>CP126532.1 GCA_030167145.1 Ktedonobacterales bacterium | reverse complement strand
GGATATGGCGGTGGCTACGGGCGTAGGCGTGACGACGGCGAAGGCAACGCTTTCATACTGGTATTGCTTGCGTCTCTAGTGGCCTATGCCGTCAGTTTTGTGCTTATCCGCACCCTTTCGCGTTATCGTGAACTCGCGGCTGACCGTGGCGCAGCACTGATCACAGGCGCACCACAGAATCTAGCGTCGGCGCTTATCCGACTGGATAATGTGATACACAACTCCGGGCCACGCATCCCACAACGCGATTTTCGGCAGGCCGCATCAGTAAGCGCGCTGTTTATCGTTCCAGCAATTCGCGGCGATTCCCTTGCCACCCTCTTTTCTACGCACCCCTCGACAGAAGATCGTGTGCGGCGGCTGAAAGAGATGCAGAAGCAAATGGAAAGCGCGCAATACCTTGGATAAGTGCGGGCAGTAAGCTGTTGCGCGAAGCAACGAGAGGATGCGAGCGGATGGGCTTTCTAGACGCACTCTTTGGGCATCAGAAACCAGTGCCAGTAGGTCCTGAGCGACTCTTTGCCATGAGCACAGCGCAACTTGCCTTGGAAACGGCTCAAGGGTTGACTTCGACAGGCACGGCTGCGATGTGCTTTAAAGATGTCGCGTCTGGGCCATTCGCGCAGATTCAGCGCGACCTTGACGCGCTGCTCGATGTCGCGCAGAAGGACGCGACTGGCGTCCACTATCGCTCTGTAAAAGACGACCTTGGTTACTCCTGGCTGATCTTTGAGGGCGGCGACTTCCAAGGGCTGGTGACAACGATCCATGTTGCCAGCCGCACCCTGCTAGATCAAGGCTATGGAAGCCAATTGCTCTTCGCAATCTTTGGCTTCAAGGATGCTGATGGCCACGAATTGTACTGGATGTATAACTATAAGCGCGGTTTCTTCTATCCGTTTGTGCCTGTGAAAGACACGCGCGACAGGCTTCGGCGCCGCAATAACCCAGAAGAGTTGCGTCTGGCTTCGGCAATGGAGAAAGAAATGCCCATCGAGCAAGAATTTGAGCGATGGTATCCGGTGTGGGATCTGCCATTGTAATGCACAAGTAACATGAACAGCGCCAACGAAAACGGGCAGGAGACTGGTGAAATCACCACAACTCCTGCCCACTGCGTTGTGTTACGACCACTACTCTTCTGGTTGCGCCTTTGCTTCAATAGCGCTCAGGCGCGTCTTCGCTTCCGCGAGCGACATATCGGGCGCAGGTACGATAAGATCTGACGCTACGACCTCATCCATTGGCAGCGGTTGGCCATGAGCACGCACAAGAGCGACCAATTCTTCCAGAGATGCGTCGAAACGGGTGCTGTCGTTGGCTTCAAGCGCAGCGTCAAGCTCATCATCGAGCTTACGAACCTCATCCATATGAGTGTCGGCAAGTCGGTATTGATCTTCGGTCAGGATACGCACAATCATCAGCGTCCCCTCCCCTAACCTTGCGAATTGGGCGTATTTTCAGCTGGTGGTAGCTGTGCCTGGCCCTGCTGTGCGCCGGGTATCTGCATTTGTGACTTCAACTCGGTAAGTTGTCGGTCCACTTCAGACTGATTCGAGAGAGCAGCCAGCTGTGCGTCGAGTTGGTCGCCACCAGCACCAATCTGCGGCAGTGTGCCAGAGGAAGTCAATTCGTCGAGCGCATTCGCTCGGGCTTGCATTTGCAGCACTCGGTCTTGAGCGCGCTCTACTGCCAGATTCACGTCCGACATCTCCTCTGAGATGCCACTGGCCGCCTCTTGAATCTTGACCTGAGCCTGTGCAGCACCATACTGGGCCTTCACCATCTCCTTTTGTGTGCGGAAGGCTTCCACGCGCGTAGAGAGGCGCTGCTCCATGACGACAAACTTCTGTTGCTGGTCTTTGAGTTGTGCGATCTGTTGCTCGAATGTGCCGGTCTGCGCCTGCAGCGCTTGCTTGCGCTCCAGCGCGAGCCGCGCGAGATCCTCCCGATTCTGTGAAAGCGCGAGCCGTGCTTGCTGATCGTACTTATCCATTTGTGAGGTGACTTGCGCTTGCTGGAGTTCGAGGCGCTTCTCGCTCGTCACCACGTCCGCAATGCTACGGCGCAGATTCTGAAGCTGCTCAAGCTGCTTCTGATACGAGTAGTCAAGTGTCTGACCTGGATCTTCTGCGCGGTCCAGGAATGAACTCATAACCGTTTTGATGTAGTTGCTGAAACGTGAGAGCACGCCCACTGCTGGCCTCCTTAGGAGGGGTGAACTCGAGAAGTCATTGGTTGAACGGGAATGGCGGTTATGACTGGCGAATCAGCCGCAACAACTCATCCCGTTTCTGTTCCATCTCTCCGCGCGTATCCGCTTCGACGTTAAGGCGCAGAAGTGGTTCAGTGTTCGAAGGACGTATGTTGGCCCACCAAGTCGGGAACGAGACCGTGATGCCATCCAGATAATCTATCTGGGCGCCCTGGGCGCTGTAGTATCGTTCAAGTTCCGCGATTTTGGCTTTCTGCTCACGTACCTCACTATTCACTTCGCCACTACGGAAGCGCGTATCAATGGGTTTCAGCAATTCTGAGACCGTCTTTCCGCTCTGGCTGACGAGTTCGAGCACGATCAGAAACGCGATCAAGCCCGAGTCAGCGTACCAGTTGTCGCGGAAATAGAAGTGCCCGGAATGCTCGCCGCCAAAGATGGCATTGTACTCGCGCATCTGCGCCTTGATGAAAGAGTGCCCCACACGTGTACGCACGGCGTGCCCACCGTTGGCGGCAATCACTTCAGGTACGCTTCGAGAGCAGATCAGGTTGTAGAGGATCGTTGAACCAGGAGCACGACGAAGCAGGTTTTCTGACACGAGCGCCGTTACCATATCACCGCCAAGTAACTGCCCTTTCTCTGAAATCAGAAACATCCGATCCGCATCGCCGTCAAATGCTACACCCATGTCGCAGTGCTGTTCCACCACGACGCGGCGCAACTCCTCGGTATTTTCCGGCTCAATAGGACTGGCCGGATGGTTAGGGAAGGACCCATCCAACTCGAAATACATCGGCACAAGCGTGCAGGGCAGATGCATGAAGACACGAGGGATGATCATGCCAGCCATGCCATTGCCTGCGTCAATCGCGACTTTGTACGGGAGAATCTTCGAGACATCAACAAACGAGAGGGCATGCTGCACATAGTCATCGGTAACATCACGAGTCACGACTCGTCCCTTGTGCTGTGGTTGGATGAAGTTGCCGGAAGTTGCAATGTCGCGGATCGCATTGCCGCCGGTCTCAGAGCTAATCGCCACAGCATCCGCACGGCACATCTTGAGTCCGTTGTACTTGCCAGGATTGTGCGAAGCGGTCACCATCACGCCTGCGGGATACCCAAACTTGCCAACCGCAAAGTACAACTCATCGGTGGTCGTCAGCCCCAGATCAATGGCATCTGCGCCCTGATCGGTGATGCCATTGATTAGCGCGGCAGCCAGCGCAGGCGACGACATGCGCATGTCACGGCCTACGGCGACCTCCTGGACCCGGAGATACTGCACCATCGCACGGCCAATTTGATACGCTGCGTCGTCGTTAAGATCGGTGGGATAAATGCCACGAACATCGTATGCGCTGAAGATTTTGGGGTCTATCGCCGGTGCGCTCCCCATAAGAATCTGGCCTCCCTTAACTATCAGTTCTATCTCATACTATGCCTGTTGAGGTTCCACATTTCGATGATGCCATGCCGATAGAATACAGCATCTTCCGTTCCCGCATCTTGTGAATGTGTATCCGTATTCTATCAGCTTCGACGATCTTTCTGCGCTACGACTCGTATCCATGCGCATCCAGCATGAGCATGTTGTTTCATGTATCCTTAAGTATCGTTATGGATCCTGGTGGTAGGGTGGCAGATATTTGTTCCGAATTGCGGGACATATCGGAGTAGACTGTTACACCAAGCAACATAGTTCGTCTTTGTGTTTGGGTGTCGTGTGCGCGGATGTAGGCCTCGTGAAATGTGGTGCGACGGTGGAGTAGGTGAGGCAAAGAGGCTAAACTTGGCGTTCCAAGCACCGTAGGTCTGTCAGGTCTATTCGGGTCGTGGATTCTTTCTCCAAGCGGTTGCTGATGACCCTGCTTTTTCCTCGTACCGCGATAGTATGGGTCAACTCTACCGACGTTGCATGCAGCACGAGATGCGACGATCCGCTCATTTGCTAGGTCAAATAACGGGAGAAGGCATGCGTAAGAATCGCAAATTTCTCATCGCGGGTGGATGATTGATTGCTGTGCTGGCGATGATGTTAGCGACACTGTTCCTCACCAGACCTTCGGCTCAAGCGGGAGCCGACAGACACATCTCGTATCAGCACCTGAAATTGGTGCATAAGGCGACCGTTGGCCGAACAATCCAGCACATCTCACCGAAGGATTCATCGGTCGTCAACAACGAAATCCACAACGATTTCGAGGGCACACCCAAGGTTCCGAACGGTTCAGGGTCAGGTGGTCCTCCGCCAACCAATACACCCAGCCCGTCGCCAATCAAGGTCGTGACCAACAATCCGTCTGCCTTTAGTGGATTCAGCGGTCTGACCCATGCCGATCAGCGTCTCGCCGGCACAGACGCCTACGTCAACACACAGTTTAGCCTCGAGCCGCCAGACCAGGGACTCTGCGCCAACAACAGCTTTGTGGTCGAGGCCATCAACAACGCGATGGCGATCTATGACACAACCGGCAACATGCTGAGCGGCCCAACGGCGCTGAGCCAGTTCTTCGGCTTCGCGCCGGAGATTGACCGCAACACTGGTATCACAGGTCCGTTCATCAGCGATCCGAAGTGCTATTACGACAATGCCACCAGCACCTGGTTCCTCACCGAATTAGAGCAGGATAACGGCACGAATCCTGGCGCAACAAACCGCAACTATAATGTAGTCGCGGTAAGCCTGACCTCGGATCCAACTGGCGCATGGGCCGTCTTCACATACGACGTAACCGATGACGGCGCGAATGGCACGCCAGCGCACGGTGGCTGCCCCTGCTTCGGCGACCAGCCGCTAATTGGAGCGGACGGCTACGGCTTTTACATGACCACCAATGAGTTCTCCGAGACCAGCTTCAATGGCGCACAGGTCTACGCCATGTCGAAGTCGCGGCTCGAAGACGCAGCTCATGGTGGCGCGCTGCCAACAATTGTCCACATCAACGCCGCTGACTACCTGGCGTCGTACGGTGGCCTGTCCTACTCGCTCCAACCGGCTGAGCGCGCTCCCGGCGATAACAACGCCGATGATGCGGCCAACCAGAGCAAGTACAAGGGCATCGAATACATGATGAGCGCGCTCCAGTTCGGTCCTGCGCCGCTGGATGATCGCATCGCCGTCTGGGCGCTCACCAATACGAAATCGCTAACCCGGTCTCAGCCGGATGTGGCGATTCACGTGCGTGTCATTCACAGCTACATCTACGGGCAGCCACCGGCCGCACGTCAGAAGTTCGGTCCGCTGCCACTGCGTGACTATCTGTATCAGACGCCAAACCCGTACTGCCCGAACGCTGACAGTACGCCTGGTAAGTGCCCATTCAGCCCGATGGAAACGTTGAACAGCAACGACGACCGAATGAACCAGGTGTCGTTCTCGCAGAATCTGCTGTACGGGCCGGTCAACACGGTTATCCAGGCGCCGGGCCAAAACGCTCGCGTAGGCATTGCGTACTTTATCGTTCGCCCAAACTGGAACAATAACAGTCTTGGCGCGAAGATGTATCAGCAGGGCTATGTGGCCGCTGACCAGATGAGCAGCGTGCTGTTCCCGTCCATCGCTGTTAACGCGAGTGGCGAGGGCATCATGAGCTTCACGATAGTAGGCGCGCACCGCTTCCCCGGCATGGCGTACATCCATATCAACGGAACCGGCGTATACGGTAACATCTACATCGGTGGCGCAGGCCAAGGCCTCGACGATGGCTTCACCGGCTATGTCCCGTTCGCCCCTGATGGCATCGCTCGCTGGGGCGACTACTCTGCCGCGGTTGCCATGCCAGATGGCTCGATCTGGCTCGCAAACGAGTATATTCCGAACGCACCACGAACGATTCTCGCCAACTGGGGTACGTTCATCGGCCACTACACCCTGAGCTAGTTCTCAGGCAGCGCTTCGGCAAACGCAGTGCATGATGGCACCTGCACAGCGGCAACCGAAGCGACCCATTCAGACCTCCATGTGAAAGTACGGCCACAAACTTGCTTTCATGTGGAGGTCTTCACATATTTTCATGGGGATATACTAATCGCGGAACCCGCAGGTCTTGCGTGTCGTCGTTGGGGGTGGAGATGGTGAAACATCAGAGGAGGAACGCATGCGACGACAGTTACATATTGTGCTGTTTGCCTGCGTCATGGTGCTCGCGCTGGGTATGGGTGGCTGTGGGGTGAATGCTACTCAACGCGGCACGCCAACGGTTGGAGCAACCACAGCCGCGACACCTGTTCCGACAGGAGCGACTATCGTGCCGGGATCAGTAACGGTTACATTAGCAAAGAGCCACTACGGGCCAAACGATACAATTGTGGTGTTCATCAACAATGGCTTGCCGTCCAGTATCTTCGTTGCTGACCACCAGACTAACTGCTCGCTGGTGACAGTAGCGTATCTGGCCAACGGCACATGGCAGACAGTGGGCCGGTGCCGAATCATGACACAAACACGTCTGGTGGAGATTCCAGCAAGTAGTACCAACACACAGCGCCTTGTGCCGGGCGGAGGGCAGTTCTCTGTTGTGCCGTGGCCAACAGGAACGTATAGGGTAAGTGTTGGCTACAGTACACGGTCATCTACGGGCTTCATACCCGCTGGTCCGGTCTATTCCGCACAATTTGCTATAGGCTGACGCAATGAGCCGCGCTAGCGACTCACGGCTGCATCCACTGCTGACTCAGGCACATGCGCGTCGAACAAGCCGTCATGGACTGCTGCGGCAAGTGCTTCGATATCGGGCGCAGGCGGACGATCACTGGTGAGAGTCGAGACACGTGAGCGCACAGCTTCATATGCAGCGGCAACCCCACGACCCGGCTTGAGCGGCCTGCGGAAGTCCAGTCCCTGGGCGGCGCAGAGCACTTCGATAGCTACTACGCGATAGGCAAGATGGAGTAGCTGTCTTGCCTTTATTGCCGCTGTCACGCCCATACTAACGAAGTCTTCCATGCCTGCAGAGGTGGGAATCGAATCAATGCTGGCGGGATGTGCCAATACCTTGATTTCGTTTACCAGTGCGGCAGCGGCGTACTGTGCGATCATGTAGCCGGAATTGAGGCCTGGCTCAGGCGTCAAGAACAGCGGTATTGCGTTGGGGCCGACATCCCAGTCATGTGGCCCCATCAAATTATAGGTACGCCGCTCCGAGAAACTAGCGAGTTGAGCGAGGGCGATTGCGAGAAAGTCAAACGCGAGTGCCAGTGGCTGCCCGTGAAAGTTACCACCAGTGAGCACCTGGCCGTCGTCCGCAAAGATCAGCGGATTATCGGTAACAGCCCCCAACTCGGCATCGAAGACATACTGGCAGTGGCTGAGCGCGTCACGTACCGCACCCAGTACCTGGGGCACACAGCGGAGCGAATAAGGGTCTTGCACACGCCCGCAATCCACATGACTGGGATTGATCTCGCTATTGTCGAGCAATGCGCGCATGCGCGTGGCGGTGCGCGCCTGGCCATCCTGTGGGCGCAAGCGATGGATTCGCGCGTCAAGCGGCACATAACTGCCCATAAGAGCCTCTGTACTCATGGCAGCTGCGATCTCAGCGGCACGGAGCAGTCGCCAGGCGTCAGCCAGGGCAAGTGCGCCGCACGCTTCCATCACATGAGTGCCATTGATCAGTGCTAACCCTTCTTTTGCGCTAAGCGCAATTGGGGTAAGGTCAGCGCGACGCAAAGCCTCGATTCCCGAGAGATGTTCTCCACGATAGATGGCTTCACCTTCGCCAATGAGCACGAGGCCGAGATGCGCGAGCGGGGCAAGGTCGCCGCTCGCGCCCACAGAGCCACGCATGGGCACGATGGGGGTAACTCCGGCATTGAGCATGCCGACAAGCAGGTCAAGTAATTCTGTTCGCACGCCAGAGTGGCCACGGGCGAGGCTGTTCGCCAGCAGCAGCAGTACGGCGCGAGCGGTGGCGAGGTCAAATGGCTCGCCCACTCCACTTGCATGGCTGCGGATGAGGTTATGCTGAAGATCGGCTAGTTGATCCTGAGGAATCTTGATTCTGCTTAAATGTCCAAAACCAGTTGTAATCCCATAAACGGTCTGGTTCTCATCGCAAATACGCTGGACAAACGCCCGTCCGGCACGTACCCGCTCAAGTGCTTGGGGCGCTAGCACTACCCGCGCACCATCGTGTGCCACTGCTACTACATCTGCGAGCGAGATACGATCTTCGCCCCCCTGCCCAATGGTCACTTCCGCCTGTTGAGGCATCGTCGCCCTCCGCGCGCCCCTACAGCGCACAATCTCTATATACTGGTACGTTAGTGCCAGCCTCGCTCGCAGGCCGCCCGCGAGTGACAGTTAACTCAAGTTATGCCATTCTACCATGCGCCACTAATGGGCTACTTCACTGTGTAACCTAAGTACGAAAGCACTGGTGTGCATCACGCTGGATAGCCTGTACTTCAGACCAGTGTTGTACCAATGTTAACAAAATTAGTTGACTTTATCCCAGCGTCACACTACGATAGACTACCAAATGCAGTACTCGGAGCAAGCCGCAGCGAATGCGCAGTCCTTAGCGAGCGGCATGTTCGTTCACATGAAAGAAGTGCGATACCATGACCGATCCTCAAGTTCCTGCTAGCACAACCGACACAGATACAATAGATACATCTTCCGAATCGCGCACGCCATTCACGGACCGCCTGAGCGACAACCTCCAATCCATCATCAAGGCACTCACTGGCGCCAATGCCAGGCCGCCACGTCGCCTCAAGACGTTGCTCTCTGGAACCTGGCTGCGCCACCCCTTACACCCACTGCTTACCGATGTGCCCGTTGGCGCGTGGTTGCTGACAGTGGTCTTTGATATTGTCTGGCTCATCTCACCGAATGGCAACGCCTGGGCAGCGCGCGCGGCGGAAGGAACGGTGATTCTCGGCACACTGGCTGCGCTTGCGGCAGTGGTGACGGGCTTGGCGGACTGGAGCGACTCCTATGGTGCTGAACGCACGACTGGCCTCTATCATGGTCTGCTCAATTCTGGTGCAACCATTCTCTATATCATCTCGGTAGTGCTACGGCTCACGCAGACCACGGGCGAAAGCACGGCCGCAGCGGTTATTGGCTTTGCCGGTTTTGTGGTGATGACTATTGGCGCCTATCTCGGTGGCGATATGGTATTTGCTAAGGGTACACAGGTCAACCACACGGCCTGGGAGGCGGCAGGCGACGATTATGAGGCAGTTCTGCCAGTCGCCGAGGCGCCGGCAAATGCGCTCTTCCGCGTGACCGTTTCTGGTGTACCCGTGGCGCTGCTGAAGTTGAACGACAAGTTCTTCGCGATTGCCGCGACCTGCACACATGCGGGCGGGCCATTGGACGAAGGCGAGTTGCAGGGTGATGTGGTGCAATGCCCGTGGCACGGATCGCGCTTCTCAGTGCGCACCGGACAGGCGATTACTGGACCTGCCAGTATCGCGCAGCCGCGTTATGATGTACGTATACGCGATGGGCAGATTGAGTTGAAACGCATCGGCGGCCATTAGTTACCGATGTAGATGAGGACGAAGGACATGCGCATCTTTCTCGACACCGCGAACATTGACGAGATACGTGAGGCAGCACGCTGGGGCATCCTCAGCGGCGTTACGACCAATCCAACGCTGGTGGGCAAAACTTCCGGCAAGAGTCATGAGCGGGTGATCCAAGAGATTGCTGAGATTGTAGACGGACCAATTAGTGCGGAGACGGTAAGCCTCGATACAGCAGGCATGGTAGAAGAGGGCCGCCGGTTCGCTGCATGGCATCCGAATGTCGTGGTAAAGGTGCCTTCGACCCCCAACGGATGGGCGGCAGTAAAGCAGCTTAAGCAAGACGGCATTCGCACGAACGTGACGCTATGTTTTTCTGCCAACCAGGCGTTGTTTGCGGCGCTGGCGGGAGCGTACATTATCAGTCCATTTGTCGGGAGATTAGATGATATTTCAGAAGATGGGATGCAGGTTGTGCGCGATACCGTGGAGATTTATCGCAAGCATGGCTTGACGACGCTTGTGCTGGCAGCGAGTATTCGCCATCCGCTGCACATCATTGACGCAGCGAAAGCCGGAGCAGATATTGCGACCGTGCCATTTAAGGTGCTTGAGCAGGCGGCAAAGCATCCGCTCACGGATAAAGGCATCGAGGCATTCCTTGCCGATTGGAGAAAGTTCCAGGAGCAATAAGGACATCGCAGCAACAAGAGTAGCAGGAGCCAACACTACATTCTTGTCCAAGAGGCTTGGCTAAGAAGCGCTAGTGTGGTTTGCGGCGCAGAAATTGGGTAATGGTAAAAGCGGCAAGCGCACCTATGGGGATCCATGCGGGAATAGGTACTCTCAAGGCGCTCTGCAAGAGCGAGCGTTTCGGATGGGTAGCTGTGCGCTCTACAGCTAGTGGGCCTTCAATGATGATCCGCATCTCGCCACGTTCGGCGCGCACAAGCAAGCGCTCCAAACGTGGCGGCAAGTTGGCTATCGCGCGAATCATGGTGATGCTATCATGTACGACATTTCGCCCCAGCGCGTTGAGGCTGTCTACGCCGAGGAGGCCAAGCAACCCGCTCAGCCCTCCCTGACTCATGAACTCGCGCGCATAGGGTACAGCGGCTTTTGCAAAGTTGAAGTCGGGCGAAAGCGTGAGTGAGACACCCATCAACATACCAAGCGCGCGCCCAAAGAAAGCCAACTGTGATGGAAGGCGCAATGGCTGATCGTACAGGACCGCAGCAACATCGCTGAGCATCTCGCGCGGCAACACGGTTCGGATTTGCTGGAGTGGCATGTTGGTGAAGCGTGTGAGCAATATACCAACTGCCTGCTCAATGGCAGCGTGATCAGCATCCTGTCCAAGAAACCCCAAAGAATCTAACCCTTCCACGAAGATCGTGGCATCTTGATGGAGAATGCCGCCGAAGCAATCGCGCAGCCCAGTTTTCATACGTGGTGTCATCACACCCATCATCCCAAAATCTACGAAAGCCAGGCGCGGACCTTTAGAAGTAGGTTGTACGAATATGTTGCCAGGATGAGGATCGGCATGGAAGAAGCCAGCAGTGAATACTTGCTTAAAATAGGTACCTGCGAGTTGGACGGCAAGGGCATCGCGATCCACACCAGCATCATCGAGCGCATCACAGTCAGTGATCTTTATGCCGCCCACCCATTCGAGTGTAAGGACCTCTCTAGTAGAATACTCCCAGATCACCGCTGGCACGACTACACGGTCATCGTCAGAGAATACACGTGCAAACCGCTCAGCGTTGAGGCCCTCGTCCTGATAGTCTAACTCTTCGTAGACGGTGCGGCTGAACTCGCGATAAAGCGCACGGAGATCCATGAGCCGGTCAGCGGCTGGTGCAACCCATCGAACAACACGAAGGACGAAATGGAGTGTATTCAAGTCGGTACGTACAATGCCAGCAATACCCGGACGGCGTACTTTCACTGCTACCCGTCGGCCATCATGCAGACGCGCCCAATGCACTTGGCCGAGCGACGCCGAACCAGCAGGCTCAGTATCGAAAGCCGAAAAGACTTCGCCGAGCGGCTTTTCAAGTTCGCGTTCGACGGCAGCCTTGATGTCCGCAAAAGATTCGGGGGGTACATCATCATGCAGCGCAGCCAATTCGATTAGCGCCTCTGGTGGCAACATATCGGCGCGGGTACCTAAGAACTGGCCTAGCTTGATAAGTAATCCGCCGAGATCGGTGGCAGCCTGTCGAAATTCGCGAACGATTCGCACCAATGTTGCGGTATCAGGCTGCACATCATATTCGCCACGAGCATGCGCACGCACAACACGTGTGCGTTCGCGATTGATGAAGTAGAGAGTACGCAACAGCAGCGACGCAACCCGATAGATACGCCAGATCCTATTGCTCTTGCTGCGGATAGCCCATCGCCGCATAGTTGGGCCGTCTCCGTTCATTGTGTCAGATCGGTCGCCAACATTCCCACCAACGTACAATACGTGCCAGGTACTCGAAACGGCACACCGCGATATCCAAGCAATCCCCAGGCCAGCGGACAATAGACGATGAACTCCTGGATGGCAATCCAAATAAAGCTGGCTCAGGCACGAATTGAGGTTGAGATTACTAGGCGACTCGTTGTATCACCCAGCAGCCTCGCTGCGTTGATTTTCACGATAGGCTCGCAGCTCCGCAAGAGCTTGTTCGCCGCGCTTACCAAGCTCAGTGCTCCAATGGGTTTGGTAGGCGGCAAGTCGCTCGACAATGGCCTGGGTGATGACAAAGTTGCGATACCACTTCTTGTCGGACGGCACAACATACCAGGGCGCCCATTTGGTACTGCACCGACTTAACACATCTTCATAGGCTTGTTGATACTGATCCCAATACTCACGCTCATGCCAGTCGCCAACTGAGAGTTTCCAGGCCTTCGAAGGATCTTTCTCGCGAGCTAGAAGCCTTTGCTCCTGCTCTTCCTTCGAGATATTGAGGAAGAACTTCAGCAATATGGTTCCGTTGTGCGTGAGCATACGCTCGAACTCGTTGATCTCATCGTAACGAGTCTGCCAGATTTCCCGCAGCACTAACTCATGTACACGCACAATCAGCACATCCTCATAGTGGGAACGATTGAAAACTGCCATTTCGCCCAGTTGAGGCGTTCGCTTGTGAATGCGCCAGAGGAAATCGTGGCGAAGTTCTTCCGCTGTAGGCTGCTGGAAACTCCAGACGTGGCAGGAAACGGGATTGACACTGGCAAGCACGTGGGATATCGTCCCATCTTTGCCAGCAGTGTCCATTCCCTGAAGCACAATGAGGACACTCTGCTTCGCCGCACCCCAGAGGAGGTCTTGTTGTTCTCGTAGAGTAGTTCCTAATCGTTCAAGGATCTCTCTTTCATCACCTTTCTTCATGCCACCTGTAGCACTAGCGTCGAAATCCGCCAGTGACACGCGCTTAGGTGTATTCAGCATCACCAGGCCATTTCTCGCGCTCATACATGCTCCATTCCGTGCCAACATGACGTCTCATTCCACGGGATCGAAAAGCATTACGCGACTTTCGTGCCGGGTTTATGCGCGATGGCTACTAGGCAGACCCCGCGCGGTGCGCGACGCCAGGAGCGAACGGCTCCATTGAGGCGGCAAGGGGATTAGCGAGATGAGAAGCGTCACGAACGCGACTATCCCAACGCTTCCGATAACGTCCAGTGTATGATGCGCGCCGATGCCAAGACGACCTAGCATAACGAGCAGCATACCAAGCGCGAAGGGAATGATCAGACGTCGGTCAATCCACCAGAACGAGGCAGTGAATGCCGCAGCCATAAGCGTATGGTCAGATGGGAAGCCATTATCCCGCGAAACTGGAGCGAATGGAGTCAAGTGCTCGACAAGGTAGGGGCGGGGATCAGAGATGACGTGATTGAGAACCTTTGCGAGCAAGAACGAGAGTATGACCAGTGCGGCCAGCCGCGCTAACAAGCTAATCGAGATAGAGTCTCGTCGTAACACCACCGCGAGTAGCCAGGCCGCTGCCAGCACAAAGACCAGCCATGCAGCACAGAATACGGTTAACTGGCGAGCCAGATCACTGGTCGTTGCAAAAGTATACATGGCTTGCTGCAGTACGTCAGACATATGTCTGCCCCCAATTTTCTTAGCACACTCTTAATCTGCTCTTAACGTTTGCTGCCCGCATAGTCAGGCGCAGAGCGGATTTTGTCAAGAGCAACTGCCGATATGGCCGATCTCGTGCAACGTGGATGCGATCTCCAACCATCTCGCCATCACAGGGTGGATCTCGGTCACTGATTTTGTTTTGCCCATCAACAACACTATGCTCGTAATAGCAAAGGTCACATCCAGCATTGTAGGAGGTGCTTTGAGCGGCACGACGACCAAAGCTGTTGCCATCGGTGCCCACATCTAACGTACAATCCACATAGTATGTGTTCAAATCATCACATGTATGCTTCCACGCAAGCCTTCGGGGAGTCATTGGAATGAACTCGCGACAACAGCCTGATGGTAGAAGATCCAATGTGCCATCGAGCGGAGATGCTGCCAGCCACCTGAGACGGTGGGCAGATCGTGTAGAAGAACGAATTCAACAAGCCCGCGAGCAAGGTGAATTTGACAATCTAGAAGGTAGTGGCAAACCACTGCATATCGAGGAGAACGTTCATGCGGGTGATAAAGCTCTGGCATATAGCCTGCTGAAGAGTAATCATCTGGCCCCGCCTGAAATCGAGCGCCGCAAAGAGGTTGATGCTGAGCTTGAGCGTGCGGAGAGCATGTTGAAACCATTGCGCCACCAACACGAGACATTGCGCTTCCGCTTGGGGTCGCCATTCGCCAGCGAGCGCCGCGCATATAATATCCTTCGCGACAAGACGCTGGTACGATATCGTGACACTCTACGCGCCATTAACAGCAAGATTCTCAGCCTGAATATTATTGCGCCTGCGCCTTTGCATCTTCGTATGATTGATGTGGATGCGCGACTCCGCGAATTCGAGGCAGAGTTCCCATTGCTGGATGCTTGAATGAACCTTGAGGAAGGTATATTGCCTATGCTTCGCCGCGCACCTGGAGACCATCCTGGGCTCTTCACCGATATGTATCATCCCGATGCTGCTTACGTGAGCTGGCTGACAGGGCGCAACGGCCTGACCACCTTCGACCTTTATGTTCGGTCGGCTCCATTTGGCGGAGCGTACATGCTGCTGGCTGGGCTAGAGGCAGCGCTCAAGTTCGTCCAATCATTCCACTATATGCCAGATGAACTGGCTTTCCTGGCGCGTATCCGCGACTATGATGCTGCTTTTCTTGATGAACTGGCCAACCTTCGCTTCACAGGCGAGATTTATGCAATGCCTGAAGGCGCCATCGCTTTTCCGAACGAACCGCTCTTGCGACTCACTGCACCGTTTCGCGAGGCGCTCTTGATGGAATCGGGGCTACTCCAGGCGATCAACCTGGCCACACTTGTTGCGACGAAGGCCGCGCGAGTTGTTTGGGCCGCACAAGGTCGCCGTGTTTCTGAGTTTGCGTTTCGCCGTGCGCAAAATCCGATGGTGGTCGCCCGGTCCTCTTACATCGGTGGATGCTCAAGCACATCGTTGCTTGCCGCCGCCTTCGATTATCGCCTGCTGGCCACCGGTACCGTTCCGCATGCGCTGATTCAGCTCTTTCCTACCGAAGAGGAAGCTTTCACAGCTATCGCAGAATCCTTCAATCGCTATACATTGCTACTGGATACCTACGATCCACGTCGGGCAATCCATACCGCCATTGATGTGGCGCACAAAATCAGCAAGAGTCTGGGACATACACTGGCAGCGGTTCGACTCGACAGCGGCAATCTCGTAGAGGATAGCCGCTATGTGCGTGAACAGCTTTTCCTGGCAGCCATGAGCAGTGTGCGAATTCTTGCCAGTGGTGATCTAGACGAGTTTGAAATCGCCGAATTATTGGCAGCGGGCGCGGAGATAGATGCGCTTGGTGTAGGCACCTCACTTGGCACGGGCGCGGGAAACGTAGAGCATGGAATCTCTGGCGGGGCGCTCGGTGGTGTGTATAAGGAGGTTGCCTATGTCGAAGAAGATGGCAGCGAACAACCCAAACTGAAGCTCGCAGGTTCGAAGACTACCTGGCCTGGGCGGAAAGAGGTATATCGCCACCCAGAATGGCAGGAAGACATAGTTCAACTTGCACACGAGCCTGCGCCTTTGGGCTATACGCGCCTGCTCCGTCCTGTCATGCGGCAAGGGCAAATCATCCCCGGCAGCCTCCCTCCACTGGGCGAGGTTTGGGAATTAGCGCAAGCAAATCTGCGTGCGCTACCAGAACGCTACCACGCCCTAAAAGTGGACATGCCTTATCCTGTTCGCTTCAGCCAGGCGCTAGAACACATGCGGGCTGAAACTGGTCAGCACGCGCAATCCACCATCGCCCGTAGCCAGGAGCTAGGTGACGGCACTGGCATTGTTGGCTCAAAAGACGCTCTGACAGCGGAGATCACATCGGTTCCTGACAAAGAATCGTAAGATGAAACAAAACGATTTACGCCTTTGTACTGGGGACGATTTATCAAGGCATCTGCCTACCTACCGTTGGTCAGTACATGGTCTGCCAGTCTCTCTATGGCCTTCACACACGGGCAAATGCCTTCCCCTGGTTAATCTGCGCCAGTGCCTGTGTGACGATCAGCGAAATGACCCGGTCGCGAGCTGTCCATCGGGCCGAGATTCGCGCTGGGTCAAGGCGATAGGTACGGACAATGCTTCTGAGCACAGGGAGTTCGAGTGGTTGCAGGGCAGTGCGCAGTCCCTCTTCACCACGAGCACGCAAGACAGCGAATGGGTCAGGTGGCAATGTAGATTGCGGGTCAGTGCTGACAGATTCGTTCGCCCTACGAGTAGCAATCGGTAAGGGCGCAGCGGATGCACGTCGTTTGCCACGGCGCCCGGTTACATGTTCTTCAGTCGTGAGCAACCCCTCCGCGCGAAGCGCCACGAGCACACGCTCGGCAAGAGTAGGATTGCTCTCCACACGAGTCGCCAGTTCGCGCAACATATTCGCCACGCTGGACGTGTGCGAGGCAGCCAGCGACGAATCGCGCGCTTGCGTTCCCTTACCGTGCGACATTGGCGAGATACTCCCGCGTTAGCTCGCTCAGATCTTCGTAAGGGCCACCAGTGCCATATTTCTGTTGCAATGTATGCACTGGAGCCAGCACATTGGCAGCTTCCGCGATCCGCGTGGATTCAGGGATGATCGTCTGGAAAACCGGTGGAAAGCGGCGATCCACAAAATCCTCGCGTAGACGACGCTGCATTTCGTTGTGCAGAAGCGTTTGCGCGCGCATCTTTGAGATAATGATACCGAGCGCACGAATGTTTCGCCTCGTCGCCATGCCGAAGTGGTCTACTCGATCCAGAATCGGTGGGATGCCAAGCACTGAGAGCAGATCAGGCACGACGGGAATCAGATATGAGTCGGAGATTGCCAAGCCATTCAGCGTAATGATGCCCAGCGAAGGCGGGCAGTCTATGAGTACATGATCGTAGTACGGAAGAAATTCGCCCAAGGCATCACGCATAGCGAAGATGGGGCCACGCTCGTAATTCTCGAAATCTGTGAGTTGTGTTACCCGATCCTGCACTTTGATGAGCCGCAAGCTAGAGGGAAGCAGGTCCAGTCCGCGCACCCCGCCGCCGATATTCGAGACATCGCGCACAATGGCTTCATCTACATTGAAACGCCGTGTGCCCTTCACCTGATCAGCGAAGAACTGATAAAGCGTGCGTCCAGTTTCGTCGCGTTGCTTCCACTCATTTTCGGGAATCAGGCACACAGTAGCATTAGTTTGGGGATCGAGATCTATCACCAGCACGCGTTTGTGGTGCTCAATCGCCAGGAAGTGGGCTAGCGCGATGGTAAGCGTGGTCTTGCCCACGCCGCCCTTCAAATTGATGATGCTGGTTACAGTCGGCATCATGGCGCTCCTTTCGCCACAGACTTGGAGCGTCTCTCCGTAGCCAGCGGCCATAGCATCGTAGCTGCCAGGATGCCATTCGACAAGTGACCTATTCTGGCTATACTCATTGGGGTAGCGCGGGCAAGAGCAACCGCGAGCGCAAGACAAGCCGTTCGTCGTACCAACGCAGGCGCTCGCTGAGACTCATACCTGCCAGTGGCCGCTCAAATACCAGATCTGGGGCGGTGCGCAGAAGAACGTCGGCATAGAGCTGGCTAGCGTAGATTACGAAGGTCACCGGCATCACCATCTGGGTCTGACGTTCTCGTAACATACTCGCAACGTTGCTGCCCCACGCTGCTCTACACTCTGCGTTTAGCTGATGAAATGACAGTTCGCCAGGCCCAATGACACGATGCGGTGCAAGCAAGCCATGTGCGGCGCTGAGGATATACCACTCGTCGTAGAGACGGCTACAAAAGTCGCGCCCACGACGAAATACCGGCGACGGGTCGAACTGCTCGGCGGCGCGGCAGAGCGTCCCGCGCTGCCGCTTCGGAGCCGCAAGCAATGCAATTCGCCCATTCCGCACGGACATCTCGCTCGTTGTCATGCTGCCACGCTCTCATACCACTAATCTAACATGCAGAAAGCGTAGCAGGTTCCGAGCGGTGAGTCATGGTACTGGCCTAAACGGGCGGTCCTAGAAGAACTGGTCCGCTTACCCAAGCGCGGCACGTATACGGGCAATGGCAGCGGAGACACCAGCCGAGTCATTGTAGACCGCAGATCCCGCGACGAGCACGTTAGCGCCTGCCCGTACAGCCTGGGGCGCAGTGACAGCCGAGATACCGCCATCTACTTCCAGATCGCAGTGCGCGCCGTGCTGTTCGATCATCGCACGCAGCCGCTCGATCTTCGGCAACATACTGGGGATGAAGTCTTGACCGCCGAAACCAGGGTTAACCGTCATACAAAGGGTGAGATCAACGTCGTTCAGAATCTCCTGAAGTACGGTAAGCGGAGTTGCTGGATTGATGGCGACACCCGCACGTTTGCCCAGACGGTGAATATGCTGAATGGTGCGATGCAGGTGCGGTGAAACTTCTTGATGAACAATGATAAGATCAGCACCAGCTTTGGCAAAGTCTTCAATATAGCGCTCTGGCTCCACGATCATGAGGTGCGCTTCAAGTGGCAGCGTGGTATGTTGCCGCACGGCTTCGACGATGAGAGGTCCGACAGTAATGTTCGGGACGAAGCGCCCATCCATCACGTCTATCTGGAGACGATCCGCGCCTCCCAACTGTGCAGCTTCAACCTGCTCGCCGAGGTGAGCAAAGTCCGCCGAGAGGATGGAGGGAACGATGAGCGCCATGTCTTCTCTTCTCCGTGAATAAAGCGATTGGTCCGAACTAGAGATGTGCGGATGCCGCCCGATCCATAATCCAGTACAGATCACCATTGCTTGGCGCAATGCGCTGTGAGGGATATTCATCTGGATTAGGTGGGCCATCTATCACTGCGGCCAAAGCGCTGGCCTTCTCTGCCCCGGCTACGAGGAAAGCTACAGCGGCGGCATTGTTGAGCACCGGCACTGTCAGCGTAATGCGGCTCGCTGCAAGCTTCGGGACGTAGTTGGCGACGACAATCCGGTCGCTCACATGCAACGCAGTGGTATGCGGAAAGAGCGAAGCCGTGTGGCCATCTGGCCCCATCCCCAAATAGATCAAGTCGAAGCGCGGCCACTCGCCCTGTGCGAGCCTGAATGTCTCTCGTAGCTCATTTTCATACTGCGCAGCGGCGCTCTCCGGAGTGTCCTCTGAGCGTATACGATGAATTTGGGCAGGCTGAACAGGCAGCGCATCCAACAACGTCTCGCGGGCCATGCGGAAGTTGCTCTCCTGGTCCTCTGGCGGGACACATCGCTCGTCGCCCCAATAGAAGTGGACATACGACCAATTCACCTGAGTGCGAAATTCGGGTGAGGCAAGCAGTAGATGCATGGTGCGCGGAGTGGATCCGCCAGAGAGCGCGACACTGAATCGCCCATTTGCGGCTGCGATCTGGCTCAATCGCACAAAGAGTTCCGCACCGTAGCGAGCTACTCCCTTCACGTCCGGCGCAAGTATGCGATGAATGCGTCCGCGCTGGGTGCTATCAGGATTGCTCATGAGATGCCCCTTCGGCTACTGCTTGCACCCATCATGAGTGCAGTGGCGGCCAGTGCTTCTTCATACACGGAATCATGACCCAGATTGCCAAGTTGCTGAGCAAGTGGGTCAGTCTCGCCAACAGAAGCCAAATGAATCGTCTGGCTGGGCATCGAAGCCTGTGGTACCTGGCACGCGGTGGTAGCATGCTCCAAGTCTCGCTCGCGAGCCACCGCGAATGTGCCAAGCTGCCCATCAATGCGAGCAGCGATATAGATAGACATCAATGCGCCTGGGCGGACGAACACGCCCTCATCGCGCTCTTCTTTCTCAAATTGTATAAGACCACCCTGTTGTGGAATACCATAGCGGGCGTTCACTTCCAGCGCAACAATACGCCCGCTCGCGTCATGCAGAGTATGCTGCATCGAACCATCTCCTGGGGTGGGTTGCGCAAGTCGGATATGCCATCCAAGTCGTGAAGCGAGCCAACCGGCAAAGAGATACGCCTGGCTGCTATTAGATGGCATGTATTCATCGCCTGCTGCGTACTCAATCGTCAGGCGCTCGACATTGTAGATAAATGGACGCACGACAACTGAATCGAAGAACTGGGCGACAATATCGCGCCATGGCGCTTGAGCTGTCCAACTGATGTCGCTGATAGCACAACGTGCAGACTTACGACGCATGAGGTCGTCGAGTGACCGGATGCTATGCGCAACATTGCTCATCTCGGACGTATCTATGATAAATCGGTCGCAGCCATCTACCATAGCCTCAAGTAATTCGCTACCCCACGGTGGCTCGCTGGTCCACCAGAGGAAAGAGGGAAGTCCAGAGACTATGAGCGGCAGCACAACGCCAGGCAGGTGGCTCACTGATGCGCCTCCTGCGCTGAGCACAATATCCTCGCCGTAGCTATTGCCCTGGCCTGTGTATGTCCCTATATAGCCAGTAATTCCCTCATCGGCTTTACTTGCGTCGGCAGCCACGACAATAGCCCGCGAGGGATGTTGGGCGCTCAGGCTGTGAATAAGCCCTTGTAACTGCTGAGCCTCAGCTTCGGTTGTCGTGACGGTAACGAGTGTAAGCACGCTGTTGCGGGCGATAGCATGCCCAGCAGTGCTGGCAATTTGCAGATTCGCGTCGCGCCACAAGTGGTCTAGCTCACGCTCAACAGCGTCCAACTCCACTGGCCTCAGCCCAGCGAAGGATGTTTGTGTCTCGCTCATAAGTGTCTCCAGGTTCGACCGTCACGTTCGATGAGCGTAGCAGCTTCTTTGGGTCCCCACGTGCCTGGTTCGTATTGATGCAGAGCGGAAGCTGGCATTTTGGCCCAACCGCGCTCAATGGCATCTATCAGGCGCCAGGAGTATTCGGTCTCATCTATGCGAGTGAAGAGGGTGGAGTCACCGAGCATGCACTCGAGAAGTAGGCGCTCATATGCTTCAGGTGGCTCAACGCCGAATGAACTACCATAAAGAAAGTCCATATTGACGCTGCGAAGCTGCATTTCCTGGCCAGGGACTTTGGCGTCGAAAAGCAATGAGATACCCTCATTCGGCTGGATCCGCAGCGAAAGCACATTGGGCTGCATCTGGTCGGCGCCAGTTCCCTGAAAGAGCAGGTACGGTGGACGGTTGAACTGAATTGCGATTTCGGTAATGCGTTTGGTGAGCCGCTTACCATGGCGCAAATAGAATGGAACACCAGCCCAGCGCCAGTTCTCAATGAAGAGCTTAAGCGCGGTATAGGTCTCAGTAGGCGAGTTCGCCTTCACGCCAGGTTCCTCGCGATAGCCGAGCACCTTTTCTCCGCCGATCATGCCAGGGCCATACTGCCCACGCAACGTGTCAGAGGCAACCTCGCCTTCCGCATATGGTGTGATGGCGCGCAATACTTTGACCTTCTCATCCCGCACAGCGTCGGCGTCGAAGTTGACCGGCGGTTCCATCGCGACCAGCGTAAGCAGTTGCATCATGTGATTCTGCACCATGTCGCGCAGGGCGCCAGCCTCTTCATAATAGTCCACACGGCCACCCACACCGAGTGTCTCGGCCACGGTGATTTGTACGTTGTCTATATAACGTCGGTTCCAGATAGGCTCAAAGATGCCGTTCGCGAAACGCAGCACCATGATATTTTGCACGGTCTCTTTTCCGAGATAGTGATCAATGCGGTATATCTGCTGCTCAGAGAATGCTTTGTTCAGTTCGTGATTAAGGGCAAGGGCAGACTCGAGATTGTGCCCAAATGGTTTCTCGACAATGATGCGCGACCACCCCTGTTCGCCGGAATTGTTATGCCCGCCAAGCCCCCCAGCGCTCAGATTATTGGCAATGGTGGGGTAGAAGCTTGGCGGCGTGGCAAGATAGTAAATATAGTTGCTCTGCGTGCCGCGCTCCGCATCAAGTTGTTTCAGTCTCTCCGCGAGAGATTGGTAATCATCGGGGTTGTCGAATTGGAGTTGATGATAGAAGAAACCTTTTGAGAACGTCTCCCAGACAGCCGGGCTGGCTGGACTGCGTCGTGAGAAATTGTTAACAGATTCGAGCGCCTGCTGCCGGAACTGCTCATCACTAAATGCACGTCGCGCGACACCTACAACCGTGAACTGTGGCGGAAGTGGTTGCTCCAACGCTAGATTGTAGAGCGCAGGAATCAACTTTCGATGGGTCAGATCGCCTGTCGCGCCGAAAATGACCATGATGCATGGCTGCACATTGCGCGCAGTGCGCATGCCAAATCGCAGCGGATTAGGCGCGATAGCGGGAATCTGCATAGATCTATCCCTTCATCATTCACCATGAACAACCCTGTCGATCAGGCTGAGGCGCTACCATGGTCGCCCAAGGTGCGCCTGGCCAGAACCACCTTATGCCTCGTGCTTCACGCCGCCGATCTCACCGCTCTCGAAGGTTACGGCATGGCCACCGAACTGATTCCGCAATGCGGCGATCACCTTGGCAGAGAACGAGTCATCCTGGCGAGAGGCAAAACGCATGAGTAGTGAGAGCGTTATCACAGGCGCTGGCACATCTTCGTCAATTGCCGCTTGTACAGTCCAGCGTCCCTCGCCAGAGTCGTTAATGTAGCCCTTGATATTGTCTAACCTCGGATCTTCGGCAAAAGCCAGAGCAGCAAGATCAAGCAGCCACGAACGTACAACACTGCCGTGCTGCCATACACGTGTGACCTCACGCATGTCCAGGTTGAATTGGGACTTCTCAAGAATCTCGAAGCCTTCGCCGTATGCCTGGAGCATCCCGTACTCCACTCCGTTATGGACCATTTTCACAAAGTGACCAGCGCCACTTGGCCCCATATAGCCGTAGCCATCTACCGGCGCCAGCGTCTTGAAGATCGGCTCGCAATACTCGAACATTGCGCGCTCACCGCCGATCATCAAGCTATAGCCTTCTTTGAGACCCCAAATGCCGCCGCTGGTTCCGCAATCCATCATGTGCATACCAGCGGCCGTTACTTCCTGGGCGTGGCGTACTGTGTCGCGCCAATTTGAGTTGCCACCATCAATAATGATGTCGCCGGGCTTGAGTAGCGACATTGCGTGGTGCAGTGTGTCGTCCGTGACCTGCCCCGATGGTACCATAAGCCAGACAATCTTTGGACTGTCTCCAAGCTTCTGCACCATTTCTTCAAGCGTATAGGCTGGCACCGCGCCTAAAGCCGCAGCTTCGTCCACCGGCCCTCTACTGCGATTAGATGCAACCACACGATGGCCATCACGGAGCAATCGGGTTGCCATGTTGGCGCCCATACGACCAAGTCCATAAATGCCGAGTTCCATGCGAGTCTCCTCTGTGTTGCACTAGTAGTTACTAATTACAGGCTGGCGGCGTCAACTGCGCGTCGCAATTCACTGAGACCAGCCGCGATGTTCGCGCCAAGGTTGATGCGAATGACGCGCCTGCCGTGCGTCTGGAGAGATTGGAGGTCGCCAAGCGCCTGAGCGGCCTTGAGCACGCCAAAGCTGTATGGCTCACCGGGTATCGCCACATCCTGGGCAGAGTCGGCGACGAATTGCACGAAGACGCCTGTATTTGGGCCACCCTTGTGCTCCTGACCGGTAGAATGTTGGAAGCGCGGACCATAACCAAGCGTTGTAGCGGCTTTGCAGAGGTTGCGTAGGCGCAGGCGGATGTGCTGAAGCATCTCGTGGGACTCTGGAGTACGCTGGACATAGGCCAGCATGGCGATATAGTCACCAGGCTGCACCTCCCTGAAATAGGTTTCCAGTGCGGCCTGCAATGAAACGGCGTCATAGATGGCGCTCAGCTCGCGCTCGCCTGCGACAATGGCCACATGCTCGGTGCGCAATATTGGCTCTGGTTCGGGAAGCTCCTTGGATTTGGCGTAGTCATCCAAAAGGCGGCTGGTGTTGTCTTTTGATTCCTGTACGTTTGGCTGGTCGAAGGCGTTGATGTTGAGGAAAGCTCCAGCAATTGCGGTTGCGAACTCCCAGCGAAAGAACTCCATGCCCAGGTTGTAGGTGTTTTGAAGCGCAAGCGTCAAGGCAGGCTGCCCAGCCTGCTTCAATTCGGCGATCTTGGCGTCTTGGTCTGGATCGAATCCTTCGTCAGCACGGAGGTAGATAAAGAAACGATCATTACCATAGTCAGATGGCTCGCCCAGAGTTTCGCCCTCGACCGGCAGAATGCCTTTGCCTTCTTTACCTGTGCTTTCGGCAATGAGTTGCTCGATCCAGTAGCCGAACGAACTGATAGGCGGCGACATGACCAGTGTGACCTTATCATGACCGTTGTTGGCCAGCGCACCCATCATAGCTCCCAAGAGTAGACCCGGATTCTCAAGTGCCGGTTGGCTTACCTGGCAGGCTTGCTGCATCGTTTGGGCGCGGCGAAGCAGGGTCTCCACATCAATGCCGAGAATCGCGGCGGGCACCAACCCAAACAGCGACAGTGCTGAATATCGGCCACCAATATCCGTCGGGTTGCGGAATATCGCGCGGAAGCCATTGTCGCGAGCAAGTTTATCCAGCTTGGTATCAGAATCCGTGATGGCAATGAAGTGTTGGCCCACAGCATCATCACCGACGGCTCGGAGTTTCTCACGGAAGTACATGTACTGCGAGAGCGTCTCGATAGTGCCACCAGACTTTGAGGCAACAATGAAGAGCGTGTGTGGAAGGTCAATCTGGCGTTCGATGTCAAGGATGGTCGCTGGGTCGGTAGAGTCGAGCACGAGTAACTCAGGCTGACCAGGCGCAGAACCAAAGGTCTCGCGCAGCACCTCTGGAGCGAGGCTGCTACCACCCATACCCAGCAGCACGACATGGGTAAAACCGCTGGTGCGTACATCGTCACGTAGCTCGTGCAGTTGCGGCAGCATGTCCATCATCGGGTCCACAACTGTTAACCATCCAAGCCGGTCTACAATCTCACTTTGCTCGCTGGGATTTGGCTTCCAGAGGGCTGGGTCTTTCTCCCACACGCGCTGGGCGAAATGCTCGTTTTCAGCGCGATCTAGCGCGGCATCTACCGCGCCTTGAAGGCTGCCGAGCGACACCTGTTGGCGTTCACCCAGTTTCGCCGCAACACTATCGGTTACAGTTGCCTCAATCTCCATCTGCTGACGTAGTTTCTCGATTTTGCTCGCAGTACTCTCGAGCAATTTGTGATACGAATCGGCAAACGCCCGGACACCCTCGATCTCTAGCTGATACGTAACGCTATCCATGTTGATGCCCACATCAGCCAGCCGCCCCATGACAGCATGCATGCCGGGGATATCGTCGGAGAGCGTGACCTTGGCTTCACCATGATCCTGGAAAGCGACGATAGTTTGCGGCGGCATGGTGTCTATCGTTTCAGGGCCAATGAGTTGCTCCACATAGAGCACATCACGATAGGCGGGGTTCTTAGTACTCGTGCTGGCCCATAGGCAGCGTTGCGCACGCGCGCCTTTCGCGCTAAGTTTAGCAAAACGGTTCCCGTGGAAAATGTCCTGATACTTCTGGTATGCGAGGCGGGCATTTGCAATGGCGGCTTTGCCGTGCAAGGAGCGCAAATCGTCCTTCGCGGCGCTGTCATCCGCCTGAGCGATCTTTTCGTCGAGCGCTGCGTCCACAAGTGTGTCTACGCGGCTGACAAAGAAGCTGGCGACCGATGCAATATCGTCTACGGCTTGACCTTCACGGAGGCGGTGCTCCAACCCACGTATGAAAGCTTCGGCAACGCGCTCATATCGGTCCAACGAAAAGATAAGGGTGACATTGATGTTGACGCCTTCGTAGATCATCTGCTCAATTGCCGGGAGGCCCTCTTCAGTCGCCGGGATCTTAATCATAACATTCGGACGGTTGACACGCTCAAAGAGACGACGCGCCTCAGCAATTGTTTTCTTGGTGTCATTTGCGGCGATGGGCGAGACCTCAAGGCTTATGTATCCATCAAGATGGTGCGTGCGATCATAGACGGGCCGGAGAAGATCCGCGGTGGCTTGGACATCGTGAATAGAGAGTGCGTCGAAAACGTCCTGCGCATCGGTAACTCCCTGGCGGGCAAGCTCCTTAATCACATCATCATAGTCTGCGCTACCATCTATTGCCTTCTCGAAAATGGTAGGATTCGAGGTGCAACCGACGATGGAGTCTTCGGCGATCAAACGTTGAAATTCACCAGACGTGATTAAGCCGCGGCGGATATTGTCATACCAGATGCTCTGGCCTAGCTCATAGACGGCTGCTAGTCGGCTTGTCATCATCTTCAGCATCTCCCCTTGACGGCAGGTAGGTGCCCGCGTGCCATGTAGAGCGTGTCCGCATAGCTTGGGCCAACCCGCATATCTGCACCCATGCAGGCCCTCACGATGAGCAAAATCACAGGTATTAGCAGACAAAAGCAGCGTCGTGGCGGAATGAGCGACTCCGCCAAGGCGACGCTGCCATCTGAAGTTGCCACATAGACACGACCACTGCGCCTCGTTTCATAGCGCATACTCTGCGCGCCCTATCCAAGGCACGAGATAACCAGGGGCGCACCAGCACCGTTGGTCAGTGTAGCAGCCGCCAGCATGCCATCGCAAGCTCATCTATTCGGCGAAGTAGGATGGACGCTAGGCAAGACCACAAGCTCATGATACAGTAGTGCTAGGATCGGTATTCGCATAGGTAGTGAAGTTGGTGGAGGCGCGCGTGAGTGCGATGTACCGAATGGCCAAAGCCTTAGCCCGGGTAGTCGTTCCACTACAAGCCCGCCTGCGGGCGACACATGCGGATCGCGTGCCGCGCCAAGGTTCAGTCCTACTGGTGTGCAATCACTTGGGGCCGACGGATCCTGTCGCGGTAGGTCTGCGGATCAATCGCACACTGAGCATTCTCGCAAAGGCAGAGATTTTCGAGTGGCCGGTTTTCGGTTGGATAGCCCATCGTTGCGGAGCCGTGCCAATTCGCAGGGGCGCGTCGGACCGAGAAGCATTGAGGACATTGAAGGTACTACTTGAGCAGGGGCAGTGCGTGTTGGTCTTTCCTGAAGGAACCTATAGCGATCCACCCGCTCCGGCTGCAATGCTGCCGGTGAAAACAGGTGCGGCGTGGCTCGCGTTGCGTACGGGCGCAGTAGTGGTTCCAGTAGCGATCTGTGGCACCGAGCGTATCTGGGTGCCACAACGCGGCTGGCGCGTATGGAAACGCCCCCATGTGCTTGTAACATTTGGGGAGCCATACCATCCACAGGTGCCGCACGGAATTTCGACCCGCGCCGCGCTTCAGGCTGTCGCGGACGACATGGCCCTGCGGATTGCGGCGCTACTGCCAGAAGCATATCGCGGACAATATTCAGACGCAGTCGCCACCTCCGCAAGAGCACAACTCACCACACTCGCACGCTCGTAATGAACGACGAATACGACCAGATTTTGCGTTGCACCTTGAAGCTTATAGCGTGTGTGCCTCTGGAAGACGCAGAGCATCTCCAAGCAATATGAGGCGCATGGTCCGCGCAGCCGCTGATTGTACAAGGTCCGCAGCTCGTGCCATGCTCTCGTCAAGCGAGAGCGGACCATCAACGAGAGGAACAGCGACATCTATGCCAAGGGCCAATAGGTCGTCGTCACTTGCCGCCACACTTCCAGCAAGCGCAATAACACGAGCGCCGACCTTGTGCGCAGCGGCGGCAACCGCGCCTACAGCTTTGCCATAACCAGTTTGTGCATCCAGGCGACCCTCGGCGGTGATTACGAGGGATGTCCCGCGAATACGCTCGGTAAAATTGAGTGAGTCCAGCACGAATTGCGCTCCGGGGACCATCCTGGCGTGTGTAAAGGCGAGCAGTCCCGCACCAAGGCCACCTGCCGCTCCAGCCCCAGGAATATTCGCCACATCCGCATTCAGATAGCGGCGCAAGACCTCCGCATAGTGCGCGAGAGCGGCATCAAGCTCGTCCACAATGTCAGGGGTAGCTCCTTTCTGTGGACCATAGATCGCCGAGGCGCCTGAGGGGCCACAAAGTGGATTGGTAACATCACTGGCAACAGAAATACGAACAGTGTCGAGGCGTGGATCAAGGTCGCGCGTATCTATTCTGTCCAGTCGAAGAAGATCTGCGCCACCACGCGAAAGTTCATGGCCATTGCCATCGAGCAGGTGCGCGCCAAGCGCCTGGGCCATGCCTGCTCCACCATCGTTGGTCGCGCTACCTCCTAGTCCGATGAGTATGTGCTCACACCCAATATCCAGAGCAGTCCTGATGAGTTCACCGGTACCAAAGGTGGTGGTTCGGCGGGGATCGCGTAGATGCGGTGGCACGAGTGGGAGACCGGAAGCTGCCGCCATTTCGATGACCGCTGTTTTGCCTGTGACTTCCAGCCAGTTCGTTCCAAGGATGCCATATTCCGCACGCACTTGCTCGCCAAGCGGTCCAGTGACAGTCGCGTAACGCAACTCGCCATCAGTCGCTGAGACGAGTGCGCGCACAGTACCCTCACCGCCGTCAGCCACGGGAATGACAAGTACCTCGGCCCCCGGAACGACACGATATACGCCCACGGCAATTGCCTTGCCAACCGCGTCCGCGTCAAGGCTCCCCTTGAGCGCTTGTGGGGCTGCTACGATGTTCCAGCGCGCAGCCACCTGTGAGCTTATGAGCATACTCAGCGATTGACCCAGAGGTCACCGCGTGCTTCGCGTGTCCACACACGGCCAGCGTTATCAGTAAGCGCTGTGAGTGCAACATCAAACCCTGCTATCATGCCAGCGTAGAGCATGGCATCAGGCCCTTCCTGCGCTCGCTCCCATGCGGCTAGTGCATTGCTGCGATCCGCAACAACCTGCCGCCAGACCGCATCTTCGTCGCTTTGCCGTCCGGCACTGGCGAGATAAGTCGCAACACCACTCAATACCTGCGCTTGACCCTGCCAGTTGAGTATGTCTTCCTGCGTGTCGGCCATCTGGGCTTCGTGCTGCGCCCGCGCCGCCCAGAGGCGGAGCCGTTCAATGACCTGATCCCGTTTCACGCGTATCTTCTCCTCGATATATCGCACCTTCGAAACCCTTGACAGAATGCGTTGCCGCGCCCACCGTGGGCGCGGAAAACCCTACAAAACAGTCTACGGCCATATTCACCGATGCAGTGACGGTGCTGTCTATTCACACGTGCCAGCAAAGCAACTGCCAAGAAACAAGTATATCATGTGCAAGCCGCTAACGAGAGAGGTACACGTGCCATTGTGCTAGCCACTTTGCAAGATCGGCATGTCATATCCACCACTAACGTACAGTGAAGAAGGCAGTGAAATGCGGTGAAATGAGAGGAACACACAATGAACGTGTTGCCGGAGCAAGGCTTCCGTCGTGTAATGCATTGCGATCTCGATTGTTTCTTCGCAGCGGTGGAGGAACTCGACAATCCGTACCTTGCTGGGAAGCCTGTCATCGTAGGAGGCGATCCAGACCGGCGTGGTGTGGTAAGCACCGCAAATTATCGAGCGCGGCGCCATGGCGTGCATAGCGCGATGTCTGCCGCAGTTGCTCGACGGCTCTGCCCTAATGCGGTATTTCTCCGCCCACATTTCGAGCGCTACCGCATGTTGTCAGACCAGGTGATGGCCATTCTCGACGACTATTTTGTCACGCGCGAACAAGTTTCTGTTGACGAAGCATATGGAGAACTGCCGCCAGGAGTGCCGGGCTGTAGACATGCGGTAGACATAGCACTCGACATCAAAGCGCGGGTGCTTCGTGAGACAGGGTTGATTATTTCGGTCGGTGTCGGCCGCAACAAATGTATTGCTAAGCTCGCAAGCGACCGCGCAAAGCCAGACGGCTGTTTGATCGTCATGCCTGGACGCGAAGATGCATTCCTGCATACGCTGCCAGTCGGGTGCTTACCCGGCGTTGGACCGCACACACGCGCAAAACTCGAAAGGATGGGAATTACATTGGTGTCGGAGTTAGCACGGACGAACGTGGAGGCTTTGCAGATGCAGTTCGGCAAGACGGGAAGCTGGCTCTGGCGCTTGGCCCACGGCGAAGATGATAGGTGCGTGGTCAGCGATCACGGACCGCCCAAGAGCCTCTCGCGTGAATGTACATATGAACGAGACATTGCCGACTTGGAACGCGCGCAAGACCACGTGCGGGCGCTGGCGGAGAAAGTAGCGCGCGATGCTGAAAAGAAACGAGTGCTTGGACGTTCCATTACGTTGAAGGTCAAATGGCACAACTTCGAGATAACCACGCGACAAACCATGTTGCCCGCGCCGACTCGCGCACCAGATGTGCTAGGTATAGCAGCAAGACACTTGCTCGCGACACACTTCTCACCACTGCTCACCGCAGATCACGCAATCCGGCTGCTCGGCGTTGGGCTTAGCAATCTTCTATCAGAAAGCCACCCTGGACATGCACAGGGCATCATACAACTACCATTGTTCTCCAGTGATGAGCCGAGCGCAGACTTCACCCTGTTACCAGATAATCCAATTTAGCGTTGATGTGAATTGTTCGGTTCAGCGCAGAAAATCGTCGTCAGCGAACTGCCCATTGTCATCAGTGCTCTCATTAGCGCCCGTTGCATGATTCCCTGAAGTTGGTGGGCCGAAGCGCGGCAATTGCGGACGCTCCCAGTGAGGTGCAGAAGCACCAGAGCGCCTTGGCCCGAATGCATCCAACAATTCAGTATTCTCGCCTTCGTCCTCATCCTCAGCTTCTGGGAGTGCAAACTCTGGTTCTACTCCGGGCATCTGAAGCCGTGGCTCCACATTTGCCGCCACAGGAGGCACAGCTACCTGCGGCTGTGTTTCCTCCCAGAGTTGCGAGGTTGAACCAGCCAAAGGGTGATCTTCTTCCCACGGATCATGCCGAGCGTCGTCCCGCTGTGAATCAATTGGCCGCGCTTCTTGCCATAAGCCTTGCGGCTCCTGATAAAGCTGAGGGGATCCATACCGCTCACTAGCGTGAGAATCTGCACTTGGTAGCAACCCAGCCACTGGCATTTCCGCAGTCGGCAAATCTTCCACCAATGGCTCCCTATTGTGGCCAACGACTGGCAATTCAGGCTCGGCTCGCAGCCAGGCATCTTCACCCTCGCCATCATAAACAAGAGCAGCAAATGGTGACATGAAAGGCGCTGCAGGTGCGGCAGCCGAATTAGGGGCAGGCGCGTCAGCAGGTAGCGGCGTGCCGTCACGGCCCTGTGCCCATGGATCCAATGGTCCAGTTGCGCGACCCATATCGGTCGGAACTGGTTGTGGAGTAGCATACGGTGTAGGCAAAGGCGTTGGCCTACGCTTGACACTTTCACGTGCCGCACGCCTGCCAACGCTCTCATAGAACTCAATCCAGGCAAGCAAATCGTCAGGACGCGGCACGCGATGTAGCGCAATGCGGACATGCCTGCCTGTTCCACGCAGAATCAGATACTCTGGCACCCGGGGGTACCAGTCGAACGCTTGCATACGAACGTCACTGCGTGCAGCGATCTGAAGCACGAAACGCGCACACGCGATGCCTGCCACCATCACACCGCTGAAGGGATGGCGTGCGCGGTCTACCCGTGCTACATCACGCCAGGGCAATCGCACAGTACCTGGAAAACGTCGCGCGGAGATAAGTTTGGCATCCACAACATATGTCTGGCGCGATAGCACACCGCGCAAACTCAAGAAAGCACATATTCCCGCCAATGCCAGCAATATCGGCCCAACCAAATTCGTCTCGGGAAGTAGAATTGTAAAGTAGAGTCCGGACGATAGTGCAAGCGCAGCTAATACGAGCCACCACGACACGCGAGACGCCAGCGATTCGCGGGTCGTATACGGGCCACCACCGTTGAAGCCAGTGGTACCCCCGTGGTCTCGCCAGAGTTTATAGCGTTCAAAGACTTCCAGCCGCAGGCGCGCATAATCCGCAACCATATCCTCACGAATCTGCATCCGCCGTCCATCGCGTGCAAATACCACAAGCCAATGCAGCCGCTGCCCTTCTTCCATCTGTGCCCGCTCGGCCAATCGCGCAACATCGCGCCAAGCTAACTCGGTTCTCCATGGTCCACGGACAATACTGATCGCATGCGGATTCACACGAACACTAACTGAGAGTTTAAAAGTGTACAGTACTGCTGCCCAGAACACGCAGATAAGTACCGCGCCAAAGAAAATGGCACGACCTGTATGAACGTTTTCTGGGCCGAGTTGATGCCAGGTATAGAGGCCGAGTCCCGACAGTACAGCCACGAGAAAGGCAAGTAGTAACCAGTCCAGGGTGTGCGATGTTCGATGCACACTCTCGCGGTCTGAGAGTTGGATGTCACCCAACGAAATTGTGGGACGCGGGGAATACTCGCGTGACTGGCTGGGATGTGACACGATCTGCTTTCTCTGCGGAAATAGGAACAGCGTGAGCACGCAAGAGCGCTCGCCTACGCGCCAAGTATACCAGCAGCGTCAATCACGATAGCTATTGTTTCTCTCTTGGTTCGCATCGGCCACAAATATCTGGTGCGCAATTCGTGATATTGTCGAGGTGCGGCTCACGTACCATCTCTGCCGTTGTGAATTCCGTGCGGCAGGCGGTGTAGTATCTTGTAGTGGGACATCGGGGCGACTAGGCGCTGGAACAGGGGCAGACCTATGGGGAGTAGACCATCTGATTCGCAGTCGCCTGTACTCCGCGCTGATGTCGCCCATCCGCCCCGTCTAGCGCGAATCCCGGACAGTGAATTAGAGCGTCTCAGCACGCTCATTCCACAAGCTACTCATTGTGCATCAGGCGATCCACTAGACTATGCCCTGACCTATGTCGCAAACTGTAATAACGAGGTGATACGTCTAGAACATGAGTGGGACTTATTGAACACCGCTCTGGCACTGGCTTGGCGACACCAGAGTTATGCCAGTGTTGTGCGCTTGGCTTCGGGCCTTGCCTATGCCGCGAGCCGACGTACTACATTTGCCGAAGCAGAATATGTGCTTCGTCTCGGCGTTGAGGCTAGTCGGCGCATAAGAGACACCCGTTCCACGGCACACCTTCTGAATCGCCTAGGCGGGGTAGCATTTTCTTTTGGTATTTATCAGCAGGGCTGGCGACTCTGGTACACAGGTCTTCGGCTCGCGCGATTTTCTGGCAGCTATCTCGGCTTATGGGATCCCTTCTCAAGCTTCGCACAGACTGTGGATATGCTTGGCACCTATGCGGTAGCTCACGATTTTGCTGAAACGCTAGTGCGCGCCCAGCGTCGAGATGATCGTGCGAGCATAGCTGTGGCACTCTTCGCCAGAGGGCTTTATGCGCGATTCGCTGGCCACCTGGATCATTCACGCGAAGACTTCCTTTCCTGTCTGATGTATCTTGATCGTGCGGTGACAGATGCTGCGTCTTCTTCTCAGCAGTTATTTAGAATGGCTGTTCAAGCCGAACTGGCCCGCGTGCAAGGCGACTATGTACGTTCGCAAATCTACACCGAAAGCGCCCTGGCCCTCGCGCAGATCTTCAGCGATCGCTATACCGTCGCCGCACTGCTGATTGATCAAGCATATTTTACCTTCCGCCAGGGCCACTTGGACGATACCTATACTGCCTTCCTACGCTTACGCGAGTTAGAGCGGCAAACAGGGTTGCCACATGTGTGTCGGTGTCGGACCTTCCTCTCGCAACACCTTCCCAGAGCCTTACTCCAACCCCACAGCCGGAACACACCGCTTCTCACCACCTTGTTCGTGAACATCAATGGGCAGCTGAGCGAGCGAGAGCTAGAAGTCCTCCAATTGGTCGCGGCTGGCCACTCTAACGCTGAAATCGCTGGGCAGCTTGTGATTACTGCCAGCACAGTCAAGAAGCATCTCGAACACATCTATATCAAGCTCAATGCCCGTAGTCGCACCTCTGCCGTCGCCATCGCTAGAACGCTGAATTTTCTCCCCTGAACACCGCTCTATGAATGCTGGATGCGACCCAAGAATACGTCCTTTGGCGAATGACCCATGTTTCTCTCCATGTCATGCTACAGGCATCGGAAGTACTTCGTTAGTATGTTACGAAGAGGAAGACGTATGCCATCTCAGAGACTCAACGCAACCACTATTACCTTTCCCAGACGTCTGCACTCACTGCACAGACTGCTCTTGTGCTTCCCGTGCTTACTGCTAGTCGCCTGTGCCACTTCTCATGGCTCGCCAGCTAGCAGCTCGATCAGTACCTCTACGCCGTCTGGTACTGCCACCGTGAGTGTGCCAACTCTTTCCACAGCCCTGCTCACCTATGGTGGACACAAAGGCCCGGTAATTGGCGTATCCTGGTCTCCTGATGGCAAACGCATCGCCTCATGTGGCAACGATGGCACCGTTCAGGTATGGGAGGCCAACACTGGAAAGCTCCTCTGGAAAGCTGCGGTTGCAGCATATGCTTTCGCTGTTGCTTGGTCTCCTGATGGCAAAGCAATCGCCGGGGGTGGATCCGGCGGCACCGTCGAGATTTTGGACGCCACAAATGGCCATACAATGGCCACTTATTCTGGCCAGTCGAGCTTCATCGAAGGGCTAGCGTGGTCGCCCAATAGCAAGTTCATTGCGTCAGGCAGCCAGGATGACACGGTCAAAATATGGGACATTCAGACAGGCAAATCGGTCGTAACCTACACAGGACACACAGGTCCAGTCGCGCGTGTCGCCTGGTCGCCAGATGGCGCGCGCATTGCCTCGGCCAGCTATGACCAGACGGTTCAAATCTGGGACGCGAAGACCGGAAAGCATCTCTTGACCTACACTGATCAGCATGCGCCGATCTGGGAAGTCGCCTGGTCACCAGATGGTAAGCACATCGCATCAGGAACCGGTGCGGCTGGTTTGAATCCGCCTGTCACCACGAATAATTCAGTCAAAGTGTGGGACGCAACCACCGGGCAAACGTTGCTGACCTATACCGGCTCCTTGGGTCAGGTATATGCGCTTGCCTGGTCACCTGACGGAACTCAGATCGCATCAGGGGGAGACGATACAATCGTACATATCTGGAATGCCATGACCGGGAAAACCCGCTTGCTCTACAGGGGTCACACAGGCATCATCTTCAAGATCGCTTGGTCGCCCAATGGCACACTGCTCGCTTCTGCAGCTACCGACGATTCTGTCCAGGTATGGAAATCCGCAGTGTAGACCGTAACCCCAACCTACGGTGTAACAGGCTCCGATGGGCGACGCTCGCGAGAGGCCGACTCGACTCGCGCGAGTGCTGCGTCGCCTTGCGTGTCTGTTGCATCTTCCTGGAAGAGTGGCGAAGTCTCCGCGAAGCGATCATAATAGACCCGCAGCATTGCATATGTGACAGCGACGATGGGACCCGCGAAGAAAGCTCCCCATACCCCCCCTAATTTAGCCCCGACGAGTAAACCTGCGAAAAGGAGCAATGGATGCACACCCATCTGACTGCCAAATACTCGCGGCGCGATCAATTGGAAGACCACCTGCTGGGCTACAATCGAAACCGCAGCGACAATAATCAAGTTGCGCAACAGATCATCCGAGGGTGACTGCAGCAGCACCAGCAGCAACGGGGGGATAACGGCTAGAAATGGCCCAACGAATGGCAAGAGCATAATAATGCCGGACGCCATTGCCACCAGCAGGCCGTTGGCCTGTCCAAGTGACAGAAGCATCAGCCATGTGAGTACTCCATAAATTGCACCAATCGTAAGCTGCGCACGGAAGAACCCGCCGAAAATACGCTCCACATAGCGCTGGAAGACGCGCACATCGGGAATCCACTTGGGTGGCAAGCGCACCACAAAGCTTTCTACGAGCCGATCACCATCGAGCAACATGTAAAACGAAATAATCAGCACGAGGAAGGTATCAAATAGCACCGTCAGGATAGAAGCCAGCAATTGAGTCGTCGTATTGACCGCATTATTTGTCATTCCCAGCGCAACTTGAGGAATCTGCGAAGGTATAGAGTTGACGAGATTATGCGCATCTTTCTCGCTGAAGCCAAAATGATGCAGTGTGGCGGCAGCATTGGCGCTGAGTTGGCTCAGGTTCGCAGGAGAGAGCGCACTGGTAACTTCGTTACCAACCAGCTTCACCTCATCTACAATTGATGGCACAGCCAACATGATACCGCCAGAGACAACCAGCAGCACCCCCAGATAGATGAGCGAGACAGCCAAGGTTCGTGGCAACCCCCGGCGCTGGAGCAATAATGAAACAGGCTCAAGAACAAACGCCACGATCCAGGCCAGAAAAAACAATAGAATCACATCACCAAAGACAACCAACGTATGCCAGACGAGCGTGGCAGCGTAGATGGCGACAATGATGAGCAGCAATGCCAGTAACACCCGTAGAGCGCGGTGACGTTCAAGCAGATCGCGGGTCATGAATTCAGAAACCTCCCCAATCGCGTGGCGTTCCGCAGACGGTATCCCGGCTCCGCAAGATGCGCCAGAGCCGTCGTCGTAACATACCACGGACTCCCCTGGACACGTCGCACACCCATCTTATGTCTTATTGTCAGTGCGTTACATCTCATATCACAGCCTTCACTCGCAACGCCCAGGATGCCACAACTCCCGCCTCTCTGATAAATGGCGGGAGTTATGGGTTCGCACACTTCACAACGAACTAACATTGGTAAACAGGTTGCTAGGCGCTGAAAGTCCCCAGAATACCATACTTGCTGTCGCGCTTGGCCGGACGGAAACCTGCTTTTCGGATCTGCTCATGAATCTGTTCGACTGTCATACAAGTACCAACATCAGCTCCGGCGGCACTGACGACATTCTCCTCCATCATTGTGCTGCCGAAATCGTTGGCGCCCCAATAGAGCGCTTCGCGGGCAAGCTCAGCTCCTTGCGATGGCCACGACGCGCTTATGTTCGCAAAGTTGTCCAACATCAGCCGAGAGAAGGCGACCATGCGTAAATACTCTTCACCTGGCGCCCGCTCGCCGCCCATTGCCGTGTGATCGGGCTGATAGCTCCAGCAAATGAAACTGGTGAATCCATTGCTATTGAAAGCCAGGCTTTCGTCTTGCAGATCGCGTAAGCGAGTAAGGTGCAGTGAGCGCTCTTCAACATCCTCACCGAAGCCAAACACCATCGTCGCCGAGGTCGTCAGCCCGAGGCGCTGAGCCTGCCGCTCCGCCTCGATCCAACTTTCCCATGTACCTTTGTGCGGTGCGATGGTGTTACGTGTACGGTTATCTAGAATCTCCGCGCCACCGCCAGGCAAACCATCCAGCCCCGCAGCCTTCAACTCCTCTAGCACCTCGGACAGAGGTATCTTCATGATGCGGGCGATATTCCACACCTCCACTGGTGAGAATGCATCAATCTGGATTGTTGGATACCGCTCTTTGATGTAGCGCAACAGGTTCGTATAGTAGTCCAACTTGAGGTAGGGATGCACACCACCTTGCAGCAGAATGCGCGTACCGCCCCATGCCAACAATTGCTCGATCTTATGCCCAATCTCCTCGTTGCTCAGGAGGTAGCCTTCAGGGCTGGCTGGCTTACGGTAAAATGCGCAGAAACCACAATCAATGATGCAGACATTGGTGTAATTGATATTGCGATCCACAAGGTAGGTGACGATGCCTTCGGGGTGACGTTTCCGCCTGATGGCATCTGCCGCCTCACGTAGGTCGTCGGAAGCGGCATGGTGATACAGTTGCATGCCATCTTCCAGACTCAATCTCTCACCCGCGACAGCGCGGCCCAACAGTTCTTGCGTTGTTGCCAGTGTGTGCATAGCGCAAACCCTCATGCTCTCAATGTAGCTGAATGCTCTACCAGACGGCGATTCTTGCGCACAGTGACCTTCGTCGGTGTCACTTGTGGACTTCCATCAGCCTGCACCGCCCCGACCTTCATCGTCCGCGCCGATTCCAGGAGAAAGCTCCTGGAATCTGTATTGGTCATCGTTTGCATGCCACCTATCCATTCACGTCGCCAGCAACACTACACGGCTGCTGCATCAGCGGAAATTGGCGCGAGTACGTCCATGAATGGACTGACAGAGAAGACTGCTTTACCGGGACCTGGCTCACCGTAGCCCGGTGGTGGAGCCAGCCGGTATGCATGTAGCGTGTCGCGATAGGTTTCGAGCAAGCGCAGATGATATTCAAGGGGCGCACCCTCTGGATTCGCATCGCCCAGTGGCGTCATCGGCTCAGGACACCACGTAGTGAAGCGTGGCGTGATACCCTTGGACATGAAGAACTCTAATCCTTCAGCCGTCGAGCGTATCGCCTCTTCCACCTCAGTGTAGCCATGTGGCTGTGCCATCTCAATGCCCGCCACAAAGTTGGGAATTACATATGCTGGGCCAAAAACCTCAGCGGCATCCACGATGCGCCGAATCCACTCATCACGCCCGACATACCGGTCCTTGCCAGGACAAATCTTCGGAAACAATCCCGCATCCCAGATTTCATAGTTCGGATGGTATATCTGCGCACCCGCAGCTTTCAGCCGCTTCACATCGGCAACTGGCCATGCTTGCGTTACAACTTTGCTAATCCAGCGACCGGGAAATCGGCTCTCGATGGCCTCCACGTACTGAGAGTAAAATTCGACTTCGTTCTTGCCTTGTAGCGTAGAGGTGACACTTCCGCCCGTGATAGTGTAGGCGAGACTCTCGCTGCCGCTCGCATCTACCGCTTCCAGCGCCGCCAGGATATCGGCGACCGACTTCACACCAGTATAGGGCCGACCTTCCTGTATTTGCTGCCGATAATTGTTATTGATGTCACAGAACTGACACTCTTCATGCGCGCCGAAATATTGACACACACGAAAAACTGTCAAATACAGCAGATAGCCCCACTCGATGGTTGGCGTGATCTCCGCAACCGGGCGTCCGTCGGGCAACTTTGCGCGGTAGTATGGCGGGAGATCATGGAGACCAACTTCCGCAAGCGGCTCCTCCCCGTCATGCAGCCAAAGCGCTCCATCGCGCGGAGCAACGCGATAGGGCGATGAGGGGTTCAGGCGAGTGGAGACTATAGTGCGTTGCAAGTTCCAGCGCCCTCCGGTAAGCGCGATTTCCTCAGGCGCGTGCCATTTCTGCGTCTCATCCAGTTGCTGCTGACGCACCATATCGAAGGAGAAGATGAAGTACGACTTCGGCTGATGCTCACGCACCGATGCGCCTTCGCCATCGTCCGCGTGTATCAGCGCCCTCTCGTCGAAGCAAATGCCCGTGCGCAGCAGATCGGCCTTCAACACTGCCTCACGCGGGAGTGTTGGGTGGCGCGCGAACTGCGCTTCAAGCTCATCTATCCGTCGCATAGACTCATTCTCTCCTCGCCAACGGAACAAGGGCACATAGATGCCCATTACGCGAAATGCACGTCAGACCATGTGAAATCTGGCGTCACCATCTCCAAAAAGGTTCGCAAACCCACCAGATCACGCTCAGTTAGCTCATAATCTAGCAGGCGTAGATACTCCGCGCAGACAGTATGTGGCAACCCAAGTCGGCGCGCCGCGCTATCTGCCAGAGCATCGAGGGTCAGCAGTCCGTGTTCCTTTGAAGTGCGTAGCAGCTCAAGCGCCCCCGATTCGCGTACAGCTTCTGCGCGCGCGGTTCGTACTGCCCATACGGCAAAGACAAAAGGCAGGTTTGTCCAAGCTTTCCATTCTGCTGCCAGGTCAAAGACATACGGCTGGCCACGTCCGGCAATCTCGCGTCGACTGTAGCCTTCCACTAAGGCAATATCGCCAATAAGCAGTGCGGCATCGTGTTCGGCCAGCATACGCTCCAGATCTGGTGGGCACGTCACGTACAGTGGCCGCGCGCCATAGCGCCGCTCACAGAGCAGGCGCGTCAGGGCTATAGAAGTCGCAGAGTGATCTGTCAGAGCCACCGAGCCGCCATCTAAAGCGCGCCAGTCCTTTCGCCACGAGAATAGCAGCACGCTATCCACTCGCCCGTCAGCCGCCACCGAGAGGTGCGGCGCCAACAACCAATCGCGTGTGTGTTCACCATAGGCAAAGCTTGAGACATTGGAAATATCCACTTCACCTGCGGCCATCGCACGGTTCATCTGTGCTGGCACCCCTGCCACCGTCTGCACGCCTGACAGCAAGCCATCATTGCTTTCGTTACGCAACAACCAATCATAAACCGGTACGACATTGAGATAGTCAATCACGCCCAGGCGCACAGACTCATGTGCCGTAAGTCGGCCAGACGTTTCGATATCGACGTCACGTAATGTCATTCCTGGACCTTTTCTCGCGTTTCTGGCGTTTCTAAGGGCACTGGTGCACCTACGGATCGCAACAACAATCCTCGCAGAGTCGGAAGCACCTCTTCGAGCCGCGCCGGCTCCGCACTGACCAGCCAACGCACGACCAATTCGTTGATTGCGCCGAACCATGCCCATGAGATCGTCACTGTGTCACAAGGTGGCAGCAGGCCAGCTAGTACAGCGTTATCCAAATAATGCTGAATCATCCCCGCAAAGTAACCCCGCGTCCGCATCAACTTCTCATCCAGGCCACGTCCTAAGCCCACCGCCTCAACCAGCAGAATCTTGCTGAGCCGTCGGTGCCGCGAAAACGTCTCCAGCGCCATTCGCAAAGCAGCATCAAGCTGTGCCATTGGGTCGGTTTCGGTGGAGATCGCGCGATCAACGGCAGCGGCAAGCTTGGGCACGAGTGCATCAATTAGCGCCAGAAAGATTGCCTGTTTTCCCTTGGGGAAGTGAAAGTAAAAGCCGCCTTTTGAGCTAGCTGAGGCATGAATGATGTCATCTACGCCGGTCGCATAGTAACCCTTTTCAGCAAATACCTGTTCGGCGGCATCGAGTAGCCGCTGCCGCGTCGCCTCTTTATCTCGAGTCGCGGTGTGCACTTCGCCGCTTGAGCGAGCATGACTTCCCATCTCATGTTCATCTTGTGCAGTTTTCATGCGTGCCCTCAGACCAGCAGGCTCGCGGCACGAACCGACGCGCCGGTCTGTTACGGAATTGTAGGAGCGCATTGGACGCAAGTCAACCCAGGAAGTGAAACGCGGACAAGGCCCCAGGCAGAAGAGTGTAGAAACAGTACAAATGGCATGGTTTTCACTTGACGTTCTTCTTGTGTGTGCATACTATGACGAAGTGTCTGGCAAGCGGGCACGCTCCGACTAGATGTTAGCTTGGCTGGACGATGGAGGCAGACCGGTGCGCATCCTGGTAGTTGACGACGACCTCATCGGAAGCAGGATGATCCAGTTCCTGCTGACTGAACAAGGTTACCAGGTAGACACGGTAGACAACGCACGCGGCGCGTTGGCGTTGATCGAACGGCAAACTCCCGACCTGATACTGCTGGATGTGAATCTACCCCAGTCCAGTGGATTCGAGATATTTCAACGCTTGCGCGACAATGACTATGAGTTCCCAGTGATTTTCGTAACCGCCAAAGGCGAGTTAGAAGACCGGCTGCAAGGCTTGCACATGGGCGCCGACGACTACATTTGCAAGCCATTTCAGCCAGCCGAATTGACGGCGCGCGTGGAAGCCGTACTCCGGCGTTATCACCGTGCTATCAGCGGCGACCGGCGGCGCCATCAGGCTAGCGGGCTTGAAATTGACGTTGCCTCGCTCCAAATCACGTTGCCAGACCATCGCATAGTCCGGCTTACCCCGACAGAGATGAAACTATTGTTACACTTGACGCAGCATGTAGGACAAGTGCTAAGTCGAGAGGAATTGATGGCGCATGTGTGGGGGGATAACTACGTCGGCGAGAGCAACATCGTGGATGTCTACATTCGAAGGCTTCGCCGGAAGATCGAGCGCGACGCCGCCAACCCTACAATAATCCAATCGGCGCGAGGTGTTGGCTATAAGTTCGCGGGAGTGTGAGCGCTATGACTAGTGACGCACAGCGCACCCAGACCATTGCCCTGGACCTCTACGAATCTGCGGATGTCCTTGCGCGTGCGGGTGAAGTAGCACTTCAAATAGCACAGCTACCCCAAGAAGCCTCCACTCCTCGCGCCCTCGCGTCACGACTTGCCTCACTGCTCCTCTCTCGGCTTGATCTTGACTTCACTTTGCTCTTCGAGATTTCGTCTTCAAACTCACCCCATACAACTCTACAAGAGTTGGCTTCCGCCGCGCGCATTGGCGCCATTCCGAACGGGCAATCACGTCGTATGGCCGCCTGCGCTCATCGCGCACTTCGGCATGGCGGTCTCGTGACACGATCCTATACCCCAACCTCAGCACATGCCGAGCATAATGCGACAGTCTGCCAGGTCGTTATGGCAATCCCTTTGGGTGGACCTATCCCCACCTATGTGTGCGTTGCGAGTTGGCAGACACCAGCGCACGAAGATACTCCAACGCAACAGTCGCGGCAGGCTCTCCTGGAAGCGCTGACTCCCTCATTGGCGCTCGTTACGCAGTTCGCACGCGCTTCACAACACTCTGCCCAATCCACGTATCTACGCCAGCGTCGCAACACCATTTTCTCTATCAGTTCCGAACCAATCCTTACCATCGGAGAAGATTTCATCATCCGCGAGACCAACCCCGCCTTCGACCATACAATCGGCTCGGCACAGCATGACGCGGCCGGGAAGCACTGTTCGGAAGTAATCCGATGCCGCGATGAACACTCGATGCCACTCTGCAATACAACGCGCTGCCCGCTGCGACACGCGCTCGCGTCAAGCGATACGCGCATCTGGGATCTAGAGTGGGAGACGGCCAGCGGCAAGCGGATTGATATATCTGCCAGTGTGAGTGCGCCACACATGGGTCCGGAACGAGTCGCTATCTTCGTAGCACGGGATGTTACCACACGCAATTCGGCCAGTCGGGGGCGTGCTAACTTTATCTCCATGGTGTCACACGAATTACGTACCCCGCTCAACTCAATCAACGGTTTCCTTGAAATTGTTCTCGAAGGACAGGTCGGCGCACTGAATGATCGGCAGCAAGAGTTTCTAAATTATGCGTTCGTAAGCACGCAGCAGTTGATGACGCTGGTCGAAGACATCCTCTTTATTAGCAAAGCCGACGCCGGACAGTTCAAGCTACGGCGTTCTTCAGTAGATGTCGCTCTGCTCATGGAACAAGCAGTCCATAGCGCGTTACAGGCTGCTGAGAAAGTGGGTATCCCCTTGCTCGCGGATATTCCGACCGACCCGATTCAGATTCGCGGTGACGAGCTTCGTCTTCTGCAGGTACTGAACAACCTGCTCGGCAATGCCATCAAGTTCTCGCTTGCGGGCACTTCTGTCCGCCTCTCAGCCAGTATCGAAGGAAACGATATTCGCTTCGCGGTCACTGATCGCGGAAAGGGCATCTCATCCGAAGAACGTGAGCGCATCTTCGACCGCTTTTACCAAGCTGATAGCAGTGCCAGGTCGCGCGGCGAAGGTTATGGTCTGGGACTGGCTATCGCAAAACTCATCGTCGAGCAACACGGAGGCCGTATCTGGGTGGAGAGCAAGCCCGACGACGCCACCACCTTCTTTGTTTCGCTACCCCTCACCAGCCCTGACAGCGCCGGATGAGCATTACCTATCTGCCATCAGGCGCGCATCGAAGATTGCGCGTGGCGCGCCGTCGTCGTAAGGTGTGAGGTCATAGCCCCCATAGATCGCCTCGATGCCATACCCCGCGCGCAATAGCGCTACTTCTACCTCACCACGTGAGAGCATTGCCAGACTCATCCGCGCGGCCGTTCGTCGCACCACGCCACTCTGCGTGGTATGGTCATAAAAGTGAATGACTTCCAGCATGCCAGATGTAGGCCCAGCTACGCCTGTCACAAAGTGACTGATCTCTTCGCCTCTCTCAGATAGCTGCCATGTTCCTTGCCACCACATCTGCCGGGCCGTTTCGTAGAGACGCCTTGGGCCGAGCAAATCCACATCCACGAGCATCTGACCACCCGACACCAGTTGGCGCCCAATACCCGTAAGCGCAGAATGGCGCTCGTTTGCGGTCGTCAAGTGTCCAAGCAGATGTAGGCCCAGCACTGCCGTATCAAAACGCTGCGCAGTGTCAAGTCCCAAAGCAGTGGCTCTGCCAGGGAGCACAGTCACCCGTCGCGCCACACGCTCTGGCAGCCGGGCAAGGCGGGCGGCACAGCGCGTGCGCATCGCCTCAGACGGCTCAATGCACGTGACCTCATGCCCTCCTAGCGCCAGCGCCACAGCGATACGACCTGTTCCGCTGCCAATGTCGAGAATCCTTGCGCGACCACTGGCAGGTAGTGCAAGCAGTGACAGAAAACACTCGGCATCTTCGGTCAGCGCATCATGCTCGATATCATACCACTCTGCGATTGACGTGTAGAAATCGCTGGATGTACCCACGCTTCACCTGCCTGCCTTCGTGTTGCCGCGCGTCCCGGATGTACGCGCCTTCTCGGAGTGTAGCACAACGTCTCGTGGCTGATATAGTGTGGAGTGTTACCTGAATGCCTCTGACTCTTGTAGAGAGGAAGAAACGAACCATGTCAGGCGCATCCACATCCGCAAACCGTGTGCGCTGGGGCATACTCAGCACGGCAAACATCGGCCTCAAGGCCATGGCGCCAGCAATTCGCGCCTCCTCGAATGGCCAGCTCATTGCCATCGCCAGCCGCGACCGCGCACGCGCCGAACAAATTACCGCTGCCGAGCCAGGCATGCGTGCCTATGGTACCTATGCGGAACTGCTTGCCGATCCCGAAGTAGAGGCAGTCTACATTCCGCTGCCCAACAGCATGCATATGGAGTGGACGCTGCGCGCCGCTGAGCAAGGCAAGCACGTGCTGTGCGAGAAGCCTCTAGGCGTAACATCCGAGGAGGTGCGCCGCATGAGCGCCGCCTGCAAACAAGCCGGCGTGCTGCTCATGGAAGCGTTTATGTATCGGTTCCACCCGCAGATTCGCTGGACGCTCGATCATCTGGCAACTGGCGCTATTGGCGACGTGCGGCTCGTGCGGTCAGGGTTTGCCTTCGACATTCGTCCCCGGCCCGAAAATATTCGCCTGCAAGCCTCCCTGGCGGGTGGTTCACTCATGGATATCGGCTGTTATCCCTTAAACTTGTGTCGCGCCGTCTTCGGGGGCGCGCCCAGCAGCGTAGCGGCGCGAGCTATCGTGCCAGAGGACAGTGAGGTCGAGCGAACAATGGCCGCCATCCTTGACTTCGGAAATGGCAGGCTGGGCCTGATAGATTCGAGCTTCGAGCAGCCGTGGCAGCAGTTTGCCGAAATCGTCGGCGAGGGTGGCCGCATCGTGCTGCCTCGTCCGTTCACGCCACAGGGCGCGGAAACTGTCGCGCGCATCGAGCGCGATGATGAGATGCAGGAGCGGCGCTTCGCTGCGGTAGACCACTACCAATTGGAGGTGGAACACTTCGGCGAGTGCATCCGCACTGGCGCCGCTCCCTTTCTCTCTCCACTTGACGCGCTGGAACAAGCGGAGGCGGTGGAAGCTATCTACGCCGCCGCTGGCTACTCCTGGCCGCGCTAGGCGGGATTGGAGATGCCAAGCTCAGGCGGTGGAACGAGTCGGCGGTCGAAGCGGCGATAGATGGCGTGTGCCCGCGAACAAACCACATCGTTGGCGTCGCGACAGACGCCTTCGACGAAGATGATCTGCTTGCCGCCACTCAATACTTGCGCCTCAAAGGTCAACGGCGCGTCATAGGCGGGATGCTCGAAGGTCACATCCAGCTTTACCGTTACCTGCGGCTTCATGCCATGGGCCAGCGACGCAACCGCCGCACCCGTCACGATGTCGAAGATATATGATTGCACCGCGCCAGTGACGGCACGCCCACCAACACCTGCGCCCCGATGATGCTGGTCCGGCTCAAAATACACGGTCGCGTGACCGTCGGCGCTGCCGGTGATCCGCGCACCCATCCAGCTCAGCATGTCCATCTGGTTCCAGTATTCAAAGAACGCCCGTTCTGGACGATCTTCGAGGCCAGACTCTCTTTCCTCGTTGTTCTCAGCGTGGCCGGCGTCTTGAGCGGTCATACACGTCTATCCTTTCCGAGCAAATTTGCCGGTCAGCCGCCAGGCGAGAGGCAGCGCCAGTGCTGCCGCGAGCAGTTTCAGGCTATCCCCCACCAAAAATGGCGTCAATCCGAATGTCACCGCACCCTGCCAGCCGATAAAGTGTGCCAGCCAGGGGAGACCGCAGGCGTAGATTGCCACTTCGCCCGCCAGCATCGCGGGAATCGAGGTTAGCAGCGAGCGATCCCAGCCGCGCTCCGACAGCCAGCCGACAACCAGCGCCGCAGCCGCGAAACCAATCAGATAGCCATACGTAACGACGGTGCTGGTAATCGCAAATACTGGCAAACCCGCCGTTCCTAGCGCCACATAGAGCGCCACTGCTGCGAAACCTCGCCGCCACCCGAGCGCTGCGGCGAGCAACAGCACACCAAAGGTCTGGCCAGTAATAGGCACGGGCTTGAGGGGAATCTCAAGATGCGCCCCTATCGCAAGCAGCGCCACGCTACCCAGCACCAGCGCACTCGTGCGCGCCAACGACCCACTTTCGGGCCGTGCGCTCAATACCACTATTGCCGCACCCACCAGCAACGAGAGCGCCGCTCCAAGCGGCACGCGCGCTGCCGATCCACTTGCATCCAGCCACATGCACACCGCAATCAGCGCGACGCCCAGCGTCAAAAGCCCTGTATCGCGCACGAGCGCCTCGCGTCGCCCAAGCGCGCGGGCTGTGCTATTCGCTCCCGGCACTACAACATCAACTAGCAGATCGCGTCGCAACGAAAGAGAAATCATCGCGTTCTTCACTCCATCCAACACATCAAGGCACATTGCAAGATTGGCGCAACATACTGAACTATACCGAATGATGAGAAGATACTCTATCTCTTGGGTAATCGCTGGACGTAACCTTCCATCGCCTAATTTTCCCATCCGTTTGCGCTTCGGCTCAGCGGCGCATACCATAACTTACGACCTGCAACCTCAGATCTCACGCGCTGGATCGTCACTGTTTACCCAATGATGCTGGCTCATGGGTGCAGTTTGTGTACGCCATATTCGGGAGGATGAACGATGGGGCGGGATATGCCTGACGGATACCGGGACCGAGCACGTGATGGGCGGCCTGAGCGCCGCGCGGGCTACGACCGCGACACACCATCACGCGCACCACGCAATGACCGCGAGCCGCGTGATGGCAGGATGTCACCGCCCCGCTCCCGCGCCTCTGATCCTGGCGACCGCCATACCTCCAGCGCCAATGGCAACGGTAAAGGCAACGGATTGATTCGCCCACCGACCGCGTTCGGTGGATCGCGCGATGAGAACAGTGACCGCCGCAGCTCCAACCCCGGCGGCACTCGCTCCCGATCTGGCGACTCGCCTTCGCGCAGTGGGCGCGGCGAAGACGCAAGCCCGCGTTCCCGCACCGACACGCCGCCCAGCGGCAACGGACGCGGACGCGGCCAGCAGGACGAGTTCGACGAAGATTATTCCAGTGTGGAACGCCCGCGCAGCCGCGCGAGCGCGCGTCCAGCGGAATCGTCGCGCGGTGGCGAGCGTGGGCCACGCCGCTCGGTGCGCGAACTGGCGCGCGATGTCTCGCGCAATATGTCGCGCCAACTCAGCGCAGTGATGTCGCGGGCGCATATACCCCGGCCAGACCGGAGCGCCAGACAAGATTCCGGCGAACGTAGACCGAACCGCCAGCAGTCATACGAGATGCCGAGTTTGCCACCAGACCTTGCCGCGACGATCAAAGCGCGGGCCTACCGCCGCTCGCGCATTCGCGGTATCGCGCGCAAATGGCGCGAAGGGCGTGTGCCGCCAAATCCGCTGGTCTACATTGCCAGCCTCATGTTCCTGGCAGTGCTGGCGGTAGCGGTGGCGGGTGGCGGCGGCTTCGGCGCATACTATGCCGTCAGCTACTATCAGTTGCACCTGGGCGACATCCAGACACTGGCCAACCTGAAGAATCAGGCCAATAGCACGATCTACGACCGCTATGGCACGCCCATCGCCGTGCTCAAAGGTGACAGTGACTTCAGCTTCTATGTGCCGCTCTCGCAGATCAGCCCCAAGGTCCAGTGGGCCACAATTGATACGGAAAACCGCAGCTTCTATACGGATGTAGGCATTGACTTCATAGCCACCTTGCGCGCCGCGACGGTGGACGCTCGTAAAGGCGGTGCGGCGCAGGGCGCCTCGACACTCACCCAGCAGTTGGTGAAGAACATCGTGCTCAAGGACAGCACCAAAGCGCTGACCCGTAAGCTCAATGAGGCGATCCTGGCGTATGGCATCACCCAGCAGTACACCAAGGCACAGATCCTGGAGATGTACCTCAACACCGTTTACTACAACGGCCTCTACAAGGGCATTGAGGCGGCGGCGCGCTACTACTTCCACCTCTCACCGCAGAACATCAATGGCCAGTATCTGCTGGCAAACCAACAACTTGACTGGGCGCAGGCGGCGATGATGGCGGCCGTCATCAACAACCCCACTATCTATCACCCCGACCAGTTCTCCTGCTCCAAAGCGCCCTGCACGATGGATCAATGGGATGATCCCTATGAGCCGGGACATGAGTGCGATCCGAATTACTATGTCTCGGATTTCGGGCCGGACTGGTATCTGAACAAGGGTCACGAGTGGCTGGCGCTCTGTCGCTCTGAGTTGGTGCTTCAAAATCTGGAGCAATACCAGGGTCAGGGCATCACCTTCACGCAGAACGACTACACCCAGTCGGTCGCCGAACTGAAGAACATCTTCATCAACCAGTTAGTCTTCCCGCTCAGCACCTACTCGCAGTCCAATGATTCGGGCAGCGCGCTCGATCTGGCACCACATTTCGTGGAGTACGTCGCCAACGAATTGGCCAATGACTACGGCGTCAGCGCCCTGGATACCGCTGGCCTGACGATTTACACCACGCTGGATCTGAAACTGAACCAGGAGATCCAGAAGGAACTCAAGTACTACATTGACCAGAACCACAAGAACCCCTGGTATCCAGATTATCAGGCGGCATGTGGTGGTTTGGATTGTCCGCTCTCGACAGCCAGCAACGCCAACGATGGCGCGGCGGTCGCCATTGACCAGCATACCGGCGACATCCTGGCAATGGTTGGCTCGGTCAACTACAGTGACCATAGTAAAGAAGTGGCCGGCGCGGTAAACGTGACGACAAGTCCGCGCTCGATGGGGTCGGCGTTCAAGCCGCTGATCTATTCCGCTGCCTTCCAGATGGGTTGGACGCCGGGTACGATGCTGCACGATGTGCCGATCTGCTTTCCACAGGAGGGTGGGCATTCAGAGGAAACACCAGCCAAATCCTGCGGTAAACATTATGTGCCAGAAAACTACGAGCAGGACTTTTACAACGGGAACTTTCCGATCCGCTACATGCTTGGCAACTCACTCAATATCGCCGCCACCGAGGCGATGGCCTTCGTCGGCGACGGGCCAGACACAGGCGAGATGATCACCGACTGGCTCCAGCGATTGGGCGTAAACGACATTGACCGTAACCGTCTCGGCCCTACGACAGCGCTTGGCACTGAGGAAATCCCGCTCTTGCAGCTCACCGGCGCATATTCCGTCTTCGCGGACGGCGGAGTGCGCCAGCCGCCACGGGCAATCTTGCGTGTAGAAGACTCATCTGGCAATGTGGTCTACCAAGCTTCACCACAGCCGAAGGGCGCGCAGGTGATGAGTCCAGAGTCGGCCTATATGATGACCAGCATCCTGACCGACAACAAGGCGCGCGCCCAGGACTTCGGCTACACAAAGAATCCAATCCACTTCGAGGCATCACGTGGCGAACCGTCAGGCATCGAGTTGGCTGCCAAAACTGGTACTTCATCGGGTCCAACAGGGCCAAGAGACATCTTGACGGTCGGCTACTCGCCGTTCGTCACACTTGGTGTCTGGATCGGCAACGCCGATGCCGAAGATATGGCCTCGGATATCATCGGTGTGGCGGGCGCAGGCTATATCTTCCACGATGCCATGATGTGGATGTACAAGAACTACCACTGGCCCGATGTGGCACAGTTCCCAGTTCCCTCTGACATGGTGCAGGGCTACTTCAATTGCAATACCGGCCTCGCACCCTACCAGGGTGACCCAGCAACTGGTGTACCGTGTAATCCAAGTCCGCCACCGTTCACGGCAAATTGCAAGCCGTGGTGCTCACTTGACCTGTACAAACTCGACAACGGTTTGCCTAAGGTGCGTCCCGACCTGGACTGGTACATTCGGGGTCAAGCACCGTTATTGTCGTGAGGTAGCAATGCGGAGGTGTTTCATTACCTAGCCCGCTCTTCGGGTGACAGGGAATCGCGGCTTTCAGGTTGGTTCAATCGAGCGCCATACCGAATAGCTATTGAGGAGGCGAAGCGATGGGATGGGACATGCCACCGGACGGCTATGATGATGGAACACCAAACCGATGGCCGGATAATCGTGGAAGCCGTGCTCCAGGTGGCTGGGGCACGCCCCCTCAGCCACCCCGCGACGCCGCCATGCTGCCCTCACGCCCCGGGCCTAATCATGCTGGCGGACCATTCCAGCCGCCCAGCCCCAATGGCCCGCCCCCTGGACAACGTGGGCCAGGGGACCAGGGCGGCGGCAACGGTGATTTCCGCCCACGCCCACCGCGCCGCACGATGGCCGAGCTAGCTCGGCACGCGGCGCGCAGCCTCTCGCAGCGCTTCAGTGATTTCATGGCTGCCGCGCGTGCTCCGCAGTTCGACGCCCGCCCGCCGTATCCCAATGCACAACCATCTCAATTTGATGCGCAGATGCCACCGCCCAGCGGCGCAAACGCATTTGGTGTCGCCGGAATAGATCAAGGTAGTTCCTTTGGCCCTCCACCTGCTTTCACGCCGAACTATCCCCCGCAAGCAGGAACGACAAAGCCCAAGGGGCCACAAGCGTTTCGCCGCTCGCGCACACGCTTGATCGCGCAGAAGTGGCGGCAGAGCCGCATGCCCCGCAATCCGCTGGTCTACGCGGCGACGGTGGTCTTTCTGGTAACGCTAGCCGTTTCCATGGCTGGCGGCGGTGGCTTCGGCGCATACTATGCCGTCAGCTACTACCAGTTGCATACGCCGGACATTCAGGCGCTGGCCAACCTGAAGAATCAGACCAACAGCGTCATCTACGACCGCAATGGCACCACCATCGCCGTGCTCAAAGGCAACAGCGAGTTCAACTTCTATGTGCCGCTCTCGCAGATCAGCCCCAAGGTGCAGTGGGCAACCCTAGACATCGAGAATCGCAGCTTCTATCAGGATATTGGCATTGATTTCTTCGCGACGCTGCGCGCGGCTACGGTGGACGCTCAGAAGGGTAGCGCATCCCAGGGCGCATCCACCATCACGCAGCAATTGGTGAAGAACATCGTGCTCAAGGACAGCACCAAGGCGCTGACCCGCAAACTCAACGAGGCGATTCTGGCCTACGGCATCACCCAGCAATACACCAAGGCACAGATCCTGGAGATGTACCTCAACACCGTCTACTACAACGGCCTCTACAAGGGCATCGAGGCGGCGGCGCGCTACTACTTCCATCTGAGTCCAGGTGTCGTGAACGGTCAATATCTGATGGCGAATCAGCAGATGGACTGGGCACAAGCGGCGATGATGGCGGCCGTCATCAACAACCCCACCATCTATCACCCCGACCAGTATTCCTGCTCCAAAGCCCCTTGTCAGCAGAGCCAATGGGATGATCCATTTCAACCGGGCCACACCTGCGACACGAACTACTACATCCCCGACTTCGCATACAGTTGGTACAGCGTTCACGGCCATGAGTGGTTGGCCTACTGCCGTTCCAGAGCGGTGCTGGACGATGTGCTGCAATATCAGGGCACGGGCATCCACATGACCCAGGCCGATCACGACCAAGCGGTGCGCGAGCTACAAGACATGCTGGTCAACCAGAAGATCTACACTATTGACACGTATTCCAAGAGCACCGACTCCGGCAGCGCGCTGGACCTCGCGCCGCACTTCGTGGACTACGTAGTGCAAGAACTGGCCAATGAGTGGGGTGTCAGCGCGCTGGAGACGGCGGGGCTGAAGATCTACACCACGCTGGATCTCAACCTGAACAACTACATCCAGCAGCGGCTGAAGTACTATATCCGCAGCAACTATCAGAATCCCTGGTATGGAAACGGAGCATGCGGTGGTTTAGATTGCCCACTCTCGACGACCAGCAACGCCAATGACGGCGCGGGGGTAGCAATTGACCAGCACAACGGCGACATTCTGGCGATGGTCGGCTCGGTGGACTACAGCGACGACAGCGCCAAGGTACGCGGCAAGGTCAACGTGGCGGATAGCCCGCGCTCGATGGGATCAGCCTTCAAGCCGCTGATCTATTCCGCCGCGTTCCAAATGGGCTGGACGCCAGGGACGATGCTGCACGATGTGCCGATCTGCTTCCCCGACGATGGCGGCCACTCCGACCAGACACCGGCCAAGTCCTGCGGTCCGCATTACGTGCCGACCAACTACGATGCCAATTTCTTCAACGGCACCTATCCGATTCGCTACATGCTGGGCAACTCGCTCAACATCGCCGCCACCGAGACGATGGCCTTCGCGGGCTACGGCAACTACGGCCAGATGACCTATGACTGGCTGCAACGGCTAGGCGTAACGGCGATCAAGTCACCGAATGACCTCACGGTGACCACCGCGCTGGGCACGGCGGAGATTCCGCTCTTGCAGCTCACCGGCGCGTATTCGGTCTTCGCGGACGGCGGGGTGCGCCAGCCGCCGCGGGCGATCTTGCGGGTGGAAGACGCCTCGGGTAATGTGGTCTATCAGGCGCCGCAACAGCCCAAGGGCGCGCAGGTGATGAGTCCACAGGCGGCCTACATGATGACCAGCATCCTGACTGACAACAAAGCACGTGCCCAGGACTTCGGCTACACGCAAAACCCAATTCACTTCGAGGCGGCACGCGGCGAGCCAGCGGGCATCGCCCTTGCAGCCAAGACCGGCACCTCATCAGGCCCGACCGGGCCAAAAGACATCTTGACCGTTGGCTACTCGCCATTCGTCACATTCGGCGCGTGGATCGGCAACGCCAACGGCGCGGATATGGCCTCGGATATCATCGGTGTGGCGGGCGCGGGTTACATCTATCATGATGTCATGATGTGGATGTATCAGCATTACCACTGGCCGGATGTGGCGCAGTTCCCGATTCCTCAGGATATGGCGCGCGGCTACTTCAACTGTGATACCGGTCTTGCGCCGTACCAGGGATCCCCCGCTGGCGGCATTTCATGCACGCCGAATCCGCCGTCCTATGCCATCGCCTGCAAACCGTGGTGTTCGAAGATCCTGTACAAGCTCGATAACGGCTTCCCAAAGACCCAGCCAGACCTCGATTGGTACATCCAGGGGCAGGAGCCGCAGGTATCCTAGCGCGTCGCTCTTTCCCGCATCCCAAAGACCAGCACTGCCAGAGGGGGCAATGCTGGTCTTTCTCATTGCTCTTCAACTCTCTCGATGGCAGTGGAACTGCTCTTGCTATGTCATAGTCCAAGCAGGGCGGCGCGGTTAATGGCACATGAGGTGATGGCCACGCGCAACCCTATTGGAGAGTGCGTCCATTGAGTAGATCGTAGTTCGCCATCTGTATGTCGAAGTCTAAGGCCAGCAAGTGGCACAGCGCATGCAAGAGTTGGTCGGGTGCGGTAAGTCCAACGCCTTCAACTTATCGCTCGAACGATGGCGGTCACGTCCCCGCCATATCGTGCTTGGAGAACGTATCCTCGCTCCTTTGCACACGTTGGCCCGGGAAAGCGCGTTCATTGGCCGTGCGCCAATGACATTGAAAGGAGTGATCTACCAGCCGCGTAGCGACACACTGTCTCGTGAAACAGAAAACGCGCTACCTCACTACATCCGCACCGAGGATCAGATTGTTTAGCAATCGTCCCGGGCGGGTTACGACGTGGCACAAGGAGTATAGTATGGCGACGAAAACAAGTAGCAATCCAGTTGCGGAACACGACATCCCTGAGGTAGAGGTGCATCCACCAACGGCGGTATTGCCAGAAAAGCGCGTGGCACGTCTTACGGTGGCGGAGCGGCAAGAGCGTGGACGCGCTCTACGCGAGAAAGTTCCTCGCAGCAGCCATTCCTACTGGGTGGAGGCGCCTGATCGTACCGATCCCATTGCGCTGCTGGAATCTCAGGCAAAGACCCGCTTGCCCGATCTGGTGCCCATTCGCTATTCGCGCATGCGTGTCTCGCCCTTCACCTTTTTTCGAGGATCTGCCATCGTAATGGCGCACGACCTCGCCCGGACTCCGATTACCGGCATCAGAACTCAGCTCTGTGGAGACTGTCACCTATCGAACTTCGGGGCCTACGCTTCCCCAGAGCGCACCCTGATGTTTGATATCAACGACTTTGATGAGACACTTCCCGGCCCGTGGGAATGGGACATGAAGCGCCTTGCCGCGAGCTTTACCGTTGCCGGGCGGGGCAACGGCTTTACGGCGGCAGAGTGCCGCGAGGCCGTGATGACCGTTGTGCGCTCCTACCGGGAGCATATGGCGGAGTTCGCGGAGATGCGCGATATTGAGATATGGTACTCGCATGTTACTGCGCAAAACTTGTTGGAGCGGCTATCCACCAAGCAGCAGAAAAAACAACTGCAACGGACCATTACGAAGACGGAATCGCGCGGCAGTCTACAGGCGTTCGACAAGATGACAGAGATCGTGGATGGGCGCCATGTGATCGCCAGTGACCCGCCACTTCTGATGCGGATTCCCGTAGAAGATCAGATGGAGGAGCTTCGCAAACTCATCCACGCCTACCAGCAGACGCTGCGGGACGACTATCGCCATCTGCTACAACACTATCAGTTCGAGGATCTGGCACGCAAGGTGGTGGGGGTTGGCAGCGTCGGCACACGGTGCTTCATTGCGCTGATGGATGGGCGGGATGAGTTCGATCCGCTCTTCCTGCAAGTCAAGGAGGCGGAGGCGTCGGTACTGGAAAGCCACCTCCCCAAGAGCGCCTACCGGAATCAGGGCGAGCGCGTGGTTGCGGGGCAACGGCTGATGCAGGCGGCATCCGACATCTTTCTGGGTTGGATACGTGGCCCCGAGGGGCGCGACTTCTATTTCCGGCAGTTGCGCGATATGAAGGGATCGGCAGAGATCGAGACCATGACGCCGATGACCATGAACTTCTACGCCAGTATCTGTGGGTGGGCGCTGGCCCGTGCCCATGCCCGCACAGGAGATCCCATCGAGATCTCGGCGTATCTCGGTGTGAGCGAGCGCTTCGACCTGGCTATCGCATCGTTTGCCGAGGCGTATGCCGACCAGACGGAACGCGACCACAAGGCTTTTCTCGCGGCGATCAAGAGCGGGCGGATCGTCGCGGCGAGTTCTGGTCAGTAACGACGGTAAAGCGGATAGTAATCTACCTGGCCCTCGCCACTCCTGATTGATGGGGTGAGGAGGGCCAGTAGTTGTATCTGGCTACTCGTAGCGGAGCACTTCGAGCGGGCGGACACGGGTAGCGTTCCAGGCGACGAAAGCGGCGACCACCATACAAACGGCCGCAGTGCCTAGCACCAAGATCAGCGTAAGTGGTATGCCGACGCCCAGGTCTGTCTTGAACAGGAGCTTTCCTAGCACAGTCAGGGCGAGCGTGACCAGTAACATTGCCAGCAGGCCACCGGTGAAGCCGATAACGCCGTTCTCCGTCAAGACTTCACCCAGCACACTTCGGCTGGTGTAGCCGACGGACTTCAGGATGCCCAGTTCGCGCCTGCGCTCCAGCATCGCCAGGGCCACGGCGTTGGCAATGATGATGATGCCGGCGATCATGGCCAGTGAGGCAATCGCGGTAAGCAGGATCAGCACGTTGTTCAGGTACGAGATGATCGCCGCTTCCAGGTCTATCAGGCTGAAGGTCTGGATCGACGGCACCTGCTTCTGCACGGAGCGGAGAATCTGGTTGGCATTCTCCGGCGATAGTTTGAGCGAATAGATGTAGAACGGCTTGCCCGCGCTGAGTGTATTCGCCACGCTATTATCGGCCAAAATCGCACCACCGGCGAAGGATAGCGCATTGGTAAAGCCGACGACAGTGAGGGTGACCGGCGTCTTCTGGTCTTGCGAGAGGACGATGATCTGGTCACCGACTTTTAGATTCAACGGCGCGAGTCGCGCACGATACGACATGACAACATTGTTCTTGCCCGCGTCCTGAGCCGTCAGGTTGCGGCCGGCAACGATGGCGTTGCTGCCCTGGGCATTGGTCGCATCAGGAAGGCTGCCACCGGCGAGGTCGTAGCCGGTGACGCTGCTGAGATACGAGATCAACTCTTCTTTGCCCAGCCGGTTCTGCCCACTGTTACCGGTTACCTGCTGAATGATGTTCTGGATAGGCACACCGTTGACGCTGACCGGCGTGGCAAACGAGACGGTGTTGACGACCTGCTTCGTATGCGAATTGGGGCCGAGTGCCTTCTGGAGCGCAGCGTCAACGTCGGCCTTATTCTGTGGCCCCGCAACGATAAACGAATTGTACGTCGAAATCGAGGAGAAAGCAGTGTTGAGCTTATCTTTGATATTCTGGCCGAGCGCCAGAATGACGCCGATGGCGAAGATGCCGATGAAGAGGGCGACGAGCGTCGTCACCGTGCGCGCCTTCTGCCGCCCGATGTTACGTAGCGCCATCTTGATGTTCTGCTTCCACTCACGCGGCAGCAGCACCACCAGCAGCCCCAGCAACGAGAGCGCGAGGAAGAGCGCGCCAAAGGCGGGTGCAGCGAGCATGACGGCCACCGAGACCAGGATGCCCGCAACGATAATCAGCAGATACCACCAGGTGAAACGTTCCAGCACCGGCATCTTGCCAATAATGAACACGACGAGGCCGAAGAAGAGGCTGAGCACTAGGAGGAATACTCCCGCGCCAACGACCGCGCCAAGCGCCACTCCGAAGTTTTGCAGGATGCTGAGGGCCAGCGCGAAGAACAGCACGGCTAGCAATCCCGCAAGCAGGATCGAAAGGAGCACGCTGCCAGCGCTACTACCTTCCGGCAATTCGCGCAATACCGCCAGCGGGCGGACCTCGCTCGCCTGGACAATCGGCATGACGCCAAAGATGAGCGCAGTGGCAAAGCCGATCACCACCCCAGAGGCGACAGTGAGGGGATCAATGACGGCGGGCAGGCTGAGAAAGAAGGCCCTTTGGAACAACTCGCGCACCAGGAAACTCACACCGATGCCAGCGGCTGAGCCGATGATGCCGCCGACCAGTCCAAGCAACGCGGCTTCCAGCCCGAAGAGCGCGTAGAGGTCGCCGCGGCGATAGCCAGCCGTCTTGAGCATGGCGATCTCAGTGCGACGGCGACGTAGCAACACCTGCATGGTGTTGATAATGCCAACGCCGCCGATCAGTAGTGCCAGCAGGCCGACGATTTGTAGGAAGTAACGGATCTGCTGCACGCTATCCTGGTTTTGCTGCAAGGCGTCTTTGGTGGTGGTGATATTGGTCAGCGGCAACGCCTGCTGAATCTCTTTCTTGGCCTGAGCAGCATTGGCGTCGGTGTGACCAGGGACGTTGGCGAAGACGGCGCTATAGGTCACGGGGAGGCCCGCGCTGCTGGGGAACGAGGCGTAGCCATCCAGCGAGATGAGCATCTGCGGAAAGTTGAAGAAGCCGGTGTTGGCGATGATCCCACCGATAGTGACGTTGAGCGTGCGCCCATCGTTCGTGGCGACGCTGACGCTATCGCCAACCTGCACGCCAAGCTGTTTGCGGAGGTCATCGGTGATGACAACGGTGCTGCCGTTGAGCAGCGAGGCAAGTGAGCCATCGCTGGGGGTGATGAATGCAGGTTCACCAGCAATGGGGAAGTTCGTGGGATTCACCGCGCGAACATTGTAAAATTGGGTATCACCGGCATTATCAACGGTTTGTCCGCTGGTGGTGGCCATCGCGGTGTAATTGGTGATTAGCCCTTGAGATTTGAACTGGTCGAACACGGCGATCTGCTGTTGGGTCAGTGGGTTCACGTCGCTGCGGATGGAGAGGTCGCCGCCGTTGCCAGCTTGGACGTTGGTGGTGAGCGCGGAGTTCACCATGTTGCCAACCAACTGGAGTGCGACTATGGCGAGGACACCGACGGCGACGCAGAATATGGCCAGCAGCGTGCGCTGCCCGCCACGCACCAGCGAGCGCGTGGTGTAGGCCCAGTACATGCCAATTCGTTTCATATCGCTACTTCTCCCATGCGCTTCTAGGCCTCGCCCGCTGGTTCAGCGATGGAGGTGGCGCCACTGGCCGTGCTTGCATCGCCCGCGATGAGGCCATCCACGATGGTGATGGCGCGGTCACAGGTGGCGGCGACGGTGGGATCATGGGTGGCGATGATGAAGGTCGTGCCTGTCGAGGCGCGCAGATCCCGCACCATGCGCAGCACATTCTCACTGTTCGCCCGGTCCAGGTTGCCGGTCGGCTCATCCATGATGATGATCGCCGGGTTGGTGGCCAGGGCACGCGCCACCGCCACCCGCTGCTGCTCACCGCCGGAAAGCTGGTTGGGCTTGTTGCCCAGCCGGTGCCCCAAGCCCACCAGGGTCAGCAACTCCTGGGCGCGGCTGGCGGGACTGCCAGGATGCTTGCCGACGTAGAGCGGCACCTCGACGTTCTCCTGGGCGGTGAGGGTGGGGATGAGGTTGAAGGCTTGGAAGACCATGCCGATCTTCTGGTTGCGGATGCTGGCGAGCTGGCCTTCGCTGGCGCGGGTGATGTCCACCCCATCCACCAGCACCTGGCCTTGGGTGGGGCGGTCGAGGCCGGCGATGATGCCCAGCAGCGTCGATTTGCCGGAGCCGGAGGGGCCGATGATCGCGACGAGTTCGCCGTGCTGGATGCGCAGACTGACCCCTTTGAGGATGTCAATGCGCTCGCGGCCCAGCGGTAGCGATTTGTAGACAGCAATCGCTTCGAGCGCGGATACTCGCGGCGTGGTATTGGCTCCAGAGGGTGCATTCACGGTGTCATTGGTCGTATCCATCCTGGTACATTCGCCCTTTCTCAGACTACGCGCGACACGCTGCAGACCTGCGTGCTGTGGTGTCGCTGAGCAACAGTGTGCCGTTGAAATGTGGGCACGATATGACAAAACTGTTGCAATTTCACGATGTATGGACCAGCCCCCGAAGGCTCAAAGAGCGTCATTGCTCCAAGTTGGCGCGGTGAACCGCCATCAGACGGCGCTGTCACGAGGCATGCCACCGCATATGATAGGAGACGTGAGACCGCAATCACCAGTGCGAAAAGTCATCTTTCCCCCTGTCGAACAGATCATGCACTTTTCTGATGGTATGTGGCGTTTTCACCTGCATGGCATGGGTCAAGCTAGAACCTCCTCTTTCCCCGAAGCGTAGTACGAAAGGATACGGCCACGGTTGCGTCAGATGTTGCGGCGCGGAGAGCGTGCGGCGATAGATTTCGCTGGCATGAAGATTGCTCCGATAGGATACGCCGGGAAACATATGGTTCACCGGCGTTTGTCTGGCTGAAGATGTTGTGCATAGACAGGTCCAGGAGGATGGCAACGCGATGAAGACGATTCGTGCTTTCATATGGGGTTCCGCGATTGGCGCGGTGCTGGGTTTGCTGTTTGCTCCGCAGCGGGGCGAGGTGACACGAGCGCAACTGCAAGAGCGGTTGAATGAGTGGCAGGGCAAGGCGCAGGAGCGAATGAACAACCTGCCGCCGAGTGTTTCGAACGCTATTGAATCGGGCCGGAAGGCACTGAATAGCGGTATCAGCCAGGCGCAGCGAGCGACCGATGCGGCGGTGAGCAAGGCGCGCCAGACAACGAGCAGCGCCGCTGACAAGACTCAGCAGGCGGCGGATACGGCCGCCGAGAAGGCACAGCGGGCGACAAATACCACTGCCGACAAGGCGCAGCAGTTGACCGACCGGGCCGCCGATCAGATGCGTTCTTCGACGAATGCCTAGGCGCTGAAACATTTTGCCTCCCAGGGACGAGTCCGCCCGCAGAGCGTGTGGTGGACTCGTCTTTTTGTGGTAGCGATCTCGGCCATGAATGGCCGGAATGGCCGGAATGGCCGATGTGGCCGATTCCTGCGTTTGGGTGGGGGCGAATGGCAGGAAACGGGTGGAGATGGAGGGAGAATTTTCGCCGTTTTCGCCGCAGTCTCGTGTCGCGCACATGATGAGCAGTGGCCGATGTGGCCGAATATGCAGCGCATAGATTTCGCCCTTTTCGCCGCGAAGGTGAGTTGCCGATTCTGCCGATTTTGCGGAGGGGTAGTGGCCGATGTGGCCGATTTTCGCGGTGGTGTGGGGATGAATGACGGGACATGACTGGAGATGGCGGAGTAATTTTCGCCGTTTTCGCCGCAATTTCACATGTGTGGCAGTGGCCGGAGTGGCCGGAGTGGCCGATTGGGCGAAAAGGGTAGGCTGGGTGGTAAAGCGAGTTCCCAGCATGAATGCCATGTGTAACCCCGAAGCGAGCGGGGTTGCCAAAGTGGCCAAACATTTGAGTTGCCGATGCCGCCGATTTCGCGTTGTGGCAGAATTTCGCATTGTGGCAGACAAGAATGTCTGCCCTACCTGTGGCCGATGTGGCCGATGTTTCATGGGGGGCGTGCTCCTTACGCCGGAAGATAGGCAATTGTGGATAGTGTAGCATGCGTGGCACGAGGATACGGGGATGTGGTGCGGTCGAATACGGTCAGTTGGGGCCACGAAGATAGAAGAGAACTGGGAGCGGGGAGCAGTAGAGACGGCTATTAGCTGAGGGCAGGTAGGCACGAGCTGGTGAGATGGCGGCGCTACACGGCTGCGGTGGTGGCAGATTACGGTCGGATCACGCCGATGTAGTTGTTGGGGTTGCTATCGGCGGTGAACCAGAGAGCGCCAGTGGTGTCGAGGGCGAGGCCGAAGGGAATGCTGGATGGCTCAGCAAGTTGATAGAAGCTGAACTGGCCGTTCTGCGGAGTATAGCGCACCAGCGCATTGGCGGAGGCATCAGCAAACCAGACGGAGCCATCGCGGGTGGTGACGATGTCGTAGAGGCCGGAGGCGGGAGCGCTGGTGGTGGTGGGAACCCGAATTTCCGTGACTTTGCCGGTGGCGGGATCAAGCATACCAAGCTTGCCCTGGCTCAGTTCGGTGAACCAGATTCGGCCTTGCGCGTCGCCAGCCATAGCGTAGAGTTGGGCGTTGGCGTCGCCCGTAGCGTAGAGTTGTGTGGCACCGGTGATGGGATCAAGGCGGCCAAGCGCGCCACCGAGATAGCCGAACCAGACTGAGCCATCGGGGAGAGTGGTGAGGCTGAAAAGCCATGCGGACGAGGCGGATTTTGGCTTTGGAGCGTCCCAGGTGATGATGGCGCCAGTGGTGGGGTCGAGGCGTCCGATTTTCGTCGCGCCGATTTCGGTGAACCAGAGCATCCCCGCTTTGTCAAAGATGAGATCTTGCGGTGCGGAAGCATGTCCGTTGACAGCCTCGAGTGGGTAGGTGGTGAACTGCTGGGTTGCGGGGTCGAAGCGCCCGATGTAGTTCGCGTTTTGCTCGGTGAACCAGACACGACCCTGCGCATCCACCGCCGTTGCCATGATGCCGAACTTGCCATTGGGCGGTGTCCAGGTGGTGACGGCTCCGGTCTTCGAGTCGAGGCGGGCAAGCTGATTGGTTTGCATCATGCCAACCCACACATTGCCCTGAGCGTCCACGGCGGGTTGCATCAATCCTGCGGCGGGTTGCGGCAGCGAATAGACGCGCTCCTGGGCGGCAATGATGCGCGGCTGAGCTGCGGATGAGCCAGACTGGGTAGCAGTGGCGATAGGCCGGGTGATTGCGGCGTTACGATTGGATGAGCCAAACGAGGATCCGCCATGCGACAGGATAAAGACCGTAATGACGCCAAGCGCCAGCATGCCAAGGCCGAACCAGGTGTCGCGGCGTATGGAAGTCGAAGACCCCTTTGCTGGCCCCTCTGCTACACTCTCAGTCCGCTCCGCTCCTACATCGTCGCTGACGGGCGCACGCTGCCCACCCCTACGAACGCTGCGTGCTGCTTCTGCGATGTGAGAGGAGGAGTCGTTTCGCGTTATGGCCGCGCGTTTGCCTGTACGTTTGTCTACATCTGGATTCCGTATTCCGCCCATCGCTTGGTAACCAGTTCCTTAATCTCAGGAGACATGACGATCTCATCCGGCCAGGGGCGCGGGTGGCCCTCTTCTGGCAGCTTCGCGGTTGCGTCGAGGCCCATCTTCCAGCCGTATTTTTCGTAGGGCGAAGAATGATCCAGCGCGTCCACAGGTCCATCTACCAGTAGGGTATCGCGCTTGGGATCTACGTTATTGCCAACGTAGAAGAGCACGTCGCGCAGATTCTGGACGTTGACATGCTCATCCACGACGATGATGAATTTGGAGAGCATCATCAGCATCATACCCCAAATGCCCGCCATCACCTTCTTTGCCTGCCCCGGATACCGTTTGCGAATGGAGACGATGACGACATTGTGAAAGCCACCTTCGATGGGCATATTCATGTCTACGATTTCAGGTAACACGACGCGGAGCAGGTGCAGGAAGAAACGCTCAGTTGCCTTGCCGAGGTAGGCGTCTTCCATTGGCGGCTTGCCAACGATGGTCGTCGCGTAGATGGGGTTGCGGCGGTGAGTGACGGCAGTGATGTGCATCACGGGATATGGCTCGACAGGGGTGTAGTAGCCGGTGTGATCGCCGAAAGGACCTTCGGGGAGCAATTCGTCGGTATCCACGTAGCCTTCGATGACAATCTCCGCGTGGGCAGGCACTTTCACGTCCACCGTTTTGCACTGCACCACCTCGACGGCTTTGCGCCGCAGGAAGCCAGCGAAGAGCAGTTCGTCCACACCAGGTGGCAGGGGAGCGCTGGCGGAATAGACACTGGCAGGGTCCGCACCGATGACGACGGCAACCTCCATGCGTTGCTTCGCGCGGACCTGGGCATCGCGGAAGTGGGCTGCACCGCCCTTGTGAATCTGCCAGTGCATGCCTACTGTCTGGCCGTCGCGCACCTGGACGCGATACATGCCAATGTTGCGCTTACCGGTGTTGGGGTCTTTGGAGTGGCACATGGTCAGCGTAAGGTATTTGCCAGCGTCTTGCGGCCAGCACTGCAAGATTGGTAGGGTGGTGATGTCCGGTTTGTCAGTGATGACGACTTCCTGGCAGGGAGCATGGCTGACGGTATGTGGGAAGATGCGGGCCAGTTCGGCGAGTTCGGGCAGTAGTTTGGCCTTTTCGATCAGTCCCTCAGGTGGGCGATTCTGCACGATGTCGAGCCATTTTTGGATGCGCGCGCCTAGCTCGTCAAGATTCTGGACTCCGAGCGCCCATGCCATGCGTTCCTCGCTGCCGAAGAGGTTGATGACGACAGGCATAGCGTAGCCGCGCACATTCTCAAAGAGCAGAGCCGGACCACCAGCCTTGCTGACGCGGTCGGTGATTTCGGTGATTTCCAGATCCGCTGAGACGGGCGCGCTGATGCGCCGCAACTGTCCGCGCTTCTCGATGAAGGTAATGAACTCGCGCAAATCTTGAAATGCCATAGCATAGCACTCTATCTATTCTCGCGCGGCTGTTCATAAGCCGACGCACGGAACGCTGGGCTAAAGCCCCTTTTATCTGATGCACCAAATGGTATGACTGGAAGATTATGAGGCGAGGTGAGATGACGTTTCAAGCCAGCGATGCCACTAAAGCATTGATGTCGGCGGCTTCGATGCGCCCTTCCAGTCGTTCGACGCCATTGACGGTGATGACGGGGATGCGGTAGCGATAGCGCTCGAACAGGTCGGGGTCGCGACGGATATCTATCTCGTCTAGAGGAACTTCGCTGCCCGCGAGGGCGTCTTCTAGATAGGTGCGGGCGAGGTCGCAGAGGTGACAGCCGGACTTGCTGTACAAGATTATGGTAGCCATGGGTGGATTACCCCGTTCTGTCCATACAAAAAGAACTCTTATGAGGAGATACCAGCGGTATCGTAGCACAGGCAAGAGCGAAATCTGAACAGAGTTTCAACTTTCCAACACACCGGGTGGTACAATCGTAGTAGTGAGTGCAGGGCATAGAGGCCGGAACGCGCAACGATGCGTCGTTACGACGCGGGTCGCAGGCCCGCCCGGAGGTATCCTTATGAACAATGACTATGACGACCGGGATCGAAATCGCCAGGATGCGCAGGACCAGGATGAATTGCGCGCGGGCGAGACCGATGCGAGCAAGCAGCAACCCGAAGATAGCGCAGAAGGCGAGACGGACGAGTTGACCGAGCGGCGGCGAACGCGGCGCACCGCGAAATCGCGCGGCGGCGCGGTCCGGCGCGAAGGCGAGACGGTGCTGCGGCTGCCAGAACGTGGTGCACAGGTGAGTGAGCCACAGACGGACGAGATGTCTGCGCTGGTGGCGCAAGGGTTCACCGAAGACGAGGCAGAGCGGCTGCTCACGGTTTCGGAGCGTATGGCGACATCGCATGAGGCGCAAGAGGCCGAAGCAACATTGCGCCGGTTGCGTTTCACACGGTGGCTAGTGGAGCAGGGAATGCTCAACGAATTTTCCGCGTAATGATCGAAAGAATAGATGAACGTGACGAGCGCCGCTTCAGATGTGAAGCGGCGCTCGACTGTATCCAGAAGGTTACGCGGGGACACGAACGAGCTTGACCTTCGCTTCGGCGCGAGCAACGACTGCGGCAGGCACGCCTACGGGCTGGGTCTTGCCGACATAGCCAGAGCGCAGCTTTGCGCCCTCGCGCCAATAGGCGTACCAGTACGGTCCGTGGCCCGGTCCGCGTTTGCAGGTGCCACAGCTCGGTTTGCCGCATTTGCGGTATTGCAACTGATACGTAATGTGGAGACCACTCGGTAGGTTTGCCATGATGATATGTCCTCCTCTTCATCCACCACCCACATGAAGTCCAATGCGGCGTATGGGCGTAGCGTCAGGAATCGTGTTTTCTTGTCGCTACCTTTTGTACGAATAGCCACCGGGCTGATAGTGCGAACCAGGACTATTTTGCGATAGGTATGTGACACGGCAAACTGCTCGATGTTGAAGGCTCGTCGGATGTCACGCATTCTGTGACGGATGACAGCAACCAATTGTTTCGCATTCCCCAATCAGCCCATGCATGAGCGTGCTACGGCATGGTACAATGGCCATCGCGGTGATGCCCGACCGTATGAAGCGCCGTGCGAGGTGGAGAGAGGATCGGCATGTCCCGGGAGATTGTGCTCGAAGCGCTTGTTGTCGCGCGGCATGAACAGCCACCCATGGACGCAACGGTGTTGCGCGCGCTGGCTGCGGCAGGTCTGGGGTCTGGCTCGTATGCGGCGGCAGAGATACAGCAGGCAGAGATGGTGCTTGCGCCTGGAATGCGCAAGCGGCTAGGGATGTATACGCTGACGATGGGCGCGGGCGGCGAGTCTTTACGGGCAATCGTGTATCGGTATGGCGGCGCTATCACTGAGGGGATTGGTGAGCCAGCATTCCTGGTGCTGACACGCGGATTGGCGGCGAGCGATACGCAGACGCTGCGCGAGAGCACGCTGGCGTTCGATCTGCGGGTGACCGTGCCACAGGAGCGGACGTTGGCCGCGACGGAGTGGATGGTGAAGGTGGAGGGGGCGCTGCTGGAGCTTGTGGAGGGCGTCTGCATAGATCCGGCGGCGGAGCGTTGCTATGGACGAGAGCAGATGGCGCGGCTGACGGACGCAGATCCACTGGTACATGTCAGCTTCCACGCAGAGGCCTGGAATGCGGATAGCCGCTGGCTGCATACGCATGGGCTGCGAAAGTTTGGCTGCGCAGAGATTGATATGGTCGCGGTGCCAAATACGCTCGAAGCTGAAGGGGAGGCGTTTCTGCGCGATGTGGCGGCGAGCCTGGCAAGTGGGGCGCAACTGGCGGCAGGCGGCGAGGTGGATATGGGTGAGTTTGGGCTGGCGGAGGCGGTGGCTGCGCCGGTGGACGCCGAGCATCAGGCGCCATATGGAAGGCTGCGACTGGTGGATAGCGCGCTGCCGGGCGAGCGCCAGGGCATCTCGCCGGTGCGGATGCTGAAGCGTATGGCGCTGGCAGACGCGGAGCGGCAGGTGCGGGAGGGGCAGATCACCGCTGCATTGGAAACGCTGGAGCGGGTGCTGGCGGCTGAACCTGATGATTGCGCGGCGCTCGCGTTGAAGGCGGCGCAATTCTTGAGCACTGGTCATGTGACGGAGGCGCTGAATCTGGGTGAGTTGATGGAACTGCGGGTGCCGGGGGATTATCGCGGGCCGCTGACAGTGGGGCGGGCGCTGGCGGCGCTGGGGCGCTATCGCGAGGCGCTGGCGGCGCTGAACCGGGCGATTTCGCTGGATCCGGAGGCGGCTGAGGCGTTCGCCGGACGGGCGGATGTGCATGAGCGGCTGGGGCAGGCGCTGCCGGCGCGCGAGGATCGGGCGCACGCAGTGTATCTGGGGTATCGAGGGTAGCGCGAACCGCCTAATAACGAGTGGACCGCAATTGGTGTCTGTGCCTAACATACAGATATTGACGCTGAGATCGTTGCTCACTCTTCCATAAGCTGTGATATGGTAGGGTTCTTTTCCATGCTACGCATGGCGGGGTTGATGAGCAGGCTGGCTGTGGCGAGGAAGTACACCGCGCCGAAGAGCAGAATCGCCGTGCGGATGCCGATTAGCCCAACCAAAACGCCGCTGAGCAGGCCGCCGAGGGGGGTGCCGATCATCGCGCCCGCAGTGACGGCGCCGAAGACACGGGCGCGCATCTGCATGGGCACGCGCTCATATTGGACGGTGTCGAGCAGTGGGTTGACGGGGCCGATACAGAAACCAGCGAAGGCGAAGATGGCAAGTAAGAGCGGGACGGACGGGACGAAGACGAGCGCCAAGAAGCGGGGCAACCCAGCAAGCGTGAAGCCGATGCCAAGTGTTAGCTGACGTGGCAAACGATGGCCGATGGCGCCGAAGACGAGCGTACCCAGGAATGCGGCGCCGCCGAAGGCCGCGACGATGCCGCCCAACACGACGGCGTTGCCAAACGTCTGGCGGATATAGGCGGGGGCAAGTACGGCGCTGAAACCAGCGTCCAGGAGATTCGTCACCAGGACTGTGGCGACGATGCTGAGGATGAGGCGGTCGCGCCAGATGAAGCGCAGACCCACGGCCAGGCCCGCCAGGTAGCGCCGCATGCCACGTAGTTCGGTGGCGGTATCGCCTGATAGTGCGGCAGCGGCGATTGCGGTGGCATCTGCGCCCGCAGCGCTCTTGGAGTGCAGGGTGCGGGGGATGGAAAGAGCGATGAGCAGAGCGGAGACGGCGAAGGATAGCGCATCAATCCAGAGCAGATTGCTGGCCCCAATGATGACGATCAGCAAGCCGGCGAGTGGCGCGCCGATGAAGCGGGAGACGCGAGTGATGCCGTCGGTGGCGGCGCTGACACGCTCTAGCGGCATCTGAGCCAGCTCGGCTAGCTCTGGCACGAGCGCCGCACGGGCTGTCGCGCCGGGGGTGGTGAAGAGGCCAGCGAGAAAGACGAGGGCGAGCAGTTCCCAGAATGCCAGGGCACCCAAGAAATAGAGCAGCGGGATGAGCGCGACGGACACCGCGCCCATGAGATCGCTGACCACGCTGGCACGCTTGAAGCCAAGGCGGTCTACAAGGGCGCTGCCGAAGAAAGCGGAGAAGGCGATAGCGGCTGTGGAGAAGAATGCGGTGATGCCCGTCTGGGTGATGCTGCCAGTCGTTTGTAGCACAAACCAGGGAACGGCGAGAAATGTGAGCACGTCACCGATGGATGAGATGATGTTGGCTGTGAAGAAGAGATACAGCGGCGCGCGGGATCTGCGCGTGACTTGGGAGCGCGCGATGAGCGTCGTCTCGGTTTTCATGGCGCTGACCTACCCTTCAACCATGAGAAGTTCAAGGGTGTCGGCGGCGGAGACAGCGACAAGTTGCTCCTGGCCAGCGACACTGGCGAAGCGCGTGACCAGCGCGGGGCGCCCGGAGTATTCGACCTCGGAGGTGGGCAGTGAGCGGATGCGCTGATTGCGGCGCTGGAATCGCCTTGCTTCTGGCAAGGCCAGCACCAGCCCGCCGAGTGATTCCCAGCAATCTCTCTCGCAGAGAGGGCAGGTATAGTAGAGGCCGGCGTCTATCTCTGGGGGAAGTGGAGGGGTAGCTCCAGTGGGCGGCCCTGAAGGTGTTAGCGGTTTCACATGGAGCGGAAGTATATTGCCACAACGCAGACACGGCACGGTCCGCGTGGCGAGGTGCGGGCGATAGAAACGATCAATCCAGCCAAAGAGCCGGTTGTACGCACGTTGGTAGCCTTGCACGCCACCCAGAATCTCAAGCGCGTGGGTATGGATCATAAGATCTTCACCGTGAGAACAATCTGGGCACCTGAGCCATAGCTCGCCTTCGCTGGGATGATAGCGTCCGAGCAGACGGCGCTGGCCGCAAGAGAGGCACCAGATGCGCGTCTCTTGCCAGCCGTGCGCGCTCGTCACGTCTGGGCGATATGCCGCCATTTCGGCGCTGAACTCGGTGGTGAGCACGCGCCGGAGGGCAACTTTGCCACGTTGCAGGCGCATGGCAACGGCGCTGGCGTTCACGCCAAGTTGTGCGGCGACCTGTGCCAGCGGCGACTCTTCAACGTAGTGAGCGATCAACACGGAGCGCGTTTCTGGCGGGAGGAGAGCGAGCGCGCGGTCGAGCAGGAGCGCCAGTTCGTGGCGCTCTAAGTCAAACTCCAGATCGGTCTCAGCGAGGAGCGCATCGTCGAGGTCGAGCGGTGCGCCATCACCATTGTGTGACAATTCGGCTATGTGGGCGAGGTCGCGGCCCTGGCGGCGCGCCCAGCGCAGGCAGACGTTGCGCGCGATGCCAGAGAGCCACTGCGCGAAGCGATCTGGGTCACGCAAGGTTCCCTGGTGTCGCCATGCTTCGAGTAGCGCCTCGTGGGCAAGGTCTTCGGCGATGTCGGGTCTGCTGGTGAGGTGGGCGCAGAGCTTCACCAGCCGCCCGCGTTCGGAAAGCCAGTCACCGTGTATGTTGTCCGCTATCGCTGTGAGCGTATTCATATCTGTGTTACCTCGCGAGAACGCGCAGCCGAAACGAGTGTCTATGTGGTTGTCGCGAGGCAATACAAACATATAACGCTACTTCGCAATCGGATTGGAAATTTGGTAGCCTTATACGGGACGGCCGGAGACAAAGCGGTTGCCAGGGAGATAGAAGCGCCAGGGCCAGTCGGCAGCCTGGGTGATGCCGATGCGTGGCGAGGTGGCTGTGGGGGTGTCTGGCGAGAAGCCGGGTGTCTCGGTGATCCAGAGTTCAGGGCCGGTGAGGTCCGCGCCATCGAGCGTGCGATCTACGGCGAACGCCTGGCAGAGCCGCGCCGGTCCACGGCACAGGTCGCGGTCGGGAATCGTGGGGCGACGACGGGCACGCATGAGGTCTATGCCGTGGAGCGGTTCAACGGCGCGCAGGAGCACCGCTGCTGCCTGCCCGTCGGTTTCCGTGACCACATTCATGCAGTAGTGCATACCGTAGGTGAAGTAGACATAGAGATGGCCAGGTGGACCAAACATGGTGGCGTTGCGGGAAGTTTTGCCGCGATAGCCGTGGGCGGCGGGGTCAATCGCAGAGATGTAGGCCTCGGTCTCGACGATGACGCCAGCGCTGCATCTGGCATCGGACGCGCGCCAGAGCGTCTTGCCGAGCAGATCACGCGCTACGTCAAGTGTGGGGCGCGCGTAGAAGGAGCGCGGCAGCGGCGGCTGATGATGTGTTCGCATGAAGTGTGCAATTACCCTTGAATGTTGCGGCGTCAGCATGGGCGGCGGTATGGTACAGTACCAGAAATGTCTGGCAGCCCGAAGGCGGCGAGCACATAAGGAGAACCTATGGCCAGCGCAACGACTCTGCCTAAGCGCAGTGAGATCCCTACCGAGTATACCTGGAACCTGGAAACGATCTATGCGACCAATGACGTCTGGGAGGCGGATTTCGCGCGTGTGACCGCACTGCTGCCCGATATTCGGGCGTATGAGGGACGGCTGGGCGAATCGGGAACGACGATGCTCGCGGCTTTCAAGGTGCGCGACACGGCGTATGAAGTCTGGGGGCGGCTGTTTGTCTACGCGAACATGCGGATGCACGAGGATAGCGCGAACAGCACATATCAGGCGCTAGCCGACCGATCTACGACGCTGGCCAATGATCTGAACACCGCAAACGCGTATATGACGCCGGAGATTCTGGCTATTCCACAGGAGCGTATCGAGAGCTTCCTGGCAGAAACGGCGGGGCTGGATTTGTACCGGCACGCGCTGGATGAGATCAACCGGCAGCGCGCGCATGTGCTTTCGGCGGAGATGGAGGGGTTGCTGGCGCAAGCGGCGGAACTCGGCCAAGGACCAGAACACATCTTCGAGCTATTCAATAACGCTGATCTGAAGCTGCCGCTGGTGCGCGACGAGCAGGGGCAGGAGGTGCGGCTGACCCAGGGCAATTATGTGGCGAAGTTCTTGGAGAGCCAGAATCGCGACGTGCGGCGCGCGGCGTTCGAGGCGATGCTGGGCACGTATCGCGACTACCGCAACACACTCGGCGCGACCTACGCGGCGCAGGTGAAAGGCGACATGTTCTTTGCGCGCGCGCGCAAGTACGAAGACACGGTCCAGGCTGCGCTGGATCCGAACAATATTCCTGTGAGCGTGTATGACAATCTGCTCAGCACAGTGGATGCGAACCTGCCGAAGCTGCATCGCTACCTGGAGCTACGGAAGCGTCTGCTCGGCCTGGATGAGCTACACATGTACGATCTCTACGTGCCAATGGTGAAGGACGTGGAGTACAAAGCGCCGTTCGTGGAGGCGAAAGAGCAGGTGGCGCGGGCACTGGGGCCGTTGGGGGAGAACTATGTGTCGGCGCTGCGAACTGGCTTCGGCGCGCGGTGGATAGACGTGCTGGAGAACGAGGGTAAGCGGTCGGGCGCGTATAGCTGGGGGTCGTATGGGACCAATCCGTTCGTGCTGCTGAACTATCAGGAGACGATGGACAGCATGTTCACGCTGGCGCACGAGATGGGGCACTCGATGCACTCGTACTTCACGTGGCAGACGCAACCCTTCCCCTACGCGAGCTACACGCTGTTCGTGGCTGAGGTGGCCTCGACGCTGAATGAGGCGCTACTGACGCACTATCTGCTGCACAACACGACGGATACGTCGGTGCGGAAGTATGTGCTGAACCACGCGCTGGAGACGTTCCGCACGACATTATACCGCCAGACGCTTTTCGCGGAGTTCGAGCGCGAGGCGCACCGCCGCGCGGAAGCGGGCGAGGCGCTGACGCCGGAGTTGCTGAGCAGCGTCTTCAAGGGACTGAATGACAAGTACTATGGGCCAGTGGTGACGGTGGACGAGCTGATCGAGAACGAATGGGCGCGCATCCCGCACTTCTATTCGAGCTACTACGTCTACCAGTATGCGACGGGCATCTCGGCGTCGGCGGCGCTGGCGAAGGGGATTTTGGCTGAGGGTGAGCCTGCGGTGAAGCGCTATTTAGGTTTCCTCTCGTCGGGGTCTTCGGACTACAGCATCAATTTGCTGCGCGAAGCGGGCGTGGACCTTTCGACGCCGGCGCCGGTGCAACAGGCGCTTGATACGTTCGCGGACTATCTGGCGCAGTTCGAAGAGTTGCTATAAGCAATGGGGTTCCCGGTCATCTTGGCTGGGAACCTATCGCGCAACATACGTTCGACGCTACAGTCTGGCGCTGATTTATCCGCCTCGTTGCTCCGTGCCGGTGTCTTCTGGCTGAAAGAGGAGGCGGTCTAAGCCACGCACCAGTCCACTCACCTGCATCACTTTCCGTGCGGCCAGGAGGGTGCCGCTCACATACGGCTCGGCGCTGGATCCAGCATCGTGGCGAATGGTCAGGCGCTCATCGGGCGCGCCAAAGAGTGTTTCAAAGGCAATGACATAGCTTGGCAGGCGTATCGAGTGAACTTGGGTTCCATCAATCGTGGCCCCGCGCGCCTCTTTTGGACCATGGGTATGTTCAAGCGCAACACCCAACTGGTTCTGGGAGACGGCGGCGAGTTCTTCGGCCAGTTCGCGCGTTGTTCCGCTGGGGGCATCAATTTTTGCGGCACTGGCATAATCAATGATTTCCCATGATGGGAGATACCGAGCCGCGATCAAAGTAAAATGCTTTGCCAGGACAGCCGTTATGGAGAAGTTGCCAGCGGCTATAACGCCGAGTTGTCGCTCTCGCGCTTGCTGGTCTATGTCCGCGAAATCGCTCGCCGTCAGCCCGGATGTGCCAACGACTACCCTGACGCCTTTGTTGAGCGCCGTCAGGATGTGGCCCTTCACCACGTCGGGTCCGGTGTAATCAATGAGAACATCGGTAGGTATCGCTAGCGCCTCATCCAGGGATCCGACGATGATGACATTGGCGCGCTCGTGGCCGAGCGACTCGCCAATATCGCCGCCAACCTGACGGCGGGCAATGGCGCCGACAAGCTGAAATTCGCTGGATGCCAGGATGGAGCGGGTCACAGCGCTGCCGGTCCAGCCGGTCGCGCCTGCCACACACACGTTGATAGCCATGATGCAACAGCCTTTCTTATGCCTTCATACTCGCCTCAATGCTACCACTTTCGCATCCGGCGCTTACAAGGCGCGAGGCGCCGCCAGCAGGCAGATCAAGTGCTGGGGAGTGAGGCGGGGCCAGGGGGTGGGTCGAGTGGCAGGAGCACAGGCGCGAGCGGGCGCTGGCTGAAGTCGAAGTCGTTCATGAGATTGCCAAGGATGGAGGCGCTTTCACGCACATCGGGGCGCGGGTCCGGGCGTCCGTCGGTTTGTGGGTTCAGGCGCTGGCCGCCAATGAAGTTATCTTCGATGAACTTGGCGTAGGCGTCGAAGCTGAGGATCTGGTGATCAATGTAGCCGCGCTTGGCATACGGGCTGATGACCAGCCCTGGCACGCGCAGCCCATAGCCATTCTGATCCACTGATGGCGGCACGACGTGGTCATAGAAGCCGCCCCAGTCGTCCCAGGCGAGAAAGATGGCGGTGGAATTCCAGTCTGGGCCGCGCATGACGGTGTTGATGAGATTGGTGACGTAGGCCTGGCCGTCGCTGATGAGCGACGGCGGGTGCTCGCTATGGTCGCCGTTGGGCACGACCCATGAGACGGCGGGCAGCGTGCCGTTGTGCGCGGCGTCGAGGAAGCGCTGAACGGGCTGGATGTTGCTAAGCTGATCGTCCTGGTGAACAGTGGTGAAGTAGGGCAGGGGGTTCCAGATTTCGGGCACGCTGACGCTCTGCGGCTGTGGCGCGCAGTCCATCGCGTCATCGGCGCAGTCGGGCTGGGTGCCCTGGTCGAGATAGTAGCCCCAACTGACATTGTATTTGTGCATGAGGTAGGTGAGATCGGTCCAGGCGTAGTTTGGAGTCTGGCCGACAATGGAGCCGTTCTTCATGCGGAGCTGAGCGGGGCTTTGTACCGCATTGACGCAACTCATCGGGTCGTCTTTGACGTTGCACTTGGCTGACCATTCGGAGACGATGAAGAGGTGCGCGGGCAGGCTCCACGATGCGTTTGGCTCGAACATGGCGTCTTGCAGTGTGAAGTCATGGGCATAGGTCCAGTAGTTGGGAATCTCGCGGGCATCGTGCCAGCCCATCACGTCGGGCTGGGCTTGCGTGGCGCATTCGGGGTCGAAGGGGCCGCCACAGTTGTTCTTCGCATTACGCACGACGCCGATGAAGCCGTCCATCTTGCCGCCATCCATATCGGCGGTAGCAGCGGCCTGGCTATGTGGGCCGCCATGGTTCAGGTCGCTGGCGTCGTGAAACGGCTTGACACATGCGCCGGTCTTGGGGTCGGGCACGCAGACAGTGGGTACACCATCGCGCATGGGAATGCCGTTGACGCCAGGGAAGGTGCCAAAATAGCTATCAAACGAGCGATTCTCCTGCATGATGATGACGACGTGCTTGATCTTGGTGGCGATGGGGTAGGTCTTCGGGGCGGTGGCGCAGCTTGCCAGCACGGGCAGGGCAACGCAGAGGGTCAGCAGTGTGGAGGCGAGGGCGCGGGGAGGATGTCGCAGAGTAGCGAGCGGAGTTCTGCGCATGAAAGGCACCTCACGATGAAGGCAGGCGGACATACTCTGCCATAGGATAGTCATATGGCTGGCGGTGTTGGGTGAAAATTAGCTGAGAAGTGTTGCCACAGGATGCGAGGGGGTAGGTGCTATACTGCTGAGTAGTCGTTCAATAGCCAGCGGGAAAGCTGTTCAGGAGGCACGCATGAGAATCGAGACGCTGGCGGTGCATGCTGGCCAGGAGCCAGATCCCGCGACGGGTGCGGTGACGCCGCCAATCCATCTGTCTACAACATTCGAGCGGGCGCCTGACGGCAGTTACCCGCATGGGCATATGTATTCCCGCACGAGCAATCCAAATCGCGCGGCGCTGGAGGCGAGCCTGGCTGCGCTTGAGGGAGGCACAGGAGCAGCGGCGTTCGCGTCAGGTTCGGCGGCGGCGATGACGGTGTTCCAGGCGCTCGCGCCCGGCGATCATGTGCTGGCGCCCGACGATGTGTACCACGGCACCGCGCGGCTGCTGCGCGAAACCTTCGTGCCCTGGGGGCTGGCAATGGATTTCGTGGACATGACTGATCTGGCGCGGGTGCAGGCGGCGCTGCGGCCAGAGACGCGGCTGCTCTGGGTGGAGACACCTTCGAATCCGCTGCTGAAGATTACGGATATCGCCGCGCTCGCAACGCTGGCGCATGCGGCGGGGGCGCTGGTGGTCTGCGATAACACGTGGGCAACGCCGATCTTGCAGCGGCCGCTGGCACTGGGCGCGGACTTAGTGGTTCACGCGACGACCAAGTATCTGGGCGGGCATAGCGATGTGCTGGGCGGCGGAGTGGTTGGAGATGAGGCGAGCGAGTTTTTCCGGCGCGTGCGGAGCATTCAGACCACTGGTGGGGCGGTACCGTCACCATTTGAGTGCTGGCTGGTGTTGCGGGGTATCCGCACGCTACCGTATCGCATGCGCGCCCACTCTGAAAATGCGCTGGCGGTCGCGCGGTTCCTGAACGGGCATCCAGCCGTCGAGGTGGTTCACTATCCAGGATTAGAGACGCACGCTGGCTATGCGGTGGCACAACGGCAGATGACACTGCCGGGTGGGATGATCTCGTTCCAGGTGCGCGGCGATTCCACACGGGCCATGGCGGTGGCGGCACAGGTGCGGGTCTTTACGCGCGCAACGAGCCTGGGTGGTCCGGAGAGCCTGATCGAGCACCGCGCTTCCGTCGAAGGCCCAGAGACACGCACGCCGCAGAATTTACTGCGACTCTCCATCGGCTTAGAGCATCACGATGATCTGATCGAAGATCTGGCGCAGGCGCTGCAATGATACCGATGCGTTTGACCTTCACGCCGATGAGTGAGGCGGACGCGCGGGCCATCGCCGGGTGGCGCTACGACGGCCCTTATTCGATCTACAACATTGAGGATGAAGCGGACCTGAGTGAGATGCTGGATCGGCGCAGTCCGCACTATGCGGTGTATGACGCGAACCGGTCGTTGGTGGGGTTCTTTGCCTACGGCACAGCGGCTGAGGTGACGGACATGGGCGCACCGACGCTCTACGGCGAGGGCAAGAGCATCACGGTCGGCCTGGGACTGCGGCCCGATCTGACGGGACAAGGCCTGGGCGAAGCATTCGTGGTGGCGGGATTGGACTTCGCATGGCGGCAGTTTGCGCCCAGTGGCTTCCGTCTCTTCGTGCTGTCATTCAACCAGCGCGCGATGCGTGTCTATGAGCGTGCGGGCTTTATGCGCGTGCGGACGGTTCACATCCGCAATATTCACGGCGAACGCGATTTTATGGAGATGTGGCGCGAGGCGTGAGGTACTGCGCGACTTTACACGAGGTGGCCAAGGATGATGCCAAGAGCGGCAGCGAGGACACCGGCCAGCAGCGAGCCGAGCGCGTTGAGTGTGGCGGAGGCGTGCTGGCCGCGACGGGTGAATGAGTGTGTCTCAAAAGAGAGGGTGCTGAAGGTGGTGTAGCCGCCGAGGAAGCCACTGCCAATCACAATGCGCAGGTTCGCCAGCGCTGGGAGGGACGCTGCGCCAGCCGTCAAGAGGAAGCCAAGAGCGAACGCGCCGGTCACGTTGATGAGAAATGTCGCCAGGGGAAAACGCCCCTGCCAATGACGGGCAATGCGCTCTGATAGGAGATAGCGCGCCACCGCGCCACAGGCGCCCGCGACGCAGATCGCCAGGACAATCGAAACCGGGGCCACAGTCCAGTCCTCTCCTGCACCCGCTGCTTAGGGGTACACACGCTCGTCGCTGTCCACAGGTGTGGGTGGCTCTTCGCGAATCGAGTAGGTTACACGTGAGGACTGCTGTTGTTGTTGCTTGAGCGCCTCGTCGAACAATTCATCGCCCACACCTTCGGAGCGGTAGCGGGAATACAGTCGCGTGAATAGCTCGCGGAGCTGGGTGCTGCTGAGCTGCTTGCCGCCCTCGAAGTATTCGACCGCGACCTGCCCCAGCGCCCAGGTGCCCGCGCCAGCAATGGCGCCAGAGATGAGGTCGCCGCCAAAGGGCACTGCCTTGGCAGCTTGCTCGGCCAAATAGCGGAAGAACAGCCCCATGCCTACCGTGCCAAATAGCTCGCGAGTAGGCTTGCTGCCCAGCGGTTCACTATAGAGTGCGGCGATGCGAACGACCAGGCGAATCTGGTTGGCAAGCAGCACGGGAATGTCTATCAGCGGAATTGGCTCAAGGCCAGCGACGAGACTCACCATCGCGGCGGTGCGAACGAGCTTATTCGCGGCACGGCGGCGATATTGCGGTAGCGCACGCCCAATCGCTAGCGCGGCCTCCTGGCTGGTTTCGATGATTGCGGGGATCAACTCTTCACCGATGTTGTCGCCGGTGCGCGATGAGATGGGGATCACGTCGCGAATATGCAGGCGTGCGGCAGCTTCGGCTGAGGCTTCGTCAGCGCCATCGCGCAGAAGGTCGGCTTTGTTGAGCGCCACAACCAGCGGTTTCTCGGAGAGCCGTAGCTTCGAGATAATGGTGGTGTCTTGTGCCCGCAGGCCTTGGGAGGCATCGAGCAGATAGACGACTGCAGCGGCTTCCTCGACAGCCTGATCTTGCACGTCGGGCAGGTGTCCCGGCGTATCAATCAATTGAAATGGGCCGAACTCACCGCGCACCATCGTCTTCGTGGTGCCTTCTTCGGCGGCGACAGCGGACTCATAGCGTCCGCGCAAGGTATTGAAGAGCGTGGATTTGCCAGAGTTCGCCAGACCGAGGATCGCGACTTTGTGCCGCATCTCACCACGCACATCATCTTGCGCGGTTTGCCAGTTGACCGCGCCCATGAAGCGGCGCATGGTTGCCAGATTTGAGGGCAGCTTGGCCAGCGTCGAGAACGTCAGAAAGTCGCGCGGGCTGATCCTAGATCCCCGCCGGGATCCGCTGGTATTGTCGCTTTGCTTCGGCACGCTCTGGCTCCTGTCTTCGCTGGTCGTCGGTGGTGGGTTTCGGCTGCGTGTGCGCGAGGAATGAAGTATCTGACCGGTGTATCCTCCGCCGTTATAGCATGCGAAAACCGCTATTACAATGTCCTCGCCATATCATCCTCTCACGGGGTCTACGCAGAGGATATGCCGCAGGTAGCAGCTCTGGCGCTACGAATCCGTCGTGGCGGCTGAGGCGGCTTTCATGTTGAGCGGCAGTTCCACATGAAAGGTTGTGCCCACTCCTGGTTTGGATTCGGGCCAGATCTTGCCTCCGTGCCGTCCGACAATGTTATAGGTGATGAAGAGTCCCAGCCCCAGACCCAAACCAGAGCCAGAGCGCACGGTCATGCCGGGGACGCGAAAGAAGCGTTCGCCGAGATGAGCCAGGTGTTCGGATGGGATGCCAGGGCCGTGATCGGTGACAGTGAGATGCGCTGTATTGCCTAGAACGGCGAGCCGCACCTCCACCGGCTGACTTTCCTTGCTGTACTTCAGCGCATTCGAGATGAGGTTGTCGAACATTTGCCCTAGCCGGCCGGCATCGCCGCGCATTTCCACTGTGGAGGCGGGCAGCAATGGTGCGATGGCGCGGTTGGGGTTGATAAGCGCCTGGCCGTCTATCGCTTCCTGGGCAACAGCGACCAAATCGAGTGGAGCGAAGGTGAATTCGAGCTGGCCTGACGCGATGCGGGTAATGTCGAGGATGTCCTCGACAAGTTTGTTGATGCGTTGTGATTGCCGGGAGATGCGGGCGAATCCCCTGGCGAAAGCAAGACGCTCGCCTTCATGTTCGATAGAAATGCGATCTACTTGCTTGTTGAGGACGTGGAGGGTGCCGAGGATGCTGGTGAGCGGCGTCCGTAGCTCGTGGGCGGCAATGCTCAAAAACTCGTCGCGCTGGCGATCAAGCGCTTTGATGCGGGTGATGTCAGAGAAGATGACAATCGCGCCCTGAATCGTGCCCTGGTAATCTACCAATGGTGCGCCACTGGTGAGCAGATACGCTTCTTCGCCATGCTGACCGGTGATGACGCACTCCACATCGGCAAAGGTCTCGCCGCGCCGCGCACGCCCAGACGGCGACTCTACTTCCGGCATGGGCGTGCCGTCGGGCAAACGCAAGGAGAAGCGCTGCTGCCGCTCGGCTACATGCTCGCCAAGTATGATATTTTGGTGCGTGATGCGTCCGCCGGCGGGATTCATGTACAGCAGCTCACCGGACGGACTGTAGACGGCAACGCCACTGGCGAGGTAATTAAGAACGGATTCGAGCGGGATACGGGCAAAGACAGCGATTGCCGAAAGCGCGGGCGGAGCCGAATGCGCATCTCCGGCAGCGCTGAGCATAGCAGCCAGTGTATGTGTGAGAGTCCCCGTGGCGAGGGTGACGCGCCGTGCGGGAGCCGTGCGAGCGCCAGACGGAGGCGGTGAGACGGCGCCAAGGTCTCGCAGAACGCGCAAGTGGCGGTGGATCGTGGGTGTGGTGGTTTGGAGGGACTCCGCAAGCGCGGCAGGGGTGAGGCCAGCGGGCGCGGCCAGCAGAGAGCGAAGGATGCCGATACGGACAGGGTGCGCGAGCGCGCGAGCGAGGTCGGAGTCGAGCGAGCGTTGCTGCGTAACCGCACGCCGCTGTTGGTTACCGGGAAGCATCGGGATCCTCCCTACAACTCTGACTGATATCGCGCAGCACCAGCCGTGGCGTTTTAGGCGCCGCTCGTCGCGATCTCGGCTTCAGTGACGGGTGTGGGACGGCCGAGCCGCTGGAAGGCGACATCAAAGAACTTGCGCGCGCCAGAGCGCAGCAGCCCCGGGTTGCGACGTAGCACACCGAGGAACAGGCCGACACTGTAGTCGCCGCGCAACAATTCGGCTGCCTGCGCGGGCGTTAAGCGGTTGAGGAGGTCCATGCTTTCATCCCAGCGGGTATCGCTCCAGGCGGCGATGCGCTGGTTCACCATGTAGGAGATGTCCATCTCACGCCCAAATCGCGCGCGCCACTGGCGCTCATAGCGTTCCAGGAATCGCGCCGAAGCGTCACCTGCGCGAGTGGCCTCGGCGGCTACTGCGCCGGCCATCTGGCCACTGTAGATGGCAAAGCGAATGCCTTCACCTACCAGGGTGGAGCCGTGGCCCGCCGCGTCGCCGGTCGCCAGGAGTCCCTCGCCAACGAAATGCGGGACAACGCCCTCGGATGGAAAGAGACCGGTATGGTATTCCACCGCACTGGCTCCGGCGAAGGCTGGGGCGAGCGATGGCAGCCGTTCGCTGAAGGTGTCGAGGTATTCGCGCGCATCGGCGTCAACATCTGGGCGAATGACGCCCACGCCCAGGCGCACACGGCCCTTGCCGCGCGGAAATGCCCAGGCGTAGCCCGACGGGGCAACCTGGCTGCCCATGATGAGATAGAGGCTGTCAGGGTCGTAGTTTGGGGCGTACAGGTCGTATTCCGCGCCGTAGCCATAGCGGCGATAGCCTGCGTGCAGATTGGCACGGGTGGAAAGGGTGCAGGAGAAGCCGCTGGCGTCAATCACGACGGGCGCGCGCCATTCGCCTGGCCGGTTGCGATGATCTTTGGCGACAACACCAACGACACGCCCGTCTTCGAGAATCGGCCCTTCCACAGGAGAATTGGGGTGCAGTTCGGCGCCTGCCTTGACAGTGCGCCCGGCGAGATGCTGGTAGACGCCACGAACATCCAATACACAGCAGACGGGATCATCGTAGGCGAAGGTCGCTGATTTGCGTGGCGAGAGGAATGTGACCGAGCGGATAGGGTGATAGAGGTCGCTTGGTATGCCGAGTACACGCATGTCGCTGACCCAACTGCCACCGCTCGTATGAATAGGGTATCCGATTTCCTTCTGTCGCTCCAGGAGCGCAACACGTGCCCCACCCAGGGCGGCGGCCTCGGCTGCTGCCAGCCCGGAGGGTCCGCCGCCAACGACGAGAACATCATAGCGACGCGCTTCATCACGCTCACTTGTCCGCACTGCATCCGCAGCCGTCATACTTGCTCCTACTTGATTCGAATCGCCGGGATTCTTCGGGATAGTTGGTGCGCCACTCTTGAAAAACTTGCCAGTTGAGGCAACTATATCACGCCAGCACGCCAGGTCGCCTTGCACCGGTACACTTGGGGAGTCATCGCCATGCAGACGGAAGTGCAAGGACTTCAGGACGACATACTTCAGACGACATATTGGCATTAGAGCAACTTTCAAGTTGGTGGAGCAGGGAGGGAGTAGCCAGCATGAGCGAACCAGGCGGAGGCATCCTGGGGGGTGATCGCATCCACCGCCACTCCTACCGCCTGCTCTAACGCCGCGCGGGTGCGAGCGCCCAGCCCGCGCAGGATCGCCTTGAGTTTGGAGAACGCTTGCTCGATAGGGGTGAAGTCGGGGGAGTAGGGCGGCAAGAAGAGCAGGTCGCAGCCACGGGCGGCCAGCGCCTGCCGGATGCTGGCCGCCTTATGGACGCTCAAATTATCCAGCACCACCACCTGCCCGGGTCGCAGTGTTGGCCCCAACTGCTCCCGGATATACCAGTGGCAGGTTTCGCTATTCATCGCCCCCTCAATCATCCAGGGTTCGTGCAGCCCGTCGGGGGTGAGCGCGGCCACCAAGGTCGTGTTCGTGCGGTGCTCGCGCGGGACCGCTCCCCTGGCGCGCTGGTCGTGGGGCGCCCACCCATAGAGGTGGGTCAAGGAGGTGTGGGTACTGCTCTCGTCGACAAAGACGAACTGCTGGGGGTCGAACCGGACGACCGCCGCGCACCAAGCTGCCCGCGCCTCCTCGTTGCGCTCGCTGGCTGCCACTGCTTTTTTTATGTGTCCAGCCCAGACGGCGCATGGCTCGCCACATGGTGGCCTCGCTCAACACCTGGCCGGTCTGCTCCTCCCACCAGGCACAGTGCTCCAGCACCGTCGCGTCGGGCGCGGCTTCCAGCCGCGCGCGCAAACTGGCTTCCTGCTCCGGGCCAATGCGGCGCGGGCAGCCGGAAATCGGTTTGCGCTCCAGGGAACCCGTCTCGCGCTGTTGCACCACGGCGCGTTTCACCGTATTCACGGCCACTCCAAAGCGGCGCGCGGCTTCTCGCATGGGCTGACCCGCTGCCACCGCGCGCACCAGGCGTTCTTTCAGGTCGGTCGAATAGGCACGCATACCTGGGAGCTCCGCATACCTGGGAGCTCCGCATACCTGGGAGCTCCGCATACCTGGGAGCTCCGCATACCTGGGAGCTCCGCATACCTGGGAGCTCCGCATACCTGGGAGCTCCGCATACCTGGGAGCTCCGCATACCTGGGAGCTCCGCATACCTGGGAGCTCCGCATACCTGGGAGCTCCGCATACCTGGGAGCTCCGCATACCTGGGAGCTCCGCATACCTGGGAGCTCCGCATACCTGGGAGCTCCGCATACCTGGGAGCTCCGCATACCTGGGAGCTCCGCATACCTGGGAGCTCCGCATACCTGGGAGCTCCGCATACCTGGGAGCTCCGCATACCTGGGAGCTCCGCATACCTGGGAGCTCCGCATACCTGGGAGCTCCGCATAACCCATGCCTGCCATTGCTTCTCGCAAGTTGCTCTAAGGAAATGAGCGGGGTCGGGTGCGACTGAAAAGCGAGCACACGTCAGAATGCATCACGTTTGGCGCGCTGCGCGTGTGCGCGAGGGTGAGGAATTCGGGCGAGGTGGGGGGAGCCTTATGGCTCCCCCTTGCACCAGCATGACAGCAACAAGAGACTAGAGGGGGGAGACGATGCGCGACGATAGGGGGCAGATGCAGGAGGCCTGCGGACCCGGCGGAGAGCGACGAGAAGGCGGAGAAGGCGGCGATGGCGGCGGCAGAGGTCGCGCAGGAGATGGCGCAGGAGATGGCGCAGGAGATGGCGCTCGACCTGTGCGGCCGGTAGACCTACAGTTCAGGCTATGCGTACAGGCTACGAGCTGGTGAGACGGTCGATACATGCAGTGGTGATAGACATGCAGCGGTGACCGTGCATCTCCAGCCTCAGGTGGCTTGACGCTGGGCGTGGAGGAAGAAGAAGACGTCGTCCAGCGTATGGACCGCGACCGTAAAGTCCAGCGCCTCCAGGAGGTTCGCGATGATCGGCAGGTCGTAGAAGACTTTCACGATGGTGAACGCTTGACCGTCGCGTAAGGAGCGTTTGGCATAGATGGCCCCGTCCTCCGTCTGCACGCTGATCTCGCGATCCTCTGGCATGGGAGCATACTGGTCCACAATGACAACCGAACCGCCGGGGCGGACTGCACCAGCGATGGTATCAAGAAAGGCGTTGAGCCGTCGCGGAGGCACATGCGACAACCAATTGGCGAAAAAGACTAAGTCGTACTGCTGTCGCGGCTGCCACGCGAAGAGGTCCGCTTGCTCGAACTGGACGGTCGTACCCACATTCTGCCGAGCCAAGGCCAGCATCTCTGGAGAGGCGTCGATCGCGGTCAATGCACGGCCAAGTGGGAGCAGCGTACGCGTCCAGATGCCCGTTCCGCAGGCCAGTTCGAGCATCTGCTCCACTGGTGCGAGTTGCTGCAGGAGCTCGCTGGCTCGTGCAAATGCCCGTTGCAGATCGTCGGTTTGGCCATTGGTTGTGTCGTATTCCTGAGCCATCTTTCGGTAGTAGGTCAGTTGTTCGTCAAGAATGTGTTGATCCACTCCGTTCCCCCACGTTCCCCCACTTTGGGCTCTACAGGTCTCAGCGTCCGCTCAATCCTACCACAGCTGCTGCTGTAGGATGAGGGCGTGCTCACGCTTGGGGGCGGCAGGAGATGACGGAGAGATGACGGAGAGATGACGGAGAGATGACGGAGAGGAGTTGCGGTGGGCGACACGGGGGGCAGGGACGGGGGAGAGAGGGGAGGCGGCGGAGCAGGGGAGTGTGTTTTAGCGCAAGGGCAAGCAGGGCAAGCGGCGGCGTTTCGTAGGGACGGGTAGCCTGGGAACGTCGTCGCTTGCGGCTGTAGCACGCTGATCTGTACCTATGCTGCTATACGGGCTGCTATACGGGCTTGATGGGTTTGGGCGCACCTCGCCATTTCGTCGGCCCGGCCCAGAGCGCATACATCAGGGCCGCCGCAGCGAGCGCGAACGAGAGCACGAGGCCTGCCTCAGGTACGGTGGACTTGACTCCCAACTGCGCGAGCGTATCGAATCCGATGGCCAGCCCGGCGAACAAGAGCGGAATGCCCAGCAGCCAGGCCCACCGCCGCTGCCGCAGCGCATCGGCCATGCTGAGCAGCAGCATAGTGGCGCCAAGGAACACGGCGAGCGTCACTCCGAACGCTCGTAGGGTGAGGGTGGACGATGCTCCGGCGCCCAGGAAGTCGTGCAATGACAAGATGCTGAACTGCGTGTGGCTGTACAGCCAGGTGTAGAGCTGCCGATTGATGATGTATGGCACCGCAAGCAGGGTGGCGAGACCCAGGTACACTGGCGCCAGGCCGAGAACCGTGCGCCGCCAGATGCTGACACCGATCAGATGGTCGCTGACGTGTGCGCTGGCTAACCTGCCTGACCAGAGGGCGTAGATCAGCGGGGGCAGGAGGTACTCCACGAAGACGCCCGCACCGAGCAGCGGCGTACTCAGGACCTTGAAATCGGCCAGCGTCACGCCAATGCCCGCATTGGCGGACATGAGCGCCAGGGCTGCGAGGATGATCTTTCCGCTGGCGCCAGAGGGTCGGGGCGATTGGGTCAGGCAGACGAGACAGCCGACCACGGCGACGGCGAGCAGGGCAGTGCGATAGAACGGGTCGAAGGTGGTGAGGAGGGTGAGGCTGAGAAGCACGCCGACGAGCCAACCCCATTGTCGCTGCTGGAAGGTGACGACTAGCGTCGCGACAAAGGATACGGTATAGATAAGCTCACCGAGCCCCAGTGCCCAGATGTAGGCGAACACCAGCGGGTCATTGGGAAGGGCTGCGAGACTCACGCGCTGATGCACGTATCTGCTGAAAATGAGGGACGCGAGAAATATCAGTCCCACCCCGATGGCGGAGGTTGCAAACAGCCCGCCCAGGCGCAGCATGGCAGGGGGATGGAAGTCGGGAAACGCAACGAAGGTCTGCTTCGCCGCCAGCCGCCCAACCAGCACATGCGTCAATGCCATCACCGCCACGGCGATGGCTCCGACAACGAGAGCCTGGATCGTCACGTACTGTGTGAACAGATAGGTTACGGCTTGCGCGCGGGCGTAAAAGCCGAACTGTTCGACGGTGGGGTTTGGCGGCAGTGGTGGACCAGGATTGCCGACCACTGCCTTGCAGGGTGCGCACACGGAGCCGACGAGGCCACCCCAGTCGACGCGCCGCAAGAGGCTCGTCAGGGTGTCGCCAAATGCTGGGTGCTGAACTGCCCATACCAGGAGACCGAGTCCAGCGGCGACGCTGGCTGCGAAGGCCAGTGTATAGCGCCAGGCCACGCTCCAGCGGCGCAGCAGTACGTCATCTCGCGAGGCGAGGTGGTCCTGCACGACCTGCTCCAAGGCGGGATGGCCTGCCACCAACTCATACGCAATCGGCCCTACGACCTGCTCCAGGTTATCCCAGTAGCTCACGTGGTCAGTGAAGGTGCTGTCGGTGTTGACGACGGCTACGTTCTCGCAGTGCGCTAGTGAAGTGCGGATCCGATCATAGGGGTTCGGGTCGGTCGGATCGTCCCAGGTGGTGATCGGGGGAAGCGAGTCCGTGGTGAGTGGACCGGCTGCGACTGGGTCGTAGCGTGCCCAGAAGTGCATCCATTTGACATGTTGAGGCAGGACGCCATGGACCCGATGGGGATCGGCCGCGGCGAGCAGCCAGATGCGACGCAGCGCGGTGGCGATGCTGACGAAGGTTACGGGCTTGGGCTGGCCCTGGTCGTCGAGTGGCAGGTCCGGTTTCGCCAGGAGGGTCGTCAACCCTTCATAGGCGATGTAGGTGCCCCCTGACTCGGCGATCACGACGACGCGGTCACAGTGTAGGTCGCGCAGGAGTTCTTCCACTTCGCGTGCGAAGCGTTGTCGGATGGCCGAGGCGCGGGTGTAGTCGGTCAGGTAGACCTTGATCTCGGAGACCCAGTGCAGCATGATGTTGTTGGTGATTGCTTGGAAGGTAGCGATGATCGCCGGGCGCAAGAAGGGCAGAACCGCCAGCACGCGCACGATGCCCATCACGATCAACAGCAGGGTGATGACGGGTGTGAGGAACAGCCATTGTACGCCTTTCCAGAGGTATTGGTAGAGGTCGTACAACCAGAGCAGCGTGCGTAGCGCCGCACGCATCGGCCGGCCCATTTGGTTGGGGGGAGCAGGCTGTGCCGCGGCTCCGGTGGCGGATCGGGAGGCAGCTCTGGTGGCGCCGTGACTGTCGCGTCCGGTGGTGTCATGTGCCGGGCGATAGGTAAGCGCCTGGGGAGTCTGGCGTGCAGGCGTGCGCGCGGCGGTCTTCGAGGGTCCGACGAGCTTGCCGATGGGAATCAGCAGGTGTGCGGCCTGCTCGCGCCACTGAAGCCGCGCCCAGGCGATGGTGGCGCCGATGTCGGGCAGGCCAAACGACTCTGCCCACCACACCTCGCGGAACTCCAGCCGCACGCCAGCAGCGCCGCTCGGCAGGGAATCGGGCGAGTCAGGCGCGACCAGTTCGACGCTTGCCCGTGAGGCGGGCTGATCGGGATCAGGGTCGTCAGTGAGTTCAGGAGCGAGCCAGATACGCCCTGGACCCTCAGGGCGCACGGCAAGTTGGGCCGTATGGTTGAACCAGTAGCTCAGGGCGTTCAGGGATTGCTCCAGCATGCCATTGCGCCGGATTGGACCGAGGCCGTGAATCAGCACGACACCCGTATACTGGCCCTGCTGACCACGGCTGCTCGCGTCGCTCATTCCATCGCTGCTCGCGTTTACTTGCCGTGACGTCCGCCCGTCTGCCGCCGACTCCCGCATCGCCATGGTTTGCCTGCACTTTCTAGCAGCCTGTCGCTCTAGATGATGCACCGCACGTTTGACGTGAACACGCTACGGAAGAGACTACTTCATACACCACACCAACGAAGGCAAAGAAGCAAACGAAGTCAACGAATTACTGAGCGTCCGAGGAGGGGTCTCGATACTGTCTACTCGATGGTATGAGTATAGCAAGCCTGTCAAGAGGCAATCACGTTCCGGGTGTGCGTCAGAGTTTTGCAGGCTTGTGCTGAGGAGGTACTATGTGCGTCAGATGCGGCACAGCGGAGTGGGTAGGAACGAGCGCAGGGTGCAGACGGGCATGGACGGTCAGATGCGGTCAGATGCGGTCAGATGCGGTCAGATGCGGTCAGATGCGGACAAGGATGGTCAGAGGTCGTCACGGATGTGGTGGGAGATGGAGATGGGGGCGGCCAGGACGCTGCCCCTCTGTTGACAGGAGGGGGTGCGCTTCCGCATAACGTAGAACACGTGTTCTTGGTTGGTGGAAGGTGGCTGCGATTGGCGCTGGTGGTGACGATCTGATGTGACGATCTGATGGCGCAGAGATGGCGCTGAGGCGAGGACAATGCGGGAGCGAGCGATGCGATGGGGCATGTGTATTTACAGACGATTGCGGTGACGGTGAGCGCGACGGCAAATGGCGCTGCTGCGGGCGAGATGAGGCCGGAGCGGCTGGTGTGGCGTGGGCGGGAGTACAGGGTGGCGGAGGTGCTGAGCACGTGGCGGCTGCGGGATCTGTGGTGGGAGGAATTGCCGCCACTTTCGGATGCGCTGTTGCCAGGGGAACAACCGCAGCCAGGACCAGGACAAGGACACAGGCAAGGACGACGGCTCGGTGGGGCGAGCTGGGGTGCGAGCGAGCGGACGTACTGGCGGGTGCGGTGCGAGGGGTACGGAGGTGGGGTGGAGGGGTTGATTTGCGACGTGTATGAGGATGCGGCGCGGGAGGTGTGGGTGCTGGATACGGTCTATGACTGAGGGCGCGGGTGGTGGAGGTGCTGGGGCGGGTGGAGCGGGCGTGGCTGATGTGGGGCTGATGTGGGGCTGATGTGGGGCTGATGTGGGGCTGATGTGGGGCTGATGTGGGGCCGGGCGCATCGGGAATGATGTGAGCAAGGGGTGCGAGCAAGGGGTGCGAGCAAGGGGTGTGAGGAGAACTGGCCGCAGCGTTAGGAGACGCACGGTATCTGCTGGTGGTGTGCTGGTGGTGTGCTGGTGGTGCGTCTTCACCAGCGCAGGGGTGGCCCAGCTGCTGTTCTGCGGTGCATACGGCATGTGCATACGGCATGTGCATACGGCATGTGCGGGCAGCACCAGGCATGCGGGATGTGCCCTTGTCGCAGAGCGCATTGTCTGACTATAGTCAGAGAATGCGTGGCGAGGTGCGTCGCGCCGACCTGATCGATCGTGCGATAGGGCGAGAGAGCGATAGAGCGATAGAGCGATAGAGCGACGAAGGAGGTCTCACGATGGAGAGGACCCTGGTTGAGCGCGTCCGCAGCTTCAACCGCACCGTCACCGAGCGGGTCGGCGCGTTGCATGACCATTTCCTGGGCCGTGCGCATGCGCTGGGCGAAGCGCGGCTGCTCTGGGAGATTGGGGGCGTGGGGGCCGAGATTCGCGAGGTGCGTGGCCGCCTGGCGCTCGATTCCGCCTATGTCAGCCGCCTGCTGCGGTCGTTGCAGCGGCAGGGCTTGGTGGTGGTCGAGGCGAGCCGGGAGGATCGGCGGGTGCGGCGGGTGCGGCTCACTGCGGCGGGGCTGGCGGAGCGTGCCGAGTTGGATCAGCGCGCCGACGCGTTCGCCCAGGCCCTGCTCGAGCCGCTGAGCGTGCGCCAACAGGTCCGGCTGGCTGCGGCGATGGCGGAGGTGGAACGGCTGCTGCTGGCCTCGCTGGTGCGCATCGCCGTCAGCGATCCGACCAGTGCGGATGCCCGGTGGTGCTTGGAGCAGTACGCCGCGGAACTCAACGAGCGCTTCGACGCGGGGTGGGATCCGGCCCGCAGCATCTCTGCCCAGCCGCACGAACTCACGCCGCCCGCCGGGATCCTCCTCGTGGCCCACATGCGCGAGGCGCCGGTGGGGTGTGGCGCCGTGAAGTTCCACGCGCATGCCCCGGCAGAGCTGAAGCGGATGTGGGTGGCGCCACAGGTGCGCGGCCTCGGGCTGGGACAGCGCCTCCTCGCTGCATTGGAGCATGCTGCGCGCGAGGCTGGGGTCAGCGTGCTGCGCCTGGAGACCAATCGTGCGCTCACCGAGGCTATCGCGCTCTATCGGCGGGCCGGATACGAAGAGGTCGCGGCCTTTAACGCCGAGCCCTACGCCCATCATTGGTTCGAAAAGCGCCTTTGAGCGCTCAGGTGGAGCAGGTGGGGTGGTAGCGGGCGCTGCTGGGGGTGCGGCTGTGGGGGTGAGCGAGGGGTGAGCAACGGACTAGCGAGGGGGTGGGGTGCAAGTAGATACGAAGAGCAAGCAAAGATGCATGAGCGGGCACGGTGGGGAAGCCCGTTGCAGGGGCTACACGCCCCCATGCGAGAAGCTAGAGAACGATGCCATAGGGTGGGTACTACATGGCATCACCTAGCATTGCATTTCTGTACACCTATATCTATACGCTAGCTAAATGGCCAGCTTATCTATACCCTGCCAGACTCGCCAAAGCACATGAGAAGGCAGCCCTAGTGCGTGTCCAAGATAGGTGAACGAGAATGTGGTACGCTGGTGAGCATGAGACCACCGATCTTTGTTCGGCCGCTGAGCGAGGAGGAGCGGACGGCGCTCGAGAAGGGGCTGCACTCGACAGACGCCTTTGTCTTGCGGCGCTGCCAGATCCTCTTGGCCAGCGCCCGCGGGGAGCGTGCCCCCCGCATCGCCGGGTATTTGGGTATCGACGACCAGACGGTACTCGATGCCCTGCATGCCTTCAACGCGACCGGGCTCCAGGCGCTCGTCAAAGGCTCCTCACGGCCCAAACGCACGCGCTTGGCCATTGGCCCAGAGCAGGCCGAGCGGCTGCGCGGCCTCGTGCACCGCAGTCCCCGCGACTTTGGCAAACCGACCAGTGTCTGGACGCTGGATTTGGTAGCCGAAGTCAGTGTTGCCGAGGGCCTGATCGCCACGCGGGTGAGTGGGGAGACCATCCGGCAGACGCTGCTGCGGCGCGGCGTCAGGTGGGAGCGGGCCAAACACTGGATTACCAGCCCCGACCTGGCATATACCCGAAAAAAGGGCAGCGTGACCGCCTGATCGCTCGTGCCCAGCAGCATCCCGATTGGGTACTCGGATTCGCCGACGAGACCTGGTGGAGTCGGCTGGCCCGTCCGCAGATGCACAGTTGGACTGCGGCCACCGACGGGCCGCTCCGCCTGATTGAGCAGGAGATTCCCACAGCCGATCCTGACCCGAAGGCGTTGGCCTGCTATGGCGTACTGCTGCGGCAGGTTGGGCAGCGGGAACGGGTCTGGCTGCGCTTCGTGACGGGGCGACCGGTGAGCGCCATCACCGAGCAGTTCTTGGCGTGGTGCTGCACCCAGCTGCACGCAGCGGGCATCCGCGTCTGGGCGCTGATCTGGGACAACGCCTCCTGGCATGTCAGTAAACGGGTGCGGGCCTGGATTCGCGCCCACAACCGGCAGGTCAAGCAGCGTGGGCAGGGCGTGCGTATCCTGTTGTGCTACCTGCCCGTCAAGAGTCCGTGGCTCAATCCCATCGAACCCACATGGGTGCACGGCAAGCGGAGTATCGTCGAACCCACCCGCCTGCTTAGCGCTCAGGAGGTGGCCGACCGCGTCTGTGCCTACGTGGGTTGCTCCCATGAACCGCACCTCACGATTCCCGACAAGGTAGCCTGATCTCGCACTAGGTGAGAGAATGCTCATGACGTTTGTGTGGTCAACACGCCATCTGTAAGCGTCCAGACTTCGCCGCCAAAGTGCTGAATGAACCAGCGGTCATGCGAGACGATGATGGCGGGTCCAGGGAAGGCCAGTATTGCTGTCTCGAAGGATTCAAGTACATCAAAGCTGAGGTAATTGGCCGGCTCATCGAGCAGCAGGATGTTCGGGCGCTCGGCAATGAGGCGGGCAATCTCCAGCTTGCGCCGCTGGCCCAGACTGAGCTGGCCCATCGTTTTAGGCAGATCGTCGAGCTGGAAGAGGCCATTGCCCAGGATGCTGGCGACAATGGTTCCCTCTGGTCCCACCAGTCCATCGCGATAGGCTGCAAGCAAGGTCGCGGCAGGATTCGTGGGCGTGGGGGCCTGGGGCAGATAGCCAATACGCGCGCCGCGGACAAGACGCACCTGCCCGTCGTCCGGCTTCTCCAGTCCGAGCAGGATGCGCAGCAGCGTCGTTTTGCCCGCGCCGTTCGGCCCCACCAGCGCGATGCGTGCTGCGGGCCGCACAACGAAACTCACTTCATGCAACACCGTGCGGCCGCCGTAGCGTTTCGTCAGGCCGGAGGCCGTGAGCACGGTACGCGATTCAAGCGATTGGTCGCGGAACTGGGGCTGAAAGCGCATCGGCTTGGGTGGCTTTTCGATGGAGTCGGCTTCAATGCGCTCAAGCCGCTCTTGCGCGGCGCGGACGTTGCGCGAGATGGCACGGGCAACGTTTTCGCCCTTGGCGTTGTAGATGTTCTTATCCTTGTCGGTTGGCGCGCGGTTGTGCGCCACCTGGCGACCGGTCTCCTTCATGCGCAGACGCAAGTTTGCGATCTCGATCTGCTGTCGCTCATAGTCTTCGTGCCATTTCGCTATCTCAGCGGCACGCGCCTGGGCAAAGATGTCGTAATTGCCCGCGTAGCGTTGCAGATGATGGGTACGGTCGTCTATGGCGAAGATCGTGTTGACCGTGCGATTAAGAAACCAGCGGTCGTGCGAGACGGCAAGCACTGCGCCAGAGTAGCTTGCGAGGTAGGTTTCTAGCCACGCGAGCGACGCGCCATCGAGATGATTGGTTGGCTCGTCGAGCAGCAGAACGTCAGGCGCACGTAGCAGCAGCGCCGCCAATCCCACGCGTGTTTGCTCGCCACCGGACAGCGTTCGCACCGCCTGGTCGCGGGGAAGATAGGCAAGTCCAAGACCATCGAGCACTGCGCCGATGCGAAAGTCTAGATCATAACCGCCGCGATCTTGAAAGCGCATGGCCAACTGGCCGTACTCCTCGAGCAAGGCGGATGAAGTTGTGGCATCCGCGACGGCCTCCGCGCTGGCGAGGGCCGCTTCGAGCACACGCATGCGCGCTTCGAGTTGACGCAGTTCGCCAACGGACTCATGGATGAGGTCGTCAATGGTTTCGCCCGCGAAGTTGGGCGTGGACTGGGGCAGGTAGCCAAGCGTGACCGAAGCGCCAATCGTGACGGCGCCACTATCGGCGACTTCCGCGCCCACGAGAACGCGGAGCAGCGTGGTCTTACCCGCGCCGTTTGCGCCGACCAACCCCGCACGATCCCCAGCATTGAGTGTGAAGGTGATGTCGCGCAGGATATCCACCGCGCCAAAGGACTTGGAGAGATTGGTGATGTGAAGCAGCATATGCGCCTCCTGTACGAAGCTGGGAGGTAAGGACTGCGGGGGGAAATGCCTGGATGGTGGGCAGGCATGACGCTGAGTGCGTTGGCTGAGGTGAGGCTTACGAGGCATGACATGGATGTGGCAGCTCGGTGGATGGCTCGCGAGGGGTGAGAGCGTCAGTGCAGCGCCGGTACGGTCCGGGCGGGTGGCCCCGACTCAGTTGTGGTCGGTGTACCGGCAGAGAGATGAGGATAGAGAATGCGAGACGCGGGGAACCGCAGGGAATGTGATGCGCGTCTTATATAGAGTCATGTCGCATTCGTTGCGCTCGTCGTCAGCCGGTGATTCAGGCAAGCTTCACGTGTCACCTCCGGGTAGGATGATACCGCTTAGACGAAGTGGGTGCAAGAGTTGCGAAGACATGTGTCGGAATGCCACTATCGTCATGGCAAGAGGTCATGCGAGACTTATCGCCAGCCGTCCTTTTCGCGTATACTGGCCAGGATACGTGATGGGAGTCCCGATTCACATTTCGCTACAGTATAGCGCATCGTTTGTGTGTGGATAGCCGGGTTGTAGGAGGTTGCCGTGCTGAGGCAGTATGGACGCGGTCTATCATTGTCGCGCGGGTGGATGTGCGCCGCACTGCTAGCGCTGGCGCTGCTGGGAACGCTGGCATTAGCGGGGTGTTCGACCAGTGGTGGCTCGCTGACCGGGGGGCTTGCTGGCTCGACGGTGGACCACCCGACGCAGCCGCCGCAGGTGGCGGCAACCGGCCCCAACGGCACGTATGCGTTTGTCTACGATAACCAGATCTGGCTGCAAACCGCGCAGGGTCCGAAACAGGCCACGCATCTCGTGCTCTCGAATGGAGCGAACATCTTGTGGGGGCCGCTCGTGTGGTCGCCAGATGGCAACTCCATCGCCTTTGCGCTTGTGGAGAATCTGACACCAGGCACACCGGGACGGAGCTACGGCTCGATCTATTACGTGACGGTTGGCTCAGATGGCTTCGGGACGACCGCCGTCACGCCCGCCACCGGCAGCGTCTACGGACATACCTACGCATGGTATACAAGCCGCGCGCTGATCTATAGCGACCGCAACGGGCTGATGCTCTATGATGTGGGCGATAGCGATCCGCGCGTGTGGCTGCTGCGGAGCGCGCTGACCTCCGACGACAATTATTCGTATACCAGCGCTGGCATCTATGGAGACCTTGCTGTGACCAGAGATGGGGGTACGGTGGTCTACACAGCGATCAGCGTCAACCCCGGGTCAATCGGCGCGAAGGGAGTGGTTGGCTCCGCGCAACTTCGCGGGCTAAATTTGAGTCAACTAGCCAACGTCTTCGGCTCGTATGCGAGCGATGACCCGAATTTAGCCGTCCAACTTGCGACCGCAACACAGAATATTGCACAAAGTGTGGGCCCATACTTTTACAGTGTTTCGCTGGGCAAAGCATATACGGACCCGACGGGCGATTTCGTCGCGGGGGCCTGGGAACTCTCGGCGGGCGGCTCAGTGCTGGTGACGCAACAGGTTGACGGCGTGGATACGGGCAAAGGCACGGTCTCGTCGCATTTCTGCGCACAGCAGGGCGATCCCATCAATGGGTATTCGGGCTGCCAGGGCATCCTCTCTGGCGCGGGCAAGTATCCGAGCACGACACGGGCCGAGATGGCGCTCTCGCGCAATGCCACGCGCGCCGCCGCTGCTACCGACGCGCTCTACACACAGAGCATCAGTGGTGGCACGCCCGCCAAGACGGCGCTGACCATTTGGAATACCGCGCCGGCCTGGGCGCCGGATAATAAGACGGTGCTGGCGACGAATCTGATCAGCGCGAAGACTGACGCGGCGGGCGTGTTGCGGCCACAGACTGAGGTCATCGCATATGATGGCAGCCAGGCCACAACACTCATCGCGGGCGCGGAGAATGTCGCCTGGAAATAGCAGCCAGCAGGAAGAGCGGAACGATATGCGCGCGATTGATGACGATACGCCGGTCAGGCTGGCCGTGCTGCGGAAGCTGCGCGAGTGGGGGCCATTGCCAGAGAGCGATCTGAGTCGGATGGTGCGCCCGTTCTTCCTTGTGACGGATGATTACCGCGAGATGGCCGAAGAGGGGCTGATTGATATGGAGTTCGCAGGCGATGAGTATGTGATCTCGTGCGCGCTGGTCGGCAAACTCTTTTTGGAGCAGCAAGAAGCGGCGCAGTAGCCTGCGCCGCTTCTTTGGGAGTGGGGAGCGACTCTTACAGGTGGCTGTAGCTATGGCTCGCCACTGGCTCGGCCTCGGAGCGCAGATGCAGCTCGGCAAGGTCGTCGCGTAGTTGCTCGTCGGTGAGACCAAGCTGGGTGGCCGCCTTCGCGATGTCGTTGTGGGTGAGCCGTAGCGCCACCTGGATCGCTTCGCGCTTGATGTCGCGCAACAGCTCATCCAATGGGGTGCGTGCGCGAACTTTCTTTTCCACATTGACCACATGATGGCGCAGTTCTTTGGAGAAGACGATTTGGTCAACTGTGATAATGTTGCCACGGCAGTAGACGATGGCCTGCTGGATGCAACTCTCCAACTCGCGGACGTTGCCCGGCCAGTCATAGCTCAGCAACTTGTCCATTGCCTCCTGGGTGATACGCGCGGGAGGCGATACTGGGGAGGCGCGATGCTTGTCAAGGAAGTGGCTCACCAACTCCGGTACATCGTCCATGCGCTCGCGTAGTGGCGAAAGATGTAGCCGGACGACGTTGAGGCGGTGATACAGTTGTTGCAGAAAACGGCCAGATGGCATATCTTCGGCCAGGTTTGCATCGGTTGCCGCCACTACACGCACGTCTACTTTGATCGGCTCGGTCCCGCCGACACGATAAAATTCTCGCTCTTGCAAGACGCGCAACAGTTTGACTTGTAAATTGGGCGTCATGCTGCCTATTTCATCCAGGAAGATTGTGCCTTTATTGGCAAGTTCGAACATGCCCTTGCGCATGGTGAGCGCGTTGGTATATGCGCCTTTCTCATGGCCGAATAGCGCATCCTCGATGAGGGTCTCGGCTATGCCGACACAGTTCACTTTCACGAATGGACCGGTCCGTCGTGAGTTAGTGTGAATGGCTTCGGCCAAAAGCTCTTTGCCAGTGCCAGTCTCACCAGTGACCAGCACGGTTTCAGGTTTCCGGGCAACGAGGCCGATGGTCTTGAAGATCTCGATCATTGCCAGATCACTGCCGACGATACGTTCCGAGGGGTCTATCTTCGGCAGCACGGCGAGAACTGGCCCCTCACCACGTTTCAATGCTTCATAGCTGAGCGCCTTTTCAATCGCGGAAGTCAGATATTCAAATTCCACTGGTTTGGGAATGTAGTCTACGGCGCCAAGTTCCGACACCTTGATCGTAGTGGAGCTGGATTTCAGGTTAGTAATCATAATGACCGGGGTCTCGATGCCTTGATCGCGCATACGCTGCAAGATCTGTGTACCATCAGGCTCAGGCATCCTGATATCGAGCAGGGCGATGTCTGGCCGCTGATCTTCGGGGCTTGTCAGGAGCTTGAGGGCCTCCTGGCCATTGGATGCCTCGACTACATCGTATCCGACATCGGTAAGATACTGGACGATTGGCTCGCGAATCGCCTGCTCATCGTCGCCGACGAGTACGAGTTGGCGCTCACTGTGGCTAGTTGTGCCTTGTTTGCTGATTTCGTGCCCATTCACCTTCCCGCTGTTGGTGTCTCGTGCCATATTCTTCATCGCTGTCGCCTTCCCTATCGCACTGGCCGCGACCACATCCCGCCACATAAAGGGCAAGACCCGCGTGCGTCAACAGTCTTCACCTTCACTTGTGTAGCTTTTTTCGTATGAGCGACCATGCGATGACGTACATGTGTGTTCACTCTACCACGATGATGCATGCCGATAGCAGACGCTTGCACGCAGGTGGCTCGTGAGCAACCATTCACACGTCCATCGCACTGCCAGCCTTATGGTGTGGAACCGCTGCTTGACGCCGTTGTTGGGCGCTTAAATACGTAGTATGCCCCGTGTGGGCTGACGGGCTGTACGCCTGCCAACTCCCATCCTTCACGACCAAGATCATCCAGGGTCCGCCGTACAAATGCCGTCTTACGCTCATCGCCGATGGTCGTTTCTTGCCCCTCTACCGACACTCTGCCGTGGAAATCCACATAGGCGACTCTATACTCCCAGCCTTGCATAGCGTTTCCTCCCCATCCTGGCGGTGGCCTGTGCGCCAGCGCTGTGTGCGCCGACTGTCGCGTCTGGGCGCACCCACCTATAGATAGTCTCAAGAAGGTCCTTCAGGTCAAACGGTTTGGCGATGTATTCCTGAATAAGGGTGACGTCAATTGCGTCTCTGCCGAGCGATGCGCTCATCGCAAAAATGGGCAAGTCCATCCCAAAGGCTTCGCGAAGATGCGTGATCAATTCCATACCAGAGATGCTAGCCGGCATATAGAGGTCAGTAATCACGAGCCGTGGCGGAAGCTCCAGGATGGAGCGCAACGCTGTGGTCGCATCGTGAAATGTGACGGGACTGAGACCTTCACCGCTGAGAAAGTCGGCCAGCGTGTCGAGGATGGCGGTATCGTCATCTACGATTACAATGCGTTCACTCATCTTCATCTGTTCCCATTTGGCAGGCGTGCCACGCTACACGGTCGCTGACTCCGCGCCCTGCGGAGTCAGCGGGAGCGAAGCAACTTTTGTGCCAGTTTGGGCGCTTGATGGAGTGCGGTAGTGCTGAGCTGACGTGCTAGAGGTGAACGTCAGATGGCTCGGTCTGCGACTCGGTTTCTGGTATACGCAAAGGCAAGACGAGGGTGAAGATCGCGCCCCGCGCACGTTCGGAGCCAACCCCGTTTTCGACGGTAAGCTGGCCACCATGCGCGGTAGCGATACCACGAGTGATAAAGAGGCCGAGGCCGCTTCCCTGCACTTCTGTCGCTTTGTTCAGACGAGTGAAGGCCTCGAAGATGCGACGCATCTCGGATTCGGGAATACCGGCGCCGTAGTCGCGGACGCGAATGTAGACATTCATGTCATCGCACCCGACGGAGAGTTCGACGGCTGAGCCATCGGAGGAATATTTCACTGCATTGTCTACGAGGTTGCGCACGGCCTGGGCGATGCGATCACGATCCACCTCTGCCAAAATCGGCTCAGATGGGCGTTCGAGCAGGAAGTGACGCTCCATGACGGTAGCGCTGAAATTATCTACCTCTTCGCTCACAGCAGCCGCTATATCGCACAATTCGCGCTTGAGGGTAAAGTGACCGGTGCTGAGTCGAGTCGCCGTTTGCAGGTCGTCTACCAGACGGTTCAAGCGGAAGGCATGCTCGACGATGACATCCATATAGTGGTCGCGGGCCTGCTGCGTGACAGTAGACCGCTTGGCCAGTTGAGCATAATTGATAATAGGGTTTAGTGGGCCGCGCATCTCATGGGCCACCATTGCCACGAAGCGTTCATGTTCTTCCTGGGCATAGAGTAAGCGTTGGTTCGCTTCGTCCAGCCCGCGAAGTTGATCTTGCGCATCTTCAAGTTCACGCTGACGCGCACCCAAGTCACCTTCGAGGCGGCGATGTTCCAGCGCGCGGCGCACGGTCAGCCGCAGTTCTTCGACATCCACCGGTTTGACGAGATAGGCATACGCGCCAGAGCGCAGCGCTTGCAGTGCGCGGTCCAGGGCTGAGAACCGGGCAAGAGTGATGAGCATGGTATCGGTCGAAATAGCGCTCGCCAGAGATGTCGTGTTCTGGGTATGCGCCTCCAACTGTGCATCTGCCAGCACCAGGGCAAACGACTCGTTGTGAAGGAGTTCCAGCGCGCTGGCCAGTGAGTGCGCGACGGTCACATCATAACCATCGTGTCGGAGGATGGCGGCAAGTGTGCCGGCGATGCTCTCGTCGGCCTCGGCTACCAGGATATGGGCGGCGGGTGTCGCATGGAGGTCGAGCGGTAGAACCTGGATGTCACTAAGTGTTTGCATTGGTGATTGTTCCCTCCCCGGCGCGCTGGATATCGCCAACGTGGCTCGCTCAGCAACCATTGCAGTATACGCATGGCACTGGCATCACGCGGCGGTGAGTCCCCCGAATGCCCTATACCCCTCTGATAGGCTATAATGCTGTGGCGTAGCAGCCGTGAGCAATGTAGCTCACGCGCGCCCTGATCTTGCCAATGTTAAGGAGCGCCTCCATGGACTTTACGCTCAGCGCCGAGCAGCAAATGATACGCGATTTGTGTCGTGATTTCGCCGAGAATGAGATCAAACCGCACGCCGAAGAGATGGACCGCACCAGCGCGTTTCCCTATGCGATCATCAGGAAGATGGGCAACCTCGGTTTGCTTGGTCTGCCGTTTCCAGAGGAATATGGTGGAGCGGGTGCGGATTTTCTCTCGTATTGCCTGGCCCTTGAGGAGATCGGGCGGGGTGATGCTGCCGTTGGCATTACGATGGAAGCGCACACCTCACTTGGCGCGACACCGTTTCATCTCTTCGGCAGTGAAGCGCAGAAGCAACGATATTTGACGAAGCTGGCCACAGGCGAGCAATTGTGGGCGTTCGGCCTGACTGAACCGGGCGCGGGTTCTGATTCCGCTGGGACGGAGACGCATGCGGAACTGCACGATGGCACATGGCGCATCAACGGCGCGAAGAACTTCATCACCAATGCGGGCACGGAGATGACGGGCGGGGTGACGATTACCGCTGTCACGGGCAGGCAGGCGGATGGGCATAAAGAGATTACCAACTTGATTGTGCCGCAAGGCACACCCGGTTACAGTATCGGCAATCCCTACCATAAGATGGGCTGGCGCGCCTCCGATACGCGCCCGCTGGCCTTCGAAGATTGCGAAGTGCCAGTGGAGAATATGCTGGGCGCTCGTGGCGAGGGTTTCCGCCAGTTCATGCACATTCTCGACCTGGGACGAGTGGCGATTGCCGCGCTGAGCGTGGGCCTGGCGCAGGCATGTTACGACGAGGCGCTGGCCTATTCGCGCGAGCGACGGCAATTTGGCAAGCCTATCGCCGCATTCCAAGCGATTCAGTTCAAGCTGGCCGATATGGCTATGGAGGTTGAACTCGCACGCCTGATGTATTACAAAGCAGGATGGCTACACATGCAGGGCCAGCCTTTCGGCAAAGAAGCTTCGATGGCCAAATTGTTCGCTTCTGAGACGGCGAAGCGCGCGGCGGACCAGGCGGTGCAGATTCACGGCGGCTACGGCTTTATGGACGAGTATCCGGTGTCGCGCTACTGGCGAAATGTCAAGGTGCATGAGATCGGCGAGGGCACCAGCGAGGTGCAGCGGATGCTCATCGCCAAGCAACTCTAACACGCTGGTGGTCGCGCGCCGGTCATGACACACAAGAAGGGGAGGGGCGGCATGCGGACGGTGGTGCGTGTCGGGAGTGTAGTCGGGGTCTGCGCCGGTGGACTCGCGGTGGCGCTCACCCCTCACCTTGCGCTTGGCGTGGTTGCGGTCATGTTGCTGGCAGGTGCGGCTGCGGGCCTGGGGGCAGCAAAATGGCTGGCACGCGGCTGGTACGGGCGGCAGTTCCAGGCAGGGCTGGCGGCGGGCGCGCTGTCTGCAGGGCTGGCGGGTGCTGCGGCGCTTGCCATGCTGCTGAGTAGCGGGCCACGCAATGTGGCGGCGCTCACGGGTGCATCCGCATTGCCAGGGGTTAGCCTCAGTGGGCTGGTGAGGCTGGTGAGCCGCTTTGGTTGGCTTGGCACGGAGATTTTGAGCATTGTGGGCGGGGCGCTCGCCAGTATATTGATCGCTGGTGTAGTGACACAGATCTTCGCATGGAGCAAGAGCCGTCACGCGGTTGAGGTGGTGGAACAAGCACGGCAGGCAGCGCTGGCGCTCGGTGGCGCGGATTCCATCAGTGCCGCAGCGCTGACAGCGGCGGAGCAGCGGCAGCGGATCACCAGCGGATATGCGCCTATCGCGCTGGCCGCCCCTGGCCCGGCAACGTTGGCCTCATTGCGCGCGGTGCGAGCGCCGGATGAGATTGCGGTGGCCGAAGCGCCGGTGCGCGCGACTCTCGCGCCACAGCCCAGGCCAACGGCTGGACCGGCGAGTCCGGGTGGTCCGGTGCGCCCAACGATGCCGCCACAAGCGCGGCCATCGGCTGGCCCGGCGCGAGGACAGCCACCCACGCCGCCAGCGGGAACGCCCGCCGCAAAGCCAGAACTGGTGCTCGTGGGGGCGGCGGCGCAGGGTCGGGGACGCAACCGCAAGCGCTCATCGGCGCGCTCAGTGAAGAAGCAGCTTACCGATGAGATGCGTGCCGCGCTCGAAGCCTGGGCGCGTGAAGATGACGCCAGCGCAGGAGATGATGTGGGGGTCGATACGGCAGCGCCGTCCCGTGCGCCTCAGCCTTCCACCTACCTCAACAGCGCGGCGCCCAAGCGACGCAACCGCAAGAAGGCTGTGACGCGGGACTGGATCTGCTAGCAGCACATGCCCGTCGGAGGCGGTGGTACAATGCTGTTAGGTTCATGTCGCGTTTGCTTTCTTGCCAGATTTTCCCATGCCCACACTTCCCGGCACGCTTGAGCGCATCGTCTTCCGCAACCAGGAGACGCAGTTTACGGTTGCCCGCCTGCGACTGAATGATAGCGGGCGGCTCTTTCGTGATGACCTCGTGACGCTGGTTGGCGCATTGCCTGGGGTAAGCGCGGGCGAACTGATCGAAGTCACTGGCGAATGGGAACTGCATCCGCAGCATGGGCGGCATCTCCGCGTGAAATCGTTCACGTCGCATGCGCCCGTCACAGCCACTGGATTGCGGCGGTATCTCGGTTCCGGCGTCATCAAGGGGGTCGGGCCGAAGACTGCTGAGCGCATCGTCGAGCATTTCGGTGAACAGACGTTGGCGGTGATCGAGTTGGAGCCTGAGCGGCTGGCCGAGGTGAAAGGAATCAGCGTCGCCAAACGTGAGTTGATCGTGCGGGGCTGGGCAGAGCAGCAAGGCGTCCGCGATCTGATGATCTTTCTGCAGGAGCACGAGGTTTCGCCTGCGCTGGCCACCAAGATTTACCGCCAGTATGGCAAAGACTCGATCAAAGTAGTACGCGAGACACCCTACACCCTGGAACGCGACGTACATGGTATCGGCTTCAGGACCGCCGATGCGCTCGCCGTCAAACTGGGCCTGCCACGCGACTCGCAGCCGCGCTACATGACTGGCATCAAGCATGTGCTCTCCGAAGTCGCAAATAGCGATGGCCATTGCTATCTGCCGCGCGAGGAGTTGTTCATTCGCGCCGCCGCGCTGCTGGATGCGCCGGCCGATGCCCTGGAATCAGCGCTGATGCAGTTGGTGGCAGAGAAAGAGGCATTTGTCGAAGAGGATCATGTCTATCTCGCACCATTCTTCTATGCGGAGAGCGGCACTGCGCGCCGCCTGCGCGTGATGTTGAAAGCACCAAGCGACCTGCCGTCCATCGCCGAACGCGCCTGGAATGACACGTTCACCGCACTGGAGCATGACCTGAACCTGCACCTGGCTGAGCGCCAGAAAGAAGCGGTGCGCGTGGCGTACTGCGCGAAGGTATCGGTGCTGACCGGCGGCCCAGGCGTCGGCAAGACCACCGCGATCCGCGCGCTGCTTGACACGCTCGACCGCCAGGGCGTCGCCTATGCGCTGGCCGCACCTACGGGCCGCGCCGCCAAACGCATGACCGAGGCGACGGGCCGCCCGGCAAAGACGCTGCACCGCCTGCTGGAGTTCTTGCCGAGCGCCAATGACTTCGCCTATAACGAGCACCGTCCCCTGCCACAGAGTTTCATCATCGTGGACGAAGTCTCGATGCTCGATCTGCTGCTTGCGTACCGCTTGGTGAAGGCGCTGCGCGCTGAAGCGCACGTGCTGCTGGTGGGCGACGCCGATCAATTGCCATCTGTGGGGCCGGGGAGCGTGTTCGCCGACATTCTGGCGAGCGAAGCCGTACCTGCGGTGCGGCTGACTGAACTCTTCCGCCAGGCACGCGAGAGCGCAATCATCGTCACAGCGCACGGTGTCAACGAGGGGCGTGTGCCGTCGCTTCAGCCGGATCCAACGGGTGACTTCTTCTTTCTGCGCGCTGACGATCCCGCTGCCGCGCAGCGCTTGATCGTGGACCTCGTAGGGCGGCGCCTGCCCGCACGCTATGGCTTCGACCCGGTGCGGGACATCCAGGTGCTCGCGCCGATGTATCGCGGCCACGCGGGCGTCATTGCGCTCAATAGCGCGCTTCAGGCACGGCTGAATCCGCATGCTGAGGTCTCAGTCGCCTATGGCGAGCATACCTTGCGCCCCGGCGACAAGGTGATGCAAGTGCGCAACAACTACGACAAAGGCCCAACCGGCATTTTCAATGGCGATGTGGGGCGGATCGTGGAGATTGCGCGCGACACCAGTCAGGTGGCCGTCCACTTTGCTGATGAGGCGGGTGGTGTCACCGTCACCTATGAGCCGCACGAACTAGACGAATTGGCTCTGGCTTACGCATGCAGCATTCACCGCGCCCAGGGCAGTGAGTATCCCTGTGTGGTGCTGCCGCTGGTGAACCAGCATTATCTACTCTTGCAGCGCAATCTGCTCTACACGGCGATTACCCGCGCACGGCGGTTGTGCGTCGTTGTGGGCGATCCACGTGCGTTGCGGCGCGCGGTTGAGAACAATGCGCTCGCGGCGCGCAACACTGGCCTCGCCGAGCGGCTTCGTGGCTCGCCATTGGCGGCGTTGGAGCCGCGCGAATCAGCATAACGGACGATGTTGACTTCATTGATACACTTAGTGCGGAAGTGTTACAGTACTGGCATGGAAAGATGTTCTTCATTCTGAAATAGCGAGGTGATACAAATGGGAACCGGAACCGCAATGACGACTCCGCCAACCTCAACGGGCTATATCCACCCCGAAGTTCTGGTTGACACGGAGTGGGTGGCGCAGCATCTCGACGATGCGAATGTACGAATCGTCGAGGCCGATGAAGATCCGCTGCTCTATGACGCGCTTGGCCACATTCGGAACGCAGTCAAGCTGGACTGGCATGTGGATGTGCAGGATCCTGTCCGCCGGGATTTCGTGAACAAGGCGGATTTCGAGACGCTGATGCGCCGCTATGGTATCGCCAACGACACGACGGTCGTGTTCTATGGCGACAAGAACAACTGGTATGCCGCCTACAGCTACTGGCTCTTCAAGCTCTACGGCCACGGCGACGCGCGCATCATGAACGGCGGGCGCACGAAGTGGGAGGCGGAGCAGCGCGAGTACACCAAAGACGTGCCCAACTTCGCCCCGACCACCTATACGGCCAAGGAGCCAGACCTCTCGTTGCGCGCGTTCCGCCGCCAGGTGGAGGATGTGCTGGAGCACGGAAGCGCGGCGCTGGTGGATGTGCGTTCGCCCGATGAGTACACGGGCAAATTGCTGCACATGATCAACTATCCGCAGGAGGGGGCGCAGCGTGGCGGGCATATTCCCGGCGCACAGAATATCCCCTGGGCGACCGCAGCCAACTCCGATGGCACCTTCAAGTCCGCTGAAGAGCTACGCCAGATTTACGGTGGGAAGGGCATCGTGCCTGAACGCGACGTGATCGCCTATTGCCGCATCGGCGAGCGGTCGGCGCATACATGGTTCGTACTGACGCAACTGCTCGGCTATCCAAACGTGCGCAACTACGATGGCTCTTGGACCGAGTGGGGCAATCTGGTGAATGCGCCCATTGAGAAGGATGTGTAGTAAGGACACCGCGCAACAATACAGCGGCCATGGCAACTTCCCTCCCGGATGTAGCGGGAGGGAAGTCGCTTCTTCAAGCGTCTTCCGCATGCGCCATCCGAAGTCGCCACGAAGCGCTCGACCTTGACGGATGGGCATGTCACAGACTACACTTCATTTCGTGAAGTTCACTATATTCATCAACTTACTGCACAATGACGTGGATAGGCGTCATGCACGCATGTTCGCCATGATGCGGTGGACCGTGGCAAGAATGTGAGGATGGTAATGGGAGAGGCAAAGATTGGCGCGTCGAATGTGCCATATGTTGATCGGCATCTGTTGAAGTTCTCGCAAGCCTGGACGCTCGGCCTAACCGCACTGGCGTTCATCCTTCAAGCGCCAGTGGTGGTGGTCATCGCTGCAGTGGCGCTGGCGGTCAGCGCGGTTGCGCCTGGTATTAGCCCGTTCCGCATACTCTACAGGAGTGTCGCAGTGCCCACTGGTCTGCTTACACCGCGCGTTGTTGAGGATGATCCCGCGCCGCATCGCTTCGCGCAGGGCGTCGGCACTACATTCCTTATCGCATCGAGCCTCGTGCTGTTCTTTACACCAGCGGCGGCGGTGGGCTGGACTCTTGATTTGATCGTTTTCGCGCTCTCTTCCCTCAACTTTGCGGTCGGCTTTTGCGCCGGGTGCTTTGTCTACTATCACCTTGGCCGTCTCGGCCTGTTGCCGCGCGTCCGCTATGCGGGTGGCTTCCACTGGCGCGGGGTGTAGGTGGAGCTACTGGTATGAACGCAACGGTGAACCGACTTGCGATTATTGCTGTGGTGGCGCTCAGCACGTGGCTCATGATTGCGGTGGCGCGGCGACTCGTCGCGCATCGCCGTGAGCAGGTTCTTGCCACAGCGCCGCCGCTCGCTCTAGAGCACTTCAGCGCCGCAACGGGTCCGCATCATGAACCGCGAGACCCTGCGCCGATTCGCATTCTGGCTTTCAGCAGCGATGACTGCGCCCAGTGCCATCGCTTGCAAGATCCCGCGCTTGCGCGGGTGGTGGCGGCTCGCGGCGATAGGGTCTCGGTGATCCGCGTTGACGCGCCGAGCACACCTGACCTGACCAGCCGCTATCGTGTGCTGACACTGCCCACGACGGTTGTGCTGGATGTGACTGGACACGCACACGCAGTCAATTACGGTTTCGCCAGCACACAACATCTTCTCGATCAGGTGGACGATGTACTAGCATTGGTTAGTCTAAATGAGACGCAAGATGCGAGATTCGAGACACCACACAGGTTAGAGTCTGGAAGGATTCCCAGTTCAGCACGGTAGCATGTGTCCCCCGATGTCATGAGCGCCTGCACTGGTCAAATAGCCTGTGTAGGCTCGCCTTGCCATGCGCGCTAGCAAACATAGATGCGCCGCCTAGTGTCAACATGAGGAATCTCACATCACGCTTTAAGTGTTCTCCCACACTGCTGCCCTATGCTAGGTTCGCCGGGGGCTGAAGCGAACACACGCTTCATACTCCATCCACAAGACGGACTGACAGCAAACTACGGAGGATACTATGCCAGCTAGCGCCGTGCCGGAGGTATACGCTGAGTCACACGCGCAGAGCTTTCACTCGCGCGCCGCGCAGATTGCCCACTGGCCACGAGAGTATTTTGCGCCGCGACGCCGCAGAGTGTTGTCGCTGATTTTGTTGCTGGCGGCGTTCTGTGACTTCTACGAATTGCAGCGCAATGGGTACGCAAATCTCTACTATGCGGCGGCCATCCGCAGTATGTTGGAGAACTGGCACAACTTCTTCTTCGTGTCGTTCGATCCAGGTGGCTTCGTCAGCGTGGATAAACCACCGCTGGGATTCTGGATTCAGGCGGCAAGCGCCAAACTACTGGGTTTCAGCGGCTTCAGCATCCTCTTGCCAGAGGCGCTGGCGGGCGTGGCATCGGTAGGCGTACTGTATCTGCTAATACGGAGGATATTTGGAGCGCCAGCGGGATTGCTCGCTGCGCTGCTTTTGACAATTACCCCGATCAGCGTCGTCACCAACCGCAACAACACCATTGACAGCCTGCTCGTATTGACGGTGCTGTTGGGCGCATATGCGGTGAGCCGGGCGGCTGAACAAGGGAGCCTGCGGTGGCTGCTGCTGTGCGCGCTGCTGGTAGGGCTGGGATTCAACATCAAGATGCTGGAAGCCTATCTAGTCGTGCCAGCGTTCGCGGCGGTCTACTTGTTTGGGGCGCCATTGCGCTGGCGTACACGGCTATGGCATCTGGCGCTGGCGGGCGTGGTGCTGCTGGTGATCTCGCTGAGTTGGGTGGTGGCGGTAGATCTGACGCCAGCTTCCGCGCGGCCGTATGTCGGTTCGAGCACCACGAACTCCGAGTTAGAACTTGCCCTTGGTTACAACGGGCTGCAACGCCTGACCGGCGCGCTCTTTGGCGCTCGCGCTGGGGCGGCGAGTGGCGCGCCTGCGGGGGCGTCGCTAGGCGGGCCTGGGGGCGTGAGCGAAAACGGCGCGCCCGGCCTTTTCCGGCTGCTGAATCAGCAGCTTGGCGGACAGGTAAGCTGGCTGCTGGCGCTGGCGTTCGTGGGCATACTGGCCAGCGGGTGGGGGATGCGTCCCAGACAGTGGGCGAGTACGCTCATCGCACGCATGCGTGGCGAACAACGCGCGGGCACGGCACAAGCGGTGGCGCATCTGACGCCGCAACAATCGGCGCTGGTGCTGTGGGGCGGTTGGCTGCTGACTCAAGCGATCTTCTTCAGCGTGGCGGGGTTCTTCCACACCTACTATCTTTCGATGCTCGCGCCCAGCGTCGCCGCGCTCGCGGGCACTGGCGTCGTGCTGCTCTGGCGCGATTATCGTACAGTGAACTGGCGTGGCTGGCTGTTGCCAGCGGCCCTGGTGCTGACTGCGATCACACAAGCAATCATCCTCGCCGGATATGCTGAGTGGAATAGCTGGATGACACCGCTCATCGTGGTGGTCTCGCTGATCGCCGCTGGCGCGCTCGTGTGGTATCGGATCGAACTGGTAGCATCTGGCCGGGATACGCCACAGCGTTCAGATGGCGCAGCGCAATGGCATGGCGTATTGCAACCGCTGCTCTCGCGGATAATGCGCTGGGCGGGTGTGCCAATGTTCGCCGCCGCGCTCGGCATGCTGGTGTTGCTGGTAGGGCCGGTCACGTGGTCGGGCGTCTCGCTCGCCAGTGGCGCGGGCGGAACGTTGCCAACAGCAGGGCCAACCGCCGCTTCCGCGCAGGTTGGCGTGCGCATCGCGGGCGGCTTTCCGGGCGGAGCGCGACCAGGAGCTTTCGGAGGTTTCGGCGACTTCGGGCCACCACCATCTGGCGCATTCCGGTCGCCACCGTCCGACTTCGCTGGCGGTGGGCCGGCAGCAGGGCCGACTGGGAATGGGCAGGATATCTCCGTTGACACGCAACTGGTGGCTTACTTAGAGGCGCATCGCGGCTCTACTTCGTACCTCTTCGCGACACTCAGCTCGCAGACCGCCGCGCCGTATATCATCGTCACTGGCCAGCCGGTACTGACACTGGGGGGATTCACAGGGTCGGACCAGATCCTCTCGCTGAGCGCGCTGCAAGCGATGATTCGCGAGGGGCAGATTCGCTACTTCCTGCTCTCCGGTGGTGGCTTCGGCGGAGGTGGCGGCCAAGGAGGCGCAGGCAATGCGACGCTGGTGCAGTGGGTAGAAGCCAATTGCGCGACGATACCGGCGAGCGAGTTTGGTAGTTCGGGCGCGGGCGCGCAAGTCTACGCTTGCGGCGGTGCAACGAGTGGCAATTGAGGTGCTATCCGCATGAGATGACCGTGTGCTGTGGTGTCCCTGACACCACAGCACACGGCACTTTCCAGGTTGGCGCTATTCTGACCACTTGTCGGTGGCGCGCTCATAGCTGAGGAGTTCGTCGGGGGCGAAGTAGAGGCTGACCTCGCGCTGGGCAGATTCGGCGCCATCGGAGCCGTGGATGATGTTGTAGCTCATAGCGACGGCATAGTCGCCGCGAATGGTGCCCGGCGCTGAATTGGCGGGATTGGTCGCGCCCATCATCGCGCGGACCATGGCAATCGCGCCCAGCCCTTCGACCGCGCCGACGACGACCGGCCCGGAGGTGATGAACTCGACCAGCCCTGGATAGAAGGGCTTGCCCTGGTGTTCGGCATAGTGGCGTGCGGCAAGCTCTGGGGAGATGCGCATCAACTTGAGGCCGGCGAGCTTGAGGCCGCGCTTCTCGAAGCGGCTGAGGATTTCGCCGACGAGGCCGCGCTGGACGCCGTCGGGCTTGACAATGATGAGCGTGCGCTCCAAGGGTTCTGCTCCTTATGTGACGTGTTCAGTATGGTTGGTGGCGCGATGCGCCACAGGATAGTGTAGCCTATGGCCGCAAACTGGTGCCGCAAAATGGCACACTATCAGCCAAACATGGCCGCACTAATGCTCATGTAGTCTACAGTTCCATCTGCCCGAAGCCAGTAGGTAACGGCTATTTCACCTGGACCTGCCTCGGTTACACCAGGCGGGAAAGCCGCCCAGAATGCAGCGCTGCAATATCCGAGCGTGATCGGGCTGTGCGTGGATGTGGGAGCGCCAATATAGATATGGCGCGCATCTTTCGGGATGATCGTCGTCACCAGCGCTTCGGCCTGTTTCAGCGTCAGATGAGCGGTTTTGTCCACGTGATAAGTCATGTTGTCCACACGCCCATTAGACGGAGTGTATGGACCAGTGCCAACCCCTACGACAGGTGTGCCCGTGTCAGAGTAATGCCCATAATAGGTCGTGCCAGAGGTCACATTGGCTGGCCCCCAACGCTGAACAAATGTACTTGCCTTCGCGCCGAGACCACCCCACTGAATCGGTGCGAGTATCTCTGGATCATGCGCGCAAGCTGGATTGGGTGCCCAGGCGGGCACTGTCGAAACGGGTGTCGCAGTCTCAGCGGGTGTCAGGGTTGGCAGAGGCGTATTGATGATGGAGGGGGTGTTCGTTGGGATGAGAGCGAGCCGGTAAAGCGAGGTAGTGGTATCGCCCTTGCCCGAAGAACCTGCCCCCAGGTATAGTGCCGGTCGGTCGCCATGCATGGTACCGCCGAACGCTAGTCCAAACAGACCTGAGAATTGTTGGGGGTGCGCGACTGATACAAACTTGGTGGCGTTGGGTGCGAGGCTATCCACCTGTACTGTCGTGCCGGTCTCATCCGAGACGTATTGCGCTTCATAGATCCCACCGGAAGGCGTTACCTCGAAAATCCGCTGCCCCCCCTGTGTGAATTTGGCATTGTTGGCATCAGGTGAGGGCAGTGGCGCGACAAAGAGCCAACTTCCGCCAAAGGATGTCTGGCGCATCAATATGCCGCTGTCAGCAGTGGGTTTGGGGTTGCTTGCGGCAAAAGCGGCATTGTTACTCGCGCCCACGATCGTTTCCCAACCAGTGCCATCTTTGTAAGGCTCCCACGTCTGTCCACGGTCCATTGTCTCCCAGATTTGAGGATTTCCTGCCGGAATATTGCAGTAAAGACGCTGGGAATCGGTCGAACTGACGGCGAAGTTCTCACATGTATGGCCCTGAGATTGCTGCAAAGTCGCGTCGAGCCAGATCCAGGATGCGCCAAAGTCTGGTGAGCCAGCTAACACGTTCGTTTGGCCCTGGATGGGCAGCAGTGCGAAAAGCCAGCCGTCAGAAAAGCGCACATTACCCGCCAGCGCCGCGTAGGGAAGCACGCCTCCAACAATGTCGGCAGGTAGTCGGGTATTGGTAGGAGTGAGGTTCACGGTATATGGCGTGGCGGCAGGCACCGGCAATGGCTGCCAGTGGAGTGCGCCAGGAGCCGCATAGCCGATAGGTGTAAGCGGCTGGCCTGGTGTGTTCACATCGCGATAAAAGACGAACACTCCTGGCAAACCGGATGCGGTAGCGAGTATACATGTGCTCGTCACGTTAGGAGGCAAGGAAGGCTCGGCGGGGGTGAAAGGCTGGTAGGTCGCGCCGCCGTCGGCGCTGTACCAGAGGTGGCCGCTTCCACAGGCGTAGATGTTGGCGCTCGTCTGGCTGACGGCATACGTGATGCCGTTCTTGGGATCGAAGTTGAGCGGCTGGGTGGTGTGGGCGCGGGTGATGCTGACATCTTGCCAGGTGGGAGTGGATGTGCCCGCGCGCTGATGAAGGCGCAGTACTGTGAGAAAGCTCCCCGCGATGAGCGCCACCGTCAGCATCGCCGCGATGGCGCGGAACGCCGCGCCCGCACGGCTACCTGGCCGCGTAGGTGCGGGGCGGGGCGCGGGCCGCGATGGATGGCCCGCATCCGCGCCAATGGCGTCGTCGGAGCCGCTGTCAAGGTCAGGCAGCGGAGCGGCGGTGATACAGGCGCGCACGCGCTCTAACACGGCATCCGCGCCGCTTGGTAGGGTATAAACGCTGGCCAACGCGCGCACCAGCCGGGCGTCGGCAGTATCCACTTGCGATTGGCGTAGCGATTCGATGCTGGCGTCGAGATTGGCCGGCGCGAGAGCGTCCATCGCTTCAATGTCGAGCGTGAACTCATCGTGCATATCATCCGTGTGATTGGGTTGTGAATCGCGGGGAGTCATCGGCTTAGCTCCTTCCGCAGACGGCGCAGCGCGCGCGAGAGCAGCGCGCGGGTGGCTTCGTCGGACTTGCCCAGTATCGCGGCGATTTGCGGTGAGCGCAGCCCAGAGGCGAAGCGTAGCACGAGCGCCTCACGCTGCTCATCGGGGAGCGCGGCCACCAGCGCCAGCACTTCGTGCATCGTTTCGGCTTGCAACACAGCCTGTTCGGGGCCAGTGGTATCGTCGGGGAGGGTGGCCAGCCGCTCGTCATGTACGATAATCACCGCGGCGCGCTCACGCCCACGGTAAAAGTCCGCGACGCGACGGCGCGCGACCTGTATCAGCCAACCGATGCCAGGTTGTTCGCCAGTGGCGCAAGCACGCAAGGCGGCAAGAAAGACCTCGGCGAGCGCGTCTTCAGCGTCCGCGAGGGTGGGGAGGCGGGCGCAGAGGTAGCCAAGCACCGCACGCGCATGCTGTTGATAGAGCGCGTCTGCTCGTTCATGTGGCGCCGATGGTGACGTCGGAGCCGTCGCATTCGAGGCAGACGCATCTGAAGGCGAGACTACCGTGGAGGGCGGATTCTCTGGCGACGCGAGCGCGACAATCCAGCGCCGCAGTGCTTCAAGTACACGCACGCCCGGCCAGGACGGCGGCGCGCCGATGTCAAGCGACGATACTGCACTGTGAGGCATGAACAACAACCTCTTTCCCCTCCCAACATTCCGCCTTGGATCGGCGCTGACTGGTGACTCTACAGTAGAGTAGTCGCGCCATTGGCACAAGTGTGACAGCGACGGACAAAATACGCAACACGGCGGTATACACGGCATTCGTTTGCGGAGTAGTATCGAGAGCAATGCGGTGATGTATGCCACATGCTATGTCGCGCGGTACACAGCAAAGTCACAGAAACTGGAGTATGCGATATACATTTATCCCGATGCGCTGGCGAGATGCGCGGGCCGTCGCACGCTGGCGCTACGATGGGATCTATGCCTTCTACAACGTGGGATTCGTCTCGCTGCTGGTGGTGATGCTCACGCAGCAGGCGCTACGGCTTTTTGGCAGCGCGTTCTATTTCTCTGTGCTTGAGGCGGATGGCGCGCTTGCCGGTATCTTTAGCTTCGTGCGACATAGCGACACGCTTGAAGTCGGCCTGGGGATGCGGCCGGACCGCACCGGCCACGGCGAAGGGCTGGCATTTGTGCTCGCGGGACTGGAGTTCGCGCGGCAGCGGTTCAATCCACGCGGGTTCCGGCTGAATGTGGTGACGTTCAACGAGCGGGCGCGCAAGGTGTATCAGCGCGCCGGGTTTACTCCCGTGCGGACCTTCACACGCTGGACCAATGGCCGCCCATACGAACATCTGGAGATGGCGCGGGACGCCTGAGCGCAAGGCGAATGACTATCCAGATTGAGCGCCGTGTGCCTGAGCGCGCAACCCAGCGATCTGCGACTGGATCAAGCGTCGGAAACTTTCGTCCAGGTCCAGCGGCAGACCAAAGCCACCCATGGCCTCCAATGCGGTGAAACCGTGGAGCGCGCTGCGAAAGCCGCGCACGGCGTGCAGCGCGTCATCGGCGCGCAGACCATACCCCGCCAGCACCGCAACCACAACATCCACCGGGCCAGAAGCGGCGGCCTGAAGCGCTGGATCATCGTTGGGGATACGCTGCGAGAACGGATAGAGCGCGGGATGCGCTCTGACGAAGGCGCGATAGGCGTTGGCAAGCGCATATACCGCATCGTCGCCAGCTTTGCCAATCGCGGCGGCAGTCAGTACAGCGTTGAGTTGTTCGACGGCGTAGAGCGCTAGCTCCCGGCGCAGGCCATCCAGTCCGGAGACGTGGTTATAGAGCGAGGGGATACGCACTCCCAATTTCTCCGCGACACGGGCAAGGGTGAGCGCGTCCGCGCCTTCGGAGTCGAGCAGTTCAACGGCGGCGCGTGTGACCGTGGCGGTGGTAAGTCCGGCTCTAAGCGGCATGGGCGCTCCCCTCCCGCAGACGGCGAGCGGCCTCAGCAATGGCGGCGTCCATCGCCGTTCCCGGATTGGTCAGCACCGGCCCATGGCCAACGGCGAGCCGAGAAGGATTGAGCGCGCGCAGTGCCCGCGCGGTGGCGAGGGCGGTCGGCTTATCCCAGGTGGCAATAGCTGAGAAGGGGAAGCGCATGCGCCACGTTCCCGAGACGATAGTGCTGGTGAAGGTTGCGAAGGCGTCGCCCGCGAGCAGCGCGCCATCACGTTCATCGAGGAAGGCGATGTGCCCCGGCGTATGCCCTGGCGAGGCGATGACGCACAGCGACCCGATACGCTCCCCCGGCGTGACCAGGCGTGTGGGCCGCGTCGTCACCTTCGTGAAGCCGCCGCGTACCTTGGTTCCCGGCTCACCAGCCTCAAGCGCCATGTTGCCAGCAAGCAAGGGCGCTTCCCGTGTTGAAATGATGACCTCGGCCCCTGGCAGCGCCGCGTGAAGCGCGTCTAGCGAACCAACGTGGTCTATGTGGGAATGGGTCAGTGCGATACGGAGGATGGGGGCGCCGAGTGCGCGCACTGTGCTGAGCATCGCAGGGGCGATGCCGGAGAGTCCAGTGTCTACGACGGTCAATCCGTCATCTTCACGCACGAGGTAGCAATTCACCGGAAAGAGTGGAGTGCGCTGGGTAAGCTGAACAAGATGCTCGCCGTGGGTGGCCACTTTCATGGTCGTCTCCCTATCAAGCTGCGTTGGGCAAGAGCGATATGCGCGTGACGCTCACTTCGCAACGAAGAATGCACTTAGTTTATAAACTACATATATTAGTTTGTCAAGGGCAAGAACGCCGGCTATCCCGCTTGGCAAGAAATGGATGCTGGCAGGGTGGGGTGCTAGCCCGAAGATCAGGGTCAGGCCGACACCACGTTATGCGTCGCCGGTCTCATCGCTCAGGGGCTGGTCGTCGGAGTCGGGTGGCTCAACGCCGTGTTCCGTGGCAGGGCGGAAGGTACGGACGTATTCGAGATAGCGCTGATTCTGCTCGGCGTCAATCAGGCCGTTGAGGGCGTACAGGTTCATCATGACATCAAGCTTGAGGATGCTGATAAGGTTGATGCCGGCATGCTTGAGACGGACATGCGCACCCTGGTCGCGGTCAATCAGCACGACGGCGTCTTTGACGACGATACCGTGTTCGCCCAGGAATTGCGCCGCCTCTAACACGCTTCTGCCGCCGGTGATCAGGTCGTCCACGAGCAACGCGCGTGTGCCAGACGAAAAGCGCCCCTCCACGCCACGCCCACCGGTCCCTTCGGGGCGAATGCGCGGATAGATCAATGGTGTAGTGGATTCGAGCGAATACGCCGTGGCCAGCAGCAGCCCCCCGACTGGTACGCCCGCGACCACATCGTACTGTGCGACCTTGGAGCGGCGCAGCGACTGCGCCAGGGTAATTTCCTGGTACATCAGCTTGGCCGCGACCCGCAGCGCCGTTGGATTGCTGATGAGCAGCTTAGGATTGATGAAGACGGGGGAGTTGACGGTTGTACCGCCAAGGGTGAAGTCACCGAACGAGACCGCACCCAGGTCGTAAAGCGCGCGGGCAAGCCAGAGGTTGTCCAATGTTTGATTACTATTCATCATCGCAGCGAGCGTCCTCCTGGAATGGGATACCTGCCCGGCAGGGTGCGGCGCTTCACGCCAACGGTCGCGTCCACTCGTCTCTTCGGGCGCATGGCGCGGCGCATTATAACACACAGAGCGGTCTTTCGTCATGCCGCTGTGCTGAGCGCGCTCATTTGCGAGCGATAGCGCCGGTTCAGGAACGGCCGCTCAATGGCTTGGTAGAGCAGGTAGGCGAAAGGAATTACGATCAACGCGGCAAAGGCGAAGTTCGTGGCATAGCGTGCTTGTGGTCCCCAGTGTAGGCTGGCCGTGAGGTTGGCCATACCGATGACCAGCGGTGAATGCCAGAGATACAGGCTATAGGAGATCAGCCCAACGAAGCGCAGTGCTGAGGTCTCGAATGGCGCACGCAGCAGGCTGCCGCCCCAGAGCACGCCGAGTAGGATCGCGCCATAGCTGAGACCGATCAACCCTGGCCCGTAGATCGCCAGCAGATCATTGGGCGTCAGGAAAAGATAGAAGGCGTCCAGGATTTTCACTGGCGCGGCGAAGTTGGCCTGGGCAAGAAGATAAGCCGATACCAGCCCGGCGCAAAAGAGCGCAGCGCCCACCCAGCGCAGGTCGCGCGGAGTATTTTTGAGCGCGACATAGAGCGTGGCGCAGAGCATGCCCGCGGCAAAGACTTCGAGGTATTTGCCCTGGCTGCCATTCAAGATCAGCAGCGCAATGTTAAGGAGCGCGCCGGATGGGCTATGTTGGAGCGAGGATAAGTTGACAACGGCGAACGCGACCACCTGGCGTATCGCCAGCGCGAGGGCCAGCATGCCGAGCACGAGCGCGATAAGCCGAAGCGCCGACCGCGACTTACTCATCAGGCGGGCCATGAGCCAGGCGATGAGCGGCAGCAGCACATAGAACTGCACCTCGATGGCTAACGTCCAGAAGACGCCGACGATGCTGCGATTATAGGCGGGCACGTCATCATGAATCAGCGCCAGATGGGTCAGCACATCGGCGAGATCAATCGGCTTGGTGGGAAAGAGCAGGCCGATGATGGTAAAGGCTGCCAGGCAGACGAGATATGCGGGGAGAATACGCAACGCGCGCCGCCGGTAGAAGTTGCGGGCCTGCGGCAGTGGGCGCGCGGCAAGCATCGCCCGCGCGTAGGGGAGGAATAGCAGGAAACCGGAGAGAATGAAGAAGAGATGCACACCCGACGCCAGATAGCTGACGACAAATGAGAGATTCACGGGGCCAACCACGACTTCGGTTTTGAGCGAAGAGGCGGTGTGGAAGACGAGCACGCTCAGCGCGGCAATGGCGCGCAGACCATCCATCGCTCGAATCTCGTGGGGGCCGTTGTCCATCGGATAGAAGCGGCGCAGACGCTCGCGGAACGGCTGGCGCACGGCATCGGCGCGCGTGGCAATCAGGGACATCACCTCTCTGCCCGATCTCTGTGTCGAATGCGGCTCTCCACGCCAGTATAGCCAATGCGCTCAGGCGGATGGCAACTTACGGGGCAAGATGTACCCGCGCGGCGAGGCGACTGGTACGGCTATCCGTGGCGGGCGATGGCTTTACCTGTGCGGATGCGCGGGGCGAAGTCGTCGTAGGCTTTGGCGGCGCGGCCAGCGGCATAGCGGGCGCTGGTGGCGCTGCTCTCGGACTGCGCGGCGGCCTGGGTATCGTGGGCCGCGCTGAAGTCGCGCCACTGCGCGGGCGTGATGATCTGGGTGCGCCAGCGCAACGACTCGCAGCGGGCGGTGAATGCTTCGAGGACGGCTTTGCGCCAGACGGCATACCCCGCTTCGCCGTCGCCAGGGGTGGCGGCAATGGACGCAAATGCGGCAAGGGTGGCTTCGCGCAAATGAGCGATCCGCGCGCCAAGTGTGTCAAACGCGGATGGCGTGAGCAGCACCGCCAGGCTGCCGTCACGCGCCTCGCGTTCGCCAAAGGCGGCAATCCACTCCGCCAGGATCGTATCCCACGCGAGGAATGCGCGCTCTGCTGTCTGGCAGTCCGCTTCAATGCGGGTCGCGGCGGCAACCAGGGCCGACCGACTGCCCACGCGATCAGCATTTTCGGCGGTCGCCAGCATATGCTCCAACGCGGAAAATGTATCCAGCAGCGTCGTATGAAGCGCGGTCGCCGCTGCGATGCGCGCCAAAGTGTCGCGTTCGGCTTCGATACGCTGTTGCGTGTGCGCCTGCGAGGCAGTGGCAAGGAAGCGCGCCATCTCAGCACGATCTATGATGCGCACGCCAAATTGCTTGGCGGTGGCATGGGCCTCTGGCGCGGCGGGAGAAGACGTGATCAGCCAGAGCGCCGAACCGCGGGCGGACGCGGCGGCGGCGCGCACCTCTACGTCGCCGAGGGCGCGGTCAATGCCGGGACGCGGCGCAAGGGCTATGAGCGGCTCACCGGCGGCGCGGAGCCGCCATATGGGCGCGCTCTCGCGTTCCTCAACTCGGTCAATAGCGCATTGCTGCTGTTCGAGATACCAGCCGACAAAGCGGCGCCAAGTCTCATCGGTCATCGCATCGAGATGCGTCACCGTCAGCGCGTCTGGCTCTGTGCGCGCCTTGCCACGGCGTGACCTGGGCGATGCGCTACTGCCAGGCGTGGCGGGGATGCCTTCGCAGACAGGGCAAGAAACGGTAGCGGCTGCGGATGTCGTGCGCGCAGGCGCGCAGCGTGGGCAGAGCAGGTGCCCTTGACGGCAAAGGACCGCTGCCTGGGTGAACTGCCCGCAGTGGGCGCATGCCAGCGGCGCAACGACATCCCGACCCAGATCGAGGTGCAGCGTGAGCGAACCAGAGCCACCGCGCACCGTGACTTCAGCCATTGGCGTGGTAATGAAGACGGCGCTCTCTAGCTCGGCATCCACACCGACGGCAAATACATCGCCAAGCCGTGTCAGTTCCATGGCGAGCGAACGTTCGATCTCGTCTGGCGCTTGGTCAGATTCGCGGCGCAGACGTTCAGCGGTCGTCAGCAGGTCGTCGCGCTGGCGCTGGTATTCGGCGTTATCACGCTGAGCGAAAAACACCGCCGCAGCTTCCTGCCGGGGTTGAAGGGCGCGTTCGGCCTCGGCAAGCGCGGGCGCAAGCAAGTCGCGCGCAGTGGGTGGCAGGGGAAGTACACGCGCGTGCGCCAGCGAAGCGAGCGCGATGGGAGGCAATGGCTGGCCAGTCATGGGATCCCAGCCAAAGCGCAGCCACTCGTCATAGCGTCCGTGGCGGTCACGGTAGGTCACGCGAAACGTCAACTCAACGCTCTGAGCCTGCCAGCGCCGCACTTCGCGCACGTCGCGGATACGTCCCAGCCCGAGAACACCGAGGCGACCCGCACGCAATGGACAGACTTCGCAGAGGGCGGGCGGAATGGCGTCTTCGGCGTTCTTCGCGACACAGCGGCCACAGGCAGTGGGGATGTCGCCGCAGCCAGTGCGGGCGCGCTCAATAGGGTCAGCCGAGGCGGGAAGCTCGAATGCGCCCAACGCGCCGTGTCGTGCGGTCTCGGCGAGCAGGTCGGCGAGCGCGGCGCTGCCAGGGGCGAGGAGCTGTATATCTTGGCTCTCGCGCGCCCGTGGAGCGAAGTCGGTGTAGCGCAGGGTGGCTCCGTCGGGCAGCACGGCGAAGAGCAGATCGGCATCTTCGACACGCACACGTGCGCCACGCAAGATGAGAGCCTCACCAGCGAATTGGAGTAGTGGGCTGGCGGCGCTGATGCCGCCGGACCGTTCACTTGAGCGCTTTGCCGCCGAAGAGCTGGGAGCGGCGCTCCTGGGTGTATCTGGCTCGCGTGCGTCTTTCTTACGCCACTTGAACAGCCACTTCATGCGAGTACCCTCTCGGTGAACGATATGGCTTCGTGTTGCCGCTGGTCCGCACCGACTAGCTCGTCGCCGAGGGCCTCTACTTCGCGACGTATAGCGTCTGGCGAGTCGGCGCGCAGCAGCGCGTCGAGGATGCGCTCTTCGAGGTCAAGCTCGCCTTCCTGCACTTCAGAGAGCACCGTCTCCAGCGCGCCGACGGTCATGGTGAAGAGATTGATCTTCTGATAGAGCAGTCGCAGCACGTAGTCGTCAATGGTGTCGCTGAGCGCGAAATTGTAGACCGAGACATCGCGCGATTGCCCCAGGCGGTGAACACGCCCGATGCGCTGCTCGATGCGCATTGGGTTCCAGTGCAGGTCATAGTTCACGACGACATGGCAGCGCTGCTGCAAGTTCAACCCTTCCGCGCCCGCGTCGGTGGCGATCAACGCGCTGATTTCACCGGCGTTGAAGCGCGCCACCAGCGCTTCGCGTTCCAGGCGGCTCAGCGCGCCGATGTAGCATTCGGCGGTACTGCCACGGGCACGGATGGCCTCACGCAGATGTGCGGCGGTTTCGAGCCGCAGGGTGAAAATAAGCGCTGGCTCGCCCTTGAGGTCGGCAAGCACCTCATGCAGCAATCGCTCTTTTGCGCTGGCCGCCGTCTGGCAGCGGTCCGCGAGCGCGAGCAGGATATCGCGCTCATCGGCATGGCTTTCGGCTCGGCGGCGTAGCGATTGTTCGATGGCGCGTGGATGGCTGCTGAGCGATTGTTGCAACGCCATAATCTCGCGGATCACCGCCCCACGGTTGATACGTGGGCCGCTGCGCTCCGCGGCAGGCGCCGACGTGCGCCCACGCTGGTTGCGGGCTGGTGCTGGCAGACGGCGGTAGAGCGCACGCAGATAATTGGTGACGTCGCTGATGAGCGCGTCTTCGGCGGACGTGGGAGCAATATCGCGGGTATAGACTGTGCGACCGGCGAATGGAATCTCGGCGTCGGCGCGGCGGGTACGACAGCTTACCTGGGCGACGATGGCGCGTAGTTCGGCAAGGCGGTCGGGCCGCACAATACGACAGGTGGCAGCATCGGCGACGAATTCATTCTCAAATTCGCGGCGTGTGCCGAGTTTTCCGGGTGCAACGAGGTCTATGAGGCTATACAGGTCGGTGACTTTGTTGGCGACCGGTGTGGCGGTGAGCAACAGCCGCCAGCGCGCGCGCAGCAGCCCGGCACAGCGGCGTCGCTTCGACTCCGGATTGGCGAGCAGGTGCGCCTCGTCTACAATCACCATGTCCCAGGAGCGTATGGCGATGTGATCGAAGGAGCGCACGAACTGCGGCAGCGAGCAGATAATGCGCGGCTCGCGGTCGAAGCCGCTGAAGCGTTTTTCGTCGGTGAGCACGAAGTCTTCGTCGAAGCGCTCACGCAATTCGTCCTGCCACTGGCTGAGCAACGCCTTGGGCGCGAGCACCAGCACCGAGGAGACAAGGCCACGCAACGCCAACTCCTTGTAGATCAGTCCGGCCTCGATGGTCTTGCCCAGGCCTACCTCGTCGGCGAGGATCGCCGCTGGCGCCTTTTCGCGCAGCACTTGCTCCACCACGCGCAATTGATAGGGATGGGGGCGCACACGATCATAGAGGACCGACGGGGCGAGCAGGGTGTCGAACGTGGCGGGCGCCGCCAGCGCATGCGACCGGAGCAAGAGCGCATACCAGCGCGGCAGTGCCGGGTCAAGCGCTGGGTCAAGCGCTGGGGAAGTGGCTAGCGGAGTGGGCGCGGCAAGCCTCTGGAGCATATCGCTGGGGTCGCGGAAACCGATGGTGATGGGAATCGCGGCTCCGGCCTGTTGGTGATGCGCTGGCACATCTGCTGGTCTATCGCGTGTCGGGGAATCCACTAGATCAACCTCACCAGCCAGTAGACATAAACGTCGCCTGCTCGTGGCAGCAGGGATGAGTATACCACGCCGGAACGGCAAGCCGGCGCAGCGCAAGAGGGGCTAGGACTCGCACGGGACGGGAGTACCGTTGCCTTGCGCGGGGCGGCTGTTTGTGCAGGGTGGCAGAGTATTCTTGCCTGATGTGGCGCATGCTGGCAGGTATCGCGGGGGCATGCCATGTGCTATGCTGATGGCGCACAGCTTGTGCCGCGGGGCGGTGGTGGAATGGCAGACACAGCGGACTTAAAATCCGTTGCGGCGAAAGCCGCGTGGGGGTTCGAGTCCCCCCCGCCCTACCCGTTGCATCTTCAATTCATGCGGACTCTGACGACGGTCCGCATGCCCGCATTTCACTGCCCGCTCCACCTTTTTTCCGCGTTGGATCACGTGGCTGACCACGGAGCACCAGTATCGCCAGCAACGGACAACCGGGCGGCATCGCGTAGCCCTCGCATGTGGATGCCAGCGCAGTGGCAGCAGCATGAGGTACATCCGCACTGCCCTGTGTACGTACACCTTCAGTGTGATTGACAGCATACTGGAGTGGGGCGTCGCATGCGCCACAGTTACGCCACTGTGAGATTGACCATCATTCGCGGCGTGACACAGCAGTATGTAGCAGAAGCGTATCGCGTGATAGCGTGCCTGTGGTAAAATGGCGGGGCAAAACGCAAGGCGTCGCCGTTGGGGGTGGCGGTGCGGACGCCAGATGGTACGCGCGAGATGTCCAAGCGGATGCGCCGGGAGGCTAGGGGCTAGATGAACTCGTCAGTACTCTGTGCGCGCTGCCGGCAAGAGGTGCCAGCGGCTTCGACTTTCTGCCCGGCGTGTGGCTTCGATCTGCACGGCGGAGCGGGCAGATACGCCACCGGCTTTCTTCCGATTAGCCAGCCATTGCACGGGCGCTATGTGATCGAACGACGGCTGGCACAGGGTGGCCAGAGCGCGCTCTATATCGTGCGCGATATGCTGGAAGGCGGGACGCAGCGGGCGCTCAAGGAGATGAGTGAGTCGAATCTGGGGCCGAATGAGCGCGAAAAGGCGATCAATGACTTCATCCGCGAGGCCGAGATGCTGCGCTCATTGGATCATCCCGCGCTGACGAAGGTGTATGATCGCTTTGTCGAAGGCCAGAAGCATTTCTTGGTGATGGAGTATATTCGGGGACGGAATCTCGAAGATGAATTGATCGCCACTGGGCAGCCGTTGGAGTGGAGACGAGTGGTGCAGTGGGGTATCCAGCTCTGTGATGTGCTGTGGTACTTGCATAATCAGAATCCGCCGATTATCTATCGCGACCTGAAGCCGGCGAACGTGATGCTCACGCCGGAGGGGCGGCTGAAGCTGGTGGACTTCGGCATCGCGCGCTGGCTCTATCCGGCGCGGGCGCGTGATACGTCGCAGCTTGGCACCGACGGCTATGCGCCGCTGGAACAATACACGGCGCGCTCGGAGCCTCGCTCGGATATCTATGCCCTGGGGGCGTCGCTGTATCATCTGCTGACCGGGCGCGTGCCGGAGGGTGCGCCGACGCGAATGGCGGGCCAACCGCTGACGCCGATTCGCGAGGTGAACCCGGCGGTTCCGGAAGCAGTGGAACATGTGGTGCTGAAGGCGCTAGCATTGCAGGCGCGCGAGCGCTTTGCCCATGCGACACAGTTTAGCGAGGCGCTGGAATGGACGCTGCACCCACAGTCGGGGCCGCTGCATGAGTCGGGGCTTCCGGCAGGGCATCCGCTCAGCGCGTCCACGCCGTCATTTGGTGTGCCACGACATATCGGGACGAGTGGTCCGGCAGTGGCGCGCCGCCACACCACGCAGCCCATACCGCCGCGTTTGCAGGTGCGGCCACTGCGCCTGGATGCGGGCTTTCTGGAGATGGACGAACTGGTGGCGCTGACGGTGGAGATTGCCAATAGCGGCGGCGGCGAGATGAGCGGGCATACGGAGACGAACCATCAGTGCCTGCGCGTCGAGCCACGCAGCATCACGCCAGAGACGAATGTGCTGCGTGTCGCGCTGGATACGACGGGACTGCGTGACGGGCCATATACCTGCCACGTGGCGGTGCGGACGACCGGAGGCGATCAGATCATCCCGGTGCGCTTCATCGTGCGGCCACCGCGTGGCGTCGGTGGCGCGCTGGATAGCTATTGAGTGAGAAGGAGTGGGCAGGCGATGATGGAGCGACATGCGCGCATTGGCGTGATCGGCGGCAGCGGCCTGTATGCGATGGAAGGGCTGAGAGCAATCGAAGAGGTGCGCATGCGGACGCCGTTCGGCGATCCGAGCGACGCCATCATGCTGGGAGAGCTGAGCGGTGTGCCGGTGGCGTTCTTGCCGCGACATGGGCGGGGCCATCGCCTGACGCCGACCGAAGTACCCTCACGCGCCAACATGTATGCGCTGAAAACCTTGGGAGTCGAGTGGGTGATTTCGGTGAGCGCGGTGGGCAGCCTGCGCGAGGACTATGCGCCGCTGGACCTCGTCGTACCGGACCAGCTCTTCGACCGCACCAAGAGCCGCCCGAATAGCTTTTTCGAGGGCGGCGTGGTGGCGCATGTGGGCTTCGCCGAGCCGTTCTGCCCGCACCTGAGCGGGCTGCTGTGGGAGACGATGCGCGGGCTGGGCGATGTGCGGGTTCACAACGGGGGGACGCTGCTGGTGATCGAGGGGCCGCTCTTTTCGACGAAGGCGGAATCGCGCATCTACCGCCAGTGGGGCTGTGATCTGATCGGCATGACGGCGCTGCCAGAGGCGAAGCTGGCGCGCGAGGCGGAGCTACACTATGCGACCATCGCCTGCGTCACCGATTATGATGTGTGGCACGAGAGCGCGGAGCATGTGACGGTGGAGATGGTGGTGGCGAATCTGACGCGCAACGTGGCCAACGCGCAGCGCATCCTGCGCGAGGTGGTGGCGCGGATACCGGAGGCGGGCACGACGCTGACCTGTGGCTGCGGCTCGGCGCTGGCCAACGCGCTGATGACGGATCGCGCGCTGATTTCGATGCCGCTGCGCGAGAAGTATGGATTGCTGCTGGGCAAGTATCTGGCGGAATGAGGGCTGATCGGGGTAACTTGACGCTTCCAGTGCCTGGCGCGCGATACTGTTTTTCGGAAGGAGGCGTCACATGACTTTGGGAGATGAGCCAGTGCGCGCGCCGGAGTTGCGTGGCACGGCCTGGCTGAATACTGAACGTCCGCTCACGCTGGCGGACCTGCGCGGCAAGCTGGTGCTGCTGGACTTCTGGACGTATTGCTGTATCAATTGCCTGCACGTCCTCGAAGACCTGAAGTATCTCGAACACAAATATGCCGACCGGCCCTTCGTTGTGGTCGGCGTCCACTCCCCGAAATTCACCAACGAAGACAACGCCGAGAGCGTGCGCCAGGCGACTGCGCGCTACGGCATCACCCATCCGATCGTGCTGGATAGCGGTCGCCGCACCTGGGACGCCTATGCGGTGCGCGGCTGGCCCACGCTGGTGCTGGTTGACCCCAACGGCTACATTTTGGGTCAGGTGTCTGGCGAGGGACATCGCGATGCGCTGGATACAGCCATCGGGCAGGCGCTCGACTTGCTGGCGGAGGCAGGCGCGCTGGACGCGACGCCACTGCCGCTACGCCTGGAAGCCGAAACTGGCGCGCTGTCGCCCTTCTCGCCACTGCTCTATCCTGGCAAGGCGCTGGCCGACGAAGCGAGTGGACGCCTCTACATCGCCGATACCGGACATCACCGGCTGGTACACGCCGCGCTGGACGGCACGGACTACGCGACGATTGGCTCCAGCGAGCCAGGCGCGGAGGATGGCGACTACGATACGGCCAGCTTCCGCTCGCCGCAGGGGATGGCGCTCGACAGCGAGCATGGCTGGCTCTATGTCGCGGATACGGGCAATCATCTGCTGCGCCGTGTGGACCTGGGCGCACGAACCGTCACGACGATTGCCGGGACGGGCGCGCAGGGCTTCCAGCGCCGTGGGAGCGGAGCGGCCCGCGCGACGCCGCTGAATTCGCCGTGGGACGTGGCGCTGGTCAATGGCACGCTCTACATGGCGATGGCCGGGCTGCACCAAATCTGGGTCTACGATCCGGCGGAGGAGACGGTGGGCGTCTTCGCGGGCAGCGGCGCGGAGGGGCGCAACGACGGCCCAGCGGAGATGGCCGCGCTGGCCCAGCCCAGCGGTCTGGCGAGCGACGGCGCGCGGCTCTTCGTGGCCGACAGTGAGATTAGCAGCATCCGCGCCGTTTCGCTGGATGGCCCGCCCATCGTGCGGACGCTGGCGGGCGGCGACCTCTTCCAGTTCGGCGACCACGACGGCAAGGGCGATTACGCGCGCCTACAACATCCCCTGGGTGTGGCGTGGATTGCCGAAGGCGCGCCGAGTGGCGGCTACGTCGCCATCGCCGATACGTATAACCACAAGCTGAAGCTGCTGCATCCCACCACGCGCGAGGTGACGACGCTGGCGGGCGCGGGCATGCCTGGCGACGCGGATGGGGCGGCGAGTGACGCGCGTTTCAGCGAGCCGGGCGGGCTGAGCTATGCCGCTGGCGCGCTCTACGTCGCCGATACCAATAACTCCACGATACGCGTCGTCTCCCTGCCCAGCGGCGAGACGCGCACGCTGGCGTTCCCTGGCCTCTGCGCCCCCGGCCTGTGCCTGCCTGGCTGACCGCAACCCGACCTGTGGACCACGCCAACTCCATGTGTCTTCCATAGGTCCGCATCCACCCCATAGGTCCGCATCTCAACTGCATGCGGGTCTATGAGGATGTTGCGGACCTATGGGGTGTCCGAGGGCAGAAATTGATCGGATGGCCAGGGCACACTTGAAATAATAGAAAATATGTTCTATACTTGTTCGCAAGCTCATATGCTGATGTGAGCTGAAGTTTGCGCGGTGAGCCTGAGTATAGGCGCCGCTCTATCCCTTGCTGGCCTGGCGGGCGCATGGCATGCGCCCCTACCTGCCTGGCTCTTGCGGGGATGGGGCGGCGCTTTGTCGTTTTCGGGAGGAACCTAACCCCCGGCCCCTTCCCTACGAGGGCAGGGGAGAGCAGAGCCGCGCGTGGGCCAGTGAGAGACAGGAGTGGACGGCGATGCGAAACGAGCAAGACGAGCGAGACGAGCGAAACCAACAACGTGAGCGCAGCGGGCGGGCACAGGCGAAAGGGAAACCGCCCCGCCATCGCGCGACCTGGCGAGATCTGTACAAGAGCGAATACTCGCGGGTGGCGCCGGTGCTGGCGAAGCGCGAGGTGTTGCCGTGGATGGAGCAGATCGCACGCGAGGCGGCGGAGATGGCATATGCGGTGACGTTGCGTGCGCTACTGCTCTCGCGCCAGGGGCCGAGCACGAAGAGGATATCTGTGGTGAATCTCATGCTGCACCGTTACACGCCCCCGAAGGCTGGCCCGCGGGGGTGGGCCGAGCCAAGCGTGGAGCTTGAGGCGCTCGAAGCAGGGGATGAGTGGTCGGACTTCAGCGATTTCACCTTCATCTTGGACATGGTCAAGATTTCCGACAAGGATCAAAAGCTGTTCGTCTCGATGCAAGGTCCACGGCTGCGCGCACCGTAGGGAGGCTGCCGGAGTACATGAGGCGAGCAGGGGGCGGGCAGACAAGAATGTCCGCCCCACTGGGCGCGAAATGGGTGGACTGGGTGGACTGGGTGAGGGGAAGGAATGAGCCATGGAGACGAAGGACACAGCAGGGATGCAGCCGCTGCGCGCGACCGACCCGCTGGCGGCGGCGCTGGCGTATGCGGCGTGGGGCTGGCGGGTGATTCCGCTGCGGCCCGGCACGAAGATTCCGGCGCAGGCCAAGTGGACGCAGACCCGCTTCATTCCCGAAGAGCTACCGCGCTGGTTCGCGGGGGGCGCGAAGGCGCACAACCTGGGGCTGCTCTTGGGCGGGCCAAGCGGCGGGTTGGTGGAGGTGGATTGTGATGCGCCGGAGGCCGCCGACGCCGCTGCCGCGCTGCTGCCGCCGACCGCGCGCATTTCGGGGCGCAAGGGCGCGCCACGCAGCCACTATTGGTATGTGGTCGAACGCGAGGTCGAGGCGGCGGAGGAGGGGCTGCCCCCGCTGACATGCAAGTTCGCCTGGATGGGGGAGCACCTACCCCCCAACCCCCTCCCGACCAGGGAAGGGGAGCTAGCACCGCGCGGCCCGACCAGGGAAGGGGAGCTAGCACGCCCCCTCCCTGCGCCGGGGAGGGGGCTGGGGGGAGAGGTGGGCCACCAGACGATGCTCGTCGAGCTGCGCTCCACCGGCTGCCAGACGCTGGCCCCGCCCTCGCTGCATCCCAGCGGCGATCGGGTGCGCTGGGAGCAGGACGGCGACCCGGCGACGATAGACGGCGCGGCGCTGCGGCGGGCGGTGGCGAAAGTGGCGGCGGCGGCGCTCTTGGCGCGGCACTGGCCGGGGGTGGGCAGCCGCGATGAGGCGGCGCTGGCACTGACCGGCCTGCTGCTGCGGGGCGGCTGGTCGGTGCCAGAGACCGATCAGTTCGTGCGGGTGGTGGCGCGGGTGGCGGGCGATGAGGAGTGGCGCGCGCGCGGTGGCAAGGCGGAACACACCGCCGAGCGGCTGCGACGCGGCGAGCCGGTGCTGGGCGCGCATGGGCTGGCCGAGCGGCTGCGTGGCGGGCAGACAGGAATGTCCGCCCCACAGGTAGGACAGACATTCGTGTCTGTCGGTGCGGGCATTGTGGCGCAGGTGCGCGCGTGGTTGGGGCTGGCGCATGGAGAGCAGGCAGACAGGAATGTCCGCCCCACTGAGCAGATACAGGTAGGACAGACATTCTTGTCTGTCGGCGCGGACGCCGATGCCGAAGCCGAGGACGACGGCGTGTATGTGGTGAGTCCGCTGGTCTCGGAGGTGGCGGCGGAGGAGCTGCGCTGGCTGTGGCCGGGGCGCATCCCGCTGGGCAAGCTGACCGTGATGGATGGCGACCCTGGGCTTGGCAAATCGCTGGTGGCGCTCGATCTGGCGGCGCGGGTGACGACGGGGCGCGCGATGCCCGATGGCACGGTCGGGTTGACCGAGCCAGCGGGGGTGGTGCTGCTCTCCGCCGAAGACGACCTGGCCAGCACGATTCGCCCGCGTTTGGAGGCGGCGGGCGCGGATGTGACGCGGATTGTCGCGCCGCGTACACTGCGCCTGCGCGATCCGGTGAGTGGGCGTGTTATCGAGCGCAGTTGGACCCTGCCAACCGACATCGCGCGGCTGAAACGCGAGATCCGGCGCGTGGGGGCGAAGCTGCTGGTGATTGACCCCTTGATGGCGTACCTGGATGGCGGGGTGAACTCGTGGCGCGACCAGGATATACGTGCGGCGCTGGCCCCGCTGAACCAGATGGCCGAAGCATTGGGCATCGCTGTGGTGGTGGTGCGACACCTGACCAAAGGCGGCGGCGCGAACGCACTGTATCGCGGCGGCGGCTCGATTGGCATCATCGGCGCGGCGCGGTCGGGGCTGCTGGTGGCGAAGTCGCCCGACGACCCGGAACACGAGCGCATCCTGGCCAGCACCAAGAGCAACCTGGGCGCGCCCCCGCCCTCCTGGCGCTATGCGGTGGTGAGCGCGCCCCCGCCCGATGCTGCCGAGGATGCCGATGCTGCCGAGGATGCACAGGAGGGTGAGGAGGCGCCGCATATCGAGTGGCGTGGCGCCGTCACGCTCAGCGCCGATACGCTCCTGCGCGCGCAGATGGAAGCGGGCAACGACGACGAGAGCAAACGGGGGCAGGCGAGGGCATTCTTGCGCGAAACGCTGGCGGATGGGCCACGCAGCGCCAAGGAAGTCCTGGCGGAGGCGACTGCATGGGGTATCAGCGATGGAACACTGGAGCGGGCGCGAAAAGAACTCGCCGTCGTCAAAGAGCAGCGCGGGTTTGGAAGGGCTGGGGCATGGTATCTGTCGCTGCCCGGCAATCCTGTCGCGGAAAGTGCGGCGAAGACATCCTAGACATCTTAGCGCTCCAGACAGCGCGGCGGATCGCGCGGTTCCTCATACATCCGCAACGTCTCCATAGGCACGCACCTCCATGAGGTGCGGATGTATGGAAGCTGTGCGGATGTATGGAAGCTGTGCGGAGGGACGCAGAACATGGGTCCTCATCACCCTCGCCCTACCATTTCGCCCGCCGCTCGTGTACACTGGTGGCGCACGTCAACGAGACGTATCCGCGCGGGAGGATAGAGGGGGTGACACCATGAGCGATATGAGCGCCAACGAGAGCGGCGAACAGGTAGGGGCGTCCGGTGGACGCCCGCCCGCGACGCAGGTAGAAGCATCCGCGCCGCGCTGGCCCGTCGCCGAGCGCAAACACCGCTTCCCCTTCCGCGCGGTGGGCTTGCTCCTCGCCACGTGCGCCGCCGTCCTCGCGCCTGTTGTCGCCTGGATGCCCAGCGTCGTCGTCACCGGAACCGACAGCCAGCAACAGGTGTATACGCTGCGGCTCACGCCAGGCGATATAGATGGGGCATTCCTGGGCACGTTCGGCTGGAGCGCGCTGACGGTTTTCGGCCTGCTCATGCTGCCGCTGGTGTGGTCCAGAAGGCGATCTCTTATCACGTTGCTCGGCCTCCTCGGCTATGTGGCCTTCGCGATAGGTTTAGCTATCTCTGGCACATCCCTTGACGCACACACAATACTACCGGGCACTACACTCGCGCTCAACGCTAATCTCAATCCGAGTACGCTGAACGTTACCAGTACCCCCCGATTCCTTACACCAGATTGGTTGCTTGGCTTCATTGCAGTGCTCACATTACTCGCCGCACTCGTGATTGGCGCTGATGTAGCCCTTTCGCGGACCGCCCGCCGGGGTACGCCCACCACCACAGAAGCGCAGCCACACGGCCAGTTGCGCGCCGCCGCCAAGAGCTTGCTCACCCTGGCCATCGCGCTATGGGCGGCTGGCACGTTCCTCTTCCCCTGGGCCACGCTCAACTGTAGCGCTACGCCACTGCTCATCGGCCACTGCACCGGCATCACCTACAGCAGTGCCGCCAGCTACGGCATCCTCGCCAACACTACCGCATTCGATCCCCTCGCCGGACTCCACGCGATAGAGATTCTGCTCGGCGGGGGCGCGGCGCTACTTCTCGCCGCGCTCTGGTGGGGTCGCGCATCGCTCGCATTCGCCTACTGGGTCACGCTCTGGCTCCTCGCCGCCAACGGCTTCACCATCCTGGGCATCTCCGGCGTCTATGCCGCCGTCACCAACCCCGCCGCCTTCGCGCTGCCCACCGGCACGTGGACCAGCGCCACCGGCGTCGCCACCACGATCATCGCCCTCTTCGTCGGCTGGGTCGGCGCGGTGTACGTGTGGTTCGCCACGGTCCGGCGCGGCCCCCGCCGCAAACGTACCCAGGCATAACTGCCATGAGCCGCCGTGCTCACGGGCCGTCCCCTTCGTGTGGTATGCTATGGGGCGCATGCGTCATTGCGACATCATCTTGAGGAGTCATCTCGTGGCCAGCCGCTCATCCAACCATACCGGCCCCGCGCGCACCCGTTTCGCGCCCAGCCCCACCGGCCTGCCGCATATCGGCAACTACCGCACCGCCATCTTTGCCTGGCTCTGGGCGCGGCATACCGGCGGGCAATTCCTGGTGCGCATCGAAGACACCGACCGCAAGCGGCTGGTCCCTGGCGCGCAAGAGAGCATCCTCGACGGGCTGCGCTGGCTTGGCCTCGATTGGGATGAAGGGCCAGAGGTCGGCGGACCCGTCGGCCCCTACTTCCAGTCCGAGCGGCTCGACATCTACCGCGAGCATGCCGAGATGCTGATAGAGAAGGGCGCGGCGTATCGCTGCTATTGCACCGAAGCCGAGCTCGAGCAGATGCGCGCTGAGCAGCGCGAGCGCAAAGAGCCGGAGCACTACGACCGCCGCTGCCGCTATCTCTCGCCTGAGCAGCGCGCCGACCGCGAGGCGCGCGGGCTATCCTCCGTGGTGCGCTTCGCCGCGCCCGAAACCGGCAAGACGACCTATCACGACCTGCTGCGCGGCGACATCACCATAGACAACAGCACCATAGACGACATGATTCTGCTGAAGTCCGACAGCTACCCGACCTACAACTTCGCCAACATCGTAGATGACCACCTGATGAATATCACCCACGTCATTCGCGGCGAAGAGTATATCCCCAGCGCGCCACGCTACGCCCAGGTCTACCGCGCCTTCGGCTGGGATGAGCCAGAGGTGGTGCATGTCGGTCTGGTGCTCGCGCCCGACCGCAGCAAGCTGAGCAAGCGCCACGGCGCGCTGCCGCTGCTGGACTACCGCGAGCAGGGCTATCTGCCGCAGGCGCTGATGAACTACATGGTGCTGCTTGGCTGGTCGTATGACGACAAGGCCGAATTCTTCACCCGCGACGAACTGGTGCGCGCCTTCACGCTGGACCGCATCGGCAGCTCGCCCTCCATCTTCGACATCGGACGGCTAGAGTGGTTCAACGCGCAATACATCCGCCAGATGACGCCCGACGAACTGACTGATGCCGCGTGGCCGTTCCTGCTCGCGGGACTGCCCGCAGACGCCCGCGCCACACTCGACCGCGCCTATGTGCGCGCGGTGCTGGCGCTGGATCAGGAGCGCATCAAGACGCTGGCCGTCGTGCCCGACCTCACCGCGTTCTTCTTCGTCGCCCAGCCGGAGTACGACGCGAGCCTGCTCCTCGGCAAGAACCTGGACGCGGAGCGCGCCGCCGCCACACTGCCCGCGCTGGCCGCATCGCTGGGCGACCTGCGCGACTGGACGCCGGAGGCGCTGCTGCATGTGCTGGATGGCTTCGTCGTGCAACACGGCTTCATCCGCAAGAAGGCCGATGGCAGCGAGGTTGCCGACCGTGGCCCCGTCTTCATGCTGGTGCGCGTCGCCGTCAGTGGCCGCAAAGAGACGCCCGGCCTGCCGGAGATGCTGGCCGTGCTGGGCAAAGAGCGCACCCTCACACGCCTCGCCGCCGCAGCCGAGAAACTCGCCAGCAAACGCTAGGGCGTACACTACATACTGGTCAGGTCTCGTGTACGCCCGCCACTCACATATCAACCACACTATATTACTCATCAATGCGAGAGGTTTCCCCTACATGTCTGACGAACGAGAGGCCCGGCTGGAGAAGCTGGCCGCGCTGCGCGAAGCGGGCATCGAGCCATATCCCACGCGCAGCCACCGCGATACGATGGCCGCCGACGCGCTGGCCCGTTATGACGAACTGCAAGGCCAGACCATCACTATTGCCGGGCGGCTGATGCAACTGCGCGAGATGGGCAAGGCCGCCTTCGCCCACCTCGAAGACGGCTCCGGGCGCATCCAGATCTACATCAAGCGCGACGCCGTTGGCGACGAGGCGTTCCGGCGCATCCGTCTGCTCGACCTCGGCGACATTCTCGAAGCCACCGGCACGCTCTTCACCACGCGCACCGGCGAGAAGACGCTGCACGTAGACACCTACACCATCCTGGCGAAGTCGCTGGCGACGCTGCCCTCCAAGGGCGCGGGCGGCGACCTCAAGCTCTTCGACCCCGAAGTGCGCCAGCGCAAGCGCTATCTTGACCTCATCGCCAACCGCGAGACGGGCGTGCCCATCTTCCTGGCGCGGGCCAAGATACTCGCGTCCATGCGCGACTTCCTCAACGCACGCGGCTTCGTGGAGGTGGAGACGCCCATCTTGCAGCCGCTCTATGGTGGCGCGACCGCGCGCCCCTTCATCACCCATCACAACACGCTGGACCGCGACCTCTACCTGCGTATCGCGCCGGAGCTATACCTCAAGCGGCTGCTGGTCGGCGGCATCGAGCGCGTCTACGAGATTGCCCGCAACTTCCGCAACGAAGGCGTAGACCGCAGCCACAATCCCGAATTCACGATGATGGAATGCTATCAGGCCTACGCCGACTACGAGGATGTGATGCGCCTGGTCGAGGATATGTACGCCTATATCGCGCAGCAGGTGCTCGGCACGACAAAGTTCGACTACCTTGGCGTGCCAGTTGACCTCACACCGCCGTGGAAGCGCATCCCGCTGCGCGAGGCGATTCTCGAATTCACCGGCATTGACTACGACCAGTATCCCGACCGCGACACGCTGGCGGTGGCGATGGGCAAGGCTGGCTACACGGTGGACCCGAAGCTCGCGCGTGGCCGCCTGATTGACGAGCTGAAGGATACGGTCATCAAGGGCGAGACGGCCAAGCTCAAGGATCCCGTCTTCCTCTACGACTATCCGCGCGACCTCTCGCCGCTGGCCAAGCAGAAGCCCGGCACAAGCGACACCGCCGAGCGTTTCCAGGCGTTCGCCGGTGGCCTGGAGCTAGGCAACGCCTTCACCGAACTCAACGACCCGCTCGACCAGCGCGCCCGCTTCGAAGATCAGGCGCGACAGCGCGCGGGCGGCGACGACGAGGCGCAGATGCTCGACGAGGACTACATCGAAGCCCTGGAAGTCGGCCTGCCACCTGCTGGTGGCTTCGGTGGCGGCATTGATCGGCTGGCGATGCTGCTCACCAACCAGGATTCCATCCGCGAAGTCATTCTCTTTCCCACCATGCGCGAGGTGAAATAGCGGGCGCGATGCTCAACGAGCGTTACCTGCGCGACCATCCCGACAACGTGCGCGCCGCGTTCCACCGCAGACACGCGGGCGCGGAGGCGGTGCGCACCTTCGATGCCTGGCTGGCGCTGGACGCGCGCCGCCGTGCCGCCGCCGCCCAGCGTGATGCGCTCGCCGCCGCTATCCGGGCCAGCGGCAATACCCGACCCACAGAGGAAGCACGAACCGCCAGCCGCGAGCTACAGACGGCGACCGACGCGCTGGCCAAACTTGAAGATCAGGCGCGCGGGATATTGCTGCAACTGCCCAACCTGCCCGCCGCCCGCGTGCCCGATGGCGACGGGCCAGCCGACAACGTGGAACTGCGGCGTTGGGGCCAGCCGCGCGCATTCGACTTCACGCCCCGCCCGCACGATGCGCTCGCCACTGCGCTGGGCATCTACGACGCCCCACGAGCGACGAAGCTCGCCGGGCCGCGCTTCCCGCTGCTGCTGGGTGCGGGCGCGCGACTGGCGCGGGCGCTGGCGGCGCTGATGCTAGAATTGCACGCCGAGCGCGGCTACACCGAGGTCGCCCCACCGCATCTGCTGCGCGCCGAAACGCTGGAAGGCGCCGGCCACCTGCCCCGCCACGCCGACGACCTCTACACCCTCTTGCGGGACGGACTGTATCTCAGCCCCACCGCCGAGGCGCAGCTTGTCGCGCTGCATGCGGGCGAGACGCTGCCCGAAGCGCGGCTGCCGCTGGCCTATACCGCCTGCACGCCCGCCTTCCGCCGCGAGGCTGGCTCATCGCGCGCCGCCACGCACGGCCTGATCCGCCAGCACCAGTTCGACAAAGTGGAACTGGTGCGCATCGCCACGCCCGACACGGCGCACATTGCCTTCGATACGGTGCTGGCCGACGCCGAAGCGGTGCTGCAACGGCTAGAGCTACCATATCGCGTCGTAGCGCTCTGCGCGGGCGAGTTGCCCTTCGCCAGCCAGTATACCTGCGACCTGGAAGTCTGGATGCCTGGGCAGGGCCGATACGTCGAAATATCCTCGGTCAGCGACTGCGGCACATTCCAGGCGCGACGCCTGAACCTTCGCTACAAACCCGCCGCTGCTGGCCGCGCGCGCTATCCGCACACGCTGAACGGCTCGGCGCTGGCCATCGGGCGCACGCTCGCCGCCATCCTGGAGAACGGCCAGCGCGCCGATGGCTCCGTTACCCTGCCCCCTGCGCTATCCGCTCCCTGGTGGCCTCCTGCGCCTTAAACCTTCTGCAATTTGGCGAAAGCGAGATCCAGCGTCTTCTTGCCCGCCGTCTTGAACAGCACCTCCACCGTGGTCGAGCCGGATTCCTCCGAGACGCGCAGCACCGTGCCCTCGCCGAAGAGCCGGTGCAGCACCCGGTCGCCCGGCGTGAGCGTGACTGGCTCATCACTTTCGGCGGGCATGCTCTCTTCCGGCGCGGCTGGCTCCGGCACAGATGCGGCTGCGGCGGGCCTGTGTGTCCAGATGGGCGTAGGCGCGCCACTTCGAGAGGGCGGCGAGGTGAAGCGCGAGCCATTGGGCGAAGTCGAACGGGAGCTGCCCGCGCCAGAGCTACCCCAGAGGCCACCACCAGAGCGGGACGGCTGGCGCGCGGTGGAACCATCTCCGCTGCTGCTCCGGCTCCGCTGGCGGGTGGCGATCATCAGTTCAACCGGAATCTCGTCCAGAAAGCGTGACGCCTCCTGGAACAGCGCATTGCCGCCATAGAACGAGCGCCGGAATGCGCGCGTCAGATACAGTTGGCGCATCGCGCGGGTGATGCCGACATACGCCAGGCGGCGCTCTTCCTCAAGCTCCTGTTGATTTTCGAGCGAACGCGAATGCGGCAGCACACCCTCTTCCAGCCCGACGATGAACACGAACGGGAACTCCAATCCTTTGGCTGCGTGCAGGGTGATGAGTGTAACGGCGTCAACCTCTCCGCTGACGAGGCCGCCGCTTTCGCTCGTCTGCGTGGTGTCCGCGCCGCCCACCAGCGCCACGTTTTCGAGGAACAGCGCCAGCGCGACCTCCGGCTCGATCTCGGAGAAGTCTTCGGCGACGCGGCGCAGCTCCAGCACGTTGTTCCAGCGTTCCGTCCCCTCTTCACTGCCATCACGTAGCTCGGCGGCATAGCCGCTGCGCTCCAACAGGCGGTCTATCAGGCTGGGCAGCGGCATATCATGCACTGCCTGGCGCAGATCGGCCACCAGCGCGGCGAAGCTGGCGAGCGCACGTTTGCCAGCCGTGGCCAGCGTCGGATGCGCCTCGACATTGGGCAGCGCATCCATCACGCTCATACCTTGCCGCTCGGCCCAGGAAGTGAATTCGGCCAAGGTCTTCGGGCCAATCTTGCGGTTGGGCACATTGATGATGCGCTGCAGTGAGATGGTATCCTGCGGGTTGGCGATCAGCCGCAGATACGCCAGCACATCCTTGATTTCTTTGCGCTCGTAGAACTTCTTGCTGCCGACGACAACATAGGGCGTGCCGCTGCGGATAAATTGCTCTTCCAGCGCACGCGACTGCGCGTTGGTGCGATACATCACCGCGAAATCGCGCAGCTTCGCCTCCCCACGCGCCACGTGCTGGCGAATCTGGTTGGCGACGTAGGTCGCCTCTTCCTCCTCGTTGTAGGCTTCGTGAACCGTGATCTTCTCGCCACCATGCTTATTGGTCCAGAGTTGCTTGTCCTTGCGAACGCGGTTCTGGCGCACGACGCCATGCGCGGCATCCAGTATCACCTGCGTCGAGCGGTAGTTCTGGTCCAGAATCACCGTCTGCGTGTTGGGGAAGTCCTGCTCGAACTGCAGCAGCACACGCGGATTCGCACCCCGCCAGCTATAGATGGACTGGTCATCATCGGCGACAGCGCAGACGTTCATCTGGCCGCGCTGCTCTGGCGTGCCCGCTCCCAGCAGTCGCACCAATTCATACTGCGCTTTATTGGTATCTTGGAACTCATCCACGTGGATGTACTGGTAGCGGCTCTGGTACTGGCGCAGCACATCAGGATTGTCTTTCCAGAGCTGATAGGTCAGCAGGATCAGGTCGTCGAAGTCAGCCGCGTTGTTGGCGCGCAACAATTCTTCGTAGCGTTTGTAGACCCGCGCGGCGACCTCCTCGAAGTACTTGTTGACGCTGGCCGCAAATTGGGCGGGCGAGAGCAGGTCGTTCTTGGCGCGCGAGATAATCGCGTGGATGGTGCTGGGCCGGAACTGCTTCTCATCCAGGTCCATCTCGCGCAACACCTGCTTGGTGAGCGCGGTTTGCTCGTCATCGTCATAGATAGTGAAATTGTCGCCCAGGCCCAGCCCGGCGCGCGCGGCTTCGCGACGCAGGATGCGCGAGCAGATGGAGTGGAAGGTACCGACGGCCAGGTCGCGCGCGGATGAGCCGACCAGATGTTCGAGCCGCTCTTTCATCTCGCGGGCAGCTTTGTTAGTGAACGTGACGGCAAGGATATTCCAGGGAGCAACCCTCCGCTCTTCGAGAATGTAGGCGATGCGGTGGGTGATGACGCGCGTCTTGCCGCTCCCTGGCCCAGCGAGGACGAGCAGTGGACCTTCTGTGGTGGTGACAGCCTGGCGCTGGCGGTCGTTGAGACCTTCGAGCAGTCCGTCGCCCGTACTGGACCCGCCTGGAGTGGTCATGATAAGCAAATCCCTCTATATGATGGGTGTGCGCCGTTGCGCTGCCCTGGTGGCGCTGTAACCTTGGCATTGTACAACACAGGCCTGGCCCATGACTCCGATAGGACAATACCCACGCACCGTCTCGCAACGCTTCCGCTTGCCGCCACGCTCACCTTGCTTGGCACATGTCGCGACAAGCCATAGACGAATGATACTGTTGGGCCACGTGGAACGCTTGCGCGTCTGTCATAAGTGTGGTAGCCTGTAGCCACATGGGATATAGTTGACATATGTGCTGCGTCGCTCGGCTCAAGCTGGCACGCAATGTGCAATAGTCCGCTAGGTGTATTTGCCGCTGGTTCAGGCGCATATCACCCATGTAGGGCTGCGGAATGTGTTGCGGCGGTATCGCAACGCTCGTCCGCGAACTTTCCAACTAAAGAGCATCGGTTTGCAGCGAACACCGGGTTACGATAGACGAACGGCAAACGTACCTCAAACTGTATTGCCAGGTTACCAAGCCTTGTACGTACCCGACTCACTCCGCCCGGCAGGTGAAGTGGAGCGTCCGCTCGCGCACAGCCCAATTCAGGGAGAGTACACATTCTCCCACGCGAGCCCACGTTTGATCCTCCTCACGGATCTGCCGTAGAGTGGTCACGTCTCGCACTGCGAGAGATGTGACCGGCGTGAGTTCCCGGTCAAAGCACCCGTCTCGATGGGCAAGAGACAGTGCCATCATGCGCTCGCCGAAGAGCGCGACTGAGACGTTCCGCGTATGAGCGGCTCGCACCCCTAAGCGAGGCCTACGCCTGAACGGCTCGCGGTAGTTGATGGTCCCTGGGTTATCTTTCCCCCTTTCGTGATCGCGATTGCGCTACCGAAGAGCGTCGCTTGATCGTCGCTCCGGCATGCGAGACTGCCAGCAGAGCGTTGTTTGCCCTGCCACATCATTGAAGCGTGATTGAAGCATTGGTGATCGGCTGGGCACAGTGAAGTCAACTGATCACTGTTCTGAAAGGGCTATCTGTTCCGTATCTAACATTCAGGTTGTGAACGTGGACGGGTGGCGCGAGAGCGAAATCGGCAAAAACTATGGGCAATCGGGCATCTTCAGCCTCGTGCTGAATGCCTTATGTGTACATAACGGCTTTAGATGCCGAGCGCTTGGGAAGAGAGCATGGGTATGGATCTGGTCAAGCGGCTTGAAGAGTATCGGGAACGCGAGCGGGCGCTGTCGTGGGAAGGCACATTCGGGCAGTATTTCGAGATCGTCACACGTCAGCCATCGGTGTCTCAACTTTCACACGAACGCATTTATAACATGATCGTGGCTGCTGGCGCCGAAACCAACCGACTTGGCGATCAGCGTTACAAGTTCTTCGACAGCGAAATCTTCGGCCTGGAGAAGCCACTCCAGCAAATCGTCGAGTATTTCCACTCCGCCGCGCAGCGCCTCGAAGTGCGCAAGCGCATCCTCTTGCTCATGGGGCCGGTAGGCGGCGGCAAGTCTTCCATTGTAAGCTTGCTCAAGCGTGGGTTGGAAGAATATACCCGCAGCGATGTGAGCGGCGGAGCCGCGTATGCGATCAAAGAATGCCCAATGCACGAAGAGCCGCTGCATCTGATCCCCAATGAGTTGCGCGGCGATATCGAGAGCGAGTTCGGCCTGTATATCGAGGGCGACCTCTGCCCACAGTGCCGGTGGCTCCTGGATAACAAGTATGACGGCAAAATCGAATCTGTGCCCGTCAAGCGGATGGTGTTCAGCGAGAAACACCGCAATGGCATCGGCACCTTTACGCCGTCTGACCCGAAGAGCCAGGACATCAGCGAGCTAGTAGGTGGTATTGACCTCTCCACCATTGGCGAAGTCGGCGTGGAAAGCGACCCACGCGCCTACCGCTTCGATGGCGAACTCAATATCGCCAACCGCGGGCTGATGGAATTCGTCGAAATGCTCAAAGTGGACGAGCGCTTTTTGTATGTGCTGCTGACGCTCTCGCAAGAGCAGAACATCAAGACCGGGCGCTTCTCGATGATCTACGCCGATGAGGTGATCGTCAGCCACACCAATGAGAACGAGTACCAGGCGTTTGTCGGCAATCGCAAGTCGGAAGCCCTGCAAGACCGCATCATTCTGGTGAAGGTGCCGTACAACCTGCGCGTCACCGACGAGGTCAAAATCTACGAGAAGTTGCTGGGCCAAAGCTCGCTCAAAGATGTGCATATCGCGCCATACACCTTGCGCGTCGCCAGCATGTTCGCCATCCTGTCGCGGCTGGAAGGCTCGAAGAAGGCGGGCATGAGCTTGATGAAGAAGCTCAAGCTCTATGATGGCGAAGACCTCGAAGAGTTCAAGCAGAAGGATATCAAAGAACTGCAAGAGGAAACGCTTCGCGAGGGGATGGATGGCATCTCGCCGCGTTACGTCATCAACCGGCTCTCCAGCGCGCTGGTGCGCGAGCACGTCACCTGCATCAACCCAATTGATGCGCTACGGGCGCTGCGCGATGGCCTCGATCAGCACACCGGCATCACCCGCGAAGAGCGCGAGCGCTATCTCAACTTCATCAGCGAGGTGCGCAAAGAATACGACGAATTGGCGAAGAAAGAGGTGCAGCGGGCTTTCGTCTACTCCTTCGAGGAGTCGGCGCGGACATTGCTCAACAACTACCTTGACAATGTCGAAGCCTATTGCAACAAGACGAAGGTGCGCGATCCCATCACCGATGAGGACATGGAACCTGACGAACAGTTGATGCGTTCCATCGAAGAGCAGATCGGCATCACCGAAAATGCGAAGAAGCCCTTCCGCGAGGAGATCTTGATCCGCATTTCTTCGCTCGCTCGCCGTGGTCAGGCCTTTGACTACACCAGCCACGAGCGTCTGAAAGAGGCGATTGAGAAGAAGCTCTTCGCCGACCTGCGCGATGTGGTGAAGATCACCACGTCCAGCAAGACACCGGACGCGGAGCAGCTCAAGAAGTCGAACGAGGTGGTCAGCCGGTTGATAGCGGATCACGGCTACTGCCCCGTCTGCGCCAATGAGTTGCTCAAGTATGTCGGCTCGCTACTGAATCGCTAGCCCGCACGGCGACAGAGAAGCCGCCTCATGCCACGGTTTCTCTGTCGCCTGCCAATCGTGATGCCAGGCGTACACCGCTGTTGTGTGGGGAAGTCGAAGCGCGCGCACGGCGTCATTCCATCTCAAAGGGCATGTGATGGCTACGCGGGAGAGGTCTGTTATGCATCGTACATCTACTATCTCGCAACACGACTGGTCACTCCATCGCAAGGGGCAGACAGACCAAGAGCGCCACAAGCAAAAGATTCGCGAAGCCATCAAGAAGAATCTCGCCGACATCGTCAGCGAGGAAAGCATCATCCTCTCCGATGGCAAAAAGATCGTCAAAGTCCCCATCCGCTCGCTGGAAGAGTATCGTTTTCGCTTCGACCCCGGCCGCCAACAGCATGCCGGCCAGGGCAACGGCGATAGCCAGGTCGGCGACATACTCGCCACGGACCCGCGCCCCGGACGTGGCAAACGCGGCCAGGCGGGCGAAGAGCCAGGTGTGGATTACTACGAGGCCGAAGTGACGCTGGATGAACTGGCGGCGATGATCTTCGAAGACTTGGGGCTGCCCTTCCTCGAAGAGAAGAAGATGGCCGAGATGGAGACCGAGACCGTTCGCTTCACCGATGTACGCAAAGTTGGGCCGCTCGCCAATCTCGACAAAAAGCGCACCATTCTCGAAAACCTGAAGCGCAACGCCGCCAAAGGCGATCCCAGCTTCCATGACCTGAAAAACGACGACCTTCGCTTCAAAGTCTGGGAGCCGACCGTTCGCTACCAATCCAACGCCGTCGTCATCGCGATGATGGATGTTTCGGGGAGCATGGGCGAATTCGAGAAGTACATCGCGCGCAGCTTCTACTTCTGGATGGTGCGCTTCCTACGCACCAAGTACAATAACGTCAAAATCGTGTTCATCAGCCACCATACCGAGGCCAAAGAAGTCACCGAAGAGGAATTCTTCACCCACGGCGAGAGCGGTGGCACCCAGGTCTCTTCGGCATATGAGTTGGCGCTACGGCTCATCAAGGAGCGCTACAACCCCGACGACTGGAACATCTATCCCTTCCACTTCTCGGATGGCGACAATCTCCCCTGGGATAACGAGCGGTGTGTGGGGCTAGTGCGGAAGCTGATGGAGATCTGCAACATCTTCGGCTATGGCGAGATTCGCGAGGGGCACTATCGCTCGCAAAGCACGCTGATGTCGGCCTTCGCCAAGATCGAAGATGAGAAATTCATCGCCGTGACGATCTCCGACAAAGCCGAAGTCTATCCAGCGCTCCGGCGCTTCTTCGCCACCCGTGACGCCGTGCCCACGCTACCGTGAGTCACCGGCCATCTGTCGCCAGCGCCCCTGACGTGCGAACACGCCGTATTGCCCTATCCCGTGCCATAGCCAACCGCAGCGGAAGGTGATCCCAATGACTGCTGACCCCAATACCAATCTCACATACGATGAGCGGTATGTCGCGGAACTGGAACGCGCCGTCGAGCGCATCTGGGAAATTGCCCAGCGCTTCGGACTTGACCCCTATCCAACCAATTTTGAACTCGTCCCAGCTACCATCATGTATGAGTTTGGCTCCTATGGTCTGCCCGGACGTTTCAGCCACTGGTCGCGCGGCAAAGCCTACTACCGAATGAAGACCGAATATGACTATGGCTTGAGCAAGATTTACGAATTGGTGGTCAATACCAATCCATCCTACGCCTTTCTCATGGAGCAGAACGACCTGCTTCAGAACAAGGTGGTGGTAGCACACGTCCTCGGACATACCGATTTCTTCAAGCACAACGCCTACTTCAAGCACACGTCCGGCAACATGATTGACAAGGTCAGCGTGAACGCCGACCGCATCCGCAAGTATGAGTTCGATCACGGTCAGGCGGCAGTTGAACGTTTCCTCGACGCGGTCCTGGCTATCGAAGAGCACATTGATCCCAACTTCCGCATCAAGCCCGAAAGCGCGACACCACAGCAAGACAATGAACCCAAGAAGCACGCTGACTCGCCATACGATGACTTGTGGAGTCTGGCGGAGCGGGCCGCGCGGAAGCGCGACGAGGACATTCAGGCGTGGATGCGCACCCGCCGCCGCCGCTTCCCTGCCCAGCCACAAAAAGACCTCTTGCTGTTCCTGGCGCAATACGCTCCGAATCTCGAAGAGTGGCAGCGCGACATCCTGATGATCGTGCGCGAGGAGATGCAGTACTTCGTGCCGCAGATGCAAACCAAGGTAGCAAACGAAGGCTGGGCCAGCTATTGGCATGCACGCACGATGCGTGAGCTAGACCTCTCCGATGGCGAATTCGCCGCATTCGCGCAAATGCACTCCGGGGTGCTCGCGCCGCAGCGCATGCGCGTCAATCCATATCACCTTGGCTACCACATCCTGCAAGACATTGAGCGCCGCTGGGACAACCCGACGGAAGAGGAGCGTGTCAAGCTGGGGCGCGAGCCTGGCAAGGGACGCGAGAAGCTCTTCGCCGTGCGCGAGACCGAGAGCGATGTCTCGCTGCTACGGAACTACCTGACCAAGGAACTGGTCGAAGAACTGGACCTCTATCTGTATCGCAAAGAAGAGGATGAGTGGGTCATCGTCGAAAAGAACTGGGAAAAAGTCCGCGATGGCCTCGTCGCCAGCATGACGAACTTTGGCTATCCCTACATCACCGTGGTGGATGCCGATTTCAATGGCAATACGGAACTGGTACTGCACCATCAGCATGAGGGCCAGGACCTGGATCTATCCTACGCCCAGAAGACGCTGGAATATGTCCAGTATATCTGGTCTCGTCCCGTTCACCTCGAAACCATCTTGGAGGAGCAAGCCGTGCGTCTCAGCTACAACGGCGAGAAGCACAGCCGCGTGGCGCTGGACAAGGGCAAGAGCAAAGGGGAATGAGCATGTGGGGCCACAAGTTTCCACGACTGTAGCCCCTACCCTTCCGCGCATTACAGCCCCACCGCGAGCATCAGCCCGCAGATACAGGCGGCCAGAATGGCGGTCATCGGCCCGGTAAGCAGCCACGCTACCACCATATTACCGGCGACACCCCAGCGAACCGCCGAAAGCCGCTGGCGTGCGCCCACACCCATCACCGACCCCGCGATGACATGTGTCGTGCTCACCGGCAAGCCGATACCGCTCGCCGAGAGAATGACCGACGCCGCAGCGGTTTGCGCCGCGAAGCCATCCAGCGGGCGCAGCTTCACTGTCCGCATACCCATCGTGCGGATGATGCGCCAGCCACCAACGCTTGTGCCCAGCGCAATCGCCGTGGCGCTCAGTACAATCACCCAAAATGGCACCTGAAACTTCGCCCCAACTGAAACACCCTGATACGCCAGCAATGCCGCTGTAATCACTCCCATCGTCTTCTGCGCATCGTTTGAGCCGTGGCTGAAGGCGACAAACGCGGCGGTCAGACGTTGCAGCCAGCTCGCCGTGTTGGTGACGGTATGTGGCGTAGAGCGCCGAAATAGCCAGACAGAAGCCGTTCCTATCGCGAACGCGACCACCAATCCGATCAGTGGCGAGAGCACCAGCGAGAGGGCGATAATCAGGATGCCGCCAACTTTCAGCGCGCCAAAGTGCAGTGGTGACGAGATGACCACCGCCCCAATCAGGCCGCCGATCAGCGCGTGGGACGAGCTGCTTGGCAGACCAAGGCGCCACGTCACCAGATTCCAGCAAATCGCTGCCAGCAGCGCCGCCAGCACCGCTAATGGAATGAGCGCGCTGGGTTGAGCGACATCAGTGCCAATGGTTTTCGCCACCTTCGTGCTGATGAACGCGCCCAGAAAATTGAGCAGCGCCGCCATCGCGATGGCCACACGCGGCGGCAGCACGCGTGTCGAGATGCTGGTCGCGACGGCGTTCGCCGTATCATGGAAGCCGTTCGTGAAGTCGAAGATGACTGCCACAATGATGGTGGCCAGCAGAAACGCCAGGCTTCCCGCGCTTCCCGCTACGAGTGAAAGCGTGCCCATGGCGGGAATGATTGATGGAATATGAAGCTCAAGCATACTTCAACAGCATCCCCTGGAGCACATCCGCGACATTCTCGCACATATCAATCGCGCGCTCCTGATGATCGTAAATCTGCTTCCACTTGATAATCAGGATCGGCTCAGGTTGCGAAAAGAGGTCTTGCACCGCGACACGATACACCGCATCGCCTTCGTTTTCGAGCGTGTTGATGTCGCTAAGACATTCACGCATCGCCGAGCGCGCTTTGCTCAAACGGCGCAGATATGAGAAGGCCTCTTGAACCTTCACCGTGGAGCGCACGATGATGTCGGCCATTTCAATGGCAGCCGGCAACGGTTTTTCTACGTTGCAGACCACGAAATCATCGGCGGAGGCTTCGACCAAATCGAGCACATCATCGAGCTTCGAGGCAATGGCCGCGATATCTTCGCGGTCAAGTGGAGTCACAAATGCTTTATTGAGATGCTCATACATCTCATGCGTCAGAATATCGCCTTGATGCTCCACATCTTTGATCGCCTTCGCCTTCGCCGCGACTTCAGTGTAGTCGTGGAGCATGGCGAGCAGCATCTCAGCGCCGCGCCGTACATTTGCCGCCGCTTCTTCAAAGAGGACATAGAAGCGGTCATCGCGCGGCTGTAGGATGGACATGTCTTCTCTCCCTCCGACGGCGGAGCGGAACCAGAGAATACGCGACTGCACATACGCAATATAAGGGCCAAGACACCCATGGACACGCATGCGCTCATGGTGAGAAAGCCCCAGAAATGCCACTGTTGTCAGCGTTGGCAGACCTGAGTGGCAAACAGAAGCCGCGGCCAATACGGGCCGTGGCTTCGGATGTGCATATGTATCTTGTTTCTACCTGCATGGACGTTGCCTTCGTTGCTCGTGTCCGGCCCCATCGTGGGGCGATACTTTCACAAAGCCGCAAGGTGACAACCACACAACCTTGAGTATACCTGTGCAATAGGTGTCACCGCAACCTGATTGGTCGTGCCCGTCGCATACCGCACCCGCACGTTGACCAGCGAGCGCCGCGCCGGATATACTACCCAAACGAGCACTTCACGGTTCTCAGGAGCGTGTTGCGATGTCATACCCAGGTGTACGTGCGATCCCATCCTGCGCCGAGTGCAAACTTGAAGCTGGCGGCCAGTGCCGGACTTGTCATCGCTATCTCTGTGTAGATCATTTCGGCTACCAGGATCACCACCCGTGCCGCGAGCACCTCGCCACTCACGCACAGGGGCGGGTGTGCTATGTCTGTGGGGCGCCAGTGACACCCAGGCAGTGGTCAACCTCGGCCTTTTCGCACTACAGTGACTCGTGTACCTGCGCGGGCTGCCACCGGTTTATCTGCGCCGAACACCACACGAGCCTGCTCGATGAGCAAACAGAGTTGGTGCGTGACCGGCTGCGCAGCCACCGCTACCACATAACGCAGCGCTATTGCCGCGTCTGCGCGCCACTGCGCCACATCGGCGGCCTCCTTGGCGCCGCGCGTGGGGCAAGCGTTGTCCTGGCGGTGGGGACAGGCGTTGCGCTGTTCTTGTTGCATGTGCGGTAAGCGCGCCGAATACGCAAGACAACATCGAGGAGCGAATCGTGACCAGTACCAGCAGAGCCACCAAAAGGACTGACCCTGAAGTAGTGCTCGCGCGCTACCAGGCCGCGCTAGAAGTGGAATTGCGTGACGCTCTGGGCGATGCCTGGGCACAAACTGGTAACGTCCCGATAGTCGCCGAGCCGCTCGCGGAGTTCGCGGGGCAGATCGAGTATCATCTGGGATGGCGTCATGCCGATTTCAGTCCCGCGAAGAGCCACCCTGGGAAGTTGCTGCGCCCTACCCTGCTGCTACTGGCAAGTGAGCTGGCAGGCGGGCGAGTGGGTATGAGCGACGCTGAGCGCGCAGATACCGTAGAGCGTGCGCTCCCCGCCGCCGCGTGTATCGAACTGGTGCACAATTTCTCGCTGATCCACGATGACATCGAAGACGGCGATGAAGAGCGCCGCCACCGCCCCACCATGTGGAAGCTCTGGGGCATTCCGCACGCGATCAACAGCGGCGATGGCCTCTTCTCTCTCGCCCGCATGCGCCTATGGAAACTCGTAGACCACGGAGTGGATCCCGTGGTTGTCGTACGGCTCGCGGCGCTGCTTGATCGCACCTGCCTTGAGTTGTGCGAGGGGCAATACCTCGACATGCGGAACGAAGGACAACACGATGTCACCATCGCGCTGTATCTGGAGATGATTCGTCGCAAAACGGCGGCGCTCATCGCCTGCGCCACTGAGATGGGAGCGCGTATTGCGGCGCCAGACCTCAACGCCGTCGCCGACGAGCTTGCCCGCTTCGGCGCCGCGCTTGGCATGGCCTTCCAGCTTCGTGATGATCTGCTAGGCATCTGGTCCGCCGAACAACTTGGCAAAACACCGATGGGCGATCTGCGGCGGCGCAAAATGACGCTCCCCGTGATTCATGCGCTGGAAACCGCGAACGCCGCTGACCGCGACCTGCTGCTCGCGTTCTATAGCGCCTCAGAGGTTGCCACTGATGCTGACGTGGCTAACGTCCTGGCGGTCCTTGAGCGCACCGGCGCGCGTAACCGAGTGCGCAAGGCACTTCAGCGCGAAGGCGACGCCGCCCTGGCCGCGCTGGACGCCGCCGCCGGCACGGCTGACGAGGCGCATGAGGCGCGCGATCTGCTGGCGAGCTTGGTGGCGTTCGTCACACGCGCGGCGCAGCAATAAGCACCCGGCGCATGTGCGCTACGCTGGTTGACGAATGTGGCGGTCCTTGCCTATACTTCAAAGGTTATCCACTTACATTAGTATCGAATCGAGCGACAGCCACGCCATGCCGAAACTCTATGGATGGGTCCGCGAGGTAGTGCCAGAGAGCGCAGCCGACCTCGCTGGCATTCAATCGGGAGATCTCCTTAAAACCATCAATGGCAATCCCATACGCGATCTCGTGGACTATCAGTTCTACGCCTCCGACGAAGAGGTGCTGCTGGGCATCGAGCGTAATGGACGTGCGATAGACGTGCTCGTGGCAAAAGAGCCAGGCGCCGAAATGGGCATTCGTTTCGGCGAGGAGCCAGCGCCTTTCATCCGCATCTGCGCCAACAAGTGCATCTTCTGCTTTATAGATGGCCTGCCAAAGCGCAATCAGCCGCAGCGCGGGCTACCGCTCGGCATGCGCGATACGCTCTACGTCAAAGATGACGACTACCGCTACAGTTTCATGTTCGGCAACTTTGTCACCCTCACCAACCTCAAAGAGCTTGACTGGAAGCGGCTCGAAGAACAACGTCTCAGCCCGCTCTACGTCTCCGTGCATACCACCAACCCCGACTTGCGGCGCAAGATGGTGGATGGCCCACGCGCGGGCGACATCCTCGCGCAGATTCAGCGTATCGGCAGCCTGGGCATCACCTGCCACACGCAGCTTGTGCTCTGCCCTGGCATCAACGATGGCGATGAGCTAGAACGCAGTATACGCGACCTCACCGCCTTGCGGCCCATCGTCGAATCCATCTCCGTGGTGCCGGTCGGCCTCACCAAATACAACAATCTGCTCAAGACAGGTGAGCTTCCGCCGATGCGCCCGTTCCGGCTGGACGAAGCGCGCGATGTGATGGCGCGCGTTGAACGCTGGCAGCGACAGTTCGCAACCGAGCCAGGGGCGCATGGGTTGCCCTTCGTCTATCTCTCCGACGAGTGGTACTACAACACAAACCAGCCGTTCCCACCTGCCCGCCACTACGGCGACTACGCCCAGATAGAAAACGGCGTCGGCATGACACGCAAGCTGGTGGAAGACTGGCGTGTGGCAAAGCGCACCCTGCCCACCGCCCTCGAACAGCCGCGCAAAGTGGCTATCCTCACCAGCGCCATGGCCGCGCCCATCATCACCAAACTTGCCCGCGACCTGCGCGCCATCGCCGGGCTGGACGTGCGCGTGCTGCCCGTCACCAACGTCTTCTTCGGCCCCATCGTCACCGCTGCCGGACTCCTCTGTGGCCAGGATGTGCTGGACGAAATCGCTCGCTCCTGCCCCGATTTTACCCCCGACGACCTGCTGCTGCTCCCCCGCGTTATGCTTGATAATGCCGGGAAACGCTTCCTGGACGATGTCACCATCGAGGACTTCATCGCGCGTGCGCCCGGCCGCGTCGTCTTCGCGCGTGACGCCGCGGCGCTGGCCGCTGCCGTATGCACTCTGGCCCCAGCGCCGGAACCAACAGCAGCAGGGTAACGCGCGACACAAGCAACCTGATTTCGAGGAACACCGTTCTATGCGATTGCGTTCTTATACTCTTTTCGGTGCTGTCTGCCTTGCGCTGATGCTGACCGCCTGTGGTACGCAAGGCTATGCCCCACCGCTGGGCAAATCTGCGCGCGCCACCCTGACAAACGCCGCAGATCCAGGTGTCACCATCACCGCCAGTCTCACGCCTGCCTACGCGACGCACGTCGCGGTTTACTTCAAGGGCCAACCTCTGCCACTGACCGGCACGCAGACCCCCGCGCAGTTGCGCCAGGGCAGTTGCTTTGGCCCCGTCGTCGCCCCGCTCTCCGATGGCAACGCGCCAGTTGGCGCAAGCACTACTCCAGGCGTCAAGCCGGTCAACTCCGAAGTCAACGCTGTGACGACCGCGCCGGACCCCGCAGGCGGCACGGATGTGGATGTCGCCCCTGGCGCGCAGTGGTACATCACTGTACAATCGCAGGCCAATGACCCCAACGCGCCCGTGGCCGCGTGCGGCAGCCCGCTCTCCGAACGGCGGCAATATTTCGATCTTTATCCGCCAGCGAACAATAGCATCGCCATCGGCAACGCGCTGCAAGACCCCATACTCGCCACCCACATCACGTTCAGCGGCCCCGGCCTCGCCAGCGCCCAGCCCACCAGTTGGGCGGTCCACACCGGCAACTGCTCTGGTCCCGTTGTGGCCAGCGGCAGCGTCAACCAGAACCACGCTACCGCCTTCAAGGCGCTGGACGCCAAGACGTGGTGGCTCTCGCTAACCTTTGCCGCAGATAACGTATTATGTGGCCAGGTGAATCAGTCATAGGACGGCGTGCCGGAGCATAAACCCATGAGCAACATAGAAGCGCGGCGCAAGCGGTTGTTGTTGCTGCTCTCGCCCAACACCTATCGGGCGGGCGCATTCCTCGAAGCGGCGGCGCATCTGGATGTGGAGGTCGTCAAGTGCATTGACGTGCCCGCCGGTCTCGACGAATGGTGGGATGTCCCGCTGGCGGTAGACTTCACCGACGTTGATGCCGCGCTCCCCCGCATCGTCGCCTACGCCGCTGCGCATCCCGTGGACGCCATTGTCGCCGTGGACGACAGCGCCACCATTCTCGCCACCCGCGCCGCCGCCGCGCTTGGTCTGCCGCATAATCCCATCGCCGCCGCCGAGGCTGCGCGCGACAAGGGCAGCATGCGCGCGCTCTTCGCCGAGCATGGCGTATCTTCGCCGGTCTTTCGCCGCTTCCCACTCATGTCTGACCTCCATGAGATTGCCGAGCAAGTTGGATATCCCTGCGTCGTCAAGCCGCTGCGGCTCTCCGGCAGTCGCGGCGTGATTCGCGCCGATACCCCCGCTGATTTCGCTGTTGCGTTCGCGCGGCTGAAGCGCATTCTGCTTAGCGATGGCTACCCACCGGAGACCACCGACATCCTGGTCGAAGACTTCATCCCTGGCGGCGAGGTTGCGCTCGAAGGGCTGCTCACCGACGGCGCGCTGCACGTGCTCGCGCTCTTCGACAAGCCCGACCCGCTCGACGGTCCATTCTTCGAGGAGACGATCTACGTCACGCCCTCGCGCCTCTCCCATGCCACCCAGCAAGCCATCGCGGACTGCGCGGCACGGGCAGCGGCAGCCATTGGCCTGCGCGACGGCCCCGTGCATGCGGAGTTGCGCGTCAACGCGCGCGGCCCGTGGATGCTGGAGATAGCTGGGCGCTCCATCGGCGGCCTCTGCTCCACCATCCTCGAATTCGGCTCTGGTATGTGCCTGGAAGAGATCATCCTGCGTCACGCGCTCAACTTCGCCATCCCCTCGTTCGACCGCACGGGGCAGGCGGCAGGTGTGATGATGATTCCTATCCCCAAGAGCGGCCTGCTCAAGGCGGTCCACGGCGAAGACGAGGCCCGCGCCGTGCCCCATATCGAAGGTATAGAGATCAGCGCCAAGCTCAACAATCCCATCCTCGCCCTGCCAGAGGGCAGCAGCTACCTGGGCTTCATCTTCGCCCGCGCCGCAGACCCCGCCACCGCCGAAGCCGCTCTCCGCTCCGCCCACGCCAAACTGCGCTTCGACATCCGCCCCATGCTCGCGGTGCTATAAGAGCATTCCTCATTCTCGCCACTGTCTCAGCCAGAGTCCAGTCCTTGCGCCCAGAAGGCTCACGAGGACAACTGGCGTACAAGCGGCTATGAGACACGCCATATTCATGCTGGTGATATTGGCGACCGAATTTGTGTCGTAAATCGCGAATGGATGTAGCCCTTGTGATGCGAGTACACCACTCCCAGCCATATAGAATATTGAGCTTATAAGCCATGCGAGGATCGCGGCCATAACCGCCTGATGCTGGCCATGCATGATTTTCGCCACGAACATTGACGTGATGAAATAGAGAAGCAGTGTAGCGCCAAATCCAACCAAACCAGTGCCAAGAAAGCTCCACTCTCCCCCGCGCACCAGATTCGTCGCATCATGGTAACTATTCGGATACTTCGCCCACACGGCTTCATAGTAGGCCTGACGAGCCAAAAAATCTCGGACGCTTTTCGCAAGTTGCGCCATGCCAATCAAACTTGCGGCTATACCGCCCATAAGTCCATAGGCCATAGCAGTGCGAATACCCTTTAGTCGCTGCGACGCTGACATAGCGTTGTGAGACCCTGCGGCAGTTTCCATTCCTCGCCCCACGCCTTCCGCCCATGCCCTCATGAATCTGAATTGCGTGTACAGTGAAATATGTAGAAGAATTGGCGCTCCCTTCATCGGGAGCGCCAATTTCTGTTGCGGACTATATGCGCCCAGCGGCAGCGTCTACGGATAGATGCCGCGCACCTTAGCCGCTTCGGCGACACGGCTCACCGAGAGCAGGTACGCGCCGAGACGGAAATCGCACGCCTTCTCTTTGCGTATATCATTTACGGCGTTGAAGCTGCGCACCATGATCTGTTCCAGGCGGGCGTTGACCTCGCTCTCCGCCCAGGAGAGGTGTTGCAGATTCTGCGCCCACTCAAAATAACTGACCGTCACTCCACCGGCATTAGCAAGAATATCGGGTACAACGGGAATGCCACGCTCGTGGAAGATCTCGTCGGCTTCGGTAGTCGTCGGACCGTTGGCCGCTTCGACGATGAGTTTGGCCTGGATGCGGTCGGCATTGGCCTGGGTAAGCTGCCCTTCCAGCGCAGCGGGGATCAGGATGTCGCACGGAAGTTCCAGCAGATCATTGCCATCTATTGGGGTGGTGCCGGACAGCCCGCTGAGCCTACCGTGATCCTTCAGATGCGCCAGAGCGAGGTTCACATCAATGCCGCTTTCGTTATAGACAGCGCCAAAGATATCGCTGAGGCCGATGATCTTGCAGCCCATCTCGTGTAATATGCGTGCGGAGATGGAGCCGACATTGCCGAAGCCCTGGATCACGACACGCGCGCCCTCGAACGGCATGCCGAGCGCATGGCAGGCTTCGCGCGTGGTAATCGCCACGCCACGTCCTGTGGCCTCCATACGGCCTTCGCTGCCACCAACGGCGAGGGGCTTGCCGGTGACGACGGCGGGAATCGAATAGCCGTGGTGCATGGAGTAGGTATCCATGATCCAGGCCATCACCTGAGGATTGGTATTCACGTCGGGCGCGGGAATGTCGCTTTCGGGACCGATGACGCTGGCAATCTCCGTGGCGTAGCGGCGAGTCATGCGCTCAAGCTCACCAATCGTGAGATCGTGCGGGTCTACAATCACCCCTCCCTTGGCTCCGCCAAAGGGAATGTTCACGACGGCGCACTTCCAGGTCATCCACATCGCCAGTGCGCGCACTTCATCGAGCGACACATGCAGGTCGTAGCGGATACCACCCTTCGATGGGCCACGGTGAACATTGTGCTGGACCCGGTAGCCGGTAAACATCCTGACACTGCCATCGTCCATCTTCACGGGGAAATTAACGGACACCTCGCGTTTAGGCATGCGCAGAATCGCGCGCAGGTCTTGCCCCAACTTAAGGCGGTCTGCGGCGACATCGAATTGCGCGACTGCTACCTCAAACGGATTGAGCACCTCAGGTTCTTTGATTGCCACGGAAGTACATCCTCCTGAATTGACGCCAGCGCTGGCCTGGGTGGAGCACCATTGCTCCCAGCCGGCAACGGCTGTAAATGAGGCTACAGACATTGAGCCTCGCTAGGGCGCGCACATAGCCACTAACAGCTTTGCGCGCCGGTATATCGGTTGTGATGAAATATTAGTGCCAAAAGGAGCGCCAACCCCTTTCAAGCATCCGCTACTAGAGAACAACGCACAACAGCGGCATTGGTTCGTGACATAGGAACTAGGTCTTTTGGTCCATTTTGGCCAAGTCGCCGCTCGCCTCGCGAAAATCAAGCGAAAAGAATGCGGTCTGCATCTCAGTTTCCTGGATACCGACGGTGATGCGCTTTACCATGCCCGTGTCCTCATGGCTGCGCAATGCCACCGCGATGCGCCGCGCAAGCAACTCGGCCAAGCGTTCGGTCGTCACATTATCCACCTCAAGCATCGTTACCGCAACCTTCGCTAACACATAATGGTTGCGCGCATCGTACTCCACTTCCCAGGCGTCTTGCCGCTCAACCAGTCGCAGGTGTGGGTTGTGTAGTGGCAGCAGCACACAATGGTCCCACTCCTTACAAAGTGAACGTACAATGTTCTTGAGCGTGATGAAGTCGAAGATGAAGCTGTCGGCGGTGAGGGCGCCAGAGATCTCGACCTGCACACCGTAGTTGTGGCCGTGCAACGGCTCGCAGCCGCCGTGCATAGTGATGAAGTGCGCCGCGCTGAATCCGAGGTTTCCGCGCTCGATCACAATTTTCCAGGACATTCGTCGCCCCACAGAACTTGACGCTTGCCGAAACGAATACTGCTTCCGGCGCCTTCGCACTCTCGCGGGTACCACAGACTCGGAGGGATGAGGGGGAAGTGGTAGCTGGCAACATCAGCCGCAACGTTTAGAGTATACCACGCTCGATATCAGCGTTCAACGCCGTCAGACACCCTCAGGTGCGTACCTGGCGCGCTCAAGTGTTAACGCTGTGGCAACGGTGGATTGCGTACTCTGTCTTCCAGTGACACGCGACCACAAACATACTGACCCGCTGAAAGATGCAGAACGGTAGCGTCCGGTGGCCGGGTGGCGCTGGAGGGGAGCGCGAGCATGCGTCAGATACCCACCACAGTTGAGGTCCAGTCCGATGTCCGTTCGACCGAGAAAGCCGGGCATGCACGCTACCGCGAGAAAGCCATCGCGGCGCTGATAGGTGCTGGAGGTGCGCTGCTGGTGGTGCTGGCCACCACAGGCACCCACGTGCTGGCATCTGTGATAGCTCAAATGGGAGGAGGAGGACCGCCCATTCCCTGACGCGTTTGGGCATGCATGCTGAGCGAAAATGCCGGTTCGGGGCGCTGAATCGCACGCACCAGGGGGCTGGAAGGGCGCTATGTCACGTGATGATTGGGAACATGCCCTTGCGCGGGCCATCGTCGAGCGGGCATTTCGCGCACGACTGCTAGCCGATCCGGTGGACACGCTCGCCGAGTATGGCTTACCTGAACACGACGTGAGCGCCATTGATGGGATATTGTCAGCTTCGCTGCCAGAATTTGCCGCGTGCCTTTTGCGGCTCTCGACTGGCGTATGGATGCTAGATCGCGGTGGATAGCGCCGCACGTGATCTGGCACGAGGCCAGGCGATGGGATGTCTCGGTAAGGGAGTCCTTTTGAGGCGTACGGAGAGCGCCTGTGCAAGGATGCACGCATCCCTTTGTTGCTGGTGGTGGTGGATGGCGGGCGGCATCAATGAGGATGCCGCGCCGCCACTTCTCGAAGGGCCACCTGCGCCGCTTCGATGGTATGTGCGATGTCGGCGTCAGTATGAGCCAGCGAGAGGAAGCCCGCCTCGAATTGCGCGGGCGCGAGATACACGCCGCGTTCCAGCATCGCGCGGAAGTAGGTGGCGAATGCCGCGGCATCAGAGCGCTTCGCCGATGTCTCATCGGAGACTGGTCCTTCGGTGAAGAAGGCGCAGAACATCGAACCAACGCGCGTCAGATAGAGCGGCACACCCGCGGATTGCGCCGCCGCGCGCAATCCGCCTTCGAGCGTTTCCGCAAGCTGCTCAAGCCGCTCATACGCCCCCGGCTGGCGCAATGCTTCGAGTTGCGCCGCGCCCGCCGCCATCGCCAGTGGATTACCAGAGAGCGTGCCAGCCTGATAGACTGGACCCGACGGCGCGATCATCGTCAGCAGTTCGCGTTTGCCACCATACGCCGCCGCCGGCAACCCGCCGCCGACAATCTTGCCGAGGCAGGTCAGATCGGGCGTGATGCCATAGAGCGTTTGCGCGCCGCCATACGCCACTCGGAAGCCGGTCATCACTTCATCGAAGATCAGCACCGCCCCATACTCGCGTGTGACCTCGCGTAGCCCCGCCAGAAACCCCGCCGCTGGCGGCACACAGCCCATATTCCCCGCGACCGGCTCGACAATCACCGCAGCAATTTCAGTGGGGAAACGCGCGAAGAGATCGCGCACCGCCGCCACATCGTTATACGGCGCAACCAGTGTCTCGGCCGTCGCGGCTGGCGGGACTCCAGGGCTATCGGGCATGCCAAGTGTTAACGCTCCGGAGCCAGCCGCCACCAACAGCATATCCGCGTGGCCGTGGTAACCGCCCGCGAACTTGATGATTTTGCTGCGGCCAGTATAAGCCCGCGCTAGCCGCAGAGCGCTCATCGTGGCTTCGGTGCCCGAATTGACGAAACGCACCATCTCGATGCTAGGCACCGCCTGAACGACCAGCTCCGCCAGCCGCACCTCCGCCTCGGTTGGCGCGCCGAAACTCGTGCCACGTTGGGCGGTTTCGGTGATAGCGGCGATGACACGCGGATCGGCATGACCGAGAATGAGCGGCCCCCAGGAACCCACGTAATCTATGTAGCGATTGCCGTCGGCGTCGAAGAGATATGCGCCTTCGCCACGCTCGATGAAGAGCGGATTGCCCCCAACCGCCTTGAAGGCACGCACGGGGCTGTTCACTCCACCGGGTATAACGGCGCAAGCCTCAGCATAGAGGCGCTCAGAGTGGTCCGTTCGCATAGGTTCTCCTGCTGCGCCAGCGCTATGTGGCCCGCGCGTTACCCTGGCCTGTTAGTCTGGATGATGATGTACGGATGATAGCGCGGATTCCTGTCACGACTTCAAGTTCTGGGACACGTATTGCTTCACCGCATCCCAGTCATTGTTGGTGGGCAGAAGGATATCCTGCCCGTCGCTGGACTGCGCATCTACCAGCACATTCTGATTTGACAGGCCAATACGCCCCGCATGATTCAAGTCGAGCTTCTGGCTGAAGAGCGTTAGGTCGGCCAGCGAGAGGTTGGTATAGAGCGAATGTTCCAACGCGGTCGCCGCGTTCAGCAGGCGCGGCCAGGCGCTCACCGAGCGCGCGCGGCTCAGGATGGCGCGCAGCAGCAATTGCTGGCGCACTGAGCGGGCGAAGTCAGTGCCTTCGCTGGCGGGCTGAAGCACATACCGCGCACGGGCGTACTCAATGGCCTGTTCGCCATTCATATGTTGCGCGCCCGCCTTGAATGTGATGATCTTCCAACCAGGATCAATCTTTGGATCGTCATTGCGCGGGTATCTAGCGGTGAAGCCGGTTGGTACGGTGATGTCCACGCCGCCGAGGGTATCTACAAGCTCGCGGAAGCCAGAGAAGTCTATGGTTAGCCAGTATGAAACATCCATGCCCAACGCCTCGGAGACTTTTTCGGCGGCCTCGGCCCCCCCCGCGACACGCCCCGCGGCCTGTCCATTGTAGCCATTATAGTAGCCGTTTTCGTAGGCGGTATTGATTTTGGCGTATTGGCCCGAACCAGGCGGCACCTGCACCCACAGGTCACGTGGCACGGAAATCAGAGTAGTGGCGTTGTCATGTGGATTCAGACTAATGACGAGCAAACTATCGGTCAGATACGCGCCATCGTGGTTGCCGCCACCATAGCCCATGACCAGCAGATTGACACGCCCCAGTCCAGTCAGATAGCCGGTCTGCGAGCTAAAGGGCGATTGTGTGGATATGGCGCTGCCGAAATCGGCGACGCGATGCAGACCAAGAATGCTGACAATCAGCAGGGCGGCCAGCGTCGCCAGAATCGAATACCGCACGATGTGACGCTTGCGGCGAACTGGCTTAGCGCCAGGCACAGCGGGCGCAAGCGGACGCGCGCCCTGGGCCACTTGCATGGGCATAGGCGAGCGCGCAGGCGCAACTGGTCTGGTCATAGGCGCGAGTGGTGGCAACGGCGACGAAGGAGATGGTTGGGGAGCATCGCGGCGGATAGCGCGCCCTGGCAGGGTGGGCGCATCGGGATGACCCAGCGGCAGAGTGGGCGGAGGGGTAGGATTCTCTGGCCCAGGCACGCCGCGCGCGCCAAGTGGCCGCGCCTGAGTGCCCCATGCGGTTGAGTCATCGTTGAAATTACCAGCATCCTTCATCACGCTAGCTCCATCCCAACAAGCTGCAATTTCGCCACCATCACTGTAGAGCGCGCATGTTCGCAAGGTTTCGCAGGTTTCGCAAGGGAACTGTGCGCGCCCTGTATGGGTGATACGAACAACCCTATCGCAAGGTATATCCCAAAAGGAGCAATATGCCAAAGAATGAACCAAAACGGTATGTTGGGTGTCGGGCGAGGATTCTCCGTTCTTCTGTCCGGTTCTTCTGTCCGGTGGCGTTGCGAGTGCGCCCAAGGGGCGCTATACTGCATGATGAGGGGATAGCGTTACGGCGCGGCAACCGATAGCCGGCGGCGAGGAGAGGACGATATGCAGACATGCGAACGATGCGGCGCAGACGCAGTGGATGCGCGCGGTATCTGCCAGAATTGTGGCTGGCACGCCGCTGAGGGCATCTACGCCGAGGAGGAAGACGACGCGCCTTCGCTCGGTGCGACCCGCGCCGCTGATGCCGCGTATCGCGCTGAAGTGCGCACCCCGCCCAGCCAGGCAGCCGCGCCGCGCGCCACGCACGCGCCTCAGTATGGCGCGGGAACACAGGCATCGAGCGCCGCGCCACAGCGCACTGGAAGTAACACACCCGTCCGCTTCTGCGGCGCGTGCGGCGCACGGGTGGCCCCTGGTGAAGTGTTCTGCGGCCAGTGTGGCACCCCACTGGGTTCAGGACTCGATGCTGGCGGAATGAATTACGTTGGCCCGACAAGGAACATGCCCGCATCAGGCGCGCAGCCGCGCTACTATGGTGGTACATCGAATGGATGGCTGCCAGGAGATGGCGACGCGCCAACCGAAGCATTTGTGCCCCCACCCGCAACGCCGCCCTATCAGGGTGGCGTGCCGTACATGACCCCGACATATGGCGTGCCGCAATACGGCGTGCCAGCGCCAGCGCGGCAGGCGCGCACCGGTCGGATCGTCTGGGGCCTACTGTGTCTGGCGGGAAGCCTGTTGAGTGCCGCAGGCGCGGTTTTCATTGCGCTGGGAAAGTAAACTTCGAGGTCGTCTCCTATGAATCGAAAATTGGCTTCGGCATTGCCACCAATGCCATCTGGCTCCGCGGCTCCCTCTATCAGCAAGCCGGAATACGAGGCTATCGCGGCATTTCGCTACACCATTCGTCGCTTCGTGCGCTTCAGTGAACAGGCGGCGCGACAGGAAGGCATCACGCCACAACAACACCAGCTTTTGCTAGCGATCAAAGGTTTCCCTGGACGGGACTACGCCACGGTCTCAGAACTGGCCGAGCGCTTGCAGATGCGCCAGCATAGCATGGTGGGGCTGATTGATCGCACGGAAGCCCAGGGATTGGTGCGGCGCGAGCCGGGGGTGCATGACCGTCGCCAGGTCTTCATCCATCTGACACCCACCGGCGAAGCGATGCTCGAACGGCTGGTGACTCAACACCGGCGCGAACTCTTGTCCATGCGCGATTCTCTGGTCGCAGTGCCATAGCTGTGCTTTTGAACGGCTGATTTGCACTAGTAACAGTCCGTGCCCCTATCCCCCTTCGGTGTTGGCTGGGGTGGCCTCATTGAGCGTTGGGACACTCTGAGTATCGGCAGTGTCACCAAGGCTTTCGTGATCGCCGTTACTGTCCTCCCCAGCATCGTCAGTATCGTCACCGTGTTCGTCTGAAGCATGCTCATGCACGCTGACGACATAGGGCGGTTCGGCGCCTTCCGGGGTGTAGTCGTCGTGTTCGCCCCAAGTCTGTACGTCTGGCGGGGTGTACTGGCGGTAGAAGCGACGCCCAAGCACCCAACCTAACCGGCCCAGTCCGACGATGATGACAAGGTAAACAGCCACCGTCAGAGTAATGGTGACGGGCTGGGGAAGAATCTGGTGGTAGCTGAGCGCGGCAAAGAGCGTGGAACCGAGGAAGCCGCCGATCAGGCATGAGGCCATGAGGCTCAGGAGACAGCCGAGATAGCCACCGTGGGTGGGCCAGTCATAACCAGGCGGCACCGCGCCCTCGTAGGGGTCTGGTGGCGTGGATGCTCCTGAGCCGCTCGATCCCTGGGTCAGCGGGGCGGGTAGCTGGGTCGCGCCTGACTCAGAAGAACCGGAGGAATCGGCTAGGTCGGACATATTGGGGTGTTCGGGATCGGGTGTAAGACTGGACACAGCGAAAAGTCGCTCCTAGTAGGGGTTGTTTGCCGTCGCGGGTGGACGGTGCGGTGTGGCTTACAGGGTGCCGAATTGCCGGTCGCCCGCATCACCCAGGCCGGGGCAGATGTACCCGCGATCATCAAGCCGCTCATCGAGCGCGGCCAGATAGATTGGCACGTCGGGGTGCGCCTCGCGCAGCTTCTTTAGCCCGTAGGGCGCGCCGATCAAGCCGACATAACGCAGGTGCGGTACGCGGTAACGCTTCAGGATGTTGAGCGCGTCTATCGCCGAGCCACCCGTCGCGAGCATGGGATCTACTGAGAAGCATACCTGGAGGTTGTTGGCGCGCGCCAACTGATTATAGTACTCGATTGGCTCCAGGGTATGCTCGTCACGCCGCAGGCCCAGATGCCAGACCTGGGCATCGGGCAGCACTTGTCGGAAACCGTCGGCCAGCCCCAGACCAGCGCGCAGGATCGGCACGATGCCCACGCCGCCCGCGAGCTTGCGCGCAGTGGTGGTTTCGAGCGGGGTGGTGACGGTAGTTTCGACGGTGAGAAGATCTGAGGTAGCTTCGTAGGCGAGCAAGGTGCCCATCTCGCGCACCAGCTTGTAGAACTCTGGGTGCGGTGTAGTGCGGTCGCGCAGCATACCCATCATATGGGCGATGACTGGGTGCTGCGAGATATGCACATTGGGCAGGGATAGCACCTCTGCGCGCGAGGGCTGAGGAACTCCGGCCATTGGCAATCCGCGCGGCGCTTGTGTTTCGTCTGCCATAGGTTTCTCCCGTAGCGTATGTCACTGCTGCCCGCTGGTGCGGGCAGTACAACGAGATGAAGATCAGGTACACGCAAAGCCGGGCGCAGTGTCGCACACTGTCGGGTAGTGGGTCAAGCGATGGTGATGAGTGGCTAGCGCACGGGATATGGATGGCACGAGCATAGGTTGACAAGCCTGTTCGGATAGGGATACGTTGAGTAGCGGAGGGCATGCGTTCTCCGCGAGAAGCAGCGGCGAGGAGTGGAACCCGTGACGCGCAGCACCGACACATCGCCCGCGCCAACCCCAGCCACAGATACGGCGCCAGCGCCAAGACCCACAGCCATGGCGCAGGACCGGCCTGCCGTGGCCGTGAATGTAGTGATTCTAACGGTGCGCGAGCGGCGGCTGGAGGTGGCGCTGGTGAAGCGAAGCCGAGCGCCCTACGAAGGTATGTGGGGTATCCCTGGTGGCTTTGTGCGCAGCGATGAATCTCTGGAAGATGCGGCCAAGCGCAAGCTGGAAGAGGAGACCGGCGCACGGGACATGTATCTGGAACAGTTGTATACCTTCGGCGATCCGCATCGTGACCCACGGATGCGGGTGATTACGGTGGTCTACTATGCGCTGATTCGCGCTGATGAGCTGGCGATACACGACGAGGCGGCACGGTTGTGGTCGGCGTATGACTTGCCACCACTGGCGTTCGACCATGCCGATATTTTGCGCTATACGCTGCTGCGGCTGCGGGGAAAGCTGGAATATACGACGATTGGTTTTCAACTGCTGGGCACAGAGTTTACGCTGAGCGAGTTGCAGGAAGTCTACGAGGCAATTCTGAATCGCCCGTTGGATAAGCGAAATTTTCGCAAGAAGCTGTTGCTGATGCGGATCGTTGAGCCGACGCAGCATACGAAGATGACGGGCCAGCATCGCCCAGCGCAGTTGTTTCGCTTCAATCCGAAGGTGAGCACGTAGGCGCACGAGATGGAGGTGAGCGCTATGGCAACGGAGGCGCTACTGATCGTTGATGCGCAGAACGACTTTTGTCCTGGTGGCGCGCTCGCGGTTCCAGAGGGGCATGTGGTGATGCCAGTGCTGAATGCGTACATCGCGCGGGCGCGGGCGGCTGGGATGCCGATTTTTGCCAGCCGCGACTGGCATCCGCCGGAGACGGTTCATTTCACGACGCGCGGAGGGCCGTGGCCAGAGCATTGCGTGCAGGGGACGCGTGGAGCAGAGTTTCATCCAGATCTGCGGCTGCCACCGGAGACGGTGATTTTTACGAAGGGCATGAGCGGTGTGGACGATGGCTACTCGATGTTCGAGGGCATGTCTGCTGAGGGGCAGACATTACTGGATGTGTTGCGCGCGGCGAACATTTCGCATGTGCATGTTGGTGGACTCGCGACAGATTATTGCGTGCGCGCGACGGTACTGGACGCGCGGCGCGCGGGACTGGATGTGTCGCTGCTGACGGATGCGATCCGGGCGGTGGAGGTAACGGCAGGTGATGGGCAGCGCGCGGTGGATGAGATGCTGGCGGCTGGGGCCACGCCGAAAACGCTAGCGGATTTCGCGATGGAGAAGTGACAGCGCGACGCTCTCGGCGATCAATGGCCGGAGCACGAGCGCGGGACCATCCAGGTCAAGGGAATCGCGTGAGGCGGGGAGATACGCGCGGGGGCGATGTGTGGATGAGGCGAGCGAACAACCACGGTTGGTAACGCTTGCCGGAGAAGCGTGTGAGGCTGATGCGCTCGGCGCGTGCCCTAAGGATGGGTGAGGCGGCGCGGTTGGCGGGAGGATGGTCCATTCGTGGCTTGTGGAGTAAGCTGAGATTGAGATGTAATGATGTATGCTAGGGCAGGGCCGGTGGGTTGTACAGCAAGCGAGAAGGCGGGGAGGGGCAGCGCGGTGAGAGCGGAGCAGCTCGTGTGGCGGGGCACGGTAGCGAGGCAGCCGACGACCCCAGAGCCGGAGATGGGAATGCGGCGGCGGTTGGTGGGGGAACTGCTCGGCACATTCCTTCTGGTGCTATTTCACGCAGGGGCGGCGACAGGGGCGCGGTTACTGGATCATGCGGCACATCAAGGGGAATCGCCAGCCGGGGTGGTATTTCTAGCCCTCGTGGATAGTTTTTCGCTGTGTGTAATTTTGATGGTCGTGGGAAAGGTTTCAGGGGCGGTGCTGAATCCGGCGGTAACGTTAGGGCTGGCGAGCGGTGGGCGGTTTCCACGCGGGCACGTGCTTCCGTATATCGCGGCGCAATATGCGGGAGCGATTCTGGGAGTAGCGGCGGTGCTGGTGCTATTCGGGCATGAGGGCGTGACGGTGGGACGGCTGGGAGCGGTGCGGCTTTCGGTGGGTACAAGCATCTGGCAGGGGTGGGCAGTGGAAGCGGTGGGTGCGTTCATTCTCCTGCTGACGATCAGCGCCACGGCGGAGGATCCACGTGCGCCGAGTGGTTGGGCGGCGCTGACAATCGCAATGGCGTTAGGGGCAATTGTGCTCTGCCTGGAGCCTGCGACGGGTGCGCCGGTGAATCCTGCACGGGCATTTGGACCCGATTTTGTAGATGCGCTTTTCGGTCTGCGGATTGACTGGTTGGTATATTTGGTGACGTATCTGACAGGGCCGATTGTGGGGGCGGTGGCGGCAGTTCAGGTATATAGGCGGTTCGCGGAGCAGCCAAGACAGGAACCGCTGCCAGAGTAGATACGCTCGCTTGGTGCGGCACATGTATTCGTAGAGGGGGTGGCATGGTTACTGCGGACAAGTGAAGCATGTAGTTGGCCGATATATTGTCTTGGTTCGCCCGCGCTCATGGTTCCCTCGACGAGCTTCCTCATCTTTGGGATTCTTTTGATTAGACCGTGCTGTTGATTCCTGCATCTGAGAGTCTGCTGTGAGGTGCGCGTGCTTCTCTGGGGGTGTTGCAATGAGGCGGAGTACTCAACGGCGAGCGCTTCGCGGTTGTCGAAAAGGAGACGACCATGAGCAGACACCAGTTCCCCTGGCGCATGGCACTGGGATGTGGCCTTGTAGCACTGATTCTCGTTGCAGGTTTTCTCACTGCTTTGCCAGCAAAGGCTGCTCACCACGCTGCGTCACGGCCAGCAGCGGTGTCCGAACTGCAGAAGGTGACACTGAATGAGACCAGCATCAACGCTCCGGGGTTCTATGGCAACGCCCAACTCAACACTGGCGAGGTGATCGCCTGGGCGGGCACTGATACTGCCCACCACCTGAACGTCATGACAAGCACGGACGGATTGCACTACGGCCACAAGATCACGCTAGGCGAGACCTCAGACAACCGCCCTGGGGTGGTGCAGATGTCCTCGTCGGCTGGCGGTGCGGTGGCCATCGCCTGGCGTGGCACCGATGCCGCACACAAGCTGAACGTGTTGTTTGACGTATACGGCAGCCCGAAGAAGCTGACGCTGAATCAGACGAGCTTCACCGGCCCTGCCATCACAGTGTTCAATGGGAATCTATTGCTGGCATGGGTGGGGACTGACGCCAATCACTCGCTGAATGTATTGCCGATTGCGTTGCCGTCGTTGACGCCAGGCAAGGTGACGACGCTGACGCAGTTCAGCGCCCGCACTGGCCCGACCTTGACGGTCTTCACCGTTGGGAGCACTACTACCATCGTGCTGAGTTGGGCCACGCCAACGAGCAAGCTCGATCAAGCCACCTCGACGGACGGCGTTCACTTTACGTCGGGCGTGGGGAACAGCCTCCCGGAGACAAGCCCATCCAGCCCTGATATGCTCCACTTCCAGAGCGAGGGCGGGCCAGAATTCTGGATTGCCTGGACAGGAACGGATAGCGTTCACCATCTGAACGTCAAATGGACCTCGACCTTCCCGACATGGACCGGAAACAAGACGGTGCTCCCAGAAGCGGCGCTAGGTGGGCCGGAACTCGCGTTCAACCAAGGGGTGATGATCGCGTGGACGGGCACAGATAGTGCCCATCATCTGAACATCGCGAGGCTCCAAGGCTTCTGATCAAGAGGAAGTCGAGCGGTAAGGCGTGGAGCAATCGCGTGAGCGTATCGTCGCGAACATAGATGGTAACGAGACATTTGCCAGCATTGCCGGGATTGGTCATGCAGTCACTCCAACCCCTGCTACGTACGCCACACCACCACCAACTGTGGGAATACTGCTATTACACTGCGCTCAGGTGGCATGAGCAGAGGGAAGAGGTGAAGCATCACATAATGATGAAAGCGCAAGGCGTTGGTCTGTTACGCACTTGCGCCTTCTGCTTGGGGCGGACCCGACGGGATTCGAACCCGCGGTCTCCGGCGTGACAGGCCGGCGTGTTAGGCCGCTACACTACGGGTCCACTGTCGCGGCGTTGGTGTTCGTCGCGGCAGAAAAAATCGTATCATAGGCCAGCCGCCGCTGTCAATGCTGTGGCGGAAACTCGTCCGAGGCGGCGAGGGAGAGAGCGGTGGGCGCACGGGGGTCGAGGGTGCGGTCATCGCCGCGACGCTGGGTGATGTGATGATCGTCGCAGTATTCGAGGATGGGCAGAGTATATTTGCGGGTAACGCCAAGAAGGTCGCGAGCTTCGGCGACGGTGAGGGTTTCGTGCGTGGCGAAGTGAGCGAGGATACGTTGGATGGCTTGATCGCGGGCGGCTGGTTCGAGCAGCAGAGTGTCGCTGATTTTCAGCAGTATGCCGCGCTCAATCAACGCGGCGGTGACCTCTATGCCTACGAGTTGCTCGGCTTCGCTGCGGGTGGGCGGACTAAAAGGGGCGGCACGAAAGCGCTGGAGCAGCTCGGCGACGGCGTGTTCTTGCTCTGGGGTGAAGGTTGGTATGTGGCCGGAAAGCCGGACGGAGGAACCTTGCGGCAGGCTGACGCTGGTGGCGGCGTCAGCGCTGTCGGCGAGGTGGCCCGCTGTGACGAGAGCGGCGAGCGCGGCGGCGGCGTTGCGCGGAGAGAGGCCCAGGCGAGCGCGCCATTCTTCGCGGAGCATGCCAGGGCGGAGGGGATATTGCTGGTGGTAGCGGTCCAGCAGCGCGACGGCGTCATCTTGCAGGCGCTGCCACTGGTCGGTGGCATAAAGGACATTGCCGATCCGCACGACGCGACTGCGCGCGATGAGGTCGGCGAGCGCGGTGGTGACATCTTCAGTCGGAAGGCCCGTGAGAGCGCTGAGTTCGTCAGAGGAACGCGCGCCGTAGGCGGTGGATTGGCTGCGGGTGTGAGTGGCATCAGGGCGCAGGGCCGTCAGAAGGATATCTTCGGGGTCGCCGCGAGCGAGGATGGCGAGGCGAGCGAGCACGGCTGAATCGTGTCTACGGTGACGGCGGGCGAACGGCTCGACAATAGCGCCTCCACCAATGGTGAGACTGGGCGAAGGGCTGCGGACGATGAAGCGGTCGCCGCGCAGAATGGCGAGAGGATGCGTGAGGCGAAGCTGCGCCCAACCGGTGGCGCCAGCGGCAAGTTCGTCGCGGTCGAGGAGAAGTACGCGTGCGGCGGTCTGCGCCGCGCCCGCGAAGACCTCGACTTCGCTGTTGTGAGCGAGGGGACGGGGAGTGTTCGCGGCGAGCTCAAGCTGGACATCAATGGCGTAAGTGGGGCGGAGTGTGCCAGGGAGCGCCAGGACATCACCGCGCTGGAGGTCGCTTGTGGCAACGCCGGTGAGGTTGACGGCGAGACGCCCGCCGGGGAGGCCTGCTGCGACGGTGTGTTTGTGGGTTTGCAGGCCGCGAATGCGCGCACGGCGGGCGTGGGGCGCAATCTCCACTTCCTGGCCAGTATGGAGCATGCCATCTTGCAGCGTGCCGGTGACGACGGCGCCGAAGCCAGAGATGGTGAAGACGCGGTCAATGGGCAGGCGCGGGCGCTGGAGATCGCGGCGGCCTGGAGCGGCGTCGAGCGCGGAGTCAAGCGCGGCGAGGAGTTCGGGCAGTCCAGCGCGAGTGACGGCGGAACAAGGAATGATGGGGGCGCTGGCCAGCGTGGTGGATTTAAGGCGTTCGGCGATTTCTTCACGGACGAGCGCGAGCCAGTCGTCTTCGACAAGATCACATTTGGTAAGCGCGACGACACCGGATTGGACGCGCAACAGATCGAGAATGGTGAGATGCTCGTCGGTTTGGGGCATGATGCCTTCATCGGCAGCGACGACGAGCAAGGCGACATCTATGCCGCCGACCCCCGCGAGCATGTTCTTGATGAAGGCTTCGTGGCCAGGCACGTCTACGATGCTGGCTTCGCGTCCGCTGGGGAGGGTGAGCCAGGCGAAGCCGAGGTCAATGGTCATACCACGGGCTTTTTCTTCGGCGAGGCGGTCGGGGTCAATGCCGGTGAGGGCGGTGACGAGGGTGGATTTGCCGTGGTCCACATGCCCAGCGGTGCCGATGCAACTCATGAATAGGAAGTATCCTTCTGGGGAGAAAAGCGCGCTTCATTCTCTAGTGTACGATACAAAGGTTCGTTACATGTAGGCGTTGGAATACATGATGGTAAACACAATGCCGCAGAGAAGCGCCATACTATACACACCAGCAAGGCATGAGCCAAGAACGAACCCGGCAAAGCTAGCGCCTCTGAAGCACCTTCCTTGTCGCTTGGCCTGACCAGTCGCAAGCCCACCGAGTATCACTGAGATCAACGCCAGGATATAGCTGAGAAGCGCTAGCAGATAGAGCGCATCGGTGAAAGGAAGGAAGAAGCTGACGACGCTATTGGGAAGAAATGGTCCACCAAACATAGGGATACATATTGAGGCCACGACCGGAAGCGCCAGCGTAGCTGCAGTGAAGCCAAAGACGGCGCTTGCAATCATTAAGCGGCTAGATCGAGAGGTAGATAATAGCGGTACGGTGGTCTGAGTCATAACATCTCCAGTTTGATGATGAGATGCCTTTACGGAAACGACCTGACCAACTCCGGTAACTCAGGCATGTGCTAGAGTTCTGGCCGGCAAATTAAGGACGGTTGTCAGGCGCGCTCGGCGATGAAGTCTTCAAGCTCCTGAGCGAGGGGATATTTGAGATCGTCAAGGTTGGCGTAGTAGATGATCTGACGGATGTTGGTGCTGCCCTGGACGAGCTTGGAGATAGTTGTACCGGCCTCGGCAACGACGATCATGGGGACGTTGATGCGTACGGCTTCCTGGATCTCCATGCCAGTGTCGAGCGATGGCACGCTGCATTCGGCGATAAGCAGGTTCGCGCGTGCAACGGCGGCGAAGATCATGGAGCGATAGAGGTCGGTGCGCATGTTCTGGAAGGCGAGGCTATCCAGTGGGGAGTAGATCTGCTGCGAGTAGCGCGAACAGGTTTCGACGAGGGACTTGTAGATGCCCGCGCGATCCGCTGAGCCGTTTTTCAGCGCGCCAGTGATGAAGATGCGCCCTAACACATGAGTACCCTTTATACGCGAGGAGTTTGGAACAGGTGTGGTAGCCGTCTACCCCGACTATGATACCAAATCCGGCAAGAGGCTGGAAGTGGTGTCACGAGCTGAAAGGTGATAGGTTTCTCCGCCAGGATAGCACACCCTAGCGCATTTGGCCGCGAACGCTTTGCAATTCTTGGAGTCGCGCCCGTGCCATCTGGCTGTTGGGGTTGACTTTGGCAAGGTTGCGATAGACACGGGCAGCCTGTTCATATTCGCCGACGGAGTAGTAGGTCTGGCCAAGCAAATCGTAGGCCTCGTAGTTATGTGGCTCCATGCCGATGAGTTGTTGCAGCGCGGCGACGGCTTCTTTAGTCTGGCGACTGGCAAAGTAGAAGCGGGCGATGACGATCTGCTGCTCGGAAGCTTCGCTGGTGCGTCCGGTTTCGAGGCAGTACTGCACGAACTGCTGGCGGAGCGACATGTCATCAGTAGAGTATTGCATGGCCTGGCGCAGCAGGTTGAGCGCCTCGGGCTGCTCGCCGCTGCCCCAGCAGATGTCGGCCATGCGCTGGTACACCTGCGCAGCCTCGCGAAGCTGGCCACGTCGGGTGTGGATGTCGGCGAGGGTGCGCATCTCGGCAAGAGCTTCGTCGAGCATGCCGCGTGAGGCTTGGATGTCGGCCATTTCGCTATGAACAGCAGGGTCATCGGGAGAGAGACGAGCCATCTCGCGTAGGACGGAAACGGCGCTCTCAACCTGGCGGGCGGAACGGTAGTGTTTGGCTAGCTGGCCATATTCCTGAAGCGCGGTCTGGGGATCAAGCTGGCGTGCGGCAATGGCGGCGAGGGCCTGATAGACTTCGTCGCTGACGGCGCGTTGCTGAGAGACGACCTGCTGGATGGATTGCATCTGCGCGACCTGACCGGAGGCCTGATAGGCTTTGGCCAGCAACTGCGCGACTTCGATTTCGGGGGAGAGATGCTCTTCACCTTCAAGACGCGGACGCGCGGCCCACACGGCAGGGTCTGGTGGGGAGCGGCGGGCGGCGGCGGCGGCTTCTTCTAGTTCGCGGACGGACTGAGAGGCGCTGACGGGGTCGCCTGCGAGGAGCAAGGACTGGCCCGCGCCATAGCGAGCGAGAACTTCCATGCCGGAGCCGAGCGCGGCCTGCTGGAAGCTAGTGACGGCATCCTGGTGACGCCCAGCGTTCATCTGGATGGTGGCGAGGGCATAGCGCAGGTCAACGTTGGTGGGGTTGGCTTCGAGAGCCTGCGCATACTCGTGTACAACCTCGTCATAGCCGAGTAACTGAGTGGCGCGGAGCGCGCGGAGTAAACGGCCGAGAGCTTCGAGGGCAGCGGTGCGGCTGGCGACGGCGCCGGGCATGCTGACGCCCATGGGGGGAACGATGCCGATGCCGGTGGCCATACCGATCTGCCACTGGCAGAGCGCGTTGACGTTGTTGGGGTCAACCTGCAAGATGCGCTGATATTCGCCGATGGCCTGCGGGGCGCGGCCCGCTTTCATCAGGGCGCGGGCGTAGTTGACGCGAACCTGGATGCTATTAGGGCTGGCGAGCAGCGCCTGCTCGTATTCCTGGATGGCGCGGTCAGTGTAGCCGAGGCGTAGGTAGGTATCGGCGGCGGCGAGGCGTTCGGCGAGCACTTCGTCGAGGCGGCCCTGGCGGCTAAGCAGTTCGATGAGCTTGGCGCGGTAGTTAAGGTTGTTTGGCTCAAGTTGGAGGATGCGTCGGAAGGTGGCGATGGCGTCATCAAGCCGGTTCTGCATCAGATAGCTGTCCACCAGGACGGCATACTTGGCGGCTGCCTGCTCCATCTTGCCCTGGCGCACGTAGATTTCGGCAAGCATGAGATGGACGTCAAGATATTGCGGAGCAAGTTCAGTGACGCGCAGGCATTCTTCGATGGCAGCCTGAAGCAGGCCGTGGGCGACGTAGTTTTCGATGTTGCGGACGGCGTCGGCGACGCGGCTGCGCTGCGGCTCTGGCAGCGAGCCGATGGCGGAACGCGCGCCGTTCATCGCGCCACTGAGGTTGTGCAGCAGAGCGGCAAGCTGGTCGCCGGGGGCCATCGGCGGAAGTGAAGAAGAATAATACGCCGCCGCGCCGCCCATGCCCGCGCCGTTCATCTGGCCAGCGCCGAAGGAGCCGCCATCGGGCATCCCGAAGCCGGGATCAGGCAAGGCGCCCATTCCAGGTGGGGATGACAGCACATCGCCAGGAACTGGAATGCGCCCAGCGGTCCCACCAGGGATGGGCATTGCGCCGGTGCCGTTCATACCAGGCACAGGGTTGGCGACGCCGCTGCGGCCGGGGCCAGCGCCAAGGGTGGCACGCTGCGGGATGTTGCGTCCGACGGGGCGAGAGGCGTCGGCGGTTTTGCGGCGGCGGGGCGGCGGAGCAGCGCCAAGGGTCTCACGCATGAGGCGTTCGACTTCGGAGACGCGGTCTTGCCAGCCCTGGCTGCGGAGAAACCCGAGCAGCGCGGTGTAGACCGTTTCAGCGCCTTCGTTGTCGTTCATCTCGCGATGGGCCTCGGCGGCTTCCTGGCAGAGCTGAATCAACTGGTCGGCTTCGTCGCGGGTGAGCGCATCGAGGTTGACGCGGTCTACGGCTTCGTCGAAGAAGCGCGCAGCCTGCTGAATATCGCCCTGGGCGCGATAGCACTGGCCGAGCGCGTAGTAGCAGGAAAGGGCATATTCGGGATCTTCAATGAGTGTCTCGAATTGGCGCGCGGCCTCGTGCCACCGGTCGGTTTCCTGGTACAGCCAGCCGAGGAAGTAATGCACATCGCTACGGTCTACGCCGCTGTCTTGAAGTTCTTCGCAAATCTGAATGGCGTCGCCAAGCTGACCTTCTTGTTGCAACTGCTGGGCTTCGCGCAGCGCCGCTGCGACTTGAGAACTGCTAAGACGCGAGCGGCCACGACCATCGCCACGGCCATCATTGCGGCGTCGCCCGCTATCCTGGGGGCCACCACGCGCGGAGCGAGGCCCGTAGGAATCTCTGGCGTCGTCCCAGTCGCCAGACGAACCTCTCCTGTTCATGCTGCTGCTCCCCATCTGAAACGGCTACGTACACTTCTCTCGTCGAGCGCGCAGTTGACCGGCGCGGCGGGCACTCGCTCGCGGTATGCGCCGGTAGACAGGATACGCTATCTCGTCCGTGCTGTCACCTAAAACAGGAATTATAGGCTGATATGATGGCGAGGCGAGGGAGGGTGGCAGGCGCATCGGCGTAGGCCAAACGTGCGCCCAAGAGAGATCGCGCCAAGTCCAATCAACGACACACCATCTGCCCGTACAGACACAGCACCACGCCAGGCAGTGCGGTTGGCGCGCTGCGGCGCAGCGCCGTTCTGGTATGGAGTATATCATAGCAGGCGATGAAGGGATTGAGAAGTAGGAGAGGGTGTAGCGGACTGTTGAGTGGATGCGTCAAAAAGTCCTACGGGGAGGCGCGCGGGATGACCAGAGCGGAAGGGGTATGGTAGACTGCGAAACGCGAGCGTGTCGCATGGTCTCTTTCCTGGCTGCTCGGCGGCGAGGGTACAGACAGGGTAGGGATTGCCATAGATAGCGGGTCGCGGCAGCGATGGGGAGCCGGATCACGCGCCAGCAATAGCGAGGGGAGCGATACGTGAATCTCTTCTGGTATATCATTCTGACGCTCGGCATTATCGCGGGCATCGTCAATTTGGGTATCGCGATGGCGCGGCGGAAGCAGCCAGTGGTGGCGTTGGTGCGAGTGCTGGCGGGGTGTGTCAGCCTGCTGGCGGTAGCGGGGGTGCTAATCGGCAAGTCGGTCAGGATTAGTCATCCATTCTTGCATCCGCAAGATGTGATCATCGGCGCGGGGGTGTTCATCTTTGCTGTGCTGTTCTTGCCGAGCTATTTCGAGCGCAGCCGGAGCGGCGCCACTGGCACAACGATGCAGCAGCGGGCGGCGCGGCCAGCAAATGCGACGGTGCGCCTGCGCGACGCGAATTCGGACGAGTGGGTGAATTAGCCGCTCGTGTCGTACACTACACCTGAGATGAGGGGCGCGGGCGCCGTTCGCGCCCCTTCCGTTTGTCCGCGACGTCGGTGGGACTGTAACGTCAGGGCGGCAATTGGTGGCAGGCAGGAATGTCCGCCCCACCAAGGGTTTCGCTATGATGTAGCTGATATGATGCCGTGGTGTGAAGTTTATTGCTCGGGATGATGTGACATGACGGAGATCTCCGCCGCACAAGTAAAACAGTTTCTGGAGACGCACCCGGCAGCGCGCGCCGCCGGGCAGTGGAACGTGCGCGAGGAGACAGCGGATTTCGCCGGACAGCGCTTTTGGACGCAATCTATGCGTGGTGAGGTATGCGTGGTGAAGCGCTACGATGCGTCCGCGGCGGATGCGGCGCGGCGTGAGGCGCTGGGGCTGCGGCTGGTAGGGGGTGTGGGGCTGGCGCCGACGTTGTTGCTGGCGGATATGTCCGGCGAGGCGCTGGGCGGACCTCTGGTGATCTATCAGCAGTCCCCAGGGACGTACCTTGGCGAGCGGCCCTTTACAGAGGGGGAGATCGAAGGCTGGCTTTTTCTGATGCTGTCGCTGCATCATTTGCCACCGGAGAGTGTGCCAATGATGTCTACGATGAGTCCCGATGCGTCAAGTTGGTGGCAGCGGAATCAGACGGCGTGGATCGCGTGTCAGGCGGCATACGGCGACCCGGAGCATCGTCCGCTGATGGAGGCGCTGAAGCGGCTGCACGCCATCGTGACGGCGCGGATCGAGGTGCATCGCACGCTCTGGCAGGGTATCCGGCGGCGTCCGTGCCACGGGAATCTAGCGCCCGCGCTACTGCGCGCGGAGGGCGTGCGGCTGACGCTGGACGGCTGGCAGGATTTCGGACTGGGCGATCCAGCTATCGAGACAGGGCGGGCGGCGGTGCTGGCATATCTGGCGGGGCAGTTGGATGCAGAGCGGTTGGCACGCTTCCTCGCTAGCTATGGTGGCGGGATGCGCGATGTGCGCGACCAGACGTTACAGCAGCGGCTAGAGATTTTCGCGTCGGTTGCGCCGCTGGGCATCGCGCTGGCGCTGCTGGCGTTGCTGGCGCGCGAGCAAGATGCGCCGAAGGAGGCGCGACAGCACTGGCTGGGGCAGGTGACGCTGGCGCTCACCACACTGGAGCGGAATCTAGGCGTGGCGGCAGGTGATCCGGCGCTGTTGCTGGCGCCTTTGCGACGGTAGAAGGAAGTCAAGTATGGTGATCCTGGCGCTGGATGTGGGGCAGGCGCGGATCGGCGTGGCAGTGAGCGACGAGACGGAACTGCTGGCGACGCCACGCGGCGTGGTAACGCGGCGGTCGGATGCGACGGCGCTGGCGGCTATCGCGCGGATGGTGACGGAGGCAGGCGCGGGGCAGGTGGTGGTGGGGCTGCCGGTGAGCTTCGATGGGCAGTTGCACGGGCAAGCGCGGTCGGTGCAGCGTTTCGCGGAGAAACTGCGCGCGATGCTGGCCGTGCCGCTGGAATTCGCGGATGAGACACTCTCGACGGTGCGCGCGGAGGAGCAGCTACGCGCGGCGGGAGTGCGGCCAGAGAAGTTGCGCGAGCGGATAGACGCAGCGGCGGCGGCGATCATCCTGCAGGAGTATCTGGACCAGCGGTGGCAGGCGGCGTCTGGTGGGGGTGGGGCGCGGGTGAGTGGCCCATTTGGCGGGGATGATGGGCAATAGGAAGGAAATTTAACATTCGTGTCACATACTAGGATGGGCATCGGTTGAAACTGGCACGACTTGATTGGCGCACTCGCGGCTCTCAAGGGCCGACACACAGGCGACGCGGGCTTACGCCCGTTCTATACACACCAACAATGCAGCATAGGCTGATATGGGATGCAATAGAGGGGGACGGCGAGGATGAAGAAGACCGGACTGGTGGTGACGATCATTTTCGCGTTGCTGGCGTTTGCGTGCGGCTTCGGTGGCACGGCGGCGGCGCTCTTCGTGACACAGCCCGCAATCTCTGGGTCGAGCGCGGTGGTGAACTTTCAGGTGCATTCGGGTGATACGGCGACGGATGTGGCGAACAACCTGCAAAAGGTTGGGCTGATTCGCAACGCGCTCGCGTTCCGGCTGCTGGCGCGGTATAAGCACCTGGACCAGGGCATCGAGCAAGGGGTGTACAAGCTGCGAGCCGGCATGACGATGGACCAGATCATCTCGGCGCTGCAGAATGGCAAGCCGGACTTCATCATCGTGACCGTGCCCGATATGCTGCGCGTGGAGCAGTATCCCGCTCACATCACGGGGCTGCCAAACTTCAATGCCGATAACTTCATGAAGATTGTGCAGACCGGCAATTTCATGGATGGGACGCCAGTGTCGTCGGAGTTCTGGTTCGTGCCGCAGAAGAAGGGCGCGAATGTCCACAACGCGCTGGAAGGCTACCTCTATCCCGATACCTACTATATGGACACCCAGGCCGACGAGAAGAAGGTGATCGAGACGATGCTCACCGAGCTTGGCGAGCAACTCTGCCCTGGCCCAGACGGCCAGCCTGGCGCATATGTGCAAGATCACACACAGTGCCGTGCGCATGCGGTGACAGTTGGCAGCAACAACCAGAATATCTTCGACGCGATGAATGCAGCCTACAACACGAAAGATGATGTAGTTGGGCTGTATGACACGCTGATCATTGCATCGCTTACCGCACGTGAGATCAACAACTATAGCGACGCGACGGGAGTAGCGAACGTCTATCACAATCGCTTCCTTGATTGGGTGGCCGTTACTACAGGCAAGACCCCTCCTGGAGATACGGTAGGGTTCTTTGGCTCTGATCCATCGGTCGAGTATGCTCGTGATACAGATAAAGCGCCACAAGACGGGCACTGGTGGAAAGATCTGGCCGATGGAGGCAAGAACATTTCCCCAAACAATCCATACAACACCTATACGCACAAGGGGCTTGTGCCTGGACCTATCGCGGCTCCTATTCTGAGCGAGATCACCGCTGCCGCAACGCCGCAACCGCCTAGCAAGTTCCCGTATTTCTACTTCGTTAGCGACAAATGCGGCAAGATTATCTACGGCAAAGATCTCAACGACTTCAACACGAATGTTGTGCCGAAGATGAACACCGGCAACTGCTAATCTGGTAGTTGTGAACATACGGGATTGATCGTGTTCGATACTGATGGGGCGTGATGCGCGCCCCACCAGTGTGAAGGGGATGGCGGCGGGTATGCAGATGCTGATACAGGTGATCGTGCTGGCGCTGTTGCAGGGGGTGGCGGAACTGTTCCCGATCAGCAGCCTGGGGCATACGATCATCATTCCGGGGCTGCTGGGCTGGGGCGACCTCACCACGTCGGAGACGTTTCTGCCGATTGTGGTGACGCTGCACCTGGGCACGGCGGTGGCGCTGGTGGTGTTCTACTGGCGCGACTGGCTGGCGCTGGTACGGGCGTTCTTTAAGACGCTGATGGCGCGGCGGCTGGATGTAGACCCGCAGGGGCGGACGATCTGGCTGGTGATTGTGGGGACGATTCCAGTGGGCATCCTGGGGCTAGCGCTAGAGAAGACGATAGACAAGGTGTTCTTTTCGGTGCAATGGCCGGTGCTGCCTGCTGCATTCCTCTGCCTGAACGGGGCGATTCTGCTGCTGGGCGAGCGGATGCGGCAGCGCGCGGAGCCTGCGGGCGTAGATCGTGTGAAGCAAGAGCAGGCGTTCAATACGATTGACGACCTGACCTTCAAGCAGGCGTTTTTCATCGGCTTCGCGCAGGCGGGTGCGCTGCTGCCGGGAATCTCGCGCTCTGGCATCACGATGGTGGCGGCGCTGCAAGCGAAGCTGCGCCATGAGGATGCGCTGCGCTTCACGTTTCTGCTGGCGACGCCGGTGATTCTGGCGGCATCACTGCTGGAGATTCCGAAGCTGCGGCACGCGGGGACGCATATCCTGATGGATGCGGGTATCGGATTCGTGGTGGCGTTCGCGGCGGCGCTCTTTAGCGTGAGATTCCTGACGCGGTACTTCGAAACGGGGCGGCTGACCCCGTTCGCATACTACAGTCTGGCGGCGGGGCTGTTCTCGTTCTTGATCTTCGCGCCGCTGGCGCTGGGACTATTCCATCTGCCGTGGTGAGTGGTGCGATGGCAGAACGACGCATCCGCATGGCGGTACGAGATCGCGGGCATAGGTGATTCTCGGCCTGAAGAGCCGAGGCTAGAGCCAATCTGCGAAACATTGAGCAGGCGGGTTGCGATGGCTGCGGCGCCAGACCGAACTTGATCACTGGCCGCCTGTTTCACCTTTCTGCGGTTTGCTCTAATCCTGGTCGCGAGTATCGCTCGTTACTAAACGGCTGACCCCGCGCAACGGGATTATCCGTGGCATTCATGCTACGAACTTCCGCTATCGCTTATCTTGCCCACTGGCTGTTTCGTTCGCACGGGATTACCTCTGGCGTTTCTGCCACGTCCTACTCGTGCCGCCTCCTCGCGCCGCCCTTGCATTTATAGAACAAATGGTCTATACTTCTAACCAATCACGGTGAGCCGTAGATCCGGCGCCGCGCACTCTCCCTGGGCATACCTACACGCCCCACGGGACCGCGCGGCGCTTTCTCTTTGCCCACTGCTTTTGTACCGCCGCCGTCTCGGCGGCCCATCGGTGGGCCGGACCTTCCAGTCTGCCTACCTTCGTAGGGGCGCACGGCGTGCGCCCGCATATCGCCACCTATCATCGTCGTCTCGCAACCAACCAGGAGGTTCCAACCATGTCCGCCATCCGCGCCTACCCAACCAACAGCGCACCCACCGCACCCACTACGCAATCTGTCGGCTCAGGATTACCCGCAGGTCTTCAGCCTGCGGAGCCTCCTTCATTCACCGCACAACATCAGCCCCTGGATCGTCCCCCATCTCCCACCGCGCTCGCCGACGCTTACCATGCCCTCGACCACAACGACCCCGCCACACTCTTTGCCTTCTTCCAAACCCTCCCACCGCATCTCGCCGCCGTCCTTGACCACCTCGACACCCTCGATCCTTCTGACCCTGCCGCCCAGGACGCCCACGACACCTTCGCCAGCCTCCTCGCCGACGAACTCGCCGCCATCACCGCCTCCGACCGTACCACTCCCACCCGGCAAAAATCGGCAGCATTGGCAACTTCATTGCCTACCGCCACCTCCGTCCGCACGGGATTAGCCCAGGCATTCATGCTGGAGACTCCCAACGATCACCCGTCTCGCCAGCCCATCGCACGCGCAAAATCGGCAGAATCGGCAACTCCCTCTTCAAGCCCGCCTGCCCTCCGCGCACGCATCGAAAAATCGGCAGAATCGGCAACTCCACCCCAAACCACCCACGCGCCACACTCCGACCGCATCCCCCTGCGCGACCAAGCCTTCGCCCTCCACTGCCACGGTCTCCGCGCGCCCGCCATCTCACAACAACTCGGCGTCCCCCAGCGCACCATCCGCGCCTGGATCGCCGCCATCCAGGACGAGATCCGCGCCGACTCCCTCCATACCTACACCGCCCAGCTCACCACCGCCCTCGAAGGGCTGCGCCAACTCCTCGCCGCCGCCTGGGCCAGCTACGACACCGATGCCACCCTCCACCAATCGCTCATCGCCCAAGCCTTCCCCACCACCCTTCATGAAAAATCGGCAGAATCGGCAACTCCCTTCCCTTCTGACTCCCCTTCTGACTCCCCTTCCCTGCGAGGGAAGGGGCCGGGAGTTAGGTTCTCCTGCCACCCCGACGCCTACCTGCGGGTCGCCCTCAACGTCCAGCGCCAGATCATCCGCCTCCTTGGCCTCAACCGTCCTCCGGCAATTCATAGCCGAGAGCACACGCCCCACACACCCCACCATCAAAAATCGGCAGAATCGGCAACTCCCACTGCCAACGCTACCCTCGCCCGCACGGGATTACCCCCGGCATTCATACTGGGAACCTCCAATCACCACCCCTCTAGCCTACCGCACGTATCCACAAAATCGGCAGAATCGGCAACTCCCGCTCGTACCATCAGCGAGCAGGAGCGATGGGGCGAGGTCGGACTGCGACGGGGCGCAGGCTCACGAGAGCAGGGTGTCAGGGGATTCGAGGCGGTTGACCAGTGCGCCCATAAACTGGGCGGCGGTCGCGCCATCTACGATGCGATGATCGCAGGAGATAGAGATCCAGGCGACGGGACGCGGCACAATATGGTCGCCAACGACCCAGGGGCGGGTCTTGATGGCGCCGAAACCGACGACACAGGCCTCAGGTGGGTTGATGAGCGGCGCGCCGGTATCTACGGGGCCAGCGGCGCCAACATTGGTGATAGTGATGGTGCTGCCGGAGAGCGATTTGGCGTCGAGCTTGCCGTCACGCGCGAGGCCGATGAGGCGGTTGGCTTCGGTGGCGAGGGCGTGCAAATCCAGCGTATGGGCGTTGTGGACAACGGGAACGAGCAGGCCGCGCGGGGTGTCGGTGGCGATGCCGACGGAGATGGATTTCTTGACGACGATGGCGTTGCCTTCGTCATCCCAGCGCGAGTTGAGGACGGGATAGGCCCGGATGGCTTCGACCAGGGCACGGGCGAAGAACGGCAGGAAGGTGAGCTTGACATCGGCATAGTCGGGCTGGGCGCGTAGCCGCTCGCGCAGTGCGGTGAGCGCGGAGACATCGAACTGGGCGTATTCGGTGAAGTGAGGAATGGTGGTGGCGGCCCTGAGCATACGCGCGGCGATGGCTTTGCGCAGGCCCACCGTGCTGATGCGCTCTTCGTCGTCGGCAGTGGCGATGGGCGTAGATGTGGCTGGGCGTCCGCCGGACGCCCCTACAGCGGGGGCGGCATCAAGGTCTTCCATGCGGATGCGACCGCCGGGGCCAGTGCCACGAATCGCGCTAAGGTCAATGCCACGCTCGGCGGCGACTTTGCGGACGAGGGGGCTGGCGTTCACGCTGTCAGCGGCGGGAGTGGCTGCGAGCGTGGAGGTCGTAGCAGGGGCAGATGGAGCGGGCGCGGAAGCGACGACCGATGCGGCAGGGGTAGCGCCAGCGCGGCGACGGCGAACGAAGGTCTGCGCGGGGCCTTCGGTGCCGTAGCCCACCAAGACGGGGCCATGCCCGCCGTCGTTGGTGGCGGCGGAGGCAGGTGCGGCGGGAGCGTGAGACGCGGCGGAGGCAGGTTCTTCGATGGTGACGAGGAGCGCGCCGACGGGCACGGTGTCGCCTGGGGCGGCATGGAGCGCAGTGATCGTACCCGCAAAGGGCGAGGGGATGTCCACGAGCGCTTTGGCGGTCTCCACCTGGCAGAGCGGCTGGTTGAGATTGACGCTATCGCCGGTCTTCACCAGCCATTCGACGAGTTGCGCTTCTTCGAGACCTTCGCCCAGGTCAGGCAAACGAAATTGACCCATTTATTGAGCACTCCTAATATTGTCGTGTGCGGTCAACGGCCTCCAGAACGCGGTCGGCGTCCGGGAGGAAGAGCTTTTCAACGCGGGCGGGCGGATAGGGGACGGTGGCGCTGCCGACACGCTCGACGGGAGCGGCAAGAACATCGAAGAGGTCGTGCATCAGGCGCGCGGCAATCTCCGCGCCGATGCCCATGAAGACTGGCGCTTCGTGGACGACAACGGCGCGTTTGGTCTTGCGGACCGAGGCGCTGAGGGTGTCGAGATCGAGCGGCGAGAGGCTGCGCAGGTCTACGACTTCGAGCGACGCGCCCTCGGCTTCGGCGGCTTCGGCGGCGGCCAACGCGACCTGCACGGTTGGGCCGTAGGCGATGATGGTCCCGTCTGTTCCGGGACGGACAATCTGCGCGCGGTCCAGTGGCAGCGGCGGCGCGGGCAGGTCGAGGTCTTGTCTGCTCCAGTAGCGGGCCTTGGGTTCGAGGAAGATGACTGGATCGGGGTCGGCTATGGCGGCGCGCAGCAGCCCATAGGCGTCGGCGGGGGTGGAAGGCGTGACGACTTTGAGACCAGCCGTATGGACGTAGTACGTTTCGGGGCTTTCGGAGTGATGCTCGACCGCTCCGATATTGCCGCCGTAGGGGATGCGAATGACGGCCTGCATGTTGCATGCGCCCTGGGTGCGGGTGTGATATTTGGCGAGGTTGCTGGTGATCTGGTTGAAAGCGGGATAGGAGAAGGCGTCGAACTGCATCTCGGCGACGGGATGGAAGCCTTTGATGGCGAGGCCGACGGCGATGGCGGCGATGGTGGATTCGGCGAGCGGCGTATCGAAGACGCGCTCTTCGCCGAACTCGGCGCGCAGGCCGTCGGTGACGCGGAAGACGCCGCCCAACCGGCCCACGTCTTCGCCATAGACGAGGACGCGCGGGTCGTCGCGCAGGGCGTCGCGCAGCGCTTCGTTGAGGGCCTTGCCCATGGTGATGGTGGTCATTCGGCGCTCCCTGGCTCTAGTTCGGCGACGAATTCAGCTTGCTCGCGCAGCAGGCTCGCGGGTGGATTGGCGAAGACGAGATCGAAGGCCTGGCCGGGATGTGGTGTGGCGGCGCTGAGCAGCGTCGCGCGCATGGCCAGCGCGGTTTCCTCGGCTTCCGCCGCGACCGCGCGCTCGAAGTCGTCGGAGAATGCGCCACGGTCGCGCAGGCGGGCGGTGGCGCGGGCAATGGAGTCTTTCGCGCGCCACGGCTCGACATCGGCGTCGGTGCGGTAGCGCGTAGGATCGTCGGAGGTGGTATGGGCCTGGAAGCGATAGGTGAGCGCCTCGACAAGATAGGGGCCTTCGCCATGGCGCGCACGGTCGGCGGCGGCGCGCACGACGGTATAGACAGTGAGCACGTCGCTGCCATCTATACGGAGGCCGGGAAATCCGTAGCCCGCCGCGCGGTCGGCAACACGCCCGGCGACCTGCTCGCGCATGGGTACGGAGATGGCCCACTGGTTATTCTCGCAGAGGAAGACGACGGGAGCCTTGAACACACCCGCGAAGTTCATCGCTTCGTGCCAGTCGCCGGTGGAGGTGGAGCCTTCTCCGAAGCCAACGAGTACGGCGGTCGGCTCGTGATCGAGCTTACAACCAATTGCGAAGCCGACGGCATGGGGAACCTGGGTGCCGACGGAGATGATGAGCGGACCGAGGCGGTGCTCATAGGGATTCCATGCGCCGTGGGTGAGGCCACGAAACCAGGTCATGGCGATGCCTGGGTCAACGCCGCGACAGATCGTCATGGCGAAGTCGCGATAGTAGGGGAAGATCCAATCTGTTTCGGCCATGGCCATGGCCGCGCCGACCTGGGCGGCTTCGTGCCCAGCGATGGGGCCCCAGAGGCCAAGCTCGCCCTGACGCTGAAGATTCAGCCCTTCCTGGTCGAGACGGCGACAGATGGCCATGCGCCGATAGAGATCACGCAGCACGTCGTCGCTGATATTGGCTGCGCGCTCCGCCTCGGCGGTGAGCAGGCCGTCTGCGTTTACCATCGCGGCGATAGGGTCGGCAGGGTGGGAGTCGTGCGCCGCGCGCGCGCCCAATGTATCTACCATGATGCAGTACTCCTCACACAACATTGTGCGGAAATGGCTGTTGGGTGTCGCTCACTATGCTATCACGAAACGGCCCATTCGCGGCCATCATTGTCCCACGCACAGCACACGCGGCCAGCAATGGCCGACGCACGGGGACGGAGCGGCGGGGAATCAACTGAAACCGGAACCACCCCCTCCGCCTCCACCCCCTCCGCCTCCGCCTCCACCACCCATGCCACCACCACCCATGCCACCACCACCCATGCCACCACCACCCATGCCACCACCACCCATGCCACCACCACCGCCGAAGCCACCACCACCGGTCCACGGTCCCCAGGGGCCACCCCAGCCGCCCCAGCGGCGGCGCATGCCCATATAGCCGCCGCGCGGACCGAGTCCAGTGGCCGCACGGCCCGCGCTGAGACCCATGATGAGCACGAAGAGCAGCGGCACGAGGCCACAGCCGCAGAGACCGCTCAGACCACCGAAGATGGAGCCTCCAGGGCCGTAGGTCTGGGAAACGGGCTGGGGATAGCCGCTCGATGTTGGGGAGTTCGGACCCGCCAGGGCGAGCGAGGTCGGCAGTTGTGGCGGCATATCAGTCGTTTGCCAGGGCGGACGCTGCACCGTGTTCGCAAGCTCCGTCAAGGGGAAGGCAACCATGACCTCAAGCGGGTTGCTAGCATGGAGGTTTTGCGCGGTGACGGCGATGGTTGAGCCACTGGCGATCTGCGAGGTAGGCGTGGTTTCGGGGTCGGCGACGCTCACCCGAAGCTGGCTTTCGGGCACGGACTGCGGCAGGGTGAGGGTGATCGTGCTGGAGGCGACGGACAGATTTTCGTTGCTGCCGCCGTCCAGATAGTGCCAGTCAAACCACGCCTGGCTCTGGCCGATGCCGAGCGCATTGTGGATGGTGTAGGGGATGTCGAAGCTGCGCGAGGCATCCTGGGTCGGGGCGAAATCCCACGCGACCTGCGCCATCGGGTTGCCCTCGGCGTCGGTGGTTTGGGTAGTCTGCTGCGTATTCGGCGCTGCGCCGACGACGGAGCCGAAGTCAACGCCGGAGGTGCGGGCGAGGTAGATCTGGAGCTCGGCATGGTGGAACGGGCCGCCGGTGAAGTGGACCTGCCAGTGCTCGGTGACGGCGACATCGCCATCATTCAAAATCTGAACGGCGTAGTTGCGTTGCTCATAGGTGACGCTACCCGCCGCATGGGCAGACGGGGCGCGCATGGCGGAGAGGCTGAGCATAGCGAACAATGCGGCGACGATAGCACAGAGCGGCAACGCGACCACGCTGCGGTTACGTATAGGCAAGCGTATCCACCTGCCGAGTGTCGCCGCATTCTTCCTCATCCTACCCCTCCTCGCCTGTTGCATCAGGTGCGCTCATTCCGCTGTGTCGCTGGCGCTGGCCATCAGATCTTCGAGGGTCGCGGTGGGGTTGATGGCGGTTTCGGCACACTGGCGCAGGTCCATTTCTTCGAGAACGCGCTTCTTGCCGAGGAGGTGCTTGACCAACTGGAAGGCGCGGAGCAATTGGTCGGGGGTCAGGTCGTAGCCAAGCTCTTTGAGCTGGGCATTGAGGGCGGCACGGCCAGAGAGTTTGCCGACGTACATGCGGCGCTCGGAGGGTGGCAGGCCGATGTCCTCAGGGCGCATGATCTCGTAGGTGCGGGCATCTTTGAGGACGCCATCCTGGTGGATGCCGCCGCCGTGGGCAAAGGCGTTGGCGCCGACGACGGATTTGGTCCACTGCGGCTGCATACCAGAGAGGCGGGCGATCAGGCGGCTGGTGGGGATGATCTTCGTGGTATCTACGCGCACGTCGAGGTCGAGGTCGGCGCGGCGGGTGCGGATAGCCATGACCACATCTTCGGTGGCGGCGTTACCCGCGCGTTCGCCCAGGCCATTAAAGCAGGAGTCCACGCGCTCAGCGCCGTTGATGAGGCCAGAGAGGGCGTTGGCGACGGCAAGGCCGAGGTCGTCGTGGCAGTGCGCGGAGATGCGAACTCCGGGGAACTCGCGCTTGACCTCGGCGACAAGTTGGCCGAACTCCCAGGGCAGCGCGAAGCCGACGGTGTCGCAGAGGGCAACAAAGCGGGCGCCTTCTTTCACGACGGCCCCGACGATTTCGAGAATGAAGTCGTGCTCTGTGCGGGTCGTATCTTCGAGTGCGAAGTCTACGTTGGGGGTATACTGGCGGCCACGGGCGACGCCAGTGCGGGCCATCTCCAGCACTTCCTGGCGCGTCTTGCCGAGCTTGACCTCGCGGTGCAGCGGCGAGGTGCTGATGAAGGGATGGATCGAAGCCTGGGTGGCATCTTTGACGGCGGCCCAGGCTTTATCTATATCGTCGGGGTAGCAGCGGCAGATAGAGCAGATTTCGGCATTGGAGACACTGCGGGAGATGAGTTGAAGCGCAGCGAACTCTGGCTCGCCGGAGGCGGCGAAGCCACAGTCGAGGGTATCGAAGCCCATGTCGGCGAGAGCACGGGCGATTTCGAGCTTCTCCTCGGGGAAGTAGTTGATGCCGGGTGTCTGCTCGCCGTCGCGTAGGGTGGTCTCGAAGAACTTGACGATGCGTGGCATGTGTTCCCTCCTGGAGGAGTGGATAGATATGATCCGTTACCTCGGCCATCAATGTCCGGTGTACGGACGGTTAGGATAAAGCCTCGGCAATGATCCATTACGCGCCATCGGTACGATACGGGCGGCCAGAGGACACCCGTATCGTGGGCAAGTGGGCTAGTCGAGCCAGCTATAGGGGTAGTTGGCGTCGTCAAGGCTCTCGGCGGCGGCGGCGAGCTTGAGCGGACGGAAGGTATCCACCATGACGGCTAGCTCGTCGGTGCGGTCGGCGCCCAGGCTCTTTTCGACGGTGCCTGGATGCGGCCCATGCGGGATACCGCGCGGATGAAGCGTGAACGAGCTGACATCTATGCCGCGACGGCTGCCGAAATTGCCGCTGACGTAGTAGATCAGTTCGTCGGAATCTATGTTGCTGTGATTGTAGGGCACGGGAATCGAGAGCGGATGATAGTCGAGCTTGCGCGGACAGAACGAACAGACGACGAAGTTCGGCCCCTCGAAGGTTTGATGCACCGGAGGCGGCTGGTGAACCCGCCCGGTGATCGGCTCGAAGTCGCTGATATTGAAGGCGTAGGGATAGAGGTAGCCATCCCAGCCGACGACATCCAGCGGGTGGAAGTCGAAGAAGTAGCGCATCACCTCGTCGTTGACCTTGACGCGCACCTCGAATTCGCCGCGCTCTTCGTGCAGGGGCAGTTCCAGCGGAGCGCGCAGGTCGCGCTCGCAGTAGGGAGAATGCTCCAGCAACTGGCCGAACTCGTTGCGGTAGCGCTTGGGCGGCTGAATCGCGCCGCCGAACGCCTCGACGACGAGCATGCGCTGGGGGGTGTCGCCTTCCGGAATGACGCGCCAGGTTGTGCCACGCGGGATGACCAGGTAGTCGCCCTCGCCGTAGGGCAACAGGCCGAAGGTGGTTTCCAGCGCACCCTTGCCCTCGTGAATGAAGAGCAGTTCGTCGCCCTGGGAGTTGCGGTAGAAGTACTCCATCTGCTCGGTGGGGCGGACGACGGACATGGCGCAGTCGCTATTGTAGAACAGCAATTCGCGTCCTTCGATGGGGTCGCCACCTGAGGCGATGTCTTTGGTGCGGACGTGGTGGTGGCGGTGTGTCTCCTGGGACCACTCCTCGCGGCAGACGGCGCTGTGGCGCTCGATGCGGCTGACGCGGGTGGGGGGATACTGGTGATAGAGCAGCGAACAGACGCCGCTGAACCCCTCTTCGCCAAAGAGTTCTTCGGCGTAGAGGCCGCCATCGGGTTTGCGGAACTGGGTGTGGCGCTTGTGGGGCACGTTGCCCAGGCGAGAATAGAACGGCATGATGCGTCTCCTTCCCTGGCTACAGATTGCCGCGCAGGGCTTGCTCGCGTTCGATGGCCTCGAAGAGCGCCTTGAAGTTGCCGTCGCCGAAGCCGCGTGCGCCTTTGCGCTGGATGACCTCGAAGAAGAGCGTTGGGCGGTCCTGCGCGTTCTTGGTGAAGATCTGCAAGAGATAGCCGTCGTCGTCGCGGTCTACGAGGATGCCAAGACGGGCGAGGTCTTCCATTGGCTCGTCAATCTTGCCGACACGGTCGGTGAGTTCTTCGTAGTAAGACGGGATGGCGGTGAGGAAGTCAACGCCTTGGGCCTTGAGCTTGGTGACGGTCTTGACGATGTCCCCGGTGATGAGGGCGACGTGCTGAACGCCCGCGCTGCCGTAGTAGTCCAGGTATTCTTGGATCTGCGACTTGCCCTTTTTCTGGCTCTCGGCAGGCTCGTTGATGGGGAACTTGATCTTACCGTGGCCGCCTTCCATCACCTTGGACATGAGGGCGGAGTATTCGGTGCTGATGTCGGCGTCGGTGAAGTGGATGATCTGTTTGAAGCCCAGCACGTCTTCATAGAACGTGACCCACTCGTTCATCTTGCCAAGCTCGACGTTTCCGACGACGTGGTCAATGGCGCGCAGACCGGCGTCGCGGTCGCGCTGCTCGCCGCTGGCCTCGATGGCGCGGTAGCCAGGGAGGAATGGGCCGGTGTAGTCGTGGCGTTCGATGAAGGTGTGGATGGTGTCGCCGTAGGTGTAGATGGCGGCGCGCTTGACACGGCCATGCTTGTCTTCGCTGTTGGATGGCTCGTAGGCGCTCTTCGCGCCACGTTTGATGGCTTCGTTGTAGGCGTGTTCGGCGTCTGGAACTTCCAGAGCGATGTCTTTGGCGCCGTCGCCATGCTGCCACGCAAACTGGGCGATGGGGCTATCGGGGGCAAGGGCCGTGGTGAGGACGAAGCGAATCTTGCCCTGCTGCATGACATAGCTGGCACGGTCGCGGACGCCCGTTTCCAAGCCGGCATAGGCGACGGGCTGGAAGCCGAAGGTGGTGGCGTAGAAATGGGCGGCCTGTTTGGCGTTACCCACGTAGAACTCAATGTGATCCCAGTTCTTGATGGGCATGAAATCGGCATCTGCCATGGTGGTTTGACCTCCTGCGGGAAATCTACAATCGTTAGCCCTCGCTGCTGCCTGTGGCGGCACGCGCGGAAATCGTATACTCGATGCCACGCATACCGGCCGTGGCACGGGCTGGTGCGTTACGAGAGGTCGGGCGGGGAGTGTTCGCGCCGGATGGTGTCGTTGACGAAGGTGGGGTCGGTGAGTGCGGGGAAGACGCGCAGGCAATCGCGCCAGTGCGGCCGCATCTGGCGGAGCGTATGGGACGTGTTAGAAGCGATGACTGGCCTGGATGCGCGCACCCCGCAAACTCCTTTGTTTGCCGTTCGGGCTGGATCGCTTTCGGTCGGCGCTGCCGCCAGGTACGTAGTGAAACACACCGTGTGGAGGCGGCCGCGCGTGCCCGCATTATAGCACGCTGCGGGAACCGGAATGTACGGAGACTATAAGGGCGACGCAGGCGCGTCGGTGGCGAGCAGTAGCATGGAAGGGCCAGGAGTTCTCCCCCATCCTGGGGAGCCAGCTTGACGTTGCAGGAACGCCGCCATATACTCCCCGCGCCGGTTGGTGGGCAGAAGGCAGGGAGATGCCCGCGTTCACAGTCCGGCAGGGGAGACACGCATGGCTATTTTCCGACGCGGGCGCGGCGGCGACAATCTACCAGAAGTGACCATCGTGGAGGCGCCGGAACGCTCCGGGCTGACGCCCGTGGGGAGCTGGCCCGAGGCGCAGACGGTGGGCAAGGTGGCGCGCGGACTGCCCTCGCCGTTCTTCGCGGGGGTATGCCGCTATTATCATGACTGCTTCTCAGCAGATTCGCGCGGCGGCATCCTGACGAACGTGCTCGATAAAAACCAGGCGGAATATCTCACCTTCTCTGATACGACGGAATTGATACTGACGGGGCAGGCGACGCAGCTTGAGATGCCGCTGAGCACGGCGGTGACGGCGCAGAACGCAGCAGACGTGAACCGGCGTGAAAAATTCCTGATGTATGGCTCGATCTTCCTGGTGGGGCGGGGGCCAGCGGCAAGCGCGAAACGCAAGGGCGAGGTCTATTGCGCGCCGCTGCTCTACTGGCCAGCGCGCATCGAACACGAAGGATCGCAGGCGTGGATGACGCTGGATATCGAGGAGCAGCGCATCAACTTTCCGCTGCTAGCGTCGCTGATTGACGCGGAGAACGACGAACAGGCGCAGGCATACGCCGAGGCGATACTGGCGCAGGTGCCAGCGGCGCCCTTTGATGAGGCGGGCATTCGTGAGTTCGCGAGCGTGGTGGCGGAACTGATCCCAGACCTGCGTACCGACGATTTGCATGCGTTCCCGGAGCTACAGAGCGAGGATGCGCTGCGCGATCTGATGGAGCACGATAGCCCGGTGCAATTGCTGTGTGCGTCGGCGATGGCGCTGATTCGCAGGCCGAGCGAGGCACGCGGGGTGCTCACAGAGTTACAGGAGATGGCGGACCGGGGCGATATGTCTACACCGCTCGCGGCGATTTTCGGCGATGCGGCGCTGCCCGATCAGCAGAAGCGCAATGCGGCGGCACATGAAGTGATAAGCCACAGGCCGATACTCTGCGGGGCGGAACTGAGTGCGGCGCAGACACGGGTGCTGCGGCAGGCGGAGCGGCGACCGCTGACACTGGTGATCGGGCCACCAGGGACGGGCAAGTCGTTCACCATCGCGCAGATCATTCTGGATGCAGTGGCGCGCGGGCAGACGGTGCTACTTTCGTCGAAGATGAACAAGGCTGTGGATGTGGTGGTGGAGAAGCTGAAGCCGCACCTGGGCAGCCTGACGATTATTTTGCGCGGCGGCGATAAACGCTATCGCGATGAACTGAAGCAGTTTTTGGATAATCTCTTCGACGGCACCGGCGCGCCGCAGAAGCCGCGCCCCGGCGAGATTGAGATGCTGGAGGAGCGACTGGAAGACGCCGATGCGGAACTGGCGCGGATCGGCGCGGAGATCGCGAACCTGTTGGAAACGGAGGCGCGCTGGTCGCGGGCCTATCGGGAGTTGGCGACGACAAAGACGCCGCTCTACGACGTGCAGAAGGCGCGCCAGCTTGGTCCAGGTGAAATCACGCGGATGGCAGAGGAATTGCGGCGGCTCGCAACGAATCGCGCGCCGCTTACCGGCTGGCTGAGTGGCCGCAAACGCGAGCAGATGGTGGCAGAGATTGCTGGTAAGTTAGGGATGACCGAGGAGGATCTGGGACGGCTGGAGAGCGTGTTGCAGCACGAGCGGGCGCGGACAGAGGTGGCGCGCATCGAGCACGATCTCTTCCAGTCTGAAGACGTGAATATGCTGCTGACGCGGCATGCGCGGCTGCGGGCTGACCGGGGGGCGCTGGTGGGCGAACTGCTGGCGACGCGGCGGCGCGATGCGCTGGCGGAGGCGTTGCGGCTGAACCGGAGAACGCTGGCGCTGTTCAAGACGGCGCTGGAGGCGCGTAGCAGCGCCGAACAGGATAAGATCTTCGCCGAACTCGATTTTGCGGCGCTGCTGAACACGTTTCCCATTTGGGCAGTGACGAATCCGCATGCCTCGGAACTACTGCCACTGGACGCGGAGATGTTTGATCTGGTGATCGTGGATGAGGCGTCGCAGTGCGATGTGGCGAGCGCGCTGCCGCTGCTCTACCGCGCGAAGCGGGCTATCGTCTGTGGCGACCCGAAGCAGTTGAGGCATCTCTCGTTCTTGCGCGAGGACCGACAGGCGGCGCTGGCGTCGCAGCATGGGTTGTCGGCGAGCCAGCGTTCCCAGTGGAACTATCGCACGCACAGCCTGCTGGATGTGGTGAATGGCGCACTGCCGTCGCAGGACGATGTGGTATTGCTGGATGAGCATTATCGCAGTCTGCCACAGATCATCGAATTCAGCAATCGCCGCTTCTACGGCGAGGCGCTGCGCGTAATGACGCGGCGGCCCGATACGATTGGCGTGCGGAGCGTGGAGATGCGCAAGGTTCACGGCAAACGCGAGAAGGCGGGCTATAACACAGCAGAGACCGAGGCGATCATCACCGAGATCAACAAGATCGCGCGGGCGGAGGCAAAGCGGACGGTGAACGAGAAAACGTCCATCGGGGTGCTCTCGCCTTACCGCGATCAGGTAAACTATCTCTCACGGACGCTGGCGGCGAAGCTGAAATCGCGGGTGTTGCAGGACCACGACATCACGGTGGGCACGGCGCATACGTTCCAGGGGGATGAGCGCGACGTGATGCTGTTGAGCTTCTGCGCGGATCCTGGCTCGCATCGCAGCACGGTGACGTTCATGAACAACGAGAATCTGTTCAATGTGGCGATTACGCGGGCGCGGCGGCGGCAGGTGATCTTTACGGCGCTGGATGCGCGGCATCTGCCGCCGGGGCATCTGCTAGGCGAGTATCTCAGCTACGCGGGCGATCTGCTGGAGAACGACCGGCCAGAGGATTTCGGGGCACGACCGACACGCTTCGAGGAAGAGGTGGCAAAGGCGCTGGGGACACGGAGCGGCTACACGGTATACCTGGGGTATCCGGTGGCGGGCTTCGCGGTGGATGTGGTGGCGCAACGGGGGGCACACGCGCTGGCGATTGCCTGCGACGGCGACCCGGAGCGCCCGCCGAATCCGCATGATCCGGTGGCGCTGGATAGCATCGGCGGGCAGGCGATTCTGGAGCGCGCGGGCTGGCGCGTTCATCGGCTGTCGTACCGGCGCTGGCTGGAGGACCGAGAGGGCTGCCTGGACGAGATTGATGCACTGCTCGGCGGGGGCGGCGGGGACGAGGAGGAGGAATAACTTTGAGAAATCTGGCCGTCAGGACATGCTAAAATGTAGCAGTAGTTTGCATGCGTACACGGCTGATCTCTGGTGGAGGCTAAAGCATGAGCCATGTCATTGAAGTTGGCGACGAGGTCTTTGCTCGACTAGAAAAGCTTGCGGCGGAATCTGGGCAGTCTCCAGAGGCTATGGTCGAAGGGTTCATTCTCGCGGCCACTGGCTCACAGACTGAATACCACTATTATGAGTTGGATGAATGGTTTCGGCACCTTGGCATGACCGACGAAGAGATCGCTGAAGCGGATGCAGAGCTCGAAGCCGAGGAAGCTACTGATGCCGACACACGATGAGGAGCCGAGCTTTTGGCATGACTGGGCGCTTCTAACACCTAAACAACGCAAAGAATTTCGGAAGGCTGTCAAGAAACTTAATATTGATCTGGTTGCTAAGACAGGGTTTCGCGCTGGCTTACGCATCAAGGCGGTACAAGGCCATCCTGGTGTATTTGAGATGACGTGGGCGCCTGACGGGCGTGCGACGTTCACCTATGGCGCACCTGTCCACGCTGGCGAACCGCATATTCGGTGGCGTCGCGTCGGCACACATGACATTCTCAAGAATCCGTAAGGTGGGCAACTGCCTCATCATTGGGTAAGGAGAGCGAACAGATGCCTAGCAATCAGCGCCTGCGGGATTTTGGGGTGACGATAGGCACGCTGCCGCCGGGGCAATCGAATACGCTCACAGATGTGCCGGGGGTGCGCGTGGGACACACGACGCTGATCCGCGATGCGAATGTGCGGACGGGGGTGACGGCGATCTGGCCGCACGACGGGAATCCGATGTCGGAGCGGGTCTACGCGGGCATCCATTGCTTGAATGGCTACGGCGAGATGACGAGCCGTTCGGTGATTGACGAGTGGGGGCTGCTCTGCTCGCCAGTGCTGGTGACGGGCACGTCGAATGTGGGGATGGCGCTGCACGCGAGCATGCGCTATCTGGCACAGCGCTACCCGGAGCAGGCGCGCGAGGAGATTCCGATTGCGCTGGTGGCGGAGTGCGATGATGGCTTTCTGCACGATCACCTGACGTTCGCGCTGACGGAGCAGGATGTGTGGGCAGCGCTGGATGGCGCGACAAGCGATCCGGTGCGGGAGGGGTGTGTAGGCGGCGGAACGGGGATGATCTGTTACAGCTTCAAGGGTGGGGTGGGCAGCGCGTCACGGGTGGTGGAGACGGACGCAGGCAGATTCACGGTCGGCGTGCTGGTGCAGACGAACTTCGGGCGGCGCGGACGTCTGACCATCGCGGGCGTGCCGGTGGGGCAAGAGATTGCCGATCTGAAGCCAGAAGACCCCACGCACGATGGATCGTGTATCGGCGTCGTGGCGACCGATGCGCCGCTGCACGCGCACACCTTGCGGCGGATGGCGCAGCGCATGGGGCTGGGGCTGGCGCGGACTGGCTCGGCGGCCAGCGACGGCAGCGGTGAAATCTTCCTGGCGTTCTCGACGGCGCAGCGTATCCCCTATCGCGTGCCGGGCGGGAGGATGCAGGTAACGCTGCTGCCAGAGGGGAGCTACGGCAATCTGATGCTGAACCAGTTGTTCGAGGCAGTAGTGGATGCGAGCGAAGAGGCGGTGATCAACTCGCTGCTGGCGGCAGAGACGATGACGGGGCGCGACGGGCGGGTAGTGCATGCGCTGCCGCATGACCGGCTGCGAGAGTTGCTAGCGAAGTAGCCGCGAGCAGTGCTCAATGCGAAGAGAGGGAGCGGGCGTCCGCCGGACGCCGCTACAGTTGCGCGGTGGCGATGGGTGGGATGCGACTGTGCCAGTCGGTGACGCGCTGGTAGGCGTGGCCGAGGCTAAGCAGGGCTGGCTCGTCGAAATGCGCCGCGACGAGCTGCAGGGAGATGGGGAGGCCGCCCACAGTGAAGCCACAGGGCAGCGCCAGGGCGGGCTGGCCAGTGAGGTCGAAGGGGAAGGTGCAGCGCAGTGATCCACCGCCCGTTAGCTCCTGGCCGTTAGCTGTTAGCGGGCGGGCGTAGTCTTCGATACGCGGCGCGGGGATGGCGAGCGTGGGCATGGCAAGCACGTCAACACGCTGGAACACGGCGCGCATGTCGTCGGTGAAGCGGCGGCGTGTTTGCTGGGCGCGGATGTAGTCGGGCGCTGAATAGTCGCCACCAGAGCGGATGTTGGCATAGACTTCGGGCGCGTAGAGATCGGCGCGCTGATCGAGCCAGCCCTGATCGTTGTGATAAGTAAAAGCTTCGGGCTTCTGAATCGCGCGGTAAACGGGAAACAGGTCGTCTAGTGCGGCGGGCAGCGCCACATCTTCGACATGCGCGCCGAGCGCAGCGAATTGGGCGATGGCGGCGCGGACGGCGGCTTCTACTTCGGGATCGAGCAGGTCGAAGAAATAGTTGGTGGGGACGCCGATACGTATGCCGCGCACGGCATCCTCTGGCGAACGGGCGGCGGCGAGTGCGGTGGCGTAGCTGGGAAGGGCCATGTTTACGCTATCGGGGTCGGCGGCGTCGTATCCAGCGATGGCATCGAGCAGCAGCGCGCAGTCTTCGACAGTCCGCGCGATAGGGCCAGCATGGTCCAGCGACCAGCTCAGAGGAACTACGCCAGCCTTGCTAACCAAGCCGAAGGTGGGTTTGAGGCCAGTGACACCGCACCAACCAGAAGGGATGCGGATCGAGCCGCCAGTGTCGCTGCCGAGCGCGCCGAGGCACTCGCCAGTTGCGACGGCCACAGCCGAGCCGCCGCTGCTGCCGCCAGGGACGCGCGTGGTATCCCAGGGATTGCGGGTGGGCGGGGTGAGCGTGCCGAAGGCGAACTCGTGCGTATTGGTTTTGCAGACGGTGATAGCCCCGGCTTCGGCCAGTTTGGCGACGACGGTGGCGTCGGTATCGGGAAGCCAAACTGCCAGGACGCGCGACCCTGCGGTGGTGCGGATGCCGCGTGTCTGGAAGAGGTCTTTGATGCCAAGTGGGATGCCCAACAGTGGACGGTGGTCGCGACCAGTGGCAAGCGCGGCGTCGGCGGCAGAAGCCCGCTCCAGCGCGGAATCAGCCAGCACGGTAATGCAGGCTTCAAGTGTAGAATCGAGGCGCTCGATCTGGTGCAGGCAGTGTGCGGTCAGTTCGACAGCAGAGATTTCGCGGTTGCGTAGCATCGCGGCGGCCTCGGCAATGGTGGCTGGCCCAGCTGGATGCGGCTCGTATGTGGTCCCGTTTGCCATGCGCCTATACTCCCATTTCAACGTAGATTCGGCGGCAACGTCATAATGCGACGCGCGATAGCTACAGTATACGCCGCGATGCTACAGGCGTTGGGATGTTACAGACGGCTCGCAGTTGAGTCTCAGAAGACAATGAGCGACCTGCTGATGCTACTGGTAACTGTCGAAAACGTAGATGAGTGAGCAAGTGTGTGGAGCAAGTTTTCTGACCTGCAAGGTTTGCTATTGACTGTTGCCCAAGAGCAATTTATACTTGAGTTCGAGAGCGCGGACTGAGGATCGCCGGAGGCCCAAACTCTCTAGCCACTGCGGACGCTCGACGGTTTGTCTTACTTGTAGCTGAGATTCTCACATTCCTATGGTGCTCTGGCCGCTTAGGGCGGCAAGCGAATGTTTCCGGTACTGGATCCAGCGGATGTGGTTGGGCGTGTGGAGTGGCGGGCATGTGGTGCGACTGCTGATGGTCGTGAACGGCCCGGTTCTCTCCTCGTTTCCTGTTGCCGCTGGTAGTCGTTATTTCCTCATGTCCACCGGATACAAGCCGCTGACGCGCCAAGAGATGCATTGAATCCAATCAATGCCTGTGTTTGGCTGTAACCGCTCTGGACGATAGGCTTCATGGGCGTCAGGCTGGGGACACAGGTATGCGATCCAGCTAGCCATCCGTATTTTGGTCATGTTAGTGCGGCCCACGGCTCTGACACGGCTTCCTTTCTCAGCTTGGGGCGACACCGGCGTCGCTTCAGTATATAGGAGCTGCCTCAAGTTGGAGCGTGCCCCCTGGCAGCACTCCGTGATTTTGCGGGATCGGGTGGTCGCTGTAATCGCAGTCTGAATGGGCACGCATGAATTCGCTATTGAACATGCTGTCGCGCCAAGCGTTTCGGCGACGTAGTGGCTCGTATATCCTGATTCCTCGCAGAGTTGTTGTTGCTTCGTTCCCTTCCGCACGGCATCCAGATGCCGAAAAGCAATTACAGGATGTGTAAGCTTGCGCGTTGATCGCGCTAAGGGGGCACCATGCAAAGCGAAGACCAAGATACCGTAGCATCGGGCATGATGGAGAGCGCATCTGAACATATGTCCTCTGATTCCGCCGAGGCCGCACAGGTAGAGGCTGCCGAGGCGCTTGATAGCGCTGAGCCAGAAATGGCCAGCGACGACAGTGGCTCCACTACCACCGACGCTGCACCAGGGGAGGCAACATCTGCCACACCTGAGGCCGATGAGCCAGTCGGGGAGGCCAAAGTTGAAGCAGCGCCAGTAGCTGAGGCCCCAGCACATGAGGGTTTCCTTGCGGCATTCCAAAATCTGGTCAGCGAGTTCACTTCGCGCGTCGAGACGATGATCTCGTCGTTCCGCTCTGGCGGGTCCGCACCACAGGCGACGGCGGAAGCGCCAGTTGCTGAGGCAGCGACGAATGTGGAAGCTGAGGAGGCGCCTGCGGCGTCTGCCGAGGCTGAGACAGTCGTGGCGGAGGCTGTCGCGGCGGAGGATGGAGGTGTTGAGACTGTCGTAGAGGCCGCGGACGAGCCAGCAGCGGAAGAAGCCGTACCAGTGGCGGAAGAAGCATCGGTGGCAATGGCAGAGGAGACTGAAGAGGAGCCGATCGCTATGGAGGCCGCCGCTGAGGTGGAAGAAGCTCCCGTGGACGAAGAAGCCAGCGCGGAGGAGACACCTATGGAGGCGGCAGCGATGGAGGAAGAGGCTCCAGCAGCCGAGATGATGCCGGTGGAGGAAGAGGCTTCGGTGGCCATGGCGGAGGAGATGGCGGCTGAGCCGGTTGCAGTAGAGCCATCTGAGGAAGCGAGTGCCGATCCAGTGGCAGAGGAAGCTGCTGAGGAAGAAGTCAACGCCGATGTGATCGCTGAGCCAGTGGCAGAGGAGGCTGCATCCGAGGAGACGGCGGCCGATTCGGAGGAGCCGATGATGGCGGAAGCAGCGGAGGGTGGCGAAGCGGACGAGAGCGCATCTATGGTGGCGATGGCGGAGCCGACTGCCGTAGATGAACTTTTGGGGGAAGTTGTGGATGAAGCAGCGCCAGCGGATGCAGCGGTAGAGGCCCCTGATATGGTGGACGAATCAGCGGATGGAATAGTGGCAATGGAGGCGGCGGACGAGGACGGCGCGATCACCCTGGAGGAGGTCGCAGCGGAGACACCAGATGAGAATACTGCTCTGGTAGCCGAACCAGCCGCAGAGGCCGAGGAGGAGGCGGCAGCGGTGGAGGAGACGCCCGCACCCGTGGCGTCTGATTCAACCGAGATCGCGGACTAATGTTGGGTGGCGCAAGTTGGAGATGCTGCCAGCGCTAGAGACCTTCCCTCTGTTGGGGGCAGGGCGAGGACTTTACCGCCGGTAAGCTAAGATGTGGGCGACGAGGAGAGAGCGGCACAATGGCGTGCTTGCTCTCTCCTCTTTTTGTCCGCACTTGCCATCTGCATTTTCGTGGCGCATCCTTGAGGATGACGGAAACGTGTAAACTGCATACGATGCATACAACGTAAGTACGGGGAGACAGACGCATGGGAGCTGATTCTGGTGGCGCGGCAGGATTTCGTGGACGGCTTGATGCGGTGCTGCGCCAGCGCGACCCAGAGGCGTTGCGGGCATTTCTAGTTGCCGAGGGGCAGTGGCAGCCAGACGCGACAACGGATGCTGAGGCGGCAATGTGGATGATGATTGCCGCGAGCCGCGCGCTGGTGGGCATGCACGGCGAGGCGGAGCGCTGGCTGATGAGCCACGGCCATGAGGTGGAGGCGCAAGCGATTCTGGGCAGGCCGAGCAGAGCCGGTGCGGGGGCGCAGCGAAGCGGCAGCAGTGGCAAAGGGGGCGCACACCTAGGCGGCGGGCAGCAACACCCACGTCAGAATCGCGGCGGACAGCACGGACAGGGTCCAGGCAAACAGCACGGACAGCCGCGAAAGAGATAGGGCGGACAGGTAGAGCAGGGACACCTACGCGAGTCCAACTTTGCGGGCGATGGCGAGGCGTTTGCGCTCGACGCGAAGTTGTGCGGCATCTATCATCTGGTCATCAAGGACGATGGCGCCGAGACCGTGCTCGACATCGGCCTGCTCGTATGCTGCGACGATGCGTTGCGCCTGGGCAATCTCGTCGGCAGTGGGGGTGAAGGCAGTATTGATGATCTCGACCTGCGCGGGGTGGATGGCCCACTTGCCATCAAAGCCCATGCGCGCGGCCATGGCCGCGTCGCGGCGGCAGGCCTCCAGGTCGCGTATGGCGAGCGTCACGCCATCCACACAGGTAATGCCCGCAGCGCGGGCGGCGGTGAGCGTTTTGGCCTTGGCGTAGTTGTAGTAGAAGAACTGCTCTGCGCCCAGTTCTTTTGCACCGATGTCACCCGCGAAATCCACCAGGCCAAAGATGAGGCCACTCAGGCGCGGCGTGGCCTTGGCGATGTGTTCAGCGTGCAGCACAGCGTCCGCTGATTCGATCAACGCTTCGATGCGGATGCGGCCGACGGGTAAGCCCATATTCTCTTCGACCTGGGTGAGCAGACGGCCTACGAAGAGCACGTCTTCAGGCGCATTGACCTTGGGAATCACCACGCAATCGAGATAGTGGCCTGCCGCTTCCACAATGTCAATCAGGTCGCGGTAGAAGAATTTGGTATGGAGGCCGTTGGGGCGGAATGCGCGAATCTTGCCGCCGAAGTCGAGAGTACGGAGCGCTTCGATGACGGTTGCGCGAGCGGCAACCTTTTGCGAGAGGGCGCAGGCGTCTTCGAGGTCGAATATCACCTGATCGGCGGGCATACCTGCTGCTTTGGTCATCATCTTGAGCGAATGGCCGGGGCAGGTCAGTTCGCTGCGGCGAATGAGCAGAGTGGTATCGTCGCTTGCTAGCATGGTGTATTCTCCATTAACTGCCTAGCGGGCGCTTCACGGGGGCACCCGCGCTCCGGGGATACTGCAGTGGGCAAGGGCGCTCTTGTCGGGCGACGACAAGCACACGCCCATCGTTGAGCGGAGGCAGGGTGATGGGCATGGGATCGAGCAATCGCCCACCAAGCAGCGTTGCTGCGCGCTCGCCAGCAGCATATTCAGCAGCAAGATCGCCCTTCTTGGGAAAGATGAGCATACCGCCGACTTTGGCGAGAGGCGCGCAGTATTCAAGCAGAGTGGGCAGCGCGGCCACGGCGCGGGCGGTGATTACGTCGAATTTGGCGCGGTACGCGGGCTTGCGCGCGAAGTCTTCGGCGCGACCGGTAAGCGGATAGACGGTGGGCAATGCTAGGGCCGCGACTACTGCCTCCTGAAACTGCACTTTCTTGCCGGTTGATTCCAGCAGATGCACCCGCCACTTTGGAAATGCGATGGCGAGCGGCAAGCCAGGGAAGCCTGCGCCCGCACCGACATCGAGTAGCGCCAGCGGCTGCGCGTGCGTCTCTGGGGGAAGCGCGAGCGCACAGGTGAGGGAGTCCAGAAAGTGGCGTGTGATAACCTCTGCCGGATCGGTGATCGCGGTGAGATTGAAGCGCGTGTTCCAATCCAGCAGCAGATCGCGTAGAGTGGCGAAGCGCTGGACCTGGAGGTCATCCAGCACAATGCCAAGCACCGCTGCGCCTTCGATCAGCGGTCGCCACGCCTCGCGTTCGTCAATGGACATGCTTCTGCCGGTTGTTCAAGTAGTCGATCAGGATGTACTCGCCCAGGTTGTCGGGGCTGACGTAGAAGGCGCGGCCCTTATTGACGGTGGCCATCTGGTTGACGAAATGTTTGAGGTAGGTGTCATCAGAGAGCATGAAAACGTTGATAGCGACGTTATCACGGGCACACCGGCGCACTTCGCGGAGCGTCTGCAACTCAGCCGCTCTGGTATCTGGCCAGGTGAAGTACCATTCGCCACCTTCGTTATAGACGGTCGGCCCGCCATCGGTCACCATGAGAATCTGCTTGTTGGTGTTGCGCGAGCGGGCGAGCAACTGGCGAGCGAGCATCAGGCCGTGGACCATATTAGTGCCCTGGTCGCTATCCCATTCACTAACCTCGATGAGTTGTTCAGGCTTGAACTCGCGCGCTCGGCTGGAAAAACCAACGATGTAGAGTTGGTCGCGCGGGAACTGGCCGCGAATCAGGCTCTCGAGCGCAATGGCGACTTTCTTGGCCGGCATCCAGAGTCCGTTGTAGAGCATGCTCATGCTCATATCGAGCATCAGGACGGTGGCCGATTGAGTGGAGTGTTCGGTACGGTAGACCTCAAAGTCTTCGGCATCCAGGTGGACGGGTGTGCCAGAGCCAGCGCGGGAGACGCCGTTCATGACGGTGCGCTCCAGGTGGAGGTGGAAGGGGTCACCGAAAGCATAGACTTTGGTGTCGTCAGCACGCTCACCGCCATAGCCGCGCTGAGGAAGCTTGTGCTGGCCAAAGGCATCTTTCTTGAGCTGGGCAAAGATGTCTTCCAGCGCTTTCTGCCCGATTCGGCGAATGCCGCGCGCCGTCAGTTCATAGCGGTCGCCGTGGCGCTGGATCATGCCTTCGTCTTCGAGTTGTTTGAGGAGCGATTGAAGCTGACGTAGCGCCTCGGCCTCTTCCTCGCCGACGAGGTCGCGCATCTTGTCGGAGTCAAGCGCGTCGAGGTCGCCGGAACGCCGCGCCTGCTGGATCTGCTGATCGAGCTCGTCCATCTCTTGCAGCGTGCCCATCAGGCTCATCGCTTCCGCGAGCGAGAGCGGCTCATCGCCGGTAAGGCGATATTCGGTGCGAGCATCGGATGGCGCGACCATGCCAAGGTTCATCGCCAGCTCGGCGAGGTCCACGCGGAGGCGGTCGTCGCCGATGAGGTCGTCTACCATCTGCTGCAGCTGCTCGCGCTGCTCAGCGCTCATGCTATCCATGACGGCTTGCATGGCCATTTGCTGGCGGCGCATCTGCTCGATCAGGTCGTCCAAATTGTTGATGCCCGGGCCGAAGAAATCGCCATACTGCTGCATGAAGCTATCGAAGTCTGGTTCGCCGCCCTGGGCGCGTTCGCGCAGCATCTGGTTGAGGGCGCGGACCATCTCGCGCATGCGGGTGAGATCTTCGGGCGACATGTTCTGGATGGCCTGCTGCATGCCCTGGAAGTACTGCTGCATGACCTGCTGCTGAAGCATTTGCAGCAATTCCTGGAACTCCTGCCGGGCCTGATCGTCCATGAAATCGTATTCTGAGAGTTGCTTTATCTGGCCGGAGGGGTCGCCGGGCAACTCGTCCAGAAATTGGAGCTTGCGATTGGCGATGTTTTCGAGCATGCGCCGTAGTGCGTCGGGGTCCAGTCCATCTGGAGCGTCGCCTTGCTGGCCTTGTTGCTCTGATTGTCCGCGCTGACCAGATTGGCCAGATTGACCTGATTGGCGGGACTGACGTTGTTGACTGCCTTGGCCTTGTTGCCCGCGCTGGTCTGCCTCCCCGCGCGCTGAGGGCTGGCCTTGCTGCTCGCCTTTATCATTGGGCGCGCTAGATTGCTGGCCATCCTGGCTTTGCTGATTGCCGGAAGCGTTGTCCAAGCGGCGCTGGATGCCTTCACGCTCCATTTGCTTGATGTGTTCTAGCTTCTGCTGGATGTCGTCCATGACGCCAGAGAGGTTGTAGCGCATCATCTGGCGCTCGCGCTGGGCGCGGAGGCGATCCATGAGGTCTTGTAGGCCCATCCGGCGCTGGCCGTCTGGCCCCCGAAATCCCTGGCGCATCATGCGTTCGAGGGCGCGACGCAGGTCGCTATGGCGCAGATAGTCATCGGAGAGCGCATCGAGAATCGAGCCAGCGTCGAGGTCATCGAAGCGCTGAGAGCCGTCCCAACGTGAGTAACGGAATGACTTACGTGAGCGGAATCGGTCGAACATGGCAGGCTCCAAGGTCTAGACCACATCGGCATCCGTATCGGATATGTATGCAATACGGGCAGCGAATGGGGCGTGAGAGCCGGTATGGGCTGAACGCTCACCGGTGATACTGCGCCTGACCAGCAACCTCATCTTTGTTGAGGCGCTTGTTCAGGTGCAGCCCTTCGAGAATGAACTCAACCGCTGAAGCGACAGTCGCTGGGTTGCCATGGCCGTTGAGCTTCTGCACTGCGGACTTGAGGCCGCCGACACGTGCGAGCTGGTTGACGTACTCCATCGCGGGCTGCCCGTCAGAGGCCTGGACGCTCAATCCTTTGTCGAAGCCAGCGACCAATTGCTCGAATTCGCCAACCTCGAAGTAGTCGCGGAAGACTTTGTTGATGGCCTGGCGCACGAGCTTCTCGACGACTTTTTCTTCCTTCACATCGCCGACGGTATCGAGTTCGATTTTGCCAGCGGTGGAGGCGATGACGGCAGAGAGATCGCTGACGCGCGGGGCAGCTTGCCGCTCCTTCAGGCGGACGGCGCGGCGGACGGCGTTGCTCATCACGTTCTCATAGTTCGTGATGGACACGCGGACGCTGACGCCGGAACGCTGGCTGATATCGGAGCTGCCGCGGGCGAGATGGGTGATCTCGGCGACGACTTCTTTCATGAACTCTGGGTAGCTGGTTTCGATGCCATCCAACGCGAAGGGAGTGCTTTCGGCCTCCATGATCTCCATTTCGTGTTCAGTGGTGCGGGGATAGTGTGTGCGGATTTCGGAGCCGAGGCGGTCTTTAAGCGGCGTGATGATGCGCCCGCGATTGGTGTAGTCTTCAGGGTTGGCGCTGGCGACGACGAAGACATCGAGCGGCAGCCGCACTTTGTAGCCGCGAATCTGCACGTCGCGCTCTTCCATGATGTTGAGCAGGCCGACCTGAATGCGCTCGGCAAGATCGGGCAGCTCGTTGATGCAGAAGATGCCGCGATTGGTGCGCGGTATCAGCCCGTAGTGGATGGTCAGTTCGTCAGATAGATAACGGCCTTCGGCGACCTTAATAGGGTCTACCTCGCCGAGCAGATCGGCAATAGTGATGTCAGGTGTTGCAAGCTTCTCACCGTACCGACGGTCGCGCGGGAGCCAGTGGATAGGTGTTTCGTCGCCCTCTTCGGCGATGCGCAACTGGCAGGATTTGCAAATGGGCGCAAAGGGGTCATCATTGATCTCGCAGCCAGCAACGACGGGTGTCTCGTCGTCGAGGAATTGGACAAGGCTGCGGGCAATGCGAGTCTTCGCCTGGCCGCGCTCACCAAGCAGAACGATGTCCTGGCCGGAGAGGATGGCGTTCTCTACCTGCGGGATGACGGTCTCTTCATAGCCGACGATGCCAGGGAAGAGGTCTTCGCCTTCGCGCATCTTGCGGATGAGATTCTTGCGCATCTCTTCCTTTACGGGCAGTGCCCGATAGCCACTCGCGCGGAGTTGTCCGATGGTTGCGGGCTTGGTCTTTGTCGCCATACGGTACGGAATCTCCTTAGAAGACACGTTTCCACCAGCGCTGAGTACAGAGCGTTGGCAGGGGCGCGTGTCTGGAATGCTAATACGGATATTCGCTTCCCGCGCGGCGGATCTTGTCTGCGGTTGACGTCGTCGGGAGCACTGGCCGAAAGCGCTACGGGCTGATGGTTCTTGCTACAGCATACAACAGAGACGCCCGCCTCAGCAGCGGGCGCGTTGGTGTTGAGGATATTGTATCGCGAGCGTGCGGCAGAATACCTAGCCGTATTTCCAGTTTCCACGTTCCAGTTGGATAAGACAAGACAACTTGCACCGCATAGCGTCAACTCATGAACGCGAGTGTTGAAGCCATCGCTCCGCCGCCATTAGCCGCCGTTGGCGGCCATCTCGAGGATGAAGATGCCGGTGGCAAGCACGAGCGCGATGAGCGAGAGAACGAGGCCAACGATAGCGAGTGTCTTACGCTGCATGGATTTCATGCCGAGTGCGCTGAAGATAATGCCTAACGCGATAAAGGGTGTGTCGCAAATATTGAAGATGCACAGCACAAGACTGACACACCCCAACACCAGGCCCGCGATGGCAAGACCACCATTTTGGTCGGGAAGTACCGGCACGCCATAGGGTTGCGGGTAGCCTGGCTGCATACCTGGGTACTGCGATGGCAGAGCAGGATAGCCATAGCCAGGTGGTGGCGGCGGTGGCGGTGGTGCGTATCCCGATGGGACATAGCCGGGCGGCGGTGGTGGATACGCGGGTTGCTGCGGGTACTGCGATGGATACTGCGATGGCTGTTCGGGGCTGTAGCCATATGGCGGTTCCGTGCTCATGTAGTGGGCCTTCCTACTCATTCGAGATGTCACTTCCCTCCGCGCTCAACGTGCCGATCACGGAGCGAACAGTGCGGAATGAGGTGCGGCAAGTATAGCACGGCTGGCAAGATGATTGACATGCGCCGTTCGCGGTGATACAATCTCTTTTGCATCGCGGGGTAGAGCAGTGGTTAGCTCGTCGGGCTCATAACCCGGAGGTCGGCGGTTCGAATCCGCCCCCCGCTACCAAATTTCGCCCCCTGGCCACGAGCCAGGGGGCGGTTCACTGGCGGTGTAGCTCAGTGGTAGAGCAGGGGACTCATAAGCCCTTGGTCGTGGGTTCAAATCCCTCCGCCGCCACCCAGTAGGTACAAGCTCCCGATGAGGAGTCTTGATTACCTTGTCCGTCACCCTATCCCTCACCATCACTTCATCCCTTATCCTCACACCCAGCTTCATGTTGCGTCCCCATCAGCCCAGACATGTCCTATAGGGTATCGCGCCCTCCCTATTAGCGCAAACCGTGTTTCTGGCTTTAGTGCCAGACTGCCCACTCCACAGCACACCTGTGAAAATTGCCGCCATCGAAGTTTGACTGCTCATTACAAGTGGACGGTTGCATATTATTGATCTCTGGTCTATCATTGCTCGCATCGTACATGTCTCTTGGAGATCAGATACTGATCAACTGGTGATCATCTGGTGATGATGGAGGCAGGGATGGCAACTCATGCACTCGTGGGAGCGCGGATCCGGCAGATGCGCCTGCGCAAGTGTCTGTCGCAGGCTGACCTGGCAGAGATGATGGCGACCTCGATTCCATCGGTCAGTCGTTGGGAACGTGGCGTTGGCTTGCCCAACCACCACTTTCGCCGCAAATTGTGCGAACTGTTCGCATGCACACCGGAAGAATTGGGCTTCCTCGATGCCGAAGCGAACACAGACACTGCTGATCTTATGACGGCGCCGGAAAGGTTCGGACGAGCCGGGGAACAGACATCAGCCGGAGAACCTGAGCGGAGTGTGGCCACGACGTTTCCGTTGCCACATGCTGTGCCGTTGATCGGCCGGCAAGATGTGCTGGTGACGTTGAAGCAGGCGTTGTTGGCTGCATCGAACGTCGCTATCGTCGGGCTGCCAGGGATCGGGAAGACAGCTGCAGCGCTTACCCTGCTGCACGATGCGGAGCTGTCAGCGCATTTCGCGGACGGCATTCTATGGGCGCCACTAGGGCGCACACCGAACCTCCATTCGCTCTTGAGCAATTGGGGTATGGCGCTTGGCCTCGCGACAGCAGAGTTGAGTCAGTGTCCAGACCTGGCGGCGCTGGAGCGGTTAGTGGTCGCGACGGTGGGTCAGCGGCGCTGTCTCTTCATCGTAGATGATGTGTGGTCCATCGAGGACGCGCTGAGATTCAGGGTAGGAGGACAACACTGCGCGCACCTGATCACGACACGCATGCCAGAGATCGCGACACGATTCGCGGGGCCGCTGGCGGTGACGCTGCGTGAGATCAGCGCTGAGGATGGGGTGTCGCTGGTGCAGGGGTTGGCGCCAGATGTGGCGAACGCAGCGCCCGAGGCGATCAGAGAGTTGGTGACGTCGGTCGGTGGGTTGCCGCTCGCGCTGACGTTGATCGCGCGGCACCTCTCGGTGCAGGCGCAGAGCGGACAGCCAAGGCGAGTGCGGAGTGCGCTGGAGCGCATGCGCCGCGCAGAAGAGCGGTTGAGGCTGGCTGAGCCGGTGGCGCTGGTGGATCGGCATCCGAGCCTGGCGCCGGATACGCCGCTCTCGCTACAAGCGGTGATCGAACTGAGCGATCAAGAATTAGATGCGGAGACTCGCAACGCGCTCTATGCGCTCTCGGTCTTCGAGCCGAAGCCGAATTCATTTGGTGAGGATGCCGCGCTCACCGTGGGGGATATTCGCGCGGAGGCGCTCGACACACTCTATGATAGCGGATTGCTGGAGAGTTGCGGTCCAGGACGGTACACCATCCATCAGACGATCAATGATTTCGCGCGGCTGCAACTGGAATCGTCGGCGCCGCGAGAGCGCATGCTGGCATTTTACGCGGTCTATGCGATGGAGCATGTGTCTAACTTCGCAGCGCTGGATGCAGAGTCGCACAACATCCTGCCGGCATTCCAAAATGACGCGCGGGGCGCGCTGCCTGAGGTGTTCGTGCAGGGCGTGCAGGCCATCACACCCTATCTGGAGGCCAGGGGCCTGTACGATGCGGCGGAGGCGATGCTGGTGAAGATGCAACCCATCGCGGCGGAGCAACGGAACCATGCGGCGCATGCGTTTGCATGGCTACACCAGGGACGGATTGCGGCGTTGCGCGGCGACTTCTCACGTGCCGAAGCGCTTTATGAGCGTGCGCTCTCTATCGCCCGCGAACACAACGAGCGGGGCGTACTGAGCACTACGCTGGCCTACCAGGGTGAGGTGGCGATCAACCGGGGCGCATATAAGCAGGCCGAAAGCTCACTTTACGAAGGATTAGAAGCTGCTCGCTCGATGCGAAACCTGGGCTTGATGGCGGTGGTGTTGCGACTGCTGGGCGAGATCGCGGATATCGCGGGCGACCATGAACACGGGGCAATTCTGTATCAGGAGGCGCTGGGATTCGCGCGACAGATCGGGGATGCGGAGAGCATCAGCGCGCTGTTGCAGAACCTGGGAGAGCAACAGATTTATCGTGGGAACGACGAGCAGGCGCAGGCGTATTTTACCGAGGGGTTGGCAGTCGCACGTCGAGCAGGGCATCAGCAGCGGATGAGCGCGCTGCTCACCAATCTGGGCACGGTGGCGCTCAGACGCGGCCAGTTTGTGAAGTCGGAAGAGCTGTATCAGCAGGGCTTGCAGCTCGCGCTGGTGTTGGGAAACCGGGTGCGGATCGCCAACGCCTTGCAGGGACTAGGCCGACTGGAGACAGCCCGTAAGCATACCGAAATGGCCGAGGTATATCTGCGGGATAGCTGGCATATGGCGCATGCTATCGAACATCCCTTTCTGATCGCTGAGAGCCTGTGCCTGCTCGGCGACCTGTATTTGTCTATGGGGCGTGTGGACGAGGCCGAGCAGGCGTTCCAGGAATCGGTGCGGCTGGTGGAAGAGATGGATGCGCCGAATATGGGCACCCTGGCCGTTTATGGATTGGCACGAGTCGCGGCAGAACGCGGCGAGATACAGCGAGCGCTGGACCTGGGCACACGGGCGGCTTCACGCCTACACGCGGAGGAAGACGAGCGAACGGGCGAGGTTGAGCAGTGGGTAGCGATGCTGCAGAAGGCGAGCGCGCAGGTAAACGGCACGAGGGTTATCAAAAAGTAGTCGGTCGCTGCTAGTGCAGCGACCGACTACTTGTAGGTACGAATATCCCGGAATGCTCGGTGTGCCTTTAGCAGAAGTACATGATCTGCCCGAGGCCGAAGGCTTGCGATGCATTGCCGTTGGCGTTGTATACGGAGACGTAGGTAATGGGCGAGCCGTAGGTGTTGGGCTTGACGATCAGGGCCGCACCATAGAGATTGGCTTCACTTACACTGAAATAGTACGAGGAGCGGTTCGCCAGATCAACCTCGACGGTAGCTGTGGCGCTGGCGATGCTGGCATTGGGCGTGAAGATCGCGATGCCGCACGAGGTGAAGGTGTTGCCCGACCACGCAAGATCGCCAGATGCGGAGGTAAAGTTGCCGCCGGTCATATAGGCATAACGGTAGGGCTGTCCCCAGCCGTCGGTCTGCTGGCTGGACCAAGCTGGGCCATCGCCGTTGCTGTAGTAGGTGGGCAGCGTCGAGATGCCATCTTGCTGATCCATCGGGATGTGGACAAGAACGAAACCACTCTGGCCGCTGACAGCCACTTCCACGTGATATTGGTCGTAGTTGTGGCCGTCGGCGATGATATGAATCTTACCCGAGGAATCGGTGTAGAGGCCGGTCACGACCATGACGTGCTGGATGGTGCTCTGGCCTTCGTAGAAGAAGATCACGTCGCCCCAGCCGGTCGGGCCAAGGTTCGTGCCTTCGTTGATACCGATGCCATCGTTGATCAGGTAATCATAGAGACCGGATGGGTTGCCCGCGCCACCGGTGTCGGTGAGCCAGTATTGCGCGGTGCCATTGTAGGGGGCCTTGGTCATCGAGTATTTGCCGAAGTCCCAGCCAGCGCCGGAATGGCCCGTGACTGTGCCGGAGAAGCCAGCAACACCACCATTGATGAGGCCGGGGACGGTGTAGCCCTGGGCGACAGCGCGAGAGACGAACTCGGCACACTGGAAATCGGGCTGATAGCGATTGGCGGGCGCCTTCTGCTCGTACACGCAATTGTAATAGACGTTTGCGCAGTCGCGCCCATTGGATGAGTCGTCGTAGAGATTGAAGTTCCAGTTGTCATCTGCCCAGCAGTAGACGGGGCAGTTGTTTGGCGACGGATTGAGCGGCGACATGACTTTGGTCGGCAGGCGGAAGGTCTGGACCACCGCATTGAAGGTGTTTACGTCGGCCTGTCCGGCGGCGCTGAGATGACCCTGGTTATCGGTCTTGACCGTGAGCTGCAGCGCGTAGGTCATCGTGGCGTTGCTGCTCGCCAGGCTCGCGCCGGAGGATTTGGCGAAGGTGACGGTGCGTGTGATCAAGGCCCCAGCAGGATTGAAGGTCGAGCCGGGGGTGAAAGGCTGTGTCACATCCACTGCTGTGGCGCCGTTAACCGTGATCCATTTGATCGTCGCGCCCGGCGTGTTGGTCGCGCCGCTGAGTGCGGCCATGGCGGTGCCTGATTGACTCTGCATGATCGGGGCAATAGTGGCTCCGGTGTGAGAGTTGGCGATGGTGATGTGACTGCCGTCAGGCGCAACCACCAGATTCCAGGAGGTAGGATACTGGAGCGTGAAACCATAGACGGGATCAGTGAAGGTCTTCCAGGTGGCAGTGGAGATGCCTGGGGGCATGGCATGGACGAGGGACGCGCCAAAGGCACTCGAGAGGAGCAGAGCACAGACGCCTACCCAGAATACCAGTTGACGCTTGACGTGGCCGGTGAGATGCGCGAACGAACCAAACATACGCGAATCCTCCATGCGGACTAGGGACTGGCGGAGTATGGCGCCAGTCGAGGAACAGTTGACGAGAGCAAGTGTACTGGGATCAGGAGGGTGGGACCATGCCATACCACCCCTAATGCGTGATCACCTGCCCATCATCTGCCCATCACCTGGCATGCAAAGAAAGGGGAAGGTGGCCATAAGGCATTGCCCAGGTCGGAGTAGGTGCGGAGTAGGTTTCGCGCCGTATGCATGTCGCGCGTCACAGTCCAGCACCACTCCATCATGCGAACCAAGAGCGGTACATAGGCGCCTACGCCCCCACCCTTGGTCGCTTCCTCTCGCGGGACCCGCTGGGCCGTGCGCCACTGATGTGGGCCAGCCAGCCCTACGTCTACGCCGGCAACAATCCGCTGGTGAATGTGGACCCATGCCTTGCATTCAGACATTGACGGTATCGAAGGTGCATATGCCCTCACTCCCTCCCCCACAGCCGCACCCCCAGCAGCGCGCGATACCACCCCACCCGCTCCACCTTCCCCAGCACCTCCACCACCCGCGCCTCCCGCAGCACCCGGTGAATCTCCGCTGCCACCTGTGGCGGCAGCGCCACCGGCAACCGCCCCGTCTCATCTTCTAGTACCACAAATCCCATCCCATGCGCCGTCGGCGGCCGCTGCGCCGAGATTGCCCACCCTGCCACCCGCACCATTCGCCCTGCTGGCACATTCCCCACCTCCGCAATGCTCAGCACCCCCCGCCGCCGTAACTCCCGCCGCAGCAGCGCCAGCGGATGCACCCCCGCCGACATCCCCAGCAGCGTATAGTCCAGCGCCAACCGCTCCCCCCGGCTCAGCCCCGGCAACCCCACCAGCCCTGGCACCTGCGGCAACTGCGGCAACCCTGCCATGCTCGCCATGTCGCCGCCCGCACGCACGCAACCGCCAGCGCCCCGCTGCCTCCCATCTCCGACCGGCCACTCGAATGCTAATTGCTCGATGCCCTCGGTATCAGCAGTGCCCCGCCGCCTCTTCTTCCCACCCTTCCCACCACCCGTGCCGCCGCTCTTCCTCGCGCCCGCCCCTGTGCCTTTCCCTGCTCGCACCCCCATCGCCCCCACCAGCGGCCACACCTCATGCAACCGCCACAGCAGCCGCCGACGATCCTCCCCCGGATGCAACCCACCGCACGCACCCGACAACACCAGCGCCTCCGCCGCCGCCCACGTCAACCCCGCCGCCCGCATCCGCTGGCAAAACTCCAGCAGCGACGTAAACCGCCGTTCTCCATCGCCCTGGCCCTGTCCACCCTTGCTTCCTGGCTCGCCCCGGCTTCTCTCCCACAAAATCGCCCGCGCCAACTCCTCCCCCACCCCTCGCACCTGCGCCAACCCAATCCGGATCCCCCACCGCGCATACCGGCTCCCCGCTGTACCATGCTGCCCCACCCACTCCACCGTGAACCGCCCCTCGCTCCGGTTCACCTCCGGCGGCAGCACCGGCACCCCCAGCAGCTTCGCCTCCTCCAGCACCACATGCGGCGGAAAGAACCCCGCAGGTTGCGCCGAGAGGAACGCCGCCAGATAGTGCGCCGGATAGTGCGCCTTCAGCCACGCCGTCTGATAGATCGTCCGCGCGAACTCCGCCGCATGGCTCTTGCAGAACCCATACCCCACAAACGCCGACACCGCGCCGAACACCCGCTCCGCATCCGCCGCCGTCTCCCCCCGCTCGATGGCCCCCGCCACGAACCGCTCCCGCATCGCCGCCATCTGCTCCGGCTCCCGTTGATGCGACATCGCCCGCCGGAACCCATCCGCCTCGGCATAGCTCAGCCCCGCGAACTGATGCGCAATCTCCAGAATCTGCTCCTGAAACAGTAGAATCCCCTCGCTCTCCCGCAGGATCGGCCCCAGCACCGCATGCCCCGTCCAGAAGGTATCCGCCTGACCGCTCTGCCACGGCGTCTGCACCGCATCCCGCTGCTCTGCCCATTGCTGCTCTGCCTGTTGTTGCTCTGCCTGTTGTTGCTCCCGTTGGAGACTCTCCCACTGCCATTGCCCATGCTTTTCCCTGCGCTGCTCCACATACGGCCGCACAAACCCGCCCTGAATCGGCCCCGGACGAAACAACGCCGTCTGTACGATCAGATCATTGAACGTCTCCGGCTGCGTCTGCGCCAGCAAATGCCACTGCCCCGGCGACTCAATCTGAAACACCGCCAGCGTCTGCCCCGCCCGGATCAGGCGCATCGTCTGTTCATCCGGCGGCTCGGTCGGCAACTGGTCCACATCCGGCCGTGTCCCCGTCGTCTCCTCGATCAACGTCAACGCCTCCGCCACCGCCCCCAGCGTCCGCAACCCCAACAGGTCGAACTTGATCAGTCCCAGTCGCTCCACATCGTCTTTATCCACCTCCAGCGCCCGCACCCCATTCGCCGAGACCCGCACCGGCAACACCGCCGCCAGCCGCGCCCGCGAGAGCACCATCCCCCCATTATGCAAGCTCAGGTGCCGGGGCAACCCACACACCCGCGCCGCCAACCCCAGCGCCAGCGGCAGCCGCCGCAGCCCTATCTCTGTAGTCCACCCTCTTCGTCTGGTGGATGTAGGGGCGAGGCCTACCTCGCCCTGTCCCTGCGCCGCTCGCGCAATCACCCCCGCCAGCTCCTCCGCATACCCCGCGATCTCCCCTCGCCCGCAGTAGTGCGGCAGCACCTTGGTCATCTGGTTGACCACGTCGAGTGGATACCCCAGCGCCTTCGCCACATCCCGCAGCGCCAGCCGCGCCCGATACGTCATCACATTCGCCACCATCGCCGCATGTTCGTGGCCGTACCGCCGTTCCACCCAGCGAATCACCTCCTCCCGCCGGTCGCTCTGAATATCCAGGTCAATATCTGGCATCCCCCGCCGCTCTGGATTCAAGAACCGCTCGAACAGCAGCCCATGCGCGATGGGGTCCACCCCGGTAATGCCCAGCAGATACGCCACCAGGCTGTTCGCCGCTGACCCCCGCCCGCTGATGCGCACCCCCATCCCCCGCGCCGCGCTCACCATCTCCCGCACACACAAAAAAAACTCCGCCAACTCTAACCGCCCAATCACGTCCAACTCATGCGCCAGTTGCCGCCGCGGCGCACTCCCCGCCCGCAATGCTTCTGGCATCGCCTCTTCTGGCAACTGCTCTGCTGCTGGTGGGGACGGTGTAGGGGCGAGGCCTGCCTCGCCCTCTGCCTGTATTCTCGTCCACCCAACCTGCCCAACCTGCCCAACCTGCCCAACCTGCCCAACCTGCCCAACCTGCCCAACCTGCCCAACCTGCCCAACCTGCCCAACCTGCCCTTGCCCGTCGCCTGCATCCCGTCCCACAGGCGCTCCATACCGCGTCCACAACCCCTCCTCACACAGCGCCGCCAGCCGCTCGTCCGGCGTCTCCCCATCCGCCAGCGCCACCGCCGGAGCCGTACACGTCCCCCGCAGCAGCGCCACCGCGCACCGCCCCGCAATCTCCCCCGTCGCCGCCAGCGCCGCTTCCCCCCACGGCAGCCCCGCGAACAGCGCCCGCATCTCCGCATCCGACTTCAGATACGCCTCGTCATTGCGTGGCCGCTCCCGGTGCGCCACATCCACCGAGATGCCCAGCCGCACACAGGTCAGCAGGTCATACACCGCGTACTCCGCCCGTGTCGCATAGCGCACCCCATTGGTCGCCACCACCCGCAGCCCCGCCTCTGCCGCCACCTCCACCAACCCCTGCATCAGCCCCACGCTCTCCGGCAACCGCTGCTGCTGCACCTCCACGAACACTCGCTCTGCGCCAAACACCGCATGGTACCGCCGCGCCACCGCCACCGCCTCCTGCCGCCGTCCCGCCCGCACCAACCGCGCCAGCGTCCCCGCCTCTGGCCCACCCGTCAGCAAGATCAGCCCTTCTGGCTCCGCCGCCAGTTCTGCGAAAGCAATCACCGGCGCATCGGGCGCACGCAGATTCGCCGCCGTCAGCAACGCACACAGCCGCGCATACCCCGTCTGATTCTCCGCCAGCGCCACCACTTCCGCCGGTTGTCGCCCCGCCGCCCCCGTCCCAAAGTGCGGCTCGCTCACCGCCAGCGCGCAGCCCACGATCCCCTTCACCCCGTGTTCCGCGCACGCCGCCTGGAAGCGCACCACCCCCGCCAGCGTCATCTCGTCCGTCAGCGCCAGCGCCCGTATGCCCCGCTCCGTCCCCAGCGCCGCCGCCCGCGCCACCGCCCGCGCCACCAACGCCTCCACGCTACTCCCCGCCCGCCGGAAACTGTACGCGCTCGCGGAGTGCAACTCCACGTAGTCCCCGTACTCTGTAGGCCCTGTACCTGTTCCCGCATCGCCGTTGAGTGGCGTCTCCCAACGTCTGCCGTCTGCTCTCCCACCGCCGCCTGTATCCTTGCCTGCTGCTCGCTCGCTCTCTGTCAGCATCTCAGTCATAGACCTTATCCAGCATCCACACCCCCCGCGCCGCATCTTCATACACGTCGCAGATCATCCCCTCTACGCACCGCACCCGCCAGTACGTCCGCTCGCTCGCACCTCCCAACCGTCGCCCCTGGCCGTGCCCTGGTTGTCCAGGTTGTGGTTGCTCTCCTGGTTCGAGTGCATCCGAAAGTGGTGGCAGCTCCTCCCACCAGCGATCCCGCAGCCGCCACGTGCTCAGCACCTCCGCCACCGTATACTCTCGCCCACGCCATACCAGCCGCTCCGGTCGTTCCCCCGCAGCAGCAGTTATCACCGCAATCACCTGCGAATACACATGGCCCATGGCTTGCTCACCACCAATGCAAGCGCAGCGGCACGTCCGCCCAGGGATTGCCACAGACGCGCTCCGCGCTGCCGTCTGCCGTCCTCACTGCCGCTCGCTCCCCTGCCAGCCGCGTGGGCCGTGTCGGGTGCCCGCCCATCTGTTCATCGCTCCCCTCATCCACCACATACCGCTCTTCCGCAAACACCGCCTCCGGCGCGACACATGTGATCTGTCCCAACCCCTGCGACCCCGTACCAAATCGCTCGCGCACGCGCGCACGGAGCACCGAAAGTGTCGCATTCTGCTGCACGCTCCCTTTCCAGAAGGCCCCCTGCGCTGGTCGCACCACCACCAAATCCTCTATCTCCACTGCCACGTCTGCTACCTCAGCGCGCCGCTCCCAGCCTTGCCTGCCTTGCCCATTTTCCCTATGTTCTGCGCCGTGGTCGGTGTCCTGGTCCACGAACTGCTCCCACAGCGCCCGCAGACCCTCCGCCACCCGTCGCGCCTCAGAGATGCGCTCGCGCAGCCGCGTTTCCGCTTCCGTCACCCCACCATGCGCCCATACCACCCGCAGCCGCAGCCGTCCCGCCGCCTGCTCCCGTTCCGCCAGCGTCCCCGCGATTCGCTCTGCCAGCCTCCCCAGCCCTACCCCCACCTGTGTCGCCGAGCCACCCATCACCCAGCGCACTCGACAGCGCAACGTCTCCGGCTGCATCGTCGGCTGCAACGGACGTAGCTCCTCGCCCCGTGCCAGCGCCACCAGCGCGCCCCCCACCACTGGGCCAAACTGCCGCCGCAGCGCCACCTCCCCGGAGCGTTCCACCAGCCGCGCCACCTGCCCCAACGTCCGCAGCCCATACCGCCGCAATCGTTCCACCGTCTCCGCCGTCACCACCCCGCGCGGATGCAGCCCCGCCAGCGCCCCCACCGGCGTCCGCGCCAGCAACCGCTCCACCGCCTCCCCCGGCGTCACCACCACCACCGTTTGCCCCTTCAGCTTGCTCGCCGCTCTCCCGCACTGGAGCGCCAATTGCGCCAGCGTCGCATTTGGCCCGATGCCCATCCGCGCCCGGTAGCCTGCCGCCGCCAGCCGTCCCACCAGCCCGTGCGCCACACCCGCCGCCTCCGTCGCCGCGCACCACCCCAGCGCCAGCAGCGCACCAGTGAAGCGCAGTCCCTCTGAGTCGTTCCGAAGAGGGCTGCCCGCCAGTGCGCCCGCTCTATGCGCTCCATGCGTATCGCTCCCCTTAAGTTCCGCCTTCCCATCCTCTCTACCCTCCACGATCTCCATCCGTGCCGTCACCTGCCAGCACAGCCGCTGCCATGTCTGGTCCCATTGCGCCGTATCCGCACCTAGCGCACGGTGAACATCTTGGATTTGCACCCACGCCACATACTCAGCCGTCCCCACCACGTCTGCTGCCCCCACCTCCGGCAGCGCCGCGCACACCACATCGTCCGCCTGTAGCTCACGCATACCGACCGCCTCCCTTTCGCTAAACAAGAACGCATGTTCTATCGTTATGCAGAAGCGCACACCATCCTGTCAACAGTGAAGCGACGTCCTGGCCGCACCCTCACCCCTATCCCCGCGGATCCATGGCGCCTCTTGGCCGTATCTGACCCCATCTGACGGCATCTGACCATACCTGACAACACATCATTTGAACCACTTTTGCGAATGCGCCATATACCTGGTCAGGCACCTCGTCTTGAGAGATGCGTGTGATGGTGCAGCCTCACGCGTGACGCCTATGTGAAGTGGCGGGACTATCATAGGCATGAAGGGGCTGATTGCCGACCGCCAAAGGAGTGCCATATGTACATGCCACCACACCCAGTGCCGCACGCGCCAGCACCTGCCGGGCCAGACTCGTTGCCGAACCCATTCGAGCAGCAGCGCACGCTGGCCATTGAGTACCTACATCCCCAACCCGAGGCTGAACCCGAAGGCACAGTGATCCAGCCGCCGAAAGCCCCGCCGAAGATGACCGCAGTGAACCCGCTGGTACGACTGCTCTTACGTTCGCCGTTCCACGGTGTGCTGAGCGACACCCTGCTATTGCTCACCTACACGGGCCGCACGAGCGGCAGACGCTATACGATTCCGGTCGCCTATTCGCGAGTGGGCGACGTGGTCACCGTGTTTACGCACCATACCTGGTGGAAGAATGTGGAAAGAGGCGCGCCGGTTGTCGTGGAAGTCAAGCGTCAGCGCTTCGCAGGCACGGCTGAAGCAATCACCCACGACTGGCCAGCTATTGCCGCCGCATTACGTGCGCATCTGCGCGAACATCCCAGCATGGCGCGGGCATATCACGTCCCGCTGGATGTCGATGGTCAGCCCGACCTCAACGCCGTCCAGCAGGCAGCGCACTTCGTGGTGTTGGTGCGCATTCGGCTCGTGACATCGTCTGGGCATGCTTGATGCCCTCAGCAGCCGTGCCGCAGCGGCTTTCTGGCGGCGATCTGAGTACTATCCAGACACATCAGAAAAAGGTAGCGACTCGCCCGCCGGGCCGAAGTGAGCCGCAGCGGGCGAAGTGTGCGCACGGGGAGGCCAGAGCGGGTTAAGCGCTCGGCTTGATGTTCTGATTCACGCTGAACAGGTTCGTCGGATCGTACTTGGCCTTGACTTGCGCGAGCCGCGCATAGTTTTCGCCGTATGCCGCCTTCACCAGATCTTCGCCCTCGTCCATAATCATGTTGATGTATCCACCGCCATCAGAATACGGGTGCAGCGCCAACCAGTAATCTCTGGCCCACTGGATCATACGGTCGTTATTGGCAGGATCGGGGTCAACGCCCACCATCACCTCGGCGAAGTTGGCCTGGCGGAAGTTGAAGGCGGTACTGTCCTTATCCACGCGATGTACTGCGCCGTTGATGGGATACAGATGCATCGTAGAGAACGGCGTCGGTAGCTGCGCTCCGTACTTCACATGCAGATCAATCGCTTTGTCGCTCAGGTCGGTGAAGAAATCCGCCTTCCAGTACCACTGAAGCCCAGCCGGGAACAGCGCGTCGAACATGCTTTGTAACGCTGGCCAGGGGATAGGCCCGGCGAAATCCACTGCGGGCGGCCCGAAGGCACGGATCGCCGCGAAGCGTTGCTCGGCCTGCTCCATTGGTCCGCTGTAGCACCAGGTGATCGCGCACATCTTCTGAAGCTGATATTGCTTCGGGAAGTGATCCACGGGCGGCACAGTTAAAAAGCCAAACCAGCCGTTAATATCTTCGGGCGCGTTCAAGATGAAGTCGCGCCAGAACTTGAGTAACTCCGACGCCTGCTCCAATGGCCAGAGCATCGGCCCGCCATAGACCATGCTGACCGGGTGCAGGCGAAACAAGAAGGACGTCACCACACCGAAGTTGCCGCCACCTCCGCGTATTGCCCAAAACAGGTCTGGGCGCTCATCAGCACTCGCAGTGACAAAGCTGCCGTCCGCCAGCACCATGTCAACGCCAAGCAGATTGTCCAAGGTCAACCCATACGTCCGCGAGAGATAGCCAATGCCGCCACCCAGCGTCAGCCCGCCCACGCCGGTCGTGGAAACGAAGCCGCTGGGCGTGGCCAGCCCAAAGGGATGCGTCGCGTGGTCAACATCGCCCCAAGTGGCGCCACCCTCGACACGCACGGTCCGGTTGGCTGGATCCACGCGCACACCTTTCATCCGCGAGAGATCAATCACCAAACCATCGTCGCAGGTACCCGATCCCGGGCCATTGTGCCCACCACCGCGCACAGCCAGCGTGAGATGCTGCTCGCGGGCGAAGTTGACAGCGCTCATCACGTCTGCCTCATCCGCGGCCCGCACGATCAGCGCTGGGTGGCGATCAATCATGCCGTTGTACACTTTGCGTGCCGCTTCGTACTCTGTGTCACTCGGAAGAATCAGCGCTCCGCGCAGGCGCGCTTTCAGCTCGTTGACTGCCTCCTCATTGGGGGCAGTCTGCGGTGCTTGCGCCAAAGTCATACGTTACTCCTTGTGTTGTGTTCGCCCCGTTGTGGCGTAGCGCCCCAGCGTTTATGTGGGGTTGACAACACCATACCAGGGGTAGCGTTATGAAGGAGTTACGCAGGGCCAGACGTGCAATACCCTTGTGCGGGCATGCGCGTTACGTATAAACCCAAAGCGTTAGCAGAGCGTTATGCCAAGCGCACAAGCAACAAACTGGCTGCAAGCAGGTCTGGTGTGTCGAAGCCTTCAGTGAACCATCCGTGCGCTTCGGCAAGCAGACGCCGCGCGTCTTCGGCGCGATTCTGCGCGTTCCACAACTTCGCCAGACTCATGGCAGCACGCAATTCCAGCGATCTGGCCTCTTGTGCGCGGGCAACCTGCAGTGAGCGCAACAATGCAGCTTCTACGTCGTAGTCATCCTGGCCCCGTGCCAGCATCAGTTCGCCGCGCAGGCGGTGGAGTTCGGCATCCCACCAGCGCTCGTTATGCGCACGTGAGACGGCGAGCGCCTCGTCTAGCGTCGCCAACGCCTCCTCAGTCTGCCCACCTTGGGTCTGGACGCGGGCTACAAGCCAGAGATAGTACGGCAATCGGAGCCGGGCGTCACTCGCCTTGAAATCCTCAATCGCGTTGCGCAGCCGCAGGATGGCTTCTGCATCGGGCTGTTCCCACGCCTCGGCGTAGGCGACCAAAATAGCAGACCATGCGTGGTAGTAGGGCGCTTTGTACTCGCTCGTCAGAGCCAGCGCATTTTCGGCGCTCGCCCGAGCCGTTGCATGGTCGCTACACAACTGATGCAGCGTCGCCAGATACGTAGACGCCAATGCTTGGTTGAAGGGCTGTATCAACTCCCCCGCCAGGTGGATCGCTTCCTCTCCGGAGGCGAGCGCCTGCGCTGGGTACCCCAAGAGCCATAAGGTATGAGCTTGCCAGGCACGTGTGTGAACCGCGTAGTTCCACCCCTGCGACTCTTGCAGGTCTCGCTGTTGCAGCGGGTCGCGATGGGTCAGCACGTGCTCGAATGCAGCGCGAGCATCAGCATATCGGCCAAGATGCATGCGAGCACCTGCCAGCATCATCCGTGAAAGCGGCGGCGCGGCGACTTGCATGCGCTGGTAGAGTGACTCTAATTCGTCCGCAACCACCTGCACCTTTTCAAGTTTCCCTTGCACCACTAGCAACGCTTGCAAGCCATACAGCGCATCGGCGCGCTGCCCATCGGCGCCGACCAAATCGCACAATAGCAATGTGCGGTTGACCACCTGCTCCAACTGAGGGGCAGTCCAGCCACGCGTAATACGATAAATGGGGGCTAGCGCCAATTGCAGGGCCAATTCTTGCTCGTCGCGCTTCGTCGTGGCAGGCAGGTCTTGGAGAAGCGCGAGCGCCCGCCCGAGGAAGGCGATGGCGTCTTCGTTTGCGTACACGCCGCGGGCTACTGCCGCCGCACGCTGGTAAAACGGAATAGCCTGTTCGCTCATGCCCGCGCGCTCATATTGCGTCGCGATCTGGCCGCTGACCGGGTCAAGGTCGTCGGCGTGGATGGTTGCAAGCGCCCGCGCGATACGACGATGTACTAGTTGGCGCTGGGGCGCGCTGATCTCGGCATAGGCTACCTCGCGCAATTTGTCGTGAGTGAAGTCATAACTGCGCGTGCCCTGCTCACGCACGATACGCCGCTGCCACAGCTCGTCCAGCGCACGCAGAGCGCTTTCTTCGTCCGTGGTGCTGGCATGCGCCAGCACATCCAGTTGGAATTCCCGACCAATGGCTGCGGCCAGCCCAACAAATTCGCGCGCAGGCGTCGAGAGATGCGCCAGCCGCCCGGCGATCACCGCCTGGACACGCGGCGAGAGTCCGATGGGGCTGGAAGCCAGCCACTCATGAACACTGCTTGCAGAGTGCGCGTCCCGCTCTGGCCCCCCTGGCAATTGGTCAAGTCCAGCTCGCATCGCCTCCACGACGAACAGAGGATTTCCCTCGGTTTCGCGAAAAAGGCGCATCGTGGTGTCCAGATCCAGCTCTCGGCTGGCAAGCCGGTGTGCCAATTGAGCGGTTTCGGCTGCATCCAGCGGTTGCAAAGCGATCTCGGTGACTCCAATCGTGTTGCCCAGATGCCGCAGCAATGTCCGCAGTGGGTGGTCCGGCGGCAGTTCTTCGGAGCGCGCGCAACCAACAACAAGCAGGCGTGCAGAAGGATCGAAGCGTAGGAGAAAGTGCAACCATTCCAGGGTTTCCTGGTCACACCACTGCAAGTCGTCAATTACCAGCAGGAGCGGCGGTGGCGCGGCAAGCACCGCCTGGGCAAGCGCCTGGAAGAAGCGCTGGCGCTGCCCCAATTCGCTTATTGGCTGATACAGCGGCAGGTCCCGATATTCGTTCGATAGCTCTGGAAGGATGCGCGCTACTTCTACGAGCCACACCGAGTCCAGACGCGCTAGATGCGGTCGCAGCCGCTCGCTGCGTAGCCACTCGATCACCGGCGCGAGCGAGAGCTGCCCCTCGGCGGCATATGAGCGCGTTTTCGCTGTCAACACGCCCTGTTGGTTCGCCCAGAGCAACAGTTCTTCGGCCAGACGAGATTTGCCGATACCTGCTTCACCAGTCACCAGAGCAAAGCCCGGTTGTCCATCATTGGCACGACGCCAGGCCGTCTGCAATTGTTCCCATCCAAGCTGTCGCCCGATTAAAGTCGGCGTGATGAAGCTGGCGGGATGTCCCACGACGGCTGAGGTATCGCCTGCGTTCCCCCGCACTAATTGCTCGTATGCTTCGCGCGTCGCTCGGCTGGGATGTATGCCCAATTCACGCTGCAAAACGGACGCGCAAGCATGGTATACACGTGCCGCGCCCGTGCGGTCGCCTTGCAGGACGAGCAAGTGCATCAAGTTCTGATAGGCCTCCTCGTTGAGCGCATCATCGCGAATAATGCGACGCGCGTGATGAATGGCGCGATCATACTGTTGCCGTGCCTCCAGCAGAGCCACTAGGCGCGTGAGCGCGTGCAGATGCCGCTGACGAAGTCGCTCACGTTCGGGTGTGATCCAGGAGTCATAACAACTGGGCAACAAATCTCCCTGGTAGAGGCTATCCGCCTGCTCCAATGCGGTATACTCCGCCGCTGGCTCACCCTGGCGCGCAGCTGAATCCGCTTGAGCCAACGCACGCTCAAACTCTTCGACGTCGAGACGAAATGGAGCATCAAGTCGCCATCCGAGCGTGTGGTTATCCGCAATCAGAAAACGGTCGGCGTCGGGCAGAGCGAGGCGCAACAAATGCACGATCTGGCGCAGATTATTGCGCGCCTGCGCCTCGCTTGAATCGGGCCAAAAAAGAAACGCGACGTGCTGACGCAGTTCAGGGGTGTCACGATGTAGCACCAGGTAGGCGAAGAGTGATTGCAGTCGCGCCGTGTTGAGGCCGCTCACGGAGGTGTCGTCAGCGCGTACACTAAATCCGCCAAGCAGCCGTATGTGCAGCGTAATCGGCATGCTCACCTCCCTCATCGCGGCAGCATCGGTTACGGAGCGGCAGTGGCGGCACCCGCCAGCGACCGTGACACGGCGCACAGGAGGTGTCACGTCACGTGCACACCCAACCTGCGCCTGGCCGCGAAAGCCGCTGCTGCTATTATATGCCTGTATCTCCATGGTCGCTGAAACTTCTCCGCACTTGCCCCTACCTACCGACGTCTTCCACATCCGCTGCGTGCTAGCTGCCGAGCCGCAATGCGAGCGACGACATGGGGCCACGAGCAGCAGGAGGTGCGAAACATCCTCAATCCCCTTGCCAAATCCCTCTGGCGAGACGACATTCGGGGAGAGCAGATTATAGAGTTGTAATGAAGCCAGAGGAGCCGTCGCGTCGGCATAGTTCCTGCCGAAATGGGTGAAATCGTCTGTGCTGCCGTGAGCACGTACCTGATGACCCAAACAGGTCACTGCATCCGAGTTGGAGGTATGGTTCTTGGACCCCACGAACTCCCAGCACGAGGAGGAGCACCCTGAGTCGAATGCGCCGCCTGCCGAAGCTGGCGTCGAGGAGAATTGGTCTATAGCCTTCGTGTGGCGCCAGTGTGTAGCGGTCGCGCGAAGTGGCGAGCAGTGGTTCCGCGCCAATTCACTCACGCCTACCTGGCTCCCGGCTGGCTGGCGGCGCCCCCGAACTGGTTACGTACTGGCGCTGCTGGGCCAGGTATTGGCCGCACTGTTGATGCTGCTGGTGATCCGCGTATTGCCGGACTTTGGCTTCGTAGATGCATTTAGCCTGCTGGGCGTGGTGCTGGCCGCGCTCGCCTTCGGGGCTGGGGCTAGTCTGCTCGCTACCTGGTTTGGCGCGCTCATGCTCGATTTTCTCGACCTCCCGCCGCCCTTCTCGTTTGCCATTGACGAAGATGCCGATGTATGGGGGCTACTCGTGTTTGTTGCCATCGGTTCCGCCGTCAGTATGCTCGCTGGCCAGCTGGCCAGCGCCCGCAGCGCGGCAGAGGCCGCGCGCTCACGCGCCGAGGAGCTGGTGACTTCACTGACCCAGGCCAACCGGCGGATGGACGAGTTTATCGGCATCGCAAGCCACGAGTTGCGCACTCCGCTGACCACACTCAAACTCATTCTGCAATTGCTTGAGCGCCGTGCGACGCGAGACAAGCAGCACAATCTTAGCGCCGACGACATAGTGACGCGCACACTCGTCACGCGGGCTTCCTCCGCAATCACACGACAGGAGCGGCTGGTAGCCGATCTGCTGGAGGTGTCTCGGATTCAGGGCGGCAAACTTGAATTGCATCTCGAAGAGTTGGATCTGGTCGCGCTGGTACGCGATTGTATCAACGAGCAGCAGGTGATCTACCCAGAGCGGACGATTATCGTGACGCGAGCGGAGCAGCGCGCCATGTGCAATGGAGACCCAGATCAGTTGCGCCAGGCGCTGACCAACTACCTGACCAACGCCCTAAAATATTCGCCAGAGAGCCGGCCAATCACAGTGGACATTGCGATAGAAGGTGATGTCGCCCAATCTGTCATAGTTCGTGTACGCGATGAAGGACCAGGCTTGCTGCCAGAGGACCAGGAGCGCATTTGGGGCCGATTTTATCGCGTGCCAGGCATCGAAGTGCAGAGCGGCTCCAGGGTGGGTCTGGGCTTGGGCCTCTTTATCACGCGTCAATTGATCGAGCGTCACGGCGGCCATGTCGGCGTTGACAGCGCACCAGGCGCAGGCGCTATCTTCTGGTTCTCACTTCCCACCGTCGCCACAGCAACTCTGGACCAGTAACGATGTAACCGGTCAGGGCGCGCAAGGGGCGCCGATACTGCGTCACTTGCCTGGCCCTTTCGAGCCGGAACGACCCGCCGGACTCACTGGAAATCTTACTCTTGATTTTCGGTTTCTTTCGGATTACTGTATGACCAGAAACGTTGATTCAGTTCATATCGTTCATCGAGTCACATGTGCGCGACAAGGAACGAAGGGATCTATGGCAACCAGTAGCAAGACCACAAGTAGCAGCATGAGTGACATCACCAGCGATCAAAGGCCAAGAGGCGATGGGCCACCACAGCAACCTGATGAGCGGACGCTTCGCGAGGAGCGCATTCTGGATGCTGTTGCTACGCTCATGGTGCGCTGGGGCTATCGTAAAACGACGATTGACGATGTGGCGCGTGAGGCGGGTGTGGCCAAGGGCACGATCTACTTGCATTGGAAGGATAAGAATGCGCTCTTTCGCGCCGCGCTCATTCGTGCGCAGCAACAGGCGAACGCGGATGTGCAGCAGCGCATTGCCGCAGACCCACAGGGTGGATTGCCGCATCGTCTGTGGACACATGCCATGCTTGTTGCTGCTGCCAATCCGCTACTGGCGGCGATCATGAAGGGCAAGACGGATATTTACCAGGGGCTACGGGACGTTTTCGATCCAGCGACGCTGCTCCGGTTTACCAGTGATTACGAGGCGTACATTGTCCAGCTTCAGCAGGCGGAGCTGATCCGCGCAGATCTTCCGGCATCGGTCATCGTGTTTCTGACGAGCGCACTGAAACTTGGCATCATCAACACGCCTGAACTTCTCGGTATGGAGCAGACACCCTCTATGGAGGAGCTTACCGAGCCGATCAGCGATCTGATTCGCCGCTGGCTAGAGCCAGAGCAGTCCTCCAGCGATAGTGCGGTGGGCAAACGGCACTTGATGGAGTGGCTGGAGAAAGTCCGGGAAGTCGAGGATCACATTCAGTAGGGGAGGCATTGAAAACATGGCAGCGATTTTGGAGACCCAGGGGCTGACCAAAAGCTACGGCAGCAGCCGCGGCATCATTGACGTGACGTTCGCGGTAGAGGAAGGTGAGGTTTTTGGCTTCCTCGGCCCCAATGGCGCGGGCAAAACGACGACGATCCGCACGCTGATGGCGCTGCTAAAGGCCGATGCGGGGATGGCGCGTATCGCGGGAATGGATGTATGGCAGCAGTCGATAGAGATCAAGCGGATAGTGGGTTATCTGCCTGGCGAGCTGGCGCTGGACCCGAACCTGACCGGCGGGCAGATACTCGAATACTTCGGACATCTGCGCGGCGGGGTTGACCAGACATACCTGAAGCAGTTGATTGACCGGCTGGGTTTCGATCCCACTCGCAAGTTTCGCCAGTATTCCAGCGGCAATAAGCGCAAACTCGGCATTGTGCAAGCGTTCATGCACCGCCCACGTTTGCTGATTCTCGACGAACCAACCAATGGCCTGGATCCACTGAATCAGCAGGAGTTTGACCGCATGATTACCGAAGTGCGTGAGGAGGGGCGCACGGTCTTCCTCTCGTCGCACATTCTGACGGAGGTGGAGCAGACCTGCACGCGCGTGGCGATCATCCGCGAGGGGCGTCTGGTGCGTGTCGGCGGCGTGACGGAACTAAAAGACATCAAGCGCCATGACGTCACGATTACCTTTGCTGAGGCGGCGCCGGTGGAGGCGTTCAAGGATCTGCAAGGGGTAGAGCAGGTCGAAGTCATGCCGGATGGGCATACGCTGCGCCTGGCGGTGTCGGGCGGAGTGGATATGGTTATCAAGATGGCGGCGCGGTATGCGATTGTGACGCTGACCAGCCAGGAACCCAGCCTGGAAGAAATCTTCCTGCGCTACTACGAGGGCGATGGCCCGGCGGCTGGTGGGCAAACTACCAGGGAGGCGAGCCATGTGGTTCGGTAGTGTCTATCTCAAAACACTGCGCGATTTTCGCATCGCCATTTTTGGCTGGGGCATCGGCCTGGGCTTGCTGATGTACGCAGTGGTGACAGCCATCTCGTCGGTGATAGCGACGCCGGAGGCGCGCGCGTCACTGGTCAGTCTGGCTGGTTCCTTCGCGTGGATCGCCGAGCCGATCAAGGTTGACACCGCTGGCGGGTACGCCACCTGGAAGTATGGCTTTACGATTTTGGTGATGGCGCTCTGGCCGATACTGGTGGGCAGCCGTATGCTGCGTGGCGAGGAAGAGCGTGGCTCGCTGGATATGCTGCTTTCGCAGCCGCGCGGACGCGGGCTGGTAGTGCTGGAGAAACTGGCGGCGATGTGGACGGCTCTGCTGGCGATGGCGCTGCTCATCGGGCTGCTGACGTATGCCGGTGGCGCGCGGGTAAATGCTGAGTTTACCTTGAGCGAGTCTCTGCTGTTTGGCCTGAATCTGGCGCTCATCTGCGGGGTGTTTGGGAGCATCGCGCTGCTCATCGCGCAATTCACCCAGGAGCGGCGCACGGCGTCGGGCATTACGGGTGGATTGCTAGCGCTCTTCATCGTGGTGGATATGATCCATCGGGTAATTCCCGATACCGATTGGATCTCACGCCTTTCGCCGGTTTACTACTACAACCTGAGCAAGCCGCTGATACCGAGCTATGGCAGCAATCCTGTCGCGATGCTGGTGATGGTAGCGTTGAGCGTAGTATTGAGCGGGGCGGCGATCTGGTTGTTCCTGCGGCGCGATGTGGGCGCGCCGGTGGCGCTGCCACAGTGGCTACAGCCGCCGAAACGCGCGATGCGACCAGAACAGGCGTTGCCGGTGAATGCCTGGTCGCTGCGCTCGGTGTATACGCGCAGTCTGGCGACGATTGCGGTTCCCACGTTCTGGTGGACGGTAGTTATCGCGGGCTTTTCGGCATGGATGATCTTCATCGTTCAGCAAACAGAGCAAAAACTGAGAACCCTCTACGAAGGCTCGCCGCTGCTGAAAGACCTGCTGACCAAGGTGGGCGGGGGAGATGTGAACACCAACGCCACGCTGCTGAGTTTCTTCTTCGTCTTCTTGCCGGTGCTGTTGATGGCCTTTGCCGTCACCCAGGCGGGGCGCTGGGCCGCCGATGAAGAAGACGGCCTGCAAGAGCTGGTGCTGGCGACGCCGCAGTCGCGTCTCTCGGTGGTGCTGGCGCGATACGCCGCAGTGGCGACGGCGACGGTGATCATTGCGATGGTAACACTGGCGTTGACGACGTTGGCATCGGCGGCTAGCGGGCTGGCGCTCAATGGGGGCAACTTGGCTGCGGCTTCGCTCTCAATCATTCCGCTGGGGCTGCTGATGGCGGCGCTGGGTTATCTATTCTCCGGCTGGCTGCGCGCCGCGGTGGATACGGGCCTCTTGAGTTTCTTGCTGGTGATCTGGTTCTTCATCACGTTTGTTGGACCAGAGCTAAACTGGCCAGCGGGGGTACAACGGCTGTCCGCCTTCTACTATTACGGTACGCCGCTGCTGCATGGCTTGCCGCTAGGGGATATGCTGCTTGTGCTGGCGATCACAGTAGTGGCGCTGGCGCTGGCCTCGGCACGGTTTGTACGCAAAGACATCGGGCGATAGATAGGTCGTCTCATCGCTGTGTAGGTCTCCTATCTGGCGCGTGTTTGCCGATAGGAGACCTGCCTGACGAGGCGGACAATGCAAGGTTCACCGCCGTGAGCAGCGCACTCGCTCACGGCGGTCGTCTCGCTTCAGGCCACCCGCGCTTCCAACCATTCCTCAGGATACGGGCGCAGAAAGGTGACAATCTCTTCTGGCTCGCTCAGGTCAGGGTTCAGCCAATCGGCCTCGTCCTCTGGCCGCAGGATCACTGGCATGCGGTCATGGATCGGCGCTACCACCGCGTTCGGCGTTGTGGTGATGATCGTACACGTCGTCAGCGTGGTAGCCGCATCCGCCCCGTTCTTCGCGCTTGTCCAGGTGTCATAGAGGCCCGCCAACCCGAACAACTCTCCGTCTCGGCGGCCAATGCGATACTTGGTCTTTGTCTTTGCCCCTGGCGCCGCCCGCCACTCGAAGAATGCCGACGCTGGCAGGATGCAGCGCTGCGACCGCAACGGGCGTTTGAATGATGGCTTCTCGGCGATGCCTTCCGCGCGTGCGTTAATGAGCTTGTGTCCAATCGTCGCATCCTTGGCCCAGAATGGCACCAGCCCCCACTGCATCAGCCGCAGCACCTGATCGCCGACCACGGCGGCCACTTGTTGACTTGGCCGCACATCTAGATTATCCGGCACACCATCGCGTAACAGTGGCGCCGTGGTGGTGATGTTGAAGCGCAGAAATACTCGTTGTCCATCAATGAGTTCATATCGGCCACACATCCTGCACTGCTCCCTTCTCTACTCAGAGATATTGCATGAAGCTTCGATAATCTCACCCTACCATAGGCTTCTTTGTCAGGCGACGCCAACCGGAGCATCCGCATAATCGGACCATAACCGCATGAACCAGCTCAGTGCGTCGGTCACTCTAGCTCACGCAACGCCTGCTTGGTTGCCCTCCAAAAACGCAGTGAGGAAGCGCACAGATGACCATTTGAGCAACGGCACGTGATCAGCGATGATCCGGCGGTAGTACGCACTCAACAGGTGACATGAAATAGGCCAATCACCGCGCCCTCTGCTGTGTTCCATGTCTGAATCGCCTTGGGTGTCGGCTGCACCCGTACCCGGCAATGTTTATGCTTGAAGTATGCCTCCGCCTCTTCTGACAGCCGCACATTGCCTTCTTGCCCACTGCCAATGATGAGCCGCTCCGAACCTGTAGCATAGACTTGCTTAGCTTCGGCCAACGAAAGGATATGTGATGTGCCGTACACGGCTTTAGAAAGCTTCTTTTTGCGTTTCGTCACCTGTCCATCGGGGCGGATCAGCACATCATGCGCGAAGAGCTGACCGGCAATTGTAATCGAACCAAAGGTTGTCTGATCAATTGTGGGACGCATCGTAGCGCTCCTTGGCACAATGGGGTGTACCAGCCAGCGCACAACATGACCGCGCGGCATATCCTCCATCATTCGCGGTATGTCGTATTGCCAGAAGACGTCGCGCAAAGGCTGTGCCAGCAGCACGTGGATTCCGGCGCCTGGGTATCGCGTTCACAGTCACATCGCCACCCCATTGCCAATTCTGCGCTGCCCGTGAGACCACATGCGTGGGCGCATGCTATGCGATACGCGCCACGCAAACCTTGTGTGCTACAGTGTGACACGGGCACCGCGCCGACCACCGTCCGATTATGTGTGGTCCGAAGGTGGCGAAAGCAGGGGGAAGAGAGGAGCCTGACATCAATGTCCGATTCATTGTCGAGCCAATCCGTGCGGATCGCGCGGGTTGGGCCGGTCACGACGATTATCCTCAGCCGTCCCCAGGTGCGTAACGCTGTGGACCGCCAGACCGCCACAGATCTGGCGGACGCTTTCCGTGCCTTCGATGCTGATGCAACCGCTTCAGCCGCCGTCCTCTGGGGTGAGGGCGGCCATTTCTGCGCAGGGGCTGACTTACATGCTATCGCCCACGGCGAGCCGAACCGGACTGAGCCGGATGGTGATGGCCCGATGGGGCCGACCCGTCTTCAGCTCAGCAAGCCCGTCATCGCCGCAATTTCTGGCTATGCTGTGGCTGGTGGTCTCGAACTGGCGCTCTGGTGCGATCTGCGCGTGATGGAGGTTGACGCTACCCTCGGCGTGTTCTGTCGGCGCTGGGGTGTGCCGCTAATTGACGGAGGCACGGTGCGTCTGCCTCGGCTGATTGGGTTGAGTCGTGCGCTCGACTTGATTCTCACTGGTCGTCCGGTAGGCGCTGAGGAAGCGCTCGCGATTGGTCTGGCGAACCGTGTCGCACCGTCTGGACATGCAAGCGCCGTAGCCGAACAACTCGCGGCAGAGCTAGCGGTATGGCCTCAGGAGTGTTTGCGTGCGGACCGCCAGTCGGCCTATCTCGAGGCCGATCTGCCGTTCGATGCGGCGTTGGAACAGGAGTTTCGTCGGGGAATCGGCGCCTTCGCCAGCGAAGGAACGCAGGGGGCAAAGGCATTCACTCAGCGTCCACGCCAGTGGGAGTCAACCAGGCACAGTGACTTGCGAGAGACACAATAAGCTGACTCTGCACAACGCAACATGCTCGCGCACAACGCTGAATGCTCCATAGCAGATTGGACGTGACTCTAAGTTTATGCATAAATATGAAGGTGCGTATTGGCTGTGCGCTATACACGCTGGTCGCCAGCTTATCTTGGTCTTGCGATGAGGCACGCAGATGAGCGCATTTCGCTACACCTTCTATGCCCAAGAGGTGATCTTCGGTCCTGGGTCTATCACCAAACTCCGCGAGGCTAGCGAGCGTTTTGGGGGGCATCGGATCATGCTCTGCACCACGGCGCACGCCCGCTCGCGAGGACATGTTACAGCAGTCGAGGATGCACTGGGCGAGCGACTTGTGGCGAGCTATGAAAGCGTCCGCCCGCATGTGCAAGATACACAGGTTGCCGAAGCGCTCACGCTGGCCGCCGAATATCAAGTAGACGCCCTGATCGGCCTTGGCGGCGGCAGCACCATTGGCATGGCGAAAGCCGTCAGCTTCGAGTTGGCAGAGCAACAGAGCGAACCCACCGCACGCGCTGCAACCGCGTCCGGCTGGCCACTGATACCTATTGTCGCCATTCCGACCACGTATGCTGGGTCGGAGATGACGCCGGTATTTGGCGTCACACGGCACGTAGATGGCGTAGCGCACAAAGTCACTGTGACGGATGCCAGAGTCACACCCCGGCTCACCATCTACGATCCGCTGCTCACTCTGGACCTGCCACCGCTTATGACCGCCAGCACGGGGATCAACGCGGTGGCGCACTGTATCGAAGCCTTGTATTCCATCACACGCAATCCGCTCTCGTCGGCTGCCGCGCTCGGTGGGCTGCGTGCCATGGCACAAGCGCTGCCGTGCTGCTACGTCGCCGGCGATGACCTGGAGGCACGCACGGAGATGCTTACGGGCGCATTTTTGGCCGGAACTGCGCTCGCCAACGTGGCGATGGGTCTGCATCATGGTATCTGTCATGTCCTGGGTGGCACGGCGGGTGTCGCGCACGGCGACGCGAATGGTGTGATGTTGCCCCATGTGATGCGATTCAATCTGGATGCAACCGCGCCGCAACTGGCGCAAGCCGCTGAGGCGATGGGCATTCCGCTTGCGGGGCAGAGCGCCGAAGCAGCCGCCACTGCGGCTACGCAGCAGATCGCCGACTGGATACGTGACATGCGCCTTCCACAGCGATTGCGCGACGTTGGCGTGCGCGAGGCAGATCTGCCAGCGCTGGCGCAGCTAGCCTTTGCCAGCCGTACGGTACAGAATAATCCAAAAGCCATCGGCGATGTGGCGCAGATGGAAAAGTTGTTGCGACAAGCCTGGTAGCTCCCAGATCATCGGGTGATTGTCTGTAGCGCTTGTCCGTAGCGCGAACCAGTAGTGCGTATCGGCAACCGTGTGTCTACAATCCCTTCGCGCTATGGCATCCCGGTGGCAAAAGGCAAGGCCGAGGCGCTTACAGGCAAGACGCCAACGCAAGATGAGGCTCCATTTCAACAAGGGAGGCAGCTCGTGGCAATCAATTCGATGGACTACAGTGCGAAAGATCTCGTGCTCGATGTCGTGCGCAATGAGCGTGGCAGGTTCTATTCGCTGATTGACAACCCCGACAACTGGGAGGCGCCAACCCGCAGTGGCCACTGGCAGGAACGCGATTTGGCCGGCCACATGATTGACGTGACTGAAGGCTATCTGACCCGCTGGGACATGGCCCGCCGGGGCGAACCAGCCCCCACGCTGGGACTGCTCGTCATGGCCTCAGAGTTGGATCGCGTCGCTCTCACGTTTCGTAATCTTCCACGCGAAGAGGTCATAAGCAGGCTCAAGGCTTCGTCTGACCGGCTTCTCACCCTCTTTGACCAGTTGACGCCCGAACAATGGGGCAGTTTCAATGTCACTCACGTCTTCATGGGTCCGCTGCCGCTGTTCTTCTACCCCGCCTTCCAGGTCATGGATTACGGCGTCCACTCCTGGGACATGCGCTGGGGTCTGGGTGAGAAGACTGCGATTCTGGACGAGCGAACGGCGGGCGTGCTCGTCCCCTACATGTTCATCCTGATGCAATCAACCGTGGACCAAGACTCTGCCAAGGGCGTTGATGTGGAGTACGGCATCGTCGTGGATGGTGAGTGGGGCGGCAAGTGGCGTGTGCAGGTGAAAGACGGCCAGTTCACATACATATCAGTAGATGATGTCGCGAATCTCCAAACCGTGATCCACTACCGCGACGCATCTGAGTTTGTGCTCACCACCTTTGGGCGCATCGAGGGCGGTGAGGCCAGCGGCGACCCGCAGGTGATCGAGAAGGTGCAACATTTGTTCTTCAGGATATAAGCTGCCGTGCTACTCGCGCGACGGCCTCGTTCACACTGACGCCAGGAGATACGAGCATGACCACAATTCAGACACAGGGCGTCCATCATCTCACGTTCGTTGGCTCCAATCGGGAGGCGACGATTGCATTCTACCAGGATGTGCTCGGTATGCCTCTGGTGCTCGATCAGCCCAATCTGGATGTGCCCGACGAGGAGCATCTGTACTTCGATGCGGGCGATGGGCGCCTGATTACGTTTTTCGTCCGCCCGACGCGCGTCAACGAGCCGGCACCGAATCCGCAGGGAATTGGCAACTTGCATCACGTCGCTTTCACCGTCTCACACGCCGTCTATACGCAGGTCGCGGCACGGCTGGCGGAGCGAGGCATCGAGAACACCGGCCCCATTGATCGCGGGTTCATGGACTCCATCTACTTCCGCGACCCCAACGGACAGTTGCTCGAAATGGCGTGCTACAAGTTCGTCCCACCGGAAGGTTGTACGGTCGCAGATGTGCTCAGCACCGCGCACCGGATACGTGTAGCCGCGGGCGCTTACAACGTCTCGGACGAGCATCTAGCGGAGGCGCTTACCGAGCTGAGCAGGCGCAGGGCGTCTATCGAACCAACCCGTATAAAAGAACCAGCACGCTGACACGCATGCGCTGTGCAGGGCGACACTTTGTGCGTGCCACCCTGCACAGCGGCCAGCCAACCAACGACGCACCAACGACGCTTTCAATGCACCAAGGATCGTGAGCCATGCATCTTAAGCACCCATGGGCATTTGAGCGTGGCGCTTTGTGGGCTATGGATTTTACTGACCGCGACCGCTCAGGTGCTGAGGGCGCATCTGTTGCGGCGGTCTCGCCACAGGCCACGGCCAACTTTGCCGAAGTACATCGCGATGATGTGGAAAGACTCGCGGCAGCTATAGGATACGCCGATCCCGCGCTGGTACTGAAGCGTTTCGATGGCAGTCGCCGCTGCTTCGCGGGATGGCTCGATGGCACAATTGCCACTTATGGATGGGTATCGTGGGGCGTGGAGTGCATCGGCGAGTTAGAACGGCCAATTCGTCTCTCACGCGACGAAGCCTATATCTGGGATTGCGCGACCTTGCCGCCATTCCGTCGCCGGGGTCTGTACAGCGCACTGCTGTGCCACATCGCCGCCACCGTGCGCGATGAAGGTACCCATCGCCTGTGGATTGGCGCATCGCTTCAGAATCAACCATCAATCCGGGGTTTCGCCACCGCTGGATTCCAACCAGTCATCACGCTGACCTATGTCAGGCTCTTTCATGTGGTACACCTTTGGATACGCGATGAGCGCGCCGCCTCACCCACACTCATTGGCATTGCCCGTCGGGCGTTGGGCGCGTCCGCACGTGAGCACTAGATGACGTTCGACGTGCCGTATGCGAGCGAGTCGGCGAGGCTGTTCTTTAAGGGCGTAATGGAGTCTCACCTATGACCAAACACTCTTCTGCGTTCGATGGTCCGCACCAGGGTCAGCCAGTGCTCGCCGCTGGCGAGCCGCTCAGCCACGCATCTGCGGCGATGGTCTTAGTACACGGGCGGGGCGCTACAGCGGAGGACATATTGTTCTTTGCTGGTGAGCTGGCCCTACCGGGATTCGCCTATCTCGCACCTCAGGCGGCGGGCAATACGTGGTATCCGAATAGTTTCCTTGCCTCTATTCCCAGCAACGAACCGGGCCTCTCCTCTGGATTGGCCCTCATTGATGCCGTGCTCGCGGAGATCACCAGCGCGGGCATTCCATCAGAGCACACCATCATTCTTGGATTCTCGCAGGGAGCTTGCTTAGCGCTCGAATATGTAGCGCGCCATGCTCAACACTACGGTGGCGTCGTGGGCTGGAGCGGCGGACTTATTGGGCCAGATGACACCCCGCGAGACTATGCGGGGTCGCTGGCGGGCACACCCGTCTTTCTAGGGTGCAGTAATGTTGATCCTCATATACCACAGGGGCGCGTGAACCTGACCGCAGAGGTGCTACAGCGGATGGGTGGCAAGGTGACGGAACGTATCTACCCGAATATGGCACATACCGTCAATCAAGATGAGATCGCATTCGTCCAGGCGATGATGGCGGCGCTCAGCCCAAGTGGGAGCTAAAAAGCCTTTGAACGCGTGGGAAACGCGCACTGCACGGCAACCGCGGTTGCCCACAGGCCGTACTGCAGACGTGCCTGCGCTGTGCCAGTCATGCGAGGCGGCTGGCTGCATGTGCTACCGTATCAAGTAACGCATCTACATCGAATGGCTTGCCCAGCGCTGCCAGCGCAAGGGCGCTCGACAGGGAACTCTGTATCTGGACAAGTGACTTTGCGGAGGAGGCCGTGATGACAATATATGTATGCCGCGAACACAGCGGTGGACACCGCGCTACGAACTCAAGAACCTCCAAGCCGGTCATGCCTGGCATGTTCACATCTAACAACACTACCAGCGGATCGGGTGTGGACCGCAGGCAGTCAAGCGCTTGTAGCCCGTTTTCAGCCTCCTGCACCGCATAGCCCGCATCCTCCAGGATGATGCGGACGGTATCGCGAATGTCGCGGTCGTCGTCGGCGACAAGCACATTGATCATATCGCAGCCCATCCCATTCTCATCAGTTGCCGTCGGGTTGATACACCGCGAGACATCTGGATTAGGGCATCGCAAGCGTGCGCGCTGCCATATCTCGCTTCGCTTCTCGGCACTAAGAAATGCTGGTTTTGGGCGCTGCCGATATGGTGCCACCTAGATACAGTTGGCTGATCTCCGGGTTGCTGAGAACATCCTCATGCGACCCTTCCAGCCGAACACGGCCGCTCTCCATCACCACTCCGTGATTAGAAATGCCCAGGCCCGCACGCGCATTCTGCTCAACGAGTAGAATCGTTCGCCCGCCCTGCTGCATCGCTTTGACCCGCTCGAAGACCTGCCTGAGGGTCTTAGGATCAAGCCCCATGGATGGCTCATCTAACAGAATCAACTGGGGATCCAGCATGAGACAGCGCGCGAACTCTACCAGACGCTGCTGGCCACCAGACAGGCTGCCTGCTTTGTCGTTCGCGCGTTCCTTCACCACGGGAAACATCTCCTCGACTTCCTCCAAACGACGATTGACCAGCGCACGATCTGAGAGCATGAAAGCCCCCAAGCGCACGTTCTCGCGCACCGTCATTTTCGGAAATACACTGTGATTCTGCGCAACCTGAACGATGCCCAGAGACAGGATTTGGCGTGGATTCATCCCAGCAATGGATCGTCCATTATAGGTGATCTCGCCTGTGCGGGGCCGCAGCAAGCCACTTACCACACGCAACACGGTAGATTTACCCGCGCCGTTTGGCCCCACGATGCAGGTGATAGATCCATCTTCGACGGCGAGATTAACTCCTTGGAGGACGTCACTCCCGCCGTATCCAGCGACAACATTGGTCAAGTTCAGCAGCATGGCTCTTAGTCTCCCAGGTAGGCTTCCAGCACTGCAGGATCATTGCGCACTTCGATGGGCGTGCCTTCGGCAATCTTGGCTCCGTGGTGCATGACGTTCACCGTGTCGCATAATCCCATGACGAACTCCATGTTGTGCTCTACCACCAGGAAGGTAACTCCGCGCTGATTCAGCAGGCGGATGCGGTCAGCCAGTTGGTTGGTCATCGTGGGATTCACGCCGCCAGCAGGTTCGTCCAGCAGTATCACCTGCGGATCAGCGATAAGGATACAGGCGAACTCAAGCAGCTTCTTCTGACCATACGAGAGGTTTTCAGCAGGCATCCCCTGAAGGTGGGCGATGCCGACGAACTCAAGCAGTTCGATAGCGCGGGAGCGCTCGTGCGCCGAACTCCAGCGCCGAAAGATCCCCATAGAACCATTGCGCGGCGCGGCGACATGCATATTCTCAAGGACCGTCAGCCTCGGGAAGATCCGAGTAAGCTGAAACGTGCGCCCGATGCCGTGCGCAAACACACGGTCTGGGGCAGCGTTGGTAATTGGCGTACCATTGAAGTTTACCGCGCCCGCATCTGGACGTTCGTATCCAGTGATGACGTTGAATAGCGTCGTCTTGCCGGAGCCATTCGGCCCGATCAGTCCCGTGATCTTGCCCTGCTCAACATTGATGGTGCAGGCACTGAGCGCCTGGATACCCCCATACGCCTTGGAGATGTTGCGTATTTCGAGCATACTCATCGTTCTCCACCCTCTCCTCTGGCAGCTATCGCCGGATGCTGTGATGTAGGAGAAGGCGGAAGTGGAGGCGCAGGTGCGGGCGAATTGGGGCTGGATCGTGCGCGGGCGGCGGTCCACTGCGCCCAGCGCTTGCGTATCGTCGGCACGATGCCCTCCGGCAACAATAAGATGACTACAAGGAGCAGCGCCCCATACAGCACGAGATACCAGCCGGATTGGCCGAAGTAGACCGCGAACAACTGCTGGGCTGGCTCCAGAAGCAGCGCGCCCAAAATCGGCCCGACGAGTGTACCAATCCCGCCCATGAAGGTCATGAGCGCAATAGCGACATCGAAGAGTGCATCGAAGGCAAACGGCGGAAAGATGGACTCAATATAGTAGGCCCATAATGCACCGAGCATGCCGACAAAAAAGGCGGAGATGACAAAGGCCAACAACTTCGAAGGACCAGTCTTCACGCCTAGCCCCAGCGCCCGATCCTCGTCGTCGCGGATGGCGAGCAAACCCAGGCCGTATTTCGAGTTGCGAATCCACCAGGAGACGGCTAGCGCGAGCAGCAGAATAAGCAAACCGGCATAGTAGAAGGGCATATTGTAGAAGTCGCCGCTCCAGAGCGGGATAGGCAGACTCAGACCCGCTGAGCCGTGAGTCACACCGCGCAGATCGTAGGCCAGCAACTGCGCGACAAAGAACATGGCAATGGTGATAACTATGAAGGTGTGACCGCGTGTGCGCAATGCGACCAGACCGAGCGGAAGTGATACCACTGCCGCGATCACGCCGCACAGTGGCAAGAGTGCAAAGGGCGTGAAGTCAGCCGGCACATGCCAATGTTGGCAAATGATGGCCAGAGAGTATGCGCCCGTCCCAAAGAAGGCCGCATGACCCAGGGCAATATAGCCGGTATAGCCAGCGAAGATATTCCAGGCGGTTGCCGCCGCCGCGAAGATCACTGTCAGTACCGCAATGGTGGTGATGGTTGGGTTTGGAAACACCAGCGGCAGGGCCACTGCCGCCGCAAGCAGGGCGAGGAGCCAGATCGGTTTGCTCTTCACTTATTGTTTCCTCCCCGCCACCTGACCAAACAAGCCCTGGGGTCGCACCAACAGCACGATCACCAGCACGATGAAGAAGACAGTGGTTGACCAGATGGGCGACCATATGACTGCGGTCACATCTTCGATCACCAGCATTAGAACGGAAGCGATCAATGCGCCGCCAAGGCTGCCCATACCACCCAGTACGATAATCACGAGCAGGCGTGAGATGAGATCGTAGGAGCTGCCAGGGTTGAAGCTGTTCGTTGCGCCGAAGGCCATACCTCCGGCTGCGGTCAGTGCTACACCAATCCCAAAGGTAATTGCCGAGACCCGCTCAACTGGGATGCCAATGAGTTGTGCCGCCGTCCGGTTCTCCATCAGAGCGCGCAGGCTGGCACCGAACTTGGTGCGATAGATCAAGAAATAGAGCGCGGCGAGCAACACGACACTGAGCAGGAATCCGAACACGTAGATATAGGAAAGGTAGAATCCGGCGACCTGAAATGATGCAGTTGTATACCAAGCCTGTAGTCTGACGAGGTCTGTGGTGAAGATCAATCCGAGCAAACCCTCGATGACGAGCGCTACACCAAATGTCACCAGAATAGAGAGCATGATGCGGTCCCGTTTGAGTGGTCGGACGAATGCCCACTCAATGAGGAGACCAAAGCCGAACATGAGAGGCATAGTAATCAAGAGACCTACGAAGAGGTCCAAATGCAACTTCTGCTCCAGCACATAGATCAGGTATGCCCCTAGAATCACGAGTGCGCCCTGCCCGATATTGATGATCTCCATCACTCCAAAGGTCAAGGTGAGCCCCGACGCCATCAGCGCGTAGACTCCGCCGGTAAGTATCCCAATGATCGCGGCTTGAAGGATCAGATCCACCTGAAAACCCTCCGAGGAGATTCAACGGCTAGCCAGAGATAGGTCCGCAATCTCCGTGAAGAAGGATATACCTTCTCCACGGAACATGACACGTGAAGCTTACGGCCAGTTTGGCTTGGGGTATTCTGGTTGCGCAGTGGCGGCTGATGCAGGGAAGACCGGAATCAGCTTGCCGCTCTGCCACTGGAAGAGATACGCGGTCGCTGCAGTGTTCTGCCCGGTGGAGTCAAACTTGACATCCCCCTGGACGCTCGTAAAGGTACCAGAGTGCAAGGTCTGAATCAGTTTGGCATTGTCGAGGCTCTTGTTCTGCGTCACCGCTTGTTGTACGACCTGCCCAACGGAATACGCCTCGGCGACATCAGAGCTAATGTCATCTGGCGTGCCACCGTACTTGGCGACGTAGGCCGCGACCATGTCGGCATTACCTGGGGCATTCAACTCAGCATACCATCCATTGGGGACGAATATGCCCTCGGCCGATTGTGCGCCACCAATGTTATTGAGGAACTGCGTTCCCTGATCTGGACCCGCCGTGGCAATAAGCCCCTGTGGATTGTAATGTTGCTGCTTGAATGCCTGAATGAACGCGGTAATGTCGGGGAGAAGCGTGCCAAAGATGGTGACCTGCGCACCCGAATGGATTACCGCCTGCGCGATGGGGGCAAAGTCCGTCGTCTCGGCTGGATAGACATTGTAGTAAGCCGTCTTCACCCCGCCTTGTTCGAGCATTTGCTTGGCAAGGTCCACCTGCGGCTGCGTGAATGGGTCATCTTCGGTCGCATAAGCCGCCGTCTGTGGGCGTTGCGCGGCGGGCAGCGCGAGGATGTATTGCGCAAAGCTGACGAGATTGCTTGCCACAGGCAACGAAACGTCAAAGACATTATTGAGGCCTGCGGTAAACACTGAAGGTCCGCCCCCTGAGCCTTCTGGCAAAGCATATCCATAGCGATGGGCCACAACCGAGGCGGGTTTGGTCAAGAGCGTGGAGAATGGCCCAAAGAGCAGGTCCACCTTATCCACAGTGATGAGCTTCTGATAATCAGTGGTGACTTGATCTGGGTTACTGGCGTCGTCGAGGATATCGAGCGATACCTGGCGACCCAGTAATCCACCGTGTGCATTTATCGTGTCGGCCCACAGTTGGTAGCCCTGCTCAACGGCCTTGCCGTCATCTGAAAAGTCGCCTGTGAGAGATACGGTAAAGCCGATTTTGATAGGACCGGAGGATGTCGTGCTACCGCCAGACGTACCGCATGCCGCAAGTGTAGCGAGTATGACAGTGCATGTGCCGAGAGCGCAGAGCGCTCCCCAGAGTTGCGAACCTTTTGGTCTGCTCATGCCTCTTCCCTTTCGATACCGGAAAGATCATCCACACAACTGCCGACGCATCCAATCGGCCTGCTGCGGCCGATGCTTATAGGGAATGTTGTTGCAGACATGATTGCCATCCTCGAACATCCACAACGTCGTCTCGCCGCCAGCCTCGGCGGCTACCCGTTCTGCCTCTTCTGGCGGAACAACACGATCAAGACGTCCCATCACGACGAGTAGCGGACACCTCACTTTCTCCATCACACCGTGCAGAGTGAACTGCTTCAAGGCTTCGCGCGCCGCCGCTGCATCGGCGACTTTGAGCCGGGCAACGAAAGCTTCGCGCGTAAGCAATGGAGCGCGGTCATACTGGCTGGCGATGTCGTACCACCCAGCCAGAGCAATCACGGCCCGAATGCGTGGCTCAAACGCTGCCGCACGGGGAGCATAGTAGCCGCCGAGGCTTACACCGAGCAGGCCGACCTGATCAGCGGCAAGATCCTGACGCCCTTCAAGGTAGTCAATAGCATAGCGGATTGGCGCCTCGTAGTCGAATCGCATGGGATGGTCGAACTCCATTTCACCCTGCCCTGGACCGTCTAGCGCGAGCACAGCCATACCCCGCCGCAGAAAGTCGTTCCCATACTCATGCAACTCTTCTTTTACAGAGTCCAACCCAGGGATGAGGATCACGACTGGCGGCTTCGGGGCATTCGCGGTATGTACGGGTTTCCTGAGAATGCCATACATCGTGACGCCGTGTTCATATGGTATGGCGACGCGCTCACCAGGGAAGTCGAAGTAGGGCAGCGCATGCTGGTAGTCGCGCACGACATGCTCATGGGCAACGCGTAATTCAGCCAGGCGGTGGATGAACATGAACTTGCCGATGTGATATGACATCGCCGCATGGAAATAGTGTTGGGCCACAGAGGCGTAGCAGGCCTGTGCCTCGGCCTCAGCGCCAAGCGCCTCGTGCATGGCCCCGCAGAGAGACCATTCACGGCACCAATCGTCCCAGCGCTCGATCCCTCCCGTCACCCGCTGAAAATCGCTGAAATCTACGCCATTGTTCACAAATCGTGGCGCCCAGTTCTCGATTGCGATCTGTACCCGCTCGTCCCTCCCCACCGAATGCCCCTTCCTGTGCGACGATTGCCCAGAGCACCCTACAAGTCTCCACAGCGGCCAAGCCAGGCGCCCGGCCATAGATCTCGCGAGCACGTGGACTGTGCCGAGCCAGATGAACAATCGTTTGCTCAACTGGACAAACGATTGTCTGAGACTGTAGCATCTGTTTCAGCGTATGTCAATATGCTAGATATCAGAGAGGCGCTACGCCATGCCACTGCTCACTCTTAGTGAAGTTATTACGCGTAAATTGCGCATAATCTCACCATGCTACCGCATCAGGTGTGGGACTTACCTCGACCTTACGTCGCCGATTGACAGACGTGTTGATCGGTGCTACATTTGAGCACAATCGTTTGTTCACTTAGCACGAACGATTGCGCTCAAGATTCGATTTCACGGCATAAAGGCAGAATCCATGGCTGTGACGTTAAAAGAGTTGGGGCGACTTGCAGGGGTACACCCGTCCACCGTCGCACGGGTGATCAATGATGACCCTCACCAGCGTGTGAGTGAGGAGCTTCGCCAGCGCATTCTGGCGCTCGCTGATGAGCATGGCTATCAGCCGAATCGGTTGGCGCGCTCCCTACGTACCAAGCGCAGCAATGTCATTGGCGCTCTGATTCCCGATATCTCCAATCCGTTCTTTGCCTTGATGTTTCGGGGAATCGAAGATGCCCTGGCAGAACGTGATTATAGCGTCATCCTCGCCAACACCGATGATGATAGCGCGCGCGGCGAACGTGGCATCACGATGCTGCGCGAGCGGCAGGTAGACGGGCTGATTCTCGCTACAGCCCGACGCCATGATCGGGCGGTACAACAGCTCATTGCTGAACATTTTCCCGTTGTGCTGCTCAATCGCCACACGGATCCCATCCCTCCCAACGCGGTCGTTCCCGCCGACTACACAGGATCTATGACCGCCGTGGAGTATCTTATCGGCTTAGGTCATCAGCGCATCGCGCATATCGCTGGATCAGACGAGATGTCCACCGGACACACCCGCCGACAGGGTTATCGCGACGCGCTTGAGCGCCATCGGATACCCTTTGACCCCGATCTGCTGGTAGGGGGCAGCTTTCGCGACCAGGGCGGCTATGAGGCGATGCAGCAACTGCTCACGTTATCCATCCCGCCCACCGCCGTCTTCGCCGTCAACGACCTGGCGGCGGCAGGCGCGATGCGCGCCGCGAACGAAGCGGGGATGGTGATACCACACGATCTCTCTGTGATTGGCTTCAATGATCTCTCCACGGTGGCGCAGACCACGCCGCGCCTGACGACATTGCATTTGCCGGTGCATGCTATGGGAGTCAAAGCTGCTGAACGCTTACTGGCTCAATTGCTGGGCGAGAGGGGCTTTGTCGAGCCAGCCATCTTGCCAGTCACGCTCTATGTGCGCGACAGCACGGGGCCTGCGCCCGCGCCGCGAGAGTGAATCTGCTCGCTATACCTTGTCCAAAGAGAAACAGGCGATATGAGAGATGGATGGGCCATATATCATACCTGTGCGATGCGGGGGAGGTGCTCAAAGGTGAATCATACCCGGCGGACTCGTTCGTTCATCCCGTCTATATTTCGGAGGCGCCACATGACGACAATTGGCTTCGTTGGTCTAGGGGCCATGGGTGGCCGAGTAACCAAGCGATTGCTCGACGCTGGCCATACGGTGATTGGATACAACCGCACCCGCGCAAAGGCTCAATGGCTGCTCGACGCAGGCATGCGGTGGGGCGAGTCGCCACGCGCTGTGAGCGAAGCCGCCGACATCACCTTTTCCATGGTCACGGATACCGAAGCCCTTAAAGCCGTGATTGGCGGCCCCGATGGCATCTTAGCGGGGTTGCGGACAGACAAGATCTACGTGGACATGAGCACAGTGAGTCCCAGCATGTCGCGCGAAATTGCGGCGCAGGTCGCTCTGATAGGCGCACGCATGCTCGACGCGCCGATATCGGGCAGCGTGATAACGCTCGAACAGGGCAAACTCTCGATGATGGTTGGCGGCGAACCATCGGTGTTCGAGCGCGCGAAGCTGGTGCTGCTCGACATCGCCCCCACAGTAAATTACGTCGGCGAAAATGGCCAGGCAGTATTGATGAAGATCGCGGTCAATCTCAATCTACAGGTGCAGTTTACGGCGCTCTGCGAGGGTTTGTTGCTCGCCCAAAAAGGGGGTATTCCACGTCAGACCGCGCTGAAAGTATTGCTCGATAGCGTCATCGCCTCACCTTCCCTTCAATACCGCGCGCCGTTCATTCTCGAAGAACCGAACGATGTCTGGTTCGATGTCAACATGATGCAAAAAGATATGGTATTGGCGCTCGATATGGGCCGGCGCCTCAATGTTCCGCTCCCGACCGTCGCCGTGAGCAACGAGTTCCTGACCGCGGCACGCGCTATGGGACTCGCCGGTCACGATTTCTTCATCACGTACAAGGTTCTGGCGAAAATGGCCGGACTTGATGAGTGAGCGCATATTCCCAGCCGCATGAGGTCGCCATAAGCGCAGACTGTCGCAGTCACATATCAGCACCAACAGAAGGAGGACGTATGGCCAACACGAAAACGCCGCAACCTGGGCTTGCGAAGCGCGAGTCGGCGCCTGCCGATCCGGACCTCTGGATCAGGATGTATCAACAGATGGTCCAGATCCGCCTCTTCGAGGAACAGGTCAACGATCTGTACAAGACAGCCCGCATGCCCGGTTTGGCGCATCTCTATTCCGGCGAAGAGGCTGTCGCGGTAGGCGTGTGCAACGCGCTGCGGCGCGATGACTACATCACCAGCACCCATCGCGGGCATGGCCACTGCCTGGCGAAAGGCGCGTCGCTTGATCGCATGTTTGCGGAGCTGCTAGGAAAAGCCCCCGGCTATTGTCGTGGCAAGGGTGGCTCAATGCACATCGCTGACCAGGATACAGGTAATCTCGGCGCGAATGCGATTGTCGGCGGCAGCGCGGGCATCGCTACTGGCGCGGCCATGTCGGCCAAGATGCGCGGCGCAGATCAAGTGACCGTATGCTTCTTTGGCGATGGCGCGCTCGGACAGGGTGTGCTCTACGAAGTAATGAACATGGCCTCGCTCTGGAAACTGCCCGTGATCTATGTCTGCGAGAACAACCTCTACAACGAATACACACATTACACCGAGACCACCGCTGGCGAACTGACCGCCCGCGCCAAGGCCTTCGGCATTCATGCCGAAACTGTAGACGGGCAAGATGTGCGCGGCGTCTACGAGGAAGCGCGCCAAGCAGTGAATCGTGCGCGCCAAGGCGAAGGCCCCACCTTCCTCCTCTGCGACACCTACCGCTATTACGGGCACCATGTGGGCGACATCCAGCGGACATATTACCGCGCAAAGGAAGAAGAGGACTTCTGGAGGACCGAGCGTGATCCGATTAAATTGCTCGCGGGGTGGCTGGTAGAGCAGCAGGTCAGCGATACCGTCACGCTGGACCAAATGATGGCCGATGTGCGGGCTGAAGTGGCTGCGGCAGTCGAATTCGCGCTGGCCGCGCCGTTCCCAGATGTGAGCGAGGTTGATCAGCATGTCTACGCCTAGCGCCACCCTCAGCCAGACCGATGCCCACGCCGTCCGCGAGATTACACTTGCCCAGGCGGTGCGCGAGGCGCTTGCTGAAGAGATGCGCCGCGACCCAACGGTCTTTATCATCGGCGAAGATGTCGCCGAAGCCGGAACCCCGTTCAAAGTCCTCTCCGGCCTCGTCGAAGAGTTCGGGCCAACCCGCATCATAGACTCGCCCATCTCTGAACCAGGGATCACTGGTCTGGGAGTTGGCGCGGCGATGACGGGCATGCGACCTGTCATTGACATCATGTTCGGTGACTTTATCGGGCTGATTATGGATCAGCTTGCCAACCAGGCTGCCAAAGTCCACTACATGTCCGGCGGGAAGCTGAACGTGCCGATGGTGGTGCGTACCACGCTAGGCGCCACCCGTCGCAGCGCGGCGCAACACAGCCAGAGCCTCCACGCTTGGGTCAGCCACATTCCCGGATTACAGGTCGTACTGCCTTCCACGCCATACGATGCCAAGGGCCTGTACAAGACCGCCATCCGCGACAACAATCCCGTCATCGTCTTCGAAGACAAAATGATGTATCAACTCAAAGGTTCTGTGCCTGAGGGTGAGTACACCATTCCCTTTGGCGTTGCGGGCATCAAGCGTCAGGGCACAGACATAACGATTGTGGCGACCAGCAGCATGGTGCAGGTCGCACTCACTGCCGCCGAAAATCTCGAACAGATCGGCATCAGCGCCGAAGTCGTTGATCCGCGCACGATGTTCCCACTCGATAAGGCAACGTTGATCGAGTCGGCAAAGAAGACGAGTCGCGCTATCGTCGTGGATGAAGGCTATGAGCGCTATGGCGTCACCGCTGAGCTAGCCGCAGTCATCGCGGAGGGGGCGTTCTACTATCTTGATGCGCCCGTCAAGCGAATGGGGGCCATGGATGTTCCCGTGCCCTTCTCCCCGGTGCTGGAAGACCAGACGGTGCCGACACCAGCGGCCCTAACCGAGCTGGCAAAGACGCTGTGTGGCCGCGCGTAGACGTGTGAACAACTCAAACCCGACACGATCCGGGCCAAAAGGAGCACTATCATGGCACTGAAAACGTTTGGCCTCATGGGGGTAGATTGGGAGGAGCGCGTAGACTTCGAGCGGTTGCGCACTGAGCGCCTCGCGCGCATCAAGCGGCTCCTCAAAGAGTCCGATATCGGCGCGCTGCTCTGCTTCGACATGAATAACATCCGCTACATCACCGCCACGCACATTGGCACCTGGGCTATGGACAAGCTCGCGCGCTTCACCCTCCTGCCCCAGGATGACGACCCCATCCTCTGGGACTTCGGCTCAGCCGCACGACACCATAAGATCTACTGCCCCTGGTTGGGCGAGGAACGCTCACGCGCGGGCATCTCCACTCAGCGCGGTGCGATGTTACCGGAAGCCGGGCGGGCAGAAGAGGTAGCGCGCAAGATTCGCGTGGAGTTGGAGGAGCGCGGGCTACTTCACGAGCCGGTCGGCGTAGATGCGATTGAGCTGCCGGTATTGTTCGCACTTCAGGCGGCGGGGATCAACGTCGTGGATGGGCAGCAGCTTATGCAGCAGGCTCGCCTCATCAAATCCCGCGACGAGATTACGCTGCTCAGCACCGCGTGTATGATGGTAGACGCGGCTTATGACCACCTATATCGCTTCATGCGTCCAGGAGTTCGCGAGAACGAATGCGTCGGTCTCGTGAGCAAGGTGCTCTATGATATGGGTTCAGAACATGTGGAAGGTGTGAATGCGATCTCCGGCGAGCGTTGCAGTCCACATCCACATGTCTTCAGTGACCGCGCGCTGCGCCCTGGCGATCCAGCCTACTTCGACATCCTGCACAGCTATAACGGCTATCGCACCTGCTATTACCGCACCTTCGCCATCGGAAGCGCCTCACAATCTATGGTAGATGCCTACAAGAAGTGCCGTGATATCCTCGATGCCGCGATTAACGTCATCAAGCCAGGTGTAACCACCGCCGACGTGGTGAAACTATGGCCGAAGGCGCCGGAGTTCGGCTTCCCAGATGAGGAAGCCGCCTTCGCATTGCAGTACGGCCATGGTGTCGGCCTCTCGATCTGGGAGAAGCCCATCTTCAGCCGTCTGGTTTCCCTCGATCATCCTGAGGTCATCCAGGAGGGCATGGTCTTCGCGCTCGAAACCTTCTGGCCCGCAACTGACGGCTGGACCGCCGCGCGCATCGAAGAGCAGCTTGTGGTAACGAAAGACGGCTGTGAGGTTATCACCCGCTTTCCCGCAGAAGAGTTGTTGGTGGCTGGCGCGCACTATTTCACCGTCAATGGGCCACTGGCGATGGTACGAGAAACGCAGTCGAACCTGAACAACCATGCCAACACAAGCCATGAGGTGAGCATAGGGCAGAGTGTGAAGAAGCGGGGTTAGGGGAGCCACGAATGGCAACAGATGTAATCTTACCAGTCCTGGGTATGGCGCAGGATACCGGAAAAATTGTCGAGTGGCTCAAGACCGAGGGCGAATATGTTACCCAGGGGGAGCCACTGGTGGTGATCGAGACCGACAAGGCTGCCGTAGACCTTGAGGCGCCAGCAAGCGGTATTCTGGCCAGAATCACCGCCGCTGCGGGAGACGAGGTACCGGTGGCACAAGTGATCGCGGTGATCTTGGCAGACGGCGAGACCGCGAACATTGCGACCACGCCCGCAGCCACCGCTGGTGCGGACTCAACAGCAGCGTCCACTACCTCAGCGCCTCTCGCCCCTGCGGATAGCTTCACCAATATGGGAGTCAACCCTACCACTGTCGGGGCGATGTCGGGAAGCAATGGCCGGCGTTTGGCTTCACCCAAGGCACGGCGCATGGCTTCGGAATGTGGCCTTGACATCGCCACACTCCGTGGCACTGGACCGGGTGGAGTGGTGCTGGCAGCGGATGTACTGGCGGCTTCGACTTCAGCCGTGCAATCTGCGAGTACCACGGTTATGACGCCAAGCGCGATGACTGTGACAACAGCGCCAGCACAGCAACAGCGGTCCACACTTAGCCAGCCCGATGCCCCAACCATGAGCACCACGTGGCGCCTCATGGCCGAGCGCACCACCCAAAGCTGGACCACCATTCCACATTTCTTTTTGGCCCGCGAAGTGGACGCCGGTCAGCTCGTTGCCTGGCGCGAGCGGGCCGCGCAACAAGCCACAGAGAAGATTACCTTTTCTGACCTGCTCATCAAGATTGTGGCGGAGGCATTGCGCCGCCATCCGCGCCTCAACGCCTCCTGGACTGACGGAAACATTCGCCTCAACGACGAGGTCAACATCGGGCTGGCGGTCGCCGTCGAAGACGGGTTGATCGTCCCGGTCATCCATCAGGCCGACGACCTGACACTCAACGGCATCGCCAGGCGTCGAACCGATCTGGTGAGCCGTGCTCAGGTGGGAAAGCTGCGCCTGCGCGACTTGCAAGATGGCACCTTCACCATCAGCAATCTCGGCATGTATGGCATAGATGCCTTCAATGCGATCATCAACGCGCCCCAGGTGGCGATCCTGGCTGTCGGACGCGTGGCCGACCGTATCGTTCCGGTCAACGGGCAACCTACTGTGCGGTCCATGCTGACGCTCACCCTTTCGTGCGATCATCGCGTGGTGGATGGCGCACGCGGCGCGCAATTCCTGGCGACCGTCGCGGAGTTGATCGAGGGTGCATCAGCATTTACCTGATGGTCTGCTCGAAACACGCGTCGGGCCGGTGCATTGAAGTTCGCCTGCTTGACAACCCACACGGCGTTTGGTAGACTGCTGTTTGCACTATTTGGTCAACTAATGGATGCCCATCCTGGTAAGGGATATCAAGATGTTCGCGTTCAGCCACCGACAATTCGCCGATCAGCAGCGCCGCGATACACAGCCGCGTGCGCTCGTCGGCATGCGTCCGACACAGCAGCGAACGCGGCAGCAGCGGCGTCAGCGTGACGCACAGGGGCGCGCGAGCCTGGTGGCTCGCCTCCTCTTCGGTATCCCACACCAGCCGTAATGGCCTCGCGGCCCAGGCGGTGAAATGTCTGGGAACGTAGACGAGGCAAATTGGCAAGAATCCACCATCAGGCACGCGCGAACCGCATGACAAGCGGCACGCGCGTTTTTTGTTGTCTTACATGCCTCCGAAGTGTAGCGGTATTGCACATCCGCCTGTCGAGCGGAAAGTGGCGGGTTCAACTCCCGTCGGAGGCGCCGAACGCCCTTAGGTGCGTCTATGCCCGTAGCTCAGTGGAGAGAGCGCCGGTTTGCGGAGCCGGGGGTCAAGGGTTCGATTCCCTTCGGACATGCCAAGATTCATAATGGGCAAGAAAGGAAGGCGCTGTATGGATGTGTTTCTGCGCGGGCTGCTGCTTGGCCTCGCCATCGCCGCGCCGGTCGGGCCTATCGGCGTGCTCTGCATCCGCCGTACACTGGTGATGGGCCGTGCTGTCGGCTTAGTCTCCGGCATGGGCGCGGCAACTGCCGACATGTTCTACGGCGGCGTAGCTGCCTTCGGCCTCACCGCCGTGTCAGACATCCTCACTGGCCAACGCCTCTGGCTGCATCTAATCGGGGGCGCGTTTCTCTGCTACCTCGGCCTGCGCACCGCCCTCAGCCAGCCAGCCGAACGCGCTGCCGAAACCAGTGGAAGCAGCTTGGCTGGCGCGTATAGTTCTACCCTTTTTCTCACCCTCACGAATCCGCTCACCATCCTTTCGTTCGTCGTCATCTTCGCCGGACTGGGCATTGTCAACAACCATGTTGGCGGTTACGGACCGGCTGCGGCGGTCACGGCTGGCGTCTTCTTCGGTTCCACTCTGTGGTGGTTCATCCTCAGCGGCGGCGTCAATCTGTTGCGCGGCCGCTTCACGCTCCGCGCGCTCCGCTGGGTCAACGTCGCCTCCGGTATGCTACTCCTGGGTTTCGGTATCTATACGCTGTTCACCATTTGAGAATAGGGGAGGCATAATGGTTCAGATTTCGCATGCGGAAAAGCCGGAGCGCATCGCGATAGTGTGCCAGCTCCTCTCCGAACATATCGCTACGCCTGGCATCCTGGCCTTCGACGCTGAATTAGCGAGCCTCCCTGGCGCGTATGGCCCGCCACATGGACGGCTCCTCCTTGCGCTGGTGGATGAACAGCCTGCTGGATGTGTCGCCTTGCGTCCTCAGGCAGACAGCGCCCTATGCGAGATGAAACGCCTCTATGTTCGCCCCGCCTACCGGGGGCAGCAGGTCGGCAGAGCGTTGGTCATCGCGATCATCGCTGAGGCTCGTGCGCTTGGCTATCAGCGCATGCGCCTGGACACCCTTCCGGCCTTGCGCGCCGCCGTTCATCTCTACCGCGCCTCTGGCTTCTACGGAATCCCACCGTACCATGCTGTTCCCATCCCTGGTGCGATCTACATGGAACTCGACCTCACACGGCCACCTGACGCCACACGCAGTCCGCGATATGATCATGCTGGCTAGTGCGGCTCGCTTGGATCGGCCATCCCATATGTAGCTGCCCTTCGCGGGTCGGGAACCCAGAAGCGAAAGGCGAACATCGCCGCGAGCGCGGCGAGGGCAGTGAGGACGAATACGGCGGGATAACCCCAGCGATCGGCCAGGATGCCGCCGAGAATCGGCGCACCAATTGCAAAGGGCGCATAGGCGACCGACGCCAGGGCAACATACGTAGGACGCCGTTCTACTGGGCCAAATTCGGTGATGAGGGTGAAGCCCGCAAGCTGAACACCAGAGATATTCAGACCCAGAACCAGGAACACCAGCGCATACGCCCAAAACCCATGCGCGCCCAGCGCCAGCAGAGCCGAGAGCGCGGCGCATAGCGAACTCCAGATCAGGATCGCACGATGGCCAAAGTGGTCACCAATCGCACCCCACAAGAAATTGCCAGCGGTCATAGCAATAAAGAGGACGGTGCTTTCGGCCCCGACCTGCGCATCGCTGAGTCCACCGAGCTTGAGTGCCGAGACGGCAAAGAGTGCGCTTGCCATCGTGGAGAAGCCCACCAGGCCATTGCTCAGCAACAAGCGACGCAGCGCATCATCATTGCGCACCAATTCCCATAGTTCGCGCGCTTGTCGCCGCAGGTTCGCTTTCACCGGCGCTCGCGCGGGGATTGCCGAGGACGATGAAAGGCCGCTATGCTGCGCTGGCGCGACACGGACAGTTCGCTCAGGTTCGCGGCCCAGTGCCAGCAGCACAAACGAGATCACCATCGCCGCGAAGGTAAGTGCGAAACACAAGGCGAAGTTGAGTGGCCAGGCAACAGTCTTGAGGATTGCAGCGGCGATAACCGTGCCGCCGATGCCGAGGATGCCCCCGGCGCCGGTCCAGAAGCCAAGAAACCGGCCAATCCAGTTGCTTGGGATGGCGCGCGAGATCAGGTCGAGCCAGGCGGGATAAGTGAGGCCACCACCCAGCAACGCCAGGAAGATCATGACGAAGAAGAGGCCGAGCAGCAGTGAAGGATGATCGCCAGCCAGCCAGAGCGCACCAAAGGCGAGCAGCAGATACGGCACACGTTCAAGGATGGTAGCCACCAAGATGAAGGGCAGCGCATGCTTGCGGCGTTCCACATGCGCGGCGACAAGGAGCTGTGGACCGTAGAGGCCGAGCGCCCGAATCGCCGGAATCATCGCTACGGCGACGTTGTCCGCCGTCAGATGGTGTACGAAAAGCGGCAGCACGGTGTAGGCGGAAGAGATCGCCAGCCCCAGACTGAAGAAGGCGATATCTGCGCCCAGCATGGTGAAGTTCCACCACGGTAGCGCCGGGCGCTTCGCCGAGATACGCGCTCCTGTTGCCACACGATGCTCCGTCTATGGGTAGGGAAATGGAATAGGGAGGCTGCGGAGAGCGCGCGGGATGGTATAGCAATATCCCAAAACGCCAGAGGTCGTGAAACCACGCCGTGCAACCAAACTTCAGAAAGGATAGCACGCACACGCTATGCTACTCAACCCCATACCCCATGCGGTTTATCACGGCGCGTGACTTTCTGACGCCGGTTGTTGGCATTGCGTGTAAGCATGTGACGTGGTACGGTAGCGGCGAGCAGTCTCACAAATCATTTCGCGAGGAAACGCCAAAGAACAGCATGCATGATCGCTTGCACACGCTTCAATCCATCCTGCATCATGAAATTCCGCTCACCCGTCATCTTGGCCTGAAGGTCGAGAGCTATGACGGTCAGTGCCTGACACTACGCGCGCCCATCGCGCCGAATATCAACCACAAATCCACTGCCTTCGCCGGTAGCCTGAACGCGGTGATGACACTGGCGGGCTGGGGACTGATCTGGCTACTGCTGGATGACACGGATCTGGCGGGCACGATTGTCATTCAGCGCAGCGATACGCGGTATGTGCTGCCCGTGCGCGACGACTTCATCGCGCGGTGCCAGAAGCCCAGCGCCGAGGAGATCGCGCGCTTCGTGGCGACACTGCGCAGCCGGGGCAAGGCACGCCTGGAGCTTGCCGTGGAAGTGCTACAGGAGGGCAAACTCGCAGTGGCCTTCTCCGGGCGCTATGTGGCGCATGGCCACAAGCGCGAATGAGCATGGCCAGCGCAACTACGCGGCGGGGTCGGCTTGCGTTTTGTCGGGGAGCAGGCCAGGCGCGACGGGTGGCAACTGGCGATAGATGTCCGCGCCGGTCAAGCCAGGGGTGTGCCAGCTTTGCGCTTCGGCGAGCGTGCGCACGAAGTCGGCCTCCAGGTTCACCTGTGCAGCCTGCCAGACGAGGCTAATCGCGCGGCGCGCGAAGGCGATGTCGTTGCGCGGCTCAATACGGTCCAGATCCTCGAAGAAGAAGCCGCAACTCGTGAACATGCACTGGCCGAAATACTGCGCTTCGAGCAATTGCTCAGCCTGGTGCTGGGCGGTCGCGCTGAGCGGGCGCCCGTCGTTTGTGCCGAACTGCTCCCAGAATTCATGCGCGCTCTGCCAACCGTTGCGCAGGGCGAGATAGCCATTGCGCGCCGCCCAGGGGTCGGCGAGCATCGGCGCAGTCGCACCCGTGAACACCTCGTCGAGTCGCAGCGCCAAATGTTCCAATGCGCCACGGAGCGCAGGTTTCCAGGCGGAGTCTCCCTCAGTACAGTCGCAACCCTCGCGCCAGCGGGCGACCCCGTGCGAGCAACTCCAAGCGCTGGGCACCTGAAGTTCAACTTCGCATGTGGGCGGATGGTCGCGCAGATAGCGGCCCAACGTTGTTACCTCGAAGCCATAGGCCTGCGCGCCTTCGCGCACCAGATGCGAGAGGAAGCGGTCGCGCCACGGTTTGTGGTGGCCGTAGAGTTCGCCATCCGTAGCGACGAGTACCATCTGATTGGTAGCGCTCGCGGTCTTCTTCGCGTTGAGATGATTCGGCAGAAACGCGGCGGCAAAAGTATCGGCGTTGCTCGTGGTATCCCAGTCGAAGGAGACACCGCCACTCAGCGGGCCGTTGTAGAAGAAGACGGTGATTTCGCGGCCACCAGGGAGCGCAACCCGGTAGGGTTCGGTGGGATCCACCGACGCGGCGGTCTGCCAGGGGGCCAACACGGTATAGCGCACGCCGCAGTCCGCGAGGATAGTCAGCGTTTCCAAGTCAACGGCGGTCTCGGCTAGCCACATACCCTCTGCAGTGTGGCCGAAACGATGGGCGAAGTCATCCAACCCCCAGCGGATTTGCGTGTACTTATCGCGCGAGGTGGCGAGCGGCAGGATGGTGTGGTTGTACGCCTGGGCCAGAGCATTGCCCACACCGTAACGTTCGACATTCAGCCTATCTGCCGCAAGGATACGCACATAAACGGCGGGGTGGCGCTGTTCGAGCCATGCAGCGAGTGTCGGGCCGAGATCGAAGGTGATGGAATCGAAGTTACCGGCTTCGGCGTTGGGCTGATAGCATTCGACAGTTATTTTTTCATTGTAGTTTGGATAAGGTGTCGCGCCTGGCTCTAGCGGAATCTGGCCGGTAAATGGATCATCACGCGGCGGTTGATAGAAATGACCATAGAGACAAAGATATTGATGTTGTGTAGAAGACGACACGTAGTTACCCAACTTTCCAGAGGGCGCTCACCTCCGAGCGGCTCGCAGCCTCGTTGCGCGGGCCTCACCTTCTGTACTCACTCATCCATAATTATACCGTATGTGGCAAAACACCCTTCCCAGCGGCTCCGAAGTACCCCATGTGTGCTAATCGAAAGTCCTAGACGCAAAGCGCGCAAGAGGCGTACCATGCCATGCCCATCATGCTGAAACGCGAATGCCGCCCCGTTTCTTCAGGAGCGGCATAAGAATGATAGCGGTAGCAATAGCGAATCGAATGCCTGCCGGGCACTGCTAGCACATCTCAGCGGTATCGCTAAGCTCGCAGGCTCAGGCGGTCTTGACCTGCGCCGAAAGGAGATACGCCTGATATGCCTCGCGCAGACGCGGGTAGCGCAGCAAGAAAAAGCCAGCGTACTCGTGATCCAGTGGCTTAGGCTGTCGAATGAGGCGCATGCCGACATCCTTCAGATAGCGGTTGCCTTTGCGCCCGTTGCAAGCGCGGCAGCAGGCGACGAGGTTTTCCCACGTGCCCTGCCCGCCGCGCGACCGCGGGATGATGTGATCGAGGGTGAGGTCGCGCTCGTGCTTACCGCAGTACTGGCAGGTGTCGTCATCGCGCAGCAGGATGTTCGCGCGTGTCGGGCGCAGTGCCATACGCGGCACGCGGACATTCGCGAGCAACTGCACGATGACCGGCTCATCAGCCGGAAGATGGCGCGCGTTGATGCCTTCCTCAATCGCCTGGCGCACCTGCTCATCTACGAACGCGACTTTGTTCTTCGTGAGCAGCACCACCAAGCGGCGCTCAGGGATCACTGAGAGCGGTTGAAGGGAGGCATTCAGGACAAGTACCGGCATTCGGCAACTCCCTCTCTCCTCAAACCAGCAGCCGGCATGTGTTGGGGAGACAGCGAGTCGCATTGCAGCGCCGTGAAGTGGGCACTTCGCGGAATACGACTGTTATCTCCGCCGTCTATGACGGCCGCTCACCCCTCCATTGTGGATGGTCGAGCGTGTTTGCTCTCCGTGCTGGTCCCAAAACACAAAGAGCACGCCGCTGCGGGGGACGGCGACACGGCGGTTTCCCATGAAACTCGTGAACGCGGTCCGCGCCTGCATGGCGTGCTCCTCGGTTCGACCCCATCGCCCGCTGGGCATGGCCGGTGATGACCCGGCCCGTCAAGCGGATGACGGCCTGGTCGGGGTGAGAGGACTCGAACCTCCGACCTCAGCGTCCCGAACGCTGCGCGCTAACCAACTGCGCTACACCCCGAGAGACAACATCGTTGAGCGAAATGGTATCGTCGTGTGGGCCATGTCAAGCGGTCCCGCATAGTCGCTCGTTCCCCACGTGGGGCAGTATAGCATATGCTCGTGCGTGACCGCAAGGTGTTGGTGTGCGCTTGACGCGATTCGCATTTGCCAGTGTACGCCAGGATTCCGCTGCCCAATAGGTGCGCTGGATGATCGGCCACGCTCGCCATATCATGCGTTCGATGCATACGTTCCAGAGGAAATAGCGTAGCCCGGCGCGCCCACAGAATATGCCCATACCTCGTGGTCGCCTGGGCATGCAGGCTCACTCAGTGTGACATCTGTGATCGGCAGCCATGTCGGGCTGGGCTGCTCCGCGAATCCTGGGTTGGCATTGCACCTCACGTCGTAGAGCCAGTACAGTCGCGCCGCCGATGGCGCGATAATGCGCACTCTATGATCCGGTTGCTGATGTAGGGCGATGGTGTAGCCAGCGGGGATTTGGGGCGAGACGGAGAGGTGGAGCGTTGGCCAATGATTCGCGAAGGGGCCTTCGCTGGCTGTCTGATAGTGGCTTCCATCGGCGGCGGTCGCGCTGACAATGAAACCGACCTGAGCCGTCAGGGTAATACTCCCGCTAGCAGTGAGGGGCATTAATTGGGTGATGGTCCAGGTTTGCCCTGGATTCAAGGTGCTCGACATGAATGGACAAGAGATGTATCGCTGGGTTGGCACGGTATAGTTTGGCGCTTTGCCACCACTAAGAAGTGTCCCAATCGCCTGGTCACAATCGTTCGCGTGAGGCACACCCTGGAAGACATAGGTTGAATGCGTGTTGTTGGTAAGAGTCATCTCGGCGGCGACCAGTTCGCTCAGGAAGTAGGGGCCTGGGGAGAAATGCAGCGTCATGACCAATCCACCCGCCTCAACACGCGCCGATGGCCCACCAGCGGTGAGCGCCGTGCCACTGGCATCTGCCCCCGGAACCCCGCGCAGGATGACTACGCCCACGATAGCGAACATGAGCACGCAGAAAGGAGCCACCGCCAGTGCGCGCCGCACGCGCGGATGCTTGCCAAGAATATGATGTTTGCCTGCCATAGTATGCCTCTTTACCTTCTCTGTGTGCCTGATGATCCCGACGCCAGCCCACCGCTGTTATGACAAAGCATAACGTCACACTCGCTCAGACGCCCGATATAGGAAGGTGGTTCCATTACAAGTGCGGTTATCTGCAACCTTGCACGCATTAGCCAGACAGCCTGGCGGGGGGGCAGGTGGGTGGCGCTACGGTGAGGTGATTCACTTGTCATGGGCGGCGGGAAAGATCGCGGGCCAGAGGTTGAGCAGCAAGACAAGCGCGAGCGCCAGACCAAGCGGTCCGGAGAGTGCGAACGCCGCCTCGGTGAGCGCATGAGCGAAGCCGGACGTGGCATATGGGGCCGCGAGTGCGGAGCCGACGCGCAACAATGCCGCGCAATTGCCGAGCCAGAGCGTGGCGGTGACAAGCCGGGGCGAGCGGATGTGGCCGCCAGAGAAGCCGGGGAGCATTCGCGGGGCAATGCCGCAGATGAGCAGCGCAATGAAGCCAGCGGCGAAGCTGTGGCGCGCGGCATCGTATGAGAGCGGCAATCCCGCGCCGAACAGCGTGGCCATGCCGTCTATCACGAACAGTATGCCGCCCACACAAGCCCAGATATAGGCGGAAGCGACCAGCGCAACGAAGGGGCCGTAGGTCGCGCGCTGAGTAATAACATGCGAGCGGTAGTTGCGCGCGGCGGTTTCGGCTGATGGCGCGAGGTCCGCAACCTTGTGCGGCAGGCGCCCCCGCTGGCGCATCATCTTGATGAAAATGGCGACGAAGAAGAGCAGCGCACCGCCGACCAGCAGCATGCCAAATCCGGCGAGCAGGATAGGCCAGCCCATGAGTGACGTTCCACAGAGCAGGGCAAGGCCAAGCGCATAGACGCCCGCCAGCGGCCAGAGGAGCATACGCGGAAATGGCGCGAGTCCGGCGTACATCGGCAGCGATTGCGCGGACATGGCAAGGGCCATCGGCAGCAGAAAGCCAAAGAGGCCGAGCGTGACATTCGTGCTGTCGCCGGGCGGGGCGACCAGCACGGCGGGCGTGCGGCTCGCGGCGATGACATTGGCGAGGTTGAGCAGCGCAGCGAGGGTAAGTGAGAGGAACGCCAATGCCAGCAGCGGCAGCACCGCCAGAAACGCGGGCCGTGTGCGTAGCGCCGGGCCACGTGCGAATGTGACGGCGATAATCGTCGCCAGACCGCCGAGCGCGGCCAGCTCGACGATGCCGCTGGCCGCAAAGAGGACGCGCCAGATGCCCGCGTCGGACGCGGTGGCGAGCGGCTGGCCGAAGGCGCGAAGGGTGAGCGCGGTGAGTTGCGCTAACAGGAGTGGCAGAACGAAACGCTGGCCGGCAAGCGGCCGGCCGCGCAGGCGCGGCAGGAAGTGAGACGCGACGCCGAGGACAAACAGCCCAGCCCAGCCGTAGAGTTGCAGATGACCATGCGCCTGAACTAGCGCGAGCCATTCCGCTGTGCCAGATGCGCCGAGCGCGGAAGTGATCGTCAGTGTCGCCGCAAGCGCGAAACCACCAGCCGCACCGACGACCAGTGCCGATGCCACGACTGGCGCGACCAGGTGGAACGGCGCTTGGCGCACGCCAGATGATTTAGCTGCTGTACGCTGTGATCTTTCTATATGTTCGCTCACGTGTGCCATATCTGATTCTTCTGCCGACAACTCTCCATTTTCGCGAACCATACCATGCGTATGGTATGCCTACGCGAGCAAAGGTGACAGTGACAATTGTCGCATTCCAATGTGTGCGCACGGACAGGCGCGTGCACTCGGGCATAGGATTGTATGCGCTCGGCCTATGTGCGGGGGGGTCTGGCAGGATGACCCTCACTGGAGCGGACGATGTTCACTAGTGCGCGGTGACGGTGAGCGCCACTGGAATGCGAAGCACTTGCGTGTTGGTGGTGATAGTGACAGCGGCTTTGTAGTCGCCTGCTTTCAGTGTGGTGGCGTCCATCGTGAAGGTGATGACTTGCGCGCCATCTGGCGATATTGAGCCGCTAGCAGGAGAAAGGCTCAGCCATTGAGCATTGACATCACTGCTCCAGGTAATCTCGTTCGCGCTGGTGTTATGGAGGGTGATGGTCTGCGTCGTTTTCGCTCCAGCGGCGACTGTGCTGGCCGGTACGGACATTGTGGTCGAGATAGGTGTAGGGCTTGACGCTGGCAGAAATGGAAGATAGTCATGGGCTGTGTCGCTGACGGTCTGGCATTGTGGCATAGGGCAGAGATCAGGACGCAGCACGGCAAACGACGTGAGGCCAAGGAGCACCACGAACACAGTCAGTGCCAGGCTTGCAATCATCCGCCCACGCGAGCGGCGCGGGCGTGGGGTAGCCCTGGCAGCGCTCTTGGCCTTCTTGCCGCTGGACTTACGCTGCTCGTTTCTCACATAGCGCTCTTCACGCGGCAAATGAACCGACAGCCCCTGCACGGACCATTGGGCGCTATCGCCGTTATCCCACCCGCCAGGATATTGGGAGTTCGAGTTTCCACCGCCGACGAGATCTTGCCATGATGGCGGCATATCAGAGAGCGAGGGACTAGTGAGACGCGGTAGACCCAGCTCAGTTGCCGAGAAGGGACGTTCAAGCTCCATGCTGTCGCTCATGGCAGGCATCTGGTCATTGGTCCAGCCAGGTAGCTCACGAGAATCGTCCCAACCAGCGCCGTCGTGACGATTCTGCGCGACATCATAGGTGCGAGAATCGGCGGCATCGTCATAGCCCGTTTCATCACGCCAGCGTGCTTCGTCCAGGTCGTGTCGTTGGCCGGCACGCTGCACACCAACGACATTGTCCATCGCGGGGGGCATCACATCCCAGGCGTTCGGGACAAAATTGCCCCCGTCCGCGGAATAGTGATCGCCGTTAAGCGGAGATGGCTGCATTGGCGCCCCTGGCCCATCGAGCCTGAGGGCTGGGATGCGTTGCGGCCCCAAAACGGCGTCGTCGCCAAACTGAGCGGGCGGAGCAGGGAGGCGCGGGGCGGGAACACGCATGGTAGGATCCGGAGGCGGAGCGGCTTGTGGTGCGGGAACACGCATCGTCGGGTCTGGCGGCGGTTCAATGGCGGGTGGGCGTGGCGCGGGAACACGCAGGGTGGGCTGCTGTAGTGGCTCGAAGGTCGCCGGGGCGGAGAGCACTGGCGGGGCGTTGAAATTGATGCGCCCATGCTCCATACCAGACTCCACATGTGCCGTTGGCGGCAACGGCGGGAATGGCGGATCCAATGGCTTGAATGGCGGAGCCACCGCACCAGCAAGCGCGGGGATTCCTAACGCCTGGCCCAGTGAGGGAACGGCAGACGGCATGCCAAAACCCCCTGGCGCGGCGCTGGCAGGCGCAGGCATACCGAAAAGTGGCGGCTGCATACCTGGCTGCATCGCGGGGTGCTGCTGTGGTGGCTGCGCGGCAGCCTGGCGCATGCTGGCTTCCATCGCCTGGGCGAGTGCGGTAGCGGCAGGAAAGCGGTCCTCAGGGCGTTTTGCCATCGCGCGCTGCGTCACGCTATCGAGCGCGAGAATCGTAGTGGGTAGGTTAGGCGTAATCTGCATGAGATGGGGCACTGGTTGGCGAGCGTGCGCGGCGAACATCTCGCCGGGGGTCGCGCCACGGAAGGGCGCGTGGCCGGTAATGGCTGTAAACAGCACTGCTCCGACGCCATAGACATCGCTGAGTTGCGTAATCTGTCCGCTGGCCACCTCAGGCGCAAGGAACTCGACAGCTTCCGTTCCTGAACCAGCGTGGTTCATGTCCATCTGGCGGATGTCCCAGAGCATGCCGAAGTCGCCGAGCAGAACGTGGCGGCCATCATAGAGAAAGATATTGCTTGGCTTGACATTGCCGTGTGCGATACCCAGGCTGTGCGCATAGCCCAGGGCGTCGCAAAGTTGGCGGAAGAGCGGTAGCGCGTCACTCTGCCCCACGCGGCCACCTTTAGCGATCCATTCCTTCAATGTGCCAGCGGAGACAAAAGGTGTGGTGAGATAGAGATAGCCGCTTGCCTCACCGCTTTCGAGCACCGGCAGGATGTGGGGATGATTCGCGAGGCGGCTGGACATCTCGACGATGTTGCGAAAGTTGGGAAGAAAGCCAGGCTGGCGCGCGAATTCGGGGTAGATGACCTTGACAACCGCCTCGCGCCCGCCAGATGCGACTGGCTGCGCGCGATATACCTCGGCGACACCGCCGCTGCTGAGCTGGTCGGCGAGCCGATAGCCGCCAAATATTCGCCCTCGCAGCCCCGCCATAGCCATTCCCCCCTGCGCGCCCCGCGCACCCTGCGCCCTACCATACCAGGGATATTCCCTGCGGCAGTATATCATGCTCCCTAGTGATGACCTTCCCCAAAGGTCCCATCATCAACCGGGCATGGATGTTGAAACGTGCCATGGGAGCGGTCTGTCACATACCTCGTTTTGCGTGCCAAGTATTGCGTGCCATCAGCTGCATGCGCGGCAGCGATGGCGCACGCGCTAGCGGAAAACAGCGGCGCCACCACAATGCGCCTCACGAATGTACCTGATGCTTGGTGAGGTAGAGGTCAATGTCATTCGCCACGAAGACCTGGCAGGCGCCTTCATTGCCATGCTCCTTGTTCACGACGACAACATATTTTGCTCCGCCGCCGCCGGGTGCCTGATCGTCGGGCGCGAGCGAGAGAAACCAGGCGTTAGGATCGCCGTTGTCTACCTGGCCTGTCCCGGTTTTGCCACCGATATTGGTGCCAGTGTCCACCAGCCGCTCTCCCGTGCCAGGATGATGGCTATAGAACGCGGTGCCGAAGCTGGTAACATCCCACATCGCCTGGCGTACAGCCTCGGCGGTGGCGGGCTGGATAATCTGTCCACCGCTGAAGGCAACGCTATCCTGGAAAGGTGTATAGTTTTTCACGCTCTGGTCATGCGGAACGATTTTCCACCCGACGTGTGGTTGGTAGAGATAGCCGTTGGCAGCGACAGTTGAGGTCACCTCAGCCATGGTAAGCGGTGAGATGAGCAGTTGCCCCTGGCCAAAGCCACTTTCCGCCAGGAGATCACCAGTGAAGTCGGTCGGCTTGCCATTGGTGATGGCGTTGTAGGCGCTGCTCTGGGCGTAGATGCCGTCGAATGGCACGCTGGGAACGGTAGTGCCCGGAGTTGCAATGCCGAATTTACGAACATAGTTGAGCCAGGTATCTTTGCCCGTCTGCGATGCGGCGCGTGCGAACATGGCGTTATCGCTGTAGGCGTAGCCCTGCGCAAAGGTTAAAGGGAAGGAGTTCTGATTGAGGATGCCATTCCATGTGCCGTTAAAGTAGTCCTCCCATTTGATCGTCTCGCCCTGAGGCACGGTATAGGAGGTCGCTTCGTCGAAGGTGAATGGCGAATCATCCGCGTATTGGCCGGAATCCAAGCCAGCAATGAGCGAAAGCGTCTTGAAAGTGGAGCCAGGATTATAGAGGCCCTGTGTCGGGCGGTTGATGAGCGGGCGGTTCTTGTCGTTGTTGATCTGGCTCCAGTAGTCCTGTCCAGCTTTTCGCGTGACGGGATCAGTTGAATCTGCCTGGATGATCTTATTTGGATCATAGCTAGGATTGCTCACCATCGCCAGGATCTGACCAGTATTGGGGTCTTCGACGACGATGCTACCGGGCGGGTTATTGACGTGCTGGCAGGAGGATTGTGGATCACTGCTATGGATCGCCGAGGACTCGTAGACCGAAGCAGCATACTTCTGCGTGTTCATATCAATCGTCAGATAGACATCATTGCCGTACTGCGGTGAGTGCAGGAGTTTGCCCTTGATGCTGTTGACTGGCGCTATAATCGGGCAGCCGGTGTAGTTGAACAGGCAGTTGTTGTAGGTGGATTCGAGTCCAGCGGAGCCGTACCGATAGCTGTAGTAGCCGATCAGTGGTGCAAGGCCCGAATCCACGACCCACTGGGCATAGACACGATGGTAGCCACAGGTGTAGTGGCCAGACTTGTCAGTGTCCTGCACGGTCTGGGCGATCACGTTGCCGTTGCGGTCGAGGATTCGCCCACGCAGGGGGGTGTCTACTGGCGGACACTGGCGCGCGAGTGTTTCGTAGTTGCCACCGGCGAGAACAGGGCCACCGAACGGGGAGAGGTTGCCAACCTGAACATAGGCCGCAACGGCACTGAGTATGAGAAAGACCAGCATGAAAATCGTCGTCAACCTGCGAATCGTATGCCGCATATCGGTGTTCATGCGTGGCGCGCTCCCATTCCGAATGATGACCCCATCGCTGCTTCCTCGTGCCGCCTCATGTACGGTTCGGGCGGCTCAGCGGTTACGCCTGGGAGTGTAGCACTGGCATAGTGCGGTGTCAAAGAAGTCTGCCAGTGTACTGCCGCTTGCGGATCGTTGCCGGAGAAATCCGCAGGAGGGAGCGAAACACCGAGTAGCGTGCGTTCGTAGCATGTCGCCGTGCTGTATGAGCTGTACTGGGAGGTCTCTGCCCATTTGCGTCGCGTTATGGCAGGGTGTACAATACAGCCGTTACGGCTGGCATACTCCCGCCAGTCCGGCGCCATCCAGGAGGGAGCGAATCCATGGTGGAGATGTCGGTCGAGAGTGTACGGATGAACCTCGCCACAAGTCAGCGCGTGGTGATCCTCAAGGATGCGCAGGGTGAGCGTTACCTGTTTATCTGGATTGCCAACGCCGAAGCCTATGCAATTGCCATGGAGCTTCAAGGCACTGCTTCGCTGCGCCCACTGACCCACGATCTGCTCAAGTCAGTCATTACGGAGTTGGGTGGCAAGATCATGAGCGTTATCATCACAAAACTCGAGGAAGACATCTTCTATGCCCATCTGGTGCTGGATGCCGATGGGCGACATGTCGAGATAGACTCGCGGCCAAGTGATGCAATCGCGCTTGCGGTTCGGGCGAAGGTGCCGATCTATGTGACAGAGCAAGTACTTGACCAGGCCGGCGTAACACTGCAAAATCCCGCTGATTTGGAGGAACCCGCCGCACGAAAGGCTGGCTCTTCCACATCGAACGAGGACGATAAACTGGATGTCTATCGCGACTTCATTAATAGTCTTGATGCGTTAGATGAGTTTGGAAAGCCCGACTGATGCGCGCCTGGGCGCTACCCGCGCAGGCGGGGTGACGCCGACTGGGTGGCGATGTGGGCAGGAGAGTGTGGCATGCGCGCGCGTGAGCGCCTTATTCGCGAGAGTTTCACCGAACGAGTCTGTGGGCAATGTGGCTGGCGCTATGGCCCCGACAGCGTGCTTGTGCTCGCACGGCGGCGCTTGTTCTGGATGGTAATGGCGACCTGCGCGAAATGCCAGCAACGACATCTGTTCGTGGTGTCCTTCGGTGAAGAACATACCGTCGCAGAGAACCAGCGTCTGCCATCTGATCTTCCTTCTCCTCTCCTACCACCCCAACCAGCAGTGTCCCTCCTTCCTATTACTTCCGCTGATGTCTACTCCATTCGAGAGTTCTTAGCCAATTTTTCCGGTGATTTCAAGTCGCTTTTCTCGCCACCGCGCATCCAACGGGCAGATGATACCCCTTCCTCATGAGCACCTCATGCCGATTTCTTGAGCAAGCAATATACCTCAGCCCTCTCCCACAAGATAGTTGCTCTTCTGATGTGCTTTGCTACAATCTCAGTGTGTGGACGCATGAAGAGTTACCGCACAATGGAATAAAGAGGATGTGCTATCCGTGAAGGTTGATTCCCCCACTACACAGACAGCGGCGCCACAGGCGCGGCATGCGCAAGGCAACGCCATGATGACGGTGGGCACCCGCGGCTCAGCGCTGGCGCTGTGGCAGACGAACTGGGTAGTCGCGCGCCTGCGTTCTCGCGTTCCAGGCGTGGCGTTCCAAATCGAGACACTGACCACGAAGGGCGACCGCACACAGGACTCGCAGGTCCCACTGACGCAACTCGGCGATAAATCCATGTTCGTCGCTGAGCTAGAGCGCGCCCTGCTGGCGGGCGACCTGGATGTCGCGGTTCACGCAATGCATGACCGCGCATTGGTCAGCGCCGAGCGCGAGGTCGCTACAGAACGTCCGATTGACGCCGCCGTCCATAGCCTGAAAGATCTGCCGGGCACACTTGATGCGCGTCTCACGCTGGCTGCGGTGCCAGCGCGCGAAGACCCGCGTGACGCGCTGGTCTCGCGTTCGGGATTGACTCTCGATGCATTGCCACAGGGCGCGGTTGTGGCCACCAGCAGCCTGCGCCGCCGGGCGCAATTGCTGCACCTGCGTCCTGACCTCCAAATTGTGGATATTCGCGGGAATGTAGATACACGGCTACGCAAGGCGCTGGCTCCGGACGGACCCGATGCTATTGTCCTGGCTGCAGCAGGCTTGCGGCGGTTGGGATTGGACGGCCATATCACAGAGCTGTTGCCAGTGGAACGCCTCGTGCCCGCCGTTGGTCAGGGCGCGCTGGCAGTAGAGACGCGCGCCAGCGATACCCATACGCGCAAGCTGCTGCGCCAGATTGACGATCCCGCCACGCGACAGGCAGTCACCGCTGAGCGCGCAGTGCTAGCGGCGCTGGGTGGCGGCTGCCAGGTGCCGCTCGGCGCACACGCGCAGATAACGGCTGATGGCGTGTCACTCCATCTGATCGCCGTCGTCGCCAGCCTGGATGGGCAGCGGCTCGTGCGAGTCGAGCGCGAGGGGCCATTGCGGCGTTCGGCGGCCCTGGGGCGCTCGGTTGCGCGAGAATTGCTACGCCAGGGCGGAGCGGACATCCTGCGCGAAATCCTGGTATGACAGCGGCAGTCTAGAGGGAATGCGAGCAGATATGGATAGAGATCAACATGCCAGGTCACCGCTGGCGGGGCGGTGCATCGCCATAACGCGGCCATCTGAACAAGCGCCTGCATTCGCCGAACAGCTCGAAGCGGCAGGCGCACGGGTAGTGACACTCCCAACTATCGCCATTGCATCGGCGGCAGATACAACTGATCTAGACCATGCGCTCGCAAACCTCGCCACGTTTGATTGGACGATACTGACCAGCGCGAATGGCGTGCATGCCGTCGCCGACCGGCTCACGGCGCTGGGGCTGGGCTGGGAGACGCGCGGACGAGCGCGAATCGCGGTGATTGGCCCGGCAACGGCCCACGCTCTCGAAGAACAGGGCGTGACACCCGACTACATGCCGGACGAATATGTGGCTGAGGCGATTCTTGTTGGGCTGGGCAATGTCGCCGGTCAGCGCGTATTGCTTGCCCGTGCCGACATCGCGCGCCGAGCACTTGCGGACGCGCTGCGGGTGCGGGGCGCGGAGGTCGTCGAAATCGCGGCGTATCGCACGATTCCCCAACACGCCGACCCTGTGGCGCTGCGGCGTCTGCTCGAAGATGACCGACCAGATGTTATCACCTTCACCAGTTCTTCAACGGTCACGGGATTAATGGAGAGCATCGGCGCGCAAGGGCGCGCACCAGATCAAGCGCTCGCGGGTATTATCCTCGCCTGCATCGGCCCCATCACAGCGGAGACCGTACGCACATTCGGCCTTGCACCAGCCATTTGCGCCACCGACTATACTATTCCTGGGCTTCTCCGCGCGATTATCGCCTACTTTTCACCGGTATCTTCAGGGCCAGAAGGAGTGTAGCGCATGTCCTCGACCGCCATCTTCGAGTTGCTCGCAGCCATCTCGGCGTTCATTGCCGCCATCTTCATCTTCGATCAACATCTACATCGCCCTCGTCCGTACAAACTGGTTTGGACACTCGGCTTGCTCTTCTATGGCATCGCCGCCGCCGCCGCATTCGCCGGAAGCGCCAATTTCTGGTCGGTATCCGAATACAAGCTCTGGTACTTCTTCGGAGGCATACTGACGGCGGCATACCTTGGCCTCGGCTCATTCTATCTGCTTGGGCCGCGCCGTGTCGCGCATGTGTTAATGGCAATCGCGGCGCTTATCTCGATCTATGCCGCAGTGCGCATCTTCCTGTACGCAGTCCCATCGGAGACCGCCGCAAAGCTGGCCACGAGCACCACCGCACAGGTGACAGACGTGAAAAACTTTCCCGTGCTTCCGGGCGACTTAACCGTAGTCGCCATCCTGATGAATATTCCCGGTGCGCTCTTCCTCTTCGGTGGCGCGGCTTGGAGCGCGTATGCCTTTATTCGCAAGCGCGCGCCCGGCTATCGTGTGCTTTCGATGGCACTGCTCGCGCTGGGCGCAGTCGTTCCCAGCCTCACCACCGGCTTGCAGCGGCTGGGCTACAGCGGCGGCGCAGCGCTCGGCGAGTTCCTCGGCGCGCTGTTTTTGCTCGGTGGCCTGCTTATCAGCCTGGATGTCTTCACGGTGTTTCGCGTGCCGTTCACCTCGATTGTGCTGCGGGAACGCGGGCAGACCGCTCAAGCACGGTAGCCGCCCTTCGTCCACCGATAGGATGGCTACACTTCATCTCACGCTACGATTATTCCTTTCGTTCGTCTTTGTGAACTGAGATGCGTGTTCATGGACGCATTCAGCAGGCCGTTCTGGCCCACAGCATAGGAGTACCGCACGTGCATTTATCTCTGCGCCGTAGCGCAGTCCTTGGCCTTCTTCTGCTCTTTGCCATAGCGCTGTCTGGCTGTGTGCATGTCGAGCGTAACGTCGCCATCAACGGCGATGGGTCCGGCACCTATACCCTTACCATCGGCTATTCTGAGCAGGTCGTGAGCCTCGCGGCGGACCAGAGCACCAAGACGATGGATGATTATGGCGCGAAGGTCAAGCAAGAAGGTGGCTCGTATCGCCACTATGACGACACCGGCTACAGTTACTGGGCGTATACGCGCCCGTACAAGAGTGTCGCGGATCTGAACAAGTTCATCACTGACATGCCGCAATCCAGTGACACGAGCGGATTGACCGGCACGTCTGGCGCGTCGCAGGCGACGAACGACTCGTTCACGTTCTCGGAGCAACCTGGCTTTTTCAGCAATACCTTTCACGTGATGGGGCACATTAGTCTGGTGGTGCCGGGTGATACTAGTTCAAATGGTGTTGATCTCTCGTCCGTAATGAAGGATGCGCACGAGAGTTTCGCCGTGACGATGCCTGGCTGGGTTACGTCGCATAGCGGCGGCACAGTGCAGGGCAATACCGTCACCTATCTGGTTCACTTTGGCGAGCAGGCCGATATTGATGTAGTGGGTGGTGGCGTTAACACCGCGGTGATTGTGCCGATGGTTGGCGGCGCGATTCTGTTGCTCCTGCTGATCACGGGCGGAGTGGTCTTCGTGATGATGCGCCGCCGAACTCGGGCAGCGCAACCAGCGCCCGTCGCTGCGTATGCGGGAGCGAGCATATCTCCAAGCATACCGCCGAGCATGCCATATACGTCTTCGCCAACTGAGACGACCATGCCTGGCGGGCAACCGTGGAGCAGCAATCCATCCAACCCATACGATTCGAACAGCAGCTACCCGCCGCCAACGCAACCCTAGACATCACACTACGACTTGTGGGCGTCGTCATCTTCCCACTCGCGTACACGATTCACGGCTTTCTGCCAGCCCCGATAGAGTTGATCGCGCGTTGGCCGGGCCATGGTGGGTGCAAACTCGTGGTCAAGCGTCCAGTGCGCGGCCAGTTCTTGCTGGTCGCGCCAGAAGCCGGTCGCCAGGCCCGCCAGATAGGCGGCGCCGAGCGCGGTGGTCTCATGTACTTTCGGACGCTGCACAGGCACACCCAGCATGTCCGCCTGAAAGCGCATCAGCAGGTCATTAGCTGCTGCGCCGCCATCCACACGCATGGCCTTCAAGCGCGTGCCGCTGTCAGCTTCCATCGCCTCGACGACATCGCGTGTTTGATAGGCCATGGCTTCGATGACAGCGCGGGCAATATGCGCTTTCGTCGTGCCCCGCGTCAGCCCTAAGATGCCACCGCGCGCACGTGCATCCCAGTAGGGCGCGCCCAATCCCACAAAGGCGGGCACAACGTACACCCCTCCGGTATCGGGCGTCGAGAGAGCCAGTTGCTCGACATCTTCGCTCTTCTGGATGATACCCAGCCCATCGCGGAGCCACTGCACTGCTGCACCAGCGATGAAGACACTGCCCTCCAGCGCGTAGGTTACTTGCGGCCGGTCAGGATCGCCCAACGCCCAGCCAATCGTCGTGAGCAACCCATTCTGCGATGCATGCGCCTGGACGCCCGTGTTGAGGAGCAGGAAACACCCGGTACCGTAGGTGTTCTTCGCCATTCCCGGCACGAAGCATGCCTGCCCGAAGGTCGCGGCTTGCTGATCGCCCGCGTCGCCCGCGATGGGAATCGGCGCGCCAAAATAGCGCGGATCGCACTGCGCGTAGATGTGACTGGATGGCAGCACACGCGGCAACATCGCACGCGGCACATCCAGTTCGCGCAATAGGTCGTCGTCCCAATCCAGCGTGTGGATATTGAAGAGCAGCGTGCGCGAAGCGTTGGAGTAATCGGTCACATGCGCCCGTCCACCCGAAAGACGCCACATCAAGAACGTGTCTACCGTGCCGAAGAGCAATTCGCCGCGCTCCGCGCGCTCACGCGCGCCAGGCACGTTGTCCAGTAGCCACTTGACCTTGGTTCCGGAAAAATACGGATCTATGACCAGCCCGGTCTTTTCACGGAACAGCGGCTCAAGGCCGCGCCGCTTCAGGTTGTCGCAAATCGGCGCGGTGAGCCTGCTCTGCCAGACGATGGCATTGTGGATGGGTTGACCAGTGGCGCGTTCCCAGACAATAACCGTCTCGCGCTGATTAGTGATGCCGATGCCCACGATGTCTGCTGGCGCGACGCCAGACTGGCGCACGACTTCTTGCGCAACGCCGATCTGCGTAGCCCAGATGTCTTCGGGGTTGTGCTCAACTAATCCTGGAGCCGGAAAGATCTGCGGAAACTCGCGCTGCGCCACATACTTAGGAGCGCCAGCAGCATCGAAGAGGATCGCCCGGGAACTGGTTGTGCCCTGGTCAAGCGCCAGTATGTACTTCGTCATCCGTCCACTTTGCCTTTCCACTGAAGTCTGCGACTTGTACCGCACGCTCTACCCGCCGAAGTTACAGCCTGCTGTGTAGCTCAGTGGCGGCGCGTATCCACCCATCATTTGGGCTGTTATGTCACTCCAGCATACGCAACAAGCGTACCCGCGTATATGCCAAGAGTCCGTGTGCTCTTGCTATGTGGCGCTTCCTCCCCTAGAATACAACTCACCATGCTTCCCATGGTAGCTCAGCTATTGGCAATCATCGGGGTAGCGGCAAACGCGCCTTGCTTGCGCCTGATTGGCACATTCTGACGCGGGCAAGCCACCAGTGCTCAAAGGAGGCGCGAAGGTTGCCACATCACGGCTCACCTTTGGCGATATGGCAACGTTCGCGAACTTGATAATGAATAATCAGCGAAAACATGTCCAACCAGGGCCACGCAGAGCGCGCCCAACAGTGGCGCTCTCCAACTCGCAGCCATCTCTTCCCCAGTTGATTCGGCGGACGCTAGCATCAGTTGCCGAGCGTGATCGGCAACGCTCACGCCTCATCAGCATCCTGATTATGGCGCAAGCGCTGATAACGCTCGCCGCTTCGGTGGGATATGTCGGCTCGAAGGAGCCGGTTTTCCCTATCGCGGCAGGCGCTGCTGCCCTGGTGATCTACATCGCCGCGCTGTGCGCGAATTCATTGTTTCATCGCCCTACGAGCAGCGCCTATATTCTGGTCTTTGGCGGCACTGTCGCGGTCGTGGCGCAGACCATTGCCCTGGCTGTCAACGGGTCGCCGTTTGATGCCGCACATGCCTCGCTGCTCTTCATCGCGCTCATCCTTGAGTCAGGGTTGCTTTTCGCACCCGAGGCAGCGCTCATTATGGCTTTTGTCACCACGGCTATCTCTGCGTTCGCCATCCTCTTCGCATTGTCGCTCGATAGCTCGGTCAGCAATAATGAAGCCTATCTGCTCGTCGTCTATACGCTCGGACTCCAAGCCCTGTCTGGGCTGCTTGCCTGGCTATTTTCAATCTATATTGGGGACAGTGTAGTAGAAGGGCAGAAGAGTCGGGAACTCCAATTTTCGCACGTCCGGCTCGAATCACTTGCCAGCGCTGTGGAAGAGCAGCAGCGCCAACTGGACCAAACCGTCGGCGGTCTCCAGCTTACTATTGCTCATGCGTTGACTGGCGAGCCAATGGCACGTGCTGAAGTCAACAATATGCAGCTTGCGCCTCTCGCCGACAGCCTGAACTTATTGCTTCAGCGGCTGGAAGAGGCGTCGCGTGCAGAGCAAGCGCGGTTGCGTGTGGATGCCGCCGCGCTGCCAATGCTTGAGGCGTTGATGGGCATGACCGACGGCACGCCCACACCCACAAGTCTGCCCATCATGACCAACACCACACTGGATAGCGTTGCCGTCTACCTCACACAATTACAGGCAAGCCTCACACAGCGTCTTGGGCGCATACAGCGCACCGTGAGCGAGGTAGTCAGAGCACTGACGCACGCTCGCGCCCCGCTCGATGAGACCGTGGATGCGGTGAAGGAGGCGCAGCAAATTGACGGCGCATTGATTGCGTTGTCAGATAAAGTACTCGCCTCCGCCGACCAAGAAGTGGCGCTGCTACACCAGGCGCAACGCATCCTGAGTGGCCTGCTGCCCGAAAGCCTCACCAGCGGCGCTCCCGCTTTGCGCGAGATGCCCGCGACGGACGCCAGCGGGAACGAGGATTTTCGCGGTCTGGGCCGCGACCTAAACCTGGCAACGCCAGGGTATACCGGCACCTTCCCCGTGCTCGGATCGGAGGAGGCGGACGCTAATGGCGATGGTATTGTCCCGATGACCGTGCCACTGCCCGCCGTTCAGTCTGAAGGCGCTCCCGAAGCCAGCGCAGCCGTGCCCTCCGCTCTCACGCAACAGGAGAGCGCCCCTCCGGCTGGCGAAGCTGGCGCTGTGCCGCCGGAACTAATTGAAGCATGGACATTGCTGGAACAGGCGGAAAGAGAGGCGACATCGCTTGACCGTCAGTTCAACCAGTTCGTCAGGGATCTAGGTGTGCAGGCGAAGAAGCTAAGCTCTGTGGACGTGAATCTCGCGTGGTTCCGTGGCGCACTTGAGGCTGTGCGTGGCAATGTGGAACAACTACAGCAGATTGCCGGAACGAATATGCCACTGCCGGGCATGCCAGAGGTCGGGCAGGCTGCGTCATCTCGGCCGCTTGCCCAGGAAAACATGCCGGGAGGTATGCCCTCGCGACCTATCCAGCCACTCGCTGATGTCACACCATTTCCATCTTCCGGCGAAGTCGCCAAGTCGACCGCCGAAGACAACCTACCTGCACTTGGCTCGATGAACGCAAGCGATCTCCTGTCCGACTTCACGGATATAGGCGACTCCGAGACGCCAGGGGCGCAGTAGCGCAGGTTACACGGCACGAGGGCGATCAGCAATGTACGCTTGGTCGCCCTCGTTCATTTGTGGCGAAATCGTCAGACTGGCGGACACCACAACCAGGGACGGCACACCTAGTACACAACTGCCTCGGTGTAGTCACCAAAGACCTTGCGGAAGACGCCCATGATTTCGCCAAGCGAAGCGTAGGCGCGCACCGCGTCGAGAATGAACGGCATCGTGCTCTCTGTGCCACGTGCTGCCGCTTCCAGCGCCGCGAGTGTCATGCCGACCCGCTCGTTGTCGCGCTCGCTCCGCACCCTGGTCAACCGTTCCAGGTGGATGCGCTCTTTGGCAGGATCCACATAGAGAGTCGGCACCGGCGTTTGCTCATCCATCACATAATCGTTGACGCCAACGATGATCCGCTCGCCTGCCTCGACCTCCTGCTGGAGTCGGTACGACGCTTCGGCGATTTCCTTCTGGAAGAAGCCGTTACGAATACACTCCAACACGCCGCCCAGCTCGCGAATCTGCTGAATGTATGCCGTGGCTTGCCGCTCTGTCTCATTGGTCAGCGCTTCGATGAAGAAAGAGCCAGCGAGCGGATCCACCGTATTGGTGATGCCACTCTCATGCGCGATCACCTGCTGCGTGCGCAGCGCGATCAACGCGGCTTTCTCCGTGGGCAGCGCTAACGCCTCATCGAGCGAGTTGGTATGCAGCGAATTGGTGCCACCGAGCACCGCCGCCAGCGCCTGGATGGCGACACGCGCGACGTTGATCTCCGCTTGTTGGGCCGTGAGCGAGACACCAGCAGTTTGCGCGTGCGTCCGTAGCATCCACGAGCGCTGATCTTGTGCGTCATAGTGTTCGCGCATCTCACGCGCCCAGATGCGACGCGCAGCGCGGAACTTGGCAATCTCCTCGAAGAAGTCGTTATGAACGTCGAAGAAGAACGATAGTCGGGGCGCGAACTCGTCAATCTTGAGGCCACGCTCAAGCGTCGCATCCACATAGGCCAATCCGTCCGCCAACGTGAAGGCCAACTCTTGCACGGCGGTCGCGCCTGCCTCACGAATGTGGTATCCGCTGATGCTGACGGTGTTCCAGCGGGGCATGTGGCGTGTGCCAAATTCGATGGTATCTACCACCAGCCGCATCGAAGGCTCCGGGGGGAAGAGGAATTCCTTCTGCGCGATGTATTCTTTCAGGATGTCGTTCTGGAGCGTGCCGCCGAGTTTCTCCATCGGCACCCCCTGCTTCTCCGCCGCCGCGATATACATCGCCCAGATCACCGGCGCTGGACTGTTGATAGTCATCGAAGTCGTGACTTTGTCCAGCGGGATGCCCTGGAAAAGAATCTCCATGTCGGCCAGTGACGACACCGCCACGCCACACTTGCCGAACTCTCCGAGCGCCATTGGGTGGTCGTGATCGTAGCCATAGAGCGTCGCCATATCGAAGGCGACCGAGAGGCCCATCTGCCCTTGATTCAGCAAATAGTGGAAGCGCTCATTCGTCTCCTCGGCGGTGCCAAAGCCTGCAAACATGCGCATCGTCCACGGTTTGCCGCGATACATCGTCGGCTGCACGCCGCGTGTATACGGATATTCGCCTGGGAAGTTCAGGTCGCGCGCATAATCTAGCCCGGCGACATCCTCTGGGGTGTACAGTCGTTTGATAGGCATGCCAGATTGCGTGGTGAAGTCGGCGGTTCGTTCGGGCATTCGCTTCGTACTCTGCGCGACGCTGGTGGCTTCCCACTGGCGCTGCGCCTCGGCGACCTTCGCGACGGCATCGGCTGCGTAAAGCGCGCCATCGCCCTGTTCCGGCGGGGATGTGACCGTCCCGTTCGCCTCAGCCGCCCCTGTCGCGGGAGATTTCTGGTCGAGCATGGTGACTTTCCTCCGTTGCCGCCTATACCTCAATCGAGAGCGCTACAGCGCCGCCGCCGCCCAGGCAGAGCGTCGCCAGCCCACGCCCGCCGCCGCGCCGACGCAGTTCATAGAGCAGCGTCGTCAGCACGCGCGCGCCACTCGCGCCAATGGGATGACCGAGCGCCACCGCGCCGCCATTAGGATTCACGCGCTCCCAATCCCAATCCAGTTCTTTGCCGTTCGCCAACACTTGCGCCGCAAAGGCCTCATTCACTTCAATCACGTCGAAATCGCTCATTTTCATGCCCGTGCGGTCGAGCAGTTTTCGTACAGCACGCGGCGGGCAGGCGAAGATATACTTCGGTGTGATGGCGGCGGCGGCATAGCCGGTGATCCGCGCCAGCACAGGCAGCCCCAACTCTTTCGCCTTTGCCTCGCTTGCGACGACCGTCGCAGATGCGCCATCGTTCAGGCCAGGGGCGTTGCCCGCCGTAACAGTACCGCCGTCTTTGCGGAACGCCGGACTCAGCTTGCTCAGCGCCTCAATGCTGGTGTCGGGGCGAATAGACTCATCGCGCTCCACGACGACGGCAGCCCCTTTCTTCTGCTTGATCTCAACCGGCACGATTTCGTCAAGAAAGCGGCCAGCCTCAGTCGCGGCCTGCGCCTTCATGTGGCTGCTATAGGCGAACTGATCCTGCGCCTCACGGCTGATGCTGTACTTATCGGCGACTATTTCGGCCTCTTCGCCCATATGCACGCCTTCGAAGGCACACCACAGGCCGTCTCGCACCACCGAATCGATGAGCGCGCCGTCACCCATGCGATAGCCAGTACGCGCCTTGGGCAGCAGGTAGGGTGCATTGCTCATGCTCTCCATGCCGCCCGCGACATACAGATCGCCGTCACCAGCTTTAATCGCCTGCGCCGCCAGCATCACCGCCTTGAGGCCGGAGCCACATACCTTATTGATCGTTACGGCAGGCACGTCGTCGGGGATGCCCCCATGCAGCGCGGCTTGCCGCGCGGGTGCCTGGCCCTCACCAGCGGTGACAACATTGCCCATGATGACTTCATCAATCTGCTCCACAGGCGCGCCTGCGCGTTGGAGCGCCTCGCGAATGGCAATCGCGCCGAGCGCGGTGGCGCTCAGCGGCGAGAGTGCGCCTAAAAAACGACCTATCGGAGTGCGCACCGCACTGACGAGAACAGGGTCATGCTCTGCCATGGCTGGCTCCTTTGCTCAATATCACGGCGCGCTCCATTGCGCGCCCGCTGGCAACGTCTGGCAACGTATCGAAAGCATTGGGCTACCTCATTAGCCCACAACTGGCTCATCTTCCGCATTATAGGCTTGTGTTCGGGAGAGGGTCAAACGAACCACAAGGCGCTTGTCTTTTCGCCGCCGGTGCTACTTCCTTGCATGATACGGCATCCGCGCGTATCGTACAGATTGCGGATACTGCAAGCCGCTCAAGGCTTGCGCTAGGTCCAATGCGCTACACATCGGTATCTTTTACCTATTGGAAGGCTTAATGAGTACAGCGAATACACGTGCCGCCAGTGGTCGCTCGCCGGTAGGCGACAAAGCAGGCACGGACACCGCGATTGCGGTGGCAGGGCTGGTCAAGAGGTACGGCGCACAGGTAGCCGTGCGCAACCTCAGTTTCACCGTCCGGCGCGGCGAGGTCTTCGCGCTGCTTGGGCCAAATGGCGCGGGCAAAACCAGCACCATCGAGGTCCTAGAAGGCTATCGCTCCGCCGACGGTGGCAGCGCGCGTGTGCTGGGGCTGGACCCGCTGCGCGACGCGACGGCATTGAAGCCGCAGATCGGTGTGATGCTCCAACAGGATGGCTTATATCCGAGTCTGCGCGCCGGGGAAGTGCTGAACCTCTTCGGCAAGTTCTTCGCCGAACCAGAAAATCCAACGGACTTGCTGCGCCTTGTCGGCCTGACCGATGCGGCAGGCACACGCTGCCGCCAGCTTTCCGGCGGGCAGAAACGCCGCCTGGCGCTCGCCGTCGCCCTGATCGGCAAACCAAAACTACTCTTTCTGGATGAGCCAACCACGGGAATGGATCCGCAGGCGCGGCGCGCGACCTGGGACATCATCACTAATCTGAAAGAACGCGGCGCCACCGTCCTGCTCACCACACATTTCATGGATGAGGCGGAGCGTCTCGCCGACCGCATCGCCATCATAGATAACGGCGACCTCATCGCGCTAGATACGCCAGCCGGATTGACCCGTGAGCAATCTACCACGACCACCGAAGTCTACGTTACGGCGACCCCCGGCCTGGACGTGGGCGCATTGGGCAAGCTAGACGCCGCACGCGGCGCACGCGAGACCGCCCCAGGGAAGTACGTCATCGAAACTGGCGATGCGCGCACGCTGCTGGTTGCGCTCACCCAAATGCTGCGCGAGAAAAACGCCGACCTGATCGAATTGCGCGTGGGTCGCTCGTCGCTTGAAGATGTCTTCCTGCGGGTCACGGGAAAGGAAATTCGCGAGTGAGCGCCATATCATCACCCTCCTCGACCACCGGCGCGGCTCCGCTCTCGCAGCGCATCCTGGCGCAGACTCGCGCCGAGCTTACGATGACGCTCCGCCGGGGCGAATCGCTGCTGGTAACGATCATCTTGCCTGTCATCTTCCTGGTCTTTTTCGGTCGCCTGATTACCGTGCCGCCTATTGCGGGCAGCCAGATCAACTTCCTCTTGCCGGGTATCATCGCCGTGGCGATCATCTCGACCGGCATGGTGAGCCTGGGCATCGCCACAGCGTATGAGCGGTACTATGGCGTGCTCAAACGTTTGGGCAGCTCACCGCTGCCACGCTGGGGATTGCTTGTTGCCAAAACGCTTTCGGTGCTGGCGCTCGAAGTAGTCCAGATTGTCCTGCTCATCCTGCTGGCCGTTGTCTTCTATGGCTGGCGACCAGCGGGATCCATCTGGGGCGCACTACCAATCATCCTGCTGGGCACAATCGCATTTTCCGCGCTGGGCATGCTGATGGCCGGCGCATTACGCGCTGAGGCGACGCTGGCTGGCGCGAACGGCCTGTATGTCATCTTCCTTGCCATTGGCGGCATCTTCCTTCCCGTAGATCACTTGCCGCCAGGGCTAGCGCAACTCGCGGCGATTCTGCCACCAGCCGCGCTCAGCGAGTCGTTGCGCACCACGATGAGTGGGCAGCCAGTACAAATAGGCAGCATTTTGCTGCTGGTAGGCTGGAGTATCGTGCTGGTGGCCGCCGCAGCGCTGACCTTCAAGTGGGAATAATCGGCGGCTGATGTCGAGGCGCTCATGAATCGCACGGACCGGCTTCTCGCCATCGTTCTAGAGCTTCAAGCGAAACGCTGGCAGCGCGCCCAAGACCTTGCCCTCACTTTTGAGATCAGCAAGCGCACCATCTACCGCGACCTTCAGGCGCTGGGCCAGGCGGGAGTTCCCATTATCTCTATGCCTGGCCGGGGCTACTCACTGGTAGAAGGCTATTTTCTGCCGCCGCTCAGCTTCGGCGCTGATGAGGCGATGATGCTGCTGCTTGGCGCGGACGTGATGGCGCAGAGCTTCGACGCCCAGTACCGCGCCGCCGCGCAATCCGCCAGTCGCAAGATCACCGGCGTTCTGCCGGAAAAGCGACGCGACGAGGTCGCATCGCTGCGGAACAGCATCACCTTCATCGTCGGCGGCATTGGTGTCCGGCCCGATCTGGCGACCAAACTTCAGCACTTCCGGCGCGCCATTCTAGATCGCGTCACGGTACGCTTTCGCTATCACACACGGCATCCCTCCAGCGCCACCCGCACCCCCAACTTCCGCGAAGCCGATCCCTACGCCCTTACCCACGTTGGCAACGCCTGGTATCTCTCAGCCTATTGCCATCTGCGCCGCGGCATTCGCAACTTTCGCCTGGACCGCATCGAAGATTTGACCATTGGGGAAGAGCATTTCATACGCCCAGCAAACTTTCAGATGCAGCGGCGCAACCTCTTCGAGCCAGGCAGCTTTGACGTGCGCCTGCTGTTCGACGAGGAGGTCGCCCGTTGGGTACGCGAAGCGCCCTCATTCTTCGCCATTGCCGAAGAAGATGCGCCCAACGGCTTGCTCGTGACACTGCACGTAGTTCGCGAAGACGAGATCCTGCAATGGGTGCTGAGTTGGGGGCGACATGTGCGCGTACTGGAGCCGACGTCCTTTCTCCGTCGTGTCGCCGATGAGGCCCATGCAATTTTGGAGAATTCATTAACCCCCAAAACACTGTTGCCATAGGGTTGTCACTCGCTCCGGTCATACTGAGGATGGACGTGGGAACATCTGTGAACGTCCGCGAACGTACAGGTAATTGAGAACCGGAGGAACACACAATTATGAGTGACACCAGCATGAACACACGCATCAGCACCAACGGACTGCACAATTCGTGTTTCTGCACGTGCCAGACGTAGCGGCGGCGCGCGCCTTCTACACGCAGAAGCTGGGCTTCGCCGTCGAAGCTGAGGCGCCGTCATTCGTCCAGTTCGCGCAATCCAACGGACAAGGCGCATATCTGGCGCTGGGCCAGGAAACCGCGACAACAGCCAAAGAGCCTGAGCTATGGTGGTACGTAGATGACGCTGACGCGACCTTCGCCGCGCTCGTGGCACAGTTAGTTGAGGTCGTAACCCCACCCACCGACATGCCGTTTGGCCGCACCTTCGCCATCAAAGACCCAGACGGCCAGATTCTGAACTTCCTCCAATTGGCCTAAAGTCGGCCCGGCGTCCTGCGATGCAGGTTGACGAGGATATACGCCATTGACGCGCCACCACTTGCCGGTGATAATGGCAGCGGCGAGCAGGTTGCGCGTCAACGCGCCGGTATTGTCGGGTGCGGAGTCGCGGGAATACAGAGGGGGTATATCGGCATGTGGCGCGAACGGTTTCATGTGCGAGGCGTGGGCGGGGGCATGGCGATAGCGATACTGGTGATGGTGGTATGTGCCCTCGCGGCCTGCGGTGGGCCAAACGCGCCCAACGCGACCACACTTCTCAAGAACGCTCAGACAAAGTTCAACAGCACCAAAACACTGCACTTCGTCATGACGGTCGAGCACGCTGGCAAGCCGCCCACCGGTGGCTACAGCGTCACATCGGCGACCGGCGATGTCGAGCGACCAGATAAAGTTAGCGCCTCGGCAGTGGTGGATGCGGGTTTCGCTTCGACGACGATCAATCTTGTCATCATCGGGTCGAACGAGTGGTATACCAACCCGCTGACTGGCAACTTCGAGCAAACCACCCAATTCAGCAGCTTCCTGACCGTCTTCGATCCTCAGAACGGTATCGGCGGGCTGCTGACGGCTCTGAAGAATCCCAGCCAGCCGCAAGACGGCAGCGCAAATGGGCAAGCCTGCTGGAAAGTATCCGGGCAGCTCTCGCAGCAAGACTTGAAGCCGCTGTTCGGCACAAATGTCATCGGCGAACCAAAGCAAACGACATTCTGTATCGGCAAATCCGACAATCAGGTCTATTCCATCGCCTTCACCGGACAGATGCTAACTGGCGATACCAGCGCTACCGTGCGGACATTCTACCTTTCCAAGTTCGATCAGCCGGTGAGCATCCAGTCCCCCTTAGATTAGCACGACTCAGGAAATGAGGCGGCGATGACACAGACGAGCGAGCAAGCCGACCCTACATTCGACACTCCATTCGTAACGCGCCGCCAGCGCCCACTACGCAACACGGATGGCCAGCTTACCCGTCTGGGGTGCATGGCGCTTGCAGTCGTTTGTGTGGCCGTCTTCCTGACCGCACTAGATCAGACGGTGGTGGTCACCGCGCTGACGAACATGGTCGGCGATGTGGGTGTGCCCATCACCCAGCCCGACCGCGCCGCCTGGATTGTCAGTGGCTATCTGCTTGGCTACATCATCGCGATGCCGCTCATGGGGCGTATCGCCGATGTCTTTGGCCGCTGGCGCATCTTCGCCTTCTGCCTGGTCCTCTTCGCGGCTGGCTCACTGGTCTGCGCAGCCGCGCCCCAGCTTGGCGCGCAAGTCGCGCCAGATTACACCACACTCTCTGGCGCGATTTTGACACCGTTCTACAATGTCGTTCAGGCGCTGCTCGGCCCGCTGAGCCGCCTCGGCATTGACACCACCTCGCCGGGCCTCGATGTGCTGGTTGCCGCGCGGTTCTTGCAGGCAGTGGGCGGCGGCGCACTTGTCCCTGTCGGTATGGCGGTCACCAGCGACCTCTTCGGGGGCAGCAGGCGGGGGTTGGCGCTCGGCCTGATCGGCGCGGTCACGGAGGCTGGTGGCGTGCTTGGCCCGCTTTGGGGCGCCGCGATCACCAACGCCTGGGGCTGGGTATGGATCTTCTATCTGAACGTCCCGATTGCCGCAGTGCTGCTGCTGGCGGCGTTCTTCTCGCTGCCGCGCCAGCGTGGGCGGCGCGAACCAATTGACTTCGCGGGCGCGGTGCTCTTCGGCGCATCGCTCACCTGCTTGACCATAGGGTTAGGCCAGCAGAGTGGGCAGGTAGGAACATTGAGTGCGAGTGCCGAGGTGCGCGTCAATCCAGCGCTACTCGGCGCGGCGCTCGTCTTGTTCTCGCTGTTCGTCATGCTGGAACTGAAACTGCGCTGGCCAGTCGTAGACCCGCGCCTGTTCCGAAGTCGCGCGCTTTCGTCCTCCGCGCTGCTCAGCTTGCTCATCGGTGCAGCGCTGATCGTGGCGCTAGTCGAGATCCCGATTTTCATGGGCGCATTACAGAATAAGGACGCGCTCACTTCTGGGCTGGCGCTGCTGCGCTTGACGGCGCTAATTCCAGTGGGCGCGCTGCTTGGCGGCTGGCTGTCCAGCCGGTTTGGGTGTCCACTGCCTGCTGCGCTTGGCGTGTTGCTGACGGCGCTTGGCCTCTGGCTGATGCATCTCTGGCCAGCCACTGTAGACCAGGGAGCGATTACGGTTGCCACCACCACGGCGGGGCTTGGCTTCGGGCTGGTCATCGCGCCAATCAGCACCAGCGCACTCAATGGCAGCCCGCATACCCAGGCTGGCGTCGCCTCCTCGGTAGTGACAGTGTTGCGGATGACCGGCATGATCCTTGGCCTAGCCGGACTGACGGCCTGGGGCATCACACGCTTCCAGCAGGCGCTTGCGGCGCATATCGCGCCCGACGTAGCCCTGCACGCCGTGCTGACCGACATCTTCGCGGCGGCGGCCGCAATCGCGTTGCTTGGCACCCTCCCCGCGCTGCTCCTCTGGCGGCGGAACTCCGAAAAAGAGCGGGGCGCAGAAGCCTTCGAGAGCTTCGTCGCACCCCTGGGCTGAGGCAGAATGTCGTTGCAGTGCGCGCCCTTAGCTGCCGCTTGAGCTTGAGCTGCCGCTTGCCGAATAGAGCGTCAAGTGTGTAAACAACGCTTCACCATAGATGCCGTCAACTTCGCGTAGCGCGCCAAAGACCAGGGTTGGATTGCCGCTAATGTCAGCCGCGACGGCCTCGATTTGCTGCCCATTCGCATATACCACGATCCGCGAGCCTTGTGCGTCACTGCCCGGACGATATTCGACCGCGATGCTATTCGTCGTGAAACCGTCGGTATGCCACGCGCTGGTAAAGTTCAGAGTGTTACGCAGGCAATCATTGATACAAACGGTATATGCCCCCGATTGCTCAAAAACCACGTACACCTCATCAGAACCGCCCTTGATCGCGATGAACGGCGCCTGATAGCCCTTTAATGACCCATCGGGAGCGAGTGTCGCTTTCAAGATGAAACCTTGGCTGAGCAGATCGTTCTCCTGACTGGGGACAAACCCACAGCCGTCCTGGTTCTGGTCGCCGCGAGCGTCGAGTCCCTGGGCCGTGATATTGCAACCCTCCTGCGCTCGCCAGCTCGCGGGATCGTTGGGCGTCGCGTCGTAAACCGACGTCCAGCCTGCGGGCACATCGCTGCTGACATGATTCACCAATAGCGGGCCGCCTGCGGCGAGGATGAGCGCTATCACGGTTGCCGCGATGGTCACGACGCCAAAGATTGTGGCGAAACGGCTGGGGAAGAATCCGCGCGAATTCTTCGCGAGTGGGATCTCTTCGGCTGGAATCGGACGGACCGGCGTCGTCCTCTCAACGGATGGAGGCATGGAAATCATCGAACGGTACCTCCAAGTGGGGCGGGTTCGGCAGTAGTGGGTGAATTCGCGGCAGGAATCGCGGCAGGCACAGGCGGGCCTGATGCGCCATTCCAGGGGCGCATTAGCCGCCCGGTAATAAAGATCAGCATCACCAGAATCAACAGATCAAGTCCAAAGAAAGGGAGTTCGATAACCGCAATCGGCAGCTTGCCCACATAGAATACCTGATTTAGCCAGCCATGGAGTGGTTCTGGCAGGCCATCCACCAGCACGGAACTCGCGTTGAAGATCCCGTGCTGCGCCACAGCGTAAGCCATGCACCCGATGCCCTTCAGCCAGCGGCGGCTGACACCTTTGCCGTTGATGAAATAGTACCAGCCCAGCGCTACCATACCAGCGCCCAGACCATGAAGCAGACCCGCGCCGACGCGGACAAGGGCGACCTGAATCCAGTCGGCCTGACCGCTGCCGATGTAGGTGAACGTCGTCTCGAACATATCGAAGCCGATGCCACCGGCAAGTCCCACGAGAAACGCGCTGACCGGAGTGCGCAGGCGCGGCATGATGAGCAATGCGCCTAGCGGCTTCACGCCTTCTTCGATAATGGGCGCCGCAACTGAAATCTCTAGCAGCAGCCGGATCACGTTGACTGGATCGCTCGCGCTCAACGATGAGGCTCCGCTGGGGAGCAAGCGCAGAATGATACTGACGATGATCTCTAGAATGAGCGCCAGCAGCGGCCCCAGCGTAAGGCCATAGAGCAAGGACATCACGACATGTCGGCGTGTGGCGGGCATGCGCAGGCGCCAGCTTGTGAAGGAGAGAATCGCCAGCGCAGGGAGCACGCCAGAAAGCAACACTAATGGCACGTCGGTAATAGATGGTCCCGGTCCACTGCCCAATTCTAGATGCCACAGCACAATCTCACCGACGAGCACCACCGCCGTCAGCCCGACGAACAGCAGTGGATGTGGAAGGCGAAAGCGCGGTGAAGGGCGGCGCATGATGCCGCGAATACCATAGTAGATTGCCATCCCACCGCCGATAGTGCCAGTAAGGGCAGGTACGAGCAGCAAATCTTGCACCGGCAGGTTATCGAATTGTCCAGCGGCGGCAATCAACGCCGAGAGGCCGATTACCAACAACGCGCAGAGGATTGAGAGTACTCCTGCGCCAATGACAATGCCAGACACCACCTTGGCATAGGTTTCGCCCGGCGCTGGTCGCGGCTTGACTGGGATGGTATAAGCCCAGGGGTAGGCATAGGGATAACCATAGTAATACGGCGTGTAGGAACCACCTCCCAGAGGCGCGCCTTGAGGATACGCGGGATACCCAGGAGCCGGTACCGCACCTGCTCCCTGTGTGTTGGGCGGCGCTGCTGGTGATTGTCCGTAGGGATACACGCCATAATACGGGGGATAGGCATAGGGATACGGGTAGATACCTGGAGCGGCAGGTTGCCCTGGATTCCCAGAGGTAGGTTGCGGCTGCGCTTCGGGCAGCGGAGCGGCAGGCGTAGGGCCGCCGCTAGAGGAAAGCACAGCGCCACAGACACGGCATTGTGTGCCACTGCCCTCCACCGGGCTACCGCAGTTACGACAAAATATTCGATCCGCCATGCCCTAGCCCTCTCGCTACCAACGCTGTCATCGTGCCGTTCCGTGGGCCTACCCATGTGGAGGCCCGTTTCAGCGGCGTAGTGTGCATGGAGTATAGCAGAACTCTTGCCGCCAGGCACTATTTCCTAGTCTATACGACTACTACATGAGTTGGGTTGAGCGGCATGGATTGCTTATTCCTGAGTAGAGACAAGCAACGGCTCAACCGTATTCGCTCCCAGAATCTCTTCGAGCCGTTGCATCAGCTCAGGGCAGAACTTCACCCCTTGTTCACCAGATTTGGGTGCCAGCCGGGCCTCCCAGCGACCATTGCGTACAATTAGTTCATAGCGATCATCACCAGGATAGCGGCTGAGCGCCGTAAGCAACTGATCCACACGGGCGATCTCAAGCGTATCACTCGCACCGCGCGCCATACGGATGCGCAGCAGATATTCACGGCGATTCAGATCCTCTTCGCTCGCCACGAACTCCTCAACTTCATCGCAGATGAGTTTTGCATCGGTGTCGCGCAACTGGACTGTACCGGTCACCAGCAGCACCGCCTCTTCGTGCCAGTGGTCGGCGGTGGTAGCAAACGTCTTGGGAAACACGACGACTTCGAGAGCGCCCTGCATGTCTTCGAGCTGCACGAAAGCCATTGCCTCGCCGCGCTTCGTCATGGTGCGCCGCACGCTGGTAACGCGCCCACCGAGCGTCACCCGCTGGCCCGCCCACTCTTCGTTGAGCAAGGCGGTGTAGGTGGTGACGCGGCGCTTGAGCAGGTTCGCGACATGCGCCAGTGGATGGGCAGAGAGATAGAGATTGAGCAGTTCTTTTTCCCAATCGAGCAATTGTTGCCGTGGATACTCTGGCGCATCGGGAAGTGTGAAGTCGTCCTCCCCAGCGTCCGTCATGCCACCAAACAGACTGTTTTGCCCAATCTCTCGCATCTTGCGGCGCTGCTGGCCAAGATTCATCGCGCGGTCAAGGTTTTGCAGCAACTGGCTACGCTTGCCCATGCTATCCAGCGCGCCAGCTTTGATCAGGCACTCGACGGCGCCACGGGTGAGATTCTTGCTATCGGTACGTGCAAAAATATCCGCCAAGGAGGTAAATGGACCATCGGAGCGACGCGCCTCCAATAACTCATCAATGGGCCGAGAACCGACATTCTTGATTGCGAGCAGACCGAAACGCACGCCCCCGCATGCTGCGCCCTCTTCGGTTGTCACACGCTCGACGGTGAACCCCGACTCGCTCTTATTGATGTCAGGTGGCAATATTGGAACGCCCATTCTGCGGCACTCTTCCACCGCCGCGACCACTTTCTTGGCATCGCCAGCTTCGGTGGTGAGCGTCGCCGCCATGAACTCCGCTGTATAGTTCGCCTTCAGATACGCCGTCTGATAGGCAACCCAGGCATAGGCACACGCATGCGCCTTGTTAAACCCATAGCCAGCAAACGGTTCTATGAATGAGAAGATTTCATCAGCGATTTTGGCGTCAATGCCGTTGGCGGCGCAGCCCTTGATGAACTTGTCGCGATACTTCGCCATCTCTTCGGCGAGCTTCTTCGACATCGCCTTGCGGAACTTATCCACCTCGCCCCAGGTGAACCCCGCAAGCTGGACCGCAATCAGCAACACCTGATCCTGATACACGATGACGCCATAAGATTCGCGCAAAAGTGGCTCAAGCGCTGGGTGCAGATACTTGATTTCAACTTCGCCATGCTTGGACTTGATGAACTGCGGGATCGAGTCCATCGGACCGGGACGGTAGAGCGCAACCATCGCCGTCACGTCTTCGATGCAGGTGGGTTTAAGCTCCTTAATGTAGCTCCGCATCGCGCCGGATTCGAGCTGGAAAACGCCGGTCGTCTCGCCCTGGCCGAGCAGTTCATAGGTCTTGGCATCGTCAGGGGGGAGCCGATCCAGATCAATTTCTATGTCGCGCGTCTCCTTGAGGAACCTCTGGCAGTTCATCAGAATGGTCAGGTTCGAGAGACCCAGGAAGTCGAACTTCAGCAGGCCAAGTTCTTCCAGGTGTGCCTGCTCATACTGCGAGACGAGCCAGGGATTCGGATCTTTGTAGTCTCGCAGTTGCAACGGCACCACCGTATCAAGCGGATCGCGCGAGACGATGACGCCAGCGGCATGAATGCCCGTTCCGCGTACCGTGCCTTCCAGGTCACGCGCCATATCAATGAGCTTACGAATCGGCACGCTGGAATCGTAGAGTTGCTTCAGATCTCTGACGCCATCCAATGAACTGGAGATCGTCACCTTCGGGCCAGCGGGAATCAGCCGGGCGACCCGGTCGGCTTCGTTCTGCATGCCCATCACGCGGCCCACATCACGCACGGCGGCTCTGGCGGCCATCGTATTGAAGGTGACGATTTGCCCGACCTTTTCCCATCCATACTTATCCGCCACATAGCGAATCACTTCTTCGCGCCGGTCGTCGGGGAAGTCCATATCAATATCAGGCATGCTCATGCGTTCGGGATTGAGGAACCGCTCGAAGAGCAGTTCGTAGCGCAGCGGGTCTACGTTGGTGATGCCTAGCACATAGGCAACGAGGCTGCCAGCGGCGGACCCCCGCGCGACGCAGCGCATGCCGTGACTGCGCGCGTAATTCGTGTAGTCCCACACGATCAGGAAGTACGAAACGAAGCCCTTGGAGCGAATGACCTCAAACTCGTAGTCCAGCTTCTGCTGGACAGCCTCGCTCATCGCGCCAAAACGCTCTTTCACCCCTTCGAGACACAGATGGTAAAGATACTCGTCTGGTGAATCGAAGCCCGACGGGATGGTATAGATCGGCAGCAGATTGGCGCCGAACTCGATCTCTACCTCGCATGCCTCAGCCACGCGCACCGTGTTTTTCAGCGCCTCTGGCATCTCTGGGAAGAGACGCGCCATCTCTTCCGGGGTCTTCAGATAGTACTGCGAGCTATCGAACTTCATGCGCTTGGGATCGTCGAGTGATTTGCCGGTCTGCACGCAGAGTAAGATGTCCTGCGCTTCAGCGTCTTTGGCCGAGACATAATGCAGATCATTGGTAGCCAGCAGCGGTGCGCCCGTCTCGCGGTGCAGGTCGTAGAGCATCGGATTGAGCTTGTTCTGCGGCGACTCCGGGGCATCATGATCCTGCACTTCGATGTAGAAATTTTCAGGGCCAAAGGCATCCTGATACCAACGCACAGCGGCGCGTGCGCCGTTGAGGTCGCCTTTGAGCAGCAATTCAGGAATCTCGCCGGAGAGGCATCCAGAGGTGACAATCAATCCTTCCGCATGCTCGGCAAGCAGCTTCTTATCCACACGCGGGCGGTAGTGGTAGCCGCGCGTATGGGCGATGCTGGTGAGTTTCAGCAGATTGCGATAGCCAGTCTGGTTCTTGGCGAGCAGCAACAGATGGTTGTATTCATAGCGCCCGGTCTTCTCTTCAAGCGATGGTACACTGTATCCTTCGACGCCAATGATTGGCTTGATGCCTGCCGCGATGCATGCCTTATAGAACTCGATGGAGCCATACATACCGCCGTGGTCGGTCAGCGCCAGCGCATCCATTCCGCCAGCCTTCGTGGCTTCGATGAGCTTCTTGATGCGCGACTGCCCATCGAGCAGGCTGTATTCGGAATGCACATGCAAATGAGCAAAGTCGGCCACTGCGTCACCATCCTCCGCTTTTCAGCGAACGCACTACATACGACCCGACATGTCCCTGCCAGAATGGCCGACAACAGACCTGCGAGAAAATCGTAGCACGCCGGATGGATAACCGCCATAGGCTTTTTGGGCGGCAACAGGTAGGATAGTAACGCAGGTCAACCGCGATGGCTAATCTCAAAATATGACGATAGCCCGCGCCGAATCGGCGTGAGCTATCGTCATTAATCGCTACCAGGTACTTCCGCCTACAGCAACATCCCCACTGGCTGCTCCAGCAAGCGCTGAAGCTCTTGGAGGAATCGCGCGGCGGTCGCGCCATCCAGCGCACGGTGATCCACCGAGAGCGTCACTTTCATGATGTCGCGCACTACCACCTGTCCCTCGTGGACCACCGGCGTCGGCACAATCGCGCCGACCGCCAGGATGCACGACTCCGGTGGATTGATGATCGCCGTGAACTCGTCCACACCAAACATGCCCAGGTTGCTCACCGAGAAGGTACCGCCCTGAAACTCTTCCGGCTTCAGCTTGCCTGTGCGCGCGGCATCCGCCAGCCTGCGCGTTTCGCGGGCGATGTCGAGCACGCCACGCTTGTTGGCGTCGCGGATCACAGGGACGATCAAGCCCTGGTCGAGCGCAACGGCCACGCCGATGTTGATCTGCCGCTTGTAGAGCAGCCGCTCGCCATCGAATGACACGTTGACCGCTGGCATATGCTCCAGCGCCGTCGCCGCTGCTTTCACGATCAGATCGTTCACACTGACCTTTATCGGCTGCGGTTGCATCGCGGCGTACTCGTTGATCGTCTCGCGGAAGCCGCCAAGCTTGGTGGTGTCAATCGCCATCGTCACGTAGAAGTGCGGCGCGGTCTGCATGCTCTGCTGCAAACGCTTAGCGATAGTCTTGCGCATTGCGCTCAGCGGCACCGCCTCAACCGCCTGCCCCGCCGCAACAGGCGCAACGGGTTGTGCGGGTACCTGCTGCTGCCGCACCAGTGCGGCCTCGACATCTTCGCGCTGGATGCGTCCGCCTGGGCCGGTGCCTGCGATGGCGCTGATGTCCAGGTCGTGCTCAGCGGCGATGCGCCGGGCAATCGGGCTGATGAAGATCCGCGCGCCATGGGCATTCGTCTGTGTCGGCGCGGAGGCCACATAGCCATTCGTGCCCGCCATCACCTGCGCAGCCACGGGTTGTGGCTGGGCCACAGCGGGCAGCACCTGCTCCGGAGCTACGTTGGCCTGTCCAGATTGCTCCGTCAGTGTAGCAGGATTGCCCGCACCAGCCGCAGGCGTTGTCTGCGCGGCAGTCGCGGAGGCTTGAGCGGTCGCCGTGGCCGGCAGCGGCTCATCCGCTGTGCCGGTCAGCGCGATGGGGTCGCCAACTGGTATGGTCGTGCCAGCGGGTGCGAGAATCTTGCGCAGAATGCCTGCCGAGAACGCCTCGACTTCGATATTCACCTTCTCGGTTTCAATCTCCGCCAGCGCGTCGCCTTTCTGGACCGTATCGCCCTCTTTTTTGAGCCATGTGAGGATCTTGCCCTCTTCCATCGTGTCGCCCAGCTTGGGCATCACCACGGTATGCATCGCTTCATCGCTCCCTATCGCGCACCAACTCCGGCGGTCGCCCGCGCGGGAACCAACGCCTTCACAGCGGCGATCACCTCAGCCTTGCCCGGCAACGCCGCACGCTCAAGTACCTTGGAGTAGGGCATAGGCACATCTTTGCCGGTAACGTGGGCAATCGGCGCGTCGAGCCAGTCGAAGGCGTATTCGTAGATCAATGCGGCAATGCCCTGCCCCGTGCCGTAATACTTCCAGCCTTCCTCGGCTATTACCACACGGTTGGTTTTCCGCACCGAATCGAGCACCAGATCCAGGTCAATCGGGCGAATCGCGCGCAGATCAATCACCTCAGCCTCGATGCCTTCCTTCGCCAGATCCTCCGCCGCTTGCGAGCAGATATGCACCATGCGTGAGAAGGTCACGATGGTGACGTCTTTCCCCTCGCGGCGCACAATACCTTGATCTAGCGGCACGGTGTAGTGTACACCGAGATCCGGCACCTCGCCCTTGACGTTATAGAGCAACTCATGCTCGATGAAGAGAATCGGGTCATCCTGCCGCAGGCTGGCTTTGAGCATGCCCTTGGCGTCGTATGGCGTGGCCGGCATCACGAGCTTCAGGCCAGGGATGTGCGCGTAGAGACTTTCGAGCATCTGCGAGTGCTGCGCCCCGCGCTGTGCGCCTCCGCCCGCGGGCATGCGGATCACCACCGGCAGCTTGGCCTGGCCGCCGAACATATAGCGGAACTTCGCCAGGCTGTTGATGATCTGATCGCTAGCCAGCAAACTGAAGTTCATGGTCATCAGTTCAGCAATGGGCCGAAGGCCGCCAAGCGCGGAGCCAATCGCCGCGCCCGCGATAACCTCTTCGGCGAGCGGCGTATCTTTCACGCGCTTCTCGCCAAATTCTTCGATTAGCCCCTTGGTCACACCATAGGTGCCGCCGTACCCGGCAATATCCTCACCCAGGATGTAAATGCGCTCGTCACGCCGCATCTCCTCGGCAATCGCCTCGCGCAGCGCCTCGCGGTACGTTATCGTCCGCATCGTCTTCTTCTCGTTTCTCTCAGGTTCTTTGGCTGTTGCCATGAAGCTGGTCCTCGGTGGTTATTCCGCTTTGACACACGCCAAACGGCGTTATTCGCGTGGGGTGCTGGGCTTTGTGCGCCAGGCGATAGCGCCACGCCCGTCAACCGTTACATCCGCATACAGATCGTCAATCGTCGGGTCGGGGCTTTCATTTGCGAACCGCGCATATTCAGCCACTTCGGCGTCCACCCTGTCGTTCGTGGCGCTGATGTCGCGGTCGGCCATCAGGCCCGCCTCTTTCAGTTTATCCTCGAAGAGCGCGATGGGATCGCGTGTGGTTTTCCAGAGCTTTTCTTCTTCACGCGTTCGATAGTATGCTGGATCAGCCATCGAGTGGCCACGGAAACGATACGTCAGCGATTCGATCAGTGTCGGCCCGCCGCCGCTCACCGCGCGTTCGCGCGCTTCGAGCATCGCCTCGCGCACAGCCAGCGTATCCATGCCGTCCACTTTGAGATATGGCATGCCGTAACCAGCCGCACGCGGCTCCAGCGAGGGTACCGCCCAGGCCTTCGTAACCGCCATGCCCATCGAATATTGATTGTTCTCGCAGAGGAAGACCACCGGCAGTTTCCAGACGGATGCGAGATTCAGCGCCTCATGGAATGCGCCCTCATCTACCGCACCGTCGCCGAAGAGCGCCAATGCGATCCGCTTCTCATTCTGATACTGAATGGCGATGCCCAGGCCCGCTGCCATCACCAGTTGTCCGCCGACAATAGCCTGCCCGCCAAGCAAGTGATGCTCGTTGCTCCACATATGCATGGAGCCGCCCTTGCCCTTACTGCCTCCCGTCGCCTTGCCAAACAGTTCCGCCATCACCGCTTTGGGGTCAAGCCCCTTGAGGATGGCATAGCCATGCTCGCGGTAGGCGCTCAGCACATAATCATCTGGCTGCAACGCCGAGAACGTACCAACACCACTGGCTTCCTGACCGATGTAAAGATGCAGGAACCCACCAATCTTGCCGAGGGTGTACTCCTCAGCGGCTTTCTCCTCGAACCGGCGTAGCAGCACCATCTTGTAGTGCATGTCAAAGAGCTGTTCGCGACTCAATCCAGCCAGGGTCGCCTTTGCCTCGCGAGCCTCGCGAGCCTCACGGATGGCCATAATACCTTGTCTCCTTCCCGCCTCGCTGACGGGCTTCGCTCCAGGTGGGGCGAAGGTGTTCGCGCGGAATGGCGAGCATTGCCCGCCTCCGCTGAGCCTGCATATCTCCGTAGTAGCAATGGAGCGAAACGCGAAGCCCAATCTGCCAATATTCACGCGCTGCGTACCTGACCAGCGAAGTACCCGCGAAGCGCTTTGTCGCTTTGACGATTCGCCTTCCTGGCGCTATGCTACGGATGCGCTTGCGACATTCCTGGCGCGTGTAGAGAGGACTTTTGTTGATGACATATGTCATTACTCAGCCCTGCGTCGGCGTCAAAGACGCATCCTGCGTGGATGTCTGCCCAGTGGACTGCATCCACGCCCTCGAAGAAGACGACATGTATTACATAGACCCGGATGAGTGCATTGACTGCGGCGCTTGCGAGCCGGCCTGCCCCGTGACGGCAATTTTCGACGAAGGCGCGGTACCAGCAGAATGGAAAAGCTACATCCAACTCAATGCAGACTATTTCCGCAAGCGTTAACCGCGATACCGCCAGAGCCGCTACACATAAAACAGATGTAGCTGGCTACACTTCCGGCGCGCACAAAGAAGGCCCAACTTCCGCGGAAGTCGGGCCTCGTTGCTCGGCTTATTGACCGCTGATATCAGACCACTCACCAGTGCTGCCAAGGCAGCGCCAGTGCCGCCAAAAAGAGCCATATCCACGCTTGAGCGCAGGCGCCTACTTCGGCGTCGGGATCGTCGCCGTGACAACACAGACAACGGCAAACAAGATGCTGAAGACAATCGTGAAACGAAAGAGCAACTTGTCAATGCCGCGCCTGGTCTTGAACACCGTGCCCGTGCCACCGAAGACGCTGCCAAGCCCCGCCCCACGCACCTGGAGCAGAATCGAAGCCGTCAACGCAATCGCCACGATAATCTGGACGATCTCGAAGTACTGGCGATAGGCTGAAAGAAACGTCACAATCCAACCCCTTTTTCGCTGAGATGCTGCGCTACTCCTGGCGGCCAGGGCGCTTTGCGTCAGCCCTTTACGTTATGATAGCATTCCTTCTCTAACTACGCAATATGGTTAGCCATAAATTTTTCTTTATGGCTCTGCTAGCTCGTAATACCCATATGTCGTTGTGATGTGGAATCCTCGCGCGGTGTAGAGCGCCAGCGCTGGAGCATTGTCCACGTCCACCTCCAATGCCACCTTCCGCCAACCAGCGGCCTGAAGCAGTTCGATTACTCGCGTGAGCATCAGGCCACCGTATCCACGACCGCGCTCTTGCGGCACAACTCCGAACGCATAGATAAACGCGCGTGGTGGTGCGAAAATCACCTTGAGGCTACTGATTGGCCTCAAGCCCTGTGCCAGTGCCAGATAGAAGATCGTATTCGGGTCATCCATGTCCCGCTCAATACTCCATCGTACGTAATCCACTGAATCCGCAAAGATGGCGGCCTGCGTGCGCGCCATCGCCTCCAGATCGCTGCGTTGCGCCACATGGATCTCCACGGGATCCATGTTGGTGCGTCCCGCTGCCTGCGGCGAAAGCGTCTCCAGTTCCATACGATGTTCCGCAAAGAGAGGCTGCCCGCCATGCGCGGCCACGAACGCTTTGCCTCCCGCAGAAGCATCTTCGCAGATGAGCATGATGCGTCGTGTTCCGCGTCGCATACACTCAGCCTTCGCAGCGGCCAGCAGCGCTCGACCGATTCCGCGATGCCGCTGCTCTGGGTCCACCATGCCACAGATCTCCACCTCCGTGCGGCCATCGAGCGTGCAGCAACCCACAAGCACAGCATCTTCATAATAGAGAAACGCACTCACCTGGCCAGGATCCGCGTCATCGCGCCGCGCTTCCAGTTCGAGCTTCAGATCCAGCCCATCAACACGGTTGCATCGGTCGCGCAGCGCGGATATCGCCGTCACCTCTGCTGCGCTCAGCGCGGACCTACCCACGACTCCCCGTTCGCTCCCTGTAGACATGACGCCCTCCCCGACCTGTTCGCGACCCACCCATGCAATATCTGCCTGTTGCTCTACGAACAATATAGATACAAGGTTCAAGGACGAACAATCGCGCACATCGAGCATTCCTGGCGGATGAGCGGGCAAGCCCTGCGATTTGCGTCAGTGCCCGCAGCTACCATACTATCTCTGGATGATGTACCCTCTCTAGATGATGTACGCTGCGCTCTGTTTGCCTTTAGTGTTAGATGGAGATATACGAGGCATGCCAAACTCCAAGAAGGGCCTTGCAGCCGGAACCCCCGCGCCAGACTTCACCCTCCCTGCTTCCGATGGCTTATCGGTGCGCCTGAGCACGTTGCGCGGCCAGTGGGTCGTCCTTTTCTTCTTTCGGGGCACCCAGTGACCCAACTGCCGCAGGCATTGGGCGCAGTTGCGCTCCGAACACGCTAAACTCACCAGCCAGGGCGCGGCACTGATTGGCATCGTCGCGCAGGATACCGATGATACCGCCGCGTTTCTCGCGCGTAATCCGTTGCCGTTTCCACTGCTCAGCGATACTCATCGCTCCGTCATGCAGGCGTATGATGTCTACAACGCGCTCAGCTATGACGCTTTTCGCATCGCGCATCCCAGCGCGTTCATCATTGATCCGTCTGGCATCATCCGCTATTCTTATGTTGCGGCCAACCAGATGGACTGGCCGCGGACCGATCTCCTCGCTAGCGAATTGGTGCGCCTGAAGCAGGAAACGCAGCCGTCCAGCGGAGTCTGAGCCAAGATGTCAGGAGTATGTTCATGCTCTGCGCCCAAATGCTATAATTATGTCATAGGGTGCGCGCTCACCCGCGTGGGTAGTCATGCGATGGCCCATGTGTAGCCGGCACACATTGCCCGTCCCCGCCCGCGTGCTATGCTATGTTCAGGAGGTTCCGAAAACTCTATGCCGATGTATGATTATAAGTGCGAATCTTGTGGCGCCCGCTTCGAAGCCTGGCAGAAGATCACTGATGAGCCAATTGCGGTCTGCCCCACATGTGGCGCGCCAGTGCATCGTATTATCTATCCGGTTGGCCTCGTCTTTAAAGGCGGTGGTTTCTACAGCACGGACAACAAAAGTGCCGCATCCACCGCCAAGCCCGCGCCGGAATCCGCCTCGTCCACGGATGCCGGCGCCGCAGCCACCGCCAGCGCAGCCACGGGTGACAGCAGCAGCGCCGCATCCGAAGCCACTAAGCCTGCCGCCACGACGGCGGCGAAAGCAGAGTAACCACCTATGCGCGCCGCCTTGCAACGCGCGACAAGCGGGCGCGTCATCGTACATGGCGAGACTATCGGGAAGCTGGATCCCGCACCGGGTCTCGTGGTATTGCTCGGCGTTGGCCTGGACGATAGCGAGGCCCAGGCGCAATTGATGGCCGATAAGATTGCTGGATTGCGTATCTTCGCCGATGGCCAGGGCAAAATCAACCGCTCGCTACGCGACATTGGCGGCGGGGCGCTGGTCGTCTCGCAATTCACCCTCTACGCCGATGTGCGTCGTGGCCGCCGTCCGGGTTTCACTCGTGCCGCGCCCCCAGATGTTGCCGCGCCGCTAATCGAGCAAGTGATGGAGGAACTGCGCGCCCTCGGTGTGCCCGTGCAAGGTGGCCGCTTCGGCGCGGATATGCAAATAGAGTTGGTCAACGATGGGCCAGTCACTATCTGGCTCGACACCGCCATGTGGTCGTGAGCACATGGGTACGCTCTACCTTGTTGCCACCCCTATAGGGAATCTCGAAGACATCACCCTGCGCGCGCTCCGCATCCTGCGCGAGGTTCCGCTCATCGCCGCCGAGGACACTCGCCACACCCGCAAACTACTCACCCACTTCAACATCTCCACGTCCACCATCAGCTACCACGAGCATAGCCCTCAGGCGCAGCGTGACATCATTCTATCCGCGCTCGCAACCGGCGATGTCGCGCTAGTCTCCGATGCTGGCACTCCCGCCGTCTCCGATCCTGGCCAGGATCTCGTGCGCGCCGCTATCGCTGCTGGCTATCCAGTGATCCCGATTCCCGGACCCACCGCCGCCATTGCCGCGCTCATCGCATCGGGTCTACCCACCGACAATTTTACCTTCCTGGGTTTCCTCCCACGCAAATCTACCGATCGCCGCACCTTGCTCGAACAGGTGCGCATGTCGCCCTATACGCTTATCCTCTACGAAGCGCCACATCGCCTGCTGAGCTGCCTCGACGATCTGCTTGCCATGCTCGGCGACCGTGAAATCGCCATCGCCCGTGAGCTAACCAAGCTGCACGAAGACTGGCTCCGAGGCTCGCTCGCCGCCATCCGTGCGCGCTTCGCCAGCGGTGAACTCACCCCGCGGGGTGAGTTCACCCTGGTCATCTCCGGCGCACTCGTCACACCCACAACCGCTCCCGACGAGTCCCATTCCGTCGAAGACCTTGCCCGCGATCGTCTGGGTGACCTCCTTAGCCACGGACTTGCCACCCGCGAAGCCGCCGCGCGGGTCGCCAGAGAACTCGGATTAACCCGCCGTGAAGCCTATGCCCTTGCGCTCCACCTCTCTGAAGAAAAAGCCGAACATGACGAGGAATGACGCAAAGCGCCCATGATGTGACATGTTGTGATGGCCTAACGCTATAGTTCCGGCGTCGTAGCTGGTGGCTGCTCATCGCATCGCTCACACTGCTCGCCGCATACGCTGGTGACTCCATCGCACGCGGTAGGGTGCGCCGCGCAGCTACCGAGCTCGCGCAAGCCGCAGTCACCGTTTGCGATCAACTGGGTCTCACCCATGATGTGCCCCTGGCGCTGGGTGGCGGCCCGCTTGTGCATGAAGCGGCATTTCGTGCGGCTGTGCTGCGCCGCATCCGGCGCGTCCGGTCAACAGGGCAAGCCAGCATCGTTTCTGACCCTGCGGCGGCCGTTGCCCATGCCCGTGCCGCCACGCATCGAGAGAGGAACTAGAATGACCATCTTCAGCGCGCAAACGCCACTCGATCACCTCATTGGCCAAACGTTCATGGTTGGCTTTCATGGCACAACGCCCTCTCCAGAGATGATAGACCTAATCCAAAATCATCACATCGGCGGCGTGATTCTGTTCTCGCGCAATATCGAAAGTCCGCATCAACTGCTCGCGCTCACACATGATTTGCAGCAGGCCGCCAAAGAGGCGGGACATCCCTATCCACTACTCATCGCCACCGATCAAGAAAATGGGCTGGTCCGGCGGCTTGGGTCGGGCAGCACCATTTTCCCGGGCAACATGGCGTTGGGCGCGATTGACTCAGAACAACTCACCTACGACGTAGCGCAAGCCACTGGTGAGGAGTTGCGCGCTCTCGGCGTCAACATGAATCTGGCTCCTGTGGTGGATGTCAACAACAATCCCGCCAATCCTGTCATTGGCATCCGTTCCTTCGGCGAAAACCCGCGGATGGTCGCACGTCTGGGCGCAGCAGCGCTGCGCGGCTACCATGCGGCAGGCATCATCGCCACGCTGAAGCACTTCCCCGGTCATGGGGATACCGCGACAGATTCACACCGCGCGCTGCCTGTCATCTCTGCGTCACGCGAACGCCTGGACGCACTGGAACTGGTTCCTTTCCAGATGGGGATAGAAGCTGGCGCTGACTGTGTTATGATCGGCCACGTCGCATTGCCCGCCCTCATACCTGGCGACCCCGTGCCCGCGACCATCTCACCCGACATCATACAGGGACTCTTGCGCGAGCGCCTCGGATTCTCTGGCGTGGCCATCTCCGATTGCTTCGAGATGGACGCCATTGCCACGACCATCGGCGCTCCGCGAGCGTCCGTGCTGGCACTGCGCGCGGGCACAGATATCGTACTTGTCTCGCATCGAATTCAGGTACAGCGCGCCAGCATTGCCGCCGTGCGAGCAGCGGTCGCATCAGGCGAACTGACGCTAGACGCTTTTCGCCAGGCGGCTGAGCGGATAATGCGCCTGAAACAGCGGTATCTCGCCTGGGACAACTTGCCCACAACTGACGCGCTCACTATCGTAGGAAGTCGGCCACACGCAGCGCTCCGCGACCAGGCGTATGCGGCGTCAACCACCCTGGTCCGAGATAAAGCCTCGCTCCTTCCACTGCATATCAGCGCTGATGAACCGCTGGCCATCATCGTCCAACCCCCGGATGCGATCAACGACGCGGTTGACATTGCCTTTGAGCCTTCGTCGCTGCTAGATGCGATACGTCACGAACACCCGAATACCAGCCTCGTCACCCTCGCTCCCCACCCCACAACCGAGCAGATAGATGCGACGCTGCGTATCGCTGGCGCTGCTCGCGCGGTGCTGCTCGTGACGCTGAACGCGCACCGGCGCCCAGAGCAACTCGGCATCATGCGCCGTATCGCAGGTGTGGGCCGACCCACTATCGGCATCGCCGTCTGCGATCCATACGATGCATGTGTCTTGCCAGAAATAGGAACCTTCCTCGCCACCTATGAATATTCGGAGCCTGCTCTCGCGGCAGCGGTGAACGTCATCTTCGGTCGCGCGCAGGCACAAGGCCGTTTGCCAGTCACTTGCGCTGACAGCAACAACCCGTACTGAGGCATGTGTTCTCACAGAGCGCCTTAGCAGAAACCACCTGCAAGCATTGCTGACTGCAACTTATTTATTCCTCTGCGGGCTTCACATGGCGATAGGTGAACAAGTGATGAAATGTGAAGTTGAAGGCCGTTACCACAATCAGCGCGATAGCCTGTCCGACAGTCGCATTCAGCCCAGCGAAGTGAAGCGTAAACGAAATCGCTAGCGTTAGCAGCGTACCGGCGATGCACGTAATGTGAAAGCGTGCGCAGCGAGCGATCCACGACCGCTGATGTCCTGCCAGGTGACGGAAGGTGAGATAGTCGTTCGGAATAAAATTCGCAAAGATCGAGACCTCAGTGCCAACCAAAAACGCCGTCAGATAGTGTGCGGTGTGCCCCAATGTGGTCTTATCACTGAACGGCAGCGGCACGTGATAGAACATGATGGTGAAAACAATCAAGTTCACCACGGCGGCCCCGCCACCGACGATGAGATAGCTGACCAATCGCTGAACGAACCCCGCCTTGCCAGGAAACATAGACTCCACGAGATCCAGCGCACGATTTACTAACGGCCAGCGTGTCGGATGATAACTCCGCTCTGGCGCCATCGCCATCTGCGCTTCATCCCCCGCCATCCCCTGCTCCCCAAGTTCCGCAGGCTCACTTCCCAACACTGGATTCGCCATGTATCCTCCAACCTCGTTTGCACTCTCTACCGCGCCCTGGCGCGCTCCTTCGCGAGGCGTCGCCGGTTCCGGCGTCTGTACCTGTATCGGATCACCAGCGCTTATCATCCCAGACCGAAAGGCGACCCACCGGCCGGGCGCCCATGACTGCCCGTTGCTCTCCACGCCGCCCATTGCTTATTTTCTCCCGCATCGGCTCTGTGCAAGCGCAACTTCGTCAAGTCCTCGTTTGTGTACCATAACACTATGACATAGGCCCGTACAATCAGGCAACGCGCGTGGGCCATTCATCCTGCCACCACGCCTGAATGTTCCAGACCAACGCGACAATCCCTAGCATCGTAACGTACTAAGCACAGGACACAGATTATTCTGGTACTTCCTACGCATTTCTGCCCAAGCATGGCAAGCACAGCAGACACAGCATACCAGCATGGCAAGCTTCGCGCCAGCACACGAGTGTCATGCCCCTCAAGCCCACGTGCCGCCGCACGCGCCTGTCAGGCGCGGCTACACGAATGCCAGCGCAATCGCTGGCCCCGCCATCGCATTAGGTATGTCTTCAGGCTCCTGCGCGAATGGATAGTCGCTCGACCCCCACAACTCCAGCGCCAGCGCCATACAGCGCATGCGGTCCACCTCATCTACCCATTCGTCCTCCGCATCGTCCTCGCGGGTGTCGTGGGTTGTGCCAGGTTCATCATAGCGAGCCTGATGCTCTTCCCACCATCCTGGCCGCAACACCACCCGCTCGAACTCCTCTGGCGTCGTTCCGCTAGGTAGCAGGTCCGCGAATCGTTCGGGATGCCCTTGGTCTCCCGCAATGCTGTTAGTTCTTACCGGATCCGTGCTCGTCTCATCCTCCAGATATTGAAAATACGTTGGATCGCTCACATACTGATCGGTCTCAACCCCGTTGCGCGCCATCCGATAGCCCGATACCACATCGCCATACACGAAAGTCGTGAAGACCGCGCAGCCATTCAGCGCCCGCGAAAGCTCCACGTCTATATTGACCGTCCGGTTTCCTAGCTCCAGCACTGGTGTCCACGCTGCCTCATGCGGGCGCAGGATAAGATAGCGGTACCTTGCCTCCAGGTCCGGGTCCGTTACACGGCCCAATACAGCCGAATAGGTTCCTTCGAGGCGTAGCGTCTGCGGGCACCCGTCCTTCGCGAAAATCGTCTCAAGCGCCTGCTCCACCATCAACGGATCAGCATCGCGCACATGGAGCACTGTCAGGGATACGCTCACGATACCTCCTCCTTAGTGGCCAATTGCCAGCCACGAAAGTAGTGCCGCTACTGGCATCCAGACGCCGACGATTGCTCCCAACAGCGCCGCGAACCGTAGCGGGCGCTGCGTCAGCCGTGGCGAAAGTAGCACTGGCAGAATCGCCGCGATGGCCCCCTCGAACAGCAGCACATACAGCGGCGTATGCCCAATCCGCCATACCGACGCATAGTGCCACCATCCCGCATAATACGCCATCTCTTCGTAGAACGGCACCATCAGCATACCTACCACCCCAGTCAGCGCCATCGCCACCCACAAACGCAGCGGCGGCACAAGCCCCCGCAGACGCCAGCCAAGATAGCCCAGTTGCGTCAGCACGATGGCCCACGAAAACGGCATATACACGGGCGACACCCACAGTGATGGCTCACCGGCGGGATATACCAACGAATGGGCGAAACGCTCTCCCGCCGCATCGGTTGCCAGTTCCAGTACACCTGCCACCAGCCCCAGCAGAAAGAGCCGCGCCAGCAGCACACGCCACTCGCGCCGCGCCGACATTGCCAGCAGATAGATCGCCGCCACACCATCAAGCGCCGCCGCGCTCCACCAGCCCACCGCCAGTCGCGCCGCCATGAGATGCCCGGCGACCATAAGCAACAGCAATCCCAGGAACGCCCTATCCAGCGCGGTAAGACGGCGCGCGCCGATTGGAAGCGATGGCGGCTCGGACTGTCGCGATGTCGCCGTCTGCTGCTCAGACATAGAGCCAATGCCCATCACGCCCGCCTTCTACAACGCGCTCATCTCATGGAAGCAATCGTGTCGCAGTGGTCACACTCCCAACAGATTGTAGCTACTTTCACGCGCCAGTGCGCCACTTCGTGCAATGCGCGCCTCCCTGTTCCCGCTAGCGTATCACCTTCCATGTCGTATATAGTTAGGCATGGGGTGGACAGTGTCACGTGTACGGCAATGGAAAGCTCGCTCCTGCTCGTCTGCCCCGTATAGGGAGGATTCCCATGGACATGCGCCAGGTGACCACACCCACAGGAGCGCCACTTCCTAGTTCATTGCACCCACTCGCCGCCATCAAAGCGGCAGCCCTCGCCGCGGATGCTTATGCCCGTACCTTGCGGAGCGAAAACCGTTTCGATGCCACAGAATCGGTATATACCACACTGCATCTCGCACTACACACGATTCTCATCGCCGATCCAAACCTGCGGGGATGGCAGCGCGCCGCGCTACTTCTCACCGACCTCCAATCCCTCATACCGCTCGACGCTATTGTTCCTTCTCGCTTAGATTCCCTTGAGCTTCGCGCCGTCACCCTCTTGGACCTTCCCGATCTGGCCGCGGTCCATAGCATGGAAGAGATACATCACGTGCTCGCGGCGGCGATCAATGTGGGCGCTCCTCGCTACAACGCCAGCAACATCGCGGGCTGTGCCGCCATTTATTGGGCGACCGCGCACTCACTGCTTGCCGCCCCGGCTGTGCGCGGTATCACCAACCACGCCAAAGCCATGGGTCAACTTCGCACTGCGGTCGAGCGCGAATTTTCCGACTATCCAGCCAGCCCGCAAGATGTGGACGCCTTCACCTGGGCGCTGCGCCATGCCTTTGATGCGGTTCTCGCCATGCCTGTCTGATGACCACCCTTGCTCACTTATCAGCTATTTTTATCAGCTATTTTCCGGATTCAAGTCCAAACGTTGGCTGGGCCTCTGCCACCGCATAGCCTTGCTCGCGCAACAGCGCCAGCAATTCCTCGCAGTGGGGGCGGTCGCGTGTTTCCAACGTCATTACCACTTCCACTTGCTGGATAAGTAGCCGTGGTCCTGTCCGGTGGTGCTCCACATCCAGCACGTTCACGTTCCGCGCCGCAATCAGCGACAGCAGCCGCAACAACTCACCCGGTCGGTCCGGCAGCAGCGTATGGATCACCAGATAACGTCCTTGCGCCGCCAGCCCATGTTGAATGAATCGTCCAATCAGGTTCATATCAATATTGCCGCCGCTGAGCAGCGCCACCGTGCGCTGGCCACCAAGCGATAGCCGCCCGCTGAGCAGCGCCGCTACACTAGCTGCCCCAGCGCCTTCCACCAACAATTTGCAGCGCTCCATCAACAGCAATACGGCGTGAATGATCTCCTCATCGTCAACGGTCATCACCTCATCCACCAGCGCGCGTACAATCTCATAGGTATAGGTTCCCGCCGTCTTCGTCTGGATGCCGTCGGCAATCGTGCCCACACCGGGCAACGTCACCAGATGCCCCGCGTCGAGCGCCGCGCGCATCGAAGCAGCCCCGCTCGCCTCTACTCCTATGATACGCACGTCAGGCTTGAGCGCCTTCACCGCTGTGGCGATGCCCGAGATCACACCACCGCCACCGACGGCGACGACAATCGCCTGCACGTCGGGCAAGTCGGCCAGAATCTCCAGGCCGAGCGTACCTTGCCCCGCGATGATATCCGGGTCGTCGAACGCGTGAATAAATGTCGCGCCAGTCTCGCGCTGAAGTTCACATGCCTTTTCGTAGGATTCATTGTAGGTTTCGCCGGACAGCACTACCGACGCGCCATATCCACGTGTTGCCGTCACCTTCGCCAGTGGCGCCCCCACCGGCATCACGATAGTGCAGGGAATATCCAGCGCGGCGGCCGCGATGGCAACGCCTTGCGCGTGATTGCCCGCTGAAGCGGTAATCACCCCGCGCTCGCGTTCCTCTGGCGTCAGCCGCGACAGCTTATACGTCGCCCCACGAATCTTGTATGCCCCCGACCGCTGGAGATTCTCCGCTTTCAGCCAGACATTCGCGCCACTCATGGCACTGAGCGTGCGTGATGGCAACAGTGGCGTGTGATACACATGCGGGCGAATCACTTCCTGTGCGCGCCATATATCGGTGATGCCTGGCATTCGTCGCGGCGCAGCCAGGTCAGGTGTGTTCGCTTCGTTATGTATCATCTCCTCTGGCACGGTGAGCAGAGTTGACGTGCCCGTTTCAACATTGGTCGCACGTGGGGCCGCACGCCGTGCATGCGCGTCGCGCCGGGGCGCGGCCACACCCTTCGCCAGAGAAGATGCGGGGGTACTGGATATAGGACTATCGGACATGCTCATTGGGCGCCTGAGCCTCTCGCGGTGGTAATTCGTCACACCAGCGCCATTGCTGGCATGATACATCGTAACACATTGCCTGGCTCATTCGTGTATTAGATGGCGCGGCAGGTCGTGATCGCTGCCCGATATGCACCGCAGCGCGGCGAGGGAGCCATCCCGTGGACATCTCGAATCAGTGGACCCCAGAAAGCGTACAAACCGATGACCTCTACGTGGCCGCCGCGCCGCGCTCACCAGCCCCCTCTCCAGATTCCGCTGATAAGCTTCCCGAACCAGGCGCGAAATTCAAGCCCCGCAGGATGTACATCTGGCCCTGGTTGACCAGACTGCTGTCGGTTAGCATTGCGCTCATCTTGCTTGCGCCTCTGCTGATGGTCGTAGCTGTTGGCTGCTGGGCTACCGTCGCATTCGTGCGACTCCTCCTCGACCTGGGCAATTTCTTTGCCACTGGCCATTCCGAGCGCGTCATCGCATCATTTGGCGCGCTCAACTTGCTTGGCCGCACCGCGCTGATATGTGGCGTGTATCTCATGCTTGTGTGCGCATTGCTCATGCTCGCCATTGGCGCTCACCAGCGCGGCTGGCGGCGGATCTTTCTGCCGCCAGGCTTCCTCCTCTGTCTCATCACTGGACTGATCTTCTTCTATGCGCTGCGATTCGCCGCACCGGTCGTGCTGTCAGAGCTTCATTGGAACAACCGCACGTGGCTCGCGCTCAGCGCCTATGGCATCGCCGCAGCGGTCCTGCTCGCCGGCTATCTGGGCGGCGTTGGCCTCACATCTGGCCAGCGCGCCTGGGTGCGCCGTGTCCTACACATCCAGCGCCATACGTCAGCACAAGCCCCCCTAGCTCGCCCTATGGCTCGCCCCGTACATGACGGACCACTTCCTCAACCACCACCCCTCATGCCCATAACGCGAGCAAACGAGCCAGCGCCCAATGCCCCAATCTTTTCGCCACGCGACGCAACCGCAAGCATGCCGGCGGGAAACACACTGGATGACCACATACTCGTAAGTGGAGTCGTTGACGAACCGATGCCAACCGCTCCACCGCTGAAGCGAGTTGCCGCTATGCTAAAGTCGTCATTCCGATCAGCTTATGCACGAGCTATTGCGCTACCGTCGTCATTCCGATCAATTTATACACGAGCTTTGCCGCTACGACAGGGCTTACATGCCCTTCGACAAGCGGTGACAACTCCACGACATCGAAACCGACCACCCGCTTCCGCGCCGTGAGCGCCGCTAGCAGATCAATCACATCATACCAACCCAGGCCCCCTGGCTCAGGCGTACCCGTCCCAGGAACCAGTGATGGATCGAACGCATCTATGTCTATTGTCACATACACCTCGTCGCTGAGCGAGTCTACGACTTCCTCAATCCAACTACGCTCACCACGCAGCGTTTGCCGGTGAATGTCGCTGGCAAGCCACATCGGCAAGCGCCGTTCGTCCACAAGCCGTGCCTCTGGCTCACTTAGGCTGCGGATGCCCACCTGCGCTGTACGCGGGCACACCTCCAGCACTCGGCGCATGATCGTCGCGCTACTGAGCTTGTTGCCTTCGTATTCGTCACGCAGGTCGGCGTGTGCGTCTATCTGGAGCACGCTCAGTGCTGGGTGCCGCTTGGCAAAGGCACGTACCACTCCAATCGAGGTGAGATGATCTCCGCCAAGGGTGACGGCGAATTTCCCGCGCTCTAGCAGATGCGCCGTCACCTGCTCTATGCGATCCACCATACCCGCTGCATTGCCCATCACCGGCTCAACGGCTCGCAGCGTAGCGATGCCCACTGTATACGGTGATCGCCGCAGTTCCGGGTCGTACAATTCAAGATTGCGCGAAGCATCTATGATCGCTTGTGGACCCTCGCGCGTCCCAGGCCGATAGCAGGTCGTGCCATCGAAGGGCACGGGCGCCACAACCACTCGCGCCGTCGCGAAATCGGTATATTCATCATCCAGGTGCATGAAGCAGCGGCTAGGCGCCAGTGCCTCGCTGATGGCCTCTAACTCGTCCACTACAGTCTCCCCAAGAACTCGACATACTGCGTTGTCGTCAACCCGCGCCTGAAGTCAGCGCGATCTCAACCCGCGTATTATATACGTTGCGAGTCGCACCATTTCGCGCACTCACGGTGTCCGCGCCATCCAACACTATCCAGATTGCGCAATTGACTTAGTTATGTGATATGCTACCCAGGTCAGGTATCGCGAACGCGCTTCGTAGAATGGCCGCCATGCTGAGAGAACGTGGAGTTTCCTTCGAGCGACGCCGCGACTGGATTGTTCGTTGTTTCGGAAGTTGTTTGACTGCCTCGTGCCCGTGCATGTGCGGCAGAACGCTCGGCATCCGCGCTGAGTGAGATTGAAATGAAGGAGCCTGAGTGGCCACCCGTATCTATGTAGGGAATCTGCCCTACTCTGCTGACGATCAGCAGTTGCAGCAGTTGTTTAGTGCGTTCGGCGATGTCGTGGAAGCCTCGGTCGTGATGGATCGTGGCACGGGCCAGAGCAAGGGCTTTGGCTTTGTTGAAATGGCGAATGATGAGGATGCCCACAAGGCTATTGCCGCGCTGAACGGCACGATGCTTGGCAATCGCACCATTCGCGTGAATGAGGCGCAGCCGCGCCCCGAACGCGGAAGCCGCGGTGGCGGCTACGGCGGCGGTGGTTATGGTGGCGGCGGCTACGGCGGCGGTGGTTATGGTGGCGGCAGTGACCGTGGCGGCTACGGCGGCGGCAGCCGTGGTGGGCGTCGCGATTACTCCCGTGGCGGCGGTTACGACGATGACCGCTATGGGCAGCCGCGCCGCCGCAACGACTACTACTAGCCGTTAGCGCGCTGTGTATCAGGAGCCAGGGCAGATGTCTGCCCTGGCTTTTCCATGTCCTGCCGCGCTACTCCACGCTGGCTCGCTTCCCAGCAAGCCGCACCCTCCCTGAAAGGACTCTCCCGATGGCCTGCGGGAGCAATTGGTGTTCCGCCTCCAAAATGCGCTCCGCAAGCGTCGCAACCGTATCGTCATCCAACACGGGCACTGCGGCCTGCGCGACAATCGGCCCCGCGTCCACGTCTTCCGTCACGAAGTGAACCGTGCAGCCGCTGATCTTAACTCCAGCCTCCAGCGCCTCGCGCTGCGGCCGCGGAGCCATACCACCCGCGAACGACGGCAGGAGCGAGGGGTGGATATTGAGAATGCGCAGGGGGAATGCCTGTACCACACACGGATCGAAAATACGCGCATAACCCGCCAGCACAACAAGGTCCACCATTGCCGCTCGCAATGCCTCGACAATCGCCTCACCTTCCGCCGCTCGCGAAGCATACTGCTTCGGCGCGATAACCACCGTGGCGATACCGCGATGTGTCGCATGCTCAAGCGCTGGAGCGTCGGCCTTGCTAGAGAGAACCACCCCAACACGGGCGCGCAACTCACCGCGATCAATCGCGTCGAAGATCGCTTCCAGATTACTCCCTCGGCCAGAGACCAGCACTCCCAGCATGGGGAGACGCCCCTCAACCTGCTCCGGCACGTTCATGCAGGCAATCCTTCCACGTATACACGCGATTCACCCGGTTGCTGCTCGTGAATGACCCCGACCCGGCGGCCGCCCTGCGCGCTGGCGAGCGCAAGCGCACGGTCGGCGTCAGCCGCACGGCACAGCACGATATAGCCAAGTCCCAGATTGAAAATCCGCTGCATCTCACCCCACGCAATCTCGCCTCGTTGGTGGATCAAATGGAAAATTGGGAGTATATCCCAGGTCGTAGCGTCGAGCGTGATGGCCAGCCCATCAGGCAAGACGCGTGGCAGATTATCTACCAATCCCCCACCGGTAATATGCGCCATTCCAGTGACGACGTCCGCATCAAGCAATGGCGTAACGGCGGGCAGATAATTGCGGTGCGGCTGCAACAACTCATCCCCAAGCGTGCGCCCAACGTCCGGCACAAATTGGCCCAGGTCATCGCCATCAAACACCTGCCGAGCAAGCGAATAGCCATTAGTATGCAGTCCCAGCGATGGAAAGCCTATCGCCACATCACCCGCACGGATCGCCTCACCAGTAACGATCCGGCTACGTTCCACGACGCCGACAATACATCCCGCCAGATCATATTCCCCCGCTGCATAGAAGCCTGGCATCGCGGCGGTCTCGCCGCCGATCAGCGCACACCCCGCCGCACGACAGCCCTCCGCCACACCGCGTACCACTTCCACCGCCTGATCCGCATCCATCTTTCCTAGCGCAAGATAATCGAGAAAGAACAGCGGGCGCGCTCCGCAGACCAGAATGTCGTCTACGCAATGTGCGACGAGATCAGCGCCAACCGAGGCATGTCGGTTCAGCGCGAACGCTACCTTCAGCTTGGTGCCCACACCATCTATCGAAGAGACCAGCACTGGCTGACTCATATCGAGCACGCTGATGTCGAAGAGACCGCCGAAATGGCCCAATCCGCCGAGTACGCCGGGAATATGCGTCTCGTGCACAGCCTCGCGCATTCGCAGCTTGGCATCGTCGGCTTCATCTAGATTCACGCCAGCCTGGGTGTAGGCATCGGCTGTATTGCTCATCAATCACTCCCACAGCATGGCCGCGTAGAGGCCTGTCACCATCTTAGCGCAAATCAAGCTGGCGCAATATCTCATCACGGCTGGAGCGGGCCATCTGCCGGACACTCGCCAGGCTCGCCGCGCTCTCCGCCAGCGTGACGAGGACCGCGTACTCGCCCAGCGGATCAACGCTGACCAGCGCACCTTCATATTCCAAAATCGCGGCGACCGCGCGGCCTTGACCCATCTCGTGGCCCAGCGCTTCGGCAGTGCCAAACGCACTCGCGCCTAACGCTCCTAGCGATTCAAGTAAACGCTCGTCACTCCTGCCCGCCGTCTCGATAGGCAAACCTTCGCGCCCAACGAGCACGGTGGCCCTGACGCCAGGGATGGATAACAGGCGTGAAAGGGTATCGCGCAAGCTGGGCATACGGACCTCGCATTTGTTCTCTACGATATGGACGCGCTGGCGACCTGTTCGAGTTTCTGCTCTTGCTCCAGCATCAGCCGGTCGGCAAGTTCCATCTGCACCGGCATCGGATAGACGCCAGTAAAACATCCGCTACAGAAGGTTTCGCGCGGCAGATCAATGGCGGCGATCAACCCATCAAGGGTAAGATAATGCAGGCTATCTACGCCGACTTCTCGCGCGATGGCCTCCGCATTCGGCAAACGCGCCGCAATCAACTCGTGCCGCCTCGCCACATCGAGGCCGAGATAACAGGGCCAGCGAAACGGCGGCGACGTAATGCCCAGGTGGACCTCGCTTGCCCCCGCGTCGCGTAGTAGCTTCACCAGCGGGCGAATCGTCGTGCCGCGCACGATACTGTCATCCACCATCACCACGCGCTTGCCATTGAGCACCGCGCCCAGCGCATTGAACTTCATCTTCACGCCAAGCTGTCGCAAGCGTTGATCCGGCTGGATGAACGTGCGCCCAATATAGCGATTTTTGATGAGGCCATCTGCATAGGGTAGCCCGCGTGCTGCGGCATATCCAGCCGCGGCAGGGGTCGCGGAATCTGGTACGCCAATGACGACATCCGCATCCACCGGAAATTCAGCGGCAAGTTGCGCACCCATACGCTGCCGCGCGAGATAGAGCGACCGCCCCCCGATGCTGCTGTCGGGCCGCGCGAAATAGATATACTCGAAGAGACATGCAGCAGGCAGCGTTTCTGCATTACCGACATACGATGTCAAGCCACCGTGGCCATCGCCACGCACCACCACGACCTCGCCAGGCGCTACATCCCGCACGGCTTCGCCGCCCACTGTTTCGATGGCGCAACTCTCCGATGCGATGACCCAATGCTCCTGCACTCGTCCGATAGTGAGCGGCCGCACGCCATGCGGATCCCGCACACCAATCAACTCAGTTGGCGTCAGCAACACCAAACTGTAGGCACCCTGAAGCTGCGGCATAACATGTTGCAGCTTCTCGGCAAACGTCGCGCCGGGGGAGATGGCGATCATGCGCGCAATGATCTCACTGTCGCTGGTCGTGGCGAGTGTTTCGCCTTCGCGCAACAGGCGGTCGCGCAAAGTGAGGGTATTGGTGAGGTTGCCATTGTGGCCCAGCGCGAACGCGCCGAGGGAGCTATCGAGGAGAAACGGCTGAGCATTCTCGATCCGGCTAGAGCCGGTGGTGGAGTAGCGTGTGTGGCCAATGGCGATGTACCCGCGAAGATTGGCGAGGTCGTCTTCCGTGAACGCCTGCGCAACGAGACCCATCTGGCGGCGCAATGCCAGATGTACCCCATCACTGGTCGCGATTCCCGCGCTTTCTTGCCCGCGGTGCTGAAGCGCGTACAGCCCAAAATAGGTGACACGGGCGACGTCTTCTCCTGGGGCATAGATGCCGAAGACACCGCATGCCTCTCGTGGGCGATCTGGTTCATCATCCCACCGCAAGAAGTCCGCCTCCTTTTCAAGGGAAGCGGCATCGAGAGAATCGGTCGCGTCAGCGCTATCGCGCACGTGCCCACCTACTTTCTGCGTGTCTTCGCGCTTTGCGGCGTCATCTGGCCACCCAACCTCAGTCTCATGTCCATTTTACCGCATCGCTTCAGCGCGCCACAACGCGAACCGACAGATGGAGCGACGAGTGCGAAGAATGGCGGTGGCCAAGCACAAGCGCATACAATACATACCGTAGAGAGCTAAACTCGCATCACATTTGCTTCATCGCATGAGGACAGCGCGCATGTCGGATAACACCACCCCGCCGAAGGCTCACATCAACCAGGAGCTAAACGCACCAGAAGTAATCCCCTACATCGCTGACACACCACCCACAGAGCCTGGTGAAGGCTACTTTCGTATCGAGCAGGTGTCCAGCCGCACCGGATTGACAAAGCGGACGTTGCGCTATTATGAGGAAATCGGCCTGCTCGACCCACCCACCCGCACCGATGGCGGCTACCGGCTGTACAGCGAAGCCGACATCGCGCATCTTGAACGCATCAAGCGACTACGCGACCTCTTAGGTTTTTCCCTCAAAGAGATTCGTGAAATCGCCGAGGCGGAAGAACAGCGTGAGCACACGCGCGAGGCGTTCAAAGCAGAAACCGACCCACATGCCCGCCTCAAATTGCTGGATGTCGGCGAAGAAATTGCCCACCGCCAGTTAAAGCTGGTCGAAGAGAAGCTCGCTGGTTTGCAGGAGATGCAGGCCAACCTGCTCAGACGGCTTGAGTTGTATGCGGCACGGCGCGCAGAGTTGCGCAAGCAAATCGAACAGTAGCGCGCCGCATGCCCGACATTTGCCAACTTCGCGGCTAGCCCCGCTGATTGTTTCATGTTACACTGACACACAGTGCGCAAGCGCCGCTCAATCCCATGTGCCCGCCTGTGCGTCTTTCTATCATCTTCATTCGGAGAACCGCATGCGCTACGTCGCCACCATCAGTGGACGCAAATATACGATTGACTTGGAAGACAATGGCCACGTGCGCCGAGTTTCCGTTGACGGGCACGAAATGCGGCTCGACTGGCAGCCGTTAGCTGCGGATCGTGATGCTGCAACCAGTCATTATAGTCTGCTCACCGGCGGAAAATCCTACGATGTCTATGCACGCGCCATCGAAGATCCCGACGATAGTGGCGAGAGCGTGGCCCGCACCATCGAGATTCACCTGTCTGGTTTTCCCTACGTCGTCACCGTTCACGACGAGCGCACCGAGGCGCTGGCGAGCCTGGCGGGCGGAGCGCACATCTCTGGTGATGCCACCATTCGCGCACCCATGCCTGGTCTGGTCACGAATATTCTCGTGAGTGCGGGTCAAGAAATCAAGCGAGGCCAGACGGCCATCGTTCTAGAAGCCATGAAGATGGAAAACGACCTGACCACGCCGCGTGCGGGCGTGGTCAAAGAAATTCGTGTAGCGCGCGGGCAGACCGTCGCGCAGAACGACGTACTGGCCGTCATCGGCGACCCCACTGGCACAGCAGCTCCAGACGACACTGACGAATAGGCATCTGCGCTCGCATCTAACTGCCGCGCCCATCACCCTATTTTTCGCGTTCCGGGCGCATCTGCCGCAGCAACTCGGCCACAGCGTTGAACTGTGCGTCACTGAGCGGCGCCACCAGCGCGCCTAGCGCTTCTTCGCGGGCCTTTTGCACATCCTCTGGCGGTGGCACGACGCCCGTCACCGATGCCGCTGCCGCACGCGCGACACCTTCCAGCGAGACACGCAGCGCATCCGCAATCGCAACCATCGTATCTATGGTTGGCGCACGCCTGCGGTCAGCGCGTGACGTCACATATCTGCTCAATGCTTCCCGTGAGATATTTGAATGCCGCTCCAAATCGGAATACGAATGACACGGCGACTCCTTTTTCGCGAACTGCCGCTCGATAAAGAGGCCCAGCGCATTGGCGTGTGCGGCGCGGCGCTCACCTCGGCTCGTCGGCGCAGTTGCCGCAATTGGCCGCTCTCGCTCTTCTGGCTCCGCCTCTAGCTCAAGTAGTTCTTCTTCCGTCTCAGGCGCTTCTAGTGACATCCCACCCGCCTCAGGCAAACTCTCCGGCGCCTGTTCGCTCTGGTCCACCGCTACGGGTGAGCGTGTGCTCTCATCCGTCAGTTCCGAGGGAGTCGCCTGTGCTTGTTGTGGCGCAGCCCCAGCGCCAGACTCCACCTTCACACGCTTGCGCTTGCCACGCTCTACAGTAGTAGGCGATGTATCCGCCGTTTCAGCAGTCAATGGTTCGCGAGAGGGAACCTGTTTGGATGCTGGTCGTGATTTCTTTTGTTCTGGCTGCCGGTTTTCTGACTTTTTCCCGCCACGTGATGGCGGGGAGGCACGTCGTTGGGATGACTTGCCGCTATCCTTCGGGGCCATCAGCCACCTCCTTCGTAGAAATATCCGCAACGCGCGCACCTATGGCGGAACAGCGCGTTTGCCAAACTTCGGTAAGTGGTGCAGACACATTGGGCGCACGATAGCAAACTCAGCCAGAATACACAAGAGCACGTGACGTACAGTAAATGGCGTTCAGCCTTCACAAATACATGGGATTACATGGGATGGATGCGCAAGTGACCAACCCTCTACTCAGTGCGAGCGGATCATTGCCCAGCCATCTGGCTGACAATAGCGCACGTGTGTTAGCATCATCGAGCTTCATGGCATGCTAACAGCACTGCGAAAAACATCGCGATACGCACTGCCGTTTCCCACACTACCACCCTACACCACATCACAGCCTCACCATTAAAGCTAACCTCATGACCCATCGTGTTGGCAAGCGCCTCAGCATTTTGGCCAGCCGAACGTATTGCGAATATATGCGCAAGAACGCATCGCACCTGCCAAGCAATTCCGCATAGGCAGAGGCAAGTGACGAAAAGACAAGATCTCGGGTCGAAATAGAGTTGATGGGAAACACAAACGCTGGCATCGTCATTCACGCTCAGAGGGAAGACGATGCCAGTCACTATCTAGTATGCTTGTTTATCCAAGATTGCGCACAACCTTGTAAAAGCCAGGCTGTGGCTGATAGCCGAGTTTGCCATTGACGGCCAGCATTGGCGCATTCTCTGAATCGTTGTTCGTGCGCATGTGTGCAGCGCCATAGCGGCGCGCGCAACGAACCGCCAGCAGCTTCAGCGCCAGCGCAATGCCTCGGCCACGATACTCGCGCTCCACGCCGGTGAACATCGTCCACATCATCGGCTGAGGCGACTCGAAGTAGCCCACCGCAGTCATGCCAATCCAGCGGTCGCCGTCGGCGGCAATGATCTGCCCATCTGGGCGATACCACGCGGCCTGACACACCTGCTTCTGGAACGCCTCGAATGGGCGCGGCGAACTGTCGCTGCCAGGCACATCCCGACCCAGTCGTTCATTGATCTCGCAGAGCTTGCGCTGAGCCTCTTCGGTATCGTCCAGGTCTGCCAGCGTGAAGAAGCGAATGCCACTTGCTTCGGTCGCCTCGATGGCCCCCGCGAAGCGCGTTTCATCGAAGGTAGCCAGGTCAAGCGTAGACTCGAAAATGTGCCGCTCGACACGAAAGCCGCAGTGTTCGGCGAACAACAATCCTTCAAGCACGTTATCGCGCACCTCAGCGTAATAGCGTGTCGCGCCGTGGTCGCGGGCGAAGGCGCTCAAGGCATCGAAGAGTTGGGTAGCCGCATGCTGGCGTCGCTCCGCCGGATCCACAACGATATAGAGCCAGAACACACCTGTCGCATTCCAGGAATCGCGGAGCGCGTGCCCATAGGCCGCGATCCCCGCCATGTCATTGACCGCACCCAGCCGCAGCACAATGCGCTCAGGCGATTCGCTGCGCCTCCAGTCGCGGATGGTCTCCACGGTGATCGGTTCTGGCTCGCCAATGTTCAATAATGCTGCCCTTCGCGCATCATCAGCCTCGGTCATTGTGCGAAGAGTATAGGGCATGTGATAGCCTCGTTGTCTTGTTTGCTTCACGGTCGCCTCCACGCGGACGCCTCCGTGAATGTAGGCCCTCTTCCTGGCGTAATGTGTGATTGCCGCCAGGAAGAGGTTGATAAGGGGATGAAGTTACAGATTCTTCACCAGAACATACACGCCCGTCGCGACCGCAGTGGCCGTGGTGGCGTAGTAATCCTCGAATGGACCGCTTGCCGACGCACATACACGGATGTGCCGCTCAACACAGAACCCGCGCTGCTTGACGAAACGCAAAGCTTCGAGCGCATCGTCACGCACCTCGATGCCGATGCAGCGCGCACCTTGCTCCCAGGCGAAAGCAACCACGTCATCGTAGAGCATCGCGCCGATCCCCTGGCGCCGCCGCTCCGGATCCACGACGAGATCAATCCAGAACGCGCCAGAAGATGCGTCAGCGTCACGCTCCACCTCGGCGAAGCCAGCAATGCGCCCGCCGCCTTCCACTGCGACGACATGCCAGCGCAGTCGCGGCTCTCGCTCTGCTACTCGCCAGGATTGCAGCCGGCACGAGACAGTCGGCTCATCGTTCGCGGTACGCAGCAGCTCGGCCAGACGTGGGTAGTCCAGCTCAGAATTGACCGGATACAAGTGAATAGACACACGAGCCTCGTCTTTCCGTTCGCCTCACCAGCCAAGCCGCCACGACACGCGAGCTTTACCCGTTGCGCTTCAGCTTGCCGGTGCGCTTGGCATAGCGCTCGGCACGGTTGAAAATGAAAAGTCCCAGCGGGACACTTATCGCTCCGCAGATCAACAGCGGCCAGATGTCACTCCAGAGGCTGGCCAGCCCCTTGCCATTCTGGATGCTCCCACGTAGCCCATCCAGCAGATAGGTCGCGGGCGAGACCTTTGAGATCTGCTGCATCCAGCCAGGCAGCACCGAGATCGGATAATACACACCCGACACCAGCAGCAGCACCGCACGGATGATGTAGGCCATCTGTGCGCCGCGCTCCGTGAAAAGCATCGGCAGAATCGCCGAAACAATGCCCAGACCGATCAGCGACACGCTCCCGATAGCCAGGATGACAATGGCCGCGCTCCAGTCCGCTCCACTCAGGTCAATGTGAAAAAACATTCCCAGCACGATCAGTTGCAGCGCCGTCAGCACGAAACCGTGCAACAGCGAGAAGACGCAGATACCGAGCATATGCACCAGCCGCGAGACCGGAGCCATGAAGGTGTACTCAATCGTGCCTTCCCAGCGCTCAATCGTCACTGTCTCCGTCACGCCGTCGAAGACCACGCTCACGTAGCTCCAGATGGCGGTGCCGATGGCCAGATACAGAATGATGTGATTGAGCTGCTCCTGCGTCAGATGAATCGTGCCCTGGAAGGCCGTTGAGATGAACGTCACCGCCAGCGCATTGACCACGTTGTAGATCAGCCAGACGACTTCCCACGCCCAATAGCGTTTGGTGAAATACCAGCCGCGCTCGACGAAGGCATAGCCCTTGTTGGCCTCTGCCCCCATGCTGCGCAGGGCGCCGCGAAGATCGCTCAGGCTGCGCGCCTGTATCATGATTCCCCTCCCCTCATCTTTATGTACAGTTCGGAACGAGGTAACATGCTCATTCCTCGTCTTCTTCGTCGCTATCTTCAGCTTCTTCGGCTTCCCAGTCGCGTCCGGTGTAGGCCATGAAAACCTCGGTAAGCGTGGCCGTCCGGTCAAGTTCCAGCTTCTCGGCCACCTGGCACTTTAGCGCGTCCGCCGTACCCTGGGCGACGATGCGCCCGCCATCAATGATCGCGATGCGGTCACACAACGCCTCCGCCTCGTCCATATCATGGGTCGTCAGCAAAATCGTCGCGTCGTGCGTATCGCGCAACTGCCGCACGAACACCTGCACATCCTGCTTGGAACGCGGGTCCAGGCCGGTAGTTGGCTCGTCCAGAAGCAAGAGGATCGGCGCTGTCAAGAACGCACGGGCAATAGCCACCTTCTGTTGCATCCCGCGCGACATATTTTCCAGCGGCTGGCCGATGCGATCTTCTTTGATACCCAGCCGCATCAGGATCGCGCGAATCTGCTCGCGCGCCTCCGCTCCTGAGATGCCATACAGCCGCGCCGAATAGAGCAGGTTCTCCATCGGGCTAAGCTTGCGAAAGAAGGCCGCCTCCACGCTTACGCGATTGATCAGCCGCTGCACCATGCGCTCTTCGCGCACCACATCGTGGCCAAAGACCTTCACGCTGCCCACATCCGGCAGCAGCAACGTCGAGATCAGCCGGATCAGCGTAGACTTGCCCGACCCATTAGAGCCAAGCACGCCCAAAATCTCGCGCCGGTGAATCGTCAGCGAAACATCATCCACAGCGCGGACAACCCGCTGCTTGCGCTGCTTTTCGCTACTGCGACGGAACCACTTGCGTCCGCCGCTCTTCAGGAACCGCTTCGAAGCATGTTCGATCACCAGCGCATCATACGTATCCAGATCGGCCAGCTCTGCCTCGGTCAGCAGGCTGGACCGCTGCCGAAGTGGCTCTTGTGCCTCCTGTTCGAGCGATGGTTGCAGGTCTTCTTTCAGCATTGCCAAGGTCGTCTCCTCTCGTCAGCCCCACAGTTCGCGTCTCGCGTCGCGTCTCGCGCACAATGCCCTGGAAGTATGCCGTGCGATTGTTGACACCTCGTGACAGGTTTGGAACGAAGATTCTAATGAGGTTCTTTCGCTCTTTCGTCCTATATCCATTCCGTGCATGCCCCCTGATTCAGGCAACGCGGACAACAAAAAAGGACTCCGGGCCAGGTTACTCGCCGCTGGCCCAGAGTCCGTGAGATGCCGGTTCAGTTCACCTTGTCAATAGGTGTCTTCCAGGCTGAACCTCTCTCTGGAAATGGGCACACTACGGCCTGTGAAACCCGCGCCGATAGGCGCGACGGCCAGCCCCGCGAACCGCTCGCGTGTGATGAGCACAGCGGTAGCGCGGAAGGTGCAGGTGCAGATATTGCACATCATCGTTCCTCTCCTCGCTGTACTGCTATCGAACACGATGCGGCACGCACGTATGCCACTGCTGTCAACTGCACCGAGTATAACTGTCGCTGCGATGGCCCGTCAAGCTGATGTGACGGCCCGTATTGGTTTCTATCAGAAATCTGTACCTTGGGACAGGCATAGCATTCCCTGAGGCGCAGTTGGGATTACTGCGGACGCAGCATTTGTCCGCATCGCGCGCAGTACGTCACATTCGGCACATTTTGCTGGCCACAACGTGGGCAGATGTCTGCATGCATTGCCGATGATGCATAGCCTTGCGATTGGGATGACGCCAGTGGGGCATGTCGCACGGGAGCCGACATCGGCGGTATAGGAACGTTTGCGGCAGGGGTCGGGGCGGGCAATGCGGCAGACGACGGGGCGGGAGTGGGTGTAGGCAGAGTAGCGTCAGCAATCTGCGCCACACGCGTGGGCGATGCTGAACCCAAAGGAACGGCATTCTGCTTCGCGCGCTGCTGTAGCTGCGCCAGCGCCTCATCCTCCCAATGCGAGGTGATCGTGCTGAGCGAGCGCTTGATGTTCACCAGATTCCACGGCGAGAAATCCGCCGACATGTGCAAAATAAAGCAAGACGTGGTAGTGGCAATTCGTATATATGGCGGCTTAAAGAAGTCACCTTTGGCATAGCCGCCACCAGAGGTCACATCACGCACCTCGTCCAGCCGGACAAAGAACGAATTGGGGTTGCCAAGGGCTGCGGAGAGCGCTGCGGGGTCTTTATACTTATCAATCAACTTGCCCGTAAGGTCGGTGATCAGGGACGTGGGGTCGGTAACCCATTCATACAACTTGAATTGCTCGCGCATGCCGGCCAGCATCGCTTCACCGAAGGCCATCACGCCCGTTTTATAGTGGCGGGTCGTCAAAAAGACCAGATACTCTGGATAGATCAGCACATTGCCCTTCGGCCAGGTATACGGCCACGGCAGTTTCTCCGCCTCCGCCGCCATGGCATCGAATGCTTTCGTCGGGCGTATGTTAGGATGCTCGGCCAGATATTTCACGAAGTCAGCAGCCAGCAAAGAAAACGTCACGGGGTGGCCCCTCTCTGTGCTGAAGTACTTCATGAATCCGATTCGCCGCCGCATGCAAGCGATTACCCGCGTGTAGTATGCACAAAACGGGTGCGCCTGTCAATGTTGAGATAGAAATGCGTATCATGACGCGATGCGTATTGCGACAGAGGAATTGCAATGAGCAAGCATAGTGCATTCCAGTTACGCTATATCAAACACCGCACTCCCAAATCTGCATCAGCCCACGGCTACAAGAAACACATAGTGGGCCGCGAGCAAGCAGCACTCACAGCCCACTCACATCAATACTCACCTGCCTCATCGGCCATGCGCACGATGCGCGGTGTGAACTTGCCGATCACCTCCACCAATTCATCCTGCGCGGCAATGACCGACTCGATGTCTTTGTACGCCTGCGGCGACTCGTCCAGCCCGCCGCCGAGCAGCGTGATGTTCCGCTCGCGCAGATACTCATCACGCGCAGTCTTGGTAATGCGGCTCAGCGCGGCTTTGCGACTCATCTTGCGCCCCGCGCCGTGCGACGCCGAGCTAAGCGATAAAGCCAGCCCCTTGCCGCGCACCACGTAGCCCGCGTCCCCCATCGAGCCGGGAATCACGCCCAGCACCCCAGGGCCAGCGGGCGTCGCCCCCTTCCGATGCACCACCGCCTGCGTTGCGTCGGGCAGCGTTTCGAGCCAGGCGAAATTGTGGTGATTTTCGACCACCGCAGCCTCCTCCAGTCCAGCCGCCTTCGCCACTCGATGGTGGATGACGTAGTGATTCGCCGAGGCGAAGCGCCCCGCCAGCTCCATCGCCATCCAGTACTCCTGGCCCGCCTCGCTCGCCAGCGGCAACCACGCCAGATGCCGCACCGACGCATCGAGATGCGGACGCATGCGCTGCGCCACATCGCTATACGTGCTGGCGATCTTGTATCCCACCCCACGCGAGCCGCTATGCGAGAGCAGCGCCAGGTATTCGCCCGCCTTGAGCTTTAGTTGCGCGTCATCACTATACAGCCGGAACACACCCCATTCCACGAAGTGGTTGCCCGTGCCAGACGTGCCAAGCTGTTGCTCCGCCTTGGGCCGCAGCGACTTCAGTAGCCGGATGGACTGCCACGCCGAGTCGTCGAGCACCTCATGCTGCGGGCGGTCATAGCGTTCCCACGCCGCCCCCATCCCGAAGCGCGTCTGATCCAGCAGCGCGCGCTGAAGCTGGTTCTTGCGCTGGCCCAGCACATACGGCGACACCAGATACACTGAGAGCCGCATGCGGCAGGCGATATCCACGCCCACCGCAAACGGAATCACCGCCTCGCGCGTCGCCAGCACTCCGCCGATGGGTAGCCCGTAGCCCACATGCGCGTCGGGCATCAGCGCGCCCGCCGCCGCGACCGGCAGCCGCAGCGCATTGCGCATCTGCTCGCTCGCCTCGCGTTCGATCTGCTCTTCGCCCCAGACCGTATAGCCCAGCGGCGTGTCGCGCAGCGCATCCTCCACCGGAAGCGCCTCCGCCGCTGCCCGGCGAATGCACTCGCGCGCCAGCTCCGCCATCAGCGGATCGGCGAGAAAATCGCCTGGCTTCTCGCGTATCGCCGCCAGCCGCGCCAGCACCGCCTCCTGGTCGAGGCCAGCGTCTGCCAACGTCTGCCCCGCCATCTTCGCTAATCCAATCACCTTGCCCTGCGGCCAGCCACTGGCCTGTAAGATCTTGCCGCTTAACATGCATTTCCCTCACTATGGACAAAAAGAAAGCGCGGACGCCATCTCCGGCATCCGCGCCTGTCGCTACCAGGGAAGCGAGCATCTACGCTCGCAGTAGACATCTCCGGAGGCAGGCACGGATACCGTGCCGGTCATTCTGACCGGCCACACGTTTGTTGATCTGATATCGTTGTGCCTGCATGGGTCTACCCATCCTCTCCAGAGTCGCCACTTGATCGTTATTTTACTGCGGCGGCGAGCAGTGTATCACACGGCGCGCCAGAGCAGCAAGGCGAATCGCGCGATTTCCATCACTCTTCCCCACGTGATACAGTCTTCTCTGGACGAGCAGCCACCATACCCTCGATGAGCTTCGACAAGCGCCAGGAGACCACCCCCATGACCAAGCGCACCGCACCCGTGAAAACCCTGCGCCCTGGCCTGCCCAATCGCCTGCTTGGCCTGCTGCTCGCCACCCATCCAGTGCCCAGCGCCATGTACGTCGTCATGACCGCCTTCCTCGCCTTTGTCGCCGCATCCGCCGCCCATCGTCCGCTCGACCCCGCCGCGCTCGTCCGCGTACTCATTGCCGTCGGCGCGGCACAGATCGCCATCGGCTCCCTCAACGACTACCGCGACCGCGAACTCGACGCTGGCCGCCCAGATAAGCCTATCCCCCTCGGCCTCATCGCCCCCTGGCATGCGCTCGCCCTCTGCCTCGCAGCTAGCGTCGTCATGCTCCTTTCCAGTATCCCCCTCGGCCCTCTCGCGTTCGTCCTCTGCCTGCTTATCGAAGGTCTCGGCCTCGCCTACGATCTCTGGTTCAAGGGGTCTCCCATCAGCGCACTGCTCTTCGCCGCCTACTTCCCGCTCTTCCCGCTGCTCGCCTGGACCGTCTTCGGGCGCTGGCAACCGTTCCTGCCGTGGCTGCTCCCCTTCGGCGCGCTCCTTGGCGTCGCCATGAACGTCGCCAACTCCCTCCCCGACCTCGAAGCCGACCGTGCCGCTGGTGTACGCGGCCTGCCGCATCTGCTCGGCCTCCGTCGCGGCCTCGCCGTCGCCTGGGGTACGCCGCCGCTCGTTTTCGCCGGCATGCTCACCCTCGCCCTCACCGGCATCGTCCCCGCGCGCCTGCCTGGCATGCTCGTCGCCGCAGCGGGCGCGCTGCTCTCCGTCCTCGCCGCCATGCTTCTCTATCGCGCCAACCCCCAGCCCGCCACCCTCCGTCGCACCTTCCTCATTCAGGGCGTAGGCGTCCTCCTCCTCGCTGGCGGCTGGATCGCCGCCGTCGCCTTCTATTAGACCAGCCCGCCCACCCTGCCCCATCGGCTCTGCGTCGGCCATTGATGGCCGCAATAGGTGTGCGCCCGCTGACCATTCATGGCCGCGATTCCCTTGAATATTCCGCTGGCGCGAAGAACACCAGCACCGTCAGGTCTTCCGTAATCGTATGGAACCGATGCGGCACATTCGCCGCCACAAACACCAGCGCCCCCGCCTCGACCGGCGCATCCTCATCCTTCACCTGTATCCGCGCCCGCCCCGCCGCGACGTAATACAACTCGTCCTCGGTATGCGGCTCCTGCGGATCGGTTTCCCCCGCCGCCAACTGATACACCCCCGCGCTCATATCCGCCACCCGCAAGAATTCATGATACAGCTTCCCCGACCCCTCGCGTTTCGCGATCAAATCAGCCAGCGTAAACTTCTCCATGCGTCACCTTGCCTTTCATCCCAAAGAATAGGTGTTCTATAGTATACTGCATCGTTCTTCACGAGCCATTTCAACCAGAAGAAAGGCCACCAACCATGACGCATCCTGATCACATCCAATTTCTCTCTCCTTCGACTCTGGCTCCCACACCGGGATACTCGCAAATCGTGACCGTCACCGGAGGGCGGTTGATCTTTCTTGCCGGTCAGGTCGCCTTTGATGCATCTAGAAACCTCGTCGGCAAAGGCGATTTCCGCGCACAGGCGCAGCAGGTCTTCGCGAACATCAAAACCGCCCTCGCCGCCGTTGGGGCCGACTTCAACCACGTAGTGAAGCTGAACATGTACGTGGTTGACCGCACGCAATTACCAGTGCTGCGCGAGGTGCGCGATTCCTACGTGAATACCGAGACTCCTCCCGCCAGCACCCTCGTCGAAGTGCGCAGCCTGGCCCAGGAAGACTTCTTGCTCGAAGTCGAAGTGGTTGCCAGCCTGCCCGCGTAACGTCTTCTGACACGCGATGGCCCCAATTTTGGCAAAGGAAAATCGCTCCTATGCCCGATACCACGGCAACACAACACGACCCTGCCGCCGAAGCGCAACGCACCGAAATACACACGCGCCTGCTCGCGTGGTACGCGGCGGATGGCCGCGCGCACCTGCCCTGGCGCGACACCCGCGACCCCTACGCCATCCTCGTCTCCGAAGTCATGCTCCAGCAGACCCAGGTGGAGCGCGTCCTCCCCAAGTACCGCGAATTCCTCGCCCGCTTTCCCACCCTTGCCGACCTTGCCGCCGCGCCCATCGCCGACGTCATCAAAGTCTGGTCCGGCCTGGGCTACAACATGCGCGCCGTCCGCCTGCACCAGATTGCCCAGCAGGCGATGGACGAGTATGGCGGTGCGCTTCCCGATACCCTCGACGGTCTGCTGCGCCTCAAAGGTATCGGACGCTACACCGCTGGCGCTATCGCTTGTTTCGCCTTCGGCCTACCCGTCGCCACTGTAGATACCAATATCCGCCGCGTCCTCTGGCGCGTCTTTCGCGGCATCGAGCCTCCCGCATGGCCCTCAGGCGACCGCGCCGCCCGTGACCTGCTCGCCCTCGCTGAATGGGCGCTCCCCATCCACGCCGCCTACGACTGGCAGCAAGCGCTCATGGACCTCGGCGCGACGCTCTGCCAGAGCCGCCGCCCAGTGTGCGAGCATTGCCCGCTCACCGCATGCTGCGCCGCCTACGCCGAAACCGCCCGTGTCACCCTCTTCCCCTCCGGCGAGGCTCTCGCCCGCCTCCGCGACGGACGCGCAGCCGATTCCAAAGCACCCGCTACGCCCACAAACACAGATACCGCCGATGACTTACGCATGATCGCAGAAACCCGCGCGCCCTACACTCTCGGCGAGCCACCGCCATCTCCCACCCGCCGCACTACGCGCCCCAAGCCATCTCAGCCCTTCACCACCACCTCGCGCTACTTCCGTGGCCGCGCCGTCGAGGCACTGCGCGCGCTCCCTCCTGGCGAGACGCTTTCTCTCTCCGACCTTGGCCCCCGCGTCAAAGACAACTTCACTCCTGACGACCTGCCATGGCTGCGCGCCCTGCTCACCGGCCTGGCCCGCGACGGCCTCGCCCGCATCACCGCCGACTCTGATGGAACCGAGCGCGTCGCCCTACCCTGATGCTCGCTCTCTTTCCAACCCGCGCAGGCGGGTTTTGCGTCCGGAGGCTATGCAGGCGCGGTTTCAACCGCCCGCTAACCCTTGCCCCAAAACGTTGCTTCGAGCATCGCGCGCTTGCGCTTCTCGCTGCCGTGCCAGTCTAGGTGAGGCGACCGCTCGCGGCTGCGCTCCGCATAATCTTCCACCGTCGTGATGAAACGCGCCGGATTCCCCGCATGCACCTCCCCTGGCGGCACATCCTTCCGCACCACCGAGCCAGCGCCGACCACCGCGTTGGGTCCAATCGTGACGCCCGGCAGTATGATTGTGCGCGCGCCGATGAAGCAGTTGTCGAGGATGCGGATCGTGCCGAATCGCGCCACCCCCCGAAACTCTGGCCGATCACGAAACACCCACGTCCCGCCGTCATGCGTCACGAAGATGCAATCATTGGAGATGGTGACGTGCTTGCCAATCTCGATCAGATACGGTTCACTGCCCCATACCGTCCGCCGGCCAATGATGCGGCAGTCAGGCGAGATACGCATGCCCGCGCGACGCAAGCGACGAATCAAGAGTTTCTTCCACAACTGCCTCACCTTGCCGAGCATGCCTATTCGCTCCTCATCCCTCAATTTGCCCGCGCAAATGCGCCGTATCGAAGTAATGCGACTCGCGCACGATCAGCCCATCGCGCCGCGTGACCACCGTCACCCCCGTCAAGCGATAGGCCTGCCCATTGCCGCCGATGCCAAGGAACGGCGTCTGGTGGGTGCCCGTCGCCTCCCACTCCACGATCAACTGGTCACCCGATACCGTCCTGTTGACAATCCGCAGCGAGCGGTCCGGCACACTCGCCACCTCAGCCGCGTAGCGCGCCGCAATCGCCTCGCGCCCCACAAACGGCTGCGCGAATAGCGGGTCGTCCACCACCGCATTTTCGGCGTAATCGCCCATCATGTGCGGCACATCGCCCTTCATCTGCTTGGTGATGTGCTGGTCGTGCAACTGCAAATGATGCTCTGGCGCAAGGGTGCTCGGTCGCGTCGCCACTGCCACAATGGCCGCCGTCCCCGCCGCCGTCAGCCCCAACGCCGACAGCCCCACCATCAGCTCGCGCCGCGTCAGCTTGCCCGATCGCATCGCCTCCACCAATTCACGCACCGACTTGCGCCCGCTCGTCTCGTCCGCCATCGTCTTCTTCTCCCGCCTGCTGTCTCGTCTCTTCGCGCTACCAATCTCCAATGACCGAGGATTACGCCCGTCTGATGCGCCACAGGCCACCACTGCCAGGGTGTACCCGTGAATCGCGCATCGTCAACTCCACTGTGCCAAAATCTACCACGTAGAGCGCTTCGCCGCTCGGATCGAAACGCGCATCCACCGGACGGAACGCATCCAGCCCGTGCGGGTCATCGCCCTCCACTTCCAACGGCGCCGCCAGCAAGAACGGATGAATTTTGCCGCTGGCCAGATCCACCCGCACCACGCCATGCCCCGCGCGTAACTGCACCCCGCCGCTGGCGAACGGGCTGATGTCGCCGAAGAGCGACACGAACGCATCACCAGTATAGCCGAAGCGCTCGCTCCGCGCGAGATCGAACCCACCTGGCGTCGAGTGTGGCGTGAAGCGCGCCAGCGGCTGCCGCGTGATCGGTGGCGCATCGCGTAGCAGTGGCTCTGGCTTGGCGATCAGCAGCCCCGGATCACCTAGCCCCTCGCCCTTCGCCTCAGTTGTCGGGTCCAGCGATGGGTCGCTCACCGGCATCCCGCCGTAATAGTCTGGCCAGCCGAAATAATCGCCCACGCGCACCTCATACAGATTATCCGGCGCGCCATTGCCGATGGGACGGCTGCCGCGCACCTCTGGTCCGTCCTCCGTCACCAGCAGCCGCCCCGCCGCATCGAAGCAGATCCCGAACGGATTCCGCAGCCCCCACGCCACCAACTCCAGGTTCGAGCCATCCGGCTCGCAACGCATCACCGCGCCCGTGCAGGGCAGCGCCCCGCGCACCACCTGCCCCGCCACCGTGGGCGTGCCGAACGGCGAATACGCGCCCGTCGTCACCAGCTCGCCCGTCTCGCTCAGCGGATTCGGCGTCGTGAAGTTCTGCCCCACCAGCGTCACATCCTGCGCCGGAATATCACAGAACCCCGGATTGCGCCGCAGCCAACCATAGCGATGATTATCCCATCCCACCACGCCGGAGTTCGTCGCCGTCCCCTGCCCGAAATACAGCTTGCCATCGGGACCAAACGCCAGCTTATTGTTCTGATAGTCACCCTGGCTTGGCAGCCCCGTCAGCACATCGCGCAACTCCCCGCCCGCGCCCACCACCGAGACCCGCCCGCGATGCGCCACATACAGCCGCCCCTCATAAAACGCCACGCCCGTCACCGGACCCAGCAATCCCTCGCCGCAGACCACCTCCGCCACATCCATCGCGTCAGCCGCGCCGTTCTCCCCTGGCTGCCAGTCCGCTGGCAACCGCAGAATCCGCGCGGGTGTAATCGTCGGCCCGTAGGCGAACCCGCCATCCACCACATACACCCGCCCCTGCTCATCGAACGTCATGCTCGTCGGAAACGTCAGCCCGCCCAGCACCCGCTCCAGCCGATAGCCATCTTCCAGCGTATACGCAAAATCCGCTGTCGTCCCGTCCGCGTGGTCGCTCATCTCGCTATACTCCTCGCGCATATGCACCGGCCCTTCGTGGCCGCGAACGTGCCGCTCTTCCATTCTCGCCACCCATATCGTACACTACGCCTACAAGCAGCCCTGTTGGCCTCTGCTGGTGGGCCGATCTTCCTATCTTTCATTGCGCGAAAATCGGCGGAATCGGCAATTGCCTCACTGTTCGCTGCATCGCTGCTCCAGGATTACCCGTGGCAGTCATGCTACGAACTCGCCCCACCACCATCTTCGCCCTTCGCGGTCAATCGCAAAATCGACAGCATCGGCAATTGGTATGCGCAGGCACATCGGCCACGGCCACAACAAACCTAGCGGCGTTGCGAACAGCGATGGTATGGTATCAAATGGGTTTCAGCGTCGTGATATGATGAAATCCTGTATAATGGCCACACCCCGCCACCACGCGACACACCGCACCGGCGCGACGTGCCGCCCGATCAATGATGAGGAGATTTTCCCTATGCCTGGTACACCGGCCCTCGAAGCCTGGGTCGAAGAGTGCGCGCGACTCACTCGCCCTGACCGCATCGTATGGATCAACGGCTCTGAGCAAGAATATGCGGAACTCGTCGCCGAGATGCTACGCACCGGCGTTGTCGAGCGCGTCAACGAGCGCGCCTACCCCAACAGCTATCTCCACCGCAGCAGCCGCTCCGATGTCGCCCGCACCGAACACCTCACCTTCATCTGCACCGAGCGCAAAGAGGACGCCGGACCCACCAACTACTGGATGTCTCCCAGCGAAGCCAAAGCCAAAGTGCGCCCGCTCTTCGAAGGCTGCATGCGTGGCCGCACAATGTACGTCGTGCCCTACCTGATGGGTCCCGCTGGCTCGCCACATGCCAAAGTCGGCGTCGAAATCACCGATAGCGCCTACGTCGTCGCCAACCTGCGCATCACCACGCGCATGGGCCAGATCGCCCTCGATCATCTCGCCAAGAACGGTGGGGAATTCGTCCCTGGCCTCCACTCCACTGGCGATCTCAGCCCCGAACATCGCTTCATCCTGCACTTCCCCGAAGAAAATCTCATCTGGAGCATCGGCTCTGGCTATGGCGGCAACGCGCTGCTTGGCAAGAAATGCCTCTCGTTGCGCCTCGCCAGTTGGATGGGCCGTAAAGAAGGCTGGATGGCCGAACATATGCTCATCCTGGGCCTCGAAGATCCCTCCGGCAACGTCACCTACATGGGTGGCGCCTTCCCCAGCGCCTGCGGCAAGACCAACCTCGCCATGCTCGTCTCGCCGCTCGCCGAACAAGGTTGGAAGGTCTGGACCGTTGGCGACGACATCGCCTGGATGCGCATCGGCGACGACGGACGCCTATGGGCCGTCAACCCTGAAAACGGCTTCTTCGGCGTCGCCCCTGGCACCAACGTCAAAACCAATCCCAACGCCATGGCCGCGCTCGCGAAGAACTCTATCTTCACCAACACTGGCCTGACCCCCGACGGCCTGCCTTGGTGGGAAGGCATTGACCCCGAGGTGAAGAACGCCCCGGCAGGCACCATCAACTGGCACGGCGTCCCTTTCGAGAGCGAACCGAAAGAACCCGTCGCGCACCCCAACTCGCGCTTCACCGCCCCCGCCAGCCAGTGCCCCTCCATCTCCTCGCATTGGGAAGACCCCGTGGGCGTGCCCATCTCTGCCTTCATCTTCGGTGGCCGTCGCGCCCGTGTCGCTCCGCTGGTCTATCAGGCGTTCGACTGGCAGCATGGCGTCTTCGTCGGCGCGGGCATGGGTTCCGAAACCACCGCCGCCGCCAGTGGCGCGGTTGGCGTTACCCGCCGCGACCCCATGGCAATGCTGCCGTTCTGCGGCTACAACATGGGCGACTACTGGCAGCACTGGCTCGACATGGGCAAGCGTCTCACCAACCCACCCGCCATCTTCCACGTCAACTGGTTCCGCAAAGACGCCGACGGCAAGTTCCTCTGGCCCGGCTTCGGCGACAACGTGCGCGTGCTGCAATGGATGCACGGGCGCATCCACGGCACAGCAGGAGCCGCCGAGTCCGCCATCGGCTATATCCCCACCCCCGATGCGCTCAACCTCGACGGCCTTAACCTCTCCCCTGAGACGGTTAGCCAGCTCCTGCACATTGAGCGCGGCGACTGGGAACATGAGTGGGCCGATCAGGGCAAGTTCTTCGCGCAGTTTGGCGACCACCTGCCTGACGGCGTCGCCCAGCAGCACACCGCCCTCAAGGCCCGCCTGGACCGCATGAGCTAGGCACCGGCAGAACGACCAGACGTAATTCGACGCGGCCCTTTTCCTTTCACGGGGAAGGGGCCGTTGTTTTTTCGCGAGAGTCCTCTGCCCTGCTCGCCAACAAAGCGATATCGCCCCCATACTGCAATTATTCACTTCGTTCCGTGATGAATGCCGCCACGCTGTGCAATCACGAAGAACCATCAATAAATCGGAGATAGACGGTTCGGAGAACAGTAGGAAGTCATAGCCAGACTTGAGCAAACTCAGAGTGACGAACAAGCGCGTTGTGCGTTCTACTTGCAGAGAGTACACACCAGATGCACTGTTATGCACTCTCGTGCCGCTCTACTTGTCAGAGTAGCAACAGCCAGGATGCGCCCAAAGAAATGGACGATGCGGGAGGACGGGAACGCTTCCCGCGCGCCTCTGATTCGTGTCGCGCGCAACCACACAGGCGCGGACACACGGAAAGGGCACCCGACAGTGCGAAAACGGCTCTATCTTCTAGGCGTACTCATTCCAGTGGTAGCAGCGCTCGTCGCCGCCGGAGTCGTCGCCGCGACCATCCTGCCAGCGCGTGGGGCGCACGCCAGCGCCATCTGCAAGCCGACGGGCTACATCCGCGACGGCATCAACATGACCGCCGCCATCGTCAATCCCACGAAGGGGGTCGGCGGCAAGGTGAACGCGGGTGGTTGCAACATCGGCGTCTACTATGGCGCTGGACATACTGGCACCGTCAACGGCGCGGAAATCTTCGGCGCGAACTACTTTGGCGTCGTCAATGACGGCGGCACGGTGACAGTGAAGTATTCGCGCATCCATGACATCGGCGAGAACCCCTTCAATGGCGATCAGCATGGTGTCGGCATCTACTTCACCTATGGCTCCGGCGCGCATGGCTCAATCAATAATAACCTGATCTGGTATTTCCAGAAGAACGGCATCGCGGTCACCGGCAACGGCGATTCGGCGACGATCACCCATAACACCGTCATCGGCAACGGCCCGGTGGACTACATCGCCCAGAACGGGATTGAGTTGGGCGGTGGCGCGACTGGCACGATCACCAGCAATCTGGTGTCGGGCGTCTCCTACACTGGCCCGGGCCTCACCGCCGCTGGCGGCATCCTGGTCTTCGGCGGCGCCTGCTACGGCCCCTATGATCTCTCCACCAACATCACGATCTCGAAGAATGTGGTCATCGGCAGCGATGTGGGTGTCTACATTTCTCAGGGCGACAGCTCATCCGCCAGCCCCGCCTACTGCACGCCACCCGCGACGACCACGCACATCAACGCCAACCGCAACATCCTCGACAACGACGCAATCACCAACACGTCGGGCTACGGTGTGGTCGGCCAGGGCTATCAGGCTGGCATCTCGGACCAGGGCAACGGCGACGTGCTGAACAACAACAACATCTGCGGCGTGGGCTATGCTCCGGCTGCCACACCGCCGCCGTATCTGTTCGCGATTGACGACACGCAGACCATCGGCGTCTCGGAGAGCGGCAACCTCACCTGCACTGGCAGCGCCGCCCCCACCACACACAATGTCCACACCGGCGTCACGTCCGGGCATGCGTCCGCCCAACCGGCGCGCAAGGCCAGCTATTTCCTGTAGTATCGGCTAACCTCTGCGCCAGCGGAGAGAACGAAAGAGCCAGGCAGTTCGTGCCTGGCTCTTTCATCGTAACTGACCAGCGGATAGGGCATCGCTGGGAGTGGCAACGGATTTAGCCCTGAGTTGCCGCGTTCAGTTTTTGCGCCACGTCGTCTGGCAGGGTCTCGCGCAGGATGCGCCCGCCATGGATGTTCAGTTCGGCGATGGCCTGATCGGCATGCTCGAACGTGACCACCGCGACGATGGCCGAGCTATCGGGCGTGAGGCTGGAGGATAGCTCCTTCAGGTAGTCGTCTTTGAAGCCCAGGTCTATCACTTTGCTGCCGACGAAGCCCGCGCCCGCGCCCAGCAGCGCGCCCTCCACGGCGTTGCCGCGCAGCAGGCCAAGCAGTCCGCCCGCCACCGCACCCGCCACTGCGCCTTGCTTTGCGTCGAAGTCGTGTGTCTCGTGGATCGCAACCTTGCCGCTGGCGTCGCGGGTAATCACCGCCGCGTTCTTCAGATGGATCAGATGCTCTTTGTTGAGCTGCCGCAGATTGCCGAGCGCCTCTGCCGCGCGGCCCGCGCCCTGAAACAGCACCACCAGCACTTCATTGGGGTCTTGCGTTGTCGCCATGGCGTCCGCCTCCTCACATGTCTCGTATCGGTTCCCAGGTATTCGGTTTGTTGCGCGGGCATCGTGTTTTCCCGCGCGGCCACATTCTACGACATAGATCCGCTGCGGGTATCGGTCATTCGGCTGAGCCAAACCTCAGACTCTAGATGCCGTACACGTCCATGCCAAAGGTGCCATAGACACGCCTATCCCTGAGGATAGTCTCCTATGACATCTATGGCTTCTATGGCTTCTATGGCTTCTATGCTTGGGATGGAGGCTCCTGCGCTGGCGCTGCCATGTTTTCTTGTGATGTGGTTGCCGGTTCCGATGGAGCAGTGGGCAATGACCACATCCAGCGCCCGCCGGGGCCAAATCCCTCGCGAGCCTTGCGCACGCGCAGCCGCGCACATGCACGTTTGAGCGCGCTGGCGTTGAGGGATTCGAGACGCGCCTCATGCTCCACCTCCAGCACGGGACGTGGCCCACCGCCGAGCGCCTCGCGCAAGAACTCCACTGCCTCATCCACCACCGGGGCTTCAGCCTGCGCGGCGCTGCTGGCTTCGCTGAGCAACGAGGTCGCGGTATACGCGCTGGGGCCAAGCCATTCAATCCACACTGCCTGGGAGTAGGGATCATCGCTCGTAGAGTGACACGGTAGCGCAGCGAGGGCATCGGCGGGCCGAGGTTGCTCTTGGTGCTGGCCAGGATGCGTTCGTGCTCTGGGTCGTCGGGTGATTTGGCCACCAGCAGACCAGAGCGCGCCAGTCCGATGATGCCAATCGAGCCACTACCCCGGTAGAGTGCGTTCGCGCCGCTGCTCTTGTTGAGATGTCGCATGCAGAGAATCGCGGTGTTCCTCTCCTTCGCTGCCTGGGCCAGTGGCATAAGCGCAGCGCGCACATCGCTATCGCGCCAGGTGTTCACATTTGGATCGAGGTACGCCGACAGTGGATCAATCACCACCAGATCGGCCCAGGTTTCCATGATAAAAAAGCTCAAGTCGCGAATATCACGGGGTAGCACGACAGGACGATACCCCACTACGAGATCCTTCTTCTCATCGTAGATTTCAATCGCGCGCATCGCGGCCACCCGGCTCATTTCAGCGCCAGCCACCGCCAGTCGCGGCAAAATGGTCGTCGTCAGATCGTCTTCAGCCGCCAGCAGCGCCGCGCGCCGACTCCCCTCGATACGACCAGGCGCTCCATCTGGCATGTCCCTGCCGGTCGTCACACACGCGCGATCAGGTCCAGTGCCACCAGCGATTTGCCCAGCCCAGGGTCGCCATCCAGGATAGTAATCGCGCCCATCGGGATACGCCCAGGCCAGAGCCACTCGTGCTTTTCGGGCTGCAAGCGCGAAAGCCAGAGACTGCCTTCTGGCAAGGTTTCCTCATCTCGCGCTTCATTACTTTCGCTGATTCCGTCTCTGGTCTCACCATGAGCCAATGAATCGGGAAGCCACCACTTGTACGCATCCTTCTGACTCGCCATCTGCTGCCTCCTCGGCTGTGCGCCGGTTTGCATTGTTTCCATGCGTTCCGAGGAGACAGACACGGCGACGCCATGACCGCTCCGCATGTATCTCGCGGAACCGCATGGCGCCTTACTCAGGCTCACCACATCACTACATCGCTCGCCCAACCGCCGCCGGACCCCTGCCGGATATGCGTGCCACCGCGAGCTTGATGACAATTATAGAACACATATTCTAATTTGACAAGGAGTATGTGTGACGAGCCTGCCGAAAGCCGCAGAGATGCCATAGATGCCATAGAGGACCATCCCTGAGGATATGGACGCCTATGACATCTATGTCGTCTATGAGAGCTGTCTCAGGGCAATGGAGATAGACTCACCATGCCGTGCGCTCTCCTCGCCCGCGCCACGCTCTTCCCGCTCATACGATAATTGCCCTGGTAGCGACGGTGGCAGGGGCAGTTCGGGCATGCTGCCGCCCGCCACGTAGCCCCGCGCGGGCGGCGATTGCATGGGGTAGATCGCGAAGTTGCTGTAAGCACCAGTTACAAAGCCATCATGCAGAACGCCCGAATCTAGACGAAAGCGGCCCAAGCTTCACTCGCTCAGGCCGCTTCAATTCTGGCTTTCATTGTGGAGCCGGTGAGGGGATTCGAACCCATGACCTGCTGTTTACGAAACAGCTGCTCTGCCCCTGAGCTACACCGGCTGGCGCGGGCGTTGCGCTCGCGACGTTGCCTAGTGTATCGCATCCGCCGCCAACTCGTCAAGCGGGATGTGCCATGTCGCCACGGGAATATGGGCGCCAGGCCGTATGTACGAAAGATGAGCCATAGGTGTGCGGCCAGTGGCTCATCTCAGACATGCTTCAGAGGATATAGCGGCTGAGGTCTTCGTCTTTCATCAGCGATTCCAGGCGACCCCGCACGAAGGCGGCATCCACCGTTACCGTCTGGCCCGCCATCTCCGGCGCGTTGAACGAGACCTCTTCCAGCACCTTCTCCATGATCGTCTGCAAACGCCGCGCCCCGATGTTCTCGACACGCTCGTTCATCTGGAACGCGCAGCGCGCGATCTCCGTCAGGCCGTCCTCGGTGAAGGTCAGCGCCACCTGCTCCACCCCCAGCAGCGCCTCATACTGGCGTGTGAGCGCATTCTCCGGTTGCGTCAAGATGCGGTGGTAATCCGCCTCGGCGAGCGACGCAAGTTCCACACGCAGCGGCAAGCGCCCCTGTAGCTCAGGGATGAGATCAGACGGCTTGGCATGGTGGAACGCGCCTGCCGCAATCCAGAGAATATGGTCCGTCTTGATCGGGCCAAAGCGCGTCATCACGGTTGAGCCTTCGACGATGGGCAGCAGGTCGCGCTGCACCCCTTCGCCAGAGACATCCGGCCCCATATCCACCTTGCTGCCCACCACCTTGTCAATCTCGTCCAGAAACACGACACCCGCCTGCTCGACGCGCTGCGTCGCCTGTTCGATCACCGCATCGAAGTCAATCAGCCGGTTGGCTTCCTCCTGCGTCAGCAGCCGCCGCGCCTCTTTCACCGACACCAGCTTACTCCGGCGCCGTCCACTTGGCATCGTATTCAAGAACTCCTGGAAGCCATCACCCAGATCTTCTGACGACATCCCCGCCACGAACTCGAAGACCGAGGAAAAGCCTTCCTCTGGGTCCAACTCGATCTCGATCATCTGCTCTTCAAGCTCTTGCCGCGCCAATTGCTCCGCCACCAACTTCTGTGTCTGCTGGCGCTTGCGGCGCGCGGGCACGGGCGCCGCAGGCTTACCCACCGTCGCCGACGATGCGGCAACCGGCACTGCCAGCGAAGACGCGCCCCCGGTCTTGCGTGATGACTTCGCAGCCGCCTTTTCGCGCGTCGCCGAGGGAGGCGTCTCGTCAGCCAACATCTTATCAGTGAGCAGGTCGAGAATGCGTAGCTCCGCGCGTGCCGCTGCTTTCTCGCGCACTTGGTTGGCGCGCTCGTCATGGGCCATGCCAATCGCCACGTCCATCAGATCACGGAGAATGGATTCCACATCCCGCCCAACATAGCCAACCTGCGTAAACTTCGTCGCCTCGACCTTCACGAATGGCGCATCAGCCAGCTTTGCCAACCGCCGCGCAATTTCCGTCTTGCCCACGCCTGTCGGCCCAATCATCAAGATATTCTTGGGAGTGATCTCCGCCTGCACGTCAGCAGGCAACGACAATCGGCGAAAACGATTGCGTAGCGCCACCGCCACGACTCGCTTCGCCTCGACCTGCCCCACAATATAGCGGTCCAGCTCCCTGACGATCTGTTGGGGAGTCAGGTCCTTCATAGTACATACTCTCCTCGCCCTCTGACCAAGCACCGCGCTCTCACCCCGCGTCACGAGTGCGGCCCCGCGTCCACCGACGCCGGAACCGTCGCCTCGCTGCCGCCAGATGCGCCAGCTTCATCATCGAGCGTGAATAAAAGGATTCTGTCATTGGTATAGATGCACATAGAAGCCGCGATACGCATCGCCGCCCGCGCAATCTCCCGTGCCGGAAGTTCAGTATACTCCACCAGCGCACGCGCCGCTGCCTGCGCGTAGGAGCCTCCAGAGCCAATCGCCGCCACTCCGTCATCCGGCTCGATGACATCGCCATCACCCGTAAGCACGAATAGCTCTTCACGGCTGACCACCAGCAGCATCGCCTCCAGTCGGCGCAGGTATTTATCAGTGCGCCAGTCTTTCGTCAGTTCGACCGCCGCACGCCGCAGATTCCCTTGAAAACGCTCTACCATGCTCTCGAACTTATCGAACAGCGTCAGAGCGTCAGCAGTTGAACCGGCGAATCCTGCGATGACACGGCCGTTCGCCAGGCGGCGGATCTTGCGGGCGTTGTGTTTCATTACCACATCGCCCACCGTCACCTGGCCATCCCCTGCCATAGCGACATCACTGCCGCGACGCACCGCCAGAATCGTCGTCGCGTGCATCTCGCCAGTCACTCGTTGCGTCATACATGCCTTCTATTGAAGTATACGCGGCGCTACAAAACGCTGAGCGCGCGCCTTCTCTCGTATCACTCTCGTATCATTCTACGCACAGAACTCACATGCGGCTCACATCGCGCACAGATCAGGCGCTCGCGTCCACGCTGGCTGCTGTCCGTCTGCCACTGGATCGCGCCGTCGTGGAGGTTGTCGCTCGCTTTGCCGTTGTCTTGCGTGTGGTGGCGGTTTTGGGCGCGGTCGTCGTTTTGCGCGCGGTGGCGCTCTTCGCAGTGCGGCGTACACTGCCGCTTGTGCCGTTGCTCTCGGCTTTGGCGCGCGCGGCAGTCCGGCGGGCGGCAGCCGTCGCACGCGCCGCCAGCGCCGCCGGATCACGATGCCCAACGACCTCTGGCTCGCCCTCAAGCGCCCCACGCACCAGCGCGCCACACTTTTCGCAGGCCGCCTCGGTCTTGCCATTGCCCAACGTCAGCAGACCGCCGCACTCCGGGCATGGCTCCGGCAGCGGGCGATCCCAGACGGCGAACGAGCAGGTGGGATAATTCGCGCAGCCATAGAACACCTTGGCCGACTTGCGCGACTTCCGCTCGACCAGATCACCGCCACATTCGGGGCAAATCGCGCCCGTCTTAATCATGAACGGCTTCTTGAAATCGCACTCCGGAAACCCTGAGCACGAGATAAAGCGCCCAAAGCGCCCCGTGCGGATCAACAGCGGCTTGCCGCACTGCGGGCACGCCTCATTCGCCTCCTCGACCGGCTGCTGCACGCGGTCCATCTCCGTCTCAGCACGGGTCAGGTCAGCCTTTAGGGCGCCGTAGAAGTCTTTGAGGAAGGCCGTCCATTCGCGCTCACCCTCTTCGACCTCATCCAGCTTGCGCTCCATGTCGGCGGTAAAGTTGACATCCACAATGTCCGTGAAGTGCTTGATCATCAGCTCGTTGACTGTCTCGCCAAGCCATGTGGGCACGAACCTGCGCTCCTGCTGCTCCACATAGCCACGATCCTGCACCGTGCTGACGATGCTCACGTAGGTGCTTGGCCGCCCGATGCCACGCTCTTCCAGCTCCTTGATCAGACTCGCCTCGTTGTAGCGCGCGGGAGGCTGTGTGAAGTGCTGCCCAGGAGTGAGTTTGTGCAGATCCAGCGGCTCGCCATCGCTGAGTGATGGCAGTGTTGTGCCATCGTCTTCACGCGGCCAGACCGCGTAGAACCCCATAAACTTGACCACTGAGCCATTCGCCCGGAAGAGATACTCGCCCGCGCCAATATCCACACGCACGGTATCAAAGACTGCCGGCGCCATGAACGCCGCGACGAACCGCCGCCAAATCAACTGATAGAGTTTGAATTGGTCGGCGCTGAGATACGGCTTGACTTGGTCTGGCGTCAGATTGACATCGGTCGGGCGCACCGCCTCATGGGCGTCCTGCACGTTGGCCTTGGCCTTCGCCGTTCGCCCCGCGCCAACGTACTCCTTGCCAAAACTCTGTTCGATATAGTGCTTGACCGCCGACTGCGCCTCGGTGGAGACGCGGGTGGAGTCGGTACGCATGTAGGTGATCAGACCCTGATGCCCAGCCGCGCCAAGCTCGATACCCTCGTACAAGCCCTGCGCCAGGCTCATCGTCTTCTTTGGCTTGAAGCGCAGCCGCACCGATGCGTCTTGCTGCATCGAACTGGTGTTGTACGGCAAGAATGGTTGCCGCCGCACATCTTTGCGCGCAACCCGCAACACACGATAGGTCGCACCATCCAGCGCGCGCAGAATTGCCTGCGCCTGCTCTCCCGACGTGACACGGAACTTGCCACGCGCGGGCGCTCCGCGCCCCTCGACGCTGTCGCTCTGTGCGTCCTCTTCCGTCTCCACATCGTCCGCGCTGACGCCATCGCGCTGCCCAACAAGCTGCGCTTCAAACGTGGCCCTCTGCCCGGACTGGCTCAGTGTCGCGATAATCGTCCAGTATTCTTCAGGCACGAACGCGCGAATCTCTGCCTCACGCTCGCAGATCAGCCGCAACGCGACGGACTGCACGCGCCCAGCGCTGGTGCCAGACTGCACCCGCCGCCAGAGCAAAGGGCTGATCTTGTAGCCGACAAGCCGGTCGAGCACGCGGCGGGCCTGCTGTGCATTGAAGAGATCCTCATCAATGCTGCGCGGGTGAGCGATGGCGTCCTGCACCGCCTTCTTCGTAATTTCGTTGAAGACCGCACGGCGCGGCTGGCGCAGCCCCAGCAACTTCTTGAGCGACCACGCGATGAATTCGCCCTCGCGGTCTGGGTCGGGCGCGAGGTAGACGACATCAGCTTTTTTGCTCGCGGTCTTCAAATCTTGAATCAAGTGATCTTTCTTTTCGATCACCACATACTTCGGCGCGAAATCTTTGCGGGTATCCACACCAATGCCCTTTTTGGGCAGGTCCAGAATATGGCCCATCGAGGCACGCACCTCGAAATCGCTGCCGAGAAACTTCTCTATCGTCTTCGCCTTAGCAGGCGATTCGACAATCACCAGATTTTTCGCCATCCTGCGGTCCACTTTCATTGCGCAATAGCGCTACCGGCTCCAGCGAGCCAAAAGCCTTCTCTGCTCGCGAAGAACGTGCGCCAGCCATCGTTTGTCATTCAACTATTGGGACGCTTTCACCGCGATCCCACTTCTTCTACGTAGTGCATATGCCGCAATGTGTGCCATTGATGCACATGGCGCGCATTCTCGCAAGCCACGACTATGAATTCTCACGGCGCGTGTCAGCATAGCACACACTACGTACATCTACGTACAGCGGGAACATCTGCGTTGCACACATAGACCACAGCATAGCACTCGCCCGCGAAGAAATTCATCACCAAGGGGACGTATGGCTGTAGTTGGCATGTCTTATGCCGGACAATATTCCTTCACATCAGTGTTGCTCTCCGGCCAGAAGCCAATCCTTGGCGTTCTGACAACGACCTTTCAGAGAGTGGAGACATGCGACATGAGCGACACTGCCACCGTGTGCAAGCTCTCCTGAACCGCGGGCACGAGATCATCTCGCCGCCTGCGTTTCACGTCGGCAAGCACATTTCCCGCGTGCAACCCTTCGTAGACCAGGTCGCGGAATCGCGCGCTCGCGGTCTGTGAAGGATGGCCGTAGGCGTCCCAGAATGCAGCGCGAGCCGTTGCGGACGCCTTGCGCGGCAGCAGGTGAAATGTCCAGTCAGCGAGCGGATCGCCCCACGAGAGGCGGTCGTTATCCAGCACCGCCACGATGTTCGGCCCATCCGCGTCGCGCTGGATCAGCACGTTGAAAGGCCACAGATCGCCATGCAGCAGGCGCGGAACACGAATCTCATCAAGTACGTTCGCATGCTCACCTGCGAGCGCGCCAAAGGCACGGATCTCGGTCGCATCGGCTCCGGTGGCATCTACATCGTCGCCACACCATGCGAGCCAGGCAAGTACCGTGGCGCTCCACGTAGGGAATTGCTGACCGGGATAGGGATACCCAAAGGCTGGTCCTTCAACCTGATGGATAGACTTCGCAATGTGCGCCAATTGCCGCCACGCGCATTTCTTCCGCATCCGTGAGAGTGGCGGCAATCTGGTCCCAACGCTCACCAGCGCGAAACGTCTGGAAGAGATAATCGCGCGGCAGCACCTGATGTGTAAAGTCGGCCAAAAGAGTCTGAGGAAGCAATGGCGCGATGGGCGCAAGATATGGCTGAATGCTGTGCTCTCGGCGCATCAAAGCGTGCTCGTGCCAGGGAACCGCGCACTCTGGCGGTGGCGCAATCCGCAGAATTACCGGCTCTCGCTCAGCCACGCGCACAAGGTACACCGTGTTGAAACTGCCGCCACCGAGTTCACGGACGGAGAGCAACGCATCGCTATCGAAAGCACGGAGACACACGGCGCGTATCTGGTCGAGCGTGAGGGGTTGCTGAAACGCGCCAGGGTCGCGCGCAATCGCACTAAATTCTCTCATACACCCACCTTCCTTCGCGCGTACCGCCACAAAATGAAGTAACCCGTGACACGCAAGAACCATGTGTCACGGGTGATGGGATGAGTGCGAGAATGTATGGAAAAGCGTATGGTCACGCGCCACGCCAGCCACCAGAACAGCGTCACAGCGCGGATACTGCCTATTGACGAATAAGCTCAAAAGGCACTGTCTGCTCGCGGCGCACAGCGCGCTGCAACAGGCGCCGCGCAGCGCCAACACGTTCATTATTGACCTGGAAGGCAAGAATGGTGCCTAGCGCCACGCCACATAGCCCGCCCAGCAAAATCCCCTCGACGAAGAACCGATTCCGTAACGTCGCCATTGCCGTCACACCCCTTCGCTGCGTTTATTGCAGGTACATCACCGTCGGAGCATCGCTCCAGAGCCGTTCGAGCCGGTAAAACTCGCGCTCCATCGGACCAAATACGTGGACAATCACGTCCCCGGCGTCAATCAGCACCCAGCCACTTTCAGGGTCGCCCTCGCGCTTATGCCTGGGCAGGTCCAATTCATCCAGCTTGTCGTCAATCGCCGAAAGAATGGCGTTGATCTGCCGTGAATTCGCGCCTGTACAGATCACAAAGTAATCCGCCAGCACGGAAATCCCGCGAATATCCAGCAGCGCGATATCAATCGCCTTCTTATCCGCCGCGACATCAACGAGCGTTTTCGCTAGCTCGGTAGGCTCCAGAAACGCGCTCCTTTCGCACATGTGACTCTCGTTGACTCTGGCGCGTTGTTCGCCTCGCGACGCTGAGCACATCCGCACATAGCATAGTATAGCATGCGCCGAAAGAGCCAGGCGATGTGCAGCGCAGGCGAACGCGTGCGCCCTCTACTTTCCAAGCGGCTCAGCGGTCGCATACGTCACAACTGGCGACAGGCAAATCGTACCAGAGCGGGCCAGGGCAAAAGTCCTGCCGTTCGCTGGCAGCACACAACTGGCATGCCGTGCTACGCGCTCAGGCAGTCTGCGCGGGCGCCGCGTTGCTCGCGCTGGCCGCCTTCCACGCTGCGCCGCGTGCAAGCAGTTCCGTCGCGTTAGCGCGCGCCGCCGCCGTGTTCGCCCCGCCGAGCATCTGGCTCACCTCGGCCACTCGCTCGCCATCCGCCAGCGTTGACACGCGCGTTGAAGTGCGATTGTCATCGCTCGCTTTGGCTACGCGATAGTGGCGGTCGCCCAGCGCCGCGATCTGCGCCAGATGGGTTACGCAGAGCACTTGATGTGTACGGCCAAGTTGCCACAGCTTCTCGGCTACTACCTGGCCGCTGCGTCCGCTTATGCCGCTATCAATCTCATCGAAGATCAGCACTGGTACAATATCGGCAGCCGCCAGAATCGTTTTCAGCGCCAGCATCAGGCGTGATGTCTCGCCGCCAGAGGCGATGCGCGCCAGTGGCTTTGGTGGCTCACCAGGGTTCGGTGCAAAGAGAAACTCCACGCGGTCAATGCCCGTTACCGTGAACGAATAGAACACTGGCGCGCTCGCGCCCTCTAGCTCGGCGGGCACACCCTCCGGGTCAGGCGCTTGCGTAATTCGTACCAGCACCCGTGCCCGGCGCATATTCAGATCGTCTAGCTCGCGCTCCATCGCTGCCGCTAACTGCCCCGCCGCCTCGCTCCGCCGCCGCGAGAGTCGCCCTGCCAGTGCGCCGATCTGTACCTTCAGATCATGCTCCACCTCCGCCAGCGCCTCCGCGCGCTCCTCACGGTGGGTCAATTCATCCAGCTCAGTCGCGGCGCGTGTCGCATAGTCCAGCATCGCCTCAATCGTTGCGCCATACTTGCGACGGAGCTTCGCCAGCAGGTCGAGCCGCTCCTCCACCTCTGCCTGTCGCGCCGGGTCCGCCGCCAGTTCGTCCTGATAACCGCGCAGCGCCGTGCCCACTTCCTGCGCCAAATACAACGCCTGCTCTAAAGGTTCCATGTGTTCGTGCAGCGAATCATCTAGCCGTAGCAGGTCGCCCAATGTGCGCGCCGCACCCGCCAGCAGATCCACCGCGCCCGGCGTATCGCTCTCGCCATCGCCGGCAAGCGCGGCATGCGCTAGCGCGGAAAGTTCTCCCAGACGTTCGGCGTTGGCTAATCGCCTGCGTTCGGTCTCCAGGTCTTCCAGTTCACCAGGACGCAACCGCGCCGCCTCAATCTCGTCTACCTGGTAGCGCAGCAACTCGATTTGTCGCTCGATTTCGCGTTCGTCCTGACGCAGACGTTCTAGCTCACGGCGCGTCGCCCGCAACTGGAGTACCTGCTCGGCTACCTGGCGCTGAAGCTCCACTGTTCCGGCATAGCGGTCCAGATAGTGGACGTGCTGCTCAGGCCGTAGCAGTTCCAGATGCGCGCTCTGGCCATGCATATCCACCAGGAAGCGTCCCACGCGCTGCAAGCTCGACACTGGCACAGCGCGCCGATTCACCCGCGCAATGCCGCGTCCGCTCGCCAGAATTTCGCGCGAGAGAATCAACACGCCATCCTCTTCTGGCGCGATACCAAGGTCTGCAAGCACATCGGCAAGTGTCTCCGTCTCTTCCCGTTCCTCCTCATCTCGCGCCTGCCGCTTCTGGGTACGGTCGGATGCGCCGTTGCCAGCCGACGCCAACATAGCGAGATCGAAGACACCTTCGATCAGCGCACGGTCACTGCCCGCCCGCACCACGTCGCTGCCAGTGCGCTCGCCCACCAACGCCGAGATAGCATCTATGAGTATTGATTTGCCAGCGCCCGTCTCGCCAGTGAAGACATTGAAATGCGGATCGAAGGTGAGACGCAGGCTATCAATGATGGCGAAATTATTGATGGTGAGTTCGAGCAACATCGCTGTCCATATCCCATTGAGCGCTCATCGCTACAACCAGAGTGACCACTAGAGATTATCTCGCAGTTTCGCCGTCAGAATCCTATAGAAGTAGGTCGGCGGGCGGCGGCGCAAAAAGCGCGTCATGTGCGCGTTGCCGCGAATAACCACACGGCTGCCCACCGCCAAGTCGCGGTTGATCTGTCCATCGGCGGAGAGCACCGCCGCTCCGGAGCGCTCCTCCACTTCGAGCGTGATAACGGCGCTTGGCTCCAGAATCAGCGAGCGATCAGCGGCCAAATGCGGCGCGAGTGGTGTGAGGACGCTGCTGCGCACCTGCGGATGGAGAATCGGGCCGCCTGCCGCCAGATTGTAGGCTGTGGAGCCGGTCGCGGTGGAGACAATCACGCCATCGGCGACGGTGGTGTTGTAGAGATGTCCGTCAATCCAGACCTTCACGCGAATGACTCGTGGCTCAGCGCCACGCGCCAGCACCACATCGTTGAGCGCAATCAGGTGTTCTGTCGCGCCATCGTGCCCAACCTCCGCCTGAAGCATCGTGCGCTCGTCCACCCAGTAATCGCCGTTGAGATAGAGCGGCAGCTTTTCCTCGACCTCCAACGGTTCCAGTTCCGTCAGGAAGCCGACGCGCCCAAAGTTGACACCCAGGATAGGAATCTGGAGCGGCGCGCAGAGCCGGGCAACGGACAAAATCGTGCCATCGCCGCCAAGTACGAGCGCCAACTCTGTACCCACCAACTGGTCCACGATCTCCGCTTCATCCTCGCGTTCGGCGAGCCACGCACGCCGCCCACCCGCAGACATCCGCGCCGCCAGCGTGTGGGCCAGCGCACTCGCCTCCGCTGATCGCTCACGATAGATAATGCCGACGGTGTGTATGGCCGGGCGTACACTATCGCTATCGCTCATGCCGCCTCCATCGCTCCGCTCCACGCGGCTGTTGCGCGGGTCCAGAGTACCTGCCACCAGATCCCCCTAGATCTGGCGATGCGTGTACTCTGTCACATGGTACGAGGGGCGTTCAAGGAACGTCAATGCGTGCCCCAAGTGGGCGGCAAGCACGGCCACCTGACGCGGCTAAAAGGTATAGGGATAGGTCACTGCTTCGACGTTCAGTTGCGAGCCTGCATGATTCACCACTCGCACCTTCACAAAGTGATGATCTCCGGTCTGCACCGCAAAGATCGCCCCCACTGCCAGCGCGCTCCCTGGCACTGGCCCCACGCCGTAGGTGTAACCCGCGACATCTGCATAACCCACCGTATTGAACGCGCCACTACCCACCGCGTGATAGGTCACGCCGCTGGCAAGTGTCAACTGGCTGCCTGTCCAGGTCAGATCGTTGGCGCCGCTGCCTGGGCCAGTTGGATCGAAGTCGTAGGTATCACCGGGATTGAGCAGGGCACCACCGCTGGCTAGCGGCTCGATAATCAGCCGTAGGGTGTATGTGGTCACGCTACCAGCCGATGCGACATCCTCAAGATTCAGGAACCGGATCACCCCATCATTCTTTATCCAACAATAGGCAGGAGTGGGGCAGGCCGTGCTGAGGTCGCCATTCACTGGCACAGTGTCGGTCAAACTCCACCCCTGGCTAGTGCTGTGCGTGTTGTAAAAATTCCGTAGTGCGGCAGGCGTCAACCCCACGACACAAGTGTGGACCAGCCGGAATTGGAAGCCATTGGTTTCTGGCGTCGTCGTATTATAGCTGATCGCCCCCGAAGGAAAACTCACATCGCCGAAGTGTGCGCCCAGGTTGGGCACGCCTGCGGAAGCGAAACCAGAAGCGGCAGCGCAGCCGCTGGGCGTCGTGGCCGTCGCCGTCGCCGTCGCCGCTGATGTCGGGGTACTGGATGCTCTGCCCGTTGCGCTGCCGCATGCCATTAACAGCATGCTCGTGGTAAAGATGGCGAGAAACAACAGATGTCGTGAGATGCGAAGCATGCGTAATCACTCCTACTCCAATGCGCTTAACATGCATGAATTCAGGGCCGACACCTCTGGCTCAGCTATGGTACCGGCAGTGTCAACGGTAAGAATGCCGGGCGGCCCTTTCCGACTTTGACCCGCGCCGCCGTATTTCGAAGGCAGTGATGAGCGCAGCGCACCGCTGCTGTCCCTGATATCCTCAATTGAGAGGTTTGCGATGTTTCAAGAGCTAGTGTTGACCGTTCCCTATCCGACTCCTATACTGGTGACGACGGCATGCCGCTTTCCGCGCGTGGTCGCGGGAACTCCGCGTGTCGCCAGACCTATCACCACTGGCAAGAAGGAGTTCGGCATGGGAGATGATCACCACGAAGATGCCCACGCAGCCAGGCGAGTTCAACTGGACGCTCTCTTCCAGCAGTTGCCTCCCCCTGGCAGCGCGGACTACTGGCTCGCCATCGAGCGTAAGGAAGGCGACCTCCTGCCAGTGGAGATACTGGTCAGATGCTTCCGCGAGCGGCTGGCGGCGCAGGCCGAGGCCGAAGCCAACCGCATTGTGACGGTCATCTTCTCAGCCTTGACCACAGAGATGTCAAGGTGGTCGCGTGACATTGCCCATCGCTCTCGAAGCGGACAGATTCCTGAGTTGGCGGAAGAACTGGAGCAAGAAGGCTACACTGCTCTGCTCGAGACGCTGCGCAATCCTCTGCGCCAGTTCTTCGAGGTACACTTCCACACTAGCCTGCGACGCCTAGAGCAACATGTGGCATGGGATTACATGCAGAAACAAGGGCAGTGGGTTCGGCCAGGGGTAGATATGCCTGAACGCATCCCCAAGGACATGACACAGAGTCTTTCTAGTCCTCGGAAATCTGGCGATGATGATATGCCCGGCACTGATCCAGCAGACACAAGCACAGACGATGCGTATACCAATGTGGAGATAGCGGCAGATCTCGATGCGCTGCTTGCCGAATTGACGTCCGAGCAGCAAAAACTTCTGGCACTCCTGTTCTGGGACGACTTGACGCAAGATGACGCCGCGCGGCTGTTGGGAGTGGATAGCAGAACAGTACGCAATCGTCTGAAACGAATCATGGCATTCCTACGTGCGCGCTACCGCGACGAGGAGGGCAACAATGGCTAAGCGAAATCGAAACCTGAATGCGAATCAGCAACGTGAGCAGGCGCTACGCGAAGACACATTGGATAGCATCACCGCCCAATATACAAACGAATACCATGCTGGCAAGTCTCCCAATGTCGAGGACTATGTACGGCGCTATCCCGACTATGCAGCCGAATTGATAGAGTTCGCGCTGTTCTTCCATGCGGTGACGGCCCACCTCCCGCCTGTTGAGGAGACTCGCGCATCCGCACTTTCGCCCGCTGCCCAGCGCGTGCTGGCAAACGCACGCCAGAGTGCATCTGCGCCAGCAGCGGAAACACGCATCCTCAGTCTGGCCCGGAGCGCGAGAGCGGTTGGACTCACTATGTCGAAACTCGGCGCGGCAGTGGGCCTGAACATGGCGATTGTGGGCAAGCTCGACTTACGCGCGATCACCCCTGGCGATATCCCCCGCGAACTTGTCAAACGGCTGGCTGAGACGCTGCACGCGCCAGAAGACGCCGTCAGCGCCTATCTGGGCAAGCCCGTTCAGGCGAACGCCTTCTTCTACGCCGACTCACCTCCGCAACCCGGCCAGGAGTCGTTCGCCAGCGCTATCCAGAGCAGCATGCTCGCGCCCGACCAGAAACGCGAGTGGGCTGAGATCATCGCTCGCGAGGCAGCGAGCTAATGGAGCGTATGGAAGTCATCGCGCAAGCCGCGCGCGCGTTGCGGTCGCACGCACTGGCGATGCGTACTTGGGATGACGTGCCCCACGCCCGCGTGGTGTTGCGCTTGCTCTGCGAGATGCGTTGCATCGAGATTTCGCCGCAGGCCACCACTAATGGTGTCCTTGGCGGCGCATATGCGCGACTTCAGCTCTTCGACTGGGATACCCCCCAAGAAGGTGTCATACATCTGCGCGCGGGACTTTCACAAGAACAAGAACTTTTCGCCATTGCGCACGAGTTAGGGCACTACGTATTGCATCGCGGGGAACTGGCGGCGCGCGAGGAAGCCTGCGAAGAAGACGAAGTGAATGAGACGCCCGATACCAGCGGACTAAGGATTGAACCCCATCGCGTCGAAGAATACACACCGCGCGCTCGTCGTGAATTAGAGGCCAACGCATTCGCCGCGGAATTGCTCGCCCCTTGCGCTGAGGTGCGGCGCTGCTTCACCGCATCCGCACTGTCCGATGCCGTGACGCTTGCCAGGCGCTTCGGCATTTCTACGCCGCTCATGCGCCAGCGCCTGGTGGATGCGGTGCTCTCCGCACTCAAACCCGATACCGTCCCACCCGCAGCCGAGACCAGCGCGCCAATGCCAGGGGAACCGTCAGAGCTGCTCTCCGCGCTGGATGACTCGCAACGCGCCGCCGCGCGCACATCTGGCCCTGCGCTGATTGTGGCCGGGCCGGGCACCGGTAAGACAAAAACGCTCGTGGGTCGCGCGGCATATCTGCTGCTCGAATGCGGTGAGCGTCCTGAATCTATCCTGGCGCTCACCTTCTCGAATCGCGCAGCGGGTGAGATGCGCGAACGGCTCTCGCTGCATGACCTTCACGGCGAACGCATGCCTGTCATGACCATCCACGCTCTCGCCGCAACGCTCCTGCGCGAGTTCGCGACTCAGGCGCCCCACGCCCCAGATGAGCCACCGCTTACCCCAGACTTCCGCATCCTCGATAGGGCCGATGCGCTGCTGCTGATGGAAGACTTGCTGGCTGAGTTGCCGCTACGCTTCTATCGCTCGCTCGGCAATCCCACCCGTCATCTCACGACCTTACTGGACGACTTCTCACGGGCACGTGACGAACTGCACACCCCCGATGGCTACCTGGCGCTGGTTGCGACGATGCAGTCCGCACCAGAACCACTCCATGACGCGAACGCCGGAACGAAGCGCAAGAACAAGCCGAAGCAAGAGATTCCAGAGGGAACCTACTCTAAAGACCAGATCGACAAAGCACACGAACGTGCGCTAGCCTATGGCGTCTGGGATCGCGCTTTGCATCGTCGCGGACTGGTGGATTTCGGTGGCTTGATTCAGCGCGCGGTCGAGATGTTGCATGCTCGCCCTGCCGTACTGGCCGAAGTGCGCCAGCGCTACCGCAACATTCTCGTGGATGAGTTCCAGGATACTAATCGCGCGGCCGGTGAGCTTTTGCTGCTGCTCGCAGGCGACACCGGCGCAGGGCTATGGGTTGTCGGCGACCGTAACCAGTCCATCTATCGCTGGCGGGGTGCGTCACCAGCGAATCTGAGCCTCTTGCGCCAGCACTATCCCGCGTTGCACGTCCACACATTGCGCTATTGCTATCGCTCGGTGCCCGGCATTGTCGCCATGGGATCCACCATGGCCGCGCGCATGGCCGAACTAGCACCCGACCCAAGCGCGCTGGCCCAACCGGTGGCACTCGTCCCTGTACGGAGCGCAATCGCAGACCCAGCAGTTCTGCGCTGCGAAGCGTATCCCACTGCCGCAGCCGAGGGCGTGGGCCTCGCCGCGACGATTGCCCAGCGGCATGCGGCAGGCACATCATACCGTGACCAGGCTGTGCTCTGCCGTTCCAATAAGCAGGTAGCGGCGCTCGCGACGGCGCTCGCAGAGAACGAGATACCCGTGAGCCAGCAGGGCAACTTCTTCGCACGACCCGAAGTGAAGGACATACTGGCACTGCTGGCCCTTGCCACTGGTCCCGATTGCCGTGGCTTGCTACGGGTTGACGCACTACTGGCAGACCTGGGTCATGTGCCGCCAGGGCCACGCGAGCATGCGCTGCTGATTCGTGAAGCTGTGGCCATGCACGAGGCCATGCCCAGAGGGCTGGCGACGCTGCCCGCACGTCTAGCGGGCATTGCGCAAATACGGGACGAGACTCGATTGGGCCTGGGTACACTCGCCAACGTAGTAACAAAGCTGCGCTATGGGCCGCGCGTGAGCGACCAGTTAGCGAGCTTCCTGCTGCGCCCCAGAGGTTACGCATGGGCGCTGGCCTGCGTCGCGGATGGCCTTCCGCTGCCTACCAATATGAGCAGCATGTTTATACCGAGTCCTGCCCTGGCGCATGCGGGCCAGGCGCGCGCCGCGCTGGCGGCGCTTGGCGAGCTGGTGCGGCTGGCAGCGCGCTTTGATTCCCGATGGGCACGCGAAGAGGATTTCCGCGCACGTCTCATTCGCGCCGTTCGGCACAGCGCTCCCGCTCCACAGGCATCTATATCTGCGGCTGTACCTTCCTCAGCGTTTCCCGCCGCCGATGCGCTGGAGCTTCCACCCGATGCCGATGTTGCGCCCACCACTGCTGGCACACCAGCCATAGCGGCGGATACGGAGAGCGCGTCCGCCGCCTCGTGCTTCTTGCATTACCTCGGCGCGTTGCGGCTGGCAGAGGCAGAGATCAGCGTGCCCGCGAGCGATCCAAATGCTGTGGCGGTTCTCACTATCCACGCCAGCAAAGGACTCGAATTTCCTGTGGTCTATCTGCCCCGGCTTGCGCAAGGCCAGTTTCCAACGAGGAACAACCGCCGCCCGGATCCCGCGCCACCGGGATTCCATGTAGATGACACTGCGGATGCCGACGGAGATGATGATCGCTGCCTCTTCTATGTCGGCGTTACGCGCGCACGCGACACGGTCGTACTGACGCGAGCGCTACACTACGGCAAAAGCGCCGCCGCTCCGTCACGACTGCTCAGCCTGCTCGACGAAGCGCCAGCATACCAGAACGCGCCTTCACCACACTCAGACGATGCGATGGCCCTCCTCGCCGCGCCCGACAACGAATCAGATGAGGAGGATAGCGAAGAGGACGAGTCAAACGACGAATACGGCGGGACCCTACCGCCAGAAATGAACACGCAGCGCGACGTCAAGCCTACGCATTCGCTTCACGCGCTGGAACAATACATTGGCTGTCCGCGCCAGTACAAGTATGCCCATGATTATGGACTTCTTGATCCCACTGAGAATGCCGTGTACCGCTTCCACCGTTACGTCCGCCACGGCATACGCGATCTGCGTGCTCTATGCGAAGCCGCGCCGCAGGCGACGTGGCAAGACGCCGAGGTACACCTGCGCGCGAGCTGGCAAACCGATGGTCCGGCTGGCCACGCCTATGATGCCTATTATTGGCGGCACGCGGAAGCCATCCTACGCGAAGAGTGGCAGCGGCTGACCGCTGAGCGCGAGGCCGATACGCGTGAGCGAGTGACGCTGGCGCATGATCTCTATGCGAATCTCACCGCGTGTCGGGTAAAGCTCACCGCCGACCGGCTTGTACACACGGATCCAACTCGCCCAGCCGATGCCGAGGTGCTGTTGGTACAGCTACATACGGGCCGTCCATCGCCCGATCATTATGAGAAGGACATGGATCCTGCCCTTTACTATCTGGCCTATCACCAGTTCCACCCCCAGGCACCCATCAAGATCGCACTGGCCTACGTGGGCAATGCGCTGGCTGATGAAACGCCAGATGGCTCACCTGGCGGATTACTCGATGTGACCGAGAAAGCGCAGAAAGACGCGGAAAGATACCTCAAAGCGGTCCAAGGCAAAGGGACGTCACGGCTGCAGAAACTCGATGCGGCGGCGCTCGGCATCGAACAAAAACGCTTCGCACCGAAGGTTGGCGGCCACTGCGCCGCCTGCGCCTTTCGCGATGTTTGCCCTGCTGACCCCGATGAAGCACCCAACGAGGCATCAGCAGTGCCCGCTCACCCCGTTCCTGTTGTAGCGGATTATGTACGCGCGCATGTGTAATAACTTACTGGTCTCCCACGTTATACCCGTATACGCAAGGCCATGAGGAGACCCACACATGACCGGTATTCCACAAGTGGAGCCACCACCTACCACACCTGACGGCGTAACAGTACGTCAGGAACAGCGTGATCGTCGCATGTGGCGAATGCGCTGGGTGGGGCCGCTGGCTGGTGCCCGGCTGGCGGGTCTGCGTGCGCGCACCAATCTGCGCTCACTTTTCGCTGTGAACGTGGGCAGTCTGCTGGCAAGCATACTAATCTGCGGGCTGCCGCTCTACACCAGCCTTATGTCCAACATTGAGCTTCAAGCCACACTGGCGCAGGCGCCCGCTACCCAGGTCAATATGGACATAGGCGCTGTCTCAAACTTTGTCTATCCAATGGAAGCGAGCAACGTAAGTGGTCTGGTTGACGATGAGGTAACGACAACGCTGGGCGGCTACGTGACGGCCAGCACATGGCGCTGGGCCTCGCTCGCCAATTTTCGCTTCCAGAGCCTCAACGGCAGCCAGAAGGCGATTCACCAGGTTGGACTGGACACCTCAGCCGCTCTTCCCTATGTGCTGGACTACACCGCCAGCGCACCACATATGCATTTCTTTTCGGGCAGGCTGCCGCAAGACGTGCCCGCCGGGCAGCCCTTGGAGGCGCTCGCTACTCCAAAACTCGGTGTGAAAACCGGCGACACAATCACCCTGTCTCCGCTCAGCGCCACTGGCCAGTTCGTCACCGTTCGCATCGTCGGCGTCTGGTTTCCCAAGAATCCCAACGAAGCCTTCTGGGGCGGCCAGTCCTTTGATACGCACGACCAGGGCCTTCTCGATTCCCCACCACCACCGCCGCCACTCTTCCCGCTGCTCTTCACCAGTGACGGCTTTTTCTCGGCGCTCACCCAGCTTGGCGTAGCAACGCCATCGGCAGGCTTCGCCGCAACTACAGGCATGCGGCTTGACTATCTCTACACTACCAACGCACACGCGCTCACCGTTCAGAATATCCATGGCGTGGCCAATCACATTGGACAACTGCGTACCAGGCTCGACGCCCAAACAGGAGCCGCCAATCTGCGGAGTATCGTCGTCAGCACCAATCTCGACAAACTCATCACCTCGCTGCTGAGCGAGATGGCACTGCTGGCGCTGCCTCTCACGATGGTCGTAGCAGAGCTAGCTGGCGTCGCTTTGCTCTTCTCGATCACGATGGCCAGCCTGCTGATTGACGACTCCGAAGGCGAAATCGCCACGCTGACGAGTCGTGGCGCCAGCGGTATTCAGGTAGTGAGCGCATATACATTGCAGGGCAGCCTATTCGCCGTGCTGGCTGCGATTATCGGCCCCACTATCGCGGCTGGCCTCATGCTGCTGCTTGCACGGTGGATTGGCGCGCCCGTAGATAGCTCCTACATCTCCCTGGTCGCCTCCCCCGGCAGCGCCACACAAGCAGCCATCATCGCCGCGCTCTGCGGAATCGGCGCTGTGGTCATCGGCGCCTTCCGCGCGGCCCGGCTCGATGTTGGCGCATTCAGGCGTGAACAGGCCCGCGCGACTCGCCGTCCGCTCTGGCAGCGGCTGTATCTCGATGTCATTCTCGCCGTGCTCTGCATCGCTGGCTACGTAGACCTGACACAGTTGGGCACATTCCAGGCGCGCAGCATCCTCGGCCAGCAAAACCCCGCGGGAACGGCGGATCCGATCTTCGCGCTTGTGCCGGTGCTATCGCTCTTTGCCGGGGGATTGCTATTGTTGCGTATGTTCCCTGTTGGCGCGGCGGTGGGCGCGCAGATGGCTAAACGCGGGCGTGGCGCGGTAGGTGTGCTGGCCTTCGCACAGATGGCGCGCGCCACAGCGCAATACACCCGGCTGGCCTTGCTGCTCACTGTCTGTGTGGGTATGGGTCTCTTCTCGCTTGGCTTTGCTGGGTCTCTGGCGCGCAATGCCCAGGACCGTGTTGCCTACACCGTCGGCGGCGATACACAAGTGGCCCTGAAAGACGTGGCGCAGAAAACCACCTATGCCAGCAACCTAGGTGCGACACTCCGCAAGTTGCCCGGCGTGCGCGCCGAGACGCCCATCTACCGGACGCAGGCCCACACGTCGCCCGATACTGGCAATAGCCTCGTAAACCTGCTAGGAATTGACCCGGCAACCTTCGCACAGGTGGCCTACTGGCGTGCGGATTTCGCGGCGGATCCACTACCCAACTTGATGACGACAATGCGCGCACATATGGGTAGTTCGGCAGCGGGCGAGACATCTGCGCCGATATGGGCCATCGTGAACACCACCTTCGCTCAAGATCTGCACCTCAAGGCTGGTGATCGCTTCGCCATCAACCCACAGGAAGGTGGGGTATATCTGGTCTCTTGTGTCGTCGGCGCAGTGGTCACCGCCTTTCCCACGATGTATGACACACCAGAGGGCGGCTACGTGATTCTGGATGAACAAGACTTGTTTGCAGCGTACAATAATCCCCAAATCGGCAATCTCGGCATCACTGGCCCAACGGAATACTGGCTTCATACAGATGGCTCACCAGATACCAGCGCGGCGCGCAGCCGCGCGCTCTCCGATCCGAGTCTGCTACTGGGTTCCGTCGTGGACCGCAGCACTCTGGCCCAGACCAGTAGCAACGATCCCATAACTGCTGGCCTGGGCAAACTTCTGCTCATTGGTGTCGCCATGGCCGCTTTTCTAGGCATCTTCGCCAGCATTGCGCAAAGCGGTGTCTCCGCGCGCCGACGCTACGCGCAGTTCGCCGTCCTGCACGCGCTCGGCGGCAGTGATCGCCAGCTCACAGGCATCGTCCTCTGGCAACAGTGGGCGGTCTACGCTTTCAGCCTGCTAGCAGGCACAGCGCTCGGTTATCTGCTCACCACCGTCACTCTGCCATTTCTCCAGTTCGCGGGCGCGGCGGCTGGCTCGTCTGGGCCGATGATGCCACCATACATGTTAGTGTTCAACCCGCTTACCCTGGCGATTCTGTACGTCGCGCTGGTAGTCGCGTTCATAGCTGGGCTAACACTCATCCGCGCCCGCACAACGCGATTAGGCGGACAGGCGCTACGGGTCGCCGACGACTGAGCGCGTGGATCGTCCCCCATCATCCTCCGCACGCAGCAGCGCCTGTGCGCGCCACAGACCCAGCACACTGACCGCATCGCAAATCTCGCCTCGCAAGCAGGATTCCACCGCTGCGGATAGGGGCATGTGCTTGAGCGAGATGCGTTCCGTGCCCTCTGGCTGCGGCGTACCCGCCGTCATGTCACGGGCAAGATAGATGAATGTCGCCTGCGTTGAAATGCCCGGACTCAAATAGTACATGCCGAGCAGCGTCCACACCCTGGCAGTCAGGCCAGCTTCCTCCGCCAGTTCACGCCGCGCCGCCAGCAGTGGATCTTCGCCATCATCCACCCGCCCGCTCGGCAGCGACCACAGATAGCGCCGCACCGGGTAGACGAACTGCCCCACGAGGCACACGTTCTGCCGCTCATCCAGCGCAACAATCGTGGCGTTTGCCCCTGGATCCGTGACACCATAGATGCCTGGCAGGCCATCTGGCCGTATCACGCTGTATTCTGTCACTGCCAACCAGGGGTTGCGATATACTTCGCGCCCCGCCACCGTGCGCCACGGGCTTTCGCCAGGGTCCACTCCTGGCTCAGCATATGCCTGCGACGGTCGCTGATCGTCCGTCTCTTGCGCCTTGGTTTCCGACATACTACCTGCTCTCGCCTATACGTGACTCTTCGACGGAGCGCTCATCTCGCACATCTGCCAGACATATGACATAGTTCATAGGCCCAGCGCTCCCACACGCTGTAGAATAGCACGAAGAACAGCGACGCAAGAGAGATGAGGAGGCGCACTCTGAACGTGCAGGAATCGCTCCAGTCGGGTGAGGCGACACCCCGTGCAGCGTCCCAAGCGCCGAGCGCACATCACTTTGCCGCACCAGTCACACGCCCACTCGTCTCCACAACGTCAGCGGTCAAACAGGAGCGCGTGCAGAGCGCCGTCCGACCTGGCAGCGGCTGGCTAGACGCGGTGGGGCTGGCGGAGGGCGGATTGCTTGCCGATGTCGGTGTAGTACTCGACCTTGCCTCCATCTACCTCCCGATCGTCGGCACCGTACTCGAACCCGCCATTCCCACCCCATTTGTCATCCTCACGCTGCGCCGTGGCCCCCGCGCGACCTTGCTGGCGGGCGCTGTCGCGATGTTTCTCGTTACGGTGATCGCCGGACCGCATTTCGGCTGGCGTATGGGATTGCGTGCCCTCGTCGGCCTGCTCATTGGCGTGATGATGAAGCGACGTATGCGCGCGCCACTTGTGTTGGCCGCAGGCACCTTGCTGGTTACACTCGCCGCGTTTGCCGCCACATTTGCTGTCATCCTGTTTGCCGGCCTTCCCGCGCACGATATTGTGGATGAACTACGCAACGGACTCAACTCCGGGGCATGGGTGCTGGCGACCGGCGCCAGCCTGCTCGGCTGGGAAGGCGACTGGCTGACCGTACGCCCGATCCTCGTGGGCGCAGGTCTTTTCGCGCTTCGGTTCTGGCCGCTGCTGCTGTTCCTCTATCTCGCCGCACTGGCAGCGCCCATTGTCACGCTCTATTTTGCCGTGGCAAACGGCGTGGCGCGGGTGCTGGGCTATGACGTGCGTCCATTCCCGCCGCGCTGGTTCATGAGCATGCTGCGTCTGCTGCTCCTCGTGGTGTTCGCGCCCATCATCTATCCGCGCCGCGCGTTGCGCTGGCTCTTCGGCGGTCGCAAGCGGAGCGCAGTGGCAAAGGCGGCGCGCCCATGAACGACACCCTCTTCGCCATTGAGCATGTCTCCTACGGCTATGAAAACGCTGGCACGGGCCAGCCGCTCGCGCTCAACCGTGTCTCACTTGAAGTGAAGCGTGGCGACTATGTGGCGCTGCTGGGCCACAATGGCAGCGGCAAGTCCACACTCGCCCGGCTGCTCAATGGCTTGCTGCTACCCACAAGCGGGCAGGTATTGGTGGATGGCATGGATACGCGCGACGCGGACGCCCGGCAGCGCATCCGCGAGTTGGTCGGTATGATCTTCTCTGATCCCGACAACCAGATCGTGGCGACGCTGGTCGAGGATGATGTAGCGTGGGGGCTGGCGGCGCGTGGCTGGCCCAAGCCGAGAATTGTGGAGCGAGTGGGCGCTGCGCTCGATGCGGTAGGCCTAGCCGAGATGCGCGGGCGCCCGCCGCACCAGCTATCTGGTGGGCAGCGGCAGCGCCTGGCTATCGCCGGTGTGCTGGCGCTGCAGCCTGCCTGTATTGTCGCCGATGAGCCGACCGCGCTTCTCGATCCACGCGCGCGTGGCGAAATGGTGGCGCTATTGCATGATCTGCATCGCACCCATGGCCTGACCGTCGTTCACGTCACCCACCTGCTGGAAGAAGCTGCGCTCGCCGACCGCATCATCGTGCTTCAAGCAGGACGAGTCATCCTCGAAGGGCCACCAGCCGCAGTACTCGCCGACCTTGACCGTCTGCGCGCACTTCGCCTTGTAATTCCGGAGTTGGCAGAGCTAGGGCAGCGCCTGCGCGAACACGGAATATACATTCCGGCGGACGCCCTTTCGCCGCAGGCATTGGTTCGCGCGCTGGAGGCCACCAGATGAGCATCATCGTTGATAATTTGACCCATGTCTACAATTCCGGCACCCCGCACGAGCAAGTTGCCCTGCGCAATATCAGCCTGCGGATCGCCGATGGTGAGTGCGTCGGCATCGTCGGCATCACAGGTTCCGGCAAATCCACACTGGTGCAGCATTTCAACGGCCTGTTGCATCCCACCACCGGCAGCGTACACGTGGATGAGATTGCGCTCACTAGCCAAGGCACACGCAAGGCACACATGATCGAGCTTCGACGACGTGTTGGCCTGCTCTTCCAGTTCCCCGAAGCGCAACTCTTTGCTCCAACCGTCTACGATGATGTCGCGTTCGGCCCTCGACAACTCAAGCTGAAGGATAGTGAAATTCGCGAGCGCGTACACACCGCCATGCGTGCCGTCGCGCTGGGTGATGATGCAACACTGCTCTACCGCTCGCCGTTCGCGCTCAGCGGCGGGCAGCGGCGGCGGGTAGCCCTGGCTGGCGTGCTGGCGATGCGCCCGCGTGTGCTAGTGCTGGACGAGCCGAGCGCCGGGCTGGACGCTGAGGCCCGCGACGAACTCTACGCCCAACTGCTAAACCTGCGCGTCAGTGAGGGCTTGACCATCGTGCTTGTTTCACACGACATGGGCGAGGTCGCCAACCTGGCTGATACCGTCTTCGTGCTGGCAAACGGCGAGCTACGGCTCTCTGGCCCACCGGAAGACGTTTTTCAGCGGGTAGACGACATCCTTTCCTGCGGGCTATTGCCGCCGCCGCTGGCCCAGGCCGTCACGCTGGCACGTGAGCGAGGCTATTCCGTCTCCCCAGATTTGCTGACGCCTGAGCGAGTAGCTGAGGCGCTGGTGCAAGCGCGGCAGACACATCACGACCAAGCTATCGCCGCGACGCCTCCAGCGCAGGAGACGCCCCATGCTTCATAATCTGCCTATTGGCGTCTATGTTCCGGGGCACTCCTTCATGCACCGGTTGCGCGCACGGACCAAGCTGCTTGTGCTGGCATGGCTGGCTGCCATATGCTTCGCGGCGAATCACCGCTACTTCCATTACGGCGCTTATGCCATGATGTTTGGCTTGCTGCTACTCGGCCTCTTCATCGCGCGGGTGGACTTCGGCTACATCTGGCGGCGCATGCGTATTCTGGTGATCCTCTTGCTGATCGGTATTCCGTTTTCGCTGATGTGGACACCAGGCATCACCTGGCATACCTTCGGCCCGGTGGTCGTGACTGTGGACGGCAATCAGCTTCCACTCGGCCCGATTGTCGTCACCTACGATGGCATCTGGTTCGTAATCTCGTTTACCGCGATCTTCCTGCTGCTATTCCTCGGCTCGATGACCCTGACACTCACCACTACTCCCGTCGCGCTGGCTGAGGGCGTCATGCTGCTGCTGCGCCCACTGAAGCTGCTCCGGCTGCCGGTCGAAGACTTCGGGTTGATGACGCTGATCTCACTGCGCTTCATCCCCGTGCTGGTGCAGGAAACCGAGCAACTCATCAAAGCACAGATGTCGCGCGGCGCGGACTTCACTACCGGTTCGCTCGTTGACCGCGCCCGACGCTTGGGTACGCTGCTGGTGCCGCTCGTCCAGGGAGCGTTGCGCCGCGCGGAAGGTTTGTCTTCGGCGCTGGAAGCACGGGGCTACGGCGTCACTGGCAAAGCCACGCTGCTCCACGAAGGCCGCTTGCGTCTTGCGGACTGGTCTGTGCTGCTGCTCGTGCCGCTGCTTACCACGCTCGCCCTGGTCAAGCTGTGAGCGGCTACACCGGAGCACTACTTGGCGTCGGCGCTTTCATATAGAGGATATGGCCGTCACCTGCGTTCACTTGCTGCGGAAAGTTCGCCTGTACCCACTCCTTGAAGCCAGGAATCAACTCAAAGCGCCCGCTGGCGAAGAGAATCGCCCGCGCATTCGAGCGCGTAATGGCTGCTTCGAGTTGCGTCGCCGTCAGATACCCCGCCCTGATCCGCACCAGCGACGTATCCACCAACTCTGGCGGCACATTGCGATCCGCCAACCCGGCGATGTACTGGTCGTCGCAGACCACCACCGCGCCCGGCACGGTCAGGCGCTCCAACGCGACCACCATCTGCATCTGCGCTTCGGTGGGAGGCTGCGCCGAGATACGTGCGTCATGCAAGCCAAATGCTAGCCCAGCGATGAGCGTTAGCCCCGTCAGTGCCAACATCGCCACGCCTTGGCGCTGACGCTGATGATCTGGCGGCAGTGACCGCCGCTTGCCAGCAGGCGCACTGTTCGGCCAGACCGACGCGGCAATTGCCAGCCCAACCGCCGCCGTGAGCGCCAGTGGCGCGGAGAGCAGCACACGGTGATGGTCGAGAAGTGGCTGTTGTTGCACGAGAAATATAAACGACACGAGGAGCCACAGCGCAGGCGGCAGAATGCGCCAGTCACGCCGATAGACTGCGAACGCCACCGCTACCACCGCCACGATAAAGACGGGATATTCCTCACCCGCACGCGCGATCTCCTGCAAGTTGTGTAGCAATCCATAGTTAAACGCATGTCCCGCACGAAGGTGGAACGCCACAACCTGATCGTAGACCGCTCCCCAGTGTGGCAGGTACGGCAACAACACCAGCAGCATGGCCCCCACTGTCCCCACCACCAGCAGCGCCACATCGGGCAACGCCTCTCGCGCGCCATGCACCAGGTCCCGTCGCGCTGGTCGCCGCAATCTTCCCATCTCGTCCAAGCAGACCAGGCCAACAGGCAGCAGCAGGTACATCAGCGCCGGGACCGCCGCCACGACATCGAAGAGCTTCACCATCACGCCCAGGCCCAGCGCAACCCCACTCGCCAGCGCCAGCAGATGTCGCGCACGTCCCGTCCGGCGCATAGCCAGCGCCGCCAGCGCCACGCAGGCGAGTTGAAATGCCACCGACGGAGCCTCGGCCTGGAGTGTACGTGACTCGATCAGGTAAAGCGGGTCAACCGCGAGCAGCGCGCAAGCGACGATGCCCGTCCAGCGACCACCAATCGCCCGTCCTAGCAGATACATCGCGACCAACCCAGCCAGCGAATAGAGCATGATTGCAAGTCGCGCGGCAACCAGAGATTGGCCGAAGAGCAGATAGAACGGATAGATGCAGAGCAGGAACCCCGGCGGCTGCGAACTGAAAATGTCGGTGAAGAGTGGGTGTCCCGCAGACAGCGCCCGCAGCGATTGCCAGTAGACGCCCTCATCATAGTCAAGCGAACCGCCGCCCAGGGGCCACAGGCGCAACAGCAACCCAAGCCCACAGACAATCAACAACGCGCGCGTCTCCCACGGCAGGCTCGCCAGCCAGCGCAGTGGATTCGGCACGCCCGCTCTCTGCTTCGTGATTCCCCTGCTTATCTCATCCGTTTGCGCCACTCGTTCGCCCTTTCCGCTTGCGCCGCGCTCCTCCTGAGCATATCAGATGCCTGCGCCGCTGTCATCGCGCACCCTCCTTACAGCCGCAAGCCTGGCCGGATGGTACTAGCAATATCAGCAGTATTATCTCCGCGCGTCAGGCTGATACCGCTTTGCCAAACTCTACAACCAGCAGGTCCAGCGCCATCTCCGGGGTCATACGGCTGCTCTTGAGCGCGCGATCTACATCCAGCAGTGTGCGGTGTGCCGCTTCGAGCTGGGCAAACGAGAATTGTCGCGCCAGCGGCAACGTCTTATCCACGACGAATGGCGCCATACCGGCAGTCTGGGCGATCTGCGGCGGACGCAGCCCGCGCTCGGCAAGCGATTTCACCTGCATCAGCGTCCGCGTCTGATAGGCCGTCATAGCAACAATCCCCAGCGGCGACTCTCCCGCCGCCAATAGCTCATGCAGCAGCGCCAGCGCCCGCGAATGGTCGCGCCGCGCCAGTGCGTCGGTCAGATCGAATACCCGCGCCTGCCGTGACGACGGGCTGAGCAGCCGCACCTCGTCCACGCGAATCGTGCCGCCCTGACCGACGTAGGTGCTGAGCTTCTCGATCTCGCTGGCCAGCAGCCGTAAGTTGTCGCCCACCTCGCTGGCCAGCAGCCGTGCCGCGTGTGGCATCAGACGTGCGCCGCTCACAGATGCGCGCTTCGCCAGCCAATCCTCAAGCTGCGCGCCCTTCGGCGGCGTGAAAGCCCGCGCCGTGCCATTTTTCTGCGCCGCCTGCACCAGTGGATTCGTGGCTTCGAGCAGTTCATCCACCAGCACGACCAGGACAGTACTCTCTGGAAGTTTCGAGACGTGCGCCGCCAATCCTTGCGCGAAGGCGCGCGGATCAGCTCCAGATGCGGCCTTCGCCTTTTTCCCTTTGCCGCCAATCTTCGCGGGGGCAATTGCTTCCGGTGGCGCGGGCGAGTCGCCAACCTCGGCGGCTTCACCGCCTTCCCCCGCCTTGCTGGCTCGTTTTCGCTTGGGCAGCCCTTCGACCACGACCAGCCGCCGCTCGCTCAGAAAGGGCAGCGTATCACAGGTCGCCAGAATGGAGTCGAGTTGGCCGTCCGCGCCCGCGAACGTGTCCTGGCTGTAGCCGAAATCCTCTGTCTGGCGCAGCCGGGCCAGCTCTTCGCGCGCCGAAAACTCATCGGGGCCATGTAGCAGGAAAAACATGCCTGCATTGTACGCATTCCCCACGCTGCCTCGCAATGCGCCATGACCTGCGCCATGGCTTGCCCCTCCCCGCGACTGCTTAGCGTGCCAGCATGTCCGCAAGCTCCAGCAACTCTGGAGTCACCTTATTGCACGGCGCTACCGCCGCATCCATCCCGATCTCAACCACTGCTCCCGCACGCCAGCCCACTACCACCCCCTCCCGCTCCGCAAGCAACGCGCTCACCGCCGCCGCACCCAACCGGCTGGCCAGCAGACGATCGTTCGCTGAGGGCGAGCCGCCACGCTGCACATGCCCCAACACGGTCAGCCGGATGTCGAAGGCACAGGGATGCTGGCGCAGATACGCTGCCAGTGTGTTTGCCGAAGGCTTCGCGCCCTCGGCGACTACCGCGATATAGTGCGCTTTGCCACGAGCATAACTCGCCTGAATGTCGTCCGCTACTGCTTCGAGCGGCATCTCTCGCTCTGGCAGGACAGCAAACTCCGCACCGGTCGCGAGCGCCGCCAGCAGCGCCAGATATCCCGAATTTCGGCCCATAACCTCCACCAGGAATGCACGATGGTGCGAGGTGGCCGTATCTTTGAGTCGGTCAATCGCGCTCATGGCGGTGTTGAGCGCCGTATCGAAGCCAATCGTCGCTTCAGTCTCCGCCAGGTCGTTATCTATCGTCGAGGCTATCCCCACCACTGGCAGCCCCATCTGATGCAGCGCCAGTGCGCCCCGCTGCGAGCCATCGCCGCCGATTACCACCAACCCGCCGACATCTTGCTCGCCCAGGGCTATCAGCGCTCGCTCCCGCGCCTCGAATGTATGGAAGTCCGGGCAGCGTGTACTTCCCAGAATCGTGCCGCCACGATGCAAGATACCCCCCACCGAGCGATCATCCAGCGGCTGGAAGCGGCCAGCGAGCAGGCCGGCAAAGCCATCGCGTACACCAACCGTCTCCACCTGACACGCCGCTGCGGCACGCACCACCGCGCGGATTGCCGCATTCATCCCCGGCGCGTCCCCGCCGCTAGTGAGCACCGCCAGCCGCTGGATCTCGCTCATATGCCCCCGCTCTCCTTTATACGGGGATGTCAGGACCAGGCCACGCGCTGGCCTGATCGGTCGGCATCGCCGAAGCGCCGCTCGCGCGCACGATCAGCACTGGCGCTTCGATCTCCGTCACCATGCGCGTGGCCAGGCTGCCGAAGGCACGTCGCCGCGTGTCAGCGTAGCCGTGGGTTGTCATCACGATCATGCTGCCGTCATACTCGCGCCAGGCCGCTTCGAGCACGCCAAGCGGATCACCGGGGCGCGTCAGTGTCGTCGCCTGGATGCCACGCTCCGCAAGTTGCTGCTTGATCCGCAACAGATATTGCCGTACCTCACCTTCGGTCACTTCCGCGCCCCGCCGCATCGCGCGCACCAGCAAGAGGTAGGTGCCGAACGTGCGCGCGAGCGTCTCAGCCATTGGTAACGCTTGCTCGGCAAAGGGTGTGCCATCCAGCGCAACCACAATCGGCTCGGCGCTGTTCAAAAAATATGGCGGGCGCTCCTCCACATCCGGGCCACCCTCACTCTCCTGGGCAGCGCCAACGCGCCACACCAGCAGGGGGACAGACGCACGCGCCAGCACGTCCTCAGTGGTGCTGGCACGGCTGGTTGCGCCGTCCTTCCAGCGCAGGTGGGCCGCCATGACGATTAGATCCGCGTTGTCGAGTAAGGCAGCGCCCGCGATGCTCATCCCTGGCTCCGCAAGATAGAGCGCCATATCCGCATTGTAGTTTGCTGCCCGCAGATGGCTGACGATGTCATGCAGATACGCATCTGCCGCATCCACCTGCTCCAGGTCACGCTCGATATCGCTGCTAATTGGCGCAATTGGCGGCGCGGCGCGCACCACGAGAATTCGCGAGCCGAACGCGCGGGCTAGTTCCCGTGCTGGAGCCAGAGCGGCCTCAGCAAAGCGCGTTCCGTCCAGCGGAACCACTATCCGTGTAAACATTCGGTTCCTGCCTTTCTTTCGTGCCGGTGGCCACTGCCAGCCCGATACCGGACACTACCCGACTTGCCGGAATGTTCCGGCCTTCCTTACGTACCATCACGAATCCGCATCAAGAACACGTCACAACACGCCAACCTTATCTCACAGCGCGCGCACATCAGACATACGCCAGGCATCGCCGCATGTCCCATACCACGTCCATGCATCGAGTGGCGCCCTCGTGATGTGTCTGTGAGATGAGTGTGCCCGACCGCGAGACGCATGTGAGAAGGAGGCTCTATCCTAGGGGTGTCGGACGGAGAGAAGCATGACACACAACGTGGCCAACCGCCAGCAGGCATGGGTGCCAGCATTCCCGTCCACGAGGAGACATTTCCATGCGCTTCACATCAACGATCCGGCCACAGGCCGCGACGCAGATTCCCGAACCGCCTATCGCAAGGTTCTTATTTGCCGACACTCGTATGGCCTGGTTTTGGCTTATTGTCCGCCTGTATGTCGGCTATGAATGGTTGACCGCAGGCTGGGAAAAGCTGACTGGGCATTCCATCGCCATTGGCTCGTTCGGTGAGAGCACCGGCAATGCCTGGGTTTTCACCGCCAACTCCGGCGCGGCCATCAAAGGCTTCGTGGGTGGCGCGCTGAAACAGACCACTGGCCAGCACCCAAATGTGCAGGGCTGGTATGCGAATTTCCTGCAAACTTTTGTGCTCCCCAATGCGGGCTTCTGGGCCTATGCCGTCACGTTTGGTGAGATCCTGGTTGGCGTTGGCCTGCTGGTCGGCGCGCTCACTGGCGTCGCAGCGTTCTTTGGCCTGTTCATGAACTTCAACTATCTGCTGGCGGGCGCCGTCAGCACAAACCCCATCCTGGGTATCCTGGCGCTGTTCCTGGTGCTGGCGTGGCGCGTCGCGGGGTACTACGGTGTTGACCGCTACCTGCTGCCGCTGCTCGGCACGCCGTGGACCGGCTCGCTGACGCAGACACCACCCACTACCCACGCGGATGCCGAAACGACACCGCGCATGCCGCAAGGCGCCGCCACCTCGTAAGCCTCGTGTCGGGTGAAGCCGCGCCCCGCCGCCAATGCTGCCGGCCGGGCGCGGCTTCACCGTGTGCGGCTAGTGCGCCCCGCTCACCGTAACTGCGACGCGCCGCTCCATATGCCGTGAGATAAGCGCGAGGCTGTAGCAAATCACGAAGTAGATCAGCAGATCAGTGATGTAGAACGACCAGCGGAGCGTAACATTGGAACCCACCGCTTGGGCCTTCTGCAAAGCCACCAGTGAAAGTTCGGCGATGCCGAGCACCTCGAGGAATGCAGTATCCTGCACCAGGGTGATGAAGTTGTTGGTCAGTGGTGGAATCATGATGCGCAACGCCTGCGGCAGGATGATCAGGCGGGCAATCTGGAAGCTGCCAAGGCCGAGCGTCTGCGCCGCCTCGATCTGTCCATGCTCTACCGCCTCGATGCCACCGCGTATGACTTCAGCAATATAGGCGCCATAGTTGAAGCCCAGGCCGAAGATCGCGAAGAAATAGGGGCTGATACCGGTATCGCGTGGAAAAATACTGTTCGAGTTGATATCGGTGAGGAGGCTGTAGGCGAAGGTATCTACGTTCAGGTTGAAGATCGTCAGCAGTAAGATCTTCACAGCATAGAACCAGACGAACAACTGAAGCAGCAACGGTGTGCCGCGGATGGTTTCGACATAGAAGGTGCTGATACTACGGATCAGCGGCACACGCGAGAGACGTCCGAAGCCTGCGGGAATGCCGAAGAGCATAGCGAGAATGCCCGCAAGCAACGCAGCGACAATGGTGGTAATGGTTCCAGCGAGCAACGCCGGGGCGGCGCCCGAGAGATTGTTGAAGATGACGTCCATCTAGGTGTTCCTCCAACTTACTTCGAAATCGCGACGAGCGATTTTCTGTCGCCAGTTTTGCCTCGGCCACGCAATAGTATGAACGCGGTAGATGGCAAATAGACGAGCGCGCCCAACACGACCATCACGACCACCCCAATGGTCAGCAACAATCCAACACCCGCGAACAACTGCCCGATCCCGCGGATGGCATTCCCCCGGAAGTCTTGAGCCGTGAGGAGGCCGCAGACCCAGCCGACAAAGATCATGGCGGCGAATATCTGAAGGGCAACAACGGTCAGGTCGCGCTTGGGAGCGGCGACTGCCGACTTGATACGCGTTTCGGCGACGCGCGCGAGCTTACCAAGTGGCAAGCTGAGCAATAAGTAGATGACGGCGGCGATGAGATAGAATTGCCAGGAGTTGGAGGGAACGCGCCGTGCCAGATTTTGCGTCTGCAAGGTCAATTCCTGAATAGTGATCAGGCTTAAGATCGAAGAATCCTTGAACAGATAGATCATGTCGTTGATAACTGGTGGGAGAACGACGGGAATCATCTGTGGAATGATAATCAGCCGCAGCGTCTGCCAACCGCTCAGCCCTAGCGTCGCCGCTGCTTCGCCCTGGCCTTTGTCGAGCGCGGCGATGCCCGCACGCAAGTTCTCGCATTCGTAGGCGGCATAGTTCAACACAAGTGCTGCCAGACCGACAGTGAAAGGATCTACGAAATCATGTGGGAGGACAGCAAGTCCATAATAGATCGCCAGCATCTGCACAAGGAACGGCGTATTGCGGAAGAATTCCACATATGCGCGTGCCGGCACACGGAGAATACGTAGCGGTGAACGCGACATCAGCGCCAGAACGAGGCCACATATCAGGGCCAGCGGCATAGTGAGGAAGCAGAAGGTGATGGTCAGCCCCAGGCCAGACAGCAGGAAACTATGGTACGGTGTGCCCTGATTGTCTACACCGACAGTCAGCACCCGCACAGTCTCTTGCAAAAAATGAATCGCAAAGCCAAAGGCGTTGCCAATCAATGGCTCGTTAGCCGTCGCGGGATTCGTGATGACCGTCTGGGATTTGTCGAGCGCACCAAGGGTGAGTGTCCCGCAGATGCCAAAGACCAGAATCACGGGCACGATCATCAGCAAGAAACGCAGACTTGGGGGGATGCGCCTCACGTGTCGCCTCACTTGTCATGCACAGTATCGCGGTGTGGAATTTCCGCCACCGTACCGCGCGACACCGCCGTGGAGAGCGCGCTCTGCCAGCGACGGTGTCGCGTGAGCCATGCCGCGTCCGCTATCTCACATCCGCGGCAGACTGGGAAACGAGACGCCAGTGGGCGTCACGCGCGATCAAGCATAGGGGTTCGGGCAGTCTGAGTACGTCGTCTTGTGGCTGTCGGTGAAGAAGTTCGAGATGCACTTCTGCACTGGTCCCCACATGTTGTACTTCTCAAGGACTGGCTGGCCACTTGGGCTAACGTTATATGCGCCGCCGGTCTGGTAGATCTTCTGCAATGTGCCGTTGAGGAACAGTTCCTCGATAGCCTGATTGATCTCGCCCATCAGCACGGGCGTGTTCTTGTTGCTCGGGCTGAAGCCGATGGCGTAATAGCCAGGGAAGAGATCGTCGGCAACATCTTTGTACTTACCGCTCGGATCACCGGAGCCATACCAAAGCGCGATAGGCGTATCGAGGAACATCGCGTCCACGCGGCCGGAAGAAAGGTCGGTGAAGGGCGTGGGGTTGTCAGTGGCGACGATGTTGATCTTCGACGTATGGCTGGGATCGGCGTTGTAGTCCTCAAGGATCTGCTGGGCTTTGTAGCCGGTGCCGGTCTCAACTGTCTTGCCCGCAAGGTCATCGAAGCTATGGATCGTCGTGTTGTTCGCCGCGACGACGATGGACTGCGTATAGACATAGTACGGGATGCTGAACTGGGCGGAGGCCAGGTTATCCTGGGTGATCTCCAGGCCGTTCATGAAGAAGTCGAACTGCTGCGACTGCAAGCCCTGGGGCCAGTCAGACCAGGTGATCTGCGTCGGCTGCTGCTGGATGCCCATCAGGTTGGCCATCGCATTGGCGATGTCTACCTCGAAGCCGTAGTAGTCGGCATTCGGGTTATTGGCGTCCTTCGGGGCGATGTAGGGCATGCCGCCGGTGGAGTCTTCGCCCCACTTGAAGACGCCCGGAATCAGCGTGCCAGCGTTCCCGATCTTGGTTGGCCCAGTGTTGGTGTTCGTGCTGCTGGTGTTGCCAGCGCCGCACGCGCTGAGGACGAGCGAGACGCTCAAGACTGCCATGAGCGCGCCGCGAATCGTCCAGACTTGTGCGCGAGAACCGCGCAAGAAGTGCGAAAACATGGAGACGAACCCTTTCTCTGCTCTCCGGCGAGGAACACCGAGACGCCATTGCTGGGCGTCGCCCTCGCGATTATTCGAGATGCCGGATGCGCTCTCGATACCATCTAAGAATACATACCGGCTGGGATACGCATCACGATACGATGAAAACTGCTTGGTGGCAAGTACCCCGGCGCAGATATACCTGAGCGCGTGCTATTGACCTCACACCGTATGCAGAACCCGGTCCAGGAATGTGCGGGTGCGCTCGTGCTGGGGATGGGCAAATACCTCCTCTGGATCTCCTTGCTCGACGATTTTGCCGTGGTCTATAAAGACTACTCGGTCAGCTACTGAACGCGCAAAGCCCATCTCATGGGTGACGACGACCATCGTGCGGCCCTCTTCGGCAAGCTCACGCATCACGCGCAGCACCTCACCGACCAGTTCAGGGTCGAGCGCGGAGGTCGGCTCATCGAAGAGCAAGGCTTTGGGGTTCATCGCCAGCGCGCGGGCGATAGCGACGCGCTGCTTCTGGCCTCCGGAGAGTTGGCTAGGATACGAATCGGCCTTGTCGCGCAAGCCCACTTTTTCGAGCAGCTTATGCGCGGTCTCTTCGGCCTGCGCTTTGGGTGTCTTGCGGACCTGTATCGGGGCGAGGGTGATGTTCTCAAGCACACTCTTATGGGGGAAGAGGTTGAAGTTGTAGAACACCATACCAAGCTCACGGCGAACCTGACTGAGTTCACCGGCTGAGAGCGCGCTGGAGATCTCTTTGCCGTCTATGAAGACCTGGCCGGAGGTTGGCGTTTCAAGGTAGTTAATACAGCGGATGAGCGTACTCTTGCCCGATCCGCTTGGTCCGATGACCGCGACGCATTCGCCGCGCTTGACAGGGAAATCAACATCCGTCAGGACATGGCGTTCGCCGAAAAACTTGTTCATCTGGCGAACGTCAATCATCAGCGAGGCATTCGAAGCTGGTGGCGGCAGCCCACCAGGCGAGGCTGCGGGGGCAGCCCTCTGTTCCGGGGTGGCCAAAGAACCCTCCTCGTTGAAGGCGCATCACATCGGAAGTATTTAGCTGTTCGGGCCTGGCGCCCAGGCGCATCGGCCATCTGTAATGTTTGGCCAACACCAGCCCGTTACGAGCCTGTTCCTCAAGATACTACGACACGAGAGAACGAAGTCTCTCAGCACGATAGTGGCATTAGTATACACAGCGGCACCCTGCCCGTGAATGGGCGGCGTATGTCCATAGTGTACACAATTCGTTAGCCCTGCCGTGTATAGGGATACCACCAGGGTTTGACGCCGCCTTCGAAATCCCAGTGCAGATGTTTCGTCTCGCGGAACTCGTCAAGCCCTTCTTCGCCAAGCTCACGTCCCATGCCGCTCATCTTCATGCCGCCGAAGGGTCCGGCGTCGTTATCGGTGAGCGGATCGTTGACCCAGAGTGTTCCCGCCTGCACCTCCTCATAGAATTGCTTGACCCGGCGGGCGTCATTGGTGTAGAGATTCGCGCCCAGGCCGAAGGGACTGTCATTGGCCAGCCGCACTGCTTCATCGAAGGTGCGATAGGTCATGATCGGAATCGCTGGGCCAAAGGTCTCTTCACGCATGATGCGCATTGAATGGTCCACATTCACCAGCACCGTCGGCTCGTAGAAATACCCGCGCTGCCGCGACGCCGGACGCCTTCCGCCCGTAAGCGCGCGTGCGCCCTGCGCCAGCGCCTCAGCCACCTGTGATTCCACCTTCGCCCGATAGGTCGCTCCGACCATTGGCCCTACGTCGGTGTCGGGATCCAGCCCTGGCCCCAGCCGCAGCCCACGCGCATAGTCCGTGATGCGCTCGATGAAGGCCGGGGCGATGGATTCCTGCACATAGACGCGCTCCGTCGAGGTGCAGACCTGGCCGGTGTTCAGCAGCGCGGCCCAGGCGACTCCTGGCACGGCGACATCCAGATCGGCGTCTTCGGCGACGATGAAAGCATCTTTTCCGCCTAGCTCAAGATGCAGCTTCTTGATCTGGTCCGCCGCGATCCGCGCGATATGCCGCCCGGTCTCCAGGCTTCCAGTGAATGCGATGACACGCACACGCGGATCCAGCACCAGCGGTTCACCAGCCTCGCGCCCATAGCCCGTCACGATATTGACGACACCGGGTGGCAAGTGATCGAAGATGTCGGCGAAGGCCAGTGTGGAGAGCGGCGTCATTTCGGAGGGCTTGATAACCACGGTATTGCCTGCCGCCAGCGCCGGAGCAACCTTCCACGCCATCAGCAGGATGGGATAGTTCCATGGCACAATCGTCCCAACCACGCCATACGGTTCTTTCAAGACGAGATTGAGTTGCGACGACTCCACCGAGGGAATGACGCGCCCGCGAATGTTGCGGCTGATTTCGGCGTAGTAGCGGAAACACGCCGCCGACCAGCTCATCTCGTCGCGGTTCTCGACCAGCGGCTTGCCACCCTCGCGGGTCAGCAGCACCGCCAGTTCTTCCGTCTTCTCGGTGAGTTTGCGCGCCACCTCGTGCAGCAGATCGGTGCGTTCGCCCGCAGGCATGCGACGCCACGCGGCGAACGCCGCGCTGGCCGCGTCCACCGCCGCCGTCACATCCGCCGCGTTGCCAGCGGGCACGCGCTCGATCAGTTCTTCCGTCGCCGGGTCCAGCACATCTATGCTGTTTCCCGATGTGCCAGGGGTAAATACGCCGTTGATCCACATCTGTGTGCGCATGCGTCGCCTGCCCTCTCAGAATAGATACCTGAAATATGCGCCAAACGATGACCGCTATACTATGGCGCGCGTCACCGTTTCCGTTGCGCGCATCTCATACGCCGCCAGCTCGCGCAGAAACGCATGAGCGTCGAAGACCAGTTCCGCGCCGTGCGCGCCAGTGGGGCATCCACCTTGCGCCATCAGAATACCAGCGATGGCAAGAGGCACGCCGGTATCCAGATCGCCCGCGCCGACATTCCACGGCTTGTATGGGCGCACGATCATCTGCTCGATGAGTTCCACCGGCTGACCATCGCGTGTGCCGCTGGCGACGACGCGCAATACGTCACAGTCGTCCGGCTCCGCCGGTGGCGCAGCATCGCTAGCGGGCTGCCGGCTAGCCAGCGCGGCGATTAGCGCTTCGCGCGGGGCGACCCGCACCCATGACCCCGGTTCCGAGCCGCGCGCCTCCACCGGCTCCGACCCGGCCATACCAATCTCGACCAGCAGTTCCATCTGCGCCAGGAAGGTCTGCGGGAAGGCGATTTTGAATGAAGCATGCTTAAGTCCCTTGTGCCCGAAGGAGACCGGGAAGAGCGCCACCTCGGAATGCAGCGTATACATCGCGGTGGCGTGGCCGATGGGTTCCGGGAAGTCTATCCCTTCCTGGCCGCTCATCGGTTTCACCGCGCGCCACTCGCCATCGGCATAGATCATCGGCTCCAGGCTACATTCGTCCAGAATCGTGCGCATCGAATAGGGCGGCGCGAAGGGCGCGCCAGCGGGTCGGTAATCACCTGAACCGATACGCACATCCAGCCGCTCGACGGTTTCGAGTTGGTCGGCGGCGATGCGTGCGAGCAGATTGGTGATGCCAGGTGTGCTGCCGATACCAAGCGCCGCTGTGATCCCAGCCGCACGGTATTCCGCGTCCAACTCATACTGCCGCTTTGTCATGTGAAAGAGGCCGCCAAGGTCGGCATACGAAACCTTCGCGGCCAGCGCGGCGCGCATCACATGCAAATTGAAGGGATAATCCGCCGCGTTCAGCACGGCAGCGCTGCCCGCGAGCAATCCAGCGAGCGCCGCTTCGTCGCGCACATCGCAGGCCACCGCCCGCGCCTTCTTGCGCCCTTTCTTGAGCCACGCGAGCGTGCGCTCAGCAGCCGCCAGATCGCGGTCGGCGACGACCACTGCCTCAACCCGTGAATCTTCAGCCAGCGCGCGAACGGTAATGCGCCCCATCGCGCCACCGCCGCCTACCACTACGAAACGCACAAGGATACCTCTCTTGATATTCGACACGCCGGCCGCACCTTCGCGGCCTTAAAATCCCAACGTGTACACGCCAGGGAGGCCAGACGAGCCAGCGGCTCGCGACCTCCCTGGAAATCTCACGTACTTACCTAGCAATCTGACTTACGCCATCGCCACGGCCTTGGGTTGCGCCGGGCGCGCCACCGCCGCCTTCTTGCGGCGCGGCTTCGCGGAGACGGCCACCGGCTGCGCGACCTTCTCCGTCGGGAAGTTCAGCACCTCACCGGTGACCGGCGCGCCACTCACTTCCTTCAAGGTGTCTTCGAGACGGTTGAGGAACTCGTCCATCTCATCATATTCGATCACCAGCGGTGGCTCGATGCGAATCGTCTGCGCGTTCGTTAGTGTGCCCGAGAGCAACACGCCACGGCGGAAGAGACTCGACGAGACCTTATAGCCCACTTCGCTATCATGGAAGTGCTGGCCGATCAGCAAGCCCTTGCCAGTGATCTTCTCATAGATCGAATCGTACCTGCGCGCGATTGGCTGGAGCCGCGCCATCAGGTAGTCGCCCTTCTCGGCGGCCTGCCGGGGCAGGTCTTCTTCGAGGATGACACCGATGGTGGCGATGGCCGCCGCGCAGGCAAGCGGATTCCCACCGGTGGTCGTGGTATGGAAGAAGGGATCTTCAATGAACTTCTCCCATACGCGCGGGCCAGCCATGAACGCGCCTATCGGCATCACACCGCCGCCCAGCGCCTTCGCCGAGGTGATGATGTCGGGCGCGACGTTCCAGTGGTTCACGCCCCACAGCGCGCCCGTGCGGCCCAAACCCGTCTGCACCTCGTCGGCGATCAGCAGTACCTCGTACTTGTCGCAGATCTGGCGCAGGCGCGGCCAGAAGTCATCCGGCGGCACAATCGCGCCCGCCTCGCCCTGCACTGGCTCCATCACCACCGCGGCGATGTCATTGCCAACGGCCTGTGCGATCTCAAGCTGCTTCTCGACGGCATCGGCGTCGCCGTAGGGCACGTGGTATACGTTTGGCAGCAGCGGCATCGCTGGCTTGCGGAACTTCGCCTTGCCCATCAGGCTCAGGCTGCCCGCCGTCTTGCCGTGGAAGCCACGCACAGCAGCGATGAAGCCAGATTTGCCGGTCGCGGCTTTGGCGAACTTCATCGCGCCTTCGACCGCCTCAGTGCCGCTGGATACGAAGAAGGAGTACTGCATGTCCCCTGGCGTAATCTGCGCCAGCAGGTTGGCGAGCATGCCCCGTGGCGGATCGAGCAATTCTTGTGTCGGCATCGGCGCGCGATCCATCTGCGCCTTCACCGCGTCAATCACCTTCTGGTGTCCCCAACCGAGACTCAGCAGCCCATAACCGCCGAGGCAGTCAATATAGCTGCGGCCCAGTGTATCCGTGAAGGTCGCACCGCGACCTGTCCATTCGACTGCGGCAAAGTCGCCGCCCTCCGTCACCGATTTACGATACTCCAAAAAGCCAGGATTGTAGTGGTTTGCGAAGTTCGAGACCGTAAGGCGTACCAGCTCTTCGGCTTGCTGGCGTGTCAATGTCTTGGACTGAATGATGTCGAGATACTTCTGGGCGGTACTGAGCGCGTTCTGCAGGTTCGGTTGGTGGTCGGTACTCATAACTATCCTGTACTAGCGGGGGTGATGACTCTGCCTGCGCGCGTGTGCCACGACTCCAGCTACCCAACGGAGTCGCGGATCCGCATAGCCCTTGAAAAGGAAAATACAGATCATGCCGCTAAAGAGAACGTGCTGCGGTACATCCACAACGTTCGCATGGGGGGAAATGCGTAAGGCCCCCGCGTGTCAAGCGTTCCCAATGGTCCGTCCCGCGAACTCGGACCATATGCGGCGCGGCTAGCAAAGCTTCAAGAACCAAAACTCACCATTGAGTTCTGGCGTGATACGCTGTCTCGCCATAACAAGATGACATAACGGACGGCGTATAGTGTGGCGATACGAGGAGCAAAGAGCACTACATGAGTGATCTCAAGAGCCGTTTCGCAGAAGATGCACCGGTGAATCGTGTACATCAGTAGGAGCATCTAGTAGATGCATGCCTACCCACCACAACCGCACCATGCCGCGAGGAAACGGCGTTGAGTGAACTGCGGCGCGAACGCGAGAGGCGGATGAGACACCAAAAACAGAGCATCTTCGCTGCTGGCAACGTCGAGCGCACGCAATACAGAGCGGGGTCAGGGGTAGCAGGTGGCGAGGTGGAAGCCCTTATAGGGCATGTAGCGACGGAGGAAACCCTTCGGATGCGACCGCGTTTTTAATGATGGGTCCGAGGCCTTCATAACCTTGCTCCTGGGGTGATCGCGAACGACTTAATTGCAGTGTACCCGAAGATTGGCATTCTGACAAGAGGCAGACCGCCTACCGCGCCAGCCAAATCTCTTTATACATGTTGGACAGTCTGGCTGGCGCGGGACACGGCGTATACTTCGGGCAACCGGCGCGGATCGCCGGTCCTCACAAGTAGACCAGGACTCTTATGCGCCCGCAGGCAACCAACACCGCTGCCCTACTAGCCGAATCGCCATCGTCTCCGCCACTGCCATATGCGCCCTGGGCCGCAGGCATATCGCCTGCGGTAGAGCGCGAACTTGAGCTTGCGACCGTCGCCGAACATCCCGCACACACGGTGGATGTCGCGGTCATTGGCGCAGGTGTCGCGGGGCTGAGCGCGGCGCTGGGCGCGCGAGCGGCGGGCGCGACAGTGGCCGTATTCGAGGCGGCGACCACGATTGGCGCGGGCGCGACCGGACGCAACGCGGGCATTCTGAGCGCGGGCGTGAATATGGCGCTAGCCGACGTGCCCGCTGAAAATGAAGATCTGCGCGCGATATGGCCCGCGACCAACCAATTGCTGCTCTCGCTGGTGGAGGAATCGCGCCAGCCCGGCGCATTGGTCGCCGCCTCGCTCACCGGCTCGCTCAGCCTGGCAGAGCGGCCTGGCGCGGCCCGCCATCTCGCCGCCGAGGCGAAGGCACGCGTCGCGGTGGGCATACGCGCCGAACTCTGGACGCCAGCGCAAGTGGCCGAGAAGACCAGCGGGCGGCTCAACACCAGCACCGTGATGGCCGCGCTGTGGATGCCCGACGAGGGGCGCATTCAGCCGTTGACGCTGCTCGCGCACCTCGCGCGGCAGGCACGCGCTGCGGGCGTCAGCCTTGTGGGTGGGGCGCGTATGAGCGCACTCAGCGAGACCACTGGCGCGGCTCAACATAGCGGCTGGGACCTCCAACTCGAAGATGGCGCTACCATCGCCGCGCGCGGGCTGATCCTGGCTACTGGCCCCACTGCCGAGCCGAACGCGCGCATCTACGCGCTTGCCTTTCCCGCTGAACTGCCCGATGATTTTCCGCTGTTCTGGGATTCAGCGCCATTCACTTACGCTGACTATCGGCCTGGTGACGGGCGGCTGGGCGTGAGTGGCGGGCGCTACGGGCGGGCGGGGGCGATTGCGCGAGACGCGCACTATCACCGCCGCCTCACCGAGTCTACGCGCCACTGGCTGCCCGAACTAGCGCAGGTCGCGCCGTCCCACGCCTGGGCTGTGGATCTCGCGGTCGCCCCCGATATGGTACCCCAGACGCGCGTATTAGGCGAGCGCGCGCCGGGACTGGCAATCGAAGGCTTGGGCGCGCTGGGGGTGCTGCCGGGCATCCTCTTGGGGCGACGAGCGGGCACGCAGGTTGCTACACGGGTGAGCTGAGTCAGTGCGCGGGTTTGCGGCGCGCTGCCTTGGGCGCTGTAGCGGTTTGTGCGGATGCTTCGGGTATGCCTGGCTGGCGGAGCAGCGTCACTGCCTCGCCTTCGAGCACGTGAACCCCTGGAAGCTGGGCCAGCAACGCAAGCAGCCAGCGCCCCATAGCATGGCTTCCACCGATTTCCACAAGGGTCGGCTCATCTAACCGCTCACCTGTTTCGAGGGCTGCCCACGCCGCCAGCAACGGCGCGCACGGAATCACCACTTCGCGTTCGATATGCTCTTCACGAACCGGACAATACCAGACGACGACCTCGCGCTCGCTGGCGTAGAGCAGTAGAAACGACCCAACTCCTACCGGCGGCTCACAGGGCGCGGCCAACCCGCGCAGATGCCGCAACACCGCATCGAAGCTGGAACTATCCCCGCTCCCGCCACCTGCCATAGCGCGCTACCTCGAATGGAATAGTTCTGAGACTGAGCGATCCTCATGGATGCGAATGATCGCCCCCGCGAACAACTCCGCGACAGAGAGTTGGGTAAAGATAGGCAAATGTTTCTCCGCCGGCAACGGCACCGTATCAGCCAGAATTACCTCGCGCAGTTCCGAGGCGCGTAGACGCTCGATGGCTGGGCCAGAGAGCACACCATGCACCGCGCACGCATACACCTCCAGCGCGCCCTGCTCTTTCACCAACCGCACCGCTTGCAGCAACGAGCCTGCCGTGTCAATCTCATCATCTACGATCAGCGCGTTGCGCCCTTCGATCTCGCCGATCAATCCCAGGCTCTCCATCTGGCCGTCGTTGCTCAGCCGGCGCTTCTCCACAATCGCCAGCGGCACATTCAGCCGTTCGGCAAAGTTCCGCGCCTTCTTAGCGAAGCCCGCATCCGTGGCGACTACCGTGAAATTCTCGATGCCGTGGGAAAGCACGTGGCGTGCGAGCAGGTTCTGCGCGGTCAACTCATCCACCGGAATGTTGAAAAAACCCTGTATCTGGCCCGCATGCAGGTCCATCGTCAGCACGCGATGCGCACCTGCCGCGCTGATGCAGTCCGCCAGCAGGCGCGCCGTGATGGGCACGCGCGGCTGATCCTTCTTATCGGTGCGCCCATAGGCATAGAAAGGAATGACGGCGGTGATGCGCCGCGCCGAGGCCCGCTTAAGCGCATCAATCATAATCAGCAGTTCCAGAATAGACGTGCTAACCGGCGTAGTGAACGGCTGTACCACATACACATCTTTGCCACGCACATTCTCGTTAATTTTGACGAAGATGTTCTCATTGGTAAATGAGGTCACCAGCGCTTCGCCAAGGGGCACACCCAGATGGCGACAGATATCATGCGCAAGCTGCCGGTGGGCATTACCCGTAAAGATCGCGAAATTGCTCATCGTTGACTCCATGGGGCACGCCATCGTGTGCGGATAAGGACAACACGAAAGGAATAGATGATGCCAGGAGAAGTTGCGCCGTATCTGGCGAACTCCATTGCTCAGTATAGCATTTCGCTTCGATGGTTCTGAATGCTTGATCACTCTTGACTTGCCGACATGATTTTGATATATCATATACCATATGATATATAGTAAATCGAAACAAAGCGCGGGCTTGTTGTAAAGAGGGAGAGTGCTGCCATCTGGTCCGGTTGCTGGCTCACAGCCCGTGACCGAATGTACAATCATCCAGATGGAATCTGCCGCGACACATCGTGGCTTTCCGGCGCGTCTTAGCGGCTTGCGGTCGCAGCGCGCTGGGCAAGGATTTTCCTCAGGAGCATCCTCGCACATCCGCAAGTATCCACGACCAACGATCCACCGAAGATATCTTCACGCTTCCGACTGCTTTCGGGAGGAGCTTTCCCTGTGCAATTGAGAGATCGCACCGACGACGAAATAGCGAGCGGCAGTAGTTCGCCACCGGGCGCTGAATCCGCTGCCAACGAGGGGCGCCACGAGCCGCGCGGCCTGTATCGCATTGGCTTTGCCTATGGCCGTTTCATTTACAAGGCGCGCTGGATCGTGCTGGCGCTGTGGGTGATAGGCGTAGCCATGAGCCTGCCCTTCGCCGCGAAAGTGCCGTCACTGCTCACCGGCGGTGGCTACACTTTTCAGGGCAGCGATGCGACGCGCGTCTCGACCATCCTTTCGGACAAGTTTCACCAGCCGCCAAGCCAGGTGCTCGTCGTCTTCCAATCTACCGCTACCCCCGTCTCCGATCCCGCCTATCAGGCCGAAGTCCAGAACTTCGTCGGCCGTATCACCAGCTTCCCACACGTCACCAGCGCACAGCCAGCGGGCGTAGGCCAGGATGGGCGCACGACCTACGTCAACGTGAACTTCAATACCAATTCTGATTGGGTAGAACATCACCTCGATGATCTGCGCTCGCAGGTCAACGCCAGTGTGGCTGATGGGCCAGCGCGCGCCTATATTACCGGTAACCCTGCCGTCTACGAGACCTTCAACAAGATCACCGAAAGCGATACCAAACGCGCCGAAATCACTGCTATGCCGATTGCGCTGCTGGTGTTGCTGGTCGTTTTCGGCACGCTGGTCGCGGCTGTGATGCCGCTGCTGCTGGCGCTTGTGGCGGTGCCGGTGGCGCTGGCGCTGGTCTATCCCATCGCGCTGCACACCGAGATGAGCACCTTCGTCTCGAATGTCGCCACCATTGTCGGGCTGGGCATCTCAATAGATTACAGCCTCTTCATGGTCCGGCGCTTCCGCGATGAACTGGCCGCCGGGCGCACTGTCCGCGACGCCATCGGCTGGACCGTCGCCACCGCCGGAGAAGCGATTCTCTTCAGCGGCATGACAGTAATGATTGGCTTCTGCGGTCTGCTGCTCATCGGTCTGCCGTTCATGACCTCGTTCGGCATCGGTGGCGCTATCGTCGTCGTCGCCGCGGTCAGCGCCGCGCTGACCCTGCTGCCTGCCCTGCTCTCGATTCTCGGCCATCGCATAAACACGCTGCGACTACCCGTGCTGGGCCGCCTCACCATGCCCAAACCGGCAAACACGGGCACGACACGTGGCGGCTTCTGGCAGAAGTGGGCCTTCGGCGTCATGCGGCGGCCGGTGCTGGTGCTGGTGCTGGTCTGTGTGGTGCTGGCGGCGCTGGGCTGGCCCATCTTCTCGCTGAACATTGGCACACCCAACGCCTCGTCGCTGCCCAAAACAACCGAAGCGCGCCAGGGACTCGACATCCTCAACGCCCAGTTCCCAGAAACGAACCAGAATCCCGTACTGCTGACCGTGCAGACGCGCGACGGCTCAGCGATATTGACGCCAGCGAATCTGGTGCAGGTGGATGCCCTGACGCAGTGGGTCGCCGCACAACAGCACGTCACCAGCGTAACCAGCGTAACACGCCTGCCAGAGACGCGGCAAGGCACACCCCAGCCCACCTACGGGCAGTTGGTGGCCCTCTATAGCAGCGGCGCCTATACACAAAATCCGGCGTTGTCTCAACTCGTGAAGGCGACCGTCGCGGGCGATACGACGCTGATTTCCGTAAGCACGAACACCAAGATGGATAGCCCCGAAGGCAAAGCGCTGATTGACGACCTGCGCGCGGGCGCTCCGTCACAGGTTGCGGGGATGACCGTGCTGGTCGGTGGCTTCCAGGCCACCAGCCTCGATTTCAACCGCTATCTGTACGGCAACTTCCCCAAGGCGATCCTGTTCATCCTTGTGGCGACGTACATCCTGCTGCTCATCATGTTCCGCTCGGTGATTCTGCCGCTCAAGGCGGTGTTGATGAACGTGCTCTCGGTGACGGCGGCGTATGGCGCGCTGATCTTCATCTTCCAAGAGGGGCACTTCAGCAACATCCTGGGGTTCACGTCCGATGGCTTCCTGGATAGCACCATTCCGATCTTGCTATTCTGTATCCTGTTCGGCCTCTCGATGGATTATGAAGTCTTCCTGCTCAGCCGCATCCGCGAAGAATGGCTGAACACCCACAACAATCGCTATGCCGTGGCGCGGGGATTGGAGAAGACCGGCGGCGTGATTACCAACGCGGCGCTGCTCTTCGTCATTGTGACCGGCGCATTCACCTTCACCAGCATTGTCATCACGCAGGAGATGGGGCTGGGCATGACCGTAGCGGTGCTGGTAGATGCGACGATCATCCGCACACTGCTGGTGCCCGCGACGATGCGGCTGCTGGGCCGCTGGAACTGGTGGCTGCCCGGACGTCCTCTGCCACCGAAGCAGAGCGCGTAGCCTAGCGTGGCGAGGGAGCTGTGCGTCCAGCGATCAGTGCGCGCAGGTCGCGCAGTTCCTTTATCACGCTCCAATTCAGATAGCCTTCGATAGCGGGCCTGAAGGGCACGAGCCAGCGCGGCAACAGGTATTCTTCGGAGTAGCTCACCTTGCAAGCGTGCTTGCCGATAGCCTCGACCTGGAATCCACCAGAGATCCGCTTACCGAGGGGCGGCGCATGCATCTGCTCGCCGCGAAAGCCGTCGCCGTCTCGCTCGTGCCAGTAGCGGCTGCGCCAGGGGATGCCCGCAAATCTCCCACCCACATCATGCGTGCCGTAGCGCGCCTTCTCATGGTGCGCCGTCACCCGGACAGCAGCACCCTCGATCTTCTCGACACTCTCGATACGTTGAATCACCGCCAGGGCATCGGCCTTCCGATACGGCAGGATGATACTATGCCGCGCGGAGATGACCTGCGCCGCCATGGTCCGCCTCCCGCCTCGAAGGGCTTTCCCTCGCCAGGCTCCCAGATTGTTTCGCGACGCGACCGTTACACAAAGTGTACACGCCGGAGCGCGCGGAACGCAATCCAGGCGCATACCACTTTAGCGACGTTTGCATAGCAGGGGATAGGTGTCATCATTTCCCTGTCGCCGTCACGACTTTAACCGAACCAGCCATACGCCCAGAGGCAGGAGGGAAGCGCATGCTATACTTAAACATGATACGCGCAATCTTGTTGGCGTATGCTATTGCAACCTCATCACGGAGGACATTAATGAATGGCTCATCACTGAAGAATCCAGTCGAGGAAGTTGTTGCTTTCTTCGCATGCGGGCCGTCACGCGAAGAAATCGCCGCGTTCCGCCTCTCAGAAGCATCTCAGGACCATATTCGCGAGTTACTTGACAAGAATCGGGCGGGTACATTAACGCGCGAGGAAGCTCGTGAGCTTGACAAAATCATGGTGCTCAACGACGTCATATCGTTGATTAGAGCGCATGCGCAGGTCTCGAACGAGTATCCCACTGCATCATCTACAGTGTCGGGAGCATGAGCGAGACACACATACCGGTGGCGCTTCGTCGCGAAGTCATCGCGCGTGCGGGGAATCGCTGCGAGTATTGTGGAATGCCTGATGACGCGACACTTGTCTCGCATGAGGTTGACCATATCATTGCCGAGCGGCACCAAGGCAAGACAGAACGCGAGAATCTTGCCTATGCCTGTTTCCGCTGCAATCGCCTGAAAGGTTCCGATCTCACATCAATTGACCCACAGACCGGAAACATCACACGCCTATTCAATCCCCGCGTAGACAAATGGGGCGAACACTTCCGTCTGAGAGGTCCAGATGGCGCATTCATCGAGCCACTAACAGCAATTGGACGGACGACAGCAATGTTCCTCGAATTCAACGATACGGAGTGGATGGCATTACGATTAGAGTTACTACACCAGAGTCGTTTTGCGCCACCTATGTCTTGAAATGGTATCAAGTGAAAGCGCCACTGAGATTTGACGAGTCTCGATAAAGGTGAAATGAACTATCGCTTTTGCGTGAAATCCAGGAGAAGCATACGATGCGCCTACTGATCTGGCACGTGGATGGGTTCGTGGCGGAGCCGACGGAGCGCGGGCGCTCGAAGGTCGCCGACGCGGAGCCGCGCCCGGTGCGGGTGGAGGATGCGCTGGTGGTCTTCGCGGCGTGTGAGAAGGCTGACGAACCAGAGCCGAAAGCCGTAGCGGAACGGGCGGCGGCGGCGATTGTGGAGGTCGCGCGGCAAATGGGCGAGCGAACGGTGGTGCTGCATTCATTCGCGCATCTCTTCGTTGAGCTATCCACACCCGCTACGGCCAAGCGCATCCTCGACGACATCGAGCGCGCCCTGGCGGAACAGGGCTATACGGTTTCGCAGAGCGCCTTCGGCTGGTTCAACCGGCTGGAACTGCGCGCCAAAGGCCATCCACTCTCGCGCATCGCCCGCCAGGTGTGAATCGTACCGCCAACACCGACGCTATTCGAAGCCGGGGAGGGTAGGGCTGTCGCTTCTCGCGCGTTTGCGTCTGGCGCGTGGTGTGGTGCGGATTGGCTCTGGCTCTGGTTGGGTGACCTCTTCGGGTGGGGGCACCTCGAATGAGGTGATGGTCTTCTCGCCGAAGCGCGGGCCAGGCAGGATTTCGATTGGCCCGAAGAGCGTCTCCTGCACGACGTTGAGCCGCGCCTGATGCCACATCTCCAATACGGCCAGAAAGGTGACGACCACGGCGAAACGCGAATCGGCTGAGCGCAGCACATCCTCCAGCGCGGCGCGGCCTTGCTCGCGCAGAATCGCCTCGACTTCGGTCATCTTCTGCGCCACCGTCACTAGCGGCGGCGGTAATTCCTCCGGCTCACTGAGGCGCTTTTCGGTGAGCACGCGGCGGAAGACCAGCGAAAGCGCCTGGACATTCAGGCCAACGAGTTGCGGCGGCGCCCAGGCAACGATAGCGTCGGGATCTACGAGGCGGCTGGGGCGCGCAAAGGATTGCAGCCCGGCGATCTCACGGGCGCGCAGGGCACGGGCAATCTCGCGCGCCATCTTGTATTCGAGCAGATGCAGGCGCAGTTGCTCGGCATCGTCGAGTGGATCGGTTTCGGCGTCAGCGTCATCCTGGCTGCGTTGGCGCGGCAGCAAACTACGCGACTTGATCAGCAGCAGCCGCGCGGCCATGACGATGAACTCGGCCAGACGCGGCATCGGCGGTTCATCCCAGCGGCGAATGTATTGCACGAACTGGTCGGTGACGGCGACGAGTGAGACGGCGGTGATTTCGAGTTGATTGCGCTCGATCAGGTGCAGCAGTAGATCCATTGGGCCGTCGAAGCCGGGCAAGTGAACCGTATATGGCGGTGGGGACGGTGTGAGATCGGCGGCCAGGTCTTCGGTGGTGGCGTTGGTGAGGTTGTGGCGTGTTGCGCTGTCGGTGCTTGCCGCCATACGCCCTCCTGAGTCACCCTCATCACCCGCCTGAACCGCACTCACGCGCGCACATATCACGCCATTCTACGAACATCTGTCCGAATTGGTAAAGTGACGGGACGGATAGGCTACACAGGTACATTCACACCGCATCGTCCACGGCGTGAAGTTCGGCGGCGGGGCCGTGCGGTTGGTGGTGCGTGCGGATTAGCAGCACGGCGCGCTCAGAGAGGCCGGCTTCAGCGGCGAGATCCGCGCCTATCTCGGCGTGATGCCAGGCGTAGTAGAACGGGCGACGCCAGCGGGGAACACACGTACCATTGACGGCCCGGCGCGTCAGCCAGTCCAGCAGACGCGGGGCAAAGGCGCGCAGCAGCACCACCGGCGGACGCACCCAGAGGCGCACACGCCCCCCGCCCTTGCCACTGTCGTGCAGCAGCGCCGCCGCCAGCAGGTCAGCATCATCGCAGCCTCGCGCCCGCAGCGCGCGATAGACCGTGAGGCTATGGCGCTGATCGTTGCGCGACATGCTCGCGAAGACCGCGCGCCCAGCGGGGGGAAGCGTCGCAATGAGGATGTCGTGGTCATCGTTCGTCAGCGGGCGCGGCAGGAGTGAGCGCCAAAGCTGATAGACGCGGTAGCGCGCGGCGGCCAGCCTAGCTGGCATGTGGGTGTTGGGTAGTGGAGAAATTGGTGAGGACATAGAGGGGCAGACCGTCACAGCAGCAGATAGAACTGGCCGATAGAGGGAGCGATGCTCGCCGCGATCTGCTGCGCCCAGCCGATGAAGTTCTGGCCCAAGTTGAAAGGGATGCGGAGGAAGCCGAAGAGAATGGGGAGGACGAAGAACAACACCAGCAACCCAAGCTCCATGAAGGGTTCGAGGCGACGGAAGCTGATGGCCTGCGGCGCGGGCAGCAGCGCAAAGACGATGCGATAGCCGTCCAGCGGATGCAGCGGAATGATGTTAATCAGCGCCAGGATGATGTTTGTCACCGCGAAGGTGTAGGCGAGTTGGTTGAAGCGCAACAACGGAACCGATTGACTATGGACGCTCAGGCACGTCTGAAGCGCCTGACCCACAGGTTGGCCCTGGCAATGAATCAGCGCGGGGTCCAGGGTCGTGTAGCCAGGGATGAGGGTGAGGCCGAAGAGGATAAGCACGCCTATGAGCAGGTTGGCAAGTGGTCCCGTCAGCGCGACGAGAATCAGGCCGAAGTTTGGGCCAACACGCAGGCGGCGCGCGTCTACATCCACTGGGCGGCCCCAGCCCAGCCCGCCGGGGATGAGGCTGACACTAAAGACGATGCCAACAATCGTGCCAATTGCCGCCATTTGCCGCCGGGGAGCTAGGCTCAACCTGCCCACGCCAACTGGCGCGGCGTCGCCCAGCAGCGCCGCCATACCCGCGTGTGCGGCTTCGTGGATCGAGACGGCCAGGGCGAAGGCGAGAAACGTTTCGACGACGAGCAAGATGTTGAATGTCGGGAGGAGCATAGTTAAGCCTCACTACAGCCGGGGTACGGACGCGCGATGAACGCATGGAGAGCGCGGACCACCACGCAGAGAGCGGCGCCCCTTTGCAGCGGCCAATGTACGATAGGCTACGTACACGTTGCCGCCACGCGCCTGGACGCCGCCGAAACCGTGAAGTCCAGTGATGTGGCCTCTCACCAGTGCAAGAATACGCAGGGCTGGCGCTCCTACGGCTTCTTGGCCGGTGCGGCTTTCTTGGGCTTCCGCTTTTCTTTGTTCTTCGGGCTTTTATCACCCATAGTGGGCCTCCATTTCACTGTGTGGCGGCATATCCCACGAACCAGCCTCGTGGGGGCTGCCATGGCGGCATTATACGTGTGCCGTGGTAGAGCCGTCCAGCGAGATTTCTGTCTATTCTACGGGCATTCTATAACGAGAGGCAGGCCTCGGCGGCCAGCCAGAAGAGCTTTTCGCGAGCGGTAGTATGCCCATTCCAACCACGTGAGTCCCATTCGCTGGCGCTCACATCATCGCCGCCATAGAGCAGTTGGGCAAAGCGCACGCCACGGAACCGCGCGACGGCGAAGAACGCGGCGGCCTCCATCTCCACCGCCAGGCAGCCTTCATCGCGGCGGCGGCGCACCTTGCCAGGGGTCTCGCGGTAGATCGCGTCGGTGGTCCAGGTCTTGGTGATGAAGTATTCCACGTCGCGGCTCTTCAGCACTGCTTCGATGGCCGAGACGGCGTCGGGGTCGGCGGCGACCTCGCGCCCTGGTGGCAAATAGTGGTACGAGGTACCTTCGTCGCGAATGGCGCGCGCGGGCACCAGCACATGGCCGACGGCGATCTCGCTATCCAGCACCCCCGCGCCGCCGCAGCCGATGAATGTGCGGCAGCCGAGCGCGATCACCTCTTCGAGCATCGCTGCCGCCAGCGGCGCGCCCACGCCAGGATGGAAGACCGCGAGCCGTTTGCCGTCCAGTTCCATCTCATACACAGGATGGACGCCGATCTCGCTGCGGAGATGCTTGATGACATGCGCGCCGTGCTCCTGGGTGAGATGGGCAATCACCTCCTGAAAGAAGCACACCACGGCATGCTCTGGCACATCGCGTGGCTTGATGAGCTTCTTCGGCTCCAAGACGGCTTGTGGGGTATCATCGAATTCGAGAATCGGCGCGCTTATTCGCTCGCTACGCTCGCCACCTTCGTCCGCCATCGGACCACTTCCTGTTCCAGCGCGTACACCCGCACCATTATGGCAAAACATTATGGCAAGCAGTGCCATGTTTCAGCGTATGGTATCAGGGGACATGCTCAGGTACAAGCCACACAGCCACTTCGGCTATCCCACGCTTCCCGTTGGTTCTATGATACGCTCTCTGGCGTGGAACGCGGAAGACCTCACCCCGCACATCTGCGCGGGAAGGGCTAGCAGAGCAGGAGGGCCACCATGACGCGAAGCTACGGAAGCCAGAGTATGATCGCGCCGCTGCGGTCGGTGTTGGTGCGGCGGCCAGATGCGGCATTCGCGGTGGAGGATGCGGCGGCGTGGCACTATACCGCGCGGCCCGATCTGGATGCGGCGCAGCGCGAGCACGATGGCCTGGTGGCGCTGCTGCGCGCGGGCGGCGCGGAGGTGCAGTATCTCGATGAAGCCCAGCCGGAGCGCGCGGATGCGATCTTCACCTTCGATCCGGCGCTGGTGACAGACGAGGGCGCGATCATGCTGGCAATGGGCAAGCCACAACGGCGCGGCGAAGAGGCGGTGATGGCGCGGCGCTTCGCGGCGCTGGGCGTGCCGGTGCTGGCGACGCTAGAGGGCGAGGCGCGAGCCGAGGGCGGCGATCTGCTGTGGGTAGATCACGACACGCTGGCGGTGGGGCAGGGCTTCCGCACCAACGCCGAGGGGCTGCGCCAACTGCGCGCGGCGCTGGAACCACTGGGTGTGGCAGTGATACCGGTTGAGTTGCCGTATTTCGCTGGACCCGAAGCCTGCCTGCACCTGCTCTCGCTGATCAGCATCGTGGATGAGCGGCTGGCGGTGGTCTATCCGCCGCTGCTGGCAGTGCCCTTCTGGCAAGAGTTGGAGCGGCGCGGCTTCCGCTTTGTCGTGGCGCCTGAAGCGGAGTTCGCGACGATGGGGCCGAATGTGCTGGCGCTGGCTCCTGGCGACTGCGTGATGCTAGAAGGCAACCCCGTTACCCAGCGCCAGCTCGAAGCGGCGGGCTGCCGCGTGGCGACGTATCGCGGCAATGAGATCTCGCTGAAGGCCGAGGGCGGCCCGACCTGCCTCACACGCCCGATATTGCGCGGGTAGACACGGTAGTGGGACAGGCCATTGTGGCTTTTCGTTGCTAGTCAGTAGCGCGCCTCGATACCCAGCGGCTCACGCTGCGCCAACTCGCGATGGGCGGCAACGTAGAGCGGCTCCGCGTGGGACTCCACGTGGGACTCCAGGCGCTGCTCACGGCGTCTGCGTCCGTCACGTCCATTGGCGCGCGGCGCGGCTTCGGGGCGCATGCCAGCACGCATCCCAGCACGAGCGGGCAGGTGCGGCTCCATCGCGCGCAGCACATTGGTATAGACGCGCTGCTGCTCCACGATGATGTTGTTCCCGCCGATGTCCCACCATTCGCGCGGCGTGAAGTACGACGACACCTCCGCCTCTGGGCCTGCGCGCCCAAACCACTGGATCAGGTGCAGATTATCCGACTGCGCCAGCCAGCACGCCAGGTCCAGCAGTTCCGGCTGCTCCGTCAGCCGTGCGACGCCATAGGTATGGATCATCAATTGCAGGATCGCCTGCTGCGCCGCGTTGCCCAGGAAGAAGTCCATACTGCCCGTGCCCGCCCAGGTCGTCGGGAAGACCGGCAGCGGCAGATGATACGTCGTGTCGCCAAAGGCGTCGAGCGCCTCGCTCGGCGTCATAAACCGCGCACCACGATGATACAGTTCACCGGGCAGGTGGTCCAGAAATTCGAAGATGCCGCTATCCTGGCGATGGTGCTCGCCGAACGTCTCGAAATCCCAGCCGATGAAAACGAACTCGCCCCAGGCTTCGCGCAGCCACTCGGCATAGCGGCTAGCGGTCAGCGGCCAGTTCGACCATCCCTGGTTTGAGAAGCGATACCCCACGTCGTCGCTGAGGTCATAGTGGCGGCAGAAGAGCCGCGTCGGGCCGCCGTAATGATACAGGTGCGTTGGCTCGCGCCAGTCCAGCACCCACGGGCGGCCGTCCAGCAGCCCCGCATCGAAGCCCGCCGCTTCAATGGCATCGTAGAGCGAGGCCGACATGCACATCTCCGTGGTATCGGTGATGCGCGGGCGCTTGCCGAAGACACGGTACAACTCCTCACCCATCCAGCGCATCCGCTCGATGAAGTGGGGCAGATCCAGCAAGAAGAGGAAGCTGTGGTACGGCTCGACCCCCACCAGCTCCACATTCGGCTCGGCCACCAACTCCTGGAACCGCGCCAGGAGCGCCGGATCCCACTGCTCCGCCTGGCGCAGAAACGAGACCGAGAAGCCGATAGAAAGCTTCATCCCCGCGCGCACCAGTCGCAGAAAGCTCTCCGTCGCGGGGTAGTAACAGGTGTTGGCGACCTTGCGGAAGTAGCGCTCATTCATGCGCTCGTCGAAGGCGCAGCGCACGATGTCTTCGATGCCCGCGCCCTCGGGAATGGGCTGCGCTGGCAGCTTGACGCGCCGTGGCTGATGGACGACGGTGTAGATGATAACCTCGGTAGCCATGGGAAAGTTCCTGCCGCGAAGCATGCAACGGATAGCGATGAACGACCCCTCTGCCCAGCAGCGTTCGTAGGGCAAGCGAAGCGCAGCACCTCTGCGCTCCCCTTCCCTCGCAGGGAGGGGGTTGGGGGTAGGTTTCCTACGCGAGAACGATGTTCTGCTTGCGGGCAAGATAGCCCACCTTGCCAATCAGGTTATCTATCACTTCTTCCCAGGTGAACTCGCTCGCCGTGCGCGTGCCCGCGCTGGTGATCTTCGCGCGCTCTTCGGGATGGCGCATCATGTGCAGCAGATAGCCGACAATCTCCTCGGCGTCATCCGTCTCCAGCGCCACAGCATTCTCAAACGACACCGCGTAATCCTCGCCAGTAGAGCCGGTGAAGGCGATGCCACCGGCAGCCATCACCTCTAGCCCCACCAGGCCGAACGGCTCGTGGCCGCTATTGGCCAGCGTCGCATCGGCGGCGGCATAGCAGGCGCGCACAAACTCAGCGGGAACGAAGAAGCGCAGGTTATAGATGTCGGCCTCACCCGCCTCGCGCATCAGCGTCATGCACTCTTCCAGCGAGGGGCGGCGCGCTTCAATGTCGCGGACATTCAGGCCAAGGTAGCGGGCGCGGTTCAGCACTTCGCCGCCGTGTGGCTCGATGCCGCCGCGAATCACCATCGAGATGGGATGCCCGCTGTACTTCAGCCGCGCCGCCGCCTCAATCGCCATCAGCCAGCGTTTGTCGGGGTCGAAGCGGCCAATCTTGAACAGGAAGAGGCGGTCGGGGTCGCCGTGCTGCATGATCGCGCGCAGTTCGGCGATCTGTTGCGAATCTACCTGTTCCAGATAGCGACTGGGGATGCCGTTGGGGATGACCAGCGGATTGACGTTGTACTGCCAGAGGCGCTGCTTCATGTAGCGGCTGACGGTGGTGATGGACGCGCAGAAATTGAGGCGACCCCAGTTGATGCGATGCAGCGACATCAGGCTGTTGCAGTTCCACATCAGGATGCAGCGGTGTCGCTGGCTGTGCCAGTGCAGCAAGTCGGAGAGGCGGCAGATAGTTTCGGCGGTCTGCCAGTCTTCGCCGATGACGACGACCATCTTGCCCTGGGCCACGGCGGGGGCGACGATCTGCTCGTAGACGTGATAGGGCACGGATTCGTTGTAGTCGTAGAGCTTCTGCTCCTCGCCGTCGTAGACGCCGTTGAGATAATACTGGCTGATCCACTGGCTCCAACGTTTGAGGTAGAGCTTACCGTTGATCGCCGTTTCGACGGCGGGCTTGGTGGGGTCGCCGACGAAGATCAGGTGCGTCTCATAGCCCAGCCCAGCCAGCGATTCGGTGAATTCGGTGACGCGCGTGCCCAGGCCACCAGCGGCGGAATAGATGTCTGGCCCCTCGAAGCTGAGCGAGACGAAGACCGTATTCTCCGGCGAGATGCCACCCATCGAGCGCGGGCGGCGCAGTTCCGCGATATTGGCGGTCGGTGGCGCAAGCGTCGCGGCGGCTTCCCGCGCAATGCCCATCTCAGGCGCCACGGCAGCCGAAACGTCATCGCTCACCGACAGCTCGGCAACGCTGGCGCTCGTGTTGGCGCGGGTCGTCGTCGCGCGGGTCGTCGTCGCGCGTGTGCGGCGCGGTGCGGCGGCTGGCGTAGGGGGCGCTGCTGTACTGGTCTGCATATCGGGTGCGGCATCCAACGCGCCAGATTTCGGTGTCGCGCGAGTGGACGTTTTGGCGGCGGTTTTCGCGGGCGCTTTGGGCGGGCTGGCGCTGGCGGCGCTGGCGGCGCTGCGCTTAGCGCCGGTAGCATTCGCCGCGGTGCTGGCGCGCGTCGCGGTGCGGCGTGTCGGGGTCGCGCCATTCTTGCGTGGCGCGCTCGCCGGTTCGGTGGTGCGTTCTAGCTGCGGGGTTCCTTGCTCGTCGCTGTCTGCCACAATACTACCCTCTTCCGCTGCCTCCTTCTTCCTCTGTCTCGTCTATCACATGAGGCAGGGATGGAGTTTCGAGCGGATACGTACTATGAAATGGATGGTTTTTATGAAAAGGCAGCCGCGTCTGGCGCGAAAGCCTCACAATCGCACGAGCATCTTTGCTCAGCACAACCCAGGCCAGCACATCCTCGTACCTGAAATACACGTCGTTTGTTAGACGGCCCACCGGCAATGGCGGTCACGTCTATGGCCGTTGCTGTAGGCCGGAGCACGGGCGAGTTCTCGGCTCTCAAGGGCCGGAGCACAAACGCTGGTGGCTTGAAGGCCGTTTACGGCCCAGGTCGTCTGTGCATCGGCCATTGATGGCCGCGAGCAGCGCCCACTTCATCATAGCGCGCTGATGCTATCGAAGAAATCGGCTGAGAACGCCTCCCTTTCGGTAAAGGATGAACGCCAGATAGCCCGTACAGGCCACGAAGAGTCTACTTCTTGTTATGACCTTGTACTGATGGTAGAATACCGTCATGGACAAGAAGTATGAAGACGTCAAAATCACCCTGCGCATTTCGGCTGATATTGCCAACATGATGAAACGCTTGGCCCGCGAGAATGACCGTTCGCTAAACGGAGAATTGGTTCGAGCCATCCGTGAGTACATTGCCCGCCAGCAAAAACAGGCGGGAGAGAAGCGAGCGATAGAGCCGTGACCGTGACGAGCGTGCGCAAGACGTTCAAGTACCAACTGATGCCCACACCAGCACAAGCACAGGCGCTGGAGACAGTCCTATCGCGGTGCCGCACGCTCTACAACATCGCCTTAGAACAACGCAAGACGTGGTGGCAGCGTGGCCAAGGCAAGAGCGCCACGTACTACCAACAGGCGACGGAGTTGCCGGACCTAAAAACCGCTTGTCCCGACTACACTGAGGTCAACGCGCAGGTGTTGCAGGATGCGCTACGTCGGCTGGACAAAACGTTTGCCGCCTTCTTCCGGCGGGTGCAGCACGGCGAGACACCGGGCTATCCGCGCTTCCAGGGAGAGAATCGCTACCACTCCTTCACCTACCCGCAGTATGGCAACGGCGCGGTGCTTGATGGCAGCCTACTAAGCCTGTCGAAGATCGGCCGCATTCCCATCCGGGTACATCGTCCACTTCATGGCATGCCCAAGACCGTCACAGTTTCCAAAGAAGCGGGTGGTTGGTATGCCTGTTTCTCGTGCGCCGAGGCACCGGTCCAGCCGTTGCCATTCACCGGCAAGGAAACCGGCATTGATGTGGGGCTGAACGTCTTCCTTATGACGGCAGACGGAGTGTTTGTGGAAAACCCTCGCCACTACCGCAAAGCCGAACGCGATCTCAAGAAAGCTCAACGCCGTGTCTCCCGCCGCAAGAAGGGTAGCCACCGTCGCAAGAAGGCGGTGAAGTTGCTGGCGCGCAAGCATCAGAAGGTGCAGCGCCAGCGGCGCGATTTCCATCACAAGACGGCGCTGGCGCTGGTGCGCCAGTATGATGTGATCTATCTCGAAGAGTTGCGGGTCCGCAATCTGGTACGGAATCATCGCCTCGCCAAGAGCATCAGTGATGCGGGCTGGGCACAATTTCGTACCACACTTGAGTACAAGGCAGCATGCGCCGGTAAACAGGTGATTGCGATAGAACCCGCCTACACCAGCCAAAACTGTAGTGGGGTGTTGGCCGATGGTACGCACTGCCCGGAACGGATCGAAAAGAGCCTGTCGGTCCGCACGCATATCTGTCCGCAGTGTGGGCTGGTGCTGGACCGCGACGAGAACGCGGCCAGAAACATTCTCCGGGCCGGGCAGGCCCGTCAGGGAGCCGTGGCAGTGGCTACGGCGGTGAACTGAGAAGCCCCTTTCCTTTCGGGATGGCGCGCATGTCACAATCGGCTCAACTTTTCGCGGAATACGCAGCGGGGGAGCAGATGCTATGGCGTCTAGTACGGGCGAACGGGTCGTGGTGATCGGCGGGGGCGCGACGGGCGCGCTGGTGGCGGTGCGGCTGGCAGAGCGCGGCTTCACAGTGTCAGTGATCGAGAAGGCGGCGGTGGGCAACGGCTCGTCCAGCCGGTCGAACGCGGGGATTCGCGCGCAGTTCGGCGTCGAAGAGACGATCACCGGCATGATGTACTCGGAATGGTGGTACGAGCGCTTCCATGACATCTTAAAGACCCCCGCCGAGCAGCGCCAGCCCGTCATCCAGCAGAACGGCTACCTCTTCCTCTACGAAGATCCCGCACAGGCCGCGCCCGCCTGGAAGCCAGCGCTGCGCGCCTCGGCGGCGCAGGCGTGGCAGCGCGCGCTGGGCTACGCGGAGACGCAGCGGCGCATCGGGTTGCCCGTGGAGGTGTTAGAGCCAGGCGACGTGACGCGGCGCTGGCCGCACATCGAGCCATCCCGCTTGATCGGCGCGACCTTCTGCCCCACCGACGGCTTTCTGTATCCGCATGTCATCTACGGCGAGGGGATGCGGCGCGCACGCGAACTGGGCGTCGAGGTGCTCACACAGACCGAAATGCTGGGCGCGCGGCTACGCGGAGGGCGTATCACCAGCATCGAAACGACACAAGGCGAGATCGTGGCGGACTGGTTCGTCAACGCGACCAACGCCTGGGCGCCGCGTGTGAGCGCGCATCTCGGTGGGCTGCCGCTGGCCATTTCACCGGTCAAACGCTACCTCTACCACCTGCGGATTCAGCGCCCGATCATGAGTGCGGAGGACTGGGAGCGCCAACCGATGACGATCTACGGGCTAGGCGCGGGACGCGGCGCACTCTCGCGGCCCGATGGCCCGCTGCTGGTGCTCGCCTGGGCACATGAGACACCCCCAGAGCCGGAGTTTACCGATGCCGATCAGGATCGCATTGATCCGCCGTTCAACCACGAGAATGGGCTGGAGAACTTCGGCTACGCCACGCTGGCCGAGGTGGAGGCGTTCGCGCCCCAGCTTGCCAACGCGGGTGGCCTCGTGGCCACGACCAGCGGCTTCTATGGGGCGACGCCCGACGCGAACCCGCTGATCGGCTTCGATAGCCATCAGGCCAATCTGCTGCATGCGGCGGGATTTTCGGGCCACGGGCTGATGCATGCGCCGATTACCGCGCTGCTGGTGGAGGCGCTGCTCGCCGGCGACGTGACCCAAGGGAGTGTGCAATTGCCCGCGCCATTCGAGCAGCATAGCATTGATCTGGCGGCGTTCGCCCCAGACCGCGACTTCGGTTCGTCGGCGCACGAAGCGATGGTGCTGTGAGGCTGCGAGGGGCGTTTAGCGCTCCTTTGCCGCGTCGCCGAGCAGGGCGCGGGCAATCACCAGCCGCTGAATCTGGCTCGTGCCCTCGAAGATCTGCGCCACCTTCACGTCGCGCATGTACCGCTCCACCGGCCAGTCGCGCACGTAGCCCGCGCCGCCCAACACCTGCACCGCGTCGGTCGTCACCGCCATCGCCGAGTCGGTCGCGAAGCACTTGGCCATCGCGGCGTACTGGCCCACCGGGTCGCCTTCATCCATCTTGAACGCCGCCTGATAGACCAGGAGCCGTCCCGCTTCGACCTTCATCGCCATATCGGCGAGCATGAACTGGATGCCCTCGAAGCCGCCGATGGCTCTGCCAAAGGCTGTGCGCTCCTGGGCATAGCGCGTGGAGACATCCAGCGCCGCCTGCGCTACGCCGGTGGCAATCGCGCCGATGTTGATGCGCCCGCCATCCAGCGACGAGAGCGCAATCTTTAACCCCTCACCCTCCGCGCCCAGGCGATTTGCCAGCGGCACACGGCATCGCTCGAAGATTAGTTCGCCAGTGGGACTGGAATGCAGTCCCATCTTGCGCTCGCGCTTGCCGATGCTGAAGCCGGGCGTGTCCTTCTCGATGATGAACGCCGTGGTGCCGCGCGCGCCATCGTCGCTGGTCCGCAGGAAGGCGACGTAGACATCGGCTACTCCCGCACTCGTTACCCAGAACTTCGTGCCGTTCAGCACATAGCTGTCACCGTCGCGGGTCGCCGTGGCGCGCAGGTTCGCCGCATCTGAGCCTGCGTGCGCCTCGCTCAGCGCGAACGCGCCCAGCATCTCGCCACCCGCCATCCGTGGTGTCCAGCGCTGCCGCTGCTCGTCATCGCCGAACTTCGCAATCAGCCCCGTGACCATGTTATGCACCGAGAGCCAGACGGCGGTTGACATGTCAGCCTTGCCGATTTCCTCGTAGATCACCGCGCCGGTCAGCCGGGACAAGCCCGTGCCACCCAACTCCTCAGAAACCAGCAGCCCCGCCAGCCCCATCTCTGCCAGCGGGCGGAAAAGCTCACGCGGAAAGTAGCTCTCCTCGTCCCATCGCTCCGCATGCGGCGCAATCTCATGCTGCGCGAAGTCACGTACCGCGTGCTGTATCTCGCGCTGCTCATCGCTGAGCCGGAAGAACATCGTTGTTCCCTCCTCATCGTATCGTTCATCGTAGCGGGTTGTATTGCCCACACGAAATTATGACACACCACGCGGCCATATTGCCCTTGCCCTTGCCCTGGCGCAGATGCGCAGGCGCTTCAGAACATCCTCCGCCACGCCATAGATCATTGCTGCTCGCGCAGCCACGGCGGCAGCGACTCCGGCCCGGCGCTCGGTTTTTCAGTTGCGCGTAGGTCGGGCCAGTCTTCGGAGAGCGTGCTAGCATCGGACTCCGGATCATGCTCGCTATCGCCCGCGGGCGCACCTGGATACACAGGCCTGACCTCCGTTGGCTGCTCCTCCACCCACCACTTGTGTTCCGGTGGCCCAGCGTCCGGTTGCCGCTGAATGAGCCACGGCTCGGATGACGGCTGCTGAGTCTGCTGAGGCTGAGCTGCCGGCTGCGTTGTAGGCTGTGGCATATTCGCATGTGGTGGCCATGCCTCTGGTGGTTGTCCACGCGGCGGCCATACGGCTGGTGGCCAAGGCGCAGGTGGGGCCTGTGATGGCCGTGCGGACGGCTGCAGTGGCGTGGGGCCGAACGGGAACGGCGCTTCGTTACGCGCTCTGTTGCGCGGAACCGTGGGAGGCCCACCATTGAATCCCACCCATGCGGATGATGCGTATCGTTCGGCGCCGTATGGTGGTGTGGAGGATGGCACGGCGGAGCCAGAGGGCTGCAAAACGGGCGTCGGAGAAGACGGGTGCGACGAATATGATGGGAACGACGGAGGCGGTTGTGATGGTGTGGCGGCACTAGATGGTGGCCCTGCGTCGCGCAGGCGCGATAACTCTACCAGCACCTCGTCGAATGCTGTCCCCGTATAGTTTGGCGGCGTATACGGCTCGCCCGCGCGCAGCCGCCGCAGCGCCATCGCCAGTTCATGCGCGGCTCTCTCGATACGCCCCTGTTGTTCCGCCTCGCGGGTCATCCGGCTGAGGCGGTCCAGCAGCAGATTCAGGCTCATCGCCACCGGAATCAGTTCGCCCTCGTTCACATGCGCCCGCGTATCCCACTGGCCGCGCGCCACCGCCGCATGCACCTGCTGGATATGCGCGATGCCCTGCTCCAGGCGATATCGTTGCGCCTCGCTCGCCCGCGCCTGCGCCTGAATCTGCGCGTTCGCCGCCACCAGTTCATCCGCGCGTGAGGCGTCGAGCTGTGCCCGGCGCACGCTATCAGCGCCCAGCCACGATGCCACCGCCACCAGCCCTTGAATCACCACCGCAATCGCGAACACGTCATAGGATGAACCAAGCGACGCGGCGAGATCCTGACCATTCCAGTAGAGTTGCAATGTGCGCGTGTGCGGCAATATCAGCAATACCACGATGGTAAACGTGATCGTGGCGGCGCCGATGATGACGGGACCGCGCCGCCCAATCACCACACCGGAGAGCGCAATTGGCAGCGCGAAGAGATCGAACAATCGCAGATCCGCGAGATCAATACCATGCTGCGCTTGCGCCTTCGCCACGATCTCCCATGCAATAGCCAGCGAGATACCGCCCAGCAGCGCGAAGCCGCCCCAGTCCACTTTATTCCATTCGTTCAATCCATACGCCGCGAGCGCCGTCACGAACGCGATAATCAGCGCCACCAGTGTCACCCGATCCAGTGTCGGAATCAGCGCTGCGGGAATCAGCAAGATCACCGGAATCATCACGCCAAGGGCGAGAATCCGCAGTAAGCGTTTGCGACGGCGCAGGTCGTGCTCGCGCACGACTTCAAGTGGCGAAGGCGTGGGCGCAACACTCGGCACAGTCAGCGTGCCGGGCCGCGATGTCTCCGCCTGGACACCACCGCCCGACGGAGGTCCGTAATACTTGTCATCATGCATAGGGCTACCCCCTCGCTCGTCGGGATGCCACGCCCATATGTATCAGCATAGAATGCGCCGCATGTCACCATAGGATGCCCGCCAGCATAGTCGCATCCCTATCCGTAGCAAGCGCATCATTCGTGCCGCCACGTCGCCTTGCTCTGCTTCCCTGGCACAGCCCGCGTGACTGACCTCCCCGTGTCTCCCAACCCTCGCTTGACCCGCCTGCGCCCGGCATGTGTACAATCTGGCATACACTCTCAGCCGAAGGCGCGATGTCGCAACATTCCGCCATTTCCTATCTACTCCCCGATGGAGCACCTCAATGCCACAGATCGGCAAGACCGGCGAGCGGCTACTGCTGGCAGTAGACATCAGCAACACCGGCATCAAGTTCGGCCTCTATCCACTTGATAGCCGCGAGTTGCGCGCTCGCTGGCGCATCGCCACCAATCGCGAGAAGACTGCCGATGAGTATGCCATGCTGCTCGCCGAACTCTGCCGCCACGCTGGCGTTTCACTCGAAGACATCAGCGAATCCATCATCTCCAGCGTGGTGCCGCCGCTCACCCCTGTCTTTCAAGATATGGGCCTGCGCTACCTGGGCCGCGAGCCGCTGCTCATCACCCACACTCTGGATCTCGGTGTGCGCCTGCGCGTGGATAACCCCTGGGAGACCGGTGCGGATCGCATCCTCAGCACCCTCGCCGCGCATACGTTCTATGGCGGGCCAGCCATCGTGATCCAATTCGGCACCGCCACCAGCTTCGACTGCGTCTCGCCCGAAGGCGACTTCCTTGGCGGAGCCATCGCACCTGGCCTGGGCATTTCCGCTGAAGCGCTCGCCCGCGCGGCTTCGCGGCTCTATCAAGTCGAACTTGCCCCACCGCCGACTGCGCTCGGCACGAACACCGCCCATAGTATGCAATCTGGCATCGTCTACGGGCACGCTGGACTCGTCGAAGGACTTGTCACGCGGCTACGGCGCGAAATCCCTGGCGGCGAACGCGCCCATGTCATCGCGCATGGCGGACTGGCTGAGGTCATGGCGGGCGTTACTCCATGCATTGATACCGTTGACTCTAATCTCCTCCTGAACGGGCTGCGGATCGCCTACGAGCGCCTGCGCCCAGCTAACGAATCGCACAAAGCGAGGCACACATGAGCGACACTCCAACTGGCATCAGCGAGATTCCCCAGCGCACCCCGGTGTCGCTCGATACCCTCTTCAGCCTACGCACACCGGTAGACCCGCGTATCTCGCCCGATGGCGCACGTGTAGCATGTACGCTGATGGAATGGATACCCGGTCGCGCCACGCAGCGCGGGCGTATCTGGCTGGTGGACACCAACGAACATGGCGGCGAGCCACGCCCGCTGACTACCGGCTCCGATGGGGATTACGAGCCGCGCTGGTCGCCAGACGGACGCTCTCTGCTGTTCGTCTCCAAGCGCGACGAGGGCGATAAGGCGCCCTACAACGACAAGCCGCAACTCTATACGATGCCCGCCAGGGGTGGCGACGCCCACCGCGTCTGTAGCATGCCCAATGGGGCAGCCGACCCAGAGTGGTCGCCAGATGGCACGCGCGTCGCCTTTCTCTCGCTCGACGGCGACGAGGTCAAAGCCGAGCCAATGGTGGACGAGCCGCTACGTCACCAGCGCCTCTGGATTGCCCGCCCTGGCTATGACACGGCAGAGCCAGTCACGCCAGCGGATGTGACGATTTGGAGCTACGCCTGGTCGCCTGATGGGACACAGTTCGCCGTCTTCTATTCCACTGGCCCCGGCGAGACCGACTGGTATCGCGGACAGATCGGCATTGTCCCCGCGGCAGGTGGGGCTATCCAGCAAGTGAGCATACTCAGTCGTCAGGCGGGGGCGCTCGCCTGGTCGCGTGATGGACATACGATCTATTACGTCTCTGGCGAGTGGAGCGACCGACCCCTGGTGGGCGGAGACATCTTCGCCATACCTGCGCAGGGCGGCAACCCGCGCAACCTCACCCCTGGCATTCAGGGCAACCCAAGCTGGCTCTACGCGCTCGAAGACGGGCGACTGGTCTTCTCCGCCTGGGACGGCCTCACCAATACGATTGGCGCGCTCAACGCCGACGATGGCAGCCGCTGCCAACTGAGCGCGGACTTCATCATCGGTGACCAGGCCCGCCCCCAACTCTCCGCCACGCCCGATGGGCGCCGTTTCGCGGCCGTCCACACCGAGGCTGGCCGTCCGTGGGATGTATGGCTGGGTATGCGCGAGGGCGCGGGAGCAGATGAGCACATCACCTGGCGGCAACTCACACGCTTCAACCGGATTGCCGAAGAGACGCTCCAAATCGCGCCCAATCAGCGCATCAGCTATACAGGCGCAGACGGGTGGCAGATCGAGGCGCTCTATACCGCGCCGCTCACGCCCACGCGCGGGACGCCGCCACCGCTAATCCTCTACGTCCACGGTGGCCCCACCTCGGCCTTCCGCGACATGTGGATGGACACGCTGACGCAACTCTTCGCCGCCGCTGGCTACGCCGTACTGCGCGCCAATCCACGCGGCAGCATGGGGCGCGGCGTGGCCTTCGCGGATGCCGTGCTCGGCGACATGGGCGGCAAAGACTATCAGGATGTGCTAGCCGGTGTAGATCACCTCGTCGCGCAGGGGCTGGTGGATGGCGAGCGCATTGGCATCTACGGCTGGAGCTACGGCGGCTTCATGACCGCCTGGGCCGTCACCCATACCACACGCTTCAAGGCGGCGGTGATGGGCGCGGGCATCTGCGACTACCACAGCTTCCACGCGCAATCCAACATCCCCGATTGGGACATGCGTATCATCGGCGCTGACCCGAACGAGAACCCGCAAGCCTATCGTGAGAAGTCCGCCATCACGTATGTCGCCCGCGTCAACACGCCAACGCTCATCGTTCACGGCGAAGCCGACCCCTGCGTGCCAGTGAACCAGGCATACGCTTTCTTCCGCGCGTTGCGCGAGCGCGCTATTCCCACGGAGCTAGCCGTCTATCCGCGTGAGCGCCATGGTTTCCGCGAGCGCGAGCACATCCGCGATCTCTATGCGCGTATTCTTGGGTGGTTCGTGCGCTGGATTTAGCCGTCAGCCAGTGGCAGCGTCACGAAGAAGGTTGTGCCCTTGCCCTCCGTAGACTCAAACCAGATGCGGCCATTGTGGCGCTCCACCAACTCGCGGCAGAGATAGAGGCCCAGTCCCGAACCCGTGATACCGAGCGCACTGGCATTCTCCGCGCGGGCGAAGCGACTGAACATGCGCGCCTGCTGGCTGGCGGGAATGCCGATGCCTTCGTCCCGCACCCGAATCTCTGCGAGCTTACGCCCCTCGTCCGCGCAGATCGTAACCTCGACACGCCCACCATCAGGACTGTACTTGATCGCGTTGTTCAGGAGGTTGCCCAACACCTGCTCCATCCGCTTCACATCCACCTCCGCAAGCACGTACTCGCGGTCCGTCTCCACCATCAGCGTGTGTCGCGCGGCAGTCACGCGTAGCCGCTTCACGACGCGCCTGGCCAGCGCTACGAGATCATGCGTCTCCAGGTGCAGTTCCAGTCGCCCCGCTTGCAAGCGTGTCACATCGAGCAGATCATCGGTGAGTTCCACCAGCCGGGACGTCGCCGCGTCAATCGTCTCCAGCGCCTCCATCTGCCAATCTGCCAGTGCGGCCTCCCCATCCCCGCGACCAGAGCGGCGCACCAGCATATCCGCGTAGCCCTTCACCGCCGCCATCGGGTTGCGCAGTTCGTGCGCCGCCAGCGCGATAAACTCATCTTTCAGCCGCTCCGCCTCTTTCAGCGCCGAAACGTCCTGCAACACGACCAGCGCGCTTGCCACACCCTCCTTGCTTTCAGCCCCCGCCTCCGCCGTACCCAACGCCAGATCGAAGACGGCGCTATGCAGCGCCACCGCGTTCAGCAGAACCGGCAGCGCGGCGCCGTCGGGATGACGGATGATCTCCTGGTGGTGTCGCACCGGCGTACCAGTTCGCACCGCCCGCAGCGTCGCCAACTCCTCCACAGGCACCAACCTCCCGTCCGCGCCGACAATGCTCGTACCGCTGCTTTCCAAGAAGGTCGCCATTGGCATCCCCTCCAGCCACTCCGCACCCCACACATCCCTCGCCGCACGGTTCGCCAGCACCAGCCGTGCATCCGCGCCACGCACCAGATAGACCCCGCTCGGCAATTCGTCTACCACCATCTGCAAAAGCGCGCGCTGGCCTTCGGCGGCGGCTCGTGCCTGGCGCTCGGCCAGCAGGCGTCGTGTCTCCGTCACGTCGTGCCATACCAGCACTACGCCCGCGCCCTGTCCGTCATCTTCAGCCAGAGACCGCACCTGCGACGCGCTGACCAGATAGTCGCGCGCCTCGTCGGGTGCCACCTCGTCCTCCACACGCACCGTAGTCGCGGTCTCTTCATCGCCGCGCAGCGCCCCCGCGACCGGACGTTGCACCAGCGCATACAGCAGTTCATTGCCATCTGGCAACTTCGCAATCTGGTCGCGCAGTTCCCGCGCCGCACGATTCTCACGCACCACCTGGCCGTGCTCGTTGACCAGCGCGACGCCATCGCTGATGCTCTCGAAGATCGTATCAAGCTCGCGCGCCTGCGCCTGCGCCGCACGAAACAGCCGCGCATTCTCCAGCGCCACCGTCGCCTGCGCCGCCAGCCCCAACAGCAGCGCCTCATCATCCCGCGTGAAGCGATCCGGCGCGGAATGCCCCAGCAACAGCCCTCCGCGCACCTGCCCAGAGCGATCCAGCAGCGGCGCGCCCAGGAAGCTGCGAATCACCGGATGCCCACGTGGATGACCCACCGACCGCAGGTCATCTATATCTACCTCGCCATGCGCATAGGCAAGCGCCGCACGCCGCGCCCGATCTCGCGCCGATTCGCCCGGCTCCGCCAGATCCGCGTTGCCATCGCCTGCCGAATGCACATGCGCTCGCGGAATCGCCAGCGCGTCCGGCACACGCACTGGCACGCCGTAACGGAAGATCGGAGCGAGCAGCCCCTCGCCACCCAGCGGAATGCGCCGGAACAACTGCTCTTGCTCCGGCGTCACCCCTACCACCGCCGCCAGATGAAAGCGGCTGCCTTCCGATGGGCCAATGGGATGCCCAAACGCATCCACTGGGCGCAGGGTGAACGCGGCGAAATCCGCACCGATACGGTCGCGTGCAGTCCGCGCGATGACGTGTAGCAGGCGTTCCTCATTCAGCTCGCTCGTCAACGCTTGCCCCACCGAATTCAGTGCGGCGAAACGCCCTGCCTCGCGCTCCGCCGCGCTGCGTCGCGACGCCGCAAGCTGCACCAGAATCAGAATAAACGCGGTGACGGCAGCCAGGGTCACCAACTGTGCAACATCGCGCTGACTCGGCACGCGCAGCGCGAAGGGATGGTTTTGATAGAACGCATACACGCATGCGAGCTGGAGTATGGCCGCCGCCACACCCAGCCGCCAGCCCCAGTGGTACGAGAGCATCGCGATCAACGGCAGATAGACCACCCCCGGATTCGGCAACGACCCCACCAGCCACCCCGCCAGCACAATCACCAGCGTCGCCACCGCCGTGCCCACCAACATCACCAGCACGCCGATACGCTGGTCTGTCTGCCATGCCATTACCTGACCACGCCAGGCGCCCACACGCGGCGACGCCCAGAATCCATTTGCGCGGTGCCGGACGCCTTCCCAGCCATTGCGTGCTATGGCGCGAACCGGCTGGAGCCACCTCCATACCACTTCCCAGGCGTTGTGCGGCTGCTGTAGCTTCTTATCCTGCGTGGGCATGTCATCATCCCATTGTGCCAGTTCAGCGATCACGACTTCAGTGTATTGTACGGCGTCCGTGAGAATTGTGATATGTCTGTGATGCCAGTGGTTGCCGCGTGATACGCTCGTGACGAATGAACGCTATCCTGCTGATGTTGTACCTGCTGTGTCGCGCGGTACACTGATGTAGAAGCATACCAAGATAGAAGCAAATCCGCATGTGTGCCCAAAAATCCGCAAAGACCGTATCGAGAGACCTGGGGGCGGTCCAACAGAGAGCCATGCCAGGGTCAACCGCAATGTTCTCGTTAGCGTTGTCCAGCCCTCTAGACTGGGAGCAGGTATTCGAGGCAATCTCCGATCCCATCTGCGTTGTCACCGCTGATTATCGGCTCATCCACGCGAATAAGGCGTATCGAGAGACCTTCGGTCTCGACCAGCCCCCAACAGGTACGCATGAGTGTTTCAGTCTGGCAGCGCATCAAGACCATCCCTGCGAGAACTGCCCCCTGCCGCAGACTGTGGCGACACGCAGCCCAGCATTCGTCCGGCAAATACGCGACATCACCAACGCCGATGGCACGACCGAGGCGCGTATGTACCAGCGCTGGACCTATCCCATGTTCAATCAAGACGGCGAGGTGGATCGCGTAGTCGAGATGCTCAAAGATGTGACCGAGCAGGAACATCTCCGCGAGGCGCAAAATCAAGCAAATGCGCTGCGCGAGGCCGACCGGCTGAAAACTGAACTGCTCGCCACCATCAACCACGAACTGCGCAGCCCACTGACCAGCATCAAAGGCTATGCCGAGACGCTCGCGCGCCATGAAGACCGGCTGGCTCCGCTCGAACGGCACGAATTTCTGCTGGCTATCGCCGAGGCCAGCGACCGACTGGGCGCGACGATTGACCTCTTCCTGGAGATGTCGCAGCTCGCAAATCAGTCGGTCAAGCTCGACCGCGTGCCCGTGGATGGCGCGCGGATGGCGCGCGATGCCGTCGCCACCGCAAGCCAGCGGCTCAGCACACGTGACGCCGAGCGCTACCGCTTCTCGGTACAGGTCGCGGATGCCACCCTCACGCCTCTGGTCGCGGCTGACCCGCGCCGCTTGCGCATCGTATTTGACCAACTCCTCGAGAATGCCGTCAAATACACACCAGATGGCGGTGACATCCAGGTCGAAATACGTTCCAGCGCATCAGGCTCAGCACAGCCAAGCATCGAGATCATTGTGCGCGACTCCGGCATAGGCATGCCACCAGAGCAGTTGCAACACATCTTCGAGCGCTTTCACCGTATCAATACACAGCTTACCCGTGAAGACGGTGGCATCGGCCTGGGTCTTGCCGTCTGCCAGCGTATCGTCACGCTCCACGACGGCAGCCTCTGGGCTGAAAGTACACCAGGCCAGGGCAGCGCCTTCCATATTCTGCTGCCCCGCAGCGCCGAAGAGATCGCATCGTGAAAGACGAGAGAGGAATATCGAACCATGCCGGCAAAAAAAACCACTATTCTGGCCGCCGACGACGATCCGCAGCTCCTGCGCCTCGTCACACGCAATCTGCAACTCGACGGCTATGAAGTCATTGCCACCACCGACGGCCAGCAAGCGCTTGAGCGCATCGAAGCCTCCGCGCCTGACCTCGTCCTCCTCGATGTCATGATGCCGCGCATGGATGGCTTCGCGGTATGTCAGCGTGTGCGTGAGTTTTCCGCCGTGCCGATCATCATCGTCACTGCGCGTGGACAGGATCAAGACAAAGTGCGCGGCCTGGATCTCGGTGCCGACGACTATCTTACCAAGCCATTCAGTGTGGACGAACTGTTGGCGCGTGTGCGCGCCGTCCTCCGCCGCGCGCAGATCAGTCACGATGAGAATGGGCGTGGCGCGCAAGCCATCACGAGTATTGGCGATCTCACCATAGACTACGCGCAGCATCTTGTCACCCTGGCGGGCCGCGAGATCACACTCACTCCCGTCGAGTATCGCCTCCTCGCCTATCTCGCGCAGAACGCGGGCCGCGTGCTCACACAAGATCTCCTGTTGGAGCATGTCTGGGGCGAGGGCTACATTGGCGAGAGCCATCTCTTGCAGGTCAACGTCAATCGCTTGCGTGGGAAGCTCGAAGCCGACCCTGCTCACCCGCACTATATCCTTACCAAAGTCGGCATCGGCTATCTCCTTGCCGCCCAGCCCAGCTAGGGCACAACCAGCACCGCGCCATTGCCAGTGCGCAGCAGCCATAGCGCGCGTTCGATCTGCTCCATGCGCTGATGGCTATCGCCGCCACTGGCAGTGAGCGCAACTACATCCACATCCTTCGTGTCCAAAGTTGTGGGACTGCCATGCAAGATGTGTCCCAGCCGCTCCGCAAGCTCTTGCCCGTCATCTGTCACCGTTTCCGGCAGCATCCGCATGTGCGGCCCACGCAACTCGCTCCGCACCAGCGCATCAGCGCGCGCCGCCGTGAGCAGCAAAACCGCCGAGCGTGTCTCGCGCAGCACCTGCTGTATCGTGCCAGTGTCCCTGCTCTCCCCCTGTGCGCCTGGCGTCTCCCCTAGCAAAATCAGCAGATCGCTTGGTCCGCCGGCCATGCAGGCAAGCAGCGCGTCGGCCAGTGGCCATTGGTATAGCAGGCTGCGGACCCGTACAGCGCGGGCGCGCAACGTCTCTTCCAGGCGGGCGAGATAGAGGCTCGCCTGATGCAGTGGCGCGCGTTGAACGCGGCTGCGCGTGAAGAGCAACGCAGACCCTGATGGCACATACTGTGGCTGCTCATACGTGCGGACGAGCGCCACTTCCGCGTTCAGCACTCGCGCCAGCGCAATCGCGAGTGGCAGTACTCGCTCACAGCGATGGCTCCCATCCACTGGCACGACAATCTCATGCACACCGTGCGCACTCAAACCGGCGCATTCCTGGCCACGCTGCTCGCGCGCCCCCAATATCGCTTCATTCATACAACTCTCCTTTACCGGCACGGCGCGCAATTTTCATCACCTCCGCTCTTCAGTCTGCGGCATCTGGGTCTCAACGCCATCACAACTCCATGCGCCAAGCTCACAGCCCATGCACGCTCCGTCATCACCACCCGCCTAACCCCTAATCGCGACGTAGCACATTCGTCCTCTACACGCACCGTGCTCTAGCATCCCTCTCAGGATTCGCCTGGCTTCATGCCATGGTCCTTTTACTCGGCGTGAGCGAATCGTGACATACGGTGCCTCCGTGTGATGACGTTGTGACATGTACGCATTATCGTGAGGTTGCGAAGGCACACCAGCGCAGCGGCGCTTGCGAGCCGTTCGGCACCGCCAGGGCGCGCGTTCAATGGCGAGCGCGCATACCCCAGCGGCCCAATGCATCCATCCGGCACGCGCCATGCGGAATAACTCTTGGTGATTGTGAGCAAAGGAGCGCAACGATGTACACACGTATTTTGGTTCCCTTAGACGGATCGGCTCGTGCCGAGCGCGCAGTGCCGGTCGCGGCGCGGATCGCCCGTGCCAGCGGCGGCTCAGTGACCCTGGTGCAGATCGTACGGATTCCAGCGAGCTACGGCCCGTATCTCTACGGCGGTGACGTGCTCAATCCGCGCATCCTCGACGAAGAGCAAGCCGCAGTCGAGGAGTATCTCAAGCGCATTGCCGCCTCGCCTGAACTGCAAGGCGTGCAGACACAGGTAAAAGCAACAGTGGGCATCTCAGCGCCGGCCATCCTCGATCTGGCCACCTATTACAAGGCTGACTTGATCGTGATGACGAGCCACGGTCGCACCGGCTTCAAACGCTGGCTGATGGGTAGCATCGCGCAACAAGTGGCGCGCCATGCGCCGGTGCCAGTGATTATCGTCCGCCAGGATAGCAGCGCGCAGCTTACCAGCGCCGAACCCGATCACCTGACACGGCTGCTCGTTCCGCTGGACGGCTCCCCACATGCTGAGATGGCGCTCCTTCCAGCGGTTGACCTGGTGACTGCGCTCGCGGGCAAGGGCGCGGGCGCACTGCACCTGCTGCGCGTAGTGGATCCGAGGGAAATCGCGATTCTCGGTATCGCCGAACCGGTTGCCGTTCAGGATGCGAAAGCATATCTCAGACAGGTGGCCGACCACGTCCAGGCTGAGCGTCCCGACGCGCTCTCGTATCCCATCACGTACTCCGTAGCGGTGGACGATGACGCCGCTTCGGCGATCATCCGCGTGGCGCAGGACGGCGAGGATGCCGAAGGCGCGGGCGCGTTCGGCGGCTGTGACGGCATTGCCCTCGCCACGCATGGTCGCTCCGGGTTCACCCGCTGGGCTATTGGCAGCGTCGCCGAGCGCGTTCTGCAGGGCACACATCGCCCGTTGCTCCTCGTTCGGCCACAGCCCGCCGCTGGCGACAAACAGGCTTCCACTGCCACCGATACCACCGACCCCAAGGGGAATCCTGCAAGCGATTCTTCAAGCGACTCCACATGGTCGGCGCTCTTCTGAGCGTCCGCCACACACCGAGGACTGCCATATAGTCAAGGCCACACCTGATAGGTCATCCCAACGGCCCAGCAGGTGTGGCTTGTCGCTATCCACCACTTTCTACCGCGTGCGCATTCCACCCCAAGCCCGCATCTTCTCTCAATGCTTCATCGCCTGCCCGCAGAATATATGTCGCCACACCTACCCACATCCCCGAAAGTGTGAGCTATTTCACTGTCCTTATTTCCCTTCGCCAGTTGTCATAGATGGTAGCGAAGCAACGACTTGCGCCTATGGCGGCATTCCGGTGAGGAGGGCGGTAAAAGCATATGGTTCAGAGCGCATTCTTGCGCCTCGGCGTAGCGCGGCGCTGCACGCACCGGAGCATGCGGGCACGTCTGCTCGCGCTGCTCCACGCACTCATCAGCGTGCGCTGGCTGCCCGCGCTCGGCGGCGATCCGACGTCCCGGCCACTTCAGCCGAGCGGCGCCAGCTCTGCCAGCGGCCAGCAGTCGCAATTCGAGCAGTTATTCACCCGCTATCAGTTGCCCTTGCTGGACTATCTCTTTGGCATGACACGCGACCGCGAATGGGCGGCGGACCTCGTGCAGGAAACGTTTCTCAACGCCTACGCCGCCGCGCCCAATCTGGCCGCCATCAAACATCCTCAGGCGTGGCTGTATCGCATCGCCACCAATATCGCGCTGACGGCATTGCGCCGCCAGCGCCGCTTCGGTTGGGTCGGGCTGAGCACCGTCGAACCAGAAGCGGGCGCTACAAGTTCAGATTCCTGGCGCAGACCGCCGATACCCGATCTCCCCTATCAAGACTTCGCCGCCACCATCGCCGAACGCGACGCCGTGTGGAGCGTACTCGCGGAATTGCCACCGCGCTGGCGTGCGGTGCTGCTGCTACAAACCACCGCTGGCTTCGAGGTCCACGAGATTGCCGCATCGCTCCACCTCTCCGAAGCTAATGTCCGCAAGCTCCTCTTTCGCGCCAAAGAGCGCTTCCGCGCGGTCTACTCCCGCTTGGACGCCAGGGGAGGGACACAATGAGCGCCAGCGCCCGCCCTACCGCGCACGAATGGCTTCGCCGCGTCTCCGACTATCACAGCGGCGGCATTTCCGACAACGAGCGCGCCGCCGTCGAAGCACATCTGGCGACCTGCGCCATCTGTCAGGAGGCTCTCACCATGTATCGCCGGTTCTACACCCTGGCCCGCTCGCCCCTGCGCCTGGGCCTGCCCAGCGCCCACTTCGACGACACCGCGCCTACGCTCACCACTGCTCCTCGCCCGCCGCGTCCACCACGCCGCGACATACCCCCCGCCCGCCGCGCACTGCTGGGCGTGGCCGCCGTGCTTGCCGCCACGCTGGTGGTGGTGGGCTTTCTCGCCCTGTTCTCGTCGCACCGCCCAGGCCCATCGGTCGCCTCGACGCCTACCGGCAACCCAACTGTCACCACCGCGCCAACGGCGACACCGCAAACCACGGCCACCGCTGAGCCAACGACGACGCCCGCCCCCTCAGCTTTCGTCTGCGCGAATGCGCCTGGCTCCAATCTGACGTACGCCTATGAGCGCGGCGACTCGCACGTCTACGTGGTTACTGGCTGCTCTGCGCCCAGAGAACTAGTTAAAGCGCAAGCGTATCCAGTCGCCTGGTCGCCATCAAATCACTATCTCATGGTGGGAATCCAGCAGTATCCAAATCCTTCACCGGTCGTCGCCATAGACGCGCAAACGGGAGCGCAGACCACGACTCACTTTGCGATTGATTTTGGCAGTGATCCCGCGAATGGAGACGATGTGCGCATCTTCCTGGGATGGCTGGACGACAATACCTTTCTGGGAGCGATTGTACCCATTACCAACGCGAGTCCCGACGCCCCCACTGGCATCTCGCGGATTGTGCGTGTGGACCTGCACAGTGAAGCCGAGACACCTATCACCACCATCGCCTGGTGGTCTGTCTCCAGCGGCCCACCGAAAGTAGTGGACAATGGCAGGTATCTCCTCTACGGCGGCTATCAGAACAAGAGTGAAGGGCAGGCATACATCCATCGCATTGACCTGGCGACCGGACAGGATACCAAAATAGCTCCGCTGGGCGAATATGGCAACGGCGGCTGCCAGGGCACGACCATCTGCAACTGGACCGCGCCGTGGGACGTGACGCGCGATGGAACCCATGTCGTTTATCACAGCCCTGGGCCGACCTCGTTCCCCAGCGACACCAACACAGTCGCCGATACGCCGCTGGTCTATGCCAGCCTCGATGGTTCGCAGCGCAGTAAGCCATTCGGCTCTAAAGTGGCGCAAAGCCTCACGACACCGTACTTCTCGCCCGATGGCAGTTATGTGGTGACGGCGTATTCAAATTATGGCTCACAAGGCCCCTTTGGCTCGTCACAAGTTGGCCTGGCGACGAGCGGTGGCTCCTACACCATCGTAAATGGTGGCTGGAGTGCGTGGCGCGGCGATAGTCAGGCGATGCTGCTGCTGACTGACACGGGCAAATTGTCCCTCTACTCGCTCGCCACAGGCGCTACTACCACGCTCGAAGACAACAGCAACTACTATCTGTGGGGGAATTAGGCAAAGCAGTATCCCCAAGGGGAAGCGCGAATATGCTCGTGAGAGCCGCGCTTCCCGCCTCCCGCTTCTCCATCTCTCTCCGCTTGCGTGTCTCAGCATCCAGGGGTACACTGAAAATAGCAGTCTCCAGCAACACACGCGCCAATCCGCGCGTATGGCAGGAGACGCTGATGTGTACGGCGCAAGATGAGGAGGAGCTGTGTGAGGCGAGATTCCGCGAATGATGAGGCATCTATCATCGAACGCATCGTGTCACTTGGCGCAGCGGACCTGACCCAGCGGGCGCTGGCGGGACAACTTGCGCATGCCTACGGGCGCGAGGCCGAGGTCGCCAAGGTCTTCGAGAGCATGACGGCACGGCGCAGCGTGCTCTTGCTCGGCAACGCGAATATCGGCAAGACCGCTGTGCTGCACGAAGTCATCTCGCGAATCGCACACAAACAGGCGCCCGAAGCGCTGCACGGCGCGCGGATCGTCTCGGTCTCCACGGGCGTCGTGCTGGTCGGCACCAAGTACCTTGGCGAGTGGCAGACACGCTTTGGTGAGCTGCTTGAGGCCATCAAGAGCGGCAAGCGTATCTTCCTCTACATCGAAGACCTCTGGGCGCTGCGCGATGCGGGCCGCGCTTCGGATAAATCCGATGGCTTCTCCACCTTCCTGCGGCCTTTCCTGGAGCGCCAGGATATCGTGGTGCTTGGCGAGAGTACGCCCGACAACTACAGCGGCGCGGGCTACGGCACGCGCGCCCTGGCCGATGACCTCTCGCTGATGAAGCTCTTCAACATCATCACCCTGGAAGAGCCAGACCGCGACGCCACGAAAGCGATTCTCGCCTCCGTTGCTCGCGACCTTCAGCGTGCCCACAAAGTGCGCATCGAGAATATCGCCATCGAGCGTGCGCTCGAATTGACGCGCCGTTTCCTGCCCTATCAGGCATTCCCCGGCAAAGCGACGCACTTGCTCAGTGAGGCCGCGCGCTTCCGCGATGACACAAGCCCGGATGACAAGGGTAAGCCCCAAAAGCAGCCTCAAGCAGGAGCCCGTGATTTCATCGTCACCGCCGATCTGGTCAGCGCCACCTTCTCACGGCTCACCGGGCTGCCCGAAAAAATCATCTCGGATACGATCCCGCTCGCCCAGGAAGAAATTCACGACTACTTCAATGAGCGGGTCATTGGCCAGGAGGAAGCAGTCAACACCGTCGCGGATGTCGTCACACTCGTCAAGGCCGAATTGAACGATCCAAGCCGCCCCTTGGGCGTACTCTTCTTCGTCGGCCCCACCGGTGTCGGCAAGACGGAACTCGCCAAGACGCTGGCCGAATATCTCTTTGGCAGCAAAGACAAGCTCATCCGGCTCGATATGAGCGAATATAAGACCATCCTCAGCGTGCCCGACCTCACGGCGCAGTTGACCGAAAAGCAGCGCCGCCAGAGTTTCTCCGTCCTCCTGCTCGATGAAATTGAAAAGGCCAGCCCACCAGTTTTCGACCTCTTCTTGCAGGTCTTTGACGATGCGCGCCTCACCGATTCCTCAGGCCGCTCAGTAGACCTGCGTAACACGATCATCGTCATGACTTCGAACATCGGCACGGAACTCTCCGGAAACCGTGGCCTGGGTTTCCTCGAAAGCAGCGACCGCAAAGACGAACGTCGTCAGCAGGTCATGCGCGCCGTAGAAGAGTACTTCCGCCCAGAGTTCATCAATCGTCTGGACAAGATTGTTGTGTTCCGGCCACTCGGCGTGGACGAGATGCGCCGCATCGCCCGGCGCGAGCTGGGCAAGGCGCTGCTGCGCGAGGGTGTGCTCCGCCGCAACATCCTGCTCGATTTCCGTGAAGAAGTGCTGGATGCCATTGTGCGCGCTGGTTTCAGCGAGACCTACGGCGCTCGCCCACTTCAGCGCGCGATACGCGAAGAAGTGCTCTTGCCGCTCGCCCGCAGAATCGCAGCCCAGCCCGCCGCTGGTGAGCAGTTGCTTGAACTCTATGTCGAAGATGGGCATATTGACGCGGCGATCATTCCCGTCAACCCGGACCTGGGGCCAGAGCCAGCCGAGGAGGAGCGCGCGATACGCGATGAGCGCCTGACCATCGTGGATGCCGCAAGTGGGCGCACCCGTGGCATGGACCTGGGCCAGCTACGAACGGCGATTGTCGCACGGCGTGAAGAACTCGATGCCCACATTGCGGGCGAGCGCTATCAGGCGCTCAAAGCGCGCAGCGCCGTGCTCCTGGACGAAATGAACAAACCCAGCTTCTGGGATGACAATGACCGCGCCCGCCTCGTGATGTCCGCGATCTATCATATCGAGCGCGTGACTGAGCGTTTCAGCAATCTGCGCAACCGCGCGGAGCGGCTGGCCGAGGTCGCCGAAATGATCCGTCGCAACAACGACACCGCTGGCATCCAGCGGCTCACGAGCAGCTTTGAAGAGTTAGAGCGCGACGCGGCGCTGGCCGAGTTAGAGTTGATGGCGGGCGCGACCGACGTGATCGCCACCGATGCGCTCTTCCTCTGTATCACGCCTGTCGTCACCCCGCTCTCGCAAGAGCCAGGCGACTGGCCCGCGACACTCTGCGAGATGTATCGAAGCTGGGCCGCGCGCAAGGGCCACGATGTCGAACTCGTCAGCGAGCCAGACACGGCGCCGATGCTGCTGATTCGCGGCCCCAACCTGCGCGGCATTCTGGCGGGCGAAATCGGCGTCCACAAACTCCAGCGCGACGACGGCGAACCGCGCGAGCGCAGCCGCGCGCGTTCGCTCACCCAGCTTGCGCGCGTAGACCTTCTGCCGATCCCACCAGAAGACGATATTCCGTTCTCTCGTGAGGCGCTCGAAGTGACCGACATCGCCGAGCCACGCCCGCGCGAAGGCAAAGACCGGGCATCACAGCCGGCCCATACCATCGAAGCGCAAGAGCCGCGGTCATGCCAGCGCGTGCGCGTGCGCTGCGCGGACGCTGTTGGCGTGGCGCGAGAACTGATCGCGGCGCGGCTCATCTGGGAGCCGCCCGTGCCGCCGCACAGCGAAGAGGTGGCGCGCGTCTACCGGCTGGCGAAGACGCAATACGTCCGCGACCCGCGTACCGGCCACCGCGAACGCCACCCGAAAGACATACTGGCGGGCGCCATTGATCCGTTCTTGCTCGCCTATCTTTCGCTCCAGTCGCAGGAGACACCTGAACCGGAGCCAGCGAACGTCGTCGCGCATCACCACGACGAGTAGCAGCGCTCACTCGTTGACGTTGATGACCACCCGCCCCTGCACACCGCCTTCGACAATCTGCTGGGCTACTTCCAACGTCTCAGCCAGGGTCGCCTCGCGGCGCGCAATGCGGTCAAGCGCATCGCGGGGCAGGTCGCGCTCCAGGCGCGCCCAGATCTGGCGGCGTGTCTCACCCGGCACTGGCAACGAATCAATGCCAAGCAAGTTCACGCCGCGCAGGATGAACGGCAGAATCGTCGTTGTGAAGGGAATCCCACCCGCGTTGCCGCACGCCGCGACACTGCCGCCATACGCCATCGTCCGCAGCACACCCGCGAGCGTGTCGCCACCCACCGTATCCACCGCCCCACCCCATCGCGCCGTGTCCAGTGGCTTGCCCGGCCCCGACAGCAGTGAGCGCTCCACAATCTCATGCGCGCCCAGCGCCGTGAGGTAGTCATGCGCCTCTGCCCGGCCGGTTGAGGCTACTACACGATAGCCCAGGCTCGCCAGCAGCGCAACCGCCATACTGCCCACACCGCCAGTTGCGCCCGTCACCAGCACATCTTTGCCATCGGCCGGCTTCAGGCCATGCGCTTCGAGCGCCATGACACACATCATCGCCGTCACGCCCGCCGTACCCACCGCTGCCGCGTCGCGCAGGCTATAGCTCGATGGCACAGGAACCAGCCACTCGCTTTTCACCCGCGCCAGTTGCGCGAAGCCGCCCCAATGCCGTTCACCCACACCCCAGCCTGTCAGCACGACGCGATCACCTGGCTTCCACGCTGGCGACCGCGACTCCTCGATGGTCCCGGCGAAGTCTATTCCCGGCACCATCGGGTAGCTGCGGACCACTTTGTTTCGGCCTGTGATCGCCAGCCCGTCTTTATAGTTCAGGTCTGAGTACGCCACCGCGACCAGCACATCGCCTTCCGGCAGCGCATCAACCGCTAGCGACCGCAGCGACGACGTGACCGCGCCTTCGTGCTCTTCGAGTACGATAGCCTTGAATGTATCTCGCATAACTCCTCCTCAACGAGGTCGAATTCATCCCATGTCCCAAGTATGTATGCCAAGGATGTGATACGACATGCCAGAATGCGACGGCAAGCCACACGCGACGCCACCACTGAGTTCGCGCCGCGCTAGCACTGACTCGCGCGCCGCAGCACATTGGCTGTGTGCTGCTGTTCATGTGCCGATGAGCATGCGCCGAAGAGCACTTCTCCACCGGCTACCTTCACGGCAACTGGATGCTTCGCATCCCTACCGCAGACGACGCACGACACTGGCCAGGGATGCCCCCAATCGGCGATGGTCCAGAACCAGCTTTGAGGATCCTCGCCCGCTGTGGTGGGATCCTCCCCGTCCCCGCGCCAGAACTCGCCCTCGATCAATTGCTCTGCATCAAAGTTTCCCCGGCTCATAGATTGCCCCTTGCGCCTCACGCTAACTACGTATAAACTCGTACCAATAGCCATGGGACGGTAGTTCGTGGTCTCCCGTGCGTTTTCAATGTATCTGGCATACGTTCCCCTCGCACTGGGCCGACGTATCGCGACGATGACCCTTCATATCAGCAAGTCTAGCGAGCAGGAGCAAGGCCATGCAGCAAGCGATCCGTACCCTCTACACCCTGAGCCTGGTGTTTCTAGTCATCAGCATCCTCCTGGTCGCCTACCTCGTGCTTGAGCCACTGGATGATTCGGATACCGTGAACCCGCTCCTGTTGGTCGGCCTCGGTCTGTTGGCGCTAGCCATTCTTTCGGTCATTGGCGCTATGGCGCTGAAGACGCTCAAGGGCATCCGCGAATTGCGCAGCCGCTCACGCGCCGACCGCGCACCCCTGGAATCCACGGCGAAAGCGCGCATCCCGGCAAACACACTCCCCGAAGAACGGTCCACTCCATCAGGCGGACTGGGCGAATAGCTGCGAAGGCTCCCCCATCAGCAGTTCGGTGAGCATACGCACGCCGCGACCTACATCCCTCTTCTTTTCATGCCATATGTGCCTTGACAGCAGGTGTACACTAAGCGCAATTGCAAGCGCATGGCATTTGTAGAGAGAGATTGGGTATGTGGGGTTGGAGACAAGCGCGTACACGAAGAGTGATCCTGGTGGCGAGCGCGGCGATCATTGTCGTGCTGATTTGTTCGGTAACGTTGTTTTTGTTCCCGCCACGCGCGCATGGACCACAGGCCAGCATACGACCGCCAACAGCAACGTCCGCGGCAACCGCCACAACAACCGCCCACCCAATCGCGACACTGCCAACTGGAAATGACTGGACACAATACCGTTCAGACGTGTATGGAACGGGTGTCAATACAGAGCAGTCACTTGCTACAACCTCCGTTGACCAACTGAGCCAACAATGGGCGCTCACTCGCCATCCCGGTTACTATACAACCCCAGCCATCGTGAACGGCGTGGTGTATGTCACGACTGGTTTGTCGCTCTACGCCTATGACCTGCGCAGCGGCGCGACGCTCTGGCACTTCGACGCACAGCCCGAAAAGCTAGGTGGTATCCACTCGTCCGTCGCGGTTGACCCAGCCACGCATCTGGCGTTCTTCGGCACACCTGAAGCGCGCATGTACGCCGTGGATATACGCACGGGCAAGGAAAAGTGGCACACCCAGATCGGTGATCCTGACGATGGCGCGTTCATCTGGAGTTCGCCGCTGTTCGTCAATGGCCGGGTCTATATTGGCCTAGCATCGCAGAACGACAACCCCTGCGTGCGCGGCGGCGTCTTTGCCTTCGATGCCAGCACAGGCCATATCGTATGGTCGCACTTCATGGTGCCATCGGGGGTGCGTGGCGGTGGTGTCTGGTCGTCGCTCACCGCTGATCCTGACGCGCACAGCATCATCGCAACCACCGGCAATCCCTGTGGCGATTCCAGGGTTAGCGACGCCGACCAGGATGCGATCATTGCGCTGAATTGGGATACTGGCGCGACGCAATGGCGCTTCACCGCCGTAGATGTGGATGAGGCTGACTACGATTTCGGGGAAGGGGCTGTGATTCTCACCTATCAAGGCCAGAAGTATATTGTCGCCGGCAATAAGGCCGGTATGCTCTATGCGGTCAAGCCGCCCAAGCCAGGTGGTAAGCCTACGGTCGCCTGGAGCGCGAAGATCGCCGCCCCCGACAATGGCAGCAACGGCGGCGGCATCTTTGAGCCGCCCACCTACAGCAATGGCATGCTCTTCGTCGCCGGTGGCGCTGGCTCTGGTGAAGGATGCAAGGTCGGCGTGCTGCATGCGTTCCATGTGGATACCGGACAGCTTGCCTGGCGCCAATGCACCGGCGGAACGGGCAAGGTGTATTCGCCTTCGGCTGCGGTAGGGGATCTGTTGTTTGTGGCGCACGGGCAGGATATTGTCGCCTATGCCATCTATACCGGCGACCCGATTTGGAGCGCGCACCTGGGCGATAGCGCCTGGGGTGGCGTCGCGATCTCCAGGGGCTTCGTGCTGATTGGAACGGTTGCGGGCGCGCTGCATTGCTTTGCCATCTCCTCATAAGCGCGCGCGATCCCTTGACAGCACCGCACATTCCAGCTACCATCACATCCATATCCGACGCGCGATGCGGCGCACGCTCAGCACCTTGAGCGGCAGACCGGTGGAAGCTCACTGAGGTCAGATTGCGTACCGATGGCTGAGCCTGCCGTCTGCCCGCCACACCGGGCGAGCAACGCGAATCGTCGCGCGTCGCGTGTACAGCCATCTTCCACACTCGCGTGGAGGATGGCTTTTTGTCATCCTGAAGGGATAGCGCCCTTCAACACAGGTGGAGAACGGCCATGTTACCACGAGGAGGAGGAGCGTCGTGATCGTCGTCAAACTCGGCGGCACGTCGCTCGCCGGAACGGATCGCATGCGCGCCACAGCGCGCATCGTCGCGGCTCATCACCGCACGCAGCCAGTCGTTTGTGTCGTATCAGCGATGGCGGGAGTCACCGACCAACTGCTGCGTGTCGTCGCGCTGGCGACCCGTGGCGAGATGACCTATCGGGACACCCTCACTACGCTGTGCACCCAGCATGAGGACGTGCTGGCCGCGCTGACTACGACCACTCTGACTACGACCGCGACGACCGTCCCGACGAAGCCTGTTGCCGCTGGGTTTGCCACGCTCTGGTCGGCGCTCGAAGCTGACCTGACGCGACTTCTCGCCAGCGCCACGGCGACAGACGCCGCGCGCCAGCATGCGGTTGCCGCATTCTCTGGCTGGGGCGAACGGCTCGCCGTGGCGCTCTTTGCCGCCGCGCTGGCCGAGGCGGAAATGCCCACCAGGGCATTCGCGGGAGAGCCAGTGGTACTGGTCGAGCGCGAAACGCAGGTAACAGGTGAAGAGGGCGACGCCGACAATCCGCCGTGGGAGCGCCTGGCCCCATCCGTCGCCGCGACCCGCGCCTGGATCGCGCCGCAGATTGTCCCCGCGCTGGGGGCGGGCAAGGTCGCCGTGCTGCCGGGCTATCTCGCGCGCCTGCGGAATGGCCTGGTGACGACCGTAGGGCGCAACGGCTCCGATTATTCCGCCGCACTGGTCGCTGCCGCGCTGGCCGCCGAACGGGCGTACATCTATAGTGATGTGGCGGGCATCCACCGGGCTGATCCGCGCATCGTGGCAGATGCCGAACTGTTGCATGACCTCACCTACGCCGACGCCGCTGAGATTGCGCTAGCAGGGGCGCGGGTGCTGCACCCTGGGACACTGCGCCCACTGGCTGCGGCGCGTATCCCGCTGAGCCTCCGCAGCTTCCTCAGGCCAGATGCGCCAGGGACAGACATCCACCCTGCTACCCTCCGCACTGGCGCGCAACCGGGCCGTTGCGCCTGGGTCGTCACCGCGCGACCCCTCTCACCGGAACGCCCGCTCTTTGGACCGGAATCGGACTGGGCTTCGGGGCTGGTCGAGGTGCAGGGGTTGTACTTGCGCCACGCCGACATGACCGCGACAGAAGATGACCATTTGGCTCCCACACCGGTGAGTGAAGTGGATGCTCCAGGCGGCCATGAACCGGGTGATGGGCCAATATCCGGTGCGCTGGCGCTGCTCAACACAGCGCCGCGTCCGGTTGGGCTGGCGCTTTCGCCGCGCCGCATCAGTGTGGCGGTGCCCGCAGCCGAGGCTACCGCGACCCAGCGCAGGCTCTACTCCGCCCTGCTGCACGCTGATAGCCGTATGCCGCGCGAAACCGCCGATGGCGACGACACCATGCCAGGAGAGTGGAGGCGGACCTCATGAGCCGCAAATCTGAACGCGACGCTGGGAGCGGGCAGCGTCCATGGGTTGCGCGGCGTGTCCGCGTGCGCGTACCGGCAACGTGCGCCAATCTCGGCCCCGGCTTCGATTGCCTCGCGCTGGCACTGGCGCTGCACAACGAATTCGAGGCGCATCTGCTGGCTGGCGACGCGGGAGCGCAGCCGCCGGTGGTGGTCACCGGAGCGCCGGTTGATACCAGCCAAATTGCGACGGACGCGAGCAACTTGTTCGTGCGCGCATTCGGCGCGCTCTGCGAACGGATAGGCGTGCGTCCGCCGCCGCTCGCGGTACAGATCGCCGTGCATCTGCCGCCGGGACGCGGGCTAGGCAGCAGCGCCACCGCCGTCGTCGGTGGAATTCTCGCCGCCAATGCGCTTTGCGGAGATCCGCTTTCCACAGGCGAACTGCTGGAGCTTGCGGTCGCCTGCGAGCAGGGCGGCCATGCGGATAACGTCGCCGCCGCGCTGCTCGGCGGTCTGGTCGTCACTGGCGCACGCGATGCGGCGAACCGACTCACCGCTATTTCGCTGCCAGTCCCTGATGCGCTGCGGGCGGTGCTGTTCATTCCCGATACGCCAATGAGCACGGTGCAGGGGCGGGCATTGCTGCCCGTCGCATATCCACGCGAGGATGTGACCTTCAACCTCAGCCGGGTGGCGCTGCTGTTGGGCGCGCTGCAAACCGAGCGGTACGAATTGCTGGCGACGGCAATGGGAGACCGCATCCACCAGCCGTACCGGGCGCGAGTCTTCCCCGCACTGGATGCGCTAGTCGCGGCGGCGCAGGCGGCAGGCGCGCACGGGGCGTGTCTTTCTGGCGGCGGGTCGTCGGTGCTGGCGCTGGCGACATCCCACACCGAAGCGATACGCTTGGCGATGGAAGCGCGGGCAAGGGCGCTGGGGGTCTCCGGGCGCGGCCTGATTACCAGCATCGCACGTGATGGTGCGCAAGCCACCGTGCTTGATGAGACCAGGGAGTAGAGTTGATGAGCGATGGCATGACCTACATACATGATATCGGCCAGTTCACGCTGGTCTGCGCCAACTGCGGGGCGACGGCAGCGGGCACGAGCAAGCGCTTTCGCTGCGCCTGCGGCACGCCGTTCGATCTGTCGCTAGACACGCTGGCGCAGGACGCCACAGTGGAGGCGCTGCGTGCGCGGTTTGCGGCACGGCTGAGCGCGCTCAGCGGGCCGGAGCGTAGCGGTGTCTGGCGCTATCGGGAGCTGGCGTTGCCGCTGGCGGACGAGCATATCGTCTCGCGGCAGGAGGGCAATACCCCGCTCTATGCGGTCGGCGCGGCTGAGCGCGAGGCGTGGCGCAGCATCGGCGTATACGCTGGCGTTGAGGCGCTGTATCTCAAGCACGAGGGGCATAATCCCACGGGCAGCTTCAAGGATCGCGGCATGACGGTGGGCATGAGCATCGCGAAGGCGCTGGGCGCGCGGGCGGTTGCCTGCGCCTCCACGGGCAATACGTCGGCTTCGCTCGCGGCGTATGCCGCGCAGGCGGGCATCCCAGCGCTGGTGTTCCTGCCAGCGGGCAAAGTCGCCACGGGCAAGCTCGCGCAGAGTGTCGCGTATGGCGCGCGGCAGATCGCGGTGGCGGGTGACTTCGACGATGCGATGCGTCAGGTGGAGTCGGTCGCGGAACGTCTGGGTATCTACCTCCTCAACTCGATCAATCCCTACCGGCTGGCGGGGCAGCGTTCCATCGGCTACGAACTGCTGCACCAGCTTCAGTGGCAGGCGCCCGATTGGGTGGCGCTTCCGGCGGGCAACCTGGGCAATACCGCAGCCATCGGCGCGGCGCTGGTGCGCGCCGCCGAAGTGGGGCTGATCGCCCGTGTGCCGCGGCTCGCCGCCGTCCAGGCGGCGCGCGCCAATCCGTTCTATCAGAGCTATGCCGACCAATGGCGGGGCTTCGCGCCGGTCCATGCGAGCACCCGCGCCTCCGCGATCAACATCGGCGCTCCGGTGAGTTATGCCCGCGCTCGCGCGATGATCGAGGCGACGCGCGGGGTGGTGACCGAGGTGACCGACGACGAGATCTTCGCGACGAAGGCGCGCATTGACCGCGCGGGCATCGGCTGCGAGCCAGCCTCCGCCGCGTCGGTGGCGGGGGTGCGCCGCCTGGTTCGCGAGGGAGTGATCGCGCCCGGAGAGACGGTGGTGGCGATCCTCACCGGGCACGTGCTGAAAGATCCGGAACAGGCGACCGCCAGCGAACCCGAAGCAGGCGCGGAGGTGAGCGATCTGCTGCGCGCCATCGCGGAAACGCTTCAGGCGAGCAGCCCGCGTGCATAGGCTAGCTCAGCATTGAGCAGCGCCGCGCCCGCCGCGCCGCGAATGGTGTTGTGGCTGAGGCAGACGAATTTGTAATCCAGCACCTCGCAGGGGCGCAGCCGCCCCAGCGTGACGGCCATGCCGTGCCCGGCGAGCCGGTCATAGAGCGGCTGCGGGCGGGCGGCGTCTTTGCGATAGACCAGAGGCTGCGGCGGCGCGGTGGGCAACTGCCGCTGCTGCGGCTCGCCCGCGTAGGCTTGCCAGGCGGCGATGATGTCGTCCGGGGTAACGCGCTCGTCGAATTCGACGCTGACGGTTTCGAGGTGGCCATCGCGCACGGGGACACGGGTGCAGGTAGCGCTGATGCGCATGGCATCGGCGGGGATGGGGGCGAACGCCGTGTCTGACCAGGCGCCAAGAATCTTGCGGGTTTCGGTCTCGATTTTGTCTTCTTCGCCGCCGATGTAGGGGATGACGTTATCCAGCAGGTCCAGCGAGGCGACGCCAGGGTAGCCCGCGCCGGATGCGGCTTGCAGTGTGGTGACGAGCACACGGCGCAAGCCGAAGCGTTGCAGGGGGGCGAGGGCGAGCGCCAGGCCGATGGTGGAGCAGTTGGGGTTGGTGACCAACGCGCCGGACCAGCCGCGCCGCTGGCGCTGGGTGGCCAACGCGGCGAGGTGATCGGGGTTGATCTCTGGGATGATGAGCGGAACATCTGCCGCCATGCGGTAGGCGGAGGCGTTGCTGAAGACGAGCGCGCCCGCGGCGGCATAGAGCGGCTCGATGGTCTCGGCTTCGCTGGCGGGCAGCGCCGAACAGACGATGTGACCGGCGAGCGATGCGGCGGGGGTGGGCGGCTCGACAGGCAAGTCCAGGGCGGCGGAGGGTGGTGGGGTCTCGACGCGCCAGCGCACGGCATCGCCGTAGCGCATGCCCTGGGTGCGGGCTGAGCCAGTGACGTGCGCGAGCACAAACCAGGGATGCTCCGCGAGCAGAGCGATCAGGCGCTGGCCGACGAGTCCGGTTGCGCCAAGGACAGTGACGGGTATGCGGCGTGGCAGGGGTGTTGTCTCGAAGCGATCGATCATGGGTATCTCCTCGTGAGATGTTTCGGGGTCACATCTGCGAGCAGACACCGCGATGTGTCCGGCTCCTGTGGTATCAGGGCGCGTCGCTGGGCCGATTGTTTCGGATGTGTCCAGATGGTACACGCTGTCCCGGATGGGGTCAAGAACCTCACTATATCTCGGCCATGATGTCGTTTAACAACTACATCACGTAATGATGGCGCTGAGCACCTGTATCGGTCCGATGCCTGGCGGAGCACTCTGGCTCACCAGGATGATCCGCAGCCTTCAGTTGAGAAATGCTATCCAGGAATAGTGCGCCCTGCGCGCTCATCTCACTGCCGAATGCGCGGCTCTTCCATTCGCGCTCCCCATATCGTACACTGCGCCTACAAGCAGCCCTGTCCGGCAGTGCGGCGGACTCCTTGTACCGCTGGCGTCCCGCCGGCCTCTGCGGTGCGGCAGACATTCGTGTCTGCCTGCTGTGGTATCCAGCGGTGGGGATCACGGTATATGCCGTCCATCGGACGCCCACTCTCGTTCCATCACGCACTCTGTCTCCAACCCGCGAAGGCGGGTTTTGTGGCCGCAGGCCATAGAGGCGCGGTTTCAACCGCCCGCTCTCTGATGAAGGGGGAATCACCGTCATGCCCACACCCACCTATCGCTCCGTCTTCACCAGCCACGCCCACGCCGACAACGCCGTCTGCGCCCGCTACGCCGACGCCTTGCGCGCCCGTGGCATTGACGTGTGGATTGATCTGGTCAACGGGCAACGCGGGCATGACCTCACCAGCGAGATTGACCGTGAACTGCGCCGCCGCTCCGCCTTCCTGCTCATGGTCACCATCGCCTGCAACGCCTCACGCTGGGTCATACAAGAGCGCGGCGCCTACAACGCGCTGATGAACACCGTCGGCACCCACATGGTGGATGGCGTGGAGCGCATGGTGCTGCCCGTGGCAAACGCAGCCGTCCCGATGTCGCCGCCTCTCATCCTCTCATCCTCTCATCCTCTCATCCTCTCATCCTCTCATCCTCTCATCCTCGCGTCCCCATCTGACCGCATCTGACCACACACGTCTCCGCCGCGCATCCCCCACCGCATGCTACACTACCCCCAAGCGGTCCCCACCCTCACCGCAAGGAGCGCATCTTCCCATGAAAAATCAGCCATTGGTGAAGCGGACAAGCATGTCGCTTTCATCGAAATTCGGCCATTTCGGCCACTGCGGCCACTGGTGGGGCGGACATTCTTGTCTGCCCGTGCACACTGCGGCCACTGGTGGGGCGGACATTCTTGTCTGCCCGTGCACACTGCGGCCACTGGTGGGGCGGACATTCTTGTCTGCCCGTGCACACTGCGGCCACCGCAGCCGCTCGCACACAATTGCGAAAATCGGCAGAATCGGCAACTCCCATATCTACCGTATCTGCCACTCCGGCCACACCCCTTCGACCGGGATTACCCGTAGCATCCATGCTACGGCCTAGCCTCACCACCTATCGTGCTCCCTGCGCAAACCGGCAGAATCGGCAATTGCATCTGCGGCCACATCGGCCATTTCGGCAACTGCGACCAACACAAAACTGCGGCGAAAACGGCGAAAATTCTCCGCCCATCTCCACCCATTTCTCGTCACATCCCGTCATTCACCTCGCTACTCAACCACGAAAATCGGCAAAATCGGCAACTGGGTATGCGCCCAAAATCGGCCACTTCGGCCACTGCCGCTGCTCCCCCTCCCCTCGCAGGGCGAGCAACGCGAAGCCCCGCCAAGCCGTTCCGAGGCGGGGAGGGGGCCGGGGGGAGAGGTCCGCCGCGCCATTCAGGCTATTGACGCGCCTGGGGCGTGGCCCAATAATGGCGAAGGAAGGTTCAGGTGTTGACAGGTGACGTGCGGGGAAGAGGCTGACGATGAGTGAGACGATGCGAGAACCTACGCCCAAACTGGCGGAAGAGTCGGCGGAGAGTGGTCAGGAATCGCCTGCCCTGCGGATAACGCGCCGCGAGCTGATCGTCACGGCGGGTACGGTGGCCGCCGCGCTGGCCGTCGCGGGCTGCGCACCCTCCGTCGCGCACGTCGTCCCCACCCCCACGCATACGCCGTTCGCCTTGCGCCGCACCGCCACGCTCTTCGCCGATGCCACCGTCCCGACCGCGCTTGCCGCCGCCACAACCGCGCGCATCGGCAACGCCGCTGGGCTATCGGGCGTCACCGCCGCATCCACGCTCGCGTCCGATACCGACTTCGTGCTCACCTTCGGCGCCGTCCCCGCTGGCTATGCCGCCCTGCCTATCGGCGCCTCACCCGCCACTGCGCTCACCCATATGCGCGTGCCCGTAGACAACATCACCTCCGACCAGATGCACGCGCTGCTCAGTGGGCAGGTGACAGACTGGCAGGCCGTAGGCGCGCCGTACAGCCTCGGCGTCCACCTCTTCGCCCTGGATGGCGTGGCGCTGCCCGCTAGCGTGACGGCGGCGAGCGGCATCCGCTCCATCAAGGGAATCGCCGCGCTGCTAAGCCAGATGCGCGGCCAGCCGGGCAGCCTCGCGCTGGTTCCCGTTGAAGCAGCAGAGTGGCGGCTGCGCAACCTCGGCATAGACGGCATCTATCCCGCCCAGGGGCGCGGCGACGCCACCACCGCGAAGATCACGCCGTTCACCCTCACGCTCGGCGTTCATCAGTCGCTCGTCAAGGCCGGTCTGGATAGCAAGGCGCTCGCCGCCACGCTGGCCTCGGTCCTCGCCGCCGCCACACCCGTGCTGGATATGGCCGCTGTCGGCGACATCATGCTAGGTCGCACCGTCAATACCAAGATGGTCGGCTATCGCGATTACCTCTACCCCTATCGCAAGATGCGCGACGAGTTACAGAGCGCGGACCTGCGCGTCGCCAACCTCGAATGCTGCGTCAGCGACCTTGCGCCGATCCCGTCCGACCCCAGCACCTTCTACTTCGCCACCTCAACCAAAGCGATCAGCGGCCTCACCTATGCTGGTTTCCAGATGCTTACGGTGGCCAACAATCATTCCAATGGCTTTGGTCCCACCCCCTATCTGGACATGATCGCCAACCTCCAGAAGAACGGCATCGGCACCACCGGCGGTGGCAAGAATCTCGACGAAGCACGCGCGCCTTCGCTCGTCACCATCAAGGGCGTGCGCGTCGCCATGCTCGGCTACGACATGATCGCGCCGCAAGGTCCCTATGCCGCCGCAGGTGTCGCCGGACTCGCGCCGATTGACCTCGATACGCTGCCCGATGACATCGCCTCCGCGCGCAAACAGGCCGATCTAGTGATACCCTACTTCCACTGGGGCATCGAATACACCAAAGACCCGACCGACGTGCAGCAGCACATCGCGCGCAGCGCCATAGACGCGGGCGCAGATATGGTGCTCGGCAACCACCCGCACTGGATTCAGGGCATCGAAACCTACAAAGGCAAGCTCATCATCTATTCGATGGGCAACTTCATCTTCGACCAGGACTGGTCGCGCCAGACCCTCGAAGGCATGCTGCTGCACCTCTACTGGCGCGGCACAACGCTGGTGAGCGTGCGCTTTGTGCCGGTAATTGACCAGGACCGCTGCCAGCCGCGCATCATGTCGCAGGCCGAGGCGGTGGATAGCTTCCAGCGCATGTGGACCGGCACCGACATGCTGGCGAACGGCCAGTATGGACCGGAGCCAGAGTGAGCGCGCCCACCTTGCGCGAACGGCTGGCGGCGCTCACCGCCGACCTCGTGCGCTTCCCAACCGTCGCCACCAATCCCGCCGCGATTGCCGAATGTCTGGCATGGGTGCGCGGGTGGACTACTGATCGGCTGCCAGAGGCGCGGATGCGCGAGTTCGTATCCAACGGCAGCTCATCGCTGCTCTGCTGGCTGGGCGATGCGCCGCCGCGCGTGCTGCTCTGCGGCCATCTGGACGTGGTGCCCGCCGCCAGCGACGACGCCTTTCTGGCAAAGCGCCTGCCAGGCAACCGGCTCGCCGGGCGCGGCGTCGCCGATATGAAGGGTCCGATTGCTGCGCTGCTCGATCTCTTCACCAGCGCGCCGCAGCCGGGCTTGGGCCTGCTGCTGACGACAGACGAAGAGGATGGTGGCATGCATGGCACGGGCTATGTCCTCGGCCAGCTACCCTGGCGTCCCGACGTGGCGCTGCTGCCAGATGGCGGCGCGAATATGCGGCTGGTCGCCGAGCAGAAGGGCGCGTTGCGGCTGCGCCTGACGGCTGAGGGCACGGCGGCGCATGGGGCGCGTCCGTGGCTAGGGGTGAACGCGCTCGAACAACTGTATGCGGGCTATCGGGCGCTGCTGCGCGCCTATCCACCGCCCCGCGCCGAGGACGACTGGCGTGTCTCCATCGCGCTCACCCAGGTCTCGGACGGCGGTAACGCGGGCAACAGCATCCCCGCCCACGCCGAAGCCACCCTGGACATCCGCTATCCCGCCACCGGCCCCGATGCGTTCGCTGTGCTGCTTCCCGACCTCCAGCGCCGCCTGCGTCGCTACGCCATTAGCGCCGAGGTGACGATGCACGCGCCGCCCTTCCTGCTGGATACCGCGTCACCCTACGTCACCCACGTACAAGCCGCCGCCAGCCGTGTCACCGGTGGGCCGCTGCCGCTCTGCCGCGAGGCGGGCGCATCGGATGCGCGCTTCTTCGCCGTCGCTGGCGTCCCCACGCTGATCTTCCAGCCCGTCTGCTCCGGCTGGCACGGCCCCGACGAACAGCTCGACCTCACCAGCCTCGCCACCTTCCACGCGCTCTGCGCTGCCTTCATCCATTCTGCGCTGGTGTGACGAAGTTCACATCAACTGCCGTCTGCGGTCGCGTCATAAAGAAGGGAGTAGTATGAGGACGCAAAGGTGATAGGAGGCGGTTCGGGTGAGGAAACTTCATGGGAACATGGTGGGAGGTGTCACGCTGATTGTGCTGGCGTTGGTGCTGACGCTGAGCGGGTGCGCGCAGGTGACAGCAGGGGCGTTGCGCGCGCCAGTGCTTGCGACTCCGCCCAGCCTCACGTCGTCTGGCGCAGCGGTCGTCAACGGGCGTGTGCTTGTGACCGCCGACGGCGGCGCAACCTGGCGCGATGCCACGCCATCGGGAATAGACGCTAGCGCGTCCGTTGCCGCCAGCTTTCTCACCAGCGCGCGTGGATGGGTCGCGGCAAGTCATTCCGCCTCAGCTATCACCATCTACAAGACCGTGGATGCCGGAACGACCTGGACCAGCGTGCGTCTCAGGGTTCCTGTACCACAATATAGCCCGGCGGCGATCCAGTTTCTTGACCCGTGGCATGGCTGGCTGCTGGTGAATACTGGCCAAACCATGAATGCCCAAGATTCCGCGCTCTACGGTACCAGCGACGGCGGCGCAACCTGGCGGCGGCTCTCCACGCTGAGTGTCGCGGGTACCTTTCACTTCTCTGATCCGTCCATTGGCTGGCTGGTGGGGTCGAATGTGACCGCCGCGCCATATCAACTCTATGCGACTCACGATGGCGGTCACACCTGGCAGCAACACGTGATTGCGGACGGCATCATCGTACAGGCGGGGACTAGCGCGGTTGGGCTGCCAGTCTTCACCAGCGCACGGGACGGCTATCTGCCCATCGCCACGAATACCACACTTGATCTGCTCGCCACGCATGACGGTGGCGCCACTTGGGCACGCGCGGCTCACTTCACGACGCCCGACCAGGGCAACCCCACGCCAATGTTCACGTTCCACGGTGTGAATGGCTGGCTGCTCGACGGCGCGCAACTCTATGGCACGCACGACACGGGGCGCACCTGGACGCCGATCCGCTATAGCGTCTCCCAGCCCAGCCTGACACTCGGCGCTACCGGCACACTCGTTCTGGCGGGCGATACGACTGGCTGGGCGGCGTTGCGCCCGTTCTACACCTGCCAGGGCGCTGTCTGTGCCACCAGCGGCGTCATCCTGCAAACCACCGACGGCGGGCAATCGTGGCATGTGGCGTGGCGGCAAATCACCGGCGCATAGCAGCGTGTCCGGCTATTCCGTGCGGTTCTTCCGTAGCAACGCCTCGTTGAGCGAGCCGGTGCGATAGCCGCGCAGGTCCAGGGTGACGAAGAGATAGCCCGCCGCGCGCACCTCGGCGACAACCTGCTCGCGCAGGTCGGCATCTAGCAGGCGCGGGAACTCGGCGGGGTCAATCTCGATGCGGGCGACCTGCTCGTGGTGGCGCACGCGCACCTGGCGCAATCCTAGCTTGCGTAGCGCACGCTCAGCCCGGCCGATCTGCGCCAGCGCCTCGGCTGTGACTGGTGTGCCGTAGGGGATGCGCGATGAGTAGCAGGCCAGCGCGGGTTTATCCCAGACCGACAGACCCAAATAGCGCGCCAGTTCACGAATCTCGCGCTTGCCCATGCCGACCTCATCCAGTGGCGCGCGCACGCCACGCTCGCGGGCCGCGCGCTGGCCGGGCCGCCAGTCGCCCCGGTCGTCGGCGTTCATGCCGTAGGCGATCTGCGCCAGGCCAAGCTCCCGCGCCACTGGTTCGAGATGGTCAAAGAGTTCGGTCTTGCAGAAGTAGCAGCGGTCCGCGCCGTTGGCCGCGTAGCGCGGATCTTCCAGTTCGCGGGTGCGTGTCTGCACCAGCCGCGCGCCCATCTCCTCCGCGATACGGACCGCCGCCGCTGTCTCCTCGTCGTCATAGGCTTCTGAGGATGCCAGCGTGCCTACCGCCCGCTCGCCAAGCACATCTACGGCCACTTTCAGCAGCAGCGCGCTATCCACGCCGCCCGAATACGCCACCAGCACCGATCCCATCTCGCGCAGGAGGTCGCGCAGGCGGTCATAGCGCTGCGCTGTCTCCGCACTCAGCGTATCGGTCTGTGTGGCGGCACTGCTATCGGTATGCGTGATTCGCTGCTGCCCTGCCATGTGGTTTCGCGTTCCTCTCTGTAGCGCCGGGATGTAGCCGTGATGTGCCAGTCCATTGCCTATTGTACGCACTCGCCGTGCATTCCGGCCAATTGCACTCTCGTGCTGGGGGGCGCGTCTGGCCTATGTTATACTAAGCCGGTATCAGCGCGACATATGCATGACAGGGGCCAGCGCGTGATCGAGGCGTAGTATGCCGAAGAGAGGGCCAGCGATGGGTGGCCCGCTGCCACGGCAGCAACGGACGCGGGGAAGCGAAACCGAAGCGATGGTCAACACCATCCAATCCGCTGGCGATATCGCCACGGTTCGCTTCGCGCTGCTGGGTCTGCGTGTGGACGCCGTCACGCCAGTGCAAGCGCTGGATTTCTTGGCTGCTACCGTAGAGTCGCACCGGAGGCTGATTTCCTCTCCTTCACCAGGGGAAGGTATCGGCACCCGTCAGATCGTTACGCTCAACCCAGAGATAGTGATGGCCGCGCGACGGGATGCGGCGCTGCGCGAGGCGATTGCGGGCGCTGATCTTGTCGTCCCCGATGGTATCGGTGTCGTCTGGGCCGCGCGGCTGCGCGGCATGCCACTGGCGGAGCGTGTGACCGGCGTAGACCTGCTCGACGCCATCGCAGGACTGGCCGCCGCGCGTGGCTGGGGGCTATATCTGCTCGGCGCGGCCCCCGGCGTCGCGGAACTGGCAGGCGCGCGGCTGCGCGAGCAGCATCCGGGGCTGCGCATCGTGGGCGCATGCGCTGGCTCACCCGTGCGAGAGCGCGAGGGTGAGATCACGGCGCGCATTCGCGCATCTGGCGCGGATCTGATCTTCGTCGCGTTTGGCTCGCCCGCGCAAGAGCGCTGGATCGCCCGCACGCGCGGGGAACTCGGCGCGGCAGTGGCGGTCGGGGTCGGCGGCGCGTTCGATTTTCTTGCTGGGCGCGTGCCACGCGCGCCTGGCTGGATGCGACGCGGTGGGCTGGAATGGCTCTACCGGCTCTGGCGGGAGCCGTGGCGCTGGCGGCGGATGCTGGCGCTGCCAGCGTTCGCGCTGGCGGCGGGCGGTGAATCACTACAGTTGTGGCTGAGACATGAACATGGGTGGGAGTCGGTTTTGGACGGCAGAGAACAGACGCGCGACGACGCGGATATCACAGCGCAGGCGCAGCCATCGCAGCCAGAGCAGCACAATAGCGCGAATGGGCGCAACGCTCGAATGGGATATGCGCGGCGTGAGCGACTGCTGGCGCTGGTGCGGCGCTTTGCGGGCAAGCGGGTGCTCGTCGCGGGGGATATGGTCGCGGATGAGTACATCGTGGGCGCGCCAGAGCGCATCTCACGCGAGGCACCGGTGCTGATTCTGCGGCACGCCGACCAGTTCACCGTCCCCGGCGGGGCGACCAATCCGGGCGTCAATGCGCGCACGCTCGGCGCTGAGGTATTCCTGGCGGGGGTCGTCGGCGACGATGAGCCGGGGCAGCGGCTGTGCGCGGTGCTGCGGGGTCATGGCGTCCATATGGACGGGCTGTTCAATGAGCCAGGGCGGCCCACCTCTACCAAGACACGCATTCTCGCCGGTGGCACACAACTCGTCCAGCAGCAGATCGTCCGCGTTGACCGCGTGGACGACTCGGAGCCAAGTGATGACTGCATTGAGCGGATGATCGCCTATTTGCAGCGGATGATCCCCACCGTGGATGCGCTGATTCTCTCGGACTACGATGGTGGGGTCATCAACAAGGCAATCATCGAGGCGACGCTGCCGCTGGCGCGGGCGCATGGCAAGCTGATTATCGTAGATTCCCACGGCGACCTCGCCCGCTTCCAGAACGTGACCGCGCTCACACCGAACCAGCCAGAGGCCGAGGCGACGCTCGGCATACGCATCACCGACCGCGTCAGCCTGGAACATGCAGGCGCGCGACTGCTGGAAGAGACGCAGGCGCGGGGAGTGCTCATCACACGGGGCAGCGAGGGCATGAGCCTCTTCGAGCGCGGACAGCCGCCGATTCACATCCCCGCATCAAATCTAACCGCCGTCGCCGATCCCACCGGCGCGGGCGATACCGTCGCCGCGACCTTCACGCTGGCGCTAGCAGCGGGCGCGACGATGGCCGAGGCGGCGCTGCTGGCGAATATCGCCGCCGGACGTGTGGTACGGCTGATTGGCTGCGCGACCAACACACCCGACGAGCTATCCGCCGCCATTGTGGCGCAGGTGGAGGACTGAACGATGGGGCAGGTTCTGCCGTTCGACCACCTGCGGGAGGTTGTGGCGCAGCGCCAGGCGAAGGGCGAGCGTGCCGTGCTGACCAACGGCATCTTCGACCTGCTGCACTTCGGCCATCTGCGTTATCTCCAGGCAGCGCGCGCCCTTGGCGATTTCCTGGTCGTCGCGGTAAATAGCGATGATTCTACTCGCGCGCTCAAAGGACCCGCACGCCCACTGGTGGCCGAAGACGAGCGCGCGGAACTGCTCAGCGGGCTAGCCTGCGTTGACTATGTGACCATCTTCAGGGAGAATACAGCCAGCGCTGTCATTGCGGCGCTGCGGCCCGCGATCTACGCCAAAGGCGCGGATTATGCCGGTGACGCAAACCGGACGCGGGATTACCGGCTTACGGCGGAGGCGCTGCGTTTGGTGCTGGCGGGCGACACCGCTGACTATCCAGAGCTAGCCAGGCTGGCGACGCGGTTGCCCGAAGCGCCGACCGTCGCGGGCTACGGCGGGTCGCTGGCGCTGCTGCGCTATCTGCCTGGCCATTCGACGACCGAGTTGATCCAGCGCATCCTGAGCCGCTACAGTACACCTGACGCCACCTGAAGGGCGAAAAAAGAGCATGAACGAAAGTGTTGAGAGCGTAGAGACGGTGGAAGCCGCGACCGAAGCTGCAGCGCGTGAGGGGAGCGGTGGGCGCAAGCTGATCGCCACCGCCGGTATTATCTCCATCGGTCAGTTGCTCGGCAGCATCCTGGGCTTTTTGCGCACGGTCGTGCTCAACGCCTTCTTCTTCGGCACCCCCAGCGGCGCGTTCGTGATCGCATTGCGCCCCGTGCAACAGGTGAGCGACCTGATCGTCTCCGGCGGCACGGTCAGCGGCGCGCTGATCCCGACATTCGTGGACTATAGCGCGGAGGAGCGCAAGGAAGACCTGCGCCGCGTGTATAGCAGCGTCGCCAATCTCGTGCTGATTATCCTGGCAGTGGCGACCATTGGTATGATCGTTGGCGCGCCGTATTTCGTGCCGATTTTGGTGCCACCGGGGTTCGGCGCGGGTGGCCAGGAATTGACCATTACGCTGGTGCGGATCATTGCGTTCTCGCTCTTCGGGTTGGGGTTGTTTGCCGTTACCTCTGGCCTGCTCTACGCGCTGCGCGAGGTAGTCTTCCCAGCCTTCGCCACCGGCGTCTACCACATTAGCATCATGCTCTGCGGTATCGTGGCGCTGGCCCTGGCCGGGCGTCAGTTCGCGGTGTCGTGGTCCGACCTGACCAATCCCGCCGTGACCACAGCCGCCGCGACCCAGGCGCATCTGGCCAGCGCGCATGGGCTAGCCATCGGAGCGGCGCTGGGCACCCTTGGCGAGTTTCTGCTGCTGATACCAGGGCTGCGGCGGGTGCGCGTGGTCTGGCGTCCGGTACTGGATCTACGCCATCCGGGCGTGCGCCAGATCATGCGGCTCTATGTCCCGCTACTGGCCGGCCTTGCCATCAGTATCGCGCAGCAGGTGCTCGACACGTATCTCTGGGCGCACTCGCCCGGCGGCGGCGCCGAGAATTCGACCGCGCTCCAGACCGGCACGACACTGACACAGTTCCCCGTGGGGTTGGTGGCCGCCGCGCTCTCGTTCGCGGTGTTGCCGGTACTGGCCACTGCCGCCAACCGTGCCGACAAAGATGACTTCAAGCGCACCCTGCGGATGGGCATTCGCCTGGGGTTGCTGCTGATGATTCCGGCGGCGGTGGGCCTCTATGTCTTGCGTGCGCCCATCGCGGGGATGCTATTCCAGCACGGCACCTGCGACGCCTCCTGCACCTATCGCAACACGCTCGCCATCCAGAACTACGCCTACGAACTGCCGTTCATTGTGCTGGATCAGTTGCTCATCGTCGCGTTCTATGCGCGCAAAAACACGCTCACGCCAAACCTGGTGCTGGTCGCATCCATTGGCTTCTACCTGCTGGTGGCGCTGCCTTTCGGCCTGACCATCGGCCTGCCCGCACTGGCCTTCGCCGATACTGCGAAGAACACCAGCCACGCGATCATACTGTTTGTGCTGCTGACCTTCGCCATTGGCAATCTCGGCATGCGCAACCTGCTGGGCGGTGTGGCGCGCATTCTGCTCGCCGCCGCTGTGATGGGGGCGATCTGCTGGGCGGCGCTGACCTTCCTGCCGTCGCTTAGTGCTGTTTTTAGCCAGCAGCATAGCAGTGGTCAGGCATTGACGTTCCTGGTGGCCGCTGTGCTTGGCTCCGCTGCGTATTTCGTACTGCTGGCGCTGTTGCGTGTCGAAGAGCTACGCATGGTCGGCGGCATACTGCGCGCACGGCTGGGTGGCCGCCGCTCGAAGTAGGGGCGCGTCACGAGCCACTTTCGGTTCGCGTCTGATGGCGATTATCGCAGAAAGGGAGATTCCGCGACAACCCACAGGTGCAGAGCGTGGCCCGCGCCACCTGAATCGCCTCGCCGCCTGCCGCCGGAATGATGCGCAGGTCGCCGCGAACCTCCAGGCGTCCATCGGCGAACTGCCGCAGCGTGGTCGGCGTCTCCGGTGTTTCCGTGGTTTGATCCGCCAGCACGTAGCGCAAGGCCCCTGACGGGCAGCGGCGCACGATCCCGGCTACCTGCTCGGCGGGGGCGTTACTAGCCTGCACCCAGGGCCGCTTGTCGCGGTCGAACACCGATGGCAGCCCGCGCACGCACTCTGCCGCGTGAATGCAGCGGGTTCCATCGAAGTAGACGGTGATCTCTGGCGATGTATAGGCTTTACCGCGTGTGTCCATGACTCTTCTCCTTCGCCCTAGTTCGTGCTTATGAGACTAGACGCTGGTAGCGCTCTGGCACCAGATCGCGATATGCGGGGTGGCGGCGAATGAAGGCGGCGACGAACGGGCAGAGTGGAATGACCGCCAGCCCCTCAGCCCTGGACTGGTCCAGCGCCGCCTGGATTAGCTTGTTGGCGACACCATGGCCCTGCAACTCCGCCGGAACTTCGGTGTGGGAGAAGGTGATGACTCCTGGCGACCGGCGATACTCGGCTTTGGCGAGATGTTCTCCCAATTGAGCCTCGAAGCGTTGGGCATCTGGGTTGTCGCGTATCACGATTTCATCTTGGGGTGGTTGCATAGTCAATTCTCCTGAATCAGCACTACAGGAGCGCGCATCGTATCTGGGTGCCGCCTTGTGGGCCGTTCCTAAAGGGATCTCCCTACAAGCATGAAGCAACATGGTGTCAAGAGCGCGTCGCGGAGATGGGCAACTCCCAGAGGCCGCGCAGATCGTCGTAGGCATAGTCGGCCCCGGCGGCGCGCAGTTCTGCCAGCGAGTGGACCGGCCCGGTCGCTACAGCTACGGTGCGCAGGCCATTCGCCACGCCGCAGGCGACATCATCGGGCGTATCGCCGACGACGTAGATGTGCTCCGGCGTGAAGTCGCGCCCGAAGGCCGTCCGCGCTCGTCCTAGCGCCAGCGGGGGCAGATCGGTGCGTGCCTCAGCCTCATCGCCAAAGCCACCACACGCAAAATACTGGTCCATGCTTGCCGCGCGCAGTTTCGTCCAGGCGACGCGCTCGATATTGCCGGTCACCAGGCCCAGCGCCGCGCCACGCTCCGCCAGCCATGCCAGCGCCTCTGTCGCATGCGGCGCGGCATACGGACGCAGATCTGCGGGCACGTGCCGCTCGTAGGCGTCCGCCGCTGCCGTGAAGAATGCGGGCAATCCGTCGCGAATTTCGCCATCGGGGATGCCTATCGTTCGCAACGCCCGCCACGCGATGGCTGTGTCGGTCATCCCCGCAGTCTGGCCCAGGTCGTCTGGCCCCAGTCGCACACCATAGACCACCGCCGCACCGTCGCAGACTGCCTGCCGGTGCGCGGGCGGCATGCGGCGCAGTAGCGTCCCATCTATATCGAATAGAAATAGCATCGCACTTCTCTCAAATTCGCCACCTCACTAGCGAGTTCGCCCATAGCGTTGCATAGAGGCGGCGACGCCGATATGATACCATGTTGGGGATACATATCCCGAAGCGCGAGCGGACGCGCGGCAGCAAGAGGAGGAATTGGCATGCAGCTACGCTTTGAGCTAGGCGATTCTCAGGCGCCGCGCGGCCACGCCATCCTCTATGGGCGCGCTGGGGGTAACGCAGGGGGGCTGATCGCCACCTACTGCGTTGTGTTGCCGATCCAGTTTTCTATTGGCAAGTATTTGCCGCCGATCCTCTCTGGCCAGGTGCCGATGGAGGGACTGCAAGATGCGGAAGCGATGAGCGTCGTGCCCATCCCACCGATGCTCGAAGACGTGCCTGGCATGGCGCAACTGCGCCAACTCGCCGAGCGGCGCGGCGACGACCTCTGCGACCTGGGCACGATCTTCATCAGCGATGAACGGCAGCGTATGGCCTATGCTGCTGAGGCTAGCCAGACCTATGGCGAGTTGTATGGCGAATATCTGCGCCGCTGGCCGGAGGTCACAACTCCTACCACGCCAGCCGCCATTCCGCTCGATGACTTGCAAGTTGAGGATGTCATGGCTGAGGTGCTGCCAGAACGTGATCGTCTCGGCGAGCTAGGGCGGCTCATCGGGCAGGCACGCTATGCGATAGACGGCCACGATCAGCGTCTGCTGGCCAGCGTCACCACATCCATGCGGCGCATCGCGCAATCGCTCCCCGAAAAGTATCGCGCCAATCTACTCGTGGAGGCTGCGCTGCGCCCCGATGCGAGTGGCGCACGGCTGGCTGAGTTGTACATCCAGCGCGCATATAAGCTGCTCGAAGAAGATTACGCGAACATTCCGCCCATCGAGAACGAAATCCGCTCGCTGCGCGGATCAGACGGCGAAAACGGCGCGCCAGCGTCCGACCATCCTTAAAACTTAACAACAACGTCTCACTCAGCTACCCAAAGGAGCATAGGCCACGTATGGCGACGATTGTAACGGCGGACATCACAACCCTGCTGGATGCGATTACCACTGGCGACGAGGACGGTATCATCCAGGCTACGCTGCGCCTGCTGGGGCCGGGCAAGGTGCCGCCAGCTAAGATTGCCGCCCGCGTTGGCATTCCGGCGGCGTGGGCCGGTGGCGATGGGCATCCGCTTTCGGTGCTCTCGGTGGCGGGGCGGGTCGCGGAGTGGATGCGCTCGATCCCGATTGGCCCGGAGCCTGGAGCGGATGAGCGCCGCATGCTGGCTCCGGCGCTGCCGCTGGTGCAGGGCTTTCTGGCGGTTGCCGATCGTGTGAAGCAGGGGCTGCCAGAGCCGCACCCGGTTCTGCCGGATGCGCTTGTTCCCGCTGATGTGAAGGAGCATGGCGGGTCGCTAGGCGCATTCCGTGACGCATTCGCCAAGCGCGACCTCGACCGCATGCGCGCCGTGCTGATGGGCTATTACGCGACTGGAGCGGACTACAAGACGATCCTCTCGACCCTCTACGCGACACTTGAGAGCCGCTATCCGCAGGATGGGCATCCACTGATCTTCACCGTGACTGGCGCTCGTGTGCTCGACATGGCGGACTGGGGCGACCGTGTGCCCGCCTATATCTACTGGGTGACGCCGCTGCTGCTCGATGGCGCGGCTAATTCACCCGCTGGTGAAGCCGCCAGCGCCTATGCCGCCGATAGTGCGCACAATCTGGGCTGGCTCCGCACGCGCCTCTCTATCCCGAAGGAGGAGGCCGCAGGTCCGGCGTTCCAGCGGGCGCTAGTCTCTGGCGATTTCACGACCGCGTGCGACGCCGCGCTTAAGGCGCTGCGCGATGGCGCGACACCGATTGGGGTGGCCGCTGGCATTGCGCTGGCCGCCGCTGAGGTCATCAATGCCGTGCCCAAGGGGGACCGCGACGGGCTGACGCACGCCGCGCACGCGCTGCTCTATGCCAATGCGGTCCACACAGCGACAAAGCAGACGCAGGATCAGGAGATCTGGCCGCTGCTCTACACTGCCGCCTGTGTCGTGAACGCCGCGCACCAGACCGCGCAAGCCGCCGCGCTGCCCGCTGGCACGCGCGGCTCGGCTTCCGTGCCGATGGGCGGGCTGATTGCCGCGAGCATGCTTCGCACCTTCGAGGCGCAGCTTGCGGCAGGCGATACGGACAACGCGCTGAGCGTGGCCAGCCGCTATCTTCAGATGGGTCATCCGAGCAATGCTCTGGCGGGTATGATCGGCGCGGTGGCGGCCTCGCGCGATGTGCGCGCGGACCAGCCCGATAGCATGCATATCCTGCCGTTCGTGGCCGCCGCTGCTGAGGAGTACCTCAATTTGCCAGCGGCGCTCCAGGCGGGTGGGCAGAATGCGCTGCTCGGCGCAGCAATCCGTCTGGCGGGCGAACTAACCTCGGGGCAGCGTGTCGCCGACCATGTGCGCGCGGCAATCAATGCGATGGGCTAGCGTGTGCAACGTCTGGTTCCCTTCCCCAGAGGGGAGGGGAACTTTTTTGTGGAGTCTACAGGCCCAGGCGCTGGCGGGCCTGCTCCAACGTATCGGTGGTGATGTTGGCCAACAGCGCTTCCAGCGTCGCGTTGCTGGCATGGGCCAGAGCATCGGCAATATCTTGCGGCAGTTCGCCGAACCGTGCGCGCAGAGTCAAGGTGGTGGCTTCGCGCAGCCCTTCTTGTTTGCCCTGCTCACGACCCTGCTGGGTCCACAACTGGTAAAGGGCAGACTTCTCGACGATTTCCGTGGACATAAACAGCCTCCGGGCAATATTCATAGCGAACTTCGCATCATATTTGCGCGCCGCGAAGACGAGCAGCAGTGATTCTAGCTCACCCACCTCGCTGGCCGGCGCTTGCTCCTTGACCAGTTCCGCCGTCCGCTCGATGGTGGCGGGGTCTGACCCCTGGGTGAACGGCACCAGCGGCAGCAGCCCCAGCACCCCGCTCGCCAGCAGCGTCGCCGCCTGCAACTGATAGACCTCAATGCCGCTATAATGCCAGGTCGCCAGCAGCCGGTCAGCGGCATGCAACTCGTAAGGTGAGCGCACCGGCGCACCATTGGCTTCGAGCCAGAGCACCACTGAGATTACCGGAAAGCCAGCGACGATGCTCGCCCGCGCGCCATACTCGAAGAGGCGCCGTCCGATGTCAGGCTTGGGGCGCGCTTCGGCTTCCAGATCCACCGCGCACTCCACCCCATGATAGCGCACGTGCAATAGGCTATCCAGGGTCAATTGTGGCTCGGTGGCCACGTCTACGGGCAGCGTGCCCAGATATTCCGCGTCGGGCAGCGCCAAGGAGAGCACATCGGCGGGATGGGTCTGCAACAGGCGTTTGATGCCCTGGTCCATCTCCGGCATACGATGTGTCCTCCTCTTCCGCGTATGATCACCCGACAAGCACAGTATATCACCCAGACGGTGCGCGCAGGGCGGTTACAAAGCGGTGCAGAGCAAGCAGAGAAGCTGTCACGATGGATTCGCCATTGTCCCTGCTGGTGGTAGCATGCTAGAATACGCGCGCGAGCGTGGAGATGATAGCCGCGAGCAGGTGAAGGGGGCACGCGATGAGCGATCAGATGCTATATCAGCCGGCAAACAAAGGTGATTGGGGTGTGCCCACCGCTGCCCCTGGTGGCGCGTACAGCACTGAGACGTTAGCCTTACCCGACGGCACGTCGCTCTTCTTTCGCCGGTGGCAGGCGGCCACCGCTGCTGCGCCAGTGCTTGTGCTGCTGCACGGCCTAGGCGCGCACTCCGGGTGGTTTATTGATATGGGCAATGCGCTCAATGCGCGCGGGCTGACGGTCTACATAGACGACCACCGCGGCTTTGGACGCTCCGGGGGCGCACGCGGGCATGTCACGCGGGGGAACATCTATGTCGAAGATCTCAACCACTATTTGGATGAAGTGCGGAAGCGCGAGCCGGGCGCGCCGCTGTTTGTGCTGGGCCACAGCATGGGTGGCATCTTCGCGACCTATCTCGCCGCCGATGACGCGCGTAGCGGGCGCAACCGCCTGCGTGGCCTGATTCTCGTCAACCCGTGGATCAAAGATGTGGTGAAGGTGCCTACAAGCACACTGATTGGCGGACTGGTGAGCGGTCCGCTTGGCTCGGAGAAGATCTTCGAGCTTGCTCCGAACATTCCAGGTATGACGATGAATCCCGAAGCCGCGCAATTGCTGAACGAAGATGACCTCTGGGTAAGCAAGCAGAGCAAGGCATTTCTTTACCAGATTGGCGTCCGGATGCGCGGCGGCGTGCTGGCGCAGGCGAAGCAGGTGCGCGCGCCCGCGCTCGTGATCCAGGGTGAAGCGGATAAGACGTTGTCGCAGGCGGCGACGCGAAAATGCTTTGATGCGCTGGGCAGCGCGGATAAAACCTGGAAGACGTACCCTGGCTTCGCACATGATTTCCAGTTCGAGCCGGGTCGCGGCGCACTCGACGCCGACCTTACGGAGTGGATTCTGCGCCACGTGGCATAAGCCGCGCGCGGTGGCACACGGCATACGCGCGCAGACAGGAATGTCCGCGCTACTGGCTAGCCAGCGGGAAGTCTCCCAATAGGGCGCGATAAACTGATAGAATACGCTGGTTGGAACTCACGAGAATCCAGCAGCGACCCGCGCAGCGGGTGGTTGCCTTGCCTACAAAGAAGCTCGACCGCATGCTCGATACTATCCTTACCCTGGCGCGCGTCTTCCGGGACGCTGGATACGAACTCTATATGGTCGGTGGCACAGTACGCGACCTGCTGTTGCGCCGCGAACACTCGCCCGATATAGACCTGACTACCAACGCCCGGCCCGACGACATTAAGCGGCTTGCAGCACTGACTCATCCGCTGGTGATCGTCGTGATCGGCGAGCAGTTTGGCACCGTCCGCCTACACTATCCGCGTGCTGATTCGGCAGAGGATGCCGGAGTGTCCAACACGCGCCAAGCAAACGCCAGCGAAAGTCCGGAGCCAGTGGTGGCCGTCGCCGGCGCCGCGCCGGACGTGGACGTGGTAGAGATCACCACCTTTCGCAGCGACCGCTATAACCCCGAATCGCGCAAGCCTGAGGTCATCTTCGGCGACGCGCTCGAAGACGACCTCTTGCGCCGCGACTTCACGATCAACGCAATCGCCCGCGATCCGCTCACCGGTCAAATTACTGATCCGTATGGGGGGCGCGAGGATTTGGAGCGGCGGTTGATCCGCGCGGTAGGCGACGATCCTCACCGCCGTTTCGACGAAGATCCACTGCGGATGCTGCGCGCCGCCCGCTTCGCCTCGCAGCTCGACTTCAGCATCGAGCCAGGCACGGCGCAGGCGATGCGCGAGCAAGCCGATACACTGGCCAAGATCAGCCGCGAGCGTATCCGCGATGAGTTCACCAAACTGCTCGTCACGGCGAATCCCGCGCTTGGGATTCGCTTGCTGGTGGACCTTGACCTCATGCCCTATGTCGTGCCTGAGGCGCTGGCGCTACGCGGCATCAGTCAGCAATTGACGGGGCGCTCAAAGGATGTGTATGAGCACGTGCTGCGCGTCGTAGAGCGTACACCAGCGCGGCCTGCCACCCGCTGGGCTGGCCTGCTGCATGACATCGCCAAGCCGCGCACGCGCAGTGTGGAGAACGGTCAGGTGCATTTCTTCGGCCATGAGGATGTGGGCGCTGGCATGGCGCGCGACATTCTACGCCGCCTGAAGTTCGACCGCGCCTTTATTGACCATGTCGCGCGGCTGGTACGACTGCACATGCGCGCCAACGCCTATACTAGCGAGTGGACCGATGGGGCAGTGCGCCGCCTGATGCTGGATGCTGGACCCGCAATGGCTGACCTGCTGGACCTCTCGCGGGCCGACATCACCAGTTATCGGCAGGATAAACTCCAGCGCGCGGCGGCGCGCGTCAATGAACTGGAGACGCGGGTGGCGTGGCTGCGCGCAGAGGCGGAGCGGGTGCCGCTGAAGAGTCCGCTGGATGGCAACGAGTTGATGGAGATGTTCGGGCGCGGGCCTGGTCCGTGGCTGCGTCCCGTCAAAGACTATCTGCTCGGTCTGGTGCTGGATGACCAACTCTTGCCGGACGACAAAGAGCGGGCGGCGACGCTGGCCCGTGCATTCGTGGCCGCATTGGACGCTGGGACGGAGCCAGCCGTGAATGCCGGGCACGTGTCGTCCGCTAACGAAGTTACTGTAGAGGGGTCGCGTGCCGCCGCACGGCTCACGCGCCGCCGCCAGTCGCATTCAGCGCTCTCTGGGTCGCAATCATCAAGTACGTCAGGTGATCCAAACACAAGGAGTCATCGGCACCATGAGGAGTGACACCGCTACGAGCATCGCCGCCCAGGCTGAAATTGACCTGGATAGCCCAACTGGCTCCGCCATTGATGTGGCGCGCCTGTATCGTTTGTGGGAGGCCAATAATTGGAGCGCCTACGCCGTGGATTTCACGCAGGATGCGCTTGATTGGCGGGAACGATTCACCCCCGTGCAGCGCAAAGCCGCGCGGTGGAACTATGCGCTCTTTCTGCATGGTGAGGAGGCCGTCGCCCGGACACTCGCGCCGTTCGTCGCCGCAGTGCCGACACAGGAGCAGCGCGTCTTCATCACCACACAGATGGTGGATGAGGCGCGCCACCATGTCTTCTTCACGCGCTTCTTCCAGGAAGTGATCCACGATGGACACGACCTGGCCAGCACGCTCGATGCGGCGCGGCCAGAGCTAACCTGGGGTTTTCGCCAGTTGTTCGGCGAACTGGATCGCATCACGGACCGCCTGCGCCGCCGTCCCAACGACCGGGTGCTGCTGGCGCAGAGCATCGCGACCTATCATCTGGTCGTCGAGGGCGCGCTGGCCCACCCCGGCCAGCACTTCATCCGCACCTATCTGGAACGCATGGGAATGCTGCCCGGCCTGGCTGCTGGCTTGGTGCATGTCGCGCGGGATGAATCGCGGCACATGGCCTTCGGCGTTCAGGTGCTGAGTGAACTCTGCGCGGCATCACGCGCCACCCGCAATGCGGTGATCTATCAACTCAACAAGATTCTGCCGTGGTCGCTCTCGCTCTTCGTCTCGCCGGAGCTAGGCGACGATGCGGTACGTGTGTTCGGCTTCGAGTTGGAAGACATCTACATCTTCGGTTTGCGTTCGCTCAATGCGAAGCTAGAACGCGCAGGCATCAATCCCCGCGAGGTTGCTGCGCTGGTCAAGGTTGGCGGCGATGGCACGCCGGAGAATCAGGCGCGCCGGTCGCTCACGCTGCTGCGCGCGGGCGTCTTCGGCAATATGACTGAACCGAACGTCAATGATGAAATCCTGGCGATGTTGTTCGACGGCCTGCAACAGGTGGTCAATTTGCGCTCGTCGCGGCGGGTACCAGTAATTCAGTGGGACTTCACCGATGCCGAGCCGTGGTACTTGGAGCCAACCCCAGAGGGCGCACGCACGCGCCAGGGCCGCGCCGCCAACCCCGCGTTGACGCTGCGCTGCGCCGCGAACGACTGGGCGGCTATCGCGGGCGAGCGGCTCGATCCGATGCGGGCGCTCTTCACACGCCGCCTGAGCATCTCTGGCGATCCGTGGCTGGCGTTGCGTCTCTCTTCGATTCTTGGGGGATGAGGCGGGCAGCAGAGTGAGTGCAGCTACTTTTGCAGCAGCGCGCGCACATAGCCCATTAGCTCGCTCATGTCGAAGGGCTTGCGGAGCAACACGCCATCTTCGATGCCGCGCTGGGCGAGATCGAGTGCGGTGCCTGCGGTGAGGAAGAGGATGTGCGCGCGGCGGGTCTTGTGGCCCGCGCGCAGCCGACGGTAGACCTCGGCGCCATCCAGGTCGGGCAGGCGTACATCGAGCAGCACAACATCAGGCGGCGTCGCCAGTGCGATTTCGAGGGCGCGCAGCCCACCCGCTGCCACCTGAACGCTCCAATTCGACTCGCCCTCAAGTTCCAATCCGGCGGTGATGGCGCTGGCGACGTGAGGGTCGTCTTCGACGATCAGGATCGTATGGTCGGCTGTGGTGGGTCGGGGTAGCGGCAGGATTTCGGGCAGAGGTTGATTGAGGAGTGCCAGCGCACCATCCGTTTGCGTGGAGGGCATATCGGGCGCGGTTGCGCGCGGAGCCGGGACGACCGCGCCATGGCGCGCTGGTACGGTTAGCACGCGCACCTTGTCAGATTCGGCGGGCGCCGGTAGCGCGGCGGGGCGGCTGACACGCGACACACGCGATCTGGTATTGCTGGCGTTGTGGCGCCCTTGCTTGCGGCGAAATGGCTCGTGCTGCGTGGACATGGTCGCAGGCCTCCTGGCGCGCGGGATCGGCATCCGTAAGCCTGCCCGACGCCATCGCTCACCGCTCAATGCCAGGCGGGAGCACCCTGTATCTGCGGGCGATTATAACACCCCTGCCTGGCTGCCCCTAGCGCAGTGGTACTTCCGGCATTTGGAATGGCGTGCTGTGAGGATTCACAGGCGGTGAGCATCTCGGCATGCTCTCTGGCGTGATCGGCGGGCATCAGGCGCTGCCAGGGACGCTCTCGGTTGCGGAGTACACTCCGTGAGGGCGGGGGGTTTAGGAGATGCTGCCGGGGGCGACCAGCATGCCGGGGATGGTGCGCGCGGCGACGGGCATGCCAAGGATGGCGCTCGCGACGCGGCTGAATGCTTCGGCGTCGCCGCTGCACCAGAACTCGTCACGCGGCTCCAGCGGGCGCGGATGGGCGGGGGCGTTGCCGTCCGGGGCGGCAAGGTCGTGGCGGTCGGTCAGGACGAAACGGGTGCGCCGGGCGATGGCCGCGCCCGAATCAATAATCTCAACTGCCGACCCCGCAACGCGCTCGAAGACGCTACGCATCGCCGGGAAGTGCGTGCAGCCCAGCACAAGCTGATCTATTCCAGCATCTAGCATCGGCTCAATGTATTCGCGCACCGCTGTCTCGGCCTCCGGCCCTTCCAGCACGCCAGCCTCCGCCAGTGTCACCAGGCGCGGGCAGCCCACCGCCAGCACTTCGATACCAGGCGCGTGTTCGGCGATCAAACGCTTTAGGTAATCGCCGCGCGCTGAGGCTTCAGTCGCCGCGACGCCAATCTTGCGGGTGCGCGTGTGTTCGGCGGCGGGCTTGACGGCGGGGACGACACCGACGAATGGAATACCGAATTCCTGGCCCAGCACGGCGCGCAGTTCTGCCAGCGCCGACACCGAAGCGGTATTGCACGCAACGACGATGATCTTCGCGCCACGCTCGATCAACTGGCGTCCAGCAGCAATGGAGAGTTGCTGGATCTCGCGCTGCGAGCGCACCCCATAGGGGCAGTTACCGGTGTCGCCGAAGTAGATGTAGCGTTCGGCGGGCAGCTCGCGCAGCAGGTCATGCAAAATCGTCAGGCCACCCACGCCGGAATCGAAGACGCCGACTGGCGCGAGATTCGGCTGCGGTTGCGGATGTCCCGCTGGCCTGACGGTCTCTACGATTCGCTGTGCCCGCTGCTGGCTCATCGCGCGTTCCTCCCAAGACTGCCCGTTCCCACAGCATCGCCATTATGCGGTGTCTGCGCCTATTGTACCATCTTGCCGGTTATGCGGATGTGCGGCAGATCACAGATGGCAACGTATGGCATCATTGGCAGCCCAATCATTTGCAAATCGCCGCTCGTACAGTAGAATGGGAGAAATGGTGCGGGAGGGATGTTGGAGATGCCGTATTTTGATCGTCATTGGGGCTGGCGCTGGTTGGGCGCGGCGCTTACTGGTATTAGCGCTGTCGTGCTGCCATTGCGATTCCTGCAAATCGTGCTGCCGGAAGATCAACGCAGCAACACGAATCCGCAAGCCGATTGGCTCTTTGCGCTGGGCATGGTGATTGCGCTGGCTGCCACGGCGTTCTGGCTGGCGCGCGGAGCGCGGCTCGCGCGTGAGCGCGTGGAATGGCGCATGGATGTGCTCGACGGACGCGAAGATGCGCCACACACTGGCGAGGGAAGTAGGGGAAGGCCAGGAGCCGAGCCAATTTTTCTGGTGGAGCGCATAACCCGATTCGACCGCGTAAACGGATGCTTTTGGCTGGTCATGACTGTGGTAGGCGGCATTCCAATCGTGATCTTCGTGCTCATCGCGTTCGTGAGCGCGTATATCACGCCTGGCCACGCTGCCTTTCATCTATTTCATCTGTCACTTGCGATGTTTACCTTCTTTGCGGCGACCATGTTTTTCGGAATGCTGCTGATTGGCTATCAGGCGCGCGATGCTATCAGCAGATCGCCTAGAATTGTTGCCGACGACATGAATATCACGTGGACTTCGCGCTGGGGCAGAACGCAGCAGATGCGCTGGGAGGACGCACGGCTCTTCGAGATCTCGTTTCGCAAGGAGCCTGATGGACGGTCTATCACGCGATTCAGGCGCTATACGCTCTTTAGCCGCGACGCGGCGATTCGCTGGGATGACCGGGTCGGCAACTACCGAACTATCGTCCCATTCCTGGACATCGTGGAGCGACGCACCGGGCTGGAGCCATGCGCGCTGGATCAGCGTAGCGAAAACAAAGTGCTGCGCTGGATTCAGGATAGAGATAGAAGATCGTGGTATGGGCAGCCATATACGCAGATCAGCCGTAGCCTGCCGCCGGAACATAGCAATATGCGCCGCAACTGACGCACCCGCGCGCTCATTCGATCCAGAGGCCGTTGAGGAAGAACACGACAAAGAGACCTTGCAGCATGAAGCAGCCGCCGACCAGCACCATCTCCAGCCAGGGCCATCGTTCAATCCAGCGCGAGAAGAGCAGGAAGATCGGCACGGACATCAGCAGGTAGCGTCCCGCCGATGGGATGAATTCTTTGCGGTGGGGGATGGGCGTCGCCAGCAAGAGATAGAGCGTCGCCAGCATATAGAGCGTGTAGAGCAGTGGCAGGCGGCGGATATTCAACAGCGTGATAACCAGGAAGATGATGAGAATACCGCCATCCAGATAGAGCAGCGCGGCGGCGGGCGGCCACACGGGCGGGCTGAAGAAGCGCCCGATGAGTTCCGCGAGTGTCTGCCAGACAGGCCAGTTCTGGTGACCGTGATAGAGATCTTGCGCGGTGAATGGGGTCATCGGGTCGCCGTAGCGCAGGCCGAGGAAGAGCAGATAGCAGCCCAGGCCAAGCGGCACCGCCGCCGCGACGGCGATACCTTTCGCCAGCGTGCGCAGCCGGTCCGTCGTGCGCCATGCGCCCGCGCGCCACGCCGCGCGCTGCCAGAGGCCGCGCTGCCGCCCATATTCCCACGCCAGCGCGGGCACGAGCGCGACAGCGGTGGGGCGTGTCAGTCCGGCGAGGAAGGCGCAGGCCGCCGCCCAGCGCCAGTGGCCACGACGCGCGCAGAGAAAGCTGAATACAACGCACGCCAGGAAGAATCCCTCGGTGAAGGGCGCGAAGAGGAAGAAGGCGAACGGATAGGCCGCCGTCACCCTGATGAGCCGCGCGGAGGCATTCGTCGGGGCTCTCGCTGGGCCTGCTTCGTGCGCGGCCAGCAGACCCAGGCCGATGAACGCTGCCAGCGACGCCAGATTCGAGAGCAGTAGCGCCACTGGCAAGACGGCGGCATTTCCAAATAGCAGCGTCAGCAGGCGAATTTGCAGCGGATACATCGGAAAGAAGCCGGTGGAATCGGCGGTGAAGATGTCGTAGCCGTGGATGCCGATCAGCAGATACCAGCTTGCGTCCCAGTGAACCCAACTTGCCAGAATGGGATGCGGGGCTAGCAGTGGCAGCAGGAGCGGCGCATATTGCGGGTTGGCCGGGAACACACTGAGCGGAACCGGGGCCAGCGGGGCGAAGCCAAATGCCCGCGCTAGCAGCGTGATGAGCAGCAAGGCGACGCGCGTGGCCAGCCACATGCCCGCTGCCTGTGCGGCGATGCGCCGGATGGGGAGCGGCTGGCGCAGGTGCGCTGGATCCTTCTCTGAAGTTGGCTCAATTGCTGGCCGCAGCCAGTCTGCCACATTCCTGCTGAGCGAATGCAAAGTCACCACGCGCGTTTTCTCAACCTTTCATTGGTAGTGCTCGGTCGTGATTCGGCCACGCTATTGTAGCATTCGCGCTGTGGCTGCGCATGATGCGCCTCCTGTGACTAGGCCAGATGGCGCATAACGTGGTCGGCATACGCTATGCCCGAAAAGAGAATCAATCACACGGAAATGACAAGTAGGAATCTGAAACACTGTTTAGCCGTATCTTCGAGGCGAGGCGGTGAAATGGTCTAGCCAGTATGTAGGAAATCATGCGTAGAGGTCCAGACACGCCTTGACGCCGCATGCCCTCCGGCATACAGTACGATACAGCAATTACGTTTGGTTGGCAAGATGGCGGCGTCCGTATACCCGGTGATATGCGGGAGCGCTGGTGGCTGACGCCTAGCAGGAGTGTCTACCAATGGTGGCGACCCCATTACGATTGCTGGCGGTGCTGGCGCACCCAGACGACGAATCGCTTGGCTTAGGTGGCACACTGGCGAAGTATGCGGCGGAGGGCGTGGAGACGTATCTTGTCACCGCGACACGCGGCCAGCGCGGCTGGACCGGCAACCCGCAGGAATATCCCGGCCCTGAAGCGCTGGGGCGCATCCGCGAGGGTGAGCTGCGCGCCGCCACCGCCGTCCTGGGTCTGCGCGAGACGAACCTGCTGGACTACATGGACGGCGACCTCGACCAGGCGCGCCCCGCCGAGATTGTCGCGCTGCTCGCTGGGCACATCCGTCGTATCCGCCCGCAGGTGGTCATGACATTCGATCCATATGGCGGCTACGGCCACCCAGACCACATCGCCATCTGCCAGTTCACCAGCGCCGCGCTGGTTGCCGCCGCCAGCGCGGACGATTCATCCGCAGCGGAGCAGGCGGCGCACACCGTCGCCAAGCTCTATTACATGGCGGTGTCGGCGCGTATGACCGATACCTATCAGGATATCTTTGGCGAACTGCTGATGTATGTGGATGGTGTCGCGCGCCCGCCGGTGCCCTGGCCGGAGTGGGCGATCACGACGCGGATTGACACATCCGCCTACTGGCGTCAAATCCTGGCGGCGGTATCGTGCCACACGTCGCAGGTGCCGGAGTACGGGGCGCTCGTCAGCCAGCCGGACGAACGCTATCTGACCATTTGGGGCGAGCAGACGTATTACCGCGTGTATAGCCAGGTCACTAGCGGCAGAGCTATCGAGCGTGATCTCTTCGAAGGGCTGCGCTAGCATGATGGCGGTCAGAACGGCGCAATTGTGCATCAATTCTGCGTAAGGAGCGCGACTGCATATGAGCCAGGCGCACGACACGTGGACAAGTGGCAGGGCGTATGAGTCGTATGTAGGACGATGGAGCCGATTGGTCGCGCCGCGATTTCTGGCGTGGCTCGGCATCGCGCCCGGCGCGCGCTGGCTCGATGTCGGCTGCGGGACGGGACTGCTCACCGTGACGACGCTGCAAATGGCTGCGCCGACAGCAGTGCGCGGAGTGGACCCGTCCGAAGAGTATCTTGCCTATGCCCGCGAGCATATCGCCGACACGCGCGCCAGCTTTGCTCTCGGCACCGCCTCCACGTTGGATGAGGCCGACGCGAGTTACGATGCGGTCATCTCTGGTTTGATGCTGAACTTCGTGCCTGAACCGGTGTCAGCGGTCGCAGAGCTGGTTCGCGTGACACGCCTGGGTGGCACAATGGCGGCGTATGTTTGGGATTACGCGGGTAAGATGCAGTTCATGCGCTATTTTTGGGATGCCGCAGTCGCGCTTGATCCGGCGGCGCGCATGCTCGACGAAGGTACACGTTTCCCGATCTGCCACCCCAGTCCACTTGCGACGCTGTTTCGTGAGGCAGAGTTGCATAATGTAGAGACCATTACGATAGATGTGGAAACTGCCTTTCGTGATTTCGATGACTACTGGTCGCCGTTCCTTGGCGGCCAGGGTCCTGCCCCCAACTATGCGATGTCGCTGAGTGAGGAACGGCGGGTGGCCCTGCGCGAACGCATCCGCGCGAGCCTGCCCATCGCACCAGATGGCTCCATCGCATTGATCGCCCGCGCCTGGGCCGTGCGCGGCATCCGCTAAATCGGCGTATCTGACAAGGCAGTGCGTGGCCGGGAACATGCGGTTATAGGTGTGTCGCCGTTGTATGGAGCGCGACTCGTATTCGCGTAGGGTAGGCATGTAGCGCGTACACGTCAGTGATGCAACGAGAAGAATTGTCAACGAAGCATTCCAGCACACGAGAAGGAGTGACACAGATGTACGGAACCGTGGCGCGAATTCGCATGAAGCCGGGCACAGCGCAGCAGATGCAGCAAGTCAACCAGCAGTACCAGTCGCTCAACATCCCGGGCTTTGTCGGCACCTTTGTGTATCAGATGGATTCCGATCCAAACGAGTGTTACATGGCGGTGGTCTTCGACACCAAAGATACGTATTGGGCCAACGCCCGTGATCCCCAACAGGATGCACGCTACCGGCAGATGCGTGCGCTGCTGGAAAGCGACCCAGAGTGGCACGATGGTGAGATCATCTTTAGTGAGGTCAGTGGCATGCCTATGTCGGGCACATCTGCCCAGCCAGGTCACGGCGCGAATCCGTAAGCGAAGCGCATTGAACGCGAGCACATCCACACTGGCTCGCGAGTGATCTAGGGGGCAGAAGGGCGAGGCGAGTCTCGCCCACCGGTCTCATTTTTCCTTCATCGAGAACGAACGACTGACAGCTCAAATCGGGCGGGCGCGTTGGCACGGCCCAGGTTTCCGACGATTGTGAGGACGATTTGACCAGCGTATCGCAACAGGCTGCTGCACAAACCGCGAGCATCGCCGCCTTCGACCGCGCCTATGAGGATTTCCTTGCCGCTTTTGCCCAGGCGCCTGATGCGGCGCTGCCCTATGTGCCACCGGGTGAAGACTATGCGCTGGGGGTGCTGCCGATGCACCTGCTGGATCCGATGCACCACTATATGGGCGTGCTCGAACTGATCGAAGAAACAGACTATGCGCCGCTCGACCTGGCTACCACGTCCGAAGCGGAGTATATCAAGCCAGAGCGGCACGCGGAGATTACCGCGGCACGGCCCACCGGCGCGGACCGGGCGCGTATGCTTGCGGAGTTGGAGATGGAGCACCAGCGGGTGCGCCAGCGCGCGGCGGCGCTTGACCCGGTGACCTTTGCCCGGCAGGCGTTGGTGATCTATCCGCCAGCGCCACAGCCCTATCCCACCTCATGCCGCGACATCCTGGACTGGCTCACGGACCACTATAACGAGCACGTCGCGCAGGTGGGAACGCTGCTGGCAGATTGGCGGGCGAGCCAAGGGGTCAGCCAGGCATAATGCGCGTCTGCCGGAAGTGAGAGCTTGCGCTCCGGCATGACAGTGGTGTCGTAGAACGGACATGTACAGACAACAATCGGTAGTGCCTTCCTTTCCAGACTGGCAGCACGTGCGCCGCGCCAAGGTAGGCGCGGCAGCCGCGAGACGACAAGGAGCAACCGATGCCAAAGCCAACGCAGCAAGACGCAAACCTGGTTGTGCAACTCTATCAGGCAGGTTCAACCCCGGAGATGGATGAGGCGTTCAACTACCTTTTAAGCGATCAGTTCATTGCGAACCATACGGAGTTTCTGAAGAAGCATCCACGCGGCAGCAGAGAATATAGCCAGGTGCGCAGGGTTCTGGGCTTTTACGAGACGGTGGGCACGCTCCACAAGCACGGGCTAATCAATGAAGATTTGCTCTTCGACTGGCTGGCGGTGCGCCACCAATGGGACCGGCTCAAAGATATTGCGCTGGGTGAGCGAGCAGGGGCCAAGAATCCGGCGCTGTGGGAGAACTTCGAGGCGCTGGCGCGCGCCGACGACGTATGGTCCACCTCACATGCGCAGGCAGCCCAGGCAGCGACGGAACGCCGACCACAGGCGCCCGCGAGCGGTGGCAGTCGGCACTGAGTCTCGTTGCGCCAGGATGCTCGTTTGGGTGCGGCGGGTGGAACAATTGCCTGCCCTGGTGGGGAGTCTGCGCGCCGCTGGCGGCCACGTGTGGGTTGAAACTGGAGCATCTAGCCGATTTCCTTCCTTCGACTGTGCTTTCACCGCCTCATCCCTCGTCTCAGTATGGGTACGACCTGTTTGACGGTCCGCCGATGCCGTGTTACCATCGGCAAGATAGCGTCTGTCGCGCGGCGTGGTATGTTGCGCTGCCCATCATGCGAGGTTGCTCATGCGGATATTCCGTTTGCCCGCCGGTTTCCGGCGACTGTCGTTGCCTCTGGCGCTTGGCGCGCTGCTTTCCGTGTTGCTGCTGACAGGCTGTGGCGCGGGCAATGGCTCCGGTCCACTCTACGCCGCGACGGTGAATGGCCAGGGCATCTCGTTGAACGATTACCTGGCGGTGCAGACATACGACATCGCCAACGCGGGGCGGCAGTCCACCGCGACGGACTGGCAATCGCCGAATGGCCGTCCTGGGCTGGCCAGCGCGCAGCAGGGCAGCCTGGACTTCCTGGTGAATACGGAGTTGATGCGCCAACAGGTCGCGGCTTGCAATCTGCATATCACGTCGGCGCAACGGGTGACGCTGCGCAAGCAGATCGCGCAGAGCATCGCGCAGGGGAAACAGGCGATCAAGCAAGATCCGTCGCTCGCGCCAGTGCTGGACTCGCTGACGCCGGACTTGCAGAACATCTTCGTCAACCAGGAATCGTATCAGGACGCGCTGATGGGTGCGGTGAGCGTGCCGAGCGCCCATGTGCGAGTGATCGAAGTGGCGAAGCAGGATCAGGCGCAGCAATTGCTGCAACAGGTGCAGAGCGGCGCGGACTTTGGCGAGCTTGCCAAGGCCAATTCGCTCGATACGCAGAGTGCCCCGAACGGCGGCGAGTTCGGCACGGTCTACGTTGGTCAGTTCGCTACGGCGCTGCCTGACTTCGACAAGATTGCCTTCGCGGGGGTCAATCCGGCAACCACTGCTGCTGGGTGCGCGGCGAAGAACACGTATCCAAAGGGCAGCGACAAGCCGCGCTACTTCATCTTGTCGGCCAATGGCCAGTATGTGCTCTTCGAGGTGTCGCAGATTAGCGATGCGCCCCTGAAGGGCATTAGCAACAGCCAGCAGCAACAGGCGGCGTTCGCAGCGTGGCTTGCCGACGATGTGCGCCACGACGCCAAGATCGCTTACCATATCGCCCCCGCCACCAACGAACAGCCACAGCAATCTCAGCAACCACAACAATAGGCTGCACTGCGCCGCGCGAACACCTTGTACACCTCTCTCTCGTATCGGGAGGGAGGCTATTGGAAGAAGCCTGAGAGTATCACTAGCGTGCCCTGCGCACAGCCCGCCGCCAGGCATTCAGCTTCTTGATTGTCCATCTGTCGGGCTTATGGTCTGGATACCCACAACAGCAGCATAACCAATTCCCATTTGGGAGTGTGTGTATCACCACCCCAGCGGGATTCTCTGCCCACTCTCCCCATCCATGACATTGGGGGCAGCATCTTCGCATCGCCCCTGCTTCGATCAGATCCTCACAAGAAAACTCGATTCCCCAGGAAGTGAATCGCATTTCCGCACGTGATCGTGAGGGCTGGGTGTGCGTGCTTCCACCCGAATGTTTCACTCCCAACATCCATTGTTGAGATCCCTCAAAGGCAGACTACCCGCATGTAGTGTAGCACACATATGAGGCGCTTTGCCGATGTCCCGGCCCTGAGCAGATATAATGAAGGATGGGCGCTCGTGGGCTGGTCGGCGCGCGGCAACCGCTACAAATCCAGGTGGCATAGTGAACAGCAGGAGTGAAGGCATGGCCGGGGAACACAGCATCGTCGTCGTCGGATTGGGTCCGGGGCGCTGGGAAGACCTGACATTGGAGGCGCGCGACGTGCTGGAGTCCGCCGCGATGGTGCTGTGCCGGACGCTGCGCCACCCCACTGTGGATGCGCTGCGCGAGCGCCAGCCCGGCTTGGCCCTCGAATCCTTCGACGCGCTGTATGAGAGCGCCGAGAACTTCGCCGAACTCTACCCGCGCATGGCTGAGCGGCTCTTCGTCCTGGCCGCCGAACAGCCGGCGGGGCAGCCGCTGGTCTATGCGGTCCCCGGTCATCCGCTGATCGCCGAGGAGTCGGTGCGCTACCTGCGCCAGCATGCCAGCGAGCATGATACCAACGTCCGGCTGGTGGCGGGGCTGTCGTTCTTAGAGCCGGTCTGCGCGGCGCTGGATATTGACCCGCTGGCGCGCGACCTGCAACTGGTGGACGCGACGCTTCTGGCGGAGGTGGCCGCGCCCGCGCTGATGGGCGAACTGCTGCCGACGCATCCGATGATGATCGCGCAGGCGTATAACCGGCGGCTGCTCAGTGGCGTGAAGCTGGCTCTGACTGAACTGTACCCCGATGATTGGGAGGTGGCGGTGGTGCGCTGGGCGGGCATGCCGGGTGAAGAGACGGTGGAGTGGGCGCCGGTGATAGAACTGGATCGCGGCGAGCGTGCCGACCACCTGACCACGATCTACGTGCCACCGCTCGATCCGCTGGCGGCGGTGCGGGCGCCCGAAGGGCTGCGCTATATCGTGCAGCGGCTGCGCGCCCCGGATGGCTGCCCGTGGGACCGCGAGCAGACACACCAGTCCCTCAAGAAATACGTGCTGGAAGAGGCGTATGAGGTGGCCGACGTGCTGGACGAATGGGACGGCAGCCCGGAACAGGCAGAGCATCTGGCCGAGGAGTTGGGGGATCTGCTGCTGCAAGTGTATCTGCAAGCCGAGGTGGCCGACCAGGAAGACCTGTTTCACATTGGGGATGTCTACCAGGGCATTACCGAGAAGCTGATCCGCCGCCATCCGCATGTCTTCGGAGATGTGGCGGTGCGGGACGCCGCGCATGTGGTGCGCAACTGGGAGGCGATCAAGCAGACCGAGCGCGAGGCGCGGGGCGAGGATGTAACAGTGGAGAGTGCGCTGCGAGGCATACCGCCGAGCGCACCGGCGCTGTATCAGGCGTATGAGTTGGTGAAGAAGGCGGCGAAGGTTGGTTTTGCGTGGCCGGAGACTGAGGGCGCGCTTGAGAAGATTAGCGAGGAGGCGCGCGAACTGGCGGCGGCGCGGGCCAGTGGCAGCGACGATGAGTTGCGGTGGGAACTGGGTGATCTGCTCTTTACCATTGTGGCGCTGGCGCGGCACCTGAAGCTGGACCCCGAAGAGGCGCTGCGCGGGACGACGAAACGCTTCCGCCGCCGCTTCGAGGCAATGGAGGCGCAGGCGCGGCGCGAAGGCCGCGCGCTGGATACGCTCACCCTGGACGAATGGCTGCGCTGGTGGGACGCGGCGAAGGCGGCGACGGCCTAGAACGAGGCACCGGCGATGAAGGAGATTCCTCTTGGTACGGTGGTGGGGACGCGGCTGAGTGCGCGACCTTCGGCTTTAGGCGGTGTGGCGCTGGTCTTCGTGCTGGCAGCGGGATTTGCATGGCTGGCGCTGCGCCAGCCATTCGGAACGGCGGTGGTAGGCGCGCTGATGGTTGTCGTCGTTCACTGGCTCTCGGACCTGGTGCATCAACTGGGGCATATCACTGCCGCTCGCCGTACTGGATACCCGGCAATTGGCATCCAGTTCTGGGGCGTGTTCAGCGCCACTGTATATCCGGCCGATGAGCCGCCGCTGCCGGGCACGGTGCATGTCCGCCGGGCGCTGGGCGGCGTGCCCGCGAGTCTGGCGCTGGCGATGGTGGCGGGCATTCTGGCGCTAGCGCTGCGTTCGGTCGCGGGACCGTTCGAGTGGGTGCTGATCTTCGCCTTTCTGGATAACCTGCTGGTCCTTGGCTTGGGCGCGTTGCTGCCGCTGGGCTTCACTGATGGCAGCACGCTGCTACGCTGGTGGCCGAAGCGAAACGAGCGCTAGCGGCTGCCTATTGGGCGGGCATGACGGCTGGCGCGGGAACATCTGGCACGATGGGCGCATGGGTGGTGAGATCGCACCGGGCGACCGCCTTATTCGCTATATACGCTTGGCTTGAGCACGCCGATATACGGCAGGTTGCGATACTTCTGCGCGAAGTCCAGCCCATAGCCCACCACGAAACGGTCGGGAATCTCGAAGCCGGTGTACATCGGCGCAATCAGCTTCTCGCGCTCCTTCACCTTATCCAGCAGCGCGCAGACCGCCAGACTCGCGGGGTTGCGATTCTCCAATATTTCCATCAGGTAGCGCAGGGTCAGGCCGGTATCAATGATGTCTTCGACGATGAGCACGTGCTTGTGCTCGATGGCGTCATCCAGATCCTTCAGAATACGCACCACGCCGCTCGACTCTGTCGCGTTGCCATAGCTGCTGATGGCCATGAAATCCATGTTCAGCGGCATACTCAACTGGCGGGCGAGATCGGTCATAAACATGATCGCCCCGCGCAGAATGCCCAGCAGCACCAGGTCTTTGCCCGCGTAGTCCCGCTGGATTGCCGCCGCCAACTCGCGCACACGCGCCTGCAAATCGGCCTCACTAATCAGCGTCTCTTCGATGTCGTCGTGCATATTGCTGGAGATCGCCATGCCCTACCCCTTGTTGGTTGATACGTCTTCCCGCCACAGACCGCGCCGTGTGCGAAGTTAGCGGACCATCGCGACACTCTTCCCAAGTATACCGTACCGCGCGAGGGCGGCTGCCGCTCAATACGCCCATCACTCCGCCAGCGGTTCAATCTGCAAGACCAGTACGCGGCGTGTCTGCGGTGTCACCCGCGCACGGTCGTCAATGCGCATGCCCGCGACCCAGAGCAGGTAATCGCGCCCGAAGACGAGTGGCAGCCGTCCGCGCAGTTCACGCGGCACCTTCGCATCGGAGAAGAAGTCTTGCAGCTTCTTCTCATGGTTCATCCCCAGCGGACGGAACCGATCCCCCGGACGCCATGCCCGCACGATCAGCGCGTCGCCTGCCGCATCGGCGTCCAGATAGACGCGCGTCTCTGCCAACCGCAGATCGGCGTCGAGGGAGCGCCCGCGCGAAAACGCTGGCAGCGTGGCTGCGGCCCCGGTATCGCCGTTGTGGTTGCCAGGGGGCAGGTCGCTCAGCCAGGCGCGCAGCCGCCAGCCCTGACGCGGCAGGTCTAGCGTCCCTGGAATGGGCAGCGCCAGCACTTCGTCACGCGCGTCGCCACCCGCCAATGCCAGCGCCGCCATATCCCGCGTCCGTCGCTCGATAGCCATGGTTTGATAGCTGAGCCGCAGCCGCAGCCCGCCAGGGAGATCCAGCGCTTTGCCGTTCTGGCTGCGCTCGATCACATCGTCCGCCGCTGCCAGATGTTGCGCTTCCGGCATGCGCTCGTAGCCCACGAGCCGCTGGCAAGCGCGACGTAGCAGCCGGTGACGCAGCGCCAATGGCTGCGCGCGCAGGGCATCCAGAGCGAATGTGACACCGCCCGCGTCCTCAGCCGTTACCACAGCGGGCCACGCGGCCTCTGTCTGCTTGTCGAGGTAGTCCTCATCGGCGGCGAGCAGCGCGGCATTGCGAGCCAGCGTCGCGCGGACGTTGGGGTTATACTGCTCCAACAGTGGCAGCAATTCATGGCGGATGCGGTTGCGCAGATAGCGCGGATCGGCGTTGCTCTCGTCGGCCAGCGGCTGCCAGCCGCGCGCGGCGCAGTAGGCGACGGTGTCGGCGCGTGTCAGCGCGAGCAGTGGCCGTGCTACGTCGCCTTCCAGTGGCCGCATGCCCGCCAGCCCGGCCAGCCCGCTGCCCCGCACGAGATGCAGCAACACCGTCTCGGCCTGGTCGTCCTGCGTGTGGCCGGTGCAGATGCGTTCGGCGTCTACTTCCTGCGCTACTCTGCGCAGGAAGGCGTAGCGAGCTACTCGCGCGGCATCTTCGAGCGAGCGACGCTCTTGCCGGGCCAGCGCGCGCACGTCCGCGCGTTCCAGCACAAAGCGCAGCCCCAGATCTGAGGCGAACGATGCAACCCATTCGGCATCCTGGGCGCTGGCATCGGGGCGCAGGGCATGGTCGAGGTGCGCCACCACGAGATCCCCGGGTGCGCAGGCGGTTCCACGCTCGCGCGAGGCCAGCAGCGCCCCCAGCAGGCAGAGTGAGTCCGGCCCGCCAGAGACGGCTAGCACCAGCCGCGCGCCGGGCTGCCACAGGCCATCGCGTGCTGCCGCCCGCGCCACCATCTGTTCGACCCGATACTGATCTGTTGATGCGCGTCCCATTGTCCTTATCCCCCAGCCTCTCGAACGTTCGCGGCGACGCCGCGCGGCTCACCCCAAGTATATCGCCATCCTGCGCGGCGGCAGTGGCAGATTTCCGCACGGTCCGACCATATGTGGTTCATATGCAGTTTCCGATTCTGCCGATTTTTGCTTGGTGGCAGAGAGGAAGATCTGCCCCACTGATGACCGGAGTGGCCGATATGGCCGATATGGCCGATGTGTGGCCGAAGTTGCCGATTCTGCCGATTTTTGCGGATGGGTGGGGGCGAATGACGGGACGTGACAGGAGATCGGGGGAATTTCTTCGCCGTTTTCGCCGCAATTTCGAACATGTGCAGTTGCCGGAGTGGCCGGAGTGACCGCTGGCAGACAGGAATGTCCGCCCCACCAGTGGCCGATATGCGCGCGAGGGCAGACAGGAATGTCCGCCTCACCAGTGCCCGATATAACCGGTTGTACATTGCAAGGAATCCGCCGTTTTCGCCACGATTTGGGCGGTGGCCGATATGGCCGGTGTGTGTTGTGCGATACATGGAGGTCTGTGCTCCCGGTTACAGGTGTTTGCTGGTAGCTTGGTAAGCAGCGGATATGCGTTTACGGTCGGCCCGCATCATAGATGGGAGTGCAAAAGCGCCGCGCGATCCCGTGGTGGGAGGCGCGGCGCGATGCTCTGGCTGACCGAGTTCCTATTTCCTAGACGACAGTATAGAATATTTGTTCACTATCATCAAGGATGGCGAGGCGAATATGCGGAGGCTCTTGACAGAGAGATAGATGCTCAGTATACTTTGCTCATTCAGGAAAATTTGATAGGTCAAGAGAATTGGATGATACAGATGGACGACATACCGCAGTTGTATGAGATGGAGTCGCTGGAGCAGCTACGGGCGATTGCCGATGAGTTGCGGGTGCGGATTGTGGACTTGCTGGCGGTGAAGGCGATGACGGCGACGATGGTTGGCAAGGAGTTGGGCATTCCGGCGAATAAGGCGCACTACCATATCCGCGAACTGGAGCGGGTGGGGTTGGTGAAGCTGGTGGAGGAGCGCGTGAAAGATGGCATCGTGGAAAAATACTACCGCTTGATCGCTAGAGATCTCATCGTGCCGCCGTCGCTGCTGCGGGCGATGCCAATGGATGAGACGCTGGCGACGATGGGCGAGTTTTTCCAGTCGTTTGCGCGAGGTTTCATGGAGTCGCTGGAGTATAATCTGCGTTCTGGCGAGATGACGCTGGTTACGGAGGTATCGGCGACACACCTGTGGATGTCCAAAGAGGAGGCCAAAGAGCTGATTACGCAGATTGGGGCGTTGCTCAAGCCGTTTGAGGATCGGCGCGGCGTGGAGGGCGAGCGCGAGCATGTGGTGGTGCGCTTCACCTATACGCCCGTACCAACGGATGGCGAAGCTGTTGAAGTTGAGGCTGCTGAAGATGAGGAGGATGTGATGGGCGATGATTTTGAACGACTAGCGCGACGCGTGCCACGTGCGCCGGTTCCCCCCGTTCCGCCCGTGCCGCCACGGCCACCCAAAGCGCCGAAGATCCCGAAGATGCCCAGGCCGCCGTACCCGGCATCTTTCAAGGGCGGACCGAAGCGACGGCGAATGATTACGGCGGGTGTTGTGTCATATTCGCGGGCCGACCTGGAACGCGCGGTGGCGCGGGGCGAGTTGATGGACATCTATGTGATCGGCGCGTGCATCTTCGCGGATGATATTCCCGCTGACCTGGCCGACCAGGCTGTCGCGCGGTTCCGCATCAAGGGCACGCTGACGGCCTCGCCAGCGGTGCGCGCGGTGCTCGAAGGGAAGGGAGAACGGGGAGAGGAATAAGCGCAGGCAGGAATTGAGGAATTGGCAAAAAAGATGCGCGCGGTATGCCGCAAACATGCCGCACGCGGGACTCCCACACGAACGCTTACAAACGCTACGTCTACGCCGAATGGAGGAGCACTTTGGATACTACCACAGCACACCCCTCGCCAGCAGCAAAGAAGCCGGGACTCTTCATCAATCGCAACTTCGGACTGTTGTGGCTGGGGCAGACGGTCTCGGTCACCGGCGATGTCATTTTCACGTTCACACTGGTCGTCTGGATTGCCCTGACACTGGCAAAGGGCCAGCCGTGGGCGCCGCTGGCAGTGAGCGCGGTGCTGGTGGCAGAGGCGGTGCCGATGGCACTGATAGGGCCACTGGCGGGGGTTTTTGTGGACCGCTGGGATAAGCGGCGCACGATGATGATGGTGGATGCGCTGCGGGCGGTGATCGTGGCGCTGCTGCTGCTGGTGACGGGCGCAGTGCCACTGCCGTTCGTACCGGGTGGGCGGCTGCCGCTGCTGTGGCAGCTTGGCGCGGTCTACGCGACGGTGTTTCTGGTGAACGCGCTGGGACGGTTCTTTAGTCCGGCGGCAATGGCGCTGCTCGGCGACATTGTGCCGGAGGAGATGCGGTCGCGGGCATCGGGGATGCTACAAGCGACGCAGAGTTTCGCCCTCATCATCGGGCCAGCGCTCGCCCCAGTGCTGTTCCTGGCGTTCGGTGCGGAGTGGGCGCTGCTGATCAATGCGCTGTCGTTCGTGGTGTCGCTGCTGACGGCATTCGCGATGAAAGCGCCGCCAGCGGCGCGCAGTGTGCGGGCGGGAGAGCGTGGAAGCGTGTTGGGTGAGTTCTTCGCGGGGATGCGCTTCTTCGGGAGCAACCGGGTGCTGATGACGCTGGCGATTGCGCTGGTGATCGTGATGTTGGGCGGTGGGGCGCTGAATGCGCTGGAGGTGTTCTTTGTCACCGATAACCTGCATGGTTCGGTGGAGGTCTTTGGGCTGCTGCAATCGCTGTTCGGCGTCGGGCTGATCGCGGGGGCGGTGCTGTGCAGTGTGTTCGCACGGCAGATTCGCGCGGCGCGGATGCTATGGCTCAGCTTCATAGGGCTAGGGATCTTTATGGTGATCTACTCACGCCTGACGAGTCCTACGCCTGCGCTGGTGCTGCTGGGGATTGCGGGGATCTTCAACGCAGGAGTGAATGTGGCGGCGGGGCCGCTGATGCTGCATGTGACGCCGCGCGAGTTCGTCGGGCGGGTGTCGGCGGTCTTCAATCCGCTTGCGGCAGTGGCGTCGCTCATCTCTATCGCGCTGGCGGGGTATCTGGTGAGCACAGTGCTGCACGGCTGGCGGGTGAGCGCGCTGGGAACGACGTTCAGCCCGGTGGATACGATCTTCGCGGTGGCGGGTTTGCTGGCGTTAATAGGTGGCTTGTATACGATGCGCAGCTTGCGCGGGGTACGGCTGGCAGGCGAGCGCGGCGGGCCATCCGTGGGCGAGACGGGTGAGAACGGCGAAGTGGGCGAGCGGGGCGCGCCAGTGGCGGAGGCAGTGGCGGCAGATTGATCCTGGTCGCGGCCATCAATGGCCGACGCACAGCCGATCGGCATGAATGCCCGGAAGGATCGCGGTTGTACGATGGGCGCGGAGGGCAGGTTGGGTGGTATGGGGAGGACGTAGCATGAATGCCAGGGGTAATCCCGGAGGGAGGGTTCGCGCGAAGATAACGGTGAGCAACATAGCGAGTTCTCGGCCTGAAGAGCCGAGGGTAATCCCAGGCTGGCGCGCGGAGTGAATGCGCCAATAACTCAGCGGATAATGGGGTTATTCGAGGCGGGCGGAGTAGCCGCGCCAGTGGGCGATGAGGCCGTCGCGCAGTTCGACGAAGCTGATGCCCTCGAAGACGCGGCGCGTGCCATCTACGGTTCGGGTGTAGGCCCAGCGCCATTCGGCGGCGAGGAGATCGCCGGTGGGGCTGGACAGCGCGCGCAGGATGGTGAAGCTGACGGCGGTGTGGCGGGCGGCGAAGTCGGCGATAAAGGCGTGGAGGGCGTCGCGTCCAGTGAAGGTGTGCGCGGGTGGTTCTTCGTAGAGGGCGTCGGGGGTGAAGAGCGCCATCGCGCCGTCAGCGTCGCCTTGCGCGAGGCAGTCGCCGAAGGCGCGCAGGATGGCGATGGCGTCGCCGGGGGATGCATTCATGCTGGGCGCTCCTTTCGTGGGCTGAAGAGATGCCAAGGGCAGACAAGAATGTCCGCCCTACCTGAGGCCAGCGGGACGCCAGCGGTACGAGAGTTGTGCGTTGTTAGCGGACGGCGAAGAGACCATCGCGGTCGGCGGGGGTGGCGTACTCCGCGCCGGTGCGGATCAACTCGACAACCTTTTTGCGACCCTTGGGGCTGCCGATGAAGACGGCGCCGACGAGACGGTTGCCCATGAAGAAGAACTTGCGATAGTCTTTGCCACCTTTGTCGCCGGGCATGGTGCGCGAGACGGAGGTGAGGTCGGGGTTGTTGGATTCGGCGATGCCCATGACGGCGATGTTGGTGTCGAAGAGCGGGCTGGTGTAGGTGGGCACGTCGAAGTAGGGTTCGTGGCCACCAGCCATGTTGGCGGCGGCGATTTTGCCGTGGGCGAGGGCGTTATCCCAGGTGCCCATGGTATGGTGGTGGCCGATCATCGTGTCGTAGAACTCGGCGAGATCGCCCGCCGAATAGACGCCGGGGATGTTGGTTTCCAAGTATTGGTTGACGACGACGCCGGTCTTGCGCTCGATGGGGGTGTCGGCGAGGAAGGCGTGGTTGAGCGTGAGGCCGAGGCCAACGCCGATGACCTCGGCGGGGTATTCTTTGCCGGTGGAGGAGATGACGTGATGGGGGATGCCGCCAGCGGGAACGACTTCGCGCAGTTCCTCGCCGTGGACAACCTCGACGCCGTGATGGGTGGCGATCTCATCTATGAGGCGGCCACCTTCTTCATCGAGGATGGTGCGGAGCCAGTAGGGGCCGCGCATCAGCCAGGTGACGTGGACGCCGCGCTTGTTGAAGCCTTCGGTTAGCTCGTAGGCGATGAAGCTGCCACCGGAGGTGACAGCATGTTTGCTTTCCAGTGCGGCGGCGATGAGATCTTTGGTGTCGTCGAGGGTAACGAAGTTGTAGATGCGGTTCGTGCCCGCCGCGCCGGGGACGCGCAGGGGGTTGGCCCAGCCGCCAGTGGCGATGAGCAGGGCGTCGTAGGGGAGCGGGCCGCCCTTTTCGAGGTAGACGGCGCGGCCAGCGGTGTCTACGCGGGTGACGAGGGTTTCGGTGATGAGGGTGATACGCTGCTGGACATGCCACTCGAAGTTGCGAATCATGACACGCTCTTCGGGGATCGCGCCTTGCAGGAAGCGGGGCAGGGAGACGCGGTTGTAGAGCGGGTATGGCTCGTTGGTGATGAGCCAGATGTCGCAGGCAGGGTCGCTCTTGCGAAGTTCCTGGGCGCAGGTGGTGCCCGCGATGCCATTGCCGATGATGACGTATTTCTTGCCGACTTCAGCAGCCAAGTGATGCTCCTCGTTGCGCCAGAGGCGTGTACATACGGATGTGACCTGAATTCAGGGTGTGGGTGCACGGTGGGTTTCTAGCGAGAACAGCCAGAAGCCAAATCTATATTAACACGCCACTGCGGGAATCTGTACAGCGCCCGCTGGTGTGGTGATGGTGAGCGTGTAGGGCGCGGCGGGGCTGCCGCTGACGTAGAGGGCGAGGCTGGCGCCGGGAGCGAGCGTGCCAAGCTGGCCAGGCTGGCCCGCGCCGCCGGGTTTGGTGGCGATGCTGACGCTGAGGCTGTGGCTGCCAGCGGCCCAATCGAGGGCGTGCTGGCCAGTGTTGGTGAGGGTGATGATGCTCACGCCGCTCTGGCAGACGGGAGCGCCGATGACGAGTGCGCCGAGGGTGACGGGGGCAGGCGCGGGCAAGGGGGTGGCTGTGGCGGTTGGGGCCGGGGCAATGGCAACGGTGGATGTGGCAGGCAGCAGGTTGGAGGCGAAGCTGAGCCAGCCAGGGGCGTGACCGGTGGTGACGGGGACGGTGAGGCCAACGCCCGCCACGACGCCAAGGATCAGCAGCGCGGCGATGCTGACGACGCGCAGGAGGCCACTGGTGAAGCGTCCGCGCGGCTGGCGGGTGCGGGAGGACGCGAGGGCGGCGAATTCAGTGGTGTTGCCGGAATCGTCGTCATCTGTCACTTCGTCGGCGATGTCGTCAGTGGTGGCGTGCGCGGCAGCGGTGGGAGATGCGCCATTGCTGGCGGCTTTGGTGGGGGATGATGCTGTAGCGGAGGTGGGCGCGCTGAGTTTGCCGCTGGAGCCGCCGGGCGCGGGTGTGGCGGGGAGTGGATCGGCGGTTTTGGCGTAGGCGCTGGTGTCGCCGAAGGCGTCGGTGGTGAGGGCGGGCAGCACGCCAGAGCGGGAGATTGCGGGCTGCGGCTTGAGCGCGCCGGAGGCGGCTTTGGCGCGCTCGACGGCGCGGGCGGGGAGGGAGCGGGACGTAGACTTACCCTGGACGGCATCTTTGATGCGCGCCTGGACTTCGCGGGCGACTTTGAGCGCGTACTCGGCCTGCTCAACGTCTACGCGGCGGCGCGGATCGTCGTGAGTGCGCGAGTTGCGCTCGCTATTGAGGCGTTTGACTTCGACGGCAAGGCCGCGCAGGTCGAGGCCGGCCTGGGTGCAGGCAGTGATGAGTTCAGGCATGCGGTTGCTGTTGGCGATGTCTTGCCATTGCTGGGTGAGGCCGCTGGGCGGGGTGGCGGCGATGCGCAGCAGCAAATAGCCCTGGAGCATGTTCTTGATGGAGGAGACGGCGTCGGCGAGGGCAGAGCGGTAGAGCAGGTCGTCTTGCAAGAGCGATTGGGATGTATTGAGGAAGGCGAGCGATTTGGTCAGGCGCTCGCGGGCTTGTTCTTCGTAAGTGTTGGGCACGCGGAAACCTCCCGGCGCGCCGATAGGGTGACGAGAAGGGCTGGCTTGGGGGCGCGCCGAGTCACTATAGCAGGCGCATCGGTGGGCTGCCAACGGGACAAACGGGCTAGCCGTGTCATCCCGCTGGCAGAGCATTGCTCTGACTGCACGCGTCTGTCGCTATGGATTCGAGCAATGCGTGGTACGCATCAAAGTGGGGTATCGCTCGATGAGCGGGAGTGTTCCGGCGGATTGGCCAACTGCCCACGCTGTGCCGTTCGAGAGCGCGACAACACCAAGGAGGTCACCACTCCCCTGACCGCTGCCGACTAGCCACGCACTACCATTCCAGTGTGCCACCAGCGGGGTAAAGGTTGAATAGTCGTATCCGACCGCCCAGACATTGTTTGCGGCCACAGCCGACACGCCGTGAAAGCCTCCGCCGAAACCGGGCAGTTGCAGTGTCGGCACTATCGTCCATGCTGTGCCGTTCCAATGCATTGTGAGCGCCTCTTCATTGGATGTTGTCTCGACAGTGCCCACAGCCCAGATATCCGTTGGCGAACTTGCGCTTATCCCGAAGAGAATGTTCGAATCGGTTGAGCTAGTGTCAGGACTTGCCACCTGTGTCCACGACGAGCCATCCCAGTGTAGCACGAGTGTTTGGTTAGTCGTGCTGTTGAACGTATATCCAACCGCCCAAACATTGTTGGAGGCCAGGGCGATGACACCCGTCAGACCACCTGCGAGCGACGAGTCCGCCGGAGCGACGACCGACCAGGCGCTACCGTTCCAATGTTCGATTACGGGTTTTTCCGTACCCGTAGGCACTACACCAACGGCCCAAACATCATTGCTGGCGACGCCTGCTACGCTGTTGAGTGTCGCGAAGGTCCCGATGACCGAGGCAGGTTGGGGGAAAATGGCCCACGACGAGCCATTCCAGTGCTCAGTCTCTGGGGAATCGGTATTGCTCCCAACCGCCCATACGTCGCTCGTGTTAATGGCATAGGCGCCTTGTAGCGATACCCCACCTTTGGGATCGCTAGGCACCGCGACGCCTGACCAGGCGCTGCCATTCCAGTGTTCGAGCACCGCTTCTGAGTCAAATGTATTCGGATCAGTGCCAGACCCTACAGCCCAGATATCTGTGGAGCTGATGGCGGTCAAGCCGTTGGATACATTGTCATTTGAGGAGAGGGCGGCCCCTGGAACAATACTCCAGCGCATAGTGGATGCGGGACAGCCAAAAACGGTCGGGGTGGGTGTGGGACCGCCGGTGCCGCTGAAGCCGCGGTGGGTGCGGCCAGGCTCGCCAGCATAGGCGTTGCCGTTGCGGATGGTGAGCATGGTCAGCCCGACGAGGGCGAGCAGCACGACGACGCTCGCCAGGATACGGCCAAGCAGACGGATGGAAATGCGCTTTGACATGCGGAAAACACCTCCCCTGAACTACCAACCTGCCACACGTGCGGATGCAGGCGAAACTGACGAAATCACGTGAGGGAGAGAGACGTGGAATCGCTCGCACGGGATGCGAAATGTGGATGCTTTCAGCAGTCTCTCTATACTTGTTCTATCATGACACGAAGTAGAGTAGCAAGAAGTAAGGGATATTCGGAAGTGATATACACAAGATTATGCGTGTTAGTGGGTATAGAGCGCAGGGGAGTAGGGACGTCCGGTGTACGCCCCTACGAAACAAGATAGCGATGGTAACCGATGGACAATAGCCCACCCCACCAGTGCGGGCAGACACGAATGTCCGCCTCACCAGTGCGGAAATGGATTGTTAGCCCTGGGCGGCGATGGGTTCGAGTTGGGCGATGGTGTCTTCGAGCAGGGTGACGGCGGAGCGCAGGGTGTCGGCGTCGAAGGCGAATCTCGCGCCAGCGGCGGCGAAGAGGTCGGGTAGGGGTGCGCCGCCGCCGAGGGTGAGGGCCTGGCGATAGGCTTCGACGGCGGCTGCCGGGTCGCGCAGCGAGTTGGCAAAGACCTGCACCGCGCCAAGCTGCGCCATGCCGTATTCGATGTAGTAGAAGGGGTCGGTCCAGACGTGGCCCTGGCGATGCCAGAAGGCGCGCTTCTCCGCTTCGAGGCCGCTCCAATCGAGGTGGGGCCAGAAGCGGTCCGAAAGGGTGGCCCAGTAGGCGTCGGTTTGGGCGATGTCGGCGGAGGCGTCGGGGTGTTCGTAGACCCAGTGTTGGAGGGCGTCAATCATCGCCATGTAGGGCCAGAAAGTGATGATGGAGCGCAGGTTGTCTACGCGGGCGCGGGCGGCCTGCGCTTCGGTGTAGAAGCCACCGTACTGGGTGGTGAGGTAGGGTGAGGCGAGCAGCTCCATGCCCATCGAAGCGACCTCGGCGAATTCCATGGGCACCATCGTTTCGGATTTGAGTTGCAGATACGGCAGGGGTGCGGCCTCGAAGGTGTGGAAGGCGTGGCCGCCTTCGTGGAGCAGGGTTTGCACATCCTCGTGTGTGCCGACGGAGTTGGCGTAGATGAAAGGAAGGCCGATGACGTTGAAGCCAAGCGAATAGCCACCGGGAGCTTTGTTCTTGCGGCTGTCGAGGTCGAGCAGGTGTTCGGCACGCATGGTCTCGAAGTAGCCAGCGAAGCGCGGCGAGACGTTGCGGAAGATGTCGCTGGTCTTGGTTTCTAGCTCGTCTATGGTCTGGTATGGACGCAGAGGCGGGCGGTTGGCGGGGTCAACGTCGCGATCCCAGGGGCGCAGCGTGGGGACGCCAAGCTGCTGGCGGCGCTGGTCGTTGATGCGACGCGCGGCGGGAACGACGGCCTCTTCGATAGCGGCGTGGAAGCGTTTGGCGTCGTCGGGACTGTAGTCGAAGCGGTACATTTGCTGCCAGCGGTAGGAGCGGTAATTGTCGAAGCCAGCGTTGGTGGCGGTGCGGTGGCGCAGTTCAATCATCTGGCGCCAGAGCGGGGCGAGCGTGGGGGTATCTTGCAGGATGCGCGCGAATTGCGTGCGCCAGGCGCGTTCGCGGCGGTCGCGGTCGGGTTCTTCGAGGACGGGTGCGAGTTGCAGCAGCGGGATTTCCTGGCCGTCCCAGGTGACGTTGCGCGCGCCAGCGATCTTTTCGTATTCGAGCGAGAGTTTGCGCGCCTCGGAGAGCAGTGCGACGTTGTCGTCACGATAGATGGCGGCGTCGGCGCGGAGCTTGCGCAGGGGAAGCGCGAAGCCATGCGGTTCCAGGCCGCTATTGAGCAGGTGTTGCTTGACCTTTTGCTCGGCTTCCATCATGTTGGGCATGATGTCGTCAAGGAAGGCATTGTATGCCTGTTCGGACGCGGTATCGGCGGTGTTGACGGTGGTGGCGATGGTGTAGCGGGTGTTGACTTCATCCAGCAGCGAGCTGAGGGCGCTCCAATCGGACAGCCAGGCGCCTACGTTGTCGGCGGTGAGTGGGCGGGCGAGCAGGTCGTCGTAGTAGGGGGCGATCTGCGGCCAGGTCCATGTGCTGATTTCCTGGGCGGTGGTGGGGAGGGAAGCGAATTGTGGCATGTGGGTGGTGCTCCTTGGTTCTGGATGGACGATAGTGGCGAGGTGAGCGCGCAGTGTTCAGGATACGCGCGGAAGCTGGGAATATTCAAATGAGATTTCTGATGATGTTGGTGGATGTTGACGTGTGGTGAATGTGGTGCGTATCCTACGGGCGTACTGTAGTTAGTACGAATGTTCGAGATGGTGTTTGTGATGTCGCCGCGAAGAGCGGCCAGGAGGAAGCGCATGCCCAACCCTATCGTGCATTGGGAGATTGTGTCGCCGGAGAACGGCAAGCGGCTACAGGAGTTCTATGGTGGGCTGTTCGGCTGGAAGATGGACACGAATAATCCGTATGAGTACGGAGTGACAGAGACGGAGACGAACGGACGCGGCATCAACGGTGGCATTGGGGCGACGGAGGGGCCTGGACGGGTGACGATCTACGCAGAGGTAGACGATTTGCAGGCGTGTCTTGATAAGGCGGTGAGCCTGGGCGGCACGGTGGCGATGGAGCCGACGGAGATACCGGGCGCGGTGACGATGGCGATGTTCACCGATCCCGCTGGCAATTTCTTTGGGCTGGTGAAGAGCGGGTCTATGCAAACGCAAGGGTAGCGCGATGTGAGGGCGCTCCCGGCCATACCAGGCCGGGAGCATTTATGTGTAGCAGACCTAACTTCCGGTCCTTCCTCTGTGAACCGCGACGAGTGAGGCGCCAGAGATGTCGTGGAGGCAGGCTACTCCTGAGCTGGCGTATTGAATCGCTGCTCCCAGTCCTCCTGCCGTCCCAGTGGGGTCAGATCGAGATAGTTGTACGTTCCGAGGAGGATATCAACGCCACGCCCGGTTGTCGAGTAGGTGTGAAAGATGTGCTCGCCCTCGCGCAGGAACACACTCAGCCCCGGTTTTTCGCCGCCGTCGTCCGTGGCATCGAAATCGTAGTTGAAGTCGCTCCCATACGAAGAGAACCACGGAATGGTCCAGTTCATCCGCGTCTTGTAGGGTTCAATCTTCGAGAGTGGGGCACGGGAGATGAGAACCAAGGAGGTGTTGCTGTCATGCAGACCGGCCAGACGGCTGGGAATGTTGTCTACCAGGTTCGTGCAGCCCGCGCAGCCGTCATCCCAACTTGGGTCAAACATGAAATGGTACACGATCAACTGACGGCGCCCGTCGAAGAGGTCGAACTGATTCACCTTGCCGTCTGGACCCTCGAAGAGGTACTCTTTGTTGATCTTGACCATCGGCAATCTGCGACGTTCGGCATTCAGCCTGTCTCGCGCATGGGTGGCTTCCTTTTCTTTTTTGAGCAGCTCTGTGCGAGCAACGAGCCACTCGTCGCGTGAGACGATTCGCGGATAGTTCATGCGGTTCTCCTTTGCTTTGATGAGCGGATTGCTCTCTGCCACCGCGTCCGCGTCGCCTGGAAAGCATGTGCAACGAGGCAGGAAGCAACTTCTCCTATCCTGCTCTTTTTGCCTCCCAGGATTCCGGCAACACAGTGCGAAACAGGCGCTCAGCGCGTCGTTCCACAACACATGGATTTCTGCTGAGGCGGTGGTCGCGCCGCTAGTAATAGATGGTGCGGGTGCGGTGGTAGGGGTGTTCGTTGGGGAGCTTGGTCTGGCTGTCGGCCCAGAGGCGATAATCTATGGCGCTGGCGGGGCGGGTGATGTGGTGTTCGGCGAGAGCGCGGCGCAGGAGTTCGACGGCCCAGATGGTGGCGGCGCGAATTTCGATTTCGGCTTCGGAGCCGGAGGGAATGGGCGTGTAGCTGTCAACCGTGGCGGCTAGTTCTGGGCTGTAGACAAGGATGTCGTGGGTGCGGAGCAGTTGGGGGAGCTTGTAGTCGGCGAAGGCGGTGAGGCTGGCGAGGTCGGTGAAGGCGCCCCAGCGCTGGCCGTGGAAGGCGGCATGGAGATCGGCAACGCAGATTTGGGCGCGCTTGAGGAAAGGGACGGGCTGGCCGCGCCAGGTGGCGATGTCGGCAAAGGAGGGGAAGTCGCGGGCGAGCAGCAGGGCGAGGGAGACGGCGCTGCCAGCGGCGTGTTCGATGGCGTCGGTGAATTGACCGGCGTAGCGTTCGAGGAGGACGCGCCCGACTTCGCGGGCGTTGGCGAGGCGGGCATCGAAGAGGGGGATCTCGGCGCTATCGGGCGCGGGGCGCAGGATATCGCGCAGGTCGTCGGCGGTGAGATCGGCGAGGTAGGCGGCATCGTAGATGGGGTGGCCGTCTTCGAGGGCGCGGGTGAGCGCGGCGGCAAGGGCGGCGTAGCCGTCGTGGGTCTGGCCGCGCCAGGCGATGCGCCAGCGCGGTTGATCTGGCTCGCCCCAGAAACAGAAGTTGAGGGCATCGAGCAGCAGTACCCAGTTGGCGGTGTGTGGGGTGTCGTCGGTGAAGTGCAGGGCGTCGAGGCCAGCCTGGTCGGGCCAGGGTTCGGTTGCCCAGCGGGCGGCGAGCGCTGTGAGCGCAGGGAGGACGATGCGGACATGGCGGGCGGCGCGGACGATGGGCGCGGTGGCGGTGAGGACGCCGAGCGGGTCGTCCGCGGGTGGGGTGATGGTGGTATCGAGCATGGCGCGGGCATTCCTATCTGGCAGGATGGGCGCACGCTGTGCGCCCCTGCGGATGGTGCTCCTATTTCGGCACGGGTCGTGCGACGATGTGGCATTCATCGCGGCCTGGTGTTATGGTACAATGCCGCGCAACGAAGCTGTCAATGGCGATGGCTTCGGCTCGACTCTGTTATGGTCAACCCCCAATGAAGGAGGCGTCCGATGCGTGCGCGTGACATTATGACCCACGAAGTAATTACGATTGCCCCTGGGGCGACGGTGCAGGATGCGGCGCGGCTGCTCTCGGATTATCGCATCAGCGGCGCGCCGGTGGTGGATAGTGAGCGGCGGATGGTGGGAATCATGACGGAGGCGGATATTATTGGCAAGGAGGGGAATACCGTCGCCGAGATCATGACGAAGCGGGTGATCAGCGTTGGCGAAGAGACTTCGGTGGATGAGGTGGCGCAGATTCTGACGAGCAACCGTTTCAAGCGGGTTGCGGTGCTGCGCGAGGGGCGGCTGGTGGGCATCGTGAGCCGCGCGGACATCGTGCGGATGATCGCGAGCCGGTGGGTCTGCCCAGTCTGCGGGGCGATTCAGCATGCGCGGACGCCGACGGAATGCGCGGATTGCGGCGCGGCGGCGACGAGCTTCGAGCGCGAGCTGGACCCGCGCATGGAGATTACGTCGCGGCAGTAGGCGGGCTACCTAACCCCCGACCCCTTCCCTAATAGGGAAGGGGAGAACGATGGGCGGACATTCCTGTCCGCCCTACCAATGGGTTAGCTCACAGGTGCAGGTTCGTGCAAGAGCAGACCTTCTTCGTAGATGCGGCGGATGACGTCTTCGATACGCGGCTCGGAGAATGTGACATCGCGGAGGCGGTGGCGCGCGCCGAGCCAGGCGACGAGTTCGGGGGCGAGCATGCTGTCGCGGGTGAAGCTGAGGGCGATGTGGGGCGGCTCGGCCTCGATCTGGCGGATGCCTGCGGGAAGATCTGCGAGCAGCGGCTGGCCGTGGTCGTCGCGCGGGAGGCGGGCGATTTCGCTTTCGTCTAGCTCGGCGATGATGGTGCGCTCGCCGCCGAAACGCTCGCGGATGGCGGCGACTTCGCCGTCGTAGAGCTTGCGTCCGTGGTCTACGATGACCATGCGGCGGCAGAGCGCTTCGATGTCGTCCATGTCGTGGGTGGTGAGGACGACGGTGACGCCTTGCTGGGTATTGATGTCGCGCAGGAAGGTGCGGATGCGCGCTTTGGCGACGACATCGAGGCCGATGGTTGGCTCGTCGAGGTAGAGCAGTTCGGGGTCGTGGAGCAGAGCGGCGGCGAGGTCGCCGCGCATGCGCTGGCCGAGTGAGAGTTGGCGCACGGGGGTATCGAGGAATTCGTCGAGGTCGAGCATGGCGCGCAGGCGGGTGAGGTTAGCTTCGTGGCGGGATTGGGGGACGCGATAGAGGTGGCGCAGGAGGCGCAAGGAATCGCTGAGGGGGAGATCCCACCAGAGTTGGGAGCGCTGGCCGAAGACGACGCCGATGCGCGCTGCCATCTCGCGGCGCTGGCGGTGCGGGTCAAGCCCGGCGACGCGGATATAGCCGCTGGTGGGGGTGAGGATGCCGGTGAGCATCTTGATGGTGGTGCTTTTACCCGCACCGTTGGGGCCGATGAGGCCGATCATCTCGCCAGGGACAATGCGGAGCGAGAGGTCGGCGACGGCGGGGACGGTGCGCACGTCGGGGTCTACGACGCTGCGGAGGCTGCCAAGGCGTCCGGCGCGGCGTTTGGCGACGCGGAACGTTTTGTTGAGGTGTTGTGCGTCAATCATGGGTGATGGTGACATGCTGGTTCTCCTCTCACTCATCTGGCGATCAATGGCCGGGGCACGGGACGAAGTGGCATACATGCCGCTACGGATTTCGATGGTTTCCTCCTCATTTCACAGTGTTCTAGCTGCCGGTACTCTGGTAGTGGCGGATGCCGAAGCGCCAGAGGGTGTAGGAGACGAGAACGACGATCAGGGCGGGCAGGGGAGCGCAGAAGGCGACCCAGCCGGGGAGGCCAAAGGGCAGCGGACGGTCGAGCAGGTAGCAGGTGGGCAGATACGAGCCAAAGGCGAGCGGGATGATGAAGATAAAGATACGTTGAATCGCAAGATTGTAGATGTGCATGGGCCAGCTCAGCATCTCGCGGCCACCATAGGTGAGGATGTTGATGATTTCGGTGGTTTCGACGGTCCAGAAGCAGAGGGTGGCGCCGAGGAGCATGATGGCGATAAAGATGAGCGCGCCGCTGAGGATGCCGAGGGGCAGCAGTGCGAGCTTGAGGGGAGTCCAGGTGAAACCAGGGAGTAGATGGAGGGCGAAGATGAAGATGAGGACGCCTTCGGTGAGGCGGCCCAGCCGTCGCAAGCGGAAATCGCTGGAGGCGACCTGAAGCAGCGCGCTGACCGGCCGGAGGAGCAGGCGGTCGAACTCGCCGAGGCGGATGGTTTCCGAGAACTGATCTATGCCTGCGCCAAAAAGTTCGCCGAGGCCAAAACAGAGCGAGGTGACGGCATAGAGCAGCGCGACCTCGCCAAGGTTCCAGCCGAGCAGCGTGGGGAATGTGGCGAAGAGCAGTGGCACCATGGTGAATTCGAGTGCGGTGACGAAGAAATAGGTGGCGATGTCGGTGATGAGGTTGGCTTTGTATTGGGCTTGTGAGCGGATGCTGAGACCGATGAGGCGACGATACAGCCGCAGATCGTCGAGAATGCCGGTGAGCATGCGTGGTTCTCCTGGTAGTGGGCGTTTGTGTTCTTCTCATATCGGGCGTCCTGCGGACGCCCCTACGGCCTGTTGGTATACGGGAGTTAGCCGCCCTGGACGACAACACGCCGGGCGGCGATGGTGGTGGTGGCGCGGGCGAGCAGGGTGAAGGCGACGACCCAAAGCGCCTGCCGTAGCAGTTCAATGCTGAGATCAAGGCCACTGAGTTTGCCGGTGAAGATTTCGGCAGGGACGTTGAACAAGCCGTTGAAGGGGAGCCACGCGGTGATGGCTTGCAGCCACGGTGGGAGCAGCGGCAGAGGGATATAGGAGCCGCCGAAGAACATGGCGACGACACCGGCGATGCCGCCAATCGCGCGGGCTTCGAGTAGCCAGAACGCGCTGATGTTATAGAGGAAGCGGTACGCGATGCCCAAGGCGGTGGCGAGGGTGAGGCTGCAAAGGAAGGCGAGCCAGATGATCCAGTCGGTGGGGATGCCGATGCCGAAGAAGAGCATGCCGGCAAAGTAGGTGGGGATACCTCGGTAGAAGAGGTAGTACAGACTGCTGCCCACTTCGCGGCTGAACCAGTAGCCGTAGAAGTCGCAGGGTTTGCTCAGGTCCGAGATGACTGCGCCGGAGCGAATGGTGAGCATGAGGTCTTCCCAGCGAAACCGCAGGACGACCATCACCAGCGACTGTACCAGCCAGATATAGCGCAGGGTATCGTGCAGGTCATAGCCGTTGGTGGTAGGGCGCACAGTGAACAGGGCGACGTAGACGTAGCAGATGATGACGCCGAAGAAGGCATTGGTGAGGATGCCCGCGAGGTTGGCCCAGCGATAGACGAGGACGCGCCGGAAGGATGCGCGGGCGACTTCGAGATAGAACGGGAACATGGCGCCTCCTCTGGTGATATGGGGATGTGTCGCGGCCCTAAAGGACCGGCGCACGATGACATGGGGCTGAAGCCCAGTTGCGCGGCGTGCGGGTGAGCGCGCCAGCACGAAAACCCAGCTCCCGCGAATGGGGGCCGGGTATCGAGACACATTTTTGGACACGCAGTGATGCGGGATAGGCCGCGCCTACCCCGTGTCGCCGTTCCCGCACGCGGACACAGCGATTCCGCGCACGGGGCGTTCGTCAAGTGTACATCATGGGGTGCGCGCTGGTCAATGGCGTGTTTTCGCTTATCGCTGGATAGAGGGACGGTTAGTGGACCAGTCAGCAGGTGCAGGTAGCGAGTGCGTTTTATCTGTACGCTTTCGCGGATGTGTGGGTGAAGCGTGGGTGTGAAGTGGTTCACACACCGGCACGTTGACACGTGGGCAACCTGGCGCATATGCTGTGGCGGTTGCCGGTCGCCGGTTGTGCTGATGGATCGTTATTGAGGTGGGGTGGGGACGCCGCGATCCTGGCGCCAGCTTTGAGTCATGGGGATGGCCTGCTTGTCGTGCGTGGTATGGCGCGGGATGAGCAGAAGAGAAGCTGGCCGCGTAGCGTGTTCCTGGCGCGGGCGGGAGAAAAGCGATGATGCTGCCATCGGGGAATCCACGTGGGTTGCGTTCGTCAGTTGCTGAATCGGTTTCATTGCTGGGATTGTGGTATCGCCTGAGTGCGCCACGACCCGTGCCAGCGAACGCCAAACTGGAGGAGCGTGAGCGCGTGCGGCGCGGGCGCATTACGAGTTTGATTTTGGTGGGGATGCTGGTGGCGGTGGGGCTGGTGGCGATAGATGTGCCGCTGCTGCGCGCGACGCTGCCGAGTGTGGCGCTGGTGGTGCTGGGATGCCTGGCAGTGATTCCGCTGAATCGCGCGGGACACGTGCGGTGGGCTGGGCTGTTGCTGGTGTTGGTGGTGGATGGGGCGTTGATTTGGGCGCTGCTGGACGCGCAGGGCGGCCTCGATCCGTTGTTCATTCCTGTCTTTTATCTGCTAGTGACATCAGAGTTGATCGCGGTGACGCTGCTGCGGCCAGAGAGCGTATTTCTGGTGGCGGTGACGCAGTGCGCGTTCATCGTGATGGATGTGCGCTTGCAGCCGCATACGATGATGTGGGACCAGATGATTACCTCGACGGGCATCCTGTATTCGCTGGTGGTCGGCCCGGTTGCGCTACATGTAATCGTGGCGCTGGTCTCGTATCTGTGGGTGAAAAGCGCGGCGAGTGCGCTGAGGCGGGCGGACCGCGCCGAGGAAATCGCCAAGCTGGAGCATCGCGAGTTGCAGCAACGGCGCGAGCTGGCAGAGGGGATCCAGCAGATTCTGGCAACGCATCTGCGTGTCGCCAACGGCGACCTTGCGGCGCGGGCGCCTGCGCACCAGGATAACGTGCTGTGGCAGGTGAGCGTGGCGCTCAATAATTTGCTGGCGCGGTTCCAACGGCTGGCGCAAGAGGATGGCTTCGCGCAGGTGATGGCGCAGGAGGTGACGCAACTGCGGATGGCGTTGCGGGCGTGGCAGGCGCGGCAGGAGCCAGAGTGGCCACGAACGTCGGGAACGCCGCTGGATCCGCTGGTTGCCGATCTCCGTCAGCTTTTTGTCTATCGCCCGCAATCGCCGCGCTCAGGCCCGCCTACGCCAACTGCGCTGCTGAATCCGCGTATGGCGCTACCAGCCGCGCCAGAGTATGGCAGAACAGCGCAGAGTGAGATGCAAGCCGAAACGTGGCCAGATCTCTGGCGCAGGCAGGAATGAGGAGCGGGCGAGATCGGATGGGTAGCGGACGCTTCGATGCGGGTATGCTGCCGTTTACCTCCTGCTCGCTCAGACGCTAGGGATGGATTTTCTCGCGCTGTGCGAGCATGCCAATGAATTTTTCGATGCGCGCGGCGCGGGTTTCGGGCTTCTTCGCGGTCTGGAGACGGTAGAGGATCGCGTAGCGATTGGCGCTATCCAGGGTGGCGAAGAAGGCTTTGGCATCAGGATGGGCGTCGAGCGCGGCTTGCAAGTCTGGCGGAATGGCTATCGTGCTTTGCGAGTCGTAGGCGGCTTCCCAGCGGCCATCGGCCTGGGCCAGCTCGATTTGGCGCAGGCCCGCTGGCTGCATTCTGCCAGCGGCGATGAGCGCGGTGGCTTTCTCACGATTGACGCGCGACCACACGCTCTTGGGGCGGCGCGGAGTGAACTTCTGCAAGAAGTACTGGCTATCAAAGGTGGCTTTTTGGCTGTCAATCCAGCCATAGCAGAGGGCGCTTTCCACGGCCTCGGCATAGGATACGGTTGGGATGTCCGCGCTATTCTTGGCAATTTTCAGCCAGAGGCCAGAGGTATCGGCATGGTGTTGCGCGAGCCATGCTTCTAGCTCCTGTTGGGTGGCGAAGGCGATAGTAGGGTGGTCTGTGGTGTTGGTCATAGATATAGAATATCTGTTCTTTGGCCGCTATGCAAATATGGGGAATGGGCGGTGGCCCAGGTCTCCCGTAGACAGCGCGCCGCTGGGCGAGTAGAATGCCGGTACGCGCGAGTATCGGGCGGTCGCGCGGAAGCGGGAGGGATGAACGGTGCGGCAGGATGACGGGCAGCGCCGCCCGGATGGGCCAGGGGCGCAACAGCAAGCAGGCGCGATAGGGGCGGCAGGCGGCGTGCCGCACCGGCGCGTGGCGGTGTATCCCGGCTCGTTCGATCCGGTGCATCGTGGGCATCTGGATATTGCGCGCCGCGCCGCGAAGCTGGTGGATGATCTGGTGGTGGCGGTCTACGATACGCCGAATAAGAAGCTAATGTTCGACACCGACGAACGGGCCGCGCTGTGGCGCGAGGCGATGGTGGAGGAGGGGCTGACCGGAGTGCGAGTGGAGCGGTTCGAGGGGCTGATCGTGGACTTCGCGCGGAAGGTGGGCGCGCAAGCGATTGTGCGCGGGCTGCGGGCGGTGACGGACTTCGAGTATGAGTTTCAGCAGGCATTGATGAATCGCAATCTGGCGCCGGAGGTGGAGACGCTCATGATAATCTCGTCGCTGCCGCATCTGTTCATTAGCTCGTCGCTGCTGAAGGAAGTGGCGCGGCTGCATGGCGACCTGAATGGCATCGTGACGCCGAATGTCCTTGCGGCGATTCAGCGGAAGCTTGGGGGATAGGCGCATGGACCAGCAGAAGCAGCAGGCGGATTGGGTGCTGACCGGAGTGAGCCGGCTGGTGACGCTTGCGCCGGGAACTGTGGCGGGCGCAGAGGGGCCGCTTGGGGTGGTGCAGCGCGGGGCGGTGGCAGCGAAAGATGGGCGGATTGTGTGGGTGGGACCGGAAGAAGCGCTCGATGGGGCGGTGGATACATCTAGTGTCGCGCCGGGCGCGCGGCAGGATGCTGGTGGGCGGGCGGCGCTGCCGGGCTTCGTGGATTCGCATACGCATTTCGTCTTCGCGGGGAACCGCGCTGAGGAGTTTCAGTTGCGGCATGCGGGCGTGTCATATGAAGAAATCGCGGCGCGTGGCGGGGGCATTCTGAATACGGTGCGTGCGACTCGCGCTGCCCTGCCGGAAGAGTTGTGGGCGCTGGCGCGCCAGCGGCTGCTCAGCTTCGCGCGGCACGGCACGACGACGGTGGAAGGCAAGACAGGCTACGGGCTGGATGCCGTCACCGAGGCGCGGTGCCTGGAGATCATGAACGAACTAGCGGCGGTTCCGGGGTTGCCCGCTGTAGTGCCGACGTTTCTCGGCGCGCATACGATTCCGCCGGAGTATCGCGGCACGCCGGAGGGGCGGGCGGCGTATGTGGATCTGGTCTGCGAAGAGATGCTGCCCGCGTTCGCGGGGCGGGCGCGCTTCTGCGATGTCTTTTGCGAGCGCACGGCTTTCACGGTTGAGGAGTCGCGGCGAATTCTGGAGCGAGCGCGAGGGCTGGGCTATTTGCTGAAGCTGCACGCGAACCAGTTGGGTGATACGGGCGGCGCGCGGCTAGCGGCGGAGTTGGGGGCGGTATCAGCGGATCACCTGGACTTCGCGGGGGGCACGGACCTCGATCTGCTGCGTGCGGCGGGGGTGACGGGGACGCTGCTGCCCGGATGCTCGTTCTCGCTGGGTGTGCCGTATCCGTCGGGGCGGAGGCTGCTGGAACGTGGCCTACGGGTGGCGCTCGCGACCGATTTCAATCCCGGCACGTCGTATACAGAGAACATGCAGATGATGGTGGCGCTGGCGGTGAGCGCGATGGGGATGACGCTGGATGAGGCGCTGACCGCCGCGACGCTGGGCGGCGCGCATGCGCTGGGGATAGAACGCGAGGTCGGCAGCCTGGAGCCTGGGAAGCGCTGCGATGTGATCGTGCTGCGTGGCGACGATGAGCGCGAACTGGCATATCACTTTGGGGTGAATCTGGTGGCGTTGACGGTGGCGCGTGGGGTGGTGAGTGGTACGTGAGCGTGTGTGGGCGCGTGGTGTCGCGACGTACACTGCCCTAATTGGGCTGTTGGGCAGCGAGTGGTGTGTTATACTTGACATACGGCAGAGGTCGGTGACCTACGACACAATACGGCAGGGGTGGCGGCACTCAAGAGTAATCGGGAAGGGTGTGGGGTCGTAGATGGCAACATTTCAGATCGCGGGGACCGGGATGGACGCCGACCCAAGCACGACAGTTTCGCCTTTGGTCGTGTTGTTCGAGCGCGATGATGCTATTGCCGTGCCACTGCTCTCGCAGCTACGCATCGCCTCGTATGATGTGCGTGCGGCGCGCACGCCGGTGGACCTCTTCGACATTTGCACCAAGCATCAGGTGGCGCTGGTGCTGGTGGATCTCGGCTGCGCGACGGCGAGCCGCCGGGAGTTTTGGGTGGCGCTGGATGCGCACCGCCAGGGACGGCAATTGCAGGTGATGACCTTCCGCTACACGCCGCCCGGAAGCCTGCTGGATTCGGATTTCGAGATGGGTGGGCGCGCGGTGGCGGACGTGGAGGTGCGGGGCGCGCAGGATTTCCAGATGATTATCAATGGTGTGCGCCAGCGCGTGCCGGTAGTGGGGAGCGCTCCGGGGATCGGCGGCGCACTCGCGCCGCTCGGCCTGCCAGCGCCAACCTCAGCCGCGCCGTTCGGCGCGCTGGGTAGCCAGCCGCAGCCTTTTGGCTCGCCGTTCTCGCCCATGCCGTACTCCCCGCCATCGCCACCCCCGTTCTCGCAACCTGCGCCGTTCGCGCCCAGCTTTGGCTATGCCGGCGGCCAGCCCCATCAGCAACAGCAGATGTATGCGACGCCAGCGTCCAGCCCGTTCGCACATCCTGGCGAGGTGAATCCATTCGCGTTCGGCGCGGAGGCGTCGCCGTTCGCGCAGCCGTATAGCAAGAATCCGTTTGCCGATGTAGCCCCATCGCCTAGTGCGCCACCACCTATGTCAGCGCCCGCACACTCTGATCCGTTCGCGCGCAATCCGTTCGCGCAACCCGGTGGTGGCAATTTCGCGCCGCCGCCAGCCAACAGCTTTGAAGATCGCGCCGCACGCCTGAGTGACGCTTATGCGGCGCAGTTTGGTATTCAGGATGCACCCCCCGAACCAACGGCGCGTTTCGGGGCTGTTCCTGGTGGTCCATCGTCCGCAGGGGGATGGAACGCTTCAGATCAGCCTTTCAACGGCTTTGGGGGTGGCAATGGCCTTGGGGGTGGGCGGAGCGCGTTCGAGGGCTTCGGCGCGTTGCATGAGTCGTCCGCGCCCGGCCTCAACGGCCACAACGGCTTTGGTGGCGGGCAAAACGGCAACGGACACATGGGCATGGGAGCGATGCCGGGCGCGAATGGACATGGACGCGGGGCGCCGGTCTCAGATGTGTGGACGCCACCAGACATGGAAGGTGAAACTGGCGTGGTGCCGGAGATGAAGTATTCGCCCATCGGCGGAACAGTGGGCCTCTCTGGTGGTGCGCAGGCGCGCCAGCAGACGTGGGATGCGGCATCGCTGCGTGGAGGAAACGCGGCGGCAGTGGAGGCGCATCAGACGCTGCATCATGTGCCGGGAGCGTCGCGGCTGCCAGCGGTGCAGGAAGATCAGGCGCTGGGCACCGTGTTGGTGGAGGGGGCATTGCTCTCAGCGGATAAGCTGGAGGTGCTCAAGGGTATCCAGCAGATGCTCAACAGCGTCGAAATCAATTTCAAGCTGGGTGAATTGGCGATGATGTTCAAGTTCCTCAGCCCGGATCAATTTCTGGCCGCGCTGCTGGTGAGTCGGGGGATGGTGAGTCCACAGCAGATCGCGGGGCTGGGGCGTGTCAAGCAGGAACTCGCGGCATCAGGAATGGATTACGACCTGGAGACGCTGCTGACGATGTTCCACATTCTGCCCGCCGAACAGTTGCGGCGGCTGCGCGCGGAACTGGGGTAGCCCAACAGTTTCAACCTGTTCCCGTATCGCCAACACCCAGTTTTCGCGAATATCAATACCGATCGCGGGGGGGTTGCGGTCCGGGCGCGCCGCCAGACGCGCCAGAGGCAAGCAGGATGACGCCAAGGACGAAGAGCAGGACGCTCAGCCCGGCTAGCCCGACAATGCTGAGCAGCTTCATCGTGCCGCCACCACCTCCGCCACCTGTGCCGCCTGGGGGTGTGGCGGTGGGGATGGCGACCGTGACGGTGGGGGCAATGGTGGGCGTAGGGGGAAGCGCTACTTTGACGCTGGTATGCGCCAGCAGCGATGGCATGCCGATGCCGCCATCAGTGGAGATGAGATAGAGTTGGTAGGAGCCACGCTGGATATCGCTTGGGATGGCAACGGTGGCGGTGATCTCGCTACCGGTGGTGACGATGGGTTGCTGATTGGTGGTGCTGAGGCTGATCGTGCTGTTGAGTTGATTGGGTGAGTTGATGATTTTCGTGGAGAGCACGGCGATCAGGGTCACGCCAGCGGGCACATAGTTGTTGCCGACAACCGTCACCTGGCCGCCTGGGTAGAGTGTGCTGCTGGGTCCGGCGACGGGTGTGCTGGTGGCGGAGGATGCGCCAGGGGGAAGCGAGTCGCGCAGGGTGACGACTGGTGGTGAGGAGGCATCCACGCGGAAGGTGGCGCTACTTTGCACTATTGGCAGGGTGGCATCCTGGGCGGTATCTTGCGCACAGAGATAGTAGGCTGTGCCGATGGAGGCAAGCGAGGTGGGCCAGATGATCGTCTGTGTGAATGCGCCCGAGCTGTCCGCATCGGCGGTGGCGCCGCTCAACGGCTGGAAGACGCTGGCGCAACTGGAATCCTGGGTGGTGTAGCCAAGCTGGAAGGCATCGCCCGGAGTGAGGTTGGCCGCCTGGATGGTGATACGTGTGCCGACCGGACCTTCAGCGACACCGTTCTGCGGGGCGGGCGTGACGATGGTGAGCGTGGGGTCGTCGAACGGCTGTGCGGCGGCACTTGGCGTGGGGACGCAGAATGCCATGATGCTGGCGAACGCCAGTGCAAGTAGCGCCAGCACATGCACGCTCAGTCGGTAGTCCTTGCGCATTCCGCGATGCCTTTCCCGTCCAACGAACCCCTTCATGCGCCCATTCTCCTCTGCATCGGTGTATTCGGCTGCCGCATGCCAGTGGCCTATGCGCTGCTGACCTGCCAGCGTGCAATAGTATAGCACGCGATCCCGGCGCGGCATAGCGGTCATGCGCGGGCCGCGGCAGTTGCTGGCTTCGCGGCATGAATGTCCCAACGCATCCTATGGCGAGAGCACAATGGGTGGCGAGTTGGGTGATAGGGGAAGCTCGCGGCATCTAGGCCACGGCTCATCCCGGTTTAGCGCGCGTGATGATGGGTGATGATGGCAACAGCGCAACAGACGCAGGCCCTCTTAAGAATTGACGCATGGAGGGTCGGCGGTGTTCCCAGTCTCTTGTTGTCGGACGTGGCGCGGTCAGTTCTTCCCTAGCATGATCTCGGTTGCCTTGATGATGACTGTCACCGTATCGCCTGCCTTGAGGTTCAGGCGCTCAGCAGAGCCGCGCGTAATGACGGAGACGAGCGTCTGACCGCCGATATCAACCGTGACCTCGGCCATGATCGTGCCCAGCTTGACATCTGTGATCGTTCCGCTCAGTTGGTTGCGTGCGCTGAGTTCCATGGTGATTCCGTCCTCTCATGATACACGTATGGCTTCGACGCGCTGGTGGAGCAAGCCCTTGACGATGAAGAGGATGCCGAAGGAGAGCACCAGCAGTACCAGGGCCAGAGCGAGCGCTACCTGAAGGTCTAGCTCGAAGCCGAGATAGATGGCGAGCGGCATCGTTTGCGTGCGGCCAGGGAAGTTGCCGGCGAAGATGATCGTCGCGCCGAACTCGCCGAGGGCGCGCGCCCAGGTCATCACCGCGCCGCCAAAGAGTGCGGGGAGGGTCAATGGCACAGTGATGTAGCGAAAGATGGCGAGCGGTCCAGCGCCGTCGAGCGCGGCAGATTGCTCCAATTCGCGGTCTACGCCCGCGAATGCCACACTGGCGCTCTTGATATAGAAGGGCGCGGCGACGAAGGTCTGCGCCAGCACGACGGCGATGGGTGTGAAGGCGAGGTGAATACCGAAGATGTCGAGCCAGGAGCCGAGCAGGCCACGCCGCCCGAAGGCGACCAGTAGCGCGATGCCCGCGACAGCGGGTGGCAGCACAATCGGCAGGTCAATCAGCGTGTCGAGCAGGGTATGCCCACGAAAGCGGCGGCGCGCCAGCAGATATGCGAGCGGTGTTCCACCGATGATCGTGATGACCAGCGTCGTCAGGGTGGTGGAGATGCTGAGCTGAATCGCCTGCGCGGCCATAGGGTTGAGCAGATTGTCCAGCAGTTCAGCGGGTGTCACGCGGAGCAGCAACGCCAGCAGCGGCAGCAGAATGAAGAGCAACATCGGCAGGCTGGCCAGCACGAGGAGGAACTGCCGCCACCAGCGGCGGCTCTGCCAGACGGACGCACGCGGCGGGCTGGCCGGTGGGGCGGAGTGGCGCGGCGTGGCGCGCTCCGCACCGCTGAGCGGCGGAAAGGTGTGCTCTGGCTGTGGCGTGAGGGTCAGTTCCTCCGGTGGATGGGGCACGGCTGTCAGCCCTTCTCGTGCTTATGCGCCTGCTGGCGGCGTGTACTGAGGCCCGGAACTGCCCGCAACAAAGCCGTATTTCGCCAGCGTCGCCTGCCCCTGGGCGGAGAGGACGGCACTGATGAATTGCTGGGCGACATCGGCACGTTGCGAGCCTTTGACGGGGGCGATGGGATAGACCGCAATTGAGTTGAGCGCATCGGGAATGTCAATCGTGGTGACACTGTCTGCCTTCGTTTTGGCGTCGGTAATGTAGACGATGCCCGCATCGGCCTCGCCCAGCGCCACCTTGGTCAGGACGGATTTGACATCTGCCTCATAGGACACGACATTCTTGAGCACGGCGTCCTTGTAGCTCGCGCCGAAGGACGGGTCGGCGCTGGCTTTGGTGAGGAAATCGAGCGCGTACTGGCCTACCGGAACCGCCTGCGCCGCGAGGACAAGATGCACTCCGGTCTTCGCCAGGTCTTGCAGGGTGGCGATGTGCGCGGGGTTGTTCTTGGGATAGATGACGACCAGGCGGTTGTGCGCGAAGGTCTGCACGCTGGAACTGGTGATCTGGCCGCCCTGGACGGCGACGTTCATCTGCTTGATGTTGGCTGAGGCAAAGACATCGGCGGGCGCGCCCTGGTTGATCTGTGTGGCCAGCGCATCGGAGCCGCCAAAGTTGAAGGTGACGGTGACGTTTGGGTGCGCGGTATGGAAGGCGTCGCCGATGTCGGTGAAGGCAGCCTGAAGTGAGGCGGCGGCAAAGACGTTGAGGGTGACGGGCTGGCTGGATGCCGCGCCGCTTGGCCCGTTACATGCGCTGAGGAGCAGCGTGAGCAGGAGCGGCAGGATGATGGCAGCGCCGGAAGAACGGCGGCAGAATATGGAGGCGGCGCGCGTGGAGCGATGTCGCATACAGTGGGTTTCCTCGTCTACACTATGCCGTGATTTTCGGCGTGTCTTGGCGGTATGGAAGACGTTGGCGATGAATTGACCAAGGGATGGATGACACGTTAGCGCAGCGCTGGTGTGGCGAGCGCGGCTTCACAGCGGTCCAGCCAGGGCAGGATCGCTTCGATCTGGCCGATGCGGAACTCAAGGACAAGTTGGTCGTATGGGCGATTGGCGCGCACTGCTTCGCCGCGCGCACGCAGGTCACGTAGCCAGGTCTGGCATGCGTGGCGCTGGTGCGCGAGCAGTGTGGTCACAGTGGATGCTCCTTCCTGGGCGGCGAAGAAGAGCTTGGCGAGAAATTCTAAACGGAAATCGCGCCCGTGGGCGACGGGCGTGGCGAGCCATGCGGCGAACGCGACGTCACCGGCGGGGGTGAGACGCAACATTTTGCGCGGTGGGCGCGTGCCCTGCGGCTCTGTGGCGCTGGCGATATAGCCCGCTGCCTCCAGCTTTGCCAGCAAGGCGTAGAGATGACCTTGCTTGAGATGCCACACCAGGCCGAGGGCGGCGGCCTGGATCAGTTGCTGGTGCAACTCGTAGGCATGCCGTGGCTGCTGGCGCAGCAGGCCCAGCAGCGCGTGCTCGATGCCGAGCGCGGGGTGAGGGTCTTCGGACATATGCTACTCACTTTGCCACTACTCACACATTGAGTATGCCGCCATGATTGTGGCACGCCCGGTTGTGGCGTGTCAAGGGGGCGCTCATGTGCGAGCGCGGTAGATGGTTGCGTTTGGGGCGATTGTATGATATAGTGTATGGAACAATCGAAGAGCAGATGCGATGAACGAGGATAGTAGGTCTTGCCGCGAGCGCAGAGAGCCAGCGGGTGGTGCGAGTTGGCGTCGCCGCGGACCGAAGCTCCCTCGGAAGCCGCGCGGTGAAATGTTCCCTAGATGGACGGAGTAGCTGGCGCCGGGAACTCCCGTTAGCGAGTCGGGGTGTGTTGGCACCCTCAGAGGTGGTTGCCGCGAGGCAGCCACGAAGCAAGGTGGTAACGCGAAGGTTGGCTGATGTGCGCCTTTCGCCCTTGTCGGGGCGGAGGGCGTTTTTGTTTGCCTGCCGCCCTCTCTGAAAACCGCCGGATGCTCAAATTGAGTGGCATCCGGCCAAACGGCGTATGGGGCGCTGGCCCCTGGTTTGCGCGCTCCCGCATTCTGGATGCGGCAGGCGCGGCAGAGAGGAGACGTGTGCTATGGCAAAGGGCACGGTACGAGAACCGACGACGAACGAGCGGGGGACGCGCACGCCAGCGCGTGCCGCACGCGCTGTGACGGGCAAGCAGCAAACATCAGCGAAACCACGGAAAGCGGCGCATGCGAGCAAGCGCGCGTATGATGTGGCGGTGGTGGAGGCAAAGTGGCGCGCGGAGTGGGAGCAGCGCGGGTTGTATCGCCCGGATCTGGAGCGGGCACGCAATCCCTACTACAACCTGATGATGTTCCCGTATCCCTCGGCGGAGGGGCTGCACGTGGGGAACATGTACAGCTATATCGGGTCGGATGTGCATGGCCGCTGGCAGGCAATGCGCGGCTACGATGTCTTCGAGCCGATGGGCTTCGATGCGTTTGGCATCCACAGCGAGAACTTCGCGATTAAAGAGGGCAAGCACCCGAAGGCGCTGACCGCAAGCAATATCGCCAACTTTCGCGCGCAGTTGCAGCGCATCGGCAACCGCTTCGACTGGTCGCATGAAATCAGTTCAACGGATCCGGAATATTATCGCTGGACGCAGTGGATCTTCGTGCAGTTGTTTAAGGCAGGGCTGGCTGAACGCAAGAAAGGGGCGGTCAACTGGTGTCCGAATGACAAGACGGTGCTGGCCGATGAGCAGGTCATTGACGGGCATTGCGAGCGCTGCGGGGCCATCGTCGAGCGGCGGGAACTGGAGCAGTGGTACTTCAAGATCACCAAGTATGCCGACCAACTGCTGGATAATCTGGACTGGCTGGATTGGAGCGAGCGCGTGAAGGCGGCGCAGCGCCACTGGATTGGGCGCTCGACCGGCGTTGAGTTCGCGATGCGAATCGCGGGGCATCCTGAGACGCGTGTGCGGGTGTATACGACGCGGCCCGACACGATCTTCGGCGTGACGTTCGTGGCGCTGGCGCCGGAGCATCCCGCCGTCGCGCAGATTGCGGATGCGGCGCATCGCGAGGCGGTGGCGGCGTATGTCGCGGCGGCGCGGCGCGCGCCCGCCAGCACGCAGGAAGGCGTCGAGCGTCCAGTGACGGGTGTCTTCACGGGAGCCTATGCGATTCATCCGCTGACGGGCGAGCAGGTTCCGGTGTGGGTCAGCGATTATGTGCTGATGGAATACGGGACGGGAGCAATCATGGCGGTGCCCGCGCACGATGCGCGCGACTGGGCATTCGCGCGGGCGATGGGGCTGCCGGTGCGCCAGGTGGTGCGGTCCGCTAGCGTGAGCGACGATGCCGAGATGGCTGGTGACGAGGCGCAGGAGGCGTTTACAGATGTGGGGGTGCTGGTGAACTCTGGCGCATACACGGGCCAGACATCAGCGGAGGCGAGCGAGGCCATCGCGGCGGAGATGGAGGCGCGAGGCATCGGCGTGCGCAGCGTGAAATATCATCTGCGCGACTGGCTGATTAGCCGCCAGCGGTATTGGGGTCCGCCGATCCCGATTATCTATTGTCCCGACCACGGCGCGGTGCCCGTGCCGGAGGACCAGTTGCCGGTGGTGCTGCCGTATGTGGAGGACTACCGCCCGACGGGAACAGGTATTTCGCCGCTGGCCGCCGACGGAGAGTTCGTCAATACGACGTGCCCGATCTGCGGGAAGGCCGCGCGGCGCGAGACGGATGTGAGCGACAACTTCCTGGATTCAGCGTGGTATTTCCTGCGCTACCCATCGAGCGACGATGAGCGGGAGCCGTGGAACCCGGAACTGACGCGGAAGTGGCTGCCGGCAAAGATGTATGTTGGCGGTGCTGAGCATAGTGTGCTGCACCTGTTGTATGTGCGCTTCATCACTATGGCGCTGCATGATCTGGGCTATCTGGACTTCGCGGAGCCATTCCCACGCTTCCGGGCGAACGGGATGATGACGGTGAATGGCATGAAGATCAGCAAGAGCCGCCCGGAGACGTATATCTCGCCGGACGGCTACATCGCGCAGCACGGGGCAGACGCTTTCCGCACGTATCTGATGTTCATGGGGCCGTATGAGAGTGGCGGCGACTTCACTGACCGCGGGCTGGGCGGGGTGACGCGCTTCCTGGATCGCGTGTGGCAGTTGGTGACGGCGCACGCGGCAACGGCGCCAAAGCACGCGCCCACCGGCGAGGCGCGGCGGATACAACATGCGACGATCCAGCGTGTGACGGTGGATACCGAGGCGCTGAAGTACAACACGGCAATCGCGGCGCTGATGAAATATCTGAACGGGCTGGAGCGGGCGGAGCAAGTGACACGCGCAGAGAGCGAGACGCTGCTGCTGCTGCTGGCGCCGTTCGCGCCATTCGTGACGGACGAACTGTGGCACCGGCTGGGGCATAGAAGTTCGATCCACACGCAGCGCTGGCCAGAGGTGGACGCGAGTGCGCTGCGTGCGGAGACGCTGACGATCATCGTGCAGGTGAATGGGCGGATGCGCGACCGCGTCGAAGTGGCGGCGGAAGCCACTGAGGCGGAGGTGACACAGATGGCGCGCGACGCCGAGAAGGCGCGACGGGCGATAGGGGATGCGCCAATACGGCAGGTAATCTATGTGCCAGAACGTCTGGTGAATATCGTGACAGCGTAACAGGATAGATGCGAAATCCCGTTCGACCATGGCGCCTTGCCGGTAGTGTGGTCGAACGGGATTGCTATTGGAGTGGGAGCGTCACGCTAGGGACGCGACGGCGCCTGCGATGCGCGCGACGGCGTCGTCAATGCGGGCGTCGGGTACGGTGAGCGAGATGCGGACGTAGCCTTCTCCGCCTGGGCCGAAGTTGCTGCCGGGAGTGACGGCGACACCGGTGGAGTCGAGCAGGTCGAGTGCGAACTGGGTGGAGACGCGGCCAGCGGGGATGCGCGGCCAGACGTAGAGGCCGGCTTTGGGCAGCGGCGCGGCCATGCCCGCCTGATGGCAGGCGGCGACGATGCGGTCACGGCGGCGCTGGTAGATGGCGTTGCGCTCGGCGATCCAGCTCTCTGGCAGCGCCAGCGCACGGATGGCGGCAACCTGGATCGGGCGAAAAATGCCAGTATCAATGTTGCTCTTGAGGCGAGTCATGCCTTCGACGATGCTGGCGTTGCCGACGAACATGCCGATACGGAAGCCCGCCATATTGTACGCCTTGGAGAAGGAGTAGAGTTCGACCGCGACATCTTTTGCGCCCGGCACTTCGAGGATGCTCGGCGGACGGTAGCCGTCGTAGGCAACCTCGGAATAGGCCATGTCATTGATGATGAGGATATCGTGCTGGCGAGCGAAGTGGACGGCCTCTTCATAGAAGGCGAGCGTCGCCGTGCCGCCGGTAGGATTGTTGGGATAGTTGAGCCAGAGTGTGCGCGCACGCGCCGCCACATCCGTCGGGATGGCGGCCAGGTTGGGCAGCCAGTCGCGTTCGTGATCCAGCGGGAGGTCATAGCTGACACCGCCCGCCAGCGCGACAGCAGTGCCATACACAGGGTACTGCGGGTCGGGCATCAACGCGACATCGCCAGGATTGATAACCGCCATGGGCAGGTGCGCCAGGCCCTCTTTCGAGCCGATCAGCGGCAACGTTTCGCGAGCAGGATCGAGTTCCACGCCGAAGCGCTGGGCAAACCACGCGGCGAAGGCGGCGCGTAGTTCGGGCATGCCAGCGTATTCGGGGTAGCGCTGGTTCACTTGCTGGCGCGCGGCTTCGGCCAGGGCATCAAGCACTTCCGGTGGGGTAGGAAGGTCGGGATCGCCCATCGAGAGGCTGATGACATCTACGCCTGCGGCGCGCTTCTCGGCGATCTTGCGGGCATATTCGGCGAAGTGGTAGGGTGGAAGACTTTGCAGGCGGTCTGACAACTGCACGGTATGCTCCTGGCTTCTCCGCTGGTGGCGGGTGGATGCGGGTCTTTGCCGTTCAGCATAGCACAGGTATAGCGTGTGAGGCGAAGCAGGCAGAGCACAAGAGCAGAGCATAAGACGTGGCCTCAACGGATAAGCATTTCTACTTACAGTGTTTTGCCGTGCCATGCGATGGCAGAGCGTGAAAAGGCTGAAATGCTGAAGTAGGCTGAACGGCTTAGGTATGATGAAGCGGCAGATAGCCCGATGGATGGCGACTTGATGCACTTGCATTGCATCACATTTTATGTTAATGACATGTTAACAATCTTTGTGTCCATTCCGCGCATGTTCGGTTCTTAGACAGCGGTCTGGGAAGCGCATGTGCTGCTACCGTTCATTGGATGGCCACCGCCGGAGAAGGATGCTCCGAGAGATACCCTGTACATACCGCTCTGCCCATACGTGCCTGGTGTAGGATTCGTGGTGTAGACTGTTCTCCTGATGTACCCCGATAAACCGAGCTAGCCGAGTGTTGTGCTCGTATAGTGCTGGTACGTTGCTCGCAGATGTCTCTGCCTCGGTGCCAGCGGTTGAGCGTAGCATCGTCGCGTATGAAGATGTATATCCGCGAAATCGGCCAAGCTAGCGGATACACCGGCGCAAGGATTGTGGCGCAACTCAGCTTCGGGGCAAGAATAAGAAATGCATCGCCAGAATCGCGGCGCATTGGTTTCCTGCGCTGAGTGTTCGCGCCGTAGATGGGTGGTTCTCCTCGCACCACCCGAATGTCATGTAGATTCGAGTACCAAGTCGTTGGTAGGCGGTTCACTCATCTGGCGAATCGCCTGTATTTCGACAAGACGGCGGAGCCTGCGCCCCACTGTGAGGTCTGTATGGCAACTCAGCTCGCGACTCCCTCCCATTCTTCGCCATCGGTCGCGGAGGTTGATGGACAACGTCTGGCCACTTTGCCTGAGAAACGTATCACGGCGATGACGATTCGTGCGGTGCTGAAACGCGGCCTCATCTTCTGGCGGCCGTACTGGAAGACCGGCGTAGTGGTGCTGGTGCTGATGACGCTGCAAGAGCTATTCAGCACGTTCTATGACCTGAGCATCGGTCGCATAACCGATCAAGTGTTGATAGCGCGGAATGGAGCGCTGCTGGCTGAGATTCTCGGCCAACTGACCGTAGCCTATCTGATTGCCGCTGGCGCGACGATCCTGGGCGATTATCTGGTGGCGCGTGTGGGGGCGCACATCCTGAATGATCTGCGCGGCCAAATGTTCACGCACATGCAGCGGCTCTCAATGAACTACTACGACCGCGCGCACTCGGGCGATATTGTTGCCCGCTTCACCAGCGACCTGTCGGAAATTGATAAAGGGCTGACCGTTCGGTTCACTGATGGGAATCTGGCGTTAATTGGCCTGCTGATCAACGTGCCGACGCTCTTCATTTTGCAGTGGCGGCTGGCGCTGATCGTGGTGCTGGCGACGCCACTGGTGACGATTGGTCCAGCGCTGCTCGCACCGCGCGCGTCACGGGCGTTCTTCCGGCTGAAGCGCGAGCAGGCGGCGCTGGCGAGTGGCGTGCAGGAGAACGCGCAGGCGCAAGAAATCGTCAAGGTCTTTGGCCTGCAACGGACGATGCTGGGGCGGCTGGGGAATCAACTTGGCGATCTTTTCAAGCGCACCGTGAAGGCGACCTTCCTCAGTTCGCTCGTCGGCACGACATCGAGCCTGGGCGTGCGTCTGGCCTCGCTGCTGGTGATTGGCCTGGGAGCAGTGCTGGCATTCAATGGGGTGATGACGATTGGCACGCTGGTCGCCTTCATTCTGCTGCTGATAGATGTGACGGGAGATGCGTATAGCCTGAGCAAGAAGGTGATGCCAAGCGTGATCGCGGCTGGCGGCGGCATACAGCGGATAGATGAGCTACTTGCCGAGCCGGTAGAGGTGGCCGATGCGCCAGACGCGACGGCGCTGCCGAGGCTGGCTGAATCTATCCGCTTCGCGGATGTGAGCTTCAGCTACGACAACCAGCATCCGGTGTTGCGGGACATCACGGTGGAGATTCCGGCGGGCCGGTATGTGGCATTTGTCGGGCCGACCGGCGCGGGCAAATCAACACTTCTGAGTCTGCTCGCGCGCTTTTATGATCCCACGGCGGGCGCAGTGATGGTAGATGGGCAGGATGTGCGCGCCGTAACTCAGGATTCGCTGCACGCGCAGATGGCGGCGGTGCTTCAAGAGACCTTCCTGTTCAACACGACCATCCGCGAAAATATCCGGCTGAGCAAGCTGGACGCCACCAACGAAGAGATCGAGGCGGCGACCAAAGCGGCGGAGATTCATGATGCGATTCTCGCGCTGCCGTTAGGCTACGATACCCCGGCTGGCGAGATGGGCGGCATGCTTTCGGGCGGGCAGCGGCAGCGTATCTCTATCGCGCGGGCGATCCTTCGCAACCCGGCAATCTTGCTCGTGGACGAGCCGACCAATGATCTGGACGCGCGCACCGAAGCGGCGATTACCGCGACGCTCGAACGGCTGGCGCAGCATCGCACGGTGGTTGCGGTGACGCACCGGCTCTCGACAATTCAGCGAGCGGACCGTGTTTATGTGCTCGACGGTGGCCGTGTGATCGAAGAGGGTACCCATGACCAATTGTTACGCCAGGACGGACTGTATACGCATTTGTGGCAAAAACAACATGGTGGTGAGCACGTTGCGTAGCGCACCACGGACACCGCGAAGGAACATGCGACACGATAGAGCCTGCCCAGGAGTGGGGCGGCAGTGAGGGCAACGAAATGAAATTGTATTGGATGCTTGCCATTACGCGGGGCATGCCGTCGCCGAATCCGGCGCTCGTCGAAGTATTCGACCTACTGCGACAGCGCGGCTATGAGGTGGAGATTGGCATCGGCGACGAAGCTGTGCTGGATCCCGACCATCTGCGCGTGGAGCACGATCTCTACATTCTGAAGTCGCATACGTCGCTCTGGTTGAGTGTAGCGAGCATCTTACACCGCCAGGGTGCGCTGATTCTGAATCCATATCGCTCCTGCCTGGCGGTGCAGGATAAAATCGCGGCGGCGCATAGCCTGCGCGAGGCGGGTGTGCCATCGCCGCCGTACTGGGTGACGGTCAATACCAGGTTATTGCACACACTTCTTGAGTTACATCCGCTGGTAATCAAGCCGTACATCGGGGGGCGCGGAATCGGCGTACAGGTCATTCGCCATCATCACGAACTGTCGGCGCTGCCGCCACCTGCACAGCCGATGCTTGTACAGGAGTACATTGCCGGTGATGAACTGAAAATCTATGTGGTAGGAGACGAGGTCTTCGGTCTCCGCAAGCCCGATGGGGTGACGCGCGTCGCTACGCCGGTGAGCGCTGAAATACGCAGTATCGCGCTACGGTGTGGGCATATTTTTGGGCTGGGCCTGTATGGCCTGGATGTGATCAAGAGCGCACAAGGCCCGGTGGTGATTGACGTGAACTACTTCCCCAGCTACAAGGGGATACCGGGCGCGGCGCGGCATGTCGCCAACTATATTGAGAATTATGCGCGTGGCGATACGCTGCTGGGCAAAGATGCCGATGCGGTCGCGCATGGCTTGCTTGGCGCCTCTCCAGCGGAAACCTGGCCGCCATACGCCACCTACCCGCTTGCGCCGCTACATGATCTCATGGAGCAGCACGAAAGCGAGTGGGACGCGTAGCGCGCTATCGTAGTGCGATGGTGCACTGGGCCGCTAGCCGCGTGAAGCGGAGGCGCGGGTAGTGTGCAGCCAGCCGGTGACTTCGCGAGTGAACTCGGTGGGCAACTCATCCTGGGGGAGGCCACCGCAATCGAAGACACGCAACTCGGTGCGGGCGTTGGCCTGGCGGTAGGCGCTGGCATTTTCAAGCGGGGTGAAGCGGGCGTCTTTGCCCCAGCAGAGCAGAATGGGGCGCTTGAGTAGTGGATAGACGGCGGCGACGGGAGTATTCAGCGTGCCGGAGATGAAGCTGGCGGGGGCGAAACGAGCGCCGGGCTGGTGTGCGGTGGTGTAGTAGTGGTCGAGCATGTCGTCGCTGACCAGCGCGGGATCGGTGTATGTTTGCGACTTCAGGAAGTAGCGCAGGCTAGGCCGCGAAACGACGGCGTTATAGATCCCTTGGCCGAGCAGTGGTGAGCGCAACACCCGCAGGGCGAGCGCGCGCAGGACTGGGGCGCCAGTAGCTGCCGGGCCGTCCATGCCGCTGGGGTTGACGAAGACGAAGCGCGAGAAGAGGCCCGGACGCTCGGCGGCGGCGCGGATGGTGAAGGCGGCGCCAAGCGACGAGGCGATGACGGCGACGGGGTTATCCGCTCCACCGACGACCTGACGCACGAAATCCTGGATCAACTCTTCATAGAGGATGGGGGTGTAGACGACGGGCGGGCGATCTGAGAGGCCGAAGCCGAGCAGGTCGAAGGCGTAGACGCGGTAGTTCTGGGCGAGCGTATCGAAGACGCGGCGATACTCATATGACGACGCGCCCGCGTAGACGCCATGGACGAGCACCAGCGGCTCGCCCTGCCCCTTGACGGTGTAGCTGATGTCGCCGATGGTCCAGGCGTAGCGTCCGCGTTCGCCGTCGAGGGTGTCGCTGGGCTGGCCGACGCCGAGATCGGCGAGCTTGTTGGCGAGGGCGAGCGCGCCCGCGCCCGCGGCCACTGAAAGCGTCGCTATCTGCCAGCCGGCCAGTCCGCGCCGCGTTGCATCGCTCATCGTGTCCATCCTCCGGTCTCGACTAGGTAGTGCGCTACGTGTTGCCATGTTTCTATCTTAACAGCGAATATCATGCCCATCTCGCCACATGCATGGCGGCTTAATGGCACGCTTGCGGTGATTGCCCAGCCGCAAGGCGCGTGCCGAATTGCGCGTGACTCAGGCATGCGGCGGCTGGCCATGGTCGGTTACGCGGGCGGTGAGGATGTCTACGGCATGGGGCAGGGCGGGCAGAATCGCGCCGAGGCACTCGCGCACGCCTTTAGGGCTTCCGGGCAGGTTGATGATGAGTGTCGCGCCACGGCAGCCCGCGACGGCGCGGGTGAGCATAGCCATCGGCGTGTGGCGCAGGCTTTCCAGACGCATCGCTTCGGCCAGCCCTGGCACGAGCCGCTCGACGACGGCAAGTGTCGCTTCGGGGGTGATGTCGGTCGGGCTGAGGCCGGTGCCGCCGGTGGTAAGCACGAGATTGAGCCGCAGGTCATCGGACCAGTGGCGCAGGGTGGCTTCAATGGCGGCGCGGTCGTCGGGGACGATAGCGCGCTCATGGATGACCGCCGCGAGCGGCGGAGCGGTCACGAGTTCGCGGATGGCGTCGCCGGAGGTGTCTTCGCGCTGGCCGGCTGCGCCTTTGGTGCTGATGGTGAGGATGCCAACCGTAACCATGCGTGGTCCCTCCCCCAAAACGGGCAAGCCTTGACGGGTATCTTGTGTGAATGGTAGAGTACGGGTGTTCGTATGTTCGGATGTTTGTATGTTCGTTCGCGAACGGCACTCGTATAGGTCCGGGGATATGGCCCGGATGTTTCTACCAGGCGACCGTAAATTGCCCGACTACGAGCTGAAGTGCGTCTAGGGTTCCGCCTCCGGCATACTCCAGCAGGGCGTGCGCTGATATAGTAGCACGCGGGGGTACATGCTGGGAGGGCCAGGACCGAGCGACGCAGGCGCTCTGGCTCCGCTTGATAAATCGTCTGACGCACGGTTGGGCGTAGTATCGCGGCGGCGCGAGCGTTACACCACGGGGACAAAAGCCCGGATGGTAGGTTCACGACTCGGTTGTGAGGGCCTGCCAACCGGGCATTCTTTTTCTTATCTTCCGGCTGGTGGCGCCCACACACGGCAATCCGCGCCTGGTGCATGCATCTCCCACAGGGGGGCACGCCTCATGGTATGCGCCAGACGCGCACTCCTCTCGCTTATCTCCGCCCCTATCGCGCCGCTTTGGGCCATGGCAATGGCATGGCGCAGCTACCCCGAGAACAACGCGACCTATGACGGATGCGAATGCGTACACATTGCGGGCCTGGAGAACCCGCAAGCCGTGCTAGCAACGTGATGGTCGGTCGGTCGGTCGGGCCGGAATGTGTCGCGTCGAACGCAACAGGCAACCGTGGTCTTATTCGTCTCAGTGGCTCGCGCAGCGGGCCAGGAAAGCGAGAACTCTTCACATGGCAACGGTCAGCACAGAAAAGCCGCAGCAAGCTGGCTTTGAAGTGACGGGCATCGAGCGTGTCGCCGAAAATGATCGCGCGCACACGCAACTGCTCGACACCATGTGGCTGTGGTGGTCCGCGAATGCGGTCGTCGCCACGGTGGCACTTGGAGCAATCAACATTTTCTTTAGCCTCGGCTTTTGGGGTTCGTTCATCGTCATTGTCGCGTTCAACATCCTTGGTGTGCTACCAGTGGCCTACCTGAGCACACTGGGGCCGAAGACCGGACTGGCGCAGATGCCACTGACGCGATTTTCCTTCGGTCTGCAAGGGGCGAAGCTGCCAGCAATTTTTAACGCGCTAGCGTGTATCGGCTGGAGCGCGGTAAATGCGACCATCGGCGCGAGCCTCCTGGTATCGTGGAGCGGTGGGAAGATCCCTGAGTGGGCCGCGTTGATCTTTCTGGCCACTATCACCACAGCGGTAAGCGTCTTCGGCTACTTCATTGTGCATCGGTATGAGCGCATTGCGTGGATACCAATGCTCCTGCTGTTCGGCTACGTGTTCTTTGTTGCCGCGCCGCATTTTGACATCGGCAGCCTTTCAGCATCCTCGCTTGCGACACCACTCGCAATCTTCGTGGGCGTGGCCAGCTTCGGCGGCGCAATTTTTGGATATGCTATCGGCTGGTCGTCGTATGCAGCGGATTACACACGCCGTCAGCCGGTGAATACGCCTGCCGGTAAGGTCTTCTTGTACGCCTTCCTGGGCGTCACGATTCCTTGCATTTTGCTCGAAACACTAGGTGTGCTATTGACCAGCATTAAGGGCGGTGCGGCGTTGGCAGGTGGCGCTCCCGGCCCATTGCTCACGAATGCGCTTGGTACTGGAACGATTGCTGGCATCGTTATCGTGCTGCTGGCGTTCAGCACCATCGCGAACAACGTGCCGAATGACTACAGCTTCGCGCTCTCGACGCAGGTGCTCGGCCTACGCATCAAGCGCTGGATTCTGACGATTGTAGGCGCGGTGATCTACGTTGCGCTCGCTCTCTACTGGTTCCAGAAGAACTTCAGCCAGAACCTGGACAACTTCCTACTGCTGATCGCCTATTGGCTGGGCGCGTATGTCACGATCTTCCTGGTCGAAAACTGGTTCCGCAAGGGTCAGTATCCGGCAGAGGACTACGAGACAGCGAGCAAATTGCCAGTCGGTATCGCAGCCATCGTCTCGATGGTCGTTGGCCTCGGGGCGGCGGTATTGGGTATGAGCCAGCAACTCTTTGTTGGACCGCTGTCGAAGGCGCTTGGGGGGGCTGACATTGGCTTCCCGCTGGCGATCATCGCTTCTGGTGTGCTGTACTTCATCCTGCGGCGGTGGGAGATGTCGCGCTACAAGCGGTAGCGCGCTGGTATCGTGTAAGAGAGGCAACGGGCGCACGCCGTGCGCCCCTACGCTGGGGAACAAGAGACGTTAGGGCCATCACATCGCGATGTGGTGGCCTCCGTCGCAGGCGGGAGGGGAGAGCAAATGGACGAATTCATGCGTGCGGCGTTTGAGGAGGCGTGGGCTGGGTGGGACGAGGGCGGCATCCCCATCGGCTCGGTACTGGTGATTGACGGGCGCATCGTTGGGCGCGGGCACAACCGGCGCGTGCAGCAGCGCAGCGCCATCCTGCACGCGGAGATGGATTGCCTGGAGAACGCGGGCCGCCTGACGGCGGCGGACTATAGCCGCGCGACGCTGTATTCGACGCTCTCGCCCTGTGATATGTGCAGTGGCACGGCGCTGCTCTACAAGATTCCGAGAATTGTCATCGGCGAGAATCAGACGTTCCAGGGGCCGGAAGACTACGTGCGCTCGCGCGGTGTGGATCTGGTGATCCTGGATAACGAGGACTGCATCCGGCTAATGCGGGAGTTCATCGCCGCGAGACCGGCGCTGTGGAATGAGGATATTGGGGTGTAGTTTTCTATTTCCCCAGCCACAACTTGTCGTAGGTGTTCCAGTCGTCATCGGAGGTGAGGGCGTAGCGGTAGATGGCGACGCCGGTGAAGGGGGATGTGTCGCGGTCGCTGTTGAGGCCAGCGATGACGCCACTGAGGCCGGTGCGCATGTTTTCGGCGGTGTCGTGGAACCAGAAGTCGTTTCCGGGGTAGGTAGGCAGCCCAATCAGCACCTGCGGCGGGTTGGTGGCGCTGCGGACGGCGGAGAGAATGTTCGCGGTCTCCTGCTTGACGGCGAGTTGATAGGTCGTGGCCGTGGGCATGGCGGTATTGTAGACCAGCGCAACGATCTGGTCGCAGTGCTTGGCGACGGCGGCGTAATAGTAGCTCGTCCACCAGGCGTCGGCTTTGCCCATGTTATGCAGCATGGTGGCGAGGGTGGCGTTGGGCGCCCACTTCTGGCCGGAGAGTGAGATGATCGCGCCCGGCGGAAGCTGCGCGCGCGTCTCGTCGAGCAGATCGAGGAAGCGCGGATTGTTGTTGACGATGGGTTCGATATCGTAATGCACGCCGTCATAACCGAGGTCGGTGACGAAGTGTGCAGCGGTCTTGGCGATGCTGGTGCGGACCGAAGAGTCTTCGAGGTCTACCGTCTCATCGGCGGGATAGCCGCTGGCGCGTTCGAGTTGCCCGATCCAGGCGAGCACGCGCACGCCTGGCATGCGCGCATGTAGCGCGGCGGCGAGCGCGGCGGCATTGGGCGCGCGGTCGTCGGGGATCGTGCCGTCGCTATCGAGCGGGCCAACATGCGCGTAGACGTAGGTAATCTGCTCGGCTTTCAGCCGCGCGGCCAGGGCGTTGTACTCGGTGTCGGTGTGTGGCTGTCCCGCCCAGGCGTGCTCCAGCCAGACACCGTTGTGTCCCTGATTGAAATGGTTGCCCGCATACTGGGTGACGGTTGCGCTCAGCCGCCAGTAGGCGATGCCGATCACGCCGGTGAGCAGCACGATCAGTGCCAGCAGGGTGACGGCGACGCGGCGCAGCCAGAGACGGAGCGTGGGGCGCGAACGCACGGCATGGCGAAGCTTCTCCGCGCCGGGGAGCGGCCAGCGGGGCGGCTGTGCCTGCTGGTCGGGCGTACTGGCCTTCATCGCGCTTCCTCCGCCTCGCTCATCCGCGTGCCTCGTGCTGCTGTTTCGCGCGTTCGTCCAGCGCCTCGTTGGCCAGCGCATCGGCCAGGGCATTCTTTCCGCGCAGCACGTGCTCGAATGTCACCTTTGGCAACTTGCGGGCCAGTTCGCGGGCCTCTTCATAGAGCAGACGAAGTGCCTCGTCCTTCACCCGGTATTGCCCCGTCATTTGCCGTGTCACCAACTCGCTATCCATATACACGTACACGATTGACGGAAAATAACGAGCAACGGCGCGCAGGCCGAGAATCAGCGCGCGATATTCCGCCTGGTTATTGGTCATGATGCCCAGGTATGTTTTACCACGCGCGAGCAATTCGCCGTCTTCGCGCTGGATCACGACACCAGCGGCAGCGTGCCCCGGATTGCCGCGCGAAGCGCCATCCGTGCGCAGAATCAGCGCTTTCCTCTCATCGCTCACTGGTGTATACCTCGATTGCCCGTCATGCCTCTGGCAGCGCGGTGGCATGCCGTTCGCGAAACTCTTCCACCGTCATGCCGTAGAACAAGGCGTCATAATGCTGCCCGTGCGTATAGATCATACGGCGCAGCCTGCCCTCAAGCTGGAATCCCAGCCGCTCGTGCAGCCGAATTGATGGCTCGTTGAAGCTATAGACTGTCGTCGTCACTTTCTGATAGCGCAACTCATCGAAGTAGTAGCGACAGACGAGTAGGATGGCCTCCGACGCATAGCCTTTGCGCTGGTGCTCCTCGCGAATGGCCAACCCATGGCGAAAGGTCCCCGCACGGCGGTCGCAGAGGTGCGTGCCGATGCCGCCCACGTGCTCGCCGCTCGCAAGGGCTTCGATCTCCCATTGGTAGGTGTCATCTTCACCTGTGCGGGTCGCCTCCTGCTCCGCCCAGCGCCGCGTACCTTCACGCGAGCGTGGCACATGGACAACACCTAGGCGGCGTTGCATCTCGCTGTCCTGGTCCCACTCGAAATGGACCTCCCAGTCTCCCGGCTCAACACCACGCAAGCGGACACGGTGCCCCTGCCAGATATTCGCGCTCATATGAGGTTATCGCTCCTTCGCTCGCATCGCGACGATGCCAATCGGCCCTTGCCTATGGTATCATGCCCGCGCACACGAAGGGGAAACTGGTCATGTCAGACTTCATTGCCGATCTGCAACGCAAGACGCTGCCCGCGCATGCGCAGCTCTGGCCGGATACAGCGACGGTGGACGCGAACGGGCGGCTGCGGCTGGCGGGGATTGATGCGTCGGCGCCGGCGCACGAATACGGCACGCCGCTTTACGTCTTCGATGAAGCGACACTGCGTGGGCAATGCCAGAGCTTTCGCCGCGCGTTCGCGCAGCGCTGGCCAGAGAGCGCCATCGCCTATGCGGGCAAGGCGTATCTCGCGCCCGCGCTCTGCGCGCTGCTGGCCGAAGAAGGGCTGGAGCTGGACACCGTTTCGGCAGGCGAGTTTGGTGTTGCGCTGGCGAGCGGCTATCCGGCGGCGCGCATCCACCTGCATGGCAACTTCAAGCCCGATGCCGAGCTAGCCGCCGCGCTGGACGCTGGCATCGGGCGCATCGTGGTGGACAGCCTGGACGAGCTGGCGCGCGTAGAGGCGCTGGCGCGGGAACAAGGTCGCCCAGCGGCGATCTGGCTGCGCCTCTGCCCGGATGTGCCGACGGAGACCCACGCCTACACCCAAACCGGCCATGCCGACTCGAAGTTCGGGTTGGATGTAGCCAGCGGCGTAGCGGACGAAGCGGCGGCGCGTGCCATTGCCTCGCCCTGGCTCGATCTCGCGGGGCTGCACGCCCACGTTGGCTCGCAACTCTTTGATATGCGCCCGGCGGCGGAGGTGGTGACGTTTCTGTGTGCTTTTGCCGCGCGTCTGCGCGATGAACATGGCGCGAACATCCGTGAGCTAAGCCCCGGCGGTGGGTTGGGTGTCGCCTATGCGTCGGATAAGATAGCGCCCACGATTGACGAGTACGCCGAAGCGGTGACGGATGCGCTGCATGCAGCGATCGAGCGCCACCGGCTCGCTTCGCCACGGCTGATTGTCGAGCCGGGGCGAGCGATAGTGGCGCGGGCGGGCGTCGCGCTTTATACAGTCGGTCCCCGTAAGGCTGTCCCTGGTGGCACAACCTTTGTGGCTGTGGATGGCGGCATGGGCGAGAATCCACGTCCGGCGCTTTACGGCGTGCGTTACACGGCTGTGCTGGCCGAGCGCATGCGCGCGCCCGCCGCAGAGACAGTGCGTATCGTCGGGCGGTATTGTGAATCGGGGGATGTGCTGGTGGAGGCGGCGGAACTGCCTGTGGCCGCGCCGGGCGAACTACTCGCGATTCCCGTAAGCGGCGCATATCATCTGCCGATGGCGAGCAACTATAATCTCGTGCCGCGCCCGGCGGTGGTGTGGGTGCGCGATGGGCAGGCGCGATTGGCGCGGCGGCGCGAGACACTGGATGACCTGCTGCGACTGGAGCAATCATAGCGGTATAGTATCAACAGCGTTTCCGAATATTCATCGGAGGCTGTGTGGCCTTGGGGGAGGAGCAGGGGTGATCACGATAGAGAGCTATTTGCGCTCGATGGAGGCAACGTTCGTTCCAGAAAAGTGCCAGCGCACGCATGCCGTGCTGCAATACGTCTTCACCGGCAGCCAGTGCGGCGTGTGCCATGCGATCATCGGTGATGGGACGATCACGACCGCGATAGGAGCACACCCCGCGCCCAGCGCTATCGTGACGAGCGACTTCGACCTCTGGATGCGCCTGCTCGCGTATGAGCAGGACCCACTGCTTGCGTATCAGGGTGGATGGTATCAGGTTGAGGGCGATGTTACCCTGCTCATGGAAAGCGATGCCTGGTTTGCGCGTGTCCCCCGCTAACCACGAATTCATGCGCGGCAAAGGACGTGCTACACTGAGCGCGAACGGGTGAGAACGATATAGGCAAAGCAAGATGAGCGACGACTCTGGCAAACCCGCACGCGGGCAAACGCGCGCGACCCGCGAACGGCTGGATGTGCTGCTCGTGGAACACGGGCTGGCGCCATCGCGCGAGCGAGCGCGAGCGCTGATTATGGCTGGCGAGGCGCGGGTGGATGGCCGCATCGTCAGCAAGGCAGGCACGATGGTTCCGCGCGACGCTGTTTGCGAGATCGTCGGGCCAGCGGCGGAGCTACGCTTCGTGAGCCGCGGCGGCTTGAAGCTGGAACGGGCGCTCGATGCCTTTGCGCTCGACCCTACTAGCTGCGTTTGCCTGGATGTGGGGGCGTCTACGGGCGGCTTCACGGATGTGCTGCTGCGCCGGGGTGCAGCGCGCGTCTACGCGATTGACGTAGGACGTGGCCAGCTTGCCTGGTCGCTGCAAACCGATCCGCGGGTGGTGGTGATGGACCGCACCAATATCCGCCACGTGACGGAACTGCCAGAAACGGCCACATGCGCGGTGATAGACGTATCGTTTATCTCACTGCGCCTGGTGCTGCCGCCGGTGGCGGCGCTGCTCGCGCCAGGGAGTTGGATTGTGGCGCTGGTGAAGCCGCAGTTCGAGGCAGGGCGCGCCGAAGTGAGTCGGGGCGCGGGAGTGATCGCCGATCCGGCGGTGCATCGTCGCGTGCTGCGCGACCTGCTGGCATGGCTGGCCCAGGCCGCGCAGCATGCGCCGTCGGCGACGTTGCGGCCACGAGGGGTGGTCGCCTCGCCGATTACCGGGCGCGATGGCAACCATGAATATCTGCTCTGGCTCGAAACGTCTAGAGCCGACAATACTCTGGATGCTGGCCCTCGCTTCGGCGACGCTGAAGTTGAAGCTGTGGTGAGCGAAGCGTTCGCGGATATGCGCTGAAGACGGAGGAACACTATGCGGTTCGTTGTTGGCGTAGACGGCGGCGGCACCAAGACCACGGCGGTGGTGGTCAGCGAAGACGTGCGCGTCGTGGGTGGCGCGACCAGCGGGCCTGCCAACTCGCGCTCCGTGGGTGCGGAAGCCGCCGCCGCGAACATCGCCAGCGCCGTGAGCGCCGCGCTAGTCATCGCAGGCGTGCGGCTCGACGAAGTTGCCGCGCTCTGCCTGTGCCTGGCGGGGCTGGATACCGACCTGGATCTGCCGGTGCCACGCGCGGCGGTGCAGGCGCTTGGCTATACGGGTCCGGCGATATTCGAGAACGATGTGGTGGGCGCGTGGGCGGGTGCGACCGAAGTGGGGGCGGGGCTGGTGGTGATTGCGGGCACCGGCTCGACGGCGCTGGGTATGAATGCGCGCGGCGAATTCTGGCGCACCGACGGCTGGGATTACGTGCTGGGCGACAGTGGCAGCGCGTACGACATCGGGCGCAGCGCGATCCGCGCGGCGATGCGTGCGCTGGATGGCCGCGCCGCGCCAACTCTGCTCACGCGCGAGATGGGACGGCACTACAGCGTCGCGGACGCCGAAGGGATGCGGCGACTGGTAGATAGCACAGAGTTCGGCAAGGTGGAGATGTCGGGATTCGCTGCCCGCGTGAGCGAGGCCGCGAATGCGGGCGATGTCACCGCACGCGACATTCTCGCAGGCGCGGGGAGCGACCTTGCGCAGCAAGCCATCGCGATCATCCGTGCGCTCGGTATGGCGGGCACCGAGTTTCCTGTCGCCACGGTTGGCAGTGTCTTCAAGGCGACGCCGTGGGTGACGGAGCCATTCACCCGGTTGATAAGCCAGGCCGCGCCGCGTGCGGTCGTGCGTGATCCAGTGCATCCGCCAGAGGTGGGCGCGGCCATCCTGGCGCTGCACCGCTTACCCGAAGCCGATTTCGGCTCGTGGAGCCTGGGTATGGGGAGCCGGATTATTCACCGCACGCTGCCGATTGATCTGGGGGCGTCGTCGTGAGCGCCGCGCCGCAACACACATCCATCACGCGGCTGGTGCTCGTGCGCCATGGCGAGGCCAGCGGCAACCGCGAACTGCGCTACCTGGGCGTTACCGATGCGCCACTGACCGAGCGCGGCCAGGAGCAGGCGCGCCAGATCGCCGCCGCGCTCAGCCCGTTCGCCGTCAGCGCGGTCTACAGCAGCCCGCTGCAACGCGCGCAGTTCACGGCAGCGGCCATCGGCGCGGCGCTGGGGCTTGCGATTCAGCCGGAGCCGGAGCTACGCGAGCAGGACTTTGGCGCGTGGGAGAACCACACGCGCGCTGAGGTGCTGGCGCTGGACCCTGAGACGTTGGCCGCATGGGAGCGCAGCGCGGAGGTGGCTCCGACTGGCGGAGAGAGCCTGGCGCAGGTGCGCGACCGCACCATCGCCTGTGTAGACCGGCTGGCGGCGCAACATCCTGGCGAGACGATTGCACTGGTCAGTCATGTCGGGCCGGTGAAGGCGCTGATCTGCGCCGCGCTGGCGCTGCCACTGGCGGGCGCGCAGCGGATGTGGCTCGACCCCGCCAGCCTGTGTGTGCTCGACTGGCGCATCACCGCCAGCGGACCCTCTACGGGCATGCTGCATATCTTCAACGGCATCGCACATCTTGACCCGCCGCCGCGCTGGCTGAGCGCAGGTCTCAAGTAGGCAGCACGTGAAAGATGATGTATTGGCCGTCAACGGCGCTTGACTCTATGCGCCAGCCGTTTCGCGCCGCCAGTGCGGGGAAGCCGCGCGCCTGTGGCGTGTGCAATGGGAAAACATAGGCGGGGTGCGGCGCAGCGCCCATCAGCGCGTCGTATGGCGGGTAGCGGCTGGGCGCGTGGGTGAGTTGTGGGGTCAGCACGCCGCAGATGATCTGCTCGTTGCTCTCGAAGATCATGCGGAGGCAGGTCCAGTAGTCGGAATAGACGCGCGTATCGCCTTGCAGGAGCAGCCGCTGAATCAGGTCGTGCTGCTGGCGGGTGGCTAGCCGCTCAGCATCCACGCTGCGGAACGCTCCGACCGCGCCCAGTGCCAGCACAATCAGCAGGAATGCCGTCACTGCCGCGACAGCGAGGCGTGCGCTGCGCCGCCACCGCCAGCGCTTGAGGGAGAGCGGCGGCGCATGGCGCCAGAGCGTCGCGACGAGCACGGGTAGCGCGATCAAGAGGCTGATGAGGTAGCGCGAATACTGCCACGGTGTATAGGAAGACGCGGAACTGAGCGCAAAAAGCAGGATGGTACACCCAGGCGCGGCAAGAGCTACAAGCCGCCCACCGCTGCGCGCGGCGCGCAAGCGCATATCAGGCGACCACATGGCGGGCGGCTTGCGCCACAGCGCCCAGAATGTCCGCAGTTCCAACGCGAGCGCCAGCGCCAGCAGCAGCAGGAATGCGCCGCCCCAGACACCGCGAAATAGCATGCAACCCTGGATGCGTGGAGTGGTCCAGTGTTGCGGCGGCCAGGCTTCGTCCACCGCCAGCGGGCAGAGGGTGGTCGCGCCGGTGTTGTTGGGGATGGCGATCAGCACAGTTCCCAGTACGCGATTGATAGCGATCTCGCCGGGAGATGGTTGGGGAGGCGTGGTCACGGTGACGCGCGTGCCCGGCTGCTGAGGCGAAGATTGTGATGGTTGGGGATCGGGGGCGCGCTGCAAAAAGCTCCTGGCGGCGTCAAGCGAGGGCGAGGTGGCGGCGTAGACGACCCAAGGGGAGACGCCGAGCAGCAGGCCAAGAAGTGCGACGAGCGCCAGCCTGCTGCGGACCGTCCGCCAGCAGGTGAGGACGAGCAACAGTGCCGAGAGGATCACGAACGGCATGATGAGCGGGTCGCTCCAGATGCCGAGGCCCGCCGCCAGGCCCCACGCGCCGAACGCCCAGAGACGCCGCCGTGCGTGCTTGAGGTCGCCATCGGTGCGCGCCAGCCAGACCGCCACCACGATCATCAATGAGCCGAAGCAGAGGGTTTCGAGATAGCCGCCATACGCCTCAAGCTGATGATACAGCATGTCATCCGCGCCAAGACTGAGCAGCGCCAGCCCAACGAGCGCCCAGGCGCGGTTAAAAAGCCGCGACAGCAGCACATACATGATGCCCAGGAATGCGGCGTATAGGATGACGAGGCCGCATTTCAGCGCGAAGACGGAGACACCAAACACCGCGAACATCAGCGCGCCGAGGTAGGCCTCTATTGTGCCCATGTACGCTTGCCCGTAGAAGAAGATCGGGCGCTCGCCACGGGTGAGGATGTGCTTGGCCATCAGCCCCATGGTGGAGTCGTCGCTATCGGTTCCCGGCCATCCCGCGCGCAGCAGCGCGACGCGCAATGTGACGGCGGTGAGAATCAGCGCGGCGGCCAGCAGCGGATATCTGCGCGCGATGAGCCTCTGGCCGAGGCGATATGGCATACCTTTGCACCCCAGAATAGTGAAAGTCACAGGGCGCATCATAACATCAGGCGCTTGGTGGCACAAGGCGGATGTGAAGGCGATGGATAATCCGTAATGTCGGAAGCACGTTGGCGCTGCTCAGCCAATGCGCAACGGGCCACGCGCGATGCAGTCGCGGATGTATACTAGCTCGCCCACCGGCACATATTCCATCCACCACGTCGCTCCGGATTCGGCTGCCGAGCGAATCAGTGCGCGGTCGTGCTCCCAATCGGGGCTGCGTTCAGCGCCGCCGAGCACGATGTCAAACGGCGCGGGGGTGGTGCGCTGGCTGGCGATGCAGGTTTTCACTTCGCGGATTTCGGCTGCTGTGAGATGCCAATCTTCCTCTGGCGCGTGCTCTTTGCCTCCGGCAAAGCCATCCCAGCGCGCGGCCCGGCGCATCACGCCCTTGTGCGGCCAGTTGCCGCCGACCCAGATCGGAATGCGCGGCTGCTGGACGGGTCGAGGTAGCAGCGTCACATGGTCTACTTGAAAATGCTCCCCGCTGAAGGCGAACGGCTCGCCGCTCCACAATCCCGTCAGCACGGTGAGGGCTTCGTCGAGGATGCGGGCGCGCTGGCGGTTATCGGTTGGCTCGCCCACCTGGGCGAAACCGGCGTCGCCCAGGTCGCCCAACCCCACACCCAGGATTACGCGGCCATTGGAGAGGTGATCCAGGGTGACGGTCTCGCGGGCGAGCTTCCAGGGCCGCCGCCGCGTTAGCGGCGTTACCGACGTGCCGATACGGATGCGTGTGGTGTTGCAGGCTATTGCCGCCAGCGCCAACCAGGGATCATAGGTTGGGGCATCTGGGGCGCTGTGATGCACGATGTAGTCTTCGAGAAAGACGCCATCCCAGCCCGCGTCTTCCGCAAGAGTGGCCAGTTCGGCGAGTGTGTGGGCGTCGCCATTGCTACCCGCGTTGGGCAACGTCAGGCCGTATCGCATGTCTGCCTCCTTCTAGGGTCATTCAGCGCGCTGGCGCTGATGGTCGTAGTCTAGCGGTCGCTTCATGACATGTATTGGCATATTTCGCACGTAAACTGCGTATACTGCGCATATTGACGGGGCGAATGGGAATATGTGAGAGAAACGAGGCGATGATGCGCGCGGATCGGTTGCTCTCGATACTGCTGTTATTGCAGGTTCACCGGCGGATGACGGCGGGTGAACTGGCGCGGCGGCTGGAGGTGTCGGAGCGGACCATCCACCGCGACATGGCGGCGCTGGGTATGTCGGGCGTGCCGGTGATGGCTGAGCGCGGCGTGGGCGGTGGCTGGCGGCTGCTGGAGACCTACACGACAAACCTGACCGGACTGAACGAAGCGGAGATCCAGACCTTATTTCTCACCAGGCCGTCGCGGTTGTTGAGTGATCTGGGGCTGCGTCAGGCGGCGGAGGGGGCGCTGATCAAGCTGCTGGCGGCGCTGCCCGCGATGCACCGGCGCGATGCGGAAGACGCGCGCCAGCGCATCTATGTGGACGCCGCTGGCTGGCGACAATCCGAGGAGGCTGTGCCGTTGCTGCCACTGCTGCAAGATGCGGTATGGCGCGAACGCAAGCTGCGCCTGTGTTATGCGCGTGGCGATGGCACCGCTTCGGAGCGCGTAGTGGACCCGCTGGGGTTGGTGGCGAAGGGCAGCCTCTGGTATCTGGTGGCGGCAGTGGAGGGAGAACCGCGCACGTATCGCGTCTCGCGCATGCGCGAGGTGCTCGTCAGCGATGAGCCGTCCTTACGCCCCGCTGGCTTCGATCTCGCGGCGTACTGGGAAGCATCTTCGCGCCAGTTCAAGGCGAACCTGCCGCGCTATCCCGCGACGCTGCGCGCGGCTCCCAGTGCGCTGCCGCGCCTGCGTGCGGGTGGCGGCTATGCGCGCATCAAGCGCGAAGATCCACCCGATGACGACGGCTGGATTCGGGTGGCGATGATGTTCGAGGAAGAACACAATGCCTGCGAGTATGTGCTGAGCCTGGGCGGGCTGGTCGAGGTGGTTGAGCCGCTGGCGCTACGCGAGATGGTAGCGCGCACGGCGGAAGAGATCGTCACACTGTACAGGTGCGGCGCGCAGAAGACAGATTCCGAGTGAAGCGGCGGCTACAGCGGTCCCGAATCAGTTGGGTCCGCGCCAGAAGGCGGCATCCATCCGCCGAAACTCGCGCGGATGGCGGCGGCGATAGAGTCGTCTGCGGACGCATAGCGCGAGAGCGGCCTGGTGGCGGCGTGCGAACGCCGCACGGGCGACGACTGTGCGGGATCGTCGCGTGGGCCGGTATAGGTGCCTTCGGCGCGCAACAATTCCAACACATATGCGGGCGGCTCATCGCTGGACGGCTGATACTCAGCAGCCATACGCTGCGAGGCGACATAGGTGGCATCCGCTTCGATCCACGCGGCGAGGCTGCCCGGAGGCGGAGTAGAGCCGCTCTGCTCCTGCGCCGCCCAGGCATCGAGCGAGGTGGCCGCGACAAAGCCCACCGCGACGGCCAGCGCCCGCAGCGCGTCGTCGCCGCCGATGATGGCGACATCTTTATCGAGCGCCTCGCAGAACGCGCGCAAGGCGTGCAATGTGTCGTGTTCGGCGATCAGCGGGTGAGTGTGCAGCGGAAAAACCAGCGCCACTTGCTGAGCGCGAATGCGCGCCAGGTCGGCCTGAATCGCGGGCAATCGTGATGTGCTGGCGAGATGAAGGATGTGCGCCATTCCGGGTGGCTCCAGTTCCAGGCGGCTCCCTTTGGCTTTGGGTGCGCCACCGCCGCGTGAGAAGTGAGACGGCCTCTTCCCCATGTCGAGGCCGCTCGCCGCTCACTCTTCTCTACTCTTTGACGCGCCATTCACGCTCAATTTTCATACAAAAGTACCGGTCCATCGGTATACAAATTCTCGGCGCACGCAAACACTTCGCGATTCCAACGCATCGTACTTGGCGACCGGAGGAGCGTACTGACCAGAGGAGCGCGGCGCCTCCTCTTCGTTAGAAAGGGTATACCGATGCCATGCAGAGCAGCGCGAGATGCCGACCGTGCGCCACCGTGCGCCACAATCGTCTCGATGGCCAGGGACGGCATGAGGAGTAGAAGGCGATTCCTGTGACCGACCGCGACCAGTTTATTACGCTCGTTGAGCAGCACACTGGTCTGCTGCTGAAAGTGACCTCGGCGCTCGTGGGTTTCGACGACGCGGAAGACGCCGCGCAAGAAGCGGTGCTGCGCGCGTGGCAGGCACGCGCCAACCTGCGCGATCCGAATGCGCTACGGCCCTGGTTGCTGCAAATTGGCGTGAATGTCTGTCGCCAGTGGCACCGCGACCGGCTGGGCACACAGCGCCGGATGCAGCAACCGCTGACCGATGAGACGGGGGAACTGCTGGCAACGCTTGACGCCGACCCCGGCACGACGAGCTACGCCGCTACGCTCGACCTACGCCAGGCGATCAACGAACTGGAAACAGAGCAGCGCCTGATCGTCGTGCTGCGCTATTACGCTGGCATGGACGCGACGGAAATCGGCATGGCGCTGGGCAAGCCGCCCGCGACGATACGCACGCGCCTGCGCCGCGCGCTGTATCTGCTGCGCCAACGCCTACGCGATTCGGGGCATCTGAGCGCCATGCGCCCGCATGAAGGAGACGCACATGTCTGACCAACCACATGACATGCTGCTGGGCGATGGGCTGGAGCCATTGCCACAGGAGTTGGACGGCATCCAGCGCGATCTGTTTGCCGATGGCGCGAACTGGCAGCAACGAGTCCCCCCAGCTACGCGCTTGAATCAGCAATTGCGCGCGGCGCTTCAGGCCAATCCAGCCAATCCACAACATCAAAGGGATACCTCTATGGATGACCCACAAGCCAGCTTTATCAAGACACTGCAAACCCAGCGAACGGATGCACAACCGCGCGGACCAGACGGTGGGCGCAGGCCGCGCTATCGGCGCAGCCGTCTCGGGGCGCTCTTCGCGATTACGGCGGCGGTGGTGGTGGTCGCGTTGCTGGTGGGCGTGCTGGCGATGCTGCGCGGGCAAAGCTCGACGGCGAAAGGCACTGGCACACCTACCGTATCAGACACACCGGGCAGCACGCCTAGCCCATCCACATCTGGGCCAGTTGTCGTGCTCCCTTTGCGGACGACGATTCAGAATCAGCCAGGGATTCCGGTGGCGGCGCCAAGCGACGCGAATACGTTGTACGAATACGCCGACAATGGGCAGGGTCCAGTGTTGCGACGCAGCGATGATGGCGGCGCGACGTGGCGCGACCTCGCGCATGATTTCACGGTTCCCACGCCGCCCAACACATTCGTGGGTGGCCTGACGCTGGCGGTCAATCCGGCGGACGCGGAAAATGTCTTCCTCGAACTCGCACTCGAATATCAGCCGGGCGACCCGAATGCCTGCCACGCTCCGAGCATGGGCCAGAAGGGCACGTTCTGCCCGACGCAGTATGTCAGTGTGGATGGTGGCGACCACTGGACGCAGACCCGCCTGCCCGTCGCGGGCACGCTCTTTCCGAATGGCAGTGTGGCGTTCTACGATGCCACCCGCTTGCAGGCGCAGGGCAGCAGGCTGTACGCGGCGATGCAGAACGGCGGCACAGATACGCAGCCCACGATGGATATTCGCATTATCAGCACGACGAATCGCGGCAAGACGTGGCAGGTTGCCGATAAGCCACTGATGAGCCAGGGTCTGCACATCTGCGACTATACCGCTACGCCAGTGGGGGCGACGCTCTTCGCACGCACGTCGGCGCAGTGTCAGAACCTCGACTCCAAAGACTTGCAGCTCTGGCGCAGCGATGACGCGGGCGCACACTGGGCAAAGGTCGGCACATTCCAGCCGCCACTGAATCAGGCGTGGGTGACACTCAAAGCGGTGAATCCTGGCGGCGACCCAACCGATGTGGTGCTGTACGCGATTGTCGGCGTTCCGAATGAGGGTCCGATTACAGGCATCTATGCGAGCACGGATGGCGGCACGACATGGGTGCAAGCCCCAATGAAGGGGCTGCCAGCGGGAGCGGAGCCAGTGCAGATAAGCGCCACGGCGCTCTACGACGGCTCGCTGGTGGTGGTCTTCCAGATGGCGAATGCGGCGCCAGCGACACCCGGCAGTGGGCAGGCGACTCCAACGCCTGGCTTCCCATCCGCGCAGCAGATAACGGTAAGTTGTTACACCTGGAAGGCTGGCACGAGTAGCTGGCTGCACCTCACCGGCCCGACAACGGAGGAGCCAGGGCTGAGCGTGGTGAACCTTTACGTGACGGACGGGCCGAAGCGCGTGGTGACGCTGACCGTCGCGAACACCATCGAAACTAGCAGCCCAACCTACACGATCCAGCGATTTGAGTGAATAGTCCCACGAAATGAAGACCCCCTCGCTCCACACAGGAGCGAGGGGGCAGTATAGGCTGGCGCTAGCCGAGCAGGCTCGCGACGACATCGGGCACGCCCGCCATCGTCGCCGCGAGCGCGCCGGTGTCTTTGCTGCCGCCCTGCGCGGAATCGGGGCGACCGCCGCCCTTGCCGCCGAGCCGCTCGCCCACAGCGCGGGCAATCGTGCCGGCGTGGAGGCCGCGCTTGGTCAGCGTGTCGTCAACCGTCACGATGAACCTGGCCTGGCCGTCTATCTCCGCCGCCAGGGCGATCACGCCCGTCGCCAGACGGGCGCGGACCGCGTCGCCCATCTCGCGCAGCGTCCGGTCGTCGGGGACCGAGACGACCGCCGCCACCACCGGCACGCCCCGCGCGTCCTTTGGCGTAGCCGCCAGACGCTGGGCCTCCTCGCGGGCCTGGCCGCCCTGCGCTTTGCGAAGCTGGCGCTGGGCCTCGCGTAGCTCGTCCTGAAGCTGCTCCACGCGGTTGACGAGGGTATCCGGGGCCGCCTGAAGGCGATCCGCGACCGCTCCCACCAGATCGTTGCGCTGGCGGACGAAGTTCTGCGCGCCGAACCCCGTCAGCGCTTCGATGCGCCGGATGCCCGTCCCGACGCTCGCCTCTTGTGTCGTCAGGTAGATGCCGATCTGGCCCGTCGCCCCGACGTGTGTCCCGCCGCAGAGTTCTTTGCTCGGCCCCATCGTCACCACGCGCACCATATCGCCGTACTTCTCGCCGAAGAGCGCCATCGCGCCGGTTTGCCGGGCCTCGGCGATAGGCAGTATCTCGGTCCCCACGCTGTAGTTGCTCAGCACCATCTCGTTCACGCGACGTTCGATCTCGCGGGCTTCCTCCACGCTCATCGCGCGGGGCAGATTGAAGTCGAAACGCAGGCGGTCGGGCGCCACGAGGCTGCCGTGCTGGTGGACCTGCTCGCCGAGGATATCCTTCAGCGCGCGGTGCAGCAGATGGGTGGCGCTGTGGTTGCGCATGATCGCCTGACGGCGCATCGCGTCGGTCTCCGCGCGGACCTCCGCGCCCACGCGCAGGCTCCCCGACGTGATCTTGCCGTAGTGGGCGATCAGGCCGGGGACGGGGCGCTGGGTATCGCTGACCTGGAACGTTCCCGTCGCGTTGCCGATCACGCCCGTATCGCCCATCTGGCCGCCCGCCTCGGCGTAGAACGGCGTCTCCGCCAGCACCAGCACGACTTCGTCCGGGGCGCTGGCGGTCTCCGCTGGCTGGCCGTTCACCAGCATGGCCACGATCTCGCTGCTGCCCACCGTCGCGGCGTACCCGCTGAACTCGGTCGCGGGCAGGTTCTTGACCAGGCGCGTCCATGTCTCTTCCTCCCCCTTGCGGGCAAACGCATCTAGATGCCGCGTTTGCTCTTGCTGGCGCTGCATCGCGCCCTCGAATCCCGCGCGGTCCACCGTGAAACCGCGCTCAGCCGCGACCTCTTCGGTCAGTTCGATGGGAAAGCCATGGGTGTCATAGAGCTTGAACGCCACCGTGCCGGGCACCTCGCGTTCGCCGCGCCGCTCGAGCTCGTCCAGCTCGCGGGTGAGCAGTTGCATGCCCTGGTTGAGCGTCTGCCCGAAGCGCACCTCTTCGGCGTGCAGCGTCTCGACGATCACGTTGCGCCGCTCCGCTAGCTCGGCGTAGTGGCCGCGCATCAGTTCGATGACGGTATCCGCCGCTTCGGCCAGGAACGGCTGTTCCAGGCCCAGCAGCTTGCCATGGCGCACCGCACGGCGTAGCACGCGCCGGAAGATGTAGCCGCGCCCGGTGGTATCGGGCTGCACACCATCAGCGGCGAGGAAGACCAGCGCGCGGCCATGGTCGGCGATGACGCGCAGCGAGCGGTCGTGCTGCTCGTTGACGCCGTAGCGCGTGCCCGCCAGCGCGGCGAACTTATCAATGATCGGACGGAAGAGATCGGTATCGAAGACCGAGTTCTTGCCCTGAAGCACCATCGAGAGACGTTCCAGCCCCATGCCGGTGTCAATGTTCTGCTTCTTGAGTGGCGTGCGCTTGCCGTCAGTGTCCTGGTAGAACTGCATGAAGACGAGGTTCCAGATCTCCAGATAGCGCTCGCAGCGCTCGCAGCCGGGGGCGCAATCGGGCTGGCCGCAGCCGAATTGCGAGCCGCGATCATAGTAGATTTCGGAATCCGGGCCGCAGGGGCCGCTCTTTCCTGGAGGTCCCCACCAGTTATCGGCCAGCCGCGTGATGCCCTCGGCGGGAAAGCCCGCGACCTCTTGCCAGTAGCGCGGCGCTTCGTCGTCGTCGGGATGAACCGTGGGGAAGAGCCGCTCAGCAGGCAATCCATAACCCTGCGTCAGCAATTCCCAGGCGTAGCCGATGGCCTCGCGCTTGAAATATTCGCCGACGGAGAAATTGCCCAGCATCTCGAAGAAGGTGAGATGCGAGGCGTCGCCAACCTCGTCAATATCGGTGGTGCGGAAACATTTTTGCACCGAGGTGAGCAGGTTGCGCGGTGGCGCCTCCTGGCCGAGAAAGAATGGGATCATCTGCTGCATGCCAGCGGTCGTCAGCAGCACGGTGGGGTCATTGCGTGGAATCAGCGACGAGCTGGGCAGACGATAATGCCCGCGCTCCTCGAAATAGCGCAGGAAGGTGGCGCGGATCTCCGCGCCCGAAAGTATAGCTGGCTTGCCGTTGCGCTTCTCGGTGGGCGCTCGGCCGCCGGAGGTGCTCGACGTTCGCTTCGCGGGCATGTCTTCGTCCTCATCACAGGATAGCGAGTGCTACAGATAAAACAAAAAAACGCCGTCCGTGCGGCATCAGGGACATTGCGGCGCATACGCCAATACGCAATGCCCTGGTGTCTTCACGACATACTGTGCGCAGTATACGCATTGTATCCCCATTCGGGCAATGGATGCCCCCGGAAAGGCAGTACGTCAGCTACCATGGTGATGCACCGGCACGTACAAAGAAAGAACCAGTACAATGGAATGTACCAGTTCTTTCGCGCAACGGTCTATTGGTTCTGACTCCTCGCGAAATCAGATTTAGCGGGTTGCTCCCACCACCTCACGCCGTCGGAGGAAGCTATGAAGCGTGCCCTCGTCGTGCGCGTAGGAATGCTCAAAATGTGGCTCATCGCCGATTGCGCCAACGACATCTACGATCTGTGCCAGGTCGCCAAGTCCTAGTTTCACATCAAGCTGGCGCTCACCTTGCTCGTCGAAGGTCTCAACTCTGAGGCCGTCGTCACTGTCAGAAATGGCGAAGCGCTTTGCTTCAGCCTCGTCAAGCACCCGGCCAACAGCGCGCAAAATGCCCTCGTAGCTGTACTTGCCCATAGAACTGACCGTACCTCCAGTAGTGTGCCAGGCGAGCAAACTCCTGTGTTCGCTGCTATCGGCGCCTGGGCACCAACAGTCAATGATAGCGCATTTCACACAAGAAATCAAGCGTATATCACGGCGCTATTGCTACCCAAATACCCCGACATTTCGGGCGTGCGCCCACAGGCGCGGCGGTGTACAATAGCGAAGGTCAGCACGGGCGTCTATTCGTGAGGCACGTGTGATACAATCGGCGAGGCAACCAGAGAGTGGCAGAGCATAGAGGGGGAATGAGACGCATGGAGCCGGAAGAGATGGACCTGGTCGAACTCCTGGAAGATGTCGCGGTCGAGCCATCGTGGCGTGTCCACAAAGAAGCTCCCGCGAGCCTGAGTACGGGCATGCAGGGGATGGTGGTGCATCGCCGCCCGCAGGATCCCCCGCTCTATGATGTGGAGTTTGTTGATTCCGCATCGCAGGACGCGCTAGTGCTCGCCACGCTGCGCGCGAGCCAGATTCGTGTTGTCGAGCGCGACACACTCGGCACGCCGTAGCCGGTTAGTTCGCGACGCTGGGCAGCTTGACCTTCCAGCGTCGTATTTTGCCATTCAAGCGCAGCAGCTCGCGGAAGGCATGCAGGATAACTTTGAGATTGGCCCCAGTCGCGCTGCCATGTTCGCGTGGATAGTGGCGCACCGGCACTTCCACGAACTTCACGCCAAGCTTCTTCAACTTCACCAGCATCTCGGTGTTGACCATCGCGCCTTCGGCATGGATGTCGCAGATGCGCACTAAGTCAGTATCGAAGAGCTTGAACGCGCAGTCTACGTCATGCACGCGCAGGCCAAAGAGCAGCGAAACCAGCAGATTCCAGCCCCACGCATTCACCAGCCGGAAGAATGGATCATTGCGCTGCTTGCGATAGCCCAATACCGCACGATAGCCCTGCTCGCGCAGCGGCAGCAGCAGGGCAATATCGTGGATGTCGAACTGGCCATCGGCATCCATGAAGAACGATAGCTCTTTAGATGCGGCATCGAACCCCGCCATCAGGGCGCCACCATACCCGCGATTGGGTCGGTTGTGAATGACCCGCACATGTGGATTGCTTGCGGCAAGCTGGTCGGCGATCTCGCCAGTACGGTCGCGCGAGCCATCATCCACCACGATCACTTCAAAATCTGGCGCAAGCACTGCGAGCGTCTCAACGCAGCGCGTCACGGTGCGCGCGATGACGGCCTCTTCATTGTATGCGGGCAGTACCACCGAAAGCCCGCGCGTGGTCAGTGGACCTCCGAGCGTTGCGCCGCTCACAGAAGCAACCCCAATCTGCTGATACTGCGATCCCATAGGTGAGATACCTTCTCCGCCACTGCCCAGCGTCATCTGTCGTGCTCATCATGTTACGAAGCACTACGCAAACATACGCATTGTGCGTGCCTCAAGCATATCAGAGAGTGGCGCATGTGGATAGGTGTCGTGGGTCTTTTGGGCAGGTGCCGAGTCGAGATGGTTTGCAGAATGTTTGCCATGAATCATCTTCCGCTTTGTTCCCGGCCCTTGACACCATCCAATCTTCCTGGCTATACTGCCATCGTAGCACAGTTCACCTGTGAAACAGGTGTGAATCACTGGCTTTGACCAGGACAAGTACGCGCATTCGCCACAGCCACAGCGAGCCGGAAGGGTGCAAGCCGGCGCTGGAGCATCGCGGAATGGCCCTGGGAGCCGCGACCTGAGCAACGCCGTTCGCGTTGTAGGGTTTGCCGGGCGCCTCCCGTTAGCGAGGCCGCGCATCGGCCACCAGTGGCCCGTGCGTATGGAGGAGCATGGCGCGTTTTTGCGGCGCTGGCTCGAATCAGGGTGGTACCACGAAGGTTCAACGCCTCTCGTCCCTCGCGGATGAGCGGCGTTTTTGTTTGCCTTGTTTCTTCAGAAGGGAGAGTGACATGACTGCGCCAACCAAAGCATCGCGGGCCAAACCCGCCACGGCCAAGCAGGCTGCGGAGCCGCGCCGCGAGCGCGTCTTTTCCGGCATTGCGCCATCGGGCACGCCGACGCTGGGCAACTATATTGGGGCAATTCGCAACTGGGTCGCCGAGCAGGACATCTATGACAACATCTTCTGCGTCGTAGACCTGCACGCCATCACCGTGCCGCAGGATCCAGCGGAACTGCGCGCCAATACCCGCCAACTCGCCGCGCTGCTCTTCGCCAGCGGCATTGACCCCAAGCGCAGCGTGCTCTTCGTGCAGTCGCACGTCTCCGCGCACGCGGAACTGGCGTGGATTCTCAACTGCGTGACGCCAACCGGTTGGCTGAACCGCATGACCCAGTTCAAGGTCAAAGCGGGCGAAGATCGTGAGTCCGTCAGCGCCGGTCTCTACGTCTATCCCGTGCTAATGGCCGCGGACATTCTGCTCTATCAGACCGATGTGGTCCCGGTCGGCGACGATCAGGTGCAGCATGTCGAGCTGACGCGCGATATCGCCAATACGTTCAACTTCCGTTTCGGCGAGACGTTCGTAGAGCCGAAGGCGCGCATCCGCGAGGTCGGCGCACGGATCATGGCGCTCGACGATCCAGCGAAGAAGATGAGCAAGAGCGGCGCCGAAGCGTCGTATATCAGCTTAGTTGATCCGCCCACGGCGATTCGCAAGAAGATCGCCCGCGCCACCACCGATTCTGAGCGCACCATCGTCTTCGACGAGAATCGTCCAGGTATCTTCAACCTGCTGACGATCTATCAGGCGCTCGGCGGCGAGACGCGCGAGCAGATCGAGGCGGAGTTTGCGGGCAAGGGCTACAAAGAGTTCAAGGCCGCTCTGGCCGACCTTGTCGTCGCCACGCTGGAGCCGGTACAGCAGCGCTATACGGAGATCACCGCCGATCCCGCCGAACTCGACCGCCTGCTGGCGCAGGGCGCGGAGCAGGTGCGTCCGCGCGCGGAGGCAATGCTGAAGCTCGCCAAAGAACGGGTTGGCTTGCTGTAACGGCTTGCCATCCGTACCTTCCGCTACCGAGAGCCAAGTTAGGAGTATCTACATGACCGCACCAGCACGAGGCAACGAAACGGTTCCGCTCACCGCAGATGAGCGCCGTGGGGCGCTCGTGCCGGTGTGGCGCGAGATTCCCGCCGACCTGGAAACGCCCGTGTCAGCCTTTCTCAAGCTTGCACGTGGTCGCTATAGCTATTTGCTTGAAAGTGTGGAGGGTGGCGAACGGCTGGCGCGCTACTCATTCGCTGGCACGGACCCCTACCTGGTGCTGCGCGTGCGCGACGGCATAGCAGAGTATCATTGGCTGGCGGGTGAACGTGCGGACACAGTTGAGCGCGTCCCCTGCGCCGATCCGCTCGAAGCCGTGCGCGCCGAGTTGGAGCGCCGTCCCGTCGCGCGTGTGCCGGGGCTGCCGCGCTTCTCTGGCGGCGCGGTGGGCTACCTCGCCTATGAGGCTGCCGCACGCTTCGAACCGTCCGCGCCGATTCCCGCTAGCGACCCGCTGGGGCTGCCGGAGGCCGTTTTCTGCTTCAGCGACACCCTGCTGATTTTCGATCATGTGCGTCATACCGCGCAATTGCTCACCTATGCCGATCTGACCGCAACGGATGGCGATGAGCAGCGCGCTCGTGATGCGGCGCACGCGCGGCTCGATGCGATGGCGCGGCGGCTCGCCGGGCCGGTGCCACGCCGTCCCTTCCCGGTCGGGACGGCCAAACATCGGCGCGGGGTTGCCGTCGCCAGTGGCGCTGATGCGCCTGCCGCCGATGACGCGGGCTGGTACACTTCCGCCGTTGCGCGCATCAAGGACTACATCAGCGCGGGCGACTGCTTCCAGGTGGTGCCGTCGCGGCGGGTCGCGCGGCCTACCAGTGCGCATCCCTTCGCGATCTATCGCGCGCTGCGTTCGATCAATCCGTCGCCGTACATGTTCTATCTTGCGCTTGATGACTTTGCCGTGGTGGGCGCATCGCCTGAATTGCTGGTTCGCGTTGAAGATGGCGAGGTCGCCGTACACCCTATCGCGGGTACCCGACGCCGCGATGCCGACCCGGCGCGCGATGCCGCGCTGGAAGCGGAATTGCGCGCCGACGAGAAGGAGCGCGCCGAGCACGTGATGCTGGTGGATCTGGGGCGTAACGATGTGGGGAGGGTCAGTGAGCCAGGCAGTGTGCGGGTGACGCAGTTTCTGGACGTGGAGCGCTACTCGCATGTGATGCACCTGGTCTCGCACGTCACGGGGCGGCTCCGCGCGGGGCTGACGGCCTATGACGCGCTGCGGGCGGGCTTCCCGGCGGGCACCGTCTCCGGCGCGCCGAAGGTGCGCGCGATGCAGATTATCGCCGAGCTAGAGGGGCAGCGGCGCGGGATTTACGCCGGGGCGGTCGGCCACTTTGGCTACGATGGCGCGCTCGATACCTGCATCGCTATCCGCACGCTGGTTGTCAAAGACGGCATCGCCTATGCCCAGGCGGGCGGCGGCATCGTTGCCGACTCACAACCGGACGCCGAATATCAGGAGACCGAGAACAAGCTGAGTGCGGTGCTGCGCGCGCTGGATGCCGCCGAAGCGCGAACTGTAGGGGCGCGGCCCGCCTCGTCCGGCGGAAGGGCGCAAGGAGGAGGTGAAGCCTGATGTTGCTGCTTTTAGATAACTACGATAGCTTTACCTACAACCTGTACCAGTATCTCGCCGAATTGGGCGCTGATGTGCTGGTTCGCCGCAACGATGCGCTGACCGTGGCCGAGGCTGAGGCGCTCGCCCCGTCGCATATCGTCATCTCCCCCGGCCCTTGTACGCCGCGCGAAGCGGGCATCTCGTGCGCGCTCATCGAACGGCTGGGGCCGTCTGTGCCGTTGCTGGGCGTCTGCCTGGGCCACCAGTGCATCGCCGCGGTCTACTGCGGGCGCGTTGTGCGCGCGCCGGAGCCAGTTCACGGCAAGACGGCGCATGTATTTCACGACGGCGCAGGCGTGCTGGCGGGGTTGCCCAGCCCCTTCGAGGCGACGCGCTATCACAGTCTGATCGTCGAGCGCGAGACGCTGCCGCCTACGCTTGAAATCACGGCGGAGACGGTGGATGGTCTCATCATGGGCTTGCGCCATCGCGACTATCCCATCACCGGCGTGCAATTCCATCCGGAATCCATCCTGACCCACCACGGCAAAGATTTGCTGCGCAACTTCCTGACTATGCGGGCATCCGTAGGGGCGTCCGGCGGACGCCCAATCGCCGCCGCGCCGGCCTCATGACACTGGAGGATATTCGATGATCCGCGAAGCGATTACGCAACTAGTGGCGGGCGGCTCTTTAAGCGAGAGCGAAGCCGCTGCTGCAATGGACGAAATGATGAGTGGCACGGCCACGCCATCCCAGCTTGGCGCATTTCTGACCGCGCTGCGCCTGAAGGGCGAGACGGTGGACGAGGTGACGGGGCTCGCACGGGTGATGCGCGAGAAAGCGCTGCGCGTGCCTCTTCCTTCGCATATCCAGGCGGTAGATACCTGCGGCACCGGCGGCGACGCCTCCGGCACCTTCAACGTCTCCACGGCGGCGGGAGTGGTCGTCGCCGCGCTCGGCCAGCCAGTGGCGAAGCACGGCAACCGCGCCGCCACCAGCCATTGCGGCAGCGCCGACGTGCTGGAATCCTTGGGCGTCAAACTGGAGCTTGGCCCAGAGCAGGTAGCGGCGTGTGTCGAGCAGGTCGGCTTCGGCTTCATGTTCGCGCCCGCCTACCACCCCGCGATGCGCCACGTCGGCCCGACACGCCGCGAGATCGGTATTCGCACTGTCTTCAATATCCTAGGTCCGCTCACCAATCCGGCGGGCGCGCGCTATCAGGTGCTGGGCGTCGCCGATGGCGCGCTGCTGCCGCTGATGGGCGAGGCGCTGCTGCGACTGGGCTGCGCCCGCGCGCTGATCGTGCATGGCGATGACGGCGTGGATGAGCTATCGCTGAGCGCGCCCACGCATGTGTGCGAGGTGCGCGGCGATGCGGGCGACATTCGTGAATATATTGTGACGCCGGACGAGATGGGCCTGCCACTGCGCGAGCGCGAGCAGGTGCGCGGCGGAGACGCCCAGCACAATGCCGCCGTGATGCGCAGCGTGCTCAAGGGCGAACAGAATGGCGCTATCGGCGAGATGGTGGCGCTCAACGCGGGGGCGGCGCTCTATGTGACGGGCCGCGCGGACACGATCCGCGACGGTGTGCGTCAGGCGCGGGATGTGCTCAGCGCGGGCAAGTGCATCACCACACTGGACGCATTGATCGCCATGACGCGCGCCCTTGCGCCGGTTACGGCATAAGTGCGAGAGCAAGAAAGGGATGGTGTGCGAGATGTATGCAGAGCCGAAGGATATGCCCGTGTTGCGGCATTTTCGCCTGGAGCGCGTGGCCGAGGGCGTTTACGCAGCCATCGCCATCGAGGGCGCTGGCGCAATGGGCAATGCCGCTATCGTAGACCTGGGCGATAGCACTCTGGTCCTCGATACGATGCTCACCCCCCAGGCAGCGGACGACCTGCGCGCGGCGGCGGAGCAGCTTACTGGGCGTCTGGTGCGCTATGTACTCAATACCCACTTTCACGGCGACCACGTGCAGGGCAATCAGGTCTTCGCGGACGCGGTGATCGTCGCCACCCGCCGCACACGCGAATTGATGGCTGAGCGCACACTGCATGACATCGAACGCGGCCAGGCGCACCCAGAGAAAGGCGCTGAGCAACTGCGCAAGCAAGAAGAGGAGTTAGCGGGCGAACAGGATGAGGCGCGCAAACGCGCCCTCGCCGCCGATCTGGCGACCTGGCGACTGTTCGATGCCGCGCTGCCCGCGCTGCGCCTGCCCCTGCCCACGCTGACCTTCGACACCAGTATCGTGCTTCAGGGAGCACAGCGGCGCGTGGAGTTTCTCACTATCGGCGGCGGGCATACCCATAGCGACGCCTTCTTGTATCTGCCTGATGACCATGTAGCCGTGATGGGCGACCTGCTGTTCGTGAAGTCGCACCCGTGGATGGGCGACGGCGATCCCGAAGAATGGATACGGATTCTGGATCACGTCGAAACGCTGGACCTGCGGACGCTCGTGCCGGGGCATGGGCCGGTGGGCACATTGGAAGATTGCGCGCGGGTGCGCCAGTATATCAGGGATTCCCTCGCGGCGGTACGAGATGCGATGCGGGCTGGCACATCGGCGGACGAGCTGATTCGGCAGCCGGTTCCGACGGCTTATGCGGCGTGGGATGGTTCTGAGACATATAGGTGGAATATGCGCTTCTTGCATGGATATCTCTCCTCAACGGGCGAGAGTGAAGCGGGCGAGGATTAGGTGGGGATCATGGCTGAGACATTTCTCGAACGCATCGTCGCGGCGACCCAGCGCGACCTTGCCGAACGCCAGGCGCGCGTGCCACTGGACGAGTTGCGTGCCCGTGCCGCAGCCGCGCCCGCGCCACGCCCGTTTCGCGAAGCAATCCATCCGACACCCAAACGTGCGGCGGCGCTGATCGCCGAGGTCAAGCGCGCATCGCCCTCGAAGGGGTTGCTCGTCGAGACGTTCGACCCGGTGGCGCAGGCGAGGGCGTATGCGGCGGGCGGCGCGGCGGCGATCAGCGTGCTGACGGAACCGCACTTCTTCCTTGGCGCGCTCGAACATCTCAGAGCCGTGCGCGCGGCGGTGGACGTGCCCGTGCTGCGCAAAGACTTCATCCTCGATCCGTATCAAGTCTACGAGTCGCGCGCCGCTGGGGCAGATGCGCTGCTGCTCATCTGTGCGCTGCTCGACGATGCGGCATTACGCGAACTGCTCGCGCTCACTCGCTCCCTTGGCATGGAGGCGCTGGTGGAGGCGCATAACGCTGAAGAGGTCCAGCGGGCGCTGGCGGCGGACGCGCGGGTCATCGGCGTGAACAGCCGCGACCTGCGCACCTTCGCTGTAGATACCGCCATCGTGCGCCGTCTGCGGCCACTCGTGCCAGCGGACCGCACATTCGTCGCCGAGAGCGGCATCGCTGATGCGCTTGGCGCGGCGCGGGCGCGGGCGTGGGGCGCGGACGCCATTCTCGTCGGTGAGGCTCTGATGCGCGCGGCTGCCCCCCAGGCCATGGCGCGCGAACTGGCGACGGCTCCGAGCGGCGCGATGACTGCCCTCTTCCGTGGCGCTGAATGGCCGTTCATTAAGCTCTGCGGACTGGCGACCCCAGAACAGGGCGCGCTGGCCGCTGAACTGGGCGCGAACGCGATGGGGCTGGTCTTCGCGCCCCAGGCTCCGCCGCACCGGCGTGTCACGGCCGTACAGGCGCGCGAAATCAGCGACACCATTCGCAACGAAGCGATGGATATGGAGAGGATAGTCTGGCCGGTAGGCGTCTTCGTAAACGAACCACTGGAATCACTGCTCACCACTGCTTATCGCGCTGGGCTGCTGGCTGTGCAACTTAGCGGCGATGAGACGCCCGAATATTGTGCCGAGGTGCAGCGACGCACACGCTTCCAGATCATCAAAGCCATACGCTTGCGTGCGGAAGCCGACCTGGAACGGCTGGACGCCTATGCGATGGCTGGGGCGGCTCTGCTGCTCGATACCCCTTCTTCTAGCGGGGCATATGGCGGCACCGGCGAGACCGGCGACTGGGAGCTAGCGCGCCGGGCGGCGGAACGCTGGCCAGTGATCCTCTCCGGTGGCCTTGCGCCAGAGAATGTGGCTGGCGCGCTGGCTGCTGCCCAGCCGCGTGGCGTGGATGTGAGCAGCGGCATCGAAACGCACCACGCCAAAGACCCAGAGAAGATGCGTGCCTTCGTCCATGCCGCGCGCACTGCGTCGGCGCTGATGCCCGCGTAGCTGTTCCACCGGCTATCGTGATGGTTACATGAGACGGTACGCGACGAAGCGCCAGTTCACAGTCCGCAAACCGGCGCTTCGCTCAATACAACCGCTCACAGCGGAGCCATCACGAGCTTGGCGTTGCCGCTGGCTCCGAATTGCCCAGGACAATCGCGGAGATGCGCCAATTGCTATTCTCTTGTGTCAGCGTCAGCGTCTGAACCTGTTGGGTGCTGCTGTCGCCGCGCCGCACAATCGCCATATTCACCGTGGCCGTCGAGCCGTTAACCGCGCTGTTCTTCACCGTGTAGGTCTGGACGATGCCGCCCAATTGATCGTAGCCGGAATAGAGGGTCGTGAACTGCGATTCACTGAGTTGATGCTGTGCTGTCTGTGACAGGTACGAATACGCCGAGTGATAGTCCTTCAGGTGCAGCGCACTGTAGAACTGGTCCACCGTCGCCGTAGGATCGTTCAGTTGCTTTTGCAACCAGAACCCACCCGCCGTCACCGCGATGGCCGTCACCAGCAGCGTCAGCATCACCACGGCCGCAACCGCGCCCAGAATGAGTGTCAGTAATGTCGAACGCTTCTTCGGCAGCGGGCCAATGGGGTTACGGCCACTCGACGCGGAAAGTTTACGCATCGCCTGGCTGATGTCGGGGCGGTCTCCCAGTTCGCGGCGCTTCTTCTCCACACGCTCCGCTAGCTCTGCCCGCTGCTTCGGATTCAAGGTTGCGCGGTCTTTCGGGTTAATCATCGCGCCATGCTCCCCTCGCCGATGCCATCTGAATCGTCGCTGATGTGGTCGCAGTATAGAAGCACAGCGGTTCAAAGTGCAACACGCCTGGTACGAATAGGCGCTGTGTGCCGGAAAAATGCCTACTCAGCCGCGCAGAAGTCTCGCGGCGTATACTATGGTATCCGCGCTCTGGGGCGTATGGCATGGGAGGGCAGAAATCAGCGTATGTATGTCTACCACTGAATACATCAAGGACCGTGCCTACGATCTTGGTTTCGATCTGGTGCGTATTACCAGCGCCGAACCATTCCCCGAAGCGGAGGCCGCCCTTAAAGAACGCATCGCCGCCGGATTGATGAGCGGATTGGATTGGTTCACCGCCGCTCGCGCCGAAGTCTCGTGCAACCCACGTGCGCTGCTGCCACCCGCGCGTTCGGTCATCTCGCTCGCCACCTTTTATCTCACCGATTCCCCGCGCGATCTGACCACCAGTGGTGACCCACATGGTCGCGTTTCCAGCTACGCCTGGGGCGACGACTATCACGACAGCATTCGCGCCCGGCTGGAACACCTTGCCGCAGCGATCCGCACGCTCGCCCCACCCGGCGACGAGAAAACGATCCTCTTCGTAGATACCGGGCGCATGGTGGACCGCGCCGTCGCCCAGCGCGCCGGCCTGGGCTGGTATGGCAAGAATACGCTGCTGCTGACCAAGGAGTGGGGATCGTGGGTGTTTCTCTCGGAGATCGTGACAAGCCTCGAACTGGAGCCAGATCAGCCCTTGCAAACGAACTGCGGCCAGTGCGAGCTATGCCTGCAAGCCTGCCCCACCGGCGCGATCATCGCGCCCTATGTGCTCGATAATCGCCGTTGTATCTCGTATCTCACCATTGAACTGCGCGGTAGCATTCCACATGAGTTGCGTCCGCTGGTCGGCAGCCATATCTTTGGCTGTGACATTTGCCAGGAGGTCTGCCCTGTCAATCATGTCGCGGAAACGCGGCTCCACGCCTCAGGGCGTTTTGGCGCGCGCCCACGCCTGGAGTTTCAGCCGCGCGCCACGGTTGGCTCCAGCCCGGCGCTCATCCCGCTGCTCGCACTCACCGAGGAGGAGTTCCGTGAGCGCTTTCGCCGCAGCCCCATCAAGCGCGCCAAGCGGCGTGGCCTGCTGCGTAACGTCTGTGTCGCGCTCGGCAATATCGGCGACCCCATCGCCATTCCCGCCCTGGCGCATGCGCTCGCCAGCCATGATGAGCCGCTGGTGCGCGGCCATGCTGCCTGGGGGCTGGGGCGTATCGGCGGCACCGAGGCGCACACTGCTCTCAGCACTGCTGCGGCCACTGACCCCGATGAGACAGTCCGCGCCGAGGCACGCTATGCGCTGGAAATGCTCGCTACGGCGGATAGAGCCACCGAATAGGACTTGTGGCAACATGGCGGCGGTTCCGTGCGTAGACTGATGCAAAGGAGATGTGGCACGGATGGGTGCACTCGAACTCGCTTCGGCCAAACCGTCGCTCGCGCTGCTGATCCTGGGCGCCGTCTGCGCGGCTGGGCTGACCTTCGCGCTCAGTCTGGTCGTCGTGCGCCTCTGCCGTCGCTGGGGTCTGCTCGGCAGAGCGGAAGCGGGCCGCGCAGCCCCCCCATCGGTGCCTCGGCTCGGCGGTCTCGCCATCTTCGCGTCATTCCTGGTGGTCTCAGCACTGTTCGTGCGCCCAGCCAACCCCTATGAATTGCACGTCTATGCCGGATTTCTGGTGGCGGCGGTGTTGATTATTGGCGTGACGGCGATTGACGATGTGCGCGGTTTATCGCCCTGGCTGCGTCTCGCTGTGCAGACCCTTGCCGCGCTGATCGCCATGTTCCCGCTGGCCCATGGCACGCTGATAGAGGTCATCCATAATCCGCTGGCCAGCTCCGGTCAAGGCCAGATCTTCTTGCCGCTGTGGATTGCTATCCCATTCACCTGGTTCTGGATCGTGGGGATGATGAACACCATCAACTGGGTGGATGGCGCTGACGGGCTGGCTGGCGGCGTAGTGGCGATCACCGCGCTGGTGATGGCGGCGATTAGCTGGATGCTCGGCCAGCACACTGCCGCGTTTCTCTGCGCTGCGCTGGCAGGCGCCACCCTGGGGTTCCTACCGCTGAACTGGCATCCGGCGCGGCTCTTCATGGGCGATTGCGGCGCGATGTTCCTGGGGCTGGCGCTGGCGATGCTGGCCAATGTCGGCGGCGCGAAGCTAGCGATGATGATGCTGCTGCTGGGCATCCCGATTCTGGATATGGGCCGGGTGATCATGTACCGGCTGCGCCGTGGCCGCTCGCCGCTGCGGCATGATAGCTCGCACCTGCACCAGCGCCTCGCCAAGCTGGGCCTCAGCCAGCGCCAGATAGCTCTGCTCTACTATAGCCTTACGGCGGCCTTCGGCCTCGTCACCATCATTGCCGCCAACTTGCAGCGGCATGCCTCCGGCTGGAGCCTGCGCACGCGCCTGCTGCCACAGATCGAGATTGCCGCCACTGAATTGCCCACACTGCTCGGTCTGGCGCTGGTGGTCGGCGTCAGCATCGTCATCTGGCGTGTCGTGGCCTATCGTCGCCGGCGGCGCGGCCTCCCACCGGGAGCCTCCTCGGCTGGCAAGATGCCCACACCGCCCCGGCTCTCGCCGTCAGCTTCGGGAGCGCGCCGCCGCCCATGATGCTGCCCTTACGGGTGCCCATGCCCCGAAATGGGCGCGTCGCCATAGACCACGCCCGTCTCGCGCTGCACCTTCTCCAGCAGGGCGTCGCGGGCCTCCCAGAGTGGCAGCCAGAGCAGATCGCTCAGCGTGCGCTCAAGCGCAGGCATCGGCGTACCGCCGGTGCCGATGGCGCGCAGCCCCAGATTGCGTTGCGCCAGCTTCAGATGCGCCGCGCGGAAGATATGGAACTGCTCATCGAAGTCGGTCAACGCCTCCGCGCATTCGTAGAGTGCCGTGTGGGCGTGCGGGTCGGCGTAGAGGTCCACCAGCGAGATATGCGCGTCTTCCAGAGCGGCGGCGAAGGCGTCCCAGAGGTCCGGCGCGGTGCGCAGAATCGCTTTGAAGCCCGGCGAATCCGCGCCACTGCCGTTGCCAAGTCCCGCGCGGAGTACCAGGAAGTCGGCGGGAGCGACGAATTCAAGCTGGCGCAACGCCAGCATCACCACGCCCTGCGCCGACACCGCGCGCCGCAACACCTGCGCCGCCTCATCCGCGCGCCCAGTCTCTAGCCGCGCAACGGCCTGCTGGAACATCTCAACCGTCATCTTCCACCATAGCTCGAAGGTCTGATGCACCACCTGAAACGTCAATTGGTCGGGGTGCAGGCGGTCTTCGGGCGGTGTCTGCAATGCCAAGAGTTCATCGGTGCGTAGGTAGGCCTCGTAGATGGTGGGCCGTCGCTTTGCCGGAGTGGCAGGTGGAGTATTTACGCTCATGTTCTTTCGCCTCCATCGTCGTTGATGTCGCGCGGATGTACTGCCCGGCAGCTTGCCAGGCATCTTGCCTATCAGTATACTCCATACTCCCCACGCCTCTCGTCGCTCAGAGGCAAGCATCAAGGCTTGCCATCGGTCCTCTTTCTTTTCCAGTTTCTTTGCGCCGCCATCAGGGAACGATGACGATACGCTTGCCATGGGCATCTGCGCGCGTCCAGGCGCTTGCCACGTCTCGAAGCGGCACGAGTTCAATGTCCACTCGGAGCCTGCCCGCTCTGATCCATTCCCAGACCTGCGCCGTCCCCTCAGCGGCAAATGATGAACTGCATCTGCTCGTCCGTATCCTGCGCGATGCCACAGAAGCCTCATTTTTGTCGCTGGGACTTCAGGCCACACCGCAGCAGGACAATGCGGAATGAATGCTGACAAGCGGACAACTTATCCATACCCCGCACCGGTGATTGACGTCGTCAAAAAAGAGCCGCGGATCGCCTACTGTGCGCCAGTAGACGATCCGCACAAATCAGATGGCCGGAAGGCGCCGGATTAGCCGACCGTGACTTGCTGCGTTGTAGTCGCGGTCTGCCCCGCGCCGTCCGTCACCGTCAATGTGACGGTGTAGGTGCCGGTGCTGTAGTAGTAATGGTCCTCAGATGGCCCGTAGCTCGTGTCTTGATACCCGTCGCCGAAATCCCAGGCATACTGGCGGATGTCTGCCCCGGTCGAGCCACTCGCGTCGAAGGACATGTCATAGTAGTAGAAGCTGGAGTTCAAGGTATAGGTGAACGCGGCTACCGGCGGTGGCGGCATGACGGAGATGGTCGCGTCCGCCTCGGCGGTTTGTCCGATGGGATCGGTTGCCGTAACGGTTATGTCCTCCTGTCCATAATTGCTGAAGGTATAGGTAACCGACGCGCCTTTTTGCTGCCCGGAATCGGACTGCCAGACGAAGGTCAAATCGCGCCCGGATTGCGTCGTCACGCTCAACTGCACGGGATCGCCCATACGGACGGTGCCCTGCGGAGCGTTGATGCTGATCTTCGGCTTGGGATAGGCAATGACACGGGCACGCGCCGCCGTGGAGGGCAGCGTGGTCGGCAAGAAGGTGGCGACCGCGAGTATCGCCGCGATCAGCACCAGCATCCGCAGCCAGCCGTAAGTGCGCGGTGGACTGGCGGGTGCGGGCGGAGCGGGCAGCGTGGGCGGCGCTGATGGATAGGTTGGTTGTTCTGGCGAATACATCTGATGAAAGCTCCTCTATGCCACTGGTGGCGCGCCTGCTATCCCATAGATGCTCATGCGTGGCACATGCGGAATAGCAGCGCGGCCAGGTGGATCGTCGCGCGGATACCGTCAGGATGTTGGTAGCTGTGGAGTGTCGCCGCCCACGCCTTGCGGTGGATATCCGGGCATCTGCCCCAAAGGCGCTGGCGGGTAGGTGAAGGCGATGCTGCCGGGCGCGGTCACGGGCACGGCCACTGGTATGCCCCCAGACGCACTTGCCACAGTCGCCGGAGACTGTGCGGAGCCAGTGAATAGCACTATGAGCGCGCCAATCAAGTAGCAGATCGGCAGTGCGCCGAGCAACGCGCCGACCCACTGGTCCAGCCCGCTGAGCAGCGAGAAGGGCGCGCTAGGCGCTAACGGCGTGTTGATGATGTTGAGCACGATGGTAGCGACACCCAGGATCACTGCCGCCAGCACGGCATCATAGACCCACCGCCGCGCCGCGCTGCGTGGCTGGCCCGCGGGCGCGCCGGTGAGCCGGTCGAGCAGCGGGTTGAGTGCCGCGCCGATGGGCCGGAAGGGTATCAGTACGATGCGCGGCAGTTCTCCGAGACCCGGCGCGCGCAGGTAGCTGACCCCGCCGATGCCGCCCACGACTGCCCCAAAAATGAGCACCGCGAGGAAGGTTCCGCCGATGGACGGCGAGAAGCCCACGCTGCCGCTCTGGCCGAGGAAGCTGATGTCGAAGCTGACCGAGGTGAGCCAGGCGGCAGCGGCGGTGATGATGCTCAATGGGACCGCCATCAATGCGCCAGCGATGAATGCGCTATCCGGGCGATCAGCCTGCGCGACCCGCGCCGCGATGCGCCCACCAGCGATGTAGGCGATGGCCGGAATCAGCACGATGAGCCAGAGGAGACCCGGTATGGCCTGGTGCGTGCCAATGAGGCCAATCGAAGTCGTGCCGGAAGAGCCCGAGCCTCCGGGGATCGAGGTGAAGGTCTGTAGCGGCGCGCCAGAGGCGACCGCCAGCGCCCACACCGCCAGCACCGGCGCCATCGTAATGGCGAGGAATGCGATCAGCGCCGGATTGCCCTGCGTGCCCGACTGCAACTGTGTGACATTGACTGTGGTCGTGGCGGCGGTGTGGATGAGCAGAAAGGCGATGCCGCCAATACCAGCCGCAATGAACAGCAGCACGCCACAGAGATATGCCGCCACCGCGCCTGCGAGGGCGCCCGCGGCGCGCTTGCGCTGGAGCGTTTGGACCGATTGAAGCGATTGAACCGCCGATGAAAGCCACGTCCTGCCTGAATGGTGAATCCAGCCACCCAATGCGCCAAAGATGGCGCCCCAGAGCAATCCATAGATGATAGCGGGAAATACTGCTGGCGCAATCGTCACCGAGCCTGATTCACTCAGCAGGCCACCGCTGATGCTGCTCGATCCCATTGCGGCGAGGATCGCCGTCGCCACAGCATAGAAGGGCGCAATGAGCGCGCCGCGCGCAATGGCATAGCGCGCCTGATGGGTATATCCGCTGGTGGCAGAAACATAGCCACCGAGGGTCAGCGCCAGCGCGGGTATGATGATCAGGCCAGTCAGCGGCAGATTGAGGGTTACGTCGCCGCCGAGTGAAGCGTTCACCGGGCCGCCGCCTGCGGATACGCTCGCGCTGATTACCAATGGGACGTGATGCTCGATCGCGAAGAGCTTCAGCAGGTCAGGGGTAAGCAGCGCCTGCCCATAGCTATCCAGGGTTGAACTGATGCTCGCCGGTGTAGGAGCCAGCCCGAGCAGCCCCTTTATGGCATTGCCCCACAGTGATTGCGCCAGAGCGGTGAGGATGAGTCCGCTGATAACCGCCGCGATAGCGCCGAGTAGCGCGGTAAACCACTTGTTCAGGGCATACTGGCGCGGCAGATTCCGCGTCATGTACTCTTGCAAGGGCGTGGAGGGGGCCGCTGGCGCGCCCATGGGGTCGGCGTCTGGTCCGAACACCGTGCTGAATAGAGGTTGTGAGGGCGCGGCTGGCTGGCTGTAGAGCGGCTGCGACGGCGGAGGCGCATACACTGGTTGTGAAGGTGGTGTTGTGTAGAGCGGCTGCGATGGCGGCGCGCTGTACGCAGGTTGGCCATAGGGCGGCTGCGATGGCGGCTGGCCGTAGAGCGGCTGCGATGGCGGCTGGCCGTAGAGCGGCTGCGATGGTGGAGTAGTGTACGCTGGTTGTGCAGGTGGCGCGGGTGGCTGACCGTAGAAGGGCTGCGACGGCGGAGTAGTGTATGCTGGTTGTGCAGGTGGAGACGTTTGCGGCTGATAGGACAATGGCACGGACATCGGAGGTGGTGGCGCCGACATCGGAGGCGGAGGAGGCGCAGCTGGGTATGTGGGCGCCACCTCTGGGGTGGGAGTGGGTGGCGCCGCCTCTGGCGCATCGGGCGCGAGGCGCGTACCGCATTGCACGCAGAATGTGGCGCCAGGGACGAGCGGGGCCTGACAATTAGGACAGTTCATGCCGGTACCTCCTGGGTGCTACTGGTCGTCGCGACGGCAGTGTTAGCGAGGTGTTCTTGTGATGCAAAGGTACACTGTCCGCCAGGGCTTACAGTACCAGATGACAATTACGCAGCAAGTATACATGACGATACGATATTCTACAAGGGGCATCCTATGCGCACCGAGAGTCCAAGTCGCTCGCTAGAAACCGAGAATGCGCTAGCTGGATAAAGCGCCAAGTCGCAGCGAGTACGTTACAGCAGAACCATTTTGGCGCACATCTTCTAGCGAGGCATAGCGTACCTGCGCCGCTTGCGAAACCCAGCAGTAAGGATCTCCACATGCCGCTGTCGGGTCTCCATGATAGGGATAGGTATCTGACGAAGACCAGCCCACCCCAGGCAACGATTGCGCGAAATACGATTGCACGTCTTGCACGGTCGTGGCGCCAGAGCAGATGGGTAAGAGGATAAAGGTATAGCTGCCGTCTACGTAGTTTTTCGCCTCATAGCCCACCGAATCGGCTGGGAATGTGACATCACTGAAATCGCTCCCCGCGTCAGCAGTCCCCGCGTTGCGAAACTCAGCCAGTTGGTCGCAGGGATTCGTTGTTGCTGGTGTGGTGATGGTGATCTCGTGCGCAGTCGTAGCGCGCCGCTGCGAGCCATCGGTGACGGTCAGCGCGACACGATATGCGCCAGACGTAGCGTAGTGATGTGTCGGAGTGAGCGTATCACCTGAGGATTGTGTGCTCTGGTCGCCAAAATCCCAGGCATAGGCGAGATTCGTACCGCGAGAGCTGCTCGCGTCAAAGTGGACGATGCTGGGATCACCCTGGTCTAGCGTGTAAGTGAAGGCGGCTGCCGGACCTCCCGCGCCACCACCTGGGGCAATCGCTGACGTCGCGGACTGCCACAGTCCATTCAGTCGCCCAGTGCTTGCGGCCAGCACGACCAGCAGCGCCACAACGATCAGGATGCCCAAGACAATCCTGCCCGTCGAGGAACGAGCTTGCGCCCGCGCCGCTTCGCCTGTGCCGTGATAGGGCATGCCGCGAGGCAGACGCCGTGATTCTTCGACAGTTGGTGGATATTGCGGGATAGGAGACGAGTAATCTGGCACTCTGCCAGGCAGTGTCGTACTCGCATCAACAGGTGGCGTGGGCGACGCTAGCGGCCAGCCGCAGCGTGCGCAATAGTCAGCGCCAGGAACGTTGTGCGTCTCGCAGCGTGGGCAAATCACGTAGCGCTCCTGACGGGAATCCCGCGCGATTCCAGATGGTCGCTGTCACTGCACTCGTGTTGCGATTATAGCTTTCGTATCAGCAGTACGCATTGTAGCGTATCACTGCGCGCAACACAAGAGAACATAGACGCGAACCCTCGTCATTACCCATGACGGCATGCGTTTGGTCATTCAGTAGATTTTCTGGGATGTACTCTACCCCACACTACGCATTGCAAATTCTCAAAAGAATGATAGGCTGATCATCATCTACATCATGGAGCGCGACGAAAGGCGGCACAAGGGTGGGACAACCCTTCGACCTCTTCTTCCTTTTCATCGCTGTCATCATCTGCTTAGTCGTTGCCCAGGCACTACTCCAGCGTCAGGAAATCAGCACGCTGCGACATTCGGGAACGCGCGTGGTGGCGACGGTAACGAATGTCACGCATGAACGGCATCAGACGGGCGGTGGCGTGCCCATGAATCCGGCGACGCCCGGCGTCATGCAACCCGCTACCTATGTGGATCACTGGTATATAGAAGCGGAGTGGTTGGACCCAAAAACAGGTGTGCTGCACACCTTTCGCAGTGTTCCCCAGGATGAGGACGACGCCCGCCGTTATACCGCTGGCTCGCCGATTACAGTATTGATTGATCCAGTCAATCCAGCCAGCTACTACGTCGAAATTGCACGTTGAGGGCCTGCCAGGATGTGCTGGTCAGGTTGCCAGCGCACCACCACTGTAGCCTTGCAATACCAGCGTCTGCGCGACGCCCGCCGACGCGCCCCAATGTGCTGTCGCGCGGCGCACCTCGTCTTCGGGTGGCAGCGAATGCCCCAGATAGGCCGCTCCCACCGCTTTGCGTACCGCCAGATCACCCGCCACCACGCGAGGACGTCCGAGGGTGCGGGCGAGAATCCACTCCGCGCTCCAGCGTCCGATGCCGCGCAGGTCTGTGAGCCGTGCGATCACGTCATCATCGGGCAGCGTGTCGAGCGTGGCGATATCGAGCGTGCCATCCGTAACCGCCCGCGCCGCGCCAATCACATATTCCGCCTTGCGCACCGTAAATTGCAGCGCGCGAATCGCCTCCACTGATGCGCTCGCCAGCCGCGCCGGATTGAGACTATAGACCGTGTGCCCATCTACCACATGCTGCTCGCCGAATGTCTCGGCCAGACGGCGGCGCGTCGTCGCCGCCCAGCGCAAATTCACCTGCTGCGCGCTAATGCAACGCACCAGCGCGGCACAGAGATCATACTGGCGCACCGTCCGCAGCCCCGGATACTGCGCGTCCAGCCGCGCAAGCACTGGATCGGCGGTCAGCAGCGCGGCGAATGCTGGCGGCGCAGCGAAGAACATGGCGCGCACGGCGCGCTCGATGTGCGGCAGATGCCGTTCATCCTCGACGCGCAGCGTCAGCGCTGGCTCAATCAGCGTCCCCGCGACAGCGCAGGCATAGGCTACCGTCCGCCCCGATACCTGGAGCGTTCGCACGAGCTGTTCGCCGTCCCAGCGGTCAATGCCGTCGTCGCCCGCGCGACGAAACATCTCCAGCGAAGCGGGAATATCCAGCGGGCCGGGCAGGCGAATCAACGTTGTGGGCATCAGGCAACGCGCTTTCTCTTGGCTCTGCGACTACAGCAGGGGAGGCAAACCAGCACACAATGGCTCTACTCTGCTCTACCCTGGTGAAACACCTGATGCGCCACACCGGTTGCAGATGCGCGCGGATCAATGCGCTTGAAGATAGACGCGATACCAGACATCGTTCGAGATGATGCCGAAGCCGTTCTCCGTCAGTAATGTGGACCCGCCTGAGCCGCCATCAACACGTGCCCAGCCACGCACCAGAAAGAACCGTTGCCCCTGCGCCACCGCGCAGGCCGACACCTGCTGTACTATGCGCTGCTCCACCGGCTGGAAGAGCGCCAGCCGTGTCGCGGGATCGTCGCTCGCCTCGGCCTGCTTCAGCAGCGGGTCATTGCCCTGGGCAAACCGGCTCAGGAACGTATCGGGGTCGGCATAGTCCGCCAGGAGCGTGGAGTAGGCCAGTTGCGCCGTCTGAACGGTGCTTCCAGGCGGCTGCTGAATGATCTTCACCCGCAGATGCGCGTCGGGGAATGCCGCGTTCCATTGCGCGACGACCGCGCTGGCGAATGCCTGGGCGGTGGCATCGGTGGTCTGCTCTTGCGCCGCGTAGGTGAACGTCAGGGCGGGCATAGGTTTGCCGTGCAGCGACCACTTGTACGCCGCCCAGTGCGCCCTCGCCCGCGCCAGATCGCCGCTCGTCGCAGTTACGCCGTCAACGCCGGTGAGCGCGGGATTGTAGCCGGGCATCCCCTGCAGCACGAGATGCCAGGTTGGCAACATCGCGCCGCCAAAGACGGCGGTGTTGAGCGCGTCGCGATTCAGCGCCAGGCAGAACGCCTGCCGCGCGTCGAGATTATCGAAGGGCGCGATCTGCCAGTTCATCGTGATCGCCTGCACCTGTAGCAACGGCATAGTCTGGAAATCCGCCAGTTTCCGCGCATCGGCGAGATAGTCCGCGGGAACGTCGCTGAGGTAGCCGTAAGTCTCGCCGGTGGTGTAGGCGGCGTAGGCGTCCGCTGGGTCAGCATAGATCTTGAAATCTATTTCGCTCAGAATCGGTTTTTTGCCCACACGCACGCCCCACCAGCGTGGGTTGGCCTTCAGGATCAGGTTGCCCTGGTGGTCCCAGCGGTCTATGTAGAACATACCGCTGCCGCCCTGTCCCAACGGCTTGCGAGAGGTCTTGGCGGCGAGTTGGTTGGTCCATTCCTGGTCACGACCCAGATCCGACCCTGTGACGGCGCTCTGTTCCAGCGCATATCCCGCGCCTGTCGCCAGCACCGTAAGGAAGTTTCCAGCGGGCCGCGCCAGCGTGATCGTCAGCGTCGCGGCCTTTTCATCCGCCACGATAGAATCGCCGAGCAGTGTCGAAATCGGTGCGCCACGCTGATGAGGCCCTGGCGAAATTACCCCATTCACACAGCGCTGCTGGTTGTAGGTCTGCGCGTCTTTGATGGCCCAGAGCCGCATGCTCACGGCGGACGGCGCGGCATAGCAGGGATCCAGCGTCCGGTTCAAGGTGTAGGCATAGTCGGCGGTGTGCATCGGCGCGCCATCTGAGAAATGTTGCCCCGGACGCAGGCGAAACGTATAGGTCAGGCCATCGGGGCTGATGGTGATCTTGTTCGCGCCCCACGGCACAACCTGCATATGGGCGTCCAGCGTCACCAGGCTGTCGAAGACCAGATTGACGGCGGTAAGCGAGTTCGCGTCGGCGACGCCGACGGCGCTGGGGTCGAGCGTGGTGATGTCGCTGGCCCCATGTCCATTCAGCGCGACGTGCAGCACCTGTGGGCACGCGCAAGGGTCATAAACGTTGCTGTCGAGCGCGCCCATGAGCCTGCTGATCTCCCAGCACGAGGCCGAGGAGATCAGTACGATGACCACGGCCACAAGCGCCCGCACAACCTCACGATTACTGGATTTCTTCCGGCGCGTTGATGTGTGTGTTCTGGGTGGCGCGGGTGGCTGGGCAGACATGGAACTACGCTCCTTCGAGCTTACCCCGCAGGCAACATATGCCGCTACCTGGAGGCTAGCCATCATCACTGTACGCTATTCTCGTGACGCGCGACGGTCGCCTTATTTTACCTCCCGCGGATGTCGCCGCGAAATTGCTATGCTAAAGGGCAGACATACTCAGTCCGATCCCCATGCGCCCAAGGTACTATCCCTTCCTTCCCGCCGCTTGAGCGCACGCGCTGGGTAGCGTAGAATGCGAGCACAGCCGGTGAGGAGGGCAGAGAGGCATATGGGCGAAATCGTTGGCGCGTTCGTCAAAGTAGCGCGGGTGCGCGACATCCCACCCGGCGCGCTGGCGCGTGTCGAGGTTGCGGGTCAGCTCGTGTGCCTGGCCAACGTGGATGGCGCGATCTACGCCGTCAGCGACGATTGTCCGCATATCGGCGGCGCGCTCTCGGATGGCGAACTGGCGGGCTGCGTGCTCACCTGTCCGGTGCATCTGGCGCGCTTCGATGCGCGTACCGGCAAAGTGTTGCGTGGCCCGGCGCGCGACGACGTGCCATCCTACGCCGTGCGGGTAGAGGGCGACGATATCTACGTCGCTGTTCCTGAATAGAGCCAAATCGTTCGGATAAAGGGGGTAGGGGTGGAGGCTCCATCTCACGTAGTCTTTGGGCTGGCGGGCGCCGTTGTCGCCGACAGCCTCTTTCATATTACCGGCGCATCGCTGCTTGGCGGTAGCCTTACCAGCGACCCGCGTCAGTTTACGGATGTGGTGCTGCTGAAGGCCGTCTTCTATGGCGCGGTAGCCCTGGGCGCGCTCACGCCCGACATAGATAACGCGCGCAGCACCATCGGCCAGCGCGCGGGATTCGTCAGCAAGGGCATCCAGAAGCTCGCCGGACATCGCACTCTGTTTCACAGTCTGCTTGGGCTGGCGATGGTCGGCGCAATCGTCTGGGCCGCGCAATACGCGCTCGGCCTCGTGTTCTACCGGCTGGGTTATGTGCCAGTAGCCGAAAAGCTCGGCGTCGGCGTGGCTCCGGGCGTGGTGCTCGCGTCGGGTGTGGGCGTCGTGTTCATCGCCTTCCTGCTCGGCTATTTCCTGCACATCCTTGCCGACAGCCTCACGTATGGCGGCGTGCCGTGGCTCTGGCCCAACCATACGCGCTTCGGCTTCCCGCCCAACCGCAACTGGCGCTTCCACTCCGGCAGTCGCGTCGAGCCGTTCGTCGTCGGCGGCATCGTACTGGTGGTGGTCGCGCTGATCGTCTTCGGCAAGCTGACGATCTAGGACAATCTGTTGCGGGTAATCCTGGCTCGGCGAGGCGTAATGCGAGGGGCGGGCTAGCTGCCCGCCGTGGCGGACGGCGTCGCCAGCAGTTGATTCGTGTCGCTCGGTACCCAATCCAGATTTGGCTGGAGCGACTTGAAGAGCGTTTGCAGGTCAGCAGTGGATTGACGCGAGGCAATGGTGACGCTCGTGCCGTCGTGTGTGCCCAGGCAAACGTTGGTCTGCGTGTTCTGCGCGCTTGCCGTGCATTGCAGCGCCACACTACCCTGGCCGCGCACCGGCGCCTCCGAAAGGCTGATCGGCCCGGTGTTGGGCACATCCCAGGTGATGCTCACGTGCGCGCCGTAGATCGCATCGTGGATGCTGCCACCCGCCAGCACCAGGCACGTGCCCTTGGGCAGCGAGGGCGGCAGGTACAGCGTGAAGCCCAGCTCCCCTTTAACCGCATCCCAATTGGTGATCGGCGTCTGCGAGGCAGAGGTGCTATCTACAAATTGAATGAATGGCTTATCGCACCACGGTATTTTCGTGAGCGCCGATGAGGTGTCGTTCGAGCTGCTGGAAGACCCGCCGAAGAGATTGCAGCCCGCGAACGTCACCGCCAGCGCCGCCGCGCAGATCACCAGCGTCGCCAGCCGGACCGCACGCCTCCGTGCTTGATAGTTGAGCGCTTCCCGCATTCCCCGTCTCTCTCTCCCGCCAGCCAGCTTCCCGGCCTGCTATCATGCTTCATATCACAGCGCACGCTTCTCGATAGCGCATGCCTACTCAGTATAACGCATGAGCCATGCGCGCAGTAGTCTCCTGTGCTGGTCGTACCTCACACTTTGCGTGATCCGGGCCACCCACACGCATTGCCGCTGGTGGTAGACTATAGAAAGGGAAGTTATGGAGTGCGGATGCGTGCGGAATCGCGATAAGTAGGAGGCTAGCCATGTTCTCTGAGATTGCCGCCGCCCTCGCCCACGGCGAGCCAGTCGCGCTGCTAACCGTCGTCCGCGTCCATGGCGCCGCGCCTTGTGCGCCAGGCACACGCCTGCTGGTGCGCGGCAATGGCAGCCTCACCGGCACGCTCCAGGGCGCATCCACAGATGCGCGCGCCCGTGAAGACGGATTGCGAATCCTGGCGGCGGGCGAGCCGGAACTGCTCACCTATCACCTCGATCCCGACACCGGCGAGAGCGTGGGAAGCTGCGGCGCGACGCTGGAAATCTTCGCCGAGCCGCTACGCCCTGAGCCACGCTTGCTGGTCGCTGGGTCGGGCTATGTCGCGCAGGCTTTGGCCCGGCTCGCGGTTCCGCTCGGCTGGCGTGTCACCTTGCTGGACGACCGCACCGAGGTTGTGCGCGCGGCTCACACCCCTGGCAGCGTCATCACCAAGACCGGCGAGATTGCCGAATTGCTGCGCGAGCAGCGCCCCGATAGCGTATCGGCCATCGTCATCGTCACGCGTGGCCACCGCACTGATAAAGATGCGCTGCGCGCCGCGCTTGAAACCACTGCGGGCTATATCGGCATGATCGGCAGCCAGAGCAAAGTGCGCGTCATCTTCCGCACACTGCTGCGCGAAGGCGTTGCCCCGGACGACCTGGCGCGAGTGGCCGCGCCGATTGGGCTGGACCTCGGCGCGGAAACCCCCGACGAGATCGCGCTGGCCATCGCCGCCGAATTGACCCTGTGGCGGCGCGGTGGCTCCGGCGCGCCGCTGCGCGACCGCACAGGCATCCTGGCGCGCGTGCGCGAGGAAGGCGCGAATATGGCAGAGGAAGAGGCGAGCGCGGAAGAGGCGGCTATCTGAGCGCGGTATCTGTGGTAGCATGTGCGGAGACACTGCCTGATAGACCCGTATGGCACAAGCGAATGGTGGTATTACCTACCAGGCAAGGGAGACTGATGATGGCAAGTATACGTGTACATCGCATGCTAGAAGAAATCGCGCAGCTTACTGATGACGAGCGCACTGAGCTTCTGGATGCGCTCCCCACTGTCTTGCGCAAGACACATACGGAGGGACTGAGTGTCGAGACGGTTCGCCGAACGATAGAAGCGCGGGAACGCATTCGCGCTCGGCTGCTCACCGATGGCCTATCTTTTGGCTCGGTGGAGGACGACCTGGACATGGTTCGTGACGGGCGGCTCAACGAACTCGACCAGTCTGCACATCAGGGAAATCACGCCTGATGCCTACCGCACTCCAGAACAATGCGCCAAACCAAATACGACTCTGCGTGGACGCCTCGCTTGTGTTGCATCTGCTCTTGCCCTACGAGCGCGATCCCAATACCGAAAGCCTATGGACGAGTTGGGCCAGTACGGGTGTACACGTTGTAGGTCCTGCCCTTTTGTATGCCGAAGTCACCTCGGTCATTCGCTTGCGTGTTGCTACAGGCAAGCTTACGCCTGAAGAAGGAGAACGTGCGTTTTCGTCTTTCAATGATTTGAGAATTACGCGGATTGATCGCGATGATCTGCACCTGCGCGCATGGGAACTAGCAAAGACGCATAAAACCCAGCGCGCCTATGACATGATGTATCTCGCACTCGCCGAACTGGAAGATATTGAGCTTTGGACTGGGGATGAGCGATTTATCAATAGCGTGGGGAAACACGAGTCGCGTGTCCATTGGGCGCCTGCGCAAAATGCACCCTAGCACACCCCCGACGAGATCGCGCTGGCCATCGCCGCCGAATTGACCCTGTGGCGGCGCGGTGGCTCCGGCGCGCCGCTGCGCGACCGCACAGGCATCCTGGCGCGCGTGCGCGAGGAAGGCGCGAATATGGCAGAGGCGAGTGCGGAAGAGGCAAGCGCGGAAGATATAATGGCCTAGCACCTTCCACGCCTCAGGTCATTACCAGTTCAATTGGTTGGCCTTCAAGATCATCTTGCTGCCACGCCGTCGGCTAAGCGCATATGTGAAATACACGAGTTGGAGTGAAAGGGCGATAACGCAAATAATTGCAGCGAATAACTCCGCTTGCCAGGATATGAAGGTGGGAAGAGTGGCGCCGAGTTTGTCTTGATACAGTAGGTATGCGCCACCACCGAAACACAAACTATCAACAAACGCGACGGTTGTGCAGACCAGATATACGACACCCCCCACGCGCGCACCAGCGGGAACCGTAGTCAAACGCCAACGAAAAGATCGAGCGTACTCTGGAAACTCCTGGAGGTAGCGCTCCTTGAGCACACTCATGGTAATCATACTTTCGCGTGTAGATTGGCGAATCCGAATCAAGACGATAAAGAAGACAATGCCCAAAAATCCGAGAATTGTCATCATTGATGCGGCGATAAGAGGCAGAAAATCAGTCTTCGCTCCGATCTGATTTAATTGGTAGGTCGCTCCAACAAATGTCACCGCCGCGCCACCAACCAGGACGAGATACCGGTCAAAAATACGCATCAGATCCTGGCTAGATTGCATCGCCGTTTCACGCGCATATTTGAATTCTTCTACGAGCATCGCCTCAATGTTGAGATGATCGCCCTCTTTGGCATGATGAGCATCGAGAAGTTCGGTAGCAACAGTGCTTTCAAGGGGCACGAGAGGATTGTTGGAAGGATTTCCGGAGTCTACAGACATCGTGGGCGTTCCTTTTCGGTGTCAAGTACCCGCAGTATGTCAGTTTATCAGCGTTGCCGCGCTACCATGATGCGGCATGGATCACGTGAACTGCATGTTTGTCTATCAACCGGAAGAATAGGCCCGCTTCGCCGTTTTTTGTGCCCCGCACCTGGGATTAGCGGGAGTGACGCTATTTGGATTTCGGAGGGAGCCGCTGCCCGTTCTCCCACCTAGATACCTCTACGCTTGAGCCAAATCGAGCAGAAACTTCGGCCTTCGCCTTCCGATCTTTACCATGACGCAACTCGACGAAAAAGAAGAGCATCTGAAGGAAAACAGCGATGAAAAAAACGAACAAGATGGCTTCCCATGCTCCAGCGAATGAGCCGATGAGTGGTTGCAGCCACGGATCATAGGCTTCATAGGTGGCGCCAGCAAGGCAGATGCTTCCCAGAACGACAACGGTGGTGCAGACAACGGTAGTCGGGTTGCCGAGCTTTTCACCAGCGGGAATAGTGTTCAAACGCCAACCGAAGGCTTTTTCCACGTCGGGGAACGGCGCTCTGAACTGCTCAATATAGAACTCCTTGATGGTGTTCATCGCAATCGCGCTCTGGCGCCACGCCTGACGGAACCTGACCAGGTTGACGAGAAAGATAAAGCCAAGCACACCACCGAGAGCCAAAAGTAACACCACCAGTCCGCGCAACGAAGTCGTCTCATTGCCGTGCTGCTGGCCGAACTGGTAGATCGCGCCAAGTGCAGACGCGACCACGCCAATCAGCAGCAGATAGAGATTGAACATGCGCGTGCGATCTTCCTGCGCCTGGTAGGCCGTGACGCTCACGTAGTTGAATTCGTTCATCAGCATCGTTTCGAGCTTCAGCGTCGTATCAGCTTTGATGCCACCCCCGGCTGCGGCAGCGACCGTACTATCGTCATCGGCGAGTATCGGTGCGCCATTGGGCGCGTTGGTTGGGTCCACGGCACTATCTCCCTTTGCGGAACCGGATGATTTCTTCAGTGCGTTTGCGGCGAGCGCGAGGCCAAGCAGCGTTTTGCCATCCACAATCTCGCCGCTCTGGCAGGCGCGCAGCGCATCGTCCAGCGGCACCCACTGCACATGTTCGATCTCAGTCGTGTCGGTGGGGCGGCCGGCGATGGCCCCTGGCGCGGGGCGCACGCCCGTCGCCAGAAAGATGGTGATGGCCTCGGTAGTAAACCCCGGTGAGGATAGCTCGCGTGCCAGCATCTGCAACACGTCGGCGTCGTAGCCGGTCTCTTCGCGCAGTTCGCGCGCAGCCGTAACCATGGGGTCGCCATCAGTGGGATTCACCAGCCCGGCGGGAATCTCCCACAGGTCTTTGCCGACGGCTGGCCGTTGCTGGCGCACCATCAGCACCTGAAAGTTATCAGGCCCGCCATTGACCGCCGTTGGCTGAGCGGCGACAATCGCCACCGCATCGGGATGTTCGACGATCTCGTACCGCTGTGTACCGCCAATTGGTTCTGGCAGCGTATCCACGCGCACCCGAATCAGCTTGCCGTGGAAGACTTCTTCGCTCCGTGTCCGCTCCTCCATTACCCATCCTCCTCACAATGCGCCAAATCGCGAGAGCCATAGCAGGCGGTGCATGTGGAGTGTAGCATGTCTGCTCGCAGGCGTAAATAGCTGAGCGAAAATTCACGGTGTGGATTTCGGCGCGAGTTCTGGCGGATATGCGCAAGTGAAGTCCAGAATAGTGGATGTACGGTATGCGCGGTGTGCGAGAGGCAATGGAACTTATGAGTCGCGCTATGCGAAAAGTGTTCTGATGAGAGGCGAAACGAAGCTCAGGCCGCGTATTCCGTTGCATCACCCGCGCGGCTAGATACGCGCGCTTACGATGCGCGGTCACGCTCTGGTGATTCCAGACCCTTGATGCGATAGAGCAGGCGCACGCGCGCATGGAATAAGCGCACATCTACCGGCTTCACCACGTAATCATCGGCGCCCGCCTGGAAGCCCGCCACCTTATCTTGAATGCTGCCCCGCTCCGTCACCAGCATAATCGGCAAGTGTTCCGCCTTGGGCAGCGAGCGCACCTGTTCGCAGAGGCGCAGGCCGTCGCCATCCGGCAGATCAACTTCACTTACCAGGAGGTCTGGTGGATTATCGCGCAACTCCGTCAGCGCCTCGCTCGACCCGCTGACGAAGCGCAGCGAATAGCCATCGCCCAGCGCCGAATGTAACCGCTCGCGCGCTGTGGCGTTGCTCTCGACGACCAGCACCCGCAGTTGCTGAGTTCGCATACGCCCCTCAACCATCTTCTCCGCCGCCACGCCGCACCCCCAGTGGCCCACTGAACATCTGTTCTGAGTCGCTCGTCCTTGTCTACTGTAACGAGCAGTAGCTAACCAGGTTACGACTCCCCACTATTTGGGCTATCCGCAATGGCCAATTGCTGAATCCGCTGCTCGCGCTCTTCGGGCGTGATCCGCATCACGCGCTCCAGTGTGGCGTAGAGCACACTGGGCTTGAACGGTTTGGGCAAATACTCATCCACACCCGAAAGCAGACCTGTCAACCGGTCATCTTCCTCGTACATCGCGCTCAGAATAATGAGCGGCGTATGCGCCGAAGTGCTATCACCGCGAAGGCACCGCACCACCTGATACCCGTCCATGCGCGGCATCTTCACGTCTACGATCACGCAATCGGGCCGCTCGTGATAGAACCGCTCCAGCCCTTGCACGCCGTCATAGGCCACCACCACGTCATACTTGCCCTGTAGCCCCACCGCATGCCGGATCAATTCAACAATTGTCGGATTATCGTCAATCACCAACACCTTTTTGTTCTGCGCTGAACCCACCGCACCGGAGGCAGAGCGCACGCCGCTCTCCGGATTTTCCACTGCCGAACCAGACATGTGCCACCCCCCAGGATACCCGTTCCGCCCCCGCCCGCATATTCTAAGACGCTATCCCCGGCGTTGCAGTTCCTTCAGCCTGCCCGAATGGCGTTCCTCATACTCGCGCCGCGTGGTTGATATGGATACTATTGTACCATAGCCCGCGCCACGCGCCAAGCAGCTATTTCGGATGCTCTCAGCAGTTCATTTGGGTCATGGAGTCTGTTGTGATACAGTACAACATATCAACAGCGTCCCGGCCTGTACACCCAAAAATCCTATACTCAGGCCGTACCGTTGGGTGGATACAGGAGCTATCGCCATGGCCGATTCTCGCGTTCTTCCCCTCCAAACCAACCTGCACGCCGATCCACACGCTGAGCGCAGCCTCAGCGCGAGCGAACGCTACGCCCGCCAGACGCTCTTCGCGGGCATTCGCCGCGATGGCCAGGAGCGCATCACGCGCGGGCGTGTGCTGATTGTCGGCTGCGGCGCGCTGGGCACGGTGCTCGCCAACAATCTCGCCCGCGCGGGCGTGGGCCATCTGCGCATCGCCGACCGCGATTACGTCGAGGGCAACAATCTTCAGCGACAGGTGCTCTTCGATGAAGAGGATGTGCGCCGCGGCATGCCCAAAGCCATCGCCGCCGCCCAGACGCTGAGCCGCGTGAACAGCCTGATCACCGTCGAGCCGCTGATGACCGATGTCACCGCCGACAACATCGAGGCGCTGCTGGACGGCATGGACCTCGTGCTGGATGGCACCGACAACTTCGAAACACGCTACCTGCTCAACGACGCCTGCCTGCGCGCAAGCGTCCCATGGATCTATAGTGGCGTGATCGCGGGCTACGGCGTGACGATGAACGTGCTGCCGCGCGATACGGCCTGCTTGCGCTGCGTCTTCCCCGAACGCCCACTCCCCGGCACGACGCCCACCTGCGACACGGCGGGCGTGCTCAATGGCATCGTCGGCGCTATCGCCGGCATCGCCTCCACCGAGGCGCTCAAGCTCCTGGTGGGCAGCGACAAGCTCGCGCGCGGCATGACCTGGGTGGACCTGTGGGAAAACACCTTCGAGCGCATCGAGTTGCCGCGCCAGGAGGATTGCCCGGCCTGTGGTCGCGGCGAATACGACTACCTCGACGCCACCATAGACGAGAGCGGCGTCTCGCTCTGTGGCCGCAACGCCGTGCAGGTGCGCCCGCCGCGCGGGACCGTGGGCACGCTCGACCTGGATGCCCTGGCGGAGCGGCTGCGCGCCATCGGCGAGGTCGCCAGCAACGGCTTCCTGCTGCGCCTGCGTGTGGATAACTACGATGTGACGCTCTTCCCCGATGCCCGCGCGATCATTAAGGGCACCGACGATCCCGCCGTCGCCCGCAGTGTGTATGCGAAGTACGTGGGGATGTGAAGCTATATAGCGGGCTATGATGTCGCCAGGGCAGACCAATGTGTCTGGCGTTGGAGTGAAGGTCTGACAATGTCTGAGCTACTCGACCGTATCACCATGGACCCGGCGATTGACCATGGCAAGCCAGTTGTCCGTGGCTTGCGCTATCCAGTGGAGATGCTTTTAGAACTCTTGAGTTCGGGCATGACGATAGAAGAGATTCTTGCCGACTACGAAGACCTCGAACGCGATGACCTGCTGGCGGTGTTCGCCTTTGCCGCGCGGCTCAGCCAGGTGAAACGCATGGAGCCGATAGGATAGCTATCTGCCATCGCATCGTCTTTCGCGACATATGGCTACCTCGAATTAGCGCGATCGGCACTTATCATCCATCAATGATCCGTTGGATATAGTCGTCGGTACATTGACATGCCCTTTCTGTGGCCCATACAATGGCCGAGACGACTTGCCGTCCCCGCGCATGCGTGGCATGGAGGAAAAGTGCAGCGATGCATCTGGAGAATTCGGAGCTAAAAATGACGACCCGCTATGAGGTCGCCCGCTGGGTGTCAGCTATCATTCACCCCATCGCCTTCCCCCTTGTTGTTCTCGGCATCGCCATCTACACGGCCTCATCGTCCCTCAGCACCACACTGGATGACCTCGCGCTGGCCATAGTGCTCACCACGCTGCCCATCGCCCTGCTCGTGGGCATTCAAGTGCTACGCCACAAGTGGACGGATCTGGACGTCAGCGTCCGCCGCCAGCGCTATCTGCTCTACCCCTTCGGCATCGCGTGCATGGCGCTGCTCGCCTTCGTCTACACGCACATCAACGCGCCGCCGGTCGCCACCCGCTCCGCCATCGCGCTGGTGCTCGCCAACGTCGTCAACGGTCTCATCAACTTCACCTACAAGGTCAGCGCGCACGCCACCGGCGCCGCTGCCAGCGCCACACTGCTCTGGCTCGCCGTGCCCTATATCAGCCTCGCCGTCATCGCCACCATCGCGGCGCTGCTGGTCGGCTGGTCGCGCGTCGTCTTGAAGCGCCACACGCCCGGCCAGGTGCTGCTGGGCTGGACCGTTGGCGTCGCCACCATGGCCTTTGCCCTGCTCATGCCGCTGCCCGCCTTCCTCTGATACCCCTCTCTGATACCATTCACCTCGCGACATGGTGTATAACATAGGCCGGATGCCCTTATCTCATCGCCAAAGGAGACATACCACTATGCAACTTCAAGGCAGCGCGTTTCTTGTCACCGGCGGAGGCTCCGGCCTGGGCGCGGCGTGCGTGCGCATGCTAGCGGGCGCGGGCGCCCGCGCGGTCATCGCCGACGTGAACGCGGCCACCGGCGAAGCGCTCGCAAGTGAGCTTGGCGGCAACGTGCGCTTCGCTCAGACCGACGTGACCAGCGAGGACAGCGTGCGCCAGGCCATCAACACCGCCCGTGATACATTCGGCGCGCTGAACTGCGCGATCAACTGCGCGGGCATCGCCATCGCCGAGCGCGTCGTCGGCAAGAACGGCCCGCATCCGCTCGACGCCTTCGCCAAAGTGATCCAGGTCAACCTGATTGGCACCTTCAACGTCATCCGGCTGGCGGGCGCAGCGATGGCCGAGAACGAGCCGAATGCCGCTGGCGAGCGCGGTGTCATCGTCAACACCGCTTCGGTCGCCGCCTTTGACGGCCAGATCGGCCAGGCCGCCTACAGCGCATCCAAGGGCGGCGTCGCCGCGATGACGCTGCCCGTCGCGCGTGAGTTCGCCCGTAACGGCATCCGGGTGATGACCATCGCGCCGGGCATCTTCGACACCCCCATGATGGCCGGTCTGCCCGAACCCGCGCGCCAATCCCTCGCGCAGCAGGTGCCCTTCCCCTCGCGGCTGGGCCGCCCGGACGAATACGCCGCGCTCGCCCGCCACATCATCGAGAACGAGATGCTCAACGGCGAGGTGATCCGCTTGGATGGCGCGATTCGCATGCAGCCGCGTTGACGAAGTGCCAGGTTGGTCAGCTACCCCGCTGGCTCACTGGTGCGGGCTGCGTCAGCGGCCACCTCCTGGCTGAAGGCGCCCATTGTACGAACCACGAGTACGCTTGAAGCCAACCCGAGGAGCAGCGCGAGCGCCATCACGAGGAGCGCCACAGGGAGCGACGGTTTGTTGGTCATCAGGAAGACGATGCCCAGCAGCAGCGCCATCGCTGTCTGCGGTGTGGTCAGTAAGACCGGATCGTGGGTGCGCGCGAGGACCTCTGGGGGCAGCGGCCCATCGGGCGCCTCGTGCGCAAGCCGGGCGATGATACGCATGCGAGATTGGACGGTCATCGCGGCGACGGGCACGAGGACCACCAGGCTCACGAGGGCGACAGCGATCCAGCCCGTCTGAAGACTCCAGAAAGTGAAGGTCATGTAGAGTCCGGCGGCCAGCAGGAGCAGGATGCTGAAGTTGAAGAGAGGTATCACCCGCCCGACAAGCTCGGTGAGCATCCGTACCTGCTCGACAGACCGCGCGCGCCGGAGCGCCGCCAGCCCGAAGAGCAAGATGCCAAGAGCGACGAAGTAGCCAATGGCCCCACTGACATGCAGGAACTTCACAATCGAGTAGTCACTCATTGCGTTTCTCCTCGCGAGCGTGTCGTATGCGTCGCGGGCGGTGCCCCCACGAGATCTGTCGCGACGGCATGGCTTGCACGAGACGATGATACGACGCAGACGCCGTCGCACGCATGGCACATCGTGCGTAGCCCGCACGTTAGTGCAGGTCACCTGTGAACGGCTCTTGAACTGGTCCTTGCCAATGTGTCAGGCCCATGCGCCGCAGCCCTCTTCTCGCGGATGCGGCAGTCCAAGCACTGTATCAAAGTGAAAGGGCATATGCCGTTCGGTTGACATAGCGCGCGAGCATAGGGTAGACTGGGAGATACGAGTCTATTAGACGTACTGGCAATGACTAGGAGGAGTAGGCGTTAGGGCGGACCGCAAGAGATGGAGCGCCACTGGCTGCGAGCGCCCCTTGGTCCGCGAAGCCGAAGTGCCCTGGCCGCCCGCGACGTGAACCCCCATCCGTGGATGGGAATGTAGCGCCGCGCGGGGAGCGCCCGTTATCGCGCCCAAGAGGTGGCCGCGCCGTCCACATGCGGATGTGCGCGCGCCACGAATCAAGGTGGCACCACGAGCCTTCCCTCGTCCTTGGCGGGGAAGGCTTTTTTCGTGTTTCGTGTAGCGTCGAATGGGCGCACGGCGTGTGCTCTTGATGACGATATTGGTGTGAGAGGTGATGAGAGCATGACAACTGAACCGGCGACCGAACGCCGCCTCGACCAGATTCCCAAGGCGTATGACCCCCAAGAGACAGAGCGGCGGCTCTATGCCTGGTGGGAAAGCTCTGGCTTCTTCAAGCCGCGAGAGAGCCGCACTGGCAAGCGATTCGTCATCAGCATGCCGCCGCCGAACGTGACCGGCGCACTGCACTTGGGCCACGCGCTCACCGCAACCCTCGAAGACATCATGATCCGCTATCACCGCATGCGCGGCGACGAGACGCTGTGGGTTCCCGGCGAGGACCATGCGGGCATTGCCACACAGACTGTGGTCGAGCGCGAGATCGCCAAGGAGGGACTGGACCGCCAGCAGATGGGACGCGAGGCGTTCGTCGAGCGCGTGTGGCAGTGGGTACGCGCCTATAAGAGCCGCATCCAGAACCAGCACCGGCGGCTGGGCGTCTCCACCGATTGGGAACGCGAGCGCTTCACGCTGGACGAGGGGCTGGCGCGGGCGGTGCGCGAGGTGTTCGTGCGGCTCTACGAAGAGGGGCTGGCGTATCGCGGCGAGCGCATCATCAACTGGTGTCCGCGCTGTATGAGCTCCATCTCGGATCTGGAAGTCGAGGTGGTCAACACGCCGGGCAAGCTCTACTACATGCGCTACCCACTGGAACTGGCGGAGGGCGAGACTGAGCCGCGCTACATCACCGTCGCGACGACGCGCCCCGAAACCATCCTGGGTGATACCGGCGTCGCCGTCAATCCCGATGACGACCGTTACCGCGACTTCGTGGGCCGCTACGTGATCCTGCCGATCATGGGGCGGCGCATTCCCATCGTCGCCGATGCCGCCGTGGACAAGAACTTCGGTACCGGCGCGGTGAAGATGACCCCCGCGCATGACCCGACCGACTTCGAGATCGGCAATCGGCACGGCTTAGAGCGCATCCAGGTAATCGGCTTCGATGGCAAGATGACCGATCAGGCGGGCACGTTCGCCGGGCAGGACCGCTTCGAGGCGCGCGAGGGCGTGGTGGCGGAGTTCGCGCGGCTGGGCCTGTTGGCGAAGACCGAAGACTACGAGATTCCGCTGGGGCACTGCTCGCGCTGCCATACGATCATCGAGCCGCTGATCTCCACACAGTGGTTCGTGAAGATGACGCCGCTAGCGACGCCCGCGCTGGGCGCACTGAAGTACGGCCAGATGCGCATCGTGCCCGAACGCTTCGGCAAGACCTACACCGACTGGCTGGAGAACATCCGCGACTGGAACATCTCGCGCCAGCTCTGGTGGGGGCATCGCATCCCGGCGTGGTACTGCGACACCTGCGGCCAGATGACCGTCGCCCGTGAGGATCCCGCTGTCTGCGCGCACTGCGGCAGCGCGGAGATCCACCAGGATCCCGACGTGCTGGATACGTGGTTTAGCTCGTGGCTGTGGCCGTTCAGCACGCTTGGCTGGCCGGATGACACGCCGGATCTACGCCGCTTCTATCCGACAACGGTGATGGAGACAGGCTACGACATCATCTTCTTCTGGGTAGCGCGCATGGCGATGTCGGGCATCCACTTCCTCGGCGTCGTGCCGTTCGAGACGGTGTATCTGCACGGGCTGATCCGCGATGAGCAGGGCCGCAAGATGAGCAAGTCGCTCGGCAACGTGATTGACCCGCTGGAGGTGATGGACCAGTACGGCACCGACGCGCTGCGCTTCACGCTGGCGACGAGCAGCACGCCGGGGAATGATACCAAGCTCTCGATGAATCGCATCGCTGGCAATCGCAACTTCGCCAACAAGATTTGGAACGCGGCGCGCTTCGTCATCGGCCAGACGGAGGGTATAGGCGGTGGGATTCCCGCGTTGGAGGCGGTGCAGCCGAAGTCGCTGGCGGACCGCTGGATCGTGAGCCGGGCGCAGGGGCTGACAGTCGAGGTGACGCGGCTGCTGAGCGAGTTCCAGTTCGGCGAGGCCGGCCGCCAGATCTTCGAGTTCTTCTGGTCGGAGTACTGCGACTGGTATCTGGAGATCGCCAAGGGCCAGTTGCGCGATGCGGCGCAGCGCGAGCGCACGGCGGGCATCCTGCGGGCGACGCTGGATCGCGCGCTGCGGCTGCTGCATCCGTTCATGCCGTTCGTCACCGAAGAAGTGTGGCAGCATCTCTACGCCGATACGCCGGAGGGCGAGCGGAGCGAGAGCCAACGTCCGAGCCGTTCCGAGGAGGGCGAGCGGCCAGCGCAAGCGTTGATGCTGGCGGCGTGGCCGGAGCCTGGCACGGCGGCAGATCGCCAGCGCGAGACGGCGGCGGAAGAGGAGTTCGCGCTGCTGCAAGAGATCATCACGCGGATACGTGACGCACGTAAACAGGCGGAGGTCGAGCCTTCCCGCCGCGTGCGCGTGATCCTCATCGCGGGGGCGAAGGCAGCGGCGCTGCGCAAGCAGAGCGCGCTGATCGAGCAACTGGCGCGCACCGAGCCGCCGAAGGTCGAGCGGACGCTGGCGAGCAAGCCAGAGCAGGCGATGGCGCTGGTCGCGGGCGGGGTGGAGATCTACCTACCGCTGGCGGGGCTGCTGGACGTGGAGAAAGAGCTAGCGCGACTGGCGGCAGAGATGGAGCAGGCACGCGGCGTTATCGAACGCTCGCGCAAGATGCTGGACAATCCGAACTTCGTAGCACGTGCGCGGCCCGATGTGGTCCAGAAAGAGCGCGAGGCGCTGGCGGCGGCGGAAGATACGCTGGCCAAGCTGAGCGCGCGGCGCGAACAACTCGCGGGCGGCTGATACGGCGCGTGGCGGCTCGGACATCGGCGGAGGGCACCAAGGGGTCCGAAGCGCCGCTCTATCCTTTGCTGGCCTGGCTGTGTGCCAGGCTTTCGCAGGGCTAGGGCGGCGCTTTATCGTTGTTGGGGTTAGGTTTCTGTTCACACCCCAGCGAACGGCACATCCATCCCCTCGACGATGAAAGCGTGCGCCATCGTCGGCGAGTTCCGGGCGTAGCCGACACGGCCTTGTCCATCCAGCAATATCAGCCCACCGCTGCCACCCACCCGCCTGCTCAGCAGTTGCATCGCTTTGGTCGCCGCCGCCTGCGCCGAACTGCCCGCCGCGATGTAGTCCAGCGCACGCCGCGCCAGCAGCAGGCGGATGAAGTCTTCGCCATGTCCCGTGCTGGAGACGCCGCCCAGCCCATTTTCTGCATAGAAGCCCGCACCCACAATCGGCGTATCGCCCACCCGCCCTGGATGCTTGGCCGCGATTCCCCCCGTCGAAGCCCCCGCCGCCACCACACCGCGCGCATCCACCGCCACCGCCCCCACCGTGCCATGCTTGTGCGCATCGGCATGAACCGGCTCGTCATCCGCATACGCGCCATTCCGCGTCCCTGGCTCCGCTTCCATGTCAATCGCGCCCAGGCCCGCGCCCACATCCACCCGGTCACCCACATTCACATCATCGCCCAGGCCATAGCCGCGCTGCCAGCGCGCATACTGCGCGGGGGTCACCAGTTCGCTCGGATCACATAGCGCAATGCCCGAATCCGTGGCGAAGCTCTCCGCGCCCGCGCCGATCAGCAGCACATGCGGGCTGGCGAGTACCCTGCGCGCAACCTGAATCGGATTCTTGATGCGCTCCACACCCGCGATTGCGCCCGCATCCAGCGTCTCGCCGTCCATGATGCCCGCGTCCAGTTGCGCCCGTCCATCCGTCGTCAGCACGCCGCCCGTCCCGGCATTGAATCCCGGATTGTTTTCGAGCACGCTGATCGCCTTCTCCACCGCATCCAGCGCCGACCCGCCCGCGCGCAGCACGCGCCAGCCCGCCACCGCTGCCTCACGGCAGCCCTCGCGCGCCGCGTCATAGCGCTCGCGCGCCATCGCCCCCGCGCCACCATGAACAATCAGTGCAAGCCCCATTGCCTGTATCCTCCCGCGTCGAGGTTGGCCCCTCGCTCTCGCAGCGAGCTGTAGACTTGTATTGTACCAGAAAGCGAACGCGACACAATGCCAGAAATCGGGGTCTGTACTGCGCTATTTGCTCCTCTTTCACCAGCCTCCCACCTCATCCCCATCTCCTTAACTCCCCATCTCCTCGTGTCCGCACCCGACCGTATCTGTCCCCACGTGACCATCCACTCCCACCCGCTCCGCATGCTACACTACCCAGATACGACCCATCCGCCACTGCGAAGGACACGCGCATGTGCGTACACTATCGGCCATATCGGCCAGTGGCACTCCACAAAATGCAAAAATCGGCAGAATCGGCAACTCTGGCAACTCTGGCAACTGCGATTATCGGCCACACCGGCCACCGCCCTACGGGCGCGCCTCTGGGCATTCATTCCTCATCGCCTCTGCTCCGGCCATTCATGGCCGAGAGCGCACACAACGCGAAATTGCGGCGAAAACGGCGAAAAATCTCTCCCAACGTCCAGTCAATACCCGTCATTCGTCCCCACCCATCCGCAAAAATCGGCCATATCGGCCACTCCGCGATCCGCTTGTACGGAAGTACCGGCGGCATTCGTGCCGAGAGCTTTCTGCACCAGCCCATTCGCCCTCCATACGCGCATGCAAATATCGGCCACATCGGCCACCAGCAATTCACATCATGCAAATATCGGCAGAATCGGCAACTGCCATTGCGGCCACATCGGCCACATCGGCAACTCCGCCGATACAAAATTGCGGCGAAAACGGCGAAAATTTCCCGGACATCATCAGCCACTTCCCGTCATTTCCCCTCACACCACCATGCAAATCGGCAGAATCGGCAACTTCGGCAACCGCCATACTTCAGCAGCGAGTGCGACTATCGGCCATTTCGGCCACCACACATATCCGAAATTGCGGCGAAAACGGCGAAAAATCTACCGTCAGTTGCGATCATGTCTTGTCATTTGCCCCCACCCACGCGCACATCGGCCATTTCGGCCACTCTGCGCTCCCCTCGCTACGGGATGCCCTGGCATTCATGCCTTCGCGCCCGTGCTCCGGCCATTCATGGCCGAGTCGGCCACCCCCATATGGCCGAAAGCCGGTACCCCTTGCCACCCATCAGGACAGTCTGGCCTACTCACGCCGCGAAACATTTGACGCGGCGACACTTTCGCCACAAAATGACAATCACGTAGAATGGCGGGCAACAGAAGGAGGTATCCATGGATACACGTGAAAAGTACGCACGCTACGTCACCACAAGCAGCATCGCTGGCTTCGAACCACTCGTGGTTACGCACGCCGACGGCGCCTATGTCTACGATGAATCTGGCAAACGCTACATTGACTGCTATTCCGGAATCGCCGTCGTCAACGCGGGCCACGGCAACCCGGAAGTTCGTGAGGCCGCCAAGCGGCAGATTGACAAGCTGATCCACTGTAGCTCATACACCTACTACGTCGAGCCAGTGGCCGACCTGGCCGAACGCCTCGCCGAAATCACACCGGATCGCCTGCAAAAGACCTTCTTCTCCAACAGCGGCGCTGAAGGCATCGAAGCGGCGTTGCGACTCGCCAAAGCCTTCACCGGCAAGCGCGAGATCATCGCCCTGGAACGCAGCTTCCACGGGCGCTCACTCGGTACGCTCAGCATCACTGGCAATATGGGTCGTAAGACCCACGGCGGTCCCTACAGTAGCGGCGTCGCCTTCTCCCCTGCACCGTTCACCTATCGCTCGCTCTTCGGCGATGACCCCGAAGTAGTTGCGGAGCGCGCCGCTCAGGCCATCGAGGACACCATCCGCTTCCACACCAGCGGCGATGTCGCGGCCTTCATCATCGAGCCAGTGATGGGCGAAGGCGGCATGATCGTCCCACCGCCCAGCTATCTGCGCCGCGTCAAAGAGATCCTCGACCGCTACAACATCCTGCTCATCGCCGATGAGGTGCAGAGCGGCTTTGGCCGCACCGGCAAACTCTTCGCCATCGAGCATTTTGGCGTTGAGCCAGACATTCTGGTTATGGCCAAAGGCATCGGCGACGGCTTCCCGCTCGCCGCCACTATTGCCCGCGAAGAGATCGCTGACTCGCTGCGCCCTGGCGAACACCTCAGCACCTTCGGCGGCAATCCCGTCGCCTGCGCCGCCGGACTCGCCAACGTCGAAGTCATGCTCCGCGACGACCTGCCGGGGCAAGCCGCACGCAAAGGCGCCGCTGCGCAGCAACGGCTGCGCGCGCTCCAAGCCGAACTTCCCGCCATCGGCGATGTGCGCGGCCTGGGTCTGATGATCGGCGTTGAGCTGGTGCGCGACCGCGCCGCCAAGACGCCCGATGCCGCGCTGGCCAAGGACCTGCGCCGCTACTGCCGCGAGCATGGCGTGCTGATCGGCGTCGGCGGCACCGAAGGCAATGTCGCGCGCATCCAACCGCCGCTGATGATCGCAGATGACGACCTGAATACCGCGCTGGATACGCTCGCGGCGGGCATCCGCGAACTTACTGCGGTGCCAGCGGGCCAGGCATAGAGCCACCTGGCCCATCACAGAGAAGGAGAAACGCATGGGCGTTGCCACCAATACCACCATCCTGAAAAACTACATCAACGGCGAGTGGGTCGAAGCCGCAGCCGCTGAAACGCTCCCTGTGCCCGACCCCGCCACCGGTGAAGACATGGCCCTCGTGCCGCTCTCCACCGCCGAAGATGTGCGTAAGGCCGTCGCCAGCGCCGAGGAAGCCTACCGCACCTGGCGCGATGTGCCCGTCACCGACCGGGCGCAGGTGCTCTTCCGCTTGAAAATTCTGCTCGACGCCCATCATGAAGACCTCACCCGCGCCGTCGTCCGTGAGAACGGGAAGACGCACAATGAAGCCTGGGGCGAGGTGCGGCGCGGCATCGAAGTCGTCGAGTTCGCCTGTGGCGCGCCATCACTCATTCAGGGGCGCTCGCTTCAAGATGTCAGTCGCGGCGTAGACACCACTATGCTGCGCTTCCCAATCGGTGTCGTCGGCGGCATCTCGCCGTTCAACTTTCCGGCGATGATTCCGCTCTGGATGGCCCCCGTCGCCATCGTCTGTGGCAATACCTTCGTCCACAAGCCGTCCGAGCGCACCCCGCTCAGCGCCAACATGCTGGCCGATCTCTGGACTGAGGCCGGGCTGCCCAAAGGCGTCCTAAATGTCGTCCATGGCGCGAAAGACGCCGTGAATGGACTGCTGACCGATCCAGGCGTACGAGCGATTTCATTCGTTGGCTCCCAGCCCGTCGCCGAGTACGTCTATAAGACCGCCGCCGCCCATGGCAAGCGCGTGCAGGCATTGGCGGGCGCGAAGAACTTCGTTATTGTCATGCCCGACGCCGACCAGGACCGTGCGGCGGATCTGGTGCTCTCCTCAGCCTTCGGCAATGCGGGCGAACGCTGCCTCGCCGGTAGCACGATAGTAACCGTGGGTACGGCGGCGCAAACACTGGTGCCGAAGCTGATCGAGCGCGCACGGGCGATGCGTGTCGGCTCCGGGCTGGATTCCGCGACCGACATGGGGCCGGTCATCCGCGCCGACCACAGCGCCCGCGTCGAGAACTACATCGAGATTGGCGTGCGTGAAGGCGCAACCCTGGCCCTGGATGGCCGCGACGGCAAGCCTGAACAGCCGGGCAATGGCTTCTTCCTGCGCCCCAGCATCTTCACCGGCGTCACGCCAGAGATGACCATCGCCCGTGAAGAGATCTTCGGGCCTGTGCTGAGCATCCTCGAAGCCGAGACGCTGGACGAAGCGATCACCACCGCCAACGGCTCGCGGTTCGGCAATGCGGCGGTGATCTGCACCAGCAGCGGCGCTGCTGCACGCCAGTTCCAGATGCGCATCGAAGCGGGCATGGTCGGCGTCAACGTCGGCGTTCCCGCGCCAGTGGCCTGGTTCCCCTTCGCCGGCTGGAAACAGTCGTTCTACGGCGATCTGCACGCCACCGGCGAAGACAGCATCCATTTCTACACCGAGCGCAAGGTCGTCACCTCGCGCTGGTAGTCGCTGCCACGTCCAGCCCTCTGCTCTCGATTCTTCGCGAGCAGAGGGCTGTCTTGACCTTGATTCTGTTCCGAACCCGCGACGGCGGGTTTCGCGGCGGCACGCCACAAAGGCGCGGTTTCAACCGCCCGCCGTGGCGATGAGTACATGAGGAGCGAACGATGGCCGTAGCCGATATGCTGGCGCAACAGACCGCGCACCAACTCTATATCAATGGCGCATGGCGCGAGGCGCGAGGCGGCAGACGGATGGCCGTGCTCAATCCCGCCACGGGTCAGCAGATCGCTGAAGTGGCCCAGGCTGATGCGGGCGATGTCGAAGCAGCAATTCTGGCCGCCCGCGACACCTTCGCCGATGGCCGCTGGAGCGGACTGACCCCCGGCCAGCGCAGCGACACACTCATGCGCTTCTGCGAACTCATGGCTGCGGAAGCCGAACCGCTGGCGCAGATGGAGAGCGCCAACACCGGCAAGCCAATCACCATGGCGCGCGACTTCGATGTCGCCTTCTCGATTGACAACGCGCGCTACTTCGCGGGCGCCTGCCGCGTGATTCACACGCTGGGTCAGGCCGAATATCTGCCTGGCTACCAGAGCACCATCCGCCGCGAGCCGGTCGGCGTGGTCGCCTCCATCGCGCCGTGGAACTACCCGCTCAACATGGCCATCTGGAAGATCATGCCTGCCCTGGCCACCGGCAATACCGTCGTCCTCAAGCCCGCCTCGATCACGCCGCTCACCGCACTGGCGCTTGCCGATCTCGCCGAGCGTGCGGGCCTGCCGCCGGGTGTGCTGACTGTCGTCACCGGGCGTGGCGAGGAGATCGGCAACGTCCTCTGCACCCACCCCGCTGTCCGCATGATCTCGCTCACCGGCGACACCGCCACCGGCAAATCCATCATGCAATTGGCCGCTGGCACCGTCAAACGCTTGCACCTGGAATTAGGCGGCAAAGCGCCATTCGTCGTCTTCGCCGACGCCAACCTCGACGCCGCCGCACATGGCGCCGTCATGGGCGGCTACATCAACTCCGGCCAGGATTGCACCGCTGCTACCCGCATCTACTGCCAGCGTGACGCCTTCGCCGACTTCCAGAAACGACTGCTCGATGTGGTTTCGAGCGTGCGCGTCGGCCTGCCGGATGACCCCGCGACCGAGATGGGGCCGATGATCTCCGCTCAGCAGCGCGAACGTGTCGAAGGCTTCATCGCACGGGCGCAAGCCACCGGCGCTGACGTGCTCACCGGCGGCGCGCGTCCCACCGACGCGCCACTGCGAGATGGCTATTACTATCAGCCGACGGTGCTCATCCCCGCCAGCCAGCAAGATGAAGTCGTCCAGCAAGAGATTTTCGGCCCGGTGCTCTGCCTGCTGCCCTTTGACGACGAAGCTGACGCGGTGCGGCTGGCCAACGACTGCGACTATGGTCTGGCGGCTTCCGTCTGGACCCGCGATGTCTTCCGCGCCAATCGCGTCGCCGCGCAGATCCAATCCGGCACTGTCTGGATCAACGAGCATGTCGCCATCGCCTCAGAGATGCCGCATGGTGGCTACAAACAGAGCGGCTTCGGCAAAGACATGTCCGCCTATGCGCTTGAAGACTACACCCAGATCAAGCACATCATGGCTGACCTGACCGACGCCCCCGTCAAGCCGTGGTACTTCATCGGGCGGGGTGAGACAGGCGAATAGCAGTAATTGAGGCCACCTGCGGACTTTCGCTCACGTCATTTCCTGACATTATTTGTCTACAATCTATGATAAAGTGGCGGTGGATGACATGGCTGCTGAGCGGGAGGAATCTACATGCGCGCCGACCGGCTGCTCTCTCTGCTGCTGATCTTGCAGGCGCGCGGGCGCACCACGGCCAGAGAACTCGCCGAACGCCTGGAAGTCTCCGAGCGCACCGTCTACCGCGACCTGAGCGCACTGGGGATAGCGGGCGTGCCGGTCTACGCCGAGCGCGGGCCGGGCGGCTGTGGCCTGCTCGAAGGCTACCGCACCACCCTAACCGGCCTGAGCGAACTAGAGGTACGGACGCTCTTCCTCTCCGGCGCAGCACGTCCGCTGGCGGACCTGGGCATGGGCAGCGCATTGGAAGGCGCGCTGCTAAAGCTGCTGGCGGCGCTGCCCGCGCGGCTGCGCGCCGATGCCGAACGCGCGCGCCGCCGTATCCACGTGGACGCAGCGGGCTGGGGCAATACCGATGAGGAAACGCCATTCCTGGGGCTGCTGCAAGAGGCCCTCTGGCAGGACCGCTGTGTGCGCGTGACCTACCGGCGCGGTGATGGCGAAGTGGTGGAGCGCGTGATGCAGCCGCTGGGGCTGGTAGCAAAGGCGAGCATCTGGTATCTGGTAGCGCGGACCGAGCGCAGTGGCGACGCTGGCAGCGACAATGGCGCGGACGGGAATGAGCCGCGTGTCTACCGGGTCTCGCGCATCCGTGCGGCAGAGATGGCTGATGCGCGCTTCGAGCGCGCCGGTGACTTCGACCTGGCGAGCTTCTGGGCCGCGTCTGCCAGCCGATTCGTCTCAAGCTGGGGGCAATATCCCGTGCTGGTGCGCGTCGCTCCGGACCTGCTGCCCAACCTGCACCACTACTTTGGCGAGAGCATCTATGATGTGATCGCCCAGGCCGGTCCGCCCGACGGCGAAGGCTGGACGACCCTGCCGCTGATGTTCCAGACGATGGAGGGCGCACGCACCAACCTCCTGGGGATGGGCGCGGAGGTCGAGGTCTTGGAGCCACCGGAACTGTGCGCCAGCATCGCCAGCTACGCCCGCGCCATCGCGGCATTCTATGCGGAGCGCGCGGAAGGATGAGGGCGATGGGCGCAGATGTGAACATCGTCATCGAATGTCTCAAAAAAGCGCCCATCTAGTGCAGAAGATTCGCGTTGGCATTTGCGTGGATGGCCGATATTCGCTATACTTGTCCCATACCTGACGAGCGCGTCAGGTGTATGATGGATAGGAGGAGCGCAGGCTATATGAGACAGCACGACACTGGCAAAGAGAATACGCTCGGTATCGGCGGCATGACGCTGCATTACGTCACCTGGGGTGAACGCAATCCAGAGCGTGTGGTGCTGCTCGTTCACGGTCTCACAGCCAGTTGCCGCGAGTTCGCCCTCTTTGGCCCAGCGCTCGCCGAGCAGGGATGGTACGCTGTGGCCCCTGACCTGCGCGGGCGCGGGCTGAGCGCGAAGCCGCCGCATGGCTACGCCATACCCTTCCACGCGCACGACCTGCTGACCCTCTGCGACGCGCTTGGCGCACAGCAGGCGCATATTGTCGGGCACTCGCTCGGCGCGATGATTGGCGTCTACACTGCTGCGCTCTATCCGCAGCGCGTCCGCAAGCTAGTGATGATTGACGCGGGCGGCAAGATACCCGAAGACACGCAGCAGGCCATCGCCGCCTCGGTGAACCGCCTGGGTGTAGTCTTCCCCTCGCTCGATGCGTATCTCGGTCTGATGAGCCAGCTTCCGGTCTTCCAGTGGAACACGCTCTGGGAGGAGTATTTCCGCTACGACGCCGAAGTCCACCCCGACGGCACGGTCACATCCCGCGTACCCAAGCACGTCATCGAAGAGGAGTCGTTTTCCCTTGGCGCGCTGCGAACGGAGTTGCTGCCCGCGTTCGTGAAGCAACCCACGCTGATCGTGCGCGCGGCGCTGGGCACACTCGCGCCTGATCGCGGCTTCGTGCTGGCCGCCGACGAAGCAGAGCGTCTGCGCCACGAGATGGCTGATTGCCAGGTAGTCGAGATCCCCGATACCAACCACTACACCATTGTGCTCTCCGATGCGCTGGAGCGCGAGATCGTGTCCTTTCTGGGAGAACCAGCCTGACATGTCGTATTATGAAGGCGGTTGATAATGGCGACATGCAGGTGAGGTGCAGGTGAGGTGCAGCAGGAGGGGGAACGAGTGCGCGGGTGGCTGCGGTGGATGGGTGGATTCCTCAGCCGGAATCGGGTAGCAGTGGCGCTCGCGCTGATATTGACATCGCTGCTGCCCGCCGGATGGACAGTGAAAAGTGCCTATCTCGATCCACCCCCACCCATCATCGTCTTCGCCCAGTTGCCCTGGGCGCGCGACACGACGTGGACATATCAGACTGGTCCGCACAACTATACTAGCCGAGGCGATCTGCGAGACGGCCTGGATTTCGTCGCGCCAGGCACAGACCGCACGGTGCGTGCGGTGGACACGGGTGTCATCGTCTTTGCCCAGTATTCGCCCAACGCAGCCTCATGCGCCGACCCCGGCTGCGCAGGTGACGCTAACTATGTGATCGAGCGCGTGCGGCTGGCGAGTGGCGCGCAATATCTGGTCACCTATTGGCATTTGGCGAGCGTCGCCGTCTACCAGGGCCAGCCCGTGGACGCCAACGACGCCATTGGCAGCGAGGGGCATACCGGCTTCTCCATCCCGGCGACCTTCGATCACCTGTTTCTCGAAGTCACCGATGTACAGCATGTGCCGGTCCACCTGGAGGGAGGGCGCGTCAGTTTCGGAGGCTGGGTTGCCTCTGGCTCGGATGCGGGAAAAGATGGCGTGCTTGTCCGTAATGGAACTGCCGTCTATGCCGTGAACGATGACCCAATGCGCTGCCCACTGGCAAGTCAAACGACGGGCAGTTCACTCTGCTCGGTGCGCAGTGTTTGACCTGCACGCCCAACGCTAGCACTTTTCCAATACGATCTGCATCCGCGCGACATCAGGCGAAGGCGTCTGCTGCTCATCTGACCATGCACAGGCCAGCAGCGGCGCGAAACCGCATACGCCAGCCAGCGCGGCGAATTCGTCCAGCGTGAAGATCTGCCACTCCATGTGGTCTTCGCCGCGCTCTCCATGCTCATCGCGATAGGTCAGCAGCGAGTGCCAGCGGTTGCCTTCGATATAGCCGCGTGATTCGACGATCACGCCATTGATGACCTGTTGGGTGTCGCCCTGGTGTCGCTCGAAGTAGTCACGGTTGTACATATCCACGATGAAGCGCCCGCCAGGCGTCAGCTTGCGGGCGATCTGACGCAGTAGTTCGACATTGGTCGCGTCATCGAAATAGCTGAAACTCTGCCACATATTGATAATCGCGTCGAATGTCCCCGGTAGGGCATCCAGGTCGCGCATGTCGCCAACCACGTAGCCAACATCCTGGCCCGCCTCTACGGCTTGTCGCTTCGCCTCGGCAATAGCGTCCGCATCGCGATCCACGCCGATTACCTGATAGCCCAGCTCAGCGAGCCGCAGAGCGTGCCGACCATAACCACAGCACAGGTCCAGGATGCGCTGATAGCGCGGTTGCGGAAGTTGCAGCGCGAGAAAGGCGATATCTTGCCGCGTCGAATCTTCCGTCTGCAACGGCATGAAAAGCTGAAACCACAGCGAAGAGTACGTATTGGAGGGCATAGCAGCGGACTTTCTCACTTGATCCAGTCGGGCATATCCTCGTGGTCAATGCCGAAGTGATGCGCCAGCTCGTGGAGCACCGTAGCGCGCACCTGCCGACGAATGCGCTCCGGGTCGCCGCCACAGTACTCCTCTATGGACCGCTGGAAGATGGTGACAACTTCAGGTCCGGCGCCATAGACACTCTGGTGGATCAGTGGAACGCCTTCGTAGAGGCCGAGCAGCAGGCTGCATGGGCGCAGCTTCATCCGGCGTAGCTCGTCTTCGGATGGCTCGTCTTTGACATGCACCACCACGTTCTCCAGGTAGCTCTGGAACTCTATCGGGAGCGACGCCAGCGCCTGATCTACCAGCCGCTCGAATTCGGTCGGCTCGGTGTCGGTATGTGGAATGTGGTAGTAGCCAGGACGTTGGTGGGGATGGGCGGGCGCGTGGTCGTGGAGATTCGCTGGCTCGGCTTCCACGAAGTTGCGAGCGGCGCGGGTAATCGGCGAATCTTCGCTGAAGAACAGCGCGGCCAGCCCAACGAGGCCGAGCAGCACCAGAAAGGCGAGGAAGGCGCCGAACAGCGAGCTGACGCCTTCACTGACGATGCGCCCCAGGACGGCAATGGCGAGGATGGAGGTGAGAATGCCAAAGAGGATGCCGACAGGGTTGGTGTTGCCGTGGCCATAGCGCAGCGGCTCGGGAGTCTGGGCCGCATGAGGATGGACGGGCGATTCGTATGGTTCGCTGGAAGATGGCGTGTAGCGATGATACGCAGGGGCTTGCGGCGTGGTGCGGACCTCGTACACATGTCCCTCAACATAGGGCTGGCCGGTAGCGCGGGCGCGGTCATACTCGCGGCGGCGCAGGGGGTCGCTTAGCACCTGATGCGCGCGCAGCAGAGCGCGCATACGCTGGCTGGCATGTTCGTGCTCGTCTTCAGTGGTGGCGACGAAGTGGTCGGGGTGCCAGCGCATGGCGAGGCGGCGGAATGCCGAGCGAATCTCATCGCGCGTGGCGTCGTGTGGCAGGCCCAGGACGGCGTAATAGTCGTCGGCATCCCATCCAGCGGCATCCAGCGCTGGGTCGCGCGCTGTCGTGGACATTGGGCCTTACCTCCTGACGCTGAGCAGCGAAGCGGCAGTACAGAAATGTCGTGCCTCGTCGCTCATGTACACATTATGCTGTTGGGGTCGCGCGCATGGCAACAAGACGCGACAGGCGCGCACCTCAAAAGAGATACGCGCCCGATTGGTTGGAGGTTACGCTCAGTTGCTAAAGCAGCTCGTTCTGGCCAGCGATAGCCGACTTCTTGACCCAGCGACTTGCGATGCGATTGAGGATGACGACGGCGACGACGGCGATGACGGTGACCACGACGGCGTGGATCAGCGCCAACCTCGCGCCTGCGCCAGCCAGTTTGGGAAAGAACGTCGCGACAAAGCGGTCCAGCCCCTTGGTAATGGCGTCGTTCCAGGCGAGGGCGGCGACGAAGGCGAACGCCGAGCTAATCAGGGTAATGACCGTGCCGATGAGCACGGTGGTGGCTGCTGTTGCCTGGGCGCGCGCCGCTGCCTGGGCTTTCAGCACGCGCTCTAGTGCTGCCGGGTCGAGCGCCTTGCGTGGGTCGAGGTGACGCGGATCGAGATTGGCCGGGAGTCCGAGGCGGCGGCGCTGCTCTGCCGCCTGTTGTACTTGCTGGTCGTCGCTCATACTGACTGCCCTTCCCCATTGGTGAGCTATTGGATTGATGTTCTCTGCATTGGCGTGTGGAGCGTGCCGCACATCCACTGGTGAGCGCGGTAACAAGCGGACCCATGCACAAGGCTAGTGTACAGGACGGCGTCAAGCGCGACCGCAATGCGCACCGCCAGCATGTGTCAGGATTGCACGTCGCCCCAGGTGACGGTCTGGAGCACGCCACCATCGAGGCGGAGCAGCAGCGCGCCGTTGGCGTCTACATCCTCTGCGTGGCCCGTGACGGTGTGTTCGCCCTGGAGCAGTGTGATGCGGCGACCAAGGGTAACGAGCCGCGCACGCCAATCGCTTCGCAGCCCTTGCCAGGCGGGGTCGCCGCCGCTGGTGAGAGAGCTGTAAAGCGTGTCGAGGCGGCATAGGATGGCGATGAGCAGGTCCTCGCGGGAAATGTCGTGTCCGGCGGCATCGGCCAGGGTGATTGCGCGGGCGGCCAACTCTGGGTCGTCGCGCAGGGAGCCATTGACGTTGATGCCGATGCCAAGTATGGCGTATCCAGGGCTGGTTTCGATGAGGATGCCGCAGATTTTATAGCCGTCAACCTGTACATCGTTCGGCCACTTGATGCCGGTCTCCAGGCTGGTGATGGCAGTGATGGCTTCGGCGACGGCCAGGGCACTGGCCATGACGAGGAAGTGCGGCGGAAAGGCGGGGCGCAGGACAAGTGAGAAACTCAGTTGCTGTCCAGGAAGCGACTTCCATATGCGCCCGATACGCCCGCGTCCGGCGGTCTGGTCGTCTGAGACGAGCAGCGTGCCCTCGGTGGCGCCGCCGCGAGCGAGGCTGGCGGCATAGGTGTTGGTGGAGTTGATGCTGGGGAAGTAGAGGAGCGGGGAGCCAAGGCGCAGCTCGCGGACTCCGGCGCGCACGGCTTCGGTGTCGAGCACGCGGCCAGCGCCGTTGTCATTGGAGCCAGAATGTTGACTCATATGTGCGGCCTCCTAGATGGCTCGTGAGGCTATGCCAGGATGAGCGCCCAGCGGAAGCTCTGTTCAGCATGCATGCGCGCCACAGATGAGAAAAAAAGAACCGGAGACGAGCATGAAGCACGTTCCCCGGTCCGTCCCGCGCAGGCAGACTCCACGCCATACCTGTGAGGCACAAATTTCACCGCAAAACTAGAAGCGGTACTCTCCCATGGAATCGGTGTGGAGAGCATTCGTGCTGCCTGCGCAGCATTGACGTTCACTCACTGCACACCACCTCCTTTCATTGGTGAAGAGCATATCATGCTCTGGGGTGGCACGTCAAGGGTATCTCTCGCCTGCTGCATATTTTGCTCATTTGTGCTGTATTCTAGGTTGGAACTAGGCCAATATTGATATGAGGATCGCCACATGCAACCATCGTCCACTCTCGTTACCTTCAACTTCAATCCGGTTGTCATGCCGGAGCAGATCGGTGATCTGCGCCAGGCAGTAGGCTGGGGCCGGCAAGATGCGGATTATCCCGCCGCGCTCATGGGTTACTGGGCCACGGTGGGAGGATGCGCCCCCGATGGCGCGCTCGTCGCGTGGTGCGCCGTGCTCAGCGATGGCGTGCGCCATGCCGTGTTGCTGGATGTGATCGTTCACCCAGACTGGCAGCGCCAGGGTATCGGGCGACAGCTTGTGGCGCGGGCAGTCGAGCATTGTCTGGCTGCTGGCATCACGATCATCCACGTAGATTTCCTGCCAGAGCACGCCGCCTTTTACGAGCGCTGTGGTTTCCGGGTGGGCCTCGGCGGCATCTATGGCAATGTGGAGTAGTGTAGGCATTTCCTCCTGGCCTCGCGCACAATCCACTCGCTGTACGCATGCAGCCAGCTTATCCTTGGCGCTGCCCTCGCTTGCGTCAACACTGGGCCAATCCGTGCCCTACCGTGATATACTCGGCATAGCCTTTCCTGCGGCATTTTCGAGGCCCAGACCCGTTGCAGGGCCAAGAGCCTCTAGTCTGCGCCTCCTTAGACGCCAGGCACTCATCATGAACAAGCCGATTCTGCTGACCGTTGATGACGATGCAGCGGTTTCTCAGGCTATCACACGTACCCTGCGCCGACAGTACGCCGACCGTTTCCGCGTGCTGCGCGCCGATTCTGGTCTCGCTGCGCTCGAAACCCTGCGTGAGCTAAAGTTGAGCGGAGATGAGGCAGCTCTGCTTCTAGCCGATCATCGTATGCCCGGAATGACAGGTGTCGCCCTGCTTGAACAGGCAATCGAGTTTTTCCCCGATGCCAAGCGCGTCCTCCTGACGGCCTACGCTGATATAGATGTGGCTATTCGTGCCATCAACACGGTCGGCCTCGACTACTATCTCCTCAAGCCCTGGGATCCGCCAGAGGAGAAGCTCTATCCGGTGCTCGATGACCTCCTCGACGATTGGCTTGCCCATTACGAGCCACCGTTCGAGGGGGTGCGGGTGATTGGTCACCGCTGGTCGGCCCGCTCGCACGAAGTGAAGGATCTGCTGGCCGGCAACCACGTGCCGTTTCTCTGGCTGGACGTGGAGAGCGACGCGAAAGCGCAGGAGATGCTCACCGCCTCTGGTGTGTCTGCTAGTCCCGAACGGCTGCCAGTCGTCGTAACGACGTCGGGTGCGGTATTAGAAGCCCCAACGAATGCAGATCTCGCGGCGAATATCGGCCTCTTGACGCGCGCTGAGCTTCCCTTCTACGACCTGACCATCATCGGAGCGGGGCCTGCAGGTCTTGCCGCTGCGGTCTATGGCGCCTCCGAGGGACTGCGAACGATCCTGCTTGAGCGGCAGGCGCCTGGGGGGCAAGCAGGACAGAGCTCCCGCATCGAGAACTATCTGGGATTCCCCGCTGGGGTGAGTGGCTCCGAGCTGGCCAGGAGAGCGCTTACGCAAGCCCGCCGCTTCGGGGCTGAGATGATAACCGTGCAGGAGGCTTGTGCCTTGGAGGCGCGCGGGCCGGCTAGGATCGTGCGACTGAGCAGCGGCGCTGAATTGAGCAGCCATACCGTTCTGATTGCCACAGGCGTTTCGTACCGTCGCCTTGAAGCTCCAGGATTCGAGGAGTTTGTCGGGCAGGGCGTATATTACGGCGCCAGCGTGGCGGAGGCGCAGCGCACGCGCGATCAAGATGTCTACATCATCGGAGGAGCCAACTCCGCCGGTCAGGCAGCCGTGTACTTCTCGCGCTTCGCACGGAGCGTCACCCTGGTAGTGCGAGCCGACCGGCTTGAAAAGAGCATGTCGCATTACTTGATCGAACAGATCAGGTCTATTCCGACCATCCACGTGCGCGTGCAGAGCGAAGTGGTGGCAGTTGGCGGGAGCACCCATCTGGAGACCATCACGATTGCCGACCGTAGCGCAGGACGTGATGAGGTTGTGCCAACAAACTTCCTCTTTGTGTTGATCGGCGCGTACCCGCACACCGAGTGGATCGGTGAAGCCGTAGCGCGCGATGCGCAGGGCTTCATCCTGTCTGGCGCTGAGCTTCTGCGCCCTGGCGCTCACCCGCGTTGGACGGCCACGCGCGAACCGTATCTACTGGAGACGAGTCTAGCGGGAGTCTTCGTCGCTGGAGACGCTCGCAGTTCCTCGATGAAACGGGTTGCTTCGGCAGTAGGCGAAGGAGCCATGGCCGTGCAACTGGTGCATCAGTATCTGGACAAGATGTAATGCTTATTGACGATCTGCGGTCCACCTTCCTCTTCGAGAAGCTCTCTGACGAGCAACTCCACGCCCTTGCGGAGTTGGGCACCGAAATCGCATTCCCAGCGGGGGAGACCGTCTTCCGCGAGGGCCAGCCAGCGGATTTCCTCTGGGTGTTGCTCGATGGAGAACTGGAACTCACACGTCATGTGGGTGGCCAGCGGATCGTCGTCGCAACGCTATCACGTCCCGGCACCTATGCTGGTGGTATCCGTGCATTTGCCGCCTCAGGCGAAAGCAGTGGGTATCGCGCTACCGGAGAGACGCTGCGGCCAAGTCGTTTCTTCCAACTCGCCTCAAGTGATTTTGGCCACCTGCTGGACGAATGGCTGCCTATGGCGAAGCATCTGCTCGATGGCTACGTTCAAACTCTTGAGTTCATCGAGGTTACGGTGCGCGAACGAGGTCACCTGATCTCATTGGGAACACTTGCTGCCGGGTTGACTCACGAGTTGAACAATCCCGCTGCCGCCGCCAGGAGCGCCACCGCTGACATGCGGGCGGCAGTGGGTCGGCTGCTGGCACTCGTTGACTGGCTCGCGACAGGCGAACTCACGCCAGAGCAGGTCCGGGCAGTATTACAGATCCAGTCAGAGGCAGTGGCCCACTCCGCTGCCGTACCACGGCTCAGCGCGATAGAGACGGGGCGGCAAGAGGAGGAGATCGCGAGTTGGCTGGAAGAGCATAATGTTGCGAACCCATGGGATCTCGCACCTACGTTCGTTGCCGCTGGCCTTGATCTTCCCTGGTTGGAAACAGCGGCACATGCGCTAGGCGATAACAATCGCAGCGGTGCTTTCAACTGGGTGGCCGACACCCTACTCGTTACGGATCTCCTGGACCAAATCGAAGACGCCACTGCTCGGATCTCTCGGCTGGTCTCCGTGGTCAAGGACTATTCGTACATGGATCGTTCGCCCGAACAGGAGGTTGATATTCATGAAGGTATCGAAAAGACCCTGGTAATCCTCGGCTACAAACTCCGGGAGGGAGTTGAGGTCATTCGCGACTACGAGGACAATCTGCCGCGCGTCTTTGCTAACGGAAGCGAGTTAAATCAGGTTTGGACAAACTTGATTGACAATGCGATAGACGCTATGGACGGGCACGGCCAGGTTCGCATTCGGACACGGAGCGACGGGCAAACTGTGCTGGTTGAGATTGCCGACCAGGGACCTGGGATTCCCCCCGATCTGGCCTCCCGCATCTTCGATCCATTCTTTACGACGAAAGAGGTGGGCAAGGGGTCTGGGCTTGGGCTGGATATTGTCAGGAGGATCGTCGTTGACCGGCATCACGGTGATGTATCATTCGAGTCAACCTCAGATGGAACCCGCTTTTTCGTCTGGCTGCCGCTCACAGCGAAACCCTGAGAAGATGATGGTTAGCAATGCAGCATAGCTTCGCGCACTGTACGCATGAACTGCTCGCCGTTTCCCCGCAGCCAGTCCTCACGTTCGAGCGCTGCCTCGGCGCGGTCCGTGACTGCCGCGAGCGGACTTAGCCCCTGGCGATAGCGCCCCAGGCGGTGGATCAGCGATGTATAGGCTCGCAACTGATACAGCATGGGAATGGCTTCGATCTCGTCTTCGCTCAGCGTGAGATGGCGCGCATAGCCCTGTATGAACGCGCGGATGATCGGCCATTCTTCGCCTGTGCCGAACTGTGCGACTGGCCACCAACTCAGCGCAACGGTGAGATCCATCACCCGCAGGTCACGCGCGCAGAACTCGAAGTCCAGCACACCGGTCACACGCGGCCCCTCCATCAAGATGTTGTCTGGCCCGTAGTCTTCGTGGGCAAGCTGTTGTGGCAGCTTCGCGTACACGTTGGGGATACACGCCATCAGCCCGTCGTAGCTTTTCAACAGTCGTTGACGCGCGTCATCGGCTAGAGGTAGCTCACGAATCGCCGCTGGCGGATCGGGCACGAGGGGGTGGCAGTGCGCCAGATCGCCATAGGAGCGCCAGCTCACGCTTGCGTCGGGATCGGGCAGCGCCATCTGGGCGAGCGCGATGTCGAGCAAGGCCAGCGCCTCGCCCGCAGCCGTTGCCTGTTCAAGATTGTCACGTTTTGGATACTGGCCAGGGATGAGCGGCGTGAGCGTCGCCAGCGCCTCGCCCTCCTCAGATCTGATGCGCGCGTAGAGTTCGCCGGTGTGGGTGGGCAGCGGCGCGGGCACGGCGAAGGGCAGACTGGCGGCGCGCAGGGATATGAGGATGGTATGCTCGAAGCGCAGCCTGCCGGGGTCGGTGTGGTTGCTGTAGACGCGCAAAATATACTGTCCACTAGGGGAATCTACCCGTCGCACGAGATTGTTCGTTCCCTGCGCCAGTTCGCTGAAGCGCCATGGGCCTGGTAGATCCCACATCTGCTCAAGTGCCGCCAGATGCATCAAAGGCTCCGATTTTGCTCATCTGTTCCCGCCCCAAGCATGGCCAACTCTGCGGTGGTTGGTTGCGCTAAGGATGGGCATACCACTATAATGGTTTGGATGTACTGGTTGCGATGGTACATGACAATAGCCACACTGGCCTGCATATCCGCAGCACATTGCAACAGCCGGCACAGAACATACCGTGGAGGTTTGCCCAGATGACAACGAATGTCGCCGCGGCGGCGGGCACTGGCGCCCGCACCATGGATCCCCTCTCGCTCTACCGCACGATGGTGCTCGCCCGAACTATGAACGATGTCCTCAAGGCGCGCAAGACACAGGGCAAGTTCCCCTTCTACATTGGCTGCGCCGGGCATGAATCCATGGCCGCAATGGTGGCTGCTATGGAGGATGACGACTGGCTCTCGTTTTACTACCGCGACCTGGCGGGCTGGCTCCAGCGGACAGGCGACATCAAGGGCGTGCTGCGCGCCGCGTACTCGCGCGTGACCGACCCGATGTGCAGCGGGCGCAACATGCCGTCGCACTACAGCAGCCGCGAGCATCATATCATGCCCACCTTCAGCGAGGTGTCGGGGCTTGCGCCATTCGCGGGCGGCGTGGGTTGGGCATTCAAGCGCGACGGCAGCCGCCGGGTGGTCGCATTCTCCACCGGCGACGGCGGCGCGGCGACTAACGACTTCAACGTGCTGCTGCGGCAGGCGACCGTGCATAAGCTGCCAGTGCTGATAACGGTGTGGAATAACCACTGGGCAATCATGACCGAGCAACAGGCGCAGTGGGCTGGCGACCTCACCGCGCAGGTGCGCGCGATGGATGCCATCGCCGTAGATGTGGACGGCGTCAACCCGTTCGAGGTATATGAGACCACGCGCGGCCTCGTGCAGCGGCTGCGCAATGGCGAGGGACCCGCGTTCATGCACGTGCATACGGGCCTGCTGGACGCGCATTCGAGCAGCACCGACATTCGCCGCTACCGGACACGCGAAGAGATCGAAGAGACCACCCGCACCAAAGATCCGGTCAAACGTATGAGCCAGATGCTGATCGAGCGCGGTCTCATCAACGAGGCCGATGTCGAGCGCATCCGTGATGAGGTGAAGGCCGAGATTGACGCCGCCGAGGAGCAGGTGCTGGCCGAGCCGGTGGTTCCTGCTGACCGCGTGACGGAGAAGGTGATCGCGATTCCGCCGTATGCGCCAGAGCCGGTAAGCGGCGCGAAGAAGCCGACGCTGATGATCGAGGCGATCAACGATGCGCTGGTCGAGATCGTCAAACGCGACCCCGGTTTCTTCGTCTTCGGGCAGGATGTGGGCAGCGCGACAGGTGGCGTGTTCAACGCGACGGCGAAGCTGGTGAAGGATTATCCGGGCACGGCGATCAGCAGCGCGTTAAATGAACAGCTCATCGCGGGCATCGCGGCAGGATGCAGTATGGCCGATGACCGCGCCCGCTGTGGCGAGATACAGTTCGTGGACTACCACCAGTCCGCGACGCAGACGATTCGCCTGGCGGCGCGCATCTACTATCAGTCCTACGGCGACTGGAACTGCCCGATGCTGCTGCGGATGAAGGCAGGTTCCGGTGGCGGCGGGCCGATCTCGGATAGTGGCTCTGGCGGCGGTGCGTTCGGACATTCGAGCGCGGGCGATCCGTGGTTTACCACTGTGCCCGGCCTGATTACCATTTGTCCAGCGACGCCATACGATGCGAAGGGTCTGCTGATTCAGGCATCGCGGTCGCAGTCGCCGGTGGTGTTTCTGGAACGTGGCCGCCTGTATCGCGCCGATGCGCCGCGCGTCCACAAAGATGGCGCGCCGATTGCGGCGCTGGCCGACCTGTGGAATGTGCCCGATGGCTATTACACCGAGCCGATCAGCAAGGCCCGCAAGATCCGCATTGGCTCCGGCGCGCCGATGGCGACGATTGTAAGCTGGGGTATGATGCTGCTTGAATCGGCTATCGCGGCGGCGCGCTTCGTGGAGGCTGGCGGCGGCGCGGTGGATGTAATTGACCTGCGGACGCTGATGCCGTTTGACGCAGAGACGATTCGCCAGTCCGTGCTGGAGACGAACCGCGCTATTGTGGTGACCGAAGAGGCGGACCTGACGAGCTTCGGGCGGCACATCCATTCATGGATCGCGCAGAACTTCTTCTGGAAGCTCGACAATGCACCGGTCTATATCTCGGCCATTGCCGCGCCCGCAGCGCCATACAATGGCCCAGAGGAGACGGCGTTCTATCCCACGGCTGACGATGTGGTGAAGGCGCTGGAGCAGTTTGCGCAGGAGTAAAGACCTCTTCCCCGGCCCTCTCCTACGAGGCGAGGGGTGAGCAGAGGTGAGGAAAAGGCGGACCGGATCACTCCCGTCCGCCTTTTTGCGCCACGGTAGCCGAAATTGAAGCGCCCTGGTTCCCAGTCCGCCCAAAATTGACACATCCGGCGCTCACGGCATATCATGCCCATGAATACGGCGCGCGGTGACGCCAGGCCAATGGAGGCAGGGGCAGTTCCCCGGCCTCCCTTTCTTTGGCATGCGCGTCGCCATACCCTGTTATTGACGCGGAGGGCATTTCATGAATAAGCGAAACAGCGGCGAAACAGACCGCATGCAAGAGATCGTCTCACTCAGCAAACGCCGGGGATTCATGTTCCCTAGCAGTGAAATCTATGGCGGTCTCAATGCCGTCTTCGATTACGGCCCTCTCGGTGTCGAACTCAAAAACAATGTCAAGCGCGCCTGGTGGGACAGCATGACACGCCTGCGCGATGATGTCGTTGGGCTTGACGCTTCTATTCTGATGGCACGTCGTGTCTGGCAGGCTTCAGGGCATGAAGCCGTCTTCACCGATCCGCTGGTGGACTGCACCAACTGCAAGGGCCGCTTCCGCGCCGATCATGTCGAAGAAATGAGCGGCGACCCGAATGTGTGCCCAGCGTGTGGCATGCGTGGCACGCTGACCGCACCTCGCCAGTTCAATCTCATGTTCAAGACCTACATGGGGCCAGTCGAAGAAGAAGCTGGTCTGGTCTATCTGCGGCCTGAAACAGCCCAGGGCATCTACGTCAATTACGAAAACGTCCAGACCAGCATGCGCAAGAAGCTCCCCTTCGGCATCGCTCAGATCGGTAAGGCGTTCCGTAATGAAATCAGCCCAGGCAACTTCACCTATCGCATGCGCGAGTTCGAGCAAATGGAGATGCAGTTCTTCATTCCGCCCGAACAGGAAGAGCAATGGTTCAACTACTGGCGCGACCAGCGCATGAAGTGGTACAGCGACTTCGGCATGCGCCCGGAGAGCCTCCAGTTCCATCCGCATGGTCCCGAAGAATTGGCCCATTATGCCCGCGCCGCCGTGGATGTCTACTTCCAGTTCCCCTTTGGCTGGCGTGAGATCGAGGGCATTCACGACCGCACCGACTTCGATCTGCGCCGCCACATAGAGTATAGCGGCAAAGATCTCAGCTACTATGATGATGCACAGCAGCGACACTATGTCCCGTACATCATCGAGACCTCCGTCGGCGCTGACCGTTCGACCCTCGCCTTTCTCTGCGACGCCTATGACGAAGAAGAGGTCAAGGGCGAGAAACGTGTCGTGCTACGGCTCAGCAAAAAGCTTGCGCCGGTCAAAGTCGCCGTCATGCCGCTCTCGAAGAAGGACGAGTTGGTCGCGCTGACGCATCAGGTGCATGATGTGGTGCGCCCGCTCGGACTGACGCAATACGACGACACCGGCGGCAACATCGGCAAGCGGTATCGTCGCCAGGACGAGATCGGCACACCGTACTGTGTGACGGTAGACTTCGATAGCCTGGAAGACAAGCAGGTGACGATCCGCGAGCGCGACAGCATGCAGCAACGTCGTGTGCCTATTGCCGAGTTGCGCGGGCTTCTCGCGGCGGACCTGGAGAGCTAGACAAAGTACAGCCCCCACTCTCACCTCCGTGAGAGTGGGGGCAGCGAGTGAGGTGCTATGAGTCTGGATGAAGCGCTGGGCATCTACGCCGAAGCGGCGCAGGATCTCGCCAGCGCAGGGCTGGCGCAGGCGGCTGGCAATCTCTACAACTGCGCCGATCTGTGCAATCAGGTTGCCGAAAAAGTGCTGCAATCCGTCTATGTGTTGCGCCACGACGCCCGCGCGACCTACGATCACGATCTCCGTACACTTGGCGCACTGGTTGGCGCGCCAGCCGAGATTCTCGACGACCTTGCCGTTCTAACGCCTTATCACCCGTCGGCATTCCTGGCAGCGCGCTCCGTAGATGAAGCCGACATAGACGTTGGCGATGCCGCATCTGATCTGCTGGTGCGCGCCCGCCGGGTGATGCGGTGGGCGCGGCCCATCGTCTTGGGATGAGCACATGAAGATCATCTCGTTATTGCCCAGCGCCACTGAGATCGTGTGCGCGCTGGGCCTCGCCAGTGATCTCGTGGCCGTCACCCACGAATGCGACTATCCGGCGTATGTGACGGAGAAGCCGTTTATCACCAGGTCACTGTTGCGACCCGACCTCACCAGTGGCGAGATTGACGCCGCCGTGCGCTCGCAGCTCTCCGCCGATGCCCATAGCCTCTACGCGATTGACCGCGCACTCCTTGCCACGCTCGCGCCGGATCTCATCATCACCCAGAAGCTCTGCGAAGTCTGCGCCGTCGCCTATGATGAAGTCCTCGATGCCGTGGGTTCCCTGCCTCACCAGCCAGGTGTTCTCAATCTAGAGCCAATGACTCTGAGCGAAGTGCTGGCCGACATCCAGCGTGTCGCCGATGCCGCTGGACACCCCGATGGTGGGCGCCAACTCGTCGCGACGCTTCACGCGCGCATCGAGCGTGTGCGCGAAACCGTTGCTCACGCGACAACCCAGCCCCGCGTCGCGTTCTTGGAGTGGATTGACCCCCTCTTCTGTGGCGGTCACTGGAATCCAGAGCTTGTGCGGCTTGCGGGCGGTATTGACCCGCTTGGCCGTGAGCGCCAACCTTCGGTCCGCATTGAATGGGAGCAGATCGCTGCGTTCGCGCCTGAGGTCATGGTCATCTCATGCTGCGGCTTCTCCGAAGAGCGCACCCGACAAGACCTGCCACTGCTTGCCGCCCTCCCTGGCTACGCGGAACTGCCCTGCGTCCGTGCTGGTCGCGTCCACATCGTCAATGGCTCTGCCTACTTCAGCCGTCCCGGCCCGCGTCTGGTAGATAGCTTGGAGATGCTCGCCAGCCTGCTCCATCCCGATCTTTTCCCGCTGATTAAGTGAATAGATCAGCGATTGCATAAGAAAAGCCAGGTACAACATCAAGTCCATCAAGACTCTGGCCGATGCCTAGCGTTGTCATAGCCTGTTGTGTATCCAAATGCCACACATCTACTTGGCGCTGTTTGGGCCATATTACCCAAACGAGGCGCACCCCCGCAACGAGATAGCGCTGCGCTTTCTCGGCCATCTCCGGTCGGAATTGATTAGGGGACGCAATTTCCACGGCTAAGTCTGGCGCGAGTTGCCAGGGCCGATCCCATTCTGGCGACTCGCGAAGAGGCAATCGCTCAGCGCGTACAAACGCGATATCTGGCGCGAATGCTGTCACCGGCTCTCCGGGGCCGCTCAAAACATACTCGCCATCTGCTCCTGAGACACGCCCCAGATTATGCGTTCGTGTGTACAGATAGAGAGCGGCTGAAAGTGTGACACCCATGCTTGATGCGCCAAATCCGCTTGGGGGCATCTTGACCAGCCTCCCCTCCACCAATTCATACGTCCATCCATCATCAGGCCGTGTCAGTAGATCATCAATGGTGAGAGGGTACGGCACTCCAGCAACGGCTTCGGCCCAGGGGGCTAGTGTATTGTGTGCCATGGTTCTACCTCGCTCTCACTGTATCTTGAACTGAAGTATATCACCATCCAAAGGAGAAGTGATTGATATGTCAAAGAATGTCAAAGACGCGGTAAGCACCAGGCATATTCACTTGTTCTTTCGAATATCGGATAGCGTTATCCGATACAGTTTCACATAGATGAGGTCATCCGAATCCTACCGTAGTGAATTCTCCCATATCTTCCCTGTCTATTGGATCCTCTATGTTGTGCACTTCTATTCGTCTGCCGTCGTGCTGCGCTGGCCGTGGAAAAGCGCGCCGATTAGCGCCAGCGCCATCCACACCAATGCCACGACAAAGAGCGCCGTGGACGCCCGGTGAAGCGGCATCGACTCAGGCAACGCCAACCCAATCCACGCCGACAGTGTCAGGAACGGCGCTGCGATAAAGCCACCCACGACGCACAATGTCGTCAGCGCCTCGCCCAACCAGTGTCGTACCTGTGGATTCGACAAGGCTGCCAGCAGCGCCAGCCCCAGCACAAAGGCATACGTCATCATGCGTTCGCGCGTCCCCGCGACCTCCGTGTGTGGAGCGTGTTCGCGCTGTTCTTCCCCATGTGCCACTGGCATTCGGGGAAGAGTAACTGGACCCACTACACACCTCCAATTCCTGAAATTCACTAGCAAACGAGTAGCTTTCCGCCGTTTGCGCCTTCCCTCAGCATAACGGCGACGCGCACGCCATGTAACTGGCCCCGCCTGCCTAGCGCCTACCGCTCGGTGGCCACCAGCGCCCAATAATACTGGCATTCCGCCCGTAGTGGACACCGCGGACATTCGGGATTCCGCGCATGGCATATTTGTCTCCCATGGCGGATCAGATCCACGTGCATCGTATGCCGCCACTCCGGCGGGATCAGACCCAACAGCAGGGTGTGCGCGGCATTCGCTCCTATCTTAGGCCCGATCAGTCCGAGCCGCTGTGACACACGCCACACATGCGTATCTACTGGGAACGCGGGCCGCCCAAGAGAGAAAAGCAAAACACATGCCGCAGTCTTTGGCCCAACCCCAGGCAACGCCTCCAGATAGGCCAGCGCATCTTCCAGCGGCAGCGCATTCAGCACATCCAACGTCAACGGGGCGTCACCCATCTGCTCGGAGAGCAGCCGCAGTATCCGCTGAATGCGTTCAGCCTTTTGCTGCGCCAGCCCTCCCGACCGAATAGCATCTTCCACCTCAGCGACTGGCGCATCGCGAACCGCCTCCCACGTGGCGAATCGTGTACGCAATTGCGCGTAGGCTCGCTCCGAATTCACATCGGACGTATGCTGCGAGAGAATGGTCGCCACCAGTTCACCCAGTGCGTCACCACTCGGCTCCCACGGCGGCACACCATATGTATCCACCAGCAGCGCGTAGATGCGCGCTACCTTCGCCGTAAGCGCCGTATCGTGTTGTGCCGCCTGAGATGTAACGGCCTCGCGCATTGCCTTGTTCGCCCCCATAAGGGAATACATAACCACAAACTCATGTATTCTCGCCAGCTTTTGTGACCTATGGGCGCACAAAGCCAGGTGATACAATAGCGTCGGTTTGGGAACATCTCACGCTCAATTCGCCATGAAGGACATACCAGTTCATGCCAGCCGAAGACTCGATCACGAATTTCCTCGATGCCCTTGGCTCTGCCGCGCCCGCTCCCGGCGGTGGCGCCGCCTGCGCACTCGCTGGCGCACTTGCTGCCGCGTGCGCCGAGATGGTCGGGCGATTTACCGTAGGTCGCCCGAAGTTCCAGGCCGTTGAAGACAGCATGCGTGCCGCCGTAGATGCGCTTGTCAGCGCACGCGCTGACCTGCTCGCGCTGATTGAGGAAGATGCTCGCGCGTTTGCGGCTGTCTCCGCCGCCTATAAGCTCCCCAAAGCCACCAGCGATGAGCAAACTGACCGCGAGGACGCGATTCAGGGCGCATTGCAAGGCGCGATGCGCCCGCCACTACGTGTGATGGAGCGTGCCTGCGACGTGCTGGAAGCCGCCAGTGAGCTGGCAGCGGCGGGTAATCCAACTGTCGCTAGCGATGCCGGTTGCGCCGCATTGCTCGGTGAGGCCGCCGTCCGTGCGGCTGGCTTGAACGTGCTGGCCAATATCGTGCTGCTGCGCGACGCGGACGCGGCCAGCACGGCACGCGCGAAGATGGCTGCGCTCGAAGAACGCGCCGAGGCGCTCCGTGAACGCACCATGGCCGCCGTCCACATCCGTATGGGTGTTTGATGCACGATCTCATCCGTGCCCAGCCGCCGAACAGAAAGGCGTGACGTATGACGGCCACCATCCTCGACGGAAAGCGCATCGCACGCGATGTACGTCATGATCTCGCCCTGCTTGCCCAGGACCACGAGCAGCGCCACGGCCACCCTGCCGGTCTGGCGATTGTGCGCGCAGGCGATGACCCCGCCTCAGCGGTCTACACGCAGTCGCTGCAACGCGCTGCCCAGAAGATCGGTGTTGTGGCCACGGCCCTCGCCCTTCCCGCCGATGTAGACGACGATGGTCTGCGAAGCTGCCTCGAAGCGCTCAACGCCGACGACAGTGTGCAGGGCATCCTCACCCAGCTTCCATTGCCACCGCATCTCTCACCCGCCACCATCGCTCAGACGATTGATCCACGCAAAGATGTGGATGGCATCAGCCTGCGAAGCGCGGGCAACCTCTTCCTCAAGCTGCCCAGTTTCGTCCCATCTACATGCGCCGCGGTGCTCGAAATCCTCGACCGCTGCCAGATTCCACTGGTCAGCCGCCGTGCTGTCGTCGTGGGCGCCAGCAATGTTGTTGGCAAGCCGCTCTCATTTCTGCTGCTCCACCGCGATGCCACCGTCACGACGTGCCACATCTACACGCGCGACCTTGCCGCGTGGACTCTTCAGGCCGATGTGCTGGTCGTCGCCGCGGGTAAAGCCGGCCTCATCACCGGCGCGATGGTCAAACCTGGCGCTGTAGTCATTGACGTCGGCATCAACGTCCGTGACGACGGCAGCATCACTGGTGATGTAGATTTCGCCAGCGTCGTTGAAGTGGCGGGAGCGATCACGCCGGTCCCCGGTGGTGTCGGCCAGCTTACCAATTTGATGCTGCTGAAGCAAACGCTTCTGGCCCGCGATCTTTGGAGCGCCTGAACTACGTGGCACGCCAACGAGACAGGGCGATGTAGAATGAGCAGAAAGAGCCAGCGAGAATAGGCGGTAATACGCTCTGTTTGCTCACTAACCAGGAGCCAGTATCTATGCCGATTCAATTCGAGCGGCGCGAGAAAGTCGCGCGCTATGTGGACGCTCAGACTGGCGAAGAACACGGCATCACCTGCGAGCTTCGGCGCGATCCACTTACCGGCCACAGCGGGCGTGTCGCCCACGTTCTGGGTTTCCGCTTGCATCCTGTAGATTTCGCGCCGATGATCGAAGCCTCGCGTCACCACTGTCCCTTCTGTCCGGAGCGCATACTCTCCGTCACCCCGCGCTTCCCTGCCGAGATTGTCCCCGAAGGGCGCATACACTGCGGAGAAGCTGTGGTCTTTCCCAATCTTGCCCCGTATGACCAGCATAGCGCCGTCGTAGCCATGACACATGAACACTACGTCCCGCTCTCCGGCTTCAGCGACCCCATTCTGCGCGACTCATTTGCGGCCTGCCTGGACTACTTTCGCGCTGTCCAACGCCTGTCTGATACCCCCTACGCGCTCATCTTCTGGAACTACTTGCCCGCCTCCGGCGGCACGCAGATTCACCCCCACCTGCAAGCTTTCGTCACCGATACCCCTGGCAATGCGCTCGAAGATGAACTAGCCGCCGGCTTGCGCTACTACCAGAGCGAAGGCCGCCCCTACTGGAATGATCTCGTCCATGAAGAGGTGCAACTCGGCGAGCGCTTCATTGCGCGTGGCAGCCACACCGTTTGGTTAACCTCATTCGTTTCGCAAAGCCTGCTCGCCGATACATTGGTGATTTTCCCAGAGCGGCGCACAGCCACTGCGCTCACCGAGGCCGACATTGCCGAGTTCTGTATCGGCCTTGGCCAGACGCTGCGCCATTTCGAGACGCAAGGCATATACAGCTTTAACCTGGCGCTCTTCTCAGCCACACCTGACCGCGAAGACTTCCGCGTGCATGCGCGCATTTCGCCGCGTGTCTATATGACGCCGCGTATTTGGGGCACGGATACCAGCGCATTGCAGCACCTCTACGGCGAGCATTTCATGGTGCGTACACCCGAAGCAGCAGCCCAAGATTTACGCGCGGCGCTGAATCTTTAGAAGACAAACGAGGAACTACAGCAATGGCAAACCCAACAGTGATCGTGGTTGGCGGCGGTGTCATGGGGATGTCTGCCGCGTGCGCGTTCGCGGCGCGCGGCGCGGATGTCATCGTATTCGAACGCTTCACAGTGGCACATGAATGGGCTTCGTCGCACGGCCTTTCGCGGGCAATCCGCCATGAGTACGGCGCTGAGGCTATCTATACCCAGATGGTCGCCCGTAGCCTCGTGCTCTGGGATAATCTGGCTCGTGAAACGCACCATCACCTCTACACTGAAACCGGCGTGCTGACCCTCGGCCAGCAGGATGACGGCCACACCCTCCCAGGCTATGACGTGATGCGCGCCGCCGAATTACCTGTGGAGCGGCTCACACCAGCGGAGTGCCGCAGCCGCTTTCCCCAATTCATTCCCGACGACTATACCGCGATCACCTACAATCCTATTGGGGGTATGCTCCATGCCACTGAATGCTTGTATGCGCTGGCGGACCGCCTGCGCGCGCAAGGTGGCGCCCTGCGCGAGGGCATGCGTGTAACGCGCGTCGAGCCGAACGGCACGAGTGGTCGCGTAACCCTGGAAGACGGCACAACCCATGACGCTGACTATGTGATTGTCACCGCCGGGCCATGGATTCATGATGTGCTGCCGGGCTTGCGTCTGCCCATTCGGCCCACCCGCCAGCAAGTCTGCTATTTCGATGGTCTGCCTGCCGGACGTTTCGGAGTCGGCGTGTTCCCGGTTTTCCTCGTGGGTATGGAATACTACGGCTTTCCGCTGCATGGCCCTGGGTGGCTGAAAGCTGGCTGCCATACCTTCGGCGCTGCCGTTGACCCTAATGAGGGCTATGCGCCAGATATGGACGAAGTCGCTGCGGTTCGCGCCTTCCTGCGTCGCGTCATCCCCGAAGCGGCAGATGCCCCTCTTGCCCTCACCGACCGTTGTATGTATGATGTCAGCCCCGAAGAAGACTTCATCCTCGACACGCATCCTGGCGGTGCTGGGGTGCTCATCAGTTCCGGCTTTTCCGGCCACGGGTTCAAATTCGGCATTCTCATCGGCGAGCTTTTGACGAAACTCGCTCTCAGCGAGCCACCCGATTTCCCACTAGAGCGTTTCCGGCTCAGCCGTTTCGATTCACGATGAGGCGGTTCAAGGCGCGGCGAGCGAAATGGCCTTCAGAGTCGGATAAGAATCTCACCCGAGTACATGCATTCACTACTCATCGCCGTGGCCGCGCATGCGCCGGTAACGAAGTTTCAGGCGCATGATGCGGAACTGGGTGGAGATGGCGCTGAATGGTCCACGGCGTGGTGTCATCTCTACCACATTGTTCCGCCATGGAGCTGGCCGCGATGGGCTTGGGCCGCCCACGCGCTCTCGCCAGCCGAGCAAAAGCCCCAAAACCAACGTAATAAAGCCAAGCACCGCCAGAATACCAGAGAGCGGAATGGTCTCGAAGATGAAGAACTGACCTGAGGCGTAGAAGGTAAGACCAGCGGCAATCATGATGAGCGCAATGCCAACTATATATAAGACTTCTACGCGAGTGAGCGAGAGGCGCGGAGCACGTGGCGCACGCTCGCGTGGGCGATTGAAGGCGCGCACGCGGTCGCCGAGTCCCTGGCGCGGTTCGGTGCGCTCCATATTGCGGAGAATTTCTTCGATCTCGCGCTGATATTTGTTGGGCATATGCTACCCCCCGCCGAAGGAACGATCCCTACATGATCGCGCGCGGACAGCGGACACGCTGTGGCATCAGTATAACCCATGGCTCTGCGCCCGGCAAGGAATACCCACTGAATAAGGCCATATAAATCGCTGATCCAGTGGGCAGAGCGGATATTTCGCTATCCGTTGCTTCCTCGCAGACTGCGTGCCACAACCCCATCAGGCCATGCCCAGAGTGTGCATCAAAGATGATTTTAGCGCAAACAGGGCCAGCAATTCGACTACAGCAAAAACCAACGCGAGCGTAAAAAATGGAAAGAATTGCCGCCACATCGCAAACCGCCCAACGCGGCTGCTGATACCCAGCACGAAGACGAGATTGACCAGCGAGAGCGCCATCACCAACCCCGCCGTGCTGAACAGTGCAATGGGATAGAGCAGCACCGCCGCCTGCGACCACACCGCCAGCATCAGAAAGATCAGCAATAATACTGGCGCCATCACGGCAAGCTGGCGCAAAGAGGAAAAGACAGACCGTTCATCCTCGTTGCGCCAGATAAGGGTGTTCGCGACAGGGACAATGAAAGCGCACATCGCGACGCCCGTGCCCAGGCCAGAAGCGAGCCGCAACAGATTATGTGGCTGGTAGAAATGCGGCAGCCCAAGATCAAGAAACATCGAGTTGAAGCCGTCTTCCGCCATGAAGAGCACAGCAACAGCTAGCACCACGATCACCCAACGTCCGGGGAATCGCGAGGCACGCAAACGCCCTGTGAACCATAGCGTGAGGAATGTAGCGGCGAAGCCCGTGTAAATTCCGGTGTTGCGTGAGCAGAGCGGTAGTTGCTGTCCACCAGGGAAGAACGAATGGCTGGGCGCCTGGGCGCAGATACCACCATCGAGCGCACGAAGCCGCTCGATCAATGTGGCGCCCGGCAAGAATGCCAGTGCCGCCAGCGCAACGACATAGGCGGCGGCAAGCGCAAGTATCAGCCATAGCGGTGGTCCACCAGAGGCAGGCAACACAGACCCACCCGCCCGCACCTCAGCGGCGGTGACGGCCGAGTCGTCCAATTGCTCAACACTCATATTTCGCTCCCCTTACGCTCCTCGCACCTGATCGAACGGCTCAAAGTCAAAGTCGTTGACGAGCGGCCCTCTGCACCATATCACATCGTGGCGCGCGTGAGAAATGCGCCCACGGCGGTCCTGATCGAGGGAAAGAAGTACCGCTCGCCGATGGCCGCCGTCAGGCCGGTATGGTCGAAAATGTCGCGCAGATGACGCTTCGCGCGGGCAACGGCCAGGATGATGTCGGCGCCCGCCAGTTCGCTTTGCACGGCGGCGAGTATTTCTACGGCAGTGGAATCCATGTCGGTAATGGCCTCGGCATCGAGGATCATCCACTCAACATGCGCATCGGCCTCAGCGATCAGAAGTCGCACGCGGTTTCTGAAGAAGTGTGCGTTGGCGAAGAAGAGCGGCGCATCAAATCTGTAGACAATCAGGCCAGGAACCGTCTCACTGCCAGGGTAATCGCCGACATCGTGGAATCCATCCAGGCCACGGACATGGCCCAATACCGCGTCGTGCGGACGCACGGTTCGCGCCAGCAGCAACACCAGGGACAAGCCAATCGCGAGCACAATGCTCTCTAGCAGGCCAGTCGTGAGCACACCCAACATCGTCACCACAGCAATGGCAAATTCGGTCTTACGTATGTGGTAGAGGTGGAACATGGTAGGGATATCAATCAGGCTGAGCGTCGCGGCGATCAATACCGCGCCCAGCGCCGCGTTTGGAAACTTGCTCAGCGGCGCAGTCAAAAACAGGAGAATGACCGCCAGGGAACATGCCGCGACGATGCCAACAAGCTGTGTCTTGCCGCCAGCGGCTTCATTGACAGCGGTACGCGTGCCGCTGCCACTGACGGGGAATCCCTGCGAGATGCCAGCGGAGAGGTCGGCAACGCCCAAACCAATGAACTCTTGATTCGCGTTGATCTCATAGCCATTGCGTGCGGCAAAGGTTCGGGCGTTGAGGATGGCGTCAGAGAACGTGACGAGGACGATACCAGCGGCTGCAGGCAACAATGTGCTCGCGTCGCTCAGCGTGACAGCAGGAAACTGAAGCGCGGGGAGACCAGGGGGAATCGCACCGACGGTGGCGACGCCATGTGTGTCGAGGTTGAATATGCCCACGACCAGGGTTGCTCCGATAACCGCGATCAGCGGCCCTGGCACGCGCGGCGCGAATCGGCGCAACAGCAGCACCGTCGCCAGCACGCCGATGCCAATAGCCAGCGACAGCCAGTTCGTCTGCGGTAGTTTCGAGAGCAATTCTCCAAGCTGGTCGAGAAAAGAGCTTGACCGAAACGAAATGCCAAACACCTTGCCGAGCTGGCTGGCAATGACACTAAGCGCTAATCCATTGATGTAGCCTACGAGAATCGGCTTCGAGAGGAAATCCGCCACGAAACCGAGGCGGACTACTCCCCCAACCACACACAGCGCTCCGGTCAGCAACGCCAGCAGTGCCGCGAGCGCCGCGTAGCGCTCACCATCGCCTGCGGCCAGCGGCGCGATGGTCGCCGCGACGAGCGCCGCCGTGGAGGTATCTGGGCCGAGCATGAGCTGCCGTGACGAGCCAAAGAACGCATACGCCACCAGAGGCAGTAGGCTGGCGTAAACGCCAGCGATAGCGGGCAAGCCGGCAAGCTGACCATATGCCATCGCGATGGGGAGCACCACCGCCGCAACTGTGACGCCAGCAAGCAAATCGCCCGCCAGGAGTGCGCGCGAATAGCCGCGCATCCAGGCAATGCCAGGTACGAAGCGTGACGCCCGAAGTAGCACCTGATCGCTCGTGGTGGCTGCCTCGTGTGGAACGTGCGGCTTGCTCATCGCTCTATCCCTCGTCACAAGACATGGTTGCTACCTGCTTCAGCAGCGCTCTTCGCATGGACAAGTACTGGCTATCATATGCAGCGCATGCAGGATAACCCGTGGTTTAGCGCGGAACTCGTGCCACCATACGGAAACGGATGAGTGAACAGCGATATGTGTGGCGCTGCTTATGCTAGACCAGGCAGATTGAAGCGACTATTAATGATGAGCAACCAGTTGAAGAAGATGACGATCCCCATCAGCACGAGCAGCGCGCCGGTAATCAACTCAATCAGGCGCATATAGGGCGTGAGGCGTTTGAGCATGGGAGCGAGGCGGTCGAACGCGAGACCCAGCGCTAGGAATGGCACCCCCAGACCCAATGAGTAGACCGCCAGCAGCGAGACACCAGCGCCCAAGGTCTGGGCCTGGGCCGCAAGCACCAGAATGCCCGCCAGGATCGGCCCAACACATGGAGTCCATCCCAGGGCGAAGATCAGACCAAGCAGAAAAGATGACAGATAGTTGGTCTCGGCGGTCCGCACGGTAAATCGCCGCTCGCGGTCGAGCGCGGGCAGACGCAGCACACCGGCGATATGCAGCCCGAAGACAATCAGCACCAGCCCGCCCACTTTCCGCAGCAGTTCCGCTTGTGACGCGAGGAAGCTGCCGAGTACGCTGGCGGTCGCGCCGAGTGCGATGAAGGTGACGGCGAAGCCAGCGACGAACGAGAGCGCATGCAGCGTCGTCGTCAGGCGCAGCGCCGCACGCTCCTTCGCCTCCATCTCCTGCGCACGCCAGACGGCGGGGCCAGCAAGGCGGGCAATATACGCGGGCGTCAGTGGAAGCACACAGGGCGAAAGAAACGAGAGCAGCCCCGCGAGAAATGCGCCAACGATGGTGATATGTCCTGCGTCCACGAGTCCTCCGAACGAGGTGGTATCCAGATGGTGAGGCATGCCGCTGCCTGTGAAGAAGCTGCCGAGCGCGTATATCGCCCACGCATCGCTTCCAGTATACGCCCTCGTGTCATGCCTCACGGACAACCGTGGCGAGAATCTCCGGCGCGCGACGCAGCATCACTGGCGCGATCATACGTGTTGCGACCTGATAGAATGCGGCGCCATAGACCAGCGCCAGCGGCAGCGTGACCACCAGCCATTCACTATGAGCTAGCAGCAGCGGCAGCAGAATCGCGGCGGCAACTGGAATCAACACGATGGCCGTAATCGCCATGTTGACTATCGAGAGCACGAAGCGCAAGCAGCCGTTTTCGGACGACATAGAACTCGTGTCGCCCATACGCATTTGTCGCCAGCGGAACGGAATCAGCACCGAACTCACGTTCCCGCATCCTAACATGACAAAATCGGCGGCGATCCCCAGACACAGCGCGGGTATGACGTACTCCCAGCCGCCGGTCATGGCCGCGCGAATCAGAATCAGAATCGTCTGGAACACCACCGCAAAAAGGCCGACGAAGAGATTCTTGCCGAAGAAGATGTCGAGCGGGCGCACCGGAAAAAGAAACAACGTCTGGAGGCCCTGGCGCTCCATGCCAAGGCTATTCTGCGCGAAACCCAGGATAACCAGTAACGCGGGCAGCGACGCCGTGAGCACCGTGGCATGGCCCGAACTAAACTCGCTAACACGACCCGCTCTGCCGGCATACAGATTCGGGAATAGGATGATGATGGTCGCGAAGAGCACGCTGATCAGCGCCGCCTTCATTTGCGGATCGCGCCAGAGATAGCGCGCGTCTTTCCAGGCGATGGTGAGCGCCACACCTGAGATGGGACGCCGCCCACGCCGCGCCGCCACTGCGGGCGTAGTGGGCGTTGCAGCCGGGCGAACGGCTACTCCTGCCGTGGTAGCAGTAGCCGTCCCCGCTATACGCCCGCGTCCGCGTCGTCGCTGTGCATTGCCGCCGCCCGCCGATTCCGCGTTGGTGATGCTTCGGTTGAGCACACGTTCCCATGCCAGCAGCAGCAGCGGCACGAAGAGCACCGCGCCCGCAAGCCAGGGCAGCGCGGCAGTGTAGCTGCCTCCGCCCGCGAGTGAAATCGCCTGTGCGGCCATGCCCGTCGGTGTCCAACGCAGATATTGATCGAGGCGCGTGGTCTCCAGATTGACGGATCCACCGTTTTCGCCAATGCCAGCCAATGCACGCGAAAGTACTTGGCTCCCAACCGAGCATGTGACGCCGAAGAGCGCGAAAAAAATGATCGTCACATCGCGAAAGCGGCGGCTCCGCAACATGCCCATCAGCGCCGCCAGAATCAACTGGCTGAAGGCGACGATATTGAAATACGCCGCCAGAACCGCGACGACGGTGATTACAGTCGCCAGCACAGTCGCATGCCAGGCCGCCAGCACCGCCGCCAGCAGCGCCAGCAGGAAGATCGCGCTGATGTCGAAGAAGGTGGCCAGCACCAGGCTCAGCATTTGTTCGCCGCGCGTGAGTGGGTAAATCTGGAGCTTCGTGACATCCAGCCCCTCATTCAAGTTGAACTGGAGTAGCGGCAGCGCCGCCCACAGAAAGAACAACCCCACCAGCACGACGAATAACACCTGTGTCGCTATCGGTTGTGAAAGCTGGGTGTAGGCGAGATAGGTGCCGAACGCCACAAAGCCCGCCGTCGGCGCGAGAAAGAGCAGCAGAAAGACCAGTCCGACCATGCGCCGCCAGTCTCGCGTGTAGCCACGCAGGGTAAGCTTCCAGCGCAGCCAGAGCAAGGTTCGCACGTGGCTTGGCGCGACGGCGAAACTGGGGCCAGCCAGACGCGGCTTAGGCTTGACGCCAGTTACTCCAGCCATTCCAGCCCTCCCTGGCTCGTATCCGCGCCGATCAACTGCAAGAAGATGTCTTCGAGGCTGCCACCCTCGCCGCCCGCGCGCTGGCGCAGTTCGGCCAGCGTGCCCTCGGCAATCAATCTGCCTTCCGCGATAATGCCAACTCGTGTGCAAAGCCGCTCGACAACCTCCATGATATGCGAGCTAAAGAAGATCGTCGTGCCGCTGGCGGTGAGATCTTGCAGGATATTGCGGATGACACGTGAGCTAACCGGGTCAATGCCCTCGAATGGCTCATCGAGAAAGAGCACTTGCGGACGGTGGATCAGCGCGGAGGCGAGCGAGACCTTTTTGCGCATGCCAACCGAATAATCTACTACCAACTTATCAGCGTCGCCGTCCAATGCCAGCACGTGTAAGAGCGCATCGGCGCGACGGCGCACCTCGTCCTTCGGCACATCGTAGAGCCGCCCAGCGAACTCGATCAGTTCGCGACCAGAGAGCCGGTCATACAGGTTCAGTTGCTCCGGCAGCACACCCATCAGCGCCTTCGCGCGCAACGGATCGCGCCACACATCCACGCCACCGATGAACGCGGTCCCGGCCGTAGGCCGCAGCAGGCCCACCATCATTTTGATCGTTGTGGATTTGCCCGCGCCATTCGGGCCAAGAAACCCAAAGAACTCGCCCCGGCGCACGGCAAGCGTCAAGCTATTGACCGCCATCTTCTGACCAAAGCTCTTGGTCAATCCCCACGTGGCGACGGCGGCATCAGGGGGCGGAAACGGCGCTGGCATACCTGGTTGCGGAACCGGCGTCACTGCCGAACCAAACGGTGGAGAGGGTGGCAAGCTCATCCTGAGACATCCTATCGAACGGCGTTATCACGCCACATGGCATCACTGGCAAATGATACGCCCTGTAGGCAAACGACTGCCATAGAGGAGGCAGCATACGGGGAAGCGTAACACTTGCGCGTCCAATAGCAGGTACGAGCGAATGAGCGGCGAGGTTAGATGCCCGCGCTGGACGTGAATACACCGCGGGCATGCTCAGGCGCGAAAGCTAGCGTCCGTGGCAGGCCTTATACTTCTTGCCACTGCCGCAGGGACATGGGTCGTTGCGCCCAACTTTGCCCACAACACTGCCGCTGGACTGCGCGGCGCTGGTGAGCGCGGGCTGCCGCGGCTGCTGCCGGCTGGCAGAGGCGCCAGGTTTGGCCTGGTTCGCATGGCGCGCGGACGATCCATGCTTGTTGCCAGCGCCTTGCGCGGGGCGCGCGCCATTCTGGCCTCTAGGCTGCTGACCATTGCCATTTGGCTGGTTCTTCGTGGCCACAGCCTTGGCGGCGGCGGCGGTTGTGGCAGCGCCAACGCCTTTCGCCTGGCCGCTGAGCTTCGCGATATCCTCAGCGTTGGTGCGCAGATTTTGTGGCAATGCCTGCTGGGGCGGCTCTGGCAGCGTAATATTCACCCCACCCCGGAACAGTAAATCCACCACATGATGCTCGATGGCATCCTTCAGGTCCTCGAAGGCTTTGAATGCCTCGCTCTTGAATTCGTTGAGCGGGTCGCGTTGTGCCATGCCGCGCCAGCCGATGCCACTGCGCATCACGTCGAGCGAGTCAAGATGCTCCTGCCACAGCCCATCCACTACTTGCAAGACAACCATACGCTCGAACTGGCGCATGTACACCTCGCCAGATTCCAGCGCATTGTTCTCTTTGGCTAGCTTGATAATCTGCGCCTCTTTGTTCGCGTAACCCTCTTGGGCCAGCTCGACAAAGTCGGCAGTCAGCGGTTCGCGGCGCAGGCGGTTGATCTGCTCCGGGAAGAAGTCATCGGGTGTGCGCACGCCCCAGGCATCGAACTGCCGCACGATGCCTTCGAGATCCCAGTCTTCGGGCATATTGGCAGTGGTGTGCGCCCGGACGACCCGCGCAACCTCATGCTCGATCATCTGAAGGCAGCGCTCGTGCATATCTTCGCGCGCCAGCACCGCCTGCCGGTCTTCATAGATGACTTCACGCTGTTTGGCGATGACATCGTCATACTCGACGACATTCTTGCGGATGTCGAAGTTGAAGCCTTCGACCTTCGACTGCGCCTGGTCAATCATCCGGCTGACCATCGCGGCTTCGAGCGGCATATCGTCGTCCATGCCAAACCGCTGCATGATACCCGCCGCACGGTCGGTGCCGAAGCGGCGCATCAATTCGTCCTCTAGCGAGAGGAAGAAACGCGACTCGCCGGGGTCCCCCTGGCGGCCAGAGCGGCCACGAAGCTGATTGTCAATCCGGCGCGACTCATGCCGTTCGGTGCCGATGATGTAGAGGCCGCCTGCATCGAGTACCTTCTGGCGATCTTCGTCGCACTGGCGTTTCGCCTCTACCAACGCTTCTTCGCGATCTTCAGGCGTGGCGAACTCCGGGTCAATGTCGTGCTCGCGCAGAATGTCATCTACAAACCCATCAGGATTGCCGCCAAGCAGAATATCAGTGCCGCGACCTGCCATATTGGTGGCAATTGTGACGGCCCCAGAGCGTCCCGCCTGCGTAATAACCTTCGCCTCGCGGGCGTGCTGCTTCGCGTTCAGCACGTTATGCTCGATTCCCTGGCGGTTGAGCATATCGGAGAGATATTCCGAGATCTCCACCGAGGTCGTGCCGACGAGCACCGGTTGCCCGGCAGCGTTGCGGTCCTTGATTTCCTCAGCAACCGCGTTGAACTTGCCCTGCTCGGTGCGGTAAATCTTGTCGGGATTGTCGGAACGGATCACGGTGCGGTTCGTTGGGATGACCACGACATCGAGCTTGTAGATCTTGTGGAACTCTTCGGCCTCGGTAAGGGCTGTGCCGGTCATGCCAGCGAGCTTCTTGTAGAGGCGGAAGTAATTCTGAAAGGTGATCGTCGCCAGGGTGCGATTTTCGCGCTGGATCTGCACGCCTTCTTTCGCCTCGATGGCCTGGTGCAGACCCTCGCTGTAGCGTCGGCCCTGCAAGACACGCCCGGTAAACTCATCCACGATGAACACCTCGCCATCGCGCACGAGATATTCTTTGTCGCGGTGAAAGAGCGCATGCGCTTTGAGCGCATTCTCCAGATGACGTGTCAGTTCCATATCATCATAGATATTCTTGACGCCGAGTATCTTCTCAACTTTATCAATGCCCTGCTCATTAATAGCGACCGTCTTGCTTTTGGCGTCAACCGTGTAATCCTCGTCGAGCTTCAGGCGCGGCACCACACGGGCAAACGTCTTATAGAGGTCGGCGGATTCGTCGGCCATGCCCGAAATGATGAGTGGCGTGCGCGCCTCGTCAATCAGGATGTTATCCACCTCGTCCACGATGGCATAATTCAATTCGCGCTGCGCACAGAAGCTGAGGTCGGGAACCATATGGTCGCGCAGATAGTCAAAGCCAAATTCATTGTTGGTGCCGTAGGTGATGTCAGAGAGGTAGGCGTCGTGGCGCTCGCTGCCCTGCGGCGGCAACGTGGTGAGTATCACGCCAACCTTCAGCCCCAGGAACTGATGAATGCGGCCCATCCAATCGCGGTCGCGTTGGGCGAGATAGTCGTTGACGGTGACGACATGCACGCCCTTGCCCGTCAGCGCATTGAGGTACGATGGCAGGGTCGCGACCAGCGTTTTGCCTTCGCCGGTACGCATCTCGGCAATTTTGCCCTGATGTAGCACGATGCCGCCAATGAGCTGCACGTCGTAGTGGCGCTGGCCAATGGTACGCTTGCTCGCCTCGCGCACGAGCGCAAACGCTTCGGGCAGTATATCGTTCAGTTCTGCGCCGTTGTCCAACTCTTGTTTCAATTCGCCCGTCATTGCGCGCAAATCTTCGTCAGACTGCGCCTCCATGCTCTCTTCGAGGCTATTGATCTGCTCTACGAGCGGGCGAATACGTTTCAGTTCCTTTTCGTTGGGATCGCCGAGAATTTTTGTGAAGACGCTCATGTCGGGCCGCTTTCCCCACTCTATGATACCTATAGGGACCCGCGCGGCGAACCTCCTCGCCACGAGATATCCGCGAGACTACACTTTCCTCAAGTCGCATACACACTATTGATACGAGCGTATCGCCCATTATAGCACAGACAAGCTGGCGAACAGCCCGACTCCGTGCCTTCGCGTGGGCTACAGGTAAAGCTGGTCGGTTTTCGCCGCCATGATGAAATCATTGCGGTGCAATCCCTTGATTTTGTGTGTCCACCATGTGACCGTCACTTTGCCCCACTCCGTCAGCAGCGCCGGATGATGGCCTTCCATCTCAGCAACTTCGCCCACTTTGTTCGTAAACGCCAACGCCTGCATAAAATTGGCAAATTTGAAGACGCGCTCCAGTCGCGGGATGTTATCACGCTCGATCACATGCCACTCCGGCGTCTGCGGCTGATATGCCGCGATCTCGGCTGCGCTCGCGGGCGGCTCATCACCCCGGCACGCGACGCACTTCATCTGGACTAATGGCTCCATCTCGGCTTATTCCTTTGCTGCGCTGCGAATACGCATTGATGTACGCGGTTGACTACAGTGTGCCACACACAGCTACCCCTCATCCACCAGAGCGCAGCGTCAGAGCGAACAGGCTTGACAGCGGGTGTAGGCTGTGGACGGGTAGCGTGCGTAGGGTGACGCACATTGGAATCGTTTTTGGGATAGGCATAGGGCCATGAGCGGTAGAGGATGCTGGGCGAGGATGCATGGAACTGATTACATATCAGGCACTGCTTTCCAATCCAGAAAACGTCGCGCGCATACAGGCGCTAAGACGCGAGATCGAACGCCTCGGCGGCACGGTGAGCATCGGGCCACCGAGCAAAGTCGGCATGGTGCTGGTGCTCTTGAAATTGCCGGAAGGATTGCTACCGCAACGGCTTTTCCCCGGTATACCGTTTTACCCGATCTGAACGGCGAATGGTGATGACTGATATGTAGCGGGTGCGCGCGACCTGAGAGCGTGCGTTCATAGGAGATACAGATGCGGTGGTTTGGCTGGTTGCGACGCAAGCGGGAGACTGATGGTATCACTGAGTTGGATGGTTCGCCAGCAGTGATGATGGGAGGGCGCATGCGCACCGCCGGCGTTCCCTACATGCTGCCGCGCGATATGGAAGAAATCAACCGGCTCGACTTCCAGCATTATCTATTGCGCTATGCTTTTCGTGGCAATTACGCTGCGCCGATTGGCCATCCTACCAGCATCCTGGATGTCGGCTGTGGCACGGGACGCTGGGCGCGTGAACTGGCGTCCACCTTTCCCCAGGCGCGGGTTACTGGCCTGGATGTCACGCCGCCGCACGCGGATGAAGCGGCCAGCGCGGATGCCACGCTCGGCCTCCGCCCGCCGAACTATGTGTTCACGGCAGGCAATGTGCTGGAAGGGCTGCCTTTCCCCGATGCCACTTTCGACTTTACGCATATGCGCCTGCTCTTCCTGGCGATTCCCGCCGACCGCTGGCCGTTCGTCGTAAGCGAGTTGGCGCGGGTCACACGCCCCGGCGGCTGGGTGGAATTGGTTGAGGCGGGCGGCGAGCGGCAGGGCGGCCCAGCGGTGGACGCGCTGATTGACTGGGGCACGCGAATGTGCGCCCATCGCGGCATTGACGTGACCTATGGGGCACGGCTGGGCGATCTGCTGAGCGGCACGGGCATGGTACACGTTCAGGCGCGTGAGGTGGCGCTGCCACTGGGGCACTATGGTGGGCGAGTCGGCACGATGATGGAGGCCGATTTCTTCACGGGCATCCGTGGTATGCAGGGGCTTATCACCACGCTGGGCATCACCAGCGCCGACGAGTTCGCGCGAACACTGGCGCAGGCCCAGGCCGACGTTAATACTCCGCAATACAAGTGTATCGCGCCGTTCTACATCGCCTATGGCCAGCGCGCACGGTAGCGTCACCATGTTCGTCAACGTAGCAGGTGTCGTGCGGCACGCGCCGCACGTTCCGCCCACCAGCGCACCCACTGTTCGGCGCGCTCGCGAGCTGCTCCGGACGGCGCCTCTGCCGCCGCGCGCCCCAGCGCTTCCCCGCAGGTGAGTGCGGTTCGCAGATAGCCCGCGTCGGCCAGTGAGCGCCAGGTCGCAGCGGGCAAGTCTATGCCACGTGCGCTGAGATGGCGCTCTAATCGCGCACGATACGCCGCAAGGATACGCGGCGGTTGCAGCGCATGCCATGTGCCGCAGAGCCACAGTGGATCGTAGGTCGCGGGTCCGGCAGTGGCCAGCGCCCAATCGAGCAGCAAGAGACGCCGTCCGGTGCGTGGCGCGATTCGAGTTGGTGGCAGCCAGCCAAGATTCGGCCCCCAGACATCGCCATGCGCCAGCGTCCAGGGCAGTCGCTCTATTGCGGGGAGATACACATCCGGCGCATGCAGCACATCGCGCAATGTCGCGGCGGCTCCCCTCGGAGCGAGCCGAAAGAACGCTTCCCAACCGGCAACTGCCAATGTGAGATATGGCGTCGTATCGCCACACGCCAGCCGCGCCGCGACACCTTCGGGCGCGATCAAGCGCAAGGCGGCATCGTATGGCATCAGGCCCAGCGCGGGGTCGCGCAGACGCGGATCACACCAGTAGCGCGCATGCAACCATGCCAGGTGGTCTAGCAGCGCGAGGATCGTGCGTGGGAGTCTGCCCCGTGGCGCGCGCAATGGTTCGCGCAGCAGCGCGCCGCGCACATCAGCCAGCAGCACTGCGCCAGCCTCTGGCGCGTCCTCAGGGCCATCGTAGCCATAGGCCAGCGTGGGCATCGCGAGCGCATGCGGCAGATCGCCCAATATCCCCGACGACCAGAGCCGCACCTCACGGATGCCGCAATCGCGCGACGCTTCACCAAGCCAGCCATCTAACGGGGCGATGCGCTTGTAGACAACGCTGGTATACCGCGCAGCGCCGCCTGGCATGGGATGTCGCAGCGCCAGCCGTGTGAGTCGCGCACCGGAGAGTCCGCCGCGCATCGGCTCGCGCCGAGCAATTTCCGCGTGTTCGTAGCCCGCCGCGCAGAGCAGGTCACGCAGGTGGGCTGACGCGGCGCGATCCGGTATCACAGGCGTTGAGTGCATAGTCGCGGCTCCGAAAGCTGAGAGTTTACCCAGAGTTTACACCAGATACTTCCGTCCGCGCTGCCAATACGCTATGCTAGCGGAACTAACCGATGCGATGGGAGTACGGGAGGATCAGCGTCTATGGTGCGCGGTTTCTGGCGTAAGTTCGACCGCGACTGGGGCTGGAACCTCGCGCGGCTGCTGGGATATGCCTGTATTCAGATGATCTTTGCCGTGGCTGGCCTGCAACTGATCGTGCTGGCACTGGTGTTGCGCCTGCTCGCGCCCGGATCGGAACAGGCGTTTGAGGGGCAGATGCTGCGCTTTCTCCCCGACCACATCACTGTCACCGCAACCTCGTCATTCGAGCACAGCCTCCGGACTACTCCTGGCTGGATTCTGCTCATTGGTGTGCCTATCACGCTCTGGTACGGCACGCGCTTCTTCGTCGTGGCTGAGAGTGTGCTCTGCGTGATCTTCCGCCGCAGGCAGCGCCCTTTGTTGCGGCAGAACCGCGCGGCACTGGCGATGCTGCTGCTCGTCGCCGTCTTGATGCCGATCATCGTGCTCTCGACCACTATCGTCCCCCATTTCGGCTTGCCAGCCGCCACGAGTACAACCACAACAACCGGAGCGATTCACCGGGCGCATTACGGGGACGATCCGCGCATAGCCCTGCTCAGCTTCGGGACCAGTCTCGCGGCGAACTTCATCTTGCTGCTGGTGGCGTACATGCGGCTGACGCCGGGCCGAGTGTCATTCCGTTCGGCCTGGCCAGGGGCGCTGGCCGGCGCCTGCCTCGCCCAGCTCTATCTGCTGATTTTTCCGCTCTACGCGCATACGATTCTGCATCCTGACCATTTCGGCAGCATCGCGGGCTTCGGGCTGGTGCTGATCGTCTTCTTCTTCGCCTATGCGCTTTTCGTGGTGGTCGGCGCAGAACTCGCCGCCTGGCGCGAAGGCTATCGCGAAGCGCCGCGCGACATTGTGAGCATGCTGGCTGATGCGGCAAGCATTCCTTCCACGCCGACCGCCCCGCTTGCCAAGCCACTTGAGCGCTCTCACATTGAGCGCATGGACGTAGTTAGCAGCCGTTTCGGTTCGCGCTAAGCCAGGTCAGCCTCAGTTGTCTCCCCCTACCGCTCCCTGCGATAATGCAGCAATGGCGCGCGAGCGGCGCGAGGTGATGTGGAGGAGAGCGAGCGCATGCGGGCTGAGGTACTGGTCCTTCGTTCCACGGCTCGGTTTCCCGTGCGGCAGAGCCTCCACACCTACGTGACACCTGAGCCGTTGCGCGGCGCCATTGCGCCGGGGCAACTCGTCGCCGTGCCGTTCGGCGCGCGCATCGTACCTGGCATCGTTTGGGCGCTGGATGCGAGCGACGAAGCAACAACCACGCTGCCAGATAGCGACAGCCCCGCTTTGCGCCGAATCGCCCGTATCCTGTTTTCTGAGCCACTGCTCTCGGCGCATCAGCGCGCGCTCGCCGACTGGCTTGCCAGCCAGTATGCCGCACCCCTGAGCGCCACGGCCCGACTGATGCTCCCACCGGGACTGCTGAGCAGTATGCGCGTGGTGCTGCGCATGGCGCCATGCGCGGAAACACCTGACAGCCGTGACAGCCCTGCACCAGCGCTGAGCGCGGATAGCGCCGCCATACTGGCGCTGCTGCGCGAGCGGGACTGGCTGGGGCGCGGGTTCGTCGAAGAGGCGCTGGGCCACACGCGCGCGCAGACGGTGATAGATGAACTGCTCGCCGCCAGGTGTATTCTTTTGGAGTTGGAGATTTCCGGATCCCCGCTGCATGGCCGCCGTGAGCGTACCGTCCGTTTGATCGCCGCACCGGAACAGTTGGACGAGTGGCGCACGCAGACCCGTGCCGAACTGGATACGCTGCCGCACGTGCCGTTGAAGCGCCCTTCGTGGCAGAAAGCCACGCCTGACGAGCGCCGTGCCGAGCGGCTCTTGCGCCAACTTGCTGTGGTGGACGCGCTGGCGCGCAGCAGTGGCGACAGTGACGCGGATTCGGTGCGGAACGGCTGGCGGCTCGAAGACCTGCGACGCCTTACCCGCGCCAGCGCCAGCGCCCTCAACGAACTGGCAACGGGGGGACTCCTCGCGCTGGCAGAGGTCGAAGTGCGGCACGATCCGCTCGCTGGTCGTCCGCCCGCGCGCAGTGAGCCGTTGCCGCTGACACCGGCGCAGGCGGCGGCACTGGCGACGATCCGCAACGCGCTGCCCACCAGCGACGCTGCTGATGCTACCCCACACGAGCCGGCTGTCTTCCTGTTGCATGGCATCACTGGCAGCGGCAAGACTGAGGTATACCTGCAAGCGCTGGCGGCAACGCTGGCGCGGGGGCTGCGCGGCATCGTCCTCGTGCCGGAAATTGCGCTGACTCCGCAGGCTATGGCGCGCTTTGCCGGGCGCTTTCCGGGGCGGGTGGCGCTGCTGCATAGTGAGTTGACCCCAGCCGAGCGGTTGAGCGAGTGGCGGCGTATCCGGTCGGGGGCAGTGGATGTGGTCGTCGGTTCGCGGTCGGCGCTCTTCTCGCCGGTGGACCGCCTGGGCATCATCATCGTAGATGAGGAGCATGAGGCCGCATATAAGCAGGAGCGCATGCCCTCCTACCATGCGCGTGACGCCGCCATGCGCCTGGGCGCGCTTACGGGCGCGGCAGTCGTCCTGGGCAGCGCCACCCCATCGGTCGAAACCTATTGGCTGGCGAGCCAGAGTACATACACACTCATCGAACTGCGCGAGCGTGCCCCAGCAGGTGCGGGCGCTGCGCTCGCGGCCTTGCCATCCGTCGCGCTGGTGGACCTGCGGGCGGAGCTGCGCAACGGCAACACCAGCATCCTCAGCGACGCGCTGCGCACCGCTCTGCATGAGACGATTGATCGCGGTGAGCAGGCGATATTGTTCCTCAACCGCCGGGGGACGGCCAGCAGCGTGGTCTGCCGCGAGTGTGGCTATGTGGCGCGCTGCCCGCACTGCGATGTCTCGATGACGTATCATGCGCCGGAGCGCGCGCTGATCTGCCACTACTGCGGCAAACGTGAGCCGTCGCCGACGACCTGCCCCAATTGTTGGAGCGCCAGCATCCGCTATTTCGGCCTGGGCACGGAGCGGGTGGAGACGGCGGTGAAGCGGCAGTTCCCCGGCGCGCGGGTGCTGCGCTGGGACCGCGATACCGCCCGCACGCGCCAGGCGCACGAAGAACTGCTGCGCGCCTTCGCTGAGCGGCGCGCCGATGTACTGGTCGGCACACAGATGATTGCCAAGGGGCTTGACCTGCCCGGCGTGACGCTGGTGGGCGTGGTCTCGGCGGATGTCGCGCTGTTCCTGCCCGACTTCCGCGCATCGGAGCGGGCATTTCAACTGCTGACCCAGGTTGCGGGGCGCGCGGGGCGCGGCGACCTGCCAGGACAGGTGCTGGTGCAGACCTTCAACCCGGAGCATTTCACGCTGCAAGCGGCGGCGCGCCACGACTACGCACAGTTCTATGCGGCGGAAATTGCGGCGCGGGCACGCTACAGCTATCCGCCTTTCCGACGCTTCGTGAAATACACGTTCGAGCATACCGACCGCTATACCGCGCAGGTCGAAGCGATGGACCTCGCCAACCGGATGGACGAGCTGATTCGTACGCTTGGCATTGCTGATACGGATCTCGTCGGTCCCGCGCCTGCCTTTCTCGAACGACTGCGGCGGCGCTACCGCTGGCAGCTTATCTTGCGTTCGCCTGATCCACGGCCGTTGCTGCGCGCCCTGCATCAAGAAGAACTGCCTTTCGGTTGGTCCGTGGATGTGGACCCAGCCTCGACGCTGTGAGCATCGGTTCCGGCTGCTCCCCAACCGCCGCCACCCGGCGTGAGGATGGTGAGCGTGGAACCGGCGGGCACAGTGCGGCGAAACTTGCCAGGGAGCGTCTCTTCAGCGCCGTCGGGCATCCGCAGCAGGTTCGCGCCTGGTGTGCCGGGCACGCCACCAGCCAGGCCATATGGGCTGTGTGTGCGGCGCTCGCTCAGCATGCTCACCTCGGTCGCTTCGAGGAAGGTATAGGAGCGCGCAATGCCCTCACCCCCTTGATAGCGGCCCGCGCCGCCAGAGCCGCGCCGCAGCGTGTAGCGTTCGATACGCACCGGCGCGCTGCGCTCTACGGCTTCGATGGGGGTATTGAGCGTGTTGGTCATGTGGACCTGCACGCCGGAGGTGCCGTGCCAGCCAGGGCCAGCGCCAGAGCCGCCGCCAATCGTCTCGTAGTAGGTATAGCGCGAGCCGTTTGCCGAGCCGAAGGTGACGTTGTTCATCGTGCCCTGGCTGGCGGCGGGGATGCGGTCCGGCAGCGCCTGGGCCAGCGCCGCGAGCGCGACATCTACGATACGCTGGCTGGTCTCAACATTCCCGCCGGCAACGGCGGCAGGGGGTAGCGCATGCACGATGGTCCCTTCCGGTGCGATCAGCGTGATGGGGCGAAAGGTGCCGGCGTTGACCGGCACGTCCTCGCGGACGGCGAGCCGCAGGGCATAGATGACTGCGCTCAGCGTGATGGCTTCCACGGCGTTGAGGCTGCCATGCACCTGTGGCGCTGAGCCGGTGAAGTCAAACGTGGCGTGGTCGCCCATGATGCGCAGTGTCAGCGTGATAGCGACATCGCGCGTGCCCATGCCATCGTCATCCAGCACATCGTGGGCATAGATTTCACCATCCGGTATCTCCGTGAGCAGCGCGCGGATGACACGCTCGGCGTAGTCTTGTAGAGCACTGCCATAGCGTGTCAGTTCGTCCAGGCCGTAGCGGGCAAGGAAGCCCTCCATGCGGGTGATGCCGGTGCGATTGGCGGCGATCTGTGCCAGCAGGTCGCCACGGCGCTCGTCGGGCGTTCGCACGTTGCGCAGGAAGACGCGCAGCAGATCGGCGTCTAGCTCGCCAGCGCGGCAGATCTTCACCGGCGGCAGGATGATGCCTTCCTGATAGATCTCGCTGGCGAGACTGAGGCTGCCCGGCGCAATGCCGCCGACATCGGCGTGATGCGCGCGGTTGGCGACATAGAACGCGGGGGTGTCGCGGCCAGCCGCATAGACCGGCGCGACGAGCGTGACATCCGGCAAGTGCGTGCCGCCTGCATAGGGATCGTTGAGCATCACCATGTCGCCGGGAGCGAGATGGTAGGCGTCGAGTGCGGCGCGGACGCTCCGCGGCATGGAGCCGAGATGCACAGGCAGGTGCTCCGCTTGGGCCAGCGTCTCGCCAGCAGCATCGAAGAGCGCGCAGGAGTAGTCGCGCCGCTCTTTGATGTTGGGGCTGTAGCCGGTGCGCATCAGCGCCTCGCCCATCTCTTCCGCCACCGATTGGAAGAGCTGCTTGAAGACTTCCAGCCGGGCCGGATTGATGTCCGTTTCGCTCATGCGCTTGCTCCAAATTCGCTCTCTGGTTTGCGTGTCGTTGCCGCTACTGCTTGGGCGTTTCGTCACTGGCTGGTGCGATAGTGACGGCTTTGGTTTTCGGGAACCGGCGCGAGTTGGTGCCATCGTCGAGGTAATCGCCGATGAGCTTCATCGCCACGCCCAGGGCGATGATCACCGCCGCGTTGACGGCCAGTTCGATCATATCGCGCTGGAAGTCGGGGTCGGTGGCCGCGCCGCCGGTGCTGACCGAGAGCCGGGCGCCCACCGCCAGGATACCTCGCGTCGCGGAAATAATTCCGATGAAGAGAAATGGCTTGAGTGTGGTTTCGCGTTCGCGCAGATGATGGACGACGGTGCCCAGCACCTCCATGATAATCAGCGTGAGGAGCAGGTCGCTTACCAGCGCGATGATGTCTTGCGCGCCCGCGCCTTTATCTATCAGCGCGCCGAAGGAGATGCCCGGCCCTTTGAAGATCTGCGAGGAGATTTGGCTGATGACGGCAAAGATGCCATAGGCCAGCGAGAGCACCGCCGCCAGACAGAAACAGAGACCAACGAGAAGGTATACCAGGGTATCGAACCGCTCCAGGAGCCAGGTCAATGGCGTATTTCGACCCGGCTCCCGCTTCGCGTTTTCAACAGCGTCTTCCGCTTCCACGCAATCCTCCCTATGCTGCCCGCAGGCGGCCTGGCGCCAGCGCGATATTTGCCCCCGTGGCCCAATGCCGCCGGGCGGCGCTGACTACCTCACAGCCGAGTATAGTCCTCTGGTGCAACACTGGCGGCTCGTTACGTTCAAGTGCTCTGCGCACCAGGGCAAAGCGAGTACGAACTGGCCAGCGCTTCAGTTTCGCAGCGACACGCGCACGTTGCCGAAGCGGTCAATCTGACCAATTGTACCTGGCGGGAGTAGCACGGTGGTGTAGTCGCCCGCCAGCAGCGCGGGGCCGGTGATGCGCTGGTCGCGGGCGAGCGCGCTCAGCAAATACACCTCCGTGGCATGCGGTTGCTCGCCGAACCATGCTTCGACGGTTCGCATGGGCGCGGCTGGCTCGCCTGCGGCAAGCTCTGGCAGCGAGAATCCCGCGTTGACGCCGCGTACCGTCACGGCAATATTGACCGCCTCGATGGCGCGCTCACGGTCGGCGTAGCCGAAGCGGCGTTCGTGCTCGCGGTGGAATGCCGCCGCCGTGGCCTCGCGGTTGGCGCGCCAGGGTATCGCCAGCTCGTAGGACTGCCCCCGGTAGCGTAGCTCTAGCTCAGGCGACACCTGTATTTGCTCCAGCGAGTAGCCATCGGCGAGCAGCCGCTGCTCGCACTCCGCCGCGACCTGCGCGAAGCGTGCCGTCAGTTCAGCTTCGGTGATCTCCGCTAATTCGCGTAGCAGGCTCGCCCGCGCGGAACAGAGCGTGTCGGCGAGGACCATGCCCAGGGCGCTGAGCACGCCCGCCAGACGTGGGACGAGGATGCCGCGCATGCCCAGGGCGCGTGCCAATTCGATGGCATGCAATCCGCCTGACCCGCCAAAGCAGAAGAGGGTGAAGTCGGCGGGATCGTAGCCCTTGCGTGCGGCGACACCGCGAATCGCGCGCTCCATCGCGGCATTGGCGACGGCGATGACGCCGCTGGCGAAGGCGCGCACATCATCCGTGCGCCCCAGGTTTGCGGTCTCAGCGGTGGCGCGTGCGGCATGGGCATCGAGCGTCATCCGTCCGCCTAGGAAGGCTTCGGGGAGCAGGTGGCCAAGGAGCAGGTGCGCGTCGGTGACGGTGAAGCGCGTGCCGCCGCGCCCATAGCACGCGGGACCAGGAATCGCGCCCGCTGATTGTGGCCCGACGACCAGAGCGCCGCCACGGTCTAGGCGCGCGATGGAGCCACCGCCCGCGCCGATGGTGGTGATGTCGAGCATGGGGGCACGCAGCGGCAGCCCTTCGAGGAGTGTCTCGCGTGACATGAGTGGGCTGCCAGGGATGAGCGCCACATCGGTGCTGGTGCCGCCCATGTCTAGCGAGATGATCTCGCTTTCGCCCGCCGCGCGGGACACGGCAACCGCGCCCATGACCCCGCCCGCTGGGCCAGAGAGGATCATGTTGGCGGGGCGTTCCAGCGCATTGCTGGTCTCGCGGCCACCATGGGAGCCGATCAGACGGAACGGGCCGGAGACGCGCATGCGCAGCCGCTCCAGATATTCCGCGACGCGCGGCGCGACGTAGGCGTTGAGGACAGTGGTACACATGCGCTCATATTCGCGGTACGCCGGATCTATGGCGCTGGAGCAGTAGACGAAGGGGGAGGCGGCGCGTAAGGCTTCGCTGAGGCGTTGCTCATGCGCTGGGTTGGCGTAGGCATGCAGCAGGCAGATGGCGATAGCTTCGGGCCGTTGTTCGGCTACGGTGCGCGCGATTCGTGCGATCTCCGCGTCGCTCAGCGGTTCTAGCGCGTTGCCTTCGGCGTCGAGCCGCTCATGCGCCTCTATCCGCAGCTCGCGCGGGACGAGTGGCTGCGGCTTGGGGGCGCGGGCGTCGTAGATGTTGGCGCGGTTCTGTCGGGCGATTTCCAGCACGTCGGCGAAGCCAGCGGTGGTGATGAGCAGCACGCGCGCGCCCGTGCGTTCGAGAAAGGCATTGGTGGCGATGGTGGAGCCGTGAACCAGCAGCACATCGGGCCGCGCCGCGCCAAGGTGTTCGATGCCGGTGAGTAGGGCGTCTTCGGGTTGCGCGGGGGTGGTGGAGAGTTTGTAGGTCAAGAGCTGCTGGCCGGTCCACCAGACGAGGTCGGTGAAGGTGCCGCCGATGTCTGCTCCCAGGATCATCACTCGCTCCTTCCGGGCTGCTGTGGGAAAAGGTGCGCCAACGCTCGCTTCATCTGTTGTCTCCGGCGATTGTATCATGGCAGGAAGTGGGTGAATATTTTCGCCGTTTTCGCCGCACATACATGTTGTGCGCAAAAAAGACCAGTTGCGGGAGTTGCCGATGCTGCCGATTTTTGATTTGCAGCGATGAGAGTTGCCGATGCTGCCGATTTTCGCAGTTGCCAGCGTGGCCGAAATGGCCGATTTTCGCAGTTGCCAGCGTGGCCGAAATGGCCGATAAATGGCCGATAAATGGCCGATATAGAGTTGCCGATGCTGCCGATTTTGCGGGTATGTTGGGGGCGAATGACGGGAGATGACAGGAAATGGGGGAGATTTTTCGCCGTTTTCGCCGCAAATCGCGGTTGATGTGGTGGCCGGAGTTGCCGATTCCGCCGATTCCGCCAATTCCGCCGATTTTGCGATTGATCGCGGAGAGTGAAGGTAGTGGTGAGGCGAGTTCGTAGCATAAATGCCACGGGTGATCCTGGAGCAGGGATACAGCGGGTGGTGGCCGGAGTTGCCGATTTTGCCGATTTGGAGATTTCCGCATGATGGGCAGTTGCCGATGCTGCCGATTTTGGCCATGTGTTGAAGGGGAATGACGGGGTATGGCCGGAGGTGACTGTAGAATTTTCGCCGTTTTCGCCGCGATTTCGTATTGCATGCATGAAGGGCAGTTGCCGATGCTGCCGATTTTCGTGCGCGGGCAGACAAGAATGTCTGCCCCACTGCAGTGACTGCAGTGGCCGATGTGGCCGATGTGGCCGATGTGGCCGATGTGGCCGATGTGGCCGGAAATGTGACGTGGCATGTAACCCTCCGTGGGGAGTGGCCGATGTGGCCGGGAATGAAGACAGGCAGCGCCGCATGGCTCCATCCAAGAGCCTGCGGCGCTGTGTTCTAGCTCACCGGTACTGAGGATAGTATAGAACGAATGTTCTTTGGTTACAAGAGGCGGTGGTGGGAGGGGAAATGGTGGACGTGGTGCGGAGTTTGGGTACAAAACTTGCCTCATATTATGTCGAGTCATGCCGTCCGGTCCGCTGGTACGCATTCTGCGATCAACCTGTCAGGGAAACGCGCGGCAGACGATTAGCGCGCGAAGCGCCCTGTGACGTGGATCATAGGCGCTTGTGTGGCTGAGGCGGTCCGATACGGCCTGATACGCCTGTCGCGGGGCAGAATGGCCGAGAAGACACAGGCAGTGGAGAAGGAGTGGAACCGTGGTCATTGAACCAACCCAAGCGTTTCTTGGGGCGCTGGCCCTCGCGGGCGCGAATGGAGCCAGACGCGGGGTGTACAAAGAATCGCTCACCGCCGCCATCGTGCTGAGTAGCGTGCTGTTGCTTTCCAACGGCGGCGACAAGATGATTTCCAACTTCTTGATCAATACGTTCGTTGGCCTGGGAGGCAGCACGGTGCTCGGTGGTCCCCTGATCGCCAGTGGCGGTGGGGCAGCGCCACCCGCGCCGGCCGCCAATACGGCGTATATCCAATTGCAGGCCTTGCAAACCGCGATCTCGCGGATCACCTTCCTGGGTCTCACCATCGCAGGCTATCGAGCAGCAATCAACCATGGTACCGAAGCCACTACTGCCAGCCATCGGATAGCGGGAGTCATTCCCGGCGCCATCAATGGCGCGGCTATCGCGTACTACATCACCCACTATTTTTCGTCTGGCGGCCCCATCGTGATCAATACTCCCGGCAGCGCCACCGTCTCGGACTATCTGCCGATGGTGTTCGGTGCGAGTTTGCTTGGCTTGCTGGGCGTGCTCTTCGTCGCCAGCCAGATGAAGAAGGCTAGCGCGAACGGAAAGCATTGATGGGTCAGGCGAGACCTGTGAGGGTTAGCAAGGATTAAGCGATGAGCGCAGCCACACCGCCGGGGCAGCCACCGCAGATCAACCACCATGCCCACCAACGCATTGTGCCGAGGCATGTGCAGCCGCCACCTCCGCCAGGTCGCTCGACTGTCTTCCGGAACTTGAACCCAGGTGAGCGACTGGTCTGGGTGCGCCGGCAGTCGCATCTCTTTTTGCTCGCCACCGGTGCGCCATTGATGCTGGCGGCGCTCGTATTGCTCTTGCTGCACGTTTGGCTGGGCAATAATTTGCCAGCGGTGGTTGAGATCATTGGGGTGGCGCTGCTGGGCATCTTCGTGCTGCACTGGCTGATAAGCGACCTGTGGAACTGGTTCTTCCAGTTTTACGTGCTCACCGACCAGCGGGTCATCAAATCGCGCGGGTATTTTAACCGCCAGCGCGATGAGATCCCGATTTCTAGCATTGCGCAGGTGCGGGCAGAGGTACCCAACATCTTCTATGCGATCTTCAATATCGGCAATGTGGCGGTGCGCCCGATTGGCCCGGAGATTGAACTGACGGGCATGGCCAACGCACGTGACGCCGCCGACTCTATCCTCGCGATTATGGATGATCCGCGCTTCGGCCTGCCCCCGGCCAATGCGCCCGGCGCACCCGGCGGCGCACCTGGCGGCGCACCCGGCGCACCCACTGCGGCGGGCGCGCCGGGCGGCCAGATGCCGCCGCTGCGCAACAAGAAGCTGCAGGACGACCTGAATGAGATGGCGCAGCCAGATCCGCTGCCAGCGGTTGGGCCGCCTATCGTCAAAGCGCCGTTCATCAGCTTCTTCTTCCGCAAGATTCCGATACGCTATCTCGAAGGTGAGAGCATTGTGGAGGTGGTGTATCGCCACTGGGCGATTCTGGTCAAAGACGAGATCATCGCTATTGGACTGCTCATTGTAGGTGTGGGCATCGGTCTCTTCTTGGATATTCGCGGCGATGCGATGCGGGGGAATCTGATTCTCGCGGCGGGGATCGGCGTGGCTGTGGTGGTGGGGCTGCTGGTGTATGTGAACTGGGCGGACGATGTCTTTATCCTCACGACACATCGCGTGATTGACATTGATCGGCTCTTCTACATTCTGGCGGAGTACAGCAATGACGCGCCGTACTCGCGGATTCAGGAGGTGCGGGTCAACCGGAATATTGTTGGCAAGGCGTTGGGATTCGGCAGCATCGAGGTCAGCACTGCTGGGCGCAAATCGGCGTTGAATATCTCGAGCATTCCCAAGGTTTTCCAGATCATGGATCGCATCTTCGAGCAGCGCAATCAACAAAAGGAGCGCGACAGCATCATCGCGGCGAACAAGCAAAAGCAGACGAACCTGCGCTGGGCGTCTGTGGTCGCCATCAATCTGATGGCCCCGGTGCCGGATTTGCGTGGCATCCGGGTGGTGCAGGCGATGGGGCAGGCACGGCAGGCGGGCTTCAAGGTGACGGGAGTGGAGGAACGAGCCGCGCCGGGGGTCGTGTCTGGCACGGTGCTGGATCAGACACCGACACCCGGCTCGGTGGCGCTGCCAGAGAGCGACCTGCGGCTGGTGGTGGCGGGGCCAGGTGGTGGTGGGCCGCCCCCATAGCGCTCGCAATAGGCGCGGAAACGGCTCACCAACCAGGGATACGAGAGGACATGCTCATCCGGTGTAGCGCATAATCAGCGACTGGGTGGCGTTTCCGCCGGTGTCCATGTCATAGGAGCCGACCGCCCACAGATCAGTTGCCGAGGCTGCCGCTATGCCGCGCAGCGCGTTATCGCCCAGGCCGGGGGCATTTCCTTGGACATCGCTCCAAGCTTTGCCATCCCAATGCGCAATGCGTATCGCTTGCCCGCCATTGGTGTAGGCGTAGCCGACCGCCCAGACATTTGTTGTAGAGAGCGCGGCGATGCCGGTGATCTGGCCGGTAGCGCCGTGGGGGCCAGGGACAACCGACCACTGCGTGCCATTCCAGTGCATGAACAGCAGCGAGCTGTCAGCATATCCGGCCGCCCATATGTCGTTTGGTCCAACTGCCGCCAGGCTGTAGAGCACGCCGTCTGGGGTATGGGGGGTGACCGACCACTGCTTGCCATCCCAATGCTCGATCAGCGCCGGAGCGGTACCGCCGCAACTATGTGGCACATCGCCCCCCACTGCCCAAGCATTGTCGGGTGAAAGCGCCAGCACACCTTCAAGCGTATCATCTTGAACATTGCTTCCTTGGGGACTGGGCACAGTGCGCCACTGGCTGCCATTCCAGTGCTCGATCAATGGGGCGTTGTTCTGGGAACCCACCGCCCAGACATCGGTTGAGGAGGCTGATGAAACGCCATCAAGTTCGGCCCAGGATGAGCCTCCACTCGCTGGGTTGGCGACTACGGACCACTGGGCGCCATCCCAGCGCATCGTAAGCGCCCGGTGCTCGCCATAGCCGCTGCTGTTGATGACATCCGCGATGCCCACCGCCCACATATCAGTGGCCGAAGCTGCCGTCACGCTGTTGAGCATATTGCCCACATTGGTGGCGTTTGGGCTGGGAATGGCGCTCCACTGAACGCCGTTCCAGCGTTCGGTGAGTGTGCCGCCAGCGGAGGAGCCAACCGCCCAGACGTTCTGAGGAGAGGTCGCGGCCACGCTGTGCAAGGCATTCTGGAGTGTACCGGGGCTGGGGCTGGCGACGACGGACCACTGACTGCCGCTGAGTTGCGCGACCAGCGTAGCGCCGGGGCCATTGGTGGCCTCAAGCTGGCCGACGGTCCAGACGGCGCCAGCGGCCGTCGCAATGCCGGTCAGCCCTTGCGCGGTACCAGTGCTTGGCCCGGAAGTGATTGCCCAGGTTGTGCCATTCCAGTGCTCGATCAGCGGAGCGAAGGAGGTACTGTCGTCACTCGCATAGGCCAACACGCCGCCGACTGCCCACACATCATTTGCAGAGACTGCCGTGACACTCGCCAGTGAGTACCCGTACTGGTGGCCTGGCGGCTGCGGGTTGGGCACACTGGACCATTTTGCGCCATTCCAGTGCTCAATCACGACGCCGTTTTCCGTACCACAGCCATGCAGAGGCGCGAGCGGACCTGTACCTACCGCCCAGATGTCGCTGGCTGAGAGGGCTGAGATATCAGAGAGTCCACCGCCTTGCGCGCTCGTAGCCGCCCCTGGAACGATGCTCCACTGGCTGCCATTCCAGTGTTCGATGAGCGCCACGTTGCCAGTTGAGCCGACGGCCCAGACGTTGTTGGCTGCGATGGACGTCACCGCGCTGAGTGTGGCGAATGGTGATTCGCCCTGTGATGACGGGGGGATGGTGGGAGTCTGCGAGACGCTCCACTGTGTGCCGTTCCAGTGTTCGATTACGGGGATCTCTCCCGCGAACTGACCCTGGCTGTTACGTGTTTGGATGTTGCCCACGGCCCAGACATCGCTGGCGGAAGACGCGGCAACGCCGCTCAATGTGGCGAGCGATTGGTTTGCGCCGAGGTTGGCACTGGGGACGACGCTCCACTGCGAGCCATTCCAATGTTCGATCAGCGGGCCGGAGGAACTGGGAGTAGCAGCGGCTTGATAGCCGACGGCCCAGGCGTTGGTGGGCGAGAGCGCGGCGACGCCCTGCAGGATGTTGCTGACCTGGCCGGGGTTGGGGCTGGGGACGAAACTCCAGCGTGTGCCGTCCCAATGCTCGGTGAGCGTGCGTTGCAGGCTATCCGTGCCCTCGTACTGGCCGACGGCCCAGGCGTCCGTGGCCGAGCTTGCTGCGACAGCGATCAGGTTGCCTTCCGCGCCCACGCCGGGACTGGTGACGAGATTCCAGGTTCTGGGCACTGGTGTTGGGCTGGGGACAATAGTCGCCGTTGATGTCGCGCCCGGTGTCGCGTGCGGCGTGTTCTTCGCTGCTGCGCTGCCGCAGGCTGCGATGGCGCATGCCAGCATGATAACCACTGCGCCGCGCCACACGTAGCGCAGCCTGCTCTGCTTCCATCGCATGGGTCCGCTCCCTCTCGCCAGCGCGCCACGATGCGCGCCAATTCGCCTTGTCAGTATGACGAACGGACGCGGCGGCATTCTGTGGCGTAGCTCACAGTGTGAGGTGATTCACATGTTGGGGCCGAGCCATTCGATCCAGCGGCCATGGCTTTCGGCGTGGGCGAGCAGCTCGGAGCGGGTTTCGGCGGCGGTGTAGGTGAAGAGTTCGAGGCGCGGCTGCGCTTGCTGGCCATACCACTCCTGGGAGATGCGGTAGAGGTCGCGGGCGTGGGCGGCGGCGGTGAGGGCGGCGAGGACGCGCTGGCGCACATCGGCGGGCATCTGGTTGAGGGCGTAGCTGGAGTAGACACAAAGGGCGGCATCGGGCGGGGCGGCGGCGAGCAGCGCGGGGAGAGTCTGGGTGGCGTTACCCGCGACGATGTGGGGCGGCTGCTGGCGGGCGACGGCGAGGGCGGCTTCGAGCATCTGCACACGGTCGGCATGCTCTGGCCAGATGAGCGCGCGGAGCCAGCGCATGGCGTTGTCGTCGCGCACGTCAATCGGGTTGAGGTCGAGGCCGATGCGCGAGACGACGGTGGGGAGGGTGGTGGGAAGCGATGGGAGGTGCGGACCGCGCGGCTCGCAGGTGAGGAGCAGGGGCGCGGCGGGGTCGCCTGCCGTACCTGCTGGGCCGTAGTCGTAGCGATACTGATCCCAGAGCATCAGCAGCCCAGCGCTAGCGCCAATCTCGATCAGGGCCAGCGGACGGCCACCGGCGCGACGCGAGACGAGCGCAAATGCGGGCAGGAGGATGGCGCAGCGGCGCACTTCGTTGGTCTGCACGCGGCGGGTAGTGACGAGATGGCGGATGGCGGCGGCGTGTTCCAGGCAGAAGGCGCGGAAGACGGGGTATGCCTCAGCGGCGGGGCGAGGAAGCTCTCGGCCATCAATGGCCGGAGTACGGTCGGTGAGGTCGGGAAAGAAGGCGGCGAGCGGGTGGGAGGGGTTGGCTAGCAGCAGGTAGTGGACGGCGGCGAAGAGCAGATTGGCGACCTGGGCGGCGCGGTCGGCGTCGGCGATGAGGGTGAGCAAATCGGGGTCGGCGGCGATGTCAAGGCAGAGGCGGGCATAGAGCGGCGAGGAGTTGAAGGCGGCCGCCGCGCCGTAGATGTTCTGGCCGTGGAAGGCGATGCGTTCGGCCAAATCGGCCTGGGCAGCCGCAGGGAGGTGCCTTGGGTCGCCGCCGCTCATGGGGTGCGCTCCTTTCGCACGTTAGGAGGCGGCGTCCTGGATGTCGGTTTGTTCGCTATCGGGTTGCCGTTCGCTGGCGCTTTCGTCGGAGCGCACGTAGGTGAGCATGCCGTCGTCGCCGGTGACGCGCTCGGCGCGGCCAATGTTGCGAAGATGCTCAAGCCGCGCGACGGCCTCGGACATGGCGAGGAGGCGCGAATCGGGCAGGCGCATGCGTAGCGAGTAGAGCGTGTTGGCGAGCGTGTAGGCGGTGAGGCCGGCTGGGGCGCTCTCGGCGAGGAGCCGCGAGACAGTGACGAGTTCACGGGTGTAGGCGCCGGTAAGCTGGTTGGCGCGCTCATCCAGGTTGGCAACGGGCGCGCCATGGCCGGGGAGGGTGAGCCGCGCGGGGATCGAACGCAGCGCGGTGAGTGTGGCGAGTTGGTCGGCCATAGGGTCGGAGCGCGACCAGGGATACCAACCTACGGTCGGCTGCATGGTGGCGAACACGGTGTCGCCAGCGAGGAGCAGGCCATCATCGCGCAGCAGGCCGAGTTGGCCGTCGGCGTGGCCGGGGAGCCAGAAGACGCGGTAGCTTGCGCCAGCCAGGCGGACGTGCTGGTGGTGGGCGAGCAGCGTAGGGTGCGTGGGTGGTACAAGTACGGCGCGGATCTGCACGGCGCGCGTGACGAGGGCCTGCGCCTCATCGGCGGGCATACCATGCGTGACGAGGGCGTGGGCCGCCTCGATAAACGCTTTGTTGTCCAGATCGGTCCAGAGGGGAAGGATGTCGTGGGCGGCGGGAGCGAGCAGGTAGATACGCGCGCCAGTGCGTTGCTGCCAGAAGCCAGCGGCGCCGAGATGATCGGGGTGGGTGTGGGTGAGCACGATGGCGGAGATGGCGCTGGGCGCGATACCGATCTGCGCAAGGGCGCTGGTGAGCGCGGCCTCGGAGCGGGAGGTGTTGAGCGGGCAATCTACCAGGAGCCAGTCGTCGGCGCTGGGGCCGCGCAGCAGATAGAGGTTGACGAGCCGCGCGCCGAAGGGAACGGGAGACGGTATGCGCCAGAGGCCCGGCTCAAGCTCCGTCGGGCCGCTGGCTTCGATTTCGAGGTCGGCGATTTCGAGTGGAATGGCATCCTGCATGGCGGCTACTCCCTGGTGTGGAGAGGAGGGACGCGCTACGAGTTCCTGTTCCTGGCACTGATTATTATGCGCCTGTTTGCGAATGTTATGCCAGGGATGAGGGCGAGGCTGGAGCACGTGGTGTGGAAATGTTGGTGTGGTGGTATGGCTCAGGTACAATGGGCTGAGCGGATCGTATGCAGCGGTTTCGATGTATGGGAAGGGAAGGAGAGTGGGATGAAGGCTGAGTGGATCGCTGGGCCGGGGCTGGCGCGGCGGGAACTATGGGCCATGGCGGCGGGGAGCTTCGGGCTGGGGCTGCTGACGGGCGGCGTGGCGCTGGCGCTGGCGCTGATGACGAATGAGCCTGCGTTTCCGGAGTCGGGACCGGATGTGGCACGCTATTGCGTGGCGGTGGCGGCGCTGCCCACGCTGGCGGTGGTGGTGACGGTGGCGCGCGATTGGCGGCGCGGGGAGGTGCGCGGGGCCGGGGATTGGCTACGGCGGATAGGGGCAACGCTGTTGGTGGCGGGGATACTGCCGCTGGTGGCGGGGCTGCTGGGTACGGACGCCGTAGTGCGGGTGCTGGCGGGATACCTGCTCGCGCCATGCTTGGTGAGCCTGGCCGCCGCATTCACATTCGCCGCGCCGGAGCGCCGCTCCACGGACGACACGGACGACACGGAGGATGCGATGGGCGGACTGGGCGCACGCCATGCACCCCTACAGATGGGGCTGGGGCTGCTGGCGTTTCTGGGCTATTTCGCGCCGACGCTGGGGTATATGCTGGTGAGCACAGTGGGGCGGGCGATCCATCCGCCGACGGGCTGCGCGTCGTGTGTGACGGCGGGGCAATCTGCGGGGCTGGGTACGTTGTTCCTCGTCATCGTGCTGGGGTTGGGGGTGTGCGCGGGGTCGCTGGTGGGGCTGTGGGGCGCGTGGCTGCGAGGGTCAGTGATCTAACCCTCGGCCCTCTCCCTATGCGAGAAATGGAGCAGACGCGGCCCTCAAGGGTGGCTCTCAGCCTGCGAACCCCCGTCCAGTCCCCAGCCTGAAGGCCGGGGATAATCCTGTGCTGGGCACGCTGAGTGATAGGGCAGGTTGCCAGCCTGAAGGCCGGGGCTAATCCCGCTTCACACATGGTCTCGCTGGGCATACGCGCAAATCTGAGGACGGGATTAGCTGTGGCATTCATGCCGCGTTCTCGCTCTGCCACGCGCCTCGCTGCCACCAGCGGGCGTCCACCGGACGCCCCTACGCCTCCACTACCCTTGCGGCTCTGAAGGGACCGGCCCAGACATGTAGCGCCGCCGTCGCGGCGGCAGGCCAGCAGGACGCTGGCGGTACACCCCCCGGCCGCTACGCTCTGGCCGTTGAGGGACGAGGCGATGGGAACGATGGTCGAGCGCGCATGTCACCGCCGTGCGCCGTTGCGGCTCGGGCGTTTCTTGCCTTTGGTGTCATCTTCATCTTTGGAGCGGGCGCGGAATTGCAGGCGGATGGTGGTGCCCTCGAAGCCGAAGACATCGCGCAGGCGGTTCTCCAGGTAGCGCTCGAAGGAGAAGTGGAGCAGGGCGGGATCGTTGACGAAGAAGACGAAGGTGGGCGGGCTGACTTCGGCCTGGGTGGCGTAGTAGATTTTGAGCTGGCGGCCCTGAATGAAGGATGGGTGATGATGCTGGATGGCGTCGCGGACGACGTCGTTGAGCGCGGGGGTAGCGATGCGGACGTGGCGGGTGTCGTAGATGCGCAGGGCGTGGTCGAGGATGTTGCGCATGTGGTAGCCGGTTTTGGCGGCAGCGAAGACGACGGGGGCGTAGGGGACGAATTTGAGCTGCTCGCGGACGGCGCGGGTATATTGCTTGGCGTCGAGCAGTTCTTGCTCTTTGGCGGAAAGCTGCGGCGGATTCTCGCCGGGAACCAGCGAGACGGGGCGATCGGGGTCGGCGAGGTCTTCGGCGGCGCGGCGGCGCTCGCGCACGAGATCCCATTTGTTGATGACGATGATGATGCCTTTGGCGGCGTCGTGGATGTAGCCGGCGATATGGGTGTCTTGCGCGGTGATGCCTTCGACGCCGTCAATCATCAGGATGGCGACGTCGCAGCGGTCAATGGCGCGATGAGAACGGAGGACGCTGTACTTTTCGACGCCGGGGCCGACACGCCCACGCCGCCGGACACCAGCGGTATCAATCAGGATGACGTTGTGGCCGTCGTGCTCGACTTCGCTGTCTATGGTGTCGCGGGTGGTGCCGGGGATGTCGCTGACGATGACGCGGTCTTCGCCGAGGATGGCGTTGACGAGGGAGGATTTGCCGGTGTTGGGGCGTCCGACGATGGCGAAGCGCGGGATGCCGGGGGTGGCGTCTTCTTCTTCGTCGCCGTCGCTGGGGGGGAGGACGTCGGTGATGGCGTCGAGGAGGTCGCCGGTGCCGGTGCCGGAGATGGAGGAGACGGTGATCGGTTCGCCGAGGCCCAGTTCGTAGAACTCGACGGATTCCTGGCGCTGCTTGGCGTTGTCGGCTTTGTTGGCGCCGAGGACGACGGGCTTTTTGGATTGGCGCAGGCGCGCAGCGACTTCGCTGTCCGATGTGGTGATGCCGTCGCGCACGTCTACGAGGAAGACGATGACGTCGGCTTCTTCGATGGCAAGCTGCACCTGGGCATTGATCTGCGCGCTGAAGTCGCCGCCGGTGGCAAGCTCCAGACCGCCGGTGTCAATGAGGGTGAAGATGCGGCCGTTCCATTCAGCGTCGGCGTAGATGCGGTCGCGGGTGGTGCCGGGGATGTCTTCGACGATGGCGAGGCGCTGGCCGATGAGGCGGTTGAAGAGGGTGGATTTGCCGACGTTGGGGCGTCCGACGATGGCGACAAGTGGTTTCATGCCTGATATTCTCGAACTTTCTGGCGCTGCTGTTTCTAAGCTGGTGCTCTACCCTGAGATGCTTTGGCGAGACAATTGATTGTGGGCGCTGGTGACTGGCGGCGTACCGACGATGGCGGGCAATCGGCAGTGTATTGTATCACGCGGGCGCGTTCTCGCGGCCATGGTGTTGTTTAACAACCTAATCAGGTGCTAGCCCAACGTAAGGGAGCAGCGCCGTTGCTGCCGACTAGTCGGGGACAACCAGGTCGAGGAACATCATTTGTTGGCAAGCTTCATACGGCGTGTGTGAGCGAGAGACCTAACCCCCAACCCATTCCCCGCGAGGGAAGGGGAGTACAGGAATGTCCGCCTCAGCAGGAGACAGGCGGGGACGGTCGGATACTAGTTGGATATCAACAGAGGCGCGTGAGACTATTGACGTGGGTGCTGACGGCTCGTATAGTGTGTAAGGAACACTAGAGCCACGCTCGCGATGAAGCTCGCGTAATGCCTCTGACGGGGCTGATAGCTTCTACCGGCTGTTGCGCGGCGCGTCTTGCCTCTCGCTTGGTGAGAGCAGGGAACGCCCGCCGGTAGAGGCGTTTTTTTGTGGCCAGCATTGCCGCGACATAGGCGCGGTCAAGCATACGCGCATACCCCTCTACTCGTGTGCGGGCATTCCCCAACTTTGCACTGGGCAATTTCCGGCGCTCCACCGACGGCCACACGGCATCCACTCGCGCGGCCGCGTGGATCTGGCATGATGGCGTGGCCGGGAGGCTTGAGAGATGACATTGCCAGCGGTGCAGTTCGACAACATGTATCTCATCGCCGCGCTGTGGATTGGCCTGGCGCTGGCGGCGAGCCTGATCTCGATTCGCACGGGTATTTCGGTGGCGCTGACGGAGATTCTCATCGGGGTGGTGGCGGGCAACTTCCTGCATATCCAGACCAATGACTGGATCAATTTCCTGGCAGGTTTCGGCAGTGTACTGCTGACCTTCCTGGCGGGCGCGGAGATTGATCCCGCCTCGTTCCGCAAGCATTTCAGAGCCAGCATGGTCATCGGCACGGTCGGCTTCTTCGCGCCATTCTTGGGTGCGTTCGCGGTGGCCTATTGGGGCGTTCACTGGAATCTGCACGCGGCGCAGATCGCGGGAATCGCGCTCTCCACGACTTCGGTGGCGGTGGTGTATGCGGTGATGGTGGAGACGGGGTTGAACCGCACCGAAATCGGCAAACTGATCCTCGCCGCGTGCTTTGTCAACGACCTGGGCACGGTGCTGGCGCTGGGGGTGCTCTTTGCGAACTACGACATCTGGCTGGCGCTTTTTGTCGGCGTGACGGGGATGGTGCTGGCAATCTTGCCGTGGACGGCGCGCTTCGTGATTCGCCGCTGGGGTGGGCGAGTGAGCGAGCCGGAGGTAAAGTTTCTGTTCCTGGTGCTCTTTGGGTTGGGGGGACTTGCGACCATTGCCCGCAGCGAGGCGGTGTTGCCCGCGTACCTCATCGGGCTAGTGATCGCGGGGACGTTCATGCATAACCGCGTGCTGATGGACCGGATGCGCTCGACGGCGTTCGCGCTGCTGACGCCGTTCTACTTCCTCAAAGCCGGTTCGCTAGTCTCGCTGCCGGCGCTGCTGACGGCGACGGGCGCAGGACTGGTGGCGGTGTTCTTCTTCACGAAGATGCTGACTAAGATCATCGGCATCCGTCCGCTGACGCGCCCCTTTGGCCTGGGACCGCGCGTGGGCAACTATACGACGCTGCTGATGGCGACGGGCCTCACCTTCGGCTCGATTTCGGCGCTATTCGGCCTGGCGCATGGCTACATCAATCAGACGCAATATACTGTGCTGGTGACGGTCGTGATCCTCAGCGCCGTAGTGCCAACGCTCTTTGCGCAATCGTTCTTCCGTCCGCGCGTGGAACTGGGCGAGGCCGGGCCGGTGGCGGGCGAAGTTGAGACTCCGACAGAGACACCGGAAGAGGTTGCCGAGGTCGCGGGCATCCTCGACGAGTAATGGGAGGCGGCATGCGCGTATGTCGCCGGTGGCGTATGATACGGAGTGAACACTGTGCCACTGGTGGACAGGAGGCGCCATATGCCCTGGCTCCCTGGTCTGACGGTTCGTGTGTTGACCCATGAGCGCGCCCGCGCTGGAAGCAAGTCCACGCAAGATGCGCTGTTCGCGCTGGTGCGCCGCCATGGGCTGGCGGGTATGACGGTGACACGCGCGCTCGAAGGGTTCACGCCGCACGGTGGGATGCGTACATCGGGGCATGTGGACCTTGGCGACGACCTACCGCTGATTATCGAGATCGTGGATCGCGCGGACCGCATCGAGCCGCTGCTGCCGCAGATCGCCGCACTGGTGACGTCGGGCGTGCTGACCGTCGCAGATACACGACTCTACTTTCCGGCGACGCATCTGCTGGTGCGCGACGAGATGCGTCCACCTGGGATCGCCGTGCAGCCAGAGACGCCATTAAGCGAGGGGCTGGCGCGGCTGCTGGAAGGCGACACGCGGCTGTTACCGGTGGTCGCGGTGGGCGATGTGGTGGTGGGGGTGCTGACACTCGATCATGTGTTGGCGGGTGGCGATGCGGAATGGCAAGTGGGCGGAGCACGGGTGGCGGCCCTGCGGACGCCAGCGGATATACGCGCATATCTGGGTAGGCTGGCGGCGGGGCGCACAGTTGGCGAGCGTATGCTGGCGGAGCCAGTGACCATGCCAAGCGGCATGGAACTGGGCGCGGCGGCGCGCTTGCTGGCGGAACGGGGAGTGACCCGCGCGCCGGTGGTGGATGCGCAGGGACGGCTGGTGGGGATGCTGGCCGAACGTGATATTCTGGCGGCCATCGTCGCGCCATCTGGCCGGACGCCCGCTAGCCAGCCAGCGGAGGCGACGTTGCGGCTGTGCGTGTTGCCGGGGGCTGGGGAACGACTGACGGCGGGCGCGCTGGCTGAGCGCGAGTTGCCGCTGCTGCCGGGTGAGACGCCGCTGCGCGAGGTGGTGGCCGCGCTGGATCGCTCGCCGCTGCGGCTGGCGCTGGTGGTGGGGGCAGATGGTGCGCTGCGCGGAGTCATAGATGATCGCGCGCTGCTCGCGCCGATCACGCCGCGCACCGACGGAGGGCTTTCGGGCGTGTGGAGGCGGTTTGTCTCGCATGCGCCGGCGCAGGTGGTGGCCGCGCTGCACAATCAGCCGGAGCACGTGACCGCTGAGACGCTTGCGCGGCCACCAACGATCATGGTCGCGGAAGATACGCTGGTGCTCGAAGCTCTGAAATCGCTGCTGGGTGAGCCGCATGAGGATGTGGCGGTGGTCATCACGGCGCAGCGGCGCGCGGTTGGCGCGTTCTCGCGGCAGGGGGCGCTGCGGGTGCTGGTGGAGTAGCGAGGCGCAGGTGGCGGGCGCATGCCGTGCGCGCCTATGGATACGGATGGCATTTGCTGTGCGGGCGGACCCCCAGAAGCCCTGTTTTCTTGACAGGTCAGGAGGGCCGTTTCTATACTCGACATACGCGCTGAATGATGTTGCCTACGGGTCACGGACGGAGAGATGGTAGCCGGGGCGGAGATGCAATGGGGCATGCTGGACCGGTGGCGCGATGCGGAGTAGCGGGAGGGACATGTGGCACAATGGGAAGGCGCCTCAATCGGACCATATCGCTTGATACGCAGCCTGGGCCAGGGCGGCACGGGTGAGGTGTATCTGGCGCAGGGGCCGCAGGACAGCGCGAGCAGCACCGGGCAGGCAGCCGTGAAGGTGCTGGGCGGCAGCACCAGCGATCCCACCGCTCGCGAAATCGCCCGGCAGGCACAGGCCGCAGGCCAAACGCACTCGCCGCATATCACTCCTTTTTACGGTGTCTACGAACAAGATGGGCTGCTGGCGCTGGCGATGGCGTATGCGCCAGGCGGCTCGCTTGGCGATACGCTCGCGGGCGCGCAGGGGCACGCGAAGCCGCTGACGCTGCCACTAAGCGCGGGCGTGGTGGCGCGGTTGGTGACGCAGCTTGGCCGGGCGCTGGCGGCGGCGCACGCGGTGGGCATCGCGCATGGTGATCTGAAGCCCAACAATATATTCGTCCGCACTTCGCCGTCCGGCCAGCCACTGGCGACATTGGGTGACTTTGGGCAGGCGCTGCTGACACCCGCAGCGGCATCGCTGGTGGGGCGTGGCGCTGGGTCGCAGATGGGCCAGAACCGCTGGGCGGAGGAGCAGTTGCGCTTCGCCGCGCCAGAGCAGATGCACGGCGAAACTACACCGGCCACAGATCAGTATGGACTGGCGGCCATTGCGTATCTGCTGCTGACGGGCGAGACGCCGATTGTTGGCGGGCCGTCGCTGCTGGAGAATATCGCGGCGCAGCCGGTGCGCGCGCCGTCGGAGCGCAATCCCGAACTGGCGCCGGAACTGGATGCGGTGCTGCTGCGCGCGCTGGCGAAAGACCCGGCGCAACGCTATCCGACGGTGGCGGCATTTGTGCAGGCGTTGGATGAGGCGCTGGCGCTGCCCGCTGGATCGGGTGTGACGCAGCAATTCGCTAGCCTCTCGCGCGATGAACTTGCGGGGGGGCGGACGGTGAATGCGCAGGGGGTGCGGCTGACGCTGCGGCCTGCTGTAAATGGCAGCCCGAACGCGAGCGGCGCGCGTCCCGCGCCAGATGTGCCATCCGAGGATGCGCCATCACGGCTGCGGAGACCGTTGGCGATTGCTTCGGCGGTGGTGCTGCTGGTGGCGCTGATAACCTGCGGTTTCGCCTTCCGGGCAGTGCAAGGGGTGGGCGTGCTGCCGCATATCTCGCGCAGTGGGAGCGCGCAGCCGACGGTTCCCCAATCCACGCCAACAGAGATCAGCAGCGCCAAGGATGCCGAGGCGACGCTCAGCCGGTTGACGGCTGGCAAGCCTGTGTTCAAGGATGCGTTAACCTCGAATGCGCAGCACTGGGCGACCGACGGCAAGACAGCTTTCTTTGGCGCTGGCGGTCTGCATGTCTTCAATCCTTCGGCGGAGAATGTGGCGGGAACCGATGCCCCGGCGAGCGCAATCACGCAATACCCCGATCTCGTCACGTCCGTGACGATGTCGTTCGTCCACAGCCAGCCTGGCGATTCGGCGGGCATGCGCTTTTTCATCAATTCTGACAATGGGCCGGATGCTGAATACTATTGCTATGTGATTACGGCGGAGGGGCGCTACGAGGTGTGGCATCACTTCGGCAACAATTGGGATTATCTGACCGGCGGCTACTCGAATGCGCTGAACCTGGGGCAAGGGCAGCCGAATACGCTGGCGGTGCTGGCGCTGGGGTCAAGCGGCGAGGCGCTGCTCTTTGCCAATGGGCATTTCGTGGAGAAGTTGACGCTGCCGAACAATGGCGCGACCGCTGGAAATGTGGGGGTGATGGTGCTCGATGGCGGGGCGGAAGCGGTATTTGCGAATCTCGCGGTCTATAACGCTGGGTGAGCAGGCGGTTGAAATGACGGGACGGGCGCACGCTGTGCGCCTCTACGAAGGGCCAGTGGCTGCGGAAGAAGTGAATCCCCGCTCTCAATCTCCATCGAGGGCGGGGATTCGTGCAGGTGGGCAGGGTTCGCTATTGCGCCGCTGGCCGCGCGGCCTTCACCTTCGCGGGCTTCTGGACGCTGACGCCGTTGTGACCGTTATGGCCGTTGTGGGCTACGTCGGCTTGAACTGGCATGGGCACGCGCTTGGGCGCTGAGCCGTAGACGGGCGTGAGCCATTCCATATATTCGGGCTTCTTGCCGCGCACGATCTCGCCGTAGAGGCGCTGCATCTCGCCACCAAGCGGACCAATCTTGCCAGCGCCCACGGGGCGATGGTCTACTTCGATGACAGGCGCTATTTGTGCGCCGGTGCCGGTCAAGAAAATCTCGTCGGCAATGTACAACTCGGTCCGGTCAACGACACGCTCGCGAGTGATGCGATCCATCTCGCGGCGGGCAATCTGCATGACGGTGTCGCGGGTGACGCCAAGCAAGATGTTTTCGGAAGGCGGCGGCGTGACCAGTTCGTTGTTGATGAGCAGGAAGATGTTTTCGGCGCTGCCCTCGCTGACGTGGCCTTCGGAGGTGAGCATGATCGCCTCGTCGAAGCCGCTCTGCTGCGCTTCGGTCTTGGCGAAGGCCGAATTCACGTATGCGCCGGAGACCTTGGCGCGGGCGGGAATCATGTTGTCGTCTACACGACGCCACGACGACACGCCACAGCGCAGGCCGGTGGTGGAGACGTAATCGCCCATGGGAACGGCTAACATGTAGAAGTGATCGGCCAGGTCGTGGAGCTTGACGCCTATCGTCTCGTCGGCCTTGTAGGCGAGCGGCTTGACGTAGCAGTTCTCGCGGAGGCCATTGCGGCGGACAAGCTCGACGGCGATTTCGATCAACTCGTCAACTGTATGGGGAATCTTGATCTGCAAGATGCGGGCGGATTTATGCATCCGCTCGAAGTGTTCGCGCAGGCGGAAGAGGTAATTCTCTTCGGTCTCCGCATTCCAATAGCCTCGGATCCCCTCGAACACACCGGTGCCGTATGACAGCGCATGTGTCAACACGCCTACACGCGCCTGATCGGCGGGCAGGTACTCGCCATTGAGGAACACCACCATGTCTGACCGCTGTGAAAGCGGGGCAGCGCTGGACACTATTCCATGCCTCCTGCGGCGCCATTGCCGCGAACGCGCACTCAAGCTCCTGAACGACATGTTTGTCGCCAGGCATGCGGCCAAAAACAGAGCCACCCTACGACACCACAATACGCGCGGAACGGCGTGGTGTCAAGCTTGAGAGTGCTGCGCGCGCTACGCGGAAATACGGGCCAGCCCAGGTGGAATAGGGCATTTGTCATGACCGCACGGAGCGGGAAGATGGTCCAAAGCGCATGCGATGGTGTACGCGCGGGTATACCATCGCATGCCAAACCAGACTGGGTGCGCTGCGCCAACTGGCGATCAACTGGCGACCATCGCGCCGACTTTTCTGATCTGGAAGGCCTTGATGATGTCGGTGATGCCGTGGAGCAGCATCCAGATTCCGGCGAAGACGAGCAGTGTGTAGGCCCTGGTGGCGAGGAATTGGCCGCTGGCCCAGAAGCCGAGGACGACCATCATCATTCCAGCGATCAGCCCCAGCCACCAGAGAGGGTTGACGGCGAGCGTCGCGAACGCCTCCACCATCCAGAAGACCCCGACCAGCACGAACAGGAAGCCGAGGGTGTCGGCAAGAGCGAGGAAGGTGCCTACTGGATTGAAGAGGGAGTAGAGGCCCGCGAGCACGAAAAGCACGCCGATGGCGGCCCACAGCCACTTCCACCCCGCAGAGACATAGGCCGTGAAGAATTCCTGGATGCCCGCGAGAATGAAGACAATGCCGATGACGACGCCTACGATGGTAAGCGAGGCCGTGTGAAACTGTAGGACGACGACCGAGGCCAAGATCCACAAGATACCAAATGCGAGCCAGAGCCACCAGAACCGGGCAATCTCCGCGACCGCCTGACGATTCTGCATAGTCTGCGCATTTGCGCTATCCGCACCCATACCACGTGCATCCATCGGGGATTCCATGTCGTTCCCTCCATTCGTCGCCGAGGCGCTGCACCCACCAGACGCTGGTGGCGGTTTGTCTGGCAGACCGGACGGGCGATGACGGGACCGCGACGCGAGCATGCGCCACGGTGATCGCCTGGTCGGGAGGGCCAGATGTGACGCCTGGCAATCTGTCGTCATCGTAAGCATGTCGCATGCCAAGGATGAGCCTTGGCAGTTGCTATCGAAGGATCACGCGGGCTATCCTACCAGGGACACGAGGTGGTGCGCGGGCGACGACGCCGCAAGGAGTGGACGCGGGTCAGCCGGATGCGCAAGAAGGAGGTGTGCCATGCTGGAGACGGTCGAGGTGCGCTGGTTTGGGAGAGGCCAGCGGCCAGATGCGGTTGCTTCATGGTTTCAGCAATGGCTCGACAGCGGCGCCGAGGAATATCGGGCAGACTATTATCTGTTGAGTCTGGATCGCACGGCGGGGATGAAGGTGCGTGGTGGCAATCCCACGGCAATGGAAATAAAGACGCGCGTGGGGGAGCTGGGGATGATGCAGTGGAGTGATCGGGTGGCCGGTCAGGTGGAGCGCTGGCGCAAGTGGAGCTTTGGCGTGGCTCCGGGAGATCACGAGTTGGCGCGCATCGTGGGCAGTGAGCATGGTGGGGAAGGCGACAGCGGCTGGATTGAGGTCGCCAAGCGCCGGAAGGTGGCCAGGTTCGCGGTCGCCGAAGATGCGCAGGGCAATCGGGTGACGCTGGCCACAGACGGGCTAGCGGCAACGCAATGCGCTCTGGAACTCACCGCGCTCACTGTAGGAAACGCGCGTTGGTGGACGGTGGGCTATGAGGCGTTCGGGGTTGCCGCAGAGCTTGAGGGGGCGCTGGGTCGCGTGGTAGCGCATACAATAGGGTCCGGTGTGGCGCCAACGCTGGCGTTGGAAGGCTCGTTTGCGTATCCGACATGGCTGTCGCTGCTGCGTGCGGAGTTAGGGGACGCTGGCATGAGCGGGCTATGATGCCGATTGGGGCGGTGGGACGCAACTTGAGGGATGGGTCTCGCGTAGTCACTGAGGAAAGACAATGCGCGCACATGATGCGGCGCGCTGGCAACCAATTTGACAACCAATCAGGAGCGACAGGATGTACAACTACAATCGCGCCCGGCTTTCCGCGCCGACCTCGCTGGGGCTGGATGAACGCTTGGAGCGGGTGCTGTGCTACGTGTTTGGCTGGGTCAGCGGGCTATTCTTCCTGCTCTTCGAGCGGAGAAACGAGAATGTGCGCCGCCATGCGATGCAGTCGGTGGTCGTCTTCGGCGGACTGTCGCTGGTGCTGCTGGCGCTGGGCATCTTCGGTGGGCTGTTCGGCCACATCTTGATCATAGGCTGGATATTCAGCGGGGGCGCGGCGCTGCTAGGCTGGTTGGTCAAGTTCGCCATGGTCTGCCTGTGGATTCTGTTCATGGTGCTGGCGTGGATGAGTCCTGAGGTGTTCGTTGGCGGCGGGCGTGGACGGCGTTCCCTGTAAGCTAGTGTAGCACAGCAGATAGACGAGTAAGATAGCGGGCCGGAGCGGTGGCAAGAGTCACTAGCTCCGGTCCGTTCGCGTTTATGACAAGGCGCCCATGCGGCGGAGGGTGCTGGCAAGCAGGGCGATGCGCGGGGCGATGGAGGCGACTTCGACATATTCGCCGGGGTTGTGGGCAAGGCCGCCCGCCGGGCCGAGGCCGTCGAGCGTGGGGATGCCGAGCGCGGCGGTGGTGTTGCCATCGGAGCCGCCTCCGGTGGCCTCGCCACGCAGCGTCAGGCCGAACGCTGCGGCTTCTTCCGCCGCGAGGGCGAAGAGCTGTTTGGCGCGCTCGCTCTGCACAAAAGGCTGATGCGCGAAGTGTCCGGTAATCGTGGCGATTGTTCCGGCGATAGTGGCGTCGCTGGCGATCTGGCGCAGCATGTCTTCGACGCGCGAAGTGTGGTCGGGGCTGGCGACGCGAATGTCTATCAGCGCGTGGGCGGCATCGGGGACGACGTTGGGGCGCTCGCCGCCGTGAGTCACGCCGACATTCAGCGTCAGGCCGTCAAGCGCACCGTTGAGCGCCTGAATGGCGATGATTTTGTGGGCAAGCTCCAGAATCGCGTTGCGCCCATCTTCGGGCTTCACGCCCGCATGCGAGGAAACGCCAGTCACATCCAGGCGGTAAGTGCCCACACCCTTGCGCGCGACCTTCAGCACGGCGACATCGGCGGTGGGTTCCAGCACGAATGCGGCGTCCACGTCGCGCGCGAGCCGTTGGATCAGCGGCTTGCTCTCTGGCGAGCCGATCTCCTCGTCGCTGTTGCAGATGAAGGTTAGTTCAGAGAAGGGCAACTCGCCGGTGTCCAGCAGCAGCCGCAGCGCGTAGAGGCCGACGAGCAGGCCGCTCTTCATATCCAACACGCCTGGCCCGTAGGCCCGGCCATTTTCCAGCCGGAAGGGACGCCGCGCCACCTCGCCTTCGGGGAAGACGGTATCCATGTGGCCGATGAGCAAGACGCGCCCCTGACCCTGGCCGCGCAGTCGCGAGACGAGTTGCGGCCCCATCTGATCGCCCGCTATGCGCTCGACCGCCGCGCCGAGCGCGGCGAAGCGCGGTTGCAGATAATCGGCGACGACGGCGACGCCAGCGGGCGTATAGGTGCCGGAATCTACGTCTACCAGCGCGCGCAGATCGGTGAGGAATGGCTCGACGAGGTGGCTGGCGGCTTCGAGGGTGGTGGTGTTTGGCATGGGATGGGCCTCCTGTGGTTTGGGGATGTTGGGATGTACTATATCAGGCTGTCAAGGACGAGGTAAACAAGGGAGCAGACTTGCCAGACGGCGGATGCGCCGCGCATGCTATACTCCAAAGGTGTGCCCATTGGCCCAGTGCAGTGTGCATTGGGCGTGTGGTGGGCGCTGGTGGAGCGCGGTGTAAGCTCAAAGGAGAGTTTGGACGATATGGCGGCAGCAACGACAGCGGGAACGGCGACGAGCGCGGAGCCAAAGACCTATCTGAACTATATCGGCGGCGAATGGCGGCCATCGGCTTCGGGCGCGACCTTCGATAACATCAATCCGGCGCGGCGCAGCGACGTGGTCGCGCGCTTCCAGCGTTCGACGCTCGCGGACGTGGATGCGGCGGTCAGCGCGGCATACGAGGCGTTCGCCGCGTGGCGCGATCTGCCTGCTCCGGCGCGCGGCGAGATCATCTTAAAGGCGGCGCTGATTCTGGAGCGCGACCGCGACCGGCTGGCGGCACAGATGACGCGCGAGATGGGCAAGCCGGTCAAGGAGACGCAGGGCGACTTGCAGACGGCGATTGACTTCGGCAAGTACGTGGCGGGCGAAGGACGCCGGGCGGAGGGTGAGACGGTGCCCTCGGCAATTCCCGACAAGATGTGCATGACATTCCGCCAGCCACTGGGGGTGGTGGGCATCATCACGCCGTGGAACTTCCCGATGGCGATTCCGGCGTGGAAGACGTTCCCGGCGCTGCTGGCGGGCAATACCGTGGTGCTCAAGCCGGCGAGCGACACGCCACTGTCGTCGGCGGCGCTAGTGGAGGCGTTGATCGAGGCGGGCGTGCCTGCTGGTGTGCTGAACTTCATCACCGGGCCAGGCGGCACGCTGGGCGATGCGCTGGTGACGGATCCGCGCGTGGCGATGATCTCGCTGACGGGTTCGACTGAGGTGGGCAAGCACGTCGCTGAGCTATGTGGGCGCGACCTGAAGCGATGCAGCCTGGAGCTTGGCGGCAAGAACGCGGTGATCGTAATGGATGACGCCAACCTGGATGAGGCGGTGGCGGCGGTCTCGTGGGCGGGCTTCGGCACGACGGGCCAGCGCTGCACGGCGACGAGCCGCGTGATCGTGCATGAGAAGGTGGCGGGCGCGTTCGCGGAGAAGCTAGCGGCAACGGCGGCGAAGCTGCGCCTGGGCGATGGGCTGCTGCCGGAGACCGACATGGGGCCGCTGGTGAACGAAGGACGAGTGACGGCGGTGCATGAGTACGTGGAGATCGGCAAGAGCGAAGGCGCGACGCTGGTCGCTGGCGGACATCCGGTGACGGATGGTGAACTGGCGGGCGGGGCGTTTTACGCGCCGACGATTTTCACGGATACGCGGTCGGATATGCGGATCGCGCAGGAGGAGATCTTCGGGCCAGTGGTCGCGATCATTCCGGTGCGCGACTACGATGAGGCGATTCGCGCGGCGAACTCGACGATCTACGGCCTCTCGTGCGCGATCTTCACGGAGAATGCGCGCACGGTCTTCCGCGCGATGCGCGATATTCAGTCGGGCCTGGTGTATGTCAATGCGGGGACGACCGGCGCTGAGCCGCACCTGCCGTTCGGCGGCGTGAAGCAGAGCGGCAACGGACACCGCGAGCTTGGCCACAAGGCAGTGGAGGAGTTCAGCGAAATCAAGACGGTGTTCGTCTCGTATCCAGATGTGAAGTAGTCAGAACCAGACGCCTGCCCCTTCCCAGCGATGGGAGGGGGCATTTCTTATGGCTTGAATCCCGTTCAAATCTGGAGCAAATCTCGTGTCAAAAAGGCAATGTCTTCATCAGGTCGAGATGGTATCTGCTCCCAGCCTGGAAAACCACCCCAGCGCAGACAGTTTCTCAGATAACTTACGAACGTGGTGTGATGCATTTCATATAACAGCGGTGCATCAGCAGCGGCGGATGGAATGACGATCTCATAATCAAAGGCATCTTGGCTCATCTGGGCATAGGTTCCAAACGCGTTTGGCATGAGTGGCAACGAAGTCGGATTCCTATCTTCACTGTTAGTTATTGAAGTTCGATAGTCTCGTAATCGCTTTCCCTGGAGCGGATACACGTGCAGTGGCTCCAAGTGATGAAATGGATGAACAGATCCCTGTTGGTCATAGATTTGCTCGGTAATAGACCCTGTTGTGTCCTCATCTGTGAGATACCTGAGCCACCTCGCTTGCTGGCCAGTGAAGTTGACGCTACCAATAGATTCATACCAGGCGTAGGCCGATAACGGCAGCATTTCAGACGCCTGCTCTAACTCATCAAGATCTCTGTGACGTTGCGCTTCTAACTCTGCAAAATAGTGCTGACCCTTCTCGATGAGCAGCGGCGATGCGCCTATCTGGCGAAGATATTCCAATCGCTCAATGTCACTCGCTAACTTCTTCTGAAGATCAGTGGCGACGCTTAAAATAGGAGTTTGTTTGGCTGCCCACTCCATCATTTCCAAGTACTGTTGACGTTGCTCCCGGCTAAATGATTGCGTGCTAGAAGGCTGAATCCATCCATATCCGAATTCGTATCCAAGGTGTCGAAGTCGTGGAATCAGCGTTTCGAGATTGTGCAATACACGCCGCATTGTTTCCCGTGCGACCGCAAGCGCATCTGGCAAGACAGAACCTTTTCGCACTGCCTTGCCTAGCGACATCAGTTCATCCCATACAACTTCACACTCACCAAGCTGATAACGTTCCAAAAAGCTACTCATAGTTTCAACTGCCTCAGTCACACTGGATGGTTCTCAGGTTCTTCTCTTTAAGAGTACCTGACGAAATCCAGTAGCGTGCGGTAAACTGAACATATGAGCAGGCCACTGGCAGGCAACGCGCTTTAGGAGCTGGTAGAGCTATTCCTAACCGCGGAGGGGCGGGCGAATTTGATAACACCAGCGAGTGAAAGGGGTACGCGGATGGCCAAATCTGCCCAGGGCAAGGTACGAACGCTCTATCGCCCCGTAGGCTTAGGAGAGGTTGTCGCTATCTTGGAAGCCGGTGCTGCGCGCTTTCCGCCTCGCCTCCCTGAACAGCCGATCTTTTATCCCATGCTGACGCGCGAATATGCTGAGCAGATTACTCAGGGCTGGAATGCTCCCAGTGCCATCGCTGGCTATGCAGGCTTTGTCACCCAGTTCCAGGTTGATGCGAAGTACGCCGCCCGATTCAAGGCGCACGTAGTGGGGAGCGCCGTGCATCGCGAGTGGTGGGTTCCGGCAGAACAGCTTGAGGAGTTCAATCAGCACCTTGTCGGTCCGATTGCCCTAGTGAGTGCGCACTACGGTGCGGGGTATAGCGGTCCGCTTCCGCAGCCCATGATGCTCAAAGGCCGCTCTGCACGCGAACAACTGCCGCTGTTAGAGCGAATCTGCCAATACAACGGCATGGACTTCGTCTTGGAGGTTCTGGTACAGCGGGTTGCCGTTCAACTTAACTTTGCCTACTGGGTAAGGACGGATCTCACTGCCGACGGGCTATCCCTTGCTCGGAAGGTCACTATCTTGCATGATGTGCAGGCTGTCTGGAAGGACAGATTTCCCGAAACCACGCTCCTGGGGAGTGATGAGTTGCAGGAACTTTCAGCCGATCTCCAGACCTGAGCATAAGACTTGCCCTTACGTTGACAGGATGTGTCTTCTTGCGAGCAAAATGGTTTACACGGGGCGGAGATAGGTAGCCCCGTCGCGCGTCGCACTCCCATTGTCAGCGAGACCATACGCTCAGGAGGATTCCCCATGACGCAGGCACAGACCGCATCCTCGGCACACAGCGTTGACCGAGGCTCCGCGAAATGGAGCTATACGAGCGGCACCAGCGACACGCCGCTGCTCGGCATGACCATCGGCGATGCGCTGGATAGCACGACGGCGCGCTTCCCCGACCGCGAGGCGCTGATCTCGCGTCATCAGGGGCTGCGCTATACGTGGACGGAGCTGCGCGACGAGGTGAACCGCTTCGCCCGCGCGCTGATGGCGCTGGGTATTCGCAAAGGCGACCGCGTGGGCATCTGGGCGCCGAACTGCGCGGAGTGGACGATCACGCAGTTTGCCTGCGCCAAGGCGGGCGCGATTCTGGTCAACATCAATCCAGCGTACCGTCTGCACGAGCTAGAATACGCGCTCAATCAGTCTGGCTGTAATACGCTGGTGGTGGCGCCAAACTTCCGCGCGACGAGCTATCTGGACATGCTGCTAACGCTGTGCCCGGAGCTGGAGCGCTGCGCGCCGGGGCAACTCGATGCGCACAAAGCGCCCAGCCTGCGCCATGTGATTCGCCTGGGCGAGCAACGCACGGCGGGGATGTGGGTCTGGAGCGAGGTGATGGAGCGCGCCAAGGAAGTGTCGCCGGAGGCGCTGGCGCAGCGGCAGTCGGAGCAGGAGTTCGACGACCCGGCCAATATCCAGTACACCAGCGGGACGACCGGCAACCCCAAGGGCGCGACGCTCAGCCATCACAACATCCTCAACAATGGCTACTTGGTGGCGCGGCTGCAAGGATTTACCGAGCGCGACCGGCTGTGTGTGCCGGTGCCGCTGTATCACTGCTTCGGCTGTGTGATGGCCAACCTGGGGTGCATGACGCATGGCGCGACGATTGTGTACCCGGCTGAGGCCTTCGACGCGAAAGCGGTGCTGGATACTGTACAGGCGGAGCGTTGTACCGCGCTCTATGGTGTGCCGACGATGTTCATTGGCGAACTGGCGCATCCAGATTTCGACACGTATGATTTGAGCACACTGCGAACCGGCGTGATGGCTGGCTCGCCTTGCCCCACCGAAGTGATGAAGCAGGTCATTGATAAGATGCACATGCGCGAGGTGGAGATCTGCTACGGCATGACCGAGACCAGCCCAGTTTCGTTTCAGACGCGGCTGAACGATCCGGTCGAGAAGCGGGTAGCCACCGTTGGACAGGTGTCGCCGCATACGGAGGTGAAGCTGATTGATCCGGCGACCGGGCAGGTGGTGCCCGTTGGCGAGGCAGGCGAGCTACTGACGCGGGGCTACTGCGTGATGCTTGGCTACTGGAATAATGAGGAGGCCACGCGCAACGCGATTGACCAGGCGCGCTGGATGCATACTGGCGACCTGGCGACGATGGACGATGAGGGCTACGTCAATATCGTCGGGCGGCTGAAAGATATGGTGATACGCGGCGGCGAGAACGTCTATCCGCGCGAGATCGAAGAGTTCCTCTACCAGCATCCCAAGGTGAGCGACGTGCAGGTGATCGGCGTGCCCGACGCCAAATATGGTGAGGAATTGATGGCGTGGGTCAAGCTGAAGGAGGGGCAGAGCGCCACGGCGGAGGAGATGCAAGACTTCTGTCGCGGCCAGATCGCCACCTTTAAGATTCCGCGCTATTGGAAATTCGTGGACGCCTTCCCGATGACCGTCACGGGGAAGATTCAGAAGTTCCTGATGCGGCAAGAGTCTATTCAGGAGCTGGGCTTGCAGAACGCCGCGAGGATCCAAACGGCGTAGCGGCGCGCGTGGCTCAGGGAGCGCGATCTATGTCGGAGCCAGGCGTTGATGCTGATATAGCACAGTTGCTGCTCGTCTCGCTGGTGGTGGCGCACAGCGGGCGCATCACGCTGCTGCTGGGCGGCGTTGAGACGTGGCGGGCGATTTCGGGCTACACGCTGATTCCCGCCACGCTGCCTGCTGGAACCGTGGAACCGGGTGTCGCGTCTGCTGTGACGGCTGTGGCGCTTGGCCGGCGCTGGCTCGGTGTGCCCGTTGATGTGCTGCCCAGCGAGCACTTGTATGGGGCGTCGGCTGAGCATGCGATTGACCGGCTGCCCACATCAGGCGAGGATGCGCCGCTGCCGCTGCTGCGCGTGGAACGGCGCGCGCCGGTGGAGCAGATCAACGACCCCAGCCAGCGCCAGACAGGAATGTCTGGCCCACTGGCGGGAATGTCTGGCCCACTGGCGGGAATGTCTGGCCCACTGGCGGGAATGTCTGGCCCACCGGCGGGAATGTCTGGCCCACCGGCCTCTAGCCTACCGGATGCTGAGAATGGCCGAGGGATACCGCGCATGCAACGGGCCATTGTACGGGCATATCGGGCTGCGCTCAGTGGCGAGCCGCAAGCGGGTGACGGGGCATCGGGTGTGCTGTGGCTCGCGCCAGCGGCGTTGCGGCTGGTGATGCGCGGCGCGGCGCTGGCGGAACTGCTGGCGCTGCCGACAGTAGCATACCAGCCCGCGCGAGATGTAGTGCTGCCCGATGACGCCTTCGTGTACGCGCCCGCTGAGTATGGCGAACGCGCGCTGTTGCGGATCGTCGCGAAGTATGGGCCTACGGCGCTGTTTCAGTCAAGAGCGTGAGATGACCAGGATGGACGCGATGGGCCGCGCTAGTTCGAGCTGGTGTTCGACGGCAGCTTGGGGATCAGCCAGCCAAGGAACTCGGCCTCGCTGCGTGTCTGCATCAGCACGCGGCCCGGTCCGGTCAACTCGCAGACTAATCCCTCGCCGCCGAAGATCGTTTTCTTCCACGATCCCATGCCACGCACCTTGAACTGGAGCGTGCTGTCCATCAGCACGATGTGGCCGGTGTCTATGGTGTAGGTCTGCCCTGGCCCTAGCACACGCTCTTCGAGCGCGCCGTAAGCGGAAAAGAGGAGCTTTCCTTGCCCAGTGACGCGCAGCAAGAGCAGCCCCTGCCCGCCGAAGAAGCCCTTCGCGCCGCCCCAGGAGGTATCGAAGTTCACTCCTGGCTCTGCCGCCAGATACGCGCCGCTTTGCAGCAAGACGGGCATGTTGGGAGCGACCTGGACAGTGTTGATGTCGCCAGAGAGCGCCGGAGCCAGCGTGATCTCACCGCCGATCTGTGGCGCTTTGAAGGTATTCTGGAAGAATGCTTCCCCACCCAGGGCGCGTTTCAGCCCGCTGAAGAAGCCTCCTACCACGGCCGTCTCGGAGACCATGCCTTCGCTGAAGCTGACCATTGCCCCTGGCTCAACCTTGACTTCTTCGTTGGGGGCCAGGGTGACAACCGCGAGCGCAAAGGCTGGCTGATGCTTGATCTGGACCTGCATATCGGTTCACTCCTTTGTGATGTCCGGTGGGGTTTCCCATTGAGCCGCAGACCCGGCTCGCGCTTCCTGGTTGCGGGGCATCTTCCGTGCCAGGCGCGGCTATGCGCGTGTATGATAGGTCAGCGACTCGCGAGCCATGAGATCTGTCGCGAATCGCCGACCTGTCAGATATGCTGATGGCTAGATTCGATCAGGTTGTGAGATTAGCCGACCTGACAGATGCTGTAGCCCCAGAAGATGGTGCCCGCGCCTGCCGCACCCTGGTGATTCCAGCTAAAGATTTGATTGTCCTTCCACCATTGCGTTCCCGTCGTCTGGCAGGGGCTGGACAGCGATGAGGGCGGCGCGCTATGGTGCCAGCCTGCGTGTGGCAGCTCGGTGTTGAAGAAGGTGTCGAGGGCGGAGTTCGTGCCGGGGGTGCATTCGCCCACCTCGGAGAAGCGTGTCAGATTGCCGACGCTGGAGCCGTCGCCCAGGCCGTCTTTGGTCAGCGGTGGCGCGGGAATACTCGCCGTGGACGGCAGGTTTGTATCGTAGGGGCGCGTGCCATAGATCGCGGCGGGGTCGGGTGTGCAGATGGGGGCAGATGGGGGCAGCGCCAGGCGCAGATGATAGACGATCAGGCCGTTGCCCTTGTCGGTGACTTTCTCTAGCGAGGCGTAGCGCGGCTCTTTGCCGATGTGCCAGCAGTAGGGGTCGCCACACGATGCCAGAGCGGCGGCGTCATACGGGAACGAAGATGATTGCGCCCAAGCGTTATTCGGGAAGCCGCCGGCATAGAAGGAATGGATGGAATCTACCGTGCTGGATGGCGCGCAGACATCAAGCTGCTTGATGGTGAAACGATCTGCCCCGCCGCCAGAGGTGGTGACTGGTGTGCTGATCGCGCCCGCTGGGAAGAAGACATCGTTGAAGCCCTGCCCCGCCGAGGCCGCGCCTGCGCTGGCGAAGCCGGCAATCGCCTGGCAGTTCGGCACAGGGGTGGCGGTGGCGGCGATCTGCGTCGCCTGGGGCGCGGACGTGGGTTGTGAGGCGCCGCTGGATGTTGCACCAAGATCGCAGCCCGCCAGCGCGAGTGTCAGCGCCAGGACGCAAGAAAGCCAGGCGAGGGCACGCGAGAAGCGCGAAGTACGCATGAGACCTCCGTTGAATCCTGGGCATGCTCTGCAAACGATCAGCAAAAGGAGTGGGGAAGAATATGTGATGATAGGGTTATGCCCAGGTTGCTTGGGCGGCAGTATAGCCGAATTCAACAGGTTACGGTGTGACGCGCTTCACAATTACGCTAAATTGGCAAAGCACTACGCACTATGGCCCATGTCGGCACGCATATTCCTGCAACGCTATGCGACTGACGGACGCTGAAGCAGGGCATTGCCAGGGCGTGACTCAGCGGGACTCAGATGTGGGGCCGTTTCACCCTGGCAGCGCCGTTTAGCAGTTAGAGCGAATATGCGGTGAGATGGCTGCTCTCGTCGGTGATGTAGACGATACCGTTGGCGATGACGGGGCTTTCCCAATGGATGCCGCCGATGCCGCCGCTATCTTTCCAGAGCGTCGCCCCGGTGGTTGGGTTCAATGCGCGCAGAGCCGTGGGGGTAGCGTAGAAGAGAATGTCGTTGATGACTACTGGCGAGGTGCCCCACGTGCTGCTCTTCCATACCGATTGCAGCATTGGTGTTCCATTTGTGCCACAGACCAGCTTGAGGCCGGAGATGCCGAGGTCGGTGGTGACGAACACCCAGGTCGTGGGGTTCGTGGCTACCAACGTCTGACCGATGCGCGCGCGGACCCATACGGCGGGAGCGGTGAGCACTTCGCCGCCCTGGGGCACGTTGAGTGTGGAGACTTCACCGCCAATGTGGCCGGGGCCGCCCTGGCCGCTGAGGTTATCCAGGTTGAGCAGGCGCAGTACGGAATCTTTGCCGCCCTGCACACCAAGATGGCGCACGTTGCAATTGGCGGGCGTGGGGAGAATCGCTGGGGTGGTGCTGCCGAGATCAAGGTCGGCGTCCTGCAAGTGCTGGTAGTTCGTGGGCGTATAGGCGTCAAGCGGATTGCCATTGACGCCGGTGCCATCGGGATTGAGGGCAAGCACGGTATCGCCCCAATCGTGCTGCGTGGGCGCGTAGTCGCCATTGCCAGTTGCCAGATAGATCTTGCCGGTCTCGGCGTCGAAGACGACGCCGGAGCGCGCCCAGACGGCGGATTGCCGTTGCGCGCAGTCGGGGGCGCCGGGCGTCTCGACGAAATGCACCGTCTGATCGCTGCATAGCGTGTTGAAGACGTGTTGCGAGCCATCAGCAAGATTGATCGCCGTCACGTGGCCCTGATAGTCGCCATTATCGCCAGGGTAGCCGCCGTTGGCGACGTAGAGGTAGCTGACGCCGCTGATGGTCGTGGCGATGGTGAGCGCGGACGAGCCTTTTTCATCGAACGCTTTTGAGGTGGTCAACTCTGGCCAGCCACCGCCGGTGACCTCGGCGCCACTGCCCACGGCATAGCGGTGAACGTAGCCGTCGAGACCATAGCTATAGACGTAGAGCAGAGTCGGGTCTACCGCAGGCGATGACGTGGTGTAGCAGACAGTGGAGCCATTGTTGATATGGCATGCGCCCGGCCCAACCTGATTTGACCAGACGGTCGCGCCGGTGTGCGCGTCCAAGGCCAGAATGTGGCCGTCTTTGGTGGTCAGGAACACGAGATCGCGCGTGCCACTGGACGTGGAGACGCCAGCGAGCACCGCCGGAGCGCCATCAGCGATGCTCGGCAGCGTCACCTGGAAGAGACGGCGCAGGCCAGCCACGTTCGCAGTGGTGATCAATCGTTCCTGGTGGTTGGCGCCCGAATGCTGCGCGCTGCCGTTGAACTGAAGCCAATTGTAGCTGTACAGCGATGTGCTGGCCAGAGCGAGCGCCAACAACCCACCCGCATACTGACCGAGCGATGTATGTACACGCATGATAGCCTGCCCCCTTCGGTACCACTCACCACTCACCACTCACCACTCACCACTAAAGGGCTAACGCCCAGCGGCTCTCGCGCTTCGCGGCAACAACTGGCGGCAAGAGCCAGCATACGGACGCTGCTCTTTACGGCGACATATCCATGTATGTACAGTCGTATGGCCGACCTCGGCAGCCACACGGTAATCCGAGACCGGAAATCATGGGCGCGTCTATCACCTCTCAGCGATGGCGCTGGTGGCACGGTTATCGCCACATAGCGTTACGCATAGTTACGTATAGTTGTGTACGGTTGTTCAGCAGATGGCGTGTGTGATTTTGCTCACAGCGCTTTCGGTTCGGATCAGATACACTGGCGCTGGCACGTGACGCTGCGTTGCGCAATACCCACCCACGGGCTTGTCGCGATAACGCCGCCCTAACGCGGTGGGGCATATGGCATAGAAGAGCATAGCTGAAAGGCGGCGCCAGCGTGAGCGCACGGAACGCGGGGAAATATGGCTGGCTAGCCGTCATTCTGGCTGCCCTGATCGTGGTGATAAGCGCGTGCGCGGTCTCGCCGTTGAAGCGCGGGGTGGCGCAACCGACCGCAATGCCGACTGCGACGGCGACATCCATTCCCCCTACGCCCACGCTCATCCCGCCGACACCGACACCGAAGCCAAAACCTACGGTGACTCCCGGCTCTGGCGGGTCAACGTCGGGCGGATCGCCAGGTGGTGTGCAGCGCGGCGGCGTTGTCTATCAGGGCAATGGCTCGATACCTGAGATCGCGCTGACCTTCGATGACGGCCCGTGGCCTGGATCGACGACTCAAATCCTCAACATTCTCCAGCAAAACGATGTCCATGCAACGTTCTTCTGCATTGGGCGGCAGGTACCATGGTATCCAACGTTCGTGCAGCAGGAGATCGCGAATGGCAACGATGTGGGCAATCACACCTGGGATCATCCGAATCTGACCAAACTCGCGCCCAGCGCAATACATACGGAGATGAGCCGCACCTCGGCGGCGCTGGCCCAGGTGACGGGGAAGACGCCGGTGCTGTTTCGCGCGCCAGATGGGGCGATCAACTATAGTGTGGTGAGCCAGGCGAAGGCGCTGGGCATGACGCCGATTCAATGGAATGTGGATACGCGCGACTGGTCGCGACCCGGAGTGGCAAGTGTCGTGCGTACCGCGCTGGCGGGCGCGCGCAATGGCGCGATCATCCTGATGCACGACGGCGGGGGCGACCGTTCGCAGACGGTGCAGGCGCTGCCACAGATCATCAGCGCGTTACGCGCGCGTGGCTACCGCTTCGTGACCATTACGCAACTGCTCAAAGATGCGCACATGCTGAAGGCGATGACACCGCCAGCTTCCCAATCCGTGACGATGCTGGCGCCATTGTCGCTAGGCCTCGCAGTGGCGGATACGCCCCCGCGCAATCGCCTCCCCTATGCTGTCTAGTGCTGGACGACGCGGCTCGCAGGGCGCTACCATTGAGTTGTGCGATAGGCATACTCCCCGTTAACGTTCACGTTATGGGTCGTTTCAGATGGTGGCGCTCAATGTGCGAACCGCGAAGACACGCCAGGTAACATGAGGATTGGGAAGGACCGCAGGCAATGCCACAGAGGCAGATGATCGAGCCGAGCCGTGTCGCGCCTCCTTCGCCACGCTTCGTACCCCGACCACTGACCGATAAGATGATCGCTGTGGGTGTCGCCAGCAAGCGTTCCCCGCTGGGCGCGATCATCTGCGCCACGCTTATCGTGCTGGCTCTTGCCGATCTGGCAATGTTTGTCGCTGGTATGGGCGCGTGGTCCACATATCGTGCGGCTTTCGTTCCTGCTCCCGTCGCGCAAGGTCATGCGCTCCAGATTACGACTGGCACAGCGACTCCGTTGCCTACGCAGCCTCCGCAGGTCACGTTGCCGCGCCCGCCAGCACTGGAAGCGCGCGCCGCGATACTGCTCAACCTGGGGACTGGTCAGATTCTCTATGGCAAGCAACTCTTCACCAAATTGCCGATGGCCAGCACGACCAAAATCATGACCGCTGTCGTGGCGCTCACCCACGGTCAACTCGACCAACGCATCACGGTGGGCGCCGATGCGGTGGCAATCCAAGGCACTGGCGCGAGCGTGGCGGGGCTGCGCCAGGGCGACGTGCTGACCTTGCGCGATCTGCTCTACGCGCTGCTGCTGCCCTCTGGTGATGATGCCGCTGTGGTCATTGCCGATGGTATAGGCGGCTCACAGGCGCAGTTCGTCGCGCTGATGAACCAGGAAGCCGCCACCCTCGGCCTGACTGAGACGCACTACGCCAACGCGCACGGCCTCGACGCTCCCGGCCACTACACCACCGTCCGCGATCTCGCCATCCTGGCGCGGTATGCGATGACGTTGCCCGTTTTTCCCGATGTGGTGCGCACAGCGCTCTACCAGCTTCCGGCCACCAGTGACCATCAAGCCTATACGTGGACGACGACGGATCGCATGTTGACGGATCTGCCCTATGCGGGCATCACGGGTATCAAGACTGGCTTCACCGGCAATGCGGGTGCGTGCCTGGTCTTCTCGGCGACACGCGCGCAGGGGCAACTGCTGGGCGTGGTGCTGGGCGAGCCAGATGAAACGGCGCGCTTCACCGAAGCCGCGAAACTGCTCGATTGGGGCTTCGCGGTGGAAAAGCTGACAGCGCAGCCAGCCAATATCTTGTGGTGACCTAGAATAAGCGCGCGCCAAGCGGAACATCGGCGTCTGGCGTGATGAGGGCGACATCGCCGTTCGCGTCGGCCACACCAAGCGTCAGCACCTCTGAGCGGAATCCCGCGATGCGCCGGGGCGGGAAGTTGACCACCGCCAGCACCAGCCGTCCCACCAGATCTTCCGCACGATAGCGCGCGGTTAATTGCGCGCTAGACTGTTTCTCGCCAAGCTCCGGCCCAAAATCAATGCGAAGCTGGTAAGCTGGTTTCCGCGCGCCTGCCAATGGCTCTGCGGAAAGCACGCGCCCTACGCGAATGTCCACCTTCTCGAAGTCCGCGATGGTGATCTCATCGCCGCGCTCGCTCATACGCTGTGCCCCGTCCTCATGCCATCCTCATACGGTCCTCATGCCACTTGCAGGTCGCACGCTATGTGCGCTCTGCCTGCTCGCCAAACGCCGCCACCAGCTCGCGGCAGAAAGCGGGAATATCCTCGACCACGCGACCCCAGACGATATTGCCCTCGCGGAACGCTGGCTCATCCACCCAGATCGCGCCCGCGTTCTCCAGGTCGTCTTTGATGCCGCGCGAGCCGGTGAAGCGCATGCCGCGCACGATGCCCGCTGAGGCCGCCACCCAACCCGCATGGCAGATGATGCCGATGGTTTTGCCAGCGGTGTGGCATTCGTCCACGAGCCGCAACACATCGGGGTCGCGGCGCAGCTTATCAGGCGCCCAGCCGCCGGGGATGACCAGCCCAAACAGGCTCTCGGAGGCTACGTCGCTCGCGGCAACATCGGGTGTCGCGGTGAGGCAGTGCTTGCCCGTCACGGTGTCGCCGTTCATGCCGATGACCAACACACGGGCGCCTTCTTCGCGCAGGCGCATCACCGGCACCCAGAACTCAAGGTCTTCGAAGCCAGGGGCGACGAATATGCCAATGGTCTTGCCGTCGAGTCGCTCAGCCATGGTTGCTCGCGCCTTTCTGGCGGGTAAACGCCGCGCATGCGAGAAAAATCATACGAGAAAAATGGAGAAGGACGGCGTGAATGCCACCCTTCTCCATATTGCTACGCCGACTGGGATTATCGCACTCGGTTATCCCGTGGACGATCCCTTAATAGGGGCGGCGTTCGCGCTTCGGACGTTGCGGCTTCTGCGGTTTGTGGGGCTTGCGTCCGCCACCCCACTCGTCGTCTTCTTCTTCTTCCTCGTCATCGAACTCGAGTTCGTCATCCAGGTCTTCGTCTGACGCCTGCATGGTGTCGCCATCGTCGAAGCTATAGCCGGACGGCAGCGCGCTGCCCGCAACCAGCGGCTCCTGGCCGAATGGCTCAAGGTCTTCCATCTCGCCCGACTCGATATCGGGGATAGTTTCGGCGCCCATTTCCGCCGAACTCTTCATGAGCTGGTCAATATTGGCGAGGTCGGCCAGGGATGTGAGCACTGGGCGGGTTGGCTCAGGCTTCTTTTCCGGGGCCTTGGGCGGCTTCGCACGTGGAGCGGGTTTGCTGGCGATTTCCTCGAAGGCGTCTTCGTCGAACGCATCATGGTCGCTCACGATAGATGGCGCGGCGTCAACGCTGTCGGCGGCCCCGGCGGTCTGGCCAAAGGCAACGTCAATCCAATACTGTGAGTAGTAGTGGGGGCGGTCCATATCTTGTGCGGGATCTTTCCTCAACATGCTCTTGCTCACCTCACGGAGACTCGTGTCTCGCGTCACATTACAGCGCAAGCGCCAGGTGGCGCTGTGCCACGGCTCCCGCGCCTTGAGGAGCCAGCTACACTGCGCAACGGCAGTGGTTGCGTCAGGCTGGCGGATCTGCGAGAGCCTTCCCCTGAGTGTATGCCCTTTGTGCCGGATGTGTCAAGAAAATCGCAGGCTGTCTCAGCCGCCCGCGACCTTGACGCGATAGCCCAGTTCGGTGAGCTTCTTCTGTATCACCGGGACGTGATCGCCTTGCAGTTCGATGACGCCGTCCTTGACCGTGCCTCCGACACCGCAGAGCCGTTTCAGCGTCTTCGCTAGATCGGTGAGCAGCGCGGTATCGTTGGGCAGCCCGACGATGAGCGTGGCGACTTTGCCATTGCGATGCTTGCGGTCGCGGGCGATACGCACAGTGCCATCGTTACGCGGCAGGCCGGGGCGCACCTCGGTCGTCGCGCGCTGCGCCGCGCAGCGGCACTCGTCCTCTGGTTGATGGCATGTTGGACAGTAGCGTATCCGCCCGATGCCACTACTCCAGACGACCCGCGATCCGTCTCGTGATGCCATGATACGCTCTCTCCGGCTGCTTCGTATGCGACACGTCACACCCTATGCGCCACACACTTTGCGCGGGCCACAGCTCATGTCATATCACAATGCGGGTACGCCGCGCACTATGATGGCTCAGGTGTCGCGGCTGATGGCGCGGACTTGCTGGCGCCAGCGGGAACGTAGCGCAGCGACTGAAGCGCCAGGTAGCCTGAGAGCGCGAAGATGGCCAGGGCGTTGACGACGTGCAGCGCCGCCAGAGCGGACTGGCCATTCTCCCTGAAGAGGATGAACACGGATTGCAGGAAGACCAGGATGGGCAGCAGCGCAGCCAGAATGATGAGCCGCCGTGAGAGCCGCGCAGCAAGGGCCACAATAAACGCGATGAGCATCACATAGGAGAGCATATAGCCAAAGAGCCGGTGCGTTTCAAAGTTGCTTGGGCCAGCGAAGACACCCAGGCCAGCCAGAAAGACCTGTGCGACGACCGCCGCCAGGATGATCCAGGCGAGCACGAGGTACGTCCAGCGCATTGCGCGAGTAAACATGGGCTGCTCCTTCATGGCATCCAGATTGCTGTGCAATAGCGCGCTTGTGGTGCGGCCATTGCGTACTCCATTCCATGGATCGGCTTCTGACTTCGGTGTATCTCGCAAGTATAACCCGCCGAGGCAGAAAACACAGTGCCCAAAACGGGTACGTAAATCGAGTGATGCTTGCCGGAGCGCCCGCGATTTGGTATACTAGTTCGGATTGTGGCGCGCTATCACGTGCGCCGCGCCCCATGCGCGCTCCCAGACGCCTGACGGTTCCGACGGTATCGAGTGCGCTCATGTCGCCCATGATTCACCGGCATCGCGCCGGAGTTTCGCCTGAACCGCAGACAGTCGCGGCGCTTGCCGCACGGGAGGTAGCAGTCTCACATGCCGAATCTACGCTCGGCCCAGAAGCGCATGCGCATCGAAGAGAAGCGGCGCGCGCGCAACAAATCCATCAAATCGAGCATCCGCACCGAGGTGACGCAGGCCCGCATCTCCATTGACACGCACGCCGCCGAGCCAGAGACCGCTGAGGCGATCCGCGACGCGATCCGCGCGCTGGATATGGGCGTGACCAAGGGTGTGCTGCATCGCAACAACGCCGCTCGCCGTAAGTCGCGTCTGATGACCCGCCTGCATAAGGTGGAAGCTGAGGCGGCTGCCAAGGCATAGACCGCGCGACGCTGGCCCGAAGCGGCATTCACGCGACGCCGCTTGGCACAGGAAAGATGCGTGACTCGCAACAACATACGGAGCCACTACATAGCAGGCTCCGTTTTGTTGTGCCCTTTTTCCCCTTCCCGCCGAATACGCAACTCCATGGCGCTCTCATTCGCTTGTAGTAGAGAGAAATGACCGGTGGCCGCGCGAACTCCCCAACGCATACCTGGCACAATTCGTGCGCCGCGCCTTCATCGCGGACGTAGACGCGCGAACGAGCGCCAGGCAACCGAAGCCCTTCTATTCGCGTACACTACTCGATGAGGAGCGCTTCGTCTCGCGGCCAGCGCATACCCGCCGAGTGCGGTCGCGTTCGCGGTTGCCAGCGGCGGGCATCCCATTTTCCCGCGCGCCATACCAGCGCTGACGATGCGGCATGGGAGAAAGGACCGAGGACCGATGGAGTCCTTGCTACAGAACAAGAATCTTATCATCGGCATAAGCGTGGTGCTGGCGGTGCTCATCATCGCGTTCGCCGTGGTTGCGACCATATTTGGCTGGTGGCCGGTGTTGCTGGATATCGTGCTGATCGTGACGGCGTTGGTGAGTATGGGGCTGCTTGGTGCGCTGATCTACGCGGTGATTTCGTTCACTCGCACACTGCTGGACGTGAAGGATGAACTGATTCCGGTGCTGAACTCGCTGAAGACGACGACCAGCGCGGTGCGCGAGAGCGCGAAGACGGCCACGTCGTTTGGTGTGTCGCCAGCGGTGCGCACGGCCAGCGCGCTGGCGGGCGCGGGTGAGATGGCGACAATCCTCTTCGGCAGGGGCAAAGCGCAGAAGCGTGCTGATAAGCGTCAGAAGCGGCGCATGGAGATCGAACGCCAGCTAGCGAAAGAGGGGCAGCTAGATGGTAATCGCTGAGCCGGAGTGGCTGCACACCGCCGCGCAGATTGCGGGCGTCATCCTCACGATAGAGCTGGGGCTGGTGCTCATCGTGGTCTGCGCGCTGATGATCGCCCTGGCGCTCGGCGCGCGGTGGCTGCACACGCATGTCACGCCGGTGCTTCAGGAGTATGCGCCCAGGGCGCAGCAGGCGATGACCATCGCGCAGCAGGGCAGCGATAGAGTCGTGGGCGGTGTCGCGGAGTTTTATGGGCGACGCCAGCAGGTGCGGACGAGCATCAGCGTGCTACTCTTTGGCAGGCGGGCGGCAGAGCGGGTGCGCGAGGAAGGACGCATCCGCGCCTCTGAGGAACTGCAACTGATTACCGCGAGCGCCGCCGACCTGCCCGCGATGGGCGAGGAGGCCACGCCACACGTCAACGTCTTCGATGCGGCGGTGAATGGCCACGCGCTCAACGGGCACAACGGCCATCAGCCCCGACCGGACGAGGACCGCCCCGATACCGGCCCCGACGACCGCCGCGCCCGCGATGCTCAGTGACCTGCTCGCGCGCTTTCGCGCGCTCCAGCGCAACGCGCGGCTGTATCTCATCTCGAATGCGATGCAGGCGCCAACGGCCGGGGCAGCCGTGGTGCTGTATACGCTGTATCTCAACGCGCTGGGCTATAGCACCAAGTTCATCGGCATCGTCACGGTTGTGGGCGCTATTGGCGCGGCGCTGGGCATCGTCATCGCCAGCCCGCTGGCGCATCGCGCGGGGTATCGCGCCTTCCTGCTCTGGTCGAACTTCATCGGCGGCTTCTCCATCGCCGCGCAACTGATCGTGCCGACGCCGCCGGTGGTGCTGGTGACGACGCTAGGTGTGGGGATCTCGCTGGCGCTGTTCCTGGTGATCAATACGCCGCTGCTGACGACCTACAGCACTGCCGAGCAGCGCATCTCGCTCTTTGGCTTGAATAACGCGCTGGTGTTCCTGGCGACGATCATCGGGACGCTGCTTGGCGGATTCCTGCCTGGGTGGTTCCTGAGCGCGGAGGTGCAGTCCTCGGCGTGGATGCAGGCGCTACAGCCACTGCTCGTCTCTGGCGCAAAGGCGCAGGCCTACGAACTGGCGCTGCTGGCGACGGGGGTGATCGCCGTGCCCTCGATCATTCCGGTATTTATGATGCGCGAGGAGCCGCGCAAGGCGACAGCCGCGACAGGAAGCGCTGGAGATGATATGCTCGCGCCGCCGCTCAGGGCGCGGATGGGAGCATGGCTGCGGGCGGTACGCGTGGGAGCGGTGGGCGTGGCGGGACGGTTCGCGGTGGCGGAGGGATTGGTCGGTTTCGGCGCGGGCATCTTCTTTCCCTATGCCAATCTGTATTTCGTCAACCAGTTAGGCGTTTCGACGGCGTATTTCGGCGTGCTGACGACGGTGTATTCGGTGGCGATAGCGGTGGCGGCGCTGGTGGCGATCCCGCTGGCGCGGCGGTGGGGCACGATGCGCACGGGTATCGCGGCGCAGGTCGCGTCGCTGCCGTTTCTGGTGGCTATCGGCGCGTTCCCGGTGGTGGTGATTGCGTCGCTGGCGTATCTGATACGCGGTTTCCTGATGGCCGTGACGACGCCACCGCTGCAGACCTATCTGATGGGGGCAGTACCCGACAAGTCGCGTGTGAACGCCAGCAGCGCGTACAACGTGAGCTTTCAGGTTGGCGGCGCGCTGGGCGCGGGGGTGGGCGGCTGGCTGATCGCGCTGGCGGGCTATCAGGCGTCGTTCTTCGCGGCGATGCCGTTCTACGCGCTGAGCGCGGTGCTGCTGATCGTGTGGTTCGGCTTCGGCGCGCGACGCAGAGATTAAATACCGCTACGGTCCATCCCATGTGGTGACTCAAGCCGATAGCCGAGCAGCACCATACTATGCGCTTGCCATTGCACGTTGCAATCAGCGTCTAACAGCCAGTCATATGCTAAAGAACTTCCAAGGAATCTGAGATACAGTGCTCTCTGAACATCCCTCCCGTAACTAAGCCATCTGCCACACACCACCCCGAAAGCGGCCGTTGCCTCATCAGTACTGATCAGTCTACACGCTTTCCAACAACCGCCTGTGTATCTATATCCGTGTCTATATTTCGCGTACCCAATAATCAAGGCATCTCAGTCCATCTAGGATTTGAGTTTCTGCACCCGTACCCTGTACCTGCCAAATAGTACTATATGTGATTACTATTCTGGACCTCTAGTATACAGATGCTATCATAGGCATGTCGCTGTTTGAGCAGCCTTGTTGAGGAGAATCCTCAAGGCTGAGTTATTTCGGAGGTGGTAGGAATGCAGACGTCCAAGAACGCGGTATTAGCCTTCCTTCTTGCACTGATATCGTCAGTGGCGGCCATCCCCAGCGCTTCGCTCATTCAAGCACATGCGACACGGGGATATATAGCAACTACTTCTGATCCTATGGTCACAGCGTACTTTCAAGGCCAGAAGACTTGCTTGCAACCCCCGCCAACTTTTGATCCCTTGAGCAGTTCAGATCAGCAGTTGCTCACTTATGGGTTGCCTCGCCGCCCACGAGGATCAAGTGCGCAGTTGGCCGATTGGGTGCAAGCTATGCATCACTCAAAACATAGGGTCTGCGATGCTTCACAATCGGCACCAGCGAATTTCCAATTGCAACCCTACAGCACTTCTTACAGAACCAATACCATTTGGTCAGGCTACGTAGCGACTGGCTCCGGATTCACGCTCGTGGAAGGCACATGGGTGGTACCCTGCTACCAGGGAGGGTCTGGCGGGAAGCCCTTAGCAGTCTCGTGGGTCGGCCTTGGCGGATATCCTACAACTTCTCTTTGGCAAGGAGGAAGCGAGTCTGATGCTGTCAACGGATATCGGTATTGGTGGGAGATGTACCCGAACAACAACATACAGTACTTCGCCAATATCGCTCCGACGTGCCGTCAGCTAACTTACGCTGAAGCTGACTGGAGTGTCAACGTTTCTGGGTACTCCTATTTTGTCGTCGTCAATGAGTACACAAACAAGTACACTTCCGTTACTTACAAGGTGCGGCCGAATCAGCAGAGTGCAGAATGGGTTGAGGAACGGCCCTCATGCACAATAAGTGGGGTCACCCATCCTCACTACTATGAGCAAATCGATCAAGTGGCGTGGACAAAGGCAGATGCCTCCCAGGGGTCCACGAATCACGGTATCTCTGGCTGGCCAAACGACCAACTCACGATGTACGATACACTTGGTGCTCAGATGACCTCGGTAAGCGGCCTGATGAATAATGGCACCATCTTTACCGACTCCTGGATCTTTACCGGGAACGACGGCTATTACTGTTCGTAGCCATGCCGAAGCGTGGGTGAGGCCAACATTGGACGCCGAACTCGTCCGGAATAGGTGTGGTGTCCTTGCTCTGCGCTGATCTGTATGAGTTCGGCACCGGAGGATTGAGTTCATAGCGTGCCTGGGCTCTACATGTATACCTTGCCTACTGGCCCAGGCACCTTGCCAGGGTATGCTTCATTTCACACCTGTGATGATGGTGTCACAACGTAATTATCTGTGGTGGAGGGCGCTCGCGTTATGGGTAGCTCACCACGAGTAAGGAGCGCAGATGATTCAGCCTTAGTGCTCAACGTCACGCATGGCCTAGCGGCTGCAGTATCCGCACTGGTCCCGCACAAGTGGAGGTATCTCATGTTAGCCCGGCGATGGGTTGTTCTCCTGATGATCTGCATGCCCATCTTGTTGACTGCATGCGGCCATACTGATCCAAGTAGTGTGCTTGGCCATTCCACTGCTATGCCCTCGTCCCTTCGCGTTGTGCGCTACGTTATCTTGCCAAGCAATGAAGCCGCCCCACTTGATCGCACCGTAACGAGTACTTTAGTCCAATCTCTGTATACTCTCATTCCGTCTTTGCCGTTCGGGCCTAAGGGTGATGTGAGTTGTCCCGTTGATTTCGGCCTAAGATTTGAGTTGACATTTTCCCGCAGTTCTCAGGTTCTTATGAGGGCAGTCGCCTCACCGGAGGGATGCGGTACCATCTCGTGGGACACTTCGGAAGGGCGGCTGACCACCGAGGCATTTTGGTCCAAGTTAGCCCAGATACTCGGTGTACCAGAGTCACAATTGCTCGCGATACCCACTACTCGCGCACAAATACCTTAGTAACCACCAGCAGGTGGGAACTCAGATTTCGCAGGCACTCTAGACGTATCTCAGCACGTATCTCAACAAGGCGCATAAATCTTGACAGCCTAATTGGTAGCCAACAGAGTGAACACCCATAAACACTGGCAGGCAAACGGCGATATCAAGGCGTGAAAAATTCAGCATTGACTGGCACTGTCAAGCAGTGATGGGCCCATCCAGGGGACTTTTCATCAGCAGCCAACAAAACATCTGTGACCCCAATGCCGACCCCACCCAGGACGAACAACGACGAACGACGGTGAACAACCAAGCCCACCGCCGCCCTATAATTCTGGGGTGAACGGACGCCAATGTACTGGCGTGGATGAATCGTGGGGAGCCAACTGCTCCGCGGTGGGTTCCGCTCAGCAGAACCACGCTTCGGTGAGGTGGGGGACGGGTCGGCGCTTCGTCGCGACGCCGCCACGCTGTGTGCCCCAGGTGCGGGCGCTGGCGGGGACGCCGAGCATCTCTTCGGCGAGCGCGCGAATCGCCGCGAAGATGCTCGCGTTGTCGCGCTGCGCCACTGTCTCGCGCTCCACCAGCGCCGCCACCGCGCGCTGCATGTCATCCATGCGCGGGTCGGGGTGAGCCCACTGATAGGTGAAGTTTGGCTCATCGAGTGGGCCAAGCCAGGTGGTGGCATCAGCTTCTTCGAGCAGAGCGGAGCCAGGGGGGACGAGCAGCCGGATGGTGTATTGCACGGGGTCTACGTGTTCGATGAGGTCATGTTCGGCGATGAAGTCCAGCACGTCCACGTAGGCGCGGGCAGTGGTCCAGGGAGTGAAGGCGACAAAGGTTGGGCGCATCGGGATGCCCGCGTCATCGAGAATCGTCAGCGCCTCAGCCACGTCGGCGCGGGTGTGGCCCTTCTTCAGGTGGCGTAGCACCTCCGCGCTCAGCGATTCCACGGCTGAGACAACGAACGCGCAGCCCAGTGCGGCAAGCTCAGGGAAGACGTCGCGCCGCTCCAGAATATGCTCGATCTTGATCGTCGCGTCGAAGGTGACATCGGGGAACTCGGCATGCAGCGCGCGGACAATTGCCAGCGAGTGGCCCGGACCGTTGAGGAAATCGGGGTCGCCGAAGGTGATGTGGCGGACGCCCGCCGCGACCTGGGCGCGGATGTCGGCGAGGACGACGCCGCGCGGCACGATGAAGAAGCGCCCACCGTAGACTGGCGTGATCGGGCAGTGACGGCAGGTGTGCAGGCAGCCACGACTGGCCTCGACATAGCCCGCTGGCACCACTTCGTCGCCGCGCACCAGATGCGCGTAGGACTTCGCTGTCGGCAAGCTCGCGCGCTCCGGTTGGACGAATGGCAGGCGCGCCAGCACTGGTGGCGCATCCACTGCGCGCGTGCGGACGCCAGGGACGGATGGCGATACATCGCCGCTGGCAAGCGCGCGGGCCAGCCCCAGCAGCGCCGCCTCGTACTCGCCGCCGATGACGAAATCGGCATGTTCGCGCAAGAGGTAGTCGGCGTTGAGCGAGGCGTAGAGGCCGTAGAAGCAGATATGCGCCGATGGATGGGCTGCGCGGACGCGCTCAGCTACACGCGCGCCCAGCCGTAGCGCGGTATGCATGGGGACGGAGATCGCCACGAGCCGCGCGGCGCGTATCACCTCGTCCGTCAGCTCGCTCACCGAGGTGTCCACCGAGACGGGAGCGAAACCATCGGCGCGCAACAGCGCCAGCGGCGAAGCGAGGGTTAGCGGCTGGTGCCCTAGCTCGTAGCAGGAAACCAGTAGAATCTCGCCGGGCACGTCCATCATTTCTTGCGCGGGGCCGCCGCTGGAGCGCCACCCTTGCTGGCGGGCGCGCCACCGCCTTTGCCGCCCTGCCCTTCGGGCACCCAGCCTTCGGGCATGCGCGCATCTTCGCCGAAAAGGAACTCTTCCATCTGCTGGCGAAGCACCTGGCGCGAGTCCGGGTCGCCGAGATTCAGGCCGTAGTGGTTGATAATCAGCCGCGACTGTTCCTGCCACATATCCCACGCCTGCTGCGAGATGTTGTCGTAAATGCGCTTGCCAAACTCGCCGGGCATGGGCGGCTTTTCCAGCCCCGGCAGCCTGCGGCCAAGTTTCACACAATCTACCATATGCGCCATGAGAACACGCTCCTCTCCGTCCGTACGCGCGGTCGTCTCTGTAAGATACTATATCAGACGGCAGATCGTGCGCCGCCACTGATGAGCGAAGGACACTATCACAATGAGCGCTGAGCCTGCTTTGCGGCCACAATTGAGTGTCGTGTTCTTCGGCATGTCGGGCGTGCTGTCGGCGCTGCCGCTGGAATCGTTGCTGCGAGCGGGTATTGATGTGCGCGCGGTGGTGATGGCGGCGCTGAGTGGCGATGTGAGGCCGGAAACGCCGCCGACTCGCGAGCTTCCACCACCCGCGAGCGCGTCCCGGAAAGCGCGGGCGCTGCTGCCGGTGGAGCGCGGCATCCGCCAAATCGCCGCCGATACTGGCGTTCCGGTCTTCGAGGTGGCGCGTTTGCGCGCTCGCGAAACGCTGGCGACGCTGTCCGGGTTCGCGCCCGACGCCATCTGCGTCTCATGCTTTCCGCGCCGCCTGCCTCCCGATGTGCTACGGCTGCCCCGGCTCGGCTGCCTGAATGTCCATCCGTCGCTGCTGCCAGACAATCGCGGACCCGATCCGCTGTTCTGGGTGTTTCAACGCGGCGACGCGCAGACTGGCGTGACGATTCATCTGATGGACGAGGGGTTCGATAGCGGGCCAGTGCTCGCGCAAGAAACGATCATCATGCGCGATGGCGTCTCGGAGGCGCGGCTGGAGCGGATGTGCGCTGAGGTCGCGGGGCCGCTGCTCATTGCCAGCCTCAAGGGCCTGGCCGCTGGCACGCTCGCGCCGCGTCCCCAGGACGAGAGCCGCGCGACCAGCTATTCGCTGCCCAGCGCGGAGGACTATCGCATCACGCCAGACCGCCCGGCGCGCTGGGCGTATAACTTCGCCTCGGGCGTGCTGGCGCGCGGCCAGCCAATCGTGATCGCCACGCCTGAGCGCGAGTTCCGGCTCGTTGCGCCGCTGGATTTCGACGCCGAGGCGACGCTCGACGCGCCGTGGCGGCTGGATGGCGCTGCGCTGGCGCTGCGCTGCGCGCCTGGGGTGTTTCGCGCGCGAGTGTCGTCGGTCTAGCGCGCGCTTACCGGCTTGAAGCGCTGGCCGACGCCGATGTGGCGGAAGCATCCAGCGCGGCGCGTGGCTGAGCGGCTTTTTGTTGCACTGGACGGCGCAGGGTATGCAGGCAGACGTAGCTGAGTGTGCCGAAGAGCAGCGCCACCAGCCCCGCATGGAGCATCTGGCTGTATTCCGCCACCATGCTAAAGACCACGATAGCGCCGACCAGCGCCTGCGTGATCACCAGCCCCAGCGCCCACAGGCTGCCATGATACAGGTCGGGCCGCCCGCGGCGCAGCCTGCGCGCCCAAAGGAAGAGCCAGAGGGTACCTGCCAGCAGCAGAAATGCGGCGACACGATGTACGAAGACGATGCCCGCCCCTGACGTAGTGGGGAAAAATGAGCCTTGGTTGCAGGTTGGCCACTGGCGGCAGGCAAGCTCCACGCCGCGCAGCCGCATATACGCGCCGAGGTAGCCGACGACGTAGGTATAGAGCGCCAGACCGAAGACCAGCAGCCGAAAGCCATTGGGCACGGGCCGGTCGCGCAGCGCATCAGAGCGCCCCAGTTCGTTGACCATCAGCGCGATGAGCAAGACACTGGTGAAGAGCACCAGCGATGTGCCGAAGTGGATCGCCAGCAGCAACGCCGACGACCGCGCCAGCACGAGCGCCGCGCCCAGTCCGGCTTCGGCGAAGAGCGCGACGACCATCACTGGCGCGAGAACGCGGAACTCCAGCCGTGAGCGCCAGAGCCAGAGCACGCCCGCTGCTAGCAGCAAAATCAGCGGCGTCACCAGCGCGGTGGCGACGCGATGAGTGAATTCAATCGCCGTGTGGACCGCGAATGAGGGAATGAACTGCCCGTGACAAAGCGGCCACGAATTGCCGCAGCCGTGGCCCGACGCGGTGGTCGTCACCAGTGTGCCCAGGGCGTAGACCAGAAACATCGTGATCGCGGTGATCGTCGCCAGCCAGCGCACGTTGCGCGGCGTGAATCCCCGCTCCGCTAAACGGCCCAATGCTCCCATGATGCCAGAGCGCGCGGGCGCTTGCCCTTCTTCTCGCATACGTGCCATCAACCTTTACGAAGCGCGCGGATATGCGCGCAAATATGCCGTTGCGATGTCACTTGAAACGATACCGCGCTAGGTCTCATTGTGTAAATATGGCTAGGCGAGATGCTGTTGGTTGGGTCTGCTCATGACCGGATTGAGCGCTGTGTTCGTAGAACACTTTAGAATATGGATATATAGTGGTCCATAGTTTATGTATGGCAGACGGAAGGAAAAACGAATGGCGAAGCGCTCTATCACTGAATGGAAGCATGGTGCGCGGCGCGCGGCAACCGCAGCCGCGATGGTGGCCGGTGGATCGGCGCTGGCGACGCTCGGCGTCGCCTATTATGTCGCGTATACGCTTACGGCGCCGAAGCGTCCCGGACCGATGGACGCTTATGTCATGACGCCCTTCGAGACCGGCGCGGAGTACGAAGAAGTCGCATTTACGGCCACGCGAGGCGGCCACACGCTGCACGGCTGGTGGTTCCCGCGCCCGGAAACTAACCAGGTCATCGTCGGCTGCCATGGCTTCCGGGGCGGAAAATCCGAACTGATCGGCATCAGCACGGCGCTGTGGCGCGCGGGCTTCAATGTGCTGATCTTCGATTTCCATGGCCACGGCGCGGACATCGGCTCGCCCGTCACCCTGGGTTATCAGGAGCTACACGACTTCTATAGCGCGCTGGACTATGTAGGGCAGCGCGTCCCGGAGGCGCGCATCGGCGTCATTGGCTTCTCGATGGGCGCATCGGTGGCCATCATCGGCGCGGCGCGGCGGTCCGAAGTGTGCTGCATCGTCGCGGACAGCCCCTTCGCCACGCATACCGATGTCGTCGCACACAATGTCGCGCGTGTGCTGCATGTCTCCGGCCACGCGGTTGCCCGCGCCGCCGACATCTTTCTCGCGCGGCGCGCTGGCTATCGCGGCGGTGATGTCGCGCCGGTGCGTGAGGTCGCGGCAATCGCGCCGCGCCCCGTACTGCTAATCCATGGCGCGGAGGATGCCACAGTGCCCGTGGAACACGCACATCGGGTCTATGAGGCGGCGCACGAGCCGAAAGAGCTATGGATTGCGGATGGCGCACCGCACTGCGGCGCATATTTCGCGGACCGCCCGGCGTACTGTCAGCGGGTCGCGGAGTTCTTCACGAGCCATCTGGCCAGCCAGGCGCATGCCGACATCCCCACCGCATCGCCAGGCAACGCGACGAACATGCTACCATCCAGTGAGAGCGAGCGAGCTGGATAGCCGAACAGATGGCCTGAACGGTGCGTGATGTGAGCGATGCGGTACCTCATGCGTATAGACCGTGTGGAGGTGGAAAATACATGAAGGTCCAGAAGACGTGGTGGCTGCTGAGCCTGGCGATGGTCGTCTGCGCGCTGACGCTGTTGCTCAGCGCGTGCGGCGGGTCGGGCGGCAGTGGCGCGGCCAATGAAGTGGATATGGGTGTTGCGGACTTCAAGCAGCACGCGCTCACCATCAAGGCTGGTGAGACTGTTCACTTTGTGGACCCGATGAACGGTGGCGGCGTGCATGTGCTGTGCTTCGGCAAAGATGAGCAATGTGTGCCCCAGACGGATGCGCCCGCGAAGCTCAATGTGAGCGACGGCGTGCAGTTCCAGCCCGGCGACCCCACCCTGGATGTGACGTTTCCAACCGCTGGCGTCTACACGGTGGTCTGCACGATCCACCCCGGTATGGTCGTGACGATTACCGTACAGTGACACTGCCCCGTCCTGGCTAGGCCGGTTGTGTCAATCTCACACGACATGGCGAAATGGCAAGCGAAGACGCTAGACAGCATGACGCGAGAGCCGTTAGAATAGGTGATAGCACGGACGCAGTGGCAACGAAAAGGTCGCGATTCAGGCGCTTGAGTGACGTTTGCGCTCCCATACAGGCGGGCGTGGCGATAGATTGGCGAGTCATGGAGAAGCACAGGCTCCTCCCTCAGGCAACACTATGGTTGAGGTGACACGGTAATGACCTCTGTGTTGGACGGACGGCTCTCGCGCGCACTCGAATTGCTTGACAACCGCCTTGATCCCGAAATCGAGGAGTCCTTCGCCACGCTCGAAGAGCGCATTCTGGCGCAGGCGCTGGAGAACGTTGAGCTTGCCGAGCGTAAGTTGCGCGAAATTCAGGATCTGGTTGGTGAGCTGGCGCTCTCCGCATCGAATCGCTCGTGAGCGCTCAGCCGCCGTAAGGCCCGCGTGGTATGCGTCGCCGGACTACCCCACGGCGCGTATGACGCGGGTCTGCGCGATCATCCGCGCGCCGAAATCATCGCGGCGGCGCGTGTCACGAGTTCGGCCTCATTGGCGTAGGCCAGTAATGATGGGACTTGCGTGAGCGGAAACCATCCCGCATCATCATACTCGTGGTCATGTAGCGACACATCCCCGCCGGTCGCTTCCATCAGATAGTAGAGCACTTCCTTATTGAAGCGCGTGCCCTTGCGTGCGAACGAGTAGTGGATGCTGCCAATCTCTCCCAGAATTCGCCCGGTGACGCCAGTCTCTTCGCTCACCTCGCGCAGCGCCACTTGCTCGCGGGTCTCGCCTGCTTTCGGCGTCCCCTTCGGCAGCACCCAGAAGTTCTCGCTTGCCCGACCTACCAGCACAATTTCCACCTGATGCTGGGCGCTCATCGTCGTGGCCTCTGGCTCCTGTGCGTCACTACTTGCGCCCACGACGCGCCGGAACAGCACACCGCCCGCCGAAAAAGCCTGAACTGTTCGCTGCTTGGGCGTTTTGGGCATAGTCTATCGCGGCCCGCGCCCGCATCCTCTCAATCATACACACGCGGCTATTCCGGCGGCGCACTCGTTGCGCCCGCCACTACATCGTCACGGCATCGCTGCCACAGCATCGCGCTGCTTGCGCGCGGAGTTGTCGCGGCTACATCGCCACGACTCGCCCCTTTTCGCGATTCACCCGCAGGATCTTCAGCAAATATTGCTCGGAGTTCAGATAGTACGGATTGCGCTTGATGAACTTGCCTACGACGGCGATGGGGTGCAGTTTCAGCATTTCCACCACCAACTGCCCTGGTAGCTTGGAATAGTCGTAGTGCATCAGCGCGATGATCGGCGCATTCTGGAACGTGAAGACCGCATCCGAAGCCGCTTCGTACTTGAGCACTGCCTCCGGTGTGGCCACTTCACTCGTCAGCCACGACATATCAATTGAGATGCGGACCGCCGTCCAGCTTTCGCGCAATGCCTGGGCGATAAAGGTTTGATGGGTGGAGAGAAGATGGTAGGGATCAAAACGATGATTGACGAGGAAGGCCTCACGGTCAGAGGTCAGCACCAGTTGTCCCGCTTCTTGCGCGGCGGTAATGTCTATGCCCTCTTTGGTCAGCGCCTGTGCGATCTCTTCCACCGTCGCCTCGGTGCCCGCGAAGAGGCACTTCTCAGACGAGGTCAGCCCCACGCTCAACAATCGGGCCGTCACTCCCGCGATCTCGTTCACCTTGTTGTATAGCTGGAGGATGTGCGACCCTGGCGGAATCCGTTCTGATTTCCCCTCGACGCTCAAATCCATGCTCTTACCTCCGCTCACGAGGGTGAAGGGACCGTGTCTCGCGCCCCCGCTTCTGACTCGGTGAGTGCTTCTGCCATGCCAGTGGCTGGCAGCAGCCGCACCCGTTCACCCGTGAAATCTCACAACAACGAATATGCGCGGCACCTGGCGAACTTGCCCTGGAGCGCGCACGCTCACCCCCGCCACACGGAGGAAGCCTTCTGGCGCTTTATGATAAACAAGACATGGCGTTGTGTCAAGCTGCGACAAGCGAACGACACACACCGATGCTGCTCATCTCTGCGCCTCACCGATTATATGGGCCAGCCACCAGATTCCGCCACTCTGGATTGGGCGATGTGGCGGGAATGAGGATTGCCTTCGCTGCTGGTATAATCATTCTTGTGTCAGCGAGACACCTCATACCTATCGCCCTCGTGGCCAGGAGCGCACCGTGCCCGCCGATTCCGCACCGACGACGAACGCCGCCACCCCACACAACGCAGCCAACGACCCACTCACCATAGATCAGCGTGCGCTGGATGAAGTGGCGCTGACCCGCGATGAATACACAGAGATCGTGCGCCTGCTTGGCCGCGTGCCCAACCGGCTCGAACTGGGCCTCTTCGGCGCAATGTGGAGCGAGCACTGCGGCTACAAAAATAGCCGCCCGCTGCTCAAGCGTTTTCCGGTCAATGGCGCGCGTGTGCTGCTCAAGGCGGGCGCGGAGAATGCGGGCGCGGTGGATATTGGCGACGGCCTGGCCGTGGTCATGAAGATCGAGAGCCACAACCACCCCAGCGCCATCGAGCCGTATCAGGGCGCGGCGACGGGAGTTGGCGGCATTGTACGCGACATCTTCACGATGGGCGCGCGCCCTATCGCCCTGCTCGATTCGCTGCGCTTTGGCCCGCTCAGCGAGCCGCGCAACCGCTATCTCTTCCGGGGCATTGTCGGCGGCGTCGGCGGCTATGGCAATTGCCTCGGCATCCCCACCGTCGGCGGCGAGATCTACTTCGACGCCAGCTACAGCGGCAACCCCCTGGTGAATGCGATGTGTGTCGGACTCATCGAAACGAATACGCTCATTCCCGCCCGTGCTGAGGGCGCGGGCAATCCGGTGCTGGTTGTCGGCGCATCCACGGGCCGCGACGGCATCCACGGCGCGACATTCGCCTCCGTCGAACTGGATGAAGCCTCCGAAGAGCGGCGCCCCGCTGTGCAGGTGGGCAACCCCTTCACCGAAAAGCTGCTGATGGAAGCCTGCCTCGAACTGCGCGACAAGGGCTGGATCGTCGGCATGCAGGATCTCGGCGCGGCGGGAATGACCAGCTCCACCGTCGAGAGCGCCCACAAAGGCAACTCTGGCATTGACCTGGATGTGCTGCGTGTTCCGCGTCGTGAAGCCGGTATGACGCCCTACGACATCATGCTCTCCGAATCGCAGGAACGCATGCTCGTCATCGCCAGAGATGGGCATGAAGAAGACGTGCGCGCGCTTTTCGCCCGCTGGGGTCTGCATTCTGAGGTCATCGGCCAGGTGATCGCCGAGCCAGTGATTCGTGTCCGCGAGGGTGTACAGGTCGTGGCGGACGTGCCGACGACGCTGCTAACCGATGCTGTTCCCGCCTACATCCGCGAGGGCGAACGCCCAGACGCGCTCGACGATCTGTGGCGCTTTGATATGACTTCGCTCGCCGCGCGCCTTCCTACAGCGCATGATGCGCTGCTGCGCCTGCTCGCGTCGCCTGACCTCTCTTCGCGCGAGGATGTCTACCGCACCTACGACACGATGGTGGGCTCGAATACCGTTATTGGCCCTGGCAGCGACGCCGCCGTGCTGCGGGTGCGCGACGCCAGCGATCATGATACGGGCAAAGCGATTGCCGTCTGCACCGACGGCAATGGGCGCCTGACCTATCTCGATCCGTTCAATGGCGGCGCGCTCGCCGTGGCCGAGGCCGCGCGCAACTGTGTCTGCTCTGGCGCAACGCCACTGGCCCTCACTAACTGCCTCAACTTTGGCAATCCAGAAAAGCTCGATGTCTATTATCAACTCGCGCAGGCGATAGACGGCATGGCCGCTGCTGCCCACGCCCTAGAAACGCCGGTGATCTCCGGCAATGTCAGCCTGTACAATGAGAGCTTCGGCAAGGCTATCTATCCCACTCCGGTCGTTGGTATGGTCGGGTTAATCGAGGGCCGCGCGCCAACGCCCAGCGCGTTTCAGCGCGAAGGCGATGTCGTGGTGCTGCTGGGCGACGCCTCGCGTGATCTGGCCACACTCGGCGGCAGCGCCTATCTCGCCGCGCTCTACGATACTGTCGCCGGTCGCCCGCCCACACTGGACCTGGACCGCGAGCGGACGCTGCAACGGCTGACGCTTGACACTATCGCCGCCGGTCTGATCCGTTCCGCACACGACTGCTCCGATGGCGGGCTGGCCGTCGCGCTGGCCGAATGCTGCATCTGGTCGGGGCTTGGCCTGCGCGGGCAACTCGCGGAGACGGCTGCGCCACTGGAAGCCGTTGCGCTGCTCTTCGGCGAAGCGCCGTCGCGGATCGTTGTCTCGCTCGCGCCGGAAGCCGAAGATGAAGTACTGACACGCGCCAAGGCCGCTGGCGTTCCAGTCACGCGGATGGGCGTCGTCGCTGGCGACCGGCTTGCCCTGTCGCCGCTGCTGGATGTGCCCGCTGCTGAGCTACATGCCGCATGGCGCAACGGGTTGTCGCGAGCGCTTGGGGCGGGCGTGCCAGTGATGGAGTGAGAGGACAAGCGCATGCGACCCGCTGGCGATGGGCGATCACAGGACACCCCCGCGCAACCAGAGGAGCCAGCCGTCCTGCGCCAGCGTATGGTAGATCTGCTCGTCGCTGCCGGTACGGTCACCGATGCTGAGGTCGAACGCGCGCTGCGAACCGTACCGCGACATCTCTTCTTGCCGGGCATTGCGCTGGATCAAGCGTATGCCGACATCGCCGTTGCAACCCACTGGGAAGGCGGTATCGCGGTCAGTTCGGCCTCGCAGCCAGCTATCGTCGCTATCATGCTCCAGCAGTTGCGGGTCGAGCCAGGGATGCGCGTGCTGGAGGTTGGCGCGGGAACCGGCTATAATGCTGCATTGCTTGCCGAACTGGTCGGCGCTGGCGGCTCGGTCATCTCGCTGGATATTGATCCCGTGATTGTCGCGGAGGCTGTCGAGCATCTGACAGCCGCAGGCTACTCGCGGGTGGGCGCCATCGCGGCTGATGGCGCGGCTGGCTGGCGGGACGGCGCGCCCTACGACCGGATCATCCTGACCGTCGGCGCGGCGGATGTCGCGCCCGCATGGGTCGAGCAGCTTGCCGCCGACGGCGTGCTGGTGTTGCCACTGTGGCTGGGTAGTGTGGAGGCGAGCGTCGCATTTCGCAAACAGGATGGCGGACTGCTCGGCCTCTCGCTCGCGCCCTGTGGCTTCATGCGGCTGCGCGGCGCCGAGGCGGGCGACGAGCGCTGGGTGGCGCTGCCAAACGGGCGCAAGCTTTTCACTGACCGCGCGGCTGACATCGCCGAACCAGTAGCGCGGCTCCTCGCCACACGTCCGCGCCGCCGGTTCTGGGCGTTCCCTGGCGTGCAACTCGTGCCCTACATTGGCCTGCTCGGCCACCGCCTGGTGACGCTCAGCCCTCCGGAGCAGCCGTTTCGCAAGCGGCGTGCGCTGCCACGCTGGGGCATCTACGCCGAAGGCGCGGATGGCCCATCGCTGGTGCTGTTCGCGCCGCGCCTGCCGCTGGCGCTGGCATATGGTGGTGTGGCGGCTGAGGTAGCAGTGGAGGCGGCGCGCGAGACACTGAAGGACCAGCGCACGGGCGCTATCGAAAACTGGCGTATCGCGGCGAGGCCGCGCGGCACGGCGACGGCTGCGCCGCCTCTGGGCGCGCACCGTCTGGTCCGCCGCCACTTTGTCTTCGACATCTGGCCGACGCAAGCGAGTGATACCAACGAATGCTGAGCGGCTGGACTATCCATCGCACACTACGGATTCTGCCTTGGTAATCGTAACGTGCCATCGTACCAGGTTTCGTGAATCCGGAACCGTGAATCCAGAACAAGGAATAAGAAAGCGACGGGCAACCAATGAGAGCAGTTGTCTATGACCGCTACGGGCCGCCGGACGTCCTGCGTATCGAAGACGTTGAGCCACCCATCCCCAAACAGGACGAGATCCTGGTCACGGTCCACGCCACGACGGTCAACCGGACCGACTGCGCCATCCGCGGCGGCGAGGACTTCATCACCCGACTCGGCTACTCAATTGTGACGACAGGCAATCCTTTTGCGGCGCTCCGACGGCCGACGCAGCGGATCCTCGGCACAGAACTGGCCGGCGAGGTCGCGGCGGTCGGCGCGGCGGTCAGCCAGTTCAAGGTTGGTGACCGCGTCTTCGGCGTCAATGCCGGCCACTTCGGCGCACATGCGGAGTACGTTTGCATGCGGGAGCGCGCCCCGCTGGCGCAGATGCCGACCAACATGACTTTCGAGGAAGCGGCGGCGGTCTGTGATGGAGCTATTCTGGCCCTTGGGTGCTTGCGACGGGTAGGGCTGCGGCAGGGGCAGAAGATTCTCATCTACGGCGCATCTGGCTCCATCGGCACTGCTGGTGTGCAATTGGCCAAGCTGTCCTTCGACGCGCACGTCACCGCCGTGTGCGGCACGAAGAACGTCGCGCTTATACAGTCGCTTGGCGCCGACGAGGTCATTGACTACACGCAGGAGGACTTTACGAAGAACGGCCACCTGTACGACGTCATCTTCGACGCGGTCGGCAAGCACTCGTTCCGGCGCTGCCGCAGCTCCCTCGCGCAGGGTGGCAAATATATCCCCACGGATGGGTGGGCGAACGTGTTCTGGGTCGCGTGGACCGCGCGGATCGGAGACAAACGAGTGGTGTCCGATGTGCCGCCACACTACCGACAGCAGGATATCCGCTTCCTCAAAGAGTTGATCGAGGCGGGGAAATACCGCGCGGTCATTGACCGCTGCTACCCGTGGGAGCAGGTGATCGAGGCAACCACATATGTCGAGACGCAGCAGAAAGTAGGGAACGTTGTCCTGACTGTCAGCCAAGTCAGCGACACCAGCGGGTCCTGAGCAGGCTAGCAGCATGGACTAGATGCGGCCAGCAGGTCAGGTGTGCTGGCGCAGGCTATGCAAGCAGGTTTAGCGTCCCTGTTTGCCTGCCAGCCGCACCACCACCGTCGCTTCGCCCGCGCGTGGCCCATCGCGTGTCATGCGGATCAGCCCGACATGCACGGTAGCGCCGTCGCCGAGCCGTTCGAGCGATGCGCGAATATCGTCTACGGAGCCGATGGCATGATCGTTGATCTTGTAGATCACGTCGCCGGGTCGCATGCCCGCCTGCTCCGCTGGCCCACCACCCACGATCTGCACCACCTCTACCGCCGTTGGCTTTTCGATATGCAGGCCGCGCCGCAGCGATTGCGGGAGCATGCCGGTCTGTCCGGCGATGCCGAGCGCCGCGCGTCGCACCACGCCTTCGCGCATCAGCGCCGAGGCGACCCACTTGACGGTGTTGATCGGCACCGCGAAGGAGAGACCCTGCGTACTTTGCAGTGTCGCCACATTCAAGCCAATCACTTCGCACTTGCTATTCACCAGCGGTCCACCGGAGTTGCCGGGATTGATGGCCGCGTCGGTCTGGATGATGTCTTCGACCTGTCGCCCACCGTAGCTGGGGATGGTGCGATGCAGCGCACTGATGATGCCGGAGGTCACGGTACTCTGCAAGCCCGCCGGACTGCCGATGGCGACGACGAGTTGCCCCACCTGGAGCGCATCTGAGTCGCCGAGTGTCGCGGCGGGGAGCGTTTTTCCTGCGGGTGGCGTGATACGTACCACCGCTACATCGGTCTCCTGGTCCACGCCGACGACGGTGCCTTCGAGGTCGGCGCCGTCGGCCAGCGTCACGGTGATGCGCCGCGCGCCATCTACCACATGCGCGTTGGTCAGGATGTAGCCATCGGGCGCGAAGATGACGCCAGATCCCGCGCCCTGCGCCTCGCGCCGCAGCACACCGCCCATTCCAGGCTCCGCGACTGTTTTGGTGACACCAACCTGCACCACTGCCGGACCAACGCGATTAACGACATTGACGACGCTCTTCGAGTAGGCATCCAATGCCTCCACATCACTCACTGCCGCGGGCGCTCCCTGCCGCTCATCACGCGAATTGCCAAACCAGTGCATAACTAACCGCCCTCCTCATCCGCGCATGCCCACGCTTCTCTGTTCTATATCTAGCGCATCCCAGCGCCTCACCAAACCGCGCCTTTGCAGTGTGTGTACACTGTCACCGCTGAGGCTGCCTTTAGTCTATCACATGCAGATTCCTCATTCCTTAACCGCCGCAACAACGTGGCAACGCTGAGCTTTGCGCTTGCGAGAGACCCGTGCCGCGTGCTATGCTGCTTTGGTGGCGTGTTCGCCGCTCCCCATTACGGGGCCGTAGCTCAGTTGGCAGAGCAGGGGCCTTTTAAGCCTCGTGTCGCGGGTTCGAGTCCCGCCGGCCTCACCTTGTATTTTATGGGCACTCACGCGCATCTGTTGTATCGCCCTAACCTCTGCCTTATCACCCCACTATCCGCCTCTATATGTGTATGCCCAAAACCATCTGCTCTGGCCGCAGGTACGCAGGCACTGCTTCGTGGGTGCGCGGCAATTGTCTACTGTCCGGGTAGTTGATTGACGGTGCCTGCATCGTCTGATAAACTATCACTATGTTACATAGTTCGTTGGCTTGATAGAGCCTGTCAGATGAAGGTGGACAAATGGTGAGGTGGTCGCTCGGACGATCTGCGCGCAGTCTTATTGCACTCATTCTGCTTGTTGCCGCTGGTGGGATTCTTCTGGCCTATCCACATGCCGCGCGGGCCGCCAGTCCGCAGATCACTGTCACGGGCTATATCGCCCCTACGGCGTCAATCACGATCAACGGCTCAGGCTATTCAAATCAGGACGCATATGTCAATGTCTACTTCGACTCAACGTTAGTAGGGCCAGCGCGGGTGAGGCCTATGGGCATCTATGGGCAAAATGAAGGATGGTTCAGGGTCCCTATGACGGTGTCGGGTGATACTGTGCCTGGGAACCACATTATCAAGGCCGTGGGCCAGACAACTGGTGCGGTGGTGCAGGCTTCCATCCTGGTGCATCAGAACTGGTCTGAGTTCAGCTTCACCTCCTCTGGCGGACGCTACAACCCCTATGAGACGGTCATTAGCCCTTCCAACGTCTCCACATTAAAACCAGGCTGGACGATTGCCGGTCAGTTCGCATTTAACCATGCCGCTCCGGTGCTGGTGAATGGCGTTTTATATGCGCTTTCGGACTCGGACGGGCACTTTGCTGCGATTGACGCGGCGTCCGGCAAGTTCCTCTGGCCGCTTGAAGCTGTCAACCCGACGGATACTCCTGTCGTTGCGAATGGCGTGGTCTACTTCGGGAATCAGTACAGTCAATTCGAGGCGGCCAGCGCGACCACAGGGAGTCTGCTATGGTATTACAATTTACCCCAGTCGTACTACCTGATTCACAATCCGCCAGTGCTCGCGAATGGGTATCTATACTTCGGTGACAGCGGCGGCAATGTCTACTCCTTCACTACATCTGGCACACTGACCTGGACGACAACGCTACCTGGCCCGGTCGTGTGGAGTGGTCCGGCGGTTTCTGCGGGCACACTCTATGTGGGCACCGTGACCACTAGCAATACCGGAGGATTGTATGCGCTGAATGCCTCGACAGGCTCGGTTCTGTGGAGTGCGGATGTCGGCGGCGGTGTGGCATCGGTGCCGGTGGTTGCCAACGGAATGGTATTTGTGGGCGGTCGAAATGGCGAGGTGGCTGCGTTCAATGCCTCGGGTTGCGGCAACACGACGTGTTCTCCTGCATGGAGTTATATGACTGGCGCTGCCGTTGTGTCCTCGCCCGCGGTTGCTAGCGGCGTCCTCTACATCGGCTCTGAAGATGACAACCTTTACGCTTTCAATGCTTCTGGATGTGGAGCGGCGACGTGTGCGCCACTTTGGAAGGCAGTGACCGGTGATATGATCGAGTCGTCACCAGCGGTGGCGAATGGCGTGGTCTTCGTCGGATCAAATGACAGTTACCTGTACGCTCTTCCCGCGGCTGGCTGCGGCGCGGCAACCTGCACTCCATTGTGGAGCTATAAGACGGGCTACCAGGTATGGTCTTCGCCATTTGTCGCAAACGGTGTGGTGTATCTGGGTGGATCAGATGGCACGCTGTACACCTTTGTGCCAGGCGGCAGTCAGCTCACGTGTCATACCAAATGGTGTCGTCAGCCCCACGCTGGCTCACGGTGATGAAAGCACGAGCGTTGTTGGGAACTGCTACGCTACACGTCCGAAGCTGGAGCCGCTAGGTGTACCTGCTTCGGTTACTGTACGGATCTGGATGGCAGGACTGCGGGGCGATGGGGAGAGGCAATTGCGCCTCTCCTCAGCGGTCATTCAGGAGTAGATTGGTTATCGCCCAGCCATCACCGGCACTGGATTAGGAGTCCGCACGCCGGTTGGCGCCAGTATGGCATACAGGAGCGGGAGTAGGCCAGGGAGAAACAGGAAAGATGTGCCAATGGCGCCAAGTAGTATACCTACGGCCCAGCCCCATTGGCGTGCTCTGAGTGCGCTCACTATCCCCCAGATGACAGCCGTCAGCGCAAGGAGAAACCCAAGGACCATTGTGATAATGCCGATTCCGAACGCGGGGCCATAGACATATGTACCGGTGGTAGGGTCGGGACTAGTAGGGGTGGATGCAAGGGCTAGTAGAAATCCTCCTAGATATAGTATAGAGCTTACCCCCGCGACGAGGGACAGCCAGGGACGTTTTATGCGCTTGATGCCCCTGGTAGGAACAGCAGGGCGAGCGGCCTGAGGGTAGGGCGTAACCGGCGGATAGGATGTAACCGGAGTCTCCCTATGCGACATAGGCTTTGCCATCGGTGGAGGGGCAGGGGCTGGCAGTGCAGCGGGAGGCTGCGGTATAGCAGGAGGCCGATACTCTGGCGAGGCGGTAGCAGCGGTGGCTGTAGCAGTTGCGGCAGTTGCGGCAGTTGCGGCAGTAACAGCCGCTGCCGCGGCGAGTGGCGCCTTACCCCGCAACCGCCGCCATCCGAACAGCACCGCGTGCCCCAAGAAGGCCAGCCCACCCCAGAGTTCGAGCAAACCGCGAAATGTGTCGCCGATGTTGCCCAAAAACTGCAAAAACTTGTCCACGGACCACCCACTTTCAATAAGACCGAAGACTATGAACCCCAGTCGTCCAAAGATGCATAGTCAAGAATCAGTATAGGAAAAATGGCTCAGTTGTCAAGCACCCAAATCGCTTTTTACACGGGTCTGATCTAGCAAAACGACACTATTATCCGGTAGTACGATGGCATTGACAATCGAGGCACTCTTTGCTGGCCACGGCGAGGAGATGACAACGGGGGTCGCCCAACGCTACATCATAGACCAGTCGTGGGCGAGCGCTATTAGCACTGGATTGTAGGATTGAAACAAATATGAGATAGCCTACCGCCGCACTTCTACGATGCGATTGCTCAGCGCGCCGATGCCTTCGATTTCGGAGCGCATCAGGTCGCCAGGGTGCAGGAATTGTTGCGGAGTGCGCCCGAAGCCAACGCCGCTTGGTGTGCCGGTGGCGATGATGTCGCCCGGCTCCAGCGTCAGCACACGCGAGAGGGTGGCGATGATCGTCGCCACGTCGAAGAGCATGTGGTCGGTCGTGTCGTCTTGTTTGAGATCGCCATTTACGTAGAGCCGCAACCGCAGCCGCTGGGGATCGGGAAGCTCATCCGATGTCACGATGCATGGCCCCACCGGCGAGCAAGCGTCGAGGCTCTTGCCCTGGAACCACTGCACCCCTGCCTGATGCTGAAGATCGCGCGCCGTTACGTCGTTGAGCACGGTATAGCCGAAGACATGCCCCAGCGCATCCTCTTTGGCGATATGCCGCCCCGCCGTGCCGATGACTGCGGCTAGCTCCACTTCCCAATCCAACTGCTGAGTTACGCTGGCGTCGTATGGGATGTCGGCGGTGGGACCGGTGATGCTGGTGACGGCCTTGGTGAAGACGTTGGGATATTCGGGCAGCTTCATCTCCTGGCCAAGTGCGCGATACAGTTCCGCCGCGTGCTCGGCGTAGTTACGGCCCAGGCAGAAGATATTCTTGCGCGGGCGTGGAATCGGCGCGAGCAGTTCCACCGCGTCCAGCGGCAGTTCTGATGCGGACGTGGCGCTTTCCACGATGCGGCGGACGTTGTCGAGACCTGGCGTGCCCGCGTCAATCAGCGCGAGCATATTGTACAGATCCCCCTGCGGCATCTGCCCTGCTACCCGGCATGCCCTGGAAAGATCGAGCACGGTATGCTCTCGCAGCACACCAAGCCGCGTGCCTGCCTCATCGCGAAATGTGACCAGTCGCATCGTACTACTTCTCTCTCGCTAGGTCGTGTTTGAACATCAGTCGCTTGAGTACGCCAGCGCTACAACTCTACTTCGTCGCCTGTGGCAAGTTGCTCCATATCCGCGTCGCGCCGGAACAGCGCGACACCTTGCCGGCCCATCACGCGCCAGTGGGCACGGCCGGTGGCGGCATCTGGCGGCGTCAGCCGTACCAGCGCCGTATCTTCGTCAATGCCGATGGCGATCATTCCGGGCGGCAGCGCGAGCAGATGGGTGCGCAGCGCGGACTTGCTCATCATGCCGAGGAAACGGTCGAAGTGTGGGAACACTACGAGATGAGGCACAATGCCCAGCGCCTCCACCCAATCCGCGCGCCCACCGGAGAGCAGCGTCCGCACGGAGAGTGTCGCGCCGCCCAGCGCCATCGCGCCCGCACTGCACCCAGCCAGCACGCCGCCGCGCAGATAGGCTTGCGTCACCGCGTCCCAGGCTGGCGAGCCGCGCATACTGGCGACCAGATGATTCGGGCTGCCACCCGAAAAGTAGGCGAAGTTTATATCACCAAGCAGCCGCACCTGTTCTGGGTCCGCCGCGCTTTTCGCGTCGAGAATCCACGACGAACGGATGTCATGCACGCCGAGTTGGGCAAAGTGACGCTGTCCCAGGTCATTCCAGTGGCGTGGCCCATCAGCCTCTAGCCCGCTCGCCGTTGGCAGCAAGGCCACTCGCGCCGCTTTCGGCCCGCCGAGTGTCGCCAGCAGATGGCGATCCGTATCCCGCATCGCATCCGTATACTCTCCCGACCCCACCAGCGCCAGTGCGCCCGGTATGCCTGTTTCAGTGGTCACGCTGCCCTCCCGCATAGGTCGCGCGCTGCTCGTTGCCGTGCCAGCGCAGCGCGGATGTGTGGACATGTGCGTGCGTATGAGCGTGGTCCGGCCAGTGCTTGTGCTCATGCGCGTGCAGCGACTCGTCACCATGAGTCGGGCCATGCTCAAATCGTGGGTCCGCTTCGTCCGGTGGCGTGATCTCGTGGTCGTGGCCCCACGGCGCGGCCTGACCTGCGGTGTAGTTCGCGACAAGCAGGCTCTCCGCATGATGCCGCCGTTTCCAATAGATGTCGAAGTTCTTCTTACTCTTCGTCGCCTGTTCGTCGGGCGTCAGGCTGTGCCACTCGCGGTGTGGATGCTGAACGATCCGCTCAGCCAGCTCTGGCAGCGCCACAACTCGAAAGCCCGCGCGCTTGAATTCGAGGCTATAATCCACATCCGCCAGGCGATAGAAGCGAAACTTTTCGTACATCGGCCCCACTTCCAGAAGAGCGTCGCGGCGGAACGCCATCAGATAGCCCTCCATTGCGTCCACATCTGGCCCATTGCTCTCCGCATACTCTTTGAGATCGGTCGTCACCAATCCGAACGGACCCACCAGCCCAATGGTGGAATTTGCCAGCGCTGTGGAGATCGGCGTCCAGATGTCGCCGGTCACCCCGATGCTGGTATCCAACAGCACCACGATCTCGCCCAGGCTTGCTCGCACGCTCGCGTTGCGCGCCGCCGCAAAGCCCATGTCGTGGTCCGCGAAAAACACCCGCAGGGGTACGCCGTGACGCTCGCCCTGGCGTTGCAGGTGGCGCAGATAGGGCAACGTCTCGTCGGTCGAGCCATTATCAACGATGACCAGTTCGATACGCTGATCGCCAGCGGCGCGGCAGACGCTCTCGACACAGCGTTCCAGGTCGTCGCGGTTGTTGTGCGCGAGCAGATGAACCGAAAAGGCAAAGCGTGCGGGCGCCTCTAGCTGGGAAGGGACATCAGTGGAACTGCTCATCAGCTCTTCACGCTCGCGTATGGGCATAAGGCGTGTTACAGTCGCACCATCCCCCACGGAGTATCCCAATTCCGCCAGTTGGCCGCGTAGCGTGTCTGCCGCCGCGAAATCGCGGCGTGCTCGCGCCGAGGCCCGTTCTCGCGCCACAGTGAGCACCGCTGTGGGTATATCCTCATTGGCTTCGAGCGTTGCGCCTGTTGAGTCTACGCCAGCAGCCCACACGCGCCGGTCCGCGTCGCGCTGCCGCACGGCGTCCGCCAGCCCGAAGCCGAGCACCTTGTCAAAGAGGTAGAGCAGCGCGAGCCGCGTTTCGGGTGGCGTGTTCTGGTCGCGCACCATTGCCCAGACCACCGCCATAGCGCGTGGCAGGTTCAGGTCGTCATTCACTGCGGTCAGAAATGCCCGCGCGTAGAGATGATGGCGTAACTCACCGGCTGCATCGGAAGCGCCATGCGCTTCGGCGCTGAGCCGGTACGCACACTCATATAGGCGTTCGAGTCCCGTCTGTGCCGCGCGCAATCCGCGAAATGTGAAATTGATGCGGCTGCGATAGTGCGCCGTGGTGAAGAAGAAGCGCAACGCTAGTGGCGCGAAGCCGCGCGCCTGAATATCCGCCAGGGTGTAGGCGTTGCCGGTGGATTTTGCCATTTTCAGGCCGTCGGCGAGGAGATGCTGTGCGTGTACCCAGTAGCGCACGAATTGCTTGCCGCTGGCTGCCTCGCTCTGCGCGCGCTCGTCCTCGTGATGGGGAAACAAGTTGTCAATGCCGCCGGTGTGGATGTCGAATTGCTCGCCCAGATACTTCGCGCTCATCGCGCTACATTCGATGTGCCAGCCAGGGAAGCCGCGTCCCCACGGGCTATCCCATGCCATCATGCGGCCCGGTTCGGCCAGCTTCCACAGCGGGAAGTCTTCAGGGGCGCGCTTTAGTCCGCTCAGTTCGGTCTCGGTGCGCAGGCCCTGGCCGATATGCTCCAGCCGGTTGCCGCTCAACTGCCCATAGCCGGGAAACGCCTGCACAGAGAAGAAGACATTGCCCTCCGCCTCGTAGGCATAGCCGCGTTCGAGGAGGCGTTGGGCCAGCGCGATCATCTCAGGGATATGATCGGTCGCGCGGGGGAAGACCTGTGCGGGCAGGATATTCAGCGCGGCCTCATCCTGATGGAAGGCTGTGGTATAGAACTCCGCAATCTCCCAGGGAGTCTTGCCCTCGCGCAGCGCCTGAGCAATCATCTTGTCCTCGCCGCGATCCAGCACCTCCTGGCGCATATGCCCCACATCGGTAATGTTCTTGATATGCGTCACCGTGATGCCCTGGTAGATCAGCGTGCGACGCAGCCAATCCGCCATAGCAAAGGTGCGCAGGTTGCCAATATGGATGTAGCGGTATACGGTCGGCCCGCAACTGTACATGCGCGCACGGCCTGGCTCTAGGGGTTCAAAGGTCTGGCGCTGCCGCGTGAGCGTATTGAAGAGCCGCAACGGGATGGGAGGCGTGTTCTCCGCCGGGTGGTGTGCCGATTGTATCGCCATGCGCTTCCCTCCCATCCGGCTCTGCCAGGGTTGCCATTCGCTCGCATCCGTAATCGGGCGTTTGCTTGGTCGCCAATGCCAGGGATATATAGGAGAGATATAGCACAGCAAAGCCATTCAGGCCAGGTGGCTATCTCTTGACTTTCCTGACCGCGCCTGGCGAAACCGATAGCTGCGGCCCCTTCGCGGCGCTGCTGGAATGAGCGCAAGGCGCCAAACGGCTATCGAGTTGTGTCCACGACGCAGAAGCGGTTGCCCTCAGGATCGGCGAGGATCACGTAGTCGGCATCTGGTGGTCGCTTGCTCCAATGTACCTCGGTGGCGCCCAGTGCGATCAGGCGCTTGACCTCCCCAACCTGATCGTCTGTATACAGGTCAAGGTGAATGCGTGGCGGCACCTGGACCTTCGAGTGGACCTGGTCGAGAGAAAGGTTGGGTCCGACACCATTGCGGGGGCGCAGCAGCATAAAGTCGTCGCTCTGCTCTTCGCGGGGGACGTAGTCGAGAGCCGCCGCCCAGAATTCCGTCTGGCGCTGCAGGTTGTCTACGCGCAGAACAATTGAGCCGACGCGAACGTTCGCCATCACCTATACCCATCTTTCGAGAGAACGGCACATCCCAATGGCTAACTCATGCCATCAATCTACCACACGGTAAGGCTTTGAGAGACGCACTAAAACGTATCGGGCATCTCGCCCTGCTCGCCAAGATATTCGGCCTCTTCGGCGGCGCGGTCGGGGCGATGGGGGCGCGCGAACGGCGCAGTCTCTGGCTCCTGTGTCAGTGCGGCGCGTTCCAGTTCCATTTCCTCAGTAATCGGGGTGACGCCGGTAATCAGCGATCTGGTTTTGCTAAACTCCATCGTGCGGCTCTCGGCAAAGACCTCCGCGCGTTGCGAGCACCAGCGCGCCGCCAGCAGATTCGCGGTGTAGATGTCGCGCAATATCTGCCGCACCGCGACATCTGGAATGTCGGGCACGAATCCCTCGACGCGATCACATATATCCTTCAGAAAGGTGGCATACGCGCGCAGGCGCTCATCGTAGGTTTCTTGGCCGACTATGGGGAAGACGATACCGTTGACGCGCCAGCTTACCGATGCGCCTTCCGCACCGTCCAGATACTCGCGCAGCACACAGCAGCCCAGAACCGCTTCGCCGCCCATCGCCTGAAAGACTTCACGTTCGGCGCGCTCGGTTGCGCCGTTCGCCAGCGCCAGCAGAATCTCGACACTGGCGCGCTGATCTTCCAACAGGACATTCAGCCCATCTATGGTTTCGGTTTCCAGTAGCGTCATCTTACCCTCAATCCTGGCAGCGTTCTCGTCTCTGTTGACCGTTGGCACAATGGGAACGGTGGAGAGTACGAATGTCCCAGACCGGCTGAACAAGCGGCAAGCGCGTTGTCTGGCCGAAACAGCTATGGTATAATCAGCGATGGCGCGGTTTCCGCCGCGCCGCTGCGTCTTCCCGTCACATCGTCTCATACGTTGCGCCGGATGAGTGGCAGCATACCCCATATTATACGCATTGATGCCGCCTCGCGCCGCGCTGGCGCCGCCCATTTGGCTACCGCTCGGCAGCGCGCCCACCGCGTAGGGGAACGCACTCGTCGCGGCAGACATCTACACATCTGGAGGTGCGCGTGGCCGCTGTTGGATATCTCAACGCCGCCATTTTCTTCTTGGGTGGCGCGGGCTTCGTCGTGGCGTCGCTGACATTCGCCAATGTCCTCAACGCCCTGCTGCTCAAGAAGCGGCCCGCCAAATCCAAGTACGCGATCTACGAGTCCGGTGAGACGCCGATTGGCTCCGCGTGGATTCAGTATCCGCTGGCGTTCTACATCTTCGCGCTGCTCTTCGTCGCCTTCGACGTGGATATTGTGTTTATCCTCTCCTGGGCGGTCATCTTTCAGCAGCTTGGCATCTTCGGCTTTATCGAGATCGTCTTCTTCATCCTCGTCCTGGCGCTGGGGCTGGTCTACGCCTGGCGGAAAGGAGTCATCCGGTGGATTTAGCGCGCAACGTCCCCGCCGCTGGCGACCAGATTCCCTCGCTGGCTGCCTACGAACCTGAGCATATCAACGAATTGCTCGCTGGCCTCGCGCAGGTAGATCAGGCGTTGGGCCAGCCCGTGCCGAAGAAACGCATGAATGGCGGCATCGTCGGCATCGAAGTGCCTGCGGAGCGTCTGCTCGATGCGGCGCGCATCATGCGCGACACACTGGGCTTTGAGATGCTTACCTGTGTTTCGGGCGCGGACATGGTGGACCACCTCGAATCGCTCTATCACCTGCGTTCGATCAGCCATAACTGGCTACTCCAGGTGCGCGTCAAATTGCCTAGCGCCAACGCCGAAGTGGATTCGCTGGTTGGCCTCTATCCCGCCGCGAACTGGCTCGAACGCGAGACGTTTGATATGTATGGCATCGTCTATCGCGGTCACCCCGACCTGCGGCGCATCTTGCTGGACGACGAGTTCAACGGCTATCCGCTGCTCAAGAGTTTCCACCCGACGCCACTCACCGTGCATGACCGCGCCACGACGCAGACCAGTGGCGAGCGCGCGGTCTCCGGCGAACAGCAGCGCGGCATGGAGCGCATCACACCGAAGCATCTGGGCCAGGGCGACGAAGAGCGGGTCCATCCGGGCAAGCTTACCTTCGGCAGCGCGGCGGTCTACCTCACGACCGGCCAGGGCGTTGAGGACGTGAGCGAGCATGGTTTCGTCACCGAGCAGGATACGGAAAGCGGCGGTACAGGAAAGCCGCAAAGGGGATAATCCATGGCTAATGACGTTTCAGCGCCGTTGACGACTGAATTTGCCGGGCTGCGCAGCGAGGAGATGATCCTCAACTTAGGTCCACAGCATCCCTCGACCCATGGCGTGCTGCGCCTGGTGCTGGTGCTCGACGGCGAAACAGTGATCCAATGCACGCCGATCATCGGCTATCTGCATCGTGGCATGGAGAAGATCTTCGAGAACCGGCCCTATATGGCCGGTCCGCGCTACATTGATAACGCCGACTATCTCAGCCCGATGCTCAACGAAACCTGCTACGCGGGCGCCGTCGAGCAGTTAATGGACATCGAGCCGCCGCGCCGCGCGCAATATCTCCGCCTGATCGTCGGCGAATTGGAGCGCATCGCCAGTCATCTCGTCGCGGTCGGCACCTATGGCCTGGACCTCGGCGCTTCGACGCCGGTGCTGTGGTGCTTCCGCGACCGCGAACAGATTCTGGATATGTTCGAGGCGGTGAGCGGCCATCGCTTCACCCACAATTACATGCGCGTCGGCGGGGTGCTCTATGACCTGCCGAAAGGCTGGATACAGACCTGCGAGAAGTTCCTCGACAACTTCGAGAAAGTTAGTTTGCCTGAGCTACATGAACTGCTGACCGGCAACGAAATCTTCGAGGCGCGCACGCAGGGAGTCGGCTATATAGACCCGCAGCAGGCGCTCGCCTATGCGCTGACCGGTCCAGTGGCGCGGGCCTCCGGCGTCAACTTCGATCTGCGCGTGAACCGCCCCTATGGCGCGTATCGCGAGATTGCGGTGCGGACCCAGATCCGGCAGGATGGTGACTGTTTCGGTCGCTACCGCGTTCGCATGGATGAGATGGCCGAGAGCGTGCGCCTGTGCCGGGTCGCGCTGGCGAATCTCCCCGGCGGCTCCATCACCACACGTTCGCCCATCGCGCTGCGTCCGCCACGCGGCGAGACCTACTACGCGGTGGAGAGTGCGCGCGGCGAAGAGAGCATCTATATGATTAGCGATGGCTCGGAATATCCGTATCGCGCCAAGCTGCGCGGGCCGTCCTTCGTCAATCTCCAGATCTTGCCCGAATTGCTGCGCGGCAGTAAGATTGGCGATGTGATCGCAATCCTGGGCAGCATAGACATCGTACTCGGCGATGTGGATCGTTAGGAGACCCTATGAATCCTGTACTACAGAACGTCATCCACTTCGTCATCACCTTCGTGTTCTCCATGCTCTTCCTGATGGGGTCAGCCTCGATTCTGGTCTACCTGGAGCGCAAGGTGCAGGCCTACGTGCAGGAGCGCTACGGCCCGTATCATTATGGGCCACAGGGCATCCTTCAGGCGGTAATTGATCCCGCCAAGCTGCTGCTGAAAGAAGACGTGCGGGCGACCCAGACCGACAATATCATCTTCCGCATGGCGCCAGTGATCTTCTTCGCTCCGGTCATCACCGCCTTTGTGGTGCTGCCGTTCTCGCCCTATATGACGGCGGGCGCGCTGGCTACCGGCATCATCTACTATGTTGCGCTCAGTTCGATTGACGTGATCGGCGTCTTCATGGCGGGCTGGGGATCGAACAACAAGTATGCGCTCATCGGCGGTCTGCGTGCGGGCGCGCAGATGATCTCGTATGAACTGCCGCTGGTGCTCGCGCTCGTCGGCGCCATCATGCTGACCAGTGTGCTCGCGCCGGGCTGCCAGGGAGCGAACCCTGATCTGAGCACCTGCGGCGTCGGCTCGATCTCGTTCACGCAGATTGTCGCCGCGCAGATGCGCCCCGAAGCGCCGTGGCTCTGGTTCGTGCTCTTGCAGCCGCTCGGCCTGCTGATCTACTACATCTGCGGCCTCGCCGAAACGAACCGCACCCCGTTCGACCTGCCCGAAGCTGAATCCGAACTGGTCGCCGGCTATCTCACGGAGTATAGCGGCCTACGCTGGGCGATGTTCTTCCTGGGCGAGTATGGCAACATGACCATCGTCTCGGCGGTGGCGACGGCGGTCTTCCTGGGCGGGTGGTCGTTGCCTGGCACGGCAATTGGCTTCTGGGTCGGGCTGCTTGGCTCGTTCTGGGGACAAGTGGTCTTTAACATCATCGCCGTTGGCGCATTCATCACCAAGATGTATGTGCTGCTGCTGGTGTTCTTGTGGATACGCGCCACGCTGCCGCGTCTGCGCGCCGACCAACTGATGCGGTTCGCATGGCTCTTCCTGATCCCGCTGACACTCTTCAACATCCTGCTGACCGGCGTGCTCCTGCTGCTGCCACTGGACCTGACGCCCCGGCTGGCAATCTCGGCGGTGGCGAACTGGCTGCTGATGTTCATCGTCATCTTCAGCTTCCGCCGCCTGAGTGGCCTCAGTTCCATCGGCAAGATTCCCGGCTGGGCGCGGCGAACTGGCAAAGTGGTGGACGCGACCACAGCAGGCACGCCACCCGCCAAGGGCGCGCCGGAGCTTGCTGGCGGCCCCGTCCGCCGGTAGCTCTGGACTGCATTGAGAACGCCCCTCCCTGGCTGGGAAGGGGCGTTCTTACATGTGTATGATGGCTATCCGCCAAGAGCGTACTCCTGCCACGCGCGTTTCAGCGCGTCTATCTTGGGCTGGCTGCGGATGCCAGCGCCTCGGCGAACGTCGTGTCAAGGGTGAGGGCCACACCAGCGCCAGACGCCATTGGTGCGATGCGCTCGCCCACGACTGCCCGGCGAATCTCAGGATGCGTCTCCGCCGGGCGCCGCCGAGAGCCATCTATTTGCTTCCCGTCGTCATTCCTCCGCGTCGTCATAGCAACGATCTCAGGAGATGCTCGCCGTCAGACGATCACGAGCCGTCACGGTCCGCTCACCATCGTTTCCAAACTCTCCAGCAGGCTGGCGTTCGCGGCGGGCATGGTAGAGGAGCAACGCGATCACTATCAGTTGGGCTACTGCGAAGGCGGGCACGCCATAGGTGGGCAAGAGCCAGGCAAGCCCCAGTTGATTATGCGTGACAATATCAAGCCGCAGCCCCTGTGCGGTCGCATTGATGAAGTCCGCCAACCCTTCCACCGTAAAGAGCCACACGAGCGCAGTCGCCACGCGCCAGTTGGAGCGCACCGCAACAAGGGCGGCAAACGCCAGGACCACGGCGAGCATGTCGCCCACTGCCTCGGGAATGATGAACCCAGCGGGCAGCGCGGCATCCACGAGGCCTGGAACGAGGTCGATCAGCCCGATCGTGCGCAGGGTCTCAAAAAGCAGCAGCAGCGTCAGGGCGTCGCGCAACGGGCGATCGCGCAGGCGTGGGTAGATCACCCAGCGTGCGATCAGCCCAAAGGACAGCAGACTCAGCGTGAATTGCGTTACAAATACCAGGGTCGTGTTCATGGAAATCTCCTTTACAATGTCTACATGTCTTGCTGCAGGTACGGTGTACCCGCCTTGCTGACCGGAATCTGGAGTTCAATGACGGCATCGTCGTGACCGGGTTGCGGGAGCTGCAAGAGGACTTGCCGGCCCTGCCCCACGATCTGCCACTGCTGCTGCTCCACCCAGGCGCCCAGCAGGCCATACGTGCGGTGGATGTCGGTGATGCTTCCAACATGGACCAGCGTCGCCATCATCTCAACCGCCGGGAGGTCATGCACGGTCAATACCCGTTCCTCCGAAAGTTGGAACGCAGTGGGGGTCTTTCCACTATTTCCAGGGTTGCCCGTGAGGAGAAAGCCGACCTCAAAGTCCAGGGCATCTGGGTCAAACATCCGCGAGTGAACGACAAAGGCAATCTGGCCCAGGCTACTCGCGGGCATTTTGTGCGGCACGATAGTCGTCATGTGTACTACCAACCGACGGACGGACGCAACGTCTGGGAATACTTCGCGTAGCGCCAGATATCGTTGGGATGGGATCGCCTTCACCACCACATCGAGAACCGGCGTCTGGCCAAATGCGTCCATCTGATCGAGACGGGCTTCGACCAGGTGAAGTTGGTCCAAGCCATCCTGCATCGCCTGCGTGATTTGCGCTTTCCGCAACAGCAGCATGCCCCGAATCTCCTCGGAGGAGGCGCCCTGACTCAGGAGCCGGGCAATCTGGTCGAGTCCCAACCCGAGTTCCTTCAAGACGAGAATGCGATTGAGGTGGGGCAATTGTGCGGCGCTATAGTAGCGATAGCCCGTCTGCGGATCGGTATACTCCGGGCTGAGCAACCCTATCTCGTCGTAGTAACGCAGGAGCCGTCCCGATACCTGGGCGATGAGGGAAAATTCGCCAATACGAAACATAACAGCTTCACCTCCTTTCCTCACTGCTGGCGATACAAAAACTGACCGAATCGCGCAGCGCGTGATGCAGCCAGGCGAAGTCCCAACGCCGGAAATGGGCTTTGTGCCCGGCGACGAACCCGGCAGCTAGATGGAGGAATGCGGCTCCATCCAGTTGCGTGATCGCATCATAGTGATCATCGAGTTCCACGTTACGCTGTAAGAGCGTATCAATCATGCTCATGGTAGGATTCCTCTCGCACATGTAGAACGGTTGGTCCGGTTGCCGGATAGATGGCTGTTCACCAGATCGCCGCAACTCTTAAGCAGAGGATGCGACTTTGACGTAACGTCAGAGTCAAGGGGGAGCATTGACAACTGCTTTTGGGTTTCATGGACGAAAAGCGTTTCAGGCGTGTGCCCGATTTGTTCACTCACGCGGCAGGGAGACGGCATTCGGCGTTAAGCGGCAGGCCCCGCCGAGTATCACCGACTGCGGCTTCCTCTGTGTCGTATGTGAGTTCTACGCTTCTGCCGACCTGGACGCGGCGGTCAATAATGGCCACCGGGCGGTCGTCATACCGCCAGACGTGGCGCCCCTGGCGGGGTAGCAGCAAACCCGTGGCTTGAGCCACGGGGTCTATGGAGAGCATTATCTGATGCGCTCTTATCTATTCACGAGGCGCGTCGGCGGGGCCAGCCTACGGCGCAGCGAGCGCCCATAAGGGAGCGGAGCAGACTGTGAGCGAAGCGGAGTAGTGGCATGCCATCCAGGCGCGGTTTCAACCACCCGCTCTCCTTGCATACTCCTCCCATGCGCGTTTCAGCGCGTCTATCTTAGACTGACTGTGGAGGCGGCGCAGCGGCTGTGGTTCCCAGGCGCCCAATTGCCCCGAAGCGTTGCGCAGCCGCCCAAGCGCGCTGAAGTATGGCTCATACGCCGGCGGGAAGATCACGGCTTCGGGTGAGGAACCGTCGCGGGCAAGATGCTCGATGTAGTAGTAGTGACCGCGCTCGGCGTACCACGCGCGAATGTCGGCGGGCGTGTGGACGCGCCGCGCGCCATCGGTGAGCAGATCGTCGAGGCGGAAGCTCTCCGCGCCGAGCGGAATCGCATGCAGGTGGGCATGATACACCGTCTGGCGAAAGACGCCATGCTCGAAGAAGATCGGCACATGATAGGCGGCGGCAAGGAAGTCCGCCACGCGCGCTTTGAGCGCGAGCAACTCGTCCTCCAGGTCTGCTGGCACAGCGCCATAACAGGCATAATGCTCTCTAGGAATGATCAGCAGATGCCCTGCGACCAGTGGCGCATGATCGGCGAGCAACAGAAAGCGCTCGGACTCCATCAAGATATTGCTCAGGTGCCCGCGATTACAGAACGCGCAATCCTGCGCCCGCATAGGCTCGCCTCCCCAAGGCTACAAACGCCACCACGCATGCCAGACTCAGGAGCGCGGACCGAGGATGTTGCGCAGCCCGCCGCCAGTGACGCGCGTCGGCTCCCACGGCGCGAGATCGTCCACCGGCTCTAGCGTGGGCACAGCCCTTTTGACTGGGCGCAACTGGCTCTTCACGGCGCGTGACGAATTGACGCTTGCTGTAGGCACGCCAGCTACCCCATCCAGTGGTACGGGGTGCGCGGTGTCGTAGGTCCACGGGGCGGAGAAACGTCGCACGATCAGGATCAGCGGGATGCAGAGCAGCAGGACGACGAGGCCAGTCCACTGCGCCTGCTTAAAGGCGGTGATGCCGAGGAAGGGCGTCACTGGCTCGGTGTCGCGGGCGAAGAAGACGACAATCTGCGAGATGGCGTAGAGCGCCAGATAGGCGATGAAGAAGTAGCCCGCGCGTATGCGCGGCAGCTTGAAACGCAGCGGCAGGAGTATCGCCAGAATGGCGATATTCATCAGCATCTCGTAGACCTGCGCGGGATGGTACGCGGCACCAAGCGTGGCGAAGGTGTTGTTGGGGTTGGTGTAGACGATGGCCCAGGGCAAAATGTGCGGGTCGGAGACATACGCGATGCACGGCGACTGCGTACACACACCCGCCGGAATCGCCACATGGGCGCTGACCACCTTGCCGAGAATATCCCCGTTGACGACGTTGCCGACGCGCCCGAAGATCTGGCCGATCACCGCGAAGAACGCGCCACAGTCAATAGCAATCCAGCGGCTAAGGCCATAGCGTGGCGCGAGCAGAAAGAGCGTCGCTGTGCCGAAGAACACCGCGCCAAAGAAGGCCATGCCGCCATTCCAGACGGCGAAGATGTTGATTGGGTCGAGCAGATAATTGTTGACGAGGTCTGGCTGCTGAATCACAAAGTAGAGCCGCCCGCCGACGAGTCCGGCTATCGCCGTCCAGATGAAGAGGCTCCAGAGTTGTTCCTCGTGGATGCCGAGCTTGCGCGAATAGCGCATCAGCGCCCACAGCGCGACACTGATGGCGACGACATACATCAGGCCGTACCAGTGTACGGCGATGGGGCCAAGCCGAAACAGCACGGGGTCAATATTCAGGACGAAGAAGCCGAGCGTAGAGAGATGCGCATGCAGCACACCCGATAGTTGCATGGGATGATATCCTCCTGGTTCGCGATGCGGCGGATCTGACATGGCAGCGGACACGCCAAGCTCAGCATGCGCGACGTGTGCCTAAAGCGGTCTGTGTACGCGCGTCAGCATCAAGTGCGCCCACTATCCCACAGTACGTGGCGCCGTATCGCATCTAGTGGGCATTATCGCGGACAGCGCACGCCGTGTCAATGAATGACGATACGGCGTGCGGTACGTCAGGATACGTAGATGGCCTATTCCGCCAGTGTGCGCCGCGCGATATGCTACACTGTGCCGGTGGCAACGGAAGAGACCACTTGAGAAAGACCGAGTATGCGCGACGATACCATGACGGAAGACAAGCATAGCGGCTCATCGCCTGAGCCGCTCCTCACCATCATCCCCAACGGCCTGCTAGAGGCGAATTGCTACATCGTTACCTGCCCACACACGCGCCAGGCCATCGTCGTTGACCCCGGCTCCGAACCAGAGCGTATCCTTGCGGCAATTGCCGAGACGGCGAGCCATGTGGCGCGTATCGTGCATACCCACGGACATTTTGACCATATCGCGGCCACCGAGGCGGTGATGGCGGGTCTGCCAGCGCACGTCCCGATTGCGGCGCATCCCGCCGATGCGTATCTCTATGAACGTGCGGCGCGCGAGATGGGCGCGGGGTTCGGCTATCTGTTGCCTGAGACCCTGGCGCAACCTGATGAAGAACTGCGCGACTGTGGCGAGTTGCGCGTGGGCGACCTGTCACTCGAAGTCATCGCCACGCCGGGGCATACGCCGGGGAGCGTGTCGCTGCGCTGCGGCGACTGGTGGATTCTAACGGGCGATACGCTCTTCCGACGCGGCATCGGACGCACAGATTTGCCGGGCGGCAATGAAGAGGCGATTTACGAGAGCATCCTGACACGCCTCTATCCTCTGCCCGGCCCGTTGACGGTGTATCCTGGTCATGGGCCAGAGACGACCATCGAGCAGGAACGCCGGTTGAACCCGTTTGTGCAGGCGGGGACATGAGCGTGCGTAGCGAATATTCCAATGGAGTACTACGCGCGCTGCGCGTTGCTCGTTCAAGTCTTGTGGGCCAGGGGTAACTCCCTAAACCGTAGCGGCGTGCAAGTGTCAAGATTCTCCGCGTCGCGAAGCGCCTGTTTCTGTGGAGGAGTGTTGCTGAAATGAAGAGGATTTGTGTGGTGGGCACAGGCTATGTCGGTCTGGTGACTGGCGCGTGCCTGGCTGACCTGGGCAATAGCGTGATCTGTCTCGACATCGTAGATGAGAAGATCGAGCGATTGCGTGCGGGCGAACTGCCCATCTTCGAGCCGGGATTGGACGCTATCGTGCGTCGCACTGTGGCCGCGAAGCGTCTCTCCTTCACCACTGACTACAGCGAAGGTGTTCCTGGGGTAGACTACATCTTCATCGCAGTCAACACGCCCACCGGACCAGATGGCGCGGGCGCGGATATGTCGCATGTGGAGGACGCGGCGAAGTCTATCGCCGAGAATCTAACCCATGATGTGATTGTCATCAACAAGAGCACGATGCCCGTCGGCAGCGGCAACCTCGTTTCGCAGCGGATTCATGAGCACCTTCGCGACACCTCGCTGAAAGTTTCAGTGGTCTCGAATCCTGAATTCTTGCGCGAGGGCGTCGCCGTTCACGATTTCAAGAATCCAGATCGCATCGTCCTCGGCTCCACGGATCGCGATGCCGCCGACGCGGTCGCGAAGCTCTACCTGCCGCTGCGTGCGCCGATCATGATTACCAACCTCTATACGGCGGAGATGATTAAGTACGCTTCGAATGCCTTCCTGGCGACCAAAATCTCGTTCATCAACGAGATGGCGCGCATCTGCGATCTGCTCGGCGCGGATGTCACCGAAGTGGCGGAGGGCATGGGCTACGACAAGCGTATTGGGCGCGCTTTCCTGAACGCGGGCCTCGGATACGGGGGCTCTTGCTTTCCCAAAGACATCAAGGCGTTGGCGTTCATGGCCGACGAAGTCGGGCTGCATCCGCAGTTGATCGAAGCCGTCATGAAGATCAATCACGACCAGCGGCGACTGGCTGTTGAGCGGCTGGAAGCGGCGCTGGGTGGCTCCGATAGCCTGCGCGGCAAGAACATTGCCGTGCTGGGGCTGGCCTTCAAGGACAACACCGACGACATGCGCGAAGCCCCCGCGATTGACATCATCAACTGGCTGATCGAAGCGGGCGCGAACGTGCATACTTACGATCCGGTCGCGGTGGAGACCGCGCAGCGCATCCAGCCCGACTGGCAGGTGCGCTACTGCGACGATGAGCTTGCGGCGGTCACTGGTTGCCAGGGCGTGATCATCGTCACCGAGTGGAAGCGTTTCCGCGAGTTGAATCTTGCCGAACTGCGCGCCGTCATGGCGGAGGTAGAGGGTGGCCCCGTGCTGATTGACGGCCGCAACCTCTTCAACGCTGAAGAGGCGACCATCGCGGGCTTCCGCTACTTCGGCATCGGACGGGGTGTCGAGCGCGCCAGAGGTGTCACGCGCTCCCGTGGCGAAAAGCGATCAGATACCAAGGCGGCTCGCAATCTCCACAAGTACAATGGTGATCTGCGCGAGCAGCAGTAGAGCGTATATATCAGCGCATCTTCGGGCATGGTACGGCACGCCGCGCGGAAGCCTCGTGTTTCGCGCGGTTTGCTGTATCGCAATCGCGGGAGGGGGGAGGCGGCGTGATGGGCACAGATGAACTCGACGCGGGGCAGCTTGCCGCGCGCAGGCTACCGGTTGCGGTCGGCGTGGACATGATCGCCCGCGAGCGTGTCATCGCCACCTATGCGCGCTTTGGCGTGCGCTTTCTCGAAAAGGTTTTCACCCCACTGGAGCGCGAGCAGGCGGGTGGGCGCATCGAACGGCTGGTTGGGCGCTTCGCCGCGAAAGAGGCGTGCGCGAAGATGCTCGGCACGGGCATTGGGCGCGACGCCGCCTGGCAAGAGATCGAGATCGTCCGGCTCCCTGGCGGCAACCCCTCCCTGCGCCTCTCTGGCCGCGCCGCCGCCCGCGCCCACGCACTGGGACTCATCGCCTTCGATGTCAGCATCTCAGATACCCACGAGCATACGCTTGCGGTGGTGGTGGGCGTCGGCAGCCGGTAGCCTCACTTGAAGGCGCAGCCGTTGCTGCGATTGCTCCATTCGGCTTGCAGCAGATAGCGGTGTCCGTGCGCCAGCGTCACGTTGCCGCCATCAGCGCCAATGCTCCCGAAGTTGGACTCGCATTTATCGGCAATTTCGTTCTCGCTCTGTGGCAGCGCATCGTCATACCAGGCCCCTACCCCCGGATTGGGGTCGCTCACTGACTCGAACTGCTCGTGCGACATGATGGTGATCGCTAAATCCGCAGTCGCGTCGCCATTCGGCGTGGGGAAGCTACCGCCGCCGCCCGTGCAATACGCGCCGTCGTTCGCCGGATCGGGGATATAGGCATAGATCACGGCGGCGTCTGTTTTGTCTACCTGCGCGCCATCGAAGGCGGAATGATACCCGCAGAACCCGTTTGTGCCGTGGTTGAACGAGCAGATGGTCGGTTTGCCGGGCACGCACTCTTCCGCGCCATAGCCGGTCAACACCACGAACTCACTGTCTGGCCCCACCTGCCAGGAGGGATGCGCCTTCAGCGCCCGCGCAATCTCCGCCTGGATGTCATTGTCTTGTAGGGGCGCGTTCTTCGTGGCCGCGACCGGCGCGCAATGCGCGAATGACTCGTCGCATTTCTGGTACGCAGACGTATCCACATACGTACCGCCAAGCTTGGCTGAGTTGCGTATGTAGCCCTGGTAGTCCCAGTACTGAGTGAGCAGATTGTAGAACGATGTGCCGCCGACATCCTGAAAATAGCGCTGTGTCAGCGACTCGAAGCGGCTGTCGCTGCCGTGTGGCTCGAACGTAGAGGACGCCGGGAGCCAGTAGATGAGGTATGCGGTATAGGTGTGCATGACATTGCCGAGATGGTAACGCACTGGCGGGCAGTGGCGCTGGCAGAGCGTGAAGTTCAGCTTCGCGGCGCCGTTGCTCGGAATCTGTGCGGCCGAATATGCCGCCACCTTCGCATCCGTCTGGGCGATGCAGCCATTATCGCCCGGCAGAACGGATTCCAGGGTATACGCGCCGTTGGCGTTGGTTTTGGTAGACACCCAGAGCGACGATTCGCTATCCGGCGTAATGGCGCTGCCATCGGTTGGCGCGCATGCCACCGTGATGCCCGCCCCAACGTGTCCGCCGCCGCTATAGCTCACCACGCCTGTGAGCGTGCCGCGCAGGATGGTGAGCGCGGGGCATTCGATCTCCGACGCATCGCCAACTGGGCCGCACGCCTGACTCTGCGGTGCGCCGAAGTCCAGTTCGATCACGTCGCCAGCGCCGCTAATGGTCGTAGTCTGCGGCGTGTAGTGCGATGCGGACGCAGTGCAGGTGTAACTATCCGCTGGCGAAACGCGCAACGAATACTTGCCATCGCTGCCCGTCTGCGCGGAGGTATTGTTGCACTTGACTGTCGCGCGCAGTGCGACGATGTCGTGGCCGCTCCCAGGAGCGCCAGTTGGCTCGCCGAATACCTGCCCGCCGATCAGCGTCGTCGCGCCCACCGAGCATCCCGTCAGCGCCGATACCACCACCGCCAACACCATTATCACGAGAGCCACATGCCGCATGCTTCGCACCTCATCACCGCTGCCGACGCCACAGCACAAGCGCGCCGCCGATGCTTTCCATCTAGGCGGAGCCACTCCAGCATATCAGCGGCATGCAAGTGGCGATTTCCAAGTACAGTAACGCAGTGTGAAGCCGTGTCACGATTGGCTCATGACGCAGGAATTCGATAGATTGCTCCACTCCCCTTGCACGATATAGCGATGCCCGTTAAGGGAGACGTTGCCGCCATCGGAACCGATGTTGCCGTAGAAGGTCACGCACTTGTCGCCGATCTCGCCACCCTCGCGCGTGTGCTCCGCCACGTCATCATACCAGCCGGGCGCATCATTAGGCAGTGGGTCCGAAATGGACTCAAATTGCTCGTGTGAGATGACGTTGATCGCTGAATCGGCCAGTGGATCGTGGTTTGGACTCACGAAATTGCCGCCGGAGCCAAACGAACAGGTTGCGCCACTGGTGATCGCGTCGGGAATGTAGGCGTAGATTGCCTCAGGCGCGGTGGCGTCCTGCGGGTTGATGTGGAACGAGTCGTGATAGCCGCAGTACCCGTTATCGAACTTCCAGGTGCAGCCGGAATTCGCATCAGCGGTGATGCATTCCTGCGCGCCATAGCCGGTCAACACGAAGAATGAGCTATTGGCATCGGCGCGCCAGCCCACATTGGCCTTGACCGCGCGGCCAACCTCAGACTGGATATCGTTATCGAGGAGCGGATCGGCGCGTGTCGCCGCCGCCGGAGTGCAGTTGGTGGTGCTCAGCCCGCAATGCTGGTACGGGCTGGTATCCACCCATGCGCCTGCCAGCGATGCGGTGTTGCGAATCTGCCCCAGGTAATCACCGTATTGGGTCAGAATATTATAGAACGACGTGCCGCCGACATCCTGAAAATAGCGCTTGATGAGCGATTCGTAGTGCGCGTCGCCGTTGGCGGGATCGAAGGTATACGACGGTGGCAGCCAGAAGATCACGTAGACATGATCCTCGTGCATCACATTGCCGAAGTGGTATTTCACCGGCGGGCAATTGCTGTCGCAGACCTTCAAGTCCGCCGTGATGTTGCTACCGGGGCTGGTGGTGATGGGTTCCATCGTCACATCGCCATGGGCGTTCTGCGCCAGACAATTAAATGACCCAATGGATATGTTCTTGAGGGTGTAAAAGCCCGCGCTATCGGTCCTGGTATGCACCCACTGAACGGAGCCATCATTGCTGGTTCCAGTGTAATGGTCGAGGTCCGGGCACTGAATATTGATATTGGCGGCCGGGCCGCCGCTATGCGTGAATGTGACGCGCCCATGCAGTTCGCCAGGCTGGAAGTGCAGCCGTTGACAGTCAATCGCGAAGGAGATCCGATTCAACTGGCAGGCGGGCGCCTGCGATGTGCCGAAGTTCAGCGCGATGCTCTTCTCGGTGTGACCACTGATGATGACCTGCTGCTCGCCATACGCGGGTGGGCTGGACGCGACACAGGTGTACGACTTGGCGGCTGGCACTGTCAGTGCGTAGCTGCCGTCGCTGGCGGCTTTCACCGTCGTGCCGTTGCAGATGACTTTCCCTGCCACTGGCGCAATGGTCGCCGACGATGATGTGCTTGAGTTGGCCGCGTCGCCCTGAATCGTGCCAGCGATACGCACGGTATTCTGCTGTTGCGAACAACCAGCAAGTGCGGCGAGTATACAGGCAAGCAACGCTACGACCGGGATCGCGCCCTTCCTCATGAATCCCATTCCCCTTCGGCAGACATCCCCGTGTTGCGCTCCTCAGAAACACGGCATTCCGCGTTCCCGCGCCCCACTATCGTATCAGATAGTGGCAAGCCGCAATCAGGATCGCACACAATACCCTGTACCATCGCGCTATCATGGGGTACTATTACGGCTGATTTTCTTTGTCCGCATGGCCTTGGAGCATGTCGCGGTAGAGAGCACAGAGGAATTTGCATATGGCAGCGCGAGTAGTGATAAGCGGTATGGGGATGGTGACGCCACTGGGCAACGATGTGGCGAGCAGTTGGGAGGCATTGCTCCAGGGGCGGTCCGGCGTCGGCACTGTGGCAAGCTTCGACCCCAGCCAGCACGATGTGCGTATTGCGGCTGAGGCGCGCGACTTCGACCCACTGGCCTATCTCGACCGCAAAGACATGCGGCGCACCGAGCGATTCATTCATTTCGCCGCCGCCGCCGCCCAGCAGGCCGTCGCTGACTCAGGATTGGAGATCGCCCCCATAGCGGATGAGGTTGGCGTCGTCATCGGTTCAGGAAGCGGCGGGCTACATGCGCTGGAAGACCAGTTTCATGTGCTCTTTGAGCGTGGGGCGGACCGTATTAGCCCGTTCTTCATCACCCAGATGGTGGCGGATATGGCGTGCGGCTTCGTTTCGATGAGCATGGGCGCGCGTGGACCGAACTTCGCCACGGTCTCAGCCTGCGCCACCGGCGCGAACGCCATCGGTGAAGCATATGAGACGATCAAGCGCGGCGACGCGGTGGCGATGATTGCAGGTGGCACGGAGGCGGGCATCACCCCGATGACGCTGGCCGCGTTCGCCAGCATGCACGCCCTATCGCGGCGCAACGACGACCCCGAACGCGCCAGCCGTCCCTTCGACGCCGAGCGCGATGGCTTCGTGATGGGCGAGGGCGCGGGCGTTGTCGTGCTGGAAGAGCTGGAACATGCGCGGGCGCGTGGCGCGACGATCTATGCGGAAGTGCTGGGGTACGCCTCCACCTCTGACGCGCACCATATCACCGATCCCGCGCCGGGTGGGGCGGGCCTCGCGCGGGCATTGCGGCGGGCGCTGAAGAAGGCCGAGCTTGCGCCTGAGCGCGTGGACTACATCAACGCGCACGGCACCTCGACCAAGCCCAACGACCGCCAGGAGACGGCGGCGATCAAGTCGGTCTTTGGTGAGCACGCCAGCAAGCTTGCTATCAGTTCTACCAAATCTATGACCGGCCACTTGATGGGCGCGGCGGGTGGCATCGAAATCGTCATCACTGCGCTGGCGCTGCGTGATGGCATGCTGCCGCCGACGATCAACTACGAGCATCCCGACCCCGAATGTGACCTGGATTACGTGCCCAATATGGCGCGCAAGCGCGCCATCCGCGTGGCGCTCTCGAACTCGATGGGCTTTGGCGGCCACAACGCGGTGGTGATCCTTGGCAAGCCAGAGGAGTGAAATACAGATGCCTGCTACCCGTCTCTTCGTGAGCCACAGCACGCAAGATAACGCCTGGTGCCGGGTGCTGGTAGCCGCGCTACAGGGCGCTGGCTACGATGTCTGGTATGACGAGCAAGGGCTGACCGGCGGCGCCACCTGGGTCGAGACGTTACAGCGCGAAGTGCAGAGCCGTGAGGTCTTCGTGGTGGTGTTGACCCCTGAGGCGTGGGCTTCGCCGTGGGTACAGGAAGAAGTTAAGTTGGCGCTGGCGACCCGCCGTACAATCCTGCCGGTGATGCTGAAGCCAACCGCCGTGGAAGGCTTTCTGGTGACGCGCCAGTGGGTGGATGTGAGCGCGCTGGATGCGCCGACGGGAGCGCAGCGCGTGCTCACCGCGCTCGGCTCGCCAGTAGTCTTCCCCGCGCCACCCGCGCCGAAGCAGATCGCGCCCGCGCCGCAGCTCGTGCCGCCCACGCTGGCGCAGCGGGGATTCACCGGCTGGGTGGTGGATGGCGTCGAGGTCATCCGTCCGCCCGTTTGCCCCGTGCCCGCTGGCGCGTTCCTGATGGGCAGCGACCCCGCTCGCGACCCGCAGGCCACTGATGCGGAGTTTCCGCAACGTATGGTCCAGGTGGCGGCATTCGAGATCGGTCAGTATCCGGTGACGGTGGCCGAGTATGCCTACGCGGTGAAGGCGCAGGCCGCGCGACCGCTCCCCGACTGGCAGAAACAAGTGATGCGCCCCGATCATCCCGTCACGCAGATCTCCTGGAAGACCGCCCTGGCCTACGCCGCATGGCTCACACAGGTGACGGGCGAGCCGTGGCGACTGCCCACGGAGGAGGATTGGGAAAAGGCGGCGCGCGGGACCGATGGCCGCATCTATCCGTGGGGCAATGTCTGGGAGCCAGCGCGCGCGAATACCGAGGATGGCGGGCCGGGCGACACGACGCCGGTAGGCGCGTATCCGGGCGGTGTCAGCCCCTACGGCGCGCTAGATATGGCCGGCAGCGTCAACGAGTGGTGTGGCATCCCACCTGGCTCGCCGCTGCTGCGGCCCGATCCCATTACGGGCGAGGAGCGCAAGAGCACCGGCTACCTCGCGGGCGGTTCCTGGAACGACCGCGCCACGCTGGCGCGCGTCGCGCACCGCAGCCAGCTCTTCATGGGCGAGCGCACCGAAGACACCGGTTTCCGGCTCGTCCGCCAGCCGACGGTATGACGCCCGCCAATAGTGTGCGAGCGACTTGGGATTCATGGTATAGAAAGGGGCATGGCCGACCCTGAGATCGCCATGCCCCCGCTCGCGCTGTAGCGTTACGCCTTCTGCGCGACAAGTTGCAGCCAGATGCGCGGCACCTCGCTGATGTTCAGTTCGGTGAACGCTTCGGCTGCCGCGTACTCCAGCGCATCCGCGCCGATGGGAATCGGCACCCCAGGGAGCGCGCCCTCGATGAAAAGCCAGTAGCGCCCGATGTCCTGCCAGGAGCGCAACGGCATCAGCGCCACCTCGTGCTCATCGGTGACGACACGCAGCCCGCTATCGTTCAGCAGATCCGCATATTCGCTCGCGCTGAGCCATTGCATTGCGGTGGCCTTCTTCTCGCGCGAGACCCGCGCTTCCGGGTGATGCTGACGCATCCAGCCGAGGGCGCGGCGGGTCCAAAGATGATAGAAGCGCTCGCTGCCGGGCGCATACGCGCCCTCGAAGAACGAGCTATTGCAGGCGAAGAGGCCGCCTGGCGCGATCACACGCGCAATCTTGCCGATGACCTCGTGTTTGTCGGGCACCAGATGGATAGCGTTGCAGAAGAAGACCGCGTCGGCGGATGGCACGACCTGCACCAGTTGATCTACATCGCCCTGCTCGAAGCGCACCTCGCGGTTCGCCAGCCGCTCGCGGGCGACGGCGATGGCCTCGAACGACGGCTCGACCCCGATGACCTCCGCTGGCCGACCCAGCCGCGCCAGTTCATCGAGAATCAACTCTGTGACCGCGCCGGTTCCTGATGCCAATTCGACCACCCGCACCCGCTCGCCGGTGGGCTTGTCGCGATCCAGCCGTTCGATAGCCGTTCGTACCAGCGACAGGTTGACGTCGTGGTAAAACTTGTGCCGCGCAAACGGATCAAACGTGTAGCTGTCGGCGATAGTCGGTGTCTCCGCCATAGTGTTTCCCCTAGTTTCTTGTGGCACGACGCGGCGCTGCCTGGCCCACGCAGGCTACTGAATAGCATTAGAGCCAGTTGTGGTATGGATTGTTTCACATCTTCACCTATGGGTCACAGTACGACGCCCGCATTCGCATAGCCAGCCCGCATGCATTCTGGCGGCGCGACGCGGTGGCAGTCTATAATCGGTGCGAGCGCATTCCGGCGACGTATGATCCGGCGTCAGCGCAACCACATCGAGCGAGTGAGGGCAGAGGGCATATGCAGGTTGAAGCGGGTACACAGGTGGGACCAGTGGCGCGTGTGACGTCGAAAACGCGGCTGCTGCTGGATGCTATCAAGTTCGAGCACACCATCTTCGCGTTGCCCTTCGCCTATCTGGGTATGGTGCTGGCCGCTCGTGATACGCATGGCTGGCCCGGCCTCGACAAAATCATCTGGATCACGCTGGCGATGGTCGGCGCCCGCACCGTGGCCATGGGCTTGAATCGCCTCGTAGACGCCAGCATGGACGCGCTCAACCCGCGCACCGCCAATCGCGCGCTGCCGAAAAAGCTGCTCAGGCCGGTGGAAATGCTGCTTTTCACCATCGCGGCGGGCGCGCTGCTCGCCTTCTCGGCCTATCAACTTAACTCCCTCTGCTTCAAGCTCGTACCGCTGGCAGCGGTCTTTCTGGTCGGCTACTCCTACACGAAGCGCTTTACGTGGCTGTGTCATCTGTTCCTAGGCATCACCGACGGCATCGCGCCGATTGGTGGCTGGCTGGCGGTCAATCCCGCGATCAGCGCGGCCAACCTGATTCCTCCCCTGCTGCTGGGGCTGGCGGTCGCGTGCTGGGTCGGCGGCTTCGACATCATCTACGCCTGCCAGGATATCGCCTTCGACCGCGCGCACGGCATCCATTCGCTGCCCGCGCGCTTCGGCCCGGTCCGCGCGCTCCAAGTTTCCGAACTGATGCACGGCATCTCCATCGGACTGCTGGCGGCGGTTGGCGGCATCCTGGCGCTGGGCGGGTTCTTCTGGGTGGGCGTCGCGGTGGCGGCATGGCTGCTGATCGTCGAGCATCGTCTGGTGAATCCGCAAGACTTCTCCAAACTGGATGTCGCCTTCTTCAATATCAACAGCTATATTTCGCTCTCCGTCTTCGTTTGCACGCTGCTGAGCGTGCTTTTCAGATGAAATTGTCCCTGAGTTCGTACACAAGATGTATAGTGCCGGTGAGGGTGTGACGCCCAAAAATGTGAAGACGATGAGGGTTTCGCGTCTCCTGCAACTGGGGTGGCCCGAAACCTGTACACTATAGGGAAGGCGCGCGGCTTCGCGCTGCCCCATTAAGAACCGAACGACACTGCCGCCCTGGCGGCATGAGATATGGCGAGATAGGATGAACACCAGATGGAGCAATTGACGGACGCGCGCGCGCTGGTGGAGCGGGGTGAGCAAGCCGTGTTGCGCGGCGAGGTGCAATCCGCAGGCGCTGACTTCAGCCAGGCGGTGCAGGCCGATCCCACGCTGGCCCGCGCGCATCTGGGACTCGCCGAGGTGAATCTAGCGCTGGGCGCGTATGGCATCGTCTACGTAGCCTGCCGCCGTGTCCTCGAGCTAACCCCCGATAGCGCGGATGGCGCGCTCGCGCGAGCCATCCTCTACGTGCTGGACCGCCGCTACGATGCCGCGCTTACCGAACTTGAGCGCGTCGAGACGCTGGACCCTGGCCGCGCCTACGCCCATGCGCTACGCGGCTACTGCCTGCGGCGGCTGGGTCGCAACGGCGATGCGGCGCTCGCCGAAGCGAAATCCGCGCGTCTCTCTGGCAATCGTGAGCTAAGCCAGCTCTTCCCGAAGGTGGAAGACGCCCCCGCCAGCCCGTGGGCAGCGCCAGCGCCAGCTCCGCCACCCAGCACCCGACCCGTCACCACGGCGCAGCCACGTCCTTGGAGCGAGCGTTCGCAGGTTGAGCGCCAGATGGTGCGAGCGCGCTTCGCCACGCGCAACACCTCCATCGTCACCGTCTCCTTGATTATCGCGAACCTCGTGGTCTTCGCGCTGTGTGGTCTGCTCTCCACAAATCTTCTCACCCCGTATACGGGCGTATACGTAGACACCTCCACGAATCTTTTGGTTGGCGCGCCTAATCCTATCTATGGTTTCGGTGTCTTGCAGGGTCTCTTGATTCAGCACGACCCTGTACAGGCGTATCGCTTGCTGACCTCAATGTTTCTGCACTTCAACTGGTTGCATGTCGGCGTCAATATGTGGTCGCTCTACGCCGTCGGTATGGTGACGGAGCGCATCTTCGGCAGCGGTAAATATGCGCTGATCTACTTCGCGTCAGGCATTGTCGGTGGTATCGCTCAGGCATTTACCGCGTCAGGGATCCCATCTCTAGGCGCATCAGGTGCGATCTTTGGCATCTTCGGCGCATACGGCGCATTCATCCTGCTGCGTCGTCGCCAGCTTGGGTCCGCAGCCAATGCCGCAATCGGCCAGTGGCTCTTCTTTCTGATTCTCAACATCGTGTTTTCGGTCAGCGTCCCCGGCATTGGCTACATGGACCACTTCGGAGGGCTGGCCGCTGGTTTCCTGCTGGGCGCGCTCTTTGTCAGCCGCGCAGGCGCCCGCCGCAAGTCAGCTTAGCTACGAGTCGCGCTCTTGCGCGTCCGTCGTGATTCGCGCCCCACGCTCCCTAGCAGCAGCGGTGTGAGCGCGGGCGCTTCGTCGCCCCAGGTGTATGCGCCCAGCAAGCCGTCACGGATGGCCTGCACGTCGTCTTCGCTGCGGGCGTGGACCTCGACCAGTGGCGCGCCCGCGTCCAGCCAGTCGCCAGCCTTCGCCAGCAGCACCAGCCCGACGGCGGGATCAATCGGGTCGCCCTTGTGCATGCGTCCCGCGCCCAGCCGCACTGACGCCATGCCGATGCGCTCGGCGTCCATCGCCGTGATGTAGCCACTCTGCGGCGCACCGATTTCCACGCGCACCGGCGCTTTGGGCAGCAGCGACGTATCCTCGATCTGCCGCGCGTCGCCGCCCTGCGCCGCGACCACCTCGGCCAGCTTCGCCAGCCCGGAGCCATCGCGCACGGCGCGTTCGGCGCGCGCATGGCCATCCGGTTCGCCATCCGCGATACCTGCCATCACCAGCAGCGTCGCCGTCTCGTGCAGGCAGAGTTCCGTCACGTCCGCTGGTCCGGTCCCGCGCAGGATGTCTACCGCCTCGGCCACCTCCAGCGCGTTGCCGACCGCGCGCCCCAGCGGCTGCTCCATCGAAGAGAGCGCTGCTACCGTCCGCACGCCCGCGTCCTCGCCGATCTGCACCATTGCCCGCGCCAGCCGACGCGCCGCCGTCTCGGTCTTCATGAACGCGCCAGAGCCAACCTTCACATCCAGCAACAGATGCGACGGGCCAACCGCGAGTTTCTTGCTCATGATGCTCGCCGCGATCAGCGGAATGCTGTCTACCGTCGCCGTCACGTCGCGCAGAGCGTACATCATGCCATCGGCGGGCGCAAGCTCCGACGATTGCGCCGAGAGCGCCAGCCCGTGCCGCTTCACCAGCGCCAGAAATTCGTCCCGGCCTAGCTCCGTCCGCAGGCCGGAGATAGATTCGAGCTTGTCTACCGTGCCACCGGTGTGCCCCAGCCCGCGCCCGCTCATCTTGGCGATGGGCAGCCCGCACGCCGCCACCAGGGGCGCGACCGCCAGCGTCACCTTGTCGCCCACGCCGCCGGTGCTGTGCTTATCCGCCACCGGCGTGAGCACATCCCGCGCATGCAACTCTTCGCCGGAGTGCAGCATCGCCAGCGTCAGCGCCACCGTCTCTTCGCGCGTCATGCCACGCCAGACCACCGCCATGCAGAACGCCGCCATCTGATAGTCCGTTACGTCACCGTGCGTATAGGCCGTGACGAACCATGCGATCTCCTCAGCGGAGAGCGCCTTGCCGTCGCGCTTGTGGCGGATCACCTCGACGGCGTTCATGCGGCGGGCGCCTTGCGTGTCGCGCCGCAGCGCGTGCAGCGTTGGGCCGCGCCTTTGGGCAATTCATCCACATCATCGCCGCGCACCACGATGGCCTTCACATCCATCCACTTGTGCCCCTTTTGCGCACAGCGTTTCGCGCCACGCGCATCCAGGCCCGCATTCGCCAGCATGCCCGCCATCCGCGCCCAGAATGGCAGATCGCGCACCCCCATAGCACCGCTCCCTTCGCCACGTCTACATCTCGTTCGTTACTCGTGAACCCGCTCGCGCATCCACGGCGTCGCCTCCGGCAGTTCGCTCCTCAGCGCCGCCAGCAAGGCGTCGAAACGTGGAATATCATCGCGATAGACCACCCACGCGCGATGCAGCCCCTTCTCGCCCACACGCTTATACATCGTGATGCTCACCGATTTGCCCGACTTGAACACCTCTTCCTTGACTTTGGCGACACTTTGCCAGGGAATAACCACCGGCTCCTTCCCCTTCTCATTTCGTGTCACGCCTGTTGAGTCGAGCGCCAGCGTGAACGGCTGCGGCGCGACGATGGTCAGATACCAGACAAAACAACCGATGAAGATTGCGCCCAGGAGCGTGCTCACCAGCATCGTCGCGCCCTGCGAATAGGCGATCAGGAAGAACACGCCCCCGGCAATTGCCACGCCGATGCCGGTAAGCACACGCTTGCGCATACTCACGCCGGGACTCTCCCACGTGTGCTCCTCTTGCTCTGGCTGCCCATCATCGCGTAACGAGGGCGGTGTCTCTATCGTATTCATTAGTGTGAGGTCCATTCGTTCGTGTGCATGCGGCGCATCAGGACGATGCGCGTATTCGCGTCGCTGTCATTGTACCAGCCGCGCCACCAGGCGGCAAAGCCACGCGAACTTCCGCGCTAGCCCAGGCGGCGCTTGCCAGGACGTGCAGCATCTCGGCACAGCATCTGCGTATGGGTTCTGTATGCGCTCTCGCGCTTGGCACGCGCCCGTAGTGTCGCTGGTATCCTATCGCGAGGTGCTTGCACCTGGGGCGACGCATGCACGAGTTACTTTATGTCTATACCTCTTCCCAGGGGTGGTATAATGACATGTGGCTCACTAACTGGCATACCATGCCAGTTTGAGATGCAACGACGAAGTTGAGACGCCGGCTGATACTGGCGTCGGAAGTAGACCGGCAGGCGAACAACGCCGCTGGGGCGGATTACGCAAAGGAACGCTCCCACGCCGCACGTGGGAAACGTCCTTCAGGAGGATATGGCTGTGCGGTTTCTTGACCGGGTGGGATCTCCGTTTGGGAACGCCCTCAAGATCGTTGATGGGCAGCATCCAGGGACATCTCTCACACATGGGAAAACGCCAAAGCCTGAACTGTTACCGATAGACGAGAGCGAAGAAGCGCGCGGCGTCCATTGCAAGCGCAATGTTGTCGCCGCCATCTCTGGCACCGAGCTAGATATAGAGGTTGTGACGCTCGCCTGCACCGTGGCGAAGAAGAAAAACTCGTCCGTCTATCTGGTCTATGGCATCGAAGTGCCGCGCAAGTTGCCGATTGACGCCGAGATGCCCGAAGCGACCAACACCGCGAGCGCCGCGCTGGAACGCGCCGCGTTGATCGCCGAGCAAATGAAGATGCATGCGGAAACGGAGATCGTGCAATCGCGCAATTTTGGCCAGAGCCTGGTGGACGAAGCCAAGACGCATGACTCCGCGCTGGTCATCGTCGGCCTGCCGTATCGGCTCGGCCTCGGTGGTCATTTCGATCTCAGCGAGGTGGCCGATTACGCGCTGAAGAGCGCGCCGTGTCGCGTGTGGCTGGTTCGCGGCACGCCAGAGGAATCGGAGCGGCAAGAAAGCGCGAACACGACCCGATAGGCTTTGGCCGCAATTCAGTAGTATCCCCTTCCCGCCGGTTGGTGGGAAGGGGATCGTCGTTTCTTCAGTTGCCGCGCCTTTCCATTCCTAGCAGCCGCATCTCGTGCGCCAGCGTCTCGCCCAATCCTTTTTCCAGCGGGCGCGGCGCATAGCCCAGTTCGCGCTTCGCCTTGGCGTTATCACCGAGATACGTCGCGCCCGCGCTCACCCGCAGGTATTCGGAACTATAGCTCTCCGGCACTGGCGCTATCTTCTCAACGAGGCCCATCATCCCCGCCATCGCCTTCATGCCAGCGGGAGGCATATGCAATCGCGGCGCGGGCACGCCAGTGAGCCGCTGCGCTATCGCCAGCGCATCTACCATCGTGTGCATCGGACCGGCGATGATGTAGCTTTCACCCGGCTTCCCCTGTTCCATCGCCAGCAGATGCCCGCGTGCGATGTCGTCCACATGCGCCCAGCAGAACGCCGTGCGCGCCGGAACCACTGGTAGTTTGCGTTGCAGATATTGGATGAGCGCTGTGCGTACATTGCTCGTATCCCCCGGCCCGTAGATCAGCCCCGGCTGCACGATCACCAGCGGCAGCCCAGAGGCGATCATCGGCTCAGCTACCTCATAGTGCGCCACCCATTTGGTGCGGTCATACTCGCTCAGGTGCGGCCCGTCGTAGCGATATGTCTCATCCACCAGCCGCCCGTGCGTATCGGAGAAGACCGCCAGCGTGCTCGTATAGACGCCTTTCGGGATGCCCAGCTCGCGCATCAATTCCAGCACATTGCGCGTTCCCTGCACATTGGTCGCCTCGCCAGCGCGCTTGTCCTTCATGCCGAGCTTGTACCACCCAGCGATATGAAACACGCCGTCCGCGCCAGTCATCGGCGCGCGCATGCTCTCCTTCTCTGTCACATCTCCCCTGTGTACGGTGATGCCAAGTTCCGCGAGGTCTTGCGCCTTCTCCGGATTGCGCGCGACCACCACCACGTCATGCTCCGCCTCGACGAGTTGCCGCGCCACCCGTCCGCCGACGAATCCGGTCGCGCCCGTTACAAAATATTTCATGGCCTCTCTGCTTTCTGCTGGGCTACTCGCGCCGACCCATAGCGCAAGGCTTTCAGCGCCTCCACGCAACACATACCCTGGGGACATCATTGTATGTGGCCGCGAGCCACTTGCCAAGGGAAGGGTGGTCCGGCCCGCCTATACCATCCAGCTTGCCACGCAGCGCGCCCGTAGCCGATAATGCCGGTAATGCTCGCCGAAGAGAAGCGCATCGGCCCTGGCGAGTAGCGTATCGAAAAGTTGAGGAATCGCCCGCATGTCGCACCCAGCCACCGACGCACCCATGACCGACACGCACGCCAGCCCGCCGCCAGCCGCCGCGCCCCATCCGCGCGAGATGATCGCCATTCTGGATTACGGCTCGCAATATAGCCGCTTGATCGCCCGGCGTGTGCGCGAGTGCGGCGTCTACTGCGAACTGCTCCCCGCCACGGCCACGCTGGAGACGCTGCGCCAGCTTGGCGCGAAAGGCGTCATCCTCTCCGGCGGCCCCGATAGCGTCTACGACGAGGGCGCACGGCTGGTAGATCAGGCGATTCTCACCAGTGGGCTACCAGTGCTCGGCATCTGCTACGGCATGCAATTGCTGGCGCACCAACTGGGCGGGCGGGTCGAGCCACACACCGGCCGCCGCGAATATGGTCCCGCTGAAATCTCCGTGCTGCCCGATGATGGCGCAACGGCCCCTAGCGCGCTCTTCGCCGGGCTGCCCACCAGCGAGGGCGCGTGCCTCAACGTCTGGATGAGCCACGGCGACACGGTTGGCGCGCTGCCGCCGGGCTTCGTTGCCGTGGGCCGTTCGGCGTCGGGCGCGCTCGCCGCGATGGACGACGGCAAAGGGCATATCGGCATCCAGTTCCATCCCGAAGTCAGTCACACGCCCCAGGGCAAGCATCTCCTGGAGAATTTCCTCTTCCGCGTCTGTGGCTGCTCGCCCACCTGGACCTCTGACGCTTTCATCGAAGAAGCCGTCGCGCGCATTCGCGAGCAGGTTGGCGATGGCCGCGTGATCTGCGGCCTCTCCGGCGGCGTGGATTCGGCGGTAGCGGCGCTGCTGGCGCATCGCGCCATCGGCGACCGGCTGACCTGCATCTTCGTGGATACTGGCTGCATGCGCGCGGGCGAGCCAGAACAGGTCGTCGAAACGTTCCGCACGCACCTGGGCATCCCGCTGGTCGCGGTGGATGCGCGTGAGCGCTTCCTGGGCAGGCTCGCGGGCGTCACCGACCCCGAAGAGAAACGCCATATCATCGGAGAGGAGTTCGTGCGCGTCTTCGAGGCCGAGGCAGAGCGCCTGCGTGAGCGCGAGCCGGTGGAATTTCTGGCGCAGGGCACGCTCTACCCCGACGTAATCGAAAGCACCAGCCACGACGCCAGCGCCGCCCAGAAGATCAAAACGCATCACAATGTCGGCGGCCTGCCCGAAGGCATGCGCTTTAAACTGATCGAGCCGCTGCGCTACCTGTTCAAAGATGAGGTGCGCCAGGCGGGCGAGGCGCTGGGCCTGCCCGAGGAGTGGGTCTGGCGTCACCCGTTCCCCGGCCCTGGGCTGGCGATTCGCGTGATCGGCGAGGTGACGCCCGAACGACTGGATACGCTGCGCCACGCCGACGGCATTGTGCTGGACGAACTGCGCCGCGCGGGTCTGTACCGCGAGATTGGTCAGGCGTTTGCGGTGCTCACCCCACTTCAGAGTGTGGGCGTCATGGGCGACGGTCGCACCTATGCCAATATGGTCGCCGTGCGCGCCGTCACTACCAGCGATTTCATGACCGCGGACTGGGCACGGCTGCCGCATGACGTGCTGGCGCGCATCGCCAACCGTATCGTCAACGAGGTGCCCGGCGTCAATCGCGTCGTCTATGACATCACCAGCAAACCGCCCGCTACCATCGAATGGGAGTAGTCCACTAGAAAGGACGCGCAACCGTATGGGCGATGACAACCACGGCAGCGACGGCGGCCAGAACCACAGTTGGGATGGCTTCGACTTCAACACCTGGGGCGAGCCAGCCGCCGATGGCAGCCAGCTACCCGCTAACCACGATGATCCGGACGCCAGCGCGCATGCCGACGCAGGCGCGGGGCAGTGGGTCTCGTCAGGCGGCGTCTTGAAGTGGGAGGCGTCCGGTGACGAAGAAGGCGAGCCGGACCCTCGCGCCGAAGCGGCCTCGCACTGGGGTGATGAAGACGTGGAACTGCCGCCGGGCGCGCCGGAGCCGCTGCGCATCCGCGCGACCCGCGCGTGGCTGTTGCGCCAGCGCGCCTTCGAGGGCGACGCGGTCGGCTATCTGCTGCTAGAGCGCCGCCGCCTGCAAGAAGGCAGCGCGGACGCGGCTGAGGATGCGGACGGCAGCGGACACATGGATGCGGATGCTGAAGACCCGCTGGCGCTTGCCCTGGCGGAACATCAGGCGGCGGTTCAAGAGTACGAGGCGCTGGTGGAGATGCTCGATAATTGTCTGGCGCATAACGGTCCCGCGCAGGCGTTGATGGAGTTCTACATGCGCGTCACCGACCGGCTGGCCGACCTGGCCGCCGTCCCCGAAGCGTTGGTCGAGAGCGGCGCGGAAGTCCCGACAGGCGCGCGCACACCAACACCGCGCTCCCAGGCCGAATGGCGCGGCTGCGCCGAGGCGTCGCTGCACACCCGCAAGCGCGTGGAACACATCACCGCGCCCGAACCCGAAGACTAGCGCCAAATATTCGCCAACATTTAATCCAGCCCTCAGCGATTCTTAAGCCTTGGGGCGCACTATCAGATGTGTGGAGCAGAAGTGGTGTCGTAAGGTGGTGCGGGATGAGTGACAATCGTCCGAGAGGGTCTTCCGGCGACGATGCCTGGGGCAACGGCGCGAGCATGCCGCGATTTGAGGATCAATCAACCATTCCACTGGGACACGCCTCACATGGCAGCGGCCAGGGGCCGGATTCCTACTGGCAGCCGCCCCAAGCGCCCCAGCCGGTTCTTCCTGCCGCGCCTGCCGCGACGCAAGCCGGGCCGCGCGGTGTCTCGCGGCGCAAGGTACTGGTGGGTGCGGGCGCGGGCATGCTCGGCATCGGCGCGCTAGGCGCAGGCCTTGGCGTCTTCCTTGCCAACCGCGCATCCGGTCCGGCAGATGTCTTCACCCATGATGCCGGCCAGATCGCGCACATCTTACGGCGGGCGGGCTTCGGTCCCTCCCCCAGCGACATCGGCGACTACCTCAACCTTGGCGTGCAGGGCACGATTGACCGCCTCATCAACTACAGTTCAGTCCCGAATGACAACCTGGATAAACGCATCAGCGCGCTCAACCTCGATCTCACCAATCTCGATGATTTGATTCGCTCGTGGGCGCTGCGCATGGTCTACACGCAGCGTCCGCTCGAAGAGAAGATGACGCTCTTCTGGCATGGCGTGCTCACCAGCAGCATCCTCAAGATTGGTGGCAAAAAGGGCTATCCGCTGATGGCGCAGCAGAACCAACTATTGCGCGCGCATGCTATGGGCCGCTTTGACGACCTGATCCACGCAGTCTCGACCGATCCGGCGATGCTGCGTTGGCTCGACGGCAACCGCAGCACTGGCAGGAATCCCAACGAGAACTACGCTCGCGAACTGATGGAACTCTTCACACTCGGCGTCACCAATAGCGCGGGGCAGCCCAACTACACGCAGAACGACGTGCATCAGGGGGCACTCGCGCTCACCGGCTGGCGCATCCAAAACAGCAAGGGTGTTTATTCGCCCGCCCAGCACTACAACGGTTCCGTCACCTTCCTTGGCCACACCGGCAATTTTGGCCTCAATGACGTGGTGCGGCTCGTCTGCGCCCATCCCTCCACCGGCTATCACATCGCCTGGCGCATGTGGAGCTTCTTCGTCTCCGAAAATCCCAGCGCCAGCGACCTCAAGCCCGTGGCCGACGCCTATTACCACAGCAACCACAGCATCAGCGCGATGATCAAGGCGATGTTCGCCTCGCCCGCGTTCCTCAGCGCCCAGGCGTATCGCTCGCGGGTCAAGAGTCCCGTCGAGTTTATCGCGGGCGCGGTGCGCGGCCTGGGGTTGGATACCGAACTCAAGGGCGTCTCGCTCGCCTTCCAGCAGATGGGGCAGGTGCCGTTCGATCCGCCGAACGTTTCCGGTTGGGATGGTGACAAGGTCAGCGCCTCCTGGGTCTCAACCGGCGCGTGGATGACGCGCGTCAACCTCATCAATCTGTTGCTCGCGGGCGCTTCCGGTATCACGGTCAAAGGCGGTGCGCAGGCCAGGGGCAGCGCCAACACGGCGAACTCCGCGCTCCAGAGGCTCATCACCGCGCGCCAGGTCTCCACCCCGCATGCCGTGGCCGATTATTTTATCGCCGCGCTCGCCGATAACCAGCTCGGTGCCGACCGCCGGGCGATGCTGTATGACGCGGTGAGCCAGCGCGCCACCGGCCCCAGCTTCGCACTGGCGGGCAACGCCACAGTGCCCGCCGCCAGCGTCCGCAATACGCTCTACCTGCTGATGTCCATGCCCGAATACCAGATGAACTGAGGGACGATTATGCAGCTTACTCGCCGGGCCATGATAAAAGACGGCTTGCTCGCCGTCAGCGCGGGCATGATTATGCCGTCCATCTTCGCGCGGGCCGTGCGCGCCGCCTCCAACGCTGCGCGCGAAGGCTCCCACTGGGCGCAGGCTGCGCAGGGCAAAACGCTGATCGTGGTGCAAATGGCGGGCGGCAATGACGGCCTGAATACCATCGTGCCCTATACCGATAGCGCGTACTATCAGGCTCGGCCCACCCTGGCGATTCAGCAGCCCAACGTGCTGGCGCTGAACGACCGCCTGGGCATGCACTCCGCGCTCAAGGCGCTGCAACCGCTCTGGCAGCAGAACAAGCTCGCCGTCGTCGAAGGCGTTGGCTATCCCAATCCCAATCTCTCTCACTTCGTCTCGATGGACATCTGGCAGACGCTGGACCTCAACGGCGCGGCGGCGGGCCAGGGCTGGCTCGGCAAATACGTTTCCGGTCTGGTGGACCAGGACGGCCACCCGTTCCAGTCGCTCGCCGTCGGCACCACGCTGCCCACCGCGCTGCGTGCGCTCAACGCCGATGTGCCCGTCGTCGCCGACCCCAAGACCTATCGCCTCCAGCCCGACCCCACCGCGCAGACCCAACTCAGCGCGGCAGAAGCGCGCATCCAAACGCTGCTGAAGCTCTACAATACCTATCCCCGCTCCGCTCCCTACGCCGCGCTGCTCGATGCCACCGCTCAGAGCGCGGTGCAAGGCTCGAAGCAACTCGAAAGCGTCGCCTCCGCCTACACGCCCGCCGTGCAATATCCGCAGACGAACTTCGCCAAGGGGCTGCAAGTACTGGCCGAAGTGATCGCGCAGGGGCTTGGGCTGCGCGTGGGCTACGTCACGCTCGGCGGTTTCGATACGCACGCCGCCCAGGCGGATACGCAAACCAAGCTGCTCACCGAAATGGCCGAAGGTCTTGTCGCCTTCTACTCCGATCTTCAGGCGCACAACGTTGCCGATGACGTGGTGGTGATGACATGGTCCGAGTTTGGCCGCCGCGTGGAGGAGAATGGCAACCAGGGCACCGACCACGGTACCTCCGCGCCGCTCTTCGTGCTCGGCAACGCCGTGCAGGGTGGCATCTACGGCGAGCCGCCCGACCTTACCCGGCTCGACAACGCGGGCAATCTCGTCTTCACCACCGACTTCCGCTCGATCTACGCCACCATGCTGGACCGCTGGCTCGGCGCGCCCTCCGCCGCTGTGCTCGGCGGCTCCTTCGATGACCAGGGCTTCCTGCCCGCCTCCGCATAATACTGGCTGATAGGAAACGCTGGGCGATGGGGCACGGCGCTTCTCGCTTGGTTAAGAATGACTGCACTGATTTTGTTTGAGTTGCGGTTTGCATGCTCCCGCACCAGAGAATGTACTCCCTATGGTACCACTCTTAGATCACTCGTGTTGAGTGTTGATCATCACCTAATCCACTTGATATATCGATTCCGATCCTATTTGACAAAGCCGTAAAGGATGTGACCTACTAATTCAAACACTATTACCACAACAGTAACGTCTCAAGCAATGAGATGAACTTAGTGCGTACCTCCTAGCGCGTATCTGTACTCTTGATGGACTTTCATGCGCAAGATGCGCTACAGCTTCCAATCCACCGATTTGCAGTGGCTCATGAAGGTGCGCCCGAGATTTGCAAGGCAATCATGCCGCATCACTGCAGAAGCCAGTCATTGCGCACGATAGTGGCATGTCAAGAGCTCGCTGCGGTATTTACCGGTGAGACATGGTCTAATAGCACCTTGTTTCATTCGAGTTTTAAAGAGAGGGGACCGCTGATGAGAAAGATCGAATACGCATGCGCGGCAGCTAGCCTGTTTATTCAGCACCTTCACACTGAGAACTTTGATCGTGGTATGATCGCGACCTTTGGCAATACCTTCCGTGTAGAGCAGCCGTTCACAGGAAATGAAAGGCTATTGCATGCAACACTCCAAGGTGTCATGCGATCGGTTACCAATGAGGCAACACGCCTATATGATTCAATCGCTGACGTAATTGAATCCTTTTGGGATCAGGGTGACAGAAAACGTCCATGGCTCCTCACAGTTATTACCGATGGCAAGAACTATTTCGATGGTGGTGCCTATGGCACTCCCACCGGGATAGGTCGCCGTATCGCAACACGCTACAACCAGGAGGCTTCCAATTTCATGTTCCTCATTGGTGTAGGCGAGGGCGACAATATTGATGTCAACGCCCTGAACACGGTTGGCAACTATGGTGGTATCCCCACAATTACCATTGAAGCATTTCCGCTCTTGGAACTGGTCTTTCTGAAGATAGCCTTGGAGGTATCAACACGAGTGGTTGGCACACAAGTGAATGTCGGTAGCATGACGTGGCAGGAAGTCACTCGGATCCGCCAGATCTCGCAGACTCCGATCGACTACGCCTTTCTGATCGATCGCTCTGGCTCAATGAACGATTCCGGCGATTAATATTGTGGCCGCGCGCTTGAGCGAAGTTGGCGCGCTTGATCTCGACCAAGCGCGCAGAGCGCCCACCCCCATCCGTTCCACGCTACCGGAGATGAAGGGGATAGCTCAACCGCGCGATCAAATGCTTCCAGCGCCTCATCATATCGCTTTAGTCTCGCCAGCGCATTACCTAGATCGCTCCACAATAGTGCGTTGTTCGGACGCCGCACGAGTCCGCGCCTAATTCTCGCCACTTTGCGCTCAAGCCGATCATTGGCAGAGTTGTTCCCCAGCGGCGCATCCCACTTGCTCAGCCGTTTCGCGCTTGTTTGCCCATCGCTCGTTTGCGCGCCACCACGCCGAAATACTCCCGACAGCCATCCTATAGCCAATCCTCCCGCTTTGCGCTACGCCTGCTCGCAGTATACAGGCTATGGCAAGCGATTGGCTAGCGATGCGGGTAGATACGAGTGCCCGCCCTCTCATGCCCATCCCCCCGCCCTCGGCACGTCCCAGCTACTCCACCTCAGTCGCCTTCCTTTTTGGCACGTAATATGCTTGATATTGGTCGGCCTCCCCCTGAGGTGGCTGAGTGGCCGTGCGTAAGCCTCTTGTGTGATGGCGGGAAGTCCGCTAGTATAGCGCGCAAGCGCATGTGCCCCTCGGCTAGTACATCCAGCGGGTTACAGCGCGGTAGCCCTTATATTCGGCGAGGTTGACCTCGCAAAGGAGCACCACGATGGTATTGTCCAGCATTACCAACATCCAGTTCATCCCCAACAGTGGTTTCCTCGACCAGCTCTTCCATCAAACGTCCGTCACGATTCAGATCTTGGGTCTGCTGAAACCTGCCTTCTACATCAACTTGATCCAGTTGATCATCATCCTGATCATCGCGATTGCCGTCAACGCCATCGCGGAACGGCTGACGTCGAAGAAGGTGGGCGGCCTGCTCGCGGCGACGATCATCACCCTGATCGGCTCCTACCTCTGCACCCAGTACGTGAAGCTGGGGTTCGACTTTTCGCTCGAAGGCGTGCGCATTGTCGCCGCACTGCTGGGCGCTATTGTGATCGGCGTCTTCTACACGCTCATCCGTGGGCAGGTGTCCTCGGAGAAGAAGAAGTCGTCGTAGTTTCATTCGAATATCGGTTTGTCGCTTGACGAAGCCACCCCGGTATGCTATCGTGATGGTGCGTCGGGGCGTAGCGCAGCCTGGTAGCGCACCACAATGGGGTTGTGGGGGTCGGAGGTTCAAATCCTCTCGCCCCGACCACGCAAGGCGGTTCCTAAATATTGGGGCCGCCTTTTTGCATGTCTTTAGCCTTGTGGCAATCGGGCGAATGTTTTATGCTTTTCCTTGGAGCTACACATGCGAGGACGCGACCACCCGCAGGACGCGCCCACACCAACGAAGAGGACGAGAATGCCATGACCGATACCCTCCAACGTGTCATCGGGGAACTGGTTGGCGACCTGGAACAACGCTTCCCCTATGCCGCCGCACTGCTCAGCGGCGCCTCTGGCATCCAAATCAGCGACAATGGTAGCGAACAGAGCGCGGGCGAGGTCAACCCCAGCCGTGGTGTCGTCTTCACTGTCTATGACGGCGCGGTCTTCGACGAATACGCCAGCAGCGACCTCGACCCCGACCGCCTCGCCCGTGGCGTGCGCCAGTGGGCCAGCGGCCTCACCCGCCGCACCGATGGCCCACCGCTCGCAACAGGCGCGCCTGCGGACGGCTCGCGCGATGAGCGGTCGTTCCAGGTGGCAATGGAAATAGACCCCACCTCCGTGCCGCTGAAAGACAAACTCGCGCTCATCCGCGACATCCAGCAGCGCACCAAAGCCATGGACTCCCGTATTGTTCAAGCCCAGGTCCGCTACGGCGACACCACACGCGAAAGCGTCTACACAGGCCGCGGACGGCGCCTCACCCAGCAGGTCACGCGGACGCTGCTGGCGGTGCTGGTGGCCGTCTCGGATGGCTCGCAGGTGCGCTATCAATTCACCGTCAACGCCGGCACCAAGGGTTTCGAGGTCACGCGCATCAGCGACGAGGAGCTACGCAAGACGGTAGACGTCGCCCTGCGGCTACTCGAAGCGCAGAAGATCGAGCCAGGTGACTACGATGTCGTCGCCGATAGCGGCGTCTCAGGCGTCATCGCCCACGAGAGCTTCGGCCACGGCGTTGAGTTAGATCTGTTCCCTAAGGGCCGTGCGCTCTCCGCGCAATATCTGAACAAGCAGGTCGCCGCGCCTACTATCTCGATGTTCGATGATCCTAGCGTCCCCGGCGGCTACGGCTCGTACTTCTTCGACGACGAGGGCGAGATTGCCCGCCCGGTCCAGATTCTGCGCGACGGCGTATTCGTACTGCCGATTAGCGATTTCGCCTCCGCCACCTACGCCCCCGGCGAACATACCGCCAATGGGCGGCGGCAGGACTTCACCCGCAAGACCTACGCGCGCATGACCAACACCTTCTTCGCGCCCGGCGATGTCGCGCCCGCCGACATGATCGCGGGCGTTGAGCGCGGCGTCTATCTGCGCTGGCCCGAAAGCGGCATGGAAGACCCGATGGGCTGGGGCATCCAGGTGACGGCGCACTACGGCGAAGAAATCGTCAACGGCCAGTTGACTGGCAAGCTCTTCGCGCCCGTCGGCATCACAGGCTACGTGCCCGATGTGCTCAAGAGCATCACGGCGGTCGGCAGCGACTTCGAGCTACTCGGCGGCGCCACCTGCGGCAAGGGACACAAAGAGTTCGTGCCGGTCTCCAGTGGCGGACCGCACCTGCGGATGAAAGCGAGGCTGGGCTAACATGGTAGCGAATGAGCGCATAGCCAACCAGAGCGCCCTGGCGGCGGATACCTTGGGCGCGGCGGTAGCCGCGACGCCAGGCGTGAGCGATTGGCAGATTGATACCATCCACGATGAAGAGGCGCAGCTCTACCTCATTGGCGACCGCACTGAAGCGCGCCGCGATGTCACCAATGAACGCGCCCGCGTGACGCTCTACAACGACCACCCCGCGCAGGCCGGAGAGGGGCAGGCGCGCGGCGCGACCACGCTGACATTTCTGGCAAGCGATATAGCACATCCTGATCTGCTTGCCGCCCGGCTGAACGATGGCGTGACCATCGCCAGTCTGACGGACAATCCGCCCTACACGCTGCCGCAGCCAGCGGCGGGCGGCTACCCGCGTGTGGAGACGCAAGATCCCGCGCTCCAGGGCGAAATGGACGCCGCGCTGGCAACGGTGATGGCGCGGCTCCAGGCGGCAGTCGCGGGCGAGCGCAATGTGCGGCTCAGCAGCGCCGAACTCTACGCCACGCGCACTAGCGCCACGCTGCGTAACAGCCGGGGCATCAGCGCCGCCAGCCAGGGCACGCGCGTCATGCTGGACTTCGTGCTCATAGCCAGCGCGGGCGGACGCGAAGCGGAGTTCCACGGCGAGTTCTACCGGCGGCGTCTCGCCGACCTCGTCATCGAAGACATCGTGCGCGCCTATGCCACGTTCGCGCGCCACTCGCTCAGCGCCCAGACGCCGCCCACCGTGCGCGGGCCGGTGTTGCTCAGCGGCGAGGCGCTCAGCAACCTGTTCAATCCGAGCGTTGGGTTGGGCTTTGGCGGGCCATACACCTTCCACACCTCAGCCGAGGCGGCCTATCAGCAGTTGAGCCGCCTCACCCCAGGCGAATTCGTCACCGGCGCGGAGCCACGCGGCGACCGGCTGACGGTGAGCAGCGACCCGCTGCGCCCGTTCGGTGTGGAGACGCATGCCTTCGACGGCGAGGGATTGCCAGCCGCGCGCGTCACCGTGGTCGAGAACGGCGTCTTCGCGCGCCGCTGGGCCGATACGCGCTACGCCACCTACCTGGACATCCCGCCAACCGGCGCCTTCGCCAACATCACCGTGCGGCCTGGCGCGACGCCCATCGCCGATCTGCGCTCCGCTTCCGGCGGACCGCTCTACGAAATCGCCTCCTTCTCGTGGATGAACCCCGATAACGTCTCCGGCGACTTCGTGGCGGAGATCAAGCTCGGTTATCGCCACGACGCCAGCGGCACGCACCCGATCAAGGGCGGCTCGCTCGCGGGCAACGTCTTCAGCGCCTTCGCCGATGCGCGCCTCTCTTCGGAGACCTACAGCGACGGCGTCTACTACGGTCCGGCGGCGGTGCGCTTCGCCGAGTTGACCATCGCCGGCGCATAACCCTCCGCGCGCGTGTCCGACTACGGTGATGTGGTTCGCACTTACGTTCCCCGTAGCCGGACAACCTCCGCCAGCGGCACTATGGATGGACGAACTGAATCACAAGCCCATCGAGAAGTTTGGCTTCCTCGGCCTCTCGCTGCCGTGGTGGGCTGCGCTACTCCGATGCTGGCTCCACCAGTGTCTTCTCGGCAACACGGGCAACTGGCGCGCTTGTGGCGGCGAGCGCTGCCGCCTCATCCACACGGTCGAGAAACCTGTCGAGGTCGAAGGGTTCCTCTATCACTGGTATCTGCCTAGCGGTGTACATGTTGACGACGGCAGGTGCATGGCTCTGGTCTGTGCTGAGCACCAGATAGACATGCTTGGGCAGGTACGGCAGCCGCTGCAACACTAATAGTGCAGTGTTATCGGCGAGCCCATCGGTGAGGACGACGACCTGCGGAAGCGTCGTAGCGCGTAGCGCGACCAGGGCCATTTCTGTGTCGCCCACCCCCACGACACGGTAGCCCGCTTCCGACACAATTGCCGCTAACGTCTCGCGTAGGTCACGATCAGGCGCCACCAGGACCACAGGAGGATTCCTCATGTCGGCTCTCCTTTCATGCTCACAGCGCGATGACTCGATGGGGCGGTGTGAGCATACCTTCACACCAGAAAATGTAACTCTGGATATCTCACAGGCCGCTCTCATCAGCGATGTGGAAGCTCACGTCGGCATCACAGGCTGCGTGTGCCACACAACCGCGGCGGTGGTCAGACGGGTGTAGTCCCAAAACACTGGGGCGGCAGGTCATGCGCTTGTCGCCTATATTTATGTCCGCTAGATATGAGACATACTCGCCTGCCACATTCCATCCTCTACCGCTTTGTACCAGAATCGCCCTTCCCGAAATAGCTTGTAGCCTTGCGCGCGACAAAGGTGTACAATCGGTGCGCCGGTTAGTCTCCGGCAACGAATAGCCGGGTAGCGGTCCATCGTCGCCAGCGCAACGCACATCCTCATCTCCGACGCGACGAAGCGCGCGACCGCACCGGCTGGCATCTTTCGGGCGTAGCGGCATCTGGGAATGCCGTTCGCTGCCCGGCCAACACACATGGGAGGCGCATCACATGTCGCACCGCAACGCGCACTATTGGTTCTGGTTCCTCATTTTTGGCGTCATCGGGGGACTGCTCTTCTACAACCAGAATAATCACACAGTCGGTTCGGAATCTATCTGGTTGTTCGTGAGCGGCTTGCTGGGCATTCTGGTCTCGCAAAACTGGCTAAACCAGGGCAAATTTGCCAAGCCCTACGACATCATCATCGGCGTCATCTTCACGGTTGTAGGCATCCTGGGCATTCTAGGCGGCTTCGACATCCACCTGCTCAAAGGCGTCAACGCACCTGGTGGGCTGCTCACCGCATCGTCCATTCTCGGCCTCAGCCTCACTGGCCTTGCTCCCATCATCCATACCTTCCTTGGCTTAGTCTCCTTGAACCACGGACTCAAGAACAAGTAGTGTTTGAGCGAGAACCGGCGGATAGCTTGACGCTATCCGCCGGTTTGTTTGCGCTCGTGCGATCAGGCGTGCGCGCCGCCAGGGGCCGCGCCAGACTCGCCGCCCGCCGCAACCGGCTGCGCTTCCAGCGCGCGCGCCAGAATCTCGGCGATGTCTTCCACACCGAACTTGTCCTGCGCGTCCACCGCCTTGATGCCGTCCTCGAACATGGTGATGCAGAAGGGGCACGCGGCGGCCATCGCGTCCGCGCCGGTGGCGAGCGCCTCCTCGACGCGCGTATTGTTGATGCGCTTGCCGATCTTCTCTTCCATCCACACCCGGCCACCACCGCCGCCGCAGCAGAACGAGCGGTTGCGATTGCGGCGCATCTCGGTGACGCCATCGATATTGATGACATTCAGCACGCGACGCGGCTCATCGTAGATGTCGTTCCAGCGCCCGATGAAGCACGGGTCGTGGTAGGTGAGCTTACGCTTGTCGAAACCCGCTGGCAACGCAAGCTGGCCCGTATCAATCAACCGGCTGATGAACTCGGTGTGGTGGATCACCTCGTAGTTGCCGCCAAGCTGCGGATACTCGTTCTTGATCGTGTTGAAGCAGTGCGGGCAGGTCGCCACCACTGTCTTCACGTTGTATGCGCGGCCAGGCTGCACGCCCACCGATGGCGCACGCCCGTTGCCGTTTGCCCCATTCGCGTGGTCGTTGCTCGCGCCCGTCGCGGCCTCGCCCTTGTTGAAGCCGTAGCCGTTCAGCACCTCGATATTCTGCTGCGCCAGCATAGACCAGAGGTACTCGTTGCCGATGCGCCGGGCGGGGTCGCCGGTGCAGCTTTCCTCCGGGCCGAGGATGCCGAAGCTCACATGCGCATGCTGCATCACCTTGGCGAAGGCTGTGGCCACCTTGCGGTTGCGCGCGTCGAATGACCCCATGCAGCCGACCCAGTAGAGCACCTCCACATCGGGATCTTCCGAGAGCGTCTTCACGCCGACCGCCTTCGCCCAGTCGGCGCGGGTATCGTTGCTGATCTCCCAGGGGTTCTGGTTGCGCTCCAGGTTCGTGAAGAGCGGCGTCACCTCCTGGGGGAAATCACTCTCCTCCATGACGAGGTAGCGGCGCATGTCGTCAATCTTCTGCACATGCTCGATGGAGACGGGGCAGATCTCCACGCACGCGCCGCAGTTGGTGCAGGCCCACAGCGATTCATGCGCGATCAGCCCGCCGACCATCGGCTCGCGTTTGGCCTTGGCCTCGGTCTCGCCCATGCCGACCAGCATCACATCGCCCGCCGCGAACAATTCTTCTTTGACCGCCAGGATGATCTCTTTCGGCCACAGCGGCTTATCGGTGGCGAGCGCCGGGCAGACGCTATTGCAACGTCCGCACTCGGTGCAGGCGTAGCCGTCGAGCAATTGCTTCCAGGTGAACTGGTTGATCTGATGCACGCCGTAATCTTCGCGCTCTTCCAGATTTTCAATCGGGTCGAGTGCGCCCATCGGTTTCATGCGCCGGAAGAAGACGTTGAACGGCGTTGCCATCAGGTGCAGATGCTTCGAGTTGGGGATGTAGATCAGGAAACTCAGCACCACCAGCACATTTGCCCACCAGAAGACCGAGGCCAGCGCCAGCGCCGTCTGCTGCGGGATGCCGCTCCACGCCGGGCCGATCAGCGCGCCGAAAAGCGTCCAGTCTGCGCCGCCAGAGGCGACATAGCCGAAGACCTCGAAAAAGAAGAGCGTCACCAGCACCAGCATAATCATGCCGAGAATGATGAAGGCGTCGGTCTGGCCGTGGGTCGTGCTCTGCAACTGCCGGGGCCGCACGACGAGCCGCCGGTAGCCGAACTCGATCAGCGCCAGGAATGCCAGCACGATGAGAATATCCAGAATCACCGCGAAGACGCGGCTGCCGATGACGGGCAGCGTGAAATTGAAGCCCTGCGCCCACAGGTTCAGCGCGTCAAGCTGGATGATGATGAAGCCCCAGAAGGTGAAGAAGTGCGCGATACCGGGCAGGGGGTCGCGTAGCACGCCGCGCTGGCCCAGCACCATCAGCACGAAATATTTGACGCGCTCGCCGAGGTGATCGAAGCGATTCTCCGGGCGGCCCAGCATCATCAGCCGCACCAGCTTGCGGATGCGTAGCGCGAAGGCTACCCAGGCGGCGACCAGCAGCACGCCAAAGATGACGGCCCCGATCACTCCGCCGGACGGCCAGAATGAGGGTTGGCCCATACGAGTGCTCCTTTTATCTGAGTGAGCAGCGTAGAAAGATTGCTCCCGCCACGCCGCTCCTCGTTCTCGCGCCGCCACTATGACGGCACGCTCGCTGCCTGCTCGCTTGTTTTACTGGCCTTTGCGCTGCTTCACCGCTGCCGTAAGCTGTGGCACGACAACGTTGAGGTCGCCGACGATGCCCAGATCGCAGAAGCCGAAGATCGGCGCGTCTTTGTCCTTGTTGATGGCGATGACCAGACTCGACGTGCCCATGCCGGCCTTGTGCTGCACCGCGCCAGAGATGCCGCAGGCGATGTACACCGTCGGCTTGACGGTCTTGCCGGTCTGGCCTACCTGATGGCCGTAGGGAATCCACCCGGCATCCACCGCCGCACGCGACGCGCCCACACTCGCGCCCAGCGCCGCCGCCAGGTCTTCGATCTGCGCGAAGCCTTGCGGGCCGCCGAGGCCGCGCCCCCCAGAGACGACAATCTGCGCCTCTTCCAGCTTGGCGCGACTGGCGGCAGGCATCCAGATGTCGTGGCCGTCGGACGCCTTGCCGAGATGCCCAGCTTCCTGCGCGCCCTCCGTGCCGAACGTGCCAGTGATTTTCGCGCCGTTGGCGGGCGCAGTGGGCGCGGCAACATCCTCAACCGTAGCGCTGCCACCCGTGCGGACGGTGGGGAAGGCGTTCTGCCGCGCGCCGAGCAGCTTCGTGCCCTCACCCTGGAAGGCCATCTTCACCGTTTGCGCGCCGCCGAAGGCAGGCACCGACATCACAATCTGGTCACCATCGAGCGCGACCTCGTTGACGTTGTATTCGATGCCCAGCCCCAGCCGCGCCGCGACCCGTGCCGCCACATCGCGGCCAAAGTTGGTGCCTCCCCACAGCACCAGTTTCGGTTGATGCTGCTGAATCAGCGCCGCCAGCGTAGCCACATAGGGCTGCGCGAGATACTCGCCATACACCGCGCCCTCAGATGCGTAGACTTTGCTCACGCCACATGCACCCAAATCCTGCGCCGCGTCGCGCGCCCCCGCGCCCATGGCGACCGCCGCCGGCTCGCCGCCCAGCGCCTTAGCAAGCTCAGCGGCTTTGCTGGCGAGCTGCAGCGAGATGTTCGCCAGTTTCCCACTGGGGATTTCGGCCAGTGCCCAAACGTCGTTCGACATGTCTAGAGTACCTTCTGCTCGACCAGGAAGGCCACGACCCGATCCGCTGCGCCTTCGTTGCCAATAAAGATTTCGCCTTTGCGCTGGGTGGAGACTTTTTCGGCGCTGAGCGCCTTCTCGCGTGCGCCCGCCGCTCCGACCGTCGCCGGGTCAATGCCCAGGTCCGCCAGAGCGAAGGTGTCCAGCGGCTTCTTCTTCGAGGCCATGATGCCTTTCATCGAAGGGTAGCGCGGCTCGTTGATAGCCTTGACGACGCTCACCAGCGTGGGCATGGGCGCGGCGACTGTGTTGTAACCGATGTCGGCCTGCCGCTCGATAGTCGCCGTGCTCCCATCCACATCCAGCTTGCTGGCGTAGGAGAGCAGCGGCGCGCCAAGTAGCTCAGCCGTCGCGCTGGGGACGATACCGCCGTAGGCGTCTGCTGCGGCATTGCCGAAGATGACGAGGTCGAAGCCGATCTTCTTGAGCGCGGCGGCCAGCACATGCGCGGTGCTGATGGCATCCGAGCCAGCTAGTGCGTCATCGCTCACCAGCACACCACGGTCGCCGCCCATCGCCAGCGCCTTGCGAACCGTGTCGGTCGCGGTGGCTGGCCCCATGCAGAGGATGGTGACGGTGCTACCAGCGTGTTTCTCCTGCTGGCGCAGCCCCTCTTCGATGGCGTACTCATCGAACGGATTGGGAATGGCATCCTCTTTGCGCCGTTCCAGCCGCATATCCGGGCTGAAGCTCTTCTCCGCCGTGGTTGACGGCGTTTCCTTCATGCAGACGACGATATTCACGTACAAGTACCTCCAACATGGGGCTGGGCCAGCCACACATCCCGCGCTCCGTGTGGAGCGGAATCGAATGTGGCGCCTGCCTTCCACGCGCCTAGCTACGTAGGGTCAAACGAGACAGGACGCGCGCGATGCCAGTGCATCTGGCATACGATTCGCGACGAACTCTTGATTGTAGCGGGTGCAGCCGGGAGGGTGAGGTGCTTGCGGATAGGTGGCGCGGGGCCAGATGGGCTGTGATGCCATAAGTGCCGCAACGCCGGAGCCATGCGCGGGAAACACCGTTGTCTCCTGGATACAGGCTACAGGCCATTGTATCTGTGTTGCGCGGAGGGTGTCAACGTGTAGCTGGCTGACACATGGCTAGCTGGCGTCATTCTTCGCGCTTCATAACGATCAGAAGCCGAAGAGGAAGAAGCGCCAGACCCAGATCATCAGCAGCGCCGCAGTGCCCGCCAGCGTCGCGATCTGCGTCGTCAGCGCGAGCTGGCTCGACCGCATCGGTGGCTTGGGGCGCGCATGGAGTCGTGCCTGCTGCAAACCAGCGGCCACGCTCTCGTTGGATGGTGCGCTCGTCTGCCACTGCGCGAACTGTTGCCCCGCCGCTTCGACGATGGAGGCGACCACTTCTTCCTGGCGCAGCGTCTTGAAGGTTCCCGGCTGGGCGACATACCAATACGTATAGCTCAAGTCGGCGGCCAGCGCCGCAGAGATCAGTCCCAGCGCACGCGGGCGCTGTTCGGGCAGCGCACTGACCGCGTCGGCTTCTTCGAGCAGCGCCATCGCCCGCAGATTTGGCGTGCGTGCCGCCGCTTTCCGCAGATCCGCGCGATGGCGCGCTGCCCGTCGTGACGCATCGAGATCTGTTTTGCCTTGCAATCGCAGCGCGCGGCTCAGCACCGCTAGGCACAGCACATAGTGATCGGTGCGCACGAAGGGCAGCAGCGTCCGCACATCTTCCAGGCCAGCCAGCGCCAGCGCCTCTGCCTCAGCGGGCTGGCGTCTCCCCAACATCACCGCCGCCAGCACGCTATTGCCCACCACTGACCGTTCGCGGGTGAGTGAAAGCACCAGACGCGCCGCGCTGGCCGCTTCTTCATAGCGGTTGAGCCGCAGCAACGCCAGCGCGCAATTGCCAATGGTTTCGGGATCAGCGCCGTGGGCCATCGCTTCCAATGCCGAGGCCAGCGCCTCATCACAGCGCCCAAGCGCCAGCAGTGCGCTGGTGCGCCGGTTCAGCCAGACCAGCCGCCGCACGCCATTCCATCCGCCAAAGCCCTTGATTGCCAGCGCACGTGTGGCCAGCGAAAGCGCCTCGGTCGCCTTGCCGCGCGTGAGCAACACATCGGCGCGCGCCGCCGGAGAACGCCAGCGTGCCAGCCGCAGCAGCAAAAACCACAGCACCACACTCACCAGCGGTATGCCAGAGAGCGCGTTGCCCGAAAAGAGCGAGAGCAACAACGGCAGCACCGCCGCTGCCCACAGAAAAGCCAGGCCGAATGCGAAGAGACGGCTCTCATCTCGTACTGGCTGCATGCTATCTATATCCCTTGTCCCAGCGGGGCAGGCGCTTTGCTGCCATCCTCGCTGCGCTCGATGGTATCCGAAATCGGCTCCGCTCCCATAGCGACATCCGCCGCGTGTGTGCTGCCGACTTCGGGGCCGATGATAGCACGGAACGTCATCCAGAGCAACAATCCGTTGCGTACGGCGACGACTGGCAAGAATTGCCAGCTATACGGCACGGTGAGAATCGGATGCCGCATCTGGTAGATAAAGGGAAAGTCCAAGGTGGTCAGGAAACAAATGGTAATCCACGCCCAACTAAACCCCTCGATATATGCCACCACTGGCAGCACCCAGATCAGATATTGCGGACTGAAGATCTTATTCGTCACTAGTACGACACACAGGCAGGCGATCACCGCGCGCCCGACTGTCAGCTTGCCGCGCGCCTGCCGCCAGTAGACGATTAGACAGCCTCCGACCAGCGCCACCGCTGAGAGTTGCTTCAGCACGCCATCCAGCGGGCCAACCAGATTCAACGAGACGTAGGAATAGTTGGGAAACGCCGGAATGCCGAAGAGCGAGCCGAGCCACAGCAGCGAGGCGGGCGTGGATTCCGCTTGCAGCGGTCGCCCGCCCGCGTAGGTGAAAGTCGAGAGCGCCCCCGCTGGATTCAGGATGAACGCGCCCGCGAAGCCTACACCAATCAGTCCCAGGCATAGCGCCGCGCCGCGTGCAACCGGCGCCAGCGCCGGATGCCCGCGCAACCTCCGCCACGCTTCCCGCGCGGGCGTCTCCCCTGCGCCCTCGTCCACTGCCCGCGCCGCCAGATAGCGCCAGTGTTCGATAACGATCACCGGCAGCAAAAATGCCGGATACAGCTTCAGCAGCACGCCCGCTGCGACCAGCGCATATGCCAGTTCGAAGCGCCGCCGTTCCGCCGCCAGCAGCGCGCCAAGCGTCACCAGCGCCGGCACGATGTCGAAGCGCGCCAGCAGCGTCGCCACCGCGCCGAGCAGCAGATAGACGATATAGACCAGCGCCCGCGAGCGCCCGGCATAGCGCAGAAAGCCAGCGTAGCCGAGCAGCACCAGCGCCGCCATCCACGCCGCGAAGACCAGATGATAGTTGCTTAGCGAGGGCAGCAGCGTCAGCGTGAAAGGTATGATGGCCAGTGGCGGATACTCCGCAGGTAGCGCGTGGAGCAACGGGTGTTGTGTCCAGAAGGCCAGCGCGTAGGCGTAGTATTCGTCCACATCGCCATTGGGCAGCAGCCAGCGGTCCGAGAGCCAGAGCGTGAAGAGCAGAACCGCAAACAGCACGCCGAATTCGAGCAGACGCAGCGACCACCGCCGCCAGCGTGGGCTGGCGGAAGCGGGCGATTCGGCAACTGCTTGCGCTTCACGCACGTGGAATCACTCTCCAGAGAATGCGCCAGAGGCGGGATACGCCGCCGTTCGTCCTGACGCAGTAGGGCATGTCGTGTACCGTGGGGTATGATAACACGATGGAGCAGCCGAAGCTGCTTTCCGCATGACTCCGTTCCGTGGAGGCACATGCAATGCGCAACGGCAGTCAGGATAGAGAGACATATGCCAGGTGAGATAACCGATCCGCGACCGGTCTTTGTCGCGATGTTCGCGGCGGCGCGGCGCTACCTGCTGAGCGAGGGACAGGCGTTGGAAGCGCGCGCCCCCGTGGCGACGAACCCCAAGGGCGAGGCGACTCGTGGCTTCGACGCCCGCGCCGAAGAGATAGCGCTGGCGGTCGCCCAGCAGGGGCTTGGGTCGTTCCGCGCATTCAGCGAAGAGGCTGGCGAGATTCAGATCGGTGAGCAGCCACAGTGGACGCTGGTGATTGACCCCTGCGACGGCAGCAACAATTTCAAGCGCGGCATCCGTTCCGTGGGCTTTGCCGTGGCGGCGCTTCCCGTGGGCGCGCCACTGGACCCCGATCTAGTCGAATACGCCGTCTGTGGCGACATCTTCACCGGCGCGGTGTATTCGGCGGCGCGTGGGCAGGGCGCGACGCTGGATGGTGTGCCCTGCGTCGCTTCGCGCATGAGCGAACTGCGCTATGCCATGCTCGGCGCGAACATCGGACGCGAGCGTTCGCCGAAAGCCGACGTGGAAGACGCCGCGACGCAGCGCATCCCGCTCGACCAGGTGTGGCGCCTGCTGGAGCGCGCGGCGACGGTGCGGCGCATGGGAGCGACGGTGCTCGACCTCTGCTACGTCGCCCAGGGCGCATATGACGGCTATGTGGATCTGCGCGACCGGCTGACCCCAGAGAACTTCCTGGCTCCGGCGCTGGTGCTGCGCGAGGCAGGCGCGCGACTGACCGACGGCTACGGGCATCCCCTCGGCACAGTCGAGTTCACCAAGCCCTACAGCGTGCTCGCGGCAGGCAACGACGCGCTCCTCGCCGCCTTGCTTGATGCGCTGGCGCACAATGGGATATAAGCAGGCGTATTACTGCACCCACTCAGCGCGAAGACGCAGTCATGTGAAAGGTGTTGTCTCGCATCTCGATTAGCGAAAGCGGCGATGGCAGTGGGCCGCGCGCCCACAGCAAGATACCATCCCTTGCCACGTTTTCGATGAACAGAGGATCCCAATGAGCAAGGTCGCGATACATAAAGATAGTCTTGACCTCACGGGGCGCATCGTGATGCCGGTAGTCTGCTTCGCCGATTGTCGCGGTAATGGCAAGCTCCCGCTCGGCTGATAGTCGCTCGACTGCCGTATCGGCGACGCCTGGGTCAATCAGCACCAGCAAATCCACATCACTCGGCATGGGATCGTCGAGTGAGCGTTCCTCATGGCGTGCGACCGAGCCAAAGAGAATCACCGCCAGAACCTCTGGATGCTGCTCGGCAAGCGATTGTGTAATGTCCTCCACGCTTGCGGCGGTCTCCGCGTCCAGCCACGCGACCACTGGTACATACGGATGTACAGTGTTTATCGGCGCACCCGCATCTTGCGTAGTCTGGTTCAGGTCAGTGCCCATGTGCGAATCACCTGCCAATCATCACGCGCCCGCTCAACATCGGCGAGAGTCGCATTGTATGCATACATAGCTCCCTGGCGAGTGCGTTCAAGCGCGTCCCAGCGCGTTGCGATAACTGGTTCACCAAGATCGCGAAGGTAGCGCCCAAGTTGGGTATGGTTCTCCTTATGCTGCCCATGTTTTTGCTGACAGCCATAGGCAATCCAATGAAAGGCTGCAGCCCAATAATTCTCGATCAGGCTCGGCCCAATGTCAGCATCGGCGGCCGGATCTCCTAACAGGGAAATTGCGTGTTCCAACTGAAGCGCCCGCTGTTGGTGGGCATCAACTCTCATGCCATCCCCCTAACAATTCACCTCATCAGTCTACCACGCGGTGACTGGCACTCGCCGAGCTATCTTCGCTAAGTGCTAAGCAAAGGAATTAGAGAGAAACGCCAATGTTGCACGTTAGTATGCGCATTTCTCATGCTATACTGGTAGCATCTTATCAAATCCGAACGAATAGGATGTTCACGTGACCATCCATCCTTGGGATCTGATCCTCGGTGGCATTTTCGCTGCACAGGCCATTATTTGGTGGCTTCTTCCAATTTCAGGCAACAAGCAGCCCCTCAGTTCTACTGAGCTTCAGCAATTTGTCGCGCGCTTCTTGTATCCGCCCGTGGTCATACTCTGCTTGGTCGGTTCTTTCATCCCCATGCGCTCTGACCCCTTCCCGGATCAAGCAACACATCTCCTCTTCCTGGTAGCTCTCCTCTTGTCGAGTGCCTTCGCCACGGGACTCGTCCTCTGGCGCTTGAAGAGACGCCGCGTGACTGTCGCGTGATATGTCCGCGCTTGACGCGAGGGCACCCCTATGGGGTATCGTGTCAAGCATGATGCGTATCAGCTTTTCGACCGGCACATTCTATCACCGCAACCTCGGCTACATCCTCGCGCTCGCCCGCGACGCAGGCTATGACGGCGTGGAACTCTCCCCCGGACACGACTACATGTTTGGTGGCGCGAAGCGGGTGGCGCGTATCGTGCGCGACGCTGGCGTACCCGTGCTGAGCGTACACCCTCCATTCGTGCGCTTCCCCGGCTGGCCGCGCTCTGTCGTCAAGAAATGGCTCTATATCGCCGAACTGGCGCGTGCGGTTGACGCCGGGGTGATCGTGGCCCATACGCCACATCTGCTGGATGAACGCTGGCGGCGCGCCCGGCGCTATACTCTCGGCATCCAGCGCGCGCTGGAGATTGGCGCTGGCGGCGCATTCTGCATCGGCCTCGAAACCAGCCAGTATAACAAGCGTCCCGAACGCTACCTGCTCGACGACGTGGCCACGCTGGTGCGCTTCGCCACTGAGCGCGGCTGCGGCGTCACATTCGACACCTGCCACTCCGGAGCGAACGGCGAAGACATCCTCGCCACCTACGAACTGCTGCGCCCGGCGCTGGTGAACATTCACCTGAGCGATGCGCGTTGGGAGCCTGACGGGCTGGTACGCACCCACGTCCCCCCTGGCGAAGGCTCGCTGCCCCTGCGCGAACTGCTCGGACGCCTCACGCACGATGGCTACGACGGCCTCATCACCCTGGAAATCCACCCCAAGTACCTACCGCTGCTCAGCCGCAAACAACAGCTAGCGCGCCTACGGTCGTCCCTGGCATTCGTGCGCGAAGCGCTCGCCCAGCCAGTCGCCAGCGAAAGCACCGGCGCGTGAACCTGCACGCGTCAGCCTCACGCCGCTCTTTCCCGCCCCAAGCCATGAAATTGCCCGCCCAAATCGCAATCTGAGCGGGCAAACCCGTGAAAGCTAAATCCCCATGACGCCAATCAGCTCGCGCACCGAGTCCGCCGACTTCTGAAGTTGCGCGCGCTCATCTTCGGACAGTTCAAGCTGGATCACCTCTTCCACGCCCTTCGACCCCAGCTTCACCGGCACGCCGACGAAAAGCCCGCTGATGCCATACTCGCCTTCGAGATACGTCGCGCAGGGCATAATCATCTTCTTATCCAGCAGGATCGAGTCAATCATCTGCAAGACCGAAGCTGAAGGCGCATAGTAGGCGCTGCCCTGCTTCAGCAGATTCACAATCTCCGCGCCGCCGTCGCGCGTCCGCTGGACGATCTGCGCCAGCCGCTCCTCGGCAATCAGCTTGGGCAGCGGCACGCCCGCCACCGTCGAGAGCCGCGCCAGGGGCACCATCGTGTCGCCGTGGCCGCCCAGCACGAACGCCTGCACGTCGCGCACCGAAACGCCCAACTCCTGCGCGATGAACGTGCGGAAGCGCGCTGTATCCAGCACCCCCGCCATACCCATCACCCGCTGCTTGGGAAATCCGCTTACCGAATAGGCGAGTTGCGCCATCGCGTCCAGTGGATTGGTGACGCAGATGAGCATCGCATTCGGTGAGCGCTTCACGATTTCCTGTGTCACCTGTGTGACGATGCCCTGGTTGGTGCGGATCAGGTCGTCGCGGCTCATCCCCGGCTTGCGCGCGATGCCCGACGTAATCACCACGATATCGGACCCCGCCGTCTCATCGTAGCCGTTCGCGCCGATGACCAGTGAATCGTAGCCCAGCACTGGACCCGCTTCCAGAATATCGAGCGCCTTGCCCATCGGCATATCAGGAATCACATCTACCAGCACCACATCCGCGTAGTCGCGTTCGGCCACGCGCTGGCCCAGGGTCGCGCCGACATTGCCAGCGCCCACGACGGTTACTTTGTTGCGCATCTCTGCCTTCCTTCTTTGGTGTTGTCTGGGCGACATGCCGCCACGCTGCGGCTTCCGGCCCGTGCGTCTCAGATGTACACCGCTCTGCGATCTCTGCGGTCCGCATTGAGCGGTGTCGTGCAAATGTCGCCACACGCGCTCACATGCGTCCGGTGTGGCCAGCCTCTATTGTATCGCGCAAACGGGCATGCGTGGCTATGCCATGCCGTCCTCAACGTTTCGCCGCCACATACTCCAATGCCTCGTGTGCCAGCGCCAGCCACTCCAATTCAGAACTTGCCTCCACAGATAGCCACTCCTTCATCAGCCGGCCATCACGGCGCGGATCGAATCGCTCGCCCTCGCCCGCCGCCACCAGCGCATCTACACGCGTCTTCGGCAGCTTCACCACCAACCTGCCCTGGCTCAGCATCGCGAATATCTTCCCATATACCTTCAATTCTGATGAGCCGAACCCTTTCTTCGCCTGCGTTCCCGCTGCTGGCGAAGTCACATGCGGCACGCCAAGAAACTCCTCGGCAAGTGTAGCAAAACGCTCTTCGGGGGTGATAGCTGAATGGCTCATCGGCGCCCGTCTCCTCTTTGCCCTAATCGCGTCTATCCGCGCTACCAGATCTTACACTGAATACTATACGTGATGTAGAACAAATATTCCTCGTGCGACCACTCCCGAACATGATGCTTCGCTCACGTATGAATCGCGTGCGCGCCTGTGCTACGATGAGCGCGCATGCACGACGGGCGAAAGGAGGCCGGCGCGCGATGGCGACACAGAGGAACGAACAACCGCGCGTAATCTGCTACGCGCATCGTGGCGCACGCGCCGCTGCGCCCGAAAACACGCTGCATGCCTTCGCTGTGGCCTTCGATCTCGGAGCGGACGCCATCGAGTGCGATGTGCAGCGTAGCCGCGATGGGCGCCTCGTCATTATCCACGACGGCACCGTAGACCGTACCACCGACGGCACGGGGCCGGTGGCCGAGCAGAGTTTTGCCGAACTGCGCGCGCTGAACGCCGGGGCGCGCTGGCGGCAGCCGCAGCGCATCCCCACACTCGACGAAACGCTGGCGCTGGTTCGCGAGCGCGGCGGCGCGCTCAATCTAGAAATCAAGGGCGAGTCGGTCGCCGAATCGGTCGGCACAGCGGAGGCCGTCGCGCCCGTGCTGGCCGCGCTCGATCCCGCATTTCTGGCGCGCATCCTTGTCTCATCATTCGAGCATCCCGCGCTTGCCCTCCTGAAGCAGCGCCTGCCTGGTCTGCGTATTGCCGCACTGTATGGGACTGACTGGAAAGGCCGCAATCTGATCGCCCCCGCGCTGGCGCTGCGCGCCGAGGCAATCCACCCCGGAGTAAATCTCAGTACGCACGAGCTGGTGCGCCGCGCCCACGACGCTGGCCTGCGCGCCAACGTCTGGACCGCGAACCGCTGGGCCACAATTCGCAAGCTGCTCACCTGGCAGGTGGACGGCCTCTTCAGCGATTATCCAGAGCGCGTGATACAAGCCCGCGCCGCGCTAGCGACGACGGCAGACCAGACCGCGCCGGAGAAGATCGGGAAAGGGGGTCGCTGATGCGTCGGGGCATCGGCTGCGCGCTCATGCTGGCAGGCGCGATAGCGGGATTTACCGCAGTCGGCTTCCTCGTGGCGATGGCCGGGCTGGAGAGCAATGCTGAAATCAACTGGCCGCTCATCGGTGGCGTGATTGTCGCGGGCCTCGTGCTCTACGCCGTCGGTATGTTCCTCCTTACCTCGATCCCCAGCGACACGCCCCGCCGCTGGCGCTTCCACCGCTCACGCGGACCAGACTTCCGCGACTGAGCGCGGAGGGCATCGCTTCGGCGCTGAGAGCCTGCCCCCAACCCGAACAACCCCTAAAGCGCGAGCATATTTAGCGCTCGCGCCCTTCCTTCGGAATCGTCAGCAGCGCCACACCACCGCCCGCCAGCGCCGCCAGCGCCGCCAGCAGAATCGTCAGCGTCAGCGATTGTTGCACAGCGGGACCAGCCAGCACCGATCCAACCGGCATCGCAAAGAAGTTCAGCGCCATCGCGACGGCGAATGCCCGCCCGAACCACAGCGGATCAGTGCGCCGCTGGCGAATCGAGAACAGGCTCACGTCCGCCGCGCCAAACGAAAGGCCCATCAGCCCCATACAGATGATCAGTCCCGCCGCGCTCTGCCAGACCGCTATCAGCGCCAGCGCCAACGCGAAGACCACCGACGTCCACGCCACAATTGTGCGCTCGCGTCCGCGCGTGCTCAGCCGCCCCACCGTCAGCCCGGTGGCGACCGTAGCGAAGCCCATCACGGCCCACAGCCCGCCAACCGCGTCCGCTGTGCCATGCAGTTCATGCAGCACCAGCACGGGCAGCGCCACCGTCAGGACGCCGTAGGCGATGTTGTTCAGCCACAGCGTGAACATCACCCCGCGCAGTGTCGGATGCCGCACCACATAGAGCACCGCAGCCCACGCGGCGGGCAACAAGCGATCCCCCGGCTGCGTTTTTGTTGCTGGCTCGCGGATGCCCACCAGGGCCACTGTGGCCAGCCCGAACATCACGGCGGTCGCCATGAACGCCCACGGCGCGCCCGCCCAGCCGAGCAGCACTCCCGCCATAGCCGGACCCAGCACGGCAGCCAGCGCCTCACTGCCGCTATCCACTGCGTTCGCGCGATCCCATAGCCTCGGTGGCACCAGTAGCGGAAAGAATGACCGTGTGCCCGCAAAGCTCAGCGGTCGCGTCAGCGAGCTAAGTGATACTAGGATCAGCAGCAATTGCGGCGTCAGCGCGCCAGCCACCAGCAGCAGCACCAGCGCCCCGGCCAGCACAGCGGCCAGCCCATAATCCACCAGGATCAGCCGCCCACGTCCGTGGCGGTCGAGCAGCGCGCCCTCGATGGGACTCAGCAAAAGCCCTGGCGCGATGCTCAGAAACACCACCGCGCCCGCCAGCACCGGCGAATGAAACGACGCCAGCGCGAAGAGCACCAGCGTTACCTGCCACATCTGGCTTGCCGCCCGCGCCAGCAGCGCGCTCGACGCCAGCCGGAAAAAACCGCCAACGCTGAAAAGTTGGCGGTAAGTCAGGGTTGTCTCAGCCGTGGCGCTCATACAACCTTCACTCTCTCACATGGTCTGATTGCCTATGCGCATTGAGCGCTGGCAGTGGTTGACGGATACGTAACGTCTATTGTACTCGCTATGCTTCACATTTGACAGCATGCAATCCCGCTCCCTATACTTCTGAAGTGCCGCCATACGTCCCGCTTCGTCGGGGCGTCCGGTGGACGCCCATCCGCTCCCAACCCGTAGGGGCGTCTGGCAGACGCCTGTCGAAATCCTTATGCTGAGGACTTATCCCTTGCTCATAGATTCCCACGCACATGTTCAGGTGCGTCAGTTTAACTCCGACCGCCCCGAGGTCATCGCCGCCGCCTTCGCCGAAGGGATCGGGCGCATGATTGTGCCGGGTATCGAGGTAGAGAGCAGCCGCGAGGCCGTCGCGCTTGCCGCCGCGTATCCGGGGCGCATTTTCGCGGGCGTGGGCACTCACCCACACGACGCCGACACCCTCACGCCCGATGCCCTCGCCGCTCAGCGTGAGCTAGCCGGCTCACCCGGCGTGGTCGCCATCGGCGAGATTGGCCTCGACTACTACCGCAACCTCTCACCACAAGACACCCAACGCGGCGCGCTCATCAGCCAGTTTGCCCTGGCGCGTGAACTTGATCTGCCCGTCATCCTGCACAACCGCGACTCCCACGCCGACATGATCGCCCATCTGCGCCAGCACGGCGCGGGGCTGCGTGGCGTCTTCCACTGCTTCATCGGCGACAAAAGCATGGCGCGCGACGCGCTGGACCTTGGCTTCTATCTCTCCTTCGCCGGGCCGGTTGCCTTCCCACGCAATACCGAACTGGCTGAGGTCGCCGCCTGGGCGCCGCTCGACCGCATCCTGGTCGAGACCGATAGCCCCTATCTTGCTCCGCCGCCCTTCCGCGGCAAACGCAACGAGCCGCGCCATGTCGCGCTTGTCGCCGCCCGCATCGCGGAAGCTCGCGGCCTCACACTCGATGCGCTCGCCGACGCCACCACCCGCAACGCAACCGCACTTTTTCGCTTGCCACCGCTCGACCCACAGGAGGATACCAGCTTCCATGCGCCTGTTTAATACGCTGAGCCAAGAGACCGAGCCGCTAGCTCCGGTCAATAACGCCGTCACGCTCTATGTCTGCGGCATCACGCCCTACGATACGACACACCTCGGGCACGCCTTCATCAACGTCATCTACGACACGCTCGTGCGCTACCTGCGCTGGCGCGGGCTGAGTGTCACCTACGTGCAGAACGTGACCGACATTGACGACGATATCTTACGTAAGTCGCGCGAACTGGGCATGACCTGGGACGGGCTTGGCCGGCGCGAAACCGACCGCTACCTCAGTGATCTGCGCGCGATCAACGTCGCGATACCCGACCACTACGTCTACGCCAGCCAGGAAACCGCCAAGATGATCGAACTGATCGAAGCCCTGCTGGCCAAAGATCTGGCCTACATCCGCGATGGTTGGGTCTATTTCGCCGTCAAGCGCGACCCCGACTTCGGCAAGCTGGCCGACGCCGCTGGCTACGTAGGCTACCAAAACTGGCTCAAGACGGCCAACGAGCGCGGCAACTTCCCCGACGACCCCCGCAAGATTGACCCGCTAGACTTCGTGCTATGGCAGGGACAGCAGCCCGGCGAGCCAGCGTGGCCCAGCCCCTGGGGGCCGGGGCGGCCCGGTTGGCATATCGAGTGTAGCGCCATGGCCGTCAAATACCTCGGCCCACGTGTAGACATCCACGGCGGCGGCGCGGACCTGATGTTCCCGCATCATACCTGCGAGATCGCCCAGAGCGAGAACGCCACCGATGTCCGCCCGTTCGTCCGCATCTGGATGCACTGCGCCATGGTAGAGCTAGACGGCGAGAAGATGAGCAAGTCGCTCGGCAACCTCATCCTCGTCCGCAACCTGCTGCCCGACTACTCACCCGACGCCATCCGCGTGATGCTGCTCTCACATCACTACCGCGACGCCTGGGAATACACCGATGCGGATATGCGCGCCGCCGCCGCCCTCGCCGCACGCCTGAAAGATGCCGCGACACTCAGCGCCTCACTCCCTGTGGAAGACGAGTCGCCCACCCCGCTCTCTGTGGAGGAAGGGCCAGGAGAGAGAGTAGACCCCTCGCAGCAGGCGTGCCTGGAACTCCTCGCCGCGCTCGAAGACGACTTCCACACCGAACGCGCGCTCGCCGCGCTCGACCGCCTCGCCGCCAGCGCCCACGCCAGCGGCTCCCCGGCGCAGTCCGTCATGCTGCGCAACCTGGCGAGCGTACTCGGCCTGACGCTCTAATTTGGGCCGTATCTCTGCCCCCTCAGGCGTAAGATACCAATGAGGGGGCAGAAGATTGACTATGCTTCCTCATACCCCTTCGGATGGCTCTGCATCCACCGCCACGCGCTGCCCAGGATGTCGCGCAGGTCCGCGTGCTGCGGCTCCCAGCCTAGCTCGCGGCGAATGCGCTCCGAACTGGCCACCGTCGCCACCTGATCGCCCGCGCGGCGCGGCTGCTCCTCGATGGGCAGTTCCGCGCCCGTCACCTCGCGCGCCGCCTCGATCACCTGCCGCACCGAATAGCCGTTGCCGTTGCCCACGTTATAGATGCGCAGCCCCGGCTCCTCGCGGCTCAGCGCCCGCAGATGCGCCTGCGCCAGATCCACCACATGCACATAGTCGCGCACCGTCGTCCCATCAGCCGTCGGATAATCCGTCCCGAAGATCGGAATCGCGCGCTTCTCCGCCGCCGCCTTCAGCACCAGCGGAATCAGGTGCGTTTCGGGATCATGCATCTCGCCGTTGCGCTCCGTCGCGCCCGCCGCGTTGAAGTAGCGCAGCGCCGTGCAGGTCAGTCCGTGCGCCGGAGCCACCCACCGCATCATCTGCTCCGCCATCAACTTCGACTGCCCATACGGATTCGTCGGCTGCGTCGGTGCATCTTCAGCAATCGGCAACTGTTCCGGGTCGCCGTAGAGCGCTGCCGTCGAACTGAAAACCAGCTTCCGCACACCCACGTCAATCATCGCGCGCAAGACACTGATTGTGCCGCCCACATTCGTCTCGAAGAAGCGGTCGGGATTCGTCACTGAAAGGCCAACCTCGATCAGCCCCGCCATGTGGATTACCGCTTCAATCTGATATTCCAGCAGCGCAGTCCGCAGCCGGTCGGCGTCCGCCACCTCCCCGCGCACAAACGGAATCTCTGGCGCCAGCGCCTTCAGATGCCCTTTCGCCAGCGCATCGTAGACCACCGGCGTATGTCCCGCGCGTACCAACTCTTCCACGATCACACTGCCAATATATCCGGCCCCGCCGGTCACCAACACCTGCATGTTCTACATTCCCATCCATCACTCATGCGGCAGGCCGCCGCTCCTGTGTCGCGCGGCGCCTTCGCCGCTGCCCCTGTGGCGCATTCAGTATAGAGGCCACGGGGCGCGGCGGCAAGAATCCAGCGCGATTCGGCCAGAGCCACCCCAAGAAGCGCGAAACGCGACGAGCATGCGGGCCAGAGCGCAACGTTCGCGCATCGTTATGCGTAATGATGTAGTGAAGATAGATGTGAGGATGGCGGACGAAACTGGGCGGCAAGGGGAAGAGAAAATCGTATGGGCAAGCTGAGTTCATTCATGACCGGTGTCGTGACGGGCCTGACCGCCGCGGCCATCGGGCAGGAGTTGGCAAAGAAGCCGGAAGAGCGCACCTGGAAGGGAAAGGTCGCGGGTGTGCCTTACAACTTCCGCCTCAGCGATTGGAGCGACATCGCACGCGAGTATTGGAACCCGGCAAACGAGAGTATACTCGCGCCACACGCCATCGGCCTTGGCTGGGGTATCAACTTCGCTGCGGTCGTCCAGCGTGTGCGGCAATTCTCCGAGGCGCGGCTCGAAGAGCCACGCCCCATTCCTGAGCCGGTCGAGCGCTAACCAATGGCGCTCCCGGCCACTGCGACAGGAGGCAAGTGGCACAGATGATCGCCACCGATCCGCTGTCACTGCTTTGCATCGGCTGTATCGTGTTCTCTGGCGGATTCCTTGTCATCTCCACGGTGACGGGCCTGGGCCACGCGCATGGCGTTCACCTCGGCGGCGACACCGGCGGCCATGGGCTGCACCTTAGCGGTGACACCGGCCATGCGGGTCATGCGGCGCACGTCGCTGATACCGGCCACGCGGTCCACAACGGCGCGCACACCGCGCACACCGCCAACGGCACGGATAGCACGTCGTCCACCGTCGCCAGTTCGCCGCTGAGCATGCTGACGCACGCGCTTTCCGCCAGCCTGAATCTCTACGGCCTGCTCATCTTCCTGCTCATCTTCGGTCTGGTCGGCTACCTGCTGAACAACGTCGCGAACCTCGGCGCGGTAGCCACCATAGCCGTTGCGCTGCTCGTCGGCCTCATCTCCGCCGTAGGCAGCAGCCTGCTGCTGGCTCGGCTCTTCGTCGGCGATGACGACAGCGGCCTGCTCACCCGCGCCAGCTCGCAACTCGAAGGACGCCTTGGCACGGTGAGCATCGCCATTCGTCCCGGCGGCATCGGCGAAGTCATCTATCCCGGAGTCACCGGCGCCCGCAGCAGCGTCGGCGCGCGCTCCGTGGATGGCGAGGCGATTCCCACGGGCGCCGAAATTGTCGTGCTGGACTACCGCGACGGCATCGCCAGCGTCCAGTCATGGGACCACTTCTCTGCCAGCCTTCGCGCGGGTGATACGCCACAACTGGAGCCGCTTGACCGGCAAGGGTAAGACTCTATTCTGAAACATCCAAAGCACAGCAACATCAGCCTCAGCGACGATGAACACTGACGTTCATCCAGCGCAGGACAGCGCGGACCATACGAACCACATCCAATCATTACAAACTCGTCTGAAATAGAGCGAAGCAAGCACCGCAACACAACATCCATACGCCTGCCAGCACACGAGCGGTGGGCGCCAAAGTCGGCGCGAGGAGCGCATTCGCAGGCAGAGAAAGGGCGCGGCCACAATCAGCCGCGACAGGGTTGAGAACATATGAGCGGCGTGTTAGTAACGGTCATCGTCGTCGCGCTGGCGCTGGTGCTGGCGGTCATCCTGGTCATCAATCTCTACAGTCGGCTCTACCGCAAAGTCGGCCCGAACCAGGCGCTCATCGTCTATGGCAAAGGCGAGATGCATGCGCTCACCGGCACAGGTAGGCTCGTTGTTCCCATCATCCAGCGCGCCGATGTATTCTCGCTGGAGCTGATGTCGTTCGATGTCGCGCCTCAGCAAAATCTCTACACCAATCAGGGCGTGTCGGTGATGGTCGAGGCGGTGACGCAACTCAAGGTGCGCAACGACCGCGACAGCATCCTCACCGCCGCCGAGCAATTCCTCAGCAAGACCTGGGATCAACGGCAGGCGTTGATCCGGCTGGTGATGGAAGGCCACCTGCGCGGCATCGTCGGCCAGCTCACCGTCGAACAGATCGTTAAAGAGCCGGAGATGGTCAGCGAAAAGATGCGCACCACCAGTTCCGCCGACCTCGCCAAAATGGGGCTGGAAGTCGTGAGCTTCACCATCAAGGAAGTGCGCGACGATAACGACTATATCGCCAACATGGGCCGCCCGGAGATCGAGCGCATCAAGAAAGAGGCGAATATCGCCGCCGCCCTCGCCGCACGCGATACCCAGATCCAGCAGGCTGCCGCCACGCGCGAATCAGCGGTAGCCAAGTCCGCCGCGGATCAGGCGCGTGTCGAGGCCGAGACCACCTCTCAGGCAAAACAGGCTGAGTTCCAGCGCGATCTCGCGCTCAAGCGCGCCTCCTACGATGCCGAAGTCAAGAAGCAGCAGGTAGTTGCCGACAAGGCCAGCGATCTGCAATCGCAGGTGGTCCAGCAGCAGATCGTCGCCGAAACCGCCCGCGCGCAAGAGATCGAGAAGACCGCGCAGATCAAGGTGCAGGAAGCTGAATCCCATCGCCGTCAGATGGAGCTAGAGGCCACCGTCATCAAAGCCGCCGAAGCCGAAAAGCAGCGCGTGCAGCAGTTGGCCGAGGCCGAGCGCCAGCGCATGTCGCTCGAAGCCGAGGGCCGCGCGACGGCACTGCGGGCGCAGGCGGCGGCAGAGGCCGAAGCGGCGAAGGTGCGCGGCGCTGCAGAAGCCGAAGCCTCACGATTGCGCGGCCTCGCCGAAGCCGAGGTCATCCGCGCCAAGGGCGAGGCCGAAGCTGAAGCGATGCGCGTCAAAGCGGCAGCATATCAGGAATACAACCAGGCCGCCGTCCTCGATAAAGTCGTCAGCAACCTGCCCGACATCGTGCGCGCGCTGGCCGAGCCGCTCAGCAAAGTGGACCGCATCAGCATCGTCTCCACCGGCGCAAACGGCGACGGCAGTCTTGGCGCGAGCCGCATCACCGGCGACATGGTGAATATGCTGGCGCAGGTGCCAGCGGTCCTCCAGGCGCTCACTGGCATGCAGATGGATGAACTGCTGGCGCGTGTGCCGGGCCTGCGAACCGTCGTAGATAGCACCGCGACTCCAGCTTCCGAAACCGCTGAGCCGCCAAAGAATACTACCAGTGACACGGACGCCACTGGCACACCCATGGCGAGAAACAACGGCACACCTAATGACACTCCCAACCCGTCCGATACATCCGATACTTCCACCGCCGCCGTCTCAACCGGTGACAGCGACACAACAGCAAGCGTCGCGCCAACACGTGGCGGCGCGACCAACAACACGCGCCCATCCGGCCCGCGCCGCCAACGCAGCCGCTAAGCATCGGGCGCACGCGACGCACGCGAAACACCCAGGCCACCCGCCGTAACGCGGGTGGCTCATTTTATGCGCTGTGGGCCATCAGAGTGTGCCGCCACCGTGCGCGAATCTGGTTGCCCAGGAGCGTAATTCATGGATGTTGCCCATCCCGTAGAGTACATCGGATCAGTCTTCGAGGCAGTGGGCGTCGCCCTGCTCGTGCTTGGCGCTGTCATCGCCCTGGTGCGCTACGCGGATGTGCTCGTCCGTCACCGCAACATGCGGGCGGCTTATCGTGGCCTGCGCCGCAACCTTGGCTCTGCCATCCTGCTCGGCCTGGAATTCCTGATCGCCGCCGACATCGTTCGCACCGTCGCGGTAGCGCCCACACTCCAGAGCGTCATCGTCCTGGGGCTGATCGTCCTCGTCCGCACCTTCCTGAGTTGGTCGCTCGAAGTCGAGATCGAAGGCGAATGGCCCTGGCGGCGTGCCCAAACCCTGCGCGAACATCCGACCGACCAGAACGCCCTCTAACTCACCACTCCCGTGTCGCGACAGTCGCTCGCTTTCCCGCGCCGCGCGTGCTATCCTGTAGCTGAGGAGACGCCGCCTCTCCGCGCGAGCCAAAGGGCCACCACACATGAAAACCCAATCCCCAGACACCACCCCCGAAGCCGAGCGCGTGCAGATCGAACTGCTGCGTCGCGCCTCCCCCGCCAGGCGCCTGGAATTGGCAATGTCGCTGAGTCAATGGGTACTACAGCTTTCCTGGCAAGGAATCAGAGAGCTTCACCCAGAATTTGATGAGCATGAAGTGCGTCTCGCGTCACTCGCCTCGCGATATGTGCTGCCACTCGCGGAGCGGGTGCGCATATCCTTACTGGGGAGAACCATCGTGAATATGCAGCCATCAGTCTTAGCGGCGCTGGTCCCGGTTATCGACGCACTTGAGCAGATGGGCATCCCCTACTACATTGGTGGCTCCGTCGCTAGCTCGCTCTATGGCAGGCCGCGCTCAACTATGGACGTTGACCTCGTTGCGGACCTCAAACTAGAGCACGTGAAGCCATTCATAGCACAACTTCAGAATACTTACTACGTTGATGAGCTAGCTGCCCGTGATGCTATTCAGCGGCAGAGTTCCTTCAACCTGATCCACTTCGATACCACCGTCAAGATTGATGTCTTTGTTCTCAAATCACGGCCATTTGACCACGAAGCTTTCAGCCGGATACGCAGGCAGGAGCCAGGCGATGCAGCTACGCACCCCGCGTTTGTGTGGCCGTCACCCGAAGACACCATCCTTGCGAAGCTCGAATGGTACAGGATGGGCGGAGAAACCTCCGAGCGGCAATGGCTGGATATTCAAGGAATCCTGAAAGTACAAGCAAATGCGTTAGATCTCGCCTATATGCGCCAGTGGGCCGCAACCATTGGCGTCGCCGATCTGCTCGCCCGCGCCTTGGATGACGCGGGCCTCGCACCCGATGCGCCGCCCACAACATGAAGGGGGGCCACCCACCTGCTGGCGGATGGCCCCGATAGCAATCCTCACACCGCTATTCCTGCACGTCGCGCTTCCACGTCAGCCATACCATCGCCACGATGAACAGCGCGCCCCAGATGGCAGTGACGAGCAGCGTGTGGCCGCCGGTCACCGGCACCAGCGGCGGCGCGAACGCACCCGACGCGAACGTCGCGCCCGCCGCGCGCGCGGGTAGCACCTGCCCCGCCATCACGTTCAGGTTCGGGCCAAGCAGATCGCCGGTTGCCAGCGTCCAGAAATTGCTGCCGGTGAGCCGGGACGCCAGCAAGAAGAAGATCACCCCGATATTGTCGGCGGCGAAGAAGGTCACCGCGATGCTCATCCCAGCGGCCAGCGAGCGCGTCAGCACCGTCACAGCGGCGGCCATCAAGATCGAGACACCCATACTGATCAGCACCGTGCCGATGTACACCAGCATGTCATTCCAGAAATCCCCGTTGATCGCCTTCAGCGCGTCGAGATTCCCGCCAATCGCCGACAGCGTCGCCAGCGACAGCAGCGCATCTATCACCAGCGCGCCCGCCAGCACCGCCAGCGCCACCACTGCCATCGCCAGCAGCTTCGCGCCCAGCAGTTGCAGCCGCCCCACCCCGCGCGCCAGCAGCACGCGGATCGTGCCGCTCGAATACTCCATCCCGATCAGCCGCGCCGTCAGCAGAATCAGGAATGTGCCGGAGAAGACGCGCAGCACCAGCAGATTGCTGCCCCCCATGATGTAGAGGAACTGCAACGGCTGCTGCGTCAGCAGCGTCTTCTCATTTCCGCCTTTCGCCGCCATCTCGATCAGATATGGCGCGCAGATAAGCAGCGCCAGCACCGCCGCCATCACCCACATCGCCCGCTGGCGCGCAATTTTGAAAAGCTCGCCGCGCAGCAGGCCGAAGAAGCTTGGCCGCTCTGTTTGCTCGCTGGCGACCGCAACCGGCGTCGCCGTCCATGTAACCGACATAGATTCGTGTCTCCCCAAATGTGAGCAGGTTGGGCGTCCACCGGACGCCCCCATGACGTTCTTGCTGTGCTATTCCTTGATGTCGCGCTTCCACGTCAGCCACACCATCGCCACGATGAATGCGGCGGACCAGATTCCGGTCACCAGCAGCGTATGCCCGCCCGTCACCGGCACCAGCGGCAATTGCAGCGAGCCAAACTTCGCCGCGCCAGCCTGATGTGACAACAGCACGCGCGGCATCGCGTTCAGGTTCGGCCCAAGCAAATCGCCCGTGGCGAGATTCCAGAAATCGCCGTTGGTCAGCCGGAACGCCAGATAGAAGAAGATCACCCCGATGTTATCGGCGGCGAAGAACGTCAACCCAACACTCAGCCCCACCGCCAGTGACCGCCCCAGAATCGTCACCGCCGCCGCCATCAGAATCGTCACCGCCATGCTGATCGCAATCGTGACGACGTACATCCGCGTGTCATCCCAGAAGCCGCTATTCAGCGCCTTCAGCGCATCCAGATTGCCGGCGATGATCCCCACGTTCGCCACCGTCAGCAGCAATTCGACCAGCAGGCCGCCAACCAGGATGGCCAGGCCGATGATGCCCAGCACCACCAGCTTCGCGCCCAGCAACTGCAATCTTCCCACGCCACGCGCCAGCAGCACGCGAATCGTGCCGCTCGAATACTCCATCCCGATCAGCCGCGCCGTCAGCACCACCAGCACCGGCCCCACAAAGACCCGCAGCACCAGCAGATTCCGCCCCATCGTGCGATACATCGCATCCAGGGGATCCTGCTGCAACACCTCCTTGAAGCCGCTGCCCGTCAGGCTAATCAGAAACGGCAGGCACAGCACCCCCACCAGCAGCGCCAGCATGATCCACGTGCTCCACTGCCGCGCGACCTTCAAAAACTCCCCGCGCACCATGCCCAAAAAGCTTGGGCGCAGCACCGATGTCCCCGCGCCGCGTGCGACGCGCGCCGGAATCGTAGCTGAACTCATGACTGCTTCTCCACCTTGCCGTTCTTGGGGTCCGTGCCCGTAAGCTGCAAGAAGACCTGTTCGAGATCCTGCGTCTGCGGTGTCAGCCCGTCGGGCGCAAAGCCCGCCTGCACCAGAAACAGATTCAGGTCGCGCCCATGCCCCTGCGGCGCGGACGTAATCAGCGCATTCGTCACCGCATCCACTCGTGCCCGCGTGCCCCACGGCTGCTGCCGCACCAGCGCCAGCGCCTCGTTCAGATATGCCGGTTCCAGCGTCACCACGAATTCGCCGTGCCCCTTGACCAGCTCGTCAATCGTCGTCTCCGTCACCAGTTTGCCCTGCGCCAGAATCGCCACCCGCGTGCAGATCTGCCGCACCTCAGTCAACACGTGACTCGAAATGAAGACCGTCTTACCCTCCGCCGCGAGCCGTCGCATCAAGTCGCGCATCTCCACGATGCCCGCCGGGTCTAGCCCGTTGGCCGGCTCATCCAACACCAGCAGGTCCGGATCATTGAGCAGCGCAATCGCCACGCCCAGCCGTTGTTTCATGCCCAGCGAGTACGTGCGCACCCGATCTTTGTCGCGTCCGGCCAGCCCCACCAGATCAAGCACGTAATCCAGCCGCGCCTCCGGCACGCCGCCCAGCACCGACGCCACGGCGCGCAGGTTGTCGCGCCCCGACATGTACAGATACAGCGCGGGCGTCTCCACCAGCGCCCCTACGCGCGGCAAGACGGCGGCGCGGTGCTGCTGCACCTCCTGGCCCAGAACCTCCACGCTGCCGCTCGTCGGCGTAATCAGGCCAAGCGCCATGCGAATCGTGGTCGTTTTGCCTGCGCCGTTGGGGCCGAGGAAGCCGAAGATGTCACCCTGATAAACGGCCAGATCGAGATTGTTGACCGCCAGCCGTTCGCCGTAGCGCTTGGTGAGTGCCTGGGTTTGCAGCACCACGTTGCCACTGCGGCGATTCGTGCTCTGCTGTGGGCGGGTCGCGCTGAGTGTTCCAGTCATGTGTTGGTGTTCTCCCTTTCTGTGGAGTTCAGTGATAGCTGCTACTGAGGATACAGGCGACGTGTCACGCGGATATCGCGTGGATGTCGCAAAAGTGTCGCAATCGAGCGTCACGCAAGCGTCACGAGGCGCGGCGCTCGTCGCGTAGGCATGCGAGCCACGGCACGGCATCAGCGCCGAGTAGCGCGGCCACATCGTCGAGCGCCGCGTAGCGATAGTCGTCAATTTCGACATCGTCTGGCAGTGGCTCGCCGAGCAGCGTGGCGCGGTAATACAGTGTGAGATGCCTGCCCGACATCTCCATGCCAGCATAGAGCACCGCTCCAACAAGCGCCGTCGCCCCCAACTCCTCGCGAATCTCACGCGCCACGGCATCGCATGGATGCTCGCCGCGCTTCACGAATCCGCCCGGCAGCCCCCACGCGCGCTGGCGATAGGTGTGATGCGCCAGCAGCACTCGCCCCCGCGCATCCTGAATGATCGCGCACGCGCCATACGAGACTTTCGGCGCTCCCACCCGGACCGCCAGGCGCTGAAGTTGCCACGGCAGCGCGCCCCACAGGCGGATGCAGCCGCGCCACAGCAGCGCCCGTGCGCCATGTCGCCGCGCGAAACGCCGTGCCCGCGCGGGTAGTGACCTTTGGCGGTTGTCCGCGGGCGCGGGTACGTGTACTGGCGGCTCATCGGGTCGCTTCAATGTCGCGGTAGCCATCGGTATCCTTCGTCTTTCTAGCGCGCCGGGCGCTCCATCTGCGGGCAGCGATGCGGGATGTACCCACCACCCACCATCAAGATAAGCCACCGATGTCATGGACTCATCGCCGGAGTGTCGCAACTCTGTCGCAGATGGCTGAGGTGGGGTATCGTGGGGTTCACACCGCGCGATGGGCGCATATAATGTGGACATGACGAGCTACACAAACGCTACGTGTACCGGGAATATCGAACACTGACGCATACTGGTGGAAGGCATGGACGATGGCGATGGTTCTGCTGGTGGAAGACGCGCTGGATCTGGCGCAGGTGGTGCGGCGCGAGCTAGAGGCGGGCGGCTACGTGGTCACGCATGCCGCCGACGGCGAGGCCGCGCTGGCGGCCCATGCCAGTGCCCAGCCGGACCTCGTCATCCTGGACTGGATGCTGCCGAAGCTCGATGGGCTGGAAGTCTTGCGGCGCATCCGCCGGAGCGCGGGCACACCCGTCCTGATGTTGACAGCGCGCGGCGAGGAAACCGACCGCGTCATCGGCCTGGAAGTCGGCGCCGACGATTACCTGACCAAGCCCTTCAGCATGCGCGAGTTGATGGCGCGCGTGCGCGCCATGCTCCGCCGCGCCGAACTCATCCGCCAGACGCTCAGCGAAGACCAGGCCAGCGCCGGACAGACACTCAGTCGGGGCACGCTGCTGCTCAACGCCGAATCGCATCTGGCGACGCTGGCCGGTGAAGAGCTAGACCTTAGCCCCACCGAGTTCGCGCTGTTAGAGTTATTGCTGCGCGGTCCAGGGCGTGCCTTCAGTCGCGCGTATCTGCTCGACACCATCTGGCGCGAATCCTATATCGGCGGCGACCGCTCCGTAGACAACGTCGTATTGCGGCTGCGCAAGAAACTCGGCCCGCTGGGCGACGAGATCGAGACCGTTTGGGGCATCGGCTACCGGCTGCGGCCAGAATAGCGAGGGCGACACCTATGACTCTGGAAGTGTGGCGCACGCTACAGGCGCGCTGGCGCACCCTCTGGCTCACGGCCAGCCCGTGGCGCGCCTTCGCCGAGGTGGCGGCAATTCAGGCGCCCGTATTGCTCTGGGTGCTGATCTGGCAGCCGCACGCGACGCTCGCCCTCCAGTTCCGCGCCGCGATTACGCTCACCGTCATCATTGGTCCAGCCTGCATTCTCTGGTGCGTTTTCCGCATGCGGCGTCCGGCGCTTCCGTGGTGGCTGCGGCTGGCGCTCTACACGCTGATGGGCCTCGCCATCGGGCTGACCCCCTCGTTGCTACTCACGAACCTGTGGCAGGCGGAGGCGCAGCTTGGCAACGGTTCGCACTTTCCTAGTCCCTGGTTCTTCTGCCTCTGGCTCGCCGCGTTTACCTGTGCGTTCGTCGTCTCACGCCTTGGCGTGCGCGCGCTCACCATCTGGAACGGCATGCGCCGCCGCCGCCTCGTTTGGTCGCTGACCCACGCGCATCTGGTCGTGGTGGTGCTCGGAGCGATGCTGCTGGTCTTGTTGGTGATTCTCACCGACATCTTCACTACCCACACCATCTCGCCTCAGCTCCTTCCCATCCTGTTCATCTTCTTCATCCTCACCGTCATTGCCTTGCTCGTGGTGTTGCCACCGTCGGCGCTCTTCTCGTACCTCTTCGCCAGGCGCACCACGCGGCGCTTGCGCTCGCTGACGGACGCGACGGCGACACTGCGCGATGGCGATTATAGTGTGCGCGTGCCGGTCGTCGGTGAAGATGAGGTCGCCCAGCTTCAGGCCGACTTCAACGCCATGGCAGCGGACCTCGAACGCGCCGTGCGCGAACTCCAGGCCGAGCGCGACACCGTGGCAAAGCTGCTCCAGGCGCGGCGCGAACTGGTGGCCAGCGTCTCCCATGAACTGCGTACCCCGGTCGCGACGTTACGCAGCTACCTGGAATCCACGCGCATCCACTGGGACGACTCGCCGCCACCCACCCTACGCCACGATCTGGCGGTGATGGAACATGAGACAGTTCACTTGCAAACGCTGATTGACGACCTCTTCACGCTCTCGCGCGCAGAGATCAAGCGGCTGGAACTGCGCTGCGAGCCAGTGGACGCCGGGCAGATCGCCCAGCAAGTCGTCGAGAAGATGGCCCCGCTCGCCTGGCGTGGCAGCAAAGTCGAGATTGCCGCCGAAGTCCCAGACGTTCTGCCGCTCGCCCATGCCGACGCCAGCCGCTTGGAGCAAGTCCTGCAAAATCTGCTGCACAACGCCGTCCGCCACACCGCGCCGGGCGGTATCGTCGCGGTTGTGGCCGAGGCCGAGCCAGCCTGCGTAGCGCTTCACGTCAAGGATACCGGCGAAGGCATCGCCCCAGAAGATTTGCCGCGCATCTTCGAGCGCTTCTACCGTGGCGAGAGCAGCCGCGCGCGTCCCGGCACTGGCTCCGGCCTGGGGCTGGCGCTGGTCAAAGAACTGACCGAAGCCATGGGCGGAACCGTCACCGTAGCAAGCACCCCCAGCCTCGGTAGCTGCTTCACCGTCCATCTGCCCCTCGCGACTGTGACTGGTCCGACCATCGCCCCCGAAGAAAAGCCGCTGACTGCTGGGCGAGCATAACGGTCAGTTAAGTCACGGCAGCCGCACATCCCCACCCGCCAGCGCCGCTCGCGCCCGCGCGATGTCACGCACCGCATGCAGCCGCTCGAAGAGCGCCAGCGCGCCCGTTAGTTCCGCCCGCGCCAGATCCGCGTCACCAGCGTCGGCTCGCCGCTGGAACAGACCGGAGAGCGCGTAGCGCGTGCGCGCCTCCTCCCACGCGCAACCTAGCTCCTGATAGCGCCGCAGCGCCCCTTCCAGATCGCATTGCGCGTCGTCCCAGCGCGTATCGGCCAGCGCAATGATCCCACGCGCCCGTGTCGCCTGCGCCAGCGCCTTGCGCGCACCCGACCGCCAGCCAAGCTCCAGCGCCTGCGCGCTGAATCGCCCATAGAGGTCGCGGTCGCCACTCCGCGCGCCCAACTCTGCCAGTTCCGCCAGGAACATCGGCAGCATCAGCTTGCCTGAGCGCGCGTCCACCGCTTCCAGCAGCGTCTGCCGCGCCTCCTTCGTCGCGCCGCGTGCCAGCGCCAGGCGCGCTTTGTATAGCTCGAAGAACTGCACCGGCTCACGGTCGGCGATCAGGCTGGCCCGCTGCGCGATACGGTCCGACTCATCCCGGTCGCCCATGCGCGCATGGGCTATCGCCCAGGCCAGCAGCGCCCAACGTTGATGTGTCGCCAGCCATGAGCCTGGATACGTCGAAACCGCCTGAAGCTGGCGACCCAGGCGAATCGTCTCCGGCCACTGATCCCACTCGAACCGCGTCAGCATCAGCCGCGCCAGCACACGGGCGCGCAGCAGATCGGCGTCGGTGGAGTTCGCCAGCTCCAGCGCCTGCCGCCCGTACTCAACCGCCTGCTCGTAGTTGCCGACCAGCATCTGCGCTGTGCATGCTTCGCTAGAGATGTCGGTCAACTCGTTGATGTCGTCAATGCGCCGCGCCCAGTGTAGCCGCCGCGACTGGCTTTCCACATTGCCGCGCAGATCGGCGGTGATCGCCTGCAAATTGCCCAGCGCATCCAGCGCCTCCGAGGCGTTGTGCGGATCGTCAAGCGCCTCGGTGATGCGCACCGCTTCGCGCGCATCGTGCAGCGCGTCCATCAACTCACGCTCGCCACGCTGCTCACCCCACGACCACCAGAAAAACGCTTTCGCCGTCAGCAGCGCCGCGCCTTCCAGCGTCTCGTTCTGCCCCAGCCGCTCTGCCAGTTGCAACCCTTCCTCAAGATACGGCAGCAAATCTTCGTGCGAGGGTGGCTGCTGAAAGAAACTACTATTGCGCGTCGGCGTCAGCACCAGCAGCCGGTAGAGCCGCAACCCCCATGAGCGCCAGTCCAGGGGCATCGCCAACCGGTCCATAGACTCAATCGTCAGATCGCCTATTGCCGTAACCAGCCCATCAGCGGCCACCGGCGCGAAGGCGCGGCCCTCTGGCTGCCCATCCTGCCCCACGGCATCCACCAGAAACGCCGTATACGCCGACCACAGGCGCAGCGCGTCGCGGTAATCGGCCCAGGCGTCGTCGCCGCGTATCTGTGTCCAGCGGGCGTCGCCGCGCTTCATGAACAGCGCCACGCGCGCGGGCACGTCTTCCGCCAGCGCATCTTCTTCCAACATCATCAGCGCGTCCGTATAATAGCGCTCTGCTTTGGCGGCGGCATGGCGGATCAACCCCTGGTCTCCGGCGAGCGTCAGATAATACAGCACCTTGTCGCGCACCGCCAGGCGGCGCGCACTGGTGCGCGAGCGCGTCAGATTCGCCTGCACATAATACTGGCGATAGTGCTGCGCGATCAGGTCCGCAAACTCCGCTTCGCGGCTGTGGGCCAGTGTCTCCAGCCACTCGGCCACCCGCTGATGCTCGTGGGCGCGGCGCGTGCGCGGAATGCTCGTATACGCCACCTCACGCGTGAGCGCATGGTTGAACGTGTACAGCGGTTCGCCCTCAGGTGCGGCGCTAGCCTCAGAACGCTCGCTCTCATGGATCATTTCTTTGGCTTCCAGCGACGCCAGTACCGCGCCCAGAGTGCCATCGCGGTCCGCATGCAAAACATGCAGTGCGCTCGGCCAGAAATAACGCCCGATGACAGCGGCGTGCTGCAAGATGTCACGTTCGCGCTCCGCCAGCAGATCCAGGCGCGCCGCCAGCACCCCCTGCACCGTATCGGGAATGTCGAGATTGCTCACCTCGTTGCTGCCCTCGCACTCCGGCGCGATGCGCCACAACTCGCCCGCCGCCCGCGATGGCAGCAAAATACCGCGATCTACCAGCATCCGTACAATCTCCTCGAAGAAGAACGGATTGCCCTCGGCCCGCCGCTGAATGCCCACCCGCAGGCTCTCAGGCACCCCGTCCCCTGGCAGCAGTTCGCGCGCCAGCCGCTCCGACTCTTCGGGCGTGAGCGCCTCAAGATTCAGCATCGCATAGTTCCGCTTGCCACCGCCCCAGTTCGGCTGGCGCTCCAATAACTCGGGCCGCGCCGGACAGATCAGCAGCAACGGCACATTGCTTGCCTTGGCCGCCACATATTCCAGCAGTTCCAGCAGCACATCATCCGCCCAGTGGATGTCGTCCATCAGCACTAGCACCGGACGGTACGCCGCGAGCGCCTCGAAGAAAACACGCCATGCGCGCAGCAGCCCTTCCTGCAACTGCTGGCTGTCGCTGGGCAGCAGCGCCTGACGCCGTTCCTGGCTCTCGATGCCAATGGTATGCCCCAGATACGCCGCGATAACCTCCGGGCTTTCATCACGCTCAGCGCCCACCAGCGCCTCGCGCACCTTCGCCAGCAGTTTCGCCCGCGCCTCGGCGGGCGGCGTCATCGCGGTGAAGTCGCAGAGCGCGCGCAGCATCTCCGCCAGCGGCCAGTATGTAATCATTTCGCCGTACTGTGGGCAGCGGCCTTCCAGCACCAGCGGACGCAGCTCCGCGCGCGCGATGGCCTCGGTGGCGCTCGCGCGAATGCCCGCGATGAACTCGCGTGCCAGGCGCGTCTTGCCCACCCCCGGCACACCCAATATCGTCACCAGATGCGGCCGCCGCTCACCCGCGACCCGCGCATAGAGCGAGCGCAGCAGGCTCAGTTCCACATCGCGGCCAATCAGTGGCGCTTTCAGCCCCTGAATGCCGCGCGGACGCTGCGCGGGCGCCGGACTCTGCTCCGCCAGCGCCAGCGCCTCGTACACCCGCATCGGGCGCGACTTACCACGCGGCGTCACCGACGGCAGTTGACGGAAGACAATCGCCCCCGTTGCCCCGCGATACGCACGCGGCCCCACCAACACGCTATCCGGCGCCGCCAGTTGTTGCAGGCGCGCGGCCACATTCACCGGGTCGCCTGTTACCAAAAAGTCGCGCCCCTCAGCCGACCCACTTGCCGCCACGACTTCACCCGTATTGATGCCGATACGCATGTGCAACTCAGGCGCGCTGGCATCGAACTCCCGCCGCTCCTCATTGAAGTAGCGCAGGGCAGCTTGCATGTCCAGTGCGGCGCGAATCGCGCGCACCGGATCATCTTCATGCGCCACCGGCAGCCCAAAAACCGCCATCACCGCATCGCCAATATACTTCTCCACCGTGCCGCCATGCCGGTGTATTTCACGCGCCATCGTCGAAAAGAACATCGCCAGCAGCGCCCGCACATCTTCGGGGTCCATGGTATCGGCGATAGCGGTGGAGCTGGTGAGGTCGGCGAAGAGAATCGTCACGATGCGCCGTTGCTCACCATGCGCCTCTTCCACCGGCACATCCAGCACACCGACAGCAGTAGAAGCTGCTTCAGAAGCGGACTGCGCCGCTTGCGCCGTGCGTGTGCCTCGGCGTGGGTTGCGTCCGCTCGAAGCGGCGCTGCTCGCCCGTGTACGCCGCGCGCCCGATACGCTCGGTGCGGCAACTGGTTCAGCGGCTATCACGCCCTCTGGCGCAAGCGCAGGCTGCGCGGCGCTGACTGGCTCAGCGGTCGCAGGCGCCGACACGACTGTAGTTTGCGGAACACCATCCAGTGACGTGCCGCACTGATTGCAAAATCGCGCATTCGGCGGATTCATTGCGCCACAATTCGGGCACGCGCGTGCAAGCGGAGATCCGCACTGGTTACAAAACCGTGCGGTATCTGGATTCTTATGTTGGCAAACAGAGCACATCATCTCTTTATTGTACCCCGTGGCGCGAAGACTCCACCTACATACCACATGCGTTTCAACTGCCAGCGCGGCTACATCGCGGGCCAAACGTAACCGCAATGGCTAACCGCTGGCGCCGCACAGCGCCCACCGCCAAGGCGACACTCCGTCTTGCCACCCTGAACACGCGCCCGTACCAGCACGCAACCTGGTGGCGGCCAGGGTCGTGGGTGGAGTACGATAGGCGAGCAAGAATGATGTCTGTCAGGAGGATTCTAGCTATGCCACTTGATCCCGCACTGGTGGGGCACGAAACAACACCGGAGACCAGCGAGATTGCCGCCGAGACTATCGGCCAGTTCGCCGACGCCATCGGCGACAACAACCCCATCTTTCACGACGCGGCGGCGGCGGAGCGCGCAGGCTTCGCCAGCATCCCCGTAACGCCCACGTTCGTAACCCGCTTCCGTGTGCCCTTTGCCGAAGCCGGGCTGGACCCCGAACATACGCAGGTGCTCCATGGCGAGCAAGAATACGAGTTTTCTCGCCCGCTCGTTGCGGGCGAGACACTCATCGCGCGCCATCGCGTCGCCAGCATTCGTCAGTCCGGGCGCGGGGGCATGGCCATTATGACACTCGAACAACTGGGCAACACACCCGCAGGCGAGCGCGTCGTCACGGGCCGCGCCACCGTGATCGTGCGTGATGCTCCCCCCGATGCTGCTGCCGCAGTAGCAAGCGCAGCGCCCCAGCGTGGGCGTCCCACCGCACCGGAGGGTGTAGCGCTGCCGCCGCTCGCAAAGACCGTCACCCAGGAGCAGATCAACGCCTACGCCGACGTGAGCGGCGACCACAACCCCATCCACATTGATCCCGATGCCGCCCGCGCCGTCGGTTTGGACGGCACTATTGCCCATGGCATGCTCAGCATGGCCTTCCTCGGCCAATTGCTGACCGACTGGCTGACCGCACAGCCAAAGACAGGTGGCTGGGTGGCCCGGCTGCGCGTGCGCTTCCAGGCAATGGTGCGACCAGACGACACACTGAGTTGCCAGGGCGTTCTGGGGGAGCGCACCGGCGACCGCCAGCGCCTCACCATCTGGATTGATAACGAGCGCGGCGAGCGTGTCGTCTCTGGCGACGCTGATGTCGTGCTGGCCTAACCCGAATTACCCCTAATCGCGTCGTTTCCGTGCCACCGTCCCCGCGACGAACAGCGCCGCGCCGCCGAGCAGCATCCCCCCGCCGATGATCGGCAGCGGCGGCGCGGTTTCGCTTCTGCCAGGTTCTTTACTCGTAGATGTTCCAATGGTCGGTGACGCCGCGACGCCAGTGGGCGTGTGCTGCTCATTGGGGCGCGCCGTCGCCACACCCGGACCAACGGGGCCGCCCGTATGCGTAGATTGGGCGATATCTGTGGATTTTGGCCCAATTGCTGGCTGGTAGCTGCTGCTATAGTTCCCGGCGGCGGTCGAGGCCGTTCCTGATGGTGCGCCGAAGAGCGCGCTCGTCAGGAACAGCAGCAGCCCTGCCACCGCAACCAATCCGCCGAGCGCCTGCGCCGCCCGCGCGACACTGCTTCTTTCTGCTCGCGTGCGTGGGCGCGCACTGGCGGGCCGGTTCCTCTGCGCTGGCAACGGCTCAGGCACCGCGCCCGTAGCGGGCAGCGTGAACGAGCGCGGCAGCGCAGGCATAGGCACAGCGCGCAGCATCGCGCGCAGCGTGCGGTAATCCTCCAACTCGCGGCGGCATTCTGGGCAGCCGGGCAGATGGCGTTCGAGCGCGGCGCGCTCCTCAGGCGGCAGTTCGCCGTCCAGGTACGCCGAGAGCCGCTCGCGCTGCTGCTCCCAATCATTCGGATGTCTACTCATGCCACCATTCGCCATACGTTACTGCCCATATTTGCCATGCTAGCGGTTCGACCCGCGTCCGCCAAGTGTTCCGGTGTCCGCATTCATGCGCCGCATCGCCCTTCTGGCACAGACGCCACACTCAGCCAAAATGTTCCCCCTGGCGCAGCAGAATGCCGCGCATATGCGCCCGCGCCCGCGCGATACGCGACTTCACCGTGCCCAGCGACGTATCCATCACGCGCGCAATCTCATCATATGATAACCCCTGGATATCGCTCAGAATCAGCGCCAATCGCTGCTCTGGCGGCAGCTTCTGCATCGCCGCTTCGATCCGCTGGATCGTCTCGCCGCGCAACGTCGCGCGCTCCGGATCCCAGGTGGGATCTATCAGCGACTTCGGCATGTGCCAATCGCTGCCGTGCCCGTAGGCATCGCCGTCGCCATCCTCTTCGAGCGCCGCCTCCAGCGAAACCGCCGGCCGCCGCGCCTGCGCCCTGAAGTGGTCATAGCAGCCATTGCTGACGATGCGAAACAGCCACGCGCGAAACGACGAGCCGCGAAACGAGCCGATGGCGCGATACGCCGAGAAGAACGCATCCTGGGTGATGTCGGCAGCCGCATCCGCATCCCCGACCATCCGCAGCGCAAGCGCATATGCGCCCGCCTGGTAGTATTCCACCAGCCGGTTGAATGCGTCGCGGTCGCCGCGCTGGCTGCGTTCCACCAGTTCGCGTTCCCGCCCCTGTTCGTCTCGTTCGTGTTTTTCACGCTGATCGCGCCGCGTCATGCCCGCACCCCCCATTGTCTGCCCGCATGCAGTGTACCTGAAGCGCCACGGACCGACAAGTGCATACCTCACACCTTTCCGCACACGCTCACTGGCCTCTCATCGCATTCGCGCGGTAGACTGAAGAAGCGCCCGCCAGCAGCGCGAGCACGCACGTCCAGCGACCACACCGAGTCATGGGAGAAGACCACATGCCCACCGAGCGCTACGACTTCGCGCGCTACCTCAATGTGCGCACCGCCTACGCCGCGAGTTTCTCACCGGACGGCAAGCATCTCAGCTTCCTCACCGACATCACCGGCGTCGCCGAAGTCTGGCGCGTCGCCGTCGAAAGTCCTGACACCCCGCCGCGCTGGCCCGAGCAGCTTACCTTTCGAGGCGAGCGTGTCGCCTCAGCCACGTTCGCCCCCAATGCCGATATGCTGCTCCTGGAGGCGGATACCGGCGGCAGCGAGCGCACGCAGCTCTCGCTCATCAGCGCCGACGGCACGACCGTGACACCCCTCTCCGATCTCCCCGACGTGATCTACCAGTTCGGCGGGTGGTCGCCCGACGGCGCACGCATCTGCTACGCCAGCAACGCCCGCGACCAGCGCTACTTCGATGTCTACGAGATGGACGTAGCCACCCGCGCCTCACGGGTGCTGGCCCAGCAAGACGGAACCAACTACGCCTCCGGCTACTCGCATGACGGCGGCATCGTCCTCGTGCTGCAGATGGACTCGAACGTCAAATCCACCCTCCTGGCGGCGGAAACGCAAACCGGCTTAGTCTGGCAGGCGACCCCCGACCACGCTGACGCCCACGGCCTGCACGTCTCCCCCGCTTTCTCAGCCGATGGCAAGGGCATCTACCTGCTCAGCGACCAGGGTCGCCAGTTCATGACACTGGCCTATCTCGACCTGGCAACGCAAACCATGACCTACCTGCGCGACGACCCCTGGAACGCCGAGGCGCTGGCGCTGAGCGACGACGGCACGCGGCTGGCGCTCGTCACCAACGAGAACGGCCATTCCCGCCTGGAACTCTTCGACGTATCGGCAGGCTGGGACCAGCGCCGCAACCTCTATGAGCCATCGCTGCGCCACGGCGTCATCCGCGAAGTCACCTGGTCGCGTGATGGCACGCGCGTTGCCTTCACCTTCGACGCCGCCGAAGATAACCCAGACGTGTGGATCGTGGATGTCGTCGCGCAGCAAGCCTGGCAAGCCACCCACAGCGCACGCGGCGGCATTCCCCGCGAAGCCTTCATCGCCCCAACGCTGATTCATTACCCCACCTTCGACGGGCGCGAGATCCCGGCGTTCCTCTATCTGCCGCGCGATGTCTCGCCGCGCGGGCTGCCCGTCGTCGTCTACGTGCATGGCGGCCCAGAAAGCCAGTTTCGCCCCAGCTTCAACCCCGTCGTGCAGTATCTTGCCGGGCAGGGCTACGCCGTCCTCGCGCCCAACGTGCGCGGCAGTTCTGGCTACGGCTATGAATACCAGAGTCTCGACGATGTGCGCCTACGTATGGATTCCGTGGCCGACCTGCGCGCGGCGGCGCTCTGGCTTGCTGAGAGTGGCACAGCCGACCCAAAGCGCATCGCCGTGATGGGTGGCAGCTACGGCGGCTTCATGGTGCTGGCGGCGGTGACGACCTATCCCGACCTCTGGGCGGCGGGTGTAGACATCGTCGGCATCGCCAATTTCGTCACCTTCCTCGAAAACACCGGCCCCTGGCGGCGCAAGCTGCGCGAGCCAGAGTACGGCAGTCTCGAAAACGACCGCGACTTCCTCGAATCCATCTCGCCGATCAGGTCTGTGGACAAGATCACCGCCCCACTCTTCGTCATCCACGGCGTCAACGACCCGCGCGTGCCGGTGGGTGAGGCCGAGCAGATCGTCGCCGCGCTCCGTGCGCGCAACGTGCCAGTCGAATATCTGCGCTTCGACGACGAAGGCCACGGCCTCATCAAGCGCGCCAACCGCCTGCTCGCCTACCCCGCCGTCGCGCGCTTTTTGGATGAGCGGATGCGCCAGCAATAACCGCATCCATCAGCGCGACCCAGCCAGCGACGCCAGCACGCCACGGCGCCACCCCTCCGCAGCCATACTGGCACATATCATGCATATACGTTCCGCTCGTCACCACCAGCAGCACTGGCTGCGGCGAGCGGAAGCGTTTCCCTGCTCCTGCGGCACAGCAACGCTCAGTGTCACCAGCGATTGCGCCAGATTCGCATGTCAGCGTCTTCGTAGGAAACACGACCATGTAGCGTCATCGCCCCAGGTGTACGTGCCAGCAAATCGCTCTGCGTCAGCAATCGCGAGCGAGTGAAGGAGCAGTCTCATGGCTCAGGTATCTCCGTCTCAAGTTTCTCGCCCTGGTCTCGTCACGTTCGCCGCGATCATGATGTTCATCCTCGGCGGATTCCAAGCCGTCATCGCGATCATCGAGTTCATCAACGGCACCTTGATATTAGGCAACACCTACGGCTGGTTCGGTGGCCAGCTCTGGGTCTGGGGTCTCATTGACATCGTCCTCGCTGCCATCGCGCTCTACGCAGGCTACGATCTGCTCCGCGGCGGCGAAGTCGGTCGCATCCTGGGCATTGTCATCGCGTCGGTGAATGCCATACGCTGGTTCCTCTATATCCCCTATGCGCCACAGCCGCTCCTTGGGGTCATCATGCTCGTCGCGGATTTCCTCATCATTTACGGCCTGGCGTCCAGCGGCACGTTCTTCCGTTCATCCGCCGAACGCATGATGTGATGCCATACCCATCGTGAACCCCTGCGCGCGTGCCGGTGCGATGTGGTTTCCCGCTCGCCTAGCATGCGCGCTTCGGCCTGGGCCACATCGGACGTTGCGAACGCGTCGCGCCCTCTCCTCTGGCGCTCCGATGGGCGGCGCGTGGCCATATGAGCCGGAGGTGTAGCGTGTACACGAGCTTGAGTCGCACCTTCTCACAGCAGTACGGGCTACTCCTCCTGCTCATCCTCGCCGACTACATCGCCATGTCCGTCGTCGGCGATCATCCCGCGGGACGCATTCTGGTCCAGTTGCTTCTTGGCGCCACGCTGCTGCTTACTATTCTCATCACCCACGCGCGAAGGATTTGGTTCAACTTTGCGCTGCTGGGCAGCGCGGTATGTGTGCTGGCTGCGCTTGTAGGGTTCGCCTTCGTGCAACAGACCTCGCGTTCCGAGGGCGTCGTGAATGCGCTGGGCGTCTGCATCGTTCTGTTGGCCACCTTCGCGATTCTCCGCGATGTCGCCAATCACAAAGTGGTGTCGGCGCAGAGTGTGCTGGGAGCAAGTTGCATCTACCTGCTCGTTGGCGTCGGCTTCGCACTGCTCTTCAGCAGCGTCGGCGCCTTCACGCCTGGCGGCTTCTTCATCGGGCAGAGCACCGCGAATGTCAGCGACTACCTGTTCTTCAGCTTCACCACCCTCACCACTGTCGGCTACGGCAATCTGGTGCCCGCCGCCCCACTGGGCCAATCCCTGGCAATGGTCGAGGCGCTCTCTGGCCAGATCTACCTCGTCCTGGTAGTCGCCCGCCTGGTCTCGCTCTGGGGACAAGAAATGCCCCCGCGACACCGGCGCGAGCGTCCTGATAGCGAACAGCAACCACCTACGAACTGAGGCCACACGTATGGCAGATACGCCAGAAACCACGGCAAATCCAGCAACGCCAGCGCCCGATGCCGCCAGCACGGACGGCACAACCTCCCCAACCACGCCCAAAATCTGGCAGATCATCCTCATCGCTGTGGTTGCCATAGCCTTTACCGCCATCTGGCTGGGCCTATACGAGTTGCTGAACAAAGGTATCTGGTCCAGTAGCTTCGTGACAAGTCATCGCTGGACGGTTCTGGTGGGCGCATTGCTCTTCTCCCTCATCGTTGGCCTTGCCCAGAAGTTTCTGCGTGCGCCCACAGTCATTCATGGCGGCGGCATGGAATCCATGAAAACTGGCGCCGTCTCCAACGCCTATGACACCTTCCCTGGCGCGCTCGTCTCCTCCTATGCCTCGCTCCTCTCCGGCGCCAGCGTCGGACCCGAAGGCCCCCTTGGCATCCTCGTCCAGAAAATCGCCGCCTGGGCGCGCGCCAGGCTCAACATTCCCCGGCGCACCGCGCTCGGCTTCGACGTGGCCGCCTCCGCCTCCGCCTACAACGGCATCATCGGCAGTCCACTGTTCACTGGCGTGCTCGCCACCGAGTTCCAGGTCGGCGGCAGCATGGGCCTCATCTTCTTGGTGTGGAATCTGCTCGCTGGGGTCGTCGGCTATCTCATCTATACCCTCCTGGGGCTGCATGTCTTCGCCAAATACATCCCTTTCAAGCCGATCAGTTCCATTACCGTGCCCTACGTCATCTATGCGATTCTGCTCGGCGTCCTGGGCGCGGCGCTCGCGCTCTTCACCGCCGCCGCGTTCCAGGTCATCGGCAGGGCGGTGGAACGCGCCTTCAATGGGCGGGTTATGCTGCGTATCCTCGTCGCCGGACTGGTCATTGGCATCATCGTCTATTTTGTCCCCGAAGTGGGCTTCGCTGGCGAGACCCAGATCTTCCCCATGATTGATAATCCCGCCAAATACGGCGTCATCGCGCTCCTCCTCCTGGGCATCCTCAAGCTGCTGCTCCTCGCCTTCTCCTTCAAGAGCGGCTACTTGGGCGGCCCAACATTCCCACTCTTGTTTGGCTGCACGATGTTCGGCATGGCCCTCAGCCTCATCTTTCCAGGCGTGCCCGTCTCCATCTTCGTGCTCTGCATCGAAGCCGGCGCGATTTCCCTGATGCTGAGCGCACCGTTGACCTCCATCCTCCTGGTCGCGATCATCGGGACCGCCGACCCCTACACCATCGCGCTCCTGGTCCTCTCCAGCGTCGTCGCGCTGCTCATCGGCAATGCCGTCAAGCGGCTCCAGGCCCAACGTGTCGCCCGACGTGCCGCCCAACGCTCCATGCCCCACCCCCAGGCTTCGCGGCCATAGGCCGTGCGTAGAAGCACTGTAGGGGCGTCGGTGGACGCCTGCCGCCCATCGTCTGCCGCCCATCGTCTGCCGCCCATCGTCCCGCGTCTTAATCCCCCGCTCTCGCTGGCCTAGAATGTGCATACCTAGCCCATGTGGACGAAGGCACACGTGTCCAGCGCGTTGACCGCGCTCCCCACCGATCATACATGCGCCCGTCACGCCCGATTATCTTTGAAGAAGCGAGAACATCTATGGCCACCAAGTCATCTGCCAAGCCAACCGCGCCGGGCCCCAAGCCTGATATCCCTCCGGCCGCCATGACCACTTCATCCCTCATCACCGGACTCCACACCGTGCCAGCGCGGCACAATGGCCATACCCCCGCGCCGCGCCCAACCATGGCGGAGCGCCAGGCGCGTGCGCGCGCATTACGTGAGCAAGTGCCGCTCATCAGCCATGCCTTCTGGGCCGAGTCGTCAGACCGTCCCGATCCCATCTCCTTGCTCGAAGCGCAGGCCACCGTGCGCCAGCCTCATCTCATCCCCATTCGCCACGCCCGCATGCGTGTCTCCCCGTTCGCGTTCTTCCGGGGGTCGGATATTATGATGGCCGATGACCTCTCCCACACCCCCATCTCTGGCCTCACCGCGCAACTCTGTGGTGATTGCCACCTCTCGAATTTCGGCCTCTATGCTTCCCCCGAACGCGATCTGCTCTTCGACATCAACGACTTCGACGAAACCATCCCTGGCCCCTGGGAATGGGATGTAAAACGCCTCGCCGCCAGTTTCCATGTCGCGGGCCGCAATAACGGGTTTTCTGAAGTTGCCTGCCGCGACGCCGTCCTCACCGCCGTCCGTTCCTACCGCATCCACATGGCCGAGTATGCCCTCATGCGCGACATAGACATTTGGTATGCTCGTGTCACTGCCGACGACCTGCGTGAACTCTTTGCCAAGAAGCGTATCCAGAAGAGCATCCAGAAGATGCTGGGCAAGGCGCGGCGGCGTGATCACCTCCAGGCCTTCGCCAAACTGACCGAGATGGTGAATGGTCAGCGCATCATCGCCAATGACCCACCATTCGTGATGCGTGTCACCGAAGAGCAATTGGGATTTCAGATAGATGCGATCTACAATTCGTATGCCCAGACCCTACGCGGCGCACAGCGCAATGTGTTCGAGCGCTACCACGTGGTTGACATAGCGCTCAAAGTCGTCGGCGTTGGCAGCGTCGGCACCTGGTGCTACATCGTGCTCTTGATTGGGCGCGACGCCGACGATCCGCTCCTGATCCAGATCAAACAGGCCGGGGATTCGGTCCTGCAACCCTACCTACCCCGCTGCGCATTCGAGCACCAGGGCGAGCGCGTCGTTTGGGGCCAGGAACTCATGCAGGCCAACTCCGACATCTTCCTGGGCTGGATCACCGGACCAGTATCAGGACGCGAATTTTACCTGCGGCAACTGCGCGACATGAAAGGCGCAGCGGAAGTCGAAGCACTCACCCCCAGTGAGATGAATGTCTACGCCGATGCCTGCGGCTGGGCCTTGGCCCGCGCGCATGCGCGCTCTGGCGATGAAGTGCAAATTGCCGCCTACCTGGGCAACAGCAACACCTTCGACCTCGCCATCGCCATCTTCGCCGAAGCCTATGCCAACCAGACTGAGCGCGACTACCGGACGATGCTGGCCGCCATCAAATCGGGACGCATCGTCGCCGCCACCGAAGGCGTCAGCTAATCCGCCAACATCCGTGCATGCGCACACCAGATCCCTATCACGCGCGTCGTGCCCACCACATGAAAAGCCGCGTCGCCCTGCATCCTCTGCTACGGCGACACGGCTCCCTCGTAGATTGTGTTGTGCTATGCCGTCGCCCCAGCGTCCGCTGGTGGCTCGGCTGTCGCGCGTGGTGTGCCCTCATGCATCTCGCGTCGCAGCGACTCAATCTCCCCTTGCGCCGCGCGCCGCGCGCTCACATCGCCGCCCCGCCCCCGCAGCACATACGCCATGGCCACCGCCACCAGCCCGCCCAGGATCGGCCCTACAATGTAGACCCAATAATGCGAAAAGTCGCCGAGGACCAAATCTGGCCCGAACGACCGCGCCGGATTCATCGAAGCGCCGCTGATTGGGCTTGACCACAGCCCCGCCAGCACGATATACGCGCCCACCGCCAGCGCCGAGAAGGTGCCCACGTTCTGCGACTTCGACGCCGTTCCCAGAATCGTGCCGACCAGCCCCAGCGTCAGGATGAACTCCATTAGGAGCGCCTGCCAGTCCGTCACGCCCGCCCCTGGCTCCGTCGCGCCCAGCATCCCAATTTTGCCGAACATCCCCCAGAGCAACAAACAGGCCAGCGTCGCCCCAACCAACTGCGCGATGATATACCCCGGCACTCGAATCCACGGAAAATCGCCTCGCGCCGCAAAAGCGATGCTCACCGCTGGATTGAGATGCGCACCCGAAACCGCGCCCATAAACAGAATGATTGCCAGCACCATTAGCCCCGGCGCGATCACCTCGGCTAACCGTCCGATAGCCCCCTGCGCGAAGGCATTTACCACCCCCGCGCCCGCCCCCACCAGCACCAGAAAGAACGTCCCGAACACCTCCGCGATCAGCCGCCGCCACTCGCGTCCAGGATCATCAAAATCCCTGGCCCAGGGCGTCAATTCCAATTCAGCCGCCCTCTGCAGCTCTTCTTGCCGCGTCATCCTTCTCTCGTTGGCCTCGCCACGCGCTTCACTGGGATTCGCCATCGTGCTCACCTCCCGTGCCATCGCTGTGCTGCTCGGCATCCATCACCATGACAGAACGGTGGTGCGCGCATGCGACGGCACAATCCATGTCACATCGGATCCATTGCTATCCCACGAAATCGCACGAATTGGGCCAGTAAGCGTGAAGCCCCAGCTATCGTGGCGGCATAGTCCTTGCACATATCGCCCCCGTGGAAGCCACATACAATGCCCGCCCGACGACATGGATCAGGACGCCGCCGTAGGGAAGCCAATCCTGGCAAGCTGGGGCATAACCCTCGCCAGGCAGGCTGATCGTACTGACCACTGTGAGACTGGCGTAGAGCCGAAAGGAAGCACCCATGGCCGAGGATACACGTGCCTTCTTCGAGAGCCTCTCCACACGCGGATACGAGCCACTGCTCCATCGTGTCAGTGGCAGCTACCGCGTAGACATTGATCGCGGAGATGGCAACTGGCAAATTTGGCGTGTCGCCGTAGATCACGGCGCATTGAAAGTGTCAGAGGATACCTCCAACGCCGACTGCATCATCAAATGCAGCCAGGAAGAGTTTGATCGTCTCGTACATGGGCACGAAAACGTCGTCGCCGCATTTCTGCAAGGGCAAGTAGAGGTGGAGGGCAATCTCGGCCTCGCCCAGAGTTTTCAACGGCTCGTGCATTAGCGCCAGCACTGCACCCAACCAGAACCGCATCGCAGCAGAGTACAAGAGTACGATAGGAGGAAACGATGCCCGCGACCAAGACCGTCAGCATTCTCGAAGGGAACATGTTCGTCGTCAGTGATCTGCGCGGAGATATTGACGCCTCACCCACCGAAACCAAAGGGCTTTTTGCCTTTGACACGCGCTACCTTTCGCAGTGGATTCTGAAGGTCAATGGCCAGTCGCCGAACGTGCTGTCCACCGATGATTTGCAGTACTATTCGGCGCAGTTCTTCCTCGTTCCAGGAACCGGAACCGTCTATGTGGACGCCGACCTCTCCATCACGCGCATACGCGCCGTCGGCAACGGCTTCCACGAAGATCTCACCGTCCTCAATCACAAAGCAGACCCCGTTGACCTCGACATCACCATCGAAGCTGCTGCCGATTTCGCCGACTTGTTCGAGGTCAAGGACGCGCTCGCCAAGAAGGGCGAACTCTACAGCAAAGTCGAGGGCGGACAACTGATACTCGGCTATCGCCGCGACCACTTTGTCCGTGAAACGTGGATTACCGCCACTGCCCCTGAGGTCAATCTGACCAAGGACGGCCTGAGCTTCCACGTACACATCGCCGGGCACAGCGAATGGACCACAGGCATAGATGTGCGGATAGGGCGCGCCATAGGTACCAAAGTCTTCTCAATAGCCAATTATCGCAGTGGACAAGATCGCGCAGCGCTCGATATGGGCAAGAACCTGGACGAATGGCTTGCCGCCGCGCCGCGTCTTACCTGCGACTGGGATCCGGCAGAGCGCATTTACAAAAAGAGCCTGGTTGACCTCGCGGCACTGCGCTTCACCCCTGGCATCGTCCCAGGTGGGTCGCTTCCCGCCGCCGGACTCCCCTGGTTCATGAGCATCTTCGGGCGTGACAGCATCCTCACCAGTTTCCAGTCGCTGCCCGTCACCCAGGAACTGGCCGAGACCACCATCAAAGCCCTGGCAGCCTGGCAGGGTACGCGCGTAGACGACTTCCGCGACGAAGAGCCGGGCAAGATCATGCATGAGTTGCGCTACGGCGAGCTAACCGCTTTCCAGGAGCGTCCCCACTCCCCCTACTACGGCTCCGCCGATGCCACCGCCCTCTTCCTCATCCTCCTCGATGAGTACGAGCGCTGGAGCGGCAATGATGCGCTGGTGCGCGAGCTACAGCCAGAGGCCCGCGCCGCCCTCAACTGGATTGATGCCTACGGCGACCGCAATGGCGATGGCTACGTGGAATATAGCCGCCGCAACACCGAGACCGGCCTGGAGAACCAGTGCTGGAAAGACTCCTGGAACTCGATTCTCTTCGCCGATGGCACCAACTCCAAGCTCCCCCGCGCCACCTGCGAAATACAGGGCTACGTCTACGACGCCAAGATGCGCTCTGCCCGCCTTGCCCGCGAGTTCTGGAACGACGAGAAATTCGCCACCGACCTGGAGCGGCAGGCCGCCGAGCTAAAACGCCGCTTCAATCAAGACTACTGGATCCCCGACCGCGAGTTCTTCGCCCTTGCCATTGACGGCGACGGACGCAAAGTAGACGCCCTGACATCCAACATCGGGCATCTGCTCTGGAGCGGCATCGCCGAAGAAGACAAAGCCGCCGCCTGCGTGCGTCATCTCATGAGCGACGAACTGTTCTCTGGTTGGGGCGTGCGTACCATGGCCACCACCGAGGGCGGCTACAACCCCATTGGCTACCACGTCGGCACCGTCTGGCCACACGACAACGCCTTCATCTCCTGGGGGCTGGTGCGCTATGGCTACCGCGCAGAAGCCGCACGCATCGCGCAAGGGATTCTCGATGCCGCCCCCTACTTCCGTGACCGCCTGCCCGAAGCATTTGCGGGCTATCCGCGCCAACGCACCCAGTTCCCCGTGGAATATCCCACCGCGTGCAGCCCGCAGGCATGGGCCACCGGCGCACCTTTGCTCATGATGCGCACACTGCTTGGCCTGGAGCCAACGGGGCCACGACTCTTCGTAGATCCCGCCATACCCGACAGCATAGGACGGCTAGAGTTGCTCGATATTCCTGGTCGCTGGGGTCGCATAGACGCCTTTGGGAGGGGGCGAGTTGATGTCACTCAGCGCACCGATCCCGCCGCCGCGCGTGAGATGGCGCTGCATCTGGCATCCGCCTAGCGCCTGTATCGCCTGCTCCCGACTCGCGGCAGGCGGCACGTAGCACGAAGTCTGTGTACGAAGTCTCTGCGAAAGGAACCCATCTGTGAACGACACCGCCACATCTCAAACCGATTCCACATCCCAAACCGACTCCATCGAAGCCATGTTCGTGCAGAGCGCCAGCGGCCTGACAACGAGCGACCACACCTTAACCTTTCATGGGGTGTCCCCGTCAACCCTCTTCTTTGCCGACCGGCCCCAACGGGTCGTGGGACATCTGAGTTCCCAGAAGTTCGTCAGCGAGTGGGGCGACGGTGAGAACAGCTTCGCCGAAGACCCGCCGAACGCCGTGGTGTCCTTCCTGGAGGCTGGCGATAAGACCCCCGAAGAAGCGACCGTAGTGCTGAGCGCGCCCCAAATGAATCAGGATTCCCTCACCTACACCATCGAAATCCTTGAGGGGACGCTGCCAGCCAGAGCGGGAGCCTGCTCGATCTTCATTGACCCCATCGGCAGGCCATTATCGCCAGTGTCCGTCGCGGGCGTGCGCCGCCGCGATCGCCGCCGTGATCGCCGCTTCTAAATCGTCCGCCGCATAGCCGAGCCTGAGCGTTCGGCAAGTTCTCGCACCGATGCTTGCCCATCGTATCACCCTCACGAGAGAAGATCGCGATGGGCAAGCATCTTGCTGTCTGCCCGTCTTCTCCTTCCCCCACGCCGTCCCTCTGCCCACTGCGCAGCCAGCGATGTAGTATCATACTGTGTGCATCCACTCGCTCACGTGGCTGAATATCAGATAACAGTGAAGAGGTAGAGACGATGGTGTCTTCCGATAGCAACGCCCGCCGCCCCATGACGCTCACGCAGAAGATTCTCGCGCAGCATGCCGTCGGCCTGCCGCGCCCCTGGGTTCAGGCTGGCGATATGCTTCAGGTGCGCGTAGATTGGACCATTGCCAGCGAACTTGCCTGGAATGGCATGGACCGCACCTATTCGCTGCTCGGTCGCCCAAAAATCGCCAATCCCGACCGTTTTTACCTCGCCCTCGACCACACGGTAGACCCCGGCACCCTCGCCAGCGATCCCCGCGCCCGCAAGCTCGCCGACCTCTCCCGCGCCTTCGCCAAAGAGAGCGGCCTGAAACACTTCTACGACGCCAATGTCACCATCATGCACACCAAGTTCTATCGCGACCTCGTCCAGCCCGGCGAAGTCGTGCTTGGCGCCGACTCCCACACCAGTTCGCACGGCGGCATGGGCGCCTTCGCCGTCGGCCTAGGCGGCGCCGATATCACCGCCGCGATGGTACTCGGACAGACCTGGCTCGAAGTCCCCGAAGCGATAGCCGTGGAATACGAGGGCGAGCCACAATTTGGCATCGGCGGCAAAGACATCATCCTCAAGACGCTGGGCGCGCTCGGCCGCAACACCGTCGCCATGGAGCGCAGTGTCGAGTTCCGTGGCAACGCCGCGCAGAGCTTCACCACCGACATGCGCTTCACTATCTGTAACATGACCGCCGAGTTCGGCGGCCTCAACGGCATCTTCGAGCCAGATGAGCAGGTCGCCGAATGGCTCATGCGGCGGAGGCGTGGCTACAACGACACCGCGCGCTACTTCCGCGCCGACGACGACGCGCCCTACATCGCCCACTTCCCCATCCAGCTTGCCGCGCTCCCACCCCAGGTCGCCAAGCCCTTCTCCCCCGACAACGTCTTCGATGTCGCCGACGTCATCGGGCAAGAGCTAGACGGCTGCTTCATTGGTGCCTGCACCACCACCGAAGAAGAACTCGCGCTCGCCGCGCTCATGCTCGATGCCGCGCTCAAATCTGGCGCGACACCCAAGCCAGTCGAGAGCGGCATGCGCATTGTCGTCCCCGGCGACATGTGGATCGCCGATCACTTCCGCAAGACTGGCCTGTGGGACATCTATGAGCAGGCGGGCTTCGTCGTGGACGTGCCCGGCTGCTCCATGTGCCTGGGCATCGCCAGTCGCAAGGCAGGCAAGGGCGAAACCTGGCTCAGTTCGCAAAACCGCAACTTCGAGAACCGCATGGGCGAAGGCTCGCTCGCCTGGCTCGCCAGCGCCGCCACTGTCGCCGCCAGCGCCTTCGATATGCGTGTCACAGACCCGCGCCCGCTGCTGGCGCAGGTAGACCGCGACCGGCTCGATAGCGTGCTCATGCGCCGCCGCGCGCGTCTCGTCCCCGAAATCCACCTCAGCGAGCCAGAGATGCAGGTCGTCGCCCAGCAAGAAGGCGCGCACGCCACGGAAACCGCATCCGGCGGTACGATACGCGCGAAAGTCCAGCGCTTCGGCGACGCCGTAGATACCGACGCCATCATCCCCGGCGAGTTCTGCCACCTCACCAAGCTCGAAGACCTCGGCGACAAGTGCTTCTACTACGTCCGTCCAGAGTTTCGCCAGCGCGCGAAAGACGGCGCGACCATCGTCGTCGCGGGCGAAGGCTGGGGCAGCGGCAGCTCGCGCGAGCACGCCGTTTGGGCGCTTCAGGGCGCGGGCATCCAGGCCATCATCGCCCGCAGTTACGCCTTCATCCACAAGCGCAACCTCGTCAACGAAGCGCTGCCCTACCTCATCATTACCGACCCCGACTTCTATGCGCTGGCCGACGAAAGCGCGGAACTTGAGATAGACCTCGCCACCGGCCTTGTACGCGACCTCGCCACCGGGCGCGAGTTCCAGGCGCAGGTTGCCTCCCCCATGATCCAGGCGCTCACCGCCGAAGGCGGCCTCGTCGCGGCAGTCAAACGCCATGGCGCCGACGTCTTCACCGCCCTCAGCGCATAGCTCAGCAGATGATGGAGGTGTGCGATGGCAGTACAGCGTATCACCGTGCAACTACCAGAAGACCTGTATCACCGCCTCAAACGCGAGGCCGAGCAAGCGCATCGCACGATTGAGGAGCGGCTTGTCGAAGTGCTCGCCGGTGCGACCAGCGACACCCCAGCATTGCCTGCTGACCTTGAACTGATGCTGGCCCAATTGCCTGCTCTGAATGACCAGGAACTCTGGCATGCGGCCCGAACACACCTCTCGATGCGAGACGCGGCACGGCTCGCGACGTTGAATCGGAAGAGCCAGCGTAAAGGATTGGAATCAGCGGAAGCTGAAGAACAGCGGCGGCTCCTGAAAAACCATGAGCGCGCCATGCTTGTCCGTGCGCACGCCGCCACACTCCTGAAAGAACACGGCCACGATGTCTCCGCGCTGTTGACCGTGAAATGAGCACCACCCGCATTCCGCGAGCATTGCGCCAGCGTATCGCTGACCAGGCAAAACATCGTTGCGGCTCTTGTCTCACTGCCGAGCAGTTTTTCGGCATCCACATGGAAATCGATCACATCGTCCCGGAAGCGCTTGGTGGCCCTACGAGTGAGGATAATCTCTGGTTGGCATGCTCGCCTTGCAACACGCATAAAGGTAGTCGCATAGCGGCAACTGACCCCGAGACAGAGGGTTTATACGCCTCTTTGACCCCCGACATCAAATATGGCGTGAGCATTTTGCGTGGACCAGCGAGGGTACACACATTCTTGGGATCACGCCCATTGGGCGCGCGACCGTGATCGCCCTCGCCCTAAATCGGCCAGAACTGATGCGCGCACGCCGAGCCTGCGTCAAGGTTGGCTGGCATCCGCCTAAAGATGAAGACAGGTAGACTGCCCTTTTGTGTAAGGCACCTTAGTAGCGAGAAGCGCCCCATCATCCTGCATTGCAATGAAACTTCCTTCCCCGTACTGGCATCGAAGATAGTACCACCAGCGGCACTGAAACAATCATCTAGGCATTCCGCTCCTATAGGGCGTTCCACCAATAAGGTGGCTGTCCCATGAGCGGAGATTCCATGCCACGTTCCACCGTATCGAACACCCTATCGAACGCCTTATTCAAGGGCGTCATTCTCCTCGTCGTCACCGTGCCACTGCTCGCTACCCTGCTCGCCATACGCCTGCTCTGGCTGCGTGCCGTCCATCCTACCGACCTCGTTCTGCTCGCGGTCATGTACGCCTTCATCGCCTTCGGCGTCACCGTCGGCTACCACCGCATGCTCACCCATCGCAGCTTCCGGCCCCATCCCGCCGTCAAGCTCGTTCTGCTGATTCTTGGCTCCATGGCCTTCGAAGGCCCCGCGCTCGAATGGGCCGCCACCCATACCAAGCACCACGCCCAATCCGACCGCGAAGGCGATCCCCACAGCCCCGTCGAAGGCTTCTTCCACGCCCACATCGGCTGGATCTTCCGCGACAGCACCGCTGATCCCAAGGTCTATGCCCGCCACCTGATGAGCGACAAGATTGTCATGTTCGTCAGCCGCACCTTCCTGCTCTGGGCGCTGCTCTCGCTCGCTATTCCCTTCGCCGTGGGCGGTCTGCTCGGCGGCTGGCCCGGCGCGTTGACTGGCCTCCTCTGGGGCGGGCTGGTGCGCATGTTCCTCACCCATCACGTCACTTGGAGCGTCAACTCCGTCTGCCACACCTTCGGACGCCGCATGTTCGAGACCGTGGACCGCAGCCGCAACGAGTGGGTCGTCGGGCTGCTGGCATTCGGCGAGGGCTGGCACAACAACCACCACGCCTTCCCGCGCTCCGCTTTCCACGGCCTCCGCTGGTGGCAATTCGACTTCTCCGGCTATCTCATCTGGGCGCTAGAGCGACTGGGTCTCGTCACCGATGTCTATCGCATTCCGCCCGCCCTGCTCGCGCGCCAGGCCGCCAAAGCCAAATCTCTTGCCGTCCCGGCCACAGCAGACGCAGCAGAAGAAGTCGCCTAGCGCGTGTTATGAACGTCAGGGCGGGTTGGTGGTAGTATGTCGGTATGGGGACACACGTCAACCCTATCCGACCGACATTAGCGACGACAAATGGGCCTTCATCGTGCCCTACCTGACCCTGCTGCCCGAAGACGCCTTGCAGCGCCGTAATCCCTGCGCAAGGTCTGCAATGCGGTGCGCTGGCTGGCAGTAGGCAGCTTTGAGAGCGCGGTGCATGACCTACGGCTGCCGGTGCGCATCGCGGCGGGCCGCGGTCCGCGCCCCAGCGCCGCCATCCTCGATAGTCGGACCATACAGTCGACGCACGAGAGCGGCGCGCGGGCGGGCTATGATGGGCACAAGCGGTGCAAGGGGTCCAAGGTGCATGCCGCCGTGGATACGCTGGGGCATCTCTCTTGGTGCTGCACATCACCCCCGCCAATGCTCAGGACCGGGAGCAGGTGACCCTGCTGGCCGCCACGCTGCAGGAACGAGATGGTCAGAAACTGGTCCAGAGACCATGGGCCACTCCGTGTGATAACACTGAGATACCGCCCTATGCCCCTGTGACGAACGTGTGAGACTGTCGTTATCCCGTTGAATGTATTATATATACAGTATATGCAGCCCAATATGATCACTGCGGACGCCTGTGTCAGCGTACGGCAAATGCAATGCTAGAGCAAGTGGCTGCAACTAAAGCGCAGGAGTTACGCGAATTCGCAACTGCTCGTCTCTGGCTACTAACGGGCGGTGATACGGTTATGGCTACTTCCGCCTGCAGGGGACATTCTAGCTACCAGGCGATTCCCATCTCTGGCCCGTTGTTCGGCAACGTGAATCTGGACTTTAGCAGCCTGAACGAACGGATCGGTGAGATGGAAGGTACCGTCTACTGCTACATCGTACGGACCGTGATGTATCGTGATGGGCGGTTCGTGCAAACGGGATCCGGCCCCAACTTCCAAGGGGGCCTCATCACACTGTGCTCCTGTAAGCACCAGATGCGAACGAGCAAGGATCCCGACGCCTGGAACGGGGTGTGGATCGCTGGCATCGCGGGGGCTGGGACAGGTGCGTACGGCAGAGACCATCTCTTCTATCTCATGCGCGTTGGGCACGCCTTCGAGTCACAGCGTAACCTGTGGCAGTGGCTGACTGAGCATGCACCAGAGGCTGCGCAAGCGAAGCGAGCCGATCGACATCAACTCGGTGATGTGTATCGCCCACAACCTTCCTGCAAAGATCCCTACGACCCGGACAAGTATGTTGCGCCCTGTTCCCACCACGTTCATCTTCAACACGATTGGTACCGTAAGGACATCGACTATGTGGGCTTCAGGCACCGACGACCGGCATTGCTGGTGGGAGACCCAGACTATAGCTTCCTCTGGAGCGAGCCGCGAGTGCGGGTTCCATTCCGGCTGGGGATAGGAAGCAAGAAATGCAGCCTTGGCCACCTGCTCCAGCGATCTCACGACTCGGCAGTGGCAGCCACACCATGAAGGTCGTACTCCTACGGGTCGGCGTTGACACCGCATCAGGCGGCATACTCGGCCCGGTATTCTCTGACGATACGTTCGAGTTCATCCCGATACCGGATGGATGGCACCTCGACGCCCGCACATATGGCAATACACTGGGAAGACATGGCAGAGTTTTTGCGGACTACTTTGCTGTGGGCCAGCGCGCACGCATCAGCCAGGAGTCCATGCATGTAGACCCAGAGTTCGAAACCTTCACCTATGGCGACCCCACTCGGCCAAAGGCGCGCCTACGCGAACTGAGCGGTGGAGACCTGCTGGTGTTCTACGCGGGGCTGCAGGGTTACGACTGCGCCAGAAAGCCCGCGCTCTATATTGTCGGATACTTCGAGGTGGCTATAGCGGGCTTGGCCACACAGCTTGGCGACGTTACCGTCACGGCGCTTTTCAGCGCCAACTTCCATGTCAGACACCCGAAGGTCTTTCCGGACCAGCGGGACCGTCTTGTCCTCGTGAAAGGGACACCTGCGAGCAGGCTGTTGGAGCATGCGGTGCAGATCAGCGAGGATGGGAAGGATCGGTCGGGTCGGCGGATTCATGTGTTGTCCCGTGAGATGCGAGCGGTATTCGGCGACTTTGATGGCCACGTGTGCATCCAGCGCAGCCCTCCCCGCTGGGTCGCGCCAGCATATGTTGATCGTGCGGCGACATGTGTGCGATCGTTTTCGTAATGCCCTCGATGACCACCCTAGAAGCAGTTATACACTTGACTCGGAGGTAGGTAGGATAGAATGCGGCGTGAGTACCAATGGTGCACTCAAAGCCTATCCCTTCGATGTGAACGACAACGAATGGGCCGTCACCGCCTCGCCCACCGCATCCCTACGCGCCCATCTCGCCGGACGCCCGCGGCACCTCCGCGCGCACCGCGTCCAGGTGCACCCCAGCGCGGTTCAGCGCCCCCGCCGCGATGCCCTCACCCTCGCGCAGCATGCCTAACAGCAGATGCTCCGTACCGATATACCGCGCGTTCATCGCTCGCATTTCATCTCCCGCCAGCTCTAGCACCCGCCTCGCGCGCCGCGTCAGACCAATCGCCTCGCCAACCACCTCCCGCTCGCCCCGCCCAATGATGAACTCCACATCACGCCGCACCGCCTCCGTATCCACGCCCAGCACATACAGCACCTTCGCCGCCACCCCTTCGCGCTCGCGCAACAGCCCTAGCAGCAGATGTTCCGTGCCCACGTGCGTATGATGATGCCACTCCGCTTCGTCCCGCGCGAAGATCAGCGCCCGCTCTGTCGGTCGCGTCCTCCGCCGGTCCGCTTCCGTGATACCGGGGCCAAGAGTGATGCTCTCTGGCAGGGTACGCATCGCTGGCCGCGACATGAATCCCGATCTCATGCGTTTCAGCGCCCGATACAGTTCCCCAAACGGTCCGTGCCTTCGTCGTCGCATCATTCCATACCTCCCTGGATAACTCGCTCGCGGGCGCATCCGCAGCCTACGATGCCGCGCAATGCCCAGCGCATCGCCCCACTCCTGCGCCGCCGTCACCGCCAGATCCCGCAGCGTCGCCCCCCACAGCGGCAGCAGCCCCGGTGGCCCGCGCCGCGCCACCGCCTCCCGGCACGACCCACGAAACACCTGCGCCATCTCACGCCCGTATGCTGCGCGAAAGCGCGGTGGATATACATAAAGCACTACGCGATAAACACCCACCGAGGCTTTGATGCTCCATTTCAGTGGCACCGATGCCATCACGCGCCTCCCCGAACCGGCGCGGTCCCAACTTCCGGCAGCAGCCGCCGCGCCCGCGCGGTATTCACCAACTGCGCCAGTCGCCGCGCCTCCGCCTCCGCCACACGCTGGCCGAATCCGCTCAGCCGATAATAGCGCCGCCGCTCGTCGTCGAGCGCCGGATCAGGCCGCTCATCCGACTCCTCGATCAACCCCGCCGCTAGCATCTGCTTGATCGAACGGTACAGCGTACCAGGGCCGAGGCGCATCTTGCCCTCGGTATTCTCCGCTATCTCGCGCATGATGCCGTAGCCATGCCGCTCGCCACCCGCCAGCGCCAGCAGAATCTGGAACACCGCAGGCGTCAACGGCAGCAACGCCTCCGCTTCCCGCGCGTTCTCGTCCATCATGTTTCCCCTCGCCGTAACTCTACCCACATCCGATAGAGACACTATGGATATATCCGATATGGATATAATATCCGCGCACGTCGCTCCTGTCAAGAGCTATGGAAAACTCCCGCCCGCTAGGTCGGCAACCCACCCATCACCCAAAGCTTGATGCTATGCTTCGCGGCACGACGCCTCATGCCTCATTCTCTATCTCCACCGCCGCGCGTAGCGCCGCTACTTCCCCCACCGTCAGCAGCCGCGCCGCACCCAGCTTCAGTGTTCCCAGCCCCAGCGGACCCACCCGCACCCGCCGCAGCCGCAGCGTCCGGTATCCCACCGCCTCCAGCATCCGCCTCACCTGTCGGTTGCGCCCCTCGTGAATCTCCACCCCCACCCATGTCGCCTCACCCTGGCTGCGCATCACCCACACCCGTGCTGGCGCTGTTGCGCGTGTCTCGCCCTCCAAGAATACCCCGCGTTCCAACCGCCGCAATGCCGCAGACGTCGGCAACCCCGCCACCAGCGCATGATACTCTTTTGCCAGCGCATATCGCGGATGTGTCAGCCGCAGCGCCAGCTCTCCATCGTTCGTCAGCAGCAGCAGCCCCTCCGTATAGCGATCTAGCCGCCCCACTGGATACACCCGCCGCGCCCGCCACTCCTCTGGCAGCAAATCGAGCACCGTCCGCCGTCCCTCTGGATCATGTACCGTCGTCACCGTATCTGTCGGCTTATTCAGCAGCACATAGAGCGGCGCCTCCTCGGGCAGCCGCACCAGCCTGCCATGCACCCGCACCTCATCCCGCTCCAGGTCCACCCGCGTCCCCAACTCGCGCACCACCTGCCCATTCACCGTAACCGCGCCCGCCACGATCAACTCCTCCGCGTGGCGGCGCGACGCCACCCCAGCCCGCGCCAGCGCCTTCTGCAAGCGCTCGCCCGTGCGTGGATTGCCGTTATCTCGTTCAGTCTCGCTCTCGTTCCCCATATCGCCAGTATAACCCACAGCACACCGCCCAGGTGATACACTGGACGCATGACACGTAACGACACTACCACCATCCTCACCACTTCCGCCGATCCGCGCGAATCCTTCCCGCTGCCGGAAGGCTGCGTCGAGGGCTATATCGAAACCAACGGCATACGGCTGCATTACGTCTCCGCAGGCGAAGGGCCGCTCGTGCTGCTCCTTCACGGCTTCCCCGACTTCTGGTATTCCTGGCGCTATCAACTCCCGGCGCTGGCAGAGCGCTTTCGTGTCGTCGCCCCCGACCTGCGCGGCTACAATCTCTCCGCCAAATCCGCCACCGGCTACGACATCGCCACGCTCGCAGCCGATGTGCGCGGACTGGTCGCCGCATTCGGCGAACGGCAGGCCGACATCATCGGCCACGACTGGGGCGGCGGTATCGCCTGGGCCTTCGCCCTGCGTCACCCAGACGCCCTACGGCGGCTCGTCATCGTCAACGCCCCGCATCCCGCGCTCATGCTGCGCGAACTGCGCCACCCCGGCCAGCTAATCCGCAGCCTCTACATGGGTTTCTTCCAACTGCGTGGCATCGCCGAGCGCGCCATCATGCGCGACGACTACGCCGTCATCCGCCGCACCTTCCGCGCCGCCGACCGTCCCCACGCGTGGCTCACCGATACCGACATCCAGCGTATCGTAGACGCCATCTCCCGCCCTGGCGCGCTCACCTGCGCCCTCGAATACTACCGCCAGCTTCGCCCCGCCAACCTGGGCCTGCTCAGCCCGGCCCGCGTCATTACCTCACCCACTCTTGTCCTCTGGGGCGAGCTAGACCCCTACCTCGGCCCCCAACTGCTCGACGGCCTCGCGCCCTTCGTCAGCGACCTGCGTATTCGCCGCTTCCCCACCAGCGGCCACTGGCCCCACCAGCAAGAATTTTTGCGCGTCAACGAATCCCTCCTGGCTTTCCTCTCCTAACCATTCACTTCCCAATGCAGAACTCTGCGAAGATGCGGTCGAGCAGGTCCGCGCTCGCCGTCTCGCCAGTGATCTCGCCCAGCGTGTCGAGCGCCGCGCGCAGATCAATCCCCACCAGTTCCAGCGGAATCCCCCCATCCAGCGCCACCAGCGCGGCGGCCAGATGCTCGTCGGCGCGGCGCAGCGCATCGGCATGCCGCGTTGACGCCACCAGCGGATCCGCCCCCTGCGCCTGCCCACCCGCGATCAGCGTCGTCACCGCCCGTTCCAGCGCCTCCGTTCCCCCCGCTGTCACCGCCGAGGTGTCCACCACCGCCGCCGCCCCTGGCCACAGCGCCCGCGCCTCCGCCTCCGTCAGCGCCGGTGGCAGATCAGCTTTGTTCAGCGCCACAATCACTGGCGTCGCCTCCACCGTCTCACCATCCGCAGCGTCGCCTAGCGCGCGCACCTCGTCCGCCGCGCGCCAGTCGTCCTCCGTGAGCGAGCTAGAGCGATCCAGCAGGAACAGCAGCAGGTCAGCGGATCGCGCTGCAGCCCGCGACCGCTCCACGCCAATGCGCTCGATGGGGTCATCCGTCGCGGTCAGGCCAGCCGTATCCACTAGATGCAGCGCCACCCCGCCGATGCTCGCCCGCTCCTCCACCGTATCCCGCGTCGTGCCCGGAATCGGCGTCACGATAGCGCGCTCCGTCCGCAGCAGCGCATTCAGCAAGCTCGACTTCCCCACGTTCGGCCGTCCCACTAGCGCCACCCGCAGCCCCTCGCGCAGCAGCCGCCCCCACCCTGCACCCACCAGCAACGCATCCACCGTCCCCCGCGCCTCGGCGACCAACTCCGCCAGCTCTCCCCGCTCCGGCGGTGGCACCTCCTCTTCCGGGAAATCTATGCTCGCCTCGATATGCGCCAGCGCGGCCATCGCCGCCGCCCGCGCCTCGCCAATCCGTGCCGACAGCTCCCCCTGCAACTGCCGCAACGCCAGCCGCCGACCCGCGTCCGATTCCGCGTTGATCAGCGCCATCACCGCCTCAGCCTGCGCCAGATCCAGCCTCCCGTTGAGAAACGCCCGCAGGGTCATCTCGCCTGCCCGTGCCGCCCGCGCCCCCGCCGCCAGCGCCAGCCGCAGGATGCGCCCCAGCAGCAATGGACCGCCATGCGCTGAAATCTCCACCACATCCTCGCGCGTATATGTGCGCGGCGCACGCATGAACGCCGCCAACACCTCATCAATCCGCTCGCCCGTCTCCGCATCCACCACATGCCCATACGTCAGCAGATGCGACGGCGGCGGCGCATCGCGATACACCGCATCCGCCGCACGGAAGATCGCCATGCCGATGCGAAACGCCTCCGGCCCACTGACGCGCACGATGCCGATGCCGCCAGTTCCGGGCGGCGTCGCAATCGCGGCAATGGTATCCTCTGCCGCGCGGCTGTCATCCTGCCCCGCTTCCAGGGTCTCGCGTGTCTCAGTGCTCATGTGTCGCAGTGTATCACGCAGCGCCTCCCGCCAGCGCCCGCGCGTCTTCGCATTCCCCGCTTTCAGTGTCAGCCCTGTATTTTGCTACTTATCTTACCCTGCCTTACTGGTATGTTTGAGCAAGTTTGTGAAGTTATGTTAACGGCATCAAAAAACGACCACATACCACGCTACATGCCCAATTTTCCCAACGTGGCAAGCCTCCAAGTAGGCAACCATTGACAAGTAGGCACTCCATTCTTATACTCTTCAAAGGAAGCGCAAACGTTGCGCTGATTGCTAGTCAGGAAGGAAGCAACTTTGGAAACTGAAGCGTTGTCCCCCAGACCACTTCGGCGGCGGCTCCTGATCGGAGTCGCGGTGATGTTCGCTATCCTGGCATCCATTGGTGGGCCGTTGCTCGTCCAGGCCGCCCCGCATGACGCTCATTCATCTGGTTTGAGCGATCCCCTCCCGCCCACCAGCACTCAGGGAACACGAGTAACCTTTGTTGGCACTCAGGTACGCCTCAGTATGAACGGCGTCACGCGCACGGTTGCCACGGATACCGCCGCGCGCCTCAATCCTTTGTTCGCGCAATTGGCAAGCGTCTCCCCCAACGGCGCGACCCTGCTCTACGTCACCGGCATTGGCGAGGACATGCGCGATACCATCTTCACCACGGTGAACCTGAGAACCTTGCGCAAGCAGGTCATTGCCAAACTTGGCAATACCTTCTGGATTCACGCGCCACGCTGGTCGCCAGACAGCACTCAAATCCTCTATGCCCGCGAGAATCTGACGACCTTCGCTCCGCAGCTTTGGGTGTTGAACGCCAATGGAACGAATCAGCGTCTCGTCATGACTGGTGGCGCCCTCACCCACTACAGCTTCGAAGGCCGCATGAACAAAGCGCCCTCCTGGTCGGCGGATGGTAAATCCATTACCTTCTTTGACAGCGCCTACACACCGAAGACGCAATGGACGGTATCCCTTGCCACCGGTGCGCGCACTGCGAGCGCAATAACTCAGCCCGACTGCCCCGTCACGCCCGGACATGATAGTGTTCAGCCCATGTGCTACTATGGCCCCGGCTGCTGGAACGTTCCGATTTACGCGCAGAACAACCAGTACTACTCCAACGACCTGATGAAGTCCGCCAACCAGTCCATCGGCGGCTATGGCTGTGCGCTCACTTCACTGACCATGCTCTTCGACTACAACGGCTCGACCGTTGGCGATCCGCGTGGCATGAACAATTGCTTGAGTCCGTGGGGCTATGCCGATGGCCTCAACTGGTATGGCGCGCAGGTCAATCCACCCAACGGCCCCGGCTGCGATAGGTACACCACCAACTTCATCAGCAGGCCGGGCTTCTCCTGGTCCACCCTCGATAGCTACCTGAAGTCAGGATGGCCAGTGATTGTGGGCATCTGTTATGATGGCAGCACCTGCAACCAGACGCACTTCTTCGTCGTTGTCTACGGCGATGGCTCTCACAACGAAGCCAACTACTACATCAACGACCCGTGGAATGGCGTCCAGGTCCAGATGAGCGCCTACGCTGGTGACTACCTGAACGTGATGGTCCTCTACCAGAAGGCATCCGGGACAGGCTCACCCTGTGAGTAATTGTCGTCTCACGGCAGGTTGATTCTCTTGACGGGAAGACATCGCATCATGTGATGTCTTCCCAACATATTTGCGTCACAGCACCATCCGAGGAGGGATCTCTTGATTCGACGTATGCTCGTTCTCGGCCTCTGTGCCCTGATGCTCTGCCTTGCCACCGCATGCGGCCAGGCGTCTGCGGGCGCCGGCCCGACAAATACCAGCGCGCCGCAGCCAACCGCAACCCTTCCCCCCACTGCCACCCCCATTCCAGGGCCGCCCACCCCCACCAACGTCCCGTCCGGCTGGCAAGTCTACAGCGGCGCGCACTTCACCATCGCCTACCCACCTGGCTGGTCCATCACTACCAGCCCCGCGCAAACCGGCCTCATGGGCGGCGGCGTCATCCTCGCCTCCACGCAATCTCCCGGCAACGTCACTGTCACCGAGGCATACGGCTATACCCAGTCGCAGCTACAATCCATCTGCCAGCTTACCGGCACACCAACGACCCTCGCTGGCATCTCCATGAAATACTCGGTCGGTGAAGGCGTGCATCGCACCTGGGCCTTCCTCGATAGCAAAGGCGTCAACTTCACCCTCGACACCCTCGACGCCACCCAGCCTCAATCCGTCCAGCAGACCCACGACAGCATCCTGGCCACCTTCCGCCCCGACGACCCCATCTCTGACTGCTAGCAACAATATCCCGCGCGGTGGCGTATCCTTGTTCTATTCTGCGCCACCGCAAGCACAGCATCGCCCGCGCTCATCTGCGGCGACACGCAAGACATCTTCGGCATATCGCTGCCCGCCAGCGCCTCATAGCCACAGTGCGCCTCAATGCCCATCCGGAGGCAGCGCGGGTGGCTCAGCAGGGCGCTCCACATCCACCGGATGCGCGCCATTCGCCTTGTTCACCCCCGGCCACTCGCGGTCGCGGTCCGGCGGCAGATAGCGGGCATCACCACCTTGGTTCCTTGCTCGTGCGCTGAGAACAATCAGCGGCATATAGACCAGCAGGATACCCGCGACAACCCATCCGAACAGATCACCGCGCGCAATCTCAACTATCGCGACCACCAGCACCAGCGCCGACACAATGAACATATAGCGCAGCGACCCCGGTAGCCTGAGAAACCATCGCATGCAAACCTCCAACCAGCGATGTAGCGCGGCACACACTAGTATACTCGCGCCGCGTTCCCCTCAGCGTACCGCGCCCATCCCCACCACCGCAAACCCACCGCGCCATCATCCCACCATCTGCCGTACCGCCTCCACCACTGCCGCCCACTCCTTCGCCTGTGGGTCTATCAACTCGAAATGTCCCACGTCCGGCAGCGTCACCAATTCCACCGCGTCCCCCAATTCCCGTGCCCGCGCCGCGTACTCCGCGCTCATGCCATATGGCACATCCTCATCAGCCGTGCCATGCACCAGCGTCTGGCGCACCGCCAGCGGCAGCAACGCGAAGGGCGACGCCGCATCATACCGGTCGGGATACTCCTCCGGCGTCCCGCCGAGAAAATCGCCCACCACCCCCTCGCTCAACCGCAGTTCCCACGCCCGCCGCAGATCCAGCGCACCCGCCAGCGCCATCGCCCCTCGCAGCGGCAAAGGATCATCCACATACACCGCGCTATCGGCGGCGATACGCCGCCGCCCTGCCAGCCAGCAGGCGCAATGCCCACCCGCTGAATGCCCCACCGTCACCACACGGCTCAGGTCCAGCGGATAGCTCTCCGCCAGCGTCCGCGCGTAATCCGCCGCCCGCGCCATATCCAGCAGCGTCCCTGGCCAGCCCCCGCCAGTATTCCCAATCCGCCGATACTCGATATTCCACGTCGCATAGCCCTCCGCCGTCAGCGCCGCGCAGGCGTGCCCGAAATGCTCCAACCCATACCGCGCCCGCCAGTACCCCCCGTGGATGCCGATCACCAGCGGATGCGGCCCCGCCCCGCTCGGCAGCCGCAGATCGCCGAACTGCCACTCATCCGTTCCATAGTGTATCCGCGCATCAGCAGGCGGCGCGGACCGCGTCAGTATATCGTCGCTTCCCATACTGCCCTCCCCTCACCTGGCTCAATCTGCGATCTCCGGCATCTAGCGGCCCATCCGCAATGATAGCTGAATAGCCCGCTGCTCGCCGCTCCGTACATCTTATCAGCGACCACGGTTCCTTGACCCTTCAAGAACTGTCAGCGCTTTGCGTGCCGCAGGGCCGAGCTGGTCATTGCCCTCCTGGGCAAGATTTGCTAGGTGATGCTTAGCCAGGTCGAACACATTGGACGTCGGATGCAGGAGAAGTTGTTCATGCACCAACTCCGTGAGATGAGGATCAGCAAAATAGTCAAGCAATAATTGTGACGGCGCATCCTCGCGGCTACCGAGAGCCAGAATGGCAAATTTGCGCCGCATGTCTGACGTGTGGTCGAGCACTGTTTTCCACATCTCGACCGGCGCATGCACCCCGGCCATCGCCAAAAGATACAATCCTTGCGCTGCATGAATTGCAACCAGACTACTTTCATCATTTGCGGAGGTAACCGCCATCTACGGTTCAAGTACAATAGGATCCTTGATTAAGCCAAGGCAGTAAGCAACGGAGTGACGAAACAGAGGATCGCCTTCTGATTGGAGCAATTCAATGAGCACGTGAAGTGCGAAATCATACTGTTGCGTCGTTGTCAGGCCCGCGCCAGCAAACGATGCGAGGGCCTTTGCCGCAGCCCCTCGCGCTTCTGGATCTCTGTCCGCGTCTTGAACATAGGACACCAGAAATTCATACGGCGTATGTTTTCCAGCAAATCGGAGAGCATCAAGCAGGTCGCCGATGTCCTCGTTGCCGTCTGACGGATAGGCCAGGATAAACTCCACCATCTCATCAACCGGCATCTGCTCGCCAAAGCCCGACAGTCCATCGGCAACATCGCTGAAATCCAATGGCTTTGCGATCGGGAGCAATGCGAGTATCTCCGGCATGTACACAGGATCTCCAATCGCACCCAAAGCAGCCGCAGCGGAGAAACGACTGAAGTCCTGCTCATCCCGCATGATGGCAGCCAATCTCGGAGCGAGCTGTGAGCTTTTCAGCTTCTTCGCTGCCAAGAGGGCCTCAAATCGCATTGGACGAGTGCTTTCGCTAAATGGGACTGCCAACAGCGCATCGAGCAGATCAGTTGGGGCCGCAGTTCCCAATTCGCCGAGAATGACCGCAGCGACCTCACCCTGCGATTCGGCCAGACGCTCCAACACACTGCGCGGGAAATCCTCCTTGAACGACCCTAGCACCTGGGCCAGCGGGTCTTCGAAATCCACACCCCGCTCAACCAGCGCGTGAAGGACGGCCTCAAGCGGCACGCGATTGCCATACGGAATGAGCGCTTCCTCTGCGTAACGCCGCACCTCAGCCTCGCGATCCCCAAGCAATGGGATCAGCCAGTCAGGATTCGCCCGGTGTGCTAAACTTTGCAAGGCAATACACACCAGTTTACGCACCTCGGCATCAGTATCCTTTGATGCTGCGACCAGGAAATCCAGCGGAGCAGCCTCACCGAGGAGCGAACTAAACATCACCGTTGCCTGACGCTGAACCTGCTGCATTTCCATCGAACCTCTCGCGATTTCAGTGCGGTATCTGTTCGCGCTCTCGGCTCCATGCATCACATTTGCGGGTACGAAAAAAGGCTGGCATATCACCAGCCTTGCGCCACCTGCTCGATTAGCTCCGGGACGTGGATTCGAACCACGGTTGACTGATCCAGAGTCAGCTGTCCTACCACTAGACGATCCCGGAATATGCCGGAAGCTTTCACTTCCGGCGCGTCTAACCATACCACAACCACCGCTCGCAATGCAACTCCCCACATACCACATGGCTATCTCACCGCGTCCAAAACCCCTGCGGGTCGCACTCCCGAATGATACGCAACTCATCCGCCGTCGGCGCAGGCGTCTCCGTCGCATCCGCCGCCACCCGCAGATCCCACCCCGTCTGCGCCCGCACACCCTCAGGACTGCCCCCCGGATGCCACGACCGCAACTCCATCTCATGCGTATCATCCGTGAAACCCAACACCGCCAGCGTCGTAATCACCGCCGCCGGACCCCCGCGTGGCAGCCCCACCCGCTCTCGCCAGTCACCGCCATCGCCATACCCCGGACTCGTGACATAGCTCACCCGCTCCGGGAAACGCTTGCGGTCATGCGCCATGATGATCGCCAGCCGCCCCGCCAGCGACGCGATATCCGCGCCCCCACCGCTCCCCGGCAGCTTCACCGTCGGATGCTCACGCCTGCCCACATACGACGTATTCAGATTCCCGAAACGGTCCACCTCCGCGCCACCCACGAATCCTAGCTGCGCGCAGCCCTGCGCCAGCAGCCCCATCAGCGCCACCGTCCGCGTCGCCCACTCCGCCCCCAAGATGTTCGGCGCATCCCCCATCGTCAGCAGCAACTCCGGCGATGGTGTATCGCGCACCAACCCATTCTCGAACAATCCCACCGCCGTCGGCGCATGCGTCCGCTTCGCCAGCGCGAAGGCGATCAGCGGCAGCCGCATCCCCACGAACACCACCTCGCCGTCGCGGATCTGCCGCGCCGCGCAAACCACCATCAACTCTTGCGGCGTATACTCACCGGCTGCTGTGCTCATAACGCTCCCTCCCAAACATCTCAGTAGCCGTAGTCCACCGGCGCGGCCAGCCGCTGCTCACGCGCCCGCAAGCTACGCCAGCGTTCGTCCCCCAGGTGCGCCAGATAGCTCGCCCGGTCCGGCTGCCCCATCACCCACTCGCGCAGCCACTCCGCGAAATCCTCAGCCGTCCGCGAGCGCTCATGATATTCCGCAAATGCCGCATGGTCGCGGTTATAGTAGCCCTGCACCGGCGACGGATGCGCGCCCCCCGGCGCATGCACCACTGCCAGCGTCTTCATCTCCGGCGCCAGCACCCGGTTTGGGTCGCTCAGAATCACTTCAGACGGCACAATCTCCTCAGCCGTATAGATTACCCCGCGCGCCGCCAGCGCCGCCTCCTCGCAGACGCCCAACCCACCCCACACGTGCGCCCGCCCCTCGGCATCCGCCCGCTGCACATGTACAATCGCCACATCCGGCTGCAACGCCGGAACCAGCAGTGTTGGCGTGCCATCCAGCGGCGACGGCGCGGGACGTATCGCCGGATGGTCGCGTGCGATGTCACTGCCCAGTAGCGACCGCATCGGGATATACGGCACACCCAGCGCGGCGGCCAGCAGCGCCAGCCCAACGCTATAATTGCTGTAATCCTCCACTTCCAGCCCCCGTGGTATGCCCTGCTCCGTCGCGCGCCGGTAATTATACCCCAGCCCCTCGCTCACATTGCCCACCCATGCCGCCTTCACCCGCCCCACACATCCCGCGCCGATAAGCTGGTCGAATAAAATATCCGAAATCGGGCCGATCAATGTCAGATCCCGCCGTTGCTGGCGGATCAACTCATGCCCCGCCGCGAACGGTATCAGCGGCTCCAGCGCCAATCCCAGCGCCACACTACTGCCATCCGGCACATAGCGCCGGATCGCCTCTGCCATCGAAAGCACCTTCTCTGCCATATTGCCTCCGTATGCTTACGCTGGACTGTTATAGAGTGGGCGCTTCCGGTTGCCGGCCGTCAGCATGGTGTTCAGGTCATACCCCGGCGACCACTGCTCCATCATCCCGCAACTCGCAAACCCAAGCTCCTCGTACAGATGCCGCGCCTCCGCCGTCGCCGTCAGCGAGGCCAGCGCACAACCCGCCTCACGCGCCTCGCGCAGCGCCAGCAGCAGTAGATTTCCCGAAATCCCCCGCCGCCGCGCCATCGGCAGCGTCGCCACATGATAGACCCCCACCACGCCCTCGTGCCACATCGTCGCCAGCGCCGACACCGGCCGCCCCGACAGCCGCGCAAGATACACCTGAAACGCTGGATTCTCCGTCGTCCACCGCGCCATCGGTCGCTCCGGCACATAGAACACATCGCAGATCACACGCAACACCGCCTGCGTATCCTGGGCCGTGTTCGCCTGCGCCAACGTCACATCCGGCGCGGACGCATGGTAGCGCGGCTCCCACCCCGCGAAGTCGAGCGTCATCGCCGTCGCCCCGCCCCAGCTTCGCATGCCCAGCGCATGCAAGTGCTCGCGCAGTCCCGGTGGATCGCTTCCCAGCGTCAGCCACCACTGAAACGGCAACCGGTGCTTCCGGTACGGCGCAATCACGCGCTCGATGCTCGCCGCCGTCACCGGTTCCGCGCTGCGATAGCGCAGAACAATATTCAGCAGCATCTCCTGCTGCGTTGGGGTATACACCCGCAGAAAATCCGGCGTATCATCCGCGAAGGTGCGCGGGATAGCAGACAGCGCCCCCAGTGACGCCCACGCCGCGCACCACGCATCCTCCACGATACGCGCCTTGCGGGCAAGATCCTCCAGCGTCATGCGGTCGCCCCTCAGCCTTTCTTATCGCCCGCCAGCCCAGCCGCCCGCTCGCGACTACCGGCATTATAGCGCATCCTCACTCCACATCTGCGCTACCGGCGGTGAAGCCGCGACTACGAACGCAAAGTCCAAAGGAGCGACACACTCATCGAGCTAGCGATGATTCGTCACTTGTTGACGCGCATAGGACAACATCTCTGACGCCATGCCAAATATGCTGTTAGACACGTACATAGAGCATCCTAAGAGACAAACAGTTTCCAATGCCCCTCGGAAATGACTTCGACGGCTCCGTCAACGACTTTGATGGCGGTCTGATCGTCAATCGCGTACATTGGCACGGGTACCTGTACTTGTAGCCTCGCGGCCCACTGTTCTGCGCTGGCCAGGGAAGCGTCCGGGTGATCCTCGTGATCCAGGTGCGGAATCAACGCAAAGTCCACCAGTCCCACTCCCTGAGCCGTAACCAAGATCCTGCTGATGTCTCCCTGGGGTGTGGCGAACACGATGTCTTCCGACGTGACCGCCTCACCGCTGCCCCTGGGCGGATCAAGGTAAGTCTCGCCGAAGGTGGCGGCCGTCGCCATGCTCCCGGCGCTCACCCCCACGTAGACCATCTCGCGCCGCAGCGACGGCAACAGGTCTGCCAGTCCCGACTGTCGCATCCAGTGGCTCAGATACAGCGGGTCGCCGCCCCAAACCAGCAGGGCGTCAGTCTCCTGGATCATGGGGATCCAAGCTTCGCCATCAATGCTGGGCAGCGCGGTCAGCTCCAGCACGCCCAACGACTTCCAGCCCAATCCGCACAAGGGGCTTTTGGCCACTCCGCAGATCGCCCGCCATGCCATGCCAGCACCGCCAGGGAAAGGGTAGATCGCGGTGGGAATGATCAGGGCGCTGGACTCAGTAATCGGTTTGCCCAGAAGCTCGACCAGCGCGTTGTGGATGCTCGTATTGCTGATACCAGAGGACGTGAGCAGAAATTTCATTATACCTCTCCTCGTCACTGCACTCAGGGCCAACGGTCTCCGCTTCCCGCTTGAGTAGAGTACCCACGCTGGAGCAACCAGTGGGAAGCGACAGACGTGTCCAGACGACTCCGCCAGGCCGAGAGACGAGAGCCACGAGGGGCGGCCCACGTCTCCTAGAACATATATCTAGAACAATCCATCTAAAACAATATTTCGACCTGTTGATACACCATAGGGGCTAGGACGCTGGTACTGGCTGCGTTTTCGACAAGCAGGCAAACAGGTTGCGGAAACGGACTCGTCTCCCTGCGCGAGCGCCGCCGAACCGCGCCACGTGGTGGTGTACTGGCTCCCCTTCCCTCATTGGGTCCGCACACGGCGCGGCCTGCTCCCCTTCCCTCTTAGGGAAGGGGCCGGGGGTTAGGTTCCCTCCACCTCAACACCGCAGCGCCCCAGCAGCGCCGCCACCATTCCCGCCCGGTACGCAATGGGCAGCCGCTGCCGTGGACCATGCGAGTCCGAGCCAGCGCTCACCAGCAGCCCCCGCTCATGAGCGAATCCCTCATACGCCTTCACCTGCTCCGCGCTGTGAAGCGGATAATACGCCTCCACCCCATCGAACGGCGCGCTAGCCAGCATCTCCGCCAGTTCCCCCGGCGTGTGTCGTGGAATCTCACCATCCTGCCGCCCCGGATGCGCCACCAGCGCCACCGCCCCCACCGCCTGCGCCGCCGCCACCGCATCCGCCACTGGCGCCGAGACGATGCGATACCCCGCATCCGCAATCAACACCAGCGCCTCAGCCATCGTCGCCACATGCCCATGCGCCAGCAGCAGCCGCGCGTTATCTACCGGGCGCAGCGCCTGCCCACCCTGCCCCGCCAACACCTCTTCCCGCCGCCCAAAGATGTAGCCGCGCCGCTCAAGCTCTGCATACACCTCGCGTGTATTCTCGCGCATCCCCTCCACCGTCGCCTCAGCCATCCGCGCCAGCGCACCCCCCGCGAGATCCCCGCCATAGCACAGCAGATGCAGCGTCTTGCCCTGCCAGTTCGTCGTCATCTCCACCCCCGGCAGCACCACAATCCCCCGCGACTCCCCCAGCGCCCGCATCTCCGCAAGCCGGTCCACCCGGTCGTGGTCCGTCACCGCCACCAGCCGAAACCCCGCGCCCGCCAGATAGCCGAACAACTCCACTGGCTGCCAGTGCCCATCGCTATACATCGTATGAATATGCAAATCTACCGCGTCATCCGGCTTGAGACGAAGAGCAGACATCGGCAACTGGCCTCCTTACTCGCCCTCACTTCGCCGCCGCCGCCATCACCTCACCATACACCCCCGCGATTTTGCGCGCCACCTGCTCCTGCGTCGCCTGCTCCAGCACACGCTCGCGCCCGCGCCCCGCATACATCCGCCGCAGCCCCGCATCATCCGCCAGCCGCCGCAGCGCCGCGCCTAGCGCCTGCGCATCCCCCTCCGGCACGATCAACCCCGCATCGCCAATCACCCGCGGAATCTCCCCCGAATCCGACCCCACCACCGCCACTTCGCAGGCCATCGCCTCCACCAGCACCCGCCCAAACTGCTCTTTCCAGTTTGCCTGCGTCAGCGACGGCAGCGCCAGCACATCCATCCCCGCCAGCGCCCCCGGCACCTCCGTCGCGGGCACCGCCGGCAGAAAACGCACCCGCTCCGCCACACCCTGCTCCGCCGCCATCTTCCGCAGCCCCGCCTCATCTGGTCCGCTGCCCAGCAGATGCAGCGTGCAGCGCGGCGGTAGATCCCGCAACGCCTCGATCAGCAGCCCCACGCCCTTATACAGCACCAGCCGACCGATATAGCCGATCACAAACTCGTCATCATGGCGCGTATGCGGCTGCGGATGATAAATCTCCGGGTCCACCCCATGCACCGAGAACACTGACAGCGGCCCCGCGTAACCCTTCGCTCGCACCACCTCGCCAGCGGCGGCATTCCCCGCAATGACATGCGCCGTATGCTGATAGTTAAACTGCTCCATCCGCGCGAACGGCGCTGGATAGCTTCTTGCGATGTTCTGCCACGCCACGAAGACCGACCGCGCGCCCACCGCGTCCGCCGCCCGCTGCGCCTGCATCCCCGCCGGATTGTACGGCTCCTCGTCAATATGCACGATCTCCGGGCGTAATTCGCGAATCGCCCGCCGCAGACCACGATACAGATAGAAGTGATAGTGGCCATTGAACCATACCGGCAGTTGTCGCACCTCGTAGCCCTTCACGAAGCGCGGCGTGAACGGCAGCAGCCGCCCATCATCCGAGCGCCACTCCGGCGGCGTAATCAGCGTCAACTCGATGCCAGGCATCCGCGCCAGCCACTCAAGCTGCCGCTGCGCGGTATCCGCGACGAACGTCTTGGAAACGATGACCACACGCATGCCTCTGGCTCCGCTCCTCTCCTATCATCATCTATCGCGTCGTTGTTCTGTCCGTCGCCCGTGTCGCGGCTGGATTACCCGCGGCATTTCATGCCGCAGAGCCAATTAGCGTTGACATCCCCGCTCCCAACCCGCGTAGGCGGGTTTTGCGGCCGGAGGCCATCCAGGCGCGGTTTCAACCGCCCGCTCCTCTCGCTCGCTAGTCCCGCTTCGTGCCCGTCACTTCGGCGTAGAGAGCGCTCGTCTCCACCGCCACCTGATCCCAATTGAACTGCTTCACCCGTGCCAGCCCACGCGCTCGCAGATCAGCATACGTCTCAGCCGATGTCAGCACCCGCAGCATCGCCGCGCTGAAGCCGTCCACATCCGCCGGATCGGCCAGCAGCCCCGCGCTGCCCACCACCTCCGGCAGCGACGTGCGATCCGAGCACACCACCGGCGTCCCGCAGGCCATCGCCTCCAGCGGCGTTAGCCCGAAGCCTTCGTACAGCGACGTGAAAGCGAAGCATGCCGCGCCGCTATACAACGCGGGCAGATCAGCCTCATCCACCGGCTCGCAGCGTATCTGGTTCGCCACCCCGAACGTCACCGCCAGTGGACGCCAGTCCGGGAACAGCGGACCGCTGCCCAGCAATTTCTGATTCCCCGCGATGAACAGTTGCAGATCCGCATCGCCTATCTCGTGATACACAGCCGCGAACGCGCCGATCAGCCCCGCGATATTCTTGCGCTGATCCAGCCCGCCCACGTTCAGCACGTAGCGCTCGCCCAGATCGTACTTCTCGCGCACCTCGCGCAGCCGCGTGGCATCCTGCACCGGGCGGTACTGCCCGGCGGGCGCCTCGCGAATCACCCGTATCCGCTCCTCGCTCACCCCCAGCAGTTCGATGATGTCGCACTTCGCGTGCTCCGACACCGCCACCAGCAGCGTCGCGCGTTTCGCTCCCCACGTCACGAACCGGCTATACACCCGTGCCTGTGGCGACGCCCGGTACAGCGGCAGCCGCAAATTAATCACGTCATGCACCGTCACGATCACCGGAATCCCATACGCGCGCAGCGGCGGCGCGAAATGCGGCACATGCATCACCCGCGCGCCACTCCGCTTCGCCGCCATCGGAAAACCGCGCTGCTCCCACACGACCTTCTCGATATTCTCCCCACCACGGTTGAGCTTTCCCACCGGCGGTGTATCCCAATGGAAGCTCGACGGCGTCTCCGGCGCCACCTCCGGCGTCCTCGGACTCAGCACCTCATACTCATTCACACCATCCACACGTCCCAACGATTGCAGCAGATTATAGGTATACCGCCCCGTTCCCGTTCGCGGCTCCTGAAGAAAGAGTGCGTTAAAAGCTACTCGCATGATGGTGAACCCCACCTCGCTGCTGATCGTGATCTACGGCTGAGCGCCTCGCACAGCATAGCACACCCCACTCACATCCCGTCGTGCCCATAGCCCGCCAGACACAGCAAGCATACGACGCACAGCGCCACCTGCGTCTCCATATCGTGTACAAACAGATTATCCGTCAGATTGTGTACCATCAGTGCCACCAGCGCCGCGAACAGCCCCAGCGCCAGCGCCCGCACCGGCACTCCCGCGCCCATCCCCATGCCCGCGCCCGCGTCACCCGCCGCCACCCCTCCGTAGGGGCGTCCGGTGGACGCCCTCGTCGCCCTCGTCGCCCGCCAGCCCAGCCACAGCATCGCCCCACTCGCCGCCAGAAACGCCAGTAACCCCAGCGCCCCCGTCTCCGCAGCCACATTGATGTAATAGTTGTGCGCGTGCCCCAGGCTCTCCGGCCACACGCTCAGATTCGTCGCAAACTGCGCATACGCCGCGTCATAGTTCCCCGCCCCCACCCCCAGCAGCGGGTGCGCCCGGAACATCCGCAGTCCCGCCACCCAGTGCGCCAGCCGCTCCATCGTCGAGAAGTTCGCGTTCGTCACCGGCGCGTCCAGCGAAATACCGTTCAGCCGCAGTGGCCGCAGCGCCGCATCCACCACGGACTGCGGTATCAGATGCGTCCCCACCCCAATCGCCACTACCGCGACCCCCACTCCCCCCACGAGAGCCACCACACACTCGCGCCGCAGCCCCACCGCCAGCAACACCACCAACGCCGCCGCCAGCCCGATCTCACCGCCGCGCGACGCCGAGAAAAACTCGCTGCCCAGCAGCAGCACGCTCGCCGCCCCCGCCACCCACCGCTCGCGCGCATCCTCGCCGAACAGCGCCAGCGCCAGCGCAATGGGCAGCGAAAGATTCAAGTAGCCCGCATACGGGTTCGGCTGGCCGAACGTGCCAAACACTCGCCCAGCCTCCGCGCTCGATGCTCCCCCCGGCGAGAGCGCCCACTGCGCGTAGCCCACCAGCGCCTCCGCCACCCCCGCCGCAATCATCGCCCACGCGACGATCCGCACCCGCGCCGCGCTCCTTCTCAGCACCCACACCCCCAGCGCCAACGCCACCACCACCTCAGCCCACTTGATGATCTCCTTCACCGTCGCCGCACGATCGCTCGCCACCAACAGCGACAGCACGATCACCCCCAAATACAGCAACAACGTCCCGAAAACAGCCGCATACAGCCGGTGCGTCCGCATTGCCACCCATACCCGCTCCGGCAGCGTCCGCCACTGGATTCCCGCCACCGCATCGCGCACACCTCCCTGCTCGCGTAGCCACCGCACCCCACACGACACCACCAGCCCCGCAATCAACAACTCCGTTGGCGACACATTAAAGCCGTGCAGCGTCACCGTAAATAGGCTCCCAAACGCGGCAGACCACGGAATCAGACACAGCCCTGCCAGCGGCGAGACCCCCGCCGCCACCACCACCGCCAGCCCCGCCAGCAACTCCGTGCCCGCATTCCTCGGCAGCGCCAGCAACACCGCCCACACCAGCACACACCCCACCGTCGCCCCCAGCCAGCGCGGCACAGCCGTATTGCCTCGAAACATCTGCGCCTTACGAACACTCACCAGATTGCTCATTCCTACTCCAGCCTACTCACGCCTGACTCATTCGCCCACTATCATTGTTGCCCAATCGTACTCGTCGGCGTAGCCATCACCCGCGCCCGACCAAACGCTCATTGCGCGCCACACCCATCGTTACAGAATATTTACAAACGCCTGCGGACATATCGCCCCCATGCTGCGATGATAAGACACAGGTTGCGCGCTCGCTGTCAAACCCGCGCAGGCGGGTTTCGTGGCGGCACGCCATCCAGGCGCGGTTTCAACCGCCCGCCCCATCGCCCATTGTACCGGCATCCGCACGCTGCGGCAAACCGCCCATCACTCCCGCGTGCTGTGAATCTGCTCACAGCCCCGCGTGACAGGTAGGTGTATCCTAGAAGTCCGGTACCGATGACGCGCTGGAACGTTCTACTCCATGCGGCATCCTGGCGGGTCGGCATGCGTCGTGCGGAATGTCTCATGCGCGCACGTGTGCTATCCAAAGGTCGCTTCCCGGAAACTTTTGCACAGGCTGGCGCGTTGTATTCGGTTGGATGGTGTGCGGGGCTGAGCCAGCAAAGCATACCAATCCTACTACTTTCTGCGCGATTCTTCGCCACTCCATCGTCATAGTACACAGTGGAGTCACGTAAAATTGCGTAGCAGCGCGGAATCATTTATGGAGGGCAGCAGTCGTGGACACGACAGGAAGTACGTCGTCCTTTGAGTCGCAAGAGCCAGAGCAGCGCGACGACAACGCGCAGCCGGTCTCCGATCAGCAGGGGCGGGAAGACGCGCAAGACCACGCGCAAGACCAAGACCAGGCACAAGACCTGGCCGCGCAGACGAGCCACGAAACAGACGCGCACAGCAGTCCATCCACCGATGAACCTGCCGCGTCGCCCGATGAGGTACCCACCGTCATCGAGCCTGCCGTCTCGCCCGACGAGATCCCCACCGTCATCGAACATTCCGTGCGCGCCAACGACGGCGTCAGCGACGGCGCCTCCGCCACCGCCGCCGCGCACAACGGCGCCAGCGACGCCGTCGCACCGCTTTCTCCACCGCTCCCAGTGGCGGACGCAGGCGACTGGGCTGTGGCCGCATCTCCCTCGCTGCCTGGCGCCGCGCTTGGCCGTATCCCCCTCACACCCGAAGCGCGGCGCTTCCAGCGCCGCCGCCGCCACTATACCCTCTTCGTGCGGCGCGGCGCACGCGCCCGACAGGCCACTCGCGCCGCCACCTTTGCGCGCGCCGCCTGGGCCACCGCCGCCCTGCTCTTGCTGCTCATCGTCACCGTCTCCACCGCCACCTTTGGCGCTGCCGCATCCTACTATCAATCCGAGATACAGCAGATCAACGGCCTGCGTCAGGAAGTCACCTCGCAAGACAGCATGCGCATCTACGACTCCAAGGGTACCCTGCTCTACGAACTGCGCGACAACGGCTTCCAGCATAGCATTTCTATCGCCCACATCCCCATCACCGTCATCAACGCCACCACCGCCATCGAAGACAAAGACTTCTGGGTCAACAACGGCGTGGACTACACCTCCATCATCCGCGCGGCGCTCGCCAACTATCAGCAGGGCGACGTCACCCAGGGCGGCAGTTCCATCACCCAGCAGCTTATCAAGCAGCAATTGCTCCACGATAACTCAACCGACTACGTGCGTAAGCTCCGCGAGGCCATCCTCTCCATCGGCATCACCACTCAGGGCACCTATTCCAAGCAGGCGATCCTAGAGCTATACCTCAACTCCATCGGCTATAGCGACACCGCCTACGGCATAGACGCCGCCGCGCAATACTACTTCAACTACACCGACGACCCCAGCACCGGCATGACCGCCGCGCAACACCTCGATCTTGCCCAGGCCTCCATGCTCGCCGGTGTGCCCCAGAACCCTGACCTCAACGACCCCCTCAAGCACTTCGATGTCGCGCGCCAGCGCCAGAGTCTCGTCCTCAACGCCATGATCGCCAACGGCTACATCACCAAAGCGCAGGCCGAGGCCGCGTGGGAAGAGGCCGGCCAGCCCAATTTCTTCCACCCCGCTCGCCAGAACCCCAACCTTGCCCCCCACTTCGTCAACTACGTCATCCAGCAGTTGGCGCAGATGGTCGGCAACGGCCAGCTCAATCTCTCGCGCTCCGGCCTCAACGTCTACACCACCCTCGACCTCGACCTGGAAAATCAGGTGCAGAAGATTGCCCAGACACACATCAGCAGTTGCAGCGAGAAAACCGGCTACGCGGGCTACGTCATGTGCGAGGCGCACGCCACCAACGCCGCTGCCGTCCTCGCCGACCAGCACAATGGCGACATCAAAGTGCTGATGGGCAGCGTGAACTACAACAGCACCAAGTTCGATGGCCAGTTCGATGTCGCCACCCAGGGCTACCGCGGCCCTGGCTCCTCGATGAAGCCCATCGTCTACGCCACCGCCTTCGAGAAGGGCTGGTTCCCGGCAATGACCATCTCGGATATGCCCACCGCCTTCTACATCGGCCCTGGCATTCCGCCCTACAAGCCCCTGGACTACACCAAGAACGAGTTCGCCGGCGAGATTACCCTGCGCACCGCACTGCAATGGTCCCTCAATATTCCCGCCATCAAGGTGATGCAGTTCGCGGGACTTCAAGACGTGGGAACCAATCTCAAGCGCATGGGCGTCCGCGATTGGAACAATGACCTCGTCCTATCCAGCGTCTTGGGCACGCTCGAAGTTCACCCAATTGACATGGTCCAGGCGTACACCGTCTTCGCCAACTATGGCAAATACATCCCGCTCCACGCCATCAACTCGATCACCGACTCCAACGGCAACGTGCTCTTCCAGTACCACGTTCCACAGCCGGTGCAGGTGATGGACCCGCGCATCGCCTTCCTCATCACCAACATCCTCAGCGACAACGCCTCACGTGCTGGCGACTTCGGTGGCTGCAGCTTCCTGTATCTGGATCCCTACAACGATCCGAACAACCCAGGCTACGAATGCGCTCAGATGCGCCGTCACAACTGGTCGTCCCCCAATGCCTGGCCCGCCGCCGCCAAGACGGGTACCGGCAGCGACTTCACCGACGACTGGACCATGGGCTACACCATGAACTACACCATGGGCGTCTGGGTCGGCAACAACGACCACTCCCCCATGGTTCACGTGGACGGCGTGCATGGCGCCGCGCCGATCTGGAATCGCAGCATGCTCTACGCCCTGAACGGCCAGCCGAAGATCCAGTTCCCCGTCCCATCCGGCGTCTATCGCGCCACCTATACCTCGAACGGCGTCACCTCGACCGACTGGTTCCTCAAGGGAAACACCCTACCGCCCAACTCTGGCAGCGGTGGCCCTGCCTCCATCCCCTGCATTGTCGAGCCAGATAGCGGCGGCTGGGAATACTCCTCCCCACCCAACTGCGTCGGCGTGCCAAAGAAGGGTTAACAACCTATCTGTATGCCACGGATGCCAGTCAGTGCCCGAGGCGCTGGCTGGCATCCCGACTTTCTCTAAAGATGCGAATGAGCAGCAATCTAGGCCAACTCAGGCGTCTGGCGTCTGATACGCAAAAGCCAGCGGCTTCAGATCGCCTTCATCAATATTCCACGGTTCGTAGACAGTCGGTTGACCACCTCTGTGTTCCGGCCATGTATGGCCGAGGTTGCGGCCACTCCGGCCACTTGTGGAGCACCCATCCATACCCCCGACGCGCAATTCGGCAATATCAGGCGCACCGACCACGCAACCATCCCCACGTTCTGTCGCAGCCCTCGCACGCCATGGGATGATATACTAGGTGCTACCACGATGCGCCCGCACGCCAGGGCGCTTGCGCCGCCAGCGCGCGGCTATCGTGCGTGTCTCGCCGCCCGCCGGCAGGCAACCGGCGCAACGCGGCTTTTCGAACCGGAGAGCCACCCTATGGATATGCGCCACCTGGAAGCCACCGACCCGGAGATCGCCGACATCATTCGGCGCGAAGAACTCCGGCAGTTCGAGGGCATCGAACTCATCGCCTCGGAAAACTACGTCAGCGCCGCCGTCGCCGAGACGATGGCCAACATGATGACCAACAAGTACGCCGAGGGCCTCCCCGGCAAACGCTACTACGGCGGCTGCGAATTCGTGGACCAGGCCGAAAATCTGGCCATCGAGCGCGCCAAGCAACTCTTCGGCGCGGAACACGCCAACGTCCAGCCGCACTCCGGCGCGCAGGCCAACGCCGCCGTCTACCTCGCGCTGCTTCAGCCGGGCGATACGGTGCTGGGCATGGCGCTGGACCAGGGCGGCCACCTCACCCACGGCGCGAAGGTCAACTTCTCCGGCAAGCTCTACCACTTCGTTTCGTATGGCGTCAGCCGCGAGACCGAAACCATAGACTACGATGAGCTAGAGCGGCTGGCCCATGAACACCAGCCGAAGCTGATCGTCGCGGGCTTCTCCGCCTACCCACGCAAACTCGACTTCGCGCGCTTCCGCCAGATCGCCGATAGCGTGGGCGCGCTGCTCATGGCCGACATCGCGCACGTCGCCGGACTCGTCGCCGTCGGGCTGTATCCCGATCCCGTGCCCTACTGCCACGTCATCACCACCACCACGCATAAGACGCTGCGTGGCCCGCGCGGCGCGCTGATCCTCTGCACCGCCGACCTCGCCGCCAAGATTGACAAGGGCGTCTTCCCTGGCACGCAAGGCGGCCCGCTGATGCACACCATCGCCGCCAAAGCCGTCGCCTTCAAGGAAGCGCTCACCCCTGAGTTCGCCGTCTATCAACAGCGTGTCGTAGACAACGCCCAGACGCTGGCCACCGCGCTGCAAGAGCACGGCTTCCGGCTGGTCAGCGGCGGCACGGATAATCACCTGATGCTGGTGGATGTGCGCCCGCTGCATGTCACCGGACGCGATGCCGAAGTGGCGCTGGAAGCGGTTCACATCACCGCCAACAAGAACGGCATCCCCTTCGATCCAGAGCCGCCGGTGCGCACCAGCGGCATCCGGCTGGGCACGCCCGCCGTCACGACCCGCGGCTTCGGTGAGGCTGAGATGCGCGAGGTCGCCGCGCTGATTCACGAGGCGATCACCACGCGCGACGATCCGGCGAGCGTCGCCGCCACACGTGAGCGCGCCATCGCCCTCGCCACGCGCTTCCCGCTGCCGGGCGTTCACCTCACGCCGCATCTGGCGGAGGGCGTCGTCACCACCGGCTGAACAACCTAACCCCCGGCCCGGGGTTCCCCACTGGGGGCCTGTTCCCCTACGAGGGAAAGGGAGCGGACGATACGGAATGGGCGAGACTCTCTCTTCACCCCTCGCCTTGTAGGAGAGGGGCCGGGAGAGAGGTTCGGTTGAGACTTCGAGAGAAAGGACCATGTCGCGTATGAACGTCTATCGCGCGGAGCAGATTCGTAACATCGCCCTGATCGCGCACGGCGGTTCCGGCAAGACTTCGCTGGTGGATGCGGCGCTCTTTGACGCAGGCATCGGCACCCGTATCGGCAAGGTGGATGAAGGCAGTTCGGTCTCCGACTACGACCCCGACGAAATCAAGCGCCGCATGTCCATCAATCTGACGGTGGCGCCGCTCGAATGGCGCAACACCAAGATCAACTTGCTCGATACCCCCGGCTATGCCGACTTCGTGGGCGAGGTGATGGCCGGGCTGCGCGTGGCCGACGCCGCCGTCATCGTCGCCACCGCCGATAAGGGCGTCGAAGTCGGCACCGAGCTGGCCTGGCGCTATGCCAACGCCCACGACCTGCCCCGCCTGATCTTCGTCAACAAGCTCGACCGCGAAAACTCCAGCTACGAACGCACCCTCGACGCCCTGCGCGGCCTCTTCGGCACGCGCGTCGTCCCGCTAACGATTCCCCTGGGCGAGCAGGCCAATCTCTCCGGCGTAGTGGACCTCGTCTCCGGCAAAGCCTTCAGCGGCGACAAAGCCACCCCAGGCGAGCTACCCGCCAGCATGAGCGAGAGTGTCGCGCGGCTCCGCGATATGCTCGTCGAGACCGCCGTGGAGAGCGACGACGACCTGATGGCGAAGTATCTGGAAGGCGAAGATCTGAGCGAAGCTGAGCTACGCAAGGCTATCGCTGCCGGTGTCGCCGCCAATGAACTGGTGCCGGTGCTGGCTGGTTCCACGGCGAAGAACATCGGCATCCAACCGCTGCTCGATGCGCTGGTGGACTACGCGCCCAGCGCCGCCGCGCGCTCCACCGGCACGCAAAGCGATGCGCCCGCCGCCTTCGTCTTCAAGACCATCGTAGACCCGCAGAAGGGCCAGCAGACCTACTTCCGTGTCTATAGCGGCAGCCTCAAATCCGATGCTCACGCCTTCAACGTCAGCACGAACACCGATGAGCGGCTGGGCCAGATTCTTTCGGTGCGCGGCAAGCAGCAAGAGCCAACGCCGGAAGTACCCGCTGGCGACATCGGCATGGTGGTGAAGCTGAGCAAGACCCACACCGGCGACACCCTCGCCGCCAAGGATGCGCCCGCACTGCCGCCGATCCAGACGCCCAAGCCGGTCTTCACTGCCGCCGTCGCCGCCAAGACGCAGAGCGACCTGGATAAGATGAGCGTCGCACTGGCACGGCTCACCGAAGAGGATCCGACGCTGGTGGTCTCGCGCGACCCCGAAACCGCCGAGACACTGCTCGCCGGTATGGGCGAATCGCACGTGGACATCGCCATCGAGCGGCTCCAGCGCCGCTTCGGCGTCGAGGTGCTGAAGCAGGAGCGGCGCGTGCCGTACCGCGAGACGATCAAGAAAAAGGCCCGCGCCGAGGGACGCCACAAGAAGCAGACCGGCGGCCACGGTCAGTTCGCCGACATCTGGCTGGAGATTGAGCCGCTGACGGGTAGCGAACAAAACTACGTCTTCGAGAACAAGATTGTCGGCGGCGTGGTGCCGCGGGAATACGTGCCAGGCGTCGAGAAGGGTGTCGCCGAATCGCTCAAGCTGGGCTTCATCGCGGGTTGCCCGATGGTGCATGTGCGCGTGGCCCTGGTGGACGGCAAATACCACCCGGTAGACTCGTCCTCGCAGGCGTTCGAGACCGCCGCGCACATCGGCATGAAAGAGGCGGTAGCGCAGGCGGGTCCGGTGCTGTTGGAGCCGATCATGAATGTGACCATCGAGGTGCCGGAAGCCAACATGGGCGACGTGAACTCCGATCTCAATACCAAACGGGCGCGCATTATGGGCATGGAGTCGGCGTCCGGCGGCATCCAGCGCATCACCGCGCAAGCGCCGATGGCCGAATTGCTGCACTACGCCACCGACCTGCGCTCCATCACCCAGGGACGTGGCACCTTCACGATGGAGCTTGCCTCCTACGAAGAGGTGCCCAGCCACGTTCAGCAGCAGGTAGTAGAGGCCTACAACAAGCAGAAAGCGGAGAAGTAGCGAATCGCGGTCATGATGCTCTTTGCACTCGTTAGCCGCGTACTCGAAGGGTGAGCCAGCGTGCCCTGCCAGACATCGGAGCGATGCTTCTGCACAGCGCGATCATCACCCGACGCAGGGGTTACACAGCATCATGGCCGCGACGTCCATCCGCATGCCACACATCTACGCCAGCGTCGAGCGCCTGGGCGCCAGCGTCGTGTGCGTCACCGATCCCGCCACACTGCGAATATCGAGCAGCACCTTGATCGCCTGATGCTCCGCCTTGTTCCGCGCCGTAGCAACTGCCCGCCGCAACTCGCGCAGCGGAAACCGATGGGTAACAAGCAGTTCCGGCGTCAGCTTTCCCTCGCGCATTAATTCCGCCGCCAGAGCAAACGTCGAAACCCGCCCACCACTGCTCCCGCTCCAGTCCGCCAACCCCTCGCCCCCCGGCCAGCTCTCCGCCCCTGGCCCACCCGCGCCAATAACCCGAATGCCCGATTGCCAGATCGGCGTCAGATCCACACGTACCCGCGCCTGATGCATCCCCGCCTGCACCACCACGCCCCCCGCTCGCACCCAGCGCAACGCCCGTTCCAGCGTCTCCGCACTGCCCACCGTATCGTAGACCGCATCGAAGCCACCCATCACCATCTCCGCGCCGCCACGCCCCTTCAGATGCTGTGCGCCCGTCGCGGACACCACATCCTCCGTGTCCTTCTTCGGGTCCAGCAGTGCGCTCGCCCCCATCTGCCACGCCATCTTCGCCTGGAACGGATACCGCGCCAGCACGGCAATCGTCGCGCTGGGCGCCAGCACCCGCAGCGCCTGAATCGTCAGCAGGCCCGTCGTGCCCGCGCCGATCACCAGCACCTGCTCGCCTGGCTGTGGTAGATGGTGCAGCGCCGTATGCAGCGCCATCGCCGCTGGTTCCAGCAGCGCTGCCTGCTCATCCGCCAGCGTGTCTGGCACGAGAAAAAGCTGCCGCTCATGCAGCAGCATTTCATCACCCCAGCCACCGCCCACCCCGCGCGGCCCAGACATATAGCGATTCGCACAGAGACGATAGTTCCCCGCCGCGCACTGCTCACACGGCGGCTCGATATCCCGCGTCGCGCAGCACACGTCCAGTTGATACGCCACACGGTCGCCCACGCGCAAGAACTCCACCTCCGGCCCCACATCCACCACCTCGCCCGCCACCTCGCTCCCCAGGTAGATGCGCTTCTGCCGGGGCAGCGCCGCCAACGCAATGCGCCCATCCTCGTCCAGATATACCCGCGCCACATCCGCGCCCGCGATCCCCGCCACACTGTTGCGCACCCGCACCCATCGCCTGCCGGGCGGCGTCGCCTTGCGGATTCTGCCCGCGCGCAGCGGCGCCAGCGGCCCGTAATACGCACGGCGCGAAACCGTGCCGAGTGTGCGTGTCGCCGCCACACGCACCGGACTCATCTTCAGATACGCGCTCCACATCGGATGATTCGCCTCCACCTTGCCCAGCATACTGCCGCCCAGTGTAACATGCGCCCCCAACCCGCGCAAGAAAGCGAGGGCAGTTGTCCACCACGTCCCCACGTTCGTAGGGGCGTCCGGCGGACGCCCGCACAATCCGGCGGACGCCCGTTCGCATGCAACCACCCTTTTTGCTCCCGCTCTCTCCGCACATTGGCCGGGACCTATTCATACGGTAGAATATGCTCACCCCGAAGTGTCTGAGCGCCGCCCACGCGGCGCGCCAAGAAAGCCAGCGTCATCACCATGCTCACCGGTCGCCGCCCCATCCTCTTGCTGCTCAGCGGCTCCATCCACACGATGAACCCCGACCAGCCGCGCGCCACCGCGCTCGCCGTGGACCGCTCCTCCGGGCGCATCCTTGCCGTGGGCGACGACGCCGACATCCGCGCCTTCGCCGGCCCCCTCACCGACACCCTCAACCTCGGCGGCAAGACCGTCCTCCCCGGCTTCATAGACGCCCACACCCACCTGATGATGTACGCCGAAGGCCGCATCTCCGTAGACCTGCGCGCCATTCCCTCCGAAGACGAAGCTGCCGCCCGTGTGCGCCAGCGCGCGGAACATACCCCCAACGGCGCATGGATACAGGGCCATAGCTGGAACAAGAACCACTGGCCCGGCGGCGCATTCCCCACCAAAGCCAGCCTCGATGTCGCTGCCCCCAAGCACCCCGTCGCCCTGCGCGACCACTCCTATCACGCCCTCTGGGTCAACTCCGCCGCCCTGCGCGCCGCGAATATAGACGCCACCACCCCCGACCCGCCCGCCGGGCGTATAGGACGCGGACCCGACGGCGAGCCAGACGGCATGCTCTTCGAGGACGCCACCGATCTCGTCGAGCAGGTCATCGTCCCACCCGACGACGACACCGTGCTGGCCGAACTGCGCCGCGTGCTGGCCGAACTGCGCGCCCGTGGCGTCACCGGCGTCCACAACATCGAGGGCGACCGCAGCCTCCGCCTGATGCAGCGCCTCCACCGCGAAGGCGCGCTCAGCCCGCGTATGCTGCTCTACATCCCCCGCCAATCGCTCGCCGATGCCGTCCGGCTCGGCCTGCAAGCAGGTTTCGGCGACGACTACCTGCGCTTCGCCGGTATCAAGCTCTTCATGGATGGCGCATTGGGCGCGCAGACCGCCGCCATGCTCGACCCTTACGAAGGCCAATCCAGCCGTGGGCTGCTCACCATGAGCGACGAAGACACCGCCCGCACCGTCGCCGAGGCGGCATCCAGCGGCATCGGCGTCGCCATCCACGCCATCGGTGACCGTGCCGTGCGCACCGCGCTCGATGGCATCGAAACCTACCTCACCCACCGCGCCCACGCCACCGCCGACGCAACTTCCGACCCCCTCGCCGCTCGCCGTTTCCGCCTGGAGCACGTCCAGCTTGCCGCCCCCGAAGACATCCAGCGCATGGCCCGCCTCGGCGTCGCCGCCTCCGTCCAGCCCTTCCACGCCGTCGCCGACCGCGACACCGCCGAACACCACTGGGGCGCGCGGCACCGCCGCGCCTACGCCTACCAGACGTTGCGCCAGGCAGGCATCCCGCTCGCCCTCGGCTCCGACATCCCCGTAGACACCTGCGACCCGCTGCGCGTGCTCCATGCCGCCGTCAACCGCCGCGACGACACCACCCCCGACCGCACGCCCTGGCTGCCAGACCAGGCGCTCACCGTCGCCCAGGCGCTCTGGGGCTACACCGTTGGCGCGGCCCGCGCAGGCGGCCAGGAAGCGCATCAGGGGTCGCTCGCCCCCGGCAAACTCGCCGACCTCGTCATCCTCGCCGAAGACCCCTTCACCATCCCGCCCGACCGTCTTGCCGCCCTCCCCGTCGCCGCCACCCTCATCGGCGGCGCGCTCGTCCACGGATCCATGGAGTAGCTTGCCGTGTAGCCCGCTAGCTCATTTGCCCGTATATCTGAAACGCTCCAGCATTTGCTTGAAGAGCATTTCGTCTCGCTGCGCTGTGTTGGCGGGAGACTGCATGTAGAAGAGATATTGATGGCCACCAAACGTCGCCACCACCATCCGATCCGGCTCAGGTGCCCGATCATAGACCGTACACATCGTCCCTCCTACGTTGATTCTCCCCGCCTCCGGCGTCCAATCCGTGTCATGAGATGGATCCGCCAGTGGGCAACTTCCTTTCACCGTTATTGCAATGAGTTCAGGCTCAAGCTCACTGGCCGCGCGTTCTGAAATAGCCTCCCTTCCTGGCGGGAAGAAATTGACCGTATATTCACACTCATCGCCGGGAGATTGCGTATTGGTGAAACTCGCCACACTCCATTGCGGCGGAACAGGCGCATCAAACGGATAGTGATCGTCATGATGCCATGACCAACCAGACGGCAGACCTGCCACACTTCCTGATGATTGGCCACACCCCGCCAGCAGCGTCAGCAGCGCCAACAACGGCACAACCCATATCCATCTCAACTTGTTGCTCATCGCCTGCTCCGTTTTACCTCTTGAGCACAAAGGGATCTTTGCATCTCTTTACCGTTTAACTAAGATCCATGCATGTAACCATCATAGAAATGGAGGTTGCATGCATGGAGATGGGCACATCGGAATTGATCCGACTTGTCTTGGCTAGCGGCTACCTATGGTTGGCCCACAGCGATTGGCACTTCCTGAAGACTATGGACACGCATATCATGCCCAACAAAATAGCTCTGTCCGTCTGATCCTACGATGAGCCATGTTGGATCATCAGGTGCCTCACCTCCTCCAAACCATTTCACCGGGGAAGAAGGATCGCGATATCGCGGATCGATTGGGAAAAAGACTAGTTCTGGCTGGGCACCGGAAAGCGGAGCTAACTTACGCTCGCTCTGAAGTTCCGCCATAGCTGATGCGGGTGAGATATAAGGAAACGGTTTGGTTGAGCGGGGATCCTGTGGCAATATCAAGCCGAACGAAGAGAAGCGGATGCGATGATTTGCCCTATCATAGACAAAATCAAAGATACCACATTCTCGTCCTGACGCATTTCGCACAGACACTACCCAATGATCATCATCGTAATAACCGATCCCTGTGTGCGCCCCAAAGGCATGTACGAGCGTTGGCAAATCAAGCGCGGTGTAACCGTATCGCGACTGCAAAGACTTGAATTCTCGCGCCCTGGCAATTGCAATGGACGCAGCATCGGGTAGGTTCGAGTTTAGCGTAACCCAGCCTGGATCGACTGTAGGACACTCTGGCTGGTTAACCGATCCGCACCACGAGAGTGGTTTTCCCCTGTAAGGTGCTGTAGCTACACCGGCAGCGGTATTAGTTGCGGGAACCGCCCCGTTGGCATGCCACATCAGAACTCCCACAAGGAGTACCATCACGCCAAGTACAGTTGCATACGTAAACTTACTGGGTCGCGTAGAATGTGATGCCTGCCACGAGTAGGCGCGGCTTCTGTTGCGTGACATCCCACTATCCTTTCGAGCACAATGGTGCCATAACAATCAGGGGCAATGCGGTGGGGCAAACTTGGCCCCTCCTAATCACGGACAGTACACAACTCCGTTGTGCGGTGACGGATTACCGTTCTGATCGTATGCAATGTTTGGGCTTGCCTGACAGGAAGTCACTTCATCTTGCTCAATGGTGACCCAGTACGTGTTCCAGTGGCCCGTCTGATTGTTAGGCGCGGGCAGCGGCTGATCGTAGTAGGGGGATCCCGGGTGACCGAATAGGCCAGTGCTAGGATCAGGATCATACTTGTTTGCTGTGTTGTAGGGATTTTGCCACATCCAGGTCGGACCTTGATTTGTCTGCCCTAGCCAGTCGGACAATGACCAGACTTCATTGATCGACGTGTTGTAGGGATAGGTTCCATCAAAAGACGCACCTGCCTGGTTGAGCCATGGATCCCACGTATCAATGTCGTAAAGTGTGTCGCCTCCTGCGGAAGGATCGCTTGAGGCCCAGACCCCATCGATTACGAAGAAATGCATGCCTGTGTTGATTGCCACCGCGATGGGATCGTTCAATCCGTTGTGCGGCCCATAATCGGCGGCAAAGTCGTTTGTTGCTGACTTGGCTCCTGCAGTGGTGTTTCCTGTTTCGTAGATCCAATTGTGGAAGTAGTAGCCGTTGGGTGTCACATCCCAAATTCCCCATGCAAGACCACGAGGATCCAACCCTCCATCAGCGGCGATATCAGCGACAAATTTGGGGCCAGGACCATTAAGGCCTGGGTCAGCCTGTCCCCAAGGACTAATCGCCGCAGACGTATTGAGCAAGCCATTGTATGGATCGTGATTCGCCGTGTTATAGCCTAGCGAATACTGCGATTCGTATGTAGGGCTTGCGTTTCCATCATACTTAAGCCAATCATATCTCTCCATTGCTTGGATTACTGCCACTCCGCACCAGAAATCTTTCTTCTGAAACCAGTCGTTTGTTGCGGTGATCATCCAATCCAAGCTAGAACCATACCAGTTGCCACTGGTCGGGCAACCAGTATCTGTGCCCGCAATGCACGGTACTGATGGCTGTGCATGAGCACTAAATCCGCCGCTGGCTAAATTAAGCACACACAGCACCAAAGCCAGGGTTGTTACTAGAGTAACGGGAAGTAGTTGACGTTGTACGCGACCCATCGTGGACTTGCTCCTTAACTATAGTAAAGGGACACGGGGACACGGGGACACGGGGACACGGGGACACGGGGACACGGGGACACGGGGACACGGGGACACGGGGACACGGGGACACGGGGACACGGGGACACGGGGACACGGGGACACGGGGACACGGGGACACGGGGACACGGGCCTTACCTCAACAGGCGTCCCACACACTTTCAGCCAAAACAACCTCACTGAGCGAAACTATACGCAATTTGGTACAAGCTGTCAATACCTATCACAAAATATGTCAGCACCCTTGAAATTTTGTAACGGAGAGTCAAGAGAAACAAGAAAAGCAGCGCCTGGGTCAGGCCAAGATGGTGATTGTATTCACGGCGTGATAGCAAAACAAATAACGAGGCAATAGCAAAGCATGAGCAACGGTTAACGGCACCTCACGTCGGCATTTCGCTTATTTCACATATTGCGGATAATACAAAAATTGTGCTATACTACACTGCGCGAAAGCGGAAGGGAGCGACACATATGGGCGCCAACAGAACTCACGAGCAGGGGCCAGTTATCGCAGCCGAGGGTGAGCAATCGCAACTCGATGAAGTAAAGAGCATTCTCGCGGAGGAACACGCCCCCAAGCTTGTAAGCGCTGCCGGAGAAGCGACAGAACTGCCGCCATCAATTGTGCGGCTGCTCAGACAGGTAATCCCACATTTGGCGCATAATCAGGCGGTCGCCGTCGTGCCTATCAACAAAGAACTCACTACACAGGAGGCGGCAGAGATCCTCAACGTGTCACGCCCCTACCTCATCAAGGTACTCGAACGTGGCGAGATTCCCTACGTGATGACCGGAACCCATCGCCGCATCCTTGTCAGCGACCTCATGGACTATAAGCGTAAGCGCGACACCAGCAGGCGCGAGGCCCTCGCTCGTTTGACGCAAATCAGCCAGGATTTCGGCATGTATAGCGAATAAGCGGAGGATTATCATTCCCCAACGCCGCAATCTGTGTCAGTACTCTGGAGTAAGATTCGCCTAATCCTCAAACAGCAGCTTGTCTAGGCCTTGATAGTATGCCCCCCAGACATACACGAGACCAGCCACTATAATGAGGAGAAAGGCCGCCAAAGACACAATAACTCTCGCTTCCACAGGTATGAGTGACATCAAATCGATTCCATTAATGAGGAATGCTATCGAAGCCAGCGCAAAGGCGCCACCGTATCGAGTCCATATTTTTCGCGCACGTGGCCAGCGGTCGCGAGTACGCAGATAGCCGCGAAAGGCTAAATACGGCGAGAGGAGTAATGATGCCAATCCCATGCAAGCGATAACTGTAGCCCCTATTTTCACCATCGAACTCCCCTAGCATACTGACATAGGTCTATGCGAACTCGCCGTTACCCTCCGAACAGGCCACCCTGCTCCGGCCATTTATGGCCGCGACTCCCCCGCCTCCCACTCCCGCGCCAGCGCCAGCCGCCGCCCAATGGACGGATGATTGTACAGCAAAAACTCGATTACCGGCGACGGTTCCACCTCCGCCAGATTCTGATTCGCCAGCCGCGTCATCGCGCTGATGAACGCCGGCGCCTTGCCCGTAGATTGCAGCGCATACACATCCGCCTGCCGCTCCACCCACCGGCTGAAACCATTCGTCAGCGGCAACAGCACCAGCGCGAACACCCCCAGCGCCGCCGCCACCAGCGGCATCGTCGCCGGATCCGCCAGCCCGTGATACTCTGGCACACGCCCCACCACCGCATGTAGCACCACATTCACCAGATACAGCCCGCCCAGCGTCGTCACGCTCTCCACCGCGATCAGCTTCGGAATATCGTTGTGGACCTGATGCCCCAACTCATGCGCCAGCACCACCTCGATCTCATCCGGCGTATAGTGCTCCAGCAGCGTATCCCCCACGATGATCCGCCGCGTCGTGCCTAGCCCCATCACCATCGCATTCGCCGCCGTCGTCTTCGCGCTCAGATTCATCGAGTAGATACCGCGCACCCGCGTCCGCGCCTGCTCCGCCAGCCGCAACGCCCGCCGCCGCACATCCCCATCGGGTAGCGGCGTCAGCTTATAGAAAATCGGCACCAATAGCACCGGAGCCAACTGCGCCAGAATCACCGTCACGAACAGCATCGCCAGCCCCGTCCACAGCCACCAGCTCTCCGGCGCCACGGCCAGCAGCGCATACACAAACAGCACCGCCAGCAACTCAATCGGCAGCGAAATCGCCAATCCCTTGACAAAATCCAGCACCCACCCACCAAATGATTCCGTCGAGAGGCCATAGCGATGCGGCAGCACAAACCCACTGTAATACGACAGCGGCAATCCAATCACCAGCGTCGCCGCGAACAGCACCAGAAAATACGCGCCCACCCGCAACGGCTGCCAGGATGGCAACGGCTCCCACCCGCTCACGCCCGCCAGCGTATCACGCAGCGCAAAGCTCACCCCGCCGAAGAGCAGCACCAGAATCACCACCGCACTGATGCCCAGGTTCACCAATGAAAGCGCCTGCCGCTGCCGCGCATACCGCTTCGCCAGCCGCTGGCGTTCGGGGTCCAGCGCCACCGGCTCTGACGGCTCTCTAGACGGCTCCGGCTGCCCCGATGGTTCCGGCTGCACTGATGCCACATCCTGCACGAAATCGCGCGGACCACCTTCGCTGGCAAAGGCGCGATACCGCGCCACACGAGCAGGCAACATACCCATGAAAAATGCCCTCCTGAAACGACGCCACAGCGCCAGACGGCGCGCAACGCATTTCAGCAGGGCAAGGGCCACGCTCGCGGCGACACACGGCATTCGTCCCCCGTAGGGGCGCACGGCGTGCGCCCACGGCGTTCCGCGCGCCTACGCAGGCTCGCGCGACGGCAATCCCCGCGCCAGTTGATCCGCCAGGGCCGACCCTTCGGCGAAATACATCATCTGGTCGGCGGTCATCGTCCGCTGGCCCCCCAGGTTGGCGTGCGACAGCTCAAAAAAGCCCGGACGCCCCTCAGCCTCGCGCACGTCGTATCCCAACCTACGCAAGGCCACCTGCGCCTCACCCTCGCTGAAAATGCGATCAAGACGCATACCACTTCTCTCCTACTCAGTCAGCAAACCCAACACAATCCGCGCGCCCATCCACTTCACAGCGGACCCACGCGCGAGCGCAACACATCTCATCTCGCTTAGCACAGCCGTGTGCCACACTCTACCGCTTTGGCTTGCACCGCGTATACACTTCGCAATCCTCATAGACCAGCGCCTGGCACCCCAGCCGCGTCTGCGGGCTGCGATTCTTCGGGAACGTGCCGATCTGATTCATCGTCTTCTCCAGCGGCGTCCGTGGATTCACCGCCGACGCTGGCGACACGCGCACCCGATCCGTCCAGCACAAGCCATTGCCATGGCAATTGGCCAGCTTCGACAAACCAAACCACATACAATACAGCGGAATATCATTCTCGAGCGCCGCATAGCGCACCGACGTGCCGGCCTCCACCTCCACGGTGCGGCCCTCATTCACGAATGTAACCTTTGGCACTGACGCACTTCCTGTCTCTTTTTGAGTGTGGAGCAACGCCCCACCGGCGACCCAGCTACCGCTAGCGCAACATGCACGCGCCCATCGCTTCGGCCCGCGCACGACCACATCGCGCGCTCATCCGCCAGAACACAGGCGCACCCATCGCACACAGCAGAGCAGAAGACACACTACAAGCCAGTGTAGCATAGGCCCGTTAAACAGGTCAACGAGGAAGCTCCACCGACAATATCGTACCCTTGCCCGGCTGTGAGGCAATCGTCAGCTTCGCCGACACACTTGCCGCCCGCTCCATCATGCTCAGCAACCCCCAGTGCCCGCTCCGCTCATACTCCGCCTGCACCGCGCGCATATCGAAACCATCGCCATCATCGCGCACCGCCGCCACCACCTTATCAGGGTACTCACGAATCTCGACCCAGCAGTTCTGCGCGTTCGCGTGGTTCAGCACATTCGCAATCGCCTCCCGCAGCACCGCGAACGCCGCCGCCTCGGCCTCGTGCGGCAACCGCCGCGCGTACTCAGCCCGCAGACTCATCTCTGGCCCTGCGCCACCGCGAAAGCGCAACAGATACGTTTCCAGCGCCGTCACCAGCCCACCATGCTCCGTCTCCAGCGCCAACGGCCGCAGCGCAAACAGCATCTGTCGCAACTCGCGCGTCGCCACCAGCGCCGTCTGCCGCACTGCCCGCAATTCGCCCACCACCTTCTCCGGCTCCTGCCGCGCCAAATGCTCCGCCAGCTCGATCTGCATCACCAGCCGCGCCAGCTTCCGCCCCACCCCATTTCGCATCTCCTGCGCCAGTTGCTCGTGCTCATCTTCCTGCGCCCCCAGCATCCGCTCACGTTCGCGCCGCAACCGCTGATACAACTGTGCGTTGGCAATCGCTGGCGCCGCCTGCATCGCCAGCGTGCGAATCAACTCCACCCCGCTCGCGTCGAACGCCGCCCCTGCGCGCAGATACGCCACCTCCACCACCCCCAGCACCAGATCCGCGCAGACCACCGGCATCGCCAGCAGCGCGCTTGGCCGCGCCCCCAGCACCCCCGCATCCGGCGCAAACGTCTCCGGCGCAAAGCGCGGGTCGTGCTCCAGATCGGCCACCAACACCAACTCCGCCTGCTCTGCCACCCAACCCGCCAGACCCGTCCCCAGCTCCATCCGCACCTCATCCTCCGTATGCTCAGCCCCATCAGCATATCTACCCGGTCGCGACTCCGCCGCCGGATCCAGCAGCGCGAAAATACCGCTATCCGCCGCCGATTGACCCGTCTCCACCGCACTCGCCACCAGCGCCCCCGCGCCATCCGCCAGATACACCGCGCACGCCTCCGCACCCGTCAGCCGTAGCGCCGCCACCGCCATCTGGCGCGGCAACAGATCCAGCCGCAGTTCCGACGCAACTGTGCTCACCATCTCCTGCAACATGCTCAGCGTCCGCGCCTGCTCCTCAAGCTCCGCGTTCCGCTGCCGCAACCGCTCACACTCGCGCCGCATCGCCCCCATATCAGCAGGCACAGAAAGCGCCAGATCAGTGCCAGTCTGGAAATCTGCCCTACGCGCGTTATCCATCTTCACTTTTTCGTGGCGCGGAGGCCCCGCCCTTTAGGGCTGGGGTAAGCGCCGCTCTCCCTTGCTTGTGCTATACTCGTTGTGTGCTCAGGCACTCCGGCTCGCCGGAGCAAACGGTTCAAACAGCACGTTTCCAACTGAACATTGGCGGTTCCTGGCGGGAAACGTCGCCAGGGTAAAATGTCCAACGTCAGCGCTTCAGCGTTGTACTCGCGGCAGGAGCAATCTTGCCGGGCTGATGTCATGCAGCCATACGCGGACACGCGGCAACGAGTGAGCTGCAAGCCCCTGGCTTTAGCCATGGGGTTCATGACCACACATCTTTGCCATCGCCGGACCAGCCCATCGCCCACCGTCAGGTCACGCTTGCCCGCGCCCATTATAGCGCCCTGCCAGTCATCACACAATCACCCCTCCCCCACGCCTCCCCATGGGGTACTCATCCCCGTCCACCTCTGCCCTCTCCCGAACCCGCGCAGGCGGGTTTTGCGGCCGCAGGCCATACAGGCGCGGTTTTAACCGCCAGCTCGCTGCCGTTCATCACCCGATACCGCCCACTGATGGGCCAGACACCACCGCCATACGCTACACTCTTATGCGGACTTGTGTGTATTATTATCAGCCCGCCAACGCACCCATACGGAAAGCGACCTACATCAGATGCCCGAAGAGCAACACATCGGCGTCATGCTCATGACCTACGGCTCCCCCGCCACGCTCGACGACATGCCCGAATATCTGCGCAATGTCCGTGGCGGCCATCCCGCCGACGACGACCTCATCACCGAATTTCGCCGCCGCTACGAACTCATCGGCGGCTCACCGCTGCTGAGCATCACCCGCGAGCAGGCCGCCGCGCTCGCAGCCGAACTTACCGCCCGCCACCCCAACGGCCCGCGCTTCAAAGTCGGCGTCGGCATGCGCTTCGCGCCTCCTTACATCCGCGACGCCCTGCCAGAGATTGCCGAAGGCAGCCAGCAGATCGTTGGCATCATCATGTCGCCGCAATACTCCCCCATTCTCATGCGCGGCTACGTCGAAACCCTGCGCGACGCCGTTGCCGACCGCTATGGCGACGCCCTGCCCGTGGCCATCTCCGAAGATTGGCACATGCAGCCCGCCTTCCTCGACGCCGTCGCCGAGCGAGTCCGCGAGGCGCTGGCCATGTTCCCAGCCGACGAGCGCGCCAGCATCCCCGTCCTGCTCACCGCGCACAGCATGCCCAAGCGCGTCATCGCCAACGAACCCAACTACATCAATCACCTCAAAGAAACCGCCGCCGCTGTGGCCGAGCGCGCGGACGTCACTCCTGACCAATGGCAGTTCTGCTACCAGAGCGCCGGGCACACCCCCGAAGAGTGGCTCAAACCGGACTTTGCCGACCTCATGCCAGAGCTACACGCTGCGGGCAAACGCGCCGTGCTCATCGCGCCGGTGCAATTCCTCGCCGACCACCTCGAAATCCTCTACGACATCGAAATCGGCGCCCGCGAGCAGGCCGAACGCTACGGCATCCAGTTCGCCCGCACCCAATCGCTCAACACCGCCCCACGCTTCATCCAGGCGCTGGCCGATGTCGTCGAAGCTACCCTCCACCGCCGCTAGCCCCAAGGAGCGCCGCCCATGGAGCCACTATCCACCATCACGCCGCCGCCAATCCAGAAAGCGGCGCTCCATCTCTACCAACTCTACGATGTCGCCGACACCATTAACCTCGACCGCGCACGCGAAGTCTCTTCTGCCCCCAGTGCCCGTGTCCGGCCCGTCGCCAGTCGCGGCGGCAACATCGAGATCGCCCAATTGCCGCTAGAGCTGAGTATGGGCGACTACACCGTGCCCATCGGCGAACGCCACCTGCGCGCCTACCTCTCCGCCCGCATCTACGACCTCGGCATCTTCGCCCTGCGGCTGGTGCTCCCGCTCGACGACCCGCTCACCTGGGACGACCTGACCGACCTCATGGCCCACGTGCAGAACGTCCCTTCCTCCGTCATGGGCGTCTTCGAGACCAATTGCGACGTCTTGCGCAAAATGCTCGCCCCCGCAATCCTCAAACCCAACGTCACCACGCGCACCGAAGACTACGCCATCCTACTCGTCGAGCAACTCGCCCCTGGCGCACCCGCCTCGCTGCTGGGTAAAAGCCCCACCCTGCTGCGCGCCGCCCTGGGCGAACGCCGTCCCCTCAGCGCGTCAGCCCAATCGCTCGCCACCTCGCTCAGCTACTACGAAGACGACCTGATCCTGCTCACCTGGAGCGCCGCCATCGTCATCGAACCAGACGCCATCGCCCGCGACGACGCCGCCCTGCTTCTCGAATTCGCCAACGTCGAACTGCTCTCCTTCCGCACCTACGACGACCAGGTCGAGCGCGACCTGATGCACATCGCCCCGCGCATTCAGCAGCGCCGCCGCCCCATCGTCAGCAGTCTCGGCTCAACCGGCGCCTTCCTCCACGAGATTCACGCCCTCATCACCGACATCACCCAGACCAGCGCCCGCGTCGAAAACGCCCTCAAAGTCTCCGAAGATGTCTACTGGAACCGCGTCTACACCGCCGCGCTCGCCACCCTGCGCGTCAACGTCTGGCGCGCCAGCATCGCCGAAACGCTGCAAGTCCTGCGCGAGACCGCCTCCATGCTCCACGACGACTCCCACGCCGCCTGGGCCACCCTCCTCGAAATCCTCGTCATCGTGCTCATCGCCGTCGAACTCGTCGTCGCGCTCATCGGCCCACATTAACACGCCATCGTAGGGGCATCCGGCGGACGCCCGCAGATCTGGCCGCCAGCGCTTCAACTCTACTCATCCTCGTCTAACAGCGCGATCACCTCCGCGAACCGCTCGATCCCCGTCAGGTCGCTCGGCTCCAGCACCACCACCAGATGCTCCACACCCGCCGCGCGGAACCCACGCAGCTTCTCTGCCACCGCCTCCGGCTCGCCCGCGATCCGCCGCTCATTCGCCCTCGGCTGCTCCCCTCGCGCCAGCATCCGCACATGCACCCCCGCCGTATGCGTGATCGCCTTCGGGTCACGTCCCACCCGCGCACACGCCGCATCCAGCGCCGCGAACGGCTCCGCCACCTCCTCCGGCTCCACATGCCACACCGTGTTATACGCATCCGCATACCGCGCCGTCAGCTCCAGCATCCGTGGCTTCCCCGCGCCAATCCAGATCGGCGGCCCCGACCGCGACGGCCCGCGCGGGCGCAGCACACAATTCCGCGCCTCATAATACTGCCCCGCGAAATCCACATGCCCCTCACGCAGCAGCGGCACGATAATCTGTAGCGCCTCCTCGAAGCGCCCCACCCGATGATCGAATGGATACCCAAACGCCGTATACTCCGGCTCATGCCAGCCCGCGCCCAGCCCCAGCACGAACCGCCCATCGCTTATCTCATCCAGGCTATCCGCCATCTTCGCCAGCAGCGCCGGATTACGAAACGACGTGCAGGCCACCAGCGGCCCCAGCGATATCCGGCTCGTCACCGCCGCCAGTCCCCCCAGGAACGTGAAGACCTCCCATATGCCCTGCTCATCCCGCTCTGGAAACCGATAGATCAGATGATCCGCCAGCCAGAACGAATCGAATCCCACCTGCTCCGCCAGCAGCGCCGCCGCCCGCATATCGCCAAAACGCGGCGCGCGCCCATTGAACCCAATCTCGCTCAGCCCCGGCATCACCCCAAGTTTCATCCGTCGTATGCTCTGCGCCATGTCATCCCCCTACTTCCTCGCTACACATGAGCGTCCAGCCAGCCATCAATGTCGCCCAGCACTTCTTCGTAGTTGGTGTCGCTGAGCAAATTGATATACGCCCCCGGATACTCACGCAACGTCTTGTCCGCCGACCCCACCCGCTGAAAATATGCCGTGACGCTATCCTACATCATCCCCTCGTTGCCAAACAACTCTTCTCACACAACGACGCCGCCCCAGCATACCTGCCAGCGCGGCGCCCGGTAGCAATTTCCTGGGCCGTCCAGCCCATACGCTCCTATTCCTGCATCGGATCTGGCGCAGGGTGCGTGCCCTCCTCTATCGCACGGTCCACCTCACTCTGCGCCTGATTATCCCCACTGCTCGCGATATCCCATTCACGCGGCTCTTCCAATAGCTCCGAGGATCGCACCGCCCCGACCTCCTGGTACATCTGCGTCCCGCCGTAGTATCCACCAGCCCCGCCCACCGAAACCGTCTCCGTCGGCGTCAGCACCACCGGCGCCTGCATCGCCTCTTCCTCCTCCTTGCTCATCGGCGGCGCGGCCACCCCTGGCGCCCTCAGCGAGGCCTGTGTCACCGGATGCTTCCACACCTTCTCCACGATCTCTGGATGATGCTCACGCGCATACACATGCAGCGCCGCCACCTCATCCGCCGACAGCATACCGTCTACCTTCCGGTCCTGCTTCCGCGCCTCTGCATCATCCGACAACCGGAATTGCCGTAGAAACTCATCGCCAATCGCCGTTCGCTGGTCCGGGCGCATCCGCGCATACAGCGCCCGCGCATCCCCATCCCGAAACTCCTGTTCACTCGGCACATGTACCGGCGCGCTCGCCGCTTGTGCCCCGTGTGCCATATTCGCGGCATCCGCTCCCTGCTGGTTCGCTGCGTTCGATGTCATATTCCACTCGCTTCCTCGCGGCCTGTCATACCGCGCCGCGTCCGCGTACTCCATATGCGAGCCAGTAGCATAACGTATGCCCTCACATCACCCCACCACCTGTGCTCCACTGATGCTCTGGAATATGGCCAACTTCTCTCCTGAGGACCAGACATTTCTACCTCACCGCCGTCAATCTCCTACTCACAGACCCTTCACAAAAAAGACACAAAACAGCCCGGAATGGTCTCCCCACTCCGGGCTGCTCTGCCAAACGATGCGTTTCGCCTCAGAACGAAATGTCGTCCGCCAGGAAGCGCGTCCACAACAACACAATCCCCAACCCGCCCATCAGCGCGAAGAACGCCACCGGGCCACCGTACTGCGGATCGTGGAAATTGAAGAACAGCGTCATCGCCAGCCACACAATCGTCGCCGACGCCGCCAGCCCCAGCTTCGTCGCCTCCGTCGGCGCCTTCCAGAAAAGCTGGATCCCCAGCCACACCAGCGCCAGCGCCAAAATCACCCCATAGCGAATGCTGCCAGCCTGCACCTGATCGAATGGCGTCGCCGGACCGGCCAGGTAATCATACTGAAAAAATGGCAGCACAAACGCCAGCACAAATAACAACGCCACCAGCGTGCTGACCAGCGGCTTGGGGGAACGAGCGGATTTCATCAACGGGATCCTTTCGCAGCGGATCAACAGACGCCGCGCCCAGCCTCAGCAAGCCGAACGCCAGCAAAGCCGCCAGAGCGGCGACCAAAAAGTGCGCGGAAGTAGACATCTGTGGAGTGGCGATACGCTCGCGACCGCGCGGGCAAGCCGCGCCCAGCTAGAGAGCATGCCACTAGTCTATTGTAATCGTACCCGCCCATTCGCGCAACCCTCTTCCTTGTCCCAGTCCCATCGTACCCCCTCCCACCAACCCGCCGTCATAGCCCACTTCAAACCTTCCCCGCTGCCCGCCAATGTCCGTGTTTGTCCCCTCGCGCCCCGCTCCCATCCCATGCTACACTGCCCAGTGGAACTCCCTGCGCCCCATCGCACGCTATCGCCGTATGCCCTCGCGAACATATTGGCAACTGGGGCAACGGCGATAGAGCGGCATCCCACAACCACCACTTTCGCCATCCATCCTAAAAATCGGCAGAATCGGCAACTCAACACCGGCAACACACATGCGCACGATCACACAATCGGCCATATCGGCCACTCAACATCGCGGCGAAAACGGCGAAAACTCCCTCGCACGAGCTAGCTGTTCGCCCTTCGCGGCTCTCGTCCGTACAGGATTACCCGTAACATTCATGCTGCGGAGCTTCCACCACCATTACCCCACGTACCTTCCGCGCACAATCAAAAAATCGGCAGAATCGGCAACTGCCTTCGCGCACATCGGCCATATCAGCCATTGCTCACCATACGTGCAACGCGAAATTGCGGCGAAAACGGCGAAAAATCTCCCACCATCTCCCGTCATTCCCCGCCACATCCCGTCATTCCCCCCACCCAACCGCACAAATCGGCCATTTCGGCCACTGGTGGGCCAGACATTCCTGTCTGCCCTGCAAATATCGGCAGAATCGGCAACTCCACCTGTACCGCCAGCATCTCGCTGGCAACTCCAACAACTGCCATCAGCGCACAATCGCCCATTCCGGCCACTTCGGCCACCACACCTGATACACCCTAAGGAGCAACATCCATGAACCATCAGCCCGGCCAACCTCGTGGCTACCAACCCATCGGATCCGTCCAGCTTGAACCCGGCAACTCCTCTGCGCTCCCCTCGCCTCGTAGGAGAGGGGGTGGGGGAGAGGGTCCCTCCTGGCGCTTCGTCGCCGCCGACGGCACGCGCGTCGAGATTGCCATCCTCGCCGACGACCTCGCCTGCGTCCGCTACCTCCCGCCCGGCGTCACTCCCGCCCCCTCCTGGGCCGTCGTCCGCGACACCTGGCCCTCCGTCACCATCCATGAACAAACCCACGACTCCGCAAAATCGGCAGAATCGGCAACCCTACAACCCCCTCGCCCCGTGGGAGAGGGGGCAGGGGAAGAGATTCTCACCCTCACCACCCCTGCCATGCGCCTCGAAATCGCCACCGATCCCTTCCGCCTCACCTGCCGCTGGCCCGACGGCACACCCTTCTCCGAAGACGACCCCGCCCTCGGCATGGGCATCCACACTGCGCCCGCCCCCAATCACATCCCCGACACCACCCGCGACCCCGGCCACGTCCGCTGCGCCAAGCGCCTCGCCCCCGGAGAACGCATCCTTGGCGCGGGCGAACGCACCGCCCCGCTCGACCGGCGCGGCCAGCGCATCATCTACTGGAACACCGACCCACCCCAGCCCCATGGCCCCGACACCACCGCCATGTACGCCAGCATCCCCTTCTGGCTCGGCCTGCGCCAGGGCCGCGCCTACGGCATCTTCCTCGATAGCGTCTGGCGCGCCGAGCTAGACGCCGGAGCCACCACCGCCGACACCCTCACCTTCGGCGCCGATGGCGGCGACCTCACCTACTATATTTTCGCCGGACCCACCCCCGCCGCCGTCCTCGCCCGCTACGCTGACCTCACCGGTCACATGCCCATGCCCCCGCGCTGGGCGCTCGGCTACGGCCAGTGCCGCTGGAGCTACTACCCGGAGCCTCAGGTCCGCGACATCGCCGCCCGGTTCCGTCAGGGTGGCATCCCCTGCGACCACCTCTGGCTCGACATAGACTACATGGACGGCTACCGCGACTTCACCTTCGACCCTCACCGCTTCCCCGACCCCGCCGCCATGCTCGCCGACCTCAACGCCCAGGGCTATAAAGTCGTCACCATCATTGACCCCGGCATCAAAGCCGACCCCACCGACCCCACCTTCCATGAAGGGCTGGAGCGCGACTATTTCATCCGCAACGCCGACGGCTCCCTCTTCATCGGAGTCGTCTGGCCCGGCGAGTGCGTCTTCCCAGACTTCACCCGCGCTGACGTCCGCGAGTGGTGGGGCGAGCGCCAGCGCGTCCTCCTCGATGCAGGCGTCACCGCCATCTGGGACGACATGAACGAGCCTGCCCTCACCGACCGCTTTGTCCCCGACGGCGCGACCCCGCGCGGCACCACCCTCGCCACCGACACCATGCAGCACCCCGACGGCTATGACGGCCCCATCCCCCATCGCGCGCTCCACAATGCCTACGGCATGCAGATGGCCCGCGCCACCCACGAAGGGCTGCTCCGCCACCGCCCCGACCAGCGCCCGTTCGTCCTCTCGCGTTCCGGCTATGCAGGCGTCCAGCGCTACGCCGCGCTCTGGACCGGCGACAACCAGAGCACTTGGGAACATATGCGCCTCGCCGCGCGCATGTGCCTCGCCCTTGGCCTCTCCGGCGTCCCCTTCGTCGGCTTCGATACCGGCGGCTTCTGGCTCGACGCCACCGGGCCTCTCCTCGTCCGTTTCACTCAGCTTGGCTCCGTCTTCCCGTTCTTCCGCAACCACAGCGCCCTCGCCACCAAAGCGCAGGAACCCTGGGCCTTCGGCCAGCCCTTCGAAACCTTGATCCGCGACGCCATCGAGCTGCGCTACCGCCTGCTGCCGTACCTCTACACCGTCTTTGCCGAAGCCGCCCGCACCGGAGCGCCTATCGCCCGCCCCTTCGCCTACGCTTTCCCCGATGAAGACACCCTCGCCACCATCGAAGATCAGCACCTGCTCGGCGGCGACCTTCTCTGCGCCCCCGTCATCGAAGACAACCAGCCCCAGCGCATCGTCCAGTTCCCGCGCGGCGCATGGCGCGACTGGCGCACCGGTGAGCGCATCGTCGGCCCGCTGCGCCGCCGCGTAGACTCCCCGCTCGACGTGCTGCCGCTCTTCGTTCGCGAAGGCGCGATTCTGCCGCTCGGCCCCGTCATGCAATTCGTTGGTGAGCGCCCCGACGACCCCATCACCCTCGCCGCCTATCTCGGCCCCGAGGCCGACAGCCAGGCCACCGGCAGCCTCTACGAAGACGACGGCGCCACCCCTGCCTACCAGCGCGGCTCCTCCCGCCTCACCACCTTCACCGCCTCCCGCACTGGCACAGCCATCTCCCCTCTCCTACGAGGAGAGGGGTTGGGGGAGAGGTTCACTTTCATCGCTGCCCAACCAACTGGCGACTACGACGCCGAACCCCGCGACTGGCTCGTCGAACTCCACCTGCCCTTCGCCGCTGGCCCGCACGACCCCCGCCCAACCATCGCCGCCGCCAGCCTCGATGGCCGCCCACTCACCGGCGGCGAAATCGTCGCCCGCCGCTACGAAACCCTCATCCGCATCCCACTGGGCCGCATCTCCGCCCCCTTCACCATGGAGGTCACACTCGCATAGACATCCCTTGTGCTCGCATCTGTCCCTCATAGGGGCGTCCGGTGGACGCCCGCTCGCACCGTGGGGCGGACATTCCTGTCTGCCTCTGCTCCCAACCTGCGACAGCGGGGCCAGCCTGCGGCGCAGCTAGCGATCTATAGGGAGCGGAGCAGGCTGTGAGCGTAGCGGAGCAGCGGTACGCCATTCAGGCGCGGTTTCAACCGCCCGCCGCTATGGCCCGACCCCGCGCCCATGCGGTACAATGTGGCGCGGTCATTCCACAAGACTGTACATGGAGATCTCAGGAGGATCATAGATCAATGGCGATCAAGAAAGTCGGCATCATCGGCGGTGGCCTCATGGGCAGCGGCATTGCCCAGGTCACTGCCCAGGCAGGCTACGATGTGCTGCTCAACGAAGTCAATCAAGAATTGCTCGATAAGGGTATGGCCCGAGTCACTGGCGCGTGGGACATGCTCACCGGCAAAGGCAAAATCACCGCCGAACAGGCCGCCGGATATCGCGGCCACATCCGTGGCACGCTCGATCTCGCCGAGTTCGCGGACTGCGACCTCATCATTGAAGCCATCATCGAAAATCTCGACCACAAGCGCGATCTCTTCGCCAAACTCGAAGGCATCGCCAAACGCGACGCCCTCCTCGCCAGCAACACCTCGTCGCTGCCCATCATCGAAATGGCCGCCGTCACCACCCGCCAGGACCGCGTCATCGGCCTGCACTTCTTCAACCCTGTCCCGCTTATGAAGCTGGTCGAGGTCATCCGCTCTATCGCCACCAGCGACCAGACCATCGAAGAGTTGCGCCAGTTCGCCATCTCCGTTGGCAAGACGCCGATCATCGCCAAAGACACCGCCGGTTTCGTCGTCAACTTCCTGCTCATCCCCTACATGCTCGCCGCCATCCGCATGTACGAGAACGGCATCGCCACCAAAGAAGACATTGACACCGGAATGAAGCTTGGCTGCGGCTATCCCATGGGTCCCTTCGAGCTGCTCGACTATGTCGGCCTCGACACCACCCTCTACGCCGCCGAAGCCATCTACAAGGAATATCCCGATCCCGCCTACGCCCCGCCCACCCTTCTGCGCCGCATGGTCCAGGCTGGCCGCTACGGCAAAAAGAACGGCAAAGGCTTCTACGTCGGCGCCGACGACAATTAGCACACCATCGTAGGGGCGTCCGGCGGACGCCCGTCGCACCGCTGGACGCCCAATCATCGGGTACACCGCGACGTGTACCCAACCCCACCTGTGGGAGGCAAAACCATCATGGACTATCAAGATCGCGATATCGTCATCGTTGGCGGCGCGCGCACCCCCTTCGGCACGTTCATGGGCGCGCTGAAGGATGTCTCCGCCAATGACCTGGGCGTCATCGCCGCCAGGGCCGCTCTCCAGCGCGCTGGTGTGGATGCCAAAGACATAGATCAGGTCGTCTTCGGCAACGTGCTGCAAACCAGCAAAGACGCTATCTACTGCGCCCGCCACATCGCCCTCAAGGCTGGCGTGCCCATCGAAGTCCCCGCCCTCACCGTCAACCGCCTCTGCGGCTCCGGCCTTCAGGCCCTCGTCAACGGCGCGCAATCCCTGCTGCTCGGTGAAGGCTCTATTGCCCTCGTCGGCGGCGCGGAGAACATGACCCAGGCCCCCTTCGTCATTCGTGGCGCACGCACCGGCCTCAATCTCGGCGAGCACAAACTCGAAGACTATCTCTGGGAATCCCTGGTAGATAGCTATTGTGGCTGCGGCATGGCCATCACCGCCGAAAACCTCGCTGAGCAGTATCACATCAGCCGCGAAGAGATTGATGCCTACGCCCTGCGCAGCCAGCAGACCGCCCGCCACGCCCAGCAACAGGGTTGGCTCGCCGAAGAGATCACCCCTGTCACCATCAAGGACCGCAAGGGCAAAGAGGTCGTCGTAGACCAGGACGAAGGCATCCGCGAGACCTCGCTCGAAGCGCTCGCCAAGCTCCCCGCCCGCTTCAAGCAGGGCGGCGTGGTCACGCCCGGCAACGCCAGCGGCATCAACGACGCCGCCGCCGCCCTCGTCATCGCCACCGGCGCTGCCGCACGTGAGCATGGCCTCACCCCGCTTGCGCGCCTTGTCTCCTGGGGCATCGTCGGCGTCGAGCCAACCATCATGGGCATCGGCCCCGCGCCCGCCATCCGCCAGGCGCTCAAGCGCGCCGACCTCACTCTCGCCCAGATGGATCGCGTCGAGGTCAACGAAGCCTTCGCCGCCCAGTACCTCGCCGTCGAGAAAGAGCTAGGGCTGGACCGCGACAAAACCAACGTCAACGGCGGCGCGATCTCGCTAGGCCATCCGCTCGCCGCCAGTGGCGCACGCCTCGCCCTCACCCTGATCTCCGAGCTACGCCGCAACGGCCTGAAGTACGGCGCGGCCTCGCTCTGCATCGGTGGCGGCCAGGGCATCGCCGCCATCTTCGAAGCGCTCTAAGCATGTGTTCTGCTGGCGTCGCTGGACTCTGTCCGGAGATGCCAGCGCCCACCCCCAAACCCGTGTCCCCCTCTGCACGGCGTTGACTGCTGATGTCCGTCTCTGTCCTCATTCCACACCAAATCTTCGCATGCTACACTACCCTCGCACCGGCGCGCTCTCATCCACTCCCCGCGCACCCGTGTACATGTTGGCATACGGATTCGTATCACAACGCGCGCACAATGCGCCTCAGTTGGTGAACTTGTCTGGCACGGAGCATGCGGTATCCATGTGGCCGAATGGATCATCCCCCAGCGCCCGATAAGGCTCACGATCCATCGTAGTGCGGTGTGTAGCGTGGCCGCTCCCCATCCGTAGGGGCGTCCGGTGGACGCCCGCCGTCGCGTAGCAGAGTCACCCTCGACTCAGCCACCCCAAACAACCAGTAAAACAACCCGTCACGTGTGGTATTCCCGCCCGCTCTCCATCTGCCGGGATGACTGAGCCGCGCCACAGCGTAGGGGCGTCCACTAGACGCACGCCGCGCCGCTGGCTGCCCGCGCGCCGCCTGTTCTTCACCATCACGGATGTATCGGGCCAATGCCCAACTGTGCTCAACATTGCTCAAAAGGAGATGCGCACCATGGCAAAACTCACCCGACGCCGCTTTCTCACCCAGACCACCGTCAGCGCCGCCAGCATCGGCGTCGTCGCCAGCGCCTTCGGCGTCCCCGCTGCCAGCGCACTGCCCAAACTCGCGCAGACGCCTAGCGCAGCGGATCTGCCCCTTGCCGCCCTCTCTGAACCGATGATGCTCTACGTGCGCGATGCCGCCAAAGGCGAGGTCGCCTTCCTGGTCGGCACACGCGAGATCATTCGCCGCGATCCTGTGCTCGTCGCCCACCTCTTGCGCGGCCTCAGCTAGCGCATGGCCGTTTCTGCGTACCGCGAGCATTCCATTAGGAGACGCAAGTATGTCATCCCACCGCGAAGCACCCGAAATCGCCAACGATCCCGTCGCCGACAACACCGATGTCTATGCGTTTGTCAGTCCCGACCGGACCGACACCGTGACCATCATCGCCAACTACATCCCTCTGGAAGAACCGGCCGGCGGCCCCAACTTCTTCCAATTTGGTGACGATGTGGTCTACGAAATCAACATTGACAACGATGGCGACGGCATTGAAAACATCACCTACCAGTTCCGCTTCCAGACGAAGATCAGCAACCCTGAAACTTTCCTCTACAATACCGGCCAGATCACCTCGCTGAATAGTCCGAACTGGAATGTGCGCCAGTTCTATTCCGTGACAAAGATCAAGAACGGCGCGACACGGCTGCTGAGCAGTGGGCTGGCCTCGCCACCCTGCCGCATCGGCCCCTCATCCACGCCCAACTATCCCGCGCTGGCCCAGGCCGCCGTCCACCGGCTCACCAGCGGCGAGACCGTCTTCGCTGGGCAGCGCGCCGAAGGGTTCTATGTAGACCTTGGCGCGATCTTCGACCTCGCCACCCTCCGGCCCTTCCAAAATCTGCATATCTTCCCCATGCCCGCCGAACCTGGCGTCAACACAAGCAAAGGCTTCAACGTACACACCATCGCGCTCCAGATTCCCAAGAATCAACTCACGCGCGACGGCGCCATGCCCACCGATCCCAAGGCTCCCCGCTCGATCATCGGCATCTACGCCTCGGCCAGCCGCCGCAAAGGCGTGATACGCAACGGCGCGCAGGGGCCGGATACCGAAAGTGGCCCATGGGTGCAGGTCTCGCGGCTCGGCAATCCCCTCTTCAACGAAGTCATCGTGCCGATAGGCGATAAAGACCGCTGGAACGCCCTGGACCCCAAGGACGACAGCCAGTTCCTCAAGTACGTGCAACACCCAGAGCTTGCGGGTCTGCTCCCCGTGCTCTATCCGGGCGTCTTCCCCAACCTGGCAGCCCTTACCGCTGTGCGCGCCGATCTGGTCGCCATTCTGCTCACCGGCATACCGGCGGGCCTGATCCCCGGCTTCCAGAACTTCACCGGTCCCACACCCGCCGACCTCTTGCGGCTGAATATGGCCATCCCCCCGTCGAGCAGTCCGAACATTCTGGGGCTGCTGGGCGGCGATCTGGCTGGCTTCCCTAATGGCCGCCGCGTCTTCGACGACGTCGTCACCATCGAGCTACGCGCCATCGCCGGTGTCACCTACCCGCTGATTAACCCCGCATTCAAGCCCGACGCGGCATCGTCGGTCATCACCGATGGCCTGACCCCCAAAGACAACAACGTCCCATTCCTCACCTCGTTCCCCTACCTCGGCGTGCCCAACGAAGGCTTCAACAACCCAACGTAAGGCCATGCCACACAGTGAGCGAGAGCGCCGGAGCCGTACAAGTTCTAGTGCTCTCGCCAGCGTCCCACCAGGTCGCTAGAGGAGGAACCACCTGCTATGGCCGAAACGCATCATCAGCGCATTCACACCGCCCCCGTCGTGCTCGACATTGGCGAGCACACCGGCACGCTGGTCATCTACACCCGCGCCGACCGCTGTGGCACGGAAATCGAAGTCAGCCCAAGGCACGACGACATCCGCCGCGTCCACACCGACGTAGCGGAACGGCGATTCAATGGCCGCTCTATGTTCGCCGCCGTCTTTCTGCCGTTCCCCGCAGGGGACTATACCATCTGGGGACCAGACCCACAGCACCCTACCGCCATCACCATCGTCTCTGGCGCGGTGACGGAACTCGACTGGCGCTAGTTGCCCTGTGCCGCCTCCAGCGCCCGCAGCCCGTCGCGCGAATCCGGCAGGTGGAATGCCCGCAATATCTCCGCCGCATTCATCGAAAGCTCCCAAACGCTGTCACTTTCCACAATTGCCTTCAGCGCCGTCCGCTGCTCGTCGCTCAGCGCCTGCGGTTCCGGCGCCCCTTGCCCGTCCGTCGCCTCACGCTCATCGCCAGCGAAGGCCAGCGTCAGCAGCGCCCGCAGGATGTTCAGCGCCGGATACGCCTCTGGTACGTTGGTAATCGCACCGCGCACTGCCTTGCTCTCGTCCCCATCCGCAGGCGTCATCGTGAAGGTGATCGTATTCACATCCGGGCGTTCCGCCGCCTTGCCGCTCGCCGCAATCGCCGGATCCAGCAGCGCCCGCGCCAGCAATGGCACAGCGTCTCTGCCTGCGCGCGGCCCCAGCCACGCCAGCGTATTGCAGATGTCTCCGGCGAGCGTGCTCCGCGCCCAGGGTAGGTCCGCATACTGCTCCATGTTCTCGTCTTGCGGATACGCCAGCGCCGCCACCAGCAGACGCACTGCGGCCTCCGGCGCGTGCTCGCGCTCGGCCCACACCATCCCCATCGCGGCGGCCACCCGCAGCAACTCCGGCGCGTCCGATGCGATCATCTGCTCGAAGCGCTCTCGCGCCCCAGGACCATGCTCACCCAGCGCACCCAGCGTCAGCAGGATACACGCCCGCACCCGCGCGTCAGTTTCACGCTCCATCTGCGCCAGCAAAACCGGTGTCGTCCGCGCTCCCCGCTCCGTGAACGACGCCACCAGATACACCGCCGCCATCCGCACCGCTGGCCGGGCGTCGCGCGCCAGGTCCAGATACAAGTTGACACCGCGTTCCACCGCCTCATGCGCGGCCCGCACCCAACTGACTTCGCGCTGAAGTTGCTCGTCAAACTCTGGCGTGCCCTGCTCATCCCGCTCTGGATAGAAATCCTGATGCACATCCAGATACGAGCTACCGTTCGCCAGATGCGCCAGCAGCGAGAGAATCGCATCCTTATCTTGCACCTCTGGCTCTTGCAGCAGCTCGATCAGAAACGGCACGGCATAGGCCGTCGCCTCATAGACCGTGCCCTGGTGCCAGATCGTCCCATACAGCCAGTGCATCGCCTCGTTGCGCTTCTCCACATCAGGCGAGGCGAGCGCCCGAATCAGATCAGGCACATCTGCCGCCGGACCATACGCATGCTCCATCCCATTCCAGTTAACCTGATCCAACCCCTCGAGCATCGCCTCACCCTCCTACAGTCGCGTACACGCAACACCGGACGTACCCACCTCAGCACTATACGACTGCGCCGCCGCGTGTGGTACAACGTGTGAGCCAAAATGCCGAGCGCCCACAGTCACCCACGCTCGCCAGAAAGAGAGCGCCATGCGATGAGGCTGTTCACCTTCAGCGGCACGTCCAGCCGACCGATCACCCAGTTCGATAGCGTCTACGCCAACATCACACCCATCGCGCGTCCCACTGGCTTCGTCCAGCTTGGCTGCATACGGCTCGCCCCTGGCGGTCGCGTTGGCTACCATCAGGCAGACATCCCACAGCTATTCCTCGTCATCGAAGGCGCGGGCTGGGTGCGAGGCGAAGCGCCAGAGCGTGTTGCCATCATAGCTGGCCAAGCCGCCTTCTGGGCTGCGGGCGAGGGCCACGAATCCGGCACGGAAACTGGCATGGCCGCCATCGTCCTTGAAGCCGAAACGCTTGACCCCGCCCACTATCTCACCGAGGAGCCAACCGCATGATCTCGTTTGACATCCAGCGCATGCGCTTCAATTACCGCGTCGCGGGCGTCTGCGTGGATAATGGCCATGTGCTGCTCCACAAGTTCATCGAAGACGACTTCTGGGCGCTCCCTGGCGGGCGTGTCGAGATTGGCGAGACCTCCGAGGAAGCCTTATCGCGCGAGATGCGCGAAGAACTCAGCGACGGCGTGAGCGCTCAAGTTGGGCGACTGCTCTGGATCGCCGAGAACTTCTTCACCTACAATGGCATCCCAGGACATGAGTTGGGCCTCTATTACCTGCTCAGCTTTCCGCCTGACGCCGCCATCTACGACAAGACCCGCACCCACGAGGGCATCGAGCAGCACGTGCGCCTGCTCTATCGCTGGTTCCCCCTCGCCACGCTGGACGACACGCCGCTCTACCCCGTCTTCCTGCGCACCCGGCTTCGCGCGCTCCCCGCCGCACCTCAGCATATCGTTGACAGCGTCTCGCGAAGCTGAAGTTGCGCGCAACCTATGCAGCTTGTGAGGCTGGCGCGACCACTGCATTCGGCTTCACCATCAGCAGCGCCAGCCCAACCACAGCCCAAAGCAGGCTCATGATCGTGGGAAGGATAAATGCGAATACGGTTTGATACATGAAAAGATTGAGCGAGCGATAGTCCACTGACTGAAACAAGTGGTTGGCCGGGAAGAGAAAGAACATCTCTGGTAACAGGCAGAGGCCTAGCAACACCAGCGCCGCCACGCCCCAGCCTGGCAAACGCCGCGTCTGGAAGCTCCCCACAGCCGCCAGCAGCAGCCCAACGAATAGCAGCGCGTCATTCACCACGCTCGCCCACAACCCCGCCGTGCCGAGCGTGTTACGCACCGCGAGGGCGGCGAGAAGCGCGAGCAGCGTGACCAGTGGCACGAGCGTATCGAACAGCGCGAAGATCGCCACGCTGAATCCAATGCGGCCGACCCAGTTGATCTGCCGCGCCTGCACCGCCAGCGCGCCGATCAGCCCGACAACAAAGCCTATATACAGCAAGAAGGCAAGAACTCCATTACTCCCCAGTCCCATCTGTGAATAGAAGTATCCAGGAGCCTCCTGATTGATGGTAATCAGCCCTGCATTCAACACTCCCGCCGCCAGCGCCACCCCGCCGCAGACCCGCACCCAGCGCAACGCTCGTGGTGTCATCAGTCCCTCCTCACCATGCATTGGCAAACGGACAACTTTACGCTGGCAGTCTGTGCCCAGGGGTAGTATAGCCACAAGCGCTCTCGCTGGCAAGCTGTGAGGAGCAGCAATGCCCCCGTCCCGCCTGCGCGGAAAAGGGGCAAAGCATGCGCTTGCACGGTTGAGCTACACCCGTGTACGCGCCGCCGCTTCCAGGTCCGCCGCCTCACTGGGAGCCGTTTCATTCGGCGCGCGACGAATCGTGCGCGCCAGCAGCAACAGCGCAGGCGAGAGCAGCGCCCCCGCCGTCACCAGCGCCACCCGCAGCCCCCGCACCGTGCCCAGCGCGCCAATCGCCGGACCGCCAGCGATCTGCCCGAAGGCGTCCACCTGACCCGCCAGCGAGATCACCGTCGCGCGCACCGCCGGGTCCGTATGCTGCGCAATCCAGGCGTCATACAGCGGGTTGATAGACTTCCTCAGCACCGCGATAGCCCACATCGCCACCACCGCCACGTAGAAATCGCGCGACAGCCCAAAGGCGATCACCCCAGCCGAGAGCAGCGCCGTCAAGCCGAAGAGCGCCCGCGCCACGCCAACATGGCTGCGCAGGTTCACCCGCCGCCGCACCACCTCCGTCGCCACCAGGCTCAGCAGCATCGCGCCAACGTCAATGATGCCGAACCACACCACATAGCTCAGGTTGCCAATCGTCGGGATGTGCATGTCTTGCAGCAGGTGCGCGTCGCTGAGCCGGTCGTAGCCCTCGCTGTAGAGGCCAAAGAACAGGCCAATGCCCAATATGCTCAGCAATGCCGGCCGCAGCCGCACTATCCGCAGGCCGCCGCGCAGCGTATCGCCCATGTGCTGCCAGGTGGAGCGGTCCGCGCGTGGTGTCGCGCGATATCCCGTCTCCGGCATCAAGACCACCAGGCACACCGCCAGTATCAGACCCGCCCCGCCCGCGCACAACATGCCCAGGTTCAGCCGCACGCTGGCCAGCCCCGCGCCAACCACACTGCCCGCCAGCGCGCCGATCAGCCCCACCTGAGTGCCGCGCACGAAGGTATTGCCGATGTTCCCATCGCCCACCTCGCCCGCAATCCACGCCTCAGTCGCGCCACTGGTGAAGGTGTAGCCGATGCCCCAGAACGCCTGGGCCGCCAGAATTACTTCGAAGCGCGGGAACAGCGCCTCCATGACGAAAGCCACCCCCATCATCGCCTGACCAATGATGATCGAAAGCTTCCGGCTGAAGGCGTCGGCCACCACCCCCGTCGGAATCTCGAAAACGAAGATCGCGCTCTCCATCACCGTTCCGACCAGCACTAGTTGCAATGGATTAAATCCGGCCGCCTCCACGCGCCAGACCGTCGCGACGACAAAGAACATCGAACTGAAGAGCGCCTCCGCACTCGACAGCCCCAGATACACACGATAAGCATTCACGCTTCTATTCAAGTGGTTCCTCGCTGATTGAACGGCGGCCCAAACCGCCAGACGTTCGATACATCAGATGAAGCGAGGAATGTTGTTCGCATGATGAGCCTCCTTTCGATAGCGCAACGGCGCGGGGCAAGGCGCTCCGCGTCGCTGGTTGGCATGTTTCATTCAATCAACGCCAGCGCGCGAGAGATGACCTCCCGCGCGGCTGGCTTGGGTTATTCGCTCAGCGTTTGTGTGCTCATGTCCACTCCGGCGCGCAACTCTTTCTCATAGCGGGCAAACTGCATCACCACGTGCATTCCCGCCTTTTCATAGAGCCGTGTCGCGCCGGTCAGGCTCTGCGCGTCCACGCCCAGCGCCACCGACATCACTCCGCGCCGGTAAAATTCGCCGAACGCCTGAAGCAGCAACGCCCGACCCAACCCCTTCTGCCGCCACGGACGCCGCACTCCCAGCGTGCCGACCCAACCGCTGCCATCGGGCCTCATCGAACAGAGCGCAACCCCCGCAATCTGCTCGCCCTCGACGGCGAGAAACCACAGCGATGGGTCGAAGTCCGAGCGTTCAGTGCGCGCGATCCACTCCTCGAACTTCCGTGGCACGTGGCCCCAGTGATCCGCGAACGACTGCTCCACGCAGTCGAAGATCGCACGCTCATCGCGTCCGCGCTCCATCGTCCGCAGGGTGATGCCCTCCGGCCATTCCGGTGCCGGTGGCGGGCTATCCATATCAATCTGCATCCGCCAGTAGGTCCGCGCCAGCGTGTAGCCCTCGCCTTCGTGCAGACGCCGCGCTGGCTCATCGCTCAGGATCACGCCGTTGTCGGCGACCACCCGCGCCCCCTCCGGCGCATTGTCTACAAAGTCGCGCAGCCGCGCCTCCGCCAGCCGCACCAATGCCGTGCCGATGCCGTGTCCCCAGTGCTTCGGATTGACATAGCCATCTATGCCAAGCTGGCCGTAACCCCAATCCGTCGCGGTGGCATAGCCCGCAATCTCGCCGTTCGCCGCCATCATCACCCAGGCGTCGGTTTCAGCCTTCAGATGCTTCCAGTCGCCAAGAATATCCTCCTCGGTATACGGGTCAGATACGCCATAGTGGGCGCGGTCGTGCGCGTCAATCAGCGCGATCAGCGCCGGAATGTCTTCCCGTGTCGGGTGGCGCAATGCATACCCCGCCGGAATCACAATTGTGCTCGTGGTCATCGTCTCGTTTTCTCTTTCTCGCTATCCCTTGATGACTTTCTCGAATACGTCATACTGGCGTTCTACGCGCATGCCCGCGCGCTGGTAGAGCCGGGTCGCGCCCGTCGGATTCTGCGCGTCCACGCCCAACCCCACCTCACGGATGCCACGCCGATAGAACTCGCCAAAAGCGCGGTGCAGCAAGGCAATGGCCACACCACGCCCCCGCCACGGACACCGCACCGTCACCTCGTTGATCCAGCCGCGCTCGCCCAGCACCTCGCCCAGCGCCGTGCCAACCACCTCGTCGCCATCCAGCGCCAGCAGCCACAGCGACGGATCAAATGCTGGAATATCCACCAGTTGCGACCGAAATTGCTCGTAGGTGCGCGGCTCATAGTGCCAGGAATCGCGAAACGCCTCATCATTGGCGGCGTGGGCGCGGCGCAGATCATCTTCCGTCACGGCAGCGCGTATCGTAATGCCTGGGGGTGTCTCTAGCGGCTCCGGCGGCGCGGCCAGCGCAATCACCATGCCCCAGATGTGCCGCACCTCGTCATAGCCGTGCTGGCGCATGAGTTCGTGGCCCGCCATATTCGGCGCGGCCACCCACTGCTCCAACCTGCCGCCATCCCCAGCCGTTCCATCCGAGAACGAATGCTCCGCCAGGCGTTGCCGCGCACGCGCCTCCGATTGCTGAATCAGCCACGAGCCGAGACCGCGCCCGGAAAAGTCAGGGTGTACGAAAGCGTGGACGTACTCATGCATGCGTGTGGGGCCGAGGTGCGCATACGCCGCAAGCCGCCCGCCTGGCGCGCTGATGGCCCACGCGTCGCGCTCGCCATCGAAGCCCGGCGCGCCCCAGGTCAGCTCAACGCCCTCGAGCATCGCCGGGTCAGGCACGCCAAACTCCGCACGCTGGCAATCGCTCACCAGTCCGCGAATCACCGCGGCGTCGTTCGCGCGCATTCCACGCGCAATGAATCCCGCGGGCAAGGATAAAGACATGGGAAAACATCCTCATCATAGTTGTTGTGTGGGTGGTGTCTGAGCGCACGCACGGTGCGCCCAGACCTATGCGCCGGTCTTGCTGCTCAGGCGTGGCACCAGCGTGATATGACCGTTATGGCCATTGTGGCCATTGCGTGCGAACGTGCCACTCACTGCCGCGCGGCCATCGCCAACGCTCTGCTGCTTGCAGCGGCGTGCGATCAGCAAATCCAGCGCTGTGGAGGTGATTTCGAGTAGTTCCAACTCATCGAGCGTAGCAAGGTCGCGATGCCCAACCAGGGTGTTGAGCACGTCGTGCGCCTCGGTATGCAGGCGGTCTACCACGTAGGTTAATAGCTCGCCCGTGACGGTTGGCTCGTGTTCGTGGTCGGTCAGAACGTTCCGGTCGGCATGCAGCAGCACCACGGCGCGTTCCTGGGGTGTGCATCGCAGCGCACGGCAGATCGCTTCGACGGTCTGGCGTGGCACCTTGACCATGCGCCCATTCTCCAGGCGCGCAAGCCATGTCTCGCTGATGCTGTTATAGCTGGGATCATCGGGGGCGAGTTCGTCAAACAGGCGGATTACCAATTGTGCCCGTGACCAGCGCCGCGTCGTTCGCAGTCGCGCTATCGCTTCGCCGCACCGCTTTGCCGCCGGTTCCGGCGTGCCATCGGTGGCCATAGTATTCAGTTCTCCTGGTGTAACGGTAACGGGATGGTATCCATCCACGGCATCCGGTTAACGGATGTTGTCGCCCATAAGTGGGTACAACTCACCCTTCGGACGTGCGCGTAGGATGGACGTCAGGCGTCATTTGTGTGCGGGACGCACGTGCGCTAGCGCACGCCGGTCAGCGCCGTGCCTGTATCACCCGCGGTTTTCACCAAGATAACTGTTAACATTGGCTCCCGTCCTCCTGAGGTGAGGATATAGGGGGTAGAGGTTCGCTTCGTCGCCACACTGGCGACAATACCGCGCAGAGATGCCCGTTTGAGACGGGTCATGTCACCTCAATGGCGCAAGTATACCATACGCGCCAACGAGCGGCTAGCAGAAATCTGATAGATGTGCTTGATTCACCCGTCGCGCGCTCCACGTTGCTCCATCAGCCTGGGCACAACGACGCGCCGCGATCTCCGGCGGTGAAACCAAAGATCGCGGCGCATCATCTCAACAGCAATTCGTGATTGCGTTCGGCCTTATGCGCGGCTAATACCCACCACCCGAACCACCGGGGTCATCCAGGTCAACCATGTCGTCCTGGCTGCGATAGGTCTCCGAGGCCACCGGCGTCACATTGCCCTGGGCGTCGCGGGCAACGATGTTGCGCTGCACCTGTGCGCCACCAGCGCCAGCCTGATTCGCATTCACAACAACCTGATCTTGTTCTTCAAGCGTCACCGGTTGTTGCTGGCTGCGGCGGCGGAAGAGCAGCAGCAGCAAGAGCAGCAAGAGTAGCAGCAGCAACAAGCCAATCAAACAGAAGACGACGGTCCACTGGCTGATCGGCGGGTTGCCGCTCGAAGCCTTCGGATTATCATTGACGCTCGTCTGCGCCTTCAGCGCCGTCGCCTGTTTGCACGCGCCGTTCGGCTGGACGGCGGTGACGAGAATCGTGGCGCTCTTCTTCGGGTCCACTGATGGCGCTGTGAACGTCGTAGTAAAACCGCCGTTCGCGTTTACGCTGGTGGTCGTCAGCGCCGTCGTGCAGCCGTCGGAGCCTTGCGCGCCCCAAAGAATCTGCACCGTGCCGCCCGAAGGATTGAAGCCTGTGCCGGTCACCGAAACGCTATCGCCAGCGGTGATCGTGCCATTCACCGTGATAGTCGGTGTGAATGCGCCAGCCTTGGACTTGACCAGCACCTTGGCCGTCGCGGAAAGTCGCGGCGTCGCCGCGCAGGAGCCTTGCGGCTCCACGGCGGCGATCACGATGTTCGTATCTTGCGGCTCAAACGGCGCATTGAATGTGGCGCTGAACGTGCCATCGTCGGCAACCGTGGCCGTGGTGGCGCTGGTCGTGCAGCCATTGGAGCCATCTGCGCCCCAGAGCACCTCCACCTGTCCGCCACCCTGCGCGCTCGTCGGCCAGAAGCCCGTGCCGGTTACCGTAATCGGCTGGCCGGACGTAGCGGGATTCGTAGCCTGAATCGCGGGCGAGAGCACAGTGAAACTGCCGGGCGCGGTGATCACCGTGCCAGTGGTGGTATCAGTGAGGCAGATGACGTACTTCCCAGCGGGCGTGTTGGGCCACTGGACCACAATCTTCACATTGCCATTGCCATCAACGACAGCCTTATTGCCAATAGCCGTGACACCACTGCTGCAATCGCCGCTGCTATAGCCAACTGAGACGCTATGCCCCGGCTTGAGGTTGCTGCCATTCACCGTCACGCTTGTGCCGGCGGTCCCATAGCCCGGCGTGACCGAGACGCACTGCTCAGGATGCGCCTGACAATCCGTGCCGCCATAGGGCAACGCAGGCTGCGCGAACGCCGCGCTGGGCGCCCAGATAGATATGAGCAACAGCGCAACGAATGGGAGTGTTCCCAGGAACATCCAGCGAGCCGGGCGTGTGCGGGAACGCCGCGACGGGGCCTCCCCTATTTCAGGCGTGTGGGCGATCAGGTTTCTTGCCATGAAGCGCGGCGCCTCCTCTCCATTCACCAAAACACCACTCCAGGATTCCGTAACGTGCCATCAATCGCAATGAGGGCGAGGTCTTCACACCGGTGGTACACACCTCACGCGGGCAGGCGGTACCACAGAAATACGAAGCGAGTGTACCAGCGTCCAGCTTGCCTGTCAACCATCTCGCTTCCCAACGGGACTTCTGTTGGGTTGGGCGAAGTGGTCCGCGGACACGGCATGCCATTGAGGCGTCAACAGCCTCTCAAAATATCCAAACGAACCAGAGCCTCAACAGTATTCCGCAATACTACTTGTGGCGTCCTGGCGCCATACATGAGCTACGGCGCAGTGCGATGCGGTAAGGCGCTCTTTGCTTCACCGACTGCGGGCACGTATACTGAAAACACCATCCAGGTGACACGCACGCGGATGAGAACATGCTGAGGCAAGCGGAGACAGCAAAAGGGAAGGCGATGGGGAACGAGGAGCGAGGTGAACGGCAGAAGTCGGCTACATCCGCGACAACGCGGCGCAGGCGGGTCCGGAGCAACGAGGGAAAGCGCGCGCCAGTAAGCGCAACGGCGGCATCCACTACACCGCCTGCCATGTCGAGCGCGAGAACTGGACATACCAAGGCAGCGGGCGCGGGCCAACCGCATAGCACTTCGAGCAAACGCGATGAGCACTCGACCGACCCGGCAGGGTATCTTGGTCCCACGCCCCCGCAAGTCGCGGCGCCCACCTGGCAGCGGCGTGTCCTCGTCGAGCGTCCCGGCGACCTCATTGCCCTCGCCACCGATCTCGCCGGGGCACACGTCATCGCCCTCGACGCGGAGTTCGCTCAGGCGCGCGTGCGCCAGCCTGACGAGCCTTCACACCGGCTCGCGTTGGTGCAGATCGCCTGCGATAACGACTACCGCGTCTCGTATGTCGTGGATGCGCTGCGTATCGCCGATCTCTCGCCATTGCGCGCGGCGTTTGAGCATCCAGCGATTCTCAAAGTGTTTCACAGCATCGGCTCTGATGCGCGGGTGCTGGCCGCCCGCGACCTGATTGCACGCCACACGCTCGATGTCGAAGCGGTCAGCCGGGCCATCTTCGGGCAACAAGAATCCGGCTTGCAAACCATGCTCCAGCGCGCCAGTGGTGTGCGGCTGGATAAGAGCATGCAGAGGGCCGATTGGTCGCGCCGCCCATTGACGCCCGCGATGGTTGCCTACGCGGCGCGCGACGCCGAGATGACCTTCGCGCTTTATACCTGGCTGGCCGCGCATTACCCGGAGAAGATCACGCTCTACGAGACAGCGGCCGATGAGCCACTGCCCGCCGTCGCCGAGTGGATTCTGCCCTATCTGGATGGCGCGCGCCCACACCCCGCCGCCCAGGCCGTCGCCGAGGCGGGCATCTCCAGCGATATGCGCGCGCAAGAGGCGGCGCTGCGCCAGGCGCTGGCGGCTGTGCGCCACCCCCACCACCTGACGCGCGTGATACGCCTGATCACCGACCTGGAATTGGAGCGCCTCGCGCCAGACCTGCGCCCCTATCTCTCCGCGCCCAGCTCAGAAGAGCGCGCCAGCGCAGCGCGAGCCATCGGGCGACTGCGCGACCGTAGCGCGATTCTTGAAATTCGTCCACTTCTAGCCGATCCCGTGCGCGACGTGCGGCAGGCCGCACACACCGCGATGGAGCACCTGGAGCAGGCCCAGTCCGTGCGCCGCCAGCGCGCCACCCGCACCGATGGCCCACTCAAATGGAGCAGTGACGACGCGGACAACGGCGCGCAGCCAGTGGGCGAGAGCGCGTGGCAGGTGGCGCTCCGTGCGAAATTCGGCATTGCCAGCGATTCCAGCGCACGCGCCGACGATGGCGAGTGATCTCACTCTTCGACGCTGACACCGTGGCCCGGCTGGCTGGGATCGAGGGTATAGATAAAGCCATCTTGCGCATAACCGCCACTAAACGGATCGCTGGCGAGCAGCATAGGCGTATCCAGGTCCACATAGCGGAAGCCGCCCATCCCCGCCACCAGATGCGCGGCGGCGGCGATAGCCAGCCGCGATTCGATCATCGCGCCAATCATCAAGTCCAGGTGCGCGGCGCGACAGACGGCGGCAATCTCCATCGCCTCCACCAGCCCCGATTTCATCAGCTTGATATTCACCACATTCGCTGCGCCCATCCGTGCCACCCGCAGCGCATCCGCCGCCGTATGCACGCTCTCATCAGCCGCGACCGGCGCCCCCACCCGCTCAGTCACAAAGCGCAGCCCTTCCAGGTCGTGCCGGTGTACCGGCTGCTCGAACAGAATCGGATAGACTTCTTCATCGGCCAGCGAGGCAATAAGGTCTACGGCGTCTATTGGCTGGTAGCCCTGGTTGCCATCCAGAATTAGATCACAGTCCGGCGCGGCCTCGGCGACGGCGAGCACGCGATCAATATCATCGTCGAGATCCGTCCCCACCTTCAATTTCAGCGTCGTCGCGCCGTCCGACGCGTAGCGTTCGGCCAGTTCCGCCATGTGGGCCGGGCCCTCGATAGGAATGGTGATGTCGCTCACCACCCGGCTCTCCACGCCGCCACAGAACTGGAAGAGCGGCGTATTCCACACCCGCGTGAGTGCGTCCAGCACCGCCATCTCCACACCCGCGCGTGCCGTCTCCTGATGCTCGAAGCTCGCCAGCAGCCGCTTCGCCAGCGGACGCCACCCCGCCGCGTCGTACCCCTCCACCAGCGGCGCCATGCCGCGCACCGCCGCCAGCGCCGTCTCTTGCGTCTCGCCGCCGCTCGGCGGGAACGGCGCAGCCTCGCCCAGCCCGACCGTGCCATCCGCCAGCGTGACCCGCACCAGCACATTGCGCGCCGATGTCACGCGCCCCGTGGCAATGGCGAACGGCTCGATCAGCGGAATATCCAGCGGCTCCGCTTCCAGCTTCACGATACTCGTGGGAGCACTATTTCCCCGCGGCATGGCTGTCACTTCCAGTCTTCTTCAGTGGCTCTAGGCGCGCAACTCATCCTCAACACATACGCCGTCCGCCTCCGAAACCTCTCGCGAACGCGATTCGCTGCGCATGTGGAGTGCATGGTCCGCCTATGTCTGCACGACGAGCATTGATGTATACGCTACCACATCTCCGCCCATTGAAGCGCGTGCTTGACATGCAGTGTAACAATGGAAACAAACGCACAGTTTGATATGGATTGGCGAAAAGGAACAACGACAATGGCTGGGCAGCCACTTGCCGAAGTATTTGGATTTCCCCCGGACAATCTTTCTTTAGATGCCGAACGATATCGGAGAAATCGGCTCTGCCCATATAACAACAAAGTGCCGTCCTGCACAAAGGATAAAGCCGAGAATCCGCTTGGTGTGTGTAGCGTCCATAGCGGCATGGACGCGGTTATCACCTGCCCCATACGATTTCGCCAGGATTGGCTGATCGCTGAGGATGCCGCGAATTTCTTCTTTTCGGCTGGCACCAAATGGACATCCCTTACCGAAATACGGCTAAACGACAAGCATGGCGAAGCCGCTGGGAATATTGATTTGGTGCTGGTCGCATACGATGACGCTGGTCGGCTAACCGAGTTCGGAGCACTGGAGGTGCAAGCGGTATATATCAGCGGGAACGTGCGTCGGCCATTCGAATACTATTTGCAAGACCCAGCGAACCGCTACAATATGGAGTGGACGGGACAGGTTCGCCCAGATTTCCTCTCATCTTCGCGCAAGCGCCTGGCGCCGCAACTGATCTATAAAGGTGGCATCATCAATGGATGGAGTAAGAAATTAGCAGTTGCGATAGATCGCAGTTTCTACACAACACTCCCAACGCTGGCTGCGGTAGACCCAAGCGTTGCTGACATGGCCTTCTTTGTTTACGACCTTCATCTCGATACGGTACAGAATCGGTATCGGCTCGTCCGCGACGAAACAATCTATACTATGTTCACTCCTGCCTTGGCGACGATTACCACCCCAGTGGCTGGTCCTGTGGAAGACTTCATCCAGCATCTACAGACCAGGCTCGATCAGAAGTTGGATGGCGGCAATCCCCCCATAGCGCCTGCGCTGCTCGATGATCCTGACGATATGTGATTTCCGCGCACGGTACCAGCGCACAGAATTATGTGCTGGAATTTCCGCGTTCGTTTGACGCTTGCGTACTTCTCATTGGTAGTATTACGTGATAGCACACTCTGCCATAGGCGAGGGGAGACAGGTGAAGTATGCGGCAGATGGCATTGTTCTCTGACGGGCAAGCGGATGTATATGCGGACATCGTGAATGTGGCATCCGTACCACAGCGCAGCCCGTTTCGCTATCCCGGCGGCAAAACCTGGCTCATTCCGCGCGTCAGGCGCTGGCTCCGCAGTCGCCACCCGCTCTCCGCGCTCCTGATAGAGCCGTTCGCGGGCGGTGGCATCGTCAGCCTGACGGCTGCTTTCGAGAAACTTGCCGAGCACATACTCATGGTGGAGCTAGACGATCAGGTAGCGGCAGTGTGGCATACCATTATCGAGGGCGACGCAGATTGGCTCGCGCTCCAAATCGCGCAATTCGAGCTCACGCCCGAAGAAGTAGCAACCGCGCTCGCGAACGACGACCCGACGCCGCAAGCAAAGGCGTTCCGCACCATTCTCAAGAACCGTGTGCAACGCGGTGGCATACTCGCACCCGGCGCTGGATTAATCAAGTATGGCGAAGATGGCAGAGGGCTTGCCTCGCGCTGGTATCCCACAACTCTGAAGCGGCGCATCCTCGACATCGCGCGGGTTCGTGAGCGCCTCACTTTCATCGAAGGCGACGGCCTGGATGTGATGCGAGCATTCGCCCACCACGATGACGCCGTCTTCTTCATTGACCCGCCCTACACTGCGGCAGGCAAGAGGGCTGGCAGCCGCCTCTATACCTGCTCCGACCTGGATCACGACGAACTATTCGTCATCGCGAGCACATTGCGCGGCAACTTCCTCATGACCTATGACGACGCGGAGGGCGTTCGTGATTTGGCGCGCAAACATGGCTTCGACACGGAAACCATCGCCATGAAGAACACCCACCACGCCAAAATGACCGAACTGCTCATCAGCCGCGACCTCGACTGGCTCCGGCGCTAGAGATCTGGCGTCGGCAGATCGTGCATTCCCAGCGTCAGAAATAGCTCACCACCGTGATGCAGGTCATGCTCGATCACATGCCAGATAATCCACTGGCGCGTGAACGTTTCGCGTGTCTCGCGGCCAGAACGGGTGCGTGTGCGGCTGATCGTGTCCTCCAGTGCGGCTGGCGTCCACCGGTCGAGGCAATCCTGTATCATCGCCCACGTCGCCTCTAACCCCTCCACCAGTTCAGCCGCCGTGCGTGGCGGTGCGCCATTCTGGTCCCATGGATCGTAAGCCGCCAGCGTCGCATCACCTTCACCCATGACATCATGAAACCAGCCCACACGCGCCCCGATGATATGCGCCGCCAGCAGCCAGATCGGGCGTAGCGGTAGCGCAGCCCGCAGCGCAAGCTGCTCATCTGTCAATGGCGCAATCGCCTCAACAAGAAACCGCTGATACTGATCCCAGCCTTTGTAGAAAGGCGCCAGCGTTGTGGTATCCGCTTGTCGCATGCTGTTCTCCTGTGCGCGCTACTCCGCTTCGGGGCGCTTCATGTACCACTCGCGATACTCAGCACAGCGCCCCTGCGCATCGAAGCGCAACAGAAAGATATTGTCGAACTCTTTTTGCGGCGTCGAGCCGTCCTCCTCAAAGTAGCGGCTGCGCCCATTCGTGACGGCCCGGTCGCCTTCGATTACCACTGGCTCGTAGTGTGCATCATAGGTTCCCGCCGCATCCGGCGACGCCAGCCACGCCGCCACAATCGCCTCGCGTCCGCGTATCGGCTCGCTATAGGGCGCGTCAATGTAGACCGCATCCTCACTGAACAGCGCGCCAATCGCCTCTTTGTCATAGCTCTTCCACGCCTGCACATACCCATCCAGCCATGCCTGTACCGTCGCTCGTTCCAGCATATTGGCCTTCCTCTTCTGACTCCTGCGGAACTGTCATGCGTCCCGCTGCCCTCAGTGTAACTGCAAAAGTGGACAGTTTCCGCCCGCAATAGCCAGGAACCGCAAAACTCGCGAGATTCGCCTTTATCGTTCCCCATCCCACTCAGCGGCGAACTCGTCGAGGAAGGCGAGCATATAGGCGTGGCGCTGCTCCGCCAGACGCCGCGCATACTCCGTATTCATGCGCTCTTTCAGCAGCAGCAGCTTCTCGTAAAAGTGGTTGATCGTCGTGCCACTGTTGGCGCGATACTGCTCCTTGTTCGCGTACTCCTGCGGCGCGACATCGGGATTGTAGAGCGCGCGGCCCCGCGAGCCGCCATACGCGAAGGCTCGCGCCACGCCAACCGCACCGATGGCATCGAGCCGGTCGGCGTCCTGCACCACCCGCCCTTCCAGCGTCTGCATCGGTGGGCGATTCCCGCCGCCGAACGACATCGTCGCGATGATCTCCATCACCCTTTCCACCACATCGCTCTCCACCCCATGTGATTCCAGCCAGCCGCGCACCGTCCGCAGCCCCGTCTCCTCATCACCCGCGATCTTGTCATCGGCCACGTCATGCAGCAGCGCCGCCAGCTCGCAGACCAACAGGTCCGCGCCCTCTTCGCGAGCGATGATCCGCGCCAGACGCCGCACCCGCGCGATGTGCCACCAATCGTGGCCGCTGCTATCGCGGGCAAGCTGCTCCTTCACGAATGCCTCGGCCTGCGCCAGCATCTCCTGCTGGCTCATGGTTCCTTCGTCGCTCATGCCTCCTCCTCGACGTTGAAGCGCGTCCGGTTGCGCTGCTTATCCGCCGCGCGCTCCAGCCCTAGCTCGATCAGCCGGTCCAGCAGCGCCGGATACGGGATGCCCGACGCCTCCCACAGCTTCGGATACATGCTGATCTGCGTGAACCCTGGCATCGTATTCACTTCATTGATATAGACCTGTCCCGTGTCCTTATCCAGAAAGAAGTCCACCCGCGCCAGCCCACTCAGGTCCAGCGCCAGAAACGCCTCCACCGCCATCCGTCGTATGCTCTCCGCCGTCTCCGCCGGAATCTCCGCTGGCAGATACAGCCGCGAAGCGTTATCTACATACTTCGCGCGATAATCATAGAACTCGTTGCTCGACACCACTTCGCCGACGATGCTCGCCTGCGGCTGGTCGTTGCCCAGCACGCCGCACTCCAGCTCGCGGCAATTCACCCCCGGCTCGATCAACGCCTTGCGGTCGAACTCCAGCGCCGTCGCCAGCGCCCGCCGCAGTTCCTCGCGGTCGTGCGCCTTGCCCACGCCCACGCTTGACCCCATATTCGCCGGCTTCACAAAGACCGGATATGCGAACCGCCCTTCGATCCGCGCGCAGGCCGCCTCCGCACCCGCTGCCATTTCGTGGCGTCGCACGATCAGCCAATCCACCACCGGCAGCCCCGCCGCCTTGAAGACCAGCTTCGCCTTCTCCTTGTCCATCCCCAGCGCCGACCCCAGCACGCCACAGCCCGCGTAGGCCATCCCCGCCATCTCCAGCAGCCCCTGCAGCGTGCCATCCTCGCCATACGTCCCGTGCAACACCGGAATCACGATGTCCAGCGGTTGTGACGTGGCTTTGTTCGTGCCCGCCACATCAGCGGGAACCAGACCATTGCGCGTGGGGTCGCCGGTCACGGTCACTTCGCGTACCGCGCTCTTCGTCTCAGCCGCCTCGCGCATCGGCGCGCCCGCCAGCATCCGTCGCGGATCGGCCCCCGCGAGCCACTGGCCCTCAGCGGTGATGCCGATGGGCACGATCTCATACTTCTCCTTATCCAGCGCCTCCATCACCGACGCCGCCGACGCTACCGATACCTCGTGCTCGCCCGACCGGCCGCCGAAGATCACGCCGACACGCAATTTCTCGCTCATACCATTCCTCCCACCGTTATCGTCTTCTCCGGCAGTAATCGCTCAGCCGTAGCAAGTTCCGCCACACTCAGCATCCCTGGCGTCAGCGCGAGATTCAGCGCCTTCGCAAAGCCGCGCGCCATCGCCTCCGCCGCCTCGTCGAAGCGCACATCGCGCCCCAGCGCCGCGCTCAGCGTCGTCGCACGCTCGCGCAGATGCAGCGCCAGTTCCGCGCGCTCGACCTCGCTCGCAAAGGCAAGATACGCCACCACGCGGGCAATATCGCCACAAAGCGGCAGCGACCCATGCTGCAACACCCGCCCCTGGGGTCGGCATTGCGCGCTGCCGATCAGCTTCTGCTCCCCAATGCTGATCTCGTAGGCCGATGGTATCTCAAAGCACGCCGCGCTCGCATTATGCACGCCGCCTGGCACCACCGGATTCATCCGCGCCGGGACGCCGAGCAGATGCAGCCCCGCCAGCAGCCCTTCGCTCAGCCTGCGATACGCATCCAGTATTGCCCCTTCGGCACGCGGATCATCCGGCAGAGTGGCGACGCTATACGTCAATTCATCGGTATGCAAAATCGCGAATCCCCCCGTCGCGCGTCGCGCCACCTCCACGCCGTCGCGCTCACACGCCGCCAGATCCACACCCGATAGCGGCTGGCGCTTGCCCAGCGAGAGTCCCGGCGGCGCCCACTGATAAAATCGCAGTGTCGGTGGCGCATTCCCCACCGCCACCGCATCCATGATCGCCTCGTCAATCGCCATATTCCATGCCGCCGTCCGTGGCATATGTTCCACGATCAGCCGCCATTCCGCGCGCTCATATCGTGATGGTGCTGTTGCCATGTCCACTCGCCTTTAGCCGGAGCCAGTGCCACCCTACTCGCTGAGGTAGTATCGCACGCCAGACGTACCTTGAGAAGATGTGAAGCATGTGATGGGTAGTAGTCCGCCCAATAGCGCGAGTTCGTTACAGTGCGGGCTAGCATACGTTTGAAGTTGCGGGATACTCATAGCACGATAGTAAGAGAATGCGGAGTGGGTGAATGACGCTGACAGGACTCCTGACACGAGCAAGTGACACACAGGTGCGCATGCACAACGTCGCGCTGCGCGACCGGCGCGTGTGGCGCGACGCCGCCCTCATCTGGCTCGCCACGCGACTGCTCTTCGCCGCCCTCACCTATCTGGGTGAAACCTTCCTCTTCATCCCCCCGCATTCGGGCCAGCGTGTCGGCTGGGATGCGCTGTTTCGTCCGTGGCTGGGCTGGGATGGCGCCAACTACGCGGTCATCGCCCGCGAGGGCTATATGCACCTCTGGGAAACGCAGTACTTCCCACTCTTCCCTGCGCTAGAACACCTGCTGGCGATCACGTTGCTGCAAAACCCCGCCGCGACCGCCGTGGCCGGCGCGATCATCGCCAATGTCGCCGGGTTCTTTGCTCTGGTGCTGGTGCGCCTGCTCGCCGAGCGTGAACTGGGTCGGGCGGCGGCCCAGCGCACGCTACTCTATCTGGCGGTGTTTCCTACGGCGTTCTTCTTCGCGGCGTCGTATACCGAATCGCTCTTCCTGCTGTTGAGCGTGGGCGCTTTCCTCTGCCTGCGGCGGGGGGGGGATGGCTCCCCGCTGGTCTGCTGGCCGCGCTGGCAACGCTCACCCGTCCGGTAGGCATCCTACTGCTCGTCCCGCTGGCCATCGAGTATCTGGCCTATGCACTGCGACTGCGCGCTGCTGGTGAGCGCCCGCGTCTGGTCAGCTTGTTCGCGATCCTCGGCGCGCTGGCGCTGCCCCTCTTGGCCCTGGGCGGCTTCTCGCTGCTCCAGAAGCAGCAACTCGGCAGTTTCTCTGCCACGACCAACGCGGAGGCCAGCGGCTACGGGCGCAATTTCGAGCTACCCATCGTGGGCTTCGCACGGGCGGGAGCTGCCCTGATCCACAATGGCTTCACGCCGAACTATTACCAGGCGCACATTCTGGTGGACGCCAGCTTCACGCTGCTCTTCATCGCGCTGGCCGTGCTGCTGTGGCGGCGCCTGCCGCTGAGCTATGTGCTCTATGGCTGGGCGATGGTGGCGTTGGTGCTGGTGACGCCCTCCCACAACTGGTATGCGCTCAGTTCCAACATGCGTTTCATGCTGGTGGTGTTCCCGCTGTTCCTGCTGCTGGGCCGCTGGGGCGCGGACCCGCGCATCGAACGTATCATCCTCTACCTCTCTCTGCCTTTGCTCGCCCTCTTCACCGTCGCCTTCCTCCACGGTTGGGTCGCCTGACCTCCGTCGCCAACGGCGAGCGTTCTGACGCTTCATAGCGTCACGTCGTCTTGCACATGCTACACAGTCTCGTCTCCGACCTGTGCGAGATGCACAGACGCTGAACATGAGCTAGAGCGACTTGACGCCGCTCGCTAATCCCGCTATACTCGTCTTATTCGCTGCTTGGATGTAGTGTAACGCGCCCATATTAGCCGGACGCCCTTACAATGTGTGTGGATGAGGTGTGCTATGCGTCGTGTGTTGCGAACTCACCGGTCTATTCTCTTCGCCGTTCCGCTCATTGCTCTGCTTGGTGGACTAGGATATGCGCTACCCGCCGCCGCGCGCATTCCACTCATGCATACCCCAACAACCTACTGCGTAAAATGGAAAGGTGTCAGCAGCCCAAATGTGGCGTCAGATGACAACTACCTGGAAGGCGTAGCAGCGCTCTCCGATCAAGATGTCTGGGCCGTAGGGTATGTTGTTACCGCATCTTACACCGAGCAAGGTCTTATCGAGCACTATAACGGGACAAGTTGGAATAACGTTCCGAATCCTACGCCTGCGCCGCTCATTAGTGAACTTCTTGGTGTGGCAACTATATCTTCGGCTGATGCGTGGGCCGTTGGCTACTATGCAAATGCCGGTCAGTATAACCAACCGCTTATCGAACACTGGGATGGAACGAGTTGGCACACTGTCTCCAGTCCAAATATTGCATCGGAGGGTGCATCATTTTCGGCAGTAGCCGCAGTTTCCGCGACAGATGTCTGGGCAGTTGGCAATCTTCTGAATTCGTCGACGAAAGAGACTCAAACACTGATCGAACACTGGAACGGAACGAACTGGAGTATTATCCCCAGCCCCAATGTTTCTCCAACGTCGTATGGGGATTACCTTACTGCCTTGGCCGTAATATCCGATAACGACATTTGGGTAGCAGGCACTAATACCACTATCAGCAATGCGGACCAAACTCTTCTCATGCATTGGAATGGCTCTGCCTGGAGTATCGTGCCAAGCCCCAACGCAGATTCATCATCGGCATCCAACGATCTGAGCAGTATCGCTGCATTATCTTCGACGGATGTTTGGGCAGTCGGATCCTATATGTATGATTCCGGCAATGGGTATGATGCCACATTGGCTGAGCATTGGGATGGCTCAGCCTGGAGCATTGTCTCCAGTCCGAACGAGGGAATCTCCACTAGCTTGAACGGCATCACGGCTGTGTCTGGCACGAACCAACTCTGGGCGGTAGGGGACTACTTTGACTCCCTTAACCAGCCGACCGAGACTTTGACACAACGCTGGGACGGTAAACAGTGGTCGATCATCTCGAGTCCAAACATCTCTGGCGCCAGTGGCAACGTTCTCTTGAGTGTTACATCACTCTCTATGAACGATCAGTGGGCAGTGGGATGGTTTAGGATTCCAGGAGCTCATAGCTCAACGCTGACAGAGCACCGCGCACTGGCGAGTTCGCCGACGGGGGCGTGCCCGAATTACTAGCGGGCGCGCCCCAGAACATACAGAAATCTGCCACCCGCTCTCCTGCCCCATCGGAGTATACTGGCGGCAGCGGTCATGGTCCGCTACACGTAGCAGCCCAGCGAGTGAAAGGAGCCTTTCCACATGACGATGGTTGCCATCATCACAACCGATACAGGTAACGTGGGAGACTCCGGTAGCACTCGCTCCGCGCGATAGCTCATATTCATTGCGTTGAGTCGCTGTCAAACCCGCGCAGGCGGGTTTCGCGGCCATCCGTAGGGGCGTCCGGTGGACGCCCGTGGCGCGGTTTTAACCGCCCGCTGCTTCCGGCGCTGGCATGCTCCGGGTCTCCATCATGCGCTCGCACCATCCACAGGCGGACGGTGCGGCGCAATTATATGGAGCGACCGTGAACACAACAGCGCGCCAGACATCGCTACCCGACGAACCAGCAATCAACGAGACCGAACCGACCGAACCGACCAAAATCCAGCGCGGACGCGCCGCGCACCGCAGCCGCGCCAAATCCATCCCCAAGGTCAGCTACGAGAGCAGCGCCAGCGTCCAGAACTGGCTGCGCGCGCAAGAAATCGAGCGCGTCGGCATCAAGCCTGACTTCGCGCCAGAGGCGCTCTCCCATCAGCGCGACCGCCTCTGGGTACTCTCCTCGCTCAGCCAGTTCTACGAAGACGACCTCATCACCGATGTGCTGCACACGGTCAAGAGCGGCAAAGAGGCCACCGTCTATTGTTGCGCCGCGCACCCCGCCACCAACATGCCCTACGCCGCCGCCAAGGTCTACCGCCCGCGCATGTTCCGTGGCCTCAAGAACGACGCCATCTATCGCGAGAGCCGCGCCCAATTCGATGCCTCCGGCCACGAGGTCCGCAGCCGCCGCGAGATTCGCGGCGCGATGAAGAAGACCGAGCGCGGACGCGCCACCGAGATCTCCTCGTGGATCCACTACGAATTCGACACGCAGCAACGCCTCTACGAAGCTGGCGCGGACGTGCCGAAGCCACTGGCGCAGCTTGGCAACGCCGTGTTGATGGAATACATCGGCGCGCAGGGCGACGCCGCGCCTCTGTTGCAAGGCGTCGCCCTGCCGCCCGGCGAAGCCGGGCCGCTCTTTGCGCGTGTGCTGCGCAATATTGAGCTATTCCTCGCCTGCAACCGCATCCACGGCGACCTCTCAGGCTACAATATCCTCTACTGGCAGGGCGCGATCACCATCATAGACTTTGCCCAGGCCGTGGACCCGCGCTACAACGGCGGCATCTTCCCCCTGCTAGCGCGCGATGTCGCCCGCGTCTGCGCCTACTTCGCCCGCTACGGCATCGAAGCGAACGCCGTGGAATTGGCCTCGGAAATGTGGACGCGCTACCTGGGTGGCCCACAATCCTGAAGAAATCCTCAACGCCTCGTATCGGCGTGCGCTGAATCGCTGGCATATGCATCGCGCACTCCCACCAGGGTGAGTCTCAACCTTCGTGCCGGAAACTCACCCTACTCCTCTCGCTCTACGTGAGCATCACTGGCACGGGATTACCCGTGGCATTCATGCCGCGTTCTCGCTCCATCACCCTTGCGCCCACTGACGCTTCCTTCGACCAGGATTACCCTCGGCATTCATGCCGAGAGCCTCCTACATCACCCGTCTCCCCACCTGCTGTTCCCTCGCAATGGGATTCCTCGCGGCATTTATGCCCCGCACCTGTGCTCCGGCCATTGATGGCCGAGGCGGCCACCTCGCGCCTGTGCTCCGGCCATGAATGGCCGAGAGCACGTCTCTCACTCCGCGTTCGCTTCCGCCAGCCCCGCGAACGTCGCGCGCAGGTGCGGCGCAAGCTGCGCGAAGATTGGCGCGAGCCGGTCATAGTGCGCGCTCGCATCAGGATCGGGCGCGTAGGTGTCGCTGACATTCGCGACGAGCGTCGCGGCGGCATCGGTCAGGGTGGTCGCGCCGATGCCAGCGGCAGCCAGCAGAGCCGCGCCCAGCGCCGAAGCGTCTTCGCTGGGGCCAGTCTCCACCGGTAGGCCGTACACATCGGCCTGAAGTTGCGGCCACGGCGCAAACCGATTCGCCCCGCCAGCCAGCCGCACCCGCTCCACCGGCATACCCAGCGCCCGCACCGCATCCAGACCCTCGCGGATCGCCAGCGCCACGCCCTCAAGCGCCGCGCGGGCCAGTGTCGCGCGGGTATGCGATGCGCGCAGCCCAACGAATGCGCCTGCCGCATCGGCATCCATCTCCGGCGTGCGAATGCCATTGAGATGCGGCAAGAACAGCATGCCGCGCGCCCCTGGCGGCTCGTTCGCCGCCTCCGCCAGTAGCGCCGCCATCGCCACATCGGGCGGCGCACCCGGCATCAGCGTCGCGGCCAGCCAGTCCACCGTAGATGCGCCCGCCAGAATGCAGCGCATCACATGCCACCGCCCAGGGACCGCATGGCAGAGCGTCTGTAGCTCACCCGCCGGATCGAGTCCGGGGCTATCGGTCACCGCGAAGAACTGACCGGCCGTACCCAGCGTCGCCAGCCCCAGCCCACGATCCGCCGCCTCACCAATCACCCCCTGGCCCACCGCCGCGCACTCAGCGTCCCCGCCGCCCGCCACCACCGGAATTCCCGCGCGCAGGCCCAGCGCCCCAGCCATCTCCGAAGTGAGGCTGCCCGTCACGGCGGTTGATTCATAGACCGGCGGCAGGAGGTCGGGGGAAATATCCAGCGCGCTAAGCAATTCGCCTGACCAGTCTCGCGTGCTGATGTCGCAGAGTTGCGTGCCGCTGGCGTCGCTCACATCCGTCGCCAGCACCCCCGTCAGCCGCCAGCGCAGATAGTCCTTCGGCAGCAGCAGATGCGCTGCCGCGCGCAGGCGTTCCGGTTCGTGCTCACGCACCCAGAGCAGCTTCCCAGCCGTCGCGCTGGTATACGCCGGACTGCCGCTGATACGCCGCAGCCGTTCGCGCCCGATCCGCTCCTCCATGCCCCGCGCCTCGCTGGCGCAGCGTGTGTCGGCCCAGATGTGGCAGGGGCCGAGCGCATCGCCAGCGGCATCCAGCAGCACCAGCCCATGCATCTGCCCACTCAGGCCGATAGCCGCGATAGCATCCAGCGCCACACCGCGTTCGCGCAACTGGCGCATCACCGGCAGCAGCGCGCGCTCCCAATCGGCAGGCGACTGCTCAGCCCAGCCGGTACGCGGACGTTGCAGCGCATAGGGGTGGCTCACGGTGGCCCGCACCACGCCAGCGGCGTCCGCAACCAGCGCCTTCAAACTCGACGTTCCCAGGTCCAATCCCAAAAAGTAGGGGCCGGGTTGAGACGCTGTCATACCTATACTTCCTGCAGCCATACGTCCATCGAAGCGGGCGGGTAATCCAGAACCGTCGCGGGGTCAATCCTGAGGCGGCGCGTCGTCTCCAGATAGCGCAACGCCAGGGCGGCGCTGGCAAGTCCGTGGCCAGAGAGCGGCACATCTTGAATCCGCAGGCCGAGGAGTGTCGGACTATCCAGTTCGGCGCGGCAAATGGCGTCCCACCAGTCCGTGTCATGCGCGCGCCGGTGCAGAGCAAAAATGTCGGTGCAATCCTGTAGACCGTGGAGAAATGCCGTGAGGCCCAAGACAACCGCAGTGCGATAGCGCCTGCCAAGCTCATCATGGTTGGCCGCGGCGGTGAAAAGACGGCGCAACGCACGCAAATGACGCCGCCAATAGGGCGTCAGATCAACGGTGGCGGTCGCCACGGAATCTGCGCTCGAAGCCCAATCTTCAGAAAACACCGGCATCAATCTCTCCTTCCAGGGGATAACGTCTGAACACATCCATCGTCGGATACCCGGCGCCGTTGCCGTGAAGATGCGATAGACCGCCGCGCCGTGGAAGCGCCACGACCATCCAATCAACGTCAGGCAGTATATCCAATAACAATGCCGCCTGAGAAGTCCAGGCGGCTACATGAATAAACTGTCAGAGTTTGGATGCTGTCAGCGCGGCCTCACGACTTCCCGCTACTGCTCACTACTTCAGGCACAGGTTCTGGCCGCTCAGGTCATCAAAGCAGCCGCCGTCCTTGTTCAGAATCACCACTTTGTGGATGTTCGAGAACTGCGTGAGCGTCTTCGTTATTTCGGCGCTGATGCGCGGACCAGTCAGATCGCCGGCCAGCGCGGTGGTGCGGCAGAACTGAATCGTCGCCGTGCCCGTCTGCGGTGTGCTGCCCTTCATGTCCAGATGAATCTGGAAGTCTGGCCCGCCGCAGTTGGAGCTGCCAGAGAGCGAACTGGTCAGCTCGGTATACAGGCCCGTAGCCGCTTCCGAGGCGGTGGGACCAGCGATGAGTTGCTGTATCGCGAAGGTGGCGACGCCCAGGGTGGGCGAGGTGCGGTGGACCGCGAAAACGACGTTGACATTGCTATCGGAGTCCGGGTGCTTGGAGAAGTAGACCAGCACCGGATAGCTCGCTGGCGTCGCGGTGGAGGACGCCGTCGTGGCCGTCGGCGCGGTCGTCGCCGTCGGCAGCGGCGCGGGCGTGTTCGTCGGCGTGGGGCCAGTCGTCGTCGAGGTGTCGCAGCCAGTGGCGGCCAGCAGCAGCAGTGCCGCGAGGCAGGCCGTGCCCAATCCGGTTCTGAGCGAGGAGCGTCGCATGAGTGGCCAGTTCCTTTCGCGCGCAGTGCGCGCCAGGTGATGAGTAGGTGGAGAGCACATGAGTTCGCGGTCAGCACGAAGAAGCAAGAGGAAACACATTCGCTGGAAGTATATACGTCAGCCGTAGGCGCTTCTCTGTGACCTGGCTCACACCACACGCCAATTTCATCCAAAGTGCTGAGCGACGCCCCGCGAAGCGCGCAGCGGCGCTACGCCGTTTGGCCGTAGCGATCTAGCGCCTGCCCGGAGCAGCGGCCAGATGTGGCAGGTCGAGCAGCAGCACCTCAAAGGTGAGCCGTGGGTTGGCGTTCGTATCCAGTGCGACCTTGGCGGCGAGCAGCGCGCGCAGGAAGGCTTCGGCGCGTTGCGGGCCGAGTGCGCGCCCCTGGCGTTCGGCTTCGGCGCGGGGAGCGCCCTCGCTGGTGAGGTGCGTCGCGCCGCAGGCCGCCAGCGTCACGTCACGCCACCAGAGCGTCCACAGTTCCAGCGCACGGCGCGCGGTATCGCCATCGGCGGCGAGCGCGGCTGCGGCGCGGATGCGCTCATCGCGGCTGGCGGCGGTCAGCGTCAGCATCTGGGCAAGCTGCTGGCGGCGCTCCTCACGCATCTCTGGATGCTCCATCGCGCGCACCGCCCAGCCAATCCGCCCGTTGGCGAGGACGGCCAGCTCATGCGCGGCGGTCGCGTCCATGCCCCAGCGTTCGATGAGAGCGCGCGTCACCTCGGCGGCGCTCAGCGGCTGCAACGGGACGCTCTGGCAGCGCGAGATCAGCGTGGGCAGCAGCGTCTCTGGCTCGGCGCTGGTCAGCATCAACACCACGCCGGGCGGCGGCTCTTCCAGCGTCTTCAGCAGCGCGTTGACCGTGTTGGGCGTCATCGCCTCAGCGGCGGGGATGATGAAGATCCGCCAGCGACCAGCGGACGGTGTCAGATTGGCAAGATGGGCGACTTCGCGCACCGTATCCACCCCCAGCAGCCGCTTGCCCTCAGCCGCCTCCACCAGCGTCACATCAGGGTGATTGCTGTGGGCGATTGTGCGGCATGACGAACACTCCCCACATGGATCGCCCGTGGTGAGGTCAGGCCGCTCACATTCAAGCAGCCGCGCGAAGTCCAGCGCGAGCGCCGTCTTGCCGATGCTCTCCGGCCCAGTGAACAGATACGCATGGCTCACCTGACCTGACGCGACTGCCCGCGCCAGGCGGCGCCTGGCCTCCATATGTCCCACAATAGTCTGCATAGCGACCCTCTGGCTGGTAGATTGATGTCCCACAACAAACGCGCGCCATATGCCTCGCGAGCGCGTTGGCATGCCCCGCATACGTCATGCTACACTCTGACGAACAGCGCGTGCGAGTCTCATTGGTCGTTCTTCTCGCATAGCTACAGTATACTGTCAGAGAGCGAAGGATACCACGAGCAGACAGGAGCGCGGCATGGCGGATGAACGCTTCGAGGTGCCCCTCTTCCCGCTGAATGTGGTGCTCTTTCCGGGAATGGCGATGCCACTGCACATCTTCGAGCCGCGCTATCGCCAGATGACCGAAGATTGCCTGGCGGACCATGCCCCTTTCGGCGTGGTGCTGCTCCAGCAGGAAGAAGAGCGCGAGACGCCCGCCCGCATTGGCACGCTGGCGCGCATCGCCGACTGCGAGCGGCTGGCCGATGGCCGCTATAACCTGCTCGCCACCGGCACACGCCGCTTCGAGATCGTCGAGGTCCACCACGAAAAGCCCAAGCCGTATCTTACCGGCGTGGTGCGTCCCTTCCGCGATATGGATGAGGCGGCGACATTGAGTGAGGCGTTGGTGGCGGAGGCGCAGAACGCGCTGCATGGCTACCTGCGCGCGGTGCTGGCGCTGGTCGGCAGCGAAGACTGCTCCATCGAGGTGCCCGACGACCCGCGCGAGCTTTCGTTCGTGATTGGCATGTGCCTGCCCTGCGAAGATTGCGAGAAGCAGGAGCTATTAGAACTGCGGTCGGCTGCGGAACGGCTGCGCACCGGCGCACGCATGTTGCGCGCCGAGAGCGTCTCGCTCGCCGAACAGATGAAGGATATGACCCAGCAGCACGGCGCGCATGATCGTTCCATCCTCAACTGACCTATCCCCACGCGCCCCTGATGCAGTTTACCTTTTATAGCGGACACTGGTCGGTCCCGAACCCGCGCAGGCGGGTTTGGCGGCCGGAGGCCTTGCAGGCGCGGTTTCAACCGCCCGCTCCGCGCCCATGTCCGTGCTACTTGGTACAACTGCATCAGGACCGGCGCACGGCGACATGGCCGTCAAATGCTGCTGGTGTCGTAATCGCTGATGCGCCACCCGCCATTGAGGTAGTCCAGCGTGACCGCGCCGAGGGTGGCCGCGCCGTTGCGCGTGAGGGTGTAGGTGACGCTGGCGCTGCTGGCGCTGACCCGCCGCAGCGTATAGGCGCAGGCGCTGACGCTGCCATGCAGCGCGTCAATCTGTCGCTGGCTGGCGACAAACTGATCCGCCGTGCCAACGCCTTGCAGCGAAGGCGAGAGCGTGGTGTAGAGATGCGGATAGTCGTGCGCGCGCAGATCAGAGCAGACGCCACCGGCCACGCTATCGGGCGCGGGCGGCGCGGCTTGGGATGGCTGCGAGCCGCGCCCCGCCAGCAGCGCCGAGACCGCCACCACCAACGCCACCCCAGCGATGCCGCCCAGGATGAACCCCAGATAGCGCCGTGCCAGGCTGACTCCAGACGCCGTAACCGTGGGCGGCGACGTGCGCGGAGCCGGTCGTCTTCCGGGGGGAATCCTCGTCGCCATGCGCGCTGCTCCTCAACACTCTGCCAGCCCGGCGATACACTTAGCCACAGTATATCCCCCCGCGCACGCCACACAGCCCGAACAGGCCATGCTTCCCACACGCCCCGCCCGCACGCTACCGCATCAGCGTGATGTCGCCGAAATCGGCGGGCTGCATGGCGTAGAAATCCTTCTGCGGCACTTTGATGTACTCCCAGCGCACACCGGTTAGCTCCGTAGCGTTGTCGCACCAGAGCCGCGCCGCCTTGTCCTTATACGCCACCTCCACCGACTCCATGCCCTTGGTTTCGATCACCCAATGCGTGCCATCGGCGGTGATGCCCACGAAATCGGGATAGTAGTAGCGCAGGCTGGCGGACTGATCGGTGTACTCGATGGTGAAGCCGAACGAGTCGGGAATCTTGCACCACGCCACGATATCGCCCGCGCCGTCCAGAAAGCGCCCGAAGGCGCGCTCGAAGTCGTTAGAGCAGGGAGCGTAGTTGAGGATGCACTTGTGCCCTTCGACCGCGTTGGGATTCGAGAACGGGAACGGCGCGCAGTCCGCGAGCGTGCGCGCATCGGTCAGCAGTTGCGGCTCCAGTTCCTCGACGATCTGGCTCCGCAGCGCATTGGTGAACAGCTTCTTGACGACGAACGCCACCGCCGGACGCGCCATCGCCTGAATAATCTGCGGCTCGTCCAAGTGTACCGGCTCGCCAAATGCCTTCTCCGCGAAGAACTCGCGCACCTTCGGCACCAGCGCCGCGAACTGCGCGGGCAGCTTCAGGTCTTTGGCGATCAGCCGCGCGTAGTAGCCAATCACTTCGTTTGCGGTTCCGGGTGGGGGTAGCGTGTATTCGCGTGAGAACTCGCGTTCCAGCGTAATGAAGTCGTACCCCTCATAGTGGAACGTCTGCTCGGCAGCATCCCCAGGCTTCTTGGGCAGCGGCGGACACATGAACCGGTTCACATCCAGTGCGGCGATCTCCTCGCTCAGCGACTTCTTACGCTGGAGCACCGGCGTGAGCTTGGGAATCGCGATATTGAATGCGGCTTTCTCTGTGGCGGGCTGAATCGTCAGAATCGTGAGCTTGTCTTTGCCAACCTCGAACTTGCCTAGCTCAAGTTGTTCCAGCTTCTCCAGATCTTCCACGAAGTCCAGAAAGGCGCGGTTGCCGATGATGTCCACGCGCTCGGTATAGCCAACGCCCTGACCCCGGAACATCAGCCGCAAACCACGGCCAATCGTCTGTTCGGGCAGGATATTCGCCTTAGCGGTGTACGGCCGCAACCCCACCACCACGGTCACATTCTGCACATCCCAGCCTTCGCGCAACATCAGCACGCTCACAATGGCGTTCACCGGACAATCAGCCTCATCCACCTCGCGCGCCACCTTGCGGGCGCGGTCCAGGTCTTTTTCCTTGATGTCGCCATTGCTCTTGGTGTGAATCACCAGCGTCCTGTCACCGGCGAAATCTTCGGGGAACTTCGCCCGCAGGAACTCGCCGACATCATCCGCCTCATCGGTGCTGTTGAGCATGATGAACAGCAACGGACGCTTGCCGACGCCCGCCAATTGCTCGCGGTATTCGCGCCAGCGATGAACCCCCGCGACGAGATACCCCTCATACTTGATGCTGGCGTACTCCGAAGGTGTCTCGTGGATGTCGGCGACGCCCTTGTACGGACGTTTGACCACGCCATCTATGATCGCCTGTTTGAGCGGATAATCTGAGATGGTCCAGGGGAACAGCGCGCCCTTCTGAAAACGCGGCGTCGCCGAGAAGTCGAGTTGCGCGGCGATGGGCGTATCCTCGCTGAGCCGGTGGATCACCTCATTCCAGCCGTTGTCTTCGTCGTGCGTGTGGTGCGCCTCGTCGTTGATCACCAGCATCGGCCCGCCGCGCTTGCGGATGCGTTCGATGAAGTCAGCGGATTCGCTCTGCGCCGCCGGACCCTTCGGGCCGAGTACGGCGGCCAGCGGCTCCGGCTCTTCGCCATTGCCTTTGTCGGGCCGCTCGTATAACTGCTGGATGTTGGTCAGCAGCAGCAGCCCTTCGGAGTGGGCGCGCTGGCCGTCGCCGCGCATCACGCAATCCAGGTCCCACAGATAGCGCAGATGCTCCGGCATCACCGGATCAGCCTGGAAGATATGCCCGCCCGCAAAGTCGGTCTTCAAGCGTTCCAGCACGATCACGTTGGGAGCCAGCAGCAGGAACGTTTTGGCGTACTCCTGTTCGTTGCCGCCCATCACCGCGTTCCAATACTGCCACGCCACCGCCAGCGACATCACCTTGGTTTTGCCGGAGCCAGTCGCCATCTTAGTGCAGTAGCGCGCAAAGTCATCATCCGGCGGCAGCCTGATCTCGCCGCTCTGGCGCGCGAACTCGGTCAGCAGGTCGCGCCGCGTCCGCACCTTCGCCACCTCATACACATAGATCAGCGTTTCGATAGCCTCGCGCTGCGAACTGTGATACGCAAAGATGCGTCCGTTTGGCAGCCGGTGATCCGTCTGGAACCACCAGCGCAGCAGGTCGCGTGTCACCTCCGTCGCGCCGGGATAGCCCTTGCCGCGCCACTCGTCCACTTTCTGCCGCAGCAGCGGCACACACGGCGCGGTCTTCAGATAATCCTCGACATTGAAGAGGCCAAGCTGCGCCGTCCCAGCGCTCGCTTTCGATTGGCGTGGCATCACCGCACCTCCACCTTCAGCGTCTTGGTGGTGTCGTTGCCGAGGATGTCTATCACCTTCACGACGATGGTATAGCTTCCGGGCTGGTCGTAGCTATGGGCGAGCCGCGTCTGCAACTGCGGCTGCTTGCGCGTGCGGAAGGTCTGCGCCATGTTGTGGAAGGCGTCGCCCTGATAGTCCCAATCCACCGCCCAGTAATCTATCCACTGGCTCCAATGCTTCACCGCCTGCTGCACATCGTCGGGGATGTCGTCGGGCGGAACGGTGAAGTCGGTCAGCGTCACCGTCACGTGCGGCCCGCAGTCCTGCAGCGGCGCATCCACCGCATCGCTCGCCCGCTGGCTGATGTGCGCGTCCAGCGCCGCCAGCTCGAAGAACTTGATATCCCCCTGCTCCACCGCCTTCTTTTCCAGCACCTCGCGCGGGATGCGCTTGAAACGCACCTGCACGTTGGCCTGCGCCGCCATCTGGCTCGCGGTCTCGTGCATCTCGAAGGCGAAGTCCCAGCCCAGCACATCTACGCTATTGGTCAATCCCTGCCCGCGCACCTTCCACACCTCCTTGACGATATTCTGCACATCGCCCAGCGCCACCGGCGCATCCACCGAGCCGATATGCACCAGTCGCCCGTCGCGCAGCCCGTGCAGCCAGGTGTAGCCGTCCAGCGGCTGCGCGCGATAGAGATCCAGCATGAAGCGGCGGTAGGCCAGTTGCGTCTGCGGCGCCTGCTTCACATCGCCTGCGGCGAACTCCGCCACCTGCCACGCCTGCCGCTCGTACTTCCCTAGATTCTGCACGCAGAATGGCTGCACATTCTCGATGCTGAGCAGCCGCTTGCGCGTGGTGGCGATGGCGAAGCGCCCCAGGTCGGCGGTGATCCAGCGGCGTCCCAGCTTCTCCGCCACCGCCGCCGTCGTCCCGCTGCCGCAGAAGCAATCCAGCACCAGATCACCCTCATTCGATGACGCTCGAACAATCCGTTCGAGCAGCGCCTCTGGCTTTTGGGTGGGGTAGTCTAATCGCTCGTTTGCCATAGAGTTTGCTGCACTTATATCAGTCCAAATATCTTCGATTTGCTTGCCTTTTGTTTCAGATAGAAACCATTTATATCGCCAGCCCGCACCCTCCCGTTGAGGAGGTATAAGCATGTTGGCTGCTTTCAATTTGTCAAACGTCTCTTGGGAATAGGTCCTTAGGGCAACACTTTGCCAAGGACCGCGAGGATCGCTATCTGGATTTGAAAATCGGTCTATATATTCCTGTTCGTAAGGTGTATATTGATGGTGATAAGTATATCCATCTCCCTTTGCGTACCAATAAATGCACTCATGATTGACAGGAAGCTTGTTCGACCGAGCTTTACTGCTTCCCGCATGTGGCGTTCTTTTCCAAATGATCTCGTTCAAATGCCAGTCGGCACCAAAGGTCTCATCAAGCACCAATCGTACTGCGCTGCTAACCTGCCACCCGACATGGACGAATATAGTACCGTTGGAAGTTAGCAATTCCCTTAACAATAGTGCTGTTTCCGAGAACCATTGCAGGTAGCTATCAATTCCTTGCCCCCATGTATCGCGATAGGCTTTCTGTTCGATTAGGCTCGGCTCTTTGGTAAACGATTCCTCGGCTTCGGGGATGGTGGCGGTGAACGAGAAGTTAGCGCCAGTGGCGAACGGAGGGTCAATGTAGATCAGATTCACCTTGCCCGCGAATTCGGGCAGCAGCGACGGCAGCACATATTTCTTGTCGCCCCAGATCAGCCGATTGCGCCAGTCCGTCGGCCTCCCCTGCGCGAAGAGGTCCAGTTGGTGCGCCCGCACCGCCCCCGACTCATTCACCGTCTCAATCGTCTGAAACGGCAGCGGAATCCGCACCGGCGCCGTCCGCTTCCCCTCTGTATCGTACTTCCCATCCCACACCAGTTCAGTCATAGCGGTATGCGCTCCTGGCATTCTAGCGGCTCGTGCGAGCCGGAGGCGGATAGCGGCTGAGGTATTGCACCGCCAGTAGTATAGCATAGGAGCGGGGAACATGGGTAGGACAGACATTCCTGTCTGTCCGCGTCGTTCGGGGGATGGCATTCCTGTCTGTCCGCGCGGTTGGGGGCAGACAGCAATGTCCGCCCCACCAGATGCGCCATCCGTGCGTGTGCGTCGCGGTCTCATACCACCCCATGCGTTACGTCCCTGGCAAATTCGCAAGTGGCGTCGAAACGGGATTAGCTGCGGCATTCATGCCGAGAACTCGCATTACCACCCACCTCCACCACCCGCAGCGCTCTCCGCACGGCATTCGCTCGCGGGGCGCCATCCCAGTGGTAGCCGCATCCCAGCATGAATGCCGGGGCTAATCAAATTCGTGCGCCTCCTATGTTGCTCACCGGATGACCCCTCGCCACGGAATTAGCCGCGGCTCTTCAGGCCGCCTGCTCCATTTACCACCCCGTTCGCCATCCGCAGTGCTCTCGCCACGGGATTAGCCGCGGCATTCATGCCGCGTTCTCGCCACACCTCACCGTGGCCGGTCGTAGATGCGCACCCCATCCGGTCCAGCCAGATACACGCGATCCGTCATGCCGATGAAGAGACCGTGCTCCACCACCCCCACCGTCGCCTTCAGATACCCCGCCAGCATATCCGGCTGCGGAATCGGACCGAATGAGCAGTCCAGGATATAGTTGCCCGTATCCGTCACATACGGCGCCGCGTTGGGGTCGCCTGGTGTAGCGTCGCTGGCTGTGCGTAATACCACCCTCGCCCCCAGCGCCCCCAGCCGCCCAGCGGTATGCCGCCAGCCGAACGGGATCACCTCCACGGGAATGGGGCGGGCGCTTGCCAGCGCGGGAACCGCTTTCGTCGCATCCGCGATGATCACCCGATAGCGGCTGGCCGACGCCACCAGCTTCTCGCGCAGCAGCGCGCCCCCCAGCCCCTTGATGAGGTCCAGCCGCGGAAACGTGACCTCATCAGCGCCGTCTATGCTCATCGTCACCGCAGGCACGTCGTTCAGGTCCGCCAGCGGGATGCCCAGCGCGGCGGCGGTGGCGCGCGTCTGCTCCGAGGTCGGCACCCCCGTCACGCGCAGCCCCTGCTGCTGGATACGCGCCGCCAGCTCACGCACCATCAGCATCGCCGTCGTGCCGCTACCCAGGCCCAGCACTGCCCCATCGGGGATCGCCGCGACTGCGGCCTGCGCGGCGGCCAGCTTCCACGCCGTCTGCGTCGCATCATCGGGTCCGCCCTGGCTGGCCGCTAGTGGCAAGGGTGGCAGGGATTGCCGCTGCTGATTATCCATGTCCGCTTCCTCTGTATCTCTGCGTGTACGCTCTTGATTCCCAACCCGCGACAGCGGGTTTTGCGGCTGCGGGCCATCCGTAGGGGCGTCCGGTGGACGCCCGCCGCACGACATGTACCCGTATGCTCTCCCCTTCCCTTGTAGGGAAGGGGTCGGGGGTTAGGTCAAATCATCGGGATATGCCGGTCAGTGCCCTTCCGCACCACCTTGCCCGCGCGAATCTGCCGCGCCGTCGCCCGGTCTTTCGCCGCATCATTGTGCAGCAGCGGAAACTCGCGGTGAAACTTGCGGTCGAACTCCGCCGCGCGCTGTGTGGTGATGCTGGATCGCCGCTCGTATGCGTGCGCGAACAGTTCGCGCTTCTCGTCATCGGCGAGCGTGCTCGCCAGCAAATAGGCCAGCGCGAAATCCGGCTTGCCGCGCTCGGCATAGTCGCGTGCGCGCTCCACCGGATCGCAGCCCCCCTCGACCTCGCCGCTCACAATACTCGTGATCGCCTCGCGCGTCAGCGGCCGGTACGTATCATCGAAGCTCTGGTTCTCGTCGCTCGGCATAGACGTTGGCTCAGACATACTCGCCTCCTCGCCCTTACACCCCCCATTATAGCCGCACGAGCACCCGAAAGGCGAAGGCGAGGAAGCAGCAGCGTGCCATATAGGCGCGACTCATGCCCTATTCAAATGTGAGCGGGACGACCTTCCTACTCGCACCCCGCACCCGTAGGGGCGTCCGGTGGACGCCCGCCGGGGGACGCCCGTTGGTACATACCAGCCATGCGGTTTATGCGCCTTCATAACACTACTGCCCGCATTGCGACGGCGCGTTAGCTGGGCTCACCCTTGACCTCGACACTGATCACATGCAGATCTGCCTCGCCCACATTTTCGAGCGCGTGTGGCGGCAAGGGCGCCCCCCACAACACCGGCGGCGGCGTCACCAATGCGGGGACCTGGCGTGAATCCAACAGCACGCCCCCCTCGGCGTCGAAGCGCACAAACGCGCTCCAGCTCAGGATATACAGGGCGGACGGCCAGCGATGAGTATGGATTGGGGTGCGGTCGCCGGGAGCGATAGTGGTGTCGAGCACGCGCACCTGCTCATTCTCAAAGAGCAGCGTGTGATGTGCGGGAGCGGCGACGAGCGCATCGAACTCTGGCGGCCACTGCGTGTCCGTAGCGTCTGCCTTCGGAGCGTCTGGTTGTGTCGCCTCGGTCATCTCGGTTCTCCTCTGTCAATCAGGGCCGCGTCAGGTTGGGCGAACAACGGCGAACGCCACCTTGGAGCGGAATGACGCCAGTATAGCATTGCCTCTGCGCCGCCCGCTCATACCGCGTTCCCGCCCCACACCCATCTTCCCCACCGGCTGCCCCTCCATCCAGGATTACCCACGGCCTTCAGGCCGAGAGCTTCCCTTACCACCCATCTTCACCACCCGCGCCCCGCCCATCACGCGATTCCCCACCGCATTCATGCCATCCGTCTGTGCGCCGGCCATTGATGGCCGAGGCGGGGCCACGCCCACCAGCCCGCTCGCGAGGACACCCATGCCATCGTAGGGCAAGCGGAGCGCAGCCCCTCTGAGCCGTTCCGAAGAGGGGCGTCCGGTGGACGCCCGGCGCGTGGATGCACCCACCCCGCCCCTTCGCGCCGTACCCGCCATAAACCGCAAAACCACATAACGCGAAATAGGGCGGATATTTTCCGCCTAACGCAGTATACTCCTTGCGGATACCCACCTCGCGTTCCGCTGAAAGATAATCGGGCGGCGTTCTGCGCCGCGAGTAGACTTCGGAGGGTCAGCCATGACGAGGCAGACGATTGAATCGTATCTCTACCTGATGGATGCGGGGTTCGATGGGCCAGACTGGCACTCCCTGCTCAGCAACCTGAACACGGTTACGCCCGAGGACTGGGAGTGGGTACCTCCAGGCGGCGCACGCTCGATCCGCGACATCGTCCGCCATCTGGGCCGTGTCAAGGTGATGGCCTACGACCAGGCCTTCGGCGGGGCAACCCTCACCTGGGATGACCCGCAGGTTGGCGGCGATGAGGCGACCGCAGACCTCCCGACGGCCATCGCCTGGCTCCGAGCCAACCAGGAGCGTCTACGCAGCGGCGTCGCCGCGCTCGCCGACGATGCCGAACTGCTGGAACCACGCCGGACCAACTGGGGTGAATTACGAGAGACCCGCTGGATCATCGCCGTGACCATGATCCAGCACGACCTCTACCACGCAGGTGAGATCAACCATATCCGCGCCCTGCGCCAGGTCAATGATGCGTGGGAAGACTAGCAGCGGTGCGCGCCTGTTCGTCCCATTTGCTGTCATATTCCGCCAGCCGTGTACGCACGCGCTTCACCGTTCCTCACACGCTAGACGCATGTGCGGGTGACTGCAAGCCTTGCAAGAAGGAGAACCAGGTGATCTTGACATGCCCTGCCTTCTGCATCGCTTCTACCATCGCGAACAACTCTGGTGACGGCTCCCCATACGCCGTCATGACGTGGCCCTCGGCAAACTCGGCAAATAATCGGTTGCGCGCCTCTGCGATGTGGGTCGAATGTTCAATCAGGCCCTCCGAACTCGCATAAGCCTCACGGACTTCGCACTCCGTGCCATCACGGCTGATGAACCAGTCGTAGCGCAGCGTTTGGGTGTCCTTCTCCTGCGCCAGCCTGATCAACTCAGCCGCCTGTTTCTTAAATCCGTCGAACTTTCCCGGACGAATCTTCATGTGCGCGCTCAACTCAAGACGGCTCATAACGTCCCTCCTTGGGAGTAGTGATCGCATGGACCGTTGGAACGCTAGCAAATTCCCACGGCCCGCCACCATTGCGAACGTGATGCGACTGACTTCCATAGCCTTTGTCTTCCATAGCCCATAGAAGGCACAACGCAGTCACAGCGCGCCGCACTGCTCTCACATGCGCATCACACCTGCTGATCGAACGGACATCATGACCACGCCCGGTAGCTCATCGCTGTCGCTTACTACTACGCTGCCGCCCGCTCACCCCTGCGTCGGACGTTGACGACCGAGATCCCGCGATTCCCCATGGCATTTATGCCATCTCGTCCGTGCTCCGGCCATTTATGGCCGAGGCGGAGCCTCTCGCAGCCGCGCGCCACCGTAGGGCAAGCGGAGCGCAGCCCCTCTGAGCCGTTCCGAAGAGGGGCGAGCCCTGCCTCGCCCTCTACACGGTTTCAACCACCCGCTCATGCCGCGTTCCCGCCCCACACCCATCCTCACCACCCGCCGCATGCTCGCCACCGGGATTAGCCGCGGCCTTCAGGCTGAGAGCTTCCCTTACCACCCCTCTTCCCCACCCGCGGCCCGCCCATCACGCGATTCCCCACCGCATTCATGCCATCCGTCTGTGCTCCGGCCATTTAAGGCCGAGGCGAGGCCCCTCCCACTAGCCCGTGCGTCAGCCATTGATGCCCGCTTGTGCCCCTGCGCCACCGTTGACGACCGCGACCCCACACTACGCCCCCTGCGCCAGCGATTCCGCGTACTGCAACTCATACAGGCGCTTATAATAGCCGTTGCGGTCCAGCAGCGCCTCATGCGTCCCCTCTTCCACAATCCGCCCCTTATGCAGCACGATAATCCGGTCCACATTGCGAATCGTCGAGAGCCGGTGCGCGATGATGATCGAAGTGCGCCCGCGCATCAGTTTCGCCAGCGCGTCCTGAATCAGCGCCTCCGTTTCGGTATCTACGCTGCTCGTCGCCTCGTCCAGAATCAACAGCACTTCAGGATTGAACGCGATAGCCCGTGCGAAAGCCAGCAACTGCTTCTGCCCGACCGACAGGCCCGCGCCCCGTTCGCGCACCTCTTCTTCATACATCTGCGGCAGTTGTTCGATGAACGGCGCCGCATTCACAAAGCTCGCCGCGTCGCGCACCCGCTCATCGCCGATGTCCTGCTCGTGCAGCCGAATATTGCTGGCGATGGTCCCCGCAAACACGAACGGATCTTGCAGCACCGCGCCCACATGCCGGCGTAGCTCCGCCTGCGACAGATCTTTCACGTTGTGCCCATCCAGCAGCACCTCGCCGCGCTCCACATCGTAAAAGCGCGAGATCAAGCTAATCAGCGAAGTCTTCCCCGCGCCCGTCGCACCCACAAACGCCACACTCTCGCCAGGGCGAATATGGAACGAGATGCCCTTCAGCACCCATTCATCCGGGTTGTACGCGAACCACACGTCGCGAAACTGCACGTCGCCCTGCACCTGTTCCAGTTTCGCGGGCGTCGTGGGATCAGCAATCGTGACCGGCTCATCCAGCACACGGAAGATGCGCTCCGAGCTAGCCATCGCCGCCTGTAAGATCGTGTACTTGTCGGCCAGGTCGCGCACCGGCAGGAAGAAGCGGTCGAGATATTGCAAGAAGGCAATCAGCGCGCCGATGGTCAGCGCGCTGGTCAGCACCTGCCCGCCGCCCACGCGAATGATCAGCGCCGTCGCCGTCGCCGCGAAGAGATTGACCACCGGGAAGAACAGCGCAAAGTAGAACAGCGAGCGCAGCGTCGCGGAACGGTAGTCGCGGTTGAGCGTATCGAAGTACCCGAAGTTGCGCCGCTCACGGTTGAAGAGTTGCACCACCTGCGTGCCCGCGATATTCTCGGCGATGTTGGCGTTGATCCGCGCCAGCCGCACGCGAATCGCGCGGAAGTTGTCGCGCATCGCCCGCTGGAAGAACGCCGTAACCAGCAGCAGCGGCGGGATGACGATAAACACCACCAGCGCCAGCCGCCAGTTCTCGATCAGCAAGATAATCATGATGCCGATCAGCGTCAGCGTGTCGCCGATCAGCGACACCGCGCCCGACGTGAAGAAGTCGTTCAGCGCGTCCACGTCGTTGGTGATGCGCGTCATCAGCCGCCCCACCGGATTGTGATCGAAGAATGAGAGCGACAGCCGTTGCAGGTGGCCGAACATATCCGAGCGCAGGTCATACATCACTTTCTGGCCCAACACGCTCAGCATGAAGTTCTGCAAATAGCGCAGCACGAAGCCCACCGACAGCGCCAGCAGAAACAGCAGCGACATGAAGAAGACGCCATTGGCCCGCTCAGTAGGCGTCAGCGTCGTCGGCCCAGCGGGCGCGATGTAGCGATCAATAGCGATCTGCGTGATGAACGGCCCAATCAGGTCCGCGCCGACGGTAGCCAGGGCGATAACAAGCGCGCCGAAGAACAGCAGCGAATACGGCCGGATGTAGCGCCAGAGCCGCCGCATCAGCCGCCCGTCATACGCCTTGCCCAGGATTTCGTCTTCGTGGAAGAATGTTGTCTGCGCCACCCTGGCTACTCCTGTATCATGGATTCGGGCGAGAGATATTGCTCGTCCTCGGTTGACTGGTCTATCAGTTCGGCGTCGGCAGCAGCATCCCCTTCGACCTCCACGCCTGCTTCGGCGGGCAGCAGTTCGTCGCTCTCTTCCAGTTCCTCGCCAAGCAACTGGCGGCGATACATCGCGGCATAGAGGCCGTCCAGCGCGAGCAACTCAGCATGATTGCCCCGTTCGACGATCCGCCCATCGTTGATGACCACAATCTGATCCAGGTTTTTCACCGTAGAGATGCGGTGCGCGATGAGAATTGACGTGCGCCCCGTCATGAAGTCCGTCAGTTCCCGCAGGATCGTCGCTTCGGTATTCGTATCCACGCTGGAGAGCGCGTCGTCCAGCACCAGAATCAGCGGCTCTTTGGCGACCGCCCGCGCGATACCCGCGCGCTGCTTTTGCCCGCCGGAAAGCGTCACGCCGCGCTCACCCACCATCGTCTCCGCGCCGTGGGGGAAGTCGGCCATGTCTTTGCCAAGCTGCGAGATGCTCAGCGCCCGCTGTAGCTGCTCATCGCTGAGTTGCTCATCCTGCAAGCCGAAGCCGACATTCTCCGCGACCGAGACCGAGAAGAGAAACGTCTCCTGCGGCACGTAGCCAATCGCGCGCCGCAGTGTGGCGAGCGGAATCTCACGCACATCCACGCCGTCTATCCGCACCTGCCCGCCGGTGACGTCATAGACCCGCGCCAGCAGATTCACCAGGCTCGATTTTCCCGCACCGGTGGGGCCGACGATGCCCAGCGACGTTCCCGCTGGCACGCGCAGGTTGATGTCGTGCAGCACCTTATGCTCGCCATACGCCAGCGACACATGCTCCAGCGCCACCTCGCCACGTGTCGGCGCGGCATCGGCGCGCGTCTGCGGACCATCGCTGATGGCGGGCGGCGTGCGCATCACTTCCTGGATGCGGCTCAGCGACGCCGCGCCCTGCTGGAACAGGTTCACCGTCCAGCCCAGCGCGATCATCGGCCACGCCAGCGCGGCGAGATACGTATTGAAGCGCACCAGGCGGCCCAGCGTGATGCGCCCGGCAATCACGTCCACACCGCCGCGCCACAGCAGAATCGCCACAGCCAGCCCCGAAATGAAGTACATCGCGGGCCACAGCAATGAGTTCAGGCGCACATACGCGATGCTGTAATCCACATACGTCCGGTTGATGCGGTTGAATGCGGCCAGCTCGTGGTCTTCCTGCGCGTAGGCTTTGACCACGCGAATGCCAGAGAAGTTCTCCTGCGCCCGCGCCGAGACCTCGCCGAATTGGTCTTGCACGCGGCGGAAGCGGTGGCGGATGCCCTTGCCGACGAGAATGAAAAGAACGGTGATGATCGGCATGACGGTCAGCGAATAGAACGTGAGTTGCGCGTCTATGCTCACCATGACGATAGCGGTGACGGTGAAGGCGACGAGCGTATTGCAGAGGTTGCTGACACCCGGTCCGAGCATCTGGCGCACCTGCGAGAGATCGTTGGTAGCCCGCGCCACCAGATCACCCAGTTTGCGCTGCTGAAAGTATTCGAGATCCAGAATCTGGAAATGCTGGAAGAGCCGCGTGCGCATCTCATATTCGATCTGGCGCGAGACTGCGTTGATCACATAGCGGCTGCAAAACTGAAAGACACTGGCCGCCAGCGCCACACCGATGATCAGCAGCGCGTAGCGGGTAAGTGAATCGAGTCCCTCGTGGAGGTTGAGGCCGTCTATGGCCTGTTGCAGAATCAGCGGCGGCACGAGCGCAATCAGGTTCGCAATGACAATCAGCACACCACCAGCCAGCAACGCGCCACTGTGCCGGAGCATGTAGCCGCGAACCGCGGAGAGCGTGGAACGCAAACGAAACCTCCCCTCCCGCTAGACACTTCTATCCCATGTTTGATTCTCATCATACGTCGTATATTCTACGTCGTAGCGCGGTAGGCATACCAGTAAGAAAACTGATGTTCTGGCCCGATGTACAGGTATCGGGCCTCCTGCGCTCCACCCATTGATGGCCATGAGCCGCGCTTGACGCACGCTCAGCCGCACCGCTACGATGTGAATATCGCTCATGGCGGCACGGTGGCCTTCCCCACCCAGCCCAGCGGTAGGACAGACATTCTTGTCTGTCGGCGTATTAGGGAGTTGGCCAGCAGGGCAGATCAGCAGGGCAGATAGGAATGTCCACCCCACCACACTACATACTCTCTGGAGCACCCATCATGTCCTTCTTGCCCCTGCGTACCCGTTCTAGAATGGCGCTCCTGATTTCGCTGCTCACCCTGCTGCTCGCCGGCTGCGCCGGCGGCGCGCAAGTCGTCCAGCCTCGCACTGGCGCCAGCCCCAGCGCCACAGTCCCGCCACCAGTAGTCTACGTCGCCCTCGGCGCCTCCGATGCAGTCGGCGTCGGCGCCGACGACCCCAATACCCAGGGCTACATCCCACGCATCATCGCGCGACTGCCCGCGCACTCTGCCGCGCTGAATCTCGGCGTCAGTGGCATCCTGCTGCACGACGCGCTGGCGCAAGAATTGCCGCAGGCGCTCGCCGCGCATCCCACCCTCATCACCGTCTGGTTTGTCGGCAACGACTTCCGCCACTGCACCCCGCTCGCCCAATACGCCGCTGACCTCGATACGTTGCTGACCCAGCTTCAGCAGCAGACGCGCGCCAAAATCTTCGTCGCCAACACGCCCGATATGAGCCTGCTGCCCTACTTCCAGCAGGGCGCGGCAGATGGCGGCCCATGTGTGCGTGGCGTCTCGCCGTCGGGTATACGCGCGCTGGCCCAGCAGTGGAACACCGTCATCAATCCCCTGGTCGCCAAGCACGGCGCGGTGCTGGTAGACCTCTTTAACTCCGACCTCGCCAGCCACCCCGAATACGTCTCGTCACAAGACGGCTTCCACCCCTCTAGCGCGGGCTACGCAGTCCTCGCCGACCTCTTCTGGGCGCAGATCACCGCCCACCACGCCATCCCCGGTTCGTAACGATTCTTCTAGCCAGCGGTCATTCCGCTGGTGGCACAGCCTGCTCTCGTGCGCGTTTGGCCTTCCGAACTGTTTTGAGCACCCACCATAAGAGCAGACATACTGTAATTGTGGGAATAAGCGCCAACGTCATCTGTATCCAATTGGTCTCGCGGGAATATCCCTGTGCGTAGTGGTACGCCAGTACGATGCCAGGCAGAAAGAATCCTGGGAAGAGTGCTGGATGGCCGGGTGTCAGTATCGGTATTTCACCTTTGTGTATCCATCGTCTCCACATCTCAAAACTCGCTACAAATACGATTGCGAGGCCGCCCCAAGCGCCGCTAACAAGCACTGGTTCCCATGCGATGCTTGCAAACAACGCATGTAGATCGAGAGCGAAGCAAGTGAGGCATACCCCCGCGAGCCATATGCAGGCAAGGAGAATCGGGCGCTGCCATACGCCATAAGCAATGGCCCCAATAATGATGATGGGAAACAAGAACAAATTACCAATGTCAATAACAGTGTTCATCTCTACTTGCTCACATCCCGACAAGATCAATTCGCGGTTATTGTACACGCAATTTGACACGAGGCAAATAGTGTTGTCACGTTCTCCACACCCTGCCACACCTCGTAAGTCCTATCGTGCGCTTGCCCTCTCTGCCCCATCCCTTGCATATATCGAACAAATATTCTATACTTCTTACCAACCACGGTGAGCTTGAGTAAAGCGCCGCGCACCCGCCCTGGGCCATCCACTCCTATGCCCCAGGCGACCGCGCGGCGCTTTCTCGTTGCTCCCCGCCCGATTGTCGTCCCGCGTACCACCGTCATCTCAACCACCCACCATCGTAGGGGCGTCTCGCGGACGCCCGTCCTTTGTAGCACCGCCATCTCAGCAGTGGGGCGGACATTCCTGTCTGCCCGCCGTTTACCCACCGCCATTTCGGCGGCCCGTTCCACCATCACCAGCACACAGCAAGGAGTAACCCCCATGGCCACCGCCCTCGCCCACCCCACCACCGACCCCATCTCCGCCGATGCCCACACAGCGGCGAAAACGGCGAAAACGGCGAAACCGGCTCCCGCCGATCCTACTCCCCCCACCGATCCCACCCCCACGCCCATCCGCGCCGACCTCCCGCATCTCCTCACCCCCGCCGCCCAGCAGCGCCAACTCCTGCAAGACCGCGCCTGGGAACTGTACTGCCAGGGCGAACGTTCCCCCACCATCGCCGCCGAACTCGGCGTCCCCGCCCGCACCGTCCGCGACTGGCTGCGCGCCATCCGCACCCAGCTCGCCCCCGTCTCCCAGCAGCAGCGCGCCGAGCAACAGTCCCTCGCCGTCGAGCGGCAGCGCAGTGTCCTCGCCGCCGCCTGGGAGGGTTTCCACACCGACCGCGAGCGCCAAGAGCAGCTCTACCAGGGCGCCTACGACCACCTCACCCGCCGCACCACCCGCCCCGCCTCCGCCTCCGCCCCCAGCGTGCGAAGCGCATCAGCGGCGAAAACGGCGACTACTATCCCCGCATCTCCCGCATCTCCCGCATCTCCCGCCGCTCCTGCCCAGATCCTCGACGAGCGCTACGCCCGCCCGCGCGACACCACCCACCCCGTCCAATACCTGCGGCTCGCCCTCAGCGCCAACCGCGAAATGGCCCGCCTGCTTGGCCTCTACGACCGCCAACCCCGCGCCGCCTCCACCACCCCCATCGTGCCCGACCCCACCACTGCTTCCGCCGCTTCTGCTACTCCTGCCGAATCCGCAGCAGCGGCGAAAACGGCGAAAATCGCCACAAAAGCAGCGGCGAAAACGGCTCCGCCCGATGCCACCGATCCCGCCACGTCAACGCGCACCGCCTCCACTCCTGATTACCCGCGGCCTTCAGGCCGAGAGCTTCCTCTACCGCCCAGCTCACCCTCCACGCCCATTGTAAGATCGGCAGAATCGGCAGCATCGGCAGAATCGGCAACTGCATCAGCGGCGAAAACGGCGAAAACCACCACAAAAGCAGCGGCGAAAACGGCGAAAAAAGCGCCCGCCCTCACCCACCGCCAGCGCCGCGTAGCGGCCCCTCCGCGTCGTTCCAAGGAGGGCCGCCGCCTCCGTCCTCTCGCCCGCCCGATACGCGAATGAAACCCCACTTGCGCTTGTCCGCTTGGCCTGCCCTGTGCTAAAGTCCGTGGGTAACTTTCAGCGGGACCATCCTGCGATAAGGAAAGGCGCTCATCACATGCCGGATTCTATGCCCGCGCTGCCCGCTACGCCAGATGAGGCAACGCGGCAGACGCGCATCCGCCTGACCATCAACGACACGCCGCATGACCTCAGCATTGCGCCGCGCCGCACCCTGCTCGAAGTCCTGCGCGAAGACCTCAGCCTCACCGGCGCAAAGCCCGGCTGCGAGATGGGCAACTGCGGCGCCTGCACCGTGCTGCTCGATGGTGAAGCCGTCTATAGCTGCCTCGTGCTGGCCATCGAATGCCCCGGCCACACTATCACCACCATCGAAGGTCTCACGCGCGACGGCCAGCTTCACCCCATTCAAGACACCTTCGTCCAATACGACGCCCTGCAATGTGGCTTCTGCACGCCGGGGCAGGTGCTCGCCCTCAAATCATTGTTAGATCGCAACCCGCACCCAACCGACGACGAAATAGACCGCGGCATGGCCGGCAACATCTGCCGCTGCGGCGCATATCCCAAGATTCGCGCCGCCGCCCGCGCCCTCGCCCGCCAACAACCATAAGCGTGTCCGTGCTTGGTCGCGGTCGTAAACGACCGACGCACAGTGACAAGCCGTAAACGGCCTTTAGGCCGCGCCACGTGTGCTCCAGCCATTTATGGCCGAGAGCTTCGCCGCTCATTTATGGAAGGGACACTTCCTAATGCCAATTCGCATCATCACCACCCATCTCGAATTCGAAGGCCAGGTCTCTGAGCAGCGTGTCGTCATCGAAGGCGACGAGCCGCCCGTCTGGGGACCAGACGCCGCGCTCAGCATCGTCGGCACGCCCCAGCCGCGCGTGGATGGCCGCGAGCGCGTCTCCGGCGTCGCCGAATACACATATGATGTGCGCCTCCCCGGCATGCTCATCGCCGTCGGCCTGCGCTCACCCCATCCCCATGCCCGCGTCACGCGCATAGACGCCACCCGCGCCGAAGTCGCCCCTGGCGTCCGCGCCGTCTACACCCGCTTCAACGCGGGCGACTTTCTCCATCCCGATAACGAGCGCCCCTTCTTTGGCGAAGAACTGCCCTATGCCGGTGATCTGGTCGCGCTGGTCGTCGCCGAAAGCCGCGCCCAGGCGTCCGATGCCTGCGCGCTGATTGCCGTGGACTACGAGCCGCTGCCCTTCGTCATAGACCCCGAAGCCGCGCTCCAGCCCGACGCCCCGCACGTCATCCTCACCCGCGAGAATAACGGCCTCTCCGACGAATACCCCAAAACCTATGAGCGCGGCGACATCACGCGCGGCCTCGCCGAAGCCGATGTCACCGTGGAGGTACGCTTCGAGACCCCCGCCGCCCTGCACAACTCGCTAGAGACCCACGGCGCGACCGCCCAATGGGATGGCCGCACGCTCACCATCTGGACCTCCACTCAGGATGTCTATGGCTCGCGGCGACAGGTAGCCAGCGCGCTCGGCCTGATGCACAATCAAGTGCGCGCCATCAAGCAATATATGGGCGGCGGCTTTGGCAGCAAGTTCGGCACGCACAGCTCTGGTATGCTCGCTGCGTATGCCGCCTACAAACTCGGCCGCCCGGTGCAATACATGCTCAGCCGCGAAGAAGAAAATCTCTGCACCGGCCACCGCTCCCCCACTATCCAGACGTACCACCTCGGCGCGAAACGCGACGGCACGATCACCGCGATTGACCTCCACGCCATCGCCAACGTCGGCGCGACCGGCGGCTGGTTCCCTCCGGTCTCCATGGTCGCCAAAGAAATGTATCAGTGTCCCAATGTCCGCACCGTAGACGAAGGCGCACGCACCAACCTTGGCCCGTTCGCCGCGTTCCGCGCCCCTGGCGTCGTCGAGGGCACGGCGGGCTTCGAGGTCGCGCTAGATCGTCTCGCCGCCGCGCTCAACATGGACCCACTAGAGTTCCGCCGCAAAAACTACGCGCCAGAGCATCAGGCGATGGAGCGCCCCTACGCGCGCAAGTTGCTGCTCGAAGCCTACGATTTGGCCGCCGAACGCATCGGCTGGGCCACCCGCGACGCCGAAGAGCGCCGCTACCCCCTGGGCCGCGACGGCCACCTGCGGCGCGGCGTGGGCATGGCCAGTCAGATGTGGGGCGGCGATGGCGGACCCCCCGCCCAGGCTATCGCCAAGCTGCTGCCCGACGGCACCGCCGTTATTCTCACCGGCACCCAGGACATCGGCACCGGCACCCGCACCGTCCTGGCGCAGATCGCCGCCGAAGAGCTTGGCCTGCCGCTAGAACACGTGCGCGTGGAGCTAGGCGACACCGAGTTCGGCGTCTTCTCCCCTGGCAGCGGCGGCAGCATGACCCTCTCTTCGGTCGGTCCCGCCGTGCGCATGGCCGCCGTGGAGGCGCGCAAAGAACTGCTCGAAGTCATCAGCCAGCTTGCCGAAGCCCCCACCGACGCCATCGAACTGCGTCAGGGCGCTGTCTTCTCGCGCGAGACCGGCAAAGAGATGGGCACGATTGCCTCCTTCCTGGATCAGCTTGACGGCCACGAAATCACCGCCAAAGGCATGCGCGGCCCCAACGCCGAGGGCATGACCGTCCGTACCTTTGGCGTCCAGTTCGCCGAGGTCGAGGTAGATGTCGGTACGGGCGAGGTGCGTGTGCTGCGTGTCGTCGCCTGCCACGACTGCGGCCGCATCGTCAATCCTCTCACCTTCAGCAGCCAGATCGAGGGCGGCATCATCCAGGGCCTCGGTTTCGCGCTGATGGAGCAGCGCATCGTGGATGACCGGCTTGGTATCCCCGTCAATGCCAATCTGGAGAACTACAAAGTCCCCACCATCCGCGACGTGCCAGAGATCGAGATCATCCCGCTGGATCGCCCCAACATTCACGCCAACACGCTGGGCACGCTGGGCGCGGGCGAGCCGCCGATCATCCCCACGCCGGGCGCCATCGCCAACGCCGTCGCGCATGCGCTGGGCCGTCCAGTGGATGCGCTGCCGCTCACCCCCGACCGCGTGCTCAAACTGCTGAACCAGGAGGCCACCGTATGAAAGCATTCGACCACGTCACGGCGGCCAGCACACGCGAAGCCGTTGAACTGCTGAGCAGCGCCGCGCCCGATGGCGCACGCCTCATCGCGGGCGGCACCGACCTGCTGACGCTCATGAAAGCCGATCTCATCGCCCCACCCCGGTTGATTGACCTGAAACCCGCCAGCGAACTGCGCTATCTGCGCTTCGACGATGCAGGCGCACTGCATATCGGCGCGCTCACCACCCTCGCCGATCTGGAGCGCCATCCGGAAGTGGCTCAACGTCTGCCGGTGCTGCCGCAATCCGTCCGCGACGCCGCCACACCGCAACTGCGCGCGCTCGCCACTGTCGGCGGCAATCTGCTCCAACGCCCTCGCTGCTGGTACTATCGCGGCGACGCTCTCTGCTGGCTCAAAGGCGGCAGCGCGTGTTTTGCCCGCGACGGCCAGAACAAATATCACGCGATTCTTGACCACAGCCCGTGTGTCGCGGTCCATCCCTCCGACCTTGCTCCCGCGCTGCTCGCCCTGGACGCCGAACTGGTCATCCATGGCCCAGGTGGCGCGCGGGTTCTTCCGGTTGAGAGCTTTTTCGCCGCGCCCACCGATCAAGAGCGCGTCGAGTACCGTCTTGCCGCCGATGAGGTGCTTGCCGAGATTACCGTGCCCCGGCAACCCGAAGGCGCACGCGGTGCGTATCTCAAGGTGATGGACCGCCAGGCATGGGCCTTCGCGCTGGTCAGCGCGGCGGCGCAGGTGGCGCTGCGCGATGGCCGCATCGAACACGTGCGGCTCGTGCTCGGCGGCGTCGCCAACGTCCCGCAGCGTATCCGCGCCGTCGAAGACCTGCTCACCGGCCAGGAACTCACGCCGAAGCTGGCCGAACAGGCTGCGGAACGCGCGGTTGCCGGAGCCAAACCGCTGGCGCACAATGCCTACAAAGTGCCACTAGCCCGCGAACTGGCCCGCCGTGCGCTCCTCGCCGCCACTGGTCTAATGGTGTAGGGGCGAGGCCCGCCGCGCCCTCTTGCCAAGAGTGGGGCGGACATTCCTGTCTGCCTCTGTGGTGGGGCGGACATTCCTGTCTGCCTCTGTGGTGGGGCGGACATTCCTGTCTGCCTGGCATTTCGTAGGGGCGCACGGCTCTGGCTCTGCTGGATATTTCGTAGGGGCGTCCGGCGGACGCCCGCCCAGCGTCCCCACGCACGAAGGAGGTCTACCATGTCCGACGAGGTCAAGCAGCGTAAAATCGAGCATGTCAACGTCGCGCTGAATAACGACGTCACCGCCGCGCAGCCCGCCTCGTGGGCCGACGTGCGCCTGATTCACCGCGCGCTGCCAGAGGTGGACCTGGACGAGATAGACACCGCCGTAGACTTCCTCGGCCACCGCCTGCAGCATCCCATCTTCGTCTCATCCCTCACCGGCGGCCATCCCGATGTCGCCATCATCAACGAGCGGCTGGCCACCGTTGCCCAGCAATACGGCCTGGCGATGGGCGTGGGTAGCCAGCGCGCTGCGCTCGTCAATCCCGCCCTTGCCGCCACCTACAGCATCGTCCGCGAGAAAGCCCCGACCGCCTTCATCATCGCCAACGCCGGCGCGCCGCAACTCATCGAACAGAAGCGCCACGCCGCCTTCACCGCCGCCGATGTGCGCCGCGCCGTGGACATGGTTCGCGCCGACGCCCTGGCCCTGCACCTGAACTATCTGCAAGAGGCCGCGCAGCCAGAGGGCGACCGCCGCGCCAAGGGCTGCCTCGCCGCATTCGCGCAGGTCGCCGCCGAGGTCGGCGTGCCCGTCATCGCCAAAGAGACCGGCGCGGGCATCAGCTTCGAGCAGGCGCGCGACTTCCAGCGTGCCGGAGCCTCCGCCATTGACGTCGGCGGCGCGGGCGGCAGCAGCATGGCCGCGATGGAGAGCGTCCGCGCGCAGGGCCGTGGCGACACGCACACCGCTGGCATCGGCCTGCTCTTCCGCGATTGGGGCATTCCCACGCCCATCGCCGTCGTCGAAGCGACCCAGGGCGCACCCGGCCTGCCGATCATCTCCACCGGCGGCGTGCGTTCCGGCCTGGATGCCGCGCGTGCTCTGGCGCTGGGCGCGACCCTCGTCGGCATGGGCTTCCCCTTCCTCAAAGCCGCCAGCGAAGGCATGGATGCGCTCCATGAATTCCTCGCCCGCTTCATCGCCGAGCTAAAAGTCGCCATGCAGCTTACCGGAGCGGCCACCATCTCCGACCTCCAGCGCGCGCCCGTCGTCACCGGCGGCGCGACCCGCGACTGGCTGGATATGCGTGGCTTCGGCGACACCCTGCGCGGCATGGCCCGCCGCCAGATGTAGCCCAAGGTAACGGAGCGGATACATGACCCAACCCAACGCCACAGCCGACCACTCACCGCCACCGCCCACGTTGCTGGTTGGCTCGCGCTACGGCACCGTATGGCTGTTGCACGCCGATACCGGCTCCGTGCTCTGGCGGCAGACGATGGGCGGACGCCTGGGTACCCTCGTCCACGGCGGCGACACTGTGTATGTGCCCGCCTACATTCCTATGCCCACCGCAAAGCATGAGGAAGGCCCAGCGCCCCTGGCGGGATGGCTACACCGCGGGGCTGTAGGCGCCTATCCATCGCGGCTCACCGCGCTGCGCGCCCGCGACGGCGCGACACTCTGGATATGCGAGGGCTGGAGCGCGGGCAGGTCTCACCTTGCCCTTGACGACAATATCCTCCTCACCGACGCCCTCGACCCCGCGATTGGCGAGCGAACGCTCTCGGCCATAGACAGCCAGACCGGCGACACCCACTGGAGTATCTCAACTGGCCCGCCCTGGGGCTTACGAGAACGGTTCATTACGGCGCGGGCGGGCCGAGTGTATCTTCGCGAAAGCACCGACCCGCATGTGCTGGATACCCGCACCGGCGCGACGCTGTGGAGCTACGAGGAGCGCGAGCCACAACAACACTATCTCTCCGAGAGCGGCGCACTGCTGCTCACGCACGACGTGCCCGCCGCCAGCGACGAACTGCTCTGGGCCGTGCGCCATGTCGCCGATGGCACGCTCGTCGCCACCCTGCCGCCCCGAAGCAAACCGCTCGCGCTCACCGATAGCGCCGTCTACCTATCCACCCAGACGCGGAAGCCACGGCTAGTTGCGCTGCGCTTCGGCGATGGTGCGGAACTCTGGCGGGTGACGGTGGGTGAATCGGACGATATATGGGGCCAGTGCATCGCCACCGACGCCGCGCTCTATTTTGTGCGCACGATGCAGCGACCAAGGGCACTGGCGGAGGTGCTCGCGTTCGACCCTACCACCGGCCAGCAACTCTGGCGCTGGCATAGCCCGGCGCATCTGCTCTCGCTGCTCAGGCTCTGGGGCAGGCACACGCCAGAGGTCCTCCTCTTCGCGTTCAACGAGGCACGCCGCAGCGCGGCGCGTGCTAGAGAAGAGCGCAACCGGCACATCTTCTACCGCGAAGTGTTGCGCGGGCAGTGGCGTCGCCCTGGCGCGCTCATCGGCAATATCCTGGCGACCGCTGGCTGGGGCAAGGTCTTCATCTGCACCAACATGGGCGTATTCGCCCTGCGCGCCAGCGACGGCCATCTGCTCTGGCATGCCCTCCCAACGATGGATCTCTCGTGGATCACCCCCGCCCTCCCACCAGAAAGCGTCTAACCACTAGCGCATGTTCCGGTAGATTTCTGAGTTGACATAGGCGCACGGGCTGTGGCACCATGTTCGCTATGAGAAATCGCCACCTATGTGCCGATGAGCCGCGCTTTGCCGCCGGACCAATCGTCTATGAGATACCGCCTCTTGCCTGCCAAGCCGCGTAAGCCTGGCGCGTTCGCTTACGCGGCGGAACATGGCGCCACTCGTTCGTCTACGCATCCGTAGCCTCGTGCCGCATGCGTAGGCGCTCGTCGCCCCCGCCCGCGCTTCCTCGCTCCTCTCCATAGCCCACGCGCCCGACCCTCCCTAGCTCCTTGCTGTCTCGCGCTGCGCTCCGCTCCGCATGCCCATGAAGATCTCGCAAAGGCCCGTCCGATGAGCATCCAACCTATAGACACCACCCTACCACCCGATGACACGCTTGCATCCGTGTCTGTGCCCACAACCGCGCCCATACCCGCCCAAGCGCCGCCTTCGCTCTGGCGCAACCGCAACTATATGCTGCTGTGGAGCGGGCAAATTGTCTCCGCCGTCGGCTCGCAGATTACCCTGATCGCGCTGCCATTGCTGGTCTACGCGCTCACTGGCTCCGCCGCTCAGACCGGCATCGTCAGCGCGCTGGGCGGCATCCCCTATGTGCTGCTGATGCTGCCCGCGGGCGCGCTGGTAGATCGCTGGAACCGCAAGCGCGTGATGCTGGTCTGCGATACGGGCCGCGCGCTGGCGCTCGGCAGCATCCCACTCGCCGCCGCCGTCGGCCACCTGACGATGCCGCAGATCTACGTCGTCACACTCGTCGAAGGCACGCTGCGCGTCTTCTTCACCCTCGCCGAAACCGCGAGCCTGCCGCGCATCCTACCGCACCACCAGTTGCCCGCCGCCGGTGCGCAGGCCCAGGTGATAGATTCGTCCTCAGTCCTGGTGGGGCCGCCGCTCGAAGGCGCGCTCTATAGCATCGGCAGCGCGTTCCCGTTCCTGGCCGACGCCGTCTCCTACGCCGCTTCGGTCGTCTCGCTGTTCTTCCTGCGCGGCGAGTTCCGATCCGAAGGTGTGCGCGAAAAGATCTCGCTCAAGAGCATCGGCAGCGAGGTCAAAGTGGGGCTAGTCTGGCTCTGGCACGAGCCAGTGATTCGCTTCATCGCGCTGCTCACCAGCGGGCTGATGCTGGCTAGCTCCGGCTACACCTTAGTCGTCATCGTCCTCGCGCGCCAGGAGCACGCCTCGGATGTCGCCATCGGCCTGATCTTTGGCGCGGGCGGCATCGGCGCGCTGCTCGGCTCAATGCTCGCGGGGCCAGTGCAGCGGCGTTTTGGCTTCACGCGGGTGATGATCGTCTCCACGTGGGCCTGGGCGCTCACCTGGCTGCCCTTCGCCTTCGCGCCCACACCGCCGCTGCTGGCGCTAGCCGCTGGCCTGGGCTATGTCGTCGTGCCGATCTACATGGCCACGCAGTTCGGCTACCGGCTGCAAACCATCCCCGATGCGTTGCAAGGGCGCGTGAACAGTGTCTTTCGGATGATCGCCTTCGGCGTCCAGCCACTGAGCCTCGCCCTGACCGGCGTGCTGATTCAGGCGCTTGGCCCGGTTCATGCTGTGCTTGCGCTCTTTGTGCCGCAAGTGTTGCTGGCTATCGCCGCGACCCGCACCCGCTCGCTGCGTCCCCATGCATAAGCGGATATGCGCAGCGGGCGCAGCTCAGCACTATTGCCTTTGCGGTTGCTCTTGCTAGCCGCTGCGGCGTGTACTATACTTCAGAACATAAGAGGGAAATGTGTAGGGGCGGAAGCGAAGCGGTGCGCTCGCAACCGCCCGCAACGGATGTTGTTGGCCCTCACCTCACCGGGTGCCCCAGAGCACATTGTCCGGCGCGGCAGGACCCGAGTCGCTTAGTCCATTGATGTGCGTTTTGCTGCGCACGATGGCGACGAGGAGAAATGCGGTATGGGAATGTTGCGAGTACTCTCACGTAGCGGCGACGATAAGTACACCTGGAATCAAGCCGCAGTTGAGGTAGGCGATCCAGAGGCTGTCGCCGCCGTGAAGGAAGCGGAGCGCATCTTCGAGGAGCAGCGCATTCGCGGCGCGACAGCGGTGCGTGTCACCCCCGGAGCGCCAGCCGAGCGCATCGAGAAATTCGACCCAGACGCGCGGGAAATCCTGATGGTGCCGCGCGTTATCGGCGGATAGCACCACTATGCAGGCGAAAGATGTCTTTCCCTTCAGCTTGATGTTGCTCATCGCGCTGGTCGCGGTGGCGCGTGTCGTGCTGGTCCTGGCCGACTGGCCATCGGTGAGCGCGCGTGTTTGGCCATGGCTGCGCACGCGAAACTGGTGGCCGGTCGCCTCGGACCATGCCGCCGAGACGCTGCTGCGCAAACATCTGACGCCAGAGCAGTACCAGCATCTGGCCAAGCGCGCCTATCTGGAGATCCCCAGCCCGAACCGAGATGGGCGCACCTATCGCATTCCACGCGGGCCGGGGCAGGTGATGGTGGTGGAGCATGGGCACGTGCAGGAGCGGCTCTGCCTCCAGCCGACCGAGCCGCTGCCCGAAGCGGACGTGATTCTGATGCACAAACTGCTGATCGAAGCCGACGAACCAACCTATCTGGCCACGGCGAATCACTTCCCGCGTTCCAACTGGCATTAAACCACCGTCTGCCAGATCACCTTCATGCTCAGTCCCACAATCAGCGCGCCGCCAAAGAGCACGGCCCCGCCGAGGAAGAGCCATGCCACGCCCGGCACAACCGTCGCCGCCAGCCCATAGACGAAGATTGAGAGCGGCGTGCCGACGAAGCTGCCGAACATCGTGATGCTCATCATCCGTCCCATCATCTCCATCGGAATGAACCGCTGGATGACGGTGATGAAGAGCACGTTGCTGATTGCCAGGAATAGCCCCAGCCCAGCAAAGAGCGCCGCCAGAACATAGACGCCGTTGACGAAGGGCATGGCCGCCACGAGGGCCACGGTTGGTATCAGGATTACTATCGCCACCAGCGCCTTATGGCGAATCTTGCCCGCGATTCCGGCAATCACCGCGCCCAGGATCGAACCAAGGCCCATCGCGCCGACGATGATGCCCATTGCGCGCGGCCCCTCCAGCACGCCCACCTGCTCCTTGAGCAGCAACGGCAGCGCCACCTCAAAGACGCCTGTGATTGAGAAGTTGCCCAGCAGCGACAAACCGACCAGCGCAAACAGGAATGGCGTGTGGCGCAGAAACGTGATTGCTTCGCCCAGGCTGCCCGTGGACTTCGCCTCAGCCGCTTCACTAGCGGAGGCTGGCGCGCTGACCTTGCGCGGCGGCATGCGAATCAAGAGCAGCGACAACACCGACGCCGCGAAGCTGACGGTATCAATCACGAAGCCGAAAGCCAGGCGGGTGGCGCTGAGCACGACGCCCGCGACCCCTGGCCCTACAACGTTGCTGGTCTGCATCACGATCTGGTCGTAGCTATTGGCGGCTTGCAGATCGTTCGCGGGGACGAGGAATGGTGTCATCGCCGCCGATGCGGGATAGAAGAGGCCGCTGCCGATGCCCAGCAGCACCGAGAGTGCGATCAGCGACCAGAGCGGCGGTTCGCTGATGAGCAGCGCCACCGCAGCCAGCGCACCCATGAAGATCAGCCGCGCGGTGTCGGAGAACAGCATCAGCGCACGCGGTCCATGTCGGTCGGCGAGCACGCCGCCCACCATGTTGAAGACGCCAAGCGCCAGCGCATAGCTGCCGACGACGAGCGAGAGCGCCACCGGCGACGATGTACCGCGCAGCACCAGCCACGGTATCGCCACGAAATAGAACTGGTCGCCAATCTTGGAGATCGTTTGCCCGGCGAGCAACCTGCGGAAGTTGGCGATGCGCATCGGCGCGAAGAATCCGCCGCCTTTGGGCTGTTCGCCCTCATTGTGTGCCGCGTGTGTGTCATCCGTCGTGGTGGGCGCCGCCACCTCTTCCGCCGTAAGCGCATCTGGCGGCATGCTCGATGGCGCGTGTTCTAGCATTCGTCCCTCCTGTTGGCGGCGCATCTCGCACGCCACATCCCGTCACCTACTCACACGTTGACGACATATACCGACCAGTTCGTACAGTTATACGACAGCGAACGCCACGCGGTGCGGTCCAATGCGTGAAGTTCACATACTTTCCAGTCGGTATATGAATCATACCTGCCGGAAATCGCTCTGTCAAGGGGGTGTGTTGACGGTCTGGTAGAAATCTGATTCCCGACCAGAGCAGTGACACGTGCGACGAAGAGCGCCCCTGTCGCCTGGCAGGGGCGCTGGTGTGAAGCGGCGTCGCGACGTGCTATGCGGCTGCTATTGGAGCGGCGGAATCGTCTCGCCGGGGACGGTCACGCGCGCCGGGGTCTTGGCCTCGCCAGGGCCGCCACTGGCCCGGCGCATCAACTCCATCAGCGGCTCAACCAGATCAATCGGCAGCGGGAAGATGATCGTCGAGTTCTTCTCCACCGCGATTTCGGTCAACGCTTGCAGGTAGCGCAGTTGCAGCGCCGCTGGTTCGGTCGAGATGAGATGCGCGGCGTCGGCCAGGGTCTGCGCCGCCTGATATTCGCCCTGCGCCAGCAGCACTTTCGCGCGCTTCTCGCGCTCGGCCTCGGCCTGCTTGGCCATCGCGCGCTGCATCGTCACCGGCAGTTCCACATCTTTGATCTCCACCGTGGTGACTTTGATGCCCCAGCGCTCGGTGTGCTCGTCTATGATCTTCTGCACGTTGCGATTGATGTCTTCGCGGTCGGTCAGCAGTTGATCCAGCGTAGACTGGCCGATCACGCTCCGCAGTGTGGTCTGGGCGATCTGCACGGTCGCCCGGTAGTAGTCGAGCACGTTATTCACGGCGTCGCGCGGGTTGACGACGTAGAAGTAGACGACCGCGCTGACCTTCACCGTCACGTTGTCGCGGGTGACGCCCTCCTGCGGCGGCAGTTCAATCGTCACCACGCGCAGGTCAATCTTGCGCATGCTGCTGATGAACGGTGGCACCCAGAACAGCCCCGGCCCCTTCGCGCCGATCAGCCGTCCGAGCACGAAGATCACGCCGCGCTCATACTGGTTCACCACGCGCAGCCCCGCCAGCACAAAGAGGATGAGTATCCCCAGGATAATCAGGCCGCCGATGACCAGGGCGGTTGAGTCTATGTTTGTCATGGTGGTATCCAATCCCGCATCACGCCGCTACTTTGGTAGCGGCTCGACGATCAATAGCAGTCCGTCCCGGCCTTTGACGCGCACCTGCTGACCAACCGCAACTGGCGGCTGTGGTGTGCCAGGCGTGGCGACCCGCGCGGCCCAATCCTCCCCCATCACCCTCACACGCCCCTCCGGAGCGAGCGGTATCGTCACCGTCGCCTCCGCCCCTACGAGTCCTTCGCTGCCCGTGCCAACCGGCATCCGGTGCGAGCGCACGGCGAAGCTGATGACCAGCAGCGATACCAGACCAACGCCAACGGCGGTCGCGCCAATCACAATCGGGCTGACCGTCTGCGCGCCAGGACCGGCATTCGAGTCGAAGAAGATCAGCGAGCCAGCGATCAGCGAGATCAGTGCGCCCACCGTCAGCACGCCGTGCGTGGGCACTCGCACATCAATGGCAAGCAGCACGATAGCGAGCAGCATCAGCACCAATCCGGCCCAGTTCGGATTCAGGAAGCCCGACCCGAAGAGGAAGATCACCAGCACAATCGCGCCGATGGTTCCGGGGACGATTGCGCCGGGGTGCGCCAGTTCCAGGTAGATGCAGATCGCCGCGATGATGAAGAGTATGAACAGCAGCGTAGGGTCGAGGAAGATCGCTTCGAGTTGGTTGGCGAGCGTGGGATCAATGGTCTGGACGGGCAGCCCCGCCGTGTGCAGGGTAACGTTGCTGCCGTTTGCCAGGGTGACGCTCATACCATCGAGCTTTTGCAGCAAGTCCTCTTGCGTGGTCGCGCCGAAGTTCACCAACCCCTGCGAGATGGCTTCCTGGTCGTCATAGGATGCGGCGGTTTCGATGGTGTTCACCGCCAGCGGCACATTGCGGTTGAAGGTGGTCTGCATCGCCCGCATTTGGGCTTCCAGATCATTCTTGAGTTTGCGGTCCAGCGTGGAGGGGATGTCGGCGCCGGTGCTATCTATCGGGCTGGCCGCGCCGATGCGCGTATTGGGGGCCATCACGGCGAGGGGCGCGGCGAGCGTGACGAAGGTGCCCGCTGACCCGGCGCGTGCGCCCTGCGGCGCGACGTAGGTGATGATTGGCACGGCGCTGGCTAGCTCGTGCTGCACGATGTCTTTCATCGAATCGAGGTCGCCGCCGGGGGTGTCAATGGTGATGATGAGCGCGGTCGCGCCATCGGAACTGGCGGTGGCAATCGCGTCGTCCAGGAAACGCGCCGAGGCGGGGTCTACGTCACGCGCGAAGGTGACAGTATCTACGTGGCTTCCGTCGGCGCGTGCGGATCGCCCGGCCAGCGCGGCAGAGAGTGAGAGCGCGGCCAGCATTGCCAGCGTGAGCAGCAGCGCGCCCCGCGCGGCGTGCGTCCGCATCGTTGGCCGGCCAGCAGGAAATCGCATGGTGTCCTTCTTCCGCCGCAATGGCCAGCGGCGTGTCTTCCAGACGTGCCAGCACCCATTTCAAGTATAGGAAACATCCAGGCACACGTCAAGCCTATGCCTGCCTGTTGCGTATACGCGGTGGGCGCGCCTTTGTTGCAGGCGTTCGCGTCTGCTATACTGGCTGGGTGGTCTATGCGCGGGGAGCCTGTGGTGGGCACGTCACGCAGTCCTTTCCCACGGCACGGTATACTTAAGATAAGCTAGGCTTTTCCGCTCTCGCGCGAACGGGAGCGACGACGCATATGGATGGATTAAGTTCGAGGAGAAATCAGTGGCAACGGAACAGAATCAGTTTGATGTCGTGGTGATTGGCGCGGGGCCAGGTGGCTATGTCGCGGCGATCCGCGCGGCGCAGCTTGGCGGCCGCGTCGCCATCGTCGAGAAGCAGTATATCGGCGGCACCTGCTTGAATGTGGGCTGCATCCCATCCAAGGCGCTGCTGCATATCGCGCAGGTCTACGCTTCGTTTGCGGAGTTCCCCAAGCTCGGCATCCAGGTGGCGAACCCGCCGACACTCGATATGAGTGTAGCGGTGGCATACAAAGATAAGGTGGTCAAGCAGTTGACGGGCGGCGTGGCCCAACTGCTGAAGGCCAACGGCGTGACCATCTTCGAGGGCGCGGCAGAGGTGAAATCGCCCACGCAGATCGCGATTACGCTCAAGGACGGCTCAGCGCGCAGCATCGAAACGGGTAAGCTGATCCTCGCCAACGGCTCGGTGCCGATCCGCCCGCCGTTCCCTGGGCTGGACGGGCGCAATGTGATTTTCAGCGATGATGCGATGAACATGCCGAAAGTGCCAGAGAGCCTTGTCTGCATCGGCGGCGGCGTGATCGCCGTGGAGCTGGCCTGCATGTTCCAGGCGTTCGGCACGAAGGTGACGATTGTCGAGATGCTGCCTTCGATCATCGCCAATGAGGATGAGGAAGTGAGCAAGGCGCTGACGCGCAGCTTCACCAAGCGCGGCGTGGCAGTGCATACCAATGCGCGGGTGGAGGCCATCGAGGACGCTGGCGACAAGAAGCGCGTCATCGCCACCACGCCGAACGGCCAGCAGAGCTTCGAGGCGGAGTATGTGCTGGTGGCCGTCGGGCGCAAGGCGAATCCCGCGGGCATCGGGGCGCTCACGGCAGCGGGGCTGGCCATGGATCGCGGGCGTGTGGCGGCGAACGAGCGCATGGAGACGAATCTGCCGGGCGTCTACGCCATCGGCGACCTCGTCGGCAAGACGTGGCTGGCGCATGTCGCCTCCACCGAGGGCGAGATTGCGGCGGAGAACGCGCTGGGCCACGACGCGACGATGGATTACAACGTGGTGCCGCGCCCGATCTTCACTTTCCCGGAGATCGCTTCGGTCGGCCTGAATGAGGCGCAGGCGCGCGAGCGGAGCAGCAGTGTCCGCGCGGAGAAGTTCCCCTGGGTCGCCAACGGCAAGGCGCTGGCCAGCGACGAGACCGAAGGCTTTACCAAGGTGATCCTGGGCGAGTACGGCGAGATTCTTGGCGCGGCGATCTACGGACCTGACGCGACGAACCTCATCACCGAGTTCTCGCTGGCGATGCGCGCGGAGTTGACGGCGGACGAGGTGCTGGCGACGATTCACCCGCATCCGACGTATAGCGAGGCGCTGCGCGAGGCGACACTGGCCGCTGAGGGCCGCCCAATTCACATCTTCCTGCGGAGCGCGGCGGCTGCGCGGCGCTAGAGGCGACGCATCATACCTGTGCCCGACATGACCACGCTCCCGGCTGGCATCTACGCTGGCTGGGAGCGTCGTCATGTCGGATGGGACTGAGCAGTGCAAGCCAGCCACACCGCCCTCCAGGGCCAGCCGTGCAGGTTCAGCGAATATGCGTACAGTCTGGCCCGTAGAGCCGCATTCGCGTGACGAAGTAGCGCATGTATGCTAGAATAGCCCCGTTGCGCCGCGCGACCCATGATTGCACGCATTCTACAGATGGATACCGCATGCTGGTAGGAGCCAACGCCCGTCTGGCAGCGCAGGCCCTAGCACGCCGCAACGACCTGGCAACGACCTGGCAACGCTCGGAGATGGAGGAGGAGGGGCTTCGGATGACTCGCTCGCCCGCGCCAGTGGCGCCAAGTATCGCACGCAGACGCAAGACGGCGATTCCGCCATCGTTCATGCTCGCCCTCTGGCGGCTACGCAAAACATGGCGCTTGCTGATTATCGCCGGACTGGGCAATATCGCGGCGGTGATGCTCATCTGTGTCGTGCCGCTCTTCACGCAAGTCGCGCTGAGCGCCGGGCTCCACGGCGTGCTCACCGAGCAGCCGCAGAACTCGCGGATCATCGCGATGACGAATCAATCCAACGTCTCGCGCCAATCAGTAGACACCATCAATACCCAGTTGCAGCAGGTCATCGCCAAAGATATGGGGCCATATATCACTGGCGGGGCAATGTTCAACGTCGTGATGCCGTATTTTGAGCTTGCCCAGCAGGGCGGCTCGACGAATACGGGTGGTCCGCCAGACGCATTCTCGATCACCGGCTACGATTTCGCCAGCCTCGGCGACCAGATCAGCGTCCTACAGGGGCGGCTGCCAGCGGCGAGCGCCACTGACTTCGAGATCGCGCTCACCCAGCAGGACGCCGCAAGCCTGCATGCCCAGGTAGGGTCGTTCGTGTCGGTCCTGCTCCCTGGTCCACAGCAACCCACGCCAATCCAGTTGCGGATCGTGGGCATCGTGCTCCTCAAGGGCGCGGTGCTGGCGAGCGGTCCGCAGTTCTTCGACGGCGGCTATGCCGGCCCACAGCACTTCTATCAAGCCGTCACCTCGAATGACGCGCTGCTGGCCGCGCTCAACAACCCCGCCACCGGCGGCGCGAGCAATGGCGTGAACGGCCCACAGCCGCAGCTTTCCTGGGCGTATCAGCTCGACACTTCGCGGATCACCACCGCAACCCTGGGCGATGTCGTCAGCCGGCTGGGCAAGCTGCAAACCGACGTGCCAGGGCAACTCAACGAAGCGACGAACGGCCAGGGCATCTTCGTCGAGCCATTCGCCCTCAACGCACTGCAAGGCTTTATGGTGAAGCTGATTCTGCTACAGATTCCCATCTTGCTGCTGCTGGTGCAGGTGATCGCGCTGATTCTGCTCTTCGTGCGGATGATGGCCGAGATGCTGGTAGACTATCAGGCTGACGCCATCTCCACGCTGCGCAGCCGGGGCGCGACGCGCGGACAGGTCTTCGGCGCGTTCACCGTGCAGAATATCGGGCTGAGCCTGCTGGCGCTGATCGTCGGCCCGCTCGCCGCGATTCCGCTGGTCGCCTTCCTGGCAAGCCATACCCTCACAGCGGGGGCAGAGAGCGTGGCGAACGCGCTCGCGGGCAACCCACTGGCCATCGCCTGGGGGCTGCGCTGGTATGTGCTGGTGGCTGTGCTCGTCTCTGGCCTGGCGATGGTGCTCTCCACCAATCGCGCCGCCGGACGCAACATCCTCACGCTGCGCCGTGAATCGGCACGCGCGACGAGCAAGCCCTTCTGGCAGCGGCTGAACCTCGATCTGATCTTCGGCATCCTCTCGTTGCTGGGCTACGTGGGCTATACCTTCGCCGAAAGCCAGGTCAGCGCCCAGGTGCAGCTCATCCTCTCGCCACTGGCGATTCTCGCGGCGCTGCTGTTGCTGGTCGCGGCGGTGCTGCTCTTCCTGCGGCTGCTGCCGCTGCTGCTGGGCCTTGGCTCGCGTCTCTCGCGGCGTGGGCGCGGAGCCGCAACGGTGCTGACGCTGACGCAGATGTCGCGTGCGCCGCGCCAGCCGATTCGTATGACGCTGCTGCTGGCGCTCTCGACTGGCTTCACCATCTTCACGCTGATCCTCAATGCGTCGCAGGCGCAACGGCTTTCAGATATCGCCGCCTATCGTGTCGGCGCCGACTTCAGCGGCACATTCAGCCCCGCCGCGACCGCGACCTTCGCTAGCCTGAAGGCGCAGTACGCGGGGATCTCCGGCGTGACCTCGGTGACGCTCGGCCTCTCGGCGGAAATCACGCCAGATAAGAACTCCGCCGGAATAGATCTCAAGCTGCTGGCCGTAGACGCCGACACCTTCAGCACAACCGCTGCCTGGACAGACCAGGATTCGTCGCAACCGCTGGCGGACCTGCTGGCTCTGCTGCGGGCGCAGCGGGCGACGGCTGTCTCACAAAACGGCGTGGCGGCCATTGTGGATGACGCGACCTGGAACGCCTTCCACCTGACGACAGGCGCGCCCTTCACACTCACACCGCCCGGCGATAGTTCGCAGACCATGCGCCTGATCGCCGTCGCGCACGTGCGCCACATCCCGACGGTCTATAACGTGTCGGGCGGCGCTGGCGGTGGGTTCGACGGCCAGGGCGGCATTCTCGTGGATTACGCCAGCTTCGCCGCCCTCTATCAGCACAACGCGGGCAGCGCCGCGCCGTTGCCCACGACGGTCTGGCTGCGCTCGGCGGATGACGCGGCCAGCATCGCCAGCGTGCGACATGCGCTCTCCAGCGGCGATCTGGCCCTCACCAACCTGCTCGACCGGCGGCAGATCGTAGACAGTATGCGCAGCGACCCGCTGCAACTCGACATCGTCAATACGCTGCTGATCGGCGCGGTAACGGCGATGTTCCTGGCGCTGGCCGGTATCTGGGCTGGCTCGTGGTTCAACGCACGCAGCCGCCTGGTCAACTTTGCCGTGCTGCGGGCGCTGGGCACCACACCCCGGCAACTGCGCGTGATGCTGGTGCAGGAGCAGGTCATCGTCTATATCGCGGCCATCGCGCTCGGCACGGGGCTGGGCTTCGTGCTGGCGCTGACCTCGCTGCCGCTGTTGCTGTTCAATCAACTGGTGGCGCAGGGGGGCGGTTCCCTCACCGAGGCGGTGACTCCGCCAGCCCGCATTGTTGTTCCTGGCGGCACGCTGCTGCTGGCGCTGGCGGTGGTGGTAGTGATTTGCTTGCTGGCAATCGCGATAACGATGGCCGCGCTGACGCGGCTCTCGCTTGGGCAGACGCTGCGACTGAACGAGGATTAGGGGGAGCGTGCGGGATGAATGACGTGCTACATGATGTGCTGATCACCTGCGATAACTTGGTGAAAATCTATAAGGTCGCCGATCTGGAGGTCGTGGCGCTGCAAGGGCTGGATCTGGAGGTGCGGCGCGGCGAGTTCGTGGCGCTGGTGGGCGCTTCTGGCTCTGGCAAAACGACCCTGCTCAATATGCTGGGCGCGCTCGATCAGCCGAGCGCCGGACGCTGTGTTGTTTCCGGCAACGACCTCACGCGGCTCAACGAAACCCAGCGCACGAACTACCGCTGCTTTCAAGCTGGCCATGTGTGGCAGCAAGTGGGCCGCAATCTACTGCCAGAACTGACGGTCGCCGAGAATATCGCGCTGCCGCAGATGGTGGGCGGCGTGGGCATCGGCCAGCGCGCCAAACGCGCACGCGAGCTGATGGAACGCATGAGCATCGCGCCGCTGGCGAACAAGAAGCCGGATCGTATCTCCGGCGGCGAGCAGCAGCGCGCCGCCATCGGCGTGGCGCTGGCGAATAATCCACCACTGCTGCTGGCGGACGAGCCGACCGGCGAGCTAGATTCCGCGACGGCGAGCGAGATTCTCACGCTCTTGCGCGAGTTGAACGCCGAGCTAGGGCTGACGATTCTGATCGTCACGCATGATATTGCCGTGGCCTCGGTCGCCGACCGCACGATTGCCATCCGCGACGGGCGCACCAGCACCGAGACGGTGCGCCGCGATGCGCCCATGGCGGGCGACGCGGCCTATGCGGGACGGGCCAGCGCCATCATCGGTCTGCCAAGCGAAACCCATCAGGAATCGGTGCTGATTGACCGCGCGGGCAGGCTGCAATTGCCGCACGAGGCGGTCGAGCGCATTCCGTTCAATGGCCGCGCGGATGTGCGCATCCTCAGCGATCATGTGGAGTTGTGGCCGCAAGACACGGCGGCGCCTGATGCACAGGCACTTGACGGACACATCGCGGGCCACGCGAGGACATCGCGGGAGGAGGCATAACATGGCGCAAGCGGGAGCGGTTGCGGTTGCAGTGGTCGAGGCGCGCACAATCACGCGGGACTTCAAAGTTGGCGGCGGCGTAGTGCATGCGCTGCGCGGTATAGATCTGCGGCTCGAAGCAGGCGAATGCGTGGCATTGCGTGGGCGCTCCGGCTCAGGCAAGACTACGCTGCTCAACATCCTAACGGGCATAGACAACCCCACCGCGGGGCAGGTGACGATCCTGGGGCATGAACTGGCGCGAATGGACGAGACGGCGCGGGCAATCCTGCGGCGCGAGCGCGTGGGGATGATGTTTCAGAACGCGCATCTCTTCCCTTTGCTCACGGCGCGCGAGAACGTCGAGATTCCCCTGCGGCTGGCGCGTGCCGAGCCAGCGGAACGGGGCGAGCGTTCGCTACGCGCGCTAGAGATTGTGGGACTCGGCGCGCGAGCGCAGCATCGTGGGCTGGAGCTTTCGGGCGGCGAGCAGCAGCGGGTGGCGCTGGCCCGCGCGCTGGCGCACGCGCCACGTTTCCTGGTCGCGGATGAGCCAACCGGCAACCTGGATTCAATGACCGGACGGGCCATCGCCACGCTGCTACGCGACATTGCCCATGAACAGGGCATCGGCGTGCTGGTGGCGACCCACGATGCGGCGGTGGTTGCCAATGCTGATCGGGTGCTCAACCTGCATGATGGTGTGATTGAGGCGAGTTGAGCCATCTGGCGGTCTGGCTGACTGCCTGAAATGCGGCAACGCTCCCGGCTGGCGCATGCGCTGGTCGGGAGCGTGTCGTGTCGGTGCGAATGATGGCAGCGGATTATTGGAGCGGCTGGCACTGGCCATTCTTGTCCAGCGTCCCCCGCAGTTCGAGGAGAAATGCCGGATTATATTGCCGGTCGCAGCGCCCGCACGAGACGGGACGCGGATAGCGCTTGACGCGCGGATACTCGCGGGTGCAGTTCGGGCAGACGTAGAGATAGCGATAGGGGCGCACCTTGCGCAGCGCCTGCTCGCGCCGTTCCGTCTCCTCGCGCAGCAGCCGCCGCAGCAGTTCCGGGTCGCGGTCAGTGATGGCGGCTTCATCGGTGGAGATGGAGTCGTAGCCGTGGCAGCGATGTTTGCGCGGATTGCCATGCACACGGTCGGCAAGATGGATCAGCTCGTGCGCCACCGTCACTTCGATGCCCAACGGCAGCAGGTCTGGTTCGACGAAGATCAGGTGCCGGTAGTCGGTTGCTGGCTCGGTCTGAGCTGGCGGCGACCAAAGGGGCGCTGCTCCATTAGGCTCCAGGATGCTTTCGCCGAAGCCGGGCAGCGTGGGCTGCATCCGTGGCGGCGCGCTGGCGGGCGCGGTCAAGAGCGCGCTGGCGCTGACGGCATTCGCAGAGCCAGCCTCGTTGGTCATCTCGGCCTCAGAGCCGCTGGCGTTCGGTAGATAGCAGTAGCAGCCCAACGCCAGCGGATTGAGCCGCCGCCCGGTCCACCGATGGAATTCGTGACGGTCTTCTGTCATCGCCAGCCGGTAGGCCTCGGCGGGCGGCAAGCGAAGTTTGTGCCAGTAGTGCTCCAACCAGCGCGCGGCGTCCTCACTGGCATGCACCAGTGGCAGTTTGTCTAGCGTTGGTGGATTTGGCGCACGGTGTGCGCGGGATTTCTCGGCCATTGCCCCCATGACGTTCGTAGCGCCCGAACGTCATGCCCTCCCTTCCTATCCCAACTACGCGCTTTCCGAAGTCCCACCTCTCAGCCGGTGCGCGGGCAGAACTCCGTCCCCAAGAAATCGAGTAGAATAGCAAGATAACAGTATATGCCGAAATGGCATCACACATATAACGCGCGACTCTGCTCTGGGTAAACCTCCTGTACTTTATGATGAGCGATGATTCATATGCTTTCTGGACTAGCAGTTGTACTCGGTTCCGGCGGCACGGGCTGTGGCTGGCCCGCCTGGGTCACGGCGGTGTAGCCTTCTTTGCGCAGCCGTAGATCATAGAGCAGCACTGTGTAGGTGATGACGGTGAGTGGTGTCAGGATGGCATCAATGAGAGCGATCACGGCCACACTCACGATGGTGGGCGCTGCTGCCGCGAACTCTCCGATGACCGCGCCGACGATACCAACGGTAAGCCCCATCAAGAGGGTGACGCCAAACACCCGCCAGAAATGGCTGCGCGTCAAGCGCCAACTTCTGCCCAGCGCCTTGAACGGCCCAATCCGCTCCGTCGCCGCAGTATACGGCGCCAGCCCCAGGCGAACACTGAAGACGATAGCGAGGATGACACACGGTACGAACAGGATCAGGCCGAGGCACGAAAGGACATCCGCCGCGGCCAGCGCGTTTGTGCCAGCGCCCGCGTTCGCTCCGCCTGAGCAAGCGCCAGACGAGGTAAGCTGGGCGACCGCCACGCCCTCGACGATGAGTGGCACGCCGACCAACACCATTGTGATGACCGTGACAATCAGCGAAGCGATCAAAGTGGGGAAGAGACGGCGTAGCCCTCCGCCGAGGCTGCGCCGAATCACAATGGGCCGGCCAAGAATGCCGTCGCGTACGCCAATGCTGAACGCTGCCGTTTGCCATGCGGCGAGTATCGTGCCGAGCACAATCGCGCCTCCTGCGACGCTGGCGTAGAGCCACAACTGATCGCCAGCGGCCAGCCGAAACGGCAGCGGCGGAATGCAAGCTCCGGAACCTGATGTTGAGAGTTGCCCGGTACCAAACGGCGTGGCTGACTGTGGATCCACACCCACAAGAAGCAGCATCGCATACTGCGCCACACTGGCGAGCAGCGCGGGCAGCAGCGCGACGATCAGCGCCAGCGTCATCCATACGCCGAAGCGCTTGAAGTAGAGTTGAAAGATCGCGCCCAGCGTCTCACCAAAGGTGCGCGGATACGGCGTCAACTCGCCGGAGTTTGCGTTCGGCGATGCGGCGTATGCCGACGCTGGCGCGGGGTAGTAGCCCGGCGGAGGCGGGGGTGGAGGGAATCCCGCCCCTGGCGGATAGGGCGGCTGGAGCGGCCCATAGCCGTAGGGTGAGGGGTATGGCGGATAACCCGGCGGCGCGTATGTGCCAGGGGCGGGAACAACTGGCGACGGGAAGCCCGCTGGCAACTGCGGCGATGCCTCAAAGCCAGGGGGGCGCAGGTCGGGACGCCAGCGGTAGATCGCATCCAGCGCGAGTGGGCCGTCACCAGGGCGCACGGGCTGGAACTCTACCATGCCGGCGCCTGCCACCCGCAGGGCGATGGTCTCTGGGTCCGGCGATACTTGCCGCGCATCCTGAATTCGCTCCAGCGCATAGGTGCGCTCCCCGGCCAGCACATGCTCACGCGTGACGCGCAACTCCGTGCCGTCACGCAAGGGAATGCTCACCTCCGGCGCTGCTCCTCCCCCACTCATAAACCGCCCCTTCCCTGCCATTGGGTGGTACGTACCGAGATGTTACGTACAATTATGCACGCGCCTATCCTATCAGCAGTTCCGCCAACGCGCAAGATGAAATTGTTGATGTGAGCGCCAGTCCTGCCGCGCGGCGATGATTGCATGATGATTGCATTGAGAACGGGCCTCGCTCTCACTGGAGCGAGGCCCGCCGTCGGTTGCGCGTGGCGTGGCAGTTGCCAAGTCGCGCCTAGTCGCGGTCGAGGATGTCGCCGGTATTGCCGTTGCTGGCGTTGACCCATGTGCCAGTCGAGCTGCTGTCGGCGTGGTCGAGACCGTGATAGATCCAGCCCCATGAGGAGAGATCGAAACCACTGATATTGCTGAAGTACATGCTGGACCAGTCTACGAAGCCAGGGCAGTTACCGTTGACGTCGCACTGGTAGTCGGTGGGGTTGCCGCCATTGACCTTGCCGTTTGCCGGCCAGACGGTCGGATTTGAGAGGTTGAGTTGCGCGGTGAAGGTGGTCGAAACGTAGCCACCGTGCATCGAACCATACTCATCGCCCGTCAGAATGCCACCCGTGCCGGGGCTTTCCTGGCCGGAAATCGCCTGGAATGAGCCGTTATACATGACTGTGGCGCAATAGGTGTCGGGGCCGATGTTCCACACCTGAATGGTGCGCGTGACGGTGTCGAAGGCCCAATAGTTGCCGCCTTGACCAGAATCAGCATCGTTGATGATCTTCTGCGTCACGTTGATGATGCGCCGCGTATTCGGCTGCGAGCAGGAGAACTTGAAATTGTTGAAGCTCGCTACCGTGGCTTTCGTGCCGTGGGGATGCTCCTTGGCGAACATGCTCGGCTGCGCGCCATGAACTGTACCGCTCGTCCGATGTGTCGTCGCATGCGACGGCGCGGCGAGCGCGGGCAGGGCCACCAACGCGACCAGCAACGCGATCACCGCGACTACGGGTAGAGCGCTCAAAGCAAGAATTTTTCGCATACCTGCTCCTCACAGAGAGAATGCGGGCAAACGTACACGTGTTTGCCCGGTACGTGCGAGTTTACATGACTCGCCATTACCCTATACCACTCGTCATCTGGGCCGTGCGCGGCAGATCGTTGCTGTACACGGCCATTCCCGTTGCGGCCACGCTCCTTGTGGCTGTTCGCTGCGGTAATAGAGGTGATCTCAGAGTGGATACACCTACAAAACACCGTTCCAATTATCACAAACGGATACATCTGGAAGTTGTAACATCAGTCGGTGCAATCAGTGGAATTTGATGAAAGAATTGTGATGTGAGGATGCAGCGAGCGAGGATGAGATAGACACAATACCACTGCTGTCACCGCATAGGCGACACAGTCAGCGCGCAGAGCTACTGCCAAGCAATGACATTGACCCCCAGCACCACGAGGCAAATCAGAAGAACTGCCCAGCCACCGATTCCGCTGGCGATAGCGATCAGTGGGATAAGGAAGACCAGAGAGCAAATGGCGATGGCGGTGCGCTGGTCTGACGGGATGCCGTTCTGCTTGGGGGCACGGGCGACTTCCTGCCGCACCTGCGCCGTAAGCTGCTCCACAAGCCGCTGAATGAACTGCTCATCATAACCGGGGCCAAGCTCCCGCCGCGCGGTGAAGGTGGCTTCCAGTTCGCGCTTGATATCATCGGAATGAGGTTGAGGATTGGATTGTGGAGACATGCGGAGCGCCCTTCTTCCTGCATGACGGGAGCGTGTCGCTATGAGAAACTACGCGCAACACCACGCAAGGTTACGCAGGTGGCGCACCCATTTCTGACGTAACCTTGCGCGCGGAGGGTAGAGAGGTGGCTTATAGCGGCTGGCCGAGCCGGTTGCTCAGTTCGTTGAGATGCTCCCACTCATGCTCTAGCATGCGGCGCAGCCCCTTGCGGGCGGTCCAGGTCTGCTGCCAGCGCGTGACGGCGCGGGTGCGCTCAGCGGCGGTGAGCGCGCGGATGTGTTCGATTTCGCGCACGCGCACACTCGCCATCCAGTTGAGCAGGTCGCCCTGGCCCTGCCGCACGATTGCCCCCAGCGGCGAAAGCCCTGGGAGTGTGCCGAATGCGGAGCAAAAATAGAAGTATTCGGATTCGAGCAGATGCTCCAGCATAGCGCGCACCGAACGTCCAGATGACGGTTCGGCGTCCATTTGTCGCAGCGGCAACTCACACACCAGCGTCAGCAGGTCGGCGCGCATGGCTTCGAGCCGCCGCACGCAGGTCTCTACGTCTTCGGCGGAGATGGCCTCCAGGTCAGGCTGGAAGACCAGCGCCGGATCGCCAGCGCCCAACCATGCGCCATCCATGATGTGCTCGGCGACGCGCGTGGTGAAGTGCGCACGCGGTTCCACGTCTTCGCCATGTCGTCGCAGGAACCGCAGATACGCGCGAATGGCGTCTGGGGCGCCGGCCAGCGCCACCTCGGTTGTAGGTCCTTTGGCGATGCAGCCGGGCAGATCGAGCGCATGTACCATCGTGGTACGCAGGCGCGGCCCCGACTCAACATACAGCGCATAGGTTTGTGTAGCTGCCATAACGCTTGCGCCTCTTCGACCCGGCAGGATCATGTAGCTGCCGCTCGCGATGCGGCGAACGACGGTGGCCTGGCCGTTGCGCGCCTGTGAATTCATGCCGATTCTCCTTCCCGTGTCCCCACAGATGGTGTTGGCTCTGGCTACGGCTCAACTGCCACGCCAGACCGCTGTTACCAGTGTAACTAGAACATTAGTTCTATGTCAATAGGCAGAAGGGGGGAAGATGGTAGCCGTCACATGCGCTGGCTCAGGCTTCGTCTTGCAGCGTGACGTAGAAGTATTCGGTCCAGACTTCCTGGCTGTTCCAGGGAAAGACGCGCTCGACACGCCGCTGCTGCTGGCGGAAGCCGCGGTCGGCCAGCAGCGCCACGAAGCCCGCGCTTGCCTGGGCCATGCGATCATAGTCGCGGCGGAAGCGCCGCCAACCTGGCAGTAGCGTTTTCTCGCAGTACGCGCGTAGCTCGGTGGCGTGGCGCTCCTCAGCGGCGGTGCGCGCGGCGGGATCGGTCAGCGCCAGCTCTTCGCGGTCGGCCTCGCGGCGCAATTGCGACAATTTGGGGTCGGCGAGCGCGGCATTGTGATGCAAGAAGAGCCGCCAGCCATCGGCGCTGGAAACGTAGCCGAGCGGATCTTCCTCGGCAGCGGCAGTGCGGAAGGCGGGGGCGTTGACGTTGAGCAGCGCGCGCTGGAGCGCCGCCCACGCCTGCACTTCGTCGGTGGAGCGCGACGAGCGGCGCACGGCGATGCAGATACGATAGAGGAGATAGGTATCGTCGGCGCGCTCACGCAACTGGTCAATGCGCGCGAGCGTCTTATGGCCCTTGGCTTTGATGCGGGCGAGGGCGTCTTGCGCGTAGACGATATGCTTGGTGGTAGAAAGCCCCGGCGAGAGACAGGTGGCGGGGTCGCAATCCCAATAGTGCGGTGTAAGGTCCTCCCACTGCGCGTCGCGCCCGGCGGAGATGACACCCTCACCCTGGCGCTCCAATTCGCGCGCGGCGACGAGACACGCCAGCACATCCACCGTCCCTTCGCCGACATTTTCGAGCGTCAGATCCAGCCGCAAGACCCGTTTTCCCGGCTCGGCAGCGGGCGACGGCTGCTCTGATACCTCGCCGTGTGCGGGACGGTGGCCCGGCAGAGCGGCAATGCTGGAATACGGCTGGTCGTGGCTGGGGCGCGTGAGCGAATAGCGGGCGGAAATGTTGACGTTTGCTTCGGCGTCAATGCGGCGCAGCGATTCCGTCTCATAGCGCCGCAGTTCACGCTGGAGATTCACCACCTGGCGCAAGGCCAGCGGCACGCCCAATATCGCGATTAGCCCGGCGATGATGCTGGCGAAGGCACGTGCAAGCGTGCCAATAGTATCGAAGGTGCTTACGCTGTCCGCAATGGTTGGTAGGATACTCATGCCGCACTACTCCCCATCTCCCAATCTCCCACATACCAGGAGGGCACGTGCTCTTTGCCGGGCATTGTGCCGGAATGCACATGGTCGCGTCAAGTAGACAGGACACGCGAATGACACAACAGACTAACAGCGGCATTGACTGCTCAGCTATTGACTGGCAATGTATGCTGACTGGGAGAGCAGCAACCACCCGCTTAGAATCAGTGATTTCGTTGATTGGTTGCCATGTCTTTGTGAAGATCTGATGCGCGAAAAACGGAGTATCAAGTGGCTACAAATCAACCAGAATTCAATGTGGCGACGAAGCTGGCGCCGCTTCCGCAACGGCAATCCGACTCAGGCGGGTCTTCGCGTCGGATCATCAAGGGTATAGCCATTGTTGTGTTGCTCGTCATCGTCGCGGCGCTCGTCTATACCGCTATTCACGCACGCGATCAGTTTAGCGCGAATGAAGCTGTCTCCGAGTTTTGCACTGCCGAGGTGCAAGGTGACTACACAAAGGCTTACGCCCTGCTCTCAAAGCAGTCACAACAGCAGATTTCGCTAGATCAGCTCAAGCGGAACGCCCAGGATGCTAACCTTGCCTCTTGTTCCACGACAACGTTCTTCGGCTTTCTCGACGTAAATGGCAATACAACGCGCGTGCCAGTGAGCATAGGCACCGCCGCGTCGAGCACTTCCGATGTGGTGCAGTCTGATGGCACGGCAGTGCTCGTGCGCGAGAGCGGCGGCTGGCGCATTGACGCGCAGCACTCGGATATGTCTTCGCTCTTCACGGCAACCTCAAATTAGCGGCTACCGTTGGCCCGCGCGTTCCAGCGATTCCAGCATCGCCAGCACCGCCGCCGCTTCTTCGCCGCCCACGCGCGCATGTTCAACCAATGGGATACCGTGCGGCCCGCGAACACTCAAGGCTTCGGGGAAGGCGCGCAGCGTCGCCTGGACAATCTCTAACTCACCCAGCATCGTCGCCGCGAAGAGATCCAGGCGCGCGCCGTGCGCCAGCAGATAGTGCGCGATAGCCTTGTTGCCCATATGCGCGGCTGCGCCAAGCCCCGTCTCCCAGTCGCCGCCGCCCCAATCCCACGCAGCGTTCACCAGCCGCGACTCCTGCGCAAGCAACTCTTCGACGCGGTTGAGGTCACCGTGCGCGACGGCGACGAATTCTTGTACCATGCTGGGATCGAGGGCGGGTGGTCGTTCTTCCATCGTCATTCCTCACTGGTCGAAAACCTGAACAAATGGCCTAGACAATACTATCACACCGAACCAGCGCTGTCACTAGATTCCACGTCGCGAGAGCGTCCACGTATCTCGCCTACTTGGCATGGCACATGGCGGCAGTAGGGTAGGTGTAGATGCGTATTGTGGCATACCATCTGCCAATTCGGGAACAAACATCTGCACCTTGCCGTCCTGGCCTCAGCGACACCAATCACCTGCCCACCTAAGGAGCGCACCCCATGCTGAGGTCACGCCGGTTTTTCGTTCCCTTTTTGCTCACCATCCTCTTCGCCAGCGTCGCCTGTGGCAGCACCGCTCGCCGCGCTGGCACGCTGCCCAGCGCCCACCCAGATGAAGTGCAGATCAGCGTCGGCGGGCTTGGGCCGGATGAAGAGACGGTTGTTACGGTACAGCAGCCCCAAACCGCCCAGGCGCTCTATACCGCCGCTGCCGCACTGCCTGTGATGCCGAAGGATCAGGCATGCACGCTGCAGGCTGGCATACAGTATCAGCTGACATTTCGCGAAGGCGGCACGACAGTCGCGACGGCTGTCGCCGATAAGGGCGGCTGCGGCACGGTCACGTTCGGCACGGAGGATATGCGGCTGGCGAACGCGGCTTTTTGGAAGCTCCTGGATCAGACGGTGGTGGATAACGCGCCGCCGGTTCATCCTGACCGGCTCGATATCGCCAGTTTTGTGTCGCCAGATCAGCCACCGACGCTCACCAGCGTTCTGTCAGCGGTGACCGCCCAGCGCCTCTATGACGCCCTGCGGGCGCTGCCGCCACTGCCGCAGAATCAAGGATGTTCGTTGATCGCTGGTCCGAGCTATGAGCTAGCGTTCTACGTGGGGAATAAGGTCATGCGGGCCACAGCGGACCGCAGCGGCTGCGGCACGGCGATGCTTCTCGGTGGGAACGTAATCGCGATTCTTGCCGCTGGCGGCACACGCCAGGCTGATGCCGCGTTCTGGCAATTGTTGGAGCAGGCGCTGAGCAGCGCTCCCGCGACGAAGGCCCTGCCCGATCAGGCGGGCCTGAAGATCATGCCTGCGCTAAGTGACAAGACAACCAGCGCACAGGTGGTGAATATCACGTCGCCCGACCTGTTGCGGGAGCTGTACGACACCGTCTACGCCCTGCCACCGCGCCAGGCGAATTTCTCCTGCACGCCGACGAGCGGAACCGTCTACGGGCTGACCTTTCTGAAGGGCAGCATCACGCTGCTGACGGCCATCATTGATGAGGGCGCATGCGGCACTGTCACCTTCTATGGCAGCAATGGCAACAACACCAACGTTGTGCGCCTCACCACTCCTGCCTTCGAGGCGCTGCTGCATCAGGCCGAGCACTCGTAAGACTCAAGTATCATGGCGACAGGGACGCAAGGAAGCGAACCTGCCGAAGCTATACGCCCTTCAGACCGCATGAGTTGCGTCGAATTCTGGCTCTCTATCAAATCTTGTACGAATTTCTCCCCACCTCTTGACAACAAAATGGTTTAGTGCTATACTGACTTCAGAAGCTTCACAAAGTGAAGTATGGGATTTTGCCAGCATATCGGCTGGCAAAGCAGCGAAAGAGGAAACGTTACGATGGCCTGGCAGTTGGATACAAAGCACACACAGATCGAATTCTCGGTCAAGCACATGATGGTCTCCACCGTTCGTGGACACTTCACCGCCTTTACTGGCGACATTGTCGCCGATGAAGCGCACCCCGAAAACTCACGCATCACGGTCACTATTGACCCTACCAGCATACACACCGGCGATGCCAACCGCGACGGCCATCTGCGCACTGCTGACTTCTTCGAGGTCGAGAAGTACCCCGAAATCACCTATAAGAGCACTGGCATCGAACTGAAGGGCGATGACACATTCCGCCTGCTGGGCGAGCTAACCATGCGCGGCGTCACACGCGAATTGCCGCTGGATGTCACCCTTGAGGGCCAGTCAAAAGATATGCAGGGCAACCGCCGCGCGGGCTTCTCGGCGCATACCGCTATTAGCCGCAAGGACTTCGGCCTCAATTGGAATGTCGCCCTTGAAACAGGCGGTGTCCTCGTCAGCGACAAGGTGAACATCCGAATTGATGTCGAACTCGTCGAGACGGCCCCCGTCACCGCAGAGGCGACGGTAACGACCCGCGCCTAACCGCGCGTCTGCACTCCGCGCGCAACTAGCACAAGGCGCGATTCCCGTTATCGGGAGTCGCGCCGTTTCTTTTGCGTCTTGCAAGTTCTTGTGGTTGTATCTTCCTCGCCGTGTAGGCCCATCTGTCTATAATCATGTATACGGAATATGGGCCTCTACGTCGTTCTACGCCGAAAGATGGGCAAAAGACACGATGGCATCGAGGATACCGCCTCACTCCACTCGATCCAATAGCACGACGGGAATCTGCCGTGTCGTCTTGCGCTGATATTCCGCGAACCCTGGCATCAGCGCGGCGTGTTGCGCGTAGAGCCGCTCGCGTTCCTGCCCTTCCGCCACAGTCGCGCGGGCTTGAAATCGCTCAGTGCCCAACTCCACGGTTACAAGCGGATTGGCCAGCAAATTGTAATACCAATCGGGATTTGTGGGCGCGCCGCCTTTAGAGGCGATGATGACGAGATGGGCGCCATCGGTCGAATAGGCAACTGGGGTTATACGTGGCTGGCCGCTTTTGGCGCCGGTAGTTGTCAGCAGTAGTAATCGGTTGGGGCCACCAACCTCGCCACCATTGGCTCGAAACTTTTCAATGACCGCCTGATTGTAGTCGCTTGGCATGATTATGCTGTCTCCTGTACGCGTTTAGTAGAAGTGTGCTGATGAGATGGTCATCTCTGGTATTGTAGCAGTAATGCTGTGCTTGGTGTCTGGCCGAAAGACTAGGGGCTGACCTGCCCAATGGAACGGGCCAGCCCTCAGCGCACTACGCGGGGATGAGCACATCGTTGGGATCATTCTCAGCCGGAATCGTCGCGATCACGGTATTCGTCTGCGCGTCAATCACGCTCAGGCTGCGCCCACTGGTGCCCGCCACCACCACGTAGCGCCCATCCGGCGTGACCGCGATGCCATGCGGATAGCCATCCACCGTGATATTGGCGCGCATAGTTGGCTGCGCGGCGTCCGCGCCAATATCTACCACGCTGACCGTATGCGACGCGCCATTGGTGACGTAGAGCGTTTTGCCATCAGGGGACCGCGCAATCAGCGCGGGCTTCACGCCAATCGGCACCGAGCGCAGATACCGCCGCGACGCGGTATCCACCACGAGCAGCCGCCCCAGAAGATTGTCGCTGGCGTAGAGATAGCGCCCATCGGGGCTGATCGCGATACCATAAGGTTGTGATGGGCTGGGCATGGCAATCGTAGCCGCCAGCGTCTGCGCCTGCGTGTCAATCACCGCGATGGCCGCGCCGCCGAAACACGAAACATAGGCCCAGCGCCCATCGGGCGAGAGGACAATGGCATGCGGATTCGCGGGCACGGCGATATCTTTTACATGCGTCCAGGTCGTCGCGTCCACCACCGAAACAGCCTTGCTCGCGAAATCGGTGACGAAGATCAATTTGCCATCGGGCGTCTGCGCCATATGTACCGGCTGGTCGCCCACCCGCACAGTGCGCTCATGGGTCAGTTTCCCATTGGTGAAGGTCATGGCAATCAATTCGTCGTCGCTGATGTCGCTGATATAGACCGTATGCCCATCCGGCGAGAGTCCCAGCCCATGCACACTTAGCGAGAGGTGGTAGGTCGCCACGCCAAGCTGATTCACATCACCTGTCGCCAGGTCGGTCACAAAGATCGAATAGGCGGTGAGTTGCGATGGTCGTGCCAGCACTGGTCGCGCGGGTTGCGCCGTGGACGTGCTGCCGCTGCCGCAGCCCATCAGCGTCAGTAATCCCGTCAGAGCAGCTATCGTGGCCCACCGCGTGCGCCGTCCGTTCCATCCGCGCATGCCGCGCTCCTCTCAACCTTGCCACACACCGGCTTTTCGCGTGTAGTCTAGAGCAAGAGCAGCGGCACTCCAAATGCGCGGTACTTTCTGCGCGCCAGGCAACTTACCTATCCGCGTCATAGAGCAGCGATTAGGAGATACCTATGGAAACGATCACCGTCGCCACCACTCGCAAAGATCAGGTGCTTGACATCACCGACACCATAGAAAGCTTTCTGCAGCGCGAAGAACAGGAGAACGGCATCTGTGTCGCCTTCGCCGCACACACCACGTGTGCGCTGACCACCGCCGACCTCGACCCCGGCACTGACCTCGATCTACTCGCAGCGCTGCGTCACCTGCTACCACATGTGTCGTACCGGCATCCGCACGATCCTACGCACACGCCCGACCACATCCTCTCTACTCTGATAGGTCCGTCTGTGGCTATCCCGTTTGCGCGGCATCAACTCCTGCTGGGGACGTGGCAGCGCGTGATCCTGGTCGAGCTAGATGGCCCGCGTCAGCGCACCATCCACCTTGCGTGCATGTGACACTCTGGCCCGCCGCATCTATGCTATCTATCGCAATCTATCCCTTGCCTGTGTCGCGGTCGCGTGTCGTGGTCCAGCGATGCGACGTGTGCGCGGCGGATGACTTCGCGGCGGATGACTTCGGGTGGGGGCGCGAAGCCGAGCCAGTCCAGCGCGCCAGCGCCTCTGCCACCACCTCGCGCGGGCGGCGCGGACGCACTATCACGGGATGTCGTGCGCTGCTATGTTCGCCTGGATGTTTGACTGCCGGCAACAGCACCGTGAAGGTAGTTCCTCTGCCTTCCTTGCTCTCGACCTGCACTGAGCCTTTATGCGCGTCCACGATCCACTTGGCGATAGCCAGCCCTAGGCCACTGCCATGCTCATCGTGCTCGCGCGCCTGCTCGCCACGATAGAAGCGATCGAAAATGCGTGGCAGCACCTCTGGCGCGATGCCGATACCGTTATCGTGAATCGTAATCGCTCCACGGTTCCCCTGCTGTTTCACCGAGATCTGAATCTGGCCGTTGGGCGGCGTATATTTGATCGCGTTGTCGAGCAAGATTAACATCACCTGGCGCAACTGACCGGGGTCCGCCATCGTCGCTACCGGCTCAAGGTCTACGATGTTCAGCCTGCGCTGCGAACCCTTGTGCCGCGCTTCCAGTTGCCGCCGTCCATAGCGGAAGATGTCCAGGGCAAGCTGATCGAGTTCCACCAATTCCCGCCGCCCACGCATCTGGTCGTCCAGAATGACTTTCTCGGCGCCACCAACACTCGCCGCCGCCGCGTCCGCGCGGGCCAGCAGCAGCAGATCATTCACCAGTGTCGCCATGCGTTCGGCTTCCATGTAGGCGTCTTCGAGTGCCGCTCTGCGCTCCTCCATCGGCAGATCAGGCGCACGGCGTAGCAGTTCCAGGCTGCCCTTGATTGTCGTGAGTGGCGCGCGCAACTCGTGCGACGCATCCGCGACGAACCGGCGTTGCGCATTGGCCACCTGTTCCAGCGCGGCTAGCATCTGATCGAACGTTTCCGCCAGTTCTCCTACCTCATCACGCGGACCACTATAGCCCACCCGCCGGCCCAGGCCCGCCGCATGCGCATTCGCCGCAATTGCGTTTGCCGTGCGTGTGACCCGCGCAATCGGACGCAAGCCATTGCCGACGATCAACCAGCTCCCCAACGATGTCAGCACAACGGCAATGATCACCGCCACGATGAACAGTTGACGTAGCGTGCCCAGCGTGCTATTCACGTCGTCTATGGTCTTGGCCACCAGCACGGCCCCCAGCACAGGGTGGTCGGTTGTGCCCGCGCACGTCATCTGATTGAAGTTGACGGATGTCCCCTGGTCGGAGGCATTCACCGGCGGAAGTAAAATCGGATATACATAGATCCGTAGCAGCGACGAGCCTTGCGAGCGCGTATACGCGCCGCAGATCCCACTATTGAGCGCTCCACGCACGGTTGTCTGGTCGAGTGGTAGTCCGGTGCTGGCGATATTCGGCGCATAATAGGCGATGGCCCCATTTGCCTTGAGCACCTCAAATGTCAGGTCCAGCTTGCCAAGCAAATCGCGCGAGGCTGAGCTAAGCAACAATTGCTGCTGGATTTTCTTGCTTTGGGTGGGATCGGGCGTTGGCACTGGTGTCGGCGCGGTGGTGGCTGTCGGCGTGGCTTCCCCTGGCGTGGTGGCGCTCGTCGCCGAGGGCGAAGCGTTGGCCGTCGCAGTGGGAGCCTCTGTCGGGGTTGGTTCGGGTGTTGGCGTCTCCAGAGAGGTCGAAGCGGTGAGTAACTCGCCTTCCAGCGTGTGGGCAATCAACTGGGCGCGGCTCTGCAACGTCTGGTCCACACTGTTCTCAAGCTGATACTGCGCCACCGCCAGCACGATCACGCTAAACAGCGTCAGTGTGACGCTGACCAGCAGCGCGTACCAGAGCGCCAGCCGCAGCCGGATCGAGATCGAATCGAAGAGCCGCCGCGCAAGCATATTTACCCGCCTTTATCCCCCAGGACTTACCCCTCGGACTTTTCGCGCAATACATAGCCCGCGCCCCGCACCGTATGCAACAAACGCGGCTCGCTCTGCGCCTCCATCTTATTCCGCAGGTAGCCGATATAGACATCGAGCACGTTGGATTCGCCTTCGAAGTCGTAGCCCCAGACACGCTCCATGATGATGTCGCGCGTCACCACCTGTCGTGGACGCCGCAGAAACAACTGGAGCAACTCGTATTCCGTCGTCGAGAGGTTGAACTCACGCGCGCCACGGCGGGCAATGCGTGTACCGGTATCCAGTTCCAGGTCGGCGAAGCGCAACACCTCGGGCTGATCGGGATTATGCCGCCGCAGCAGCGCTCGTGCCCGTGCCAGAAACTCCTCGGATTCGAATGGTTTCACCAGATAGTCATCGGCGCCGGTGTCCAGGCCCAGCACCCGATCTGGCACCGAATCACGCGCGGTCAGCAGCAGAATCGGCATCTGATTTCCCGCAGCGCGCAGCCTGCGGCACACCTCCAGCCCATCCAGACCCGGCATCATAATGTCGAGTACCACCAGATCGGGCGCGCGCTCCATTGCCATGCGCAGCGCCTCATCCCCGCGCCGCGCTACCTCGACGCTGTAGCCTTCATAGGCCAGCGTGCGTCGCAGCAACTCCGTAATGCGGCGATCATCGTCCACCACCAGAATATGTGCTCGTGCAGTCATACTGCCGTCCTTCGCTCGTCACCGCCAACGCCTCCCCAGAGGGGTATCGCGCCTCCAGCGTCCCGATTTTGCGCCGTTTCCCGCGCGGCACGGGAAATGCTGCTGTCTCTCAATGAACCTGATGAGCGGTGATCCCGAATTCTTAGGTCCAATTTAAGATTCTATCATCTCTCCATTAGAGAGGTGCGGTAAAACAGCTCATGGGTGACGTTCGCGCAATGTGCCGCGAACGATAGGGAGGTTATCACTAATGAGCACCAGCAGTATGGGGCTTGTGACAGACAGTGTTTCGGATAGCATCTTCGCTGCCACTGCGCCTGTAGTTTCTTCGGCCCGCCCGGAGCCTGGACGGCTCCTCAACGCTTCCGTCGAAGGATGCGACCTCATCTTCGTGACCAATCGCGGGCCTATCGAGCACAGTTTCGCCGCCGACGGCGCGCCCGCAGCGCAACGCGGCGCTGGCGGTGTCGTCAGTGGTTTGCTCTGTGCCGCGCGCAATCAGCAGGTCTCGTGGATTGCGTTGACGATGACTGACGCCGACCGCGAGGTGGCCACGCGCTTGGGGAATCGCGCGCTCCTCAACCCGGCAGGTCTGCACGACATGAGCCTGCGGCTGGTCGCCGTTTCGCCAGAGATGTACGCTGCCCATTATGATGGCTTCAGCAATCGTGTCCTCTGGTTCGCGCAACATGGCCTCGCCCCAGAGCGGCGTCCCGCGCTCTCTGCGATCCGCGCCTATTGGCAGCAGGGCTATGTTCCCGTCAATGCCGCGATTGCCGATGCCGTCGTACAGCAGGCCCGCGTGCAAGGCCCACGCACACCGATCATGTTCCACGACTATCACCTCTATAAAGCGCCCGCGTTGGTTCGCGCCAAACTCCCGGAAGCGCGTCTGCTGCATTTCATCCACGTACCCTGGCCAGAGGTATCCGCCTGGGGTGAGCTGCCAACCGACATCGTTCGCGACATCTATGAGGGACTCGCGGCCTGCGATGTTATCAGCTTCCAGACCGAACGCGACGCCGCTAACTTTCTGCAAGGGGCGCAACGCTATCTGCCAGAGGCCCGCATTGCTCGCGAGGCCCAGGAGATCACGTGGCACGGACGCCAGGCGTTGGTACGCGCCCATCCCATTGCGCTCACGCCCAGCGCCGTGCGGGCCAGCGCCAGCGCCCCCGGCGCGCAACAGCGTGCGCTGGAGCTGCTCACGAAAGCCCGTCCGCATGCGGGTCACAAGCTGCTCTTGCGCGTAGACCGCATCGAGCCAACCAAGAACATTGTACGCGGCTTCCTCGCCTACGAGCGCATTCTGCGCGACCACGAGCATCTGCGCGGCAACGTTACCTTCCTGGCGCTGCTGGTGCCCTCGCGCGAAAGCATGCCTGAATATCAGGACTACGCGGCGCGTGTACGCGACACCATTGCGCGCATTAACGCAGCCTACGGCACCGCCGAATGGCAGCCAATCGTCGCCGTCTATGGGAACGATCACCAGCGTGCGCTCGCCTGCATGAGCGACTATGATGTCTTGCTCGTCAACCCGCTGATAGACGGCATGAATCTCGTGGCCAAAGAAGGCGGGCTGCTCAACGCCCGCAATGGCGTCATCCTGCTCTCTGATGGCGCGGGCGCCTACAGTCAGCTTCGCGATGGTGTGCTGCGTGTCGAGCCAACGGATGTCGAGCAGACTGCAGCCGCGCTCTATGAAGCGCTGACGATGCCGGATGAACGCCGTGCGCGACTTGCGCAGGAGGTGCGGCGGACCCTCTTGCGCGAGGATGCCAGCACATGGCTCAGCGCTCAACTTGACGACCTCGCCATCGTGCGCGGCATCACACTCCCGCGTTTGCCTGCCGTGCCTGTCCCTGGCCTACCCCGCCACACGGCCCCTGGTAACTACGATGGCCGCGCCATCGCGCGTACACCCGCGCCCGCGCCCAACACCATGCGTACCGCTGGCGACTAGCGACCAGCAAGTAGTGTAATCCGCATGAGCAGCCGCAAATCGACATCACAGTGAGCGGCTGCTCATGTCATTCGCACCACATGGCACGTAGTCACCAAGTTCGTCACAATTCTGCCTGCTCTATTGCTCTCGCGCGACGCGGAAATCCCAGAAGAGTGCGAGGCGCATCACATCGTGAGTATGTTCCGCCGTGTGCTGAAACGTCTTCGAGACGACCCACTTCAGCGTAATAGATCCCCATGGCTCTGGGCCCGTCCAGATGGTATCACGGACTGCGCTCCATGCCTCCTCGCCAAAGCTGTCACACAGGGCAATCTGGGTGTCGCGCAGCGCCTGAAATTCCTCGATCAGCGGCTCTAGCTCCTTCTCTTCACCCCACAACTCGGCTTCAACCACATCATCCAGCATGGGCTTCTCGCCACCCATCCACTGCCGCATGCTTGGCACCGCGATCAAGCGTTCATATAGCACCATATGAAAAACGTGCCGCGCGACATTCCACTCTCCCAACCCTCCTGGCGGAGTAGCATACCAACGTTCACGTGGCACTTGCTCTACCGCCCAAAGAAAGCCGTCGGCGCCAGTACGCAAGGTTTCGCGAAACCAGGATGATAGATCCATTGCCGCCTCCCCGTCTGCTGCACATATTTCACCTTACAACCGTGCTCACTATAAATCGTGACGCGACATTGCCGCAAACGTCGTCTTGACAGGCGATGCACCGCATATCATACTGTACGGTACAGTATGATATGGGAATAGAGCGAGTGAGGTCAATGGATTCTGAGCCAGGCGCGGGCGCAGGCATAGCCGAGCCGCCACGCGCACGCGCGAAACGCGAACAGATTCAGGCCGCCGCGCAAGACCTCTTCCTTGCCCACGGCTTTGAGCGAACGACGATGGATGCCATCGCGGCAGCGGCCCGTGTCTCCAAGCAGACGCTATATCGGTACTATCCGAGCAAAGAGCAACTCTTCGCGGATGTCTTGCAAGCACTCGCGCTCGACCGCATCTGGGTAGATGTGTCTGCCCAAGCGATGGAGGCAGCCGTAGTCAGCCGCGCCGATTTGGAGGATGTGCTGATACGGATCGCCCAAAGCGCGGCGATCCGTCTGACGGATCCAACCTACATCGCGTTGGTGCGGGTGTTGATCGCGGAAGCGCAGCATTTCCCGCGCCTGGCCGAGATTTTCTGGAGCACCGTGCCGATGCGCGGACTGGCGGCGTTCAGCGCGCTGTTCGGGCAGGCCAGCGCGCGTGGCCTTATCAACGTGCGCCATCCAGAGCTAGCGGTGCGCCTCTTCGTAGGCCCACTGCTAACCTATTTATTCAGCAACGTGATCCTGGCTCCAAAAGAGCAAAGCGTACCACCGCCGGAGCAGGTCGCCGACTTGGTGCGGCTGTTTGTACGCGCTGTCGCATAGGGAGGGAAAACAATCTACCGGGCAACAAATATTCTCGACTGGCCTGTATGTCATCACACATGCGGGCAGGAGGTGATGCAACATGGCGCTCAATGGCGTACTCATCCTCATCGCGGTGGCGACCGCAGCCGATGGTATTCTCGCGGGGGCGAGCCTGGATCAATCTATCAAGCAGTTGCCAGCCCGGCACAAGATGGGCATGGTAGCGTTCTCGGCATACAGCACGGCGGCAGATCTCGGCTCAGGTATCGTGTGGTATGCAACCCTCGGCATCGGTGCAGCGTTTCTCACCATCGTGGCGGCGGTGGTGGTATTCCTGCAAGCGGCGCCAGCGGCGCAGGCATGGCCAATTTATGTCGCGGCGGTGCTCTCAGTTGCGCATTCGCTGGCAACCACCCAGGCGGCGCCAACCAACTTCCGCCAGCGGCACGCAGCAGGCGATGAAAAGCAGTTGGCGGCGATTTTTGCCAAATTTGCGCGGTGGCAGACGGTGCGAGCAACCCTACAAGTGCTCACTTTCGCGGCGGCCCTCGTTGCGCTGATTGCGTATGCGGCGCGGTAGGAACGAAGGCGAAGAAGGCACCAGGCGCTTGCGGGGAAATAGATGCGATGAGGAGGCACATCCATGAATGTCTATGCGCTCGTACTATTCGTCCACGTCTGCGGCGCCATCGGAACGTTCGCGGGAATGAGTATCTGGCTGTTTGGCGTCAGCGCACTCCGGCGCGCTCGAAGCGTCGAGCAGGTACGCACCATCACCGGGCTGATGACACTCTCCGATCCGCTTACTGTTACTAGCATTCTACTCCTTGCCGCCGCTGGACTCTACCTGGCCATAGCGTATTGGGGGCTGCAAACTCCCTGGATTGACGTCGCAATGGCCAGCTTCATCCTGATCGCGCCGATTGGACCAGCCATTGTCGAGCCGCGAATAAAGGCAATTGGCGCGGTGGCGAAGGATGCGCCCGATGGGCCGCTCTCGCCACAACTCCTCGCGCGCACGCACTCTACCGTCGTCGCCACCGGGTTGCATACTATCGTCGCCGCACTGCTCGGCATTGTGTTCTTGATGACCAACAAACCGCCGCTCACAGAATCCATCCTGGTGATGGTCGTCGCGTTCGGCATTGGCATCATCTCTGGGCTGTCGCTCTGGCTGGCCGCACGGGCGCGGGCGCGACACAGCAGCACGGCGATGGTAAAATGAAGAGCGAGTGGATGCCCGGCCAGCGGACCATCAGGCCGGCAGCCGTACTCTTGTGCTGCGGCACGCCTGTTGAGGCATTTCCCAGCACCCTATTATCGCGCTGTGGCGTCAAAGGCGTCGCCAGAGCGCATATCTGCAAAGGAGCAGACGATGACATCTCGTGTCCCGCATTCCCTGGACTATCTGACCGAGCACAAGCACGAGCGGCTTCTGGCCTTTCATGATCCCGACACCGGGTTGCGTGGCGCGATTGCGCTGCACAGCACCAAACGCGGACCGGCGCTAGGTGGCACGCGCCTGCGCACCTATGCGACCACCGAGGAGGGCATACTCGATGTCGTGCGCCTCTCCGAAGCGATGACCTACAAAGCCGCAGTAGCCCGTCTACCGCTGGGCGGTGGCAAGGCTGTGCTGTTCGCGGATGGCAAGGAGCACGATCCCGCCCTGCGCACCGCGCGCTTTCTCGCCTACGGGCGCATTATCGAAGAACTGGGCGGGTCGTTCATCACCGCTGAAGACGCGAATACCTCCGTCTCTGATATGGGCGTCGTCAAGCGCGCGACACGGCATGTCGTCGGCACGTCAGTGGAAGAAGGCGGCAGCGGCGACCCTTCGCCCGTGACCGCGGTCGGTGTGCTCTATGGCATCAAGGCGCTGGCGGACGAGCTTCTCGATACAAGCAGCCTGAGTGGAATCCCCATCGCCATCCAGGGCTTGGGCAAGGTCGGCATGGCTCTCGCGGAGCTTCTGGTGGCCGAAGGCGCGACGGTGACTGCGACGGATGTTGCGTCGGAAACTGTAGAGCGCGCAAAGTCCACGCTCGGCATCGCTGTCGTTGAGCCGGACGCAATCTTCGACGTGCCGTGCGCCATCTTCGCGCCCTGCGCCTATGGTGGAGCGATCAATGACGGCACGCTCCCTCGCCTGACGTGCAAAATTATCGCGGGCAGCGCCAACAACCAGCTTCAGGACGAACGCCACGGCGAGCTATTGCACGAGCGCGGCATCATCTACGCCGTAGACTACGTTATCAATGCTGGCGGCCTTATCAACGTGGCGCAAGAACTGGCGCCAGGCGGCTACGACGAAGCGCGAGCGCGCGAACTGACGGCAGGTATCTACGACACCATGAAGCAGATGCTGGCCATTTCGCGCCGTGAGGGCATCTCCACGCAGCGCGCCGCCCACCAGATGGCGCTCAGCGCGCTGGAAATCGGCGAGCCTGCCACCATCTAGCTGCCATTGCAGAGAAAAGCGCGTGCTGGCGGTTGGGCTGTGACGTCACGATTTCGTCGCGCAGTGCGACCATATCCGGTAGATTGCCAACCGCCAGCCATCATGCACGCCCAGCGACATGATACACTCCCACGAAGGTTGGCTGGCAACGCATTGATGCTACTCGCCCGCTCTAGTCAACGACCGGCTGCGTGTTGTTGGCCACTGGTTTTGCCCGCCAGATTGCGATCAGGGAGTATACAAAGAAGATAAAGCCGAGCGCCGTTGTCAGTATGTACACCACCCACCCCGTAGGTACGAGCACCCGCGCCGTCATCGCCAGCGCATACACCGCCGTGGCAACCGTCGGAAGGGCAAGCAAAGGGAGCACATCGCGCAGGCGTAGCGGCCCGGCCTTCCTCAGCGCCGCCAGCGCATCTTCTCCAGCTTCGTTATGTCGGTTCCTTCGCAACGTCAGCAGCGCCAGCGCCACCACGGGCGGCAAAATGATCACCGCCAGCGGCTGGCGCGGAATGGTGATGAACGCGAAATAGAGCAGGATCAATAGCCCCACCACGATCAATTCAACGCGCGTTGGCGCGAAACGCAGCAGCGATGGTCTGCTTGCCAACCAGTAGACACCGGTAAGCACCAGTGTTGTGACAAAGACATAGCGTGCAAAGCTAGCGACTGATACAGCGGGTGGCGCCGCCATCCACCACCAGATTGCCCATGCGCCATATACCGTGCCGATGACGGCCGCAACCCACGCCGTCCGCCACCAACTGCGCGCGCGTACCACTCGTTGCACCGCGAACCAGCCCACCAGAACCGTCAGGAGTGCATGCCATGCCAGCCCTGTAAACGAGATGCTGAGCGGCAACATGCTGTACATCGTCTGGACGAACACGCCTTCATCCAGCCAGCCAAAAAGTGCGCCAGCAAGGAAGATCGCGGCAAGTGTACGCGCATGAAACGTGACCACCAGCGCCAGAAACACATAGGCGGCGAAGGCATATACCACCAGCACCAGGATAAAACCAGGAAAACGCGCTACGTCGAGCGGGCGCGCCCAGAAAGTATATTCCGAGAAGTAGACAAAGATGTAGCCCGTGAGCACGGCAAGACTGAGCCGTCGCAGCAGCCCGCCCATAGCGCATATCCTCCCCACCATACTCGTTTGCCTCAACCACGACCAGTCTATCATCTAGCCCAACACCCGTAACGGCAGCGACGCATGCGCTCAGTTCAACAACTATGGCATGTCATAGTCTTGAGGCGTATACTAAGGGTACTTGCTGAGTGTCGTCCACATCAAGACAGGAGCGCCACCCTATGCCCGCACCCATCCCTGCCAACCTCGACCGGCTTGCCACAGACGCGCGTCTGCTGCTAGAGCAACTCTGCCGTCAGCCAAGCATCGCCGCCCAGAACACCGGCATTGCCGAGATGGCCGATCTCGTCGAAGCTGAGATGCGCGAAACCGGCTTCACGACCCGTCGCTTCAGCATCCCCGGCGCGCCGCCGATCCTCTATGGCGAGCTAAAGGGCGGCCCGTACACAGTGCTGCTCTACGATCACTACGACGTGCAGCCGCCAGAGCCGCTGGACCTCTGGGAGTCGCCCGCCTTCGAACCAACCGTGCGCGATGGCAAACTCTATGCGCGCGGCACCAGCGACGACAAGGGCGAGATCGCCACGCGGCTCATAGCCATCCGCGCGCTACGCGAAGAACTGGGCCAGTTGCCCATCACACTGAAGTACATTATCGAAGGCGAAGAAGAGATCGGCAGCCCCCATTTCGAGGAGATCATCAAGCCACACGCCAAGCTGCTCAAGGCCGATGGCTGCCTCTGGGAAGGCGATGGGTTCGAGCCAGATGGCCGCCCAGAGCTTGGCCTCGGCAGCAAAGGTCTGCTCTACGTCCAGCTAGACGTGCAGGGGACGGGCAAAGACGCCCACTCCGGCGGCGCGCCCGTGCTGCCCAGCGCGGCGTGGCGGCTCGTCCAGGCGCTGGCGACACTCAAGACGCCGAAAGGCCACATTCGCATCCCTGGCTTCTACGACGATGTGCGCCCGCCCACTGAAGCGCAGCTTCAGGCGCTGCGCGACCAGCCCGACACCGATGCGTACATGAAAGAGAGCTTCCAGCTTGACCGTTTCATAGACGGCCTCGCCGGGTTCGAGCTACGCAAGCGCCAGGCGTTCGCCCCCACCTGCAACATCGCCGGATTGACCAGTGGCTATGGCGGCGAAGGCTCTAAGACCGTGCTCCCAGCGCACGCGATGGCCAAGATAGATTTCCGCCTCGTGCCAGACCAGGACCCCAGCGACATCCTCGCCAAGCTGAAAGCGCACCTGACGGCAAACGGCTACGACGATGTGCGGGTGACGGTCTTCGGTAACGCCGAGCCGGTCGTCACACCCATTGAGGAGCCATTCGTGCAGCGCATTTCCCGCATCGCACACGCATTCGGCGATCAGCAGCCTTCGATCACGCCGCTCTTCGGCGGCACGCTGCCGCTGCTGGGCGCGCTGCGGCGGCATGTCGGCGTCCCTGGCCTCTCCGTCCCTGGCGATCCAGTCTACTGGGCCAACGGCGCGCACTCGCCCAATGAGCATGTCCGACTCGAAGATCTGCGCCGCGCCGTCCATTTCAACTGGTATCTTTTCCAGGAACTGGGCAAGAAATAGCGCCGTCTTCTATACTGACGGGAGCCAGTGTTCGCGGCATAGATGGAGGGCACGCACCGATGATGGCGAATCCGCGTTACTGCGGCAACTGTGGCTGGCAGGCTACGCTCGATGCGCGTGTCTGCGGCAACTGCGGTCAGGTGTTGACTCCCGTAAGCGGCTGGGATGCCTGGTCGCCCACCACACCGCTCGCGCCAGGCCAGCCGCCCGCGCCCCCCGATCCTAATAGTGTCCTCTATCCGTCGGACGCGCCCACGCTCTATTCGCCATCGGCTGCCAGTGCCGCAGGGGGATATGCCGCGCCGCCACCCTACGTGCCTGCGTATCCGCCAGCACCCGCCGTGCCCGTCGCTGCCCCACCGCTTGCTGCGCCGTACCCCACCGCCCGTTCGGCTGCCCGTCCGCGTGGCTGCGCCGCCCGTCTCGGTCGCGCCATGTTCACGTTGCTGCTCGTGCTGGTCATCCTCGCGAGTGTGGGTGTGGGCGCATGGGCGCTTTTCATCCGCCCCGCCATTCACGCTCAGGTGGACGGCGCGCTACGTCATGGCCTGAATCTCGTCGTAGATCAGGCCGCCGCACACATCGAATCCCTCCCCACGCCGCCCAATGGCACCTATCGCATTCCAGGCTCATTGCTCAACGATACATTGCTGAATAAGCTGCCCTCCAATGCGCCGATGAAAGATGTCCAGCTTCGGCTTACCAATGGCTACATGTCCATCAACTACACGTTTGCGGGACGCCTCGGCGGCATCAAGACGCAGCTCTACGCTGAGGATGGCGGGGTGCATGCGCGCAACACTACCGTTTATGGCCCGCTCAAGCTCATCGAGTCTGGCCCCGAACTCCAGGCCGCGCTCAACGACGCCCTCAGCCGCCTGCCCGCCGACCTGCCCATCACCAGCGTCCGCGCCGAAAACGACGCGCTCTACCTGACTACGGAGAGTTAATCGCGGCAAAACAAACGCCCCTTTCCCATTAGAGAGAAAGAGGCACAATTGAGGATAGTCGTGCGCTATCCAGGATATTCTGAGCCGACCAGATAGCTTCCCACCGCCGTAGATTCCGCCAGACGGTTGACGAGATTCACGGCACGCGCATGCTGCGGGTGACGCCCGAAACGCATCAGCGCCTCCTCGTCCGGCAGATCCACTACGATCATCGCGTGGCGGTATGACGCCGCTTTGTTCACGCCGAAGCGCACGCGCTCGACGCCAGGAATCGTAATCAGCAGATCGTACACATCGCGCAAGTTGCGCTGAATCATTTCGCGGCGCACACCCTGCTTGATCCGCAGAATGACCTCATGCCTAATCATATGGAATGGTCATCGCCTTCTATCGCAGCACCAACATACTCGTGTACAATAGCACATCGAAGCGGCTGAACGCAAAAGTGATCAACCAGCCTTCCTATCACTAGGATACCAGGGAGCCGCAACCAATGCAAGAGATGGATCGAAGGCTGGCGCTGCTACGGCTCTTGCTGGCGGATCTCACCGACCGCGAGCGCCAGGCGCATGCGAACGCCAGCCAGTTGCGCGCCCAATTGCGGCGCATTGTAGACTTCACCATCCAGTACAACGGTGGCGTCGGCAACGCCCTTGCAGGTATGTCTGAGGTCGAGGAGCGCATCACCCAGATCGAGGCGACGCTGCGTCACCTGGAAATGCTGCGCCACCGCGCCGAAAGCGAACTCCACGCGCTGATCGTCACCCGCGATATCAGCGACGCACGCGCTCGCCTCGCCGAGCTAGAATCCCGCCGCGCCACGCTGCTCGAAGACACATCTCCAGCGAATGAGAATGGCGAATTGGCCGCGCTCGCTGCCGAAATCGCCTCGCTCCGCGCCGAGATCCGCACTGCCAGCGATGCCGTCGCCCGCACGCTCACGCATGGCGAGCAGTGAGCATATCTAGCATCGTCTCTGCCGCCGTCGCCACCTCTGCCAGCGGCACGATGCGCGTCTCGCCGGTTGCGCGCAGCCGCAGTTCCGCGCCGCCAGCCGCCAGCGACCGCGCGCTCACCGTCACGCGCAGCGGCATACCCAGCAGGTCGGCGTCTTTGAACTTCACCCCGGCGCTCGCCTCGCGGTCATCGTAGAGTGTTATCTCCGCGCCCAGCGCCACGTAGAGCGTATCCGCCGCCGCCCGTGCCTCGGCGCCGTTGCCTGCCACCAACAGGTGATAGCGGTACGGCGCGACACTCACCGGCCAGACGATGCCATCCGCGTCGTGATGCTGCTCGATCAGGCAGGCCACCAGCCGTGTGATGCCCAGCCCGTAGCAGCCCATAATCATCGGGTTGCCGCCCACACCGCGCTCATCGGCAAAGGTCGCGCCCATCGTCGCGCTATACTTCGCTCCCAGTTTGAACGTATTGCCCGCCTCGATGCCCCGCCGCTCTTCCAGCGCTGCGCCGCAGTGCGCGCACGGCTGCCCTGCCCGCGCCAGCGCGATATCGCTCGTGATCTCTGCCGAGAAGTCGCGTCCAAAGCGCACGCCCGCCAGGTGATAGTCCACACGATTCGCGCCCGCGATGAGGCTCCCTGCCGTGAGCAGCGAATCATCTGCCACCAGCCGGACACCCCCGGCCATGTCCAGTCCCACCGGCCCAGTGTAGCCTACGGCCAGCCCGCGCGCCTCCGCCTCGACATGCGAGAGCGCACGCACCTCCTGACCCAGCACACTTCGCAGCTTGACCTCGTTCACCTCCAGGTCGCCGCGAATCAGCGCCAGCACGAGATCGTCGCCCGCCGCGTAGAATACCGCTTTCAGCGTTTGCGACGGCGCGCACCTCGCCGCCGCGCAGAGCGCGGCAATGGTCGTCGCCCCCGGCGTATACAACTCGCGCGGCGTCTCGTCAGCGTTCGGGGCGATTGCCGCATCACCCGTGTCTTTCCGCGCTATCGCCACCTCAGCATTCGCCGCATAGCCGCATTTCGTACACACGATCAACGTATCTTCGCCGCCCGGTGCCAACAACATAAACTCGTGCGCCACCTGTCCGCCCATGATGCCTGTATCCGCCTCCACCACCAGCACCGGCAAGTCGAGGCGTTTGTAGATCCGCCGGTATGCCTCCACCACCCGCTCATAATACTCGTCGAAGTCTTCCTGCATTGTGTGGAAGCTATAGGCGTCCTTCATCAGAAATTCGCGTAGCCGGATCAGTCCGCCGCGCGGCCTCGGCTCATCGCGAAATTTCGTCTGTATCTGGAATACCATCAGCGGCAACTGACGATACGAATCCACCACCGCGCGCACCAGATCCGTCACCGCCTCTTCGTGCGTCATCGCCAGCACCATCTCGCGCTCATTGCGGTCCCGAAATCGCGCCAGTTCCGCGCCAATCGCCTCATAGCGCCCGCTCTCGCGCCACAGGTCCGCCGGTTGCGTCACCGGCAGCAGCGCCTCCTGCCCACCGATGCGCTCCATCTCCTCGCGCACGACACGCTCGATGCGCCGCACCACGCGATGCGCCAGGGGTGTCAGGCTATAGATGCCTGCTGCCACCTGGCGCGCCAGCCCCGCGCGCAGAATCAACTGCGCGCTCGGCAGTTCCGCCTCCGCTGCGACCTGTTTCCGTGTCTTCACCAGCATCTTGGACATCCGCATTGTGGTTCTCCTTTGTACGTGTCCGCGCCAAACAAAAACACCCCCGCCCATCAAGGGCGAGGGTGTGTCCTCGCGGTACCACCTTGTTCGAGTCGCGCGCATGTGTACGCGGCTCATCTCTGCCGCACGCCGCCATTGTAACGACGGGATGCGAGGCCCAGCTAACGGTGGGCAACCGGAACGGCTCAACGCCGTCAGCTTCGGGGTGGGTTCACCGCTCCCGCGACGACCGGCATCGCACCATATCTGCCGGTTCTCTGCGCGTCGGGTCCACGGCTACTGGTCCCCTGCATCATTTCTTTCTGCGCGCAGTATACGCCGCATCCGCAATGGTGGTCAAGCGTATCCCACGCTGGGATGCTTCGATATATCATCTTTCCCGCTAGACATATCCCTTGCTGGCTGCTACGATGAAAAGAACGGTATACGCAACCGCGCACGCGGATGCGGCTGCGCTCTCCCCATACACTGCGCGAAAACGAGGGACACTCATGGCCAGCACTGCCCAGACTTCTGACGCGGCTCTCCAGTATGTTGACACCCACCAGGACGAATTCCTCGAAGGGCTGAAAGACCTGCTTCGCATCCCCAGCATCAGCACGCTCCCAAAGCATCGCAAAGACATCCAGCGCGCGGCGAAGTTCGTCGCCGATGCGATGGAAGAGGCAGGCCTGAAGAAGGTCAAGATTATCAAGACCGATGTGCATCCTCTCGTCTACGGCGAATGGCTTGAGGCCAAGGGCAAGCCAACCGTACTGCTCTATGGCCACTACGACGTGCAGCCCGTGGACCCGATTGACCTGTGGGATAGCCCACCATTCGAGCCGACGGTGCGCAACGACAACATCTATGCGCGCGGCGCGGTGGACGACAAAGGCCAGATGTACGCCCTGATTCTTGCGCTCAAGTCGCTGATGACCACCACCGGCGGATTGCCCGTCAACGTGCGTGTGCTGATCGAGGGCGAGGAAGAATACGGCGGCGAATCCATCGAGAAATACGTCAAGGAACACCCCAAGAAGCTTGCCTGCGATGTCGCCCTCGTCGCCGATACGGGGATGCCCGCCCCTGGCGTGCCCGCGCTGGTCTACGCGCTGCGCGGCATCCTCTACACCGAGATTCATGCCCAGGGCGCGAAGCATGATCTCCATTCTGGCGAATATGGCGGCGTTGCGCCGAATCCCATCCATGCGCTCGCCGAGGTGCTGCTGGGCCTCAAGGGGCCTGACGGCCATATCACGCTGCCAGAGATCTACAAGCGCATCATACCCATGACCGACGAAGAACGCGACCTATGGGACCGCAATCCGGTAGATGTGATCGCCAGCATGAAGCACGAGATGGGCGTGGACATGCTCCCTGGCGAGCAGGAATACGACCCGCGCGAGCGCCAGACTGCGCGCCCGACACTCGAAGTTCACGGCATCAAGGGTGGATTCGTAGACGAAGGCGCGAAAACGGTGATTCCCGCTGAGGCCACTGCCAAGGTCAGCCTGCGGTTGCCACCTGGACTGCGCCCGATGGATGTGCTGCCGATGCTACGCAAACGCGTCGCCGAACTCTGCCCGCCGGGCGTGAAGATGGAGGTCCGCCTCATCCACGGCGGCGACGCCGTGCTGGTCCCGCTGGAAAACGTGTATCTGCGCGCCGCCGAACGCGCATTGGAGCAGGAGTGGGGCCGCCCGCCGGTCTTCGAGCGATCTGGCGGCTCGATTCCCGTGGGCGCGCTGTTTGACAGCGAACTGCACGCGCCAATCGTCTTCATGGGCACTGGCCTGCCCGATGACAATATTCATGCGCCCAACGAGAAGTATCACATTCCCAACTTCTACCATCTGATCCGGCAGGCGATTCGCTTCCTGGACATCATCGGCAGCGATCCCGCCATCGTCTCGCGACCTGGCTCGGCTGGCGCGAGCGCGAAAGCCAACGGCAAAGCCGCAGCGCCCAAGGCTGGCGCCGCTAGCAAGCCGCGCACCGCGACAAAAGCCAGCGCAAAATCGAAGTAGCTGCCTTGTGGGACGTGTGTGGGCGGACGGCGATGCGCCGTTTTGCCCATGCGCGTTTATAGTGTGAAACACTCTGCCGCCCGTTCTCGTATATGCCTGGAATACGGAATTGGAGTGCCTCGCGAGCGAGCGGGACGGAGGGCTGAGTGGAGCCAGCAGTGCCAGCACAGCAGACGGCAATTCAAGAGGCGCGTATGCGCTATGAGCGCGGCGAGTTGTCGTTCGAAGCATTTCGCCGTGCGCTCGATGCGCTGGTGCTCGCGCGGAATGCGGACGAGTGCCAGGCGATTCTGCGCGCGTTGCCCGTATCACCACTGGCGTCGCTGAGCGCGCTGGAATCGCCGAGCCTCTCGTCGCCGATGTCTGCGCCTGAACCGCGCCGCACACGGTTCATCGCCATCATGAGCCAGGTGAAGAAATTGCGCCGATCCTGGCAACTCGCGCCTGAAACACATGTTCTGGCGTTCATGGGCGAGGCCAAACTTGATCTGGGCTTGGCGCACATGCCGCCTCACGCCCGGCTCCAGATCACCGCGATTATGGGTACGGTGGTCATCTACGTGCCGCGCTCGTTGCATGTCGCGGTACGGACGCGCGTCTTCCTGAGCGACACCAACTCACTTGGCGAGAGCGCTGGTGGTGTAGTGACGTTTGCCCATGAAGAGCATAGTCCGCTCAATGAGCCTCGCGCAGCGCAGCTTGAAATCGAGGTCTTTGCGCTGATGAGCAACGTCAAGGTCGTCCTTACCGACGGCCCCGTCGTTTCGATCAGTGAACTGGTGCGCGATGCTCTGCGGGCAGCAGCGGCTGGCATCCAAAGGGGCCTGCGACAGGGAACCTCACCACGCCCTTTGCTCGACGCTGGCGGCAGCGCAGAGCATCGTAGCTAGTGGGTGCGCATCACCGTCAATGATTCACTCCTGCGGCTTGGCTGGTTGCTCGCGCACTTGCGGCTTGCGTGGCTTACGGCGGTAGCCCGTTAGATCATGCAGATCCAGCAGCGCCCGCACAATCGCTTCTTCATTCCAGCGATAGTTCAGCGGCGGAGCCAGCCCCAAGTTATCCACAATCTTATCGCTGCCCGTCAGCGCAAACATCAGGGTTGACGCGCATTGCGCCACCGCGTCCAGATTGTAGCCGCCCTCCTGCACCGCCACCAGCCGCCCAGCACAATAGGTATCGGCAATCTCAACCACCTCGCGCGATAAATCTGAGTAATCAGCCGTCGAGAGCTGCATCTGCGCCAGGGGATCCTGCCAGTGGGCGTCGAAGCCCGCCGAGAGCAGCACCGCATCCGGCTTGAAGCGATCTGCCAGCGGCCAGAGCACCTGCCGAAAGATTGGGTCATACACGCTCCAGCCCGACTCCGCTGGCAGCGGCGCATTCACCGTGGACCCCAGCCCTGCCCCCGTGCCGCGATCCGTGGAGTCGCCCGTGCCCGGATAGAAGGGATATTGGTGTGTGGAGAAGTACAGCACATCGCCGTCTTCGTAGAAAATGTCCTGCGTGCCATTGCCGTGATGCACGTCATAGTCCACGATCAGCACACGCTGCCAGCCCCATTTGCGCTGGGCATAGCGCGCCGCCACCGCGACATTGTTGAAGATGCAGAAGCCCATTGCCCGATCCGCGCTGGCATGATGCCCCGGCGGACGCACCAGCGCGTAACCGTTGCGCGCGTGCCCTTCACCAATGGCATCGAGGATCACCAGTGGCGCGCCCGCCGCCTTGGTCGCCGCATCGTAGCTGCCCGGTGAAATATAGACCTCTGTGGCAAACCGCCTCGGTTTCGCGTGCTCTCCACCTGCCTCCACCAGATCCGCCACCGCCTGCCGCACACGCTCGACGTAGGCTTCGGGATGAACCGCTGCCAACTCCTCCATGTTCGCCGCGCGCACGGGCAGGCGCAGCACATGTTCCGCTGGCAGCGTACCCTCGGCCAGTAGCGCCTCGATCATCGCAATAGCCAGCCCCACGCGCTCTGGTACTTCGGGAAAATCATTCGGCACACGATGCGCCAAAAAGGCATCATCATACACCAGCGCCGTTGGCAGACGAGCAGGCGTATCATCACTTATCTGTTCGCTAGGATTCTGGGTAGTCTCTTCGGACACGCTGCTGCTCCCTCTGGGATTGGACTTCGGGCGATAGTCTACAGCCTATGGCTACCACACTATCGCTGCTGCCGTCAACGCCACCCTTCTCCTATGGTGTAGCTCGCTCACATTTTCGGCATAGTCCTCTCTTGATTCTCACCGGCAAGCGAGTATACTGCGTGATGGAGGGAGCACACATGCGAAATTCGCGCGAAGTTTCACGATACCGATTCACTCTGGCGTTTCTTGTTGGCGTAGTACTCCTGGCGGGGTGCGCCACCGGGCAGACACAGCCCCCACCGGCAGCGCCGCATACATCCTCGCCATCGCCCATCGCCACCACGACAACAGCAGCTACAGCGACGCCGCCATCGAACGGTAGTGTATGCGTCAGCGCAGCCTGCGCCGCACAAGGTGTGCAGGTCTTCGTCGAGCCGGACGCCGGTGAAGCGCCAATACTTAACGCCATCAAAGGCGCGGCGCAATCGGTTTGGGTCGAGGTGTACCTGCTGACCGACGCAAACGTGATGCACGCGCTGGAGGATGCGTCGCAACGAGGGGTGGATGTGCGTGTGCTATTGGAGGCTCATCCCTATGGAGAGGGCAGCGTCTCGCCACAACAGACCATTGAGACCCTGAACGCGGCAGGTGTCCACGCGCAAGCCGCCGATCCCGCGTACTACTATACCCATGCCAAAGTGATGCTGATAGATGACGCCACCGCGTATATCATGACGTGCAATCTCAGCCGTTCAGGCTTGGGCGGCAGCTCGGCGGCGGCGAATCGCGAATACGGCGTGATTGATACCGACGCGGGCGACGTAGCCGAAGTCAACGCGATATTTCAGGCGGATTGGAACCGCACGCCAACGCCCGCGCTTACCCAGTCGCGTCTGGTGGTGAGTCCCGTGAATGCGCGCACCGATGTGACCGCGCTGATTGCTAGCGCCAAATCTACACTGCACATCGAAGACGAGGAGATGTACGACGCCGCATCGGTGCAGGCGCTGATCGCGGCGGCGCAGCGCGGCGTGAACGTGGAGGTGACGCTGCCATCCTCGGCGGCTTCCTCGTCGGATGAGGCGAGCGCGGTGGCGCAACTTACACAGGGCGGCGTGCATGTGCGCTACCTGCAAGCGCCCTATATGCACGCGAAGCTCATCGTCGTAGATGGGACGCTGGCGTTCACTGGCTCGGAGAACTTTTCCAGCACCTCGCTCGACCAGAACCGCGAGATTGGCGTCATAATTGCCGATACACAGGCGCTCACTACGTTCGAGTCGGTCTTCGGTCAAGATTGGGCGTTGGCGCAAGTCGCATAGCTTGTCAACTGTCCGCCGTCCGCCGATGCGCATGCACGCAATGGGCGGTGCACCAGCGCGACGTCGTACAGTATGGCTGAGTGTGAATACCTGGAAGCGAGAGGGAGCAGAGGTCATGTTGCTGGAGATTGCAGAGTTTACGGCGCAGCCCGGCAAGGCTGAGAAGTTGCGCGCGGGCCTGGCGCGCGGGCTGGCGGTGATACGCCGGGCGCAGGGCTGTCGCTCAGCGCAGGTGCGGGCCTGCGTCGAAGACGCCAACCGCTTCATCTTTACCATCGAATGGGAGACACTCGAAGATCATACTGTGGTGTTTCGGGGCGGCCCGCTCTTCGCCGAATATCGCAGCCATATCACCGGGCTATTCGTCGAGCCGGTGGTGGCGCGACACTATGAACTGATAGACGCTTGAGCGCCGGGACTTATCCTGGCGCTGCCCTGCTATCCCTCCGCCTCGTCCGCGATGCGGCGCAGCAGCCCCGCGAGGGTCATCCGCTCAGCGGCTGAAAGTGGCGCGAGCGTCACCTCAATTTGCTGCATGAAAACGGCGTCCGCCTCACGCAGCGCATGTCGCCCGGCGTCGGTCAGCGCGACGTAGACCTGGCGCTGATCGGTGCCCGCCGTGCGGTAGCGGCGCGCATAGCCCAACCCTTCCAGTGTATCCACCATCCGCGTCGCGCCTGCCGCGGTCATCCCCAGTCGGTCCGCCAGATCGCTCACGCGCGGCGGCTCTCCCCCTGCCAACTCGCCATCGTCTGCGCTCGCCAGCAAGCGCATCACACGGCGCTGCGGGCGCGAGAGCGGACCATACTGACGGCCCAGCCGCGCATACCAGCGATCCAGCGCGTGGGCAATGGTTGCAGCGGGCGCCTGCTGATTCTGGTTCTCATCATCCGCCGTATCGTGAGTTTTCATCCTATGCCCCGCCATTTCTCTTGACGCCCTCGCCCCATTATGGCATACTACGCAGGTAATTGCATGACTCAGTTAACTAATTTACGAGGCCAACATGAGCGTTGTCGTCGAAGAACTCACCCGCACATTTGGCGCAATCGAAGCGGTGAAGGGCATCAGTTTCGCCGTAGAGAAGGGCGAAGTATTCGGATTTCTTGGCCCTAACGGCGCGGGCAAAAGCACCACCATCAAAATGCTCTGCACGCTGCTGAAGCCGACGAGTGGCCGCGCGCTGGTCAACGGCTATGATGTCGTTCAGATGCCCACCGACGTGCGGCGCAGCATCGGCATCGTCTTCCAAGATCCCACTCTGGACGACTACCTCAGCGCGGAGCAAAACCTGCGCTACCATTGCATGCTCTACCATACGCCGCCCGCAACCCGTCCCACGCGCATTGATTCTTTGCTGCGGTTGGTTGGCCTGGAGGACCGTCGCAAGGATCTCGTCAAAACGTTCTCTGGTGGCATGAAACGCCGCCTTGAGGTGGCGCGTGGCTTGCTCCATGAGCCGCAAACGCTCTTCCTCGACGAACCCACCGTTGGCCTGGACCCTCAGACGCGCCGCAGCGTGTGGGAGTATGTCATGCGGCTGCGGCAATCCACCGGCCTCACCATTTTCATGACCACGCATTATCTCGAAGAAGCCGAGTACTGCGACCGCATCGCCATCATGGATCACGGCAGGGTCGTCGCGCTCGATACGCCCGACGCACTCAAACGTCAGGTAGGCCGCGAGTCCGTGCATCTGGTGGTCGCACCCGAAGATGTCGCGCGCGCGGCCTTGGTCATTGGCGAGGATCGGCGCGTCACACACGGTGAGGGCGGCGAGCTACAAGTAGAGTGCGCCGAGGGCGCATCCGGTCAGGCGCTGGCCGCACAATTGCTGCGCCAGCTCACCCTTTCCGACATTGCTGTGCAAGCCGTGAGCGTCCATGCCCCAAGCCTGGACGATGTCTTTATGCGTCTCACCGGACGCGCCATCCGCGACGAGACGGCGGGAGCCAAAGAGCGTTTAGAAGCACGGCTGCGGGGTCGCGGGCGCCTGCGCCGCCGCTCGTGAAAGGCAAGGTCAAGATGGCTCAGCGTTCAACGCTCGACACGCAGCCGCCACTCATTGCGGTCCATACCACCCCACCACCCCCACGCACAGCGCGGCTGCCGGTTGACCTCGAAGGCATCGCCATGATCTGGCTGCGCGAGATGAGCCGCCTCTGGCGGCAGCGCACGCGGCTCTACGGCGCTATCGTGCGTGCGCTCGTGTGGCTGTTCGCGCTCGGCTTTGGCCTGCGCCGCTCCTTTGTGCCGATTGCTGGCCTCTCGTATGCCCAGTTCGTCTTTCCCGGCGTCATCGCGATGACCATTATCTTCAGCGCGCTGCAATCGGCCATCTCCATCATCTGGGATCGTGAGTTCGGTTTTCTCAAAGAAGTGCTCGTCGCGCCCACGCCGCGCTCGACCCTGGTGCTGGGCAAATGTCTGGGCGGGGCGACCAGCTCAACGGCGCAGGCGGCGATCATGCTGGTCTTCGCTCCGCTGGCGGGCGTCACGCTCACGCCGCTGCACGTGCTGGCGGCGCTGGGGGCGATGTTCATCACCGCGCTGGCGCTCTCCGCGCTGGGCATCGTCATCGCGCTGCGAATGACCGACTTCGAGAACTTCGGCACTATCCAGAACTTCATCACCCAGCCACTCTATCTCTTTTCCGGCGCGATATTCCCCACACGCGGCGTGCCTGGCTGGCTCAGCGCGCTCCTGTTTCTGAATCCCTTGACCTACGGCGTCAACGCGATTCGTGGCGCGCTCTTGGGGTATAACGTGTCAGAAGTACCGCGCGATATTGTTGCGCTGCTCGGCGTGACGATTGTATTTCTCGGCATCGCGTTGATGCTGGCGCGCGGTGAAGCATAGTGTGCGGCACAGGGGAGGCGAACATGCCCGACGACATGACGGCGTTGCTGACGCGGCCCGCGCTGGAACTGGCGGCGCTGGTGCGGAGCGGTGAGGTGAGCGCGCGTGACTTGGTGGAGGGGGCGCTGCGACAGATCGAGGCGCGACGCGATCTCAATGCCTTCACCTATGTGGACGCCGACGGCGCGCGTGCGGCGGCTGACGCCGTGCAGCCGGGCGATACGCGGCCTTTCGCGGGCGTGCCGATTGCCATCAAAGAATTGCATGCGGCGGCGGGTCATCCCCTGACGATGGGATCCGACATCTTCGGCGCATATCGCTCACCGTTCGATACCTCCGCTGTGCGCCGCCTCAAAGAGGCGGGGTTTATCATCGTCGGGCGCACCAGCGCGCCGGAGTTCGGCATCGTGCCCGTCACCGAGCCGCGCCGCTTCAGTCCCACGCGCAACCCGTGGAACCCGAACCACACGCCGGGCGGCTCATCGGGTGGCGCGGCGGCAGCGGTGGCGGCGGGGATGCTCCCCGTGGCGCACGGCAGCGATGGAGGTGGCTCGCTCCGCATTCCAGCGGCATGCTGCGGACTGGTGGGGCTGAAGGCAAGCCGGGGACGTATCTCGCCCGGACCTGAAATCGGCGATTCATTCTTCAGCACACAGGGTGCGCTGACCCGCACGGTGGCCGATACCGCAGCGCTGCTGGATGTGATGCAGGGTTACGAGGTCGGCGACGCGACCTGGGCGCCACCACCCAACGAGCCTTTCGCGGCCATAGCCGCCCGCCCGCCACACGCGCTGCGTATCGCCATGACCACCACCTCGCCACTGGATACAGCAGTAGACCCCACCTGTGCGCAGGCGACACACGCCGCCGCGAACCTGCTCGCCTCGCTCGGCCACACGGTGGAAGAAGTCACGCCGCCGGTCTGGCAGAGCGCCCAATTGGAGTCCGCATTCACCACTCTCTGGGGCGCGGGTATCGCCAGCGGTGTGCGCTTTGGCGCATCGGTGACACAGCGCGCGCCAGATCCTTCGCTGGTCGAGCCGTTGACGTGGGCATTTTACCAGCAGGGCACAACGGATTGCGCCGCTGATCTGACCGATGCGATGACGGCGCTACAATCCTATGCGCGCGGCGTGATCGCATTCTTTACCACCTATGATATACTGCTCACGCCCGCGCTGGGGCAGCGTCCGCTCAAGATCGGCGAACTCAACACCTGCGGCGATGACCCACAGGCTGAGTTTCAGAAAGCGGTAGCGTTTACCCCGTTCACACCCGTCTGGAATGTGACCGGCCAGCCAGCGATTTCATTGCCGCTCTACCACGGCGCCGACGGGCTTCCGACCGGCGTGCAGCTTGCCGGTAAGCCGCTGAGCGAAGGCACACTGCTCGCGCTCGCCACCCAGCTCGAAGCGGCGTTGCCGTGGGCGGCGCGCATGCCGCCAGCGCCCGACCGCGACTGAGTACATTGCTGCTCGCTACCTCGTTCCGGTGGCTGTGCGCTTCGAGGGGATATAATCTGTAGAGAAGCGACATCCTGGCCAGGAAAGCGAGGCGTATGCGCGTGGGCGACAACAAGTCCGATACGCAACGGCTCGGCTCGCTCAATCGTGAGCTATCCATCCTCAACATCATTGCTCAGGCGCTGAATCGCTCGGTCGAGATGGGCGAAGCGCTGCAGGCAGCGCTTGCCCAGGTCGCGGAACTCCTGGGGCTGGAGACTGGCTGGATCTGGCTGCTAGACGAAGAGACTGGCCAGTCCTACCTTGGTGCGGCCCAGAACCTGCCCAAAGCGCTCACCAAGAATCCGCGCCGCATGACTGGCTCGTGCTACTGCCTTGATACCTACCGCGAGGGCGACCTCGCCGGTGCGGCCAACGTCAACGTCGTCAAGTGCAGTCGCCTCAGCGGCCTGGTGGATGATACCAACGGCCTACGCTACCACGCCAGCATTCCGCTCTATGCCCACGGCAAAAAACTCGGCGTCTTGAACGTCGCCAGCGCCGATTGGCGTGAACTGAGCGCCGACGATCTGCGCTTGCTCTATACCGTCGGCGATATGCTAGGCATCGCCATCGAGCGTGCCCGGCTCTTCGCGCAGAGCGCGCGGCTCGGCGCGTTCGAGGAGCGCAGCCGCCTCGCCCGCGAACTGCATGATACCATCGCGCAGGGCCTCGCGGGCGTCAGCCTGCAACTGGAAACCGCCGACGCCCTCCTCGACGCCGAATCCGACCCGCAGCGTGTCCAGCGCATTGTGCGTCAGGCGCTGGCGCTCACCCGCGCGAATCTAGAAGAGACGCGCCGTTCCGTTCATGATCTGCGCGCCGCTCCCCTCGAAGGGCGAACCCTGCCAGAGGCTCTGCGCGAGCTGGCCTGCCAGTGGACCGCACAGGGCAATCCGCCTGTGCGCGTAGAGACCATCGGCGAGAGCCGCCCACTGCCTGTGCGCATCGAGAACGGCCTCTATCGTATGGCGCAGGAGGCATTGACCAACGTGAGTCATCACGCTGACGCGACCACGGTGACATTACGCCTGGAATCCGTTCCCGAGCGCATCCGGTTGCTCGTGGAGGACAACGGGCGCGGCTTCGACACCAACGAGCCGCGTAATGGTGGACGCTACGGACTGATCGGGCTGAATGAACGCGCCAAGCTACTTGGCGGCACGCTGCGCCTGGAGAGCAGCCCAGGCGCAGGCACGCGGCTGGAGATTGGCATACCGCTGACGGAGAAAAAATGACCACGCCAACGTATCCCATACGTATTCTCGTCGCCGACGATCACCCCGTCGTGCGCGATGGCCTCGTCGCGATTCTGCGTACCCAGCCAGATTTCACGGTGGTGGCTGAGTCAAGTACGGGAACCGAAGTGCTGCGGCAGGTAGAAGGGATACACCCCGATGTCGCGCTGCTGGACCTAGAGATGCCCGAAATGGATGGCGTCGAAGCCTTGCGGCGGTTGCGAGAAGTGGATGCGCCCACGCGCGTCATCGTCTTCACTGCCTTTGATACCGACGACCGCATTCTGGCCGCCGTGCGGGCAGGCGCGCAGGGTTATCTGCTCAAAGGCGCGCCGCGCGATGAAATCTTCGCGGCGATCCGTGTGGTGCATGCGGGCAACTCGCTCTTACAACCTATCGTCGCTTCGCGGCTGCTGAAACAGGTGAGCGAGGAGGGCGAGACGCATCATGGGCTACGCTCGCTCACCTTGCGCGAACATGACGTACTGCGTCTGCTGATGCGCGGCCTGCAGAACAAAGAAATCGCCGCCGAACTCGTCGTGACCGAGCGCACCGTCAAGTTTCACGTCAGCGCCATCCTCACCAAGCTGGGCGCGGGCAATCGCACTGAAGCCGTCGCCATCGCCAACAAATATGGGGCCGGACGCGAATAGCTCAGCCAAAAGCCTTGCGCGACCGCCCCAACCATGATATACTGCGCGGCGGAAGGGTGTCCGAGTGGTTTATGGTGCCGCTCTCGAAAAGCGGTGTGCCTGAATAGGGCACCGCGGGTTCGAATCCCGCCCCTTCCGCCTGATGGCCTCGTGGCGAGCAGCCCGCTGCTCGCCATATCATTCTGTACATCAGGCCGCACGGAGGAGTCCCATAGAGGCCTAGTGGGCGCGACTGGAAATCGCGTGTGTCCGAAAGGGCACCGTGGGTTCGAATCCCACCTCCTCCGCCATCCTTCTCTCCACCTCTCCTCGCTCGTCCCCAATCCGCGCTACCGCACCCGTTGCGCCAGCAGTTCCCGCACATTCTCCATGATGATGAACAGCCCGATCAGTACCACCAGCGCCAGCAGCAGCGGACGGAAAAATGTGATCACCAGCAGCAGCACCGTGAATATCGCCAGCGCAACCGTCACCCGCTCGATCAGCCGCCGCAAATTGCGGTGGAAGATCGCCTCAAAGAATCCGTAGACACCAAAGAGCACCACTGCGCCTGAGCCGAGATTGTGCGAGAACTGCGCCAGCGCGGCGAAACACAACAGCAACACGCCAATACTCACCGCGCTCCAGATCGCCGCAATCTTGCCGAGCCGTACATCCGCTGTACTGGAAGGCAGCGCCGGACGGTGCAGATGGGCGCGCGGATCACCAAAATCGCCAGCGGCCAGCCGTATCGCATAGATCGCGCAACTCTCCTGGGCAATCTCATTCGCGGCACGGTCTGCCTTCAGCCGCTCCAACTCCGCTCGCGCCTTCTGGATGCGCTCTTGCAGCAAATCATGCCGCGCCCGCGCCGAGAGCGCATCGCTCACCGCAGTCGCCTCTAGCTCCAAACCTGCCACCCGGTCCGCCTGCTCGTCGCACTGCTGCGAGAGGTCGTCGTGTTCGTGCCGCAGACGCTGCTGCTGCTCGCGTAATGCGTCGAGCGCCTGCGCCGGTGGCGGCACTTTGTCCAGACCGCACCAGCCCGTGGGATCGTACCAACGCAGACGCTGCATGCCATTGCGCTCATATTTCGGGCCAGGCGGCGCATTCTCGCCCAGCGGTCCGCCGGTATAGAAGCCCCACAGTCCCTGGTAACCGTCCACCCACGGTGGCGCCGGCACGTTCTCCGTCGCTTGCAGCACCTGCATCTCCCAGGTGCGTTTCTCCCCTGGACCAATGCGCAGCCCATCGCCGCGCGCATAATCCACGAATGGAATACGGAAGCCATCGCCCTCACGAAAGGGACCAGGATCGTCGCCCTGGCCCAGTCGTGCCCAGAAGCGCACCAGCGCGTGCTGCATACGCGCCAGTTGTTCGGTATACGGCACGACGACGGCGGGCATATACTCGCCACGAAAGAAATAGTTCGCGTGTGAGCCTGCCCCCGCATAGACATGCGCATGCTCGCCCGTGCGTTCCAGTCCCGGATCATCCCAGCGGCGGCGCAGATCGTCGCCATCGCTGTCGTGCGCTGAATACGCCAACCAGTAGGGCTGTACCGCGCCCTGCTGATCTTGCGCCAGATAGATGATGACGTTCTCCCAATCAGCCTCATGGTCGTTGACGCCATGAAACGATGCGCGCCAATCGTTAAAGGCGTAGAAATACCAGTACTGCAACGCGATATAGCCGTGCTCACGAATCACCCGGCCGTAATAGCAATAGCGTTCCTCCCGCGCCTGAAGCGCATGATAGTGTTCCGCCGCCCCCGCCGCCAGCCCGCCCGGCGCTCTGCCGCGCAGCAGCAGCGATAGCGAGAAGAGCACATCAAAGATACGCGCGGAGATGCCAACCCGCACCAGCCGCCCTGGCCCTGGACGAAACTCGCGCAGTGTGGACGTGCGACGAAACGCGCGGACCTCTGCGGCGGAAACGCTATCGGCGACGCTCAGATAATAGGTGGCATCTGGCTCTGTTTCGCGCACCAGCATCTGCGCCAGCACCTCGCCAGTGAGCTTGCCGCGCGGAATCAGCGTCTCGACCGAGCTATCGGGCCGCCGCACGCAGAGGAGCGCGCCCGCCAGATAGCGGTCCACATCCATGGGGTAGAACTGCTCGCCTTTGTTGAAGATCAGCACTGGCTCGAAGCGCCGCAATAACGCAAGGTCCTCTGGTGTGAGCGCCTCCATCACGCCGATCCTTTTCTAGCGCGCTATTGCGGCGCCAGTGTAGGGCGCCGCCCTGGTTCCCGCGCTTCATCCCGCGTTCTCGCGCTCGTCGGAGTGCCAGTCGTGCCAAACCCCGCGCGGCGCTGTGCCAACTCGAAAGCCTGCCGCACGCTTCGGGTGTTGAGATATAGTACGATACCTGCGCCGAGCAACATGCTCAAATAGTTCGGCTGCCCGGCGAAATAGGCAAATAACAACTCCACCAGGGTGACGGCTTGCAGTATCATGGCTATGAGCCACGCCCAGGGCCGCAGCCGCAACATACCAATGCTGGCCACAACTGAACCAACCGCAATCAAGGCGACAACACCAAGGGCCAGCCAGTCACCAATGCGCAACTGGCGAAGTGGCTGAGCAAGGTCGGCTGAGAGCGCACCGAAGATGTTCACCCCTTGCAAGGCCAACAATGGAATCGTCAGCAGAGCTAGCGCCACCCCCTGCACAAGCAGCAGCACACCGATAATGATGACGCCAACCGGTCGTTTCATCTGGCGCCTCCTCGTGTACGTTGGCGCGTTGATGTCACCGCCAGACAAACAGTTTCACAGAGATGGCCGGGAGAGGCTATCCCCGTGAAACTGTGGTTGCCGAGGCGTTCGCCTTGTTTACGGATTTGCGGCTGTGCCTGCGCCTGTGCCCATTGCGCCCGTTGTCGGCGGCGGTGTCTGGGCGAGGGCGGCTTGCAGCTTGGCCTCATTCTCGGTCGAAAGTGAGGATTGAATGATCGTGCCGCCATATTTGCTAATTTCCGGTATCACCTTGTCCGTGGTGGCCCGGCGCACAAGAATGATCATCGCCGAGCTATTGGGCGTGAGATTCGCGCCGAGTTGCTTGATGAAATTATCGTCCACCCCGTAGTCGGTCAGGCTGCCCGCGATAGCCCCTGTTCCCGCGCCGATGCCCGCGCCGATAGCCGCGCCCGCGATAGGTTGCAGCACCAGCGCGCCGATCAGCAAGCCCCACAGACCGCCCCACAGCGCGCCGCCACCCGCGCCCGCGCCCACCAGATTTACAGACTGATGCAGCTTCACCTTTCCCTGCGCGTCCTTGGTGACGTACACCGCGTCGTCCAGGTCAATCAGATACTCGCTCTGCATCTGCCGCAATGTCTCGACCACCTGTTCGGCTTTGTTGATGTCTGGGTAGGAAACCGCAACCAATGTGCTCATGCTGTATATGCTCCTTACTTGTCTCGCAGACACATGACAGTCTGGAGTACTCTCGCCCGCCTCCAGCGGGGTGTGTGCCGCCATTGCTCTGCTGGCAAGTCCAGTGCCACTGCTAGCGATGCGGGTTCGCAACATCATCTCTCCGCCAATCTTCGCCATCCTCGGCGTGGGTCGTTCCTGTTCCTGTTCCGCTGCTCACTACCTCACCCCATAGCCGCGAGCGGCGGGCAGCGCGTACAATAGGAAGACAGCAAGGCGCTTCGCTTCTGCCCCTGCCCCGATGGGCGGCTACTTTCCAGGGAGGTGTCCCCATGGCGCGCGTGACCCCCGATCAGATTCGCCAGATGAAGACCCATGCTGAGCGGATTCCCATGCTCACCGCCTACGATTATGCCACGGCCAAGATTCTCGATACCGCCGGACTACCGATGCTGCTCGTCGGCGATAGCATGGGGATGGTCATGCTTGGCTACGACTCGACCCTGCCCGTCACGCTCGACGATATCATCCGCCATACCCAGGCCGTCGTGCGCGGCTCATCGCATGCGCTGGTCGTCGCCGATCTCCCTTTCGGCGCGTTTCAGGTCAGCCCCGAGGAGACCATGCGCCATGCCGTCCGCGTCATGAAAGAGGCGCAGCCCCAGGCAGTCAAGCTAGAGGGCGGTACCCGCAGCGCGCCAGCCATCCGCGCGCTCACCGCAGCGGGCATTCCGGTGATGGGCCATGTCGGCATGACCCCGCAATCCGTCAACGTGTTCGGTGGCTTCAAAGTGCAGGGCAAGACGGAAAGCGCCGCCCGCGCCCTGCTGGCCGATGTCGCTGCCCTCGAAGAGGCGGGCGTCTTCGCGGTTGTGCTGGAACTCGTGCCAGCCGAACTCGCCCGGCTGGTGACAGAGCGCACCTCCATACCCACCATCGGCATCGGTGCGGGACCAGGCTGCGACGGCGAGGTGCAGGTGCTGCACGACATTCTGGGCCTCTTCCCCGACTTCACCCCACGCCATACTAAACGCTACGCCGAGCTGGGAACCGCGATACACGAAGCGGCGTCTAGTTATATGCGTGAGGTGCGCGAGCGCGCCTTCCCAACTGCCGAGCAGAGCAGCAAACTTGACCCAGCAGTGCTGGAGGCACTGCGCAAAAAGGGCCAGTAACCCACTCCGCTGCTGTCCGAGAGTCCGGTTTTCGTGACATCGCGCCACGACTCACGTTACAATGGCAGAGCCGAACGAGAACGAGCCGGAGTATCCGCGCACATGGAGGGGTGGTGGGGCGTGCAATCGCTGATCGGACAGCAGTTGGGCGACTATCTCCTGGAGCGAGAGCTTGGGCGTGGCTCCATGGGCGCTGTCTATTACGCCCGCCAGGTATCTTCGGGCAAGCCGTTCGCAGTCAAAGTGCTGCTGGATGCCCTTGCCTCGGACATGAGCTTCGTCACCCGCTTCACGCGCGAAGCTCGCATTATCGCCCGCCTGCATCACCCCAACATCATTCGTGTCTACGAGGCTGGCCGCCAGGGCCAGCACATTTACTTCGTCATGGAGTTCTTTGCTGGCACCACCGTCGGGCGGCTCTTGAAGGAACGCGGGCGGCTCGCGGTGGGCTATGCCATCGAAATCGCGGCGCAAGCCGCCGACGCGCTCCAATACGCCCATGATGAAGGCCGCCTCATTCATCGCGACATCAAGCCAGAAAATCTGATGGTAGATCGCTGGTGCCGCGTCAAAATGCTCGACTTCGGGCTGGCCCGCGTTGAAGGGCTACAAAGCATCACCCGTGCAGGCACGGTCGTCGGCAGCCTGTACTATGTTCCTCCAGAGCAACTGCTCGGCCAGCCGATAGACAGCCGCACCGACATCTATGCGCTCGGCGTCAGCCTCTACGAAATGGTCACCAGCCAGCGCCCCTTCCGCGGCCAAAACCTTACCGATATGAGCCGCGCGATACTCTCTTCCACACCCATTCCGCCAACGCAGATCGAGCCGTCCGTGCCACCGGAACTCGAAGCGATTATCAACCACGCGATGGCCCGCGACCTCAGCCAGCGCTACAGCCATGCCAGCGAGCTTCTCGCCGACCTGCGCGCACTTCAGGTGACGCTCGCCGAGACTCCTACGAGCGAGCGCGGCGAGCTTGCCCCTCCGCAAAGCGGAGCCGAGCCGGGCAACGTTACCCATCCGATCTCGGTGCGTCCCGGCGATGCCCAACTATCCAACGGGCAGACCCAGCCACGCCCATCCCTCGGGCCACAAATGCGCGACCGCTCGTGAGTCGCGGCGTGTGGGATCATTCGAAGCGAGCGAAAGCAACGTCGTCGCTCCCGCGATCTCCGTGTCGGCATAGGGCCGTGTTGGCAGAGTTGTCACCGCAACGCGATCCGTGCGCTCGCCAGGGCGATCTGCCGGATTGTCGCTAATCGCCACCCCCAAACTATTCATCAGCATCATATTCCGCCGTGCCAGCATCGGATGCGGTACGAACGCATTGAGCGGCGAGCGCATGTCGGCAAGCTGCCACTCGATTTGTTCCGGCGTGTGCCCCAGGTCTGCGCATGCTGCGGCTACCCGCTCGATGAGCTGGGCGGGGTCCAGGGCAAAGATCGCATCCAGCGCTAGGTCGAGGTTGAAGCTGCGATTCATCATCACCCGTCGCCCATGGATCAGCCGCTTCGCCAGCATGGTATTTTCGCCACGCACAGCGTCTTCGATTCGCTCTGTCAGATCCACTAGCGGCGCCATATCCAGCTTGCGATGCAGAAATGCCACCACCCGCGCGGTTTCCCCTGCTTGCCAGCCAAGCAACAGTTCCAGGCAATACGTGCCCTCATAGCGCGCGATGCTCGTTGGCACGCTCAGCAGCAAATCTTTGCATTCGCAGAGCCAGAGCGCGTGTAGATAGCGTACTGAGTGGGCGACCGGAAATGTATCGAAACGTCGTTGGCCATGCACATCTTGAACGTAGTGGAAACACGCGGCAAACTCGTCCGCGATGCGCTCGAACATCACCAGCTTTTCGTCTACGAGCTGTATCCGCGCGTCAGTGGCCGCCGCATCTGTCTGGCCTGACATGCTCATCGTCTTCTTCCTCATGCTGCTACCTCAACGGTCTCTCAAGCATGTTGTCCGCACAAACCATACCGATATGCCGCGCGTATCAAACCGCAAAGGTGAAAAACTGTGAGCACAAACCAAAAGCACGGAAATGTGGTAGAACAATGCTGCAGACACATGCATCTCATCTGCGCGGATTCGCCGTTGCGCGTCACTTGACGTGTGTGATAGTTTAGTAGTAAACTGAAGACATGAGAGTAGACAGACACACCAGACAACCCGACACCCAGACGTTCTCCGCCGCAGTGCCAACGTGGCTGCGGCTGGTACGCGCATTCCACAAAATCGAGCACGCGCTGACGGCGCAGTTGCGCTGCGACGAACTCAGCATGGCCCAGTTCGATGTCCTCGCGCAGGTGGGGCACGCCGAAGGGATGATGCAGCAAGAATTGGCTGACCGGCTTCAAGTAACCAAAGGCAACGTCTGCCAGCTTCTGGATCGCATGGCGCGCGACGGTATCGTTGAGCGCAGACAGGATGGTCGCGCCAACCGCCTCTACCTCACCGAAACTGGCCACCGGCTCTATGAGCAGATGGTACCCACACATGAGGCAGAGATCGCCCGTTTGCTCGCGGCGCTCACCCCCGATGAGCAGCGGCAGCTCGGTAGATTGCTCCGCAAGCTCGACCGCTCACTGAGCTAGCTCTGGCCAGGGAGGACGCATGGACCACGCCGATCACGTCGCCCTTCTGCGCGCGGGCATCCCTGCGTCTGGCGGCGTCTGGGCCGATCTGGGAGCGGGCGCGGGCGCCTTCACGCTGGCGCTCGCCGACCTGCTTGGTCCTGGCGCCACAATCTACTCAGTAGATAAAGACGCCCGCGCGCTGCGCGAGCAAGAGCAGGCTATGCGCGCCCGCTTCCCCGCGACGACCATGCACTACCTCGCGGCAGACTTCACGCACCCGCTGGCTCTGCCACCGCTCGACGGCCTCGTCATGGCCAACTCGCTGCACTTCGTGCGCCAGAAAGCGGAGGTGCTGGCCCGTGTGCGCGCCTATCTGCTCCCTGGCGGCAGATTGCTCCTGGTGGAATACAACGCCGACCGTGGCAATCCCTGGGTTCCTCATCCGCTGTCGTATCCCACCTGGCAGCATCTTTCCCAGGAGAACGGCTTCCGCGACACTCAACTGCTGGCGCGCGTACCCAGCCGATTCCTCGGCGAAATCTATTCAGCGGTAACCTTCCGCCCGGCGTAACCACATCTCAACTTGCCTGCCGCTGCCGTGCCAATTCCTCGAAGAGTTCTCGCTCACGCGGCGTCAGCTTGCGCGGCAGCACCACCTGCACCCGCGCATAGAGATTGCCCGCTCCGCCGCCTTTCTCGTGTGGCATGCCTTTGCCAGAGAGACGGAACGTTTGCCCGTTCTGCGTTTCTGGCGGAATGGTCAGCAGCAGCCGCTTGCCATCAAGCAATGGCACCGCCGCCTCGCCGCCAAGCACCACCATCGTCAATGGTACGGCCACGTCAACCGTCAGATCGTCGCCCTTGCGCTCAAACTGCGCATCAGGCTTCACCGTGACGATGAGATACAGATCACCGCGCGGCCCGTTGCCGACTCCTGGCTGCCCCTCGCCCGCGACCTTCACGCGCGCGCCCGTATCCACGCCTGGCGGAATACGCACATCCAGTCGCTTCGAGCGCGTCACCATCCCCGTACCGCCGCAGACTGAGCACGTGCGCGAGCCAACTTTGCCCGTTCCCTGGCACGTGGCGCACGTTTCCTGCATATCCACCGTATACGAGCGTGCCGCGCCGGTATAGGCTTCGCGCAAGGTGATCTCCACTGGCTGCTCGATGTCCGCGCCGCGTTGCGTGCCCGTGCCTTGCGCCGTCCGCCCACCCGCGCCGGTGGTAGTTGTAGATGAGCCACGGCGGCCAAAGAGCGTATCGAAGAAATCCGAAAAGCCTGTCGGATCGGCGAAATCATACCCAGCCGTGCCCGTGCCAGTGCCGCGCGTGGTTCCCCCCGTGGTGTAGGGGCGGGTGCGCGGTGGTGCGCCACCAAAGCCGCCCTGCATCTCCTGCCAATTCGGGCCAAGTAGATCGTACTGGCGACGCTTCTCAGGGTCAGAGAGCGCCTCATACGCCTCGTTGATCTCTTTGAAATGCGCCTCAGCCGCTTTATTGCCTGGATTGACATCAGGATGATATTTGCGCGCCAGCTTGCGGTACGCCTTCTTGATCTCGTCCGCCGAGGCGCGTTTGTCAACGCCAAGTGTCTTGTAATAGTCTTTCGCTGCCATCAGCCAGCTCTCGCCAGAGCGCTAGGCGTTCGAGCCGTCGCTCACTGTTACGCGCGCGGGGCGCAGTAGATCTGTGCCGATGGTGTACCCCTTGCGCACCTCATCCACCACCGTACCCTCTGGATGTTCGTCGGAGGCCACTGATTCAACCGCCTCATGCAGCCGTGGATCGAACGGCTCGCCTACCGTCGCGACGGCGGCCAGGCCTTCATTCTTGAGCACCTCGTTCAGTTGCCACTGCATCATTCGCAGCGTCTGCGCCAGCGCCGCCCGGTCCATCGTCTCCTCAAAGCGCATAGCGCGGTCGAGGTTATCTATCACATCCAGGATTTTGACCAGCAGATCGCGTTTCGCCCGCTCTGTGCGGTCGGCAGCGAGGCGCTCCTGGCGCTTGCGGAAGTTATCCATCTCGGCCAAACCGCGCAAATACTTATCTTTGTACTGCGCTGCCTCTTCGCGCGCCGCCTGGAGCAGCGCCTCACCGCTGGCGCCCCCGCTGGGAGAGTCGGACACGCCAGCAGCCTCCGTATCGTCTTGCATCTGCGGTTCTTGCTGGTCCATCGGCTCGTTCGGGTCTGCCATGACAACACTCCTGAATATCTATCACGCTTCTGAACATACGTGTATGCCGCCGATAGGGTTTCCCTAACCGGCCCATTTCCGCTCATAGTGCCAGTATACGCCAGCGTGTCATATCCACCGCACGTGCTGGGCAATTCCGGCGAGCGCATCAAATCGCACAAGCAGTGTATTACCCTGGGCCGAAGTTGTCAAAACGCCACACCAGTCAGGTTCGCTGCTTCTTCGCGCGGATGCGCTGGTTCAACCGCTTCTCTCGCATCAAATCGCCATGAATCCGAAGCCCAGCAGCATATACAGCGCCAGCGTCGCCACCACGAACAGCACCACCAGCCGTGGCCGCAGTATCCGTCCCAAAATCACCAGTTCTGGCAGGCTCATCCCCGACGCCGCCAGCATGAACGTCAGCACTACTGGCACGGGCGCGCCATGCTGGATCAGCGCGAAGCCAATCGGAATCAACAGCAGAATATCGGCATAGATCACGCTGCCCAGCAGCGCCGCCAGCGGCACCCCCAGTCCGACGCCCAGCGCCCCAATGTGCGCCACGCTCGCCGTCGGCACCAGCATGTCAATTATGATACCCGCCAGCGTCGCCAGCGCCAGCCACGGCAGCAGCTTCCGCGTGAGTTGCCGACCCAGCGCCGCCGCCTTCTTTGCCGCCAGTTTCCGCGATCCTAGTGTAGGTTCACCCTCCTCGATCCACAGATAATCCCGTAGCGCTCCTTCCGGCCCGACGCGCCCCAGCGCCCAGCCCACCACCACCGCCGCCAGCACGCACGCCACCGCGTAGAACAGCGCAATGCGCCAGCCGAAGACCACAAACAGCAGCAGAATCGCCCCCAGGTTGATCGTCGGCGAGGCCAGCAAGAACGACACCGCTGGCCCCAGTGGCGTCTCCACCTCCAGCATCCCCAGGAATAGCGGCACCGCCGTGCAGGTGCAGAACGGCGTCGCCGCGCCCAGCAGCGCCCCCAGCGCATTCCCCGTCAGCCCTGGCCGCCGCGTGAACACCGTGCGCAGCCGCGTGAATGACAGCGATTGCTTCACATAGAACGCTAGCGTCGCCGTGCTGAAGAGCAGCACTCCGATGAATATCAGCAGCCCCGGAAAGAACAGCACCCCCTGCCACGGCAGCGCCGAATTCACCAAACTGTTCATAGCAGCGCCCCATCTGCCGTGCGCTTGCCCACCGTCACCAATCGGTCCCGCGTCTTGCTCATATACTTCGGGCGATGAATCGTGTTGTAGGCGCAGAACGGAATGATGCTCCCATCCGGCAAGATGTTATGCACACAGCACTTCTTCGCCGAGCGCACATCGAAGTTCCATGCGTCCATGAACGCGATAATCACGATGCGGAACATATTCTCATACAGCACACTGCCATGTTCCGTCTGGTCGAGCGTCTGCGGCGCGGTAGGCAAGCAACATGCGAAATCGCGCAGCGCGTTCACCGTACTCAGCGGCATAGAAGCCGACCAGAGCCGCGTCAGCGCCGAGCCAATCACCTCCCGCGCGTCGTCCACCTTGAAGTTAATCGAATTGCCCACCACATCCAGAAATTGCTTCACATCCAGGTAGCGCGGCAGCGGCTTCACCTTCTTGCCCTTCACATAGGCGTAGGTCATGCTGATGCAGTCGCTGTGGCAGGGCAGTGGCACGAAATCGGACTTGCGAAACATCCCACCCGTCTGCTCGGCAATCGCGTGAATCACATCGGGCACTGTCGTGCGGTCCAGCGGATCGAAGTCATCATGCCGCCCGACATTCGTAATCGGCTGGAACGTCACGCCGCGCACCATCTTCTGCGCGATGCCAAATTTCACGATCTCGCCGATCTCATCGTCATTCACCCCGCGTTTGATCGTCGCCGTCAGGTTTACGGGAATCCCAAACTTCGTCAGATTGGCGAGCGCTTTCTCCTTCACCTCGCGCAGGTCTATGCCGCGAATATCCAGATAGGTGCTCTCGCGGAAGCCATCGAACTGCAAGTACACCTCAAAGTTGCCATTGAAGGCGCTCAGATTCCGCACGAACTCCTCATCCTTGGCAATGCGCACTCCGTTCGTGTTCAGCATCAGCGCACGAATGCGCTTCTTCTTTGCCATCTCCAGAATCTCGAAGATCTGCGGGTGAATCGTCGGCTCACCGCCGCTGATCTGCACCACGTCCGCGTAGCCCTCGTTCTCCACCACTGTATCGAGCATCCGCTCGACCTCTTCCAGCGGTGAGAACCGTCCCACATCCGAATCCGCGAAGCAGGTTGGGCAGCGCAGATTGCATGCCTCGGTAATCTCGACCAGCGCCAGGCAGGTATGCTGCTCGTGATCGGTGCAGAGTCCGCAATCCAGCGGACAGCCCTGCTCCACCTTCTTCTGAAAGTGCTTCGGCAGCGTCCCTGGCTTGTTATACTGACCCTGGCTCAGGTAGTATTCGGCGTCCGACGAGACCAGCGTCCGCATCTGCCCGTGCTCCGGGCAGGTCTTCAGCAGATAGACCTTGTTGTTCTGCAAAATCACCTTCGCCTGTATCACCTTCAGGCAGGTCGGGCAGAGGCTATTGGTAAAGTTGTGGTAGATGTAATTGCGCGCGGGCCGCGCCGCGATGGCATCGGCCTCCGCGATCGCTTCTACTTCTCGCTCAGCCACCGTCAAGGGCGCTGGCGGTGTCACTTCGCGTCGTTTCCGCATTGCTTCCCCACTCCCTTTGTTCTCTACACCTCTGCCACTGTTTTGCATGCACCGCAGTTTGCCACGAATCCGCGCTTGCACGGTATCGCCAGCCTCTATCCTGGCGGCGGAGATAGCGCGGCGAAGCAGCTATACACCCAGACAATCGGATCCACAAAGAGCATGATGAGCAGCCCATACCCCATTGGACGAACCCACTTGATGCACAGCAGCACAATCGTCATCGGAATCTCGGTCACGTATATCGTCAATGCCGCACTGCCCAGCGCCTGACTCTTCTGCGCCGCTGGGGTCGCGCAGCTCGCGCCAAAGCAAATCGGCTGAAACCGCAGGCTCACGAGAATCAAGATCATCGGCACGCTGCCCAGAAGTATCCCCGCCAGAAACAACCACCGAAACCACCTCGCGTATTCCGTGTCAGCAGGACTCACACTGCCCCCTCACCGGAGGCGCGAGTCTCACCTACCTACACGTCGCCGCGTTCTCCGCCCCTTGCCGACTACTACGCCGCAAACCCGCCGCGGCTCACCAGCCCGCTAGCCCCCAACCGGCGCGCTTGAAAAGAGCACCGCGAAGCAACTAATCACCGCGATCACCGGCGTTGCCACTACCATCGTCAGCAGCCCGTAGCCGACCGACCGCACCCGCGCCAGCGATAGACACACAATCATGCCAATGAACTCGGCGATATAGCCCACCAGCGCCACCAGCAACAGCACACTCGCGGCGTTGCTTGCCGCCACATTATTTGACTGCGCGGCAAACCCCACGCCGATCAGCGCCAGCAGCAACGGAATGAGTCCTAGCCCCAACCCCAAAAAATACTGCCGCCGTCCCCCTCGTTGCCCGGCCCTTGGCTGCATCGGAATCGGCGGGCGCGCGGGTGGCGCGCCATAGGGATAGGTTGGCGGCGGTGGGGGCGGCAACACCGGCGGCGGGGTGGGCGCCACCGTTGGCATCGCAGGCGGAGGCGGCAGTGATGTATCTGGGGGTGGAGCACCTGGCGTACTCACTGGCGGCGGAGCCTCTTCCCGCGCCATTGGCAATGGGCGGCCGCACTGCTGGCAACGCACCACGTTCTCTGGATTGGCAAATCCACAGCTTGGACATTCTCGCATTGGCCTCTAGCTCACTTTCCGCTCATCGTTACCATTTCCACATCCAGCGTGGGACAAGAGGCGAGGCAGAAGACAGCGTTACGCCGCTTCAAGTGCGGATTGCGCTTGCGGCTGCGCCCGTTTCGCCAGCCGCGCCGCGCGGAACGATCGCCACAGCTTATAGCCGAACGTCGGTATCGCCAAGGCATAGAGGATCTGCACCATCGTCAGCCCAAACAGCACACGCGGGTCAGCGCGCGTGAAATCCACCAGAAAACGCAAAGAGCAGTAGCTCACCACATAGAGGTTGAAGAGATCGCCCGCACGCGGCAGCTTGTCGCGCAGCCGCCAGATCACCACGAACAACGCCAGATCCAGCACTAACTCGTAGAGCGCGGACGGCTGGCGGCGCACCCCATGCTGCATGATGGCCCACGGCAGCGTGCTTGGCAGGCCGAACGGATCGCCGCCGAGCAGATTTCCCAGCCGCCCAATCGCCTGCGCCAGCGGAATCGCCAGAACGAAAATATCGCCCGTCGCGTAGCGAATCTTCCGCCACCGCTTCACCAGCAGCACGCCCGCGTATCCGCCGAAGAAGCCGCCAGTCCACGCCTGCCCACTGTAGACCAGATAGGGCAGATCCTTGATGAACGTCGCTGGCCCCAGGAAGATCAGCATACTTAGTTTCGCGCCGATGAGTCCGCCAGCCAGCGCGCCCAGCGCCACTTGCAGCACTTCCTCCGTTGCGCGATGCTGGCGCTTCGCTTCTGCGTAGGTCACCAGCCCGCCCACGATATACGCGGCCAGAAAACACAGCGAGTACGTTGAGATTTGCACCGCCCCGATATGCAGCCACGGATACATGCTGAGGCCCCTTTCCAACCGCATTCCCGCCCCTGAGCGGACCACGCCATACGCAACCCAGTACCAGCTTGCCGCAAGTATAGCATACCGACACACAAGATTTGTCAAGAAAACCACCTAAGAGCAGCCTACAATCCTTCTGCATCATTCCATCAACCCAGCGGAAGGCTGGACAAACGCCCCTGCCTGCGCGACAATCTCTCTGCCCTCACTATCATCCAGATTACATTTCATCGGGAGAACCCATGTCTAACCCAGATACCGACCCCAGCACTGGCCTGCCAATCGGCCCGCTGGTCGCCAACCCCACGCCAGCCCCGCGCCCCCAACGCATCATACTTGCCGGACACCACGTGACCCTCGCGCCGATCAATCCTTCTACCCATGCTGATGCGCTCTATGCCGCCACCTACGGAGCCGAGAACGACCGGCTGTGGCTCTATATTTTCGACGGACCATTCACCGACCGCGCCAGCTTCGACGCCTACATCAACAAGATCGCTGTCTCCGAAGATCCGCTCTACTTTGCCATTCTCGACAACGCATCCGGGCAGGCCGTCGGCCATGCCTCGTACCTGCGCATCGAGCCAGCGCAACGCTGCATCGAAGTTGGCGCCATCCTCTACACTCCTGCCCTGCAACGCTCAGCCGGTGCTACCGAAGCGATGTATCTGATGGCCAAACACGTCTTCGAGGACCTCGGCTATCGCCGCTACGAATGGAAATGCAACGCCCTCAACGCGCCCTCGTGGCGCGCGGCGCTTCGCCTTGGCTTCACCTACGAGGGCACGTTCCGCCAGCACATGATCGTCAAGGGCCGCAATCGCGATACCGCGTGGTTCTCCATGCTCGATAGCGAATGGCCCGCGCGCAAAACCGCCTTCGAGCAATGGCTCGACCCCGCCAACTTCGACGCGGCGGGCCAGCAAAAGATCGCGCTCTCCACCCTCAACGGTGTCACATCGTGATGCGCTCCACAAAGTTGCCCACGGGGCGCGCGTGATGGCATAATTCTCTTGAGGCCAGCGCTCAACAGAAGCCATGTAATAACACCGCTGGTCTGAGCGGGCGGGTAGGCACCTATGACAACTTCCATCACTGACACGCTCCATCGTCCGCTCCGCGACCTGCGGATCTCGGTCACGGATCGCTGCAATTTCCGTTGCGTCTACTGCATGCCCAAAGAGGTATTCGGGCGCGACTTTCAGTTTCTGCCGCCGGGGATGTTGCTGACCTTTGAAGAGATCACCCGTCTGGCGCGCATATTTGTCGCGCTCGGCGTCGAGAAGGTGCGCATCACTGGCGGCGAGCCGCTGGTGCGGCGCGATGTAGAGAAACTCATCGCGATGCTTTCGGCGTTGGATGGCCTGCACGATCTCACCCTCACCACCAACGGCTCGCTCCTCGCCAGGAAAGCTGCCGCGCTCAAAGATGCCGGGCTGCGGCGTGTCACCGTCAGTCTCGATTCCCTCGACGATGCCGTCTTCAAAGCGATGAATGACGTTGACTTTCCCGTTGCGCGTGTGCTCGAAGGTATCGAAGCCGCCAGCGCGGTGGGCCTCGATCCCATCAAGATCAACGTCGTCGTCAAACGTGGCGTGAATGACCATTGCCTGGTGGACATGGCACGCTACTTCCACGGCAAAGGTCACATTCTGCGCTTCATCGAATACATGGATGTCGGCGCTACCAACGGCTGGCGACTGGACGACGTGGTGCCCGCCGCCGAGATCATCCAGAAGATCAGCGCCGAATTGCCACTAGAGGCGGTAGATCCCAACTACTCAGGTGAGGTGGCGCGGCGCTATCGCTACACAGACGGCGGTGGTGAGATTGGCGTCATCGCTTCGGTCACGCAGCCGTTCTGCGGCGCCTGCACACGTGCTCGTCTCTCCTCCGAGGGCAAGCTCTACACGTGCCTGTTCGCCTCACACGGCCACGACCTCCGCGCGCTGCTGCGCGAAGACAAATCCGACGAGGAGATCGCCGCAGTCCTTGGCACTGTCTGGAACAACCGGCGGGACCGCTACTCAGAGTTGCGGACCAAAAATACCAAACCCCAGCATGTGGAGATGTCCTACATTGGTGGCTAGTGTGGCGTCTCCGTTCCATCTGGCCCGCCCAGGCAGCGCCCGCCCGCCGCTGACCGCTGATAGACAAGAATGTCTGTCCTACCTATGCTTGCTCGGTGGGACGGAGACTCCTGTCTGCCCGTCCGCGCTTCTCTTTCCTCGTAGGGGCGTCCGGCGGACGACCGTTGGGCCAAGGTTAGGTCTAAACCCGCATGCGCGCGTTGTTTCCAAGGAGTACGCATGATTGAACGCTACACCCGGCCTGAGATGGCCCGCATCTGGTCGGATGAAAATAAGCTCGATACCTGGCTGCGCGTCGAGATTCTGGTCTGCGAGGGCTGGGCGCGCGAAGGCGTCATCTCGCCCGAAGACATGGAGAAGATTCGCGCCGCCGCCTACGACCTTGATCGCGCCCACGAACTAGAGCGCGAGATACACCACGATGTGATCTCCTTCCTCCGCTCCGTGCAAGAAGGTCTCGGCCCCGAAGGACGCTTTCTGCATCTTGGCCTCACCTCCTCCGACGTGCTCGATACCGCGCTCGCCGTCCAGCTTCTCCAGGCGGGCAGTCTCTTGCGCGAAGCGCTCGACACCCTCCTCGAAACGGTCTCTCAGGCTGCCGTGCGCTACCGCGAAACCCTTATGGTGGGTCGCACCCACGGCATCCATGCCGAACCTACCACCTTTGGCTTCAAGCTCGCCATGTGGGTAGACGAACTGCGCCGCGCTCGCACCCGCCTCGACGCCGCCATAGACGACATCGCCGTCGGCGCGATCTCTGGCGCGGTTGGCACGCATGCCACCGTCCCGCCGCAGATCGAAGAGTACGTTTGCGGGCAGCTTGGCTTGCGCCCCGCGCCCGTCTCCACGCAGATCATCCAACGCGACCGCCATGCCCACTACGTCACCACGCTGGCCCTCATCGGCGCCTCGCTCGACAAGATGGCCCTGGAACTGCGCCACCTTCAGCGCACCGAACTGGGCGAAGCCTTCGAGCCGTTTGGCGCGAACCAGCAGGGATCATCTGCCATGCCCCACAAGCGCAACCCCGAGAAGGCCGAGCGTGTCACCGGGCTGGCGCGTGTGCTGCGCGGCTACGCCGTCACCGCAATGGAAAACGTCGCCCTCTGGCACGAGCGCGACATCAGCCACTCCTCCGCCGAGCGCATGATCCTCCCCGACGCCACCGCCACCCTGCACTACATGCTCTGGCTCTTCAACGACATGATGGCCGGCCTGGAAGTAGACGCCGAACGCATGCGCGCCAACCTCGACCTCACCCGTGGCCTCATCTACTCCTCGCGCATCCTCCTCGCGCTGGTGGACTCCGGCATGGATCGGCAGGAAGCCTATAAGCTCGTGCAGCGTAACGCCCAAAAAGTCTGGCGCAACGAAGACCAGGGCACGGGGCTGCTCGCCATGCTCAAAGCTGACCCCGACGTTACCGCCCATCTCACCCCCGACGCGCTCGACGCCATCGCCGATCCGCATGCTTACCTCACCCATATAGACACTGCTTTCATCCGCCTCAACCTGCTTTAGGGGCGCACGGCGTGCGCCCTGAAATGCCCCTGGCACACTCCATGCAATCAGCCACACCTCAGCGTGTGGCTCTGCACTTAACGACGCCTCACGCCCTGGCGGACTCCCGAAAGTCCCGCGTTTCCGAAAGGGAGAAGAGGTTATGAGTGACGTGCAGGTGCCTGTTCAGGTCATTGTTGCCGCCTTCAATAGCGAAGACGGCGCGGAAGATGCCCTCCAGCAAATGAAGGAGCTTGGCAGGGAGCATCTCATCGGCATCAAGGATGCCGCCATACTCAAAAAGGATAGTGACGGCAAGCTCCGTCTCAAAGAAACCAAAGATTGGGGCGCGGGCAAGGGCGCGGTCGCTGGTGGCATCATCGGCGCGGTCGCCGGCCTGATCGCTGGCCCCATTGGCTGGGTCACCGTTGGTGGCGCTGCCATCGGCGCGCTCGCCGCCAAGCTCCACGACGCCGGCTTCCCCGATGACCAGCTCCGCGAGATCGGCAAGGGACTCCAGCCCAGCACCTCGGCCATCATCGCCGTCATCGAGCATCAGTGGGTCGAGCGGATGGCCACCGAGCTACAAGACTACGGCGCGAAAGTCGCCACCGAAGCGCTCAGAGACGACATTGCGGATCAACTCAAAGCTGGCGATGATGTCGTCTATACCGCCGTCGCCACCGACGAAGGCGTCACGGCTGCCCGCGTCACCGCGCCCAGCGACCAGCCAGCCACCGCATCCGCCGATACCACGGCAGCCAAACCTGCCGCACCGGCTACCGATGCTACCACTGCGCCAAAAGCCGACGCCACTTCCACACCGGCGACCGATACCGCTGCTACACCACCATCCGCCCAGCCTTCCACCACCAGCCAGCCGCCTACTCCACAGCCGTAGGCTATCGTAGCCATCAGGCCACACTGCGGTGGACGCTGCTAACCCCTTACGGCGTCCACCGTTCTCCTACACCATCTCCGGCAGCAATGTCTGGCGCAGCGCCGCCTCGCCATCCACCGTCACCAGCGCGAAGATCCGGTCCTCCGGCAAGATCAGCGTATCACCCGACGGCGTGATATTCTCGGTCCCGCGCACCACCAGCGCCAGATTCACCGAAATTGGTAGATTCAGTTCCTTCAGCGTCTTCTGCGCCGCAGGCGAGTCATCGGGCACCGTCACCTCCACCAACCGCAGCCCCGCCTGGGTCAGCGTCATCAGCGGCACCAGCGTATGATGCGGAATCTCCGCCTCGATCATATGCAAGATGGTCCGCGTTGGGCTAACCGTCACGTCAATACCGAGCCGCTTGAACAGTTCATCGTTGCGCGGATTGTTGACGCGCGCCACCGTCCGCCGCACCTTGAAGCGCGCCTTCGCAAGCTGGCAGATCACCAGATTATCTTCATCTTCGCCCGTCACGGCGATCACCAGCCCCGCCCGTTCCGTCCCCACGTCTTCGAGCGTGCGCGCCTCGCAGGCGTCACCCTGCGTCACCGCCGCGCCCAGCTCTTCGCTGAGCTGCCGCACCCGGCGGCTGTCCTTCTCCAGCAGCAACACTTCATGGCCCTGTTCGAGCAGTCCCTTGGCGAGGTAATAGCCCACCTGGCCGCCCCCACCGATGACAATATACATGCCTGTCCTCTTATCGTGTACCTGCTTATGGCTGGCGGCTGGCCGTGTGATCCATCGGGGTCATCGGCACACTGCGCCCCTGCGCCAGCGAATGCATCACTGAACTACTGCGCGTGACCGGATTCAGCAACGCATCATGAAAGAGCTTCGCTCCCACAATCGTCGGGCAGATGCTCTCCAATCCCATCGTGTTATACGTCTCTTGCCGGATGGGATCGTAGATCCGGCACATCACCCGTGGCACTTGAAACAAATGCTGTGCCACCTGCGCCGCGAGGATATTCCGGTTGTCGCCGTTTGTCACAGCCACAAACACATCCGCCTCTTCGATTCCCGCCCGCTTCAGCACATCCTCATCCGTGCCATCGCCCAGCACTGTGGCCTCGCGTGGGAAGTCGCTTCCCAAGCGGCGGAACGATTCGCCATTCTGGTCAATCATCGTCACTTCGTGATCCGCGTTCAGCAACAGCCGCGCCAGTCGCGCGCCCACGCGCCCGCATCCCAATATCACGACTTTCATTACATGGCTCCTTGGTGCGCCGCCTCGTGCGCGCTATGTGTTCTCGAATCAAGCGTGAAAGGCGGCGCGTGCCGGATTATACAGTGTGTCGCCGGGTTCTGCCAGCGGCATGTTCATATGCGTCTAAACGGCTAATAGGCCTTGGCGAATACCGCCCATGCGCTGCCCGTCTTCCCGCAGTGGATGCACGGCCCCGACCCATCTGGGCGCTCCAGCGGCAGGCAACGAATCGTCGCCTGGGTCTCCGCCTTCACTTCCGCTTCGCACTGCGCGTCGCCGCACCACCAGCCCTCGATGAATCCCAGTCGCGCCTTATCGGCGAGAATCTCCTGAAATTCCTCGTAGCTCTGTACCTGATAGGTGCGGCTCTGCCGGAAAGCCAGCGCCTGGTCGTATAGCGCCTGGTGAACCTCTTGCAGCATCTCTGGCACACGGCGGGCCACGCCATCTTTGCTCACCGTCTCCTTCGCGGTGCGACTGGTGCGCGGCACCAGCACTACCTGCCCGTTCTGCGCATCGCGCGGCCCAATCTCTATACGAATCGGCACGCCACGCAGTTCCCAGTCGTTATACTTGAAGCCGGGCCGCTCTTCGCGCCAATCCGCCTTCACCCGCACTCCCACGGCCTTCAGCGCCGCCTCCACCTCAGCCACCAGCGCCGCCACTGCCTCGCGTTCCGCCTCTTTGCGCCAGATCGGCACCACAATCGCCTGAATCGGCGCGACTCGTGGTGGCATCCGCAGCCCCGCGCTATCGCCATGCACCATAATCAGCCCGCCGACCATGCGCGTGCTCGCGCCCCAACTGGTCGTCCACGCCGTCTTCACCTGGCCATCCGCATCCTGAAACTGAATATCGAAGCTCCGGGCGAAGTTCTGGCCCAGGTTATGGGACGTTGCCGATTGCAGCGCCTTGCCATCGCCCATCATCGCCTCGACGGTATAGGTCCGCAGGGCGCCAGGGAACTTCTGGCTCTCGCTCTTCAGCCCGCGAATACCCGGAATCGCCAGTTCCTTCACGAAAAAGTCATAATACACATCGTTCAGGATCAGCAGCGTCTCTGCCTCCGCTTCGTCTTCCGTCCGGTGAACCGTGTGTCCCTCTTGCCACAGAAACTCCGTCGTCCGCAGGAACGGGCGCGTTCGCTTCTCCCAGCGCACCACATTGCACCACTGGTTATACAGCAGCGGCAGGTCGCGATAGCTCTGCACCCACTTCGCGTACATGTGGCCGATCACCGTCTCCGAGGTCGGGCGCACGATCAGCGGCTCGGTCAACTCCTCGCCGCCCGCATGCGTCACCACCGCCACCTCCGGCGCGAAGCCCTCGATATGCTCTGCCTCGCGTGCTAGAAAGCTGGACGGAATGAACAGCGGGAAATACGCATTCTCGTGCCCCGTCGCCTTGATCCGGTCGTCCATCGCCCGCTGCATATGCTCCCACAGGGCATAGCCATACGGCTTGATCGTCATGCAACCGCGCACCGGCGACTCATCGGCCAGCCCCGCCTTATACACCACATCCAGATACCACTGCGCAAAGTCGTCTTTCTCCGCCAGGTCTTCGACAAACTTGCTCTCATCAGCCATCTCGCGGCCCTCCCTCGGCGCTGGATCCGTAACGCCCGCGCCCAGCACATACACAACAAAAAGCCCGCCCTGGAAGTTTCCTCCTCCGAGGGCGGGCGTACATACTCCCGCGGTGCCACCTCGCTTGGGCACGCTACGCTGCTTTGCGTTCACGCGCGGCGCGCCCCACTCTGCCCACACGGCCCCACATGTTCGCATGGCGGTGCGGTGTTCCACGGTAACGGGGAACCACCGGCGGCCTTCTGCCCACGTCTCACGACACATGCCATTCGCGCGGGATTCGGTCGCGGCTCACGGGTCGGTTCAGCGGCGCGACCCCGCCGGCTTGCACCCTTCCGGCTCGCTCTGTGGGTCCACGTTCGCGTACTATTCCCGATCAGCCTCTGCTCGTTGGTTTGTCCAGGGCAATCGTCATTCAGCGCACAGTGTATCGCCCCGCCCGCTGCCACGTCAAGGAACGCGTGCCAGCCCATGCCGCAACTCATGCCCTGCCGCACTCCATGCTGTGTAGGGTGCAGGTCCGGCTCACAGTCGCCACACATTCCGCGCAGATTCCCAACTCTGCCGTAGAGACGCTTGACATAGTGGGTCTTGTGTGTTAGGCTTCGAGTGTTCCCGAAAGGGGACACCCTGAAGGCGAAAGCCACGTGCCTCGAGAACTAGGGAAAGGAGACCGAACCTATGTTCTTGATGAACGAGCCAATCTTCATCCAACTGAAAAAGCCGATCCGGATACTGGGAATGGTATATCAGATCGACAGAGAGTGCCCGTAGAGGCGGGCAGAACAGGGAAGACGGAAGTCTGAGACTCCGGACCTCGATCCGCGCAAAGAAGACTCTGTTTTACAGATGCGTGGCTAATCATTTGAGATCCGCTCAGTATAACCCGTGGACCCGGCGGACGGGAAGGCGCGCTGCGACGGCCTCGCCTCCATGCATCGCATGGAACGTCCGCTTCACCACTCACCTCAGTGGGACGCAACAGGACCGGTCGACGCGGGCTGGTCCTGTTTTGTTGTCTCCGGCTCGTTCTACCCTTCCTCGCCCAGGCTCAGCACTGCCAGGAACGCCTCCTGCGGGATCTCTACGCTGCCCACGCGCTTCATCCGCTTCTTGCCTTCCTTCTGCTTCTCCAGCAGTTTGCGCTTGCGTGTCACGTCGCCGCCATAGCACTTCGCCAGCACGTTTTTCCGCATCGCTTTCACCGTCTCGCGTGCAATGATCCGGCTGCCAATCGCCGCCTGTATCGGCACCTCGAACAATTGCCGTGGAATCAACTCCTTCAGCCGTTCGGCCAGTTGGCGTCCCTGCTGGGTCGCCTTGCTCGTGTGCGTAATCATCGAAAGCGCGTCTACCGGCTGTCCGTTCACCAGCAGATCCAGTTTCACCAGATCCGACTCATCATAATCATGGAATGTGTAGTCCAGTGAGGCATAGCCCTGCGTTCGAGACTTAAGCTGGTCATAGAAGTCCACGATCATCTCACCCAGCGGCATGCGGTAGGTCAGATGGACGCGGTCTTCTTCGATATAGGCCATATTGCGAAAGACGCCGCGCCGCGAGGTCACCAGATCCATGATTGCCCCGATGTAGCGCGACGGCGTGAAGATTGAAATATCCATCACTGGCTCTTCGATCTTCTCCATCTCATTCGGCGACGGCAACTCCGACGGATTGTGAATATCAAACACCTCGCCGTTGGTCCGTGTGACCCGATACTCCACGCTCGGCGCGGTCATCAGAATATCCAGGTCATACTCGCGTTCCAGCCGCTCCTGGATGATCTCCATGTGCAGCAGCCCCAAGAAGCCGCAGCGGAAGCCGAAGCCCAACGCAATCGAGTTCTCCGGCTCGAAGACCAGCGAAGCGTCATTCAGCCGCAGTCGCTCCAGCGCATCGCGCAGCAGCGGATAGTCGTCGCCCTCCACCGGGAAGATGCCCGCGAACACCATCGGTTTCGCTGGGCGGTAGCCCGCAAGGGGTTCCAGCGCCCGCTCGTTCGCCAGTGTCACCGTATCGCCGACCTGGCAATCCTTCACATTTTTGAAGCCCGTCGCGATGTAGCCGACCTCGCCAGCCGTAAGCTGCCCCGCCGAGACCAGCCCCGGACTGAAGTAGCCGACCTCCAGCACCTCCGCCCGGCTATCGGTCTGCATCATCAACATCCGCGAGTTGCGGCTAATCGTGCCGTCCATCACCCGCACGTAGGCGATCACGCCCTTGTACGAATCGTACTTGGAGTCAAAAACCAGCGCCCGCAATGGCTCATCGGTCGCGCCGTGGGGAGGCGGCACACGCTTGACCACCGCTTCCAGGATGTCCGCCGTGCCAGTGCCTTCCTTCGCCGACGCCAGCACCACTTCATCGCTGGCGATGCCGATCACGTCTTCGATCTCACGTGAGACCTTCTCTGGCTCCGCGCTGGGCAGGTCAATCTTATTGATGACGGGGATGATCGCCAGGTCGGCTTCCAGCGCCAAATAGAGGTTGGCCAATGTCTGCGCCTCGATGCCCTGGGTCGCGTCCACCACCAGAATCGCGCCCTCGCACGCCGCCAGGCTCCGCGACACCTCATAGCTGAAGTCTACGTGTCCCGGAGTGTCAATCAGATTCAGCTCATAGTCCTTGCCGTCGCTCGCGGTGTAGCGCATCCGCACGGCCTGCGCCTTGATAGTAATGCCCTTCTCGCGCTCCAGGTCCATCTGGTCGAGCACCTGCTCGGTCATCTCGCGCTTCGAGACCGTCCCCGTAAACTCAAGCAGACGGTCAGCCAGCGTGGACTTGCCGTGATCTATGTGGGCAATGATGCAAAAATTGCGGATGTGGCTCTGATCCATAGGTGCGGGCCGGAGGCCGCCATCTCGCCCTATTCCGCGAGACGCCGCGCCGGTCACGCCTTCCTTTCACACGTATCGTAAATCTACGGCTAGCCGTGGAACCCCACGCCCACGACTCAGCCGTAACCGACATGACAGGCGTATTATATCGCTATCTATGCCCACGTGGGGGCGAGCATGCCAAACCCTCACTCCTCGATCAGCCCGCCGCCCAGCACCACCTCACCCGCCGCGCCGCCATAAAACACCGCCGCCTGCCCCGGCGTGATCGCGCGCAGCGGCTGCGCCAGCCGCACCTCGGCGCGTCCCTCCGGCAGCGGGGTCACATGCGCCGCCACCGGCTGCGCCTTGTAACGTACCTTCACCTCGGCATCGAACGGTGCTACCGGCGCCGCGCCCGCCGTATAGGTCGTGCCCTTCACGGTGAACGTCTCGCGTTCCAGCGCCCGCGCCGGACCCACCACCACCGCGTTGCGCCCCGCGTCCAGCTTCAGCACGTGCAACGGCTCGCGTGTACTCACGCCTAGCCCCTTGCGCTGCCCGATGGTGTAGTGCGCCAGCCCCGCATGCTCGCCAAGTTGCTTCCCCGTCTCGTCCACAATCGGCCCCGCCTGTGGCAGCGCACGCCCAGTAGATTCGGCATAGCGCCGCATGAAGCCCCGGTAATCATTCGCCGCGACGAAGCAAATCTCCTGGCTCTCTGCCTTGGTCGCCACCGGCAGCCCGCGCTCCGCCGCCATCGCCCGCACCTGCGGCTTGGTGTACTCCCCCAGCGGGAACAGCGCATGCCGCAACTGCTGCTGCGAGAGCACATGCAGCACGTAGGACTGATCCTTCTCGTCGCTCGCGCCCTTACGCAGCCGCCGCAGCCCCGTCGCCAGATCGTTATCCACGCGCACGTAGTGCCCCGTCGCCAGGTAGTCCGCGCCCAGCGCTAGCGCGCGCTCTAGCAGCAGCGTGAAGCGGATGAAACGGTTGCAGCGCAGGCACGGGTTCGGCGTCCGCCCTGCCGCATATTCATCATAGAAGTAGTCTACGATCTGCTCTTGAAATGGCTGCTCGACGTTCACGATATAGAAGGGGATGCCCAGTTGCGCCGCCACCCGCCGCGCATCTGACTGCGACTCCAGGGAGCAGCACTTGTTCTCGACGCCGTCGCCCTCTTCGCTCCCTGGCTCGGACCATAGCCGCAGCATGATGCCCACGACATCATAGCCCTGCTCCTGCAGCAGGGCCGCCGCTACGGAGCTATCTACCCCGCCGCTCATGCCCACAACCACGCGCGTCATATCCTGTGCCGTTCCTGTCCTGTTCCCTGGTGCTCTGGCACCCATATCCAGCGCCAACAGTGCATTATATGACTCAGCCGCCCAGGTTATCAAGCAGCCTACGGGTCTACGATGTGGTCCACCCTCACCGTCACCAGCAAGATCACGTACAATAGAGCAATACTCGCGAAACGCGCCGCCGCCGCTGCGACTCTAACAGGGAAGATGACGCCGACACGCCTGCCGTCCGCTGGATGTGACGATGGACATATCTCCCGGCGTCCCGTTGCCTGCGTACCTGCGCATCCATAACGCACCTGCCATCAGGAAGCGGAAGCCTTTTTATTGAGGAGTAGAGCATATGAGCGAACCATTTCTGAACCGTCTGCGCCAGGGGCCGCTGCTCTGCGATGGCGCTATGGGCACCATGCTCTACGCCCGCGCTCCCGAACACAGCACGCATGGGCGCTGCTTCGACGAACTGGTGTTGACCGCGCCAGAACTGGTGCAGGAGATTCACCGCGATTACATCCGCGCGGGGGCGCAGGTTGTCGAGACCAACACCTTCGGCGCGAATACTGCCAAACTCAGCGCCTATGGCCTCGCCGAGTCCGCCCGCGCCATCAATCGCCGCGCCGCGCAGATTGCCCGCGAAGCGCGCGAGATCGCCGGGCAGCCGGTCTTCGTCGCGGGCGCGGTTGGCCCCTCTGGCCTTCTGAACATCGGCCCTGGCGACGAACAGAAACTCGCCACGCTGCGCACCCTCTTTCGCGACCAGATCGAGGCGCTGGTAGAGGGCGGTGTGGACCTCATCATCCTCGAAACGTTCTCGAATCTGGCCGAGCTACGCCAGGCGGCGCTGGCCGCGCGTGAGGTTGGTGGGCTGCCGCTGGTGGCGCAGATGACCTTCACCGAAGAGGGACAGACCACCGCTGGCGCGACGCCGACGGAAGCCGCGCTGGCGCTGGCGGCGCTGGGTGTGGATGTGGTCGGCACGAACTGTAGCATCGGCCCGGCGGGCGCCTTCGACGCCGTTCGCGAGATGTCCGGTGGCCTCGCGTCGCTAGGCGCGGGCGCAGTGCTGCTCTCTGCGCAGCCCAACGCGGGCCTGCCCACCCGCGTCGAAAATCGCTTCCTCTACGTCTCTACTCCCCACTACTTCGCCGACTACGCGCGCCAGTTCGCCGATGCCGGCGTCAGCCTCATCGGCGGCTGCTGCGGCACCACGCCGGACCATATCGCCGCGATGCATGAGGCGCTCGCGGGCTATCTGCCCGATAGCGCCCCCACCCTCTGGCCCGTCGCCGCGCCGGTCTCCGCACCGCCGGTGATGACGGAAGCGGTTGACATGGGAGCCTCCGCGCCACAGACACGCTTCCGCCAGGAGCTAGAGGCCGGGCGCTTTGTCGTCAGCATCGAGCTTGACCCGCCCAAGGGTCTCAACCCCACCAAGATTCTCGACGGCGCGGCCTACCTCAAGAACATGGGCGTCACCTTTGTCAATATCGCCGATAGCCCGATGGCGCGTGTGCGTATGAGTTGCATGGCGATGGCTCGCCTGCTGCGCGACGCGCTGGACCTGGAAGCGATCATCCACTTCACCACCCGCGACCGCAATCTCATGGCTGTGCAATCCGACCTGCTCGGCGCGCACGCCCTGGGCATCCACAACATTCTTGCTCTCACCGGCGATCCGCTGCACGCGGGCAACTACCCCAACCTCACCGGCGTCTGGGATGTAGACTCCGTGGGTCTGATAGACATCTTGCGCGGCATGAACGCCGGGCACGACGCAGCGGGGGCATCGCTGGGCATGAACGCCGCGTTCCATATCGGCTCGGCGCTCAACCTGAACATGGAAGACACCGCCATTGACATCGAACGCGAACGCTCGCGCCGCAAGCTGCCCACCGCCAGGCACGAGACACGCGCCGCCAGCGCCCACCCGCAGGCGCATCTCACCGAAACCGAGCTAGAGTTGCGCCGTCTGCGCGCCAAGCTCGATGCCGGCGCGCAATACATCATGACCCAGCCCATCTACGACCTGGAACCGCTGGAACGCTTCCTCACTACCTTTGGCCCCGTCCCCGTGCCGCTGATTCTCGGCATGATTCCGCTGCATAGCTCGAAGCATGCCGAATATCTGCACAACGAGGTGCCCGGCATCAGCATCCCCGACGCCGTGCGCGCACGCATGCGCGCGGCGGGCGACCGTGGCCGCGAGGTGGGCATCGCGCTCGCCCATGAGGTGATCACCCAGGCCCGCGACCGTCGCCTGATTCAGGGGTGCTATCTGATGCCGTCGTATGGCCGCTACGATCTAGTCGGCGAGCTGGCCCAAGAGCTATTGCGAACCGCCAGCACGGCCGATGCTCGGCGCTCGTCATAGTTACGTCAAAGTCACCTCAGAGAGGGAACGAACGCGCGCTATGAGCCAGCCCACACTAGCCCTCATCCTGCTGCCAGAGCTATTCGCCATCTGCCGCCTGCCGCCGGACGCGCCGCTTCCGGCATGGGCAGCGGAGGTGGAGCACGGCGACTTCGTGAGCATCACCCGCACAGCGGATGAGCTATCCATCGTCTGTCCTCAGGCACGTGTGCCCACGGGCGTGCAGGCAGTCTCCGATTACTGCTGCCTGAAGGTGGAAGGGCCGCTGGACTTCGCGCTGACTGGCGTGATGGTCGCGCTGGCCGCGCCGCTGGCGCATGTGGGTATCAGCGTGTTCGCGGTGGCGACGTATGATACCGATTACCTCCTCATCCAGAGCGCGGACCTGCCACGCGCACGCGCGGCGCTCACTGGTGCGGGACATGACGTGCGCTAGCGCATGAGATTACTCCTCGTCGCCGCGCCAGCGCAGTTCGGCGGGCAGCGCTTCTGCTAGGCCGAGCACGGCCAGGGTGCGGCGCACGATGCGGTCTATGATCTCGTCGGCGGTCTGCGGATGCAGGTAGAACTGGGGCATCGGCGGCACGATGCGCACCCCCAGCCGCGCCAGCTTCAGCATGTTCTCCAGATGGATCGCCGAAAGCGGCGCTTCGCGCGGCATCAGCACCAGCGGGCGCGCTTCCTTGATGACCACATCGGCGGCGCGTTCGAGCAGGTTCGACGACAGGCCGTTGGCAATCGCCGACACGGTACGCATCGAGCAGGGTACGACGAGCATGCCCATCGTCGCGAAGCTGCCGCTCGACATCGGCGCGCGGAAGTCCTCCGGGTTGAAGACACGCGTCGCGAAGCGCTCTTTCCACACGGCCAGGTCGTCGGCGAGCGGGTGGCCAACCTCATCCGGCCAGACCTGACGGCAGGCGCGCGTATAGGTGAGATGCACCGGCACGCCTAGCTCGCCCAGCACCTCCATCGTGCGTCGGGCCAGCAGCGCCCCGCTCGATCCGCTGATGCCCACGATCAGCGGCGGGCGTCCACCGGACACCCCTACGGTGGGTTGCCCGCTGTCAGCATCGCTCGCCATGGATTACCGCCTGTCTCTATCTTCCAGTTCCATTACGAAGTCCGCGTGATCTACAATCCACGCGGTGACGACGATCTCGCCCGTCACCTCGCGCCGCCAGCTCGCGCGCTCTGCCGTGCTGCTGAGCGTATGGGGCGTCAGGTCGTCGGGCAGCCACAGCATGAACGTGCCGCTCGCGCGCCTGCCAATCTCCGCCCGCCAGCGCAGCGTCCGCGCCTCTGTGTCGTAATCCCACGCCGCAATCTCCACCGCTCCCTGCGCGATGTGGAAGCTCGTGGAGAGCAGCAGCGGCGCGTCGCTCTGCCGGTGGATCGCCAGCGCCGCGCAGCCATGCGCTTCGAGCCGTAGTTCGATCCCGCTGCTCGAAGCGCCAAGATACTGCTTCGACCAGAACTCTGCCGCGTGGTATGTGCCGCTTGCCAGCCCCAGGTCGGCCCAGCGCAGCGCCACCGTGCGCTCGCCATCGGTGCGATTGAAGACGCCGGCCAGCAGCCACTCGCCCCAGGGCCGCTGGATGCGCACGCTCACCAGTTCGGGGATGCCGAAGTCGAAGCTGTTGACGGGCAGCGCGCACTCCGGCATCGGTGGCAGCAATTGCGCGAGCAGATCCACACGCTCGGCGCTCAGTTCCGCCAGCCGGTCCGAGGCGAGCACCATGCCACCGGTCAGCCCTATGGCCGTGGCGAGCGACCGCACCTCATCCAGCGTCAATTCGGATTCGCGCTCACGTACCAGCAGGCAGTCGGGATCGTTGAGCCACCACGCGCGATGGGTCCAGGCGCGGGTGAGCGTATTGCGGATCGCGCCTTCCTGCGCGGGGAGTGCGAACCCCTCATTGAAGGGCATGGGCACGCCTTTGTAGCGCGGCCCCCAGTAGGGCGCGCTATCCGGACCGATGCGCATCGCGTCTACGATGCCCACGGCGCTGAGCAGCGGGCAGCCACAGCCCAGCAGAAACACCTCGTCGCCGACTACCTCGCGGATCAGCCGCAGGCCATCGCGCAGCGCGCTGGCGCGGGTGGCCGTCGCATCGTGGCGCTGGCCAGGGAGCGCGCCAGAGACGAGGAAATCCAGTTTGAGATACGCATAGCCCCACTCGCGCACCAGCGTGGTGAAGAGCTGACGCAGCCAGTCGCGTGCGCCGGGGTGCGTCGTATCCAGCCCGTAGAGGTCTATATCCCAGTTGTGGCCGCCGAAGACGGGCTTGCCCCGCGCATCATGCACCAGCCAGTCGGGATGCTCCTTCGCAAGTTGGCTGTTGGCGGCGACGGTGAAGGGTGCGAGCCACAGTCCTGGGCGGAAGCCCGCCGCACGGATGCGTTCGGCGAGCGCGGCCATCCCCGATGGGAACTTGGTGTTGACGCTGAGCCAGTCGCCTATGGCCGTCTGGTAGCCGTCGTCAATCTGCGCGACCGCAAGCGGCAGCGCGGGACGCAACGCGCGCATCTGCGTCAGGTTTTCGAGGATCGCTGCCTCGGTGACCTCGGTGAAGTAGTAATACCAGCTACACCACCCGCTCGGCGTGACGGCATCGCACCCACGCGCGCCCTGCTCGACTGCCACCAGCGCAGCGTACTGCTCTAGTAGCCGCGTCTGCTCGCCCAGCGCCAGCGCCAGCGGCGGCGCGCTGAGTGTCGCGCCGGGCGGCAGCAGCGCATCGTCCAGAAGCGCGGCGGCGGCGAATGCGCCCTCACGCCGCTGGGCATAGATTGAACCGAGCCAAGTTTCTGCCCCCAGGAAGCCCAGCAGCAGCGCCTCAGTCTGCTCTGGGTGGCCCAGCATGCCCGCGGCTTCGCTCACCACGTCCACCGTCCCCACAACGGGCTGCGGCGAGGTCGCGCCGCCGGGGCTGTGCCACGCGACATTGGTGGGCACGCGCGGTCGTGGATCGCCCGTGCCGGGCGGCAGCCCGCCCGCATAGCTCCAGGATTGCCAGCCGCTTTTGTAAACCGAGAAGTCGTGGCTGCGTTCGCCCAGGCGCAGCGTGTCTTTGGCCCACCACGCGCCCGCCGCGAAGGGGAACATGCGTCGCAGGCGCAGCGGTTCCGTGCCAGTGTTGCGCGCGGTCAGTTCCAGGACGGCACAAGGCAGGTTGTCATACAGGCGGATGACCCAGGCGACGGCCAGCGGCGTATCACCCAGCGCCAGCGCCACGCGCAGGCATGTGCCCGCGCCATGCACATCGGCGAACGGCTCAGGTTCTGGCGTGGCAGCATCGTCTGGCGGGGAAGCGATGGCGGCGCGACCCCGCCGCGTGATATTGCCCGGAGTGAGTTCGATCAGCGGGCCGCCGATCACCAGGGAATGGTCGTCGCCATCACGTGTGACGACCAGTTCGCCGGATGGGCGGTAGCGTAGGTGCAGCCACGCATTGCGCAGAACGACTTCCGTGTGTGCGGGCAGATCATCCGTCGCCCGCTGAGACCTTGCCCCCGCCATATCCACTCCATTCTTGAGGCTGCCGCGCGCCGCTGTTACCCGGCAGGAGACGGTGCGCGTGGTGCGCGCGTCTGTGCGTTCGTTGCGCTGGCTCTATGGCACGAACTGGCATCGGGGCACAGTCTATGCGGCCACGGCCACCCTGTAGCTAAGTATGGGCAAGGATGGGGGAAAATGGCAAGATGTGGCCTTCATGCCGCCTGCTCACCCACCATCTCGCCCGCGCCATTCACCGGACGCCGCCTCATACAGTATCAGTTGGCCCTGCGCTGGTCGTGTACGACCACGACCTTATCTACGGCTGGGCATCGTCTTCGGCGAGGATGCGCTCAAGTGTGGCGAGCAGGAAATCGGCGTTGGTGGTGTTGAAGGGCATGGGCGGCTTGATTTTCAGGACGTTGTGGAAGGGGCCATCGGTGCTGAGCAGCACACCGCGGGCGCGCATACGGTTGGCGATGTAGGCCGCTTGCGCTGCCGCTGGCGCCAGGGTCGCGCGGTCGAGCACCAGTTCGATGCCGATGAAGAGGCCCAGCCCGCGCACATCGCCGATGAGCGGGTAGCGCGGCATCAACGCGCGCAGCCCGGCCAACAGATGATTGCCAGTTTCCAGCGCATGCGCTTGCAACTGTTCATCCGCGATGACATCCAGCACGGCGAGGCCAATGGCGCAGGAAACGGGATTACCGCCGAAGGTGTTGAAATACTCCATGCCGTTGTCGAAGGAGGCGGCGATCTCCGGCGTGGTGACGACGGCGGCGAGTGGATGGCCATTGCCCATCGGCTTGCCCATCGTCACGATGTCGGGCACGACGCCTTGTGTCTCGAAGGCCCAGAAGTGCGAGCCGACGCGCCCGAAGCCGGTCTGCACCTCATCGGCGATGCAGACGCCGCCCGCCGCGCGCACGTGCTGATACGCCGCTGACAGATACCCATCCGGCAACACGATCTGGCCGCCGCAGCCCAGCACCGATTCGCAGATGAACGCCGCAATTTCATTGCCGCCGCCCGCTTTGCTCCGCTCGCCCGCCCGCGCCCGTTCGATGGCCGCCGCGACATCGCTCGCGTAGCGCCCGCCTGCGTGGGGATCATCGCGCTTGTACGCGCCACGATACGTGTCGGGCATGGGCGTCTTATGGACCCACGGCGGCAGGCCCGCGCCGCCCTGGCCCTCCGCCTTGTAGGGGCTGATCTCGATCAGTCCGCCGGTGTTGCCGTGGTAGGCGACATCCACCACCACGACATCTCTGCGACGGGTATGCGTCCGCGCCAAGCGTAGCGCCAGCTCGTTCGCCTCGCTGCCCGAACAGACGAAGTAGCAGACACTGAGCGGCTCCGGCAGGGTCGCGCAGAGCCGTTCGGCATAGCGTGCCAGGTCTTCATGGAGATAGCGGGTGTTGGTGTTAAGCACGGCCATCTGCCGCTGCCCTGCCTGGACCACGCGCGGATGACTGTGGCCAACGTGCGGCACGTTGTTCACGGCGTCCAGATAGGCACGGCCATCTTCGTCGTAGAGGTGCTGCATGTAGCCGCGCACGATCTTGAGCGGCTGCTGATACGAAATGCTCAGGTTACCGCCAAGATGTCGCTTGCGCACCGCCAGGATGGCTGCGCTGCTCATGCGCTCGTCGGCGAGGCGTTCTGCTGGGATGCGGGCGATCAGGTTCGGGTCTGGGCTGAGGCTGAGACGCACGCCGCGCTCGCTAGGGCGCCCCACGCCCGGAAATTCGCCCACTTGGCCTAGCAGATCTATGATGATCTGGAAGTGCAGATGTGGCGGCCAGCCGCCGTTCACTGTTTCATCACCCATGCTGGCGATGCGTGCGCCGCGCCTGACGGGCATACCTACGCTCAGCCCGTCAAGTGAGTCGAGGCTGAGATGGCCGTAGAGCGTATAGAAGGTCAGTGAGCCATCATTCACCGTATGTTCCAGGATGATCGTCGGGCCGTAGTCCTTGGGCGCGTCGTTATTGCGGAAACTGTGGACCACACCATCCAGCGGCGCAAAGACTGGCGCGCCCGCTGCCATGAAGACATCCAGTCCCAGGTGTACGGTGCGCCACTCCGGCCCGTCGTTGCCCGCGATTTTGTAGGCGTCGGTGGTGTAGATCGGGCGCGTCTCGTTGTATCTGCCGATGCCCACGCTGGTCTGCGACGCTGCCATCTGCGCGAAGAGATTGCGTGTGAAGGCGTCGGCATCCTCGAAGTCGGGGAAGTTGCCCAGGTCGCGGTTGCCAATGCTGAGGTCGAAGATGACGGCTGGCTCGGTCGCGAGGTCCGGCTCGACGATCCGCCCAAGCTCAGCGCGGTGGTCTGTGAGCCAGCGGACGACTGTGGGCGCGGCGGGCACGGCGGGCAGGCCGCAGGCATGGCGGAAGGTGTAGTGCGCCAGCGGGGCGGGAATCTCCGCGAGCCGCTCCAGCAGTTCCCACGCGGGACGGTCGCTGATCTGAAGATACTCGTTCGCTGGGTCAATGCTCTGCTGATAGGCTGAGTTAGTGACGCTGACGCAGAGTCGCGCCAGCGCAAGCGGATAGAGCGCCGCTAGCTCTGCCTCGGTGAGCGGCAGGGCGGCGTGATAGCCCGCGACCACCTGCGCGCCCGCCGCCAGTGGATCGGGCTTCCCCATCATGGCGTAGGCCAGGGCGATGGCCAGCTCGCAGACGGTGGTGGTACGGGTCATGTCGCCGAAGTCAATCACGCCGACCACACGGCGCTGGCCGCTCTCATTCGCATCCACGACGATATTGTAGTCGTTGGCATCGTTGTAGATGACACTGGCGCGCAGGTCTGGCAGTAGCGGCAGCGTGTCGCGCTCGAACTCGGCGAGGAACCGCTCGACGAGCGTGCGGCGCGCAGGTGCGGAGATATGGTGGAGGTAGTCGCGAATCCAGGCGGCACGCGGTATATCCCATTTCAATTCCCGGTCCGCCGCTGGATGGCTGAAATCGAGCAGCGCGCGGTCCATCGTGCCGAGCAGCGTGCCCAGGCTGTGCAAGAGTTCGGGCGTGTGCGGGTCGGTTACGGCAAAGAGGCGCCCTGGCACATAAGTGAGCAGGCGCACGAAATGCGATGCGCCATCTGTGCCCGGCAGCGACGCCAGCAGCTCGCCCGCCAGCGTCGCTTGCACACGGGGCAGCGCCAGGGTGGGAGCCTGCTCGGCCAGATGCGCCAGCGCCGCGTTTTGCAGGTCGAGCAGGTCGCGCTGCTCCGCCGCATGCGAGATCTTCAGCACATACTCCGCGCCGTCCGCAGTCTTCAGATGGAAGTTGCGGTCGTGTTCCCCTGGGAGCGCCTGCGGCTCTGCCTGGATGCCGTATAGCTCGGCGGCGATACGGCGGGCATCGTCTTCAGTAAACGTGGGGGCAATATGCTTTATCGCAACCATCTGGCCTTCTCCTCACACACGGTTTCTGATGCTTTGCGGGATAGTGTAGCACAGGACCAGGGCAGCGCAGGATGGTGTGAGCACATAGCATTGCGGCGGGTTTGCTGAGAGACGGAATGAGCATCTAGCTAGTCCGCCTGTTTTCATTCTGATGAACATGGCGCGACAACAGGTGTGATCGAAGTCTGACGTATGCTTTGCTCGTGGCGTTACAAGTTTCCATTCCAGACGTTTCTACTAGTGATGCTGCCACAGATTCGTCTTTGGCGATAAGTAATCCAGTACAGCATGTACATGTGAAAGGGAGGGGCGCTAGCATGAAAGCTCTTGGCATCATCATTGGACTCATCGGTGAAGGATGGAATGCGATAATCAAGCTTGCGGTTGTCATATTCGTTATCTTCCTCGTTGTGGGCTTTATCCGCAGTTGTTCCGCCAACGCCACGCTGAATGAGCACTCAAGTTGTCAGCAATTTGCGCAAGCGGATACGGATACGCAGAACAAGGTTCTCCAAGACATGATGAACGCGCACGGCAACCATGACAGCATCCAGACCGTTCGTTTCTCTGTGACGATGTATTGTAACGTCTATGGGGATAGCGCGCCCATAGACGGCATTTATAGTAGTGGTATGCTGAACCAAGGGTCAGCACAAGCCGTGCGCGTAACGGCGTCATTGACAGCTTCGGCGTCTGCGAGCGAGGCACGATCAAAAGCCGCCGTGTGATCGGATCAGGCTGCGATATCCTCGCCAAAAGGAAATGGTTGCGCGCAGGTATGTCCGTCGCCCATACTGGCTAGCGCAGAGGCGCTTTCGATTCATGATAACGAATGAAATCTTTCCAGGCATTACGCTAGATTTAGGGGTCGTCCACGGCCGTCCGGTCATTGCGGGGACGCGCGTGCCCGTCGAGGTAATTCTAGGGGAACTGGCTGGCGGATCCTCCTTCGAGGAGGTGATGCAAGACTATCATCTGACGACCGATCAGTTGCGCGCTGCTCTCAGTTATGCCACGCACCTGCTCAGTTCCACGACCGTCTATGCCGTCAGTTAGCAATGTGCCTCGCTGGCGCTTCCTGGTAGATGAGAAGGCTCACCAACTACCTCCGCAGAGAAGTCTACGAAGCGGAACATGCCTATGACGTTGGGTTACGGACACGTCACGACGCTGATGTCTTCGCCTATGCGCGAACAGCCGATACCACGCTCATTACTCAGGACCACGACCTAGAACGTGATACTGGCCAGTTTCCACCCCCGCACTCTGGCGTGATGCTAGTCGAGTTGCCACAAAACTGGCCACGAGAGGATAGGATGTAGGGTATCCTGGCAGCACTGCAGAGTCTAGCAGGCCAATCTCTGCAAAATGCGTTGGTGATTGTGGAGCCATCGCAAGTGTTGGTGCGGCGCCACTAATTGAGCAGCGACAGGTCCCTGCGTTCTGTACGGCGACCTGTCGCTAGTGCGCCGCGCCGCAACGCTATCGCCCATTCTGCGTACAGGTCTATGGCGTGGGCGCGATGTTTGCGACGTGTCCCGCCAGTGCGATATCCGCGAGGAGGTGACGCGCGGCCACGGCTGCACACGTCGCGGCCTCTGCATTGAGTGATAGAAGAGCAAGGAATACACGAATGGGCAAACCTCTAAGCGAAGCGCCGATCACGCAGTTGTCTGCGGTAGATTTCATGTCTGGCGACATGCCAAGCCGTTTGGCGCATGAGTTCGAGCGTGTCGGGCCGCTGATGCGCTGGCCAGTGCTGGGTGGACCCCAGATGGGGAGCGAGATCATCTTTCTGGGCGGGCCGGAGGCGAACAAGCTGGTATTTCACACGCAGCGCGAAGCTTTCAGCCATGACCTGGGCTGGACGCCAATCATCGGTGACATCCTGGGCAAGGGGCTGCTCAATCAAGACAATGGCGAGTGGCTGCGCAGTCGCAAGATGTGGAATCCCGCTTTCACCACGGCGTACATGGAGCGCTATCTGCCGCTGATACAAGAGGTTGTCGCCCAGCATACCAGCACCTGGGGCGCACGCGGCGTGGTGGACATCTATCAGGAAGCACGCGAAATTACCTTCCATGTCGCAGCGACGGCGCTCGCCGGCATCGAACAGCCAGCGGAGGTGGATCGCTTGCAAAAGCTGTTCTTTGCGCTTATCCCGCGCTTCGGCCCCTTCATGGCGAGCCAGGCGGACTACGACGCCTACGAGCGTGAAGCGCTGGCGGCGCGAGACGAGCTAGACGCCATGCTGCTGCGGCTCATCGCCGAACGCCGCGCCACGCCAGCAGAGCAGGCGCGCGATGTGCTTGGCATGATCGTGCATGCGCGCGACGAGCAGGGGCAAGGGCTGACAGACACGGAGGTGCTGGGGCATCTGAATGTGCTGCTGATCGCCGGGCACGAGACGACGACGACCCTGGCGGCGTGGACCCTCTATCTGCTGACCGCACTCCCTGAGCAGCGCCAGCGAGTGGAAGATGAGTTAGCGGGGCTGCTGGCTGGCGGGCATGCGCCCCTCTCGGTGGAGGCGGCGCGGCAGTTGCACGCGCTGGATCTATTCATTCGCGAGACGGGGCGGCTCCATGCGCCGGTGCAGAATGTGCCGCGTGGGGTTGTGGCTGAGGTCGAATTTGCTGGTTATACATTGCCCGCTGGTACCCCGGCGCGCCTGGCGCTTGCCGCCTGTCACCGCATGCCGCAGTACTTCGCCGAGCCAGAGCGCTTCGACCCAGACCGCTTCAGCGCGCCGCGTGAAGAAGACCGCAAGACGCCCTACGCGCTGGTTACGTTCGGCGGTGGGCCGCGCCTCTGTATCGGCGTGAACTTCGCGAATATCGAGGTGAAGGCGATAGCGGTGGATGTGCTGCGGCGCTACCAGCTCGCGCCGGTCAGCGCGGAGCCGCCAATGGAGTTCGGCTTCATCACCACCGTCATCCCTGGTGGCATGCCGATGCGCGTCACGCCACGGTAATGCCCTCTGGCCCCCGCGTGCTGGCGCTGGCGAGCGGAAGGGACGCCGGACACGAGGCAAAAAGAAAAGGAAGAGCGGGATGCCAGCACGCTCTTCCTTCTGCCCTGGCCGAAACCAAGGGCAATAAAGTTGATCGAGCGCCACAGCCGCCATGGGGACAACGACTGTGAGCTTTGGGACCGCAGGGAGTGCATCCTCATTTGGGTGGAGGAGTCCAGGCCCAACCAACTCGTATAAAACAACGCGCCTACCTCCGTTTCGTTAGGGGTAGGCGCGAAGAATGCGCGAGATAGTTCAGACATTGACTATCCGGCAAGTGACCAATTGAGCAGTGCGCCTTGCGCGCCCTGTGCGTCAACGATTTGCGCGCGTGCGCCATCGGGCGAGTAGATTAAGACGCCAGAGCTAGTGCTGATCGCCAGCGCCGCGTCATCGGGCGCCCAGGCCACAGCCACGAGGCTCGCCGTCTGCGGCAGCCGTGTAACCGTGCTCGGCTGGCCACCGCCTTGCAGCTTCATCAGCACCAGCCCATCGCCCGTCTGCGCCGCCAGCCGCGTGCCATCTGGCGACCATACCGGCGGATTCGCCTGCACGCCGCTCAACACATCCACGGGTGGATTTCCTGGCGTCCACAAGCTCAACTGGCCGTCGCTGGTGGTGTAGGCCGCGAAAGCGCCATCCTGCGACCAGCTTACCCAGTTCACCGGTGCGCCTGCACGCTGCGTCTGCTGGGTCGCGCCCGTCTGCGCCGAGATGGTGAACAGTGAGGAGGTCTTGCCATTCGTCGCGACGAGCCACGTGCCCCCGCCCCGCGCGGCAGAGAACGCCGCACTGGCGAACCGCGTGCCCGCCTGCGTCAGCCGTTGCGCGCTTGCGCTCCCCAGCGCCATGCTGAACACGCTATCCACACCGCTAGTTGTCGCGGTGGTAGCCCAGGTCAAGGTCGGATTCTGCGCATCAGCAAGCCACGCCAGTATACTCACCTTCGCGGCTATCGCGTTCGGGTCGGCCTGCGCGGCGACCTGCTGATCGCGCCCACTTGCCAGATCATAGGTCTGGATGGCAGACGTAGCCCCGTGCAACACATACGCGAGGCGCTGGCTATTCTGGCTCCAGGTCAGCAACGAAATGTCTCCACCCTGGTGGATCACCTGCTGCCCGTTCGAGCCATTCATGTTCACGACATGCAGCACAGCGCCACCTGCAATCCGCGTCACATAGGCAAGCTGCTGACTATTCGGCGCCCATGCCATCATCGTGAGCGCGCTCGACGCCGCATCGGCGGGAAGTGTGGCGATACTGCGGTCGCTCTGCCCATCGCTGCGGACGATATGCAGTGTATGGGTTCGCAGATCAACATAAGCGATATGCTTGCCATCCGGCGCGACGCTCCACACGCCCACGGAAACGCCGGTTGAGGTGAGCCGCTGGGCAGCGCCAACGCCATGCTCAGGTGCGCTCCAGATCGCGCCATCGTGTGCATAGACCAGACGTAAGCCGGCCGCAAGCGGCACACCCGATGGTGGTGGATTGCCATATGTCTGGGTGCCAATAGCTACAGTCGACGAACCATGTGAGAAAAAGCCCTGCTTGATGAGCAGGGCAGAGCCGACAATCAGCGCGAACACAGCGGCGACTTGCAGCGCGACACGCGCCCAGCCCGGCGAAGTGCCATGCGAGTGCCCGGCTGCACGTGCAGCCGCACGCGCATCTTTGCGTTCGAGATCGCGGAGCAATTCGAGGTATTCAGGCGACTCGAAGATGCGTGCGCGCAGCGACTCAGATGGTGAGATGCGCGGCAGGTCGGTGATGAGTTGATTGTAACGACGATAGTCGGCCAGGATCTCGCTACAAGCGGCGCAGGTTGCCAAGTGCGACGCTACGTCCTCACGGAGTTGCGGTTCGAGCATACCGTCGAGATAGGCGCTGAGGTTTACCTCGGCCATCTCGCATTTCATTGGTCATTGCCTCCCCCCTGTTCCAGCGCCTGGTAATGTTGACGGAACGATTGCCGCGCACGGGACAGGTACATTTTCACACCGCTCTCCGCGATATGCAGAGTCTTGGCGATATCGGCATACGAGAAACCATCTTGCTGATACAACAACAGCGCCGTCCGGTATTGTTTTGGCATACGGCGCAACGCCTCATAGACCAACTCTCTGTCACCCACAATCTCTTGTGGGTCGGCGATCTCTGTACCAGCAGGCTCGAAATCGAGTTCTTGCCACGAGTGGAAGGTAATCAGTTTCTTCCGACGCAGCCAGTCATAGGCGGTATGCATCGCGATCCGGTACAACCAAGCCGAAAGCTTCAGACTCTTGTCCATATTGGGCAAGGCCTTGAAGGCTTTGAGAAAGGTGTCTTGCGCCAGATCTTCGGCTACCTCGCGGCTGAAGACTAAATGGTAAATGTAGTTGGTAATGGGGGTTTTGTACTCTTCGTAGATCTGCTCAAAGACCCACTGGTGCTTTTGCTGCTTCGCCGACTGAGATTCATCCACCGGCGCGCATTCCTTTACTGACTCAGACTGTACTTTGGCAGCCTGCTCAGAATCCGCGCCCACCGCCACCACAGTTCCGGTTGCCATGCTGGTTCCTCCGGCACTTTCGCGCCGGTCCCGGTCCTGTGTCTGACGGTTTGGGACGTCGTCAGTCCCCCCTGTAGGTGGAACGGACTCCTGAGACGGCGGTAACATAAGCCTGCCAGGCTGCCTTTCCCAATCACCCCGAATGCGGCCATTTTAGCAGACCACTGCGAGTGTTACCAAGAAGTTGCACCATTCGTCCTACCTCCGTTGCTTTCCGGTAGTGTGTGCCTCCGCCAGCGTATGCCAAAGCCGAGTTTTTGTCATGACTTAAACTTACTGAGCCATTGCTGGCGCAGCCAGTCATAGGCGGTATGCATCGCGATCCGGTACAACCAGGCCGAAAGCTTCAGGCTCTCGTTCATCCTGGGCAAGGCCTTGAAGGCTTTGAGAAAGGTGTCTTGCGCCAGATCTTCGGCTACCTCGCGGCTGAAGACTAAATGGTAAATGTAGTTGGTAATGGGGGTTTTGTACTCTTCGTAGATTCGTTCGAGGTTCCATCCCGGCTGATCTGGCCCTGAGGTATTCATGAGCGCACTCCCTTTCAGCATCAGGCGCCTACGTTGCAACGCCATCAACCAATTGGACACATTATCGCAAATCGCCTACCTACCTGGCGACAGAGCAGTACCTCCATCCCTGCCTCGTACCCATTGCTTGTGCAAACGTGTCGGAGGCATCTTCAAAACAATGTGAGATTCCACGATAATTGCTCCGTGCAGGCACATACCCAAGACATTTTCTTGACGGATGCGGTACAATTCCCTGCGACGGGTCGCACTGCGATCCGGCTCATCCAGACGGGTGGAGGGAACGGCCCAACGAAGCCCGGCAACCCGCAGACGTTCTACGGCGTCTGGCGTGGTGCTAACTCCGGCAGCGTGCGCGAGCGCGCTGAGAGATGAGCAGCATCCCAACTTGCCTTTGTGGCGCGTTGTAGCACGCTGCGGCTTCTCTCCCCCGGAGAGGAGCTTTTTTTGTGGCCGCATGTCGCTCCACGTTCTCAAGCCAGTCTCAATACCGAGAAACACTTGTGACACAGCACACTGCGAAACCGGCGCAAACGCCTGATACAGCCGATGACAACGCGCCATTCACACGCGAGGGCGTGCCCCGCGCGCTGTGGTGGGATCGTTCCGCCGCTGTGCTGCGCCTGCTCGATCAGACGCTACTACCCGACCGCTGCGAGGTGATCACCTGCACCGACGCCGCGACCGTCGCCGAAGCGATTCGCGTGCTGCGGGTGCGTGGCGCGCCTGCGATTGGCGTCGCCGCCGCGTATGGGCTGGCGCTGGGCGCGCGTGATACGCTGCCCGCCAGTGTCGAGAGCGACGCGGAGGCTATGCTGGCGCGCCGGGACGAGATTACCGCGATCAACGCGGAGGCTGTGATGGTGCGACTGAGCGAGATTGCCGCGCTGTTGCGCGCGACGCGCCCCACCGCCGTCAATCTGTCCTGGGCGCTGGATCGCCTGCTGGCCGTTGCCGTCCGTCATCTCGGCGCAGGAAACGACGTCGCCGGTCTGCCCGCGCAGCTACTGGGCGAAGCGCACGCCATCGCAGCGGAAGACGCCGCCGCCTGCCGTGCAATGGGCGAACTGGGGGCGACACTGATCTCCGACGGCGATACGCTGCTGACGCATTGCAACGCGGGCGCGCTGGCCACTGGCGGTATCGGCACTGCGCTCGCGCCGATCTTCGTCGCGCACCAGAGCGGCAAGCAGGTACACGTCTTCGTGGACGAGACGCGCCCGCTGCTGCAAGGCGCGCGCCTGACGGCCTGGGAACTTCAGCGCGCGGGTGTACCGCTGACGCTGATTACCGACAGCATGGCCGCGCACTTCCTGCGCCGGGCCAACATCCGCGCGGTGTTCGTGGGCGCGGACCGCATCGCCGCCAATGGGGATGTCGCCAACAAAATCGGCACGTATGGTGTCGCGGTGCTGGCGCATGAGCATGACGTGCCGCTTTACGTGGTCGCGCCGCGTTCGACGATAGACCTGTCGCTGCCGGACGGCGAGCGCATTCCCATCGAGCAGCGCGCGACGGATGAAGTGACCAGTGTGCGCGGGACACCGCTCGCGCCGGTGGGCGTACACGTGGCAAATCCCGCGTTCGACGTGACGCCCGCGCGCTATGTGGTGGCGATCATCACTGAGGCGGGCATTGCCCGCCCGCCATTTACGGCGAGCCTGGCGAAACTTTTTGCGAGTTGAGATGCCCTGAACTTTGGGGTGTGGTTTGGTATATAAGGAGCGCATGTGGCGATAACGGTTGTTGGCTCGGTGGCGCTGGATACTATCGAGACTCCCTTTGGCGGAGCGGATAACGTGCTGGGCGGCGCGGCGTCACACTTTACGATGGCCGCCTCGCTCTACGATACGGTGAACCTCGTGGCGGTAATCGGCACGGACTTTCCGCAGCCCTATCTCGACTACTTTGAGGCGCGGCGCGTAGACCGGCGCGGCTTGCAGACGGTGGAAGGGCAGACGTTCCGCTGGGGCGGGCGCTACCATCTGGATATGAACACTCGCGACACGCTCTTTACCGAGCTAGGCGTCTTCGCGGGCTTCGCGCCGACCCTGCCGGACGATTACCAGCAGGCGCATGTCACATTCCTCGCCAACATTCAGCCGCAATTGCAGCATGGCGTGTTGCGCCAAGCCCGCGCGGGCGGCGCTTCGCTCTGCGCGCTGGACACGATGAACCTGTGGATCGAAACGGCGCATGATGACCTGATTGACGTGATGCGCGGCGTGGATGTGATGCTGATCGCCGAAGAAGAGGCGCGACAGATTGCCAATACGGCCAGCCTGCGCGCCGCCGCGCGCTTCATTCTGGACCTTGGCCCGCAGATGGTGATCGTCAAGCAGGGATCGTATGGCGCGCTGCTCTATGGCAGCGACGGCACGTTCTTCGCCGCGCCCGCCTATCCGCTGGCGGAGGTGCGCGACCCCACCGGCGCAGGCGATGCCTTCGCGGGCGGCTTCCTGGGCTATCTGGCGCGGCAACGCGCGACCACTGGCACGCTTACGCCGCTGGACTATAAGCGCGGGCTGATCCACGGCAACATCCTGGGGTCGTTCGCCTGCGAAGACTTCAGCGTCGAACGGCTGCGTACACTCACGCCCGACGACATCGCCGCGCGCTACCGTGAGTTTGTTGGGTTCACCCACTTCGAGGGCACATCGTAGATCCGGAGCATCCGCAAGCAGTTATCATAACCGTAGCCGCCTGAAGCTTCAGGCATTCTGACAGCACTTCATACCTGGCCGGAACGCATAGAATCGCGGCTTGCCCGCGTTGCCACCGGCGCCGTGACCTCTGCATCGTTTGCCGCGCTTGGAGGAGCGCATTGCGGAGCACCCGGCATCCCCGGTCGTTTCCAGGAAGAGCAGCGCACACGCGGGCCAGCCACAACGCATCCGCGGGAACCGTCCACCGGCGACGGAGCGCCCGCAACCGTATGGCGCACAACTGAACATGGTGACGCGGCAACGCAACATAGCGCCGCGCCGTTCTTTCCCCGGCCGGGGAGGGAGTATAGACTCGTGACAACTGTTTCTGGCGTCCAAGGTGACGTCAAAGATCTGGCTTTGGCCCCACGCGGCAAAGCGCGCATCGCCTGGGCTGCCAAAGATATGCCCGTGCTGAGCCTGATCCGGCAGCGCTTCATCAAGGAGCAGCCGCTCAAGGGTATCCGTGTCTCGGCTTGCCTGCATGTGACCACGGAGACCGCCAATCTGGTGATGACGCTCAAAGCGGGCGGTGCGGACGTGGTGCTCTGCGCCAGCAATCCGCTCTCCACCCAGGACGACGTGGCGGCTTCACTGCTGGCCGACGAGGGCATTTCGGTCTACGCCATCAAAGGCGAAGACACGGAGACCTACTACAAGCACATCCACGCCGCGCTCGACCACCGCCCGCAGATGACGATGGATGACGGCTGCGACCTCGTCTCGTCGCTGCACAAAGAGCGGCAAGACCTGATCCCCAACGTCATCGCGGGGACGGAAGAGACGACGACGGGTGTGATTCGCCTGCACAGCATGGAGCGTGAGGGGGTGCTGCGCTTCCCGGTGTTGGCGGTCAACGATTCGGACACCAAGCATCTCTTCGATAACCGCTATGGCACCGGCCAGAGCACGGTAGACGCGATTGTGCGCGCCACCAATCTGCTGCTGGCGGGGCGCAACTTCGTCGTATTGGGCTATGGCTGGTGCGGGCGCGGCGTCGCCTCGCGGGCGCGGGGCTTGGGCGCGAACGTGATCGTCACGGAAGTGGACCCGGTGCGCGCCATCGAAGCGGTGATGGACGGCTTCCGCGTGATGCCGATGGCCGAAGCGGCGACGATTGGCGACATCTTTGTTTCCGTCACGGGCAATCTGCACGTGATTGATGGCCCGCATATGGAGCGGATGAAGGAGGGGGCCGTCATCGCCAACTCCGGCCACTTCAACGACGAGATCAACATCCCCGCGCTGGAGGCACTGGCCACTGGCGGCCACCAGCCGGTGCGCGACTTCGTTGAGGAGTACACGCTGGCCAGCGGGCGCCATGTCTACCTGCTGGCCGACGGACGGCTGGTGAACCTCTCGGCGGCGGAAGGCCACCCGGCGAGTGTGATGGATATGAGCTTCGCCAACCAGGCGCTTGGCGCGGAGTACATGCTCCAGCACGCCAGCGAGTTGCAGCCAAAGGTCTACACCATCCCTGGCGACATTGACAAGGAGATTGCGCGACTCAAGCTCACGGCGATGGGCATCGGCCTCGATACCCTGACCCCGGAGCAGGTCAAGTACCTTGGCGCGTGGGAATCTGGCACATAAGCCTCGCGCAGCGAGGAATCGGTCAGGGTGTCCAGTGGGCGCCCTGACGACTGGAGGCGAAACGACGGCGCTTCGCCTCGTGAGAGGAAGAAGAATGCAATGTCCAGCAGTTTCATGACCGATCCCAAGTCCTTCTTCACGAGCGAGAGCGTGACCGAGGGCCACCCCGACAAGCTCTGCGACCAGATCAGCGATGGCGTGCTCGACGCCCTACTCGCGCAAGATCCGCTCTCGCGCGTTGCCTGCGAGACGGCCACTACCACCGGCCTAATCCTCGTCGCGGGCGAGATCACTACCACCGCTTGGGCCGACATCCCCGACATCGTCCGCAATACCATCAAGAATGTCGGCTATGTTGACGCCCGCTATGGCTTCGACTACCGCACCTGCGGCGTCGCGACCTCTATCGGCAAGCAAAGCCCCGACATTGATCGCGGGGTCAGTTCGTCGCTGGAATATCGTGAGCGCACGGCCAGTGGCGCACTCTCCGATGCAGAGCTAGATGCTATCGGCGCGGGCGACCAGGGCATGATGATCGGTTTTGCCTGCAACGAGACGCCAGAGCTGATGCCCGCGACGATCAGCTACGCCCACAAGCTGACGCGCCAACTCTCGCAGGTGCGCCGCGCCTCATGGGATGACAACGGTCCGATGGCCTATCTGCGGCCAGACGGCAAGAGCCAGGTGACGATCCAGTACGCGAACGGCAAGCCCGTCCGCGTGGATACCGTCGTCGTCTCCACGCAGCACGCCGACGACGCCACCTATGAGCAGATCCGCGCCGACGTGATCGAGCACATCATCAAGCCGGTGATCCCTGCCGATCTGCTGGATGAGGGCACGAAATATTACGTGAATCCAACCGGACGCTTCGTCATCGGCGGGCCGATGGGCGATGCTGGCCTCACCGGCCGCAAGATCATCGTGGATACGTATGGCGGCATGGCTCGCCACGGAGGCGGCGCATTCTCTGGCAAAGATCCGACCAAGGTGGACCGCTCGGCAGCCTATGCGGCGCGCTATGTGGCGAAGAATATCGTCGCGGCGGGGCTGGCCGACCGCTTCGAGATTCAGATTTCATATGCCATCGGTGTCGCGCGCCCACTCTCGGTCTTCGTCGAGACGTTCGGCACGGGCAAAGTCTCGGATGAGAAGCTGATCGAACTGGTCAACGAACACTTCGACCTGCGCCCGGCAGGGATCATCCAGACGCTGAACCTGCGCCGCCCGATCTATCAGCCGACTGCCGCTTTTGGCCACTTTGGCCGCACGGACATTGACGCGCCGTGGGAGCGGACCGACAAGGTGGAGGAGCTGCGCCGCGCCGTGGGCGAGACAGTGGCGCAGACGGTGTAGGCGCGCCGCCTTCGCGAGTCATCGCAGATGCCCCCTCCTCTGGATATGGGAAGGGGGCATTCTTTTGTGGTAGACTGTGTGCGATATATCCTTGTGGAGGCATGGCTATGGACATAGATACCCAAACATCCAATGCGTATACAGATGCCCTCAAAACAATTGAGCAGCTATCACGGGAAGAACAGGTTGATATTCTCTTTCATCTCCTGCGGACAATTCTTCCCGAAGCGCGTGGCACCAACACTGAGTCACCCAGTGCAGTGATCTCCCACCCACGCGAGCGCACTCTGAATAGGGCGCTTGGCTTATTAGCAACAAATCGCCCCGCGCCAAGTGATGAGGAGGTGGAGCAATGGTTGGAGGAGCACAGGCAGGAGAAGTACGGCTAAAGCAGCGAGTGCTCTTTGATACCAATATCGTGTTAGATGTGCTGCTAAACCGTGAGCCATGGGTAGGTGAGGCGAAATTGTTATGGAGCGCGGTTGATGACGAGCGGATCATAGGCTGCATTGCCGCGACGACAGTGACCAACATCTTCTACATTGCACGCCGAGCAAAAGGTATTGAGGATGCATATAGCGCCATTGCGCTTTGCCTCGATACTTTTTCGATCTGCATGGTCAATGGAGATATTTTGCGCCGCGCAATGGATGGCAAAACTTCGCTGACCGCTGATTTTGAAGATGCCGTGCAGATAACGTGTGCCGTAGATGCCCAGGTAGACGCAATTGTAACCCGTGATAAGTCGGGCTTCCAATCGTCTTCGATATTGAGCTTGACGCCAGGCGAGTTCTTGGATCGCTTGGGCTAACAAGCAACACTTGGCTAGCGCCAGGCAGTTGATGGCGAACGGCCTGCTTCGCCTGCGAGGCTGCGGCGGATGAAGTCGAGTACGGCGGTGATGTAGCGCTGAGGGTCGGAGGCGAAGGCGCCGCAGTGAATCGCGCTTTCGGCGAAGTAGGTTTCCAATGGGGCGCAGGCGCGTGTTGCGGCGTCCGCTATCTGGCGCGCATGGGCGATGGGAATGAATGGGTCGCGTGTCGCATGGATCAGCAGCACGGGCACGTGCGATGAAGATACGCTGCGCTTGCTGCGCCAACCGCGCTTCAGTTGGAAGGAACTCGCGGGGCGGGCGTAGAGTGGCAGACCGAAGCGCACGCGAAACACCACGTCGCTGGCCGTCACCGTCGCCCACGAGATAGCGGGAATCACGCGGCGCAGCGGGCGCAGCGGTGAACGCCATGCAGCGGTTCCCTCGCCGAGTTGCCAGCCAATCATCCGCCGCAGGATGTCGTCGAGCCGCGCGTAGGGGCTGTCGGCGATGATGGCGACGACGCCCGGCTGCTGCGGCAGCAGCAGCGCAGTGGCGGCGCCCATCGAGAAGCCATGCACGATGATCTGGTTCGGCAGCGTTTCGGGCTGCTCCGCCGCCAGCGCTATCGCGGCTTCCAGATCATACACCTCGGCGATGCCGCCAGTGGTTTCGGCGTGTGCGCTCTCGCCGTGGCCGCGGAAATCGAAGAGCAGCACATTAAACCCGTGCTCATACTCCAGCGCCGCCGCTGGCCGCAGCCGCGCACGTGAGGCACGATAGCCGTGGCACAGCACGATAGTGGGCGCGGGGCGCGGCTGTGCCCAGAAGTCGCCGCGAAGCTCCACGCCGCGTTTCGTCTGAAAGAGGAGCGAACGCTGAAGTGCGGCTGGTGGCTCTGGCGACGTGATCGGCATCGTCCAGGGCATCAGCACATCCGGCGGCATCCGCGACTCATCTAGCTCTTGATGTGGGCGCGATAGCTCGCGCACGAAGCGGACCGCCAGCGCCAGCGAGCCGCTCGACACCGCAAGTCCGGTCACACCGAGGCCGGTGGCCGCGACGGGCAACCAGCGCGGGATCTTCGCCGCGTGCGCTGGTATCGTGATTGGGCTGCGCTCCTCCATCGCCACTTCTCCCAGGGAAGCAGACGAAGCCTACCGCCTGCTAGTTTGCTAGCCACCTGATTCCAGAAGGAGGTACGATTCAGCATCGGTTATAGTTCTATACGGCAAGAGGCAGGCCAATCTTTCAGCTCAGTGTGTCTCTGGCGCCACCGCCGCTGGGGAGTCTGGGAAAATCTCAGCGAGCGCGGTAGGCGCATATGCGCGCAGCATAGCGGGCGTGAGCGCGTTGGCATGGGCAATTGCGCTGTAGAACTCAGCGCTGCGGCGCGGCGTGCGCTCCTGGGTCGCGGGGTCTAATGCGATCAACCCGAAGCGCGTCGCCCAGCCCTCGGCCCACTCAAAGTTATCTACCAGCGACCAATGATAGTAGCCACGCACATCCAGTCCCCGCGCCAGCGCGGCATGCAGCGCCTTCACCGCCTGCGCGATTTGCCAGGGGCGCAGCCGGTCCGTGGCGTCGGCGACACCGTTCTCCGTCACGTAGATGGGCTTGCCCAGCGGCGCGACCCGCTCGGCGACGCGGACGATGCCAGCGGGATAGACCTCGCCCCACGTGCCAGTGACCGGTTGATCGCTGCGCGGCGCGCCGGGGGCAACCTCGCGCCGTCCAAAAAGCTGTGTCGCGGAGCGCAAGTCGAAGTGGATCAGGTCGCGATAATAGAGGTTGATGCCCACAAAGTCGCAGGTGTCTTTGACGGCGCGCAGATCGCCAGCGGCGAGGCTGAACGGGAATCGCGCGCTGCCCGTTCGCACGGCGCGCGGAAAGAAGTCGTTGAAGGCGCTATCTATCAGCGTCGCAATGCGCCAGTCGAGCCGCGAGTTTGGCCGCGCGGGATCAAAGGTATTGATATTCTGCGCCCAGCCCACCCGCGCGGCAGGCTGAAGGCGGTGGATCGCTGTGTAGGCGGCGGCATGCGCGCGCGCCATCGCCGCCTGCACGCGCACCGTGGCGGCAACTGCGCCTTTGCGTCCGGGGGGAAAGTCGCCGATCTGATAGCCGACGATGCTGTAGATATTCGGCTCGTTGATCGTACACCAGAAGTCGCAGAGATCACCGAGCGCCTCAACCGCATGCGCCGTGTAGCGCTCGAAACGCTCGATGGCGTCGGACGCGAGGAATGCGCCGCGCTCCTCGAACCAGAGTGGATTGGTGAAGTGGTGTAGCGTCACCATCGGTGCGATATTTCGGTCGCGCAGCGCGCGTAGCATGGCGCGATAGCGTTCGAGCGCGCGGGCATCCCACTCGCCGGGGCGCGGCTCGATGCGACTCCATTCCAGCGAGAGGCGCAGCGCATTCAGCCCCATGCGCTGCGCGGCGTCGAAGTCGCGCTCGGCGGCGTTCCACCAGTCGCAGGCCAGCCCACACGTATCGCCAGATTTGATATGGCCAGCCTGCTCCCAGGCATACCACTGATTGTTGGTATTGCCGCCCTCGTACTGATGGGATGAGGTTGCGACACCCCAGAGAAAGCCCGGCGGGAAGGTCAGTATCTGCTCATCGCGCGTCGCAGGCTCCGTTGCCATACTGCCCTCCACCGTTCCCTCGTATCAAATTGTTTTGGCAGACTAATCGTTACCCCGGTCCAGCCGTTCCAAGCCACGTAGCGGCCAAACGGTCAGCGCGATGGCGCCTGTGCTTCGCAACCTCTTGATAGCTTCGGTATACCACGTGCGCGCTTCCTGCACATCCTGATCGTCGCCACGCGCCAGCATCGCATCACCAAACGCGGTATAGACCTGCCCTAACAGGCCGGCATCCTTCGTCTCGACGGCGATTTGTTCGGCTTCGGCAATGAGCGGCAGCACATCATCAGATGCATCGAATGCGCGACGCAGGCGAGCATTCGCAAGGAGCGCCAACCCCTCGCAACCGGGATCGCCGATCTCGCGTGCCATGGTGAGGGCGTCGAGAATATACTGGCTGACGCCGGACAACGTATCAAAGTATTTCTTGCGCAGCGCAGCGCCTTGATTGAACTGCGCGGCAATGTCCATCTGGATGTCGGCCAGCACGAGGCTGATGCGCCCAATCTGCGTGCGGCTGTTATAGAGCTTGTAGACGCCATAGAGCCGCTCGGCGATACCTTGCGCCTCGGCCAGGCGACCGCCCCAGCGGCAGAGCAATGCGCCAACCCAGTCGGCTTTGGCCAGCGAGAGCGTGGGATCAGCCACGTGCAGCGCCACCTCGCGCGCCTGCCGGACGGCCTCTTCGGCTGCGGTATATTTGCCCAGCATGAAACGCTGGCTGGCAATCAGCGCCAGCAGGTCCAGCTCAAAGGCGTGGTCATAGTGCTCGCGCTCATGCAGCATATCCAACGCCATCTCAAAATATTCAAGACCCGACTCGAAAAGCTGGTGTTCGCGCATCGTTTCTCCGAAGAGAAATGCCGCAGACGCAATCGCGTCACGCGCCTCAAGCTCCACCGCAGTCAGCATCATCCACCCAAGGGCTTCTTCCGCTTCATCTAGTTGTTGCAGCCCAATTTCGGCCATCACCCGCACCCAATTGACGCGGAGGCGCTGCGCTCGCGACATCGGCTGGTCGGCATGAGCCTTGATGAGATCACGCGCTTCTTCGTAGCGCTTCTCTTTGATCAAACTATATGCCGAACCCAGGATGTCGGCTATAGTCGCAGAGTAGTCAACATCCGCATGCATCTCGAGACTATCAAATTGCTCGATGGGGATTTCTTCCGGCATAATCTACCCTTCTTGCCCAGTAGGTGGCTGTCTTGGCACTCTTGCATCGGAGAATCAGCGAAAGATGGAGAAGTAGCTGGCATACTCCATCTTTCGCGATGATTCGTGATCGCCCCAACCTTTCTAACGGATGACTCATCACATTGTGCATATTCGAGCTATCACTACGCAATAATACAGAGCGATACGCGCGGCAAACTACTCACCTCGGCCAAGAGAAGGCCGGATCTGCCCCCACTCTACAGCGGAAACGAAGCTGACGCAGAAGAGGGATTTTCGCGACCTCTTCGTGCGTCAACTTCGCTCCCTGTGCCTACTTTGCCAAACTATTAGCTCATCATGTCTCGTGCCAAGTTGACCAGGCGAAAAGTGACGGAGCCGCGCATGGCTCCGTCATCAACAACTTCGATCAAATTGCGCAAGCGCAACACGACTAGCCGGAGGCTAGCACGCGGCTAACAGAACAGGGGAACCCCACCGCCGCAGGGAAACAGTGGACCACTCCCGCCGTCAGCGCGCAGGTGCTGAGCGTGTACCGTCTGCACGCTGGTGTGCGAAGCCACGAGGCCGGGCAGCGAGACACCGCTGGCGAGCGCCACCGCCAGTGTGGCGGAGAGCACCCAGCGACGCACTGCGCGCAGCCGCGCATGCTGTGGGCGAACGAGAGAACAGCGAGAATTGTGCCGTGAATGCGCGCGGACTTGCGCGCCACGGGAAAGCATCTGTATCATACGCTTGATGCGACTCCTGTGGAGGCTGTGAAAAAACCATTCGAGGGAATGTGCGCGAGCTGCGCAACGCAGCGCCAGGAAGACGCTTCGAGAGAGCTTGAGCCGCGCGGCTGGTACCCGGCGGATTCAGGCTCTTTCGCTACCTGGAAGGGCGATTAGCTATACGGCATACGCTGTTGCTCCTTTCCGCTTCGTGTCACCGATATATGGCTGATGTATGGGTGGTTGGCATCCGTGGCGCTTCGCCACGGCCGCTGGTTCGCGTCCAGCTCCATCGGCGCTAGAAGGTGATATACGGCCTATGGCGCGAAATGCGGAAAGAGCAGTACCCACCCGGTCGGTACGGCGCCAGCCCGAAGCGGTGGCTACCCGTTCCGCGCTGGCATCTTGAGTGTGCGGTGGGAACAGCGGAAATTCCAGAGATACAAGCGATACTAGAGCGATACAGCGGGCGAAATGACGGTGTGGGATAGCGGCGCGCGGCGTGTAGCAGGTGCCCAGAGGACACCATATGTCGCAGGCGAAGAGGTGGATGACCGGGCGGCAGAAGGGGGCGCACGGCCATGAAAACAGACGACGAGACGACTGCGGATGAGACGCGTGAGGAGCGCGCGTTCTGGAACGCGCTCAAGAGTTATCGTGATCGTGCGGGCCTCACACAGGCAGAACTGGGCGCGAAAGCGGGCTATGTTACGATCACGATTCGCAAGTACGAGGGTGAACGCGTACCTCCTGTCGCCGCGTATAAGCGCATCGTTGGAGCGCTGGGGCTCGACGCCGCCGAACGTGAGAAGCTTGACGCCCTCCATAGGGATGCCGAGACCGCGGTGGCAGCGAAGAAAGCGTCAAACGCCGGTGCGCTCGCGGTTGAGCCAGCTTCAGCGCAACAGTCGCCACCAGATCGTCTTACTTACCCTGCCCTGCCCGAATCGAAGCGCCGCGACATACACCAGACACACTGGCAGGCCGCGCGCCCCACGGTGCGGCAGACCTTCGCGGTGGCGCTGGCGTTGCTGACGATCATCCTCGCGTGCGGCGTGCGCGGTGTTCTCGATGCGCCGCTGGGTCTGGGGATACGTTCGCTAGATGCAGTGCGCCTGGACGGGTGGTTCGTTGCGCGGCAGTGGGTCGTCGGCGAGCCGCGCATTCTGGGCGAGGTCAATGCGCGTACTGGGGCATGGCGCGTCCTCTGGCCCACGGAGGCAAGCCTGGAAGGTGGAACCCCCACACCGGCAACAGCGGACGTATTTTCGGCACTATTTTCTCCGGTCTATGCGCCGCGTACACACATCCTGGCGTTTATCTCTGGCGCAGGCGGGAAATCCAGCCTGTGGCTGGCGCAATTGAGCGCAACACGCGATGGCTGGCTGGAGGTCGCCGGCGCCGGTCCGCGTATGTTGGTCGGCGATTGCTCGCCATGCTCCACGCTCGCCTGGTCGCCTGATGGCAACTGGCTGCTCTATAACGGAAGCGCCGGGCTAGTCGCGCTCTCGCCCGACACAGGCGCGCAGGAGCAGGTGACGAACGAGGCGAATGACGCATGGCCCGCTTGTTCGCCTGATGGTCGCTGGCTCGCCTTCCAGCGCGCGGCGGGAAGGCTGAATGACATCGTCGCGTTACCCGCGCATGGTTGCCTGCCGGTGCAAAATCCATGGACCGGAGCGCGCTACCTCTCCGGCTATGCTCCATCCTGGCGTCCCGCATGGTCGCCAGACAGCCTGTTGCTCGCGTTCGCATCAAACGCCAACGCATCGGGCAAATCTTCGATCTATATGGTGGCGCTGGCGGCGCTCTCACATACGCCCAGTTTCGCCGCGCGTTCACCGGCGGATACTATGAGCCGCCCAGGATGCACCGATCCAGCGTGGGCGCATCAGGCTGGCGCGACGGTCAACCTGCTCGCATACGCCTGCGATGACCCTTCGCCCACCAATCATCACGGTACGCTCGTTGTCGTGCCCGGAATGCCTGATCCTCCCTGGCAGGCGCAGGTGGATGAAGGCATTCTCGCACGGGACAATCTCTGCTGGATACCGGCGCCGATGTAGCGTACCCGTACCGTTGTGCTTGACTTCGCGCGAGCAGTGCGCCAAAATGTGAGGCGAGGCTCATGTTACTGCGCCATTGTGTGCGAGCAGGTGGTGCGCCATTGTGTGCGAGCAGGTGGTGCGCCATTGTGTGCGAGCAGGTGGTGCGCCAACAGGTCAAACGACACAGGGAGGCAGAGGCCAATGCAACCGGTGTTACCCCCAGGGCCAGAGGGGCTGCCCTACTTCGGCAATGCGTTTCAGTTCCGGCGCGATCCGCTGGCGTTCGTGCGCGGCGCACAGCGCGCCTTCGGCAGCGTCGCCACGGTGCGGTTCGCCGGATTTCCGGTGGTGATGTTTTTTCGCCCGGAGCATGTACGCTACTTCTTGATCGAGCAGCCGCGCAATTTCACCAATCGCGAGGTCGCACGCGGTCTGCGACGGCTGCTGGGTGATGGTTTGCTCACCTCCGACGGCGAGTTCCACCGTCAGCAGCGGCGGCTGGTGCAGCCCGCGTTTCACAAGCGCCGTGTCGAGAGCTACGCCGACATCATGGTGCGGCATACGTGCGACATGCTGGACGAATGGCAATCCGGCGCACGTATAGACATCGCCCGCGCCATGCAAGAACTGACACTGCGCATCGTCGCGAAGGCGCTCTTCGACGTAGACCTGAAGGCCGAAAACGCGCAACTGGGGCAGGCGTTCCGGCAGGTCATCGAGAATCCCACCCAGATCCCCTGGTCTATCGCTTCCATCCAGCTTGACCTGCCATTTACTCCCTATGGCAAGAACATGGCGGGGCGCAGAACCCTGGATGCCTACGTCTACGGGCTGATTACCCGGCGGCGCGCGGAGGGGCGCGACACGGGTGACGTGCTTTCGATGCTGCTGGCGGCGCGCGACGACGATGGCGCGGCGTTCAGCGATACGCAGGTACGCGACCAAACGATGACACTCTTCGCGGCGGGCCACGAGACCACCGCCAACGCCCTCGCATGGACCTTCTACTTGCTCTCCGAGCATCCCGCCGTGCGTGCAAAGCTGCTGGCCGAACTACACACGGTGCTCGCGGGGCGCGACCCGACGGTGGACGACATCGCACGACTGCCCTATCTCGATTGGGTCGTCACCGAGTCCATGCGCCTGTATCCGCCCGCCTGGACACAAGGACGACGTGCGATTGAGGCGTTCGACCTGGAAGGCTATACTTTCCCTGCGGGCACACTTGTACTGTTCAGCCAGTGGGTAATCCACCGCCTCCCCGATGTGTGGGGCGATCCCGACACATTCCGCCCCGAACGGTGGGATCCAGCGCGCGGCGAAAGCATACCATCCGGTGCCTATTTCCCCTTTGGTGGCGGCCCGCGCATATGCATCGGCATGCCCTTTGCCCAGCTTGAGGCGCGGCTGCTGCTGGCGACAATCCTCCAGCGCTACACCCCACAACTCGTCTCTGGCTTTCCGGTTGTGCCGCGCCCGCGAGTCACGCTGCGTCCCAAGTACGGCATCGCCATGACACTGGAGCCAGCGCCCGCGCTCGTACCGGCGTAAGCTGTCCGCCGCTGCGCTCTACACCAGGCATAATCCACATCGTGTGCGCCACATCGCTGTATCAGGCGCTTCGCCGCACGTCACGCACATACAACAGGCAGGCGATCAGCGCGATCAGGATGGCAGTCGCGGTCATCCAGCGCAGCCCCGCGCCCACGGTGTGTGCAAATGCCGGAACACTGAGAGCGGTGGCATATAAGACTACGAACAGCCCCAGGCTGCCTGCCAGTGGCATGAGATAGGCGAGAAAGAAGTTCTCCTTCGTGTCCCGCGACTGAGATGCCGCCCAGCGCACCAGAAGCAGCGCCAGCAGCGAGCCAAGCAGCGCGCAGGCCAGCGTGAAGACGATCCCCCAGAGCAGCAATGTAGGATGTGTACGCAAGCGCCCCAGCCAGGCGAAGCGATCTGACTGCACGCCCGCGAAGAGTGTCAACTCGCTCGCCCGGATGATCGGCATCACCAGCAGCAGCGCGGCAGAAGCGAGCAACACCTGCGCCAGCACTGCCCCGAAGCGCTGCCGAGACAGCAGTCTGCTGGCCAGCCAGAAGACGCTGGCCAGTACAAATGGCGAGAAAAAGGCGAAATTGAAGACCGCGTAGAAGGCGTCATCCAAACGTGACTTGCTGGCTCCGGGGAGCGCGGCGCAGGCGGCAGTAATAATGAAGACCAGCGCGATACGTACCATGCGCGTATCCGTCTTCGTAGCCGTCTTTGTGTTCGGCACGGACGCCGGAGCGGCCACTGACATACGCGGCTCTAGCGACGGGGTGGAAGCCACGGCGGCGGGAAGTGCAGATGGGGGCGCGTAGGCTTGCGCCCGCGCAGCAGGCGGATAGGTGGGCAGAGGCGTCGCTCCCACAGGCGCAGGCGCGGACGTGGTGGAATCGCCGATGGGCGCCGTGGGCACGGACGCGGGCCGCGCCACTTGCGGCGCGGCGCTGGGTGCGGGAGTTACGTGTGGAGCAACCTCGACGGGGACGAATTTGGTAGGAGTGACATCGGGTAGCTGCCGCCCGCACCGGGGACAAAACGCCGCGGATATGCCCTCAAGCGACGTTCCGCAGAATGGACAGAATCGCGCTGGCATGGCTGTTTCTCCTGTCTCTGAAGTCGTAGTTCAGGCGCGGACTGCTCAGGCGCGTGTATGATGACGCAGATTTCGCGAGAGCGCATCGCCACAGTTTGGGCAAGCGTCAGCAGGAGTATTTCTGGTGTCGTCTCGATTGGGCTGCGACGGCAGCAGGTGCGATAATAGGCGAAGGTACGATGCAGACCGACATATCTGCTGGCGAGTCCAGCGGCAGATACGTGGCGACTCTAAGGTGCCCTTTCCCTACTGTGACTTTCATGGTAATACGATGCCGTGGAAAAGTCAATTGAAACTGGTACACACCAGCCGGATGATCTTCGAGCGCAAAGAGAGTGAGGCGCATGCTCATGCCGGTAGTACTCATCGTTGAGGATGAGGTTGATTTAAACAACCTGATTCGCACGCAACTCCAAGCGGATGGCCACACCGTGTATCAGGCGTTCGACGGCCCGGCGGCGCTGCGGCTGGTGGCAGCTCATACGCCGCAGCTTGTCATCCTCGATTGGATGCTGCCGGGTATGGATGGACTGGCGGTCTGCCGCCAGATCCGGCGCGACCACCTAATGCCAATCCTCATGCTCACCGCCCGCAACGAAGAGATTGACCGCGTCCTCGGCCTTGAGGTCGGCGCTGATGACTATGTCGTCAAGCCGTTTAGCATGCGCGAGTTGCTCGCGCGGGTGCGAGCGATGCTGCGGCGGGTCGCGCTCGATAGCCAGGGCGCTATCGCCGCAACGCCATCGCCCGCCGCAAGCGACCAGGATGCCAACGACACCGTGCCACCCGCGCCGGAACCGATCATACGCGGGCCGCTGCGCGTCAATCTTGCCGATCATAGCGTCTCGCTGGACGGCCGGGAAGTGGACCTGACACCCAAAGAGTTCGATCTGCTCGCGCTGCTGGCCGGTCACCCAGGCCGTGCCTTTAGCCGCGAATTCCTGCTGGAGCGTCTCTGGGGCTACGACTATGACGGCGTCGACCGCACCGTTGATACGCACATTGTCCGCCTGCGAAAGAAGCTCGGCCCGCTCGGCGAGCATATCGTCACAGTCTGGGGCGTGGGCTATCGTTTCACGGCCTAGACTCTGCGACACAAATGCTGACTCAACGCCACACTTCCGTTACAAATCGGCGATAGCCCGCACACACTCGCGCTCCATACTACAGATGGCACGAATGAGCCACTTCAGGCGACAAGCGCCGCCGGAGCCATATCAGAAAAGAGCGCGACGACCATGAGCGACGAACATACCCAAAATCTGCCCGATCAGCCGACACCGGAGCCAGAGCATGCGCCGGCGATGGAACCTACACCTGGCGAGTGGAACGATTCACCGACCACCCCACTCGCGGGTCGGGATGAACCACCCGACATGCCGCGCCGCGCGCAGCCCATATCTGAGCGTCTAGGCGGAGCGTATCAGCCACAGCAGCAAACGCCCGTCTATCCCTATCCGCAGCCCAACGCTGCTTACCCGTATCCCTATCCCTATGCGCCGCCGCGCCCACAACCACGCGAGCGGGGCGCCAGCGGCTGGGTCAAGGTATTGGGCGGATGTTTGGTCCTGGTGGCGCTGCTGCTGGCCTGCGGCGCGGCCGTCACGGGTATCACCTGGGGCATGGCCATCGCCAGCGAACCCGCCACATCCACTAGCTCGCAGACGTTCTCTGTCACAGGTACGCCAACGCTCATCGTGGACGCAGCAGCAGCCAATGTGCAGGTGGAGACCGGCAGCAGCAGCCAGATCACCGTGAAGGTCGAAAAAGAGGTGCGCGCCATCACCCATGGCGCGGCACGCCAGGCGCTCGATAATATCACCACCAGCGCGACACAGGACGGCAATACCGTTCATGTAAAGACCGACTCGCAAGGCCTATCTGGCCCGCGCTTCTTTCTGATGCGCAAGCTGGATGTCACCATCACGGTGCCCGCCACCACCAACCTCACCGCTAACCTCTCGGCGGGCAACATGCATGTGGATGACATCACCGGAATACTGAATGCCGACTTGAGCGCAGGCAACCTGGAAATGCGCAACGTCACCCTCACCGGCAACTCCGTGCTCACGCTCCAGGCGGGCAACGTAGACTTCCAGGGCGCGATGCAGCCGGCCACCAATCTGAATGTCACGATATCAGCGGGGAACGCCACGCTGTCACTGCCACAGAATACCGACGCCCATCTCGATGGCACGGCATCGGCGGGCAATATCAACGTCAACGGCTGGCAGGCCAACATCTCGCACCAGGCAGCCGAGACCACCGTCAGCGCCGACCTCAGCCCGAATCCCACCGGCCACATCCACATCAGCATGACCGCTGGCAACGTCACCGTAGAGGCAGCGTAAAGTCAAGCGTATTCCCCCGCTACATTCGCGGCTCGTGTGGCAGGGGAATCGCCCTGTATGGCGCTAGTGGCAGCGTTGCACAGATTGCCAGAAGCATTTGAAGCACACAATACGATGCTGATGCCTGTATCAAACATGCTGGCATATGGTAGACTATTGCAAAGCATTGGGTGGCCTCTATCGAGCATAGCCAGAAGAGCGCGCGAGGAGTAGCGTCATGGCCTTGAACAAAAAGCATACTCCTGAATTGGAAGCGTTGATCCTACGAGGCGCTGCTGAAGTCAAGCAACTGAATCCACACATCGGACATCGTTTGCCACCATATTCAGACGAGGAATACGCAAGCATTTTGCGCGATGGCGAAGAGATCGAGCAGTTATGGAATACTTCCGAAGGGCAAAGGGCGCAAAAGCGACCCGGCGAACCCGCCGCTGAAGCGGTGGATGAGGATCGGGGCGAGTAGTGCCGCAGTATTTCTTCGACAGCAGCGCCATCGTAAAGCGGTACTATTATGAACTAGGCAGCAATTGGGTTAGAGCCGTGTGCGAGTCCCATACGCGGCCGTCTTTGCATTTATCGCAACTTGCCCAGGTTGAGGTTGTAGCTGCACTCCGAAGAGCCGGGCGGCGTGAGAACCTTCACCATTCATTTGTAGACGCCATGGTCAATCCATTCGAGCGTCACATTATACTCAGTGATCCTGCGCGAAGTACCCCGGTCTACACCATCGTTCCGCTATCACCGCTCACGGTGACGCTGGCTGCCACTCTTTGCAGCACCTATGCGGCGACGGAGCCGCACCCGATTCGTAGCCTTGATGCGCTACAACTCGCATCTGCGCTCCTGGCTGCCAGGAATCTCTCGGATGAACTCATTTTTATCACAGCAGATACACGCCTCTCCACTATCGCGCGGTTCGAGGGTTTCCAAGTCATCAATCCGGCATATCCACCTATGCCGTAGACGCTGACGCACCAGTCGCGCATCACTTTGCCCAGCGCTAGGACAACGCTGCGTATTGGCATCTACAGCGGATAGCGGATGGCAACGGAGATGTTGCGAAAGTGTGTCAACAGTGGCGTAGTGGCGAACGAAACACGTACATTTCTGCCATCAGTCCGCGATACCTGACCCGTATACTCCTGTATATCCAGTCTCATTCACCCGACACAGCACGCGGCCACCAAACCTGCTCAGGAGACGACACACCATGGCGGAATCTCAGCTTACGCTCAGCGCCACCAGCGCGCATCCCGATACGGCGCTCGTGCGCGTCGAGCATGTCACGCGGGTGATTGCCACCCGCGCGCAGCGCACAGCGATTCTCGACGACATCACCTTCAGTGTGCCTGCGCGGAGCCTCTTCGCGATCAATGGGCCATCGGGCAGCGGCAAATCTACGCTGCTGAATATGCTCACCGGCATTGACCGGCCCACCAGCGGACACATCGTCTTCGCGGGCGAGGAAGTGCGCAAGATGAGCGAGAACCGGCTCGCCAGATGGCGCGGGCGGCATGTCGGCATCGTCTTCCAATTCTTCCAGTTGATTCCCACCCTCACCGCGCGGGAAAACGTGCAACTTGCGCTCCAGCTTGGCGGCGCGCTGCCACGGCGCGAGTGGCGCGAGCGAGCGCACACCTGCCTCGATCTGGTGGGACTCGCCGACTACGCGGACCGGCTGCCGAGCGAGCTTTCCGGCGGGCAGCAGCAGCGCATCGCCATCGCGCGGGCGCTGGCCAACGATCCACCCGCGCTGGTGGCCGATGAGCCAACCGGAAACCTCGATTCAAAAACGGCGGCGCAGGTCTTCGGCCTCCTTGAAGAGTTGACCCAGCGCGGCAAAACCGTCATCTACGTCACGCACGATCCCAGGCTTGCCGCTCGCGCCACCGCTCGCGTGGACCTGCTGGACGGGCGCATCGTCGCCCATGCTGGCGCAGAGGCTGTCGTCACCGTGTATGGCAATGGTAACGGGAATGGCGCGGCAAAGGGCGCGGCGACCGCCAGAGAGGCGCAGCCATGAGCATACGCACACTCCTGGCACCCACCCCGCTCGCGCGCAAATCGCTCGCCGATGTGACGCGCCGCAAGGGGCGCACGCTGCTCGTAGTGCTAGGGATACTGATTGGCGTGCTGGGGCTGACGGCGATCAATGTCGCGGCGGGGTCACTGGGCGCGGCCTTTGCCTACAGCGGCGGCAAGACCCCCACGCCGGATGTCGTCCTCAGCGTCGAAGGGGCGACGCCAGACGTTGCGGCGCTGGTGACGGGTCAGCCGAACGTCAAGACCGTGCAAGTCGTGCATACCTACAGCACACGCTGGCAGATTGCGGCCACCCCTGGCCATGCGAACATTGTCATCGCTGGCTACTACGACTTCAACAACATCAAGCTCAACCCATTTCAGATCACCAGCGGCCATACGCCGGGGCCAGGCGAGATCGTGATGGAGACCAGCGACCGCGTGCTGCAAAACTTCAACCTCGGCGATACCGTGACCATCGAGACACCCCACGGCCCGACAAAGCTTACCATCGTCGGCACCTCGCGCACCCTGGGCCGGTTGAGCGCGGCCTTCTCGTCGAATGCCCGCGCCTATATGGACGCCAACACGCTGAGCGCGATTGATGGCGTCTCCGGCCCGACACAGGTGCAGGCGCAGGTCTTCGATAAAGCGCACGAGCGCGACACACTGAAGGCGCTCACGGCGCTGCTCGCGCCGCAACATATCACCGTCACCGGCGGTTCGACGATTGACGATTACTGGGATCCGGGACCAATCAACGGCCTCTTCACCGTGATGCGCGCACTTTCGCTCATTGCGCTGGTGCTGACCAGCTTCCTGATTCTCAATACCGTCACCACACTGGTAGCTGAGCAGACCAAGATCATCGGCACGATGAAAGCGGTGGGCGCGACACGGTGGACGGTGATGCGCGGCTACCTCACGTCGGTCGGCGTCTATGGCATCATCGGCACGGCGCTGGGCATCGGCCTGGGCATCGTGGCGGGCTATGCGCTCGCGTCATATCTGGCGACGGTCATCACCCTGGACCTTGGCCCGTTCAGCGTGGATGCGGGCGTGATCGTTGTCAGTATTCTCGTCGGGCTGGGCATCCCCTTCGCGGCGGCGCTCGTGCCGCTCTGGACGGGCACACGCATCACCGTGCGCGAGGCGATGGCGGCGTATGGTGTCAGTGGCGGCAACGGAAGGCGCGCATACCGGCCCTCGCGGCTGCTGGCCTGGGCGCCACAGACCATGTTGCTGGGGCTGCGCGGCATCTTCCGCAAGCGCGGACGCGCCGTGCTGACGCTGCTGGCGCTTACCCTCTCGGCGGCGGCGTTCCTCTCGATCCAGACCACCACCTACTCCGCCGACCGGTTCATCGGCCAACTCTTCAACCAATACGGCTTCGATGTCTTCGTCGGCGCCAAGCCGCAACCCTACGCCCAGATGCGGGCGAAACTGCTGGCGATTCCCAACGTCGCGCAGGTGGAGCGTCTGCAACAGGACACCGTTAAGACGACCTGGGGCACGATGCTGCTGACCGGCGTGGAGCAGGACGCGCAACTCTATCACCACACGATCATCGCCGGGCGCTGGTTCAATCCGGGCGAGCCGAACGCGCTGGTGATGAGCGACAACCTGGCTACCAAGACGGGCCTACATGTCGGCGACAGCATCACCTTCTCGACCTCGACGGATACCGTCACCTGGCACATCATCGGCGAAGTGCATGATGTCAACGGCGGCTTGGGGTTGATCGGCGTCGGACTGACCACCATAGATAACTTCAATGCGCTGCAACACGCCCCCAGCGACCTCAGCGGCAGCTTTATGATTCAGGCCGTGGACCGCTCGCCAGCGGCGGTGAATCAACTCGCGAATACCCTCGATAGTACGCTCAGCGCGCAAGGGCTGAATCCGTCCGTCTCGACGGCGCAGCAGCAGATTGCCCGCAACAAGAACCAGTTCCAGATTCTGTATGTGCTGCTGTATTCCGTCGCGGCAATCGTCGCAATGGTCGGCATCCTGGGCCTCTTCAACACGCTGACGACCTCGGTGCTGGAGCGGCGGCGCGAGATCGGCATCCTGCGCTCGATGGGCGCGACAGGCTGGCGCGTGGCGGGCGTCTTCTGGACGGAAGGGCTGGCGCTCTCGGTCATCGCCTGGCTTGTCGCCGTGGTCATCGGCATTCCAGCCGCCTACGGCTTCCTGGGGTTGATTAGCGCGGCGCTGCTGCCGATTCCCTTCGCTTTCGACCCCATCTCGCTGATCGTGATGCTGGTGTTCATCCTGGTCATCGCCACGCTGGCGAGCCTGATTCCGGCGCTCAGCGCCGCACGAGTGCGCATCGCCGATACTCTGCGCTACGAGTAGGCTGCTAGTCTGCGCTTCCCGTCCCCGTTCCCGCGTGGAGCGGGGGCGACAGCGGCAGCCACACCTCAAACGTGGTCCCGCTGCCCACGTCGCTGCGCACCTGCACGTCGCCGCCATGCGAATGCGCGACCCATTGCGCGATGGCAAGGCCCAGTCCGCTGCCGTCCGGTGTATCATCGTCACCCGACTGGCTGCGTGCCGTATCCACGCGATAGAACCGCTCGAAGAGATGCGGAAGGTGCTCTGGCGCGATACCTGGCCCGTCGTCTTCCACGCGCACGCAAGCCCACGCGGAGCCGTCGCGAGTTGCGGCGCAGGTCGCCACGCCGACGCGCGTGCCAGTTCCAGCCGTGTACTTGATGGCGTTTTCGACGAGATTACTCAGCATGTGCGTCAGGTACATGCGGTCGCCCGCGACCGTGAGTTCTGGCAGTTCGCCCACTGCCAGCGTGATGTCATGCTCGCGGGCCAGCGGAGCCAGCCGTTCCACTACTTCCAGCGCGACATCGCCGAGATCCACCCGCTCGAAGCGCAGCGCGGCCTCGCCCGCATCGGCGCGGGCCAGCGTGAGCAGATTTGCGACCAGACGGCTCATGTAGTCGTTCTCGGCCTGCACCACCTGTAGCGCGCGCTCATACTCTTCGGGCGAACGGCGCTGCGCCAGCGCGCGGTTGACTTCCAGATTGACCACGGTGAGCGGGGTGCGTAGTTCGTGGCTGGCATCGGCGGTGAACTGGCGTTGGCGGTCGAAAGCGGCTTCCAGGCGCGCGAGCATGCGGTCGAAAGTAGAGGCCAGCTCGCCCATCTCATCGTGACGTTTCAGGTGCAGGCGGCGGCTCAGATCGGTCTCGCCGATCTCACGCGCCGTCCGCGTAATCAGCCGCACCGGACGCATGGCGCGCGACGCCAGCCAGTAGCCGCCGAGTGCGGCGATGAGCAGCGTGATCGGCCCCGCCACGATCAAGCCGGGCACCAGGGTATCGAAGGTGCTGGTGTAATCCACCTGACGGCCCACGACCAGCGTCCCAACCGATGTTCCCTGCCGCTGGATGTCGGTGAAAGCGAGGCTATAGGTCATGTCAGTAGCGGCGCTTTTTCCCAAGGATACGGGCAGATTCATCTGGGCGTATGACGACTGGTCGCCGCTTCTGAGAGCCACAAGCGTTCGCAGCCGCGCGACGCCATCGGCGGCAATCGGCCCAAATTGCTGTGTGGCGTCGGATACACTGAAGTATACGGCGATGTCGAATGGGCCAAGGGGATAGCCTTTGCCAGTCAGGTTCTCAATCGTCTGTTTCCCAGAGAAATAGGGATAGTCGCCAAACGCTGCGTCCACATGCAGCGTGCCGTCCGCGCCAAGGGTGGAGGCAAGTTGCTGCGAGATGGAGTGGAGCGTCTCCTGGTTCGCCACCTGCGCCTGATGCACCGCCACGCCGGAGAGGATCGCGCCAAAGACCAGGAAGATCAGCGCGAGAATCGCCAGATACCAGAGCGTCAGGCGCACGCGCACGCTGCCCAGCCAGTGTCGAAACGTGGCAAACCGCAATCGCAGGCGCATAGGTCTTCGGCTCACTCTCTTGGCGCTCATACGTGTGGGACGCGCAGCCGGTAGCCCGCCCCACGCACCGTCTCAAGCAGCTTCACGTCGAACGGGTCATCTATCTCGCGGCGCAGCCGCCGCACGTAGACATCCACGACATTCGAGGTCGCGTCGAAGTCGTAGCTCCAGACGTGGCTCTCGATCATCTCGCGCGTCAGCAGTTGGTTGGGGTGGCGCAGGAAATACTCCAGCAGCGCGTATTGTTTGGCGGTCAGTTCGATGCTATGGCCCGCACGTTCGACGAAGCGCGTCGCTGGGTCGAGCCGCAGATCACCGGCTTCGAGCAGCCCGCCCTTGCTGGGAGCCTCGCGCCGCAGCAGCGCGCGCAAGCGAGCCAGCAACTCGCTCAGCGCGAACGGCTTCACTAGATAGTCGTCCGCGCCGCTATCCAGCCCGCGCACGCGGTCGGCCACTGTGTCGCGCGCGGTGAGCATGATGACCGGGGTATTCACGCGCCGCGCCCGCAGCGCGCGACAGACCACCAGGCCATCGCGCACCGGAAGCAGAATATCCAGAATGATCGCGTCATACGGCGCCGCCTCGGCAAACTCCTGCCCCTCCTGCCCATCATAGGCCGTATCTACCGCATAGCCCGCGTCGCTCAGGCTTTGGGCGAGGGCGGCGCTGAGCCTGCGGTTGTCTTCGATCACCAGAATACGCATGCCTATCTCCCACAGTCCTATGCAAAGTCCTTCCCTCCACCATTATCGCGCGTGAAGATGACACGCGGATGACAACCCACCCTTCGGCGCGTCATGCCGGAGTCATGTGCGGCTGCTACAGTTGCGCCAGACACCCGAATTGGACGGGCATGTTGGTTCGATAACAGTTCGCTAGTGAAAGTGAAGGACGGAGTATGAGTAGTGACTATGCCCTGGTGACATCCGCGCTGGGCAAACGCTATGGACGGGGGTGGGCGCTGCGCGACTGCACGCTGCACCTGCCCGCCGGGCGTGTCGCGGCGCTGGTCGGCCCCAACGGCGCGGGTAAGACCACGCTCCTGCATTTGGCCGTTGGCTTATTGCAGCCGACGGCGGGCAGCGTCGAAGTTTTCGGGCGCGCGCCCTTCGAGCAGCCGCACGAGGTGCTGCCGCGCATCGGCTTCCTCGCGCAGGATCACCCGCTCTACAAAGGCTTCACCGTCGCGGATACACTGACGCTGGGCCGCAAGCTGAATCCGCGCTGGGACGACGGCCCGGCGCGCGCACGGCTGCAACAACTGGGCATCCCGCTGAATCGCCGCGTGGGCAAGCTCTCTGGCGGGCAGCAGGCGCAGGTGGCGCTGGCGGTCGCCATCGCCAAGCAGCCCGATCTGCTGCTGCTGGATGAGCCAGTCGCCAGCCTGGACCCGCTGGCGCGACGCGAGTTCTTACGGGCGCTGACCGATGCCGCCTCGCGCAGTGGGCTGACGGTGCTGCTCTCCTCGCATATCCTCGCCGATCTGGAACAGGTCTGCGACTACCTCATCATCCTCTCCGCGTCGCGGGTGCAGCTTGCCGGTGACATCGCCGAGATCGTGCGCCAGCACCGGCTGGTGACGGTCCCACGGCAGGACGCCCCAGTGGTCGCGGCAGCGCACGCCGCCATCGAAACGAGCTATGGCGGGCGCGACGCGACGCTGCTGCTGCGAACCGAGCGCATGCCGGATAATCCCGCCTGGCAGACGCGCGAGGCGACGCTCGAAGAAATCGTGCTGGCGTATCTGAGCCAGTCGCCGGAAGATGTGGCACGCATGGCCGCGCCAGCCGTGGCGCATGAACCAATGGAGGAGGCATCCCGATGATCTGGCTGACCTGGCGGCAACACCGCGCCGCCGCATATCTGTTTGGCGGTGTATTCGCGCTGCTTGTGGTAATAGTACTCATCACGGGCCACAATATTGCCACCCTCTACCAGCAATTGGGGGTAGCGAACTGCATTGCTCATCCGGACCGCCCGAACTGCGACAATGTGCTCGGCGGATTCCTGGATCAGGTAGATCCGTGGGTCTCCGCGCTGCAATGGCTGAACCTGCTGCCCGCGCTGATTGGCGTGCTGATCGGCGCGCCGCTGGTCGCCCACGAGTTGGAGCAGGGCACGCACCGGCTGGTTTGGACACAGAGTGTGTCGCGCATGCGCTGGCTGGCCGTGAAGCTGGTCGCGCTCTTCGGCGCGGTGCTGCTGGCGACCGCGCTCTTCACTGTGCTCACGACGTGGTGGTTCACGCCGCTGTATACGATACGCGGCAACTTCATCCCGTCGGTCTTCGACTTCGAGGGCGGCGTGCCGCTGGCCTACGCGGCCTTCGCGCTGGCGCTGGGCATCGCGGCGGGCGCGCTGCTGCGGCGAACCATCCCCGCGATGGTGGTGACGATTGCCGACTTTCTGGCGGTGCGGCTGCCGGTCGAGTTCTTCCTGCGGCCACGCTATCTGCCGCCGCTGCACACCACAACCGACGCGCTGGCGATGCTCGGACCACAGTCCGCCTCTGCCTTCAATACCTGGCAGGTGGATAGTGGCTGGGCTGATCACCTGGGGCAGCATATCTCGGATGTCACTGTCAACCAGACGTGTGGAGACGTGCAGACCAAGATGCAAGCCTTCCAGTGTATACACGACCACGGCATCTTTTTCCTCAGTGTGTATCAGCCCGGCGACCGGCTGGACCTCTTCCAGGGGATCGAGACGGCCATCTTCGCCGCGCTGGCGCTGGCGTTGGTCGCGCTGACCATCTGGTGGGTGCGCCGCCGCATCAGCTAGTATCCCTTCCTGAACATCAGGTCCACCGCGCACCATCAGCGGGCGGACCTGATCGTCCGCTGATTGCGACAGATTCGCGACAAATGCGTGATAGGCGCGCAACACTTCGCCGCTATGCTAAAGAGGAGAAGAACACGATCCAGGAGTAGGAACATGCTCTCAACACAGACGCGGAAGGCAACTCGTCACTGGCCGCGCATCCTCTTCGGCGTCAGCGTTGGGCTGTTTGCGGTGCTGGCGCTGCTGCTTACCCCGCCGTTGCTGCGGATACCACTCGCCTGTTTCATCGTCGTCGCGGGGGTGGGCGTTATCGCCTGGAGCATGCCGCTACCCAAGGATGACGAATGATACGGTCGGGCGCGTCAATTCACATCCACCACCACCATTTCCGCTGGGCGCTGTGTGCGGTAGGCGTCGGGCCAGGGAATATCGAGCCGCTGCCAGGTGAGACCGGTATCCGCTGAGCGATAGATACCGTGGTTGTTGGCGGCGTAGAAGACGTGCGGCTCGGCTTCGTGCGCGGCAAGGACGGAGGCGAGCGTGCCCTGCTCATCGGGTAGCCCGTCGGTGACGCGCTGCCAGTCTGAGAAGCCGCTGCGGCGATAGATGACCGACGCGGCATGCTCGGCGCGGTGCGCGGCGTTGGGACCACTCGCGGCGGAGACGATGAGCGTCTCCGGGCCAGCGGGGTCCACGGCGAGACCCCACAAGTAGTGATGGCGCAGCCCCGCGCGTGGAGTGCCCCAGCGGTCGCCGCCGTCATAGCTCTCGAAGTAGCCATCACCCGCCGCCGCATAGAGGGTCAGCGGGGCATTGGGCGGCAGGGCGAGCGTGTGGGTGTCATACGGGCTGCCGGAGACACGGTCGTCCCAGGAGTCGCCGCGATTGCTGCTATGCACCAGCGCGCCGGCCTCGATGGCGACATAGAGGCCGCCCGGCACGCCGGGGTCAAGCCCGATGGCGCGCACATGGCTGGTGTACGGACGCGGCGGAAAGCTCCACGTCGGGGCGGAGATCAGCGTCAGCAGGTTGGGCAGCTCGCGCCAGGTGTCGCCGCCGTCGTCGGAGCGGTAGAGCGCGGTCGGCTCGGTGCCCGCGTAGAGGTTGCCGAGGTCGCCGGTGCGCTGATTCATGCTGACGGCCAGCGCAGTGAATTGGAGCGAGCGGAACACGGGAGTTTCCATCTGCCGCCAGGTGTCGCCGCCGTCGCGGCTGCGCCACAAACCCTGCCCGAATGTGCCGCAATACTGGCGCTCCGGGCGGAAGGGGTCTATCGCCACGCACTGCACGGGCAGGCCGTCCATGCGCCGCTCGACCTGCCACTGGCCGTTCGCGTTGCGGATGATGAGCAGGCCATCAGGCATCGCAAGATAGAGCGTGGTCATGGCGCGCCTCCCTCAATATGGCCCTGCGAAACCTCGTCTTTTGGCAGTGTAGCACGTAGCACTTGTAACGTCATGGTGTACGCTCACCCGTGTTTCAACTGTTTGAGCGCGACTGGTAGTTGGGGCAGCAGGTCGCCCGCGAGCAGCCCGGCGTCGCCGGTGCGCTCGCTCACCAGCAGGCCCGCGCGGCTGTGCAGGTAGACGGCGGCGCTGGCGGCGTCGAACGGGGCCATGCCCTGCGCCAGCAGCCCGCCCACCGTGCCGGAGAGCACGTCGCCGGTACCAGCGGTGGCCATCGCCGCGTTGCCCGGCCAGTTCACACGCGTGCGACCATCGGGCGCGGCAATCAGCGTCGCCGCGCCCTTCAAGACGACGACCAGATTCCACGCCTTGGCGCAGTCGCGGACCACCGCCAGCCGGTCTATTTCGCCGCCGGAGACCTTTTCGCCGCCGCGCAGCCGCGCCATCTCGCCTGGATGCGGGGTGATGACCGTATCGGCGGGCAGGCGCTGCCACCAGCGTTCGAGTTGCGCCAGATTGTTCAGCCCGTCGGCGTCTACGATCAAGCGTGGGCGCTGCGTATCAGGGATCGCGGTGATGCCCGTCAGCACTCGTTCGAGCATGGCGCATGTGGCGTCGCTCTGCCCCAGCCCTGGCCCGATCACCAGCGCGGTGTAACCCGCCAGCGCACTCAGCACCGCGTCGGCGCGTTCCTCTGGTGGGGCGCTCTCTGGCGGCAGCAGCGCATAGGTGATTTCAGGCAGCCGCATGGCGTAGAACACTGCATGCTCAGGCGTGGTGGCCAGGGTGACGAGGCCCGCGCCGATGCGCGCGGCGGCGGCGGAGACGAAATACGCCGCGCCGATATACTGCGCCGAGCCAGCCAGCGCCATGATTTTGCCATACGTGCCTTTGTTGCTCTCCATCGGGCGCGCTGGCAGGAGCGAGCGCAACAGCGGCGCATCGAGCAGTTCCAGGCCGCTGGTGATGGGCATGTCGGCGGGTAGGCCGATGCCGCCGACCTCCAGCGCGCCAACAGTGTTCGCGCCGGGGAACATGAAGAGGCCGACCTTGGGGAAGGCGAGGGTGACGGTGAAATCGGCGTGGAATACGCCTTCATCAACCGCGCCGGTGTCGGCGTTGAGGCCGGTTGGCAGGTCTACGGCGAGCAGCGTGAGACGCGGACGGCGCTGCTTCTCGTCGTGGGCCAGGGCGATGAGGTGACGCATGGCGGGGTCGAGTGGGCGTGATGCGCCGGTGCCGAGCAGGGCGTCGGCGACGACATCGGCGCGGCCCAGGGCTTCGCGCACGGCGGCGAGATCGTCGTTGACAGGGATGAGGCGGCTACCCACTTCCATGCGGCGCTCTTTCCAGGCGTAGTAGGTGACGGTCGCGCCCCACTGTGCGAGATACTTGCCCATCACCCGGCCATCGCCGCCGTTGTTGCCCGGCCCAACGAAGACGAGCACATTGCGCCCGCGCATCTCGCCGCCCAGCCGCGCCCGCAGCCATTCGGCGACACTGCGCCCGGCGTGCTCCATCAGCATCGGCGAGCTGAGGGCATAGTCTCGCTCGGCGCGCGCTTCGATCTCGCGCATCTCGGCAACCGTGACCACCTGCATCGCGTACACCTCCTTCTCCTTCGCTGGCATATTCCGGCGCGAAACACCCGCTTCCTTGGGTATGCGTACCACATGGGCGATTGCGGCGGCAAGGGCGCGGGGGAGCGGGCGCATGGGGGCGGGCCAGGTGGTGGGGCGAGGACGTAGCATGAATGCCACGGGTAATCCCGTCCACACAGGTCGCGCGGAGTTGCCGATTCTGCCGATTTTGCGATTGGCTCGTGAAGGGTAGTTGCCGCAGTTGCCAGCGAGACGCTGGCGGTACAGGCGCCAGTGGCCGAAATGGCCGATATTCGTGGTCGTGAAGGCAGTTGCCGATTTTGCCGATATTTCGATTTGCACGTTGAGGGCAGTGGCCGAAGTGGCCGATTTTGCGGCGTTGTTGGGGGGATATGAGCGGAAATGACGGGAAATGGGTAGAGATTTTTCGCCGTTTTCGCCGCAGATTTGTGTTGATCGCAGTGGCCAGAGTTGCCGGTATGTGAGTTGCCGATTCTGCCGATTTTGCGGCTCCAATGACAAGAGATGACAAGAGATGACCGATAATTTTCGCCGTTTTCGCCGCAGATGAGAGTTGCCGGAGTTGGCGGAGTTGCCGATTCTGCCGTTTTCGCGAGCATGTTGGGGGTGAATGACGAGAGCTGGCTGGGGATGTCGGGAGATTTTTCGCCGTTTTCGCCGCAATTTCGGGTGATGGACACAGAGGGGAGTTGCCGATTCTGCCGATTTGTGCAATTGCCGGAGTGGCCGGAGTGACCGCTGGCAGACAGGAATGTCCGCCCCACCAGTGGCCGAGGTGGCCGCTGGCAGACAGGAATGTCCGCCCCACCAGTGGCCGAGGTGGCCGCTGGCAGACAGGAATGTCCCCCCCACCGATAATGGGAGTTGCCGATTCTGCCGATTTGTGCAGGTAGATGGCAGACATTCTCCTGTCTGCCCTACCAGTGGCCGATGTGGCCGATTTATTGTCATCAACATGGGGGCGTGGTCCTTCGCGGCGCGGGAAGCGGTCGTTAGGGTAGTGTAGCATGCGGGGTGGGTGGTGGCGCGCGGTCAGATGGGGTCAGCAGCGGTCAGGTGGGGACGCGGGGATGGGGATGGGAATGGGAATGGGAGCGGACACGGCACGGGCGGGCGGTTGAAACCGCGCCTGAATGGCGTGCCGCCGCGAAACCCGCCTGCGCGGGTTGGAGACCGCGTAGGTGTCCGCAGTAATGAGCAAAAGCGCATGATGCCGCGAGTAATCTCAGCAGCGCGTCATACATCCACCTCTGCCTGAACGCGGCCGTCTTTGATCGCCGCGAGTAGGGCGGCATGATCGCGTTCGGTCTGATCGGCATACGCTTCGGCGAAGAGGGCAATGGCTTCCGCAAAGATATCGTTGCTGCCCAGGTAGCCACTGATCATCGCTGGGTCGCCGGTGCGCGCGTGGGCACGCGCCAGGGCCATGGCACAGAGCCGGGTGTATTGCTCGAACTCATGTCTGGTCATGGTTTCGATATCAACCGACCATTTCATATCGCGTAGTTGCCGCACGTAGAGGTCCACGTTCACATGGGTCCAGCCGAGGAAGATGTCGCTGGCTTCCTGCATCAAGCGCTGCCCTTGCACCACGCGCTCGCCGTGATTGGCGTTGGCGCTTGCGCCCAGGTAGCGTTCAAGCGTGGAGGCGTCGGCTTCTTTGATCTGCAAGAAGAGCGGGTCGTCTCCGTCACCGCCGGCCATGAACAACGCGACCCAGCAGCGCGTGCCCACGCTGCCGACGCCGACCACTTTGCGCGCAACGTCTACAAAGCGATACTTGCTGAGGAGTTGGCGGCATGCCTCGGGCAGGGTTGCGCTATAGGCCGCTAAGGCGCCCTTGATCTGTTCATGTTCATCCTGCGCGGTGATGGTGGCGGCGCCTTTTGCCTTGCCGTTGTGTTTGGTCTTGATGGGAGCCTGCTCGGCCACGTGTACGATCAGCGGCGGCTCATCTTTGATTTGGTAGTGTCCATCCACCACTTCGGCCAGCTTGGGAAAGACCCCTTCGCTGGTATGGTGGGCGGCCTTGTGCTCTTGCTTGCGGATACGCTTGAGTTCTTTGCCTTTGACTATTCCCAGGATCTCCTCCAGGTCTATATGCTGATACCACACGTCAAGCCGTCCCATCTGTGCCAGGCTGCGCATCGAAGTCTGGTACTCGCGGATGCTGTCTACGACTGCCTGGTGATTGTCCTGTGCGGTGTAGGCATTTTGGCGGCCCGCGACCACGATGCTGGCGGCCAGGCGCTTTATGTCCCATTCCCAGGGTCCTGGCAGGGTCTCATCGAAGTCGTTGACATCGAAGTCCAGGATGCGTTCGGGCGTAGCGAAGCCACCGTAGTTGCTGAGGTGCGCGTCGCCGCAGATCTGCATGCGCAGGCCGGATATGGGGGTGTCCGCGAGGTCGCTGGCCATGATGATCGCCGCGCCGCGCAGGAAGGTGAAAGGGGAGAGTGACATACGACCATAGCGGATGGGCACCAGCTCTGGCACGCGGGTGCGGTTGGACTGTTCGAGCAGGCGGATCGGGTCGGGACGATCAGCGGCGGCGGCCCATGCGCCGTGACTGGTGCGGGGCGTTTTTGAGCGGAGATCTTTGCCAGCGGCATGGCGCTCTGCGCGCGTAGCGGTCACAGGCATGCTGGTGACAAATTGAACCGCTGCCATGATGAAGCCTCCTGATGGCGAGACCTGATAGGTGGACCTGGACCTACGCACAGATACACATCGTGCGTTGGATGGTGGTGAGCAATGCCGTTGGTCAAGTGGAGTCATGCCGTGGCAAGCAGCGTCAAGCCGCATGCTGGCCCTTAGGCTCTATTCATGTTGGGGGTATTGTATTGCTCGGTTGACTCGCACTGCGCCTACGACCACGAACCCGCTCTCGCAGAATCGAGGCCACGCGCGCGCTTGCCCTGGCAGAGCAGGCCGTCGCCCAGGGCGCTGAGATTGAAGTGCTGCGCTTCGCTACGTGACCTACTGCCGCGCTCATCCGTGCGAACGGGATTAGCTGGTCATCTGATTGAGTTGCGCTTGCTGGCGCATGCTCTGTGCGACTTCCCAGCGCGAGCCGCGTTTGGCGGGAAGGATCGCGCCGATGAGCCAGAGAAATGGGATAAAGATGCCGATGATGCCGAGGACGATGTAGCCTTTCTGGAAGGTCAACATACAGACGGTGAAGAGACACACGAGATAGAAGGTGAAGAAGATGGCGGTAAAGATCCAGTCGAGTGCGGACATGGTGGGCCTCCTGAGGGAGTGGCGGAGCGGGTGTCGCTGATGGGATGGATGCCAGATGGCGGTTAGGGGGAGCGCATTACGGGTAGTCGAAGAGAGCGCGTGAGCCAGGGCCGGCGCCGCAGGCTGATGTGGCAGCAATGCACGACCTGTGCCACGGCTCATCCGGTAGCGGTGGGGCGAGCTGTGCGATGGTGGCAATTCTCAGCCAAAAGGCCGCAGCTCATCCTGTAGCGAGAGTCTAGCTTTAGGGCGATGGAAGGGATATGCGGGCGGAATGAGCTGTGGCTTTCTTGCAGGGAAGCTGCCCCAGGCGCAAAACTCGTCCGAAGAGTAGTGGCAGTACGCTATGCGTAGAGGCGTCCGGCGGGCGCCCGTCGCGGGCGATACCGCATCAGGGCAGCGGCAGGTAGGCGAGCGTGCCGGCCATTATCACGTCGCCGTAGATGGTTCCGTGCAGCACCTGCCAGGAGCCGCCGAAGCCCGGCGCGTATGGCTGCCAGGCCGTGGTGGGGTCGCTGGGCCGCAAAAAGGAGATGCCAAGATCGCCTTGTTGCCCCTTCGAGGAATCGTAGGCTTCGACTAGCGCAGTGCCATCTGGCGCGACGACGACTGGCTGGAAACTGATATTTGCTGAGCTTTGGGAGCCGGGGAAGGCAGGCAGCGAAGTCCAGGTGACGCCGCTATCCGCACTGTAGATGAGCGATTGCGCGTTCGGCTGAGCAGCATACCCTACCACGGCGACGGCGTAAAAGCCCGCTCCGGTGGCGGATGGCGTGAAGCAGGCGATGGAGAACCACTGCATGGCTGCAGGCAAGGCGACGCGCGCCCAGGTGTGGCCCTGGTCGGTGGATTTCCAGAGCGATGGGGTGGTCGGCGTGCAGAGTGGCGCGATGGTCTCCGCGGGCACAAAAAGCGTGTCACCGACCGCGTAGAATTCGTGCATGGCCAGTTTTTGCAGGGCGATGCTCTGCGCGAAGGGCTGCCAGGTTGTGCCGCCGTCATCGCTGACATAGAGTTGATTCGGATGCCGAGGCAGTTGCGTGCTTCCGGGCGGCGGGCAATCAACGGGTTCGTCGGTGAATGAGGCGCGGACGATGAGGCGTGTGCCAACGACGGCTAGCTGGCCCCAGCCAAAGGTGTGCGGGAGCAGGGTCAGTTGCTTCCAGGTGGCGCCGCCATCGCGCGAACGCCAGAGTGTTGCGCTGATGGGATCGCTTCCTAGTGTGTTTTGCAACACGTGCTGGAGGAAGATGTCGTTGGCGTCGCTGGCGTCCACGAAGACATCGCATGGCATCTTCGGTAAGGGGGCATGCGTCTGCGCCTGCCAGGTCTTGCCGGTGTTGGTGGACTTGAAGAACGTAGGAGTGGTGGACTCGGCGATGGGCGAGCCGCCGCACGCGAAGCCAGTGTTGGGCGCGCTGGGGGCGAAGACGATATTTGGCTCGTTTTGTGGCACGCCGGGGATGTTGTGCCATTCCGCGTGGGGTGGCGTGGGGGTGGACGTGGATGCAGACAGGGTGGTGGGCGTCTCTTTGGCCTTCCCACGCGCAGGGGCGTCGCAGGCCGCCAGCAGGAGGATGCAGAGCATCAGATACAGGCATGATACGTTGCGGATGAACGAGCGAGATTCCATAGCGCACTCTCCTCCCCACCGACACGGACACATTCCAGCGCAATTCCAGAAGCCTGAGGGCATCGTAAAGCGCGCTCACAGGCAAGGGCTGTGAGATGCGCCACACAGTGAGCTTCGTCACACGACTTGCTATGCGGGGCGATTTCATGTGCAGCGATGCCTTAACGTCCTGTATTTCGCATGCGGGCGCGAAAGTGCGGTATAATAGCACGTTGAGTTCTCTGACTGACGCATGATAGCTGATCCTCCTGTGCTGTATGGGCGTATGTGGGCTGTGGTTTGCCCGTGCCCGATGGGATATGTTGACGCGGTTTCGCTCTCGCTCTCTCGCCGCGCGTATTGCCAGCACGTCACCAGGATTCGGTTGCGTGCGCCCACAACATCCCAAAACACAGACTGGTGGAACGACTTCGCATGAACAGCACAACACAGACCGACGCCCCGACGACGCCCCCCACGGAGGGCGGACGCGAGGCGTTCGCCGCGCTCGGCATGAGCGAGGCAAGTTTGCGCGCCATTGCCGACCTCGGCTACGGTGAGCCAACGCCCATCCAGGGGCAGACGATTCCGCTGTTGCTGGCCGGACGCGATCTGGTGGCGCAGGCCCCCACAGGTACCGGCAAAACCGCTGCCTTCGGCCTGCCGATTATCGAACGGCTGGATGAAACACAATTATATCCGCAGGCGCTGGTGGTGGTGCCGACGCGCGAACTGGCGATCCAGGTGGCGGAGGCGATGCACAGCCTGGGCAAATATCGCGAACTGGTGACGCTGCCGATCTACGGCGGCGCGCCCTATGAGCGGCAACTGCGCGCGCTGAAACGTGGCGTGCAGGTGGTGGTCGGCACGCCCGGACGCCTGCTCGATCACCTGGGACGCGGCACGCTGGATATGAGCCAGGTGCGCACGGTGGTGCTGGATGAAGCCGATGAGATGCTGAATATGGGCTTCATCGAAGATATCGAGGCGATTCTCGCCGCGCTGCCCACGGAGCGGCAGACGGCGCTGTTCTCGGCCACGGTCCCGCCGCGCATCGCGCGGCTTGCCGAGCGCTTTCTGCGCGAGCCGGAGCACATCAGCATCGCCGCGCGTGAGGCCGTCGCGCCGCGCGTGCGGCAGGTCTACTACGAGATGCCGCAGTTGGCCAAGCCCGAAGCCCTGGCGCGCATCCTGGATCTGGAAGAGCCGGAAGCGGCAATCATCTTCGTGCGCACACGCATGGCCGCCGATGAACTCTCTGAGCAGCTCAACGGCATGGGCTATCTGGCGCAGGCGATCCACGGCGAGATCAACCAGGCGCAGCGTGAGCGTGTGCTGAATCGGTTCCGTGCGGGCAATACGCAATTGCTGGTGGCGACCGATGTGGCGGCGCGCGGACTGGACATCCCGGACGTGAGCCACGTCATCAACTACGATCTGCCGCTCGACGCGGAATCCTACGTGCATCGCATCGGGCGCACGGGACGCGCGGGCCAGGCGGGCGAGGCGCTGACGCTGGTGACGCCGCGTGAACGGCGGTTGCTGGCGCAGATCGAATATGCGATCCACCGCCGGCTGGAGCGGCTGCGCCTTCCTACGCCCACGGACATCGCCGTGCGCCGCCGCGCAGCCTTCCGCGAGGATGTGCTGCATATTCTCGAATCGGGGCAACTCGACCCGTTCCTGACGTTGGTGACGGACCTCTCGGACTCGCACGAGCCAGCGGAGCTTGCCGCCGCCGCGTTCAAGATGGCGGCGCTGGCGCGCGACGCCTCGCATCCTGGTCGCACGGACATCTGGACGACCCCGCTCACGGAGACGGCGCCACCCACCGCCGACGCGAGCCAATTGCCGTCGCGTGAGTACGAAGACCGGCGACCAGGCGGACGTGGGAGGCGCGAGCGCCATGCGCCCGACCGCGAGATGGCGCGGCTGGTGCTGCGGGTGGGCCGCCGCGACGGCGTGCGCCCGGCGGATCTGGTGGGGGCGGTCGCCAATGAGGCGAAGGTTTCCAGCGACATCATCGGCGACATTGACATTTACGACACGTTCTCGTTCGTGGAAGTGCCGCAAGAGCAGGCGGAGATGATCCGCGACGCGCTGAACGCGACGACGGTGCGGGGCCGCGCGCCGCGCACCTCGCTGGCGCGCCCCTCGGCACGCGGGCCGGAGGTGGAGCAGGATGAGCGCTTCCCCAGCCAGGACGAGCGGCCCCGCAAAGACCGCTGGCGTCAGCGCAAGGGCGAACCGGCGGAAGGTGGGAAGCGGCGCGCCATCGCCACCCAGCGCGAGGCGCGGCGCTTCCCGTCACATGGGCCACGGAACCGGCCCGAGCGTGCGGGTCGTCCCGAACGACCTGGCCGCGCCAAGCGCGATCCGCGCGGCAAATAAGCAGCGCGGGCGGTACGGAACGCTACTGCTTCTCGGCTGCTGGCCGCGGCTCTGAGACGACTGGCAGCGAGAAGCGGAAGCAACTCCCCTTACCCGGCGCGCTCTCTACCGTGATCCGCCACCCATGGCGCTGAATGATATTGTGCGAGATGAAGAGGCCCAGGCCCAGCCCAACGCCCGACCCACTCTGCACCTCCACACCTGGCACACGATAGAACTGATCGAACAGATGGATCTGCGCCTCTCGCGGTATGCCGATGCCGTGATCGGCGACCTCGACAGTCGCCTCGCCGTCGCGCAGGCGCATCGTCAGGGTGACCTCGGTTTCCGCTGGCGAATATTTCAGCGCGTTCGATAGCAAATTCGCCAGCACCTGCTCTAATCGCTCGGGATCGGCCCAGACTAGCACCGGCCCCGCTGGCAGATCGCGCGTGATCGCGCGTGCCGCTAGCTCTTCCTGTTCATCCGCGGCCATCTGGCAGAGCGCGACGAGGTCGCAGAGTTCCAAGCGGAGCACCAGCTTGCCTGCCTGGATGCGCGTCACGTCGAGCAGGTCATTCACCAACCGTTCCATGCGCCCGATGGCGCGCTCCATCCGCACCACCTGGCTGGTATTGAGCACTTCCAATTTCTCCAGGCGCTTGCGTGTGAGTTGGGCCAGAATCTTGAGCGTCGTCAGCGGGGTCTTCAATTCATGCGACGCCACGCTCAAGAACTCGTCCTTTTGCTGCTCCAGCGCATATAGCCCGGATATATCGGTCGCCACCGCGACCGCGCCGGTGATCTCGCCCGCGCTATCCACAATCGGCGCGAAACTGACCTGGACCGGGACCTGCTGCCCACTTGGCAGGCGCGCCAGGCAGCGGAAATCGGTGCGCATGGTACCGCGTAGCGCTTGCTCCAACGGGTAGTCTTCGAGTGGCAGCGGGTTCTCGCTCAGGTCGCTCAATTGCCGGAAGTCCGCCATGGCGCGGACGGTTCGGTCAACGGTCTCGGCATCTCCCCCGAAGACGAACGATGCGGTGCGGTTGGTGCGCACGATGTGTCCAGTCGCGTCGCTGACGAAAACCGTCCCCGGAATCGCCTCAATAATTGTCTGTAACTCGATTGCTTGCTGTTCGGAGCGGTGCGCCCACTCGCGAATCTGGCGTACACTTGCCTGCGACTCCGTATACAGCCGCGCGTTATCAATCGCCATCGCCGCGCGGCGCGCGAGTTCTTCGGCTAGCGCAAGCTCCTCAGGGCCATAGAGCCGCTCACGCGAGGTGGAGATCAGTGTCATGGCGGCGGCAACTCTGCCACGGATACGCAGCGGGACGGAAATCGCCGATATGGAGTCCAGTTGGCGCAGCAGATCGCGATACTTGTCATCGGAGGCGAGCTGTGTGATGACCTCCTCGCTGACCTCGGTGAGCAGTTCCGGTTCTCCGGTTCGCAGCACCTTGGCCATGCCATAGGGTGATCGCGGATTGAACCATGTGGCGCTATCGCGCAGTTTTTCTAGTATCGCGCCGTGCCGGGGATCGCGATAGGCGACGGCGGCTAGATGCGGCATGTTATCGTCGCGCAGAATGCGAATGATGCACCAGTCCGCCAGATACGGAACGGTCAGTTGAGCCAAATGGCGCAGCGTTTCCTTGTAATCCAGCGATGAGGCAAGCTGCCCACTCGCCTCGGCGAGAAACGCCACACGTCCCTGCGCCGCTTCGGCGGCGTGGCGGGCCGCGCGCTCGGCTTCGTAGAGGCGCGTGCGGTCTATCGCCATGGCGATACGATCCGCTACCAGCAGCAAGAGATGTGTGTCATCCTCGCTGAAGTGACGAGTCTGGACTGTGCCCGCGAAGAGGACGCCCAGAACGGTGTCTTCCACTTGCAGTGGCACCCCGATCAGCGAGCTGATCTTCTCGCGCAGCAGTTGCGTCATGATGGTGACCCGCGAGATGTCTTCCACGATCAGCGGCTTACGTTCACGCATGATACGTCCGCTCATTCCGTAGCCGAGCGGCAGCCGTGTACGCCCAATGGCGCTGGTCTCTGGTCCCTGTGCGGCGAAGAGCGCCAACTCGCGACCCTCAGGCGTTAAGAGCATGATTGCGACGTCGTCGAGTTGCATCTCGGTGCGCACGCGCGTCAGCATGCCATCCATCAGGTGCTCAAGGCCTGTATGCGCCAGCGCGGTGTCGGTCACGGATTGCAGCATCTGCAAACGCCGCGCGACGCCCTCCTGCTCGGCGCGGGCCGCGCGCTCGCTCTCCAGCAAACGGGCACGCTCTTCCTCCGCGCGCTTGACCTCCGTCATATCGCGGATAAACGCGGTGAACATGATATTTCCGGCTTGCTGGTTCCGCGTGATCGCTAGCTCGATGGGGAACTCGGTGCCGTCGGAGCGCACGGCGCTCATCGGCGTGCGCCTGCCGAGCAGGCGAGTTTCGCCGGTCACCAGATAGCGTTCCAGGCCGCGCTGGTGGGATTGACGTAGTGCGGGGGGCACGATGAGATCCGCCATGACCTGCCCGATGACCTGCGCTCGCTCGTAGCCAAAAAGCCGCTCAGCGGCGGGGTTGAACTCGCTGATACGCCCCTGGTCGTCAATCGAGACAATCGCATCCAGCGCTGACGCCAACATCGCTCCACGGCGGGCGTGGCTCTCGCGCATCTTCATCTCCGCCTGCTTGCGTTCGATGAAGAGGCCAATCTGATTGCCCAGTGTCGCCGCCACCTGAAGCAAGCTTTCTTCTGGCGTTTGTGACCGCTGCGATACCATTTCGATCACCGCGAGCAATCCATTTGCGCCGAAGACTGGAAACACAAAGACGCTGCGCAACAGGTCATGAATTGCGGCCTCCCGGCGTCTAAACCCTGCGGCGTCCGCTATTTCTTCGACCCACTCTGGCTTGCCAGAATGCCAGACACGCCCCACCAATCCCTCACCGGGTGTGACATGCGCTTCGCGGCTCGCGCGCTCGTACTCCGCGTAGGATGGGCCAGACGCGGCCCAGGTGGCAAAGCAGTCCAGCGCTTCGCCGGAATCATCGAGTAGCCAGAATACACCGAAATCCCAGGCGCCCTGGCCGGTTTCGCGCAGGATGCGCGGCGCGGCTTCTTCGAGTGTCGCGCATTCGAGCAGCGTGCGGCTGATCGCGTATTGCAGCGCCAGACCCCGCTGCGCCCGCTTGCGCGCGCTCAGATCATGGAAGACGGTTGCCCCACCCACCACACGCCCTTCGTTCAGCAGCGGCGACGCCAGATACGATACTGGCACGAGCGAGCCATCCTTGCGTGTGAACACGTCTTCGTCTACCCGCAGCGCACGTCCCTCATGGAGGGTGCTGTGTAATGGACAGTCCGCCCAGAGATAGGGCGAGCCATCGGCATGCTGATAGTGCGCCAGGTCATGGAAGTTGCGCCCCAACATTTCGCCCTGTTGCCAGCCGAGCAGTTGTTCGCAGGTCGGATTGCAATAGGTGACTTCGCCGGCGAGATTGACGACATAGAGGCCCTCGCCCAGCCCATCGGTGAGTTCCCGCAAGAAGCCAAGCTGATGCCGCACCTGCTCGATGACGTGCTCGTGGTGGGGGCGGAGCGTCGTGTGTCCGTTGGTCCCCGCAGCTATCGCGGGCGCGTTCAGCTCGGATGTCTCCGGCGAGACACCAGCGCCATCCAGCGAGGCGGCCAGGCTATCCGCGAGGCTTTCCGGCCCCCGCCGCGCTACCCCATCGCTCGCCGCAGAGTCTGCGTCGCGCTGGCCCGCCCGGCGGTACGCCTTCACCTCGGCGCGCAATCGGGCGAGTTCCTGGAGCAATTGTTCTTTGGATTTCTCGCGATCGCTCATCGCGGTTCTGCTCTCTTCTCCCGCGTCTCGCGTCCTGCGTCGCGCGTATCACGCCAGCGCCAGTGCGGATGCCCGCAGCCATGCTTCCACCACCACTCGCGTGCGAATCCCGCTCATTGTACGATGTAGGTACGTGCCCTGCCACCGTACTTCTACTGGCTGATGGGATTGTGATACAGTGTGCGCGGCTTGACGCGGCACATTCAGTGATCGAGGATGGACGGACGGGATGAGCGACGAACACACCGACTGGCATGATGTGGCGACGACACCAGACGACCCCAATGCGCTGCGTGGGCGGCGGGTGTTGGTGATGGGACTGGGGTTGCTCGGCGGCGGTGTCGGCGCGGCGCGCTATGCCGTGGAGCAGGGGGCAGCCGAGGTGGTTGTCACGGATTTGCGCGGTGAAGACGTGCTCGCGCCCAGCATCGCCCAACTTGCCGGTCTGCCGATCCGCTACGTGTTGGGGCGGCACGACGTAGACGATTTCACGCGCGCCGATGTGATCGTTCGCAATCCCAACGTGCGCCGCGACTCGCCATATCTGGCCGCCGCCCACGCCGCTGGCCGCCGTGTGGAGATGGAGATTGCCTGGTTCTTCCGCGCCTGTCGTGGCAAGATCGCGGGGGTGACGGGCACACGCGGCAAAAGCACCACCACCATCTTGCTGCACCACATCCTCAGCGCCGCTGGCATGCGTCCGCTGCTCGGCGGCAACCTGGGCAACATCGAAACGCTGGCGCTGCTGCCGGAGATCACGCCGGACCGCTGGGTGGTGCTGGAACTGGGCAACTGGATGCTGGAAGGGCTGCATACCATCCGCCGCAGTCCGCGGCTTGCCATCTTCACCAATCTGCTGCCCGACCACCTCAACGCCTATGATTCGATGGCGGATTACGGCGAGGCGAAGACCAGCATCTTTCGCTACCAGGGCGCGGAGGATATCGCGCTTTTCAACGCCGACAACGAGTACACGCGCAGCTATGCGGATGAGGCGCCGGGTGGCGCGGTGTGGCTGTATAGCCCGGAGCAGCGTGTGGCCTTCCGGCGCGATATGCCCAATGAGACGCAGCCCTTCGCCTACGCGGATGCGATTCGCCTGCGCGGCGCGCACAACCTGGGCAATGTGCAGGCGGCGACCCTGGCGGCTGAGCTGATCGGGGTCGCGCCGGAGACAATTCGCGACGCGGTCGCCAGCTTCGGGGGGGTGCCGCACCGACTGGAAGTGGTGCGCGAGTTGGACGGCGTGACGTATGTCAACGACAGCGCCAGTACGGCTCCGGTGGCGGGTATTGCTGCGCTGCGCAGCTTTGCTGAGCCGCTGGTGCTGATCGCGGGGGGGAACTCGAAGAATCTCGACTTCGGGGATTTCGCCCGTGAGGCGGCGGCCCGCGCAGAGCGGGTGATCGTGCTGAAGGGCAACGCTTCGGACGACTTCGCGGCGGCGGTGCGCGCGGAAGCGCGAGCGCTGGGGCGTGCCGATCTGGTCAGCGGCCCGTATGACGACTTCGCGCGGGCGCTGGCCGAGGCCCGCGTGGCGGCGCAGCCGGGGGCGGTGGTGCTGCTCTCGCCAGGGTTCACCAGCTTTGGCATGTTCCTGCACGAGTTCGACCGGGGCGACCAGTTTCGGCGGCTGGTGCTGGCGCTATGACGAACACGGTGCTGGCAAAGCTGTGGCGGCTGCTGCGCGGGCGGTCGCCGTGGTATGTGCTGTGGCTGCTGCACGCGAAGTTTATCTTCGGCGTGTCGGGGGTGGTGCTGAATGATGATGGGCAGGTATTGCTGCTGCGGCATCGCTTCTGGAGCGAAGGCTCGTGGGGGCTGCCGGGCGGCTACATCAAACGGCGCGAGACGCTGCAAGACGCGCTGCGCCGCGAGGTGCGCGAGGAGACGGGCTATCTGATCGAACCACTGGCGCTGTTGCAGTTGGTCAGCGGCTATCGCCTGCGCCTGGAAGCGACGTTTCTCGCGCGGCTGAGCGGCGGCGCACTGAAGCTCGATCCGCGCGAAGTGCTGGAAGCGCGCTTCTTCGCGCCCGACGCCTTGCCGGATGGGCTGCTGCGCTCGCACCGCGCGCTGATCGCCTTCGCACGTGAAATGGAGTCCCCGCGCGGGAACATGTAAAGCCTGGATACTATACGGCAGCGCCCGGACGTGGTCGCGCAACCATCATCCGGGCGTCATAATGGGTCGAAGCTGATTATACGGTCATCCCTGGCCGTACTGATGGGTTTGCAGATTGAAGGTGAGGAGTTGACCGGAATCGGAGCGCAACTGCATCACCACGCCGTTGACCGCAGTGATGGTCAGCGCGCTCGTGCCTGCGGGCGCGAGAAACTGGCCCAGGTTGGTATCAGTGACCATATTGTAGATGCGTAGCCCACCTTGTCCAGCGCTGCCATCCTGATTAGTAACCCTGCCCGCATAAACCACTTCCCACACGCCATTCACCGGCCCCGCATAGGAATTGTTGACGAAGAATACGCTGGGAGGGAACGGCGCCTGATGCGCATTGACGATGCCTGCCTGGAATGTCGCGGTGGGCTGTGGAGACGATGGGATCTCAGTGGCCTTGCTCGGTTTATTAGAATTAGCCCGCGCTGTGGCCATCGCTTGCTGCTCGCGCGCCATCTCCGTTGCTTTAGCGGGAGGATAATTCGAATACGCGCCGCCAGCCAGGATCACATGCCGCGAGACGAGTACACCGCCGGTCAGCAGTGCGATTCCGACCGCCGCGATGAGGAGCAGCACGCGGGCGCTACTGCCTGACAATTTCGGAAAGCGAACCTTGGGTTGTGGTTGTGTGCCCATGTGGGCCTCCTTCAGTTTGAGAACAAGCAACGACATCCAACACTATCATCTGCGATTGCGATAGTCCCATACCTACAGGACATGGAGTTGGGGTATACGCTGCGCCTCGCGCTGCCAGGGACGACCCCATACCCATGGGACACGGGTATGGGGATGTCTAACTCGATGACTCTGTGTGGATCTCGGCGGCGTAGGGCATGCTCTGCGCAGTTTGGGAGTGGCTATTCAGGTCGGTCCAGAAGTCGGTCCATGCCTGCGCGGAGGTGAGGGTAGATTGATCTTCGTCGTATTCGTCCCACGGTCCCTGCATTTGCACCGCGCCCCCCTGGACCTGTGCGCCGTAGAGGCTAATCATCGTCCATTCCAGCGCGTTGGAGGTGAAATAGATCTCAGGGATTGGGTAGGCAGGTGGATCGCCCCAACTCACATACCAGACATCGTGTTGCGTCCACCCGTTGTCGCAATTGCCACCCGATGATGTGGTTTGAGGACAGCCATCAGCCGAACCGTAGTTGAGGTATCGGCCGCCATATGCCGCATAGCCCTGCGCCCAGCTAGTGGTATCTGGGGCATCATACCAATCTGGCTCGATATCATTGCCACCCACCGCTGTGACCTGCGAACTCCATCCACTGTTCTTAATATCAGTATTTATGGTGCCCACAAGTTGAGCCCACTGGTAGCCGCCGTTGTAGTTGACATCCTGGTACGAGTTATTGGTGCCGATTCCGAGCGTCAGGACTGAGGTAGTATCATGCGCCCCGGTGCCGTCCCAATAGCCCATCGCGAAATTATCGGCCACACCCTCTATCTGAGCGTTCGTGATCTTTCCTTTTTGGTTGACCATCCATGCGCCACTACTATCCGAAACCTGGCCGCCGAAATCAACAACAACCTCACTGTTGATATTGCCGTGACTGGCATCGTAGGCGCCCTGATTCTTACCGAGGTTATAGGCTGTCGTCGTGTTCGTCGTTTGCACGTAGAAGCTCCAGTCCGCTGGCGGCTCGGCCTGGATCGCGAACACATGTGCCGGATGGAGATTCACGAAAACTGAACAAAGTGAAGCGACGAACACACCAAGCGCCATAACACGAATCGCACGAAATCGCAATCGAGCAAAGAGGAGAGACATGATTTGCTTGCAGGCACTACACGCCCAACGCCCAACGCCCAACGCCATAGGATACCTCCACTTCCGTTTCTCTAGAGATGCCCATGATGACCTGACAATCCAGCCGACCGCTGGATGAGCATTCACCGCTCTATCGCAGAGTGTACACAACGGATTTATAGCTGTCAATCCCCTATTCACGCTTGTTGCATTTGAATTGTGAATTGCGTCACACTCAGACATAAGAATAGCTGTCCTCCTTGCCGCTAGAGCAACCGAAATTGGATCTGTTTTGGAGTGCCGATTGCAGTCCTTGCCTTGGCTTGTTCGCTATAGGCACAACCGCATCGCCGCGATCAACGGGCGTGATATGCTGATACGCTGTCGTGCGAGTGACGCGAGCAAGATGGATGAGTGACAGAGGCGCATACCCCATTCGGACTGGACGGTTTCCCCTTTTCTGTCTGATGGAGTACTCTATAGGCGAATGTCAGGCGTTGGTTACGTAGAGGAATATCATGCGGCGCTATCGTTTTCTGCAGCTCGATGTCTTCACACACGAGCCTTTCGGCGGCAATCAGCTCGCCGCCTTTACCAATGCGGTGGGCCTCTCCGACGGCGAGATGCAGGCCATCGCACGCGAAATGAACTTCTCTGAGACGGTCTTCGTCTTGCCTGCGCGCGATGTGAAGGCGCTACGTCGCCTGCGCATCTTCACGCCCGGCGCAGAGCTACCCGTGGCGGGGCATCCGACCGTTGGCAGCGCCTTCGCGCTCGCCGCCGAAGGCGTCATCCGTGCCAGCGAAACCTCTCCCGTCTACCTTGAGCTGGGCGTCGGCACACTGCCCGTAGACGTGCTCTTCGAAGGCGACCGCCTCAGCTTCGCCTGGATGCACCAGCCCATACCAGAGTTCACGCCCTGGTCCGGCGACCGCGCCGCCTTGCTGGCTAGCATCGGACTCGACGAAGACGACCTGGACCCAACGCTGCCCATCGAACGCGGCTCGGCGGGTGTGCCGTTCCTCTATATTCCTGTCCGCTCGCTGGAGGCGCTGGGACGCGCGCAGCCCGGCACTGGCCTGAGCGCGGCGCTGGCCGACCCCACGAACCAACTCTGCGCGTATCTTTTCACGCTCGACGGCGTGCAGGGCGCAAACGCGCGCAGCCGCATGTTCGCGCCAGCGGTGGGCATTGCCGAGGACGCCGCCACCGGCATTGCGGCCGGTCCGTTCGGGGTGTATCTGCTGCGACATGGGCGGGTCCAGCCAGATGACGTGGGGGAGACACGCCTGCGTATCGAACAGGGCGTCGAGATGGGCCGCGCCAGCCGAATCGCCGTGGCGCTCAGCGGTACGCCCGAACGGGTACAGGATGTGCGAGTTGGGGGAGAATCGGTGCTGGTTGCCGAGGGAACATTCTTTCTCCCCTAGATTTCAGCAGCGAATGAGGGTCATCGCTGGCGATATTCACATGTGTGGGGGTGCCTTACGTGGAGATTGGCGCATTGCTGGCGACACTGCCCGTTCTCGACCGGCAGGGGACATATAGCGGCGAGATCACGCTGGTGACGCATGACTCGCAGCGGGTTGTGCCGGGCGCGTGTTTCGTCGCGATTGCGGGCCGCTGGACCGATGGCCACCAGTACATCCCCGACGCGCTGGCCCGTGGCGCGGCGCTCGTCGTCGGCCAGCAGCCCACCCCGGCGGATTTCCCGGCGGACCGCGTGTATGTGCGCGTCAGCGACCCGCGCCGCGAGCTGGCCCGCCTCTCCGCCGCGTTCTATGGCAACCCATCGCAAGAGATGGCCGTCATCGGCGTGACGGGAACCGACGGCAAGACGACCACCACCCGGCTGATTGACGCGCTGCTCACCGCTGACGGCGCACGCACCGGCTACATGACCACCGTAGATTTCAAGGTTGGCGACGAGAAGTGGCCCAACAATACGCGCTTCACCGTGCTGGAAGCGCCCGACGTGCAGGCATTTCTGCGACGGATGGCGGATGCGGGCGTGGAACGCGCGGTGCTCGAAACGACCTCCAGCGCGCTGGAACTGCATCGCGTGGCGGATGTGGCCTATGATGTCGCTGTCGTCACCAACATTACCAGCGAGCATATCGAGGTGCATGGCTCGCTCGCCGCGTATCGCCGCGCCAAAGCGACGCTCTTTGAGATGGTGGATCCCGACGCCCATAAGCCGTTGTCTTTCGCCATCCCGCATGCCTGCGTTCTGAACGCCGACGACAGCTCGTTTCAGTATCTGAAGCCGTTCTGCCGCGCGCCCATACTTAGCTATGGCATTGACCAGCCAGCGGATGTGCGCGCCGAGCAGATTGCCCTCGAAGGCAGCGGCACGCGCTTTCGTGTCTGCCTTCCGGGCGGTGTGGCATTCGATGTGGCGACGCCGCTGGTGGCGCGCTTCAACGTCTACAACTGCCTTGCCGCGATTGCAGTCGCCCATCTGCATGGCATTACGCCGGAGGTCATCGCCGCGACACTGGCCCAGATCGCGCCGGTCTCCGGGCGGATGGAGCGTATTGTAGCGGGCCAGCCGTTCAGCGTTGTCGTTGACTACGCGCACACCGCCGAAAGCCTCGCCAAAGTGCTGGACGTGCTGCGGCCCATCACGACGGGACGGCTGATCGCCGTCTTTGGTTCGGCGGGTGACCGCGACCGCGTCAAGCGCCCAGAGATGGGGGGCGTCGCCGCCCGCAAGGCCGATTTCGCCGTCATTACCGACGAAGACCCGCGCGAAGAGGATGCTATGTCCATCCTGCACGAGATCGCGGCGGGAGCAGAAGAAGCGGGCGCATGCGAGGGCGAGCGCTATGTCTGCATCGTCGGACGGCGCGAGGCCATCGCCACGGCGTTTCGCATGGCGCGGCCCGGTGACACTGTGCTGCTGGCGGGCAAGGGACACGAGCAAAGCCTGATCGTCGGACGGCAAAAACTGCCGTGGGATGATCGTCTGGTGGCGCGCGAAGAACTTGCGGCGCTGGGCTTTGCTGACTCATCCGTGTAGTGCGGACCAGGGCGCCGCGTTGGTCGTCGTGGGTGACTCTGGTCGAGGCTGGTCGTTCTAATCAACATATGTTGCATATCGGCGTCAGGAGGATCCAGGCGCCTGGGTGGCAGGTAAAGACAGATGAATCCAATGCTGCTTAGCTCCCTGGCGGTCGCCTTCGTCGCGAGCCTGATCCTTTCGCTGCTTGGGATGCTGCTCTTGCCGTGGTTTCGCAGCGGCGAACGCAAAGAGGGCACATTCCGCGCCGACCAGTCCACCGGCAGCTACGCGGTAGACGCCCGCAGAGGCGCGCGCAGGGTGCGAACGACCCGCGCCTCATCGAGCGAACTGCCGCTGGTAGGCGGCGTGGCGATGGTGGTCGCCGTCACCGTCGCGGGCATCACCGCGGGCATCCTGCTAGACTTCAGCCTGGAGAAGTGGGAACTGCTTGGTGTGCTGCTGATTGGCATGCTGGGTTTTGGGCTGGTCGGCTTCTATGACGACTGGCGCAAGGTGCAACGCGGGGTGGGCATCTCGGAGGCGGTGAAGTTCATCGGTGTGAGTATCGTCGCGCTGGCCTCCGGCATCGCGCTGAACCGGCTCATCGTCTCGCGCCACCTCTCGGCGCGGTTCGCCTATCCGCCGTACAGCGATATTCCGCTGCTGGGGCAGGCGCTGGTGCATGCCAAGTTCGCGTGGATCGTCTTCTTCTTGCTGATGACGGTTCTCGTCGCCACCACCACGGCACTCGCGGTAGATTTCGCCGATGGCATGGATGGTCTGGCGGGTGGGCTGCTGGTGAGCGCGTCGCTCTCCTTCGCCGCGATTCTCTTTGGCGAGGGTGGCAAGGGCTTCGACGACCTCTGGCCGGCGGCGATCTGCATGCTGGCTATCGCGGGAGCGGCGATGGGCTATCTGCCGTTCAACTGGCCCTCCTCGTGGAACGCGCGCAATCCGCTCATCAAGCGGCGCGCGAAGATCATCATGGGCGACACCGGCTCGCTGGCGCTCGGCGGACTAATGGCGCTGGTCGCGGTGATTACCCGGCTGGAATTCGTGCTACTCATCATCGGCGGCGTCTTCGTGCTCGAAGGTCTCTCGGCGCTCATCTCAGCGCGCATTTTAGTGCGCTTCTTCCGCAAGACGCTGGTGCTGCAACGCTTCGGCAGCAGCGAGGGTTTCGCGCATACCGAGTTTCCGCTGCCATTCCTGGCGACGCCAATGCACCATCACTATGACCTGCTCAACTGGGACCGCAAGCGCCTGGTCTACGGCGCATGGCTGCTCGGCGCGGGGATGGGATTGCTCGGCGTGGCCAGCACCATCGGCACCTTCACCTGGGAACGCTACCTCGCCCGCCTGACGGCGCTGATCGTGTTGTTCTTGATCTGGCAGGCCGGACCGTGGACGCGCAGCTTCTTCATCGGCCTGGGACGCCACGCCGACGCGCCGAAAGACGCCCCGCGCACACTCGCGCTCTACTACGGTTTCCCGTTCAGGTTCTTCGGGCGGCCCCTTTTTGGTCGCATTGACATCACCGACGTGCCGCAAGAGGTGCTGGAAACGCCCGCCGAACGGCTGCAACTCTGGCAGCGCATGCCCGTCTTCGACGCCCGCGCCATCCTGGGCTACTGGTGCTATCGCGCTGGCTCGTTCGAGGACGCGCAACGCATCTGGGGACGCCTGCCCAAGAAGAATCTGGAATACCGGCCCGAGATCGGCGATATGCTCACCGAGGTCCGCCACACCCTGGCGCTGGAAGCCGACGCCGCCACCCTGGGCGAGATGCCGCACAACGGCCACCACGACGACGACCCGTTTGCGGGCGCCCTTGGCCGCGACCCCAACGCCACCGTCCCCGCGCAGATGCGCTTGCTGCCGGACGATCCGAACAGCACGACGCCCGGCATGATGCGCCTGGGCGGCATCGCCACACGCCCCATCCGCGGCGACGAGAGCGCGGATGCGGGACCGGTGAGCGCGTCGCCCTCGCTGGCGCTGGCCGAAGAGCCGCCCGCGCCCCGCGCGCCGCTATGGAGCGCGCCGATCTGGTCCGCCACGCGCGGCCCCGATCTCCCCACGACAATCGAAGTCGCGCCAGCGGCCACGCCCGAAGCCCCGCCGCCTGCCCCAGCGGAGCCGCTGGCAGCGCCAACTCCCGCTGAGACTGCGCCCAGCGCTGACGCCAGCGTCAGCGCGCCACCGGATGCGCTCGCCAGCGTAGCGGATGCCGACGCGGATGACGCGCCTGCGTCCACTGTGGATGCCAGCGCAGCGGATATGCGTGATGCTGGTGCGCCGACTGAGGTCGCCGGTGACATCAACGCGGTGGACGCTAGCACAGCCGGTGAATCGCCTACCAGCGCAGCGAGCGACAACGCGCCGGAGGTTATCGAACCCGACGATAACACACCTCAAGAGTCATGACTGTTCCCTGGGCGCGAGCGGCACGGTATAATCTGATGGCGCGGCTTCGTCGCGCGCCAACGCTGGAACCATCATCATCAACAACGATATTAGAGGCAGCATGCAAGTTCTTCCCCTCGCGCTCTTCCTGGTGATGCTTGAATTGACGGTAGGCTCCTTTCTCAGCCTGTACCTGCTGGATCTGCGTGGCGACACCAGCCGGGGCTTCGTCATCTTCCAGGGGGCGCTGTATCTGGTCTTCGCCGTGCTGACGCTGCTGGCCTTCGCCAACTTCGCCAGCCTTGGCTCGCCCGCCGATTACGGGCTTGATCCCACGTGGTATCGCGCGCAGGGGCCGCTGCTGGTAGCCACGACGCTGCTGATGATTCCGTGGAACATCCTGCTCTGGGCCGACCGCCAGCCGCGCGACAAAGCCGCCCGCAAAGCCGCTGCCCAGCAACCAACATCCGCGCTGCGGCGGGCGCGTTTCGCCGTGGGCGCGCTGACCACGCTCGCGGCGCTGGTGGCGATCTTCGCGGCTGGCATGGCGTATCGGACACTGGCGGCGAGCCGTCTCGACGGCGCATTCGTCGTGCTGGCGTTTGTCGCGGGGGCGGTGGCGCTGGGCGGTGTGATGACGGCGATGCTGCTCGGCCACTGGTATCTCAACACGCCCACCGCATCGGGCAAGCCGCTGGAATTCGTGACCGCGCTGCTGGTGGTCGCGCTGTTCGCGGAACTGGTCTTCTCGCTCTTCATCGGCCCAACCACCGCCCGCGCCCACCTGCCGACCAGCAACGTTACGCCGGGGACAACGATCCAGACCAACCCCAATGGCATCACCATCATCACACCGACGCCCAATCCCACGCCCGGCGCGGCGCAGGACGTCACCAAGCAAGAGGCGCGACAGGCGCCGGTAGGGCAGGACGCGATGCGCTGGCTCGAATACCTGATGGGATTTCTGGCCCCGCTGGCGCTCGGCGGCATCGCGCTCTACCTGACGCGCGGACGGTCGTTTCAGTCCGCGACCGGCATGTTATATCTGTGCGTGGCCTTTATCTTCATTGGCGAGGTCATTGGGCGCGGGCTGCTGCTCTTCCCCGTGCTGAGCTAAACCTCACCCCCTAACCCCTCTCCTGTGAGGCGAGAGGGAATAGAGGACGTGGTATCTGATGGCCTTTTCACATCGCACTGACTACCCTCTTAGCACGGGAGCAAGGCATTGGTGAACGCGGCGCTGTAGTCGGGCTGCGTGGTGATCGGATTGCCGTTGGCGTCCTGGATCGCGCCGTGGTTGTACATGAAGCGTGGGTAGTTGGTCCACTTTTCTAGCGTCTGCTGGCCCCAGCACGTCGCGTCTTGCATGTAGCGCGGGCTGAGATACGCCTGGCTGACGTAGACGAGTTGCTGGTCATCGAAGCTGCCCGCTGGCGCGCCCTGGATCAGCAATTGCGCCGCATCTTTGGGATTCTGAACCGCGTAGGTATAGCCCTGCGAGGTGGCCTTCAGGAAGCGGCGAATCACATCGGGATGTTGGGCAATCAGGTTGGCGTTGCTGATGATGACCGGCGATGAATAGTCGGGCATGCAATAGTCGAGCAGCGGAAAGACGTTCAGGTCCAGTCCCTGGCGCTGCGCTTCGATCACTTCCCAGCCTTCGTAGACCCAGGCGAAATCGAACTGCCCGCTTTTCAGCGCGGCGATGGGATCGAGTGTTGTGGTGATGTTCTGGAAGCCACTCGTTGCCGCGCCGCCGCAGCTCAACACCTGCGAGATGACCGGCTGTTCGTAGCTCGTGCCGAAGCCCGCGTAGCGCTTGCCCGCCAGCTTCGCCACCGTATCCAGCCCCGATTGCTTCAGGGTAATCAGCGCGGAGGTGTTGTGCTGGATGATCGCCGCGATGGAGACCAATGGCTGGCCCAGCGCGCGGTCCGCCGTCACCGCTTCGGGGAAGCTGATGGCGAAATCGGCCTGGCCGGTGGCGACGAGTTGCTCCGGCGCGATGCTGCTGGAATAGGGCAGTAGCGTCAGGTCAATGCCCTGCTGCTTATACCACTGCTTCGCCAGCGCGACGTAGATGCCGGTGTGGTTGGTGTTCGGCGTCCAGTCGAGCGCCAGTTTCACGTGCGCCACGGGGCCAGTGTAGTTCGCGGACGAGGTGGTTTTGCCGAAGGAGCAGCCCGCGACCAGCAGCGTGAGCAGCGCCAGCGGAGCGAGCAACATGAGCGGACGCCAGCGGGTGGCGCGGCGCGAGAAGCGGACGCTGGACCACGGGCGTCCACCGGACGCCCCTACACGGGGGCTGCGCGTGATGGAATGCGATGAGAAGGACATACGAAGGCTCCGTTTCTTGCTAAGCGCCCGCCTGTCGCCCGTGGAGGTAGTACCAGGGCAGGGCGAGGCGCTCGATGAGTGCGGTCAGCAGGAAGAGGGCGATGCTGAGCGCCGCGGTGACGAGGATGGCGGCGATGACGCTGGCGGTGGCGAAGGAGTGCAGCTTGAGCTGCATGTAGAAGCCCAGCCCCTCGCTCGCGCCGACGTATTCACCGAAGATCGCGCCGACGACGCTGTAGGTGATGGCGATGCGGATGCCGGTGAAGAGCTGTGGCAGCGCGCCGGGAAGCCGCACCGACCAGAAGATGCGCAGGCGGCCCGCGCCGAACGAGCGATACAGTTTCAGCAGTTCGGGATCGGCGGCGCGCAGGCCATCCGCGAGGGCGACGACGATGGCGAAGAAGCATACCAGCGTGACGACGATGGCCTTCGAGGTCAGCCCGAAGCCGAACCAGTAGACCAGTAGCGGCGCAAGCGTGATGATCGGGATGGTCTGCGAGGTGACGAGCAGCGGATAAAGCGCGCGGCGCATCCACGGCGAAAAATCAATGGCGACGCCGCAGGCGATGCCCGCAACCAGCGCCCAGAAGAAGCCGACCAACGTTTCATTCAATGTGACAAGCGTGTGATGCCAGAGGAGGTCGCGCTGGGCGATGAATGCGCTCCATACGGCGAGCGGCGTGGGCAGGAATTGCGCGTCTATATCGGGCTGGCTGGCGTACCATTGCCAGAGCAGCAGCAGCGCGGCCAGCAGGGCCAGCGGCGGCCCTAGCAGGATGATTCCCCGCCGCAGCAGTGCGGCCACGGGCAGCACGCGTGCCGCCGGGACGGCGGCGCTACCATGCTCGTCCGTAGGGGCGTCCGGCGGACGCCCGTAATCCGGCGGACGCGGACTAGCGCGGGTGAGTGGCGTTTTCATATGCGGCCTCCGGCAAGGGAGCGCTCTTGCTGTTCGTCGAGGGCGGCGAGTAGCTCGGCCTTGAGCGCGAGCAGGTCGGCGCGCGCCAGCATCTCGCGGGTGCGTGGGCGCTCCAGTGGTACGCGGCGCTCCAGACGGACGTGGCCGGGGCGCGCGCTCAGCAGATAGACGCGGTCGGCCAGCAGCAGCGCTTCGTCTACGTCATGCGTGACGAGCAGGCATGTCTTGCTGAGGCGGCCCCAGATGTCCAGCAGCCAGCGCTGTAGGCTCGCCCGCGTCAGCGCATCCAGCGCGCCGAACGGCTCATCCAGCAACAGCAGGTCGTCGCCGGCAAGGACGGTGCGTGCGAAGGCGACGCGCTGGCGCATGCCACCGGAGAGCAGCGGCGGATAGCTGCGCTCGAAGCCCGCCAGCCCGAAATCGGCAAAGAGCGCCCGCGCCCGCTGCTGCGCTTCGCCGCGCGCCACGCCCTTCACTTCGAGTCCGGCGATAGCATTGCCCAGGGCGGTGCGCCAGGGCAGCAGCAGATCGCGCTGGGGCATATAGCCCGCGCGGCCCAGCCGCCGCGCCTGTGGATCGCCCGCGAGCGCGACCGTGCCTTCGCTGGGCTGTTCGAGTCCGGCGAGGATGGCGAGCAGGGTGCTCTTGCCACAGCCGCTCGGCCCCACCAGCGCCACGAATTCGCCGCGTGCGACGGTGAGGCTGATGTCTGCCAGCGCGGTGAGCGCGCCCTCCGGCGTGCGGTAGCGCATGGTGACGCCACGCACATCCAGCAGCGGCACGCCAGTGGACGCGGTCGCGGGGGCGATAGAGTCTCGGCCAGCCATATGCGCCTCCTCTTGCGCCGCCGTCCCCCGAACAACAAAATAGGGAACGCCAGCGGATGCCAGCGTTCCCCAATAGGCGGCGACAAAAGTGTCGGCTGCTGCTCCCTGCGCTGGCATTATCCAGATCAGGTTCCGTCGGTCGGTGGCGGGATGCGGCCACCCTCTCAGCCTGGTTCTCCCAAGCTCCCGTTGCGGTGGGATGAGTATGTGTTTGTTCGTTCCGTTCATAACCAGTAACACAAGCCACGTGAGTGTGTCAAGCCGCGACGCTGGAAGCGGGCGGTTGAAATCGCGCCTGGATGGCCTACAGCCGCAAAACCCGCCTGCGCGGGTTTGAGACAGAGAGGAATGGTAGGGCGGGATGGGCAGTGATAGTAGGCGCGTGGTGTGAATGCGATGGGTAATCCTGTGTGGGCGAAACGTGCTTTGATGTATGCTGAGAGACAATCATGTGAGATGCGCTTCAGTTCGTCATGGTAACAGGCGCTCGCGACAAGCGGTGAGGAGGTTGGCGCTATGCAACTGTTCTACAGTCAGGATTATGTGCGCGCGGCGCACGCCTTCGATACGACGCGCAAGGCGGAATGGATCGCCGAATCGCTGGAACGCGAGCCAGTCGCGGACATCGAACTGGTGGCGCCGGAGCCAGCGACCGAGGCGCAGGTACGCGAGATTCACGACGAGGCATATGTGACGGCGATTCGCACCGGTGAGCCACGCGCGCTGGCGGAGTCGCAAGAGTTCGTGTGGGATGCGTCGCTGTGGCCCGCAGTGCTGGCCTCCACCGGTGGGGTGATCGCCGCCGCGCGTGCGGCGGTGCGCGATGGTGTCGCCGGTTCGCTCTCCAGCGGATTGCACCATGCCAAGCGCGGACGCGGCGACGGCTACTGCACCTTCAACGGGCTGGCGCTGGCGGCAAAGCTTCTGCTACGCGAGGAATCCACTGTGTCGTCGGTGCTGATTCTCGATCTGGACGCGCACTGCGGCGGCGGCACACACTCGCTAGTCCACGATATGCCAGGCGTGCGGCACGCGGATGTGGCGGTGGACCCGTTCGATTTCTATACGCCAACACCGCCGCACACGCTGCGCTTCGTGCGTGACGCGGCGGACTATCTGCCCAGCATCACCGACCTGCTCGCCAGCCTGGAAGCGGAAGGCACGCAGTTCGGCCTGTGCCTCTACAATGCGGGGATGGACCCGTATGAAGGCTCGAAGGAGGGCAGACTTGCGGGCATCACACGCGACGTGCTGGCCGAGCGCGAGCGGATGGTCTTCGCGTGGCTGCGCCGCCGCCAGATTCCAGTGGCATTCGTGCTGGCGGGCGGCTATACCGGCCCGCAACTCAGCGAAGAGGGGTTGGTGGCGCTGCACCGTCTGACGATAGCCGAGGCGGCAACGCAGGGAGCATAGCCCTTGTTTGGGCGACAAGCGGTCTCCGCACTACAGGCGTCCGCCGGACGCCCCTACGAAGGCGCGACCTTGTGCATGGAGGCGCAGGCGGCACGTGATATGCGGCTTTGCTTCGCGGTGGCCAGATGCTTCGCACCGCGAGGGTCGCGGGAGCGAAGGCGATGCGCCGCCCGAAGGAGAAGCACACGATGGCGATGGAAATGCTGGAAGCAATGGAGGTTCTCGAAGATCAGACCTGGCTAGACCCCACCGGTGATGAGGTGCAGAAGGTCGTCTCGCGCGTGCTGGCGCATGAGCGACCCACAGGTATGTGGCTGGATAACCTGCTCAACGGCGTGTGGCTGGGCCACCCGCTGCATCCGGTACTGACCGATATTCCGGTTGGCGCGTGGACGCTGGGCCTGATTCTGGATGGCATCGAAAGCGTGACACGCAGGCGCGAGTATGCGGCGGGCGCGGATGTAGCGGTGTTGGTGGGGCTGGGCGGCGCGCTGGCCTCGGCGGTGACGGGGCTGGCGCAGTGGCAATATACGATTGGTCGCCAGCGCAGGCTGGGGCTGAGCCATGGCCTGGTGAACGTGGGCGCGACGGTGCTGTATGGCGTCTCGGCGGTGCTGCGTGGACGCGGCAAACGCGGCGCGGGCAAAGTGACGGCGCTGCTGGGCTACGGCATCGTCACCATCGGCGCGTACATCGGCGGCGATCTGGTCTATGCCCACCGACTGGGCGTGACACACGTGCCAGAGACCGAACTGCCCAACGAGTGGGTACGCGCGCTGGCCGATGCGGAGTTGGCGGAGGGCCAGCTCAAGAAGGTGATGGTCGCGGATGTGCCGGTGCTGCTGGTGCGCCAGCATGGGCAGGTCTACGCGCTCAATGAAGTCTGCAACCACCTGGGCGGCCCGCTCTCGGAGGGCACATTGGAGGAGCGCTGCGTGGTCTGTCCGTGGCACGGCTCGCGGTATGCCCTGAGCGACGGGCGCAATGTAAACGGACCGGCGACGTTCCCACAGCCCACCTACGAGGTGCGTATTCACAACGGGCAGATCGAGGTGCGCGCGACAAAGGCGTCCGAATAGCGCGGCTTGCATGGATGTTTGGCATGCCTCGTGCGACCCCCATCCGGCTTGTGCGTTCGCGGCATCGGAGCCGCAAGCGTGAAGGAGAACGTTGCGATTCACCTATCCCATTTGGAGGATGCACATGACACAGACCACTCCGGTCTACCAAACCGCTGGCACCAACCTTGTCGCTGAAGACACTATCGAAGTGCGCGCTCCGCTCAACGAAGTCTATCGCCGCTGGACAGACTTCCAGCGCTATCCCGACTTCATGACCTCGGTCGAACGGGTGCAGCCGCTGGGCAACAACCGCTACCACTGGGTAGCGCGGATCTTCGGCGTCAAGCAGGAATGGGACGCCGAAACGACCGAGCGGCAGGAGAACCGCCGTATCGTCTGGCGCAACACGACCGGCCCGTATAGCATGGGAACCGTGACTTTCGATCCGCGCGGCGACAACCGGACGGGCGTGCGCGTGCGCCTGGAGTATGCGCCGCCAGGCGGGCGGATGGTTCAGACGCTGGACCAGGTGACGGGCATCACCCAGCGCGAAGTGACTGGCGATCTGAAGAACTTCAAGCGGATGATCGAGGGCCAGATGGGCATCTCGCAGGAGGTGTACGGCGAAGGTCTGCGCCGCGAAGTGCCGGGCGGCGCGGGATCGCTGGTGGGGTCGCTGGCGGCGCCCATCGCGGTGACGGTGGCGGGCGGCATCGCCGCATACAACCTGGAGAAGCGAATGCGCCGGACGCGCGCCTATCGCGAGTTCACCAGTCCGGTGATCCGGCCGGGGTCGGTGACGGGCTGGGCGCTCACCGGCGCGGGTGTGGCCAGCACCATCGGCGCGACGACGCTTCGGCTGCGGGGTCAAGTCTCCGACGCGCTCTTCGTGGGGCAGCTCGCGCCGACATTCCTGAGCTACGCCACCCTGGCGCGCCTGATCGGCTACAAGGGCCTGCGCCCCGGCATCGGCACATCGGTCACTGGCTGGACGTATCTCGCTGGCTCGCTCGGCGCGATCCTGACGGCGACCACACTGTATCTGATGGGGCGGCGCGAGCAAGGGCTGTTCGTGGGGCAACTCGCGCCGACGCTGGCCAGCGCCTCCATCTTCTCACGGCTCTTCAACCGGCTGCTGGCGCGCTGATGCTGGATGACGCGGGAACGTTGATAGACTTGGGTGGGCCTTTCGGCCCGCCCATCGCTTTGCGCGCTCGGCAGCGTGCCAGCCGTGGGGATCGTTGTCATGCACTGCCGTAGGACGGCCGACATGTGATGGTACGCGATTTGATGGCATGAGCATGGAAGCTGCTCAATCTTCACGGCAGCGTGTAAGCATGCATCGCGCTACAGCGGCAAGGAGAGAAGACAATGGGCGCAGAAGAACGAAACATGGAATTGATGCAGACGTTGGATGACGCCTGGAATGGCCAGGATCTGGACACCTTCGCCAAGCGTCATAAGGGAGACGTAGTGGTCCGCTGGCCTGGACAGCCACCAACGCACGGTGTCGAAGACCACAAGGCCGAAGCCATTGCCTTCTTCAAGACCTTCCCCGACCAGCACCTCGATAACCGACCCTACAAGACCTTCTTCGCTTCCGGTGACTGGACATGCTCCATCGCGCATTTCACCGGGACGATGACGGGGCCGATGCAGGGGCCAGACGGTAAGGAGATACCACCCACCGGCAAGTCGTTCGAGGTGGACTTCTGCACCGTAGCTCACTGGGACAACGGTCAAATCGTCGAGGAGAATCTCTTCTACGACCTGGTGACGTTCATGCGGCAGATTGGCTTATCGAATTAGGGAGAGCGCGCTAGCGCAGGATGGTGTGCGCGGCCTGGATGGCGAGGTCTACGAAGCCAGAAGGCAGGATGCCGAGCACGACCGTCAGCGCGACCGCGAAGGCAAGGCCGAGCCATGCGCCAGGAGCCAGCACTGGCGGCTGATAAGCCTCCTGGGGGGCGGGCGCGGCCACGACGGCTGGCTCCGCGACCAGCACCGCCGCGCCACCACCGCTGGCGCTGGCCGGTGCCGCCGCTGGCGCGGGCGGTTCGACGCTGAGCGTGCTCACGGCGGGGATGCCCACTGCGCGCGGCTCCTGGAAGTACATCGCCCAGACGACGCGCAGGTAGTAGAACATGCCGATGACGCTGGTCAGCACGCCGATGATCGCCAGCTCCAAGTGTCCGCCGATGATCGCGGCTTGGAAGACGTAGAACTTGCCCCAGAAGCCCACCAGCGGCGGAACGCCCGCTAGCGAGAGTAGGAATATGGACATCGCCGCCGAAAGCGCGGGCCGGTGGCGGGCCAGTCCGGCGAAGTCGTCGAGCGTCGCGCCCGTGCCATCGCTGCGTTCCACCGCCAGCGCCACACCGAACGCGCCCAGGTTCATCGCCGCATAGGCGGCCAGGTAGATCAGCAGCGCGGCGAGCGCGTCCTGCGTGCCGGTGACGACGGCGATCAGCATGTAGCCCGCGTTGGCGATGCTGGAGTAGGCGAGCATGCGCTTCACGTCGCGCTGGGTGACGGCCATGATATTGCCGCCGATCATCGTCAGCACGGCGACGGCCCAGAGCACCGGCATCCAGGTGGCGTGTACGGAAAGCAGCGCCACATCGAAGACACGGGCCAGCGCCAGGAATGCGGCGACCTTCGTGCCGACGGACATGAACGCCGTGACCGAGGTCGGCGCGCCAACGTAGACATCCGGCGTCCACGCCTGGAACGGCACAGCCGAGACCTTGAAGCAGAATCCGACGGCCATCAGCGCCAGCCCGGCGATCAGCAGCGGCCCGAAGCCCGTGCCGCTATGAAACGCATTGCCCGCCATGAAGACACGCACCGCTTGCAGATTGGTCTGGCCGGTCGCGCCGTAGGTCAGCGCCATGCCATAGAGCAGGAAACCAGAGGCGAACGAGCTAAGGATGAAATATTTCATGCCCGCCTCGCGCGAGCGGGAGCGCGACATGATGTACGCCGAGAGGATGTAGAGCGCGAGCGAGAGGACTTCCAGGCCGACGAAGATAATCATCAGGTTGGTGGCCGAGGCCATGAACATCATGCCGAGCGCCGCCAGCAGCATCAGCGCGTAGTATTCGCCAAGCTGCGTGATGCCCTGCCGCTCGACGTAGCCCGGCGAGAAGAGCAGTCCCAGCCCGACCGAGAGCAGGATCACGAAATCGGCGAAAAGCGCGGCTTTATCGGCGGCGATCATGCCGAAGAACGCGCTCTGGCCGTCGCCATTCGCGAAGAGCAGCGCCGCCGCGATGGCGGATCCCGCGACGCCGAGCAGCCCGATCAGCGCCAGCCAGCCCTTGCGCCCGGCGGGGGTCGCCAGATCGGCCAGCAACACGATCAGCGCCGCGCCGAGCAGGATCAGCTCCGGCAGGATACGAACCCAGTCCGCCGCGCCTGGCGTATAGGTGAATGCGCTATCAGCGACTATCATAAGACTGCCTCTCGCGTGTCGTTGCGCTATGATTGCTTTATCGTTGAACGGTCGTGGTGTTGGGTAGAACGGGCGCGGTATGGCTGGCGGTGATTGCCGGCAGCATATGTTGCACAGTTGACTCCATGCGCGCGGTGAGCAGGCCGGGGACGATGCCCAGCACGATGGTCAGGACCAGCAGCGGCAGCAGCACACCGAACTCGCCCCAGCGCAGGTCGCTCAGCTTCGCGCCGCCGCGCCGTCCGCGTGGGATATCCGTGGCGGTGGCGACTGTACCGCTCTCCGGGTTCTCCATCACGCCCTGGAAGAAGCGCAGCATGTACCACGCCGCCGGAATGACGACCAGCGTGCCCAGCACGCCGAAGACGACGCTCGCGCGGAATGCGCCCAGGAAGGCCAGGAACTCGCCCGCGAAGCTGTTCAGGCCCGGCAGGCCGAGCGTCGCCAGCGTGATAATCATGAAGACCGCCGCCAGCCAGGGCGTGCGCTTCGCCATGCCACCGAAGTCTGCCAGCCGTCGCGAGCCGGTGCGGGCCTCGATGTAGGCGGCGATGAGGAAGAGCGCGGCGATGAGAATGCCGTGGTTGACCATTTGCAAGATGCCGCCTTCGACACCCTGCGTATTCAGCGCGAAGATGCCCAGCACGATCACGCTCATGTGGCTGATGCTGACGTAGGCCAGCAGCCGCTTGAAATCCTGGGCGACCAGCGCTTGCAACGCGAAGTAGAGGATGCCGATCACCGAGAGGATGCCCATCAGCGTGGCGAGGTCGCGGCTGGCGGTGGGGAAGACGCCAAGATTGAAGCGCACGAAGCCATATGCGCCGGTCTTGGCCATCACGCCCGCGATCAAGACGACCACCGGCGCGGGCGCTTCGCTGTAGGCATCGGGCACCCAGCTATGCAGCGGGAAGAGGCCAACTTTGACGGCGAAGGCGGCGAAGAAGGCCAGGAAGAGCCAGATCTGCGTCTCGCGCGGCAGGCTGGCCGCGCCGTGCGCCAGCAGCGCGGGCAGGTCGAGTGTGAAGGCAGTATGTGAGGTGTCGCTGACGATAGCGCCCAGGGCGATGATGCCGACGAGCATCAGCAGCGAGCCAACGGCGGTATACAGCACGAATTTGATGGCGGCATAGGCGCGGCGCGGCCCACCGAACATGCCGACGAGCAGGTACGCGGGAACGAGCATCAGTTCCCAGAAGACATAGAAGAGCAGCAGATTGGTCGCCAGGAAGACGCCCATCATACCGGTGCTGAGCAGCAGCAGCAGCACGAAGTATTCGCGCGAGCGGTCGCCGTTACGCGCCACATTCCACGATGCGCCAATCGCGACGACGGTGAGCAGCGCGTTGAGCGCGAGCAGGAAGAGGTTGACGCCGTCCACACCGAGCGCGTAGGTGACGCCGACCCCCGGCAGCCACGCGCGGTTCTCAGTGAATTGGTAGCCCGGCGTGGTGGTGGAGAACTGGCCGATCAGCGCCAGGCAGAACGCCAGATCCGCCAGGGTGACGAGCAGCGACCAGCCCCAGCCGGCCATACGCGGCAGCAGCGCCGCGCCCACCGCGCCGAGAAGCGGCAGGAAGAGGATTACGCTGAGTATCGGGAACTGGTTCATAGGTTCTCTATTTCAATCGGGCGTCCGCCGGACGCCCCTATGGATGAACGGTTGGAGGGGCGCACGCCGTGCGCCCCTACGTGGGCAGACAAGAATGTCCGCTCCACCACAGACGGCAGACAAGAATGTCCGCTCCACCACAGACGGCAGACAAGAATGTCCGCTCCACCACAGACGGCAGACAAGAATGTCCGCTCCACCACAGACAGCAGACAAGAATGTCCGCTCCACCAGGGAGACGATGGACGCCCCTACGGACGAATGACGTAATATAGGACGATCAGGACTGCGCCGGTGAAGATCGCCAGCGCGTAGTTGCGGACATAGCCGGTTTGTAAGGCGCGCAAGCCTTTGCTCGCGCCGCCGATGAGACCACCGACGCCGCGTGTGCCGCCATCCAGCGCAACGCCCTCGACATCGCGGCGCAGCCAGCGGCCCAGCGCCACAATCGGCCGCACGATGGCGCGGTCGTAGAGGTCATCCACGTAGTAGCGGTGCTCCAGCAGGATAACGAACGGATTGCGGCTGGGCGCGAAGCGTGGCTGGCGGCTGCCGTAGCGCGCCCAGGCGATGCCAATGCCGAGCAGCGCGGCGGCGAGGCTCAGCACGATGCTGAACCAGAAGAGGCCGCTGCCGTTCGGTAGCTCAACGGCGGGGCCGGTAGATGGGACTAGAAACTCGTTGAGCCATGGTTTGATGGGCGTATCGTAGAAGCCGCCGATGATCGAGAGCGCGGCCAGAATCAGCATCGGCACGGCCATCGCCGCGCCTACCTCGCGCACACGCGCCAGCGGATCGCGGCGGGCCGCGTTGCGGCCATTGGGGCGGCTGGCGGGAGCGGATGCGGCGTGTTCCGCGCCGTGGGGCACGATTTCTGGGCCGCGATACTCGCCCAGGAACACCGCGAAGATCAGCCGGAAGGTGTAGAAGCCGGTGAGCGCGGCAGTGAGAATACCAGCGGCGTAGAGCACGTACCAGCCGAAATCGCCAGAGGTGGTGGCGCGCTCAAGGACGCTGCTGAGAATCGTGTCTTTGCTCCAGAAGCCGTCAAAGGGGAAGACCGCCGCCAGCGCCAGCCCGCCGACGACGAAGCACCAGAACGTGAGCGGCAATTTGTGGCGCAGGCCGCCCATCTTGCGCATATCCTGCTCGCCCGCCAGCGCGTGGATCACCGCACCCGCCGCCATGAAGAGCAGCGCCTTGAAGTAGGCGTGGGTGGTCAGGTGGAAGATGCCGCCGCTGAAGCCGCCCGCCGCTTCGCCCATGAACATGTAGGCAAGCTGGCTCATCGTCGAGTAGGCCAGCACGCGCTTGATGTCGGTCTGCACGCAGGCGATGGTGGCGGCGAAGAGCGCCGAAGCGCCACCGATGACGGCGACGACAGCCAGCGAAGCGGGCGCGGCCTGGAAGATACTGTGCGCGCGGGCGACAAGATACACGCCCGCCGTGACCATCGTCGCCGCGTGGATCAGCGCGCTGACCGGGGTTGGGCCTTCCATCGCATCGGGCAGCCAGACGTGCAGCGGCAACTGCGCCGACTTCGCCACCGCCGCGACGAGCAGCAAGAGTGCGATGGCGAGCATAGTGGACTGGCCCGCGAAACCGGCGAGCCGCGCAGCCTGGTCGAAAGAACATTCCAGGCCCCGCGGGCACCAGCGCTGAGAATTGTAAAGAAGTTCGCTATAGTTCAGCGTGCCGAAGGTTTTGAAGAGCAGGAAGATGGCAAGCATCAGGCCAAAGTCGCCGATGACGTTGACGACGAAGGCTTTTCTCGCGGCGGCGACGGCTGAGGGGCGCGTGTACCAGTAGCCGATCAGCAGGAACGAGGCAAGGCCAACGCCCGCCCAGCCGACGAGCAGGAAGAGGAAGTTACCTGCCGCGACCAGCAGGGTCATAGCGAAGATGAAGAGGTTGAGGAAGGAGAAGAAGCGCCAGTAGCCGTCGTCATCGGCCATGTAGCCAATCGAGTAGACGTGGATCAGGAAGCCCACGCCGGTCACGATCAGCAGCATCACAGCGGAGAGCGGGTCGGAGAGCAAGGTGAAGTCAATCGTCAGGCCGCCAGAGGTGACCCAATTGAAGATGGTGATGTTGCTCGATTGCGCCGCGCCAGAGACGCCGAGCATCGAAACGAAATCGGCGACGGCGCAGGCGAAGGCCAGCAGCACCACGCCACAGCCGATGAGCGAGATCAGCGCCTTCGGCAGGCGCTTGCCGAAGAGGCCGAGCAGGACGAAGCCGATCAGCGGAAAGAGCAGGATCAGCGGCGTCAGGTTCAACATACGCGACACTAACCCTTCAATGTGTTCAGTTCGTCCACGTTGATGCTGTGGCGACTGCGGAAAATCGAGACAATGATAGCGAGGCCGACCACCACTTCAGCGGCGGCGACGGTCAGCACCAGAAAGATGAACATCCAGCCGTCCACCGAATTGAGGAAGTGCGCGAACGCCATGAACGAGAGGTTGACGGCGTTGAGCATCAGTTCGATGGACATGAACATCACCAGCGGATTGCGGCGCACGATGACGCCGAGTGTGCCGATGGTGAAGAGGATGGCGCTGACGGTGAGATAGGCGGATACGGGTACGGGCATGATGACGCTCCTCTATTCCTCACGGCCCAGGATGCGACGGCCCAGCACCACCGCGCCCAGCACGGCGATGACGAGCAGCACGCTGGTGATCTCGAACGGGAACGAGAAGCCGTGGAACAAGGCGAGGCCGAACGCTTCAACGTTGCCGTGCAACGCGACCTGCCGCGCCAGCCCATCCGCGCCGACGGCGTGGGCGTCGCGAGCGAGCGAGCCATTGACGACGGCTAGAATCAGCCCGCCCGCCAGGATGATGCCCAATCCGATGCCTGCACCCCACTGCCAACGAAGCGGGTTGCGTCCGCCGACGGATTCGGTGTCGGGGGCAAGCATGGTGACGACGAAGAGAAAGAGCACCATCACCGCGCCCGCGTAGATTAGCACTTGAATCGTACCGATGAAGATGGCCTGAAGCATCAGGAAGAAGAAAGCCAGGCTCATCAGGTTGACGATCAGGCTGAGCATACTGTAGACCGCGCTGCGAAACGAGATGACGCCCAGCGCGGAGGCGATGGCGACGGCGGCGAGCACATAGAAGGCAATCTGGTGCAGCAGCATAGCGCTATTCGCCCTCCTCTGGCTCGCCCAGGCGCCTGCGATGCTCCATGCCGCTGAGGTCGTCGCCAAGGAAGACGGCCTGTTCGGCGGGCATATCGCCCTGGCCGACGGCGGCGGCGGAGGCTTCGAGGCCGTCGAAGTAGCCCTGGCGTCCGGGCAGCGGCGTGGGCGTCGCTTCGGGCGGCGTGGGCGTCCAGTCTACGATGGAGCCGCGCGTGGCGCTGCCGACTGGCTCCAGCAGTTGTTCTTTGTGGTAGACGAGGTCTTCGGGGTGGGTGCTGGCCAGTTCGTAGATGTTCTCCAGCGTGATCGCGCCGGTGGGGCAGGCCTGCTCGCAGTAGCCGCAGAAGATGCAGCGCAGCAGATTCACGTCGAAGACGCGGGCGTAGCGCTCACCCGGTGAGACGCGCTGCTCATCGGTGTTCTCTTCGGCTTCGATGTAGATGGCATCGGCGGGGCAGGCGCCCGCGCAGAGGAAACAGCCGACACAGCGTTCCAGGCCGTTCTCGTAACGATGCAGCACGTGGCGGCCCCGGAAGCGCGGCGGCAATTGCCGCTTCTCTTCCGGATATGAGACGGTCGTCGGCTTCTTGCCGAACTCCTTGAGCGTCGTGCCCAGGCCTTTGAGCATTTCCATCGCCATACGCGAATCCCGCTTTCGTGAACGCTATATTGACCTCTCCCCCGGCCCCTCTCCTACGAGGAGAGGGGAGAGCAGAGGATGCAGTTGCCGAATCTGCCGATTTCGCCGCAGGGCAGACAAGAATGTCCGCCCCACCCACCGCCTAACGGTAGGACAGACATTTCTGTCTGTCCGCAAGCTCCAAGAGGCAGACAAGAATGTCCGCCCCACCAGTTACGATGTGGTGACCGATTCGGCGGGGGCAGCCGGAGCCGCCACCACACCATCGCCGCTTTCGCTTGCCGTTGCCGGTGCGATGCGCACCAGCCGCACCGACGAGGGCAGCGCCAGCGGCACCGCTTCGCCCGATTGCCGCTCCATCGCCTGGCGCAGCCGCAGACGGTTGTAGAGCACCACCGCGACGATCAGCAGCACACCCAGCCCGAAGAGGCCGCTCGCCCACCAGGGCCAGCCGAGCGCGACCGCCAGCCCGGTGAAGACCAGATTGATGATCGAGAGCGGCAGCAACGCCTGCCAGCCAACCTTCATCAATTGGTCGTAGCGGATGCGCGGCAACGTCGCGCGGACCCAGATGAAGATGAACAGGAAGATAGCGACTTTGATGGTGTACCAGACGAATGGCATGCCGGGGATGCCCTCCAGCCCGCCGAGGGTCCAGCCGCCGAAGAAAAGCGTCGCGGCGATGGAGCTGACCGTAATCATATTGATGTATTCGGCCATCTGGTAGAGGCTCCAGCGCAGTCCGCTGAACTCCGTTAAGTAGCCCGCAACGAGTTCTTGCTCCGCTTCGGGCAGATCGAAGGGTGCGCGGTTCACCTCAGCCGTCGCGGCGATGGCGTAGAGCACGAAGGCCAGCGGCTGCGCCAGGATGAACCAGATGCCCTGCGCCACCTGCGCGTGGACGATGCCCACCATGCTCAGCGTGCCGGAGAGCATCAGCACGCCCGCCAGCGCGAGGCCGATGCTGACCTCATACGAGACCATCTGCGCGGCCGAACGCAACGCGCCAAGCAGCGAATAATGATTGCCGGACGACCAGCCGCCCAGGACGATGCCATAGACCGCGAGCGACGAGATCGCCAGCATGTACAGCACGCCGACGTTCAAATCGGCGATGAATGGCGCCCAAGCGATGGCGACCGGCGACGTGCCCCAGGTGGTGGTATTGCCCAGCGGCACGACGGCGAAGGCGATCAGCGCCACGAAGACGCTAATCGCGGGCGAGAGGACGAAGATCAGCCGCCGCGCTTTGGTGGGGATGATCTGCTCTTTGAACGCCATCTTCATGCCGTCGGCCAGCGGCTGCAACAGCCCCAGCGGACCAGCGCGGTTCGGACCGACGCGGCGCTGGAAGCGCGCGATTACGCGGCGCTCGACCAACGTCATATAGGCGAAGATCGTCAGCAGCGCGCCAATCGCGATGGCGCTCTTGACCACCGCCGCGACGACAATCCAGGCTACATCAGACATCGCGGCTCACTCCCCCCGTCCACGCGGCGCTATAAGTTCTCCGCCCGGCTTCTGGGCACGCGCCACGCCCTCTGCGAGCATCTGCCAGGTGATAGATGGGCTGCCGGTGATGGTCGCGCGGCCCTCCGGGGTGCGCTCCCCTGGCGCGAACGGCCAGCGCACGCCCTCCGCGCCGAGGCTGCGGCGGGTGACGCCCGCATAGAGCGGCACCGTGCGGCCAATCTCCGAAAGGATTTCGGCGGGCGAGAGATAGGTCCAACCCAGGCCCAGCGCCCGCGCGACGCCGACGAGGATCTCCCAATCGGCCTTTGCGCCGCCCAGTGGCTGCATCGCTCGCCGCACAAGTTGCACGCAGCGCTCGGTGTTGGTGAAGCTGCCGTCTTTCTCGGTGTAGGCCACTGCTGGCAGCACCACCGTCGCGCGCTGCGCCGTCTCGGTCAGCGTCAGGTCTTGCACGACCAGGAAATCGAGCGCGTCGAGCGCGGCCAATTGCTCAGGCGTCGCGTCGCGGGCGGGATTCGCGCCCATCACATACAGCGCTTTGACCCCACCGGAAAGCATCTCAGTGTACGAAAGTCCCGGTTCGGCTGGGAGCGTCGCGAGCCACGCGCCGCCCAATGCAGCATGCGCGGCGGCATCGCCCACGGGACGGTAGCCGGGCAGCGTGTCGGGCAGCAGCCCCATATCCCGCGCGCCCAGCGAGTTGTTGTCCGCGAGCAGCGGACCCGCGCCCGCGCCTGGCTTGCCGAAGTTGCCAGTGATGAGCGCGAGATCCAGCACGTCGGCGGCAAGGGTCGCGCCAGATGGCTCCAGCGTCGCCGCCTCGTCGTAAAGGATCACCGCGCCCTTCGCGCCCGCGATCTCGCGCGCCAACTCGCGTAGCGCGTCGGCGTCCACGCCCGCCACCTGGGCGGCGCGCTCTGGCGTCTCCTGCGCGACCGAAGCGCGGCGGTCGGCGGCGCGCTGTGCGCCCTGTTCGCCACGCGCCAGCCCGTCGCTGGTGATGATGTTCAGCAGCGCGCGGGCGAGTGTGCCGGTGTGGCCGGCGGTGTAGCGGATGACGCCGGCGACGAGGCGGTCGAGCCGGTTGGCTTCGGGCGTCACAACGTAGACACGCGCGCCCGCACGGATCGCCTTGCGGATGCGCAGGTCTACGATGGGTTGCCGGTGATACGGGTCCGCGCCGAGCAGCACGATATGCGACGCCTGCTCCAATCCGGCGATGGAATCAGACCAGGCCCACGGCAGCGCGCCCGGCTCCGTGGCGGGGAAGCGCCCATGCGCGTGATCCACGTTGTTCGTGCCGAGGCCCGCGCGCAGCAGCTTCTGGAAGAGGTATGCTTCTTCGTTGGTGGTATGGGTCGAGCCGATGCCGCCGATAGCCCGCGCGCCGCGCTGGTCGCGCACCGCGCGCAGGCGTTCCGCCACGAAGCGCAGCGCCTCATCCCAGCTTACGGGCTGCAACTGCCCGTCGCGGCGAATCAGCGGCGTGCGCAGACGTTCGGTGTCGTTGATCCAGTCGAGATCCCAGCGGCCCCGGTCGCAGAGCCAGCCGTCGTCAATCGCGTCGTTGGTGCGCGAATACTGGCGCAGCACCTTGTCCACGCGCACATCCACACGCACATTGCAGCCAACCGAGCAATTGCCGCAGACGCTGGGCGTCTTCTTCAGCTCCCAGGGGCGCGTCACGAAGCGGTAGTTCTTCGCGGTAAGCGCGCCGACGGGACACATCTCGACGACATTGCCAGAGAAGATGGAATCGAACGGCGCGGCGGGATCTACGCCAACTTCGATGCGGAAGCCGCGCTGCTCCATCACCAGTCCGTTTTCCATGGCGACGGTCTGCGTAAAGCGCACGCAGCGCTGGCAGGCGATGCAGCGCTCGCGGTCGAGCAGGATGTTCTCGCTGACGGGAATCGGCTTCTCGAAGTGGCGCTTGTTCAGGTCGAAGCGGCTGCCGCCGGGGCCATAGCGCAGGGTGAAGTCTTGCAGGTCGCACTCGCCGCCCTTATCGCAGATAGGGCAATCCAGCGGGTGGTTGATAAGCAGGAATTCGAGGGTGCCCGCGCGGCCCTTCTTGACCTTGGCCGAAGTGGTGGAGACGACCATGCCTTCGGCGACGGTGGTGGTGCAGGCGGTGGCGAGCTTGGGCATCTTCTCCACTTCGACGAAGCACATGCGGCACGCGCCCAGCGGGTCCATCTTCGGGTGATAGCAATAGATCGGGATTTCGATGCCAAGTTTTTGCGCGGCGGCCCAGATCAGCGACCCTTTCGGTACGCTGACGGGCTGCCCATCTATGGTGAGATTGACCAGTTCTTCTTGCTCAGCCATACGAATCTATCTTCTCCTGGGCGCTCGCTCAACGGGCGCTGACCGGCGTGACGCTGGCGGCGTGGGCGCGGGTCGCGCCGGGGCCGACGAGGCAGGCGTGCGCACGCACGTGGTGGATGTATTCATCGCGGAAGAGCTTGATGCTGCTCATGATGCTGGAGGTCGCGGCGTCGCCCAGCGGGCAGAAGCACTTGCCGAGCATGTTGTCGCAGATGTCGTTGAGCAGATCAATGTCGCTCTCTTTGCCGCCGCCGTGCTCCAATCGCTCCAATAGCTGCACTAGCCAGAACGTGCCCTCGCGGCAGGGCGTGCATTTGCCGCACGACTCGTCGCGGTAGAACTCGGTCATCCGCAGCACCGCGCCGACGATACAGGTATCCTCGTCGAGGACGATCACGCCGCCGGAGCCGAGCATCGTGCCAGCGGCGGCCATGGACTCGAAATCCATCGGCGTGTCAAGCTGATTCGGCAGCAGGAACGGCACCGACGAGCCGCCGGGGATGATCGCTTTCAGTTGCTTGCCGCCGCGCATGCCGCCGCCGAAGTCTTCGACCAGCGTCCGCAGCGGCGTGCCCAGCGGCAACTCGTAGTTGCCGGGGCGATTGACATGCCCGCTGAGGCAGTAGATGCGCGTGCCCTTGCTCTTCTCGGTGCCATACGCGCCGTAGACCGCCGCGCCGTGTTCGACGATGGCGGGCAGCGTCGAGATCGTCTCGGTGTTGTTGATGACCGTCGGGCCGCCATAGAGGCCGACCACCGCCGGGAACGGCGGCTTGAGCCGTGGGTAGCCGCGCCGCCCTTCGAGCGATTCCATCAGCGCGCTCTCTTCGCCGCAGATGTACGCGCCCGCGCCGCGCGAGACGGTGATTTCCAGGTCGTAGCCGCTGCCGAGGATGTTCTTGCCGATCAGTCCCGCCGCGTAGGCTTCGCGCACGGCGCGCTCCACTTGCCGTCCGGCGAAGGCTAGCTCGCCGCGTACATAGATGAAGGCGTGATGCACCTTGGTCGCATAGGAGCCGATGATGACGCCCTCGACCAGCATGTGCGGGTTGAGTTCCATAATCATGCGGTCTTTGAAGGTGCCTGGCTCGCTCTCGTCGCAGTTGACGATCAGGTAGCGCGGCTTGGGGCTGGTGGGCGGCAGGAAGCTCCACTTCATGCCGGTGGCGAAGCCCGCGCCGCCGCGCCCGCGCAGCCCGGACTGCTTCACCTCTTCGACCAGTTGTTCCGGTTGGAACGACTGCAACGCCTTGGCCAGCGCGGCATAGCCGCCGTGCTCGCGGTAGACTTCGATGCGGTCAATGCCGGGCACGTCCATATTCCGGGTGACGAAGCGCGGGTACGGCCCCAGAGGCAGTGTCTTGTTTTCGGTTGTGATGGTGTCTACGCTGTCCGCCATACTACTTGGCCTTCCCCGTTTGCGCGCTGCCTGAGCCGGCAGCCGTCTGCTGGGCGCTCGCGCCGGTCTTGCTGGGCAGCACATTCCACGCGCCCGGCTGCGCCGCCACCGCCTCGCCGCGCTTCAGCCGCTCGATCAGCGCGTCGGCATCCGCCGTGGTGACGTTCTCGACGAACTCGCCATTGACCTGAAGCACCGGCGCCATGCCGCAGGCGGCGAGACATTCGACGCCCTGCAACGTGAAACTGCCGTCGGCGGTGGTCTGGCCGCGCTGGATGCCCAGCCGCTGCTCGAAATGCTCCATCAGGCCATCGCAGCCGCGCAGATAGCATGAGATGCTGGTGCAGACCTTGATGGCGTATTTTCCGGTGGGCGCGCGGTCATACATCGAATAGAAGGTGACAACCGACTCAACCTCGTCTATCTTCGTGCCCGTGACCTCGGACACCGCCGCGATGCCGTCTGGCGTGACGTAGCCTTCGGCCTCCTGCGCCAGATGCAGGCAGGGCAGCGTGCCGGAGCGGGGATCGGGATAGCGCGCGCAGATCTCGCGCATGCGCGCCTTCACTTCCTCGGTAATCATCAGCGGTCCACCTCTCCCAGCACGATGTCAATACTGCCAATCGCCGCCACTACGTCCGCGACAAACGCCCCCTGAATCATCAGCGGCAGCGCCTGAAGGTTGGCGAACGACGGCGCGCGCACGTGCATGCGATAGGGCCGCGCGGAGCCGTCGCTGACCATGTAGAAGCCTAGTTCGCCCTTGGGCGACTCGGTGCGCACATAGACCTCGCCAGCGGGCGGGCGGTAGCCCTCGGTGTAGAGCTTGAAGTGGTGGATCAGCGCTTCCATATTCGATGAGACCATATACTTCGGCGGCGGGACAATCTTCGGGTCGTCCACCTGCCAGGGTCCGCCGGGCAATCCGTCGAGCGCCTGCTGGATAATGCGTAAACTCTGGTCCATCTCCAGCATGCGGACAAGGTAGCGGTCGTAGACATCGCCGTTCGCGCCAACGGGGATGTCGAAATCGAAGCGCTCGTAACCGCCGTAGGGGAAGGCTTTGCGCACATCGTAGGCGACGCCGCTGCCGCGCAGGGTCGCGCCGGTGCAGCCCAGGCGCACGGCATCTTCGGCGGGGAGCTTGCAGATACCCTTGGTGCGGTCTACCCACAGCCGGTTGTTGGTGAGCAGGTCGTGATACTCGCGCAGCCGCTTGGGGAACAGCGCCAGGAAGTCGCGCACGCGCTGCTCGAAGCCGGGCGGCAGGTCGGCCTGCAAGCCGCCGGGCATGATGTAGCTGGTCATCATGCGCACGCCGGAGCAAAGCTCAAAGATGTCGAGGATGATCTCACGCTCGCGGAAGCAGTAGAGGAAGACGCTCTGCGCGCCGAGGTCCAGGGCGCTGGTGCCGAGCCAGACGAGGTGGCTGGCGATGCGCTGCAATTCCGCGAGAATCACGCGGGCGTAGAGCGCGCGCTCCGGCACTTCGATACCGAGCAGCTTCTCGACGGCGAGCGAGTAGCCCAGGTTGTTGGCAAGTGGCGCGAGATAGTCCATGCGGTCGGTGACGACCAGCGCCTTGAAGTAGCTCTTGCCTTCGGCGGTCTTTTCGATGCCGGTGTGCAGGTAGCCGATGTCGGGCTGCGCCTTGACGATAGTCTCACCGTCGAGGGTCAGGATGAGGCGCAACACGCCGTGGGTGGAAGGATGCTGCGGCCCCATGTTGATAGTCATGTAGTCGCGGCGCGCGCCACCCTCAAGTTGCTCGCTCTCGTCCACCTCTAGCGTTGTCGCCCGTTCCTCTGTCTGCATCGTATGCCTCTATTTCAGGGAGCCGCCCTGGCGCGAGCGGCCTGCCCATCTGCGCGTGCGTTGCCGCTTTCGCGGCGCTGGCAGACACGAATGTCTGCCCTACTTGAGTATCACGCTACCGCGTGTCATCTGCGTCGTTCGGCGGCGCGGGCGCCTCGGCGACGCCATCGGGCGTGCGCAGCGTCTGCGCGCCGGTGCCCGGCGGCAGCGGCTGATCGAACGGAATCTGGCCGCCCCAGTGCGGTTCGGGCAGCGCAATACCGGTCAAGGGATAATCTTTGCGCAGCGGATGCCCCACCCAATCGGACGGCATCAGGATGCGCGTGAGATTCGGATGCCCGCTGAAGCGAATGCCGAACAGGTCGAAGACCTCGCGCTCGAAGAAGTTCGCCGCTGGCCAGACGGTGGTGACGGTAGCGATCTCCGGGTTCGGAGTCTCATCGTCGCCGACACGCAGCTTCAGCCGGATGACGGCGCTGGTCTCCAGCGAGAGCAGGTGATACACCACATCGTAGCGCGGCTCGCGCTCCGGCCAGTCCACCGCTGTGATGTCGGCCAGGAAGTTGAAGCGCAGTTCCGGCGCATCGCGCAGCGCGCGGCAGACCTCTTCAATGCGCTCCGCCCGCACAATGATCGTCGTTTCGCCGCGATACTCCACCACGTCGCTGATCGCGTCGGGGAAGCGCTCGCGCACCAGCGTCACCGTCGCTTCGGCGTGCGGGTTCTTCGGCCACAGCGCCACGGTTCCCGGTCCTGTCTGTCCCTCGGCCATACGTATCTCCTAGCCCTCGCTGCCCAGGTAGGTCTGCCCGGTGATTTTGAGCGGGTCGGGCGGATTGGGGATGTGCTTGCGGATCTTGTCCTGCAAGAGGTTGAGGCCGTGGAGCAGCATGTCGGGTGTGGGCGGACAGCCGGGCACGAAGACATCTACCGGCACCACTTTATCCACGCCCTGTACGATAGCGTAGTTGTTGAAGACGCCGCCGCACGAGGCGCACGCGCCCATCGAAAGCACCCACTTGGGTTCGGGCATCTGATCGTAGATGCGGCGCAGGACGGGCGCCATCTTCACAGAGAGCCGTCCGGCGACGATCATCAGGTCGGCCTGGCGTGGGCTGGCACGGAAGACCTCGGCGCCGAAGCGCGAGATGTCCCAACGCGAGGCGCTGGCGGACATCATCTCGATGGCGCAGCAGGCGAGGCCGAAGGTGGCCGGCCAGAGCGACGAGCTACGGCTCCAGTCCAGCACTTTGTTGACCTGGGCCAGCATGACACCAAAGCCTTCGGGCCGCTCGATGGAGCGGACGCCGCGCGGAGTCTGGGTGTTGGTGTAGTATTGCACGGGCGCCCATGGATTGGTGCGCGGCTCCGTTTGAGTATCTATCTGGTTATCGCGCATATCGGTTTGGTTGTCTATTCCCACGTGAAGGCCCCTTTGCGCCAGACGTAGACGAATGGCACGGTTAGCACCACGGCGAAGACGATCAGCTCCACAAAGCCGGTCATTTTGAGCTGGCGCATGAGAATCGAAAGTGGTATCAGCGAGGCGGCTTCGACATCGAAGATGATGAAGAGCATGCCGGTGACGAGATATTTGACGGGGAACCGCTGCTGGGGCGCTTCGATCTCCTGGATGCCGCACTCATACGGCGCGAGTTTCTCAGGTGTCGGCTTCTTCGGCCCGAAGACGAAGGTGACCAGGACAGCGGCAACGGTGAAGGCAAAGACCAATCCCATGAGGATCAGCACGGGCACGTATTCGGCTACCAACAGATGCCTCCCTGGGTGAATCGAACGATGGTGGAGGATGTCGCAACGGCCCAGGCCACACAACACCAAAGGATAATGTAACACGGCAGTCCATCTCTGTCAAACCGTAGGAGTGGCGGAAACCGGCTTGTCAAGCGGATTTGGGGCATATTTGGCTGAGTTTGGCGGGCGGTTGAAACCACGCCTGAATGGCCTATGGCTGCGAAACCCACCGTCGCGGGTTCGGAGAAGAGCAACAGCAACGAAAAAGCGTGATGATAAGGCGCTATCTTGATGGGGCGACTAGAATATATAGTAGACGCCCGTCCGCTGTCCGTGCGATGCTGCTTCGGCGGGGCGCGTGAATGAAAGGCTAGAAGTGCATGCCAGATTGCCCCATCTCCGCGCCGCCGCCTCTGTTCGCACTTCCATCGCCATGGGAAATGCCGCTGAACTGGCTGTGGTGCATTGTGGTACTGGCAATCTTTATCGGCGTGGGTGTGCATCAGTACCGAACGAAACTACGATATATAACGCCAATATCCAAACGGCGTACAGCTATCATGCTCCTTTCCTTGCATTTCCTGTACGTAGAGATTTTCACATTTTTGGCCTTCCTCCTGGCTCAACCTTCAATTGATCGGATTGGAGCATGGAGAGAAGCTCAGTTTCAACGCTTTTTAGGTCAGGATTGCAACCTAGATGTCCTATGGAGAGTAAACGATCATCTCGAAAGTATTCGTGCTCCATGGTTATGGATAGGGATTCCGCTCATGCTGGTTGGAGCAATGGTATTGGCTGCCGTTCAGCAGCGTTATATTCGCCAGGTCCAAGCCGCCGCTCAAACGCGAGGTGCTGGAACCATAGTGGATGGTGTTTGAGAGCAATCGAATCGTAATACGAGCGATCAAGTTGAAGTAGGAGGTAAGGAACGATGCGGGTATTCGTAGTGGGAGCAACCGGTGTGCTGGGGCGGCAGACGTTGCCAAGGCTGGTGGAGCGCGGTCATCACGCGCGCGCGCTGGTGCGGAGCGCGGAGCAGGCGGCGCGGCTGAATCGAATGGGCATCGAGGCGGTGCAGGGCGACATCCTCGACCGCACGAGCGTGGTCAGCGCGGTGGCGGGCTGCGACGCGGCGCTGCATCTGGCCACGGCGATTCCGCATCCCGGCGGCGCGACCGACTGGACACTGAACGACCGCATCCGCCGCGAGGGCACGCGCAATCTGGTGGAAGCGGCATTCGAGCTAGGCGTGCGGCGCTATGTGCAGCAGAGCATCACCTTTCTCTACGGCGACCAGGGTTCACATATCGCCGATGAGGCGACGCCGCTTCAGGCCAAGGCAAACATCTCGTCGTCCGTAGATATGGAGGAGATGGTGCGCGCGTCATCCCTGGAATGGGTGATACTGCGCGGCGGCGCATTCTACGGGCCAGGGACCGGCGCGGAAGACCGCTGGCGGCGCGACGCGCTGGCGGGGACGCTGCGCGTGCCGGGCGAGGGCGATGCGCTGCAATCGCTGATCCACGCGGTGGACATGGCGCGGGCCGTCGTGCTGGCGCTGGAGTCCGCTCCTGCTGGCAGCACCTACAACGTAGTGGACGACGAGCCGGTGACGTATCGCGACCTCTACGGCTACGTCGCGGCGCAGGTGGGCGCGCCGGAGCCGCAACCGGACGGCGCGGCGATGCGCTCACTGGGCTGCACGAACGCCGCGCTGAAGGCCGCGCTTGGCTGGTCGCCGCTCTATGCGACGTACCGCTCCGGGCTGGCATCATAGCGCGCGGAAGGCGTAGACTGAAGCGCGGGGAGTGGTCTTACCCACGAAGAGGTGAGTAGTGTGAGCCATGTCCTACAGATTGATGACGAGCAGTATCAGACACTCGAAAAGGCTGCCACGACCAGAGGGCAGAGTATCGAACCGCTGCTAGCAGAATGGGTAGAGACACTGCGCGACCGGCGCACCGACCCGCGCTATTACGAAACGGACGACTGGCTGCGACACCTGGGCATGAGTGACGAGGAGATTGAGGAATCCAAGCGCGCGGCGCGCGAAGATGGCGATGCGGAATCACTGTGAAGTCCACACAGCCGCCAATCACCAATGACCAGGAACTCGCGGGGTATCGCACTGGTGCCGACCAACTACGGCGCATGATCGAGCGGCACGAAAGCGACCTGATGGCGGAGCGCCAGAAAATGCCACTTGATATGGGGCGAATAGACCAGATTCGCTATCAGCTACACCGCCTGTGCGGCTATTATAAGGGCATTCAGGACGCCATTGACGCCTATCTCCAGCATCGGCAAAGCGCATAAATACGATGGAGTCCCTCATTCACAACGACTATCGCCAGCAGCCGATCCCCTCCGACGAGGCACGCGAACACTACCGCTCGTATCTCGCCCGTTTGGAGGCAATGATCGCGGACCAGGTAGACACTGTGCTTCGCGCTCGTACAAGCGATGATGTGTCTGAACTTGCCCATGCACACACCTCCCTCTGGCGCTTGTTGACCAAACGTCAGGGCGTCGTGGATGCGCTGGCCGCCTATGAGCGCGCCAAACGAGCATAACCCGCACTGGCCCCGCAGTTGCCGATTGCTGATGGTATACTACGCGCATCACGGCAAGCAAGGCTTGGGGTTCATGGATTGTGGGGAAGGAGCGTAGGCATGCGCATCTTCATCCGCACGCTCGCTATCATCTCGCTTGGCGCGCTCGGCCTTGGCATGGTCACAATCAGCGTCGCAGTCATGCTGGCGCTAGCGCACCCAGGATTGAGCTGCCCATCGCAAGGCCCTTGCTCCTGGTCGCTGCTTGGCGCGTCACTGTTCTTGGGTGTCGCCAGCGTCCTGTTCTCGCTGCTGACCAGCGTGGTTGCGTCGCTGCACAGCGCGCTCTCCCGGAGTTGGGCATGGTTCGTGCGCCTCTTCGCGTTCGCCGCCGCCAGCATCATCGGCGTGACGGTCTACTGGAGATTGCAGGGCATCTCTGGCTATCCACCGCTCGGCCCACTGGACCCAATAGCCCCGCTGGTGCTGGTCGTGGGCATTCTCCTACTGGTGTTCGCATTGGTGTTTGCGCCCGTGTTCGCCCTTCGCTACACCCGCGCAGCCGCATGGCGCGGCCAGCCTGCGCCAGCGCCAACTGGCGCGGCGACTTCATGATCCTCAAGGATCAACCTTGCGTGCGCAGCGTGTCTACCGCAAAGTGGGCATGGATATCCTTGAGCGCGACCTGATCTACACTCGGCGCGCTGGCTAGCGCACTGGCTTGGCAGGCAGTTGGTCGAGCCAGTTGGCAACGAAGCCAGCAACCTCTTCCCATCCATCCTGCGAGGTAAGCAGGTGCGCGCGCCCCGCGAACTCGTGGAAGTCTGTGCGCGCCGCCGAGCGCTGATGGTGCTCATAATTGGACTTGACGACGTGTGCGGGCACCAAATGATCATTCTCACCCGCGATCAACAGCAGCGGCGCACGTGTCGGGTTCTCGAAGTTGACGTGCAGCGCGTGATGCGGATCCAGCGCGGCAAACGCCGCCTGGAAGAAGATACGCCCCGTCTCTGGCACCACATACCGGTCGTACGGCGCCTTCTGTTGCGCTTCTGGGAAGGTGTTGACGAAGGCAAACTGGAACTCAGGAAAGGTCATCGTCAGCACTTTGTCCCAATTCATCCACCTGAATAGGGTGCTCGAATTCGCTTTCAAAACCGTCCAATCCACCGCCAGCACGCCCTGGGGCGCAACCGCGTCAAGGGCAACCCCGGCGCTGCCCAGGCCGCGATCCAGCAATTGCTGGACGATCAACCCGCCGAAGGAATGCCCGATCAAGATTGGCGGCTCAGGGAGCGCCCGCACGATACCGTCAAAGTGATCGGTCAGCTCCTTGACCCCGACTTCGGCCAGTTCGGGCGGGGTATTCTTTCGTAGTTCCTCGACGGGTTTATCTCGGTACGGCCACTCCGGCGCGAGACACGTGTAGCCCTTCTGCTCGAAGTATGGGATAAAGTTCTCCCAGGAGAGGGAGGTAAGCCACGCCCCGTGAACGAATACAATCGTCTTGCCCATGGTTCTTCTTCCTGTGGCGTCTGTTGCCTGGTCATCCAATCCCAGGCACGCGGGGGATCTCCTTATTCGGCCAACAGCACTGGGATCAGAACATCCGCACGAGATGTGCCGCCGTGAAGCTCGACAGCGCAAGCGCGATCCTCCGGCGCGCTCGCCTATGGGCAACTGGACGCCTCGTACCAGTCCGCCATGTTCCAGGTATTGAATGTACCGCCGATCCCGGCGCCCGGCCACTTCTTGAAATTGCAGAGCGTTGGCTTCACTAACTCGACGTCGGCCTCGACGTAGACCGGCTCCAAATAGAACTGCTGGGCAAAGTAGCGCTGCAAGTTACGCAAGACGAGCGCACGCTGGGCGTCATTCAGCGTCTGATTTGCTAGCTGTACTTGCGACTCAATCTGCGGATCAACGATGCCCCAGTCGTTTCCCCCGTCCACATTCTTCGCGCTGGGAATATTCGCACTGGTAAACCCGGCGAAGCTGAGCGGCGCAAACGTATCCGGCGAGCCACCGTCACCGTAAAGTAGGAGGTCGAAGGCGCCAATCGTCGCCAGTCCGCCCTCATCGAAGTTGGAGAAGATTTGCCCTTTTGGCGGCTGCACGGTCACGCCGATCTTGAGATTTTTGGCGTAATCCTGCTGCATCCGCAGGGCGAAACCCTTGTTCGCCTGGCCATTGTACGAGAGAAGAATCGTAATCTCGAAAGGGGTCGTGCCGTCTTTGAACCGCCGGATACCGCCCACCACCGGAAATCCCGCGCGATCCAGCAGCGCGGCGGCGTCGGTTGGGTTGTACTTTGGCAGGGTCACGGTCGGGTCATAGGCCGGGTCGGGCCGTGCGGTGTACTCGTCGGTATGTAGGTTCGGGTCGGTGCAGTCGTGGATGCCCAGCTCCGCGCGCATCGCTGCGCAGCGGTCGAATGCTTCGACGAACGCCTTGCGTACATTGCGGTCGTCGAAGACCGATGCCCCGCCGTTGGCCCGCGCGTTGGGGGCCACGCTGCGCAGGTTGAACCCGATTTCCAGCAGCGAGATCAGCGGACTGATGCTCACCTCATTCTTGGGAATACCACCCAACTGCTTCAGGATGCTCGGCTCCATACCGTCGGTCAGGGTCAGCTCGCCCCTCCGGTAACTGGCGATTATGGCGTTTTCATTCGCGCGCAATATGCCGACTGTATCCTGATGGTTTGTCAAGGGGCTGTTCCCGAAGGTCACGAACGTGACCTGGTCCAGCGCTGCGGGATGACGGAAGAAATTCGAGAAGAAGCGGGGATTCCTCACCAGCACGACACGGCTGAGCTGCATGAAGAGGATTTTGACGCTGTTGACCGGCAGCACGTCGGGGCTGGGCGGATAGACGCTCTTCACCAGGAAGGGGCCGTTATCCACCGGGATGGTCGTGTTGAAGCGGGCCTGCGCCACCATCCGCTGCGCCAGCGCGGAGTTGTACGCGCCCGTCGCCGTATCATACACCCCGGCAAATTTCCCCGTCCCATACACGTGCAGCGGCACGGGAATCAGACCTCCAAGCACGTTGAGATACCAGGTGTAGGCGACAGACCACTTGATCTGGACGGTGCGCGTGTCAACCTTGGTGAGTGTCATGTAATCGAGGGGATCCCCGCCGCCACCGATGTTGGGATCGGTATAGAGTTTGAAGGAGAAGAGAAAGTCATCGGCGGTGATCGGCTGCCCATCGGACCAGACGGCTTGCGGAGCGATATGGAAGATCGTCGTCTTGTAGTCCACGCTCTGGCCGCCATTGGCGACCGTGGGCACCTCGGTACACTGGTCGGGCAGCCAGCTATCAACCCCCAGGGAAACATCGGGTAGTTGCACGATACACCCTTGCCACAGCCCTTCATAACTCAGCCCGTTTGGTCCTGTCAACCCCGGTGGGGAAAGGATCGAGTTGCCCCAGGCTTCGGCGATGACGGCCGAGCCGCCGGTGCGTGTCGGCCAATGGTAGGTGTAGGTGAAGTCGTAGCCACTATTCGGAGGTCGCGCAAACAGCGTGGGCTTGGTGATGAAGAGCGTGGTGACGACGATGACCAGACTCAGCAGCACGCTGACGGCAGCGGAGACGCCCTTGCGCGCGTCGCGCCACTGCGTCGCCAGCAGACCGCGCACCGGACGGGCCAGCGCGGACCCCAGCAGCAGAACCAGCGCCAGCCCGCCCGCCGCCAGCCCAATCGTGGATGGGAACGCGGGCACGAAGAGCGACAGCAGCAGCCCTGCGACCGCGAGCAGGACGACGCTCAGCATCGCCGCCGCTGCCAGGTCTGCGCGCACCCCCGGCCACGCGCCCAGCGTCCGCAGCGGCGGGAAGGTTGCGGGCAGGTTGGGCAGCACGAACTGATAGAGTCGCTCGCGGCTCCCCAGTCCGCGCAACCTGTGCTTGCCCAGGTCGCGCAGCCGTGCGCCCGCTGGCAGGCCATCCCGCCCGGCCAGGTCATGGCTGGCCTGCGAGACCAACATCTGACCGCCATGGCCCGCCGCGGCAATGCGCGCCGCCCGCTGCACCTCCAGCCCGACGTACCGGCCCGCCGTCAGCAGCGCGGCGCCGGTATGCACGCCCATGCGTATCCGCACCGGCACGCCCTCCGGCCAGGTCTGCACGGCCAGCATCCGCTGCGCCTCCGCTGCCGCCGCCAGTGCGTCGCTGGGGCGGGCGAAGACAGCGAAGAAGTGGTCCGCCTGCGTGCCTAGCTCGTGGCCATCGTGGGCCGCCCACACGGCCTGCAAGCGCGCCTGCACTGTGCTCAGCACGTCGGCGTAGTCGTCGCCGAGCCGCCAGAGCAGGCGCGTGGACCCTTCGATATCGGCAAAGAGGAAGGTGACGGCGCCGTGTGGCAGAGCGGCGGAAGGGGCAGGCGCGTGCCCATCGTGCGCGACATCCGCATCGGGTGTGGCCGCCATAGCTGGGGACGGAAAGGGGCGGGCCGCGAGCGCGAAGGCGGCGCGGTCGTCGGGTCCGAGGTCCAGGGCGTCGGCCAGCAGCGCAACAGTATCCTTGCGAGGCGCACGGCGCACGCCGCGCTCCAGCGTGCTGATGGCGTCAACGCTCAGCCCCGCCTCCTCGGCCAGCTCTTCCTGGGTGAGGCCAGCAGCCGTGCGGTAGCGCCGCAGTAGATCGGCAAAGGTGACGAGCGAAGGTGCGGCCATGGCCGGCCTCCCCGTTCAACACTGTTCGGCTCTCACCTACAGAGTTCAGCATCCCTATATACCAGCCATACGCAATATCGCCGCGTCACGAGAGCATCGCAACCTTCGACCTGCTACATCATCCGTGCCACGCGACGGCGCCATTGTCCGAGTCGTTGTCGGGGCGTTTGTCCGAGTTGTCGGTGGTCTGGAGGGCACGCGCCGCACACACTGGATTCGAGACGGCGCCCGCGGGTTCTACTGGCCGTCAAGCGTCAACTTCGAGGAAAGACAGGGAGATCCTATGCAAGCGACTCTTCGCCCACTGAATCGCATCGTCTGCGCAGGCGTCCTGGCTCTGCTTGTCGTGCTGGGCAGCCTCTCGGCCTGCGGTCAGCCAAATCGCACCAATCCTCCGTCAACGGGAGGGGGAGCCAGGTCGAATGTCACCGCTCCCGCCCCACCCGCCCACGGTGGAAGTCACGGCGTTCGTTGAAATCAGACATCACGACCCGCATGTCGCGCCTGCCCAGGTCGGAGACTGGCCACATCCGCCTGGGCGGACGTGCGCGATGCTGTCAAAGTGATCGGTCAGTCCCTTTGCAACACACGTCATTGATGAGCACGCGCATCCCTGGCGATCTGGATCAACGCCCTTCCAAGAAAGAAATCAACGCAAATGAGCGTCACATTGAGAAAAAAGAAGGTTAGAACGAAAACAAGCGTGCCTTGGACGAAATGAAACCCCAAAGCATCTAAACCTCGCACAATTGCCCCGACAACGATGAGGAGCGCAGCTACCTTGCCAATGCTACGTACTACCGGGCCAATGTAGTGCTCCACATGTCCCTCTACCGGCGTGCCTATCGTAAGCTCGAAGAATATGATGATCACACTGATCCAAATATATGCCTCAAACCAAGCGATAGTGCTCCAGTTATCCAGCGCAGTATCCTGAAACCCATGCGGAAATAGACCGAACGGTAGAAAAATAATGGCCAGGATTCCTATGCACCGCATCACAATTGCTGCTATGGCGCGCCGACGCTTCATCTCTACTTCCTGCTCCACACAGTCACCGCAGCCTCGCCAACAATCATACAACGAAGCCAAAGCCATTCTACCGCACCCCGACCACAGTTGACAGAGTCTTTTCAATTGTCACGCTCTGCCCAACCCGCGACGGCGGGTTTCGTGGCCGCAGGCCTTCAGGCGCGGTTTCAACCGCCCGCTCCTAGGCTACAGTGGTATTCCATGCAACGCCGCCGCGTAGAATAGCACCACCAGGATTACGAACAGCAGGCTATCCATGCGGTCGAGGATGCCCCCATGCCCCGGCATGATTGTCCCGCTATCCTTCACGCCCGTCGCCCGCTTCAGCAGCGACTCCGCCAGATCGCCCACCGTCGCCGCCAGCGCCACCAATATCCCCAGGATGATCGCGTCCCACCAGCGCACCGGCAGCGCATGCCCGAAGAGTGTGGGCAGGCCCATCAGGAAGACGAACGCCGCAATCACCGTGAACACCAGTCCGCCGTAGAATCCTTCCCATGTCTTGGCCGGGCTGACATGCGGCGCGAGCTTGTGCCGCCCGAAATAATGGCCAGTGAGCAGCGCGAAGGTATCATTCGCCCACGCCATGAAGAACAGCGCCAGCAGCCACCAAAAGCCCGCCGACGCCGCGCCCAATGTATCGCCGCGCAGCACCAGCAGTCCCGCCAGCGGCCAACCCAGATAGAAGGCGCTGCCCATCGTCAGCGCCCAATCGGTCAGCATATGGTCATATGGCCGGTTCGTCAGCAGCAACCAGCCAAAGGAGAGCACGATCAGCGCGCTAATGCCCAGCGCCAGAATTGCCAGCACCGCCAGCGGATTCGCCGCGAGGATCAGCACGCGCGCCGCAATAAGGAAGAGCAGGCCCATGCCGAAGATCAACGCCGTCAGCGGACGCCAACCCTTGCTGGCATCATGCCGATACATCACATGCAACTCAGACACGCCAATCGCCAGCGCGACCACCGCACCAGCAAACGCCACCCAGCCGCCGAAAAAGATTAGTGCGATGACAATCGGGATCAGCACCAGCGCCGTCAGCGCCCGCTGGCCCAGCGCGCTGAGCCAGGTGGAGTTTGCCGAGCCAGATGCCGCTGCTTTCTTGGTAGCGCCGACGGCTTTGCTCATCTGCAAAGAGCCTTTCGCTCACGAACACACCGGAAGGCGCCGGTGCAACCTCAGCGCGCCCCCTCCGCCAGTGGCCGCGCCAGCGTGGACGCCGCGACGGGCTGTGGTGTGGCGGGCGCAACCTGTGTATCTAGTTTACCAAACTTCCGCTTGCGTTGTGCAAAGGCATCCAGCGCCGCCACAAAATCGTCGCGGTCGAAATCCGGCCAGAGCGTCGGCGTCGAATAATACTCGGCGTAGGCCGCCTGCCAGATGAGATAATTGCTCAGGCGCATCTCACCCGCCGTGCGAATCACCAGATCTGGGTCGGGCAGCCCGTGCGTATAGAGATGGCGCTCGATCAATTCTTCCGTCACCTGCTCGGTGGGGATGCCTGCCGCCACAATCGCGCGTACCGCGTCCACGATCTCCACGCGCCCGCCATAGTTGAAGCAGACGTTCAGGGTCAGCTTATCGTTGTCGCGCGTCAAGTCTTGCATCCAGGCAATCGCATCCCGCACATCCTGGGCCAGCCCTTCCAGCCGCCCGATATGGCGCAGCCGCACGCCCTCACGGTTCAGGCGGTCTACATCCGTGCGTATCGTCTCCCACATCAGCCGCATCAGCGCGTCCACTTCCTCCTGCGGACGGCCCCAATTCTCCGTGGAGAAGGCATACACCGTGAGCATCGGCACGCTGTAATCGTTGGCAAGCTGCACCACCCGCCGCAACGCCTCCACCCCAGCGGGATGCCCCACCGCACGCGGCAGATGCCGCTGGGTCGCCCAGCGCCCGTTGCCATCCATGATAATCGCGATGTGCTGGGGAATCGCGCGGCCGTCGCGGATCGTCAGCCGCGCCAGCTCACTCTGCCGTTCCGCTTCACGCTGGCGTGCGCCGCCATCGAGCGCGACGCCCACCGCTGTCAGAAGATTGCGAAAATAACTCTTTGCCATGATAACGTGCTCGTTTTGCCTGCTCTATTTGGTGGGCTGGCTGCCAAAACCAACCCACCCGCAACGCTCGTCATACAAACCGTACCGCCCTCAGACGGAGAGCACCTCCTGCTCCTTCGCCGCGCCGACCTTATCTACCTCCGCGACATATTTGTCGGTCAGCTTTTGCAGGCGGTCAGTGCCCCGCTTCAGATCATCGGCGGAGATTTCCTTCTTCTTCTCCTCATCCCGCAGATGATCGTGCGCGTCGCGCCGGATGTTGCGCACCGCAATCTTCGCCTCATCGGTCTTCTTGTGGACCACCTTGACCAAATCCTTGCGCCGCTCTTCCGTCAGCGGCGGTAGCGTAATTCGAATCACCCGGCCATCATTGCTCGGATTCAAGCCCAGGTCACTCTTGAGAATCGCCTTCTCTATCTCGGCAATCGCCTTGGGGTCAAACGGCTGAATGGTCAGCGTGCGCGCATCCGTCGCGTGGATCGTCGCCAGCCCTTGCAGCGGCTGCGCCGCGCCGTAATATTCCACTTGCAGCCGCTCAACCAGCGCTGGGCTTGCCCGCCCGGTGCGCAGCGTCTGAAGCTCGCGGCCAAGCGCTTCGACCGCCCCCCGCATGCGATGCTCGGCATCCGCGAAGATGTCACCAGCCATCGAGTCCGCTCCTTCCAGCCGCGTCATTTCGACGGGCGATCAACACATGTTGTTCTATCTCGTGTGTTCCAGTTCCGTGAGTCTAGTCCGCCCAGAGCGCATCGCGCCCCTCCGGCATCTCGTGTACCAGCGTGCCGCGCTGCGCGCCCGTCACAATCGCCGCCAGATTCCCTGGCGTGTGCATATCGAAGACCACAATCGGCAGACTATTGTCTTTGCAGAGCGAGAGCGCCGTCGAATCCATCACCGCCAGTCCCATATTCAGCGCGCGCATATAGCCAATCTCGCGAAAGCGCCGCGCCGTCGCGTCGCGCATTGGGTCGGCGTTATACACGCCGTCTACCTTGGTCGCCTTCAGCAACACCTGGCAGTTCATCTCCACCGCCCGCAGCGCCGCGGCCGTATCCGTGGTGAAATACGGATTACCTGTCCCCGCCGCCAGGATCACCGCGCGCCCTTTTTCCAGATGGCGCGTGGCCCGGCGGCGTATGAACGGCTCCGCCACGGCAGGCATCGGAAACCCCGTCTGCACCCGCGTCGTCAGCCCAGCGGATTCCAGCGCGTCTTGCAGCGCCAGCGCGTTGATCGCCGTCGCCAGCATGCCCATATAGTCCGCCTGCGCGCGATCCATGCCCGCCGCCGCCGCAGTCTTGCCGCGCAAGATGTTGCCGCCGCCGATGACGATGGCAATCTCCACTCCAAGCGCATGCACCGGCGTCACCTCACGCGCGATATAGTGCAGGACATCAGTATCAATGCCGTAGCCTTGCTCGCCCATGAGCGCCTCGCCGCTCAGCTTCAGCAGCACACGCCTGTACGTGATCTCCGGCGCCATGTCAGCTCCTTACCAGTTCGCAACCGTTTCGTGCGTCGTTTCGTGCGTCCCCGTCTTATTCGCCAGCGGGAGCCGCCGTACAGCGCGCGACTCCCCAGCTTGTGTTATCGTCGTATCTTACTCGCCCAGCGCATAGCGCGTGAAGCGGCGTACTACAATGTTCTCACCCGTCTTGCGGATGACCTCGTCAACCAGCTTGCCAACGGTAATCTTGTCGTCTTTGATCCACGGCTGCTCCAGCAAAATCTGCGTGCTGAGCTGCTTCTTGACCTTGCCTTCGACGATCTGCGCGCGCAGCTTCTCCGGGCGCTTCTGCACCTCAGGATCGTTCTCAGCCTCCTGGCGCAGTTGCGTCAGCGTCGCCTCCGGCACATCCTCGAAGGAGATATAGATGGGCGCCACTCCGGCAATCTGCATCGTCAGCTCGCGCGCCAGATTCTTGAACTCATCGCTGCGCGCCACGAAATCGGTGCTGCAATTCAGTTCCAACAGCACGCCCAGGTTGCCGCCATGATGCACATACGACGTGACCACGCCTTCGCGGGTCTCGCGGTCCTGACCCTTCATCTTCTCGGCCCGTTTCGCGCCGCGCTCTTCCAGAATCTTGACTGCCTCGTCGAAGGTCTTGGCCTCGGTCAAAGCTTTCTTGCAATCCAATGGGCCAGCGCCCGTGATTTCACGCAGTTTGGCGACATCTTTCGTAGTATGTTCCATTACCTCTCGTTCGCTCCTCATCAGCTCGGCTCGCGGCGGGCACGTTTTACCCCAACCGCGCGGCAGAATGCCCCGGCGGCAGTATCGTACCACGTGGCGCTCGCGCGTGGTCGCACGCGAATGCCAACGTGCAGGCACACAAACGCGCGGCACTCCGGGCTGTGCCGCGCGCTCCGGGGACACAACATCCCACAACTCAGCGCCCTAGCGCTCACACGCCAGACAAGCGCATATCCAACATCTTTCACGCAGAGCGCATGCTCACGCAGCCTCACCGCATGGCGCATGCTCCCCAACGCACGTCGCGCAATCGCTACTTGGCCTCGCTGGCGACTGGCTCCCCACCAGCGGCCTCAGCCTCGGCGTTCGCTTCTTCCGCCGCCTCAACGGCGACAGTCGCGGCTTCGGTCGCCACCTCAGCAGCAGCAACCGCCTCAATCGCGGCAGCCTCAGCGGTGGCGGCTTCCGCCTCCAGGCCAAACTCTTCCAGGCCGACCGGCGCTTCGGTCATCTTGCGCTCGCGTGCGGCTGCTTCGCGGTCTTTGGCCTGCGCGTCATGCATGGCGCGGCCCTCGATGGCCGCTTCGGCAATCTTGCTGCACAGCAGCCGCACCGCGCGGATCGCGTCGTCATTGGCCGGGATTGGGTAATCAATCTCATCGGGATCCACGTTGGTATCGGCCAGCGCCACCACCGGAATCTCCAGTCGGCGCGCTTCGAGCACCGCCGTATGTTCCTTCTTCGTGTCCACCACGAAGATCGCCCCCGGCAAGCGCCGCATATCTTTAATGCCGCCGAGCGTCCGCTCCAAGCGGTCCATCTCGTCTTGCAGGTGCTGCGCTTCCTTCTTGGTCAGCCGCTCGAACTCGCCGCGCTCTTTGCGCGCTTCCAGCTCGCGCAAATACTTGATGCGCTTCTGGATCGTCTCGAAGTTCGTCAGCATCCCGCCCAGCCAGCGCTGGTTCACGTAATACTGCCCGCTCTCCTGCGCCGCCTCGGCGATGGCCTCTTGCGCCTGCTTCTTGGTGCCGACGAAGAGAATCGTGTCGCCATTGGCGGTCACGTTCGCCACGAACTTGTACGCCTCGTTCAGCCGCTGCACGGTCTGTTGCAGGTCCAGGATGTGAATGCCATTGCGCGCCGTGAAGATAAATGGGCGCATCTTGGGGTTCCAGCGGCGTGTCTGATGTCCGAAGTGAACGCCCGCTTCGAGCAACTGCTTCATGCTCGCCACATTCTTGCTGGCGATGGTCTTACCGGTGACATTTGCCACGATGCAAACTTCCTCCCTTAGCCTTCCTCCGCCTCCGTCGCGCCATCCGGGGAGCGCCGCGCGAGCCATTTCCGCGCCGCCACGCCAGGCTCCGAACGATCAGGAGACGTGTGTGATGGTGGTGGCATGCCGCAGCACACTTCGCGCGGCACGCACCCGCTCAGTATAACATAGGCGCAGGCATGCCGCAACCATCTAGGAGCGCCAGAGCGTCATCAGCATGCCCGTCTTGCGAAGGCATAGCCAACTAGTCTACACTGCCCTTATGAGGGGGAGCGACCCAGGGGAATCCGGCTTGTTGCCTCATACTGGCGAGCCGCCGTGGATGGAAGCGGGATGAACACGCAAGAAATCGCGCGCCGGGTGCTGGCGCAACGCATGCAGCGCTATATGGATGCCGGGCCATCGCTCGCACCTGCCGGAACCGCGCGCTTTCGCATGGAGCCGGGGCGCCTGCGCGTCGCCTACGCCAGCGCGCGCCCTGGTGAGGCCGCTGAAGTGGTGCGCGGCGTGCTGCGCTTCGCCCACCAGCGCCAGATGCAGGTGCATTGGAGCGTCGTCCCTGAACGCACAGGCGAAGAAGACCTCACTCCCGCCCTCCTCGCCGCCAATTTCGAGTCAATCGAATCGTTGCTGCTCATGGGCCATGCCGACCTCGTCCGCCCCGACATCCCCCTCAATCCACGTGTCACCATCCGCCCCATTCACACGTGGTACGAAATGTACGAATACGAATCACATAGTCGCCAGTGTTTCTACGGCGACGAACATCCCTCCGATGCGCTCATCAGCCAGCGCGCTACCGAACGCTGGCGCGAGCAAGAACACAACTGGTGCCGCTATTTCCGTGCCCTGCTCGATGGCGCTCCCGTCGGCGGCTGCTACGTCAGCCTCTTCGAGGATATCCCCACCATCATGGGCGTCTGCACCGTCCCCGAAGCGCGCCGCCAGGGCGTCGCATCGGCGCTGGTCGCTCACGCTATTTCCAGCGTCATCACGCGCGAGCACCGGCTGAGTTGCCTCTTCGTCGAGCAGGGCAACCCCGCCGAACACCTCTATCGCCAGCTTGGTTTTGCCCCCGTACTGAACACCATCACCTACGCCTGGACGCCCGCATAGACACGGAAAACATGGACACCAGCGAAACCACCGAAACCACCCGTACACTCCGCCTCGTCGCGCGCTTTTCTCCGCGTGCGCTGCGAGCGCGCTATGAAGCGGCAATCCGCGCCGGACGGCTGCGCGTCATCGCGCGCATTGAATTGCTTGCCCCCGAACGCATCCAGCAACTCGCCCGCCAGAGCCTCACATTGCTGGCTGGCTCCGCGCTCGGCTTCCTCGCGCTGGATACCCTCGCCCGCGCCGTCCAGCACGTGCCGCCGCTTGGCGCGGGCGCGTCGCTCGCGGGCGTCGTGGCGCTCATTGGCGCGAACATCCTCGCCTATGTCGCCGTGCTGCCGCTGCATGAGGCCGCCCACGCCGCCATCATCCTCGCCCTCGGCGGACGGCCCACCTTCGGTCTTCAGCTTCCTTTCGCCGCCTATTGCACCGCTCGCGACCAGCTCTTCACCCGAAACGGCTACATCGCCGTCGCCCTCGCCCCGCTGGTCATCCTCACCGCCGCTGGCGCCGTACTCACCTGGCTCGCCCCCAATCTCGCCCTCTATCTGCTGCTCGGTTTCACCGGCAACGTCGCGGGCGCGGTGGGCGATCTCGCCGCCGTCGCCGCGCTGCGCCGTCTCCCCCCAGATACGCTCATCGAAGACACCGCCACTGGCTTCACTGCGTATGCTGTCACGGAGTAGTTGGCACACCATATTGTGTCACGCCGCGCCATGCGTAATAATGAGCCTGCAATGGGTCGCGCTTCACACTCACGCGCTGCCCACCAACCACGCAACGACGCGGAGGTAATCGCTATGGCACAGATCGCCATCATCGGCACCGGCGCATGGGGCACCACCCTCGCCCGACTCGCCGCCCTCGAATCCATCCGGCGCGCGCAGACCCAGAACGGCGGCGCATCCACCCCGGCGCTCGCCGGCGTCACTCTCTGGGAGCATAATCCCGAACGCGCCAGCGAAATGCAGTGGGAGCGCGAGAACAAAGCCTACTTGCCAGGCTTCCCGCTGCCTGCAAATCTGCGTGTCACCACCGATCTCGCCGAAGCCGTGCGCGACCGCGATATCATCGTGCTGGTCACGCCCTCGCAGCGGCTGCGCGAGCACGCCCGCGCCCTTGCGCCGCACCTTGCCCCCGGCGCGGTCGTCGTCTGCGCTAGCAAAGGCCTCGAACTCGGCACCCACCTCCGCATGACCCAGACCGCCGCCGCTGAACTGCCCGCTGGCACACCTATCGCCACACTGAGCGGCCCCAACCTGGCGCTAGAGATCGCCCGTGGCCTCCCAGCGGCCACCGTGGTCGCCTGCGAGCAACATGCAGCGGCGGAGCAGGTGCAGGCGGCTCTCAGCACGCCGCGCTTTCGCGTCTATACCAGCGACGACGTGGTTGGCGTGGAGCTAGGCGGCGCGCTCAAGAATATCGTCGCCATCGCCATCGGCATCAATGACGGTTTCGGCTACGGCGACAACGCCAAAGCTTCGCTGATGACACGCGCGCTGATGGAGATCTCGCGGCTGGCCCTCGCCGCTGGCGCCAACCCGCTCACCTTGGCCGGTCTCGCCGGCCTCGGCGACCTGATCGCCACCTGCGGCAGCCCGCTCAGCCGCAACCGCACCCTCGGCCTCGAACTCGCCAAAGGCCGCGCGCTCGACGACGTGCTGGCCGAACGCAAAACCGTCACCGAAGGCGTCACCACCACCCGCGCCGCGCTTGAGATGGCCGCCGCGCTCGGCGTCGAACTACCCGTCACCGCCGAACTCGCCAGCGTCCTCTTCGAGGGCAAATCCGTCCGCGAAGCCGTCACCGCGCTCATGGTCCGCGACCCCAAACGCGAACTCGAAGGGCTGTGAAGCTTCCGACAATGACTCCTCCCCCTACCCCATTGGGGGAAATGCGCCGAGTTGTTGGAACAGGCCCAGATCGTCATAGTTGTTCCAATGCTCGACGATTTTGCCGCTCGCCATGCGGTAGATTTCGATGCCCGTGGTCATCACCTGCTTCCCGGTTGGGGGGATACCCAGAAACACCCCTTGATGGGTGCCACGTGTGGTGAGTCGGGCCACCACCTTGTCTCCTTCGGCGATCAGATCCTCCACCGTGTAGCGCATATCAGGGAAAGCCGTCAGCAACATGTCGGCAAATTGTCTGGCGCCTTCGATCCCACCCGGCGCACCCGGAGGGGCAGAATGATCCACCGCATCAGGGGCGATGAATTCGTCAAGAGCAGCCGTGTTCTTGCGGTTGAACACTTCGTCGCAAAAGCGCTGAATACTGGCCTTGTTCTCTTCGGTGGACATCCTAGAATCTCCTTTCTGTGTGGAGAAGTGCTCCTTCCCCACCTGACCGCTGCTGTGCAAAGCTCCGTTGATGTTGATGGAGTATACAATATTGGTAGAAACTCAGGGCACTTCTCTCGCGCTTGGCGCCTGGGCCACCACAAACCCAAGCGTCGTCCTCATATGATTGCTTTGCCGCGTCCTGGCTGTATCATAGTGGCAAATGCGCGATCACCTGTACTTGTTTCGCCACACACCAAAGGGTGAGAGATTGGAAATTCGCCTGCTGGCGTTTCTGGGCATCGCCATCGTGCTCACCATCACCCCTGGACCCGACTTTGCCCTCGTAACCCGTGTGGGGCTGGCGCGCGGGCGCACCGCCGCGTGGTTCACGTCCCTCGGCGTCGTCACCGGGCATATCACCTGGGGCATCGCCGCTGGCAGCGGTGTAGCCGCCATTCTCAATGCCTCAGCCACCCTCTTCACCATCCTGCGCCTCGCGGGAGCCGTCTATCTGATCTGGTTAGGAGTTCACGCCTTGCTGGCGCGTGATACGGCATCCGAGTCACATGCCAACCCAAGCACGCCGCCGACGACGCGAACCACTCCCAAGAACCTCGTGAGCGCCTATCGCCAGGGGCTGTTCAACGACCTGCTGAATCCCAAAATTGGCGTCTTCTACACCACGCTCCTGCCGCAGTTCATCGCGCCTGGGCAACCCGTCTTCCTGACTTCGCTGCTGCTCGCATCCCTCTTCGCCCTGATCGTGGCCGTCTGGCTGGGGAGCTACGCGGTGCTCCTCGACCGCGCCGCCACCGTCTTCCGGCGGCCAAAGGTACGCCGCATTCTGGAGCGCGCCACTGGCCTGGTGCTAATAGGCCTGGGGCTGCGTGTCGCGCTTGAGCAACGCTAAAAGCCATCCCGCCGCACCACTACCAGCAGCACACCTCAGCGGAAAGCCATCAACATCCGACCGCATTTGACCACCATTGTCCCCTCGCCACCTTCCGCCCCGCATGCTACACTGACGCTAGCCCAGCCGCGACTCATCCCCCATCGCGAAGGAAACGCACCACCATGCCGCATCACCACACCATCAACAACTCACCTGAACACTCTAACCCTGAGCATCCACACCCGCTCATCCATACGGCCAAATATCATCGCGAGCGCGCGAACAAAAAAATATCGGCCATACCGGCCACTGTTTTAGTGGGGCAGACATTCCTGTCTGCCAGTATGCAAAAACGGCCACTCCGGCCACTCTTCACATTCTGCATAATCGGCAAAATCGGCACCTGCCACATCCGCGTCTTCCGCAAAATCGGCAGAATCGGCAACTCCGCGCTTCCCTCGCAACGGGATTATCCCCGGCATTCATGCCGAGAGCTCGCTTTATCACCCAGCCCGCTCTCCGCATGCACATCAAGAAATCGGCAGAATCGGCAACTGCTCATCGCGTTCGCAACACCAAATCGCGGCGAAAACGGCGAAAAATCTCCCTACTTTTCCCGTCATCTCTCGTCATTCACCCCCACACCACCGCGAAAATCGGCAGAATCGGCAACTCCGGCAACTCTCATGTGCGGCGAAAACGGCGAAAAATCTCCCAGCATCTCTGGTCACATCCCATCATATGTCTCCACACGCGCGCGAAAATCGGCAGAATCGGCAACTCTCGCACCCGTCACCATTGCGAAAATCGGCAGAATCGGCAACTCCGGCAACTGCGCTCTTCCCGGCATTCATGTCCTTTCGCCTGTGCTCCGGCCATGTATAGCCGAGGCCACCTACTCCCACTCCCTATGCTATACTGCCCAATTGGCGGCATCTTTCCGTTCGCGCCGCCCCGCGCCGGAATATCCCAATATCTCACGCTATCGAAATCCACCCGCCTGCAGGAGGCATCGCTCATGCGCGCAACCTTCGTCCACACCGCCGACAACCACCTCGGCTACGAACAATACGGCCTCAAAGAACGCTTCAACGACTTCGCTCGCGCCTTCTTCTCTGTCGTTGACGCCGCCATCGAACGCCGCGCCAACGCCTTCATCATCGCTGGCGACCTCTTCAACAAGCGCGCCATAGATGCGCTCACCCTCATCCAGGCCCAGACCGGCTTCCAAAAACTCAAGGACGCCGGTATCCCCGCCATCGCCATCGAAGGCAACCACGACCGCAGCTACTATCGTGACGGCGTCTCCTGGCTCCAATTCCTCTGCTGGCAGAAACTCCTGATCCTGCTCAATCCCCTCATGGAAGACGGCGTTCCCCAGCTCACTCCCTGGAATCCCGAAATCCAGCGCGGCGCATATGTGGACCTCAACGAGGGTAAGTTCCGTATCTACGGCCTGCCGTGGTATGGAGCCAACACTGCGCGCGTCATGGCCGCCTTCGCCGATGTGCTCATCGCCCACGAACGGCAGGAGCGCGAAGCGGGCGTCGAATACCGCCTGCTGATGATGCACACCGGTGTCGAAGGCATCGTCCCCCAGATGCACGGCCTGCCCACCTACGAAGAGTTCCAACCCCTGCGCGGTCTGGTAGACTACGTCGCCCTCGGCCACGTCCACAAAAACTATTCCCGCGACCACTGGCTCTACAACCCCGGATCAACCGAAACCTGGGGCGCGGAGGAAAGCGCCTGGGAACGCGGCTATTACGTCGCCAGTGTGGATACCGATGTCCCCGAAGGCGAGCCGCGTCACAGCGTCGAACATCTCGTCAACCCGCGCCGCCCGTTCCTGCGTTTCCAGTTCCGTGTAGATGGTCTCCCCGACCCCACCGCCCTCTATGACCGCTTTGCGCGGCACTGCGCGGGCTGGGCCGCCGAACACCGCGAGCTAGACGGCACGGAACCCGTCATAGACATCGCCTTGCAGGGCATCCTTGGCTTCGACTCTACCGCCTACGAGCGCGCCCGGCTGGAAGACATTGTCCGCGAGCACTTCCGCCCGCTCACCGTTCGCATCCACGACGGCACCCGCGCCACCGACTACGAACTGGACGAGATGGACGAGGACGGCAGCGCAACCGACCGCGCCATGCTCCAGCAACTCGAACTCCACGTCTTTCAAGAACTCATTGCCCGCGACGCCCGCTATCTCCCCGCCGCGCCACAATGGGCCAAGCTCCTCGCTGAAGTCAAGCAGATGGCGCTTAGCGGCGAAGACCCCGCCAGCATCGTCCGTCGCCTGCGCGAGTCCCGCGCCGAATTCCTTTCATAGGAGGCAGGAAACGATGTGGCGCGAAAACCCCGCTCCCAATGGGAGCGGGGTCACGAATGAGGTCCGCTGCGCTTGCCCTTCCCTTGCAGGGAAGGGCAAGCGCAGCGCTGCCCCTCCGAGCCGTTCCGAGGAGGGGCCGGGGGGTAGGTCTTCGCTACTTCGCCAGCAGCAGCGAATACTTGTTCTTCCCCGTTCGCAACAGGATCGCCCGTCCGAAGAGCGCCTGCTCGCGGGTCAACACACCCTCCGCGTCGGACCAGCGCGCGTCGTTCACGTACAGCCCACCCTGTTGCAGCACACGCCGCGCCGCGCCCTTGGAGGGCTGTGCGCCGCTTGTCACCAGCGCATCAAGCACCGGGATGCCACGTTCCAGCGCCGCCGCTTCGATCTCCACCGTCGGCACCGCGCTCGCCAGATGCATCAGCGCCTCTGGCGTCAGCTCATCCACTCCGCCGCCGAAGAGCACGCGCGACGCCGCCTCCACCGCGCGAGCCGTATCCTCGCCGTGGATCAGCTTCGTAAGCTCGAATGCCAGCACCCGCTGGCCCACGCGCTTGCTCGGGTCGGCCTCCTGTTCGCGCTCCAGCGTCGCGATGTCGTCCAGCGACTGGAACGTGAAAACCTTGAGGTAGTGGGCTACATCCCGGTCGTCAATATTGATCCAGTACTGGTACAGCGCGTAGGGCGTCGTCATCGCCGGATCGAGCCAGATGGCATTGCCCGCGGTCTTGCCGAACTTCGCCCCGCTCGCCGACGTAATCAGCGGCACCGTCAGCGCATGGACATGCTTCTCCCGCGCCTTGCGAATCAGATCCACGCCCGCCGTCAGGTTGCCCCACTGGTCGTGCCCGCCGATCTGCACGGTGCAGTTGTAGGTATCGTTCAAGTGCAGGAAGTCCGTCGCCTGCACCACCATGTACGAGAACTCGGTGTACGAGATACCATGTTCGCGGTCTTCCAGCCGCGAGCGCACCGACTCTTTCGCCGACATCGCATTGACCGAGAAGTGCTTGCCGATGTCGCGCAGGTACTCGATCAGCGTCATCTTGCTCAGCCAGTCGGCGTTGTTGACCAGAATCGCGGCGGCTGGCCCCTCGAACGAGAGGTAGCCCGCAAGCTGATCGCGGATCCGCCCCGCATACTCGGCAATCTGCTCCGCCGTCAGCAATGGCCGCTCAACCGATTTGCCGCTGGGATCGCCGATCATGCTGGTGCCACCACCCACGACGATAATCGGGCGGTGGCCGTGACGCTGAAAGTGTGCCAGCGCCATCACTGGAACCAGATTGCCCACTTGCAGGCTGGGCGCAGTCGCATCGAACCCGCAATACACGTAGAGCTGCCCACCCGCCGCCGCTTCGGGCAGGCCGCTCTCGGTCAACTGCGACATCAGGCCGCGCTCTTGCAGCACGGTCACAACGTTGGTCTTGGGGTCCGCATGCTTCGACATACGCGCTCAAACCTCTGCTTTCAACTGATAGCTCTACGTGGCACGATATACGGCGGCGTGCCAGCCCCCATTGTGCGCTACATTGCCCCAGCGGCGCAAGAGGAAGTGCCCACCATTGACAACCGCGTTCGATGCCCGTCATACTGGTTGAAACGGAGCAAACTCGCCTCAGAACGGAGACGCATGTGACCCAAGCGAACTACGGCCGCAGACTTGCCGAGACACGCCAGCGTATGGCGAGCGCGGAACTCGATGCACTGCTCATTGCCAGCCAGTACAACCGGCGCTATCTCACCGGCTTCACCCCGACCGATGGCGACATCACCGAATCCTCCGGGCTGGCCCTCGTCACCATGAGTGGCCTCTACCTCATCACCGGCACCTTTTCCATCAGCGGACTGGAGCACGAGATCGAGCCAAGCGGGGCGGAACTGCTGCTGACCGATAAGACCACGGCGGCGGCGGTGCTGGCCCAGGCCGCGAAGGACCAGGGCTTCCGCCGATTGGGCTTCGAGAAAGATTGGATGTCCTACGGGCGCTACGAGCGGCTGCGCAAGGCGCTGGACGAAGAAGTCGAGATGATCCCATCTGATGACCTGGCCGAGGCGGTGCGCGTCGTCAAAGATGAGGCCGAGATTGCGGCGATTCGCCACGCGGGCGAGGTGGCCGATGCCGCGTTCGCCCAGCTCATCACCGAACTGCGGCCAGGGATGACTGAGCGCCAGATTGCGTTGCGGCTGGAGATGCTGATGCGTGAGGGCGGCGCGACTGAGCCGAGCTTTCCGACCATCGTCGCCTGCGGGCCGGGTGGCGCGCTGCCCCATTGGGTGCCCAGCGACCGCGAGGCGCGCGAGGGCGAGCCGCTGCTGATTGACTTCGGCGCACGTGTGGATGGCTATTGCTCCGACATCACCCGCACGTTCGTCCTTGGCGAGCCAGACGCGAAATTGGTGGAGGTCTACCACATCGTCCGTGCGGCTCAGGACGCGGCGGAGCAGGCGCTGGCAGCCGGAGCGAAACGCGGGCGCGATGTAGATGCGGCGGCGCGCAAGGTCATCGCCGACGCGGGCTACGGCGAGCAATTCATGCACGGCGTCGGCCACGGCCTGGGCATGGCGGTGCATGAACTGCCAGCGGCGACGTACCTGAAGACCACCGAACCGGAAGAGGACGAGCAACTGGCGAAGATTGAGGGTATCAGCGTGGGGATGATGATTACCGTCGAGCCAGGCATCTACATCCCCGGCTGGGGCGGCGTGCGCCTGGAAGACTTCGTGCTGGTGCGCGACGGCGGCATCGAGATTCTATGCCAGCGCAACCCCGAAGACATCCTGCGCGTGCCAGTCCGCTGACCCGCTCATACCGCTCCTTAACAACTTATTTCTATTGCCAGGTTGAGCGTTTCAGCTATCATTTCGTGTCTTTGGCGATGCGAATCATGGCGGCCAGGCTGCGGTCCACGTCGGCTGTGGTGGTGCGCCACGAGGAGACGCTGATACGCATCGCCGCGCGCCCCTGCCAGGTGGTGCCGCCGCACCAGCACGTGCCGTCGTCCTGGATGGCGGCGATCACGCGGCAGGTGGTCTCGTCGTCGCCGAACGCCACCAGCACCTGATTCAGCGCGACCTCATTCAGCACGTCATAGCCCGCCGCGCGCAGACCTTCGGCGAAGCGCGTAGCATAGCGGCAGCAACGCTCAACCAGATCGGCGACACCCGCGCGGCCTAGCGACTTCAGCGCGGCCCAGATTTCGATGCCGCGCGCCCGCCGCGAGGAATCGGGGGTGTAGGCCAGCGGATCGCGGGCCGCGCCCTGGGGCAGATACGTGGCGCTGACCGACATCGCCGCCCGTAACGGCTCCGGGTCGCGCACGAAGGCAATGCCGCTATCATATGGTGTATTGAGATATTTGTGCGCGTCAGTTGCCCAGGAATCGGCGTCCGCGACGCCCGCGACGAGATGCTTGCGGTCGGGAGCGGCGGCAGCCCACAGGCCGAATGCGCCGTCTACATGGACCCACGCGCCCGCCGCATGCGCCAGCGGCACGATCTCGCCCGCTGGGTCGAATGCTCCGGTATTCACGTTGCCCGCCTGAAGGCAGACAATCGCCGGGCCGGTGAGCGCCGGGAAGGCATCGGCGCGCATGCGCCCCTGCCCATCCACCGGCACGCGCACCACGCGCTCGCGCCCGAAGCCGAGCAGACCTAGCGCCTTGAAGAGGGTGACATGCGCCTCCTCGCCAACGACAACCGTCACGGGCGGCGCACCGAAAAGGCCGTTCGCCTCAACATCCCAACCAACGCTGGCGAGCACGGCATGCCGCGCCGCCGCGAGCGCGGTGAAGTTCGCCATCGTCGCGCCGGTAACGAACGCGGCGCCACTCCCAGCGGGCAGGCCAAGCACGTCGAGCAGCCAGCCGAGGGCGATGTCTTCGATGGTGGCCGCCAGGGGCGAGGAGATGTTGGAGAAGGCGTTCTGGTCCCACACGCCCGCGAGCCAGTTGGCGGCGACGGTGGCGGGCAGCGCGCCGCCGGTGACGAAGCCAAAGTAGCGCGGGCCGGTAGAAGCGACGGTCGCGGGCGAGCCGAGGTCGTCGAGCAAAGCCAGCACGTCCGCCGGGCTGGACGGGCGCTCTGGCAGCGGACTGCCTAGCTCGCGCAGCCGGGCGACCGCTTCGGGCACGGGCGCGACACGGCGCTCGCCGATGTCGCGCTGATAGCGGATCGCGCGGTCAGCCGCCGCACGCAGCAGGTCGTCCATAGCTGGCCCTCCTGATGTGTTGCCTCGCGGAGTGGATGCGGGGGATGTGTGGGAAATGGGAGGCGGGCGCGCTAGTTGTGGCAGCCGCAAGCGCCGCCGCAACACCCACCGCCACTGTCGCCGAAGTCGTCACCGCCGCTATCGCCAAAGTCGCCAGCATCGCCACCACGCGCCGGTTTAGCGACGACCGAGAGCAGCTTGCGGACGTGTACCCCGTGGCAGGCGGCGCAGACGGTCTGCTCCCGCGACTTCTCATAGGTGGTGAGCACCTCGAACTTGCCACGACAGTCCGAGCAGTAGTATTCGTAGATCGGCATCAGACAACCTCCATCGCCACGATGATGATTCGATGATGAGATTATCACGCATGGGGCGTCTGAATACAAGCCGCGCGGAATCAGTCCACAAGTGGTAGTCGGCACGCTCCGGCATGACGAAAGAGTGAGGCTAATTGGGCAGGCGCGGAGGAGAATAGTCAGCGCGCATCGAGCAGGAGCATCGCGGCGTAGGTGAGGTGCCAGATCAGCAGGCCGAGCGCGGCCACGCACAAGAGCACATGCACTCTGCGCCACACGCGCACCATATGGAGATAGAACTGCTCGCGTCCCATGGCGGCGCGCGTCAGCGTTGTCTGTTGGTGTAGATAGTCCGCAAAAGGACGTTGGTGCGGTAGCAGTTGCGCCGTATGTGAGCCGACATAGCGCCAGGCGCGCGTGGGGACGAAGCCAGTGCCAGACATAGTCTCGTGGGTGAGCAGGCCAGGAATCGCGTCATTCTCAGGGTCGAGTGTGTGATAGGCCAGATCCCACGGCATATTCGCCTTGCGCGGGCGTCGCGCACGCCGCCGCGCATGCTGTAGCTGCTGCGCGGCTTCGAGTTTCTGCTCAAGCGCATACAGGCGATCCTCGCCGGCTTCCGTCATTGCCTGGGCGGCGGCGGCGGTGGCTAGCCGGGGACAGAGCCGGTCTATGAGGCGCCCGATGATGCCGCTGAGCGCCACGGCCAGCAATCCATAGAGCGCATAGGTGCCGCTGCGCGCGTTGAAATTGCCTGCGCTGTGCAGCACAATCAGCAGCACGCCGACGACTCCTCCGACGGCATGCCAGGCCAGCATGGTGTGCAGCCGGATGGGCGCATGGCGATTGAGCCGCTTGCGCACACTGTAGCTGACGCCCACCAAGATCAGCAGAGCCGTGCCGCAGATCGCGAACCCATAGCCCCACGCGCTATCAGGCGCAATGTCATCGCTATGAAGATACAGATAGAGCGGGTAAATCAGACAGATGCCAATGCCGAGGGCGGTGAGACGCGCCAGCCATTGCGCGCGTGAGCCGTGGCTGCCCAGCATGGGATAGCCCGCCTGGATTGGTGGTCTGGCGCTCGTCCTGGTCATGGCATTGCTCCTGATACTCGCATCGCGTGCCGCTAGATGACCTATGCCGCATTTGTCCGTCATCGCCATAGACGGCACTAGCTATCTGGCCCCAGCAACAGCCGCACCTTCAGCCACAGCATCATGGCATCGCGGTGGAGGCCTACCGGACATACCGGCACGCACGCGCCACATTGATAACAGCGCTGGGCAAAACGCGCGATGTCTGGTGAGAGGGGGCCGTGCAGTGTTTCCCAATTGAGCGCCTTGATGGGTATCGCTTCCGCGAGCGCGGGGCAGGCGAGTAGGCATTCACTGCACGCAATGCATGCGGTAAGTTCTTCCATAAGCTGAGGTGTCGCGTAATGCATGAGCGGGTTCCTTCCCCGAATAGAGCCGGCATTAGTCGTCCGTGACCAAACCTATGCGCTGCGCGACGGCCGCTGCTGGTGGGGGCCGGCTGGCGCGGACATGTGAGCGGCGCTGCCGCCCGTTTGCAGGACGTTCAACTGCTGCCGTGTGAAGAACGCACGCGCGTCGAACGACTCACCCAAAAGCTGGCGTGTTACCTCGCGCACATCCATTTGCTCATCAATGATGCGCTTGATGGCGAGACCAGCGGGCGGGTTCGCCCCCACGGCGAGGTAACCGACGACGCGGTGATCGCGCAGCACGAGACGGCGATAGAAGCTGGCCGAGCCATTGGTGAGCACTTCGTAGTCGCGATGCTCGCGGTCGCTGAGGGTGGGCGCGCCTGCCGCCAGAATACTCAGCTTGCCGAACTGGGTGGCATGCCAGAATGCGCCCATCGCTCCCGATTCGGAGCCAGCGGGAATCCTCGCGCCCGCCAGCGCGGCGCCCGCCAGCCGGCCCTGCTGGAACGCGAAATACCACTGCGCCCGCGACTCCCATCCGCCGGTCTGCGGGTCGCGCACGCGCGCCACGGCGCCTGCCGCATAGACACTCGCTACTTCGGTTTGCATTTGCCGATAGGCGCGCACTCCCTTGCCAATGTCTGCCCCCATGCCGCCCCCACGCGCCAGCCGAACATCCGGCTGAACGCCAATGGCGACGATGATGAGCTGGCCAGGGAGAAACGCGCCTTCCGTGGTCAAGACGCCAGCAGCAACACCCATGCGCCCTACCACACCGGCCACCTCGGTCTCCAGCCGCACCTCCACGCCTTGCCGTTGAAGATGCTGGCGGAGCAGGTCAGCGGCAGGCAGATCGAGCAAGCTGGAGACGAGACAGCGCCCGCGCACTAACAACGTGGTGGCGATACCAGCGTGGCGGAGCAGGAGCGCACTCTCGGCGGCATGGTAGCCGCCTCCGATGACGATGGCTCGCGACACGCCGGGCAGCCGCCGGCGCAGATCCAGATACTGGCTGAGCGTGTGCAGGGTCATCACACCATCGAAGTCCGCGCCGGGCAGCGCCCCCAGGCCGACTGGCCGCGAGCCGGTCGCAAGCAGCAGACGATCATAGGTGATCTGCTGGCCGCTGAGCAACATCACACGGCGCGTACGGGCATCGAGTTGCTCGACATGCTCGTGAATGACGCCAATACCTAAGCGACGCTCGGTATCCGGTGGCTGCGCGAGGAGCTGCGCCAGTTCCAAATAGCCAGCGCCAAATTGCTTGAGCGCAGGCGTATTGATGGTCGGATGGCTCTGTTCGGTGACGATTACAATCTCGGCATCAGGCGCGTACTGCCGTGCCTCCATCGCGGCGGCACAGCCAGCGATGCCATTTCCGACGACGACGATCTGCGCGTGGCCGCGCTGCATCACCTGCTCGGCAATTGACGTTCCGCCTGAGCGGACTCTCGAAGCCGTGCCGGTGGTGTCGGGCGCGGGCACCTTGAACGTGCTCAGATAATCGAAATCTGGCACGGGCACGCTCGCATGCGGTTTGCTCGCGTTCTGGCGATTGCGCTGGAAGCGCATCATCCGCATACCTCCTCGCTAGCTACTCTCGTGTTGTCGCTCGTATCGCCGCTGTTGCTATCCGCGCCGCTTTGGCGGCGTCAATCGGCGCTCCATGCCAGCATCATCCCCGACCCAGCCATCTGATATGTCACATCGGTTGCCGCGCCTTCGTGCAGATGCCGCCATAGATGCGCCATCGAGATGGGCGCGCCGGGTGCTGGGCGAAACCACTCAACACTCGGATGCCCGGCCACCTTGAGGGCAAAGCGGTCATCTCCCTTGATCGCGACGACTACACCATGAGCATGGTGGCGTTGCGCGGCCTGCGACAGGCTAAGCGTATGGATCCCAAGTATGGTGGCGCTGGTGGCCAGCCCGATCACGAGCAGTGTTACGAGCCACGCCATCATCCTGGGAAACCGCGTGAGCATCGGTCCCCACCTCCATCCCTGTATGTCTGGGATCCCTATCGCTGGCGGAGCGGCGCAGACAGACAACAACAGCTATCGCGTATCCCAATTCAGCTATGCGCCGGTTGGCGGCGAGGGATAGCTGATCGTCGCGTCAATCGTCACTCCATCGGCGTCCTGATGCAGGGTGACCGGATCTTGCAATTGGAACCGGTCAGCACATCCCAATCCCTGCTGGCCGAAGGTGAAGACGAAGCGCTGCGCCAAAAAGGTGAACAGATTGTTGGCGACACCAGAATCGAGCGATGGCTCGCTGACAAGATACGCCTGATCTTTCAGCAGGCGGACTGGTCCGATACGATACAGATTCTGGCAGTACGCGCGTAGTTGCGCCGCCGCCTGGCCCACAGAGGCCACGGGCGCTTGATCCACACCGACGCGATAGAGATTCTGCTTCGCCAGATCTGGTTTGCCGTTGCGCAGCACCATCGGATCGGCGCTGGGCACGGTGGCGACGGGCGCGGGCTGGTGGGCTGCCGCCTGCAACTCGTTGAGCGGCAACGCGGACGCCAGGGCGCCAGCATCGGCGAGGTCGGGTGCGGACCACGGAGTACACCCCAGCGCGGAATCTACCGCGACCGAAAGCAGACGGTTGTCGCTGCCGTTGGCGAGAACATGTGGGGACTTTCCGGCAAGCGCTGCCATGTTCGCGGCGGTATTCTGCGCCATCTGGCCATCGCTGGTAATCAGGTACGTCGTGGTCACGTTATCGCTCTGGTCCTGGTCTACGATGGCGAAGTCGCGCACTGTGGGGCAGGTCTGGCCGTCTTTGGCTGTACCCAGTGCGGGCGGCGTCATTTTGCCAGCGCGTATCAACCGATTGGCAGCCTGGAAGAACCGCGAGGCGTTGCAATAGGCCATCTGCCCGAAAGGCGAGCCATTCAGCCCGTTGACGCAGTTGGCGGATTGCAGCGTGTTGTCCCGCGCACCACGCAGCAGTGTGTTGCCCCGCGCTTTGCGCAGATGGAGTGTCTCTCCGTTGAAGCCGAACCACAGCGCCACAATCGCGCCTGTGGGCAATGTGGGCGCGGCGGGCGCAATGGCCGGAGTGGCGCCCTTATCCACCACCAATGGGTTATAGATCGAAATCTTGCCGGTAGTCGGATCAAGAATCGCGCCCTGAACGAATGCCGCCTGGATGCCGTTTGCCTCATGGCATGTCCCAGTTGTGGCGGTTCTGGCAGTGAGTTGATACGGTGTCGCCAGTCCTTTGGCGGTGAGCGGCTGATCGGGTACAATCAGCACGCAATCCTGGTTGATCTGCTCAGCGTGCGTGAAAAGCTGTGGATGCGTGACGAGAATGCCACCAGCCGCCGCAGCCAATATCAATAGCACGCTGGCCATGAAACCAATGAAGACGGCAAGGCGATGCCGCCGTTTGCTGTTACGTTGCGATGCCCTAGAGCGGGGCGCTGGCGAATATGCATGTTCCAGAGTTGAGGCACGCATTGTCTCGGAATGTCGCATTCGGTTCCCTCCATCCTCTTTGATGGCGGCTCCATCCAATGCCGTTGGATGGGGTCAATGGTGTCGCTCCACGTCATCGGTCACTTCAATCGCATCCTGTGCCAACGCGACTACGAAACCTCCCTCCTTCCTCTACTTCCTCATCCTTACCGCTTCCTCTGCTTCCTCTGCTTCCTCTGCTTCCTCTCCCGCGTTCCCTTCTTCCTTGTCCTCTCCTCCTCTCCTCTGACCTCCGCTTCTTCCTTGCGGATCCCTCTTGCCTCCTCTCCTTTCTCTAACTCCTCCTGCTCCGCAATCTTTTGTAGAGCTTCTGATGCAAGGGTAACATGAGTGAGGGATGACAGTAACACCACATAGGAAGAATTGGTGGACAACCGCGCTGCGCGAAATTGGCCCGCGCGAGGTGGTCGCGCTACAATCTCCGGTTGGAGCTAGTTCCTTCTGTATAGCGCGCCGCGCGAGAGGATAGAAATTGACGATGAGCACTTCCGCTACTCAGGGTGATACGACGCACGTCATGCGGCTGGGTCATAGCCCGGATTCCGACGATGCTTTCATGTTCTATGGTCTGGCGGAACACAAGGTAGATGCTGAGGGATTCGTTTTCGAACATGTGCTGCGCGACATCCAGACGCTGAACGAGTGGGCGCGCGAGGGACGGCTGGAGATAACGGCGATCTCGGTACATGCCTATGCCTATGTGGCGGACAAATACGCGATTCTGACGCATGGCGCGAGCATGGGTGACAACTATGGGCCGATGGTGGTGGCACGCGAGCCGCAGGGCACAGAATGGCTGAAAGGCAAGAAGATCGCGATTCCCGGGACGATGACCAGCGCGTTTCTGGCGCTGCGGCTCTTCCTGGGGGATTTTGAGTACGATGTGGTGCCGTTCGATGAGATCATGCCATATGTGAACGCGGGCAAGGCTGACGCCGGATTGTTGATTCACGAGGGGCAACTGACGCATGGGCAGTACGGGCTGTACGAGGTGATAGACCTGGGCAAGTGGTGGCATGCGGAAACGAACGGGCTGCCGCTGCCGCTGGGGGTGAACGCCGTGCGGCGCGACCTGGGCGCGGAAACGATGGCAGCGCTCTCGCGCGTGTTGAAGGCGAGCATCGCCTACGGGCTGGAGCATCGCGCGCCCGCGCTGGCGCATGCGATGCAGTATGCGCGCGGGCTGGAAACGGCGACGGCGGACCAGTTCGTAGGCATGTATGTCAACGACTGGACGCTGGATATGGGGCCGCGCGGGCAAGAGAGCATACGGCTGTTCTTGAAGCGCGCGGCGGAGCAGGGCGTGATTGCGAATGAGGTTCCGGTGGATTTCGTGGAGTAAGGGGTAGCGACGGGAGGCGGTGGTATGGGGCATGTGGCGCTGCTAGGCGATTCCATCTTCGACAACCACGCATATATCGCGCCGGATGAGCCGCCGGTGATCGCGCAGGTGCGGGAGCGGCTGCCACACGACTGGAAGGCGACGCTGCTGGCAGTGGATGGCAGCGTGATGAGCGACGTGCCCGGCCAGCTTGCGCGCATGCCCGATGACGCCAGCCATATTGTTGTGAGCGTAGGCGGCAACGATGCGCTGGAGCACACCGATATGCTGGCGGAGAGCGCGCGGAGTGTAGCCGAGGTGTTCGAGCGAGTATCGGCGCTGGGCGAGGCATTCGAGGTCGAATACCGCCGTATGGTTGAGGCGGTATTGCGGCGCAGGCTGCCGGTGGCGCTCTGTACGATTTACTATCCAGCGTTTCCCGACCCAGGCATACAGCGGCTGGCGGTCGCTGGGCTGACGGCGTTCAACGACGTGATCTTGCGGGTGGCGGGCGAGGCGGGACTGCCAGTGCTGGATCTGCGCTTGATCTGCACGACGCCAGCGGACTATGCGAATCCCATCGAACCGTCGGCGCAGGGTGGAGCCAAGATCGCCGAGGTTATCGGCACGGTGGTCACGGAGCACGATTTCACAAAAGCACGTACAGCGATATTCATCTATCGGAGGGCAGGGTGAAGCAGAGAGCAGTTCCGGCGAATGGCTCGCTCTGACGGTCGAGGGCGAGCAAAGGGATGAGAGCGGCGCGGAGATCGGTGGGGAGCGGGGAGACGGCCCAAATGCGCCCGCCGTGCAGTTCGACGATGCCACGCGCGATGGCGAGACCGAGGCCCGCGCCGCTGGCGGGCGCGTGTTCGTCGCTGTTGGCGCCGTTGCGGGTGCGCGAGACTTCACCGCGATAGGTGCGCTCGAAGATATGGGGCAGGTCGCCGGGGGCGATACCCGTGCCGGTGTCGAGCACTTCGACGAGCAGCGCATCGGGCTGGGCCTGGCGGGCACGGATGAAGATTGCGCCGCCGGATGGGGTGGCGGAGAGCGCGTTCTGCAACAGATTGGCAAGGATGCGCGAAATCTGGCGCGGATCTATCATGATGGGTGGCAATCCGTCGGCGACACTGCCTTCCAGGCGCACACCGGCCTGCGCGGCCTGCTCGTGGAAAGCTTCGAGCGCGTCGGAGATGAGGTCTTCGATGCCCAGGCGCTCGTATTCCAGCTTCAGCGCGCCGGAGTCGAGGCGGGATAGCTCGAAGAGTTCGTCCATCAGTGTGGCGAGGCGGCGGACCTCGGCGCGGATCGTATGTTGGTAGCGGCGGACGGTGGCGGGGTCGGTGGCGACGCCATCATCTATAGCTTCGATCATCGCGCGGATCGAGGCGAGAGGCGTGCGCAGATCGTGCGAGACGGCGGCGAGCACCTGACGGCGCTCGGACTCAGCGGTATGCTGCTTGGCAAAAGCTTCCTGCACGTTGGCGGCCATGGCGTTGAACCAGCGGGCGAGACGCGATAGCTCAGCGGCGGAGAAATTGTCGTCGGGCACGCGGAAGCCGTAGTCACCCTGAGCGATACGGCGTGCGGCGATCTCGAGCCGGGCGATGGAACGCGCCATCTCACTCGCGATGGACCAGGCCAGCGCGAGAGCGACGAAGACCGCGAAGGCCAGAAAGATGAGCAGCAGTCGCGTGTCGTCGGAGGAGAGGAACATCGCCTGACCCAGCGCGATGACGGTGCAAGCGATGACGAGCGCGGTAAGCACGGGTGGAATGGCAAGCTGCAGTCGGATGTTGCGAAAGCGCGCGGCGCTGGCCGCCCAGAGCGCGCCCTCACCCAGCACCAACGAACCAAGGCCAGCCAGCGCCAGATAAAATGCCATGTCGCGAACGTGGCCGGCCGGTGGATGGAGGACGAGGATGAATGCGGCGACGGTGAGCACCACCACCAGCAAGGTGAGGCTGAGCCAGCGTGCGGCGATGCGTAAGCGGCGGCGTGATCGCGCGAGCGGCCATGTCTGCGCCGGATGCTGGCGAATCGTCTCCATAAGCTCATTCCTGTAGCATTTCGTGCTGGCGGGTGAATGATGTTTCGTGATTACGGCTCGAACTTGTAGCCGACGCCCCAGACGGTCTTGATATGGTGTGGGCGCGCGGGATCGGCCTCGACTTTCTCGCGCAACCGGCGAATATGCACGGTGACGGTGCTGGCGTCACCGTAGTAGTCGTAATCCCACACCCGGTCGAGCAATTGCTGGCGGCTGAAGACCTGGCGCGGATTGGCGGCGAGGAAGCTGAGCAGATCGAACTCCTTGGCGGTGAGATCGAGCACCACGCCATCGCGCTCGGCGCGGTGAAGCTGCGGGTAGATGACCAGCGCGCCAACTCGCAGCGCTCCATCGAGCACCATCGCGGGGACGCTGGTAGCCTCGACACGGCGCATGATCGCCTGGACGCGGAGCATTACTTCGCGCGGGCTGAACGGCTTGGTGACATAGTCGTCTGTGCCCGCGCGAAAGCCTTCGATCTTGTCGGATTCGTCGCTGCGAGCGGTGAGCATGAGTACCGGGGCGGCGCTGGTGGCGCGCAGACGGCGGCAGACTTCCAGGCCGTCAATGCCGGGGAGCATGAGATCGAGAATGACGAGATCGGGCGGCGCGCTCTGCGCCAGCCGCAGCGCCTCGATGCCGTCCGCCGCGAGCATGACCGTGAAGCCCTCAAGCTCCAGATATTGGCCGAGCACCTCGCGGATATTCGCTTCGTCGTCTACCACCAGCACACGCCGCTTCGGCTGATCGGCGCCGTGTAGCGCTGTAGTGCTGCTGATACCTGCCATCGCATTCATGTTCGCCATGTCCCATCTTCCGGTTGCGCTCACCATCATGATGACCGCCATTGGACATAGAATACCGCGAAACTGTTACGCGAGGCTTAACAGCAGACCGTAATCAATTCGCAAGATTCGTTACGAGTTGACAAGAACCGTACGCCATACTCTCCGGTACTGAGGCGCTGTGCCGAGAAGGGGAGGCGTACAGATGAACGTTGCGATTGAACGGGATATTCCTTCCATTGCGATAGTAATGCCCGCACTGAATGAAGAAGCTGCCGTCGGAGCACAGGTGCGGGCGCTGCGGACGCATTCCGCGCTGGCGGCGTTGCCGATCAGGCGGATCATCGTCGTGGATAACGGCAGCGATGACGCGACGGCAGAGGTGGCGCGTGCGGCAGGAGCAGAGGTAGTATACGAGCCGCGCCGGGGCTACGGGTATGCTTGCCTAGCGGGGGTGCGGGCGGCTGAGGATTGCGAGATCGTGCTGCTGATGGATGCGGACGGCAGCGACGATCCGGCGGGCGCGGCGCGGGTGGCGGCAATGGTGGCGCGCGGCGAAGCGGATCTGGCGATGGGATCGCGGGCGCGCGGGAAGAGCGAACACGGCGCGCTGACACTTCAGCAGCGGGTGGGGAATCGCATTGGCGCGCTGGCGCTACGGCTGCTCTATGGCGCGCGGGTCAGCGATATTGGGCCGGTGCGGGCGATCCGGCGCGAGGCACTGCTGCGGCTGGAGATGCGCGAGATGGCCTACGGATGGTCCACCGAGATGCTGGCGAAGGCGGCACGGGCTGGTCTGCGGATCGTGGAAGCGCCCGTAGATTACCATCGCCGCGCGGGCGGGAAGTCGAAGGTTGCGGGAACGCTAAGCGGCACGATGAAGGCGTCCATACACATCCTTCGCACGCTGTGGCGCTATCGCGGATGGCGACCGGCGCAGACGTCCACCGGACGCCCCTACGACAGCGAGGGGGAACGGAGGGATGCGCTGTTCATCGTGGCGCGGCTTCCGGTGGCGGGGCAAACGAAGACGCGGCTGGGCCGCGCGCTCGGCTACGAGGCGGCGGCGGCATTGTATGCGGCATTCCTGCGCGACCTGGGTGAGCGCTTCAGCGATGCGGCAATGCGCAACGGCTACGACCTGTACTGGAATTACGCCGCGCCCGATGAATACGGTGATGCGGAGTTCGCGGTGTGTGTGCCAGCGGGTGGGCGGCTGATGCGCCAGCCCGCGGGGGACTTCGCGGAGCGGCTGTGGCATGGGTTCACTGAGCTGGCGGCACGGGGCTACGAGCGGATCGTGGTACTCGGCTCGGACTCACCGCATATGCCCGCCGACTGGGTGCGCGCGGCTTTCACGGCGCTGGATACGCATGATGTGGCGCTCGGCCCGGCGCACGATGGCGGCTATTACCTGCTCGGCCAGCGGCGCGCCAGACATACCGCGTCACATGCGGCGCAGTGGCCCGCCGATCTCTTCACGGGCATCCAGATGAGCACGGCGACGGTCTACACAGAGACGCTGGCGCGGGTGGAGGCGCTAGGATTGCGCGTGATGACGCTGCCCACGAGCTTCGATGTGGATGAGATTGAAGACCTGGAAACGCTCGCCGCCGCATTGCGATACGCGCCCTCGGACGTTGCGGACCCTGCGCCCGCAACACTGGCCGCGCTTGAAGCAGTGGTGCTGGCTGCCGCTGGCGAGGGAGGCGCGCATGGGCGGGCGTGACCTGCGGCGCTGGCTGGCGCTGGCGCTGCTCGGCGTCGCGGCGCTGCCGCTCTACGCACGCATTCGTGACATTGCGGGCGATGTGGGCGGAAACGGTGGGCTGTTCCTGTGGCCGGGGCTGGGCGTGACAGCAGTCGCGGTAGCTGGCTGGTGGGTAGTGTCGCGGGCACAGATGGCGAGCAAAGCGGAGTCCGGCGCGGAGTTGGTGAACCAGCACGGCTGGTGGACCGAAACGGCGCTGATCGTGGGCGTTGGGGTGGCGTTCCGGGTGGTCTTTCTGACGGCGTTGCCGGTGCTTTCCCACGATGCCTACCGCTATGTGTGGGACGCGCATCTGGTGGCGCACGGTGTCAGCCCCTATGCTCACACGGTCAATGATCCCGCACTGGTGTCGCTACGCGATATTGTGATCTGGCCGAAGCTCGACTGGCGAGATGCGCCGACGATCTATCCGCCAGGGGCGCAGATGCTGTTCTTGCTGGTGAATGCGGTCGCGCCGCTGAATATTGCGGCAATGAAGCTGGCGATGGGCCTCTGCGATCTGCTCTGCGGAGCGCTGAGCATTGTTTTGCTGCGCCAGCACGGACTGGACCCACGCCGCAGCATCCTCTATTGGTGGAACCCAATCCCGGTGCTGGAGTTCAGCTTTACGGGGCATGTAGATGCGGCGGCGACGCTATGGCTGCTGGCGGCACTGGTAGTGGCCAACACGCGACGGCGCGGCGCGCGGCCACTGGCGGGGGCGCTGCTGGGGATGGCAGCGCTGACGAAGCTGTACCCGCTGCTCTTCGTGCTGGCGATGGTGGGGCGCGGCGATGGGGATGGTGCGGCGTCTGAGCGCGGCTATCGCGGTGCGGTGCGCGCGGTTGCGCGTGATTGGCGGTTCGTGCTGGCGGTGGCGGGAACCGTCGTGCTGGGCTACCTGCCGTTTCTGCGGCTGGGGTTGGGGTCGGGTGGCTTTCTGGCGACCTATTTCGCGCAGCGCTTCGTGGACCAGGGACTGGTGTTCCGGCTGGTGACGACGCTCTTTGTGAACAGACCGATTCAGATGGCGTTGCAGGCGCTGACGCTGCTGGCGATCTGCGCGGCGGTGCTGTGGCTGCGACTGCGAAAAGGCTTGCCAGCCGAAATGGGGGTGCTGGCGCTCTCGGCAGGCTGGATACTGGTCTCGCCGCATCTCTTCCCCTGGTATGTCGGCGGGCTGCTGCCATTGCTGGCGCTCTATCTGAAAGGTCCAGGACTGCAGGCCGCGCTCGATGGGCATACGCCGCACACTCCTACGAGCAGCAGCACAGCGCTAGCGTTCGCGCTATGGCTGTTCGTGCTCGCGATGCCCTTTACCTATGTGATCTTCGCGCCGCAGGGCAATGCCGGACTTTTCGACTGGTTTTTCATCGTGCCGCTGGCGATAGCGGCGTATCCACTCGCTAGGCGTCGCTGGGGGCACGTACATCATGCGCTGCCGCGCCTGGCGCAGTTCATCACCACGACAATCAAGGAGTAATGTTCGATGCGTACAATTACGGTTTTGCCCGCCAGCCAGCGAGGCGATCTCGCGGCGCTGCCCGCTGGCGTGAGCGCCGAGCCACTGCCATTGCCGCGCGAGTTGTATCTCGAAAGCACAAATCGCTGCAATGAGCTATGCGACCAGTGCCCGCGCACGCACCTGAAGCGCGAGGAGGAGCGCGATCTTTCGCTGGCGGAGGTGGTGGCCATCACCAATCAGTTACCCGTGCTGGAGCGCGTGGTATTGCACGGGCTGGGCGAGCCGCTGTTGAACCCAGAGTTGCCGGCTATCGTGGCGCATCTGCGCGCACGCGGGGCATATGTGCTCTTCAACTCGAACGCGACGGCGCTGAGCGAGCGCACTGGCCGCGCACTCATCGCCGCTGATCTGAATGAGTTGCGGGTCTCGCTGGATGGCGGCACGGCCGAGACGTATGCCCGCGTGCGCGGTGTCAATGCGCGGACACTGCCAAAAATCATCCGCAATCTCACAGCGTTCACGGCAATACAGCGCGAGATGGGCGCAGAGCGCCCGCGACTATCGTTCTGGTTCACGGCGATGCGCGAGAACATCCACGAATTGCCGCGCCTGGTGGAGATTGCGCTGGAGACGGGCGTGCGCGAGATCTACGTGCAGCGATTGGTCTACTTCGGCGAAGGACTGGCGCGCGAAGAACAGGCGCTGTTCCGCCATGCCGAAGCTGAGCAGGTGGCGATCATCGCGGAGACTGCGCGCACATGCCGCGAGCGTGGACTGACATTCCGCGCGACGGGCGGGCACCAGCCGGAAGACTATGTGAGCGCACCAGCGACGGCTCAGGAGCGGCGGCCCTGGGCAGGCTGCGAGCGCCCGCGCAAGCTAGCGTACATCACGGCGACGGGCAATGTCTTCTCGTGCTGCTTTGCGCCATTCCACCCCGGCCCCGCCAGGACACGCGTGCTAGGCAACGTCTTCGCGCAGCCGTTTGCCGACATCTGGAATGGCCCACGATATCAGGCGTTCCGCGCGGCATTCGATAGCGATCAGCCGTGGGATCAATGCGCAGGCTGCGGCAGCAAGTGGAGCCTTTGAGACGCAGTGTATACCTGCACGCTGATACTCGTTGCGCTCTGGATTCATGCGGCAATCATGAAGAGGTAGAGGGGGTCCAGGCTCCCGCGAGGGAGTCAGGAATTCGCACATGAAACGGTTACGACAGTACACAGAATTCACATGGCGGGCGCTGAAGCGGAACGCGCTGGGGCTGGCGGCGGGGCTGCTCGGCTCGCTGGCGGCGATTGTGGTGATGCTGGCGCTGCGGCTCGCCTGGGGCACACCGACGCCGCCGGAACTGCTGGGCGAGCGTATCCTACCGCTGATGTCGGCAGACCAATTCGTTGCGCTGCTGATTCGCTTCCAGCCCAACGAGAAGACCGGGCCACTCGGCTTGACGCTGCTCGGCCAGTTCGCTGTGGGTGTGCTGTTGGGTCCGCTCTACGAGCGGCTCGCTGGCGTTGGGAGCAGCGTGGCGCGATGGCTGCCCACGCGGCGCGGCTGGCTGGCCGCTGGTGGGCTGGCGCTGGCGATGGAGATCGTCGCACTGGTGGTCTTCTGGCCGGTGTTGCCAGAGGGGCTGTACGGCGATCCCATCGGGCGGGCACGGCTGCTGACATTGCTGGCGCTGGCGTTGACGTTTGCCGCGTATGCTGGGGTAACGGCGGTAGCGAGCGCCACGCTGCGTTACACCTGGGAGGGCTGGTTGGGGCAGCGTCGCAAGCATGACGCAGGCATGGCACAAGCGGCGCCGGACGAGGCGGCGCGGGTAAACCGGCGCGCGGCGCTGGCCATGGGTGGCGGAGCGGTGTTGGCGGTAGCGGGCGCGGGGGCGATTGTTCGCCTGCTCAGCGCATATCTCGCGCGCTCGAATCTGTCGTATGAGGGACACGGCACGCCGTCACCGACGGCGGCGATTACGCCGATCACGCCGCGCGATGAGTTTTACGTGGTGAGCAAGAACGTACTCGATCCGGTGGTGAGCGCGGACCGCTGGCAACTTGAGGTGACGGGGCTGGTACGACGATCTAAGGTGTGGAGCTACGACCAGATACGCAGGCTGGCGAGTGAGACACGAGCGATCACGCTTGAATGCATCTCGAATGAGGTCGGCGGGCATCTGCTGAGTACGGCGGTGTGGCGGGGGGTAGCGCTGGCGACACTGCTGGCCGAGGCGGGGGGTGCGCTGCCCAGCGGCAAATATGTCATCTTCCGCAGCGTAGATGGCTACGCGACAAGCCTGCCGCTGGCGGATCTGCTGGAAGCGCGCACATTGCTGGCGTGGGAGATGAATGGGCAGGAGCTGCCCGCCCGGCATGGGTTTCCCCTGCGTGCGGTGGTGCCGGGACGCTATGGCGAGCAGAGCGCGAAATGGCTGACGCAAATCGAAATCGCGGACCATGAGTTCAAAGGCTTCTACCAGAGCCAGGGATGGAGCGCGGCACAACTGGAGACGCTCAGCCGGATTGACGCGCCAGTGCGGAACAGCCGTCTGCCAGTGGGGCCAGTGCCGGTGACGGGGGTAGCCTTCGCGGGCATCCGGGGCATCCAGCGCGTGGAGGTGAGCGCGGATGGCGGCGCGACCTGGCACACTGCAACACTGATGCCGCCTCTCTCTGACCAGAGTTGGGTGTTCTGGAACTGGACATGGCAGCCGACGACATCAGGCAGCTATACGCTGGTGGTGCGCGCGACTGACGGCACAGGCGTGACGCAGACGCCAGCACAACGGGGCACGGTGCCGAACGGTGCGACAGGCTGGCAGCGCGTGAAGGTGCAGATTGGCTGATTCGGGGGGAGTAACTTGCGTGGTAGATGAGCAACAGATGATCGAGACGAGCGGATGTCTTGCTGGTGACTTCGGGCCGGTGGTGGCCGCGATGCGCGAGTACGAGGCCGAGACGGGGCGCGCGGCGGTCAACGTGAGCGGTTGGGAGGTTGAGGATAAACAGATAGCCCCGCCGCCCACGCTGGTGCGCAGGCTGCGTGCGCTGCGTCCGCGATTGGCGGGGTATGCCTACGCCAGAGATTTTGCGCTTGCGAAGCAGCAAGCGGCTGAGGTCTTCGGCGCGACGATCCGGCATGGCGGCGCGCCAGTGACGCCAGAGCGGGTGGCAATCTTGCAGAACAGCACACAAGGGTTGCTGCTGGCGCTCTGCGCGCTCAAGGAGCGCGGGGTCGAGCGGGTGGTGGTGGCTGCGCCGTGTTACTACGCAGTGGCTGAGGTGTGCCGCCACCTTGAGCTGGCAATTGAGGTGGTTCCGGCGCGCGACTTCATCACCGGCGCGCTGGATAGCGAGCGGATTGTGCGGGCGATGCGCGGAGGTCGGGCAGCGCTACTGCTGACCAATCCGGCGTTCTCACTGGGCGTGGAGTATGGATGGGAGACGATCAGGCGGCTCTGCGCTGCGTTGCCGTACTCGGCCTACGTCCTGCTGGATGAGACGCGATTGGGGTTGAACTGGGACACGCCGCTGCCGTGGTATGCCGCTGAGTATAGCGATCAGGTGGTGGCGCTGCGCTCGCCAAGCAAACTTTTCTTTCTCAATGGGTTGAAGACGAGCGTGCTGCTGGGCGCGCCAGAAGTGGTGCGCGCGGTAGAGCGGCTGGGCGACGCACTCATCGGCTCAAGCGCGGGCAACGGTGAGGCGGTGGCGCTGGCGTATCTGGATTGCTGGCGCGACTGGCTGGAAGAGGCGCGCACTGGGCGGAATGGGGCGATGCTTCAGTGGCGCGGCGGCGTGGTGGCACGGCTGCGCCGCAATCGCCTGGTTTTCACGGAGGCCTTGCATGGGATAGGCTTTACGCTCTCGCCGGTAGACTCCGGCCCCTACATGCTGGCCGCGCTGCCCCGCCATCGGATGCCCAGGCTTGATAGCAGGACGCTCGCCCGGAGCGCGGGCGTGTTGCTGATGGACTCGTCATACTTCTGCCACAAGAGCGTGGAGTGGGTGGGATTCCGCGTGAATCTCGCGGGCGATGCGGAACGCATGCGAGATGCTCTGCTACGGCTATTTGAGTAACTGATGCGCCACGAGCAAGCCATAGAGCGGGCGCGCAGCGGCACACAAGCTCAAGTTGTAGATCGGCATCGCTTCTGCGGGATATCACTGCATCATGTCGTACACAGGCATTCGCCCGTATTTGCGGCGGTTTTCGCCTGTGTGCTACACTGCATGCTACACCGAGGAAGGAACATGAGCCGCTCGCGCGGCGCTCACAGAGATGCGGAGCGAATCGGATGCCACAGCACCCATCGGCACATACATCGAGTTTGCCGCCACATGTGGTCCTGGTCGAGGATGACGAGAACACACGCTATGTGTTGGAATCGGCGCTGCAGGAGGATGGCTTTCGGGTGACGGCTTGCCCCACCGCGGAATCCGCGCGTGCGACGTTCCGTACACAGCCGGCGCAGTTGCTCGTCAGTGATCTGCGGCTGCGGGGCAGCGATCGTGGTGGAGTGGATCTGATACGCGAACTGCGCAAGCAGGCGAAAGAAGCGCCTGAAGCAATTTTGCTGACGGGGATGAGCCTGCCAAGTCTTGTCCACGAGAAGAGCGAGCTTGATGCGATGGGCGCACACCTGGTGCTCAAGCCCTTCGAGCTTGATGATTTCCTGGCACTGGCCCGCGAGCTGACTGGCTGGCCTGGGATTGGCCTGCTGTAGTCTGCCGTATTATGCGCGCGGGCGCATCATAGGAATCTTGCGGCGATAGTATGGAGCGTGGCGAGCGCCTGATGGGGCGCAACGAATGACTGCGCCTGAATCTGCATCAGATGTTCGACCAGCGCCGCTATCAGACCGAGTAGCGCCACCGCGAGAATGATGACAAGCAGCGCCAGCCACACCTTCGAGCCTTGGCGCTCAATGGGGCGCGGCGGAGGCGCCATAACGGACGCCGCATGTGGGCCTGTCTGGCGAGTGTCGTCCAGCATGGCGGGCAGCGCATGTGCGAAGGGCTGGCCATAGCCCGGCTGTGGGAACACTCCCGATCCCGAGTGTGATGATGGCACGCCCGACTGCGCGGGATAGCCCGACTGCGCGGGATGACCGGATTGCGCGGGATAGCCCGATTGTGAGGGCAGGCCGCGCTGGGGCGAGTAGGCTTGTGGCGTCATGATCCCGCCATGCTGGCCGGAAGACGCGGGAGACAGCGGCATCGGCGGGCTGCCCATGGGTGGCAACGCCGCGACCGGGAATACTGGTGAGGCTGGTGCGGGTTGGGCTGGTAGTAGACCATTGCCCTGGTACTGTGGCGCGACGGTGACGTGATGAGGCAGCGGCGACACTGGTGACGCTGGCGGCGCTGATGCCAGTGATTGGCGCGGCTCATGTACGGGAGCGGCGACGGGCACGACGCGGTCCAATCTGGGGAGGGCGTCGGGATTGATCGCGGGCATGCGCGGCGCAGTTACCTTGCGCTGCTCGTGCGGCTCGCCTGTCGCTGGTGCGGTGATGTCGTCAACCGTCGGTGGCGTCATCTGCACCACAGTGACGGGCGTTGGGGGATTCAGTGGCGCAGGGGTGGGGTTGCTGAGCAGAAATGGCAGCGGCTCGGCATCGCCCGCCACGAGCGCGCTCAGCAGCGCCGCGCCTAGCTCGGTGACACGCTGAAAGCGATCTGCTGGATGCTTTGCCATCGCCTGCAAGATGACGGTCTGCATCGCGGGAGAAATACCTGGATTCAGCCGGCGCGGCTCTTCGGGCAGGCGAAACAGATGGCCTTCCATGACCGCGCTGGAGGTTGGTGCGGCGAAGGGGAGATGTCCGGTGAGCAACAGATAGAGTACGACTCCCAGCGCGTAGATGTCCGAACGCTCATCGGTGCGGCCTTCGATCTGCTCCGGCGCCATATATTCGGGCGTGCCAGCGTCGGGGTGGTTGCGCGGGGCTGATGGGCGGCTGGATGGGCTAAGGATTTTCGCCAGCCCGAAGTCGGAGAGCATCAGACGGCCATCCGCATGCAACAGCATGTTGGCGGGCTTGACGTCGCGATGGACCACGCCGCGCTCATGCGCATAGGCGAGCGCATCGGCCATCTGAGTGCCATAGGTGACGACATCGGCAGCGGGCAGCGGCGTCTTGGGGAGCATATCCTGCAAGCTGCCGCCGCTGAGGTAGGGCATGACGAGGTAAAGCAAGCCATTGGATTCGCCGAAGTCATACAGTGGAACGATGTGAGGATGATCAAGCGCCGCCGCCACTTGCGCCTCGCGCAGATAGCGCTCGCGAAATCCGGGTCGCTCGGCAAGCCGCTGGTCCAGCACTTTGATGGCGACTTCGCGGCCCAGACGCACATCTCGCGCAAGGTAGACCTGCGCCATGCCGCCCTCACCGAGTTGACGCACTATCTCATACGAACCTAGCTGCCACGACTGCATGCCATCGCCCTTTCCGCGTGTCTGGCGCGCCGATTTTCGTATAGCGCGCCACCCTGCGCATCGGTAGCCATTATACCGCCTGCCCTCAGAGGACGCCCTCATAGCGGTACTATGGGATAGACGTAGAGCCACAATAGAGTTTTTCACCCAAAAGTCCGCATCGAGTGCCTTTTGCCCTTCGTATTATGTCGTGATAAGATGGAATGAAAGCGACGATCATGTAGCGCTGGCTCCTATTCCGCCCACGCCGCTGCTCTGGCGGCGAAGGGGGGCGCATGAAAGTATCGTTTGCTGACGTGTGGCGTATGCGTACCCGACTCGTATCTCGCCTGGTGGTGAAGGACGAGGCGAGCCAGCGGCTTGGCGACTTCACCACGACCTGGCGTGTGACACCCATCTCGCTGATGGCTATCGGCATTGGTGTGGTGGGGGCGTTCATCGCGCTGATCCTGCTGCGGCTGATCGGTCTCTTCACCAACCTCTTCTTTTTCCATCGCTGGAGCACGACGCTGGTTTCGCCTGCTGGCAATACGCTTGGAATCTTCGTGGTACTGGTGCCGGTCGTGGGCGGTCTGATTATCGGATTCATGGCGCGCTACGGTTCGGAGCGCATTCGCGGCCACGGCATCCCCGAAGCCATCGAGGCGATTCTGATCAACGGCAGCAAGGTGCAGCCACGGGTGGCGATTCTCAAACCGCTCTCATCAGCGATCTCCATCGGGTCTGGCGGCCCGTTCGGCGCGGAAGGCCCGATCATCATGACCGGTGGTGCGGTTGGCTCACTGCTCGCGCAATATCTGCGGCTGACTAGCACTGAGCGCAAGACGCTACTGGTGGCGGGCGCGGCGGCAGGGATGTCGGCCACCTTCGCCGCACCAGTGGCTTCGGTGTTGCTGGCGGTGGAGTTGCTGCTCTTCGAGTGGAAGCCGCGCAGTTTGGTGCCGGTGGCGCTGGCGAGTGTCACGGCGGCTATCATGCGGCGCTATCTTATTGGTTTCGGGCCGCTCTTTCCCACACCACCGCACCCCGCGTTCATCGGACCAGTCGCGCTGCTGTGTTGTGTGCTGGTGGGACTGCTGGCGGGCGCACTCTCGGCGGTGCTGACGCTCTCGGTCTACGGTGCGGAAGACGCCTTTCGCAAACTGCCGATTCACTGGATGTGGTGGCCCGCGCTTGGTGGCATCGTCGTTGGCCTCGGTGGGCTGATCTTCCCGCAGGCGCTGGGTGTCGGCTATGATACCATCGCGCAACTGCTCGATGTCACTGTGGCGGGTGGGGTGCTGCTGGGAATTCTGCTGGTCAAGTCGGTCATCTGGGCGGTTGCGCTTGGCTCAGGCACGTCGGGGGGTGTGTTGGCGCCACTGCTGCTGATGGGAGGCGCGCTGGGCGGGCTGGAGGCGCTGTTTCTGCCGCATGTGGGCGTGGGTTTCTGGCCGCTGATAAGCATGGGCGCGATCCTCGGCGGCACGATGCGCTCGCCGTTCACCGGCGTCGTCTTTATGATCGAACTGACGCACGATGTCAATGTGCTGCTGCCGCTGCTGCTCGCGGTGGTCATCGCGCATGCCTTCACCGTGCTGACGCTGCGCCGTTCGATCCTGACGGAGAAGGTAAGCCGCCGGGGCTATCACTTGAGCCGCGAGTATGCCACTGATCCGCTTGAAATCCTCTTCACGCGCGAGGTGATGCGCACCAATATTCTGGCGCTGAAGGCTGAATTGCCGCTGTGTGAGCTGGATCAGCATATTCGTGACGGCGCAACGCCGCGCGGCCAATCACTCTATCCGATCGTGGATGACGCGCGGCATCTGGTAGGCGTGGTGACGCGCGCCGACCTGCTCGCGGCATTGGAGCGCACGACTGCCGACGCGGCTGTGCGACCACTGGCCACGCTGGCAACCACGGATCCAGTGGTCGCGTATCCTGATGAACCACTGCGAGTGGTGGTGTATCGCATGGCGCAGACAGGCCTGACGCGCTTCCCCGTGGTGGAGCGCGATGCTGGGCATACGCTGACGGGGATGATCTCGCTGCATGCGCTGCTGCAAGCGCGCGCGCTGAACCTGGAGGCTGAGCAGCGACGAGAGCGCGTGCTGCCGCTACGCATCGTCTTCCCGCGATTCCGCTCCGCACGGACATCTTCACCGCCGCGCGACCCGCGAACGGGCGTGCCAAGCGGATGAAGAACGGATAGCCCCAACTCCCGCTGAGGCTATCTACTGAGGGTGCATACTAAAGCTGGACGTCACTGCTCGTCGGTGGGTGAGAGGGATTCCACGTGCTTCTCGAAGAGTGCCTTATCACCTTCTTCTTGCGATGTCCCATCGGTGGTGATAAGCACCGCATTGCCGTCAACCTCGCGTGTCTCGGCCAGCGAGCGTGACCGCTGCCAGCGCGGCACACTGATGGTACGCTCACGGCGGTTTTCGTCTTCTGCGCGCAGCCGCCAGGCGCGCAGCACGTCGCGACGGCTGAGTACGCCGAGCAAGAGCGTCGCGTCGGCGCGGTCCACTACGGGCAAAAGCTGGAAGTCGTCTTCGAGCATACGCATCAGCGCGGTATCCAGCGCCTCATCGGTATAGGCCACTACGACGCGGCGATTGACGATCTCCTCGACGGGCTTCTCGATCAGATTGGGGTCGCTGGCCGCCGCCAGCAACTCGCCACGGGTGACGATGCCACTCAGCCGCCCCTCTTCAGTGACGACCGGCAAGGTCCAGTGACGCAGCGCATCCACGATAGCCGGACTGATACTCCTGCCGCCGTCCGCGCTGTCCGCGCTGTCCGCGTCGCTCGCATTGTTTGCGTTGCCGTGGGCATTGACTGCGTCTGCCCCAGGAGCGGTATCGCGCAGGCAGAGCGCGCCCGCCGCAATCGGGAAACGTGCGGCGGACTCGCCGAGAATCGCCTGCGCGGCCTCGCGCACGGTGACGAACGCGGGCAGCGAGATCACGGCTTTGGTCATCACTTCGCCAACCGAGAGCAGTTGGAGCAGCCGGGCTTCATAGCCTTGCTCGACCTTCAACCCACGACGGGCGAGCCGTTCCGTCATGACGGACTCGCGTGAGAGGCTGCGCGCGACGATGTCGGCGACCATGCAGCCAACCATCAGCGGCAGAATCGCTTTGTAATCGCCGGTTAGCTCGAAGGCGAAGAGGAATGAGGTCAGCGGCGCACGGGCGGCGGCGCTAAAGAGGCTGCTCATCGCGACGATGCCGCAGATGCCGGGATTGATACCTGCGCCAGGGAGGACGTGATTGATCGCGCGGCCATAGCCAGAGCCGATGGTTGCGCCGATCAGCAGCATAGGCGCGAGCAAGCCACCAGATGTGCCCGCGCCCAGCGAGGCGACGACCGCGACTGCTTTGCCGATACCCAGCGAGGCGAGGTCGGCGTTGCTGAAGTGGTTGTGCAGGACATTCGTGATGGTGACGTAACCCATGCCAAGCACCCGTGGCTGAATGACAGCGACGATGCCGAGCACCAGCGCGCCCAGCGCGGGCTTGAAGAGCAGGTCAATTGGCAGATGGTCAACAAATTCTTCGACGACGTAGAGCGCCTTGCTCAGCCCAACCGAACAAACGCCAATCAGGATGCCTAACGGCACGAACCAGAGCAGGTCGAGCGGACCGCCAATGGAAGGAAAGGTGCCGAGCGCGAACATCGGATTGCTGCCGAGCAGGAACGTGCGGCAAGCAGCGGCGACGGCGCTGGCCAGGATTACGGGGATCAGCGAGCGTGCGCGGAACTCGAAGAGCAGCAGTTCCAGCGCGAGCGCAACGGCGGCGATGGGCGTGTTGAAGATGCCGACCATACCTGCCGCGCCACCACAGGCGAGCAGAATACGCCGCTCTTTGGCGCTGAGCTTCATCGTCTGGCCGATCAGCGAGCCAATCGCGCCGGCAGTCTGAATGATCGGCCCTTCCGCGCCGAACGGACCGCCGGTGCCGACGGCGATGGCCGCTGAGATTGGCTTGAAGATGGCGACACGGGGACTGATGCGGCTCTTATGCTTGAGCACAGCCTCCATGGCTTCGGGGATGCCGTGTCCCCGGATGCGGTCGGTGCCGTATTTGGCCATGACGCCAACGAGCAGGCCACCCACCACTGGCACGATAATGACCCAGATACCCAATCCGCTTGCTGGCGGATAGAGCGGCGATTTCGTGGTGAAGGTCCGGTAAAACGCGAGGCCGGTGAAAATGTTAATCAGATGATAGAGCGCCCACGCCGCTATCGCCCCGACCACCCCAAGCCCGACACCCGCAAGCGAGAAGATGATGAGCTGTCTCCGCTCTTCGCGCTCTGGCAGGGTGCTTGCCGGGAGCGCCTTCGCCTCATGCGCTGAGATTCCGTTTCGATGCATACCACTTTCCCTGGTTGGCTACTGCCCTCCCATCGGGGAGAATGCGCCAGAGTTGGTAGCACTGGCGTAGGATGAACGCTATATATATCGCATCAAGATGTATTTAGTATACCAGATTTTGCGTAGCGAAGGGAATAGCGGTGACTTCTGGTGCGTCATTTGCGGTTCTTGCGCGTATCTCTAACGTGAAGTCACTCCGGGACGAGATCCGGGGATGGCGGGAGCGAGGAGCACACTCATGTCAAGCGATCCAAACCAGGCATATCCGCAACCACCAGCCTATGGCGCACCAGGCGGGCAGGGCTATCCGCCACCGGCAGGTGGTCAGCCCATCGGCTATCCGCCGGGTGGTGTGGAGTATCCGCCAGATGCTATGCCGCCACCGCAACCAGCGCCGCAACCATATCCCGTGGGCGGGCAGCCGTATCCTGCGCCACCGCAGGGCGCGTATCCCCAGTATTACGCAGGGCCGATGGCGCCTTCGACGAATGGCATGGCTATCGCCAGTCTCGCCTGTTCGATTGGCAGTTTCATCATTCTGCCAGTAGTAGGCGCGATTCTGGGCGTGATCTTCGGCCATATCGCGCTGGGGCAGATCCGGCGCGCCAATCCCCCGGAGCAAGGCGAAGGGCTGGCAAAAGCGGGGCTAATTGTCGGCTATATTCACCTAGGCTTGTTCGCACTGGCTATCATCGCACTGGTGGTCTTCCTGATCATCATCGCGGCAGTGGCGGCTACTTCGTCACCTGCCTTCGTCCAGTAGGCGCGTACTAGCGGACGCCAATACTGAGCAGGGCAGCGCCCATGCCATACACCACCAGCATCTGGCCAGGCCCGTAGGTCAACCAGATGAGGTCGCCGATCATCTGGAAGCGCAGACCTTGAAAGGTTTGCGCGGCCAGGATCAGGTCGCTGGCGAGAAACAGCGTCGCGCCCACAGCCACAGCCCAGTATGCGCCGCTTTGGAGCGCCAGCCCCCAGGCCAGCCCGGTGACGCTGGCCAGCAGCAGTGTGTAGGGTAGCGCCGCATACTGTATCAGCGTTGCTGAGTGGCCGCGCATGACGACCGCGTACCAGCCCGCGACGCCGATGACCAGCCATACGGCCAGCGCACCCCAGCGCAGGCCCACTGCCGTCAGGTTGTCCACGTTGCCCGCGATGATGAGCGCAGCGATATAGGCGAGGTGGCCGAGGCCGAATGCGGCCATACCGGCGATGAGCGGCTGCGCCAGCGGCGCGATCTCGGCAAGCAGCACGTCTCCCAGGCAGCCTAACGTCATGCCGATGGCGATCAGCAGCGCCACTATGCGCGGGGTGCCCGCGCCCGCGAAGGCGACCCAACTCCATGCGGCGGCGGCGAGTGTGAGGGACGAACCGAGGCGCGCCCAGGTGGGCATGCGCTGCGGCGGCGAGGCATGGGGCCGCCCGAAGAGAAAGCCGCCGAAGAGCAGCGCGGCCCAGAGCGCGAGCAGGGCGATCAACCAGATACGCTCGCCTGGGGTGAGTGCGGAAAACATGGCGCATACCTCGCACGTGCCAGCCCACCACCATTCATGTCGCTAGTGTAGCATGAAGGATGCGTCTGCCCGCTTGACGCGCGACGTTGACATTGGGCCACCGCGCGGGCTATACTGGGGTGGCCGTATGGTGACCGTAGCTCAGCCGGCAGAGCGCCAGATTGTGGCTCTGGAGGTCGCGGGTTCAAGCCCCGTCGGTCACCCCCATACATCATGCCAGTGCCCTGAGTGCCCCAAGAATCGGCGCTCAGGGCATTCGCGTTTTGAGCATATCACTACTCCTCGCTACCTGGAAGCATTTGGCATATACTACAGGCGTCAATATCAAATGGTAGTGGAGAAAGCAGGCATATTTTCTATGATCGAGCGACTCAAACAGGCGTTTGCACTGGCTGAGCAGCGCCCGGAAGCTGAACAAGAACTCCTGGCACAGCTTCTCTTAGAGGAGATGCAGTCAGAAGACCGCTGGGACGCGCTCTTCACCGACCCGCGCTCTGACCAACTGCTGGAAAAACTGGTTGCTGAAGCTATAGCCGAAGATGACGCGGGCGAAACCGAGGAGATCACCGGAGACACGTTCGCGTGAAATCGCGGCGCACCAAACAGTTTCAGGTGCGATTTCTGGCGTTGCCTGACAGGGTGCGGCAACAAGCTAACAACGCCTATCGCTTGTTCAAAGCAAACCCCGCGCGTCCTGGTCTGGACTTCAAGCAGGTTAGCAAGGAGGGCCCAACGTATTCTGCCCGTATCGGCATTCATTATCGCGCTCTGGCGGTCCGCAAGTCCGAACATTGGCTCTGGTTTTGGATTGGAGCACATGCGGAATATGATAAACTGCTTGACCAATTGCCATAGAGCACATATAAGCTAGGCGATCATAGTTGCTTTTTCTGCCGCTAGCTCACTACCTCCTCGTTGGGAAGTACGCCGAAACACCTCATTTCATGCCCCATCACATGCTGCGCCAGCCTGAACGAACCCCGCGTCGTTACAACGTTGAGCAAAAGGGCTGAGGCAGACAGAGCAAAGTACCATGCAATATTGACCATCCGGAACCGTTCGCCTACAGTGAGGTTCAGCCATATTGCGTAGATATGCCGGAGCTAAACCAGCGCGTGCAGTAGATGGGAGAAGAAGCAGATGGGACGGACTATCCCCAACCGCCAACTCAATGTGGGTTTCAGTGCTCGCGGCACTACTGCTCAAACGCTGGATCGTGCGCTCAACGTCGCAAGGAAGGTCCCGGAGATTACCATATTCTTCTGGATCGCGAAATTGCTGAGCACCGCGCTAGGCGAGTCAACGTCAGATTATCTGGTCTATCAGATCAATCCCTATCTCGCGGTCGTGCTCGGCGGCATTGGTCTGGCTATCGCGCTGATCCTCCAGTTTCGGGTGCGCCGGTATATCGCGTGGGTCTACTGGCTGGCGGTGGTGATGGTCGCGATCTTCGGCACGATGGCAGCCGATGTCGTCCATATCGTGCTGCTCAGTCCGTTGCTGGGTCCCACTGTCGCATATCTCGTATCCACCATATTCTTTGCAGCCTGCCTGGTGGTCATCTTCGCAATCTGGTATCTCACCGAGAAAACGCTCTCCATTCACAGCATCAATACGCCGCGCCGCGAAGTGTTCTACTGGGCTACCGTCATGGCTACATTCGCACTGGGCACCGCCGCCGGTGATATGACGGCATATACATTGCGCCTGGGCTTTTTCACATCGGGACTGCTGTTTACCGCATTGTTCGCGCTGCCCGCGCTGGCCTACGGGCTGTTGAGACTGAACGCGCTGGTCGCTTTCTGGCTTGCCTATATCGTGACCCGCCCCCTTGGGGCTTCGTTTGCTGACTGGATGGGAAAGCCAAAGAGCGTGCATGGTCTGAATTTTGGCGACGGGCTGGTGAGTTTGGTCTTGACCATTTTGATCGTCGGCGTCGTCGGCTATCTGACGCTCACCCGCAAAGATGTGCAGGCTGATAGGTCTCATTCGCATAGCTAAGAGTCGAGGTTCTAGCGTCGCTCTCCCGCATGGCTCGCATGACTCCGAAACGTATCAGTGTTGCTCGTCGTGACCGCCTCATCGCTGAATTCGAAGATCATGTCGCACGCCAGTATGCCGTCGTGGTGGTGAATTGTCCGATTCTCACCCGTGCCGCCGCGCTCTGCCGAGTGCATCCCCTGCGCACATTTGCAGACGTTCCAGAATATTGATCCGCGATAGATGCACTGTTCTCAGTTCTACCCACGCGCGGGATATTCGTCCACGCTGCCCGCTGGCGCGAGCAGGTGGCCGTTGCCACAGGCGCATAGGGGGAAGGTCGCCGCCACCTGCGCTTCGGGGCGCGCGATGGGGCCGACGACGAAGCGGTCGCTAGCGTCAATCATCGTCAGCAGTTGTGCGATGGGCGCGATACCAGCCGCGCCGCCATCCACAAAGAGACTAGCCCGCGCGAGGTGGCGCTGACCGGCAGCACAGGGCGGCTGCACATCCACGCTGAGAATCGTATAGACCGGCATGATGTTCTTCCCTTCTCCGCACGCGAGCGGCGCATCGTCCTCCACACCTGCATCCTCTACGTAGATGTACGCCAGTGTCTCACAACGAATCCGGTGAGTTTATTGTATTCTTGAGACGTGAGATGCATCCACCTTCTAAGCCGTGCGGTTGCCGATGCCTTTCTGGAGGCGCAGGTGAGCAGTGGGCGAACATCTCTGGCAGTTCTCGGATGGGCCGCTGCTCAACTGCCATTTCCGTGACATCGAGGAATGAGAGGACGTCCAGCCGGCGCGCTGCGTAGAACTCCAACAGCGGCCGGGGCGCATGCGCTCCGCAATGCTCTTCCCCTGGTGGCCTCGGCGCACCAGGAAACGACAAGGACCTCGACGGACTTAGTAATAGGCGTTGGGGTGAGGGTGCGCCCCCAGCGCCAACCACCCAGCCGGATAGGTTCTTAGCCTTTGTAGCCGAAGTCTGGAATGCTCGTCCAGCGCTCGCGCAGCGCATACGCAGCCATCTTCGGCTCGCGGGCGCGGGTGAACACACCCTTCTTATTTCCCTGCACACGCAAGAAATTCTGGCTGGTCTGGAAATCGGCGAAGTTCCAGACCAGTTCGCCGACGAACGTTGGAATCCCATCCACTACCTCGTGATTGGCCTTCAGGAAAGCTACCTGATATTCCTCAGTGAACATCACGGGGGTACTATCGTGTAGGCCCGCGATGGTGTCGGCCCCGTACTCGGTGAAGATGATCGGCTTGTTTGGAGCCACCTCTGTCCAGCGCGTCAACTCCGCGCGCAGTCGCGCTTTCGCCACGTCCAGTTGGCCGCCCTGGGTGTACCAGCCGTAGTAGCGATTGAGCGCCACCACATCCACGAGATCGGTCACGCGGCAGGAGTCAGGCGTCACCGTCATGACCGTCGCAATCGTAATGGGGCGCTTCTGCGGATCAAGCTCGCGCGTCATCTGCGCCAGCGGCGCAAAGTACTCATGCGCGCCTTCCTCATCCGAAGCTGGCTCGTTCGCGATAGACCACATCACGACACTTGGATGGTTCTTGTCGCGGGCGATGAGTTCGCGAATCGCCTGGGCATGCTGTTCCTGCGTGCGAATCTCCGCCCAGGTCGCGTGTGGCTGCGTGTCGCCGCTCATAAGGCCACCGAAGTTCAGATTCAGACCGACTGCTGGAACCTCGTCAATCACCACGAATCCTTCGCGGTCCGCCAGGCGCATCAACTCCTCCGAATAGGGATAGTGGGAAGTGCGAAATGCGTTGGCGCCGATCCACCGAAGCAGATTGAGGTCTTTCACATTGAGCGCTTCGTCGAACCCGCGGCCATGAATATAGGAGTCCTCGTGCTTGCCAAAGCCCTTGAAGTAAAACGGGCGCCCATTGATGAGGAATTTGCCATCGCTGACCGCGACTGTGCGCACACCAAACGGCTGCTCATAGGTGTCCAGAAGCTGGTCGTGCCGCCACAACTCAACGACACACGTGTAGAGATAGGCGTGGAGTGGCTGCCAGAGATGCGCATGCTCGATGGCGAGTTGACCTGTTGCTCCACGCCCGCTGGTGACGGTATCGCCCCGCGCATCCTGGATGGTGACACGCGCCTCCAGCGCTTCTTGCGCATCACCCGCGACCTCGACCGAATAGTTGACCTGCGCTGTGTCGCCCGCCAGATTTGTGGTGATGGTGATATCGCGAATATAGGCGCGCGGGGTCGTGTACAGCTTGACGGGACGCTGGATGCCAGCATAGTTGAAAAAGTCAAAGTTTGGCGCATCCGATGCGACCATTCCCTGACCAAGAACGACATCCTCACGGTAGGTTCCCACCGGTAGTGTCGTGTAGTCGAGGATATTGTTCACGGCGACCGTCAGGCGGTTCTTGCCCGCATTGGCGAGAGCAGTGATCTCGACCTCGAACGGGGTGAACCCTCCCTTATGCTCGGCGGCGAGTTGTCCATTGACGTAGACCTTCGCCGTGTGGGTCACTGAGCCAAAGCGGAGCCAGATGCGTTGATCGAAAAAGCGCGCCGGGATGACAAGCTCCCGCTCGTACCACACCCACCCAATATGATCGCGGATGTCTGCGCCAACGACGAGATCGTTGAAGGACGCTGGAACAGCCATCGGCGCCGTTTCCTGGAGCGGAAGCGCATACCAGGCCTCCTCAAATCCTGCGCCGTGATCCAGCTTGAAATCCCAGATGCCACCCAGGTCTACAAGTGTTCGGGTGGATGTCATGAGAGGATAGAGCATAATCAACCCCGTATCTCAAAGCAGACTGACAGGAGTTCTGGGCGGGCAGGCAATACGCATGCGCACAGTGACACTCGACCCGCTACAGGTATTGCCGCTCCGCCATCGCCGCCATCTTGCCGAGTCGCCGCGTTCGCCTCCCCTATCGCTACCGTGAGTTTTACTACTTCCGAGTGATAATAGCAATTTGCGCTGGATAGTTGGAGTATACAGGGGCTTCTGGCCCGATTGCACCGAGCTCCGGCCGTTCAAGGCCGAGAGCGCACATGACAACAATTCAGGCGGAATTAGTATCACACGCTCGCGCTCGCGCCGCAGCCATTCGGGTGAGAACGTTGGTCATTGAGCGTTATGTCATCTATACTGTGGGCAGATGGAAGGGCCGTGGTGGTAGATGTGGATGCCCCAGGATGGGAGCGATGTGACCACACACCAGCGGTTTCCTCATGGAAGGTTCCCTGGCTGCCCCAGGTGGCAAGGCAGTGCCTTCTCGCTCCGTTGCCTTGCTCATATGCGCGCTCGGTGGCTCCCCTCGCGGAAGAGGCTGCGCCGCGCGGACGTGATGGGCAATTGACGACAACGTTCCTGGAGGTTTCATCCTTGCTGGTGCAGATACGTCAAGAAGCGCCCGCCGTCCTCACGCAGGACCGCCCGGCGCTGCTCTCCCGCCGCGAGCTACTCGGCCTCAGTTTTCTCTGGTTCGCCCTCAATTTCACCTTCGCCGCGCTGCTGCCCATCGTGATACCCGCGCAGATCGTGCTGTTCATCGCTCCCGGAGCGGCGGGCAACGCACAGCAGGCGCTCTTCCTTGGCGGGCTGGCGGCGCTGGGTGCGGTCACGGCGGTGATCATCCAGCCCGTGGCGGGCGCGCTCTCGGATCGCACGCGCAGCCGATTAGGGCGGCGGCGCCCGTATGTGCTGGGGGGCGGCGTGATTATGCTGGGCGGACTGACGCTGCTAGCAGCAACGCACAATATGGCGCTCTATGTGGCGGGACTGTTCCTCGTTGTCGTGGCGAATACCGTCAGTGGCGCAGCGTTCCAGGGTCTCGTGCCGGACCGCGTGCCCGCCGAACAGCGCGGCGTCGCATCGGGGTATGTCGGGCTGATGACATTGCTCGGCACAGTCGGCAGCCTGGCAGTGGCCTCGCTGCTGCTGGGGCAAGGCGGCGGACACGGCTCCGCAGCGGCAGGGTTGGCTACGGCGCACGGCGCGGCGCTGTTTTATGGGCTGGGAGCGCTTGTGCTGCTCGGGGGCATCGTGGTGACATTCGTTGGTGTGCGCGAGACGCCGCATTTCCCGCTGCATCTGCCGCATCACCACGCCGCGAAGACAAACGAGGATACTTCCACCCGGCGCGAACGGCTGGCGCGCATGTGGCTCGCGCCCTGGCGGCATGCCAACTTCACCTGGGTCTTTCTGACGCGCGGCTTCGTCATGCTGGGGCTGGCCCTATTCATGACGTATATCGAATACTACTTCGCGCGGGTCGCGCATCTAACGAACTTCGTGCAGGCGACGGCGATCAACGCGATCATGGCGCTGCTGGGCGCGGTGGCAAGCACGCTGCTGCTAGGCGCGCTCTCAGACCGTATGCGCCGGCGCGTGCCCATCGTCTTCGGGGCGTCGGCCTGCATGGCGCTGGCGGCGCTGGCCTTCGTCGTCGCGCCGGGGCAGATTCCGCTGTGGCCGCTCGGCATCCTCTTCGGCCTGGGCTACGGCGCGTACATGAGTGTGGATGTGGCGCTGGCAATAGACGCGCTGCCGTCGCGGAGCGAGGCGGGCAAAGATCTCGGCTTGTGGAGCACTGCCTCCACGTTGCCGGGCATCCTGGCGCCGATGCTGGGCAGCGTGGTGATCTTCGCCGCCGACCGCTTCGGCGAAACGGCGCTGGGCTATCGCGCGGTCTTCGGGCTGGCGACGCTCTTTCTGGTGCTGGGCGCGGCGTTCATCCTCAAAGTGCGTGAGACACGGCGAACACACGAAGAAGCTGCGCCCGTGATAGCGGAGGCAGAGACCAGCGCCAACTAAAAATCACTGGCTCTCTCTTTCGGGTGCCTCAATCATGAGGATTGGCGCGGGCGTCACCGCAAGCACGTCTACCGGCTCGGTGAAGCCCTTCAGCGAGACACGCCCACGTCCCAGGTAATCTATACCATCCACCTTCGGCGCGACGTAGGCCAGCCCAGTCGTCACCAGCACATCGCCCGCGCCCGCCATGCTGCACAGTCGCGCTGCGCGATTGAGCGCCGCGCCGCGATAGCCCTCCTCCAACGCCACCGCTTCGCCTACATCTATGCCGATGCCCACCGCCAGGGGCAGATCAGGATCAGCATTGGTCGCCTCGACGAAGCGATCCTGCATCTCTAGCGCGGCTTGAAGCGCCTGACGAGCCGAGCCGAAGACCACCAACGCCTCGTCGCCGCGTAGCTCGACCAGCCGCCCATCCCAACGTTCGACCACACTGCGTGTCAGATCGGCGAATTTGGTGGTCAGCCGCGCGGCTGCCGCGTCACCCTGATCCTGCGTGAAATGGGTATAGCCCCGCACATCGGCGATGAGGAACGCCAGGATAGCAGCGGTAAGCGGCGGCAACTTGGGTGCGGTGGAAGGCTGCAACCAGGCTGACATGATAGGCGAATCCATGGTCGCCGCAAGCGTAAACATCAGGCGTTCGTTCTTGCTCAGTTGCAGCAGTTCCGCCAGTTTCTCAATAGACGCATGCGGCGGGGCGATGCGCTGGCCACCCTCCATCGTGCGGATGACACTGGGCGCAAGCTGAGCCGCTTCGGCGACCTGCTCGACACTCAGCCCGCGCGACAGGCGATATTGGCGGAGCAGCGCGCCAAATGACGGCGTGGGCAAGGATGGTGGGTTGGGCATCGTGTGAAGCTCCTCTATGTGCAATGTCTCTCTCTGCATCTTAGCACGCGAGGGTGTCGTGCTGTGTTCCATCGGTGGCGCTGCGGGGAGTGAAGGGGCCATGCCAGCCATGCGATGGCACGACATATGTAGTGTAGAGGACCGCATGAGGCGCTGTCGCTCATCTTTGCCGTGCAGAGATGCTGAACAGCAGCAGTCTACCCAGGAGGGGAGAGTTTCCATGAGCAGTGATCCGACCCAGCCACCGCGCGATCCCAATTATCCATCGGGCACGCCAGACCCCCCGGATACACTGGATGCGCCGGATACGCCATCGCAGGGAGCGCCACAGCAGCATGCACAGCCGCCCGAATATCCGCCGCGCGAGAGCGCACCCAACACGCCACCACCAGCGCAGCCGAGCTATCCACCACCAGCGGGCGCGGCGGGGTATCCACCGCCACCAGCGCAGCCGAGCTATCCACCGCCGCCGGGCTACCAGCCACAACCGGGCTATCCACCCCAGGCGCAGCCACCCTATCCACCGCCAGCGCAGGCGCAACCGCAGTATCCGCCACCAGCGCAACCCCCGTATCCACAGCAACAGTATGCCCCGCCGCCACCACCGCCCGCGGCTCCGTACGGCGGCTATGGTGGCTATGGCGCGTATGGCGGTGCGCAAGCGGGGGGAGGGGCCTATGCCGCGCCACAACCGGCAGGACTCAACGGCATCTGGCAAAAGTGGCTCAACGTCACCACCAAGCCCGGCGTTGCCTCATTCGCGAATGAGTTGCCAACCGCGAACTGGCGCGACATCTGGCTCAGCGTGATCGCCCTGGGAGTGCTGAGCGCGATCACGGGTGGCATCGCCGCGCTCTATACTGTGACCACATTCCAAGTTCCTGGCGCGAATGGCGCTACCAACACCATTCGCATCCCGGCCTCAGCAGGATGGGGATCCATTATCGGGGTGCCACTGGGATTCTTCATCGGCGCGGGGATATTGTTTCTCTGCGCCAAAATCTTCGGCGGAACTGGCACATTTCTGCACCATTCGTATGCGTTGATGCTGTTCTATGTGCCGATCCAGGGGGTGATTGCCATCCTGGGCTTGATTCCGGTGCTCGGTGGGATCGCTGCGTTCGCACTGGGCATCTATGAGATCGTGCTGTCGGTCTTCGCTATCTCGGCCAGCCACCGGCTCACCATCGGCAAGTCGGTTGCCACGGTGTTACTACCACTGGCTGTGGGGCTGGTGCTCGCCTGCGGGCTGGCGTTCATTCTGGCCGCCGCGATTGCCGCCGCGCTCAACGGCGCACGCTGATCAGCCACAGGTGTGCGCATATGAGAACCCGCCTCCGGTGCATGGGGGCGGGTTCGGGTTCTGCGCGTCCGCAGGATGCTACTACGAGCGGAGCGCAGCGACGCGGACGGCGAGCTTGCGCTCAGGTTCAGGGAAGGGATTCACCACACGGCGCAGGGTATAGCCAGGTGGGTCCAGCGTCAGTTCGACATGGCGCAGAATCGCGGCGAGCGTGGTCATGACGAACATCTCGACCAGCCCCATGCCCGCGCAGGCATGCGCGCCGAGGCCGAAACGCACAAACATGGCAGGCTGGTGATGCTCGTTGCGCGGCTCGCTGTAGCGGTCAATGTCGAAGGTGTAGGGATTAGGGAAGATTTCGGGCAGAAAGTGGCAGACTGAGACGGCAAAGAGCGTCACGTCGCCGGGGCGCACCTCGTTGCCCTCAAGCTCGAACGGCTTGACGACGAGCCGTGGTGTGGCCAGCGCAATGGGAAACAGGCGCATGGATTCGAGCATCGCCCCATGCAGATGTTTCAGGCCGAAGAAGGCGCGGGCGTCGCCAATGCCGTCCGCAAACGCCGCATCCACCTCCGCCTGGACCCGCGCCCGTGCCTCGGGATACTTGAGCAGGACATAGAGCAGGAAAGCACAGGCTGGTCCGCCGTAGAGCATGGCGTTGCTATAGGCCATCTGCGCGTTGGCGATCACATCATCATCGCTGAGCGGCTGGCCCTCGTGATCGGTGGCTTCCAGCAACAGGTCAACGAAATCCGGCTCGCGATTTGGTCCTGGGGGATTGTCGCGGTGTTCGGCGACGATGTCGCGCATCAGCGCGAACATGCGATGCTTCGCGGCCAAATAATGGGGAAAGCGGGCCATGAAGGTTGGATACGCGCCCAGCCCCGCGCCGACGGAGTAGCGTGCGAAGGTCACAGCATCGGCGAGGTCGCCGCCCAGCGCGCGGCCCACCAGCGCCGCGCCCAGTTGCTCGCCGACGAGACGGTGCATGGTATCGAGCACGCGCAGCCGCATGCCGGGCCGCCACTCGCACACGAGCTGATCGGCGGTGGCGAGCATGCGCGGCAGGTAGCGCGAGAGCGACTTGTGCGAGAAGGCAGGTTTGAGTGTGCGTCGCAAATGGGTATGCTGTTCGCCGTCGGTGGCGATAGCATAATTGCCAGAACGCAGTTCGCCCGCGACCTGTCGGTAAATCGGGCGATTATCTAGGTAGCGCTCGCCTTCGTGCGCCAGAAAGGTATTAGCGCGCGGCCCAGCCAGCACAACATAGCTGCGCCCCGGCCCGCTGGCCCGAAACACTGGCCCAACGTCATAGTACGATTGTACGAAGAACTCAAGAGGACGGCGGAACAGGTCAATCGCGTTGCCTAAGAGGGGGATGCCGGGCGCAGCCACGGGCCGCCGGTTGACGGCCTTGCGTACTCGTATGCCTGCTCCTGCCCCTACCAATGAAGGCGCCAGCGCCATACCAAAGACTCCTATTCCCATACCCACTCGTGCATCCGCGCAGGAACGCGGACGCCCTATCCTGAACACCGCTACGCCATTACACAAACGCAGTATAGCAGAAGAGCGAGGCAACTGTGTGTTTCAGCAAACTTTCGGCCAAACCCGCAGCCCGCCAGCGCGGAGCGGAGTATCAACCGCGAATTCCATGCGGCACAAAGCATGCCAGTGCTGCGCGAATGGTTCCTTTGCTCGCGTTAGCTCGGAATTCCAATCCCGACGATGTAGGGTTGCACTTCGCGCTCGCCGCCAAAGCGCGCGGTGGAGGCGCCCAGACGATAGACGAGATCTACCGGTGGCAGCGCCGGAAGCGCCTGGCTCATCGCCCCAGCCAGTGCGCCCTGACGCGGCCAGAGCGCGGCGAAATTGCGGCCTTTTTCGCGGAGCGATAGTCGCAGATGCACGCCTGCGTTGCCCACGGCGCGGCAGCCAACAATCTTGACCTGCCGTGTAACGAAGACCGGCTCCGGGAAGTCTGGGCCGAACGGAGCAAGCACGGCGATGTCATCATATAGGCCAATAGCATTCGCGATGGGTAGCTCGGCGTCTACCGCAAGCGCTGGCTGGGAGGTCGAGGCGCTATCATCCTTGCTGTCCGCACTTGCGGCGGGATGCGCGGCAAAGCGCTCGCCAAGGTAGCGCAGAAACGCCGCTACCTGTTCGTTCGCCAGGGTGAAACCAGCGGCACGTGTGTGGCCGCCAAAGCGCTTAAATAGGCCGCTGTTCGCTGCCAGCAATGCGCCCAGATCATTGCCCTCTGGCCCACGTGCGGAGCCTCGCGTCTCGGTTTCGCCCTGGCTGAGAATGAATATCGGGCGATGTTGATCTTCAGCCAGCCGCCCGGCGACTGGTCCAAGCATGCCCATGTGCCAGTCGTTGCCGATGGCCACACCCACACCCGCTGGCAGGTGCGCGGCTAAGGCTGAGAGCGTGTCTGGCTCAGGTGTCGTGGGCAGGCGCGCGTGCGAGAGCAGTTGTGCCCGCGCCTCGGCGGTGATCGCTTCGGTGAGGGTTTGCCGCTCGGCATTCAGCGCCTCGACTTTGGCGGCCAGGTCTGTAGCTTCGGTGTCGCTGGCGGCGAGCAGGAGATTGAGCGCCAGTTTGGGTTGCCCCAGCCGCCCGCAGGCATTGAGCCGGGGCGCGAGCGAGAACGAGATGTCGCGTGTACTGGCATCTTCGGGGCGCAGCCGAGCGGCGGCAAGAAGCGCACGCAAGCCAGGACGCGGCGCGGCGCGCAGGCGGCGCAGGCCCGCGCGAACCAGCGCCCAGTTCTGCGCGGTGAGCGGCACGACATCGGCGATGGTGCCCACGGCCACGAGGTCGAGCAGGGCGTCCAGCTTCGCGTCGCGGTCTGGTGTATCCAGATGCGAGTAGAGCGCTTCGGCCAGCCGGAAGGCGACGCCGACGCCCGCCAGATCGGCGGCGGTGGAGCGCGGCTGCATGCGGCTGGGGTTGACGACGGCAATGCCATCGGGCAACGGCCCATGCGCGGGATGGTGGTCGGTGATGATGACTTCCATGCCCAAATCGCGCGCCTGCTGCACCTCGGCGATGTTCGCCGTGCCACAGTCGGTGGTAATCAGCAGCTTTATCCCCTTGGCCGCCAACTCGGCGATGGCGGAGGGATTCAGCCCGCGCCCGTCATCTTCGCGGACGGGCACATATGGCGTGACGGATGCCGCGCCCAGGTCGCGCAGGGCAGCGGTGAGGAGCGCGCATGAGGTCATGCCGTCGCAGTCGTAGTCACCAAAGACGGCAATCTGCTCGTGGTCGCGCAGCGCGCGCTGGATGCGCGCCACGGCCGTATCAAGATCGGGCAATGGATCGCCGGATGCGCGCCAATCGGCGTTCAGGAAGGTGGCGATCTGCTCTGCGCCACGGATACCACGGTTTGCCAGCAACTGCACCTGAATGCGCGAATGCGCGGGCAGCAGCGCATCCAGTTCGGTGTTGGCCAGTTTGAGGGCGAGTTCGAGTGGCCGCGCGACCGCTGCGATTGGCGCGGGTAATGCGGTTACGGGCATGACAGCCCGTTGCTGGGCATCTCGCAGATCATTTGTGTTGCCGCCGCTGCCGGTATGGCTCATGTGTCGTTGACCCTTTCGAATGCATTGTAGCAGTCCGCGGCAAACAGGCCCAGGCGGAGGGAACCTACTCCCGCTGTATGGCATGGCGCGATAGTTGGCACAACCCGTGCGATAGACGGCTATGCAGTCGTCGGTACCCAGTGGTACACACAGGTGAGAAGGTGATGCATATGCTACCGCAGGAGTCTCCAAATACCGTTCCTGGGCCTGGCGCCCCCGCGACGCTGCACGGCAACTTCAGCACGGATGAGGTCAACCGGCTGGTTGAGCTACGGCGTGCGGTGCATAACCAGGATGAGTATCTCAAGCGGATGCTGGATGAGCGGCGGCTTGAGTTCGCCCGCTGGCTGCTCGACAACGGAAAGCTGACTGAGGCATGCGCAGATCTGTAGCGTCGAATCATAGTGATACACGCGAGTTTCTCATGCCACTAGGATGTGGCATCGTTATCAGGAAGCAGGCGCGCGAATACTTCGTTGCCCAGCAGCCGCCCACGCTCCGTTAGCCGTAGGATGTTGCCCCGCGTTTCCAGTAGATCCGCGTCGCGGACTGGCGTGAGCCGCGCGCTGAAGACGCTGGCAAAGTCGCTGCCAAAGCGCCGCGCGAACGCATCGAGGTCCAGGCCGTCTACCAGACGCAGTCCAAGTATCGCCGTTTCCGCCATCTCAAGATCGCGGGGGATGCGTTCGTCTTCGACAGCCGCCGCAGCAGGCAGTGGCGCGGGCTGCCCGTTGCGCGGGCTGTCGTGCTCGTCTCTCAGCGACTCCACTGTTTCAACACGGGCGATGTAGTCGCGAATGGGACGCGCTTCGGCGTACCGCTGCCCAGAATACCAGCCATGCGCGCCCGCGCCGAGGCCGATGTAGGGCAGATTGTGCCAATAGGTGAGGTTGTGGCGGCAGGCATGGCCCGGCAGCGCCCAATTCGAGATCTCATACTGGCGATAGCCAGCGGCGGCGAGCCGCGCTTCGGCTAGCTCGTACATATCGGCGGCCACGTCGTCATCCACAGGATGTACGCGCCCCTGGCGGACCCAATTGAAGAGCGGTGTGCCTTCCTCGACGATGAGCGAGTAGAGCGAGAGGTGCTCAGGGCGCAGGGCGAGCGCGCGGTCCAGTGTCGCGGCCCAGGTGGATTGGGATTGGCCCGGCAGCGCATAGATGAAGTCGAGGTTGACGCTGGAGAAGCCTGCCTGTTTGGCGGAGGCGAAGGCGGTTTCGATCTCTTCGGGGCTGTGAATGCGTCCCATCCAACGCAACAGGCCCGCGTCGAAGCTCTGCGCGCCCATGCTCAGGCGGGTGACGCCAGCCGCGCGGAACTCATCGAGGCGGCCATATTCGAGGGTGCCGGGGTTGGCTTCCAGTGTGACTTCTGCGTCGGCATCCACGGCAAAGGCGGCGCGGGCAGTGGTGAGCAGGTGAGCGACCTGTTCGGCGGTGAGCAGGCTGGGGGTTCCGCCGCCAAAGAAGATGGTGCGGCAGCGGCGGGGCGTGCCGTCGGGCAGGCGGGCGCGCTGCCCGGCAAGGGCGATCTCGCGTGCCAGGGCATCCACGTAGCGCTCGCGCAGGCCGAGCATGCCTGCGTAGGAATTGAAATCACAGTAGTGGCACTTCGCGTGGCAGAACGGAATGTGCAGGTAGAGCGAGATGGTGTCAAGCAGGGTATCAGGATTGGCAAGCGACATCCGTGCGCCGGAATGGTGTGGAGTATGGTCCGGCGGAAATGAAGTGGCGGGCGGTGAAAGCCGCGCCTGCTGGTCATCCACGACGCTTGAACTCACGGTTACAATCCTTTCCCAACAGTGCTCATATTGCCCTCGTTGCTCATGGCGCCAAGGCGAACCGGGACGACGCGCTGAACCTGCGCATCGCCCCGGTGGAAGCCCTCGTATACGCTGAGGTTTGCTCTACGGCCCAGTGGGAAGAATGCCGCCACCAGGCATGCCGCCCTGGCTTGGGAGGCCATTCGGCGGGGTGAGCGATGGCAATGTCGCGTTAAGATCGGGCAAGGTCGGCATGTTGCGCCCGGCGGTCATCATGTCCGAATTGGGCGTGCTGATCTTGTTGGCGGGATCGGCGCGACGGCCGCTGAGCCAGTGGGTGAGCGCGTTCGTTTTGGCAGCGCTGAGCAGCGATGCGTCAACCGGGCGGCTAGGATCGAACGCCAGTACCTCGACGACATCGAAGGTGCCGCTGGCATCCTTGATGACGGGGCTGAGCACATTAACCTGGCGGTTGGAAGCGAAGATCCAGTCTTCGATGGCGGCATCGCCGGTGCCAGGGGCAAGCCAGCCCGCATCGCCGCCGACGTTCTTGCTATCGGTATCCAGGGAGTCCTGCTTGGCGAGTTGATCCCACGTGGCCGTGCCCTTGGTGAGCTGGCTGAGCACCTTGGCGGCGGCATCGGCGGTGCTGACCTGAATCTTGCGATAATGCGCCTGCCGGGTGGGCGAGACGAGATGGTCGGAGAGATACTGCTGCAGGTTATCGCGGAGCAAGGCAATCGTCACGGCAGCGCGCACATCGGCGTCGCTCAGGTTGTCTTTGCTGAGGAAGTCCGCATAGCTTTCGTTGGCGGGGAACGCCTTCTTGAAGGCGTCGAAGCGCTGTTGAATGGCTTGCGCAGTGGGTTGGAGCTTTGCGCTGGCGGCGGGGTCGGTTTTCTCGATCTGCTTGATGCCGGCAAGAATCAACTGATTCTCAACCAGATTGTCCATTGCGGTTTGGGTCAACTGCGACTGACTATAGCCAGATTCCTCGGATTGAAGCTGCGTGACGAGGATGTTGGACTGAGTTGAGGCCTCTTTGTCGCCATTCTTGACCTTGGTATCCAGGGCGGTTTTCTGCTTCAGGTCGCGCTGGATCGTATTCCAGAGATCCTGAGAGACATATGCCAGATACTTGCGGTAGGTATCCTGGGTGATGTTGGTGCTGTTGATGCTGACAATGGTCTGGTTGGGGATGATGAAGTTTTGCTGGACGACGCCAAAGGTGAAGACCGCCAGAATCGCGACGAGCACGACGGCGAAGAACGAGTAGGCGGCGCGCTTCTGGATGCGCTGTTTTTGATTTTTGCTCAGGTGGCCGCCCCAGCCAAAGATGAGGGGGTTGCCGTCTCGGATTCCTTCCACGGGGTGCGCTGTTTGCCTGCGATAGGTCTGCGCACGCGCGGTGGTCTTTGAGCGACCGCGCTTCGTCGCCGTGGGTTTGTTCAGCGTCTGGTTGCTCATGTGCGTCCAGCATCTCCCGATGAGTGATGCGGATCGAGCGAGGTGAAACGGCCATGTGCGCTGGCGCGTAGGCCCCGCTCGATCCTCTAGCGGTCAGGATTACGAGCCGCGAATATGTGCGGCGGTGTAGGGCAACATCGCCATGAAGCGGGCGTTTTTCAATGCCACGCTCAACCGGCGCTGATGCTTGGCGCAGGTGCCCGTCTTGCGCCGTGGCTCGATTTTACCACGGTCAGACAGATACCGTCGCAGACGTGAGATTTCTTTGTAGTCAATCTCGCGAACATGGTCTACACAGAACGTGCAGACCTTGCGGCGGGAACGGAAGTCGCGCCCGCGCGGGCCGCCGTAGCGAGGGCCACCCGAACGCTCGCCGCGCTCGCCGCGATCCGGGCGCTCGCCGCGCTCGCCGCGATCTGAGCGATCACTGGCGGGGCGGTCGCCGCCCGCTGAAGGTCCGTTGAAATCTCTCCGCTGTTGCATGTCAATGCTCCTTTACGTATGGGGTTGCTGGTCTCGGTGGAGAGGTCACACCGGACCAGCACGTAAACCATATATGGGCGGCAACGCTAGCGCCGCCGGTAAGGTGGGCGCACACGACGCCCGCCCTGGTTGGTGATATTAGAATGGTATGTCGTCCGGGCCGACATCGCCGGAGTCACCACGACCACCGCCCGCGCCAGAGCCATCGGAGCGTGAGTCGAGCAGTTCCGTGTTCTCCACAAGAACTTCCCAAGCTGTCACTTCGATGCCATCTTTATTGGTGTACTTGCGCGAAGTCATCCGGCCTTCGATGAAGACTCTCGAGCCTTTGTGCAGATATTGGTTGCAGAACTCTGCCTTCTGCTCCCAGGCGACGATCCGGAACCATGTCGTTTCTTTACGTTGTTCGTTCGTCTCACGGTCGCGCGTGTTGCGATTGACAGCGAGGCTAAACTTCGTAATGGCCTTGCCGCTGGGCGTGTAGCTCATCTCGGGGTCTTGGCCCAAATTGCCGATGAGCATGATTTTGTTCAGCATACGTCAATTCCCCTTCCGCGACACCACATGCTGGCAGACCTGACTGCCGCTGGTCGCGCGCTCAGGCGTTCGCCTCCGCTTCCGCTGTGGTCGTTTCTTCGGCCTGGTCTGTTTCGGCTGGCGCGGCTTCGGTCGCTGGCGCCTCCGCTACCAGCACTTCCGCGGCCGGGGCCTCGGTCGCCGGTTCGCTCGCCGCTGGCATTTCTGCTGCCCCCGCTGCTGCCGCAGCTTGCTCCGCCGCACGTGCGGCCTGCTCGGCGGCGCGCTGCGCGGCCTGGGCGTCGGCTTCGGCGTCGCGCTGGCGTTGCTGGGCAACGGCGCGTGGGTCGCGCACGAGCAGCAGATGGCGCATGACATCTTCGTTCACACGCAATATGCGCTCGATCTCGCTGACCAGCGTAGGCGGCATAATCAGGTCGAAGAAGAAATACAGGCCGTCGCGATGGTGCTCAATTGAGTAGGCCAGACGGCGCCTGCCTACAGCGTTGACGCGCACGACCTGGCCGTCATTGCTGGTGACGGTGTTGGTAATGCGGTCTACAATCGCGCGTGCCTGTTCGTCGCCGACATCTGGGCTGATTACGATGCCAAGATCGTAATCACGATGCTGTGCCATGCGGATTCCTCCTCTGGGAGTGCTCCCGCCGGTTGCGCGGACGCTCGCATGTGGCGCCCGGAGAGGCGGGGCAGGATGGATCAAAAGCGTTTCCGCCCACATTGGGTAGAGACGCGACGGCGACGAGCGCCTACGAGGGCGGCGTCACCGGAGGCTCGCTGAGCCACCATCGCATTATAGCATTGCGCCCACAGCGCCGCAACTTGCGGAACTGAGGTCACCCTGCCTGGCATCATGCCGTTCTCACGGTTGGTGGCACAAACGGAAATCGCTCATCATTTCGGACGCGCGAACCGTGCGCAATGTCACGCATGCTCGGCATGGACTACGGGTTTGGCGAGCGGATGGGCTGATGGGCGCAAAGTGCGCCGCAGCACACGAGCGCAGGCGTTGATGGCCATGCGTTCGACGCCTTCCATCACCAGGACCGCATACACCACATCGGGCAGGTTCCACCAGGTAGGGAAGACGAGAAAGCGCGGCTCCCAGCGTGGGCGAAACTTGGCGTTGAAGGCTTCGAGTGAGCCAAGCTGGAACGCTTTGCTTAGCGTTCGCATGAGGAGGGCGCCGCCACGCCGCGAGGAGAGCGAGGAGAGGGTGGAAAAGTTGAGGCTGACGATCTGCGCGCCGCGTGCGCGGAGGAGGGTGAGGACTTCGATAAGCAGGAATTCTATGGCAGCGTTGGGCGCGGCGAAGCTGCGGCGGGTGAGGTCGAGCGAATAGTAGCCCTCGCCGCCAGGGAGCAGTGTGAGGTAGGCGATGGGTGCGCCAGCGGCGTCGCGGGCGATGGCGATGAGACAGTGCGGGTCGTGGTTGGTGGGGAAGCGCCCCAGGGTCATGCAGTAGCCATGCGCCTGGCCGCCGCGGAAGTCGCGCCACTCGCGGTCTATGTGGTCGAGGCGGATGCGCACTGCCGGGGTGATCTCTGCCGCGCTGAGCAGTTCGACGGTGTAGCCGCGCTTTTGCAGCGACCGCTGCGCCCAGCGCATCTTTTTGCCAAGCCGTTCGCTGGCGAACGCAGGAAGGTCTACGACGGCCTCTGTGCCGATGGAAAGCGAGCGCATGCCGCTGGCAGCGGCGACGAGCCGCTCATCCGCAGTGAGGGCGACGGCGGCGGGGATAAGGCGCTCGGCTTTGCAGAAGGCGCGGAAACCTGCGTATACCGCCGCGCGGTCCGCTGGCGCGCTGAGGATTGCGCCAACTTGAAGGGCAACACGCCCGACCTGGCGATAGGTGATGGCGCCGCGTCCGGCGGGGTCTATGAAGGTGCTGACATCGGAGCGGTTGGCGATGTAGGCAAGAGAGTTGTGCGAGGCGCGGCCAAAGCGCCCATACAGGTCGCCGCCGTCGCTGGCGCGGAGATGGCCGTGCCAGGCCGAGCGCCATGAGAGGATGAGGAAGCAGGTTAACAGGAAGAGTGGCACGAGGAGTTGCGATTCGTGGAACCAAAGGCGCTGGAATTCGAGCTTGGCGGTGAGCATGTGGGCAAGGTGGTCGAGCCAGGGAAAGAGGGCCTTTTCGCGGAGCACGAGGAGGTGCAGCGCGGCGAGCAGCCCTGAGCCAGCGAGGCTGTAGAGGCGCGCGAGCAGGGCGAGCAATATGCCAATGCGAGCGAGGTCAATTGCGGTGTAGCGCAGGGGGAAGGCCTCAAATTGATGGTGTGCGCGCCAGAGGGAGATGAGCAGGATGGTGTTGATGGCGGCCTCTTCGACATCGAGTCCCTTGACGATGTTGGCGAGGATGGCCAGACCGGCGCAGAGCATCAGCATGTGGGCGGCGCCGCGATGGCGTCGCGCGGCGGGATAGGCCAGCAGCAGCATGGCGATGCCGAGCAGGACGGAGAGGTTCTGCGCGGTGAGGACGATGGCGAGCGGTAGACGATGCGCGAGCAACCGATAGCGCCAGGGCCAGATGGGCAGCAGGGCGGAGCCGATGTTGACGACGGCCACGCTCCAATAGCAGAGCAGGCGTCGCCGTAGGCTACGCGCTTCGTGCGCTTCGCTGGCGCTGCCGTTGCCGATGGTTACGCTCTCGCGCATCGTACACTCCTTTTTCGCTGAGAATCGGCTGAGAGTATAGCAGAATGTGCGCCCGCCAGTATATCTACCTACCCAAAAGGCCTGAGGCGTCCGCATACTCGCGGCCATACTCTCGGCCATGAATAGCACGGAGCGGGCGGTTGAAACCGCGCCTGGATGGCCGCTGGCCGCAAAACCCGCCTGCGCGGGTTCGGGACAGAGCAGGGATTGTAGCCGAAATGGCCGATGTGGCCGCAGGCAGACAGGAATGTCCGCCTCACCAGTTGCCGAAATGGCCACAGATGGGAGTTGCCGATTTTGCCGATTTTTTGGTGAGCGAGAATGGTGACGAGGGGTGATAAAGGAGGCTCCCGGCCTGAAGGCCGTGGGTAATCCCTGTACCAGCGGGTTGCCCGGAGTTGCCGATTCTGCCGATTTCGCATAATGGATGTCTCGAACTGGCCGATATGGCCGATTTTCGCTCTTGGCAAGCAGTGCCAGTGGCCGATGTGGCCGATGCTGGCGGTCGTGGACAGACAGGAATGTCCGCCCCACCAGTGGCCGATTTTGCCGATTTTTTGGTTGTGCATTTTTCGCCGTTTTCGCCGCACATCTGAGTTGCCGATTCTGCCGATTTCGCGTGAGAGAATGAGAGACGCCGCTCCACCTCTATCGGGCAGAGCGGCGCCATGTTCTCAGGCTGACCGTGGGTTGCAGAGTTCAGTATAGGACATGCGTTCGGGTTTCACAAGGGGAGGAGGCGCGGCGGGCCGGGGAGGATTGGTTTGCCGCTGCGCTGGGCGACGATGGCGGCCATGTTGGCGGGGTTGGTGAGGGTGGCGCCGGGTTCCTGGGGTTTGGGGCTGGGCTGGAATGGGCGTGCGGGCCAGGCGAAGGCGGGGCGGCCGCCGTGGCCGAAGACGCGGTAGTAGGTGGGCCTGCCAGCGATGAAGCGGACTTCGATGCGCTCGATGTCGCCCCAGGGGATGAAGGTGTTGCCGAGGAGCCAGCGTTTGCGGACGCCGGTGAGGTCGGCGAGGACGATGGTGTCGCGGGCGCGGATGGAGACGATGATGGTGAGGATACCTGCGAGGAGCAACAGAACGAGGCTCAGGGCAAAAAGTGGGGGCAATGAATACAGATGTAGTCCAGGGACGTGAAGCACGTATTGCGCGAACTCCGCGCCGAGGATGCCAAGCGCGGCGAGCGCGGCAGCTGCGCCCATGAGGGCGAAGACTATCTGGTTGAAGACGAAGAGGGGATAGGAGCCGACGGTCATTTCGTAGAGGGGGGCGGCGAACTGCTGCCGCGATACTGATGTGCTGCCTTGTTCGGTACTCGCATTGGTTGGGGCAGTAGCGAGTAGGGGAGATGCCAGCATATCATGCTGACGTTTGCGCGCCCTGGTGCCATATGTGGAGACAGTGAATCCCGCCACACTAAGAGCGAACAAACTGAACATGACCAATCCTTGTTGGTCAGTTCCAATGAGTGTCGAACTTGCGAGAAGAACGGCAGCACAGCTTGCAATACGGAGGATGTGCGAGCGAACGACCTCAGTATCAGGAGAGGTTGTCTGCGATAGTTCACGAAGCCGGACGTCAAAGGAGCGCGGAACCAGACTGGTATGTCGAGCCACCATTGGCGCAATTGAAAGGAAGGGATCACTTGATGCTATTGGGACGCCAAAGCGTTGGGTCCAGCGGAGGGTGCTTCGCGTACCATGCAAGGTGTAGAGGAGAAAACCGCTCAGCCGGTCGGTTTGGGCTGGAGGCGCAAATTGGTAAGCGACCTCGAAAAGCCTTGCGTCATGCCAGAATATCGTGCGTGAAGCGCCCCAGGCGGATACGCAAGTAATGCCATCGCTGGTGATGGTGATGCGGCGCATCAGATACGGTATGCGCCGTAGGCCTGAAGTGTCGCGAGCGTTAAACAAGAAGAGCAGCGCAAGGCCACCAAAGTAGGGAATGGGATCCAACAGAGGCAGATGATTGGACACCGCTTGATACGGATAGATTGGATCCATGCGACTTATAAATATCAAATACTGTAAGAAAGATACGAAATGTGCACTTGCCAGCAGGAAGATGAGAATACCCAGTAAGAACACGAATCCAAGAACCGCAGTTATCGCTGTGCGCCTGGCAGGGGAGTTATTGGCTATGACTGGTAGGGGCCTATAGGTTAGTACCGGTGATAGCTCGTCGGCGAGGCGGGAGATGGGGATGGCGTTGTGGTCGCCGTGGATGGTGGCGAGACGGGCGTGGTAGCGGTGGCGGGCGGTGAGGGCGCCGAGCGCGGTGTAGATGGCGAGGACAATGAGCATGAAGCAGATGACAGCAGCGAGGATGGCGTCGCGGTAGGCAGGGATGGCGAAGGCGCGGTCGAGCGGCAGGATGTGCTGGAAATACCAGACGGCGAAGAGTCCTGAACTGACGAGCAGGCAGATGGCCCAGAGTGCACGAAGCCACCAGCGACGATCATGAACGCGCACGCGCAACCTCCATTGGTTGATGATGGGCTACTTATGCCAGCCGGGCAGCGGTTCGCGGGATTGGAGCCAGGCGGGTGGGATGCCCGCCAGGCCAGTGTAGCAGGAGACGATGCCGCCGACAATGGCGCAGGTGATGTTGACGAGGAAATTTGCGCGTGCTTCCAGGGTATTGTATGAGATGGAGTAGCGAACAGCAAGAATGTGATGTTGGGGCATGGCTTGGGATCTCTGCTTTCGCTCGCTCTGGTGGAAGGGTGTTCTAGCTGATGGGTAGCGCGGTGGAGTGGGGGAATGGACGCTACTTTTGACGAGTTGACGGCGCGCGGAATCCATGATATATGTGTCGCACCACGATGCTGGCTTGCGGTGTGTGCTGGACGGTTTTTCTATTCAGAGTGTCGCACCCATCCTACTGCTTTTCTTCGCGAGCGCACGCGCCGCCAGCGTGATGTGGCCGCTCGATGTGTTGCTCTTGCAGGAGGGATGACGGGATGGCTGGCGGGAATGTCTTTACGGATCTGTTCACAGAGGGGATTGGCCCGGTATTTGTGGCGCGGGATGCGCCGCTGCTGTATCATCTGTTGCTCGGCGCGGTGGCGCTGGCGCTGATTTTCGCGGTGAAGGAGATCTTTGTTACGCCGGATAGGCATCTGCCGCTGGGGAAACGGGCGTTGGTGGAAAGCGGGATGCTGCTGGGGCAATTCGTCTTTATCTATTGCATTTGGCTGGCGTATGCGACGCCGTATAGCCGTCTCTTTGGGCTGCCGGATAGTGGGGCATGGGGCGTGGTGGCGATCTGCGTTCATGGGTTACTGTCGCTGGTGGGGGTGGTGGGGCTGGCGCTGCTGTGGATGGTGCAGACGCATGTGACGGTGGTGGGGCGGTGGTACGCGGTGGCGTTGCTCGTGACGGTGGCGGCGATGGTGGTGGGGTGGGAGGCGCATTCGTGGCCGGGGTTGTATCTGGTGCTGTGCGAGACGGCGCTGGTGTATCTGGTGGTGTGGTTGGTTCCGGCAATCGTCTTCGACGCCAAGGAAGTGTTCGATTTGAACAAGCCGTGGAGCGGCGGTCAATATGCGCTGAAGAGCGTGCTGACGGTGGGATTGCTGGCGCTGATCGCGTTGCTGCATGCGCCGGGGGTGTATATCGCGAATCTGCTGGTGGTGTTTCTGATGCTGGCGACCTTCGACGATGTGGCGCTGAGCGTGCTGAGTCTGGTGACGAAGAAGCTGCCGCAGGTGGTGGGGTCAGATACGACGTGGCCCTCGGAGCGGTGGCGTGTGACGGCGTTGGTGGTGGTGGCAATCGGTGTGGCGGGCGCGCTCGGCGTGTTTCATGGGGTTGGGTTGAATCCGGGGCTGGGGGCGACGTTGTGGATCGAGGCGAGCGTGGCGGCGGCGGTGTATCTGATCTTCGCGCCGCTGGTAAATCGCGCACGCATCGAGGCGTGGCCGGAACTGGTGAAGCTGGTGCAGGGAATCGTGCAGAGTGAATCGCCGCATGGCGGCGGCTGGGTGGGCGACGCTGTACGATGGGTTACGCGGCGATTGAATGGGACGCCGAATCCGAAGCCGGAGGAGATTGCGACGCAACTGGTGCAAGATTTGCCGGTCGCCAGTTTGCTCTTCTTCGTCGTGATCCTGTGTTTCGATTTGCTGGTGGCGCATGCGGGTCTATCCGTCGGGGTGGCGGGGATCTGGGCGAACCGGGTAAGCTGGGGGCTGAGCATCGTCGCGGGGCAGTTGCCATTCCTGTTGTTGACGAAGCACGAGCGGGAAATCAAGGACAAGTTGCGCGGGGCGTTTCATCCGCTGACCACTTTCATGCGGGCGGTGTTGAGCGTGATCCCATTTGTGGCGACGCTATTTCTGCTGGAAGCGCCGAATGGCACGACGCTGGATCTGCGGACGCTGCCGCTGGTGTCGAAGTTGGATTCGTCCGCTGTGGAGAAAGCGTTGGGGACGATTGGCGCAGAGGCGGCGGTGGTGGTGGTGGCGGGATATGTGCTCTACCTGCTGATGATCTGGCGCATGCGCTGGGATTTGTCGCGGGTGCGGAAGAAGATTCATGCGGGACAGAAGGTTTAAGAGAAAGGCGATGAGAGTTAGCAGGCGGTTGAAACCGCGCCTCAATGGCCTGCGGCCACAAAACCCGCCGTCGCGGGTTTGAGCCACAGAGACGGGGAAGTGGTATGAAAGAGGGGATGCGCCCACGAATGGACACATCCCCTGATTGGCGAACCGGAAACTAGGCGGCGTGGGCTGGCGCTGGGGCGGGGAGGGCGAGTGGCTCACCCTCCGCGCTGACGCGCACGGCGTCATCCGCGACGCTAAGGACGGCGGTCTGGCCGGGCTGGATCGTGCCAGCGAGTAGCGCATCGGCGAGCGCGTCATCTACGTGGGTCTGGATGGCCCGGCGGAGTGGCCGCGCGCCGAATTCCTGGTCGAAGCCCTCACGCATGAGGAAGTCGCGCAGGTCATCGCCATAGCTGAGCGTGATGCGCTGCTCAGTCAGGCGGGCGCTGACCTTGGCCATGAGCAGGTCAACGATCTGGCGCAGCTCGTCGCGACCAAGCGCATGGAAGACGACGATCTGGTCAATCCGGTTGATGAACTCTGGCCGGAAGGCGCGGCGCAGCCCTTCGAGGGCCTTGGCCTGGCGCTTGGCCTCTTCGCTGTCGTGCTCGCTGGTGGCCTCGCCCCAGCGCGGGGCCAGGAAGCCGATGTCGGCGCGCTTGATCTCCGGCGTGGAGACGTTGCTGGTCATGATGACCACCGTGTTCTTGAAGTCCACGGTGCGGCCCTGGCCGTCGGTGAGGCGTCCGTCGTCGAGAATTTGCAAGAGGGCGTTGAAGACCTCTGGATGCGCCTTCTCGATTTCGTCGAAGAGGATCACGCTGTACGGGCGGCGGCGAACCGCTTCGGTAAGCTGACCACCTTCGTCGTGGCCGACGTAGCCCGGAGGGCTGCCGAAGAGCCGCGAGACGGTGTGGCCTTCCATGTATTCGGACATGTCGAGGCGGATGATCGCGTCTTCACCGCCGAAGAGTTCAGCGGCGAGCGCCCTGGCAAGCTCGGTCTTGCCGACGCCGGTGGGTCCCATGAAGAGGAACGAACCGATGGGGCGCTGCGGATCTTTCAGGCCGGCGCGCGAGCGACGGATGGCGCGCGAGACGGCGCTGATGGCCTCGTTCTGGCCGATGACGTGCGTCTGGAGCTGCTCTTCGAGGTTGCGCAGGTTAACGCGCTCGGATTCGAGCATCTGGGTGACGGGAACGCCGGTCCAGTTTTCGACAACCCGGGCGATGTCCCCTGGCTCAACGACGAGCGCGGCAGACTGACCCGCATGGGCGCGGGCGTCGTCGAGTTGCGCCTGCGCCTGAATCTCGCGCTGGCGGAGGGTGGCGGCGTGCTCGTAGTTTTCGGCGAGGGCCGCGGCCTCTTTCTCGGACTGAATTGCGACAAGTTGCGCTTCGAGCGAAGAAACCAGCTCAGGGCCGTAGCTGCCCGCTTCGATGGCGTCGAGTTTGACGCTGGAAGCGGCTTCGTCCATCACATCAATGGCTTTGTCCGGTAGGAAGCGGTCATTGATATAGCGGTCGGAGAGCTTGACGGCGGCCTCGATGGTTTCGTCGGGGATGCGTACACCGTGATGGCGCTCGTAGTGCTCGCGCACGATGCCCAGCATGGTGATGGCTTCCGCGACGGATGGCTCATCTACCTTGACGGGCTGGAAGCGGCGCTCCAGGGCGGCGTCTTTCTCGATGTGCTTGCGATACTCATCGAGGGTGGTGGCGCCGATGCAGCGCAGTTCGCCACGAGCGAGGGCTGGCTTGAGCAGGTCGGAGGCGCCAACCGCGCCCTCTGCCGCGCCCGCGCCGACGACGGTGTGCAGCTCGTCAATGAAGAGGATGACATCGGGGTTCTGGCGGACTTCCTCCAGAATGGCCTTGATGCGTTCCTCGAACTGGCCACGGAACATCGCGCCAGCGACTGCGCCGCCGATGTTGAGCGAGACGATGCGGGCGTTGCGCAGGGTAGGCGGAACGTTGCCGTCTACGATGCGGCGGGCGATGCCTTCGACAATGGCGGTTTTGCCAACGCCGGGTTCGCCGATGAGGACGGGATTATTCTTCTGGCGGCGGCCCAACACGGTGAGCATGCGCCGAATCTCGCGGTCGCGGCCAGCGGCGGGGTCGAGCTTGCCCTCACGCGCCTCGCCGGTCAGGTCGCGGCCAAACTGGTCGAGGGTGGGGGTTTTGCTGTGTTTGTCGGGGCTGCGCTGGGCAGTGGCGGTAGCGCCGCCGCCTGGCTGCGAGGCGAAGCCGAAGGGGCTGCCCGCGCCCATGCCACCGAAGATGTTGCCGGAGTTCTGGCCGCTAATGCCGTTGAAGCCGCTGAGTTCGCCGCCCATCAGCTCTTCGGCGCATTCGCGGCAGAAGAAGTGCTGTTCGCGGCGGCCGTTGACCACGGCATCCATGCGGACACGGGCGTCATTCTGTTTGCAGCGTTCACATTTGGGCATGTCTATCTCTTCTCTACCTTGGGTTGATGCTGTCGCGCGGAATCCATCGCGCGAGCGTCGCGCTAGACATCGGTGATGTCGGATTCCGGGCGGGACTTGGGTGGCCGGCCACGGGGCCGGCGTTGAGGCTGCGCCTCTTCGAAGCGCTGAAGTACCTCCTCGGCAGCAAGCTCGTCGCCGGCGAGCACGAGATACGCTCGTGTCCACAGGCTGGGAATGCGTGTCAGTTCGGGGAACTCGTCGCGCAGGATGCGCGACGTGTAGGCCTTGACCTGACACATAATCGAATGCGGAGCCACGGTTGGCGGCGCCGCTGCCGCCATGTATACCCGGTCTGGGAGGATGAGCAGCGTGATGGGCTGATAGTCTTCTTCGTCAGCTCGCTCCGCGATCAACGCTTCGAGCCGCTGCGCGATCTCGCCGATGAGGCAGGGTTTGGCGCGCATTGGCCCCCAGACAAAGTGATACGTGATGTGCCACGTGGTGGACTTATTCTGTATATCCATACGCCACATCTACACCTATTGTATCGCGTGCTGGAACGAATGTCCAGAGGAGACGCGACGAATTTTGTATATTGGTGCGATTCACCTACAGGATTATAGCACATGGCGGGGAGGGAGTGGGGGGCATGCTCTCGGCCATCCATGGCCGGAGCACAGGCGAGGATGCATGAATGCCGGGGGGCATCGTATGATGAGAGCGCGGCGGGTGGCGAGAGGGGTGGTAAAGCGAGTTCGCGGCATAAATGTCATGGGTGCGTGGGGTTGGCATAGGTGGTGAATAAGCCAGCGACGCAAAGAATGTGGGTGACGCAAAGAATGTGGGTATGGAGTAGGTGTGGGTGTGGGTGTGGGCATGAGCGGTCGGGAGGCGGATGTGGCGCTTCCGACCGCTCGCGCGCTGGGATTAGGAGTTGGGCTAGTGTTCGTCGGTCATCTGGTCAATGCAGATGACGGCGGTGAGGACGAGGGCGTCGTCCTGGTTGGGTTCGATCTCGACGCCGTAGGTATCGCGGACGCGGAACCATTTCTTGGAGATTTCAGCGACTTTGGCGCCGTTCTGGGTGATCTCGAATTCGTGGCCGACGATGTTGCCTTTGGCTTCCATGTCGGGTCCACGGCCAGCGAGGTCAATCTTGAAGTGGTCGCGCATGACGTTGACGAAGGCTTTGTGGACTTCGGCGATTTTCTGGCCGTCACGCTCGATGGCCATGGAGTCGCGGGCGCGGAGCATGCGCTCTTGCACTTTGGCGACTTCCCGACCGTTGGGATCTTCGAGGATCAGGGTGTTGCGGGCGCGGAGGACTTTGCCGTCCACTTTGTAGGCGCGCTGGCCATGGGCGTCTTCGATCCAGAAGTCGTCGCCGATGGTGAGCATCTTTTCGCGCATCTGATAGCGATGGGGTCCGAAATCGGGCTGCTGCTCTTGCCGTTCCTCGCGGCGGTGACGAAACATGCGTGTTGCTCCTTACTTGTGGGGCGCGCGTGAGCTTTCTTGGGCGTCCAGGTTGGGGTTGCTCAGGATGGCGAGGCGCGCGATATTCGCGATGTTGCGGTGGCGTTAGATGCGCCGGTGGAGGGAGACGCGCAAGATATGCGCCAGGGAAGGATGGGGGGTGGGAAGTCGGGGGCAAAAAGAAAGGGCCGCATCAGGTGCGGCCTCGTGGCGGAAGGGGAGGGATTCGAACCCTCGGAGCCCTTGCGGACTCAACGGTTTAGCAAACCGTCGCACTAGACCTCTATGCGACCCTTCCGGGTGGTGCCGAAGGGGGGACTCGAACCCCCACGCGCGTACGCGCACAACGCCCTGAACGTTGCGTGTCTACCGATTCCACCACTTCGGCGTGCTGGCGCTTCGTTGAGAAGCAGTTACTATGATACGTTACCATCCCCGCTGTGTCAAGCGCAGTGGTTGAGGGCGAAGAAGTGAATTGGTGGCGCGCCAGCGATGGGCGTGGACGGTGTGGGCCGACAAGGAATCGGTATTAGTACGTAGGGGTGAGAATCAGCCTTTTGGACGCTAGACAAGGAAGCATTTATCTTGTACCTTTGCTACCGAGATGGGTTCGCCGCCGTTGGATGGGTGCTGATGGGGAAGCGGAGCAGCGATGCCAGAACAGAGCGCCTTTCCGCACCTGGATGGGGCTGTGGAGTTCCTATCCGGCGAACCACATGTCGAGTGACAACCTGGCATGGTGTCCAGAAAGGACCACGCGCAATGAATCCGCAGCAGTATCCGCAGCAGCCAGTGGCAGCGCCGAACCGGTGGGGACCGACCTCTATTGGGATGGAGGCGCATGTTGCCGCTGGCCTAAGTTATGTTTCGATGATTGTGCTGGGGCCGATCATCCCTATCGTGTTCTTCTTTGTCGAGAAGAACAACCGTTTCGTCAAGTTCCATGCGGCGCAGGGAATCCTCTTGAGCATCGCCGGCGCAATCTTTGGTTTCCTCTGGTTCTTTGTCTATGGCGCCCTGATAGCGGGATCCCTCGCAGCCGCCGGTAGCTCTACAGCCGCAGCCGCTAGTAGCGCAGGACTTGGCTTCGGGGCACTCATCGTTGGATGTGTGGCCTTCATTATCAGCATCGGCTTCCTGGTGCTGTGGGTGATGGGGATGATTGCCGGTTTTTCTGGCAAGTGGACGAAGCTCCCCGTTATCGGCGGCATTGCCGAGAGCTGGGCGGGCGGTCCGGCGACACCGGCGTTCTGAGATTTGGGTCAACAGCAAGAGTGGTCCTGGTACGCAGTGCGTGTACCGGGGCCACTTCTTTTGCTTGCTGAATGGCGCAGACAGGAAGCGGGGCTATTGCTCGTCGGGCGGGGTGGCATCGGGAGGACGGAGTTGGTCGCGGCGGGCGAGGTAGTCGGTGAGGGAAGTCGGCTCACCGTTGGGGTTGGATGTGGGAGAGTCGGCGCGGGAGAGTGAGCCACCTTCGTTCTGGAGGTCGCGGCTGAGCGCTTTCAGGAAGCGACCAACACGGCTCCAGCGCGGTGGGAATCTCTGCGCCCAGAAGCGTTCGGCGTCTGTGCCGCCGACGGCGATGAACTCGAAGGGCTTGCCCGCGAATTCGTATTCGACGCGGGTGACGGGGACGCGGGTGAGGGTAAGCTGGCGGGCGATAACACGCCGCTCACCTGCGCTGGATGTGGCATCGGGCTGGGATGAGCGGGCTGAGGTATCTGTCGTGGTACGGTCGGCGAAGGCGCGCAGCTGCGACCATACCTCGGCTGGAACATTAGCGGAGACGCTGCCGGTGAGGGTATCGAATGCGCCTTCCCAGACTGGCTCGCTGGTGGCGCGACGCAGCATCTCTGGGGCGATCCACTCCGCGACTTCAGATTGGTCGTAGGGGAGCGTCTGTTCGGTCATCTGGGTATCGAAGCGCCGGATGACCGTTTGATAGCGCAGCACTTTGCCGGTGCCGGAGCAGGCGGCGCAGGGCATCGCACCCGCGCCGGAACAGCGCTCGCATGGCACTTGTCCGCCGGAGCAGCCGCAGGGGCGTGTGCCGTCCTCGCACTCCGGGCAGGGAATGGTGTCGGCGGCGTTGGTGGGGGTGGCCCAGGCGAATGCGGGGGGCGTCTGCGTGGTGTCGGTGCGCAGCCAGCGGGCGAAGTCCGCGACTTTGCCACCGAAGTCGCCAAGGCGGTCGGATGAGGGCCGGATCTGCGATTTCGTTTGTGCGGGGTCGCTGGCGAAGCGCTGTGAAGCGATGCGGCCACGGCCTTTGCAGCGCGGGCAAGGAATCTTCGCGCGGCCATGACAGACGGGGCATTGGGTACGCCCTCGGCCTTCGCAGCGGACGCAGGCGCGATGGCCAGCGCCGTTGCACGTCTGGCAACTGTCGAGTGTTTCGGCGCCGGTGATGTGTTCGCGGCGCTCGCCAGAGGCGATGTCGGGCGTGGCGGGGAAGGAGTAGTCCCAGGGCGATTGGGGCTGGGCGGGCTGGCCGACGAATTGGCCGCGATATGGCTCGTGCGCGACGCCGAAGGTGCGGCTCTCGCCGCGCTCGCGCAGTTCGACGCGCCAGACCTGGGCGCGGGTCACGGCATGGACGCTCATGGCGGAGGCGAGTTCAGGGTCAACCAGGAAGTCGCGCCGTGCCCAGCCACGGGCCAGGCTGCGGGCGTGGTGCTCATCCTCAGTGGTGACGATGTCGCGGCGGACAGGCAGGCCGGGATGCGCTTCATCCCAGAGCGAGGAGGCGTGATCGAGCGCCTGGCGGACGCGCGTGCCCAGGTTGCCCGCTGACTGGCGCATGGCCTGGAGCATCTCACGCGCCTGGCGTTCCAATTCATCCATGGCGTCATCGGTGGAGGTATGCGAGTCGTTCGGGATGCGGTGGTTCTGCGGCAACTGCGGCGGCGCATCTGGCGTTACACGCTCGTTCGTCTGCTCCCGCGTCTGCTCCCGCTCATTGCCGTGATCTCCGTTGCTCACAGCGTTACTCCTTCCTGCCGACATGGGTATCGGGGGTACATGCTCTGGGTGTTGGGTAGTGGATGACACGTCTCTGACTGGCTTGCGGCTATGCTTCGGGAAGCAGCGGCTGCGTCGCGTAGGGGATGTCACGAGATTTACGCCGTGAAGGCTCGCGGGGTTGCGCGCGTGGACCCTGCGAAACGGTACGATGTGGTGGGGATGGGACGGATGCGGACGGAGTAGCACCGGTGGACGAGACCACGGCCTCGAAGATGGAATCGCGGATGATGTGCAGTCCGGCGCTGCGCGCCAGCGATTCGACGGCGCTCTCGGTGAGGTCGCCAGCGGTCGGCTCGCCCTGGCGCAGTTCGGCGTGGAGGACGGTAAGCGTGAGGCGATTGTGAGGCGCGGACGCGATGAGGGCGGTGATGCGTTGGGTGAGGGCGGCGTGCCAGTCCGCTGAGCAGAGGCCGACTTCATCGAGCCAGAGCGGGCTGGGCTGCCCATGCGTGGTAGCGGCTGCGGCAAGATGCTCCAGCGCGGGGGCTAGCTCGGCGCGGCTGAAGCAGGCGAGCAAGTCCATGGCATCGTGCGGCGCGATGCGGCCACGCGCGGCAATGGTGGCGAGCACGGCGCGCGCATCCACAGCGGCCAGCCGCACGGCGCTATCGTCGTAGGCGCGGTCCAGTTCGCGCAGCACTGGCTGGGCGCTGACGCGAGTCGTGTACCAGATGAGCGGAAAGACGCCGTCCAGCGGGGCGAAGGCTTCGCGGGCGGATTCGGGGACGGCGACGAGCAGGCGGATGGCGTTGCGGAGGGCGAGCAGCTTTTGTACTTTGCGCTCGCGGTATTCGGGGCGCCAGTAGCCCGCGATTTCGAGATAGACGCGAGTTGCGCCACGGGTGAGGGCGAAGTCGGGCACGTAGAGGATATCATTGGCGATGACTGGCTCCGGCTCGCGTTCCAGCCACCAGCCGTGGGCCTCGCCCGCGCGCTCCAATGCGGTGAATTCGCGGTAGAGTCCCCCTTCGAGGGAGCTATCGAAGGTGAGGTCGGTTGGTTCGGCACCTATATCCGGGGCGTCGTTCGCATCGGGTCCGAGCAGTTTGAGCAGGCGTTCGTCTAGCGGGAAGATGAGCGGACGGCCGTGCAGATAGACGCGCGCCGCACCCTGCAGCGCCACACCGGAGAATGCGGCGCCGCGCTCTTCGGAACAGCTCAGAGCGGCTGCGCTCCGCTTGCGCTCTTCGGAACGGCTCAGAGCGGCTGCGCTCCGCTTGCGCTCTTCGGAACGGCTCAGAGCGGCTGCGCTCCGCTCGCCGGTTGCGTCGGCATGACGCCGGTAGCCGAGCAGCGCACGGCAGAGACGGGCAAGGCGTTCGCCATACTGCTGCGGCGCGCCGGTCAGTTCTTGCGGGCCGTAGAGGGTAAGGGTGACGGCGCGGCCATAGCCGTCCAGGGATGTATGGGGCGGATCGGGGGGAGTGGGCGCGCTGGCGAGCGGGGCCAGGTAGGGCGCATGGCGCTCGGCGACGCGGAGCGCGGGGGCGGCGGGGAGTTCGCCATCGTCAAGCGGGGCGAAGGCGACATCGTAGGAGACGCCCATACGGCGCGCGAGGAAGCAGACGCGCTTGACGATGGTGCCCAGCCCTTCGGCGCGACTTTCGGCGGCGGGTGGGGCGATGGTCCATTCGACGCTGGCGGAGTTGAAGAGCAGCGCTTCGACGGCAAGCTGGTTGTAGCGGGTGGCAAGCGCGGCGGGTGTGGGGGGAGCGTCGCGCAAGCGGTGAAGCACGGCACGTTCATCGGCGTCGAGGTAGAGCAGTTCGTCGAAGGCATCACGGGTGAGGCCGAGGGCGGCGCTGAAGGCGATGAGCGCGTCGTCGCGGTTGACTTCGGTGAGGAAGCCACCGAAGTTCTGATTAACGTGATCGTAGAGCGCAAGGCGTAGCTGGCTGGGCGTGGAGATGCCAGCAGCGGCGAGGGACTGCGACGGGCGCACGCCATGCGCCCCTACGGACGCGGGCCAGGCGGGCGATTGCCATTCGTAGTGTTCGCTTGCGCAGAGCTGGAGGCCGCGCGCCACGCGATAGTCCCCGATCAGCGCGGCGATGTCATCGTCGGGGAAGTCCGCGCGGGGACGGCCCACGAACGATTCGTAGAGGGCGATCAGCGCGGCGATCTCGCGCGCAAGCTCTTTGGGGCGCAGTAGATGTGGCGTGAGGTACGCTTCGCCGTCGCGGCGGTGGATGCGCTTCTTGACGTCGGTGAGCGCGAATCGCATGTCAATGCTGCCCCTTCTGTCCCCGCCGCCGCTCGGCGACACGCTCTTCGGTGGTATTTTCAGTGATGAGTTCGTAAAGGATGGCGCGGGTGGCTTTGGGACGCAGCACGCGCCCAAGGCGCTGAATATACTCGCGGCGGGTGCTGGTGCCGCTGACGATGATGGCTACGCCGCAATCGGGAATGTCCACGCCTTCGTTGAGCACGCGACCGGTGACGAGCTTGGTGTACTGGCCCGCGCGGAAGCGTTCGAGAATCTGGCGTCGCTCATCGGCGGGTGTCTTATAGGTGATCTGGGGGATGCAGAAGCGGCGGCTGACCTGCTCGACCAGGGTGTTGTATTCGCTGAAGACGAGTACGCGCTCATCCTGGTGGCGCGCAAAGAGCGTTTCGAGCAGCGCCAGCTTGGCCGGAGCGTTGAGGGCGAGCGAACGCGCCTCGCGCCAGGCGAGCATGGCGGTGCGGGCGGCGGAGTCGCGGGCGCTGGCCCAGAGAATCTTGCGCTGAAAATCAGCGGGCGAGGTGATGGCGATGCGGCGACGAGACAGGAAATCGCGGTAGGTGGCGCGGGCGGCGGAGTAGCGGGCGAGGTCGTCGGGGCTGAGTTGCGCGGTCAACTGCTGCTCATCATAGGCGGCGAGATAGCGGGCGGCGGAGAGTTCTTCGGGGGCGCGGCGGTAGACTTCGGGGCCGATGAGCTGAGTGAGCGCGAGATGCTCCAGGTCGGCGCGCTCTGGCGTGGCGCTGAGGCCGAGGCGATAGGGGGTATACGCGCCTTCGGCGATCTGGCGGTAGGTGGGCGCGGGGAGGTGATGGCACTCATCGAAGACGAGCACGCCAAACTGGCGCAGGAGTTCGGGGTGAAGCTGCGCGGATTCGTAGGTGATGATGGTGATGGGGCGCACGTCATGGCTGCCGCCGCCGTAGACGCCGAGATGTTCGTCGCTGGCCAGGGCCAGGGCGTGCGCGAGGGCATCGCGCCACTGGCCGAGCAGGTCTATGGTGGGCACGACGATCAGCGCCCAGAGGCCGAGATCAGCGATAGCCTGCGCGCCGACGAGGGTCTTGCCGCCGCCGGTAGGCAGCACGACGACGCCACGATACCCTGCCGCGCGCCAGGCGAGCAACGCTTCTTCCTGGTAGGGACGCGGGGACATTTGCAGGGTGGGCTGGAGAGGGAGCAAAGGGGCGGTGGGGAAGGCGACTTCGACGCGCCAGCTATTGGTGGCAAGGAGCGCGGCGCGTAGGCGCGAGAAGTCTATAGGGCGGGCGCGGAGGAAGCGGTGGCGGCGGTCGCGGGCAAGCAGCGCAGGGGCGGCGGGCGCATCGTCGGGGCCGAAGAGAGTGATATAGAGCGCAGCGTCATCCAGCGCCCAGAGCGACGCGGGCGGGATGAGTATGAGGTCGCGCCCGCGCAGGTCGAGGATGATGGTGGTGTCGTCTGTAGGCGTTTCTAGCGCTGGTTCGCCGGTCAAAATGTGTCTCCTGGGACAAGTAGCGGGCGGTTGAAACCGCGCCCGAATGGCCCACGGCCGCGAAACCCGTCTGCGCGGGTGGGAAAGAGAGCAGAGGCGGACATACATGTCTAGCCCCACCAGGGGCCAAGCGGGCTGTTCGCGTGTCTGCCACAATGGGTATTCTACGCGATTGACGTGGATGTGGTAGGGGGAGACAGGCATTCGGCATACGGCACTTGGCGAGATGGCATACTATCTGATAGTCTGGAAGCTGTGCGGAGGTGGCGCGACGGTACGTACCGGCGACATCCGCGATTTGAGATGATTCCTGCTTGAAACGAGGGGCGTTATGGCGACACAACAGGAGCGCGAAGCCTTTCTACGTGGCTGGCGCGCGGCGATGGAGGAAGTCCTTGCTGTGCTCGCGCAGGAGGCGAAAGAGTGGGAAGACGAGGAGCGCGAAGCCAGCGCATCGGGAGAATATAAGCTTCCGGGCAGCTTCGCGTTGGAAGAGGTGAGCGGTAGTTTTAAGGGGCGGCATGACCTGCTGGGGTGGCTGACCCAGAATGGTCCCGCCGCCGCGAATCAGGGTGATCCGGCGCTGCCCACCTCGCTGGATGCGCTGGTGGAGGGCCGCGCCAGCGACGAGGATCGCACACGATTGGGGCTGGCGTCGCTTGGCGGCCAGAACAAGGATGACGCACAGGAATAACCCGTCTAGTCGCCGTTGTGCTGGTCGCCGGTGACGCGATAGCCTGAGACCCAGAAGAACGGCACGACGGCCTTGGCGCGGGCATAGCCTTCGGGGCCGTCGTCCGCGCAGGAGATCGCTACATCATCATCGGCGACGGCGCGGGCATATCGGCATGGGTCGTGCGAGGTCTGCACATTTTGGCGTCAGTGCCACCGCGAATCCGTGAACACGAGCGACGCTGGTGGGACGCTAACGAGAAGGAGACGGAAAACCATGATGGACGATAATGATATGCAGACCCTGCGCGACATGGAGCCTGACTGGCAGATGGCGCAGATTGGCACGCCGGTATTCACGAGCGATGGCGAGCAATTAGGCATGGTCGTGGGCAAGATGGAGGAGGGGCTGCTGATACGCGGCGAACGCGGCAGAAGCGAGGAATATCTGGCGCCGCCAGCGGACATCTCGCGGATCGAAGCGAATGGCATCTATCTGCTGGTGACACGTGAGCAGGCGATGCGACCACAGACGTGAGCGCGACACCGCCGCTTCCCCATCATCAGCGCGGAGAAGCGGCGGCGCGTTTGGTTGCGCGTGTTGTGACGCGCCGATTAGCGTGGCGGCAGGAAGAGCGCGACCACGGCGATCAGCAGCCAGAGGGTGGAGAGTTGCGTGCCTTCCAGCCAGGTGGATTCACCATCTCGGCTCAGCAGCATGAAGATGAAGGTGGCCGCGCAGAAGATGATGATGTTCAGGGGCTTGAAGACGAGGTCCAGCGGATGGCCCATGGTCTGGCCGACGATAACGAGAATCGGCACGACCAGCAGGATCATCTGAATCGTCGCGCCAGCGGTGACGGCCATGGCGATTTCCATGCGGTTCTCGCGCGCCGCGCTGATGGAGCCGTAGAGTTCGACGACGCCGGTGAGCACCGGAATCAGGATCAGGCCAAGGAAGAACTCGTAGTGCTGAAGGTCGGCGTTGGCCTTCAGAATGGATTCGATGGACTCGGCGAAATGCTCGGACATGGCGACGACGCCTGCCGTGGCAATGCCCAGCACCAGCGCCGCGACCAGCCCGCGCAGCACCGGGTACTGGTGGAAGAGGCCGCGCTCGCCGCGCGCCTCGCGCATGCGCTTCTTATGTTCCAGCATGCCCGCCTTGGCGTAGACACGCTTCCCAGGCTGTGCGGTAGCCTGGAGACGTTGCTCGGCGGATTCGCGCTCTTCCTCGAAGAGGGCGCCGGTGTCGGGCAGGGTCGCCAGCGCGGACGGCACAAACCCGCGCTTCGCCTGCTTGCGCTGGAGCCGTTCGAGGCGGCGCTGCTTGCGGAAATCAACGAGGTTGTAGCCCTCGCCCAGGCGGAAGACCGCGAAGCCCAGGTAGGCGAGATAGCTGAGCAGCAGCACGATTGCCAGATAGACCGTCAATGGGATGCCGCCGGGCAGCAACAGACTGGATTCACCGCCTTCGCCGCCCGCGTGCGCGTTGGGCAGCAGGGTGACGATGGTCGGCAGGCAGAGTCCGACGACAGCCAGCACGAAAACGGTTGAGTATTCGGTGGCGTTCTCGACATCGAATTTCATGCGTCCGTTGCGCCAGGAGCCGAAGATAGTGGAGACACCCAGGCCCAGCAGTGAATTACGGACGATGACACCGCCGATGGACCCCAAGACGATCTCGGAGGCGTGAGGGATGCCGGAGAGCAGAATCGAGAGACCGATGAATAGCTCGGCGACGTTGCCGAAGGTGGTGTGCAGCAGTCCACCGATGAACGGGCCAAGCAGTTCGGCCAGTTCTTCGACGGCGCTTTCGACGAATCCGGCGAGCGGAATGAGCGAGAGCGCCGAGAGCGAGAACACGACGTAGGGCAGGACTGCCTTGACGACATCCTCTGACAATGCGAGGCGATCAACCAGAAGCTCATCCAGTTTGAGCGGCTCGATCAGCAACACCAGAGGAATGAAGAACAAAAAGAGATTGACTTTGCGCTTGAGAACCGAACCTTCCACCAGGCCACTCCCGCTTCTAGCCGCCGCGCATCCCCACATCAGGGCATCACTTGCCCGGCAGGTATCTCAGCCACAGGGCAAGTGTACATCAAAGCGTCGCGGCGGCCAACCCCCAGAGCGCGCAAATCGCACATCTACGCCAGAATGCCGACCAGGGGTTACGAAATGCCGCGCATGCTGAGCTGGACGCGCTCGCGCGGAATGTCTACACTGAGCACGCGGACCTGGACGACTTGTCCGACGGCGACGACAGAGAGCGGGTCGCGGACGAAGTGGTCGGTTAGCTCAGAGACGTGAACGAGGCCGTCGTGCTTGACGCCAATATCCACGAACGCGCCGAAGTCCACGACGTTGCGGACGGTGCCTTGCAGCACCATGCCCGCATGCAGATCTTCGAGCTTGAGCACGTCGTGGCGCAGGATGGGCGCGGGCAGCGCGTCGCGCGGGTCGAGTCCGGGCTTTTCGAGATTTTCGAGGATGTCGGTCAGCGTTGGCACACCGGTGTCTAGCTCTTTGGCGAGCGTGGCGATGGCAGCATCCGTGCCTTTGGCGCGCGACCCCATGCCGGAGAGCAGCCGCCACGTGCGGACACGGTCGGCGGCGCGCTCGTCGTCGGCGCCGCCGGGGAGATGGGCCAGCAGCGCGCGGGTAACGCTGTAGCTTTCGGGGTGGATGAAGGTATTGTCGAGTGGCTCAGCGCCGCCCGCGATTTTGAGGAAGCCCGCGGCCTGGACGAAGGTGGCCGGACCCAGCCCGGCGACTTTCTTGAGTTGATCGCGCGTGGTGAAGACGCCGTGCTCCTGGCGGAAGGCGACGATGTTGTCAGCGACGCGTTGAGTGACGCCGGAGACATAGCGCAGCAGTTGCGATGAAGCGGCGTTCACGTCCACGCCAGCGAAGTTGACGCAAGAGGTGACGACGCGGTCAAGGGCGGAGGCCAGGGCGCGCTGGTCAACGTCGTGCTGGTAGAGGCCAACACCGACGGCTTTGGGGTCAATCTTGACCAACTCGGCCAGCGGGTCTTGCAAACGGCGGGCGATGGAGATGGTGCCGCGCTGTGTAGCGTCGAGGGTGGGGAATTCCTGGCGGGCGACCTCAGAGGCGGAGTAGACCGATGCGCCCGCCTCGTTGACAATGACGTAGCCCAGCGACCCTTCGGGATGGCCCAGGCGCTCAAGCTCATGGATTACCTCGACGGCGAGTTGCTCGGTCTCGCGCGAGGCGGTGCCGTTGCCAATGGCGATGACGCGAATGTTGTGGCGGGCGATGAGCGCTTTCAGCGTGGCTTTGGCCTCGGCCCATTGCGCGCGCGGGGCGTGGGGATAGATGGTGGTGGATTCGATGTACTTGCCGGTGGTGTCTACGATGGCGACTTTGCAGCCGGTGCGATAGCCGGGGTCCAGGCCAAGGACGGGAGCGCCGCGCAGCGGCGGCTGCAAGAGCAGATTGCGCAGATTGGTGGCGAAGACGTTGATGGCATGCTCTTCGGCGGTGCGGGTCAGTTCGGCGCGCACTTCGCGTTCGAGCGCGGGGGCGAGCAGGCGCTTGTAGCCGTCGGCGATGGCGGCGCGCAGTTCGTCGGCGAAGGGCGAGCGCGGGTCGGGTGTGTAGTGGCGGGTCATCTGCGGCTCGGCGCGCTCGAACGGCACATCAACGGCGACGCGCACCACGTCTTCGCGCTCGGCGCGGTTGAGGGCGAGCGTGCGGTGCGGGGCCATACGCGACACGGGCTCGGTGAAATCGTAGTAGAGGCGATAGACGCCGCGCGGATCTTTCTCGGCGGCGCGCTCTTCGTCCACGGTGAGCCGCGCGCGCACGCCACCTTCGCGGAAGAAGAGGATGCGTACATCGCTGCGCACCGTCGCGTCTTCGGTGATGGTTTCGGCGCAGATGTCGCGGGCGCCAGCCAGCGCCGCCGCGACGGAATCCACGCCCAAGTCGGCGTTGACGAACGGCTGCGCCGCTTGCTCTAGCGCATCCGCTGGCGCGCCGGGGAGCCGCTGCTGCTGGAGGATGAGATCGGCAAGCGGCTGGAGGCCGCGCTCGCGGGCGACGCTCGCGCGGGTCTTGCGCTTGGGCCGATAGGGCAGGTAGAGGTCTTCGACAGCCTGAAGGGTGGTAGCACTGGTGATGGCGGTCGCTAGCTCGGTGGTAAGCTTGCCCTGATCGCTGATGGTGCGCAGCACATCGAGCTTGCGCTCGTGGAGCGCGCGCAGGGATTCAGCGCGGTCGGCAACGGCCTGAATCTGCACTTCGTCGAGGTTGCCGGTCATCTCTTTGCGATAGCGGGCGATGAAGGGCACGGTGTTGCCCGCATCGAGCAGTTCGAGGGTGCGCAACGCCTGCGTGGGTTTGATGCTGAGTTCGAGGGCCAGCACGCGGGCGAGGTCGTCGGGGGCGAGGGTTTCGGCAAAGGAAAGCTGGGCGAGCAGCGCGGATAATTCAGGGGATAGCTCGGTCTTGGACACGAAAACGCTCCTTCAAGCGGGGTGAGATATGGGTTCAGCGCCTGGCGGCACGACGCACAGTATAGCGCATGCGTGGCGAGTGTGTCGCGCGGGTGGCGCTGGCTGGCGGTTGAAACCGCGCCTGGATGGCCTGCGGCCACTCCGCTGCGCTCACAGCCCGCTCCGCTCCTACACGTCGCTAGCTGCGCCGCGTGCTGGCCCCGCCGTCGCGGGTTAGGTTTCGATGATAAGGTGTCCGAATTGAACTCGCTGATTCTGAAGCTTTCGGAACACTGTGCCACAGGCTGGTGTTGCGGGGCGCGCTAAGCGGTCTGTCCACGTGTGTCTTTGCGCTTGATGAGATAGCCGGTGAGCAGCGTGAAGGCCAGAATCATCGCGACGAGGATGCCCCACATGGTAAGCAGGTACTGCGACTCATGGCGATAGGTGACGCAGGCGGCGCAGGTGCCGAAAAGCCGGTCGCCGCCGAGCACAATGCTATCCAGATGCACCGATGAACCGACGGCGGCCATGGCCCAGCGCGCGACGAACACGACACTCAGCACCTGCAAATACAGTTGCTTGAGCGGAAAGATCGCGCCGGAGAAGACCACCTGGGGGATCAATACCACGGGAATAAAACTCATCGCCTGGTCGCTGTTTGGGACGAGCGCCGAAATGGTCAGCCCCATCATCATGCCCGCGAGCGCGGCGAGCGCCAGGGTGATATAGACCTCCCAGAAGGCGTTGAGGATAATGCCCTCGTGGAACGGCGAAGCCAGACTGATGATGATAATCAACGCGGCGCATTGGAGCAGGCAGAGAATTCCCAACACGGTGATTTTGGAGAAGAGATACGGCAGAATGCCCAGGCTCACCGCGCGTTCGCGCTGGTAAATGGGGACTTCTTTGACGATTTCGCGGGCGGCATTGATGCAGCCGAACATGACGGCGGAGAAAGTCATGACGAATAGGAATTTTTGAGCGTCGCCCTGGGTGATGGGCGGGTTGTTGGCGCGGAAGATGTCGCCGTCATCCAGTTCGCGGATGAAGAGGGAGAGCAGGACCGCGATGACGGGAGCCTGCAAGAGTAAAATCGCCAGATTCTTCTTGTCATTCCACAGCAGTTCCAGATAGCGCGTGGAAAGCAAGACAAACTGTTTCCAGGCGACGCCCAGCCCACGGAGCCGCACCTGCGCGCCGCGTGCGTGGGCTGGGTGATCGCCTGCGGGCGGGGCCGCAGGGCGGCTGCTGAGCGGCGTGCCGATATACTGCTGATAGGCTGAGGATTGCGCGAACTGTTTGCCTAGCTCGGATGGGAGATCGGGGTGGTCGCTGGTCGGTTCGAGGGCGCTGTAGATTTCGGCGAATCCTGGCTGCGCGAAATAGGCGCTGGCATCATCGGGGGGGCCGAAGTAGGCGACATGCCCGCCCTGAGCCAGGAAGCAGACGTAATCGCAGACATTGATATTGCTGGTGGCATGCGTGACGAGCACGATGGTATGCCCCTTGTCGGCCAGGGTGCGCAGCAGGAGCATCATTTTGCGATCCAGGCCAGGGTCAAGGCCGGAGGTTGGTTCATCCAGGAAGAAGACGCTGGGATTGGCGAGCAGTTCTAACGCGATGGAGACGCGCTTGCGCTGGCCGCCGGAGAGGCGCTTGATGAGCAGCGTGCGCCGGTGGCGCATCTCAACCTCATCCAACACCTCGTCTATGCGCTGCTGGATCTGTTCGTCGCTGAAGTCGCTCGGTAGGCGCAGTTTGGCGGCGTAGAAGAGGGCGCGCTCGACGGTGAGGTCGCGATGGATGATCTCATCCTGGGGAACGTAGCCGATCTGGCTGCGAAAGGCCGCGCGATATTGGCGGAGATCCTGCCCATTGTAGTAGACCGCGCCGTGCTGGCTGGGCTGCAGCCCGCCGAGCGCGTGCAGCAGTGTTGATTTACCAGCGCCGGATGCGCCAACCAGCGCGACGAATGAGCGCGGAGGGATGCTGAGCGAGATGTCGTTGAGCAGAATCGCGTTGTTGTTGCCGGTCTGCACCAGATCGAGCGCATCAATGCGAACGCCGCCACTCTCGTCAAAGAGCGTGAGCAGGTTGTCTTCGTAGACCAGTTTGTAGGGGCCAATACGGATTTCATCGCCGGTGTTGAGGATATGGCTGCTGGTACGCAGGCCGTTGACGTATATGTGATTCGTGCTGCCCAGGTCGGTGAGGCGACAGACGCCTTGCTCGCGCGTCAGGCGCGCATGGTGCGCCGAGACCTGCGGATGGTCGAGCACCAGGGCGTTATCGCGGGCGCGGCCAATGCCGACCTCCGCGCTGCCCAGCGGGATGCGCTGCATACGCGCGGAGGCGGGCGGTATGGTCTCGCTGCCTTCACGGTATGTCAATGTCACCAGCGCGCCCTGCGCGTCGCCGATGCGAACGACATCGCCAGGGGCCAGGAGTGTGCTGAAGGATTCTTGTCCCGAAATCTGCCGTCCTGCGTAGAGCAATCCGTTGCGGGTGGCGCGGCGCTGGGGATGGGGGTGGGTGAGCCGCCACTGCTTGCCCTGCCGCTCCAGCAGCAGATGCTGATCGGAGACGCACGGCGCGTCAATGGTGATGTCGTTGCGCGCATTCCGGCCAATGCTGATCGTTTCTTTGACGAGAAAGTGCTTGGCGCTGGTTCCGCTGGCGTGGTCGCTGATTTCCAGCCAGGGCATGCCAAGCTCGGTGAGCGGCGCGAACACGGTGCCACGCGGCCCGGTGGCTGGCTCTATGGGCGCGCTGGCCACTGGCTGCTCTGCTTTGGCAGCCAGACGGGCGTATTGGGTCGAAGCGGGGTCCGCTGGTGCTGATGGACGCGCGGCGGGATTCGCCAGCAGCATGGTACTGCCGTCTGCCAGGAGAAACCGGAATGAGGTGTCTTCTCCCAGGCGAACGGTGCTGTCGTGGTCAAGCACAGCCTGTGCGACATCGCGCTGATTGACGGTGACGGCGCTGGTGTGCGTGAGTTTCTCGATATGCCAGGCGCCCTCGCCCCAGACGAGGCGGGCGTGAAGGCGCGAGACTTTGGGATCCATCAGGACGATGTCGTTACCGATGCTGCGCCCGATAGTGACCACGGGACTGGTCATATGGAGGGTGACGCCCGCGAGTGGTCCGGTCAGAAATTCGAGGTACGCAGCAGTGGGTGGTTGAGCGTCTGCGCTCATACGGGACCTCCCGGCGGGTTGAGCTACGCGCCGTGCCAATGGGCGGCGGCGAAACGACAATCGCAGGTATCAGCAGCGGCCGCTGCCACGAGGTATGGGGCGCGTGTATTGTCAGGAAGGAACGGTGATCTGGAAGTCGTTATACACCACGGCGAGGTCGCCAACGGTATCCATCAGGCCGGTTTTGCCCGAAGAAATCGTGCCATCGTCGGCCTGTCCCAACTCGACCCCATTCGCGTAGAAAATGAAATGATTGCCATTCGCGCGCACGGTGAGCGTGTTGCTGGCGTTCACACCAGAATTGATGTGGCTATCGGAGGTCGGCGAGACGATAGATGTGCCGTTGCCATGGGTGACAAGGGCAAAGGTCCATTGCTGACTGGAGTTGATGGCGAAGAGGTAGTACTGATCGTAGCCTTTGGCGCGCAGCAGGATGCCGTAGAACTTGTCGCTCGGACCGCTGATCTGGCGCATGCGCGCGGAGATGGTGAGATTGCTCAGGTCGCCGCCCGGCGCAAATGAGATCCAGGCGCCAGCGACCTCGTAGCCGCCATTGGCGAAGAAGCTATGGGAAGAAATCGGCCAGGCGTTATCGCTCGTGGAGAGCGAAGCCTGATACTTGACTGATTCCACGGGAGTCGGGCTGGGCGAGGGCGCAACGGTTGGCGTGTGGACGTTAGGCGTCTTGACGGTCTGCGCGCCTGCTGATTTCCGGCCAGGGCCGAGCGCGACAATCAGGATAACGATCAACGCCAGCACGCTGATACCGGCGATACCGAAGAGCCGTGTGCGCGATTGCGCGGATTGGGGCAGCCGTTGCCACGCCGCGCTGACGGCGGACGGGCGTGCGGCGGAAGCGGGCGCAGGCTCGCGCACGGTGACGTCGGCATGTGAGGGCGGCGGACTGGCGATCGTCGCGGCGGTGGGAGAGATGTACGCGCCAGACGTGGGCGGGCGGCTGGCGGAAGGGACGGATGGAGCGGATGGAGCGGATGGAGCGGATGGTGTCGGGGTTGATGATGGTGGGCGCTTGCCGCTCTGCGTGGTAATCACGGTCATCAGTTCGGAGTCGCTGACGGCGCCATCCAGCGCGGCGATCAGCTCAGTGCCGGTGGAGTAGCGATCTTCCGGGCGTTTTTCGAGGCAGCGCAGAATAACGCGCTCCAATGCGACGGGGATGTCGGGGCGCACGTTGCGGGGCGGCTCTGGCGACGCTGAGATATGCTTGAACACAGCCTCGCTCAGGCTCTTCACACGGAAGGGCGGAGAGCCAGTGGCGACCTCGTAGAGCACCACGCCGAGGGAGTAGAGGTCGCTGCGCCCGTCGAGTTCGCCGCCCTGGCACTGCTCCGGCGACATGTAGGTCGGCGTGCCCATCACCATGCCGGTGACAGTCAGATTCTCGGTGCCTTCCACCAGCCGCGCCAGGCCGAAATCGCTGATCTTGAGGGTATAGCGTTCGGCATCGGGGTCCGACACGGGCGGGCTGAGACGCTGCAACAGCAGGTTATCGGGCTTGACGTCACGGTGAACCATACCGTGGCTGTGGGCATAGGCAAGCCCCTCGGCTGCCTGCCGCACGAGATCCAGGCCAAGCGCCAACGACCAGCCTTGCTCAGCCGAGCGCTGCCGCAACAAGGTGCGCAGCGAGCCATCCGGCACCAGTTCCATCACCAGATAAGAGCTTTCGTCCTGCTCGCCAAAGTCGAAGACCTCGACAATGTGGGGATGGGAGAGCGCGGCGGCGGCGCGCGCTTCGCGCAGAAAGCGCGCCTGGAACGTGGGGTCAGAAGCCTGGTTTGTGTGCAGCACCTTGATGGCGGCTGGGCGATTGAGATGGATGTGGACGGCCCGATAAACCTCACCCATGCCGCCGCTACCCAGTCGCGATTCAATGCGGTAGTTGCCGAGGGTCTGACCCACCAGATCGGGCATGCTCAATCTCCAGTCGGTAACCTGCGCGGGCAGGAGTCTGTGGGGAAATCAGGTGTATCGGGAATGGGCGCATGTGATGAGTGAGCGATATCCGCGACGCCGACGATGCCCACGTTCGTCCGGCCAGGATGCTTTTGTATGCGATAGTTTATATCACATTCTAGCGCTCTGGCCGCACTGTGGAACAGGGCTGCGCTGCCACGGCGATTCGCGAGTCACGCGCGACGCATGCGAATGAGGTTACGGGGCATGCGGCGATGGTGCGTACAATGGGGCTTGCAAACGATGCACAACTTCGGTACGCTGTTGTCGTATAAGCAGGGAGCAACAGGCCATTCACGGCGGCTGAGTATGAGAGGGTGGAGGCAGAATGACGCATGTGCTGGTGGTTGACGATAGCCCGACGTTCCGGCGATTGGTGTGCCCGATGTTGCGCGAGGCAGGCTATAGCGTCAGCGAGGCGGTGAATGGTGAAGATGCGCTGGTGGCGCTGGAAGCGAGCCAGGAGCGGCTGGTGGTGCTGCTGGATGTGGTGATGCCGAAGCTGGGAGGAATCGGCGTGCTGAACACGGTGGACGCCTCGGAGGAATTGGCGCAGCGGCACGTCTTCATCCTGGTGACGTCGTCGCCGGAGGTGGTGCCACCGCACTTGACGGCGGATATGCTGCGGCGGTTGCGGGTGCCGCTACTGACCAAGCCTTTCGCGAACGGGCAACTGCTGGACATGGTGGAGCAGGCGGCAGGACGGCTGCAAACAGTGTAACTAGCGGTCCAAGCATCGGGTCGTGTCAGTGGGTGCGCGTGTAGGTCATGGGGCCGACAAGCTGCGCCAGCCCTTTGAGTTCGAGCATGACAAGCGCGCCAGAGACGGTGGCGGCGGGCAGGCCAGTGGCGCGGCAGAGGTCGTCTATATGGCGCGGCTCGGCGGAGGCGCTCATCTCGGCCAGCAGGCGCGCTTCGGTGTCGTTCTCTGGCAATGCCTGGCTCAGTTCCATCTGCTGGGGCGCGAGATGCAGATTGAGTTCGGAGAGGATGTCGTTGACTTCCATGACGAGCTTCGCGCCATCCTGGATCAGCCGGTTTGCGCCCGCGCTGGAACGGTTGTAGATATTGCCAGGGATGGCGAAGACATCGCGGCCCTGCTCGGCGGCAAAGCGGACGGTGATCATGGCTCCGGAATCTTCGGGGCATTCTGTGACGAGCACGCCGAGTGAGAGGCCGCTGATGATGCGGTTGCGCGCGGGGAAGTTGCCAGCTTCGGGCTGGGTGCCAGGGGCGAATTCGGTGATGATTGCGCCGCTTTCGATGATGCGGGCGGCGAGTTTGGCGTTCTCTGGCGGGTAGACCAGATCGGGGCCGCAGCCGAGCACGGCGATGGTGCGGCCAGGGGCGGCCAGGGCGGCGGTATGGGCGACGGTATCTATGCCACGCGCCAAGCCGCTGACGACGGTGATACGCTGCTGCGCCAGTTCGGTGGCGAGCCGTTCCGTCACCTGGCGTCCGTAGGCGCTGGCGCGACGGGTGCCGACGATGCCCACGGACCAATCATCCTCTGCGATGAGCGCGCCGCGAATGTAGAGCAGAGGCGGCGGCAGGGGAATCTCGCGGAGCAGCCGGGGATAGGCAGGGTCGGTGAAACGCAGCACACCCACGCGCAACTTGACCAGCCGCTCTAGCTCGGCGTTGGGGACGATGTGCCGCCGCTGTTGCGCGAAGGAAGCGACGGTGCGCGCGTCGAGTCCGGCAGCCGCCCACGCGGGCGCATCGGCGGCCCAGGCGGCCTCGGCTGTGCCGAAAGCGTCGAGCAGCAGGCGGAAGCGTGCCGGTCCGATGCCCTTCACGCGGTTGAGCGCCAACCAGTAGGGCAGGTCGGGATCACTGAGATCATGTTCCGGCGCGGGCACGCTGGCGGGCGAGACATAGGCGACGGCGGGGGGCGCGACCCAGTCGCCCGGCGGCTCAGCAATGCGCCCGTCTTGGCGCATGGTGACGGCGTTGGCCGGTGTGTCGGGGGTAACGTCTGCCTGGGGATCGTGGGCCATGTAGTGTCTCCTCGAACATGCTGGCGAGCGCGCCGCGTGGTCTATTGTGGCACCAGCCATGCGTTCCTGCAATTGGGTAGGACGGAAGGAGCGAGTGTGGCGGAGCGGCTGGCACACATTTTGTACCTGAACTGGGCAGTGCGGGCACAGTGAGGGCGCGATGACCAGCGCATGAGGACGTGAGGATAGACGCGCTGAGCGGGATGGAGCATCAGTATGGCAGCCGTGGCCGGGAATCCGCCGCAGGATGGCGAGCAGCGCAAACGCAGGACGTGGCGTAGGCGGCGCAAACGCCTCGTGGCGCAGGCACAGCGCGTGGAGGAGCGTGTCTCGCCGCTGATCGGTTTCTGGACCAAGATCAACAATGACTGGATCTTCAACTGGTCGGCGATGCTGGCCTACGTCTTCATGACCTCCATGTTTTCGATATTGCTAGCGATTGTGGCGATTGGCGGGCTGATCCTTGGGGCGATTGCGCCCGACAGTGAGGCGCATCTCGAACATATCATCGCTGAGGCGATGCCGGGGGGAGCAGCAGGGGGCGGCGATGCGGTGGTGGCCGCCGCGACACGCGCGTTGACGCACGATGCCGGGTTTACGCTGATTATGGCGATTGTGCTGGCGATCATCACCGGCTCCGGCCTGTTCATCACATTGGAGAACGCCTTTGGCGTGATCTTCCGCCTGCGCGGACGCGACCCGGTGCGCCAACGTGCCATGGCGATTGCGATGCTGCTGTTCTATACGCTCACCATTCCGATCATCATCCTGATTTCGTTGGTGGCGCCGACAGTGTTGCGCGCATTGAGTATTGGCGAGACCGATCCGGTGGGAGTCTTCGTGCTTCAGGCAATCGGCATAGGCATCGCCGTTCTCTTCGCGTTGCTGCTCTTCAGCGGCATCTATGTGGTGGTGCCCAATCGCCCGGTGCGATTTCGTGAGGTGTGGAAGGGAACGCTGCTGGCGACGGTGCTGCTGGTGGTGTATGAACTGCTGTTTCCGCTCTACCAGAACATCTTTCTGCGTTCGCTGAGTTACGCTTCGACCATTGGCCTGATTCTGGTGATTCTGATTTTCTTCTATTACTTTGCATTCATTCTGCTGCTCGGCGCGGAGGTCAATTCGTGGAGCGCGGGACAGCGCCAGACGGCAGCGCCGATAGATGCGATTCTGCACGAGGTGCAGGCGCACAATACGACGCGCGGTGCGGCGGGGCCGACGGCGGGGCAACCGCAGGAGGATTTGCAGAACCGCGAGGGCGCGCCAGCGATGGCGAACACCGAAGCGGCGATCCAGCACGTGCGCGAACAGCACAAGCACGATCAGCAGCCGCCACGCTATGCGGAGTCGGGTGTGACGGGGCATGGCTATGTGCTCGAAGGCGAACTGAAGCAGGGTATTCCGCTTGGCACGCTGGCAGACGATGCTACGCAGCAAGAGCATGAGCGTGGCGACGCGGCAGAGCGGCAACGGCTGGACGCACTCGCGTCCAGCATACATGCAACGCCGCTCACCACGCGCCAGCGCGCGACCCTGGCGGTGTTAGTTGCCGCAGGGGCTGTCGCCTTCGTGCCGGTGGCGCGGGCGGTCGCGCGGCTCGTCAGCAGTGACGAGCGCGAATAAGCGCCCCCCCGACGCGTGCGCAGCGAGTGGCACGATAGGTTCAGCTCACGGCATTCTTCACAAGGGCGGTAATCTTCGCCTCGTCGGCGGCGGTCAACTCCTTCAGCGCGAAGGCGACCGGCCACATGGCGCCGTCGTCGAGTTTCGCGCTGTCGTTGAAGCCGAACGTCGCATACCGTGCCTTGAACTTCTCCGCGGGTTGGAAGAAGCAGATGATCTTACCGTCGTTGTCGGCATAGGCAGGCATCCCGTACCACGTCTTCGGCGTGAGGCTTGGCGCGGTGGCTGTGATGATCGCGTGCAACCGCTCGGCCATGGCGCGATCAGACGCCGACATCTCGGCGATCTTCTCATGCAGGTCGCGTTCCCACTCCTCTCTGCTCGCGTTCGCCTTCCGCTCGCGGACAAGCTCCCGCATCGCGGCTTTTTCCTCTGCTGTCACTCCCGTGCTCGCCTTCGCGGGCTTTTTCATCATCTTCTTGTCGTCTACACCCATGTGGGACTCTCCTTTGCGATGCTGGGCGGATGAATGCCGTGGCGATATAGAACGGGCCACACAGTGGCCCCATCACACCAGACCACTTCTCTCTGCGGGTGCTCCAACCGGTAGCCCACAATATACAGAATGACGCAACGGTTCCTGCTATCAGATGCCGGTGAAGGTGGGGCGGCGGTATTCTGGTCGCGGGCCGGTATAGCCGTCGTTGACATGTTCGGTGAAGATGGTGGTCTTGATGTTGCCACGCACATTGAATTCGCCAACGACACGCATCCAGCGCGGGGCGAGGACGGCGACCAGATCGTCGAGGATTTTGTTGGTCGCCGTTTCGTGACTGATGCCCTGGTCGCGATAGCGATTGATGTAGAGCTTGAGGCTCTTTAGCTCGACGATGTAGCCGTCGGGCACGTAGTCTATGACGATGGTGGCAAAGTCGGGATAGCCGGAGCGCGGACAGAGACAGGTGAATTCGGGTATCTCGAAGTGGACGATGTAGTCGCGCTCTGGGTTGGCGTTGGGCCACGGCTCAAGCTCGGCGCGCTCGATTTCGAGCTGGCCGTACTTCTGTGCCGCGCTGGAGGTGGGTGTATCGCTCATGTGGGATCAGGTGACTCCTCAGTGTTGGGACAAGATGTTTCGTGGATATATTGTATCGCGGCGCGCCGCGTGTCTGCCGTCGGGTCATCATGCGCTATTTGACTTTATCGTGCGCGCATACGTATATTCTCTAGGCTGCGCGGGGGACCGCCTTGCGTAGCGGTGCGGTACGTCGAACCGCCTCCTCGAACCGTCCAGCATGGGCGCTTCGCGGCCCGCTTCGGAACGACTCAGAGGGGCTGCTTCGCAGCGCCTCTGATTGAGGCTGCGCCGTTTGGGTAGGGAGTTCGATGAAGAGAAAGGCGCTGTATGAGTACCGATGGTAGTGCCACCACGCTGCATTTCGCGCGAGGCACACTCGTTGGAACCTATCTCAGTTGGTACATCGCCTGTTTCCAGAGCGGAGACAGCTAGCGGCGCTACCTGCCGCATGAAGAGGAGTGAAGAGTGTTCGGACCACACCTGATTATTGATGGAACCCGTTGTGACACGCAGAGGCTTGCCGACCGCAACATTGTCGAGCAAGTGTTGAACGATTACCCCACCGCCATTGGCATGACTAAAATCGGCGGCCCGTACATGTTCGAGTACCAGGCCCCCGACCCCGCGTATTCCGGCGTTTCTGGCCTCGTGGTGATTGCCGAGAGCCACATCGCCATCCACACCTTCCCCGAACTCGACTACTTCACGATGGACATCTTCTCGTGCAAAAACTTCGACCACGAGCTGGCCATCGAGTACATCAAGAACGCCTTCGATGTGAAAGAAATGGACCGCATGCTGGTGCAGCGCGGCCTCTCGTTCAAAGGCCCACACCATGGCAAGCTCGGCGCGACGGATGAACTCATCGCGGCGGCGGAGGCGCGGTTGCAAGCGGGCATCATCAGCAAAGAACCAGCCCTACCCGATGCGCCGCTGGGTGGTGCGCAGATAGAGAACGCGCGCGATGCGGCGCTGGCACGCCACACCGCTGGCGAGGTGGCCACCGGGCAGATGCTCTGGCCGCAGTATGGTGTGACGCCGGATGTGGGCAGCTACGGCGCGGAGGCAGAATGCGAGCCATGCGCGCGTGGCGGCGCGAAGGTGGTGGCGCTGTCGCAGCCAGAGCACGCGCCAGTGGGCCGCGATGGACAGCCGCTGGCGGTGAGCGAGCCGGTGCAGGTCAACCCCACCGCGTCGGTGAGCGGGCTGCTCGATAAGCTCAGCGCGGTGGCTGGCCCCGCCCGGCAGCTTGGCCGCAGCCTAACGCTATGGGAGGCGCTGGCGCGCGACGCCGAAGCGCGGGTGGCGCTGGCGCTTTCGACGCCAGTGATCGCGGGCGGCATGCGCGAGACGCTGGTGTATGCGGTGGAGCATGGCTACGTGGATCTGGTGATCGCCAGCGCGGATGATCTCTTCGCGGATGTCTACGAGGCGCTGGGCCATGTCCACTTCGCGGATGAGGATGGGCCGGTGGCGACAGACGAGGGCCGCACGGCGGCGACAGCGTTTGTCGCGGCGTTCCTGGACCGGCTAGAACCAGAGACAGTAGCAAACGGTAGCGACCTCTGGCGACTGCTGGGCGCGGAACTGGCGACCCGCGCGCCGCGCAAGGGGCTGCTGCAGGCGGCTGCGGCCCGGGACGTGCGCGTGTTCGCGCCGGACCTGAGCGCGAGCGCGTTCGGTGCGCTGCTCGTGGCGGCACGGGCACGCGGCAAGGAACTGACACTCGATCCAAACGAACTGGTGATGGCGCTAGCGCGGCTGCTAACGCAGGCGCCGCGTTTAGGCGTGATCCGCGTGGGTGAGGGCAGCGCGGATGCGCTGCTGGCGCAGGCCCGCGAAGTGGTGGCGGCGCTGAATATGAGCGCCCCGACACTCGCCGGAAGTGTGACGCTGGGAGCGGCGCGGACGCTAGCGGACGGCGCGCGGCATGCGGCGCTGGCGCTGGATGCCACGCTGGCGCTGCCGCTGATCGTCACGGGGCTGGCGCAACGGCTCCCCGGCGGACGGCGCGCGCCCACAGCGGATACGGAGGCCGCCGCACCACAGCCCGCGCTGGCGTAGCCGCGCCGCCGCCCGCGCTGGCGTAATAGGCGCCATGCGAAACATCGGCCTACCCTGGTCTGCCGCTGGCAGGGCCGGGGTAGGCTGATTCATTACCTGAAAGAATGTCAGTATCTCGCATACTCGTTCCGCATCTGGTATGCTGCCGTACACACATGCGCAGTATGCTCCTATGACGGAAATAGACTGGCGCGGAAGGCGAAGCGCGCCAACCACGCCAGAGATGGCGCGTACATGTAGAGCGAAGGCGAGAAGCGCGGGAGACAAGCGTCTATGTCACAGGCACGGGGCACAGCGGGGCAGCGGTCGCGGTTCTGTCACCTCTGCGGGCAGGGGCTTGCCGGACGATATTATCGCTATGAAAATGGCCTGGTCTGCTGTGCGACGTGCCAGGCCACGCGCCCCCGTTGCGCTCGCTGCAATCTGCCACTGGATGATGCGTCGCTGGCCCGCGCGGCGCGAGGTGGCGAGCCGAGGCTCTGCGGCGATTGCTGGCAGAGCGCGCTACGCTGCGACGGCTGCCACCGGCCAATTGCTGGCTCCTGGACGACCTTCGAGGAGATGCTGCAAGCGACGCCGGTGCGGAACTTCTGCGAGCAGTGCGTGCGCCAGCAGCCGCGCTGCGACATTTGCCGTGTGCCGGTGGGCAAGGGCACGAAGGCTGAACCAGACGGGCTATATCGCTGCGAGCGCTGTATGGCGACGATGGTGCGCGAGGTGACGGATGCCCACAAGGTGTATGCCGAGGCGACGGAGCGATTCGCGCGGCTAGTGGATGCGCCACTGCGCCAAATGCCACGCCTGGAGGTGGTGAGCCGCCGCGAGATGGGCGAGGTGCGGCGCAGGTACGAGCAGCATCTGCATCTGCCGAGTGGTGAAGCGCCTGGAACGGGAAGCCATCATGTGCTGGGCTTTTTTGTTGCGGCGCATGGGGGCAGCGCGATCTATGTCGAGCGGCGGCTGCCACGCCAATTGCTGCTCGGCACGCTCGTCCATGAACTGGCACATGCCTGGCAGGCTGAGTATGCGCCCGGTGTGCGTGACCCGGAACTTTGCGAGGGATTCGCGGAGTGGGCGGCGCATGGCGCACTAGTCGCCAGTGGCGAGCAGCATATGGCTGTCCGCGCGACACGCCGTGATGATCTCTATGGGCGCGGGCTACGGCGATTCCTGGCGGCGCAACGGACGGGTGGCCGCGCGAAGGCACTGGCGCTGGCGCGGGGGAAAGCGTAGGCGGCGGCCAGTGCGAAGTGGGCAAGGATACTCAATAGGCGGGGTTGCGCGGGGGCGGTGGCGCCCACGGACTGCCGGTGGTGGCGCTGGAATGCGGCGGATAGGCAGCCACAAACTCATCTATCTCGCTGAAGAGCAGGAAATCGCCCGCGTCTTTGCCGTAGTATGCGCGCCGGATATGCAGATCTGGGCCGATGAGGAAGTCACCGGGGAGACGGCCAAGCTTGCCATCCATCTGGGTGATGTTCTGGACGGCGTTACCGCCAATGCCGCGTTGCGCGGCTTCGCGATAGACCGAGAGCCGGGTCAGGCGTGCCCACAGCGCGCCGAAGAGCGACGCGCCAACGCCATAGTGGTCGTAGATTTCGTGCTTGAGGTCGGCGATGATGGGGAACGGCGAGCGGAGGCGGTCAAGGTAGTGGTGGGCGAGGTCGGGCGATGATTCGAAGAAGACGACGATCTGCATGCCGCGCCTCTGGTATTCCTCATAGCGGCGGATGAGATGGAAGGTGCGGACGTTGCAGAGCGGGCAGACGGCGGCGCGATAGAACGCGAGCAGCAGCTTGCGCCCGCGATAGTCGGCCAGCCGGACTCTCCGGCCATAGATGTCCGCGACCTCGAACAGTGGGGCCGCTTGCCCGGAACGTAAGCGCATGTGTCGCCGCCTTTCTGAAGCGATGTCGTTGCGCTACGTTGTATCGCATTTTGCACGCGATGTCACATTTTGGGTGGTTTGGCCCATTTTCCTGGGCGAGAAATATAGGAAATCAAAACGGTGATTGCCATGTGGCCTACATTTTCTCCTCGCTACTTTGCCGCCATCCCCCCAATAAATTCCAATGGGTTGCCGTTATAGAGTGGATGATGGGACTCACCCGCGAGTTCACCTATCATGCGCAGTCGGTTCTACCACAGGGGCATGCTTATGAGTTGGCGATTTCCACCCCCAAACCCGCGTCCTCGTGACCCTGAGATCTTGAAAGCGATTCAGACGTCGGAGGTCGAAGCTGCGCGGCTGATATTTGACAGGGACTTGATGGGCTATTATCACATGCCAGTTTATGCATACAGCTATTCCGCGCTGTGGCAGTGGAATGCCGCCGCAGATCCTTTGAGGTTGTATAGGAGCCGGGAGGAGGTAGCGAGAGAAGCCACCGCAAACACAGAAATACGTCTTTGGAAGCGACTGCGTAACGGCACACCGTTTGAGGTCTTCCCCGGCAGAACATTCTGGGCATACGTTGAGTCGGTCGTGAACAGCGCGGTGAGTGATTGCTACCCGCGTCGCTCAGCGCCTGATCACCGTCCAACATTTGTCTCCTTAGACAACATGGGCGATGTCTTTCCTGAGAAAGCAGCGGCCCGAAGCTTTTGGGACGAATTGAGACACGATGCGGCTTTCTCTGATCTCCTTTCCAGGCAGGTGCGGCAATCGCCACCTATTGGCCAGCATCTGGGATCGTTGCTAGAGGCAACCGGTGAAAAAGGCATATTGACCGAACTCGCGGAACTGCTACGCGCGGAACTCAAAAAGCGCGGCCCGCGCGAGCGCGACTGTTACATTCTTTCCGTCGTGTTTGCCCTAAGCTATCAGGAGATTGCCGCTGGGCTTCGCATTAGCCGTGGAGCAGTAGGCGGATACATAACTAAGGCCTGGCAGGCGTTCGCTGAGCCGCTGTGCCGCTATCTGGCGGCGCACGGTTATACCGTCGTGCAAATCGCCGATCTCTTGCGCATCAAGGATAAACTCGATGCTCAGGGCGACGTTGTCCTTGATCGTTTTGCGCAAGTGCGGATGCTCCTAGACAAGGATGATACATCGGCTCAGCAGAGTGAAGGGTAGGAGATTGATGGGAACATACGACACAGACGGCGCATTGGGCGCTGACACGAGCAGTGCGCTCGATCCGCTCATGCGAAGTTCTTTAGATAGCATGATGTCTATGCCAGTTGCTTCAGGCCAGCTACCAGTCGCATCACCTTGCTCTGGTTGGGAACATCTGGTGGCCACACGCGATCCAGAAGACCTCGCGCCCGATGAGCAATGCGCGCTCAAGGCGCACCTTGCTGAATGTGAGACGTGCCGTACAGCCCGCCTGATGTATCTGGTCGTAGATGATTTGATTGTGCATAGCGCAAGCGAGTCGCTGCCAGATGTGTTGGAGTCGCTCTCGCCCATTGCGCTTACCGCCTTGCGCGAGCATCTCTGTTCTGAGGCATTGCCTCTAGATGACTCGCCCGCGTTCTCAGAGGCATTGCCTCAAGATGGCTCGCCCGCGTTCTCACCTGAATTACTGGAAGTTTGGGATGCTGAGGCATTGCGCGCGATTCCTCCGGAGGTGCTTGCCAATTGGGTTCGCGAGGCTCCGCGTACCATCTCGCCACAACTCCAGGCGCTCTGGGACGAAGAAGATCGCATTGCCGAGGCTCAGAGACACGCCACCGATGTCAAGCCGCCTGTAGTTGCCACGACTCCTCCCCCAAAGATTGTTACTCCTACCTCAGTACCAGCGCCCAGCCGTCAGATGCAGAGCGCACTCAATGTGCCCGACGACGCCCAATCCCATCTAGATGCAGATTATTCGCTCGCAATTGCTCAATCCCTCCGCCAGGCGTATTTCGCAATCAAGGAAGGCAACTATGTATTGGCGGGGCAATTGGCGCAGCACAACATGAACGGCCTGATGTCGGCGAGACAGCGGATGAGGATGTATTATGTTTCGGCAGTTGCCGCAAGCGCGCTCTCAGCGTATCGTGACGCGATGAACTGGCTAGATGAGGCGCAGGATATCGCCTGTGTGCTGGGAGACGTAGGCGCGCTTGCTGAGCTTGCTTTCCAAAGTGGGGTGGCGAACGGCGCGGTGCAGAACTGCGGCGCGGCGGCGGAATACTTTGATATCGCGCTTGATTCCGTCCGCACGCTGTCTGAAGAAGGCGAGCCGGTGGATCCGTCCTTCGAGTTGCATACGCTTACCTTATTGGCGCATTACCTGTTTGTTCTCGGCAAGTATGAACAAGTGACCGATCACATCACCGAAGCCAGGCGCCTCGTTCAACTCGTCCCAGAGAGCCAGCTTCAGGCAGCCTCCATCGAATGGCTGGCGGCGCTGTTGTATCGGTGGAGCGGTCAACCCGACCGCGCTTTACGCTATGCGCTTGCCGCAGCGAAAGTCTACTCTGATCTTGCACCTGGCGCTGAAACAGTCCATGACGCGAAGTTGCGCTCCGTCGTGGCGGAGTGTGCGCTCGATATTGCCGAATCTTTGGCCGCGAACGAACAGCCCGAACAGGGTCAGGTGTTTGTCCGGCTAGCCCAACCCTATGTGCAACAATCGCTTGCTATAGCACGAAACGCTCTCTCTGAGAGCGACGCGGAATCTGAGGCGGTGAGGGGTTTGCTCTTACTGACATCGTTCCGCTTTGAACGCCTGGCTGGAGAGCGCGCGAATCATACGGCGAAGTATGAACAGATCGAACGGGTGGGGCGCAAGATCGGAGACTCATCACTCCTTTGCCAGACCTATACAGCGTTAGGCCAGGAGTGGGCGTCGCGTGGTGAGAGAGAATCTGCGCTATCTTGCTACCGCTACGCGATGGAGGCGCAGTCACGCGGAGATGCTGTCGTCTGGGGGGTTTGGGCACGGCGTGGATTGCTGCTCGATGCGGAGATGCACGTGAGCTAGCCCAGCACGGGAACACCCCAATATTTTGTTCGCACGTCGCGTTTAGTGTTGTGTAGTGGACTCATGCGTTAGCGACAGACATGAACGGAGGCTGAATGATGAACCATCGTGCCAGAGTAACACGGAAGGCAGTGACGCCAATGGCGACAGCGTGCGTGGTTAGAGTGCGCTGGCCCACATTGCTTGCGCTGTATCTCTTCGTCGTCTGTATTGCGATGCTAATCGAACATCTGACACAAACGACGATTCTGTCCTTCCCGCCAATCCATGCGTCGGGCTGTGGCGGGATGCCTATCGCCTGCTAGCGATGGCGGAGATTTCGAGCCAGCTACCCGCCGAAAAAGGAGGTCAACGGGGTCTCAGACCGTATCTGAGGCGCACGAGCACGTAGAACGAGGGAAATCAGAGTCGAGGGGACCCGGTCGTCGTGTTCCAGGGTTGCAAGCTAGATGCACGAACGACCGGGGGAAGGCCAGGGGTTCCGTATACACGGCGCTGGCGCATCCATGTTGTGATCGTACACCTACGATCACGATCTGTCCAGCACTTTTTGCGCCATGTATCGCCGCACGCGGACCTTTGACCTAAGATTAAAGGTCAGAGTTTATGCGAGATGTTCGTGGTCGCCAGCAGCAGGTGATCGCTGCCAAATGGATGATTCGCCAGGGTTTCCGCTCGTGTCGCTCCCGTCCTCCGCCGCAGGGGATGTGGGCGCGCTGTCTCGTAGCTGGTCTGGCATGCGCCACCAGCAAGCGAGATGGCGCATACACATACACATCTCTAGTGGTGCAAGAGATTGGGTAGATGGGCAGAGGGAGAGAAACCTGATGGGAATGTTACGTGTGCTGTCGCGTCAGGGGGACGCGCAGTTTGAGTGGGATAGTGGCGCAGCGGAGTCTGGGGATCCAGAGGCGCTGGCGGCGATTGCAGAGGCTGAGCGCATCTTTGCTGAGGGATGGGCACGCGGCGCACGCGCGTATATTGCGCTTCCTGATGGCCGCTACGTGCGCACGGATCGCCTGGTGCGCGACGCGCGTGAGATCGTGGTTATACCGCCGGTCTTTGGAGGCTAGCGATGTCTGGCTCTGGCAAAAAGACGAGGCGGCGAGCGTTTGCGTTGCTCGCCAGTCATCTGGACGACCGCGAGTATGCACAGCTCATCAGGCATGAGTATCTGGACATCGTGAGTCCCAGCAATCCGCGGCGAGTGTACCGAGTATACGCTCAGCCAGACAAAGTATCGGTGATCGAGGATGGCGTGGAGATCGAGCGGCTCTGTGTGCAAGCGGCAGAGACGCTGCCAGACGACGATGTGATCGTGATGCACAAAGTGCTGATTCTGGGCGATGAGCAGTGGTATCTGGAGACGGCGCAACACTCGCCGCCACGCTCGGCGCTCTTCGGAAGCTAGCTGATGTACGCGGCGCGAACAGGCGGTTGAAACGCGCCGCGATGGCCTCCGGCCGCCAGACCCGCCTGCGCGGGTTCGGGTCAGGCCGGTGTCCATCCTGAATTGGAAAAGCACATTAAGCCGCAGCTCATCTTGGTCTCAACGCTGATGCGTTTCCCCCATCGGCTCAAGACAATCTGGCATGAGTAGCAAGCTCCAGGCTACTGGGTTTCTGGAGCATCGTGTCACGAGCGACTTTGCGGCGCGCCTCTGCCCTGCTATACTGCGCTTCAGGTTCCGCAGGTGGCTGGTGAGCTGGGGAGGGCAGACAGGAATGTCCGCCCCACCAGCAGGCAGACGGGAATGTCCGCCCCACCTTGGGTTCAGCGGATAGATGAAGCAGTGAGGAGGGCAGCCTGGTGATTGCCAGCCCATCCGCGCCGCCCGTCGTGGGAGTGCGCCAGCGTCCACTCTTCGGCGGCTATCTGCTGGTGGCGCTGGTGGCGGCGCTGATCGCGGGCATTGTGCTGCGCGGCGTTGGCGTATTGGCGACGGTGCTGCCATGGGCGTGGCTCGCGCTGGCGCTCATCTGTGGCGCGGTGTGGGTCAATGCCGCGCTGATTGGGCGGAGGTCGCCGCGCGCTGGCCTGCGGATGGTTTTGGTGACTGGGCTGCTGGGGATGTTCGTGGCGCTGGGCGCGGCGCGCGCGGCGGCGGCTGACCCATCATTCGATCCGGCGGCGATCTCGCGGCTGGCGCACGGCGAAGCGGCGTGGCTGCGTGGGACGGTGGCGACGGAGCCGGATCTGCGCGCGGGTTTTCGTTTCCTCACCGTGGACGTAACAGCGGTTAGTCTGGATGGCGGGCAAACGTGGCAGCGGGCGGTGGGGCGGGTCGAGGCGGCGGTGAACGGGCCGGACGACTGGTTCGCGCCCGCGTATGGCGATGCTGTGGAACTGAGCGGCACACTCGCGCCGCCGGGGGCGGGGTATAGCGCGCCCGATGTGCTGGCGCGGCTGACGGGCAACGTGCGCGCGACGGTGGAGAGCCGTAACGGTGGCAATCCACTGCTGGCGTGGCTCTTCGATCTGCGCGTGCGGCTGGCGGAGGCAATCCAGCGCGCGCTGCCAGAGCCAGAAGCCGCGCTGCTGATCGGCATCCTGTTGGGACTCAAGACGCCGACCCTGCGTGCGCGTCTGCCGCTCTTCACGGCGACGGGGACGATCCATCTGGTGGTGCCCGCCGGGCTGAAGGTGGCGACGCTCGCTGAACTGGCGTCGTATAGCGCGCGGCGGCTGGGCGCATGGCCGCGCGCCGTTGCTGCGCTGGCTGCGGTGGGGGTGTATGCTGCGCTGGGCGGAGGCGGGCCGGCGGCGATACGCGCGGCGATCATGGGGGCGCTGCTAGCGCTGGCGCCCGCGCTGGGCCGCGCCTACAACGTCTTCACGGCGCTGGCGCTGGCAACCCTGGTGATGGTGGTGGTCGAGCCAGCGGTGATCTATGATGCGGGCTTTCAGTTGACCGTGCTGGCGACCTTCGGGCTGCCGTTGCTCGTGCCACCGCTTCAGACGTGGCTGGCGGCGCGCCTGTGCCGGTTGCCGGGCGCGCACGCTATCGCGGAGTCGCTGGCGGTGACGGTTGCTGCGCAGCTCGCGACTATGCCGGTGCTCGCGCTCACGTTCCATCAATTCTCGCTCATCGCGCCGCTGGCGAACCTGCTGACGGTGCCGCTGCTGGCGCCGCTGCTGGTGCTCGGCGGGCTGCTGGCGCTGGCCGCGTTGCTGGCGGGCGGGGTAGGCGCAGTGCTGACGCTGGCGCTGGCCTGGGTCACGTGGCCGCTGCTCTGGTTCGTGGATAGCGTCATCGCGGTCTGCGCCGGACTGCCTGGCGCATGGCTGGCGATTCAGAATACGCCGCTGGTCGTCGCGGCGCTCTACTACGGCGCGGTGATCGTCGGGCTGTGGCGGTTGTGGCCATTGCTGCGGCGATTCGCGGCATCGGGCGCGTCCACGCGCCACGGGACGCCGGGGCATGTGCGGCTCTCGCGCCGCGCGCTAGTCGCGCTGTTAGCGGTCGCGCTGCTCGGCTCGTGCGGGGCGGCGGCTCCGGCGGTGGTCGCGCGCACGGCGCGGGTGGATTTCCTGAACGTGGGGCCAGGGGGTGAGGCAATGCTGCTGCGCCTGCCTTCGGGGGTGACGGCGCTGGTGAATGGCGGGCCGGATGGCCCCACGCTGGAAAGCGCGCTGGCGGGCAAGCTGCCGCTCTGGCAGCGCTCGTTTGACTTGGTGGCGCTGACCGATACGCGCACGGGTGATGTGCGTGGACTGCAAGATCTGGCGGCACATTTCGCCATCGCACACACCGCTGATGCGGGTATGGCGCATCCCAGCACGGACTATCTGGCGTGGCTCGACGCCTCACGGCGCGCGGGGGCGGCGCATACGCAGGTGCGTGAAGGCGACGTAATCCAACTCGATGCGACGACACTGCTGCGGGTGCTGGCGCCGCCGCAAACGCTCTATCCGCCGGGTGAGGGCGATACCACCGCCAGCAACGATTTGATTCTGCGGCTGGAGACCCCTGGTTTGCGCGTGCTGCTGTTGGGCGCGGCGGATGCCTACGCGCTGGACGCGCTGGCCACCGCTGGCGAGCCGCTATCCGCCGACGTGGTGGCGCTGGCGCTCACCCCAGGCGCGCCGCTGGACCTAAATGGACCGCTGGGCGCTGTACTGCGCGCGGCGCATCCCCGGCTGGTGGTCATCACTGCTGCGCCGGTTGCGCCGGATTCCGCTACCGCACAACGCGCGGCCACGCTCTATCCTTGGGACGCCGACGTCGACGCCGCCACCGCGCTCAATGCCTACATTTATCGCGTGGAGAGCGCGGGGACCATCGAGCTAAGCGGCGATGCGGGTGGATGGGACATCGTGTGACGAAGATGCCGCTTCCCATGGGGATTGGGAAGCGGCCAGGCAACTTAGCTGATGGGTTCGTGGCGCTGCCAGCGGTGGATGGCTTCGATGAAGCGCACCGTGCCGGTGCGCGCGCGCATCATGACGGAGTGGGTGCGCGCGCCAGCGACGGTATAGCGCACGCCGCGCAACAGTTCGCCGGTGGTGATGCCGGTGGCGGCGAACGAGACGTTGTCGCTGGTGATGAGTTCATTCACGCCGTAGACATGCTCCATGTCCACGCCATCCTGAGCCATCTTCGCGCGCTCCTCGTCGGTACGCGGCCACACCTGACAGAGCATCTGGCCGCCAATACACTTCAGCGCCGCCGCCGCAAGCACCGCTTCGGGCGCGCCGCCGGTGCCCATGTAGACATCCACGCCGGTATATTCTTCCATCGCCGCCTGAATTGCCGCCATCACATCGCCATCGGTAATCAAGCGGATGCGCGCGCCCGCCGCGCGAATCTCGTCAATCATCTCTTTGTGGCGCGGGCGGTCGAGCACCGTCACCGTGAGATCGTGGACGGGCATATTCTTGGCCTCGGCGACGCGCGTAAGATTCTCAGCAATTGAGGCGTTGAGGTCAACCGCGTGCGCGGCGGCACGCCCGACGGCAAGCTTCTTCATGTAGAATACGCCCGGTGGCGCGGCGTACATCGAGCCGCGATCTGCTGTGGCGACGACGGCTATCGCGCCGGAGAGGCCGAGCGCGGTCAGGCGCGTGCCATCCACCGGATCCACCGCGACATCCACCTCTGGGGCGAGGCCGTTGCCGACCTTTTCGCCGATGTAAAGCATCGGCGCCTCATCCTTCTCGCCCTCGCCGATGACGACGATGCCATCCATGTCCACGCCGTCGAGCGCGCTGCGCATCGCATCCACCGCCGCCTGGTCAACGGCCTCCTTGTCGCCGCGCCCCATGAAGCGCGCGGCGGCGTAGGCTGCTGCTTCGGTCACGCGCACCAACTCCAGGCCGAGATTGCGTTCACGTGTTCCCGCACGCTCGAAACCATTATCCTGCACGAATCGCCTCCCTTGTTCGCTTATAGCATGGCCACTCAGCGGGCCATATCTGCATTGATAAGCCAGCTCCGTTGCCGGCGTCGCTCGTGCGCTGGACGACTAGACCTCTGGGCAGCGCGGCTCCACGCGACAATGCTCCGCCAGGAGAATCGCCTTGAACTGTTCGAGTGTCTCGGAGAGCTGATCGCGCCGGTTGACGATGACGTAGTCATACTGCGGCAATTGGGCCATTTCGCGCTCGGCGTTGAGCATCCGCAACGCACGCTGTTCGGGCGTGTCCAGGCCGCGCGAATTCACGCGCTCAACCAGTTCATCCAGTGTTTCCGGCGCCAGGAAGACGAAGATTGCTCCGCGCGTGCGCCCGCGAATAGTCTGCGCGCCCTGCGGATCAATCGTCAAGATCACATCATGCCCGGCGGCCAGATGCTCGCGCACGGGTGAGGCGGGCACGCCGTACCAGTTGCCATGCACCTCGGCATGCTCCAGCAATTCCCCAGCGTGCGCCATCTCTTGAAACTGCTGGGTGGTGCGGAAGTGGTAATGCACGCCGTCAATCTCACCCTCGCGTGGGCGGCGCGTCGTCACGGTGACGCAGACGTATCCCTGCCATCCCGCCGAAACGAGCGCATTGGTCACCGTAGTTTTGCCGACGCCAGAGGGGCCGGACAACACAAGCAAGAGGCTGCAACGCTGGAGGCGCTTGCCCGCTACCATATCTATCGCTGGGGAATCGCTGATGCTACTCACGGCCTGCCAAAGCTCCTCTTCAACCTTTGTGCGCTCGTCATGTTCCTGGCCAAAGCCCATTCTAATGATATACTACAAACCCGCTTTGTGTCGCGTCGCGCCGGAAGAGAGGAACGATCGTGCAACTAGACGCCATCACGCTCGCGGCGCTCCGCGACGAATTCGCTCCCTCGCTGCTCGGCGCGCGGATCGAAGACGTGATCCAGCCGACACCGCAGGCTATCGCGCTTCAGTGCTATAACGGCGGGCAGAAACGCTGGCTGCTCACGTCCGCGCACGCGCAGTTCGCGCGGGTGCATTTCGTCGCGGGCAAGCCGCGCAAGCTCACGCTGGAGCCGCCGGCCTTCGTCATGCTGCTGCGCAAGCATCTGGAGGGCACGCGCGTGACGGATCTGCGCCAGCCCCGCTGGGAGCGCGTGATCGAGATTGGCTTTCGCCAGAGCGCAGCGAGCGGGATGGTCTGGCTGGTAATCGAGTTGATGGGCAAGCTGAGCAACCTGATTCTGCGCGACGATGCGGGGATGATCCTAGGCTCGCTGCGGCATGTGGGCACGCAGATCAACCGCTATCGTGTGATCGCGCCGAATGTGGCATACACGCCGCCCCCGCCGCAGACGCGCACCCTGCATGGGACCACGCTGCCCCGGCTAGACGGTGAGCGTGTCACACTGGATGAACTGCGCGAGGCGGCGGAGGAGTTGCTTGCGACGAATGCGGATACAATGGTAAAGGGCGGGCGCAAAGGACGGCAGCCAGACGTGCGCGGCATGCTGGCGATGCATGTGGCGGGTTTCGGACGCGAGTTGGCGGGCGAGGCGTGCGCGCGCGCCTTCGGCTCGGCGGAGTTGCCCATAGCCACGGACCTGGATTGGGATGCGCTGGCAGAAACGGTACGTGCGCTTGCCGCATTGCCGGAAACGCGGGACTGGCATCCCACACTGGTCTATGGCGCTGAGGACGAGCGCCGACCTATAGCATTCGCGGTCTACCGTCCAGTGCAATACGGCGCGGCGACGCTGCGCGACATGGCGAGCGTGGATGAGATGCTCGCGGTCTATTACGCCGACGCGGAGTGGCGCGGGGCCGTTGATGGAGCGAAGGGCGACCTGCGGCGCGTGTTGCAGACGAACCTGGACCGCTGCCAGCGCAAAGACACGGCTCTGCACGCTGAGCTAGGCGCGCTGGACGAAGCGCGGCAACTGCGGGTTGAGGCGGATACGCTGCTTGCGTTTCAGACGGAGGTTCCGGCGGGAGCGAGCGCCTTTGAGATGGTGAATCCATTCGATGGCGCGGATCAGCCAGAGATGTTGAGCATTCCGCTCGATCCACGGCTCAGCGCCGTCGAGAACGCCACGCGCAAGTATGCGCGCTACGCGAAGCTCCAGCGCGCGGGGGCACAGATTCCGCCGCAGATCGAAGCGAATCAATTGGAGATGAGCCGCCTGGAGCAGTTGCGCACCGATCTCGCGCTGGCCGAGACTCCGGACGAGGTGACACAGGTGCGTGCGGAGGTGGTTGAGGCGGGCTATCTGCGCGGTAAAGGGAAGGCTGACGCGCGGGGCCACGCCAAAGGCGGCGGGAAGAAGCAACAGGCCAAGGGCGGCAAGGGCGGCAAGGGCGGAAAAGGCGGCAAAGGGCAGCAATCGCGCCGGGGCGCTGAGGGCGGCACGCCACTGCGGCGTACCTCGACCGACGGCTTTACGCTGCTGGTGGGCAAGAACAGCCGCCAGAACGAAGCGGTGACCTTCGGAGAGGGCCGCGCCAATGACATCTGGCTGCATGCGCGCGGCGTGCCAGGGGCGCACGTCATCATCAAGTCGGGCGGCAGGCCCACCCCCGACACGACACTGCGCGAGGCGGCGGCGCTCGCGGCGTACTACAGCCAGGCGCGCGAGGCGACCACTGTGCCGGTAGATCATACCGAGCAGCGGTACGTGCGCCACATGAAGGGCGGCGGCCCTGGCATGGTGATCTACGAACGCGAGCGCACCCTCCACGTCACGCCTGCCGACGCGAGCGCCAGCTAGCACCGGAACGCGGCGGTCTGTCGCGCCGGTTGGATGGACGGAACGCGGCTGGTCATTCCCTCTACGTTTCACGGTCGCACACAGCGACTTCCTGCTGAGTGGTGACTCCTGTGTATTTTGACTAGGTAATACTACCTAATTTTACCTCTTCACGTGATACTTGCGCCTGGTTGCCCGTTGAAAAGGTAGCAGGTCATGGGGATCTGCGGTTGTTTTTTGGGAAATAGGAGACATCCTGGTGACCAACAAGAAGCGTATCGGCATCGTCGCTTCGATTGTCACGGCAGTGGTGCTGCTCGGCATCGGCAGTGTGACGTTCTATCAGCTCAGCAGCGTGCGCTCAGCGCATGCCGCCAGGGCGTTTACGGCGCACTATCTGAGCAAGAGCCATATGCCGTACATCAAGCTACCGAACCAGAAGCCAGCGTCGGGGAGCGGATTGTTTAGCTGCCAGGCAAACAATGCGCCCGTGCGCTGTTACTCGCCGCAGCAAATTCGCACCGCCTATGACATCAATCGCGTGCTCAAGAAGGGCATCCAGGGTCAAGGGCAAACTATTGTCATTATTGACGCCTATCAAAGCCCGACGATCACCCAGGACCTGAGCCAATTCAATCACCTGTTTGGCCTGCAAAACTCGACACTCAACATCATCGCCCCCAACGGCCTGACGCCGTTCGATCCCAACGACCCGAATCAGGTCGGCTGGGCCGGTGAGATCACGCTCGACGTAGAGTGGTCGCATGCCATCGCGCCGCTAGCAACGATTGACCTCGTGCTGGCGCCCTCTAATGCCGACACGGATCTGCTGAGCGTCACTGAGTACGCGGTGAACCACAACCTCGGCGATGTGATTTCGCAGAGCTTCGGCGAGGCCGAGTCGTGCGCTGATCCCAACCTGCTGGCGCAGGAGCACCAGGTCTTCAAGCAGGCCGTATCTCAAGGGATGACGGTTTTTGCTTCGTCTGGTGATGACGGCGCTGCGCAGCCGACCTGTGATGGATCGTCGGCGTTCCTCAGCGCCTCCACGCCTGCCAGCGATCCGCTGGTGACTGGCGTCGGCGCGACATCGCTCAACGCCTCGCAGAGCTACGGCAAATATCTTGGCGAGACAGCGTGGAACGATCAGTTCGGTGCGAGTGGCGGCGGCTTCAGCACGCTCTACAAGCGCCCGCACTATCAGACCGGATCGAACCTTGGCTCCAACTGGCGCGGAGTGCCGGACGTGGCCTATAACGGCGATGTCAATGGCGGCGTGCTGACGGTGTGGGGTTCGTCGGGCTATGGCCCAGGCCTCGTCTTCATCTTCGGTGGCACGAGCGCCGGTTCGCCACAGTGGGCCGCGATGCTGACGCTGGTTGACCAGACGTTTGGTCGCCAGGGTTTCATCAACACCACACTGTATCGCGGCTTCGCGGCTGCGGGCGGCTTCTTCCACGACATCACCTCCGGTAACAATACGTTTGACGGCGTCAATGGCTACAACACCCGCCCTGGGTGGGATGCCGTGACGGGCTGGGGGTCGTTCGATCTGGGCAACAGCTTCTTTGGTCCCGCGGGGTCCACCCTCACGGTGAATCGCTGGGGCAATGCGGCTGCCCATTCCATCGCCAGCGTCTAACGCTTCTCACATCCCATGGCGCAGAGCGGCGTCGTTCTTCTTCTGGCACACGGAGGGAGAGTGGCGCCGCTCCTGTTTTGCGCGCTATCGCCTGTATGGCCGTTCTGTACAACTTTTGGATAGGAAGGGCGTACTATCCATAACGCGGATGAGCATCGCGGCACGGCATAGCGCAATCACGCTCGCGTCGCAGAGATGCCACTTACATGCATGTGTGGGCGCTGTGGCGGAATTGTCCGTCGTGTCGCATCGAGATGACTGGCGCGCAGATTCGCGGATAGCCCATGACATGCGCTCCTGACTAGCGGAGGTATTCATCACCATGCCGAACGCCACGAAGACGCCACCCCGAGACGGAACAACCGCTGGAACGACCAGCAAGCCAAACCCACTAGCCATGCTGTTCCATGTGCCGAAGACATTCACACTGGTCGGCTCAGTTCTCTCAGATGCGCGGGTCCACTGGCTCTCGAAGGCGTTCTTCGTGACCTGTATTCTGGCGTTGGTGGCGGCATTGTTTTTCCCGGAAGCGGCAGCCGAGATGCTGGGGTTGGGTATTCCTGGCGTCGGCTGGGCGTTCGATATCATGGGGCTGCCGGTGGATGCGACGATTGACTGGGTGGCGCTGAGCGTGGCGGCGTTCAATTTGCTGCGCTTATTCCCCTCTGAAATTGTGGGAGAGCATTACGACCGGCTCTTCCGGCGCTGAGCGCTGAGCAATGGATGAACCTCATAAGAATACGGATATGCCCCTCGCCAGTATTTGTGCTGGCCGAGGGGCATGTATGTTGATGAGAGATTGGCTTAGGCGGCGGGGGCGGTGGACGCCTTACCGTGGCGCTCGAGCAGCGGGTAGTGTCCGGACGTGACGGCCTGCTGGATGCGGCTGTAGAACGTGTCGGACTGCGCCTGGGTGAGCGCGCCGCTGCTGACGGCCTGGGCAAGTTGCGTCTTCACAGCGTTGAGGTAGGCGGTGTTGACGGTGTTGATGTCCACCTTCTGCGCCTGCGCGATCTGGGCAATCGTCTGGCCAGCGGCGAGGTCGGATTCGAGCGTGGTGACTGACACATTCAGTGCGCCCGCGACGGCGGTTTCGATCTGCTGGTGCGCGCCCTTCAGCGCGGCCGTGGCCCCACCGCGATGCGCGAAGGCCTGTTTGACGAACGCGCAAGGGTGATCGCTCAATTTGCCGAGCCGCCCTTCGAGGCGGTTCTTCTGGTCGGCGGTGATCTTGCCGTCAGCGTACATCTGCTCGATGACCTTCTTGGCGGCATCCTGGTTGGCGGCGCTCAACTGGCTCTGCGAGACCTTCAGGTCGCTGGCAAGCGTCTGGATGTAGAGCGCGCAGTAGTCGCCTTTGCTGGCGGTGGAGGCGCCGCTGTTCGCCGATTGGGCGAAGGCTGGGAAGCCGCCAGTGGTGATCATGCCCGCGAGCAGCCCTACGACGAAGATGCCCGCGCCGCCGAGCGCGAAGAGTATGCGTTTTCGCATGATGTAAGCTCCTTTAGTGGGGGGCAACATGTCGCGCGGGTTGCCCGCTTGTGTCCCCACTATCCAGTGTACGCCCAATTGCGGCGCGTGTGGCGCTCAATAGGCAAAGTTTCAGCAGAAATTAAGGCGGGTATACGATATGAGCCACTTTGATATATCGTTGCGTTTGATAGGCGAGCTAGATGTGCTGGAGAACGCTGCTCATGCGATGGAGGGGCTGCCGTTCGAGCTACGAAGGCGTGGGGAACGCTACCGACGGCGGCGAGTCCAGCCCGCTAATGTTCTGCTACTACAATTGGCGAAGTGGGAGCGTGGCGCTCTGTACTCTTTTGATGACCGAGAGACGATCTTTGCAGAAGAGGATCGCCAGCTTGCAAACGCTACTACGGTACTTCAACAGCTTGCCCCTATGCTCGCCAATCTTGACCGTTCGCAGTGCGACCGCCAACTGTACATCAGCACGATCCGAGAGGAAGAAGACGGTGGATTGACCTTGCCTGAAGAGTTGGTCGCGGCAGCAGGCGATGCTGGCCTTTCCATCAATGTCTCAATCCTTGTTTTGATGCCGGATGATGATGATGATGATGATGATCAGGATGCAGAGGGTGAGGGGCAACGCATGCAACCGATACCATCGCTGGATGGGCTGAACTGGTCGCAGGTGCGGACACTGGCGCGCGAGCTTGCCGCGTCCGAGCTACGGGATGACGTAGTTGCGGCGGCGCTGCCACTGCTGGACGCGGCGGAAGCCAAGCGAAGAATGCTGGCGGTCTATCTGCTCGGCTTCACCAGTGACGCGCGACCTGGCAATCTGGATATATTGCTCGAACGGGTCGTGCCGGATCCCGATTGGGAGGTGCAGGAGGCGCTGGCTCAGGCGTTCAATGCCTACTGTACGGCGGTGGACTACGAGACGGCGTTGCCGGTGATTGATGGCTGGCTCGCGGACGCGCATCCGAACGCACGGCGGGCGGTGAGCGAGGGGTTGCGTCCGTGGACGGCGAAGAGCCGGACATATTTCGCGCGACATCCCGAAGCAGCGATTTCGCGGCTGGCAGCGCTGCGCCGCGACACAAGCGAGTACGTGCGCCATTCCGCTGGGAACGCGCTACGCGATATCCGCCGGTCGTATCCCGCGCTGGTGGATGCCGAGACGGCGACATGGAATCTGGATGATGCGCGCGAACGCTTTACATATGAGCGTGTGCTGAAGGCGAAATAGATGAGAAGAACATTCCTTTGCTGTCATCCTGGGTTCGTGGTGAGCAATTAAGAGTTACGGAAGAAAGGGTTACGACCTTGGCACAGACGCAGGACGGTATCACTTCCATAGAAGCTGGGGACTTCCCTCGTGTCGTCGAGGTGTGGGAAGCGTCCGTGCGCGCAACACATCACTTTTTGACCGAGGCCGACATCCAGTTCCTCAAGCCACTGGTTGAGGATGGCCTCAGACAATTGGAAGTATTGGCGTGTGTGCGTGACGGCGATGGGCAGGTCGCTGGCTTCATCGGCGTGCAGGGAGCGAAGGTCGAGGCGCTATTCATTCATCCGGCGTGGCGCAGCCAGGGGATTGGCCGCAGACTGCTGACCTATGCGGTCGAGTCGTTGGGTGCCACAGCGGTAGATGTGAATGAGCAGAACGACCAGGCCGTAGGCTTTTACCGCCGTATGGGGTTCGAGGTCGCCGGTCGGTCTGCCGTGGATGATATGGGCCTGCCGTTCCCGCTGCTGCATATGCGGAGAAGCGGAACGGCGCAGGCGAAGTAGGTGTGCTCATGATGTGCGGATAGGCGAGATGGCGTGCGGATAGGAGGTGAGCATATGACGCGCACATTCATCGCGGTGGACCTCTCGGACGAGGCGCGGTCGGCGCTGCGGCGCGAGATGGGAACGCTAGCGCGAGCGCTGCCCACGGTGCGCTTCGTGGCGCCGGAGAGCCTGCATCTGACGCTGGCATTTTTGGGCGAACTGGATGAAGAACGGCTGGCGGAGGTAATGGCGGCGACCGAGGCGGCGGCGCGGGACAGTGCGCCGTTCACATTGGCGCTGGGCTGGCTGGGGACGTTTGGGCCAGCGGTAGCGCCGAAGGTGATCTGGGCGGGAGTGGAAGGGGATGTGCGGGCGCTACGGGCAGTTCAGGCGCGGCTGGCGGATGAGCTGGCGGCGCGGGGATTTCCGCGCGAGGAGCGCGCGTTCGCGCCACATCTGACACTGGCGCGGGTGAAACAGCCGCTAGACGTAGATGCGCTGGCGCGGCTGGCGGCGCGGGTGCGGCGGTCGCAGGGTGGCGGGCCGCGCTTTGCGGTGGATGCGCTGCGAGTGATGAAGAGCGAAACGTCACGCGCGGGCGCACAGTACACGTGCCTAAGGGAATATGCGCTGGGCGCGTGAGTGAGTCCAGCCGACATTTACCGACCATTAACACGACTATGAACGGCGTCTCATTTGCTGTTGAAACTATGCCCAGTTGAACAAGTAATATTGCTGAGATTGACGTATCACGATACGAAACGATTGACTCTAGCTGAGCCATTCCTCTATAGTTTCACTGCCACATGGTAGAGACAGACAGCGAGTTTGTTTTCCATTTTCCGCTTTTTGTGCTGTCTGCCGTATTGGACTAATTGAGGTCGCCGATGAGTGAAATCGGCGAGAAAAGCAATGGTCACATTTGGAGGACAGCGGACACACTATGCAACAGGATCCACAGGGACAAGGGACTCAGCAACCGGGAAATATGCCGCCAAATGGCGGAGCGCCGATGGGCGGACAATATCCTCCGACGCGGCCAGCGGGCGGGGGCCTTGGAGAGACGATGCGGCGGCGGGTGGCGGTGCCGGTATGGGGTATCGCGGTGACAGGACTGGTTCTCGTATGCATGCTCTGCGGGCTGATGTCTGCTGTTGTAAATGGTAGCGGTTCATCGGGTGGAAGCCAGACGAACACATCCACGCAATCCGGCGGAGCGCCGAAGGCGACGCATACTCCCGCACCGACGGCCACGGCGACCCACACACCGAAGTGGACGACCGTGCAAACGTTCAATGGCAATGGGACGAAGAAAACAGGTACGTTCACTGTGCCGGACGATTGGAAGCTTGTCTGGTCATGTGATCCCTCATCGGAGTCGTTTACCAGCCAGTACAACGTGATCGTAAGTGTGTATGGAAGCGATGGAACACCCCTTGATCCAGTTGCCGTGAATACGATTTGCAAATCAGGCAATACAGGTGACTCGACGGAAGAGCATCAAGGCGGTGATGTCTACCTGGACATCAATAGCGAGGCCGCCTGGAAGATTCAGGTCCAGGTGCTAAAGTAGCGCATGCTTGCATAAGGTATCCTCGCAGCCGCCGGTCGTGGTGATCGGCGGCATAGTGGAACCATCCATCAAGGTTCCTAATCCATTGGGGGGAGGCTTTCCAATGGCCAATAACGAATATCCTGGCCAGCCACAACCATCTTCAGGGGATGAGGCATCATCCAACAATCAGCCCACGCCGTATCCTGGTCAGCCCGCCTATCCATCGCCTGGTCAACCGCAGTACGCACCACCGAGCTACCCTCTCTATCCACCACCCAGCCAACCGCTGTATCCCCAGCAATCCGGAATCGACTATCCACCCAGTCAGCCACCCTATGCGCTGCCCAGTCAGCCATTCTATCAACCGCAACCTGGAATGCCATATCCGCCCAATACGCAGCCACCTAGTGCGTACTATCCCCCACCTTCCCCTCCTAAACGGCGGCTCAAAGCATGGCACTGGATTCTCATCGGAGTAGGCAGTGTATTGGTGCTCTGCTGCGCCTGCGGAAGTTTCGCCCTCGCACTCAATGGAAACAGCCCATCGTCTTCCAATCAGCAATCGGCAAGTGTCTCTACGGATACGCCCTATCCCACCGCTACGTTTGGGCCAACCGACACGCCAGCTCCCACAGCTACAGCAACGCCAACTCCAAAGTGGACAACAGTTCAGAAATTCAAAGGCAACGGCATTAAGAAGACCGGAATCTTTAGTGTGCCAGACGATTGGAAACTCGTTTGGACTTGCAATCCCAGTTCATATTATTTCGGCCAGTACAATGTGATCGTCACCGTCTACAGCAGCGATGGAACGCCGCTTGATCTGGCGGTGAATACAATTTGCAAGTCGGGAAACACAGGTGATTCGACAGAAGAGCACCAGGGAGGTGATATCTACCTCGACATCGATAGCGAGGCTGCCTGGACGATTCAGGTGCAGGTGTTAAAGTAGCACGCCGTTCGTGAATAGTCTGCTCGCAGCCGCTGGTCATGGTGATCGGCGGCTGCGTTGTGTTGCGGCGGATGAGGGTGGCGCTCCGATTTGGGCCGGCTGGGTGTACACTATCTCATGCGGCGTAGTGGGTTCGCTGCGAGCCAGAGAGATAGGGAGACGGTATGCTGCCGCTGGAAGGCGTGCGAGTGGTGGATCTGTCGCGGGCGCTGGCGGGTCCGTACTGCGCGATGCTGCTCGGAGATATGGGCGCGGAGGTCATCAAGGTGGAAGAGCCGGAGGTTGGCGATGACAGCCGCCACTGGGGTCCGCCGTTTCAGGGTGGGGAGAGCGCGTATTTCCTGAGCTGCAACCGGAATAAACGCGGTGTGGCGCTGAATTTGAAGCGCGAGGGCGGGCGTGAGGCGCTGTGGCGGCTGATCGAGCGCGCCGATGTGCTAGTGGAGAACTTCCGGCCGGGGCTGATGGAGAAGCTGGGCTTCGGCTACGCGGCGGCACACGAACGGAACGCGCGGCTAATCTATTGCTCGATCTCGGCGTTCGGGCAGGAGGGGCCAGAGGCGCATATCCCTGGCTACGACATCATCTTGCAGGGCATGAGCGGGGCCAGCAGCGTGACGGGCGATCCAGAGGGCAGCCCGATGCGATCAGGGCTGCCGGTCTGCGACATTCTGGCGGGGATGACGGCGGGGCAGGGGATTCTGGCGGCGCTCTTTGCGCGCGAGCGGACGGGGCGCGGCCAGCATGTGGAGACGACGCTGCTGGGGGCGACGGTGGCGGCGCTGGGCAACTATGCTACCAGCTATCTACTTTCGGGTGAAGCGCCGGGGCGCGTGGGCAACAGCCATCCGCAGATTGCGCCGTATGATCTGGTGCGCGCGGCGGATGGCTATCTCAATATCGCTGGTGGCAATGACGATATCTGGCAGCGCTGCGCGACGGCGCTGGGATTGGCGGCGCTGCTGGATGATCCACGTTTCGCGACGAACCGCGAGCGCGTGCGGAACCGCAAGGCGCTGCTGGCGGCCATCGAGGAGCGCACGCTGACGATGCCGGTGGCCAACGTGCTGGCGCTGCTGGATGCGGCGCATGTGCCAGCGGGGCCAGTGCGCGACATGCGGCAGGTGTTCGAGAGTCCGCAGGCGCGGCACATGGGGCTGGCGCAGACGATGACCCATCCCTCGGCGGGGGAGATTCGCGTGGTGAATACGCCAGTGGCGTTCTCGGAGACGCCCGCATCGCTGCGACTGCCGCCGCCGAGGCTGGGCGAGCACACCGACGAAGTGCTGCGCGAACTGGGCTACGACGACGCGACAATTGTGCGCTGGCGGGCTGAGGGGGCGATCTAGCGATAACGGCTACCAAGCGAAGACCGGCTGCTGCGCATCGAGAACCATACCGTGAGCGGCAATGCCGAAGTAGTCGTTCGCGCCGGTGATGAAGTCCGCCAGCATGGTATCCGCGACTGCCCCGCCAACCTCGCCGAGCACTTCGGAGACGAGCAGCACGTGGGTGGTATCGTGAGCAATCAGGCCAGCGCGCGACTGACGCCAGACGAAGTGGCGCGTGAGAATCGTGTGGCCATCGGCATAGGCGATTTCGCCCGCTGGCACGGCAACACTGAGATCCGCGCCGAGCGCAAGGAAGGTGTCGCCATCTTCCGTCGGGCGAAGCGCAACCGGCCCATGTAGCTGGTCCAGATCGAAGGCGCCAGCGGGAACGGTGTGGCGGAGCGAGAGCGTGTTGTACCAGTCCACCAGGGGATTGATGGTGAACGGGTCACCGCCTTTGAGCGTACGCCGTAGCAACGCTTCGATGGAGGACGGAAACTCCTTGCCGGAGACGCCCATCGCCTGGAAGCGTTCGCGCCAGGGTTTAACGCGCGGGTGCGACTGCGCGTTGCCATAGGGCGCGGCCTGCGACGCGGCGAGGGTGCACGTCTCGCGCCAGGCGGCTTCGACTGGCGGGCGTGGGGTAGCGTTGTCCAGGCCGTCCATCACCGCGACGGCGATGCGCATGCCAGAGAAACGGGCGAAGACATCAGGGTGAACGGTGAATCGCATGCCGCACCCTCGTTCAGGACGTTAGCTCGCGGACGATCTGCTGGACGGAGCGGCCATCGGCGCGTCCTTTGGTTTCGCGGACGGCGGCGGGCATCACTTTCTTGAAGTCGCTGCCTTCGCGGGCGACGATAGCAGTAATGATCGCGCGCAATTCGTCCTCAGAAAGCTGCGCTGGCAGATAGGATTTGAGGATGGCCGCCTCGCGCTCCTCTTTGTCGGCGGATTCAGTGCGCCCTGCGGAACGAAAGATTTGCGCGGCCTCCTCGCGCTGCTTCACCTGCCGCTCGATCAGGCTGATGCGGTCCGTCTCGGTGAGCGGCTGACGGTGCTGGCGGTGTTTGGCGTCGGTGCGCGCGACTTCCTCCTGATGGAAGGCGTTGAGGGCGAGGCGAATGGTATCCACGCGCACCTGATCTCTGGCGCGCATCGCATCTTTGAGGTCGGTTTTGAGGCGCTCTTCGAGCGCGGAGGTGGTTGGCTCAGACATGCGAAGTATCCTTGCGTGTGATGTTGGAATGAACCTGCCTATTTAATCACATGCACGGGGTGAGGCACAAGGCGCGCCGCACGCAAACGAAATCGCGGACATCGGCGCGCCGCACAGGCGATACGCTGATGTCCGCTCTAGCTTGCCTTCAGATGTGCGTTCTATTCGATGACGAACGCCGAAACCGAGTAGATAGACGGCAGGAAGTCGGCGATCAAGCGCCAGCTATCGCCACAGTCGGCGCTGGCAAAGATTTGGCCGGTGTTGGTGCCGACATAGACACCGCAGGGGTCCGCCGAATCGGTGGTCATGCCGTGGCGCAGCACGCCAAGCCGCACGCCAGGGCCGCTGGGCAGGCCGTTCGTCAGCGTTTCCCAGGTTTCCATGCCGTCGCGCGTGCGATAGATGGTAAACTGCTCGGTGACGTTCTGCCGCGCTTCGCCGTCCTCGACGATAGTAAAGACCGTCTCAGGGGCATGCGGATCGAGCGCGATGGGGAAGCCGAAGTCCGAGGGCAAACTGCCGCGCATGTCGGCCCAATCGTCGCCGCCGTTCATGCTCCTGTACACGCCGCAGTGATTCTGCTGGTAGAGCACGTCGGGCTGCTGCGGGTGCTGCACCATGCGGTGCAGGCACTGGCCGAACTCTGGGTATTTGTCGGGCTGGAAGTCCGCGCGAGTATTCTTGTTGGCGAAGGTCCAGCTTGCGCCGCCATCATCGGTGCGCACGCAGCCAACGGCTGAGATACCCAGCCACATGCGTTTGGGGTTGGAATAGTCGGGGATGATGGTGTGCAGGCAGAGGCCGCCCGCGCCCGGATTCCAATGTTCGCGCGTCGGATGCGAAGCCAGCGCGGCGTTCAGTTCCCAGGTGACACCGCTATCGTGGCTTTCCCACAGGTTCGCCGGATCCACTCCGGCGTAGATGGTTCCTGGCTCTTCGCGCCGCCCTGGCTCGATCATCCAGATGTTCTTCAGCTTTTCTCCGCTCTCCTCGGAGAACTGAATACCGCGTTCCGGCTCCTGCCAGGTGTCGCCGAAGTCATCGCTGTAGCGCAGGAATGAGCCGAAAAACACACCGTTATCGGCGACAAAGAGCCGGCGGCCGCTGCGCTGGTCGAGTGTCGCGTAGTAGATGGTATGCCCCTTAAGTATCGGCCCCTCGCAGGTCCATGTCTGGCGGTCGCGCGATGTGAAAAGGAAGAGTCCGCGTTTCGTCCCCGCGAGAACCATTACAGTGCCGCTGGGATACGATGTCGTGTTCGCCATTGAAAAGTAGCTCCTCCCGCGTGGTGGTGGGCGTCGCATGTGCGCGCCCGGTGTGGCGACGCCGTTGCTGGCGCCGCTCGTGTGCCGCTCATCCGCCCGCGACGGATGGCAAAATCGTCACCGACGCCCCCGGCGGCACAGCAGTCTCAAGTCCGCGCAGATAGCGGATATTCGCGCCATTCACGAAGATGTTCACGAATGGACGCAACTCGCCCGTTTCATAGCACAGGTGAAAACCAAGGCCGGGGTAGCGCGCATCCAGCGCCGCGATCAACTCGCTCACGCTTCCGCCCGCCGCCGTCACCATCCGCTGTCCGCCGGTTCGCTCTGCCAGCGCGGTTGGCAGGAAGACCCGCGCTTCTGCTACCGCTATTGTTGGGTCCATGATTTCCCTCACACTGAGAACGGACGTTCTACGCACAACACATGAACGACACTGTACACACGCGCGATTCGTAACGACAACCAGGCCAGACAGACGGGCTAGGAATGGCGCTTGGGAGGGATTCTTACGGAGGTCCACGAAACCGGCAATGTGGCGTGCAGCACGCGCACAGCGCTGTTGGCGGAGGGGCCTGCGCGCCAGCACGAGCAGCGAATAGGGGACGCACCGGCGCAGGAGTCAAGTGGTTGGGGGCTGCTCTTCGGCCCTGTCTTTTCAGCCGTGTGGGCTAGCCCTCATACGACCGCGACGGCACGTTCGTGGGGACGAGCAGCGGCGCGAAGGCCGCGCGCAGCAGGCGCTCCGCATCGTGGCGCACGAAATGCTCGCCGTGAATCGCGAGCACGTTATCCACCACCACATCCGCCACAAGTTGCCGCACCGCGTCCACATCCGGCTGCACGGGATGTTGCTGCTTGGCGGCGTAGAGATCCAACAGGTGGTCGGGAAATGAGCCATCGTGCAAGATGACGCGGTCAACAGGGCCGCCAAGATAACGGTGAATCTCGCCGACGAAGCGCGACGCGGTGAAGCCATCTGTCTCGCCATGCTTGGTCATCAGATTCGAGACATAGACTTTGTGGGCGGCGGAAGCGCGAATGGCCTGCGCGACACCGTCCACCAACAGGCTCGGCAGCACGCTCGTATACAGGTCGCCCGGCCCCAGAATAATCACATCCGCGCTGTGGATAGCGTTGATCGCTTCTTCGCATGGCGGCGTTTGCCGGTGCAGCGTGATCTGGCTGATGGGCGCCAGTGGCCCCGGATGCCGCTCGCCGCGCGTATCAATCTCGCTTTCGCCCTGGATGCGCTCGCCTTCACTGGTCTCGGCGCAGAGCGTGGTGTGGGCAAGGGTAATCGGTAGCACATCGCCAGCGGTATCCAGAATCTCCTGCGCGTCGCGGATGGCGAGCAACAGATCGCCGCCTTTGAGGTCTTGCAATGCCGAGATCATCAGATTGCCCAGGCTGTGCCCACTGACTCCGGCCTGGTCCGCCAGCTTCGGTGATCGCGCGCCAGGGAGATCGTCTAGCGAGACATCTTCGGCGCGGGGGGCGGGCTTGCGAAACCGATAGGCGAAGAGGTCGCGCCAGAGCGTATCTTTGCGCGAGAGCGCCACCAACGCCTGGCGCAGGTCACCAAGGGGAAGCTGGCCGAACTCATCCATCAGCCGCCGCGAGCTGCCGCCACTATCAGCCATCGTCACAATCGCGGTAATCGCGCAGTCGTGGTGCTTGAGATAGGACAGCAATGCAAACGGACCCGTCCCGCCGCCGATGGTGACGATTCGCTGCTCCTTCAACCCTGACAACACCTGATCCCCTTGCTCGTAGTCCATAGCCCGCGTACCTCCCCCGGACACACATCACCCCAGCGTCCCACCATCTGATGCGTCCAATACGACGCCACCATTATCAGCGAATTCGCGCCCCAGTGGTGACGTTTCACCCGAAAGTGCCAGTTGAGCGACACGCAACACCATCTATAGCGGCGAAGAAACGCGGCGCACTATTGGCACGCCGTAGACAACGCGGCGCGCCTATGGGGCGTGCCCAATGCCCGTGGCATCATGCGGGTTGTGCCTGCTGTCTGCCTAGCTCACCTATGCCGCGCCAGCGGGTGTGCGCGGTGGCATGCTCTCGCCACCCAACATCGTGATCTCCTCATGCGCCAGTTCCGCATTGGGAATGGAGATCTGCCCGCCACCTACATCCACAACCGTCGTGCTGAGGTCATGGCGCACCACGGTTCCCGCGCGATTGCCGATGCGCACGCGCTGGCCCGGCTGAAGCATGCGCCCCATCGCCCAGCCCGCGATCAGCCCGCGCGCTGTCTCCACGCCGCCCAGCCCGAACGCCAGCCCACCGGCAATCGCCAGCATACCTACGAGCGCGGTGAAAAGAATCAGGATCATATTCTGCGCGACGTTGAGTTGCGTCAGCGTCGCCATGAACGCGAAGACCAGCACCGCCCAACGCGCAATGCCCCCGATGAGCGCCGCCGTGGTCAGGCCCGCGTTGCTCGCCGCGCCACGCACTACGTCACCCAGCAGGTTCGCCAGCAGCGCGCCCACAATCAGAATCAGCGCCGCAACCGCGAGATTGGGAATGTATGCCAGCACGCTATTCGTAAAATTGGTGAGCGTTGTCAAGCCCAGCGACTCCACTGCCAGGCTGATGAAGGCCAGGAAAATCCACCAGAAGACAATCAATGCCAGTACATGCGTGGCGTCGAGCCGGATGCGCGCAACCTCCAGAAAATGCCCCACCCCTGCCCGGTCGGCAAGCGTATCGAAGCGCACGGCGCGCAGCCCTTTCACCAGCAGCCCGCGTACGATGCGCGCGACGAGATAGCCGATGAGGAGGATAATCGCGAATGACAACACGCGCGGCAGAAACACCAGAATCTGATCGAGCAGACTCAGCAGGGTGCTGCCAGCATCACGAATCGGCGCCACCATATGCGGATGCCTTTCTTTCCTCATTTCACTGCCTGGCAGGATATGCGACGCTAATGCGTGAGCGGTGGGGGCGGCGTATCGGGTGTTCCCGCGGTTCTGGGTATGCCATCCTGGCCTTCGTATGCGGACGCATCGGGAGCCGTCCAGCGTTCCACTGGCTGCCGCTCAGTCACGAGATATTTATGCAGCCGCACCTCTTCGACTACCCGCGCCCGCTTCTGGATCACCACCCGCTCACCCATCAGCGGGATTTCGATATCCTTGATCGCGAAGAGGTCCGGCCCTGGTGGATGCGCGCCTTCGTCGTCGCTGACGGCCACCCACTCGACACGCACCTCCTCATGTGTCAACCGCACACTGTCCTGCTGCTGCTGCTCTGCGAGGTCGTCATGGTCATCACCGGCAGGAAGATACGCATCGTCATAGTGTTGGGCCGCCATCTCCCCGGCGACAGGCGATTCGTGGGACGCCGAATCTGGGTTGTGGGAGCTATCGCCTCGCATAGAACACTCTCCTTTCCCCTGCGCCGCGCTCTGCCTCCCCGCGCTGGAAGCGAAGCGCAAAGCTGGCGGCGCAGAAGTCATGCCATGCAAGGCGCATGCCAGCGCCGCCCGCGTATTGAGTGCGTTTTCGGCCTTGCGGGAGCGTATGATTGCGACAGCTTGTATGTTTGGCAGCCACAGCGGAGAGCGCCGCTAAATGTGCGCCTCCGGCTGTTTCTCGCGATTGCCCCGTGTCACGGCAATGATGATCGAGGTCAGGATCGAATAGAGGAAAGAACCCAGCAACGCCGCGCCGATGCCATCTACCGTGAAACCAGGCACGACCAGGCCCGCCAGCCAGAAGAGCAGCGCGTTGACCACGAAGAGGAAGATGCCGAGCGTCAGCACCGTCACCGGCAACGTCAACGCGACTAGGATGGGGCGTACCAGTGTGTTGATGGCGCCGATCACGATTGCCGCCACTAGCGCCGCGCCGAATGTCACATGCATATCCGGCAAGAGATACGCGATCAGCAGCAATGCCAGTGCATTCATCACCCAGCGCACGAGTAATCGCAGCATCCGTGTAGTCCTTGAGAAGTCTCTCAGCGCGAAGCCCGACATACCAGACCTCGTGCCCAGCATCCACTGGCACATCCTGTACCAGCGCCAGCCGCGACCCACCGAGCGCAGTACCGTTTTACCCGTCTCAACCGGCCTCGCGCGGATAGCTGAGGCAGCGACCCTACGAACGGGCAAGGCCGCGCGTCTATGCGCAGAAGCGCAAGCGTCGGCGGCGTCAGGCGCCTTGCGATGCCCACTCTGATTCCGCTCACCAGGCATAGCACTAGCATATGGGCATAGCGATAGTGTATTATGGCTGTGAACTCAGGAGCCACGCGCAGGTAGTAGTGACGTGATGGGAAAGCTCTCGCGCAACGCAGCCGGGGGACAGCGATGATATACAAGACGCCACCCACAGCCTGGATTCCTCGATTGTTGCGCTGGCCGTTACGTGTATATTCGACGCTTCTGCTCTTCATTCTGGCGTCTCTGCTTGGCAACATCCTCGTCGTGCCATTTGAGCAAGACAAAGCGCAATGGGGGAAGGCGGCGCGCATGCAAGTGGCCTCGCTTCTCAACGCGGCACAGACGTATCCAGGGTGGAGCGCGGCAATCGGTGCGGCGGTGCTCATCCTTTTCCTGCTGAGTCTGGAAGCGAATCGGGAAGCTAGGCGCGAGCACGCCACCGCGGCGAAGCCACCGGACCCCGCCGCGAATGGCGCCGCTTCTGGTGGCAAACGACCGCTCCTCTCCTTGACTCGATGGCTGCTCGCCGCGCTTCTCCCGCTGGCGGCGGTGCTCGCCTATTTCCTGGCGGTGCGGCCCGCGCTGCCACAAAGCCCCTATACCTGCGCCTCGCCCATGTCTGTGGTGGCGGCTGTCCCCGCTGCTCCCGCGTCTCGTCACGCTCCGCTGCCAGGCGCGCCGCTGACCTATACCGGACATACCGGCGAAGTGAGTGCGGTCGCCTGGTCGCCCGATGGCACACGCATCGCCTCTGGTGGGCGCGACCAGACCGTACAGGTTTGGGATCCCGCCACCGGCACAACCACGCTCACCTACACCGGACACACCAACTGGATTTCGAGTGTCGCCTGGTCGCCAGATAGCCGGTACATCGCTTCAGGCAGCTACGACGGTACGGCGCAGGTGTGGGATGCGACCGCGGGTAGAACAGCTATCGCTACCTATACGGAGCATACGGGGGTCGTGCATAGCGTCGCCTGGTCGCCTAATGACAAGATAATCGCGTCTGGTGGCGATGATGGTACCGTCCAGGTCTGGGATGCGCTCAGCGGGGGCCACCTGCGCACCTGTTCCGCCCACTTCGCTCAGATACTCGCGGTCGCCTGGTCGCCTGATGGCACGCGCGTCGCCTTTGGCAGCGCAGACCAGACGGTGCGGATCTGGGATCTCGCCAGCGGGAAGATCATCCGCACCTACACTGGCCATTCGGGAGCAGTCGAGAGCGTAGCGTGGTCACCCGACGCCGCGTATCTGGTCTCTGGCAGCGCCGACAAAAGTGTGCAGGTGTGGAGCGCGACGACGGGGAAACGCATCTTCACCTACATTGATCCGCACGCAAATGATGTCGTGCTGGCAGCTTCCTGGTCACCAGATGGAACCCTGATCGCTTTTGGCAATTCCGATTGGTCGGCTCAGGTGTGGGATCCCAGAGCGGGTGTTCTCTTCCTTACCTATCATGGGCATACCAACTGGGTGTATGGCATCGCGTGGTCGCCTGATAGCACGCATATCGCCACCGCCAGCGCCGACAAGACCGTGCAGGTTTGGCAGGTCCAATAGGGCAATCCGCGACGACATCTGCCCGTTTTTGAGGAGTGAGACGATGCAAACTTCACCACGCGCATGCCGCTTCTGTGGCGCTCTCACCACTTCGCCGCTGTCGCTGTGCCCCGCCTGTGGGCAGCGCACACCAGACGTTCTACCTATATTCCTGGGGCAGCGCATCTCGCGGCGCGCGTTTGTGGCGGGTATGACCGGCGGCATCGCGTTGGTGAGCAGCGGACTACTGTCGGCATGCGAATCCAGTAGCACGACAAGCACCATTGCCCCTGCCGCCACCGCGACACAAGCGGCATGTGTCCCGTCAACATCTGGCACAATCGTCTTTTGCGGGCATACGGGTGAGGTGGATGCGGTCGCCTGGTCGCCCGACGGCAAGCATATCGCTTCAGGTGGTCGAGACCACACCGTGCAGATTTGGAACCCCGCTGATGGCAAGGTGATCCTGACCTATAGTGAGCATGCGGATTGGGTATTCGCGGTAGCCTGGTCTCGCGACAGCAAATACATCGCATCGGGAAGCGTAGATCAAAAGGTGCATGTGTGGGAAGCAGCCACCGGCAAAACGATTGCCGTGTATGCGGGCCATACCGCCGCGATTCACGCGGTTTCCTGGTCACCCGATGATGCGTCTATCGTCTCGGCAAGCGATGACGCGCAAGTGCATGTGTGGCGGGCCAGCACCGGCGGCCACCTCCTCACCTACTCCGGCCACCATGCGGGCACACCACCTGCCAATGGGGTAAAAGCGGTGGCGTGGCTGCATGCGCCACACAGCCTCCACATCGTGTCGGGCGGCGCGGATAAGACCGCGCAACTCTGGGATGCCGTTCCTCCCACCGGGCGTCCGCTGCTCACCTATACCGAACACACGGGAGAGGTAGATGGCGTCGCCTGGTCGCCAGACGGGAAATCCATCGTGTCCGGTGCGCAGGACAACACGGCGCGCATCTGGGATGCCGCCACGGGAACAGCCTCCCTGGTCTACAAGGGCCACAACGGCTATGTGCGCGCGGTCGCGTGGTCGCCTGACGGCAAATTCGTCGCCTCCGCGAGCGCCGATTCGACTGCGCAGATCTGGGACCACCAATCTGGGTCGTTGTTCCTCACCGTGAAGCATACCAATTGGGTGCATGCTGTATCGTGGTCGCCCGACAGCACCCATATCGTCACGTCGAGCGCCGACAAGAGCGTTCGCGTCTGGCAGGTGCAATAGGCCACGCTTCAGTGTGCCACCGCGTGCAGATATACCTCATCTCATACATATTCGCGCCAACCTGCCAATTTCCAGACGATCTCAGCGCCAGTACGCCGTATGCAAGCCTGTGTTCGTCTTACCGTATCGCCGTCCTGGTCTCTCTTGTGCGGGCACATGTGCCCAAAGGCGCTGAGACGCGCAAAGTGACATGGCGAGCCATTCCACGGGCCTTGTTCGCGCTGTGAGCACGCGCCGCCCCATTGTGATGTTCTCGTGACCTCCATGCAGTTCACTCCATACTCAGATGCTCTATTCCAGATCCTCATGGGCGCGATGCGATGCGGATGGCATCGGACGCCTTGTCTTACCGGCGGGAAGGAGACGGACCATGAAACAGCGACATACCGACGCGCAGGTGATTCCATACCCGAAATACTGGCGGTTTGCGGCGGCCGCCAACCGGTCCGTCCGCCACAAGCCCATAATCCACGGCTTGCTCGAAGTGGACGTGACCAGGGCGCGCACGATGCTGCGCGCACACAGGGCAAAGACCGGGGAAACCCTGTCGTTCACCGCGTTCCTCGCCACCAGCCTGGCCAAAGCCGTTGACGAGTACAAAGCCGTGCAAGCGTTTCGCCAGGGCGGGAAGCATCTCGTCTTGTTCGGGGATGTGGACATCAACACCCGCATCGAGCGCGACGTGGCCGGCAAGAAGTACGTCATTCCCTACATCATCCGCGCCGCGAATCATAAGACGTTCCGCGAGCTACATGACGAAATCCGGGCGGCCCAGAAGGCGGACGTGCGCCGCGTCCTCACACGATACCGGTTACTCTCGCTGTTGCCAAGCGCACTGTACAACTCATTCGTCTGGGCCTTCACCCGAATCGGGCGGAGGCGTCCGCGCCTGTGGAAGAACACTATAGGGACGGTAGGCATCACGTCCGTGGGCATGTTTGGCAATGGCGCTGGTTGGGGCATCCCTGCCTCCTCGCCGACGGCGCTCATGCTAACGGTGGGAGGTATTGGCGAGAAGCAGGTCATGGTGGACGGCCACACCGACGCCCGCGAGTATCTGATCCTGACGATCAGCGTGGATCACGACATTGTGGATGGCGCACCCGCCGCGCGCTTCACGCAGCGGCTGAAAGAGCTGATCGAAAGCGGCTACGGGCTGAGTGAAGCCACGGGTGAAATGGAGCGAGCCAAAGCGGAAGGCGTGTCGAAGCAGCCGACATCCTCTTCATATCCCGCTGTTGCGGCGCAGGCGAGCATGACATGACACAGGTTAGTCACGACGCAAAACTAAGTCAAAGAAAGCACAGAAGACAGCATTCGCGTAGCGCTCGCCCGCCAAGCGAAAGAAGCCTGCCAACACCAGGTATGAGCGACCGCCTTGCCCGTCATGCCTGAAATAGCCACTGTATTCACGCGCCAGATGGTGACGCGAAAACATGGTCGTACTCCTCCAGATTGCATGTATTTCTGCTCACCACGTCAGCGAAAAAAGCCCTATCAGTGCATAAGAACTGACGCACGGTACGTATTTTCGCGCATTTTACACTGGATTTCGGCGAAACTGGTTTGTCCACTTGACTAACTAAAAAAGGTTGTGTACCATTGCCCGTAAGCCAGTCAGGTCATCTATAGGCAGATGACGCATCGGTGACGGCGATACTGGCGTTCTGGCTTCTCGTCAATCCACATCACGGCCATTCACCGGCTATCCCTTCAGCAGGAGATCGGCGGAGTGCGCCACACTAGCGGCCAGCGGCTTCGACGCCGTGGAGGAGGTGGGGGTTCGTTCGTTACAGTTTCTGAACTGTTTCTGGCTATTCTTTTCAACTCGGCATTTCGACTCGGCATCGGCGCCGCAGAATACCGCGGAACGCTCGTGTGACTTCCCTGCTAGCGTTGCTAGCGCGATTGCGATCTGCTGCGAAGCAGAACCGATGGAGGAACATCAGACCATGCCATTGAGCCTCAAACGCCCCCTATCTGGCGCTTTCATTTCGTTCGGACTGATTGCCATGCTGGCGCTGGCCGCCTGCGGCAGCACCAGTGGCTCGACGAGTGCCGCCGGCCCCAAGGGCTGCATGAAAATCGGCGTCTTGCTCCCAGAGAGCGCTTCGTCGGCGCGCTGGGAGAGCAAAGATCATCCGCTGCTCGAACAGGCGATCAAGACGGCGCTCCCCGGCGCGCAGGTGACAGTCACCAACGCCAACGGCGATGATACCACACAGCTCAACCAGGCCCAGGCTGACCTGACTGCCGGCGACTGCATTCTCGTTGTCGCCCCCCACAGCAGCTCCGCCGCAGCGCAGATTGTCCAGCAGGCGCACCAATCTCACGTGCCGGTCATCGCCTATGATCGTCTCATCAACGACACGTCCCTCGACTACTACGTCTCGTTCGACAACGTCTCGGTGGGCGTGAACCAGGGCAACTATATCTCTGCCCATTATCAGCAGTACGTCCAGGCCAACGGCAACAATAATATCTACTTCATTGATGGCGCACAGACCGATAACAATGCCCTTCTGTTCAAGCAGGGCGTGCATCAGGTGCTCGATCCGCTAATCCAGGCTGGCAGCCTGAAGTCCGCCTATGAGACCTTCACCCCGAACTGGGACAATCCAGCGGCCCAGAACGAGATGGAGCAGGCGCTCACCGCCAATGGCAACAAGATCGCCATCGCCTATGTCGCCAATGACGGCATGGCCGGAACCGTCATCCAGGCCCTGACCGCGCAGCACCTCAACGGCAAAGTGCTGGTCACCGGCCAGGATGCAACGGTCGCGGGCGTGCAGCAGATCCTGCTTGGCAACCAATCCATGACGGTCTACAAGCCGATCATCAAAGAAGCCCAGGGCACCGCTGACCTGGTCGCCGCGCTCAGCAAAGGCACCAGCACCTCTTCCATCGTGAACGGGCAAACGGCCTACAGCGGCACGAATATCCCGTCTGTGTTGGAGCAGGTGGAGTCTGTAGACATCAGCAACGTAGCCAGCACCGTCATCGCCGATGGGTTCATCACGCATGCCGACCTGTGCAATGGCATCCCTGCCGGCACGTATGGCTCAGGGGCCGGGGCGATTACCTGCCCGTAATAGTAGTATCTTGGTAGCGTTTATCGTAGAATGCGAGCGATAACGCAGCAGATCGAGCGGGAAGCAAAGCCAAGCGTTTTTGCTTCCCGTTCACGTATCGGTAGCCTGATATCCGAGACGGCACAAACGACGGATCTGGCAGGGATTCCGTAGCCCCTGTCAGGGCAAAGACTCGCGGAGTGGCAGTCGAACAAAGGGGGTGCGCGCTTCATGGAACCCATCCTACAGCTACGAGGCGTCAACAAGTCCTTTGGCGCGGTGCAGGCGCTACGAAACGTAGACTTCGAGGTCTACGCTGGCGAAGTCGTCGGTCTGGTGGGCGATAATGGCGCTGGCAAATCCACCCTGATTAAGATTGTCGCCGGGGTGTATAGCGCCGATTCGGGGAATTATCTCATTGATGGCAGGCGCGTAAGCGTTTCACGGCCTCAGGATGCGAACCACCTGGGCATCGAGACGGTATATCAGGATCTAGCGCTCTGTGACAATTTGGATGTGGTGAGCAATCTCTTTCTTGGGCGTGAAGAGACCGTCAACAATCTCCCGTTCATGAGTAGCAATGAAATGGAACGCCGCACCATTGAGGTGTTGCATCAACTGGATGTCAAGATTCGCTCCGTGCGCGCGCCGGTCGCCACGCTCTCAGGTGGCCAACGGCAATCCATCGCCGTTGCCAAGACGATACTGCGTAACGCACGAATGGTCATACTCGATGAACCAACGGCGGCGCTGGGCGTTGCGCAAACAAAACAGGTCTTGAATCTGATCAAGCGCTTGCGTTCTCAGGGATTGGGCGTTGTGGTCATCTCCCACAATCTGGCGGATGTCTTTGAGGTGGTAGATCGTGTCATCGTCATGCGCCTCGGCCGGCGTGTCGCTTCCTTCGACATCAAATCAACGACGACTGAGCAAGTGGTAGCGGCAATCACTGGCGCTGAATTCAGTGATAACGCCGATAGCCGGGGGGGCGGTGTTGGGCCTGCGACGACGCCAAGCGACGATGGTTCCGGCAACGGCAACGCTCAGGGGCACCAGCACGAACAAGGGAAGAGGGGCGCATAATGAAGACCGATATGGCATCACCTAAGACCGACCAAACGCCACCATCGTCTGGTGGTTTCAAGCTGGGAAGCCTCTTCAAGCAAGATCTCGGACAAGTGCCAGTTGTCGTCGCGCTGATCTTGATGGCGCTCTATTTCAACGCAACAACTTCAGGTCTCTTTCTTAGCGCGCGCAATCTCAGCAATCTCACGTTGCAAAGCGATGTCATCGCCACCGTCGCCCTCGGCTCCATCATGGTCCTGCTCATCGGCGAAATTGACCTCTCGGTGGCAGTGGTTGCGAATCTCTGCGGAGCCGTCACCTGTGTGGTCTCCGTCTTTCATCATTATCCCTGGTGGGCGGCGATTCTTGCTGGCCTCGGCGCTGGGCTGCTCATTGGTGTGATTAATGGCGTCATCGTGGCAATCATTCGCGTGCCTTCGTTCATCGTCACGCTGGCCGCCTCATTGTTCTATCAAGGTTTGCTGTTGCATTTGCTACTGCCAAATACCACACTGATCATTACTGACCCCAACCTGAAAGGCATCGCGGCGAACTACTTACCGGATACGGTGGGAGTGGGCCTGCCAATCATTGGAGTCGTCATCTACGCCGCATATGTCATCTATACGCGGGTACAACGCCAGCGCAAGGGTCTTGTCGTTCCGCCGCTCTGGCAGACGGCGGCCAATATTGGGGTCGTAGCGCTGGTCGTGATACTTGCGCTCTGGCAATTCGAGAGCTACCTTGGCGTACCTATCATGACGATGCTCGTGCTGGCGTTGATCGTCATCTTCTGGATCATTCTGCGATTCACCACCTTTGGCCAGCATGTCTACGCTATCGGCGGTAATTCTGAAGCCTCGCGCCGCGCTGGTATCAGCGTCAATGGCATTCGCATTGCCCTCTTCGCCTTGACCTCTGTATTGGCGGCCACAGCCGGAATTTTTCAGGCATCACGCACGGCTGATGCCGATGCCGCCGTCAGCCCAACACTCCTCTTGCAGGCCATCGCGGCGGCGGTCATCGGCGGCGTCAGTTTGTTCGGCGGGCGCGGTTCGGTCTGGGCTGTGATTATGGGCACGCTTGTGATCGTTGGCCTGCAAAACGGTCTGGATCTCAAGAGCAGTGGCAATGACATCAAATTCATGGTCGAAGGTCTTGTCCTCATCCTGGCGGTGATCGTTGACGCGCTCTTGCGCCGCCGCAGCACCAGTCCCAGCCGGTAGATGGGGGAGCTTTCGCTACAGCCGCATCCCTCGTTCCCATTGAGGTTCCGCAATATGCGCACTCTACGAGTCGCCATCATCGGCTTCGGCCTTGGTGGGGAAGTCTTTCACGCGCCCCTCGTCGCCTCCACGCCGGGGATGACGGTGGCCGCCATTGTCACCAGCGATCCTGAGCGCCAGCGCAGAGCGCGCACCGCCTATCCAGACGCGACCGTGTTCGCCTCGGCTGACGACATCTGGGCGCTGCCAGAGCAGTTCGACGTGGTGGTCATCACCACACCGAATCGCTGGCATGCGCCACTGGGAATAGCCGCGCTGCGGGCGGGATTGCCTGTGGTCATTGACAAGCCGCTTGCGCTCACCGTCCAAGAGGTCCACAACCTGATAGCTCTGAGCCAGGAAACGGGCAAGCCTGTTTTCCCGTTTCAGAATCGCCGCTGGGATGGCGACTTCTTGACCGTGCGTCATCTCATTCAGCATGACTGGCTCGGCCCGATTGCGAGCTATGAATCGCACTTTGATCGCTACCGTCCCGCGCCAAAGGGCGCATGGCGCGACGACGGCGCCAACGGAGGCGGCGGACTGCTCTATGATCTGGGCAGCCACCTGATTGATCAGGCGCTCCAACTTTTCGGCCCTCCCCAGACGGTCTATGCCGAATTGCCTAGCAAACGTCCCACTTCACTGGTAGATGATGATAGCTTCATTGCGCTAGAATGCTCCAATGGCGTCACTGTGCATCTCTACTTCTCGCAGGTTGCGCGCATCGCTGGCCCACGATTCAGTGTGCGCGGCCTGCGCGGCGCCTACGTAAAGTATGGCCTGGACCCGCAGGAAGATGCGCTGCGCCAGGGGCAACGGCCGGGCATGCCCCACTGGGGCGAAGATCCACGCGACCAATGGGGCAAATTGCTGACCGAACGCGACGGCATCATCTTCGATGGCGCCATCGAGACACTCCCTGGCGCATACGAGACCTTCTATCGCCAGGTCAGTGTCGCATTGAGCACGGGCGCACCACCGCCAGTGACGCTCGCCGAGGCAATGCTGACCCAGCGCGTGATTGAAGCCGCCCAGCAGAGCGCTCATGAACATCTGGTGATCCATATGAAAGAAGAATAGCATCGCCTGTTACGTCTGATGGTGTGGTCCCGTGGCCTGACCTGTCAGTGACAAATAAGCGGCTGGAGTGATACGCGAGTGAGTTCTATCGTTCAACGACTTCGAACTGAAATGCTGGCGCGCGATACGGGAAAGGATGTGCTCTTGCAAGGCGCGGACTATCGCACCCTGCGGGAATACAATCATTTGCTCGTGCTGAATTCCGTGCGCTTACAAGGACCTGCCGCTCGCGTCGCGCTCGCGCAACAAACCGGCCTCTCCAAGACAACCGTCAGCAGCATCATTGATCAACTCTTACAAGATAGCCTAGTGACCGAGGGCGACTTCATTGATGCCCCCGCCACCGGCGGGCGTCGTCCGATCCTCGTGCATTTCAACGAAGATTTGGGGCTGGTGCTCGGCATCGAGGTAGGCTACACCTCGCTCACGCTCATCACCACCAACCTGACTGGCCAGGTGAAATCTGTCTGGAATGAGCCATTTGATTTCACCACGCCTCCCCATACCTGTCTGGCCATGCTCAGCGCCGCCATCCGTATCTTCATGGCGCGTTCCGAATTGCAATGGGACCACATACTGGGCATTGGCGTCGGCATATCGGCGCCGATAGATTCGCGCACCCGCTCGATATTGTTCCCACTTGGCGAGCATTCTTGGGAGGGCATAGACATCGCCGCAACGCTCTCGCAGCAATTCGAGGTGCCCGTCTATGTAGACAACAATGCCAATCTCGCCGCAGTGAGCGAAGGTCGCTATGGTGTCGGCGTGCCATTCAGCGACTTCGTCTACATCACCATCAATCAGGGCATCGGCTGCGGCCTGATTCGCAACCAGCAGATCTATCGCGGCGCAATGGGAGCAGCCGGGGAGATTGGCCACTTGCAACTGCTCGACGATGGCCCGTTATGCATCTGCGGCAAACGTGGCTGCCTCGAAACCCTGGCGAACAACAGCGCGATCATTGCGGACGCCAGCCTGGGCAAGTCATTAGCGCGTGTGGCGCCCAAAGCGCGCGTCTCGCCACAACTGGCGGACACCGAGGATCTCGACATTAACGACGTGATTCACGCCGCCGAAGCAGGCGATATGTCCGCGCGTCTAGCCCTTCAGCAGGCTGGACGCTATATCGGCGCGGCGGTCGCGATGATGATAAACATCCTCAATCCTGAAGTGGTCATTCTTGAAGGAGCCACGGTGCGCACCGGGCGCTATCTGCTCGAAGCCGTGCAGGAAGAATCCGCGCGTCATACCTTACCCGTCATCTGGCCAGCCACCAAGATGATTACGGGCCAGCTTGGTGATCTGGCAGTGGCGTTGGGCGCGGCCACGGTGGTCATTGACGCCGCCTTCGCGCTCACGCCCTCCGCGCCGCTCGCCGACTATCCCTAACACCTTGGCGCTTCGTGCGGATTGACGCTTCAAGCGCATCCAGAAGCGCCACAGCGCCGGGCGCAATCCATATCACCCGCGCAGAGCCATCAGATCAACATGGCCCGCCCCGTGGTCGAGTTGGTAATCCAGATTGAGCGCCGCATTGATCAGCGCGAGATGGGTGAACGCCTGCGGAAAATTGCCAAGTTGCTCGCCGGTGAGGCCGATCTGCTCGGCATAGAGTCCCAGATGGTTGCCGTAGGTCGCCATCTTCTCAAACACAAAACGCGCGTCTTCCAGCCAGCCGGATCGGGCAAGCGCATCCACATACCAGTAGGTGGCAATCGAAAAGGTTCCCTCGTGCCCCCGCAAACCGTCTGGTGAGGCGCTGGGATTGTACCGATACACGAGGCTATCCGACACAAGCTCTTGATCCATTGCCTTAAGGGTAGACAGCCAGCGCGGCTCCTGAGGCGATACAAAGCCGACCAACGGCATCATGAGCAACGAAGCGTCCAGCACATCCGTCGCGTAATGCTGAATGAAAGCGCCACGGCGCTCATTCCAGCCTTTCTCCATAATCTGCTGGTAGATCTTATCGCGCTCCGCCGTCAGCCGCGGCAGATCGGCAGGGAGGCCATGCGTGGTGGCAACGCGGATCGCCCGGTCAAAGGCCACCCACGACATCAGCCGCCCATAGGTGAACGCTTGCTGGCCGCCGCGCGTCTCCCAAATGCCCTCCTCAGGCTCGTCCCAGTGCTCACAGAGCCAGTCCAGGGTATGTTGGAGTCGCGTCCAACCCTGATGACCAATGCGCATAACCTGCCGGTCACCCTCATAGAGACTATCGAGCATCTCGCCATAGATGTCGAGTTGCATCTGACCAGCCGCCCCATTGCCAATGCGCACCGGTCGCGACCCGCGATACCCTTCCAGATGCCCCAGGGTTTCCTCGTGCAGCTCCGAGGAGCCATCCACACGATACATGATCTGTAGCGGGCGCGTCCGGTCGTCGGCGTGCTCGTTGATACGCGCGCTGACCCACTGCAAAAACGCCATCACCTCTTCTTTGTAGCCCAGGCCGAGCAGCGCATAGACCGAGAATGAGGCATCGCGGATCCAGGTATAGCGATAGTCCCAGTTGCGCTCACCGCCGATCTGCTCTGGCAGCCCCGTCGTCACCGCGGCAATTGGCGCGCCGGTGGGCGCATAGATCATGAGCTTGAGCGTCAGCGCCGAGCGCTGCACAATCTCGCGCCAGCGCCCCGTGTAGGTCGAGTGGTCGAGCCACCGCCGCCAGTACGCCGCCGTTTCTCGCAACAGTGCGCGCACCTTGTCCGGGCTGATCGCTTCCGGCGCGCCTTCAGGCGCCGATTCGAGAAGCACGCCAGCATGCTCACCAGCCTGGAGCGTAAAGGCCGCGCGGACATCCTGCCCATCGTGTTCCAGGGGCATAGACGCATGGAGCGTCAGCGTCAGCGCGGGCGTGCGGAAGGTCGCCCCCTGTGGGGCAGGCGAGAGTTCGTGCGTTTGGCGTCCATAATCAAAGCGTGGCGCACACCTGAGGGCAAAGCGCATTTCACCGCGCACCACCCGGATCAGCCGGACTAATTGGTGATGGTCTGTGGCCTTCTCTGGATGATCAATGGGCATGAAATCAATCACTTCACCCACGCCCCCAGGGGCCATGAAGCGCGTAATGAGGATCGCCGTATCAGGAAAGTAGAGTTGCTTGGTCACGTAGTCGCCCCCTGCGGGAGCGATCTGAAAAGATCCGCCACGCGTGTGATCGAGCAGTGACGCGAAGACGCTGGGCGAGTCGAAGCGCGGGCAGCAATACCAGTCAACTGTGCCATCCGTCGTGACAAGCGCCGCCGTTTGCAGGTCGCCGATCAGCCCATGGTCAGCGATTGGTGGATATGCATTCATCCTTGCTATCTCCCTCTTGCTCTCTCCCTCTCGGTGCTAGTCCGTCTGACCCCAACAGCTACCCATAGAGCGACTGATTTTGGCGAAAGCTATCAATCACATGTTGTGTCGCCCGATTGCCAGTGAGGCCAGCAAGGGTTGGCATGGTCGGTTGCCATCGCGAATCGAACAACCTCTGTCTTTCTCTAGAATAGTCATCGCAAGGAACGTGCCCTGTACCCATTGGGACACAAGTCTTTTTCCTCTATTGCTGTGTACCCACCATTATCCGCTGCTGTCTACCCTACTGGCTTTCACATTGGCCGCAGAATTGCTGTCGTCTGCCCCTATATGACTATGCCCCGTATGCCTCGCGCGCGCAGGAGGTGTGCTATGCATAGCTACCATCGTGTCGGCAAGAGCCTGGTGGCGGCGGGTATCCTGGTTGTGGCGTTGGTCGTAGCACTGGTTGCCGTAGTCCCATCCATCCCAGCGGAGGCTACCCAACGGACAGCTAGTGGGGCTGCGGTTGAACAGAGTAAAGTGATCCTTCGCGACACTAGCAGTGATGGTCCCGCCTTGTGGACCAGCAACCCCAGCACCCCGCATCTGGGCCTGGCGAGTGTCCTCGCATGGATCGGTACCGACGCTGGTCACTCGCTCAATATCATGCAGAGTAGCGATGGCGTCACCTACGGCGGGAAGGTCACCTTCGCCGAAAGCTCGGCTACTCGGCCCGCAGTCGCAGCGCAGGGACCACCAACCACCATCGTGCTCGCGTGGACCGGCACCGACGCCAACCACTCCCTCAATCTCCTCTGCCAGGGTTCGGCCTGTGGCGCCAGCGCGGGCAGCTTCAAGAAGCTCACGCTCAATGAGACCAGCTTCACCAGCCCTGCGCTGGTGCGGTTCGGCAACGGATTCCTGCTCGCCTGGGCGGGAACTGACGCGAATCACTCGCTCAACATCCTGCCGTTCAGCCTGACCACATCGGGTTCGGGATTCCAGTTGGGCACAAAGAGCATCCTGAGGCAGTTTGGCAGCGTCTCTATGCCCAGCCTAGCCTTGAATCCCCTGAACAATCAGCTCTTGCTGAGTTGGGCCGCCACCAGCCCCGCAAACCAGCTCGCCTTCGCCACGTCCAGCGATGGGGTCAGTTGGAGCCAGGCTCAGACGCTGGGTGAGACCAGCGCCGTCGGCCCCAGTGGCTTCGCCGTCGCGGACACCACCATGCCCACGTATTGGATGGCGTGGACGGGCACTAATGTAGCCCACTCCGTGAGCGTGCGCTTTACGCCAAACGTGTCACAGTGGCCCCTGAGCAACAAGACGACGCTCGGCGAGGCCGCGTTTGGTGGACCTGCCCTTGGGTATGGGGGGAACGTGGGTCAGACACTGCTCGCGTGGACAGGAACGGATAGCGCACACCACCTCAACATTGCGACGCTCACCACCGCTACTCCCACCCTGGATCAGCGCATTGACACCTATATCGCAGGCCTTTCGACCACCCAACTGATCGGCCAGACACTGATGATGTCGGTCTGCACGGCCAGTTACAACGCCAATATAGACCAGGCGCTGAAGCAGTGGGACGTCGGCAGCGCCATCATCTACACCAGTTGTAACGGCGGACCCACCGAGCCACCGACTGCTGCCGGCTTGCAGCAACTCGATCAAACGATGCAGAGCAACGCCAATCACGCCGGGAGCCTGCTGCTGGGTATTGATGAAGAGGGCGGGACCGTGGACCGATTGGCGCCGTATTTTGGGCCGACGCCTTCAGCGCGGCAGTTGGCTGCCACTGGCAATCCCCAGAACGCCTACGCGCAGGCGCAGACGGATGCCGGACGCATGAGCAGCCTCGGATTGAACGTGGACTTCGCACCGGTGGTGGATGTTGACCAGGGTGGCGGCGAAGGCCCAAGCCGCATGTTCGGTACGACGGTCGGCACGGTCACCACGTACGCGGGCGCCTTCCTCAGCGGCTTGCAGCAGCACGGCGTTGCGGGCACACTGAAGCACTGGCCAGGGCTGGGCGCCGCCACCGGCAACCCAGATAACACGCTGCCCACCATCAATCAGAGCCAGGCCCAGATGAATGCAATTGACTTCCCGCCGTTTGGCGCGCTGCTCTATCAACAGCCGGGGATGATTATGGTCACCACCGTAATGGTGCCTGCCTTTGATAGCCACAGTCCGGCTATTCTCTCGTCCACCCTGGTGACGGGGATCCTGCGTGGGCAACTCGGTTACCAGGGGGTCGTCATCACCGATGCGCTGGGTGCGCAAGGGCTGCTCATTTACATGAAACAGCAGGGCTACAGTGACCCAACGCAGGCGATTGCTGAGGCGAGTGTACGCGCCTTTCTCGCCGGGGACGATCTCCTCCTATGCCCGCTGGCACAGACTGATCTACAGGCGGTGGTCACAGCGATGACGCAAGCTGTCGCATCCGGCCGTATCTCGCAGGCGCAACTCCACGCAGCGGTTCACCGCATCATCCGCCTCAAAGTAGAACTCGGACTCATCGCCTTGCCGTAGCCCATGGCAATGTCAGGGGTGACGTGCGAATGCGTTGCGAATGCGTTTGGCTGCCAATACGCACGAAAGCCGCACCATTGGTTAGATGCGGCTCTCATCAAACGGCGCAAAATTCGATTGTCTGTTGGTGAGCCCCCAGGGACTCGAACCCTGAACCCGCTGATTAAGAGCAATACCAATTTCGTCTGGATTGTTGTAGTTTGACCTCGAGCAAAGGCCCATGAAATGGGAACTTCCGCGATTCTTTCTACAACTACCGAGACAGATTTGGTATAAGTTCACCAGTATATCACCGCTTATAAGCCGTTAAGGCAGAAGTGAAGCCGCCTCGCTCTCCAAACTAAAACTACAGGAAAGCCAAATCAGCTATCCGAGTTATTGTACCATGCGTATCTGAGATAGAGTAAGGAATCATGCACCGCGCTCTCAAAGCTACCCGCTGCCAGCCAGCGCCGCAGCTGCTGGTAGACCACCGGCCAGGGGGAAACTCATGCGGCAAGATCCGCCAGGGCGCGCCTGCACGCGCGATCCAGCGCAGCGCGTTGAAGACCTCGCGCAACGGGTAGCGCCGCTGCAAGGCGTCTGCGGGCAGCAGCGTCAGGTAGGGCACGATGAAGGCCCATTCGTCGTCACGGATATCGGTGGGGTACGATTGGCCGTGTCTCCATACCGGCATGCTACCACCTACCCACCCTGGAGTTCATAACACGCTCTAGGAGTACCAGTGAGTTTGCCCAGCCCAGACGACTGCCTCGGTGCTCTTGTCGAGAAGTGCTGCATACGAAACATGCGGGCCATCGACTGGCAAGTAGACGAATGCAACCTGAAGGAACTCCTTCTTACCCAAGTGGCGCAGAGAGACATACTCCATCGTTCCAGCGTTGCCTAATATGCTTGCGTCCGCACCTGCACCTATCAAAGCCTGTTTAGCTTTGCTGGCTAGCCCTTGATCAGTTGGATTATCGCGCAGCTTATAATCACAACTGAGGTACGTTGGATCTGAGCTAAGTGCATAGACTACATCGGCTTGCAGTACATGGGGCTGTGAGTGCAAGCGAGCCAAAGTTTGGCTAGGAGCTTCCGGCCCGGCAGCGATGAACATAACCGTATTTAGATCGATGCCAAGTTTGAAGTGAGAAGCTGTAAGTTCGGAAAACTCTGGCTTTCCCTCGCCAGAGTAGCCCTTCACTGTTTCAACGCTAAAGCCAATGATGCCAAGCTGACTTCCACAAGTAGGCATACCATCCGCGCTAAACGAGCGTCGTGTTCCTTGTGCTTCTCTGTGAGAGTTAGAACTGAATGCTACTAATGCTCCGACGATACCAACGCACACGATTAAGGCGCCCAGCCCCGTCATGTTCGTCGAGGTTCTCCAGGATTTCATGCATCTGCCTCCTAGACAAGCCATGCCACAGCTTCTGGTTGAATTGTTGGAGAACGTTGCCATGAGGGCTCAGTCACATTCACTTCATGCACTGGCCTTCGAGGCTACGATCCGAATCCACCGTTCAACCGGATTCGTGTAACATAACATTACCCACTGGTAATGTTATTGTCCTCCATTTGTGCCAGACGGAAAACGTCTTGAAATACGATGTCGTGAGAGCCAAGTACTGACACAAAGCAGACGACGGAGCCGTGTCGCCATCGCACTGCGTATAGTTGAGGTTCATATGCAGGAGCATGTGCAGGTGAATCTAATATACCGCCGAAAGCAGTTGCTTCATTGCCAATTTGGACTGAAATATCTCTGTACCCTGAAAAACTATCCTGCCTGCCTACATAAGTACAGCAGTGAAAGTCTGCTATCGCAGACTTCTCATCGGCATAAAGCAAAACCTGGCTGGTAATCGCAAAGATTCCGTGATGATCAACGACATACGAGCCTTCAATGGTAGGAGGGTAGGTCACCGGCACACTATGCGCCTTGGCCCAGTTGTTGATTTCGTCGAGGCTGCTCTGCTCAAATACATTTACGTTCATGTAATATTTGAGATTTCCCCCTATGAACTGCTTTTGGTAGGATGGTGCGATTAGCGCCTTCTGTGTTGGGCCTGATTGTGCGTTCACCATCAAGCGAAAATCTTGTCCGACGTCACCCTGTTGCAAGGTTAGCGCTGTAGGCTGCATCTCCTGTGGTGATGATGTCAACTTAAATGCTGCCAGTACCAAGACAACTATCAACACACCTGCAAACGAGAGGGGTAAGCTCCTGTTATGTGTGTTACCATTGTTTGTCCACTGTATGCGCATTGTTAGAGTCTCTTTCCATGCGGTGGGCCGTAAGAGCCATCTCGAATTGCCGCTCGAGATGGCTCTCCCTTTCGACTAGCACCCGGATGACTTATATCCTTGGAAAGCGATGCTGCTCAATTTGAGCGAGGTGTATGGACAACCATTTTGATTGTCTGTACTTGTGTTCAAAAATCCCCAGTAGTTCCAGTTGCCGTTGGAGTCTTCCCACTGCAACCCCCCAATACTCGAGCTTCCCCACGAAGGCACGGATTGCCCTTGCGTCGCCCATACTTCGTATTGGGACATGTTGTCAAATCCAAAGATATCGCTGTATGATCCCCAGTTATAATCGAAAACGATGGTTGATCCATCTTGCACCCGAGAATGGGCGTTGCTTCCCGAGTGATATGCAGATGTTAGATAGGACGTCCCTCCGTAAAGATGTGTGCCGCACGCCTCTTGTCCAGTACCGCCGTTGTCTTTGGTGCCATAAGGATGCCAGTAGGCTACGTAGGTTCCACAGTAACTTGCGTAACCGTAGGCTAATCCCGCTTCGACTGAGGATTGGTATCCAGTCCCAGCTGATCCCCACATCCAAGTTGACAACGTCAGGGTGTCCTCATTCTGGCTTGAAATGCCAGAGATGCTTGTCGGAGCAGTTATGTATCCTCGCGTGCCGTTTGCGCCAGAACCTGAATTTGCCCACATATGGTAGTGACAAAAGTATCCGTCGCAGGAGTAGGCAAAGGCAGATTTCGACGTAAGCATCGTAAAGCCGGTTGTAACGACGAGTGCCACTAATACCAGTCTTAATAGGGCAGATGCTCGCGACATATTCGCCTCCTGTCGACTGTCGAGGCAAGTAGACTACCTCGATTGCTACTGTGCCCTCGCTACATGGCACATCCGAAAACTCGGCTCAGCACTGTTTGCTGGAAGTGCGAGATAGAAGGACTGGCATCGGGTGCTCCACCGTTGGATGAATCAGCCATAGGCCTAGTAGTGGAGCGGAAGCGCCTGCATAGCGCATAGCCTCATCCCCTCTGTCTCCTTTGCCTTGTCAGCGCGATTCCAATTACTAGCACCAGTATGCTCATCACGAGGAAGATGGCGACATTTGCAGCCCACACATTTGCGTAGAAATCATAGTAAGTGTTATGAGCGCCGGAACCGTGAATTATGGGCTCTGCGGCAGACGGCCCTTGGAGAGCGTAATAACCAGACCACACTGCGAGTATCACCCCAAGAGCTAAGCAGCTAACCATAAAGAAGTACATCCTATTTTGGGGATGTATATGCAGCTTGGCTACCGCCAGCTCGATACCAAAGATAGCAATGGCGGCTGCGCTTAGCGCCAGAGTCACGGGAAACGGATTGTTGATTGGGATGGAGAGCAGTGTCACTGGGAGCGTCGGCACGGTTAGATCCCTTCGAGAGTATTGGATGCATCTTGGCCACTACGCTGCGCTCGAACTAGCTATCCCGCCATCTTGCCAACTGGTGAGTCGCAATGTAGCGTACTGGCAGGCATCACGGAAGCCGCATGACACAACGTTGCGTCATGCAACGTGCGACTCCAGTGTGTATTCGCCGCCTCCTTTGAAACTTGAGACGAGAGCAGTATACACAACGGATAAGCGCTTGTCAATATCTATGTTGTCGCGTTGTAAGATCATAGTCTTAAACGTAAGTTCAATAAGTGAATGACGAGCAGGTTTGCCAAAAAGTATGTGACTACGAGTAGGCTAAGGTTGGCTCAGGGTGGTTTGCACAGCGCGTGCGCCGTAGTCCTGGCCCATGGCAATGTCAGGGGTGACGTGCGAATGCGTTGCGGATGCGTTTGGCTGCCAATACGCACGAAAGCCGCACCATTGGTTAGATGCGGCTCTCATCAAACGGCGCAAAATTCGATTGTCTGTTGGTGAGCCCCCGGGGACTCGAACCCCGAACCCGCTGATTAAGAGTCAGCTGCTCTGCCAATTGAGCTAGAGGCCCATGCGCTTAAGCGTCGAAACGTCGCTGCCGCGCACCGCAAAGTATACCACGGGCGAATCGCAAATGCAACCGTTGCCCACACCCTCGATGCCCAACCAATCCCCAACGTGCGCTTGGTGTCCACGGCGAAGCGTGCGAGCACACACGCCGTCACCGAGTTGCTGCTGGACCGACACGACCCAAACTCCCCCATGCCAGCATCCCTAGCCTGCAGAATCGGGTGCGCACGGTCGGCGAAATGTGCCGCGCTGACGATCTTGGGTGCGTGACCCGCAAGCAGCGCGATGATCTCATCAATGGTCCAGACGTGGTCTGCCACGCCCGCAGCTATAGCCAGCGCTTTTCTGCGCGGGGCCTTGTGGCAGCGCGAATGCATGCTGGTTGGCTGGCCAAGACACCCCGGACGGCCTCGCGTGGACCTTGCGGAACTTGGCGACGAGTGCTCGCCCTCTCAGCGGTGGGCCGCGGTCGTGACGTTGGCTCGACCTCCGGGTTCAGCGGCGGACGTCATCGAACTGGGTGGAGTTCGAAGACACGCCGGCCCTCGGCCGCTGCCACCGGATCGCCGAGATCAACACCATCAACGATGCGGATGAACTGGACACCGAATGGAATGCTTCGCGCGAGCGGACCAAGGACGTCGCGGAAGTACTCAACGCGCTCCGTCGGGTCCAGCTCGGTCACAGTGACTTCTTCTGTCCGGCCTCGCGCCGCGATGGTCGCGCGGCCAGCCGCGCGCAGGTTACGCACCCATTGGGACTCGCCCCAGGGGGACCAGACCCAACGCCTGCCTCCGACCGCAATGACCGCCAAAGGCGTGGTGCGCGGCAGGCCACTCTTCCGGCCGCGAATGGTGACGAGCTTATTGAAGCCCAACGGTATGCCAGCATCTATCAGGAACTTCAGGATTGGGCTGAAGACCCGAACCCGCCGTGGGACACCTCCACGCGGCGCCACTGCGACATTCCCAATTTGATTACTCACGTGCTTGTCTCCTTCTTGCGTCGCTTCGTTTGCGGCGCTACACAGAAGACCCGCAAGAAGGCGCGGATGTGACGCGACGTGACCACCGCCTGAAGGACGCGAACCTTCAGCCAGCGACCACGGTGAGATCCATCTGGCCGAGTCGCTCCGGATCCGCGAGCACGTGGATGGCGATGATCCTCCCACCCTTGACCGTCAGCGCCAGGACTGCAAATGGACTCCCGTCGGGCGCCCAGGCGATGCCTCCCGGTATCCCGTTCACCAGGATCCGCGTCGCCGTTTCCGCAAACCGGCGGAAGGACATCGCCTGCTCGCCGACGGCCTGCGCGCCGCGCACGAGGGAGATCAGATCCGGACGCGCCACCCCGCCGTCGGAGCGCAGCACGATGTCCGGATCGAGGATGGTCAGCAGTGCCCCGAAATCACCGGCATGCGCCGCGGCAAGAAAGGCGTCGGCGACGGCCCACTGGCCATCAAGATCAACGTCGGGCACAGGCGCACCCTGGACCCGGCGACGCGCACGGCTCGCCATCTGCCGGACAGCCGTCGGCGTTCGGGCGACGATCGAAGCGATCTCGTCGAACGGCACGGCGAAGACGTCGTGCAACACGAAGGCAACCCGTTCGGCGGGCGTGAGGGAGTCGAGGACCACGAACAAGGCAAGCCCGACGGCATCGCCCAGCACGGCTTCCTGCTCGGGATCGATTCCCTGCTCCGGACTCACGATGAAATCCGGGATGTGGGTCTCCAGGGACACTTCGCGGCGCGTCGTGCGCGAGCGCAACATGTTGAGACAGACCCTCCCGATGACCGTCGTCAACCAGGCCCGGAGATTGTCAATAGTGTCAATTTCACTCGTGTCGGTGCGGCTGAGGCGGATCCAGGCTTCCTGGACGGCGTCGTCCGCATCGGACAAGGAGCCAAGCATACGATAGGCGACGCCGCGCAAGTGGGAGCGGTTTGCCTCGAAGCGCTCGGCCAACCAGGCGTTCTCATCCATGTCTCACGTCCTCTCGTTGGGCGGTATCACCGAAGGGACCCCTCTCACATGATAGACGCGACCATGATAGACGTGACAAGGAAACAAAGGAGGCGCCCGTGGGTTCCCTTCATCACAAAACTAATTGTGATATGCGACGGGCTGTGCTATACTATCTTTCGTCTAACACGTGTGAACACACAAAGGGTCCGCCCAAGAGTAGTGGGCGGGCGATAGCGTTGGGACACCCCCGCGCGACTTCCTGATGCGGGCTAATGCGGGGTCATCCTCTCTCCCGGCGTGGAGGCACGAGCCAGACAGCTTTTTGGCAATAAACGGCGTTTCCCCAGGCTCAGCATAGGCCGCCACCTGCACGCGGGATTGGACCCATGCGCCGAGTATGGAGCGACGCCCACAGTACCGAGAGAGCGCCTGTGTGCGCTCCCGCAAGCACTGAAAAGGAGATAGCCCACTCCTGCCCGATGCGTGAACACCAACTCAAAAGTCGGCAGGGGCGCGGCTCCAACACATGGCATTACAGACCGAGGACAAAGCGGACGTCATCGCCCAGTATCAAACGCACGAGGGCGACACTGGCTCAGCCGAGGTGCAGATCGCTCTGCTCACCAGGCGTATCCAGGACTTGCAAGGGCATCTCGCGGAGAACAAACACGACAACCACTCCCGCCGAGGCTTGCTCAAGATGGTCGGCCAGCGCCGCCGCATGCTGAAGTACTTGAATCGCACCAGTCCGGAGCGCTACCGCACGCTGATCGCCTCGCTCGGACTGCGGCGCTAATTGTCCGCACGTTCTCCGCTGCCTGGAACCGCATTGTGCGAGCCTCAACCGTCATCGTCGGCCCCCGCGCCGCGACGGTCCGGCTCGCATGTGGCTATCTTGGGGAGCTATCCCCTCAGCATCGCTATGGCTCCGGGCCAGCGTCCAAAAGCGCTTTGAAAAAGGAAGCACATCGCCGGACATAGACCGGCACGGACGGCTCACGAATGTACACGAACAGTGTTGTGCGCCGCCGGAGGAATGAAAACGTATGGTTCTTCACACAGTCGAAATGACACTCAACGGGCGCACCCTCAGCATTGAGACAGGGCGCGTCGCCGAGCAAGCCAATGGCGCGGTGCTTTGTCGCTATGGCGAAACCGTGCTGCTGGCCACCGCCACCATGAGCACATCCCCGCGCGAGGGCATTGACTTCTTCCCCTTGACCGTAGACGTGGAAGAGCGCATGTATGCCGCAGGCAAAATCCCTGGCGGCTTCATCAAGCGCGAAGGCCGCCCCACCGAACACTCGATTCTCGCTTCGCGTCTGGTTGACCGACCCATTCGCCCGCTCTTTCCCAAGGGCTATCGCAACGACGTACAGGTCGTCGTCACTGTGCTCTCAGTGGACGGCGAAAACGATGCCGACATCCTTGGCGTCGTCGGCGCCTCCGCCGCGCTCGCCATCTCCGATATTCCCTGGGCTGGGCCGGTTGGCGCCGTCCGCGTGGGCTACCTGGATGGTAAAGTCGTCGTCAACCCGCGCGCCTCAGAATTGCCCGCCAGCATGCTGGACCTCTCGCTCGCCGGCACCGATGACGCCGTGGTGATGGTCGAGGCGGGCGCCAAAGAGCTGCCCGAAGCGACGATGATCGAAGCCATCCGCCAGGGGCACGAGGTCATCAAGGAACTCGTCAGAATGCAGCGCGAGCTGGTCGCCAAAGCGGGCAAGCCTAAGAAAACCTTCACTGCGCCAGAGCCAGACGCCGCCCTCGCCAAGGCCGTCGGCGACTTCGTGCAGCCACGCTTCGCCGCCGCCTCCGCGCACAAGACCAAGGCCGAGCGTGAGGCCGCCTTCGGCGCAATTGCCGAGGCGCTCATGGCCGACCTTGCCCCGAAGTATCCGGAGCGCGGTAAAGAGATCACATCACTCTTCGAGAAAGAAGAGAAAAAGTTCGTCCGCACCCAGATCCTAGAGCAAGGTGTCCGCCCCGATGGCCGTGGCACGAAAGACATCCGCCCCATCTGGTGCGAGGTCGGCGTGCTGCCGCGCCCACACGGCTCAGCCATCTTCACGCGCGGGCAGACCCAGGCTCTCAGCATCGTCACGCTCGGCTCCCCCGGCGAAGAGCAACATCTCGACGGCCTCGGCGCGGAGGAAGGCAAGCGCTACATCCACCACTACAACTTCCCCGCCTTCAGCGTCGGCGAAGCGCGCCCCTCGCGCGGTCCGGGCCGCCGCGAGATCGGCCACGGCGCGCTGGCGGAACGCGCGCTGCTGCCGGTGATCCCCGAACAGAGCGAGTTCCCCTACACCATTCGCGTCGTCTCCGAAATCCTCAGCTCCAACGGCTCGACCTCGATGGCCTCCACCTGCGGCAGCACTCTCAGCCTGATGGACGCGGGTGTGCCGATCAAAGCGCCGGTCGCGGGCGTGGCGATGGGCCTCATCACCGCCGACGGCGTGACGCTGGACAAGTACGCCATCCTCACCGACATCCAGGGCCTCGAAGACGCCATGGGCGACATGGACTTCAAGGTCGCGGGCACGGCGGACGGCATCACCGCGCTCCAGATGGACATCAAGATCAAAGGCCTGACCACGGAAGTGCTGGCCCAGGCCATGGCCCAGGCCAAAGACGGCCGCATGTTCATCATGGATAAGATGCTCGAAGCCCTGCCCGAACCCCGCCAGGACATCTCCGAGTATGCGCCGCGGATCCAATCCATCAAGATCAACCAGGATAAGATCGGTATCGTCATCGGCCCAGGCGGCAAGACGATTCGCCGCATCCAGGATGAGACCGGCGCCAAGCTCGACATTGACGACGACGGCACGGTGCATATCGCCGCCGTTTCGTCCGAAGGCATGCAGCGCGCGATGGATACCGTGCGCGCGCTCACCGAAGACGTGGAGGTCGGCAAGATCTACACCGGCGTCGTGCGACGGCTGGTAGACTTTGGCGCATTCGTCGAAATTCTGCCCGGTAAAGAGGGCTTGGTCCGCACCAGCCAACTCGCCGACTATCCGGTGAACCGGCCAGAAGATGTGATCCAGCCGGGCGACGAGATCACCGTCATGGTGGTCGAAGTGGACCCCCAGGGACGCATCAACCTCTCGCGCAAAGCCGCGCTCAGCGGCGAGATGCCCTCCGCCGAAGAATTGGCGGCAGATCGCGGCCCCCGTGGCGGCGGCTTCGGTGGTCCGCGCGGCCCACGCCCCGGCGGCTACGGCGACCGTGGCCCGCGTCCCAGCGGCCCACGCCCCGGTGGCGACCGTGGCCCTGGTGGGCAGCGTGGTGGCGGTGGCCGCCGCTACTAGCCCACGCGCAGCGCATCGCGCCAGAGCCGGATGGATCTTTTTCCATCCGGCTTTCTGTATCCCCTTGGATTCCAAAATACGCCGGAAACCATGTGCTCGGAAAGAAATATAGCTGAGATAGGGACTGCCGTGCGCCCTGCCTGTGTGCTATCGTTAGGGCGCGAGCGGCATGTACCTCCATTGCGCTTCTCCACCCAGCGGAAGCGCAGTGCGGCCCCGCAGCCTGACAGCATAATGATCGCTACGTAGCAAGAATTGTAGAGGAGAGCGCGGTATGTCGGCAGAGGAAGTCCTCGAACGAATCGCGGCAGCGGTGCGCGACTGCACCAAATGTGACCTGTACCGCAATACCAAAAATGGCGTCCCTGGCGAGGGCGACCCCCACGCCGAAGTGATGTTCATCGGCGAGGGGCCAGGCTACCACGAAGACCGCCAGGGCCGCCCCTTCGTCGGGCCTGCGGGCGCGTTCCTCAACGAACTGCTGGCCAGCGTCGGCCTGGACCGCTCCACCGTCTTCATCACCAACGTCGTCAAGCACCGCCCGCCAGAGAACCGCGACCCCCTACCCGAAGAAATCGCCGCATGTGGCGACTACCTTACCGAGCAGATCGCCGCGATTGACCCCAAAGTCATCGTCACGCTGGGCCGTTTCTCCATGGCGCGCTTCTTCCCCGGCGCACGCATCGGCGCGATCCACGGCCAGGCCAAGCTCATAGACGGGCGCATCGTCGTGGCGATGTACCATCCCGCCGCAGCGCTGCACCAGGCCTCGCTGAAGCAGACTGTGATAGACGACTTCAAGCGCGCCATCCCCGCCGCCCTCACCGAAGCCACACGCCTCGCCGCAGCGGGCAAGCTCAGCGCGCCCAAAAAGCAAGACGACGACGACCAATCCCCCCCACCCCCACAGCAAATGACCCTGTTCTGATGTGAAAGTCCGTACTGCTGGCAGCCTCATTGAGAGATTGCCAGCAGGCCGCATGTCTGTAAACATCCCCGCAATCGTCAGGCAGTGCGCACGAATCCAATGAACGGAAACGTCATCGCCTGCTGAGTGAGAACGGTCGTCGAGACCTGCCCATTCGAGGAGATCGTCGCAGCAGTGATGGTGAACGGCCCCCCACCAATAACTATGTCGTTATCGGGCATTTTTTGCGACACTGTGAGAATCAAAGGCCCATTATCTGGTGCCCAGCCGTCCACATACTGGCCATCTAACAGGTGGGTAGCCGTGTCGTTGCGCAGATCTAGCACCCAGGACTTCAGATCGCCGTTTGCCGTAAAGCCAGTGGAGACCGCAATTTTTTCTGTGCCCGGTCGCCAGGCCGCGCTTGTGAATCCCGAATATCGGTTGATGTTTGCAATACGTGGTAATGGGGTAATTACACCGGTGGCAGTATCAATCTTGGCGACCAGCGGTGTATACGGGTCGTTCCCCAAGATCGAATTGGAGAAGAGCAGCGTCTTGCCATCAGGAGAAAGCGAGTACGTGTAGGTGCCCAATTCGGAGGAATGAATCGTCGCAATAATCCGCAATTCGCCAGTGATCACATCGAGCGCGCCGACCGTGGCTGCCGTCGCAGAATTGACCACCTCAACCGCAAGGTGGCCACCATCAATCCAACCGATGAGATGGCCGAGTACATGCCCATGTGGGCTTGGGATCGGCCTGGGTTGGCCAGAGGCAGGGACCACTACCGAGAGACCTCCGACACCATCGCTAATCGCCACCTGACTGCCATCTGGCGACCAGAACATTTCATACATTCCTGCAACCCGCGCATTAGTGCTGCCAATGGCATCCGCACTCATCCCTAGAATCACCAAGCCTCCGTCCCCGTCATAGGCGAGCATCTGGCCATTGGGCGAGGCACCCGCGCTCGTGCTTTGATTACCAGTAGTGATCAATCCTGGCAGGAGCGGGCCAGCAACATCTGTCTTGCCATCAAGAGTAATTGCATGCAGAATACCGTCTGGGGACTGATACGCCACACGCCAATCGGAGAACGTCGGCAAGTTGGGAGGCGGGGTTGGTGTGGTGGTGGACGCAAACGTCGGAGAGGGAGGCGACTGTGTGGTTGGGCGGCGCTGTGCCGCCGTTTGGGCGCATCCGGCAACTAGCAGAGTGAGTAGCGGCAAGATGGCAGCCCAATGGAGAGATCGGGCGATTGGTCTGGCATATGTGCGTTCCACCAGCAAATGTAATCTATGGATCCTCTTGGGCATGGCTACTTTATCCCTTCTCACGAGGTAGCAGGCTGCAGTGCCTCATGGGCTAACCAGCCAGCCTGTAACAGCTTGCGTGGCATCTTCTTCTCTGCGGAAACTTTGATGGCGCACGTTCGTCAGCAGTGATGCTGACGAACGTGTCTCGCTCAGCCCAACGCGGATTGATTACCAGATCCAACCGCCATCACCAGTGCTCTGGTTATATGGGATGTTGGTGATGGCGTTCCACACTGTCGTCTGAGATGCAGTACGGACACCACCGTCATACTTTGAGCCACATCCTGTACTGTGGCCACATGTGTCGGTATAGTAATAGATGCCTGCGTTGTCGTCGTAGCCGATGATCGTGATGTAGTGATTTGTCCGGCCGCCATTGTTGGTCCAGTTGGGCATCATCTGCGCGTTGACTTCGGCTACAACTGGTACGTTATTGGTGTAGATGTCGCCAACTACATCGTTGTGGAAGTCGGTCTGACCTTGGCCGGGATACCATACGACGACGTAGATGTAGTTGGTCCAGTTGCTGGTGTTCTCGCCAGATGCCTCCCAATTCAAGGCATCACGCACGACCTGGAGCCAAACAGCCGAACTCTTAGGCTGCGCGTTCATCATACCAGAAGCAGACCAGGTCGGCGCCTTGATCTGCCAGGCGAGCTTCATCATGTAACCGCGTGTGCGAGCCACGCTGTCAACATCGTATCCGTTCCATGTGGTGGGAGTTCCCCCATCCCAGGTGTCTGTTACGCTGGGGTTGTTCCACAAATTGGGAGGGGCCGGCCAGTAGTAGAGCGCAACGTCGGCGGCGCCCGGTCCGCAGAGCTTCGGAAAGGCACTGGCAGAGTAGGTGTGTCTGGCGTCGTCATAGTTCGCGGTACCTGATCCGAAATTCGAGCAACCTGTGCATCCACTACCAGGCTCCCAAATGGTTGGCACTGGATTGTTGAGGGTCAGTTCCCAGGAACTAGGCGTCAGCGGCACGACGGATGCTGCGGTAACATAGGGATGAGCAGCCGTGCCCTTTGCCTGACCCGGTAGAACGCCGGAGCGGATTCGATGCGCCAGCTTCAAGGCGACCCATTGTGGATCCTGGACGGTCGTCGGGCCTGGCCCACCAGTCCAACCACCCATCGAGAGATTCTGCGGCGAATTCGGCGCTCCCGCATACACGGCGGACGTAAACGAGACCACGCAAGCGGCAACGATGGTGCTCACTAGGAGTGTGAGCTTCCATGTCAACGTTCTTCGCATCTAAAGTGTTCCCTTCCTGTAAACATGACAAACCTACCCCCTTCGCGCCTATCGGTGAGGTGCGAAGGGATCAAACAAACGGGAGTCCTGCCAAGGCCTATCGGTGAGGTGCGAAGGGATCAAACAAACGGGAGTCCTGCCAAGGCCTATCGGTGAGGTGCGAAGGGATCAAACAAACGGGAGTCCTGCCAAGGCCTATCGGTGAGGTGCGAAGGGATCAAACAAACGGGAGTCCTGCCAAGGCCTATCGGTGAGGTGCGAAGGGATCAAACAAACGGGAGTCCTGCCAAGGCCTATCGGTGAGGTGCGAAGGGATCAAACAAACGGGAGTCCTGCCAAGGCCTATCGGTGAGGTGCGAAGGGATCAAACAAACGGGAGTCCTGCCAAGGCCTATCGGTGAGGTGCTTATCTCATATTTTCTGCCTCCTTTCTATAGGTTGAAAGGAGTATAGCTGGACCTTTAGAGTTTGTCAAGGGGCTGGTAAAACTCATCGAGAAATTCATTCTTACTTTACATATATCCGGCTATTATTACAGGCGAGCAGAGTTATTTTACGTAGCGATTGCTGACAAAAGTCGCAAGAAATACAACTCTATCTCGCGGCTGGCGTTCTGCCTCCGGGTCGCTTCCCCGCCACCCACAGCGCCGCCAGCCGCGCCACCACCAGCGCCACATAGCACACGCCCAGCAGCATCTCGATGCTCGCCAGTGTTCGCCCCACTCCGCCAGCGGGCGCGAGGTCCCCGCCACCCGTCGTCGTCAGCATGCCAAAGCTGAAGAACAGATACTCGTTGCTACTCGCCTGCGCATGCCCCACGAAAAATCCCTGCGGCGTCAGCGGCGCGACGCCTGAAAAGACGAACGCGAAGCATATGCTGAACATCATATACACACACAGTGCGCCCAGCAGCGGATCCAACCGCACCACCACATACCTACCAATGCGATTCAGAATCGCCAGCGCCGCGATCAGCAGCAGCGCGCCGCCCGCGAGATAATACACCACCTTGAAAGCCGTGCCGTTCACATTGGCGCTGCCTACCAGCGCATTCGTCACGGCAGCCAGCGCACCCGCGCTGAAACACAGCCCCGCCAGCAAAATCCAAATCTGCCCCGCACGTGAAATTTGGATCGCCAGCAGCAGCGTCGTGCCAATCAAGAGGACCACCACCACGCTCCCCCACGGCGCACCACCCCATGCCGCGAACGCCAGGTAATCCACCACCAGCAGCGCCAGCACCAGCGCGTAGCTATCCAACAGCCGCAGCGCATACCGCACCATCTCATCCCCACGCGGCTGCTGCCGAGGCTGCGCCTGCCGCGCTTGTGGCACACGCGCCGGCACTTGCGCTGCGCGATAATACTCGCTGCTGGCCATGCGTCGCCTCCTGGCGTCTCGCCGACTCTGCCACCTAAAGTCAATCTCGCCGCATCCCCGCAGACCAACTTCGCGGCGCCACGCTTCTGTAGGGGCGTCCGGAGGGGCGTCCGGCGGACGCCCGTCGCGCGGTTTCAATCGCCAACATTGTGCAGAAGGCGGGCCAGCAATGGCGCGCAACTCCCATCCAACCAGCTACGGCGCGCTCACCGCCTCGGTCGGCTCCTGCTCGCGCTGCCCGCTCGCCAGTTCCAGATAGTCGCGGGTGATCGCATAGCCGCGATCAATCCACTCGCCAGCCTTCTCGAAGTCCAGCGCGCCGCCGCTGCTCACGCCCATCCGCAGCACATGCGCCTCCACCCCGCGCGGAATATGCTTCAGCGCGCGGTCGAGTTGATAGCGGCTGACCACCTGTGTTGTGCGTTCCAGCACCGCCGCGATAGCCAGCATCCCCAGGTTGCGGCGGCGCGTCGTCTCCTCCGCCTGCGCCTCCGACCACAGCCACGACCCCGTACCGCCTTCATCGTAGCCCACATCCAGCACGAAGAGGCGCCGCGCGCCCATCCGCAACGCCGTCTCGATGCTCGCGTTATCCAGCGCCCCGCCATCCACATACACACTATCGCCGATACGCACCGGCGGAAAGATCCCCGGAATCGCCGACGACGCCAGCACAGCGGGCGCGACCGGACCTGAGCCGAAGATGGCGCGTGTGCCATGGGTGATGTCCGTCGCGATCACCCGCAGCGGCACTGGCACATCCTCGAATGTCGTGTCGCCGACGAGTTGCGCCAGAAACTGCCGCATACCCGCATCGCCATAGAGCGACGGCTGCCCCCCTGCCAGGCGGCGCACCGCCGTCAGCAGCCGCATCCCCGCCAGCGCCTGCGACGACGAACTCAGCGGCGGATCGGTGCCCAGCAACACCCGTGTCGGGTGCGCCCGGCGCCACGCCCGTTCGATGATGTCCACCCCTTCGAGCGTCGGCGTCCGCGCCAGCACCGCGCCATTCCACGCGCCGATAGATGTCCCCACGATTACATCTGGCCGCTCACCCGCTTCCAGCAGTGCCCGCAGCCCGCCAACCTGCAACGCCCCCCGCGCGCCCCCGCCAGAGAGCACGAACGCCGTATAGCCGCGCCAGCGTGGCCGCCTGATGCCGTCCTCCGGCAAGACGCTCAGCGGCTGAATATGCCCATCCAGCAAGTCGCTGGCCCCAATGCCATAGGTACAACGCCCATTCCGACCATTTCCTCCGTCGTGCCCGTTGTGCCCATTCGCCTGTGTTAACTCATTACTCTCTGCTCTCTGAGTCATAGCAATCTCTCCAATTTCCTCCAATGCCGTCCTTGTATGCCACTACTTTCCATACCCCGCATCATCTCACCGATGTACCAATATGCATTCCACTCTCATCACATACCCCTACCAAACAGCATACCACGCGCGGCAGCATACGAGCATCAGCACAAGTGGGTAGCCTGAGTAGCCAGGGACGAATGATATGTGTACAATGCGAGTGATGTGGATTGGTAGGGGCGTCCAGCGGACGCCCGTGGCGAAGACAGACAATGGGGACAGGTGACGGGGGGACGATGGACGACGAGTTTTCGTCAGAAGGTTTGACCGACGAATATGCCGCGCTCTCCAACGCGCCGAAGGTAATGGAAGAAACACTCAAGCTGCTCGACGAGTTGCACAAAGCCGTCACCCAGTTTGGCAACGCCATCGTTGCGGCAGGGCTGCCCGCACGCGAATGGCTCGCCGATGATGCGCGCCTCTCGCGGCTCTCCGACCAATTCCCCGACATCACGCTCGATGCCCTCGTCTCCCGTGCGGCCGAGTTCTCCGCTGGCAATGGACCGCACTGGCTGCGTGGCGACGCAACTGCCTTCGGCGAATTCCTCAATGAGACGCTGATTCTGCTCGATGTCGTCCGCGCGCTGCGGATCGTCGCACAGCGGCTGCGGCTCGTGCCCGCCCGCGAACGCAGCGACGCCCCGCTGGAGCGCGCACTCGCCGATGGACGCGCGGGCGCGAAGCTCGATAGCATGGCCCGCGCCCTGGGCGACCTCGAAGCGCTCGGCCCTTTCATCCGCCCGCTGACCCGCGAGGAATGGCGCACGCTCGACGCCCCACCCGCAGCCAAGCCCAAGCCCGCACCCACCTCCGCCCCTCAGCCAGCCGTGCCACCTGCGCCGGGAGAGCCAGCGGTGGCAGCAGTGGCAGCCGCGCCATCATCACCGCCGCCAGCCACCGATTCAGCCACCGATGAGGCGTCGCGTCCGTTGCGCCTGCGCGACTATCTGGCAGCGGGACGCCAATCGCTCGCCTTCGGCGCGGCGACAACAAGCGACAGCACGGCGCGCCCGCGCAGCCTGGCCGCAACGCTCACGCGGACACAACAACGTATACGCCAGCAGGCGCAGCGGCTTCGCCCCTTCCAGTGGATCGTGGTCGCCGTCGCCGTGCTGTCGCTCGCGGGTGGCACGGCGCTGCTGGCCTACGCCACCCATTCGGCGGCGCCAACGCCCATCCCCACACCAGTCTCGCACCTCGCCGTCACGCCCACCAAACTGGCGCTGACCTGCACCGGCAAGAGCGCCGCGCTCACCCTGACACTGAAGAACACCGGCGCAACGCTGCTGAACTGGTCAACCAAAGCCCCCAGCGGCCTCAGCCTCTCCGCCATGCACGGCACACTCAAACCCGGCGCAACCGCCACCATCACCGTGAAAGTCACCAGCCGCAAAGCGGCGCACGGCACATTCGCCATCACCTCCGCCGACGGCTCCGCCAGCGTCGCCTACACCGTCACGTGCTCGTGACCCGTGGCACAAGAGCTTGCCCACAGCGCTTCCGCCCGCACGCGATTCTTCGGCATGCATGCCCCTTCGCCGCCATGCTCCGGCCATGTATAGCCGAGTGCGCCCACCCGTTTGCACGGCTTTTCAGCAGATGTATACTAGGAGTGGCGCGTTGCGCCGTTCGCACGATTCGCTGAAGTCCGCTGATGCGCTCACTCAACGACGAGGAGACCCGACATGCTGAAAGATACGATGTTGTACCTGGCGCGGCAAGAGAGCATTCGCCGCTTCGTCAGCACCAACGGCGCGGCCCGCCGCATGTCACGCCGCTTTGTCGCCGGCGAAACCCTCGACGACGCCATCGCCGCCACCCGTCCGCTCAACCAGCAGCATATCAGCGTCTCACTCGATCACCTTGGCGAAAACGTCGCCGACGCCGCCGAGGCCCGCGCCACCGCCCAGGGTTACATCACCATCCTCGACCGCATCAGCGCCGAAGGCGTCGAAGCCAACATCTCCATCAAGCTCACCGCGCTCGGCCTCGACATCAGCGAAGACCTCTGCCGCGAAAACCTGCTGCTGCTCATGCGCCGCGCCCGCGACCTCAACATCTTCGTCCGCCTGGATATGGAAGGCTCAGCCTACACCCAGCGCACCATGGATTTCGTGCTGGAGCTACGCAAAGACTTCGACCAGGTTGGAACCGTGCTGCAATCCATGCTCCACCGCACCCCCAAAGACGTAGAAGCGCTGATCGCCACCAATACGCGCGTGCGCCTCGTCAAGGGCGCGTATCTGGAGCCGTCCGCCATCGCCTATCCGCGCAAAGCCGACGTAGACGCCAAGTATGTCGAATGTATGCACGCCCTGCTCGAACGCGGCGCCTATCCCGCCATCGCCACCCACGACGAGCACATCATCGCCGAAACCAAACGCTTCGCCGCCGCGCACGACATCAGCAAAGCCCGCTTCGAGTTCCAGATGCTCTACGGCATCCGCCGCGACCTCCAAGAGAAACTCGCGCGTGAGGGCTACAACGTCCGCGTCTACATTCCCTACGGCACCCAATGGTATCCCTACCTCACCCGTCGCATGGCCGAGCGTCCCGCCAACCTGATCTTCATCGCCAGCAACGCCTTCCGCGGCTAGCGCCCAACACCTACTTGCGTTCGCGTCCCGCACCTCACAAGTGATTTCTGTGTACGGTCTTCTGGGGAGATGAGATGGGTAGCCGGGCGAGGCGGACAAGGGTGGCGCGCATCGGGTACAATAGCGATGGCCCGTGATCGCGGTGGCGCACGCTACCGAATCACCAGCGAAGGGAGCAGATCACCCATGGAGTACCAGTACGACGAAGCTGTCGCGATTCTGCGCCGCACGCCAGCCACCCTCGCGGCGCTGCTGCGCGGATTACCCGATGCGTGGACCCGCAGTACCGAGGGGCAGGATACCTGGAGCGCCTACGACATCGTCGGCCACCTGCTGCATGGCGAAGAGGCCAACTGGATTGCACGCGCCCGCAACATCCTCGATCACGGCGAGACGCGCCCCTTCGACTCCTTCGACCGCACCGCCATGTTCGAGAAATATCAGGACGCCTCACTCGACCAGCTCCTCACCGCCTTCGCGCAGGCCCGCACGAACAATCTGGCGGCGCTCGACGAGCTACACATCACCCCGGAACAACTTACCCTCAAGGGCACGCATCCCGCGCTGGGAACCGTCACGCTGAGCCAATTGCTCGCTACCTGGGTCGTTCACGACCTCAACCACATTGGCCAGATCGTCGAAGTCATGTCGCGCCAATACGCCGATGCCGTCGGCCCGTGGCGTCAGAATCTCGCCATCCTCACCCGGCCCATCCTCACCGAATAGCTGTTATCACCCGCACTGGATTCCCGCGCTGGGCACGATAGGTGTATGGCAGGTCGTCAGCCTGAAGGCCAGTGGCTCATCCCATACCAAGAGAACAACCGCTGAATCACGCGACAGACGCAAGAGCAGGATTAGCCGCGGCATTCATGCCGAGAGCTTCCTTTACCACCCGCTCGCCCTCCATACCACTCGCCCGCGCGGGATTATCCGTGGCATTTATGCTACGAGCTCCCTAGCTTCTTCATTACGTGCAAGGAGTTTCGGATGCCGCTACAAAACCGCGTTACGCCCTTCGGTGATCTCATCGCCACCCCCGAACGCGGACTGATGTTCGGTAATCGCGGCGTGCTGCACAATCACCGCCAGCAGATTGTACGCTACAATCAGGGGCGGCGCTGGATCGTGTGCGTCCTGGAATTTCGTGGACGCCATCGCGCCGTCATGCAGCCCGGCCTCTACACCGAACTGTTCTTTCTCGACGAAGCGACCGCCCTCGCAGCCGGGCACCGCCCCTGCGCCGAGTGCCGCCACCCGGATTACCAGCAATTTCGGCGCTGCTGGGCCGCCATGCCCGACGGCTCCTCCAGCATACTCCCGTCCGCCGACCAGATAGATGCCCAATTGCACCAGGACCGCCTGACGGCCCCAGGCGTGAAGAGGGTCTACCGCGCTGATATCGCCTCCCTCGCCGATGGCGTCTTCGTTCTCCATCAGGGTGAAGCGTGGCTGCTCTGGCAATCGGCGTTGCTTCACTGGACGGCAAGCGGATATGACCAGCGCCAGCCACGTCCAGCGTATGGCGAGGTACCCGTTCTCACGCCACACGCCACGGCGCGCACGATTGCGGCAGGATACGTTCCCGCTGTCCACCCCTCCGCCGATTGACAGCTCCGCTTCTGTGGCATACCATGCCCATACACCCATAAATCCACCGGCAAGCGCGGATGTGACGCGGGGAGGTGAGGCGCGCATGCGGCGAGAATATACCAAATGGTTCAGCCCGGCCCTGAGCCGCGACATGGAACTGCTCAGCTTCGGTCACGCGGGCGCGCGCGTGCTCGCCTTCCCCACCTCCATGGGCCGCTACTTCCAGTGGGAAGATTTCGGCGTGATCGAAGCCTTGGGCGAACAGCTAGAGCAGGGGCAGTTACAACTTTTCTGCGTGGATAGCGTGGACGAAGAAAGCTGGTACGCCAAAGGCCGTCCCCCCGCCGAACGCGCCGCACGCCACAACCAGTACGATGCCTACCTGCACGACGAAGTGCTGCCCTTCACCAAAACGCAGAACAACAACCCCTACCTCATCGCCACCGGCGCCAGCTTCGGCGCCTATCATGCCATCAACTTCGCCTTCCGCCACCCCGACGTGGTAGACCGCGCGCTCGGCATGAGCGGCCTCTACGACATCGCCAGCTTTGTAGACGGCTATTCCGACGACGCCGTCTACTTCAACAATCCCTGCGCCTACATCCCCAACGAGCACGACCCGGCCCGCGTGGCCGCGCTTCGCCATCTCGACATCATCCTCGCCATCGGGCGCGACGACCGCGCCTGCGGCAACAACGAATATCTCTCTGGCCTGCTGTGGAGCAAAGACATCTGGCACGCCCTGCGCATCTGGGATGGCTGGGCGCACGACTGGCCCTGGTGGCGGCAGATGGTCCAACGCTACATCGGCGGCCACGACTGAATGCAGTGTCGCACTGTAGCAGTGTAGGGGCGAGGCCCGCCTCGCCCGTCTGAACGAAGTGATCGCATTGTAGGGGCGTCCGGCAGACGCCCGCAATCGCATCCGTAGGGGCGTCCGGCGGACGCCCGAAAGCGAAGGTGACACCCATGGCATTGAAGGTCGGTCTCTTCGTCGGACGAGAATGGTCCTTCCCGCCCGCCTTCATCGAGGAAGTCAACAAACGCGACCAGGGCGTCGTTGCCGAACTGGTCGAGATCGGCGCCGTCAGCATGGATGAACCCTGCGACTACGCCGTCATCATTGACCGCATCTCCCACGAAGTTCCCTACTACCGCACCTACCTCAAACATGCCGTGCTGCAAGGCGTCACCGTCGTCAACAATCCCTTCATGTGGACCGCCGACGACAAGTTCTTCGAAGCCTCGCTCGCCACCAAACTCGGCGTCGCCAGCCCCAAAACCGTCGCCCTCCCCAACAAAGACTACGTCCCCGGAATCGTCCACCCCGACAGCCTCCGCAACCTCAAGCATGTAGACTGGCAGGCCTTGATAGACTACATCGGCCTGCCCTGCGTCCTCAAAGACGCCCACGGCGGCGGCTGGAAAGAAGTCTACATCTGCCACTCGCTCGACGAACTGATCCACCACTACGACCACTCCGGCCTGCTCACCATGGTCGTGCAAGAATTCATTGAGTGGGACCAGTTCGTGCGCTGCATCTGCCTCGGCCAGGAAGAGGTCATGCCCATCAAGTACGACCCACGCGAGCGCAAATACCACGTCGAGCACGACCACCTCACGCCGGAGCTTGGCGCGCAAATCGTTCGCGACTCCCTTACCCTCGTACGCGCGCTCGGCTACGACATGGACTCGATGGAGTGGGCCATCCGCGACGGCGTGCCCTACGCCATAGACTTCATGAATCCCGCCCCCGACATGGACATCTATTCGCTCACCCCGCACTACTTCGAGTGGGCCGTCACCCACATGGCCGACATGGCCATCCGCCTGGCCACGCACCCGCGCCCACAACTGCGCGAGACGCGCTGGAGCAGCCTGCTCGCCAGCGACCGCGCCTGGCAACCGGAAATCTCGTAGGCGCGAGGCCCGCCTCGCCCGTTCCACAACGGCGGAAAATCGGAGGTCAATATGCAAGGCGAATACATCAACCCTCAGCTTCTAGTGAGACAGACATTCCTGTCTGCCCCTAACCCGCGCAGGCTGGTTTCGCGGCGGCACTCCATCTGTAGGGGCGCACGGCGTGCGCCCGTCGCGCGGTTTCAACCGCCCGCTTTCTGACATGGGATAGGAGGACTGCCATGGCGCTGCGCGACATCATCGCCGCCTATCACGATCTGCTCACCAGCGACCGTGCCGCCGAGACGCAAGGCCAGCTTGACGAGCAGATGCGCCGTCGTGGCCTCTTCTTCGGTGAGCGCCCGCTCTGCTCCGTGCTGCGCCCGCGCTTCCTCACCCCACAGCAATACGCCACCCTCCAGCGCGAGACCCGCCCACTGCTCAGCGCCTTCCAGAAGGCGTATCGCGCCGCACTCGCCGATACTGGCATCCGCGCCCAGTTCGGCTTGCTGCCCTGGGAAGAAGAACTCATCGCCCAAGACCCTGGCTTCGGGCAACCCAGCCCCACCGGACGCCTCGATACCTTCCTCAACGACGACGCCAGCGAACTGAAGATGGTCGAGTACAACGCGGAAACGCCCGCCGCCCCCGCCTACAACGACGTGCTCACCGAAGTCTTCCTGCCGCTGCCCATCATGCGCGACTTCCTGCGCGACTACGCCGTGCGCCCGCTTCCCGCGCGCCACAACGTCCTCCACGCACTGCTCACCTCCTACGAGCAATGGGGCCGCAGCACCGAGACGCCGCAGATCGCCATTCTGGACTGGCGCGAAGTGCCCACCTACAGCGAACACCTCCTCTTCGCCGATTACTTCAACGCCCACGGCTACCCGACCATCACCGCCGACCCGCGCGCCGTGGAGTATCGCGACGGCAAACTCATAGCTGGCGACTTTCATATCACTCTGATCTACAAGCGCGTGCTCATCAGCGAACTCATCGAGCGCGCGGGCATGGATTCGCCAGTCGTCCGCGCCGTGCGCGATGGCGCGGTCTGCATGGTCAATCCCTTCCGCTGCAAGATCTTGCACAAAAAGGCCAGCCTCGCCGTACTCAGCGACGAGCGCAACGCGCATCTCTTCTCCGCCGACGAGCAGCGCGCCATCGCCGCGCACATCCCCTGGACCCGCGTCGTCACCGAGCGCCGCACAGCGGCCCCTCCGAGCCGTTCCGAGGAGGGCCGCACCGACTACGCTGGCCAGTCGGTAGACCTCGTGCCCTTCATCCTGGCGCAGCGCGAGCGGCTGGTGCTGAAGGCCAACGACGAGTACGGCGGCAAGGGCATCTACTTGGGCTGGGAGACGCCCGCCGACGAGTGGGAGCGCGCGGTACAAACGGCCCTCACTGAGCCGTTCGTCGTGCAGGAGCGCGTCGCTATCCCCAGCGAGCCGTACCCGACGCTGGTAGACGGCACGCTACACATCTTCGACCGCATTCTCGATACCGCCCCCTTCGTCTTCGGCGGCGCCTATGTGGATGGCTCGCTCACGCGGCTCTCCACGCTGGCGCTGGTGAACGTGACGGCGGGCGGCGGCTCGACGGTGCCAACCTTTATCGTGGAACCGCGTTGATGCTGAGTTGACGTAGACGAGGAGCCAGACGATGCAACCTCCATCCCTGACGATTGGCGTCGAAGAAGAGTACCAGATCATTGACCCCGAAACCCGCGAGCTACGCTCCTTCATCACCGAGATTCTGGAGGAAGGCAGGCTCGTGCTGCGCGAGGCGGTCAAGCCGGAGTTGCATCAATCCATCGTCGAGATCGGCACCGAAATCTGCCAGACCCCCGCCGACGTGAAACGCGAACTGATCCGCCTGCGACGCGGCATCATCGAAGTCTCAGAGAAGAAGGGCATGCGTATCGCCGCCGCTGGCACGCACCCGTTCTCCTCATGGATGACCCAGGAGATCACGCCGTTCGAGCGCTACCTTGGCGTGCAAGAGGATATGCAAGACCTCGCCCGCCAACTGCTCATCTTCGGCACCCACGTCCACATCGGCATCGAAGACCGCGAGTTCATGATAGACGCGATGAACGTCGTGCGCTACCTGCTGCCGCACCTGCTGCTCCTCTCCACCAGTTCGCCGTTCTGGATTGGCCGCAAGACCGGCCTGAAATCCTATCGCAGCGTCATTTTCCGCAACTTCCCACGCAGCGGCATCCCGCGCACCTTCGCTTCCTGGGCCGACTTCACCTATCTGGTAGATACCCTGGCGCGTACCCGCTCCATCCAGGACGGCACCAAAATCTGGTGGGACATCCGCCCCAACCACCGCTATCCCACGCTGGAGGTGCGTATCTGCGATGTCTGCACCCGCGTAGATGAAGCGGTCTGCATCGCCGCGCTCTTCCAGGCGTTGATCGCCAAACTCTGGAAGCTGCGCCGCGACAACCTGACCTTCCGCGTCTATCCGATGGAACTGATCGAGGAGAACAAGTGGCGCGCGGTCCGCTATGGCCTGGATGGCAAGCTGATAGACTTCGGCAAACAGGAAGAGTTCCCCGCCCGCGACCTGATCCGCGAGATGATTGAATGGTTCCTGGATGACGTGCTAGACGAGCTAGGCACACGCAAAGAGGTCGAGTACGCCTATCGCATCCTCGACGAAGGCACCAGCGCCGACCGCCAGCTCGCTACCTACGCCCGCACCGGCGACCTCAAAGCCGTCGTAGACCAACTCATCGCCGAAACCCGCGAAGGCGTCATGGAGTAAGTTCACCTCACTCTTCCGGTTCGCCGTCCTTCTCCTCATCATCTTCCTCGTCGTAGTCGGGATATTGCGGCACAGCGTCGCCGTGAACCTCGGTGATGCGCGGGAAGATAGCGTTCGGTCGCACACCGTCGGGGACGATCTTCTCCAGCTTCACCCGGTGCCGCCACTCGTCGCCGAAGTCGAAGATATAGCCAATCGTCTGGCCCTGCGTCAGCGGCAGATGTTCCAGGCGGAAGCCAGCGGCGCTGCGCTGCTCCTCGTCGTTGAACGGGCTGCCGTACTCTGTGGTCCGATCCCAATACTTGCCGCTGAGGTAGAAGGCGTAGAGATGGTCGTCATCCCACTCGAACGCCTCTTGAATCGCGCTGTGCAGGTCGTGCAGCGTCTGGTCGCCGCGCAACTCGATGCGCCGCCAGATCGGCGGGTCCACTTCCAGCGTTACCTTGAAGCGATACAGCGTCGCGCGCCCCGATTCGGTCGCGGGCTGCTCCGGCTCCTCCACCTCCTCATCCACCGTCGCGAAGTCTTCGGACCAGTCGCGCCCCGGCGGCGGGAACGTCACCCTGATCGTCCGCGTCTGGTCGCCTTCCTTGACGGAAATGGGCAGCGTCAGCGGCTCGGCGGGCATCATGCCCTGCGTGAAGACCGGCGCCATGATCTGCGTGAAAGCCGTGATTGCCTCCACCGACAGCATCATCGCCTGCGCCTCGCGGTTCGTCAGCGCGCGCGGGTCATGATCGGGACTGACGCGCAAGAACTGCGGCACCGCCTTGCGGGATGGGTATTTCAATCCGCGCGCTTTGAGCCAGTCCAGATAGGTGGGGTCGGTCTCCCTGGCTTCCATGAAGATCAGGGCGATGTTATCGGGCAGATGCGCGTCATCCAGGTCATCATCCTCTTCCTCGCTATCCGCCGCGCCTTCGCTCTTTGCGTCCATCCTGCCCATCAGCGACCCCACCGCGCCGCGCAACACCTCCGGCGGCAGCCCTTCCACTGGCGCTCCGGATTGGCGCAGCATCTCGATCATCTCATCCACATCGGCGTCGTTCGCGCTCAGTTCCGCCCCGCGCTCCAGGCTTTCCAGATAGTCGTCGAGCGAATAGTAGAGCGCCACGCCAAACGCCTCGCCGCCCGCGCCGATGATCGCGCCGAAGAGCGTCTCGACGCCCCGCTCTGGCCCCAACTCGCCGAGCGCAACCTCCACCGGCGGATGGTCAGGCAGCATCTCCCATGGGGCCGCCTGCCAATACTTGCGCGCGGCGGCGTAGAGTGGCTGCAACAGCACCTCATCCACATTCCATGCGAACGGCTCTGGCGGCTCCTCATCCAGTCCCATGAACGAGGTGAGCGACGTATACGCCGCATCGAAGCCGGGCGGTGACGCGCTATATTCGATAGGCACGCCAAGCGGCGCGAAGATAGTCCGCGCCGCCTGCGCCAGCCCCTCGTCGTTGACGATGATCTTCCCCGGCAGGTAGGACACCGGCAGCGAAAATAGCATCCCATTCGTTGTCGCGTACTCATCGTCGGAGTCACCGCCGATGAACGGGCCAGGAACCGGCGCGAGGCAGGCATCCGCGAGCGCATCCAACGCCTCGCCCCAGGTCTCATCCGGGGACAGCCCCGGCTTGATGGGCTTCGCCGCGCGTACAGCGTTGGTGGCGGCATCCAGCCAGATGGCGATGAGCGGCGCATCCGCCGCGTGGGCGGTATTGGCCGTGCCCACCAGGGGACGGATGCCACCGGCGATCACCTGTTCCGTCCGGCGCGGTGTCCGGCCCAGTTGCGCCACTTTGGTCTTCGAGGGTTTCACTCGCTTCGCCATAGTTGGCCTCCTCTTCGCCCGCGCGACGCCCAGCAGCCGGACGCAAGCGCCGATCAGACTCCCAGGTCGTAGAGTTGCTCGAATTGCAGCCCCAGATCGTTTGTGACCTGCCACATCGCCGCCAGCGCCTTCCGTACATTGCGCGCGGCGCAGGGCGGCAGGTCATCGCTCGCGGCCAGCGCCTTCAGCGATTGGTACGCGCTGAGCAGCTCGCGCTCGCGCTCAGTCAGTGCGGTTCCCAGCAAATCAGTGGTCGCGGTATCAGCCATGGGTATCGCTCCTCCGGGGTCAGTGGATAGTGTATCCGATGTTACGGCCAGTTGCGAAACGGCCTGCCGCTTGCGGCGAAATGGCAGGCGCAGCAAGAACGCCATGATTGCGCCTCCTGTGAATAGGGGCATAGGGCATAGGGCATAGGGCATAGGGCATCCGACTTTCACCCCTCACTGGTGGGGCGGACATTCCTGTCTGCCCGTGCATGTCGTAGGGGCGTCCGGTGGACGCCCGCGCGCCCCTAAATCACGAATAGATCGCGACGGGTCGGTCATCCACCAGCCGCTTGGCCTTCAACTCGAAGCGCGGCAGACTGCCAGCGGGCATCAACTCGATCAGGAAGTGCAGCCCCTCGTGCGCGGCGGCCAGTTCTTTGGCAATCTCCTCGCCGAGCGCGGGCCATGCATCTTCGTGCCCCGGCTTGAGTTCCATCTTGATGGTGATCTCGTCGCGGATCTCGTCACGCCGCCAGACGTAGATCTGGAACTCGTCAATCGCGTCGTGCTCGCGCACAATCGCCTCAACTGCGCGCGGATACACGTTGGTGCCGCGAATCAGCTTCATATCGTCCACGCGCCCACGGATGCCGCCTTGGTAGATGTCGCCGGTGCGCCCGCAGTCACAGGTGATGTGCGGCACCTTCAGCACCAGGTCTTTGGTGCGATAGCGCAGCACCGGGATAAAGCCGCGCCCGAACGAGGTGACGACGCGCTCGCCCATCTCGCCGTAGGGGACCGGCTCGCCGGTTTCGGGGTTGATGACCTCTTCGATGTAATGGTCCTCAATGATATGCGTGCCGCCGGGCTGGTGCGAACACTCGAAGATCATGATCGTGCCAAGCTCGGTCATCCCCGCCGTATCGCCGACCTTCGCGCCCCAGGCCTGTTCGAGCTGCCGCTTCACCGCCGGAATCGAACCGGCTGGCTCACCAGAGAGAATCACCTTGTTGACCTTGCTATCGTTGGCCAGGTCAATTCCCATCTCCGTCGCCTGCTGCCATAGCCGCAGCGCATACGTGGGGGTCGAGCAGACCGTGGTGACGCCTAGCTCGACAATCTGCTTGACCCGCTGCTCCGTGGTCTGCGCGCCGCCAGGGACGACCAGCGCGCCGATCTTCTCGCAACAGTAGTGCGCGCCCCAGAAGCCGATGAACGAGCCATAGCCGAAGGCGAAATAGACCGTATCTTCTGGCCGGACACCGAACCCCCAGAAGCCGTAGCACCACATCTCCGCGATCCACTCCCAGTCTTTCATGCCGTCTAGCACGCGAATCGGCGTGCGCCCGCTGGTACCAGAGGTCAGGTGGTAGCGGATAGCGTTGGCGTGGTCAGTGGTGGGCAGATCGCCGAAGAGCGGCTGCGCCACCAGCGATTCCATCCACTCCTCGCGCGTCATCATCGGCATGCGCCGCAGGTCGTCCAGCGTCTGAAGCTGCTCCGGATTGAAGCCAGCGGCGTCGAAGCGGCGGCGGTGGAATGCGCTATTGGTGTACGCCCAGTCGCACATGCGCTGGAGCTTCGTCAGTTGCAGCGCGTGCAACTGCTCCCTGGGTAGGGTTTCGGCTTTGGGATTCCAGTACGCGGAGTAGGCCATGCTACGTCACCCTCCTGAATTGCCGGGCGTCCGCCGGACGCCCCTACGATTACATGCCACTGGCCGCGAAGTCCGCAGGCGCGGATGCGCGACTGGCTGGCGGTCATTTCTGCTCGCGACCCAGCAGATCGCGGGCAATGATGATGCGCTGGATATTGGTGCTCCCCTCGTAGATTTGCAGCCCCTTGATGTCGCGGTAAAAGCGTTCGACGGGATACTCATTCGAGTAGCCGCGATTGCCGTGCAGCGAGACCGCCTCCGAGGCGGCACGGGCGGCGGCGTCGGTAGCGTAGAGCTTGGCAATAGATGCCGCGCGGGTGGCGGGCTGCCCCTGGTCTTGCAGCCACGCCGCGCGGTAGACCAGCAGCCGTGCCGCTTCGATCTCCGCCGCCATCTCCGCCAACGTCGCCTGCACCATCTGGAAGTCGCCGATGCGCTGGCCGAATTGCCGCCGCGCCCGCGCGAAGGCGACACATGCATCCAGGCACGCCTGCCCCACGCCCACCGCGCCTGCCGCCACGCCCAGCCGTCCACGGTCCAGCGCGGACATCGCCACCGTGAAGCCCTCGCCCGCCGCGCCAAGCAGCGCCGCTTTCGGCACGCGGCAATCCGCGAAGGTGATGTGCGCGTGGTCCGAGGCGCGGTGACCAAGCTCCAGGCCGGGCATCTTCTCGCGCAAGAAGCCAGGCGTATCCGCCTCGATAAGGAAGGCGCAGATGCCCTTGTGCCGCGCTTCGGGATTGGCCTGGGCGAGAACGATAGCCACGCTGGCGATATTGCCGTTGGTGATCCAAATCTTCTCGCCGTTGAGCACGTAGCCGTCGCCGTCTTCGCGGGCGCTGGTGGTGATGCTGGCGGCGTCGGAGCCAGCCTCCGGCTCAGTCAGGCAGTAGCAGCCGATGAACTCGCCGCTGGCGAGCCGGGGCAGATAGCGCCGCTTCTGCTCGTCGCTGCCCCATCGCTGTATGCAACTTGCCACTAACCCCGCATGCACTGTCAGGAAGCCGCGCACCGACGAATCGGCCCGCCCCAGTTCTTCGCAGACCAGCGCGAAGCTGATCGCGTCCATTCCTGTGCCGCCATACTCCTCCGCGACGGACCCGCCCAGCAGCCCCAGCGCGGCCATGCGCGGCACCAGCGCCATCGGGAAGGTGCGCGTCGCGTCGGCCTCGCGTGCCAGCGGCGCGACCTCGTTCTCGGCGAACTCGCGGGCCAGCGTTTGGATGCGCCGCTGTTCGGGCGTCAACTCAAAGTCCACCCGTAGCCTCCTCTGCTTCCGCGTCCGCGCCCAGCGCCGCCATGCCTTCCAGTTCGATCAGCGCGTCCTTCTGGAAGAAGCCCGTGACCTCGAAGAGCGCCAGCGCCGGATAGTAGTCGCCGAAGTACGCGCGAAAGACCACGCCGAGCGGCTTGTGCTTCGCCACGTAATCATCGCGGTCGCGCACGAAGATGTTCAGCTTGACGATGTCGCGCATCTCGCCGCCCGCCGCGCGCACCACCGCCCGGAGATTGCTCAGCACCTGCTCAAGCTGCGCCACCACATCACCCGGCGCGACGATCCGCCCCTTCGCGTCGCTGGCATCCTGCCCGGCGAGGAACAGCAGCTTGCCGCCCGTCACCAGAATGCCATGATTGAAGCCGCGCGGCTTGGGTAGCTGTGGCGGCGTGATGATCTGCCTTGTCATACGCTACCGTCCCGTCCATTTCGGCTTCTGCTTCGCCGTAAACGCCTCGTAGAAGGCGCGGTGATCTTCGCCCATCAGCAGCAGCGCCTGCGCCTGCGCCTCCGCTTCGATGGCGGAAACGAGATCCATGCCCAGTTCGTTGGTAATCATGCGCTTGGTCATCGAAAGCGCCAGCGTGGGGCCATCCGCGATGCGCCGCGCCCAGGTTCGCGCAGTCCCCATCAGGTCGTCGTGCGGCACGACGCGGTTGACCAGGCCGTAGCGTTCGGCAGTGGGCGCGTCTATCGTATCGCCAAGCAACAATAGCTCGAAGGCGCGACCCAGCCCGACGATGCGCGGCAGCAAATAGCCCGCGCCCATATCCGCACCGGTCAGGCCGACCTTGGTGAAGAGGAACGCGAAGCGCGTCCGCTCCGAGGCGATACGCAGGTCCGAGGCGAGCGCCAGCACCGAGCCAGCGCCCGCGACCATGCCGTTCAGCGCGGCGATGATCGGCTTGTCGAGCAGGCGCATGTTCTGCACCACCGCGCCGGTCAAGCGCGTGAATTCGATGTGGCCCTTCATGTCACGCTTCAAGAGTTCGCCGATGATTTCCTGCACGTCGCCGCCGGAACAGAAGTTGTCACCCGCGCCAGTGAGGATGACGGCGCGCACACTCTCGTCGTGGCGCATGTCCGCAAACAGGTCACGTAGCTGCGCGTACACATCGAATGTGAGCGCGTTCATCACCTCCGGGCGGTTCAGCGTCAGCGTGGCGACGCCGTCGTCCACCACGAAATCAAAGTCGTATGCCATCGAAGACTCCTGAATATTCCTCGTCTCCCGCATGGGTAAGAGCGGGCGCTCACGACATGATCGCGCCGCCGTCCACGTTGATCGCCTGGCCGGTGATGCTGGCAGCGGCGTCTTGCGCCAGGAAGACGGCGACCCGCGCCACCTCCTCCGGCGTAATCAGCCGCTGCTGTGGACTCATCCGCTCCAACGATTCGCGCGCCTGCTGCTCGCTCATGCCGGTGCGCTGCACCATGTTGGCGATGTTCGCCTGCGTCATCGGCGTATCCACATAGCCGGGGCAAATCGCGTTGACGGTGATGTTATAGGGCAGCAGTTCGACAGCCAGCGCGCGCACCAGCCCCAGCGCGCCATGCTTGGCGGCGGTGTAGGCGGCGATATACTTCGCGCCCACCCGCGCGGCAATCGAGGCAATGGTGATGATCCGCCCGGAACGCTGCGCGATCATCGCAGGCGCGAACGCCTTGCTGACGTAGTAGACGCTGGTCATGTTCATCGCCAGCATGCGGTGCCATAGCTCATCGGGATGCCCAACGAACTTGGCGCTACCCGACGCCCCCGCGTTGTTCACCAGAATATCTATGCCGCCGAACTCGCCCAACACGCCGCCCGCGAGATGGACCGCGACCTGCTGCGGATCCGTCACATCGCAGGCGACGGCGATAGCGCGCCGACCCATCGCGTGTATCATCTCGGCCAGTTCGTCCAGTTCGCTCTTGGTGCGCGCGCTGACGGCGACATCCGCGCCCGCCTCAGCCAGCGCCAGCGCGATAGCGCGGCCAATGCCACGGCTCGCGCCCGTCACCACGGCGCGCTTGCCGCGCAGCGAGAGATCATCGCTCATGCTCGCGCTACTCCTTCTTCTCCACCCGGCGCACCTCGCGTGCGGGCGTACCAGCCTCCGGCATACTTTCCTCACGGACATCTGCCGTTGCGCGCGCTTCTCGTGCGTCTGTCGCCACTGTCGGCGCGCTACGGCTGCGCGTGCGCGTCTCCTGCGGCGGCAGCATCAGGCAGAGGTCGGCGCGGCCACCCGCCAGCAGCGTGTTCACCTCGTCCGCCGTGGTCAGGTAGCCGCCGACCAGCGTGGGCAGGCCGGAATCATTGCGGATGCGCTCGCTCAGCGGTGTTAGGAAGCCGCGCCGGTAGGGCATCTCCGTCTGCGGCACAACATACCCCGCCAGCGCCACCAGCAGATCGCAGCCATGCTCTTTGAGCGTCCGCGCAACGGTTGCCGCGTCGTCCGGCCCAAAGCCGCCGCGCACGCTATCGGTGACGTTGAGCGCGACGGCCAGCGGCTTCTCATGCGGCCACGCCGCGCGTACCGCGTCGAAGACCTCCAGCGGGAAGCGCATGCGCTGCTCCAGCGTGCCGCCATACTCGTCATCGCGACGATTCGTCAGCGGTGAGAGGAAGCTCGACAGCAGATAGCCGTGCCCCATGTGCAGGATTAGCAGGTCCACGCCCGCCGCATCCGCGAGATGCGCCGAATGCGCGAAGACGTCGCGCATTCCCTCCATTCCAGCGCGGTCGAGCGCACGTGGCGTCTGGCTACGCTCAGTATAGGGCAGCGCAGAGGCGGAGACGAGCGGCCACGCGCCGTCGCGTAGCGGACGGTCGAGTCCCATGCCGCGCGGACGTGTCGCGCCGCGCCATCCCGCGTGGTTGAGCGGCATAGCGACCTTGGCGGGCGATTGCGTATGAATCGCCTGAATGATGCGCGTCCACGCGCGCAGATGCTCATCCTCGTGCAAACAGGCGCTATCGGAGGTGATGCGCCCTTCAGTGGCGACGGCCACTGGCTCGGTTAGCACCATGCCCGCGCCGTCCTGGGCCAGCCGCGCCAGCTCCAGCGCGTCGCCGGTGCAGGGCACGCCACTCACCGCCTGGCCCGTCGTAGCCGGCGTGAAGACGGCGCGATTCGCCACCCGCAGCCCGCGCAGCGTCAGCGGCGCGAACATCGGCGGCGGTGCGATCAGCGTGAAGATACTGCGCCCCTGCCCCGCCCAATAGCGTCGCTCGAACTCACGATCCACGATATTGCCGAAGCGCGGGTCGCGCAGCCGCAGGTCGTCATAGGTGATGCGCCTGCTGCGCGTCAGCAGGTTGAAGGTGAACTCAACCGGAGTCAGTCGCGTGTAGCGTTTGACGTTCTCGAAGTAGCTCTGGCTTTCAGCCGCCGCCGCCTGGAAAAGCTCCACCACCGGCCGTCGCTCCGCTTCATATTCGCCCAACGCGGTATCCAGGTCGGGGTGCGTATCCAGCGCGTTCGCCAGCGCGATAGCGTCTTCCATCGCCAGTTTGGTGCCGGAGCCGATGGAGAAGTGCGCGGTGTGCGCGGCGTCGCCCAGCAGCACGATGTTGCCATGCCGCCACGTCGCGTTCTTCACCGTGACGAAGTTGATCCACTTCGAGTTATTCGGCAATAGCCGCCGCCCAGCTAGCTCCGGCGCAAAGAGGCGCTCGCAGTATGTGATGCTCTCGTCCTCACTGGCGGCGTCCAATCCCGCGCGCCGCCATGTCGTCTCATCGCACTCCACGATGAAGGTGCTGGTCGTGCCGTCGAACGGATAGGAATGCACCTGAAAGAGACCATGCTCATTCTCGCGAAAGATGAAGGTGAAAGCGTCGAGCACCTTCTCCATGCCGAGCCAGATGTAGCGCGCCTTACCAGGCACGAGGCTCGGCTTAAAGATATCGGCGAACGTCTTGCGGACCAGGCTATTCACGCCGTCGGCGGCGATCAGCAGGTCGTAGCCGCCATCGAGCGCCGCGACATCGGCAACCTCGGTATTGAAGCGCATGCTGACGCCCAGTTCAGCGCAGCGGCGTTGCAGCAGCGCCAGCAGTTGTTTGCGCGCCAGTCCAGCGAAGATGTGCCCGCCGCAGCGCAGCAGTTCATCCCGATAATACACGTCAATCGCGTCCCACAGCACAAACCGGTCGGTGATGGCCTTGTACGACTTGTAGTCAGCCTCCTGAAACGCGGCGAGTGTACGGTCGGAGAAGACGACGCCCCAGCCATACGTCGCGTCGGGCGCGTTGCGTTCGAGGATGGTGATCTCGTGCAGCGGATTGGCCTTCTTCAGCAGTATCGCGCCGTAGAGTCCCGCTGGTCCCGCGCCAAGAATCGTAATCTTCATGGCTGGCCCGCCCTCCTTGCCGCCGCTTCCGCCGCGTTGGCGCTTGCCGTTGCCGATGTCGCTGGAATCTCGATGGTAGCGAGGCCAGAGAGCGCGCTAGCGAGGCGCTCTAGCTCGTCACCATCTGCGACGGTGGGAAAGAGAATCAGTTCATCGCAGCCCGCATCAGCATACCCGCGCACGAACTGCGCGACGGCCTGCGGCGTGGTCAGCAGTTCGCCGGCAATGCGCTCGGCAAAGTGGCCGGTGAAGGCATAGTAGTCGCGCAGATACGCGGTTCCCGTCTCAGCCGCGCTTTCGCCGCCCAGCGCGAAGTAGCCCTGCGCCCACATTTGCGGCATGCCAGGGCGTCCGGCGTCGTTCCAGGCGGCGCGCGCTTTATCAGCGGCGCGGGCGAAGGCGCGGGGTGGTCCGCCGCCATGCACGTAGCCATCGGCGTAGCGCGCGACACGCGCATACGCGGCGTCGCTCAGCCCACCCACCAGGATCGGCGGCCCACCCTCACGCGCAGGCCGGGGACCAATCGCGCCATCCTCCCACGTGTCCCGCAGGGTCGCAAGCTGTTCAACCAGCCGTCTGCCGCGTGTGGCGTATTCGATGCCCATGGCGTCGTAGTCATCCTTGCGCGCGCCGACGGCCAGCCCCAGCACCAGCCGCCCGCCGGAGAGCGCGTCGAGCGTCGCGGCCTCTTTGGCGAGCAGCGCCGTGTTGCGCTGTGGGCCGACGAGTATCGCCGTGGCAAGCTGCACGCGCGTGGTGACGGCGGCAGCGGCGGTGAGGGCGAGCAGCGGATCGAAGCTGTCATAGGCCAGGCGGTCGAGCACGCCCAGGCTGCTGAATATCCCCGCCGCTTCGGCGCGGCGCGCCCACCCGACGATCAGATGCCCCGGAGCGCCGGGAATCGTGCTGGGAAGTCCCACTCCAACGCGCATGGCGTCTGCCCCTTTGCATGAAACGCCCCAATGAGTGCCGGAAACACGGTATATCGCGGGATGCGATGTTTGCGTGGCCCTTATGGTCGCACATCCGGCGCTGGTTGGCTAGTGGGAGTCTTGCCACATCATTGACGCACGCAGCGGCATGCGGATACAATACTGCACAGAGTGAAGTATGCGGCTGGCGGGCGTGCTATTCCCGCCCCATCGCGGAGGACCGGATGCGCTATCCGCCCCGGCTTCCACGACAAGGAGCAACGTTCCCATGATTGATAAGACCGAAACACAGCTTGTGATGATGACACCCTCGGCCACCGAGAAGGTCCGCGAACTGTTGGAGCAGGAAGGCGATACGACCCTCGGCCTGCGCATCTTCGTCGCTGGCGGCGGCTGTTCCGGCATGCAGTACGGCATGACCCTCGACGAAGCGCAAGACGGCGATGTCACGCTCGATCTGGATGGCATCAAGATCTTCGTGGACGAGATGAGCGCGGGCTACATCGAGGGCAGCGAAGTAGACTACGTAGATAGCCTTATGGGCGCCGGCTTCACCGTCAACAACCCCAACGCGGTCTCCACCTGCGGCTGCGGCCACAGCTTCAAGACGGCCAACGACGCGGGCCAGGCGCGCTCCTGCGGTTGCGGCCACTAATCGCCGCGCTGGAGGCTGCTATGAGCCCCTTCGATGGGCTGCCATCTGAGCCAGCAAGCGACAGCGACGACGCAGCGTACCGCGACGGCTACACCCGCGTGATGCGCGAGATGGCCTGGGCGCGAGAGCATGGCTTCGTGCCAACCGAACGCCAGATTGTGCTTGCGCTGACGCAGGCGATGAAGGTCTATGGCGCGGCGCGCGGCGGCAAATTCGTCGGCGGGCGGCGACCCGAATGGCTGCATGGCCGTGCCGAGGCGCTCCGTACACTGCTGCGTAACGGCGTGGGCGCGGCATCCATGCCCGACCACGACAACAACTAACATCCGCCCGGAAACACAACAAGAGGCTGGACATCCATTCGTGAATGTCCAGCCTCTTCGTCCTCTTTACGGAGCCGACGGGGCGGGCAGGCGAGTAAAACCAGCTTGTGTGAAATGGTGATCGGTAGTGAGCGCTTCGGTCATGCCATAGTCGCGCATCAGCACGAAGCTCGCGGCATCCACCAGCGACCATTCCTTATCTGGCCGCGCCTTCAGCAGCGCCCAGGCGGCGTCATCCAGCGACGGCGTGATGTGCATGATTTCCAGGTGCGGCAGCGCCTTGATCGCGTTAACAAGTGCGATTATGCGAGTGTGTGGCAGATGCAGACGGCTGGAAGCGGTTCCGAAACACACAGCACCTCTGTGGGCGAATGCTTATCGCCTGTTCTGCGGTACTGCCGAATAGTGTAGCGTCAACCATAACGTCGGGCGTATGATTGGGTTCCGTCGTGGGATAAGAGGGCACCAGTTACGGCGTGAGCCGCCCCTGCCGGTAGTGCGCCAGATAGCGGCGCTCCTCCTCGGTCAGCATTTCGCTGTCGAAGCCGTTCAGCTTCATATAGATGGTGGCCTCAAGCCACCAACGATAGACAAACGCCTCGAAGCTAGGCGCACATGCATAGGTGTGAGCGAGAACTGAGCGCCGCTGCTCTGCGGTCAACGGGCCGTCATCATCCGGCCTGACCAGGCGTTCCAAGTACGGGCTCGGCGCATCGGGATAGGGATCTCCGACTGCCAGCACCGCCTCCGTACCTTGTCGAGTCACATAGAGATACCATAGGATGCAATCTTGCTGGTCATTGAGGAAGCGCACGACAAATCCGCCCTCGCTGTCTGGGCACGGATCGAGCTGCGCTTCGTCGAGATGGAAGTAGCAGCCGGCATAGTCAGGGATGCGCGTATACAGGTCGGGCGCAGCCATCAGGCGGGTGAAGGCGTTCGGCAGCGTGAGACCCAAGCGCTCGGCCTGTGTCGCAAGGTCGCGCACTTTATCACGCGCTTCTGCACCGAGCCGCTCGCGCGACGCCCGCCGTTCAGGACTGTCGCCGCCTGGCGGCTCTAGCCAGCCTGGCTGCCCCAGCCAACTTAGCGTCCCATCTAGCGTCGGGATGGGCGGCAGAGTTTCATAGGGATATTGGCAGTATGTGGAGTCGCACGGGCGAGGTTCGCCCAGGTCAAAGGCCCACCAGGCCCACGCGAAGGGGATTGATGGCATCATAGTCTCCACAACCAAAATACTTATCGTGTTCGTCAGCCAACCCCGGATCATTGACGCTGATACTGCCCGCGAGCCGGTTAAGGGCGTCCAGCGCCTCTACAATTTGCGGCGAGTTCTCCACGGTTTCTGTTCCCTGACTAGTGATAGCCTCAGCCAGTAGCTCAGTTGCCACTGCGTCAGGCTCCTGCTGGCGCTTGGCGGCATATGCGGCAAGCTTCACATACAGCTCTTCGGGAATGTACAACGCATGGCTCATATTGCTTCGCTCCTCTCACGACTTCGCCACCGGCGGCAAGCATACACGCTCGCGCGCATTATACCGCACGATCCACGGCGCGGATGTGCGCGCCCGCTGCCCACGCGCTATACTCACCAGTGTGAGCGAGGCGGAAACGGAGGCACGGCATGGCGACGGTAAACGAGCGAGCGGGCACAGATACGCTGATCGCGGACATCACTGCGACGATGCTCGCGCTGGCGGGCATTCCCAGTGTTTCGGGCAGCGAGGCGGACGTGCGCGACTATCTGCGCGAGCGCCTGGCGAGTCTGGGCATCGCCGCGACCACCGACGCCGTGGGCAACCTGATCGCCCGTGTGCCGGGTGTCCCAGCCGCGCGCGATACCGAAGCGCCGCTGCTGTTCAACGCCCACATGGACCGCGTGCCGCTGGGGCTGGCGCACACCCCCATCCTCGCCAACGGCATCCTGCGCAGCGACGGCGCGACCAATCTCGGCGCGGACGATAGCGCGGGCATCGCCATCATCCTGCATACCGTCGCGGAGCTGGCCGCGCGCAAGCTGCCCCACCCACCACTGCTGCTGCTCTTCACTGTCGGTGAAGAAGTGGGCCTGATCGGCGCGAAAGCCTTCGACCCCGACCCCTGGGGCGCGCGTGAAGGTATTGTTTTCGATAATGCAGGTGAGGCGGGCGTGGTGGTGACGCGCGCCGCCACCTATATCGCCTTCGACGTGACACTGCATGGCAGCGGCGGACACCCCGGCAAGCGACTGGAAGGCACGGCCAGCGCCATCGAGATGTTTCGCCGCGCACGTTATCCCTCCGGCTCGCTGGACGGCGACACCACGCGCATTTCCATCGGGCGCATCGAGGGCGGCAGCGCCCGCAACGCCGTGCCCAAAGAGGTTCGCGTGCTGGGTGAGGCGCGCACCCTGCAAGAGGGTGCGCCGCGCGCAGCGCTGCTGGCGGAGATCGAGCGCGCCTTCGTCGAGGCCGCGCAGTCATTGGGCGGCAGCGCCGAAGTGGCGTTCGATCCCCACTGCGACGGCTACATCCTGGACCCCGACGAGCCGCTGTTGCGCGCCTGGGCGGCCGCGGTCGAGGCGCGCGGCCAGTCCTTCCGCACCATGATCACCTTCATCGGCAGCGACGCAAGCGCGCTGCGCCGCTTCGCCCGCGTCTTCACCGTCTCCACCGGCGCGATGGACGAGCATACCACTGAGGAATGGATCGCGCTGGCCCCGCTGGCAGAACTGACCGAGACGGCGCTGGCGCTGCTGAGCGCATACGTCGCCGAGTAGCGGCGACACCATGACCACGCCAGCGCGCGCAGCCAGGGCGAGGACTGGGAAAATCGGAAATACCCACTTGCGCTTGAAACCGAAAGGTGCTATACTCCCAAGTTGGCTGCACCTGAAACTCATCTTGCGTGCTTCGGCCTCGTTTCGCGGCGCGAGAAGAGGCGCGAGAAGAGTGGATCGGCGCTGGATACTCAGTTGCGAGAGACGCATTGAAAGGATCGTATGGCAAAGCGCGACGGCATAGAAGTAGAGGGAACGGTCATCGAATCCCTCCCCAACGCGATGTTTCGCGTGCTCCTGGCTGATGGCGAGCATGTGGTGCTCGCGCATCTTTCTGGCAAGATGCGTATGAATTTCATCCGTGTCATTCCAGGCGATAAAGTGCGCGTCGAGTTGACGCCGTATGATCTCACCAAGGGCCGCATCACGTTTCGGGGCCGCGCGTAAGCCGATCCCTGGGAGCCTCCGGCGAGTGGCGTAGCCGCGCTGGCGCGATGGAGCATAGCTGCTTTGTTGCGCGCGTGCAGGCAAGCGTCCAACCAGCGAGTAGGTGACGGAGAACAGCCAGAAAGTCTGTCCGCGCGACCAAACAGCGGTTTGCTTCGCTGTAGTGTATGAGCGGGCAGTGCCATGGTTGACACACTTCACCAAACATCAGGAAGATCTCTTCTTTAAAATGTGCGTTCTAGAGCAGCGTATGGTGATGTCGGCAGCCGAGACGACGGTGAATTTGCGGTGGCGCGCGCCTGCGTGGCGGCTCGTATCCAGCCGGGCTGCCAGCCGAGCATAGGGAGAACAACGTGAAAGTACGAGCGTCGGTCAAGCCGCGCTGTGAGCACTGCAAGGTCATTCGCCGCGAGCGTGTGGTGATGGTCATTTGCAGCAAGAATCCAAAACATAAGCAGCGGCAGGGATAATGGCATATGCGCCGGGCAGCAGGTAACAGCCACCCAGATGCCTCTTCGGGGGTGTCTGGGTAGCCGTCTGTCAGGCGCATCGCCGGTTTCCGTTTCATCTGGTTGGTAACACGGTAGGGCAGGCAACACGCGGCAACTGGGCCGCGCGAATCCTGCCGATGATGCGAGTAGCGGCACGAAGCGAGGAGGAGCTGGCGCATGGCCAGAATCGCCGGGGTAGACATTCCCCGCGACAAGCGTGTAGAAGTCGCGCTAACCTACATCTACGGTATTGGCCCGTCGTATAGCAAGGACATCCTTGCCAAGACACGAGTCAGTCCCGATACGCGGGTGAAAGATCTCACTGAAGACGAAGTCGCCCGGCTCCGCGAGTTCATTGACCGCAACGACGAGCATAAGGTCGAAGGCGACCTGCGCCGCGAAGTGGACATGAATATCAAGCGGCTCATCGAGATCGGCTGCTATCGTGGCATCCGGCATCGCCGCAACCTGCCGGTTCACGGCCAGCGCACGCGCACCAACGCGCGCACCAAGCGTGGCGCCAAGAAGACGGTCGCGGGCAAGAAGAAGGCGACGAAGAAGTAAACGCGCCGCCTGAGCGCGGTGCGATCTCCCCGCGACACCAGTCGCCTGGGGACACGAAAGGGTTACAGCAAGCATGGCGGAAAAGGGTGTCAAACGGCCCGTGGGCCGGCAGCGCAGGCGCGAACGTAAGTCGGTTCCGCGTGGCCAGGCGCACATCCAGGCGACGTTCAACAATACGATTGTGACGATCTCCGACCCCAATGGCAATGTGCTCTCCTGGTGTACCGCCGGATCATCCAACTTCCGCGGCTCGCGCAAGAGCACGCCATACGCCGCCCAGGTGACGGCGGAGACAGCGGCCCGCAAGGCGATGGAGCACGGCGTCCGGCAGATCGAAGTCTATGTACGTGGGCCTGGCTCTGGCCGCGAAGCGGCAATCCGCGCGCTGCAAGCAGCGGGGATGCAGGTGGTTTCGATCACCGATGTGACACCGATTCCGCACAATGGCTGTCGCCCACCCAAGCGCCGCCGCGTCTAGTCTGGCGTTCTGAATCTGGCGTCGTCTGGCGATCTCGTCGCCGACTTCTCCGATTTCTCGATAGGCAATTTTCTCGCCCCTTGGGGTTCCCGCAACGGCTCCTCTGGTGGGCATAGCTCAAACGACACGAGCACCCTGGTACGCGCGAAGCGAAATGGAGTCTGAGCTTGCGGGACACCGCTTACGTCCTGAGCGGGAGTGATGAAGCGCCAAAAGCGCGCTTCGGGCCGTGTGTAGCCCACGGAGTATGTTCTTTGTCCCCATCATCCACGCATCGCGATACTGAGGCGCCGCGCTTTGGATCCGACCGAACTTCGCTGTCGCTGCGGCTGGCGGCGCGAGGTCTGCGGTGGTCCAGGCAGCGTGGCGCGTTCGGCTCTTGCGTATGGTCAGCGTTTCTCGGAATCTTGAACCGAACACAGTACGTTCCGCACACTCCGTAGGAGGACGATACAGCACACATGGCCCGATATACTGGTCCGGTCTGCCGCATCTGCAGACGCGAAGGCATGAAGCTCTTTCTCAAGGGCGACAGATGCATGAGTTCCAAGTGCGCCATCGAACGGCGCAATACCCGCCCCGGTCAGCATGGCCAGGCCCGCGCGCGCAAGCTCTCTGGACGTGGTGTCCAGTTGCGCGAGAAACAGAAGGTCCGTCGCTCATACGGCCTGCTGGAGCGCCAGTTCAAACGCTATTTCGATATTGCGCTCAGCCGCCCCGGCAAGACCGGCGAAAACCTGTTGCAGTTGCTCGAAATGCGCACCGACAATATCGTTTACCGCCTCGGCTTCGCCGATTCGCGCGCCCAGGCACGCCAACTCGTCACCCATGGGCACTTCCGCGTGAATGGCCGCAAGCTCGACATCCCATCCGCCACGCTCAAGCCCGGCGATGAGGTGACGGTCCGCGAGAACAGCCGCAACCTTGAATATTTCAAGACGCGCGCTCTCATGCTCAACACCCGTGGCGTGCCATCGTGGCTGCGTCTGGATACCACCGCCCTCGCCGGGCGAATTCTTGCGGTTCCGACCCGCCAGGATCTGGAACTGCCCTTCGATGAGGCGCTGGTCGTCGAGTACTATCAGCGGTAATAAGGAGGGGATCCCCTTGCTAGATATTGCCGTACCGCACATCACCGCAACCCAATCTGACGAACAGTATGCCAGCTATGACATCGAACCGCTTGAAGCGGGCTATGGCATGACGCTGGGCAACTCGCTGCGGCGCATGCTGCTCTCTTCGCTCAGCGGCGCCGCCGTCACCTCCATTCGCATCGAAGGCGTCAAGCACGAGTTCCAGGATGTGCCGGGCGTGAAGGAAGATGTCACCGACATCGTCCTCAACGTCAAGAAGCTGCGCCTACGTTCGTTCTCCGACCGTCCTGTCACCATGCGCATCGAGGTGACCGGCGAGCGCGACATCACCGCCGCCGACATCCAGGCGCCCAGTTCCGTTGAAATCGTCACGCCAGATCTGCATATCTGCACGGTGGACGACCCCAACGGGCGCTTCGAGATGGAGCTTGTCGTCGAGACGGGCAAGGGCTACGTGCCCGCGGAATCCAAGGAAGATCAGCCCATCGGGCAGATCCCCGTGGACGCCATCTTCACGCCGGTGCAGCGCGTGAATTACACCGTCGAGCATACCCGCGTCGGCCAGATGACCAACTACGACAAAGTCGTGCTGCACATCTGGACCGATGGCACACTCACACCCGACGAAGCCATTCGCCAGGCCGCGCGTGTGCTGGTCTCGCAATTTGAGATGATCGCCGGGTTCGACGAGCCAGTCGAGCATGAGCCGACACGCGGCCTGATTGACGCCGGCGAGCGCTCGACGAAAACCACCGAATATGCCATCCCGCAGCGCATCTACGATATGCCCATCGAAGAGCTGGAGTTGACGGTTCGGGCCTACAACTGCCTGAAGCGCAGCAACATCACCAAGGTTGGCCAGATTCTCACCATGAATCGCGACGACCTGCTGGCAGTGCGCAACTTCGGCGAGAAGAGCCTGACTGAGCTAGAGGAACGCCTGCTGCAGCGGCATCTGTTGCCGATGCGGCCTCATGGCGATCTGGGTGGCCCGGAAAGCTTTAATGGCGCGGACGCGAACGCCTAGCGGCGCCACTGAGGAGGAAGAGACGTGAGGCATCGTATCGCGGGCAACCGCATCAATATGCCAGAAGCGCGACGGCGCTCGGCGTTCCGTAATCTGATGGACGGCCTCTTTACACACGAGGCCATCGTCACCACCGAGGCACGCGCCAAAGCCGTGCGCGGCGAGGCTGAGCGCATCATCGCCATCGCCATTCGCGGCCACGGCGACGCCTGGGCGCATCTGAAAGCCGTTGTAGACGACGACTATCTGGCCGAACAAGTCCTGGAACTGGCCCGCAAGGGGCGCTTCACCCTCGACGAAAAGATTCCGTCGAACGAAGAGCGCGCCGCAGTGGGCAAGTTCCCGCTGAGCGACGACGCCCGCAAGCTTAAGCAAGCGCGGCTCGAAGGCATGCAGAAAGAAATGCTCGGCCTCATCCGCGACCGCGAAGAGGCCGCCAAAGCGCTTCAGGCCGCGCGCGAGGCCATGGCCATCGAACTGCATGCGCGCCGCACCATCTTGCGCCGCCTGCCGCAAGAGTTGCGCGTGAAGAAGATCTTCGAGCTGCTCGTGCCGCAGTACGCCGGACGCAAGGGTGGCTACACACGCATCACTAAGCTGGGCCGCCGCCAGGGCGACGGCGCGGAAATGGTGAAGCTGGAGCTTGTCGGCCGGGTCTAACCCGGTTGGGCGTTCTGGCGGGTAGCAGCCGTGAATTTTGCCGCGCTTGTCGAGTACGATGGCACACGCTTCGCCGGTTTCCAGCGCCAGCCGCCCGAAAAAGGGCCGACGGTGCAGGGAGCCATCGAGGCAGCCATCGCGCGTATCGCGGGCGCGACAATTCCGATTGAAGCGGCGGGCCGCACTGATAGTGGGGTCCACGCGACGGGCCAGGTGATCAACTTCACCGCGCCAGACCGGCTGAGCGAGGCCGATTGGCATCGTGCGCTGAATGCGCTCTTGCCAGCGGATGTCGCGATCCGGGCGATGTGTCAGGTAGATGACGCCTTCCGCGCCCGCTGGCGCGCGCTGGCGCGCAGCTACCGGTACCGCCTCTTCGCGAAGGCTGTGCGAGCGCCATTGCGCGAACGCTATGCCTGGCGAACGCCAAAGGCGCTGGATGTCGGCGCGATGTGCGCCGCCGCCGCTCTGCTGGTGGGCGAGCATGACTTCGGCGCATTTGGTTCCAGTCCGCGCGACCAGCGTGCCACCGGCATCCGGGGGCATACTGTGCGGACGATGCTCGCGGCGACATGTCGCCAGAGCGAGTTGGCGCCTGATGAGGTCGAATGCGACTTCACCGCCAACGCCTTCCTTTCGGGGATGGTACGGCGGCTGGTGGGGACGATTGCGCGGGTGGGCGATGGCCGCCTCTCGCTCGCGGACTTCCAGCATGTGCTGGAGTCCCGCGACAAGGCGCTGGCCGCCCCAGCGGCTCCGGCGTGTGGCTTGTATCTTGTTGGCGTGACGTATCCTGCCGGGATGGTTTCCTGGTAGGAGACGCGATGCGGTCCGCCGGGCCGCGATATTCCAAGTGGTCGCGCGGTGCGCGTGATGTGGAGAACCTTACATGAATCCGAAAACGTACAGTGCCAAGCGCGACGATCTGGAGCCACGCTGGTACATCATTGACGCAGAAGATCAGATTTTAGGCCGCGTAGCGACCGAGATCGCGACGATTCTGCGCGGCAAGCACAAGCCGACCTTTACGCCGCATCTCAATTGTGGCGATTTTGTCGTCGTCATCAATGCGTCCAAGATTGCCGTGACGCGCAACCGCCTCGACGACAAGATGTATTACCGGCACTCACAATATCCCGGCGGCCTGAAGCAGGAGACCCTGCGGCAGTTACTCGCCCGCCGCCCAGAGCGCGTGATCGAACTGGCGGTCAAGGGCATGCTGCCGCAGAACCGCCTGGCCGACCGCATGCTCCATCGCCTGAAGGTCTATGGCGGCCCAATCCATCCGCACACGGCGCAGCAGCCAATCCCGTGGGAGCGGCCCACCGCTGAGTCCGTGCTGGCGGAGCAGGCGTCAGCAGAAGCGTAAGAGCGCGGTAGTTGTTCGTTCGCGAGAGCGAAGCGCAGCGACCGCGCACGCGCGGTCAGCCCATCGGAGGAATCACTTTGGCGGAGCATCAGCCTTACTACTACGGCACGGGACGGCGCAAGACCGCCGTCGCACGTGTCCGGTTGTTTCCCAATGGCGACGGCACCATGACCATCAATGGCCGCAACGCCGACCAGTACTTCGGGCGCGAAGTGCTGAGCGCGATGGCGCATAGCCCATTGCGGCAGGTCGAAATGGCCGGTCGTTTCAACATTCGGGTGAAGGTCGCTGGCGGCGGCGTCAGCGGCCAGGCGGGCGCGGTGCGCCACGGCCTCGCCCGTGCGCTGGTTCGCGCCGACGAGGAGTTCCGCCCCGCGCTGCGGCGCGCAGGCTTCCTCACCCGAGACCCCCGCATGAAGGAACGCAAGAAGCCGGGCCTCAAGCGCGCCCGCAAGGCGCCACAGTACACGAAGCGCTAGGCTTCACGGATACACGCCAGATATGCTGGGCAGGTTGCGTCATGCGCGGCCTGCCCCTTTGTATTGCCCTTCTCTCGTCCGCCACATTCTGCGCCCCCCTCGCCTTGCAGGGTCTATAGACCAGAGGTTAGGTCCGCAGCACTACACAGCAGCCGTCGGCGTAGAGGTGGGTTTTCCGGCGTCAGTGCTGGTGACGATGTCTATCTCTGTTGCGATAATGGCACTCGCGCCGTTACGCTTGCCCTTGACCCTGATGTGCATGCCAGGCTGGATACTGCTGAGGTCCATAGCTGCGCCACCGCTGATGAATTTGGTGTTGGCGGTGGTGGTGATGGTGACGGTCATCCCACCCTTGGTGGTTGCGGTGATCGTATTGCCGTTGAGGGCGGTGACGGTAAGCACAGCGCGGAAGGGATTCCTGGCGTTTTTCGCCGAAGCCGTTGCGGTGGGCGCGGCGGAAGCGGCGGCGGTGTTATTCTGGCCGAGATTGTATGCGGCGACGGCGACACCACTAATGAGCAGCACCAGCGCCAGCGCAATTAGCCCGCCGGTGAGTAGCCGCCGGCGGCTGCCGGTGAAGAAGCGGCGACGCGGCGCGGCCCGCGATAGATCGGCGGGCGTGGCAAAGTGGCCGGGGTCGGTGTTGCCCTGCGGCGAAGCCTGGAAGAAGGGCGGCGGCGTCTGGTCATCCATTGCGATATTCTCCTGACAAGGCGCATCATCGGCAGATCATGCGAGTTGAGCATGCGATCATACATGACGACAAGTAGGGATGATTCTTATAAAAGCACGGTCGCCTGAGAAATGCCTTAAGATGGGAGAAAAATCCGCTGAGCCAGCCCTGGTCACGTACCTTCGCCCTGGCGAGGCGCAACCGCTATAATGTGCCGGAGAGCATCTGTTTGGCCGGGCGCAGTCTGGCGAGCACACGAGAAGGCAAGGGATACGGGCGATGGGCAAGGCTGGCGCGAGTGGGAACGTAGGCGGGAACGTAAGTGAGCACGATAGAGAGCGCGGCGGATTGGTGGTGGTGACGGGCGTCTTCGACCTGCTGCATATCGGCCACCTGCGCTTCCTGGAGGCCGCACGGCGGCTGGGTGATGCGCTGGTCGTGGGGCTGGAAAGCGACGAGCGGGTGCGGCGGTGGAAGGGTCCAGACCGTCCGATCCAGGCTGAGGAAGACCGGCTGGCGCTGGTAGAGGCGCTGCGTGTGGTGGATCGCGCCTTCATCATCGTCGGCGAGCGCGTAGACCCGGAGTATTACGCCGAACTGCTGCACCCCTTGGGAGCGCGCTATCTGGCGGTGACGGCGGACGATCCGTTTCTGGAAGCGAAGCGTGAGGCGATGCGCGGCATCGGCGTGGAACTGCGTGTGGTGACGCCGCGCATCGAAAACTACTCCACAACCCGCCTCGTCCGCCTGATCGGCCTATCGTAACGGGCTGTCTCGCGCGCTACTGGCCCTGTGGCGGCGAGCCATACGGCGGCATCGGCGAGCCATACGGCGGCATCGGCGAGCCATACGGTGGTGGCGACATGTCGCCAGTGGGCGGCTGCGCGCCTGGGCTGGTCGGCGGGTACATCCCCGGCTGCATTCCTGGACTGCTCGGTGGATACATCCCCGGCTGCATACCAGACATCGGGATAGACCCGCCTGCGGGAACCGGCGCCGTTTCGCGCTGCGCGCCTGGCTTCGCGCCGCCACGGAAGCGCGCGAGCAGCGTGGGAATCAGGCCGAGTACGCCCACCACCGTCGCGCCAGCATAGGCTGGCACGAACGCGCCGACGAAGAGCGCAAACATACCCCGGAACGGCGCGAAAATATCTGGCTTGAACAGCGAGAAGATCCAAATCAGCGCCACGATGATGAGCAGCGGATAGCCCGCGTGGAAGACCGTCCACGCCGCGCTTGAGAGCCGTTTATCCGAAGAGTTGAAGACAATCGCGAGCGCGCCCAGCCCCAGCGCGGCCACCCACCACCACAGTAGAATCGAAGCGATGCTGGCGTGCCCGGCAGCCGTGAGGGTAGTGGGATTCAAGCCAACAATGGTAAAGAGCGGCTTGAGGAATGGCGGCAACTCTGGCAATTGCGGCGCGTTGACGCCCGGCGGCAGCGTACCCGGCGGCAGCGAGGATGCGCCCTGGCTACCGAAGAGACCGAACGAGCCGATAATCTTCTGCACATCGGGCGGAATGTTGACGAAGCCAGATGGCCCCTTGTCGTAGTAGACATTCGCCATCTTGCTGTAGATGACACGCACGCCCTCGCTATACGGCTTCTTCGCGATATCGCTGCCCAGCACCTGCACGCTGAGGATGGAGAGCGGGATCGCCTGGCTCGGATGGGCGGCGGCAGTCTTTTGCAGCGTAGCATACGTGCTTTCGCTCACGCCGATGCCGCCGTGCGCCACCAGATACGGATTGAGCACGTTCGCGCCAAGTTCGGTGAGCATCGCGGTGGCAGTGGGCCGCGAGGAGAGACCGGTGAGCGCGGTGACCCAGAGCGCGCCGACGAGAACCGTACCGAAAAGTGTGTGCAGTGTGCGACGAAGTCCGGTGGCATTGAACATGTACATTCCCCCCTGCTTGACATCCCACGCAAGTCCGGCGCATGGCGCACATCGCCATGGCAGCGGCCACACGCGGCCCATTGAGCGCGGCGCGTGCAATCTTTCAGTGTCGTTGGGGCAAGTGTAGGGTGTTCTACGCTCGTTCGTCAATACGTAAATACGCACAACGGCACAGCAGCATGCGGGTGGCATGCGGCGGTGTGAGAAATCGCGGGAGGTGGCCAGCGAGCGGCGGCATGTACGTACAATACACAGAGCAGAGGCGCACGCATGTTGAGCGCGTGCGCTCACGAAATTGGCCGTCGGTATCGGTAGATGAAAGGGAGACGCATGGACCCACGCATAAGCCGCTGGGCGAAGACGCTGGTGAACTACTGCCTGAGCGTGCAGCCAGGCGAGACGGTGCTGATTTCGGCGGGGCCAGTGGCCGAGCCGCTGGTAGCCGAAGTCTATCGCGAGGTGTTGCGCGCGGGCGGGCATCCGATTCCGCGCATCAATCTGTCGAGCCTGACCGAAATCTTGCTGCGCGAGGGCAACGACGAGCAGCTTGCGTACATTGATCCATCGCTGAGACTGCTGGCCGAACAGGCGAATTGCCGCTTACACATCAGCAGCGAGACGAATACGCGCTACCTGACCAATGTAGATCCGGCGCGGCAGGCCATTGCCGCGCGGGCAATGCGCGAGTTGGGGCGCATCCGCAGCCAGCGTTCGGCGGCAGGCGAAGAAAAATGGTGCGGTACCCTCTACCCCACGCAAGCCTACGCCCAGGATGCCGATATGTCGCTGGCGGACTTCCAGGAGTTCGTCTACGAGGCATGCTTCCTCAATAGCGACGAGCCCGCCGAGCGCTGGCGCGAGCTGGGCCGCGAGCAGCAGTTCTATGTAGACTGGCTGGTGGGCAAGGACAAGGTACATGTGGTGGGACCAGATACCGACCTGCGGCTCTCTATCGCCGGGCGCACGTTCCGCAATAGCGACGGCAAGCGCAACTTCCCCAGCGGCGAGTTCTTCACCGGGCCAGTCGAGGATTCCGTGGAAGGCACGATTCGCTTCACCATTCCAACCGTGGTCAACGGGCATCTCGTTCAGGATGTGCGCCTGACCTTCGAGTGCGGCAAGGTGGTGGAGGCGAAGGCGGCGACAGGGCAGCAGTTCCTCGATCAAATGCTGGAGATGGACGAGGGCGCGCGATTTGTCGGCGAGTTCGCGGTCGGTAACAACTTCGGCATCACGCGCGGCATCCGCAACATCCTCTACGACGAGAAGATCGGCGGCACAATCCATATGGCGCTAGGCAACAGCTACCCCGAAACCGGCGGCAAGAACGTCTCGGCGCTGCACTGGGATATGATCTGCGATCTGCGCGAACCAGCGGGCGGCGGCGAGGTCTACGTGGACGGCACGCTCTTCCTAAAAGATGGCAAGCTGATGCTCGGACCCAACGCGAAGTAGCAGAGTTCACTACGTATGATTGCGCCGCTAGTTCATGCCGACGACATTGGCTAGCGGCGCACGCTTCAGATCTATGGCGTGGCCCGCTACCGGGTTGTGATATGCTGAATCAGCATACGTAACTTGCTAGCAAACGATGGGCATGTGCTGGACCACTACCAGTGAGGAACGATACCATGCGCCCTGATATTACCGTGACTGGACAAGATGGCCAGCAAATCGCGGTCGTCGAGGTCAAGAGCCGGGAGAATCTCTCTCGCGATATCGCGACAACCTATCGAAGAAACATGGTCGCGCATGGTGTCGCGTCGCCAGTGCCTTTCTTTGTCGTCATTTCGCAGGATGCTGGCTATTTATGGAAGCCGGGCAAAGGCAAGGCGATTGATCTACCACCAGATGTTGAGTTTTCGATGGACACCATCGTACAGCGCTATCTGCATGAGCCTCCTAAACACCGGCTTATTGGAACTGAGTTGCAGTTGCTTGTGCTAGAGTGGCTACGTGATCTCAGCGTAGGTCGGGATGACCGTGACGAAGAGCCAGAAAAGGCGCTGGCGGAGGCTGGCTTCAGCGATTCGATCCGGGGCGGTGAGGTGGTGGTTGAGGCCCTCGCATGATCGTGTATGTCGAGTCCAACTTCATCCTTGAGATCGCGCTAGGTCAGGAGCAATCGGCGTCAGCCGAGACGATTTTACAGTTCGCTGAGGCACATAGCATTGAGCTTGCCTTTCCTGGCTTCGCCTTGAGTGAGCCGTTTGCTACGCTTACACATCGCGGCAAAGAGCAACTCAAGATGAGCAAGTCGTTGTCTGAAATGCTGCGCCAGCTTCAGCGTTCGTCGCCTCATCAGCAAACAGTAACAGAGCTTGCTTCCGCGCCCGCGCTGCTTGGCAGCATCGCGAGAAAGGAGACGGATCGTCTGCAAGAGACAGTGCGCAGGCTTCTGGATTGCGGCATCTATTTACAAATGGACGGCACGAGTTTCAGTGCGGCATTGGCATATCAATCGCGCTTTGGATTATCGCCGCAGGATAGTATCATCTATGCGACCGTAATCGCCGACTTACAGCGACGTGCCTCACAGGGCGACAAGTGTTTCATCAGCCGCAATTGGAAAGACTTTCGCGACCCTGACATTCTCGCAGAACTTCGGTCTTATCACTGCTCATTCGCTGAGAGCTTCGACGAAGGGCTGGCTCGCATCACGGCTCAACCATAGATGTGCCGCTCATGCTCTGGCAGGTTGCGGGTCAGGTTCCGACGCCGCCTGAATCTGCGGCAAGAGGAACCAGGCGGTGGATAGGCCGAAGATGGCGCCGGTCAGCAGCCGCAGCCCGGCGTTGCTCTCGCGCAGCCCGAAAAGCTGTGTGAAGCCGTCGAGCGCCATCGGCAGCATGCACAGTCCCCAGATCCACCAGCGCAGCGCGCGTACATGCTGGCGCTTGCGGTAGAAAGCAAGGAAGAGTCCGGCGATGAGCATGCTGGTGTAGATGGCGGTGCAGCGGGCGCAGAGGCACATCTGATAGCCGCCGATGAAAAATGAGTGCGTGGGCAGCTCGTCGCAGAAGAGGCGATAGGCACGGAAAACGGCGGTGGCTGGTCCCGTCAGGCCGAACATGAACGCGATAGGTGTCAGCACCGCGAGACCGACATACGTCGCCAGAAAGCCGTTGACCACGGCCAGCCAGTGGCGGCGCAGCCACTCGCCGGTGGCGTTCGCGCCATGCACAAGCGCGAGATAGGCTGGACTGCGGCGGCGGTTGGCGCTCGCCAGCAGCGCATCTAGCTCTTCGGGCGTGTGCGGCGCCGCTCCGGCGGGCCACTGCACGTCATCAGGGGCGGGGCCAGTAGATGTAGGGCGCTGCTGCTGTGGTTGGCTTGGTTGGTCGGGTGTCATCATCGTTTTGCGTTTCGCTTCCGCGCACTCCATGTGTTCTGCTCTGCCTCTACGATAACATATCCACCACGTCCCACGCGATAGTGACCGTGGCAGCGCCCATGATATACTCTGATGGGCTATTCTGTACCCGATTCTGGCGACGAAAGCGCCGCGCCACGCGGCATGAGGCGGGATATGTCGAAGCAGTTTCAGAGCACACTGCTGCTCTTCATCATTGGCATCGGTTTCGGTATCTTCAGCATCTGGAGTCTCGTCAACGCGCACACCCGCGACGACACGCTCCAGGGGCTTCTCTATCTGATTCCAGCGCTCGCCGCCTTCGGCGCGCTGCTGCTGCTGCCATTCAAGAAGAGCTAGCCGCCTGATAATGTGCGACGCGATATGCCCATGCGCGAGGTTCAGGGAAGGATATATATGCTCGACACACGACAGAGCCACCAGCAGACGACAGCGCCAGAGGCGCCCGCCGCGCGCACGCCACAGGTTGCGGGCGGCTTTCCCGCGCGGCGCATGCGCCGCCTCCGCCGCACCGAGGGACTGCGACGCATGGTGCGCGAGACCAGCCTCGATCCGGCGGACTTCATTTATCCGCTGTTCATCAGCGAGACCGTCACCGAGCCGGTGGCGATCAGCGCCATGCCAGGTCAGTCTCAGTTGCCGCTCGCGGCGCTGCGCGCGCAGGCCAGAGAAATCGCAAGCCTGGGCATTGGCGGTGTCATCCTCTTCGGCATCCCCGCGCACAAAGACGAACTCGGCTCGGAGGCCTACAACCGGGACGGCATCGTGCAACGAGCCATTCGCGAGATCAAGGACGCCGCGCCTGAACTAGTCGTCGTGACCGATGTCTGTCTCTGCGAATATACCAGCCACGGCCACTGCGGGCTGGTGCGCGACGGCGAAGTGCAGAACGACGAAACGCTCGACCTACTGGCGCGTGAGGCGCTCTCGCATGCGGAAGCCGGGGCAGATGTGGTCGCGCCCTCCGATATGATGGATGGGCGCGTGGCGGCGCTGCGCGCAGCGCTGGATAGCACCGGCTATTCCCATCTGCCAATCATGGCCTATGCCGCCAAGTTCGCCTCGGCGTTCTACGGACCATTCCGCGAGGCGGCGGAGTCTACACCGCAATTCGGCGACCGGCGCGCATACCAGATGGACCCGGCGAACGGGCGCGAGGCGCTGCGCGAGGTGGAACTGGACATCCTGGAAGGCGCGGATATCGTGATGGTCAAACCAGCGCTGCCATATCTGGATGTGCTGGCGCGAGTGCGCGACCGCTGGGACTTGCCAGTGGCGGCCTACAACGTCAGCGGCGAATACGCGATGCTCAAGGCTGCGGCAGCTAATGGCTGGCTCGACGAGCGCCGCGCCACCCTGGAACTGCTCACCGGCATCAAGCGTGCGGGGGCCGACATGATCCTGACCTATCATGCGCTGGACGCGGCGCGCTGGCTCGCTGGAGATTAAGTGCAAACAGGTGTGCGCGATACGACAACGGCGGGGGCAGGGAGCGGAGCGAGACGAAGGCGCGGAGCCACAAGCACGGCGAGGAAGCGCCGCGCCCACTGGGCGCACGCCATGCGCCCCTACGGTTGGCTGCCGCATGGCGACGTGGCCGCACGGCTGACACTGCTGGGCCTCGTTATCGCCCTGCAAAACTTCATCGAACTGCCACGCGCGCCCCTACGCAACGCACTGGGCAAGCCGTTGACCGGTCTGGTGATCGTCGCCGCGCTGGCCGTATCGCTCCTCCTGTTGCTGCTCGCGCTGCGGCCCCGGCTCCCCGGCTGGCGCTGGCTGCGCTCACGGTGGACGCAGACAGTGGTACTCGCGCTGACGCTGGCGGCCTGTGTCATCGGCGTGAATCAGGTGGGCGCGCTGCTCACCTCAGGCTTTCACGCGCCGCTCTATCCCAACGACGGCACCACGCTGGACCACTACGCCGCGCAACAACTGCTCGAAGGGCATAACCCGTATGTGACGGTGAATATCATCGCAGCGGTGCGGCTCTACGGCCAGGACGCCGAGCACACCACACCGCTGGGCGAAGGCGTCTTCGCCCCGCTCTACCCGCATGGCTATCCCACGAACCAGCAAATGCGCGCGGTCTTCGCGTTGGAGCCAGCAGACAACCCGAACGCTGCGCACGAATTTGAGTCGCGGGTGAGCTATCCGGCGCTGGCATTTCTGCCGCTCGTTCCGGTCGTGTGGCTGGGGCTGCCAAGTGTCGTGCCGTTCTTCGCGCTCTGCTTCTTCGCACTGGTGTTACTGCTTTTATTCTCCGTCCCGCCGGAGCTACGGCTCTGGGTCGGGCTGCTGGCGCTAGCCGACGCCCCGCTGCTGAACGCGACGGTGGCCGGCGACCTCGACGTGCTGTATATCCTGCTGCTCTTCGTCGCGTGGCGCTGGTGGCGGCGTCCCCTGCTCTCCACGCTCTTCCTGGGGCTGGCCATCGCCGCGAAGCAACTCGCATGGTTCTTCTTGCCCTACTACGCGATCCTGGTATGGCGCGAATATGGCTGGCGCGCGGCGGCGAAATGCCTGGCAGGCGCGGGCGCGATCTTCTTGCTCATCAACGGCCCGTTCATCGTCAACAATCCTCAGGCGTGGCTGGCGGGCGTGCTCGCCCCACAGGTAGACAAAATGTTCCCGTTGGGCAACGGCCTGGTGCAGCTCTCGCTGGCGGGACTTCTGCCGCTGCCCCCACAAATCGTCTACACCGCGCTCGAAGGGCTGGCAATCCTGGGCTGTATCGCCTGGTACTGGCGCTACGGGCGGCGCATGCCAGAAGTTGGGTTCGTGCTGGCCGTGCTGCCGCTCTTCTTCGCATGGCGCAGCCTGACGACCTACTTCTACTTCGTCGCGCTGCCCGCCGTCGTGCTGCTGCTCTGGCGGATGTGGCAGGAGGGTACGCTGTTCGCCTCACGCGCCAGTGTCGTAGCCTCGCCACAGGTCGCACGCAGCGCCAAACGCTGGGCGCGCACCATACGAAGGCGGTGAGCCAGCATGAAGCTGAGCGGCGTCACACTACCACGCGACACCACGCGCCGTGCGACATTGCTGGCGCTGTGGAACAGGTTGGAGGCTTCCCCCGCCACGGCGACGCGCGTGCTCTGGGGCGCGTGGGCCGTCACCCGGCTGCTGCTCTTCGTGGCGTTGCTGCTGGGACATACCTACAGCGATCCGCAGTTCTATAACTACGCGGGCAAGCTCGCCGCTGGCCAGTGGCCCTATCGCGACTACCCCGTCGAGTATCCGCCGCTGGCGCTGCTGCTGATTCTCCTCCCCGCGCTGCCGCTGCTGCCCTTCGCGGCGATTGCCCCGCGCCCGGATGCGGCGTTCGCGGGCGTCGTCACCAGCTTCCCCCATCCCAACCCGCTCCGCTACGGCGCGTATGGCATCAGCTTCGCCGTGCAGATGCTGCTGCTCGATGCGCTCACGCTCTGGCTGGTGCGCCGCGCCGCGCTGCGCTTCGCGCCAGCCGACCGCTACGGCCTGCGGTCGGGTCTGCTCTACATTGCTTTGGTCTTTGCCAGTGGCGCGCTCTTCCAGAAATTCGATCTCGCGGCGGGGTTGCTCTGCCTCGTCGCCGTCGTTGCCACCGTAGAACGGCGCGACGGCTTAGCCTGGGCCGCGCTGGCGCTGGCGACGCTGCTTAAGGGCTTCCCACTCCTCGCGCTGCCCGTGCTGATTGGCTACCAGCTCTACTGCTCACCGCGCTCTGGCCTGCTGGCTGCGCTACGCGACCGCGCGCAGCCACTGCTACGCGGCGCGGCAGCCTTTGCGAGCGTCGTGCTCGCCTGGGTGCTGCTGATCGTCCTGGCGGGCGGCGGAGCACGGCTACTCGGCGCGATAGCTAACCAGACGGCACGCGATACCGAAATCGAGAGCCTCTACGGGAATATACAACTTGCCCTCGGCTGGCTGCCGGGATTCGGCTTGCATACCGCGTTTTCGCCGCCGGACCTCTCGCGCGTGGTCCATTCACTGCTCGACCCCTACGCCAACGATGTCACGCGGCTGGCTCTGGGCTTGTTCTTGCTGGTGACCTATCTTGGACTCTGGCGCGTGATTCGTATGCAGCGCGGTCAGGACCGCACCGATGGGCGACAACTGCTCGCCATCGCGGTGGCAGCGGCGCTGCTCAGCTTCACGCTCGCGTTTCGCGCGCTGCCTGCCCATTATCTGCTGGCGGTGCTGCCGCTGGCGGCGCTGATCCGCCTGCCAGCGGCGCGAACACAGCGGCTCTGGCTGCTGGGGCTACTGGTGGCCTCGCTCGCGGGGCAATGTCTGGCGAACCCCGGCGTGTGGCAGGCGCTGGTGCGGCTGCAACCGTGGGCCGTGGCGCTGCTGAGTCTGAGGAATATGGCATGGATACTAGCTTACGCGGCACTATTGGTGGCATTATGGAGCTGGCCACGCAAGATTGTGCATGCAACAGGGCAAGGGTAGGGTAATGAAGAACAGCGCGGCCCCGGCACGAGTGCATGAGGGCGACGAGACAAAACAGCGCGCTGGCTTCTTTGGCAGTGCGCCGCCGATCCCTGGTTTCAATCCGCGCTCCGAAGATGCCGTCGCCCATCGCTTCCGTGGTATCGCGCCGCAGTGGCTAGTACTCGGCGCGGGCGCGGTCTCGATCCTCATTTACATGGGCTTCGTCCTCGCCTTTCCGCTCACCACCTGGTGGAACCATCCTCATACCTCCGACCTCGCCAATAACATCAACGATATGGGGCGCATCACCGGCTACAGCCCCTTCGCCGCCATCGGCTTCGTGACGGCGATTGTGCTGCTCTTCGCCTGCCAGTTCGTCGCCATGCTCGCCGGCGGCAAGGTGCGGCAGATTGGTCCCGCATCGCGCCGTGACCGCTTCGTGCGGGCGCTGATCCTCTTCTTGCCGCTTGCCTTCGCGGCGGTGATGATTTGGATGCAGCCCGTCACCACCACCGACCTCTACGGCTACGTCGCGCGTGGCTACATCCAGGCCCATCTGCACCAGAACCCGATGACCAATCCGGCCTCACTGCTGCCCGGCGGCCTCTCCGTAGATCGCCCGCCCTCGCCATATGGCCCGCTGTGGCTGCTGGTGACATGGGCCATCTCCGCGCTGGGCGGCGAAGATCTGCTGGCGAATATGCTGGCGTACAAGCTCATCGGCTTCGTGGCTCTCGCGCTCACCATCTGGCTGGTAGATCTGCTGGCGCGCGCGGTTTGCCCGGAGCGCCGCCTGCGTGTGGCGGCGCTGGTCGGCTGGTGCCCGTTGATTCTCTTCGATTCCATCGGCAACGCCCACAACGATCTGGTGATGATGGTCTGCGTGCTGGCGGCATTCGAGTTGATGCGCCGCGACCACCCGCGCTGGGCAGTCTTCTTCTTCGTGATCGGTGCGCTCATCAAATACGTTTCGATCATCTTCCTACCACTCTGGTTCGTCTACGAGCTACGCCGGCGCATCGCGCGAGCCACGCCGGAAGAGACGGCGTCTGAAGTAGAAGACGAAAGCGAGACCGAATCCCCCGAAGGCCTCCCCGCAGTGGTCGGCGCGTGGATTCGCGGCGCGGCAGCCACCGTGCGCCAGGTGAACCCGCGCGACGTGCTCGCGCTGCTGACGCCCGTAGCGCTGATTGGGCTCCCGCTGACGATCCTCGCTTATGCGCCCTACTGGCACGGCCTCAGCACCTTCACCGGTCTGGGTCAGCAACTGCGCCCGCTCTACTACAATAGCTCCATCGTCGGCTTCATCTCCGGTCCGCTCCAGATTGTCGTACCATCCAGCCAGGATGCGGCGCTGGATAAGACCTTGCGCCTCATCTTCTACGCGCTCTTCTTCATCTATGCCTACATGCAAACGACGCGGCTCTGGAGCATGGGCCGCAAGATGACCCTGCACGACGTGCTGACCGCCGCCGCCAAAATCACCTTTGCCGCGCTGCTGCTCATCACCTTTTGGTTCCAACCCTGGTACGTGACGTGGCTTATCCCACTAGCAGCGCTCGCCAGAGAGCCGTTTGTCCGGCGGCAGGGCACGATTCTGGCGCTCGGCGCACTGCTGACCTACGCCGTTGGCAACTTCCTGTTCGTGAACGAATCTGACCTCGCGCATGACCTGTTCGTGCAGTTCTTCGAGATCATGGTGGCCTTCGGGCCATTGCTCTTGTTGCGCGCCGCCCCGTATGAGAGCGGCTGGTCCCAGGTCGTCCGCCGCTATCTCGGCATGCTCGGTCAGGGATTGACGCAGCGGCCCATCTTCTGGGAGCGTGTGATGGTGGTGCTGATCGTCGTGGTGGCGGCGCTGCTGCGCTTGATCCGGCTCGGCAACATCTTCTCAACCATACCGGCGGGCAGCAACGAGGCGAGCGTGCTGGCGCAGGTCGGCAGCGATCTGCGCCTGGGGCTGGCCGACCCGCAGGGTCTGCACGGCCCGTTCGACGCCTTGCAAGCGCTGCTGGTGCAGATCTTCGGGCGCACACCCTTCGCCGTGCTGCTGCCCTCTGCCATCTTCGGCTCGCTCACCGTCATCGCCATCTATCTGCTGACCTTCGAGATCATGCGCCAGGGCAAATTTCCTGGCACACGTCCGGTGGCGATTCTGGCGGCGCTCCTGGCCGCCACCTCGCACTGGCACGTCTCGCTCAGCCGCTCTGGCATGGAGTTGGTAGTGCTGCCGCTGCTGATGTGCATGGCGCTCTACTGGCTACTGCTAGCGCTGCGCTCACAGCCACGCGGCGCGCAGTCAGCCTCGCAGGCGCAGACGTCGGCGCGCGAAGAGCGCGAGACGCCGCTGTATCGTGCGCGTACCACCTCAACGCCACTCGCCGAGCGGCTGCGCGTGCCCTCCATCCCACTGGCGCGGCGCAGAATGCTCTACTTCATCCTCAGCGGCGTGTGTACCGGCCTGGCGTGCGATCTCGCGCCGGGGCTTTGGTTGGTGCCACTGATCGTCGCAGGATTCTTGGGGATGTGGCACCTGCGGCGCCCCAAAGGACGCACGGTGCCGCGCGAAGGCTTGATCGCCCTGGTCGTGACGACCCTGATTGTCGGCAGTCCGGTGATCTGGCAGTACCTGAACCGCGTGATTGGCTTCGCGCCTGGCAGCTCCTTTCTCGCCAAAACCACCGTGCTGCCCGGCATTGGCCCCACACCGCTCTCGCCACCCTTCTGGGTCGTGGTGGCGCGCAATATTGCCGATGTGCTGAATGTGCTGGTATCTCAGGACTACACCGCCGGGTACCCAGCCGTAGGCGGCGCGCCCATCATTCCGCTGCTGTTGGGGCCGTTCTTCTTCATCGGCCTGCTCGTCATCGTCGTGCGCTGGCGGCGCTTCGAGTCCCTGGCGCTGCTGCTGTTGACCGCCCTGCCGCTGGTCGCCAGCGTCGCCGTTGGCACGCCTACCGGCGCCATCGAAGCGGCGAGCGTGCTGCCCGCCATGTGCATTGTCCCCGCCTACGGTCTCTACGTGGTGGGCCTCTGGCTGAGCCATCTGCCCATCGTGCTGGACCGCATCAACGGTGTGCGCGTCTTCTCGACACCAGAGCAGATTGGGCGTATGCTCTTGCTGGTCTTCCTCGTGGTCAGCGCCATTCGTACCTTCTTCTGGTACTTCGAGGCAACGCTGCCCGCGCACCAGGCCCAGTGGACGCCGAGCTTCATCGGCTCGCACCTCGCCTTGATCGCACCCGATATCATCCTGTCGCATTTGGCGGCAATTTTCTTCCGCTAGCGTCCATTTTTCATTGGGAGCATTTCATGCCTGAGCCATCCACGCCATCAGCCGCCGAGCAGCAGCGCGCCCGTGCCATCATGGCCGAGCTACGCACGCTCTACCCCGACGCCAAATGCTCGCTCGACTTCACGACGCCACTGGAACTGCTGGTGGCGACGATCCTTTCGGCGCAATGCACCGACGAGCGCGTCAATCAAGTCACAGCGAAGCTCTTCAAGAAGTACCGCACCGCCGCCGACTACGCCAACGCCGCGCCCGAAGAACTGGAGCAGGATGTCAAGCAGACTGGATTCTACCGCAACAAAGCCAAGAATATTCGCGCGGCGGGAATGATACTGGTCGAGCGCTTCAACGGCGAGGTGCCGCGTGAGATGGCGCAACTGATTCAGTTGCCGGGGGTGGCGCGCAAGACGGCGAACGTGGTGATGGGCAACGCCTACGGCATCGTCGAGGGCGTCGTGGTGGATACCCATGTCGGGCGTATCGCGCGGCGGCTTGGCCTGACGGAGAGCGAAGACCCGGTGAAAGTGGAGCAAGACCTGATGGCGCTGCTGCCCCAATCCGACTGGCTCGACCTCTCGCACATGCTGATCTACCACGGACGGGCCATCTGCCAGGCGCGCAAGCCGCTCTGCGAGCAGTGTTCGCTGGTGCCGCTCTGCCCGACGGGCCAAGCCAACACCAGCGCCAGCGCGACAACCCAGGCCGCGCCCGCCACGGCCCCCGCACGCAGCAAGCGCGCCAAAGCCTAGCTCCATCATCCATCCCATCGTAGGGGCGTCCGGCGGACACCCTGCGCGCCTAGCGCGGCGTCTGCGCGGTGGGCGCGAACGGCGCGCCGTGACCCGGAATAATCAGCTTCAGGTCGGCAATCTCCAGAATGCGCGCACGCTCGCGATGCAGCGCCTGTGAATCGGTAGCCAACGGATCCTCGGCTGGCCCAGTCGCCGCCCACCACAGATGCGTACAGGCAACGATCCCCTCCGCCGTGCCGATCAGCGTGGTGATGTCCTGCGGGGTATGCCCTGGCGTCTCCGCCAGGCACACGCACGGACTCACCGCATAGCCCTCCGCTTCCCGGCTGGTCCACAGGTCGCCCTGGTAAATGGCCCAGTGGTCATGAAAGCGAGCGTTGGGAAAGAGTGCGGCGTTGAGCGTGTGATCGGGATGGTGGTGCGAGAAGATCACGTCAGTAATCGCCTCAGCCGGGACGCCGAGCTGGCTCAGCGGGCCAAGGATCGCATCCGGCTGCGGAACCATGCCAGGGTCAACGATGATATGCGTCTCGCCGTCGCGAATGTAGGTGACAGTCGAGGCGACATGCCCACCGACATACCCATTGAAAAGCACACGGATTTCGGCAGTGCGCGCCTGGGGCAGAACGACAGTCATATGAATCCCTCCTGAACATGCGTGCTGAGTCATGCTATCACGGGATGAACAGCGACGACAAATCGGCGCCGCTCCCTTTGCATCGTCACATATGATAGCAGCTTGTGCCGCGTCGCTGACCTATCCAGCATGCATGCCCTAGACGCGCACGCTTCAAGGGCGCAGCACACCCCCATTTAAGAAATACACGGCGAACAGCGCCTGAAGCATAAAACCACCGCCGAGTACAAGTAGGTCCAGCCAAGAGCGGCGCTCGCACTCCCGCGCCACCCACACGAAGAGCGGCAGCGCCGCCAGCAGCACGCTTCCACTTCCGGCGAGTGGCTGCGGCTGGGCGGGACGCGCAGCGGCGAGGCTCAGGTACAGCAGCACGAGCAGGTATAGCGTGTCAGCCATCGGTAAGTCGCCGCGCCGTGCGGCGACGATGATCGCCGCGCACATCGTCACGACGAGCGCTGCGCCCACCAGCGTCTGCGCCTGCGGGGGCGTCAGTGTACCCGTCAGCGCCGACCACGTGAGCGCGAAGAACGGGCGCACATCAAAGATGCCGTGGCCCAGCGCCGCCGATTGCGCGCCAACGAAGACGAGCGCATTGCCGAAGCGCACCCAACAGTAGAGCGCATACACCGCCAGCGCGGCGGGCACGGCCAGCGCCACCATTGCCATCTCCAGGGGCGCACGCCAGACAGTGGCGCAGACAGGAATGTCCGCCCTTTCATTGCGTAGGGGTGTCCGGCGGACACCCTCCGCGATACGCCACCACTGACACCCACGCCAATAGTCCGCGCGCCACCACTGCCGCCGCTGTCCATACATCCACACCATCGGAATCACCAACGCCAGCGCGGGCAGCGCCGTCAATCCCGCCAGGAACGCGCAGACCGCCGCCCAGCGCCAGCGACCAAGCCGCGCCAGCAGCAGCACACCGGCAACTAGTGCGACGAACAGGGCATCATTGGTGGCGGCGGCCAGCATGAACGCAAAGGGATACGCCACGAACACCGCCAGCGCCCGCGCCGGAGATGTGCCAGGGCGTAGATCAGCCGCCAGCAGCGCCAGCGCGATGAACGCCGCCAGCGCCGCGAGCTGGCTCACCAGCAGCGCCCCCGCCGCGACAGAACCGCCCGCGAAGATAGCTCCGACCCGCGCCAGCAACGGATACAGCGGCAAGAACGCGCTGAGGTGCGGCGTCTCGTAGCCATGTGCCGCGATGGCTAGATAGCCCGATGCATCTCCATGCAACCAGGCAGCATAGAGTAGCCGTGACGGAATCACCTGTTCCACGGGGACGTGTGGGCGGAAGACCAGCGCGTAGTAGGTAAGCCCCAGCAGCACGAAGCGCGTGATGAGCCAGAATACCCCCGCCCGCAGCGCCACCGCGCGCCAGCGATGCTCCGGCGCGCTGATCGCCGCCCGCACGCAGTGCAGCGCCGCACGACCCGCGCTCAGCCAGCGATACGTCGCCGCCTGCGCCGTCGCCAGCGTGACCTGCCTGCGCGGCGGCATGTGTTCGCTCATAACACCCAGTTCCCCGCCAGAAAGTTCGCCAGCAGCACCGCCTGCAACAAGAAGCCGCTACACACCACCAAGAAATCCAGCCATGGGCGGCACTGCATCTCACGCCCCAGCAGCACGAAGAACGGCGCGCCGACGATCAGATAGCGCGCGGACGATTGATAGATGTCGGGAACTTTGAGAATCGGCGACGAGACGCAGAGATACAACAGACCCAGCATATACAGCGTAAACGCAAACGGCATACGGCGCATTGTCACCAGCGTGAAGACTGCGAAGATCAGCAGCGCGCTCACCTCGATCAACATCAGCGCATGCGACATCGTCCATGGCGGGATCGCGCCGTAGCGTGCGGCGGCAAGCGCCAGCGAATCCCACAATGGCGTCGTGTTGTGCCCCCAGTACACCTGCTCCACGCTGAGAAAGATCGTAGGGTTGCCGAACCTGCCCCAGAGATATAGCATGTAGACGCCGATGCCCAGCGGCCCCGCGCATGCCACCATCGCCAGCGTCGCCAGCGCTCGCCAGCGTCCCCGCCGATCCGCTGGCAGGCCAGTCTGCCGTTGCTGGCGGACGAACTCCCACACCAGCGGCAAAATTAGAATCACGCCGGTGATTCGGGTGAGGCACGCCAGCAACACGCAGAGCGCCGCCCAACCCCACGCGCCGCGTCGCGCAAAGAGCAGGCCGAACGCGGCGCAGCCAAGAAAAATGCCCTCGGTATAGGGCGCGGCGAGAAAGAACGCGGCGGGATACACCACCAGTGCGCGCAGTGTGCCGACTGCCGTCCGCGCGCCGTACTCATTGGCCGCCAACAGCGCCATGCCGATGAACGCCGCCAGCGTGCCAAGGTTCGCCACCAGCAGCGCCGCAAACCAGCGATTCTGCTCGCCAATCAGCAACGTCCCCGCGCCGATGAGCAACGGATAGAGCGGAAAGAACGCGGTTGACTGCCCATTCCAATAGCCCAGCCGCGCGATGCCCTCGTACCAATAGCCATCCCAATGCAGCCAGGCGTGCAGCAGCAGCGCGGGATCGCTGGTGGGCTGGCCCTGCGCGGCGGGGACACCGACCAAGAACGCGACCCAGGTGAAGACCAGCAGCAGCGCGCGGCTCGCCAGCCAATAGACTGCCGCCTCTTTCGCAATCGCCCTCCACATCAGCGGCGGCGCGCCACCCGTAGGGGCGTCTAGCAGACGCCCGTGCGTCGGCGGCATGCGCCAACCGCGCCAGAGACGCTCACGCGCCCCCCGCACGCCCACCACGATGCGGTTGTCACCACCCATCAGACCAGCCAGCCTCCCGACAGAAAGTAAGCCGCAAAGAGTGCCTGAAGCAGAAATCCGCCGCTTATCAAGAGCATCTCCAGGCCGGGACGCCGCCGTGTCCACTGACCAAGGATGAGGAAGACGGGTATCGCAGCCAGCATGAAGCGCCCCGATGAACTGAGTATATCAGGATACGCTGGCTCAAAGATCGGGCTGCGGACTGTTAGATAGATCAGACCGAGCATATACAGCGTGAACGCGAACGGCAGCCGCCGGATGCTCACCAGCGCTACCAGCGCGCAGACCGCCAGCGGCACGAGGTCAATCAGGCCGCGTGATTGCCAGAAACTCAAGCCCGGCAGGCTCAGCCACTGCTGAATCGCCTGCGGAATGCTCTCCCACAGCGCGACGGTTTGCCGGTGCCAGAAATATTCCTGCACGTGCAGGAAGAGCAAGGGATGACCGTACTTCAGCTTCAGATACGCCATATACAGGCCAATGCCGAACGGCACAGCGATCACCACCAGCGCCAGCGCCAGCAGCGTGCCGCGCTCGAACGTGCTGGCCCGCGCCCGCCGCCACGCGCTCCGCCATGCAGACGCCTCCTCATCGCCCCCACGCGCCGCCTGCGTGGCGCCACCAACCGGCGCTCCCCCGCCCCGCCGGCCCGGCAAATATCGTGCGACCGCCACGCGCAGTCGCCTCCACACCGGCAGGCTCGCGACCGCCGCCCACCAGCCATGCTGCCGCCCAAACTCCCACACCAGCGGCGGCAGCAAAATAATCCCCGTTGGCCGCGTCAGCGCCGCCAGAAACGCCGTCAGCGCCGCCCAGCGCCAGTTGCCCCGGCGCGCGAAGAACAGCGAAAATGCCACCAGCCCGATAAATAGGCCCTCAGTGTACGGCGCGGTCAGAAAGAACGCCAGCGGATAGGCGGCAAAGACACGGATCGCGCGCTGGCTCGCGTTCGCGCCGTCAAATTCATTCGCCGCCAGCAGACCTACGCCAATGAACGCGCCCAGCGCCGCGAGATTCGAGACGATCATCGCCGCGAGCAACCAATGTTCGCCGATCACCAGCGTCACCGTTTTAATCAACAGCGGGTAGAGCGGAAAGAACGCGGTGGTATACAACCGGGTATAGCCAATGTGCGCGATCTGCGTGTACCATACCGCATCCCATTGCTTCCACGTATAGAGCAGGTGGCGCAGTGTCGTGGTATCGTAGCCGTGTGCGCGTCCATCGGGTGTCAGCGTCACGGCAAAATAGGTGAGCGCCACCATCGCCAGCCGCGTGGCCAGCCACATGGCGCTGGCTTCGATGACGATGCGCCGCGCCGCCAGCGGGCGTGGCCGCAGCGCTGCGGCGCCACCTGCCGGTGTGGGCGTCACGGTGTCTCGCGATGATCTATGCGGAGCGTTGGCATTGAAGGAGGGCGACTGGCGCGCTCGATCCGTGAACGCTCCACGCAAAGCGTGGAAAACAGACATGGGTTCACATCCTGTGGCTGGCATGCCGCCGCGGAAACCCCAAAGCCACCGATAGGCAGCCTGACGTGTGCCGCCAGCGACACTCTACCTCATCCAAGCGGTATCCTGGCACGAATGATACCAATACTGTGACGCATAACCACACGGATAAGTAATTATGCCTACGAAAATTGGCCAATGGATGTCCACCGAGCCGGGGTTAGGTCAATCGCCCATCGCTATCTGAGAAGTCCGGTGGTGCGGCGCGACAGCGCATGGCGTGCTAGAATGCGACTAATGCATGGCACGGTGCGCACTATCACCAGGCCGAGCGCAAGCGGACACGAGACGCGGACACGAGGAGCGCGAGCAATGACACAAACGAGCGATGCTGCCGCCGACATGCCACTGCTCTCGCTGATTATTCCGGCATTTAATGAGCAGGCGCGCCTGCCACGCACACTGCGACTGCTGCGCCGCTATTTCCGCCGCCACCCCCTCGCGGTCGAGGTGCTGGTGGTAGATGATGGCAGTACCGATGCCACCGCCGCCATTGTCGCCCACCGCGCCCGCCACTGGTCCGCGCTGCGCCTGCTACGCGCCGAGCATGGCGGCAAAGGAAGCGCCGTGCGCGCCGGATTGCTGGCCGCACGCGGCGCATACAGCTTCATCTGCGACGCCGACTTCTCCATGCCAGTCACCGAGCTAGCGAAATTCCTGCCGCTGCTGCCACAGACCGAGCTAGCCATCGGCACCCGCGAAGGGCCAGCCGCCCACCGCTACGGTGAGCCACTGCACCGCCACCTCATGGGGCGCGTCTTCAATGGTCTGGTCCGCGCGGCGGTCCTGCCAGACATACAGGATACCCAGTGCGGCTTCAAGTGTCTGCGCGCCGACATTGGCCGCCGTCTGGCCGCCGCGCAGACTATCTCCGGCTTCGGCTTCGATGTCGAGCTGCTCTACCTCGCCAGGCGCTGGGGCTATCGCGTCGTCGAAGTGCCCATCGAGTGGTATTACGCGCCCAGCAGCCACATCTCCCCTCTGCGCGACACCTGGGGCATGACCCGCGATGTGCTGCGCGTCCGCCGCAATGCGCGTCTGGGGCGCTACGACACCCTCCCCACCCCCGCCACCGCGCTTGCCACGCCACCCGACCAGCCCACCCTCGCCCCCGCGCCCGCCACTATCGAACGCTGAGAGGTGGCGCCCCGCCACACAGTTCGGTTTGCAATACAGCCCGCGCATGTGGCCTACTCTATACGCGGCGCGTGTGCTGATATACGCCCGCCAACAAAACAAAGGAGCAGATGCGTGGCAGGACAACAAGGCGGACCTCCGCCCATCAATATCCCCCCAACGGCCATGCCCAACGGCTTGCAATACATTGATGTGGCGCCGGGCAGCGGTGATGAAGCGCGAGCAGGGCAGCAGGTAACGGTCCACTACACCGGCTGGCTCACCGACGGCACCCCCTTCGATAGCTCGCGCACCCGCAACAGCCCCTTCCAGTTCGGCCTGGGCCAGGGCCAGGTCATCAAAGGCTGGGATCTCGGCGTCGCGGGCATGCGTGTCGGCGGCCAGCGGCGGCTGATTATCCCGCCGGACCTCGGCTATGGCGCACGCGGCGCGGGCGGCGTCATCCCACCCAACGCGACGCTGATTTTCGACGTAGAGCTGCTCGCCGTGCGCTAACCCGCGCAACGAGCACATCATCCATGAACAGAACCAGAGAGGAATGCACATACCACATGGCCAAGAAATACAGCGGTCCCCCGCCGATGCAGATTGACCCGAATAAACAGTACACGGCGACATTTCACACGTCGCGCGGCGACTTCACCGCTGCGCTTTTCGCCAAAGAGGCGCCGATCACCGTCAACAACTTCGTCTTCCTCGCCCGCGACGGCTACTACGACGGCACCACCTTCCACCGCGTCATCAAGGGCTTCATGGCCCAGGGCGGCGACCCCACCGGCACCGGCATGGGCGGCCCCGGCTACCAGTTCGCCGATGAGCCGGGCGCGCTGAAGCTGAAGCACGAAGGCGCAGGCATCCTCAGCATGGCCAATGCCGGACCCAACACCAACGGCTCGCAGTTCTTCATCACCTTCGAATCCACGCCGCATCTCAACGGCAAGCATGGCGTCTTCGGCAAGATCGTCAGCGGAATGGATGTGGTGAACGCAATCCGTGAACGCGACCCTGGACGCGACCGCCAGCCTGGCGACGAGATCCGCAGCATAGACATCGCCGAGCAATAGCCTGTGCCTACCTTCGCCGTCCTCGCCGACCTCCATGGCAACCTGCAAGCCCTCGACGCCGTCCTCGCCGACCTCGAACGCGTGCGACCCGACCGCATCGTCGTCGCTGGCGACTTCGTGAATCGCGGGCCGCAGAGCCGCGCCGTCCTCGAACGTATCGCGCCCTACAGCTTCCCCGCCATCAGCGGCAACCACGACACCTGGCTCGCCTCACTGGCGCAAGGTGTCAATCTGCCCGACGCCTGGGAAACTCCCTGGTGGACGCCGGTGCGCCGTGCAGCGGGCGAACTCACACCAGAGTGGGTTGCCTGGATCGAATCTTTGCCGCCAACCTTGCGGCTAGAGCTGCCCGGCGCGGAGCCGGTGCGCATCGTGCATGGCAGCCCGCGCCACTCGCGCGAGGGCATGGGCCGCATGCAGACCGATGCGCAGTTAGCTGATGCGCTGGCGGGCGTGACGGAACGGACGGTGATCGGCGCACACATCCACTACCCCTATGAGCGTTCTGTACAGGGCACGCATGTCGTGGTCGTCGGCGCGACCGGCTGCCCCTTCAATGGCGACGTAAACGCCCAGTACGGCCTCTTCACCTGGGATAACACCGAGGCGCAGTGGCGCTTCGAGCATCGCTCCGTGCCGTATGACCACCAGCCGCTCTATGCGGCGTGGCGCGACAGCGGCTACCTGGATGACGACAGCTTTGCCTCCGAACTGATGCTGCTGGAACACCAGACGGCGCGCACGCACTACGTCCCCTTCTGGGACTGGGCGACCGAGCGCGGGCTAGAACTCAGCCGCGAGCACTATCCGCGCTTCGCCGCTGAGCGCCCCGCCTTCGTCCCCCCGCCCCTCCGCGCTGCCTCATAGCCAGGGTTATTCGTCGCGGACGCGCGTCGCATCGCCGTAATTCGGCGCATAGCTCGCATCGTAGGGCGACGTATGCTTGCGAATCTCCGTCGCGCCATAGAGCAGGTTCGAGATGCGCTCGCCGCTGAGGTGTGCCGCGCCAGCGGCCTGCCCCTGCGCGATTTTGAGACTATCGCGCATCGCGCCCGGAATAAAACTGCCCTCCGCGTCGGTGCGGAACGGCATCTCGCGCACCATCTCGCTCGCCTCGATAGCCGCCTCAGCGCCCGGCGTCTCGTCGCCGACATTCAGCTCCCCGCCAGGGTTGTCAATGCGATCTACCAGCTCGCCAATGGGTCGCTCAGCCTCCGCCGCCGAGCCAAGCGATCTGGGATCTTCGTCTTGCGCCATCGCTCGCGTTCCCTTCGTATCGTTCTTTTATGGTGCTGGCGTCCTGCGTAGCCAATCCGCACGTGCGGCACGGAACACCAGGAAATTGACCTGCTGATATGGTAGCAGGTGGCGCGGTGGTGTGCATAGGGCGAGGGCGAAATCACAGGCGGATGGTCGCAAGATGCTCATAATGGGACATTTGCGAAAGGTGTATCAAGAAAACCGTGAACTATGCTACAATGGCCGCGAACATCTTCAGCGCGCTCCCACATGCCTTCGCTGAGTGAACCGGCCATCCGACCGAAGTGAGAAATGCGCGCGAAAAGCCATTATCTATTGCGTAGGAGTTCTAAATGAGCGGCTATAGCGCGATCACCGGTTGGGGCATGTCCGTCCCCGAAAAAATCCTCACCAACGCCGATCTCGAACGCATGGTAGAAACCTCTGACGAGTGGATTACCAGCCGCACCGGCATCAAAGAACGCCACGTCGCCGGGCCGGGCGAGTCCGCCTCGACCCTCTCCATCGCCGCCGCGCGTCAGGCGCTCGCACGTGCGGGCATCGAAGGCAAAGACCTCGGCTTGATTATCGTCGCCACCGTCTGCGCCGACTATCCCTTCCCCTCCACCGGCAATCTCGTGCAGCACGCCCTCGGCGCACAGTGCCCAGCCTTCGACATGCAGGCCGCGTGCAGCGGATTCCTCTACGGCCTCTCCACCGCCCACCAGTTCCTCGCCAACGGCAGCATGAAGCACATCCTCGTCATCGGCGTCGAAGTGCTCTCCCGCGTCATAGACTACACCGACCGCACCACCTGCGTCCTCTTCGGCGACGGCGCGGGCGCGGTTGTCCTCAGCGCCAGCGACGAACCGGGCGGTGTCCTCGGCTTCACCATGGGCAGCGATGGCGCGCGTCCCGACCTGCTCTGGATTCCCATCGGCGGCTCTGCCGAGCCAGTGACAGAAGAGGGCCTGCGCGCCCACCGCCAATACGTGCAGATGCAAGGCGGCGAAGTCTTCAAGTTCGCCACCCGCATCATGGGCACCGCCATGGAAGAAGCGCTCGACCATGCCGGCATGACCGCCGCCGACATGGATCTCTTCATTCCCCATCAGGCAAATCTGCGCATCATCGAATCCGCCTCCAAGCGGCTGAACCTGCCGCCGGAGAAAGTCTTCGTCAACATCGAAAAATATGGCAACACCTCTGCCGCCGCCATTCCTATCGCCCTCTGCGAGGCGATAGAGCAGGGCCGCGTCTACCCCGGCGCGCACATCGGCATGGTCGCCTTCGGCGCTGGCCTCACCTGGGCCGCCGCCGTGGTCAAATGGACCGCGCCATTGCGAACCCGTGAAAAGGTCCGTGACGCCCTGCCTGCCACCGCAGCCATCGGCTCCTAACCCTACAACCGCCACATCGTCTTCAGCGATTGCAGCAATTCCTGCTGGCGGCGTTCGATCACCTGCGGCGTCCACTCGTGCTCGCGTAGCACCTGTGTGGTCAGCGCGTAGGGCGAAACGCCGTTCGCGCCCGCAAAGTAGATGGTTTTCTTGTGGTCGAAGTCGTAGTTCGACGCCTGGGCATTCTTGGCGCGAGAAAGCAGGACAAGATTGCCCAAACGATGCACATAGGTAGCCCGCTCACGCGCATTTGGGAACCACCGCACCCAATCGCTGTTGGCTTTGGGAGTGCGCGGCAGCACGTGCTCCACAGTGAGAGTACCATACGCATAGCCAGGGTCAAGACTAGCCGCGAGAAAGCTATCCAAGCGCAGCAGCAGGTAGTTGCGAGCGGTAGGGGGCATTAGATACACATCGCCACTCAGCGCGCCGATAGTTGCCTCACACTCCTCGTGGCTGAGCTGAATTGGCGAGGTGGGTTGCGACAGATTGTCGCCGTTCTCGATAGCGCGCAGCAGGCGGGCGTAGCGTTGTGCGCGCTTGTCGCCGTATTGACGGCGCAACATCATCGAGGCCGCAAGCCGCTCCAACTCACTGAAGAAGCGCGCCAACCGATCAGGCGCGTCGTGGTAGCGCGAAAGATACAGCACGGCTGGCGCCAGCCAATCGTGATTGTCAATACGTTGGAGCCAGCGTAGGAGCATATTGATTTGGTCAGCGCCATTGGTGTGCTCATAGCGAGCGCCTTGCACCACATAGTAGGCATTGCCCAAGGGCGCCAGCACCTCATCTATCAGCTTTTGGGGATCGCCTAACGGCTCCATGACACGCTTGCGAAATCCGTCGAGCACAGTGCCTCTAATCCATCCTTTGGTATAGATGGCGCGAACATGGCCAAACAGTTCCTCAAAGCCCTTGCGACCCAGTGACTCTTCCAACTGCTCCCAGCGGGCCGTATACTCAGTCTGCTCTGGCTCCGGAATCCGGCCGATAATCTCCGCTTTCAGGATATCGGCGTAGGAGAGATCCAGGCCGCGGTCATTGAGAATCGAGAATATGCGGTACGCCGAATCAAGGTCGGGTGTGGAAACGACAACGAGCAGGCACCGCTGAATGACGAACTGCGCGAGGCGAATACGCTGGGCTTCCGGAACACTGGAAAGCTGGCGCAGGTAGAGCAGCGCGTTATCGCGCATGTTGCGCTGGCTATCAGGCAGATCACCCTGTATCTGCCCGCGTAGGCGCTCCACGCCGCCCTCGCTCTGAATGTATTCCTGGAAGAATCCAATGTCACGCTCCTTGGGCTGGAGCCGGAAGCGGGCGGGGATATTGTTGAGCGGATCGGCTGGCTCGTACAGCCGCCGAGTGACGCTTTCAGTGTAACGCTCTGGCACGAGGGCGCGCAGCACGGCGAGGAGGATGGTAAGAGTGATGAGGCGCTGCTGTCCATCCACAATCTGGGCGTTTGGCCGGTCGCCTTTGGTAAGCACGATACTGCCGAGGAAGTACGGACTTAGCTCTTCCACTGCCTCGCCGCTCTCCCCAAGCGACCCTAGCAGGTCGTCGAGTAGTTCACCAGCATGTTCGGTGGTCCAAACATAGGGGCGCTGATACGGGGGGATAGAGAAGGCAAACTTGTCACCGAAGAGATCTCCTGCCGCAAATTGCTCACCGCGAATCTCGATCTTGGGCACCTGAGCCTTCCTTCGTGTCGTCTATGTCATGGGCGTAGTACAGCCGCCAGAGAGGAGCAAACTCAACCGTAGTATACTGGTGGGGTCAAGGAGCATGGAATACACATTTTCACGGATGCGCATCCGCTGTGAGCGAGATACACAAACAGAGCGGCTTTCAGCGCAGCGTCAGAAAGCCAACCGCCTCAGCCGCCGCCACCATCGCGCGGATATCGTCGTAGTCGTGATCCGTCACCGCCGCGAAGTGGCTCACATAGCCATGGGCCAGCCGCTCCCGCGCCTCGGCGTCAGCCGCCATACCCAGCAGCGCCGCGCGCAGATCCGCTTTCAGCGTCGCGGGCAGGCAACGCGCCGCCACCACCGGCTGAATGCTCGATGGCCCCAGCGTATCAATCACGCGCACACGCTCCGCCAGCTCTGGATGCTCCCGCAGCTCAATCGCCAGCACCTGGCTGTCAATCGCACTCGCATCTACCTCGCCCTCCGCCACCAGGCGCAAAGACCGCTGGTGATACCCCGCTTCCACCACGCGCCCGAAGAACCCGCGAGTCTCACCCAGCCGCACCAGCGCATAGCGCGTCACGTTATAGCCAGAGTGCGAATCGGTGTCGTTATATGCCCACGACCCGCCGCGCAGGTCCGCGAAACGCTGCCAACGCTGCTCGCGCCGCACGATCACATCGGAATAGTAGATCGGGCGCTGCTGATAACGCTCGCCCGCCAGCACCGGCGCCGCCAGCAACTCGATAGACGGCTCCCGCTCGCCCATCAGTTCCACATAGGGCAGCCCGCAAATGAAGCCCACATCTGCCTCACCAGCAGCGAACGCGCTGAATCGCTCCCCCGGCGCCAGTTCAGTCGGCATGCCAAGGCAGCGGCTCACATACGCTGCGACTGCCTCATAGACCGGCAGCATATTCGGCGCGAGGAACGTCGCGAATCGGATCGGGCGCATCGCTGGCACGCTTTCTTGCAGACCGCGGACGATTGCGGGCAGTATACCTGGGCGCGTGGTCAACCGGCTCATACATAATACCGATCTTCTCAGATCTGGCTCAGGTTCTGCTCAGAACAGCTTCAGACGCATAGACTATGGTGTAGCTTGTTCGGCGGGACACGGCGCGCACAAGTGGAGCGGGTCGCGCCCCGCAAGGTGAGGACGGAAGCGGATGCTCGAATTTCTCGGTGCGCTCGGCGGCATTGTGCTGGTAGACTTGGCGCTTAGCGGCGATAACGCTCTGGTGATTGGCGCGGCGGCGGCAGGGCTGCCACAACGTCAGCGGCGGCTCGCCATAGTCTTCGGCGGCGGCGGCGCCATCGTCCTGCGCATCACCTTCGCCATCGTCGCGACCTTCCTGCTCCAATTCCCACTGCTTCAGGCCATCGGCGGCCTCGTGCTGCTGTGGATTGCGGTGCGGCTGCTCGCGGGCCGTAGCGGCCACATTCATCCTGAAGCCGAACCCGCCACCCTCCCCGACGCGACGCGGCGCGAAAAGCTCCAGCGCGGCTTCATCGGCGCGATGACCACCATCCTCGTCGCCGATGTGACGATGAGCCTGGATAACGTGCTGGCCATCGGCGCGCTCGCCGCCGCCAACATCCCCCTGCTGGTAGGCGGACTGCTGCTGAGCATAGGTCTCGTGCTGGTCGGCAGCGCCATCGTTGCCACCCTCATCAACAAGCTCCCCTGGCTCCTGGATGTCGCCGCGCTGGTGCTGGGCTGGACGGCCGGCAATATGCTGCTTCACGATGAGCAGCTTGGCCCCCAACTGGAGCACCTGCCCGCCTCAGCGCTCCTCGTCCACGCCGTGCCCATCCTCTTCGTGCTCGCCGCCGACCTCTATCTCCGGCTGCGCGCCCGCCGCGACACCGCCCGCGCCGTCGCCGCCGCGCAGGCCACCACACCCACACCTCTGCCGCGCCGCGTACCCACCCTCACCGACGGCGGGACCGAATAGTAGAGCGTGTCTCAGTCTAGGCGCTGGCTGCGGGCTTCTCCGTTGGGCGCTGCTGTCGCTCGGCTTCGCGGCGCTCACGGCGCGCGTGCCATATCTCCACCGCGATCCCCGCCAACAGCAGCAGCGCGATCACCACGATCAGCCACCTCGGCACGAAATCGAGGAAGTCTGAGAGCGCCGTAAAGAGAATACCCCCGCCATAGCCCGCCACCAGCCCGATGCCGTAGTAGACCCCTGCCCAGATCAGCGCGGCAATCAGCACTGTCACAAAGAACTCAGGATACGGCATGCCAGACAAACCCGCCAGCACCGTTACCAGAATACGCAACCCAGGGATCAACCGCCCTACGATGAGCGAGATGCGTCCATATTTCTGGAACTTGCGGTCCAGCCAATCCAGGCGATCTTCATTGAGTAGCAGATACTTGCCATACTTGTGCAGAAATGGCCGCCCACCACGCCGCATGATAACGTAGAGAATCGAGGAGCCAAGCACCGCCGAGAACGCCGCCACCAGCATCAGCACGATGCCTTCGAGCGTGAGCCGCTTATTCTGCGCACCCGCCAGCATCAACAGGCTATCACTGGGAATCGGGATCGGCACGCCAGCCTCTTCCACCGCCACCGCCACAAATAAGGTCAGCAGTTGGTATTCAGCGAAGGCCGCCAGCAGGTACTGCGCCAGGTGGCTCGCAAAGTTGAGGATCTGCTGCACAAGTCCCATGTATGCCCCCTGCCAGCCGCGCCAGATACGTGGCCTCAGAGGTCATCGCAGAATCCAGGCCCGTGCCATAGCGAACGACAGAGGCTACATTTAGGTGAATGCGAACGTTCGCAGCGACGGCGTGAAATACATCACGTCGGCAGCATGGAAATCAGGGGCGCTGGCCTCAAGCTGAATGATGTAGGTGTTGCCGTTGCGGCGTCCAAAGCAAATCGCCTCGCCTTCAATAGTCGAAGGATCGTTGGGAAAGAGCTGCTCTTGAAAGCTATAGCAGGCCCAGGGGATGCCGCCAATGGTTCGCGTGCCTTTAGTGAAGGCGGTATGCGCTACATTTTCCAACATGAAAGCAAGCCACTGATCATTCGACCAGTCCGCATGGTTGGGGTCGGCGAGGCTGAAGTCCATAGAGGCGTAGTTCCCTGACGCTTCCATGCCATAGCTCTGCGCCCCCGGATTGACAACGTTCCACCTGGCGGGGAAGCGTATGGTGAAGAGGCCGAACGGGCCCCGCGTGGCCGTGCTGGCTAACGTGGCGGGCAGCAGCGGCGTGGGCGAGGCAGTGGGGGAAGACGTCGGCGACAGAGTAGCAGTGAGGGGTTGTGTGGGGGTCGCACGCGCAAAGAACGCGAGCGGCGCGCCCCCCGACGCGAAGGCCACACCCGCAACCGCAATCAGCAAGACGAGCGCGATCAGCGGCACGAGCGCGGCCCGCTTTGGAGCGGAGGGGGGCGTCCGGGGCCATGCTGGCCGTGCTTTCCGTTCTTTGGGCGCATGCTGCCGGGCAGACTCCGGCACACCAAGCGCATGGCGCAGTTCACGCTGCCACGTTTCCTTGGGCTGGCGCACCATATCTATGACGACGCTGCCGTGATCGAATGGCTCAGGCTGGTACGCGGCATCCAGGATCAGATTGATGAACGTGCGCTGCCCCGGCGGGCTGGCCGCGGCCAGCCCACGAGCGGCGCTGGCTTCGAGATGGACCCAGTACGACTGCTGCGCGGCGGGGGTGCAGATGCGGACAAAGATGTCACGCTCGCGGATGGCAGCCTGGATGCGTTGGGTGAGATCTTCCCCCGCGCTCATTTGCTGGGCGTCGAACCAGAAATCCACACCCCACACCTGCAACAGCGCGAGCAATGGCTGGCAGCGCGGAATGTCCGCGCTGGCGTGGCTGACGAATAGCTTCCCATTGCCCGGCATAGCAATACTCCCGCAAGATGGTGCTGGGTGGGTGTGTCACGCTGACCCGCCTACAGCCAATGAATGGAATTGACCATGCTGGCGATATCGCCTTTGGATTGGGCCGCCCACTTGGATGAAAGCGCATAGAAATACAGCATGTACTCATGATTCGCGTGGTGGCAGCCGAACAGCCAGGAGGTAACGTTGTTACCATTGGTGGCGAAGGTGAACTCGCCGCGCACACAGGATTCGCCGCCGACCGTCACTGTCGTGCGGCTTCGCTCAGTGACGCCGCCCTGCACCAGAAACCAGCCGTCGGCATTGTTCACCACCTGCGGGTCGGATGCGCTGGCCCACTGGTCGGTGAGCAATTCGATGGTGGCGAAGGCGTTCGATGGTCCTGGCACGTTGATCACAACGGCATGGCAAGCCGAACAAAGACCCTCATCGTTTGGGGTGCCCCAATCCAGCGGAATGCGGATCGAAATGTGGGCGTCGGCGAAGGTGTATTGTTGCGGCCCTGGCCCCGCTGTTTGCCCGGCGGGAGTGAGAACCAGTGTCTGGGTAGCGGTTGGCGCTGGCGGCAAGGTCCAGGTCGCGGTGGGGCTGGGCTGGAGGTGGCCGCTTCGCAATGGTTTGCCCGTTTGGCTTAGGAGCAGCCCAGTGAACGCGACGATGATGGCGAACGCGACCGCCGCCGGGATGGCAGCGCGGCTGTGCGAGCCGCGACGGCGTACGGGCCGCGACTTGTGTGGCGTTGTGGCGGGCGACGCGCTGACAGTGGGCGGCGCCGTGGGGGAGGCTGCTTCCTGGGGCCAAGCCGATCCAACAGGTGCATTCGGGATAGGCAGGCCCAATGCTCGCCGCAACGCATCGAGCCAGGCGGATAGTGGCTGGTGTGTGGCGTCTATGAAGATGGCCACCAGGTCGAATGGCTCGCGCTGGTAGTCTGGGTCGAGGATGAGGTTGATGAGCACACGGCGGCCATCCTCTCCACCACGATGGGCCTGCGCCTGCAAGCCTCGGAAGGCGCTCGTCTCAATCCGCGCCCAATACGATTGCTGTGCGGCGTTCGTGCAGACGCGGATGAAGATGTCGCGCTCCGCGATGGCCTGCTGGATGCGCATCGTGAGGTCCGCGCCCGCCTCCATCGCGGCGGCATCAAACCAGTAGTCCACGCCCCATGCTTGTAACGCGGCGAGCAATGGGGCGCAAAGTGCATTATCCGCGTGCGCGTGGCAAACAAATACCTTCCCGTTCCCCGGCATCCTCGACTCCATCTCGCATCCTACGCCGACCGCGAATCCACGGCGGGCACGACACCTCCGCGCCCAGGATAGCGGAAGGGGTGGCATCGCGCAAGGGGACGGCACGATGAGAGCGAGCTGAGAACGAGTAGAGAAGGACTTTGCAAGTCAAAAAAGAGCAGGCCCCACACGAGGGTGCCTGCTTGTGGTGCCCCCAGGGCGACTCGAACGCCCGCACCCGGCTCCGGAGGCCGGTGCTCTATCCGCTGAGCTATGGGGGCTAGCGGCACGTGAAACACGTCTGCCACCAGTGTAGCACACAGCGACCCGCGCTTCAAGGAGCATGCGCAACCGGCGGCGCGTCAGTGTGGCGTCAGCGGCGCGTCAGTGTGGCGTCAGCGGCGCGTCAGTGTGGCGTCAGCGGCGCGTCAATGTGGCGTTAATGTGGCGACTGCTGCTCAATTGCCGCCGCGCGATCCAGCAAAATGCGCGCGGCGGCTCCCGCGTCGAAGGTCAGCGTCTCGGCCAGCGCCGGATTGTGCGCTACATGCAGAAAACCCTGCGCGATCTCGCGAATCGTCTGGGGATCGGTGATCTGATTCGCTCGCACCGCCTCATACGCATCGCGCAGCGCCTCCGGTGGGAACGCCTCGTCGGCCACATCTGGCTCATGTGCCGGTTGCGGCAGCGCGGGGCGCGGTGCGGGTCCGCGCATCGGTGCGCGTATCTCTCCGCGCGGTGGGTACAGCGGCGGTGGGTCTGCGTGTGGCGCGACATACGGCGCGGGTGGCGCAGGAGCGGCGGGCGGCGTCCACGGGCGTTGCTCTGCGGGCGGCTGCTGCTCGTGCTCCCAGTCATCCACCGGAACCACCTCACCTGCTGGCCGCAGCCAGATGTCGCGCACGCGCATCCAGCGAATACGCAGGCCGCGTGGCCGCATACGATCCGAGAGCAGCCGCAGCGCCGTCTTCGCCATCATGCCTTCGGGCAGCTCCTCGTCATCCGTCAGCATGCGTCTGCCCCACTCCGCCAAACTGCGCCGCAGCGCCGCGCTTGCCCGCTCGCGCAGCTCGTCTTCCCACTCCTCTGGCCCCAGCGCCACCAGATGCGCCTGATCCGGCTGAATCACAAATGCCAATAGCGCCGCCGCCTGCGCCACATACGGCTCGCCGCTCGCATCGGCAAGCTCCACCTGTTGCGCGGGCACGGCAAGCTGGCGCTCACCAATCTCCACGGTCGCCAGCACCTGCTCGCCCGGAAGCAACACGTGCGCGCCCGTGCCCAGTGTGCGTGAATGCCCGCCAGCAAGCTCCGTAACAATCACCTGATTCTTCGCCACGGTTCGCATGTGGGTGCGTACATAGACGTATGCCACGATGAGCAGCACGATCAGAAAGATCGCCAGCGGCGCCACGCCGCCGATTACCCAGAGTGTCACCGCGACGTAGACCAGCGCGCCGCCAGCCAGCACCCCCAGCCAGGCATAGGTCGTCGGCGCGAAGTGCAGCGCCAGGCCGTAGATGGTCCCAAAGATCAAATAGATGAGGAAGAGCGGCAACAGTGAGTGCGGCGCGATCAGCGGGCGCTGCGTGCCGCGTTGTGTGGCCAGTACGACCCCCACCAGCAACAGCAGCCCACCCAGCATCGGCGGCACGATGCCCGGCGACCAGCGCCGCGCCGTTTGCAGCCAGGACGGCGGCCCAAACCCCACCCCACCGCGCGTATACGGCTGGCGCGTCTGATTCTGCCCCCCGCTGGCCTGGGCGCGTAGCTGGCCGAGCCGGGCGATCAGTTGTCCCGCGAAGCTCTGGGGCATACTCCGGTAGACGGGTTGCCGTTTGTCATAATCAATGCGCATACCCGCTTTAGAGCATCTTTTGGGCCAGAGATCAGCGCCACCGTCCCGCGCCATCGGGCCGTCCCATATCTGTGGTATACTGATATGTACCGCGTGTACGAGATACCACGTGCGGCTTCCGCGACAGGCGCGGCGAACCGCAGTGACGAACGATAAAGAACATACCAGGAGTAAGGGAAGAACATGGCAAAGAAGGGCGAGCTTTCCAAGACGGCGCGCGCCTCGCTGGCGCAGCGCGACGATGTCAACTTCGCCACCAATCGCATCTGCGAGAAGTGTGGCGAGCCAATCATGCTCAAGGAATTGTTGCCGGTCAAGGTGATGGGCCAGGGCATGACCTACTATCACAAGAACCACTTCACCATCGGCTAGGCGATCCTGGCGATTGCCACTCCGAGGGTATCGGAAGCCCTCCGCGCATCGGGCGGGTGGGCTTCTTTTTCTTGACCTCGTGTATGATGTCTATCATACGCGATATGGGTTTCTAACATTGACGTGTACGTAAATCCTTGCTATACTTCGTGTAGTATTGATGGAATATTCAGCATTTTGCGCATAGGGGGCGTTTTCGAGTGACTATCCGAAGAGGGGCGCGGCCAGCGTTCGGCTGGCCGGTGTTGCGGCAATCGCGGCCATCCAGCGGAAGCAAGACGCCGGATGGTATTTTTTCTGCGCTGCGCCATCGCAACTACCGCCTCTTCTGGTTCGGCCAGCTCGTTTCCGTCACCGGCACCTTCATGCAGAGCACGGCCCAGCAATGGCTCGTGCTGACCCTCACCCCTAATCCACTGGCCCTCGGCATCGTCGGCGCGCTCCAGTTCGGCCCGCTGCTGATCCCCTTTGGCGGCGCCATCGCCGACCGCTGGCCACGCCGCAACGTGCTGGTGGCAACGCAAATCGCCGCTGGGCTGCTCGCGCTGATCCTCTTTACGCTCACCGTCACCCATGCCGTCCAACTCTGGCAGGTCTACGTGCTCGCGCTGATGCTCGGCATCGTCAATGCCGTGGACATGCCCACACGGCAGGCCTTCGTCAGCGAGATGGTTCCCGCCGATAGCCTGCTCAACGCCGTCTCGCTCAATTCCGCCCAATTCAATGCCTCGCGCATCGTCGGCCCGGGGCTGGCGGGCGCTCTGATCGCGTTATTTGGTGTGCCACCGCTCTTCCTGCTCAATGCCGTCAGCTTCATCGCCGTCATCTTTGGCTTGCTGATGATGAATCTCAAGGATCTGATGCCGGTGCCCCGCGCCGAGTTCGCGCAGGGCATGGCGCGGATCCGTGCCCTGGGCGACGGCTTCCGCTTCATCCTCTCCGACCCGACGATGCGCGTCACCTTTCTGATGATCGCCGTCATCGGCACCATGGGTTTCAACTTCAACGTCGTGCTACCGCTCGAAGCGTATAGCGTGCTACACGCTGGCCCCGCAGTCTTCGGCTGGCTGTCTTCCGCGCTCGGCGCGGGCGCATTGATCGGCGCGCTGACGCTAGCGAAGCGCGGCGGACGCCCCACGAACAAACAACTGGTGTTCATGGCTGCCGGCTTCGGTATCCTCGAAGCTACCATTGGCTTGACGCACTCGATTCTCACCACGATGTTGCTCATCGCGCTCTCCGGCTTCTTCATGAGTTCGTTCTCCGCCTCTGCCAACACCCGCACCCAGCTTTCCAGCCCGGCGGCGATTCGCGGACGCGTGATGAGCGTCTATACGATGGTCTTCGTCGGCACCACACCCATCGGCAATCTCATCGTCAGCGGCGTCGCCGCGCGTGGGGGAGTCTCGGCAAGCTGGGTGGTCGCGGGATTACCCTGCCTGCTCGTCGCGCTCGTCGCTGCTTTCCTATGGAGGCGACAGGACCAGCAGCAACCACTTCTTGCCGCCGCGCCGGTCGAAGCCGCGCCGCCAGTTCCCGGCAGCGCCCCAGTGGATGCCCTCCCCGCGCCACCGAACGCGCTGCTGCCAGAGATGCCCCAGGCCAGCCAGACCCGCCTGCCCCGCCTCGGACGCACCGCCCCAGGTCAGCCAAAGCCGCAGCCCAGAGCCGCCAACCGCAACTAAGGCTCCGCGTCCATTCCCCTCGCGTCTGCGCGCCACCCGTCGTCGCACGCGGGACCACCACGCCACTGGCCCCTGCCACAACCTCTGTCGTACCTTTATAGACAGTATAGGCAACCGTCCCGAACCACAACGACCCTATCTCACACAGAGAGACAGACCAGCGAAAGGGCGCGGGCATGCGACAGCCAGCAGATGACCACGGGCGCGCCGACAACGAAAACCACGCTGACGATGCCGATCCTACGCCGCGCACCGTGGATCTCGACCACCTGCTGCTGCGCCGCGTCTCCGTGGGCCGCCGTGCGCTGCGGATGGGTATGGTAGTCGTACTGCTGCTTGTGGTCGCAGGTCTCATTCTGCGCTCCATTTCTTCGCTGCCATCCCAAACCTCGCGCGCACCTTCGCTCACTACTGCTGCCTCTATCGTGCTCGTCAGCAATCTCTCGTATGGCGCTGTCACCGTCAACGCCCAACCGCTTACCGCGCCGCTGCCGCAGGTGATCGCGTTACGCCAGGGCGACAATGCCATCACGCTCAGCGCCGCGCCGTTTCTGCCCCATACCTGCCATGTACGCTGGCCGGAGGGCGTTGTATCCAGCACGTGCGGCTCTGGCAGTGGCGGCGTCTTTCCCATCGCGGACCACTTTGTCGTCGCGAATCTGGTCATCTATCTGCGCATCACCGCCGCTGATCTTGCGCCTGACCTCCGCATAGGCGCACTCAGCGCCATTGCCCAGGCGCTAGACGCCGTGCAGCCGCAGACCAGCGTGCCCGCCGGCCAGTACTATCCTATCGGGCGCGACTCTACGGGCAACATCCTCAGCCAGCCTGCCCCCGCACCGCTCAACGCCGTGGTCCACTTCGCGCTGCCCGCATCCGGGACCAGGCAGCCTGCCTACTGCGATAGCCAGCTTCTCTGTGCGGGCGCGCTCAATCCGGCGGCGACGGAAGCGCATCCCGCTGTGCGCGCCTGGGCGGTCTTCACGCCCGTCACCGTCTCCTGGCAGTTCACATCTGCCGCGGGAATCCCGACCACGCTTCCTCCCCTGCTCTCACAATTTCAGGTTGAGCTAGTGCTCGCCTATACCAGCGCCTCTGGCTGGCAGGTTCTGCGTCACGCGGAGCAGTTCATTGGCGGACAGCCACTAACCCAGCAGCTTACGGCGAGCATCTGTGGCGTGGGCGCACTAACGCTCGCTAACCTCGCCGATGAGCGGCAAAGGAATAGCGCGGCAACCATCAACTGGGTGCAGGATAACGGGCTGGCTGGATGTCAACTCGAACTGTTGCAGCCCAATAGCGGCACGCGCGCGGGACTCTTCATCTGGCGCTTTGGCGTGCTGCTCGCCGCCGATGCCGCGACCCATGCGACATTTCCCGATGTCCCACTCGCGCCGCCTGCCGAGGTCATCGCCGCCACGACCGCCAGCCAGCTTCCGCCACCCTGATGCGCACAGGCATCGCGGCCATCAAGAGCCAGCGCACAGTGACCGGACGCAGTCGCCCAAATAGCGCTTGCGAAGTCCGTCGCACTTTGCTATGCTTCCATACAACCATTGGGCGTCGCACGTGGCGAGGAAAGCCGCAATGTCCCAGCAGCCACCCGATGACATCCAGCGCGAACGCGAGCGCGCTGCCCCATCCAGCGAGGCTCTGCCCCCGTTGCGAGCGGGCTACTATGGGCGCGCGCTGCTGGGCTATCGCACGCTATACCGGCCACCGCCGCACATGCGCCCAGAGCCGCAACACCCGCTCGCCCCTATCCCCACAGACCAGGAAGATGCCCCACCAGACAACCTGAACGATCTGTTGCGGCCACGGCGCACGAACCGCCAACGCATCTGGAACCTATTCGGTGTGGCGATTATCATCTTCATGGCGCTTGGTATTCTTCACCGTCTCATCGCCTATCAGGTGGCGCAATCCAGCGCGATGACGGATGTGCCAGCAATTGCGGCGCCACCGCTGCACGGACCCGTCGTCATTGTCAGCAATGCCTCCTACGGCTCGGCGAGTGTCAACGGCCACGCGCTCGCCGGTCCGCCGCCTTTCGTCTTCACGCCGATCCAGGGCGACAATGCGATCACCCTCACAGCGCCGCCGTTTGCGCCACATGCCTGCCATATGGCGTGGCCGGAGCAGCATATTACCGGCGATTGCCAGGCCGGACATGCCGGATCGCTCTATGCCATCCAAGGCAAGGCGGTGCTGGCGCTCTTCACGCTCTATATCCCGCTGCGCGCCACTGACATGCCGCCTGACCTCCAGGCGAGCGCCAATGACGCCGCATCGCGCGCCATCAACGGCGTGGCACTGACGACGACGGTTCCGCCGGGCCAGTATTACGCCACCGGCTATGACAGCCAGGGCCAGATTACCGCCGCCATCGCCTCCGCTCCGCTCGTGGCGGACCTGCTCTTTAGTCCGGCCAGCGCCGCCGCTGGTGATTGTGTCGCGGGAAGCCTCTGCCCGGCTGGACTCGACATCAATACCGACCTACCCAGCACTGCGCGTATCTGGTCGGTCTTCATGCCCGTCTCGCTGCGTTGGCGATTCACCTCTGGGGTGGGTTCTCAGGTCTACTCCGGGGTACTGGCCACGCCGGAGCCTGCGCAGTTCTTCCTGACGTACAGCGATACGACGGGTTGGAGCATACCGCAGCCGCCGATACCGCTAGCGTTCGGCCAGACGCTCGCCGACGAACTGCAATGGCGTGTCTGCGACGAGGGGCAGAGCATGCTGCAACCGCTGGCGCAACAGGTGAACGGGAGCATCGCTGTGCCCCACGATGCGGGGCTGGCGGGGTGCGCGCTGCAATTGCTCGCGCACGAAGGCGGCAAGATGGGCCTCTTTATCTGGCGCTTTGGTGTGCTGCTCGCCGCGGACAGCGCCGCACATATCATCGCGCCCGCTCTGCCGCTCGCCCCCGCCTCCGAGATTGCCGCCGTCAACGGCTAGCCGGGCATAATAGCATCTCAACCGCGTGATACAATCTCCCTGGAATGACGCGATCTGAGATGGGAGAGCAGCGGACGATGCGAGTGATCACGACGCTGGCGGAACTTGCCGCCGCGCGCGAGGCATGGATGGGCGAGAAGCAGTCCTGCGGTTTCGTGCCGACCATGGGCTATCTGCACGCGGGGCATCTCTCGCTGGTCGAGCAGGCCCGTAGCGAGAACGAAGTAGCGGTGGTCAGCATCTTCGTCAACCCGGCGCAGTTTGCTCCCAGCGAAGACCTCTCGCGCTATCCCCGCGACCTGCCGCACGACCTGGCGCTGCTGGAAGCGGCTGGCACGGATATTGTCTTCACGCCCGCGCCTGACGACATCTATCCCCCCGACTTCAACACCTACGTCGTTCCGAGCGGCGCGCTGGCTGAGCGGCTCGAGGCCGCCGTGCGCCCAGGGCACTTTCGCGGCGTGGCGACCGTGGTGCTCAAGCTCTTCAATCTCGTGCAGCCGAGCCGGGCGTACTTCGGCCAGAAAGACGCGCAGCAAGTCGCGGTGCTGCGGCGCATGCTCACCGACCTGAATGTGCCGGTGGAATTGCTCGCGCTGCCGACGATCCGCGAGGCGGATGGGCTGGCGATGAGCAGCCGCAACAGCTATCTGGGCGCGGAAGATCGCCTCGCCGCGACGGCGCTGTTCCGCGCGCTTCAGGCTGCCGCGGCTTCCTTCAACGCATCGGCTGATACCACCATCGCGTCGTTGCGGCGGACGATGATCGAGACGGTGGCCGCTGAGCCGCGTGCCACGCTGGACTACGCCGATGTCTGCGATCCCGCTACCTTCGAGCCGCTGGCGGAGCTACGCGCGCCAATGTTGCTCGCCATCGCCGCGCGTGTTGGTCCGGCGCGGCTAATTGACAACGTGTTGCTCAATCGCGACGGAAGCTGGAATATGGGGCGGCGAATCGGGGGTCAGGATTCTACACGATGACGAGCATCTCTTGCGCCGCTGTCTGCGAACAGTATCCAACATGCTGAGCGAACACTTCGTTGTCGAGCCAATAGCCGCACTGCGCGCGATGCTGGTATCCATGCATCACCAGGGCGCTACCTTGCTGGTTGGCGTAGATGGACCAGGTGGGGCAGGTAAGAGTGTCTTCGCGCGAGCGCTGGCGCAGGATATGCCAAACGCAGCGGTCGTAGAGATGGACGACTTCTTTCTCCCTTCGGCTGAGCGGTCAGCAGACGATCCGCTTACCAAGCCAATCGGTGGCGACTTCGATTGGTGGCGTGTTCGCGATCAGGTGCTTCGCCCGCTCTCGAAACGCTGTACAGCGGCGTATCGGCGTTACGACTGGGAAACCGACCGCCTCGCCGAAGAGCATTGTGTCCCGCCTGGCGCTATCGTGATCGTCGAAGGTGTCTATTCCACACGCGACGCATTGGCTTCGTATTATGATTTCACTATCTGGGTTGAATGTCCGCGCGAGCTACGTCTGGCGCGGGGCATCGCGCGAAGTGGCGAACAGATACGCGAGCGATGGGAAAACGACTGGATGATTGCCGAAGATCGCTATATCGCTTCCCAACGGCCCCAGAATCGTGCCTCGCTGATTCTCGACGGCTCCGGCACGATTCCACACGACCTGTCGCGCGAATATGTGCGCCTTTTCACGCCCCAAACAGCATAGAGTGGTAGGTTATATGGCATCCACGCCCAAATCCAAACGCTGGCCGCGCGACGACGCGCACATGGACAGCACGCACGTATCCGCACACGACAAGCGCCGTGAACGCGATGCGGGACACCCCGGCAATCCTGGCGCGCAGGGCAAGGGGCGGCGACAGGATGGCGAGCCGCGCCGCACGCGCATGCCGCGCGAAGAGATTCCGCAGCGCCACCCGCAGCGGGGGCACGGCCATACGCTGGAGCAAACCTTCACTTGCGGCCACTGCCACCGCTTCATCGGGTTGCTGCCCAGCGGCGGCTCGCATCGCAACCACTGCCCGCTCTGCCTCTACTCGCGCCATGTGGACGCGACCCGCTCCGGCGACCGCGCCAGCACATGCCGTTCGCTGATGGAGCCAATCGGCGCGTTCCAGCGGCCCAACGGCGAGCATGTGCTGGTCCATCGCTGCCTCGGCTGCGGCTTCGAGCGCTTCAACCGCATCGCCGCCGATGACGATTTCGATCTGGTGCTGTCGCTGCCGGTGCTGCCGCCGCGCAGCGCCCGCCGCGAAGACGGCTAGCCGTAGCCGTTTCATTGGTGCTGGCCCTGCATGCGCTGGTACAATAGCGGAGATTGCGCCATCGAGCGGGCTTGCGCGCAATAGCGGGACAGATGACGAGCGGGAGCGGACGAGAATGGATGTGAACGGACACACAGACGGCAGCAGTAGCGCGTTCATGGAGCGGCTGCGCGCGCGTTGGCGCGACGCGGATGCGCTGCTCTGCGTTGGGCTGGACCCCGAATTCGAGCGGCTACCCGCCGCCGTGCGCGCGGGCGGGGATACGGATGAGCATATCGAAGCGGCCATCGTCGCCTTCAATATCGCGATCATAGACGCCACCGCTGATCTGGTCTGCGCGTTCAAGCCGAATGCCGCCTTCTACGAAGCGCACGGCCTCGCCGGGCAGCGCGCCCTGCTGCGCACCATCGCGCATATCCACGAGCGCCATCCCGACGTGCCCGTGCTGCTCGACGCCAAACGCGGCGACATCGGCAGCACCAGCCAGGCGTATGCACACGCGATCTTCGATGTGTACGGCGCGGACGCGGTGACGTTGCACCCGTATCTGGGCCGCGAGGCGCTCGCCCCGTTTCTGGAGCGCAGCGAGCGCGGCGCGTTCATCCTCTGCCGCACCTCGAATCCGGGCGCGGGCGAGTTCCAGGATCTGCCGGTGCCGCGCGATGACGGCAGCACGGAGCCGCTGTATCTGGCGCTGGCTCGGCGAGTGGCGAACGAGTGGAACGCGCGCGGGAACTGCGGGCTGGTGGTGGGCGCCACCTATCCCGATGAGCTGCGGCGCGTGCGCGGGGTAGCCGGAAATATCCCGATTCTCGTGCCGGGCATCGGCGCGCAGGGCGGCGACCTTGAGGGGACGGTGCGCGCCGGATTGGATAGCCAGCGCGCGGGGCTGCTAATTAGCTCATCGCGCGGCATTCTCTACGCCAGCAGCGGAGACGACTTCGCGGCGGCGGCGCGGCGTGAGGCGCTACGGCTGCAAACGGCCATCAACGAGCTACGCCACGCGGCACAAGGAGCAAGCGCATGAGCCAGCCTGAGACGGAGACGATGACGGAGAAGCAGCGCGCGTTCGCCGATGCGCTGCTGGCGGTGGGCGCGGTAAAGTTCGGAGCATTCCGCCTGAAGCTGCACGAGACGCAGCCCGACGCGCCGCTCTCGCCGATCTACGTAGACCTGCGCGTGCTGCAATCCTATCCCGATGCGCTGGATGCCGCCGTCGCCGTTCTGGGTGAGTTGATCGCCACGCGCAACCTGAGTTTCACCCGCTACGCGGGCATCCCGATGGCCGCGACGCCGCTGGTCGCCGTTCTCTCGCACATGACGCGCGTGCCGATGATTACCCCGCGCGAGGTGAAGTCGCACGGCGCGGGCGGTTCGATCAACGGCACATTTACGACGGGGGAGACGGTGCTGGCGATAGACGATGTGGTCAGCCACGCGGATAGCAAGCTAGAAGCGGCGCGCGTACTGGAAACCAACGGTCTGCGCGTGCGCGATATCGTGGTGCTGGTGGACCGCGAGCAGGGCGGACCAGCGCAGCTTGCCAGTGCGGGCTACACGCTGCATGCCGCCGTCCGCCTGAGCCAGTTGCTCGACTACTGGCGCGCCAGCGGCGGCATAGATGACGAGACCTATACGCGCGTGCGCGCGTATCAGGCGGGGGCGTAGCGGCGATGTTCTACCGGCGGGCGATTCGCCCCGCGCTCTTCGGCGTCGGACGCGATGCGGAGACGATACACGAGCGCGTGCTTGGCATGCTGGCGAGCGTCTCGCGTTCGCCCACGCTCACCGCCGCGCTAGCCGCTGCTTCGCGGCTGGGCCAGCCCGCGAGCGACACACTGGCCCGTGAGGTATGCGGGCTGCGCTTCCCCAATCCCATCGGGCTTGCCGCTGGCTTCGATAAGAACGCCGTCGCCGTGCCAGCGCTTGTGGCGCTGGGGTTCGGCTTCGTCGAGATTGGCACCGTCACCTACCATGCCCAATCCGGCAATCCACGGCCACGGCTCTTCCGCCTGACGAGCGACGAGGCGCTGGTGAACCGCATGGGCTTCAACAACCAGGGCGCGGCAGCGGTCGCCGCGCGGCTCGCGCGCATGCCGAAGCTGCCCGTGCCGCTGGGCATCAGCCTGGGCAAGTCGAAGATCACGCCGCTGGATGAGGCGCTCGACGACTATCTGCAATCGCTCGATCTGCTCTATCCCTATGGCGACTACTTTGCCGTCAATATCAGCTCGCCGAATACGCCAGGGCTGCGGGCGCTGCACGAACGCGACCGGCTGGATGCGCTGCTCGCCGCGCTGGCCGCCCGGCTGCGCTATCGCGCCGCCAACGATGGCCGCGCCGCGCCCAAGCCGCTCTTCGTGAAGGTCGCGCCGGACCTGGATGACGCGGCGCTGGATGAGGTGGTAGCGGTGTGTCTGGATCGCGAAGCCAGCGGGCTGATCGCCGTCAATACCACCGTCAGCCGCGACGGCCTCAGCGCGGGCGTGCCTCAAGCATTGCGCGCTGAGCAGGGAGGATTGAGTGGGCGCCCGCTACGCGAACGCGCGCTCAGCGTCGTGCGGCGGCTGCATGCGCGTGCGGGCGACCGGCTGCCGATTATCGGCTGCGGTGGTATCTTCACAGGCGAGGATGCCCGCCGTATGCTGGATGCCGGTGCAGTCCTGGTGCAACTCTACACGAGCTTCATCTATGAAGGACCAGGCATTGCCCGCCGCATCGTCCGCGATCTCAGTTAACGAAGCCTTGGCGCGCAGGCATGTACGAGACGACATTCCGCAATATTCGCGCGTTGGCTGGCCTAACTCTCTATCAGGAGAAAACGTACGGCTCGCGTCACGAGATCATAGGGAATAGGCTTAGTAAGAAGCTCGATAGGTCGGCGTGGCTGGATTCAAGTTGAACACCGAGCCATCGCGCACTACGTATGCGATGGCTCGGCAGATCAACCAAAGCTAGCGGCTACCAGTCCGACTTCTCCCTAGTATATACCGCAGACCCGCCGTTGGCGAATGCATGACCAGTTGAGTGAGAATGTTCACGTACCTCACCCAGCGATGCCTAATGCTATAATCGGCGGAGAACTACGCGGGCGCATGAGCGGTGCTGCGCACCCAGGCCGACAAATGAGTCGGAAGAGAAGACAGGAGGGACGAGCGATGACCTATCTCCGCTCCACCATAGCCAACTGGGACATCGACCTGACATCCGCTGTGGGGCAGGATTTGATTCGCCGGATTGAAGAGGGAGGACTGACGGTCTTCCGCCAGCAGCCCGGCTTCATCCGCTATCGGCTGATGCGGGCCGATGCGCGCACCACTGTCGCGGTGGCTGAGTGGGAATCGGAGGATCTCGGTCGGGCGGGCGCTCAGCGATATCGGGAGTGGATGCAGAGCAGTGGGATCATGGAACATCTCTCGCTCCACACCTACGATGGGCCGGTGGTGGTCGCCTCGTGAGCGGCGCCATCCCCGAGACTACGGCTACAGCTTCGGAGTCCCTTGGCCACATTCTTTGCCTGGCAAGGACAAGTACTCATGCTGGGCGCGCCGCTTGGTACCATTACGCTACTGCACCACGCGGAATACCTTGCCCAGTTACGGCACAAGGCGGTCATACACTATCAATGTCCAGTCCTGCAAGACGGGCAGACGATCTGGATTGATGTCGAAGACTACAACACGAGCGAAGCCCACGATGCCTACAGCTTCGAGGAAATCGCGCAGGCGTACTTGGCAGCGGGCGGAGGCGCGCACGGCCAGGTCGGGAACGCCTCTTCCTACTTGTTTGACGCGGCGGGCCTCACCGGGTTTGCCGTTGCATGGTTAGAGCAGCGCTTTGGCTCAGAGGCATGAGCGCGCCGCCAGATTGCCAGAGACCTCCTTGGCGCGAAGGGATGATGATGTGTCTGATAGGTCGGGATAACCAGATTCAAGTGAAAGAGGGTTTTCCTTAATGCCTGACGCGCTATTCGCCACCCCAGAACTGGCTGAAATCTATGACCTGCTCGACAGCCCTGAACGGCCAGACCTAACGCCTTATGTCGCGATGGTAGACGAGTTCAACGCTCACTCCGTCATTGACCTCGGCTGCGGAACTGGCGTCCTTGCCTGTCGGTTAGCGGCACTAGGGAAAGAGGTCATAGGGATCGATCCGGCGGCCGCTTCGTTGGCGGTTGCGCAACGGAAAGCCTACGCTGACCATGTGCGTTGGATTACTGGCTCAGCCGAACAAATGCAAGGATTGCAGGCCGACCTCATCACAATGACTGCCAATGTGGCGCAAGTGTTCATAACAGATGCGGAGTGGGTGGTCACGCTTCGTGCCTGCCGTGCGGCCCTTACTCCAGGCGGACGCCTTGTCTTTGAGACGCGCGACCCCGCAAAGGAGGCGTGGAAAGATTGGAATAGAGAGAACTCCTACCAGGTGATCGAAGCGCCCGATGTCGGCAGGATTGAGTCCTGGGTGGAGCTGGTGGGTGTGCAGATGCCACTGGTCTCGTTCCGCCACGTATTCGTCTTCCAAAAGAACGGAAGGACACTGACGTCCGATTCAACCCTACGGTTCCGTACCCAGCCAGAGATAACCGACGCGCTGTCCCGTGCCCAACTCACGGTGGAAGCGATGCGCGGCGCACCTGACCGCCCAGGCCGCGAATTCGTCTATATTGCTCAGCCGTGATGCTACTGAAACTGCCAGAACAGTGCATCGCCTCGCGGTTTGCGCAGAACGAAGCGAGACTTGAGGTAACGTTTTGAAGAGAGAATGTCCCGCGCCGAAGCGAAATGTGTGATGAGGGTCGAAGATCTGCGCAACGAAATGCGCAGTGGCTTCGCGGGCGTAGGCAAGGCAATCGCGGAAATGCTCGCTACTTCGAGGCGCCAGCCAAGAAACACTGGCTGCCTGATTGTGGTCGGGGTGGCCGGATTCGAACCGGCGACCTCATGGTCCCAAACCATGCGCGCTGACCAGCTGCGCTACACCCCGCGAGGACGCTGATAGTATAGGCACGCGGGCCAGCCGTGCGTCAAGCCGGTAGCACAGACGGCAGCCGTCACCGCTTGACGCCGAACCAATCCTCTATCCCTCGCAGGCGCGTCTTCAGGAGCGAGCGCGCCAGTGTCGAATCAATTCGGACATCGGCGACCACCTTTGAGGCAGCGTGTGGCGGGATCGGGGCTGCCGGAAGCTTTGCCGCATCGAGCTGATAGGCGCGGGCAATCACGCATCCCAGGTCATACCGGCTCAGCGCCTCTGCCCCAGCTACATTGATGATCCCCGCAAAGTCGCCAGCAGCCAGCTCCACCAGCGCCCCCGCCAGGTCATCTACGCCAATTGGGCAACGATATTGATTGGTGAAAAGCTGCCCGGAGGATTGCCCGGAGGTGAGGTCCAGAACCAAGCGTGTATGCGGGTCAAGTGGCTCCCGGCTGATGGTCAACGAGGTACGCGCAATGGCAGACCGTGGGGCAATGGCGCTGACTGCCAACTCCGCTGCGGCCTTGGCGGCGCCATAGGGCGTAACCGGGTTGGGCTTGGCCGTCTCGGTGTAGAGATTGTTCGTTCCATCGAAGATCGCATCACTCGACACGTGGACGAGGCGAATGCCAAGTTCCTGCGCCGCCTGCGCGACGTATGCGGCCCCCTCCGCAGTCGCGGCCCACAACTCTGGGCCACGCGGCTGGTACGCGGTATGCACCACAGCGTCCGGCTGGATCTGACACATCAATGCCATGACCGCCTGGCAGTCACGTACATCCAGCCGGTACCACTGCCCAGGCAACGGGGGAGGATTGGTATAGTAGGTTCCGCAGACTTCCCATCCCTGCTGTTGAGCAATCGGCGCTACATTGCGGCCAAGGGTGCCGCTTGCTCCGGTGATAAGCAGTCGTCGCATCTCGAAGATCCCCATACTGTATGTAGGCGCAGACTATTCTTCCAGGCGGAAAGCATAGGGCAGCAGATCGGCAAGATGCAGGTCGTCGGGGATGCCGTCCACGTAATACACGGCGTCGGGCGCAAGCTCGGCGAGCCACTGGCGGCACGCCCCGCAGGGGCTGCGTTTCCAGGCGGGGGCATCGTCGTCTACATCTATGCAGGCGATGGCAACGTGGGTGATACGCGGCCTGCGCGCGGCTGGCCGCGCGTCCGGGACGAGCGTCGCGTCTTCGCGCATCAGCGCGGCGGCCAGGGCGTTGCGCTCGGCGCACAGCGTCAGCCCGAACGAAGCGTTCTCGATATTCGCGCCGGTGACGATACGCGGCCCCTCGCTGGTCTGCACCACCACCGCCGCACCCACACGGAATCCCGAATACGGCGCATAGGCGAACTCCGCCGCCGTCCGCGCCGCCGCTATCAAGGCATCCCGATCTATCCGCCCACTCTTTGCCATAGTGTTGTCCTCCCGCGCATCCAGCGGCGCTTGCCCGCATGCGCCTGCGGACTATGAGTATACTCTGTGGGCGGGCAGGTGCGCGAACGAGGCGCCTAGAGGGGGTAAGACAACGATGACAGCAACTGAACCGATGCGCGTACTCTTCATGGGAACGCCTGATTTCGCCGTGCCAGCGCTGCGCGCGCTGGCTGAGTGTGCTGCGCCTGGCGCGCTGCTCCCCAGCGGCATGGACATCGTGGGCGTGGTGACGCGCCCCGATAAGCCCGCCGGACGCGGTCGGCAGGTGGCGTATGCGCCAGTCAAGCAGTTCGCGCTGGAAGCAGTGCTGCCGGTCTACCAGCCGGGTCCGTTGCGCAAGCCAGAGGCATTCGCGCTGCTGCAATCGCTCGCGCCCGATCTCATCGTCGTCGCCGCCTTCGGCCAGATATTGCCGTCAGAGGTGCTGCGCCTGCCGCGCCACGGCTGCCTGAACGTCCATGCCTCGCTGCTGCCGCGCTGGCGGGGCGCGTCGCCGATCAACGCGGCGATCCTCGCAGGCGACGCTGAGACCGGAGTCACAATCATGCTGATGGATGAAGGACTCGACACCGGCCCGATGCTCACCGACGCGCGCACAGCCATCGGCGCCGATGAGAACGTCGGACAGCTTTTCGACCGGCTCGCCACGTTAGGAGCAGATCTGCTGCTGCGCACGCTGCCGCGCTGGCTGGCGGGCGAGATCATCCCGCGCGCCCAGGATGAGGCGCTGGCGACGATGACCCGTCCGCTGAAGAAAGAGGATGGCCGCATTGACTGGGGCCAGCCCGCCAGCGCGCTCGCACGTCAGGTGCGCGCGTATACGCCCTGGCCCGGCGCGTTCACCACGTGGAATGGACATCAGGTGAAGCTGCTGGCAGCGCATGCCGTTGCTGAGGTGGCTGGTGAGCGCACGCCAGGGACGTGCTTTCTGCTGCCAAACGGCGCGCTCGCCTGCGCCTGTGGCGAGGGGGCGCTCGCGCTCGACGTGGTACAATTGGAGGGCCGCCGCGCCCTGCCCAGCGCGGACGTGCTGCGCGGCCATCCCGCGCTCGCGGACGCCACGTTTGGCACATGACTACAACGATCAGGATGTTTGCTCGCCATGCTCGATCTCACGCCATCATCAGAGACCACTACCGCCACGGACCAGCCCACCACACGCGCCGACCTGCTGGGCATGAGCTTCGCCGAGATGCAGGCGTGGCTCGGTGAGCGCGGCCAGCCCGCGTTTCGCGCGCGCCAGCTTGCCGGGTGGATCTACGATTCGCTGGTCGCGGACTTCGCCGAGATGCGGACACTGCCCGCCATGTTGCGCGCGCAACTGGCGCGCGAAGCGACCATCGAAGGTCCACGTATGCGGACGGAACTGGCGGCGAAGGATGGGCGCACCCGCAAACTCTTGCTGGAACTGGCGGATGGGCGGCTGATCGAGACGGTGCTGATGCTCTATCCCGCGACCAGCGAAGGGCGCGCGCGGGCAACGGTCTGCGTCTCCACTCAGGCGGGCTGCGCCTATGGCTGCACCTTCTGCGCCACGGGACAGATGGGCTTCGACCGTCATCTCACCCCTGGCGAGATCGTCGCCCAGGTGATCTACTTCGCGCGTGAGCTACGCCACCAGCCCTGGCAAGCGCCCGACGGCGAGCAGATTGACCACGTGACCAATCTGGTCTTCATGGGCATGGGCGAGCCGCTGCACAACTACGACCATACGCTCAAGGCGCTGCGTATCCTGAACATGCCCGAAGGGCTGAACATCGGCGCGCGCCACATGACCGTCTCCACCGTGGGCCTCGTGCCAGGCATCTTGCGGCTGGCCGAGGAGCCGTTGCAGGTGAATCTGGCAATCTCGCTGCATGCGCCGAATAACGCGATGCGCCTGCGCACCATGCCAGTGACGCGCAAGTATCCCATCGAGGCGGTGCTGGATGCGTGCCGCGTGTATACGGAGCGTACAAACCGCCAGGTGACGTTCGAGTATGTGCTATTGGCGGGCGAGAACGACCGTGCGGAACATGCGCGCGAACTTGCGCAACTCCTCTCCCCGCTGAAACAACTCTGCCACGTCAACCTGATTCCGGTGAACGCAACCGCTGCGGGCTACCGTCCACCCAGCGGCGAGGCGATTCGCGCGTTCCGCGAGACACTGCGCCGGAGCGGCGTGAGCAACAGCGTGCGCGCCGAGCGCGGCGACGACATCGCCGCCGCCTGCGGTCAGCTCCACACCCGCGAGACACGGAAAGCTGCGCCGGATCGCACCGAATCAGAAAGCTGAGAGGAGAAATCTATGTCCGCATCCACCTACGATGAGATACTCAGCCGCGCGCAACAACTCGACCCAGCGGACCAGTTACGGCTCCTCTCTGACCTTGCGAATATGGTTCGCAGCCACATAACATCGCCAGCCCAACATAGCATTCTCGAACTTGAGGGATTGGGCAAAGACATCTGGAAAGATGTGGATGTGCAAGCCTACATAGATGTAGAGCGTGATTCATGGGGGTGACACAGCTTTCTTGTGAAGATTGAATGAAACACAATAACGGGCTGGGGAACATCCCCGGCCCGTTCGATTCGATCAGTGCGCGTGGCTGGTAGCGCCAGGCTTAGCGCGCCTTCGGCACCTTCACCATGTTGCGCAGGCAGCGCGTGCAGATATACAGATTGCGCACGCGGCCATCCATCACCACACGGCGATGCTGCACATTCACCAGAAAGCGGCGATTGGTCTTGCGGTTCGAGTGGCTCACGTTGTGGCCATACTGCGGCCCACGGCTGCACACATCACAACGCCCGGTCATACGTCTTCACCTCATCTTCACATCTATGCGGCGACCGCCCGATGTCAGCGGCGCACTGGCTGGTATCTCTCGCGCATCTCTCGGAAGTTCCCGCGTAGCCGCGCACCTTGGCACAGTGCCAGCAGGTTTTCTTAACCGGCCAACTTCCCGATTGACCGCCAGTGTGGGCAATGTTACCATCACACTACAGGCGTCATACGTCCCGCATGGGCAACGCGCCTCTTGGCCCACAACACCATCATGGCATCTGCCTCGGAGGCATTCTGATGCGGGCAGGGCGCATCATGCCCCTGTTTGATGGCGCCAAGATAGTATAACATGACGCCCATTCCCGCGCAAGCATACCCCCTTGATAGCGTGCTACAATGGGCTGCAATAAGGGGTCGTGGCGCGTCTCGGCCTTTGGAGCGAGGGGAAGTACGCACGTCATAACGGAGGATAACGGAGGCGCCGCATGGTGGGAAGCGCAAGTGGCACGGTCGCGGGAGTCAGGCAAGCGCCGTCTGGTGATCTGGCAGCGGATAGCTGGCTCATGCAGCGCGGCAAAATCGAAGTCGCGCCGCGCGCCATCGCTACGATTGCCGGGCGGGCAGTCGCGGAATGCTACGGTGTCGTCGGCATTGCCGCGCGCCGCACGCGCCTGGGCGCGGTGGAGATGCTAGCGCCGGAGCATTACAACCGGGGCGTGGAGGTGCGGTTCGCCAACGACCACATCACCATCGAAGTGTATGTCGTCCTGGAACACGGCCTGCGCATCAGCGAAATCGCGCACAACATCATGGAAGGCGTCAAGTTCGCGGTCGAGAAAGCGCTGGGGATGCGGGTCGTGCAGGTCAACGTGAACGTGCAGGCACTGCGCGTCAACCCAGAACCGGAACGTTAGTTCATGCGCATCCAATGTTCCCAGCGTATACCAGTGTATACGGGGATACAACACCATTATCAGCGTGTGATCGTCGTCACCAGACTTACCTATGGAGGGCGGAGGGGTTAGAGTCCCCGCGGAACCTATGGCACGAAACTTCTTCTCGCGCTTTTCGCGTACTCGCCCCAGGCAGGCGAGCGTGTTTGACGGACAAGACCTCAAGAGGGCGGTCATGGCCGGCCACGCCTGGCTCGAACAGCATCGCGAGGCAATCAACGCGCTCAATGTCTTCCCTGTGCCCGACGGCGATACGGGCACGAATATGTCGCTGACGATGCGCGCTGCCACCAAAGAAATCGCCAACTCCGACGAAACCGCCGCCTACATCATCGCCGAAAAGCTCTCGCGCGGGGCGCTGATGGGCGCGCGCGGCAACTCCGGCGTAATCCTTTCGCAGATTCTGCGCGGCATGAGTCAGGGACTCGACCAGAAAACCACCTTCACCGCCAAAGATCTGGCCGCCGCGCTGCAATCGTCGGCGAAGCTGGCCTATCGTGCGGTCATCAAGCCAGTCGAAGGCACGATCCTCACCGTCATCCGCGAATGCTCCGAGGCGTCGGTGGCCAGCGCCGAGCGCGGCAGCGACATCGCCATCATGCTTGGCGACACCGTGGCAGCGGCGAAAGCGGCGGTCGCTAAAACGCCTGATCTGCTGCCCACGCTCAAGCAGGCGGGAGTGGTGGATGCGGGCGGCCAGGGATTGACGATGTTCCTCGAAGGCATGTGGCGCTACGCGCGTGGTGAATCGCTGGAAGTCTCGCAGAAAGCGCAGGTAGACGAGTTCGCGGAAGTCCACAAAGGCAACGTGACCATCGAAGAAGAGTTCGGCTATGAGGTCGTCTTCCTGCTGCACGGCGAAGATTTGAACCTGGAGGAGATCCGCGACACCATCACCGCAATGGGCGGCGTGTCCACCGTGGTCGCCGGCGATAACAAGCTCCTCAAAGTGCATACCCATACCCCAACCCCTGGCAAGATTCTGGACTACGGCGTGGGCCTGGGCAGCCTGCAAGACATCAACATCGAAAACCTGCAAGAGCAGAGCCTGCGCTATGCCGCCGAGAGCGCGCGTGAGCGCGGCGTCGTCGCCAGCGTCAATGGCGCCCACATGGGCAGCGGCGCAGCCACAAGCGCCACAGCGGTCGCGGAGCCGCCGAGCATGTTGACGCCCGCCGAGCCGCTCAGCGAGATCGGCACGGTAGCAGTGGCAGCCGGCCCCGGCTGGGTGCAGGTCTTCGAGAGCCTGAACGTCTCGCGGATCGTCCCCGGCGGGCAAACGATGAACCCCAGCACCCAGGATTTGCTAGAAGCTGTGGAGGCGTGCCCCGCCGAAAAAATCATCATCCTGCCCAACAACGGCAACGTCATCATGAGCGCGCGGCAGGTGGAGCAACTGACGAAGAAGCAGATCTGCGTCATCCCGACGAAGTCCATGCCGCAGGGGATCGGCGCGCTGCTCTCCTTCAACTACGACGCGGACTTCGCAACGAACTGCGCGACGATGGAACACGCGGTGCAGAACGTGCAAACGGCTGAGATCACGCGGGCGGTGCGGACGGTGCAAATAGACGGCATTAACGTCACCGAAGGCGACATCATCGGCCTGGTAAATGACCGGCTGGTGCATGCGGGCACGGAGATGAACGCCGTCGTACATGATACACTGGCGCGGATGCAGGCCGAGAAATACGAAATCATCACCGTGTATTACGGCGCCGATGTGACCGCTGAAATGGCGGAACAGATGGCGCAGCGCATCAAAGAGCAGTTCCCCGCCCAGGAGATCGAGGTAGTCGAGGGCGGCCAGCCGTTCTACGCCTACATCATCTCCGCTGAATGAGAGCAACGTGGCTCCACCGGAGCGGCATGCGCTCCGTGTAGACCAGAGCAGATGAGGACGGTACAACGTGACGGTGCATATACTCGTGGATAGCACGGCAGACATCCCGCCGGAGCGCGCGCGCGACCTTGGAATCACCGTGGTTCCGCTGACGGTCGAGTTCGGCAACGAATCGTTCCGCGACGGCGTGGATATGGATGGCGCAACCTTCTACCGCCGCCTGAAAGAGAGCGCGCAGCCGCCGACCACCTCTACCCCACCGCCAGGACTCTTTGAGGAGCAGTACCGCCAGATGGTGCGCGATGGCGCGACCGGTATTCTGGCGATGCACATCGGCAGCGGACTCAGCGCAACCTTGTCGGTTTCGACCACCGCCGCGCAGATGGTGACCGGGGATACCGGTGTGCCCATCGTCGTGCTAGACTCCGGCACGGTGAGCGCGGGCTTCGGGCTGCCAGCCGAGATTCTGGCGCGCGAGTCGCGCGACGGCGCCAGCATGGAGCAACTCAAGGCGCATGCCGAAAGCATGTTCTCACGAGTCCATTTGATCGCCGTGCTGGATACGCTGGAATATCTCAAACGCGGCGGGCGCATCGGCGCGGGCAAGGCGTTTGTCGGTGGGCTGCTGAACGTCAAGCCGATTCTCGGCGTGCGCGATTCCAAAGTGGTGCCCATCGAGCAGCCGCGCACCAAAGCCAAGGCGCTGGAGCGCGTTGGACAGATGGTGGCAGAGCTAGGCGCGCTGGACGCCGTAGCTGTGGCCCAGGCCGACGATGCGGCGGGCCAGCAGTTGGTCACCGTCGCGCGCACGTTCTGGAACGGCCCCATCGAGCAATTCAACCTTGGCCCCGTCGTTGGCACGCATGCCGGTCCGGGCGCGGGGGCAATCATCGCCATCACCAAAGCATGAAAGGCATAGCCGGTGCGGATTGCGCCTACCGGCTGTTATGGATGGAACTGAGAGGAGCAGCGCATGGCCGTCAAATACTTCACTCGTGAAGAGGCCGAGGCGCTGCTGCCGCGCGTTGAGCCGTTGCTAGAGGAACTGCAACGGCTGCGAGCAGTCTTCCTCGAACACGAGACCAGCCTCGCCGCCTTCCAAGAAAAGGTAATGGGCAACGGCCACCTGCCACCGGCGGAAGTTGTACAGGAGCGCGAGGCCATCACCGAGACGGCAGAGCGCATGGATGAGATTCTGGCCGAAATCAACACGCTGGGCATTCTGGTGAAAGACCTCGATATGGGGCTGATTGACTTTCCCACGCTGCGCCACGGAGGTGAGGTGTATCTCTGCTGGCGACTCGGCGAAAATGGCATTGGCTGGTGGCACCCGACGGATAGCGGCTTTTCAGGCCGCCAGCCGATAGAAACGTTCTAGCGGTCTGGCCGAACTGACCGATAGCGGCGCCGCTGCCCCGCTACAGATGATATCCAGCAATGCGCCGTCAGATCACCACCCCAGGAGGATGGCGATCTGACATAGAGTCCGCGCTACGAAACAGTTATCTGGCGTTAGTCGCGGTGCTTGCTGCCGTTGTTATCCACCACGTTCCACAAGCTATTCGCGGTGCCGCCGCCATTGCCGCCGAAGAGCACCGGATCGCCTGCCGAAGATGCGCTGCCGCCAGAGACGGCGAGGCCAGATGCTGGCGAGTCCGCTGGCTCGTTACAATTATCCGGCACTGCGCTACAGGTCGTGCCCGATGTCGGCGCGGTGGCGGTCATGAAGACGGCATGCGCCAGGTTATCCGAGCCGTAGGAGGTCGAGATATAGTCGCCGACCATGCGCCCCTGGCTCGTGGTGGCCGTCCAGCCAACGTTGAACGGACCAGCAAGCGGCGTGGCTGCGCTCCAGGTGCTGCCGCCGTTGGTCGAAGAGATAAAACCCACGTCGAGCACACAGCTCGTGCCACAGGCTGAGACGGGGTAATAGTAGTACGTCACCCCAAGCTGCGCGCTGCTGCCAGAGGTGCTCTTATTGACCGCCAAACCAGGGATGAAATGGTCTATACCGCTGGTGGTCGCGTCAATCGGGATGCGGCTCACCGATGACCAGCTTGTGCCGGTGCTGTTGAGCGAGTGGCTGATGACGAGATCGTTGGCCTTGCAACTGCGTCGGAAGCGACAGTCCGACCAGACGACATAGACCGTCCCAGCGCCATCTATCTCGGCGGTGGGCAACGCGCCGGAGCGAAGGCTCCCGGCTTCGGTGTGGTGCGAGATGGTGGCAATGGTGGTGATCGTACTCCAGGTGCTGCCACCATTGGTCGAGTTGAACGCGCCGACCGCCGTCTCATTGGCATTGTCGGTCGGCACGATCACCGTGCCGTCAGGACGTACAACGGGCTGGCCGCCGATGACCCCCTGCCCGTTGGTCTTGACCGCGCCCCAGGTGACACCACCATCGGTGGAGGTGCTCATTTGCAGCACATTGCCCGCACCGTTGTCGTCCCATTCGGTGTAGCAGTTGCCGTAGAACGGGCTGGTCGCAGTGTTGTCGCAGACGATCCAGTTCTTATCGGGACTGCTGCTGGTATTTTCCGTGACCACCGGCGTACCCCAGGTCAGGCCGCCATCAGTGGAGCGGCTTGTCAAAACGGCAACGCCATGTGGACCACCGGACTCGGAGAGCACCAGTGACGAGATCAGCCAGGCGTTGAAGCGCGCGTCGTAGGCGACGGCGGCATCGGTGGCGCGGTCGTAAGCGCCCCCGCTGTAATATTTGGTGACGCCTGGCAGCAGGCCGTTGGTCCAGCTTGCGCCATTGTTGGTAGACGTGGCGAAACCAATGGCGCAGGCGCCGCCGTCGTAGATGCGCCCAACCTGGAAGGCCGCCACAATCGTCGAACCATTCGAGAAAGAGTCTGGCTCGACCTCGGTATGGTGATTCGTGGTATTGGATGCGGTGCAAGTTGCGGCAGTGAACGGGTCACTGCTGATCTGCGTCAGTCCGACATTCGCAAACGCCATGGCGGGGAAGACAAGGGACAAGAAGGCCGCCAGTAGGATCGCCAGTGGCATGCGCGTGCGCCACTGGATGCGCGAAAGTACCGACATGCGGTGTCTCTCCTTTGAGCGTGGTGGCAAGATGTCGCCACCACGGCAGAGCCGAATGGAACCCACAATCCTGTAGAGTCGCCTATCTCTTCGGTGCGCGTGCTGCCAGGTGCGCTATTGATGCTGGATCTGCATAACGGACCGCGCCGCATAATGGCCCGTTTGCTCGGCAAAATGCATGAGGGCCATCGAATTTGCATATCGCAGCATGCTCTACCTGCCCACCTCCTCCCCACGTAGATTGCTGACAGCCCTATGTCCACACACCGAGAAACCGCAATGTGACTGGATATGCCTCGCCTGTATGCAAAAGATGACGAGAATTGCGCCCGAACACGAGATGTGAGGCACACTGTACAACATCTGGCATGGTCTGTCCAGTGGTTATCGTTCGTTTGATGACATGCTAGCTAAGGCTTGATTTTTCAGCTATGTGAAGGAATAGAAATCCCAGATGATCCCAATTGGCAGGAGGATGGATTCGCCAATTTCGCGATAGGCGTTCGCTTGATTTATCGCACTGTGATAGAAAATGCGTGCGGTTAGTATCTGTGAGGCGGCTGGCAGTAATAGTTACAGCGTCACGCGGCCATTGCCCGCGGGCATGGTGAAGCGCATAAAGCCGCCGTTGGCGAGGCGCGTACAGACAACGGCGATAGTGAAGTAGATGCCCAGCGTCACCAACATCTTGAGCGCGCCGAAGACAAAGTCACCCGGCGCCAGCGCCGCCGCGCCATGTGCCCCGAAGCGCTGAATGACCGGCCCATAGGCGTCCGGCCAGCCAAGAAAACCAGTCGTTTCGCCCAGCGCCAGCGCAATCACCGTATCAGCCAGCGTGCAATACACCGCCAGCAGCGGCCCCAGCTTCCAGAAGCGGCGGCTCATCTTCTCGCGCTTGGTCGAGACCACGCGCGAGGCAGCCCAGATTGGCGGCAGGAACGCCAGCACGAGCCGCGCCAGCGGAATGACGATCAGCGGCTCCATCGCGGCGGGCCATCCATCGAACGGTACCGCGCCCATCAGCCGCCCGGCGGCGAAGAGCAGCACCGCTTCGATGATGGCGCGGCGCATCGTCGTGCGCCGCCAGATGCGGCTCTGGCGCTTGCGCCGGGGCGCAGCGGGCGGCGCACTTGGAGCCGCCGATGCTTCGACGCTGGTATCGTGACTGGTATCCTGGCTGATATCTTGTCGCATGGATGGTTTTCCCATTGGGTGTGCGTGAATCGTGGCAAGTGCTAGACAAGCGCTGGCGTCTCGTGGTCAGTGGTCTTCTGCCAGACTATATCGCTTGCGGTTGCCGGTCATCCAGACTTGGGCGTCTCGTCTCAGCGGCCAAAGAGCCAGCCGCCGTTGACGTTGAGTACCTCGCCCGTTAACGCAGCCAATCCTCGTCATCGCCCATCTCCACCGGACGCGAGTCCCACGGGTGAAAGCTGCCACTCACCGCGCCGGGGTCCGCCTGCCCTGAGCCGCTGACCATCGCTGCCATCGCCGCCGCAATCTCTGGCGGCACGTTGACGGTGGGCATGCCCGCAATCGCCGCGATACGCGGATCAATGGGCATCGGTGCTGGTGCTTGCGGCTGTGGAGCGATACCCATCATCGCCAGGAAGCGCGCCGCGTTCGCATGCGGATTCGCCACGAATTCGACGAAGGCTCGCGCACGATTGGTGATCGCCTGCCAGTTGCCGCGCTCCACCAGCGGACGCGGCACCAGCAGCGTGCCCAGCGCCAGCGTCTTCACCGGCAGTGCCAGATATTCGCCCATATTCTGCGCCGTGAAGCCGCCAGAGACTTGCAGGCTGACGTGGGTGAGCTGCCTCAGCAGCGCGCGAATATACATCGGGCCGCCCAGCGCCTCAGCCGGGAACACCTTCACCATCTGCGCGCCCGCGTGCTGCGCAGCGATGATCTCGGTCGGCGTCAACGCGCCCAGCACGCAGGCGACATTCGCATCGTTGCAGACCGGCACGAGGTCGGGGGCGAGAATCGGTGAGGCGATAAAACGCGCCCCGCTGGAGATCGCCAGCATCGCCTGGCGTGCATCCAGCACAGCCCCCGCGCCGACGAAGACATCGCGCCGCGTGGCCATGTGCGACAAGATTTCGTTCACGCCGGGGATGGTCAGTGAGACCTCAATAGCATTGACACCAGCCGCCGCCAGCGCATCTACCACACCCAGCGCCTGAATTGCCGTGGCCGTTCGCACCTCGGCGACGATGCGCCTGCGCTCCATCATCGAAACAATTTCGGTAGGAATCATGCGGCGCGCTCCTCTCGTCTGCGGAGATGGATGGTCCTGTTCAGCGAGTCCGAACTGTTCAGAAGCGATGCCCTCATAGTATCATGCCCACGCTATAGTAGAGGCAGGCCATATAGGCAGGCCGTCCAGCATGCAGAGCAACCGAAACGCAAAGAAGGTGCGAGTGGAGGATCAGGCGGCGAACCGGACAAAAGCCACGGACGCACAGCCCATGATAGCGGCGAAGCATGGCCGCGCCTGGCGGCGCTCGCCGTGGAGCGTCGCCGCGCTGACACTGGCGTTCTACTGCCTGTGGACGCTGCTCTATCTGAACGCCGGAAACGACATCTATAGCTTCGCGCATATTAGCCAGCGCTTCGCCCACCAGAGCCACACCAGCCAGGTCATCACCTTCCCGCCCGATTTCCACTACGCGCCCATCGCCGGCTACGACGGACAGTTCGCCTACTTCATCGCCGCTGACCCCTCCCATGCCAGCCCCTATCTCGATAAGCCCAATTATCGCTACACCCGCATCCTCTACCCGATGCTAGCGCGGCTGCTCGCCCTGGGCCGCCCAGATCTGCTGCCCTATACGATGCTGCTGATCAACCTGCTCGCCATCGGCGGCGGCACGCTCGCTGTCGCCGCGTGGCTGCGGCGCAAAGGCTACTCGCCCTGGTATGCGCTGGTCTACGGCCTCGCCGGTGGCCTGTTCATCGCCTATCAGTTCGATCTCACCGAGCCGCTGGCCTATGCGCTCGTGGCGCTGGCGGTCTATCTCTATGACTTTGGCGGCGCGCGGCGCTATCTCTGGGCGGGCCTCTGCTTCGGGCTTGCCGCGCTGACCCGCGAAACGACGTTGCTCTTCGCGCTCTTCTACGGCGCGGCGTGGGCGCTACGCCCAGGCGACATATCACGTGAAGCGCAGACCATGCGCCGAACCATCGCCCTGCCACGCGCGTGGCGCGGCGCGACGGCGCTGCTGGCGCTGGCTGTCGTGCCGCTCGCCCTCTACAAGCTCTTCTTGTCGGCATGGCTTGGCTCATCAGGTGTCACATCGAGCGACCTCCCGGTGCTCATCCCGTTCCAGGGACTCTTCGCCTATTGGCCCTGGGGCCACGATCAGCTACAGCAGGTGGAAACCGTCGTCCTCCCCGCGCTCCTCTGCGCTGGCGTGGCGCTCTGGGCCGTCTGGCAGGGCTGCCGCCGCCTGGAAATCTGGAATCTGCTGGCGCATATCCTCCTCTTCGTCGTGCTGCTGCACCAGGGTTCCTATGTAGACCTCACCGCCTCTGCGCGCGTCACTCTGGGCATCACCCTTGCCGCGATCTACTGCCTGCCAGCCGTGGGTCGTGTGCTGCGGCGCGGCAATGCGCTGTGGCTGCTCGCGGCGGGCGCGCTCTGGGCGCTGCCCACCTTCACTGCGCTGCTGAACCTCATCTTTGGCTAGTCCATAGCGCGACGCTGGCTCAACGCCGGGAATGTAACCTGGGCGCTAACAGGGATTCTGCCAGCGCCACACTCGTGCGCTTCCGACTATTTTCCTCGCGTTCAGAATACTGTCCAGAAGGACAGATGGCGAATTCGTAATTATTCGATATATTGCGATATATCTTTATCGTACCAAACTTCACAGTGATATGGAGGCAGCCAGGATGTATCAATGGCTCGTTTTCGCGCATGTGCTGGGGGTCTTCGGATTCCTGCTGGCGCATGGCGTATCGGCAGCCGTCGTCTTTCGCGTGCGTACCGAGCAAGATGTCACCGCGTTGCGTGCGCTGCTCAATCTCTCAGGCAATACGCTAATGGCGTCGTTCATCTCGTTGCTGGTGCTACTGGCGGCGGGAATCGGCGCCGCATTCGTCGGCAACTGGTGGGCGATGGGCTGGCCCTGGGCCGCGCTGGGCGTGCTGGTCGCGGTCTGGATCGTGATGTCGGCCCAGACGGGACCAGTGCTGCGGCGGCTGCGTCTCGCGGTGGGCATCACTGGGCGCGGGCAAGTGAAAGAACCAGCCACCACCGCAGCGATAGCGGCCACGCAGGCGACCGTTCGCCCGTGGGTGAGCGCGATTACCGGTGGCGTTGGTCTGCTGGTTCTCCTCTGGCTGATGTTGTTCAAGCCCTTTTAGACGCTGGGGCTATCCAGTGAATGAGATGCGCGGGATTGCCGCTCGGCCCCATCACTGGATAGCCCATATGGCACGAGACGGCGAAAAAACCAGGAATGATGCTTGCGCGCCAAAATGGGCCTATGGTATACTAGTTCGGTGCGCGACGAAGGGACGGTATGTGCAGGGTGTCGGCCCGGTCGCCAAGATGACATATATCCGACCGGAGACATGAATGAAGAAGTACAAGCTCAAGACGCATAAGGCCACGGCGAAACGGGTCTCCGTGACGGGCGGTGGCAAGTATATGCACATGCGATCCGCAAAGACCAAGTATCGCCGCAAGAAGGACGCGAACCGCAACCGTTCACTCGGCAAGCCGATGGTGATGGCGGTGGGTGACGCGCACAAAATGAAGAAGCTTCTGCCCTACGGCTAATCGCTCGCCAGTGTTTCGGGTTCCCCGGTAGCGAGAGCAGCATGTCGTCCGGGGGTGGAGGAAAGCAATGCCACGAGTCAAGCGGGGTGTGACATCCCGCGCCAAGCATAAGAAAGTTTTGAGCCGCACACAAGGCCATTACGGCGCGCGTCACCGTCTGATCAAGACGGCGCGTGAATCCATGATGCACGCGCTGCGCTATGCCTACCGCGACCGCCGCACCCGCAAGCGCGACATGCGCGCCCTGTGGATCACGCGCATCAACGCCGCGTCGCGCCTCTACGGTATGTCCTACAGCCAGTTCATGCACGGCCTGGCACTGGCCAACGTGCAGGTGGACCGCAAGGTTATGGCAGACCTCGCCGTCACCGACCTCGCCGTCTTTGGCGAATTGGTCAAGAAGGCCCAGGCAGCCCAGGCGACGGCACGGGCGAAGCAGGCGAAGACCGCCTGAGCCGTCCTTTCGCGGAACCCCGCCAGATGCACGCCGCGCCGATCACGTAGATCGCGCGGCGTTTTGCTATGCGCCTCTGTGCTATGCACACCTGTAAGGAGCGACTACGATGATTACCAGCGGGTCGAATCAACACATCGCTCTGCTGCGCGCGCTGCATACACCCAGGGGACGCGCCGAACATGGCGCATTTCTGCTCGAAGGGCCACACCTGCTCGAAGCCGCGCTTCACGCTGGCATCGTGCCCCACCTCATCATCTATGACCCGGCGGACCTTGCGCGCAACGCCGACGGACGTAAGACGCTCGGCCAGATCGAAGATGCGCGCGCGCAGGGCGCGGAGGTCTACGACGCGGCGCCCATCGCGATAGAGCGCGGCGCGGATACGCGCTCGCCACAGGGTGTGCTGGCGGCGGTCGCGGCTGGCGAGGTCGCGGCGGAGAAGGTGCGCGCGCGGCGGCGCGGACGCATGCGCCCTTTGCTGCTCGTGCTGGATGCCATCAGCGATCCGGGCAACCTCGGCACGATTCTGCGTTCGGCGCTGGCGGCGGATGTGGATGAGTTGCTGCTGACGCCTGGCTGCGCCGATCCGCTGAACCCCAAAGTCGTGCGCGCGGGCGCGGGGGCGCACTTTCATCTGCCGCTGCGTGAGGCGCGCGACTGGAAGGACGTGCAGAATGCGCTGCGTGGTGCGCCAGCGGTCAAACAGGTGCTCGCAGCCACTGCGGACGGCCACACCCACTACGATAGCCTGGATTTGACCCAACGCACCGCGCTGCTCATCGGCAACGAGGCCCATGGCGTCTCCGCCGAAGGGCTACGGCTGGCGACCGCCCAGGTGAGCATTCCGATGTGGAATCGGGTCGAGTCGCTCAATGCGGCAGTGGCCGCGAGTGTGATAGTGTTTGAGGCAGCGCGTCAACGTCGCGCGGTAGAGGCGGAACAGGTTACGGATGCGCACAGGTGACGCGCGATGACGAGAAGAGAGGATGGCGCTAGCATGGTTGCTGTGGTCCGGCCACCCTGCGACGAGGTGGCGATTCGCTCGGCACGCTCGACAGCGCCCTGCACAGCGAATGCCGCGCCGTGGGTGCTGGCGGCAACGATCCTTGGCTCCAGCCTCGCGTTCATTGATGGCACCGTCGTCAATATCGCCCTGCCCGCCCTGCAACGCGACCTGCACGCCACCACCGCCGACGTGCAATGGGTGATCGAAGCCTATAGCCTCTTCCTTTCGGCGCTCATCCTGGTCGGCGGCGCGCTGGGTGATCGGCTGGGCCGCCGCCGCATATTCGTCACGGGCATCGCGCTCTTCACCGCCGCCTCGGTCCTCTGCGGTCTCGCCCCTGACCCGCTCGTGCTGATCCTCGCCAGAGCCGTCCAGGGCATCGGCGGGGCGCTGCTCATCCCCGGCAGCCTGGCGATCATCAGCGCCTCCTTTGATGAACAACGGCGTGGACGCGCCATCGGCACCTGGGCGGGCTTCACCACCGTCACCTCCGCTCTTGGTCCACTCGTCGGCGGCTGGCTGATTCAGACTGCCTCGTGGCGCTGGATCTTCTTCATCAATCTCCCTCTGGCGCTGCTCACCGTCGCCATTACCCTCCGCCACGTCCCCGAAAGCCGCGACCCCGCCGCCACCGGACCGCTCGATTGGCGCGGCGCGGCGCTCGTCACGCTGGGACTCGGCGCGCTGGTCTTCGGCCTGATTCACGCGGGCGTCGTAGGGTTGGGCGCGCCGCTGGTGCTGGTCAGCCTGCTCATTGGCGTTGGCGCGCTCGTTGCGTTCTTCTTCGCCGAAACGCATGTCACCCCACCCACCACGCCGATGGTGCCGCTGCGCCTGTTCCGCTCGCGCACCTTCAGCGGGGTCAACCTGATGACGCTGCTGCTGTACGCGGGCCTCGGCGGCGCGCTCTATTTTCTGCCCTTCAATCTGCAACAGGTGCAGGGCTATTCCGCCGTCGAGGCAGGCGCGGCGCTGTTGCCGATGACGATTATCATCTTCGTGCTTTCGCGCTGGGCTGGTGGCTTAGTAGACCGCTATGGCGCGCGGCCACCGCTGGTCGTGGGGTCATTCATCGCCGCCATTGGCTTCGCCCTCTTCGCCGTGCCATACATCGGCGGAAGCTATTGGACGACCTACTTTCCCGCGACGGTGGTGCTGAGTTTGGGCATGGCAATCGTCATTGCGCCGCTGACCACGACCGTCATGAATGCCGTGCCGCCCGCGCAGGTAGGAACGGCTTCCGGCATCAATAACGCCGTTTCGCGCGTCGGCGGCCTGCTGGCGATTGCCGTGTTCACGCTGATCGTCGTCGCCGTCTTCAGCAACGCCTTTACCCAGGCGCTTGCTGCGCTGCCGCTCTCGCCCGCACTCCATCACGCGCTCGAAAGCCAGCGCACGCAGCTTGCCGGTATCCAACTCCCCGGCGGACTAAGCGCCACCACACAGAGCGCGGTGACGCAGGCGATTGGCACAGCTTATGTGCGTGGCTTCCGGGTGGCGATGCTGTTGGCGTCGGTGCTGGCGCTGGCCTCGTCGCTGGTCGCGGCGCTCACCCTGCGCGGCAAACCAAAGCCGGAACTGCCCGCTTCACCCACAGAGGGCGAACAATAAACATTCGTGCTGGCAGGCCAGTACACGCGGGCGGAAAAATGTGGTACGCTATAGGGCAGTTCGTCAATGCCGCGCCGCTGAACGCATGAGCGGCGCGACCTGGCAGAAGACAATCGAAGACGACTCGGCGATGATGGAGAGAGTAGGCGGGGAACCGCACAGGGAGCCTGGGCCACCGACTGAGACCCCAGGCGCGACGTACCCGACCGAAGTTCACTCCTGAGCCGGCGACTGAAACCGGACGGCGAACAGCGTCCGGCGTGTAGGCGCCTCGGAGGCCCACCGCTAGCGGGGCGCACGAGTGGGTTGTGTGCGCGGCCAGTGCGTCGCGGCGCAGCCAAGGTGGGTGGTACCACGGAGTCATACGGCAGCTTCGTCCCTGATGAAGCTGCCGTTTTTGTTTGTCTTTCACCGGGCTATCGGGAACTGGAGGCGTGTCATGGCGACAGCGCGAACCGAGGAAGAACAGGCGCTCGCCGGATTGCGTGAGCGCGCGATTGCGGAACTGGCGACCATCGCAACAGCGGAGGGGCTGGACGAGTGGCGCACGCGCTTTCTGGGCCGCGAGCGCGGCGAGCTAACCGGTATCCTCAAGGGGCTGGGCAAGCTGCCTGGCGAGCAGCGCAAAGCCGTCGGCCAGGCTGCGAACACCGTCAAAAATGAACTGGAAGGCCTGCTGGAACAGCGCAAAGCCGCGCTGAAAGCGGCAGAGCAGAGCGGCGCGTTGGAACGCGAGCGGCTCGACGTGACGCTGCCGGGGCGCATGACGCCACGCGGGCACATCCATCCCATCTCGCAGACCATCCGCGACATCGGGCGCATCTTCAGCCAGATGGGCTTCCAGGTCTACGACGGGCCGGAAGTAGAGACCGATTACTACAACTTCCAGGCGCTCAATATCCCGCAGGACCACCCCGCCCGCGATATGCAGGATACCTTCTGGATCGTGCCGGGGCAGATCCTACTGCGCACGCAGACCTCGAACAACCAGATTCGCATCATGGAACAGATGCAGCCGCCGGTGCGCGCCATCGTGCCGGGCCGCGTCTACCGCAACGAGGCGATTGACGCCAGCCATGAAGCGGCGTTCCACCAGGTGGAGGGGCTGCTGATTGATGAGACCTGCACCATGTCCGATCTGCGCGGCGTGGTCGAGCGCTTCGCCCGCGAGATGTTCGGCGCGGAGCGCAAGGTGCGTTTCCGCCCCAGTTACTTCCCCTTCACCGAGCCAAGCGCCGAGTTCGATATGGACTGCATCAACTGCGATGGCGCGGGCTGCCGTGTCTGCAAGTATAGCGGCTGGCTGGAGATGGGCGGCTCCGGCATGGTGCATCCGAAGGTGCTGCGCGGCGTCGGCTACGATCCGGCGACATATCGCGGCTTCGCCTTCGGGCTGGGCATCGAGCGCATCGCCATGCTGCGCTACGGCGTGGACGACATCCGCTTGTTCTCTGGCAATGATCTGCGCTTCCTGCGCCAGTTCGCCTAGCCGTGTAATCGTTTCTTCCCAGCCTGAAGGCCAGGGATAATCATGGTTGGCAATGGCTATTGCTGGGCGAAACACGAGCGTTCGCCCTGTTGGTTTCAGGAGAAATAACATGCGCCTGCGTCTGGCATGTTTGGGTTTCGGCAATGTGGGCCGCGCGCTAGTCACGATGCTCGCCGAGAAAGAGCGCGACCTGCGCGAGCGATATGACCTGGAAGTCTGCTACACCGGCGCGTTTACGCGCTCCGCCGGGGGCTGGTCCGCGCCGGAGGGCATCACCCCGGCGGCGCTGGCCGCCAGCGGATGGCCGACGAGCGGCGCGCTGCCAGCGGGCGCGCAGCCCTTCGCGGGCGACGCGCTCGCCTTCGCCGCCACCTGCCCGGCGGACGCGCTGATCGAGATTACCACGCTGAATCCGCAGTCGGGGCTGCCCGCGATAGACCACGTGCGCGCCGCGCTGAACGCTGGCCGGCATGTCGTCACGGCCAACAAGGGACCGATTGCCTACGCCTATCGTGAACTGCGGGCGCTGGCGGCAGAGCATGGCGTGGCGCTGCGCTTCGAGTCCACGGTGATGGATGGCACGCCGATTTTCAGCATGTCCGAGGCGTCGCTGCCCGCCACGCGCATCGAGGGCTTCCGCGGCCCGATGAACGGCACCAGCAACTACGTATTGGGGCGCATGGCGCGCGGCGAATCGCTGGAAGAGGCGGTCGCGGGCGCACAGAAAATCGGTATCGCCGAGGCGGACCCTAGCAACGACCTGGAAGGCTGGGACGCGGCGGTGAAGGCGACAGTAGTAGCCAATGTGCTGATGGGCGCGGACCTGCGGCCGGGCGACGTGGTGCGCGACGGACTGGGCGCGGAGGCGATGCGCCAGGCGCACGCGGCGCTACCGCCGGGCCATGCGCTGAAGCAACTCGCCGTAGTCGAACGCGACGGCGATGCGGTGCGTGCGCGCGTCGAACTGGCCGCGCTGCCGCTGAGCAACGTCTTCGCGACGCTGGTTCCCGGCGAAACGGCGCTGCTGCTGCATACGGATACGATGCGCGACCTCACGCTGATCGAAGGCGACGGCGGGCCGGGGCAGACGGCCTTCGGCATCGTCGCGGATCTGGTAAACATCGCGCGCGGGCGCTGGACGGTATAGAGGAGGATGACATCATGCGAATACCGTACTCGTGGCTAAAAGACTACGTGAAGCTGGAGCTTGGTCCCGAAGAGCTGGCCCATGAACTGACGATGCACGGGCTGGAAGTGGACCGGATAGACTACGGCTGGCCGGACATCGTGACGGCGGAAATCGTCTGGCTGCAAAAGGTCAAAGGCTCGGACCACCTGAGCGCGACCCGCGTGACCACCGGAACCGAAGAGTTCAGCGTGGTCTGCGGCGCGCCGAACATCAAGCTGCACGACCGCGTCCCGCTGGCGAAGGTTGGCGCGAAGGTCGGCGACATCACCATCCAGCCGAAGAAGGCAATGGGCGTACTCTCCGAGGGCATGCTCTGCTCGCCGCGCGAGCTAGGCATCAGCGACGACCATCAGGGCATCCTGATTCTGCCGCCGGAGACGCCGCTGGGCGTGCCGCTGGGCAAAATAATCGGCGAGGCGGTGATTGACCTGGACATCAAGGCGCACCGGGGCGATCTCTTCTGCATAGTCGGCGTGGCGCGCGAAGTAGCGGCGTTCACCGGACAGAAGCTGCGCCCGCCGAAAATCGCGGTGAAGGAGAAGGGCACGCCAACCAGCGACCTGATGAAGCTGGAGGTGCGCGACGCCAACCTCTGCCCACGCTACACCGCGCGTGTGGTGCGCGACGTGAAGATCGGGCCGTCGCCGGAGTGGATGCAGGATCGCCTCACGCTGGCGGGCATGCGCCCCATCAACAACGTCGTGGACATCACCAACTACGTAATGCTGGAACTTGGGCAGCCGCTGCACGCCTTCGACTACGACAAGGTTGCCGAGCATACGATCATCGTGCGGCGCGCGGAGCCAGGCGAGACGCTGACCACATTGGACGGCGTGACGCGCCACCTGACTAGCGAGATGCAACTCATCACTGATCCTGCTGGGCCGAACGTGATCGCGGGCATCTTCGGCGGCGAGCGCGTGGAGGTCTCGGCGGCCACGACGAGCGTGCTATTGGAAGCCGCGCACTTCAATCCAGTGAACGTGCGGCGCACATCAGTGGCGCTGGCGCTGCGCACCGAATCGTCGGGGCGCTTCGAGAAGAATCCCGACATCGAGCTGACGGCGGTGGCGATTGACCGCTCAGCGCAACTGCTCACCGAACTCGCGGGCGGCACGGTGGCGCGCGGGCGGGTGGACTTCTACCCGAACCCAATTGCTGAACGGCGCATCGCCTTCAAGCCGTCGCTGGTCGAATGGCTCACCGGAATGCCGGTGACGCGCAACGAGGTGCTCGCCAGCCTGCGTGCGCTCGGCTTCGGCGTGGCGGAGCCTCCGGACGGCGCGGATGACGTGCTGGACGTGACCGTGCCCACATGGCGCGGCGATGTGGAGGAGGGCGCGGACCTCGTCGAGGAGGTGGCGCGCATTGTCGGCTACGACCGCATCGCCAGCACGATTCCCGTGGGGCCGCTGCCAGAGCCGCTCCGCGATAGCTGGCCGGAACGCGAGCATCGCGTGCGTGAGATCCTGGTGGGCGCCGGGCTGACCGAGGCAGTGAACTACACATTGACCAGCCGCGCGGCAATGGCGAAGCTGCTGCTCGGCACCCAGCCGGGCGAAGAACTCTTACTGACCGCGCCAGTGGCCGGGCAGACAGCAATGTCCGCCCCACTATCAGTAGGACAGACATTCTTGTCTGTCAGCGAGGAGCAACCCACCACACCAGAAAGCAGCCGGACCAGCGAACGGCGGCAGATCGAAGCCATCGCGGCGAAGCTGCCCGCGATCACCCTGGCGAATCCGCTGAGCGTGGACCTCGAAGCGCTGCGGCTGACGCTGATGTCGGGCTTGCTGGGAGTAGTGCGCGAGAACGCCAAGCACACAGATACCGGGCTGTGGTTCTTCGAGATTGGCCGCCGCTACATCCCCACGCCCGCGCTCGCCGATGGCGACGGGCTGCCGCAGGAGCGCCGCACGTTGGGCGTAGCGATCAGCGGGCCGCTGGCGCGCGGCTGGCTGGGCGAGGAGCGCGACGCCGACTTCTTCGATCTGAAGGGCATAGCCGAAACGCTGCTGCACGCGCTGAAGGTTTCCGACTATCGCTTCACGCCGACGCGCACGCCGACATTCCATCCGGGGCGCTGCGCGCTGCTAGAGGTGGCCGTGGCGACGCCAGCGGACGGGAGCGCCATACTAGGGGGCCGCGCAGTGACGGCGGATGATGCGCGTCGCTGGGTGGCGACGGCGGTGCTGGGCGAGGTCCACCCGGAGGTGGCGGAGCGCTTCGATCTGCCCAAACGCACCTACCTGATGGAACTCGATCTAGAGCGGCTGTTCCCGGCGGTGCCAGCAGTCGTGCCATACACGCCGATTGCGCGCTATCCCGCCGCGCAACGCGATCTGGCCGTCGTAGTGGGCGCCGCAACGCCGCAGGCCGACGTAGCTGGGGTGATCCGCGCCAGCGGCGGCGCGCTGCTGCGCCAGGTCAGTCTCTTCGATGTCTACACGGGACAGGGCATCCCCGAAGGCAAGAAGAGCCTGGCCTACACGCTCACCTACCAGTCCACCGAGCGCACGCTGACCGACGCGGAGATCGAAGCAGCGCAATCGGCCATCATCGCCGCGCTGAAGCAGCAGCTTGGCGCGGCGCTACGCGGGTAGCGAGTACCCCATCTTTGGCCCCCTTCCCCTTCGCGGTGAGGGGGCCCTTTTGACGTGACAAGCTCTCGGCCATCATGTACTTTTACTTTTTACGGCGGACACCTGTCTGTCCCAAACCCACGACGGCGGGTTTCGCGGCCGCACACCACAAAGGCGCGATTTCAACCACCCGCTCGCATTATGAACCAGCCCCCGCAGACAGAGCTAGGCGGAAACCATCGTAGCCGTTGGCGTAGTCTGGCCAGAGGTTGTTGCGGTACGCCGCGCGCGCTTTGGGGGCGAGGTCGCCCCACGAGCCGCCGCGCAGCACACGATTTTCAACGGAATTGTCCGGATTCTCACGCCCATCTGTACTAGAATACGGGTAGGGTTTGTAGAGCGAGCTATTCCATTCCCAGACGTTGCCCGCCATATCCTGCGCGCCGCAGGGGCTGGCGCCGGTGGGGTAGCTGCCCACCGGCGTCGTGCCGTTCTTGCCGCCCACGTAGATGTTGGCGCGGGACTCGTCGAAGGTGTCGCCCCAAGGATAGAGACGGCTGGCGCGGCGCTGGGGATCCCAACGGGCCGCTTTTTCCCATTCGGCCTCGGTAGGCAGGCGCCAGGGCTGGCCAGTGAGTGTGGCGAGCCAGGCGGCGTAGGCGATGGCGTCGTGCCAGGAGACGGCGACGACGGGATGGTCGAGTTTGCTCTGCTGGCTGGCCCAGTCGCCAGGGGTGTGGCCAGAGCGGACAAAGCAGGCGTATTCGGCGACGGTGACAGGGTAGCGCCCAATCCAGTAGGCGGGCAAGGTCACGTCGTGCGCGGGTTGCGCGCTCGCCTGGGCTACGCGGTCCTGATGGGTCGTAAACGGCACATCGGGCTGTTCGCTCGCCTGGGCGTCGCGGTCCTGGCGTGGGTCGCTACCCATGCGGAAGAGTCCGGCGGGCACCTGGCAGAGCGGGGCGATGAGGAATTGCGCTCCGGCGACATTGTGGCCGGTGTAGCCAAGGTGCGCCAATCGCGGGGCGACGCTGGGCGGCGGGAAGAGTTTGGCGCGGACCTGGGCGACGCTCGCCGGGGCATTGGGATTGTGCATGGCGGCTTGCAAGATAGTCCACGCCTCCGCAGGGTTGCTCTGTTCGGCAAGGACGCGAGCGAGGGCGAGCTGCCCGGCGGTGGTGGCATCGGGGCGGTTGGCGAACTCGCGAATAAACGCGAGCGCTTCATCGGTGCGCCGTAATTTGGCGAGCGCATCAACACGCAGCGCCACGATGGTTGGGTCGCCGGGCGCGATTCGCAACGCCTCATCGGTGCGGCGCAGCAGGTCGTTCCATTGCTCAGTCTGTTGCAGCACGAGGAGATACTCGCGCAGGATGGCGAGTCGCTGGTCGGAATCCGCGACGAGGGCCAGGGCGTCTTTGAGTAGCGTCGCGGCGAGTGGCTGTTCGCCGCTCTGATCGTGTACCTGCGCGGCAACCCGCAGTGCGGGCACATCAGCGGGCGTGAAAGGGCGGCTGGCGACGCCGTTCGCGTTCAGGCCGAGCGCGGCGTCGAGCAGCATGCGCGCGCCGGAGACGTCGCTTTCCGCCAGCAGCGTGTTGCCCCACGTCACGAAGCGTGCGGCGGGCAGCGCGTTGGGCGCATAGCGGGCGAGGTAGTCGGCTTTATCTAGCAGCACCTGCCAATCGTGGGCGGCAAAGGCGCGCTCCATGTCGGGCAGCATCTGGCGCACGAGCGCCGCCTGCGGGTTGCCCGCAAATGTGGCGGGCGTGGCATCGGCGGGCGCGTGGACATGCTGCAAGTAGCGGTCGAGCGCGGCGAACAGGCTGCCGATGTCGTCCTCGAAGTCGGGGTCGTTACGGATGGGGCGGCCATTGCGGACGGCGAGGGCACTGATGCTATCGGGCAGGCGATCAATATCGGGCATGGTGGCGCGCTCCACCAGCAGTGGAATGATGACGATGCCCGCGTTGATAGCGGCTTCGATTTCCAGCAGCACGGGGTCTTTGGGTTCATCCAGACGACGCTGGCCTGGGGTCTTCGCGCTGGGCATATCCAGCCAGCGCGGGCCGATGATGGCCAGTTGCACAGCGCACTGCTGGATGATCGCCTGGATTTTTTGCTCGAAATCCTCACCGGGATCAATGTTGTCCACATCTTTGAAAATGGCCTCTTTGCCATAGCGATTCTTCAGGTGGTCATAGATGCGGCCAACAATGGTTTCGCTGTCGGCGCGGCGGTAAGAGATGAAGATACTGGTCATGTCGTCTCCGAAGAACGGGAATCTCGCAGCAAACACCCCACCAGCGATGCAGACAAGAATGTCTGCCCCACCAGTGATAGCAGCGATACAGGATGGCTGTGGGTGCGGCTGTGTACTTGCAGTTTAGCATGCGATGCGCGAAAGAGACAAGGGGAACTTTCGCGATGGCAGGCGCGTCGTTGATGCGAACCTTCCAAACGAGCCGAAGGGGAAAGGAACCATCACGATGCGTATCTCTCGTCTGCGGTTGTTGCCTATCGCCGTTGTCGCGTGTCTCTTCGTATTGCAGTCTGTGCCCGCGCTGGCCTGCGGTGGGCTGGTGGCCCCGAATGGGTCGGTGCGCCTCTCGCGAGCCGCCACGCTGATCGCCTGGCACGATGGCATCGAACACTACATGACCAGCTTCACCTATCAGGGCGACGTGAAGAACCTGGGCTGGATCGTGCCGCTGCCCGCCGTGCCGCTGAAGATCGAAGAGGGCGGCGCATGGACGCTGCAACGGCTCGCCAACGAAACCCATCCGCTGCCTAGAAATGTGGCCTTCGAAGCGGTACCGTCAGCAGCGGGCGCCGCGCAGGTATTGCAGCAGGTGAAGGTCGAGGCGCTCAACATCACCGTGCTGCGCGGCAGCGGGCAGGCCGTGCTCGATTGGTGCGCGCAGAACGGTTTCGCGGTGGATGGCGATACCCGCGCGCATCTGCTGATCTACGCGCAGGGCAGCCCAATCTTCATGGCGGCCAAGTACGATACGGCGGCGGCGCAGGCGCGCGGACAGCTATCGGGCGACGGCGCGCCGGTGCTGATTACCATGCGGACCGCGCATCCGTGGGTACCGCTGGAAGTCTTGGCGCTGGACGGCCAGCAGGTTCACGCCGACCTCTACTTCCTGACCGATCAGCCGCTAAACACCAGCGAAGTGGCCGCGATGGCGGGTCAATCTGCCGTCGGCTCCGATGTCCCTGGCGCGACAGGCTTCAAAGTCGCGTTCCAGGAGCGTATGAACCCCACGCTCTACCATGACCTTTCGACCGACAGAAATATGAGTTGGGTGCGCTCCGATGGCTGGCTGACATACCTCTCACTCGACGCGCCAGATGATGCCGTCACCTACGATCTGAGCGTCACCACCGACGGCGTGATCAAACTGGCGCGCTTCGGCACATCGCCGATGGCTATCGTGTCGAGCGCGGGGACGCTGCCCGGCTGGCTGCCGCGCCTGCCGCTGGGCACACCGCAGGTAATGCTGGCGATTGCGCCAGTGCTGCTCATAGGCGGCGTGCTGGTGTGGCTGATGTTGCGCGAGCGCCGCAGGCTCCGCGCGCAAACCACCCCGCACACGGTACGCTAGACGGTACGCGCCGCTGGCATCTGTAAGAAATAGCAGTAGGGCGGATATTCCTCTCCGCCCTACCGTTCGCTCACCCCTTCCAAGGGTTGCTATTCCTCGTAGGGGCGTCCGGTGGACGCCCGTCATGGCCGGGGTTACATCTCTGTGGTCCCCTTCCCTACGAGGGAAGGGGCCGGGGGTTAGGTTCGCCTAATGCATGCTGCCGCTACGGTTGCCGAGCGCCTCAGCTTCGCGAGCAAGGCGGTCGTGCTTGATGTGGCGATAGATATAGTAGGCGATGCCCGCGAGAATCAGCAGCACAATCACCACATCCAGCCCATGAAAGATGGTGCCAAGCTGGGAAGCCTGGTCAATCTTATCGCCGAGCTTATAGCCCACGAACGCCAGAGCGAGAGTCCACGGCAGCGAGCCGAGCAAGGTGAAGAGGATGAATGTACCGAAGGGCATGCGCGAGATACCAGCAGGCAACGAGATGTACGTGCGGACCACGGGCAGCAGGCGCGAGAAAAAGGCCACAGGTGCGCCGTGGCGATTGAACCAGCGGTCGGCACGATCAGAATCCGCCTTGGAAATCAGGATATAGCGGCCATATTTGAGGAGCAACGGACGCCCACCGGACGCGCCGATACCATAGGCGACGGCAGAGCCGATAACACAGCCAAGCGCACCCGCGATGGCGACGCCCGGCAGCGAGAATTGTTCGGGATACTTGTAGACCATGTAGCCAGCGAGCGGCATGACGATCTCGCTGGGCAGCGGAATACAACAACTTTCGAGGGCCATCGCCAGCACGATGCCCATGTATCCAGCGGTGAGATACCAATGCTGTATCAACTCAAAGAGTGACTGCTCTATACCGCTCAACGGCGTTCTCCCTTGGTGTAGCTTGTCGGCGTGATGGTCCGCGTGAGTGCGTCTCGCATGTTGCGCGCCGCGCCACTGGTGATGGCGGCGCACAGCACATAGATGCGCTTCACGCAGCTTCCACTGTCCTACCACGCGGCGGGCAGTCTGACAAGCCAACGGGGACTTTCCGTTAAGGTCGCGAGATGCGTCGAGATGCGTTTAGAAGCGGCGGTAGACCGCCGTCACCTTGCCCTGAACCTCCCACTCGTGGTCCCATTCAGCCTTGCTGACATAGATCGGGTCCATCGTCGAGTTCGCGGGTTGCAGGCGGATGCGGTCCTGCTCTTTATAGATGCGCTTCAGCGTCGCGGCGCCCGCGTCGGCAGTGGCGACCGTATGCGTGGCAACCACAATATCGCCGTCGTTGATCGCGGCGTCGCGGTCTACCAGCACATAATCCCCATCGGCGATATGGTCGTCAATCATAGACTGCCCGCGCACCTGTAGCACATATTCGCGCGTATGCTCGCCCAGGTCCAGGGTATCGCGCGCATCGGGATAAATATCCAGCGGCACGCCAGCGGCGATGGTGCCTTCGATACGCAGGCCGCGCGGCTCGCTGTGCATCAGGATGATGCCACGGCTCTTCTTGCGCTCGCGCCGGATGTAGCCCTTCTTTTCGAGGATGGTCAGATGATAGTCTACATGGCCCGTAGACTGGATATCCACCGCGCCGCCGATTTCGCGGTTCGTGGGTGGCCGGCCATGCTCCCGCACATACTCATTGATGAATGCGTAGATCCGGGCTTGCGGATCACTCAACTCAGCTTCCATGGGACGCCTCCTGGCATGTAAGAGCAAGCATAGAACTCACGTTCTACAGTGTAACAGGCTAGACGATATTCTGTCAATGCCCTGCGTTGACTGGGCGAAAAATGCCGCATCGCGGGCCTTGCTCACCCGCGCCCGTGATACCGCGTTCCCCCGCGACACGACCAGCGGCTTCCGCTCAGGAGTACCAGCGACACGGCGGACCGGCCGCACGTGTGCATCAATGAATGGCAGTGAGACGTAGCACAGCCGCATCGTGGAGCAACCGTATGAACGACGAGCCTAACGCACCCAGTGCGCCCCTGGCGCGCACCACCCGCCGGACGCTGCTGCGGCGCGCGGGGCTGGCGAGCCTCGGCGCGGCGGCGAGCATCCCCCTGGCCGAATGGCTCGCGGCCTGCGGGCAGCCATCCGCGCGGCGTTCCATCACCACCCCGTCGCCCACCAGCGCCGCCACCGCCACAACACGGCCCACCGCAACCCCCGACGCCCGGCCCGTCACCATCGTCATCACCGGCGATGTGATGCTGGCCCGCTCGGTCAATAGCGCGCTGCTCGCATCGAGCGACCGCTTTCCCTTCAACTACACCGGCGATTACCTGAGCGGCTTCGACATCACCGTTGGCAACCTGGAGTGCGTCGTCTCGACCCTCGGCGCGCCGCAGCCGAAGCAGTTCACCTTCGAGGCGAACCCGCGCGCCTTCGCACGTCTGCAAACGGCTGGCTTCGATGTCATGTCGGTGGCGAACAACCACAGCGGCGACTACGGCAAGACGGCCTTCACCGATATGCTGACTCATCTGCCCAGCTACGGCATCACGCCGCTGGGTGGCGGCGCCAACCTGACCGCCGCGCATCAGCCCGTCGTCAAGACCGTGCATGGCACGCGCATCGGCTTCCTGGCCTACTGCGAGATCGGCCCGGAGAACTTCGCCGCGACCGCCAGCACGCCTGGCCACGCCTGGCTCGATCCCGCGCTGATTCGCGCGGATATCGCCGCGCTGCGCCCGCAAGCCGATTTCATCATCGCCTTCACGCATTGGGGCATCGAATATCAACTTGCCGAGACGGCGCACCAGCAGGCGATGGCGCGGCTGGCAATAGACGCCGGCGCGGACCTCGTCGTCGGCGCGCATCCGCACGTCATCCAGCCCTATGAGATGTATCGCGGCAAGCTGATCGTCTACAGTCTGGGCAACTTCGTCTTCGACCTCATGACCGGCGTCGAAGGTCTGGGCAACGTGCTGGCGCTGACCGTGCAGGGATCGCGGCTGCTCAACTGGAAGCTGCGCGGGATGCAAATTGGGAGCTACGGCCAGCCCACCTGGCGGTGACACCCCTCCACCGGACGAGCAGGTGCAGCGCGGCGTCCCCCCAACTCAGAAAGCCAGCGGTCATGTAGCCATGGATGATGATCGCGGGCAGCAGTGACCTGCGGCGGCCAGTAAGCAGATACGCCGCGCCAAAGAGGCCACCAGCGGCAGTGACGCCCGCGATAGATCGCCAGCTCCAGTTGCCGAGGCGGTGATATGCGCCGAAGGCGGCGGTAGCGCCCGCCCAGCCGAGGAGCGTGGCGGCGCGGCGCAGCACCGGCACGCGGAGCAGCCCAGCGATGGCCAGCGTCTGCACACCACCGCGCCAGAAGAACTCTTCGGCGGGAGCGTTGAGGCCGAGGTAGAACACCGTCTGAAGCGTCTGATCGGCGGGCGTGGGCAAACGATAGCCCGGCGCGACCCACCGGCGGAACGCAATGGCAGCGGCGGTCGCAGGGATGCCCACCGCGTTTCCGATGAGCACATCGCGCCGCCAGCCAGCGCGCGTGAGTCCCAGAGCGCGCATCCCCTCGCCGGAGAGCCGCGCATAGACACCAGCGGCGGCGGCGAACGGCAGCACGCGCATCAACGTATCTTTCCAGAGCCAGCCCCACGTATCGGCGACCGTGCTGCGCGGAACCACGAGCAACGAAATAGACTCAGGTGGCTGTGCGTTAGGTGCGTCCGCTGGACCAAGCGCGGAAAGCGCGAGCGCATCAGGCTCGGCTTGCGGGCTATCAGGCATACGTATCTCCTGGGGATAGCGCTGGGAAGATGTGCAACTAGGAGCAGACCAGGGCAGGAGGGAATTAGAGCGTCCAGTCGCTTTCATTGGCCGTCATCACGCGCTCCCATCGCTTCCTCGGCAATGTAGTAGTCGTGTCGCTGCGTGATGTCTGGCACATCGGCGGTAAACTGCCCAACGTATTTTGCGAGTGGATTCACGCCAAGAGGATTATCCCTGGTGGCCTGAGGCGCGGTAGTCGTAGTCGCAACTTCGTGATCCACCAATCCCGCGATCATGTCTTCCGGCGTTTGGTGGCGCTCCTCGGCGAGCTGGCGCAAGCGCGCCGCAACATCGTCAGGTAGCTCAATCGTGTACTTCATCGCGTTCGTTCTCCCTTCCGCTTCGCATGCTCCCGTTCTTTATACTACGCGCCACGGCGCTGGGATGTTCGAGGCTGACGGCTGGCTGCCCGATAGGAGATACGTGAGACACAACGCATAGCCCCGTACCCGTGGGCCAATTGATAGCGCCGTGATACAGCATTTGCTATACTGGCTGTGCATATGCTTGCGATAAGGTAAAATGTACGAACGATAGAGCAATTCTCAGCATCGGGCCGCATGATGCGCGGGCATCACGGTGATCATCATTGGGCAGGGTTCGCCTGAGCAGTTCGGGGCTTAGGCGCTTGGGTACTGGGGGTGCGCATGCTGTGTCCACGCTGTGGGCGCCAAAATGACCGCTATGCGTCGCGCTGTGCGCAGTGCGGATTGGTATTGCAAGTTGATGTGCGCCCAGATCTCAGTTCATCGCCTGACCTGGGACAGCGCATGCCGCCACTTGAAGGCATGTGGCGTGAAGATGCTCCCATCGGCGGAGCAGACGGCAACAGCGCTGGCAACGACATGGGCGAACGACCCCCCTGGCTCACGAACGCTTTGCAAGGCGGTGCGCCAGGTCCGCTGCCCCGCTTTGGCGGCCCGCCATCCGCGCAACTCCCACCACAAGCGCCCACCCCCTCGCCATCCGCGCCGCCATCCGCGCCATCATATTCCGGACCCGAAGCGCTGCCCAACGGCATTCAGCCGCGCTGGCCGGGCGGGCGGCGCGGCGCGCGCCCCGATCTGTCGAGCCAGCCGGACGCCCCAGCGAGCTATGGCCCCGCGCTAGACGGCTTCAGCGGGCCGTCCGGTGGACAATGGTCAATGCCCGATATGTCCATGTCGCCGATGATGCCAATGCAGCCACCAATATCGCCCATGCAGCCACCCATGCAGCCGATGGGCAGCGCCTATGGAGGCATGGCGCCCATGGCCCCCGCCGATGGCGCTGGGCTGCCAGCAGTGCCGGGTGCGCTGGGCGGCGCGGTTGTGCGCGCGCTGCTGCCAGGCACGTCGCTCAAGGGCGGCCGCTATCACATTCTGCAACGTCTGCATGCTGCCGACGCCTTTCATTCGCAGGGCAACGAACCACCCTTGCTGATCGCCACCGACCAGGAACTGGGCAGTGAGCGCGTGTTGGTGCAGGAATTGAGCTTCCCCATGGGAACACGGCCCGTGGATGCGGAGCAGTGGCGGCGGAATGTCGCGCGGCATGTGCAAGACATCGCCGAGTCGCACTGCATTCCGCGCCTGCTAGACGCTTTTGGCGAGCAGGGCCGCCACTTCCTCGTCTATGAGTTGCCATCGGGCGAGTTCCTGCTCGACCGTTTGCAGCGCGTCAGAGGGGCGCTGGATGAAAAGCAAGCCATCGCCTATACGCTGCAATTGCTGGACGTGCTCGATGTCTTTGAGCACCAGCGGCCTCCCTTCTTACACGGCAATATCTGCCCCGCCAACATTCTGTTGCGGCCGAGCGGCCAGGTAGTGCTGGTGGGATTCTCGCCCATGCTCCTGCTCTACCCCGAAGGGCGCGTGGAGCATGGCATGGCAGGCGGCGCGCTGGGCTATGCCGCGCCGGAGCAGGCACGCGGACAGGCCAATACGCGCTCGGACCTCTATGCGCTCTGCGCGGTGCTGCATCACATGGTCACAGGCACAGCGCCCGCGCCACGCGCCAACGCGATGCACCCCCCAGCCCGCCACCTGAATCCGAACGTCTCACTAGAGCTTGAAGAACTGATTGGGCGCGGTCTGCGCCTGTCTTCGACACAGCGCTTCCAAACGGCGCAAGAGATGCGCACGGCCCTCGAAGACCTCTCGCATAAGCGCCTCACTCATGTGACCGAAGATCTGCTCTTCGATGATGATGAGCGTGCGGCGCGACTGGCCCCCGTGCGTGACGCGCGTGGGCGACTAGTCCTGGCGCGCCAGCGGCCACTTCAAAATCCATTGGTGCTCATCACGGCGATTGTCGCGCTGATCGTGCTGGTGGGCGGCGGCGTGCTCTATGCCGCTCTGCCCCATACCAATGCCGGCGCGGCCATTGGGCCAACGCCGACGCCAAACGGCATCGCCCAGCTCTACCAGGATAAGGGCATCGGCCTGAGTGGCGGCGAATATATCTTCGATACGGGCCTGGCGAATAACGCGCTGAAGCAGAAAGGCGCGCAGGCGCTGGCGACAGGTGATCTCCACACGGCATATCAGTCATTCAAGAGCGCGATGGCGCTCGTGCAAACGGACGCCGAAGCGGCCATCTATACCGAGGATGTGCGGATATTGCTGGCCAAAGACCCCTATGTAACCGTAGTGGCGGCAGTCTCTTACGGCGATGCCGATGAGGCGCACGACATGCTGCAAGGCGTATTCCTGGCGCAGCAGCGCATCAACGAGGAGAACCCGCTGCCAGGGCACATGCAGTTGCGCGTGCTGGTGCTCAACTCTGGCGCGACCGATGATGGCGCAACCCTGGCCTCCAACGTCTTGCTGCAGGAGATTCAGCTTGGCAACGCGCAACACCTGATCGGCATCGTCGGTTGGCCGGAATCCGCCGAGACACGCCTCGCCATCTCAGCGCTTGCCCCTTCGGGGCTGGCGATTGTCTCGCCGACCGCAACCCAGGATAACCTCGGTGGGCATGCGAACTTCTTTCCTCTGGTGCCATCGGATTCACAGCAAGCAGCAGAACTTGCTACCGCGGTGGCGACCCAGTTGAATGGCCAGCATGTGCTGGTCCTGAAGAAGGCGAATGATGATGTAAGCGCTGCGGAAACGACCAGCTTTCTCCAGAGTCTCGCCAGTTATCCAAACGTGACCGCGCAAACAACCACTTTCACTGATACATCTCGCTTCTCGCAGATTGTCGGGCAGGCGCAGAGCCAGGGGGCTAGTCTAATCTTCCTGGCGTGCGGCAACGAGAACTGCGATAGCGAGGCGTTGTCGCTCTCGCAGGCGATCAACCAACAGACGTGGTACACCCCACCCCCCCACATCATCACGACACATCAGGCATATACGCCGTCATTGCTGGGGGTAGCAGGTGACGACACCTCTCAATTCGTGCGGACGAATCCTGCTCTGCTCAGCAACATCTACGTGACGAAACTAACCGACCTGAATGAATGGACAGCGCTGAATTTGCCCGATGTCGTGCATCCGACATTACCCTATGACTACGAGGCGCAGTACGGCGTCACGACAGATGACTTTGGGCTGCCCGCGCCCGATGATGGGGCGATTCTCGGCTACGATGCGGTGCGATTACTGGTGCGAGCCGCGACCCCCGACACCCACATGAACGGCAACAAGATTGCCTATGCCACGCCAACACAGATACGGGTGCGGCTGCTGCAATACGACCACAATCATCCCTTCCTGGGCGTGGGTGGCGCCATCACCTTCACACAGACAGGCAGCGAGCCAGTCAAGTCGCTGGTAATTGCGGGATTCCAGCCAGAGATGGCAGGCACACCCGCCGCGAACCGGCCCGTGGCTGCTTCGACGATTATCGCAGTGACCGGTGGCAATCAGATGTTCTGCGGCACGACCTGTAACCCATCGTGAGCATACGCGCTCATCAGATGGTGGTCTCTGGCGTCAGCGAGCAGGCTTGACGCCATAATGGATGGCGACGCCACCGCCGATGCGATACCAGTAGCGCACGTCGCGCCAGCCCGCGCGCTCCATGATGCCCTTGAGCGCCGGAGCATCCGGGAAGCTAGTGACAGAGGTCGGCAGGTAGGTGTACGCTTCAGCAGAGCGGCCAATGAGCTTACCCAGCAGCGGGATAATGCGGTCGAAGTAGAGGTGAAAGCCCGCGCTGAAGAGCGGATTGTAGGGATGGCTCATTTCCAGGCACACGACACGCCCGCCCGGCCGCACCACGCGCAACATTTCGCCGAAGCCGTGTTCGATATCCGCGAGGTTGCGTACCACGAACGCAGAGCAGCAGGCATCGAACGAGTTGTCGGCAAAGTCGAGGCGCTCGCCGTCCCCCTGAACGAGCTCAACGCGCTTCGCAAGACCGAGTTTGCCGATCTTCTTGCGGCCCAGTTCCAGCATTTCGGGAGTGAAGTCCACGCCGACCACACGCGCGCTGGGGGCGCTGACACGCGCGAGAGTGATCGCGAGGTCGCCGGTGCCGGTGCCGATGTCCAGCCCAGTCTGGCCAGGGCCAAGGGCGATTTGCTGGGCCGCGAAGCGGCGCCAACGGCCATCCAGCCCGCCAGTCATGACGCGATTCATCAAATCATACACACCGGCGATACGGCCAAACATGCGTTGGACATATACCGGCTTGCCACCGGCGGCGTCGAAGCGGGCGCGCAACTGGGGCGCAGGCGATGGGGTAGTGGTCATGAATGCTCCCTCAGCGGCTCCGGGCGACGACGAAATCCACCAACTCTTCAAGGACGGCGCGCTCCGGCGAATCGGAAAACTCCGCCAGCGCGGCGCGGGCGCGAGCCGCATAGTGTCCGGCGAGAGCGAATGCTTCAGCGATGCCGGGTCCGCTCTTCACCCACTGCACAATCCCGTTGATGTCGTCGGCGTGCGCGTTCGGCGCTTTGAGCGCCCGGCTGACGCGCTCCATGTGGCCGTTGGCGTCGGGGGCTTGCAGCGCATAGATCAGCGGGAGGGTCACGAGACCCTGGCGCAGGTCGTTGCCAGCGGGCTTGCCGATAGCCTCCTCGCTGGCGGTGTAGTCGAGGATGTCGTCGAGAATCTGGAAGGCCATGCCAAGATTCTGGCCATATTGTTCCAGCAGCGCCACCTGGGCGTCGGTTCCGCCGCAGACAATAGCCGAGCCACGACAGCACGCGGCCATCAGACAGGCGGTTTTGCGGCTGATGCGCTCAAGATAGGTATCCAAGGAAAGGTCGAGCTTGTGGGCGGAGAGGAGTTCGATGATCGTGCCTTCGCAGACCAGCGCAACCGTTTCCGAGAAGAGGCGATCAATGCGAAAGTCTTCCACGTCAGCAATCAGACCGGCGGTTTTGGCAAAGAGGTAGTCGCCGAGCAAGATGGCGACGCCGTCGCCATAGTGGGCATTAACCGTGGCCATGCCCCGGCGGGTGGTAGCGTTGTCAATGATGTCGTCGTGGACGAGAGTAGCCAGATGCACCATCTCAAGGGCGACACTGAGGGGCAGCAGTTTGTCGAGGTGATAGTCTATGAGCCGGCCAGAGAGCAACGCCAGCGCCATGCGCAGGCGTTTGCCCGGCGTAGCAACAGCGTAAGCGGCGGCGGAGTTCAGGATCTCCAGGCCGGATGAGGCTTGCTGCTGAAAGGTGTGCTCCACAAGGTCCAGATCAGCATCAATACTGGCGAAGAGCCGGCTCAACGTGGCCGTGTCGCTCATGCTTCCTCCTACGGGTGCGGTGCGGATACTGCTGTGGACATCTTCCACCTCCCAGATTCAACGCCATTCCTGATTATACCAGTCTCTGCAAACAAAATCAGGCGAAGGAAGCCAGAGAACACAGCAGTTGCCGATTCCGCCGATTCGTGTGCGGTAGGCTGCGCTCCCGCGATGTGCCGTTGTCGTGGTATGGCGGTTGTCACGCTGTGTTGATAGGAGCAGTGTAGCACGCGGGATGCAGCGCGGTGAGGGGCCGGATACGGCTGGATACGCGCAAATTGTGGCCACACGTGCGCACACGAAAGATGACTAGGTGAATCTAGCGCCCACCGACGCGAATCAAAATGTGACTAAACCGTGAGAACGCTGTACGCCTGGGCCGTGCGGGTGGCAAAGATTTCCGGGTCGAAGCGTTGCGCGGATAGCTCGCGGGCGTTGCGAGCCAGCCGCTCGCGCCGCGGCGCATCGGCCAGCAGAGTCAGCGCTCCCTGGGCCAGTTCATCGGCGGCATAGTTGACCAGCAGCGCCACATCAGGGGTGAGGATCTGCGTATTGGAGTAGATGTTGGTGGCGAGGATAGGCTTGCCAGCATCCAGATAGGTGAAGAGCTTGAGCGGGGTATTGGTGCCCTCGCTGCGCGGGCTGAGCAGAATATCGGCCAGCGCCATGTAGGCGGGCATATGTTGGTGTGGACGGCGGCCCGGCAGCCGCAACGCATGCTCCACGCCGAGTTCACGGGCGCGCTCGCGGATGGCTTCGATCTGCTCTGGCAGCCCGCCGACGAGCACGTAGATGGCGTCAGGATAGGCATCCAGCACGGTGGGCATACTATCCACCAGCGCATCGAGACCCTGATACGGCTCAAACGTGCCCGTGTAGAGCAGCACGGGGCCGTTGGGGGGGAGGTCCAGGTCGCGGCGCAGATCCGCGAGCAGGGCGGCCCGCTCTTCGGGAGTGCCCTCATCTTCTCCAGCGGTAACGGCGGTGTTATGGATCAGCATGGTAGGTTTGCCGGGGGCAAGCGTGTCTACCGTATTTTGTAGCTCAGGGTAGACAATGATGATAGATTTGGCGCTACGCAGCGTCGTCCGCACCACGCCGCGCATCATGCCAATCAGCAGTTTGTTGTGGGTAAAATTGGAGCTGGCGAGCGTTTCGGCGAGGTCGTCGTGCATATCATAGACGTGCGGCAGGCGGAAGAGCCGCCCGATGGTCGCACCGAAGAAACCCGCTTCGAGATGCGTATGCACGCAGTCATAGCGATGGCGCAGCAGCAGCGAAAAACCTTTGAGGAACAGCAGCGTATCCAGCGGAAATTTGGCGAGCGACGGGCCAACTTTGACGCTGCGCACACCGGGAACAGGCCAGGCGCGATGCAACTGAACATTAGGCAGGTTGATATCTTCGCCGACATGGTACGTCACGAGGTCTACATGATGCCCCATCTCGCCAAGCACACGCGCGCGGTGATAGACCTGGAAGGGCGCGCCGCGCGGCTGAAAAAATGGCAGCGGAGCGAGCATGAGAATACGCATGGGCCTCAACCTACCTTTGCCTGTGGCCAGCCTGCTGGTTGCGCGCGAACCATGCCGCGCGCAACACCGATCTATTTGTAGAGAACGAACGAGATGTCCACGTGGCGCGCCCACTCGGCCCCAGAGGGCGCCACCCAGTACAGGTCATCCAGTATGCAGGTAGATGAACGTGCCTTGACCTTCGAAAACGAGCCTGAAATTCTGGGTAATCGGTGTGATACCGGAGTTGCCAACGCAACATGTATAGCCCGACGCGGCGAAGATCCACACGCGATGATATTTGAGCAAGACTTGATCGAAGTCCTTCTCGTTGAAAAGCTCAATGTCGTAGCTGCGGTTGTCACTGACATGGCCCTGGTACTCGAAGATGGTGAGCACCTTATCCTGATAGAGCTTGTAGTCAGGATTCTGCGAGTAGAAATCCACGTCACCGATAGGCGCCAGGCCGATCAAGGCGTCGCCGGGCTGCCAGTGGGCCAGCACATATTCCCCGGCCGAACGATAGTCCGGCTTGACTTTGTGATACGGCATACCGAAGGCGCGGCTCACCGCCAGCGACACACCAGCCGGCGATGGGATCATACTCACGATGACCGCCACAGCAAAGAGCAGCATCACCGCCGAGGAAAGCGCCTGCGCGGCGGTAGGGCGCAAGCGATCTCTGGCAAGACGCCCAACCGCATCGGCGAACCAAACGACAGCGCCCGCCGCGAGAAACGCAAAGAGCGGCAGCGTCGGCACGAGATAGCGGTCGTTGAGAACCGAGAGAAAGAAGAACAGCACCGCCAGTGAGCCAAACTGGAACAGCGCGAGGTAGCGCAGTTGCTTGTGATGGGTGACGACACCAATCAGCGCGCCGATGATACACAGCCAGGTGAGCGTCGCGAAATTGACCAGCGAGCCGCTATACACGCCATTGGTCGAGAAGAGCAGCCGCGAGTAGTAGCGTAGGCTGTTGGGGCTGAAGTGAATCAGCGGCAACACGCTATGGTCGGTGCCGAGGACCGGGCGGCGCGTGAGACGCCACGCGGCAAGCTGCACGGCGATGCAGGCGATGGCCGAGAGGCCCGCGATCCACCAGTGGCGATTGCGAATCCAGGTAAGCCGCTGCGTCCAGAGGAAGTACACCAACATCGGCGCCAGCACGATGAACGTCAACTCGTGGCTGAGATACATCGCCACGGCGGAGGCCATGGCAAGGTAGATATAGTGCGGCTTTGCCTTCGGCTGGACGGCGCGATAGAAAAAGTAGATGGTCAGCAAGGCGAACATCTGCGCCTGCTGATACATGCGCGCCTGACGTGCCCACCAGAGCATCAGCGGCGAGAACAGCATCAGCGCCATCGCGATCAGCCCCGCGCGCTTGCCCAGGAAATACTTGCCGATAGCAAAGACCAGCACCAGCGTGATGACGAACTCGACGCAACTGACCATGCGCAGAACGGTAGGATCCGTGCCAAAGAATTTGATGAAGAAGGCCAGCACATACGAGAACAACTCAGCCTTCGTATACAGGAAGCCCGTAGACCAGGTGGGGATGCCGTGCTGAGCCACGCCCATAGCCGCAGAGATGCTGGCCAGTTCATCCTGCCAGTAGGATTCATAGCCAATGTTATAGGAGATGACATAGAAACCCAGGGCAGCGATAGCAACGGCGCAGAGCCAGGCAAACAGCGTCCCCGGCGCGGGTCGCCCAGGCAGGCGGCGCGTCAAGCGTCTGAGCAGCGTGCGCGCCGCCTCGGTCTCATTCTGGAAGAAGCTGATGCGCGAGAGCGCGAAGATCACGATGGCAGTGGCCAACGTAAAGCCGGCAAGCAAAGCAAGCCAGATCGGCGAATAGGGGAACGGATTCGGCACAATGGGATCGAGGCCGATGACATAGAACATGAACATCAGCGCAAGGGTCGGCGAGAGCACCAGCGCCATCCGTCCAATGGCGGCGGCTACCGTCTCGCTACGCCAGTTGCGATAGCATTGGATGGCGATGCCGAGTCCCATGAAAATGAGAAAGGCGAGCAGCACCCAGAAGACCAGAATCGTCTGCGACGTGAAACTGACCTCGCGATACCGATTATACTGGCTGCCTGCGTCGGGAGTATCGGGCAAATCAGAGGCGGGAATCTTGTAGAACGCGACATTGCTGATCACCGAGCCATCGAGCGGCGTGGCGAGCGGCCATGCGCCAGTGCCCGCGCCCGTAACCCAACCTTGCGTCGCAGTGGCGGTGGCGCGCCAGGTCGTGTCGGCGACCACATGCTGCACGAGCGCGCCATTGTTCGTCAGCAACATGTCCATCATCATCGCGGCAGGCAACGATTGCGCCGTCGGCGGCGACAGCGGATTTACCCATTGATTGCCAAGCAGTTGCGGAACCGAGGCGACATGAATCGCAATGGTGTTCGTGCCGGTGTGCAGGTACGGCGCAATGCGGTAGACGCCTGTGGTGTAGTTCACCTTGGAAGGCGGAGCCGTGCCAGTCTGGTCCTTCGGGATGACCGGAGGTTGATCCAGGATTTCCTGCCCGTTGACGTACACCGTAGCGTCACCAGTCGAGGCGATGCGTAGCCAGGCGGCATTGAATTCGGTCAGGTTCACCACACGATAGTAATAGGCGTCGTTAGAGGTTCCAGCGATCAGCCAGTTCGTGGGCAGTGGCGTCTCGAAGGTACTGGGGTCGAACGGCATGAGGCCGTCTTGGATCGGCAGATTGTTGACGATGCTCGCGCTATGCCAGGCGGTATCATTGAAAACCGCGCTGTTCCAGTTGGGCGACCCCGAGCCAATGATCGGATTCATCAGCGCCGAATCGGCCGTCGCAAGCCAGGTGGCGTCGGAGGGGTAGACATCGAGATGCCCAGCGGTCGTCATGCCGATGACAGCGCGCACAGCGGAATAATTCTCGTCGCTATTGGCGACGCGAATGGCGATGACATTGTCGCCAGCTTGTAAGAAAGGCGAGATGTCGTACAGGTTCGTGTCGTAGACAATGCCCTTCTTGAACTCGCCGACCGTGTTATCAATCGAAGCCCCATTCACGTAGAGGCTATAGGTCTGATAACCTTGGATGGTGAGAAAGGCATTGTCTGGGGCAGCTTCCAGGGTAATGGATTTGCGGAAATACACCACAGCCCCCATGCCATCATGCATGTTGGTCGCGGTGATCCACTGCGCGCCATGCCAGTTGCCATGATAGTCGTGTTCCTGGGGCACCAGCAGCGATTGGATGGCGAAGTAACTGAAGCCAAAGAAGGCGACGGCCAGCAGCAGCCACGAGACCCAGCGGACACGGCGAAGCGTATCCAGAGCGACCTGCGCTGGACGTGTGCGCGGCACGGTGCTAGTGGAGGCCGGAGAGCGCTTCTCGGGCGGTCGTGTTAAAGTAGCCATCGTCCAATTTCTCCGCTGTGAAGAGCAGGGCGCGTGCCCCTTCGATGTTGTTGCGTCCGACATCGCAGAATGCCCAGTACGTATAGGCGCTGGACTTCATTTCCTTGTCGTGTGAGAGATTGACGACCTCGGCGAAGTCGTGAGCGGAATTCTCATACGACTGCTGCGAGAAGAGGATGCGCCCGCGCAGATAGTAGCCGTACACGTTATCTGGCTCGATCTGGATCAATTGATTCAGCCAGGGCAGGGCCGTCGCCGGGATCTGGATCGTCGCGGCAAGCTGCGGCTGTGTGGCCAGCGCCTCGTTGTCGGGAATCAGCAGCTTGACACTGGTGTAGAGATTGGCGAGCATTTCCAGGGTCAGCGCCAGGTCTTGCCGCACCAGCGTCGAATTCGGGAAGCGTTGATACAGCATGTTATCTTCTTGCAGCGCCTGTTGCAACGAGGTAGAATCCCGGTACTGCGCGGCGAGATACAGCCCCGCATCCAGGTTCTGTGTCTGGCCAAGCTGATACAGCGCCTCACCACGATACTGGTGGAATTCCGGGAGCGCGTCGAGCGTGGGCAACAACTGCCGCGCACGCTTCAGATTCACCAGCGCCGGCTGGTAATTCCCCGCCTTGATGGCCGATTGGGCATCGAAATAGAGCCGCACCGCCACGATGGGCCGCGCCAGAATCAGCGCGCCGAGCACGATAGCCGCACCCACCAGTCCGCGCCGCCACGCCGTCCGGTGGCGTTCGATGAAGCGTGGATACTGCATCAGCGCGCGTTGCGGAAGCGCCGCCTTGGTAGGCGCAAACACCGCGCCGAAGAAACACAACAGCGCCGCCACCAGCGGCAGCAATGTGCCTGGATTGATAAGCTGGCGGAAGAGGTTCCAGCGATCGCCGACGCCGTTCATGTCGAAGCTGAACGGATTCCAGGCGAAGTACTGCGCAGGCATCGAGTAGCCGAGCAGATTGTTGATGACGAGGTAGCGGCTCTCACGCTCCCAGAGCTGGTACACAAATTGAAAGTCAACGTAGAGGAACTGGAAGAGAAAAAGGCCGAACACGCCAAAGCTGGCGAGGCCCATCACCACGAAAGAACCCCGACGTAGCGGCTTCCAGGGGACCAGCGCCGCGCGCACCAGGAAGACCAGGCCAAGCGCCAGCGATACTGAGCCGTAGTTGATCGCCGGGATGACACCGCCCCAGCCCAGGTTGATCGGAATATCCCACCCGCGATACACCTGGATCAATGGTACCGCCATCCAGGGGGAATAGGAAGCGGCAAACAACCCAAGAATGCTGAGCATCGCCCAGATCATGCCGCCGCGCAGCAAGAACCCAGAGAGGCGCTTGCCGTAGTACCAGAGCCGTTCCTGCAGAGCGGGCGAGAACAGCGGCAGCGGCGCGCCAGTCGCTCCGGCGTTGGGTCGCGTATCGGATGTAGAGCCAGCCATTGGATGGTCCCTCCTCCAGCGGGCTACGCTCACTGTTCCACCCGCGAGACAACCACCGGCTCGTTATCGCTCAGGTTGAACTGACCAATCAGGATCACCTGATCGCCGTCTTGCAGCCCATTCACGATGCCGAACTGGTCGCCGTTGCGTGGGCCGACGACCACATGGCGCAGGTGCGCCTTGCCGCCGGAGTAGACGAAGACAATGGAGTCCGCGTCAGGATTGACGACGGCAAGCTGCGGCACCACCGGCATACTCTGCTGCGTCAGCACACGTGCGTACACGCTTTCGCTGGTGAAGAGCAACTGGTTGGGATTCGGCACGGTAATCCAGACCTCAAACGTATCGCTGCCGGGACTGGTCAGCACCGGATTAATGTTACTGACAGTGCCATTGAACTTTTGATCGGGCGTGGCGGCGGGGTCCACCTCTACCGTCTGGCCCAGCGTTACGGCGCTGCGTTGTTCCAGCGGGAACTGCGCATGTACGATCATGCTGCTGATATCCTGAAGCGTGACCAGCGTCACCCCAGCATTGGCGATAGAGTTCGACGTCACACCCAGCGCCGTCACCACACCAGCGAACGGCGCGACCAGATTGCCATGGCGATACGTGGGCGAATTGACGAAAGCGTTGAGCGCGTCATAGGCCGCTTTGGCGTTGGCCGCCTGGGTGATAGCAGAGTTGTATTGCGTGGTCCCCGCGACGGAGTTGGCATAATTCTGCGCGTTCTGCCAGCTCGAATAGGCCAGCGCGAGTTGGCGGTCGAGGTCGGCGCTATCCATGGTGACGAGCGCCTGGCCCACCTTGACACTCTGCCCAACCTGCACGTCCACCTTCACTACCTGCGCGGTGATGGGAAAGACGATATTCAGTTGCTGGTTGGGAAATGTGAGGCCGCCCCCACCCACATACGCCGAAAGTTGCTGTGTATGCACCGTGTAGAGCGTGACGTGCGGCGTCTTCTTGCCCAGCACCCTCGGCACGACAAGCACCCCCACCAGCAACAGCGCGAAGATGACGCCGCCAAGTGTCAGCAAGCCGCGACGGCTGCGCGGCAAGGAAACCTGCGGACGAAAACGCGGAAATTGCTGCGTTGGCTGATCGCCGTCATCAGGAAACGAATCGTCAGGAATGTTCTCCCGCCGGGTCGTAACCGTATCCATCGGAACATACTGGCTGGAATTGTTGATGAAGTGAGATGATGTCTGGTCGCGCTCACCGGTCACGGTGGAACCTCCTCTATCTGGCTCTCGTCGTCTTAGCATGCGAACGGGAAGTCAGCACGGTCTGGCATTTGTTTATAACGAGGAATACACGGGAAGGTGTCAAACAGGGGGCTAAAGGGCCACCAAGACTGCGGCATTGACACAACATCTGTACCGGCAGATCACTGTTTTCCGGCGCCGCATAGCATTTTCCCTATTCCCACACACTACATCCACATCGAACAAAGGCTGGACATCTGCGTCCGCCGTCGCCGCCATTGCGCCCCTACTAAACGCGCACCGCGTCACCACAGCGGCCCGGCAGACCTTGATATCAGTCTATCACCGTTTCTCCGCCCAGCGCGCTGGCGCTCCACCAGCGGCCTCCGGCGGTATGCGTCTGCTCCCTCATGTCGCCGGCGTGGGGACAGGCGCGAGATACAGCGCTTCAAGGTAGCGCAACTCCTGCTCCAACCCGTCGCGCAGCGCCACCTGCGGCGCATAGCCGAGCAGCCGCTGGGCCAGGGCGATGTCGGCGCTGGTATCGCGGACATCGCCGCGCGCCGTCTCCTGATAGTCTATCTGCGCCTCGCGGCCCGCAAGCGTGGCCAGCGTCTCGATCACTTCACGCAGCACCACCCGCGAGCCACCAGCAATGTTGAAGACCATGCCCTCCACATCAGGCGTCTGGGCCGCGCGGATGTTCGCCTCGACCACATCACTAATGTAGGTGAAGTCGCGCGTCTGCGCGGCGTCGCCGTAGACGGTGATCGGCTCGCCAGTGAGAATCGCCTTGCCGAAGCGGTGGAACGCCATATCTGGCCGCTGGCGCGGGCCGTACACCGTGAAGTAGCGCAACGCGACAGTCGGCACACGATAGCTTTGCCAGTACAGCGCGCAGAGATGCTCGCCAGCAAGCTTACTCACCCCATACGGCGAGACCGGCCGCGTGAGCGTTTGCTCGGTGACCGGCAGCACATCCGCATTGCCATAGACCGACGACGACGAGGCATACACGATACGCGCCAATTTGGGCGCGGTAAGCGCGGCTTCGAGCAGACGCTGGGTAGCGCTGATGTTCGAGGCGGTATAGATGTCGAAGCTCGTGCCCCAGCTTGCCCGCACACCAGCCTGCGCCGCCTGATGAAACACCCACTCCATATCGTAGAGCAGCTCATCGAGCGGATTCGCGTTCAGGTCGGCTTCGATGAACTGGAAGCGCGGCGAGCGCCGGAGCGCCGCGATGTTGGCCTCTTTGAGCGCGCGTGGATAATAGTCGAGGAAGCAGTCTACGCCCAGCACATCGTGCCCATCGGCGATCAGCCGTTCCGCCAGATGGCTTCCCACGAAGCCCGCGACCCCCGTCACCAGACAGCGCATGATTTCATACTCTCCTTGATATGGCGTCGCTCATGACGCCCGGACAGGGTGACTCTTGTGTTCTTTGACGAACGCGGAACTCGTTCCGCGCAAATATGCGTACTTTCTTCCACGACTCGTCTTAGCGTGATCTTACGCGCCGCGCCCGCTCAGAGTTGAGCGTCGGCTGGGGTGGCCGCCGGGACAACCGTCGGGATAATCCCTGGGATCGGCTCCGATGCAGCGAGAATCTGCTCGCTCGGCGATCCCTGCGGCTGGCGCTCCAGATGCGGCACCGGCGCAGGCACAGCATGCGGCAGCGATGCGAGATAGGGGTCGTCGCTTTCGTAGCCGATGTCATAGCGGCGGCGCCCGGCTGGCCGTGGCGATAGCTCAATCACCGGATGCGGGCCATTGGCATTGCCGACGATGACCGAGCGAATGATGTAGGTTGGCTTGTTCTGCGACTCATAATAAGTCCGCATGATGAGTTCGGCCAAAAGGCCCATCATCACCACCTGAACCGCCAACACCACAAGAATCGCGCCGAGCAGCGTCAGCGGGTTGGCATTGAGGTGAACGTATGGCGGTATGAAGCGCTCGGTGATGGCCACGCCCTCTGAAACAAAGGCCAGCAGAACCAGGAACATGCCCACAAAGCCAAACATGTAGAGCGGCTTCGTGGAATACGTGCCCAGAAACTTGACCGTGATCAGATCCAGCGGCACGCGCAGAATGCGGCGCAGCCCGTACTTCGACTTGCCCGCGACGCGCTTGCGATGGTTCACCGGAATCTCGGCGATGCGACCGCCCGCCCAATCCGCGTAGACTGGAATGAAGCGATGCATCTCGCCATACAGGCGCACCGACTCCATCACCTCACGGCGATAGGCTTTCAGCGTGCAGCCGTAATCATGCAGGCGCACGCCCGTCACCCGCGAGATCAGGCCGTTCGCCATCTTCGAGGGCAGCTTGCGGGTCAGCCACTTATCTTTGCGGCGTTTGCGCCAGCCGCTCACCACATCGTAGCCCTCATTCATCTTGTCGAGCAGGCGCTGGATGTCACGTGGGTCGTTCTGCAAGTCCGCGTCCATCAGCACGATGATCTCGCCAGCCGCGCGTTCGATACCAGCGGAGATAGCGGCGGTCTGGCCAAAGTTGCGGCGCAGGCGAATCACCGAGACACTGGGATCGCCCTGGGCCAACTCGGCCAACTTCTCGTAGCTGCGGTCTTTGCTGCCATCGTCCACATACACGATTTCGTAGCGCATGCCCAGCGCATCGAGCGCGCTCTTCACCTCGGCGTGCAGCCGCGCAATGTTCGCTTCCTCGTTATAGACGGGAAGCACAACTGATAGGTCCAGGGCGCTCATGCCTGCCACCTCCTGCCCATTGCCACCCCGCATGTTCTCGCTATGATAGCCCGATGATAGCCTGCTCAAGACGCACGATACGGCAGGGCATCAACTCAGCGACTCGCATCCACCACTGCATGTGCAGTGATCCACATAAGGAAAGCGCCTGGATGTCGCGCTCTCCTCCAAAAGTGTACCTACACACCGGATGACTGTATAGGGGCGATTCGCCCGCCATAGAACGGGACTGGCGTCCGCTGGCATGTAGGTCATGCGCCCACACGCGCAACAGGCGCATGCTGGCGCATCCGCGCTCTCCCTAATCCAACGTACCTACATGCGCATCAGTAACCGCTTCCACTCGAACCGAATCGCAGCGAAGCGCCTGGGAAATCTGCTCCGCCCAATACACTCCTACCTAAGCTCAAGCGGCGCAAATGCGGGCGCAGTAGGCGCTTGTATGCGACCAGCAACCAGCACGGTATTGCTCGTATGGGACACCCGCCCAGAGCGACTGGGGTAGAAGTGCCCATTGTGGCACAAATGCGCCACTGCTACGCTGTTCGCATGGCGCGCTGTGCTACGCATAGCTGCAAGAGCGACAGTCGCTACGCTCTCGACCGCGTGCGGCGGGAGCATCAAGCGTGACACATGGGTGATGCTGTGGCGGAGGAGGTCCGATGGACGCGCGGTTCATTTTCACCGGGCTACTCGTGGGCATGCTGGTCGGGCTAACCGGCATGGGCGGCGGCTCGCTGATGACGCCGATCCTGGTGCTGCTGTTAGGCGTGAAACCGACGCTCGCCGTGGGCACCGACTTGGCTTATGCCACTGTCACCAAGGCCGTGGGCGCGCTCCAACATCTGCGCCAGACGCAGATCAAAGTGTGGACCAGCATACGGCTCTCGCTCGGCAGCGTCCCCGCATCCATCCTGGGCGTCGGGCTGATCGCGCATCTGCGTCACATACCCGGCGTAGATGTAGAAGATCTGGTGGCTCATGCCGTCGGCGCGATGCTCATCATCGTCGCGGTGCTGCTCGTCGCCCAGCCCTTCATTCGCAACCGGCTCTGGCCGGAAGATCGCCCGAACGTCTTCTTTGCGCGATTGGAGGTGCTGCGGCGCTTTCGCACGCCAATTTTGATCGTCATCGGCGCTATCGTCGGCTTCCTTGTAGGACTTACATCCGTAGGTGGCGGGAGCCTTGTTATGATTGCCTTGCTCCTCGTTTATCCAAGATGGAAGATGAGCCGGCGCGTCGGCACCGATGTGCTCCAGGGATGTCTGCTCTCCGCCGCGGCGGCGGCGGCGCACTGGACACTGGGCGATGTCGCCTTTCCCATCGTCGGGCAACTGCTCATCGGCTCAATTCCCGGCGTGCTCGTCGGCAGCCGCATGAGCAAGGTGGTGCCGGAGATCGTGTTGCGGCCAGCCGTAGCAGGGGTGCTGTTGCTCTCCGCGCTGCGATTGCTGGCGATTATCTAGATGTCTTTGGGCATAATCAAGTGTTATCGGGTGTTATCGTCAGGTGTTGTAAGCGATAAGCCGACCCGCGTAGGGGCGTCCCCCGGACGGACGCATCACCCCGCGTAGGGGCGTCCCCCGGACGGACGCATCACCCCGCGTAGGGGCGTCCGGTGGACGCCCGGCTTGGGCGGCTGAGTGCATCGAGAGCGAAAGAGACGGGTTATGGAAAAGAAGCGGCGGGTGCTGGTCATCGGGCTGGACTGCGCCGCGCCTGAACTGGTCTTCGACCAGTGGCGCGAGCAGTTGCCCACCTTCGCGAAGCTGATGGATGAGGGGATCTACGCGCGGCTCGAAAGCTGCATGCCGCCGATTACGGTGCCCGCGTGGATGTCTATGCTCACCAGCAAAGACCCCGGACAACTCGGCATTTACGGCTTCCGTAACCGTCTTGAGCATAACTATAAAGAGACAGCGGTCGCCAACAGCACCTACATCAAAGAGCCGGTCGTCTACGACGTGCTGGGGCAGCACGATAAACACTCCACGGTGGTCGGCATCCCCTGCACTTATCCACCACGCCAGGTGAACGGCGAGATGGTGACGTGCTTCCTCACCCCAGGGCTGAAGAGCCAGTTCACCTATCCGCCGGAACTGCGCGAGGAAGTGCTGAGCGTCGTACCCGACTACATGTTCGACGTGAAAGACTTCCGCACCGAGAATACCGACTATCTCTTGCAGCAGATCTATCAAATGACCGACCGCCGCTTCAAGCTGGTGCGCCATCTGATGGACGCCAAGCCGTGGGACTTCTTCATGTTCGTCGAGATGGGCACCGACCGCATCCACCACGGCCTGTGGAAGTACATGGACCCCCAGCACCGCAAGCATCCGGGGCCGACGCCGTTCCTGCACTCCATCCGCGAATACTATCGCTACCTGGATGGGCAGATCGCCAGCCTGCTCTCGCGCGTCGGCGACGAAACGACCGTCATGATCGTCTCCGACCACGGCGCGAAACGCATGGACGGCGGCATCTGCATCAACGATTGGCTGATCCGCGAGGGCTATCTCGTGCTCAAGAGCCGCCCCGAGGGGATCGTCAACCTCAACCAGTGCGAGATTGACTGGGAGCGCACCCGCGCCTGGGGCGCGGGCGGCTACTACGCCCGCGTCTTCTTGAACGTGCGCGGGCGCGAGCCGAGCGGCTGCGTCGCGCCCGAAGAGTACGACAGCCTGCGCGCCGAACTCACCGCGAAGCTGCAAGCGCTGCCCGATGACTCCGGGCGGCCCATGGGCACGCGCGTCGCCAAGCCGGAGTGGACGTATCGCGAAGTGAAGAACATCGCGCCCGACCTGATCGTGCTCTTCGGCGATCTGCTTTGGCGCTCCGTCGGCACGGTCGGCAACGGCTCGATCTACACCTTCGAGAACGACACCGGCCCCGACGACGCCAACCACGCGCAGTTCGGCATGGTCATCATGCGCGACGCCCGGCTGACCCAGCGCGGCGAGGTGGCCCCGCGCCACCTGATGGATGTCGCGCCGACGATTCTCGAAGCGCTGGATGTGCCCGTGCCAGCCGATATGCGCGGCACGCCGATCCAGCACGCGGTGCCCATTCCCGCGGGCGTCCATATCGGCTAACGTCTAAGGTCCGCAAAAGTGTGGCGCGTGCCACAGCGTTCTCCTGTAGTTTTTTGGTGCGGAAAGCAGGTTCATTGGGTATGAGTCGTGGTTTCACACTCTGGTTCACCGGCCTTTCGGGCGCGGGCAAAACAACCATCGGCGAGATCGTCGAGCAGACCATCCGCGAGCGCGGTAACAAGGTTGAGATGCTGGATGGCGACGTAGTGCGCACCCACCTGAGCAAAGGTCTCGGCTTCAGCCGCGAAGACCGCGATACGAACATTCTGCGTATCGGCTGGGTCTGCGAAGTGCTCACGCGCAACGATGTCGTCGCCATCGCCACCGCCATCTCGCCCTATCGCCAGGCGCGCGAGCAGGTGCGGGCCAACATCCCCGCCTTCGTCGAAGTCTATATCGCCACCTCGCTCGAAGAGTGCGCGCGGCGCGACGTGAAGGGCCTCTACAAGAAGGCAATCTCTGGCGAGATTCCTTCGTTCACCGGCGTCTCCGATCCCTACGAGCCGCCAGCCAGCGCGGAGATCGTCGTGCAGACCGAGGGGCGCACACCAGAGGAAAGTGCGGGCGACATCGTCAGTTGGCTCGAAGCGCATGGCTACCTCACGCCCGCGCCCAAAGCCGCGCCAGAGCCAGCGCCCGTAGCGGTGGCCGTGCCGGTCTCCAGCGCGCCGTCCTCTTCAAGCGCCTACTCCGAAGAGGAAGAGGCCGAAGTCTCCAAGCGGCTCGAAGACCTGGGCTATATGTAGCGCGAACGCTAAGCTAAAACTCAGCTTGGCCTGGTAACATTGTGCGGCTAGCGCGATGCCCTCACGGTACGCTGGCCGCATCCCACAGACATCGCGGACGCGCAGGGTTTGGGCCTCGCGAAGAAGGGGTAGAAGACAATGCAGTGGTTTGCGCGGCGCCAATCCGCGCCAGGTGGTGGAGCGCGCAGGGTGCTGGCTATCGGCATTGACGGCGTGCCCTATAGCTTCGCGATGCGCCAGATCGCCGAAGGGCGCATGCCCAATCTAGCGCGTATCTTTCAGGCGGGCACGGTGCGCCCGCTGAACTCCTCGTGGCCGTTCGTCTCGTCGGTCGCGTGGTCATCCTTCATGACCGGCTGTAATCCCGGCAAGCACAACATCTATGGCTTCGTGGATCGCCGTCTCAACACCTACGATGTCTTCCTGCCCAACAGCAGCACCATGAAGCGCGAGCCAATCTGGTGCGAACTGAGCAAGGCGGGCAAGGAAGTCGTGGTGATGAACGTCCCCGTGACCTACCCCCCACGGCAGGTTAACGGGCTGATGGTCTCGTGCTTCCTTTCGCCCAGCCTGGAGAAAGCCACCTATCCCAAGGAGCTTGCCGGGCGCTTGCAGCAGATGGGCTACAAGATTGACGCCGACGCCGCTATCGCCCGCCGCAACAAAGACGACTTCATGAAAGAACTGCACCACGTGCTGGAGCGCCGCGCAGCGGTGATGTTCGAGCTAATGGATAGCGAGCCGTGGGACTTCTTCATGTCGCACATCATGGAGACCGACCGGCTGCACCACTTCTTCTGGGAGTACATGGAGAACAACGACCCCTATTGGGCGCCGCAGTTCTACGACTTCTACGAAAAGGTGGACACGATTCTCGGCCAGGTCTGGGAGCGCGTGGATGAGAACACGACGCTGGTGATTCTCTCCGACCACGGCTTCTGCACCGTCCGCAAAGAAGTCTACCTGAACACGTGGCTGCGCGAGAACGGCTGGCTCTCCACCGAGCCAGCGCCCGGCAAGCCGCCGAGCATCGCCAGCATCACTCCCGCCACCCGCGCCTATAGCATGGACCCCGGTCGCGTCTTCATCAATCTGCGCGGACGCGAGCCGCGCGGCAGCGTCGAGCCGGGCGCGGACTACGAGCGCGTGCGCCAGCAGCTCAGCGACGAACTGCTGGAACTGCGCGACCCCGACACCGGCGAAAAGATGGTCCAGCGCGTCTACAAACGCGAAGAGATCTACCACGGCGAAAACTATCAGAACGCGCCGGACCTGGTGATCTCGCCCACCACGGGCTACGCCTTCAAGGGCGCGATGGACCGTGAACATCTGACCTATAAGGGCGATGTGCTCATCGGCGAGCACACCTTCGACGACGCCCTGCTCTACGTCTCCGGCCACGACATCGTCAAGTCCACCCTCACGATGGAAGACGTCGTGCCCGCCGTCTACAATCTGATGCGCGTGCCCCAGCCAGACGGGCTGGACGGCGCGCTAGTCATTAGCGCATGACATCCTGCGACGCTGCGGGGAAGGCTGGCCGCTATGAACAGATCGAACCGATTCGAGTCACCACGCGCGGCGCTTGAACGCCAGTTCGTCACCAATCTCGTCTGGGCTATCGCGGGATCGCGCACCGACGACGAGCGCCAGCGCCATGTCAGCGCGCTGGCCGATCTCGTTGGGCAGCTCGATCCCAGCCTCGACACGAGTCTGTTCGATCCCTGGACCCGCGCCTATCTCGGCCATCTGGGCCTACCGATGTCGTCGCCATCTCCGTTGCCGCGCGGCCCACGCATCACCGCGAACTGACGCCTGCGGCGGCACGGCAGCCACCAACTCTGCCAGCCACCGCCGAAACACTTTATCTATGTGGAGAGGAACAACCTATGACAGCGCAGCCGCACGGTGGCGCTCTGATCAACCGTGTTATGCCGACAGAAGACGTGCAAAATTGGTCTGAGGTGGTCACAAGCCTGCCCTCGCTGACCGTCGGACGTCGGGTATTTCTGGACCTCGACCTGATCGCCGTCGGCGCGTTCAGCCCATTGGCCGGCTTCATGACCAGCCAGGACTACCGCTCCGTAGTGGATACCATGCACCTGGCCAGCGGGCTGCCCTGGTCGCTGCCCATCACCCTGGCCGTCTCCAGCGAAGTGGCGGACGGGCTGAAGGAAGGCACGACCGTCGTGCTGCGCGATAGCGACGGCAACGACCGCGCCCTGCTGGAACTGCATGAGAAATTCACCTACGACAAAGCCCACGAAGCGCAGATGGTCTACCGCACCGAAGACACCAGCCATCCCGGCGTCCGCGCGCTGAACGAGCAGGGCGACGTGCTGCTGGGTGGGCCGATCTGGCTGCTGACGCCGCCGACGCTGGGGCCGTTCCCAGAGTTCCCCGCCAGCCCGATGCTGGCTCGTGCGGCCTTCGCGGCGCGTGGCTGGAAAACCATCGTCGGCTTCCAAACGCGCAACCCCGTTCACCGCGCGCACGAATACATCCAGAAATGCGCGATGGAAATCGTCGAAGGTCTCTTCCTGCATCCGCTCGTTGGCGAGACCAAAGAAGACGACGTGCCCGCCGATGTGCGCATGCAATGCTATCAGGTCTTGCTCGAAAACTACTATCCGGCGAACCGCGTGCTGCTCGGCACCTTCCCCGCGCGCATGCGCTACGCTGGCCCGCGCGAGGCCATCTTCCACGCGCTGGTACGCAAGAACTACGGCTGCACCCACTTCATCGTCGGGCGCGACCACGCCGGCGTCGGCAACTTCTACGGCACCTACGCCGCGCAAGAGATCTTCTCCGAATTCGACCGCGACAAGCTGGGCATCACCCCGCTCTTCTTCGAGCACTCGTTCTTCTGCAAGACCTGCGGCAGCATGGCCTCCACCAAGACCTGCCCCCATGGCGCAGAGAGCCATGTGATTCTCAGCGGAACCGCCGTTCGCACCATGCTCCGCGCCGGCCAGACGCCCCCGCCGGAGTTCAGCCGCCCCGAAGTCGCCCGCGTGCTGATCACCGCGATGCAGGGCGCGCCCGTCGCCAGCTAACCCAGTAAACGGGCGTCCACCAGATGCCCATACGCAGCAGAACGCCCGGATGTCGGCAACGCAGCCGTGTCCGGGCGTCTCATATCATTCCCATGCTGAGGCGTGCCGCAACAGTGTTGCATTGCCGTCTATGCGGACCGCGCCGTCTCCGCTAGCCACGCCCGAATCGCCGCCTCATGCTCCCGGTAGTGGCCATACGAGTTGTTCGCCACGCGCATCCACGGCGGAATATCATCGGGAAGCCCCAGCAGATTAGGGTCATTCAGCAAGTCATTCGGGCACGCTTCTATCATCGCCAACAGGTGTCCGAACGTCGCGTCCGCCTCGGCGAGCACATCACCCACCGGGCGCGCGTGGCTCTCGGCGGCGATGCGGGCGTTGCGCTCATCCATTCCACCGTCCTCTTGCCCAGGACGCATAAAACGTCCCCCGCTCATCACCTGCCGCGCGCCTTCCACAACCGCGCGCTCATACCAGGTGAGATGCGCGACGATCTCCTTCACCGACCACGTACCCTCCACATTCGGCGTCTCCATGCGAACCATACCAACCTGGGCCAGCAATGTGTTCCATCGAATACGCTCGGCCCGCAGGATGCCAGCCAACCGTGTTCCGGTCATCGGCCTGCCCTGTGCCAGACCTTCAAGCTCACGGATGATACTAGGGGTCAGATGCCCAAGCCCCACCAGCCAGGCCATGCCCACCGCGCCAGCCTTCAACGCATCCCGGCGCGAGAGCGTCGCCGCTGTCTGTGCCGCGTCGGGGCGTTCAGAGCGTGCCGTCATAGTGCCCTCCTTTTGGGCGCACAGCGTCGCAAACGCCCATCTGCGGCAAGCATATCCTCGCTATCCCCAAAACGCAAGGCTCCGTACAGCTCATCCTTCTAGCGCACTGGTGAGCGCACGGTTTCACGAGAGAAATGCGAACGTATTGACCATCGGCGTGAAATCAGACGTATCGTAGCCCGCGTACTGGTCAATCGGCGCCGCCGCGCCCAGCACGATTGAACGCGCCCCATGGACGTGATACAGCACGACGATCTTGAACTGCTCACCGCCAACCGTCGCGGTCATGGTCAGCCGCTGCCATCCCAGCCCCGCATAGGTAACGGGCGTCCACGACTGTGTATAGCGCACATCGGTCGCGCCGAACGCCTGAATCAGCGAACTAGCAATGCCCTGCGCCTGGTCGCTGGCGATGACCTGCGGAATGTCATACACGGTCAGGGCGGCGTCATCCACCCCAACCATCGCGAACTGCACCGTCTGCGCGGTGATGCCCTGCGCGGTAAGCGTGTTCTTCGCAATATCCGCCTCTTCAGGATAGCCAATAGACCAGACCGTATTGGACGAGACATACGTGCGGAAACCCGGCGGCGGCGCTGGCGGCGACTGCTCAGGCAGCGGATCCAGCGGCGTGAAAACGAAATTGCTGAAAGCCACCGACCCTGGCGTCTGCTGGCTCCGGTTCGCGGCCAGCGCCAGCATATTCGTGCCGAGATACACATCATCACTGGTGTTCAGTTGTGTGCCGTTGATGTCGAACGTGCGAAACCAGCCTTGCGAGTGTACATGCAGGGCGACCTGCGTCACCGGCGTAGCGATGACGCCATTGGCGAGCGTCACAATTGCCGGCGCTGTGCTTCCGGCAGTCTGGTCCTCGCGGACGATTTCGACGGCGCCACTGGCGCACACGCCATACAAGTAGGTGTCCTGCTGCTGCGTAGTCGGGATGATGGCATCGTATACATACGCGCCTGACGGCACGGCATAATCCACAATGAACAAACAATCGTCATCACCAATGTGCGTGAGGTCCGCACGCACGGAGAGATCGAAGTTCGCGGGAAAGCGATGTGGCACCTGCATCGTCATACCGCTAAAACCCTTCCCAAAGGTCAGCGTCATGCTGTGCAAGCCGCACCGCTCGCCCACGCTGGCGTTGCTGGTGAGCCAGAGCGCATAGTTGTTGCCCTCGCAACCGGCGGAGGGCGAGCGATACGAGAGATGCGACAGGCGCGGCGCTAATCCGGCAATGATGAGCACCGCGACCAGCGCGACCATAGCGCCACTCGCGCCCAGTGCGCCCCACCACGCCAGGCGCTCGCGCCGCGGTGATCGCGGAACCTCTGGCATTGGCAGCGGCTCGCGGGCGCGCATCAGCAACAGAATCAGCAACACCACAATCAACGGCACACCAAGTTGATACCACCCGATAAGCGAAGCGAGCAGTTGCTCAAGCGAAAAGATGTTCCGCGACACCGCACTGCCCAGCGAGAAGTACACGATTGCCACCGCGGCGATCAAGGTGTAGCCGAGATAGAGGAAGACGCGCGCCTCACGCGGCAGGCGGCGGCTCGCCTGGTTGGTAATCTCTTCGCCAGACATGATGAAATCCCAAACGATGGTCGCCAGAAACGCCACCGCGCCAAACAACGCAATGCGTACTTGCAGCAACTGAAACTGGTAGGCGAGCGTAATGAGCCAATCGAAAATCTGAAGACTGATGAGGAACACGCTGAGCGCGGCCAGGAGCCGCTGGCTGGCGGGGGTCCAGCGCTGCCGGACGACGAGCGCCAGCGACAGCACGAGTATGGCAATGGCGGTCGCAATCTTGAGTATGTTTCGATCCACCGGGTCGGGCACATAGATCAGCGGCAAGCCCAGCGCGACGAGATACACGCTGAGGTTCATCACAATCTGCGAGAGCGCCAGCACGACGAGCATCACGCCCCACACCACAGCGGAACTCCTGCGCCGCGAGCGCCCAACAGCCAGCAGCGCCAACCCCACCGGCAACAGCAGCAGAAGAAACACCTGATTGATCAGCCATTCCACCGCCGACCGGCTGACCGAGAGTGTATCAGCGGAAAAGCGCTCATACCAGCCGCGTTGCAGCGCGATCTCCAGCAGCGGCACGCCCTCGATGATCACCGCGCCGCAGATCAGCGCCAGCGCGGGCGCCTGCGCCGGAGTCGCGCGCTCGATCCGCACCCAGCGCAGCAACAGCCAGAGCCCCAGCGCCAGCAACGCCACAATGACCAGATCCACCAGCAATGCCATCCAACTGATGCGATAGGAACCGGTTTGTATTTGGTGAACCGTCAGTACCAACATCACCAGCGCGCCAGCCGTCGCCACTGGCGGCAAGATGGGGATCCCTGTGCGGCGTCGCATCAGTCCAATAGCGGTGTTGGCGGTGGCGAAGCTCCATTCGACCAGATCAGTGCTCGCCCACACCAGAAAGATGAGAATCAGGCTGCCCAACTGCGTCAACTGGAAGCGAATGGTATCGCTGCCGGTGAAGAGCGCGCCATGAGCGAGGGTCAATTCGATTTCCAGAAAACCCAGCATCAGCGTCAGCACCGCGCCAAACGTCAGGCCAGCTCGAAACGACACTGCGGGCCGGCGGCGGCGCAGCCATCCGAACACCGACATCCCAATAGCCCACAGCCAGATGCCCACCACGATCCCCAGTTCCGCGAAACGCAGCAGCCGTGAGGCGGGGTCAGCGAAGCCATTGGCAAGAAGCCATCTCAGCGGCGCATAGCCGAGCGTGACCGTAAGCAGCGCGACAATGGCGAAGCGGAACGGCCACGTCGCATACAGCGCGCCCGCCAGCAGGAAGCTCCAGCCGAGCGCCAGCGCGCCACCGATGACCAGCGTAATCAACTGGATCGAGGGCACACCGATAATCAGAACGAGGGCGAGCAACCCGAACATGGTGGTCGCCAGTAGGATCAGCAGCCGCATCGAACGGTCGAGCGTGCCAAGCTGAATGCGCCGCCGCAGAAAGGTAGCGGCCAGCCCCTCGTGCTCTTCACCAGCCGCGTAGCTTGTAATAGGTGCGCTCGCGACAGGCGCTGCGGGCATGGCGGGTGCTGCGGGCGCACTGCCAGCGCCAGGTGTACTGTAGTCGCTCGACTCCGCCACTGCCTCTCTCCTCTCACTTGTAGGAGCACACGGTGATACCCCTGTGTGATTGGAAATGAGTGTACAGGAAACACCATCCAAAATGCAAGCGTCATCACACAAAATCCGCTAAACAGCGCCATTACGACCTGCGAGCAACCATAATGCTGGGCTTGATATTTGGCCACATTCTCGCGCTACCACTTGCTGTGACAAGAGAGTAGTATTCGGCACTGTAGGATGCCACTTGGTCATAGTCTGCTCGTGGCGCGACACAGCTTCCGCCTCATCTCGTAAATGCCAGCCAGTGATAGACATTGATGGCCGCGAGGCGCACAAGGCACACCACAACCATTCCATGCGCCATGGTCCGCGCGACGCGGCGCTCATCGCACACAGCGCACATGCGCTCACGCCCACCCGTACCCAGGAAGTTACCTCCGAACAAGCTATCCGTTTCCCTCTATGGTGCAATACGCTACGCATTTGTTTGCATCGCCTCGCGATAGATTCCCGGCAGAGGCGGCAGCGGGCGGGCGGCATCCGCGCGAGATCTCCGCGCGTTTCCGCGCTCTGCGCCACAGATTGCGTCTGGCAGTCTGGCGAAAAGTCGCGTATAACAACAGGAGTGAGCCGAAATGCGTATGGGGAAGCGCGGGCGCCACCCGTGTTACGCATGGCGAACTCCGTGGAATCCTCGTCATGGGGCCGCCGTTCAGCATGCTGGCGGAGTAGATTATCGTGTAGATGCGAATTGCGGCACGCCTATCAGGGCGAAGTGGTGTGGGGGAGACGAGCATGCGCAGGTCTACCGCGCGCAAAGAGAGACAGACGGCGCATGATGCCACCGTCGCGATTCGCGAAGCCGAGCGCCGCGATATCGCACGCGAACTGCATGATACCGTCATCCAGCCGCTCAGCGCGCTGGTCATCGGATTAGAAGCATCGCTGGCCGCGCCAGCGCAGCCCGTGACACGGGGCATGGTCGAGGCCTACGCCACCGCCTGGAAAGACCTCGCTCGCGAGGCGCTTGACGCATTGCGCGCGACACTGGCGGGCATCCACGATGGGCATCCACACGCGCGGCTCGGCCTGCCCGACGCCCTGCGCACCTACGTCGCGCCGCAGGCGCGCAGCCGGGGTCTGCGGCTCACACTGCTCGACGACGGCTGGCCCGATGATTTGCCGCTCGACATAACGACAGCGCTGTATTTGCTCGTGCGCGAGGCGCTCACCAACATCGAGCGCCACGCCCATGCCACCGAAGCGACGGTCCTAGTGCAGTGCGATGTTGAGCAGTTGCGCGTCATCATTACTGACAACGGTGTCGGATTCGCAGGCGATGCTGTGGCCCACGCACGCGCCGCCACCGATGGTGGCGGCCACGGCATCGCCGGCATGCACGAGCGTGTGCGGCGTCTTGGCGGCTGGCTCACCATCACGTCCAGCCCAGCCAGCGGCGCCTGCGTTGAGCTAGCGGTTCCCTGGCGGCGCGACGGCGACACGCTTACGCCGCCTGTGCCGCGCGTCAAAGAGGACGGAGTGATACCAGCGCAAACGGGTGCGCGGCGCGCAAAGCGGCGCATACAACCGGGAGGCGTGGCATGAGTCAGGCGCACAGCATGGTCGCGGATCCGCCGATCCGCGTGGTAGTCGTAGATGACCAGACGCTGCTCCGCGAGGGGATCATCGCCCTTCTCAGCCCAGACACCCGCATCCAAGTCATCGGGCGCGGCGGCAACGGGCAGGATGCGCTCGATCTGGTGGGCAAACTCCACCCCGACATCATTCTCATTGACATTCGCATGCCCGTGATGGACGGCATCCAGGCCATCCGCGAGATCAAGGCGCGCTGGCCAGCGGTCCGCGTCATCATCCTGACTTCCTTCATCTATGACGGCTACGTCGTCGAAGGGCTGATGGTCGGCGCCGATGGCTATCTGCTCAAAGACGCCACTCCCGCCGCGCTCGCCGCAGGCATCATCGCCGTCGCCAATGGCGAACAGGTGATAGATCCAGGCGTCACACGGCAAGTGGTCGAGCTACTCAGCAAACAGCGCCCAGAGCAGAGCCAGGTCTACGACGGCCTCACACCCCGCGAGCTGCAAATGCTCGCCATGCTTGCGCGCGGGCTGGCGGCCAAAGAGATCGCGCACGAGTTGGGCGTCAGCGAAAAAACGGTTCGCAACCACGTAAGCAATATCTATCGCAAACTCGGCATCTACGACCGTTCGCAAGCGGTCCTCTATGCCATCAAGAAGGGGCTGGTGGCCATCGAGTAGCGCGCCGCTCGCGCCGCTGCCCATCGGGCCACCAGCCTCGCCGTACTCGCGCTGCTCGTTCGTTTTCGCGCTCAGGGCACGTGCCCACGGGCAATCCTGGCGGGCGCGCGGCTCATAGACTCGCACGCCGCACGCGGCAAATCATACGACGATGGCCCCCTGGTGGGAGTGTCGGGAAGTTGTGCGGGGGGGAAATCGCTCATGTCTCAAACGTTAGGGGTCGAGCCTGGACAAACCGGCATGCCAGTGGATGCCCCGGTTCCGGCCACACCCACGCACGGCAAGCGCCACGGCGGGCAGCCACAGAATCTCCGCAAGCGCGTCGTCGAATCGCTGCTCGCGCTGACCGCATCCACGGCGGCGGGCCAGACCGCCAACACCCTCTCGCAACTCCTGCTCGCCGCGATTCTGGCGCGCTCCGAATACGGCGCGATCAGCGTCGCCATCATCGTCACCACCGCCGCCACCGTCGCCCGCAACGCCTTCGTCTTCCAGACGTTGATTCACCGCCCCACACGGGTACGCGAATCCGCCGACCAGATCATCTTCGTCTCCATCACCATCGGCGCGCTGCTCTGTGGCGCGGCCTGGATCGGCGCCGACAAGATCGGCCTCTTCTTCCAGTCGCCAGAGAGCGCGGGCGTGCTGCGGCTCACCACGCTGGCCTTCTTCATAGATTCCATCGGCTCCGTACCCGACACCCTCTTCGAGAAAGAACTGCGCTTCCGGCGCAAAATGTGGCTCGAAATCTCCAAGCCGCTGATCGTCGCCGTCCTCTCCGTCGGGCTGGCGCTAGCGGGCATCGGGCCGCTCTGCGTCGGCTATGCCCAGGTCGTCGGCTATGGCTTCTGGACCATCGGCCTCTATGTCATCTCCGACTACCGCCCGCGCCCACGCTGGGACCCGCGCCTGCTGCGCGAGCTGCTCGGCTACGGACGCTACGTACTCGCCGGGTCGCTCCTGGTCTTCTTCTTCACCAACCTCGATAACGCCTCCGTAGGCCGCGTGCTTGGCGCAGCGGCGCTCGGCTCCTATGCCTTCGCCTTCCTGCTGGGCTACTTCCCGGCCAAGGTGCTCACCGAAGGCGTGGTCGCGGCAGTGGTGTTGCCCGTCTTCTCCAAGGCCCAGGGCAGCCGCGAAGCGCAGGCCACCGCCGTCTACACCACCCTCGGCTACGTCAGCTACTATGCGGCGCCGCTTGCGCTTATCTCAATTCTGATCGGCCCGGCGGCGCTGCATGCGGCCTACGGCCACAAATGGGATACCGCGCTCCTGCCGTTCCAGATTCTCGCCGTCTACGGCTTCGCGCATTCGTACTTCCTGGTGACGCGCAACTTCTGCAACGGCACCGGACGCGCCCGCATCTTCTGGCGCATCTCCGGCTTGCAGCTTGCCCTGGCGCTGCCGTTCCTGGCCATTGCCCCGCTCAAGTTCGGCATCGTCGGCACCGCCGCGCTCTTCACCGCTGGCAAAATCTGCGCGACCATCGTCGGCGTGGCCTATATACGCAGCCTCACCGGCCTGCGCGCCCAGCGGCTCTTCCGCGCCGTGGTCCAGCCGCTGCTGCTCGCGGGCGTCGCCGGAGCGCTCGCCTGGGGCGCGCTCACCGAACTCAGCGCGCATCCGCTAGGCACGCCACACACCTTCGCCGGCAAGTGGCTGCCCCTGCTCTTGAGCGTTCTCCTCTTCGGCGTCGTCTACGCGGTGGAATGCCTGCTCACCGACCGCGTGCTCCGCAATGGCGCGCTGCGCATCATCGAGAAAGTAGCCGGACGCCATCTCGACCGCACCCGCGCCGCCGTAGACCATGCGGTCACCCGCTGGGAGGAAACCTCGATCCTTGAGCAGCGGCTCGATGAACCGCCAGTGATAGATGAAAGCTTCGATGCCCAGGAAACCCTGACCCTCTGGCGTGTCTCCATCTGGAACACCTACGCCGAACAACTGGAGCGCGAAGCCGAGGCCAAATACGCCGCACTCGCCGGGGATGCTGATGCGCCTGTGGCGCCCGCGCGCCGCGGCACCGGGAAGCTCTCGATACCGTTACGCTTAACTGAACGCAAACGTTCGTCTGGTGACGACGAAACCCAAGACGACTGAGCCGCATAGAAGAACCTGTGGAGTGTTTGTTGGAGTGTTTGTTGGAGTGTTTGTGGAGGAGACCGTGCTATGCCACCACGTGTAATGATTCTGGGCCTCGATGGGGCCACCTTCCGTTTCCTGCGCCCCCTTGCCGAGCAAGGCCGCGCCCCCGCCCTCGCCGCGCTGATGCAGCGCGGCGCCAGCGCCCCGCTGGAGTCCATCTATCCGCCCCATACCTCAGCGGCGTGGCCCACCTGCTTCACCGGCATGACCCCCGGCAACCACGGCGCGTTCAACTTCTACGAACTGGAACTCACCAAGTACAGCCGTCGTGGCTCGCCCACCCTCTCAGATGCGCGCCAGGGCAAAACCATCTTCGACATCGCCGGCAAGGCAGGCATGAAAGTCGCCTCGATTCACGTTCCGATGACCTTCCCCGCGTGGCCGGTCAACGGCGTCATGTTCTCCGGCTATCCCGCGCCCGCTGGCTCGTCCGCCTGCGCCTTCCCGCGCGACCGTGCCGCGCGTTGGGGCAACCTCACCGGCGTCACCTGGACCCTCGACCCCGTGAAGCGGCTCGATTGGTCAAAGCATCATATCGCCCGCCAGACCGAGATCTGCGAAGAAGTGCTCACCAACGAGCAGCCAGACCTCTTCATGACCGTCTTCATGGAGTCCGACTGGGCGCATCACTACTTCATGCGCTACTCCGACGACCGCAGCCCCGCCTACACCAAAGCCGACGCCGCGCGCTACGGCGACTATATTGACCGCATGTACATCGCGCTGGACGAAGCGCTCACCCGCCTGCTGAAGTACGCTGGCCCAGAGACGACCGTGCTCGTGGTCTCAGACCACGGCGGCACCGTCTCCGCCCCCAACGCCTTCCACCTCAACGCCTGGCTGGCTGAGCAGGGCTACTTTGTGCCGGTCAGCGGCGGCGCTGCCAAGGCGGGCTACGGCCTCACTCGTGCCGCCATCAAGCGCCTCAAGCGTTTCCCCGTGCGCGAGATGAAAGAACAGGCGTGGTTCCGCAGAATCTCACCCGCGCTGAAAGTGCCCGCCGCCGTCGTGAAGAAAGCCGGTCTCGGCGGCGTGATGGATCGCGTCTACGAGGTCGCCGACAGCGGCACCAAGTTCGACCCCGAAAAGACCCGCGCATACCGCTTCCAGATCGTCACCCAGGCCGAGGGCGTCGTGATCAACCTCGCCGGACGCCAGCCGCAGGGCATCGTGCAGCCAGGCCAGGAATACGAAGCACTGCGCGACAAGATCATCGCCGGTCTCCGCGAACTCCGCACACCCGACACCAACGAACCGCTCATGCTCGGCGTCTACCGCCGCGAAGAGATCTTCCCCGGCACATACATGGAGCAAGTGCCCGACATCATCATGCGCCTGCACCCGATGTATCGCGTCGGCATCAACCCGGAGCCGCCCTTCTTCACCAAGCTCACCAAAGACGACGTGCGCGGACCGCTCAGCGGCTGGCACGACGACTATGGCATCATGATCGCCGCTGGCCCCGGCATCAACGCTGGCGCAGAGGTAGACAACGCGCTGCTGCTGAACATGGCCCCCACCGCGTTGCGCGGGCTGGGCCTCGCCGCGCCAGACTGGATGGAAGGCGCGGTGCAGCCCGGCGTCTATGCGTCCGAAGCCGACCTGGTCACCGTCGCCGCTGGCGGCCCCAGCGCCTTCAACGCCGATGAATACGCCGTCACCGAAGAAGAAGAGGCCAGCATCAAAGAACGCCTCGAAAACCTGGGCTACCTCTAGCGCCTGCGCCAACGCGCGCCAACTACCACGCCCCACGGCACGGTCCTGCTGTGGAGCGTGGCCGTCTTCACTCAGCGTACGTATTCCCTCTGGATAGCACCATACATGCGTACCGCATATGCTCGTCTGTGATGCAGGGATCGCGGTTCCATAGGAATGACCATCAAGGGCTGTCACGGACCGTCAAAGACACATTGCGGCAACCGAGGCATAGGATTTGCAAGCAGTCTCGTACTAGCGGACAAACGACGAACTTAAGCGCGGGCTTGCTCTTAAGCAGCGGCGCTCTGCGAACCGCCACGACGATCAGCCGCCGCGCCTGCGCGCTCCCGCAATCTGTTCCCCGTTCCCGCCGGCCCAATACCAGGCCATGTGTACGTGATGCGAATGGAGGAACCGCATGCCCAGCTATGATCGCCCGCCAGCAGACCTCGATCGCCGCGAGAACGACACCGTAGATCAGCTCGTAGAGGAATATACGCAGCGCGGCCTCAGCAGACGCCAGTTCTTTCAGCGCGCCTTCGCCCTCGGTCTGACCGTCAGCGCCGCCTCCACCTTGCTCGCCGCCTGCGGCGGAACCACCAGCGCCGCCAAGGTCACCTCGGTCAATCTACTCACCACCTGGGGTGGCGAAGAGCAAGACTCGTTCAAAGCAGTCGTCGCGCCGTTTACGCAAGCATCTGGCATCACGGTGAACATCGAAGCCACCCGCGACCTCGATGCCGTCCTCACCACCCGCATCCGTGGCAATAATCCACCAGACCTCGCCATTCTGCCCAATCCCGGCAAGATGCAGCAACTCGCCAGCCAGAACAAGCTGATCGCGCTGGACACCTTCCTCGATATGAACAAGGTGCGCGCCGACTATGCCACACCCTGGATTGACCTGGGCACCTACAACGGCAAGCTCTACGCCATCTTCTACAAAGCCGCCAATAAGGCCACCATCTGGTACAGCCCCACCCAATTCCAGAGTAACGGCTATCAGGTTCCACAAACCTGGGACCAACTCACCGCGCTCTCAGACCAGATCGCGGGCAGCGGCAAATATCCGTGGTCCATGGGCGTGTCCAGCGCGGCGGCGAGCGGCTGGCCCGCCAGCGACTGGGTGGCCCAGATCTATCTCAACCAGTCCGGCCCCAATATGTACGATCAATGGGTCGCTCACAAGATCCCGTGGACCGACGCGAGCATCAAGACCGCGTTCCAGACCTTTGGCCGCATCGCCGGCGGCAACCACTACATCAACGGCGCGCCCCAAGCCATACTGGCCACCGGCTTCCAGGACGCCAGTTACCCGCCATTCAAGACCCCACCTGAGGCATACATGTACTACCTGGGCGACTTCACCGCAGGCTTCATCACCACACAGTTCCCCAGCCTGCAACCAGGCACAGGCTTCAACTTCTTCGCCTTCCCGACCATCACGCCCACCTATCAGGGCGCGGTGACGGGTGGCGCGGATGTTGTCGTGGCGATGAAGAACAACAACGGCGTGCGCGACCTGGTGACCTATCTGGAGACCGCCGCCGCGCAGACGATATGGGTCAAGCGCGGTGGTTTCACCTCGGTCAACAAATCCGTGGATCTCAGCGCCTATCCCAACGTCGTCGCCAAAGACTCCGCCAGCCAGCTCGTTGCCGCGCCCATCTTCCGCTTCGGCGCGGGCGACATCATGCCACCAGCGGTTCAGCAGGAATGGTGGAAAGGCATGCTGACCTACATCGGCGACCAGAGCCAGCTCGATAGCGTGCTGCAAGATATCGAAGGCGTCGCGCAGCAATCCTATCAGAGCTAGCAAACGATTCGCCGCGCGACTTGCCAGCGGCATGGGCGGCGCGTCTGGCTCTCCGCGTCTGGCTCCCAATGAAGCCGCTCCGCCGCTCATCCGCGACAACTAGGAACCGAACCACGAGGGGATAGATCTATGGCAACGACCCTATATACGCGAGCGAATAGACCGAAGAGTTCCGGGGAACGCTGGGCACGGCGAGGCGGCGCGCTCGTGCCCTGGCTCTGGATCGCCCCGGCCATCCTATTCGTCGCCATCTTCCTGCTCTACCCTGTCATCAACACCATCTGGCTCAGCCTCTTGAACTTCGATTCCTCGGCGTTCGCCGGGCTGACGAACTACCGCCGTATTTTCACCGACCCACGCATGCTGCTGGTCTTGCGCAACAACCTGCTCTGGCTGGTCGTCGGCACAGTGGCGACGGTCTTCCTGGGATTGGTGATCGCCGTTCTGGTGGATCGGGTACGCATCGAGAGCATCGCGAAGTCCGCCATCTTCATTCCCATGGCCATTTCCTTCGTTGGCGCGGGCGTCATCTGGCGCTTCGTCTATCAGTACGCGCCACCGGGCCAAGCGCAGACCGGGCTACTCAACGCCTTCGTCACCAATTTCGGCGTGCAGCCGCAAGCCTGGCTCATCAATCCAACCATCAACAATTTCGCCCTCATCACCGTCTACGTGTGGATGTGGACGGGATTCTGCATGGTGATTCTCTCAGCGGCGCTCAAGGGCGTCCCCGCCGAGATTCTAGAGGCAGCGCGTGTGGATGGCGCCAGCGAAGTACGCATCTTCTTTCGCATCATCGTCCCCATGATTGCCCCTACGATTGCCGTCGTGGCGACGACGATGATTATCAATCTCTTGAAAATCTTCGACATCGTCTACGTCATGACCGGCGGCAACTTCCGCACGAATGTCGTCGCCGTTGAGTACTACCAGCAGCAGTTCAACTTCGGCAACTTCGGGCTTTCCAGCGCCCTCGCCGTGCTGCTGCTGATCGCCATCATTCCGATCATGCTCTACAACATCCGCCGGTTCCGGCAACAGGAGGCCCAGCGATGAGCACCATCGTCAACCCCGAAGATTCATCCGGCCTTCCTCTCGATGTGGCCGGCTCCAACGAACCTGCGGCATGGGCAAAGGCGCCGCCGCCCACCTCGCCGGGCCAGCGGGTGGTGCGCTGGACCAATAACGGCATCCTCACCTTCATCGTCGTGCTCATCGCCCTGATCTGGTCCGTGCCCACTTTCGGCCTCTTCGTCGCATCATTCCGCCCAGCCTCCGCCACGCAGAGCAGCGGCTGGTGGAACGGTCTGGTGCCGCCCTGGAACTTCACCATCGAGAACTACCAGCAGGTGCTGCGCGCGCAAGATATGGGGCAGGCCTTCATCAATAGCCTGATCATCTCCATCCCCGGAACGATCATCCCCGTCTTCGTCGCCGCCTTCGCCGCCTATGCCTTCGCCTGGATGAAGTTCCCTGGACGCGATTGGATCTTCCTCACCATCGTCGCCTTGCTCGTCGTACCCATCCAAATGACGCTCATCCCCATCTTGGGGATCTTCACCGCCGCCGGCATCACCGGCAGCTTTCTGGCCATCTGGCTGGCGCACACCGCCTTTGGCCTGCCGTTCGCCATCTACCTGCTGCGCAGCTTCTTCGGCGCGCTGCCATCGGACCTCTTCGAGTCGGCAACGATAGACGGTGCCTCGCATCTGCGCATCTTCTCCAGAATCCTGCTGCCGCTGGCCGTGCCCGCCCTCGCCTCGCTGATCATTTTCCAGTTCATGTGGGTCTGGAACGATCTGCTGGTGGCGCTCATCTTTTTAGGTGGCAGTCCAGAGCGCGCACCGATGCCCGTGACCATCGCCAATCTCGTCAACTCGTTTGGCTCGAACTATGAGGTACTCACAGCAGCCGCGTTCATCTCGATGGCCTTGCCGCTGCTGGTCTTCTTCAGCCTGCAACGCTACTTCGTTCGCGGCATCCTGGCCGGTTCCGTCAAAGGCTGATCCGCGTGAGCGGGTGACGTCCACAGACTGCGTAGTGGGAGGTGATCCATATGGCAGAGGTGCGCTTTGACCACGTGACAAAACGCTATGGCGGCAATGCGCCCGTGATTAACGATCTGAACCTTCTGATCAGCGATCATGAATTTCTGGTGCTGGTTGGCCCATCGGGCTGCGGCAAATCCACCGCCCTGCGGATGATCGCCGGGCTGGAGGACATCACCGAAGGCGACCTCTATATTGGCGATCGTCGGATCAACGATGTCGCCCCCAAAGACCGCGACATCGCGATGGTCTTCCAGAATTACGCGCTCTATCCGCATATGAGCGTCTATGAGAATCTGGCCTTCAGCCTCAAGCTGCGGCACGTGGAAAAGTCTGAAATCCAGCAACGAGTGGAGCGCGCGGCGGAAATGCTCGGCATCGCCGACTATCTCGCCCGCAAGCCCAAGGCGCTCTCCGGTGGCCAGCGCCAGCGCGTGGCGCTGGGGCGCGCGCTGGTCCGCGACCCCCAGGTATTTCTGCTAGATGAACCGCTCTCCAATCTCGATGCCAAGCTGCGCGTGCAGACCCGCACCGAGATTGCCCGCCTGCACCAGACCACCGGCACCACCTTCGTCTACGTCACGCACGATCAAGTCGAGGCGATGACCATGGGCGACCGCATCGCCGTCTTGAACGCGGGCGTCATCCAGCAGTTGGGCACCCCACAGGAGTTGTACGATACCCCGGCCAATCTCTTCGTCGCCGGTTTCATCGGCAGCCCCGCGATGAATTTCTTCAACGCGCGGCTGATACGTAGCGCCGCAGGCATACATGTAGATGTCGGCGCCGACAGCCAAACGCGCGAGATTGCCATCGGCGACGCGCTCGCGGAGCGTGTCGCGAGCGAGGCGACCACCGAAGGCCGCCCGGTCGTCGTGGGCATCCGGCCAGAAGATTTCCGCCCCGCCACTGACCACGCCCAGAACACCGTACCCGGCACAGTCGAGGTCGCGGAACATCTGGGCAACGAGCAACTCGTCCATATGCAGATACCCGGCGCGCTGATGCTGGGCGCCGCCGAAACGCAGGGTTCTACGGTGCGTCTGCCACCCCATGTGCGCGTGCAACCAGGCGACCATATCATGCTCACCGTGGAGAGCGCCAAGCTCCATCTCTTCGATCCAACCACTACAAACCGGCTCGCATGATGCAACGCACAGAGAAGCCTCTGCTCTGCTAGTGGCGAAAGCTGGGCGCTCTCATGTCCCCCATTCTGCCCGAAAAGGTGCGCCGCCTGGACATTTGGGTGTATCATCGCATGGCACGACCTGATGTGGATGGCATTCGGCGGAGGCGCCGCTCGCGATATGACGATTCCTGTCTCAACTGGTAGGGAACTGGCCCCCAGAAGCCCAGCGCGTATATTCATCAGTCACAGCCACGAAGACGACCCCTTCTGCCACGAGATGGTACGGGCGTTGCGCGGCGCTGGGGCCGATGTCTGGTATAACGAACGCAACCTGGACCTGGGCCAACTCATGACCGCGATTGAGGTCGAAGTGCGCGCGCGGCCCATCTTCATCGTCATCCTCTCGCCGATGGCCCTGCGTTCGGGGCGCGTCTACGCCGAGTGTAGCTGGGCTTCGGCCTACCAGCGCCACGATACTAATCGCATCTTCCTGCCCGTCCTGGCCCAGCCCGTAGACCACGGCGCGCTCTGGATGTTCCTGCAAGACTTCCTCCCCCGCGAAAGCTTGAGCATCCAGCACTATCCCCCCGCCGAGGCCATCCACCGCACCTTGCGCGCGCTCGCGTTGGCTCCCGTGAACCCCGCCAGCGTCCCGCAGCCTCCGCAGCCGCCAGAGGCGGCCAGCGTGCCCGGCAGCCTCGTCGAATGGGATGAGCACGACGAAAGCACCAAAGGCTTGCTGGCGCGTGGCGTCGCGGCGGAAACCCAGGGGCGGCACGACGAGGCGATGGAGTTCTTTCAGCGCGCCGCCGACCTTGACCCAGACTCTGCACAGGCATGGTTCCATCTGGGCCATGCGTACCAACAGGCGCAGCGCCTCAACGAAGCGCTCGACGCCTTCGACCACGCCCTCACCCTCGACCCCAAGTACGCGATGGCCTGGGCCAGCAAGGGCAACTCCCTGGTCAGTGCGGGCGAATACGCCGCCGCGCTCGAAGCCTGCGACCACGCGCTCATCCTTGATCCCAATTCCGCCTTCGCCTGGAATACCAAAGGCGTCGCGCTCGCCGCCCTGCAACGCTACATCGAAGCCCTGGCGGCGTATGAAGCCGCCTTGGCCCGCGAGCCGAAATCAGCCGACTACTGGCGCAACAAAGGGCTGGTGCTCGCCAAACTCGACCGCCACGCCGAAGCGCTCGCCGCTTTCGATTACGCCATCGCGCTCAGTCCCAGCTTCGCCCCCGCCTGGACCAGCAAAGCCAACGCCCTCTTCCGCCTGCAACGCTACGACGAATCGCTGATCGCCTGCGACCGCGCGCTCGCCCTCGACCCCACGCAACTCTTCGCCTGGAACCGCAAAGCCAGCGTGCTCGCCAAGCTCCAGCGCTATGCCGAGACCATCGAAGCCTGCGATCATGCCCTCGCGCTCGACCCCACCTACGTCGCCGCATGGAGCAACAAAGGCGGCGCGCTCGCCATGCTCCAACGCTACGGCGACGCCCTGGCCGCCTGCCAGCACGCCCTCACCCTCGACGCCACCTACGTCCCCGCCTGGACCAACGCCGCCATGGTCCTGCGCGCCATGGGCCGCGAAGACGACGCCCGCGACGCCGAAGCCCGCGCCAAAGCCGTCGAAAGCTGACAAAACTCGCGCTCCCATCCCCCACTGCGGCCCGCAGGCTTCCACACCTGCGACCCCCGCATGCAGGAACGCGAGGGGCAGGGGGAGAGGACTCCCCGACTCAGCATTTTCCCCTCTTGTGTCATCCTCCCCAACCCGCTAGAATAGCGGCCATGTGTTGTGCGGGTAGCTGGCAGCAGAGAGGAGCCGCGTCCAATGGATGCGCCGGTCAAGATATTGTTCGTGATGGAGATGGTGTTGATTCCGGTGGCGTTCGCCATCACCATCGCGCTGAGCCGCAAGACCACCTTCCGGGTGATTCGCATCCTCGCCTACGCGGCGGCGCTGCTGCTGATTTGCGGGCTATCATTGCATCAGTCGTTCATCTCCCTGGCCATCAGCGAGCGCAACGGCACGCCCTACGTCTGGATGAGCACCACCGCCCAGATTCTGATTGACGCGGGCAACGTCGCCTTCGGTGTCGCGGCTTACGTCGGTCTGGTGCGGACGGCGCAGCGGGCGCAGTGGCAGTGGTTTGTCGCGCTGATCACGGGCATCGTGCTGAACAACCTGCTGACCGCCGCGCTGGAAACCCCGCTGCGCGTGCTCACGCTGTACGCCGCATGGCAGCGCCTGCTCGCCGCTGGCGGCTCGGATTTTTACCCGCGCTACTACCTCCTGGTGAGCATCTTGCTGGCGGCCACGGCGCTGATTCCGCTCAGCTACGTGATTGTACGGCAGCGGCTCCAGGCGAAGCTGCCGCCGAACCTTCAGCCGCAGCCGATTGATCCAGGGGCGACCCTGGCGTAGCAGCCCGGCCGCCGTGGACGGCGGGCTGACACGGCGCGCTCATGGCTCGCCATGGATGCGCAACGTGGGATATTCCGCAGCATCATCCCGTTCGAGAACGCCATCCATCACCATCGCTAGGATGATTTTCGAGATACGGCTGACGCCAACGCCAGCCAGCGCGCCAAACTGGGGCGAGCGGGTAGCGGTGGCGCCGGTATCGGCTGAGCCGCGCAGAATCTTGACGAGGCCGGTCACGCCGACGGCATAGGGCAGGTCGCGCAAGCACGCCAGGATCGCCTCGCGGATCACTGCGTCGTCGCGGATGCGGGGCAGATGCTCACGGCGCTCACGGCGGGTGGCACGGCCCGTCTCGCCAGATGCGCCGGATGCGGACCCCTGGCAGCGGTCGCAGACACCGCACCTGGCAACGGGCAGGCGCTCGCCGAAATGGCGGGCGATGCGGCGTTGACGGCAGGTGGCCACTCTGGTGTAGCCCACGAGGTCGCTGACATGGCGTTCGTGGCGCTCGACAAGGCTGGCGAGCAGCGCGGGCAGCGCGGTTTTGCCATCAGGTGGCGGCGGGCAGATTTCGAGCAGGTAGTCGCGCCCGCTGTCGCGATAGTCCAGCAGGCCAGCATCGCGCCAGCCAAGCACCTGTTCTTCGAGGGCAGCGGGCGTAGTAGCCAGGCGCGCGGACAGCGCCACGAGATCGAGCGCGGGCATCTCGCCGGGGCGCAGGTTCGCCGCCGCCACGAAGGCGCTGAATGCGGCGGCGCGCGGGTCCGCCGGAGATGGCGCGCTGCCGGTGAGGCGCACAGCGGGCGAGCGCGGCACATCGGGATGGCGCAGCAGGAAGCCCGCGCGTTCGAGCAGGCTGAGCGCAACCCGCGAGGACGTATCATCCACCGCGCGTCCACTGGCCTGGAATGCGGTGGCGATGCTGGTCTCTAGTTCACCAGCGGTGACACGCCCCAGGCTTGCGCTAGCAGGCGCGGAGGCGCGAACCAGATTGCGCGCGGCGGCGTAGACGGCACGCAGCGTTTCGATAGATAGCTCATCCTGGCGCACATGGCGGCGCAACGCGCTGACATCGCCCGGCGAGACGAACAGCACACAGCGCGATGGCTGCCCATCACGGCCCGCGCGCCCGGACTCCTGCACGTAGGCTTCGAGCGAACTGGGCAACTGATAGTGGACGATGAAGCGCACATCCGGCTTATCAATGCCCATGCCGAACGCAACCGTTGCCGCGACCACCCGCGCCCGCCCGGAGATGAAGTCGTCCTGGGCGCGCTCGCGCTCATCGCGCTCCATGCCCGCGTGATAGTGGATGGCGTTGACGTGGCAGCGGCGGCGCAGAAATTCGGCGACCTTCTCACAGCCATCGCGCGAGCGCACGTAGATGATGCCGCTGCCAGGCGTCTCGGTGACGATCTGGGCGACGGCGCGCAGGCGTTCGTCGTCGTTGTAGGCGGGCAGCGCCTCATAGCGCAGATTGCCGCGAAATACCCCACGATTGACGATCCGCAGGTCGCGCCCCAGCGCCTCGGCGATGCCCGCGCGCACCTCAGGCGTCGCCGTAGCCGTCAGCGCAAGGACGGGGATGCGCGCGCCGTCCGCTTCGAGTTGGCGCAGCGCCTTAGCGATGAAAAGATAATCAGGGCGGAAGTCATGTCCCCACAGGCTCACACAATGCGCCTCATCTATGACGAAACGCGCGACACCAGCGCGGCGCAGCGCATAGATGAAGGACTGCTGGCGCAGGCGTTCCGGCGCGGCATAGACCAGCTTATACTTCCCGGCGGCGATGGCGGCCAGGCGCTGCGCCAACTCATCGCGTTCGACGAGGCTGTTGATGATCGTCGTTTGGGCGCGAGCAGCGGCGGGCAGGCCGTCGAGCTGGTCTTTCATCAGCGCGATCAACGGCGAGATCAGCACCGTCGTGCCGGGGAGCAGTAGCGCGGGCAACTGATAGCAGAGCGATTTGCCCGCGCCGGTGGGCATCAGGGCCAGCAGATCTTCACCAGCCAGCGCCGCGCCAATGATGGTCGCCTGGCCAGGGAGGAAGCTCTCATAGCCGAACGTTTCGCGCAGCGCATCCAGCAGTTCAGGCGACGCAGGTTCTTCTTCGATCACCTGAGACGCGGCGGACGAAGCCGCCGCGGCATCCAAATCATCTCGATCATCATCATCGTCCGCATCCGTATTGCTGGCGGCGATGGGGACGTGTCCGATGGCCTGCGCGCGGGCGGTGGCGATGGGCAGCGCGCCAACCGCCCGGCGGCGCGGTCGTGTGGGAGCATTCTGCGCGCCCGATGCAGCATCCGGTGTGATGCTCAGCCGCAGGCTCGTGGCCTCGCCCGCTTCGATCTCCGCCAGCCGCGTGCGCCATGCGCCAATCTCATCGCTATCCTGGTCGCTAGCGCCGAGCAGCGCGACGATGCCAAGCGTCTCGCGCAGCACCCACGCGGAAGGCGTCTCGCCATAGGCGGCCATGTTGCGCGCCAGCAGTTCGCGAGCGCGGGTGGCGTCGCCCTGGACCGCGCGGCAGCGGGCAAGCCCCAGAATGGCGCTGCCACCATTGGGGGCGAGGTCCAGCGCGTGCTGATAGGCTTCGGCGCTGGCGGTGGGTGTCTCGAAGGCGAGAGCCAGTTCACCCAGGATCAGCCAGATGGTGATGCGCATGTCGGACCCATTACGCAGGCGCGCGGCGAGCGCCTGCGCGTGTTCGCGGTCGCCCTGGGCGATATAGCCGCGCGCCAGCAGTTGCAGCGCGCTGAGGCTTTCGCTGCGGGCGAGCCGGTCAGTCAGCAGGGCGACGGCATCCGCCGGTATATCCAGGGCCAGGGCGATGCGCGCGAGGTCGTCGGTGATGCGCATGCTCTCGAAGGCGACCGGGGTCAGCGCGGCGTAGATGCGCGCGGCGACGGCGCGGGCCGCGTCATTGGCCGCGCCAGCATCGCAGCGGGCCAGGTACAGCGCGATGGCGAGCGCCCGTTCCACGGGAAGGGCGGCGATGGCATGATCGCGCGCATCGGCTCCAGCATCACCAGCATGAGTAGCATCGCCGCCACCCAGCGCAGCAATGAGCGCCGTGATAGCGTCGGTGAGCGGTTGCGACATGATGCCCTCTGCCTCGAATCCTGGTCACAGCCAGCACTACAGCCAGCGCCCGCCGATGATTCCACTATAGCAGGTTGGGCAGTGGAGGGCAACCCGCCACGCCACAGCGCCCGCTGACCCTCTTGCATATCTCGAACAAATATTCTATACTATCTCCAACCACGGTGAGCCGTAGATTCGGCGCCGCGCATCCTCCCTGGGCGTCTCCACTCCCACGCCCCACGGGAACCGCGCGGCGCCTTTTCTATGCCACCCTGCGATTTCGTAGTGGCGCACGGCGGGCAAGCGGAGCGCAGTCCCTCCGCGCCGTTCCGAGGCGGGCAAGCGGAGCGCAGTCCCTCCGCGCCGTTCCGAGGCGTGCGCCCATTCACCTGCGCCGGCCATTCATCGCCGCGCCCCATGTACCGCCGCCGTCTCGGCGGCCCATCAGGCGTTGCGGACCGCGCCTCTCCCCTTCCCTGGTAGGGAAGGGCACGCAGAGCGGCCCCTCCGAGCCGTTCCGAGGAGGGGCCGGGGGTTAGGTTCTCTCGCCATCAACCAGGAGGTTCCCAACCATGTCTGCCATCCTTGCTCATCCAACCCCCATCACCCCCATCTCCCTTGCCACTGCAGAGGCAATGTCCACATCGCCCGCTGCTGATCCAGCGGGAACATCTGCGCCACCTACCGCGCCATCCACACCATCCACACCATCAGCGCCTGACCTGCTCACCGCGCCGCACCCTATCTCTCAGCCCCCATCTCCCACCCTCCTCGACGCCTTCCACGCCCTCGACTACACCGACCCCGCCAGCCTCTTCGCCTTCTTCCACTCCCTCCCACCCCACCTCGCCGCCGCCCTCGACCATCTCGACTCCCTCGACCCCGACGACCCCGCCACCCAGGACGCCGACCACGCCCTCGCCCAACTCCTCGCCCAGGAACTCTACACCTCCACCTCTGACAAAAAATCGGCAGCATCGGCAACTCCCCAACCCTCTCACCTTGCCGCCGTAGGGGCGATACCCGCATCGCCTGCTGGATCACCAGCGCGGACCATCATCCAAAAATCGGCCACATCGGCAACTCCCGCCTCTGCCCAGAGCACCGCCAAATCGGCAGCATCGGCAACTGGTGGGGCGGACATTCCTGTCTGCCCGCCTGCGCCATCGGCCACTCCTGCCACAGCGCGTCTGGGCATTCATGCCCCTTCGCCCGTGCTCCGGCCATTGATGGCCGAGAGCGCCAAGCGCGCCGACAACGCCCATACCCCCCACGCCCCCCATCTCGACCGCATCCCGCTGCGCGACCAAGCCTTCGCCCTCCACTGCCAGGGCCTGCGCGCCCCCGCCATCTCACAACAGCTTGGCGTCCCCCAGCGCACCATCCGCGCCTGGATCGCCGCCATCCAGGACGAGATCCGCGCCGACTCCCTCCATACCTACACCGCCCAGCTCACCACCGCCCTCGAAGGGCTGCGCCAACTCCTCGCCGCCGCCTGGGCCAGCTACGACACCGATGCCACCCTCCACCAATCGCTCATCGCCCAAGCCTTCCCCACCACCCTTCCTGAAAAATCGGCAGAATCGGCAACTCCTCTCCCCCTCCCCTCGCAGGGGAGGGGGCTGGGGGGAGAGGTCCGCCCACCGCACATCCCCTGCCGTCCCGACGCCTACCTGCGCGTCGCCCTCAACGTCCAGCGCCAGATCATCCGCCTCCTTGGCCTCGACCGTGCTCCGGCCATTGATGGCCGGATGTACACGTCCCACACGCCCCAACATCAAAAATCGGCAAAATCGGCAAAATCGGCAACTCCCTCTCTGCGCAAATCGGCAGAATCGGCAACTGGTGGGGTGGACATTCCTGTCTGCCCACCGCACACTCCACACCCCAAAAAGCCACCCACCCGCCAGCCCGCGCTCACCCACCGCCAACGTCGTCGTGCTGCGCTCCCCTTCCCTCATAGCAGCGGCGCGGGAGGAGCGGCCTCCGCCCTCCCCTTCCCTCGTAGGGAAGGGGCCGGGGGTTAGGTCCAATCCACAGCGCACGACAACGTGGGGCGGACGCAAGCATCCACCCCACGCGAAACCCGCTCCGCGCCGCCGGTCAGCCCGCGCGGCCACACTGGCCCCGAAGGCATTCCGGCGGTACGCCAGATCGTCGCGATGTACTAATGGGCCTGAATGAAGACGTTCGGCCACTCCGTCGTCGGCTGGAAGCCCGCCGCATCTTGCAGATAGCCCTTGACATACGTCCGCACGCGATAGTAGTTCCCGGCCTGCGACAGCGGGCAAACCGCCACGTTGTTGACCAGCAACTGCTCCGCCTGGTTGTAGAGCTGCATGCGCTGATCTTGCTTGGCTGGATCCGAGACCGCATCCGCCTGCGTCATCAACTGGTCCGCCTGCGGCACACTCGCGTTCTGCTCGTTGTAGCTCGAGGTCGTCGAGTAGAGCAGCGTCAGGAAGTCCTGCGCATCCGGGTAGTCCGCCAGCCAGCCAAAGCGGTACGACTGCACCTTCTTCTGCTGCTCCAGCTTCAGAATCGTCGTCCAGTCGCGGCTGTCCGAGGTGACATTCGCCCCTGGCAGATTCTGGTTCCACGCCGAGATCAACGCCTCAGCATAGAGCTTGGCCGCCGAACTAGACGTGTTGTACGAGTAGAGAATCGGCGGCACATGCCCGCCCACCGTCGCCAGGTAGGCGTTCCAGTGCGCCTGCGCCTTGGCGATGTCGCCCGTCGTCGCGGTGATACCATCCGGGCCGGTCAGGCTGGTGTTATAGCCCGGCATACCCTTGGGCACCAGATGCCAGCTCGGAATATTCGCGCCCTTCGAGACCGTTACGTTCAGCAGGTCGCGGTTGATGACCTCACAGAACGCCAGCCGTGCGTCGAGGTTGTCGAACGGCTTGATGTTCCAGTTCAACGCCACCGTATTCACCGCCAGATACGGTGTAGAGACGAAGTCGGATTGGCCTTTGGCCGCCGCGAGTTGCGCGTTTGGAATATAGTCGGTCAGGTCGTAGGTGGTGCCGGAGTTGTAGGTGTTGTACTGGGTATCGCCATCAGCGAAGATCTTGAAGTCCACTTCGGTCAGCTTAGGCTTCAAGCCAGCCGAGATGCCCCACCAGTTGGGGTTGGCCTTCAAAATCACATTGCCCTGGTGATCCCACGTCTTGATGTAGAACATGCCGCTGCCGCCCTGGCCAAATTGCTTGCCAGAGGTGTCAGCCGCGAGGGTGTTGGTCCACTTGTCGTCCTGGCCCTGATTGTCACCAGTGACGACGCTCTTTTCCAGGGCATACGACGTGGAATAGGTCATCGCATCCAGGAAGTAGCCCGCAGGTTGCGCCAGCGTGATGGTCAGCGTGCCCGCGCCATCATCGGCCACCACCGAGTCACCGATCAGCGTCTGAACGCTGCCAGTGATCGTGCCATTGGTGCAGGTCTCGCCCGCATAGGTCGCCGCATCTTTGATCGCCCACAGATAGTAGTTCACCGGAGATTGCAGGCAGGGATTATCCGAGCGATCAATGGCGTAGGCGTAGTCCGAGGCATGCACTGGTGTGCCGTCGGAGTACTTCTGGCCGGGGCGCACATGGAAGGTGTAGGTCAGGCCGTCGGCGCTCGTCGTCACCTTGTCCGCGCCCCAGTTGGCGACATTCAGGTTCTTATCCAGCACCACCAGACCATCGAACACCATATTGATGAGGGGGCTGGAGCCGCTGTCGGAGGCCTGGCCGGGGTCGAATGTGGCAATGTCGGGGCTGCCGCCGCCTGCCCAGGCAATGTTGAACACCTGATTCTTGGCGAGGTTGCCACTGCTCGTGTTGGTGCTGCCGCAGGCGGATACCAGCAGTGCAAACGTGCCCAACAGGACGAGCAGTCCTGGGAGCGAGAGTTTGCGAAGTCCCAATCGCATACAAGGGTCTCCTTGTTTTTGGATAGCGAAGCTTGTCCTTCTACGGCACAATCGCCGTCGAAGCGCCTCGCTGCTGTCACAACTGTTCACATCGGCCCGCGCACGTCGCTCCACCCAGGGGAACTGACGGCCAGCGCGGAGACCAGACTGCCATGCCATGCTGAAAATCTGTCTTGCCGAGCCTCCTCTTGTCGTGCGCGCGACGCGCCCACTGATGTGGCCCAAAGTGCTGGACGCCCACGCACGTCCGCACAGTGGCCGTGAAGTGGGGCGCGATGTACTGGCGCGCCACCATCGCCGGTGACGGCCCACTGGGCGTGCGTCATCACCGGCATCCCGTGTCGGTTGCCACGAGCAAGGGTAGTGGATGCCGCACACCACCAGCGCAGGCTCTCCGCAGCACAGCGCAGAGAGACTGTGGTAAATGCGCAGAGTGACAGACGTCTCAATATCAGCGGGGCCTGCAAATCAACGGGCGTCGTGGCTGGCACACGACATTCCAGATCGCTGACTGCACGGCGAAAACTTGGCGGATTGACGGAACGTGTAGAACGGTTGAGCTGTGAGAGAAAGGCGGCCCACCGAACGTAAGTTCTTTGTGCGGTTGAACAAAGAGCCGAAATCAACAACATCGGCATGAGGAGGCACAGAAAGCGGCGATTGCTGTGGGCGCGGGCAGATTGATGAGCATCTCCCGCCATATCCGCCACAGATGTAGCGAATGTAGCGAACCTCACCCGGCGATTGAATAGGGAGCCAAGGCGACTACCATGGATGCTTTACAGTTTGGCAGATGGCTGAGCGAACGCCGCCGTCTGCATGGGTGGACAAGCCAGCGCGCCCTGACGGATGCCGCCAATGCGCATCCCGAAGCGCGTGCCGCTGGCATCTCCGAAGCGTTTCTGGCGCGGCTAGAAGCGGGACTGCTCGCGCATCCGTTCCGTGGCTCGGTGCGCACGCGCGTACTGGCCCTGGCCTGGCTGTTCTGCGCCACGCCGCGTCAGGCGCAGGCCTATCTGCGAGCCGCTGAGCTGACCGACCTGAGCAGTGAGGAGAACGAACAGGTAGAGCGGCTGCTGACCCATTTAGCGGCGGCGCAACATCCGGGGCCGCTGGTGTTGCCGGTTCGCCCGCAAGCGGTGATCGGGCGCGATGCGGAGTTGCGCGCGCTGATCGAATGGATCAGCTCGGCGGCATCGGGCTTCGGCGTGATGACCGGCATGCCAGGCCTGGGCAAGAGCGCGCTGGCCGCCGAAGCGCTGCATCAGATCGCGGCGAATCCACATCAGCATCTGCGCCTCTTCCCCGACGGCATCGTCACCCTCACCGCCACGGGTCGGCGCGGCATCGCGGGCCTGCTCTCGCTGCTGCGCGATGTCGCGACGCTCTTTCGCCCCGATTCGCCGCCCATCCACACCGGCGAGCTAGTGGCCGCTGGCGCTGGGGATGATGGCGAGAGCGACGCTAGCTCGTCGCTCTCGCAGGCGGCGCTCACGCAGGCGATCAATGACGTGCGCGCGCTGCTGGCGCAAAAGCGGGTGCTCATCTTCCTCGATGACGTGGAGCCGGATATTCCGTGGCGGCAATTGGTGGAAGCGCTGGTCAGCGAAAACGCAACGGCCCAGCGCGGTGCGGCATCGCCTGGCCGTGTGGTGCTGGTGACGAGCCGCTACGTGCCCAATCCGCCGCTGATGGCCTACCATCTGCCACTCGCCCCACTCACACCAGAGGCCAGCATCACCTATCTGGAGATGGTGATGGGGCGGGCGCTATCACCTGAGGAACGCGAGTATGCCCGGCAGATCGGCGCCTACGTTGGGCACGTGCCGCTGGCCATCGAAACCGCCGCCAGCGCCGCGCGGCTGCAAGGGTTGCCGCTGCCGCTGCTGGCGACCCACCTGGCGCATGCGCCCTTCGACGCGCTTCTCGACGGCGAAAGTGAACTCCATACGCGACTGGCGCACGCGGTGAACGCGCTCTCGCCCGAGGCACGGCAACGGTTGGCGCTGCTCTCGTGGCTGGGGACCCATCCCTTCGGCTTAGAAGCGGCGACGGCGCTCGAACGCGCCTACAGCGACCCAGGTGAGCCAGTGCGAGCCGTGCAGACCATCAACGCGGAAGGCGGAGCGTTGGCGGGCGTGAATCTGGCGCGGGTAGACACAGCGGACATCGCCGCATCATCACCCTTCGATTCGTCACAGGCGCGCGCTACTGGCCTGCTGGGCACGCTGGTGCGCCATTCGCTCGTCGTGCCGGTGACGCCGGTTGCGGTCGCCGGGCAGGGTGAGCGGCCAGAAAGCGATGCTGACCAGGATACACGTTTCCGCCTGCCGCCGCTGGTGCGCGCCTATGCCGCCGAAGCGGCGGCGCAGGTGGAACCATCACTGCGGCTGCGCGCTGGGCGTGGCATCGTGGACTATGCGCTCGCCTATCTCGATCAGCATGGCGCGGATATGGCTGCACGCGAACGTGAACATGCGCTGCTACTGGCGGCCACATACCAGGCATGGCAACTGCGCCAGCACTCTGCGGTGCTGCGCCTGGTGGGCGATGTCGCGCCGATGGCCTTGCGCGTCTATGGCGGCCCAGAGAGCGAGCGGATCGTCGGCTGGGGGCTGCGCGCCAGCCAGGAACTGCACGATGCGCTCTATGAGGCCAAATTTCTGAACCGGCTCGGCGTGGTGCAGTATTACCAGGGCTTCATCGCCAACGCCCGTCGAAGCTGGGAGGCGGCGCTCGAACATGCCACCACAGCAGATCTGGCCATGGTGCGCAATTACGTGCTGATGAACCTGAGCATCCTGGGTAATCAATTCGGCGAGCCAGCGGCGGCATGGCGCTATGCCGACCAGAACGTGCGCCAGAGCATGGACGCTGAGAGTCCGTGCATGCTGGCGATGGCGCTGATGACCCGCGCCACAGCGGCACGCATGCAAGGCAAGTTGGACGCAGCCTACGCCGACGCGAGCGCCGCCGCCGCACTGCTGGGGCAGCCCGCCACCGACCCTGAGCTAGAGCAGAATCCGCTCTTCCTGGAAATCTGGATCGAAATCGCCCGCACCCAGCGCGATTTCACGCAATCGCAACACTACTTCGAGCGGCTGATACCAGTCATCCGCAAGATGCATGACCCGTATACCGTCAGCGACATGCTCTTAGAACAAGGGGAATCAGCCTACCAGCTTGGCGCGTACCCCGAGGCGCTGGCGCTGGGCCAGCAGGGCCGCGCAGAGGCGCTCACCGTGCATGCGGACTTCCTGCGCAAGCGCGGCGACATCCTGCTACAACACGTGCATGAGGCGATGCGCACTCGTGCGCGTGCGGTCTCGTGAGAGCGCATGCCAGGAGGGATGAGAGAAACACATAGGCAAAAGCGCACCCCCACGGCGGGCGTCCGCGACTGCGAAACGCATCGGCCAGCGCGTGGGGGCGCCAAGAGGAGAACGCCCGCAGGCGATTGGGCGAGGACTGCGGACTTCCACACGCCAGCATAGGCAAGAACAGGCGCGATGCTGTGCAGAACTGGGCGATGTGAGCGCAGGGCCAGCGCAGAAGATGCGCACCTTCACCACATCGTCCGCTCGCTGCGAATGCCAGGTGCGCCAACGCCAAATCAGGTGTAGACTGTACTCCACACGCCGACCGCGTGCTCGTTGGGTACGATCCGGCGAAAAGGGCGAAAGGGGGAGGAATGTCTATGGCTGATGAGCGACCGGCGACGACGCGGCTGGTGGCGGGGCTACCGGCGACGGTGCCATTCGTTGCGCCCGAAGCGATGGAGCGGCAGCGAGGCCGCCCGTTCCAGTTGCGGCTGGGCGCGAACGAGAGCACGTTCGGCCCGTCGCCCCGCGCGGTGGAGGCGATGCGCGCGGCGGCAAGCGAGATGCGCTGGTACGCCGACCCGGAGAACTACGACCTGCGCGCGGCCCTCGCCCAACACCACCAGGTCAGCCTAGAGCAGATCGTCGTCGGCAGCGGCATAGACGACCTACTGGGTCTCGCCGTCCGCGCCTACCTGGAACCGGGAGCGACCGCCGTCACCTCGCTGGGCGCGTATCCCACCTTCAATTACCACGTCGCGGGCTACGGCGGCGTGCTGGAGCGCGTACCCTATCGCGACGACGCCAACGACCTCACCGCGCTGGCCGAGGCGGCGCGGCGCACCAGCGCACGGCTGGTCTATCTCGCCAACCCCGACAACCCCACCGGCTCCTATGCTTCCGCGACGGCGCTGCACGCCTTCCGCGAGAGCCTGCCGGACGATTGCCTGCTCATCCTCGACGAGGCGTACATCGAGTTCGCCCCGGCGGAGGCCGCGCCGCCGGTAGGCGCGGATGACCCGCGCCTGCTGCGGATGCGCACCTTCTCCAAGGCCTATGGCATGGCGGGCGCGCGCATCGGCTACGCGCTGGGCACAGCGGAGATGATGGGCGCCTTCGAGAAGATCCGGCTGCACTTTGGCGTCAACCTCGCGGCGCAGGCGGGCGCGCTCGCCTCCCTTGCCGACGCGGACTACCTGCGCGGCATGGTGGCATCCGTGGCGGAGGGGCGCGACGAGTACACCGCGCTGGGCCGTGAGCTGGGCATCCCCACCTTGCCCTCGGCGACCAACTTCATCTGCTTCGACCTGGGCGACGCCGCGCGGGCGCGGTCGCTGATGGCAGCGCTGACCGAGCGCGACGTGTTCGTGCGCATGCCGGGCGCCCCGCCGCTAGACCGCTGCGTCCGCGTGACGGTGGGCATGCCTGCTGAGCGCGCCGCCTTCGCCGATGCGCTGCGCGCCGCATTGGCCGCAATCAACGGCTAGCGCATGCCGGACTTCTCTCCAAGGGCACAAATGGAAAGTCCGGCTGCCATGAGCTGACAACCGGACTCGGTGCAGGTGTGCCGTCCAGAGGCCAGCGGAACGCTGGCGCTACGGGGTGGGCGCTAGATCTCTTGTTCGGGCTGGGGCGGACGCGGGCGCGTGCCGCGACGCTGGCGTTGCAGCTCGGCGATGCGCAGCCGACCAACGGCGCGGTTCAGCTCGGCGGTCGTCTCAGCCTCGACCTCGGTGGAGAGGCCGCCGCGCGCCAGCAGCGCCCGTGCGCGGTCGCGCGCCTCTTGGGCGCGGGCCTCGTCCACTTCGGTGGCGCGCTCGGCGTCGTCGGCGAGGATGGTGACGACGTTGCTGTTGACTTCGAGGAAGCCGCCCGCAACGAAGATGCTCTCGTCCACGCCGTGCTGGCGCACCCGTAGTTCACCTTGAGCCAGCGTGGTCAGCAGCGGCGCGTGACGCGGCAAGATACCAAGCTGGCCGTCCCCGCCAGGAGCGATCACCATTTCGGCGGAGCCATCGAATACAGTCTGCTGCGCCGTCACGACGGTGACGTGCAACAACGGGCGTTGCGACACGCTCGGCCTCCTTTACGCCTCGGCTTCTTGCTGCGCCCGCTCGACCACCTCGTCAATACCACCCGCCATATAGAAGTGGATCTCAGAGATGTTGTCGTGCTTGCCCTCAAGGATCTCCTTGAAGCCGCGAATCGTCTCGCTCAGCGGGACGGTGCGGCCAGGGCGGCCGGTGAAGACCTCGCCGACGTTGAACGGCTGCGAGAAGAACTGCTCGATCTTGCGGGCGCGCGAGACGGTCTGCTTGTCCTCGTCGCTGAGGTCGTCCACGCCAAGGATGGCGATAATGTCTTGAAGGTCCTTGTAGCGCTGAAGCACGCGCTTGACCTCCTGCGCGACATCGTAGTGCTCCTGGCCGACGACGTTCGGGTCGAGGATGCGGCTGGTCGAGCCAAGCGGATCCACCGCCGGAAAGAGCGCGCGGGCGGCGAGGGCGCGTTCGAGCACGATGGTGGAGTCGAGGTGCGCGAAGGTGGCTGCGGGGGCTGGGTCGGTGTAGTCATCGGCGGGCACGTAGACGGCCTGCATAGACGTGACGGACCCCTTCTTGGTGGAGGTGATGCGCTCCTGCAACTGGCCCATCTCTTCAGCCAGGTTCGGCTGATAGCCCACAGCGGAGGGCATGCGGCCCAGCAGCGCAGAGACCTCGGAGCCAGCCTGGGTGAAGCGGAAGATGTTGTCAATGAAGAGCAGCACGTCGCGGCCCTCGACATCGCGGAAGTATTCGGCGATAGTCAGGCCAGAGAGCGCCACGCGCAGACGTGAGCCAGGCGGCTCGTTCATCTGGCCGAAGACCATCGCCAGCTTATCCAGCACGCCCGCGTTGGTCATTTCCTCATAGAGGTCGTTGCCCTCGCGGGTGCGTTCGCCCACGCCAGCGAAGACCGAGAGACCGCCAGCGGACTGGCCATCGCCACCGCCGCGCATAGACTTCTTGGCGATGTTGTTGATCAGCTCCTGGATGATGACGGTCTTGCCGGTGCCAGCGCCGCCGAAGGTGCCGATCTTGCCGCCGCGCATGAAGGGGGCGACCAGGTCAATGACTTTGATGCCGGTCTCCAGCACTTCGGCAGTGGTCGCCTGATCTTCGAGCGTGGGGGCCGGGCGATGAATCGGCAGGCGCGGTGCGTTGACTGGCGCGGGCTTGTTGTCCACAGGCTGGCCAAGCACGTTGAAGATGCGGCCCAGAGTTTCGGGGCCAACGGGCACGGTTATCGGGCCACCGGTGTCGAAGGCTTCCTGCCCGCGCTTCATGCTGTCGGTGGGACCCATGCCCACGCAGCGCACGACGTTGTTGCCGAGGAGTTGTTCGACTTCCAGGGTCAGCGGCAATTCGCGGCCGGGAATCGAGACTTCAATCGCGTTATAGATCGCGGGAAGCTGGTCGGGCGGGAACTCAACGTCCACCACATTGCCCAGCACCTGCGTAACAATACCCTTGATTCGGGTAGCGGCAGTTGCCATAGATTTCTCCTTCGCGCCCTAGAGAGCGCCCGATCCCGCGACGATTTCGAGTATCTGCGTGGTGATCGCCGCCTGGCGGACCTTGTTGTAGGTGAGGGTCAGGTCGGCCTGCAACTCGGTCGCGCTGTCGGTGGCATTGCGCATGGCCACCATCTGCGCCGAGTAGAAGCTCGCCACAGTTTCGAGCAGGGGCTGGTAGATCAGCGTTTCGATATAGCGGGGCAATAGCTCCGCAAAGATCGCCGTCGCGTCCGGCTCGAAGATATATTGCGGCGCTGGTCCGGTTTCGTCAGCGGCTTCCGGCGCTTGCACGGGCAGCAACTGACTGACGGTTGGCGTCTGGACGACGGTTGAGACGTATTTCGGGTAGACCAGATAGACCTGATCCACCTCTTCATTCAGGTACGCATCGGTGATGGCGCGGGCGATGGCGCGGACATCCGCGAGCTTGGGCTGATCGCCAAGTTTGGTGAACTCGGCGATCAGGTTTTGCTTTGAGCGCGCCAGGAAGTCGCGCCCCTTGCGGCCGACGGCGATGAACGAGATCGGCAGGTTGGGGTCGTTGTGTTCGCGGCGCAGTTCAGCGGCAAGCTGGCCCACGCGGCGGTTGATATTGCTGGAGAGCGCGCCCGCAAGGCCGCGATCCGGCGTGACGGCGACGATGCCGATGCGCTTCACGGCGCGCGACTTCATCAGCGGGAGGTCTTCTTGCCCCTCCGCCTGGGTCGAGAGTCGCGAGAGCAGCTTCATGAGTTGCTCGGAGTACGGGCGCGCGGCCAGCACACGCTCTTGCGCGCGGCGCATCTTGCTGCTGGCAACCATCTGCATCGCGCGGGTGATTTGCGCGATATTCTTGGTCGCCTGGATACGTCGCCGAATCTCACGAGTTGATGCCATAGTGTCCTCCTCGTGGAGGGTTGGCGGTTGAAATCGCGCCTGAATGACCTAACCCCCGGCCCCTTCCCTTTGAGGGAAGGGGAGAAGGAGCGGTCGCGCAACCCGACGATGCGGGCTGGCAACAGGCGCGGATCGTCGCCGCCAAACCCTAGCGCGGCGCGGTCTTCTGGTAGTCCTTGATGGCCGCGTCAAGCTCGGCAAACATCTCAGGAGCGACTTTCTTCTTGTTGACGACGGTGGTGTCATAGATGCCCTTAACCAGATCAGGATAGTTGGCATCCATGTAGCGATGGAACTGCGTCTCCCACTCGGCGACCTTCTCCACCGGCACCGTGTCCAGATAGCCCTTCGAGGCGGCGTAGATAATCATGATCTGATGCTCTACGGACATCGGCTCGTACTGCTTCTGCTTCAGGATTTCCTGCTGGCGGAGGCCACGGTCAATCTTGGCCTTGGTGGCTTTATCCAGGTCGGAGCCGAACTGGGCAAAGGCGGCGAGGTCGCGGAACTGGGCGAGGTCGAGCTTGAGGGTGCCTGCGACCTGCTTCATGCCCTGGGTCTGCGCGGCGCCACCGACGCGGCTCACCGAGATGCCGACGTTCATGGCGGGGCGAATGCCCGCGTTGAAGAGGTCGGTTTCGAGGAAGATCTGGCCGTCGGTGATGGAGATGACGTTGGTCGGGATATAGGCCGACACGTCGTTGGCTTTGGTCTCGATGATCGGCAGCGCCGTCAGCGAACCGCCGCCGTAGTCTTTGTTGAGGCGCGCGGCGCGCTCCAGCAGGCGGCTATGCAGGTAGAACACGTCGCCCGGATAGGCTTCGCGGCCCGGAGGGCGACGGATGATGAGCGACATGTTGCGATAGGCGTCGGCATGTTTGGAGAGGTCGTCATAGATGACGAGGGCGTCGCGGCCACTCTCCATGATCTCTTCGCCCATGGCGCAGCCCGCATACGGCGCGAGATACTTCAGCGGGGCCGGATCTTCGGCGCTGGCGTGGACGATGATCGTGTGTTCGAGCGCGCCGTATTCCTTGAGGATCTCTTTGATACGGGCGACCTGGAAGTTCTTCTGACCGATGGACACGTAGATGCAGATGAGGTCTTTGCCCTTCTGGTTGATGATCGTGTCCAGGGCCATCGCCGTCTTGCCGGTCTGGCGGTCGCCGATGATGAGTTCGCGCTGGCCGCGGCCAACAGGAATCAGGGCGTCCACGATTTTGAGGCCGGTCTGCACCGGGGTATCTACCGGATGTCGGGTGATGACGCCGGGGGCGACGCGCTCGACCGGACGGAACTTATCGGTGGCTATGGGGCCGCCGCCGTCAATCGGCTCGCCGAGGGCGTTGACCACGCGGCCCAGCAGGGCGTCGCCGACAGGCACCTGGATGATGCGTCCGGTGGTACGCACCTCGTCGTCTTCGCGCAGTTGGGTGTAGTCGCCGAGGACAGGCACGGCCACCGAATCCTCTTCGAGGTTGAAGGCCACACCCATCATGCCGGTGCGTGGAAACTCGACCAGCTCAAGGTAGCCGACACCGGAGAGTCCATAGACGCGGGCGATGCCGTCGGCGACTTCGATCACCGTGCCCACGCTCACCATCGCGGTATCGGTGGCTGTGCTGTCAAAATTCGCTATTCGATCGCGTATGACTCGTGTAATCTCGTCCGCGATAGCCATGTGATTCTCCTTGTATCCGCATCCCCTGAGCGTCCGCCAGCAGGCGGGACGCTAGCGGCGCCGCCGCTTGTTGTTCTGGCGGTCGTTGCGGCGGCCATTGCCACCGCCGGTCTGCGAAGCTGAAGATTGCGTCTTCGGGGCCATATGCGCCGAAGTGTTGCTGCGCGGCGCCATATCGGTCGCGCTGCTGGGGCCACCGGCGCTGGCGTCGGGCGCGGAGGCATCCGGGCCGCCGGGCAGCGGGCCAAGGTCAAATCCGCCGGAGCCGCCGCCGTCTGGGCCAAGGATCGCCGCCAGAGTGCCATCATCCGGACCGCCGAGCGCGCCGCTGGCAATCTGCGTTCGCAGCAGATTGAAACGCCGCTTGAGGCTGCCATCTATCAGCGTATCGCCGACGCGGGCGATAGCGCCGCCCAGGATCGCCGGGTCCACACGCTCCTCAAGCTGGATGCGCTTGCCGGTGATCTGCGCGAGCTGGCTGGCAATCTGCGCGCGCAGGGTATCATCCAGGGGAATCGCCGTGGTGACCTGGGCCACCGCGACGCCCTTATAGTCATTGTAGCGTGCATCGAACTGCTTGCTGAGGGCGGGCGCAATATCGGCGATATCGCGCTCCACCAGCAGCAGCGCCAGATTGAGCGCCTCGGGCTGGACCTGCGAGCCGAGCAGGTCGCGCACGATGGCTTCTTTGCGCTGAAAGGCAATCTTCGGCTCGCGCAAGACGAAGAGCAGCCGGTGGTTGCCGTAGTATTCGGCGATGCGATGCAGATCATCGCGCCACTGGTCCAGCTTCTCCGCCTCGACGCCAATCTCGAAGACCGCTTCGGCGTAGTGGCGTGCGGTCGCCGTTTTGCCGCTCACTTGAGTTCCCTCGATTGCGCCACGAACTCATTGGCCAGACGCCGGCTCGTCGTCTGATCCAGCGAACTGCCGACGACATGCTCGGCGGCCTGCACGGCGAGGTCCGCGACCTCCTGACGGAGCTGGGCGCGGGCCTTCTCAAACTCCTGGGAGATCTGCCGCTGGGCCTGCTCGAAGATCTGCTGCGAGCGCTCACGCGCTTGCTGCTCGACCTGGGCGCGCATGTACTCGGCGGCTTGGGCCGCCTTGGCCGATGAGGCCTGCGCCTCAAGGCGGGCTTTTTCGAGCATCTGCTCGACACGCTTCTCAGCCTCGGCGATTTCGCGGCGGGCACGCTCGGCGTTCTCTACGCCAGAACGGATCGTCGCTTCACGCTGATCGAGCAACTTGAAGAGGGCGGGAAACGCCCATCTCCAGAGGATCACGATCAGGATGATAAACGTGATGAGTTGTGAGATGAAAAGCGGCGCGTTAATACCAAGACCCACGCGCTCCTCCTTCTTCCAATTGGGGACTGCTCCCCGGCGATGAATACGCGAAGGAGAGCGTTAGTGGACGTTGCCGACAACGAACAGAATGATCAGCGCGACGACGAGGGCGTAGATCGAGACGGCCTCGGCGAACACGATGGCCAGAATCATGTTGGTGCGGACGATGCCAGCGGCCTCGGGGTTGCGGCCCATGGCGGCGAGCGCGGGACCAGCGATCAGACCAATGCCGATGCCAGGGCCAATGGCGCCCAAACCGATGGCGAGCGCGGCAGCGAGTTCAAAGAACTGAAGGTTCATGCGAAAATCCTCCTGAGGAGATGGTGCGCGCGCTTACCCGCCTCAGTGGGGGCTACATACGCGCATCCAGGGATACCCTGGAACGGCTCTGAACTGCCAGAGCCAACGAAACTCAACGTGAACAACACAGTAACGAACAGATGTGTACAAATGCCAGGCGCGTGAGCGAAGCTCTGGCGGCAGCGCCGCCCGTGGATGCTACGCGACGGGAACCTCCTCGCGCTTGAGCGCGTGCTCGACGCGCGCATGGTCTTCATGGGCCACCTCCGCCATGTGCTCTTCCTCGTGGTCTTCGTGGCCGTGGGCCGTGGTGCCGAGGGTCATGAAGATGAGCGTGAGGAAGGCGAAGACGAAGGCTTGGATGAAGCCGACGAAGAGTTCAAGGAAGTAGAACGGGATGACGCCGACCACCGGCAACAGGAAGCCGATCACCAGCAGCAGCACATCGCCCGCGAAGAGGTTGCCAAAGAGACGGAAGCTGAGCGAGAGGATGCGCAAGGGTTCGAGCGCCAGCTCCAGCAGGCCGACGACCAGGCCCATCGGGCCATCCTTCAACGTGAAGTAGCGGCCAAGTTGCTTACCCGCACCGAGCACCTTGAATCCGTAGATCTGGGTAGCGACGACGGAGATCACGGCGAGGGCGATGGTGAAGTTGAGGTCGGTCGAGGGCGGGCGCAGCCACGGCACGATGCAGTTCGCGCTGTTGCCCCAGAGCAGGATGCCGCTGAGTTGCTCCGGGCATCCCGGCACTTCGGCGGACTTAGTGCCGATGGTCTCGATGCCGGGGATGACTTCCCACCAGTTGCTAATCAGCACCAGGAGGAAGATGGTGAGCACCCAAGGGAAGAAGCGGCGGCCGTTCTTCTTGCCAGCGACCTCATAGCAGAGGTTGAGGATCGAGGTGAAGATCCACTCGACGAGATTCTGCGCGCGGTGGGGGATGATGCGGCTCTTGCGGAGCGCGATGTAGAACATGCCGATGATGACCAGCGCGCTAAGAATCGTGATGAGGAAGGTATTATAGACGGGGTAGCCACCGATGGTGAAGAGCACATCGGACGGCACCGCTATGTGAGGCAGTTTCCCGAACACAAAGGCACTCCCTTCGCTTCCGGGCTGCCTTTCGCGCGCCTGCTCCGCAATGGTTCGCGCCCGCTGTTACGCTCATTTGAGCGAGGTGACGAGGCGATACACACCATAGATGCCGATAGCCAGGCCAAGCAGCAGCCCGATAAAAGTTGCTATGGGTGAGGAGTGCAAAGCGTCATCAATGAAGTGACCGACCAGGAGGCCGAGGCCCGCGCCACCCAGAATGTAGGCCAGCACCTGACCCGGCACCGCGAACGCTGCCCAGAGACTTGCGTCAGAGTCGTTGTGATCGTTGTCGGTCTTCATCAATGCGCCTTCTACTACGCGCACCAACAGGAGTATACCATAGCCATTCTGGCCAAGGCAATGACTTATAGTACCATTAAGAAACCTAAATGCGAAGGCTGGAAAGCGTGAATTTTTCGGCTGTCGCGGCCATCAATGGCTGGCGCACAGATAGCCGACGGTTGACCCCCATGGATTCGGGTCGCTACACGTCGAGCAGGTCGCGCAGTTCATTATACGCATAGGCGAGCGGGGCAAAGCGATAGCCTACTTCACCTGGGGGCACGGGCGGCATGATCGTCGCGCCGGTGACCTGCCAGACGCCGCGCTTGAGCCGCCGCACGAGGTGGTGGCGACGCGCATAGGTCAGATAGGCGCTAACCCGCTGGTACACTGACGCGGTATCCAGCAGGCGCGGGTCTACGTGACGGCCCTCCGCCGCGAGTTGCCGTGCGTGGGCGAATGTCGCCGCAGCTAGCTCGCCAGTGGTGAAGGTGGCGGGCTGGCGCGTCTGGGCGGCTTCGACGAGGAAGCCGCTGGCGATTTGGGTGCAGGTGAAGTGGGCGGCGCTTCGCCAGGCGTGGCGTAGCTGCGCATCGAGATCGTGGTGCGGCAGGGCGGGCGCGCGCTCAATGGCGGGGGCGAGGTCTACGAAGATGCACGGGCGGCGGGTGGTCATGAAGTCGTAGACGAGAGCGATGGGCAGGATGCGCATTTCTGGGGGCGCGGTGCGCAGAATGCGGTGCAGAGCGTTGTTGATGGGACTGAGCGCGCCAGTGGGAGAGAGCTGGCCTTCGGGCGCGCTGAAGAGCGAGCCACCGGCCCAGAGCCATGCGCTGAGGTCTTCGAGCAGGCGCTTCGCTTCGGCGACAGAGCGGCGTACCGCACGGCGATGCGCCTCGCCCAAGAAGATGTCTGCGCTGGTGAACCGCTGAAGCGCGAGATGATAGCGGCGGGTAAGGAGTCGCGAGAGCGAGAGCTTGGCAAGCTGGTCGGGTGAGGTATGGCTGGCGCTGGCAAGATCGGCGAGGAAGGCGGAGGTGAGGATGTCGCCGGCGGGCACGTTGCCTTCGACACGCTGGGCATCGCGCAGCCAGGCTTCGGCGGGACGCTGATGCAGGTCGGCGAGGGGGTGGACACCGAGGCGGCGTAGCAATGGTCCGACGGAGAGTGGGCGCAAGGCAAGGGAAAACCAGCGCGGGTGCAGAACGATGCGCGAGAGGAAGCCCGCCGCGAAGGCGTCGGAGCGCATGGCAAAGTGGACCTCGCCCGCCATGCCACGCCAACCCCAGCGGCGGAGCACGGCGGGCAGCGGCGCGACGGGGTCGAAGTCACGCTTGTGCTGGATGGCGATATAGGTGCGCGGCGTGCGGGCGGCGTGCTCCAAGCCGGAGACTTCAACGGCGTAGGCAACGCGTGGCACGGTGGCGAAGAGACTGAGCAGCGCGAGGCGGCCCAGCGCGCTCGAAGGGAACCGGCTTTTCACTTCCCGTCACACCTCCCATTTCTGCCTGTATCACCCGTGCGCATCTTTTGTGCCAAACGGACGGCTATATCTGGAGCCTTCCACCCCTTCTGCTCACCTGCGCACCACGTGCGCACGGGATGGTGTGCATGAACTAAATGAGGCCGCGCTCACGGGCGAGATTAGCGGCCTGGGTGCGATTGGCGGCATGCAGCTTCATCAGAATGTTGGAGACATGATTCTTGACGGTACCCTCGGCGAGCACGAGTTGATCGGCGATATCGCGGTTGCTGGCGCCCTGGGCGAGCAAACGCAGCACGTCTACCTCGCGCTGGCTGAGGCCTTCGGTGTCGGGCTGGTTGGATGCGCCAGCCGTGTCGCGGTCGCCAGTTCGGGGGTCCGATTCGCTGGCGACGGGTCCTCGGCGACCGAACTCCATCAGCAGTTTGGTGGCAACGCTGGGCTGAATGAAGGATTCGCCGGCATAGACACGGCGAATGGTGGCGGCAAGTTCAGCGGCGGGGGTGTCTTTGAGCAGATAGCTGACGGCTCCGGCCTTGATGGCGTCGAAAACGTAATCTTCGTAGTCAAAGGTGGTGAGGATGATGACGCGGGACGGTAGGCCGCGCGCGGTGATGGCGGCGGTGGCCTGGACGCCGTTCTGCCGGGGCATCTGGATGTCCATCAGGATGATGTCGGGGCGCAACTGCTCGGCGAGCCGCACGCCCTCCGCGCCGTCGGCGGCTTCGCCGACGATGACGAAGCCGGGTTCGAGGTCCAGCACGGTGCGCAACCCCTCACGCATGAGGGTTTGGTCTTCGCAGATGAGGATGCGAATCGCGGTAGCATCCGCTGGGGTGCTACCGGTGGATGGCGTTGTCATGGCTGGCTCCGCGAGACTGCGAACGCGACAACGAACGACACCGCCAGCATAGCAGAAAATGGGGGCGGGGCGAAAGATGCAAGCAGAATTGCTGAGGGTTAGCGCGTTGTGGCGAGCGCCTGCGCCAACAGCGGCAGCCCTTGATCGAGCAGCAGCGCGAGGGCGACGACAAGGATCAGCGCGACAACCGTGCGCCGGGGCGAGTAAGGTCCCCTGGGGGTGCGCTGAATGTCGTGAGTCTTGCTCTGATAGAACTGGAGCAGCACCATGTCGTACTGCATAGCGCGCAGGTTCTCGTCGCTGGTGTCTTGCGCGCCGCTGTCGGGGTCGGCGGCGGAGAGGCGGCGCACGTGCGATTCGACATCGGCGCGACGGTCGGTCAGGTCGCGCAGCCAGGCGCGCCGCCAGCGGCGAATGCCAATGCGGTAGGGTAGCTCGATCAGCAGCAGGTAGGGCAGGAGTATACCCAATAACAACGCCAACCCGCGCAACGTTGCGGCGATGGAGAACGAACCCAGAGATAGGCTGAAAAAGGTGGTGTTCTGCCAGCCGGAGTTGGTTGCCGCGAACCAGATGGCGACGAGCAGCGCGACAATCACCGGGGCGAGCGTGGCGAGCGCGGGCGCGAGCGCATAGCGGCGGGCAGAGGGCGCCCAGCCGGGGCCACCGCCAAGCTCCACGACGGCACGCGCGAGGGTGATGAGCAGCACGGGAGCAGCGAGCAGCAGCAGAGCGGCGACGCCAGCGGCGGCGGCCAGGAATGAGCCGTTGCCCAGTAGGGTTCCTCCAAGTCCCAACCAACTACCCAGCGTATCGGGCTGAGTGAGACCCTGCTCATTGAGGAAGATGCCGCTGAGGACGAGCGCGACGATAATCGCCACAAGGCCAAGGATGCTGATGAAGAGCCACCAGGCGCGCAGCGCGCCCGCAACGGCGGCGGAGGCGGGGCGGATGGTGTTGCGCGTGGTGCGCGTGGGCGCGTAGACCGCCGCGCCCAGCAGCAATCCCAATGGCTTGCGGGCGAAGAAGAACACCAGCGGCCATGCGATAGCAGCGGCGATGAGCACCGTTACCGGCGAGAGAAAGGACAGACCCCTTGTAGATAGCAAACGGATAGCACTGCCGGGATCGAGGCCCGCGAGGGTGAGGGGGGGAATGTAAGGTGGTTTGGCTGTGGGTGGCATGAGACTCATGTATGCTGCCTGCGCGAGCGCGGCGCCGATTCCGAGCGCGGCAAGCAGGAACAGCATGGCGTTGGTGAGCAGGGTGAGCAGGGTGAGCGCGAGGCCACTGGCCGAGGCTAGCCCCACCGCGCCGCGCAGCCCGAAGAGCGCGCGGCCCATCACCAGCGGATTCGGTGTGGCGGATAGGCGCTCTTGCCAGGCTTGCACGCCGGAGGTGATGAGGTGCGCGCGCTGATGCCAGTGGCGGGGAATCTTGCGCGGCAGTCGGAAGACGGGGTTGCCGCTGGCCTTCTGACATTCTTGCTGAAGCTGGGAGACACGCCGCGCGACGGTGATGGCGCGCTGGCGGTGGTCGGAGTCCGCGCCGCTCTGTTCAAGGCGTTCTTCGGCGATGGATTCCCAGGCCTGCCCGGCGAGGTTGAGGTAGGCGCGCGAGGCTTCGATGAAGCTGCGCTGATGACTGGGGGCGAGGCCGTTGACCTCAAGTTGTTCGGGGAGGACGGCTAGCTCCTGGCCAAGCAACTTCAATTCGCTGAGCGCCTGGCGCGCGACATCGGGCGCGCGGACCGCGCGGACCTGCGCCGTGAGCGTGGGTTTGCGGGGGGCAGGCGTGTCGCCGTCATCGGGGTGCGATGCGGCGGCGCTGGCGATGCGCGGCGCGGCGGTGGGCAGCGAACGCCGCCCCGGCGTGGCGGGAAGGCTCAGCAGCGGGTTCATCGCGGTAGATGAATCCGGTGTGGTCGGCGCGGGCAGCGCGCCAGCGGCCATGCCAGGGGTCGTCCGCGCGGGCTGCCCGCCAGTCGCATTGTGCTGCCCCGTATCCGCTGGCCGCCCGGATGTGTGTCCCGACTGCATATGGCCCATCCCTTCCTCGCCTACCCAACGTGCCCGCGCGCAGCCGCGCTCATCTATGCGGCCCATTGTACCAGCCGCGTCGAAAGCGGACAAGAAGTCCCACCGTCTCTCATCTTGATAAGACGAAGGAGCGCGCAGGATGGCATGAAAGTGGGGCGAAAGCGGACGAAAATATCAGGCGCGTGTCTGATGTCGCTGCGCTGGCGAGCGCGGCTGGTAGCCTGGAACAAGCGATGTCGTGGGCAGAGATGCGGCTCCTGGCATACGCGGATCGCCCGAAGAGTATATTCACGCGCCAGGAGCCGTAACGCGGACGCTATACCTCTGCCGCGACGGGCGCTTCGGCGGTGGCTGTGGTTTCGGATGTGGCAGGAGATGGCTGGCGTTTGGGCAGCAGGAGCAGTAGGAGGAGGCCAGCAACGACGTAGCCCGCGCCCTGGATGTTGAGCACGGTGACGACGCCGAGGTGGTCGGTGATGGTGCCCGCGATGATGCTGCCAAGCAGGCCGAGCAGCCCCATCGTCATGCCGACCGCGCCGAAGACGCGGCCCCGGTAAGCGTCGGGCGCGGCGGCCTGGGCGAGCGACTGCACACCAGTGAACATGCCGATGCCGGGGATGCCGACCGCGATGAAGAGGCCGACCGAGAGCCAGAATACCGGATAGAACGCGGGCGAATTGAAGATGGCGAGGTCGAGCAGGCCGAACGCCATGCCGCAGAAGCCAATCACCCAGCGCGACATCACCCGCTGCCCCGCGAAGCCCACCAGTAGCCCGCCGATTAGCCCGCCGACCGCCTGCGCGCTCATGAGTTGGCCGATTTGCAGCGCGCCGCCATGCAGCACACGATTGACGAAGACCGGAAACAGCACGCCCATCACGCCCTCGCCCAGGGCGGTGATCGAGATCGCCACCAGCACCACTGTCAGCGTGCGCGAGGAGAAGATGGCGCGCATGCCGTCGAGCCATTCGCGCCCGACCCGCGCCAGCGCGCCAGCCTCCGCGCGAGCAAGCGACGCGCTGGTAGCTGTGGACACGCGATGTGGCGCGGCGATGAGCGCGATCAGCAGGGCAGCGAGCAGAAATGAGGCGGCATCCACCAGCACGATGCCGCTGAGTCCGAATACTCCGGCGATGACACCCCCAACTGCGGGACCAACCAGCCGGGCGAGATTGTTGCTGAGCGCGTTGAGCGAATTGGCGGAGACGAGATGCTCCTCGCCGACGAGATTGGGCAGCAGCGCGCTCTCGGCGGGGGTGAAGAACTGCTCGATGCAGGATTCCACAAAGGCGGCGATGTAGATGATCCACACGTGGTCGGGCGTGCGCGCCAGTAGCACCGGCAGCAGCGCCAACGCCAGCAAAACATTCGTTATGACCATCGTGCGCTTGCGGTCCCAGCGGTCCACGAAGACGCCCGCTAGCGAGGCGAGCAACACGCTTGGCGCGCGGCCCGCCAGATACATGAGGCTGGTGGCGAGCACCGAATGCGTGAGCAGGAAGACGTAGATTGGCAGGCCAACCATCAGCACCCAGTCGCCGGTGATAGAGATCAATCCGCCGAACCAGAGGAGCGCGAAGTTGCGCTGGCGCAATGTGGCAATCATGGGCATTCTCCTGTTTAAGGGGCGCGGGAGAGCGTGTCATGCGGAGATGAATGCGAGGGAAACAGCGCGGTCGGCGTCAGCCCGCGTCGGAGGCGTAGAGCACTTCGTGTGTGTCGCGGGCGGAGATGAGATCGAGCCGTGCGGCTCCGTCAGTGCTCTGGAAGCCGGTATGCAGCGCGGGCCGCCCGTCGAATTCGAGCAAGCGCGTGGTGAGCGCGCGCATGCGGGGGTGACGCCGCCAGAAGCGCTGCGCGGGGGCGGTATCCAGCGCGAGATGCCAGGGGGTCGCGGAATCACCCCATTCGCAACGCAGGCAGCCATGGTAGATGCCATGCAGATAGAGCGGCGAAGGTGGTGGGATGAGGTCCGAGGCGGCGCTTTCAGGCGTCCAGCGGCGCATGGGCAGGCGCTGGCCGCAGCCGGAGCATGTGCTCGTGCCCACCGTCATCAGGTGGCGATAGTGGGTGTCGAGCGTGAGCAACTGGCGGGTTAGGATAGATTTCGCGCTGGTCAGCCCGGCGAGGAGGACGGGGTTCCGCGCCCGGCCAATGATCCCGCCATTGCGCATACATTCGCCCGCACAGCGGTAGGAGAACTCGCCTTTCTCGCGGTCTATGCGACACATCAGATAGTGTGCGCCGCAGAACGGGCACCAGATGCGCGTCTGCTGCCAACGCGGCTCGTCCATCGCATCTAGCGCATCAGCATCAGCGGCGGCGACGATGCCGAAGGTCGCGGCTTCAGGGCGCAGGTCGGTGGTGAGCGCGTGACGCAGCGCCAGTTTCCCGCGATGCAGCCGCACGCGCACCGCGCCCTCGCTCATTCCCAGCCGAGCCGCGATCTCAGCGGCGGGCAACTCTTGCACGTAGCTTGCCACCAGCAGATGGCGTGTCTCTGCTGGCAGCAGCCCCAGCGCGCGATCCAGCAGGTCTGCTAGCTCGGCGCGCTCCAGGTTGATCTCGATGTCGGCGTCATCCGCTACCACATCTGCCAGGGCGGGTGCGGACGGGGTTTCGCGCTCGCCAGATGGCATGACGTGGTGCGCCGCGTCGCGGCTGCGGCTGCGCTGCCAGCGCAGGCAGACGTTGCGGGCGATGACATTAAGCCACGGCGCGAGTCCGCTGGGGTCGCGCAGCCTCGCCAGCGAACGCCACGCCTCAATCAGCGTTTCTTGCGCGAGGTCTTCGGCGGCATGCGGGTCGCGCGTGAGGATGGCGCAGAGGCGCACCAGCCGCGTGCGCTCGCCAGCGAGCGCCGTCACCAGGTCAGCCGTCGTTGTGATCGTCGCCGTCGTCATCGCATCCCCCACTCCGCTACGTGTGTATCAGCATACACGAATCGCGCGAAGAGGGGAAAACGTTACGCGAATTTTTTGTGGCGGGCAAGAATCTCATTTTTCTGGCGCGGAGGTATGCTTGGGCATGCCGAAGCGCACCAGCGCCGCGCAGATCAGGCAGATCGCGGCGCCGATAAGCAGCGCCTGCCCAAGGCCGGTAGCATAGTATTCGCGGTAGCCTGCTACCAATCTGTCGAGAATAGCTTGCGAAGCTTGCGGGACGGTGATCTCGGTATTTTGCAGAACTTCGTTGAGCGCCTTTACTGCACTCTTAATCTGTTCGCTGGTGAGTCCGGCATTCTCAAGGCGCTGACGGGCTGGCGAGGCGGCCAGGCGCAGCAGCAACGCACCAGTGACGGCGGGACCAAGCGCACCACCAATCCGCCCGACTGATTCGGTGATGCCCGCCGCCGCGCCCGCCAGATCGCGCGAGACGAGGCCGAGGAGCGTATCAATCACGCTCGTGTTGGCGAGGTTGAAGCCGAGGCCAAGAAAGAAAATCGGCAACCATAGCCACACATAGGAGATGTCAGGCGTGATAAATGACAGCGCCGCTGAAGATAACCCCATGATAACCAGACCACCGCTGATGAGGGTGCGCGCGCCAACCCGGTTGGCGAAGCGCGAGACGAGCAGGCCGCCGAGCAGCAGCCCAGGAGCAACGGGCGCAATCGAGAGCACCATCAGCAGCGGCCTGCGATGCTGGATCGTGAGGAAGAAGTTGACGAATTGGATTAGGATGCCGGAGAAGACAAGCGCAATAATGACGCCAGCGACGACCGCGATGGTGAGCGCACGTTTGTTGGGCAGCGCGCCGCCCAACGCCTGGCCGTGCGTGGTGATCGCCAGCCACGTCAGTGTAAGGAGACCGACGACGCCGACGCCCAGCGCGACGTAGATAGAGTACGAAACGTAGGCGTCGTAGGCGCCGTTGCCGATGTCAGTGATACCAAAGACGAGCGCCAGCAACACCGCTGCCCAGGCTACCGTGCTGATGGCATCGTTTCGCCCGCGACCGCCAGAAGCGATACTTTCATGGACATGCCCACGAGCGACATAGATGCCTGCTAGGCCAAGGACGACGGGCAGTACGAAGGTCACGCGCACGTCAAATATCCCCCGGACAAGCTGGGTGAGCAGCGGGTTCACCATCTGTCCCACGCCAAAGAGGCCTGTGTAGACGCCGAGCGCAATCGGCAACTCGTGCGGATGGAATGTCGTGCGGATCACGGCGAGGGCTAGCGCAGCGATCAGTGCGCCGAAGACACCAGCCAGCAGGCGCAGCGTCACGAACATCGGGATGTTCAGGGAGAACGCGGAGACCGCATTGACGATGACGAAGCCAATCGCGCCGATCATAAAAACACGTTTGCGCCCGAAGAGGTCGCCCAGCGCGCCGCCGCCGAGCACGAAGAGCACGAAGAGCAGCACGCCGATGTTGGTGAGCACCTGGCGCTCGGTTTGGGCGAGGCTGAAGACAGAGGGAGTCGTCGGCGGCAGCAGCGTCGAGATCGTTGGCCCGGTGGCCTGAGCCAGTCCAATCAAGCAGCACGCCACAAGCGCTTTACGATGTTGCAGGCCACGCGCGGTCTGCGGCGCTGCCTGTTCTCTAGGCAACCCTTCACCTGGGGACGCTGCGTAACCCGCTGCCATAGCGCTACCCTCCCGCTGAGTCATGCCAGTCTTGCGGCAAGCTGAGCGCGGCCACCGCATAGAAGTGGCGCGTGAGTTTTTGGCAAGAGCTATGCCTACAGTCGCGCGATATGGGTGGGGAGGCGGACGAACTGGCCAGGGGCACGCATTGCGTCCTGCTGGTGTGGTCTGTGTGGCGCATCTGTGCGCGAGGGCTAGTCGTCGGATTTCCCTGGCTCTGGCTGGCGGTCCTCAGCGTTGCGGTCCTCAGTGGTGGGGGCAATGGTAGTATCAGGGGATTCCGCGATTGCGGCCAGCTTGCGCTCTTCATCGCGGCGGCGATAGCGCAACCAGAGGATGATGACGATGATGGCAAAGGCGATGAAGCCAATGATGCCGCCAATGCCGAAGATGCGCAACACGTCGTCGAGCAGGTTGATATTGTTGCCAAGGAAATAGCCGAGCAGTCCAAACACGAACGCCCAGATGATACCGCCAAGGGCATTCCAGAAGAGGAATCTGCGCCAGCGCATTTGATTCACCCCGGCGAGCAGCGCGGCCCAGGTGCGCAGCAGCGCGAAGAATCGTCCGATGAAGACGGTTTTGTCGCCGTGCAGGTCGAAGAAGCGTTGCGCATACGTCAGGGTACGGCTATCTATGTGCAGAATGCTGATGATCTTGCGGATCAGCGGGTAGCCACCATAGCGCCCAATGGCATAGCCGAAGTTGTCGCCGATGATCGCGCCTACCGCCGCCGCTGCGATGACGCCCGCGATACTGATGCGGTCGGTGGCCCCGGCGTAGATCGCGCCCGCCAGCAGGGCGGTTTCGCCGGGGAACGGCACGCCGGTACTTTCGATCATCACCGCGCAGAGGATGGCCCAATAGCCATAGGTTTCGATGGCCATCGTCAGCCAGTGCGGAATGGTCATGCTGATCTCCATTCTCTCGCATCGGGGCTGTGCGCGAACATGTCCGCTGGTGAGCAACATTGGGGCCACATCGCCCGCCGCTCCGGCTATGGTACGCTCACACCTAGCCCTTTCCACAAGGGCAGGTTGAAGGATTGAGCACGATTCAGCGTAATGGAGTAGCGCGCCTTGACTGCAATACTGAATCGCTCTATGCTTGTGCCACGGTTGCGCGGACCAGCACGCGATAGGCGGCGTGGGCTATGGGTTGTGGGTAGCGAGTAGCGCGGAAAGTCATCATATACGAGGGTGGTAGCGCGCATGAGTGAGCGGGTATTGGTGATGTTCTTGGCGGCAACACAAGAAATGCTCGTGTGGTTCAGGCGTGGTTTGCGCCGCGCGGTTATCGCGGGCGTTCTGACGGGTATCGTCACGGCGGCGGCGACCGAAGCAGTTGCCATCTTCTATTTGCACGTGGAATCGTCGGGCTGGACGCATATCGCCGCCGTGTTTCTCGCGATTGTGGCAGGCTATACCGTCGCGATTCCGGTGGGCCTGAGCAGCGGCCTGCGCGGCCTCAGCGAAGCAGTCGAGTATACGACCATGGCAAGCGAGAAGCTCAGCGGAGAGGCGGTGGACGAAATCGAGAAGCTCGGAGCGGTGGCGCTACGTGAAGCCGGCATACTGGGCAGATTGGCGCAAGAGGACGCGGGCAGAATTGGACGGTCCACCGAGGGCATTATAGGAGGCGTTGAGCGCGGTGTGGGATCCCTCATCGGGGGTATTGGCGGTGGTATCGCGCACGAACTGGGATCCGTAACCGGGGGTGTAACCCCTGGTATCGAGCGCGGTGCAACGTCGTCTATCGGAGGAGGCTGGGCCGGCGAGCCAGAGCGCCTGCCAGCGCGTGCGGGTAGTAGTGGTGGTGGCGTCATCCATCGCGACGCGGAGGCGCCAGGCGCCGGAGAGACTGAAGAACGTGCGACCGATGCGGTGCCGCAGTCTCAGCCGCAATCCGAGAGCAGCCACCTCGTACGGTTGCAGTTCACCGCCGTCTACCCGAAAGAAGTTGGCGCGGGAACATGGAACTCACTCCTGGTCTATACGCATATCGCCACTGCTCTTGCCGCAGTCAAGTTCGACGCTGTCCGCCAGCAGCCCAAATCTGGCGGCTTGGCACTTCGCAAGCCAGTTGATGCGCTGATGCCGACCGCGCGTGGCGCGAGCATCACCATCGTCGCGGAAGGAAACGGCATCACATTTAATCCCAAGCGACAGTCATTCATCTGGCTGGAAGACTGGCACCGCGCTGATTTTCGCTTCCGCGTGCAGCCTGAGTTCGCGGGACGAGCCGTTGAGGCGAAGGTCGCGATCTTCCTGGATCTGATCAATATCGCGACTATCATCGTGCCATTGCTCTGCCTGGAGGACGGTGAGACGCTACTGATAGGAAGCGGCAACGAGGGTATCGCCCAGGCCGCTCCCCACACCCGCATCTTTATGTCCTACAGCCACGAAGATGCACCAGTCGTGCTTGCCGCGCGCAATCTGTATCGGGGCCTTGGGCTGACGATCCTGCGCGACCGCGATACGCTGATTCCGGGCGAGCCGTGGCATCCCGCGCTGATGCGCCTGATCGAAGACTGTGATATTTTCCAACTCTTCTGGTCGGCGCACGCTGCTACTTCCCCGAACGTGCAAGAGGAGTGGGAGCATGCGGTGCAACTCGGACGTGGCGATGGGTTCATCAAGCCGATCTATTGGGAGGAACCACTGGTCAAGCCGCCGCCACCGCTCGCGCCGCTCAACTTCTATCGGCTTGAGTTGAACGAGACGCGAGCGAGTTAATTCAGCGCGCGGCATACAGAGCCAGGAACATGCGCTTGCGTGGTGGGGACGGCTCGTGTAGAGTGATGGTGGTGGAAATGACGAGCACCAGACGTGGGTCGCTGGACCAGGGAGGCGACCCACCCCACGGGAGGCGGACGGATGAGCGACCCAAGGCAATTCGCGCAGGCCGTGGAGATGACCATCGCCACGTATGACCGCGCCGCCCGCGACTACGCCGAGCGCAGAGATACGTTGCCTCCGCACTGGATCGAGCGGATGGAGCAGTTCGTTGACCTGCTGGCCGAGGCAGAGCGCGACGCACCGATACCGCAGCTCGGACGCCCCGGCGATGACATCACGCTCGAAGAATATCTCCAGTTCATGCCCGTGCTGGATGCCGGCTGTGGAACGGGGCGCGACGTGCGAGCGCTGGCGGGCTACGGGCTGCCGGTGCTGGGCGTAGATCTCTCACAGGGCATGCTGGATGAAGCGGGCGAACGCACGGCGCGGCGGCTGCCAAAAGGCTCCGTGCGCTATGCGCTGATGGATCTGCGGCGGTTGGATCTGCCGGACGCAAGTTGCCGGGGCGTGTGGTGTTCGGCCTCGCTGCTGCACCTGCCCAAGCGCATGACGCCGCGCGCCGTTGCTGAACTGGCGCGGGTCACACGGCGCGGTGGACCGCTGGTGGTCTTCGTGAAGCAGCAGGAGAGCGAAGTTGCGGAAGAGATGACGCCGTATCCGCTGGCCGATGACGTGGAAATGCCGCGTTTCTTCGCATACTATACGCCGGAAGAGGCACGAGCGCTGCTGGAGCAGGCCGGGCTGGAGGTGCGTGAGATGGCGGTCAGAGCGGATGGGCGACCGGGGTTGCATAGCTGGATTTCACTGCTCGCGAGGCGGCCCGCGTAGCGATCGTATAGGCCGAATGTCTGGTAGCGTCTCTGCGCTCTGCTGCGCTAGAATACGATAGAATACGGGCCGTGTGTGGCCCCGAAGAAGTTGGAGCAGCTTATGCCCGTCATCAGCGGTTCCGTGCGCTATCTCTTTCTGCGGAAAGCGCGCGGTCAAGAAGAGGTGGAGCACTGGCCCCCCACCGTCAAGCCTCTCGAAGGCCCCAAGCATGGGGTATGTCTGTCCGTGCGCCTGTATCCAGGCGAAGCAGGCTGGCGCGCGGAGTGCGGCGATGAGCCAGTTAGCCGCGACGGCGCCAGCGAGCCAGCGATGGTCATGACCCGCCGCACTGTGCTGGGGTTGCTTAGCGAGGGCAAACGCGGGCGCGCGGAGGTGGAACTGCTGGGCGTGCGGGTGGTGAATGCGGAGAATAAGGGCGTCGAATTCGCCACGCACATCGTCGTCGCCGCGCTGCCGGGCACGGGGCTAGGTCCGCGGCGTCCGGTGGTGGCGCCACTGGATGAGATGGTGATCGGCGAATATGTAGAGCACGGGGACCGCGCCGAGGCGCAGCTTGACCTGCGCATTACACCGGGCGCATACGCAGCATTGCCTGCATACCTGCCCGACATCCTCATCGAGCGTGACGCCGAGCGCGCGCTCGATGAGGATGTCTACGGCTCGCGGCGCTTCACCTATGGCGAGAATCCCCCGCGCGACATCACGCTGGAGGTGGAGTCGGGGCGGGTCTCAATGCACGGCAAGGCCGAGTTCTTCACCACTGGTGAGCAGGCGACCGCAGCATTGCTGGCCGCGCCTGGCGTCGTCGAAGTGGCCGATCATCTGCTGTATCTCGAAGGGTTGCAGCCGCTCGTGGAGCAGGCGCTGGCGGCCAAAGGGCTGGACTCGATCATCGTGCTGACTGAGCATGCGCTGGTGATTCTGCGCGGCGAAGCGCCGGATGCGAAGACGCGCTACCAGGCCGAAGACATCGCCAAGGCGATTCCAGGGGTGCGCGGCGTCGTCAATGATATCGTCGTCACCGCGCCAGCGACGGCGGGATAGCCGCTGGCGATCACCCTATTCGCTCATTTCGCTCACTTCACAAGCCCCCCACGCTGCGCGCTCAGGTCGCAGCCGCATGGGGGGCTTGTGGTTGTCCTCCAGTTGAGGCTTCTTCGTTGGGCATCCCTTCGGCGGTAAGCGTTGCGCTCCGCTCACGGTTGACGATGGTCAACGCCACCAGCGGGAAGATCAGGATCGAGAGCATGCCCGCCGCGATCAGCGCCGCGCTGGTCGAAGGCCGGATGAATCCCTGAGCCAGACCAATCTGTGTGGCGGCAAGGATGAAGGTGAGCGAGGTGGCCTGGAATAGCCCGGCGGCGATAGTCTGGCGCTGGCTCAGTATGCGCCGGTAGAGCAACGCGGGCAGGCCGTGCGCCACCAGCAGCAAGAGCAGTATCACCGGCACCAGCGTCAGCGCGCGCGTGCTGGTCAGTAGCGCGGGTAAATCGAACTCTACGCCCGTGGCGATGAAGAACACTGGGATGAAGACGCCATAGCCAACGGCATCGAGATTGCGGCGAAACTCTGGATGGCGGGTGGTCTCATCTGGGTCGAGGACGCGGATGAGCATGCCCGCGATGAACGCGCCGAGAATCGCCGTCTGCCCCAGCGCCTGCGCCAGCACGACGAACGCCGCCAGAAATACCCACGCCCCACGTATCCGCACCTGCGCGGTGGAATCTTGCAAGCGCACCAGCAGCGCGGTGATGCTTTTGGATTGGTCGGCATGCAGGACGATGGTATAGACGATCACCGCCGCCACAACAAATCCGGCGAGCAGCAGCAGCCGCGAAGGTTGGCTCAGGCTGACGCTGGAAAATAGCGCGGAGAGCAGCAGAATCGCGCCGAATTCGCCCAGTGACGCCCCCATGATGACCACCTGACCGAAGCGCGAGGTTGTCAGCCCTGTCGCCTTCAGCGGCGGCAACACCACGCCCAGCGCGCTCGCGGTGAGGATCACGGCGATGAACGGCGCGTCAATCACCAGGCGTAGGGCGCCCAGCATGATGGCCGCCAGGAACGACAGAACGATGGTGAGCAGGTATGCGCTGCCCGCCAACTTGAGTATTGGCCCTCGCAGCTTCCTGATGTTTACCTCTATGCCAGCCAGGAACAGCAAGAATGCGAGGCCGATAGATGAGAAGATCTGAACTGCGGCATCGGACGTGACCCAGTGCAGACCATAGGGGCCGATGACAATGCCAGCAACGATCTCGACCACCACCAGCGGCAGCATGCGAATGTGCAATACGTCCATCAGCAGCGGAATGGCGAAGGCAACGACCGCGATGATCTCCAGGCTGGCAAATGAAGCGACGGTAATCATGACGGCCTCCCCGGATATGGTGTCCGCATGGTTGTGGCTGGCATGCGCCCCTGCTCACACGTGAATAGGGCGGTGTGGTATCGCCTGCGAACTTCATGCCAGGGATGATGAGGAGAATGGGGTATCCAGTGTCAAAACGTATGTGGGAGAGGCGCGAGGTGGCACATACCTTAGTCCATCGCCAATGTGGGACCCACTGCGGTATCAGGTGGAGTTTCCGATGTGGTTTTGGCGCGAGCGCTTGCAGGGGAAAGAGCATGCCGCCATTCAAGGGCGAACACCAGCACGACCAGGAGGCCAAACGTGTTGAGAACGGTTATTGACACCGTCACGAGCGGGTAGGCCCCAAAGGGAAAGATGACCACCAGCAGCATGGCCATGATATTGCGGATCGACGTGGTGATCTCTGCCGAATGCCTGATACGCACGTCTTTGACGCGCAAGATTGAGACAAGAAGGTAGCCACACAGGAGGCCGATAAATGGATCGGCGACGGCGGCGATATAGCTTCCCGTGTCCCAGGTCTGCACGAACAGATTCCAAAAGGCATATAACGTAAAATTCAAGTTCAAGAGCAGACAGAGAATGGCAAACGGTTCCACCCATCGTCTCACGTGTGGCGCCAGATCGGGCCACCTGAGGCGAAAGAGACAGCCCAGCACCAGCGGGACCAGCAGGAACAGGAGTAGCGGCCAGGCAACATCCCAGACGGATACCTTCAAATTGGCGTCAACCGCCGAGACGGCCAGGGGCAGGCCGAGCGGGAGCACAATGATGGTTCCCACGGTCAAGGCCACCAAGAGTGTCGTGGCGACACCCACATGCGCCCTGGCTACCCTAGCGAGGAGGGGAGCGAACGGCATCCCTCCAGCCAGGGCCGCGACGCAGTACCCGACTTTGATCTGGCCAGGGATGGAGGAGGCGATCGTCAGCACATAGCCGATGAACAGCAGAGGGATGACGATGAAATTGGTGACCAAGACCAACACGGCAACCTGCCAATGCGCGAGGAAGTGTGTCAGGAGCCGCCCGAATGGAATTTTGAGGCCGAGGGCGAAGGTATTCAGTATCACGAAGAGGAGTCCAAACCCATTTACCACGATGACGGCTGTCGGCAGTGTTGTCATGCGACCCCCTTGTTGCGTATCTGCTCAGTCGCTGGCACGGGCATCTCCATGCAGTTCGGGTCGGTTCTCTTGCTCCTTCAGAGGTGTTGGCAAGTCCTATACCATCCGTCGCATGGTGCGGTACTGGAGGTAGAGCCTGCGGGCGTCTTGCGTATCATGTATATTTGCGGGCGTCACATAGGAGCACAGCGCGATGCCAGGCGTATCCACAAGCAAATGGTGCTTGGAGTCCCTTTACCCGCTTGTGAGCATCGAAGCCGCCGTTATGGGCCGATTCCTCGACGGTCATATCGGAGGGTCAGAAGACCATCGGGGCAGTCCATGCGTAGATCCATTCCTGGCGACCGGGTGGCGGAGGTGGTGGGGCGGGCGCAGGCTCATCAGTGGGCAGAGCCAGATCACACTGCATAATCACGTCATCTTTGGTCAGGTCTATGCGCGCGTCAAGCAGGAGATTCAGCGCGGCCGGGTTCGTGCCCGGTGGCGAGATGAGCAATTCCGCGTCGGCGTTGCCTACCACGCCGAGAAATTCGCGCCAAGGCGCGTCGCTGGCAAGCGCGGCGGAGAGCAGCGCCGCCGCGGTGACGGTGTCGCGGGCAATCCACGGGCCGACGCGGATGCCAGCTTTTGGCGTCTCAAGCGGGCGGACGAGCAGATAGCCTTCAACTGTTGCGCCTGTTGCGGCGAGATAGAGCGCCGCGCCGGGGATGCGCGCGAGCGGCGCAAGTAGCGCCGTGCGGTCGCCACCGAAGGCTTCGGCATCGAGCGCGGCGATACGCCCTATATCTTCGGGTCGCGCCTGCGTGATGGCGATGGGCCGCGCCAGGCGTCGCAGCGCGTCGCGGCTGACGGCGCTCACTGAGGTATCGGCGAACCAGGAGCGTGCGATATCGCGGAAGCCTAGGCTGGCATAGAGCGGATGACCGGACTTGGTGGCGTCGAGCAGGGCCGCGCGCACGCCCCGCTCGCGCATCCAATCGAGGGCGGCGCGCATCACCAATTTTGCCAGCCCGCGCCGCTGGAACTCTGGGCGCACCACCACATTGCCGATGACGCCGACGCTGCCCGTGGCGATGGCGGCGGTGGTCGCGGCGGGCAGGTGTGGAGTCGTACTATCGGGATACACTTCGCCCTCGCGGACCACGAATACCCGCCCGCCGTCCCAGGCCAGCATGGAGCGCAGCAGGTTGGCATGTCGTGTCCAGCCGAGCGACGCGCGTATGCTGAGCAGGGTATCCAGATCGTCGGGTGTCGCTCTCTCAATCCGTGGGGTAGCCGCCACATCACCCTCCACATGTGCCAGGAATCGCGCCACATCAACATCGGGCGCACATCTTTCAGCGTAACACAGGGCGGCGAGTGCGGTCTACAAGCGGGCGGGCGCGATTGGCGCAACCGTAACGCTCGCCGTAACATCCTCGTAACGCTGCATAGGGTAGACTGGAAGAGAGATGAGACATGCGAGTAATGATCGCGGATAGGCGCCGAATGCCCCGGCAGCCGGAAGCACGGCTGAGCTAGCGGGCGAAAGGACCAACGCGGATGGCTGCTCATGAGACGGCGCTGCCTACGCCAGTGGGCGCGCAGACCACGCTTGAGACAGAGCCGCATCTGCGCGGCAAGGTGCTGTTGCTGGCGCGTCTCGGCTGGGTGACGCTGGTGACGCTCTACCTGGGGCTGTACGTCGCAATGTTGCCGACCTATGCCCAGATATTGCGGACGACGTGCGCTGGCGATACCTGTAGCCCAGAGGCGGGGCAGCTCACCGCCCAACAGGCGCATGCGCTGCTCGGCGCGGGGATCACCACATCGCACTACGCGGCGATGATGGTGGGGATCAGCGTCTTCGGCACACTCATCGCGTGTGCCGTCGGCGTCCTCGTGTTCTGGCGCAAGTCTGGGGACCGCATCGGCTTGCTGGTCTCGCTGCTGCTGATGGTCTTCGGCGTTGAGAATCTGAATGCGCTCGTTCGCAGCGTTCCTGGTCAATGGCAGTTCATAGCGAACATCATGAGCGGCTTCTTCTTTTTTCTCCTCTATCTCACCGTCCTGACCTTTCCGGATGGGCGTTTCGTGCCGCGCTGGACACGCTGGCTGGCGCTCGTGACCCTGGTAGCGATGTTCCTTTCCATCATGGTAAGCAGTTCGCTCGCCGAAGAAATCATCTCCTACGCCTGGTATTTTACGATCTACGTAAGCATGCTCTTTGTGCAGGTGTATCGCTATCGCGCGGTGTCCACCTTCACGCAGCGCCAGCAAACGAAATGGGTGGTGTTCGCGCTGTGCATCGTCATTCTGGTCAACCTTGTGCGCTGGTTTATCCTGCCCTTCATCCCCATCTTCAATGACCCCAACTCATCCGCGATTGTGTTCCAGGCGGCGCTGTGGCCGTTGGTGACGACACTGATACCGCTGTCGTTCGGCATCGCCATCCTGCGCTACAAGCTGTACAACATAGACATTCTTATCAATCGCGCGCTGGTCTATTCCTCGCTGACGGCGATACTGGCGCTGGTCTACGTGGGCAGCGTAATCGGCTTGCAGCGGATAGTCTCGCGCGTCCTCATCGGCCAGGGCGCATCCACGCTGGCCATCGTCGTCTCGACACTGCTGATCGCCGCGCTGTTCCAGCCGTTGCGCCGCCGTATCCAGCAGACGATTGACCGCCGGTTCTATCGCGCGAAATACGATGCGGTGCGGACGCTGGAAGCGTTCAGCGAGACGCTGCGCCATGAGGTGGACCTGACCGAATTGAGCGAACATCTCGTGGCGGCGGTGCATGAGACGATGCGACCCGCGCACGTCTCGCTCTGGCTAGCAAAGCTGGAGCAGACGTCAGCACAGCGGCCAGAGTAGACGAGTCGCTTCCCCAGGCATGTATCCAAGGGTCTGCCCCTAGCGCGGCAATTCTATCTGATAGCGGATGAAGCCACGATTTTCGGCAACCTTGTCGTAGAGACGCCGCGCTGTGTCGTTGGACGCCTGGGTGAGCCAGTAGACGCGAGCACAGTGGCGCGCTCTGGCCCAATCCACCACGGCGGCAATCAATGCGCGACCGATGCCTTGCCCGCGGACATCTGAGGCAGTGAACAGATCCTGGAGATAGCAGACATCGGGACCTGAGGTGCTGGGATGGATGAAGAAGTGAGTGATCCCTACGAGCCTGCCATCGAGTCGCGCCCCAAAAGCGTGCAGATGCGTGTCCGCCTGAAATTCATCCCATGCCCGCTCATACATTTCATGCGGCTCAACCCGCTGATAGAAGGTGATGTAAGCACGGAACAGCGTTTCCCAGGCATCTCTATCGGACGGCTCAAGCTTGCTGATCTCAATCATATGGTCCTCATCTGGTAGGCGAAAAGAAGTGAAGGCCCGCACTCACGCCGTGATGCCATCACCAACACGAATCTCCCCATCGGTCAGCACGTCGGCCTGCAGCCCACCCTGGTGGACCAGTCCCGCCACCACTCCCGGCCGGGTGAGATGCTGAAGATGCACGCACGGTTCGCACAGGCGCTGTCCGAACGCGCGCACCGATCCAATGTGGAACTCGCGCCCGACGAGGGCATTCAGGTCAATGCCTCGCGTGACGACATTGCGGCGCGTCTCCTCAGGTGCAAGGTGAGAGCCATCTGGCAGCGTCAGGCGATCCAGCACCTCGCTTTCGATAAGCGTGAGGTCGTAGCCCCGAAGTTTATCCGACTGGGGGCTGAAGGTGCCCGCCTTGGCGGCGTAGCGATCACCCAAGAGTCCGCGCCCCGCGAGCGCCGTCGCCACCTGCACCGACTGCATGGGCAAGGTCTTCACCTGAGCGAGATAGATGCCCACAACCTCGCCTGACCGGCGTGGTGTTTGACTGGTCTCCGACTTGAGCGGCTGGAAGGGCGCCAGCACGAAGCTCTCCTGGAATCGCAGCTCTTCGACCGCCTTGCCGATCAGCACAGGCGCGGTCGGACTCGCAATTACCGCGGACGGTGTCCCAAAGAGGAGGACGGCGACTGCGCCTGTGCCCACCTCTGATGCATCAACGATCCCAATCCAGTGACCGGCCCAGTTAAAGGTGTACGGTTGCGCCACAGGCACGAGGCCAAAGTCGTGCTGCGCGAGCCATAAGTCGAGGACATCGCGCCACTCGGAGCCGGACTCCTCTGGGACCGGCAGATCTTCGACTGCATGACCCGTTAAGGCCGCTATGAACTCGGTGAACGTCACGGCAAGCTGTACGCTACTCGTCGGCATATCTCGCCTCCAGCGATGAAAAACCTTCTGAGTTCCTGATATATGAGACCTGCCCGCATCACTGTCTCGATGACAGAGGGCGAGTCAACCGCATATTGCCATCGCCTGGTGTTTCGGAGTGGTCTCTAGGCGTCAATGCCAGGGAGCGGGACTACGAAGCGCGAGCCGGGGCCATCTTCTTCGGCGTCGTGCGTACCCAGCGGTGGGCCGGAGCGCGTCTTGGCGTTGTAGTCCTCAATCTTCACGGCTACCACCTCGACGGCGCGCAGATCGCCCTCGCGCGCGGGAAGATAGTCAATTCCAGCGGTTCTGCCAGGGAAGTTGCGTTGGATCAATCGCTCGAACATGGCACGCTTTTCCTCTAGGCCGGTGATGGGCGTCGCCGTGCCAAAGACGATGGCGCTGCGGTAGTTCATCGAGTGGCTCTTGGCGTCGCGCGAGGCGACGAGGCCATCCATCAGCGTCACCTCGATGCAAACGGGTGTGCCTGAGCGCAATTGCTGGAGAGTGCGGCTGGCGGGCGCACCGTGCAAGTAGATGATGCAATCTTCGTACAGATACATCAGCGGGATGACGAACGGCTGGCCCTCCACCGCGAAGCCAACATGGGCCACACGGCCCGCGCGCAGAATCTCATCTGTGCGTTCGGGTACGGCGCGCTCCGGGTGGCGGCGGATGCGCGCACGCGGACCCGCGCCAACCTGCGCCTCTTCATTGGTCGGTGCGGTATCGTCTTCGTCTGGTTGTGTGCTTGCCATCGTTCTGCATCCTCCACGGTTCTTCCGCATCATTGCACGCCGTCGCGCGCCTGCGTTTGTCGCGCGCAGCCCTCGTGTGCTATGGTAACGAGAGGAAATGGACTGGCGCAAGAGCCGGTTTTGTTGAAGGTGATTAGACCAATGACCGATACGCGGACGGTGGATTTGCTGCTGCCGCTGGATACCAGTGCATCAGCGCCGGAGGGATTGACACGCCAGATCTACGCGCAGATGCGCGCGGCCATCGTTTCGGGTCGGCTGCGCGCAGGGGAACGGCTGCCGCCGACGCGCGACCTTGCCCGGCGACTGGGTGTGGCGCGGCTGACGGTCTCCACGGCGTATGAGTGGCTGCGCGCGGAGGGCTACGTCTACGGGCGTGTCGGCGCGGGCACCTTCGTCGCGCCGGTGTTTGCGGAGGTGGCTGCCGCCGAAGAGCAGGCTGGTGATGCTACGCGCACGGAGACACCACCGCAAGTTGAAGCAAGGAATACCCCGGCTGAGCCACAGCCGCCACAGCGGGTGCGCCTGACGGCGTGGGCGCGGCGCATCGCGACGATTTCCACGCTGGGCGCGGGCAATCCCGATCCCGCGCCCTACGACTTCCGTCCGAACAGTGGCGCGGCAGAGGCGTTTCCGTGGGCGCGCTGGCGGCGTGTCGTCGGCTGGCAGGATCCGCTCGATGGGCACGCGGAACGGCGCGCCGAAGCGCAGGAGAGCGCGGCGCGCGAGGGCAAGTGGGATGCGCTGCTGGGGCCAGCGGAGACACGTGCAGCCATCGCGGCGTGGCTGCGGCGGTCGCGGGCGGTGCGGTGCGAGCCGGAACAGGTATTGGTGGCGGGCAGCGTGCAACAGATATTGGCGTTGCTGGCGCGGCTGCTGGTCGAGCCGGGGCAGAGCTTGATTGTCGAAGACCCCAGCTATATCGGCTTTCATGCGGCGTTTCTGGCAGAGGGCGCGCGGCTGCTGGCGCTGCCGGTGGATGGCGGCGGCCTGCGGGTAGACATGTTGCCCGATCCAGCGGCAACCAGCAAAGCGACCGCGCCGCAGATTGCCGTGGTAACACCCTCACACCAGTATCCGACGGGAGTGACGTTGGCGCTGGACCGGCGGGTGGCCCTGCTGGATTGGGCGCGGCGCGCGGGTGTGGTGCTGGTGGAGGACGACTACGATGGCGACCTGCGGCTGGAAGGGCAGCCGCTGGAGGCGCTGCGCGGGCTGGACGACCGTGACGAGGTGATCTATCTCGGCACGTTCTCGAAGGCGCTCTATCCGGCGATGCGGCTGGGCTACGCGGTGCTACCGCGCTGGCTGATCGAGCCGGTGGCGCGGGCGCGGGCAGCGAGCGACCGACATCCCACGTGGCGCGATGCGCTGGCGGTGGCGCGCTTTATCGAGGCGGGCGAACTGGACCGGCATCTGGCGCGGGTGCGGCGGCTGTACCGTGCGCGGCGCGATGCGCTGGTGGCGGCGCTGCGCGCGGAACTGGGCGACATGCTGAGCATTGGTCCGGCGGAGGCAGGGATTCATCTGCTGGCACGGCTGCCAGCGGGCGTGGACGATATGGCGCTGACGGAAGAGGCGCGCACGGTGGGGCTGGCGCTGTCGCCGCTCAGCCCGCATTACCGCGCGGCGGCGCAGCCGGGGCTGCTGCTGGGCTTCGGCGCGCTCGACGAAGAGCGGCTGGCCGAGGGCGTGCGGCTGCTCGCCCCGCTGGTACGCCGCGTCACATCGAAGCCGCTGGTCTGCACATTCTAGATATTAGCCAACTATCTGCAAGACTACCTTGCCACGCAGGTGTCCGGCTCGCGCCCGTGCATAGGCTTCGCGCGCCTGATCCAGCGGGTATATGGCCGCGACCAGTGGGCGCAATTCGCCACCATCGAACAGGCGGCCAATCTCTATAAGCTGCTCGCGTTTGGGTTCTACGACGAAGAAGATGCCGCGCCTATTGTGGGCCGCCGCCTGCTCCGGCGAGATTGGTGTAACGATGGAGATGATGACGCCTTCGGGCTTGAGCACTTCCCAGGACTGCGTGAGCGTCGCGCCGCCCACGGTATCCAGCACAACATCCATATCATGGACTACCTCATCGAAACGCGTGGTGGTGTAGTCTATTACCTGGCTAGCGCCCAAATCATGAGCATACCCCACATTAGGGGTTGAGGCTGTGCCAATGACGTGTGCGCCTCGCCAGCGAGCCAGTTGCACGGCAAAAGCGCCCACGCCTCCTGTTGCACCATGAATCAGCACGTTTTGGCCAACTTCAAGGTGCGCGTGATCGAAGAGCGCCTGCCATGCCGTCAGGGCAGAGATCGGCGCCTCCGCTGCCTGAGCGAAATCGAGCGTTTGGGGTAGGGGCGCCAGTTGCTGCGGCCGGGCAAGACAATATTCAGCCTGCGCGCCTTGCTGATCCCAATCGTTGAATCCATAGACGGCATCCCCTATGGCGAGGTCACTGACGTGTGCGCCAAGCGCGGCGACGACACCGGAGAACTCGTGGCCTGGGATGACCGGAAAAGGACGATCAGCGCCGGCCTGGGTCTTCCAGGTTCCCGGCCACGAAAACTCAGTTGGGGTGAGTGCCGCGGCATGCACATGCACCAGCACGTCACCATCTCCTGGCCGCGGTCGTGCCAGGCTCACATATACCTGTTCGTCCGGGTTTGTGCGGCTACGTATCCCGACAGCTCGCATCGTCTCCATAGCAGTGCTGCTCCTTAGGGCAATCGTGCGCTGTTCACGCATTTCCGTTTTGGAATCAATCGGATAAGCGCTCGATCAATGGTCACTGTAGGTCTGCTCGCCCGCGCGGACGGCGACGGATAGCTTGTTCTCAGCGGGGGGCAGCGTGCAGCTATAGGCGACGTTGTACGCGCACCACGGCGAATACGCCAGATTGAAGTCGAGCGTGACGGTTCGTGGCTCGTGGCCGTGGTCGGGCGCGGGGTCTTCGGTTTCGAGGTAGCGGCCCGCGCCGTAGGTCTCGTTGCCAGTGGTGGCGTCGCGGAAGGGCACAAAGATCTCCTCGGCATCGGGATCGTCTGCGTCCTTGAATGCGGTGAGGCGGCAGGATTCGCCAGCGAGCGTGAAGCGCAGTTCGCCGAAGCGCAGTTGCTCGCGCAGGTCGCCTTTGGTCGAGCCAAGGATGGCGACTTCGGGTTCCTCGAAGGGGATGAGTTCCGCCTGCACGAGGTAGGCGGGGTCAGGATCGAAGTAACGCAGCCCAGTGAAGCCGCCGCGCCGCTCATCGGCGGGAATCGGCGAGCCTGGGTCGTCGCGGAAGGCCGCGTCTTTCTGGCGGCGGTAGTTGCGTAGTTCGGCAAGGTAGTCTTCGTGGTCGTGGGTATCGCTCATGGTGTAGTATCTCCTGGTGATTAAGGAATGTCATGCATTCATGGACGGGTTTTTGGGTTCCCGCTCATCTGTCCACATATTCGCACATACTTTATATACCTTCTTGACATCAATCGGTCGACACATTTCCGATCTCTCCCTGCGCAATATGGCATTTCAGCGCTCAAACTGGGCTTCGCGGACATCTTTTGAAGCACAGGTAGGCAGCGTGTCGTCCAGGCTTCCTGTCCATTCCTAGCATCGTGTACGCATCAATGCCGCGATACCGTCGAGAATGCGTTCGAGACCGAAGGTAAACTCGTCATCCGGCGCATCCGGCGTGTCAATTGCCCCTGACGCAATGGCCGCGTGGAGCGCGGGAAACCTCTCGGCGTCGGTGAGCTTCCTGAGCAGTCGCCCATAACTGACCATTGTCGCCTGCACTGTAGAGCCAGCCGCCAGAATGGCCGCGCTGATCGTGGCCTCCAATGTCGCCGCATTACGCGCAAAGCCGCTGATGAGCGTGATCACTGAGATCTTCTCGGCCTCCGTGAGTTTGGTCTCGCGCAAGCTGCTCAGTCCGCGCTCGAGCCAGGCGATTTGATTCGGGGTGATTGGCGGTCCGCTGATGGGGACACGCAGCGTCCATGGATGGCGGCGATAGGCGGCAAAGATTGCCCGCGCAAAGCGTGAAAGTCCCTCGCGCCATCCCTCCTCTGGCTCGGACTGAGGAGCTGGCGCGCCGAGCGCTGCATCCATGGAAAGCGCGAGCAGTTCGTCCTTAGAGCCAACATAGCGATACAGTGACATCGGCGCAGTCCCCAGGTCGGCGGCGACGCGATTCATCGAAACCGCCCCCAGGCCATCCGTCAGTGCCACCTTGATCGTGGCCTCGATGATGCGGTCGAGGCTCAGCCCCGGTTTTGGTCCCTTGGTGGGACGAGCATAGACCCCCCACGCCGCCGCAAGACTCACAGGTAACTCGACGTCATCGGACTGATTCATAACGCTCACCTCTCCAAGGGGTTGACACAGAGACAGTATTGTGTATACTATACGCAGTGAAGCGTATAGTATACACAATAAACTATACGCAGTACGAGGTTGGATACCTCACCACCCCAGGAGGAAAGAGAGGAACCCATGAGCAGCCCACTACTCAGTATTCTGTTCCATTCCATCAACCAACGCAAGCGAGCCAAAGAGTTAGTGATGTCCTCGCCCAATGGGATCGTAGAACAGGGCTTCACGCCCATTGGCGGCATCGAACAGTGGATCAGCATTCGCGGCGAAGACCGGGCTAACCCTGTGCTCTTGCTGCTGCACGGTGGCCCAGCCTCGACCTACTCGGTGTTCATTCCCACCCTGCAGCCGTGGGAGCGCCATTATACCGTAGTGCAGTGGGATCAACGCGGGGCTGGCAAGACGCTGCGCAAGAACGGGGATGCAAGCGTCAGCGGACTGAGCTTTGAGCGCCTCGCGCAGGATGCGATTGAGGTCATCGAGTATCTGCGCCGCCGCCTTGGCAAGGATCAGATCGTCCTGCTGGGGAGTTCGGTGGGCAGCTTGATCGGAGTGATGGTGGCCCAGCGCAGGCCAGATATGTTGTCGGTGTTCGTCGGGACTGACCAGAACGGCCCAGACACTCTGGACCTCTCGCACCAACTGACAATCGCACGCCTGCGTGAGACTGGAAATACGAAAGGGGTCAAGGCCGTGGAAGACCTCTGGCGCAACCGTCCCTCCTGGACTCCGCACAACCTCAACGACTATCATCAATGGGTGCTGAAAGCAAGCGCGACGATGGGCATCCCCAACTTCGCACTCGACGTGATCTTTCCAGCGATGATGAGTTCGCCCAATCATACACTTCGTGATGTTAGAGACATAGTGCGCGGCATGAAACTCTCGCTCGACGCCTTGTTCCACGAACTCATGTCGTTCGATCTCCGCCGCTACGGCAATTCGTTCGCCATGCCATTCTATGTCTTTCAAGGTGACAGCGACCTCTTTACTCCGGCGGCGGCGGCCAAAGCCTACGTTGACGACATCCAGGCCCCGCAAAAAACCTTCGTCCTCATCAAGAACTCTGGCCACCTGGCGGCGTTCACTCGCCCTGATCAGTTTCTCCAAGAACTGCTCCTGCATGTACGTCCTCTGGCGCTCGGACTTGCGCAAACACCTCGTGTATCGTAGCTACTCTGAGGCATGAGGCGTTGGCGAGTGCATGCGCAGCCCTGCATGCATGCCGAGGGTCGCTGAGGGTCGCCGCTACATGACAATGAGAGGTAACGAAAAGCTCCCAGGCCAATTTCAAGCGCGCGCTATGGTAGACTGAAGCCAGAGGTATCGTTGTCGAGCGGTAGAGCGCGTTCAGCGGGGATAACTATGGAACCAGAAGCACAGACGCAGGTGGGGACCGCGACGAGCAGTGATGAGCGGGGGAAGATTGCGGCGATTCGCGCGGAGATGCCCGCGACCCAGAAGTACGCCTACTTCAATACGGGCACCAACGGCCCGCTGCCCCGGCGCAGCCACGAGGCGATGAGCGACTATGCGCGGCGAGAATTAGAAGATGGGCGTATCTCACCGGAGTCATTCCCACGCCTGATGGGCTGTCTCGCCAGTGGGCGCGTGGCGATGGCCGGTGTGCTTGGCTGTGACCCCGCTGAGATCGCCCTGACGCACAACACCACCGAGGGCATGAATATCGCGCTGATGGGCCTCGACTGGCATCCGGGCGATGAAGTGGTGACGGCGACGACGGAGCATGCTGGTGGGCTGTATCCAGTCTATCTGCTGCGGCAGCGCTATGGCGTGAAGATTCGCATGACCGAGATCGGCCTGAAGGACCGCGACCCGGTGGAAGAACTGCACCGCGTGCTCAGCCCGCGCACGAAGGCCGTGGTGCTCTCGCATGTCTCGTGGGCAACGGGTATGGCGCTGCCGATGCGCGAGCTGGCTGATCTGGCGCATAGCGTGGGCGCGCTGTTGATCTGCGACGCGGCGCAGTCCTGCGGGATGACGCCGTCCAATGTTTATACGCTAGGCGTGGATGCCTATGCCTGCTCCGGGCAGAAGTGGCTCTGCGGGCCAGATGGCACCGGCGCGCTCTTCGTGCCGCGCCGCCGCTGGGGCGACATCCAGCAGACGTTCATCGCTTACTGGGGCGTGCAACATGGGATGAGCGACTTCGAGGGCCATTATGTGCCACCGGCCAACGCCAGCCGCTACGAAACCGCCACGCTCTATCCGGCGGGCCTCCATGCGCTCACCACCAGTCTGCGCTGGATCGGCGAGGAGCTTGGCTGGGAGTGGGTCTATCGCCGCATTGCCACGCTGGGCCGTTACTGCTACGACGCGCTGGCCACGCTCGACGGCGTGACGCTGTTTACGCCCGCCGACCATATGGCCGGATTGGTGCATTTCGCGGTAGAGGGCATTCCGCCAGCGGACCTGGTGAAAAAGCTGCTTGCAGAGAACATCATTATCCGCGATACGCCCTCCCCAGTGGCAAACCGCGTGGCGACCGGATTCTATAACACCGAAGAAGAGATTGACCGGCTGGTGGCGGCGATTCGCCAGATCATGAGCCAGCAATCAATCTAGCAACTGGGACTGCGATTGGGGAGTTGGGGCCGGGGAGCCGACGAACAGCCGCGCGAGCAGCAGGAACACGACCATCGCCGACGCGCCCGCGTAGATCGCGCGCATCCACGGCTCCCCGGAATCGCTGCCCGCGAGCCAGCCGTGTATCGTCACGAGCACGAAGCAGACGAAACTGATGTAGTGGACGGCGCGCCACACGCCATAGCGCATGCGACGGCGCAGCCAGGAGGTGAGCAGTATCGGCACCAGCGTATAGAGCGCGAACACGCCCACAACCACCGCCGTTGGCCGATACGGCTCATTGATGGGCAATAACAGATTGGCGAGCGAAAACGGCAGGTACGAATCGAACTTCAGGGCCAGCAGATGCCCCAGCACGAACACGCCCGCCAGCGTCGCGATGAATTGATGCAGCTCATCCACGCGCCAGGAAACACGTTCGGAGGCGCGGCGCGCAATGGTGCGTAGCATCCCCAATATCACCGAGGCCGATAGCGTCACGTAAGCGGCCAATGCCGTCGCCCGCGTGACATACCACAGCGTCGTGCTGGACTGAGCCGCCGCGACTACCAGCGTCGCACTCACACTATGTCCCATCAGGATAGCCATATATCGCCGCCGCCTCCTACAGTATCGAGATACGCTTGCAGATTCGACGAAGCCACCGCCTCACCTGTCCCCAGCACCAGTAGCAGCGCGACGCCCGCATCGCCGTATGGCGGAGTATCCTCGCGGCCCGGCTCCCAGGCGGATTCGACTGCCCGCAGCGCCTGGGGGTAGCCACGCAGAAGCGCCACTTTCGCCGCGACCTCCGCGTGCGCCGCCGTCGGCGCGAGCGCGGTAACGCTGGCAATAAGCGGTTCGGCGCTGGCCTGGTCATTCTTGCTGTCGGCGTCATCAATCCAGATGCGCGCGGGGCGGCTGGTGCGCGGATCAATCAGATGGTGCTGTCGCTCACCGGCGTTGTACCACCAGCGATCAGCGCTGCCGGAGGTGGCGAGGCCGCCGCACCCCAGTGTCACGACGGCCTGGGCGACTTCATTCTGCTCCGCGATGGGACGTGGATCGCCCACGCCAATGGGCCAGGGGCCGCCATCGCCTCGTCCGCCGCGCACCCGCATGTCGCCGCCGATACTGATGATGACATTCTCGAACGTGGCGAAGAAACGGTCCAGGGCCACATCCGCCGCCCACCCTTTGGCGATGCCGCCGAAGTCCAGGCGCACGCCGCGCGGCAGGCGCACCCGCCGGTTGGCGTGGTCGAGCCGGATGCGTCGCCAGCCGCCGGTCGTCCCAGCATGCCGCTCCACACGCCATTCGATGCGCGCCTCCTGGTGCGCGATGGCGGCGAAGTCGCGGTCGTAGCCCATCGCTTCCAGCAGCGGCAGCAAGCCTGGGTCGAACAGTCCTTCGCTTGCCCTGGCGGCAATGAGGCTCTGCTCGACCATCGTGAAGAGCAGTTCTGAAACGGCGTACCAAGCGCCCGACTGCGCATTCAACCGGCATAGCTCACTCTCAGGGTTGAAGCGCGTCAGGCATGCTTCCACCTCCGCCAGCCAGGCGAAGCATGCCACTATCGCGTCGTGCGCCTCTGCTTCTCGCTCCGGCGGCGCGGCGATATGGACATCGGTCGCGGTCGCCATAATCGTGCGCGACTGCTCGATCAGCATGGTTTGTTCGTGGGAAACTTCCATTGCTTAATGTGCCGGTGACTTGGTGCTCGTCGCGGTGGGTGTCGGCTTGGGCTTCGTCGTTGGTGTTGAGGTAGCAGCCGTACCGCCGCCCCCGCCACCAGACCGCGTTGCGGTGGGCATTGGCTTGTGGCCAGGGGTAGCGCTATTAGCGGGCGCGGGCGTGTCGCTGGCTGTGGTGGAGGTGGGGCCAGCCTGCGCAGCGGCGGCCTGGCTCCAACTCAGCGGCCTATGATTGGTCAGATTCCAGGAACCCACCAGCAGCACTCCCGCCGCTGCCAGCGCGGCGAGCCGTGTGAAGCCAACCGCGCCCGCGCTGCGTACACTCGCAACTCCCGCTATGGCCGCTGCCGCAGCCACCCGCGCGACCCCAGCGGGCGGGCGGCCACCAGAGGCAATGGTAACATCACCAATCGGATGCGCAAGGCAACTCAGTACGAATCCATCACGGCGATCTTGTGGGGTGAGCGCCTCGCCCACGGGATCCACCTGACCATCGGTGACTCTGAGCTTACACTCGCCACACGCGCCCGCGCGGCAACTGAAGTTCGGGCGATAGCCATGCCGTTCGAGCGCGACCAGTATGGTCTCCTGCGGCTGCACGTCGAGCGTTTGGCCGGTTTCGAGCACATAGATCGAGCCGCGCAGGCTGCCAGTATCGCGCGAGTCCACCTTATACGCCGGACCTGAGCTGGTGGCGAACGCCTCGCTATGGATATGCTCCGGCGGCACACGCAGCGCCTTGAGGCGCACCTGAATATCGCTCTTCAATTGATCTGGCCCGCAGATATACCAGTGCGCTTTCGCGGCGAACATGCCAGTGCGCGAGAAAATCGCCTCGGCGCTCATGCGGCTACCTTCCGACGAGAGATAATGTACCTGACGCAACCAATTCTCGTAAGGATCCATCGCATCGAGTTCGTCGGCGAAGATGACATCCTCTGGTGTTCTGGACGCATAATGCAACAGCGCCAGCGGACGTTCGTCGGGCGCATAAGTCTCTAGCGCCCGCAGCATCCCCATGATCGGCGTAATGCCGCTGCCAGCCGCGACGAATACCACGGACATCTCCGGTCCCAGGTTCGCGGGCAGCGTGAACGTTCCACGCGGCAGACTGGCATAGAGCATGGTGCCTTCTTGCACCAACTTGTAGAAGTAGGTGGAGACCGCGCCCATCTCCACCTTTTTGATCGTCAGTTCCCACGGCTCGCTGGCATTCCCGCGCCCGCAGAGCGAGTAGGAGCGATACAATGTCTCGCGCGGTGTCGGCAGTGCCAGCGTGACGAACTGTCCTGGCAGGTAGGGAGCGGGGGCCTGCGATGTTCCCGGCAGCACAATCGAAACCGTCACGACATCCGGCGCAACCACCTCGCGCCGCACCACCTGAACCGGAAGCATATTCGCTGGCGCAGCAATTGGTAATCCACGCGTTGGATTATCGTCCCGCATCGTTCGCTCCTCTTCTTCGTGCCAGATCGAGCGTACGTCCAATACATTGATGCGAAAGTGGAGGCCACTGGGCAAACGCCTGGCGCGCATTGGTCCTGTTGTGCGGCGCGTTTCTTGTCCCAGATTGGAGAGCATGCTATCATGCCTGCCGAAACGCGGTCAACGAGGGAGGGACTATTGTGCCAAGCATGATGACCATACTCAGAAGCAAGGTAGGGATCGCCGTTTTGGGCGCAGTGCTGGTTGGCGGCACAAGCGCCGCGCTGGCCGCTACGACCGCCATGCGACCCGGCGCGAGCACAGGCACGCCAAACACCGCGAATACGGATCCGAACACAGGCATGTTGCCTTCGCCCACTTCGCCGTCCGCGAGCGCCACGCCGACCTCGCCAGCTACAGCCACATCCGCCCCCACCGCGACCAGGACGCCGAGGCCGACGGCAACTCTCCCGCCTGTTGGCCAAACGGTTGATCTACACGGAAGCATTAACAACATTAATTACGGCGCGGGCACGTTTACTCTCTATTTTCAGGGAGTTCATCTCACGATCGTCACCACCCCTGGAGTAACACAATACCAGGGCAGCTCGCAGAGCTTTAATGGTTTGCAAAACGGCTGGAAAGCCGAAGTAAAGGGGCAAATGCAAACCGACGGCACATTTCTCGCATCTTTGGTGAACTCCAGCAGCGACACCTAACAGCGTTGAGTACGGGATATATTTCCGGCACATGGACATGTCGCGCGTATCATCCACCTGGGCTGGCACGAAGCAGGTTGAGGACAGGTTCTCACCCTATTTCAATCCCGCCAACGTATAGATAAGGTGTGGGGAGCATGGGCGACGCGGTGGCGTGCTAGAATCTGAACGGGGAAGAGGCTTCTCCGCACGCGGGAAAGAGGGCCGGTTATGGAACGTCCCCCAGAGCATACGTTCGAGGACACACCCTGGCGGGGCGAATCGCGTCGTCAGCCAGCCGACCCCTATGCCCCGCCGCCGGAGCATGCCGCGACCGCGCCACCCGCGTCGCCTGCGAACCAGCCGCCATACTACGCGCCGCCACCGGGCTACACACCGCCCTACGCCGCCACGCCCTATCCACAGCAATACCCTCAGTACCCTCAGTACCCTCAATACCCGCCCGCGTCGGCGGCAGGCATCGCGCCGCCGGGCTATATGCCGCCGCCCGCGTGGGGGATGCCCGTCTATGCCCCTGCGCCAGCGATGACCGCGCCAACTGCCCCATCCACGAACCTACAAAGGCCGGCCGGAACCACAGGAAGCGCTAGAGGGCGCGCCGCAGGATGGGTGGTGGCGTCGGCGGTGGCGCTAAAAGTGCTGCTGCCATTTCTGAGCGTGATCGTCAGCCTGGGCGCCTATGCGCTGCTGTTCGGCTGGCAACTGGCGGTCGGCATCATCGCGTTGCTCTTCGTGCATGAGATGGGACATTTCATTGTCATCCGCGCGAAGGGGTTGCCCGCGAGCCTGCCGGTCTTCATCCCGCTGATCGGGGCATACGTGGCGATGCGCAAGATGCCACGGAACGTGCGCGACGAGGCGGAGATTGCCATTGCCGGGCCAGTGGCGGGCGCGCTGGGTGGTCTGGCCTGCTGGCTCATCTTCGAGCAGACGGATCTGCGTATCTGGCTGATTCTGGCGTACTTCAGCTTCTTCATCAACCTGCTGAACCTGATTCCGGTGTCGCCGTTCGACGGCGGGCGCGTGGTGGGGGCGATCTCGCGCTGGTTCTGGATTCTGGGGCTGGTGCTGATGGGCGTTGGCTTCTTCCTGACGCAGAGCATCTTTCTGCTGATCCTGGCGGTATTGGGATTCTCGCAAACGATTCAGCGTTTCCGCATGTCACCAGCACAGGCCGCGTACTACAAGATTCCCCTGCTCTCGCGCATCTGGGTGACGGCGGCCTACTTCGGACTCGCGGGGCTGCTGGCGGTGGGGATGGTTGCCGCCGAGCAGATGCTGGTGTTCATACACTAAATCGTCGCGTGACAAAAAAACCGACCACCCGCCATCGCCTCGCAGTCGTTGCACACCGAATGCCCACTCAGTCGCCCGTCGCGTCATCGCCTGCTTCACCTGCCCCTATGCTGCGCTTCCTCTAGCCTGGCAGCGACCTCTCATCATCGCGAGAGAACCGCGACACGCTACGCCATCACCGTGCCACCAACAATTCGCCTGGCTACGCCGGCCCTCGCTACGGACTCACCTCGGCGCCGCTGGCCGGGTCGTTCTCCATCCGCTGCATACTTGACACCGATACATCATAACGCTACACTTCTTAGTAGCAGTACAACTACAGGGATCACCCGCCCAATCCTCAAGGAGCGACACTTCACCCAATGGAGCGCCGTGCGGGTGCGGAATGTGATGGAGAGCGGTGAGGAGGAGACGTGAGGTTGACGGTACTCGAACGGCGCATGCTCGCCTTGGCGCTGATCTTTGGTGTGTTGACACTCACGCTGGCGTTCGGCAACATCGCTACTCGCCGTTGGGGGCAGACAGCCACCGCACAAGCGCATGCGACGCCGTGGTATGGAGCGCGCACGAGTTGGGTTGGCACAGCCACCTCGGAGTGGCCACAACGTGACGCGAACTGGTGTGGTCCAGCGGCAATCGAAGCCGCTGCCAACTATACCTATCAACTGGCCACCAACAACCAGAACAACATCCCTTTCAACTCCGGCGGGCAACAGCGCATCGCCAATGATCTGAACAGCGCGCTCGCCACCAGCATCTGGGGCACACCCGCCTGGAATGGCATTGGGCCGGGCTTTAATGCCGACATCGCCAACGATGGCGGCACGGACCCTCGTGGCATGGCCTGGGGCATCGAGTACGAATCCGCCTATGGCTGGTATTGGCGCTTCCTGCACAACGGTGGAGATCCCAAACTGGCCCTCCACGTCCCCATCTACGCTTTTCACAATGTCATCTACCATAACGATGTTACCCATGCGGTCGGCGGCCTGGCGCGTACACTCGAAGAATATTCCCAACCAGTGGTCGTCACCGTCGCCCACGGCCTGCACTTCGATGTGATCGCCGGTGTCTATTCCTACAATGATCCGATCACCTCGTATCCAGCGGATGTTGATGCCGTTGATGTGTGGGATCCCGCCGTTGGCTCGCCTTCCGGGGGCTATCAATCCGCGCGTGAAGTGCTCTGGACCAACTGGACGTTCAACACTGACGTGCATATGTGGGGCAGTACCTACAGCAGCAATAGCGGCTACGATCCCGATCCTTCCGTGGGGATCTATACGCCCAACACCGACTATCCCGCGCACTGGATTGGCTATCGCACCGATTTCGAGATTGACCACCTCATCAATGTGCTGCCAGACTACGCGGTTGACGAGAATCTGAGTGTCATGCAGCATCCCTGAGCCGTCAGCGGGATGGCAAACCCAACAGGGGCCATGGCCGCAAGATGGCTATGTGGATGCCATAGGAGATGAATTCATGTCAAGGAGTGGGGAAGGCATACAATGAAGATTCGCGGGGGTGGCCGGGGTTCTCATTTTGGTACGGGTGTCGTGGAGCGGGGACTGCGCTACCTGCGTACTGGTGGCATAGGACTGTTCCTCATAGCTATGATCGCGTCATTCGTGTTCGTGCTCTCATCACTGGCGACTCCCCTAACGAGCACGCCCACGCCAGCGACCACGAGCGCAGAGTGGCGACCGCTTACCTCCACCAGCCCACAAGACGTGCTAAAGGCCGCACGGTCTACCCATGCCTATCAAGAAGCGCTGCACGCGACGCAGACCAGTCTCGGGCAGGCGCTGCGGACGGGCATACTCGGTACGCCGGTGCTGGTGCATGCCTATCGCCCCAAGCCGGGGATGCTGGATGTGTGGGTTATTCCGCTGCTAGGCCCAACGGGAACGACACCGGGCGCGACGGTCGTCGGCGCATCTGGAAGCACGCATGTGGTCGCCTTGCTCGACTTCGCCTATGACAGCGCACATCACCGTATCCGTGCGCTCACCTTCGCTGGTCCATTCGTGCCGAGTGACCCGGAGTATAACCAGCCATTTCCGCGCATCTCCGCGACGATGGCGCAGGCGACAGTGGCGCGGATCAAGGGCGTGAAGGCGCTGCTCCCCGGCGCGCAGCCACAACTGATCTATTTCGCCGCCGATCTGGATCGCCTCAACGCGCCGAACGCCACCACCCACTGGGCAGGCGGCGGCCAGTTCCCTGACCTGGCGATCTGGTACATTCCTGGCTCAACCAGCGCCAACGCCTCAAGTGTACTAACCACCACGGCAAACAGCGGCTATATCGTCGGCCTTCAGGGCACGGTGTACACACCCAACCAGCTTCCCTATGCAACCTAGAGCGTATCAGGCGCTGCGGCGCGAGCGAGACAGGAGCGGGGAAGAGTGAAGGGGAGAAACACACATCCCCATACCCACTACATATGCAGGCATGGGACTATGGACTTTCGCAAGGCTCGGAACCTGGAAAAATTCAGGTTGGAGCGGGAGACGGGATTCGAACCCGCGACCCATTGCTTGGGAAGCAATTGCGCTACCACTGCGCCACTCCCGCGAACACTCACCAGTATACCCAAGCCTGCGCCCGGCGTCAAGGCTCGCGCTGATGAGCCACTGATATGCGCGAAGGTGGCGCTCCCCCGCAAAGAGGGAGCGCCCCGTATGTTACGGCAGGGTGAGGTCGGTGCGGACGAGGCCCGCACGGTCGTGGCGGGCGGTGAGGGTGAGCGTGCTGCCCGCGGGCGCGCGGACAATCCATTCGACTTTGGCGCGGTCGTCGGTGGGGTCTACCGCGCCCCAGCCGAGCGGCGACGAGGCTTTGTAGGCGCGGCCCTCGAGCTGCCCTAACTCTTCGCGCGGTTTGCCGGTCGCCAGCGTCGCGCCATCGGGCAGGGTGATTTCGGCGATGATGCCGCGCACGGTACGCTTTTCGAGGGCGATCTTGGTGACGTAGCTGGGAAGCCAGCCGGTGTTATGGACCACGAAACGCACCCGATACGTGCCGTCGCCAAGCGGCTGCGCGCTAGCCTCGAAAAGCTCCAGGCGCGGTGAGATGAGCGCGTGCCAGATGAGCCATTTGGGGAAGAGGGCAACCTCGCGCTCAAGATGATCGGGCGGCGGGTTGCGGAAGGCGTAGATCTGGTCCCAGCCGCCAAGCTCCACTGTGCCAAGCTGGGGATGGTCGTAGGGATACCAGTTCACATAGCCCTTGCCGCCGAGCGTCTCGTCGTTCCACTTCAGCAGCTTGAGGTCGTCTTCTATGGGATGCTCTCTAAACCAGTCTATGTATTTATACTCGCCAATTCCGGCCTGTCGCTGCGGACTCCAGATCTCGATGGTCCAGCCGAAGAGGCCGAGGTGGTCTACCAGCCAGTCGTCGAAGGCGCCGGAGGTGACTTCTTTGGGGTGGTAGAGGAATTCATGGAAGACGGAGATGTTGGGATAGCCGGTGATTTCGGTGCCCTTCTGGCCGATTTTCTGGTAGGTCCAGAGGTCTTCGGCAGGGAAGGTGTCGTCGCTGAGGTCGCTGAATGGGCGCAGGAGCAGACCGCCGTAGGTGTGGAAGGCGATGCCGCCGGTGATGTTGGGATGGGCGCTGATGAAGGCCATGAGATTGCGCACCTCTGGCTCAGAGGAAGGAAATGGGCCAGCGCCCTGCTGCTGATGTTCTTGCCGCCAGCGGACAGGGAAGTTGCGATTGAGGTCGAGGCGTTCTTTGTGGGATTGGGGATGGATGGTGACGCCGTCGTAGTTGAGCAGACGGCCTTCGGGCAGTAGGCGGTAGTATGTGCCGCCGATCTCGGCTGGCTCGCGGCGGACGAGCAGGCGCGGGTCGCGGTCGCTGATCTTCCAGGGACCGTTGGCGTCGGGGATGCGCATGGTGAGGATGCGCCCATCGCCATCCATGTCTTCGGTGAGCAGGCCCTCGACCGGCTCTTCATCGAAGGGGTAGGGGCGGGTGCTGGAGCGGATGATCTTGGGCGAGTCGGCCAGCGCCCACTCCGCGCCGTCGGGGTTGACGCGCGGGCAGATATAGAAGGCGCGCGTATCGAGGCAGCGGGTGATGTCGGGGTCGGAGCCGTAGCCGGTGACGAGCGTGTTGATGAAATAGAGCAGGGCGCTGGATGGGGAGACCTCGCTGGCGTGGATGTTGCCGTCGAGCCAGAAGGCGGGCTTGTCGCGGTCGCTGCCGGTGGCGAAGGTGGTGACGGTGAGCAGCCAGACATCGCGGCCTTCGTGGCTCTTGCCGATGCTTTCGATATGCACGAGTTCGGGGTGTTCGGCGGCGAAACCGTGCAAGATGCGGGTCAGGTCGTCGTAGCGGTAGTAGGTGTCGAAGCGGAGGTCAGGCACGGGCGTTCCCTCTTTTCAGTTGTAGCAAGACAGGGAAGAGCGGGCATCCTGGTTCCATTGCGGACGCCCTACTCCCCATTATAGACGTATGCGTGTCAGGACTTTTTCCCCAGCGCAAAGATAGGTTGCCGGATGAGCACACGGCGCAGCAGCCAGCCCAGGATGCTGAGGAAGGCGAGGAGCACCGAGACGCTGGCAACGCGCTCGACCAACACGCCCAGGGTCAGCAGATTGATGTTCCAGACCGGCGCGCTGCGGGCGAGGTAGATGACGGCGAGCACCCAGAAGGGTAGGATGGCGAGCAATATGGCGCCTTCGATCCGTTTGCAGAGCAGGCCAATGATCGAGGGCAGCACGAAGATGGCGACGGATGAGATGCGCTGATAGAGTTCACCAGGAATCGGCTCTACGTTGAGCAGAACACTGAGCAGTACGAAGGCTTCGAGCACGATGGCCAGGCCAAGGCCAATCAGGCGGATGAGGTCGCCACGGTCGCTGTTGTTCATAGGGATGATGTCTCCTGTTGCGCTAGTATGTGCCTACACGTGGGCGAAGGATGAGGACGGACGCCAGTACGCGGAGGGCGCCGATTGGATCGGCGGCTGAGCGTTTTGGATGGGGTTGCTGGCGGGGCCAACGCCGGGATAACCCAGCGCGCGTTCGACGGTGTCGGCCATCAGGCGATAGCCCTGGGTGGTGGGGTGGAAGTCGTTTCCTACGGCGGCGTTGCAGATCCAGGTGTATGTGCAGATGGTGTCGGCGGTGTGGTTATCGCCACCGAAGGCGCTGTAGATGTCTACAACGGGGACGCGAAACTGGGCGGCGTCGGCGGCGAGATGATCATTGAGGATGTGGATGAAGGGGGCGGAGCCAGGGCACGCTTTGGCGAAGGGGTTGTAGTAGTTGAGCAGGAACAGGTTGCCAGTCTGAGCACCGGTGGGGCTGGCGAGCGCGTCGAGCAGTTGTGGGAAGATGGTGTGAGTGAGGTTCGCGTCCATGGTGTCCAGGTCGGCATTGACGGTGGAGGTGGGCTGGCAGGTGGCGAGGTCGAAGTCTTTGAGCACGTCATTGGAGCCGATGTCGAGGGTGACGGGGTTGATCTGGCCGCGATGGCTGCGCATGAAGCTGAGGGTGGCGTCAAGCTGTGCGCCGGTGTAGGCGTCGTGGTGGATGAGGCGCACGGGGCAGCCGCCCTCAATCATGGTGGTGGTGGAGTCACCGGCGCAGGCGTAGTTGATGAGATCGGTGACGCCGGTTTTCTGGATGTCGCCGAAGACGTCATCGGCGAAGCCAGAGGTGAAGTTGAAGTCGGGCTGATAGCCGAAGGTGAGCGAGTCGCCAAGGGCGAGATAGTAGTGGTGGCCGAGACGGTTGGCAGGGTTGATGACGGCGAGGAAGAGGATGTCTAGCCCAATGAGCACGGCGATGATGATGAGTGTGAAGATGACGTAGAGCCGCGTGCTACCGCCAGAACGCGGCGAGACGCCGGTGGTGGTAACGCCGACTCCGGGCGATGTGTGGGCCATGGGATTGCTCACCTCGTTTCTACTCTACAATACAACCTCGAATGTGCGTCCGCCTCGGCCATACATGGCCGGAGCATAAATGGACAGTTGCCGATTCTGCCGATTTTTTCGCGTTCTCGGCCATTTATGGCCGGAGCACCGGCGAAAGGGCATGAATGCCGGGAGGAGCGCAGTGGCCGATGTGGCCGATGTGGCGGATGTGGCCGATTTTTCACTTTGGGGAATTGGGTAAGGGTCGGGGTTGCTGGGATGTGTGTGCCGCACGCCGCCACCTCCATTCACCTCTCCCAAACATTCCAGCGTGTCATCTGCCAGGCGGGCGGGGAAGTGCGCGCCGGGGTGGCGGATGAGTTGTTGGGGGCAGTGTAGCATGTGAGAGGCCAAGATGCGAGTGGCAATCGCGGACAGATGGGGCGAGATACAGACAGATGCGGACGGGAGTGGGAGGGTTACGGTGGCTTGACGGGCGCGGGGGCAGGCCGGTACGCTGAAGGGGCAGGCAGACCTAACCCCCGACCCCTTCCCTACGAGGGAAGGGGAGCGCGGAACCTACCCCCGCCCCGACAGGCGTCCACCGGACGCCTCTCCTCGGAACGACTCGGAGGGGCTGCGCTCCGCTTACCCGACGCGGAAAGGGGAGCGCAGAGGAGTGCGGGGGCATGGCATGTCGCACGAGAGCAGGGGAGGCGAGCTATGGAGCCGTTAGTGGGAATCGTGATGGGCAGCGATTCGGATCTGCCGACGATGCGCGGCGCGGCGGAGATGTGTGAGCGGTTTGGGGTGGCGCACGAGATACGGATTGTATCGGCGCACCGGACGCCGGATGATATGGCCGAGTATGGCAAGACGGCGCACACGCGCGGGCTGCGGGTGATTATCGCGGGGGCAGGTGGGGCGGCGCATCTGCCGGGGATGCTGGCGGCGCATACGCCGCTGCCGGTGATCGGGGTGCCGGTGGCGACGGAGCATCTGCGGGGGATGGATTCGCTGCTCTCGATTGTGCAGATGCCAGCGGGAGTGCCGGTGGCGACGGTGGCAATTGGCAATGCACGCAATGCGGGACTGCTGGCAGTGCGGATACTGGCGGCGAGCGATGCGGATCTGCTGGCGAAGATGCTGGCGTATCAGGCGGAGATTGCGGCGGAGTCGCGAGCGAAGAACGCGGGGCTGGCGACGGGCGGGATGGGGTGAGAGAAGGGGAGCGGGCGGTTGAAACCGCGCCTGGATGACCTGCGGCCGCGAAACCCGCCTGCGCGGGTTGGGGACAGATGGGTCTCCGCCCTAAAAAGTAAAAGCACATAATGCCGGGGCTAATCATGGTTGGATGCACGTTGCAAATACGCTAACGACTGTCGCATGTCGGTATGAAATGCATCGCAGTGGCAGAGAGGAAACTGATGTGCTCTGTTGTTGTGAGTTGTTGTGAGGTGATGCTTCGCTAGCCGCGCTGCGCTGGTGAGTCGTCGCATGTGATTTGGCGGAGTGGCGGGCCGCCAATGGAGCGGAATATGCGCTCGGTTAAAGGCATTAGTCGCTGAGAAACGAAGGAAGTATTCAATGGATTCGTGGGATCAGCGAGCAGGATGAAGGGGAACGCTGCGCCTAGCAAGAGCGCGATACACATGACCACGAGGAATGCCACAACTTTGCGGGCCAACAGGAAGGCAATGATCAGCGCAGTCATCAGTGATGCCTCTTCGAGACCAGGTGGCGTGCCGTATCGAACGAAGTGTGCTGCGGTCCTCGTTGAGGATACACCAACGGTGCGGGGCAAGCTAAACGTGTAGCACTATGCGATAGGCGCGATGTGCGTGAACGTGTGGGTGATGATGTGGGTGTTCTTCCTGGGCTTCTGGTGGTGGGCGGATTATGCTGGTGGGGTGATACGAATGCTGCCCGAAGCGACGTCGTCCCGGCAGGACATTGCTGGCCGGCTGGAAGGTGGCGCGGCGGGCAGGTAGCCCCCGGTTGGGGAGAAGCAGCGGAGACACGATGATGATGCAGAACACGCAGAACGTGCCAGGAGTGGCAAAGGCGCAGGAGACTTCACGGGCAGCGCCAGCGCCGGTGATATTTGTTGGGGTGCTGCTGGCGGGGGTGCTGCTGAGCTTGGCCTTTCCGGTGAGCTTTCTGCCGCGCGCGGTGACGTTGATGGTTGGCGCGATCTGCTTTCTGCTGCCGTTTGTGCTGGGATTTGCCGCCCTGCGGGCGATGCGCCGCGCCAAAACCAGCGTACTCCCGTACCGGCCAACGACGGCGCTGCTCACCGAGGGGCCATTCCGCCTGAGCCGCAATCCGATGTATCTGGGGATGGCTATCCAGTACGTAGGGCTGGCGCTACTGTTCAATTCGCTGTGGGCGATCCTGCTGCTGCCCGTGGCGCTGGTAATCGTTCATGTGACGGTTATCAAGCGCGAAGAGCGGTATCTGGAGCAGCAGTTCGGCGGGGAGTATCGGACCTATAAGGCAAGAGTCCGGCGCTGGATATAGGCGGAGAAGGTTCTGCCCGATGACCAACAGCAACGGGCAGAACGTTCGGTCTGTGACATACCCAGCTTTGCAGCTATGCTATCAGGCGAAGAAGCGGCGCAACGCTTCCGCGACCAGTTCCGGCTTGCCGTTGCGGTTGGTGTTGCTGAGGTCGCTTGAGCCGCCGTGGTCGAGTCCGGAGAACTCGCTGCGTTGGGCGTGGGGCAAGACTTTCTCTAGCGCGTCAAGGGCGGCTTTCAAGTAGGCCGGACTTTTGCTGCCGCCGAGCAAAAGCACCTCGGTGCGCAGTTCTCGGAAGCTTTCCAGCTTGCCATTCATCTCGTTGACGAGTTGGAAGTCGTAGTGCAGCGTTGGCGCGAAGGCGCGCATGGTGATGTCGCCATCTTTGGCCTTCTTGACCTCACTTTTCATCGCCATGCTGGTGAGCGATTCGAGCAGCCAGCGGGGCATGACGTTGAAGATCGGCGGTCCCATCTGCGCGCCGATCATGCCGGTGACGAGCGCGGCGGCTATCTTGCCCTGGGCCATCTCGCGGTCATAGCGAGGCAAAAACGCCGTCGAGATGGAGTTGTTGACGATCAGGGCGGGTTCGTAGAGGGCGACTTTGTGAATGGCAGGCAGGGTGAGCGCGGCCTGAAGGCAGATGAGGCCGCCCGCGCTGACGCCGAAGACATCGTGAGCGCCGGTTGTGGTCAGGAGGGCGTCGAGGTCTTCGACTTCCGTGCGCACGCTGTAGTTTTCGCCATAGGGGCCGCTCAGGCCACGGCCACGACGGTCGGGCAGATAGACGGTGAAGGCGTCGGCCAGCGCCCCGGCGAGTTGCATGTGGCTGCGCGACGACTCCATCGCGCCGTGGAGCATGACGATGCCTGGGCCATGGCCAAGCTGGCGGTAGCCGATGGTGGTACCGTCGCGCGAGGTGACGTAGTTGGTCGCATATTGTTCCCACGTGGTTGTGGTCATTGGGTTGTTGATGCTGGTGTTCGTGCTCATTTGCTTACTACCTCTCGTTCTCTGCGCTCGCTTCGGTCGCTGCTCTTTCGCCCGCATCAGGGCGCTCGTTTTCCTGCTCGGCTCTGGCACGCTGGAAGGCTGCCCACTCGTCAACGCCTTCTAATGTTCCCGACGCGATCTCTCCGGCGAGTGCGCGCGCCCAGGTGAGTTCCGCTTCACGCATGGCTAGCTGGTATTCGCTCTCGATGACGTGCATGCGCTTGAGTCCGCGCTGCGCCATAACCTGCAACATGGAGCGCAGTTGTGCGATGTCCGTTTCCAGGTGGTTGCAGCGTTGCGCGAGCAGCCTGGCGACATCTTCGGGCGGCAGAACTCCGGCGAGCGACAGACCTGCCTCGAAGCGTGTGAATTCTTTGGCGGGCGTGCTAAGTAGCTCGCTCACCCAATCAATCAGCTCGATGCGGCCGGCGTCGGTCAGGCGGTAGATGGTGCGCTCTGGGCGGCGGCCCTCGCGCTCGGTCTCCTGCGCGACGATCAGCCCGTGCTGTTGCAGCGCCTCGACGACGGTATAGAGCGAGCCGTAGTTGAGCTTGATGCTCTGGTCTTTGCCGCGCTCGCGCAGCGTCGTCGCCATCTCATAGGGGTGCATCGGACGCTCGAATAAGCACGTCATCACGGCCAGCGCGAGCGGATTGCTCACCTTGCGTTTGGTCATCAATTACCCTCCCTCCAAAATAGCTGCACAGCAAATACCCCGCACAGGTTATCCCTATTCATATTATCCGGTTACGAGTATATGCAATTGAAATATCTGTTGTCAAGGGATAGATTGGGGCGGAGAGGATCTCGGCCATTACGTGGTTTTACAAAGTAGGGCGGACACTGCGCGAAGAGGCCTGCGGATGCATCCGCGCCTACGGGTGTACCGCCGCGAGAGCGCCACCTGCGCGGGCTGGAGTTAGAGTGTGCTTGGGAGAGGTCATACCTATTCGCGTTCAGATGCGATGGTAACGTTGTCCGTGTGGCGTACTTCGCGTTCTCTATGTGCCTAATATGCGCCTACCCCTGGGGGTCCTCAGCGCTGGTGGAGTTGGGCTGACTCTGGATGGTGGTTTCTGCACGCGCTCTGGTGCTGCGCCATGCCACTTGCGGCACCTGACGTTCGGGTGGGCGCAGCCACAGCGAGACATGCGCCGGCTGCATCGTTTCCTGCACTACGGAGAGCACGTGCTCGCTGAGTTGTGCCAGGTCGGTCTCGGTGCGCAGCGTCGTCCCAAAGACCGCCAGTATCTTGGCCGCGTCATACTTGCGGCGGTAGAAGCGCTGGTCAATCACCGCCTGAAGACTGCGGCGCACGGGATTGAACAGCGCGGCGATCAGCAGCGTGGAGGCGACGATGGCGATGGGGGGCAGCGTGGTGTGGCCGGTGAGCGCCTGAGCCAGGGCCTGCGCGCCGACGACGCAGCCAAGATAGACGGCGGCCAGGATGAGGGTCAGCGAGCCATAGACCAGCGCCCGATTGATGAGGATATCAATATCCCAGAGGTGGGAGCGCAGGATGGCGACCCCAAACGCGAGCGGGATCACGAGTGGTAGGAGGAAGCCGATCTCATTGCCTGCCAGCAGATACAGCGCATTCGTGGCGCCAAACCCTGGGGCCAGTGCGAATGCGCTCACGATAGCAGTGACAATGATCGCCATCGCGAACCCGAGGGCCACCCATTTGGTCTGCCGACGCAGCACGGGGCTGGATTCGCGCCGGTAGCGATAGAGTTGACCAAGGGCCGCGGTCGCGAACCCGCTGATGACCACGAGCCAACCCAGATGGCTCACCGACGAGTTCGGTATCAGCGGCGTGTTTGGGAGGAGGGTGGTTAGGACACACGCCGCGAGAAACACGAACGCGATCCAGCGCATCCAGCGGGGCACGAAGTGTCCACTGGGGAACAAGAAAAGCACGAATAGCAACAAGATGGTGCCAACGAAGAGCAGCGAGTCGCTCGGCAGCAGCCAAGGATTGGGGGCCTTCGCGCCGGCCACACCGCTCGCGCTCGTATTCGTCCCTAACGTCACCAGCATCAAGGCGACCAGCACCGCCATCCAGTCGCTGGATCGACGCCACATAATGAGCGTGCTGACCGCCAGGCAGACCACTACCACGGCAAGCAGGAGCGCAGTGGTGAGCGCGACGTAGCCGTCCAGCGAGACACCGATCCCGTTGAGCGTCTCGATCTGCGCAGGAGTGAGCTGCTGATAATTGCACGCTGTCGGAGTACAGCGTATACGCAACTGCGCCTGAAACGTCGAGAGGCTGCCGAACAAGATCGTCATCATCGCGATGACCAGGGTGAACCAGAGGCCCCGCGCGAGCAGTGGTCGGGGTGCGCGCACTCCGCTAGCGTCGCTAACGAGCGAGGGAGTGGTGGCGGCGCTCACAGGCGCGAGAGACGGCTGGCGCATTGCGCGGCTCCTTCATGGATGCGGATCAAGATGCGAACCATGGGCACTGTTTCCAAGCAGTCTATCATGGGGACATTACGGGAGCGTTACGGAAGCGTTACGGAAGCGCCAATGGGGACGGTGCGGCAGGCAGCGCAGAGTTCGCCGAGGTAGCCGGTGGGCAGGAGGGTGTGGCAGCGCATGCACTGCGGCTGGCTGAGATTGCGGCGCGGACGTGGTGATGTGGGGCGGGGTGGGTTCGGTGGCGCGGGACGGTTGCGCCGTCTGGCGCGATGGGAACGTTCTTCTGGTGAGCCGTCACGCGGTTGCTGGAAAAAGAGGCGCATAGCTGCCGCTCCTGGTGTCGCTTCGCCTCACTATTGATATGCGCCAATTGTAGCACGCGGCGGCCTGCGCGGCGCGGCTTACGGCGGCGGAGTGGGGGATTCGGATTCGTGGCTACTCTTGGAAGCGTGGCCGCCGTCCTGTGCTATAATCACAGATAGCCCACGGGGTACGGCGCTTCTGTCCCCTGAGCAGCTGTTTTGCATCATCATGAAGTGAGCAGGAGAGGAAATCCCCTGCCCCGCTGTACCTGGAGGTACAATGGCTTACGACGTCACCCTCATTCCCGGCGATGGCACTGGACCGGAGATCACGGAAGCGACGCGCCGTGTTCTGGAGGCCACGGGAGTGGAGTTCAACTGGGACGTGCGCCAGGCTGGCCTGGCCGTGTTCGAGAAAACCGGCACTGTCTTGCCGGAAGAAGTGATTGATTCTATCCGTCGCACCCGTGTGGGCCTGAAGGGACCGATCACGACTCCTGTTGGCAAGGGCTTCCGCAGCGCCAATGTCGCGCTTCGCAAGAGCCTGGACCTGTACGCGAATCTGCGCCCTGCCAAGTCGTATCCTGGGTTGCGCTCGCGCTACGAGAAGATTGACCTCATCATCGTTCGTGAAAATACGGAAGATCTCTACGCGGGCATCGAGTTCCAGCGCGGCTCGGCTGAGATGGATGAGTTGGTGGATTTCATCGGGCGGGCGACCGGCACGAAGCTGACCAAAGATGCGGCGATCAGCATCAAGTATATTTCTGTTCCCGCGAGCCGTCGCATCGTCAAGTTTGCCTTCGAGTATGCGCGCGCCAATGGTCGCCATAAGGTGACGGCGGTGCATAAGGCGAACATCATGAAGTTCTCCGATGGCCTGTTTCTCTCGGTCGCACAGGAAGTCTCCAAGGAATACCCGGATATTCAGTTCGAGGACCGCATCGTAGACAACATGTGCATGCAGTTGGTGCAGAAGCCGGAACTGTATGACGTGCTGGTGCTGCCAAATTTGTATGGCGATATCCTCTCGGACCTGTCAGCCGGGCTGATTGGTGGGCTGGGGGTCGCGCCAGGGGCGAACATCGGCAGCGAGTACGCGTGCTTCGAGCCGGTGCATGGCAGCGCGCCGAAGTATGCCGGGCAGAACAAAGTCAACCCGATGGCGATGATGTTTTCGGGTGTGCTGATGCTGCGGCATCTGCGCGAGCGCGCGGCGGCGGACCGGCTGGAGAAGGCGCTGGCGGCGGTGATCGCTGAGGGCAAAGACGTAACCTACGACCTGAAACCGCGACCGGATGACCCGACCGCGGTGGGTACGTCGCAGGTGGCGGATGCCATCATCGCCAAGATGCGCGAGATGGCATAGCGGATACGCGCCGCGTGGACGTCATGAACGATGCGAGCCGTTGTGGGCAGATCGCCCGCGACGGCTCGCCGTTTTTCTATGGCCTGGGTGCGCGAGTGCTACACTCTTGTTGGTGAGCGTAGGTGCTGCTCTGCCGACGCCAATAGCAACAAGAACAAGGGAGAATGCGTGATGACACAGGCCGATGACGTCCAACAACTGCGCGAAGACGCGGAGAAGCGTGCGTTTATTGATGAGGCGCTGACGCGGATGTTCGCGCCGGAAGATGAGGCGCTGGTGGCTGCCCTGGCGACTGGTCGCGACGCGGGAATGCCGGCGATTCAGATTTCGCCGCTGCAAGGCAAGATGCTGCAAGTGCTGGCGGCGGCGTGTGGGGCACGCAAGATTCTGGAGATCGGCGCGCTGGCGGGGTATAGCGGCATCTGGCTGGCGCGGGCGCTGCCAGCGGATGGGCGGCTGATCTCGCTGGAGGTGAGCGAGAAGCATGCGGCAGTGGCGCGCGGCTCGCTGGCACGCGCGGGGCTGAGCGACCGTGCGGAGGTGCGGGTGGGTCCGGCGAGCGAGTTGCTGCCCGCGCTGATGGCGGAAGCGCCGTTCGATCTGGTGTTCATTGATGCGGATAAGCCGGGCTACCCGACGTATCTGGATTGGGCGCTGAAGCTGACGCGGCCCGGCAGCATCATCGTGGCGGATAACTGCATTCGCGGCGGCGCGCCGCTGCGCGAAGCGGCTGGCGACGATGAGGGAACGGCGGCGCTGGGTGAGTATGATCGCCGCGTGGCGAGCGATCCATATCTGCTCTCTATTGCCTTGCCAATGGATGAGGGTGGCATGGATGGCTTCGCGATCTCGGTGGTGCGCTGAGATCGCGGGGTACGACCTCCGGGCGGCATGCTTGACGTGTGCCGCTCGCATGCGTACACTTTGGCTGATTTCACCACGCGGCAAGAACGGTCCGCGCGAGATGGGTGAGAGATGGAGGAGCGCATGCGAGCGCGACTGGTTGGCGGGCTGCTGGGATGGCTAGCCGCGATAGTGCCGCTTGTCGCGGTCAACATCGCCAATATCGTTGGCATCTTCGATTTCGGTGAAATGATTACCTGGGGGGCGGTGGCGCTGATTTGCGGATTGCTGCTCGGCGGCATCCTGGCTGGGATATTCGGTGGGCGGTCGCACGCAGGCGCAAGCGGTGGCGCGATTGGTGGCGCGGGCGCCGGTGGTGTTGCCGCGCTGCTCTTTGTGGTGACGGTCATCGTGCTGGTGATCGGCACAAGTGTGATGGATTCGGCACCGTTGCTCCTTCAAGATCAAGCAGTAGGTGTCATTGGCATGCTGATGGGGCTGGTCTTCATCGGGGTGCTGTTGGTGGCCATCGCCGCTGTAACCGGTGCGGTGGCGGGACGCGGACACGAGGCCACGGAAACAGCGCGAGGGCAGGGACGGGAACAACCATCGCTCCGGCCAACGGCGAGCGGCTTGCCCGCTATGACCACAACGCGCCAAAAAGCGTATAGTACGTCAGACAGTACATCACAGCGTCGCGCGTCTCGGCCCCACGACAACACTGACGGAAGGCCACGCGGCGGCGATTCCGGTCCGTATGCGGGCAGCCGCGCACGCGGCCAGGGGCGGGGCCGTCACGAGGACGGCTGGCGCTAGCCTCTGGCGCGGGTAGCTGGCAGGCACGGGCAGCGCGGGGCGGCGAGGAGGAAATTACCCGATGGCGAAACTGGTCTTCCTGGGCACAGGGGCGGCGCTACCCGCCCGCGACCGCGCGAACACAGCGCTGGCGATTACCGGCGCTGATCCATCCTCCTCCGGCGGACTGCTGATAGATTGCGGTGGCGACATCTATAGCGCGCTGCTGCGGGCGGATATTGGCCCGGATGCGCTCAGCGATCTCTTCATCACCCACGCGCACATTGACCATATCGGCGCGCTACCCTCGCTGATCGAGAGCCTGCGTCTGGGCGGGCGCACCGTGCCGCTACGCATCTGGGCGCTGCCGCCGGTGCTGGAGGTGGCGCGGCGACTGGTGGGCGTCTTCGACTTTGAGCTAACGTTGAAGTCGTGGTCGTTCGCGGTGACATTTGCGCCGGTGGAAGACGGCCAGGAATTGACGCTCGCGGGCATCGAAGCGCGCGTCGCCACGATGGATCATTCGATTCCGTCGGCAGGGTTGCGGCTGCGGCTGCCGGGCGGCGACGTGACGTATACCTCGGATACACAGCCGGCGGCCAGCATTCGGGCACTGGGCCAGGGTACGCGGATGCTGATTACGGAATGCACCTATCCGCGCGCATGGGAGGCGGGCGCGCGGATGAGCAAGCATATGACCGCGCCCGAAACCGGGAAGGAAGCGGCAAACTGCGGCGCGCAGACGCTGGCGCTGGTGCATCGCGGGCCGTGGCCCGACGAAGAGATATGGGCTGAGGTGGCGGAGCATTTCGCGGGTACAATTCTGCTGCCAAAGGATGGGGACGCAATAGAGGTGTGAAGGCGCGGGCAGAGGCGGACAGGAATGTCTGCCCCCACCAGGAATTGACGGGCGTCCACCGGCCCATGGGCGTCCACCGGCCCATGGGCGTCCACCGGCCCATGGGCGTCCACCGGCCCATGGGCGTCCACCGGACGCCCCGACGCATGGCGTGATTATGCGGTGCCGAAGGTGAGGCCGATCTGCCGCAGCCAGCGGCGATAGGCGATGGCGGTGCGGTCGGAGCGCAGGTGTAGCTCGGCTTGCAGGTCCAGCGGCAGCAGTTCGGGGCGCTGCGATTCGACAATCGGCACATCCTGCCAGGTGATGAGGTTCTCGAAGTCACGGATCTCCGCTTCGGTCTGGTCGCCGTAGTCCAGCGCGACGTAGGTCCAGGCAATCGAGGTATCCTGGGCGACGGGTGTCACCGTGAAGTACATGGCGAAGCGCGGCCCCGCCGAGGACTTCACGAAATAGGCCGTGAGCGGGCGCAACACCTGATAGGTATACGTCACCTGCGCGCCCTGGCCTGACCCATCCGGGTCTGGCTGCCAGACGGTAATATCGCGCGCAATCACACCTTCGGGGGTAATCTCCGCCTCATAGTCGTTGACTTCGGGGAACTGTGGGTCGCCGAGGTAGCCCGCATGGACGAAGGGGAAGTGCGTCACGTCGAGGAAGTTTTCTATGGCGCGCGGCCCGCTGGCCTTGAAGGTGTACGGACCGCAATGCACCTTGCGGAAGCTGGCGTCGTCCCACTCTGGGAATGCCGGTATGTCATGCGTGGGATTGCCGGGTGAGACCCAGATCCAGCCGTATTTTTCGCGCGCCTGATAGACCATCGTGCGCGCCTTCTCCGGCGGCGTCTGCCCTGGATGGGCGGGGATGCGCACGCAGCGGCCTTCGGTGTTATAGGTCCAGCCGTGGTACGGGCAGACCAGCGTGTCGCCCTCGATCCGGCCCAGCGAGAGCCGCGTGCCGCGATGCACGCAGAGGTCGCGCCAGGCATGCACCTGGCCGCCCGCGCGCCACAGCACGAGGTCTTCTTCCAGCAGCCGCACGGAGACCGGCTTGCCCTCCGGCACATCCGGGGCATAGGCCACCACATGCCAATCGTTCAGCAGCACAGCATCGTTGAGCATAGTACACTCCTCAGTCGTTGCGAACTCCGCCCAATGCCGGTCTCGATCAGGCAAAATGGCAGAAGAACGCGCACTGGCCCAAGGATAGCACAGGTTGTGAGCGTAGTGGCGGTTCTAAAACATGTGGCCCGTAGCGACATGACGGCGTAGATGACGCCGTGCGACGGACCAGAGCCGTCCGCTAGAGTGGCAGCAGGTCGCGGGTGAGCGACGCCAGTTCAGGTGCCGGCACTACGGGAGCGATATCGAGTCCAGGGAGGCCACCCCAGTGGAAACAGATGCGCAGGTACTTGACGAACGTGACGGCATGGCGCTCAGCCTGCAATGGGGCATCCATTGCGGGGTTTGGCAACACGATGTGGTACCACATGCCGCCACTGATGTTGTACTTATGGCAAAAGTCGGGGGCAATGGGCACGCGAAACGGACCTGGGTCGTTCGCCTCGTCTCCTGCCGCCCACGCGGTGTGGACTGTCTTCCACTCAGCGTACTCGGCAAGGGCTTCCTCAATTGGATAGATGTAGAGCGGATCAGCTCGTTCATCCACGTGCCATTGCTCTGGCGCGGCCCCAACAAAGTTAACCGCTCCTACCGTCTCGTACCATGCGCGCAGCGAGAGCGGCAGTGGTCCGATGAGCGTCTCTAGCTCGATGATACGGTCCAGCACATGTGGCTTCGGTGGGCCGAAGACCGGCGGTTGCCAATTGGCAAAGGAGCGTTCGTCATTCTCCAACCACCCGTAGCCGAAGTAATAACCAATCTCTTCGAGGCGCGGGATCAGCACCTCAATGTTGTGGCGCGCCCGGCGCATCGTCTCGCGGGCAACAGCTAGAGCATCCGAATAGACTGGCTCGTCACGCACCCGCGCGCCAAGCGCCAGCAACTCGGCCCACACTCGCTCACGCTCGCCCGCAAGGTAGCGCTCCAGATATGTCGTCATCCTCGGCCCCTTTTCGGATCTACGTACCTCGCCCGATCAACACGCGGCGCAGTCAGTGGCAGAGCATGCCCGACGGAGGCAGACTAGCAGAACAGCGACGGTGAAGAAGCCGCGATACACTCCGAACATGTACTTCCCAGGTAAACATTGTATCCTCGTTTGACTTCGCCCGCTTCGCGCGCGATAATATGGGAGAACGCGCCCAGGTATGATAAGTTCGGGCGCGCAGTGAGAGCACGAGGACGCATGGTATCGCTTGAGGTATCGCGCCACTTATCCGTTATAGCCATCATCGCTGGCGCTCCGGTTGGAGCTGCCATCTCATCCCCTGCCCTGCGCCTCACCTGCTCCTGTACCCGCGCCCGCCGCTGAAGCGTGATGCCGCTCGCTGCCGCACGAACCGGCGAGCGCACCACAGCCGCGGGCGCATCCCCCTCTCACACGCTACGCCTTCGCCACGCGCTATACTATCGCGCGGGCAGACAGGAATGACCGCCCCACCAGATGGCAGGCGTCCGCCTCACCAGATGGCAGGCGTCCGCCTCACCAGATGGCAGGCGTCCGCCTCACCAGATGGCAGGCGTCCGCCTCACCAGATGGCAGGCGTCCGCCCCACCAGATGGCAGGCGACCTGCCACACCGAGCCAGGAGAATACGACCCATGCGAATGTACAATACCGAGACCCGCCGCAACGAAGACTTCGAGCCGAAAGACCTGCCCGTTAAGATGTACGTCTGCGGCCTGACGCCCAAGAATGAGCCGCACATCGGCCACGCGCGCCTCTTCGTCGTCAATGACATGGTGCGCCGCTATCTGGAGTATCGCGGCTATCCCGTCAAGTATGTGCAGAACTTCACCGATATTGACGACAAAATCATCGCCGCCGGGCATCGCGAAGGCATTCCCGCCTCCCAAGCCGCCGAACGCTACACCAAAGCCTACTTCCGCGACATGGACCGCCTCAACGTCCGTCCGGCGGATGAGTTCACCTACGTCACCCGCTACATCCCCAAGATTATCGAGTTCATCGAAGGGTTGATCGCGAAGGGGCATGCCTATGTGGTGGATGGGGATGTCTTCTTCTCCGTGCCAACGTTCCCTGCTTACGGACGGCTCTCTGGCCGCGACGAAGACGCCAATCTGGCTGGCGCGCGCATCGAGCCGGACGACCGCAAGCGCGACCCGCGCGACTTTGCGCTGTGGAAATCTGCCAAGCCGGGCGAGCCGTGGTGGGAGAGTCCGTGGAGCAAGGGCCGCCCTGGCTGGCACATCGAATGCTCGACGATGGCGATGGATTCGCTTGGCGAGCAGATAGATATTCACGGCGGCGGCGCGGACCTGATCTTCCCGCATCACGAGAATGAGATCGCGCAGAGCGAGAGCCTTACCGGCAAGCATCCTTTCGCAAGACGCTGGGTTCACACCGGCCTGATGAATCTGCCCTCCGGCGAGAAGGTAGCCCACTCTGGCCGGTTCATCACCATCGCCTCGGTGCTCGCGGACGGCGAGACGCCCGCGCCCGCGCTACGGCTCTATCTGCTGGGCCAGCACTACCGCGCGCCGATGATCTTCTCGGAAGAGCAGCTAGCCGCCAGCGCCGTGCGCTGGCGGCGCTGGGCCGAAGCCGACGCCAATCTCGCCCGGTTGCTCACCTGGGCCGAGGCGCACACCTCCGCCGCTAAAAAGGGTGCTAGCGCGCGGGGCGATGCCGAACACACCCTGAGCGAGCGCATTACCGAAGCACGTCAAGCGTTCATTGAGGCGATGGATGAGGACTTCAATACCTCGCCCGCCCTCGCCGCGATTGACGAACTGGTGCGGCACACCAACACCTACGCCAGCGGCCTGCGGGATGCTCCCGCCTCGCCCGCCGTGCTTGCGGCGCTGCGTGAGGCCCGCGCCGCGCTGGCGGAACTGACTGGCACACTCGGCGTGCAACTCGAAGTCGCTGAATCCGGCGCGCTCGACGCGGAAACACTGGTCGCCATCGAAGCGCTGCTCGCCCAGCGCGCCACCGCGCGCAAGAACCGCGACTTCGCCGAGTCGGACCGCATACGCAACGAGTTGCTTACGACGTACAATGTGATCGTGAAAGACACGCCGCAGGGCGCTACCTGGTCCCTCGGCGAATAGACCATCCAAGGTGTGATGCAGGCGCGATCGCTCTCCCGAACCCGCGTCGGCGGGTTTGCCGGCGGTACGCCATCAAGGCGCGGATTTATCCGCCTGCTTCACCCATCGTTCAGAAAGGGCAGACGCTACACCATGGCCGATTATATCTGGGGCCGCTACCCCGTATTGGAAGCGCTCCGTTCGCGGCGCAAGGTGCATCGCCTGCTCGTGGCGCAGGGGCCGCGCGATACCGCGCTGACGCAACTGCTGGATCAAGCGCGGCGCACGGGCGTCTCCGTGGAGACTGCTTCGCGCCGAAGATTGGATGACATCAGCAAAGGCGGCAACCATCAGGGCGTGATCGCCGTGACCGCGCCGCGTGAGTATGCTGACGTAGACGACATCCTCAAGCGCGCCGAAGACCTGGGCGAGCCGCCACTGGTCATTGTGCTCGACGCGATCCAGGACGTGCAGAATCTCGGCTCGCTGATCCGCACCGCCGAAGCCGTCGGCGCGCACGGCGTCATCATCCCCGAACACCGCGCCGCCGGCCTCACCCCCACCGTGGACAAAACCTCGGCTGGCGCGGTCGAATTCCTCCCCGTGGCGCAGGTGACCAACATCACGCGCACGCTGGACGACTTGAAGAAACGGGGCCTCTGGTGCATCGGTCTGGACGGCGAGGCCAAAACCCGCTTCGATCAGGCCAACCTCACCGGACCCATCGCCCTCGTTGTCGGCAACGAAGCCAAAGGCATCAGCCGCCTCGCCCGCGAACACTGTGACCTGCTGGTGCGGATGCCGATGCGCGGTCATGTCGGCTCGCTCAACGCCGCCGTCGCAGGCTCCATCGCGCTCTATGAGATCTGGCGGCAGCGCGGCTGGGCGCAGCCCGCGACTGACGAGGCGGGAGACGCTGTGGACGAAGCGGGCGATATGGGCGATATGGGCGATGGCGACGGCGACGGCGGAGAGGAATGAGCGCGGATGGACCCGGATATGGAGCCGAAAACACTGCTGGTTGACGGCTACAACGTCATCAAGAACACACCCGCGCTGCTCGCCGCCGAGCGCCAGAGCCTCGCCGCCGCTCGCGACGCGCTCATCACGCAGATGCGCGGGAAGTATCGCCAGACCCCGCACCGCGTCGTCGTCGTCTTCGATGGCGATGGCCCCTACGAAACGACCCAACCCATTGCAAAGATGCCTCGTGGGCAGATTGTCTACAGTCAGCGCGGCGAGAAGGCTGACGCGGTGATCGCTCGCCTCTGCGACCGCGAATCAGCCGCTGGAGCGCGTGTGGTGATATGCAGCAATGACCTCGAAGTGCGCGCCAGCGCCACCACCAGCAGCGGCCATGCCATCGGCGTGAACGAGATGGCGCGGATGCTCAACGCGCCGCCAAATGACCTGCGCAAACGCGCCCAAACGCGCCAGCATTGGCGCTCACAGTTGGAGCGCGACGGAGGCAGCGACGACAGCCCACCCTCACGCAAAGGCAACCCCAGGCGGGCGCCGAAGCGCAAACGCCGCTAGGTCTGGCATTGCTCTACTCACGCTCTATCTCATCGGCTCGCCGGTTAGCCATTCCAGCACCTCGCGGTAGCGCGCCGCCGTCTCGGCGATCACGTCATCGGGCTGGCCTCGGCCATTCATGGGGAGTGCCGCACCAACCCCAGCCCCAGCGGGGCGGACGGCGGCTCTGTGAACACGGCGTTGGTCCAGAGCGCCGCCGGTCTGCCCTGCGCGTCCCACGAGACAACCAGCGGGCCGCCGCCGCCCTTGGGGCGCGGCGCGGCCAGCCGCCAGGCGTAGTCGTTCGCCTGCAACGCATAGATGCCCACCTCCACCTCCGCGTCCGTGTCCGGGACGCTGGTCCAGAACGCGGCGTAGACGTCGCCGTCCGGCGCCTGGACCAGATCTCCGGCGTCCATCCCCTTCGGTACCGGTGGCAGCGCGGCCCAGGTGGCCCCGCCGTCGGTGGAGCGTGCGTACCGCACCTCCGACCCATCTGGCGTCGGAGAGTACGCCGCGAAGACCGCCGCGCCGTTGCGCTGCCCGTCGGCTAGGCCCAGCGAGTTGCCGTCCACATCGGCCGCGAGGCGCGTCCAGGTCGCGCCGCCGTCTCGTGTGCGCCACAGCCGCCAGCAGTCGGAGGCCGACCCTTGCGAGCACGTGCGGTCCACCTCGACGACGAGGCTCCCGCCGGCCGCAGCGAGGTCAAGCAGCCCACCGTCGCTGAACTCCCCAACGAACAGGACGCCGATGTCCAGCCAGCGCAGCGGCGCGCCCCCCGCACTCGCTGCCAGCCAGCGGAGAGCGCCAATGATGCGGCCGCTGGCGTAGTACGGCGCGACGAAGAGCGTGTCCCCGACCCACGCCAACATATACCTGAGTGGGGTCTCGACGTCGCCCGTGGCGCGCGGCGGCGGCGTGAACGCCTGCCAGGTCGCGCCGCCGTCGAAGCTGCGGTAGAGCTGGGTCAGGCCCGGCGTCACCGTCCGGAGCACCACGTCCCACGGGTCGGTCGGATTGACGAGTAGCTGGCAATACTGATCCCGCGCCGGGGTCGGCCGCCCGTGCCAAGTCGCGCCGCCGTCCGGCGACGCCCAGACCACGATAGGCCCGAAGCCGTCGGTGGTGTCGGGCACGGGCACGCCACAGGTGTACGCAATGGCGGGCGCGCTTGGCGCGAAGGCGAACGTCTCCGCGGCGGCTGGCCCCGTCCACACCCAGCCCAGCGCGCTATCCGCCGTCATGAGGGCCGAGCGTGTCGCATATGCCGTCTGCGCCGTCGCACGAGCCGCATCAAAGGGTGCCGACTCGTGGACCCGCGCGCCGCCCAGCAGGCGCGGCACGAGGCCGCTCGCCACTAGCACGGCGACCAGCCCGACCGTCGCCAGCGCCGTCAGCGCCGTCAGCGTCCGCCGCTGCGCCGCCTGCCACCGCTCCGGCGGCGGGCCGCCAGCGAGCGCCTCCCGCGTCAGCAGATCCCCCGCCTCCGCAGGCGTCGCTGCATCGGCCGCCTCAGCGTCCCGAGGGTCCGGCTCTTTTTCGTTCTCGCGCACGTCCATCGGCCTCGTCTCCGCGCAGGCGGGAGTCGCCGCATATCCCGCACCATTATACGTCCATATGCCGGGACCGGAACGCTTCCAGCGCGCGGTCGGGGCCAGCCTGCGGCGCAGTCCTTACAGGATTATCCGTGGCCTTCAGGCGACGTTGTCACCTTACTCCTCCACCGCACGCAAGCTAGCTGGCCTGTAGTTCTTGCGTCGGCACGCGATACGTACCATCTATCTCATCGGCTCGTCGGTTAGCCATTCCAGCGCCTCGCGGTAGCGCGCCGCCGTGCCCGCAACTACATCGTCTGGCAGCGTGGGCGCGGGCGGTTGGTGGTTCCAGCCGCTGCTATCCAGCCAGTCGCGCAGATATTGCTTATCGAAGCTCGGCGGCGACCCACCCGGCGCGTACTCGCCCACGGCCCAGAAGCGCGATGAATCTGGCGTCAGCAGTTCATCTATCAGGATGAGCTGACCATCCAGCAGGCCAAACTCCATCTTGGTATCGGCGATGATGATGCCACGGTCCAGCGCGTAACTTGCCGCCGCCGCATAGATCGCTAGCGTCGCATCGGCCAGCGCCTGCCCCAAATCTTCGCCAACGCGGTTCTTCATCTCTTCCAGCGAGATATTCTCATCGTGCCCCGATTCCGCCTTGATGGCTGGCGTGAAGATCGGCTCCGGCAACTCGTCGGCCTGGCGTAGCCCCGCTGGCAGCCGCACGCCACAGACCATGCCCGACGCGCGATACTCGCTCCATGCGCTCCCCGCCAGATAGCCACGTGCGACACACTCGAAGTCAATGCGCTTCGCCTTGCGCACGATCATCGAACGCCCGGCAAGTTGCTCGCGCCAGGGCTGCGCCTCTGGCGGCAGTTCGCCCATATCCGTGCTGAGCAGGTGATTCGGTATGATCTCCGCCGTCCGCCCGAACCAGAACGCCGAGAGCCGTGTCAGTACTTCGCCCTTGCCTGGTATCCCGTTCGGCATCACGCAGTCATAGGCCGACACGCGGTCGGTCGTCACCATCAGCAGGCGGTCGCCCAAATCATAGGTATCGCGCACCTTGCCCACACCGAAGCGCGGCAATGGCAGATCGGTTTGCGTCAGAACTGGCCCAGGCATTGGCAGGCTCCCCCAAAAGAAGTGTTCGTTGCTATGCGCTCTACTGATAGGATACCATCACAGCAGAGCGGGCGGTTGAAACCACGCCTCTATGGTGTACCGCCGCGAAACCCGCCGTCGCGGGTTGGAGAGACAGGTGAACGACCCTGGGCGCTCGGCGAGTTGAAAGGACATGTCACGATGGCGCATGCCAGCTTCTCGCAGAACATCTTCATCAACGCCGCGCCCGCCGCCGCCATCGCGCGCCTCTCCGAGTATTCACAGCATACTGAGCTACATCCGATGATCGTCGCGGTTCGTCTGCTCGATACCATGTCCACTGCAGACGGCGGCATTCGCCGCGACTACCGCATTACCGACCGTATGCGCCTGGGACCATTCACCACCCGCTTTACCTACCGCGCCAGCATCACCGCCGCGCCCAATGGACGCCTCGACGGCGAAGCGTTTCAATTTCCGCGCATCCACCTCCACGTCACCACCATCTGCCAGCCGGAAGGCGACGGCACGCGCGTCGCGGAAGAGGTGAAGATTGACGCGCCGCGCCTGTTGATGCGTACCGTCTATACTCAGGCGCAAGCCGCCCATAAGCAACTCCTCGCCAACCTCAAGACCCTGCTCGAATCCGCACCTGCCACCCCTCACGCCCGCGAGCGCACGTAGATGCCATCCAGCCACGTCAGCACCACATAGGCGAAATCCTGCGGGCGCTCAGCGAATGGCGCGTGGCCGCAGCCGAGAAACGTCACGAGTTTGCCATCGCGCAGCGTGCGCGACGCCGCCAGCGCGGCGGGGTATGGCGTCAGCGCGTCGTGATTGCCCCAGATCATCAGCACCGGCAGCTCCAACTCCTTCAGCCGGTCCGCCAACGAGAGATGCACACCACGGAGATTCACCCACGCGCCGAACGCTTTCGCACCGCTGGCAATGACGGCCTCTTCGGTCATCACCGCGCGAAAGAAATCGAAGTCAGGCCCGTCGAGCGGCGGCTTCTCCGCGCCAGGGAGGCGTCGCTTCCCGCCTTGCTGTTCCTGCGCGTAGAGGAAGCGCGTGAAACGCCTGCCCAGCCGCCTATGCACCTTCTCCGGCCCCAGCGCGAAGAACAGACGCGCATCGAGCTGTATCTGCGTGCCTAGCCCAGCCGCATCCACCAGGATCAGCCGCTGCACACGCTCAGGCTGCGCCAGCGCCAGCCCTAGCGCCACGAAGCCGCCCATCGAATGCCCCAGGAGATCGGCCTGCTCTATTTTCTGTTCATCGAGCAGCGCCAGCACGCCATCGCTCCACACTGTCAGCGCATCTTCCGCCGTCTTGCCGGTAAACGCGGGTTTGCCCGAAAGCCCCCAGCCCGGCAGATCCAGCGCGATCACCCGCCGTTTCTGCGCCAGCCGCCCCAGCACCGGCGTAAACCGCGCCGCCGCGCTACCGCGCCCGTGGAGCAGCACCAGTGGCTCGCCTTCCCCGCAGGTGAGATAATGCAAGCGCGTACCATTGGCCACCATCTCGTGGCGCTCCACATCCATGCCAGCGGTACGCAGCAGCGCCTCCTCGGCGGCGACGATCGCAGCGGACGGCGGAGCCAGGGGGTCGGGCAAAGCAGCCATACGGGAATCCTTCGCACTATGAGGCATCACGTGTCACGCTCCCAGTATAGCGCAGAGCACGAGAGCCTATAACGAGGGGGTCACTCCTGGCCTATTTCGGTGGCAGTGGATGGCCAGGATCAACCCAGATGACCTCTTCGGGCGGCTCTACCGGGACGATGTCGAGATTGACAACGACCGGCTCCTGATCGCTGCGTATGACCACAGTGGCCAACGGTTCATACGCGCTGGCGTTGATCTCTTGATGTGGCACAAAGGGCGGAACAAAGATGAAATCGCCCGGTCCCGCCTCGGCGACGAATTCAAGTTGACTGCCCCAGCGCATCCGCACGCGACCGCTCACGACGTAGATCACGCTTTCCAACGCCCCGTGATGGTGCGCCCCGGTCTTTGCGTCCGGATGGATGATCGCCTGCCCCGCCCAGAGTTTGGTCGCGCCCGCGCTCGCGTAGGTAATCGCCGCCGCGCGGTTCATTCCCGGCGTCTGCGGCGTATTGGGATCAAGGTTGTCGCTCTGAATGATACGGACACCATGATCGCGCCAATCAGGCCGCGACTCAGACAATTGGGAATGTGTCATGAAACTCGCCTCCTTATCGCGTAATCGCGTCGCAGGAAACCCGTTAGTATGCCAATGACGCATCCAGGTTCGCGCGACAGAGTTGCTCAAGCGCCTTCAAGTCATCCATGAATTCAGCCCGGCTCTGCTCCGGCTTTTGTTCGAGTTCTTCCAGCACGTCGAGAGTGAACGCCTGCCCTCCCAGCGCCTGCCAATCGTTGCGCAGCCGGGGGTCAGCAGCGGAGCCGGTCGTCACCGCGAACTGAAAGCGGTTTTGCATGCTCGTCAGGTCGGCAACATGCCCGATGAGGTACTTCCCATTCACCCGGTTGGTGATGGTGTAGACACCGCCACGAAGCTTGCGCTCTTTGTATTCTTTGCTAATCGCTCGTCTGCTGGTCATGGTTGTGTTTGCACCTCGCTATGCCGCCGATGGATGGATCCCATTACATGCGAAGACCGCACCACATAGGTAATACAATAGAGCGACCGAAAAGTCCATGTTCACCTGGCAGCATGGCCGTTACTATAAGGGCGAAATGAGCCTTGCCTATCATCTAAAGAGATGAACATGCTCTTCAATTTCCAACTTCACCGTATGCATGACATCGCCCCGTGGGGACCAGTCAGCCCAGATTCAAGGTCGCCTGGCTGGCTCCATCAACCACACCTGTCATGGTTTGGCCTGACTTATGGCAGTTATTGGATAGATGTGGGGCAGACGGAGTTGTTTCGCTATAGCCAAGCTGTCGTGGATTTGTCTTTCCGCAAATTTCCAGACGCGCCCTGGCTGGCAGATCTGCCGTATGTAGATTACTACGTCGTGCGGCTCTGGGAGGACCTGCTTGATCTCCTTCCCATGGTGTTAGAACCGGTTCACGCTCGTCTAGTCGGCATGCTGGCGCCTAACGGACCCTGGGCGACCTGGGTGGAACAGGCGGAGGCGGCAGTGAATGCCGCGTTTCCCTCTCAATACGATACAGCAAGGTATATCATCTACGACGTGGCTAGATGGTGGTGGCAGCGGCATTTGGACACTTCGTATCTGCAAGCTGGTCCGAATATCGTGTTCTGGAGCGATGGCGCAGATGTGCATATCCAATGGGATAATCGCGACTGTCTCCTCGACGATCTCCTGGCCTGGGAAGCCATGCTTGGTGAAAGCACACTGCCTGTGGCTGCATTCCTCGAGGAGATGCGTTCCTTCGATGCGCGCTTTCTGCGCCGGATGCGCGACCGGATAGCGATAGCCCAAGCCGACTGGGCGCGGCCAGATGTAGCGCTCGATCCTCATCCCTATGAGGAGCACCATCGGCGCGTCCAGTGGTCGCGTCAGCAATTCGAGGCGGCTTCCCCGCGCGAGCCAACTGATTGGGATGCGGTCTTTCGGGCTATTGCCCGCATCGAGTCGCTTCCACCATTCGCGTCGGGAGCAGTCGCGCGATTGTTCTAACAAAGGTTGATGCGCATGCCAAAGCAGAAACACGCCACCCCCAAAACCAACGCCATGCGGGCGCTCGACGTGCGCCACATCCCCTACGATACCTTCACCTACGCCGATACGATTCACTCGGCTGAAGAGGTGGCCGTGCTGCTCGGCATCCCCGCCGCACAGGTCTTCAAGACGTTGGTGGTCATCGCCGATGACACGCGGCATCTGCTCGTCGTCACGCCCGGCGACCGCGAGTTGGATCTGCGCCGCGTCGCCAAAGCTGTTGGCGCGAAGTCCGCGCACATGGCGCTACAACGCGACGCCGAACGGCTGACCGGCCTCAAAGTCGGTGGTATTTCGCCGCTGGCCCTGCTCGACAAACGCTTCGAGGTGTACCTGGATGCCCCTGGCGCGGACCTCGATACGCTCTACATCAACGGCGGCCAGCGCGGCATCAACCTGCACCTGCGCGTCGCTGATCTGCTGGCCGTGACTGGCGCGAAGGTCATTGAAGCTACCGCGCCATGAAAAACACATGCTATGCCGGAATGTACTGCGCGGCGGCTTCCTCGGCGTAGGGCCGGCCACTGCTGCGGTAGATCGCGATGAGTTGCTCGGCATCGAAGGGGACGCGGCGGAATTCCAGGCGTAGGCTCCCGTTCGCAGAGGTCAGCACGGCGTATTCGGCAAACGGGTCCGCCTTGAAGTGGTCGTCATCCTGGTCGTGGCGATAGGCGAAGCCCGCGCTGCCGGGGTTGAAATGGAACGTCTGGCGCAGGTGGCGCACGAATTGCACGTGGGTATGCCCGCCGCAGTAAATCGCGCCGTCTTCGGGTTGGAGCAGTTGCTGGAGTTCCTCGTCGGTGGTGGTGGGCAGGATGAGGTCATCGTACGATTTGGGCGAGCCGTGCGAGCAGACCAGGGTGAGGCCGTCGCCCAGGGGCATGCGCACCGTCGGTTGGTATGCTTGGATGAACGCGACGTCGTCGGGCGAGAGTTGCGCCAGCGACCACTCCCGCACGGCGTCCATCTTCTGCCGCCGCTCCGGCGTGATCTCCTCCGCGCCGGTGTCGTGCCCGGTGAGCATCCAGTCGTCCGCGTTGCCCATCACCACGGGACAATTGAGGTCCCGCAGCCGCGCAATCACCTCGTGGGGCTGCGGGCCGCCCTGCACTGTATCGCCCAGGCATACGGTGGCGTCGAAGCGCTCGCCCGCGATATCGCTCAGCACCGTGTCGAGCGCCAGACAGTTGCCGTGCATGTCGGAAATGACCAGGATGCGCATCGTGTTCAGCTCCTTGGGAATGAGACCGCGAGACGGGCGCACACCATGCGCCCCTACAATGGATTCATGCCGCCGCACGGATTCGCACGTGCGCCATCTCGAACACTACGAGTGACCTGCGCCCAGAGATGAGTATAGTCGAATCTATCTCCTCGTTGCCAAGCGGACACTCTGTGTGGCAAGCGAGCAGTGGAGTGCGGTGCGCGCTTCCATCAGGTGGCGGCGCAGAAATTCTGAGCCTCGCGTAACCCGGCAATTCGCTTGACATCATCGCGCTTCCATGTCTATAGTACGTGGGCGATTCAAGGCATTTTGCCCGCAATTTTCCGGCAGCGAACGCCTCTGCGACCAGCGCGCCACAGCACGGACTCTATCAGGCGGGACGCACGGACGAAGCGCCCAAGCCGCGATGTGTTGACGCATGCGCGTCTATCCGGCACGTATATCTCTTATCTGGGCGGCGATAGAGTGAGCCGCAACAGGCTAGCGACAAGCAGTGGGGTCGGCATATGGCACTACGAAAAATCCACACAATGGAGCATCCCGCCCTTCGCAGGAAAGCGAAGAAGGTTTCTCGCTTCGACGCCTACATCGAACGTCTCGTCAATGATATGTGGGAAACGATGCGCGCCGCCCCTGGCGTTGGCCTCGCCGCGCCGCAGATTGGCGAATCCATTCGCGTGCTTGTCGCCGAATACGAAGATGAGCATGTCGCGCTCGTCAACCCTGAAATCCTGAAGAAGAGCGACGAGATACTGCTCGGCACGGAAGGCTGCCTCAGCATCCCTGGCGTGGTTGGCGACGATGTGCCACGCGCCGCTTCCGTGGTCGTCAAAGCGCGCGACCCCAAGGGCAAAGAGATTCGCGTCAAGGCCGAAGGCTGGTTCGCCCGCGTGTTGCAACACGAGATTGACCACCTCGACGGCATCCTCTTCATAGATCACATTCCACCTGACAAGGTGCGCGATGTCGAACCTGATGAGATCATCGAAGAGGCTGAAGTCGAAAAGACAACAGCACGGCGCTCGAAAGACGGCAAGAATGGCACATCCGCCACGGCTGAACATCATGAGCGCCCAGCCACTATCGCGAAACCGGCAAAACCGGTCACTGCCGCCAAAGCAGCGGGAGGCGCCTCATGAGCGTCGCCAAAGGCAAATATCACATCTGGACCGTCGGCTGCCAGATGAACCAGGCCGACTCGCAGCGCGTCGCCAGCATCCTCGACCGCCTGGGCTGGGAAGAGACCCCGGCGATGGACGCCGCCAACCTCGTCGTGCTCAACACGTGCAGTGTCCGCGAGCAGCCAGAGCGCCGCGCCCACGGCCAACTCTCGTTGCTCGGCCACGCCAAGAAGCGCCGCGAAGACCTGCTCGTCGCCATGATGGGCTGCATGATCGGTAACCAGCGCACCGTAGACGACCTCAAGCGCCGCTATCCCGTGGTGGACCTCTTCTTCAAGGTGGAGCAGGCCGACATCCTGCCGCACTTCCTGGAAGACCGCTGGACGCCCATCGCCGGTGAGGGCTGCATAGACTTCGCGGACCTCGGCGCGCCGCGCACCATCGGCGTCTCCGACCGACTGCCCGTGCTGCCGATGCCACCGGAGCCGATCCCTACGGTGAGCGCGCACGACCTCGCGCCTACGTCCAGCGGCAACGGCCACCACGAAGCGATGGCGGTCAACTTCCGCCCTGGCGCACGCGAGCTACACTATCCCACCACGATCCAGGTTGGCGGCGGCAAAGCGCCGCAGCCAACCGCGTGGCTGCCGGTCATCCTCGGCTGCAATAAAGTCTGTTCGTACTGCATCGTGCCGTCGCGCCGGGGACGTGAGCGCAGCCGCCCCGTCGAAGAACTGCTGATCGAAGCGCACGAACTGGTCGAGACTGGCGCACGCGAACTGACCTTGCTCGGCCAGACCGTCGAAGCCTACGGCCTGGACCTGCCCGACCAGCACGCCGACCTTGGCGACCTGATGGCGCGCCTCAGCGAGATTGACGGCTTGGAGCGCATCCGCTTCATGACCTCGTATCCGCGCCATATGACCGATAAGATCATCCAGCAGATGGCCGCGCTGCCCAAGGTCTGCGAGCACGTCAACATCCCTGTGCAGCATGGCGACGACGCGATGCTCCAGCGCATGCGCCGGGGCTACACGCTCACCGAATATCGCGGGCTGATCGAGCGGCTGCGCGCCTGGTGGCCTGGCGTCTCGCTCTCCACCGATGTCATCGTCGGTTTCTGCGGCGAGACCGAGGAGGAATTCCAGCATACCCTTGACTTGATCGAAGAGATCCGCTTCGATGTCGTCCATGTCGCCGCATATTCTCCGCGCCCCGGCACGCTCTCGTTCAAATGGGAAGACGATGTGCCGCTGGATATTAAGCGCGAACGGCTGCATGCCGTCGAGCGCGTGCAGGAGCGCATCGCCACCGAACTGAACGCGGCGAGCCAGGGCCGCGCGGAAGAAGTGCTCGTCGAATCCCACCACGTCACCAACGGCGAGCATCAATGGCGCGGACGCAACCGCACCAACAAGCTCGTCTTCTTCCCCGCCGTCAAACCCGGCACGGTGGGGACATCGGATGGACGGGCATCGGGCAACGAGGTTCGCCCTGGCGACCTGGTGATAGTACAGATAGAGAAGACGACGCCGTGGTCGTTGCAGGGCCGTCTCATCTCGCGATAGTATATGCGATTGGCGCCACGCGATCAGGCGCTCACTGAGGAGAGGACACCGCCGAGATGACCCAAACCGCGTATCAGCCAGAAGAGCGGGAGCGCCAGCGCCGTCTGCTCTACGATCAGGCCATTAAGCTGGCGCTCGAAAGCAAGTGGGAAGAAGCCGTTGACGCGAATCAGCGACTTCTCGTACTCGCGCCACGTGACCTAAGCACGCTCAACCGCCTGGGCAAAGCGCTCAGCGAAGTAGGGCGCTACAGCGAAGCGCGCCAGGCGTATAGCGAGGCACTGGAGATTGACCCCACCAACAATATCGCCCGCAAGAACATTGACCGCCTCTCGCAGCTTGATGAGAGCGACGCCACCAACCGCGGCAAGCACGAACGCATTGACCCGCGCCTCTTCATCGAAGAGACTGGCAAGACGGGCTTCACGAACTTGATTGACCTCGCCCCACGGGCCATCCGCGCACGCCTCACCGCAGGCGACCAGGTTTATCTGGAGCGCGAGGGCGTCGCGCTGTATGTGCGCAATGCCAATGGCGACCGCATCGGGCGCATCGAGCCACGGCTAGCCAGCCGGCTGATCAAGTTCATGGATAGTGGCAATCAATACGCCGCTGGCATCACCGAGCTAGGCGACAAAGAGGTGCGCGTCATCATCCGCGAAACCTTCCAGCACCCCGACATGTTCGGCAAGGTCAGTTTCCCCGCCAAAGGCGGCGAGACGGTGCGCGGCTACACGCGCGATTCGCTGATCCATTACGGAGCCGATGAGGGTGACGAGGACGAGGACGAGGACGAAGATGGCGAAGAAGAGGCCGCCGAGCCTGAGTTCGAGGAGCCGGAGTTCCGCGAGCCAGAGGAATAGCCACCGCCCTGCCCAGCATACGCCCCTTCCCTACGAGGGAAGGGGTCGGGGTCTGCCCAGCGCGCGATTGTCACCATAGCATGTGTGAGAGGGGAGATTTGCATGAACAAAGCAAAGCGGGTCGCCTGGCACAAACATCTCAAGAAAGCCCGCAAGGCCAAGGAGCGCAAGCGCGCCGAGCGCGTCACCCAGGCGCCCGCTCGCCAGACTACCCCGCGCCGCTAGCCCACTCTACCTGTTGACCTTTCATTCACCACGTAGCACGCCACCCACGACGGCTCGCGCCCGATTGGGTGGCGTCGTGTATGTGGCGCGATATACTGAGGTGTCGCGGATTCCTTTGCCGTTTCGATTCGGAGGTGTGGCGCGTGAACGCGGATGGCCCGGTGACGGTGCGTGAACTGCTCGGCATGCTCCATCGCTGGCAGATGCGCGTGCTGGCGGGCGAAGCTGGCCTTGCGCGCCCGGTCACCTGGGTCAGTGCGATGCGCGCCCGCCCGCCTGCCTTCGAGTCGTTCAAGGGCAATGAGCTGGCCCTCATCTCGCTGCCCGCCCTCCGTGCGCTGCGCTCGCAGGTGGTGACGCTGACACTGCCTGGCGCCTTGCATCAATTGAGCGAACGTGGTGTCTCTGGCGTCATCCTGGGCGGCATCAGCGACGAGCGGCCCCTGCCTGCCGATGAGACGCACGCACTAGAAGAAGCGCAGGCGCTAGCGGACAACTTGGCGCTGCCGCTGCTGGCGCTCCCCGCAACCTATCTCGCCGAGCTTGAGCACGACATCATCACCTATCTCATCGCGCGGCGCGACCGCCAACCCCAGGCCGTCACGGCGCCCGATCCCATCGAAACCGCGCGGCTGCGCGAGAGCCTGCGCAGCGAAGCCCTGGAAGCGTTGCTCACCGGCACCTACGCTGGCGAGGCCGCGATGCGCGCCCGTGCCGCACAGCTTGGCTACGACCTGGCTCAGCCGCATGCGGTGCTGGTCGTAGACCTGGCCCCCAGCGCGCCGCCGCTCGCCGCCGCGCTCGGTCCGCATGGGGCAGATCCCGCCGCCGCGCAGCTTGCCGAAGAGTTCACCGCCGCGCAGGGCGCCTGGGCGCGGGCGCGCGAGCATCAGGTGGAGGCGCTGCTGACCATCCCCGCACGTGAGCATGGCCTCGACGAACTAGCCGAGCGTGCAGGCATCCTGCTGGCGCGGGTGGTGGATGCGAGTGTGCCGTGGGCCGCTGGGCTGAGCGAACCGGCGACCGCGCCCGCGCAGATTCACCGCGCCGCCACCGAAGCGCACGACGCCGCTCGCTTCGGCCTCGCGGTGCTGGGTTCGCGCCGCATCGCCCGCCCCGATGACCTGGGTGTCTACCGGCTGTTGCTGGCGCTGCGCGAGACTGGCAGCCTCGCCCCATTTGTTCAGCGGACCCTCGCGCCACTGCTGGCTGATGCGCGGCTCGGCGATGAGTTCATCGAAACGCTGGAGGTTTTCTTTGCGTGCAATGGCAACCTCTCGCAGGCTGCCGCGCGGCTCAACCTGCACCGCAATTCGCTGACCTATCGCCTGAACCGCGCCCGTGAGTTGCTGGGCCATGACCTCGACGACCCAGAACTGCGCCTCTCGCTCCAGCTTGCCATCAAGGGGAGGCGCGTGCTTGCGGCGTGGTGATGAACTGGTGAGGCGCGGTGGTGTAGGATGTGCCAGAACAGGGATAACTACCTCTTCGTCCCGTCCATAGTGTGTAGCACGGCGTCTCGCAGGCTTGAATGTGCGACTAACCGTATGCGACCTGTGTGTGATAGGAGTGTTCCCATGTCTGGCGCCACGGCTATCGAAATCATCATCACGCTGCTGCTCATCATTGCCAACGGGTTTTTCTCTGGCTCTGAGATCGCTATCGTTTCGGCGCGGCGGGGGCGCCTGAAACATCGTGCCGACGCTGGGAAGCGCGCCGCACAGCAGGCGCTATCGCTCACGGAGGAACCCGATCGCTTTCTGGCGACGGTGCAGATTGGCATCACGCTGATCAGCACGCTCGCCGCCGCGTTTGGTGGCGCACGCATCAGCGAGTCGCTGACTGCCGCACTCATGGGCATCCCGGCGTTCGCTGGCAATCCTGGGCTGGTGGGCACGATCTCGTTTGCCATTGTGGTGACGCTCATTACCTACTTCACGCTGATCCTGGGTGAGTTGGTGCCGAAGCGGCTGGGATTGCAGCATGCCGAAGACATCGCTGTGCGTGTCGCGCCGTTCATGAGCGCGCTGGCGCGCACCGCTCGCCCGATCATCGCGCTGCTCTCGGCGTCGAGCAATCTGGTATTGCGGCTGCTGCGGCAACAGGCCAGTGACACGGTGTCCGTCACCGAAGAAGACATTCTCTACATCACCCAGGAAGGCGCGAGCAGTGGGACCGTCGAGGCCGAAGAGGCGCAGCTCATCCGGCGAGTGTTTCGCTTCACCGACCGTATCGTGCGCCAGGTGATGACGCCGCGCAGTGAGATCGTTGCCGTAGAGGTGAGCATGCCGATGTCTGAGGTGATCCAGACGGTGCTGGCGTCAGGCTATTCGCGGCTGCCGGTCTATGAAGATACCCTGGATCAAGTGCTGGGCTTCCTGCATGTCAAGGACCTGTTGCAGGCGCGGGAGCAGCATACCGGCGCGGATGACGCCAACACGTTGCGCCAGATTGTGCGTCCAGCGCCGTTTGTGCTGGAACATCAGCCGGTCGCGGATCTGCTGGCAACCTTTCAGATGGAAGGTACACATATGGCGCTGGTCAGCGATGAGTATGGGCAGGTGACGGGGCTGGTGACGCTGGAGGACTTGCTGGAAGAGTTGGTGGGCGATATTGCCGACGAGCATGATGTCGAGGAGGGACGCGCCATCGTGCGGCGCGAGGATGGCACGTGGCTGGTGGATGGCACGGAGGCGTATGAGAGCGTGCGCGAGCAGGTGAAGGATCTGCCGCCGATGCGGGCCAGCGAGCGCGGTGAATATACCAGTCTGGCGGGGGTGATCCTGGCGCGGCTGGGGCGCATCCCCAACGCGGGCGATAGTGTGCGCGTGGGCAACGTGATCCTGGAGGTGGTGGATATGGACGAACGACGGATTGACAAGGTGCTGATTCGCCCTGCGCCAGCCGCTGATAGGGAGGAAGCCTCGCGGCCATAAATGGCTGACGCACAGACGATAGGGCATGAATGCCAGTGCCATACGCCAGCCATAGGGGCAACGGCAGAGGCAGACAGGAATGTCCGCCCCACCGACACACGGGCGTCCGCCGTGCCACGGGCGTCCGCTGGACGCCCCTACTTCATGGCGGTGAGGCCGAAGGCTTCGGGGTGGGGGATGATGCGGCGGAACCCGGAGTCGTGCAGGCGACGAGTGACGCCAGCGGTGGTGCGCTTGCCCAGGGCGCTGGTGGGATCGCCGATGTAGTGGAAGAGCCGTCCGCCACGCGCCAGCACACGCCATAGCTCGCGGTAGAACGCCGCTGAGTAGAGGTCGCCTGCCAGGCTGAGGGTGGGTGGGTCGTGCAGGATCACGCTAAACGCGCTATCGCCAAGTGTGCGCACCTCTGCGAAGGCGTCGCCGGTGATCTGGTGAATCTTGGGATTGGCGAAGAGGTCGCGGGACCAGGGATTGTGGCGCGCGACCTCCAACCCGGCGGGGTCTAGCTCGATGGTGGTGACGGCGCTGGCGGTGCGGGCGGCGGCGATGGCGGTGTAGCCCAGGCCAGTGGCGGTATCCAGCACGGCGCCGGTGATTGGCCCTGCCGCCGCGACCTTCTTCAGCGTGTCTTGCCAGGGGTCGGTGTCTTTGATGCGGTGCATCGGGAAGCCCGCGACGAGCATGGTTGGCGCGCTGGTAGGCCCGGTGGGCATCAGGCTGCGGAGCCAGTTGGTCGTCTCAGAAAAGACCTGGATCGAACGCGCTTCGCTGTGGGTTACGCTCCCGGCAATCTCGAAGCACTGGTCTTCGGCGCGTTGGATGCGCTCCACCTGCTCCCATGAGAGCCGCGCACCGTTGGGGAAGACGATTCCCTCCGGCGTCAGCGCGACGTCAGTTTGCGTCAATCCCAGGTCCAGCGACACCTCCACCGTAGAGGCGAGACCTGCCTCGCTCCCTGCCTCGCCCACCGCCGCGCGGGCGGCCAGCAGCGGCTGCGCTTGAAAGCGGGAGAGGACGATTTCATCCAGCGCGGTGTCTGGCATGCTGCTATTGCCCGGTCCAGGTGGGCGAGCGCTTTTCAAGGAAGGCACACATGCCCTCCTGGGCGTCGGCGGCCATGGCATTCATAGTCATGACTTCTTTGGCGTAGGCGTAGGCTTTGGGCTGGTCGAGGTCAATCTGGCTGTAGAACGCCTGTTTGCCAAGCGCGACGGTGAGCGGGCTGGCGGTGGTGATGGACTGGGCGAGGGCGCGGGTGGCTTCCTCCAGTTCGGCATCGGGCACGACGGTGTTGACGAGGCCCCAATCGGCGGCGGTATGGGCGTCCACCGGCTGGCCGGTGAGCAGCATTTGCAGGGCGCGTTTGCGTCCGATAGCACGGCTGAGGGCGACCATGGGTGTGGTGCAGAAGAGGCCAATCTTGACGCCAGGGGTGGCGAAGCGCGCCTCCTCTGAGGCGATGGCGAGATCGCAGGTGGCGACGAGCTGGCAGCCAGCGGCCGTGGCGAGGCGGCGCACCTGGGCGATGACGGGCTGTGGGATGGCCTGGATGGTGAGCATCAGTTCGGTGCAGACATCGAAGACCTCGCGGTAGGCGTTGATGTTGCCGCCGACGAGTTCACGCAGGTCGTGGCCCGCTGAGAATGCGGGGCCGTTGCCCGCCAGGATGATGGCCTGTATGTCTTTCTCGCGCCCCAGCGTTTTGAAGGCGTCGGTGAGTTCGCGCATCAGCGGGGTGGTGAGGGCGTTGCGGCGCTCTGGCTGGTTCATGGTGATGGTGGCGATGGGCGCGTCGCGCTGAACCAGAATGGTGGTGTAGGTGGTCATGGTTGCTGTCATTGTCGGTACCTCCTCGTTGAGATGTGGCGAGCGGGCGGTTGAAACCGTGCGCCCCTCCTCGGAACCCCTCTTCGGAACGGCTCAGAGGGGCTGCGCTCCCCTTGCCCTCTTCGGAACGGCTCAGAGGGGCTGCGCTCCCCTTGCCCTACAATGGCGTGCCGCCGCGAAACCCGCCTGCGCGGGTTGGGAAAGGAGCGCGTTCGTGCCGCTTTCTGTTGGCATCATACCACCCTCCGATTTGTGATGCGGCTGTGCGGCGGGCGGTCGCCGGACGCCCCCGTGATACGACATACTGAGTTGGGCGGCGCTACGAGCCGTGCGGCCCGGCGTCCGCCACGCAACGGGCGTCCACCATGCAACGGGCGTCCACCATGCAACGGGCGTCCACCATGCAACGGGCGTCCACCATGCAACGGGCGTCCACCATGCAACGGGCGTCCACCATGCAACGGGCGTCCACCATGCAACGGGCGTCCACCGGACGCCCCTACGATGGGGGTAATCCTGTACGGTATGGCAAGCGATAACGGGAAGGAGAAAACCATGACATCGTCAGCTACGAACCCCACACCGTCTATTGCGCAGCTCTTCGATCTCAACGGCAAGGTGGCTATCGTCACCGGCGGCGCGCTCGGCATCGGACAGGCTATCGCGTACCGGCTGGCCGAGGCGGGCGCGGCGGTACTGATTAGCGACATCAACATCGAGGCGGCGCGCGAAACAGTGGCGCAGATTGCCGCGCGTGGTGGCACAGCGGGTGCAATCCGCGCCGATACATCCAGCGCCAGCGATGCCCGCGCGGTGGCGGAAGAGGCGGTACGCACCTTCGGGCGGCTCGACATTCTGGTGAATAACGCGGGGATCTTTCCCTTTGCGCCCGCGCTGGATATGACGGAGGCGCAGTGGGACAAAGTGCTCGATGTGAATCTGAAGGGGGCATTCCTCTATGCCCAGGCGGCGGCGCGGCAGATGGTCGCCGGGGACCACGGCGGGCGGATCATCAACATTGCCTCGATTGATGGGCTGCATCCGACGGGCAATCTGGCGCATTATGATTCCTCTAAAGGCGGGATGGTGATGCTGACGAAGGCGCTGGCGCTGGAGTTTGGCCGCCGGGGGATCGCGGTGAACGCCATCGCACCCGGCTCAGTGAATACTCCCGGGGCACGTTCGGCGGGTGAAGCGTTGGCGCGTGCCGAAAACGCGAGCGTGGAGGAGATGTCGAACGAGAGTTTCACGGCGCGCATTCCGCTGGGCCGTAGCGGCGAGCCAGATGATATTGCGCGCGTGGCGCTGTTCCTGGCGAGCGCGGCGGCTGACTACATCACCGGCGACGTGATCGTGGTGGATGGCGGGTATTTGTTGTCGTGACAGAGCAGGCGGGTCAAAGCGCACAAGGGGCGTCCAGTGGACGCCCCTACGAAGCGCTGGCGATGCGGGTGAAGGGAACGATGTAGTAAGTATGTCAGTTGCGCGGGGGCAACTGCTGCACAGCCCAGTGGTTGCCGTCGGGGTCGTCGAAGAAGACGAAGGAGCCCCAGGCTAACACCTGGACCTCACTGACCGCGACGCCATGCGCGACGAGATGCGCGTGGGCAGCGTGGATATCAGGGACGACGATTTGCAGGCCCTTCACCGAGCCGGGTTCGCCAGAGACGATGTCTTCGCCGATGGCTATCGAACAGGCAGACCCTGGAGGGGTGAGTTGCACGAAACGGAGGGTCTCGCTTACACGCTGATCGTGGTCGGCATGGAATCCAACCTGCTCGGTGTAGAACGCTTTGGCGCGGTCTACATCCGACACGGGAATCACCACCAGTTCGAGCTTCCAATCCATGCTATGACCTGCTTTCGTGTGATCGCCGTTGCGGCGGCGAGCGCCACCGTGGCGGGGTAAACGGTGTTGTACGCGACGCATACCAGCATCGTTAGTGCCACGACTAGTCCCATAGCGAGGGCCAGCCGGTGGGCAACGCGGGGACCGTGCGGACATGATAAGCCATCGGAATGCATGGTGGGAGACTGCCCGATCTGGCACGCACGCCGGAAACGAGGGTTATGCCGTGTCCCAGTCGGCGCACCACCACGCGGCGTGGGGCATGCCGCTCGCGCGGGCCGCCCGCAGCAGCGCCGCAACGTCGAAGGGGACGCGCCGCAGGTCAACGCCGAGGCGGCCGCCCGCGACGGTGAGGATGGCGTATTCGGCCCACGGTGGGTTGCGCACCGTGGCGTCGGCGACGCCGGGAGATGGCACGCGGTCATAGGCGAGGCCGACGCTGCCGGGATTGAGCACCAGGGCGTCGCGGTAGCGCCGCAGCATCTGGATGTGGGTATGCCCACCCGCGAAGAGCTGGGCGCTGAAGCCGGAGAAGTACCGCGCCAGGTCGTCATCGCTGGTGGTGGTGCGGATCGGGTCGTTGAAGGATTGCGGCGAACCGTGATAGCAGAGCAGAGAAGCGCCGGTATCGAGGGTGACGGAGATGGTTGGTTGGAAGGAGCTAATGTAGGCGCGATCAGCGGTGGAGAGCTGCGCGGCGCACCAGACATCAATTTCCTGTAAGCGGCGGAGTGTCTCGTCGGCGGCGGGCGCTCCCGGCGTGAGTAGTTCGGCATCGGCATTGCCCATGACTACGGGGCAGCCGGCGGCGCGCAGGCGCGCAACGACCTCAGCGGGTTGCGGGCCGAAGGAAGCTACATCGCCCAGGCAGATGATCTGGTCCAGCGGTTCGCGGGCGAGGTCGTCCAGCACGGCGTTGAGGGCAATAAGGTTGCCGTGGATGTCGGAGATGATGGCGATGCGCATGCGGCGTTCCTCTCACTCTGCTCGCGACTTGCATATCAATGCTACCAGCGCCGCCGGGCGGCAAGCCAGAAGGAGCGGCGGCATCGTCTGTGCGAACGGTGCGATCAGTGTGGGTTACGGTTGTGCTGCGAGTGGTCGGGAGCGCGGCCAGGTGATGGCGCGGCTCATGCCAGCATCAGACAAGTCAGAAGGGTGGCTGCATTGGCGAATGTCTTGATCCAGTTGCTCCCCTATGCCATCGGCAGCATGATGATGCCCACCTGGATCCTGCTGGTCCTCTCGCTGCTGAGGTCTGAGCAAGGCCAGAAGGGGGCGGCGGCGTTCGCGGGTGGTGTGACGGCTGTGCGTTTGGTGCAGGGCATCGTGTTCGGCGCGCTGATTAGCGTGGCCGATGTGTCCCACCGGCCGGGAGAAGTCGAGATCATCGTGTCGCTCTTGAAACTGGTCGCCGGGATTCTGATGTGGGCGGCGGCGCTGCAGCAGATCGTTACACGCGGAGATCCAGACGAACCGGACGGGCTGATCACGAAATGGATCACGCTGATCTCGGCGCTCACGCCGATCAGGGCATTTGGGCTGGGGGCATTGCTGGTGACAACCTCGGCGCGGGCGTGGCTCTTCACGCTGACGGCGCTTGGGGTGATTCGCCAGGCTGAGACAGCCGTGGTGGGCAGTGTTGTCGCCTATGCGCTGTATGTGCTGGCAGCGGAAGCGCTGCTGCTGACACCGATTCTCGTGAACCGGTGGGCGCCAGAGCGGTTCGATGTTTTGTCCGGTTGGATCAAGGTGCGTGGGCGCTTCATCACGATTGCGGTGTCGCTGTTGGTGGGCGGTTTTTTGATCTGGAATGGCGCGAGCGGGCTGCTCGATTAGGTGAGCATCCAGGCGTGCGGCACATGTTCTGCAAGAAGAGTTGGAGAGCGAGGCGGGTAGACGCGCAGCATAGACGCGGGCCAATAGCGCCACGGAGATCGCCGGTGATGCGATGGAGGAATGTAATGGCGGCAGACGGCGCAATTTCGGCAACACATGGCGCGGGGATACGAGGCCGGGGATCGCGGTGGCGTGCGGGGCACGATGGGAAGAATGATGGGAAGAATAAGAAGCAGCGCGGGGCAGCGTTACGTCGCTATGGATTCGCCGTGGTGGCGACACTGCTGGCGTTGGGGCTGCTGGCGAATGTGCTGGCAACACTGTGGAATGTGCAGGCTGTGAGCAAACAGGAGCAGGCGGTGTCGCAGACGGAGGCGACGCTGACGCAGGTACATGGCGTGATGACGAACCTGGATGAGGCAGAGGTAGGGATGCTGCGCTACGTGCTGAGCGGAGATCGCGAGTACCTGCAACTCTATCTCAGCGCGCGCTCGCAAGTAGTCGTGGAGATGCGGCAATTGCGGGTGTCAGTAGATAGCACGGCGCAGAAGCAACAAGTGGATGCGATACAACAGCAGGCGATATCGAAACTGGATGACATGCAGAAGCTCATCACGCTGCGGCAGACGGGGCAGACCGCTGAGGCGCTGAACTTGCTAGGTTCGAGCGAAGCGCAGCCGGCGCTGAGCCAATTGCGCGCGGAGATCGGACAGATCGAAGGCGCGGAGAATCGCATGCTGAGCGACCAGAAGACAAGTGCGGCGGGGGTATCGCGATCCGCATTGGAGATATTCCTGGCGATGTTGGCGGGGAATCTCCTGTTGCTGGCGCTGGCCTTCGCGCTGCTCTGGCGGACGGCGGCGCTGCGCGAGCGGGTGGCGCGGGAGATGGCACAGGCGGAGGCACAGACGCAGGTGCGAGTGCTGCAAGAGACGACCAGGCGGATGGATGACTATATTGGCATCGCCAGCCATGAACTCAAGACGCCGCTGACGGCGATGAAGGGCAATCTGCAGTTGATTGCGCGGCAGTTGCGGCGGGTGGTGAGCGCGGAACAGCAAGGCGAAATGCGGGCGTTGGATATAGTGGAGCCATTGCTGCCAGCGATTGATCGCACGGTGGCGGGGACGAACCGGCTGGAACGGCTGGTCAATGATCTGCTGGATTTGTCGCGCATCCAGGGGGGCAAACTGCTGCTACGTCCCGCGCACTTTGACCTGATCGCGCTGGTGCGCGACTGTGTGGAGGAGCAACGACTGGAGCATCCTGAGCGGAGTGTCGTGGTGGCAGCGGAGGAGGAGACGCGCGCGGTGGAAGTGCTGGCAGATGCGGATCGCATCCGGCAGACGCTGACGAATTACCTGACGAATGCGCTGAAGTACTCGCGCCCGGAGCAGCCGGTTCACGTGGCGGTGGTGAAGGAAGGCGAGCGGATGGTGCGGGTGAGTGTGCGGGATGAAGGGGTGGGATTTTCGGCGGCTGAGCAGGAGCACATCTGGGAGCGGTTCTACCAGGCGCCGGGGAGCGCGGTGCAGAGCGGTTCTGGCGTGGGGCTGGGGCTGGGGCTGTACATCAGCAAGACGATTATCGAGCTGCATGGTGGCCAGGTGGGATGTGAGGGCGCGCCGGGGGCTGGGGCGACGTTCTGGTTCACGCTGCCGGTGGCGGGCGAGCAAGAGGCAGCCTCGGCCATGAATGGCCGGAGCACCGACGCGGGGGCATGAATGCCGCGGCGCATGCTATGGCGGTGGGCTATGCCGATTGCCGCGAAAGTTGAGCGGGCGCTGTTGGCGCGCTATACTGAGTGAACGGGCGTGCTGGCGGGACCAGCACAGACGAAGCGATCAGATCATGCGAGGCGGGCCAGTGGCAGACACACGCGCGACAAGCGGAACAGCGCAGGATACGGATGTGGCGCGGGCGCTCATCGAACGGGCGCGGCGGGTGCTGCTGCACGAGCAGCGCATGGGCCACGAGGATAGCGCCGTGAAGCCGGGGGGACTCGAAGCGTTCGTGAGTCGGTGGTCTGCTGAGGTGCGTGCGGCGCGGACGCGGGGGACCATTGCCAATGAGCCGGGGCGCTCGTCTGGTCCGCCGCCCGAAGACGCTATCGCGCGGCTCTTCGCGGGGTATCGCGCGCTCGATCCGATGCAGCGCGGGGCAAAAGTTCGCGCTGCGCTGGCGTTGATCGAAGCGATCAAGGTGCGGGCGCATACTGCCCCGACACGGCCCGCCGTGTCACCTTCCACATCGCCGTCCGTGCCCGCTCCTGCGCGACCGGCAGGAGGGCGCGCCGCCGAAGCATCAGGGGTACGTCCGCCCACGGGTTCAGCCGGGCGAACGCACGCTGCGCCAGCGCGCGAGGAGCGCTGGCCGCTGGCGGAGGCCGCGACTGCGGCACAGACGCGAGCAGGCGGCGACGCGAGCGATCCGGCGGGCGCGGTGATACAAGTCAGTCCCCGGCCAGCGCCGCGCCCTGAAGACGAATATCTGCTCGCCGCGCCGGTGACGGCAGTGCAGGGCGTGGGGCCAACCCAGGCTGAACGCCTGCGTAAGCTGGGTATCGAGACGGTGCGCGATCTGCTCTTCACCTTTCCGCGCGAGCATCGGGATTACAGCAAACTTGCCAAAATCGGCACGCTGCCGTTCGACGAGGTCAGCACGATATTGGGGCGGATCTGGGAGGTGGAGAACCGGCGCACCGGCAATGGGCGCACGCGCACCATCGCGCAGATCAGCGACGAAACGGGGGCGATCCGCCTGACGTGGTTCAACCAGCCGTATCTGCTGAAGCAGTTGCCGCGCGGGGCGTCTATTGTGGCGACGGGCGTGAAGCAGCGTTTCGGCAACCGGGTGGAGTTCGGGGTGCGCAGCCACGAGTTGCCGGAACAGGGCGATCTGCTGAATACAGGACGGCTGGTTCCGGTGTATGGCCTGACGGAGGGGCTGCATCCCAAGGCGATGCGGCGCTTCACCAAGTGGGCCGTGGACCGCTGCTCGGCGTTCATCCCCGACCACCTGCCGGTGCTGCTGCGCTCGCGCGCCAAGCTGGAGCCGCTGCCCGAAGCGGTGGCGCAGATGCACTATCCCGATAGCGAGCGCGAGTTAGATGCCGCGCGGCGGCGTCTCGCCTTCGACGAGTTGTTCTTGATCCAGATGGGGATGCTGACGCGCCGCGCGAACTGGCGCGATGGCCCGCCCGCGCCCGCGCTGCCCGCGCCCGCGTCGCTGATCTTCGCTGATGCGCCTGCGACAGAGGGGACGGATGGCGCTGGTGTGGCTGGCACGGCCCTGGGCGGGGGACTGTGGCCGCTGACGGCGACGTGTTTCGAGCGGACACTACCGTTCTCGTTCACCAAGGCACAGCGCCGGGCGATTGGGCAGATACTGAAGGATATGGCGGAGCGCAAGCCGATGAGCCGCCTGCTGCAGGGCGATGTCGGCTCCGGCAAGACGGTGGTGGCGGGCGCGGCGCTGCTGGCGGCGGCCGCCAATGGCTACCAGGGCGCGCTGCTGGCCCCCACGGAGATTCTCGCGGAGCAGCATTATCGCGGCTTGAGCGCGCTGCTGGCGCCGTTTGGGCTGAAAGTAGTGTTGCTGACGGGGAGCCAGAAGGCCAAAGAGCGAACTGCCGCACGTGACGCGCTGGCCAGCGGCGAGGCGGCGGTGGCCATCGGCACGCATGCGCTGCTGCAAGAGGGTGTGGAGTTCAAGGAATTGGCGCTGGCGGTGGTGGATGAGCAGCACCGCTTCGGGGTGGAGCAGCGTGAGGCGTTGCGGCAGAAGGGCTACAGCCCGCACATGCTGGTGATGACGGCGACGCCGATTCCGCGCACGTTGGCGCTGACGCTCTATGGCGATCTGGATGTCTCGATTTTGGATGAGTTGCCCGCCGGACGGCAGCCAATTGTGACGCGCTGGCGGGCGGGCACGCAGCGGCAAGAGGCGTACCGGCTGGTGGCCGAAGAGGTGGCGAACGGACGGCAGGCGTATATCATCTGCCCGCTGGTGGAGGAATCGGAGGCATTGGAGGCGAAATCGGCGGTGAAGGAGTATGAGCGGCTGAAGGCTGAGGTCTTCCCTGATCTGCGCCTAGGGCTGGTACATGGGCAACTCAAGCCCGCCGAGAAGGACCGCGTGATGCGCGCCTTCCGCGATGGCGAGATTGATGTGCTGGTGGCGACGGCGGTGGTGGAGGTGGGTGTGGATGTGCCGAATGCGACGGTGATGCTGATCGAGGATGCGGACCGCTTCGGGTTGTCGCAGATGCACCAGTTCCGCGGGCGCGTGGGGCGCGGACAGCAGCAATCGTACTGCTATCTACTGAGCCAGGAGGCGAGCGCGGTGGCACGCGAGCGGCTGAGCGTGATGGAGCGGACAACGGACGGATTCGAGCTGGCCGACGCGGACCTGCAAATGCGCGGTCCGGGCGACTTCTTCGGCACGCGCCAGAGCGGTCTGCCGGAGCTAAAGGTGGCGCGGCTGGCGGATACGCATCTGCTGAGCGAGGCGCGCGAGCAGGCGGAATGGCTGTGGTCGCAGGATCCATATCTGAAGAAGCTGGAGCATGCGCCGCTACGCGAGCGGGTGTTCATCTTCTGGCGCGATTTCATGGCGCACTGATGGCTCCAAGTAGAGGTCTATGGCTTCGCGAATATTCTGCAGGGCTTCTTCGGCTGTCTCACCCTCGCTAATACAGCCGGGCAGCACGGGCACATAGACCGTGTAGCCGCCCTCGTCGCTTGGCTCAAGCACAACCGTTAGTCGCATATCAGTTCCGTTTCTCAGGGTATGTTCCGATGCGCTTTCGCACTCTACCGCTCATTCGTGGTGGCCAACAAGGGGCTTTATTTGCCTCATACCCCTCCATTTTGGGGGATGAAATTGCTGTGTTGCGCATCGTAGTGCGATAGTGTTAGCCAAGGATTTTGTGGGAGGGGATAGGAGTCCTCGTGTAGAGATGATGTCGGGGGAGAACACATGCACGGACTCGTCTTCGTCACGTGGGAGAAGTATCTGGCTGAGCGTTTTGGGACGTCGCTGCTCGCCGACTATCGCCAGCGGATCGGCGAATCGGCGTCGGACGCGCCCCTGGCGAGCCGCGTGTACGAAGATGAGCGCCTGCTGGCGGGTGTCGCGGTGGCCAGCCGCCTCACACGGGCCGATGTGGATACGCTGTTGCTAGAGTATGGCCGCTATTTCATCCTCAATGGGCTGACGAGCCGCCTCTGCATGTATCTGCTGAACCAGGTGCATGGGGGACGCGATCTGTTGCTGATGATGAGCCAGGCGCATGAGCAGATGAGCCAGGCGAGCGAGGGTATCAGGCCGCCGCTCTTCGGGTATGGAGAGACGACAGGCGATCCCACGGGGATGTATTTGTATTACGATAGCCCGCGCAAGCTCTGCTCGCTGCTGCATGGCGCGATTGAGGGGGCGGGGATTCGCTACGGGGAGCGTGTGCTGGTGAGCGAGCAAACGTGCATGAAGCGCGGCGATGCGGTTTGTACGTTTGCGATTCGCTTCGTGCATCCATCTACGCCGCTAGTGTCGTCACCGCATCCGGGCGCACCCACGACGGCGCGCATGTCGCAGGGGCCGATGCCATCGCAGCCCGCGCCCGAACAGGAGGGGCGCTGGGAGGCGCAGCACTGGCTGGCCGATCAGGTCTATGCGGTGCTGCCGGAAGCGGGTGGCCTGACGCTCAGCGAGGTGCAGGAGATGTTGCGCGCACGCTTCCCGGATGCCGTCGAGGCGGCGCGGCCATTCCTGGTGCTGGAGGCGCTGAATCATTTGCACCACGCGGGCTGGGTCGTGACCTCGGCCAATGAGCCGGGGGACGCACTGGGCAACCGGCGCTACTGGCGCGCGCAGCGCGTGGGGAGCTAAGTCACAGAATCGCGATTGGGTTGATGGGGGAGCCAGTTCCCCCGACAATACGTAGCGGCGCGGAGACGAAGAAAAACTCCCAGCGTTTGGCCCGTTCACATGCCACTCGGAGTTCCTCAAACTGCAAATAGTCCAACAAGTGGACACCCATCGCGTTGATAGCCAGGACATGGATGGGGAACGTGACGCCTACAGTGCTGCTGGGCGCGGTATCACTGTTTCCGTCCGAGCCGAGCGCAGCGACGCTGCGCTCAGCGATGAATGGCATGGCACTGGGATGCAGACCCGCCTTGGCGTTCGCGGTGTCCCATGGCCCAAGCTCGTGAAGGCGTTGGGCATGTCCAGTGCGCACCAGCAAGATGTCGCCTTCACCGACCGTAACCCCTTGCTCACGCTCTGCTGCTTCGAAGTCCTCTCGAAAGATGTGCTCGCCAGGCTCAAGCCAGCGCACACCGCGCAAGCGCGGAATGTCGAGCAAGACGCCTCGTCCAATAAGGCCATCTTTGAGGGCGCCAATCGTATTGATCGTCGCTCCCTGCGATGTAACGCTCCCCTCTGACCTGGCGTTGTACAGTGACCCCCGATAGGCCACGTGACACAAGGCGTCAATGTGCGTGTGGCCGTCGTTGTGGTAGTCCACGCCAACGTAGTCTTTGGCAAAACGCAGCGATCCTGAGCCAATATCAGTGTCGCTGAGCATCGTCATATAGTGGACGGCAGGATCAGGATTGTCGGCGGCAGGATGCGTATTCAGCGGCAGGCTCAGCGAGATGCTCACCCCCTCACGAACGAGCCGAATCGCCGCGAGCATACTGCCGGATGTGAGATAGTGCAGCGCACCACGCTGATCGTGCTCACCCCACCGCCCCCAGCGCGACACGGTCGCGAAAAGAGCGTTGAATTCGTCGGCGCTGACTGCAATTTGGTGGTCGCGCTTCTGGCCCGTTTGCTGTTGATTCATGACTGTTCGCACCTCGTCTTAGCTAGTTGAAGATACGCCCTCAGGGAGAAGGCGCTTCCGTGCGGCTGTGTCGCGAGCGCGACCCGGCGCGATTGCGCACGGCATCATAGAGAGCGGTGATGAATGTCGCGGCGGCGACGGCGAGCGAGAAGGCGAGCACTGGTATCACTTGTTGGCGCACTGCTCCGCCTGAGACCGAGGACGGCTGCACTGGCGCGGCTGACATGGCGCTCGTGCTTGGCTGGTCGGATGTGCTCGCGGGTTGCAGCGATGCCACGAAGGATGCCGTCGTAGCGTGGGGGCCGGTGGCTGGCCCAGTGCGTGTGCCAGGGCCTTTGAAGATGGAGAACAGATACCAGAGCACAGGCAGCACCAGGATCAAACCCAGCAGGGCGACGATCAACAGTGGCCCCAGCACCGATGAAGGGCTGGCGGCGTTGTCTACGGTCACATCTGGTACGATGAAGTACGGCCACTGGGCCACACCCCAGGCAGCGAAAATGAACACGGTCCCCGCAGCCACCAGTATGCGAGCCGCCGCATAGGCATTGCGCAGCAGCGCCACGGCAGTCGCCAGACCGAGCAGGATCGCGCCCAACGAGAACGGGAGCGCCTTGCCAATCAACCCATGCCAGAGCACTGGCGCCTGGAAGCTCGACAGCACTGCCGCCAGCACCCCCACAGCCGCCGTCACGGCGCCCGCGATGATGGCGCGCTGCCGAAAACGCTCAGCCAGGAGCAGGTCGCCATTGTTGTGGCTGTCTACCGTCAGATAGGTGGCGGCAAGTACCGCGCAGAGCGCAACCGCGAAGGCCCCGCAGGCGAGCGCAAAAGGCGTGGTCCAGGTGGTCCAGAGGTTTGCTTGCACCTGGGCGGGAGAGCCTGACACGTGGATCATCCCACCGGCCAGCGCACCCGCCACTGTGCCGAGCAGAAACGGTGTGATGATGCTTGCCGTGCTGAAGACGTGCCCCCATGCCACGCCAGCCCCCACACGCATGCCGTAATGGGAGCGAAAACTGAACGACGCGCCGCGCAGCACAATGCCGATGAGCGCAAAGGTGATCGGAATGAAGAGGGCTGTTGAAACGCTGGCGTAGACGATGGGGAAGGCGGTCCAGGTGATGACGAGCACAAAGATGAGCCAGATGTTATTCGATTCCCACACCGGACCCATGGCGCCGGCAATGGCGCTGCGCTCGCGGGCGGCGGTTCTTCCACGGGCGAAGAGATCCCAGATGCCACCGCCGAAGTCCGCGCCACCGAGGACGGCGTAAGCAATGAGGGCAATCCAGCCGAGCAGCGCGGCCAACGTAGCCAAGGTGAGTTGTGACATGCGTCTCCTCCGACTCTGCAACGCTCCTAGGCACACGTGATTCCCTCGTGTGTACTCGTTCACCAGAAATGGCGCAGGATGCCCCTGCCTTCAGGCATGGGGGGGAATGCGCCCCGCCGACAGGCCGACAGGCCGACAGGCGATACGATCCAACTGACGTGTATCCTCAATCTATGGTACACTGCCTGTATGAAACAAACGCTGCTCGTCAAACTCACCCCGACGCCCGAACAGCGCGCTGCGCTGGTGCGGACGCTGGAAACATTCAACGCCGCCTGCAATGACATGGCGGCCACCGCGTTTGCCGAGCAGTGCGCCAACAAAGTGGACCTGCAAAAACTGGTCTACTATGACATCCGCGAGCGGTTCGGCTTGTCGTCGCAGATGACCATTCGCGCCATCGCCAAAGTGGTGGAAGCGTACAAGCGCGACCGGACGATACAACCGCACTTTCGCCCGCACGGCGCCATGGTCTATGACGAGCGTATTTGCCGCTTTACGGGGCCAGGCCGCATCTCGCTCTTGACACTGGACGGGCGGGCGGACATTCCGTTCCGCTTCGGCGCGTATGCTGCTGGCCGGTTGGAACGCATGCGCGGGCAAGCGGACCTGTTGTATTGCAAGCGCAGCGCCACCTTCTTTCTGTCTGTGACAGTGGATGCGCCTGAGCCGACACCAGAGGAACCAGCAGACTACCTGGGCATAGATTTGGGCATCATCGCCCTGGCGGCCACCAGTGATGGCGAGTTCTTGAACTACTCCACCGGTCCCAAGCACGCCCATGTCAATCAGGTCCGCGCCCGCTACAGCCGCTTCCGCGCCAAGCTCCAAAAGAAGGGCACCAAGAGCGCGAAACGGCTGCTCAAGAAGCGCAGCGGACGCGAACGGCGCTTCGTCAAGGATGTGAATCATTGTCTCTCGAAGGCCATGGTCAGCACGGCAAAAGGCACTTCGCGTGGGATTGCGCTTGAAGACCTCAAGCACATCCGCGAACGGATCCGCGCGAAGCAAACGGTTACGGGCAAACGCCAACGGAGAGTGCTGCATTCCTGGGCTTTCGCGCAGTTGCGCGCCTTCATTGCCTACAAGGCGCAACTGGCAGGCGTGCGCGTGGTCTTGGTGGACCCGCGCAACACCAGCCGCACGTGTAGCCACTGTGGGCATTGTGAGAAAGCGAATCGGAAGTCGCAAGCCAAGTTCCTCTGTGTCGTGTGTGGGTTCTCCGCCCATGCCGACCTGAACGCGGCGGTCAATATTGGCCGCCGGGCGGCAGTCATACCGCCAGACGTGGCACCCCGCGCGGGGTAGCTGCAAGCCCCTGGCTTTCGCCATGGGTCTATGACTCAACACCGACTGGCTCACCGCTGACTGGCTGGCTTGTCTCCAAGCTGCTTTTCTCAGGGACAAAGGTCTTTCGTTCGCGCGCCAGCCGCAGCAGCAATCCGGCGCTGGCCACGCCTAGAGCGAGATATATCGCCAGAAAGATGAAGAAGAAGAAGCCAACACCGGGATTGGTGGTCGAGCCGTCGCTGGTCCGCATGATGTTGTAGATGACCCAGGGCTGGCGCCCCAGCTCAGCCGCAACCCAACCGGCCTCCAAAGCAACGAAGGTCAGTGGTCCGGAAATCACCAGCACCCACAAGAACCATCGCGCGGTCGGAACCGTCCGCTTCTTCCAGTAGTAGAGGCCCCAGAAGAGGATGGGAACCAGCAAGAACAGGCCACCAAGGGTGGCCATGGTGTCGAAGGCCAGGTGGGTGATGGGGAGGCTGGGCCAGGTATTCTGGGCATAGGCGTCAAGTCCGGTGACGGTGGCATTGGGATTATTGAACGAGAGCAGACTGAGCAGCTTCGGGATGGCAATGCCAAAGTATATTTGCTGGGTGGAGGCGTCGGGCCAGCCGAAGAGCGTCAAGGGCGCGCCCGTCGTCGTGTGGAAAAGGCTTTCGAGGCCGGCCAGTTTCTCCGGCTGTTGCCGTGCGATCATCTCGCCGATCCAGGAGCCAACGATCGCTTGCAGCGGCACCATGACCGTCGCCAGGATCATGCCCAATTGCACGCCACGAATATGGTACGGATTCTTGCGCTTGCGCAACAGCCCAACCGCATAGACAGCCGCCACAGTGAAGCCAGTCACCTGATACGCCGCGATCAGCATGTGCAGCGCCTGGGCGGGGGCAGCGGGATTGAACATCGCCGCAAAGGGATCAATGTTGACCGCCTTGCCGTTGACGAGTTGAAACCCAGTGGGCGTGTTCATCCATGAGTTCACCGCGACGATGAACTGCGAGGCCAGGGCAGCGGAAATGACCACTGGTATGGAGCAGAGCCAGTGGGTGCGCGGCGACAGCCGGTCCCAACCGTACAGGTACAGGCCCAGAAAGATCGCTTCGATAAAGAACGCGACACCCTCGAACGTGAACATCAGCCCGACAATACCAGAGGCAAACCCCATGAAGCGCGGCCAGAGCAGGCCAAATTCGAAGGATAGGGCCGTTCCTGAAACCGCGCCGACGACGAACAGGATGCCCGACGCTCTGCTCCAGCGCCGCGCCAGGATATACCATGTGGCGTCGCGTCTGCGCAGGCCGATGCCCTCGGCGATGCAGAACATGAGCGGCAGGCCGATGCTCACCGCCGCGAAGACGATGTGAAACGCCAGCGAGACGCCCAGCGATGCGCGCGCGGCTGTATCGGAGCTCATTGGCGCAACTCCATTCTTTCCGGCTGGCGCGGTGTCCGTGCCACCGCTCCGGCTGCTCCCAACCAGTCGGGAGCAGCCCCCGCTCTGTAGGCGTGGCGAGCAGGTTATCGAGCCTGACTGCCACTCACTGTGAGTCCAGTGGTAGGCGCACCGAGCCGCTGCAGGATGTGGTCGCCCACACGTACCGCGTTGGCGATGGCGGTGAGCGCGGGATTGACCGCGCCAATGCTCGGGAAGAAGCTCGTATCCACCACATAGAGGTTGTCCACCTCATGTGCGCGACAGTTGATGTCCAGGACGGAGGTCTTGGGATCGGCGCCGAAGCGGCAGGTGCCCGACTGGTGCGCGACACCAGCAACCGGTATCGAAGTCTCCATATACAAGTCGCGCGAGATCAGGTGGTGAGGACTCATGCCCAGTTGCGGTAACATTGATTTCAGCTTCTTGTACAGTTGCTCCGACGGCTCCTGGTTGTTGGGCGTATAGCTGAGTTTGATGGCGCCCTGTGCATCCACCGTCACCCGGTTGTCCGGCCTGGGGAGATCCTCGGTGGAGAGCCAGAAGTCCACGGCGTGGTGGGACACATCGGTAAGGCTCCAGGTCGGCGCGAGCTTGGTCAGTCGTGGCTTCTCGCCGCGATACTGCCCAGGGACCGACTTGCCCGTCATCTGGATGTTGCCCATTGGGTACTCAAACCCGTCCACGCCCTTCAGGTAGAAGTCGTTGAGGCCCAGCGTCTTCTGGAAGATGGTGTCGTTGGCCTCCGTCGAGACGGCCAGGACGGCGCGGCTGTTGTGGAACATGTAGTTGCGCCCCACCTGGTCCGAGCCGTTGGCCAGCCCATGAGGATGCCGGTCGTTCGCTGACATCAAGAGCAGCTTTGCGGAGTTGGCGGCGCCACACGACACGACGACGATGTTCCCGCGATACACTTCACGTGCGCCGTCGTGCTCAACCACCACCTCGGTCACGTCGCGGCCGGATGCGCTGGTATTGAGCTTTACGGCCTGCGCATTCGTAAGCAGGGTGACGTTGGGAAACTCCAGCGCGGGACGCACGGCGATTACCTCGGCGTCCGACTTGGCATGCACCAGGCACGGGTAGCCGTCACACGTCTGGCAGCGGATACAGGTGCTGGCGGCACGATGCTGCTCATTCAGCATAATGCCGCAGGGTGCGTGGAAGGCATGGTAGCCGGCGGCCCGCAGGCTGTCGTACAACTGCTGTATGCGCGGCTCATTGGAGACCGCAGGGAACGGGTAGGGAGCGCTGGCAGGTGGGTCCGTCGGGTCTTCGCCACGGTGGCCATGCACCTGATAGAGTTCCTCAGCATATGAATAGTACGGCTCCATATCATCGTAGCTGATTGGCCAGGCCGGAGAGACGCCGTCGTAGTGGCGCAACTCGCCAAAATCCTCCTTGCGCAGGCGATAGAGGGCAGCGCCGTACATCTTGGTCGCGCCACCAATCACGTAGTGCACCTGCGGCTGGAAGGGCCTGTTCTCGGCGTCGTACCAGGTATCTGGCGAGACGTAGCGATTCTTGACGAACACCTCATCAGCGTCCCAGTTCTGGAGCTCGCGGGGCAAGTAATCGCCACGCTCCAACAACAAGATGCGCTTGCCCGATGGCGCCAAGTGGTAGGCGAGCGTCCCACCGCCCGCGCCCGTGCCGATGATGATGACGTCATACTGCGTGTCCTGGGCCATGTGTGTACTCCTTCCACGAGGGTATTCGCGACATCAGTGCGCGCTTCATTGGCAGTGCCGCATTCAAGCAGCTCACACTTCTCGACGCGGTTTCGCGCACGCCTTCGCTCGCCTTCCGTGCGCTCTGACGGCGCCAAGGCTGGCATCCGCCCGGAGCATAGTGATCGGCGCACGTCCTACGATGGCTGTTTCTCACCACTCCCTGTCCCCGGCGCTGAGGCAGCGAGAGGCGAAGATGGTGTGAACGAGGGGGTTAGCCGAGATCTCCGATCCACAGGAATCTGCACGATGTCCACGGGTGCGAACAGATCCGTGATCCAATCCAGCCCAATGCGTATCCTGTCACTCCAGTTGGGAAGTTTGGCAAGATAGGCTCCGCGCCAGGCGAACCATGCGGGCAACCCTGAGAGGCGTAGGCCGCCAAGCTGCGCGACGGCCTGGCGCTGGCCCAGGCTCGCCATACTGCCGATAGGCTTGTAGGTGAAGGTTTGCAGGCGGCTCTTGTTACGAACTAACCTGGCGATATTTTTGCCAACGACCGCGCCCTCGCGAATCGCGTTTTGCGCGGTTGGGGCATAGAAGCCTTGCCCCTCTGGCAACGGCACCGCTGTGCAGTCGCCCAGCGCAAAGATGGTGGGATGATCGGTGACCTGCAAGTAGCCGTTCACGGTCAGGGCGCCATGTTTATTTTTGGGGAGAGTGACGCCATGCAGCACCGGGTTGACCTTGATGCCAGCCGTCCAGATGACGGTGCGGCTGGGAATCACCTCACCAGTGGTGAGGGTCGCGCTCCGCTCGGTGACAGCGGTGATGCCGACGCCGAGGCGCACGTCAATGGTGCGGCGCTGGAACTTCTCGACAACATACTCGCCCAGACGCGGGTCAATCTCTTCCAGCAGACGCGGCCCGTGGGGAGCGAGAATCAGCCGCAGTTCGCTTGGCCGAATACCTGGATAGAAGCGTAAGGCCCCGTGCAACAGATCTTCGAGCGCGGCGATGCCTTCGACGCCTGAGTAGCCCCCACCCGCGACCACAAAGGTCAGTAGCTCGCGGCGCAGTTGCGGATCGTTGGTCGTCTCGGCGCGTTCGAGCATCGTCAGGGCACGGTTGCGAATGAAGAAGGCATCGAACAGATCTTTCAGGCCCGTGCAGTGTTCGGCGGCGCCCGTCGCATGGGCAAAGTTGGTGACCGCGCCCAGGGCAATCAGCAGGTAGTCATAGCTGAGTTGACCGCGCGCGCCGTTGCCAAGATCAAGCTGCACCGTTCGGTTTTTGGGGTCAATGGCCAGAACTCCGGCCTCGCGAAAGTGGGCCTTCTTCAGGAAAGAACGTATCGGCGGCACGGCATGGCGTGGCTCAATCGTCCCACCGGCGACCTCGGCGAGCATGGGCGTATAGACCATGAAGTTGGTATCGCTAATCACGACGATTTCGACGGCGGTGTCGTGGCGAAACGCGCGATCCAAATACGCGGCGGCGGCGACGCCGCCAAATCCACCGCCGAGGATGACAATCCGTTTCATTGTTTCGCTCCCTCGCTAGAGGCACTAGACGCGCTAGAGTCCGACGCTGGCCTGCATCAGCCCGCCGTCCATGAAATACGTGGTTGCCGTCGCATAGCTAGCCTGGCCTGACGCGAGCCAGACGACCAGATCCGCGATCTCCGCAGGCTCGGCAACGCGGCCCAGCGGAATGGCGGCGTCGAGCCGTGCCTTTTGCTGTGGGTTGGCGAGTGTGGCGGCATCTATGGGGGTATTGACGGCGCCAGGACCGACATTCACCACCAGAATGCCGTGCGGCGCAAGCTCGACTCCAGCGGTCCGGGTTAGCATGCGCACACCACCCTTGGCGCAGCAGTAGGCGGTATTGCCGGGCATGGGCCAGTCTTCATGGACTGAGGAGATGTTGATAATATGTCCCCCGCCGCCCTGTTTGATCATCTGCTTGGCCGCGCATTGGATACCAAAGAACGCGCTCTTGAGGTCAACGCCGATCACCAGATCGAACTGGCGCTCAGTGGTATCCAGGACCGATGTGCGGGTTTCCATCCCCGCGTTGTTGACCATGATGTCGAGCCGGCCAAACGCCTGCACCGTCTGGTCTATCAATTTTTGGATGTCTGCGACCTGTGAGACATCGCCCTGAATGACCTGCACCTTGCCACCATGCTGGCGAATGGCCTGTGCCGTGGCCTCCGCCGCTGGCTGGTTACGGTGGTAGTTTACGGTGACAGCCGCGCCAGCATCAGCCAGACCTACGCTGATCGCGTGTCCGATGCCGCTGTCGCCGCCGGTGACAATCGCCACTTTGTTGTCGAGTTGCATCTCACCTGGCTCCTTTTGCCGCGAATAGCATACGTCACACCATGTGACGGCGTGCTCGCTCAACATTTCGGGTTCCGCAGTATCCGGAGAGCATCGTCCTTATGGTTCTCTCTCCCATTCGCGTCCTGGTGTGTCCTGACTAGATCGCGAGGGATCTGCCTACTGGTTGGCGACGGAACTCACCCGCTCTAAACTCCTACTCCGAAAGGTACAGGCATGTTCGTTCCCTCTGTTGCAGAAACGAGGCCAAGGGGGACAGAGAAGATTAGGGGGTGTGCATAGAGAGCAATCTCCCACGAGGGAACCATGATGTGCTTTCTGGTTCGCTGTGGGCCTGGATGAGCGCGGCTGAGAAATACGCGATCATGGCTGGCGCTCTGAGCGGCGCTTGCCGAATGGCCACCACCAGGGGCGGGTGGTCCGGGCGACGGGAGATGGCTCGCGCACGGATGCGATTTGCGGCGCTGGTGTGGGCGCTGGAATCGGTGCGACTGGCGACCAGGCTATGCCAACAGATTCCAGGCGTAGCGGGGCAGTGCCACTGGCGATGCCCACGGCAATGAGCGGCATGCGCGGATGGAGTGCGACAGAGAGCGCATCGGGATGCGCCACGACGCTGGCAAGCTCGCGCCGGGTCTGGCTATCCCAGAGCGTGATAGTACCATCGCCGCTGGCAGAAACGATATACGCGCCGTCAGGGGAGAAGGCGCAGGCGTTCACAGTGGACGGCCGAGCGCCGAATTGCGGTGTCAATGTGGCGAGCGCGGCGCCGGTACGGGCGTCCCAGAGCTTGAGGGTGTGATCGTCGCTGGCGGAGACGATGTGCGCACCATCGGGGCTGAAGGCGCAATCGTTTACGTTGCCCTGGTGGCCGGTGAGGGTAGCGCGTGTGGTGTGGGTTGCGAGATCCCAGAGGCGCAGCGTCTGATCCCAACTGGCGGTGACGATAGTCCGGCTGTCCAGGCTCCAGGCGCAGGCGTGGATGGCGTTGGTGTGGCCAGTGAGCGTGGCGAGGAGCGTCCCGGTGCGCGCATCCCACAGACCAAGCGAGTTATCTGGATTGGCGGCGGCGATGATCGCGCCATCAGGACTCCAAGCGCAGGTGGTGATGCCCGTCGTCTGGCCGTTCAGCGTCGCAGTCGCGCGCAGCAGCACAGCCGCGATAGAGTCCGCGCTCGACTCTTGCTCGGCTAGTGTGGCGTGCGCTGTACCGGTCCGCGCGTCCCAGAGCGTGAGCGCGCCATCGTCGCCTGAGGTCAGTAGCAGGCTGCCGTCGGGACTCCACGCGCATGTGGTGATGAAGCTGGTGTGGCCCACAAGCCGCGCTCGCGCTTGCCATGTTGTCGTATCCCAGAGCACGAGATCATTGTCGGCGCTGGCCGCGAGGGTGCGCCCGTCGGGACTGAAGGCGCAGGTCCACGCGATGGACGTGGCGTAGCTGGATGGCTGTGATTGAGTTGCTGCGGCGTGGGTTAGCGCCAGGTTTACGTCCCAGAGCCTGAGCGTGGCATCGTCACCGGCGGAGACGATAGACGCGCCATTCTGGCTCCAGGCGCAGGCTTCGACTGGATTGGAGTGGCCAGTCAGGACGGTGCGCAGGCGCAGCGTATCGGTGTCGTAGATCTTGGCGGTGTGGTCCCAACTGCTCGCGAGCAGGAACGCGCCATCGGGGCTAAAGGAGCACGAGGAGAAGTAGCGGGCATAGTCGCCTTCTACGCTGCGCGCCTGGCCAGTGGCGATATCCCAGACGGTCACGGTAAATCCGGCTGCGGCGGCGACGTAGCGGCCATCGGGGCTGATGGCGCATCCGGCAATCGCTGGCAGAGCGCCAGTGGTATACGCGGCGCGTTCATGCTGCGCTGCCGCATCCCAAAGCCTGAGGACGCCGTCGGCGCCGAGCGAGGCGAGAAGCGTGCCGTTGGCGCTGAAGGCGCAGGCGCGCACGGGTGCAGTGTGGCTCTGCCAGTGGGCAAGCTCGCGCCCGGAGAGTGCGTCGGAGAGGGTGAGCGCGCCATCGTCTCCGCCTGATGCGACCAGGCGGCTATCTGGTCCGACACAGCAGGTGTTGATCGGGCTGGTCTGACGCGGCAGGGTTGCCCGCAACGCATGGGTTTGCGCGTCCCAGAGCTTGATGGTGGCGTCGCGGCTGGCTGAGACTATGGTGCGTCCATCGGGGGTGTAGGCGCAGGCGGTGACGACATCGGTGTGCCCTTCAAGGGTTGAGAGCAATTGCCCACGCGCCGGATCCCATAGTTTGAGCGTGCGATCTGCGCTGGCCGAGACGACTGCGCTGCCAACTGGGCTGAAGGCGCAACCGCGCAGCAGGCGTGTGTGTCCGGTGAAGGTGCGGATGAGCGCGTTCGACTCGAATGGCGGGGTCGCCAGCCGCAGCCACGGCTGTGAGGATTGCGAACTGCGCCGCGCACTCTCCGCACGCACCATCGCCGCAGTGGCAGGATCGCCCCATTGCAGCCGGTTGGAGAGCTGCGGCCAGAGCAGGTCGGGGCGGCGGGCGAGCACGTGCGCCTCGCGGGTGAGCGCCCTATCGAAGGCGGCGAGAGCCGCGCGGCGGGTAGCGGGCGTCAGTGGGCTGTTCTGAGCGGACCCAGCCATTGGCGCTTCTCCTATCTTCGAGCTATAGCATGCGTCGCCTGGATTCGCGGGGCAGGTCACTGGGCAATGCTCATTGCGGTGGCATTTGCCGCAGGGCTAGGTCGTAGTCATCTTGTAGGAGGTAGACGCCGGTGTAGGTCTTGATGACCTGCCGTTGCGCGTCGGTGCGCTCCATGACGCCCAGGTGCGCCGCTTTCTGCTCCAGGAAGCGGAAGTTGGTCAGCGTGGCGAATACCGCGTCCCATTGCTCGCCCATGGTTTGCTGATAGGGAAGCTCGGCCATCCGGCGCAGGTTCTGCGCTGTTGCACCGTCCACGTCGCCGTCCGGCCAGGCGAAGTAGGTCGCTAAGTGACCGTGACGCGCGATGCCGTTTTCGCCGCTGAGATAGTCGGCTTGCACTACGTCGCCGAGTTCGCGGTGGTAAAACGCCAGCGTCGTCGCGCCTTCGGCGCTGCGCTCAGTCAGATACGGCTCCAAATCGAAGTACAGGCGCGACCAGATCACGACGGGAAGCCGGTCGGCGCGGGGTGAGTTGGGCGAGCGCGCGCGGAAGTCGTGCAGCACGTCTGAGTCGGTGGAGAGGACGTCGAGCAGCTCATCTTCTGAGAGGCCGTTCTTCGCCGCGCTCAGGTAGCCCAGGCCGCGCGCCACCAACACCGCGCCGTGGTTGGCCGGCTCTCCCAGCCGGGTGAACAGTTGCTGAATGATGCCAGGAATCTCAACCGAGTCCAGGACGGTCTTTTCCGCAGGCGCATAAGAATGCCAGCGCCGCGCTTCCTCGAAGGCGAGCCGGAGGTAGAGCGGCAGGCCATGCACGGCGAACTTGTCCAGGACTTCGCTGCGTTGGGGTGGCTGAAGTACACGTCGAGGATGCGCCTCGGCGAGCCAGCGTTTCAGTACGTTGTCGCCCTCGTCACGCGACATCCGCTCTAGCTCGACGATGCTGCCTGCTGGTAGCCGCTGGAGTTGAGTCAGTTCGCCGTCCGAACGGATCGTCGCCACCAGACGCACGTGGTGGGGTAGCTCGGTCGGTAGCCAACTCAGGTTGGGCGGTTGCTGCCCGTCGCCCAGTTGGTCCAGGGCATCCAGGAAGAGCAGCAGCGGACGCTCGTCTGTCGCCAGCGCCAGTCGTTGCGGAAACTCCTGTATCAGGCTATCGTAATTGCTGGGGATGGCGGATTCGTCCGCGCCATAGCGCCGCGAGATCTCGCGGCAGAGGCTCAGCAGCAGCGCGCGGGCATCAGCGGATTCGGGGGTCGCGCCGATGTAGCGCGTGAGCAGGACCGCCGCCGGGTGCTGTTCGCGCGCCTCTGCGCTGACCTGGGCCAGCAAGGCGGATTTGCCGACGCCTGATGTGCCATGAATGATGAGGGGATGTAGGTCGGCGTCGCGTAGATAGCGGGCGATGGTCTGGCGGATGGCGTCGCGTCCCTCAAAGGCGTGGCGGCGCTCCTCACCGAAGGATTGGTGCGCTGCGGTTTCACGGTCAACCTCGCCGATGGTTTCAGCCTGTGTCAGTTGCGGCTCGATCAGCCCCGCCAGCGTGGCATACACGTCTTTGCAGAGTTGATCGAGATGATCCGTGGTGATGCCCGCGTCGGTCCAGCGCGCTTCATAGGTGTGGATGTTGCCTGGTGGCAGGCGCTCGCGCAGCCGCTTTTTGAGCGCAGCCAGATCGCCCTGCGCCACAGTGTCGAGTTCGCCGTCTCTATTCACATCCACGAAGTTGCGCGCTTTGCGCTGCTCGTCCGGTAGCGCGTTGGTGCCTGGCACAGCGGCGATCACGTCGTCGAGGTTGGTAATGGAGCGGAAGAAGCAGTGGACATGCTCGCCCGCGTCCGCGACCTCTAGCGCGCCCGCGATGATTTCCTGCTCTGTGGCCGAGGCAGTGTACTTTGCCCGCTCCGCTTCGGGAATCTCGCGCGATGTCGTCTGTGCTACGGCACGCTCCAAGATGCGGCGCAGGCGGTCCTCTTCGGGCGCCCACTGCGCGCGGTCGTCGTACCGTCCGGTGCGTGGCTGAAGGACCATTGCCGGGGGCTGCGCGTTCTGATCCAAGCGATACCACGGCGTGAGGGCGTCGCGGTCTTCCGGTGAAAGATGGCGTGCCAGCTCATCAAATTCTGTTTGCGAGATATGCTGCGGGAGGAGCCGCGAGCCATAGCGGTCGCCCAGGAGCACGAGGAAGTCCGGCTGTTTGGAGACACGCTGGCAGCGCGCAATCTCGTCCAGGCAGATCGCCATGGCCTGCTGATCGAGGCTCGCATCTTCGCTGACACCCCAGCGCAGGTCAACGGCTTGAAAGCGAGCGCCGTGCCGCTGGCACAGGTCGCGCAGTCGCGGCCAGACGCGCTCCTGCAGGGCGTTACGTTCGGCCTGGAGGTCGCTGAAGGTCGAACTGATGAATATGCGAAACATGCGCGTCGCCTGTGCCATGCTGGTCTCCCCTTCAACACTGTAAGCTGAATCGAATTGTTGCAGGCGTGTCAGCGCTGGCGAATTCGTGTATTCGCCACCAAAGGCGTTAGCCGTGGTGAATGACAAATTGCATTCACAGTATAGCATGCGGTGTATATCTGCTGAGGGTGGTTGCTCTGGAGAATCAGCCGCCCACCGCATCTCGCGATTTCCTCGGTTGGTGGATGCACGGGTTCCCGGCTGAGGATGTTCCAGATGGATGTGGTTTCCCCTGCGCCCCGTTGGCCCGCGCCGCAGCGGCATGGTATACTCGAAAGTGGGACGGTGGCGTATGTGGCGTATGCCCACATGGGCACACTCCCCTGTTGGCCGTCGCTATGCGGCTTCTTCTCTTGCTATCGCGCGCCAAGAACTGGTCGAGACGCTGCGCTTCCAGTGAGCAATTTCTCAAGGCCGGAAGCTATCACGCCGGACCGCGAGCGCAGAGGTCACGAAAGGGTTAGAAATCCATGATAGATCCGGATTCCCGCCTCAACCTCGATCCAGATAAAGATCTCGGTGAGGTCTATTATTCCGAAGAGGCCGAGCCAGACTGGTACAAGACGAATATTCCCTGCCAGGTCGGCTGCCCGGCACATACCGATGTCGCGAACTATATCGGCCTGATCTCGCAGGGCCGCTTCGACGAGGCGTACCTGCTGAATCGCCAGTGCAATGTCGTTCCCGGTGTGCTGGGCCGCACCTGCGCCCGTCCCTGCGAGCCGGTCTGCCGCCGTAATAAGATTGACGGCAAACAGGTCGCGATCTGCTGGCTGAAGCGCGCGGCGCATGACCACCGCGAATTCCGGCATCTGCCCACGCGCCCGAAGATCACCAAAGAGAAGAAGGTCGCCATCGTCGGCGGCGGCTCGGCGGGCCTTGGTTGCGCCCGCGAGCTGGCGGAGATGGGCTACCCTGTCACGATTTACGACATGTACGCCGCGCTCGGCGGCATGATGATCGGCGGCATTCCGGTCTGGCGGCTGCCGCGCGAGGTGACACGCGAAGAGACCGACGAGTATATGGAAGCGCTGGGCGTTGAGGTGAAGCTCAACACCACCATCGGCAAGGATGTGCAACTGACCGATCTGCTACAGCAATACAACGCGGTCTATCTGGGCGCGGGCTGTATGCTCTCGAATCCGCTGACCGGGCCGGATAACAAAGAGATTCCAGGGGTTCACCTGCAAGGTGTGCTGCCGGGGTTGCCGTTCCTTGAAAAGGTGAACTTCGGCGAGCCGGTCTTCCTCGGCAAGCGCGTCTGCGTGCTGGGCGGCGGCTTCACGGCGATGGACTGCTGCCGCTCAGCAGTGCGGATGGGCGCGGAGAAGGTGTACGTGGTGTACCGCCGCTCGAAGGAAGAGATGCCCTCCGACGAATACGAGGTGGATGAGGCGATCATCGAGCATGTCGAGTTCATCTATCTCGCGTCGCAGGTGGAGGTGCTGAGCGACGACGATGTGCATGTGAGTGGCATCAAGTTCCTGCGCAACCGCCTGGGCGACCCGGACGCCAGCGGACGGCGCAAGGCGATCCCCATCCCTGGCTCAGAGTTCGTGCTGGACGTGGATACGGTGATTTCCGCGTTCGGCCAGTACGCCGATACGTCGTGGATTCCGGCGAAGGAATTGAATCTTGAGGTCAACCGCTGGGGCATCCCGCTGGTGGACCGCGACACGTGGATGACTAGCTATCCCGGCCTCTTCGCCGGTGGCGACTTCACCGAAGGCTCGCGCAACCTCATCTCGGCCATCGCCGATGGCAAAGCTGCCGCGGGCACGATCAATCGCTACCTGGGCGGCACGGATTCGCCCGCCGAAGAGGCTGTGGAGATCGAGTTGCCGGACTTCCGCCGGGGCATGGTGGACGACTACGAATCTATCCCGTATCAGATCGTGCCGTCGCTGCCGCTGGAAAAGCGCTACAGCATCACGGTGGAATCGGAGACGGGCTACACGCCGGAGGAGGCAATCACGCAGGCGCGGCGCTGCCTTCAGTGCCAGCTCAATATCATGATTGACCCGTCCATCTGCATCCTCTGTAGCGGGTGTGTGGACATCTGCCCCTACGACTGCATCAGCATGGAGGGTCTGACGCGCGTGGTGAAGGCGGATCCGCTGCACCAGCTCGCGGGCACGGCCTGGGAGGCCGGAGCGGACATGATTATTGATGAGGAGAAGTGCATCCGCTGCGGTCTGTGCATCGTGCGCTGCCCCACTGACGCGATCTCAATGGTGCAGTTCGAGGTGCGCAGCGCCAACAACCGCTGGAATGTCTCGAAGATTCCAGTGCTGAATAGCACGCGCTAATTCAGTCTCATACAGGGCAGCGGCGTCACCATGATGGTGACGCCGCTGTTTTTTCATGCGTTCTCGCGCGTGCGCCGGCGTCCGCGCAGCGCGACGAGCGCGGCGATGGCGAGCGCGCCGCCAGCAAGGGCCACGAAGGTCCAGCGGTAGGCGGTGGCGAAGGGGATGTGCGTCAGGCCGAGGCCGAAGAGCGGGAACAGCACGATCATCGCCGCGCTGAACAAGCCAGTTTCGAGCGAGAGCACGGTAGCGCGCTGGGCTTCGGGGCTGCGCTCGTTCACGTAGGTGCTGAGCGCGGGATAAAGTACGGAGTCGCCGCTGTGGAGCAGCACGACATAGCCGATGATGGCCAGTAGCGGCTGACCCATGCTCAGCAGCAGCACACCCGCGCACTCCGCGAGCGTGAAGATGATGAGCAGCCAGCGGCGCGGCAACACGCGCAGCAGGCGCGGTGTGATGGCCGCGCCGAGCGAATCGGGCACGACGCAGAGCGCAATGATGACGCCGATGGCCGCCAGCGAGAAACCGAGGCTGGCGAAGTAGAGTTGGGTATAGTAGCCGACGGTGGTGAGGATGCTGGCCGTCAGCCCGGAGAGCAGCAGCAGCGCCAGCAACAGGGGATCACCCCAGATGGCGCGCATGCCTGCGCCCAGGTGCGCCAATGGTTGCGGACGATGGCTCTCGTGGGTGGTGGCCACCGCGCGGTGTTCTGGCAGGGCCAGCAGGGGCACGATGCCCGCGGCATAGCAGAGGCCAGTGGCGAGGAAGGGCAGCGCCGCGCTCACGCCGCTGAGGAACCCGCCCGATGCCGTGCCGAGTGTCTGCGCGAAGATGGTGACGAGCAGGATGCGGCTGAAGAGGCGGCTATACCAGGCTGAGCGGTCCGCCGCGCCCGAACGCTCGGCGAGAGTCCAGAGCAGCGCGGAATCCGCGCCGCCCCGGAAGGCGAAGGCGATACCCTGAACCGAGAAGCTGAGCGCGATCAGCGGCGCAGTGGGATGCAAAAAGAGCATCTCCGCGCCCGCGCCCAGCACACAGGAGACGATGAGGCTGGCGCGGCGTCCGCGCAGGTCGGCGAAGATGCCGGTCGGCACCTCAGCGACGAATTTGGCGAGATGGAATGCGGTCTCGAAGAGGCCGATGGCGAACGGGCTATAGTGATGCGTCGCCAGATAGACGACCCAGACGGCCTGGGTGAAGGTGGCGTTGGTGGCAATGGCGTAGAGGCCGAAGGCCACGGCCCAACGGCGCTGAGTGCGCGCGGGCGCGGCGGTCAGGAGCGATGATGACGGTGATGACGCGGCGAGTTCGGTCGTGTTGGTAGTAGACATGCGGATGGGCGCCTCTCGGAGAATGCAACATACAGCGAACGGATGGTGAGAGGTGTCCGGCGCGGGAGTACACAACGAATTGTGTAGTCGGGATACGCAGAGCGTGGGCGAATGAGACGGAGAGGAGTGGGAGCGCGCCGCTGGTGAATTATGGTAGCTCGCCGCGCGAGACACGGCGAAGGGCAGGGAGCGGCGCGGGCATCTCTCCGCCGCGTAAGCGAGTGCGCCGGGGCTTACGCGGCGAATGTGCCTGTCTTATTGGTGCCGTAGCGTCGAAACTGGCCGCTGGACGAGTGGCCAAACACAAGGTATCGCATGGGTGCGATGATAGCACCTCTGCCGCCAGCGCGTCAAGCCAACTTGTATCCAAACGCTTGACACCAGCCAGGGAACCATGATATACAGTGTAGGAACGCCTGCTCATGCAGGTGGAGTACGCATTGCTCACCCGCTACCGGACGGCCCCACTCCCGCTGTCACGAGCACCGCATCCTCCTTCAACGCATCCGATCTCCCAGACCTGTACACTTCACTTCCGTCATCGCTGGTTTGTACCCGCAACAATGCTTTCTGCTCTCGCGGTACCATCCGCGTTCTCAACGAGCAGCTTATTCACTGCATCCGAAAGGAGCCTGGGCGCTGCCCCCTTTCCGGCATTCCCCGCGCTCGCGCGTGTGGCCCCCAGCGCCGGACGCCCACCATTTGCTATGAGCATCAACATCACTGAATTGGAAACCAGAACACTACCAGAATTGCGTGAACTCGCGCGTGAACATGAGCTTTCTGGCTATAGTACGCTGAAAAAGCAGGATCTCATCTTCCGTCTCTTGCAAGCCGAGACCGAGCGCCAGGGGAATACGTTCAGCAGCGGCATGCTTGACATTGTCGAGGATGGCTTTGGCTTCTTGCGCCAGAATGGTGTGCTGCCGGGGCCGACCGATGTCTATGTGTCACAGACGCAGATCCGCCGCTTTGGGTTGCGCACCGGCGATGTCGTGGCGGGGCAGGTGCGCCCGCCGAAAGAGAACGAGAAATACTACAGTCTGCTGCGCGTTGAGGCCGTCAACGGCATTGACCCGGACGCCGCGAAGCGGCGCCCGTACTTCGACAATCTGACGCCAATCTTTCCCCGCGAGATGTACAAACTGGAAACGGACGCCAGCAACCTTACGGGGCGGCTGATTGACCTGATCGCCCCTATCGGACGCGGCCAGCGCGGGCTGATTGTCGCGCCGCCCAAGGCTGGCAAGACGGTGATCCTCAAGACCATCGCCAACTCGCTCACCGCCAATTACCGCGACCTACATCTGATGGTGGCGCTGATCGGCGAGCGGCCCGAAGAAGTGACCGATATGCGCCGCAGCGTGGATGGCGAGGTGTTCAGTTCCACCTTCGATGAACCGGCGGATACACATCGCCGTGTAGCCGAGATGGTGCTGGAACGCGCCAAGCGGCTGGTGGAGGCAGGGCGGCATGTGGTGGTGCTGTTGGATAGCATCACGCGGCTGACGCGCGGCTATAACCTGGCCATCTCACCCAGCGGGCGCACACTCTCCGGCGGACTCGACCCCGCCGCGATCAATCCGCCGCGTCGCTTCATCGGCGCGGCGCGCAATGTGGAGGAGGGCGGCTCGCTGACGATTATCGCCACGGTGCTAATAGACACGAACAGCCGCATGGATGACGTGATCTACGAGGAGTTCAAGGGCACCGGCAACATGGAAATTACCCTCGACCGCAAGCTCTCCGAGCGCCGTATCTTCCCGGCGATAGACATCCTCAAATCGGGCACGCGGCGTGAAGAACTGCTGCTGGACCCGGAAGTGCTGCGCGCGGTGATCGTCATGCGGCGTCTCTTCGCGACGCTGGCCGAGCAGGACGGCATCGAGGCGACGGAGCGGCTGATTACGCAGATGAGCAAGACCAGCAGCAACGAGGAATATCTGCTGTCGCTGGCAAAGAGCATGCAATCTTAAGCGTGTGTTTAGGTGCGTGCTGGTGCGGTGGGGTGTACATTGGGTTCGGGCAGCGGCTCACCGCTCGCAAGCGCATCCTCGATTAGCATGTCCAACACTTCTCGCCCATGCCTGGCGGCTTGCTCGTAGGTGTCGCCATGCGTCACGGCAGGCCCGATCAGGCGGTCTTGCCATTCGGGCAATGTCACGAGATACGCCTGGTCTTCATCTGACCAGTGAATGACCATTGAATAGCGTTGGCTCTCACTCATGGTTGCTGCCCCTTCCGCACCGCACGGGCCGCTTCTACAGCCGCAGCGATTTCTTGCTCCTGATAAGGCTTTGCGTCTGCCCCGTCTTTTCCCGCTAGTGTGGCACTCTTTCCCGGTATCAGCGGGTGTTTCCACGTCTCATGGCTACCACGCTGCCTGGCAATATGCCACCCATTACGTCGCAAGTCCGCACGCAGCTCGCGTAGCTTGCGCGGCATTCTCTCTTCCTTTCAGCAAACTCATTGTAGCACGCTTCAATGCTACGGCGAGACCTGCGCCGCGTAGGTCGCCAGCGCCTGCTGGTTGGCGGGGTCGTTCAGGTCGGAGCCGAAGACGAGGGCGTAGGTCGCGCCGAGACTCACCATATTTTGCAGGTTCGCCGCGAGTGTCTGCCCTTGCTGCTTCGAGTTCTGCCCTGGCTCCAGAATCAGCGTCGTCTGATACCACTGCGCCTCGCCGGGGCGGTGCCCTGGATATTCGCCATCATTTTGCAACCAGAGGCCCGCGCTGGTCGCGGCGGAGAGCGCCGTCGCGGTGTCGTAGCCGGGCGTGCCGCCGATGAACGTCTCGTCCACCTGCACGGCGAGCGGCGTGTGGTGAAATGCGGACGTATAGAAACCCCAGATCTGCTGGATCGTGCTGAACCAGAGCGCATCGCTGTAGCCCATTGCCTGCCACGCTTGCAGCTTGGTGTCGCCATTCTGCTGCCCACCGGGGGCTTTGCCCTCCACAATCGTTTCGCCGTCGTTGCCGGTCGCGGCGTTGACGTAGAGGATGTTGGGATTGCCGTCATAACGCGCGCCAAACGCGGTGATGAAATCCTTCAGCTTTGCCAGGAAGGCGCTGTTCCAGTAGACGGGATAGACTGTGCCATTGCCGGTAACGACCTTCGGCACGCCAGCGGCGTAGACCCACTGCGGGGTCGGGCTGCCGGTGGGATCGTTGCTCGACGCGAAGGGAATGCGCACGATCACTTTCTTGCAGGCCGCCGTCCACTGCGCGATTGCCGCATCCAGCGATGACCAGTTATACTGCCCTTCGGCTGGCTCGATATCCGCCCAATAGCGAATGACCACACCGCCGCTCAACGCCGGATTATTGACCTGGGGCGCGCCGGTGAATTGGTAGATGCCCTTGAGCGGCCCGTGCCCCGTCGGTTTGGGCGCATTCGCGCAATTCGCTCCGCCGCTGCCGCCGGGCGTGCCTGTGGTGCTAGCAACGGGCGTCCCTGTGGGGGCGCGTTTCCCGGTGCGCTGACCACCGCCACAGCCCGCCAGCACCAGCAGCAGGGCCACCACCCCCGTAAGCGCCACCAGCGCTGGTGGCAGCCTCCGTCCAGTTCTCACGATGCCCCTCCTCAGATCACCCGCAATCGCCACCACATCCGGGCGCTACGCAATTCTGCTGAGGCAATTATACACTGATCGCGCAAGGCGCAGAAAACGCCGTATAAGCCAGAATGCCTCTTGACCTATACGGTGTGCAGGGTTTCTGTGCATGCCGCATGGAATGCCAGGGATCGTACCCATTCATCGCTTGGGCTAGCTTGGAGGTGTCTCCCCCGGCTGCGGCGGTTGCGGCGCTGAAGGAGGCGCATATGGCGGCGCGCCTGCCGGTGGGTAGCCAGGCATGGGTTGGTTTGTGGGCACATAGCCCGCTGGTGGCTGAGTTGGCTGAGTTGGTTGTGGGAAGCCAGATTGTGGCGGGTAGCCCGTTGATGGCTGAGTCGGCTGAGTCGGCTGAGTTGGTTGTGGTGGGTAGCCGGGTTGCGGCGCCTGACTCAACAGGTCGCGGAATGTGCCGCGCTCGACGAGGCCAGCCAGTGCGCCCGCCAACGCGCCAGCGCCGATGGCGAGGAGTGTAAATACGATGACCCCCTCGAACGTGGAGCTGATGACGCTCGCGCGGTACGCGGCCACATCGTTATTGTACCCCCTCTGGATTGAAGCGCGCTTCAGTGTGAACTGTCACGCGCTCAGGAATTACCGCAATTCTACGAAGAGTATACATCTATTCACCTCGCTTGGCAATTGCGACCAGTGTGGGAACCGGCACTATTGCGTAGTTGGCATGCCTTTCTCCCGCTGTTGCCCGCTTTTGCGCAACGCATCAGCTATCTTGAACGTATGTGCAAACAGAGGCGGCATTGCTGAGCGCGTCCGATTGGGCGCAGGTAGAGGCCGGTATGCGTCCCACAACCCCTTGCGCCGCCTGAAGGGCCATCACATGGGACCATTTTTGGCTAGTGGTTTTCTGCCAGTCCAATCGCTATGTTACCCTCGCAGTTGCAACACAAGAACCAGCACGCTCTGGCGGGGATCGAAAGTAGGGGGGCTATGGGCAGAATCCGTCATCGCAATCCGGCGGAAGTGCGCGAGAAGGCGCTGGAAACCGCCGCCAAGAAATACGACGAGGGCTGCCTGAATTGTTCCGCCTCGTACCTGGAAGTCGCGAAGAAGAATGGGGCGACCGACAAGCATATCGCGCACTTCGGCATGGACCGGCGCGGCTTTCTGAAGTTCGCGGGGGCAGTTTTTGCCGCTGGGGCCGCCGCCGCGACGGGCGGCTTCGTCATCCCGCGCATCGCGCACGCGATGGCATCTACGCCGTTTGGTGGCATGGGCTTCTTCGGCGTGGATAGCTGCACGTCACTGGTCAATGCGATGGGCGCGAGCATGCCGTTGCAGTTTTATATCGCCGAGGTGGGCGCGGGCGCGTATGGTCTCGATTGCTTCGATCCTGCCACCGCCGCACAGGTTGGCCCCGACTTCACGCACGGCTACTGGGGATTGAGCGGTCCGGCTGGCGGCGACAGCAGTGTGCCCACACCCACCGACCCCTACGAATATGGCAAGCAGCAGGCGCTCGCCGCGCTTCAGGCGATCAGCCAGCTTCCGGGCATCGGCGGCCATACGCTCTTCGCCGATGTGGAGTATGGCTTTGGCGGCTGGGATGGCACGACCCCCGATCAGAATGTGGCGCTGCTCAACGGCTTCCTCGAAACGATTGCCAGCGCGCAATACGTCCCTGGCGTCTACATCAGCAATTACTGCCGCGATAACTGGTTTCCCGCCGACTATGCGCCCAAGGTGCCGTTCGTCTACTGGTTGGCGGGCGGCGAACTGGCGGGAACGATGTGTGCGCCGTGCGATCCCACCTGCGACACGCTCACCCCTGTGCGCGACGGCTGGATCGCGACGGTTCAGCATGCCAGCTTCGGCGGGCAGCGAGCGGCGCTCTGGCAATACTGGCTCAGCGATTCGGGGTGCAGCGGCGACTTCAACTTCTCGATGCAGGCGGGGTATCAGACGTTCGCGCCGGTTCCGGTCGGTAGCCCGCTTACGCCAACCAACACACCCACAACCGAGCCGACGACCACGCCGGAGACCACGCCCACCACGACGCCGTAATGCGCGGAGCCGATACATAGCTCTGTGGGCCAGTGGTAAGGTGTACGCGGATGCAGTTGCGTAGCTGTGTGGAGTCGGCGCGGAAACACATCCAGGAACGGGCATTCCGGCGAGTCCCCCTACGAGCGCCAACTGCTATAATTGGGCACGGCCCAGACGTGGGTCTTCGTCCGCGCGCCCGTGCCACGCTGGCACTCGCTCTGCGCGGTGCGAAGATGTCTATACATATCGCCGTACATGCCGTTCAGCAGAGTATCCAGGAGCCGCAGATGCGCGGGCCAGCAGAGGCGCTGCCACATGAGATAGCGCGCAAGCAGCGTGAGGCCGCCACAGAGCAGCCGCGTGAAAGCGCGCCTTGTCCACGGGCGGGTGGCGCAGCGGGCGCGGGTGGCGCGGGCAATGGGCGCGCGGCGCGGCTGGCCTTCCGTATCGCCTTCGCGCTGCTCGCTGTCGCCGCGCTCTTCCGGTTGATCTTGCTGCTGCGCGGCTGGCCGTCGCTGGATAGCGATGAAGCCGTCGTCGGCCTGATGGCGCGCCACATCCTGCACAATGGCGAATATCCTAATTTCTTCTGGGGCCAGTTCTACCTGGGCACGTTGCAGGCGTACTTCGCGGCTGGTATCTTCGCCGTCTTCGGCTCGTCGCTCTTCGCGCTGCGGCTGCCGGTGCTGCTGCTCGTCCTCGGCTTCTTCGTCGCCGTGTATGCGCTGGGGCGCGCCGCCTACGGGCGTGTCGTCGGGCTGCTCGCGCTGGCCTGGCTCGCCTTCGGGCCGCCCTATGCGCTGATCCGCGAGTTGGTGGCGGATGGTGGGCATCAAGAGATGCTGCTGCTGGCCGCAGTGCTGTTGCTGGGTGTGTGGGATCGGCTGCGGCGTCCTGATGCGCGCCCGACGAACCGGCGCGGCTGGCTGCGGCTGCTGGCGATCTACGCCGGACTCGGCTTCGCCGCCGGGCTGGGCCTCTGGTCGGATCTGCTGATCTTGCCGGTGCTGCTGGTCAGCGGCGTCGCCCTGGTCGCCGGGCGCACCCGTGAGGTTTTTTCGCGTTGCGGCCTCGCGCTGGTGCTGGGCTTTTGTCTCGGCGCGTTCCCCCTGCTCCAGTTCAACCTGACCAACAATAACGCCACCTTCGCCCAGATCGAGGAGCAACGCAGCCTGCCAGGGCAGGGCCACGCGCTGCCGCCACTGGATCAATGGCAGCGGCAGATCGGCGAAACGCTGGCCGTCGCCATTCCCATCACCTACGGCAGCCCGCGCGTCTGTGTCTCCCAGGGCAATGTCTGGAACTGGTATCCACCCACGCTGATCCGCGAACTCCCCAGTGTCAGCGCTTGCCAAGGCGCGAACATCCTCTTCTCGCTCGGCATTCTGGGCGTCTATCTCTCGGCGCTGTGGGCGCTGCTGCTGGCCCTGCGGCTCTGGCTGCGCACGCTGCCCGCACGTGGCACGGCGCTGCGCGGCTGGTTCGCACGGCGCGGACTGTTGCGCGCGGGACCAACAGGATCAACAGGATCAACAGGACCAACAGGATCAACAGGACCAACCGAGACCGCGCCTGCCGCTGTGCCTGCGCTCGACCGCGAAGTGGCGGCGCGGCTGTGGCTGCGGGCGATGTTGCTGGGCATTGCGCTCTTCACTCTGGCCGCGTATACGCTCAGCAGCGACGCCCAGATCAATCAATTCACCGCTGTGCGTTACCTGATCCCGCTCTATCTGACCGTGCCGCTGCTCTTCGGCCAACTGTGGAGATGGGCGGTCCCAGTGGGACACTGGTTGACAGACCGCGTGGGGCTGGCTGGCGCAACCTCGTCCGCAGCCACGGCGGGCGCAGCATCGCGCAAGAGCATCGGCGCATGGGTCGCGATGGCGGCAATTGCGCTGCTGCTGTCGCTGAATCTGGCGGGCGCAACTGTTACCCTGGCCTACTCAGGCGATGCCAACCGCTTCGGCCTGCCCACCACCAGCGACGACCAGCGGCTCATCGCCTTCCTCGACGCGCACGGCATCACCCGCTATTACAGCGACTATTGGACCTGCTATCGCATCGCCTTTGAGAGCAATGAGCGCATCCTGTGCGCCATTCGCGGGCAGAATGGCGAGCCGCAACTGCACCTGATAAATAACCGCTATCCACCCTATGAGCGCCTGCTCGCTGGGACGCCGCATCCCGCATATATTCTGCCTGCTGGCACGCCGGTAGACCGCGGATTCGCCGACTTCGCAGCCCAGGAAGGGCTGCCACATGACGGCTATATTCGGGCGCAGGTGGGGGACTTCGCCATTTACTATCATCCCTGACCGCAGTGGCGGGCGCGGCGGCTGGTGGGATAGAATGAGGCGCGCATGGCTGGCGGTCACGCAGGCGCACGATTATGAAGGCTACGAATCATGATGGCTACGAATAAGGAGTGGAAACGCAATGGCAAGCGAAAACTCGTTTGATATCGTCTCACAATATGATGAGCAGGAACTGGTGAACGCGCTGGATCAAACACGCCGCGAGGCCGGAACCCGCTTTGACTTGAAAGATACGCATACCGAGATCACCCATGACCCGGCCAAAAAGACGATTACGATCTTAACGGCCAGCGAATTCACGCTCAAGAGTGTGCGCGATGTGCTCGAATCGAAGATGGTGCGCCGCAATCTGGCGCTCAAAATCCTCAAATATGGCAAGATCGAGCAGGCGAGTGGCAATAAGGTACGCCAGGTCATCGAGCTTCAGGCGGGTATCTCGCAGGAGTTGGCCAAAGAGATCACCAAGCTGATTCGCGACAACTTCCCCAAGGTGCGGTCGCAGGTGCAGGGTGATGAGGTGCGCGTCTTCGGCAAGAAGCTGGACGATCTGCAAGCGGTGATGGCGATGCTGAAGCAGAAGGACTACCCCGTTCCCCTGCAATTCACCAATTATCGCTGAGCTGTCACGCCCAAGCATTGCAGTTCGTCGGGTGGACGCTAGTCCTTTTTACCGGATATATGTACCACTGTGTTGACCACCATTCGTTGTTCCCTATAGCATGGCCTTTCAGGTGGAAGGCGCAGGATGGGAACAGACGGGCGGAGAAGTGCTATGAGTTATCCGGGCGATGCTGGCACGCTGCCACGCATGCAGGCCGCGCCGCATCGGCGTCCAGTGTTGACATCAGAACTCGAAGCAGCGCGTACCACCCCCCACACGCACTATGAAGTGGCGGTGCTCATCCCCTGCTACAACGAGGCGCTGACGATTGGATCGGTGGTGCGCGGATTCCGCGAGGCGCTTCCCTACGCGCGGATCTATGTCTTCGACAACAACTCGAAAGACGATACCGCGCGCATCGCCGCCGAGGCCGGGGCTATCGTGCGGCACGAGACCCTTCAGGGGAAGGGCAACGTCGTGCGGCGCATGTTCCGTGATGTCGAGGCTGATCTCTACGTCATGGTGGATGGCGACGGCACCTACGACCCGCGCACGGCCGTCGAGATGATCGCGCTGGCGATCTCCGGCCCCTGCGACCTGGTGAATGGAGTGCGGGTCACTGAGAAGGGCAAGCCCGCCTATCGCGCGGGGCACCAACTCGGCAATGCGCTGCTGACCGGCGTGGTGAAATTCCTCTTTGGCGACCGCATCGAAGATATGCTCTCTGGCTACAAGGTCTTCTCGCGCCGTTACGTGAAATCGTTTCCATCGCTGAGCAAAGGTTTCGAGATCGAGACCGAACTGACAGTGCATGCGCTCGAACTGAAAATGCCTATCGCGCATCTGCGCACCCTGTATGGTGGCCGCCCGAAGGGGTCGCACAGCAAACTCAACACCTACCGCGATGGGCGGATAATCCTGCTCTACATTCTGGATCTGTTCCGGCAGGAGCGCCCGCTGCTCTTCTTTACCCTGATCTCATTCATCTTGGCCGTGGCGGCGCTGGGAATCTCGGTACCGCTGGCCATGACATATTTCCAGACTGGTCTGGTGCCGCGTTTTCCGACGCTCTTCGTCGCCATCAGCATGCTGCTGCTGGCCTGCATCAGCTTCACCAGCGGCCTGATTCTCGACACCATCACACGCGGACGGCGAGAAACGAAGATGATGAACTATCTCCGTATCCCTGCCGTGCGCGGCGAATAGCCTTGAGGATAAAGCTCTATGTTCACGGATGACCCGCCAGATAGCGCCAGGCGTCCGCGCGTCGCGGTGCTGGACCGCACGCGAACAGCCGAGGCGGTGGCGACGTTGCGCGCGGCGCGAGAACGCTTGGGGCAACGCCTGGAAGACGCGCTGCGCCCATGGCGTACACGCGCCGAGCGGCTGCCGCGCTGGACGCCGGTGGCGGCGGCGCTGGTCATCTATCTGGTGATCGCGCTGGGTTACTTCTGGTGGCCCATCCACAGCCATTTCGATACGATGGCGATCAACTATGGGATGCCTGACCTGGGCCAGAACCTCTGGTATCTCAAATGGTGGCCCTATGCTGTCTCACATGGCCTCAACCCGTTCGTCACGTACAAGATGTGGCAGGCGTTTGGCTACAACCTGAGCTGGCAAACTTCGATACCGGGCCTTTCGCTGCTGGCCTTGCCGCTCACCACGACCGCGGGCGTGGTGGTGGCCTACAATAGCTGGATCATCTTGTCGTTCGCGCTGACGGCCTGGACGACGTTTATCCTCTGCTATCACCTGACCAGGCAGGTGTGGGCGTCGCTCATCGGGGGCTATCTTTTCGGCTTTTCCGGCTATATGCTGGCCCAGGGAACGGCGCATATTCACCTCATCGTGCTGTTTCCGGTGCCGCTGCTCATCTACCTCGCCGTGCTGCGCTACCAGGGGCGCATCAGCCGCAGGCGCTTTTTGTTGCTGACGCCGCTGCCGCTGCTGCTGTTCTTTCTGGTGTCGGTCGAAGAGTTCGCGCTGGTCGCCATCTTCGCGTATATCGCCCTGGGGCTGTATTTCCTGCTCGATGCGAAGCAACGGCAACAGACGCTGCGGCTGGCGATAGAGTTGACCGCCGCGTTTCTGATTACCGCGCTGGTGCTCTCGCCGTATCTCTACTATATGGTCGTCGGATACGCGACAGGCATCGTACACGTGCTGCACACCTACTCCGGTGATGCGCTGGGCTTCGTCATTCCAACCCAGATATTTCGGCCACTCTACAAATACTTTTCGGCGATGCCGCTCGCTGGCGGGAACCAGGGTGAGCGCGATACGTATCTCGGCCTGCCGCTGGCGGCGCTGATGATCGTGTTCGCTATCAAACGCTGGGATAAACCCATTGGCAAGCTGCTGGCCCTGATGGCGCTGATCAGCGTCCTGTTCACCCTGGGGCCGGATGTCTACATCGCCAAGGTACAGACCATCCCGTCGCCACTGCGCTATGTGTACCGGCTGCCGCTGATCCAGAAATCGCTGCCAGTGCGTTACGCGATGTTCGTGGATCTGATTGGCGCGCTCATAGCGGCTCTGTGGCTGGCGAAAAGTGTCCGGCGGCTGTGGGTTAAGGTTGCGCTTGGTCTGGCCCTGACTCTCACATTGATTCCGAATCTGGTCATGGGCGTCTATTTCACGCCGGTGACGATTCCCACGTTTTTCAGCACGACGATGTACCGGCAATACATCAAGCCAAACGACACGGTGCTGATGCTCCCGCTGGGCTTCTATCGCACCGACCTGCTCTGGCAGCAGGCGACAGACTATGCCTTCAACCTGTCGTCGGGCTACGGCGGAACGACACCGCCATCGCAGAGTGTCTCGCCGGTGGAGCTACTCTTCAACACCCAGGAGGGCAAGCCGGTCATTCAGCATGCGTACTCCGAGGTTTCGGCGAACGCTTATCAGTATTACCTGGAGCAGTACATCGCCACGCAGCACGTCAACGATATCGTTGTGCAGGCGAACTACTTCGTGCAGTGCGACCCCTATCTGCAATTCTTGCACGTGACACCGCAGGCTGTCGGCGGGATCTGGTACTACGCGGTGCCACCGGCGTTCAGCCAGGCGACAGTGCCAGGGGAGCAGGTGGCTGGCGAGCCAGTCAGCCGCCCGTACAACCTGAGTGGAACCGCGACGTGGGATGAAACCACGCATCAGCTTGTCGTGCCCGCCAAAACCGATGGCGAAGCGCTGGAGACCCTGACCGACACGTTCGCCGCAGGGACGTATGCGGCGACGTTGACGATCCATAGCACGTCAACGTCGCCGGTTGCCTATGCCGAGATCGTCGTCAACGGCCAGACGACGACGACGATGCTCACGAACGGAACGACGCGCCTGAGCCTGAGCCTGCCGGACAAGACGAACACGGTGACGATACGCATCATCGGCACAGGGGGCGATGCGTTCACCATCGGCGACGCGACCATGGCAAAGGTCTAGCGCCGCTGATGGTTAGTCGCGCCAGGCGACGACGGGGGCAGGAGTGGGGATGCGGGGAATGGTTGTGTTTGACGTGGCCGATGCCGCGTGGGTAGAGTGTCGCCTAGCGTGTCCCCGTGTCTGGATGTTGGCAGGCAAGCTGGCACAATATCGGCGCGATATTTGGATCTGTAGTTGGATCCATGTCGGCGGTGGCAGGCACATATGGCGGCCTGCCAAAAGGATTTCACAGGGATTCTAGGAAGAATTCGGGAGGCTTGGATGAGCATTCCGTTTGTGAGCCGTGGCTTCACCGGACGCCGCCAGCGGTCTGAGGAGGCGCAACGCCTGCCGCCGGGGCAATATCTGGTGCGTGGCTTTCCAGTGCTGTCGGCGGGTCCGACACCGCGCACGCCGCTGGAGCGATGGGATTTTTCGATTGTGGGGGCGGTGGATCAACCCCGGCGCTGGACCTGGCAGGAGTTTCAGCAGTTGCCCCAGGAGACGATTACGAAAGATATTCACTGCGTGACCAAGTGGAGTAAGCTGGACACGATGTGGACGGGCGTGTCGCTTGATACGCTGCTGCAGGGCATGACGACCAGCGCCAAGTATGTGCTGGCGTTCTGTGATGGGGACTATACGACTAACCTGCCACTCGACGATGTGACGGGCGGCAAGGCGTGGATTGTGCATGCGTATGCGGGTGCGCCGCTGGCGCCGGAGCATGGCGGGCCAGCTCGGCTGCTGGCGCCACACCTCTACTTCTGGAAAAGTGCGAAATGGGTGCGTGGCTTGCGCCTGTTGGCCGAGGATGAGCCAGGGTTCTGGGAGTCGTTGGGCTACCACAACTACGGCGATCCCTGGAAGGAACAGCGCTACGCAGGAGACTAAGCAGGAAACGACCCAGGATGCGAGGCGAGAGCGAGCGAGGGACGAGCGATGGCGATCATACGGCCCAGGTTGGTGTGGCAGAGAGCCAGTGTGCTGCGGCTGATCCAGGAGACTCCGCAGGTCAAGAGTCTGGTGCTGGAGGTGCCAGGCTGGGAGGGGCATCGCGCTGGCCAGCATCTCGATGTGCGACTCACGGCTGAGGATGGCTATCAGGCCGAACGCAGCTACTCGATTGCGTCCGCGCCGGGGGCGCTCTCTAGTGGTGCCGGGGCAGAGGTGACGCTGACGGTGGAGCGGCTCGATGACGGCGAGGTGTCGCCGTATTTGACGGATGTACTGCGGCCAGGCGACGAGGTGGAGGTGCGTGGGCCGATTGGCGGCTGGTTCACGTGGCGTCCGGAGGAGGGTGGCCCGCTGCTGTTGGTGGCGGGCGGCTCAGGGATTGTGCCACTGATGGCGATGATCCGGCAGCGGGCAGCGGTGGGAAGCCCCGTGCCGGTGTGTTTGCTGTATTCGTGTCGTGGCTATGAGGAGATTATCTACCGGCAGGAGTTGGACCGGCTGGCGGCAGCGGATGCGGACGTGGGGGTGGTCTATACGCTGACCCGTTCCCAGCCGGTAGGTTGGCAGGGGTACGAACGGCGCATTGACCAGGCAATGCTGGAAGCAGTGGCGTGGGCGCCGGAGGAGCGCCCGCTGGCGTTCGTGTGCGGGCCGACGCCGCTGGTGGAGTCGGTGGCGACGCTGTGCGTAGCGTTGGGCTACACCCCAGAGCGCATCAAGACGGAGCGTTTCGGGCCGACAGGAGGAGCAACGTCAACCACCCCATAGCTCAAGCTAGGGGCTTGCATCTCACAGGGAACGCTGTGGACGCCATAGGCCGATTGACTGCGGCCCACTGGACTCGTGCAGGGCCTCTCGAATCGTCTACCGGGAACGGTCGTAGGCTCACCTGGGTGCATCAGCCCAAACCGTTCCCCCGGTCAGCCGGGATGCCTTGGCGCACCACGAGTGCGCACAGTATAGCATATGCAAGCAGAAAGAGAAAGGAGATGGGCCATTCCTCCCCAGCCCTACAGGGCGGGGTCTCCTGGCCCAAATCAGATGAACGAGATGAGCAAGAGCGGCCAGAGCGGCACGACGGGCGAGAGAAGCGACGAGGCGCTGCGGCTCGACGGCAACGCGGCGGCGGGTTTGCTGGCGGAGGTCTTTGCTGTTGAGATGACGAGCGCGCAGAGCACGTGTGCGGGATGTGGGCAGACGGGGCCAGTGGGGATGCTGTTGCTGTATGGCGGCGAGATGGGGGCGGTGCTGCGCTGCCCAGCCTGCGAGCGGGTGCAGGTGCGCGTCGTGCGCGAGCGGGGGCGAGCGGGGCGATACTGGGTGGATATGCGGGGGATGACGACGCTGCGCATCACGCCGTCCGGACTGGGGTAAGGGGAGGCGGTTGTTTTAGGGCATTGAAGCTGTGTCAGGATGTGGGATAGGTGAGGAGCGCCATACGCTCCTATGGGGTCACGGTGACAGTCGCCACCATATAGGGATGGAGGGTGCAGGTGATGGAGAAGGAGCCAGGAGTGGGGAAGACGATGACGCTGCTCGTGCCTGGGTTGAACAGGATGCCATTGGGGGTGAACTGACTCGGCGCGCCAAACTGCGCCGTGTAGGCGCCGTGGGCGCCGGTGACCAGGTTATGGAAGCCGCCGCCGGTGGCAGGGTCGTCGAAGCGCACGGCTTGGCCCGCCTTGATGGTGACCGAGGTGGCGCCGGTGAAGTTGAGCGTGTTCATCGCAAGGGTGGCGGCAACGCTCGGTGGGGCAAGAGGCGTCGAGGCGGGGAGTGCGGTCGCCGTTGGTGCGGCGGTCTGCCCAGTGGCTGTCGCCAGGGCAGAAGCGGGCGGTGTAGAATAGGGCGGAAAGGTATACACTGCGGTTGGATTCGGGTAGTTCGCGGGGTCCAAGGGTTGGCCAGCGGCGGGCAGTTGGAATGGGGTCAGGCCCTGCGTCGTTCTGGTCCCCTGCAGGGCGCTGATGATGGGCGCGACGTTAGGAGTAAACGCCGACGCGACGAGATCGAGTCCGACAAGATGGCCGGGGACGCCCAAAAACGTGAGTAAATCAGCAGGTGCGATCCGCGCCCGATCAGTGAAAGACGGATAGGTTCCCTGGCGATTTTGCTGAATATACTGCAACTGGTCGAGGTTTGCGAGCGAGAAGGTCAACGGTGTTCGCTCGTGGCTTGCTGTGACTGCCCCGACGGTGACATAGGTGTGCCCGCCTGACGTAAACACACCAATGGTGACGTAATACCCTTCGTGCGCATGCGGATAGCCATCCGTATCGGCAATGACATAGTCGTAGCTCCTGTCGAACGTGAGGGATTGCCCCGCATGATCGCCATGATCGCTAATTTCTTGCAGGAGCTGTTGCGCTCGCTGTGAGAAGGGTGAGGCCGGATTGAGCCACTCGGCGTTGACCTGAGCAATCTGTGCGAGGGTGGCATATGGTATGGTGGCGGAGGTCTTGGGCGGAGCGAAGAAGCCCAGCTTGAGGACGACGGCGCCCGCGACGAGGAAGAGGAGCACAAGGGCAATCGCACTCGCCACCAGGCGCCACATCCGTTGCCGCAGCGGTCCTCTTCGCCAACCTTGTTCCGTCGAATTGGATGTGGACGCCGAGGACATGCTCTGCGGGTGTTTCATTTCTCGCTCCAAGTTCGCTCTCCGGATTCGTGCGCTTGTCTGAAGTCTAGCACCTCACTGTCGCCGCTCCAAAGATGTGGTTTCAAAACTCGCCATTTTCACACAGATCCCAGCGGTGTGTATCTGCGTTTCTGCGGCTGGTGGAGCGTGCGGGTCTGCCGCGCCTCCGCTTCCACAACTTGCGCCACACGGCGGCGACGTTGCTCTTAGGTGCGCGTGTCAACCCCAAGGTGGTCTCGGAGATGCTCGGCCATGCGTCGGTCAGCATCACGCTCGACATCTACTCACACGTCATCCCTGATATGCAGCAAGATGCCGCCGCCGTCATGGGTTCACTGCTCGTCGGATGATAGTCCGCTTCCTATTGAGCGAAATGCTTGATTGATATTGGAACGGTAGTTTGGAGGTTTTGCTGTCAGTTTTGCTGTCAAGAGCGGTAGGGTGGTTGGTTGTTGTAGGTAATCTGAGGTGAGATGAGTGTGTGAACGTGGATGAATTCTGGATTGGTGTCGGGTCTATGTATGAGCGGAGGGAGTGGGATTCGAACCCACGAGGCTCTCGCCTAGCGGTTTTCAAGACCGCCGCAATCGACCACTCTGCCATCCCTCCAATGCCAGCGAAGCCGCGTGGCACTCTTTCAGTATAGGCATGATCGGCGCGAAACGCAAGGGAGGCCTGTGTCGCTTTGGCTAGCCCGCTTCACTCCTTCATTCGCCAGGGGCGCTGTGAGCAACACCATAGCGCGGCCAAAGATGCGTGTGTCATGATGCGGTGGTGGCCAGCGCACCGCCGAAGGGCGCAGCAAATTGCGGGCGGCGCTCAGCCGTGGTAGTATACCGGACGGTAACGCGGATTACGCGGCAATTGAGGAGCATACGCGACCTATGCGCGTCTATTATTCCCCCAACGGGGAGGTATCGCTCGGACCGGCGGCGCTGACCATCGGCGCATTCGACGGCATGCACCTGGGCCATCAGCGGCTGGTGGCGCGCACGCGGCAACTCGCTCGTGAGCAAAACTTGCGCGCGGTTGCCGTCACCTTCTGGCCGCACCCGCTGGCAGTGATCCAGCCAGAGACGGCGCCCTCGCTACTCTCCACTCTCGATGAACGGCTGGCAACACTCGCCGCGCCCGGCCAGCTCGACGCCACCGTGGTCATCCCGTTCACACCGGAGCTAGCGGCGGAGGGCGCGGAGGCGTTTCTGGATCGCATCAGCACGTTCTGCGCGCCACGTGTGCTGGTGGAAGGTCCAGACTTTGCGCTTGGCCATCAGCGGCAAGGCGACCTCGCCTTCTTGCGCGCGGAGGGCGCGCGGCGCGGCTTCGCTGTGGAAAGCCTGGAGGTCACCGAGGATGGGCAGCGCATCAGCAGCAGCCGCATCCGCGAGGCGCTGCGTGCGGGTCAGGTTGAAACGGCAACGCGCCTGCTGGGGCGTCCGTATATGCTCTCAGGTGAGGTCGTACTGGGCGACCAGCGTGGCCGCCAGCTGGGCTTCCCCACGGCGAACCTGCGCAGCGACGCGCGCATCACCCTGCCGGCAAATGGCGTCTACGCGGTGCGAGCGCGGCTGCCGGGCGAGACGACGGCCACACATGCGGGTGTCTGCAACATCGGCGTGCGCCCGACCTTCGGCGGCGAGCCAAAGCTGCTGGTGGAGGCGCACCTGCTGGACATGAATATAGACCTGTATGGGCTGACTATCGGCGTCGAGTTCGTCGCCCGGCTGCGCGATGAGCGCCGGTTCGCTGGCGTGGCGGAGCTGACCGCGCAGATCGCGGCGGACGCCCAACAGGCGCGCGAACGCCTGGCCCGCGCGCAGACACGCGGCGAGGACGAGGATAGGAGAGACCCCTGATGGGCCTGCTGAGAAAATTCGAGTCCATGATGCAGGGCATTGTGGAAGGATCATTCGGGAAGGTCTTTCGGTCGAGCGTGCAGCCCGTCGAGTTGCAACGCAGACTCGCCCGCGAGATGGAGAACAATCTTCAGATCAGCCAGGACCGACGCAATGCTCCGAACATCTACGCCGTGTATTTGAGCCATCGTGACTATTCCGCGCTGCAACCCCAGTTTGGCTCACTGGTGTATCAACTCCAGGAATCTTTGATCGCCGTCGCGCGTGACCGTGGCTACACGCTGAGTATGCGCCCGCGCATAGACTTTCAGGAGGATGGCAACCTCATCACCGGACAGATCCGCGCCCATGCCGAGTACCGCGATCCGCACTACGCGCAGATGGGCGCGGATGGCGCGGCGGGCGCGGCGGGCGCGGATGAGACACGCACGATGAGTCCGGAAGAGGCGCAACAGCTTCGGCAGCAGGTAGCGCAGGCGCAGCAAGACGAGGCGCTCCCGCCTGCCTGGCTCACGCTGTATAAACCGGCGCGCGGCGAACCGCAGCGCCTCACCAAAGCGGTGATCCACATCGGGCGTCATCTGACCAACGATGTGGTGGTCAACGACAAGCGGGTGTCGCGTTTCCATGCTGAGATTCGCTACGAACGCGGCCAGTTTGTGCTCTACGACTTGGGTAGCACAAATGGTGTCGGTATCAATGGTGTCTTGACGCACAACCCGGTTCCGCTTAAGAATAATGACCTGGTAGGCGTGGGCAGCCATGAATTTGTCTTCCAGCGGAGGTGATGTAGGCCGATGGAAAGTAATGCGATTGTTGTGCTGGCTCTGCGAGTGGGCCTTGTCGCCATCTTATATCTCGTCATCCTCCAGATTGTCGCCGTCTCGCGCCGCGACATGCGGCTGGCCAACGCCGCGCCCCCGGCCACCACGGCGGCGCGTCCGGTGGTGGGCTATCTCGTCGTCGTAGACAGCGGCTCAACGCATTTGGTCCCTGGCTCGCGCTTTCCCATCGAGCCGATCACCACCATTGGCCGCGGTCCCACCAACAGCATCGTCGTGGATACCACGTTTGCCTCAACTGAACACACACGCATTCTTTTCAGAGATCAATCGCTCTGGGTCGAAGATATGGATAGCCGCAACGGCACCTTCGTGGATCAGCGACAGGTGACCACGCGGGTGGCGGTGACGCCTGGCTCGATTCTTCAGGTGGGCGATGTGCGCTTCAAGTTCGCGCCGCTGGACGGACAAAAGGGAGGCCGGTAAGCACTATGAGCACCGCCCCTGTGCCAACAGCGTCCGCCCGCCCTTCGATCTGGAGCAACCTGCGCATTGACCGGCGTCACTATCGCTGGACCGAGCTATGGCTGCTGCTCTTGCCCGCCGCATTTATGCTGCTAGGACTCTTTGAGCTGCTCATCGTCCACAGCAACACTACGGTCACCAGCACGACCCTGCCCCCGCTGGATGCGTTTGGCCCGGCAATTGGCCTCATCGCCGCGCTGGGCATCGCGCATATTCTGCTGAACATCGTCGCGCCCGACTCCGACCAGACGCTCCTACCCATCGCCGGCATGCTCAGCAGCATCGGGGTGATCATGGCGTTGCGGCTGGGGCCGGATCTCGGCGTTGATTCGCTGGGCGCGAAGCAACTACTCTTCGTTATCCTGGGGTTGGGCGTCTGCATCGTGACGGTGCGCGCGACACGCAATCTCAGCCGGTTGCGCGACTTCAAGTACACCTGGCTGATCGCGGGAATCGTGCTCGTCGGCATCACGCTCGTCCGCGCCCACAGCTTTAGCACCAACGCCCCCAGCCGCGACGTGCTGACGATTGGCCCCGGCTTGCTGGCGTTCCAGCCGTCGGAATTGCTCAAGATCTGCCTGGTGATTTTCTTCGCGGGCTACCTGGACGAGAACCGTGAGATGCTCGCCAGTTCGCATTATAAAGTTGGGCCGTTCACCCTGCCGCCGCTCAAGCACCTGGGACCGATGGTGGCGATGCTTGGGATCGCGCTGGTGATCGTCGTCGGTGTACGCGAATTGGGTCTGGCGTTGCTGATCTTCGGGTTATTCCTTTCGCTGCTCTACGTCGCCAGCGGACGCCCCGCGTATGTGGTCGTTTCCTTGCTGATCTTTGCGGTGGGCGCATATGCGGCCTTTAGCATCTTCCCGTATGCGAATACGCGTTTGCAATTGGTTACGAATGCCTTCAGCGTGCCGAATGACGCGGGCTACCAGATCGTGCAAGGGCTGATCTCGTTCGCGCATGGCGGCATTTTCGGCTCAGGGCTGGGGCTGGGCAAGCCGTGGATCGTTCCCGAATCCAACACCGACTTCATCGCCTCATCCTTCGGCGAGGAGTTCGGCTTCGCGGGCATCCTGGCGCTGATCGGCCTGTTCATGCTGCTGGTCTACCGGGGACTGCACGTGGCGGTGCGCGCACGTGACACCTTCAGCCAGTTAATGGCGGTGGGCCTGACAGCCGTCTTCGCGTTGCAAACGGTGGTCATTCTCGCGGGTAATCTGAAGCTGCTGCCATTGACAGGTGTGCCATTGCCCTTTGTCGCCTATGGCGGTAGCTCGCTGATCGCAAATTTTATCATCATTGGAATATTGTTACGGCTCTCGCAGCATAAAGTCTGAGTGTGCCGTACTGCTTTTGCTGGCGTCCCGCGCTCTCTGGGTGGAAGCCACATCAGGCATCTCGCCCGCTGGCGCGGGTCTTGCGCGCCCGCGATAGGGAGAGCGCAGGGCATCAGCAAACGCCGCCATCAGGCGTGTACGATTGCTGAACAAGGATCAGGTTGTGTCACAGAATGTTGAAGTGGTCGCGTCGAGCGCATCGGCACGGCCAGAACACAGCGGTGAACATGCTGGCAAGAAACTTGGCGCATTTCTTTGCTGGGCGGTGGTCTTCGCTGATATTGGTACGTCCGTTTACTATACACCCGGCATCCTCTACGGCCAGGTTGGGCCGCTCGCGGGTCTCTTCGTCACCATGACGCTCGGCGTCTTCCTCTTGCTCACGCTGAAATACGCTGAGGTAAGCGTGCGATTCCCCGAAGGCGGCGGGGTGGTCACGGTGGCAGCGCGCGGGCTGAATCCCTGGGCTGGGGCGGTCGGCGGCATGTTCATTCTGGTAGATTATTTTCTGACTTCCGCGATTAGCTCGCTTTCAGGCGTCCAGTATTTTGAGACCATCTTCCCCGGACTCAGTTCTATCGTCTTACAGCTTGTCATCACGCTGATTCTGATCGCCTTGCTCGGCCTGCTCAACTGGTATGGCATCCGCGAAAGCGCGGTGGTGAGCGCGGGCATTGCCGTCGTGGCGTTCATCAGTGATATTCTGATTTTGATTCTCGTCTTTGCCAAGGTGCCGTTGCATGTGATCGGTGAGGTCTTTCAGGCAATCACCAATGGCGAAAACCTGACTGTTCCACTGGTGCTTACCGGCTTTGCGGGCGCGTTCCTGGCGTTCTCCGGCCTGGAGAGCATCTCGCAGCTCTCGCCGGTGATGCGCACACCGCGCCACAAAACCGTCACCGCCGCGCTGACTATCGTAGTGATCACCGTCGCCGTTACCAGCCCGCTGCTCACCATTTTCTCGACGGTGCTGTTGACGCACCCGCATCTGCTGGCGCAAACGAGCTTGTTCCCACCGCAGGTCACCAATCTGACGAGCCTGGAAAACCAGTTCATCTCGCAGCTTGGCTTCGCGGCTGGCGGGCGGCTGCTCGAAATCCTTACCGCGATCACTGCCTCGACGCTGCTGGTCTTCGCCAGCAATACTGCCATCATCGGCGCATACCATGTCTTCCTGGCGCTATCGGGCATGAAGTTCTTCCCCAATATCGTGAGGAAGCGCAACAAAATGCGCGATACGCCCCACATCTCGATTGCGCTGGCGACAATCATCCCCATGGCGGTGCTAATCGCCGTCGGCGGGCGTATTGACCTGCTCGGCGACATGTATGCGTTTGGGTTGCTGGGCGCATTCTCGCTGACCTGTATCGCGCTGGATGTGATTCGCTGGCGCGAGCGGCACAACAAAGTCCCGCTGGACGAACACCTCTATGGCGCGGAAGAGGTCGAGGATGTGCCCGGCATGCCGACCCCGCGCGAGCGCGTGGCGGCGCTGATGCGCCAGCGGCTGCCAGCGGAATCCTGGGACCGGCTTGTCACACTGGGCGGCAGCGTCGCCACCACCCGCGCCGCGCTCGCGCGCTACGCCAGCCCGGCGGCGGAGCGTGCCCGCGCGCTGTGGCCCAGCGTCAAGTACTATCTCGGCATCCTGACGACGATTCTGGTGGTCATTGCCTGGGCCGTCAATCTCAAGACGAAGCCCCTGGCGACAGTATTTGGCGGCGGCCTGACGGTGTTGGGGGTCGCGATTGCCGTCTGGCAGTATCGGCGTCAGCCGCGCGAGTTGCCGATCTTCAATGTCATTTCCAACCTGCGCGACCTGCGCCCCATCCCCAACTCGCGCCTGGTGGTGCTGGGGTCATCTACCAAGAATAACCAAGAGGTGATTCGCGGCGCGTGTCAGTCGGCAAATGGGCACGCGCTGGTGTTCCTGTACCTCGCCGAGCCGCAGGCGCGGGCGGTGCGCCCATTCGAGATTGATGTGCCATATCTCGCCGACGAAGAGGCGCAACATGTCTTGACACAGGCGGCGAGCATCTGCGCGGAAGAGCATCGCAGCGCGTACTATGTCTATCAGAATACGCCCGGCGCGATTGTGAATGTGTGGCGCATCATCCAGCCCGACGAGATCATTGCCGAGGCGGAGACGGCCAAGAAACTGGCGCAGAAAGTTACCCCAGATTACGTTCGTATCCAGCAGGTGGACGGCGTCCGTGTGGTGCATTCCGTCAAGCGCTATGTGAGCGCACTACAGGAGACGAGCAGCCCCGCAGTGGGCGGTACGGTCAGCGTAGCGGGCGAGGCGACCACGCCCAACGGACGCCCAGCGCCGCGCTCCGCCACGGGCGGAACTGTGACTCCCCAGAAGCCCACTCGTCCGCCATCCCGTAGCGCGACACCGACCGGAGCGGCCCCAGGCGAAGCGAGGAGCGACGTCGAGAGCGAGGGCATGTCGGCAGGGAACCTGAATCTCGACGATTACGTCTGGACCGGCACGGACTACGTGCGCCGCGATGAATTGCCAGCCGAGGCGACCACATCCGACGACGGCGCGGACGAAGCTGCCGACGAGCGCGCCGCCACCCCCAACGATGAGCAGTAGCGGCGCACGTCACCGGGCGATTCAGGCGGTCGTATTCATGCTCAGCAGGCTGCGCAGGTGGAATGTAGCGGTGGCAGGGTCATCGCCCAGATAGACCCCACCTACCTTGCGTTTGAGTTCTGGATTGCGGACGAACATCGGGCCGTAGAACCCAAAGATGGGGCGTGGCGCCTCGATCTGGCTGACCTCACGCGCGATCCGGCCCAGTGTACGCACGCGCTGTGCGGAGGTGGCCGCCAGCGCCACGAGCGCGGGCCGGCGCTTGCGCACTTCTTCCACCAGGCTTGGCGCGTCGGCGTCTTGCCCCAGATAAATGACCCGCAGGCCCGCTTTACGCCAGAACATTGCCAGCGTCAATGCGCTGATATCCGAGAACTCGCGCGGGGCGCACGTGACGAAGACTGTTGGCCCGTGCGGCGACTCAAAGGTGTGATGGAACTCGGCAAAGAGGAAGCCGCGTACATAGTTCTGCGCGAACCGCTCTTCCGGCGGACTGGCCTCGCGCCTGGCCCACATCTCGCTGACGCGCTGGAGGGCGGGCAGCAGCAGGCTCATGCAGACGGTTTCGGCGTTGCGCGCGCCCAATGCCTCGCTCACCAGGCGATGCGCGGTCGTGGTATCGAAGGTGACGAAGGCGCGCACCAGTTCTTGCATCAAGAGGCGTGGTTCGCGTGCGCGCCCGTACAGGCTGCCGGTCGTGGCGCCGGATTGTGTCAGGGCGCCGGTGCCGCCCTGGCCGCGCATGGGGTACAGATCCGGCAAGTGGGGCTGCGATGCCGCTGAAGGGCCGAGCGCCCCGCTCAGATGATCGCCCAGCGGGCGTGTGCCCGCCGTGGGACGCGCCACAGCGGGCGGCTGTTGCGCGGACACCAACTGTGCCATCGCGTCGGCGAGCAGCATGCCGTCCGTTAGCTGATCGCGCAGCCAGGTCATCGCCGCCAGATCGCGTTCGGAATAGTGGCGGACGATACCGCCCGTATCATCACGCACTTTTGTTGGCGATGGGATGCCATATTGTTGCTCCCAGTTCACCAGCACCACTGGGCGCACCCCCAGCAGTTGAACCATCATAGATAGGTCGTATCTGGGCGCGCTGGAATAGCGCGCGAGATTTGGCGGTTCACTTGCTTTTCGCGAAGGCGAGCCAGAGAGTGGCTGAGTACGATCAACGAAGCCATAATGATCCATGTGGTTGCACCTCGACACCTGACATCCCCGAAACCACAGCACAATGGACACAGCACAACAACAGCACAGCAACAGTACACTGATTACTCAGCACACTGAGACTCCCCTGAAGAGGAGATGTGCGGTAGAGCGTATGTAGGCAACTATACCACACCCACAGGCCCGTGCCTACTTGGAATGCAATATCTCGCTACTCAATATGTGATGGATTTGGCCAGGTTGTACTGGATTTTCCACATGTGGCGCGGCAAATTACAATGTGGTGTGATGCCACACCATGCAGTGTGGCAAAGAATGCCACAGAAAGCTATCGCTGGCCAGGCTGAGTGGTCGAACCGGCGTGCAAGGATTCAAGCGCCGCGAGCGTATCTTGCCAGTCGCGCAGGGCAGTCAGCCGGCCCTGGCCCCATGCTCCCGCCGCTACGGAGACATCGCCGCGCATGACCGGGAGATACCCGGAGTCGGTATGGATTGCCCGTGTCGCGGCATATTGGGCCTTGACCCAGGCAATGTCACTTTCGATGGAGGTGTCGTCGCTGGCCGTCAGCGCCCGTAGCTGCTGGACGCCGCTGAGCAAGCCGGGTGTGTGCGGATCGGGATCGAGCACGTGACGGGGGATGACATAGCCCTGCAACGAAAACGCCAATTCGTACAAGCCCTGGTACAGGGCGGTCACGGGGATCACCCCTGCTGGCGGCAAGGTGTTGAGCGCGTGTAACAGCAGTTCCATCTGTTCGATCACGGCTTCGAGATGCGTGGCCAGATGCGTGGCGACGACATGGCGGTAGGCGAATCCGCAGCGCCGCAGACGCAACTCCAGCGGCTCGCCGCGTAATCCCATGGAAATGGCTGGCGGCCACCAGACATCCGTGTCGCCGCTGGCGGCGCGCACTTCGCGGTAGGTCGTTTCGAGCGCGGCGAGATAGCTTTGTGTCGCGATTTCGACGGCGCTTGCCACCCGTTGCAGCCGCAATGCCGCCGCTTCGAGCCGCCGCAGGAAGACCTCGCCGCGTTCGCGGGTATAGGGGGCGGCTCCGGGGAAACTCTGCGCCAGCAGGAAGAGGTATTCCGCCTCAACGCCGGCCTCGCCGAGCGTGGCGGCAAGCTGAGAGCGCACCTCAAGCGCGACCCCAGGTATTGCCAGCCCACTGTAGAGGCGAGAATCCCAGGTGGCCCTGGCAGCCGCCGGTACGCCGGCATGTGACGTGGTGGCCGTTGCAACGTGCCTCGTCTCGCCTTCGCGCTCTACCCCATCCGTACCCACAGATCAGCCTCCTCGCAGACACGGCTCACGCGCTTGCGCCGCTTCGCCGCCAGATTCTACAGCATTCGTCCCTGCCTGGCAACTACTCTAGCCCATCCCGCCGGGTGGTCCCATTCGCGTGGGGCGTGTGTAGATCAGATGGTTCAAACCGCGCAAAGGGTGCGTACCATGTGGCCCTGCGGATGGTCTATGGCCGCGCAAGCCGCAGTCGCAAGGTTGGGAGAGACGTGGGTGAAGCGAGAGGCCCTCATGGGAAGCATGTTGCCTATGACCAACGTGCGACCTCCGCGTGACCAACGTGCGAGATGGGCATGCGCTGTCGTGTCAGTCGCGTGATGGCCTGAGCCTACACTCGTATCCTGGAAGGAATCACGGTCGGGGAGCCACTCCATTGAAAGGAGGGTGTCACGATGCGAGAGAGTGTCATACGGATCGCGCTCGTAGTCGTGGATCTGTTTGCTGCGGTGAGCGCCATCGTGGGCGCCATTGGGCTAGTCGTCGGGTTCATGGACATCCCGCTCAGTGTGTTGAGTGGGACGCCGTTCGCGGACTTCACTGTCCCGGCGCTGCTCCTGGGCATCGTCGTGGGAGGCAGTGCGCTGGTGGCCGCAGCAATCGCGCTGTTCGGGCCGCGAAGTCTGGAATCGCTGGCGTCGGCGGCGGCTGGCTGTATCATGGTGGGCTGGATGGTGGTGGAGATCGCGATGATCGGCCTGGCGATTTGGGTGCAGGCGGCCTATTTCGTCGTCGGGCTGCTGATGATCGGGCTGGCGGGTCTGCTAGAGTGGGCGAAGGCGCGCCAGGCTGATGTGAGCCGTCAACGCCACGCGACGGCGTGAACGGCTTGGGTACACGCGGCGATTGGAGAGGATTGCCCCGGCATTCTCGGTAGAATACCGGGGCAAGAAAGCGAGGCGCAGTGGGTGTAGGGTTAGCGGCGCGTGCGGGGCAGGCGCGACATATAGCCATAGAGGAAGGCGGCGGCCGTCGCGCCTATCAGCGGGCCGATCAGATAGCAGATGACGAAGGCGGCCCAGTCGGTGGAGACACCAAAGAAGATGTTGACAAAATCAGGGCCGAAGGCGCGCGCGGGGTTGACTGCCGCGCCGGTGGCGGGGCCGATGACCATGATGATCGCGCCGAGGGCGAGGCCGATGGTGAGGCCAGCCCAGCCAGCGGGGGAGCGGGTATCAATAGCGGTGGAGATGATGGCAAGCATCAGGATGCCCGCGCCAACGCCCTCGATGACCAGCCCTTGCAACAGACTCGTGCCGGAGGAGAGTGAGGGCGCTCCGAGCTTGCCGATGGTGGAAGCGAGACGGCCATAGGTGATGGCGGTCATCACCGCGCCGAGGATTGCGCCGAGCACCTGGCCGATGATGTATGCGGGCACTTCTTCCCACGGGAAACGTCCGGTGACTGCCAGCCCAAAGGTGATGGAGGGGTTGACGTGCGCGCCAGAGACACGACCCACGATAAGCACAATGATGAAGAGGGCGAGGCCGTGGGCAAGGGCGATCAACACCAGACCCGCAGGCGTGAGGAGTTCGTTGAGGATGCGACTGTGCAACTGCAGCGCGGTGATGGCCGCCGAGCCATGCAGCAGCAGCGTGGTGACAGCCGCCGCGCCGCCGCCGATAAAGACCAGTAAGAATGTTCCCAGCACTTCCGCGATGAAGCGCTCGACCATGGAGGGTGTACGCATGCCGATTCCCATCTCCTGCTACTAACCCATACGACGTGAAAGATGCGTGCAACATACACGCCACGCGCGCCACGCTGGCAACCAGCCGGGCGCGTGGCGCAACTACGTACTATATGTGAGAAACGCACGAGCCTACCGCGCCGCTACATCATGCGGCAGTGAGGCGCCAAAGTGCGTGTATGCGTTCACCCGTTCACCACATCTGCTACCAGCATCTTGCTGATAGTGACCATGCCACTACCGTATGCCCAACCGTAGGCGCTCAGCATTGCCAGAGAAATCTGCCCTGCTCGCCGTCCTCGCTGATGAATGCGTAACCTATGCCGCCGTCGCCAAACAGCAGAGCAAGCGGCATGACGGACGCCTGGTATTTCTTACAGATGCGTGACAGTGTAGCGCAGATGCGTGACGAGCGGCGAATGACTTGCCTCTACGATCTGCAACCCAACTTTGCGCCGGTCTATCCCATCGAACAGGCGAACTCCTTCACCGAAGAAGACCGGCGCCAGAGCGATGGAGAACTCGTTGACCAGGCCCGCGTTGAGGTACTGAAGGATAGCATTGGCGCCGCCCGCGATCCGGATGTCTTTGTCTCCGGCGACCGCACGCGCCTGCCGCAACGCGCTCTCAATTCCATCGTTGACGAAGTGGAATGTGGTCCCGCCTGGGCGCGCCCAAGGACTGCGAACCTGCGTAGTCAAGACGAAGACTGGCGTATGGAAGGGAGCTTCCTCGGGCCAGGAACGTTCACCACCCTCGAACATCCGCTTGCCCATGATGCTCACGCCGGTACGGTTGAAGGTCTCCTCCAGAATGTGGTTGTCCTGGCCGGTCTCACCACCTTCGCCAAGTTTGAGATTCTCGCGGAAAAATTGTTGCTGGAACACCCACTTCTGAAGCTCCATCCATTGGCTGAGCCAGTCGTTGAAGTTCGGGTCGTCTGCGTGTGCCAGATCCATCCCTTCAGGGGCCATGAAGCCATCGAGAGACATTCCCACACTGAAAAACACCTTACCCATGCTGTACCTCTGTTCACGTCGTACCACTCACTCGTGCTATCGCTGCTCTGCTGCGATGGCCAGCCAGCGCGAGGCGCGGACGCATTAGTTGCAGACTCCGGATGCCGCGCTCGCCCATTCCTATTCTATTGCGTCACCGGAAAGTGGAAGCGCCTGGAATTTTCGCGCCGCATGCTGCGCGCCCACCGCGCCGGAGACTGGCTCGGCGTGGTGGGCGGCGTGAATTCAGATATGGATGAGATGAGGGACTCGCAACGCCTGAGTGTAAGCGCCGCGACAACGACGTGACGGGCAGGGTCAGTTGGCTACGGGCGCTGAGGCTCCCTTGTCAGACGGGGCGGAAGCGCGTGAAGCATGGGGGCGACGCAGGACTGCGACGCTGATGATGAGCGTCCAGAGGAAGTAGAGTGGGGGGGCGACGAAGACGCTGACCATGGAGGGCGAGAAGAAGCCGTCTTGCGCGAATGCGCCAGCAGCGGCGAGGTGCGCCACGACGACCAGGAAACCAAACCAGCCGGTCCAGCGGGCAAGGGCGTGGGTGCGCAGGATGAGGACGGAGAACGCGCCTACCGAGACCGCCGTGGGAAAGGCGGAGAGGGTCGCGCCCAGCAGCGTCAGGTCGGCGAGTGACTTCACGCTTGCGGAGTCGAGGGATCCGGCGCGATAGCCAAGAACCAGCAAGGGCGCGAAGCCAGCCAGCACGATGGCCCAGATCATCAGGCCCGCGCCCAAGCCAAGAGTGGCGAGCAGGTCAGATGCCCGCCCGGCATGTCGCAAGGCGCTCCAGAGGCCCGTGAGGAAGCAAATCACTGCCGCCGTGGTGGCGCCCCAGATGTAGACCTCGGCCAGGAATTGCGGTCCGTGGCTCGCCGTGTAGGATGACCAAGTGCCCGCTGAGTCGTTGATTGATGGCAGGTCGGAGATCAACGCGGCACTAACCACGTACAACACAACACTGATAATACCTGCGGTCGCCGTAAACCGCCTGATCTGTGTTTCAAACATGCGATGCTCCTTTTGGCCTGGGGCCGCTACCGCTATGACGATAGACGATATATGACTGGGTAGAGTGTGGCGGTTGGAGTGCGCTACGTCAATGTGGAATCCACAGATTTACCTGCGGAAATGGCTAGCGGAATCGCGGCGGAGCATCGTTGAAGGGGCGATGGGCGAATGCTACAATGGTGGCGACCAAAGGTTCGCGCGGTCGGTGGCTCCTGAGGCGCACGCCATGGGGCTGGTTCAGGAACGATGGACGCATGCATACCATCGAGTCAACCACGCTCAGTCTGCTGCTTTGTCGTTACCGAACAGCCGCTGGCCTGACCCAGGCGGAGCTAGCTGAGCGGGCGGGCGTCAGTGTGCGCAGCGTGAGCGATGTCGAGCGCGGAGTGAGTCGCTGGCCCCATCTGGATACCGTGACGCGACTCGCGGATGCGCTGGCGCTCGCTGATGAGGAGCGCGTCGCCCTCGTGCGCGCCGCGCGTCGGAGGCGAGATCGTGTGGCTGACGCTTCCAGCTACCGGCGAGATGATCTCCCGCATCCACTCACGCCGCTGATCGGGCGCGAGCACGACGAGGCCGCGCTAGTGCATTTGCTGCGCCGTCCCGATATACGGCTGATTACCGTGACGGGGCCGCCAGGGGTCGGCAAAACACGGCTAGGGCTGAGAGTCGCGGCTGAGAGCGGCCAAGATTTTGGCGATGGCGTCGTTTTCGTCGCGCTGGCGGCGGTGCGAGACGCTGGCCTGGTACCTGCTGCCATCGCGCACGCGCTGGGCATGCATGAATCGGGTGCGCGGCCAGCGCTGGACGTGGTTCTGGGCGCGCTGCGCGACCGGCATATCCTGCTGCTGCTGGACAATTTCGAGCAGGTGCTCCCGGCGGGATCTGTGCTGGTGGACCTGCTGAGCGCGTGTCCGCGGGTGAAGATACTGGTGACGAGCCGGGCGGCGCTGCGCCTACGTGGCGAACAGGAGTACGCGGCGGCGCCACTGGCCACACCAGATCTGGCGCATCTGCCAGCGCTGGATGATCTGGGCCAGTATGCGGCCGTAGCGCTCTTCATGCTGCGAGCGCGGGCAGTCAAACCCACGTTCGAGTTGACCGATGAAAATGCGCCAGCAGTGGCAGCAATCTGCTCGCGACTCGACGGGCTACCGCTGGCGATTGAACTGGCGGCGGCTCGCCTCAAGCTATTTTCACCGTCGGCGTTGCTGGAGCGCCTAGACCAGCGGATGCGCATCCTGACCGATGGCGCGCGGGATCTGCCTGAGCGGCAGCGGACCCTGCAGGGCGCGATTGCATGGAGTTACGATCTGCTGAGCAAGCGCGAGCGGCGGCTGTTCCGGCGCGTGGCGGTTTTCGCAGGTGGCTGGACGCTGGAGGCGGCAGAGGCGGTGTGCGGCGCGAGCGATGAGCCAGCAGGGTCGGTGATGGATGGTCTGGCGTCGCTGATAGACAAGAGTCTAGTGGTGCGGGAGGACGGCACACGTGGAGAGCCGCGTTTCCGCATGCTGGAGACGATCCACGAGTACGGGCGAGAGCGTCTGAACGAAAGCGGTGAAACCGAGACGCTGCGGAGCCTGCACCTCGACTACTATCTGGGCATGGCAGAAATGGCGCTTGCCGAATTGCGAGGCCCGAATCAGGCGGATTGGTTGGAGCGGCTGGAACGAGAGCGCGATAACGCGCGACTTGCGCTGAGCTGGACGCTGGAGCGCAGCGATGCTGAAGCGGGATTGCGGCTGGCGTTCGGACTGTATCTGTACTGGCGAAAACGTGGGTATCTACGGGAGGGCAAGCGCTGGCTGGCGGCGCTACTGGCGCTGCCGGAGGCGAATCGGCCAGCGATGTGGAGGGCGCGGGGACTCTTTGCGGGAGCAGCATTGAAGTTATGGCAGTTTGATCTGGATGGGCTGACGCTGCTGGAGGAAGGGCTGGCGCTCGCGCGTGAGTTGGGTGATTGGGTATTGGTCGCTGATGGGTTGCATGCGAAGGGCATGGCGGCCTATGAGTTGGGTGATGCGGCGCACGGCATAGCGCTGCTGGAAGAAGGCATGGCGATCAGCCAGCGGACCGGGGAGAGATGGAGCATCGCCCAGGCGCAGTGGACCCTCGGCGAAATCGCCTATGCGCATGGCGACTACGAGCGCGCGGCGGCGCTGAATGAAAGCAGCCTCGCAGGGTTCACGCAAGTCGGGGATGTGTCATACATCGCGCTGCTGATACTCCGGCAGGGATACATCGTCTGGGGCAAAGGCGATGCGACCCAGGCGATGCGCTTGTTCCGGAAGGCGTTACGGCTCGCGCACGGCATCGGCGACACGCGATGCGCCGCCGAGAGTATGGAAGCCATTGGGATCATGCTCAGTGGCGACGATGAGTCCGAACGAGGCGTGTGGTTGCTGAGCGCCGTCGCGCGGGCGCGTGACATCACGGGTGAGCCGCCACGCCCTACCCTGCGCGCCGCGATTGATCGCGCGATTGCCACCACGCGCGCAATGCTCGGAGACGCGGCGTTCGAGGCGGCGTGGGCAGCGGGCCGCGCGATGTCGCACAAGCGGCTCATCGCGGAGCTTGAGGGCGCGTAGATAGGGATGTCCAGCAGGGGACGGCTGGTGGCTAGCGTTCGCCCACCGGTTGGGCCACACTTGCCTCGCCGGGGACTGGCTCGGCCTGCGGACGCTTGCCCTGGCGAACGACGGAGAAATAGATGGCGAGCAGGCAGATGGCGATAGAGGCCAGGAACGCATGGGACATGCCTGAGGTGAACGCATCGGAAATCGCTGGGCTGAGGTGGCCGACGGTGCCCAGGAAGACGGCATTCATGATGTCTTTCGGCATCGAGGCAGCGGCGACGGCGAGAGCGACGGCAAAGCTGCATACCATGCCGACGTTGCGCATCGTGTTGAGCGTAGCGGAGGCCACGCCAAGCTGTTTGCGCGGCGCGGCGCTCATCGTCGTGCTGGTGTTGGGCGACCAGAAGAAGCCGCTGCCCAGGCCCATCAATACGAGCGCGATGGCCAGCACGGGATAAGGCGTAGCGGGAGTGAGTTGGGTGAGCATCACCAGCGCCGTCGCTTGCAGCGCGAGACCCAGCGTGGCGGGAATCGCGCCGCCGACGCGGTCGGCCCACCCGCCGCTGAGCGGGCCAATGAACGAACTCACCAGCGGCATCGGCAAGATCAGCAGCGCCGCCGTGAGCGGGGTGAAGGCGCGCACGCCTTGCAGATAGAAGATGAGCAGGAAATTGACGGCGAAGATGGCCAGCGATTGCAGCGCCGCCGCCGCGACGGAATAGGCATAGATGCGGTTATCGAAGAGCTTGAGGTCGAGCATCGGCACGCTGAAGCGGCGCTCGCGCACGACAAAGGCGACGAGCGAGATGAGTGCGATGGCGAAGAGCGTGAGAATGCTGGGCGAGAGCCAGCCCGCACCGATGCCGCCGGTGAGCGCCATCAGGAAGGTGACGAGGCCGACGGTGAAGAGCGCCGCGCCGAGCAGGTCGAAGCGTTCGCGGCGGGGATTGGGCGCGACCTCGTGCAGCAGCAGATACGCCGCCGCCGTGCCTATCAACCCGATGGGCAGATTCACCAGAAAGATCCAGCGCCAGCTTGCGCCTGCCAGAATTAGCCCGCCCAGGACGGGGCCGAGGACGCTGCCCGCGCCCCAGGTGACGGCATTGTAGCCCATCGCGCGCCCGCGCTCATTCGGCGGGAAGACCTCGGTGATGATCGCCATCGCGTTGGCCGAGAGCATCGCGCCGCCCGCGCCCTGGAGCACGCGGAAGAGGATCAGCAGGCCATCGTTGGGGGCGAGTCCGCAGAGGACAGAACAGGCGGTGAATATCAAGAAGCCAAGATTGTACATTTTGACACGGCCAAACATATCGGCCATGCGGCCAAAGGTAAGCTGCAGGACGGTGTTGACGAGCAGGTAGGCCATAATCACCCAGGTCATCCGCACGAGATTGGAGTGGAGATCTTGCAGCATATTCGGCAGCGCCAGAATGACAATCGTCGAATCAATCGCCACCATCAGCGAGCCAACGGTGGTCACGATCAGCGCCACCCACTTGTATTCGAATCGTCGCATCGCCCGCACCCTTCGCCTTGGCAGTGGTTCAATTTACCTTCACGTTTACGGGATGGTTCATAGTATGAAGGATTGTAGCGCGGGTCAGGCGCATCTGGGGAGTGTACGAAGGTCCAGTCTTGGGTTCAGTGTTGGCGCGTGGGCGGTGTAACATTTTTGCGCGCGGCGGTGTCCTCTCTGTAGCGACCCCGTATACGGTTGAAAGGACCGGCCCCGATGCTGAACGACGAACCGTCCACAATCGCGGCGTGGCAGCGCGGCGACGAGCAGGCCGTGCGCGCAGTCTTCGATGGCTACTATCCGCGTGCGGTGCGGCTGGCGGCGCTGAGCGGACTGGCGCACGACGAAGCGCAGGATTGCGCCCAGGAGGCGTTTCTGACAGCCTTCCGGCGGCGCGAACAGTTGCGTGATGTCAAAGCGTTCCCGCTCTGGTTTCACCGCATCCTCACCCACGCGATTCTCGACATGCTGGGCGCGCGGCGCACCGACCGCCAGACCTCGCTCGACGCGGTTGGCGAGCTGAGTGAGGATTGGCAACGACAGCGCCCACCACTGCCCGACGAGGTGCTGCTGAGCGCGGAGCGGCGTGAGCTGCTGTGGGAGCGGGTACAGGCGCTGCCGCCGCGCTATCGCGTGCCGCTGGCGCTGCGCTACTATGGCGATTTCTCGATTCGCGAGGTCGCCACGCTGCTGGAGACGAGCGAAGGCGCGGTGCGCGTCACCCTGCACCGCGCGCTGAACGCGCTGCGCCAGCAGGCGGCGCCACTCGCGGCGCACGAGCATTCCACGCCGCTGCCCTGAATCTTACTCATCACCGCACAGTTGTATTTGAGACGCTACAGAGAGGGCACACTTTCCCATGGACACACGGCCAACATCACTGCTGGCAGAGGAGACGCCCGATGAGGCGCTGCTGCGGCAGACGTTCAGCGAGCACGCACCCGTGACAGTTGACACTGAAAAAGGCTGGAACGCGATAGCGCCACAGGTCGCGGCAATCGCCAGCGAAGGGAGCATGCATACGCGGCGCGGCATCCTGCCGTGGCGGCGCACTCATGGGGCAGAGACGGCACACGCGCCGAGGAGCCGCAAGCGCGCCATCGCGCCGTGGGCCGCCGTGGGACTGGTCGCGGCGCTGCTGCTGACGGGCGCGGGCTTCGCGGGCATCTTCACGGGCTTCCCGTTCAATACTCCGAAGCTGCGTATCATCGGCGACGAGCATCTCTATACCGATGTGAACCAGACACAACAGGCCGATGGCGTGACGATCAAGGTGTACAAGGCGTATGCCGACCCTGGCAATACGTATATCGCGTACAGCATCCAGATGTCGCCGGAGCTGGCCAAGCTGTATACCTACACCACGATTGGTTCATGGTCCATCACGGGCCAGGATGGCGAAGCGACACTACGAGGCAACATCGTCTGTAGCGCGGCGAAGCCAGGCGACGAGCAGTTCTGTGTCATGGATGAGGGGCCGTACCATCCCGCGCCAGGGACGAGCCAGCTTACAATCACCTGGGACATTACCGCCGTCTATCTGAACAATACCAGTCCAGGATATACGACGCTGAGCGGGCCGTGGCACTTCCAGTTCACGATCCCCTTCCACGCGAAGAACCTGGGCGCGGGCGGCCCCTATGCACAGCCCACACGCTAAGACGGCTGGCTGATACGGCGACGTCTCGCATATGAAAGAGATGCGCGCGAACCGTCAGATGTTCCAGGACTGAGCATCTGGCGGGCCACGCGCATCGTGTGGACGTCATGGCGCGCTGTCTTCGTGCATCTTTAGCAACCCATAGGCGAGGTCGGTTGTTCGGGTCGAGTAGTTACTGTTCGCGTTTCAAATCGAGCAAGTGCTGGAGTTGCCAGTCTCGTTCCCTGGCTACAGCGGCATCAGCAAGCGCCGGATTGGTGGCGCGGTAGATCGCCTGTAGGGCATAATTCACGGCGCCAAGAGCATGCATTGGCACATGCGCTGTAGCCACCGCTTGGCCTGCGGCACGGGCAGCCGAACGAGCAGCAGTATCTTGACCGACTTCACGAGCAGCGGCATGAGCGTTAAGCGACGCCTTGCGAATGATAGCCATCTTGAACACGCCCGTATCTATCCATGCCTGAAGCATTTCGATAGCTTGCCGGGGGCGATGGTCGTGCGGGTATGTTTCCTCAAAGTAAGGCATGACACGCTCGGCGCAATCAATCGCCCAGGCGGCTACTTTCTTATGGTCAGTTTTGTTCACCAGCGCAACAGTTGCTGGGTCCTTGTAGGTGGAGAGCGAGAACTTTGGCTTATCCATGTCGAGCCTCCTAAAGGTCGTCATAGCACAGATGTTGGCTCTTCGCTATAGAAGGTTCGCGGTGGTTGAAGAACCCATCTGGCGGTGGATATGTGGCGCGGCACAGGTTGACGCGGGGGCGAGGGGCGTCTACTATGAAGCCAGCCGCTGGATGATGTGCTGTTACAGGTGCGGCTCTTCGCATGTGGGGCGTTCACAATGGGGTGGGCGCGACTGGCACACATCACCGCCGATGGGAGCGTCGCATGTCAACTTCTCAGCAGACCGCCGCAGCGAACACGCCAGCAGAGGGAATGCCCGCACTAGCAGAAGCAGAGGCCTCGTTTCGCGCACTGTATCCAGCGTTCGCGAGCACGAGCCAACTCGACGAGATGCGCGCCAGCGACTACGCGCGGCTGGACGCGGCCGGGCACATCTACCTGGACTACACCGGCGGCGGCCTCTACGCCGAATCGCAGGTGCGGGCGCACATGGATCTGCTGCGCGACAACGTCTTCGGCAACCCGCACTCGACGAACCCGACCTCGCTGGCGATGACGCGGCTGATAGAACAGGCGCGCGACGCGGTGCTGGCGTTCTTCTCCGCCACGCCCGACGAGTACGCGGTGATCTTCACGCTCAACGCCAGCGGCGCGCTGAAGCTGGTGGGTGAGTCGTACCCCTTCGGGCCGGACGATCAGTATCTGTTGACCTTTGATAATCACAACTCGGTCAACGGCATCCGCGAATTCGCCCGCGCACGTGGCGCGCACGTCACCTACGCTCCGGTGATCCCGCCGGATATGCGCATTGATGGCGAGCGGCTGGCGGCGAGTCTCGATCTGGCGCGGCCCGGTGGCAACAACCTCTTCGCCTTTCCAGCGCAGTCGAATTTCTCCGGCGTGCAGCATCCCTTGGAATGGATCGAACGGGCGCAGGCGAAGGGCTGGGATGTGCTGCTGGATGCCGCTGCCTTCGTGCCGACGAACCCGTTGGACCTGAGCCGGTGGCATCCCGATTTCGTTTCGCTGTCGTTCTACAAAATCTTCGGCTATCCCACCGGCGTCGGCTGCCTGCTGGCGCGCAAACCGGCGCTGGCGAAGCTGCATCGTCCGTGGTTCGCGGGCGGAACAATCACCGTCGCGTCGGTGCAGGGCGACCGCTATTATCTGCACGAGGGCGGCGAGGCGTTCGAGGATGGCACGCTGAACTATCTGACACTGCCCGCCGTGGAGATCGGCCTGCGCCACATCGCCAGCATCGGCCTGGACACAATTCATACGCGCGTGGCGTGCCTGACGGGCTGGCTCCTGGACGCGCTGACGGCGCTGCGCCACAGCACGGGTGCGCCGGTGGTGCGCATCTATGGCCCGGAAAACACGGCGATGCGCGGCGGCACGATCACCATGAACTTCTATGATCCCGACGGCCATTTCATTGACCACCGGCTGATTGAGGAGCGCGCCAACGAGGTGAACATCTCGCTGCGTACAGGCTGTTTCTGTAATCCTGGCGGCGGCGAGCTGGCGCTGGGCATCTCCGCCGAAGAGCTGAGCACGTGCTTCGTGCGCTACACCGAGCGCGTCACGCTGGACGACTTCCGCCGCTGCATAGACGCGAAGAGCACCGGCGCGGTGCGAGTCTCCGTCGGCCTCGCCAGCACCTTCGCGGATGTCTATGCGTTCGCTACATTCGCGCGCGGCTTCGTGGATAAGCGCGCGAATGAGATGTAATACCGCAATGCCTTGAGAGGCGAGCGGGCGATTGGGCGTCATTCGTTGGCATCGCTTGCGCTCAAGTGCCACGTGCCGCGATACCGAAGGAGTAGGCGCTATAGAACGTGGCATAATGACTGAAGTTATACGCAAAGGAGTATCGCTGATTTCGCTGCTCAGCTAGCGCGCAACTCGCTGGGAGGCCTGTTTGCATACGACAACGGCGCGCGAGACGCCAGAGCATACAACATATCATGCGGCGACCTCGCACTTACTCGCCGAACTGCATGCGCACGGTCTCCACTATCTCATCAACGCCGAATTACGTGACGACAGCGGTAAGAACGACGAACAGCAGCCACTGACGCCAGGAGCGTTGTTGACACAACTTGCGCAGTCTCCAGATCCCCGTGTCCGCGATAGCATCATCGGCCTCCTGTTCCTCCACCCACGATTCGCCGTAGCGACTGCGGATGTTCGCACGACCGCGCCAGATCAGGCCAAAGAGCAAGTGATGACGTTGCTGTTAGCCGCACTCTATCTTCAGCGGATCTGGCGCCTACCGCTCACGCTGGCGCTGGGTCACGCTCCGCGCATTCCTGAGCGGCGCTTTGCCGCTGACTGGCGCGTTCGCGGGCTGCCCGCGCCTGTGGTCGCCTATGGCGAGGCTGGCCTCCAAGCCCTTGCCGCTTACGAACGCCAGCGAACAGGCGTCCTCGCCAACTACGTGGCTGATTGGCAAAATCAGCTCGACCACGTGCTCGCGCAAGAGGGACAGTGCCGCGAATGGCGCCCATCCCAGATGCTGCCGCGGGCGTCACAGCGTTTCATCTGGACTACCGCGGCATCACAACGAACAATCCAGCGGACCTCTCGGCACGCTCACGCTGTAAGCCCGCGTGCAACAACTGGGAAGATGGCAGCCGATGTGCGCGCAGGCACAGCGGAGGAACACAGCATGAGTTTGCGACCAGATGTCACCCACAGCGATATCGAGCGATTCTTACAGGAACTCGGTCGGCGTGTGCGGCATGCTGCCGGGCGGATCTACCTCGCGGGCGGCGCTGAGTTGATCCATAGTCAGGTGCGTGGCCAGGGCGCGAGCACCGCGGACATTGATCTGAAACTGGCGGTGAGCGATGAGCAGGAGGTAGAAGACGCGATTCGCCAATTGAAGATTCAGCTCGGGATCAATGTCGAACTGGCCGCCCCCGGTGCCTTCATTCCCCTGCCAGCCTCATGGGAAACGATGTCGCGATATGTTGGACGCTATGGTACGCTCGATGTCTTCTATTTCGATTTTTATTCGCCTGCGCTGGCCAAGATTGCGCGCGGCAGCAGTCGCGATCTGGCTGATGTCGCCTTGCTGCATCAGCAGGGCTACCTGGATCGAGCAGTGCTGGACGCGGCCTATCACGAGATAGCGCCGCAGTTGGGGCATGGACGTTTCTTCAACCTCGATCCGGTGCGCATTGCTCAGCAGTATGCTGCTGTTGTGCGGCAGCTTTGGGGAGCATCATCATAGGTGATTTGAAGTGCCGCCGCAGTGGTCAGTTGACGCGCTGGCCGTAGCTGGCTTTCCACCAGGCGTGGAGCCGTGCCACCTCGTCGGGCGGCAGTTCGGTAGGCATGCCCAGTTGCGCGGCGATGGCATAGATCCGCGCGGTATCTTCGAGGGCATGGGCGATGGAGTAGGTCAGTGCGAGGCTTGGTCCCACCACCATCGCGCCGTGGTTGCCCCAGAGCAGCGCGTGGCCCTGGCCTAGCGCCTCCGCTGCCCGCTCAGCGAACTCTAGCGTGCCGGATTCTTGATACGGCATGGTGGGCACGGGTCCGCCCAGGCACGCGGCAGATTCGGCGAGGATCATCGGCACAGGCTGGTAGAGCACGGCGAAGGCCGAGGCGTAGAGCGAGTGGGTGTGCATCACACAGTGGATGTCGGCGCGGCGGCCCAGCAGCAAGGTGTGCAGCGGCGTCTCCAGGCTGGGCTTCCACTGCCCCTCGACCACCGCGCCCTCGGCATCCACCACGACGATGTCCTCCGCGCTGAGCAGGTCGTAGTCCGCGCCGCTGGGGGTGACGCAGATCAGGCCAGATTCAGGGTCGCGGGCGCTGAGGTTGCCCTGGGTCGCGCGCACCAGCCCGCTGGCGGACATCTTCTTCGCGTAGCGCGCCACCTCGGCGCGCAAGGTCGCTAATCGCATGGTTTATCCTCATCAGTATGGGAGAGTTTCAGGAAGCGCGAGGCGCGGATATGCGCCGTAACTGCCATTATATTGAATCCCCTCGGCAGTGGAAAACAAGGCTACCGCCAAACTTTGCAGAGTCTTTACAGCCGATGGTTTTCAAGCTGGACGCTGCATCGTATTGTCACGAGTAAGCGCCCAGATGGGCCAGGAATGCGGCAGTGATCTACACGCCATCCGGGGAAATGAGCAGTCCGGCTGGCGGCGCGACGGTAGTTGGACGGTAGTTGGTAGAGAGGATAGAGGGCAGATGCTAGAGTCACCGCAACGCGGCGAAACGACCCAGCCAGGCGTACTGCGCCAGAGAGAACGAGCGCACGAGCTTGACCTACCGGGCTTCTATGACGACGATACCGATTTCATTGACGAGGACGAGCAGGAACAGGAGCGGAGGCGGCGTCCGTGGTGGCGGCAGCGGCGGTGGCTGGCGGCGATTGCCGCCGTGGTGATCGCCGTGGTGATCGTCACGTCGGTGGTGGTGACGCGCTCGCGTGCGCCGCAGATTACCTACACGACGCGGCAGGTGACGACCGGTAATCTGGTGACAACCGTTTCGGCGACCGGCTCGCTGCAAAGCGCGACCTATGACGTGAACTTCTCCGGCAGCGGCACGATCAAGGAGATTGACGTGAGCGTGGGGCAGCAGGTGAAGAGCGGGCAGGTGCTGGCGAAGCTCGACCCAACCTCGCTGCAAGATGCAGTGAACTCGGCGCAGATCGCGCTCAACAATGCGTATGGCGCGTATTCGCGGGCGGTGGTGCAGGGCAACGCCCAACTGGACGCGGCATACCAGCAAGAGCAAACGGCGATCAGCAATTGCCACGGCAACTCGCAGTGCATCAATAGCGCCGAAGCGCAATATGCCTCAACCCAGGCGCAGGTTTCCGGATCAGAAGGCTCCGCGTCGTCGCAGATCGCTTCAGCGCAGCAGTCGCTGACCACCGCGCAGCACAACCTGAGTAATGCGACGCTGAAGGCGCCGCATGATGGTATCGTTGGCGCGATCAATGGCCAGGTTGGCGGCTCGCCGGGGTCGGGCGGTTCATCCAGTGGCAGCGGCAGTGGTTCATCCAGCGGCGGCGCATTCATCGAGATTCTGGACCTCTCATCGTTGCAGGTTGCCGCCAGTGTGAATGAGGCGGACATCGGCAAGATCGCCACCGGCCAGACGGTGACATTCACGGTCAGCGCGTATACCGGCAAACGCTTCCGTGGCACGGTCAGCTCCATCTCGCCGATTGGGCAGTCAAGCTCCAGCGTCGTCACCTATCCGGTGACCATTGACGTGGATACCTCGAATCTGCAAGGCGTGAATCTGCTGCCGCAGATGACGGCGAATGTGACGATTACCACGGCGCAGCGCGTGAATGTGCTCTTGATTCCGGCCAGCGCGGTGACGTTCGCCCGGCAGCAGATTGGCAGCGGCATCACGCGCAACCAGATTGTCGCGGCGCTGCAACAGGGGCAGCAATTGCTGCAATCGGCGCAGAGCAGCGATACGACGGCCAGCGCCGACAATCTCACCCTCTCGTTTGTGCTGGAACGCAGCGGCGGCAAATGGGTGGTCAAGCCGGTAGTGCTGGGCCTCTCGAATGGCACGCTTGACGAAGTGCTGGCGGGTCTCTCGCAGGGCGAAACCATCGTGACCGGGCAAACGGGCGGCACAACCAGCGCCACCAGTGGGACCGGAACGGGGAGCGGACTCTTCCCCGGCGGTGGGGGCTTCGGCGGCGGGCGTGGCGGCGGCGCGGGCGGCGGTCGCGGCGGTGGCACGAATGGCGGCGCGGGCGGTAGCGGCGCGGGTGGCGCAACCGGTGGCGGCAATTAGTGGCGCGACATCGCTCTGACGCGACCACGCCAATGCACAAGGAGTATGCCGTGACCGATCATCCATTTGACCTGCCCTACGAGCGCGCCCAGGCAGTTCACGACGAGCCAGCCAGCCACAATGGCGCGACCGCCACGCCACACGAGACCGACGATATGCAGGACATGCGGGATATGGCTGCGATGCCCGATGCAGCGTCGCAGCCACAGCCGGCGGCTCTACCGCTGCCCGTCATCATGGTGCGCAACCTGGCCAAGACGTATCAGTTGGGCGAAACCCGTGTGCGTGCGCTGCGTGGCGTATCGTTGCGGGTGGAGCGCGGCGAATTCGTGGCGGTGATGGGGCCATCCGGTTCAGGGAAATCCACGTTCATGAACCTGCTCGGCTGCCTCGATACGCCGACCAGCGGCGAGTACGATTTGATGGGCGTGCCGGTTGGCCGCATGACACCCGACCAGCTTGCCGATGTCCGCAACCGGCGCATCGGCTTCGTATTCCAGGGCTTCAACCTGCTCTCGCGGGCGACGGCGCTGGGCAATGTGAGCATGCCGCTGCTCTACGCGGGCTTCAGCAAAGAGGAGCAAGAGCGCCGCGCTCGCCGCGCGCTGCAACTGGTCGGCCTGGGCAAGCGGCTACACCACAAGCCGACACAGCTTTCCGGCGGGCAGCAGCAGCGTGTGGCTATCGCGCGGGCGCTGGTGAACGGGCCGAACCTGCTGCTGGCGGACGAGCCAACCGGCAACCTCGATTCGCGCACCAGCGTCGAGATCATGGCGCTGCTGCAAGCGTTGAATGCGCGCGGGCTAACGATTGTGCTGGTGACGCACGAGGCCGATATCGCCGCGTATGCCCACCGCCAGGTGGCCTTCCGCGACGGGCGGCTGGTGCGCGATGAACCGGTGCTCGCCCCGCGTTCGGCGCGCGATGAGATGGAAGAATCGCTGCGCCCAGCGACCCAACCCAATGAGGTACACATTCGGGAGGAACTCCCATGAGTTTAGATTCACGGCAGAGCGTCGAGCCAGCCAAGCGCGATACGCTCCCCAAGCGCGGCGGACACGGCGGCATGCCCACGCACCACGGTCGCCGCAATACGCTGAACGCCAATTTCGCCAGCGCGCTGGAGGCGCTCTGGGCCAACCGTCTGCGCTCGCTGCTCACGGCGCTCGGCGTGATCGTCGGCGTGGCGGCGGTGATTGGCGCGGTGACGCTGACGCAGGGCACCAGCGCGCTGATCAATTCGCGCATCACGGGGCTGGGCACCAACACGCTGACCATCTCGCCGGGGGCGACGCAGAGCGGCGGCGCCTTCAGCGCGGCGGGCACGCGCCAGAGCTTGAAGCAGAGCGACGCCGACGCGATGAGCGGAGTGGCCCATGTGCAAAACGTCAGTCCGGTGATCAGCGTGCAGGCGCAGATCGTCTATGCGGACCAGAACACGAATACACGCGTGCAGGGGGTCTACCCCAACTATCAAAGCATTGGCACCTGGACGATGTCGGAAGGCTCGTGGTTCAGCGATGCCGACGAATCGAGCGGGAACGCGGTGGCGGTGTTGGGCCAGACGACCGTGGATAACCTGTTCGCGACTTCGACCGCCGATCCGGTGGGGCAGACGATTCTCATCAACAGCCAGGCGTTCCAAGTGGTGGGCGTGCTGAAGGCCAAGGGCACGACGGGATTCCAGAACCAGGACGACGTGATCTATGTGCCATTCAACGCGGCGCAAGCACGGCTGGACAATATTCAGTATGTGTCGCAGATTGCGGTACAGGTAGATGACGCGAATAACGTCAATTCCACCCAGGCGGCCATCACCACGCTGCTCGAACAGCGGCACAATCTGCCGACGGACGGCTCGGCGGACGACTTCACGGTGCGTAGCTCGAATCAACTGGTGCAGACGGCGCAGACCTTCACCCAGACGTTGACCTTCCTGCTGGTGGGCGTGGCGGCAATCTCGCTGCTTGTCGGCGGCATCGGCATTATGAATATCATGCTGGTATCGGTGACGGAGCGCACACGCGAAATTGGCATACGCATGGCCATCGGCGCGCGGCGGCGCGATATTCGCAACCAGTTCTTGATCGAAGCGCTGACATTGAGCACGTCCGGCGGGGCCATCGGCATCATCATCGGGCTGGCGCTGGGCCTGGCGCTGACGATTGGCTTCAGCTTACCGTTCGCGCCCAGTATCGTCTCGATTGTGCTGGCCTTCGCCGTCGCATCGGGCATCGGCGTGGCGTTCGGCCTCTACCCGGCGGTGCGCGCCTCGCGGCTGGATCCCATCGTCGCGCTGCGGACCGAGTGATCGGCATGGGGGAGCAGCCGCGATGAACGACCCATACACGTCAGAGGCGACGGTGCTCGTCATCGAGGACGAGGAGAGTATCACACGGCTCCTCCGCCTGTATCTGATTCAGGCGGGCTATCGCGTGCTGGTGGCGGGGAATGGCATCGTCGGGCTGACGTTGCACGAGCGCGAGCATCCCGATCTGGTGGTACTGGATGTGATGCTGCCCGGCCTGGATGGCTGGGATGTGTGCCGCCGCATTCGCGCGTCCGCGCGCACGCCGATTCTGATGCTGACCGCTCTACAGACGGAAGAAGACCGCATCGCCGGGCTAGACCTCGGCGCGGATGATTACGTGACGAAGCCATTCAGCCCACGCGAACTGGTGAGCCGCGTGCGGGCGATCCTGCGCCGCACGGCGCCAACCGAACAACTGGTGCTAGGAGACGCCGAGCCAGACATGCTGAATTTCCCAGGCTTGACGCTCACGGTGAGGGCGCGGCGCGTGGAGGTGGACGGGCGGCGCGTGGAGTTGACGGCGAAGGAGTTCGATCTGCTGCTGGCGCTGGCGCGTGCGCCGGAGCGGGTCTTCACACGCGAGGAACTGCTGAGCGCGGTGTGGGGCTACGATTACCTTGGCGATAGCCGCACGGTGGATGTGCACATCGGCACGCTACGTAAGAAAATCGAACGCGACCCCGCGCAGCCGCGCTATATCAAGACGATCTGGCGCGTCGGCTACGTTTTCGATCCAGCCGATGCCAGTGTCGCGCCTGAGAGTGGAGCGTAGCGCATGTGGCCAGCGACCTCTAACAACGCCCCTGACACCTCTGCTACGCCTGCGCTCCCAGCCATCAACGGCGGCAGCACAGATGGACAGCGGCGCTGGCGGCGCTTCAGCCCGCGCAGCCTGCGGGTGCAGATGGCCGTCGGTTCGGTGTTGATCGCGCTGGGGGCATTGGCGCTGGTCGCGCTGACGACGCTGGTGGTGAATAGCATCTCGTTCAACGACTATCAGGGGACGCAGTTGCAGGGCGAGGTGAATCAGGTCGCGGACCTGTTGGGGCGCGCGCCGTCAGATGGACTGACCGGTGAGCCGGTGGGTGGTGTCCCACCAGGCGCATTTGCACGCGGGCGCTTCACCCTGAATATTTGGGTGATGTCCACCTCCGGGCAACTGGCATTCGCGCCACAACCCGAACTGAACAATGACCCGGTGTATACGTCGGATAAGGCGACGATCACCGCCGCGCTGCAACGCGGTCTGCAAGGGCACGAAGAGACTGGCGCGCTGCCTGGCCCGCTGCTCTCGCTCTTCGCGCAGCGCTACTACGCCGTCGCGCCAATCCACCTGAACGGCGATCCGTCGCAGCCAATCACCGGCGCGGTGGCGCTCTCCACGTTGCCACGCCAGAGCCGGGCGGCGATCTTTGCGGGGCGCGTGCAGTCGGCGCTGCTGCTGGCAACGATTGCCGCGATTCTGCTGGCGGCGCTGCTGGCGATGCTCTTCTCGAGGCGGCTGACACGCCCGCTGGCGCGGCTGACCGAGGCTTCGGGACGTATGGCGGCGGGCGACTACGCGACGCGCGTAGCGGTGCGCGAGCGCGCGCCAGACGAAATGCAGCGGCTGGCGCACAGCTTCAACGATATGGCGGGCGCGCTGGAAAGCGATGTGGCCAAGTTGCGGCGGCAAGAGCAACTGCGACGCGAGTTGGTGGCGAATGTCTCGCACGAATTAGCAACGCCGCTCACGGCGATTCAGGGCTTCACCGAGGCGCTGCTGGATGGCGTGGTGAGCGATCCCGCCGACCGCGACGAGACTGCGCGGCTGATTGCGCGGGAGGCGGCGCGGCTGAAGCGGCTGGTGGGGCAGCTCCAGCAGGTGGCGCGCTATGAAGATGGCGCGGAGACGCTGCAACGCGCGCCGGTGCGGGTGCAGGCGCTGGTGGCGGAGACGCTGGCGGTGCTGGCGCCAGAGATCGAGCGCAAGGGCGTCACCGTGGTCAACACCCTGCCGGACGATCTGCCACCCGCGCTGGCCGACGGCGACCGGCTCACCGAAATCCTGCTCAACTTGTTCGATAACGCGCTACGCCATACGCCAGAGGGCGGACGCATCGAGGTGGACGGCGCGGCAGTGGCGAACGGCAATACGCTGCGCCTGAGCATCGGCGACACTGGCCCCGGCATCGCGCCCGCCGACCGCGAGCGCATCTTCGAGCGGTTCTACCGTGTGGACGCCTCGCGCAGCACGGCCACCGGCGGCAGCGGCCTGGGGCTAGCCATCGTGCGTTCGCTACTCGAAGTACACGGCGGCACGATCACGGCGGACGAACGGCCCGGCGGCGGCGCGCGCTTCACCTTCACGCTGCCCATCGCCCCCGCGTAACACAGCCACGCTGCATGGATCGGCGCAAAGCGTTACGATTTCTTTACACCTGAGCGGTGGATTCTTCCTTGGGCTGCGATAGAGTGGGGAGAGGCGCATACGGCGCTCCCCTGGCAATGTGCGCGACGCTGCATACGTGCCGTCGCGGACATGCCGACTATCACGCGCAAGGAGATTTCTCGAAGATGGGACGAACGATACACACCACGAGATTTGTGATTGGCGCGATGCTGGCGCTGGCGCTGGGCGCGCTGCTTACCGCGTGCGGCAGCGCATCCGCCGCATCGTCCGCCGCGAAGGCGACGCCTACCTGCGCCCCCACGCGCGCCGCCAAAGCGGTCAGCGGGACGATCAGCGCGACGGCGGCGGGGAGCATCACCGTGACGGACGCAAGTGGCACAGCGACACAGGTGCAGATAGACAGCAATACGCGCATCACGCGCATCGTCACGAAGACTGCCGCCGACCTCACGGCGGGAACGAACGTGCAGGTAGTGACCGATTCGGCGGTGACGGCGGCGCAGCGTATCGTCATCCTCACGGGGACGACGGGTAGCGGCGGCTTTGGCGGCTTCGGCGGGCGCGGCCAGGGCACACCGCCAGCGGGCACGAATCCGGCATGCTTCCGGCGTGGACAGGGTACGCCAGGGGCCGGTTTCGGCGCGGGCAATGGGAATGGCACAGGCAGCGGCTTCCAGGGGATTCGCGGCACGGTGGATTCCGCCACCAGCACCAAGCTGGTCTTCGACGACACGCAGGGGCAGACGTTTAGCTGCGCCATCACGCCGACGACGATCATCCAGACCAGCGAGCAGGGCCAGATCACCGACCTGATAGCGGGCGCGAAAGTGATGGTCATCGGCACGGCCAGCGGCGCCGACATCGTGGCGCGCACGATCACAATTCAGGGGTAGTACACTGACTGCGCGCGAAACACGTAGCGTTCCGCGCATTCCAAACTAGCGCCGCTCACGCTGCGAACACGGCAGGGAGAGCGGCGTTTTCGCGTCTATCGTCACTGCGATAATAACATGGATGTCTGTGCCTTTCCGGTTTTCACCCGGTTCAGCCGTATGAAGTGAGGGAGGTAATGATTGCTTCAGTAGCCCTGGTGGTCCACCTTCGGTGTAGATCCGCGCAGGCACAGCAGAGGATTTCCCCGTGGCTGAATCGCAACGCCCCCGCTTCCGCTGGCGCGACCTCCCGCGCGCCCTGGACACCGATTCGCGCATGCGCGCACAACCCGACGTGCCGGGCATATGGATTCCCTGGCGCTTGTGGTGGGAGCGCCTGCGCTCGTGGTTCGTAGCGGCATTGGTCGTCGTCGTACTCGTGGAGAGCGTGCTCCTGCTGCTCTATAAAGAAACCACCTCAAACACGCACAGCACGCGAAGCCATGGAGTCGCCACAACCGCGACATCCCCGGCGTATGTTTGGAAGACACTCTATACCTTTAGCGGCAAAACGAACGCCAACGGCGATAATTTCACGTTACCCAGCAACGCCGACGCCAACCTCTTCAAGCTGGATTGGGGCTGCACACCGCAGAGTGGCGTAGGCGGCTCGTTTGCGCTCGCGGTGGTGTTGCGCTCGCAATACGGCGCGCCGCTCGCCGTTCCGGTCCAGGCGCAGTGCCGCGCGGGCGCGACCGGCGGTTCGACCTACGTGCATAATCTGGGCTGGCTCAGTGGGGGCACACAGCTCTATCTGGATGTGAGCGCGCAAGGGAGCTGGTGGGTAGATATTCAGGTCCAGGTGAAGCAAACCTGATGCGCCTATGCGCTTACGTATGCTGCCCCACGCGCGAGAAACGTGGCAAATTGATGCAACTCTCGCGGCGCAGAGCGTGTTGTACTTCCCAGAAACCCTGATGTGAGGGCGGAAGGGAGAAGACCATGAACACACATACGTTACCGGCTGAATTGACCACGCGGACCCCAACTGCTGAGCGAACCTATACGGCGGCATTCCTGACGGCGCTAACAAGCGGCTGTGGCGCGTGGGGACGCGAGGCGCGGGTGGTGATCGCGTTAGCCGCACAGACAGGCATCGCACTGGATGAGCAAACGCTGGTCTGGAGCGATGTGCGCGATCTGCAAGCGTTGCGCGCACGGCTCACGGAGCAGCGGGCCGCGTAGCATGTTTGGATACAGCAGGCAGGCGCTTTTGTGCGAGGGTACACATCACGTGTACCCTCTCTTTGTTGCAATGGGAATCTGCTCTACATCCCCCTGGGAACACGTACAGAGACGGTAGTGCCCGCGCCGGGCTGGCTGCGCACGGTGAGCGTGCCGCCCACGAGACTGATGAGCGCGCCGTGGGTGAGCAGGCCGGTGCGCGTGCCGCCATTGGGCGCGGCGTTGCGAGAAGATGAGATGGCGGCCAGCGATTCATTGGTATGCGCCTCCGGTGCGCTGATCGCAGTTGGCTGCGCCCGCGTGTCGCGGTCGGCCTCGCTTTGCAGGCCCACACCGTCATCGCTGACCGTTACCGTCACCGTACCCATATCAGCGGACAGCCCCACCCGCAGCCGCAGGTCGCGATGTAGGTCGCCGCCGCGCCCGTGGCGTCCCGCGTTCCGCACAGCTTCGAGCGCCGCGCCCAACAGCAGATCCGCCGTGATCGCTGGCAGCGCATCCGCCGCCGCCGTGGCTTCGGGGGTCGTCTGCCAATCAATCGCATCGAACGCGCCACGGAACTCGCCATCCAACGAGGAATGCAGCGCGCCCGCCAGGCCATGCTCCATCCGACGGGGATTGGCCGCGGGCGAGGCGCGCATCAGCGCCGCCAGATCGTGGTGCGCGCGGCCAAGCTCGCGCACGACCTCGCCTAATTCGCTCGCCGCGTCTGGCTGCTCGGCGTCGGCCTCGCCCTCTGGCGGCGTCGCGCGCGTGGATGGCCCCGCCGCGACACCCACCGCCCGCGCGACCCGGCTGCGTAGCGCCTCCAATCGCAGCATGGCCAGGTGCAGCCGAGGTAGCACGTCGTCATGCAACACCCGCCGGGGCAGCGCCGCGCTCAGTTCCGCCTCCAGCCCGCGCCGCCGCGCCAGCGAGACGATAGCCTGCGCCGCCGCGAACTCGCCCACCGCGTCGAGAATGCGCTGGCCGCAGGCGCGCGCGATCTCCAAATCCGCCGAGGTGTAGCCCGCGCCATCGGCGCGCGGCCCCAATACCAGCCGCGCCACCACGCCGCGCTCGTCAATCACCGGCAGTGTCCACTCGCGGGCATCCAGGCGGTGCGCGCTGAGTGGGTCGGGCGCTTTATACGAGAGCGTGCGATGTAACCGCCCTGCCGTGAAGGAGAGCCGCGCCCAGGCCGCGCCGAGCACATCGCGGCACAGGCTGGTGAAGAGTGCCTCAATACTGCGTTCGACCTCGCGCGGGTCCGACGCCAGCCAGCCGGCATGCTCCACGGAGAGGCTCGCCACGAAGGGGCGCAGTTGCGTCAGCAGCCGGTCATGCTCACCATAGGATTGCCAGGTGAAGAGCGCGTAGGTGACGGTGACAACCGTAACCAGCACCAGCAGATAGGGCAGCGCCTCCGGGGCAATCGCGGCCATCCACGCGACAACCACAGCCAGCACCAGCGCCACGAAGGCGGTGCCGCGCCACTGACGGAAGAAGCCACGCTGCGGCAGCCGCCGCTCCACCAGCACACCCTGGCGCACAACCGACCAGCCGAGCAGCAACCCCAGTCCCGCCAGCGCCACCTGCACCACCAGATCCGCCGCAACCAGCGCCAGCGGCACATGGCCCGGCGGGCTGGCGGGCACGCGAATGCCGAAGCCATCAGATGGTCCGGTGATGAGCGCGTCGCGTTCGTGCAGCGATGATGCGAGGCCCACCAGCGCCGCCACCGCGCCCGCCGCGACCATACATAGTGACGCGCCGAGCAGCGCCCGCCGCGCCCGTCCCCAGGCGTCGGCGGCATCCCAGAGTTGAGTGCCATCCGCGCTCGGCAGGCTCGTTTCGGGCTTTGGCGCGGGTGTGGGCGTCTGCCTGCGTGCCGCCAGCGAGGCCCAGGGCAGCGCCGCGCAGCCCGCCATGTAGATCACGAAGGCGAGACCCAGCGCGGGGAGCGTCGGCGAGGTGGCGGGCAGGGGTTGCGGTGAGCCGCGCAGCCGCAGCGACGCGCCGAGTAGGCGGATGAAGTCGCCGTAGTGGCCGATGGCGGGCCAGCTTAGCAGCGCCAGCAGCACTGTCACGCCACCGAACGTGCCGACGATCACCAGCGCGGGCACGCGCCAGCGGCGCATCGTGCCGGTGAGCCAGGCATAGCGCAGTCCGGTCGCGGCCCAGAGAATCGGCGCAGCGAAACTGGGCACCCAGAGCAGATGCCACCAGAAGTCGGCAGATGACGCCCCCACCGGCACGCCTGACCCCACCAGCGCGCCATGACAAAGGAAAAAGAGCGACGCCATCAGCAGGCCGAGGCCGCTGGCCCAGGTGACCTTGGTCGTGCGGTTGCCAATCAGCAGCACCGTCATCCCCAACCACAGGTACGTAATCAGGCTGAAGACGGAGAGCGCAATGGCAATCTGGGCCAGCGCGGGCTGCAAGATGGCGCTCATTCGCGGGTTCCTTTGGGGCCGGGGTCGTCGTAGAGCGGCACCCAGCCCTGCTTGCGGTCGGGCACCAGCGCGCGGCCCTCTTCATCCCAGATCAGCGGGCGGTCGAGCAGGTAAATCAGCGTCGCGCGGGCGCGGGCGACCTTCTCGTCGGTGGTGCTCTCGCTCAGCCGCCAGGCGTCATAGATGCGCCCGTTGGTGCGGCTGACGGCGCGGGCGTCGCGCAGCCCAAGGCGGGCGGCGATCTGCTCATTGGTCATGCCCTGCGCCACCAGTTCCACCACACGCAGCTCGTTCGGTTCCAGCAGCGCGCGTGGCGAAGTGGCGTCGCGCTCACGCACCTCATCCACGCGGTCTTCGATCTCCGGGTCAATGAAGCTGCGCCCGGCGATGGCGTCTTTGAGCAGCGGGACCAGCATCGAGGGCAGCAAATAGTTGCTCTTGCGGACATAGGCGTAGTGGCTGAGGATGCCCGCCGCGCGAAACTCGCGGAAGTACGAGTCGTCGTCTTGAATCGAGTAGAAGACGACAGGGAAACGCGGACGCTCGCGCCGGATCGCCACCGCCGCGCCGACACCGCTGCGCGCCTCAGCGCCTAGCTCCGAGTCGCGCAGTTCCACGTCCATCAGCGCCACATCGGGGCTGCTGCTCTCCGCGCCGTTGGCTTCGACAGCGGCGATGGCCTCGCGTGCGGTAGCCGCCTCCTGCATCACGCGCACCTCGCCGGTCGCCTCCAACCCCTCGCGCAACGCCCGCCGCACCGATGTATGATCTTCAACCAGCAACAAGCGTATCATGCGTGCGTACTCCCTGATTTGCGGTCTGTGGCTGCTCTCGCGCATCTGCTACCGGCATTGTATGCGACGGCGCAAAGGATGTGCGTGCGTCCGGCGCAGCGCTTGAGTGCATCGCACGAGTCATCACGCCGATGTCATCCCCCGATTGGTGCAGTGGTTTGCCATTCCGCCTGTCTTTATTGTATTATGTACAGAGCCGCCACGGCCATGCGCGCGTAGGTAGTAGCATCTCGCGCGAATCGCAAAGCTGTGGTAGGCTGTAGATAGGCGATACCGCGAGCAGCCGGAGCATCCGCCTCGCGGTATTTTTTGCGCGCATGGCTCGCATCATTTGGTGATGCGCTCGCGCGCCCAGACGCACCCACATCCGTGTCAACGGAGGAGCTAACAACCGCATGGAGATACTGCCGATTGCCGTCGTCGTTTTGTTCTGGCTGATTCTCTTCGTCGCTGTCTTTGTATTCTACGCTCGCAGCCTGCGGATTCCCACCGAGCCAGAGCTTGAGGCCGCGCTCGAAGAGACGCACAGCCACTAGCATAGATAGCCGCGCCATCGCGCGATGCCATATGATGCCATAGAGTGCTTCGCTGCCCACGAATCCGCGTCGTTCGTGGGCATTTCGTGTGCCGTTCGCAAGGAGAGATGCCCATGGAGCCACACACACTCTTCGACTACGAGGCGCTGGCCGAACCCCGGCTCGACCGTCCGGCCTGGCTCTTCTATTCGGGCGGGGCGGGTCACGAGGTGACACTGCGCGCCAACCGCGACGCCTTCGACCGTATTCGCCTGCTGCCGCGTATGCTCCAGGGCGCGAAGGCCGCCGACCTGCGGACGCGCGTGCTGGGCGCTGAGGTGAGCATGCCAATCCTCGTCGCGCCGACCGCCTTCCAGGGGTTAGCCTGCCCTGACGGTGAATGCGCCACCGCGTCAGCCGCCAGCGCCGTGGGCACGCTGATGGTCGCTGCCACCGAAGCCACCCGCTCCCTCGAAGAGATCGCCGCTGTCGCCACCGCGCCGCTCTGGTTCCAACTCTACGTCTACGACAACCAGCGTGCGCTCGCCGAAAGTCTCGTGCGCCGCGCCGAAGACGCGGGCTATCGCGCCATCGCCGTCACTGTGGATGCGCCGCGCTGGGGCCGCAAAGATCGCAGCATCGGCCACGACTTCGACTTACTTCCGGGCATGGGCACGCCCAACGTCGGCGACATTGATCTCGAACCGGCGGCGCTCTCGTGGCGCGACATGGACTGGCTCCGCTCGCTCACGTCGCTGCCGCTGCTGCTCAAGGGCATCCTCACTCCCCAAGATGCGCTGCTCGCGCTGGCGCACGGCGCGGACGGCATCATCGTCTCGAATCATGGCGCGCGCCAACTCGACACCGTGCCTGCCACCATCGAGGCGCTGCCCGCCATTGCCGAGGCCATCGCCGGGCGCTGCGAACTCTACCTGGATGGCGGCGTGCGCCGTGGCATAGACGTGATGAAGGCGCTGGCGCTGGGCGCGCGTGCTGTGCTCATCGGGCGGCCCATTCTCTGGGGTCTCGCCGTGAACGGCCCGGACGGCGCGCGCCACGTGCTGGAACTGCTGCGCGACGAGTTAGAACTGGCGATGGTCCTCGCCGGACGCCCCACCATCGCCAGCATAGACGCCTCGCTCGTGCGTCTATAGCTAATATCCGCTCACTCGGTGTAACTGGCCCCGTATGTGCAGATATACCTACAGAGTCTTGTCGCCCGGCAGAAATGGGAGTTCTCGGCAGGAATGCCGCGGCTCATCCCAATGGACGCCTGCGCTGCTGGGTGACAAGCTATGCACGAAAGGGACGGCACATACCATGCGGAAACTCGCGCTCGCGCTGCCATTGATCGCGGTGTTGTTGCTTGCGGCATGCGGCGGCACAACCACCACCAGCGGTGGCGGCAACTCCAGCACCATCACCATGGCGGGCAGCAGCTTCACCGGCAACACCAGCATCACCGTCAAAGCCGGGCAGGCCGTGACCTTCGCCGATACGGACGGCGGGGGCGGCACGCACAATCTCGTCACCGGCACGAACGGCCAGTTCGCCGCCGCGACCGGCGCGCCCACAGAGTTCGCCGCATCCAGCGGCGTCAACTTCAGCCCCGGTGACACGAAACAGATTGTCTTCCCCAACGCAGGCACCTATAACATCACCTGCACCATCCATCCTTCGATGCAGGCGACGATCACCGTCACGCCATAGCATGCGTTCGCGCTACGTTCGCGCTATGCGTAGAGATCGGCACGGGTGGGCGGCAGCTCGATCGTGCCGTCGCCATGTAGCTTGGTGAAGAGCGCCTGAATCAGGCTGTTGCCGCCGGTGGCGAAGCTCTGCGCCGCGCCCGCCATGTAGAGTCGCCACACGCGGTACGTGCGCTCGCCAGCGATACGCACGGCTTCTTCGCGGTGGGCTTCGAGTCGGCGCACCCACTGGCGCAGCGTCAGTGTGTAATGCTCGCGGAGATTCTCCACGTCGCGCGTCTCGAAACCCACCATCTCGGCGTAGCGCAGCGCCTCACCCGGTGGGATCAGCTCGCCATCAGGGAAGACATACGTCGCGACAAAGCTGCCGGGACGCCAGAGCAGGCGCAGCGGCAGGCTCATCCCGCGCTGGGCTGGGCCTTCGGCAATGCCGTGGTTGAGGAAAAGGCCGCCGGGGCGCAGCAGATGGTACGCTGTGTTGAAGTAGGTATACAGGTGCGAGCGGCCCACATGCTCGAACATGCCGACGCTGACAATCTTATCGAACGGGCGGTTGCGCGGCAGGTCGCGGTAGTCACGCACCTCTACCCGGCAACGATCCGTGAGTCCAGCCGCCGCGATGCGCTCGCGGGCCAGCGCGGCCTGCGGCTCGCTGAGCGTCACCCCCAGCGCCTCCACGCCATAGCGTTCGGCGGCATAGCGCACCAGCCCACCCCAGCCACAGCCGATGTCGAGCAGGCGCTCGCCGGGACGCAGCCGCAACTTGCGGCAAATATGCTCTAGCTTGGCTTCCTGAGCCGTATCGAGATCTTCTGCGCCAGTGGGAAAATACGCGCAGGAATAGACCATCCGCTGATCGAGCCACAGTGCGTAGAAGTCGTTGCCGACATCGTAGTGATAGCGAATCGCCGCCGCGTCGCGCCGCCGGGTGTGGCGCGCGCCAAAGCCTGCCAGCGCCGCGCGCCCGCGTGGTGCGCTGCCAGCCGTTGCGCCCGCTGGCGCATCGTCCACCGGCAGGGCGCGCAGCCGTGGGATGAGGGCCGCGTATCCGAGCGGCGAGCCGAGCCGCGCGGAGACGACGTTCGCCAGACCAACCGCGGCTTCGATCTCGCCTTCGATATCAAAGTCGCCATCCAGATACGCTTCGCCAAGCGCCAGTTCCGAGGGTGGCAGAAAAATGCGACGTAGCGCCCCTGGCCGGTTGAGCGCGATGGTATAGCGCGGCGCGCGTTCGGGCGGCGTCTCGCGCGAACCATCCCACAGGCGCACGGCGAAGTCGCGTTGCTCCGGTGGGCCGAAGAGGTCGCGCAGCAGCGAGCGGGTGATGGCGACGGCCTGGTTGGCGTCGTGCGGCACGGCCTCAGCAGCGGGGCGCGACTCTACGGTTCTGGTATGCTGCGTCATCGAAGCCACCTCCTGACATCCCATAGGCGAACGAAGCGTAGGCGATACCATGCGCCTTGACATAGTATTGCACTATAGTATCGCACACCCCCCGCCGCAAACGCGCTGCTCAACACTTGGCTTCGCGCGTTCCGTCTAATAGAGCGTGACGTCACACGAGCTAACTCTTTGGTTTGGCAGTTGGGGAGGATGGGGCATGCGACAGCGCGAAGAAGCCGCCACGCAACCTGAGGATGAACCGGCGCAGGCCACTGAGGGGAGCGCAATGCGAGCGCAGTGGCAAGATGAGTTCGCGCGGCTGGCACGCCCGCACATGGCAGCAGTGCTGCGGACGGCGGCGGCGCTGGTCGGCATGGCCGACGCCGAGGACGCCGCGCAGGAAGCGCTGTTGCGCGGCATGCGCGCGTGGCCGGAGTTGCGCGACCCGACGGCGCTCAAAACGTGGCTGCTGCGCATCACCTATAACGTCTGCATGGACTGGCAGCGCGGACGCTTCGGCTCGGATCGTCATCGCACCCAACCGTTAGCAGATGATGCCGCCGGACTCCCCACGCCGCTTGTCAGCGATCCGGGAGCCAGCGACCACGCCGCCCGGCTCGACCTGCGCCAGGCGCTCAACCAACTCGCCCCCGATCTGCGCCAGGCGGTGCTGCTGCGCTATTACGTTGGCCTGGATGCCACCGAAATTGGCATCGCGATGCGCCTGCCTGCCTCCACCGTGCGATCACATCTGCGCCGCGCTCGCATACTCCTGCGCGCCGCGCTTGATATAGCTGAGAACCCAACGCCCACCCTCCCACGGAAAGAGGAGCAATAATGCCACACGAACCTCAGGATGTTAATGCCGCGCATGATGCGACGCACGACGACCAGTTTCCCGTTACCGGTGATCCACTGGATGAGGCGCTCCTCGCCGATGCTGCTACCTGGCACGCTGAGCTACCTTCCGTCGAACAATTCGCCGCGCGTATGGAGCCGCTGCTGAGCAGCGCCACGCCCGCACCCATGCTAACGCCCCCTGCCGATGATATGGCAACTGACATCGGTGCCGCATTCGATTCCGCGCCAACGCCTCACCCTACCGCCATACCGTCCCGTAGTCGTCGGCGCGGATTGCTCGCTATCGCGGCAATGGCCGCCGTCGTCGCCCTGCTGGCTGGCCTGTTCCAGTTTGTCGCGCCGCGCCGTGGGCTAGCGCCCAATGCGAACCGTCCTACGGCGAGCGCGCCAACCTGGCAGAGCAGCACACCCTGGCAGAGCAGCAAAGCCTGCGACCCCAATAGCTACTGGCCCGACCCCGGCAACAACATCACGCTCAACGGCATGGCGATGGTCGCGCCTGATGACGGCTGGGCCATCGGCACGATCACACATTACGGTCCGGTCTATGGTGAGACGGTGCTGCTGCATCTGGTCCAGGGGCAGTGGCAGCGCGACCCCCTGGCGATTCCCGATGTGAAGCTCGACAGCATTGCGATGGTCTCGCCAACGGAAGGCTGGGCGGCGGGCAGCATTAGCGAGCAGAACCGCCTCGACCTGTTCCTGCTGCACTATAGCGGCGGACGCTGGACACGGGTGGACCTCTCCGCTGTGACACCAGAGGCGACGCAGATCGAGGATGCTTTCCCGGTCAAGGTGGTGATGGTCTCGCCAGGCAACGGCTGGCTCATGGCCAATACGACCATCTTGCGCGATCCGAAGAATCCGGCGAGCCGTGAGACATCGCTGCTGCTGCGCTACCATCAGGGCGCCTGGTCGGTCATCTTGCAGCCGCCCGTCACCAGCACCACCTCATTCTGGGATATGGATTCCCGCACGCCTGACGATGTCTGGCTCGTCGGCACAGATTACCAGCGCCTGACGCCAGTAATCGCGCGCTATGCCTTCGGGCAATGGAGCGTCACCACGCAAACGGCCTCTGGCCAGCTTGAGTCCATCGCCATGCTCTCCGCTACCGAGGGCTGGGCGACCGGGGAGGCATACCCCGGCCCCAACGGCTCCGAATCGCAGCTCGAACACTACGACGGCACGAATTGGAGTCAGGTCAGCCTGCCAGCGGCGTTCGCTGCGGTTACGCTCACTCATGTGTTTGCGGACGCTCAAGGGAATGTGTGGATTGCTGGCGTACAGAAAACATCCCCTGGCACAAGCGGACGCATCGTCAACAAGCCGGTGATACTTCAGTATCGCGGCGGGCAATGGAGCCAGTTCCCCTGGCCATATCCCGACGATGAATACCTCCGCGCCATTGCCAGTGTCGCGCCGGGAGAAGTGTGGGCCATCGCGAATATCGTTCACACCAGAGGATGCGCGCCCGCAGCGGTCACCGGCCTGGGGCAGGGGGTTATCTTGCATTATGTCAATGGCGTATGGAGTCAGACGATCCTCCCGTAACCCGCACATCGCCGAGCAGCGCTTGCGCGTTCTGGCGCGTACTGCTACACTGCTGCCCACATATCGCGGAGGGCTGCGCTACGCGCGGGCGGTTGATGGGAGGGGGGACCTATGGCAAGCCAGAAGCGTCAGATCAGCATGTCCGCGACTATCGCGCCCCCTGCCAAAGCGCCAGTGCGCGGCATCGTGCGCTCGCCACGCGTGCTCGCGGGTGTCGGGGCGACGCTCGCCGTCCTGCTCGCCGCCGCGCTAACAGGCAGTCGCACGGGACTCGATCTGCTGCTGCCCCTGGGGCTGGCGCTGATGATTGCGCTGGCCTATGCCAACGGCGCGAACGATGTGTCGAAGGCCATCGCGACGCTGGTGGGCAGCGGCGTCGCCGATTATCGCCGCGCCATCGCCTGGGGCACGCTCTGCACCGTGCTTGGCGCGCTCTGCTCGGCGCTAGTCGCCGCTGGCCTCATCGGCGCATTTACCAAAGGCATTCTCGCGGCGGATGCGCATCAGACCGAACTCTTCGCGCTGGCGGTGATTCTTGGCGCGATTCTCTGGGTAGTGCTGGCCACGCGCATCGCCATGCCCGTTTCCACCACCCACGCCATCACCGGATCGCTGGTGACGGTCGGCGCGGTCGCGTATGGCGCGGGCGAGGTGCAATGGGGATCGCTACTGCAAAAGATTGCCCTACCGTTGCTGCTCAGCCCGTTCCTGGCGTTAGCGGTAGCGATAGCCGTCTACTTCGCTGTGCGTTTTCTCGCTGGCTGCCGCGCATCCCGCGCGCTGAATGGCCTGCACTGGCTCTCCAGCGGCGCGGCCAGCTTTGCGCGCGGCCTCAACGACACGCCCAAGATTGTCGCGCTCGGCGTCGCCTTCTATCTCATCACGCTACATACCGCGAAGTACGATGCGCCGTACTGGATTTTTGCGCTGGTGGCACTGGGTATGGGCGCGGGCAGCTACGTGGGCGGGCTGAAGGTGACAGCGACGCTGGCTGAAAAGGTGACGAAGATGGACCATACCGAAGGCTTCGCCGCCAACCTGACCACCTCCGCGCTGGTGATCGCCGCCACCACGCGCGGCCTGCCTGTCTCCACCACCCATGTTAGTTCCGGGGCAATCATCGGCATCGGCCTGCGCCATCGCGCAGGCCGTATCAACTGGCGCGTCGTGCGCGATGTGGCGCTGGCATGGGTCGTCACCCTGCCAGGGGCGGGCCTGCTTGGCCTGGCGGCGTACCTCCCGCTGCGCCTGGTCTCCGGCGGCGCGTAGCTGGATGCGTAACCGGCCGATTTCGCGCGGCGTAAACGCATTGAGGGCGCTCGTCGGTTCGGTGGCGGCAGTGAGGCAGTAGCGCCCCAGATACCGCCCTCGCTCACGAACGTGCCCCGTAGCTCAACGACTGTAGCAGCCGTCTCGGTGGATGCGCCAGCAGTGGGAGAGCATCGCCCGCGCCATGTACAATTGTGTACGGGTGTCCCACATCATAAGCGCATTGGGAAAGGGAGCGAATACATGTCAGGGCCAGCGATTCGCGTGGGGATGGGCTATGATGTGCATGCATTCGCGCCAGCCAAGGCCGGTCGCGCGCTGATCATCGGCGGCGTGAGCATCCCGCATGAGCGCGGCCTCGCGGGCCACTCCGACGCCGACGTGCTACTGCACGCGCTGGTAGACGCGCTGCTCGGCGCGGCGGCGCTGGGCGACATCGGCGCGCACTTCCCATCCAGCGACGACCGCTGGCGCGACGCCCCCAGCACCGCATTCCTCACCTACACCATAGATCTGCTACGCGCCCAGGGCTGGAGCATTGTGAACATAGACGCCACCATCGTCGCCGAACGTCCCCGCCTCTCGCCGCATATCCCCGCGATTCGCGAGCATCTCGCGCGCACGCTCGGCCTTGATCTCGATCTGGTCAGCGTCAAATCCAAGACCACCGACCGCCTCGGTTTCACGGGCCGCGAAGAGGGCATCGCCTGCTACGCCGTCGCCCTCATCTCACGCCAATCTGGCGCATAAACCCATCACCCTCTGCGGTATTCCCGCGCGTACAGCAGCCACGGCACACAAGTACTCGCACACCGCCTAGGCCCTCGTTATGCTGGTGGCGTGATGCTGATAGCACGAACGCTCTCGAAAGCGCCAATCGTGCGAGTGATGTGAGGTGGAAGCATGCGCGCCTTTCGTATTCTCTTCGTCGTCGCGGCTTTCGCCATCCTGCTCATGGGAACCGTCATGGTCTTTGCCGCTTTTGATCGTGTCTCACATTCGGTAAGTGATACCCTGCGGCCGTTCATCATCACGATGGCGCCCGTCTGGGCCGTAGCTATCGCGGGCGCGTGGGCATTCATCCGTGCGCCCAGGCCATCAGTGGACGCTTGATTCGCCCTTGCGCCCTATTGTTCCAGCGACCCACCAGCGCCGGGGACCTTGCGGGCCGTTGGAACGAGCGATCAGAAATCCAGACTCAGAGGCAAATGCATCACCCGGCGAGCACGTTGGGCGTCCACGTGCCATCGCGGAAGACCGGCACACGCTCGCCGCTGGTCGTCTCGCCATCTATGTGCAGCGCGGCGGACCCGATCATGAAATCCACATGCTGAAGGCTCGTATTCACACCGGCCGCCGCCAGTTGCTCTGGCGTCATCTGGTCGCCGCCTTCCAGCGAGAACGGGTACGCCCGGCCAATCGCCAAATGGCACGCCGCATTTTCGTCGAAGAGCGTATTGTAGAGCGGAACGCCGAAGTTGACCGCCGATTCGTTGGGCACCAGCGCCACCTCGCCCAGATAGTGCGCGCCATCATCAGTCTCGATGATCTCTTTGAGCGTCTCATAACCGGCATCAGCGCCATATTCGACGATGCGCCCGTGTTCAAAAGTCAGGCGAATGCCTTCCACCGTCACGCCATTGACGTTCAGCGGCATCGTGCTGCGAACCGTGCCGCTCACGCCGTCGCGGTGCGGCAGGGTGAAGATCTCTTCGGTCGGCATGTTCGGCACAAACGTCGTGCCGTGCGCGTTGGTCGTGCTGCCCGCAATCCACTGGTGCCGCGCGGGCAACTCAATCGTCAGCGCCGTGCCTGGCGCGACATAGTGCAGCTTGGCAAAGCGCGCGGTATTCATGAAACTGACGCGCGCCGCCAGTTGGCGCAGATGCTCGTGCCACGCGGCCACCGGGTCGGGGGTGTCGGCATGCACGGCCTTGAAGACATAGCCCCACAATCGTTCGACAGCCTCGGCCTCAGGCAGATCGGGGAAGACGCGCCGCGCCCAGGTAGGCGTCACCACCGCGCCGATGGTCCACGCGACCTTCATGGTTCCGATTGCCTCCGCGATACTCCGAAACGCGCTCCTGTTCGTCTTCTCCAAGAGTCCCACACGCCGTGGGTCAACATCGCTCAGCAGATCCGGCGTCGGCGCATAGGGGGCCAGCAGTGCCGCATTCCCCGCGATCAACTCTTCGAACTCCTTAACCTTCCAGGTCGGTATCTCCGTCAGCGTCGCTTCAGACGCCTGGGCGAGGCGCAGCCGGAGCAGTTCGGGATCGTCCCATTCGATACGCACATCCCGCGCGCCCATTTCGTATGCTTTGCGCGCCAGTGACCGCGCGAACCCGGCGATTTCGAGATTCACACCGCGTCCCGGTGTGCCCAGCACCAGGATCTGATCGGGCTGAAGGTTGACGCCGATGGTCAGCAGAATCGTGATGTAGTTGTCGAGCATTGTCTCAAAGGAGTCCACGCCATGTCCTCTCTCGTTGGCGGTCTTCCTGGCTGATGCCGTGCCGCTGAGAGGAATGGTACTGTCGTAGGGGATAGCCTGTCAACGGCAGAGATGTCCCGTTGCGCGTGGCTACTCGTCTTCGCCCGCCGTCTCCCATGGCGCTGTCTCGAATCGAGGCGCATCCAGCCGCTCTTTTGCCTGGCTCACCACCGTCACCAGCGCGGCATGATCGAACGGCTTGGGCAGAATGCGAATTGAGAGACTCCGTAAGAGTTCGATGAAGCTCTCAGGGAAGGTGCTCGTATTCGCCGAAATCACGATATACTCGTGGCCCAGCAGCGCTCCACCATCGGCGGAAACTGCCGTCAGCACGCCTGCGCCATCCAGCACCGGCATCTGGTAATCCAGCAGCACCACCATCGGCTGTTCCGCCGCGCGCAGCCGCTCCAGCCCTTCCGCGCCGTTCTCCGCCTCGGCCACTGTATAGCCTTCTGGCTCAAGCATCGCGCGCACGAGCTGGCGCAGCGAGGAGCTATCATCTATCACTTGCACGTGTGTCATAGTATCTATCCCGCCCATGCCTTTCACCCGCAGTCGCCTGTATCTTGAAACGGTAGCATGAACCGGGCGCACTGGCAACTAGGAATTATGTATAAGCGGACCGGCCCTATAGTGCCGCGAGCGCGTTGCGTAGCTCCGGCGACAGCAGATGCTTCGCCTGCGGATTCACCCACAGCGCGCCTCGTGGCGTTGGCTCGCTATCCCACGGCACGAAAGCCAGCAGCGCGCTCAGCCGCCCGTAATATCGGAAGAATTCGCTTGCGCTCGTGACGCCGAAGCGCGCGAAGAAGCCGCTATCCTTGCGTTCGGCGGATGCGCGGATGCTGGCCATCACCGCCTCAAGGTCGAGCGCGTCCGCCGCGCTGGCCTCCGCGCCAAGCGCCAGCACATTCGGCATGCTCGGTGGTATCTGCCGCAGCTTATCGCAGATCGCACTGGCCCATCCAGGGGAACCCTTCGCGGAGCGCAGCCGCTTCACCTCGACATTGAAGGCCGTATGCGTCTTGAATGTGACCGTGAAATCGGGGCCGCGCGTCTTCTCCGCCACATACTGCTCATATGCCAGTGTGAATCGCCGCTCGCCCAAGAGCCGGTAGGCAACCGCAAGCTCCAGTTCCAGGTCGCGCAAACCTTGCTCATCGCCGTGCAACCCGCGCACCTTTTTGCGAATCTTATCGCGGTGCTGCTCAGCAAACAGCGTGAACCGTTCGTTGGCGCGCATCCACGCGCCGCATCGTTCGCTCAGGCGACTGGCGGTCTCGCCGAAGAGCGCGGCTTGCAGTTCATCAATACGCAGAGACATACCTGTACCCAGCCATCTCAGAGCCGTGGCGCGGCGCTCGTCGCGGCCCACTTGACACCACGACGCCATCACCGCCAGTCTACCCACCGCGCAATACGATGAACCGGCAGATTTCTGACACTCTTCGCCGCGATACACTTGACCCTAACGTTACGTCAGACTCTATGCTGGCATCCAGTGGGAAGAAGATGCGACATGCGGCAGCAGCAACGCCTCTGCGGAGAGGATTTCATCATATGACCATGCTACACTATCGAGACTGTCCTGGCTGTGGTGTGCGCCTGCTGATGTCGGAGGAACAACCCGACAGCAGATATAATGCGTCTCCCGAATGCTGGCAACTCTACGGCGAACTGACGGCGTATACCGTGACGCGCGGTGATGTGGCCTTCATGCACCAGCACGCGGTTGATACCTATGGCGCGCAACACGCCGGAGAACAGGCGCGACCTATTACCGTGGCATTCGCGCTGATCGGCCTGTACCTCGCCTGTGAACAGGATTATTCCGGCAAGAAGGTGCAGCACATGCACATGCTCCTGGCGCGACGCACGAAGACATGGCCGCCGTTCACACCGCCTGCTCTGCGTGGCTCGTTGACCGTGTTGGATGTGCTGCGCGCGCCACCAGGCGAACAGCGCGACCACATGTTGCGGCAGTGGCGCCAATCGGTTTGGGACGCCTGGAGCCAGGAGCATGCGCGGGTGAGGGCGCTGCTCGAAAGCGTGATGCGCGATTAGCTGAGAGCAATCAAATCAATTCTGGGTGCTGGCCGAATTCGGCAGGATACTCCATCGGCGGCGCGTGATGCCGGTAGCGCAGCAGCGCGCCCACCCCGCCCAACTCTTTCAGCGCCTCGTGTTGCTCGACGGTCTCTACCTCCGCGCCAGTCAGCACCGCCTGCTGCACCAGCTTGCGGCGGTCGTCGTCGGAGATGGGCGCGTCCATCAGCAGTAGCAGCGTATCCACCTGCCCCCAGTTCAGCGCCTGCCGCGTTGGCTCCAAGCCCGCGACACCCAGCCCGTTCGCCTGGATTGCATCCAGCAGTTGATCGGCCAGCGCGCGCTCGTCTTCTTTTTCGGCCTCGACTAGCATCGGCGCGACCTCCTGCTCGATCTCGGTGCGCGGGGCGCGAATGTCGAAGCGCGGCACGGTCTCCAGCGTCATCTGCGCGACCTGTGGCGAGAGCGCCGCCCGCAGCAACGGAATCGCCACCTCGTCGCCCGCCAGCACCACACGCACCGCGCCCACCTCATCCACCAACAACTCCAGTTCCGCCGCCGCCTCCTTGGCGAACGCGACGCGATTATTCTTGATGCTGCGCTGGTACCGAGGCTGGTTCAATCCGCCGGTGTTGCGCATGCTGTAGTAGAAGTTCGGTTCATCCACGCCTTCCACCTCGCGCAAGAATCCACGGCGCATAACGAACAGCCGTATAGTACTCGTGTCGGCTACCGCGACCACGCTCGTCTCCTGCTCTTCCAGTAGGCTCGCAAGCTGGAAGAGATCGGCCCGGCGGCTATACACCACATACGTCTCGAAGGGCACACCAGACACCACCGTCTCGAAGAGGTTGTGCGCCGAACACGAGAAGATTGCCAGCCCCTGCGCCTCGCTCGGCGCTTCCTGCTCGATATAGGCTTCGACCCGCGCAGCATCCGCCCGGAACGAATCCAGCGCGGGGCCGCGCGGCCAGAGCGTCTTCTCGATCTCGCGCAGCCGGTCCTTCAATATCACCAGCGCGGCGCGCATCCCTGGGCGCTCGCCCGTCGCCTGCGGGCGCATATCCAGATAGACGCTGAGTATAGGAATATCGCCCGGCTCCTCTTCGGCCAGGCGTCGCAACGTATCGCGCAGCATCGGGCAGCCACCTTCCTGCTTGGGGAAACGTGCGGGGCGGCTATTCGCCCCGCTCACGCCCATCTGGTGGCATGCAGATTTTGTGCCGCTGCTCCTCACTCGCCCATCGGCGTCCAGATGTTCTTCACCTGCGTCGCCTCGCGCAGGAACTCCTGCCCCTCACCTTGCCCGCGCTCCAGCCACGCGCGCGGATGTCCGTAGCTCACCCACGTGCGCTTCATGTTGCCGGTCGAGGCCGCCTCCACCAGCCGCGCGCCCTCAGCGGAGCCGAAGTACCAGACGCCGTCCACGTCGTCGTGCTCGGCCAGCACCTTCGCCAGCGTGTCGCGTGCGCCGGTGACGATATTCACCACGCCTGCGGGCACGTCCGACGTTTCCAGCACAGCATAGAAGTCCGTCGCGCTCAGCGGGTGCCGCTCGGAGGGCAGCGCGATCACCGTATTGCCCATCGCGATGGCCGGGGCCACCAACGAAACGAAGCCGAGCAATGGATACTCATCCGGGCAGGCCAGCCCCAGCACCCCCACCGGCTCGTGAACCGCCAGTGTCAGCCCGCGCACCGGCGTGCCATGCACCGCGCCGTCGTACTTGTCCGCCCACGCCGCATAGGTGAAGAGCCGCTCAATCGCGCGTTCCACCTCGCACGCCGCGTCCTCACCGTCGCGCCCAGTCTGCGCGCGAATCCGCGCGGCGAACTCATCCGCGCGAGTGGCGAGGTTCTCGGCGATGTAGTAGAGGATCTGCGCGCGGCTATGCGCCGTTGCGCCCGCCCAGCCCGTCGCCGCCGTGTGCGCCGCCTCCACGGCGTTGCGGATGTCTTTGCGGTTGCCCTCGCCCACCTCGCCCAGCGGCTCACCCTGCGCTCCCAATATCTCGCGACTGTACCCCGAATCGGGCCGCGCCTGCTTCCCACCGATGAAGAGCTTCGGCGTGCGGTCAATTGCGGGCCAGTCGCGGAAACCGTCACTCTCCGGCGCGAGATGCGCGCCATCACCCGCGCCATTCGCCTGGGCGAGTGCCACCTGCTCTGCATGAGCTTTCTTGCCGCGCTTGTGGCCGTTCTTCCCGCTCGCTGTGAGGGTATGGTCCGCCTCGCCTATAACATCGGCGGCGTGCTCGGCTTCCCACGCGGGCTGAAGGTACTCGTACAATCCCTCGCGGCCACCCTCGCGCCCGTAGCCGCTCTCGCGATAGCCGCCGAAGCCCGACGCCGCGTCGAAGACATTGGTGCAGTTGATCCACACGGTTCCGGCGGCAATCTTCCGCGACACATCCAGCGCGAGGTTGATGTTTTCGCTCCACACGCTGGCCGCCAGCCCATACGGCGTATTGTTCGCCAGCGCCACCGCCTCGGATGGCGTGCGGAACGTCATCGCCACCAGCACCGGTCCGAAGATCTCCACCTGCGCGATGGTCGCGGCGGGCGAGACGCCAGTGAAGAGCGTCGGCGGGAAGAAATAGCCGTCGGTGGGGCAGGCCCAGCCCGGCTGCCACATCTCCGCGCCCTCAGCCACTCCCTGATTCACCAGTCGCTGAATCTTCTCAAGCTGCACCGGCGCGATGATCGCCCCGATGTCCACCGCCTTATCCAGCGGATCGCCCACGCGCAGCTTCTCCATGCGCGCACGCAGTTTGGCGAGCAACTGCTCCGCCACGCTCTCCTGCACCAGTAGCCGCGATCCAGCGCAGCAGACCTGCCCCTGGTTGAACCAGATGGCGTCCACCACGCCCTCCACCACTGAATCCAGGTCGGCGTCATCGAAGACGACGAACGGCGATTTGCCGCCGAGCTCCAGCGAGAGCCGCTTGCCGCTGCCCGCCGTGGCCTTGCGAATGATGCGCCCGACATCGGTCGAGCCAGTGAAGGCTATCTTGTCTATATCCGGCGCGTTGACGATCAGCTCGCCGGTGCGCCCGTCGCCGGTGACGATGTTGACCACCCCCGGCGGCAATCCAACGCTCTTGACGATCTCAGCAAAGGCGATGGCGGTGATCGAGGTGAACTCGGCGGGCTTGAGCACGACGGTATTGCCGGTCGCCAGCGCGGGCGCGATCTTCCACGCCAGCATCAGCAGCGGAAAGTTCCACGGGATGATCTGCCCGCAGACGCCGATGGGCCGCATCTCAGGAAACTCGCTATCCAGCAGTTGCGCCCAGCCCGCGTAATGATAGAAGTGCCGCGCCACCAGCGGAATATCCAGGTCGCGCGTCTCGCGGATCGGCTTACCGTTGTCCATCGTCTCCAGCACCGCCAACAGCCGCGAATGCTTCTGAATCTGCCGCGCCAGCGCATACAAGTACCGTGCCCGCACGTGCCCCGGCGTCGCGCTCCACGCCGGAAAGGCTTCACGCGCCGCGCGCACCGCCGCTTCCACATCCGCCGCGCCTGCCTGCGCCACTTCGATCAGCGGCTGCGCCGTCGCCGGGTTGACGCTGGCGAAGTATTCGCCTGTGCTTGGCTCGCGCCACTCATTGCCGATGAACAGCCGCAGTCGGGGCGCGTGCGCCGCCAGCCATGCCCGCGCCGGGTCTGATGATTCCGGCGCAGGTCCATATTCCATCGTCTCAAATATCTCCGCGACGCTCGGTGTGCCGCTCATGTCGCTCGCCCTCGCTCTCTCGCCTTTATATTCGTTCGTAGGGGCGCACGGCGTGCGCCCATCCGCTTGTAGGATAAGACGAACTCGCTGTCCCCGCAGTTAACCACATGCGGCGAACGACTGCCCCGATATGTCAGGCTTCCATTGCCCGCGCGCTGGTCACGCGCTGGCCACGCGCTGGCCACGCGCACGGGTGTGGCCAGCATCGGCAGCGCGCTGAAGATCACGGCGGAAAATGCTGCGAAATGGGACAAGGGCTGTCCACATTGCCTGCTACAATGGGAGAGTTGATAATCTATCTCTGCCAAACAATAGGGAGTTCGCTCATGGCAACATCCGCGCCTTCACTTGCAAGCGTCTATCGTGGCTGGGAGACCTACCAGCAGCATCTCATCACCGCGCTCACTCCGCTTTCGTCCGACCAGCTTGCGCTGCGAGCAGGGCCGAACCTTCGTTCGATTGGCGACATTGCCGTGCATATCATTGGCGCCCGCGCCCGCTGGATAGGTATGGCGCTCGGTCTGGGCGACGACGAGATCGTATCGTTCCAAACCTGGGATCGCCGGGATGCGCCCGCCCGCACCGCTGATGAGTTGGTCACTGGCATGGCCACCACCTGGCGCATCCTCGTCGAGGCGTTGGATCACTGGACTGTGGCCGACCTGGACGAAACCTTCACCGATGAGGAAGACGGCCAGCAGATCACCTACACACGTCAGTGGATTCTCTGGCACCTGATCGAACACGACCTGCATCACGGCGGCGAGCTATCCTTCAGCCTGGGCATGCATGGACTGGCGGCCCCAGACCTATAGTTAGGTCGCTTTGCCTACCGTTCAGCGCGTCCACGCCGCCGCATCACCGCCGCCGCTAGCAGCGCCGTCGCACCCACGCCCGCCCCGGCGGCCAGCAGCGGCCCCGTGCGCGTCGGACCCGGCGGCGCAGGAATCACCGCCAGCGCGTCATCGCTCGTTGCCCGTCGGCGCGCCAGTTCCAGCTTCAGGCTCTCCTCGCCGCGCGCCATCGCCCAGCGGTGATTCCCTGAAAAAATCGGCTTCATCAGCCACGAGAAATTGCGCAGCAGCGGCTTGTCCGCACGAATCCGCCAGTCGTAGGTGATCTCCACCCAATCGCCGTTCTGCTCGATAGTCCACTCGCCGCGCCCCTCGAAGTCGCCATGCGCCTCCAGCGTGAACCCATGCGGCGGATTCGACTCTGTCACGCGGAACCACCAGCGCAGCGTGTACGGCAGCCAGCCCTTGGTATAGAGGTCTACCACCGTGCCTACGCCGCGCTCATCCCCGCGCTGAAGCTCGTGCACCTCCAGATACACCGACGGCCACCAGCGCGCCAGTTCCGGCGCATCGGCCAGAATGCGCGCCACCTCTTCACACGTTCCGCGCACCTGCCAGTGCGTCACGAAGTGATAGTCGTTGCTGGGCATGCGACGCCTCCCTCTACGCCATCGGCTGATGGTACGCCGCCGAGTAGCGGCCCGTCGCGAAGTATTCCAGTTGCCGCTCGATGTCGGTCAGCAGCCCACTCGCGCCGATACGGAACAGGTCTGCGCGCAGCCAGGCGTCGCCTAGCTCCTCTTTCATCAGCGTCAGCCAGTCCAGCGATTGCTTCGCCGTGCGAATCCCGCCCGCAGGCTTGAACCCCACCGCGTAGCCCGTCGCCTCGTAATACTCGCGAATCGCGCGCACCATCACCAAGCTCACCGGCAGCGTCGCGTTCACGCCCTCCTTGCCAGTCGAAGTCTTGATGAAATCGGCCCCCGCCATCATGCAGACCTGGCTCGCCCGCGCCACGTTGCGCAGCGTGCCCAACTCGCCCGTCGCCAGGATCGTCTTCATATGCGCCTCGCCGCAGGCCTCGCGAAACGCGCGCACCTCGTCGTAGAGCGCCTGCCAATCGCCCGTCAGCGCATGCGCCCGCGAAATGACGATATCAATCTCACGCGCGCCCGCCGCCACCGAGGCGCGAATCTCATCCAGCTTCAGCGGCAGCGGTGTCTGCCCGGCGGGAAAGCCCGTGGAGACCGCCGCGACCGGGATGCCGCTCCCTGCCAGCGCCTCGACCGCCACCGGCACGAGATTGTGATACACACACACCGCGCCGGTATGGATGTCCAGGCCCGTCGCGCCCAGCCGTTCCAGAATCTCCGCGCGCACCGGATGCCGCGCCTTCGCGCAGAGCCGCCTCACGTTCCCCGGCGTGTCATCGCCTGCCAGCGTCGTCAAATCAATGCACGTGATCGCGCGCAACAGCCACGCCGCCTGCCATTCCTTCTTCACCGTCCGCCGCGCGGGAAGGGTCGCCGCCCGCCGCTCGACCGCGCTGCGATTCACCTGCACCGCCGCCACGCGCCCCAGATCCAGCGCCATGCCCGGATTGCGCGCGTGCCCCGCCGGTATGCCCGCCTCAGCGCGTGGCTCGATCAGTGTCGCCATACAAATCCTCCCCGGTTGTGCCTTTGTCGAATCGTGCTGCTGTCCCCATAGAGTATGACGCGCCAGCGCGCGCATCAAGCACGGGCATCGCTCTCATGCGCCGATTCCACCGCTGCTGCCACTTCTACATCCGCTTCCACGCGCTCCGTCCAGTTCGCCACCCGCGCCACCAGTTCACGCAACGCGTCGCGCAGCTCCGGCGGCTCGCGCACAATGAACGGGCATCCCAACTCCACTAGGAACCGCGCCATCCAGCTCAGCCCCTCCACCCAGCAGCGCAGCACCACCCCCGCTGGCGTCTCTTCCAGCGTCCCCAGGTCCGGCGGGACCAGCGCCCGCGCCCGCTCAATCGAGGTCTCCAGCAGCACCACCGCCGTCCATGTGCTCGGCATCGTCGCAATGCTATGCAGCACGTAATTTAGGCTATCGAAGTCCGCCGGGCGCACGAACGTCTGCTCGCGTAGCTCCGCCGCCAGCACGCGGTCCAGCCGGAAGACGCGGTAATCCTGGCGCAAATGGCAGTACGCGGGCGTATACCAGCGCCCCGCGTGATACACCAGCCCATACGGATCAATCTCGCGCTCGGTATCCTTCGCCAGACCAGAGCGGTAGCGCAGCCAGACGCGCTGGCACTGCCCCGCCGCCGCGCTGAAGGTCAGCACCAGCGCATGCGGCGTCGTCACATCGGGCCGCACCGCGTTGAACACCACCGCGTCGCGCACCGCCCGCACGCGCTCGCGCAGCAGCGGCGGCAGCACGCGTTCGATCTTCGCCAGCGCGCCCTCCATCGCCGGCGTGGTCGCCGCCAACCCCAACCGCCGCGCCAGCAGCAGCCCCAGCGTCACCGCCAGCGCCTCATCATCGGTGAACATCAGTGGCGGCAGCTTGAATCCCGGCATCAGGCGATACGCCCCGTAGCGCCCGCGCTCCGACTCCACCGGAATCCCCAAATCTTGGAGCATGGTGATGTAGCGGCGCACCGTCCGCGTATCCACTTCCAGCCGCTCCGCCAGCCGCGCGCCGGTGATGCGGTGGTGCGACTGCAACAGTTCCAGCACGGTCAGCACGCGCGTCGTCGGGTGGTACACCAGTTTTCACCACTTTCCAGAACCCGTGTTCAATTAGGACGGACTCTATCCGGTTATCAGTGTACACTATGCTCATAGGCATCCGCATCAGGAGGTTGACCATGCATCCCTACATCGCGGAAACACTCATGCACCAACACACCGCGTCATTGCTGCACGAGGCCGAGCGCGAGCGGCTGCTCGCCGACCTGCCCCGCTCTCCCGCGCTGCGCCACTGGCTGGCCGCCCAGCTTGGCCTGCTGCTGATTCGCGGCGGCAAACGCCTCACCCACTATGCGTACACCAGCCTCGCCTGGCGCTAATACGCTCCTTGTAGCACACAGTAGCACACAGCAGCGTAGATGTGTCGCCAGCGCCAGTCTCAAGCGCTAGCAATATGCCCCGCCTGATCTCTCAGGTGGGGCGTCCGTTTTGGTCCGCCACATATGCCGAGGGGCGAATGTCATGTCTGCACCCGCCTGCTAAGGGTGCTATACTGGCATCAAGCTAAGCTCGTCCTTGCTGCGGCCCACATTGCTCGCTGCGGACGAGTAGGCCACAGCAGACGTAGGAGAGAGTGAGATGGGAGGGAGGGTACGATGGCAGTACGTCCCGCATGGCTCGAAGTCATCTCCGGCATCGCCGCGTTCGCCATCGCCCTGCTGACCTGGGCCATCTGGCTGTTCGCCCCAGTCTATGGAGTGCGTGAGATTTGCGGCTCTTGCCCTCGATTTTTCTACATAAGCCTGGTGGATAGTGAGGCTGGCCTGGGCAACTTCGTTCGCCAGTCCCCCCGCATCTCCCTGTTCATCCTCGCCTTCCTGGTGGTGGCGGCTGTGGTGGCCGGTGGGGCCTACCTGCATGGCCGACATGGGGTGCCTGCTGGGCGACTGCTGGTGTGGGGTGGGAGCCTCCTGCTGCCGCTGGGCGCCTCCGCAATCGCCACTCTGCCCGTGATGTACATGAATCCTTTCATATCCGCGCGTGTGGATCCCTTCTCCATCGGCTTGTACACAGTGATCCTGAGCGTGGGGCCGGGGCTGTGCGCCGCGCTGGCCCTCATCGCCTCGCTGGCAGCCATGCGCGCTGAGGATGCACGACGTCAATCGAGGGAGGGAGCGAGAAGGGAGGGTACGATGGCAGTACGTCCCGCATGGCTCGAAGTCATCTCCGGCATCGCCGCGTTCGCCATCGCCCTGCTGACCTGGGCCATCTGGCTGTTCGCTCCTCTACGTGCAGATGGTGGGAGTGGCGACCATGTTATCTATGCTGGCTTGGTGAGTATGACGGACGGGTTAGGCAACTTCGTTCGCCAGTCCCCCCGCATCTCCCTGTTCATCCTCGCCTTCCTGGTGGTGGCGGCTGTGGTGGCCGGTGGGGCCTACCTGCATGGCCGACATGGGGTGCCTGCTGGGCGACTGCTGGTGTGGGGTGGGAGCCTCCTGCTGCCGCTGGGCGCTGCGGCGAACTCCGCTCTGCCCCTGATGTACGCGGTTCCCTTTGAGCTTGAGCTTGTGACCCCCTTCTCCATCGGCTTGTACACAGTGATCCTGAGCGTGGGGCCGGGGCTGTGCGCCGCGCTGGCCCTCATCGCCTCGCTGGCGGCCATGCGCGCTGAGGATGCACGACGCCAGGTGGGTCACTAGGATGTGTAGCTGGTAGGTGGCTAGCGCTGAGCGGGCCAGTGATTCCATGTTCTGTGTGTCGCCCTTGTTCGCGCATCCTGGCGCGTGACAGGGAATGTAGCCATAGGCAGTCATATGCTCGCCTCATCGCCGCCGAAGAGTTGTGGCTGCTTGGCCTTCGCCGTGAGTGTCTTCGCGTTCTCGCTGCTCACCACCGGACGCCCGGTCTGCGCCTCTATGTCACGCCGGGTGCGGCCCGCCACGTCGCCAGCGTCTTGCGCATCGCGTTGCAGCGCAGGCATGCCCTGGCTGTCGCGTGTCTGGTGGAGTTCCGTGGCGGTCGCTTCGCCGATGATGGTCAGCGCGAGTTCGAGCGGCGTCATATTGTCGCGCAGGCTGGCGCGTGGCTTGATGCCCTTCACCGCTTGATGATCTTTGGTGGTGATGCCGAATGTGCCGCTGTGCAGCAGTTCGGTCACGATGCCGACTTCGCGCCCGGGCTTCGCCCCACGCTCGCGCCATTCCTCGGTGAGTTCGTCGCGCGTCATGATGCTCTTCATGCGCGTGGTGATCCACTCATCACTGTAGCCCATGCGCTGGTAGTCGCGCCGCATGCGATCCGCCGCCAGTTCTGGCTGGTCAAGTTCGGCGAGGCGCTCAGTGCCGATGCGGGCTAGCCATTGCTTGAATGGCTCAGCTTTCGGCGAGGGGATGGACTGGATGGCACGCGGCAGCGTCTCCGTGTCGGCGGCATCGGTGAGGTAGTGTTTGCCATCGGCTGACTTCATGTTCAGTTGTTGGCATTTTGCCAACAACTGAACAAACCCTTCGTCTTGGATCCGTCATTTCATATCAGCCCAATACATCCGGGGCTTTGGCGCATCGGTCAGCAGCCCTACCACATCAATCACGCTGAAGAACCAGCGCCCCTCATGCCACACTCGCCGCACCTGGGTCTCGGCCTGCTCGTCGAGCAGTTCCAGCGCCGTCACATCGTCTCGCCGATCATCGCTGTTGCTCATGTCGTGCCCCCTCATGTCACTGCGCTACACTCGCGCGGACGACTCTCTTTCGCGTGCTCACGCCCCTGGCCAGCGTCGTATCAGGGCGCTGGCCTTTCTTCTTGCGTCAGCGCGATGTTCATACGCGCTGCCTTGAAGGCTTCGAGGTCTTGCGCTTGCACACGCCAGCCCGCCTTCACTCCACCAGCGCGATAGCCACGCAACTTGCCCGAGCGCAGATAGCGCCGCACGGACTCTTCCGCAATCCCCAGGCGCCGTGCGACCTCTTCAACCGTCAAATCCAGTTCTGCGCTCATCGTTGCGCCTCGCTTTCACTCGCATTTCAGGCCAAGTCTAGCATAATTATCGCAACATGTCAAAACTTAATGCAACTTAATGCTTGAGACGCGTGCGTGTATTATGTAGCATGAAATTGTCAGATAAAGCACGCTGGTCTGATACACTGGCAAGAACACCAGAGGATCTCTCGAATACTGAACCCCACCCAGACCGATCAGTCACAACATCAGCCGCAGCGGCGCCAGAATCTGCTCGCTCATCTCCACATACCACGGGCGCTTGATCCACTGGTCCAGCGTTAGCTCAAAGGCGTTCGTCTTATCGCAGGCGAAGATGTCCTCCATCTGCCGCGCCAGTTCGGGGCTGTAGATCTCCATGTTGATCTCGTAGTTGCCAATCGAACTCAGCCGGTCCAGGTTCGCCGTGCCGATGGTGGACCACTGCCCGTCAATCGTGCAGGTCTTCGCGTGGACCATCGCACGCTTGTAGCCAAAGATGCGAATGCCGCCCTTCAGGCAATCCGTGAAATAGCCACGCGCCGCCCAGTCGGCGAGAATGTGGTTCGAGGTCCACGGCAGCAACACCTGCACATCCACCCCCCGCGCCACCGCCGCCTTCAACGCGCTCAGCACCGTATGGTCGGGGATGAAATAGGCGTTGGTGAGCAAGATATACCGCTCGGCCTGATCTATCGCCTCGATGTACATATCGCGAATCGGGAACGTCAGCCGCAGCGCGTCGTTGCTCTTGATGTTGATCAGCGGATCGAAGCGCCGACCATACCGCCGCTGGATGCGCTGCTTGCGGTGGCTGTGGCTATTCCAGAACTCCAGAAACGAATCCGCCAAGTCCGCCGCCGCCTGCCCGCGAATCCGCAGATGCGTATCACGCCATTCCGTCGCGTAGAGGTTGCCGATGTTGTAGCCACCGATGAACGCGATCCGCCCGTCCACCACCAACAGCTTGCGGTGATCCAGCGCATAGCGGCGCGGATCGAAGATATGCGCGAAGCGCTGAATCGCCCGGTAGCGCATCGTGCGGATTTCCGGAGGAAACTGCTTGAATGCGCGGTCCACCACCAGATTGCCGAAGCCATCGAAGATCACATACACCTCGACACCTTCCAGCGCCTTGCGATGCAGGCGTTCCTTGAAGCGGCGGCCCACCTCGTCATCCTTCCAGAGGTACGTCTCGAAATAGATGCGCTCCTTGGCGGACTCGATGGCGGCGATCATCGCATCATAGAGTTCGTCGCCGTAGCTATAGATGCGCAGGCGGTTCGTGCCTACCCCCACCTCTGGCAGCGTCAGATACGGGAACCCGCGGATAGGCCGCCGCTGCTCGCGCCGCCGCGCGACGATAATTGAGAGCACCGCCACCGTCGCCGCTTGCAGCGCGAAGAGCACCCCCACCACCCCGAAGAACATCCGCCAAAGCGGAATGCGACTGCGCCAGAAGCGCAGGACGGCGCGCACACGCGACACGATTCCCATGTACGTACCCTCCTCTCAGCGCGGCGCAGCGTATCCATTCGCACGCGCTACCAGACGTTCGCGCGTCTCGCGCTCACACGTATATATGCAGCATAGCACTCCACTCTCCACACACAATAAGGCGTGCGAAGACGCCGCGCGGCCACGGCAAAATGGCTGGTCTTTCAGCCGATGATCAATGGCTGAGGTGTATACTGGTCGCTGGTAGGTCAGATGAAGCCGCCAGCACCTATAATCAGCATCAAGGAGCATCCATGCCACGGATAACAGATGGTATCGCGGTTCGTATTGGACTGATCCTGGGCGGTGTCACACTCGGCGTCGGTCTCATCATCGCCCTGCTCATCGCCTTCAGCGCCGCCACCCATAGCACCGACGCGGGCTTGTCGCTTGGCGCCTGCGTCGCCTTCCTCGCCATCCTTGGCCTACTCGTCGAGTCCGGCCACCTGACGGCGCAACGCACCGGCAGTATCGGGTCCGCCGTCCTCTCCGGCGTTATCTCTGGCTTCGGGGCAGGCGTGGGCATCGCCCTGTTCTCGCCAGCCACATTGCTAGCAAAAGGTCAGCTTCATGCCTCCGACCTGATAGGATCGCTCATCATTACCCTTATCTTCATGCTGATCTTCGGCTGTATGTTCGCTGGCTTCGGCGCGGGTCTGGGCGCGCTCGGCGGCCTGATCGGCCAGAGCTACTACCGCAAACACCAGGCGCAAGCGCCCGTGCCTTCAGCGAATCCGCCTAATTGACGCCGCTCCACGTCATCCGCCACTGCTACCCTGGTCAGGCGCCGCTGCCGCCACGCAGGCCCTCCCAAATGCTGACCACATCCACCTCGCCAGTGGCGATACCACCGATGAGCCAGCCTACCGCGCCCAGCGCCGCCACCAGCAGCACCGCGCCAAAGCCCAGCCATGCCCACACAATGCCGAGCACGACGCCGACAGCCAGACCAAGAACCCTGTTCGATTGCATAGCTGCTCATCCCTTCACACGCTGTCGTGACGATTCGCGCGCTCAGCCACTAGGCCACACGGCGGCGCTTGCGCCGGTCAAGTGGGGCTGTTTGGGTGGCGATGCGCACCTCTGCCACCTGCAAACCCATATGCGTCTGGACCGACGTTTTGATGCGCTCTTGCATCTCGTGTCCGAGCACGGGAGCCTCGAACTCCGGTTCAACGGTGGCGCGCGTGAAGACATGCAGCCCATCTGGTCCATTCGACACCTGCGGCTGCACCTCCAGCACGCCGGGCATGCTCTTGGCCTCGTGTCGCACCAGATCAGCGACGCTCGAACGCTCAACCGTCACCGTGCCCAGGTTATCCTCCCGCACCACATAGCGCGCCGCTTCGCGCCCGCGCGGCCACAGCTCAAAAACCAGAATCGCCAGCCCGGCGACCGCGAGAATAATGGTCACTGTCAGCGTCACGCCATATCCCGCCCCGCGCTGCGCTGCGATGAAGAGCGCGAAATTGTAGAGCAACAGGAAGTTCAAGCCGGTGGGGCGTATGACATCATTGACAAGCAGGATGCCAATGACGCCGACGAACAGCAGGATGAGGCCGACGATAGCCATAGCGATGCGATTGAATAGGTTCATGCGACGCCCCCTCCGCGCTACGACCGCCGACGCCCGGCACAGGCGGCATCATTGCAGGTCATCAATGCAAACATCCACGGTAATCGGTCGCTCGCCATGGCGGCGCATCGCCTTGTAGACCGCGCCACGCACCTGGCTCGCGATGTCAAGCAACACGGGCATGTCTTGCCCGCCCTGCGCGGCTGCGCCTTGCGCGCTGCCGCTCGCTGGCGGAGAGATGTCAGCCAGTGAGACGATGATGTGAAGCTCAATGGCGAGCTGGTTCGGCGTGGGATGAGCAATGGCGACCCCTGCAACACGCGCGTGTGGGCCGTAGGTCGCCGCGAGACCCGCCCCGCGCGAACGCACACTTGCAACCCCTGGTACGGCGCTCGCCGCCTGAATCACCGCCTGCGCGAGCGCGACGGGGCTGAGCGATGTACGGCCGCGCTTTGATGTGGCGCTGGCCGCTTTCGCGCGTACTGGCGCAGGTGATGAAGTCCCCATGGCGATCATGTCCCTGGCTGCTGGCCGATGCCGCGCCCGTGGCATCGGATGCGACGATGGGCGCGGCTGGCAATGGGTGCCGCGTCGCGGCGGGCGAGGCGATGCGCTCACATCACCTCGCATTACTGGACACGCGGCTGGCCGCTCGTCTCATCCTCCGCGAAATAAAGATCGGATACGTCTATGTTGACTTCCTTTACAACCAGCCCGGTCATGCTGTTGATGCGATCCATCACGTTACGGCGCACCGCCTCGGCCACCTGCGGGATGCTCACCCCGTAGTCCATGATTGTCGCCAGGTCCACGGCGGCCTCGCGCTCGCCCACCTCCACACTGACGCCCACCGCCCGCGTATCGCTGCGGGTGATGCGGCTGGTCAGGTTGGTCAGTCCGCTGGCCGATAGCTCGTGGACACCCTCAACCTCACGCGCGGCAATACCGGCGATCTTGGCGACGACGCCATTGGAGATGCGCGTCTTGCCCTTGCCGTCTGCGTCCACGATACGCCCCGCCGGAAGCGCCATACTACTTGGCGCCGTCTGACGCTGTACCGATTGATCCGTGCGCCCTTGCTCCGCTCGGTTTTCTGTTGCTCGTGCTTCGCTCATGCTCATCTCCGTTGTGGGTATCCACTGTAGTCAACACTGCCGTGCTCAGTTTGCACTCAATAGACGCAAGCGCGCCGGACGAGCGCACCTATCTGAGCAACATCATGCGTGGATTCAATTGCACATCCTGGGCCAGCGTTTCCCACCGCCGCTCTTCGGATTGGGAATCACGCACGCTGACTCGCCACCTGCACGCACGTCCGCAATCTCACCTCCGGCGCTCTTGCGTCAGAAATCTGCGCGCCGCTGCTACCGACCGCATGCGACACTGGAATGGGCATCCATGCCGTTGTGCCGCCATCCCAGGAGATAGCACCATGACGCTAACGCCTCCCTACCCCGGCTCGCCTGCACATCAGCGCCTGCTCCGCGCCATTGTCACACACTACCAGTCCGACCCGCGCGTGCTCGCCGTCATCCTCTTCGGCTCGCTCGCCCGTGGCAACTGGCATCCCCGCTCTGACCTCGATCTCGATATCGTCCTCGTAGATGGCGCTTCCCTCGACCCCACCGCCGAGCTACAGCGCCTCTGCGACACCTTCACTTCAATTGGCGAGCACGCCGCCCTCATCATTCCCAAACGCACCGACGAAGGCGACATCGTGCTTGCCTCCCTCACACAGTTCTCCGTCCGCTATCATCCGCTTGCTACCACCAGCCCTAGTATCGTCGCAAGCATGCGCCTGCTCTGGGGGCGCATTGACGCTGACACTATCGCCGCCGCTGGCCGCGCCAACAGCCGCCTGGAAGCTTTCTCCCTTCCTGTCCTGCTGGACCGTTGTATCCGCGACCTCGTAGAAGTGGATGCCAATCTCGAACGCGCTCATCTCTGGTTCGCCATCGAATCCCTCAACGAAGCCCGCTCACGTCTCTTCGAGCTTTATGGCTACTCGCGCAACGCCCCTCGCCCACTTCATCTCTTCCAGTCCACCGCCTCAGACGACCTCAGCGCCTCCTTCGCCACCACCCTCCCCAGACACGACGCATCCGACATCCGTCGCTGCCTGCTCCACATCATCACCTTGCTGGAAAACGACCTCGACCGCATCACCGCAAACACGTTGCAGCTCTCCGCGGCCCACCGCGCCCTACTTCTGCGCCTGCGCGAAGCTGCAACAGCAGGCCTCCACCCATCCCAACAAGCACACCGTAGCACCTAGCGCCGTCCAGCTACGACCGCATCTGACCACATCCCTCACCTGCCCTGGCATGCTACACTGCTTGGATGCGACCAATCCTCCCGCGAAGAACACGCACCCATGCATGCGCCACACGGGCCATTTCGGCAATTGCCATCCGCGGCGAAAACAATAAAGCTGGCGCAGGCTACGCTGCTGTATCGCCCCGCACTGCGCCCACACCATCTCGACGCATCTGGAGCCACTTCAGCGCCACCCCCGCCACGATCAGCGCCGCACCCAGCGGCGCCAGCACCGCCCCCAGCCCGATGCCCTCAGCGAATATCGGGTGCAAGTTCGTCGAGAGCACCTCCGTCGTCAAATGCAGCAGGAACCCTGTCTCACCAAGAACTACCACCGCCCAGGCCGAGAGCCATACAACCCGTCCCCGTGTTGCCCGCGCCTGCCACACCGCCACCAACGCCAGCGGCGTCGCGAACATCGCCAGCACCAGCAGTCCAAAATTGCGGAAATAACCAATCACGCCAAGAATCCTGCTACCAGGGCTGTAGGCATCCCCCCGCAGAAAGGAGGTGTTTGCCAGCACCGGCATGGGGTCTAGGAAGAAGCTATATGCGCTCAACTGGAAGGGATATATCGCCGAGTTAGCCTGGCAGACCCGCCGCGCTTCACCTGTTGCCCATGGCACAAGCGGTCTGCCGCAATCCGCCACCGCCATCGGCAGCGCCACAACACTCGCCAGCCAGACCACAGCCCCAACCGTCACCAGAATGGCCGCAATTGGCAGCTTTCGCGCGCGTTTCGGCTCGTCACTCACAGCCCGCGCCGCGCTCCGGCTGCGTAACAGCGCAGTGATCGTCAGTCCCAGCGCCAGCCAGCACATCGCCAGCGCCCCGACGTAGAGCCAAAATCCCCACGCTGGGGAGGTGGGGTTGTAACTGGGCCTTTCCCCGAACAGTGTCACGACGACACGCACATATTGCTCCCACCACGCCGGATGATTCGACACCGCATATGTTCCGGTATTGATTGCATGAGCCGTCATGATGAAAGACAGCGCTAGCACCGTCGTATAAACCAGCCACAGTCCATACAGCACCGCAAGCAACCAGCGGAGCGCCCATCGCTTTGCAAGGCAGAATGCCAGCACAAGCCAAAAGCCGATAAAGAGCAACGCGCCCCTCCAGAACACATCCCAGAAGACTGCCGCAAGCATCGGGTGTGGTGTAGCTAGTCCTACTGATCGAAAAGCGTAGAGGACCTCATTGACCGGGACATCAGTGATAAATGTGGATACACTGTAATCAAGCGCAATGTGGGCGCCTACGATGTTGACGTGTTCCCAAGGAAGAGAAAACGTCACGACCTGAAGCGCTGCGCTCACCACCAACAGCATGCGGGCCATCCCCCACCGGCGGTGCGCCGCGCCCGCAGGCAGCCGCGCTGGTTGCGTATCCTCGGCTGGCTGAGTGCTCGTGTCCCCTCGCAAGTCATCGGCTGTCATCTTTCCCCTCCTCCATACAGCCCTCGTCCCCCTATAGTTATACGCCCGGTCGGTGACGCCGCTCACACCGCAGCCCGACCTCGCCGCCTCCCGCACTCGCGTCCGCACGTGTCCACACGTGACCACATTCGACCGCCCCAACTTCCACCTTGCCTCCCACCTTGCCTCCCCCTCGCATGCTACACTTCTCTCATGCGGTTCCCACCTCCCACCGCAACGAGCAATGCGCGTGAACCTACAAAATCGGCAGAATCGGCAACTGACACCTCCAGCCACTGATAGAGCCAGCATGCTTGCACACCATATCCTGCCACTGCGGCCACTTCAGTCACCAGTGGGGCAGACAAGAATGTCTGCTCGCGCAAACTACTCTCACCACTCGCACACAACTGCGCAAATCGGCAGCATCGGCAACTCGCATATCGGCCATTCCGGCCACTCCGGCCACCGCGATTCGCGGCGAAAACGGCGAAAAAAAAACTCACCCGCTCGATCCATCCACTCGCCCCCTGCGCGAACTGTTCGCACGGGATTACCCTCGGCGCTTCAGGCCGAGAACTCCCTCTACCACCTACTTTGCCATCCGCGCCATCAAAAATCGGCAGAATCGGCAACTTCTTGCCACTGGTGGGGCGGACATTCCTGTCTGCCCGTGTCGAAAAATCGGCAACTCCGGCCACTCCAACCAGCACGAAACCGCGGCGAAAACGGCGAAAATTCTCCACCCATTTCCCGTCATCTCCCGACATACACCCCCATACCACTGTGCAAATCGGCAGAATCGGCAACTACACCCATCGGCCACTGCGGCCACTGCGGCCACTGCGGCCACTGCGGCCACTGCGGCCACTGCGGCCACTGCGGCCACTGCGGCCACTGCGCCGCCGCGCGAAACATGACCGCGAAATATGACCGCGAAATATGACATTGCATGTCATCATTCACTGCGTACACTGCCAGAGTTGGCACGACACGCGGCCACACACGACCACACGAGAGGAGCAGCGCGAACATGCGGTATGGGTTCATCATTCCACGCGGGGACGAGGTGGAGACCATCGCCGAACTGGCCCATGAGATCGAAGCGGCGGGCTGGGATGGGGCATTTTATTGGGATGGCATCTGCATCGAAGGCGTGGGGGCGATGTTCGATCCGTGGGTGACGATGGCAGCAATGGCGATGCGAACCGAGCGCGTGCGGCTGGGGGCGATGCTCACCCCGCTCTCGCGCCGCCGCCCGTGGAAGATCGCCCGCGAGACGATGACCCTCGATCACCTCTCGCATGGGCGGCTGGTACTGCCGGTGGGACTGGGCGCGATAGACGATGGCGGCTTCGGCAAAGTCGGCGAGCCAACCGACCGCAAGACGCGCGCCGAACTGCTGGATGAGAGCCTCGCCATCCTCACTGGCCTGTGGAGCGGCAAGCCCTTCAGCTACACCGGCAAACATTATCAGCTAGAGGAAATGACCTTCCTGCCGCCGATCGTTCAATCGCCGCGCATCCCCATTTGGGTCGTCGGCCTCTGGCCCAGCGCCAAATCTATGGACCGCGTGTTGCGCTACGACGGGTTGCTCCCCAACAAGCGCAACCCCGACGGCAGCGGCGCTGAGATCACCCCGGCGGACATCGGCGAGATGCGCGCTTACATCGCCGAGCGCCGCACACAAACCACCCCGTTCGACATCGTCTGCGAGGGCCGCACCCCCGGCGACATCCCCGCGAAAGCGGCGGACACCGTACACTCCTTCGCCGAGGCGGGCGCGACGTGGTGGATGGAAGCGATGTGGGAAGCGCCGAACGAGCTAACCGACATCCGCACGCGCATCCGCCAGGGTCCGCCGCGCATCGAGGAATAAAGGCCGTCCACCGTGTGACGGGTGTCCACCGGACGCCCCTACGTGGTTGTGCGTGGCGGACGGGTCCATTGTTTTCGCCAAGCTGGCGCGCTACAATGACGCCAATAATTGAGATGGCTTTGTTGGGATGGCTTTGTTGGGATGGCTTTATACAGAAGGAGCAATTCGGTGACGCTAGCAGTCTGCCCGGTGGCGACCGTCATGGCCCCGGCTGAGCGCGTGTGGGCGCTGCTCTGCGCGCCGGAAACCTATGGCGAATGGTGGGACGCGCGCACCGAATCGGTGACGCCGCCAGGGCCAGCCACGCCCGGCCAGGTCATTCGCGCCAGCGCCGCTGGATTAGGCAAACGCTGGCCCGTCACCATCCGCGTAGAAGGCGTGGACGAGCAGCAATATACGCTCGACCTGCATACCAGGATGCCGCTGGGCATCGCGCTGCGCAACCATCTCGTCGTGCAGCCGCTGGACGCCGAAACCTCGCGTCTGACCTTCGGCTGAGACTTCAGCTTCCCGCCTGGATGGCGCGGCAAACTGCTTGAGCGGCTCGGTGGCTCGCGCTACGAGCGTGGCGTCGCCGATGCGCTGGCACGGCTGAAGCGCCGCGCCGAACGCGCCCCGGCATCTGCTACGTAGGGGCGTCCACCGGACGCCCGCTCTGGTGCGCTGCATCTGACGTGAACGCGGCCCCTCAGTCCGCCAGTTCTTCTACTTCGTGCTGCGCTGCTTCGGCCCGTATCCTCGCCGCCCGCCGTGGATAGACCGCCGCGTGTGGGTGCGCCGTCGCGCCGCCCGCCAGATGCCGCCGCTGCCCACGGCGCGCGAGCAGTTGCGGCAGCAGCGCATCATGTGGGGCACGCATGGAGCGGACATGCCGCCAGACACGGCGCGTGCGCACCAGGCCGCGCCGGGCGAGCCGCCGCCGCTCCGCCACCGCTCCTGCCAGCAGATGCCCGCCGTGCGCCGCCGCCACGCCTAGCCCCACGCTGCCCAGCAGATAGAGCAGCCCCGGCAGCAGCGCGCCACCCAGCAGCAGCGTATCGCCGCCATAGACGAACGAGCTAAACGTGGTATAGGCTCCCAGGAATCCCGTGCCCAGCGCCAGGCGCAGGTCCGGTGGCAGCGCCACGCCGCGCTCGAAGAGGCCGTAGAGCAACCCCAACGCCAGCGCGCCGGTCAGGTTGATCGCCAGGATGTCGTAGGGCATAGCGCCGTGCCCAAAGCCAGGCAGCAGCGCCGCGAAGAGCGCCAGCAGCGGCGCAGAGAGCAGGTAGCGCGCCAGGGTGCCGCAGAAACCACCCGCGAACACCAGAGCCAATCGTCGCATGCGCCCGCAGTCCCTTTCAGTCTGTACTCCGCGAAGGCAACAAAAAGGCCTCTACGGCGACACCCGCCGCGTGTACGTCACGCGGCCCAGCATGTCGGAGTAGAAGCCATCAGCGCCGCCGAAACAGCCGGCACGGTTAAGGGCGAGCCTCATCACCACTATCGTTGCCAATAGTATAGCAGCAATGCCGCACTCTCGCCAAACCCTCTGGCCCGCTAGTCCTGTCACAGTGTATGATAGCCAGCACAAGACACCGCAACGCCAAGATGGAGTGCCTTTCCCACCGATATGAACACCCTCGCCTTGAAACTGATCCTGACGCCTACGCTGATCGCCGCCGCCAGCCTCGCCGGACGCCGTTGGGGCACGGCGGTGAGCGGCTGGCTCGTCGGGCTGCCACTGACCTCCGGGCCGATCACCTTGTTCCTCGCGCTCAGCCACGGCGCCAGCTTCGCCGCCGCCGCCGCAACCGGCGTGCTCGCGGGCGCGATCTCGCAGGCGGCGTTCTGCCTGGCCTACGGCTGGCTGGCCTTGCGCGCGGGATGGCCGTTGACAGTTGCGGTGGCCTGCCTCGCTTTCGCGGCGGCGACCTTCGCGCTGCACATGCTGACCCTGCCGCCTGTGCCGCTGTTTCTGGTGGTTGTCGCGGCGCTGGCTCTGTCGTTGCGGCTGCTGCCGCGCGCCGTAGCCAAAGCGCCGCGCCCTGCGAAGAGCGGCTTGCCATCCTGGGATTTGCCCGTGCGGATGGTGGTCGCTACAGCTTTCGTGGTGCTGCTGACCGAAGCCGCGCCCATCCTTGGCCCGCACCTGACTGGGTTGCTCGCGCCGTTCCCGCTCTATGCGGCGATCCTGGCGATCTTCGCGCAGCAGCAGCAGGGGCCAGCGGCGGCAATCGGTGTGCTGCGCGGGCTATTGCTCGGCCTCTTCGCCTTTGCGGGCTTCTTCCTCACGCTGGCCCTCTTGCTGGGACACACTGGCATCGCTTCCGCCTTCGTCATCGCTATTCTGGTCACCTTGACGATCCAGAGCGGGACGCTGTGGGCGCTGCGGCGGGCATCACGCCCCCTCGCTGTGCGGGTTCCGCCAGCCGCGTGACCCCAAGCGATGGAACCGGGCCACTATGCCGCACGTCTAATACATCAGGGGGATCTCCCACGGCGCGCCAATCTCTGCTATACTGACTTGCGCGCGGCGTTCGTTGGCGCGGCGGTACGGCAGAGGTGGGAGGGACGGTGGCATGTTAAACCTCGATGGACAGGTGCTGGACGGCAAATACCGACTAATCCGCAAGATTGGCGCGGGCGGCATGGGCGAGGTCTACCTGGGCGAGCAGATCAACCTGGGCCGTCAGGTGGCCGTCAAAGTCGTCAGCGTGGATGACGCCGCCTTCCACTCTAAAGACACCAGCGAAGTGCGCCAGCAGTTCGAGCGCGAAGCCAAGACGCTGGCCAACCTGACGCACCCGAACATCCTGCCGGTGCATGATTACGGTGTGCAGAGCGATCTGCTGTACCTGATCATGGACTACGCTCCCGGCGGCTCGCTGGCCGACGCCATCAAGGGCAACGGCAAACACCCGCTCAAGCTCCCCGCGCCCGTCCCTTTCGCCGTGGACCTCATCAGCCAGGTCGCCAGCGCGCTGCAATACGTGCATGAGCGCGGCATCATTCACCGCGATGTGAAACCCGGTAACGTGCTGATTCGTGTCGAGGACGGTCAGTGGCATGTGCTGCTCGCCGACTTCGGCGTGGCACGCGGCGTGGATACCTCTGGGCGCACGCAGGTGACGGGTACCTTCCTCTATATGGCCCCCGAACAATTCAACGGCAAGTTCTCCGCCGCCAGTGACCAGTATGCGCTGGCGGTGATGGCCTTCCAACTGCTGGCGGGGCGCACCCCCTTCGACGGTGAACTGGCCGCGCTGACCCGCGCGCACCTGTATGAGCAACCGCCTTCGCTGCACGCGCTGAACCCGGCCGTTTCGCCTGCCGTGGAGGCGGTGATCAATCGCGGGCTGGCCAAAGATCCGGCGCAGCGCTATCCTACCGTCGCCGCGTTTGGTCTGGCGCTGCGCGAGGCCGCCGCGGGCAGGCTCGCCGCGCCCTCATCGAATCCCATCGCCGACGCCACCACCATGGCCGCCACACCGCCACCACTGCCGCCGATGCAGACACAGCAAGGTCCCGCGCCGCAGTGGAATCCATCGCCCGCGCCACAGCCGAAACCCAAAGGCGGATCTGGGCGTGTGCTCGTCACCGCGCTGGCCGCCGTGCTGCTGCTGGTGGCGATCATCGGCGGCATCGGGCTGGCGAATCGCTTCAACGGCAACGGTGGCGGCACCGGCAAAGCGACGGCCACGGCCACCACCGCTCAGCCAACCGTGACGGCCACGGCCACCGGCCCCGCGATTACCCCCACGCTGCCGCCGACGGCGGCGATTCCGTTCTGTGCGGCAGGCACAACGCTCCAGATCACCGACGACGCGACCTGCGTACCGCTGCCTGCGTCCGTATCGCTGAGCAATCCGTTGATAAGCGATGTCGCGCCGACCTGCGATACTAATGGCTCCATCCAGTGGAAGACCGCCGACAATACAACCCTGACCTGCGGGGCCAGCGCCAGCAGCCTCACCATCACGCCGACCCAGGCGAATACGCTGGGCTGCGTCTACGCGCCACAGCCGAATCTCGCCGCTGGCTATGCCAGTGTGCTGGTCGCGCCGGGGACAAACGGGACAGCGGTGCTGGGCATTCGCCAGGGCACAGTCTCGCTGGGTGGCGGCACGAACCAGCTTACTGGCTACTATCTCGCGGTCTCGCCGTCTACGCTGACCTTCTACAAAGTCATTGACGCAGGTGGTACCCCGCAGATAGTTCCCTTGACGCCCGCTGGAATCCCTTCGCTCGACCTGGCGGCGCACTACGTCATCGGCGTGCTCTACAATGGCAACAGCTTCCAACTCTACATCAACGGTAACCCGGTCGGCGATCCAGCCAAAGACGTGGACAAGTCGTTCTCCAAGGGCTGGATGAATCTCTGTTCGCAGGGCGGACCGGTCACCTTCCAGGATGCGCTGCTCTACAGCCAGGTCTCCATCGGCGGCTAACCTGCCCACGTGGCAGATACGTAGGGGCGTCCGGCGGACGCCCATCCGGCGGACGCCCATCTGCTGGTCAATCCTATCGTGAGACGTTGAAGCGAAACTCGATGATGTCACCGTCGCGCACGACGTAGTCCTTGCCCTCAAGGCGGATGTGGCCGTGTTCGCGGGCGGTCTTCATGGAGCCGCTGTCGGCCATCAGGTCATCGTAATGCACCACCTCGGCGCGGATGAATCCGCGCTCGAAGTCGGTGTGGATCTTGCCAGCGGCGACCGGTGCTTTTGAGCCGCGCGTGACGGTCCAGGCGCGCACCTCATCTTCGCCCGCCGTCAGGAACGAGATCAGGTTCAGCGCGCGATATCCCGCCTGCACCACGCGATCCGCACCCAGTTCCGGCAGCCCAAGCGCGCCCAGATACTCCGCCGCGTCCTCCGGTGGCAGCTCGCCCAACTCCGCCTCCAGCTTCGCCGAAACGGCCACCACCTCCGCGCCCTCGGCCCGCGCACGCGCACGCACCGCCGCTACGCAGGCCAGCTCGCCCCCCTCCGGCGCGGGCGCATCACCCGCCAGCAGCGTTCCCGCCTCGGCCAGCGCGTCTTCGCTGACGTTCACCACGTAGAAGCGCAGCTTCATCGTGAGCAAGAATAGCTCGCGCAGCACCGCCTGCTCTGGCGTGGAGAACGACATGTCAGCGACGGTTTTGCCCTCGCTCAGCCCGTCGCGCAGCCGCTTGAGGAAGTCTAGCTCTTCGATCACCTTCTTATCGCCCGACTTCGCCTTACGTCCCGCAGACTCGACGCGCTTCTCCACTGTCGCCAGATCCGTCAGCGTGAGTTCGGTCAGCAGTTCGTTCAGGTCGCGTTCAGCGTCCACGCTGCCAGCGGGATGTGGCGCGGCGGGATTGCTGAAGCAGCGCACGACGACAGCCAGGGCGTCGGCATTGCGGATATGCCCGATGAACTCGGCGCTCAAACCCTGTTTCTTGGTGTCCTCGCTTGCCTGCCCAAGCCCCGCTACGTCTACGAACTCCACCGTGGTCGGCACGATCTTGCGCGGATTGAAGATCTCCGCCAGCCGCGCCAGCCGCTCATCCGGCACCTCCACCACGGCGCGGTTGGCCTGCACGGTGCTGGTGGGGTAACCGGAGATCTGCGCGCCCGCACGGGTCAGCGCGTTAAAGAGCGTTGTCTTGCCGGATTGCGGCAGCCCGATAATGCCGACGGTAAGGCCCATAGGAGTGCTCTGCTCTCGCTCTCTCTGGCATGGGCAACGGGTGCATTCGGGACGGGGAGGGATGCCCGCTCACCTACGCACTGTCGCCCGTGTTCTCTTCTGTTCAGAATCCGCGCGGATTGCGTGCGCGAAACCGCAGTAGTATATCACGCCGCACGGCTCACACGCGCGTCACGAAAGTGGGGAGGATGGACAAGCGCGCGGGGATGGCGGCATTGATTGTGCGCGCAATGCGCATCGGCATGGAATACACCCATGTTGAAATCGAGAACGAGAAGGGATGAACCGATGGCGCGAGAAGGAGGTTTTCCCCGGTGGCGCAACGAGACGCTGCGGGGAGAGCCGATTACGACGGGTAGTCAGGTCGTCACGCCGATTGCGCGGGTGACGGCGCTGGACTGGCCCGGCGGGGGTCTGGCATGGGCGCGGCCCGTGGCAGTGGAGGCGCGAGATGGCACGCGCGTGAAGCGCATCCCAATTCGCAACCTCACACGATGGGTGCTGGTCGCGCTGGCGCTGGCCACGGGAGCAAGTCTTCTGGCGTTTCAAGTGAGCGAGAGATTCAACACGCGAAAGGAGCGTATGCAATGACACAAGAGCTTGGTGAGCGAACGACCATGGCGGGAACGACGCCAACAGCGAACATCGCCGCGACGGATATGGCGCTGCGGCGGCTGCTGGAAACGCTGAGTGTACGGGGTGTCTATGGTGAGCCAATCGTACGCGGCGACACGACGATCATCCCCTGCGCGGAGATCTTCACGGGGATCGGCATGGGCAGCGGCACCGGCAGTGGCACCGCGCCAGATGGTTCCGGGCGGAGTCAGGGCGAGGGCAGCGGCGGCGGCGGCGGTGGGTCGGGGCGTCCAGTGGCGGCAGTGATCGTCACGCCGGAGGGAGTGCGCGTACAGCCCATCGTGGATGCGACGAAGGTAGCGCTGGCAGCGGTGACCACGCTTGGCTTCATGGGGATCTGGCTGACGCGGCTGTGGCGTGGCGCGAACACCAATGTTGGCCTCAGATACGGGCGCGAGTTTGCGCGTGGGTTCGGTCGTGGGTTCCGGGGTGAGTTTGGGCGTGGACTCGGGCGCGGACGGCGAGGCGGCGGGATGATGATGGGACGCTGGATGCGCGCGACAGGGCGGTAAGCGAGAGCAGCACATGCGGAGTGTGTGCAATCGGGCGAATGGGGCGTCTCGTATCACGCCCCATTTCGCGCGCTCAACCATTGACGATTTAGAAATTATGTTCTATAGTGATAGAAAGGGAGGGAACGCGGCGAGGCGAGGATGCGTGTCGCGCGGACCAGCCGAATTCCAGGGGAGGCGCGCGATGTGGGGACAAGATGAGCGGCGGCTGCGGCAACAGCCACAACAGCAGCAACAGCCGCATGGTGGTGTGGCGGGGAGGCCCGATGAGGGCGGGCGCGCGGGAGAACATGCCGGAGAACATGGCGCGGAGCAGGAGCGGCCAGGCGCACGGGTGGCGCAGGGCGACGCTGGCGATATGGACGCAGGGACAGCGGCGGCAGGGATGAGCGCCGCAAGGGGAGTGGGAATGGGCGCGCGGGTAGTAGATGCTGCGGAACTGCGCCTTGAGGCGCGGCGGCTGATTCGCGAATTTTTGCGCGCGGTGCCGCGTGCGGAGGCCGACGCGACGCTGGTGTTTCTGCGGGTGGATGGCACGCCGCGCATGGTGACACGCGGCGAACTGAGCGCGCGGATTGACTGGATGCGCCCACGGATGCGCCAGATTGTGCGGCTGAGCGTGGAGGAGCGCTGGCCCCGCCAGGAGGTCTGCAACTATCTGCACGGCATCAGCCTCAAGACCTTCGAGCGCGATCAGGTGGAGGGGCTGGACCTGTTGGTGGATATGTAGATATCAGGCGATCTTTCGTTACAGATGTTCCATCCGTTCATCACGCGCCGCGCGAAGCAAATCCGTGGAATCGTCCGCGAAGGTGCGTCCGCGCATGATGCGCTCGCGGGTTCGCAGGAGTTGCTCTGCCGCAGTGCGTGTCACTCTGGGCTTGTTCTGTTTCTTCGATGTGGCGGAATGCGGTGGTTTCATAGTGGGATGTTCCCGTGTTTCTTGGGCGGATTCGTGTCGCGTTTGTTCTTCAGCATTTCCAGTGCGACGATGATCTTCTCGCGGGTGTGGCGCGGCTCGATCACTTCGTCCACATAGCCGCGCGCGGCGGCGATGTAGGGGTTGGCGAACTTCTCCTGGTAGTAGGCTACCAGCTCCGCGCGCTTTGCTTCGGAGTCTGCGGCATGCTCGATCTCATCTTTGAAGATAATGTTCACCGCGCCGTCCACGCCCATCACCGCGATCTCCGCCGTCGGCCAGGCGTAGTTGATGTCGCCGCGCACGTGCTTGCTGCTCATCACATCGTAGGCGCCGCCGTAGGCCTTGCGGGTGATCACCGTCACCTTTGGCACGGTGGCCTCGCAATAGGCGAAGAGCAGCTTCGCGCCGTGGCGGATGATGCCGCCGTGCTCCTGGCCCACGCCCGGCAAGAAGCCCGGCACATCTTCGAGTGTGACGATGGGAATGTTGAAGCAGTCGCAGAAGCGCACGAAGCGCGCCGCCTTATCCGAGGCGTTGATGTCCAGCACGCCAGCGAGATTCATTGGCTGCTGGGCGATGATGCCCGCCGGTCGCCCGTTGAAACGCGCAAAGCCGATGACGATGTTCTTGGCCCACTGCTCCTGCACCTCCAGGAACGAGCCGCGATCCACGATGCGCCTGATGACCTCTTTCATATCGTAGGGGCGGTTAGGGTTATCGGGAACGATGTCGTCCAGGTCTTCGTCGGCGCGGCTGGCGGGATCGTCGTTTGTCAGCAGGGGCGGGTCATCCATGTTGTTCGCGGGCAGGTAGCCGAGCAGGGTGCGGATGGCGCGCAGGCATTCGGCCTCGCTGGGCATGGAGAAGTGCGCCACGCCGCTGATGGCGTTGTGAACCGTCGCGCCACCCAGATCCTCGAAGCTCACCTCTTCATGCGTCACTGTCTTGACGACGTTTGGGCCGGTGACGAACATATGGCTCGTGCCCTCGACCATGAAGATAAAATCGGTGATGGCGGGCGAATAGACCGCGCCGCCCGCGCATGGCCCCAGAATCGCCGAGATTTGCGGCACGACGCCGCTCGCCAGTGTATTCCGCAAGAAGATGTCGGCATAGGCGCCCAGGCTCACGACGCCCTCCTGGATGCGCGCGCCGCCGGAATCGTTGAGGCCGATGACGGGCGCGCCGTTCTTCAGGGCGAGGTCCATGATCTTGCAGATCTTCTCGGCGTGTGCCTCGGCCAGCGAGCCGCCAAACACGGTGAAGTCCTGCGAGAAGACGTAGATCAGCCGCCCTTCGATCTTGCCGTAGCCCGTCACCACGCCGTCACCCAGAATCTTCTGCTCATCCAGGCCGAAATCGGTGCTGCGGTGGGTGGCGAACATGTCCAATTCCTGGAAGGTGCCGGGGTCCAGCAGCAGGTCAATGCGCTCGCGGGCAGTGAGCTTGCCCTTCTTGTGCTGCGCTTCGATGCGCTTCTTGCCGCCGCCCAGCAGCGCCTGTTCGCGCAACTGGCGCAATTCTTCGATCTTCTCGCGTGTGGTCTTCATTTCTGCTCCGCGTTATGGTGTGGTGGTTGTGTCGTCTATGTCGGATTCGGCGTCCGCGCGCTGCACCAGTTCCAGCAGCACGCCGCTGGTGCCCTTAGGGTGAACGAATATGCCGCGCCCCTCAGCCGTCGGGCGCGGAACGGCATCCAAGACGGGTGTGCCCTCGGCCTGTAGCTCGCGTAGGGCGCGGTCAATATCGGCGACCTGGAGGCAGATATGGTGCAGCCCTTCGCCGCGCTTTTCCAGGAAGCGCGCGACGCCGGTTTCGGGGTTCAGCGGCTCCAGCAGTTCGATCTCGCTGCCGCCCGGCCCGCCCATCGGCAGGAAGGCGATACGCACGCCCTCTTGGGGAAAATCGAGCACACGCGAGGGGGCGATACCTAGGGTGTCGCGGTAGAAGCGCAGGGACGCTTCGAGATTGCGGACGACAATCGCGACGTGGTCTATGCGCTGAACGCCATCGGTCAGCATGTGGCAAGCCTCATTAGGTTAGGGATGAAAGCATGTGAGTCCGGGCGTCATCGTACACGCGCGGCGCGCCAGGCGTCAATAGACGCACGCTCGTGGGGCGCGGCACTATTAGGCGTCGTGGCGGGTTTCGGTTGGTTTGAGCCAGAGCGAGACATGGGCGGGTTGCATCGTTTCTTCCACCACCGCGACCAGATGCTCGCTCAGCTCGCTGAGGCTGACTTCGCTGCGCACCACCGCGCTGAACTGGGCGACGGTTTTGGCGGCGTCATACTTGCCGCGATAGAAGCGGCGGTCAATGAAGGTCTGGATGCGGCGGCGCAAGGGCTGGAAGAGGGCGGCGATGACCAGCGTGGTGATGACGATGGCCACGGGCGAAGACTGCTGGTGGGTGACGGTATCTATGGCGCGTTGCATGCCGATGACGCCGCCGATGTAGACTAGGGCGAGGATGAGCGTGAGCGAGCCGTAGACCAGCGCGCGGTTGATGATGACATCAATATCATAGAGGCGATATTTGAGCACGCCGATGCCGGCGCCCAGTGGGAGCATCAGGACGCCAAGCCCAAAGGTAATATTGCTCAGATAGCTGGATTCAGGGATGAGCACTGCACTCACGGCAACGAGGCCCACCATCAAGATTGCGCCGAAGACGAACCACTTGATCTGCTGGCGCTGCTCACGTGTGGTCTGGCGATAGCGCACGATCAGCGAGAGGACCGCAGCCAGCACGAGCAGCGTCACCAGACCAGTAGCAACAAGCTGGACTACATCGAGCAGCGGTTTGGCCCCAGGGATGCCGAGCGGATTGATGGCGCGACCACCGCTTTCCTGCGGTCCGGGCATGAGGGTGGAACTGAGGGACATGCTCACGATGCCGGCGACATCGAGCCAGACGACAAGCCGCCAGCGCGCGGAAGAAGGCTTGCCATTCGGAAAGAGCAGCAATAAGAGGATGCCAAGGCCGACGTTGATGGGCCAGACGGTATTGCCAAGCGTATCGAGCAGGCGTGTGCCCAGGGCGTTATCAGCGCCGTTGATGAGCAAATATTGGACCGAGGCGGCGCTCACCGAGGTGATTGCTGAGCCGACGCCAAGCACGCAGAAAATCCAGCCTACGGCGTTCTGCCAGCGGCGTGAGACGATGATCGCGCCGATGAGCGGAAAGGCCGAAAAGGCGGTAATCATGGTCAACGCGCCGAAGTGGTCTTGGGGTGTGATTGGAAGAAGTGAAAAGAAGACGCCAGCAGTTATGACGAGCGCCACATCAACTGACCACAGCCCCCAGGCTAACGTGCGAGCTATCGAAGCCCTCATCAATACCCTCCAGTGATCGTCCCAGCACTGCGAACCGTCGCGGCTAGCATGCCTTGCCAGGATATGACAGGTCATGTCATAAACACAGCCATCCGTCTTCAGGCTATGTTATCTTCAGGCTTATGTTACCAGAGCAGCGTCCCCACGCCGTTACGGTATCGTTACGACACGGGGACGCAAGCCGGATGTGTGCTCGCTGGCGCTAGGGCACGATCACATCGGGACGAAGATGCGCAGGTAGTAGTTGTTTGGGTTGGCCACACTGACCGTGATGGAGTAGGTCGGGTTCGAGCCGGTCGCCGCATCGAAGCCGCTAGCCGATGCGTTCGAGATGGTGTAGCCGTCGTTCTGCATCGCCTGCTTGAGGAATGCGACGACGGTGGCCTGGGTGCCTGCGCTACAGAAGTAGGCGTAGGTTGAGCCAGCAGTGCCGCCGCCCTGGAAGGTGCTGACGCGCGTGCCGGGCGGCATCTGGAAGTGGTAGGTGGGGTTGCTGCTGGCGGCGCTACTGCCATCCTCATAGAGGGTATATTTGGGTGTGCCGGAGTAGTATTGCGGGTCGTTCAAGCAGGAGGGCGCGGCAATTGTGGCAACCTGTAAGCTGAAGGTGGTGTAGCCGCCGCTATGGCTGGCGAACTGATCGAAGCCGACGAAGCTGAACGGCTTGGATGATCCGCTGGTATTCAGGCACTGGTGCGCGTTGCTGCAATAGTCCAGGTATGAGGCGTTGCTGGGATCGGGGAAGAGGTTGTTGCGCTTCCAGCCGGATTGGGCGAGGCCGCTGATGGTGGAGCTATTGCCATCAATCGCCGATTCACTGCCCTGGAAGCAGAGTTGATAGGTCTTGATGCCGTATTGGCCCGCGTTCCCGCCGCTGGTGGTTGCCGCGCTGATGTAGGTTCCAGTGGGCATCTGCATGCCTGGCACGGAGCCGAGGCCGGAGAAAGGAGCTGCGCCAGGGATGAGGGCGACACAGGGCGATTGCGGTGTCGCCGTGGCGGCAGGTGTCGCGGTGGCGGCGGGCGTGCTGCCGCCCTGGATGATTGTGACGGTGGTGGTACCACAGCCCGCGAGCGCAAGCACAAGGGCGGCAAGCGGCGCGATAAGGACTTTCGTGCGCGAGAATTTGCGACAGATCATGATGAGCCTTCCCCTCTTGATTGGAGCAACCGTTCATATACGCAGGCTAACATCCTTGTCTGTTGCGCGCAATAGCTGTGTTGTTTTGTCTGCCGATTGTCTCTTGGTCCGGCGACTGTGGAAAGCATCTTGCGGTGATGGTGGTAGGGTGCTCTCAGCAGGAATGCGTAATTCGCGGCGCTGACGCTGGAGGCGACGAACTGGCCATGAGCGCGAGCAAAAAGGAAGAACAAGGCGATGCGGCGGCTGACGCACGCCTCCCGGCGGCGCATGGACAACAGGCTGACGCACAGGTCGCCAGCGGGCAACAGGCGCATGGGGCGGTTCCAGAGCAGAAACCAAGGCTGAGTCGGCATGAGCGCATCGAGCGCTGGTTTCAGGTGGCGACGGCGGTTCTGCTGGGCGTGGTGGCGGTGGCGACGGCATGGAGCAGTTATCAGGCGGCGCGCTGGAATGGGACACAGTCCACGCTGTATGCGCAGGCGAGCACGCTGCGGGCGCAGGCGAGCCGCGCGACAACGCTGGGTGGGCAGTTGCGGATCTATGATGTGAACTTGTTCGACGAGTGGCTGAATGCGTATTCGCGGGGTGAGACAAAGCTGGCGGATATCTATCAGCGGCGGTTCCGAGCGGAGTATCTGCCCGCGTTCAACGCTTGGCTGGCGACGAATCCGTTCACGTCGTCGAATGCGCCGCCAGGACCGACGTTTATGCCGCAGTATAAGATCAGCCTGGAGCAGCAAGGCGCGCAACTGGAGGCGGCGGCAACACGGACCTTCGCGCAGGGGCAGGACGCCAACCAGCACAGCGATGATTACGTGCTGAATACGGTGTTTCTGGCGGTGGTGCTGCTGCTGGTGGCCATCGCCGAGCGCTTTGAATGGCATGCGCTGCGGGCAGTGGTGCTGGCTTTTGCGCTGCTGTTGCTGTTGTTTGGGCTGTACCATCTGGTGACATATCCGATTACGTAAGCGCCTGCCTCAGGCGTGTTTGGCGGCGGCGAGCCAGAGGGCGGGCGAGGTCCAGTTGAAGCAGAGCAGGGTGGGCGGTTGTTTGGCGGCGGGGTGGAAGACCAGCAGGGAGGCGGAGGCGTTGTCCATGCTGATGAGGGGGACGTTTGCCAGGGGGATGCCGACGTAGTGGGCGACGATCATCTTGACGAGGTCGGCGTGGGTGACGAGGGCAACCCATTCACCGGCATCTGGGGCATGGCGCCAGCGTTCGGCGGCACGGACGGCGCGCTGCTGGACTGCGGCGAAGCTCTCGACGCCTTTGGGGGCATGGAGGGGATCGGTGGTGAAGCGCTGCCAGGCAGGGTCGCTTTTATCCAGGGCTTCGTAGGATTGGCCGCTGAACTTGCCGTAGTCGGTGTCGAGCAGGTCGCGGTCCTGGCGGATCTCTAGCCCACGGCTGGCGTTGATGTAACCTGCGGTTTGCATGGTGCGTTCAAGGGGCGAGGCGATGATGGAGGTGATGGGCAGGTCGCGCAGGGCGGCGGCGGTGGCTTGCGCTTCGCGCTGGCCTTCGTCGTTGAGGGGGATACCGGGGAGCTGGCCTGGCAGGAGATGTTTGACGTTGAAGTCGGTCTGGCCGTGGCGCACGAGGACGAGTTTGCGCCAGCCGGCGTGTTCGTGGTGGGCGAGGTCGCGCCCAAGACGGCGACCGGCTGGGACGCGCGGCGATGATCGGAAGATGCCCATGTGATGCCTCTTTCTGTGTGCTTTCTGTGTGCTGCGGTGGCAGGCCAGCGAACGGATTCGGCTTGCCTGTTCGGAAGTGGGGAGTATTGTAGCAGGATGGCGAGCGGGGCGCAATGTGCTGTTTCGCTGATTTTTGGCTGGAAGTGTGCGCACTCTCGGCTGAAGGGTAGTGGCCGATTTGGCCGATTGTGAATGTGTGGCAGTTGCCGATTCTGCCGATTTTTGCGGCGGTGTGGGGGCAAATGTCGGGAGGTGGCTGGACTTGAGGGGAGTTTTTTCGCCGTTTTCGCCGCGATTTCGTGTTGGTAGCAGTGGCCAGAGTGGCCGATTGTGAATGTGTGGCAGTTGCCGATTCTGCCGATTTTTTTGATGTGCGCGGAGAGGCGAGCAGGGTGATAAGGGTAACGCTCGGTACGCATGCCACGGGTGATCTCGGCGCGACAAAGCCGCGTGGGACGAACGGATGGATGGGGCTGAGAATTTTTTCGCCGTTTTCGCCGCAGATGCCAATGGCCGATGTGGCCGTGGAGACGCTGGGCGTTGGCTGTTGGCCGGAACAGGAGCAGTGACCGATGTGGCCGGAAGGCGCGATGACATAGGTGTGCTCCTCCTTGGGCAGTGGCCGGAGTTGCCGATTTTGCGATATTGGCAGACGGGAATGTCTGCCCCACTAGTGGCCGGAATGGCCGATGTGGCGGATGGCAGGGCCGTAGGGGATCGGTTATTCGGTGAGGGTGGTGTCTATGATGCGGCGATCTAGCTGGCGATCTACGCGGCGCTGGAGGGTGTCGAGGTAGGCGGTGGTGGCGCGGGACTGGCCGAGGGCAGTGTGGAGGGCATAGCGGGTGGCGTCGAGGGCGTGGTCGTTGCGCTTGAGGGGGAGTTCGGAGGAGTCGCGCTGGTCGCTCTGGAGGCTGGTGTATTGGTAGCTGCCGTATTCGGTGATGGTGTTGACGCAGCGCGGAGCGACGTGGAGGCCGCGTGTGCCGTCGGTACGGCAGGCGAGCAGACTGGTGAGCGTTTGGATGCCAGCGCGCACAGCATTGTTGGCGCGCAAAGCTTGGGAGGGAAGTCCGGCGTGGGCAAGGGCCTGAGCAAGGGCGGCGATGTGTTCTGGTTCGTCGGGACCGCAGTACCAGCGGCGCACGCGATAGCGGCGGGTGAGGTCGAGGATGGCGGGAATGAGGGCTTCTTGCAGACTGGCGCGGCGCTGGTAGTATTCGTCGAGCTGCCAGGCGCGGTCGTCGCCGTCGAGGCCGAAGACGAGGGCGGCGGCGGGATTGGTGTAGCCCCAGTCTATGCCGCCGACGACGTCGCTCCAGATTTTGTTTTCGGGAGGCGTGGCGATGTTGCCGCCGGGGCCGACATCGAAGGCGTAGACGAGACCGGCGAGGGAGACGAACTGGCCAAGGATTTCTTGGGCGGCAAAGACGCCCGTGTATTCTAGCTCATCAATGTAGTTGGCGGGGAGGTGGCGCTGGTTGACGAAGGTGGCGGCGCGATAGAGGGCATGGCTGGGGCGACGGTCGCGCTCGAATTCGCGCCAGTAGCCGTCGCGCCCGTTGGGGGTGCCGGTGGCCCAGGCGGCGGTGGGATAGCCACGCTGGCGCAGACGGCCTTTGAGGATCTTCCAGGCGTAGTAGCCGCAGTAGGGGGCTTCGTCGAGCCAGAACCAGGCGAGGTTGAGGCCACGCGCACGGTCGGGTTCATCCAACGAGCGGAAGAGGACTTCGGAGCCATTGGTGAGGATAAGATGGCCCTGAGTCTTGCTGTACGCGCGGATCTCGGCGGGGGAGAGTAGATCGAAGATGGCGCGTTCGGCGGCGTCGTGGAGCATGGGATAGGTGGGCGCGCCGACGAGGCCGAGCGAGCCGGGGTGTTGCCGGGCGTAGTTGACGGCGCGGAGCGCACCAGCGAAGGTCTTGCCCGCGCCCGCGCCGCCGACGTAGAAGCTGAAGCGGGCGCGGCTGTGGACGAAGGCCCACTGGACGTGGTTGAGGTTCACTCCACCGCGCGAGGCGTGGCTGGAATCGTCTCCGTCGTGCGCAGATGGCTGATCTGCGAAGTTGCGATGGTCGTCCATAAAGTGAGGCTCCTTTTGGATTGGGATTGCCGCGTATCCATGCGACGCGAATGCGCGAGCGGGCGATTGAAACCGCGCCAGGACGGCCCTGGCCGCGAAACCCGCCTACGCGGGTTGGGGAGAATGCGGTAGCAACGGCGAATGCGCGAGCGCCCCCACCCACTGCGCCCCGATGCCCGAAGGCTCCCACACGTCCCGCCAGATACCGCCGTGTGCCGCATTATGCCGCGCAAAGGGCGCCCTCCTCGGAACCCCTCTTCGGAACGGCTCAGAGGGGCTGCGCTCCCCTTGCCCTCTTCGGAACGGCTCAGAGGGGCTGCGCTCCCCTTGCCCTCTTCGGAACGGCTCAGAGGGGCTGCGCTCCCCTTGCCCTCTTCGGAACGGCTCAGAGGGGCTGCGCTCCGCTCGTCCGCCGGACGCCCCTACGGATGACGACGGATGGCAGTAAGATTACAGCGGAGTTTGGATGTTGCCGCTGATGGAGTCGCCGGTGTGGCCTTTCCAGGTCATCCAGAGCTGACCACACTGCGAGGCGACGGCGTTGAGGTTGCGTTGGTGGCGCGCGATCCAGAGCATCAGTTCGAGGGCGCGGCCTTGTACTACTATGCGCTTGCTGTCGAAGCAGAGCGTGCCCTGGAGTTGGGCTGTCTCGGCGTCATCTGGCGCGGTCTGTTGTGTGCTGTTTTGAGTGTTGTGCTGTTGTTCATGTTCGCCGTGCATAGTGTGTTCTTTCCTCACCAATTCCCCTACTCCACCTGTGTTGTTCCTGTGCCGCTGGCACCCTCGCGCCCTGAACTATAGAACACATTTTCTACTCTGGCAAGGAAAGAAGACGCCGAACGATGGCAAGCGCGTGAAGTGCTGGGGTGAAGTGGCGAGAGATGGCGAGATGTGACGGCATCTGGCCAGAGCAGGCAAAGCAAGTATATAGGGAGCAGAGGGGATTGACGGGACAGATATACTACAGCCAGCGCGCGGGGCGTTTACTGGATGCCTCTACAGGGCGAATCCATCGTGAAGCTCATCGTTGTGGGTGTGAAAGTGACGAGAGAAGAGAACGTCGAGAGGGAGAGGCGAGGCCGTGACGTATCCATCGAATGCCGACCAGTATCCACCGTCAGGTGCGCCACCATATCAGCAGTATCCTCAGCAACAGGGGTATCCGCAGTATCCACCGCAGGGCGGCTATCCTCAGCAACAGGGGTATCCGCCACAAGCGGCGTATCCATCCCAGCCAATGTATCCACCACAGCCAGGGTATCCGCCGCAGGCTGGATTTCCACAACAGCCGTATGCGCCGTATGGTCAGCCGGGAATGCCGCCGAATCCGCATCAAGCATACGTGCAGCCGAAACCGGTGCAGGCGAAAAATACGGCGGCGGTGAGGGCACTGATCTATGGGGCGTTGTCGCTGGGCGTGAATATCGTCGGTCTATTCGTCGGGTTTTATCTGACGGGCGTTCTGGCGGTGTACGCTATCTATATGAGCATTCGCGCGATGGTGGTGGCGTCGCGGCTGCCAGAGAAGGCGGGCATCGGCATGGCAATAGGCGGGCTGGCGATGGCGCTGCTGTCGCTGGGGATTACAGTGCTGGGGTTTGCGCTGAAGTGAGGGGGTGTTAGAGGGCGCGGAGCATGTCTTCGAGTTGCGCGCGCAGGATGGGGCGCCAGGGTTCGGGAGAGAGCAAGGTTGCGCCCGGCCCCAGCCAGCGCAGGAGCGGCAGAACGGCATGAGGATCGCCTTCGCCAAAGGTCATGATGATGCTGGTATCGGACCCGGCCTCATAGTGTGCGAAGCGATAATACCAGTCTTGTTGCAATTGGTGCGCCTGCTCAGCGGTGATGCGCAGGCGGACGGGGGCACGCTCGCGCCAGAGATCCATGGCGGACTTGAGCCAGGCGTGGCCCAATAATGCGCCGACATCGAAGCTGGTATCTCCGGCGGCTTCCTCTGGTTGCGCCTGGCTGGTGGCGGTCAGGTCGGAGACGCGGTCGGCGCGCCAAGTCTGGGATGTGGCGGGGTGATCTGGATGGTCGCTGACGAAATACCAGCGGTCGCGGTCCCAGAAGAGGCCGAGGGGACGGGCCAGGGTGGTGGTTGCGGTCGCGCGATAGGGAGATTGATACTGCATCCGAAGCGTTTTGTGGTCGAGTACGGCTTGTAGAAATCGCGTGATGATGGCGCTTTCGTTGCGCTGGCTACGGGGTGGAGTCGGTTCGTCGGGTTCGGGGTGAAAGATGTCGGGGTGGTGGCGCTCTACGCCGATGATGGTGTCGAGGCGGGCGAGCATCAGGCGGAGATGTTCGGGGACGGCGGCGAGCAATTTATGCGTGGCGGTGTCGATTTCTTCGGGGAAGGGCGCGGCGCGCAGGCTGCGCAAGACGAGCAGCCCCAGCAAGAGCGCGATGGCTTCTTCGCGGGTGAACATGAGCGGCGGCAGGAAATAGCCTTCGAGCAGGCGGATACCGCCGGTGCGCCCGCGCTCGGTGTAGAGAGGTATGCCGAGCAGGCTCATGGTTTGTATGTCGCGGTAGATGGTGCGTGTGGAGACGCCGAAACGCTTCGCCAGGTGTTTCGCGGACGACATGCGCTGGCTTTGCAGGATCAGCAGGATGCCAAGGATGCGATCTAGCTCTTTCATCGTCTATAGCACGCCTTTGATGATTACCGAAATAATATGACACACAGGCGGCAGATTATCCTATGTATCCTCCTAATTGTAGGGTTCTTCACGTGACTTTGCCAGCCGCAAATATGACATATATCGTCCGCCTGCTTTGCAACCAGGCGCATGGCGCTGAGAGGCAGTGAAGAACGGGTGTCTGGTTAGTGAGGCAGGGTGTTGTGATGGCGATGGTGTCGCATCCGCGAACAGTGGAAAAGCTCTGGCGTAATCCCTCGTTCATGCGGTTCTGGTTCGGCGAGACAGTCTCGATGTTTGGCACGCAGGTAACGGTGCTGGCGCTGCCGCTGGTGGCGGTGCTCAGCTTGCATGCGTCGGCGACGCAACTGGGATTGGTGCGGTTCTTCGCGGTCTTTCCGTATGTGCTCTTCACGCTGATCTTTGGGGCGTGGGCGGACCGCAGGCGGCGCAAGCCGGTGTTGATTCTGACGAATATCGCCCGCGCGCTGTTGATTGGACTGGCGCCGCTGCTAGCGCTGCTGGGGGTGCTCCGGCTACCATTGCTGATGGCGATTGCCTTTGGCATGGGCGTGTTCACGGTACTTTTCGATGTGACCTGGCTGGCGTATGTGCCAACGCTCATCAAGCCGGATGAACTGGTGGAGGCGAATGGCAGGGTCGCCACCAGCGCCACGGCCGCCGAAGTGGCTGGCCCCGGAATCGGTGGTTTGCTGGTGCAGGCGCTGAGCGCACCACTGGCGTTGCTGGCCGATGCGTTTTCGTATGTGGTGGCGGCAATCACGCTGTTGTTGATTCGCGCGCCTGAGCCAGCGCCACAGGTGAGCGCGGGAACGCCGCTGCTGCGCCAGATCGGTGAAGGGCTGCAGATGGTGTGGTACGACAGCTATCTGCGCGCGATGATGGTGATGAGTGGGCTGTGGAATCTACTGTTTGGCATTGCGGATACGACGTTTCTGCTGTATGCGGTGCGCGAGCTACGGATACAACCGGAGACGCTGGGGGCTATATTCGCGGTGGGGGCGGTTGGCGGGCTGATCGGCGCGACGATCTCGACATGGCTGGGTCGGCGCGGCACGTTTGGGCCAGTGCTGGGCATCGCCTTTACCTTCGGGTGTGTGCCGTGGCTGCTGTTGCCAGCGGTGCGGGGGGCGCAGGGTGTGGAAATCGCCGGGTTCATGCTGGCGTATTTTCTGGTGCGGGTGGGGTTGGGGTTGTGGCGCGTGTTGACGCTCAGCCTGGTGCAGTCCATCACGCCACTGCACACATTGAGCCGGGTGACCGCCAGTCTGCGGTTGGTTTCGTTCGGGCTTGGCGCGCTGGGTCCGCTGCTGGCGGGGGCGCTGGGTGTGCTGATTGGCCTGCGAGCGACGTTGTGGGTGGCGGCGGTGGGCTATCTGGTGATACTGGCGATTACGCTGGCGGCGACGCCACTGCCGCGCATCCGCGCGATGCCAAGGGGAGCGCATGCGGCGCAGGGTGAAAGCGAAACGGCGGCGCTGGTGTGATGCGGTTGTGATTGCCTTGAGGTGGGGGAGGGTTGGGATTTCGGCGCGCTCCGGTGTAAGATGGGTGGCAGAGCCGTATCCATCCTACAGCGAAAAGGGAACTGCCGAGTGGAGATCACGTTCGTCGGCCATGCTGGCCTGTATATCGAGACACGCCATGGAAGCATCCTCTGCGACCCGTGGTTCAACCCCGCTTATTTCGCCTCGTGGTTTCCCTTTCCGAGCAATGAGGATGTGGACAAAGAGAAGATTGGACGGCCTGATTATCTCTTCGTCTCGCACATCCATCACGACCACTTCGACCCAGCATTCCTGCGCGACCACGTGTGGAAGGACGCGACGGTGCTGCTGCCAGAGTTCCCGATCAACAATCTGGAACTGGCGCTGCGCGACCTGGGCTTTACCAAGTTCATCTATACCAAGAATGGGCAGCAAATCGAGGTGGATGGGCTGAAGATCGCGATTCTGGCATCGGTCGCGCCGACGGATGGACCGCTGGGGGATTCCGGGCTGATCGTGGATGACGGCGAGGTGCGCATCTACGACCAGAACGACTCGCGGCCGGTGGATATGGATACGTTGCAGGCGCTTGGGCCGTATGATGCGCATTTCGTACAGTATTCGGGGGCGATCTGGTATCCGATGGTGTATCAGTATCCTGAGCCGATGATGCGCACACTGGGCAGCCGCAAGCGGCAGAACGAGATGGCGCGGGCGGTGAACTACATCCAGCAGATCGGCGCGACACAGGTGATTCCGCATGCGGGGCCGCCGTGCTTCCTCGACGATGATTTGTTCGCGTTCAACGATATTGACCGCGACCCAACGAATACGTTCCCGGACCAGACGGTCTTTCTGGAATACATGGCTGAGCATGGGCTGAGCAATGGGCATCTGATGATTCCGGGCAGCGTGATGACGCTGGGCAAGGACAGGTGCGCGGTGCGGCACGCGCAGCCTGAGGATGAGGTGCGGGCAATCTTCACGGAGAAGCGTGCGTATCTGAACGCTTACAAAGCGCGGCAGCAGCAGGTGATTGATGCGGAGAAGGCGTCGTGGCCGCGCGGGCAGGTGGAGATTCTCCCGGCGCTGAAGGCGTGGTTCGAGCCGCTGCTGGCCATCGGCGATCTGACATGCGTGGGGGTGAACGGGCGGCTGTTGATGGAGTTGGACCCGGAGCCGAGCCTGGTGATTGACTTCCAGAATCGCAGTGTGTATGCCTGGGAGGGGCAGGAGTGGGAGTATCGCTTCAAGTTCGATCCGGCGCTGATCGAGTGGCTGATCGTCAATCAAGTGGAGGACTGGATCAATGATCTGTTCCTCTCGTGCCGCTTCGAGGCGACGCGCAAGGGCGCGTATAACGAATACATCTACAACTTCTTCAAGTGTCTGACGCCGGAACGACTGGAATACGCCGAGGGCTATTATGCGGAGCGTTCGACGGAACATCAGTTGTTCGAGATCGAGGGCTATCGCATTCAGCGGCGCTGCCCGCATCTGAAGGCTGACCTGACGCGCTTCGGCAAGGTGGAGGATGGCATCCTGACCTGCACGATGCACGGCTGGCGCTTTGAGTTGGCGACGGGGCGCTGCCTGACCTCGGACGACCGCAAGCTGTACTCGGTGCCGGTGGGCGCGGCTGAGGGCGAGGAAGCCATCACAGCGGCGGAGCAGCCGGCATACGTGCCGCCGCCAGCCGTGCGCTGCAAGCACTGCTGGTTCATGCCAGAGGGTACGGCGAACGGGAGCGGTGCGAATGGCAAGGGCGCACGGCCCGGCAAGCGTCCCGCCGAGTGGAACCCGCCGAGCCGCAGCAGTAGCGGCGCAAAGGGCGATGGGGAGCGGACCTAACCCCCGGCCCCTCCTCGGAACGACTCGGAGGGGCTACGCTCCGCTTGCCCTTCCCTCCTAGGGAAGGGGAGACGAGAGGGCCTACCGGCGGGTTAGCGCCAGGGGGCGCCGAGGGTGTCGCGACCACCGAGATACGGGCGCAGGGCGTCGGGCACGCGGATAGTGCCGTCGGCCTGCTGGTGGTTCTCGACGAGAGCGATGATGGTGCGGACCGAGGCGAGCGCGGTGTTGTTGAGCGTGTGGACGTAGCGCACCGTGCCATCCACGCCGCGATAGCGCAGGTCGGCGCGGCGGGCCTGGTAGTCGTGGAAGTACGAATCCGAGTGGGTCTCGCGGTAGCGGTTCTCCGAGGGAATCCAACACTCGATGTCGTAGCCTTTGACCTTGGCGTCGCCCAGGTCGCCGGTGCAGATGTTGAGGACGCGGTAGGGCAGTTCTAACGCCTGGACCAGTTCTTCGGCATTGGCGAGCAGGTCTTCGTGCCACTGCACCGATTCCTCGTGATCGGCGCGGCAGATGATGTACTGCTCGACCTTCTCGAATTGATGCACGCGCATGATGCCTTTGGTGTCTTTGCCATAGGTGCCAGCCTCGCGGCGGAAGCAGGGCGACCAGGCGACGTATTTGACGGGCAGGTCTTGCTCGCGCAGGATTTCGCCGCTGTGCATGCCGGTGATGGCGACCTCGGCGGTGCCGACGAGGAAGAGTTCGTCTTCGGGCAGGGCGTAGGTCTGGTCGCGCCCGCGCGGGAACTGGCTGTTGCCGATGAAGCAGAACTCCTTGGCCATAGCGGGGACGCTGAGGGCGGTGAAGCCCCTGGCGGTGACGCGGTTCATGGCGAACTGGAGCAGCGCCAATTCGAGCAACACGGCGTCGCCTTTGAGGATGTAGCTGCGCGAGCCAGCGACACGCACGCCGCGCTCAAGGTCGAGCATGTTGGCGCCGCGCATCAGGGCGACGTGGTCCAGCGGCTCGAAGGCGAAGGCACGAGGCTCGCCGACGCGCTTGATCTCGACGTTGTCGTCTTCGCCCGCGCCTTCGGGCACCGAGGCGTCGGGGATGTTCGGGACGTAGAGCAGGAGATCGTGGAGTTGGGCGTCTAGTTCGCGCTCGCGCGGCTCAAGCTCCTTGAGTTCGGCGGCGAGTTCGCGGCCACGGGCGATGGCCTGCTCGCGGGCGGCTTTGTCTTTGCCAGCCTCGCGGATGGCTTTGTTGACGCGGTTCTGCTCGGCGCGGAGGTCTTCGGCGCTGCGGCGGGTGGCGCGCAGGTCGGCGTCTATGGCGAGCAACGCGTCTACGTCTACGGCGGTGTTGCGGCGACGGGCCACGTCTTTGATGAGGTCTGGGTGTTCACGGATGAACGCTAAGTCTAGCATGTGGGGTGCTCCTTTCGGCACGGCACGGTGAAAAAGACGATGAGCGCCGTCCATCGCAAAGGACGGACGGCGCTCGGCTCCGTGGTGCCACCTTCGTTCGTCGCGGCGCGGGAGCAAACGGCGCGCGGCGACCTCGAATTGCCCGGTAACGTGGGGCGGGCGTCGGCTCTTGGGCGCTGGCGGGCGGGTTGGCGGGCGGTTGAAATCGCGCCTGAATGGCGTGCCGCCGCAAAACCCGCCTGCGCGGGTTGGGATCGGAAGCGCTTCGAGCGATGGCTGGCGGGTGGATTTCGGCGGGCGGTGGCGCCGTGTCGCATCAGCCCACGGCTTGCTGTGGCCCCGCGCGCGTACTGGTCCCGCGTGAATCGCCGGTATGGAGTTGTCGAGGATATGGTATGCCGTGGCGAGGGTGGGCGTCAAGGGCGGGGGGCCGCTGGCTGCGCTAAATTTCGCGTTTGTCCGCCGCGTCGGCATGCGTGACACCAATGTTTGGCGCTTGCGCACAGAGCGCATGTTGGGCACCGCTCGAACGTTGCCGGCAGACTTGCTCCCAATTCATTCACTTCACGCTCTGCATTATGCATCACAGCTTGCACACGCCTCTTCGCAACTTCTACACAGATACCTTGACGGTAATAGACTTTGCGACATAGACTAATAGAAAGCTAAAGAGGCATTTGAGCAGTAGCATCTGAGCAACCTTAGCTGTGATGCACATGAGACTTGAAACCACCATTGATTGCACTTTCTGTGCCAAAGCAGAGCGTGTGCGCCATGTGATAGGGCTGGCGCGAGCTAGTCAACAAGATCTCACGAAGCTTGGACAAGCGCCCAGCAACGAGCAATTGTCCAGTGTCAAACGCTTCGAGTCTAGTTCTAATGTGTAGTGTGCATGCCCATTAGGGCATGTAAGGGGTGATGAGGAGTCGCCTCACTTGGCCTACTCGATGTGTGCTATCGAGACAGTTTCTCGGGTCGCCCGATAAAGGGGGGCTGCATGGGCCAATACAAACGCGTGGACGATCCTATTCATTCTGGTTCGGAGGTCACCCGATGAGTCAATACGAACGCATTGAAGAAGACAGCACACGACCGGGCTTTGTGCGGTTCACATCCCTGGATTCTCGGTTTCCCATCGCCATCTCTGTCCCCATATCGCTTCACAGCGGTTTGTTCTACGACATGAACGATGAGAGTAATCTCGTGTTGTCGTCAGGGACATCACTGGTGATCAAGCGCGAAGACATGAGATTACTCGCGGAAAGGAACATCTGGCGGGCTCAGGAAGTTACCAAAGGATCGAAAGACATGGCCTGGTACGCCAGGGAAACCTTCGACCAGTGGAAGCGTTCCGGCTATTCCTCAGTGAGCAGGTATCAATTGCTTGAGCGTGATCGCGACATGACGGTTGTCGGTAATGGAAGCTCGGCATTCCGGGCACCCACCATCATTTGGAAAACAAGTAGTGGAGCCGAAGGTTTGCAGATCTTCTTCACTAGGCGGCCCTCAGACGTCGTGTCCTCTCGCCCCAGCAGCTTCTTGCTGTGGACGATCATACTGCATCCAGACCGAGAACTTCGTCCCCAATGGCAGGCGATCCTATCGTCTTTCCAGTGGCTTGACTAGCGAGTGCAGGCCACAATCCGCTTATACCTCCGTCTTGTGCTTGCAAGCCGCTCCAGGCGAGCGTCCGGGATCAGGTGCCAGTGAACGACATCGTTGCAAGATCACTCCCACTACTTGGCATGATCCTAGCCGTCGAAGGGACTTTCCGCCTTATAGAGGCTGGTGCCATGCAGCATGGTGTCGTCTTCGTCGACTCGGCCACTTTCAACAAGCGGCATCATCCACTGGTTGAGTACCTCACATATGTCCCGATGGCTCTCTTAACAGCGGCAATCGGGGGGCTTACCTTTGCTTTCGTCGGGCTGCTCGTCAGCCCGACCCATGAACGATGGCAGATTGGTGCCGCACTGGGTGTGGGCCTTGGCCTTGCTGCCGGAATCCGCCACCTCATCGCGTTTAGTCCTGCTTTTCGTCGGGGTCCCTTAGCGAAACTACGCCTTCGCTGGCTGCTCCTCATAGCCAGCATGTTCGCGCAAATATTTCGGGTGATTCTGAATGTCGTGCTGCTGATACCTCTTCTGATATATATGGCAGCGGCATTTGTGTTCCTCATGGCGCTATATGTTGTGACTCGTCCTATCTGGTTGGTTGTGAGGATCGTGAGGAAACAACCGCTTTCCTGGCGGGCGTTCTATTCTCCGTTTGCGAGGACGTACCAAGACTGGCGGGAAGGGCGAATAAATGGGCCTGAGTCTAACTCAGATAACATAGACGACGATTCAAGTCCCTCCCGCCTAACCATTATCATATCTCGGTTCCTACCCTTAATCTTCAAAGTGATGATAGGCCTTCTTGTCGGCCATCTAGTGGCCTACGTAGGTGTGTTGATCGTTGGCGTGTCGATAAGTCCGCCATTGCACCTTCTTGTCCTGGCATGTTTTGGCTTCGCGGCCGGACGTCTCTATGATGATGTTATTACTGCCATATTCAGCAGGTATCTTCCGGGCCTAATTGTCGACTACCATCATCTCATCCTTAGCGATCTCACAGCAGGACTTGTCAGTGGTCTACTTCTTCTGTCGAATCCGCTACCAAGTGGCGGATTCTCGGGGATACTGGCCCCTAGGGTAATCTCATTCGCAGCAGTGCTCGTCCTCGGATCGATTCCTTACACTAGACACTACATTGTAGAAGCGGTATTCGGGGTTGTACTGCTCGCAATTGGTTCGGCTCTCGTAGTCTTGGAATCACAGATTCTTCATCTCATTGGTATATCATGAGGTTTCTTATACATTAAACTTTGTAGCCCTGGGCTATGAGTTGTGCGTCAGGCGCAGAGCGGGCATCCTTGCCCAACGCAAACTGATGTCAGGCGGCGGGGGCGCCTGCTGGTTCGCGCGTATCGGCGGGCTCGTCCGTTGCTTCCGATGTATCCGCTCGCGTGACTCTATGCAGCGTGGGAGCGCGGAGGTCGGCGAGCACAGCGTCAATCGCGGCCCAGGCGCGGGGTACACGCGGGCGCGGCAGGGCGGCGGCGGGGGGCGTGGGGGGACGTGGCTCGTCGTCGGCGGCAGCGCTCGCGGGGCGGGTGGCCAGCCAGGCGCGGGCGGCTTCGGCCCAGAGGGCGCTGTCGCTCAGCCCGGCGTCACGCGCGGCGCGCAGCATACGGCGCATGACGGTATCGGGAATACGCACGACGGTCCCGCCGATGGGGCTGTCATCATCGTCCCAATCGTCTTCCCAGGTGATGGTCCGCGCCGATGGGATACGCGCGGGTGTGGAGCGCGCCCAGCCCCAGTTGCGGCTGGCGTAGGCGCTGCCCAGGCCGATGGTGACGGTGGGGTACGCACCGCCCAGTGCGCCCGCGCCGAAAGATTCGCGGCGTTTGTCGTCGCCTAGCAAAAACCAGCTCATGGTGTGCCTCCGCTCCTCTCGCGCAGTATTTAGAACTTTTGTTCTATTATGCGCGGTGCGGAGAGGTTTGTCCAGGGGATAGGACTGGTGAGGGAAAATCTCGTTGCGAGGATGGAGAGGAACGCCGTGCGTGTCAGCGAATTGCGGATGTGTGATGCACTAGGGATGAGGCGGGGTCAATGGATTAACGACGGTCATACCTTCGAGGGGAGCGATAGCCGCGAGCCGTGTGTCGGCTGTCACGAAGCGGAGTTCGTCTGAAATCGCGGTTGCGGTGAGGAGAGCAGCAGCCAACTGGATCGCGTCCAGACTTCGCAGAGGATATGGCTGCACATTCCAATAGCGATTGCAGAGGTGCGCCGCAAGTTCAAGTACCACCGCCGAAAGGGGGATAAGACGATACATCGGCGTGGGTCGCGCGGGATCGCTAAGGATGAGGTGTCGAGCAAACAGACTCACCATTGAATCAACAAACGACGGATGCAGATTTTCGCGACGGCCCGTCTGGCGCAACGCCGCGACGACTTCAACTTGGGCAAGCTGAGCAAGGTAGAGGGGTGGTCGAGTACGGGGGTCACAGATAGAGCGGACCCAGGGGCTCCCTGGTTCAAAATGGTAACGTTTGACGATGGCGCTGGAGTCAAAGAAGTAGCTTGGCATCCGCTACTACATCCTTTACTCGCCACGGTCTTCGGATACCGCATCAGATGCCGAGTATCCCAATTGCTGGGCGCGTTGCACTTCAGGCGTGCTCCATAGCGCATCCAGTTCTTCGTCGTCGCGCAGGATCGCGGCGCACTCCTCATCTGTATAGGCTGGAGGTGGCGCGCCGATGTGCGGATTCAATCGCGTGATCTCTGCCGCTCCCTTGCGAAGCAATTCCTCTAATTCGGGATCATGTTGTCGTGGTACTGCCATAAGCTGTTTCCTCCGATGCCCTCATATGCGCGCAAGTGAAGTGTAGCACATGGGGCAGCCGGGCGGTGGTTCCGCGCGGGCGCGCGGAGCACGACGCTACCCCAAGAGGGTCGCGATGCCGCGCACGAGCATGTTGATGGCGAAGATGGCCAGGACGAGCAGGAAGACTTTTTTGAGGGTGGTGTTGGAGAAGCGTGACAGCGTTCGTGCGCCGATCATCGCGCCGCAGAGGACGCCGAGGGCGACGGGGGTGGCGATCAGCGGGTTGATGTCGCCGCGTGCGAAGTAGAGGCCCGCGCTGGCCGCCGCCGTGACGCCGATCATGAAGTTGCTGGTGGTGGTGGAGACCTTCATCGGCAGGCGCATCGCGCTATCGAGCGCCAGCACCTTGAAGGGTCCGCTGCCGATGCCGAGCAGCCCGGAGAGCGCGCCGGCGACGTACATGATGCCGAAGCCGAGCGGCACACGGGTCACGTTGTAGCGCACAACGCGATGCAGTTGCGGGTCGGGATACGAGCCAGCCAGGGCGAGCCGTTCGGAGAGCGCGTCGTTGTGTACGTGCTGGGGTAGCTCTTCGCCGAGCTTTGCCAGCGAGGGAAGCATGGCGGCGAGCAGCACCAGGCCGAAGAGCACGAACAAGATGCCGGGGGGCAGGAGTGTCACCAGGAATGCGCCACAGAGCGCGCCGATGGTGGTGGCGACTTCGAGGAACATGCCGACGCGCAGGTTGACGATGTGGTCGCGCACATACGCCGCCGCCGCGCCGCTGGAAGTGGCGATGACGGAGACAATCGAAGCGCCCGCCGCCACAGGGAAGGGGACGTGAAAGATCAGCGTGAGCAGCGGCACGACGAAGATGCCCCCGCCCAGGCCGACCAGCGAGCCGAGCAGCCCCGCGCCGACGCAGACGAGGAAGACGACGAGGAAGTAGAGCAGATAGGTGTCTGGGGTTGGCATGGCTCACGCGCCTCCTCTGCCCAGGAGCACGCTCAAGAGCAGCACACAGAGCACGATGGCGGTGATGAGCGTGAAGCGCCAGTCGCGCTGCCAGGCGAAGGTGATGAGGGCGACCACGACGCGCAGCACAGGCGTCAGGAGCAGCACCAGCAGGCCAAGGGTCATCAGGGCGAGTGGCTCGCCGGTCAGCACGGCATGGACGAAGCTCGCCACGCTGGAAGGCTCCGGCATGGCGGTATTGCGTGTCAGCACGAGGGAGAGCAGGCCGATCACCATCAGCGCCGCGCTCAGTAGCACCCCGCCGCGCAGCACGAAACTGATTATCAGCTCAGAACGCCAGATGGCCCTTTCCGTGGGTGGCGTAGGTGAGATGGGTGGCGCAGCTTCGGGCGCGGGTGCGTCTTGCTCGGTATGCGTGTTGGCATGCGTGTTGGTATGCCGCGTGGCGGCCTCGCCATTCGCGGGGTCGTAGGATGTGTTCAATGATAAAAACCTCATACTATGAACTATAGGCGCGTTGCACATAACCGCAAGACATGATTGTTATGATGTGATAACATGTCATTATGCCAATCAATCTCCATTTGTTGCGTTTGTTCGCCGCGGTAGCTGAATACCAGAGCTTCAGCCGCGCGGCGGGGGCGCTCTATATCAGCCAGCCCGCCGTCTCGAAGGCGGTGCGCGAACTGGAACGGCAGACGGGCGCGACGCTGCTCGACCGCTCGCGCTCGCCGCTGGCGCTGACTGAGGCGGGCGAGATTCTCTACCGCCATGCTCAGCAAATCTTCCGCACAGAGCATGCCGCCGAGATTGCCCTGGCGCACCTGCGCGACCTGGAACAGGGACGGCTGGCCATCGGCGCCAGCACCACCATCGGGGCGTATCTGCTGCCACCGATCCTGGGAGCGTTCCACCGGCGCTATCCCAAGATTCAGTTGTTCCTGGACATCGGACACACGCGCGACATCATTGAGCGTTTGCAAAGTAGCCCGCTGGATATTGCGCTGGTGGAGGGTCCGGTGGAGGCCGACGGGCTGGAGGTGACGCCGTGGCGCGAGGATGAACTGGTGGTGATCGCCGCCAGCGATTCGCCGCTAGGCAGAGCGCATGCGCCGTCGCTGAAGCGCATCCTCGCCGCGCCGTTCGTGCATCGCGAGAGCGGCTCCGGCACGCGGCAGATCATTGACGAGGCGTTGCGTGCCAAGGGCATCACGCTGCCCGTCACCCTGGAAGCGGCAGATACCGAGACGGTGAAGCATCTGGTCAGCGCGGGGCTGGGGCTGGGGATGGTGTCGGCGGCGGCCATCGCGCAGGAGCTGGAGTTGGGGCGGTTGATCGTGCTGGATGCGCCGGAGTTGCGGGTGCGCCGGTGGCTCTCGCGGGTGCAGGCGCCGATTCGTCCGGTCAGCTCAGCGTTGCAGGCGTTTTTGGCGCTGCTCGACGCTGAAGTGTGAGCCATTGTTCACGTTTGTAGTTGCCATATTGCTGCCCTATGGCACATACTTAACAGAAGTGGTAAACAATATGCCCGCCGCCAGCGCGCCGTCCTCTCGCGCGAAGGTGGAGCGGCGGCGAAGAAGAAGGCCCATGAGTGAGGTAGATGTATGCGTATCACAATGAAGGGCGACTATGGCCTGCGCGCGATGATTGACCTGGCGGCGCACTATGGCGCGGGGCCGGTGCCTAGCGGTGCGATTGCCGAACGCCAGCGCATCCCGGAACACTTTCTCGACCAGTTGCTGATTATGTTGCGGCGGGCGGGGCTGCTCAAGAGTCTGCGCGGCCCGCAGGGCGGGCATATGCTGGCGCGGCCACCGGCGCAGATCTGTATGAACGACGTGATTCACGCGCTGGAAGGCACTATCGCGCCGATGGAATGTCTGCCGAATCCTGGGGCATGCCAGTTAACGGCAGGCTGCGCGATCCGCGAAGTGTGGCAGCAGGTGGAGGCGTATACGCGGCAATTGCTGCTGGCGACGACGCTGGAACAACTCGCCCAGCGGCACCGTATCCCCGCGCAGCAGAACGAGCCGATGTATTATATTTGACAAAGTTGATTTATATACTCTACTATCTGCGGCATACGCTGTGCGGAGCGCTCATATCGCGTATCTGTCATATGTCAGTATCGCGCGTTTCGCGAGAAGGAAAGGGACATCGTTATGCCGCGCTGGGCCAATGACGCGACTGAACTGGTCGGTCGCACGCCGCTGGTGAAATTGAACCATGTTGTGCCATCGGGCGCGACCGTGCTGGCCAAGCTGGAAGCCTTTCAGCCAGGCTACAGTGTGAAGGATCGTATTGCCGTCAGTATGGTCAATGATGCGGAGCAGCGCGGCGTCATCAAGCCGGGGGCGACGATCATCGAGCCGACCAGCGGGAATACGGGTATTGGGCTGGCGTGGGTCGCCGCCGCGCGTGGCTACAAGTGCATCCTGGTGATGCCAGAGACGGTGAGCCAGGAGCGGAAACTGGTGCTGCGGCGGCTGGGCGCGGAGGTGGTGTTGACGCCAGCGGCTGAGCGCATGCCTGGCTCAATCGCGCGGGCCGAGCAGATCGCGGCCAAGACGCCCAACTCGTGGATTCCGCAGCAGTTCAACAATCCGGCGAATCCGGCGATTCACCGCGAGACCACCGCCGAGGAGATCTGGACGGATACCGAGGGGCAGGTGGATGCGTTGATCTCCGGCATCGGCACGGGCGGCACGCTGACTGGCGTGGCGGAGGTCATCAAGCCGCGCAAGCCGACCTTCAAGGCGATTGCCGTCGAGCCATCCGCGTCTCCGGTGCTCTCCGGTGGGCAGGCAGGGCCGACCAAGATTCAAGGTATCGGCGCGGGCTTCATTCCTCAAGTGCTGGATACCCATTTGATTGACGATATCGTGCAGGTGGCGGATAACGACGCCATCGAGATGGCGCGGCGGCTGGCGCGCGAGGAGGGGCTGCTGGTGGGCATCAGCAGCGGCGCGGCGGCGTGGGCAGCGGCGCAGGTGGCGGCGCGGCCGGATTACGCGGGCAAGGTGATCGTGGCGATCTTCCCGTCGGCGGGCGAGCGCTACCTGAGCACCGTGCTCTACGACGACGTGCGCGAATAGTCGCGCCTTTTCAATTTGGTGGCGAGCTGGGCAGGGATTGCCCGGCCCGCCGCTTTTGCTATGGATGAAGTACGGGTGCGCCCTCGCCGAATCCGCACGCGCGCACGATAGCGCGTCTCCCGGTTCTGCCGAATCATGGTGTTGGGAGGGGTAAGCCGCGCAATGGAACAGGCGAGGACTGAATGATCGAGGTGGTGGTCGTGCCATAGAGCAGGAAGCGGTCGAGTAGGCGGTCAAGCTGCTCCATCGCGGGCAGATGCACTTTGAGGATGAAACAATCTTCCCCGGTAATGCGGTGGCATTCGACGATTTCGGGGATGCTTCGCGCAAGCTCGGCGATGCGTGGCAACTGTCCGGGGCCAGGGCGGACACGGACATAGGCCGCAATGGGCAGGCCCAGAGCGGTAGGGTCGAGGTCAAGGCGATAGCCACGGATAACGCCAGCTTCTTCTAACCGGCGCAGGCGTTCGCTCACGGCGGGCGATGACATGCCAATCCGCCGCCCCAACTCTGCGATGGTCAGGCGCGGATTGCGCTGGAGTTCCGCCAGCAGGCCCATGTTCACCGCATCCAGCAGCCCATGGCGTGGCGCGTAAGTGAAAACCTGCTCTTCCCTTTGTTCGTTAGGCATTTGAGCGCATTTCCCTTCACATTGCTATGTAATAATGGCTCATTCCGTTTTACCATACTGCTGTCTGATGCGCCATCCATCTATCTATCCTGTCAGCAGCAGAAAGCGACTGCGCCATGGCACGCCATGTGACACAGCGGTCCGCGACACGCGCAGCCGCATCCGAGCCGCCTGCCCTGGCTTCCAGGGTTCCGCCGCACGCCTTTTTCATGGTCAGCGCGGTCTTTCACTATCTTGGGCCAGCGTTCGCGGTGCTGCTCTTTGCGGCGGTCGCGCCGCTGGGGGTGGCGTGGCTGCGGATTGCCAGCGCGGCTGTAGTCTTCGCACTGTGGCGACGGCCCTGGCGTCTCTTTCTCGTGGGGTCATGGCGGCGCACGCGCATCCTCATCGCGCTGGGTGTGGTGCTGGCGCTGATGAATGCCTGTTTTTATCTCGCCATCGCTCGCCTACCACTTGGGACCGTCGGCGCTATCGAGTTCCTGGGGCCGATTCTGCTGGCGGTACTGGGCTTGCGCACGCGCCGCAATGTGCTGGCGTTGCTGCTCGCAGTGGCGGGGGTCTGGCTGCTGACAGATGTGCGGCTGGCGGGCCAGCCTGTGGGCTTCGTCTTCGCCTTCGCCAATTGTGTGCTGTTCATCGGCTATGTGGTGCTGGGTCATCGTATCGCCAATGAGCCGCCCGCAACGGCGACAGAGAAGCGCGGGAATGAGACGGGCATTGACCGGCTGGGCGCCGCAATGCTGGTCGCGCTGGTTGCCATCACACCACTGGGATTGGCAGGAGCCGCGCCCACGTTCGCGCAGCCGCAACTCCTGCTGGCGGGCATCGGCGTCGGCATCTGCTCGTCGGTCATCCCGTATGTCTGCGACCAGTTGGCGATGGCACGGCTTCCGCGCGCCACCTTTGCGTTGTTGCTTGCGCTGCTGCCAGCGTGCGCCACGGTGATTGGCGCGGTCGTCCTGCGCCAGATTCCCACACCTGTCGAGATCGCAGGGGTTGCTCTCGTCATCGCCGGTGTCGCGGTGCATCAAGAGCTACATGAGGCATGATACCGAATTGATTTGCATTGTTGTCACATGTTGGCCTGGCAACCGCGGTGGGCATTCCATCACGAGAGCAGAGCGAGTGACGCGATAGGTGGTGATAGGGAGAGTTCTCGGCATGACTGCCACGGCTCATCCTGATTGGATGCATAGTGCGAATATGCCAATGAGGTACAAACCGTTTCAAAACATCTACAATACGTTCAAGCAGTGCCTTTTTATCATCTGCTGCTGGCTCTCTCCTCAGAGCGAAGAGCCAAGGAGAGCATTCGTAGGATGCCTACCATTCGCCTCGAAACGATGATTGCTGCTTCGCCAGAGCGGTGTTTCGATCTGTCGCTCAGCGTTGACCTCCATCGCCACTCGGTGGCGCATACCCACGAGCACCCGATTGCGGGAGTGACCACCGGCGTCATGCACCTGGGGGATACCGTGACGTGGGAAGCGGTCCATTTTGGCATCAAGCAGCATCTCACCACCAAAATCACGGCATATGAGCGCCCGCAGTACTTTATTGACGAGATGATCCGGGGAATTTTCCAAGAGATGAAGCATCACCATGCCTTCGTCCCCCAACCACCGGGAACGCTTATGATTGATACGTTCACGTTCCAAGCCCCATTAGGGATCGTTGGGAGGGTAATTGAAGCGCTGATCCTCACGCGGTACATGCAAGGACTCCTGCTCACCAGGAATCGGTACCTGAAGCACGTGGCAGAAGACGATACCGTTCAAGCGATCCCCTGACCGCATCGGTCGAACTGGCGACTGGTGGGGTCAGAGGATCTGTGCCAAGCCAGCGAGAGGACCATGAAGCACCTGCCCTGGTCCCATGAAGGGGCGGTACACCCGCTCTTTGGAACAGGAGCTTCAAAACCGCTGCTAACGCATGTTGGTATGGGGCGCCGGTGACGGGTTGAGCATGGCTGCCGTGCCCGCCACCTTGCTGTGGATCAGGGTATGGTCCCAGACCCCCTTTGGAGGTTGCGCTACTGGATGTCTATGCGAGTGGCGGTGATGCTGCCATCGCTGTTGCGCGTGCCATCCACGTGAATCTTGCTGCCCGCCGTGACGGCGCTAGCGGTGGCGGCCTGGCCAGCCCGCGTATATTGGGTGCTGGACGTGGTGTGAATGGTGACGGTGCTGCCGTCCTGCGCGGTGGCGACAATCGTCTGGCCGCTGACGCTGGACACGGTGAGCACACCGCACTGGCCCTGCGTGCCCGCGCCACCGGCAAAGGCGTTCCGCCCGGCGAATGTGATCCCCGGCACGTTGCTCGCCGCCTGTGCGTTGGGCAGCAGTGTGGAACCGAAAAGCGCGCCGATGCCCAGGGTGAGGGCGAATGCGAGCGCCAGCAGTCCCGGCAGCAGCCAGCGTCGTCGGGGTGGGCGCGCGGCAGGAGGCGGGTAGGTCGGGTAAGTGGGATAGGACGAGTAGGATGGGTAGGGTTGAGACGGCGGGGGCAGCGCCGCTTGAGCGTCGTCCTGCCCACCCTGGTAGCCATAGTTGTCTTGCATGCGTGTGTCTCCTCAACTTGCTTGATTCGCTGTCGCATACGTCGCGTGCCGCGGCCAACGGGAGAATGCTGGGCAGCCGAACGAACGCTCGCGCTCGATGCACTCCATGCCGCCGGATACGCTCTCCCATGGGCGGAAGCATAGACGGCTGGCATGAAAGGATACTGATAGCGGGATGTGAGATTTCACATGCGACGTGGTGATGGAGCGCGGGCGGTTGAAACCGCGCGACGGGCGCACGCCGTGCGCCCCTCCTCGGAACCCCTCTTCGGAACGGCTCAGAGGGGCTGCGCGCTCGGAGGGGCTGCGCTCCGCTTGCCCTACGGATGCCCTACGGCCACTCCGCTGCGCTCACAGCCTGCTCCGCTCCCTATGGATCGTTAGCTGCGCCGCAGGCTGGCCCCGCCGTCGCGGGTTGGGGAGAGAGGCAGACTGGAATGTCCGCCCCACCAGGGGAGCGGGCGGCACACGTGCTCGCGCATGGTACACTGCCTTGCATGTGCGCGCCATAGATGCGCCATATAATGGGATGAGCATTCAGTTTGTTAGGAATACCCTATGATAAACCAAACGGCACTGGTGATGTCAGCCGTGGGGCTGGGTCTGGCGTATGCCGCTGCGCCGGGAGCGGTGAATACGGAGGCGGTGCGGCGCGGGCTGGCGCACGGGCCGCGCTCGACGCTGCTGGTGGAGGCTGGTTCGCTGATCGGCGATTCGTTGTGGGCGGCGCTGGCGCTGACGGGGATCGCGCTATTGGCGCAGCATCTGGCGGTGCAGGTGATTCTGGGCATAGCGGGCGGCTGTTTTCTGCTGCGGGTGGCGTGGAATGCGCTGCACGACGCCTGGGTGGGCAAACAGCCAGAGGCAGCGCAGCGGGCGCGCGGCGACTTCGCCACCGGCACATTCTTCGGGCTGGCGAATCCGGTGGGGCTGGCGTTCTGGTCGGGCATCGGCAGCGGTGTGGTGGCCAGCGGCGCCAGCGGCGGCGATCTGCTGCTCTTCCTGGCGGCGTTCTTCGTCGGCGCGACGTGCTGGTGCTTTGGCATCTCGGCGCTGATTGGCTGGGGGCGACGCTGGGTGCGCCCCGGATTGTTCCGCATCATCAGCGCGCTCTGCGGCCTGGCGCTGGGTTACTTCGGCCTGCGGCTGCTGTGGACGACGGTGCAAGAGGTAATCGAGCGCGCCGTCACCACTTCCGCGAGAGCGGCAATCGAGAGTTGCCATTAGGCCAGAGTAGCGCAAGAGTGGTGTCCAGGATAGCAGTGGACTTCTACTGTACCGCAATGGTACAACGGCGTACATGTTGAACTCCTCACCATCCTCACATCTCACTACATTAGCGGGACGGGTGGCGCTGGTCACGGGCTGCGGCAGCCAGAGCGGTATCGGCTTCGCCGCCGCCCGTGCGCTGGCCGCCGCTGGCGCGTCGGTCGCGATCACATCTACCACGGAGCGCATCCACGCGCGGGCCGCCGAACTTGCCGCCGAAGGCCACAGCGTCGCGGCGTTCGTCGCCGACCTGACCCACGCCGAAGAGGTGGCCGGGCTGGCGCAGGCGGTGCTGGATCGCTTCGGGCGCATTGACGTGCTGGTGAACAACGCGGGGATGACGCAGACAGGCTTCGAGACGCCGTCGAAGCGCTTCCTGGACATGGATGAGGCGGATTGGGAGCGGGCGCTGGCGCTGAACCTGAAGACGACAGTGCTGGTGACGCGGGCTGTCGCGCCGGGGATGGTCGCGCGGGGCTATGGGCGAATCGTCAACGTGTCGTCGGTCACGGGGCCGATGGTCGCCATCCCTGGCTCCAGCGGCTATGGCGCGGCGAAGGCGGCGCTGGCCGGGCTGACCCGCGCGCTGGCGCTGGAACTGGGGCGCAGTGGGGTGACGGTCAACGGCGTCGCGCCGGGGTGGATCGCCACGGAGTCGTCGCTGCCAGATGAGTTGGAGGCGGGCAGTCATACGCCCATAGGCCGCCCCGGACGGCCTGACGAGGTGGCCGCCGCGATTGTCTTCCTTGCCTCGGAGGCGGCGAGCTATGTGACGGGGCATCTGCTGGTGGTGGACGGCGGCAACATCTTGCAGGAGCACAAGGGGCCAGGGGAGCCGCGCACATGATGGATGCGGATGCGCAGATTGACGAACAAGCCGCCGCGCCGCGCGTGGCACTGATTACCGGCGGCGCGGGCGGCGTGGGGCTGGCGACCGCCGCGCGTTTCTTGCGCGATGGCTGGGCGGTGGGCCTCTGCGATGTGAGCGCGCGGAAGCTCGACGAGGCGCGCGAACGGCTCGATTCCGGTGACGGGCGGCTGCTCCCCGTCGCGGCGGATATTCGGGTGGTGGCGGAGTGCGAGCGCGCGGTGCGGGTGGTGAGCGAGTGGCGCGGGCGGCTGGATTGCGTGGTGAACGCGGCGGGCGTCTGGACCGAAGGCCCGTCGGACGCGGTGACGGAGGAAGAGTGGGACCACGTGCTGGACGTGAACCTGAAGGGCACATTCTTCATCTGCCGCTACGCGATTCCGGCGCTGGAACGAACCGGCGGCTGCATCATCAACATCAGTTCGGATGCCGGGCTATGGGGCAACAAGGGCGCTGCCGTCTACTGCGCCTCGAAGGGCGGTGTGGCGCTGGTGACGCGGGCGCTGGCGGTGGAGATGGCTGAGCGTGGGGTGCGCGTCAACGCCATCTGCCCCGGCGATATTGATACGCCGATGATCCACTATCAGGCGCAGACCTTCGGCAAGGGTGATCCCGATGGCTATCTGCGCGATCTGCTATCACATTATCCGCAGGGCAAGCAGGCGCGGTTCATCCGTCCGGACGAGGTGGCAGCGCTGATCGCCTATCTGGCCAGCGCGGAGGCGGCGCCGATCACTGGCGCGTGTCTCTCGATGGATTTCGGCTTGACGGCGGGCTATTAGAGGAGAGCGGTATGAAGACGCTGGAACAGACACGGCTGGCGACGCTGATGGCGCGCGAACGCGAACGCTTCACGAAGGAGCATCCGCGCTCGCGCAAGCTGCACCAGCAGGCGGGGCATTCGCTGCTCTCCGGCGTGCCGATGAACTGGATGACACGCTGGCCCGGCGACTTTCCGGTCTTCGTGGCGAAGGCGAGCGGCGCGCGGCTGACCGATGTAGACGGCATCGAGTATGTGGATCTATGCCTGGGCGACACTGGCGCGATGGCAGGGCATGCGCCCGCGCCGACGCTGAAGGCCATCGCGCGGCAGGTGCGGCGCGGGCTGACGACGATGCTGCCCAGCGCGGACGCCGTGTGGGTGGGCGACGAATTGCGCCGCCGCTTCGGGCTGGCCTACTGGCAGTTCACGCTCTCGGCGACGGACGCCAACCGCTTCGCCATTCGCCTCTGCCGTGAGATTACGGGGCGCACGAAGGTGCTGGTCTATGACCACTGCTACCACGGCAGCGTGGATGAGACGTTCGCGACACTTGGCCCGGATGGCACGGTGGGGCCAAGCCACGGCAACATTGGGCCAGGGGTGAATCCGGCGCTGACGACGCGGGTCGTGCAGTGGAACGACGTGGCGGCGCTGGAGCGGGCGCTGGCGGCAGGCGATGTGGCCTGCGTGCTGGCGGAGCCGGTGATGACGAACGTGGGCATCGTGCTGCCCGACGACGGCTATCATGCGGCGCTGCGCGAATTGACCCGGCGCTACGGTACGCTGCTGATTATTGACGAGACACATACGCTCTGCGCGGGTCCGGGCGGCTATACCGGCGCGCACGGCCTGGATCCGGATCTGCTGACCATCGGCAAGGCGATTGGCGGCGGCGTGCCCTGCGGCGCATATGGCATGTCGAAGGCGGTGGCGGCGCGTGTGCTGGAGCATACGCTGTGGGACGTGGCGGACGTGGGCGGCATCGGCGGCACGCTGGCGGCGAATCCACTGTCGCTGGCGGCGATGCGGGCGACGCTGGCAGAGGTGCTGACCGATGCGGCGTTCGCGCGGATGATCGCGCTGGGCGAGCGCTTCGAGCAGGGGGTCGCGGAGACGATTGCGGCGTATGATGTGCCGTGGCATGTGGTGCGGGTCGGCTGCCGCGCGGAATATCTCTTCGTGCGCGAGCGCCCACGCAACGGCGCGGAGGCGGGCGCGGCGATGGACCGCGACCTGGATGCGTTCATGCATCTGTATATGCTGAATCGCGGGGTGCTGATGACGCCGTTCCACATGATGGCGCTGATGTCGCCCGCGACGACGGAGGCGGATGTAGACCGACATACGGCGGTGTTCCGCGAGGCAGTGGCGGAGCTGGTTGGTGGGTGAATCGCCTCTGACGCGTATCAGCCGAACGTAAACGCAAACGCCTCCACGCCCGCGTCGAGAAACTCGATCTCGAACTGGCGATCCACAATAGGCGCCAGTTGGCGGATGAGCTGATAGAGCCGCGGGTAGTCGGCCGTGCCAAAGCCTTGTTCGTCCACATCACTGCCGTGCGCCGCGCCCGGCGCCTGCCCATCAATGAGGACGCGAAAGCGCACGGTCGCGCCTCGTACTGCGGATCCCATGACGAGATGCAGATCGCGAGCATGAAAGCGATACACAATCTGCCCGTTGGCCGCGTTCAGCGCAGCAAACCCTCGCTGCACCGTCCACTCTCCCGACAGCGCCCACTCATTGCGACTCAGGCGCGCGGGAACTGCATAGACGCGACGTTCATCCAGGACAGCGCCACCGGGAGAGGCAAAGCGCTCGGCGCGCTCATAGCCCACGTAGGTCTCCCCCGACTCCAGATGCTCCCAATCGGCGGCGACTTCCGCCCCTCGGGCGGCGACGGTGACCAGATTCTGTCCGACGCGCTTGTCTCCTGCCTCGGCCAACAATTGCTGAATGATCTGCTCGGCTTCTTCGTAGTCACCCTCGCCGAATTGGTGGTGGCGAATGCGTCCCTGGGCATCGACGAGATAGAGCGCTGGCCAGTAGTGGTTGGTGAACGCATCCCAGACCGCATACGCATTGTCGATGGCGACCGGATACGTGACCTGCCTGTCCTGTACCGCTCTACGGACGTTCTCGATGTCGTGCTCGAAGGGGAACTCCGGTGTGTGGACGCCGACTATTATCAATCCCTGATCCTGGTAATTCTCAGCCCAGGCGCGGATGTAGGAGAGCGTGCGCAACCAGTTGATGCAGGTATAGGTCCAGAAGTCGATGGCCACGACGTTGCCACGCAACCCGTCGCTCGTCAGGGGTGGCGAATTGAGCCACGCGGTCGCGCCGTCGAGCGATGGTAGATGCCCTTCGCTCGGTAATGGAATCGCTGCGGGCGTCATCTCTTGCGCCATGCGTTTGCCCGTAGTCGGAGGCAGATCTGCTGGTTTCGCCGTGCTTGGCGGCGCATCGGCAGAACCGAACATGCCGGAGTCGCCAGCGGGAATGGTAAATCGGCGGGGATCATGGTTGATGTCTTCGGACATAGGTCTTACTCCTGTTGGATTGGGATAGATGTTTCCGCGTTTCTGCGTGTGGCGTAGGAAGACGGCGCGCACAGTGTGCGCGCCGTCCTATTGCTCCGCCTAGCGCAGCGACCGGAATGCCGCACGCATCTCGGTAGAGAAGAGTTCCGGCTGCTCCCACGCTGCGAAGTGCCCGCCCCTATCTACCTCGTTGAAGTAGGTGAGGGTGGGGTAGGCCTTCTCGACCCAGCTACGCGGGGCCTGAAAGAGCTCGTCGGGGAACGTGGTGAAGCCGACCGGAAGCGAGACCTGCCGAGGGGGCTGACCAGCCGCAGCCGCAAGCGCCGCGGCGCGGGTGTTCTCCCAGTATGACCGGGCCGCTGATGCCCCAGTGCCCGTCAGCCAGTACAGTGTGATGTTGTCGAGGATGTGGTCCCGGGTGAGACCGCCCGTGGGCTGCCCGTCGACAAAGGCGTGGGAGATCTTGTAGTAGCTGTCCGTGTCGTGGTCGAGCAGCCAGGCAGCTAAAGCGACCGGTGAATCCAGCAGGGCGTAGCCAATCGTCTGCGGCCGCGTGTTCTGCTCAATCAGATAGCCGTTGCCGCTTGTTCTGAAGGTGTCGAGCGCGGCAAGCGCCGCGCGTTCTTCCTTGGAGTCCGCAGTCTGGCCACCGCGCAGCACCGGCACGAGCAAGTTGGTATGGATACCGAGCAGACCCTCGGGCGCCTGGCGTCCCAGCGCGTCGGTGACGGCGGCACCCACATCGCCGCCCTGGGCAACGTAGCGGGTGTAGCCGAGGCGCCGCATCAGCTCAGCCCACGCGCTTGCGACGCGACCAACATTCCAGCCGAGCTCGGTCGGCTCGCCCGAGAAACCATAGCCGGGGATAGACGGCAGCACGAGGTCGAACGCGTCTGCGGCGCGTCCGCCATGTGCGGTCGGATCGGTGAGCGGACCGACGACCTCAAGCAACTCGATCACCGAGCCAGGCCAGCCGTGGTTCACGATCAGCGGCAATGCGCCATCATGCTGCGAGCGGGCGTGGATGAAGTGGATGTCGAGCCCGTCAATCTCGGTCTTGAACTGCGACAGCGCGTGCAGTTGAGCCTCCACCTTGCGCCAGTCATAATCGGTCGCCCAGTAGCGCGCGAGCTCCCGGATCATCGCCAGCGGCACACCTTGTGACTGATCGGCGACCGTCTCCTTTTCGGGCCAGATGGTCGCCGCCACACGGCGGCGCAGGTCGGCCAGCGCCTCATCCGAAGCGGTGAAGCTGAAGGGGCGGACGTCGGGATGGGTCATAGCGGCTTGCCCTTGCACGCCGGGAGGTGGGGTCATGCTGGGTTCTGGGGTCATGCCGGGTTGCGTCATGGTGATCTCCTTCTGGTCTCCTTGCTCAATGCTGGTATGACACTAGGTAGCCGGCGGCGCGCTCAAGGTGTGGGACGACGAGCACAGCCTGTGTCCGCCGTCCCCACGGCGCTCCAGGCTAGCGCAGGGAGCGGAAGCCTGCGCGGATTTCTTCCGAGAAGGCTTGTGGCTGCTCCCACGCCGCGAAATGCCCGCCCTTGGAGAGCCGGTTGTAATGGATCAGCTTGGGATAGGCTTTTTCTGTCCAACTGCGCGGGGCGGCATAGATCTCATCGGGAAAGACGCTCACGGCGGTTGGGATGGAGACGCCTTTCGGTGCGAAAAAGGCGAGGTGACTTTCCCAATAGAGGCGGGCCGAAGAGACCGCCGTGTTCGTGAGCCAGTAGAGGGTGACGTTGTCGAGGATGTCGTCGCGCGTCAGGCCCTCGGCCTGCCCGGCAAAGACGCGTGTGATGAGCCGATAGCTGGCGATGTCGTGGTCGAGCATCCAGGCGGCCAGGCCGACCGGGGAATCCGCCAGCGCGTACAGCGTCTGCGGGCGGTTTGCCATCTCGTTGGCATATCCCAAGCCGTGCTTATAGAAGTAGTCGAGCTGATCCCATGCGTACTGCTCATCGGCCGAAAGGCCCGCTGGCGCCGGACCGCCGGAGGCGAGCGCCTTGGCAATGGCCTCCGGGATAGTGGCGGGCATGTTGGTGTGGATGCCAACCAATCCTGGCGGCGCCAGCAATGCCATCTGCTCCGTGACCGCATTCCCCCAATCGCCGCCCTGCGCTACATAGCGCGTGTAGCCGAGGCGCTGCATCAGCGCGATCCAGGCGCGTGCGATGCGAATGGGATCCCACCCGGTCGTGGTCGGCTTGCCCGAGAAGCCGTGGCCTGGCAGCGAGGGAATCACGAGATCGAAAGCGTCCGCTGCGCGTCCGCCGTGCGCCGTAGGGTTGGTCAGCGGTTCGACGATCTTCAACTGTTCGATCACTGAGCCGGGCCAGCCGTGCGTCACGATCAGCGGCAAGGCATTAGGCTCCTGGGAGCGCACGTGGATGAAGTGAATGTCAAGCCCATCAATCTCGGTGATGAACTGCGGGAAAGCGTTCAGCCGCGCCTCGGCCTTGCGCCAATCATACTCGGTCGCCCAATACCGTGCGAGTTGCTGGACCGTCGCGAACTGCACGCCCTGCGACGCATCTGCGACGAGTTCCTTGTCGGGCCAGATGGTTGCCGTCACGCGGCGGCGCAGGTCGGCGAGCGCCTGATCCGCCGCAGTGAAACTGAACGGGCGAACGTTGGGGTGGGTCATGCTGGGTTGCATGACGGATGGTGGCGGGGTCATGCTGGGTTCTGGAGTCATGCCCGGTTGTGTCATAACAGTTCCTTTGCTTCGTGTTGCGAGACGTTGGCCACACCTGTCAGCGTGAGACTACGAGTGCATGCGCTGCTCGTTGCCCACTTTGCCCTGCCCTGATTGGCGCAGCGAGCGGAACGCCGCGCGGAGTTCTTCACTGAAGAGCTGTGGCTCTTCCCAGGCGGCGAAGTGACCACCCTTGTCCGCCTCGTGGAAATAGGTAAGGTGGGGGTAGACCTTCTCGACCCAACTGCGCGGCGCCTGGAAGATCTCGCCGGGGAACACCGTGAAGGCCACCGGGACTGAGGCCTCAGGAGCCTTCTTGCCCGACGCAATGGCGGCGGCGATGCTTTGCGCGTTCTCCCAGTAGAGCCGCGCGGCTGAGGTGGCCGTGTTGGTGAGCCAGTAGAGCGACATATTGTCGAGGATGTGATCCCGGGTGAGGCCGCCCGAAGGCTGCCCCTTAAGAAAAGCACGGGAGATCTTTTCGTAGCTGTCGGTATCGTGATCGAGCATCCAGGACGCCTGCCCGACGGGCGAATCCGTCAAGGTGGAGCCAATCGTCTGCGGCCGCGTGTTCATCTCAGCGAGGTAGCCTCGCATGAAGAGGGCCTCGACCGCAGCCAACGCCGCGTGTTCCTTCTCGGCCCGGGACGCGACAACGGCGACCGCGACCCGTTTGAATAGCCCCTGCGCGAACTCGCCGCCGAAGATCGCCGCGAGCACCTCAGTCGGGAAAGAGCTGAGGAAATTAAAGTGAACGCCGAGCAGCCCGTTCGGCGACTGACGCGCCATCGCGTCGGTGACGCCAGCGCCTTGGTCACCGCCTTGTGCGACGTAGCGGGTGTAGCCGAGGCGGCGTATCAACTCGGCCCATGCGCTTGCGACGTGGCTGGGATCCCAACCGACTTCCTTCGGCGCGTCCGAGAAGCCGTAGCCCGGCAGCGACGGGATGACGAGATGGAATGCGTCCTCGGCGCTGCCTCCGTGCGCGGTCGGGTCGGTGAGCGGGCCGATCACCTCCAGCATCTCGATCACTGAACCGGGCCACCCGTGGGTGATGATCAGCGGCAACGCACCGTCATGTTTCGAGCGAACGTGGATGAAGTGGATGTCCACCCCATCGATCTCGGTCTTGAACTGCGGCAAGGCGTTCAGTCGCGCCTCTATCTTGCGCCAATCGTACTCGGTTCCCCAGTAGCGCGTGAGCGCATGCAGCGTCGCGAGTTGCACACCCTGTGACGCATCTGCGACGAGTTCCTTGTCGGGCAAGCGGGAGGCGACGAGGCGCTGGCGCAGGTTTGCGAGCGCGTCATCCGAAGCAGTGTAACTAAATGGGCGAACGTCGGGCGAGGTCATGCCAGGTGGTGGGGTCGGGGCGGGTTGAATCGGCGTAGGTTGAGTCATGAAAGTCTCCTTACTGCCGTGTTGATACGGCTTGGCGTCCGGGCGGCACGTCCTTGGTGTGTGCCTGTGCCAGGGCCGAGATGCACGCGAGATGTACGATATACCGGGCGACGCCGAGGGCGTCCTGCACAGCACGGAACCAGTCTGGGATATCGATCCGACGTAACCCCACGTCGGCGGAGTGCCGCACGTCATGTGCCACCCTGCGGGCCGGAATCATCCTCTGGCCGCCCAATACTCTTATATTGTTTAACAGAAGCTACATCGGATAATGATTGCGCTGAGCATATGTATGGGTCTGATGCCTGGCAGGGCACTCTGGCTCGCACTTGGATATGTAAGAGTTGCAGCACTGCGGACCACGTCCGCGCCAGTATCCCTTATCTTGCCGCTGTCGCCGGCGCGGGGTCTGGCCGCAGCGCGTAGAGCAAGGCGACGAGCGGGACCAGCGCCAGCGGCGTCCCCCAGGCGACGGGGCTATTCACGCTTAGCAGCACCCACGCCATGCCCACGAAGCCCACCAGCGCCAGCAGCCCCGCAACGACGAACGCCGCCACCCACCCAGAACGCTTGCGCGCTGCCGCCGTGGCTACCCCCAACACGAAGGTCGCCAGGCAGAGCAGCGCAGCGAGAACGCTGCCAATGCCCTCCATGAGGGTAGCGGTGATAGCTAGCGGCGTCGGATCGGCGGGCTGGCCACTGGGGGTGTAGGTCACGCCTTGCGTCACGACGAGCGCACGACCAACGACGGCCACACCAAGGGCAAGCAACGTGCAGATCGAGACGACGAGCAGCGCACGCTTCATAAGTACCCCTCCGAAGCTTCACCTGTCGTCACCAGCATAATCGGAGACGCGGTGAGAAAGCAATCGGGAGAATCGCTTATGCGCTGGCGGTGGCGTATTTCCACCAGTCCAGCGTAATTTCGATGTGGCCGAGGTGCAGGCCGAGATGCTCGACGGTGTGCGTCAGGCAGCGGCGCACCATGCGGTCGCCCGCCGGGTGACGGCTGATCGCGGCAAGCTCCTCGGAGGTTTTGCCGTCCAACAGGGCTTCGACTGCGCCCAGGAACGCCTGGAAACGCGGGCGCAGGTCGGCCCACGAGACATCGGCGGCGAATTCGGCGTCGCGGTCGCGTTCCAGGGGGCCGTCACCGCAGCAACTCAGCACCCACCACTCAGCCGAGGTGATGGCGTGCATGCAGATCGCCGCCAGAGAGTTGCCCTCAGGTATCGGCGGAGGCCACGAGAACGCTTCGGGGGCAGCGGGGTCGAGCGCCTCGATATACCAGGTGGTGAGGCGGCGCAGGTGGTAGCGGTAGAGTTCGGCTTCGTTGGTTGGCTCTTCGCCGGGCTTGGGTGGGGTGGGCATGGGCATGGGGCTAACCCTCCCGCTGGGCGACGAGCGTGTTGCGCAGCGAGCCCAGCCGCTCGATGCTCATCTCTACTACGTCGCCCGGCTCTAGCCAGCGATGCCGCTCCGTGCCAAGCTCAAGGATGCAGCCGGTGCCGCAGGTGCCGGAGCCGATGACATCGCCGGGGCGCAGCCGCACATCCTGCGAGGCGCGTTCGATCATCTGCGCGAAGGTGTAGTACATCGTCTTCGCGTTGTCGTTGGAGAGGTTGTCGCCGTTGATGCTGCCAGACATCGCCAGATCGTAGCGTTCGTCTTTGCCAGAGCCGACGCGCTTGTCGGCCAGTTCATCGGGCGTGACGAGCCACGGGCCGAGCGAGCTAGCGAAATCTTTGCCCTTGGCCGGACCCATGTTCAGCGGCTGCTCTTTGCGCCAGAGGTCGCGGGCGCTCCAATCGTTGAGAATCGTGTAGCCCGCGATGTAGCCGGGGGCGTCATCGGCGGCGATCTCTTCGCCCTCGCGCCCGATGATCGCCGCCATCTCCAACTCGAAGTCTACTTCGTGGCTGTGGCGGGGGAATGGCACCGGCTCATCCGTGCCGTAGAGTTTGGAGGTGTTGGAGAAGTAGAAGACGGGAATCTCGTACCATTCGGGGATCATGCCTACGCCACGGCGGGCGCGAGCGGCCTTCACATGCTGCTCGAAGACGTAGAAGTCGCGCAGCGAGGGCGGATTGGGGACGGGGGCGCGCAAATGCACATCGGCGCTGGGCAGCGCCAGGCCGGGCTGGGCGCGCAGGGCATCGGGGCCAGCCGCTTCGGCGGCGGCGAGCGCGGCGCGCACATCATCCATCGCCGCCGGGCCGAGCCGCAGCAGCGCGAGGATGGTTTCGGGCGCGGCGCTGGCGGGCGATTGCCAGCGCAGCAGCGCGGGCAGGTCGAGCACGAGATCGCCGAGCAGCACACCGCCGCGCCCGGCATCGCGTCCGTCGGTGGGATTGGTAACGTAAGAAACGAGCTTCATATGGAAGATACTCCTTCGGAAGAAGCGGTGCATTCCGCGCAATGCGCGCCACGCCCGCAACGGTGCAGGGGAGCCGCGCAGGCAGTATAGCATCTTGCGCGTGCGGGAGGTTCACGCCATGTCTCGGTGGGGCGGACATTCGTGTCTGCCCGCTGCATGGACGGCGACAGACAGAAATGTCTGTCCTACCATGCTGGCCGCTGACAGACAGAAATGTCTGTCCTACCATTGGCCTGGTATATGGGATGTGACAGGGCATGTTACACTAGGCATATCCTGCAAGCGCGCCGGTAAATAGCGCGCAGCCAACGCCACCGGTCGCGCGACGCGGACGGGGCCAGGCGTAGAGAAAGCGGAGTGGACCGTGACCGGGCAATTATGGGCGGTAATTATCGCCTCATTTCTGGCCTCGACGGTAGAGTTTGTCGAGGCATTCACTATTGTGCTGGTGATCGGCGTGACGATTAACTGGCGTAGCTCGCTGGCGGGGATGGGGCTGGCGGTGGTGGCGCTGGCGGTGATCGTGGGCATCTTCGGCACGGCGCTGGTGAAGTTCGTGCCGATTGAGACGCTGCGCCTAGTCGTCGGTATTCTGCTGGTGCTCTTCGGCCTGAAATGGCTGAAGAAGGCGATACTGCGCTACGCCGGACTGAAAGCGCTGCACGATGAGGAGGCGATCTACGAGGAGCAGGTGGCCGAACTGAAGGCGCGCGGCGAGCATCATCAGGCACGTATTGACCCCTTCGGCGTCGCGACCTCGTTCAAGAGCGTGCTGCTCGAAGGCTTAGAGGTCGCGTTCATCGTGATTACCTTCGGCGCGCAGGCCAACGTCGCGGGCAGCACATCGGCGAGTGGGCGGGGCATCCTGCTGGCTACGGTGGGGGCGGCGGCGGCGCTGCTGCTGGTGGTGGGCGCGGGGGCGCTGGTGCGGGCGCCGCTGCAACGGGTGCCAGAGAACATGCTGAAGTTCGTCGTCGGTATCATGCTGACCAGCTTCGGCACGTTCTGGGGCGCTGAGGGCATCGCGGGCGAAGACTTCTGGTGGCATGGCGATCTCGCGCTGCCGCTGCTGGTGGTGTTCTATCTGGTGGTGGCGGGGCTGCTGATCCTGTGGCTGCGGCCCTACGCGCCCAAGAAAGCGGCATCTACGGCAGGGCAGATGACAGCGCAGCCGCATGGGGAGGTGGCGCGATGAACCGCATCACCAGGGCTGTGAAAGCCACGTACAATTTCTTCGCGGGCGACATGATCTTGCTGGTGGCGGTGGCGCTGGCATTTGGGCTGGGCGGACTGCTGGCGGGGGCACTGCATGCTCCCGCGCTGCTGGTAGGCGTGGTGCTGATCGGGCTGATAGTCGGCGGGCTGGTGACGACACTGGCGCGCGAGGTGCGCGGACGCCCGCGCAATTAGCCTATTCTACGAGGGCGCGGGTGAGCATCACCATGGTGACGAAGACGCGGAAGATGTCGAGCATGTCCGCGCTCTCGTAGCGAATGGTGCGTGGCTGGCCCGCGACCACCTCCACCCCGCGCAGCCATGCTGCCATCTCGGCCATATCGGCGGTGAGGAAGGTGACATCGAGCTGTGTGGGCGTGGGGAACTGGGGCGCGGACGCGGGCCGCTGTGTGGAGAGCGCCAGCCGCGCGCCCTCGCGGATGCGCTCGCAGGCAACGGTGGGATGCAGGCTTTCGGCGGCGTAGCGCGAGATCGAACGCTTGACGGCGACGGCATGCGGCGCGGGATTGATGCGCGCAGCCTCCTCCGCTGTGACCTGATCGCCGGTGATGAGCGCAATAGGCACGCCGTAGTGCGCGGCGACGAGCGCGTTGAGCGCCGACTCGCCGACGATTTCGCCGTTGAGCCGCGTCTCCCAAATGGCGCGCGGGTTGTAGCTGTGGCTGAGGATTGCCTGGCTCGCGCCGATGGAGCCGTGATAGCCAATGAAGAAGATGGCGTCGAAGGAGCTATCCAGCCCCTCCATCATATAGAGCGGCTTGTGCTTGCCGCTGATAAGCGCGGCGTTGCCCGCGATCTGGTCGGGTGGGAGGTTGCGCATGCTGCTATGCGAGTCGTTGACGGCGAATTCGGTCGCGCCCGCATCCTGCGCGCCCGCGATGGCCGCGTTCAGTTCGCCGAGCAGCAGACGGCGGCCCAGGTCGTAGTCGTGGCTGCCGACCATGATCTGGTCCCAATCTACAATGCCCGCGACACCCTCGAAGTCGGTAGAGATGTAGACTTTCACTGGGTTTCCTCCGCATGTGTGGCTGGCAGTCGCTCGGGGCGGCCAATTGGGCGCTCGTGCTCGTCGCGCGGGAGTTTATTCTTGCCCGGCGTGTTGCGGTAGACCAGGCGCTCGACGGGCCGCCCGGCGACGAGATGTTCAGCGACAATCTCGGCGACATCTTCGGGCTGCACGCCCCAATACCAGACGGCTTCGGGGTAGATCACCACCATCGGGCCGTGGCCGCACTGATCGAGGCAGCCGCTGTTGTTGACGCGCACGCGCCCGCCCAGCCCTGCCTCTTTCACTAGCTTCTTGAATTTGGCGTGGACGCCCAGGCCGTCGCCGTCTTTGCGGGGGCACCAGTCGCCGCTGGTGCAGACGAAGACGTGGCGCTCCCAGATGCGCCCGGTGATGTCGGGTGGTGTGGATAGGTTCGATGTGGAGGTAGTGGTGGACTCGGCCAAGGGGGTGAATCTCCTGACGATGCTCGTGTGATAGATTGCCGTGCTGATCGCATGGCGGCATAGCTATGGTACTGCATGGGCGTGGCAGTTGCCAGTGGGAGCGTGACGCCAGGTGCGTCGCTATCGTCGTTGCTGGTCAGGCATATACGGCCAGCGTGATATTGCTGTAGATGCAGGTGGCGCCCGACGCGCCGAGGTAGATTTTGCCAGGGGTGAGGAAGGTGGAATCCTGATCCTGGCCGACGGATACGCCGTTGACGAAGAACTGAAATGCTGAGCCGCGCGCACGAATCTCGATGGTGTTGACAGCTCCCAGGCCCGCGTGAATCGCCTGGCTCGGTTGCGCGGTGACGATGGCGTTATCTACCTGGATCACCTCCTGGAAGAAGGCCCACGAGCCGTCGTCATAGAGCAGGAAATCGTAGAAGTTATTGTTGTCTTGCGAGCGAAAGTGGATGTCGGCCCAGGGAACGTGCAGAGTGGCGTTGGTCAGCGTGACCCGCACGGTAAGGTCGAAGTTGCCGTGATCCAATGGTCCGCCACAGGCCCAGCCGTCGGTCACATGGTAACCATCCGTCCGAAAGTAGCAGTGCGCATCGTTGGGCCAATTGCTATCTGGCGATGTCAGGGCAGATGTGTAGACGACATGCTTGTGGGATGGTATGGCAGTTGGTGATGGAATCGGGTTAGGTGTGGGCGTAGCGATGGATGTCTGGCGCGGCTGGCTCTGGCGAGACAGCGCAACGTAGCCCCCACTCGCGATGACCAGCGCCAGCGCGGCTACGGCGAGCAGCGCACGCGGCTTTCGGCGCACGCGCACGACGACGGGATAGGTGACACCGCCAGAGCTGCTGGCGAGCGGGGCGCGAACAACACGCACCCATTGTTCTAATTGCGCGATCAGCGCGCGGATATCGCCCTCAAAATCGGGATCGTAGCGCCCCAGAAGGGGCCTGATCCCTGCAAGGGTGTGCAGGCTGCGCGGCAAACGTCCCGCATCCAGAACGCTCGCGCCTTCGACCAGCACGGGCAGTACAGGGATGCGCTGTCGCAAGGCGGCCTCGATGAGCAGGTGTGTGCTATCGAACGGGTCATCAAGGCGCGGACGCCCCTGGGCATCGGTGACCCACTGCCAGTGGGGGCCGATGATGACGACGAACGCACTGTAGCCGCGCACGCGTGCATCAAGCGCCGCTACAGCTTCAGGGCCAGCAAGCGGCGCTCCGGAGTCGAGCGCAATGGACTCGCGGCCAAAATGCGCGGCGAGGCGGTCATAGACGCGACCAGCGGTCGCCGCGCCATCTTCGCTGCGATATGAGATTGCTATTGTCCCCACTGTAACTCACTCTCAGAACTGGCACGGGCGTTAGCGCACGTCATGATTGGCTTTTGTTGTAGGTTGTCCAGGCGCCGTGCTGGTAGCGCATGATGAGGCCATTGCTGCCGACAATCCAGCCATCGGTAGCTGAGACCATTGCCACCGCGTTGAGATCCGGCCCGCTGGACGGATTGGCGTAGGCGACCCAATTGCCGCTGGTGTAATGCAGGATGATGCCGGTGTCGCCGACGGCCCAGCCTTCGGATGGTGACGCCATCGCTATCCCATTCAGCACGGCATCCTTTGGCCCCGATGAGGGGGCCACCCGCCATACCGAGCCATCGTAGTGCAGCACTCCACTAAAGCCCGCGCCCCAGATATCGGAGGCTGAGAGCGCCGCCATATGACTGACACTGGCTTCATCGGCGTAGATGCTCCACTCTTTGCCATTGAAGTGAAATAACGAAACGCCGCCGATCCAGGCATCGGAGGGCGAGATTGCCACTACAGCCCTCAAGAAAATATCACTAGCTTGCTGGTCTCGGATGGTCCATGCGCCATTGTGATAGCGCAGAATAATTGCCTGACCACCAGTGTCCGTGCCGACGGCCCAGCCTTCGCTGCCATCGGGCAGAATGGAGACGCTCAGCAGCCGGATGGAGGTAACGGTGGGGTAGAGCGTCCATTTGCCGTTCGCATAGCCCACGATGACGCCGTTATCGCCGACGGCCCAGCCGAGCTTGCCATCCTGAGACATGGCTATGCTCTCCAAGAATTCATGGGTTGGACTTTGATCCTGATACCACACGCCGTTCTGGGTATGGATAATGGTTCCATTCGAGCCGACGGCCCAGCACTGCCCGCTCTGGGTGGCAATGATGTCCGTGAACGATTCTGTGCCAGCATAGGGGGTGGCTTGTGAAGCTGCGAAGAGGAAGGCGAGGCTGCCGCCGCCAATGAGCAGCGCCAGGACGGCGACGATGCTCATGGCGATCCAGAGGCCACGCTTAGATCGTTTCGAGGCGGCGCTCGCGTGCGGAGCAAGCGGACCAGGGGCGTAAGGCGCGACTGGCGTCTGCTGATACGCGGCTTGACTATATCCACTGGATGGATACACGGCCACGCCGTAAGCGCCTGCTTGCGATGGGTATGCGCCTATCGGCGCGGCGCCCTGCGTGTATGCAGGAGGAGCGCCATATGAAGTTGGCGTGGTCACCGGCCATGGACCGACCTGCGCGGCGTGGGGTTGCGCGCTGGGCGGTTGGCGCGCGCGCAGCCATTGGGCGAGTGTCGTGATGAGCCGCTGCATATCGCCGTCGAAGTCGGGATCGAGCCGGATGGGTATCCCTGGCAGCCAGGCGAGTTGCTGAAGGCTTGGCGGCAATTGATCGGGCGGCGGCATCACTGCACCATTGACCAGCACGGGAATGACGGGTAGGCCGCGCCGGAGCGCCGATTCTATTTCCAGCCGCACCACATCGCGCGGGTTGTCCAGGCGGCGGTGGCCGTTCGCATCGGTGATGTTGAGCCAGCGCGCACCGATGACGACTACCTGCGCCACGCTCTGCTGAATAATCGAGCCGATATATTGCTCGAAGTCGGTCCCAAGCGGGATGGAGTCTACATCTTTGAAGATGGCATCGCGTCCATACGCGGCGACGAGCCGATCGTACATGCGTCCGCAGATCGCGGCGCTATCATCGCGCCGATAGGAGATGAACACTCGACTCAACCTACGTCCTCCAAACTTCATACAGTCGCCGGCATCCACACCGCGCCCGCACATCGGCCAATCGCGCCGAGCCACATGCCACAGCTAGCGGTGTGGCATCGGCCAACCCGCCGAGGGAGGCGTGGCGGAGTACACTGGCGCATATGGCTGCGCTGGCAGAGGGCGCGCGAATTGACGGCGGGCCAGTTTGCCGCCGAGCGCGGCGAACGCCACTCCTAGACCAATATCCAGTCCTGTGAAGATGACCGCCCCAGTCATTCCGACGGCGAGGCCAACCGCTCTGCCGCTCGCGCCTATCGTCGCGACCATGTAGAGAGACATGGCGATTGTATCAATGATGCCGCAGGCGACACCGCCGACGACACCAGCCAGCATGCCAGCGCCAGAGCCGCTGGCCCAGGCTCCTAGCGAGCGAACCTTGAAGTATCCGGCGAGGAAGAACAAGAAGAGGTCGCAGATGAGCGCGACAGCGCCAATCACAAATGTTGCATTGCTGAGTTGATCTGCCAAACTCTGGGAGTGGGTGGCGTAGGCCATGGAGACGATGAGTGCGTTGCTGAGCAGGCCGATGACCGTAACCAAACCAGCGAAGCCCAATCCCCAGCGCAGGTTCGCGCCGCGTGAGAGCCTCCGGGCTTCGTCGAGCGGCAAGGGCAGTGGCGCGACCCAATGGCTGAGCGCACGGGTGAGACGCTGCACGTCGCGCTCGAAATCCTGGCCCTCGCGCAGGGGAATGCCATTGCGTTTGAGCAGCGGCTGGATGTCTGGGGGGAGCGTTTCGGGGCTGGGAAACCGTGCTCCATCCACTTGCACGGGAATCACTGACATGCCGAGGCGGAGCGCCGCCGCGATCTGCACGCGCACGGAATCATAAGGATTGTCGAGCGCGCGCTGCCCTTGGGCGTCGGTCGTGTCTGCCCAGCCCGGTCCGATAACGACTACGACAGCGTTGATCGCCATCTGGTAGAGCATGCCCTCTATATATTGGGCGATGTCGGGGCGATGGGGGAGGCTGGCCGGATTTTGTAATATCGTCTGCTGGCCGAAGAGATCCATGAGACGATTGCGAAGACGATTTGCTGTAGTGGTATTGGCATCATACCGAGTGATAAATAGAATCCTCGTCACGCCTGCCTCTCCTCCACATTGCTCCACGTCCACCACCGGCAATAGCATAGCAACGTTGTTCGCGCATGTCAACCCATGCTTGGCGTAGGCGTGCGGACGATTGCATGTCGGCGGCGGGCATGGCATGCCCTATACAGATGGCCGTTGGCCGCGAAACCCACGACAGTGGATTCGGGTGTGAGGATATGAGAATGCCAGCGCCTATGCGCCGCCCGCGAGGCGATCCCACAGGCCGAGGCGGCGTAGCTCCTGCTCGGCCTCGAAGCCGAACAGGTCGCGGTTGATGAAGCGCCCGGAGCGGATGACCAGCCCGCGCAGCATCTCGATACATTCGGCTTTGGTCTGGGGGTCGGTCTCGAAGGGGATGTGCTGCGCCAGACGTTCGATAGCTTGTTGATCGAGCCAGTGTTGCTGCTGCGAATCAGCCATAGCGAGTACCTCGAACTGCGGTGGTCGTTGGTAGGCGGTAGGCGCCCAGCGCGCATAGTGACGCGCTCATAGTAGCACGCCAGCCGCACGGCGGCAAATCGCCCACCCGGCAGGCGGGCAGCCCCCCAATGCTCCTATTTTCCCTGGCTCATCCTTGACCCTCTCCAACCCGGCGTGTATGCTGGCGAGTGCGCTCTGGTCGCGTCGCCCGCCATCATCGGCTGTCGGGGCGCGCGGGAATGCTGGGTGTCTACGCCGCGATGGGATGGCGGTATGGCACGTTCGTGACGGGTGTGGTGTTGTCGCTTGCTGTGGCGGTGCGCCCGTAGTCTGGACCGTAGCCTGGAGGATAAGCAACATGGAATGTGACCGGTGTGGCGCTCGCCGCCCGAAGGCGGGGCCGTGTCCTGAGTGTGGAGCGCCCGCTCCTGGCACATTCTCCTCGTTGCGCCAGTGGAAAGATTCATCGCAGACGGGCCAGCGACCGGCGGCGGGGCGGGGTGGCTCCGGCGCGGGATGGCAGCGACGCGGCGGCTCCGGCGCGGGATGGGGCGAGGACGAGGAGTATTACGACGAACCGCCCGCGCGGTCGAGTAATCGCAACCGCAGGCGCCAGCCCGCCTATGATGAAGTGGATCTAGAGCGCGCTGTCGTGCCGGTGCAGCAGGGCATGCCGCTGATGGCGCAGGATCCCGCGTCGGCGCTGGCGATTCCCGGCTACCCCACGACTGAAGCAGAAGAGCGCGCCCTGGGCATTCGCCGCCCGGTGTATGTGCCCGCCACCAGTGAGAAGCGCAAACGCAAGCTGGGCACGTGGCGCGTGCTGAGCGGGGTGCTGAGCGTAATGGTCATCTGCCTGGCGAGTTGTGGTCTGCTCGGACTGCTTGGTAAGAATTCGCTGGCGGGTTTCTTCCAGGGGCCTGTGGCGAAGAAGATTACGCCGGTGACGTTCAACACGGCAAATATTCCGGTGACGCCGGTCGCGACGCCTGGCCCGCAGAGCAACCACGTGACGAAGGTGGTGACGGCGCAGGGCGTGGATGTGCATGGCGTGGCGATCACGCCGTCCTCGTACTTCGTCACCGGCAACACAGTCTATGTGATCGCCACCGTGACAGGCATACCCCGCAACGAGAAGCATCAGGTCTCGGTGCGCTGGTATCTGAATGGGACATTCCTTCCGCTGGATAATCCTTCGGCAACGACGTATAGCATTGATGTGGATAAAGTGGTCGCGTTCCAGTTGACGATTCCGCAGGTGGGCGGGTACACCGCGAAAGTGTATCTGGACGATCAAGTGCCGAACGGTTCGGATGCGCCCGCCAACGATCCGGCGCTGGGGGCGACGATCAATTTCGCGGTGCTGACGGGCACGCCCACGCCAACGCCCAAGACCTCACCCATGCCGAAAGGCACGGGCACACCGAGCGGCACGGGCACGGCGGCACCGTCGCCAACGAAGTAGCAGCGCTGGGGCGCGGCGGGGCGTGGACGACGATGGGAAACGCAGCGAGGGGGGAGCATGTCGCAGCGGAATGGGGGGCTGCCGCCATACGGCTCACTCGGCGCGGGCAACGACGACCTGGACGATTGGGATCCGTCGCGCGCACGGCGCGGATACACAGGGCGCATGCCTGCGCTGCGCGATCTGACACTGGGCCGCGATGCGCTGATTGACCTGCCCGTGCCCACCGGCCATCCGCAAGACGACCCGGCGGGCGCGCTCAGCGCGGCGGGGCTGGCGGTGAGCGCGCGGGCGGATACCGAAGATTATCTTGCCATCACCTATGATCTGCACGACCCCGGCTTCGTCGAACTCTACGACGCGGTGATCGTGCCACAGTGGTCGTTGCCGTTTGGGCGGCTGCTGCTCAGCGCGTTTCTGACGCTGCCACGCGAGGCGGGCTGGCAGGTGCTGGATGTCGCCTGCGGCACGGGCTACCCGACGCTGGAACTAGCGCGCTATCTGGGGCAGGATTGCGATCTGGCGGGAATTGATGTGTGGGATGAGGCGATCCAGCTTGCCAAGCGCAAAGCCAGCGATGAATGGCTGCGCAACGTCAGCTTCCTGGTCGCGGATATCATGCGCCACGAGTTGCCCGAACGCTCGTTCGACACGATCACCTGCAATCTGGGGCTGACAAGCTTCCCCGACCGCATCGGCGCGCTGGGGGCGATGTGGCGGCTGCTGCGGCCACAGGGGCAATTGCTGCTGACGATCCCGTTGCAATCGGCGCTGCGCGAGTTCCTGGACACGTACTATCTGACGCTGCGCGATCTGCGCCTGGACGATTACATGCGCGGCTTCGCACAGCTTGTCGCCGAGCGGCTGACCATCGAGGAGACGCGCAAGTTGGTCGAGCGCGCGGGCTTCGTCGCCCAGCGCACGGTGACGGATAGCTTCACGCTGCGGTTTCCCAGTCCGCAGGCGTTTCTGCGCTCGCCACTGATCCAGACGACCTATCTGGCGAGCTTCCGGGCGATCATCCCCGATCTCACGATACGCCGCATTGTGTTCAACGAGGTGGAGCGACGCTTGCAGGCGCGTATAGATGCCGATGGCGGCGAACTGCGGATGACGATTCCGATGCTGTGCCTCAGCGCCGTGCGCGCATGAGAGGCTCTTGACACCGCCGCCGCTTTGTCCTATCGTGCGCATGTGCTGTGTACTCCATAGCACCCGTGGAACACGTGACGGTTCGCCCGCGCGCCCCTGCCTATGCGTCGCGGGGACTGCCTTTGGGGACTGCCAGCAACCTCGTTCGTTCCCGCGTTGTGCCGGTCTCCTCGCACGCCATGCGGCTGTTCGCGCAGGCGAAGATGCTGGTGGATGGGCGCTCTCCTCCGGTTGAAAGGGCCTCCCGCAATGCCAACTCCTCTTCCGCTGCCGCTCGCAGGTGTGCGCGTGCTGGATCTCACACGGCTGCTGCCGGGGGGCTACGCCACGCAGATGCTGGCCGACCTGGGCGCGGACGTGCTGAAGATCGAAGAGCCAGGGGCGGGCGATTATGCGCGCACGATGCCGCCCTTCATCGGTGGGGTGGGCGAGTCGTTCGTGGCGGTGAATCGCAATAAGCGCAGCGCGGCGCTGAATCTGAAGCACCCGGCGGGGCGCGAGGCGCTGCTGCGGCTGGTGGATGGCGCGGACGTGCTGATCGAGAGCTTTCGGCCGGGGGTGATGGCGCGGCTGGCGCTGGCGCACGAGACGCTGCGCGAGCGCAATCCCCGGCTGACGGTCTGCGCGATCTCTGGCTATGGGCAGGACGGTCCCTACAGCCAGCGTGTAGGTCATGACCTGAATTACATCGGCTATGCGGGCCTGCTGGCGCATCTGACCAGCCCTGGACAGTCGCCGACGCTACCTGGCGCGCAGTTTGCTGACATCGCGGGTGGCGCGCTGATGGCCGTCGCGGGCATTCTGGCGGCGCTGGTGGGGCGAGCGACGACGGGCGAGGGGCGGATCGTGGATGTTTCGATGACCGATGGCGCGCTGGCGCTGCTGCCGTGGCTGGCGACGGTGGCGCTGCACCAGAACGGACGCGAGCCTGCGCCAGGGGAGGGATGGCTCGCTGGTGCGCTTCCTGGGTACAATGTCTATGCGACTCGCGATGGCCGGTACGTGACGCTGGCGGCGCTGGAGCCGAAGTTTTGGGCGGAGTTCTGCCAGCGCATCGAGCGGCCTGACCTGATCGAGCGCCAGTACCCGCGTGATGACGCAGACCGCCAGCAGACGAAGGACGAACTGGCCGCCATCTTTCGAACGCGCACGCGCGATGAGTGGGTGGCGGCGCTGGGCGACGCCGATGTGTGCCTGGGGCCAGTGAATACGCTGGCTGAGGCGCTGGCGGATCCGCAGTTGCGCTTCCAGGGGGTCGCCGCGGAGGCTGAGTACGGCGGCGCGGTAGGCACGGGCGGCGCGCTACGCACCACGCCGCTGATCAGCGATGCGCCGTTCGCGACCCGCCTGGGACTGCCGCCCCTTGGCGCGCAGACGCGCGAGGCTCTGGCCGCCGCTGGCTATACCAGCGATGAGATCGCCACGCTGGCGCATGAGGGGGCAATCGCTCTCGGCGCGTAAACGCCGGGATACAAGTGGGGGAGGCTCAGGGTGAATCTGTGGTATCGCGCTCGCACGGCGCTGCTGCTCGGACATGCCACCACTGTGGCCGCGCCACCGCTCAGCGCGCCATCGCGGGTCCGCGCGAATGATGAGACGCTGGCGCCGCGCCCGCTCACCTGGGCGCGGGTCACTGCGCTGGCGCTGCCGCTCGGCCTTTTTCTGGTGGCGCTGGCTCCCCGGCTGATGCTGGCTCGCTCCCTCGACCTTGTCACCGATGAGGGCGTCTATATTCCCGTCGGCCAACTCGACTATGGCCTGCTGACCAGCGGGCATTTCGCCAGCCAGAGCTGGCTGGCCAATATCGAAGCGCCGCCGCTACCGAAGCTTTTCATTGGGCTGGGGGCAACCCTGGGGGCGGCGCTCTCGCCATCTTCTGGCTGGCTGATCGGCGCGCGGCTCCCTGGCGTGCTGGTGAGCGCGTTGATGCTGGTGGTGGCGTATCATCTGGCCAAGCCGATCTTCGGACAACTCGCGGCGACGCTGGGGGTGCTGGCGCTGGCGCTCAGCCCGTGGATCTCGTATTTCGCCGCCCTGGCCTATCTCGACACCTATATGCTCTCGTTCGTCACGCTGGCGGTGCTGCTGACGTGGCATGCCGCGCGGCGTCCGCGCCTGTGGCCGCTGGTGGCGGTGATGTTAGGGCTGGCGTTCGCGTCGAAATACACGGCGGCGCTGGCGCTGATTCCGATGGCGGGCTATCTGACCTATTACTATGCCGTCGTGGTGAAACGCAAGCCGTCGCGCCTGCTGCTCTGGAGCGTGCCGGTGCTGCTGCTGACGATTTACGTGGCGGACCCGACGATCTGGATGAGTCCGATTGACCGGCTGTGGAGCAGCATCATCTGGCAGTGGGGGCATGCCAGCAACGGGCATCTCACGTTCTGGAACGGCAAAGTAGTAGATCACGTGCCGATGGGCGAGGGGCTATTTATTCTGCTGGCGAAGACCAGTGTGTTCGTCACGGGTCCGGCGCTGCTGGCGCTGCCGTGGCTGGTCTATCGCGTGTGGGGCGCGGGGCGCGCACCCTCGGCGCTAGATGACCGCGCGGCCTTTGCGCTCTGCTGGTTTGGCGGGCTGCTGATTCCGTTCTCGATGCTGACCATCGTCGTCGGCACGCACTATATGCTGCCGCTCGCGCCACCGGCGGCGTTTGTGGGCACGTGGGCGTTGCTGCGCGGCAGTGTGTGGACGCTGGGGCGACTGACGCGGTTCTCGTTGCTGCTGCGGCGACGGCTGATGCGCGTGCGCACCGGCGCCGCTGGCAATGTAGCGCGGGTGGCGCTGGCGGCGACGGCGTGGCGTCCGCGTCCGTTGCGCAGCAAGCGTGTGCGGGTGCAGTTGCTCGTGATGGTTATCTGTCTGCTGGTGACGGCGCCGCCAGCCTATGGCCTACTGACCATCTCACAGGCGGAGGGCTATACCAGCGAGTGGCTCCCAGGCGAAAACAGCAGCTTGCAAGTGGCCTATCCCGCGTATGGCGACGCGATCCAGTGGGTGGTAGATCACACCCACGGCAATGTGACGGTGGCGCTGGTGGCGCTCAACGGCACGCTGAACTATTGGATGGAGTCGCGTCCGCAAGCCTTCCCACAGCGGGTGAAGCTGATCGTCGGCACGCCGTATGCCATCCCGAAGGCGCAATACGTCATCTGGCCGGAGCACTTGATTCAGCGGGAGTTCCCCACACCGCCCAACTGGCAGCATCATATTGTGGAAACCATTAACGGCGGCGGCACGACGTACTGCTACATCCTGCGGCTGAGCGCGAAGACATAGCCACGCGCCGCCGTCGAGACGGCGGCATGGATGTGGGTGGGAACCCGCGCTATTTCTCGAAGACGAAGCTGTTGAGCGCGGGCTGGAAGTCCTTGGCGTTGAGGCTGTCGAAGGTGCTGGCTGGGGCCATGTACAGGATGCTGACGAGATATTGCACCGTGTCACTGGCGCTCAGGGTGGCGTTGTGGGTCGCCGTCAGCGCGACGACATGCATCGTGACTGGCCCTGAGTCCCCACTGTATTGAAGGTCCGCCGATACCTGCGACCAGCTCTCGCCCGCAAGCGTGACGTTCGATGGCTGGCTCTTGTTGCTCAGCACACCATCACGCACGCTGCCAGGAAGCGAGGTGAGCATCGCCTCGCTATTTTGCAGTTCGGTCGCGGTAAAGTTGTCGGTATACTGGATGCTGAGCGTCGCACTCTGCGATTTGGCGCCGAACTGCGCCATGCTCACATCAGTGGACTTCGACGCCACCTGCTCCCACTCGCTGGGAAGGCCGAGCGCGAATATGCCGTCTGGATCGCGGAAGACGCTGAAGCCCGAAGGCGCCTGGACGGTGGGCAGCGGTGTCGCCGTGGAGGCGCTTGCGCCGTGGTTGGCGTTGATCTGGCTCAGCACCAAGCCAACGACGCCCAACACCAGCACAGCCGCCAATATCCCCCCGCCGATCACCAGCCAGCGCCGCCTACGCTGCCGCTTCCGCGCGACCTCCGTCGCCTGCTGGATCACTAATGGCTGCTGGCCCATACCAGGCAGCGGAACCGTGCCAGGGGCGGGCTGGGCCGGATAGCCGTAGGGATAGGGGTAGGGATATTGCGGCGGGTAGGCTGGGTAGGGATGCTGCCCTGACTGCGCGGGTGGGTAGGGATAGGGATATTGCCCTGGCTGCGCCGGTGCTGGTGGATAGCCCATCTGTGGTGGGTAGCCATACGGAGCGGGATACACGCCTGTCATGCCGGGTTGCGGCATAGGCTGTATATAAGGAGCGGTCATGCCTGGCGGCATGGGCGGCATCTGTGTGGGCATTTGTCCGCTGGTCGCGGATGTCGTGGGAACCTGCGGATAGGCCGCGATCTGGCCGGGTTGCGTGTTGTCGGCGGCGGGTACAGGCTGTTGGGGCGCCATGGCAAACAGCGGCGCGCCGCAGCGAGGGCAGAGCGCCGCTGTATCATTCTCCTCGACCTGAGCCATCTGACCGCACCGAGCGCATTGTACCTGCCGCATACGAACTACCGTCCTCTTTCCGTCCCGCGTGATGTCGCGTCGTATCAACCGCGCACCCGCGGTTCCGGCTGTTTGCGGCGCGTACACCCATGACGTGCGCCGTTCGCCTACCCGCTCACGGTAGCAGACTGATCCGGGCACGTCAAGCGAAACCGCCCGGACGGCGAGCGTGCGACGGAGCATCGTCTTTCCCTCGCCTGGTGCTAGCAGGTGCTATACTGCGAACACATCGTGACGTGGCGGCATCGCTCGCATGGCTGGCAATCCGACTAGTCCATGTGTTCACGAGAAAACGAATGGCGGCTCACGCATGAGTCAGACGCTTCCCCGGCGCACGCTGACGGAAGAGGTCGCGGAGTTCCTGGCGCGCGGCCCTTCGGCGGAGGACATTGCCAATTTCCGCATCTCCGAGCAGGCACAGGAACGAGTGCATGCGCTGATGGAGAAGAATGAAGCTAGCGCCCTCACTCCCGAAGAAGATGCCGAGCTTGATGAAATAACCGTTCTCGATCAACTTTTCACACTCATTCGCGCGCATCGCGCATCACAGACTCACGCGCACAATGGGCACGGCGGATGAGCGAGCGTGCGGCGCATATGAAAAATCAGGTGTACACCTGATAGGAGTGGCCCACACTCTGCGGTACACTTGATCTGATAGAGTTGGCGCTATCTGGCCACGGATGTTGCGCGCTCTCCTCAATACCGCGCGTTCCGTCCACGGATCCACACCGCGACGCCTCCCTGAGCGCCCGCCAGACAACCTGGGCAATTGCGCCTATATCGTTGTTCTGTTATACTTGTCTGGCTATGCTCTCAACAGAGGCGCCGTGTATGTGCCCCTCTTAGCGTTGAACGTTTCGGCATGCTTTTATAGCGACTTTCGGTGATTTTCCGCAACTTTGCAGCCGCGCATCATCGGCGCGCGGCCATCCCCGAGGAGGCAGTGTGAGCACGATGAATCGGGGGCTGCTGGATAAGGCATCGGCGGCAATTACGCAGAGCCAGATCTGGCGGTCTATTTTCCGGCACGGCTATCCTGACACCCCGCTCAACCAATCGCTGGTGATGATGGGGAATGTTTTCCTGCACCTGCATCCGGTCAAGGTGAGCCGAAAGGCGATGAAAATCACCTATACGTGGTGCCTGGGTGGTATGTCCTTCTTCCTCTTTCTGGTGTTGACGATTACCGGCGTGTTCCTGATGTTCTACTTTGTGCCGGAGCAGCGGGTCGCCTACACCGACATCGAGCAGATCAAGAGCGCGGTGGCATTCGGCAATCTGGTGCGTAACATGCACCGCTGGGCCGCGCACTTGATGGTCGTCACCGTCACGCTGCACATGATTCGCGTCTTCTACCATGGCGCGTATAAGCCGCCGCGCGAGTTCAACTGGGTTGTGGGGGTGGTGCTCTTCCTGACCACGCTGCTGCTCAGCTTCACGGGCTACCTGCTGCCGTGGGACCAGATTGGCTACTGGGCTATCACCGTTGGCTCGAACATGGCCAGTTACGCGCCGCTGCTCGGCGTGCAGGCGCACAACGCGCTCGCCGGTCAGTCGGTGGGTGTGGGCCAGCCGACGCTCATTCGCTTCTATACGCTGCATGTGATCGCGCTGCCGCTGGTGGGCGCAATCCTGATGGCGGTCCATTTCTGGCGCATTCGGAAAGATGGTGGTGAAGCGGGTCCGCCACCGCCATCGCGCCGCGAGCTTGAGCAGGCCCGCGCCCAGCAGGATGTGGCTGCTGTTGGCTCACTGAACTAGGTGTTGCTTGGCCGGGGCAAGGCGCGATGGCGCATCTGGCTTTGCTCCGGCGGAGGACCCCAAGGAGATTTCCATGGCAACGACAGAGCCGCGAACGGCGGCGACCCAGAAGCGCTATCGCACGCTGGCCGTCGTCAAGCAGGAAGCCATCACGCGCGTTGAGCGGCAGCTCGAAGACTCCGTGTTCGTGTGGCCGCACTTGCTGGTGCGCGAGTTTCTTTCCGCCGTACTGATGACCGTCGTGCTCACGATCACGAGCATCGTGATTGACGCGCCGCTGGAAGCGCACTCGAACCCGAACCTGACGCCGAACCCGGCGAAGGCGCCGTGGTACTTCCTCGGCCTGCAAGAACAACTGCACTACTTCCCGCCGACTGTGGCCGGTGTGCTGCTGCCGGGCTTTGTGCTGGTGGCGTTGGCGCTGCTGCCGTATGTGGACCGCAACCCCAGCCGCGCGTTCGAGGATCGCAAGCTTTCGATTACGCTCTTCACGATCTTTGCCATCTATTTTGCCGTGACCGTGCTTGCGGGCAGCTTCTTCCGTGGCTCCGGCTGGGTGTGGGTCTGGCCGTGGCAGCACATCTACTTCAACCTCTAGCGGCTTGCATGGCGCGCCCGCGTGTCGGGCGCGCTTTGGCGGGTTTGAGCGTTATCACGAGGGCGAAGAGTACCGATTGAGGGACATCACATGAGCATTGATACCAAGCGTACCCCCCAAGAGTACGAGGTGCTGTCGGGCGGCGGAGCCGAATCGGCGGAGGTCGCACGGCGGGGGCTGAGCCGTCGCCAGTTATTGCGCCGCGCGACGGGCCTGGGGGTGGCGCTGGCCGCCACGTCGGGCACGTATGCCGCGCTGACCATGTTCTACCCGAATCTGGCGGGGCAGTTCGGCTCGATCATCCAGTTGAAAGCTAAGACGGCCTACAAGCCCGCCGCGCAGAAAGACTTCCTCATTGATGAGCAGGGCATGTTCTACGAGCCGCTGGCCAAGAGCTACATCATGCATCTCACGGCGGCGGGCGCGCAATTCCTGCTGAGTGGTGTCACGCTCACCAATCAACAGGATGCGGAGAACTGGCTCAAAGACGATGCCGACGGCACGTACTGGCTGGCGTTGTATCAGGTCTGCGTCCACCTGGGCTGCAAAGTGCCGTTCCGCAACGACTGCGTAAGCTTCAAGTGCCCCTGCCACGGCTCGCACTACAACATTGACGGCGAGTATCTCGACGGCCCCGCGCCGCGTAGCCTCGACCGTTTCGTGATGTTCTTCAGCAGTGGCAATGTGATGGTCAATACCGGCAAGCTGAACCAAACCGTGCAGCGCCCCGATACCAGCACACGCATCCTGGCGGTGCCGACCGTTGCCTGCCATGCGTAACTAGCCGCGCCCAGCGTGCGGACGTTCACGGACTGTACTAGACACGAGGATAGAGGCTCATGGGAACAAGTCGGAATCCCGGCATGCTCGCCGTCACCGCCGGGGTGGCGCTGGCGGTGCTGTTTGCGCTGCTGGGCGTCACGGGCGTGCTCGATGCTCGGATTGGCTTCGGCATGGCGGTGATCGCGCTGGTCGTTTCGGCGCTGATCTACATCTTCTACTCCCGCGCCGATGCCGTCGAGAAAACCGGCTACGGCGCGCTGCTCTTCATCATCGCCATTGCCTTCATCATTCCGCTGCTGATCGTCAACCAGCAGCAAGCGCAGGCCACTCAGGCCTCCGCGCAGTATCAGTTGACGCTTCAGCGTGGCGCTGCGCTCTTCGCAACCTATTGCGCCAGTTGTCACGGCTTCCAGGGGAACGGCAAAGCTGGCCCGAAGCTGAACAACAATGATTCCGTCAATAAGCTCACCACCAACGATCTGTCGCGCATCATCTCGGCGGGCGTGCCAAACCCCGACGATCTGACCAAGTTCTCGATGCCCGCATGGTCTGAGGCGTTCGGTGGCCCGCTCACCGACGACGACATCGCGTATCTCGTCGCGCTGATCCGTTCCAGCGATCCGCAGTACCGCGCCACGAACAATCTCGGCGATGTCAATGGCTTCAGCTACGTGCTCGGTACCTTGACCGACCCGACACAGATCGCGCAGTACGAGGAAGATAAGAAGGGCGGCAGCAAACCGCCACTGACGCAGTTCACGGATTTGTCAACGCTCACGACGGTGCATATGGACGCGGAAGACGCCGCGACGACTTCGACGGCGAACTGGGGTTGGGTGGCACAAGAGGCTACCAGCGGCCAGACCAGCGACATCATCGTCAAGGCGGGCACGACGATCATCTTCGGCAATAAGTCGAGCGCGCCGCACAACGTCTTCAGCGGCAATGGCACACCTGATGGCAAGTTCGGCGACCCGAATATCATTCCCGCCAATAGCACACAGACCTTCACCGTCACGCTGACGGCGCCTGGCGAATATCCCTTCTACTGCGGCATCCACCCGGCGATGGTCGGCTGGATCACTGTGGTGCCATAAACGTCGTCTCCACTTGTCTGCGCCGCCGTGTTCGGTTTCGCATCGGGCGCGGCGGCACGTATCGCGCATCCGTTCTGTGGCGACTCCGCCCCGGAAGCGGGAATCATCGTCTGAAAGGGATCATGATCCATGCAAGTTTCGGCAGCGGCGCCCATACGCGAGCATGAAAAGCCAATGTCATGGGCGCGGGCGGTTCTTATCGCCACCGGCTTTTTCTTTCTCACCGCCATCCTCATCGGCCAGTTGCCCAGCTACATCTTCACCATCTCCACGCTCGCCACGCTGGCGCGCTTCGAGCAGGGTACGCTGGCGCTCTCGCTGCTCGCCATCGGCTTCGGCGTCATCGCGCTGGAGATCGCCTTCCTCTACGACCCCAAGCCGCTGATTCCGTGGCCGCTCTTCGCGCTGGTCGGCGCGGGCATCACGGCGATTGGCGCATTCTTCGTGTATCAGGTGATGGTGGGCATCAGCGGTACGAGCGTGATTACCGGCAAACCCGGCTGGTTCGAGTTCCTGCCCGGAGACATTCGCAACCCGGCGGGCGCGCATATTCGCTACTGGCCGGTGGATGGACAGGCGTATCTGTTCCATCAGGCGTGGTTCCAGCCCGGCAGCATAGACATCGCCGCCGTCGGCTACATTGCCCTGCTGATCGGCCTGGGCATGTTCTTCATCGCCGTGCTGAATCCGTTCGTGCTCTCTGGGCGTCTCGTGGGGCCAACGCGCGACCTGATCGTGCGCTTCAGCCTGGGACTCTCGTTCGTCATCATCGCCCTCTACCTCTCGATCCTCACCTTCACGCCGGAGACACTTCAGCCGAAGGGTGATACGCTGCACGGGCCAGCAGGCAACGTGGTGCTGTTCTTCGCGCTGGGGCTGGCGCTCTTCGGCACGATTGTCTGGCTGCTGCCGGTGATGACGACAAATCGCCAGCGCTTCATGCCCGCCAACTACCTGCATGGTGTGGTGGGGCTGCTCGGCTTCGTCGGCGTGCCGCTGCTCATCGTCTGGGCGCTGGTCTATCCGGTGGTGAACTTTGTCCACGGGATAGACTCGAATCAGGTGTGGGTGCAGTGTTCGCAGAAGACCGAGATCCCCACGAGTTGCAGCTTCACCCCGTTCACCGGCTACATCATCTGCGCGATAGTCTTCAGCATGACCTTCGGCCTGCTGATCGCCGGGCTGTTCTTCTGGAGCAGCCGCCGCGATATGGTGGTGCTGGGTGGCACCTACGGCCTGATCTACGTCGCGCTCGCCGCGACCGTGGTTCACGTGGATGACCCGCTGCAATTGGCCATCGGCATGATTATCGCCACGAGCATCGTGATTGTGGCGTTCGTCTGGACCTGGGGCACGCAACGCGAATTCGCGCCAACCTCCGCGCAGCAGCTTGGCTGCACGGGGCAGTGGCTGGTGCTGGGCACGCTGCTCTTGATCTACCTGTTCGGCTTCGCGGTCTTCTCGCTGCCGAGCTTCTTCGAGATCGAGGCGCTGGCCCTGGTGTATCTGCCGGGGGCGAACCTGCTGCACGACGCCTTCTGGGGTCTGCTGCTGATGGGCGGCCTGGCGGGGTTCCAGATGACGCTGCTGATCCGCCGCAAGCCGATGAGCAACCTGCGCAAGTTCGCGATGTGGACGATGCTGGTGGCCGTGGCGTTGATGATGGTGGGCGCAATTCAGGGCTTCCACAACAACGTGCTGGACCAGGGCATCAACGCGATGGAAGGCGGACATGCGGTTTTCGTTGCGGGCATCTGCTTCGAGATCGTCGGTATCGCCACCTGCCTCTACGGCGCGTGGCGGGCCAGTTCGATCCCGTGGATGGTCGCCATTGGCGCGCTGGCGCTGGTCGCGCTGGCCTTTGGCATCGTGATCTACAACCTGCCGAATCCGTATCCTGAACTGATCGTCGCCGCGTTCATCGTCGCGATGGTCGGGGCCTTCGCCTACACCGCCGCTGGCCCCGACGAAGAACTCGAATACGCCGAGGCGAACGGCGGCGCTGAATCGTTCGTCGTGACGCGCTAACCCTACCGCATACAAGACGGCTCCTGGCATACATGTCGCGGGCCGTCTTTTTTTGTGCGCCCATTCCAACCGAATTGCCCAGCAAAAGCACTTGCGGTGGGTGATAGAATGCGGATACATCGCATCCGGCAGTGGGCTATGCGCCCGGCGCGGCTTGCTGAGGATGGGTAGCCGCCGGTAAAGACGATGCGTGCGAGCCGTGCGTCCGCGCGCAACGAGCCGCGTGGATGGCTGGCGCCAGTTCGTCGTGAGGTCAGAGGGAGGACGCCCCTATGTCTCGCATTTCGCCCGGAGATCCCCCGTCTACGCTGCCATCATACCCAACCGCGTCGCGGCTGCCGCTGAATGGGCTGCCTGCCATCCTCGCCGCGCCCGAAGACGAGATTGCTCCCGGAGCCGCCCCATTGGATGTGGAGGCGGCGCTGCGCGGCAAACCGTTGCGCGTCCTGTTCGTCGCCTCGGAAGGTGTGCCATTCGCCAAGACAGGCGGCCTGGCCGATGTGATTGGCGCGCTGCCACATGCGCTGCGGCGGATGGGCCACGATGTGCGCGTGGCGCTGCCGCGCTACAAGAGCATTGACGCCGAACGCTGGCATCTGCGCCCGCTCATTCCGGAGCTTCGCGTGCCGATGGACTCGGTCTTCGAGACGGTGAGCGTGCTGGAATCGCCACCGATTGGCGATGTGCCATTCTACTTCGTGGACACCGAGCATTACTTCCAGCGCGAGAAGCTTTACGGCTATCCTGACGAGGGCGAGCGCTTCATCCTCTTCTGCCGCGCCGCGCTGGAACTCACCCGCGCGCTCGATTGGCAGCCTGACATCCTGCATTGCCACGACTGGCATACGGCAATCATCCCTAACTGGACCAAAACCATCTACCGCGACGATCCTCATTTCGCGCAGACCGCCACCGTCTACACTATCCACAATCTCGCCTACCAGGGCATCTTCGGCTACCGTATCCTCGAAGTGGCGGGCGTCGCCGAGGGCGGCTTCGTCTATCCAGAGCTGCCAGAGCTGGCGAACGTGGTGGATCTGATGGGACGGGGCATTCTCTTCGCCGATGTGGTTAGCACCGTCAGTCCGCGCTACGCCCGCGAGATTCTCACACCCGAATACGGCGAGCGGCTGCATCCAATTCTGCGCGAGCGCAAGGACCGGCTCTACGGCATCCTCAACGGCATAGATACCCAGGAATATGATCCCGCGACTGATGCACGCATCGCCGCGAACTACGACGCCTTTTCGTTGGAGAAGCGCCCTGCCAATAAGCGCACGCTGCAAGAGCATTCGGGGCTGCCGGTCAGCGCGCAGACGCCGATAGTGGCGATCATCTCGCGTCTCTCGGACCAGAAAGGCTTCGACCTGCTGGACCAGATTGCCGTGCCGCTGCTAGAGCAGGGCATCCAACTCGTCGTCTCCGGCACCGGCGACCAGCACTACCATTCGATGTTCCAGCGCCTCGCCGCGCGCTATCCTCGGCAGGTCTCGGTGCATTTGACCTTCAATGTGGAGATGAGCCAGAGCATCTACGCTGGCTCGGATATGTTGCTGATGCCCTCGCGTTTCGAGCCGTGCGGCCTGACGCAGATGCTGGCGATGCGCTACGGCAGCATTCCCATCGTCCACAGCACCGGCGGTCTCGCCGACACCGTGCAGGACTTCGATCCAGCGGAGAACACCGGCAACGGCTTCAGCTTCGCGCGCTACGATCCCTTCCAATTCTTCGCGGCGGTGGTGCGCGCGCTGGAAGTCTTCCAGTTTCCTGAGATATGGAGCGACCTGATGCAGCGCGCGATGCTCGCCGACTATTCCTGGGACGCCTCGGCGGAGCAGTACGTCGCGCTGTATCGCCGGGCGCAGGAATTGCAGCGCATCACAGCGGAACGCGCCACGCCACGCGAGGCCGCCGCGCAGTAACCGCCTATCTAATGCCAGCTCATCGCTTTAGAGATTAGAGGGGGATTCGTGTGCCCGAAACGCGCATAGACCAACTGCCCGCTGCCATCGCGGCGCTGCCTGCCGATGAGCGCGCCCTGGCGGAGCGACTCTTCGACGTGATCGCGACCGAAGGAACGATTGTGCCGCCGCCGGAGATGACGCCGTGGCTGGAACGCACCTTCGGCTCGGTGGAGGCGACGCTGCGCCAGCGCATCGTGCGCGTCACCAATCGCTGGACCTTCGAGGGCGCGACCTTCAATTCGCTGCGGGCGCGGCGTCCGGGCAGCGGCACGACGCATGCGGCCCCCGCCGCCGATCCGCCGGAGCTACGCGAGCGCATCGAGCGCAGCCAGGGCGACGACTTCTGCGACCCGGAGCATCGCACCCCCGCCGACAGCTTCGGGCGCATACGCGGGCGGCACGTGGTGACGGCGGCCAATGTCGCCAAGGCGGAGGGCTGGCACAGCGTCGGCGTCTTCGACCGGCACGATCCGCTGGCGCTCGACCTGGCGCTGGTGGAAGACGTGCTGGCGGTCGCGGGCGAGTGGGCGGGGCAGGTGCGCGAGGCCGACGCGGAGGCGCGCCACTTCTTCTTGCTGTGGAACTGCCTGTGGCGCGCGGGGGCATCGCTGGTGCATGGGCACACGCAGATGACGCTCAGCCCGCAATCGGCGCACGCGCGGGTGGAACTCTGGCGCGCGGCAGCCGAACGCTACCACGCCGAGACGGGGAGCGACTACTTCGCCGATCTGGCAACGGTCCATCGGGCGCTGGGGCTGGCAGCGGGCGGCGACGACAAGGTGGAGCTATTCGCGTCGCTGACGCCAGTGAAGGAGCGCGAGGTGATCGCGCTGGTCCCCACCTATCAAGATGGCGCGATGGATGCGGTGGAGCTAGCGGCGCTGGCCGAGCCGCTGGCGGCGACACTGCGCGCGGCGCTGGGCGAGCTGGGCGTGCGCGCGTTCAACATCGCCGTCTTCGGCCCGCCGCTGGGCCAGCCGGAGCCGCGCTGGCGGGGCTTCCCGCTGGTGGCGCGCTTCGTGGATCGCGGCAACCCGCTCTCGCCCACCTCCGATATCGCCGCGCTGGAACTCTTCGGCACCAGCGTCGTCGCCAGCGACCCTTTCGATGTCGCGCGCACGCTCCAGGGCGCGCTGGCTGACACCAAGAGCGAGGAAGCGACGGAAGAAGAGTGAAGCTATCATCGGCGCCGCCTTCAGGGTACAATGTGCTGGACGGCCCCATCAGGTGGAAGAGGTGAGGAGTATGAGCAGAGCGGCGCATCAAGATGAGCAGCGATATGACGAGGTGCTTGAAATCGTCAGACACTGGACTAGTTCACAGCGTTTATATCTCGTACAAGATATCCTGAAGACACTAGAGCCGGAGGTCGAGCGGCAAACCAGGAAGCCGGTATCTGGCGCGGACGCGGAAGGCATACTTGCGGGACCGTGGCCCGCCCCGACGGATGCCGAAGTAGAAAAGCTGGCCGGCGATTATTTGAGTGAGAAATACGGGTGATGCGCCTGCTTTTTGATTTTCTCTAGGTTCTGTGACCTTCACCCTCCCTGCCGTGTGTATGCTAGAAGAGAGGCATTGCGGTAGGGAGGTAGGACAATGGCACTGGCGGGCGCACGATCATCCCCGCGACTATCTGGCGCGCGAAGCATATTGGCGCGTCTCGCCCACCTCCTTGCGCTCGCCGCTGGTGAACGCCCATCCACTCGCAATCAATCACATGCCGATGACCTCTCCGACAATACATCTGATGTCAATACCGATGCGGGCGATTTCCGCGCCTTCTATGAGCAGCATCAGCGCGACATCTTTGGCTACCTCTGGCGCATGACCGGCGACGAGCAGGCCGCGCACGACCTCACCCAGGAGACCTTTCTGCGCGCCTGGCATCACTTCGACCAGATTCGCGCATACGAGCAGCCGCGCGCCTGGCTCTTCCGCATCGCCACCCATCTCGCGCTCAACCATCGCCGGGATGAAGCCGTGCGCCAGCGCCCGCTGCCTGCGCCCGAACCGATGGCGACGACCCGCGAGTGGGCCGATGATATTGCCCTGCGCGATACGGTGCGCGCGAACCTGCTGGCGCTGCCCGCACGCGAGCGCGCCGCGCTGGTGCTGCACGTGATCTATGGCATGACCTGCGCCGAACTGGCCGCGACGCTGGGCATCTCGCCGGGCGCGGCCAAGACGACGCTCTGGCGCGCACGTGAGCGCTTTCGGGCGCGCTACAACGCTGAGGAGACATCCCATGATCGCTGAAGATGGGCCGCGCTGCGCGCTCGGGCTGACCTCCCGCACGCTCTCCACCTGGCGCGCCCAGGGCGTGAGCGCGACCGAGGCCGAGCGCATCAGTGCGCATGTGTCCAGTTGCGCCGCCTGCCAGCGCCAACTCGCCGCTTACGACGCGATGGATGCTGTGTTACGCGCCCAACCCGTCCTCGCGCCGCCCGCAAGCGATTGGGACGAGCTATGCGAACGCATAGAAGACGAACCAGTGAGAACGCCACTGCACTGGCCTATTCCTGCTGCCCTCCGGCGCTCGTCAAAGGGACTCATAGCCATCGCGGCGGCGCTGCTAGTAGTGGTCGCGTTCACCTGGGTGCTCGGTCGCGGCGCGTTCGGTCCCGCCGCGCCACCTACCCTCACTCCTATCACTCTCGCGCCGCAGCCTGGCGGGCGCATCACGGGCGCGACCTGGCAGCACGTCACCACGCCCGTGCCGCAAGGATGGTACAGCTATTACACTACTGCGCCCAACGACCCGGCGACGGTCTATGTCTGCGGCACGCCACCAGTACTCAATGCGCCGGAATCCTTGGAGCCGGGGCAGCCGAACCCTGGCCAGCCGGACACCATCGTACTCTGGCTCACCCACGATGCTGGCCAGCACTGGACGAAAGCGCCGCTCCCCGAAATCAAGGGCTGGGGATGTTACGTGCAGGTGGCCTCGGATACCCCACAGCATATCGCCGTGCTGGTTGATCTCGGCCCTGGCCCCAACACCGACACGCATTGCACCAATTACAGCCTTGTCCTCAGCGCGGATGGCGGCGCGACATGGCAGACGGCTCCCACAGTCTACTCGCCCATCTCACAGCTCGTCTATATCTGCTCGCACTTTGTGTGGATCACCGCGCGCCATGTGTTTCTTACTACTTCGTACAGTATCGTGCAGACGACGCCGGGCAGTGGATTTTCGACTGTTGGTGGCGGTGCTATCGCCCGCAGCGATGACGGCGGCCGCACCTGGGCGCGTGTGCAATTCCCTGACCAGTCAGGGATGCCGACCCTACTTGCGGATGGCGAGACGATCATTGCCTCAGGCGCGGACACCGCCAACCCGAAGAGCGGCAATAGCGTCCTCTGGCAATCGCGCGATGCTGGCGACAACTGGCAGCGGATGGCCATACTCGAACAGTCCGGAGCTTACGAAATTCTCACCGCGCCTGGTGTTCACACAGCGGAGCCATCCGTAGCTCACCCGCTCTATCTCGCCAACGGCCTTGCTATCCCCTGGTATCTCTTCCGCATCCAGGTGGCGCAGGTGACGAATAGCCAGCATTACGCGCCGCTGCCGCCGCTGCCCGTACCCGGCACGTCCAGCGAACGCCTGGGCATCACCACCATCCTCGGCGAAACGCCGGACGGCAAGCTACTGGCGCTCGGCATCGGGCCAGACGACAGCCTGCCCGCGCCCGATCAGCCGGTGTCAATGACGCAGTTCAGCCAGCAATGGCTGTGGGAATGGGATCCGCGCCTCGACCGCTGGTCAGCCTTCACCACACCGCTGCCGCTGCCCTGGTCGCAGTCTTCCACGCCGTTTCCTGGTTGCAGCGATCACTGCTGGCTCTCGTATATCGCGGTTGGGCAAGGAACAGCAGGCGCGTACCTCTGGGTGCGCACCATCGGCTCCGCGCTGTATCGCATGCGGCTTCCCGGCGCGTAGCTAGCGCTCGTAATCTGTCGCGCCGGAGTAGCCGAGCGCCTCGCGGGCGATGTTGTAGGCGGCGAAGATGGCGATGGCCTCGACGAAGAGAATCATCGGAATCCACAGCCAGAGCAGCCCCTCCTGAAAGGCGTTTTGATGGCCATCTGCTGCCGGAAGAAAGACGATTAGCACGATAATGATGCCAGGGACCAGTGGCAGCGACAGGCACATCAGCACCGTGGCAGCCTTCCAGATAAAGGTCATAAAGGGGTTCTGGAAGTTGCGTGGAGCCTGATAGCCCTGGCCGGGGCCAGCTTTGGGAATCTTGACGAAGACACGCTCGTCGGCCTTTTCGCCGCCGGTTGGCGTGGGGGTGTTCGCGCTCATGCGATAAGTCCTCAATATGATGGGCAGGCTGATACACGTCGTTGGGCGCCCGCCCAGGTCTTCCATAAGAGTATACATCCCCTGCCCACAAGCGACCAATGGTGAGGTTACTGCCCCTGCTTGCGCTGGCGTTCGCGGTCGCGCAGCTCCACGCGGCGAATCTTGCCGCTGATCGTCTTCGGCAGTTCGGTGACGAACTCGATCTCGCGCGGATACTTGTACGGCGCGGTGACGCTCTTCACGTAGTCTTGTAGCTCAATGGCAAGCTGGTCGCTCGCGGTGTAGCCGGGGGCGAGAATCACGAACGCCTTGACGATCTCGCCACGCACCGCGTCTGGGCTGGCGACCACCGCCGCCTCCACCACGTCGGGATGCTCCACCAGCGCGCTCTCGACTTCGAAGGGACCGATGCGATAGCCCGCCGAGATAATCACGTCGTCGGCGCGGCCCACGAACCAGAAATAGCCGTCGGCGTCGCGGTAGGCGCGGTCGCCTGTGATGTACCAGTCGCCGATGAAGGAGCGCTCCATCGCTTCGGCGTTGCGCCAGTATTCCTGAAACAGGCCGAGCGGGCGGTTGGGCTTGACGCGAATGGCGATGTCGCCCTCCTGGTTGGGGCCAAGCTCCGTGCCGTCGTGGTTGATAATCGCCAGATCGAAGCCCGGCGCGGGGAAGCCCATCGAGCCGGGGCGCACCTCCACGCCAGGGAAGTTGCCGCAGAGCAGCACCGTCTCGGTCTGGCCGTAGCCGTCGCGAATGGTCAGGCCGGTCGCCTCGCGCCAGGCGTCTATCACTTCGGGGTTCAGCGGCTCGCCCGCGCCGACACAATGGCGCAGCGCGGCGAACTGGTAGCCTTTCAGGTCTTCCTGCACCAACAGCCGGTACGCGGTCGGCGGCGCGCAGAACGTGGTGATGGGGTATTTGGCGAGCATGTCGAGCGTGTCTTTGCCGCTGAACTTGCCACGCGCATCCTGAATGAAGAGCGCCGCGCCATTGCCCCAGGGACCGAAGAAATTGCTCCACGCGAACTTTGCCCATCCAGTTTCGGATAAGTTCCAGTGCAGATCGCCGGGGCGCAGATCCAGCCAGTAGCGCCCGGTGACGAGCGTGTGGCCGCGCGGATAGCTGGCGTGGGTGTGCAGCACCATCTTTGGATAGCCGACCGTGCCGCTGGTGAAATAGATCATGCAAGGGTCGCTGGCGACGGTGCGGCGGTCGTACCAGACGGGCGAAGCCGATTCAACGCGTGGATGGTAGCCGACACAGCCTTCAGGGCATGGCGCGCCCGGCTCATCCACCACCACGGCGGCGCGAATTGTCGGGCATTGCGCGCGCACCTGCGCCAGCTTCTCCGCGCCGCTGGTGTCGGTAATCATCGCCACAGCCTCGGATAGCTCCGCGCGGTACTGGATGTCTTTGGGGGTGAGCAGCGTCGTGCAGGGGATGGCAATCGCGCCCAGCTTCATCAGGCCTAGCACCGCCTCCCACCATTCTGGCACACGCGGCAGCATCAGCAGCACGCGGTCGCCCTTCTGGATGCCAAGCTTCTCGAAGGCATGGGCCGCGCGGCTGCTCTGCTCGTCGAAGTGGACGAAGGTATAGCGTTCTTCCTGCCCGTCGGGTCCAACCCAGAGCATCGCCAGCCGCGAGGCGTCTTCGGCCCACGTACCAATGGTATCGAGCGCGAAGTTGTAGTCATTGGTAACGGTCCAGGTGAAGTCGCGCCGCACGTCGGCGTAGTTCTCCTTAGTGGGCTGTGGAACCGTATCGCCGCTGAACGTGTTCGACATAGAGAGCCTCGATTCTCAGCAATATGTACCCGGCTGTTTACGGCCAGTATACGTCGCGACAAGAAATGGCCGCAAAGGCTGGCCTGAAACCTGCTGGCAAAGTTGACGACAATCTGGCAGCAGCGGATGAGCGCGGGCGAGCAATCGTAGCGCAGTAAGCGCGCCGGACCACAGCGGGTCATGACATCTGGTACTTCCCGGTACACGCATAGGACAAATGACCCAAAACAGGGGGAAATCTGCGGAAAACCGGACATTTGGGCACTTGCGGCAGGGTAGTGAGAGTGCTATACTGCCGCGCAGTGGTCCCAGAGGAACGAGCGGTAACTCATGAATATGGACGACCGCGCAGCGGCCTATGAAGCGGAACGAGCGGCGCGCACTGAGCGCGAGCCAATCGTGGATGCAGACACATCAGATATGAGCGCACTGGCTTCCAGCGACAGCCTGCGCCTCTACTTGCGCGAGATTTCGCGCATCCCGCTGCTCTCGGCGCAGAGCGAGTTGGAGGTTGCCCGTCGCGTCGCACGCAACGAACGCGAGGCGCGCAATCAGTTGATCGAGGCGAATCTGCGGCTGGTGGTGAGTATCGCCAAGCGCTATGCTGGCCAGGGCTTGCAGATGGAAGACTTGATCGGCGAAGGCAATATCGGCTTGATTCGCGCGGTGGGCAAATTCGACGCGGAGAAGGGCTTCCGCTTCTCCACCTATGCCACGTGGTGGATCAAACAGGCAATCACGCGGTCTCTGTTGGAAGGGACGCGCACTGTGCGTCTGCCGGTCTACATCATGGAAGAGGTGATGCGCGTCAAGCGGGTGACACGCCAGCTCTATCAAGAATACGGGCATGAGCCGACACCCGCGCAGATCGGCGCGGCGCTGGATATTCCCGCCGAGCGCGTGATCAACTTGCAGGTGCTGGCGGAGAAAGTCTTCTCGCTGGACGCGCCACTTTCCGATGAGGAAGAGAATTCGCTCTCGGACATCATCGAAGACACCCAGGCGCCCGGCCCATCGGATTCGACAGAGCGCGCCTTGCTACGCGAAGAAGTGCGGCGCGTGCTGAACAATCTGACGCTGCGCGAGCGCCAGGTGATCGAACTGCGCTTCGGCCTGGTGGATGACCACGACCACACCCTCGAAGAAGTGGGCAAGAAGCTGAAGGTCACGCGCGAGCGCGTGCGGCAGATCGAAGAGCGCGCGATTCGCAAGCTGCGCCATCCGACATCCAGCCGCATCCTCAAAGAATATCTGGATTGAGCCAGCGTTCTTCCATCCTATCCGCTTTCCTGCCGCGAGACAGGGGAATATCCGCCAGCCACGCCTCCACGCCACGCCACCGCTAAGAGAAATACACCAGCACTAGCCAACCGCCCTTGTTTGGCCTATAATGTCGCTGCACCCTGCCTGGCTGTTGAATGTATGCGGATAGGCGCGAATCAGTGGAGTTGTGTATGCGCTGCCCCAATTGCGGTCTGGCTTTTTATCAGAACATTCCCTCTCACTGCCCGCGCTGTGGCGAGCCGCTTGCCCGCCAGCCACAGCCACCATACGGCCAGGGCTACGGACAGCAGGCCCCACACAGCAGGTCAGGTGGACCGCGCGACCGCTCTGCGCGCGACTACCCGGAGGGCTATCCGCCGGAGTATCCCGAAGCGTATCCAGAGGGCGATGCGCCGCCCTATGCGCGCGGGCCATCTTCCGGCTATGGGTCCGGGCAACGCTCCAATGCACGGTATCCAGCGGACTATCCGCCGTCGCGATCTCAGGCGGGGTATCCACCCTCGCGGTCTCGCTCAGAGTATCCGCCATCAGCGCGGGAAGACTACTATCCGCCACAGCAGCCACGCGCGCAAGCAGGCTTTCCGCCAGCGGGATACGCGCCGAACTCGCGGCAGATGTATCCGCCTGCCGCGCCGCCCACCACGCCTTTCGGTGCGCCATACAGTATACCGCAGGGCTTCCCAGCGCCGAATTCGCGTATGGGCGCCGCGCCCACGCAGCAGCGCAAAAGCCGCGCGGGCTGTATTATCTCGGCGGTGGTCGTCGGTGTGCTTGTCGTGCTCGTCAGCGCGGTGGGCCTGCTCTATGCCATCGGCAAGGCCAGCCTCAGGGCGCAGGCTACAACCACCCCTGGCCCGACGGTGCTCTACCAGAATACTCTGACATCTGCGACCGATGGCTGGCCCAACAATCAAAATTGCTTCTTTCGTAGCGACGGCTATCATATCAAAGGTAACTACTACTGTGTGGCCCCGATTGGCAATCAAGCCAATGTGGACATCAAAGTGCAGGTAATCCAACTCAGTGGACCCACCGTGAATCCCTACGGTCTGGTGTTCCGTGGAATCGAGAACCAAAGTCACTATGACTTTGACATTGACAGCAATGGCAAGTGGGCATTCTATTCCTGCGATGACATCAAGAAACAATGTACGGCTGTAGTGGATGTCACGGCCAACGCGGCGATCCAGGGCGGACTGAACACCTCGAATACCCTCGAAGTGCAGGCGAAAGGCTCACACTTCACGTTCTTCGTCAACGGCGTACAAGTTGGCACCGCTGATGATACATCCTACGCGACGGGAGAAATCGCGTTGGCAGGCACAGGATCCGAAGTTGTATTTCGTGATCTCACCATCATCCGCCCGCTCTGATAGGTGAACGAGGCGACGACACGAATGGAATCCAGTGATCTCAGCACACTTGGGCGCGTCGGCGTGATCGGCGCGGGCGCGGTTGGCTCGGCGCTCGCGCGGACGCTGGCGGCGGGCGGCGCGCGGATGACGGCGGTGGCAGCGCGCGACCAGGCGCATGCGGCGGCGCTGGCTGCTGTGCTGCCCGGACAGGTCATTGCGACAACGGCGGTGGAAGTCGTAGCGGCGGCGGATCTGGTGCTGTTGGCGGTGGCCGATGACGCCATCACGCCCCTGGCGCAGACGCTTCCCTGGCGACCAGACCAGGCGGCCGTACACCTCAGCGGCGCGAAACACACTGGCGCGCTGGCGGCAGCCCAGGAACGCGGCGCGCGAATCGCCGCGCTGCATCCGCTGATGACATTCCCGCGTCTGCCGCTGGATACCCCCGTCGCGGCGCTGCTGGCGCGGATGGCGGGCTGCGTGTGGGCGCTGGATTGCGACGACGCGGCGCTGCGCGAAGACCTTGAAGCGATGGTGGCGGCGCTGGATGGGCAGGTGGTGCGGCTGCGGGCGGAAAATCGCATCCCGTACCACATCTCCGGCGTGCTGATGTCGAATTACGTGGCGGCGCTCGCGGGCGCGGCGGTGCAACTGTGGGGGGCGTTCGGCGTAGAGCGCGATGAGGCGTTGCGCGCGCTGCTGCCGCTGCTGCGCGCGACGGTGGAAAGCCTCGCGACCTCTGGGCTGCCCGCCGCGCTGACGGGTCCGCTGGCGCGCGGCGATGTAGGCACCGTGGCGGCGCACCTAGATTGGCTGCGCGACGCGGCGGAAACGAACGCGGAAGGCGCGGCGCTGCTGGACGCCTACCGCGCGCTGGGGTTGCTGGCGCTGCCGCTGGCCCGCGCAAAGGGCGCGCTGACCCCGGAAGCCGCGGCGGCGCTGGAAGCGCTGCTCCGTGCGGAACGCCGCGACGACGAGAACGGGTAGCCGATTCGCTTCTTTGCGCCTGCCGCGAGCCGCTGATTGCCTGACCCACTTCCCGGCGCACATCTTGCGGACTACGGATGGACGCTGCCGCGCGTCTCCATACAGCACGCGGAGCGGCAGCGACCGCAAAGGAGCGAGCAAGAATGACCACACGCCATGCGGAACGCCTGGAGCGCAAACAACAGCACGAAGATAAGCGCGAGTTGAAGCGGGACAGCGGCAAGCATGCGCACCGGGCGCATATCAGCGATATTTCAGGAACGATTACCGTCAAGCATAATCAGGTATTTCTGTTGCTCTCGCCCACCGGCGACATACCTCATGGCGCAAATGGCGAGGGTCTCTATTTTCGTGATATGCGCTACCTCGACCACATGGAATTGCAACTAAATGAGCAGCGACCTGTGTCGCTGCTGGCGGACGCGGAAAAAGGCTCGGTGGCGGTGTTCGAGTTAACGAATCCCCATCTCGTGCTGGCGGACGGCACAGAGATTCGCAAGCAGTCGCTGAGCATTCGGCGCAGCTATACGATTGCGCAAGACATTACGCAGGAGATTGAGGTGCGGAACCTGGAACGGGAAGCGGTGTCGTTCCCTTTGCGGATGCTCTTCGGAAGCCAGTTCGACGATATGATGGTGGTCCGCAGTTTTGTGCGCGAGCCGGTGCAGCGCGGCAGGCTGCATACGTCGCACGCGCATGGCGATATGCTCACGCTAGGCTACAACGGCGCGGATGGGCATGCCCGCGCGACGCAGATCCGTTTCACACCGGCTCCTGAGTCACTGCATGGTGGTGTCGCTGACTATACGGTGACTCTGCCGCCACACGCGCGGCAAACGATTACGCTGACGCTCGAACTCAGCGATGAGGTGCGGCACGAGGCGCACAGCCCAGTGGGCATGCAGACCATGACGACCGGGATTGAGCAGCATTCAGAGTTTGACCAGATACTCGCGCAGTTGCCCGAAATCGAAACCTCGAACGCGCTGTTTGACCGCGCGCTGCGACGCTCGTTCGATGATGTACGCATGCTGATCACCGTGGACCGCCAGGACGCCTATGTCGCGGCGGGCATTCCGTGGTATGTGGCGCTGTTTGGGCGCGATAGCTGCATCACGGCATTCGAGACGCTCGCCTTCCAGCCTGCCCTGGCGCGCAGCACTCTCCGCGTGCTCGCCCACTATCAGGGCACACGCCACAACGCCTATGAGGACGAAGAGCCAGGAAAGATTCTGCATGAGTTGCGCGTGGGCGAGACGGCAAATCTGCACGAGATTCCGATGACGCCCTACTACGGCAGCGTAGACTCGACCATGTGGTTTCTGATGCTGCTGGAGCAATATGTGCGCTGGACCGGTGACGTCGGCCTCTTCGTCGAACTGCGCGAGAATGTCGAGCGGGCGCTCGATTGGATGGATCACAATGAGAAGACAAGCACGCTAAACGGTTTCTTCACCTACGGCACTAAATCCGAAAGGGGGTTCGTAAACCAGGGCTGGAAAGATTCGGACAATGCGATTGTCAACACCGATGGCTCGCTGGTGCAGCCACCGGTGGCCCTGGTGGAGGTGCAGGGCTATGCTTATCGTACATGGCATCGTATCGCGGGATTGCTGCGCGACCTGGGCGAAGCCCAGCGCGCCGCGCCGTTGGAGCAACGGGCCGAGGCGCTGAAACGGCGCTTCAATGATGCCTATTGGATGGAAGAGCAGCGCTATTATGCGCTCGCAATCGAGCGCGGCGGAAAGCGGTCCGAGGCCATCGCATCGAATGCGGGGCATACGCTCTTCACTGGCATCGTCCCCGATGAACGCGCCAAGGCGATCGCGGAACGGCTGCTGGAGAGCGACATGTTCTGTGGCTGGGGCATCCGCACGCTCGCCGAGACAGAGGCGGCCTACAATCCGCTGGACTATCAGGTAGGGTCGGTCTGGCCGCATGATAACGCGCTGATCGCACTGGGGTTACGGCATTGGGGGTTTGCGGAGCAAATGGAACGTGTCTTCACGGGCATCTTCCAGGCGGCGACGCATTTCCCACATTTTCGCCTGCCAGAGGTCTTTGACGGCTTCAGCCGGGATCAATACCGCCGTCCCGTCACCTATCCCGTGGCGTGCAGTCCGCAGGCGTGGGCAGCGGGCGCGCTGCCACTGCTGCTGCAATCGGCGTTGGGGCTTGAGCCGCACGCGCTGTTTAAGACGCTGCACATCACCCGCCCGCACCTGCCGGAATGGCTCACCACCGTCACCGTGCGTGGTCTCCATGTTGGGCAGGCGCGCGTGGATCTGCGCTACCTGCGTGAGATGGCGACAACACACGTGGCGGTGTTGCGGCGCGAGGGCGATGTGGTCGTAACAGTCGAGTATTAGGGTCATAGGCGCACTCACAGCGCGTCGCTCAGCGCGCACCACCACTGCTGGCCCGAAGATTGCGCTCTGAGCAGTGCTATGATGTGTCGTGTCGTGCTGTGTATGCCAGCGCCATGCCAGCGCCATGCCAATGCATTGCCAACGCATGCCAGCGCCATGCCAGCAGCGCCATGAGCCGGAGCACAGTCCAGGGGATCGTCATGCTGACGAGTGAGATCGAAACGCCGCCCATGTTGACGACAACCATACTGATCATTGATGACGACACAGGTTTGCGTGAGACGCTGCGATCGCTGCTGGAGCTAGAGGGCTACACCGTCGCGATGGCAAGCGACGGCCTTGATGCGTTGCGCCAGCTCGACCGGGTGATGCCGAAGGCGATTCTGCTCGATGTCCGGATGCCTCGCATGGATGGCTACGAATTCCTGGAAGAACTGCGGCGATTGGGCCGCCGCGACGAGTTTCCGATCATCGTGCTCACTGCCGATACCCTGGCCCAGGCGCGCATGGCACGGGTGGGGGTCGAAGGATTCCTGGCCAAACCCTTCGATATAGATGACCTGCTCAACAAGATCGAAGAGGTACGGCTGCATTGAATGCGCATGCCATTCACATCCGCCACTGGCATAGGCTGTGCGGACCATGCGAGCGAGCCAGGCTAGCCAGAGAGCGCCACGATATTCGAAGTCGGCGCTGAACCGAACAGGGACTCCTGGGAAGGGGCGCGCGATGAGTAGTTACGCATCGTTACTTCCGGGAGCGCGCGTGCGCGGCGAGAGCGGTTTCATCGGCACGGTAGAACGGCTCGAACATCACTGGACCAGCGATGACGAACTGCCCGACCGCATGGTGGTGCGCTCGGACGACGGCCGCTGGCGCTACAGCATTCCGCTGATGTTCATCAACTCCGTGACGCAGGGCGCATTTCATCCGCTGGTGCAGGTACAGATTCGCCCCGATGAGCTAACGCATTACATCGTCGAAGCGATCCCGCCGAAGGTCGCACGTGCGACCACGCCGCCCAGCTCGTCGCCCAGCGCGCCAGTCAGCGCGCCACGCGCCGAGCCGGTGGCGAGCGACGAACAGCCCGTGCTGCGGGCGCCGGTGGCGGCGGAAGAGATGATTGTACGCAAGGAGCCGGTGCGGCTGGGCAAAGTGCATGTTCACAAGGATGTGGAGACGCGGCAGGAGCGCATGTCGCTGCCGATGTATCGCGAGCAAGCCGTGATCGAGCATATCGCCGCCGATCAGTACGATGGCATGCCGTCGCCGAACCCCAATGAAGTGCTGATTCCGGTCATCGAAGAGCGGCTAGTCATCCGCAAGGAGGCGGTGATCGTCGAATATCTGCGGATCCGCAAAGATCTGGTTCGCGAGCAGCACGAAGTGGTGAGCGATCTGCGCCGCGAAGTGGTGACGGTGACGGAAGAACGCGAGAGCGAGAGTGTGCCCCCGCCGCGCGTGCTGCACGAGCCTCGCGCCACAGACGCCGAGAGGCATGCACATCTTGAAGGCAGTGATAGTCCGGGAACTGCCGAATAGACTGTGTTCTTTAGCCCGCACCCCACACTACACCACCTGCCTCAGATGTGCCAGCAATGGCAGCACGATGCGTCTGGCATACGCCAAGCTGGGTGGGCGTACCTGTCCCAAAATGGATGGCTCAACCCTCTTCAGTAGTGATGATCGCAGATATTGGTCATGACAGCAACAGAACTACGCATCGGAGGAACACGATGAAGATTGCCATTTTTGGGGCGAATGGTCCAACAGGACACCTCTTGACGAAGCAGGCGCTTGCCGAGGGACATATGGTGACAGCCGTCACCCGCCATCCAGAGACTTTCTCGCTCCATCATGAGCATCTGCGGGTGATGTATGGAGACGTGTTCGATCTCTCATCGGTGGAACAGGCGGTAGCCGGACAGGATGCCGTCCTCTCAACCCTCGGCGTCCCCTTTACGCGCAAACCGATTACCGTCTACTCGCAAGGCACCGCGCATATTGTGCAGGCAATGCAGCGATACGGCGTGCGCCGCCTTATTTGCGTGAGTTCAAGTGCTGTTGGCACGAACCACGATACCGGGGCAGGATTCATCTTTGACAAAGTACTGCAACCGATTGTGCTGTCCACCATTGGGAAGACGACCTATGCGGATATGAAGCGAATGGAAACGCTCTTGATGAAGAGCCAGCTTGACTGGACCGTCGTCCGCCCCTCCGGTCTCTTCGAGACGCCAGCCGTCACCGACTATCAGATGGCCGAAGACCACATACGCCGGCAATTCACCTCCAGGGCCGATCTGGCGGCCTGTATGCTCCAACAGCTCACCGATGATCGTTTCCTGCACAAGGCCGTAGCGGTGGCAACATTCTCAGCGCACCCCACATTGCTCCAGTTCTTCGGGGCAGAGGCATTCCAGCGTCAGGCGAGCTAATCGCCGAGCTAATCGCAAGGCATTCCCGTGGTCGTCATAGAATTTGAAGGATGATATGGCAAAGGTATCTCAAATCCCGAGGTTTGTGCGTTTGGGCAACATACTCACCAGGACATTGCTGCGCGCGGGCTTCAACGTAGTTGGACCCAATCACGTTCCCACCTACCTGCTTACGGTGCGCGGACGCAAAAGCGGTCAGCCGCGTACCACCCCCATCGTGGTCATCGAGCAGGATGGCAAGCGCTATCTGCTCGCGCCATTTGGCGTGGTGGACTGGGTACGCAATCTGCGGGCGGCGGGTGCGGCCACCCTCACGCGCGGGCGTCGCACGCAAGCGGTGCGGGCAACAGAACTGCCAGGTGGCGAAGCGGCACTGGTTCTGAAACGCGGTCTGGCGGATGGCAGCATTCCCGCATTCCTTGTGAAATACTTTGAAATCACCGCGAAATCTTCGCGTGAGGGGCTTGAAGCAGCCGCACTACGCCATCCTGTGTTCGTATTGCGGGACGCGTAAGCGGAGCAGGGAGGAGTATGAGAGACCATGGAAGAAACATTTGAAAGCTACCGGCACTACCTCTTTGCTATCGCCTACCGCATGCTCGGCAGTGCGATGGATGCTGAGGATATGGTGCAGGAGACCTATCTGCGTTATCAGGCCACGCCGCCGGAAACCATCCGCTCGCTCAAAGCGTACCTCACCACGATTCTCACGCGCTTATGCATGGATCAACTTCAGCTTGCGCATCGGCAGCGCGAGACATACGTGGGACCCTGGTTGCCAGAGCCGATTCTCACGGCAGAAACGTCCGAAATGGCTGAGATGGCTGAAATGGGTGACCCGGAAAAGCGTGTGGACATGCAGGAATCAATCTCGCTCGCCTTTCTCATGCTGCTGGAACAGCTTCAGCCGTTCGAGCGCGCGGTCTTCCTGCTGCGCGAAGTCTTTGCCTACGAGTTTGGCGAGATTGCGCATATGCTCGACAAGAGTGAAACGGCCTGTCGCCGCTCCTTTAGTCGGGCTAAGCTCCATCTGCAAGCGCACCGGCCACGCTTCCCGGCCTCTCCTGATACCCACCGGCAACTGCTCACGGGTTTCTTGCGCGCGGTTCAGGGGGGTGACATGGCCGCCCTGACGGGCATGCTGGCCGAAGAGGTCACGCTGTGGGCCGATGGCGGCGGCAAAACCAGAGGAGCAGCCACGCGCCCCGTTTTCGGACGCGACGCCGTGGCGCGTTTTATCCTGGGCACGCGACGCTTTTGGCCAGATAACGCGCATGTCGCGCCAGGGGAGGTCAACGGCCAAACGGCTTTGATCGTCTACGTTGGCGGTCAAGCGTTCTCTATCCTGACCATTGATGTGGATGAAGGACACATTCAGGCGATTCGCATCCTTGCCAACCCGGAAAAACTCGCCCACATCTGAGGAGTGCGGAAGCCGACGCGAATCCTCGAAAGCCGGTGAGCCAGGCGGCTGGCGCTGCGGATGTATCGCAACTAGCACAAGGTGGTGAGCGACCTGCGCCATGAAGTGGTGACGGTGCTGCAGGAGCGCGAGAGCGAGAGTGTGCCCCCGCCGCGCGTGCTGCACGACAATGGCTGATTAAAGCGGCAGCCTCGTAATGCGATCACACCACTCGCTATGGCGGCTGGCTGCCCAGATAAGCAGGAGCGCCTCGATAGATTGCCCAATGGAGAGGTTAGGAGAGAGTAACATGATTCCTGGGCTGCGAAGCCCGGCAATCAGGAACTCCGCGAAATGACCCGGCAGTGTGCGCTTGTCATGGCTCACAAGAATACGATCTTGTTGGGCAGCATAGGCGAGCAACTCCGGATCTTTGAGGCCAAGGATACCTGCTTCCACAGCGGTTACGATGTCTATTCGCGGCTCTCTGCGCCGTAATCCCGTCACAATCGCAGGCTCGAAGTTCTCATCTGCCAAAAAGCGCACCTGATCGTCGGAATCAGCGCTGCTCATGGCACTGGCGATTCCAGATTCAGCTGGACGCGCGCTTCCGCGACGCGCTGCCGCATACGCGCGTAAAACTCGGGATCCGCGGCTTCATCAGATGCCTGGCGAGCGTTGTCTAGCTCTTCCGTCTCCTGGAAGAACGCATCCATCTCATCTTTATGTTCGAGATAGTAGGCTATGGCGCCGTAAACAGTTGCTAGAGGAACGCTTGGAAAGCTCGTGGCTATCTCTTCAGGTGTCCGGCCAGACTGCCAGCTTCTGATGATCGTTTCCACGGTGATTCGTGTCGAACCTGCGTACAGGTTGCCATCACGTGCTTGCACATATGTCGCTGTCAAACGAACTTCCTCGCTTTCCAGGCTCGCCTACTCCATGTCAGTGTATCACACATGGATTCATATACGCGGCTTACCCGTCAGCGGAAACACAGGTGCGCCATGTTGTTCCCGCGCCGTGATATGCTGCCCCTAGCAGCGAGACGAGACACTGGCATACAGGCGCGGGAAAGCGAGGAGGACGCGATGGACGAGGTGATGGCGCATGGGGGGCTGTTGATCGCCGAGATGCTCAAGCGCGAGGGCGTGGAGGTGGTGTTTACGCTGAGCGGCGGCCACGTGGCGGCGATCTATGATGGCTGCCTGCGGCGCGGCATTCGCGTGATGGATACCCGCCATGAGCAGGTCGCCGTCCACGCGGCGGAAGGCTGGGCCAAGGTGACACGCCAGCCCGGTGTGGCGCTGCTGACGGCGGGGCCGGGCGTCACCGATGGCATCACCGGCATCGCCAACGCCTATCAGGCGGGCAGTCCTATCCTCGTCTTCGGCGGCGCGGCGCCCATTGCCAACTGGGATCAGGGCGCGCTGCAAGAGCTACGGCATCTCGACCTCGTCGGCTCGATCACCAAATGGGCGCGCACCGTCACGCAGACTTCGCGGCTTGCCGAATATACCGCCGCCGCATTTCGTGAGGCGACGGCAGGGCGGCCTGGTCCGGTCTTCCTCGAATGCCCGATGGATGTGCTGAACGCGCTGATCCCCACCGCCGAAGCGACCATCCCCGGCCCTGGCTATCGCACCGCATCGAAGCCCCAGGGCGACCCGGCGGCGGTGGAACGCGCGGCGGCGCTGCTGGCACATGCCGAGCGCCCGGTGATCTTCGCGGGAACCGCCGTCTGGTGGGATGACGCGGCGGCCCCACTGCGCGCGCTGGCCGAGCGGCTCAACGCGCCGGTCTTCCTCAACGGCGGCGGGCGCGGCAGCCTGCCACCGGACCACCCACTCTACTACTCGCTGGCGCGGCGCACCGCCCTGGGCGGCGCGGACCTGTTGCTGCTGGTCGGCACGAAGCTCGACTTCCGCTTGAACTACGGCCAGCCGCCGCTAGTGCCCGCCGCCGCGAAGATCGTCTGGCTAGATACGCTGGGCGAGGACATCGGCGTGAATCGGGGCGCGGATGTCGGCATCGCCGGTGATGTCGGCGCGATTCTGCGCCAGCTCGACGCCGCGCTCGCCAAGCCGGTGGACCATAGCGCATGGGTGGCGCAGGTGCGCGCAGCCGAAGCGAAGGCGCGCGAGGCTGAGGAGGCGCTGATGCGCTCTGATGCGACGCCAATCCACCCGATGCGCCTCTGCCGCGAACTACGCGATGCGCTGGACCACGACGCCTATGTCGTCGGCGACGGCGGCGACATCGTCAGCTACGGCGCACGCGTGCTTCAGGCGTGGGAGCCGGGCCACTGGCTCGACGCCGGGCCGATGGGCACACTGGGCGCGGGTACAGGCTTCGCGATTGCCGCCAAGCTGGCGCGACCAGATAAGCAGGTGGCGATTCTCTTCGGCGATGGCGCATTCGGCCTGAACGGCATGGAGTTCGAAACAATGGTGCGCCACAATCTACCGATTGTTGGCGTCATCGGCAATGATGGCCAGTGGGCGCAGATCAAGCACCCGCAGAAAGCGATGCTCGGCCACAGCACCGCCGCCGACCTCACCCCCGGCATCCGCTACGACCGCATGGTCGAGGCGCTCGGCGGCTACGGCGAACTGGTTACGCGCCCCGAAGAGATACGCCCGGCCATCGAGCGCGCCTTCGCCTCCGGCAGACCCGCCTGCGTCAACGTGCTCACCGATCCCAACGTGATCTACAACCGCACCACGCAGGTCGCCGTGTAGCAGTGAAGAACAGCCATGCCTATTCTCACCGAAGACATGCAGTGACTCGTGCGCCAGCAGAAATCGGGCTACGTCGCCACCGTCCGCCCGGATGGTACGCCGGATGCGCCGAATGTGTCGCCCCGCCACTGCTGCTGTTTACCATGCGTTCAAGAGCGGGGCAGGCGGCGCACCTCTTCCAGGTACGCGCTGACGCCGCGATCCAACTCCACGGGATATCCGTACTCTAGCGCCTGCCCGACCTCCATCGCCGCTCGCCTGAAGAACGCCGTCATCGCAAAGAGCGCCTCCCAGTTCTGTTCGATCTCCGGCCCCACATAGGTGCGCTCCAGCGCAGACCAGAGATCAGGCGGCAGGTGTCGCTTCAGTCCTCTTCCCACCACCCCTGGCTTCCATGACCAGTCATGGTCAAGCTCAATGCGCCATTCGAGCATGCGCAGCAGGAGTTCGAAGCGCATCACCACGTCCAGGTTGTACTGGGCAAAGACCAGCTCGTCGCGCCAGAGATTCTTCGCGACATAGATCGTTTCCCACCAGAACTCCTCGATAAGCGCCTGATACTGCTTCTCCGTGGGTCGCGGCGGAATGTGCGCGCTGCGGCTGGGCGCGGGCAAGCCAGCCGTCAGGCCGTCCTTATCGAGCAGCACACGATAACCCCAGTCCAGCAACTCTGTGGATTCCTGGCGTTCCACCACGCGCCGTAGCAGTTCGACCGGCCAGATGGTGTAGTCAACTTTGGTGTGATCCTGATAGAGTACCAGGCGGGCATAGGTCTCAATTTCCAACACCTGACCGGCGTCGCCAAAGCGCACCAGTGGTTCCGCGAAAAAGCGCTGCCAGGCGTTGTCCTCGGCGAACGGGCGCACATCGGAGACGACCAGCAGGATGTCGTAATCGGAGAAGCGGTCGAGAACAGCCTGCTCAACGGCGCGCGAGCTTTGCAGCACCACGGCGCGCACCAGCGGATGCTGCGCCGCCCACACCACGATACGCCCCAATGCCTCTGCTTCACTCAGCATGTCTGGCATGCGTGGCTCCTCCCGCTATGGTCATGAGCCTGGCTGTATACATATGCCACTCGTATGTATCTCGTGCCTATGTGCGAGCAATAGATGACCGCGGCGCGTATTCTAGGGAGCTACGGCGTCACTCGTCACTCGCCGCTCTCGACGATGTGATACGTGCTGGTGATCTTCGCCGTCTTATCCAGCGTGTTGCCCACGCCGCAATACTTCGTATCCGATAGCTCAATGGCCCGCGCCACCGCCGCCGGATCAATGTTGTGGCCGGTCAGCACATGCTCCACCGTGATGTCTACGAAGACCATTGGATGCTCCGGCGCGCGCACGCCATGCACCTTCACCTCATAGGCGCGCACATCCTGGCGCTTTTTCTTCAGAATCGAAATCACATCCATCCCCGTGCAGCCTGCCAGCGCCACCAGCAGCAGTTCGATGGGCCGAAAGCCGCTGTTCGCGCCGCCATCCGCGACGCTCGTATCTTGCACCAGGCTGAATCCCGAGCTACCCGTCACATCGAACCGCATCCCACCGGCATACACCGCTGAGGCCGACATTTCTTTCGTCGCCATGCGCCACCCGCTCCTAATTCTTCGTCCTATCACTCTGTGGCCCATATCACGCGCCCATATACGCTCATAGGGCGAGCCATCTAACACAAGTATACGCCAACATCCTCGCCTGGTCGCCAGCCCGCTTCCCGATGAAATCGCTGCTCGCAACGCTATCTTCGCCAATTTCTGCAACACGGCGAAACTGACGCTTGACAAAACTTCAGCTAGCGGATACTCTCTTCACGGCAGAGGGAAGGTGAGGCAAAGATGCGCGCACTTGCCACCCAGCCCTCGCAGGAGAGGATGGTGCTCCGAGGAAACCGTGTTGTTTGGTTGTGGAGAGGAAAGGGAAACACAGTGAATCTGGCTCATGGATGGCGAGATGGCTCGCCTGCAACCCGGCGTTTGTCTTGTGGTTCCTGGTCAGTGGTCTGGTATGCGGTGCGCTTGTCGTGTTACTACTAGCGATGCAGGTTGGCGGAGGTGGGGCAAGTATTGCACGTGCGCAAGGAACAACTGTATCAGGCGCTGCCTGTGGCAGCGTTGCAATCGCGGGCGCGGAATGCGTGAGTAGACCTATTATTCTGACAGCACGGCAGCGAGAAATCCTCGCCAAGAAAACGGCGCTCGCCCAAGAGTTCAGACGGGTATTGGCGGGAAAGTTACCGATGGCGGCGTTCCAGCATGCTGCGCGGCAACTCGCGCGCCAGTTTGGCTGGCCAGCGCCCCAGTTCTCAGTTTCGCCCTTTAGCTGTACAGACACGTGTCCGCCGACCTCTGCTTCGCTGAATGTCGTGCAGCAGCCACAAACCACCAACTACTACTGCGGTCCGGCGACCGTTGCGGAAATCCTCAAGGAGAAAGGGATCACCCATTCTCAAGGCTATCTGGCTGGTTCCAGTTTCCTGAACACGAGTTCGGTAACTGGCACGAGTTGGAATCCACACGTCGTGCCCAACACGCTCAACACTATCTTAAATACAACCTTTCATGTGCCACTGAGCGGATCGGGGACCGGTGCGAGCACCCCGATCACCACCTCCATTTTCGAGTCCGATCTCACCGCCGACATCTCCACCGGCTGGCCGCTGGCTGGCAATGTGTACGAGCCCAAGAATGGCCTGCATTTGCCAGGCCATCGGAGCAATCAGGATATCTGGCACTGGATCGCCATCAAGGGTTACATCAACTCTGGGGCCAACACCACTTATGCCGACTCGGTTTATGGCGCCACGTCGGTTGGTTGGTACCAGAGCGTAACGTCTCCGTACTACACGATCTCCAGCAGCGACATGGCGACCTTGGCCAACAACATGGGGTTGGTATGGTGATGAGAAGCGGAAAGCGCTTCGGAGCGGGGCCATTTTGGCCCTGCTCTCTGCTCCTTGCATGCATACTCGTGCTGGCGACCGCCTGCACGCAAGCGAGCGTATCCGCGCCCTCAGCAACAGCGACACGTGCGCCTTCGCCAGCGGGAAGCCCTGCGGTGTATCCGAAAGCGCTCGACATGCGGAGCGCCTGGGGCAATGTGCCTGTGCATTCAATCCCAACCGCAATGGGTAGTGACCGCGTGTTTGTCTTCGATCAGGCCGTCACCTCAGATGGGCAATGGCTGGTGGGCGCTATCGCACCTCGCGACTTGATGGACAATACGACCCAGCCATCCTATGCGGTGCTCTATAACATCGCCTCAGGCCAGATTGTGACCATGCATAAGCTGCTCGCGCCGCAGAGCCAGATATTGCAAGCGGCAAGCGATGGCGACTGGGTCGTCTGGTCCGAAGCCGATAACCAACCTGGCTTTTCCAATTGGGTGCTCTTCGCGTATAACCGACAGACGCGGCAAGTCACCCAACTTGCCAAGGCCGCGAGGGTAAATGGCCAGCCAGTGGATGGGCCATATCCGTGGCCAGAAGTGGATCACAACCTCGTCATATGGGCGCAGGCAATCGGCCCTATTGGCAGCGGCGACTATACAAACCTGATCGTCCGCATGGCTGATCTCACGACTGGCAAGATCACCACGCTAGCAACTAAAGCTGCCGGTCCGAGCTTCTCCTGGCCGTGGGTATGCTGGGGACAGCAGACCAGCGGCACAAGTGGGTATCTCGCATTCGAGAATCTCCAGACAGGTCAGACACTCCAGGAAGCGGAAGGACCGCAGTCGCTCGCGCTTGCAGGCGTTAGCATGGGATATATTCAGGATGGCGCACTCTACATGGTAGACGACTTCACACAGGGTATCTCGCACCCTGTGCGTCTGACTCCTAACCCTTACCCAAACTATCCTGAATTCCCCTCGATGAATGACCGCATCTTTGCCTGGCAGGCCAGCAATATCACCGAGGTCTATGACCGCGCGGAACATCGAATCGTGATCCTGCCCGTCATCAACGGCAACTTGTGGGCCTGGGTCAGTGGGCATACGCTAGTATGGTTGGATCGTGAATCCGAAGCGCAGTCGGCAAAGGATCCACCGCATTGGGATCCCACCCCAACACTGTATGCGGTTGACACCAATACACTGCCCGTTCTGTCTGTGCCATAGACGGGATGCCGCCGCGCTGTCGCCCACATCCTACATCAACGCGACCGGCTGGCAGCGTAGCCCCACGCCCGTGTAGGATGAAGACGACATGTATGCGCGGCGAAAGGAGTGCCAAACGGCGATGCGGCAGACAGACGAAATACGCGACGATTTCACTGGCCCGCTGGACCAGCGCTGGCGGCGCACCCTCACCGGGGGCGGCACGCTCGCCCTCGCGGGTTCCGCCCTGCGCCTCGCACTCCCTAGCGCGGTCGCGGGCAGGTATGCCGACGCGCAGATAGACGACTACACCGGCCTGCGCCTCGCGCGCTTCCCGTGGCGTCCGCCGCTGCGGATGGAGCTGCGCGCCCGCATGTCGCATCCCATCTGCCCGCCAGCGCTCGGCCCAGACGGCGACCACGACGAGCGCGGCCAGCAGCGTTATCTGTGCGGCACGGTCGGTTTCGGCTTCTGGAATTATCCGCTCACCCTCGGCGGTGGCATCCCACGCCTGCCCGACGCCGTATGGTTCTTTGGCGCGTCGCCGCCCTCGAACATGGCGTTGATCCCCGGCATGCCGGGACGCGGCTGGAAGGCGCAGGTGGTGCATGCGCACCGCTGGCGCGCCCTGCTCACCGGCGGACCGACGCTGGCGAGCGTTGCCTGGGCGCGTGTGAGCGGACGTGAGGCGACGGCGGCGCGCTGGGTGCGCCGCCTGACGGGGGCCAACGAAGCGATGCTCACGCTCGATGCCACCGCCTGGCACGACTACACGCTGGAGTGGCGGCGCGACATCGCCCGCTTCTGGATAGACGGCATTGAGACACTTGCGGCGCCTGATCCCCCCGGTGGCCCGCTCGGCTTTGTCGCCTGGATTGATAACCAGTACGCCATCGCCACCCCGCGCGGGCGTCTCTCCTTCGGCGCCCTCGCCAGCACGGCCGAATGGCTGGAACTCGACCGGCTGCTCATCCAACCGTTGTAGATGCGCGCCGCACTCTATTCCCCGCGATAGCGGCTCTAGTATCGCAGCCATCCATCATCCGTAGCGGCGTCCGGCGGACGCCCACCGCCGGTCAGAAATCCATGAATACCATGCTTGCCATATGCGCTATACTACACATGGTGCAGCAAAAGAGATTTTGTGCGTATCATTTCGTGCGTATCTATCTATGTGTGTGTATATGCGTAGGGGCACTCAACGGCGAGCGCCACAGAGCGACGGGCGGCTATTATCGCGCAAAGGAATGCGTCTCATGGGGGTGAGAGCATATGCCCAAGACGCAATTTGGCTCAGACGCTGGCGATGATGGCGTAAGCGATGCAATCTTACTGGTGGATGTGGCGCAGGCAAGCGCGAGCGCATTCGCCGTTGACGCGCAGCGCCGCATCGTGTTTTGGAACGCCGCTGCGGAGACACTGCTCGGCTATGCCGCAGAGGAAGTGCTTGGGCACTCATGCGCGGAGGTGCTGAAGAATTGCTGTGGTGTAGGCACGCACGGCGCGTGTGCCGCGTCATGGGACGCCGCACGCCTGCCCCTCGCGCGGCGCGTAGAGACATCGCTACGCACGCGCGCTGGCGTCATGTGCCCTGTACGCATGTTGACGCTGCTGGCGCACAACGGCTCCGATGAGGCAAGGCTCGTGCATCTGCTGGGTGAGCAGGGTACCGGCCCACACGACACACCCAATGGGAAAGGCACGATGCCTGAACAAACCGTGCGACCAGACCACCATGCAGGCCACCATGCCGAACAGCACGGCGCGTTCTCTCCCGTGTCGCACCTGACGAAACGCGAACGCGAAGTGCTCCGGCTGCTCGCCTCCGGCATGGTCACTGGCGACATCGCCACCACGCTCGGCATCAGCCGTCTCACCGCCCGCAATCATGTGACCAACGTCATCGAGAAGCTCGGCGTGAAGACCCGCCTCCAGGCGGTCGTCGTCGCCAGCCAGGCCGGATTAGTATAATTTGGCAAGGACCGAGTACCATGCCCGATCAGCACACGGCTGAGGATGGTATCACCATATCGCGACGCCGCATATTCGCCCCCGGTAGCCGTTGCGCGACCTGCCGCCAGCGACTGCCTGGTGTCGCCTTCATCCTGCGCGAACCCGCCGATAGTCCCGAACCGCGCGGCTTGTGGCGTGTCTGTGTGGACTGCCGCGACGCCGTGCGCATGGAACTGCGCCGCGCCGCGCTCAGCACGCCCGCGCGCCTGCGCATCGCCATCGCGCTGGTAGCCTCCGAGCACGAGACCACACCGCTGCTGCCCTTCTGGGAGAACCTCGATGACCGTGGACTGGAGCGGCTGCTGATCGCCGTCGTCTGGATCGCGTTCGCGGTACATGCCTTCGCATTCATCCTCGTCGTTGCCGTGATTGCCTCTCAGCCGCACTGACACACTCCGCTCCCGCGATGTCCATTCCCTAGGTGCGCTCAGCTATGGATGTGCGCTTAGCTCGCCAGGTGTAGCGCGCTTGCCAGACTCGTGTTCAGGCCCAGCGCGTGATCCAGCGCATACGCGCCTGGCCCGGTGAGCATCAGCGCCACGCACACGGCGATGATCAGCGCGTTGTATTCCCAGCCGCCCTTGCCAACCCAATACCCCCGGCGGCCCGTCACTTGCACGATAGCCACCACCATCGTCGCGATGATCAACAGTGCGCCCAGCGGCGTGAATAGCCCCAGCGCCAGCAGCAGTCCGCCGCCTGCCTCGCCGCCACCACCCAGCAGCGCGAAGAGCCAGCCGGGGCGCATCCCCATCTTGTTTTCGTAGTTCTTCGCCGTCACAGCGAATCCTGCCCCGCCGAACCAGCCGAAAAGCTTCTGTGTCCCATGTCCGATAAAACTGAGGCCAAGCGCAAGCCGCAAAATCAACAATGCCAGCGCCATGAGAATGTGCCCTCCCGAAAAAGTGCTCTGCCTATTGCGCTCCGTTTCCAGCGCAAAACTTCCTATATGGAAGTATGAGCAAATATCCGGGAATACGGCAAACATCAGAGAGATGGGCTGCCATCCATGCCCGCGCTGGTGTGACGGCGTGGATTCAGCGCGCTAATTCGCCGATGCGCGCTGGCAGCCCGTGCACGACCACCACATCACCGCGCGCCGCCCCCAGCCGCGCGGCGGCAGAGCCATTGCGCACCGCGATAGACAGATGGCCGGAGCTATCGCGCAGCAGAAATGGCGCGTCATCTGGCCCAGCGGCGAATGTAGCGGCGCGCGCCGCAATCACCTCTCCGCCAAGCGTCAACGCGAGCGCAGGTTCAGCCAGCAAAGCGTCTGTCAGCGTGGGGCCGAAGTTGGTCAGCAGGTTGCCGAAGCGGTCAACGTGCGCAATCTGCCCCGAGAGCGTGCCCGCATGCCATGTGGGACGCGCCAGCGCCAGCACGACGAGGCTCGCCAGATCGAGCGGTGAGCCAAGCGCGGCAAGCGGCACACCAGCACCCAGATGCGCCGCGCACGGCGCAAAGATGTCGCGCCCATGGAAGGTGGCGCTGGGGTTGGGAAGATGATAGCGCGGATCATCGAGCGCAACGGCGGCTCCGGGCGACGCAGCGGCAAGCACATAGCTGAAAAGGCCGTTATCCGGCCCAATGAACCAGCGCCCACCCGCGCGCAACGCCAGCGGACGGCGCGCGCTGCCCACACCGGGATCCACCACGCAGAGAAAGATCGTATCCTCTGGAAAAGAGCGCCAGGCTGTATGCAGCACCCACGCGCCGGCGAGAACATCTTGCGGCGGAATCTCATGCGTGAGGTCCACTAACCGGGCGGAGGGCGCAATGCCCAGGATCACGCCCTTCAGTACACCGGGATAGCCGTCAGCGATGCCGAAGTCGGTTAATAGCGCGACCAGCGGTGCGGCGACAGTGCTGCTCATTGCCGCGCCTCAACTGAGCAGCTTACAGTCGAAGCGCACTACCCCTGCCTTGCGGTCGGTAACGACGCGCGTCACCTCCAACTTCACGACGCCGCCAATCGGAATCGCCAGATCGCTGATCCCCACGATGCGCGCCTCGGACTGCACATCGGGGTTCTCCAGCCGGGCGACCATGCAGCGCACATACGGCTGCTCCACGCCCTCGAAGATCGCGGAAAGCCCCGTCTCCTTGGAAACAATTGTGCCCTCAATGACCATGCGCCGCACCTTTCTTTCCTGGTTCCACAGCAGCGGACCCCCTGGCTTTGCGGCATTCTAGGCGCGGCGCGAGGCGGATGTCAACGGCGAACGGCGCGCGGTCAGCTTTCCTGGTCCGCTGGCAGCGCCCACGGATTGCTGAATGGCGACGGCGAAGGAGATGCGGATGGTGGGCGCAGATCGGGCCACTGCTGCTGCGGCATTTGTGGCGGATACTGTGGCATCTGTGGCATCTGTGGCGGAGGTCCCGCATTCGGATAGTAGCCGCTGGCAGGCTCAGAGGGGAAGCTACCGGGGCGCTGCGGTGGCAGTGCGGGTGGCCCCTGCGGTTCGCGCACAGATGGCCGCGCCAGCAGTTCGAGGATACGATCTGCTGCCGTCCCCGTCGGCGCAGGCCAGATAGGGCGGCGGCCAGACTGAGCATCACGGATGGCGCTCGCCAGCCGGTAAATCTCTTCTTCAGTGCGCCGCAACTGATGCTCCGCCTGCCCAGACTTTTGCAGCCGCGACAACAGATTGTTGAGCGACGCGGCGATCTGCCATAGCACGTTATCCTGCGTCGTGGGCGCCCGCGCGCTGAAATCACCATTGGCCACGCGCACGTGGGTATCGAGAATCTGCTGCACGCCGATGTCGAGCTGGCGCTTCTGTTCGACGATAGTATGTTCCATCGCCGCAATTTCTTCGGCGCGGTCGGCGCGGCGAATGGCCTCGTCGGTGCCGCGCACCCACAAATAGGCAACCACCGCGAGAATAACTTGCAAGGCAATTGGCCGTGCCAGGATAGCAAGAGTCCCGTAGGTCTGCACGCTCTGAACCAGATCAGACGCATGCGTTTGCAGGAAGAAGTCCGCTACAATGAGCGCAACGTTCATCGCTGCGACAGCAAAGGCCGCTCCACGAGATACCAGGGATGCGGCAACAACAACGGCAATGGCCATCAGATCATAGGCGGGCAAGCTGAATACATCCAGGCCATCGGGCAATGACACGAGCGATGCCATCACTCCCGCACAAATAAGCAATACGATCAACCCACCAGCAAATGATACGAAGCCCGACCGGTTGAGCGCAGCCGCAAACAGCAGGCCAAATCCAACAACCGCCACCGCGCCGAGAGTGCTTGAATCACCGCTGCCAACAGGGATGAGAAGCAGGTCAGCGATCAGCAAACCGAAGATGATCCATGACGTAAGACGGCTTCGTCTCGCCTTTTCACGCTCTTCAATTGTGCGTTGCGGGCTATCCCAGCCAGAGCTGGTCAGGCGGAGCCACCAATTCACCTTTGGGGGCGCGTGCCGCCCGTATCCGCCCGGCTCACCCGCTGATGTCAGGTTTCTCATGCTTTCCTCCCCGCTCTCGCTCTTCTCGTAAGCGATGGGCAATACGAACCGCGATCTGGCGGTCAGATTCCCGACTCAAGATGCCAAGAAGATGGGCTATCTCGCCCCCAAGCACTACCCGTTCATCAGGCTCCGACTCGCCCAATGTCTCTGAGGGAGACAGCAATGATTCCTCAGAATATTGACGAGCATCATACCGATGGAGTATCTGCATCCCAATCCCGGTAAGCAAAGCATATGCTCCCGATTGTGGCGAGGTATACAGTACTACCAGGCATGCCCCACGACCCCAGGCGAACTGAAGAGCGCGATGAAACAAGGCCCGCGTCAGACTGAGGCTGCGTGTGCCCTTGAGCACTGCTTCTTCAGAATGGTAGTAAATCTGCTCTCCGTCCGAAGAGAATCCCCGTACCGATTGCAGCCATTGCCTCACGCTTGCGCGAAGATTCTCAAGGTGATCGCGTGGCGGTTGAAGCGCCGTGATGATCGTTTCGTCGTCGGTGAGATACCCCCAGCCGAATGCCGCTATCACACCATCGGTGTTCTGACGCAGATAACAGCAACTACGTTCATCATCGCCTAATTCCTTAGCAAGCTTCTCCAGCACCATCTCCTCTGAATAGTAAGGCTCTAGTGGCTCTGACCACCCACAAATGCAGCGATGCGGAGGCTTGAGGAGCGCGGCTTCCTCGCGGCCATAGTGCCGTCCGCAGTACGGGCGCGTGCATCTCAGCCACTCGCGCCACTCAATATCGCCAAACGCCTCACGATAGGCTTCTACCGTTGAGTGCCGCAAATCCGGGTCGTGCTCCAGCATTGGCCAGGTGAACCGCTGCAGGACGCCGATTGCATGGCTCTCCGCCTTGCTCCGATTTTGAAAGATAAATACCACCTGTGGCCATGCGTCCTCGATGATCTCCGGCTCGGCTGCCAGCAAAAGTCCTGCCTCGATCATCTGCTTCTCAACGCCACCAAGCGCGGAATCCGCGTCTGGCTCGCTGTAGATGAGATACCCGCGAGGCTCCAGCAAACTGGCCAGCCAGGTGAGCAGAGGCACAACGTCGCTCGCCGGCATGAAGCGAAGGACATTCGGCGCGATTATCAGGTGAAATGTGGTCGCCGCGTTCTCGCCGCTGAGAGGGAAAGCGGCGTTCGCTCCCTCATCCGCATTGGTCGCCTCATCGAGGCCCCGTTGCCAGTCTTCGAGAAGAACCCCGTCAAACCCCCTGGCTATCTGCGGTGATGATGGCAGAACACGTCGCATCAAAGCAAAGCACTCGCCCGTAAAACCATTTTCACGCAGCGCCAGTCCCAATAACGCTGAACGCGGCTCAAAGACAAGCACCCGCCCTATCTGGCAGACGCCAAGCTGGCTAATAAATTCAATTGCTGTATGCGCCAGTGCTATTGATTCACCCCCAGTATGGGAAACCAACGTCAGTGGAGTTGACTGCACGCCGGTTGTACGCGGCGCTAAGGTAACGAATTGATTATGGTCGCGTCTGAGTGCCAATGTATCCTCCCCGATTTCCTTGATTCCTTAACCAACAACAATGGTGACACGCGAGATCTCGAAGCGGGAGCCGCACTGGGACGGTTTCTCCGAGGGCGCCGCTATGCCATGCGGGAGACGATGCCTATCATAGTCTAGTGGCTGCGCTTCGTCAATTGATAGGCCAATCGCTTATATGGACTCAATACCCCTTCACGGATGAGGTACAATTGCCTACAGACCGATTGATGGCCTTACGTCCATCCGCTGACCGGTTCATATCGAGAGGAGCCTCAAAAAGGAACTCAAGGAACACGGCGAGACACGACGAATACTGAGGAGCCTGCAAGAGGAGGGGATGATGGATAATGTCGTAGCCCTGGCCGATGGATCACACGCTTTCCCACGTTCTTTGTTCGGACACAAAGACACCTGCCTAACCGATGGACTGACTGCCGCTGTCGAGACGCTCTTACCCGCCCTGGAGCAATTCACCCAGTTCGATATTCCTGAACAGGCGGGCGCTAAGCGTGCGGAGTGGACGGCTATCCTTGACGAGCCACTCCCGATTGCCGGACATGGCGCCGAGGTGGTCCTTGCCACGCTCCGTGATGTCATCGTCCCGAATGGCTCGACAATTGGAGCACCGGGCTTTTCGGGCTGGGTCGGCAGCATGCCTACGACTGTACCCAGCGCCACAGCCCTAGCGGCTACTCTCGCCGGCCCCAATCGTATTTTCTCGCACTCGTTCAACTTTCTTGAGACGATTGCGCTGCGGTGGCTTGCGGAATTGTTTGATATACCGTCCACCTATCAAGGCGTGTTCGTCAGCGGCGGATCCACCGCGAACCTCGTCGGATTGGGCGCGGCGCGTCAACATGCCGCCGAGCGTCTTGGCCTCGATGCAGCGCGTGATGGCGTCGCTACCATACCGCACCCACGTATTTATGCGTCAAGCGAGATCCATCACACAGCGCATCGTGCCGCTGGTGTTTTGGGACTGGGCAGGCACGCCGTGGTGTCTATTCCGACTGATGCCACCCTGCGCATGGACCTGGGATCACTGAAACACCGTCTCCAACAGGATCTGGCTGCTGGCTACACTCCTGTCGCTATCGTCGGGGTGGCTGGCTCAACGAACACCGGCGCGATAGATCCACTCCCCGAATTAGCGGCCCTTTGCCGTGAGTACCACATCTGGTTCCATGTAGATGGCGCATATGGCCTGCCTGGGATCCTCGACCCACAGGTCGCCCATCTGTATGGAATGCTAGCGGACGTTGATTCGCTCGCCGTAGACCCGCATAAGTGGCTGGCGGCGCCGGTAGGATGCGGCGCGGTCTTTGTTCGCGATGCGCATCTGCTACAGCGCGCCTTCACGGAAGAACCCGCAGACTATCTGGAAGGCGCGAATGTATCGTCCTTTCTTCGCCACACCGATGCCACGACGCCACATTCGCAATACACCGACTATGGCCCGCCCTTTCACCACTTCGCTGTCGAGCATTCCGCACCATCCCGTGGCGCCCTGGTATGGGCCATCCTGAAAGAAATCGGCGTTGATGGCATGCGCGCTCGTATTCAGCGAGATAATGCGTTCGCCCGCCATTTGGCCCAATGCGTGCAGTCTTCGCCTGTGCTTGAACTGATGGCGCCGGTCACGCTTTCGATCTGCTGCTTCCGTTATGTACCTCCTGCCTTGCGCTCGCGCACCGATGCAGAGGCGCTAGCAACCCTCAACCAACTCAACCGCGCCATTCTTCATCAGCTATGGAACGATGCGCGTTGTGTGCCCTCGGGGACATTTGTGCATGGCGCTTTTGTAATTCGCCCTTGCTATGTGAATCCGCGAACCACGATAGCTGATGTGGATGCGCTCGTCGAAGACGTGGAGACACTTGGCGCTGAACTCTGGGCAAGGGTCCCATCATCCGAATAGGCGCCTTGCCATGCTAAAAAAGCCGTGACAACAGGTAGGAGAGAATCAGCAACGGCGCAGGCGGTACAATGTCACCAATCCTGGACTGTTGGCGGTACGACCACGCCATCAACACCAGTTGTAGATGCGCCGCACGCACATATCGCACAATAGAACCAATTCTGACAGCGGCTCACCGTGAGCCAGAAGCAATGGAGCGCACGTGGCGATTACTAAGCGCGAGCCAGCGCACCTGCCCGTCTCTCAAGGCGACACACGCCCCGCCATCGGCCACCGCCGCCGGTGGCGCACGCGCGCGGGCATAACTCTGTTGATCGCGCTCTACCTCGGCTTGTGGGCCTTCACCGCGCTCCAGCATATCGGCGTCACCGACTTCGACGCCTTCTTCCTGCCATCGGCCCGCATCGCCCTCAATGGTCACCCGTTCGACATCTATCAGGTGCTCTACGACACGTACTATCCCAACGCTAACGGCCCGCTCAGCATCCTCCCGCTTACGCTGCTCGCCTGGGTCGCACAGCGCATCGGCTGGCTCGATAATCCCGACCTGCGCCGCGCGTTGATCACCACCGCCTTCACCACCTTCACGCTGCTCTTCTCCCGCGAGGCCGTGCGCGCGCTCGACCGGCTGCGCGCCACCCCCCTGCGCGGCGTGTGGCGGCTGCTCGCCTACGCCGCCCTGCTGCTGACGCCGGAACTCTGGCACAGCGTCTTGCTCTACGGCCACATCGAAGAACCGCTGATGCTCTGGCTCACGTTGCTGGGCGTGCGCGCCCTCGAAGAACGCCGCCCCGCCAGAGCGGGCATCTTCCTGGGGCTGGCGCTGCTCACTCGCAGCACCGCCGCGCTGTATCTGCTCGTGCTGGCGCTCACCCTGCTCTTCCGGGGGCGCTGGCGCGCCTGTCTGCGCTTCGTTCCCGTGGCGGGCGTCGTCACGCTGCTGGGCGTGCTGCCCTTCTACCTTGCCGACCCCACCCACACCATCTATTCGCTCGTCACCTACCGGGGGAGGCTGGTGCTTGGCGGCGGCAACTTCTGGCTGCTCACGCTCCACACGCCCTGGGAATATCTCGCGCTGCATTTCGACAGCCTCGCCGTCATTCTTGCCGTTGGCCTGGTCACCGCTGTAACCTTGCTGATCCGCCGCGACCTCGACGTTCATTCGCGCGACATCTACGCCCTGCTGGCGCTGGCCTCGCTCTGCTTCCCGCTGCTGATGAAAACCCTCTGGCCGTACTACTTCCTCGATGTGTATATCTTCGCTACGATCTGGTGGCTCGCCTATGCCGAACTGGTGACGCATGGCTGGCGCGGACGCTTGCGCTGGGCGCTCGGCTTCGCCCTGCCGCTGGGCGCCATCCTCTGCGGCGAGGGCAGCGAGTACCTCTATTCTATGCTGTTCCCCAGCTACTGGACCCCCCAAACCAGTGTGCTAGCCGGATCCGCTGTGCTGGCGCTGCTGCTGGCGCAGGCCGTGCTCGTCTGGCGCGCGAGCCGCACAGCGCGTATGCTGCCCGCTCGTCCCCACGCCGTATAATAGAGATGCAGCGCGCCATTGGCGCAGCGCACAGGGCTTCAGCCCACAGCATCGTGCGCTGGCCATTCATGGCCGCAATCCTGGCGAAGAGAGAGCGAACCCGGAAATGCGATTACCCGACGATGTCATGCCCACCTCCTACCTGATGGATGAGGAGAACGGCACGTTATTCATAAGCTGGACCGATGGACACGAGAGCGTCCACCCCTACGAGGCGTTGCGGCGCGGCTGTCCCTGCGCCTGGTGCGCGGGTGAGGGCGGCCAGAAAGGCTCGGTGGACGCAACTACGCAGTTCACCAACGAGCAGACCACGCTGTATGAGTTGCAGATGGTGGGACGTTACGGCCTCACCCCCGTCTGGGGCGACGGCCACCACACTGGCATTTACACCTACGAACGGCTCCGTGCCACCTGCATGTGCGACGAATGCCGCCAGGCGCGCGGCGTTTCGTAGGGCGTCCGGTGGACGCCCGTTCCCAAACCATAGAGAAAGACACACCCAATGACTGATACCACCACGCCCACGCCCGATGCCGTCTCCACCACATGGCTTGCCCGCATCCACGTCACCCTCAAACCCGTCGTGCTCGACCCCCAGGGCGACGCCGTGCTCACTGGACTGCATCAGCTTGGCTTCAACGACGTGAGCGCCGTGCGTGTCGGCAAATATCTCGAAGTCACCCTCGCCGCCGAAGATCAGGCCGCCGCTGAAAATGCTATCCGCCAGATGTGCGACCGCCTCTTGGCAAATCCGGTCATCGAGAGCTATTATTTCACTGTCGAACGCAAAGAGCGCCAGGGCTAATTGTCAAACCCGCGCAGGCGGGTTTCGTGGCCAGAGGCCATTCAGGCGCGGTTTCAACCGCCCGCTGGCCCGCGCATCTCGTGTTTCGGCAGAATCTACAGAATGACCTTCGGGGCAGGGTGAAATTCCCGACCGGCGGTATGGCGTCGTCCATTGTGGCAGGCGCCCAGCCCGCGAGCAGCGCCCTCGTTATGTATTCGTGCGAGCGCGCCGCAGATCTGGTGAGAAGCCAGAGCCGACGGTATAGTCCGGATGGGAGAAGGTCGAATCGCGTCCGCCTGCCCGCTATCCAGGGCATGCGCGCCGCGTGTTCGCCCGCGTGCCGCCCCAGGTCGGAACCTACCGCCGGGGCGGCTTTTCGTATCATGCGATAGACGCGCCTCCCCGGTTGGGTACTCCGAGGAGGCATGTGTTCATGGCTTTGAAATCGCTATCCCCACCACCTGAACCCGCGCTACAGACGCGCGACGCAGAGAACGCGCCGCCCGCCACGCCGCCCAAGGGCAACCGCCCGCCGCGCACATTCCGGCAAGATCGCTGGGGTCTGCCGGGACTATTGCCGCCGCTGCTGCTGGGCCTTGTCGTGCTGGCGGCCTGGCAGTTCGCCGTGCAAAGCGGGGCTGTCTCGTCGTTCCTGCTGCCCTTTCCCGCCGATGTGGTACGCGCCTTCTGGTTCTCGCTCACCGATGGTCTGCTGCCCAGCTATGCACTGACCACGTTGATCGAGAGCCTGGCAGGTTGCGTGCTTGGCGCGCTGATCGCGCTGCCGCTGGGCTATCTCATCGTGCGCAGCCGCATGATCGCCAGCGCCGTGCAGCCATATGTCGCCGCGAGCCAGGCGCTGCCCGCCGTCGCCATCGCGCCGCTGATCGCCCTCTGGCTCGGCTACGGCCTCTCGCCGGTGATCGCCCTCTGCGCGCTGATCGTCTTCTTTCCGCTGGTCATCACCACCGTTCTGGGCCTGCGGATGCTCGATCACGACATACTCGACGCCGCCCGTGTGGATGGCGCGGGCCGCTGGGCGCTGCTCAGGCATATGGAGTTCCCCCTCGCGCTGCCAAGTATCCTGGCCGGTCTACGGGCCAGCTTAACTCTCTCCGTCACCGGGGCCGTCGTCGGCGAATTCGTCGTCGGCGGCAATGGACTCGGCCAGTTGCTGCTGATAGACCGCAGCGCCGCCGATTCCGCTGGTGTCTTTGCCACCTTACTCATGCTCGCCCTGCTCGCCGCCGCGCTCTATGGTCTGGTGCGGCTGCTCGAGCGGAGCTTTTCGTTTGCGGAGGCTGTTTGAGAACTATGATTCAGCATCGAATTTCCCGGCTAAGCCCGCGCTCAGCCGTCCTTGTCCTGCTCGCCGCGCTATCCCTGACCTCGCTCGCCGCCTGTGGTAGCACCGCGTCTGGCGGCACTGGCAACCTGCGCCATCTCACCCTCGGCCTGACGTACATCCCCGATGTGCAGTTCGCGCCCTTCTACGTCGCCGAATCGCTCGGCTACTACAAAGCCGCCGGGCTGGACGTCACCCTGCGCCACCACAGCTTCACCGAAGGCGAGTTCGACGCCATCGCCGCTGGCCACGAGGATGCCGTCTTCGCGGGCGGCGACGAGACGCTGCAGGCGCGTAGCCACAACATCCCGCTCACCTACGTCGCCACCGTCTACACCGAGTACCCCGTCACCCTCATCGTCCCCGCTGATTCGTCCATCCAGACGTTGGCCGACCTGCGTGGGCATTCCGTCGGCATCCCCGGCTTCTACGGCGCGACCTACATCGGCCTGCTCTCGCTGCTGCAAGGCGCGGGGCTGAGCAAGTCCGATGTCAACATCCAGCCCATCGGCTTCACCCAGGTCTCGGCGCTGCTCGGCCACAAAGTGGATGCCGTCATGGGCTACATCAACAATGAGCCGGTGCAGCTACAAAAAGCGGGCTTCGCCATCCGCACCTTTCCCGTCACCCAGCCCCTGATCTCCAACGGCCTCGCCGCGCTGGAAAGCGAACTGAGCGCGCACCCCAACGACATCAAGGCACTCGTCAAGGGCACGATGGAGGGCGTGCAATACGTCCTGGCGCACCCCGACAAAGCCGTCGAGATCAGCAAGCAATACGTCCCCGGCCTCAACGACCCCGCCAAAGTCCAGAGCGCGCTCAACGAACTGATGGCGACGCTCCCGCTCTGGCAGGTGGCCAGCGGCCAGCAGCCCGGCTATAGCGACCCCGCCGCCTGGCAAACCATGGCGGCATTCCTCCAATCCCAGGGCCAGCTCTCCGGCGCGGTGGATGTCGCCAAAGCCTACAGTAACGCCTATCTGCCCGCTGCGTAAGTCTGGCCTGATGTGTACGGTGCGCATCCACATGTGCGGGTGGCGCTCCGTACCGTCTGGTTCCATAGGGGCGATGCCTGCATCGCCTCTATGCCGCGTCCCACTGAGAGAAACCACGCTCATGTCCGAAGCAACCCAACTCGACAAGTTCGCACAGGTGGTTCGCAAGCTGGACCCACACGGCACACTGCTGCGCGCATGGGCGTTGCAGGGCGGCGTCTCGGCCCAGGTGACGGCGCTCGAAATCGCGCGGCCCGATGGCGAAACGCAGAAGCTGCTGGTGCGCCAGCATGGCGCGGTGGACCGCGCCTACAACCCCAACATCGCGGCGGACGAATACCGGTTGTTGCAACTCCTTCAATCCGCTGGCGTGGCCGCGCCCGCACCGTATCTGCTCGATCAATCTGGTGAAATCTTCCCCGCACCCTACCTCGTCATCGCCTATATCGAAGGCGAGCCGGACGTCGCCCCCACCGACCTCAGCGGCTACATACGTCAATTCGCCATGCAGCTCGCCCGCATTCACGCCGTAGATCGTGAACACCTGGACCTCTCGTTTCTGCCCGAACAAACGCGCCGCTACGCTCACAAGCTGCGCGAACGGCCCGCGATACTCGATGACTCCCTCGATGAAGGCCATATCCGCGACACGTTGGCGTCCGTCTGGCCGCCTCCGCAGCGCAACCCATCCGTGTTGCTTCACGGCGACTACTGGCCCGGAAATATCCTCTGGCATGCTGGGCAGCTTGTCGCCGTCATAGACTGGGAAGACGCGGCGGTCGGCGACCCACTCTTCGACCTCGCCAATAGCCGCCTCGAAATCCTCTGGGCCTTCGGTACCAACGCCATGGAGCGTTTCACCCAGCACTACATAGCTATGAACGCCATTGATCTCACCAACCTGCCCTATTGGGATCTCTGCGCCGCCCTGCGCCCGGCATCCAAGCTTGGCGAATGGGCCGCCGACGCGGCCACTGAACAGCGCATGCGCGATGGCCACCGCTGGTTTATCACCCAGGCTTTCGCCAAGCTATCTGGCCGCACCTGACGTCACCGGTGCTACCTTCTGCAACGCCATCACTTGACATTTCATAAGTTTAGTACTAAACTTAAACCATCACGAGAGAATGATGTGGCATACTTGGGGGCCACGACCAGAGAAGACCAACACCCAGGCATGAATGGGCATGAAACGGAGCATGATGATGAACTCACAGCTTGGTGGCCTGCACCATGTGACAGCAGTCACCGGCGACGCCGAGGCAAATGTGGCGTTTTATACGCAGACGCTTGGCCTGCGGCTGGTCAAGAAAACCGTCAATCAGGATGACGTTGCCGCCTATCACCTCTTCTACGGCGACGCCACCGGCCACGCGGGCACCGAACTCACCTTCTTCGACTGGCCCCAGGCCGTGCGCAACCGCCAGGGCACCGGCACGATCTCCGCGATTCTGCTGCGCGCGCCCGACCGCGCCGCGCTTACGTGGTGGGCGCAGCGCTTCGACGATCTGAATGTCGCGCACGATGCCATCGCCGGACGCGCCGGACGCGCCACCTTGCCTTTCACCGATTTCGAGGGCCAGCACTACGAGTTGATCGCCCCCGCCGATGGCGAACCTGTGCCGGTGGCTGGCGGCGAACCCTGGACGGGCAGCCCCGTGCCAGCAGCCTATCAATTGCGCGGCCTGCACGGTGTGCGGCTGCTCGTCAGGCGCCTGGAGCCAACCGAGAACGTGCTGACGCAGACGCTCGGCTTCCGCGCGGCGGGCGACTACACGCTCCCCGCCAGCGACGATATTCCCGCGCCGCGTGACGTGCGCATCTTCGCGGTGGGCGACGGCGGCCCCGGCGCTGAGGTGCATCTCGAAGTGCAGAGCGACTTGCCGCAGGGCGTCGTCGGCATCGGTGGCGTACATCACGTCGCCTTCCGCACCCCCAACGATGAGGAGCATCTTGCCTGGCGGAAACGTATCCTCGCCGCGCACATCCCCGTCACCCAGCAGATAGACCGCTTCTACTTCCATTCGATCTACTTCCGCGAGCCGGGCGGCGTCCTCTTCGAGATCGCTACCGAAGGCCCCGGCTTCGCTACCGACGAGGATCCCGCGCATCTGGGCGAGCGCCTGGCATTGCCGCCCTTCCTTGAGCCATATCGCGAGGAAATCGAGGCCGGTCTGCGTCCACTCGCCACCCCGCCAGCGGCAGATGCAGCGGCGCTCTCCCGCTAGGGCGCACCCCGTCCGCGCGACGTGACAGCAATAAGCGGCAGCGAGCGCATGCCCACTGCCGCTTATCTGTCTATCGGCAAATGTGCGCGCGAACTAGCTCACTGCCGAGATGGTCAGATTGCTGTAGAGCACATCAATACTCTCGTCCGCACTCAGGCCCCATTTCCCGCTGCTCGTAAACGTCGAGTCGTCCGCCGAGCCGACCAGCGTGTCGTTGACGTAGAAGTCGAAGTGCGAGCCTTTCGCCACCACCTTCAGTGTATTCGTCGCATTCAGGCCAGACTGAATTGCCGGATTTGTGGTGAAGTCGTGCAGCGTCGTATAGCTGTCGTTGACCGCTTTGTAGAACACCCATTCACCTTCGGCATCTACCTCGAAGCCGTAGTAGTTGCCCCGCGATTGACGCCTGAAGACGATACCGTGCGTATGGCTGACTGGCCCGCTGAGCTGCTTGGTTTGCACCGTGAAACTCGCGTCGCCATACTCCCCGGCGGGCGCATAGCAAATATAGCCATTCGTCACGTGATAGCCATCCGCGCTGAAAAAGCACTCGCCAGCGGCATCGGCCCAGCCATTCGTATTGCTCGCCAGCGCATCATGGAAGAGCGTCTGTGGGGTTGCCGTGGCCGATGGCCCAACGGTCCCGATGGGACTGTTGCCGCCGCTATTCTTCCCCGTAAACGCGGAGAGCGCCGCCACACCACCGCCGATCAGCACCACCAGCAGCACGATGATTCCGATAATCAGGCCAGCACGACTCTTCTTCGCGGGCTGTGGCGCGAACGGTGAACCCGTCGGAGAGCCTGGCTGCCCATAGCCCGGATACATTGGCACGCTTCCCGGCGCGGGCTGTCCATATGGTGGATACATCGGCACACTCGGCATGCCCGGCTGCCCATATGCGGGATACCCCGGCATACCAGGCTGCGGCGGATACATCGGCACACTCGGCGCACCCGGTTGTGGCGGATACATCGGCACGCTTGGCATGCCCGGCTGCCCGTACACCGGATACCCCGGATACGCGGGCGCAACCGGTGGCGCAGGTTGCACGGATTGCACGGGTGCAGGCGGCGCGACCGGCGCAGGCGGGGGCGGCGTCGCGGCAAAAACCGGCGCTTCGGGCGCTGGCGCAGGCGGAGGCGGCGGCGCAACTGGCTCGCTGGGCACATCCGCCGCCATCACCGGCATCTCCGCCGCAGCCATTTCGGCGGGCGCGGTCCAGGCCGGCGTCTCCGGCGCGGCGGCTGGTTCAGGCATGCTCCCTGGCGCTTCCGTGGCTTCGGATGCCACCGCTGCGCCAGATTCAGCGGGTTCAGCGGGCGGCGCCCAGGCATACGGATCAGCGGGCGCCATCGGTGCGGCGGGCGGCTCTGACTCAGCTACCGGCAGGTGCGCCGTGCTATCGTCCTGTGGCTCCGCCTCCATCGCTGGCAGGTGCGCCGTACCATAGTCTTTCACCGTATCGTCCACCGCGGACAGGTGCGCGGTCGAATAGTCCGGTGGCTCGGCATCCACGGCGGGCAAATGGGCGGTCGCGTACTCGTGCGCGCTTGCCTCGGCGGAGGGCGCAGGCACGACCGGCGGCTCATCCATGCCATACGGCTCAGCGGCCATCGCGGGCGCATCAGGCGTCACCGCCTCAGCGGGAGCCATCATCGCGGCATCTACGGGCGCCAGCGCCTCAGCGGGCGGCGCGGTATCTACCGGCGCGAGCGCCGCTTCTGGCGGCGGCACGTTCACGGGCATCTCGACTGGTTCCGGCGTTGGGGCCGCGCTCTGCGGCAAAGGCAAACCGCAGCTCGGACACGTGACTGCGGCGGCGTCTTTCACCAGCCGCCCACAGGATGGACAATTCATAATGACACGTCCTCGTTTCGGTATGCGCTCCAACGGAGCGACCACATGCGCCCATGCGCGCCTCACCTGGCCAGAGGCCCACAAGCGACCTACGCCCGCAAGTATACACGAGCTTGGCCCATCTGGCCATACACAGGATTCCAAGGTAGGCATATTCGGTAAAACAGCGGCGCAATAGCGGTACAATAGGGGGGTTGCAGCAGAGTGTGCGGGCGATCTGAAATGCACCGGGTAGAGAGGAAGACAACGATGAGCGGACCAACACTAGATGCGAACACGGCGATCAGCGCCGAAGAGCGCCAGCGCGAGCGCGACGCCATCTTCCAGCGCTGCGAACGCTTCCTGGGCACGCATGGCCGCCCGCGTCTGCGCGCAACCCTCGAAGCGCTGGCGCGCGAGGCAGGCGAGGACGAAGCAGACGACATCTACGGCTCCGGCGCGCTCATCGAAGGCTTCGAGCACGAGATCGCGGGACTGCTTGGCAAAGAAGCCGCCGTCTTCATGCCCAGCGGCACCATGGCGCAGCAGATTGCGCTCCGCATCTGGAGCGAACGCATGCGCTGCGCGACGGTCGCATTCCATCCCACCTGCCACCTGGAGATTCACGAAGAAAAGGGCTACGAGTTCTTGCACGGCCTGCGTTCGCGGCTGGTGGGCGCGCCGCATGCGCTGCTCACGCTGGACAACCTGCGCGGCGTGCGCGAGCCTATTGCCGCGCTGCTGCTGGAGTTGCCCCAGCGTGAGATCGGCGGTCAGCTTCCGGAGTGGGACGACCTCGTCGCGCAGACCGCCTGGGCGCATGAGCGTGGCGCGGCGGCGCACATGGATGGCGCACGGCTCTGGGAAGCCGCGCCCTACTATGACAAGGCATACGCCGAGGTCGCCGCGCTCTTCGACAGCGTCTATGTCTCGTTCTACAAGGGTATCGGCGGCATCTCTGGCGCGGCGCTCGCCGGTCCCACCGATTTCATCGCCGAGGCGCGTATCTGGCTGCGGCGGCACGGCGGCAACCTGCGCAGCCTCTATCCCTACGTGCTCGCCGCCCGCGCCGGTCTGCGCGAACGGCTGGCGCGCTTCCCCGCGTACCATGAGCGCGCCGTGCGCATCGCCCGCGTGCTGACCAGCATCCCCGGCATCGCCGTCACGCCTGATCCACCGCAGACCAATATGATGCACGTCTACTTGCGTGGCGACATAGAACAGATCTCCGATGCTGTCGTCGCCATTGCCCGCGACGAGCGCGTGCTGCTCTTCCGGGGGCTGCGCTCAACCGCGCTCCCTGGCTACTGCATGTTCGAGATTTCGATAGGCGACGCCGCCGAAGAACTCTCCGACGACGAGATCCACGACTATTTCACTCGCGTGATGGCAGCGGGGAGTGACAGCTAGCCAGCAATCTCCACTTCAGCCTCGATCTCCACGGGGATGCTCATCGGCAACTCCGCCAGGCCGACCGCTGAGCGGGCATGCGCGCCGATCTCTGGCCCATACAATTCAAGAATCAGGTCGGAGAACCCGTTGATGACGGCGGGCGTCTGCGTGAAGCCGGGCGCGGTATTGACCATCCCGAAGACCCGCAGCCACGCCGTCACGCGGTCCAGGTCGCCGAGTTCGCGCTTGAGCGCCCCAAGGATTGCCAGCGCCGTCAGCCGCGCCGCCGCATAACCCTGCTCCACGGTCAGGTCCGCGCCGACCTTACCAAGTGGCGCGGCCAGCGTGCCATCCGCGTTGAGCGGCCCGTGTCCCGAAACATACGCCCGCGCGCCGCGTACCCGTGCGGGCGCGAATGGCAACCGCATGCCCGGTGGGGCTTGCATCGGCGCTGGCAACGCCAGGCCGAGTTCGGCCAGCTTCGCTTCGATTCGCATACGTCCGCTGCTCCTCTCATTTTGTCTTGACGAGCGCGATATTGGTATAGACCGCCTCGATGCCCTGCGGCGCAGCGAGGCCCCACTGCCCGGAGGCATAGGTCGCGTCGTCGGTGGATTTTACCGCGACACCGTTGACATAGAAGTCGAAGTGCGTTCCCTTGGCGCGCACCTCAATCGTGTTGAGCGTGTTGATGCCCAGCAGAATCGCCGGATCCTGCGTCGCATGGAATATCGGCATAATCTGATCGTCCACCGCTTTATAGAATTGCCATTCGCCATCCGCGTCAATGCCGAAGAAGTAGTAGTTACCCTGGCCGGTATAGCGGAAGACGATGCCAAAGGCGCGCGTCCCATCCCCATGCGCCAGCTTCGTCTGCACCGTGAGTGTCACATCGCCCTGGTCACCAATATCGGGCATGCAGATCGCACCCGCGCTCACATGCAGCCCGTCGCGCTCGAAAGAACAGCCGTCGCTGCTCTCCCAGCCGCTAATAGTGCCGGTGAGCGCACTCTGATAGATGGTGTCGCCGTGTGGGGCTGCCGAATGCCCCAGGCCACGAATCGCCAGCGCACCCACCGCCACCACCGCGAAGATAATCAGCGCCGAGATCGCCCGCGCCACCACCGAAAAATGACGCAAGAAGGCAAACGGCGACCTGCGGCGCGCCGCCACTATGGGGGCAGGCACGGACACAGAACGAACGCCTGGCTGCGCGAGTTGTGGTGTCAGCGTGATACGCGCCACCGGCGGCGGCAATTGCTCCCAGATCGGCACACTCGCCGTCCGCGCTGGCCGCCCGCCCGCGTTGAACGCCGCAACCGGCAGATCAACCGGTGTAGGCACTGGCGGGCTAGGAGGCGGATTGACAGGAAGGCTCACCGCTGGGTTCGCCACCGTAGGCAGATCGGACGCGGCTATTGTGTCTGGCGGCCTCGTGGCGGATGGCGGCGCGTCGAAGGAATACCCGTCTGCGCCTGTGGGCGCGTATGGCTCCACTTGCTGAGCAGGCAGCAACTTGGGTGGACCAAATGCGGGCGCGCTGGCGGGCGGGGCAACGTTGGGCTGCCACCCTGGCGGCACATCTTCTGCCGGCTCCGCGAATGGATCAGGCGCGCTCAACAGCACCCCGCAGCGCGGACACGCCGCCGCCCCCGCAAATGGGATGTCGTAGCCACAGCACCAGCAAGTCATCATACGCGCCCTCCTCGCTCATGGGATATGCAGTGTCTCCCATGATAGCATGACGAAGCAGCGCGCTCATCTTGCTGGCCATGTCCTGCGCATCATTGCAGCGTCGCGAGCGTGAAATTAGTATAGACCACCTCGACATTCACATTGCCTATGATGCCGCACTTGCCTTCTGTATACGTGGCATCATCGTCCTGTCCAAGTGACGTGCCATTGACGAAAAACGCGAAATGCGAGCCTTGCATCCGCACCTTCAGCGTGTTCACAGAGTTCAGCCCCGTATGGATCGCCGCATTCGGCACATAGGGCACGATGTCTGTCCACTGGTCGTTCACGGCCTTGCCGAACTCCCAGTACCCGTTGGTGGCGATGACCAACGCATAGAAGTTGCCTTTGCTGATCCGGCGAAACATCAGTCCATAAAACCAAGTCTGCGCGCCGGATACCTGTTTGACATCTACACTGATGGCGCCAGCGCCGACATCACCAGTCGGCGCGTAGCAGATATAGCCGTCTGTGATGTGGTAGCCATCATTTTGTGGTGAGCAATGCGGCCCTTTGGACCATCCCAACTGGGCAGGTGTGAGTGCATCGTGAAAGATAACGTTCTCCGCTAGCGTGCTGGTGGCGCTGCTCGTCGGGTTGCTGGGCGCGGAGGCCGTCGGCGTCAAACGCGATGTCGCATAGATCAGCGCCCCGCATGACGCGATGACCACCACCACGACTAGCGCCACGATGCCGATGATCCGTCCGGTGCGGCGCTTGCGCTGCGGCAGCGGCGCGAGCGGGGCATACGGCTGCGGATAGCCTGCTGGTGCGCCTGGCATGCCGGGAGCATACATCGGCATGCTTGGCCCCGCTGGCGTCCCATAGGGCGGTTGACCATAGAGCGGCTGGCTATACGGCGATTGACCATACGGTGGCTGACCATACGGTGGCTGTCCGTACGGTGGCATCGGTGGTGGCTCGTACCCCGGCTGTCCGTAGAGCGGCGCGCTCGGAGCCGCCGGAGCGCCGGGGAGCGCATAGGGCGAAGGGGGAACAGGGTATGCCGGGCCAGAGGGCGGCGCAACAGGCTGCCCCGACGGGTACGGGCTGCCCGTGGGCGGCTGTGGCGTGCCATAGGGGCTGGGTGGCGCACCGCTGAGCAGTGGCTGGCCGCAGCGCGGGCACGCCGCCGACGTGACACCTTCGAGGTTTAAGCCGCAAGTTGGACACAGCATCTCGTCTTCTTCTCCACATCCGCCATACACACGCCACCACGCTACAGGCGGCACACAAGAATCCGCACCTGTAGTATACAGGCCGCGTCCAGATAGCGTAGTCCTTATGATGGATATGCGCGAGCGCGAAGAGAAGACGAGAAGCACGCAATGCCAGCGGAACCGGTATGCGGAAGTGGGGGAAACATATCAGGCAAGCGAGAGGATGCGCGCGGGAATGAAGTGGGGAAGAAGGTGTCCGCGCGCATCCACGCCTGCCGGGTGATCCAGAGTGAGCCACCCAGTCGAGGTAGAAACCCCGTTGTCGCCTAAAAAGACCAGTGCCTTACAAAGCGATAACTACAAGCGGACGCGCTACGACAGACGCGCTACACAACCATTCCACAAGAGATTCTAACAGATGATGAGGTGCTCTGGCGAGAGCGATGCGACTGAAGTGGGGCCAGCGCCACCCAGGCTACAACACCTCTTCATCAATCGCGACGGCTCATCCCCGCGCCAGTAACCCGATACCTCATCTTGGGACATACCGGCTAGGAGATTTGCTGCGCGTCCTCCGTGCCCTCCTCTGGCGGCAGCATCTCCAGCAGGGAGAAGAGCATACGCCCGGTCGCGCCCCAGATGCGATACGCCCCGTAATCATAGAAGTGGAGCAGATGCGACGCCCCGAAACGCTCCCACACCTCCGTATGGTAGATCACCGGGTCCGCCAGCGCCGCCAGCGGCGCCTCGATCACCTCCGCCACCTCATCGGGATTCGGCGTCAACGCGGGCAACTCGCCGTCAATCCACCCGACATACGGCGTAACATAGAAATTGCTGGGGCCTGCGAAGACCGGCGGCAGCGCCCCAAGCACCGCCACCCGAAACGGCTCCAGCCCAATCTCCTCATGCGCCTCGCGCAGCGCCGTCTCGGCCAGCGTCGCGTCCGTCGCCTCCCACGAGCCACCCGGAAACGAGATCTCGCCCCGGTGCGACGAGAGGTCGAGGGACCGCACCGTAAAAAGCAGATGCGGGCGTCCCGCACGCGCATACAGCGGCGCCAGCACCGCCGCGCGCCGCGGCTCCTTCGGCAACAGACCCGCCGCCACCAGCGCTGGCGGCAATGGCACTGGCGGCGCGGGCGAGAACGCCGCCGCGTCGTCAGCGGATGACGCGGCATCGTGCGTCAGCCGTTCGCGCAGAAAGGCGACGAGCGCGCTCGCGTCGTTCACCAGCGTCTCACGTGCATGATTGGTATGCCAATACATCGTCACAGGATAGAACTCTCTATTCACGATATGGGTGGCTTGTTGCGTGTAACCCAACGGCAAAAATCTGACATTATTGTCATACATGCGGCCAAACGGGCATTCCGCGTGTGCGCGGCTTGCGTCATCGGCCATCCTCGTGTATAATAGGCTCCGAAGTGGGGGCATGCAACGTGGCTCGCGGAAGCGCGAGCGTTGGAAGTAGCAGTCGAAGCCGAGAGCGCAAGGCGCCTTCGGCATGTCTGTTTTCCAGCGCCACCGTGAATCCAAGGGTACGCTCAACAACTTGTAGGCAAACGACTCGTAAACCGTTGCGCGTGTTGCGCGCGTAGTGGCTTGCGCCGGATGTACTGGCAACATGCCGTGTACTCAACGGCGGATCGTGTTTCCTCTCAGCCCGTGAAATCCTCCTCTCCATGCGCTCTCGCTCATGCACGCGCTCATCACATGAACCCCAGGTCTGGCCACCTGTCGCAAGGTGATGTCCCTTTCGACGGTCTCCCGCTGCCGGGGCGCTGCGAGCAGAGCAAACCGACTCAATATCGGGGTCACCTCATCCGCGTGCGGCTGGCTTGCGCGCGCAGGGACGGACGAACGCTGAAGTCCCTCACGGTGGGTGAGCGCCTCGATATTGCGCCAGGATGGCAACGAACCGCCTGATGCGGCAGGACGCTCCGGCTTGCGGAGCAGTGACATGGGCAGCCGCGTACACCCGTGTCCACCTTCCCAGCATGGGGAGCAATTTCCACAGACGAAAGGGGAAGCGGCGCAGTCACCCTCTCCGCGCCAGTCGCGCAGAGTGCGCCGCGAGCAGGACAATGAGCGTAGACGACGATGACAAGACCGCGCAAGAAGGTCTGGTCGCCCAGGACGAGCAGGATTCTATGAACGGCATGTCTGCCTCGACAGACATGAGCGACATGGCCAGCATGCTCGACGACGATGGCGACATGCCCGACATGAGCGAGATGGCGCGCTTGCTGGACGAGCAGGAGGCCCAGTTCCGGACAATCAAGCGCGGCGATGTCGTTGAAGGCCAGATTGTCCGCATTGACGCGGACGAGATTCTGGTGGACATCGGCCTCAAGAGCGAAGGGGTGCTCAACACCAAGGAGCTGCCCTCCGCAGGCTATGGCTCGCTCGCCGAGCTGCATATTGGCGACGACGTGCTCGTCTACGTCATGCAGCCCGAAACCCCCGAAGGCCATGCGGTCGTCTCCATCAAGCGTGCGCGCCTGGAACGCCAGTGGCGCATCGCCCAGGAGCAGTACGAGCGCGGCCAACTGCTGGAAGCCGAAGTCATTGACTTCAACAAGGGCGGCCTGATTGTCAATCTGGAGGGCATTCGCGGCTTTGTGCCGATCAGCCAGATTCAGAATCTGCGCCGCGAAGACACCGCCGACAGCGCCGAAACCCAGACCAAGCTGCAAAACATGGTCGGGCGGCGCTTGCAGCTCAAGATCATCGAGATCAACCGCAACCGCAACCGGCTGATCCTCTCCGAGCGGCTGGCCGTGCAGGAGTGGCGGGCCAAGCGGCGCGAAGAGCTGCTCAACGAGCTGGAGGTCGGCGAAGTCCGCAAGGGCGTCGTCAGCAACCTCTCCAACTTCGGCGCCTTCGTGGACCTGGGCGGCGCGGATGGTCTGGTGCATATCAGCCAGCTCGCCTGGAGCCGCGTGAATCATCCGAGCGAAGTGCTGCGGGTGGGGCAAGAGGTCGAGGTGCAGGTGCTCTCGGTGGATAAGGAGAAGAAGAAGATCGCCCTGTCCATCAAGCGCGCCGAGGTGGACCCGTGGACCACGGTGGAGCAGCGCTACCAGATCAACCAGTTGGTGCATGGCACGATCACCAAGATTGCGCCGTTCGGGGCGTTCGCGCGCATCGAAGACGGTATCGAGGGGTTGATCCATCTCTCCGAGTTGCCCGCCGGGACGCAAGATCCCAAGGCCAGCCTGAAGGAGGGGCAGGACGTGACGGTGCGGATTCTACGCATCGAACCGGACCGCCGCCGCCTGGGTCTCTCGATCCGCCAGGTGGACGAGCTTGCCCCCGCCGAGACCGAGGAGACTGCGCCAGCAATGGCTGGGACCGACGCCGCCGGCGTATCCGCGCCTGAGATGGCCGTCAATGGCGCGACGACCGCCGCACCGCCCGCCAACGAGCGGCCCGCCGCGCCAGCGCGCCCGGCACAGCCCGAAGAAGCGCCGACCACGGCAATGGCCGAGGCCTTCAAGATGGCCCGCCAGCGCGAGCAGAACGCGGGCACGACCGCGGAAACGCCTGTGGAAACGCCAGCGACTGAAGTCACCGCCAGCGCCGAGGAGCCAAAAGCTGAAGCGCCGGTAGAGATTGAAGTGAAAGCCGAAGCCACTGCTGAGGAACCGGCAGCCGAAGCACCAGCCGAAGCAGCGACCGAAGCGACGGCCGAAACGCCTGTGGAGGCTAGCGAAGCCACCGCCCCGGAGGTGACCTCCGAAGCCGTGACGAGCGAGACCTCAGCCGCCACCGACGCCTAGACGAAGGTCTGGCTCGCCTTGGGGGCGAACGATTTCCCGCCTGGGGAAAGACCGCCATTGAGTTTGTCGCTCAGTGGCGGTCTCACGTATCTTTACGCCGTGGACGTGACAAACGGTAATGCGTGACTTCCCGCGCCGGGCCGCGTCAGACAAGGATCGCGCTACACGCTTGCCACAGCCCCCAACGAATGTGTGAAAGCGCATCGTACAAACTGGCGTATCATACGTATTAAGAAGTAACATCAGACATATCATCCGCGAGCCAGTGGCGGATGAGCAACCAGCGAGGAGAGCGCAGCAACTACATCGAGATTTGCCACCGCGCGGCGCAGACGTGGAGCGAATAGCGTACTCGCCCACGCATATCCGCATCCATGCGGTAGGCACGGAATGGTGTCGGCGATAGAGATTGATTATTTCGGCTCATTTCGAGCTAGTGGTTGATTTTTCGGCGTGCGACTTGCGTTAGGGGGACAGCAACGACGCCAGGTGGTCACGCGGTGCGGCCACCAGAGAATCCCACATGTTGCAGCGTGTGGCCAATGTCGTAGTGCCAAAGGATGTGAACGCGCAGGCATGCGCCTGAGGCGCGCGGCGCGAACGCATCGGCGTCTCGTAAAGAGATGCTCCTGTTGTGAGGTGTTGCGCGCTGCCGCGAAACGTGATAAAGACAAGATGATGGCCTTTCGGATGAAGGAGATACGCCAGGTCGGAAGTAAGCGCATATCCGCAGCCGCCAGCCAGTGGCATAACACGGGTGAATGGGCGTGATGTCGCTTGAAAAGCGGATTTGCGTAGTTGAGCTTTCTTGACGATAGCCCTGGCATAACGTATCATGGGGTACGGGTTAATCTGCTACAGAGTGGCCCAACTCCACCTTCAGCCTTGAAAGGGGGGATAACTCAGGTGAACGATAGAGACAGATTCGACAAGTTTACGGAGCGGGCTCGCAAAGTCTTGAGCCTTGCTCAGGAAGAAGCCCAGCGCTTCAACCACAATTACATCGGGACCGAGCATCTCCTCCTGGGTCTTGTTCGTGAGGGAGACGGCGTCGCTGCCAAGGTGCTCAGCAACCTCGGCGTCGAACTCAACAAAGTGCGCAGCGCCGTCGAGTTCATCATCGGGCGAGGCGACCGCATTGTGCTTGGCGACATCGGCCTCACGCCACGCGCCAAGAAGGTGATCGAGCTAGCGGTGGATGAAGCGCGCCGCCTCAACCATCACTACATCGGCACCGAACACCTGCTGCTCGGCCTGGTCCGCGAGGGCGAAGGTATTGCGGCCGGCGTGCTGGAGAGCCTGGGTGTCAACCTGGAGAAGGTGCGTACCCAGACCATCCAGGTGCTGAATCAGTCTGGCGGTGGCCACGGCGAGACGGCGCGCGAAAAGCACTCCAAAACGCCCACGATTGACCAGATGGGCATTGACCTGACTGCCCAGGCACGGACCAGCAAACTCGACCCGATCATCGGACGCGAAAAGGAAATCGAGCGCGTCATCCAGATTCTCTCGCGCCGCCAGAAGAACAATCCCGCCTTGATCGGCGAGCCGGGCGTCGGCAAGACGGCCATCGTCGAGGGATTGGCGCAGCGCATTGTCTCTGGCGAAGTGCCCGAAACACTCGCGGGCAAGCGCCTGCTCACCCTGGATGTCGGCTCGCTCGTCGCGGGCACGAAGTACCGTGGTGAATTCGAGGAGCGGCTCAAGAAGATCATCGAAGAGATCCGCAGCAGCCAGGACTGCGTCATCTTTATTGACGAAGTGCATACCCTCGTTGGCGCGGGCGCGGCGGAAGGCGCCGTAGACGCGGCCAACATCCTCAAGCCCGCGCTCTCACGCGGCGAGCTTCAATGCATCGGCGCCACCACCCTCGATGAATACCGCAAGTACATCGAGAAGGACGCTGCCCTGCAACGCCGCTTCCAGGAAGTCATCGTCCGCGAGTCCACTGTCGAAGAGACGGTGCAGATCCTCAAGGGCATCCGCGAGCGCTACGAACAGCATCACCGACTCATCATCTCCGACGACGCCCTCAAAGCCGCCGCCGAGATGGGCAGCCGCTATATCACCGACCGGTTCCTACCCGACAAAGCCATTGACCTGATTGACGAGGCCGCCAGTCGTGTGCGCATGCAGCGCTCGCTCGCCCCGCTCAACCTCAAAGAGGCCTCACGCGGGTTGGAGGCCGTCCTCCGCGAGAAGGACGCCGCCATCCAGAACCAAGACTACCAGGCCGCCGCCGAGCTACGCGACCGCGAAGTGAAGCTGCGCGAGCGCATCGCCAAGCTTGAAGCGGGCTGGCACCGCGACCAGGGCAACGAAAAGCCCACCGTCGGCGAAGAAGACATCGCCCAGATCGTCTCGATGTGGACCGGCATCCCCGTGATGCGCATCGCCCAGGAGGAGTCCGCTCGCCTGCTGGAGATGGAAGGCGCACTGCACAAGCGCGTCATCGGTCAGGACGAGGCGATTGACACCATCAGCCGCGCCGTCCGCCGCGCCCGCGCTGGCCTGAAAGATCCCAAGCGCCCCATCGGCTCCTTCATCTTCATGGGGCCAACCGGCGTCGGTAAATCTGAGCTAGCCAAGGCGCTCGCCGAATTCATGTTCGGCAGCGAAGACGCGCTCATCAAGATTGACATGTCCGAATTCATGGAGCGCCACGCGGCGGCCCGCCTCGTCGGTGCGCCTCCGGGCTATGTCGGCTACGAAGAGGGCGGCCAGCTCACCGAGGCCGTGCGGCGCAAGTCGTACAGCGTCATCCTGCTGGACGAGATCGAGAAGGCGCACCCCGATGTCTTCAACATGCTGCTCCAAATCCTTGAGGACGGCAAGCTGACCGACGCCAAAGGCCGCACGGTGGATTTCCGCAATACCATCGTCATCATGACCTCCAACGTCGGCGCGAGCCTGCTCAACCGTGAAGCCGCCATTGGCTTCATGCACAGCAACGACAAGGATAAGCAGGCCCAGGCCGAATATGACCGCATGCGCGACAAGGTCCTTGGCGAACTGAAGAACACCTTCAAGCCCGAGTTCCTCAACCGCATAGACGCGATCATGGTCTTCCACAGCCTGCGCCAGGAGCATGTGCGCCAGATCGTTGACCTGATGCTCTCGCGCGTGCGCGTGCAGCTCACCGAGCAGCAAGTCGAATTGCTGGTCCCCGACGACGCGAAGGACTTCCTGGTGACCAAGGGCTACGACCCGCAATACGGCGCGCGTCCGCTCCGCCGCACCATCCAGAACCTCGTCGAAGATCCGCTGGCCGAGGGCCTGCTGCAAGGCAAGTTCCGCCCCGGCGACATCGTCGAGACCGTCGTCCGCGACGGCACCGTCGTCCTGGAGGTGCGCGAGCGCCGCGAAGACATGCTGCGCGAGCTACCACCGCCGCCAGAAGCCGCGCTCTCTGCCGGCGAAGCTGGCAGCGGCGAATAACCGCACGACACACAACAACGGGCGCGCTTCGGGGGATCTCCCCTGGGGCGCGCCTGTTGCTTTGAGTACAATAGATCTCACGAACACATGCCCGTTTACCACTCCCCATGCCTCGCAGCTCTCCACCCGTGGGTGGAGAAAACGACACCTTCAACCTCCACCTCAAATCAATCTCCAGACCGACGCGCTTCCTGCGAGCAAAGGATACACTGCTTCCTGTCAACAGGATTATGGAGAACAAAGCCTCTTGGCGCCGGGGAAGTATCCCCTGGTCGTTTGTCCTTCACCCTCGTTTGGAACACAGGAGCACGTGTACTATGGGAGCTATACTGGAAAGATGGGGGCGTTTTGTAGCCCGCTGGCCTTTGCTCATCATTGTGGTCTGGATCATCCTCGTTACCGCTGCAATGAAATTCGGCCCCTCGCTCAGTGCCGTAGCTGCAACACAGCATTCTACCTCATCACTACCTGCCTCAGCGCCGAGCATACAAGCAGACCATCTCTACACCACCAAATTTGCCGCCGGGCAAGCCACTGCGCATAAGGAAACCGACGCGCTTGTGCTCACCGATCCACAGGGCATTTCGTCGGCGGATATCGCCCTGGCTCAGCAGATCGCGGCCTGGCTGATGAGCCCTGAAACGCGCCCCGCACAGCTACTGGCGGTATCGGGACCTACCCTCCAGACTCCGGCAGGCGCCTTCGAGAGTAGCGATCACCAGGCGCTGCGCATGATTCTCATCTGGGACACCGCCAACGAGTCTATACCTGACGCCTCGATCCACGCCATTAATACCTACCTATCGCAGCAGCACCTGCCATCCGGCGGCACACTAGGTCTTACGGGCAATGCGCCCATCGGGTATGACATCACCTCCGGAACCTTTAGTGGCAGTGTTGGTGTGGGGTCGCTAATTGGCCTGCTCATCATTCTGGTGGTGCTGGGCATCGTCTATCGGTCGCCGCTGGCTGTGCTGATACCACTCATCACCGTAGCTATGGCCCTCGGCTTGTCCATTCCGCTGATCGCGTGGCTGGGGCAGACCTTTGGGTTGGCCGTCGCGCCCTTTAGCCTGCAATATGTAGCCTTTGTGCTTCTGGGCGCCGGAACCAACTATGGCGTGTTCATGCTCTCGCGCTACCGCGAAGAGATACGGCGTGCCAGCCGGAACGACCGCGCTGCGCGATGCGACGCGCTGGCGCACACTGTGGGCCGCATCGGCGAATCGCTCATGTCAAGCGCAACGACGGTGGTTGTTGCGACCGCGATCATGGGGCTAGCGCAACTGTACGAATTGCGCGTCACTGGTCCTGCTACCGCGGTAGGCGTAGCCTGCCTCTTGCTGGCTGGCCTCACTCTCTTGCCCGCGCTGATGGCGTTGTGTGGCAAGGCGCTCTTCTGGCCCGCGCAACCGCGTCCAGGCACGCTAACCGACGCCACTGCGACCGCAAAGGGCATCTGGGCACGTGCGGGGCGGATGGTCACGACTCATCCACGTGCAGTCGCCCTGGTGGCAACGGTGGCGCTTTTGCCGCTGGCCATCTCGACCATCACGCTACAACCGTCGTTCGATGACTTACAGTCGTTACCGGCTTCGTCCCCTGCCGTCCAGGCATTCAATGCGTACCAGATGCACTTCAAAAATGCGTCACAAGTGCGGGTGATCCTCGATGCACCTGGGCATGACCTACGCCAGGCGCAGTACAGCGATACGATTGCCCAATTGGCAACGGCGCTCTCACACGTGCCACATGTCACCGATGTACAGAGTCCATCGGCCACCGATCAGCCAGAAGCGGTGCGACAATTCTTCGCGACGGATGGCAACGCCGTAGCCATCACGCTCTCGCTCGATGTTGACCCCTCCTCGCTAGAAGCCCGGCAGGCAGTAGACGCCATCTATCAGGCTGCCGCGCAGGCGCAACATGGCACATCCCTGAACGAAGCCAAAGTGCTGGTATCCGGCCAAAGTGCCACGGTACGTGATGAAGTCATCACCTTTGGGCATGATTTCACGCTCATTGTCATCCTGGTATGTCTTGCCACCTACCTGATCCTAGCGCTCCTGGTGCGCAGCCTGACGGCCCCGATCTACCTGCTGGCGACGATTGCGCTTTCAGCCCTGGCGGCGGTAGGCATCACCAACCTCGTCTATCACGACATCATGGGTCAGCCGCTGTTCTCGACTGTGCCCATCTTTGCCTTCGTCTTCCTGGTCTCGTTGGGCGAGGATTTCAATATCCTGACCATCGCACGCATCCGCGAGGAAGTGCAACAGCTTGGGCAGCGCAAAGGGATCGCCACGGCGATTGCGCTCACTGGCGGCGTGGTGTCGTCCTGCGGATTAGTCATGGCCGCCAGCTTCTCGCGCCTCACCGGCAATGCTATCGTAAGTGTTGCTCAACTGGGCTTCACGATTGTAATTGGCATCCTGCTGGATACCTTTGTCGTGCGTCCGCTGCTGGTGCCTGCTATCGCAACGATGCTGGGGCGCTGGAACTGGGTCTGGCCGCACAGTAGCCTCTTAAAGAGCACTGCCGGTGAAACGCTTGCCCCGATCAGCAGAACCACCACGTGGAGCGCCTCCACACATGACGCCCAACCATTGGGATCAACAACCAGAAAGGCATGATACCCGCTTGTCTTGAACTGCTGGGGCAGCGCATCGGCGCCTGAATCGGGATGAACTGCGGCTGATGCCGTTCTCCTTCTTGCGACGGACACCGGTCTGGCCCCAACCCACGACAACGGGCGCGCTTCAGGAAACATCCCTGGGGCGTGCTCGTTGTATGCTCAGCTTGTGAGACTATTGACCTCACCTTCTCCGGCGTGGCACAGTAAGAGAGCCGCAGAGCAGCGTTCACTGCCGCGGATTGCCATGGAGGTGTACAGGCCCCGGTGGGTCTCGCGATCTTCAAAATCGTTGTCCGGCCGCCCGTGCGGTCGGAGGTGGGTTCGACTCCCATACGCCTCTGCCCCGTTTGTATTCCGACTTCGTACCATGTCGTCCCTCGGACATCTCCGCCAACTGCACTCGTCTCAACTCCCCATTTCACGCTCATGACAGCAAAACTGACAGCAAAACCTCCAAACCACCGCTCCGATACCAGATCAACTATCAACCAAACGCCCATATGGAAAACAAACGAGCCATCAGAGTCCTACCGGCTGCGCACGGTCACCCCACCAGCGACGTCATGAGCATCGCGCCCATCACCGCAGCGGCGTCTTGCTGCATGTCCGGCACAACATGCGAATAGATGTCCAGCGTGATCGCCACCGTCGAGTGTCCCAGCATCTCCGACACCACCTTCGGATTCACCCGCGCCGCCAGCAGCAGCGTCGCGCAGGTGTGGCGGAGATCATGGAAGCGCACACGCGGCAGCCCCGCCAGTTCCAGCAGCCGCGGCAACCGGCGCCGATACACCGACGGCCGCAGCGGACGACCCAACGCGCTGCAAAAGACCAGATCATGGCAGGACGGATCCAGTCGTTCACCCATTTCGTTCGTGCCCCATGCCGCACCCAGCAGCAGGCGCTCCTCATGCTGACGCACCCGATGCCGCCGCAGCGCCTCCACCGCTGGCTCCGAGAGCGCGATCTGCCTGCGTGAACGCCTCGTCTTTGGCTCTTTGAACACCAGTCCCAATTGATTCTCTTGCAGCGACCGCCGCACCCGCAGCACCGGCGAAGCTCCGCCATCGGAGCCAAGCCCTCCGTCAAGCTCCACGTCAGCCCACCGCAACGCAAAGAGTTCGCCCTGGCGCATCCCCGTCGAAACCGCCAGGATATACAGCGCCTCCAAACGGTCCTGCGTCCGCGCCAACACCGCGAACAGCGCCTGCACCTGCGCCAGCGTCAAAGGATGCATCTCACGCGACCGGATCGGCGGCGCATCCACCAGATCCGCAACATTGCGCGCAATGATGCCCAAACGCACCGCCGCCTCCAATGCCTTATGCACCACCGAATGCAGGTGATGCACCGTCGTCGTCGAGAGACCCGCCGCCAACTTCGCCGCATACAGCACCTGCAACCGCTGACCCGAAAGCTGCGAGAGCCGCACCGTCCCCACTTCTGGCGCCAGATGCAGCCGCACCATCTGCTCATAGCGCTCCCACGTCCGCCGGTCTACCACCGGCGGCTGCATGGTCTCCAACCACGTCGCCAGATACCGCCCCACACTCAGGCGATCATCGGCCACCGGCAGACCCGCCTCGTAATCGCGCCGCGCCTCCGCAAGCTTCCGCTGCGCCTCCTGCCGTGTCTTCGCCGTGTAGCTCTTCCGCTTGCCCCCTTCCAAAGAAAGCTGCGCCACCCACCGGCCATCCGCACGCTTGAAGATCGTCCCCTCACCATGCCCGCGCCTCGTACCCGACGTACCCGACGTACCCGACGTACCCGATGGCATACAGACACCCCTCTGTATAGGCTTATGAACGTTGCTACGCTACGCTACCGCCGGTTTCACCGAAACTCACGCCACCATCAGCGACGAGATGTACGCCTCTATCGCCGCATAGGGCACCAGTCGCACACGACCATCTTTCACCGAGAAGATGTCCCCACGCATCAACTTGGCATACAGCCGCGTTCGGCTCATCCCCAACACCTGCGCAGCCTCCATCGGTGTCAATAACAGTTTGGGCAATGGCGCTGACTGCTTACCCGGCTGCTTACCCGACTGCTTACCCGGCTGCATTGGTTTCATTGGTTTCATTGGTTTCATTGGTTTCATTGGTTTCGCCGACGCCTTCGCATTCCTGGGCGCGGGCTTCGAAGCCTGCGAGACCGCTTTCGAGACCGCCGATATCGCTCCCTTACCCGTACCCTTCGCTGACCTCACCGCCACCGTTGGGTTCCCCGCCATCGCAGAGACCGTCGCCATCGGCTGAGCCATCGGCTGAGCCATCGGTTTCCCCATCACCACACCTCCTGCGTCCGCACGTCACCCTCACGACATACATACCGCCCGCACGCCGACCACCCCACGCGCTGATCTGTCGCCGTCCCATGCGAATACCCGCGCAGCGTGCACTTGTAATAGGTCTTGTCATGGTACTCCACCCGCACCAGCTGCACGCATGTCTTGCACGTCGCCCCGACCGGCCCTACACCATACACCGGAAGCAGCGGATTGCCTACATGCCGCCGCGCCTTCTCACGTTCCCGCGCCCGTTCCCGATCTCGCTCTCGTAACGTCGCCGCTCGTTCCGCATCAGTCGCCGACACCGACGCCCACATCGCGAGCTTCCGCTGTCCCTTGCGGTTCACCTCCACCATCACCGGCTCGCCCCACAGCGACTCTACTTCGATGGCTCCCAGGATCTGATTGGTAGGCTCGCTCATGCCTTGGCTCATGCCGCATCACCACCATGGTTTCCGCCATCGGGCGCATCATCAGGACGGTCGGGAGCATCATCAAGGAGGTCGGGACGGTCAGCACCACGCACCGGCCAACCATCACGATCAGCGGGTCCCCCAGCCTTCACCACCTGAAGGCTCGCCTGGAACCTCAGCAGCTTCGGCAACACAAGCGTAGCGCAGTCCCCCTGAGCCGTTCCGAAGGGGGCCGCAGGGAGAACAGCTGGCATCCCTACCATCCCCAGCGCCCCACAGCACGCATCCGCCAACTCCACCACCTGCTCATGCGCCAGCACAAACGCACAGAACTCCGTCCGCCACCCCGTTTCCGTGTTCGGCGGCACCTCCACCAACCACGAGCGCCACGGACCCTCCGCCTCCACCTGCGAGACCCGCACCCGCTCCGGCACATCCAGCCCCACGATGCCTTCGGGCAACACCTTCGGCGCATTCATCAGCGCCAAATCCACCTCCAACACCCACGCCAGCCCCGCCATCATCCCATCCAGATACGAGTGCGCCCGCCCCTCATCCGAACGGCTGAGCCACTCTCTGCGTGTCTCAAGGAACCGCCGCGCAATCTCCACTGTCCCCCGCATACCAATCATCTCCCATCAGATCATCAATGCGCTCCATGAACGCGCTACGTCACTTCAGGTTAGTTCCACAACTCCCAACCGTCCAGGCTGCGACCAGAGCCAGAAGGAGCATCATTGCCGAGCCGTCGCAGCGTATTCAGCCGCGGCGCGCGACTGACCACGGTAACGGCTGCTCGTGTCGCATGTGGATCTGCATCAGACAACTCAGACGGAATCCTCACATCAGCGTGCTCAGGCCAGAATGCCACCGACCCCCATGAGTCAATGACCATGTCGTTCGCCAGGAATGGCAACATAGCCCGCTCTTCGACCTCGCCATCCCCGAAATCTTCCCCACCGCCGTCTGCATCTCCCCACAGATACGCCACCCCATCATCCCCACCAGAGCGCAGCAGCAGCGTCAGCGCCACCAGCAGCACCAGCGCCACCACCACACACGCCACCACCAGCGCCCACACCGCCCCCTCCGAAAACGCCGCAACCACAGGCATAGCCTGCATCCCCGTCACAGGACCACCCAGCACCCCAGCAATACCATCCACTATCAGCGGCATACCAGCACCCTCCCACTCTCAACACAACCCAACACAACGCATCACGTAGATGTCAGGCAGCGGCAGGCGCAGCGGCAGGCGTCGCGCCACTGGCAGTTGTCACGCCAAACTCCACGCCGAACTCCACGCCAAACTCCGCCACCCAGGCCGGCCACTGCTCCGCCCCGATCACCTGCTCCACCGGACGCTCCATCACCGCGCAGCACTCCGCCACCAACCACGACGGTATCGGACTGCGACCACGCTTGATATGCTCAAATCGCGTCCGCACTGGAACCCGACCCTCATGCCGCATGTACGCCGCGCGCATCACAAACTCGAAACTGATCCCATGCGCGCGCATATACCCCAACATCGGCGCCAGCGCACGCTCACGCCGCTCAAATGTGCCCACCGGCAACACTGGCCCTCGTGCCACTCCAACCACCTCCTACATGCTCGCATCAATCGCACAAAACGAAACACAGGTAACGCCTTTGTGCGCTTTTTGTATCAAACAAAATACAGTATAGGCGTAACACATGCACCTGTCAAGTATGTGCTACACTTCGTCGTAAACAAGACGCGAAATTGACACGATAGTACCGTTTACCGAAAGGATGGCACGGATGTATCATATTTACACAGACCGCACACACCGCACAGAAGAGAAGCGAGCGCCGACCATGACCAAATACAGCGTGCCAGAGCACCTCACCCCATTCGCCACCCTCCTGGTGAACTACATGTGGCAGCAGCGCCCACCCATCACCAGCGGACGGCTCGCCGTGCAGCTTGGCATCCACCGCGCCAGCATCAACAACTGGATCTACAAAGGCGTCTCCCCCAACATCGAAACCGTCCTCGACGTCCTCTCCAAACTCACCATCCCCATCTCCGATCTGCTTGATGCCTACCAGCAGCAAGGCATCCCTACCCCGCCACTCACTCCCGCTACCCCGCCATCCTCCGCCGCATCCGTGCCTGCCCAGGCTCACTCCCAGGCTCACTCCCAGGCTCCGGCAAGCGCCCACTCCCCACGTCCCTACGTCAAACCTACCCCCCCGCGCGACGACTGGGACGACGTCATCGCCCGCACCACCGCCGACCTCCGCGCCGCCAACGTCCCCGACGACACCATCGCCGCCATCACCGCACGCATCCGCGAACGCCAAACCGAGTACGACGCCGCCCCATCCTCCACACCAGAACGCATCATAGACGCCGACCAACCCACCACCCCGTCTCCCACCTCCCCGTCTCCCACGTCCACCACCGGGCACACTCCCAAACGCCCACGCACCCCCTCCACCCCCTCCACCCCCTCCACCCCTTCCACCCGTCGCTGACCCTCGCTGACCGCCGCTCGTCGAACAGATCCGCCACCACACCGCACATTGTACTCAGCAATTGTGCCGATTTGTACGCACGGACGCGCACCAACCCCACCGAACCCGTTGACACCTCAGCCTCAGCCCCCTATACTCTGCCAGGAACCATACCTATCATCTTAGGATAGACCCGGCACTCCCGCCGTCAGGTGACGGCACACCCACCGCACACCCAGCAGGAACAGGGCGCACACCCGCACGTCAGCGTATCCGCGCCATCGCATTTCAGGAGTTACACAGGACCAGCCCAACGCATAGACAGGACACACAGGAGGTCGAACGGCTATGGACCCGCGCCGACACACCCCACCCATCAGCACCGGCACACGCGCACCCCAACCCGCCACGCCGCCAGCCACGCCGCCAGCCCACCTCACCCTCGCCCACTGGCTCCTCGAAGCCCAACGTGACAGCAGCCCCGACCGCCTCTGGCAGCTCTTCCTCGCCCCCACCTTCGCCCGTCTCTGGTACGGCGCACGCGAATCTGGCGAGATGCTCCGCGCCTGGGCGCTCGAATGGCTCCACGCCCACCAGCGCCGCCCCGGCGGCCCCCACCCCGACCCACGTGAACCCGCCGCCTTCTCCCCCCGCGCCATCCTCAACACCGCCGCCGGTCAACTCGGCATCCGCATCTGGCAAGCCCCCGCCTCCCACGTCCCGCCCGTCGAGGCCACCACCCGCTGGGGCCGTCAAGACGTCCTCGCCTGGCTCATCACCCATCCCAACGCCACCCCACCCGACCTCGCCGTCCGCTACGCCACCGCCGACCGCGACCCCGACCTCCACTTCGCCATCGCCTGCCTCCTCGGCTTCGTCTGCAAAGAACGCGCCCGCCTCACCGACCCCGACGCCCCCGCCGGCGTCCTCATCCCCCCGCGCGACCCCGCCATCACCACCATCCTCCACCAATTCGCCATCGGCCTGCTCTGCCTCCCGCGCGACTGTCCGCCCACCTGGAGCTGCCCCTGCAACCAGATCCGCGCCCGCTTCAACTATCCCCCACCTACCCACGACCAACCCACCGACACCCTCGATGTCGCCGCCATCCGCACCCACCTCCGCTCCCAGCCACACCCACCCGATAGGCCCGACCCACCAGACTGGCCCGATCGTTGACGCATCTCTGCACGCCTTTCCGATTCACCACGTCTCCTGCCGTATACCAATCTGTAGTGCATCACGTAGATGCGTTCGTGTCCGCATATGGACGCCCATCCCCCATCCCTCATCCCCCATCCCCCAGGCCACAGTGGCCGCGACGCATCTGCACGCAACTCGTCACCACCCAGCGTGATCGCCCAGCGTGATCGCTCTTCACCGAACACGTACAACCGACTTCATCACCACAGCACTTCACCACCCGAAAGGACACCCGCCATGACCCCCAACACCCCCGAAACCAACCCCACCAACGTCTCCGCCCCCGCTCCCACCAGCTCTCCTTCCGCATCTGCTCAGCCCACCACCCAGGCTCCCACCGCCACCGCCACCACTCCCACTCCCGCTCCCACTCCCGCTGCCCCGTCCTCCACCATCGCCGCCCTCAAAGCTACCTGGCGCGACCGCATCATGCGCGCCGCCCTGCTCACCATCCTCGCCACCCGCCTCATCGCCCTCATCACCACCTACCTCGCCGTCCATGCCCCCAGCGGCTCGCTCTACGCCTACGAAGCCAACCCCGCCATGGCCGGCATCTGGTCCCACTTCTCCTACGGCGCCACCATCCTCATCGAACTCGCCGCCGCCGCCTTCATCCTGCTCAACACCCTCGCCCAATACCCCCACCTCCCGCGCACCGCCCGCGCCATCACCATCGGCATCGCCCTCCTCTCCCTCGCCGACGCCACCAACGACACCCTCGCCCTCCTCCGCCTCCACATCGTGCTCAGCTACATACACTAACGGTCTTCGACACACCCGAGTTTTCGATACCTCGCCTGCCGCGCCTTTGATCGCAGCCCGAGGCGCACCTCTCGCTCAGGCCAGGCTCTCTTCGTCGTTCACGTGGCTGCAAATCCGCTGCTTATGCTTTACGACTTTGGTTGATTTCCACCATCTTTCCTCTGCATCCAATACCACTTGGCATCTATGCTTTCACCTCCTCAATTTTGCCCTCAATGATCTCCCGCCATAATGCGTCTTTAACTATAGGGCGTACTTACATCGTAAATGCCCTTAGAGCATTACGAATATGGCAACGCCTGATGAACGTCAAAGCAAGTTTGAAAGGCAGGAGATCATGCATCCGACACGCACAACAAAGGCCACAAACTGCGACACTCTCGACTCGGAAGCCTTGCCACGGTAAGGCATTTGAGCGCGACTTGCCGTGGTGAATGCACCGCGCTCACATGCTCAAGGGTGGTGCATTGAATGAGCGACGACCATTTAGAACCCGACAAGCTCCTCCCAGAGGCGGAGCAACCCGAATACTGCCCTGCTGACGGCGTGCCCGAGAAAGCACACGACAACTCGTACTTACGCCCGTCCGATGATCAGGCAATTTCCATAGAAACCTGCCTGAGCTGGGCGCGCGGCCCAACGCGCCATCTGAAAGAGCGCGCCATGCGTGTCATCCACGCTCGCTACAGTGGGAAACTCTACGTTTTTGCCTTCAATCGGCTCAATAGCGTAGAAGATGCCCAGGATACCGCCCAGGAGACGCTCATTCGGGCATGGTATGCGCTTCAGCTTGAAGAATGCAGAGCCACAACTCAGCCAGAGTTCTCAACGTTCCTGTTCCGCATTTGCGCGAATCTGGCTTCCGACCGTCATCGCACGCAACATCGCGAGGACAAGTATGTCAACCGGAAGAGCGTCGAGCATTACAGCGATCTCTTGCAGAGGGTAGACCCATACCTTCCTGAAGAGGTCGCCAGGAGCTTTCGGATACCTGACCCCGCAGATGCGTCGGTCGAGAAGGATGTCCAAAGGCACAACCTCGCACGTGCAATGGCTACGCTTAGCCCGCAACAGCGCACATGCTTCTGGATGTTCTCTCAGGGCTTTTCAAACGAGAAGATTGCCGAGAGTCTGGAAATCACGGTCGGCACTGTCCGCGGGCATATCTGTAGAGCGCGACAGCGACTCCGTTTGGTGCTCCAGAATCTGGGCGGAGACTCCGACCTGTAAGGCCGACACTGGCGTTTGACCGGTATCGTGTCCTCTCAGGCATCATGCTGCAACATGGAGCACGAGGGGACAACAAATTGGCGACATAAACCCGTCGTTATTCTGAGCGCACTCAGTGCGCTCAATACAGCACAGAATAGGTAGAGATGTCAGATGGTCCACGATCCGTTCGACAGGAAGCTTTCCCACGCATGTGAGGCGGTGCTACGTGCGCTCGCTGATCTTGACTTACTAGATGAGATGACCGAGTCGCAGCTATGCGAAGTTCGCGATCACCTGTGGGCCTGTGCGCGGTGTGCTGCGGCTTTTCGCGCCTACCAGCGACTCGACAGGTTCATGCAGGCCATAGTGCGAGATCCTCCTAAAGAGTTGGTCAAGGCTCTGCTGGCGGAGTTGCCTTCAGACGTAAGTCCGCAATCCCAAAATGTCCCATTCGACAGCGTACTTGACATAGACGACCCTCTCGATGCCGCACTTGCCGAGATGGGATACACGGAAGCGCCTGCGCCACTCCCGATTCCACCGCATTTCGAAGCATGGCTCACGTCGCTTGGCGATGGCTCTGCATCTTCGCAGCTCGAATCATCAGAAGGGCAAGAGGAGCCTGAACACCGTCTCCCTTCTCTTTCGGATGATCCACACGATTGGAATCCAACGCCCAGCCTAACTCCATCTCACCCACTTACTGGAGTTGCTGCGCAGTCAGTTGATAACGACATCAGAAGTGTGAGCGAAACCACAGGCGAGTTGGCGAGCACCGAGCGAAGCATGCTGCTCGGAGCTGAGGTACTGTACCAGAGCATCTTGCGTCGCCCAGCTCTCAGCTATGACGACTCACACCAATGCCAGGCTCAAATGAAGCGCATCACTAGTCCAGAAGCCATCATGCGCGTCGCCATAGACCTGTTGGAACATGCCTTGGATCAACATGCGCCCCCCATGGGTATGATCACGCTTACCTGGTTCCTCGATACCGAGATTCTCGCAAGAGGGCATCCGCTCTGGCATGATTGGAACTGCTCGTTACGCCGCGCGCTCGATCATGGCTGGGGCGTGCGTCACCTCAGCCGAGCAACCCTCGACAAACACAAAGCGCCTCGCATCGCTGAGTACATGTGCAATCTCCTGGGCACAACTGGTCTGTATGAACCATGGTTGCTGCCAGCAGACAGCCCATGGCATGCCCCCGTAGATCCGGGAGATTCTTCGGATGCTCGATATGAATTCATCATCGTTCCGGGTGTCGGCGGGCTTCGGATGGTAGCGCCCGATGGCGATCAGATCACGCAGTGCAGACTCCTCCCTTGCAATGCCCAGTTGGAATGGATTGAATCCCGTCTTGCGCGCGGTGTCGCTCATGCACGGCGCGTGCACGAACAAGTCTTTCCATCGCCATCTCTTGATTATCTGAGAGCGATCCTGCGCATCGAGCGTCATGCTGCCGCTCGTCTTGCCATGATCAACGGCCTGGGCGAGACTGCTGTGCCCCACGCGATCCACAAACAGCGCGCCGATCAATTACGCTCCAGTGGAGCAGACAACTCTGAGATCACGTGTATGCTCACGCTTCAGCAGGAACGAGAGCGAGCCATGCTGCAGAATCTCGCGCGATACCCGCATTATGACGCTTGCCCAATGCGCGCAATTGCACGTCTCGTCGAGACTGGCGTCTATCAGTCCCAGGATACGTGGATGGCAATCGGGGCTCCCCCGCTCACGCGCCCGCAGGTCCGCGAACTGCTCACCCACCTCATCGAGCGGGTTGACTCGCAACCCAACTACCATTTGCTGCTCTTAGAAGATGACAGCGCAGATCCGGATCCTACCGAGTTCCTCGTAAAACCAGGGCACAGTGCTATGGTTGAGTTTTGGCTCACTGATACTCAAGGCCAGCGTAAGCGAGCCGACATTGAAATCGTCGAACCGTCAATCGTGGCAGCCCTTCATGACCCCGCACTCTGGAACAAGCTCACCGCTCACGCCCTGAGCGACAGATCCAGCGTCATCGGCTTTCTCCGCGACCAGATGGCCCGCCTGTAAAGCCAACACCTCCAACACCTACCCTGTGGCGTGTGATCTTTCTCGACTCCCTCTCGTCTCCTCTCATCCCAGATGCTAGCCATGCGATGGGAGCAGGAGACGAGGCATATAACCGCCAGTATCTCTCCTGAAGTTCACCCACGTAGCAGTGGCTTCGCCCGGCTACTAACACAAGCAGAACGGATGCTTCCATGACATCTCACCGATTTGATGACACCCATGAACTCCTGGCCATCCATCACGATCCAGCCACGGATTTACACGCGCTGATTGCCATACACTCCACGCGCTTGGGGCCAGCGATTGGAGGAACGCGCCTCAAATGGTATCCATCTCTCGACGCCGCCAGACATGATGTCTTGCGCCTCTCCGAAGGTATGACCTACAAGACCGCGCTTGCTGGTCTGAGCTTGGGCGGGGGAAAGGCCGTTATTCCATACTTCAGCGAGGCCGAAGGTGCTGAGTGGGCGATTCCAGAGATACGTGCCGCCCGCCTCATCGCCTATGCGCAGATCGTTGATAATCTGCGCGGTCGCTTCATCACGGCAGAAGACGCCAACATCACACCAGGCGATCTGGCCATTATGAAACGCTCCACCATGTACGTCGCTGGCCTACCGCGCGAGGAACATGGAAGCGGAGATCCCGCGCCAGTAACCGCCCGTGGCGTCGTCTGGGCTATGAAAGCCATCACCCAGGATGCCTTTGGTAGTTCATCACTCGATGGTCTGCACGTCGCCGTCCAGGGCCTTGGTAATGTTGGCATGCGCCTCGTCCCAACCCTCCTGGCAGAGGGTGCGTCTGTCACTGCGGCCGACGTGCGCCCCGAGCTGGCAATCGCCGCGAATCGCGACTTTGGTATCGCCACTGTTGAGCCTGATGCGCTGTTCGAGACACATTGTGATGTGTTTGCGCCCTGCGCCTATGGCGCTGTTCTCAACTCCACCACAATCCCTCGCTTGCGCTGTCGCGCAGTCGTTGGCAGTGCAAACAACCAGCTCGACGAAGAGGCAGCGGGCGAACTCCTCCATGCCCGAAGCATCCTCTATGGTGTGGATTACGTCGCCAACGCCGGAGGTTTGATCAATGTCGCCCAGGAACTTGCCCCCGATGGATACGATGAGGCTGCGGCTCTGAAGAAAACAGAAAACATCTACCATACCATGCAACGTGTTCTCACCACGGCGCGCGACCGCAGGATCTCGACAACCATGGCAGCACAATACATGGCGCGAGAGGTTCTCCTGGCTCCCGTCGCTTGATTGTGTCTGTTGGCTCATGCTCAACACAAATCGGGGCGATGTCACCGTCTGGCAACATCGCCCCGATTCCATCTGATTGTGTAACAGCCCGCTTTCTCGCCTGCCGCCGAGATAACTCTTACACCCCTTTGCTATGCGACATCGTTATCCAACCTGCGGCCCACCATCTTTGACACAGGAATAGGTTCGCTACCGTTACGCGGGCCACGTTCGCGCCGAGGCGCGACCCGTTCTGACCGCATCCCCTTGCGAATCCGATTCCACAAGAAGAACGCGAAGTTGGTCAGGGCAACCACTATCGCCCCGATAATCAATGCCTCGCATAATACGAATAGCTCTACAATAATTGTCCGATGTGCCACGATGGCAAACGACTTTAACCAACCGTCAGACTCTGACAGTGGATTGAGCAGTGCGTTGCGCAATTCGTTGGCTTCGGCTTCAAGTACGGGACGGAGATACCAGACTACGAACAGTGTCAGCGCGGCCGCCGTTGGCTTCCACGGAGGCGAAAGCCACCCCATCACCACTTGCCCAATCCGCTGCCAATTCGAGCGACGGTTCATACGGCTCACCTTCCGACGAAGTGGTCTACAGTACCTCGTCATTTAAGAAGACGCCGAGAAAGCATCGAGCATTGAGACCATTTCGTGACACACGCTTTAGAGAGTTCTTCTCCCTCTCCCTGACTCTCTTACTGTGTCTTCGCATTGCACTTGCATCGCCACACCTTCGCCCCTCGCGCACCCCCACTCCATCCATCTCTGCTATACTGATGTCACACCGCGAGCCTTGTGTGCGTTCAAAATATTGCAGCTATCTCTCGCATACGAGCGCACACGCTCCACAGTGGCCATTCACCCGGCCCGCCTTGGCGCATGCGCTGGTCTCGCCCCAGGCATGTCCCATTCGCGTGAAAGGACCATCGCCCGATGCCCGCCAACAACCACGCCGCCCTCGAATCCAAACTCTGGGACTCCGCCGACCAACTCCGCACCAACTCCGGCCTCCGCGCCTCCGAATACTCCGTCCCCGTCCTCGGCCTCATCTTCCTGCGCTTCGCCGACCACAAGTTCACCCACGCCCAGGCCGAACTCGCCGCCTCCCTCCCACCCAATAGCCGCCGCACCATAGATAAAGCCGACTACCAGGCGCGCGGCGTCATGTACGTTCCCGAAGCCGCCCGCTACTCCACCCTCCTGCGCCTGCCCGAAGGCGACGACATCGCCAAAGCCGTTACCGCTGCCATGCACGCCATCGAGGCCGAGAACCCCGACCTCAAAGACACCCTCCCCAAATCCTACAACCGCCTCGAAAAAGACACGCTCTGGGCGCTGCTCAAAATCTTCTCCGCGATTCCCATGGACCTGGAAGGCGATGTCTTCGGCAAAATCTACGAATACTTCCTCAGCGAGTTCGCCAAGCTCGAAGGCCAGCGCGGCGGCGAGTTCTTCACCCCCACCCCCATCGTCAAGCTCATCGTCGAGGTCATCGAGCCGTTCCATGGCCGCATTCTGGACCCCGCCTGTGGCTCCGGCGGTATGTTCGTCCAGAGCGCCCGCTTCGTCCGCAATCACCAGCAGAACCCCACCAACACCATCTCGCTCTACGGCCAAGAAAAGACCCGCGAGACCATCCGCCTCTGCAAAATGAACCTGGCCGTGCATGGCCTCTCCGGCGACATCAAAGAGGCCAACACCTACTACCAGAACGTCCACAACTGCGTCGGTCGCTTCGAGTTCGTCATGGCCAATCCCCCCTTCAACGCCGACGGCGTGGACAAAGAGAAGATCAAGGGCGACCACGCCCGCTACCCCTTCGGAATGCCCCGCGTGGATAACGCCAACTACCTGTGGATTCAGGAATTCTATAGCGCCCTCAATCCCCAGGGCCGCGCCGGGTTCGTCATGGCCAACTCCGCCAGCGATGCCCGCGCCTCCGAGCAGGTCATCCGCCAGAAGCTCATCGAAGATGGCGTCGTAGATGTCATGGTCTCCGTCGGCCCCAACTTCTTCTACACCGTCACCCTCCCCTGCACCCTCTGGTTCTTCGATAAAGCCAAACGCTCCACCCCGCGCGGCGATACCGTCCTCTTCCTCGACGCCCGCCACATCTTCCACCAGCTCGACCGCGCCCACCGCGAGTTCACCCCCCAGCAGATCGAATACCTCGCCAACATTGTCCGCCTCTATCGCGGCGAACCCGTCGAGAACGCCCACGACAGCGCCGCCCTCCTCGCCGCGCAGTTCCCCGATGGCGTCTACCGCGATGTCCCCGGCCTCTGCCGTGTCGCCACCCGCGCCCAGATCGCCGCCCAGGGCTGGAGCCTCAACCCCGGCCGCTATGTCGGCGTCGCCGAGCGCGCCCCCGATGACTTCGACTTCCGCGAGCGCCTCGAAGAGCTACACGAAGAACTCGAACGTCTCAACGCCGAGGCCCACACCCTCGAAGACCGCATCTCCGCCAACGTCGCCGCCCTCCTGGAAGCAGAATGAATGCGCCCTTGATGTTGACAACTTGTGGAAAACATGGTAACTTGTCCACATGGACAACACATACTATATCGCTATTTTCGTCAACAGCGGGGGAGGAAACAGCCATGATCGGTAACCGCATGCGTCAGGCCCGCCTGGCGGCAGGGCTAACCCTCGACGAGGTCGCGCAACGCCTGGGCGAGTTAGGCCAGGCCATCACCAAGCAGGGACTTTCCAAGTACGAACATAACGGCAGCACTCCCAGCGCATCGCTCCTGTTGAAGCTGGCGCGCGTGCTGACCGTTCCCTCGTCCTATTTCCTCGCGGAGCCAGAGTTGACCGTTCAGTGGCTGGCCTTCCGCAAGCATGCGCAGCTTGCGCCCGCGCGTCAGGAGCAGATCAAGGCGGCCGCGCTCAATGTCGCCGAAGGTCAGTGCTGGCTCCAATCCATTCTGTACTCCAACGACCAGCCACGAGTACCCGCCCTGAACATCAGCACATTCGACGAGGCCGAAGCAGCGGCGCTGGATCTTCGCCGCGCGTGGGGTCTCGGCACCGCTCCCATCGAAAGTGTGACCCAGACCATCGAAGATCACGGCGGCGTCATTGTCGGCTGGGACCAAGACGAGGGCCGCTTTGACGGTCTCGCCGCGTGGATCAATCAGCGCGCGCCGTTCATCGTCGTCAACACGAGCACCGCCCCAGATCGCCGCCGATTTAGCCTCGCTCACGAATTGAAACACATCCTGTCGCCGTCCACTGAACCCGAAAATGGCGACGATGAAGCGCTGGCGAACCGGTTTGCCGGCGCATTCCTTGTCCCCGCTGAGGTCGCGCGCCGCGAGCTAGGCGACCGCCGCCGCCACCTCAGCTTCGACGAGTTGGGCATGCTCAAATGCAAATACGGCCTCAGCATGCAAGCCTGGACTCACCGCGCACTGGAGCTAGATGTCATTGACCGCGGGCAGTACGACCGCTTGCGCGCCGAATTCGTTGCACGCGAGGCCACCGTTCGCGAACCGGTGGCATGCGAAGCGCCCGAAGAGCCAACCCGCCTCAAACAGATGACCCTCCGCGCCTTCGCCGAAGGCATCATCACCGAGGAACGCGCCCTCCAACTCTGCCCCGGCTGCCTCACACCCCAACCCGCCGCCCAGCCCGCCGGGCGCACCTACACCGCCCGCGACCTGCTGCGCATGCCCCGTGAGGAACGCCATCGCATCCTCGCCGAAGCAGCCGAAGCAGCCGCCGAAGAGTACCGCACCAATCCTGAACTGACCGAATTTAACGCGCTGGATAGCGACGATTGGGAGGAGTGGGAATACACGGATGAGTAGTCCAACACGCGGCGAAATCTGGACCGTGGACCTGGACCCAACACGCGGCGCGGAAATGCGAAAGCGCCGCCCTGCCGCCGTTATCAGCTCGCCCGCCTTTGATAGTCAACGGTTACGGATCATTGTCCCGATCACCACGTGGCAACCCAAGTTTGCCGCGTGGTCCTTTATGGTCCCGCTCCAGCCCGACCTGTCCAATGGTCTCACCCATGACTCGTGTGGCAACGTGCTGCAAGTTCGCTGCGTCGCTATCGAGCGGTTGGTGGCCAAAGTCGGCGCGCTCTCACAAGCAGACGTAGACGCCCTCGCCGACGGCATCGCCCTATGTATTGACCTCAAGCAAATGAGTTGAGCACATAACCCGTGAACCACAGAATTCGCCAGTACCGTGCTACCGGAGGTGGAATGATGGATGATCGCACCAGAAAGCGGCTAGAGCAATTTGTCGAGAAAGCCGACAAGCTACGGAATCTAAGTTTCGCCAAGCGCATAGTAGAGCAGGGCGGAGTTGAGTATTCCGTGCGCATGAGTATGGATGAAGGAGTCTACGCCCACCACACGGGACCAGACCCCGAGGCGATCATAGCGGCCGGAGCGACGTTTCGGCAGTTCTTCCTAAAGAAGGAGCTAGTATCCTTCAGCGCCATGTCCGCGCTCCTTATCAGCCCTGACATCTCCGAGACTTGGAAAAGTGAATTTCGAGATGTAAACCAGACAGTGGATTTTCTCTTCGATGAACCAATCCCCGTTATCGTGGACGGGAAAGCATACACACACCGCGAAGTAGCCGATGTCTTCTTTTACGGCGAGATCATACATTCCGATGAGGCCAAAGCGCGAATCTATCAGGTGTGGCATGCTGACCCAGTTCTGTTTTCTTTGATGGAGTTCTATCTCATTACCACCGTAACCGAGGTAATGAAAGCCATTTTCTATCTTGCAGACCTGTGCCGCCGCGAGCTTGCGACCCCGTCGGAGGTGAAGTGATGGCTACGACTGCCACGACGGCCATATGGAAATCCGTAGAAGTCGCCGAAATTGCCGCAAATGTGAAACACGCCCTCGCTATGGGGCCGTTCGGCTCACGGATAACAAAGGACAACTTCATTCCGTTCGGAGTACCCGTAATTCGCGGTACAAACATCGCTGGCGACAGATTTAGCCACGACGACTTGGTCTATATCTCAGAAGAGAAGGCAGACGAACTGAGGGCGAGCAATGCCTACCCAGATGATCTAGTGTTTACACACCGAGGTACTCTGGGCCAGGTGGGGCTGATTCCTAGAGGACAATTCAGTCGCTACGTAGTATCCCAAAGCCAAATGAAACTCACCTGCGATGAATCAAAGGTCTTGCCCGCGTTTCTGTACTACTATTTCCGATCCGAATTCGGTCAGCACGAGCTTCTGAGCCATGCTGGAGGCTCTGGTGTTCCAGCAATTTCAAGTCCACTTACTACTCTTAAGAGCGCACAGGTGCGATTCCCGCCCCTCCCCATCCAGCGCAAAATCGCCGCCATCCTCTCTGCATACGACGACCTCATCGAAAACAACACCCGCCGTATCGCCCTCCTCGAAGACCTCGCCCGCACCCTCTACCGCGAATGGTTCGTCCATTTCCGCTTTCCCGGCCACGCAGCGTATGAGATGACTGACAGCCCATTCGGCCCCATCCCCTCCGGCTGGCAGATGGCCACCTACGCCGACCTGCTAGACTTGACGCTTGGAGGTGACTGGGGGAGTGGTGATCCAACGGCGGAGGATACACGGCCAGTAACGGTAATTAGAGGTACAGACTTCGATGATATTCGTCTTGGAAATCACTCACGAGCACCCGTTCGCTTCATTAGTGAACGCAGCCTCAAAGCGCGTACACTCAGGCCCGGCGACCTGATCGTGGAAAACTCAGTCAATGCCAATAGCCGAACTATCGGGAAGAGCCTTCTTATCACCTCTGGCATTCTTCGCAGGCTAGGAGGCGACGTAATTTGCGCGAGTTTCTGCAAATTGTTTCGCCCCAAGGAACCACAAATGGGGCCGCTCATGCATTTACACTTGAAGTACCTACATGATGAAGGTCGAATGGCGTTCTATCAAAATGTCGCTACAAACGGCATCGGCAACTTTCAAGCAACCAGGTTTGTCCAGTCCGAATACCTAGCACTTCCCAATGACAAGTCGTTGCGGGCATTGGCGATGAGCACTTTTTCGGATCTGACATCGTCCAATCTAGCTGATACTTGCGACACCCTCCGCCGCACCCGCGACCTCCTCTTGCCCAAGCTCATCTCCGGCGAGCTAGACGTGGAGCACATCGCAATCGAGATAGGAGACTAACCCATGAACGATGACGATAGAGCCGAAACCGTCACCGACGAAGATGAAGATGCTACCCGTTTCCAAATGCGGATCACACTACCGACCGACGAAAACGGCTACACTGGTCGCCAATGCCCTGATCCTGCATGCCAGCGCTATTTTAAGGTCACCTTTGGTACCGGCCTCCCAGCTGTCGCGCAGAGCTACTGTCCCTATTGCGGCCATGCCGCGGAAGCGGACAGATTTTTAACACCCGACCAACGCGCGTATGTCCTGTCCATTTTTGAGGGCGAGGTTACAAACTATCTCGCAGACCAACTGAAACCGTATGAATTCGACATGCCACCTACTGGCCCGTTCGGAATCGGCTTGAGTCTGAAGATTGAAACCACACCACCGCCCATCCTCCACTACCTGGAGGAGCAGCTTGAAACTCATGTCATCTGCGCGAACTGCACCCTGCGCTATGCCATCTACGGCGTCTTCGCGTATTGTCCCGACTGCGGTATCCACAACTCATTCCAAATCCTACAGAAGAACCTCGAAGTAGCCGAGAAAATAGCAGCGTCCGCTGCACAGGTTGACTCCGATTTTGATCCCAATCTCGCCGCACAACTCATTGCAAATGCTCTTCAGGCTCAAGTATCCGCGTTCGACGCCTTCGGGCGCGAAACCTGCCGCATCCATGCCGCCCAGGCAACATCTCCCGACAAGGTCGAAAATCTCTCCTTCCAGAACCTCCCAGGCGCGCAAAAGCGCGTGCAGCAGTTCTTCAACCTTGACCTCGCAGCCTCTACACCCCCCGACGACTGGCAGTTTGCCTGCCGCTGCTTCCAGAAACGCCATCTACTCGCTCACAAGGCAGGCGTGATTGACGAGGACTACGTGAAGCGCGCCAACGACCCGCAGGCCATCGTCGGCCACAAAATATCCCTCACACCTGACGAAATAACCCGCCTTGCCCAAATCCTAAGCCTGATGGGGCAGCACTTGGTGCAAGAGCTAACCCCATCTGCCGCAGCGCCCGACCCAACTGGTGAAACACCGGAGAGTGAAAGTCGAGAGTAGCACGATGCTCGGTCAAAAGTCGTCACGGTCCCTTGCGATTACCTTCGTCGTCGCAATCGCCGTCGTCATCGTCCTGTTGATTGTCACCCTCATGCTCGTACTCGTACTTCCCCTTCGCGGCGATCCGTGGTCTGTTGCCGGTTTCGCGGCCACCATTGCGGGCATCATGGCCGCCATGCTTGCCATCCTCGGCGCTATCGTCGTCGCCTTCCAGTGGTTCCGGCTCGATCAGCGCGTGGAGCAGGTGGTGGCGCAGAAGCTCGATGTCATCAAAACTGACCTCACCAAAGACCTGCACAAGCGCATCCGCGCAATGGGAGAGTTCACGTTGCTTTGGCCCGCGCCGCTCGATGTCAAAGAACCGGAAATCGAGCGCATCCTTGAAGAAGTCCCCGATTTACCTAATGCTGCTGTACTGATGGCAGCTGCGCACATCAATGTTGCTGTAAGTTGGCCCCCGACACGTGAAAAATCACTTGCGCGAGCTGGATATTGGGCGCAGCGTGCATTGGAAGCGAGCGACTCACAGGACCCCGGCCAGCCTGAGTATTACATGGCTCAGATTCGCGCGCTCCAGAAGGAGCCAGAGAGCGCGTTGCATTATCTCCGCCTTGCCCTACAGAAAGGGCCATCGCTGCACGCCGATCTTGTATCCGAGCGCCCCCTGTTCCTCAGCATGACACGTGGGAACGATCAGCGACTCCTTCTGGATGCGCTTCTAAAACTGCTGAAGTTCACACCCCCGACACCCGATGCCATACGGCAACATTGCTTACACCGCGACGACCTCCAGCGTTCAGCCTTTGCCGTCGTCAGAAAGTCCAACGGCGCGCACTCTCACCTAACTATCCAAGGTGTCAGGCTCCGCAGCGATAACCCCACCATCGAGTGGAGCATTGTTGGTGAGGCCGAGGCAGGGCTTGCGTTGGGGGCAACTACCCTGGAATCCCTGCTGAAATACCTAGACGACCATTTCATCGTCATCGAACTCATTCCGCACGAATCCCACTCCGACATGTTCCCAGTCACCATCCCACCCCGCACAAGCGGGTTTCCCGGCTACCAGCCATCGTAGGGGCGCACGGCATGCGCCCGTCGCGCACTTTCAACTTCCCGCCACGTAGGAGACCACCCACCATGCGCACCTATTCCGAAGACGCCCTCATCGAACAGCCCGCCATCGCCTTGTTTGCCGCCCTCGGCTGGCAAACCCTCAACGCCTTCGACGAAACCTACGGCCCCACCGGCACGCTTGGCCGCGAGACCCGCGCCGAAGTCGTCCTCACCCAGCGTCTCCGTCCCGCCCTCCAGCGCCTCAACCCCACCGCGCCCGCCGCCGCCATCGCAGCCGCCATCGCCGAACTCACCCGCGACCGCTCCACCCAAACCCCCGTCGCCGCCAACCACGATGTCTACCGCCTCCTCAAAGACGGCGTCCCCGTCCGCATCCGCACCTCCGACACCAACAGCGCCAGCGACAGCCCCCAAGCCGCCGAAGGGCAAGACCTGCGTATCACCGTCATAGACTGGTCCACCCCCGCCAACAACGACCTGCTCCTCGTCTCCCAACTCCGCGTCAACGGCGACATCTACCACCGCCGCCCCGACCTGCTCGGCTTCGTCAACGGCCTTCCCCTCGTCTTTATCGAACTTAAAGCCGCCCATCGCCGCCTGCAAGACGCCTACGACCACAACCTCACCGACTACAAAACCAGTATCCCCCACCTCTTCTGGTACAACGCCCTCATCCTGCTCTCCAATGGCCGCGAGACTCGCATCGGCAGCCTCACCGCTGGCTGGGAACACTTCTTCGAGTGGAAACGCATCACCAGCGAGGGCGAGCCGAGCCGTAGGCGAGGTGAAGCCCCTCCGAGCCGTTCCGAGGAGGGCGAGCAGGGCATCGTCTCCCTCGATACCGCCCTGCGTGGCCTCTGCGACCCCACCCGCCTGCTCGACTACATCGAAAACTTCACCCTCTTTAGCGACGCCACCGGCCCCACCATCAAGCTGCTCGCCAAAAATCACCAGTACCTCGGCGTCAACAACGCCCTCGCCGCCACCCGCTCCATCCGCGAGAATCAGGGCCGTCTCGGCGTCTTCTGGCACACCCAGGGCAGCGGCAAAAGCCTTTCCATGGTCTTCTTCGCCCAAAAGGTGCTGCGCAAGCTCCCCGGCAACTGGACCTTCCTCATCGTCACCGACCGCCAGGAACTCGACGACCAGATCTACAAAACCTTTGCCAGCGCGGGCGCCGTCACCGAGCCAGAGAAGGAGGTCCACGCCAACAGCGGCGCTCACCTCCAGCAACTGCTCCGCGCCGACCATCGCTACGTCTTCACCCTCATTCAAAAGTTCCACACCGAGCCAGGCACGCGCTACCCCACCCTCTCCGACCGCTCCGATCTCATCGTCATCACCGACGAAGCCCACCGCAGCCAGTACGACACCCTCGCCCTCAACATGCGGAACGCCCTACCGCGCGCCGCCTTCCTCGCCTTCACCGGCACCCCGCTCATCGCCACCGAAGAGAAAACCCGCCAGGTCTTCGGCGACTACGTCAGCGTCTACAACTTCCGCCAGAGCGTCGAAGACGGCACCACCGTACCGCTCTACTACGAAAACCGCATCCCCGAACTCGAACTCACCAACGCCGCCCTCGATACCGACATCGCCGACGCCATCGAAGCCGCCGACCTCGACGACGCCCAGCAACAGAAGCTCGACCGCGAGTTCCTCCGCGAATACCAGCTCATCACCCGCAGCGAACGCCTCGCCACCATCGCCGACGATCTCGTCGCCCACTTCATGCAGCGCGGCCAGCTCGGCAAAGCGATGGTCGTCTCCATAGATAAAGCCACCGCTGTACGCATGTACGATCACGTCAAGCGCGCCTGGCAAGCCTACCTCGACCGCCTCCGCGCCCAGCTTCCCCTCATCCCAGCCGATCAGCCCGACCAGCGCGACGACCTCGCCGCCCGCATCCGCTACATGGAAACCACCGATATGGCCGTCGTCGTCTCCCCCTCGCAAAACGAAGTCACCGACCTGCAAAAGAAGGGCGCGGACATCGTACCCCACCGCCGCCGCATGGTCACCGAAGACCTCGAAACCAAGTTCAAAGCCCCCGCCGACCCGCTGCGCCTCGTCTTCGTCTGCGCTATGTGGATGACCGGCTTCGATGTCCCCAGCGTCACCACCATCTACCTCGATAAACCCCAGCGCAACCACACCCTCATGCAGACCATCGCCCGCGCCAATCGCGTCTTCGGCGACAAAACCAACGGCCTCATCGTGGACTACATCGGCATCTTCCGCAACCTGCAAAAAGCGCTCGCCATCTATGGCGCAGGTGTCGGCGGCGCGACCACCGCTGGCGATCTCCCCATCCAGGAGAAGCACCAACTCGTCGAAGCCCTCGAAGCTGCCCTCAACGACGCCACCACCTTCTGCCAGCAGCACGGCGTCACCCCCGCCACCATCCAGGCCACCACTGACCCCTTCCAGCGCATCGCCCTGCTTGAAGATGCCCTCGATGCCCTCACCACCAACGACGACACCAAGCGCCGTTTCCTCGCCCATGCCGCCCACGTCGCCGGACTCTACCGCGCCATCCTGCCCGACCCCACCGCAAACCGCTTCGCGCCCCGTGTCGCCCTCTTCGCCGTCCTCGCGCGCATGATCCGCTCCATCGAAGAAACCGGCAAGCTCCCCGAAGACTTCAAGCACGACCTCAACCAGCTCTTGGACGCCTCCATCCTCCCCGTCAGCTACCTCATCCGCGCCGTCACCAGCGCGCCCGACGCAACCAACGCCAACGGCGACCCCAGCGCCAGTACGACCACCAGCGCCCACCAACCCGTAGACCTCAGCCAGCTCGACTTCGACGTGCTCCAGGCCCAGTTCGCCACCGCGCGCAAGCACACCGAAGCCGCAAAGCTCCGCAGCCAGATCAACGCCACCCTCGCCCGCATGGTCCGCCTCAACCGTGGCCGCACCAGCTATCTCGCCACCTACCAGCGCCTCATAGACGACTACAACACCGGCAGCCTCAACGTCGAACTCTTCTTCCAGCAACTTGTCGCCCTCGCCCGTTCCCTCACTGCGGAAGAGCAGCGCGCCGCCGCCGAGCGCCTCACCGAAGAAGAACTCGCCATCTTCGATCTGCTCACCCGCCCCGACCCGCACCTCACCGAGAAAGAACGCGACCAGGTCAAGACCGCCGCCCGCGACCTCCTCGCCACCCTCAAACACCAGAACCTCGTCCTCGACTGGAAGAAACGCCAGGCCACCCGCGCCGCCGTCCTCACCACCATTCGCGCCGTCCTCGACACCGAGCTTCCCGCCGCCTATACCCCCACCGCCTATGCCGCCAAATGCGACGCCCTCTACCAGCACATCTACGACGCCTACGCCGACGCCACCCACCACCCCTACGCTTCCCCCACCCTCGCCAGCTAACCCCGCTCTTGTGAGATGCTTCTCGCACGGTGCGGCCCGCCGCACATGCTGCGGATTTATGCGGATGCGGTGCGCCCGCACCACCTACGCCTCGGCGCATGTGACATGATCTGACACACACGGAGCCTGTGAAACGAAGGCCTATACCATGGTATTCACGCACCAGCTACACGACAACGGCGCCATCCTCATGGGCGCCTATCGCTACTTCTTGTGGCGTACCTGGGATGAAGCTCGTCCGCGCCAGATGTGGGTCCTCCTCATTCCCAGCACTGCTGGCCACCAGACAGACGCCCCCATCGTCCAGACAAAGCAGGCTCCCGCCGAGCAAACCGCCAAAGCCAGCAACATGTCCTACCGCCTCATTCGCGGCACCGACGCCGAGGCTGGCCACTACGCCGCCATCTGGGACGACTCCCTCCAAGACACCTACCTGGACCGTCCACCGATCACAACAGAGCTGCCAGTGTCACCTGGCAACTGACCTTCGCATGGAAGGCCAAACAGATGATACGCTGGCGCCATGAACATAAAGCAGGCATCGAATATGATCAAACACTTCAAGAATGTGACCCGTAGGCCATCTAAGTCTGACTGGCCTAAGAACCCCAGCGACGTGCCAACCTTATTTTCCGCGCGGAAGGCCCTCCGTAAGCTGCGGGTGCTCGTAGACGTTGAACTCATAGAGGTCAAGGCGTCTGGGGGGCAACTGGACAAAGCCACCGTGCTCTTGGCGTTGCTCGGCAGCGACGTGGTTGAATGGTACAGATATACGGATGGGCTTCCTCCAACTGACATACAACCTGTAGACCTTTCACCGCGCCAACCACTACATCCGATCTATGCGGGATGGGCCGTGGCCTACCCTTTGGAGGAAAGTAACGGCTATCGCTATCGGCCGGTCGTGTATAGCACAAAGCCCGAACAAAGCTATACAGTCGGCGGCGTGCGAGGCAACATGGTCGAGCTCGCAAGGAACGATAAGTCTCAACCGGTATATACGGAGCTTGATCCTGAACAACAAGCCGAGAAGCGCGAGATGGATATGCTGGCGCTCCAGGTTGCTGACCAAGCAGTTAATGCCGACTTGTTTATCACCGAACGTCCCTACCTCCACAGCGGGAGTACGTTCGTATCCAAGGCAGGCGTGACCGCTTGTACACTCGAAGAGGCCATACCACTTATCGCGCTGTACTTGCGGGCGCAGCGCGAGTTTGTCTTGCCCACTGGTGTCACTGCTGGCGTACCAGACTTCAGGTTTCGCTTTAATCGAGGCCTCTACTATTGGGTAGGCGCTCGGGAACTCCTGCCGGAAGCATGGCGGTGGTTCAGCGCGTGTGTTCAACACGCATCGGGAACGGGAAATGACAAGCTCGCACTGCTCAGCGGATCGCTGCTGAGCCGTGTGGCAAAAGCCCTGCAGGAACGAGACGACGTGCACATCGCTCTGAACCTGCCGACAAACAATGACACCTCTGACGAGGCGCTCGGCTGCCTGGATAACGTACTCGTGTCACTCATGGGAGCGGTTGATGTGGCTGCGCGCGTCGCGCACCAAGTGCTCACCTTGTCTAGAGGCGAGCGCAGTGCAGGCTGGCAACTCGAAGATTGGCTCAAGCGCGTTGCAGCCCGAGCACCAGCCCTCGCCGCCGTAGTGGATCCGGGTGCGCCGGGTGAGCATACATTGACGATACTGCGCTTACTGCGCAACTCGGTGCATGGAGCAGCCCTGCAGGGGGTGACGTACTTCCAAGATGGCAAAGCCGAGACGCGCATCGGCTTGCCGGGAGAGGAGGAGGTGAAGATTCTTTCGGCGATGGATGCAATGGGCGGGCGAGGGAGTTGGGGAGTCCGCTCGCTTGGCTCAGGGCTGAGTCTCGTGCAGCCTGCAGTACTGGTCGATAGGCTCTTTGAAGAAGTCGTGAAGCTCCTGAATGACCTGATTAGAGAGACACCCGTTGAATCGTTGCCTCATGTAACCATCACGGCAGATAATTCCAGGCCGCCAATTGACAGACCACCGAGGGGGAATCTAGACACTTTTTCGGAGTGGAATCGTTTGGCAATACGCTGGCAGTTAGGCTTCTAAGCAGGTTCACGGTTGTGTATCCCACCGCGACCTCTTCTTCCTGCACCGAGCACCAGCGGGTGACATTGCTGTCATTTACATGCACCCTATACCTACGCCGAAACCTACAGCATGCGCATACACGAGCCATACGTGATTGATGCAGACTAGGAGAAGACGACATGAGCGACGACCAAGCCGACCAAGCCGACCAACCCCAGCCCGGATCCATGCCACCAGCCGTCCCCGACCCCTCCAAAGCATCCTGGCTCGACGCCGTCAATGGCTATACGCCGTCCGAAAGCCGCATGTCCGACCTGCGTGACCTCACCGAGCAGCAACGTGCCTGGGCCGCCCAACCCGATGCCCAGCGCAGCGCGGAGGGTAGTGCCCTCAAGGGCATGCGCCTCACCGGCGCCGAGGTCTTCTGGCTCGCCGCACTGGCATTGGCCGGGCTCGACGGGGATCTCGCCAAAGCGGAGGCACAACTGCTTGCCTCGCGCGACGATGAGGATATGGGCGGAATATATAGCGGAATATCTATACTTCTGCGGGTTTCTCTGGATCTGTCACCCCTTCACCTGGAGGGCGCCAACCTCTTCGGGGCGCACTTGGAGGGCGCCAACCTCCGCGAGGCGCACCTCGACGGGGCGTACCTCGGGTCCGCGCACCTGGAGGGCGCCAACCTCTTCGGGGCGCACCTGGAGGGCGCCAACCTCAACGAGGCGCACCTGGAAGGGGCCAACCTCAGCTGGGCGCATCTGGAGGGGGCCGACCACAGCTCGGCGCACCTGGAACGGGCCAACCTCTTCGGGGCGCGCCTGGAGCAAGCCAACCTCAACGAGGCGCACCTGGAGCAAGTCGATCTCCGCTGGGCACATCTGGACGGGGCCACCCTCGGGCGGGCACATCTGGACGGGGCCGCCCTCAGCGCGGCACGGCTCGACGGGGCCAACCTCAGCTATGCGCAGCTCGACGGGGCCGCCCTCATCGAGGTGCACCTGGAAGGAGCCGACCTCAGCTGGGCGCACCTGGAAGGAGCCGACCTCAGTGGAGCCTTCTTCGATACGGCGACAAACATGTCCGATGTCACCTGGACAGCAGCAGCCAAGGGCGACATCGGTCCGCAACTCGCTGATGTCCACTGGGGTGCGGTCAACCTGACCGCCGTGGACTGGGATCGCATCCGCACCCTCCAAGATGAGCAGATCGCCAAAGCGTCCACGGCTGGCACTCCTGGTACTGCCCCTGGTACTGCCCCTGGTACTGCCCTTGGTGATGCCGCTGCCGATGCCAAGAAACGCAAGACGCGCGAGACGCGTATCACCGAGCACAAAGCTGCTGGTCGTGCCTACCGCCTGCTCTTTGTCGCCCTGCGTGGCCAGGGCCTCACCGCCCCCGCCACCCGCTACCACTACCGCGCCGAGGTCATGGACCGCAAAGCCCACTGGCACAGCCGCCACTATGGGCGCTGGCTCTTCTCCTGGCTCCTCGGCACCTTCGCAGGCTACGGCGACGAAATCTGGCGCCTGTTCGCCACCTACGCCACCGTCATCACCGTCTTCGCACTCGCCTTCTGGATCGGCGCCAATCACGCGCTCGTCCTCCCCACCGTCCGCAACATCATCGACTCCTTCGTCCTCAGCGTCACCTCCTTCCACGGGCGCGGCCTCCAACCCAAGGGTCTCACCGAGAACGACACCGTCACCGCCCTCTCCGGCCTCGAAGCCGTCTTCGGCCTCCTCATCGAAGGCATCTTCATTGCCGCCTTCACCCGCCGCGTCACCGGCGGCTAGCAGCCACGACCACCTGGCACGCATGCTCATCCACAGTGACAATCACCCAGCGATCACAGTGGAAGAGCAGAAACGGAACAGAAAGGGCCATACAACAATGGGGTTCATCGGCTTCCTGTGGCTTAGGAGCCAGCAGCGACGACGGCAGCGGCGAGCGCGGAGAGTGCGGCTGTTTTCTCTCCTATAACCGCATATTTGACTTCTTCACCTGAACAGGGTTGCGACCTAGTCGCGCGGCACTGGCAACTATTGCGTCGCCTACTCTGACAGGCGGAAGGTGGCAACAGAGGCGCGCAACTGTTCGGCAAGCTCCGCGAGATACATTACCCCGGCGCTGGCATCCTGCATCGCGGTGTTGGTCTGGCTCGTGATCTCGTCTAGACGGCTCATCGCGCTCGCAACCTTCTCTGCCGCCTCTGTACGCTCGCCGGCGGCGCGGGCGATGTCTTCGATCATCTGCGCCTGATGGTCTACAACAGAGTAGATACGACGCAGCGCCTCACCAGCTTCGTCGGCGAACCGAGAGCCGTTGACGACCTCCTGGGTGCTCTCCTCCATGGCGACAACTGCTGCATAGGTATCGCCTTGAATGCCCTTGACGAGCGTAGCGATACGCTTGGTGGCCTCGGTGACACGTTCAGCCAACATTCGGATTTCTTCGGCGACCACGGCAAAGCCGCGCCCATGTTCGCCAGCCGTCGCCGACTGGATGGCGGCGTTGAGCGCAAGGAGGTTGGTCTGGTCGGCAACGTCTTCGACGAGACGCACGATTTCACCGACCTCCTGCGAGCGCTCGCCCAGGCGCTTGATCTTCTTTGAGGTTTCCTGCACGTTTTCGCGGATGTGAACCATGCCATCAATGGTCTGCACCACGGCGTGCTGGCCGCCCTCAGCGTTCCGCAATGTTTCGCGCGCCGCCTCTGCCGCCGAGATAGCGTTGCTGGCGGTAAGCTGCACGAAGTCGGCAAGTTGGGCCACCGCTTGCATCGTTTGCGAGGTTTGATATGCCTGGGTCTGCGAGGCATCGGCGACCTCTGCAAAGCGGTCCAGCAGACGCCGGGCCCCGTTCGTCACCTGAAAGGTAGTCGCCTGCACACGGCCGACAACCTTCGCCAGTTCTTCGATCATGTAGTTGAATGAGTCCGCGAGCACGCCGAGTGTGTCTGGCGTGACCTCCGCCTGCACACGCAGGTCGCCATCGCCTACCGCACTGACCTCTTGCAGCAACTTTTCGATCTGCGCTTGCAGCATTGCCGCATCTTGCGATTCGCCCACACCACCAACAGTTGCTCCAGGCGTCGGTCGAGTGTCGGCGGGTGGCGGAACGCGAAGCCAGCCTTCTACTTGGCGAATGAGGCGCTGCATATCGGTGTCAAAGTCGGGATCATTTCGCACCTGCGCACCTTGGAACTCGACTAGCTCGCGAATACTGGCAGGCAATTGGACGGCATGTGGCATGGTCGCGTTGTCCACCGGGAGGGGAACAACGATCTTCCCAGAGCGTAGCCCCGTCTCGATCTCGGTGCGCACAAAGTCATCAGGCGCGTCCAGTCGCCGGGTGCCATCGGCGGTTTTGAGGGTCAGCCAGAACCGGCCGATGAGCACCAGTTCGATGCGACAAGCGGTTAGCTGCTGGGCTAGGTGATCCGGGAAGCGCACGCCCCAGGGAGTGGCATCTACGTCTTTGAAGACGTTGCCACGGCCGAAGTGGTTGCACAGGTGCTCATAAATGCGACCGCAGGCGGCGCCGCTATCGTCACGGCGATAGCAGATAAAGATCTTGCTCATATCCGGCGTTTCCTGGTGATCGGGCAATGCGCGGCCATGAATGCCCAGCGCAAAGTAAGTGGGGCTAAGACCCAGGTAGGTTTCCGGGACCAACAGCCACCTGGCAGTAAGACGGCGTCCGTCTGCCTCGCCAGTCTAGCACGTTGTATAGAGATTTTCAATTGTGGTAGAGACGGCGAACACTGCTAATTGGGAACGCGCCACGCACTGTAGAATCTTTCGTCGGCAGCGCCGTATCGTCCATGGATAATTCTCAGTAGTTGCCAGTAGGAGCGGGCGCGGATTGTTCTCAGCACTTGCACCGACTCAGACGCCAGGAATGGTGGGGGGTTCCCCGATGGTTCTTCATGCCGTTTCTCGCATCTGCGCGGCAGCTATACCTCCTCGCTACCGTCACCCCCGCATTTCGCACTGGTCCCCTCTGTAATCGCAGCCGTCAACGTCGCCAGCCGACAGTGAGCAGGTCCAGTGTTGCAGCCGCATCAAGCTCCCTGCTTGACAGCGGGAGTATCGTAGTGTGAGATGTAGGTGGCAGTCATCGAACACCGCCACTACGAGAGTAAGCACACAGAGGAGCCGCAACAATGAACCAACCCCCGTTTGAGCAGCCACCGCATCCGCAGACTCCGCCGCCCGCGCCGCCCGCGCCGCCCGCGCCGCCCCAGCACCGCAGCCTGTTCGGCTGGTTCCGGTCGGCATCGCGCCCGCTCCAGATCGGCATCGGGTGCGTCGCGCTCTTGACCGTGTGCGTCGTCTGCAGCGGCGTCGCTGCGGCCATCTCGTCAGCAGGCAGCAATGGCGGCAACTCGGTCGGGCAAACGGCGACATCGCCCCATACGCCAGCCTCGACGGCCACACCCAAGCCCACGCCGACTCCTCGGATCGTCCACTACCCGCCAACCACGCTCGACGATTTGCGTGGGCTTGCCGCACAAGGAAATGCGAGCGCCATACAGACCGTCCACAGCGAGAGCGTGGGCCTTGTCGGGGTCTGCCCCCAGCCAAAGCGCGAGGTCATTGTTGACCCAAGCGTCACGGGCCAGCAACTCGCCGAGGACTTACTCGCCTACTTCTATGGTCAGCAACTTGATAGCCCCTGCGGATCTATCGTGTTCGCCTATTATCATCAAAATGAAGTGGGCGATGTCTACACCGCAGGGCGTATCAACCTTGATGTGAACGACTCCAACGGCCAGGGGAACATTGACCCGAATGCCACCAATCTCACATACACCCTGACACTCGACATCGGCGGAGCCATGACGAATCAGCAGGAGTACATCGTTACCTACTCAGGCTGAGTACAGAAGCAATACGACATCCCCGGCATTGCCTGGGGCTATTACGTGTGTCTGGCATGCAATTGCCCTGGGCCCCTGGTGTATGTCGCTCTGCCGTGGCCACCTGTGAGAGCGGGAGGCGGAGGAGATGAGGTCACGCCACTGCTGCGAGGCGACGCAGCGGTGGGCCTGAGCACCGCCTCCGCTGGCTCAACGACAGCCTCTACACCGACGAAATCCCCCTCACCACCATCCGCGCCGCCAAAGGCCTCGAAGCCAAAGTCGTCATCCTCACCGAGCTTGACGCGATCGCCAAGCACCCCAAACGCGACACCCTGCTCTCCATCGCCATCTCCCGCGCCATGCACGACGTCATCGTCCTGGGCACCGAGCGCGACATCGCCGTCTACCAGCCCAGCCTCTGGGACACCGCCGTCAACCTCATCACCGGCAGCAGAGCCAGCCCCATAGATTGACAGGTCCGACAGGACTGACATGACCGACAGGACTGACATGACCGACACACGCTAGTCAAGTGAGGCGCCCACCTCATACTCAGCGTTCCCTGCGCACCGAAGGGTTCACACTCTGCGCCAGGTATCACAGACGCTCAATGGTGGTCCAACTCACCAGTCTCCGCCTGCCCTACAGGTTTGTTCAACCGCACGATGGCTTTTTGTATCACTTCAAAATCATACGCACCGTGTTCTATTCCAAACTTCACGCGATTTGCGTTGTCTTCTAGATCTGCGTTGTCATCAGAAAGGTCTCTTCGCGTGCGCATACGCTGTACCGCTAGCGGCTGCCGCAACGCCGCGAAAAGCCGTGCGGCAACTGTTTCCCAGTACACATGCGGCTGAAGCGCCGCCGTTGCCATCAGTTCACCGCTAGGTCCCCAAATCTCCACGGTTCCCGGTTCGCCGACAGCGGGCTCCTCCTGGTCGCTCACCGACACGAACGCCTCTCCATGTACTTCACCAGAAGAGACGCTGAACCACAGGTCCCAGGAGTGCTCATCCACAGGCACAATTCTCCACACGCGCATACTCCGCGTGCGCGGGTAGAGGAGCGCCGCGTAGGTGCGTGTGGCAATCTCTTTCCAGTCCTCCCCCGGACGCATTACTACGGATGCCAGGAATCCACCGCGGGCATAGATCTCCACTACTCTCATACCGTCTCACTCCCCCGTTCTCGTTGAGGTCAGACCACAAGAAGCTAGCGAAATACTTGCCACCATTATTGTCATTTCTTTCGCTTGTTGCGCAACCTCCCGCCACCTGTCAACGGCGTCGGCGTACCTGCTGCGATTGCTGGGGGGTCGTTCACGTCGATGCGAGAGCGTCACTATCACTGCCAGGATGATGGGTTATAAAATGAGCAGCCCCTGCGGCAGCCATCGCTTCCCATCGCCGCCGCCTGCTGCTATACTGCGTCTCACACTACACCCACCGCCCGTCGTCGTCGTTCCACCATCCCGCCTCAGTTCGGAGGGCACCAGACCCATGACCGATGCATCCCAACCCGACACCACCTCGCCCGCTGATCAGTCACCATCCCTCACCATATTCTCCACCACATCCGAGAACCAACCTGGGCTCGACAGCTGGGGTGACCCCATCTCCGACGCCCGCCTCGCCGAACTCCGCGACCTCACCGAACGCCAGCGCGCGTGGGCTGCCCAGCCTGACGGCGAGCGCCACGTAGACTCCAGCGTCTTCACAGGTGTCCACCTCACCGGAGCCGACGTCTTCTGGCTCGCGGCGCTCGCCGTCGCTGGACCTGAAAGCGACCTCGACACCCTAGCCACTAGACTCAGGTTGCACGACTACGGACATTTCCCGCTTTCAGACCTCCACCTGGAGGGGGCAGTCCTGCAAGGGGCGCACCTGGTGGACTCCTTTCTCTCCGAGGCACACCTGGAACGAGCCGACCTCAGCGAGGCATACCTGACTGGGGCCAATCTCTCTCGCGCCTATCTAGACGAGGCCAAAGTCAGCAAGGCGCTCCTGAACAGGGCCACACTCATTGAGGCACACCTGGAACGGGCTGACCTCTCCAATGCAACCTTGGAGCACGTTTACCTCAACGATGCTCACCTGGAGCGAGCCAACCTCAGCGGGGCACATCTGAAGGAGTCTGAACTCAAACGGGTGCACCTGGAGGGGGCCACGCTGGACGGGGCCGACCTCAGCGAGGCGCTCCTATGGGACGCCTTCCTCACCGGGGCTGACCTGCACGAGGCTGACCTGCACAAGGCACGCCTGGAACAGGTCAATCTCACCGGAACGCACCTGGAACGAGCCAACCTCAGAGCAGCGCTGCTAGACGGAACCATCCTCACTGAGGCGCATTTGGAGGAAGCCGACTTGAACGATGCTCACCTCGAGCGGACGGACCTCAACCGAGCTCACCTCGAGCGGGCCAGCCTCAACGATGCTCACCTCGAGCGGGCCAGCCTCAGGGAGGCACATCTGGACGGGGCCAGCCTCGACTCGGCGTACCTGGAGGAGGCCGACCTCAGTCAGGCGCATTTGGAGGAAGCCGACCTCTACCAAGCACACCTGGAGCGGGCCTACCTGAGCGGAGCGCACCTCGATCGGGCTAATCTGCGCACAACCCACCTTGATGCGGCCCATCTCGACGATGCGCATCTGGACGGAGCTGACCTTCGCGCTGCGCACCTGGAAGGAGCCAACCTGCAACAGGCGCACCTGGAAGGAGCCAACCTGCAACAGGCGCACCTGGAAGGGACTATCCTCAACGACGCGCACCTGGCAGACGCTGACCTCGGCGTGGCCTCTCTGGACAAAACCACCCGGTTGAATGGGGCCATCTTGACCAGAGTCCGGCTCGACCAGGCTACCTTCGACAACACCAACCTCAGCGTCGTGGATTGGGATCTCGTGCCCGTCCTGGGCGACGAGCATATCGCCCGTGTGGCTTTGGATAAAGATCAGAAGCGCAAATCGCGTGCTATCCGCGCCACCGAGTGCGCCGCCGCCGCACGCGCCTATCGCCTGCTCGCCACGAAACTCAAAGACCAGGGCCTCGGCGACATCGCCGACCGTTACGCCTACCGCGCCCAGGTCATGCAGCGCAAGCAACGCTGGTACGAGCGCCGCTTCGGCAGTTACCTTGCCTCTGGCTTCCTCTCCCTGCTCGTCGGCTATGGCTACCGCCTGCATCGTATCCTCATCACGTACGTCCTCACCGTCGCCCTCTTTGCTGCCCTCTTTTGGCTCGCTGGCTCCCTTGGCGGCCCTGGCGCCAACGCATTACGCCCCGACCAAGCCGCGCAGATCAGCCTCAACGCCATCCACGGGCGCGTCTTCTTCGCCCAGTTCGGCCTCGATACCGTCCAATCCTGGATCGCCACCGCCGAATCCATTGCCGGCATTGTCATCGAAAGCCTCTTCGTCGCCGTCCTCCTTCAGCGCCTCTTCTCCCGATGACATGCTCCCGCTCGTGCGCCCCTGCCATCATTCACCGTAGCCAGCCGGGGCGCACCCCCTTCCCCTCACCCCACCTGCGCCAACGCAGCCGCCAGCGCCCGCACCGCAGCCAACGCCGCCGCATCTTCCGGGGGTTCCGCCGGTGGCGGCGTCGTACCCGGATCTGCCTCTTGTAGCTTCACCAACGCCAGATACAGCCCGCTGATCACCGCGCCCGCGTCCCCGCCGACATGGCTCACCACATTCGATTGCTTGCCGTAGATCAACGCCGTGCCATCTTCCAGCGCGGTGATGGAGTAGTCCGGTCCGAACGGATACGCCTGCGCCGCTACCCCCTCAACCGCATTCGCCGTGCTCTTGTTCGCCAGCACATACGCCGCCTGCCCAAACCGCAGTTCGTTCCCATGCTGATCACGCGCCGCCGCACCGCTCGCATCACTCACATCGGTCCAGTTGTCCACCTGACTACCCTCCACCTTCTCCAATACCCACACCGTCTTGTACGAGCAGCAGTTCAGCCGCTCTTCCCACCACGCCAGCGTATGCGTCTCATACGCCGCCGTCCACGGATTCATGCATGTCAACTGCTGCCCATCCGCCGACACGTCGCAGCCCGCCACCATATGCGCGTACTGACTGTGCGGCGGCTCATCCAGCCAATCGCTCGGAATGCTGAGCAGCGCCGGATGCCCCGCGCGTATCGCCTCCACCGCCACCGCCACGAGGTTCTGCGCTGTGCCGTTGAACGCGAACAAATGCACGCCCAGGCCGAGAGCATGCACGACGTACTTCGCCGGGTCTTGCATCCCCACGTACCCCTGCCCATACACCGCATCGTGCCAGCCGTCGGCATTCTGCGGCTGCCCGATCAGCGCCGCCACCATCGCGCTCAAGCTGGCGGGCACGCAGTCCATGTTCCCGTCTTCCGGCGGCCGCCCATCCGCCCCCGTCTGCGTCCGCTGATTCACAATCGGCACGTTCACGATCATCGGGTTCCCCATCTGTTCCACCTCACCTGTTCCCTGTTCCAAATCAGCGTCTTAGTGTTCCACCGAGACGCTTTCGTGTTCCAATCTGCCCCGCATGGACGCCAAGTACGCCTCCGTCTTCGCCGCACCCGCCAGCTCCCCATGCAGCGCATACCGGCTCGCGTCGAGCGCATGGTCGCTCTGCTTCAGCGGCTCCTCCGACGCATCCCGCTTCGCCCGGTCCACCGTCGCATACGCATACGTCCCATATTCCGCAATCGTCGCCACGCACCGCGGGTCAACGTACAGCCCCCGCGTCCCATCCCCGCGCTTCGAGAGCAGCCCCGTCACCGTCTGTATCCCCGCCCGCACCGAGCCAGCGCCCTTCACCGCCGCCCGCGCCCGTGTCTGCAATCCTTCCCGTGCCAGCGCCGCGTTCAAGCGGTCTATCGCCTCCGGGTCTTCCGAGTCCGCATACCAGCGCACCACGCCATACCGCCGTGTCAGCGCCACTATCGCCGGCAGCACCGTCTCTTCCAGCCCTGCCCGTCGCTGATAGAACTCGTCAGTCTGCCACGCCCGCCCGTCGCCATCCAGCCCAAACACCACCGCCGCCGCTGGATTCGTGTAGCCCCAATCTATGCCACCGACCACGCTACGGAACTCCCCGCCTGCCCAACTCCGAACATTCCCGTCCACGGCGTCAGCATCGAAGCTGTACACCAGCCCCTCGAACGCCACGAACTGGCCTTCAATTTCCTGCGCCGCGAACTGACCCGTATAGCCCAAGTCCTCGATGAACCCCGGCGGCAGGTTGCACGCATTCTCTCTGGTGCTCGCCCGATACAGCGCATGCCCGTCGCGTGGCTCCAACTCAAAGTCCCGCGCGTAGCCATCCCGGCCCTGCGGCGTCCCCGTCGCCCACGCTCGCGCTGGATACCCCGCTTGCCGCAGTCTGCCCTTCAGCACTTGCCAGCCGTAGTAGCCACACAGCGGCGCCTCATCCAGCCACGCCCACGCCAGATTCAGCCCGCGCACCCTATCCGGCTGGTCCATACTCCTGAACAATATCTCACTGCCGTTGGTGAACACCAGATGCTGCTCGGTCTTGTTCCACGAGCGAATCAGCGCGTCGGGGCAGAGCGCGAAGAACGTCCGCTGCGTGGCGTCTCTGAGCATCGGATACGTGGGGGCGCCCACCAGCCCCAGCGACCCCGGCAGCTGCTGACCCGCGAACAGCGCCCGCAGCGCGCCCGCATACGTCTTGCCCGCGCCGATGCCACCCACGTAGAAGCTGAACCGCGCCTCCGAAAACACGAAGTCGTACTGCTTGGGATTCAGCAGCAGTTCCCGCCTCCGATTCAGCGTCTCATGCGCTCTGCGTTTGGCGCGTACACCTGTGCTACGGCTACTCATCTTCCGCCGCCTCTGACTCTGACACCGCAGCCGCGGCCCTGCTTTTACCCCTCAGCAGCCCCACGCTGGCCGTCAGACGGCTCCCATCATCACGAAGGACCACGAACGATACCGCCGCGCCCTCGTCGCCTGTCGCCTCGTACAGCCCCTCTAGCCGCGCAATCTCCTTCTCCGCGTCCAGCACCACCCGCAGGTATTGCGCCCGCTGCGACTGCAAGCGTATCCCCTGAACACCGCCGCCGCCTCTCTCATCGTTCCCCTCTGACGTTGCCGCCGCACTGAGCGCCGCAGAGCGGCCCCTCTGAGCCGTTCCGAAGAGGGCCGCATCTAACACCGCTTGCTCACGCGCATCATCCGCATCATGATCATCCCATGCCTGCTCCTGCACCCGCCGCATGCGCGCCACCGCCGCCGCCAATAGCCGCTTCTGCCGCGCCTTGCGGTCCGCCTCCAGTTCCGCATATCCCGCCGCCAACCAGCGCCCCACTGTCTGCCGGTGAACCCCCACCACCTCCGCAATCGCCCGCTTCGTCGCCCCCCGCAAATGCAGTTCCCACACCCGCGCCCGCAGATCCTCCGTGGCCGCATTCTGCTGTATGCTTGTTTCTTCTGCGGGCTGTAGCTGCTTCGCCTTGTCTGTCATGTTTGCCATGTCGGTGCCGCCGTCCTTGCTTGCCCTACTGGTCATTCCCCACTGCCGCGTCTTCCTCATCCGGCACAGGCTCACCCACTGAAGCACTGCCCGCCGCCGCCGCCGGATTCACTTTCACTTTGCCCGTGATAAGGTCATCCACCAGCACCGGACCCATCCGCGTCAGGATGTACGCGGGCGTCTCGTGTGCCACCGGCAAGTGCAAGGCTCTGGCCGCATCGCTCGGCGAGATGGCGCCCGTCGGTATCAGCCGCGCGAACGCTTCGGCCCGCGCCGCGAAATCCTCTGGCTCCTCGAATCCCCCAAAGCTCACCGTGAACCGTGGGTCTATCTCCCGCCGGACGATGCGCGTCAGATAGCCCGCCACCAGCCCCGCCACCGGAGCCACCGCTCGCCGGTACACCACCCCCTCTTGCGTCAGTCCCGTGCTGCGGTTGCTCGTCTCCGTGAAGCCTAGCTCATCCATCGTCAGACCGAACGCCGCCACCGTCACGTTCAGCAGGAAGCGGTCAAACGCGATCAGCGGGTCATCGCCAAGTAAGCTCTGCCACGTCGCGCCAGGGGGTAGCGCCTTGGCCCGCACGCGCATCTGGTCGTTGCCCGCCAGCAACCCGTTGAATGTCTGCTCGAACGTTCTGAGTTGTTCCGGTGTCCAGGCCAGGTCAGCGGGCGGCGCGATCAGTCCCAGCGGCGTGCTGCCATCAGTGAACCGCGCCATATCGAAGTCCTGCTTGCGGAGCGCCTGATTCACCCGCAGGATGATCCGTTCCACCCGGCTCAACCCATACACGCTTTCGGTCCGCGCCGTCTCTCTGAGATAATCTATCTCATCCGTCGTGTACCACCCCGCCGGAACGCCATACACGAATTGCTGGTACGCCGGTTGCGGCGGCTGCGGCGTTCTGCCATGCTGCTCGATCAAGGGCTTCAAGGTGTCACCAGCAACGAGCTCCAGCGCGTAGAGCCTGCCCGCGCGGTCCCGCCTACGATAGATACCTATCGCGTCCACTTCGAGGATGTCGCGGACGAACGCCACCAGCCAGCTTCTTAGGTCTTGCGCGCGGTCGGGGCATTCCAGAAAGCCCTCAATCGCCGCCGCTGGATTGCGCCACCTCGGCGCACGCGCATCCTCGCCATCCGCCAGCAGGTCCGCGCGCGGAGCCACCCGCAGTTCCAGCCTGCCCAGCAAATCGAAGTACACCCGTTCGCAGATCTGCACACCATCATACAGCGACGCCAGATTCCTGAGCGATTCGAAGGATGTCTGTTCGGTGGCGCGTGGCCGCTGCGCGATGTTGTAGCCGACAGGGTACGCAAACTGGCGCGGCCCACCATCTGACGGCACCACCCCCACATTGGGCAGCAGCGGCTCCCCTGGCGGCATCTGGCTCCCACCGCTCAGGTTCGTCGCCCCTCCGTTGGCCGAGAAAGCGCCCGCGAGCGGCGTGGCAGGCCTTCCCCCTTCCCTTGTAGGGAGGGGGCTAGGGGGTAGGTTTGTGATCGGACGCAGCGACGCCCCCGCCGGAATGCTGCCAGCTTTTCGGTTGTGCTTGCGCCGCTCTCGCCTGCTCATATCCGCCTCAGTTCCCCACTACCCGTTCGACCAGCGCCTCTTGATGATCGCCCGCAAACGTCTCCACCAGTCCGCTCACCCTGTATTTCGCCAGCGTTCCCGTCTCCGCGTCCACATTCACCTCATCGAACAGCACATCCCGCCGCGCTATCGCCGTGGTCGGCACGCCTTGCAGTGTGTAGAGCCAGAACCTATCGTAGCTCCGCGCCCCCTCCAAATCGTTGAGCGCCAGTTCCGTCGCCTGCTCAATCTGCACCGAGATGCCCCGCAGCAGCACCGTCCCCTCCGGCCGTTCCAGCCGTACCGTCGTCAGTAGCATGACGTATCACCGTTCCTGCCTATCACCATCACCGCAACGATGGGAGCCACAGCCAGCACGACAGCGGCAAGGATTGCCAGCACGCCAATGAACATCGCCGCCGCCTCTGTTTGCATGTCACGCGCGAAAAATCACAAAATCTATCACAGCCCAGGCCACATACGGCTTTACCTCCCACTTTGGTATTTCTCGTGTACTCAAAGCACATCCGAAATACCGAACTTTATGGAAAGTAGGGGCGCATGGTGTGCGCCCTCCTGGCGTGGCGTGCGCCCATCACCACACCTCGCTGCGGTACGGTTGCAACAAATCCCTGGCGCGCAGCAGCAGGATGCTATCGCCGACGGCATCCCCGCGTTGCCGCTGCACCACGTCCAGTTTGCCGAGCTTGTACTCCGCTGCCCCCGTCGGATTCCTGCGCTGCCCCAATACCTCCGAGGCGATCAGCGCCGCCGCCTGCTGCACATCGTAGGGGATGCTGCCGGGTGTAATGCCGCCCACGTAGCTCAGCACCGCCCATTGCCTTCTGGTCCGCGAGAGACCCACCGTGTCGAGGAACAGTTGTTGCCCCACCGTCGGACCACCCGCCAGCAGATACGGCACTTCCACCATCCGCCCCACCGTCATCTCCTCGAGCTGCGACACATCCAGGCTCAGGCTCTGCCCCTGCCCAAACTCGATGGAGAGCGCGCTGACACTCTGCACCGGGAAGTGCCCAGGCATCACCGCCACCACGTTGTCACGGTCAATGTACGCGCGTGTAGACGGCATACCCCATCGCTCCGTCCGCGCCACAGCATACAGCGACCTATCCCCGCCGCCCGTCCCCTGCTGGCAGTAGTTCTCCACCCACGCGCTGGCCCGCAGCAGCGTCTCCGCGAGGCTGCCCGCCGTCCCCGCCTGCGAGATGCTCGCGCCCAACCCATGCGCGAACTGTGTTCCAGGCGCCGCCAGCGTCACATGCGTGCCGTCTGCGCTCCCCGTAATCGTGACGATCTCCGAGTACGGACCATCCAGCAGCCACGCCGTACCCACCGCCCAGCCGGTAGACGAGACCACACCCAGCGCCGTTGTACCCGCTGGCGTGCTGCCCGCGCTGAGCGTCGTATTCAGCCCCAGCAGCGTCACCGTCTCCTGATTGACAGGGCTACGCAGATAGGTCGGCACATCTATGTAGGCGCTGAGTCCCAGTGTCGCCGCCATTCTCGCCTCACCTCCCTACCTATCGGCCTGCTACGAGCCGCACACCCAGGTCTTGCATCACATACAGCACAAACATCAACGCGGTCAGCGCATACGGCAGCCAGAACCGCCAGTCCGCCACCCGCTCTTTGTGCTGGTTCACATGCGCGTCAAACGCCTCGCGTGTCACGTAGTCCGCCAGATCATCCCGCGTCGCCGCCTGCCCCACCTTCTCCGCCAGCTCGTGGATCTCCGCGCGGATCGCCCGCAGTTCTTCCAGCACCGCCGTATCTATCCCCGCCTGCCTGAACATTTGCAAGCTCCGCTCATGCCACTGGAGGCGCAGCCGGAGGAGCAACCGCAGGCGTAGGACCAGCGGAGCGCAGTCCCTCTGAGTCGTTCCGAAGAGGGGCGTCAGGCTGACGCCCTCCCGCGAGCGGTATCGGCGGGTCGCCCTGCGCCTTGTAATACTTCGCCCCCGCCGCCGCCAGCGACAGCACCACCGTCGTCACGAACGTATGCGCCACGCTCGCCCACGGGATCGCCGCCGGATCAGGATTCGACAGCAGCGGCGTCACCGCCTGCAACCCCGAAAGCGCGATGCCCAACGCCTGCACCTCCACATACCGCAACGTCGCCCGCGCCGCCGGTGACAAATTGGCATATGCCCCCGCCTTCGCAAATATCCCGAACATCTGTTCCACCATCCTGACTGCTGTCTGACTGCTGTCTGACATGGCTGAGCCGAAAAAGCGGGCTGGCCGGTGGGGTGACCGACCAGCCCTGTGAGTTGGGAGACGCCCCGCGCCGTAGCGCAGGGGCTTACAATACGCTTAGAACGACGGGTAGATGCCCCGCAGCACGCCCAAGCCGCCGAGGAAGTAGACTTTCACCGTCTCTTCCACGAAGTCGGCGAACTTGAAGTTGGCGTCGGTGATCGCGAAGTCTACGCCCCAGTATTCCTGGTTCGTCTCAATCTCCACCGCGTTGGAGACTTCCGGCACCGGGAACGGAATGCTCATCGGCAGGAAGACCATCGTCCCCTGCGGACAGTACCTATCCAGAATGATCGGCATCTCTTTGCCGGTGCTCTTGTTCAGATACCGCGTGACGCGATACTGCGCCGTGAGATCGCCGTTGTCCCCGCCCTGCTGCTGCACCACATACCGCAGTTGCCCCGCGCCGACCACCAGATTGGTCAGTCGCACGTTGTCCAGCGGGTTCATGATGATGTAGTCGGGATCGCCCGCCGCCTGCAAGTACATCGCCGCCAGCAGGTTATCAATGTCCGACAAGGCCAGCAGGCCCGTCGCCGCCGCTGGTTGCGCCACCTGTGCGCCCAGCGTCGCGCCGTTGCCCGTCCCCTGGTTGTTGATCGCCTGCGCAATCAGCCCATCCCACATCAGGATGTTGTTCGAGCCGTCCACGAACGTCTTGGCGGTGTTCGCAGCCACCGTGGAAAGCGCCGTGCCACTCGTCGCGGGCGGAGCCGTCAGCGTCACCGTCAGGTACGCCGGTTGCACCTCGCCCGACGGCATCACCGTCACGCCGTCGGCCAGCGTCACGCTCGCCCCCGTCGCCGGTTGCGCCGCATTCGCCCCCGAAATCCCCGCTTGCAGCCACATGGCGCTGGTCGCGGGCTGCGAGCCGCCGGAGCCGATGTAGACGTTGTACTGGGTGGCGTTGGGCACGGTGTAGATGATCACCGTCACCGTCGAAGTCGTGCCCGTCGTCACGATCTTGGCGAAGGTCGTTCCGGCCTGGGTCTCACCCTGGGCGTTCTTCGCCGTCACCGCCACCCAATACGTCCCCGCCGCCACCGTCCCACCAGTCGCCGGCGTGGTCAGGTCCGGGGTCGGCGGCGTCATCAGCAGCGCCGAGCCACCCAGCAGCCACCGCTCTTCGGTGATCTTGAGCTGATAGAGCAGTTCGGCCACCCGCCGCGCCCGCACATCCGCTTCGAGGGAACGTCCACGCCACTGCGCCTGGAAGCTCACCGAGTTCATCAGCGAGATGGTTTGCAGCGTGTTCTGCATCTGCGCCACCTGATAGGTGACAGATTGAGGTGTGCCGCCATCCGCCAGCGTGCCCCAGTTGCGTGCCGTGTCGAACGATGTGATCGCCTTCCAGTGGACCACGTCCACGCCGTTGCCCTTGCGCCTCGGCAGCATGTTCACCAGCGGCGTAATCACCGGCACCACGACCTTGGCTGGCGCTTCCAGTTCGTAGCCGATCAGCCCCGAAGCGGCCGTAATCGCCCGCGAGGTCTCCGCCATCGCCGTGCGCACCAGCGCCACCGTCTCATCCGTAATCGTCGGCCCCACCTGGCCCCCACCAAAAAATGGACTTGTCGCAATCGCTCCCGCCACCTACGTTACCTACCCTCCCCAAACCACCACATCCATCCGCACGAAGAAATCGCCACATCTATGTGTTTCTCAGCTCATGGCTGAGCCGTCATCAAGGGAATCAAGGGAATTGCCGCCGCGTCACGTCGAGGCCAGCCCTGGGCATCACCATCATCGCCGGAGGGAGACCCGCCTGCTCCTGCTGCAAGCGGATCATCTCCGCCGCCAGCGCCACCTGTATCTGTGGGTCCGTCACCCGCCCCGCCAACGCCTCCAGCGCCCGTATCTGCTCACCCGCGCCCGGCGCGCCCTGTGTGCCAGCAGTCCCGTTTGGATGCAGCGCCGTGGACTTCTCCGCCGCGCGTAGCACCGGACCACCCGCCTGCGGTTGCGCCTCGATGCGTGCCAGCCGCTCTTTCAGATCGCCCAGCGCCGCCGCCATGATGCGAGTTTGTGCCTCCACCGCCCGCGTCACCTCACTGGTCAGTGTCTGCGCGAACACCGACTGATACATGGTTGGCTCAGCAGAGTAGGCAGCCTTGGGAGTGCCAGTGGAAGACGTAGGGGCGTCAGGCTGACGCCCGCGCCCGGTCCAGCCATCCGGCGGCGTCGAGACATCCAGCGTGCCTTGTCCTGCCATAGCAGCCGCGTTCTCAGCGGCGACCGCACCATTGGCATCAGCCCCCGCTATCGCTTTCCCATCGCGGTCCAGCGCCCGCACCTGCCCCTGGCACAGCGGACACGTCCCCCGCCGTGTGAGCCATTCCGCCACATCACCCAGGGCAGGCATACCGCCGTTGCCATCACCGAGCGCAGCCTCGCCTGTGAGTGTTTCCGTCGCCGCTGCGTCCACCATATCCGGCGTCCCCGCGTCCGCTGGCCCGCCTGGATTGCGTGAGTATGGCCCAAGCGCACGGCTTTCCACCGCCGCCGTACCCGCATCAGCTTGGGTAACAGCGGTATGCGTAGCAGCTTGCTCGCTGGCCGGGGAATCGAGCCGTCCCTGAGCCAGCCGCAGATGATGCACGACAGCCGCGCGAAACTGCTCATCGCTGAGCGCCTGACCCTCGATGCCGCCGACGCTGCGGAATGCCGCCGCCGAGACATACGCGAGCTTCCGCGCCTCCTCCGGCGCAAGCACCCGTGGGTCTAGCGGCTCCCCATCGGCGCAGCGGTAGACGTGCGAGTGCTCCGGCACATGCACGTGCGGGTGCGTATGGCCGTTCGGGAACCCCTCATGCCCGCCGTGCTGATGGTCCATCACATGCTCGTGCGTGTGCGACGTCCCATCCTGGTGCATGTGCGCCGAGATCTCCGTATGGTCCGCTGGGTCATCGTACCTGCCGGTGTGGTGGTGGCTGTGCGCCATATGCGCCACCGAGCCTTCAGGCGAGGGCGCCATCACCGCGCCCGCCGTCGGTCCCGATTGAATGCTGATGTAGTCGTCCGGCGACTCATGATCGCCGTCCACGTCGTAGCCCTGCTGGACGCCATAGCCAGATGTCCCCTGGCCTGGAGCCGGAGCGGCTGCCACGCGCTCAGCACTGTCGCCATTGGCGTAATTGGCGTACCCCGGCGCACCGAGCCGTGCCAGCTTCGCATGATAGGCCGAGAGTTGACCGCTCTCTGGCGTTGCAGTCTCACCAGCAGCTACCTGGCGTAGCCCAGACATTCCGCGTTTCAGCGCCGCCGCCGCTATCGCCTCCGCCGGGTCCACCGTCGAAAGCGAGCCGTTGCGCTCGATGATAGAGGGCGCTGGCGTAGCAACCGCTGAGCCAAGGCCAGCGGCGGCAACGGTGGGGACGGACGATGGAGCCGGGCCTGATACAGCAGTACGGTTCTCCCCAGCTAGCCCACCATCCATCTCATCTTCGGCGTCGCCTTCGTAGTCTCCGACCAGCGATTGCAGATATTCCAGCCGCTCAGCGTCCACCTCGCCATTGCGGATGAACGTCACGCCCACCGCATCCGGGTTGCTCGGATTGTCCACCAAGCTCAGTTCCACCAGATCGTAGCGCGTCGCCACCGGCACATCCGTCTCTCTGCCGTCCAGGCCACCGCCGACCGTGCGCCGCTGCGTGCGCCATTCCACATTGCTTGCCCCGATGCTCGCCCCGCGCAGCGTCCCGTCCTTCACCTTCTCCCAGGTGTCCTCCGCCCCCGCGCTGATGCGCACCCGCGCGTACACCTTCCGCGCGTCATCATCGTAGCGCACCGCCACCCGCTGGCCCACAGCCTTCCTCTCGTGCATCTCGCGCACATTGCCGATCCACCGCGTGAAGGCGTCTTTGCTCGCGTCATAGTCGAAGACCGTCCCATACGAGTCCAGCGCCTCACTCGTCGCGCAGATCTCCACCTCGCGCCGCTCCTCGTCCACAATCCTGATCGAGCACGGCAACGCCACGCGCGTCAACGTTCTCTCCGCCTTGACTGCTTCGCCCGCCGCCGCCGCCCGCTTCTCCAAAGGTTTCTCCACCGTCTTCGGAGTCTTCGCCGTCCGTGCCTGTGCCGCCATGGTTCTTCCCATATCGCCTCACCTGACCCCTCGCCCATCCCCGTCGTAGACCCGCCTACCGCCGCCGACGTGTCATAAAAAAGCGCCGCCCCAACTCAACACCAGCACGGATGCCAGTGGAATGAGCCGAGGCGGCGACTACACGTCGAACCACCGAGAACAACGGAAAGTACCGACCGTTAGAACAAATCTACCACACGCCCAACGACCCTGTCAAGTTCACGATGGGCATGTCACCGCTGAGTATATGCCCCACCACCCCCCGCCCCGTTCACCATGTGTTCCCTCCGACCATCCCACCCGCTTCCGAGCATCGCGGCGTCCGACCACCCCCGACCACCCACCCCTCCTCGGAACGGCTCGGAGGGGCTGCGCTGCGCTTGCCCTAACAGAACAGCTATCGTTGTCACCTCCAACTCGGAGTTGAGCCGTACCGACAGAGCGAGTTGGGGGGTACGCGCTGCGCGGCAGGGGACACCCCTGCACCCCATGCCAAGCCATACCGGCATCCTGCCACACAGACCGCGCGGCCCCGATTATCATCCAAGAACTCGGGTTGCCGCGCGGGATTACGAATAACAGAACGGCTATCATTGAACCCACCAACGCGGAGCGCACACGGCGCAGGCCATTGCGGCATCGCATTCCGTCCGACGGCCACAGGCTAAAGCGGAGCAGTGTAGCCTAGCGCGTTGGAGGGTACGCGCGTGACGGGATCGGGCGCGTCGGCGATTCATAGGACGCTGCACGAGCAAGTGACGCTGTACGACTCAGCATCCGCGTGCATAGTGAGCATCCCAGCGTGGCGAGGTTAAAGATTTTCCCTCCGGGAACGCGGTGGGGTGGCCCCTTCGACATTGCGGTAATTGAAAGATCTCCGTGGAGGGTGAGGTCACAGGCCATTCCGTAGGGGCCACACCCACCGCGGCGCTGCGGCGCTTTTTTAATGACGGGGGAGAAGCACATACAGGCCATTGCGAGGCGGCGCATCGAAGCCAGCATGGTGCGCTGTACAACCGACCATCTGTGTGTATAGTCAACATCTGCGCGAAGCATGCCGCAGCGCCGCAAGCGAACAGGCCACAGCGAAGCATCACCGTACAGCGAGTTGGGGACTACGGCATCTCCTCACCCCACCATCTCCGCATATGGCTACCGTTTCCCTAACGGGACTTTGCTCTTTCCCTCAATAGGGCGGATGCGTGATTGAGCAGCACGGTGTTTTTGACCCCGTTCTCTCTTCGAGAGAAGAGAGGGCATCCTACCGTCCGAGCATCTCCGCATATGGCTACCGTTTCCCTAACGGGACTTTGCTCTTTTTCCGTCCGAGCATCTGCGCGGGTGGTGGGCGCTTCCCTAACGGGACTACGTCTGCTTGTTGCCACCCACCAGAGGGAGCAATTTTTTTGACCCCGCGCCTCCGCGCGGACGAGAGCAGACCCTCTGAGGGTGTTTGGGGTGGTGGTGGCCTCCGCCTGCTTGTCGTTCGGCCCCTGGTCGAGCGCGCGCTTTGGGCGTCGGCGGCGGGCGTCGGCTCGACGAGCGCACGCGCGTTTTCGTCGGCGGTTGGGCGTCGGGTTGGCGCTCTCGCCGAGCGCATTTTTCGCCTTTTCGGCGGGTCGGCGTCCTCCGCGTTTTCGGCGTCCTCCGCGTTTTCGGCGTCGTTTGGCGCTCTGGCGTGCCCCGCGTTTCCCGGCTCCGGGCGTCGGCTCCGGGCGTCGGCTCCGGGCGTCGGTTGCCCCCGCGTTTTCCGGCTTTCCTGCCCCTGGTCGAGGGGCGTCTCGGCGTCCCCGCGTTTTCCGGCTGGCGCGAGCTGGCGCGAGTGTCCTCGACCACCGCCCCCGCGTTCCCCCGCTGGCGCGGAGTCCAGGCGCAGCCCAGCCCCGTCGCGCGCATTCGACATTTGCGACGTTTATATGTTGTCATTTTGTATCAAATATGAGACAATAGAATCATCAAATAGTCATTTGCATCTAATGTTCGCCGAGGAGAATCTAGCCATGAGCGCAGCCGCTTCGATCACCGCCCCCGCCACCGTTGCCCCGTCCCTGCCCGCCGGGTTCGTGCCGTCTGGCCTGCCCGCCGCCCTCGCCGCCGCCGTCGCCCGTGCTGGCCTTCGTGCCCTGTCTCGCCCCCTCGCCCTGCTTGCCGAGCTTCCCGGCGAGCACATCGCAGATAGCGCATGGGTGGTGGCGTCCGGTTCTTCCGCCGGCGTGGCCTATGTGGTGCGTGTGGCTGGCGCGCGTCTCGTCTGCCCCTGCCCCGGTTGCCGCCGCGCGGGCACCTGCTCCCATTGCGCGTTTGTGCGGTTGCATCTTCTCGTCGCCGCTGGGGTTCTCGCAGCCCCAGCCCAGGCTTCGGCCAGCGCCCCCGCCCCCGTGGTTCCTCCCGTTGCCGCCGCCGTGGTCGAGTCCCCCGCGCCAGTTGCCGTGGTCGTCGAAGAGCGCGCACCGGCCTATTGCCGTCACTGGCGTTGCAATGCCGATTTTAAGGATGCCGATTATGTCAAGTCTGACCCGCGCGGCTATTGCGCTCGCTGCGCCTATTTCGCTGGCGAGCCAACCGCCGACGAAATCGCCCACCCCGTTGCGCCTATGGCCCGCTGGATGACGCACGCCGAGATGCGCGCCGCCGAGCTTGGCATCGCCATTGGCATCGAAAGCAACGACGACGACCCCAACCCGGAGCCACCATCCCCCAATGGTGGCGCAGCCGAGCCGAGCGACGCGGGGGAGTCGCCTGCGGGCGATCCGGCGACGAGTCATCCTGCCTCGTATGCCGGGGTTCCGCGCGGTCCTGCGCTACCCGACCCCGTCCCAGCGCCCGCGCCGGTTGCCGTCGAGCCAGCCCCCGCCGCCGAGTCCCCCATCACCGTTGCCCCCGCTGGCCTGCTGGCGTGCCCCTCCTGCGGCGGCCCCATCAGCGCCGAGGAGCTAGCCCAGCTTGGCGACTGCCTCTCGTGCCTCGAACGCGCCTACTCTAATCCCACCACCGGCGAGCAGCTTATCATCCCCCGCTGCCATTGCGGCGCGGCGGCCACCGGCGAGCTTGACCGCGAATATATCTGCGACGACTGCGCCGCCCGGCGCGGCCTGCTCCACACGGCCCGCGCCAATGCCGGAACCGGCGCCCCCGATTACCGGCCCCACTTCCTCACACGCGGCAGCAAAGATAGCACCGCCGCCGCCCGCCGCATGATCCGCCGCGAGCAGCTGCGCCAACGCAAGTACCGCGAGGAAGGCCGAGCCAATGACGCCCGCCGCCTCAGTGATGAGGAGTGGCGCGCGGAGTACGACCCCGAAGCCTACGACCGCGAAACCGCACCACTTGCCCGCGACAATCGCCCATTTTCCATCTGGAAGTAACCGAACCGACCACCTGAACCACCGAGAACGGAGCGTACCAACCATGGCTATCAAAGGCAAGAAAGCCGCTTGCAAGGCCACCGGACACCAATGGAACCCCGCATGCGCCGACGCCTACGAAATCTGCTTGCGTTGCGGAGCCGCCCGCCGCATGAACCTGTACCTCTGGACGGACCTACCCGACGACCCACCGCCGCCGCTCTTCGCCGATTTTGACCCCGAAGCCGAAGCGAATGAGCTTCGAGAAGCCATGCGCGGGAGCACAGTCCTTGCCGACCTGAGCGCCTACGCACGCGATAAGCGTACCCGACGTAAGCGCGCCTGATAGCTACCCCACCGCGCCGGGGCTGGACAGCAGATACATCAGCGCAAGGAGAGTCCTAACGGACGCGCACCGGAGCGGAGGAGACACCACCCACCAACCATTGTCCCTGTAGCGCGTACCCGCTGGCTTTGGCAACCGGAGCCACAGCCAGCCTATCCAACCCGAATCACCAAGAACACCAACCCGACCACCGAGGAGCATACCTAGCCATGAGCTACATTTCTGGAACCCTGAGCGACGAGAACGCCGCCCTATTCCTTACACAGCTTGGCGCTGGCTGGCAACAGGATAAAGACTATGGATGGAAAACCGTCTTCCGTGGGCCAGACGGCCAGCGCCTCAGCATCAGCGACAACGGCACACGCACACAGGTGGACGTATGGCTACCCGATGGCCTGACACATCCCCACGGGATGACCATACCCACCATCACTGTTGCCAGTAGTCGCGGAGCCGCCGTCATCGTGCGCGAGATCGAGCGCCGCATCTGGCCAGAGTACCGGCAGGTGCTCGCCGAGGCCACACGCATCAAGCGTGAGCAAGACGCCCGCGAGCAGCGTAGCGCCGAGATGTTAGCAGAACTGCTGGACGCCGCCCGACCACTGACGGCGAGCCATACCACCCTGAACGGCGAAACCGTACTCGATGGCGTACCCCATCCGAGCTATCCCCGTTCACACACCCGCATTGTGTTTCACCAGCAACCAGGACACGACGGCGCCTACCCCTACCCGGACGCCGTGCGAGTGACGATAGACGGCGTGCCGCAGCACATCGCCTGCGCCCTGCTGGCCTTCCTCGCCAAGCAGCTTGTACCCGAAGACCCCACTGCGCCGGATACCGCAACCACTGCCGAAACCGCCGAAACCGCCGACCCTGTCGCCTGTGAAGCCATCCCCTTTTAACCCTTGTAGCGCGTACCTGTAGGTTCACCCTTGGTTTCCCCTGATCGTACCCGTAGGTTCACCGCTGGCCGCGCGGAGTTGACCGACCGGCCAGCCATTCACCACAAACGGAGCCAACCGACTAGCATGCACACCCTACTGAACATCCTCGACATCGCAGACGCGATTGGCTGGCTCATCCTCGCATTGCTCGCACTAGCATGCGTCGCCCTAGACATATGGCTTTTTATCGTCCGACCCATTGCCCGGAAACGAGCAAGCAAGAAAGGCACGAACCAACTCCCATGAGCAACCACGTATCAAACAACACGACGACCACGACCACCACGGCGACCGGAGCGCCCACGCACAGTCCCACGCTCGATGACCTGCTAGCCGCGCGCCGCAGCGTCCGCGCCGAGGAGCGCGCCGAAGCCGAAGCCCACCGCGCCCGCCAGATCGCCCAGGAGCGCGAAGACGCGATGAACAACCTCGCCGCCCTGGTACGCGACCACTTCAGCGCCGAACTGATGCACGCCCTCGCCGCCGAAGTGGACTACGACGAGCAGCGCGAAGACGACGACAACACCGGCGCTATCGTCACCATAACCGTGCATGGCGAACCGTGGATACTGGCCTATCGCTACTTCCAGGGCTATCGCCCCTGGCGCGTCTACGGCCCCAACAGCTACCACGAAGCCATACCCATCAACTACTCCGGCGAAGACCTCACCAGCGCCCTCCTCGACGCCATAGACGACTACCCCGCGTGGATGGAGCAGCAAGCCGCCAAGCGCGCCGAGTCCGCTGACATCCCCTTCTAGCGTGATCGTCCCCGTAGTCCCACCCTGTAGCACGTCCGCTGGCCGGAGCATGCCTGAGTAACCTACCGGCCAGCCATTCACCTAAACCACCGAGAACAAGCGTAGCGCAGTCCCTCCGAGTCCGTTCCGAGGAGGGCGCATCAGAACGAGGAGCGTACCAACCGTGCAAACGAACACACTAGGCACAAGCCGCGCCACTGGAGCAACAACGCCCTTCACCACCGACCCACCGGCACGACAGCCGCGCCTCAGCGCCGATGCCGAGCTAGCCGTAGCGGAGCGCGTCCGCAACACCCCCGCCGTGCGCCAACTCTACCAGGAGTCATGCGCCGCCGCCGCCATCTGGCGACCACTCCACGACGCCTTTGCCGCGATCATGCGACCCGACGCCTACGAAGACGCAGCAACCATTCGCGCCATGTGGCGCAAGAAAGAAGCCGCATTCGCCCGCTTCATGGCGGCACAGTCCGCCTACACCGATGCCTACTGCGCCGAGCGCATTCGCCAGATCGCCCTCCTTGGGAGCGTCTGGTATCTGCGCCCCATCACCCAACGCTAACCCATCCGGCTAACCGAATAACCAACCGACCAAACAGACGGGCTGGCCCCCGTAGCTGGCCCGCACCCAAACCAACCAAACCAAACTGACCAACCTACGTACAGGAGAGCGAACACCTACCATGCTTACCCTCATCTTCACCTCTGACGCCCAACGCCAAGTCATGCGCTGCCGTGACACCTGCCTCCACCATCCGGCCATCACCGAAGCCGACCGCCTCGAACTGCCCTACGAGGCCGAGCGGATCGCCCGCGACCACTACACGCCCCAGGTCACCGCTAAGCATGTCCGCGCCGCTTGCACCGCCATGCGCGCACGGCTCCACGGCGACGGCGACGAAGCTGAAGCCGACACCTGCGAACCAATGGACGACCGCTGCGCCGAGCCGGACTGCGGCCAACCCATCGAGTACCGCTGCGACGGCTGCGGGCGACACGTCTGCAAAACGCATGGCCGCTGGCGCTTCCCCACCATGCCCCTCCCCGCCAACTTCCTCTGCTACCACTGCCTGCCCGACCGGCCCGAACCACGGCCCGCAACAAAGTAGCGCAACACGATAGCGCAACCACCGGGGCATGGACGCCCCACCACCCCAACCCCCACACCCACCGGCCCCACACCCCCCACCACACCCCGCCGTCCCCCGACCACCCACCCCTAACAGAACAGCCACTATTGAACCCACAAAACCGCAATTGAAGCCGTACCGCCACCACAGCGTTGAGGGTACGCGCTGCGCGGCCCTACGCGGGCGGCGTATAAGCCATACCGGCATCCTGCCACACAGACCGCGCGGCCCCGATTATCATCCAAGAACTCGGGTTGCCGCGCGGGATTACGAATAACAGAACAGCTATCATTGAACCCACCAACTCGGAGGGCAAGCGAACCGCCATGCGGAGAAGTGGGGGGCGGGAGTTGGGGGTAAAGTTTGCCCCCACCCGCCCCCCACACCCCCCACCCCAACCCCCCCGCCTCTAGGTTACGGCTTGGCGCGGCCCCGATTGCCCCTTGGGCTACTCGGGTTGCCGCGCCAAGGGTACGAAGGGTACGAAGGGTACGAATAACAGAACAGCTATGATCGCACCAGCAAAACTAACTGGCACGCGGAGCGGCCACCGCAGCGTTGAGCAGACCACCCCGAACCCCCAACGCAGAGCGCGTCGCGGCCCCCAACCCCACCACCCCAACTCCGCCGCCACGCGCGCAGACCCCACCCAACCACCCCACGCGGCGCGCTTCCCCCACCCCATCACCAACAAGCCCCCAGTGGGGGACCCCGCCACCCAGCGCCCCGCCGCAGAACCCCTCCCACCGCTACCGTGCATTGCCACCATGATCGCCCGCCACGGTGGGGGAGTACGAATAACAGAACAGCTATCATTGAACCCACCAACTCGGAGCGCACACGAAGCGACCAGCGCAAGCGAAGCGCAGCCCCTCCGAGTCCGTTCCGAGGAGGGCAGCGTTGTCTCCCGTCCGACGGCTACCGACTAAAGGTGATGCGAACCGCCGTAGAAAGGATTGGATAATCCCAGAGATGATAAACAGAGGCATTCCCGCGTCCGACGGCTACCGACTAAAGGTGATGCGAACCGCCGTAGAAAGGACTGGATGATAAACAGAGGATAATCCCAGAGCTGACGCCCCCCGACCCGAAGCGACTAAAGATGAGCCGAAGCGCATAGGACGCACGTGGGGGGATGCCCCCCACACCCCCAGGACAGAACGGCGGCGGCTTGGCTCTCGCTGCGGCTGCGCTAGGTCGCTTGCCGTGGCGCTCGCCCCCACTGGGACGCCAAGCCGCCGCCGGTCACCCGTGCGAGCCGTTGTGGCTAACGGCAATCATCCTGCCTCACCACCGTTGATCTGTCGTGGGGGTTCCACCCCCACACCCCCACTAGACCCCGTGCAAGCGCAGCGCGGCCCCTCTGAGCGCGAAGCCCCTCTGAGCCGTTCCGAGGAGGGGTTCCGAAGAGGGCGAGCGTTCGAGGCTGACGGTGAGCCGAACCGACGTGCCAGCGAACCCCTACCCGTTCGGGCTATGCGTACACAAGCCAAACGGGCCACCTGGCCCACGGCCCATCCGCCGCCGCCGCCCGCTATGCTATACTGCCGTCATCGAATAGTCGTGTGTAGTCGCCGGGAATCAGAGTTGGCGCTCTGACCCCGGCTAGTCCAAACTTGTGGTAGCAAGCCCGGACCTATCGCGCATCGTAGCCTATCTATACGCTGCGCGTCTACCCTTTGGGTATCCCCTCCGTCCCCTCTTGCTGCCCTCCACTATCCCCATTGGAGGCGCAAAACTACCGTGCGAAACAAGCGACCGAACGACCGAACGACCGACCAGCCCACCGTCACGGCAACCGCATTCGAGATCTCCGAGATCTCCGAAAACGTTGCCAGCATCGAAGCCGTCCCTCGCTCGCTCCTACCTGACGGACCCGCCCGCACAACCCTGCTCGCCCTCGCCAGCGCAGGCCTTGACGTGTACTGCTACCAATCTGGCGGCACCCTGGGTACGTGGTGCGTCTGGCTGGAACACGACCGCTACCGCATCGCCGAGTTTGTTGTCCTGCCGCAACTCTGGGTCCCCGCCTATCAAGCCCTTGTAGCGCATCAGAACAACCCCGATGAGAACGGAGGCGCAGAGTGAGCAACCTCACCCGCTTCCTCGACTGGCTCGACGAAGCCGCCGCCGGTCTTATTCGTATCGCCTACCTCTTGGCAGGCATCACCGCCGTCGCCGTCTACTTCGGCGCAGGCCACCTGCCCGCCGCCATCGAAGATACGCTCAACGGCATCCTACCCTGGGCGCTCGCCTTCGCCGTCGAGACCCACTGCTACATCAGCGCGCGTCGTGTGCGCGTCGCCTGGCAGGACGGGCAAGCCTCTACTCCTGGCAGCATCGAACGCGAACGCGCCACCCGCGCCATGCGCGTCAATCTGGCGATCCTCACCGGCCTGCTCGCCTTCTCCGCCTGGAACCAACTCAACTATCTCTACGACACCTGGACCCCACCCACCACCGCGCTGGCCCTCCCTGGCTGGCTCGCCTACGTCGTGCGCGCCCTCGTCGTCCCGGGCGCGTTCATGGCCGCCGCCTTCCTCGCCCCGCTTGCCGAACCCATCACCGCGCAACTCGAAGCCGAGGCGCGGGCGACCCTCGCCGATGTCTTCAAGATCGCGCGCAAGCAGCGCCGCAAGATGCTGCGAGCAGCCGAAAAGGACGGACGCGACATGACCGGCGCACTCGTCGAACTGGTCCCCGACCCCGAAACCCGCCGCATCATCAGCCATGCCTACGCCGCAATACAGGCGCCCACCCAAGCTCCCATTCAAGCTCCCATTCAAGCGCAAGCGCAGGCTCCCACAGCACACATGTTCGCACAACCCGCCTTACCCGCGCCTGAACCGCCACCGAACCCACAACAACGCGACCCACAAACCGAGCCAGCCTATCCGCCTTTTGAGGGGCCGAATACCCCCGAAATCGCACAGGGGGTGCAGACCCATCCAGCCCAGGCCAGCACTGCCGCCGAGGTCATGCGTGCGAACAGGGGGTTACTCCGCCTTCCCACCGCTCGCACGTCACCTGTGCGCACACCTGCCCGCACAGCTACACGAGCAACCACGAAAGCTACAACAAAGGCTTCTGTTGGCCGTACCAAAGCCGACGCCGAGACCTTGCGTACCGAGCGTGAGCGTATCGCCCGCGACCTGCTCCTTGACAACCCACAGATGAGCGTGCGTGACCTCACCCGTCAACTCGCCATCGCCACCCGCCGACGCATCAGCGAATCCACCGCCAGCAACCTCAAAGCCATCGTCCTTAGAGACCTCCTGGCGGCACAGCCCGAACAGCACAGCGGAATAGAACAGGAAGAAGCAGCAGCCGAAGCCTAACTACCCAGGAGTCATCACCGTGCGCGAAAACGAAGCATACGACCTCGCCCGCATCATCAACGCGAACTATCCCGATTGGGAGTCTGGGGTACGTAACGGTCCACTTGGCTACACCGTGCGTGCTGTCTTCAAGGAGAGCGGCGTGCATACGCTCCGCTCAATGAGCGAGTGGGAAGAGGTCAAAGCCCTCATCCACAGTGACGAGTTTGCGGACGACGAGGAAGATCAGCAGACACAAGCATAACGCGACCACACGCTCAAACCTAGCCCACGCCAGCGATACTGTCCAAGATCGTTTGCGTGGGCATCGCTATGAAGCCCTACGTGCAAATTGATCTAAGGCATAATCACATCATCCGCTTGAATCACGCTACAAGACTTCGGCACAATCTGCTGCCCTTGCAATGTACATTGCTTGCCCAGGCACACGTGGTGCTACCTAATTGATTCAACCATCCCACCTCGCTACAAATTCTTCGTCATCTCATCTCCTCCTCCATGAGTTCATCGTCTCTGCCGAACTGGCGGTGTTCTTACAGCCGATAAGAGAGTAACACCGCACAGCAAGTGACTGGGAATTATTGCCAACTCAACTAGACCTGTGTACAATAGTATTGCAAATCAAAGGTTTCTGTCTGTGTAGTGAGTCAGCTTTCAAAAAGGTTACACTGTGTATAATCGCTTAGTTGCGTTGCTGAAAGCTACAGGCGTTTCCACCGCACTGCTAAGTGTGATCTATGTCCCTGTCCTCTGTGCAAATGACGTAGGCTTGGTAGCAAATCACGCCCAATTGCATAGATTTGATCTGCTAGATTGGCTCGCGCTCACTGCAATCGCCTCATATCTCTTCAAGAACCCTCTTGTCTTTGTCGCGGGGTCTGCTACATTCGTTTGCTTTGTCATACTGCTCGCGCCCGTTTACTTGAATGACATGCCCCCGGCGCGGCGCAACGCTCCAAGACGCCCCAAAAGAAATGCCAACAATCAGGTGACTCCGATACGGACGATACGTGCTGCTCTGGGCCCCACATCTCCCTCGGTCCAGCCGCGGACGGCTACTCCTAGGGCATCCGCACCGGCTCCGATTGTTCTAAAGCTAGTATGGTCACGAGATGGCAATCTACTTGTATTTGGTTTGGATACTGGCGAAATCCAAGTGTTTGATCTTGCAACTGGCACAACGAGAGCCTCACTACAGCGGCAAGATAGGCAAATTCACTCGGTTGCTTGTTCTCCAAGAGATGATCGTATTGCCATTTCTGCCGGAGAGAATACCGTCTTCACCTGGAATCACGTGTCAGGCGCAACTAAAGTCTGCCCTTCAAAGAATCCTGTCCGCGTAAATTGTCTAGCGTGGTCACCCGATGGCAAGCTAGTTGCACTAGCCAGAGAGGACCACACATTGCACTTATGGGATGTCGATAGAGATGTATCCGACAAGATATTGATTGGACATTCGCAACCCGTTAACGCCGTGGCGTGGTCTCCGGATGGACGCTTTCTCGCATCCGGTTCAAGCGACGGCACAGTTCGGCTTTGGGATGACGTCCTCGGGACACAAATCCATGCTTGGGAGGGCCATGCAAGCAGAGTCAACTGCATCGCCTGGTCTCCTGACAGCCGCTTCCTCACTTCTGGGTCGGACGATCGCTCAATCCGAGTTTGGGACCCTGTAGGTGGCGACGAGATTGGTCGCCTTGAGCAGCACACCGGACCAGTTCGTTCCCTGTCATTTTCCTACGACGGCTCAGTCTTAGCCTCACAGTCAGCCTCTGCCTCGCAATCAGATAATCCAATGAATTCAGTGCTGCTTTGGCGAGTAGAATCGTGGACACGGCTCAGTAGTATTAGTGGTGAACAGTGTCGCGATATCAAGATCAGGAGCGCTGACGAGCAGAATACCTTGTTTCCGACACTGCGGCCCAGAGCAATCGTTTTGGCCTTCCGTCCCTATGACTATGATCTAGCAACTGCTGCAACATCGGCAGTGACTGTGCGTATTGCGAATGTCTCTCGGCAAGTGAACGAGCAAAGCGGCACTGATCAACATGACGTGAAGTATCGAAATGCAAAAGTTGTTCTCGTTGGTGAACAAAGTGTAGGTAAATCAGGGCTTGCTCTCAGGCTTACGGGGCAAGGGTGGCATGCTACGGAACCCACGCACAACCGGCATGTTTGGCGGCTCTGGGAGAATCCTGAGGCGAAGTCAGGTGATGCTACGGAAGTGCGCAACATCTTTCTTTGGGATTTGGCCGGGCAGCGGGCTTTTCGGATTATCCACTTGCTTCACCTATCCGACGTCGCGGTTGCGGTAGTCGTGTTCGATAGTGAGTCTGCAGATCCGCTCGACAGAATCTTATTTTGGGACCACGCTCTTCGCGACGCTCAGAAAGAGGGCCTTACTGGTACCCGGCGTTTGCCCAAGTTCCTGGTCGCTGGTAAGTCAGATTTAGCAGGCATTGGGACGAACCGCACGCGCATTCGAGAGATTGTCAGAGATCTTGGCTACGACGACTATGTTGAGACCAGTGCAAAGTACGCATTAGGTACAGATGCGCTCAAAGATAAGATCATTCGCTCTGTGCAGTGGGATTCGCTTACACCTATATACTCGTCTCATGTTTTCATCCGTGTCATGCGCTTCGTCATGAATGCAAGTGTCCGGAACCCTAAGTCCGTCCTATCAACTATGTCAGAACTGTACGAGACTTACGGGCATTCGAGCTTCCGCGATGACTCAATAACAGTCACACGTACCCAGTTCGAGACTGCCATATTCTACCTCGAGAACGCAGGATTGGTCAGACGATTCAGCTTCGGTAGCTATGTCCTGCTTCGACCAGAAAAACTTGATACCTATGCATCAGCGCTGCTCAATGCCGTTAGAGAGGCAGAGGATGGGCTCGGAAGTATCCCGCTCAAGAGAGTGGAGGCTTGCGACTTTCCTATTCCCGCTGATGAGCGCATACAGGACAAATCTCAAGAACGTACGCTGATTGTAGAAATGGTGCGAGACCTCCTTGGGCATGAATTGGCCATGCGCGAAAACGTTGGATCAGCACAAGGCGACGAATGTCTTGTGTTCCCCTCGCAGGCAAGCAAACCGAGCATCTACCCCGACGAACCTGACAATATGATCGCCGTGATCGAGTTTAGAGGACGAATTCAGCTCATATATGCATCGCTTGCCACACGCATTGCGAACTCCGGTTTATTTCGAGAGCCACAGGTATATAAGGGTGCAGTTACCTTCACTGCTACCGCTGGTGGAACATGCGGATTGCTCCTGCGAGACGATGGGATCGGGCCCGGCCATTTGACTTTGTTTCATGTTGGGGCGTCAAATAGGACTCTGCAAACATTTGAGGAATTTGTCGTAAATCATCTACGCATACACGCGGTTCGTGGAACCATACAAATGCACAGAATAGTTCATTGCCCCAACACCGAATGTGGGAAGCGAGTCAACCCATCCCAAATGCAAGATCTCATCAATGACAGTCGAAATCAAGCCTTTTGCTCTTACTGTGGAACGCCGTTAGTATTCGACCATAGTGGAAGCGCAGAATCGGGCCTACAATCCCAACAATCCCAAGACTTAATTGAAATGGAGAAGCGTGCTGACCACACCCTTAGCCTTGCTGTTGCAGCGATGACATTAAGAGGTAAAGATGATGTTGACCAACGTGACGTATTCATAAGTTACAACTCGCATGATGCAAAGGAAGTGTCACAATACGCCAAAGAGCTAACACTTCGCGGTATTAGACCATATTTTCAGATGTGGGATTCCATCCCAGGGCAGGAGTGGATGGATCAAATTGTGCGCGCGCTTGCATCGTGTAAATCCGCGGCCATCTTTTGTGGCGAACATGGCCTCGGACCCTATCAGAAGAAAGAGCTTGTCATTCTGCTAGAGCGTCACCATCAGAAGGGTATCCCAATCATTCCGTGCATTCTCGTCGGGTGTCCCATGGATGCTTTGCTAGGTAGCTTTTTGGGCTCTTTCCAATGGGTGGACTTCCGCGACAGAGACGACTTTCCATCCGCATTTCAGCAGCTAGTACATGGAATAAATCAGGAAAGTGTCGGCATACCGAGCCGACCTTTGAGTCAGGAAACGGTAATTCTTGACCACGACATTCTAATGAGATTCATCAGTCAAGATGAACTTGTATTTGACGAGGAGACCACTGAAGGTTCGTTCAATACTTTCAATTGACGGCGGGTTATACTTCGCGCTTCTTAATGACCACATTTCTCGTTAGCAACGACCAGTCAGCACTAGAAATACACGAGATCCTTCTAGTAGGTGCAACTCACTGCTGGGTGTGCCACAGGTTGAATCAGCCATGCCTCCGCCTTATGGCCTAACCGGCTCCACCACCGTCCGCACGATCAGCCCAACCTCCACCTCCAACCGTACCCGCAGCAAGACAGTATCCGGCTGACACTCCCAACCCTCGCCCTCCGCCTTCGGCTCCAACGTCACCGCCGCCTCATACAGCCGCGCCGCAATCGGCTGCACATCCACGCTCGCACATGTCCGCTCCATGCACAACGCCACCCACCCTGTGCAGGCATACATGATCGCATTGGCGAGCGCACCACCAGACACAGCACCGACGTCTCCGCCGACTGCATCTTTACCAGCATCATCAGCGCCCGGCTGGGAATCCTGCTGGGAATCCTGCTGCACTATCTTCAGATGATCGCGCTTCCGCGTCCGGTATTCCTCACGTCCCTCGCTCATCTTCCGTCCTCCCTTCTCCCTCAGTTATTTCCCGCGGCTCACCTCACGCTACCGAGGCCACAGATACAGCGGCGCGTAGCTCACCTCGCCTGCAAATCCCAGCACCGCACCCGCCTGGTCCGCCACATATGCCACCAGTTGATTCACCCCACGCTGTCCGCTCTGTGGTAGCGCCGCCGTGGGGTCGAGGATGAGATACGGGTCCGCCCCCGAATTCACGTTCACATTCCCCGTTCCCTGTGTCCCTGGCCCACCGCCCGCATGTCCCGCGTTCGGCGTCGCTACCGCTTCGAGCGAATACAGCCACCCTGGCGCATCTTGCGCCCCCGCACGGTTCACCAGCAACCCATCGAAGTACGTCCACAGCCACGTGTTCGCCAGCGCCGAAGCCGCATTGCTCGGATTGTTCACCACCCCCACCAGCAGCGACCCATCTATGGGCAGCAGCGCGCACCAGCTCGCGCTACACATGGCCCCGCCTGAGCCTCCACCCGTCAGGTCTTGCCACTGCGGATGTGGCACCAGATACGTCTGCGTCGGGTCCGTCAGCGCCCCCTGGCTGTACGGTGGCAGCGTCACCTGCCCCGTGTCCACCACCGTCCACGTGTTGGAGGCCGTCAGCAGCGCCGCATACGGCCCGTAACTATTGCCCAACTGGTCGGCGCTACTCGTCGCTCCGAACCACGGCAGCAACCGTTGCTGCGTGTTCGCCCGCACCTGCACGTTGGGCAGGTTGCCCACGCTCTGCGCGGAGAGGAACCGTTCGAGCAGATGATACACTCCTGGCGCATCACTGGCCAGTGGCGCGAATCCCTTCGCGCTCCACCCCGTCTGCGGATTGTTCGAGATGGTGTAGCCGCCATAGGCCGTCGCGTCCAGCGCCGCCGTCGCCTGCTGCCCCGCGCCCAGTGCGCTGCCATAAAACCCGTTCATGCTGGCCGTCAGCCGTGCCGTCGCGGAAGGCTGCGCGCTCCTGCCGATGGCGAAGCTCAGCGCCCCACCCTGCGGCAGCGTCGAGACACCAGACCCCACATACGTGCCCCATGCCAGCGCCGCCGGACATGGCAGATCGCCCAGCAACCCGCTTAGCACCAGTTGCGCGGGCGACTGTGGGAACCGCAGCTCGCAGTAGGGCATGGCTCCCACCGCTAGCCCTGTCGCGGAGACCGACCACACCTGCACATTGTCGAGCCACAGCGTCGCCCCCACGCTCGTCCCCGTCGCCGTGTCCAGCGCACGAATGAACAGCGAGATCGCGGCGCACCCATTGGCCCCACCGTTCTGCGTCACGAAGGTACTGGCATACCCCTGCCAGCCATTCGGTGGCGTCACGCTCGCCGCCTGATATGTCCCCAGGGCGGAGCCGCTACTGGTGTACTCCGTCCAGTAGAGTTGCACCCGCGCCGTTGCCGCGAACCCCGTGGAGTTGGCGGCGAAGGCATAGGCCAGCGTGACCCCTGCGCCGCCGGAACCTGGAAGCGGGATGAGGCCATTTGGCCCGAACCCGCTCGTCGGTGTCTGCCAGCGGCTATCTATGGCGGTGGAACCAGCGGGAATATCCAGCCGTGCGCAGCCATAGCTCTGCACTGGCACTTGCACCGCATTCGCCGCATTCGCGTTTTGCAGTCCCAGCGGTGGCAGGTTGGCGCTACTCTGCTCCCAACTGCCGATAGCCACCCCCGTCACCGCCAGCCCGCCCGCGCCGCCGCCGGTCGCCACTGACCACCCACCCGGACCAAACAGGTTGACCACATTCCCACCCACGACGAGCGCCGCCCCTTGCGCGAGGATCTGCGGCTTGCCCGTCAGCGCAATCGCCGTGTCTACCGCTGGCCCCGCTGCCGCCGCGATCTGCGCGCCCACCGCCCCGTTGTCATCGTAGCTCACCGCCGCCGTGAGATACGGATAGTTGGCGTTGACGCTAGGAAACTGTGTGGTCGCTGTGGCGTTCACCGTCGGGAACTGCGTGCATTGCAGCCAGTACCAGCCCTCATACGTCAGGCCGGCTGTGCCGTTAATCGTCACCGTCTGGATGGTGGTGAACACACCCGCCACCTTGTGCGCGAGGCTGAGTTGTGTCCCCGTCACCTGCGCCTGCACATAGTTGTTGCCATCCACATAGTGCAGAAACGCGCGCAGCGTCAGGCTGGCGGTGTAGCGGAACCGTAGTTGCCAGCTATTGATGCTGCTCCATTGCGCGCTGCCGAAACTGACCTGCCCACTAGCAGGCAGCGAGAAGGCGGAGGCCAGCGTCCCGCTCGCGCCAGCGTGACCCGCCGTGTAGATCGCGGAGATCTGCCCACTCGTCAGCGCCGCCGACCAGATCCCCGCCTCATCCAGTTGCCCGCTGAAGTACGCCGCTGGCGTCGCATTCGCCCCCAAATTGACGGTAGGAGTGCTGGGCACGCTCTGCGCGCCGGGAGTCGCCGTGCCCTGGCTCACCCCATCCAGCCACAGCGTCAGCGTGGTCCCGTCCCACGTCAACGCCGCGAAGTGCGCTACGCCGTTCGAGACGGCTGAAGCCGAGGAAATGACCGACGCGCCCGCGCCCACATCACAGGTCAGCTTGCCCGTGGTCGCCAGATACAGCGAGAGCGCATGATGGCCCGTCGTGATGTCCCCGTAGCTCCACAGTTGCGCCGTGCTCGCGGGAGCCGCGCTGATCTTGAACCACACCCCGACGGTGAGCGGACTGTTGCCGCTGGGAAAGCTGCTCGTGCTGGGCACGCTCACGTATTGCGAGGAGGCCGAGGCAAACGTATAGCAGGTATCCGTATCCCCTGCCAGTAACCCCGCCACGTTCTGCGTAGGACTCCCATGCGTCGTGCCCGTATACCCCTGCCCCGCGATGTCATAGACACTTGTCCCGCTCGCTTCATCCAGCCGGTAGTAGGCCAACAGCGACGAGCCACCATTGGCCATCAGCGCGTCCACAAAGGTGTTGGCCGGAGCCAGCGTGGGCGCGGAACCAGCGACCTGCGTGTACGCCGCGAGGTTGGCGAACAGTTCAGTGAAGACCGGAACCCCTGGGCCTGACCCCTGCTCGAAGCCTGGATTGGCGACAAGATTCTGGAGCGTCACCCTATCGCCGCGCAGTCCTGGGCGGCAGATAAACACCAGTTCCACCGGCTCTAATTGGAGACGTAGCCAATCGGCCTCACTCTCCGGCAGCGAGTGCGCCGCACCCACCACATCCAGGTAGACGGGCGCGCTGGCGTTCGGTGGCTGATACAGCAGTGTCAGCGGGGTTTGGGGTGCCGCATTCACCCAGCGCAGCAGCGTGCGGATGGCGCTGGTGAGCGCCGCGTAGGACGACATCGGCCCCAGCAGCAACGGCACGCGCACCTCGCGGTTATGGCGATACAGCGCCCGCGTCGCCCGTTCGCCCTGCGTCCTGATGTTGCCCGCCAGCGCAATCGTCCTCGGTGGTGGGCTGAGTTCGATACCGCCGACCTCAGGCGCGAGCAGCGTATAGGTCGCCCCATCGTTCAGGTCCAGCACCGGCCCCAGCACCGGATGCGCGCCAAAGCTATCCGTCAACGGATTGCTATAGCCGAGCTTCAAGAGTGTCATGCTATCACCGCCTCATCACCATTCACACCACAACCACCGACCCACAGACCGCGACACCATCGCTCCCACGCAGCCGAGACCGCGCCCGTCCCTGGATAGAGGTCTACCAACTCGTCGCCAGGGCGCAGGTTCAGCACCGCGAACAACCAGTGACAGAACGCCTCCGGCTTCGCCCCCGCCAGTCCGCGCCGCAGCGTCACGTTCGCGCTCACCCAATCCCGCACCGTTGGCTCTCGCCGCCCACGTCGCCTTCTCCCGTTCCCGCCATGCACCAGCACCGGCTCCCACGCATACGCCGGATTCACCCCCGGCTTGAATGAGCAGAATGGCTTGACCCAGGCCATCACCCGCACATCCGGCGGGCACAGCGGCAGCAGGTGCGCGAGCGAAGGAGAGCTGCACGAGAGCGCCCACCCGTCCGGGAACTCTGCGACGAGCTGTGCAATGAGCTCGCCGTGGTCCACTTCGGCACAGCGCGGGTCGTGACGGTAGTGCTTACGCGCCTGCCCAATGTAGGGCGGATCAGCATAGGCCACCCGTAACGCGCTCCCTCCGCTTCCGCTCATTGCACGCGTCCTCCGCTGATCGTCCACTGCTGGCGCACCAGCCAACTGAGTTCATAGCAGCGGTACTCCTGCCCCGCCACCGTCTCATAACACAGCCCTCTGCCTTCCCTGGCGTCCGCCTCGGTCACGCTCGCCACCGTCCCACCCAGCAGCAGATGCCGCAGCACCACCGGCCACAGCGCATCGCGTATGGCGATGATCTGCTGCTCACCCGCATACCAGTCCGCGCGCAGGTCCACGAAGGCTTGCAGCGTCACCTCCACCTCATCTTCCACCCGGCCCACATACCCCGCCAGTTCCACCGGCTGATTCGTGGCGTCGTTGGGCGGAATCCACAGGTTGCATTGCGGCAGATAGCCGTCCTTGAAGTCTTTGGGACGCCCGACGAAGACTGAGCGCGCTACCCCATAGCGGCTCGCATCCGCCGTGCTGAGCGCCGCGAAGGGGCTGACCCCACCCACGAGACATTCACTCAGGATGATGCCCTGCATCGCCTGCAACACCGCCAGCGTTGACGGCCCATTCCCCAACACCTTCGGCCCACTACCCCCTGGCATATCATCACCATCCTATCATTCGCCCCTCGCTATTGGCTCATTTCTGTGTTGCACAAGATTGACAATTGCCGCATGGTTCCTTACCCCTGCGCGGTGTACGTCCCGATCACGCTCGTTGCCCCCGCCGCCGGACTCGTCCACTGAAGCGTGAAGCCGTATTTGGTTGCGCCCGTGGCTGTGATGCTGCTGGCGTTGCTGCTGCCCGTCATGGCGAGGCTGACCGTCGGCACGTTGGACATCTGCCCAGGGAACGGCACCCACACGCTCACCGTCGCCCCCGCCGTGGAGTTGGGGAAGGTTGCCCCGCAGCCGCCGACCAGTGGCACCCCTGGCGAGATCGGCTGGCGATACGTCCCCCGTGCCCGCAGCGAAGCGTCATAGGCCAGCTTCAGCCGAGCCAGTTCCGCCCCCACTGCGTCCGCGTAGTTGTCCAGCGAGAGCGTCAATCTGACGTCACCCGCCGCCGTCTCCCTGTACACCGTCTCCACAATGTAGAACTGATTGGTTCCAGGCACCGGCCCACTCGATAACTGCTGTCCGCGTACCGCGAGCTCCGGCACATACAGGTTGCCGTCCGCACGCACTTGGTGCAGCGGCAGCGCCCGCCCATTGGCATCGCGCACCGACCGCAGTTCCACCTCGACCTTGTTGGTGATGTTGCTGTACGCGGCAAGCCAGGCATTGGCTATCGCCGTCGCCTGTGTGCTGGTGAGCGGAGATTTGCCGAGTGAGCGTCGCAGCTTCCGCCGCCGGAACGGCGCGCTGCCCTGCCCGCCACCCACCGCTAAGCGTGTGTCGCTCACCGTCACCGTGGCTGGCCCGCCGGTCACATCCACATACGCCACCTGCACCACGTTGTAGGCCCGCTGCTGCGACGGCTGCACCCGCCAGGAGAGGATGTCCGAGCCGAGCGCCATGTACGTCGTGGTCGCGGTGTCCCTGGGGTGCATCCGCAGTTGCCACGTGGGATAGCCCGCGCTGTCTTTATTCTTGGGATGCTCATACACGGTCCACATGTAATCGCCCAAATCAAACGCCAGATCATGGCAGATCTCTTCGAGGGTATAGCCGTCATAGATCGGTGAGAACGTGGAGACCGGAGCCGTGGGCAGCACCGCCGACTGGTCCGCGTCCAGCGCCAGATATGCCGCGCGCTTCGAGAACTCTTGTGAGATGATGCTCTGCGCCGTCTGTGTCGTATACGCGCTATCATCCGGGTCATCCCGCAAGGCCACGCCACCGCCGAGCGCCGAGAGCAGCACGTAATCGCCATGCGTCCCGTCCAGCACCAACGCCGGGTCCGACCACTCCCCGCTAAAGCAGGTGAACAGCCCATCCCGCAGCGCCACGCGCGAGAACAGGCCAAGCTCTGGCCGTGGCAATCTGGCATCCCGCAGTTTGAGCATGCAGGCCAGATCACCGAAGCCCCCTGGCGCGACGGTCGTAAACTCCAGGGCCTCGATGGCCTCGCCGTACTCATGCGCCAGCGGCGGGTACGCGCTGCCCGTGGGCGACGTGTAGGCATAGAGTGCCAGCGTTGACCGCAGCGCCATGATGCTACAGCCCTCCCATGCGTTGCAATCCACCGGGCCGACGCCACGCGCGATTCGCTACCCGGTCCTGCTCGCGCTGCCACGCCGAGAGGCCAGCACTCAACTGCACCGCACCATCCCCCACCAGGTTCAGCATCACCCCCGACAACCCGCCGCCAGCGCCAGATGAGGCAAGCAGGTCGAGGGCAACCAACCCGCCCGCCGCCGAAAGGCCAGCCGGTTCCACTGGTTGTGCCTTGCCCGCACTCCCCGCCCCTGGCTGCTCATGCCATTGCTTCGGCTTCTTCGGCTTCTTCGGCTTCTTCGGCTTCACCGCTCGAACATGCCGCACCCGTTTCTTGCGCGCCATACCACACCACCTAGCTCAACCAATCACCCGCACCACCCAGCCACCACGCCGAGACACACCTAGCTAGCTCGCCCTACGCAGCAACGCCTCCGCCAGCCGCTGATAGGTCCGCTGCGCCCGTGTCAGCGCCGCCTTCGTCGCCTTCTCGCGCTGCCGCGCCTGGGTCAGATCGGCATGTGACGCCCCACTTTCCAGCAGCCAGTGCGCCACCTGCGCCTCCACATCCTTCGCCGCGCGCCACACCCCACGCGCCAGCATCAATTCGCAATACGCCCGCCGCACCGGATCCATGCGCCTCTCCCTCTCGCTTCCCGTAACCTCGTCCTCTGCTCACAACATCGTACAATCGTACACATATAATGTCAACAAATGGACTTGTAGCAACCCGCTCATACCTCGCATTCGTAGGCGCGTATCGCCAGCAGGCTTAGCGCCCGCCGCCTCATTTCAACCCCAGCCTTGCGACTCTCACTGGAATCTGCTATCCTGCCCGCAAGCCTGCGTCAACCAGACGTAGCATCCACCGCGAGTGCGAGGAGAGAATGCGGCATGACCGCCATCCATTCCGTCTTCATCAGTTCGACGTTCTTCGATCTCGAGCTCCACCGCGCTCGCGTGCGGGAGGACCTCTTACGCATGCGTCAGTTCCCCACGGACATGGTCTACTTCGGCGCTGGCGAGGATGCCACCACCGTCTCACTGGAGCGCGTCGCTGCCGCCGAGTTCTTTGTTCTCATCGTCGCCTGGCGTTACGGCACCATCTCCACCGTGCCCCCTGGCGAGACCCGCTCCATCACCCACCAGGAATACGACACGGCGGTACGCCTGGGCAAGAAGATCTTCGTCTACCTCTCCGACCCCGCCACTGAGCAGGACAACAGCCTCTTTCCCTTCGCCCTGCGCGACCTCGAACACACCGCACAACTCCGCGCCTTTCGCGCCCATCTCGAAGATCCTAACGTCCACACCGCCGATTACTTCACCACACCCGCCGACCTCGGCGGCAAGGTCAGCACCCGCATCGCCGACTATCTGCTTCATCTCCCGCTTGATGGCGGAGGCATCGGGCAGAGCGACGCACTCCTCGCGGCCGCTGAGGAGACGCGCAGTGGTGTGCGCGACCTCCAGCAACGGATGAGCCGTGACGATCTCCCCCTCGTCCCCGCCCGCACCTTCACCCTCAACACCATGGGCGACGACGCCGCCGCCAGCCGCCCCTACGTCCGCGTCGCCTCCATCGGACCACTCCTCGACGACACCATCGCCACCTTGCGCGCCTGCGCCCAAGGTGCCTCGCCCAAACACGGCCTCCTCGTCACCGGCGAATCCAACGCCGGCAAGACCCGTTTTGCCCTCGAAGCCCTCCACACTGCCCTCCCCGACTGGGACGTCCTCGAGTGGACCGAAGCCTACCCTGAACACCGCATCCCCGCCACCGAACGGCTCACGGGCCGCAAGCTCATCATCTTCCTCGACGACCTGCAAAACTATGTCCCCGCCGCCACCCATCCCACGCCCACCGGCGACCAGGCGCCCGTTGCACTGGCCAGCTCCGCCGCCACGACACTCCGCGCCCTCGACCAGCGCCTGCGCGCCCCATCCGCAGAGCGACAGACGCTTCAGACTCTCATCATCGCCACTTGCCGCAGCGAACGCCTTACCACCGTCCGCAACGGCCTCGACTGGCTCTTCAACCAGCTAGATCACGTCGCATTTCCCACGTTCGACCCAAACGAATCCTCCGCCCAGGCTCAGGCCATCATCGCCGCCCTCGCCGCCGACGGCGAAGGCCGGATCGAGCACGCCCAGTGGGACGGCACCATCGGCTCGGTCGTCTTGGGCCTCGGCGACAAACGCGCTGCATACGAGATGCAGCTCACCACATCTGCCAGAGGTATCCTGCATGCGATGAAGCTGCTGTTCCTCGTCGGCGTTCCTGCCCACACCAGCAGCCGTCTCAAAGCCATCTGCGCCGACCCCCAACTCTTCGCGCTGCCGGAGCTTGCCACCTCTACCCCCACCTGGGATGCTGCCCTCGATGAACTCCTGCGCTATCAGTTCGTCACCACTCTTCCCAGCGCAAAAGACGACCTCCTCCTGCGCATTCGCAAGGACCCCGCCTACTACACCGACGTCATCGCCGACTATCCTCAGCCCTACCAGCGCGAGCGAGACCTTAAGCGGCTCCAGCAGGTCTTCGCCGCTACCGACGACGCTGAGGCGCTCTCCTCCCTCGGCACTGCCTGGTATAACGCCCAGCGCTATGACGAGGCGCTCGCTGTCTTAGAGCAGGCGCTCGCCCTCAACCCGAGGCTTTACGCCGCCTGGTGCTACAAAGGGGGTGTCCTCGCGGCTCTGCGCCGCAACGACGAGGCGCTGGCCGCCTTTTGGCAGGCCATTGCCCTCGACCCGAAGTTTGCCCCCGCTTGGTACAACCTCGGCAATATCCTCGGCAGACTCAAGCGCTATGACGAGGAGCTCGCCGCCTTTGACCGCGCGCTGGCCCTCGACCCCACCCTCGCCGCCGCCTGGACCAACAAGGGCGCCGCGCTCGCTAATCTGCGCCGCTATGAAGAAGCGCTCGCCGCCTATCAGCAGACCGTCGCCCTTGATCGGACGTTTGCCCGCGCCTGGCGCAACCTTGCCTATCTCCTGCTCAACCGCCTCCACCGCTACGACGACGCCTTGGATGCCTGCCAGCACGCCACCAGCGAAGACGCCGCAAGCGTGGGCGGCTGGATGCTCACCGGCCAGACCCTCCAGCGCCTTGACCGCGTAGCCGACGCGCAGGAAGCCTTCGCCCGCGCGCTGGACGCCTGCCAGCACGCCATTGTCCTCGACTTAAACAACGCCGCCGCTTGGAACAGCAAGGGTTATGTGTTGTATCTGCTAGGTCGCTTTGATGACGCATTGGCGGCAGCCCGACAAGCTATTGCCTTGGATCCGAACAATGCATACGCCTTGAGTACGGTTGGTGAGGCACTCAATGGCCTCCAACGATACGATGAGGCGCTTCTCTACATCAATCAGGCACTCTCCATTGATGCGCGCCTTGCGGAAGCATGGCGAGATAAAGCACTATCTTTACATGCCCTTGGCCGCGAGGAAGAAGCCCAGGCGGCCGAGGCAAAAGCCAACGAACTTGACGATTAAGCTATTGTATGGGTGCAGCGCCTATGGCCTTGTATCAATTGCTGCCGATACTCCCTCACTACCCAACCTGTGTCGGCAGGTCCAGCCTGTGACGCTTGTAGGGGCGCACAGCCACAAGGCTTTGCGCCCATCGGTCCGGTGAGTAGGTTCTCCTCACCCGTCGAGCGGAGCTTCCCTCGCCGCCTGCTCTGTCCTTGCTGCTCGCTCACCCGTACCCTTGCCCTTTGCCTATCTGTCCATCCCCATATCTCCACGTCCTCGCCATCAGTCATACACCTTATCCAGCACCCATACCTCCCGCGCCACATCCTCGTACACGTCGCAAATCAACCCCTCCTCGCAGCGCACCCGCCAATACGTCCCCTCACCCCTCATCCCATCCCGCCAGCCTTACCCCCAGCAGCGCGCGATACCACCCCACCCGCTCCACCCGCCCCAGCACCTGCACCACCCGCGCCTTCCGCAACACGCGGTGGATCTCACTCGCCACCTGTGGCGGCAACGCCACCAGCAGCCGTCCCGTCTCATCCTGCACCGCCACACACCCCATCCCCACCACCGCCCACTCCATCTCCGCTGCTCGCCTGTCTGTATCCTTTCCAGCGTCCTTGCTTTTTGCCCCACCCCCTCCTGTACATCCCTGTACATCCCTGTACATCCCTGTCCGCGCCCCCAGTCAGGGCGGGTACGCATCCGACCACCTCGTGCCAAGACATGGCCCCGGCGTACCCACCTCGCTCGTTCCCGCTCTCTTCGTCCACATATCTTCTCTGTGAACGTCGAGCTCTTTCGCGGTGCGCAATCACCCGCAACTCACGCTCGACTCACGCTCGACTCACCGCCAACGGCGCCAATTGACCGCCCCAGGCTCAGAACCAGCCGTGACTTCACCCCTCCATCCAGCGAAGGCGCCCAACACTTCCCCCTTCTCGCGCTCGGGCACCCTGAATTCATCAAGGGTGCGGCTCAGCTCCGCAGCGACTTCGTCGAACACGGCAGGTGAGATCTTCAGATCGAAATGGGCATCGCGCAACTCTCTGCCGGTGTATGCAAAGGGTCCCCCTGCCAACGAGGCGAGCCACAAGGTTCGTAGCCACTTGAGGCCCGGCAGCCGCCCGGTGTACGACACGGTATGCCATGCATGCAACTCGGGGTTCGCCTCGCTGATCTTTGGATTCCCCAGCAACCGGTCGCTGAAGTTGTCGACAACGGCGGCGATGGCAAAAATGCCACCCAGCCGTTCATACAGCGTTGGTTCTGCCATGACTTCGTCCTTTCGTCCTTTCGTCCTTTCGTCCTTTCGTCCTTTCGTCCTTTCGTCCTTTCGTCCTTTCGTGGATCTGCGTCTTGGCCGGTCCAATGACTCCACAATGACTCCACAATGACTCCACGCAGCCAGTGTGTTCGGGGCACCGCTATACTTCGCCCCTTCCACAGTGTACGCGACGGAGTGACAGTCGGAGATCAGATCTCCGCCGACAGTTCAGGCGAACGCCCGGCAATGTGGGTGACCGGCGAAGGTCCTCTCCATCCTCACCACCCCGCCAGCCTCACCCCCAGCAACGCCCGATACCACCCCACCCGCTCCACCCGCTCCACCACCTCTACCACCCGCGCCCTCAGTCATAGACCGTATCCAGCACCCACACCCCCCGCGCCGCATCCTCGTACACGTCGCAGATCAGCCCCTCCACCCCACCTCCGTCGCCCTCGCACCGCACCCGCCAGTACGTCCGCTCGCTCGCCCCACCCAACCGCCGCCCCTGGCCGTGCCCAGGTTGTCCAGGTTGTGGTTGTTCCCCCGGCAGCAGCGCATCCGAAAGTGGTGGCAATTCCTCCCACCAGCGGTCCCGCAGCCGCCACGTGCTCAGCACCTCCGCCACCGTATACTCCCGCCCACGCCACACCAGCCGCTCCGGCCTCCTCTCGCCCCTCGCCGCGCCGTTCGCCGTCGCGCTCACCGTCACCGCAATCGTCTGCAGATACACATGCCCCATCGCATCGCTCGCTCCTGCGTGACCGTCACCTCAGCGCCATCTCTGCGCCATCAAATCGTCACCACCAGCGCCAATCGCAGCCGCTACCTTCCACCAACCAAGAACATATGTTCTACAACTATGCGGAAACCCACCCCACCCTGTCAACAATGGAGCAGTGTCCTGGCCGCCCCCGCCCTCCATCCCGCTCTATTGGTGACGACCTATGTCGACCTTTGTCCCCATTTGTCCATACCTGCCCTCATGTGTCCCCATGTGTCCCCATGTGTCCCCATGTGTCCCCATACCAGGCGCAATGATTGCTCTCTCTGGCTATCTTTGGCTATCTCTCATCTCTGTCGGTCATCCACCCCACGGCGCATCCATGCTGTGACCTGAATTTCACGTCATCTCACCGGAGCAATCAAACTTGACACCGTGGTCGCCATCATGTATGACATACCTACTAGTGCTTGACAGGTACAAGTATGGAACCGGGAAGCGAGTCCACACGCCTATGCCATCTACGCCCCCACGCACGACCTACACGCTGCCACGCCCCCACACCGACAAGGCGAAGCGCGAGATGGAACGGTTCCTTGTACGACGCAGCGCGCATCTTGAGGCGCTACAAAGCATCGCCTTGACCATTTTGATCTGGGGGCCAGATCCCACAAGTAACAGTGCTGTGGCAACAAAACGCCTTCAGATTCAAGACGAGTTACTCGCCGAAGGCCACAATGCGCTGCTAAGCGAGCAAATAGCTCCGCCGGAGCATCACGATGGCATTACGCTTGGTACCGATGAACTTTCCCAGGCGAGAGCTGCGCACTTGATATTTAGCCTTATCGAAGATGCTCCCGGCGCTCTGGCCGAAACCGTCCTCTACGGTGGTCGGCCCGAAATCGCGCATAAGTTGCGCGTAATGGCGCCTGTGCGCTATCAAGCTGGCTTCGCCGCACACAGTGTCTTGATGAACCTGGCAAAAGGCTATAACGCCATCTACTGGTATCAGCACGAGGATATCGTCGCCTGTAATCTGTTGGGGCAGGCGATGGCGTGTGCCCAGGCGCGGCGTGAGATGTATGCCGCCTTTCCGCAGGATCTCGAGCAGGATCTCGAGCAGGATCGAGAAAGCTGTGGCTGATAATGGAACCAGATGACAGCCAGACGCTATGGGAGTCCGCGGCCATTACGAATGAGCAGACCCTCGCATTCGTATTGTGGGCGATTGACTCAGGTCTCTGCGCGACGGAGGCCGACTTTCGCCACCACTTCGCAGACGATATCTCCCTCAACGACGCAATTCGTTGGCTGATAGATTTCGATTACCTGGGTCTCGACCATGACCAGGTGACCCTGACGCCGCGTGGTCAGGCAGTTGTCGAACGTCTGCGTACCACCCCGACCCTGGCAGAGGAAGTCCGCTTGACCCAGTCCATCGCCTCCTTCCGTGCAACCTTACAGGCGATACGCCGAGAAGATGCGCCTGGCACGTGGGGAGGTGTCCTGGACAATTTGGGAGTCGCCTTATCGAAATTAGCGCGCGTACAAACAACAACAGCTATCTCTGCCAGGATGGAATTGCTCGCGGAAGCCATCACGTCACACCGAGAGACGCTGCGGATCTTTACCTTCGAAGACCATCCTACACGCTGGGCTACCGTTCAACACCACCTCGGACTGGCCTTGCTCGCTCAGGGGCAGCTCAAGCTAGCGTATGAGGGTAGCAACGACGAGACCAACGACGAGACCAACGACGAGACCAACGACGAGACCAACGACGAGACCAACGACGAGACCAACGACGAGACCATGGCCGCAATTGAGGCCGCGCTCGCTGCCTTTCGAGCAGCACAGCGCATCTACACCCGTGCCGAGCATCCCCAGTTTTGGGCGAAACTCCAAAACAATCTCGGCGTTACCTTGGCCGAATGGGCGAAGGCCAAACAGGGCGATGAGGAGCGCGATGAGCGCAACGACCTCTTACAGCAAGCTGCTGACGCTTATAGGCAAGCGCTTCAGATTCGCTCACGCGAAGCCCAACCACTTGAGTGGGCCACGACACGCTATAACCTGGCTCTCGTACTCCACGCGCAAGCACACGCCGATATGCTGAGCGATATGTCGGGCGCAAGAGAGCGCCTCCTCGACGAGGCCATGCAGGGATACAAGAGCGCAGCCGAGGTCTTCGTCCACGATATCTCGCGTACTCGGCACGATATGGCACTGCATAATCTCGCGCTCCTAGAGGAAGAGGTATTCGGCAAGCGGCGAAGAACAGCACCGCGCAACACCTCCTATTTGGACGCACATTATTAAGATACGCCAAGCTGAATGCCAAGCTGAATGCCAAGCTGAATGCCAAGCAGCTCAAAACAGACTCCCCTGCTCCGGCGCCTCCCCTCTCTCCCCCGTCCCACCCAGCGCCCGCCGCAACTCCTCCCCCAGAAATGCCAGCACCTCCGCGAACCGCCCGTCCGCAATCTCCTTATACGAACTCGCTCGGAACCGATGCTTCAGCCGCCCATAGATCATCACATACGTCAGCGGCACAACTGCGTGCTTCGTCTCGCGCACCAGCCGGTCCACCTCCACCTGCACCGCCCGCGCATGCGCTGGCGTCAGCCGCTGCGTCCGCTCCTCGATCTGCGCCACCTGCGTCTCCGTCGCCTCCTGCCGTTCGGCGAGGGCTTCGAGCAGCGTCACCGCCTCGTCCAGCTTGTCCAGCCGCACCGAGATCCCTGCCACCTGCCCCGGCAAGGCCAGCAGCCCCGCCAGATGCTCCTGCAGCAGCGTCACCACCCCCGTCAAGCTCTCGATCTGCGCCTCGATCTGCTCCGCCACCGCCACCAGTGCCGTATCCTGCCGCACCTGTAGATCACTCTGCCCCTCACGTGGCTCTTCCGTCGCGCGGACGATCTGCGTCCGCTGCATATCGGCGACACTGCCCACCCGCAGAAACACCCGCATCGCCACCGGCGCCAGTTCCTCCTGATACGCCTCCAGCTTCGCGCGATACCGCTCCTTCACCTTCAGCGTTTCTACCCCCGCCAGCCACAGCGCAATCTTGTCCACCCGCAGACAATACGCCTGCTGCACCCCACCACGAGTCGTCAGCGCAATCACCCGCAGATGCCGCCCCAGGCTCGGCGTCCGCAGCATCCGGCGTAGTTGCGCCTGCGTGTTCAACCCCAGCGCCCGACACACCCCCGCCACCGTCAGATACACCACCCCACCCGGCGTCAGCGCCGCCGCCAGGTCATCTCCCAGAAACGGCACAGGCCGCTGCTCAATCGCCTCCTCCTGCTCCACCTCTGCCACCTCTGCCACCTCTGCCACCTCGGCCGCCGCCATCTCCGCCTTCTCGTCGCTCTTTGCAGTTTCCTGTGGCTCCTGATCCTGAACCTGCCCCTCATCGTCGCGCATTGTCTCCCACCTCTCATCTCATGCTTATCTCATGCTCGTGTCATGCTTGTGCAAGGGGTAGCCATATGGCTACCCCCACCTCACCCGCACTCCTCACCCGCACTCCTCACCCGCACTCCTCACACCCGCGCGCACGCGCAGAGTGCCAAACGTGATGCGTCTTGACGCACGCTCGCTTTCCAATCACACCCCGCTTCATGCCCCGCTTCATGCCCCCTTCAGCGTCTTAAGAAACTCACCCACCGCAGTCGCAGCATCGTCGTCCTCGGCGGAGGACGACTTCCCCCACGCCCGCGCCGCCGCCCTGTCTGCCCTGTCCGCCTTCTCCGCCAGCAGCGCCAGCACCGCCCGCCGCTGATACAGCCGGTCCAGTTGCCGGTTCGCCAGCACCACCCGTGCATGCGCCCGCCGGATCGCCGCCGCCACCGCCGCCGCCTCCGACGTGAAGAAGCTATCCCCCAGGCCATCCAGCCGCGAACTGAACGCCAGCGACGGCGCATACCACCAACCAGAACCGTCCGCCGCAGACACCGCAGACACCGCAGACACCGCAGACACCGCAGACACCGCCTCAGATTCCTCGCTCGCCTCCCCGACCTCCTCGGCCAGACAGCTATGCACCGTCACCTGCCGCACCTGGCACCCCGCATCTATCGCCCACACCGTGCGCCACTCACGCCACATCTTCGCCTTCGACCTGGTAGCCTTCACTTGCCGATTCATGCGTACCATCTCCCTCACGCTCCCCTCTCGCTTCTGAATGAAGCATTCACGCCACGCAGAAACCTGATTCACAGACATCACCCTCAAAGCTATCGAACAAAGATAGCTGACTTGCGTTGCCAACCGCTTGTGCGAGCGGCTTCATCGTTCGTGTGAAGAACACCGCCTCCTGCTCTGGCGGTAGCGCCTTCGGGCTGTAGCGCTTCAGTGTTTTCGCACGGGCTGTTAGAGATGCCTCTAGCTCGCATGCTTTCCGAAACAGATCTGGCTCCTCATCACGCATGCGCTGCCAGACCGAGAGGCGATGATACGGGCAGAACCAACACGAACTTTTCGGTGGCACTGGCAGCCCTGCGCTGGCAATCACGTTGATGCAATCCTGCCGCGACATGCGCCGGTCAATGAGCGGATAGGCCAGCCGCGTGTAGGAGATACCGCTGTCCGTTCGCATACGCTGGAACTCGTCCATACTGATGCCGAGCATAGTAGTGGCGGGCTTCATCTTGCGGGCGCCATGCCGGTAGCACCATGACGCGATCACTCGTATTTTGAAGTCGGCGGTGCAGTTTCGCTGCGCTGGTGCACCGCTGCCCGCGAGTCGCACGGGGATGCCGATGCTCTTGCTTCCAGGTCGTGTGAGACGCCCGTACAGTGTCTCGATGCTGCCGTCCTTGCGCTGGCGGTGAAGTTCATGCAACTCGATGCTGTGCGCTGCCGCATAAGGCATCGCCACCTCGCGCACATAGCGCAGCGTGGCGGGGTGTTCGCTATCATCGCCCACATTCGCAAACAGGAAGGCATCGCAATCCAAGTCACCACGCGCGGCCAGCACGAGTGCGGCAGTGCTCTGCACCCCGCCGCCAAACGAAAACACGTTCATCCTGCCTGCCCCCGTTCCCGGCTCAGCGAAGAAGGCGAAATCCGGTAATCCGCGCCCTCCAGCTCCACCACCCGGCACAACCGCCGGTCTTGCAGCCGCGACGCCACCCGCGCCGGAAAGTCCTCGGGATGCAGGTTGCTCGCCAGCACCGTCGGCAACTCGTTCCGGTAGCGGTACTCCAAGAGCGCATAGAACCGCTCCACCGACCACTCCGTCTCCCGCTCCGCCGCCAGATCGTCCAGCAGCAACACCTCACACGTCCGCGCCTGCTCCATCCGCCGCTCCATCGTCTCGAACCCATCATCGGCGTCTCTCCCGGATTCTTCGCCGTTTTGCCTGCTCCGCATCGCCGCTTTGAGAGCAGACTTGAGATAATCCAGAAAGTCCACCGCGACGACATACACCGGCGCATGCCCCGCCGCCAGCAGCGCATTCGCCGCCGCCGCCAACAGGTGCGTCTTGCCCAGCCCACTCGCCCCGTTCAGCACCACCCACCCCGTCACCGTCTCAGCGAACGACCGCATCACCGCGTAGGCTTCCGGCTGCCGCCCGGCATCGAACCCATCGAAGCTGAGTCGCCGCATCTCCGGCGACAGATTGCTCATCCGCTGCGCCCGCTCCCACACCCGCCGCTGATCCGCCGCCCGCTGGCAGCCACATCGCACCACCTCCACACGCCAGCCCGTCTCCGCGCCGAAGACGCCGGAGCGCACCCAGCCCGTGTCGTGGCAGCGTGGGCACACCGCACACCCAGCCAGGTCGGCAGCACTACGCGGAACCTGCGGCGGAGACGGCGGCTTCCTGTCGTTCCTGTCGCTCGCGCTCCTCCCGGATTTGCCTGCGCAGCGCCCAATATTCCCGCGACCCCGGCTCGACCCGTCCCCCGAAGGACCCAGGTCCACTGTATCGGCCTCGTCCGTTGCCGGGGAATCCTGCTGGGAATCCTGGGAAAGCGCCTGGGAGAGCGCCTGAGACAGATGGTGATACCCCGCCAGGTCCCGAAACCGCCGACGCGGAACCGATAGCGCAAGATTGCTGCCCACTTGCTGATGATTGATTGGTTGCGTGTCCATGTTGTCCACCGGCGTACCCCTCCTCGGACTTCTTGAACCAGTTGCGCAAGAACGCCACATTCATCCGTCGCTGCTTCTCCTTCAGCTTCTTATTCCGCTCGCTCGCAATCCAGTCAGCGGCGGCGCACGCCTCGTCCAGCAACCATGCCCGCCCATGCCCCTCATAGCGGCTGACCAGCGTTTCCAGCGCCGCCGCATCATAGGCCGTCAATTTCGCGGCTCGCGCCACCGCTCCGGTGAGGTCTCGAAGCTCGGAGCGCTCCATCTGCGTCAGCTTGGGGTTCCCCTTCTTTGGCTCACCATTTTCTGCTGATGGAGATCGAGCACTGGCGGCAGCGGCGGGGAATGCTGGAGCGGGCAGTGAGTCTGCCACGCGCGCATATACGCTCGCACGCGCGTTCTCTCCGCCTCCGCCGCCTCTATCACGACCATCATCTTTAGTAACAATGGTTGGAGAGGAGAGATCTGCTTCTGCTTCTGTCTCTGTAATCTGTCTCTGCCTCTGTGTTGCGACAGCTTGCGACATCGTTGCGACATCGTTGCGACCTGCTTGCGACATCGTGGAACTCGCGCGTTCGCGTTCAAGCGCCTTTTGCTTGCGGCGCTCTTCCGGCGTCCACGAGGCATGCACATATTGATGCTCATCCCATCTGACGACGCGGTATCCCTGCCCTTCTGCCTCTTCCTGCGCCAGCAGGTCAAGCTCGATGAGGTGACACAGCATCTGCTCCACCTCAGCGACGGTGTGATCTGGCAAGGCCCGCCGTTGGAGCGTCCTCGCGTTGTAGGGCAGCGTGCCCCGTGTCTCGGCGGCGCTCGCCAAACACCACAGGCTCACCAGCAACCGGAACTCAGCATCCGAGAGGTCGAGCACCTGCGGCGAGTCAATCATGCGGTCGTAGCAACGAAACCAACCCGTATTTCGGCTCATGACAGCCACTCCTCCGGTGTCTTATCGTGCTTCGACAGATTGCATGGCTTGCAGGCCGTCACGAGGTTTGTAAGCTCGTTGCTTCCGCCGCGACTGACGGGCATCACATGGTCGCATTGCAGCGAGACACCATGCGCGCCGCAATACTGGCAGGTGTAGTTATCTCGTGCGAACACCGCCGCCCGTAGCTCACGCCAGACCTCGGCAGACGGCCTACCGTCATCCTTCCGCGCATCGCTGATAAATTGCCGCTTCTGCCAGTTGACCACCACCCATGCGCCATCCGAAGCACGACGCACCAGCATATCCTGCTGCTCGAAGGCAGAGACCGCCGAGCGCACGTCGGCAAGGTCCACCGCCGCCGTATCTTGCATATCCTCGAACGCAGCGGGAACGTTCCCCGCGATCAGCAGCGCGCCACGTTCCGGTGACGCACTCGCCATCGCCAGCACCGCCACCCACACCCAGCGATAGGCCACCGGCAGACGTCGCAGCTTCCGATCATGCAACGCCTCGTTGTACAGCCGAAACCACTCCATACAAAGACCACCTACCTATCCGCCCGATTCTTGTGTACCGCCGAACCCAAAGAAGCTCAGCCGTACCATGACAGCAAAACTGACAGCAAAACTGACAGCAGAGCCGTTGAACGGAATGGTATAGTGTGAGACGAAAGCGGCTAGATTTCAGCGTCCATGTCGAGTGATGAGACGGTACGAAACCATACGAAACGTACAGAAGCAGTCTTCAAAATCGTTGTCCGGCCGCCCGTGCGGTCGGAGGTGGGTTCGACTCCCATACGCCTCTGCCCAACTCATGAAAGGAACGTCAGGAGGTCAAAAATCTATGTCGAAATTCATTACCATTTCCCTTCCAGACGATGCCTACGAAGCACTTAAAGCCGCTGGCGAGCAAGCACACCAATCGCCCGAAGAGATAGCCGCCACCGCTATCACCGAGCGTTTCAGCGCACAACACACCACGCCATCGCCCGAACAGCAGGCGCAAGCGGCAAAAGAGGAATTTCTTGCCATGATGCGTTCACATGGCTATCTGGTTGATCCCAAGAGTCTGCCTCCGTATCCCGGCGTTGCTGACCTACCCCCTACAGGCAGCCCGGAGCGCGCCAAGCTCGAAGAGGAGGTTGGCAACGCCCTCAGCGATGCGCTCGAACAATCCGGCCTGAGTATTCTTGATCTGATCGAACGACGGTGAACAGATAACAAACAGACCATAAGCGCAAGAGATGTGGAGATGTATGCCTGCCCTCTATTTTCTTGACACCAGCGCGCTCTTACCGCGTTTGCTCAGACGTGCGCCTGGACATGTCTGGGTCGAGCGCGTTTGCACACCTGGCAGCCGGAATACCATCGCGCTCGCGGAAGTCACTGAAGCAGAAATTGCTGCCTCACTCAATCAACTGGTGCGCGGCGGCATCTTGCGTAAGAAACTCTGTGAGAATGTCCTCGTGCTGCTCTGGAGTCAGGTGGATGGCGGTGAATACAACATCATTCCTGTGGTTAGTTCTATCGTGCGCCGCGCAGCGGACTTATGTAGTATCCATGCTTTGAAAGGATATGACGCGATACAGCTTGCCTGTGCGCTTACTGCCCGCGACATTGCACGTCTCTCTGATGCGGCACGAATAGCGAGAGGGGAGACTGCGTTGGGCGATCCCATCTTTCTCACTGAAGACAAGCGACTGAGCGATGCAGCGCGTGCGGAAAGCTTTACGGTAGATACGCCGCTCAATCACCTGACGGGAAGTTGAGCGCAGGTAGGAGGTGGGTTCGACTCCCATACGCCTCTGCCACTCACACGTCCGCCACCTGCGCTCAAGCCTCCAACCCGAAATGCGCCCGCGCCGCATGGCTCACCCTCGCCATCACCGTCTCCACCGGCAGGCCGTGGCGTTCGGCCAGCGCGCGGCAATCCTCATACTCCGGGCTCACCGCCAGCACTGTCTCCCCCGCCAGCTTCAGCTTCACCCGCACCGGGCCAAGCGGCGTCTCGATCACCTCCACCCGCCGCCCCGCCGTGACCCGTTCCGTGCGCCGCAGCCGCACCCCCAGCGTGCTGCTCTCGCGCAGCAGCAGCGCCGCCAGCCGTTCGGCCTCCCCCACGGGCGCCAACACCATCAATAGTGTGCCGGGACGATTCTTCTTCATCTGCACCGGCGTATAGCTCACGTCCAGCGCTCCCGCCGCCAGCAGCCGCTCCATCAGCCAGCCAAGCGCCTCACCAGTCATGTTATCTATGTTGCTCTCTAGCACCGCAATCTCATCGCGTACAAAGTCCGCCGCCTCACCCGGAATGCCGGCAACAGACGGCGCATCACCGAGCAGTAGTCGCAGGCAGTTCGCCCACGGCAACTGGCGTGTGCCGAAACCGTAGCCCACACGGCGCACGCTTAACGTCGGGCGCGCGAAGGTCGCCAGCGCCGCCACCACCGCCGCGCCCGTCGGCGTCACCAACTCGCCCTCCGCCTCCCCTGGCCGCCAGACCGCGCCCGTCTCACGCAGCAGTTCCAGCGTCGCGGGCGCGGGCACCGGCAGTGGACCATGCGCCGTCTGCACCCGCCCAGAGGTCAGCGGCAACTCCGAGCAGTAGAGCCGCTCGACGCCCAGCAGGTCCAGGCCCAGCGCCACCCCCACGATGTCTACAATCGAATCCACCGCGCCGACCTCGTGAAACGTCACCTTAGCGGGCGTCGTCCCGTGTATCTTCGCCTCCGCCTCCGCCAGTCGCGTGAAGACCGCCCGCGCCCGCCGCTGCACCGCCTCCGCCAGCGCCGACTGCGCCAGTAGCGCTTCAATGTCGCTGAGGCGCCGGTGCTCGTGCTGCTCTGTCGCATCCAGCCGCACCCGCGCACGTGTGCCGCTGATACCCTTATCGGTTACGGCTTCGGCGTCGAGCGTATATCCCGGCAACTTCAGCGCCGCCAGACCCACGCGCAGATCGTCCAGCCGCAGCCCCGCATCCAGCAGCGCGCCCAGCAGCATATCGCCGCTGATGCCAGAAAAGCAATCCAGATAGGCGAGCATCGGCGCAGAGCCTCCTTCTGCCGTTAGTGATCTACGCCAGCAATTTCGATGGCCGCCGCCTCAGGCGCGGTCGCATGCGTCGCAAACCAGCGCAACGCCTCACCCGCCAGGTATAGCGAGCCAGCCACACAGACCAGATCGCGTGGGCCAGCCTCGGCGAGCGCGGCCTGAAGCGCGGCGCTGGTGTCACGTGCGGCGCGGGCAGCGACGGCAGGCGCATGCTCGCGTAGCGTCGCGATGATGCTCTCCGGCGTAGCAGCGCGCGGATTGGCAGCAGCCGTAGCCACCACACAATCTACCCCCGCGCGGGCAATCTCATCCGCGATGCCCGCCGCGTCCTTATCCGCCATCAGCCCCAGCACCAACACCAAACGCTCATACGTGAAGTGGCGGCGGAGCGCGGCCAGCAGCCGCGCGAACGAATCGGCGTTGTGCGCGCCATCCACGATGGTCCACGGCGCGCGCCCCACCACCTGCAAGCGCGCAGGCCAATGCGCCGACCGCAGCCCCGCGCGTATCGCATCCTCGCTGATCGGCAGCCCCGCCGCGCGCAACTGCTCAGCGGCGGCGACCGCCGTCGCCGCATTCTCGATCTGATGCTCGCCCAGCAGTGCTATCTCCAGATCACGATACACCCCAGTGGGCGTGACCACATCGGCATACTGGCGCTCGCTGCTATACGCGCCCGCGCGATACGTATACGCGCAGTCCGCCTCGCCCGCCGGACCCACGCGGAACAGCGGAACCTCGCGTTCGACGGCGATGCGCGTGATCGCCGCCAGCGCCTCAGGCGCGCGCGCCGACGTAACGAGCGGCACGCCGCGCTTGAGGATGCCCGCCTTCTCCGTGGCAATCTCGCCCAGCGTGTTGCCCAGCACACTCATGTGATCGTAACTGATGGACGTGATGATCGTCAGCAGCGGCTCGACCACGTTCGTCGCGTCCAGCCGCCCACCCAGCCCCACCTCGATCACCGCATGTTCGGCGTCCGCCTCGCGAAAGTATAGGAAGGCCAGCGCCGTCGCGACCTCGTAGGTGATGTATGCGCCTAGCGGTGTCCCAGCAGCGTCCACCGCCGCGCGCACGCGCTCCGCCAGCCGCGCCACCTCGTCGCCAGAAATGAGCTGCCCGTTGACGCGCATCCGCTCGCGAAAGGTATGCAGGTCGGGCTGGGTATACAGTCCAGTGCGCAGGCCTGCCGCCTGGAGTATCGCCGCCAGCAGCGCCGAGGTCGAGCCTTTGCCCTTGGTTCCGGCGATATGCGTCACACCATAGGCGCGCTGTGGATTCCCCAGCGCTGCCAGCAGCGCCCGCTCGCGGGCCAGATTGTCTTCGCGGTCGCGCGTGAAATTGCCGGTGCGCTCCGTGTCGCTGAACGAGTAGAGCCAGGCTAGCGCCTCAGCGTAGCTATCGAATGTCATCAGGATTGTTCCTTACGTTTCTTGCCAGCCGCGCACCACCGCATCGGCCATCCGCGCGACGCGCGCCATCTGCCGCACGTCATGCACCCGTACAATGTCCGCGCCGTTGGCGATGCTCAGCGCCACGGTCGCGGCGGTGCCTTCCACGCGGTCGTCTTCCGCCGTGCCTAGCACCATGCCGATATGCGCCTTGCGCGACGTGCCCACCAGCAGCGGACGCCCCAGCGCCCGCAGTTCGCGCAGCCGCCGCAAGACCACGAGGTTTTCCGCGCCCACCAGTCCGAACCCGAAGCCGGGATCGAGAATGATCCGATCTTCGGGGATGCCCGCGCTCAGCGCCAGTTCCATGCCGCGCGCCAGCATCCGCAGCACGTCCGCCACCGGCTCGCGGCGCGGCTCGCCCCGCAGGTTGCACATCAGCACGATGGGCACGCCGCGCTCGGCCACCAGCGGCCCCATCTCTGGGTCCGCGCGCAGCCCCCACACGTCGTTGATCAGCGACGCCCCCGCATCCAGCGCCGCCGCCACCGTGCTCGCGTGGTACGAGTCAATCGAGATCACCACCTCCGGCGGCAGCGCGGCAGCCAGCGCGCTCACCACTGGCAGCACGCGCTCGCGCTCCACCTCCGGCGAGAGCGGCGGCTGGCCAGCGGTTGCCGGGCGCGTAGACTCGCCGCCGACATCTATCATCTGCGCGCCGTCCGCCACCATACGCCGCGCCTGCGCCACCGCCGCCGCCACGACCTGCTCGCGCGTCGCGTCCTCAGCGGCGAGGCCATCGCGCGAGAACGAATCCGGCGTCACATTGACGATGCCCATGATGTAGGTGCGGCTGCCCCAGTCCAGGCTGTGGCCGCGCCAGATAGTAGGTGACGGATAGTCCGGCATGTCGCTCCCTCAACCATATCGCACAACGCATACGTAGCAAGTATAGCATTCCCTGGCACCCCGCGCGGCGCATAAATCGCCACACTTGTGGCACATTTGTGTAGCACCATACGGGTACACTGAAGAGGCGCAGGTGGGGAGCGCATCCACGACATCACCAGAGAGCGTAGAGGGAGCGTATGAGCACACTGGCCGGGCAACAGATCGCATTGCCAAGCGTCAAGACCGTTCTGGGCGCGGCGCGGCGGCGGCAGAGCTACCTCAACCTGCTCTATATCCTGGCGGCGCTGCCGCTCGGCATCTTCTATTTCGTCCTGTTGTTGACGCTGATTTCGACGGGTATCAGCCTGGCTATCGTGCTCATCGGCCTGCCGCTGCTGGCGCTGACGGCGCTCTGCTGGTGGGGGCTGGCGGCGTTCGAGCGCGAACTGACCATGTGGTGGCTGCATATCGAGATCGCGCCGATGTACCGTCCGCTCCCGCCTGGGCTGAGCCTCTGGCGGCGGATACAGGCATACGCGCGCAATCCCGTGCTCTGGAAAAGCCTACTGTACCTCTTCGCCAAGTTCTTCTTTGGCACGCTGGTAGGGTCGCTGGCGCTGCTGCTGATCACGCTGGCCGTCGCGCTCATCTCGCTGCCCGTCGCCCTGACCGTGCGCCTGATCGGCGATGGCAGCATACCAGCCGGTTCGTGGCTGCTATTTCTCGCCTCGCCGCTGGCGCTGGTGGCGGGCATCGCGGTGGGCATCGGCACGCTGGCGGTGGCGGATGGCGCGGCGTGGGTCTGGGGACTCTTCGCGCGCTTCTGCCTAGGCATGACCGACACCGCACGACGGCTGGCGGAGGCGCGCGAGACGGCGGAACGCGCACGGGCGCAGGCGGCGCGTGCGGAGCAGAGCCGCCGCGAGCTGATCGTCAACGTCTCGCATGAGCTACGCACCCCCATCGCCAGCATCCGTGGCCACGTGGAAGCATTGCTCATGGCCGCCGACGCCCAGCAAGACGCGACCAGCCAGCCCAACCCCGACGCCAGGCCCACCGACCCGCACGAGTTGCGCACCTACCTGGGCATCGTCCAGCGCGAGACCGAGCGGCTGGGGTCGCTGGTGGAGGATCTCCTTTCACTGGCGCGCGGCGACGCCGGTGAGCTTCGACTCGAACTCGTTCCCGTTCCGGGGGCGGCGGTGCTCGAAGAGGTGTATCAGGCGCTGGCCCCGCTGGCCCGGCGCGAGCGGCAGGTGACGCTGGTGCATACCGCAGTGGCGCACGACCTGCCCCCCGTGCTGGCCGACCGCCAACGGCTGGCGCAGGTGCTGCTGAACCTCGCCCGCAACGCCATCACCTATACTCCCGCAGGCGGCATCGTCTCGCTCTCGCTGGAGCGCGCCGGACCGTGGCATCTCGCCTTCGTCGTCGCCGACACCGGCATGGGCATCCCGCCCGAAGAATTGGAACAGGTCTTCGAGCGCTTCTACCGCACCGACGCCTCGCGGGCGCGGGCCAGCGGTGGCTTCGGGCTGGGGCTGGCCATCGTGCGCGACCTCACCCAGGCCATGGGCGGAACCGTGACTGCGCAGAGCACCGTAGACCAGGGCAGCGCCTTCCGCATCATCCTGCTCATCGCTCCAGGGAGTTAGGCGAGCGGGCGGTTGAAACCGCGCCTGAAGGCCTGCGGCCACGAAACCCGCCTTCGCGGGTTGCGGAGGGAGTTGCCGATTCTGCCGATTTTTGCACGAGGGCGGACAAGAATGGCAGCCCCACTGGAGTGGCCGGAGTGGCCGGAATGGCCGGAATGGCCGCAGTGGCCGGAGTGGCCGGAATGGCCGGAATGGCCGCAGTGGCCGATATATGCACGCAAGTGGCAGTTGCCGATGTTGCCGATTTTTGCGGTTGGGTGGGGGTGAATGACGGGAGGTGACGGGAGATAGGGGGAGATTTTTCGCCGTTTTCGCCGCAATTGCGTGCTGTCGCAGTGGCCGGAGTTGCCGATTCTGCCGATTTTTCGATTGTGGCCGTGGCCGATGTGGCGCGCGGGCAGACAAGAATGTCCGCCCCACCAGTTGCCGATTCTGCCGATTTTCGAGGTTGCATAATTTTCGCCGTTTTCGCCGCAATAGTGTGTTGCCGGAGTTGCCGGAAATGGGAGACGCCGCTGCCTCCGGGTGGGGAGAGAGCGGCGCCGTGTTCTGGCTGACCGTATGGATTGTCTACAAGGCAGTATAGAACATCTGTTTGGGCAGCGCAACCATGCGCCAGCATGCGCGCCAAAAGAGGGCAAGGCGCTATCAGGTCAACGCGGGCGCGATGATCGCATGCGCCATCCACGTCGAGAACTTCACCGCGCCGGAGGCGGTCAGATGATGCGGATCCTGGAAATCGGCGGGCACATAGCCGGGGGCGAGGCTCTCATCGTAGAACGCGACGCCGTGCTGCTGGGCAAAACTCTGCCAGTAGTTCATAATCACCGACCACTCATTCGGCGCATCGAAGAACTTCAGATAGATCGGAGCGACCGGACTCACCACCAGCGCCACCTTGATGCCGTGCGCCTTCGCCAGTGCCACCATCTTCGCCAGATAGTCGGTCTGGTGGCCGCCAATCTGGAAATGCTGGATGCCTTTATAGATCGCGCCGTAGAGCTGCATGTAGTCGTTTTGCAGCTTGTCGGGCGGCACATTCGCCAGCGAATAGCCCGAAACCGCCGTCCAGCCACGGTCATCCGACTGGTTATACATCTTGATCGTTTCGGGATCCCACTCATCGGTGTTCACGCCACACGGGCCGAGATGCGAGGAACCGCAGATCACATGGTAGATGCCCACGCGGTCGCCATAGAGCGGGATGGCCTTCTGCGCCAGGAAATCGGCCATCGAAGGCGCGGAATAGTGGCCCAGGTGCGCGCTCAGCGCGGGCGCGTCGCTAATGTCGGCCAGCCGCACGATCTGCGAGATGTTGGTGCCCTGAATGTCCATCGGAATATCGGCGTTGACGTTCAGGTTATTTTCCCAGAGGTTCTCGATCAGCAGCTTCGGCGCGTAGCCATCCTCGACCATGCGCTTGAAGATGTAGTAGTCGTTCTCGATGCTTGCGCCCATCCGGCCCAGGTTGCAGCTCAGCGTCGGATGGTCGAACTGCTGCGCCATGACGTTATCGGCCTGGTGCGCGTCGGCGGAATAGAGTGTGCGCGAGGAGCCGAGGAAGAGCACATCCGGCGCGCGTCCCAGCGATTCACACGTGGCAAGCCGCTTGTACGCCCAGAAGCCATCGCTCTGGATGTCGAACGGACGGCGGTTGATCTGCAAGGCGACGTTGATGAGCACCAGCAGCGCCAGCACGATCAGGCTGGCGCGCATCAGCGGGCGCGCCCGCTTGCGCACAGCGGACTTTGCGGACGCCATTACGCTGGGGGGTTCCGCGACCTTCCCCGCTTGCTCCCCCGTTTCCTCCCGCTCGCGCTGCTCCAACATCATGCGCTACTCATCTCCTCAGAACTCCACGCCACTGGCTGGTGTACCCTTCCTTTATCACAGCACGCGGGCACACAAGAGGGAATTATAGCAAATTCGTGTCCGCTGGCGTCCGGCATGGCGCTTCTGGGGGAGATGCCTGCCGCCCAGCGGTGTTCATCAATACGTCACGATGCGGTACAATGGCGGTACAATAGGGGACATAGCAGACAATGGCGGTCTGCGCGTGTGTCCGCAGTGCGTTCGCGGAAGGTGGCTCTCTCATGGCTAAGCGATTGATCGCCCCCGGACTCTGGGCAGGCTGGAAGCCCTTCGGCATCGGCGAAACCAAGCCGCATCACTTCACCGAAATCTTCAATACCGTCTGGGAGAACCGCCGCCACCCGCTCTACGCCTGGCGCATCCTCAATCGCGGCGTCTGCGACGGCTGCGCGCTGGGCACCACCGGCATGCGCGACTGGACCATTGACAGCATCCACCTCTGCACGATTCGCCTGAACCTGCTGAAACTCAACACCATGGAGGCCATGCCCTGGCAGCGGCTCACCACCGATGTCGGCATCCTGCGCGAGATGTCCAGCGCGGAGCTGCGCAACCTGGGACGCCTGCCCTATCCCATGGTGCGGCGCAGGGGCGAGGCGAACTTCACGCGCGTCTCGTGGGATGACGCGCTGAACCTGATCGCCGACCGCATGCGCCAGACGCCGCCAGAGCGCACCGCCTTCTACCTCACTTCGCGCGGCCTCACCAACGAGGTCTACTATGTCGCGCAGAAAGCCGCGCGCTACATCGGCACCAACCATATAGACAACGCCGCCCGCGTCTGCCACTCGCCGAGTTCCGTCGCCCTCAAGCAGACCGTTGGCGTTGGCGCCTCGTCGGTCTCGTATAGTGACTGGATCGGCACGGACCTGATGGTCTTCTTCGGCAGCGACATCGCCAACAATCAGCCCGTCTCCACCAAGTACCTCTACCTCGCCAAGAAGGAAGGCACGCAGATCGCCGTCGTCAATCCCTATAAGGAGCCGGGGATGGTGAAGTATTGGGTGCCCTCCTCGCCAGAGAGCGCGCTGATGGGCACCAAGCTGATGGACCACTTTTATCAGGTCGGCACCGGCGGCGACATCGCCTTCCTCAACGGCGTGCAGAAGTATCTCATCGAGCAGGATTGGGTAGACCACGACTTCATCGCACAGCACACCACCGGCTGGGATGCGCTGGCGGCGACGCTGGCCGCGCAGGACTGGGAGACGCTGGAACGCTTTAGCGGCTCGACCCGCGCGGATATGGTGCGCTTCGCCGAGATGATCCACAACGCGCGGACCGGCATCCTGGTGTGGAGCATGGGCATCACCCAGCATGAATTCGGCGTAGACAACGTGAAGGCCATCGTCAATCTGGCGCTCTCGCAGGGTTGGCTCGGCAAAGAGCACTGCGGCGTGGTGCCGATTCGCGGCCACAGCGGCGTGCAGGGCGGCGCGGAGGTTGGCGCGGTTCCCGATGCCTTCCCCGGCGGCGCTTCGGTCAATGCCGAGAACGCGGCGACGTTCCGCGAGCACTGGGGCTTCGACGTGCCCGACTGGAAGGGGCTGCGGGCCGTGGAGATGATTGACGCCGCCTATGATGGCCAGCTCGACATCCTCTACTCCAGTGGCGGCAACTTCCTCGAAGTGCTGCCCGATCCCGACTACGTGCGCCAGGCGCTGGACCGGCTGCCACTGCGCGTCCACCAGGACATCTACGTCACCTCGCAAATGCTGGTGGACCCGGCGGATACCGTCGTGCTACTGCCCGCGCAGACCCGTTACGAGCAGCGCGGCGGCGGCACCGAGACCAGCACCGAGCGGCGCATCATCTTCAGCCCGGAGATCCCCGGCCCGCGCATCGGCGAGGCGCGTTCCGAGTGGGAGATCTTCCAAGATCTGGCCGCGCGGGTGCGCCCAGAACAGCGCGACCAGATCATCTTCAAGAACGCGAAGGCCATCCGTGAAGAGATTGCCCGCGTCCACCCCGGCTATGCGGGCATCGAGCGGCTGAAGAAGGCCGGCGATCAGGTGCAGTACGGCGGGCGCATCCTCTACCGCGACGGCCAGTTCAAGACGCCCGACAGCAAGGGCCACTTCAGCGCGCTCACCCCGCCTGAACTACACCTGCCCGAAGGCAAGTTCGCGCTCTCCACCCGCCGTGGCAAGCAGTTCAACAGCATGATCCACAAGAAGCGCGACCCCAACACCGGCACGGGCCGCGACGCGCTCTTCCTCTCCGCCGAGGACGCAGCGAAGCTGGGGCTGAGCGAGGGCGACCGCGTGCTGGCAACCAGCGATAACGGCGCGAGCATGGAGTTCCACGCGCATATCGCGGCAATCAGGCCGCGCAACGTCCAGGCGTTCTGGCCGGAGTGCAATCCGCTGATCCGGCGGCGTGTCTGCGACGTGCAAGCGGGCGTACCGGACTACAACGCCATCGTCGAGCTGACGCCAGTGCGCACGGCGGAGCGCGAGCCAGTCGCCACGACGGGCGGAAGCGCTAGCGGGGCCTGACCGAAATATCAGGTGACCGGAGCGCAACAATCAGGCGCACACCGTATGCGCGCTGCGCGTGCGGTGGGTATCCTTTGGACAGAAGTTGCTATCTGGTGACGGATGCTGAGGGAGGTGGGATATGTCCAGAGGGTACGCGGGCTACTGGCTATTGACCGGCGCGGCGCTCGGCTTCGGCTTCATCGGTATTCTGAGCATTGGGCTGCCGTTCATCGCGCTTGGCCTGGGGATGATCGTCTTCGGCGCGGTGCGGCGGTGGGGGCGCGGGCTGTGGGCGCTGCTGGTGGGCTTCGGCGGCCTGCCCGCGCTGATCCTGCTGTGGGATGTGTTCAGCGCGCCCTGGGCCTGTATGACCAATAGCGGCTACAGCAGCGGCGTCAGCACCAGCACGTCATCCCAGACCAGCATGAGCTACTACACCTGCGTGGACACACCCGTCGGGCCACTCACCACCTATCACGTGCTGGCGATGGGCTTCGGCGTGATCGCGCTGGCAGGGCTGGCGTGGCCGCTGCTGCGCCGCCTCTGGGCGCGGTCGCGCGGGGCAGCGTAACGGGTGGGCGTCCGCCGGACGCCCCTACCAGGCACCGGCGAGACGCTGCCAGTTGGCGATTATGCGCCCCTGGCAGTGGGAGCGCCAATCGCCGCGCCGACCGGGCTGGCGCGTCGGCCACCACGGCGGCGCTTGATGCCGGTGGCGGCGGCGACCAGATCTTCCAGTCCGCTGAGCACTTTGTCATAGCCCAGGCGCTGCAACGCATGCCAGAGGTCGCGCAGGCTGGTCTCCGGCGGCACGGCGACCGAACGCGGCCCCACGCGGCTGAGCCGGAACGCCGTAAGCGTGGGCGCGGCGACGATCTCTTTGGCCAGCGCGGCATTGCGCGCTTCGAGCAGTCGCGGCTGCGCGGGGGCCAGGACGGCGGCTTCTTGCGCCTGGCGTGCCCAGTCGCGCAGGGTGTAGACGACGTTCTGCGGCAGCGCCTTCTGGCTGTGGCGCTCCAAGAAGGCCAGCACATCATCAATCGTCGTGCCCGCTTGCAGCGCGTGGCCAAGCGTCTCGCGCGTCAAGGTGAACCGGCTGACCCGACCCACCTGATCCAGCGCGGCAGTGCGGACGAGCCAGTAGAGCGCGGGCATGTACGGCTCCATCAGCAGCACCTGGAAGTTGGGCTGCACCACCAGCGCCTTTGATGAGGGCTGCTGGCTGGCGCTCAGCTCGCTGCGCAGCACCTCCGCGCCGAGGTCGGTGAGCATGAAGGCGTCGGGATTGACTTTGGCGGCGAGCGATGGCACCGTTTCGCGGTCATAGCCCAGCGCTACCATGCCCAACTCGTAGAGGGTCGAGCGGAACATGCCGACGATGATTTCGCCGTCGGTGCGCTCCCATTGCTGGCGCAGGTCGTCCGCGAGCTTGAAACCCGCCTCGCCCATGTAGCGCTGGTTGGGGCGCAAGACGTAGGGGTTGTCGCCTTGCAGGGTCGCCAGGAACGACGCCATCGTATACCAGACGCCTGGCTCACACTCCACTAGCAGCTTTCGCACCGCCTCACGGGCGACGGGCAGTTCCAGATAAAAGGTCATCCACTCCTGATACTGCGCGCCTGGCAGATCGGTCCACCAGCGGTCGGCGGGCCAGCGGCGGAAGAGCCGCCGCGCCTGCATCACCAGGTCGTGCCGCCCCCAGGAGTCCAGCTTGGGGCCAGGGGCGAGCTTGCCGCGTGTCTTCGCGGTGGAAGGCGGGGCGACCACCAGCCCAAGTTCCACCGCCTCCTGCTTGAGCAGTTCGACATAGCCGAGCGAGACCTCATCGTCGAGCCGCGCACGTGCGCCCACCAGCCCCGAAAGCACCCGCTGCGCCGCGCGTTTGGGCAGCGGGCCGGAGCGAGTCAGTTCGATCTCCTGGTGGTGCGCCACGGAGACCATGGACGCCAGATCCCAGAGGAATGTGGTATCGGCGGGCTGGATAGCCGTGGGTTCTTCGCGCTCGCGCAGACCGCTCACGGTTTGCCGGTGCGCATCGGCGCGGCGCAGGTTGGCGAGCGTCTCTTTGGGGATGAAGATGATGCGCTGGCCTTCGCTGAAGGTATCGAAGGCAAGGGCGTAATCTTCGAGGGTATGCAAGACACTGGCGAGCGCTGGCCCGTCCACACGCAGCCGCTGGCGCAGATCGGCGGCGGGCAAGCGACCATCGCGCTCGTAGACCGCCTCATACGCTGTGCGGGCGCGTGTATCGAGTTGGGTGAGCGCATAGCGCACCGCCTCGGCCTGCGCCAGATTCTCGGCGATGGCCGCGCGCACTTCGTTGCGCGAATAGTAGGCTTGCAAGGTCAGCCCAAAGCGGCGGCCAATCTGGTCGAGGTCGCCCTGGCGATAGGGCATCAGCAGTTCATCGAGCGATTTATCTGAGCGGTCGGCTATCGGCACGAAGTATTCGCGCCCCGTGGTATAGAGGGCGGTCGCCAGCTCGGTGGGCACATAGGCGATGGGCTTTTCTTCGATGGGCGCCTGCGGATTGCGCGGGATGGCATAGCCGTAGAAGGTGGCCCGCTGGCCGACCAACTCGTTGCCCTGGACCTTCGCGCTTTCGGTGAAGACCAGCCGCCGCTCGGCAAGCCGGGTGAATAGGCGCTCGGCGAGCGGCTGATCGAGCTGGGCACGTTCGCCCAGGCTCTCGATGGGGCACCAATTGCGGGCCGATGGGCCGACAATCGCGAAAAGCACGCGCCGTTCATCCGCGGTGAGATGTTCCCAGACGAAGCGCGCGGCGGTGGTGTCGCGCATCGCGCGCTCAAGGCGCTGTCGCGCCTCGCTGTCAGCGTGTTCGGGCTGGTCGGCGCCCCACCAGACGGCGAGGGCGCGCAGCGACGCCAAGGACTCTCCCGCGAGGATCGCACTCAAGCTCTTCATTCGACAACCTCCGAGGCGCGCGTGGCAGGATGTCTACACCGTGATGGACCGGCTACCCTGTGTGGTAGTTCTGAACAGCGGTTCCCATGAGCGGTGTACTGCTCCGCGCATCCTCCTATCCTCCAATGGACGTACCCCATAATTGAGCGTTTGGTAGCGTTGTGGCCTAGCGCCAGTGGACGTGTGTGGTCCGCATCTCAGAGGAACGCGCGGGGAGAGCGGAAGATGGCACACACAGCGGGCCATGAGTTGAAGGGCAGCGCCTAGACAAGCTGTGGCTCCAGGCCAAAGTTCTCCACATAGCGAATGACTTCGCGGGTGAGCTGGCTGGGAGTGGAGGCGCCGGCGGTGATGGCCACCCGCTTTTTGCCCACCAACATCTCTGGCGAGAGATCTTCGAGCCGCTCAACGCGGATGGCTGGGCTGTGCGCCAGCTCTTCGGCGACCTGCACGAGACGGTTGGTGTTGTTACTGCGGGGATCACCCACGACGATGGTGAGGTCTGCGCCCACCGCCATCCGCGCGACAGCCTGCTGCCGCAGTTGGGTGGCGAGGCAGATTTCGTTGTAGACCTCGACCTGTGGGTATCGCTGGCGAATGGCTTCGATCAGCGCGGCGGTATCCCATTGACTGAGCGTGGTCTGCGTGGAAACGGCCAGACGCGAGGCATCGCGCAGCGAATCGGGGAGCGTGTCGAGATCCGCCTCGGTCTCCACCAGGTACACGGCGTCGGGCGCTTCGCCAATCACGCCTTCTGGCTCTGGGTGGCCTTTCTTGCCAATGTAGAGGATGTGATAGCCCTGGGCGGCGAGCCGTGTCACCAGATCGTGGGTCTTGGTGACGTCGGGGCAGGTGGCATCGAGTATATGCAGGCCGCGCTCGGCGGCGCGTTGCTTGACTTGTGGCGAGACGCCGTGCGCCGTGAAAATGACGGTGCCTTCCTTGACCTGTTCGAGAATCTCAGCGCGATCAGCGCCATCGAGCGTGGTGACGCCGAGACGGGTTAGCTCTTCTACAGCGAAACGGTTGTGGACGATCAGGCCAATGATATAGATGGGACGCGGCAAACTGGGGTTTTGGGCCGCTTTTCTGGCAATATCCATCGCATCCACGACCCCGTAGCAGTAGCCGCGAGGCGTTACTTTAATGACTTCCATCGCGTTCGCTTCACCTTCCACTTCAGGGAAGCGATGTACCGCTCCCCTGAAGGACGCCATTGGTTCACCAGCCCGGCTGGTGAGCCGCCCGCGCATCGCGTCACATCGCGGCAGGCGGCTTTGCCTATCTCAGGTCTGCCGGGCGGCGGGTAGCCCCGCCTGAATTGCTATTCTCCCGCTCTACGAAACAGCCATTCAAGGGTTGCGCCGTCGAGCCGTAGAATCGTCGCCTCGAAGTCCTCCTCGGTGCTTTCGTCATCGTCGCTCCGCACTGGCGCGGTAGGTTCCACCTGCTCCGTTCCAGCCATCGCGGCCTGTGGAGTCGTCGCCGTCCTGAACATGGTCTTCACGCGTTCTCTCCTCTTGTGGGCCGCGCACGCCTTCCAGACGTACGTTTTCCGACCCGCCCGTCCGGCTCCGGCCAGTTCGTGACCAGATACCGGTCAACGCACCACGCGCCATGGACCCCGACACCGTAGCCCTGGGATGGTATGTTGCGCGTTGGGCTGGATGAACGCTGAACGCTCTCGCGAGCACTCCAACGTTTATTGTACCCTACGCGCCTGGACCTTGCTCGCGGGGGCGCCAGATGTCTGGCGCTGAACCGGGAGCAGAGTTGCCTGGCTACGTTGGCACAAGTATATCATACCTTGCCAATTTCTTTATCCAAGAACCCCGCAACCCCCCAACCAATGCGCGTTTGCGCGTGGTAGAATGCGAGCGTCGGTCACCACGCCATGTTCTGATATAGAACACGTGTACTAGTGTACAGCGTGCGGCGGGTGGCGTCAAGAGGGATACCTGGGGCAGCATGATTATTGATTTCCATACGCACATCTTTCCACCGGGGGTCATTGCGCGGCGTGAGGAGTTTTGCCGCCGCGACCCCTGGCTGGGGGAGTTGTATGGCAATCCGCAGGCGAAGATGGCCACAGCGGACGACCTGATCGCCGCGATGACGGCAGATGGTGTGGACGTATCGGTGGCGTTCCCCTTCGGCTGGAGCGATGCGGGGCTGGCCGAGGAGTGCAATAGCTATGTGATCGAAGCGATGCGCCGCTTTCCGGGGCGGATTCTGGGGCTGGCGGCGGTGCAGCCGCGCGCGGGCGCACGGGCAGTGGCGGAATTGGAGCGCTGCGCGGCGGCGGGGATGCCCGGCTTCGGCGAGTTGATGCCGCACGGTCAGGGCTACCGGCTCAGCGATATCGCGCTGCTCGCGCCGTTGGTGGAGGCCGCGCTGAGCCTGGGCATGTTCTGCCTGACGCACACCAGCGAGCCGGTGGGCCATACCTACCACGGCAAAGGCGATGTGACACCGCATGACTTCCAGACATTCATCCAGGCGTTTCCCTCATTGCGCGTGGTGGCGGCGCACTGGGGCGGCGGCTTCCCGTTCTATGAACTGATGCCAGAGGTGCATGCCGCCGCCGCCAATGTCTGGTACGACTCAGCGGCGTCGCTTTACCTCTACCGTCCCGACATCTTCCCCACCGTCGCGCGCATCGCCGGGCCAGAGAAGATCCTCTTCGGCAGCGATTTCCCGCTGATCGGCCAGGGGCGCATGCTGGCCTATGCGCGCTCGGCTGGCCTGAGCGAGGCCGAACTGGCGCTGGCGCTGGGCGGCAACGCGGCGGCGCTGCTGGGGCTGGCGGCGAGCTAGGGATGAGTCAGGGATACGCTAGCGCGGAAGTTGCGTTGGCCCCCAGACCGTCAGTGTGCCCAGCGCAGGGTCGAGCAGCAGCAGATGCGTACCGTCGGGCGACCACTGGAGCGGGGCGAAGGCATCGCTCGCGGGCGCGCTGAGCGCATGCGCGGCATCGGCCAGCGGCGTGAGGGCCGCCACGATCTTGCCGGTGGCGCAGGCATAGATGATGACGGCGTGGTGGGCAGGCGTTGTGTCGCCCGCGGGGATGAGTTGCGCGGCCAGCACACGCCCATTGGGACGCCACGCGACATTCGCCGTGCCAGAGCCGCCGGTGTTCTGGCTGGCCGTTGCCGCGCCAAAGACCGCCCGCAGCGCAGCATCGCGCAGTGGCAGCGTTGGCACGTTTGTATCCGTGCCGCCCGGCTGCCCAGGCGGCGCGACATTGTAGCGGTGGATGATGGGCGCGATGAGATACTGCCCATCGGGTGTCATCGCGCCGTAGGCGGCATAATACTTCCAGGTGTTGGGGCCGCTCGGATTCGAGACATCGGGCGGCAAGACGAAGATGAACCCCGGCTGCCACGCGGTGAACGTGGGGTCGGCGTAGGGGTTGCCAATTGGAGCGAGCGGCGGCGCGACAATGGGCTGCCCGTTGTCGAGGCGGTTCTGTGCGGTGAGCACATCGTTCTGCTGCCAGGCGTAGGCGAGCGCGGGCGGTGGAATCAGGAAGTTGTTCCCGCTCGTTGCGCCACCCTGGCGCATATCCCACAAGACTTCACCGCCGGGTACATCCGCATGTCCGACATTCCCTGTGATGGCGTCGTAGGAGCCGTTGAGATCGGTAAGCAAGACATCATCGGGCACAGGCAGGCCCGCCGTGCCTTGTTGTGAGATCACATCGAAGGGCAGCGCCAGGAGTGTGCCATCCCGCGACCAGATGATGCTGCGGTAGACGACCGGCGGTGGGGTTGAATTGGTAGTCGCGGAGTCACCTTCACGAAGATGGCTGCTGACGATGAGATCATCGGGATGCAGGCGCTTGGCAAGCTTCATGGTGCGCGCGTCGTAGATCAGCACCACGGCGGAGGCACGCACATTGCCGGATGTGGTGGCACTGGGGCAGCTACCGGCATAGCCGAGCACGGCAATACGGTCGCCGCGTGGCGACCAGCGCACATCCACCGGACAGGTCAAGCCATCGGCCCCCGGCTTAGCGAATGACACAGCCAGTCTTGCATCTGGTTGTCCGATAGAAAGCGCGCGGATGGCGACAATTGCAATGATGGCGACGCAGACCAGCCCGGCTACGGCGATCAGCCAGCGCGAACGGTGGGCGCGCGGCTTTGGCGGCGCAAGCGATTCGGGGACGGTCGCTGGAGTCTCGCCGGTGGGATGCGCGCCAGGATGCGACGCACTGGCAGCCAGATCGCGCAACGCACGCAGACGCTTCTCGCGGGGATCTTCCCAGCGCAGCACTGGCTTCCCAGAGTCTTTATCTGGATCTGGCGATTGGTCCATGCGTCCGCTCCCGTCTCGCGCGCAGTACGGCCAGTACGGCGCGCTCATCCGCATCTTATCGTATAACGCACGTCGCCAGTTCATTTTTCGTTGCTGGCCGATGTTTCGCTGAGATGGCCTTGACGTTGCGTACTTTAGAACTTGCGTCATGCACATCAACGAATGTACGATAGCAGAACAATCGGCGTGGTTGTGGGTATGCGTGCGACAAGAGGGAGCGGCGCGACGTGCGTGCGGTGTCACTCGGCAGCGGCAGCAGCGGCAATGCGCTGCTGGTTCAGGCGGGCCAGACGACGGTGCTGGTGGACGCGGGCTTTGGTCCGCGCATCCTGGCGAGCCGTTTGCGTCAGGCTGGGGTGACGCCGCAGAGCATCAACGCGATTCTGCTGACCCACGAACATTCAGATCATGCCTGCGGCGCGGTGGCGTTTGCCGCTCAGTATGGGATACCACTGGTCGCCGATCCGCGCACCCTGGCAGCAATCCTGGCGCAGAGCGCCGCCAGCGCCCAGCCGCCAGCAGCCGCGCGCACGGTGGAGCGGGTCGAATTGCCAGTGGCACAATCTACGAAGCTGGGCGATTTAGATATTCACAGCTTTCCCATCTCGCATGACGCGGTCGCGCCCTGCGGCTATCTGCTCGCGACGGGCGCATGGCGGGTCTGCGTGGTGACGGATACGGGCGAGGCGGGCGCGGCGGTGGTGGAGGCGATGCGCGGCGCGCATCTGATCGTGCTCGAAGCCAACCACGACAAAGATCGTTTGCTCGCGGGGCCGTATCCCTGGCATCTGAAGCGGCGCATCCTCGGCCCGACGGGGCATCTCTCGAATGAGCAGGCATCGGCTGCGCTGTTCAGTGTGCTGGACGATGGGCCGCGCTGGGTCTGGCTGGCGCATCTGAGCCGCACCAACAACACGCCCGATCTCGCCCGCGCGCAGGTGCGCGACTATCTGCGCCAGCGCGGGCTGCGCCACATCGCGCCACAGGTCGCGCCACCCGGCGTCGGCCCCACCTGGGATAGCGCGGAGTTGCTTAGTCCGAAGCCCATAACCCCGATAGCGAAGACGCCGACTACCTCTATTGTCGCTTCGGCGCACGAGTGATGGTGGCTGGCGCGCGCCGCCCACTGGACTTCTACATGGTGTGCGCGGTTTAGGCAGGGAGGGACGTCATGTCGTCTATCTCTTCGATTACGCTCCTGGCCGATATGCCGGGGCTTGCCGCCGCGTGGGCAGAGTTGCACTGGCGTGAATGGGGCGATGAGCCAGGGCGTGAGGCGTTGTCGTGGTGGGTTGAGGATGCGGCGCAAGCGGTGGAACGTACACGTGTGCCAGTGGCGTTTCTTGCGCTCGGAGACCGCGAAGAGGTGCTCGGCGGTGTCGGCCTGCACGAATTCGATCTCGAAGAACGACGCGACCGGTCGCCATGGATCGTCGGCACGATTGTCCGCGCGGACCAGCGCGGCGAGGGCATCGGGCAGGCATTGATGGCAGCGCTAGAGGGTTGGGCGATCAATGTTGGTATCGCGCAGGTGTGGGTCGGTACGGAAACAGCAAGAGCGGTCGCGTTCTATCGGCGTTCTGGCTACGAATGGGTCGAGGAGATCGCTTCGCGGCACGGTGAGCCTGCCACCGTTCTGACCAAGCGGCTCACGCCCGCTTACTATTGAGTGACTTCGCTGTGCGCATCAAACCTAAAGCAAGCGCAGTCGGGTGTGTTCCCGCACCTGATTCCGTACTTCTCCGCATGGACGTAGCATATGGTCGCGTTCTATGCTGCATGCCGAGAGGAAACATTGAAGACAGAAGCAAAGACGAGGCAATAACGATGACATCGCAGCCAGCCGCACGCGGTGCGTTTCAGCCGTTGCCGCGTGTGCGGCGCACCGTCTGGGGCGTGCTGGCGCTGGCAGTGCTGCTGGCGCTAGCGCTGCCAGTGGCGACAGTCTGGCATGCCGCATCGCGGCCACTGCAGGTCCATGCCTATCTCTGGCCGAGTACGCCGCATGCTGGTCAGACGCCGCAGGTGATCATCGTGCTGACAGATGACGCCGACCGCACCGCAACCGACGGCCCCTGGGCGGAGGTCGCCGCCATCTGGGATATGGCGACGATGACGATGGGCACGCGCTCCGCCACATTGCCAGGCAACGCACACCAGGCTGGCGCCTTCGCGCTGCCACTGCACGTGGATATGGCCGGCCATTGGTGGGTGCGCGTCTCAGTCAGCACGCCAGGGCGTCCCATGTGGCAGACCTCGCTCCAGTTTACCGTGCTGCCCGCGCTATCCGCGACGAGCGCCGCGACGCTGGCGCATCCGCCGTTGGAGAGGAGCGCCACGTCATGAGCGCGCTGCCCTCGGCAGTGGGAACAGCATTCGGGCGAGTGGCGCGCGTAGTGTCGGTGCTGCCGAAGCGCGCTGGTGTGCGCCGGTTCTCTATCTTCGAGAAGGTGATTATCGCCAACAGCGTGATCATCCTGCTGGATACCGCCGCTGGTTGGTGGATTACGCAGCATAACCCCGAAACCTATCACTATCTGATTGATACGCTGTTCATCGCCATGGCGGGACTCCTAGGGCTGGTAGTAAACTTTTTCCTCCTGCGCGCGGCCTTCGCGCCGCTGCATAGCGTGCTGGCCACGATTCGTGCCGTCGAAGACGGCGACCTGGAGGCGCGCGCTGAGGCGAGCGAGAGCGATCCCGATGCCGAGGCACTGGCGCGCGGCTTCAACGCGATGCTCGACCGCCTGGCGCTGGCGCGCGACCAGACGGCGGCGCGGGTCTTGCGCGGACAGGAACACGAGCGACGGCGTATCGCGCTGGAATTACACGATCAGACCGGCCAGAGCCTGACGGCGCTGATGCTGCATACGGAGGCAATCGCTCAACGGCTGGGCGGCGAATCGAGCGCGGCGGCGGTACAGGCGCGGGCGCAAGCGGAACGGCTGAGCGCGCTCGCCCAAGATACGCTCGCAGAGGTGCAAGCCCTCTCACGGCAACTCCGACCGCCGATGCTCGACGATCTCGGCCTGCCCGCCGCATTGCGCTGGCTGGCTGAGGATGCCTGGCAGCGGCTAGGTGTGGCTGTGCGGGCGCGGGTGCGGCTCGACGAGGCCGAGCGTTTGCCAGAAGACGTGGAGATCGCGCTCTATCGCATCGCGCAGGAGAGCCTGACGAATGCGGTGCGGCACGGGCAAGCGCGACATGTACGGCTGGCGCTTACACAGCGCGCCGCAACGGTGACGCTTACCATTGCCGATGATGGGCGCGGCTTCGCATATCCGCGGGAGATGAGTGCGCTGCGGAACGCACGGCACACGGGTGGCCTTGGCCTGCAAGGCATGCGCGAACGGCTGCATCCCTTGGGCGGATGGCTGCAGGTGCGCTCACAGCCGGGCCGTGGCTGCACGGTCCACGCGACGGCGCCACTGCCGGCGGGGATGGTTGCGCTTCGCACCGCCGCAACAAGCGGGGAGCCAGGAGAGGAGCGCACATCTGTCTCAAGTTGAGCATACGACGAAAAATACGGCGGCAAGCGGCACGATTCGGGTGTTGCTGGCCGATGACCACGACATCTTGCGCGATGGGTTGCGGGCGCTGCTGGCGCTGGCAGGCGATATCGCCGTGGTGGGTGAGGCGCGCACTGGCTACGAAGCGCTGGCGGAGGCCGAACGGCTGCGCCCAACGGTGGTGCTGATGGACATTTCGATGCCGGAGCTTGATGGCGTAGAGGCGTGCCGTCGCATCCGCCAGCAGACACCGGAGACGCGCGTGCTGTTCCTGACGATGCACGAGGCGGATGAGTATTTCTTTCGTGCGTTGCGGGCAGGCGCGGCGGGCTACGTCATTAAGCGGACCGCTGCTGCTGATCTGGTGGCCGCCGTGCGCGCCGTCGCGCGAGGCGAGTCGTTTCTGTCGCCAGGCGTGGCGCATATGCTGGTGAATGAGTACGCTGAGCGTGGCGCGGATACGTCGCGGGTCGGCAGCGCAAGCGGCGAGAGCGGCGCGGGCGACGCCTATGAGACGCTGAGCGGACGCGAGCGCGAGGTGTTGCAGCTCGTCGCCGAGGGCTATACCAATCAGGAGATCGCTGACCGGCTCACGCTGAGCATCAAAACCGTGCAGTCGCATCGCGCCGCCGTGATGGAAAAGCTGGGCCTGCGCGACATCACGCATCTCGTGCGCTACGCGGTGCGCCGTGGACTCGTGGACCCTGAACGTTGAAGCGATAGTGCGGTATTTTGTGGCGTCTTTCAGTAGTGTTTCCAGTGGAAAATCAGGATTGCGCCTGATGTGGCGTTGCCAGCCCATCCACTACACTCCTTTTGTAGCTTCGGCAGCGCGCACATGTGTGGCAGAGCGGAAGCGAATCAGAGACACTAACCGCCCGATACCACAGAAATGAGGAATACCCGGTGATGGAGAAGACGCACGCTACTGAGAGACGACGACCCGGAGTGCGACGGCTCCGCAAAGGCGCACTGGGCGCATGTGCGGTGATCATAGGCGCGCTGCTCGCGCTGGCGGTGCCCGCTATCGCGTCGGCGCACGCCTATCTGGTGAGCGCCGATCCGGGGCCGGACGCCATCGTCAAGGCGGCGCCGACAGTTATCACACTGCACTTCGCGCAGAATGTGAATCCGCAGGGCAGCGATGTGATCGTCTACGACTCGGCTGGCAAGCAAGTGAGCAGTGGCGCGACGGTGGACACCGCCGACTTGAAGACGATGCACGTGAATATGACGGGCACGGACTCGGAGATCTATCTGGTGGAGTGGCATACCGTCTCGGCGGATGACGGCGAAGCCGACATCGGCGCGTATACCTTCACGGTTGACCCCAAGGCCACCTCAACCTCGTCAGCGCCAACGACGCCCACCACATCGTCTTCGTCAGGAGTTTCGGGGCTGGTGGCGGCGCTGCTCGCTGTGGCCGGGCTGATCGTCGGCGGCGCGGCAGGGTTCTTCCTGGCGCGGCGCTCACCCACGACGGCGGCGAAGTAAGTTTCCCGCCAGCTACCCCGCGTACAGGGGCGCACGGCGTGCGCCCCTACAGAGCAGCATCCGCAAGGAAGCGGGAGAACAGCCGCAGGCAAGCATGCCCCGCGCGGTGGCGGGGCGATGCGTCATTTCGCGCGCCCCGCCGCGACGTAGCGCTGCGCCGTGCGCGCGAAATCGAGCCAGCGCGCGGCATGGGTGGCGGGCACGACGACCCACTCTTTCATCGCGTGCCCCTCGCCAGAGGGGTCGAAGAGGTGTGCGCCGCGCAGGGCCAGGGCTTCGGCGTGGTGCGGCTGAGGGAGCTTGAAGACCATCGCCCCCTGGGTGAAGCCGGCAAAGAGCTTGCCGTTCTCCTTCAGGCAGGGCATACCGAAGGTCTTGCCCCGCACCACCGGCGATGTGGCGGTCAGTTCGTCGGCAATCGCTTCGTATTCCACGAGCGCATCGTTCGCCATCGTGGTATCCCTCGTTTCTCGCCCCGTTTCGCGTTGTTTTGATGATAGCATGCGGATGCACATGTTGTCTTATCTCGTAACAAAGGAGCGAACCCATGGCAGAAGCGCAGAAGCCTCCAATTCAGGTGTGGGATCTGTGGATTCCCGATGTCGCGGCGGTCGGCGTCTCCTTCGCGCGGGGCCGCCTGGACGCCACCGACACGCTGCTGGTGCATGCCGCGCCAGAAAAGCTGACGGTAGAGGTGCTGGACGCGAGCGGCATGCTGATCGCCAAAGGCCAGGATCTGCCGCGTACACTCAGCTCGCCCATCGCGCGGCTGCGGCGCACGGGAGAGCGTATAGCACGCGAAGATTGCTGGCCCACGGATGCCGATCTGGAAACACCGGTGATTCTTCCGGGCGGCGAGGTGGGCATCCTCAAAGCGTGGTGGAACGCGGCGGACCACTCAGAGTGGCGCTGGCAGGTGGAGCTTTATAATCACCGCTAACTAGTTCCTTGGCCGCAATTTGTAACATGTTGGCGTACTTCCCTGTGCAATGACGTGATGCTTCGATGTCACAGACAGGGAGGACGCCCCCATGCGACGCACGGTATTGAGTCTCACATTTGGCCTGCTGGGCCTGGGTTTGATACTGGCAGGCTGCGGCAGCACCGCGAGCGGAACCCCTGCCAGCGCCGCCGCCAGCCCAACAGTCGCCGCCACCGCCACGCCAGCGGGACCCAAGGCGGAGATTTCAATCAAGATGGCGAAAGTTGCCGGCAAGGAAACGACGGTCCTCGCCAACGACAAAGGCAAGACGCTCTATTATTTCGTCCCCGACACCACCAACACGGTAGCCTGTACAGCAAGCTGCGCGCAGCTCTGGCCGCCGGTGTTGACCCCTGGCGGCATACCGACCACCACCGCGACGCTCTCCGGCATGCTCAGCTATATGGATGGCGCGAACGGGCGGCAGGCGACCTATAACGGCCATCCGCTGTATGCCTACACCAAGGATGAGGACTCCGAAGACGCCTACGGCCAGGGCTTCGCGGGGAAGTGGTACGTAGCGACGCCGGACATCTCGCAGAATAGCGGCGGCTCCAGCGGTGGGTACGGGCCATAGAGGACATACTTTGGCAAGAATGCTAGCAATCCATCGTTTAGGGATGGGGAGCATGTCACCTGAGCAGGCGCACTACATGCGCCTGCTCAAAATGGTGATCGCTAGTAAGCGCTTCGTGCAGGCCCAGCCGCTGCATGACAACGAAACTGATGCCATCGACAAGAGACCATTCTTTGTCCGGTCGTTGCTTCAAGAGGAGCCAGGCTGCATCAAATATCGCTGAATCTGTACGCTGGACCGCAATGCGGGGATCCGTAAGTATCGCGTCTACGGCAGCGAGCAGTGTGGATCGCGCCATTTTGTAGTGCGACCTCAGCAGTGGTATAAGTTCGCTCAGCACATAGTCCGTTGTCACGAGGCCGCGATTGCTTCCAAGCGCAGCAAGATAGATGCGTTCGGCTTCGCTATGGAATGGATCTTGGCGGTGGATGACGCTGGTCCAGCCCGACATATCAACGAAGAGACTAGCAGGGGTAATCATCATGAGTGCTGATCGCTTCACGCGTGAGGAGTTGATCCATTTCCTCTGCCGTAAGCGGAGTAATAGCGGGATCATCAACTAGTCCAACAAGGTCTAGCGCCGAGGCAATGCCACGTGTCTCTTCCGCTGCACGTGGCGGCTGCCTATGTTCTGGGTCCATCAAATCATTCAAGATAGCTTCTGCTGCCTGCTCCACTGTCTGTCCACGCTGCCGCGCCAAATCCTGGAGCCAAGCCCATTGGGTGTCACTGACGACAATGGTCAATTTGGGCATCACAGTTCCTCCCCTATTTTATGTCTGCCTGCCTGAACAAGTCCATTGAAGGCTCCACCTCGATCAATGGGAGCGCCATGCATTAGTATACCCGTATCCTTTCCGTGCCGCTAGCTATTGGACAAGCTACGCCAACCATGACGCATAATGGAGGCATGTAGCAAGAGGGAGCACGAGTCAATGGCGATAGATGTGACGACACAGCAGCGCGCGGCAGATAGGCTTCCGCAACTACTGCATTGCTCTAGGTGGCATGGTCGTGTTGGCATCGTTGCTTGTGCTGCCGCAGGCCACATTCATTGTTGGCTGGCTTAACGCGTCGGTCACTATGTTTGGCCCGATAACAAACCTGTTCCTGATTCCCACTGTAGTGGGCTTCGTCTCGCTACTCGGTGTTGGTGGGGTGCGCCTGCTGCGCGAGCGATGGGTGTTCCGCAGGATGGCGTGGGGCGCGGCGTTTGGCGCGGTGGGGGGAATCGCTCTCACCTGGGCTAATGCGTGGATAGACCAACAAGCACTTTCATTCTTTGCAATATTGCAGATTGCGCTGTACATGGTCATTGTGGCGATGATGGCAGTAGTGTTCGCACCACAAACCGCCGCGCCTTTGCCAGCATCCGCGACACTCGATGAACTCTACGGGGCGCTGGCCAATACACCGCTGCCTGAGATTAAGGACGACCCCTTGCCAGAGAACCGCGACGGGCAGGCGTGAGTGCGGGCTACTCTGGCTTGGAGGTAGGGACGAGCGGTGGAGCGGGGTAGAACTCGTCGAACTCGCCAGCGGCGAGGCGCTCTTCGTAGTCCTGGCGCTCGATCCACTTGAAGAAGAGGATGCTAATGGTGATGATCAGCGGAATATCCATCGGCAGCCACATTGTCAGCCCGGCGAACTGCTGGTCGCCCAGCCGCGTGAAGCCCAGAATCAGCGGCGCGCCAGCGTAGCGCGCATAGAGCGGATTCGACGCGAATGTGAGCAGCGCGCCGAGCGCCATCATCGGCTGGGTGCTCAGGAACATATACAGCATGCCCGCCGTCGGCGCGAGACGTGGCGCGATCTCGGGGATCGGGCTGAGAATCGGCATCCAGTAGAGCATAGCCGTGCCGAAGAACATCGCCGTCATCAGCGTATGCAGCGGATTGTGCGCCTGGAACACACCGCCCCACGTGGGCACGCTCAGCGCGCCCAGCGCCGTCATGATGACGATGCCCAGGATCAGCGCCGCGCTCACCAGCGAGACCGCCTGCGCGCCGCGCTTCGCCCGCGCCGGGCCGCCGAGCCGTGGCGCGACCCACAGCGCCAGGAACAGCAACGCCCCGACGATCACCGCGTTATCCACCATCTGATTGACGCCTACAGCCACCACATTCGATGACGAGTCGAAGAGCGGCGGCAGGTGCCAGACCCACATGTTCAGGTTGTAGAGGCCGAACGCCACCACCGGATGCGTGAGCGCGCGAATCACGCGCCGCGCCACCGGCCCGCGAAACAGCGGCGCGATCATCCACCCCGGCAGGCCCAGCAGAATCAGCGGCGGGCAGATCACCGAGAGGAACATGTGTTGCAGCATATGCGCCGTCAGCAGATAGCTCATCGCCACTGTCTCCAGCGGCGAGAGCAGCGCGACCGCCAGCAGCGCCATGCCCACGACGAAGAAGCCCACCTTGCGCCGGTCCACCTGCTCCTTTGGGAAATAGCGCCGCCGCAGCGGGCCGAGCGCATAGAAGTACGCCACCACCGGCGCGACCAGCGCCAACACGACGACCGGCTCGAAGTTCCAGCTTAGCCACAGGGGGATAGATGCGAGCATGATGACGGTTCCGCCTTCTTCGGAGAGTGTTCCCGACCATCTCATAGTCTACCCAATCTTGCGGTTGTGTGCCACGGTCAAGGACGGGCGTGCGCCAATGTTCAGGCAATTGTTTGGCGAGAAGCTGGCGAACTGACTGGACGCCTGTGATACACTGGAACCGCTCGCACGGTGGAGACCGGCGGGCGATTTTCTGGATAGTGAGCTAGGGAAAAGTAGATACATGAGCGCTTACGCCCAACGCAGCCACGCGCGTTCCCTCCGGCTGGCAGCAGTGCCGCTCGTGCCGTTGCTCGCGCTGGCGCTAGCCCTTGCGCTCGTGCCCAGCGCCGCTGTGCGCGCCGACGGCGGCGCGCCCAACCTCGCCTACGTGGTGGGTGGCGGCTCCGGCGGCGGTGATCTGACGGTGATAGACATCGCCAAGCGCAAGGTGACGGGGCACGTGACCATCGGCGGCGATCCGGCTTCGGTGCTGCTGAGCGCCGATGGGCGCTACGCCTATATTCCCCAGACCGCTAAAAATCAGGTGGCGATTGTGGATACGCGGTCGCTCAGCGTCACGGCGACGATGCCCGCTGGCCCTGGACCGAAATCGGTCGTCATCGGCTTCACGGCGAATGCGCCGCTGCTCTATGTCGCCGATAGCGGCGGCAATACCGTCACCGTGCTGGATCCCGATGCGCGGCGCACGGTGGCCACCATTCCCATTGGCGCGCAGCCTTCTGGGCTGGCCATCGCCGGGCTGGGCAGCGGCATTCGCGAGACCAATCCCAATGACGCGGAAATCTACGTCGCCAATACCGGCAGCGATACGGTTTCGGTGATCAGCACCGAGCGCCGCGCGGTCATCGCGACCATCACCGCGCCGGGCGGGCCGGTGGGCGTGGTGATTCCCTCAGCGGGCGGCATCGCCTATGTCAGTACGCGCGCTGGCACGGTGCTGGGCATCAGCATAATTGACCACACGCTACTGGGCACGTTGCTACAATTGCACGGACAGCCCGGCCAGATGGATTACGACGCCATCACCGGCGAAGTGTATGTGCCCGATCCGGCGGCGGGCGTGGTGGATGTGCTGGCGCCGGTTGCGGCGGGCGATCCCGGCCAGCCCGCGACACTCCCGCCACAGCCAGAACGTACCATGGCGTTCGCGGGCGGTCCCGCCGCTGTGGCGATCACCTTTGACGGCGCGCTGGGCTTCGTTGCCGAGCGCGACGCGGGGCGCGTGGCGATGCTGGATGTGGGCGCACGGCAAACGCTGACGACGATCACCGTCGGCGGCGCACCGCACGCGATCATCACCGGAGCATATCCGCCCGCGCTGGACCAGGGAACAGCGAATATCATCATCTACATCGTCGTGGCGATCTTCCTGGCAGCGGCGGCCTACGCCATCTACATCACCATCCGCCGCAATCGCAGATTGCCAGCATCCAAAAACACGGAGCATACGCCATGACCCAGCCCTCTCGTAGCAGCGTCCGGTGGACACCCTCTCGCGTCCGCCGCCTTCTCATCTACGGCGCGATGTTCGCGGCGTTGCTCGGCATCCTGGGTGGCTGCGGCGATTCCAGCACGACAAGCGGCGCGTATGGCGGCCCGCAGAACCACCTGCACGACCTGCTGGCGCTGCGTGGCGTGCCGAACACGATCCTGCTGGCGACGCATATCGGGCTGTACCGCTCGGCGGATAGCGGCAAGACGTGGCGCGAGGTGGCGGGCGGCGCGGGCCAGGCGATGGACGGGCTGATGCTCTATAAACTGGCGCAGAGTCCAGTAGACCCACAGCGCGTCTATCTGCTGGCGGAGCCGCGCCCCGACAATCCCAAGGCGGCGCGGGCCACCTCCGGCATCTACACCAGCGCCGACGCCGGAGCGACGTGGCGGCTGGCCGCGCCGGTCTCGGCCTTCGACTCGCGGGCAATCTTCAGCATTGGCGCGGGTTCGGGTAGTCCGGGGCAGGTCTACGCAATCATCCCATCGCTCGGCAGTTCGGGCGTCTATGCCAGCAACGACGCGGGCGCGACATGGCAGGCGCTGCCGCCCGTGCCGGTCACACTGCCCAGCGGCGTCACCGGCGACGCGGCGCATCCGGGGCGGCTGTATCTGTGGAGCGTTTCGACGGGGCTGTTCGTGAGCAACGACAACGGCCAGACCTGGGCGGGTGCGCCGGGGGTGAGCCACGGCGTCTTCTCGGTGTCGTTGGCGGGGAACAATGTCTACGTCAGCGGCGACGACGGGCTGTACCTCTCGCACGATGGCGGGGCAAGCTTCGCGCTGGCGAACACGCAACAATCGTTCACGGCGGTCGTGGCCTGCGCGGCGACCCCCAACGCGGCCTACGCGATCACCGGCACCACGGTCTACGCCACCACCGACGGCGGCGCGACCTGGAAGGCGACGACGGCGACCAGCCAGCATCCCGGCGTCATCACCGCCGACCCCGTGCGCCCCAGCGTGGCCTATGCGGGCTTCTCGTATCCCGTCGGCGTGGCGCTGACGGTGAACAACGGCGCGGTGTGGCGCACAGTGCTGCCATAAGTGCGGTAGGCAGACAGGAATGTCCGCCCCACCACTACAGCATCACCAGTAGGACAGACATTCTTGTCTGTCAGTGATGGGTGGGAGGGCAGACAGGAATGTCCGCCCCACCGAGAGGCCAGCGCAACACAAGATATGGTGCAATCGCACCATGCGGCAGAGCGGATGCTATGGTATGCCAGTAGCGGAGCGGTTGAGCATCACAACGGAAACAGGCGGTGGCTGGTGGACATCGGAGCATTTCTGACGACGTGGTCGTTCGAGCCAATGGTGCTGCTCGGCCTGGTTGCCGCTGCGCTGCTCTATGTGCGCGGACTAGACTACGTGACCAAGCACGGCCTCGCTCAGCGGCTGGCGTGGTGGCGCATCCCCGCCTACTTCGCGGGGCTGCTGACGATTCTCATCGCGCTCGAATCCGAGGTGGACCTGCAAGCGGGAAAGCTGCTCTGGGTCCACATGGTGCAGCACGATCTGCTGACCATGGTCGCGCCGCCGCTGCTGCTCTTGGGGCTGCCCACATGGACACTGTGGCGCGCGGTCCCCACTGGCACGCGGCGCGGCGTGTTGAGTTGGGCGCTGCGGGCGCGCTGGCCCTGGCGCGTGGGGCACGCGCTAACGCGCTTCTTCACCGAGCCGCGTGTCAGTCTGGCGCTCTTCCTGGGCGTCTTCCTGGCGTGGCATGTGCCCGCGCTCTACGATCTGGCGCTGGAACAGCAGCCAATACACATCATGGAGCATCTGATGTTCCTGGGCGTGGCGCTGCTCTTCTGGGCGCAGATCATCCCGGCGCGCGTGCTGGCGCGCTCACGTGGCCCGCGCCTGAGCTATCCGATGCAGGCGCTGTATCTGGCGGCGGCGGCGCTGGTGTTGAATGTGCTGGGTGGCGTCTTCGTCTTCTCCACTGGCCCGCTGTATCGCTTCTATGCCGCGCTGCCCCGCGCGGCGGACGCGCCATCGGTGCTGGTGGACCAACATCTGGCAGGCGCGGCGATGGATGTGCCGGGGACGATCATTTTCTTTATCATTATGATTACGGTGCTGGCGAAGTGGCTCGCCGCCGACGAGCGCGAGGCGCAGGCCGAGAGCGCCCCCGGCGGAGCAACGCGCACCACGAAATCATCTGCTGCCATCCATCTTTGAGCGGGAAAGTGGAAAGAGAACCATGCTCAAGCTCGCAACCATGAATCAGCGCACGATGTCGCGGGTGATCACCATCGCCCTGGTGGTGCTGCTGGGCGGCACGGTGCTGCTCTTCAACCGTCTCGCCGATACGTACGCCAATCACAGCACAACGCCACCGGCCACCACGCTGCAAGGCACGGACCTGGGCAAGACGCCCGCGCCGGATATTCAACTCAAGGACCAGAACGGGCAGACCGTCTCGCTGAGCCAGTTTCGCGGCCAGCCAGTGGTGCTGACCTTCTTCGATTCGCTCTGCCCCCACGCGGAATGCCCGCTGACCGCGCAATATATGGATGCGACGGCGAGCTTTCTTGGCGCCGATACCAACAAGGTGATCTGGCTGGGGCTGAGCATGAACCCCAAGGATACGCCCACGACGGTGCAGGCGTTCATGCAGGGCAACCGCGTCACATTCCCGCTGCGCTATCTGCTCGGCACGCAAGAGCAACTCGCCCCGCTGTGGAGCGCCTATCATATGTCGTCGGTCACCCAGGCAGACGGCATCGTAATTCACACCACCGGTGTCTACATCATTGACCAGCAGGGCCGCGAGCGTATCTTCCTGGACGAAGGCTTCGATCCCAAAGAACTGGCAAGTGACCTGCGCATCCTGCTCGGCTCGTGACCTGCGCTATCCCATGCCAGGATGGGTAATCCTTTTGGCGTACTATGTGCCGTTATCCCGTACAATAGAGGAAGACGACACACCCACGGTGGCTTGCGTTCGCGGCGGGTCCGATGAACGCCCGCGTCTGGCGAGCTTTTTCGCTACCGTGGGAAGAAAGCGGTAATTGAGCTATGCGAATACGAGGATGGCGCGCTACATCGGCACGGATGCGCGGACGGGGCCTGCGCATTGGTTTGGCGCTGGCGGTGGGCGTGGCGCTGGCGTTTCTCTCGCTGCTGCCGGTTGGCCCGCTAGGGCGCACGCTGCCCGTAGCCTCGGCGCATGCGCTGCTGGTGCGCTCGGACCCCAAAGCCAACGCCATCCTCCAGGCGCCGCCCGCTGCGGTGCATGCGTGGTTCAGTGAAGACCTCAACCCACTGACCTCGAAAATCGTCGTGGTGGACCCTGCCAACCGCGAGGTAGATCGCGGCGACAGCCACGTGGACTCCGATAACTCGAAAGAGATGGAGGTCAGCCTGCCGCTGCTGCCAGCGGGCACGTATATCGTCGTCTGGCGGGCGCAGTCTGCGGACGACGGCCACGTGACCGGCAGTTCGTTCATCTTCCGCGTCGCCAGAGCAGACGGCAGTGTGCCGCCGATACCCGCCGTGCTACCCACCGGCCATTTCGCGGGCGGCGCGGGCATCGGCACACCCGGCGGCTCGACGCTCGATGGCCCGACGGTCTTCCAGGCGATCTCCACCTGGCTGGCGCTGCTCTTCATGACCTTCTGGGTGGGCGGCGTCTTCTGGGAGACGTGGATCCTCAACCCCAATGATGGCGGGCGCGACCCTGACCTGCTGGCGGCGGCACGCAGAAGTTCTGCGCGGTTCGCCCGTCTCGCACCGTATGCCCTCGGCGGGGTGCTGCTCGCCGACATCGGCATCATCGTGGGGCAGGCGCTTGAGCTTTCCGGCGGCATCTCGCCCACCGTGCTAAGCGCAATTTTGTTTGGCAGCCGCTTCGGCGCGTTCTGGTGGCTGCGCGAGGGCGTGGCGCTGGCGGCGCTGATTCTCGCGCTGGCGGTGACGCGCGGCCTGCTGCCGAATCGCGCAGGCACACCTGCCTCCGGCGCGGTCGCGGATCTCGATGATGATATGGACAGCATCCCCGATTGGCGGCGCGAGCTGGTGAAGACGCTGCGCGGCGTGCCACGGCTGCCCGCGCGGGTCGTCGCGGGGGTGCGGGCGCAGAGCGGCGCGGGACGGCTGGCGTGTGCGCTGGCAGGGCTGCTGCTGATCGCCTTCGCGCTTTCGGGCCATGCCGCCGCCGTGCCCGCCAACACCTTCATCTATGCCATCGCCGTGGATCTGCTGCACCTCTTCTTCGAGGCGACCTGGATTGGCGGCCTATTCTACATTAGTCTGGTCTTCATTCCGGCGCTAGGTGGGCTGACGTCGTTCAAGCGCGCCCGCGTGCTGGCGCTGGGCCTGCCGGAGTTCAGCGCGTTCGCCATCGTCAGTGCGGTGCTGCTGGCGGCCACCGGCTCGCTCAATACCACCATCCGCCTGACCTCCATCTCCCAGTTCTTGACGACGCTCTATGGCAAGACGCTGGCAGTCAAGATCGAGCTATTCCTGGTGATCGTGGCGATAAGCTTCTACCATGCGTTCTTCTTGCGACCGCGTCTCGCCCGCGCGCTGGTGACGGAGCCAGACGAGCAGGCCGCATCGGGCGATGCCGCACAAGCGCGGTCACTGGTCCGCGCGGGCAGCGCCGGGACCACACCACCGCCCGCGAACACCGCAGAGACAGCCGGCGACCCGCCCGCGCCACGCGCGCCCGGCGGAGGGAAGCCGCGTGGCGATGACCTGCCACCGACGGCGCGCACCCTGGAGGAGCGCATCCGCGACTGGCTGCGCCGCGAGGCGTTGCTAGCGGGGGCGGTATTGCTCTGCGTGGCGCTGCTGGGCATCTTCGCGGGATCACTCGCGCCCTCCGCGCCCGCCGCTGGGCCAGGGACGGGCGGCGCGTTCACCGATACGGCGCAGGTGAGCGGCTACACGATCACGCTGGATGTGACGCCGCTGAAGTTTGGCGCGAACACCTTCAACGTGACGGTGAAGGACGCCAGTGGCAAGCCGGTCAGCGACGCCGGAGTAATCGTGGAGACGACGATGCTGGATATGGACATGGGCACCCAGAGCACACAAATCGCCGCTGTGGGGCCAAGCTCCCCCGGCGTCTATAGCGGGCAAACTGATCTGGCGATGGCGGGCCACTGGGGTATCGTCGTCAAAGTTGTGTTGCCCGACGGCAAGCAAACGCTGGAAGCGCCGTTCAAGTTCAGTATCACCTATTGACGGCGGCGGGAGAGTCCCGCATTGCTTGCCCCGCCGGAACGCTCCATGCTACACTAGTGAAGGTTAACTGCCGTCTTTGTGCCCGCATAGTACCGGCGCAACGACATGCCGCAGCCGCACGGAGCAGTGCGAGAGATTACGATAAAGGGCGTGGAACAGATGCAACTCACACCGACGGAGTACGCGAGCGTCGTCAAATTGCGCTTCGACGCTGAGGTTCAGGCCAGCGACGGACCAGCAGGCAAGCTCGTCTCGGTCGTCGCGGATCCCAGTCGGTTCGTGATTACCCACGCTGGCGTGCGCACCGGCATGCTCTTCGGCAAGGTCTACTACGTCCCGGCGCATCTGCTGGCGGAGGGCGACGATACAACGCTGAGCGTCAGTGTGCCCCTCGAAGAGATTCAGCAGCAATCCACAAAGGCCGCCGGTCCTGAGCTTTCGCACGCAACGGCGGTAAATGCCGATGGCAAGGCGCTGGGCCACCTGGAACAACTCACCATCAATAGTGAGACCCACGCGCTGCGGCATCTGGTGGTGGAGCGGATGGGGCGCGAGTCGTTGGTGAATGCTGGCCTCATCACGGCGCTGGCGGCGAAGCAGGTGGGCGTACATCTGGACGGCAAGCGGTCCGCGCAGCTCACGCCGTATCGCAGCGATAAGGAGCTACACCAGGAGATCTATGACCGGCTCTACGATTATCCGCGCCTGCGTGTGGATTTGCCGGGCGTGCGGATCTATGTGATAGATGGCGTGGTGTGGCTCCGCGGCAATGTGGCGAGCGACGTAAACCGCCGCCTGGTAGACAATCTGCTGCAGAACGTCAGCGGCCTGGACGAGTTGCACAACGAACTCTATCCCGATAACGAAGTGGCGGCAAGTGTCTCGCTGGCCCTGGCGCACGACGCGCGCACCACAGGCCAGCGCATTGGGGTGTATCCGCGTTTGGGCGAGGCCCACCTGCGCGGCAATATCCGCTCAGTCGAGGTCGGCACGGCGGCGATGGAGATTGCGCGCGGCATCCCCGGCGTAACAACCGTGGTCAACGAACTGCGGATCAACTCCGCCGCCACGCATCTGCCCGATATGGCCGCCGTGACGGGACGCGAAGACATCGTGCCAGGCGGCAGCTAGGCCAGCGCCTGCGCGACCTCGCTCCAGCGGGCGCATGCGGCATCGAGCAGGGGTAGGGGAAGCGTACTCGTCGGAGTGCGCTCGTCGCCAGCCTGCGCCAGTAGCCGCCAGAGCGCGGCCTCGTGCTCGTCGCCGGTGGCCGCTGTGGCGGGGCCGTAGAGCATACTGACCGAGAGCCGCAGCCGCAGCGCGTCAGGCGGATCACCAAAGGCAACACCAGGAAGCGTGGCGATGCTCCACTGGTCCAGCAGGTGGCGCGCAAGCTCTTCGCTGGTATGGATGCCGCGCACTGCCAAAGTGGGACGCCAGGAAGCGAAGTCAGGATAGAGATAGAAGGCGCCAGCGGGCCGCGGGCAGGTGATGTCCAGCCCTACGAGTGTCGTGTGCATACGATGCGCGGCCTCGCCATGAACCCGCGCCGAAGCGCGCACATAGGCTTCGATCTCGGCGTCAGGGGTGAAGGCGGCGCATGCCGCCTGCTGGATGGGCGTGGCGGCGGCGGACCAGATCTCGCTGGCAAGCGCCTGGATAGCAGCGCGCAGCCGCGCGCCGGTTTCGGTCGCGGGCAGTGCGGCGTAGCCCAAGCGCCAACCACCAGCCGAGAACGCTTTGGAAAGTCCGCCGGTGACGATAGTCCCCTCTGGATAGAAGCGCGCGGGAGAGATGTGTTCACGCCAGCCATGGGCTAGCTCGGCGTAGATCTCATCGCTGATGAGCGTGATGCCGTTCTCCCGCGCCCACCCCGCCAGCGCCGCGACATCGGCTTCGCTGAACATGCTCCCAGTGGGGTTGCTGGGGCTGTTGACCAGCAGGATGCGTGGGTTCGCGCCCGCCGCGTGAGCCTGCGCCAGGGCAGCGGAGAGCGCGGCTGCGCTGAGTTGGTGGGCGTCGTCGGGGCTGGTGGCCACGCCGATGACACGCTTGCCCGCAAGCCGCGCCTGCGGCGCGTAGCTCACCCATGACGGCGTGGGCAACAGCAGATCGCCCTCCAACACTTGAAGCAGCGCGTAGAGCAACGGCTTGCTGCCCGGCGCAACGATGATCGAGTTCGCGGAGAGGTCGAGCTGGCGGGTGCGGGCGAGATAGGCGGCGATGGCCTGGCGCAACGCAGGGAGGCCGAGCACGGGAGCATAGCTGGTGCGCGTGGCGGCATCCGCGAGGGCGGCGTGCAGCGTCGGGTGCAACGGAAAGGATGCTTCGCCGAAGCCCATGTGCAACGTGTCGTGCCCCGCCGCGCGCCGCTGGGCAACCAATTCATTGATTGCCAGCGTGGCCGATGCGGTCCCCTGGCGGGCGGATGGGGTCAGGCTGAGCGGTGCGGTGACGGGCGAGATGTCAGACGGGGTGGTGGTGATGCTCATGTGCGGTTCTCCATTGCGATGATTGCTGCTGTATGTTGTAAGTATAATGGCCAGATGCGCGTGGTTACAGGGCAATTTCCAGGTGTCGCGCTGGGATGACGGCGAAAAGAAAGGCAGAATGGCACGATGACTTCGGAAAGCATCTATCCGCTAGACGAATCGGATTGGCGGCTGCTAGTGGCGTTGCAGGAGCAGGCGCGGCTCTCGTATACGGAGCTTGGGCGGCGGGTGGGGCTGTCCGCGCCAGCAGTGACCGAACGGATGCGGAAGCTGGAGGACGCGGGAATCATCGCGGGGTATCACGCGGAACTAAATCTGGCGAAGGCGGGGCTGCCGATCACGGCGTATATGCGGATGAGCACGCCGCGCGAGGAGAGTCCACGGGTGGCGGAGCGACTGCGGGACGTGGCTGAGGTGCTGGAATGCGCGCGGGTGGCTGGACCGGACTCGTTCATCATCAAGGTGGGTGTGGCTTCGATTCCACATCTGGAGGCGCTGATAGACCGGCTGGCGCAGTACGGGCAATCCAGCACCTCTATCGTGCTTTCGACGCCGGTGCCGCGCCGGATTGTAGAGCCGCGCTAGAGCCGCGCTAGAGCCGCGCTAGAGCCAGCGTGCGCGCTCAATTCTCCGATGGCAGGCGGGTGGCGGCTTGTTTGACGACGGCGAGCAGATCGTCCATATCAAATGGCATGGGGAGGCACGGGACATGCAGTTCACGCAGCACGGGCGCATCTTTGATGGAACCAGGTGTAGCCATGATGTAGGTGTGGCGTGTGCTGAGGACGGGATCCGCAGCGACGATTTCAAGCATCTTTAGCCCCGACATCGTTGGCATGATGTCATCTGTGACGACGACCAGCGGATGTTGGCTGGCGCGCAATTTTGTCAGGGCCTTTCGTCCATCTTCGGCCTCGCCATAGATGATATAGCCCGCATCTTCGAGTATCAATCTGACCACCTGCCGTATGCTGTCATCATCGTCCACAATGAGGATACGTATCACAGCAATCACCCTCACTCCACGAGACGATGCACCATGCTCAAATCTCTTTGCGCATGAAGATGGCCGACGGCTGGTAGCCCATGCGCTGGTAGAGCCGCTGGGCGGTGGTGTTGTCGCCGAAGACGTTGAGTTCGATACGCGCCGCACCCAGCGGCTTGACGGCGGCTTCGAGGGCGGTCAGCGCCTGCGCGGCGTAGCCTTTGCCGCGATAGGCTTCGTCTACGCCGATGAAGTAGATGAACGCGCGCTGCTTTTCGGCTTCGACAAAGACCCAGAGCACGCCGACATTGCCGTCTACATCTGAGCGCAGCGTCCAGTAGTGGTGGGTGGCGCTCTGAAGCCCGTCCTTCGTCAACTCGTCAATCTGGCGGGCGCCTTCGATGCGTTCTTGCTCGATGGGTGTGCCCATCCCGCGCGAGCGCGACTGCGCATAATCCTCGTACATGTCTGCTTTGAAGCGCGCATATTCGTCGGGGGTCATTGGCTGTAGGGTAATCACCGCTCACTCCTGTTTTGTGGTTTATGGATGCGTTGCGGGCAGTATACAACGTGGCGGCGCGGGGATGCTGGCGGTTCTTGGCGCCTTGCCCACTCTGCTGATGAGCGCGAAGGCAAGCCTAATGTGATGTGAAACGCAAGCCCCTATGAGAGGGCTAGGTGGGCATATGATAGTATCGTGAGGTACACTGGAGCAGACAGCACCAGCCACGTTGGGGGAGAAGCCGCATGGGTCGTACATTGCACGTATCTGAGGAAAAATATCACGTGATCGAGGCGTTGGCTGCCCAGCGGAGCCAGACACCTGAAGAATTGCTCAATGATCTGGTGGACGAGGCATGGGAACGCGCTTGTGCCCAATACGACGCGGCGTTCGAGGATGATCCCGCATGGATCGAAGGCGCGCGCGAAGCGCTGGCCGAGACGGGCGCGGGGCAAGCCAGCACCTATCCCTCGACTGAAACGTTTTTCCAGCACCTTGGGGCGAGCAACGAAGAATTGGAGCGCGCCCGCGAGGTTGACCGACAAGCTTCTGGGCAGCAATAATGCCCACACATGACGAAGCGCCGCGCTTTTGGCGCGATTGGGACAAGCTTACCCCGGAGCAGCGTTCGCTGTTTCTCGCCGCTGTGGCCGATATGGTTGCCGACATGAAGGCCAAACGTCCATTTCATCCTGCTTTGCGGGTCAAAGGATTTCGTCGGCTTCCCGGTGTGTTTGAGATGACATGGGCCAATGATGGGCGCGCGCTGTTCACGTATGGCACATCACCCCATGCGGGGGATGTCCATATTACGTGGCTTCGCATAGGGACACACGATATATTGCAGCATCCCTAACCACCAAATGTGCGCAGAAAGAGTGCGGCTTGCGGCGCGGGGATGCTGGCGCTACATCTCTTCGCCCCAGATGAGTTCGGTTTTGCCGAAGGAAACGGTGTCGCCGGGCTGGACGCCCGCCTCTTCGAGAGCTTCGAGGACGCCGAGCTTGCGAAGCTGGCGCTCCATGCGTTCCATGCCATCGCTGCTTTCGGGCATGGTCATGGCGACGATGCGCTCAATGCGGTATCCACGGACGCGGTAGCCGGTGGGCGTCTGCTCGACGGTGAAGGCGTCGTCGGGTTCCGGGCGCAGCACAGGTCCGGTGGCGGAGATCTCGGCGGCGAGTTGTTTGTTGCGCTCGGCTTCGTCGCGCCGCATTTCGAGCAGACGTTCGGCGGTGACGTTCATCAGTTCGCGCACACCTTCGCTGGTGGCAGAGGAGATAGCGAGTGCAGAGAGGCCAGCAGCGGCGGCGCGTTCCTGGAGCGCGGGCCACTTGTCGCGCGCTTCTTGCAGGTCCATCTTGGTCAGCACAATAATCTGCGGGCGTGCGGCGAGGTCGGCGCTATATTCGGCCAGTTCGCGGTTGATCGCCTCGAATTCGTCCCACGGGTCTTTTTCCGACATGCCATCAATCAGGTGCAGCAGCAGGCGCGTGCGCTCGACATGCCGCAGGAACTCGTGGCCGAGGCCGACGCCCTGCGCCGCGCCTTCGATCAGGCCGGGGATGTCGGCGATGACGAAGCTGTAGTCGTCGCGGCGGGTGGGGTCGCCGACGATGGCAACGCCGAGATTGGGGACGAGCGTGGTGAACGGGTAGCTGGCGATTTTGGGGCGCGCCTGAGTGACGACGGAGAGCAGGGTGGATTTGCCTGCATTGGGGTAGCCCACAAGGCCGACATCGGCGATGAGCTTGAGTTCGAGTTCCAGGGCAACTTCCTGGCCTGGCTCGCCGCGTTGGGCTTCACGCGGCGCCTGGTTGGTAGGGGTGGCGAAGTGGACGTTGCCGAGGCCGCCACGTCCGCCACGCGCGACCATCACACGCTGCCCAGGCTCGGTGAGGTCGGCGATGAGGGCGTTGGTTTCAGCGTCGCGGATGATAGTGCCGACGGGCACTTGCAGCACGAGATCGTCGCCCTTCGCGCCATGCATCTTCTGGCCCGCGCCCGCGCCACCGGACTTGGCTTTGTGGTGCGGATGATAGTGGTAGTCTACGAGGGTGTTCATGCCCTGATTTGCTTCGAGGTAGACGCTGCCGCCGCGTCCGCCATCGCCGCCGTCGGGTCCGCCCATAGGGACGAACTTTTCGCGGCGGAAGTGCAGCGAGCCGTTGCCGCCGTTGCCAGCGGTGACATTGATTTTGGCGCGGTCGAAGAATTGCACGTGCGTTTGCTCCTGCCAGACACAGCGCGGCGGGGCGTCCGTCGCAAGATGGCGTGCCCCGCCTGATCCCTGCTCGCGTCTCTGGTTCTGAAATGTTCGTTGCTTACGTTGCGTTCGTTGTTCGGTTGTATGATGCTGGTGGGCCCAGCAGGGTTCGAACCTGCGACCAAACGGTTATGAGCCGTCCGCTCTGCCGCTGAGCTATGGGCCCCGGCGCGGCTACGCGCAGCTACTAGTGTACCACATCTGGGGGAGATGCCAGGGCAACTCATCCATGACGCAGAAACAGGCATGGGAAGTAACGGACGATGTATCAACGCGAGCGCGACATATATGGCGTACTGGATGATTCTATGAAGGGGCATATGCCGCGCGATGGATACAATTGACACAGTTTGATAGTATAGAACTACGAGTCGTGTCGTCTCGTGAGCATTTGCGATGAGAATCGAAGGCGAGTACATGACGTATGAATGATGATAGTGGCGTCTGGCGAACTGTGGTTCGTGTGGGAGTTGTTCTCGGTATTCTCGCCTCAATGATCGCGATTCTAGGTTTCTTGCGAAGCCAAGATACAGCCACGACCTCCAGCGCATCGCAACCTACGCAACCGTCCGGCCAATCTACGCAAAATACTTCACAGACAGTAACCCCTTTGCCGACGGCTTCCGAGACTACAGCTACCGCTACTTCCGCACCGTCAGCGCCAGGAACAGTGCTCTACCAGGCCAACTGGTCGAGCGGCATGAATGGCTGGACGGGTACGGCGCAGTGGAATGTGCTCAATGGGATGCTGGTGAGCAATGGTAGCGGTGGTTACGATTTCCCCGATGCCACACCTCCGTATCAACCAACAGTGGCAAATTACGCGGTTGAGGCACGCATCCAAATCGTGAATATCGGGTGCTGCACAGCGGGCTTCGGCTTATACGCACGAGCAATAACCATGGATAGCGGGTCAGATGGGTACATTGGCGGTGTGGACAATATCTCGGCGCAGCGTCCATTTTCTGGAATCGCCGACATCCATACGGGCGGCGATGCTCCATGTTGCAGCAATGTGCTGGGAAGTGTGAACTACACGCCAGACACAGGATGGCATGTATACCGTTTGGAAGTCAAAGGCAACCACATCGCGTTCTTGATAGACGGCCACACGGTAACGCAAGCGACGGACAATCAGTTCCTCTCAAGTGGAGCAGTGGGTATTGAGTGCTGGAACGGTTTGCAAATCGCTGTCAGTAGCTTCAAAGTTATCGCACTCTAAACGATCTGCCTCTCTACTCACACCGTTGGGCTCGCGCCGTCACCCGCCGCAGCGCCGCCTTGACGGCTACGCCGTCAAGGCGTGGATGTTTTAGGCGGCCATGTGAGCCGCCCACAGCGATAGGTGTGTAGTCGTTAGAAGGGGTAGCCGCGCAGGCCGAAGACGCCTTTGATGGCCGAGATCTCGCCAGCGAGATTGTTGCAGTGGCCGATGACGAGCGTGGTGAACGCGGTGGCAAGCGACATCGGCCCCATGGGTGTCTGGATCTCGCGCGCCACCGTAGCATCATCAACCCCACCAATGAAGGCTTCGGATTGCGCGTAGACGGTCTGCGCATAGGCCCGACAGGCGGCGACATCCACATGAACGGTGTGATACCACTGGCCCATATCGCCCTGCACCATGCCTGCCATCGGCATCGGCTTGTCGGTTCCGGTGCGCCCCGCCCAGGCGCCTGACCACAGCGGCGATTTACCCTGGAGCAGGCCGTTGACGATGGCATCTTCGGCGAGGGCGACGTGCGCGTAGCTGGCGCCGATGGGATTGGCATTGCCGGGGGCAGGTCGGTTGGCAATATCGTCGGTGACATCGCTCATCGTCGCTTCGAGAACCCCATGAGCGGCGGCGAGCGCGGCTCTGAGGGTGTATTGGGCGTTCAACATCGTCATGGACATGGTGCGTTCTCCTTCCCATCGTATGGGCTATTGCGGGTGGGTTGCGGCTATGGCCTCGTCGGCGCGATGCTGATTTCACCGCGTATGCGCTGTCGCACGCCAGGGGTTCGCCGCACATGCTGTGCCAGCCGCTTCGTCTCTGCCATATCACTGCGGCGCCGCATCCTTGCCACCGGCGCCGATCAGTAGCACAACCATGAGCGCGTCGTGCGATGCTCATAGGCAAAGCCGCATGTTCGGCGCAACCGTTGACATGCGCCCGTTCTGCTGTGTATACTGTTCTCTGCGGTCGGCAATGGCGCCAGCCGCGACAAGCCCCCGTGGCGGAATGGTATACGCGGCAGGTTGAGGGCCTGTGCCCGAAAGGGCGTGGTGGTTCGAGTCCACTCGGGGGCACCAAGAGTGCATAGATGACGTGCGGAGTGTCGCACCAGCGGCAGAGGTCCGCACGTCGTGTTATTTGCGCCGCGTTTTCGCGGCGATTTTCCGGGCGGCTAGCTCAGTTGGCAGAGCGTCTGCTTTACACGCAGAATGTCAGGGGTTCGAGTCCCTTGCCGCCCACCTACCTCTCCCCCCGGCCCCCTCCCCACGTCGGGGAGGGGGTGTAATCATAGCGCGCCTATTGCCGCGTCACCGCTGCTCTGCCGCCGCGCAGCACATATTTCTGAATCTTGCCCGTCGCTGTCTTCGGCAGTTCTGAGACAAAATGCACCTCTTTGGGCGCTTTGAAGTGCGCCAGCCGGTCGCGGGCGAACTGGCGCAGTTCTTCGCTGGTCGCCTCCGCGCCGGGCTTGAGCACCACGAAGGCGTGCGGCGCCTCGCCCCAACGCTCATCGGGCAGCCCCACCACCGCCACCTCCTGCACGGCGGGATGCCGCAGCAGCACGCCCTCCACCTCGATAGATGAGATATTCTCGCCGCCGCTGATAATCACGTCTTTGATGCGGTCGCGGATCTCGACATAGCCATCGGGGTGGACCACCGCCGCGTCGCCGCTGTGGAACCAGCCACCCGCGAAGGCTTTGGCGGTCGCTTCGGGATCGTTATAGTAGCCCGCCATAATCACATTGCCGCGCGCCACGATCTCGCCCAGCGTCTCGCCGTCGTGCGGCACCTCGTTGCCCGCGTCGTCCATCACCATCAGCTCGCCCGATGTCACCAGTTCCACACCCTGGCGCGACTTCACTGTCGCGCGGGCCTGCGGCGAGAGGTTCGCATGTTCGGGGAGCGGTTCGCAGATAGTGATGAAGGGCGCGGTCTCGGTCAGGCCGTAGACGTGCGTGATCTCCCAGCCAAGCTCGCCCTCGATGCGCTCGATGGTCGCCGCCGCTGGTGGCGCGCCCGCCGTCAGCACCTGCACGCCCCGGCGCACGTTGCGGCGCAGTTCTTCCGGGCTATTCGCCACGCCGATCAGCACCGTCGGCGCGGCGCAGAGCATCGTCACCGCCTCGCCGTTGATCGCCTCGAAGATGCGCGCTGGCTCAACCTTGCGCAAACAGACATGCTTCGCGCCAACTGATGTCACCTGCCACACAAACGTCCAGCCATTGGCGTGAAACATCGGCAGCGTCCACAGATAGCTATCCGCAGGCGTCATATGGACATGGATCAGTGTGCCCACCACGTTCATGTAGGCGTTGCGATGGGTAATCATCACGCCTTTGGGACGCGATGTTGTGCCGCTGGTGTAGTTGATGGTCAGCAGGTCGTGTTCGGTGATCTCCGGCTTCGTGAAGGTAGGCGCTGTCTGGCTGAGCGTCTGCTCGTAGTCAATCCAGCCAGGGGCCGCGCCCTCCAGCGCGACGTACTGCTCGACCTGCGGCAGTTGCGCGCGTATGCCATCCACCGCGCTCAGATAGTCCTCATGGACACAGACCACCTTCGCGCCAGAGTGATTCAGGATGTACGCGAAGTCGTCGGGCGTCAGCCGGTAGTTGATCGGCACCAGCACCGCGCCGATCTGTGGCACCGCGTAGAAAGATTCGAGCTGCGCATGGGTGTTCGGCGCGATATAGGCCACGCGGTCGCCCTGGCGCACGCCCAGCCGTTGTAGCGCCGCCGACCAGCGGTCGCAGCGGTCGAAGAATTGCGCGTAGGTCAGCCGCAGATCGCCGTCCACCACCGCCTCGCGGTTGGGATGCAGCCGCCGCGTGCGTCGCAGAAATTCCAGCGGGCTAAGCGGAGTTTCCATTACACCATACCTCCTGTGCCATCGGCTGAACGCTCGCGCCACGTTCACGCGAGCCGCGCGTGTCGCATCCGCGCCACATGCTCGTCATGCTCAATACTTGTAGAAGTGCTGGCGAGCCTCCTCTTCGGGCGTTTTCTCCGCGAAGTATGCGCTCTCCAGTCGCTTGACCGCAACATATGCCGCCGCAAGGCGCGAGCCGAGCGCCTCGCGCAATACCGTATCGGCTTCCAACGCATCTAGCGCCGCGTCGAGCGACTGCGGCAGGCGATGGATACCACGCCGCTCGCGCTCGTCGTCGCTCAGGTTGCCGGGGTCCACATCCACCGGCTCGCCAGGCTCCAGTTCGCGGCGAATGCCATCTAGCCCGGCGGCCAGCAGCGCGCCCAGCGCCAGATACGGGTTGCCGCTATGATCGGCGGGCTTTAGCTCGAAGTTGGTGGACTCTGCCTCGCGGCCCCAGAACGGCGACGGGATGCGAATCGCGCCTTCGCGGTTGTCGAATCCGTAGGCGGTGTAGGCCGAGGCCCAGAAGTGCGGCAGCAGGCGGCGGTACGAGTTCGGGCTGGCGCAGGTGAGCGCGAGCAGCCCCGGCAGGTGCGCCATGATCCCGCCGATGAAGTGATAGCCCAGCGCGCTGATGCTGCCGCGCCCGCGCTCGTCGTAGAGCAGATTGCGCCCCGCCGCGTCACTGCCCGCCACGCCCCACAGGCTGAAGTGGATGTGCGCGCCGCTGCCCGCCTGGTCTAAGAATGGCTTGGCGGCGAACGAGGCGAGCACGCCGTGCTGATGGGCCACGCCGCGCACCGTCTCGCGCACCTGGATTACGTGGTCGGCGGCTGTCAACGCATCGGCATGCTGAATGGATAGCTCCTGCTGGCCGGGGCCAAGCTCTGGCATGAACTGCTCGACCTGAATCCCCTGCTGATCCAGCGTGGCCACGATGTCGGCGATGATCGGCGCGGACGAGTCGAAGCCGATGCTGCTGTAACATAGGCTGCGGTCGAATGGCTCGTAGCCCGATGGCATCTCGCGCGCAAGGTAGAATTCATGCTCGATGGCGGCGTTCATCCGCAGGCCCAGCGCATCGGCGGCGGTGATCTGACGCTTGAGCATCGTGCGCGGGCACAGTTCCCACGGCTGGCCATCAGCGGTGTAGAGGTCGCAGAGCAGCATCGCGCTGCCAGGAGTGTAAGGCAGCAAGACGAACGTCTCCGGGTCGGGCAGCAGGCGGAACTCGCCCACCGGTCCCAATCCCTCCACCGAAGCCAGCGCATCCACCCCCGCGAACGCCTGCATCGCCAGCGATTGCCCGATGCCCTCCGACATCCGCCGTTCGAGGCCGTTGATATGCGTCGCCTTGCCCCGAATGATGCCGCCGTTATCGCAATACAGAAAGCGCACCAGCCGCACGCCCGCGACCTGCGCGTGTTCGAGAACCGTTTGCGCGTCCATATGCCTTCCCACCTTGCTATTCGCGATGAGGATGAAGACGTTTGCTCGCTGAAGGGACGCACTGCGCGCGTACAATCCGCTATGATGATGTACGATAGGCAAGGTGAGAGCAGATGTCAAGCGAGCAATGGGAGCAGATGAACGGCTGAACCACTCGCCAACCCAGTAGAAAGCCCGCCTTGAAAGGTGAAAGCCGCTATGGATGCGCTGGACCTCTCGGCGATTCCCGTGGTGGATAACCATTGCCACGGCCTCTACGCGATGCAGGCAGCAACGAGCGCGCAGGCATGGCGGCGGCACTTCACGGAGTCCGGTGACGCGGGCATGCGCGACGAACACACCGCCACCACGCTCTTCTATCACCGGCTGCTGCGCGAGATGGCAGCATTCCTCGGCTGCGCGGCGGATGAAGCGTCGGTGGTCGCCGCGCGGGAACGCCGCGATGCGCGCGAACTGATCGCCGCACTGCTGCGGGCGGCGCGTATCGAAACGCTGCTCGTAGACCAGGGCTACCCGCCGCGTGGACTGGTCATGCCCGATGCCGAGGTCGCGGCGCTGGCGGGCTGCCGGGTCGCGCCGATGCTGCGGCTGGAAACGCTGATGCAAGAATTGATCGCCGCGCACAACACACTGGACGCGGTGGAAGAGGCGCTGCGCGTCGCGCTCGCCGATGTGCGCGCGGCGGGCTATGTGGCGCTGAAGAGCATCGCCGCCTATCGCACCGGGCTGGCAATTCGCGTCTGGGATCGGCACGACGCCGGCGCCAGCTTCATGGAGGCGCGGCGCGAGGTGGAGCAGCGCGGCGTGCTACGGCTGACACACCAGCCGCTGCTCGACACGTTGCTCCATGTGGCCTTCGCCGAAGCCGCGCGGCAGGAGGTTCCGGTGCAGTTTCACACCGGCTATGGCGATACCGACGCCGATCTGCTGCTGGCGAATCCGCTGCACCTGCGAGCAGTGCTGGAGACGCGCGCCTATCGCGGCATGCCGGTGGTGCTGCTGCACGAATGCTATCCGTACACCCGCGAGGGCGGCTATCTGGCGGCGGTCTACGAAAACGTCTATCTCGACCTCTCGTATGGGATTCCGTTCCTGAGCTATGCGGAGATGCTGGCCTTCACCCGCGCGGCGCTAGGAGTCGCGCCGGTCTCGAAGCTGCTCTATAGCTCAGACGGCGTTGGCGTGCCGGAACTGCATTGGAGCAGCGCGCACACCGGGCGGCGCGTGCTGGGCCAGGTATTGGGCGAGAGCGTCGCCTATGGCGACCTGAGCGCCGCCGATGCCGAAGCGGCGGGCCGCGCAATCCTGCGCGAGAACGCGCTCCGACTCTACAGGCTGTGAGCCTGCGCCGCGCCGTTATCCGCCGTGATCCGCCGCGCCCACTCCGTCTGGCGGCTTGGCGTCGTCCAAATTGGCGCGTGCATAGAGGCCACCCGCGACGGCCAGCAGTCCCATGCCAGTGAACACCAGTGTAACCGCATTGAAGTTCACCCCCAGCACCGAAATATCCACGCCAGCCAGCACCTCGCTCACCAGATACCCGGCAATCGCAATCGAAATCAGCGCCGCCAGCCTGCCAATCGGGGTAATCACCGAAGTCACGCGCCCCACAAACTCGCGCTCGGTCACGTCCAGAATCAGTGGCCCCGACGCGATGATCACCGTCGTCGCCGACACGCCAAAGATCACCGCCGCCACCAGCGCCGGGCCAATCGAGGTCAGATGCCCCAGCACGGCGACGAAAATGCCCGACACCACCAGCGACATCCAGAGGATGCGCGCCAGCCCAATCCGCTTGCCGTAGATCGTCACCAGCACCGCCCCGCCCACCGCGCCGACGCCGAAGCACGAGCCGAGCCAGCCAAAGAGCGCAGGCGACGCGCCCAGGTTTTCGGTGACGAAGAAGTAGCCCAGCACCTGCAACGCGCCGAACCCCAGCCACGCCAGCACCACCGCGACCAGCAGCGTCCGCAGCACCCGATGCCGCGCCACATAACGGAATCCCGCCCGAAACTCGCGCGCAAAATCCCCATGCTGCCCCGGCGCGACACTGCGCGCTGCCCTCGGCGCGCGGATGCGGACGGCAAACCCAAACGATGCCGCAAACGAGAGCGCATTGACCACCAGCGCCCATTGCACGCCCAGGCCAAAGACCAGCGCGGCGGCAATGGGCGGCCCGAAGATCACCGCCAGTCCATCGAGCGCCTGGCTCATCGAGATGGCGCGTGGGCGCAGATCGTCGTCTGGAACCAGATCGCCCACCAGTGCGAAACGCGCCGGACGGTAGAACTGCGCGCAGATTGAGACCAGCAGCACATCGCCACAGGCCAGCGTCAGCAGCAACCCATCCGGGAGCCGCCGTGCCCCCATCAGCGGCAGATGTGAGATGTCCACCGCCACCGCCAGCAGCCCCACCAGCGCCGCCTGCGCCGCATCCATCGCCATCATCGTGCGGCGCTTGTCCCAGCGGTCCACGAAGACCCCCGCAATCGGCCCCGCCACCACCTGCGGCACCACCGCTGCCAGCAAAATGGCGCTCATCGCCAGCGGCGCCCAGGATTTTCCCGCCGCCAGAAACGCGCCGACCCACAGCAGCAGCGCCGTATCGAATACCACATCCCCCAGATTCGAGATCGCCTGCCCGCCCCAGAGCAGCCCGAAGTCGCGATTGATGAACAACCGCTTCATCAGCCCGCTTGCCCCGCTGCTCTGCCCAATCGCATCTGGACCCGTGGTATTGCTTGCCATAGCGCCCCCTCACCCCACCTCATAGCCAAATGCGTTCCATCACATTCAGCGCCCACCAGCCCGATCAGTTGACACGCAGCCAGGCATAACGCGACACTATGGGGGCACGCCTCTCATGCTTACGCCACGATGCGGATACTTCATAGGAGCAGCACACTATGGCCGACGTTCCCACCACCACCCCCCAGACCTCCGTTCGCGCATCCCTCGCGCAGGGCTACACGCTGCCAGCGGACTGGTATACCGATCCAGCGATGTTCACGCGTGAACGGCAGCGCATTTTCCGCAAGAGTTGGCAGTACGTCGGCCTGACCGAGCAGATCGCCAAACCCGGTGATTTCTTCACCTGCACCATCGGCGAGGTTCCCGTGGTGATCCTGCGCGACAAAGATGGCGACGTGCGCGCCTTCGCCAATGTCTGCCGCCATCGCGGCTCGCAACTCGTCTTAGCCGAGTGCGGCAGCCGCGCGACGCTGCAATGCCACTACCACGCCTGGACATACAACCTCGACGGCACCCTGCGCGCCGCGCCCTCCTCCAAGGACGAACCGGACTTCGACGCCAGCGCATTCTCACTCTTTCCGGTGCGCGTCGAGACCTGGGGGCCGTTCATCTTCGCCAACCCCGACCGCGCCGCCCGCCCGCTCAGCGCGTATCTCGGCGAGCTGCCGGCCCTGGTGGACGCCACCGGACTGGACCTCAGCACAATCAAGCGCCGTGTCCGCCGGACCTATGAGATCGGGGCGAACTGGAAAGCCGTCGTGGACAACTATCTTGAGTGCTATCATTGCGCGGTGGCGCACCCCTCCTTCTGCGACCTGATTGACGTGAACCACTATACCGTCACCGAATACGAATACTTCTCCACGCAGAACGGCGCGGTGAAGCAAACGGCACGCGAAGGCAAAGCGGCAAACCTCTACGATGCCAGCCAGGGGGTGCAGGAGGGCTTCTACGCTTACCTCTGGCCCAACTTCACCATCAACATCTACCCTGGCCCCGGCAATGTCTCCCTCAATCTCTTCGTGCCGCTCGCCGTAGATCGCACCCTCGCCGTCTACGACTACTGCTTCGCCGATGCCGTCAGCGAGCAGGAGGAGCGCGATTTCGTGCGCTTCATAGATCAGGTGCAGGAAGAAGACATCGTGCTCTGCGAATCAGTGCAACGTGGCATGCAGTCCGGCTACTTCGAGCGCGGCAAGCTGATGCTCTCGCGCGAGAAAGCTCTGCGCCACTTCCAGAACTTGATCTGCGACGCAATGGAATAGTACTGGGTCCAGTTTGATTTTGCACCCTGAAAACAGGTGCAAGGGAGTTTCCTTCTGTGCCACACGAACACAACGGCGAGATCCCTCGCGTCCACCTTGCCTGGGGACGACGCGGCGCGCAAGCCGCGGCGGAACGGGGCGACATCCTGGTCGTCATAGATACGCTGCGCTTCTCCACCGCCGCCGCGACCGCCGTCCACCACGGCGCGCTGATCTACCCCTCCCCGCCCGATGAGGCGCTGTTCACTGCCCTTGCTGAGCGCGTGGGCGGCGTAGTTGCCCTCCACAGCCAAAACCCAAGCCCCCATTCGTCCGTGCCCACCCGCTTCACCCTCTCGCCGCGTTCATATTTGGGGATCGAGCCAGGCACGCGCGTGGTGCTGCCGTCCCCCAATGGATCCACCTGCTGCCAGTATGGCGCCCACGCCGCCGCGCTCTTTGTGGGCGCGCTGGTCAACGCGCAGGCGGTGGCCAAAGCTGTCGCCCACCTGCTCACTACCGCCAGTCGGCTCAATGCCACGCTCCTGGCGTGTGGTGAACGCTGGCGAGTTCCTGATGAAGAGGGCATCCTGCGCTTTGCCCTGGAAGATTACCTTGGCGCGGGCGCGGTGCTCTCAGCGCTGCCTTTCGCCCAGACCATCGAAGCGCAAGCGTGTTGCGCGACCTTCCAGGCGATGCAAGATCACCTCGAAGCGGTCCTCTGGGAATGCGAAAGCGGGCAGGAGTTGCGCGACAAAGGGCTGGGCGAAGATGTGTCCTTTGCCGCCCAACTCAACATCTACGATACCGCCCCAGTGCTGCGTGGCGAGCGGCTGGAAATCTTTCTTCGGCCCGATGAACCTTTGCTCGCCTGATGTTCCTCCTTCTCGCACTCGCTTGCATCGTCACTACCCCGATCCGAAAACCCAACTGGACTGAGTATGATCTGCTCTCACGTCGCGCTCACGCCAGACCTTGCCGCGCCGCCCATTGCTGCGCCAGCGCACGCTCGCCCTTGGTGGCCACGGGCAGTAGCGGGAAGTTGTAGTGCGCCTGATCGTTGGCCGCCAGCAGCACGCCGAAGCGATAGAGCAGATAGCTCCACTTCGGGTACACACCGAGCGCGGGCGCGGGCGCCCATGCGATGAGGCAGCCTGATGCGGGTGTGTCCGCATCTACCTCCATCACCTCAGGATTACTGGCAGTGGGCTGCTGCGCTCGCGAAATGGCGTAGGTGGCGCTAGCAGCGAGATTGCATGACGCATTGTACGCCTGTTGGCTGGTGGGATCGGCGATGGTATCGCTAACCTGCCAGCCATTATTCCACTGCACGGTAGCGCCCTCCCAGGCTCCCTGGTCATATGCGCCACTGTTCGGATTGCTGGCTGGCGGCGCTGCGATCACCTGGCCGTCAGGCGTGGTGAATTGCCAGTGGGCGGCGACAGGTGTTTCCACACCCCAATCCTGTTGCGGATCGTAGCGTTCGTTCGCACTCTGGCAGAGCATGATACGGCAAAGGGTGCCCTGATACACGCCATTCACCAACCCAGCGGCGGTATCGGGATAGTAACTGATCGTGGCGATCAGCGCCCGCGTGGCAATCTGTGCGCTGCCGTCCGCACCCTCGTAGTGGTCGCCGGGCTGTACCGTCGCGGGTGGGAGCGTTGTTGTTACAGCAGCCTCGATGGCGGTTTGCAGCGCCTGAAACTGATCTGATGGCAGGCCAGATAGATCTGCGCGCAGATCTATCGCGGAAGCATAGCCGTCCTCTGGCGTCCCCTGGTCGGTCATAGATGGCAGCGAAACCGACGTGATACGACAAGTATCTGCATCCACTTTTGGCAGGCTGAGCACACAGCGCAGCGGACGGAACGGCGCGGCGTTGTAGCTGATGGTATAACGGCCAGGCTGAAGAACGAGTGGAGTAGTAGTGTTCGGGTGGCCGTCCACCAGCAGTGTGCCCCAGGGCACGCCATTGACGAAGTAATATGCCTCGGCCTTGACCCCTTGCGTGGCGGATGGCGGCGTAGCCCTGCCGAAGAGACTCGCCAGCGTATCGCGCGAGTTGGGGAGCGCGGCCAGCAGCAGCGCCGCCACCAGCAGCACACAGCCAACGACGAGGATGCCGCGCACCCGGCGCGAACGCGCGAACAATCCGGCCCTGCGCGCGTCCGCATGCTCAGCTTCGCCGCCGTCCTCGCGCTGGAGATCCCCGACCTCGAACTCAGTGTCGTCCACCGCGCGCTCCCTCCCGCCTCCTCGTTACACGCCCGCGCCAGTGTCTCATTTTCAGGCGTACCGCGCAATGATCTGCTGCGCCAGCGCCAGTGTCTCATTTTCAGGCGTACCGCGCAATGATCTGCTGCGCCAGCGCCTCCGCATACGGGTTCGCGAACGGCAGATAACTATAGTAGCTTGCCGCCGCCTGGTTGACATTGAACAACAGGCCGAAGCGATAGAGCAGATACATCGGCGACCCTGGTGTTTGGTTCGCTGTATCGATCAATTGCATCCGCACCACACAGCCATCGGCGGGATTCGCCGCCGCCCATTGGCCCGTCTCTTGAGGGCCAGGCGCTCCGGTATAGTAGCCAAGCCAATACATTTCCGCGGAACAACTCAATGGACTCTTATCAACTTTCCCGCTTGCCACCTGCCAACCATTATTCCACGTCGCCGTAAAGGCATCTTCGTCAGCGGACCCATTCTCCGTCACCTTCGGCGGCAGCAGCGCGCCATCGGCAAGCACCACTGCTCCGGCGGTCGTGGTGTAGCGATAGCCTTTCGCGATCACCGCTTCAAGCTGCCACACATCTGACAGCGCCTGCGACCCTCCATTCACCGGGCAGATGCTCCCGCAATGAAACCAGGGATCCTGCCCCTGCCCGTCCCACACCTTGCGGTAGAGTGTCGCTAGCAGCGGTTGGTTCGCCGTCGCCGTTGTGCCATCCGCTGTCAAATACTGCTCTCCCGGCTGCACCGTCACCGGCGCGCTGGATTGGTTGAAAAGGTGCGCCGCCGCGCTTTTCAGCGACGCCAGCGCATCGGGCGGCAACGTGTCTATCGTCGCGCCGAGGTCTACTAACCGCGAAGCACCCACCATGCGTGGAAGCTGCTGGTCGGTCGGCTGCGCCAGCGTGCAGGTATCCTTACCCGCCACGATAGGCACCAGCAGCACACAACGCACCGGAGGCCACGGCGGCGCATCGTAGGCAATCGTGTTCTTCCCGCGCGCCAGAATCTGCGAAAAGCTCCCGGAGCCATCTGACGAATATGAAGGGTTCGCCAGATCCAGCGCCACCACTGGCTTGCCATTGACTGTCAGCGTGCCCCAGGGAACCAGATGCTCGAAGAAGACGATTGGCACGCCCAGCCCCAGTGTCGCCGTTGGCGTCGCCGTTGGCCCCGAAATCAGGCCTCGAAAGGTGTCGCGCGCCTGGGGCACTGTGGAGGCCAGCAGCACCAGCGCCACCAGCACCGCACACGCCGCGCCCAGTGTGCCTAGCAGTCGCGTGCGTGTGTTCCTGCGATGCGGAGCCAGCGGCGAATCGTCGCGCGGGCGGTGCGGATCGGGTGCGAGCGTGACGCCGCTCGCCTCCGGTGACGCGCCATCTCTCTCAGGACGCAGCCGCGTGCGCTCGATCTCGAAGTCATCCATCGCGCGCTCCTTACCTCTCACGCTCACTATTGCCCATCATCTCTATCAGCCGTACATGCTCAGGCGTGCTGCGCAATGATCTGCTGCGCCAGCGCCTCGGCATAGGCGTTGGCGAAGGGCATGCCGGTGAAGTAGCTTGCCGCCAACTGATTCACCACGAACATCTGGCCGAAGCGATAGAGCAGATACATCGGCGGCCCTTGCGTTTGGTTCGCTGTATCGATCAATTGCACCCGCGTCACACAGCCATCGGCTGGATTCGCCGCCGCCCACTGCGCCGTCATCTGCGGTACGATAGTGCCGCCATATGCGCCATTCAGCCAGTAGGTCGCGGCGTAGCAGCTCAGTGGAGTCGTATATGTTTCGTCAACTGTTGCTTGCCAACCAGCATTCCAAGACAGCGATACCGTATACTGATCAACTGGCGTGCTCGACTGCCGTAGCTTCTGCGGCACGAGTGGCACATTCGCGGCTATCACCGTTCCATCGGTGGTGGTGTATGTATAGCCTTCCTCAACCCCCACGATGACCGGCCACAAATCGATCCGCGCGGGTGACACGCCCTCCACCTGGCAGATGCCGCCACACTGCCCATCCAACACCTTGCGGTAGAGTGTCGCCAGCAGCGGTTGCTGCGCCGTCGCCGTTGTGCCATCCGCCGTCAGGTACTGCTCCCCCGGCTGCACCGTCGCGGGGGCGCTGGATTCGTTGAAGAGATGCGTCACTGTGCTCTTCAGCGACGCCAGCGCATCCGGCGGCAGGTTATCCACAGTCGCGCCCAGGTCCACCAGCCGCGATTCGCCTATCACATGCGTCTGCTGATCTTGGCTAGGTTGCACCAGCGGACAGGTGCTCTTGCCCGCCGCAATTGGCACCATCAGCACACAGCGCAGCGACGGCCATGGCGCGGCGTCGTAAGTAATCATATTGCGCCCGCGTGGCAAAATGGTTGTAAAACTTATCGATCCATCCGAAGGCGCAAATGCTGGATTCGCCAAATCTAACACCGTCACCTGCGTACCATTGACCTTCAGCGTCCCCCAGGGGACCATATGCTCGAAGAACACGATCGGTTCGCCCAGCCCCAGCGTCGCCGTCGGCGTGGCGGTCGGCCCGTAGACGATGCCACGCAGAGTATCGCGCGCCTGCGGCACGGTGGAGGCCAGCACCGCCAGCGCGATCAGCAGCGCGCACGCCGCGCCCAGCGTGCCTAGCAGCCGTGTGCGTGTGTTCCTACGGTCGGTCAGTGGCGAATCCCCGCGCGGGCGGCGCGGATCGGGCGCGACCGTCACGCCGCTCGCATCCGGCGGCGCGCCATCTCTGCCCCGCCGCAGCCGTGTCACCTCGATGTCAAAGTCGTCCACTAGCCACCACCTATCTCCTCACGCGAATTGCCACTTCGCCATGTTCGCCTCACTCACCATACAGCCAGCCGATTACGCAGTCTGTGACCTTGTTCACACAATAGCGCATGGCCGCAATGGGCTACTGTGCGCCCTGATGCAGAGTGGGCGTCTCTCCCCACCGGACGGCATTGCCCGCTGGACACCTTTCCACTGAAGCAGTATAGTATGCGGCGGCGACCCCCTCACGCGCTGAGGGTGGCGCTACCGGGCAACGGCGCCCGTCCCCAGCAAATGGAAGTACACGGATGGACATCACAATCATTGGCGTCCCCATGGATCTCGGCGCGGATCGCCGTGGCGTAGACATGGGACCGAGCGCCATTCGCTACGCCGGATTGAACGAAAAGCTGCGCGCACTCGGCCACACCGTGCGCGATCAAGGCACGGTCGCCGTGCCGGTGCCGGACCCACGCGAGCCAGGCAACCACAAGCTCAAATATCTCGACCCCATCCTGGTGGCCACACGCGATCTCGCCGCGCGAACCGAAGCGGCGGTGCGCGGCGGCTCGCTGCCGCTGGTGCTCGGCGGCGACCACAGCATCGCCCTCGGCTCCATCGCCGGCGTGGCCCATGCGCGCGGCGAGATCGGCGTGATCTGGTTCGACGCCCACGCCGACTTCAATACCAGCGACACCTCCCCATCCGGCAACATCCACGGCATGATCCTCGGCGCGCTCAACGGCTACGGCGACCCCGCGCTCGTCAACGCCACCGGGCAGGGGCCAGAGCTGCAATCGCGGCGCGTGGTGATCGTCGGCGCGCGTGACCTCGATGTGGGCGAGCGCATGCTCCTGCGTGAGGCGGGCGTGCATGTCTTCACCATGGCCGATATTGACCGTCTGGGCATGTACGACGTCACCCGTCAGGCCATTGCCCTTGCCACCGATGGCACCAACGGCTTGCACGTCAGCTTCGATCTCGACGGAATGGACCCCTCCGAAGCCCCCGGCGTCGGCACCCCCGTCCCCGGCGGGCTGACCTACCGCGAAGCGCACCTGGCCATGGAACTCGTCGCCGAAAGCGCCAAGCTCATCAGCATGGACCTCGTCGAAGTCAACCCCATCCTCGACCAACAAAACAAAACTGGCCTGCTCGCCACCGAGCTAGCGCTCTCAGCCACCGGCAAGCACATCTACTAACATGCGCTCCATACGACAGTCGTAGGGGCGTCCGGCGACGCACCGGTCCGCCGGACGCCTCATCCACAAGTGAACGAACACGACTACTCGCGCCTGGCGCCCAGGGAATCCAGCTTCACGCGAAGCCAACTCCTTACGAAATGGCTTCCAGTTCCTTCGCGCGCTCATATGCGTCGCTAGATTCCTTCCTCTTGCCCAGGTTCTTCAGAGCCGTCCCTTTGTTATACCAAGCAACATAGGATAGTGGATCAATGGCGAGCGCCTGGTCAAAGCAGGTGAGAGCCTCATTGTAGCGCTTCGTGTCATTCAGGGTGATGCCTTTGCCTACGTAGGCAGGCGCATAGTGAGGATTGATACGCAGCGCGTGGTCATAGCAGATCAGCGCCTCTTCATACTGCTCCAATCGTCGGTGAGAGTCAGCCTTGTTGATCCATGCCGCAGTATCAGTTGGCTCCAGAATCAGGTACTCGTCATACGCGGCAAGCGCATTTTCATACTGGTGCGCAATGAAGTAGGTCCGCGCCTTACTAAACAAGGCGTAAAGGTGGTTGGGTTCACTGTCCAGCACATGGTTGAAGCAAGCTAGAGCTTCATCATAGCGCCGCAAGCGCTCAAGCGCGTTCCCCTTGGCATTCCACGCGTACATGTTGATGGGAACCAGCGCTATCACCTGGTCATAGTAACGCACTGCCTCCTTATAGCGTTGTAAGGTGTACAGCACATCTCCCTTGGAGTTCCAGGCGTATATGCTTTGGGGATCACTCGCCAGTGCATGGTCATAACTTGCGAGCGCTTCTTCATACCGTTCTAAGGCTTTTAGCGTATCTCCCTTATGATTCCAAGCATACAGGTTGTTGGGATCAAGCGCCAGCACACGGTCATAACACACCAGGGCTTCTTCATATTGTTGCGAGCTATTCAGCGCATCACCTTTGTCATTCCAGACACGCAGGTCATTGGGATCAAGCGCTATGGCCTCGTCAAAACAACGCAACGCCGCCTCGTAGCGTTCTAACTTGTTGAGTATATTGCCTTTATATCTCCACGATATGGCCATTTTCGCGTCAATGGCCAAGGCTTGATCAAAACAACGTAGCGCGGCTTCATATCGCTGTACGTTACCGAGATGAAGTCCCTTGTTGTTCCAGGCAAAAACAAAGTTGGGGTCAAGCGCCAGCGCCTGGTCATAACAGGCAAGGGCTTCCTCGGTGCGACGCAACCTGTCGAGAGCAGCCCCTTTGCTGTTCCAGATAGCAGCGGACTTCGAGTCGAGCGCCAGCGCCTGCTCAACACACGCCAGCGCCTCTTCATAGCGCTGCATGCCGTCCAGAACAGCACCCTTACAACTCCAGGCAAAAATGTACGTAGGGTCAAGCGCCAGCGCCTGCTCGACACACGCCAGCGCTTCCTCATAGCGCTTCTCGGTGTTGAGATTGAACCCCTTATTGGTCCAGGCAAAGACCGAGACTGGGTCAAGCGCCAGCGCGTGGTCATAACACGCCAGCGCCTCGTCAGCACGCTGCGTGTTCTCGAGAATAATTCCCTTGTTATTCCAGGCGAGAGCCAGATTGGGGTCAATGGCCAGCGCACGCTCGATATAGACCAAAGCTTCTTCATACTGCCGCCTGGCAATGAGAACCCATCCCTGATTGCTCCACACGATAGCATAATTGGGGTCAATGGCTGCCGCTCGGCCATAACACGCCAGCGCTTCGCCAGTTCGCTGTAACTCATTGAGGATAACGCCTTTGTTATTCCAGGCGAGGGCTAGATTGGGGTCAATGCTCAGCGCCTGCTCCGCACACGCCAGGGCTTCGTCAGTTCGCTTCAAGCTATCCAGTGCCGCGCTCTTATAGGTACAGGCAACCGCATCCTGCGTCTCGCGCCTCAGGGATTCTTCGCTCGCAAGCAGCGATTCGGCAAATTGATTGCAATTCAGCAATGCCCACGCCTTACCATTCCAGGCCGATACAGATTCCGGCGCGAGTTTTGTCGCCGTTTCGTAGATGCTCTGTGCTTCTTGAAATCGGTATTGTAAACGGAGCGCTGTTCCGCGCGCTAAGAGATGCTCTAGCCTAGACGAGTCGGCCGGCAGTGTGGTATGTCCTTCGCCCGGAAGCGAGAGTTCCAGACGAGAGAGCGCATGGCGAATAGCCGCTTCTGGCGACAATGGCGTATTGTGGCTTTCCTCAAGGCGGCCAAATGCTGATAGAGTCGGCCAAACACGCTCTTCATCAACCGCACGCGCCACTACTTGCAAAACGATCCGCGAACGTTCTGGATGCAGCATGTATTGGGAAGACGCCCACTCACACTCTTCTCGGATTCGTGCGGAGGCGAGTGCATCGGGTGACAGCACCACCACGAACACTGGTCGCCGCCGAATCGTCTGCTCAAGTAGTGTACGCGCCTCAGCGGTCTCCAGGCTATCACGATCATAAGAGATATCTGCCCCGGCCTTCTGTAGCGCCTCAACCAACGCGGCGCAGAAGGTATCGTCAGTGCGGTGGTGGCTGACAAAAATATGCAGTGACGCCATGATGTTCCGCCTTCTTTTCGCACGTTCGCTACATAACTACTCGTGCCTGAAGTATGCCATACGCAAAGTGCTGTATGCCAGGTTGTACTGTCTTCTCATCCTCCTCTTACGTTATCAGCTTGCCGGAGACGCCATGATCTGCTAGACTGTCGGCAACAAGCCAACATTGACCTATGGAGGATGAATCTATGCCGACCATCTTCATTTCCTATCGGCGCGATGATAGCGCGCAATTTTGCAGACCTCTTTTTGATGAACTGGCCAAACGCTTTGGCAAAGAACAAATAATTATGGACTTAGATTCGTTCTTTCCAGGAGTCATATTTCCCAAGGAAATCGAGCGCTATATCAAAAGCAGCGATGTGCTACTCGCGGTTGTCGGATCACAATGGGCTGCGCCGAATCCAGCCAATAGCGCGGAACGACGCATTGATAACCCTGGCGACTTTGTTCATGTCGAGATCGCGCTGGCAATACGTGAGTCCATTCCCATTATCCCCATTCTGCTCGATGGCGCCAGCTTTCCAGAACTGCCAGAAGACATTGACGCACTCAAGTCGCACAATGGCGTGCAGATTTCCAGCGACGCCAGCATCCAGGACAACGCCGAGAAGATTGTCCACGCTATCGAAGTGCAATCGCATGTGCAAGAACGGCAACGCGAACAAGAAGAACAGCAGCGATTGCTTCAGCTCGGACAAGAGCGGCAAGCGGAATTGGCCCGCATCGAGCAAGAGCGACAGGCGTTACTCCTCAGAACCGAAAAGAATAGGCAAGAACGGGTTGCTGCGCAGCAACGGAAGAAGCGGCTCAATCGCAGGATCCTCATCGGAGAACTCATCGGACTCGCGATTGGCGGCAACATCGGCGTCTTCGCGAGCATTGTCGAAAACATTCCCAATGGCGTAAATCCCGCATGGGTTGTCGCCGTTACCGCCTTCCTTGGGGCCGTCATGGGCGGCGTCATGGGCGGCGCCCTCAAAGTACCATTCTTTGCCTCGCTGAGAGCGGTCCTTCGCGTCAGGCAGACAATGATAACCGCGGAAGACGACCTGGGCTGTTTTGGGGCTTTCATCGGTTTCATGGTCGGAGCAATGGTCGTCCTCTTGATCTTTCAGTATGTCCTGACATCGTTTAGCCAAACGCAAATCGGCCTCTCCGAGGCCGCCCTCCTCGCAATTATCGTGGGTATCATTGGCATGCGTCGCGGCGGATACGCGGGCGATGCGATTGGAAAACTGTTCAGCGAGCGCATCATTCCGCATATCCAGGCTCAGACCAAACGATTCTTCCGCGGTATTTTCAAGCCCAAGAAGCCTACTGCCAGGCAGGTTGCGGGTATCCTCATCGGCATCATCCTGTGCGCCATTGGGGTCTTGGTCGGCGCCTTGGCTGGATCTTTCCTCGGCCACTATATCGGAGTCGCTGTTGAATTCAGCGTCAGGTCATTTATGGACGGCTACAATGGCGTCAAGACCGATACTAATCCATCTACCGTCATCGGAAGCCATCTCGGCGAATACATTGGGCGTATTGCCGGCGCGGTCATCCTGGGCCTGATGTTGCTCATTGTGGGTACGGTTGAGGTCATTGATGGCCTCAATCATGTCATGAACCGGAGAGCGAAAGTGACCACGCCCACTGGCTCAGCCACCACCCCTTCACCCTCCGACTGATCGCAGGAGCTTCATGAAGCTCCTGCCGCTTGCTACATCGGCGCGCGTTGACAGCGCCACGCCAGAGATGGTACACTAATGCTCGCCAGCGCGCCCCCAGCGTGCGGCTGGCCACGCCAAGGTAGCTCAGTCGGTAGAGCACAGCACTGAAAATGCTGGTGTCGGCGGTTCGATTCCGCCCCTTGGCACCACCCCGCGCCATTTCACCTCGCATCTCCCCTCCCCTCTTTGCCATCGCCCCGACACCCCGGAATGTGCTATCATGCACGGCGGGGAGACGGCGCGCGCCGCGCCCCATCGCTCCCACTTTTCGCATCGCTCGGAGCCACCGGCAGGCGCAACGGCGCGCCTTGTGTCGGGGCCGGGCAGGAGGGCTACACGTCGTATGGACAGCCTGGTCGAGCGCGAGATGCTCTCGCAGCGGGTACGCGCAGTCAAGCCATCGGGCATCCGCAAGTTCTTCGACATCGCCGCCACCATGGCGGACGTCATCTCGCTTGGCGTCGGCGAACCCGATTTCGTCACGCCCGACAACATTCGCCAGGCTGGCATTCGCTCCATCGAGCAAGGCGACACGCACTACACCTCCAACTACGGCACCATCGAACTGCGCCGCGCCATCGCCAGCCTCATCGCCAGCCGCTACGGCGTCAGCTATGACCCCGCCAGCGAGGTGATGGTGACGGTAGGCGTCAGCGAGGCGATTGACGCCGCCATGCGCGCCCTGCTCGATCCCGGCGATGAAGTGCTGATCCCCGACCCCGGCTACGTCGCCTACGAAGCCGATGTCGTCTTCGCGGGCGGCAGTGTCGCGCCCGTCCATACCAGCGTCAGCGACGATTTCGAGGTCAAGGCCAGCGCCATCGCCGACGCTATCACCCCGCGCTCCAAAGTGCTGCTGCTGGGCAACCCCAACAACCCCACCGGCGCGGTGATCGCCCGCGACGAGCTAGAGAAGATCGCCGCGCTCGCCGTCAAGCACGACCTGATCGTGCTGAGTGACGAGGTCTACAGCCGCCTCGTCTACGGCCAGGAGTACATCAGCATCGCCGCCATGCCCGGTATGCGCGAGCGCACCATTCTGGTAGACGGCTTCTCCAAGGCCTACGCCATGACCGGCTGGCGTGTTGGCTATGTCTGCGCGCCACAGCACATCCTCGAAGCGATGCTCAAGATTCACCAGTACGCCATCATGTGCGCGCCGACGATGAGCCAGGCCGCCGCACTCGAAGCGTTGCTGCACGGCGAGGAGCATGTCTGCGCGATGACCGCCAGCTACGACGAGCGCCGCAAACTCTTCGTCGCCGGACTCAACGCCATCGGCCTCACCTGCTATGAACCCAAAGGCGCGTTCTACGCCTTTCCTTCGATAGCGCGCACCGGCCTCACCTCCGATGAGTTTGCCGAAAAGCTGCTCTTCGAGGAAAAGGTCGCCGTCGTCCCTGGCAGCGCCTTCGGCAGCGCGGGCGAAGGCTTCATCCGCTGCACCTATGCCACCGCCAAAGACAAAATCGAACAGGCCATCGAACGTCTCGGTCACTTCGTCCAGCGCCACTCGTAGGGGCGTCCGGCGTGCGCCCGCCGTCAGGCATCCAACGCAATACCAACCCTATCAACACACATTCGCACCCCTCCGGCAGCGTGCGCGTAGGGGCGTCCGCCAGACGCCCCCGCGAGCGCCAGCGAGGCATGATATAGAGGAAAGAAATAGAGGATAGACCACCCATGGCGACCGCATCTGTATCCACTGCCGTAGACTACGAAATCATCATCGGCCTCGAAGTTCATGCGCAACTGCTCACCAAAAGTAAAATGTTCTGCGGCTGCCCCGCCGACTACGCCAACGCCGCGCCCAACTCGCACTGCTGCCCCATCTGCATGGGCTACCCCGGCGTGCTGCCCGTCATCAACGAACAGGCCGTTGACTACACCATCATGACCGCGCTTGCCCTCAACTGCGAGATTCCCGACTTCTCCAAATTCGACCGCAAGAACTACGGCTACCCCGACCTGCCCAAAGGCTATCAAATCTCGCAATACGACCGACCGTTCAGCCGCAACGGCTACCTCACCATCCACATGGATGGCGCGTCGCGCCGTATCGGCATCACCCGCGTTCACCTCGAAGAAGACACCGGGCGCCTCGTCCATCGTAACGAGGCCCATGCTAACTTCACCCTGGTAGACATGAACCGCGCCGGCGTGCCGCTGATGGAGATCGTCAGCGAGCCAGACATGCGCAGCGCCGAAGAAGCCCGGCTCTACATGGAGAAGCTGCGTCAGATTCTGCTCTACCTCGGCGTCAGTTCCGGGCGCATGGAAGAAGGCGCGCTCCGCTGCGACGCCAACATCTCCGTGCGTCCGCGCGGCCAGCAGGAATTCGGCGTTAAGACCGAAATCAAGAACATGAACTCCTTCCGCGCCGTCGAGCGCGCCATCGCCTATGAGGCGCAACGCCAGATCGCCGCCATCGGCAACGGCGAGACCATCAAGCAGGAGACGCGCGGCTGGGTCGAAGAGAAGGGCATCACCGTTTCGCAGCGCGACAAAGAGTACGCCGACGACTATCGCTACTTCCCTGAACCCGACCTGCCCCCGCTCATTGTCAGCCGCGAGTGGGTCAACCGGCTCCGCGCGCAGATGCCCGAACTGCCCGACGCCAAATACGAGCGCTTCATCAGCGCCTATGGCCTCTCTGCCCAGGACGCCGAACAGCTTACCGCTGAGCGCGCGCTCGCCGATTACTTCGAAGCGGCGCTCAGCGGCAAACAGCCAGCCGATCCCCAGGCGCGTGCGAAAGCCGCCGCCAACTGGATCCTTGGCGACCTGCGCCGCCTGCTCAATGCCGATGGACTGGACATCACCGCCAGCCGCGTCTCACCCGCTGCGCTCTCTGAATTGCTCGACCTGCTGGATAGCGGCACAATCAGCGGCAAAATCGCCAAAGAAGTGCTCGAAAAAGCCTTCGCCACCGGCGAGACGCCCAGCGCCATCGTCACCCGCGAGGGCATCGCGCAGATCAGCGATACCGCCGAGCTAGACGGCATCGTAGATGAAGTGCTGGCGGCTAATCCCAAAGCCGTCGAAGATTACCGGGCGGGCAAAACCGCCTCATTGCAATTCCTGGTCGGCCAGGTGATGAAGCGCACCAAGGGGCGTGCCAGCCCCGATGCCGTGCGCCCGATTCTGCTGGGCAAGCTCGGAGAACTCTAGCGCTCTCCGGCGGTGATACGCGCATCGCTGAGGTATCCGCCCAGAGCGCGGCGACGGGCCGCGCCACGTGCATGGTAGCTCGTTCATGGTAGCGTGAAGCGTGTAGTTTGTGGTAGTGGTATTGCGCCCTGTTTGAGGGGAGGACCTCACCTATGCACAATGATGTGCCGCACTCGCAGCGACCGAACCCGTATCACGTCGCGGTGGCACAATTTGAGGCCGCCGCTGACCGCCTGCATCTTGACCATGGCATGCGCGCGATCCTGCGCGAGCCGAAACGCGAACTGATCGTCCACTTCCCCGTGCGGATGGACGACAAGAGTCTGCGGATGTTCACCGGCTATCGCGTCCAGCACAACATCAACCGTGGCCCCGCCAAAGGCGGCATCCGCTACGACGCCAACGTCACGCTCGATGAAGTCAAAGCGCTGGCGATGTGGATGACCTGGAAATGCGCCGTCGTAGACATCCCCTTCGGTGGCGGCAAGGGCGGTGTCACCGTTGACCCCAAACCGCTCAGCCTGGGCGAGCTTGAACGCCTCACCCGCCGCTATGCCACCGAGATCTCCATCCTCATCGGCCCCGGCAGCGACATCCCCGCACCCGATGTCAACACCACGCCCCAGATCATGGCGTGGATCATGGATACCTACTCCATGCACCAGGGCTACTCGGTTCCGGCGGTGGTCACCGGCAAGCCCCTGGCCATTGGCGGCAGCGAAGGGCGCGGCGACGCCACCGCCACCGGCGTGCTCGAATGCCTGAAGATCGCCAGCGCGGACCTCAAGATGCCACTGCGCGGCGCGCGGGTCGCCATTCAAGGCTTTGGCAACGCGGGCGCTATCGCCGCTGAACTGCTCGCTGCGGAGGGCGCGCGCATCGTCGCCATCGCCGACCGCCAGGGCGCAGCCTACGACGAGAGCGGCCTGGATATAGATGCGCTGACCAAACACAAGCAGGAGACGGGCAGTGTCGTCGGTGTTGCGGGTTCGCAGAAACTGGAAGTCGCCGAGATGCTGGAAGTCCCCTGCGACATCCTGATTCCCGCCGCGGTCGAGGGCGTGCTCACCGGCGAGAACGCGCCGCGCGTGCAGGCCAGGGTCATCGTCGAGGCCGCCAACGGCCCCACCACCCCCGAAGCCGACGCCGTATTCGCCGCACGCGATGTCCTGGTCATCCCAGACATCCTCGCCAACGCGGCAGGCGTCACCGTCAGCTATTTCGAATGGGTACAAGACCTCCAGAGCTTCTTCTGGACCCCCGAAGAAGTCGGCGAAAAACTTTCGCTGGTCATGGCCCGCGCCTACGCCAATGTCGCCAGCCTCGCCACAAAAGAGGAATGCGACATGCGGACGGCGGCGCAAATGGTCGCCATCCGCCGCGTCGCCGAAGCCACCCAGCTTCGCGGCATCTATCCGTAGCGCTGCTCATGAGATTGCGCGGCCCCCTCCTCAATTCATGGGGAGAGGGCCGAATTATGCGCCCGCAAGCGCCTCGCCCAGCCGCGCCAGAAAGTGCTGCCACCCGTCGAGGTGTTCCGTTCGCGCCTCACGACCCGCATCGTCATCGGTGTAGGGGCCATGCGTCAGCGTCAGCCGTGTGCCACCCGTGCCACCCACGCCAGCCGCGCCCAGTGGCTCGAAATGCGCCACCACCGCTTTCATCTCCGCTTCGTCCTGCTCCGAATCCCACTGCCAGGTGAAGGCCAGCGTCCGCCCCGGCTCGACACGAGTATACCAGCCGCGTAGCCGCCAGTTGCGCTCCGGCCAGCCCAACGCATACGCCCCGCCGGGCCGCGCGTCCAGCTCCGCCTCCTGCGGCCACCACTGGCGGATCAGTTCGGGCCGTGTCCAGTAGGCGAACACCACCTCTGGCGCCACATTGGGGTAATCCGCCACCACCACCAGCCTATCGGTCTCCGATGGCGCTTCCAGTACCTGCATGGGAACCTCTCTATCGCTCGGTGCCTATGTGAATGTGTTCCGCCAGCGCGCCTCAACAGCATACTAGAACACCAGTTCAAGCGTCAAATGCTCTAGGACCACGTTGCCCGCCCGATCTCACCTATAGGCAATCGCGCATCGAAGTGCTAGAATCATCTAACATAGAAGACTGCGCTCTAACTTGTACAACACACGCGCTCGTCCCACAGCAGATGGGCGCACAGGCACGGTGAGGAGACAGGATATGGCAAAACAAGCATCGGACAAGGGTGGGGCAAAGACCGCAACGAAGACGGCGGCGCGGCAAGACCGCGCGCAGGCCAACGGGCATCAGCCCCAGGAGACTGAGGAGACACAAGGCGAGCAGCAGGTGAACGTCGCGCTGCTCAAACGCCTCAGCGAAATGCCGGGCGTCGCCGGACGCGAAGAGCGTGTACGCGCGCTCGTCGTCGAAGAGCTGCGCCCGCTCGTGGATGATATCCGCGTAGATGCGCTCGGCAACGTCATCGCCTTCAAGAAAGGCGCGGGCAAAGGCAAAGAGCGCCGTCGGGTGATGCTGGCGGCGCATATGGACGAAATCGGCTTCATGGTCCGCTACATTGACGAGCGCGGCTTCCTCAATGTGCAGCCGCTCGGCGGCTTCGATCCGCGCGTGCTCGTCGCCCAGCGCGTGCTGGTGCATACACGCGGCGGCGACACCCTGCGCGGCGTCTTCACCCCCGCCTCCAAGCCGATCCACCTGCTCGCCGACGAAAAGCCCGCCGCGCCCAAGCTCGACGAGTTCTACGTGGACCTCGGCCTCCCTGGCGAGCGTGTCCGTGAGTTGGTCGCCCTCGGCGACTCCGTGACGATGGACCGCACGCTAGAGCGCGTCGGCGACAACGTCATCGCCAAAGCCATGGACGACCGCAGCGGCGTCTTCACAATGATCGCGGCGCTCAAGCAGCTTGGCGCGCACGACGTGGACATCTACGCCGTCGCCACCGTGCAAGAAGAAGTTGGCCTGCGCGGCGCGATCACCTCAGCCTTCGCCGTCAAACCGCACGTCGCCATCGCCCTCGATACCACGCTTGCCGTAGACACCCCAGGCATGCCGGAGAACGGCGCGGTGACACGCCTGGGCAAGGGCGTCGCCATCAAAGTCTTCGATTCCTCATTTATCCCGAACTACAAGCTCGTCCAGCACCTGCGCGACCTCGCCGAACGCGAAGCGATCACTCACCAACTCGAAGTGCTGCCACGCGGTGGTACCGACGCGGGCGCGATGCAGCGCGCGGATACTGGCGCCGCCGCCATCACGCTCTCGATTCCCTCGCGCTACGTGCATACCGTCAACGAGATGGTCAACCTCGGCGACCTCGCCGCCGCCGCGACACTTCTCGCCCGCTATCTCGAAGACGCGCACACCGGCTCCTACGAACTCTAGCGGCTTCGGGCAGTGTCATTGCAGCGCTATTGCAGCGTGAAGCTCGTCACTATCGCGCTCAGGTCAGCATCGGCGTTCTCGCTGGATACCGCATCGGTGCTGATCTGATACTCATAGGCGCTGGTCAGCAGATAATAATCAGTGTGGGTAACGGTCGTCTTGCCGTCCGGCGAGGTCTGCTGCGTCGGCGCATCCTGATAGGCTGGGTGGCCCGCCAGCGTAATCTGCTTAAGCGGCGTCTTCTTATCGTGAATCTGCGCCTGAAGCTGGGCGTAGGGGGTGGCCTCGTCGGGCGCATGCAGGTCGAAGACCGTAACCGTCAGCGTCGAAACGAACGAGTTGGTCGTCTGAAGCGCTGCGATGCGCGTCAGCGTCACCACCAGTGGCACTGCGCCGCCCGCGCTCTGCTGCTCCACGAGCTTCCAGCCATTGGGGTACGTCATGTGAAAATGATAGGCATCGCTGCTGTACGTGCCACCCGCCGTCTGCGGCAACGCCGTTGTTTGCGCACGGCAGCCCACCAGGGCGAGACTCAGCGCGAGCAAACCCAACGCCACACCTAGCCAGCGTCGCCGCGCCAATCCCCACGCTCCCATCGTGAACACGTCTCGCCCTCCTCATTTGCGCGCGGCCCATTTGCGGCCCATCAGCGGGCCAGCTACAGCGCGACTCCAGCGGGGCGAGTATACCGCTCCCACGGCAAGGCGTCAACGCGCCAGCCTGGATGTATCAGGGGATCTCGGTTCGCATCACTCCACCACGAACCTCGCCATACCGTTGAGGCCACCCGCTAGACGCCGTCGCCCCCATCCGGGTCCGCGAAGAGCCGCGCCAGCACGCGCATCGTCAGTTCCGGCGGCACCTCGTCATACTCCGCCAGCGCGCGAATCCGCGAGACAAGGTGATGGAACATCTTATCCACCAGTCGCCGCCCGAAGCGCTCGATAATCGCCTTCTCCTCCGGCGAGAGATGACCGAGTTGGGCCAGCGCCTGCTCTAGCTCGGCGCGCTGCGAGCGGTCCACATGCGTTCGCAGCGCCGCGATCCCCGGCGCCGCCAGGCGCACCGTCCGCGCATGTGCCAGCGCGCGCAGCCCAGCCGCGATGATCTGCTCGGCCTCGGCCAGCGTCGCCTCGCGATTCGCCGCCGCCTCCACCAGCGCCAGGTCGTCGGCGCGCAGCGCATCCAGCGTGTAAAGCGTCACCCCTGGCAGCCCGCGCACTCTCTCCGCCACATCTGGCGGCACCGCCAGATCGAAGATCACCAATCGCCGTGTGCGTCCCACCAGCCCGCCCGCCACCGTCGCCTCATCCAGCACCACCTGCGGCGAAGCTGTCGCGCTGATCACCAAATCCACCTGCGGCAGCGCCCCCGCGATCCCCGCCAGCGGCAACGCCTCGCCGTCAACCTCCCGCGCCAGCGTCTCCGCCGCGCTCAACGTCCGGTTCGCCAGCGCCAGGCGCGCCACGCCCGCCTGCGCCAGCAGATGCGCACAGAGTTGAATGGTGCGGCCCGCGCCGATCAGCAACGCCGCTTTGCCGCGCAGCCCCGCCAGCGCCTCATCCGCCGTCCGCACCGCCACCGCCGCCACCGACACATCCGCGCGCCCGATCTCCGTCTCCGCGCGCACCCGCTTGCCCACCTTGATCGCCGTCGTGAACAGCGCCCGCAGTTCGTCGCCCAGCGTCTGAGCCATCTCGGCGGCGGTCAGCGCATCCTTGACCTGCCCCAAAATCTCCGCCTCGCCCAGCACCATCGAGCGCAATCCAGCGGCAACCTGGCAGAGATGCCGCGCCGCTTCCTCATCCTCACGCGCATAGAGCGCCCGCGCCAGTTCCACCGGCAGCGCCACCGGCAGCGCCACCGGCGCCTGCGTCTGCACGCCAGCATCCGCCCCATCCACGCGCACAGCAGCCGCGCCGCGCACAAACGCCCCAGCCAGATAGCGCCGCACCGCATCACCAGCCGCGATCCCATCCTCAGCCGCGAAATAGACCTCCGTGCGGTTGCACGTCGAAAGCACCACCACCTCGCGCAGCGCGGGCAGCGCCGCCAGCTCGCGCAGCGCCGCCCGCAAGCGCTCGTCCGCAAAGCTGACCCGTCCGCGCAGATCCACATCCGCCGCGTGATGATCGAGTCCAATCAGACCTATCATGCCGTATCCACACCGCCTTGAAAATAGTTCATGCCTATCATAGCGCACCAGAAAAGATATAGCCCATCACTATTGTATGCTACCGTGATAGATCCTCCCGCGCGTCAGGCATTCACCCTATATTCTTATTATTCGCACCCGCGATACGCCACGATATGGGAAAGGAGCGGCGACAATGCACGAGGACGAAGCGGCGCATACCCACACCGTCGCACTGGGGCTGGGCAGCAACCTGGGCGACCGCGACGCCAACCTGCGCGCCGCGCTGGCGCATCTCGCCCCGGCCGTCACCATCGCGCGTGTTTCCGCGATCTATGACACCGCGCCAATGCTCGTCACCGCGCAACCGCGTTTCCACAATATCGCCTGTATCGGCCACACCACCCTCACCCCGCTCGCGCTGCTGCGCCACGCCAAAGCCGTGGAGGCGGCGGTCGGGCGCACACCAGGCATCCGTTATGGGCCGCGCGTCGTAGACATTGACCTCCTCTTCTACGATGACCTAATCCTGGATACGCCTGAGCTGCATATCCCCCATCCCCGCATCGCCGAGCGCGCCTTCGTGCTGGCGCCCCTCGCCGAAATCGCCCCCGATCTGCGCCATCCCGCGCTCGACACCACGGTGGCCGAACTGGCACGCGCGCTGCCACCAGCCGATGTGACGCAGTGCGGCCACTTGTTCTGAGATGCTGGCTGAAGTATAATGCCGCGCGTGGGGATGTGATTGGGGTTGCCACTTCACAGCGGGCAACACGTGGTGGGTGGTGCAGGGGCGCACGGTATGCGCCTGCGCAGGCCACATCAGGGCGCATGGCATGCGTCTGGGAGCGCCGCCGCGATCTGCGCGGCATCCTCCGTGGCTGGGCGCGCTAGATGATCGCGAGCGACCTCCGTCGGCGTAACACGGCGGGCGCGCAGAGAACGAGGGCAACGACGTGGCAGCACACAATGTACTGAATGGCCGGCTCGAAGAGTTCCGGTTGGTTGAACTGCTCCAAATGATGGGGCTTGGCTCAAACACCGGCGCTCTGCACATACACCATGACTCCGGCCAATCGGGCATTGTCTACTTCGATAACGGCGGGCTGGTCAGTTGCGTCGAACTCGATACCGAAGCGCTCACCCTCGGCCATGTGCTCCAACAACTCAACCTCGCTGGACCAGAACATCTCGATCACGCCTACCACCTGCAAACGCAAGATCCCCTTGGCCCCCGCATCGGCGAGCGACTCGTAGACCTCGGCATCATCAGCCCCGAACATCTCGTTCACGCCCTCAAAACCCAAACCCTCTGGACCGTCCGCGAACTGGCGCTCTGGCGCGAAGGCAGCTACGAATTTCACGCCGACGAACGTCTGCCCGCCCATAGCACCGGCATCCACATCGAGACCACCCCCGCCATGATGGAAGTCCTGCGCTACGAGCACGAATGGGAAACCCTCCAACCCTTCCTCCCCGATGGCATGCGCACCCACCTCGCCATGGCCCGCGAGCCGATGCCCGGCCACCCGCTGCGCTTCTCAGCGACGGACTGGCGGCTGATCGCCCGCGTCAACGAGCATCACACCGTGCGCCGCGTCGCCACCTCGCTCCGCCACCCAGAGGTCGAGATCGCGCGGCAGATCGGCCCATTTGTGCAGCAGGGATTGCTCATCGCCATCGGCGCGGCGGGCCGCCCTGGCCTGCCCCCCGAAGCCGTGCGCCTCAGTATGCGCCACTTCGACCTCTTCTCGCTGCTCATCAGCATGGAGCAAGACTGGCTGAAACGCAAAACGCCGCTGGATCAACTCAGCGCGCTCGCCAGCTTCATCAACCAGACGATGAAAGCGCTCGAAGACGCCTGCCGCGAAGGCGGCCTGAGCCTCGCGCCCGACACCCTCAACACCCTGCTCGCGCAGCGCGGCCTCTTCGGCGTAGACTCCTATCGCTTCCGCATCGCCAACAACCAGATTGATGTAGATGACTTCACCAGCTATTGCCGCGACGCCCTGAACAACGCCACACGTGGCTCGCTCGGCAATACCAAGCTCATCTACGACCGCTGTAGCACCGTGCTCCAGAGCGCGCTCGTCGCCGCATTCGAGGCCATCAACGCGCGTGTGGCGCTGCCACTGGAACGCCAGCAGAATCGCGAAGCGTGGGAAGCGCTGCTGATGACCATTCGTGGTGAGAACGACATGGGCGAGTAGTTGGGATGAGTAGCCGATTGGCATAGGGTGCGTGCCGTCGAGCGTTATAATTCGAGAGCGCGCATCACACAGCGCAAGTCGTTCACATGTGTAGGAGATGCAGGTGTAGGAGATAGCGAGCGTGTACGTGCAGATGCAAGATGAGATGTGGGGAGGAAACACGAGTATGTCTCCGGCTGAGTCAGCACACAGTCAGACAATCGCAGCAGGGGTGCTGCCGGTGATTATGGTCATTGACGATTCGCCCTCGGTGCGCAAAATCATCGAGTTCGGCTTCGGGCGTCATGGTATCCGCGTCTTAGCCTTCCCCGAAGGCATTTCGATGATCCGCGCCTTCTCCTCCGACGACATTCCAGCGCCCGCGCTGCTCCTGCTCGACATCGGCCTGCCGCGCATGAATGGCTATCAGGTCGCGCAGATCATCCGCGCCAACCAGAAGTTCAGCGATATGAAGATCATCATGCTCACCGCCCACAACGGTGTGATAGATCACGTGAACAGCCTGCGCATCCGCGCCAGCGCCTATATCAAAAAGCCGTTCCGTATCAAAGAGGTCATCCGCGAGGTATGCGAGCAATTGGGCATCCCTGTTCCCCCGCCAGTGGATCTGCCGCCCGCGTAGCCCTGCGCGTAACCCTGCGATGCGCGCCGGGCAACCGGCGGTTGCGCGCCCAACTCACGTCCATTCGCCGCGACAACAGAGGGGACAGACGGTGTGAGCGATACGTCCTTCGACCTGCCAGCCTGGCGCGTCGCGCCCGATGCGGCAGCGCCACTAGCGCCCGGCGACCAAACGCGCCCGCTGGATGCCGCCGAACGCTACCTGATGCGTCTGGCCCAGGCAGAAGCCGCAGAGCTAGAGCCGCCCCTGGGCGCGCACTATCTCCTCTTCACCTGTATGACGCTCGCCTGCGCCGTCACGCTTGAAACCATGCGCGAAGTGCTACCCACCGTCCCCGCCACCATCCCGCTGCCCCACACGCCGCCCTGGATGTTCGGACTCTTTGCCCTGCGCGCCGAACTCCTCGGCCTGGTGGACCCCGCCCCACTGCTGCTCGGCGCATCGGCCCCCAGCAACGGCGACCCCCCTCCCACCGCCACCATTCTCGTCGGCGACGGCGAGCATACCCTCGGCTGGGCCGTCGAACGAGTCGGCGCCATCACGCTGGTGCGCGATGACGAAATTCTACGCGACCCACCGCTCACCGCATCTATCGCCGACCGCTATTACGCCGGACTCTACACCCCCGCCGACGGCGGACAGCGACACATCATCCTCAACGCGCGCCACCTGCTCGACGACCTGCTCCTGGCACTGGAAGAAAGGGACGGCTAACCGTGGATGACCAGGATCAGCGGCCCGCGCCGGTCTTTACCCGGCCCCTCACCGACGAAGAAATGCTGGCAGCCTTCGAGGAAACCATCGCGCAAGACGACCAGCCCCTCACCGACGAAGAACTGGCGATGATCGCCGCATTCCAAAGCGACACGCCCACTGCGGACACGCCATCGCCCGCGCCCGCTCCCGGCGCTGACTTCGACACCACCGCCGCAGGCGAGAACAGCCCGCCACTCACCATGTTCGACACCGGCGCGACGCAGCCCATTCTCCGCGAGCCATCCCCTACGCCCACCACACGGCCCGCAACCCCCGCCACCCCACTGACCAGCGACGATCTCGACTACATTCCCCCCGCCATGCGTCGGCTCTTCGTCATCGAGGCCGCCGAGGAACTCGAACGCCTGCACAGCGGCTGCCTCGCGCTTGAGCAGCGGCCCGACAACCGCGCGGCGCTGCTGGATATGGAGCGCGTGGCGCATCGCGTCAAAGGCACAGCCGGCATCCTCGGCTTCGACACCCTGGCCCAACTGGCGCTCACCTTCGAGGACGTGCTGAAAGCGATCAAAACCCGCCGTGTCGCCGCTGGGCCAGCCGCCATCGCCACCCTCTTCGCCTGCCTGGACCTGCTCCAAGCCGCGCTCAGCGCCGCCTCCGCCGAACGCGACGCCGACCCCACGCTGCCCGCGCGAGCCGACGAATTGCTCGCCGCGCTGCTGCTCACCGCGCCTGTAGGGGCGGACGGCGTGCGCCCGCAGCCCGCCGAGCCAGAGCCACCAGCGCTCACCAGCGAACAATCTATCCCCTCACTGCCCCCAGAGATCAGCGAAGTCGCGCTCACCGCCAGAAACACCGACGACACACCGCTTCAGGTCGAGGTCCGGCGCGTGGATGCTCTGATGAACCGTGTCAGCCAGCTCACGCTTGGCCGCGCCGCGCTCCTGCGCACACGCGACGAGATCGCCCGCCTTCAGGCCGAGCTAGAACAACTCCTCGCGCGGGTCGCCACGCTCAGCAGCCAGATTACCGACAGCCAGCCTCCAGCATTGCTCTCGCCCGTCAGCGCCGACCCTCCCTCCTCCGCTGCCAGCGCCGACCAATCCGCTCCCAAGCGCCCCTTCTTCGCGCGGCTCACCCGCCAATTGGCCGACGACCCCCACAAATCCGCGCACGATGCCCTCGAACTCGAACGCTATAGCGAATTCGACACCGCCTGTCGCGCCCTCTCCGAAGCCGTGGATGATGTCCGCACCGCCGGGCGCACCCTGCGCGAACGCACCAGCGCCCTCGGCCAGACCGCCGAGCAGCAAGCCGCGCTGACTGAAAGCATCCAGCATGACGTGTTGCGGATGCGGCTGGTGTCGCTGGAACCGCTGGCCCTTCGTCTGCGCGTCGAGGTTCGGCGGCTGGCGGGCATGCTCAAAAAGCAGGTCTCGTTCACCGTCGCGGGCGAACTCACCGAGATTGATCGCAACATCAGCGATGCCCTGCGCGAGCCGCTGATCCAACTGGTGCGCAACGCCCTCATCCACGGCATCGAGCCGCCCGACGAGCGGCGCGAGATCGGCAAGCCCACCGACGCGACACTCACCTTGCGCGCCTTTGCCAATGGCGACGAAGTGGTGATCGAACTCGGCGATGATGGTCGTGGTGTCAATGCCCACCGGCTTGCCGCCTCAGCCGTCGCCAACAATTTGCTGGATGGCGACGCGGCCCGCTCCCTGACCGTCGCCGACGCGCTCGATCTGATGTTCCTGCCCGGCGTCTCCACCTATGCCGAAGCCCAGGTGATCGGCGGGCGCGGCATGGGCATGGACGAAGTGCGCGCCACCATCCGCCGCTTGAAGGGCAGCATCGAAGTCCACAGCGAGCCAGATCAAGGCACAACCTTCCGCATTCGTGTGCCCATCTCGCTCAGCGTTGTGCGCGCGCTCCAGGTGCAGGCGGGCGAGCAAGTCTACGCGCTGCCCTTCACCGCCATGCGTCGCATGCTCTCGCTCACCCCCGCCGAACTGCTCACCTCGGTCACCCGCGCCGCGCCCGACGCGCCCCCAGGCGCAACCGACATCCTCTCGCTGCGCGTGCGTATGGAACGCGAGCAAGTGGGCGGCCCGTCCCTCAATCAAGTCGTTTCCAGTGGCACGCTCTATGAGGAAGTACCTGCGTACTACCTTGCCCACCTGCTCGGTTTCGAGCAGCAGCCCACAAATCCCCAGGCGGCGCTGCTCGTCGAGATGGACCGAACGCGCTGTGTTCTGCTCGTAGATGCTATTCTGGATGAACGGGAGATGCTCATTCAGGCGTTGCCGAAGCACCTGCGGCGGCGTGTCGTGCAGGGCGCAACTGTGACCGCGCGTGGCGATCTGCTGCTGCTGTTGGATGCCGGCGTGCTGCTGGCGGCGACCAGCGAACGCCATTCCGCGCGGCCCATCCGCCGTGCCCGCCCGCCAACACCAGCGGCGGCGCATGGGCCACATGTGCTGGTCGTGGATGATTCCATCTCGATCCGCAAATCGCTGGAACTGACACTCACCCACGCAGGCTACGACGTGCAGCTTGCGCGCGATGGCATCGAGGCGCTGGAGTTGATGCTCGTCAACCCGCCACAGGTGATGGTGCTCGACATCGAGATGCCCCGGCTAGACGGCTTCGAGTTGCTCGCCATCATGCGCGGCACGCCGCAGCTTGCCGGGGTGCGCACCATCATGCTCACCTCGCGCGCCGCCGACAAGCATCGCGCGCATGCCAGCGCGTTGGGCGCGGCAGCCTATCTCATCAAGCCCTGCCCGCAGGAAACCCTGCTGGAAACGATTCGGACGGCGCTGGATGCGCCGGTGGAGAACCTACCGTGACGAACACCCCCGACACACGGCCACCTGCGCCCGGCACAGCCAGCGCCAGCGGCGTCTCGCGCCGTCCCGACACCTCCGGCTCGTTGCGCGCCATCGCGCGTCCGCGCCATAGCCGCACCCGTGCGGCGCTTGCCGTAGCCGCTGGCCGCGCGACCGGGGTGCTCTCGCGGCGGCTGCGCCTGGGTGGCGGCACCAGCCTGCCGGGGCTGGTCGCGCTGCGCATTGATCCGGGCTTGCCCGCCTATCTGGGCGCCCAACTGCGTCAGGGGTCCATCGTCGTCACCGGCACCAACGGCAAAACCACCACCAGCGGGTTGGTCACCGAAGTGCTGCGCGCCGCCGGGCATCGCGTCTGGCGCAATCGCGAAGGCTCGAACCTGATGCGCGGCGTCGCCACATCGCTGCTCATTCGCGCCCGCCCAGACGGCAAGCTGCGCGGCGGTGGCGACGCCTCCGCCGTCTTCGAGGTGGACGAAGCCGCATTCCCGGCGGTCGTCGCCGCGCTCCAGCCGCGTGCCATCGTCATCACCAACCTCTTCCGCGACCAGCTTGACCGCTACGGCGAAGTAGATACCGTCGCCGAAAAGTGGCGGCTCGCGCTCAGCAAGCTGCCCCCCACCACCACGCTGATCCTCAACGCCGACGACCCCGCCGTCGCCGCCCTCGCCGATAGCGACCGCGAAGCGCCCGTCGTCTACTACGGCGTGGAGGAAGCGCCCATCGTCACGGCGGGCCGCGAGCCAGGCGACTGCGCCGAGGTGATTGACACGCGCACCTGCGCCCGCTGCCATGCCGTGCTAGAGTTCTCGCAGCGCTTCTACAGCCACATCGGCCACTGGTCCTGCCCATCCTGCGGCTATCGCCGCCCCGACCCGCTCGTGCGCGCGCGCGGCATCCATCCAGACGCCCTCGCTGGCACGGTCTTCCAACTCGAAACGCCAGCGGGCGTCACCGAAGCGCGGGTCGAACTCCCCGGCCTCTACAACGTCTACAACGCGCTCGCCGCCGCCGCCGTCGGCGTCACCGTCGGCGCCGAGACCCCCCGCATCCGCGAGGCTATCGCGCGCTTCCGCCCCGCGTTTGGCCGCGCCGAGCGCATCGCCGTCGGCGACAAGACCGTGCAACTGCTGCTGGCAAAGAACCCCACCGGCCTCAACGAAGTGCTGCGCGCGCTGGGTATGATGGAGGGCAGGCATCATCTGCTGCTCGCCCTTAGCGACAAAGCGGCGGACGGCGAAGACGTCTCATGGATCTGGGACGCCGACTACGAGCGTGTCCCTGGCATCGCCGCCTACGTCACCACCACCGGCACCCGCGCCTACGACCTCGCCCTGCGCCTGAAGTACACCGGCCAGCCGCCGCAGCACATCGAGCCAGATTTCGGGCGCGCGCTGACCCACGCCCTCGAACACACCCCCTCCGGAAGCACGCTCTACATCGTGCCCACCTATACCGCGATGCTCGCCATCCGTGGCGAACTGGCGCATCGCGGCTACACACCGCAATATTGGGAGCAGCAGGATGAATGACACCACGCCCACCGCGCCTGTGATACGGCTCGCGCACCTCTACCCCGACCAGCTCAATGTCTACGGCGACCGTGGCAACATCATCACGCTCACCCAACGCTGCCAGTGGCGCGGCATCACCCTGCGCGTCTTCCCGCTGGATGTCGGCGATGCCGTGGACCCGGACGCCTACGATCTCTTCTTCATCGGCGGCGGCCAGGACAAAGAGCAGGGCGAGGTCGCCCGTGATATGCGCGACGTGAAGGCCGCGAACGTGCGCGCGGCGATAGACGCTGGTACGCCGCTGCTCGCGGTCTGTGGCGGCTATCAACTGCTCTGCCACTACTATCGCGACGCCGAGGGCGAAGAACTCCCCGGCATCGGCCTCTTCGACGCCTGGACCATCCACAAGGGCAAGCAGGTCGCGCGCTGCATCGGCAACGTCGCCCTCAGTTGGGAGGGCGCCACCCTCGTCGGCTTCGAGAACCACGGCGGCCGCACCTACCTGGGCGAACGCGCCACGCCGCTGGGGCGTGTGCTCGCGGGCCACGGCAACAACAGCGAAGACAAGACCGAAGGCGTGATCTACAAGAACGCCTATGGCACCTATCTGCACGGTTCGCTGCTGCCCAAAAACCCCCATCTAGCCGACCGCATCATCGCGCTCGCCCTCGCGCATGCCCGTGGCGAATCCGCGCCTGCCGCTCTCACCCCCCTGCCCGACGACCTGGAATGGCAGGCCCACAACGTCATGCTGCGCCGCCTCGGCCTGCCCACCACCGACCGCCCCACGCCCGCCGCGTTGGCGCGGTAGTGTAACGTTCGCATTCACATGAGAAGTGACGATGGCCGTGACTCCGCCACAAAAAATCCAGTGGGTCATACTCGCCGGCAGCAGTGTTATAGGCATCGCCACGGCAGGAGGGCTGGCGCTCACTCAGGATAAGCGTATCTATGTCCCACTCGTAGCCCTGGGCATCGTGTTGACGGTGGTGCGGATCTTCTGGAAGTGGGAACACGGCCCGCATCGAGATGAGATCCTCAACCTGATAACGGGTAATGGATACAGCGCCTATCTGTTCATGTTGGCATTGTGTGCCCCTGTGCTGGTCATCGTGTTCGGCCTTCTCTTCGCTGCATATTCCGGTGCATCAGTACATCCTTGTCTGTGCTTGTCGGATGCGGGTGGAAGGTCTTGGCTTAACCTCACGGTGGGTGCATGGGTAGGTTCATTCATGATGATTGCTGTATTGTGTAGCATCGTCGTCTTGATACTGGGCTTATATCGGCTGCGAAGGCGGGAACAACCATGAGCGACACTCCACACTACTCAATGTTGATCCAATGGTCCGATGAAGACCACACCTATCTTGTCACCCTTCCAGAATGGGCCAAGCGCGTGCTTGGGCCAGTGAGCCGCAGTAACACCTGCGAACAGGCCATCCAGCGCGGACGCAAAGCTCTGGAAGCCCTGATCGCTTCAGCTCGTAAGCACAACGAGCCGTTGCCGCACCCCATAGTGTAGCCAGCGTATAGCGATGACAGTTCGCCAATCGGCGCTTAAAGTCGCTGGGTATTTGGCGTGATGCGCCCTTTGTCTATGGCTCTACTACGATCACATGTCGCAACCACTATTTCGCTTGACATGATCCCTCCCTATCTCTATAGTAAATATCGCGCGGTGACTGTTTCTGACATAGCAGTCTGACACTGGAGGAGACAGCAAGTGATTCGGCGAATGATACGACATGTAGTGGCCATCGCACTTTTATGCGTTGTGATCGGTGCCTGTGCGTTGCCAGTCGCGGCACAAGCGACAGCGGCCAGCCCTCTCTCCACGCGGCTCGCGAGCACATCCGGCCGCGGTGGCGCAGCCGCCAGCCAGCAGCAGAGTACCCTGATGAGCGTGCCATACCTTCCACGCACATGGTCGCAATTCGGCTTTTCGCCGCAGCACACTGGCTACAATCCCTACGAGCGCACCATTGGAACGTGGAATGTCTCGCAGCTAGCGGTCAAGTGGGCTGATGAGACTGATGTGCCGAGTTCGGCGTCGTTCGCTGTGGTAAGTGGCAACGCTTACGCTGAAACTGATAACGGAACATTCTACGCACTTGACGCCGCGACGGGTGCGTTACGCTGGGGTGCGAGCGTGACCTCGGGGAGCAGCATTTCCACCCCTGCGGTGGTGAACGGTGTCCTGTACTTCACCGCGAGCGATGGCTACCTCTATGCCTTCAACGCCGCTGGCTGTGGCGCGATGACCTGTGCCCCGCTGTGGAAGGTCTATCTCCAGAATTTCCAGGCAGTCGATCCAATGGTGGCAAACGGTGTCATTTATGTCGGCGCGAATTTCAGATCGAACATCGCTGCCTACAACGCCACGACTGGCGCACTGCTCTGGAGTACCCCGCTCAATGCTGGTGTCGCATTCTTCAGGGCACCGGCACTAGCGAACGGTGTCGTGTATGTAGGAGCTGATGTACTCTATGCGTTCAATGCGAGCACGGGCGCACTGCTCTGGACCAGCACTGGAAGTGGCGATAGCGCGCCGACCATCGCGAACGGTATCGTCTATGAAGGTGCTGAAGATGGCACGATCTTCGCCTACTCTGCCGCCGGCTGTGGCAGCGCGACCTGCTCCCCACTGTGGCAAGCGAGTGCCGGAACGGTCCATGCATGGTCACTTGCTGTTGCGAATGGCCTCCTGTATGTGGGTACCGATGACGGCAATCTCGATGCATTCCCAGCAGCAGGGTGCGGCAGCGCGACCTGCTCCCCGACTTGGACGGGTCATGTGTCCGCACAATATGAAGGCATCACCTCCTCGCTGTCGGTTGCAAATGGCGTCGTATACTTTGGTTCCAGCTATGGAACGCTCTACGCCTTTAAGGCAGCAGGCTGTGGCAGCAGCACATGTAATCCACTGTGGACGTATGCCACCGGCGGGCTTATTGATTCGACGCCAGTAGTGATAAATGGCGCGATTTACCTAAGCGTCTTCAATTACGGGAGCAACATGGATGAGAAGTTCTATGCCTTCTCAGTGCCTACGACGCCCAGAGGTATGCCATAACTGAGTGAACAGGTTATCCTGGTGAGCTTGGTAGGCGGACGGGGACGAGTAGGACTTCTTGCCCTGCCCGGTAGACCCTGCCCCCGCCACAGTGGCATGATAGACATGCCGAGGCAGGCTGAGATGCCTCGGTAGTACGTAAGTGGGAACGTGGGCGAGGGGAGAAGATCATCATGCAGTGGCGGCGGTATGCGCTCTACACTGGCTCCGCGCTGCTGGCGCTCGCCTGGACCACGCTCGCCACCTATCTGCTGCTCAAGTTGCCACGCGGCGGCACCGGCTCCGACTTCGGCATCTTCCTCGCCGCCGGGCAGGCCCTCCGCTTCGATCCCCACGCCAACATCTACCAGGCCCACACCCTCCTCGCCACCGTCCAGGCGCATGGCGGCTGCAAGCCCTGGCATAATCCACTGTACGTCTACCCCCCCCTGCTTGCTATTCTACTGATCCCCTTCACCTATCTCCCCTGCACCTACACTACCTATCTCTGGCATGCGCTGACCATCGCCCTCTGGGCAGGCTGCACGCTGGTCATGGCGCGCCGCGCCCTGGCCATCGGTCCCTGGCAGGCGCTTGCCGTCACCGCGCTCTCGGCCTTCTTCCTCCCGCTCATGCAAGGGCTGGAGATCGGGCAGGTCCATGTCGTCGTGCTGGCCTGCTGCCTGGGCGCGCTGGTCCTGGCGCAGCGCAACCGGCCCTCTGGCGCGTATAGCGCGGGCGCGCTGCTGGCCTTCGGCGCGTTCATCAAATACTTTCCCGCCTTCCTCATCCTCTATTTCCTGCTCCGCGGCCAGTGGCGTGTGGTTGCCGGAGCGGCGGTAGCCGGCGTCGTGCTGGTCCTCGCCCAGGCCCTCATCGTCGGCCCGCAAACGCTGCTTGACGGCGTCTTCGGCAGCCTCCATTCCGTGCAGGGGCAATCCCACGGCCTCTGGGTCTCGGCCGTGCCGGGCGGTATCGCCTTTGCGGCGCTCGCCTTCCTTGGCTTCGTCGCTGGCGTGCTCTGGGCCGCGCGCCGTGGTAGTCGGGGCAAGGGCAAAGGCGGCGATGCCTGGCTGGGGCTGGGCTGGGCGCTCTGCACCATGCTGCTGCTCTCGCCGCTGGTCTGGTGGTTCTACCTCACCTGGCTGCTACCCGCCTTCGCCGCCTGCCTCTATGTCGCCCTCGACCCGCAGCAACGGCTCCTGCCCTGGCAACGCTGGTCCACCCTCGCCGCGCTCGCCGCTGCCTACGCCACCATGACGCTGATCCGCTTCAACGACGCCACCAGCGTCCTCGCGACGCTGCTCCTCTGGACACTCTGCGGCGTCCTCTATCTGCGCAGCGCCGGTATCACCCTCTCTCCATTCCGCCGCATACCCCAACACCAGCCGCAGCGCCAGCCCGTCCCAGCTATGGCAGCCTGGCAAAAGCCAACCACCACGCACGATGATCCCGCCTCGCGCCCCCACTTCTAGCGCGCCGTCATCTCCTGTCCACCCCTGACCGGCATTGTCCGCTCGCCCTCCACCCTCGCATGCTACACTACCTCGATAAGCCCCACGCCACCGAACGCCAAAGGAGTGCGCAAAAATGAAAAATCGGCCACATCGGCCACTCATATCTGCCACCACGTGTGGAGCAGACATTCTTGTCTGCCCTCCTGCGAAAGCATGCGAAAATCGGCCATTTCGGCCACTGCTATCACCCGCCCATCACAAGATCGGCAGAATCGGCAACTACGCACACGCGCAAAACGGTCATTTCGGCCACAACCCTGCCATTGAGATTAGCCGCGGCCTTCAGGCTGGGAGCTTCCTACACCACCCACGCTCACCCTCCGTACCCGATCCAGAAATTCGGCAGAATCGGCAACTCTGGCAACATCGCCCACTACGCTCATTCTGGCATGTATACCATATCGTCTGTGCTCCGGCCATTTATGGCCGGGAGCATACGCAATTGCGGCGAAAACGGCGAAAAATCTCCGGCCATATCCAGTCATCTCCGGCCACATCCCCTCACCTTCGCCACAAAATCGGCCATTTCGGCCACTCCAGGCATTCATGCCCATCCTGCTGTGCTCCCGCCAATCATGGCCGAGAGCTTCCCTTACCGCCACATCATGCCCACCGCGCAATATCGGCAATATCGGCAAAATCGGCAACTGCCTTGCCCCACCCGCGCTTCCCATGCTATCGTGCGAAGGCGAACACTCGACACATCCCTGGGCTTCAGCCCCTCGCCACCGTGCGCCGGCCATTCATGGCCGCGACCCATTCATGGCCGCCATCCCAGCCCACCCCATCGTAGAGGAGACACCGCGATGACGCAGACCGACGACAATACCAGCACAACCCCCACCAGCGGACCCCGCCCCGTCCGCGCGCCGCGTGGAACCGACATCTCATGCAAAGGCTGGCAGCAAGAAGCCGCGCTCCGCATGCTGATGAACAACCTCGACCCCGAAGTCGCCGAGCGCCCCGATGATCTCGTCGTCTACGGCGGCTCCGGCAAAGCCGCGCGCAACTGGGAATGCTTCGACGCCATCGTGCGCTCACTCCGCTCGCTCGAAAACGACGAAACACTGCTCGTGCAATCCGGCAAGCCAGTCGGCATCTTCCGCACCCACCCCGGCGCGCCGCGCGTGCTCATCGCCAACTCCAACCTCGTGCCACATTGGGCCAACTGGGACGAATTCCGCCGCCTCGAAGCCGAAGGGCTGACCATGTACGGCCAGATGACCGCAGGCTCCTGGATCTACATCGGCTCGCAGGGCATCGTCCAGGGCACCTACGAAACCTTCGCCGAAGCCGCGCGCCAGCACTACGGCGGCACCCTCAAGCACACGCTCACCGTCACCGCTGGCCTCGGCGGCATGGGCGGCGCGCAGCCCCTCGCCGTCACCATGAACGAAGGCGTCTGCCTCGCCATCGAAGTGGACCCCACCCGCATCCAGCGCCGTCTGGATACCGGCTACCTCGATGAAATGGTCACGGACCTCGATGAAGCCCTGCGCCGCGCCGACGACTACCGCCAGCAGGGCGTCGCCAAGAGCATCGGCCTGCTCGGCAACGCCGCCGAAATCCTGCCAGAGATGGTGCGCCGTGGCGTCAATGTCCAGCTTGTCACCGACCAGACCGCCGCACACGATGCCCTCAACGGCTACGTCCCCGCCGGCCTCTCACTAGATGCCGCCGCCGAACTGCGCCGCACCGACCCGCAGGAGTACGAACGCCGCTCCCTCGCGTCCATGGCCGACCACGTCCGCGCCATGCTCGACTTCGACGAAATGGGCGCGGTGGTCTTCGACTACGGCAACAACCTCCGCGGCCAGGCGCTGCGCGTCGGCGTCGAAGACGCCATGCACTTCCCCGGCTTCGTCCCCGCCTTCGTACGTCCGCTCTTCTGTCGCGGCAAAGGCCCCTTCCGCTGGGTCGCGCTCTCTGGCGACCCCGCCGACATCCGCCGCACCGACGAAGAGATCTTGCGCCTCTTCCCCGAAGACGAATCGCTCGCCCGCTGGATGCGTATGGCCCAGGAGCGCATCCACTTCCAGGGGCTGCCCGCGCGCATCTGCTGGCTGGGCTACGGCGAGCGCGACAAAGCGGGCGTCGCCTTCAACGAACTGGTGCGGCGCGGCGAGGTCAAAGCGCCCATCGTCATTGGCCGCGACCACCTCGACTCCGGCTCCGTCGCCTCGCCCTACCGCGAGACCGAAAGCATGCGCGACGGCTCCGATGCCATCGGCGACTGGCCGATCCTCAACGCGCTGCTCAACACCGCCAGCGGCGCTTCGTGGGTCTCGTTCCATCATGGCGGCGGCGTGGGCATCGGCTACTCGCTGCACGCGGGCGTCGTCACCGTCGCCGACGGCACCGACGAAGCCGCCGCGAAGCTCCAGCGCGTGCTCACCAACGACCCCGGCACTGGCGTCATGCGCCACGTAGACGCTGGCTACGACGAAGCCATCGCCTGCGCCCGCGAGCGCGGCGTCAACATTCCCATGCTCGGCCAATAACATACAGACGTCATCCCAACGCCCATCTCTGCTCCCCAGCGTGGGGGCGTCTGGCGAACGCCCTTCTCTACTCCCCTTCCCTGGTAGGGCAAGCGGAGCGCAGCCCCGCCGAGCCGTTCCGAGGCGGGAAGGGGCCGGGGGTTAGGTTACGAAAGGATACTGCCCGCGTGACCGATATGAACGATGCGACCTACCTGCGCACCCAGCAATACCGCGACGCCAGCAACCTCAACTCGCGCATCGCCCTGCACCAGCGCTTCAGCACCAACACCGGCGATCTGCACCGCTGGCTCTTCGATCACCTGCTGGCCGCGCTCAGCCCCGACGCGCGCATCCTCGAAGTGGGCTGCGGCCCCGCTGACCTCTGGCGCAAGAATCTGGATCGTCTGCCCGCAGGCTGGCGCGTCACTCTCACCGACTTCTCGCCGGGCATGATTGCAGCGGCACAGAGCGCGCTCATGGGCCACGAGGCGCAGTTCAGCTTCCAGGTCGCCGATACCCAGGCGCTGCCCTTCGCCGATGCCTCATTCGATACCGCCATCGCCAACTACATGCTGTACCACGTCCCCGACCGCCCGCGCGCCATCGCTGAGCTAGCCCGCGTCCTCACCCCAGACGGCCATCTCTTCGCTGCAACCAACGGCGAGAACAACATGCGCGAACTGACCGAGTTGATCGCGCCCTATCTCCCCACATCTGCATCTGACGAGTTTCCCTATCCGCTGAGGGGCTTCACCCTGCAAAACGGCGCGGAGCAGCTTGCCCCATGCTTCAGCGACATCACCATCGAACGCTTCGACGATGGGTTGCGCATAACCGAAGCCGCGCCACTGGTCGCCTACGTCCGCTCGATGCCCAGTGGCTTTGCGCCGCCACCAGAGCAGATCCCGCACTTCACTCGCGACATCGAGCAGCGCATCGCCACCGACAGCGCTATCCATATCACCAAGGAGACCGGGCTATTCAGCGCCACCAAAGCCAGATAACCAGCTAGAAGGAGGCTTTCCACAATCGGGCAGGCCGCAGAGAATAGGCGGCTGAAATCTCCGCCCTCTTCGAATATTCCGCTGAATAGCAATATTCACCACAGGCGACCAAGTGGCGCGATAGCAGCGCATACGAGACCAGCCGGTAACAGTACCTTTACAATTCGACAAGCACGATACGGGGCAGCAACGACACATCAATCTCGGTCATGCGTTCGGGGCCGAGCGCCACCACAGCCCCACGCAGGCGGTGGGCATCGGCGATCAACCGTGCCACCTCCACATGCATGCAGCGCGGCGCGAACGGTCCCAGATAGTCTGCGCCCGTCTGGAGCTTGAGTACCGCGCCACGGTAATTGCCGCGCAGCAGGTGATAGCAGCCGACACCAACCTGCAAGATGCCCTTGTAGAGGGTGCGCACCGGCCCCGGCTCAGCATTCCAGAGGTTCTCAAGTGTCTCGTGGCACTCGAAATACTCACGCTGGTTGAACTGCGCGATACCCAACAACAGCCCTTCCGGCGGCGGCCCAGCGCACCGCTCAGCGGGAACCATCTCCAGCGGGATCGGCTCGCGGCGATTGTACGGCTTCCCCGCGTCATCGGGCAACAAGCGCATGGGCAGGCTCCTTCATTCCGCCTTCACCATACCACGTAACAGACGAAAACGCGGCCCTCCCCGCAAGGAGCAGCCGCGCATCCCATCAGCAGCAGAGCAGATGGATGGCCTAAGAATCGTGTAGCTCGTGCTGGCGCAGGCGCTGGCTCATCACCGCCAGCAGCTTGATGCCGATCTCTGGCGACTCGCGCAGCGCGGCGCGGAAGTCCCACACGGGAATGACCAGCGCGCGGGCGGGTTCGAGCGCGGTGACGGTGGCGGTGCGCGGCAGGTCGTCCAGCAGCGACATCTCGCCCAGCACTGCGCCACGCTCGAACGTACCAAGGTCACGCACGTTGCCGTCGTCGGCCTGCTGTGTCACCCGCACCACACCGCCGGTGATGATGAACAGCCCAACGCCGGTTTCACCCTGACGCAGCAGCGCCGCGCCCGCAGCGTAGTCACGTTCGCGGCAATTGGACGCGAGCACACGCAGTTCACGGTCAGAGAGGCCACTGAACAGCGGCACTTGCGCGATCACTTCTTCGTACATGGGCTACCTTCCGCCTTTCTTCAGGATCAGCCGGCTAGTGGGTGGAGCGGCAAAATGAACGGGAAGATTCCGAGACCGCCGCCATTGTATTGTATCGCCTGTTCGGCGTCTACTACCAAATTGCACATGATGAGCCGGAGTAGGGCACCCCGACTCATCATCCGCGTGACGCCGCCTATTCGCCTCGGAGGCGCGGCCAGCCCTCGCCATCATACGACGCATCTTGCCCGCCATACGAGCGCCCATCGCGGTCCCATCCGCCGCGCGATCCCTGGCTTGGACCGCCCATGCGTCCATTGTTATCGCCCCATTGCGGCATCTGAGGCAATGGCGGCAATCGCCAATCTTCGCCGCCAGCGAAGGGGTTCTCACCAGGCGCCGCGCCGGGCTGATACCCATAGTTGCCCATGCCACCGCCGTTCGGCGCGGGGCGCATGCCATTCGCGCCGCCGGGACGCGGGGCAAAACGACCGCTATTAGGTGGCTGCATATTCGGCATGCCACCGCCGCCAGCGTACCCATTGCCGACCGGAGCGGGCATAAGGCCACGGTCTTGCCGCTGGCCACCGGCGTCTCGCATTGGGCCGGACATCGGCGGCATCATACCCATACCACCCATGTTGCCCATGCCGCCCATATTCCCGGCGCTGTTCATGTTGCCCATACCGCCCATGGCGCCCATGTTGACGACGCCGCTCGCATCGGGGAACATCATCTGACCGGGGCCGCCCATGGGATTGCCCATACCGTTGCCACCCGTTGCCGGGCCAGAAGCATTGCGGCGCAAGGGGCTGCGGGCACGCTTGCCATCGCGCATGTCGTTCTGGCTGTTGGCGCCGATACCAGCCCGCGCGCCAATCTCTGCCGCCAGTTCCATCGCCATGGCATCTTCGGTGGTCTTGCGCGCACCCAGGCGCACACCCACCAACTGCCGCATCTGCCGGACGACCAACTCCAGCCGCTCTGAGCTTTCAGAGGCTTGCTGCGAGTTGCCCGCGACCTGCTCGGCGATCTCGATGACCGCCTGCATGGCCCCAGTCATACGCTCATACTGCACTGACTGTTGCTTGCTGGCGACGCTGATGTCGCGCACGGAACGGGTGATGTAGGCGAGGATCGAGTCTATCTGCGCGGGCGAGATCTCGGCGCGGCGCTGCAAGACTTGATTGCCCATCAACGCAAGCTGGTCGGTGCGATGTGAGATATCTTTGGCGGTCTCTGAGAAGTTCTGGAGCGCCTGATTGATGGCGTTGATGGCCCAGACCTGCTGCGCCGCGCCACTGGATTGCTGTGCGGCGATGCCGCCCATGCGCTCGGAGGCGCCGCTGATTTGTCGCGCGGCGCGTTGGAGTGTGCCAACGATGGTGTTAGCAAAGAAGAGCGCGAAGATGATTCCGGCGATCATGATGATCGAGCCGATGACCACCAGTTCGATGGTCGTGCGGCTGACGACGGTGGTGATGACGTCGAGCGGAACACCGACATAGAGCACGCCGATAAACTGGCCCTGGGGGTTGAAGAGCGGGGCATAGTTCGCGAAATAGGCCGCGCCATCGCAGGTATCAGTGCCAAGCCAGGCACGCGGTGTGCCATCCAGGTTCATATTGCGCGCGACGCTCTGGCACAATTGCTGACCGGTTGCGCGCGTGGACGTGCCTGCTGAGGAGTTGCCTTTGCCAAAGGTGGTGGCAATGCGCAGGCAGCCGGTGGTGCTGCCGGTGGCGTTGGCGCATTGGAAGATCGAGACGTTGCCGCCGATCAGATTCTGGACGTTGTCAACAAGGTCGGTATCGTTGTTGAGTACGTAGCGCCCATAACAGGGGGTGGACGGCGCGGCATTAGGATTGCAGCTAAACGTGCCCTGGCTGGTGCTCGGTTGGTCAACCACCATGGTGTTGTCATGGGCGATGGAGATATTCGGCCCGTACTGCGTTTCCAATACCAGCCGCATGATATTCATGTTTTGCTGTTCCTGGGTTCGAGCCTGGTCCAGCACATAGTTCTGAATTGCGTTATCAGCGATGAAAAGGGTAGCGACAGTGCTCAAGATCGCTCCCAGGATCACGATGAATGTTAGCTGTGGGCGAATGCCCAGACGCCGCCATCTAGGAAACATCTTGGCACACCCTCCTACTTTCGCCTGGGATCACTGCTTGCATTGCCCTCTCCACCTGCGTCACCCAATCGTGCGCGCTTTGATATCCTTGTTCATTCAGAACGCGCTTTGCCTCACATTTGATACAGCGCATACGTTCTGTACTATCTCGTATGATGATACCCTTGATGGCGGCCATGGCTCAGCCATTGAAATGGATCAGGCCGAGGCCCGCCATATGATCCAGTACGGCCAGGACTTCGCGCTCGTTGCGCCGGGTCAGCCGTGCCAGATCGGATAGTGACCGGCGGCCATCTACTAGCAGCAGCACCATGCGCTCGCGCCGATCCAACGGAAGCTGTTCCACCTGTTCCGAGAGTATTGTACGCTGGGGGCACGCCGCCATTAGTTCGGGACTAATGGTCTCGCTGACTTGCGGCACCGGCACGCCTGACATCGTGTACTGGCGACTCATATTATATTGCGTATCGCGACCGGGACCGCTGGTGGCGTTGTTGGGTGGTGGCGCGTTGTAGCCGCCGGCGTAGCCTGGTGGCATGCTGCCGCTGTTTTGCGTAGGATAGGAGCCTGAGGGGTATGAGGTGGAGGGCGACTGTGGAAGGGCGCCATCAGGGAACATGTAGGTGGGCCAGGAGCCACTGGTGATGCCACTGGTGGGCGAGAAACGTCCAGGGTCAGAAGCATAGATCTCGCCTTCACCGGCATCGGTGATGGCCTGCTCATCGAAGGCGTAGATGCATTCGCCCCAGTTGTTGAGGACGGTCATCGCATTTGCGCCGGTCATCTGGCCCAACAGCGCGGAGACCGGCTCGCCTGCCGAAAATTTGATCTGCCCGATCTCTCGTGTTGGCCCTTGCCCACGGATCACTCTGAGGATACCGCTTTGCCTGCCCAAAGAGATCATGCTTATGATGTTGTTGAGTTTGCTCGTCGTGAGAAATTGGGCGGCCATCGTATCACACTCCCTGTATCCAACATCAGAGCCATACGCTCGTGCCAACTCATGCCAGCACCTACCAACCACACATCATCCGCCACTGGGTTGCGCGTCCGGGGGAATAGATATCCACGTATGATTGCGCGCCGCAAGTTGTGCTGTCACAGGCTCTTCCGGCGGCGCTTCATTGCGCGGCTCTGGCCCCGGCTCCAACAATTGGAGAGAAGAGATGCCACACCATTGTGGGTTGTCGCGATGCCATTCCGCAGCCGATTCTCAGGCTGGACTTGTGCCGCCGCCACAGAATGGCGCTGCCACGAGGCGCGCTTATTGAAGCGAACCGCGTAAACATCATCGTGGCTACATTAACACACCTGTCAAGAAATAGCGAGAACGCATGCCCATTTGTCTGTGCTCTCGGCCATGTCTGTGCTCTCAGCCATGAATGGCCAGAACACAGGAGCCAAGCATGAATGCCAGGATGGGCGCGCACGGTAGACTTACTCCGGAGCAACACCACCGCCACCGCCACCGGTGGCGCTCTCGATGACCGCTGTCACGCCGGGGTCCACGGCGGGGGCGTCCAATTCTTCGGGCGAGAGTGTCGCGAGTTGGGCGCGCAGTTCATCGGCGAGCTGGCGATATTCCAGGGCACGTTGGTCGTCCCACTTGGGCAGACGCGCGCCGCCAGCCTGCACACTGCCGACGGCGCGGCCAATCAAACCGGCGTAGAATTCGTAGGTCTTGATCTGTATTTCCAAGAGTTGCCGCTTGGTAACGGGCTTTGCCATGTCTCTCCTCCGGCGCGACGCGGGTATGTGCGCACCGCCTGGCGCGGAATGCTCTAGTACGCGCAGCTTACCTTACCGTATCACAGCCGTGGCGAGCGGTCAAGCACCGGCAGCGCGTATATCATGGGACACGCCCATTGCGGACGGCGACGATTTGGGCAAGGATAGCGAGCGCGATTTCTTCGGGTACACGCGCGCCGAGGTCGAGGCCGATAGGGCCGTGGATGCGGGCGATCTGCTCGTCGGTGACGCCAGCTTCGCGCAGGCGCGCGTCGCGCCGCTCACGGGTGCTACGGCTGCCGATGGCACCGACATAGCTGACATTAGAGCGCAGCGCGACGGCGAGCGCGGGCACGTCGAATTTGTCGTCGTGGGTGAGCACGGCGATGGCGGTGGCCCTGGTGAGCGGCAGACGCGCGAGCACTTCGTCGGGCCATTCGACGAGCAGCTCGTCGGCGTCGGGCAGGCGTTCGCGGGTGGCGAAGGCTTCGCGAGCATCCACGACGACGACGTGATAGCCGAGCACCTTGGCCAGCTTCGCCAGGGGAATCGAGACGTGGCCCGCGCCGACGATGATGAGGGTAGGTGGCGGCGCGTGGACGTCAATAAAGATCTCGCATTGCCCGGATTCTGACGGATATTGTCGCGTGCCGGACGCACCCTGGCGCAGCATGACGGTGGCGTCCGCCAGGGCCAGGGCATCGAGCGATGGCTCGCCCAGGCTGCCGAGTGTCTGGCCGTCCTCGCGCACCAGCAGCTTTCTGCCCAAGAACTGGGGAGAGTCGCTGGCGATGACCGTCGCCAGGGCCGCTGGCTGCCCAGCGCGGACCGCTTGCGCGAGCGCTTCGTGGGCGTCGTCCATGCGCTCGACGAAGACGCGAATCTCGCCGCCGCAGGAGAGGCCGATGCGTTCGACGTTCTGTTCTTCGGTGATGCCGAACTGGAGTAGCTTGGGAGGGCTGGCGCGCAGCGTGCGCAGTTCTTCTTCAATAACGGCAGGTTCGACGCAGCCGCCGCTGACGGAGCCGCTGATCTCGCCGCCCTCGCTGACGGCAAGCATGGCTCCGATGCCGCGCGGCGCGGATCCGGTGACGGAGACGACGGTGGCCAGCGCGACCCGCTCGCCAGAGGCTCGCCATCGTTCGATGTCATCTACTACGTCACGCATGGTTCCGCTCCTTTCGCGGGAATTGGCACAGGTTGATAGAGATAGTCAACGGTCGCGGTCTATGGCGACGTTTTCGGCGGTTTCTTCGATTTGGGCGGTGGCGGCGATGCTGCCCGCGCCCTGGCGATAGCCTTCGCGCAGCGCGGCGAGCAGGTCGTCGCGGCGGGTATAGAGTTCGCGGCGCGGACGCGGGGCGGCGCGGGTGACGGCGTAGGCGGCGATCAGCGGGAAGGCGATGGTGGTGTCGGCGTAGACGACGACGGTGTCGCGCAGCATGTCGGGCTTGATCTTGCCCCAGGAGACGGCTTCGGAGGGAGTCGCGCCGGAGAGGCCGCCCCAGTGGGGGGCATCTTGGGTGATCTGGATGAAGTAGTCGTGGCCACCTTTGTTGATGCCGAGCACCTCCCAGAGTTGCGGCTGGGTTTGCAGGTAGAAGTTTTTGGGGGAGCCGCCGCCAAGGATGATGACGCCGTTGCGCGTGGCGGCATGGACGATGGCGGTGGTTTCATGCACGTCGTAGAGCGGATCTATGGTGAGGGCGTAGCCATCGAGTTGATGTCGCGCGAGGTTCATGCCGATGGAGGAGTCGCCAGGGGAGGAGGTGTAGATGGGAACGTTCCATTTGGCGGCCATGGCCAGCACGGAGTGTTCGGGGTCTACACCAAGTTCGAGCAGGCTCATGCCGATGTGATAATGCAGTTCGGCGGTGGACATGGGCCGCTGCGGGAAGGTCTTGAATATCTCGCGCAGGAAACGGTCGGTATCGAGCAGCACGGCGTCGGCGAAGAGCACGTCGTAGATGCGGATGACGCCGGCATCGTGCAGGACGGTATCGCTGAGTTGGAAGGTGCCGCGCCGCAGGGCGTAATCGAGCGCGTGGTGGATGTCGTGGTAGAGGTTGGCACCGGTGCTGACCATGAAGTCTATCGCGCCGCGCTCCATGAGGGTGATGATGCTGCCGCCGACGCCTGCCGGGGTCATCGCGCCGGCGATGGTGAGGCAGATGGTGACGTCTTGTTCGGGGTCGAGCATTTGCTGAGCATAGAGCCGCGCAGCTTCGTTGATGCGGCCGGCATTGTAGGCCTGGAAGGAGCCATCGAGCAGGTCGGCGACGGTGATGTCTGGCGCAATATGGCGGGGCACGATGCGCTCGCCGCTGAGGTAGTCGCCGTTGGCGCCTGAGGCGTCAGTCTCGGTTTGGCTGTCGCTTTGGCTGTCGCTTTGGCTGTCGCTTTGGTCGCGGGCAGGGCCTTCATGTGGGCGGTGCGGCATATCTTCCTCCTCCGTGGATGATGTGTTGGCGCGCGGCGCTCTACTACTGAATGTAGTCGTGCTGGTGGTGGCGGCGGCAATAAAGAGCCAGTATTCGAGTATATCACTCGCGCTGTGGCGGGCGCTCTCGGCCATGCTCTCGGCCATGGTCTCGGCCATACATGGCCGGAGCACAGGCGCGGGGCATGAATGCCAGGATGGACGCGCCGGGCCGTAAGGCGAGGACGTGGGCTGAAGACCCACGGGTAATCCTGGATAGGCGATGGTGGCCGATGTGGCCGATGTGGCCGATGTGGCCGATGTGGCCGATGTGGCCGATGTGGCCGATGTGGCCGATGTGGCCGATGTGGCCGCATAGGCAGACAGGAATGTCCGCCCACTTGAGTTGCCGATTCTGCCGATTTGCGCGTGGAGGGCGGGAGGATGGTAAAGCGAGTTCTCGGCCTGAAGGCCACGGGTAATCCAGGTCGACAGGTGGTGGCCGATATGCGAGTTGCCGATTTTGCCGATTTGCGCGCGAGGGTGGGAGAGGTGACGGGAAATGACGGGAAATGGCTGGACAATTTTCGCCGTTTTCGCCGCAATTTCGCGAAAATGCCAATCGCCGGAGTTGCCGATTCTGCCGATTTTTGGATTGTGTAGGTTGCCACAGTGGCCGAAATGGCCGGTTTTGTGGCTGGGTGGGGGCGAATGGCCAAAGGTGACGGGAGATTTTTCGCCGTTTTCGCCGCGATTTGGAATTGTAACAGTTGCCGATTCTGCCGATTTTGCGATTTGCCGGGATAACAGTTGCCGAAGTTGCCGATATGACGTGCTGGCAGACAGGAATGTCTGCCCCACCAGTGGCCGATGTGGCCGATGTATGCAATGGCCGACATGGCCGATTTCTCAATAGCATGTGCGCGTCCTTGAGAGAGTGAGATAAGCAGCCAGATGGATAGTGTAGCATGTGGGAGGCGCGGAGGTGGGCGGTCAGTTGGGGACAGGTGTGGTCAGATGGGGTCGGGTATGGGCACGGGGATGGGGATGAGGATGGGGATGGGGATGAGGATGGGGATGGGGATGGGGGAGCATGTCGCCAACGCGAAGCGAGGCCAACGGCCTGATGTATCATTACGCATCCGCTTTCTCGCTTTCGATAGGTGGAGTAGCGTGGCGGCCACGTATCATATCATCGCGAAAGGCTTGCCAGCGCTGGACGAATGGGGGAGACTGGAAGGGCGACGGAAGCCAGCGATGCAATGGCGCTGAGGCGCGAATCTCGACTATAAGGAGGCTCCGGTGCAGAATGTCTCTTTGGGGGTTATGAACATTCTAGTGAGTAGAGGCTATCATGCGTCCGTTCCGCCTTTGACAGGAGGGATGACACAGGATAGATTGAGAGTGAGCGGTGAAACCAATGCGTGGTTCCAAGCCCAATCATCCAGTTCACTTGACCGCTGAAGAAGGTACGTTGTTTCAACAGCTCATGCGAGCGCATAGCACACCGCAAGCAGTGGCGCTGCGCGCTCGGATCATGCCGAGGGCCAAGGTATGAGCAATTTCTTCACACTGCTCTCAGCCTCTCACGTCGCGCAAGGCATCATTGTCGGCGCTGTGCTGGCGTTTCTCACGGCACAAGTCATTATGAACGCGGTGGTGAAAGCCATGACCACGACCGTCAATGGTTGGAGCACCACGGTGAAAGCCGGCCAGCCTGGCAATGGCATTCTGGTGCGGGCCGCATGCGCCAGAATCCTACCTGCCGTCAATGTGGTGCAAGAGGCAGCGTACTGGACGGCGACTGAGGACAGCGCGGGGCGGGCGCTGAGCGGCCGGCACGAGTACGTATTGCATTTTCCTGCCGGACAACTCCCGCCGAACGAGGCCTTTTGGTCGCTGACCATGACCGATGTTGTGGGGTATATGACGCCGAACCCCATCGCCCGCTACAGCGTCGGCAGTCGCTCCGGCCTGGCGCCGAACGCCGATGGTTCCATTGACATTTATATTCAGCGCACACCTCCCGCAGGCCACGAGTCGAACTGGCTACCTGCACCGTCAGGCAACTTCAAGCTGATGCTCCGCGCGTATCTGCCCGGCCGTGCGGTCCTCGACGGCGCGTATCACGTGCCACCAGTGAAGAGAGTGCGGTGAGGTGAGATGAACCGGTTGATTCTGAAGTACGGCTATCCCATTACGTTCGTCATCCTGGCCATCCTCGCCTGGGTCGTCTACAGGATTTTCTCTGCGGGGGGAAGCGGGGTTATTGGGTTCGTCGTCCTGGCTGCCGTCGTCTGGGGAGTCGGCACGGTCGTGTTCCTTTATCTTTGGCCAACGTTCGCGTACAGCGCCTACAAACGAGCGATCCTTCAGCATGGACCTGGCGGCCCCATCCCCGTCAATACGCTGTACGCGACGCCTAATCGCGTTTCGGCTGGGGCGTCAAACGCCAGCTTATTAGCCACCGGGGTTGATGACCTGCTCTACGTCGGCGGCTGGCTCGACCTGGCCAACGGGCCGCTGGTGTTGCATGTGCCGGAGATGGCGGGCCGCTACTACAGCGTGCAGTTCACTGATCCGTCGGACGGGACTGATTTTGCCTATGTCGGCACACGCACCACGGGAACCGCGGCGGGCGAGTACCTCATCAGCGGACCGAGCTGGAAAGGAACCGTGCCGCAGGGAATGGCGCAGATTACTTCGCCGAACAAGTCGGTGCTCGTGATCGGTCGTGTATTTGTCGAGAGCGACAGCGATCTGCCGACCGCCTACGGGCTTGCGAAGCAGATACGGCTCACACCACTCAGCCACTGATAACCCGATGTTTATCAGGATTTGCGCTCCACTGGAGATCTGAGGCAGAGATGGCGTGGAAGCGAAACGTCACAGAGACAACCGAGGTTGCGGCATAGGGGTGATGGGATTCTTCGCCATACGGCTCATCAATTGTAAGCATCGCGCATCGCTAGCGAAGGACTTGCAAGCGCGTGCTAAATAGGGGACACTGGAGTGGCGGCGGAAGGCAGCAATGCTATGGGGCGGAGGCGCGAATCTCGGCTATAAGGGGGTATTATGTGGAACGCATTCTTTTGGATAATGGGGAGTATGTTTGTAATACTAGCGAGTCTGGCTGCTATGATCGGCGCTTTTTTGATGATATATGTGCTTAATGGCAAACTGCCTCATGACATGGGCCGCTCCTGGCGCATTCAAAATGCGGCATTGGCTGCTGGATTCCTTTTCATGGCTATCTTTACAGCTTGCGGGACGCTGGGATTGGAAACCCTACTTTACGATTCCGTGATCTGGTTTGCCTTCAGATTTTCACTAGTTATGTCGGTGTTCTGTTTTGTGTGTACGACGTTCATCGTAACGGTACGAGTCCCTGGGGCCGTGGAGGCCCTACATGTGCCACGCTGGGCGTATCGTTGGCTCTTCGATGAGCATGATGCACGCCGTCCAGTGTAGGGATGTGAAAGAAGCGAGATATGATTTGGGGCATCGCGCTTATTGTGATAGCGGTAGTTACCCTTCTCTGGCAACTCTATTGGGCGCCTCGGGCGCTCCGGCTAAATCGTGGTTCATCTCGCACCGGCCAGGCGGTTTTCGTACTTGGCACAGCTACCTGGGCAAGCGCTGTCATCTATCAAGGCGCCGAAGAGATTAACACTTCACTGCTTCACCATGCAACTATCCATGAGATCGCCGACATCACGGTGACATGTGGCATCCTTCTGGTTTCCATTGGCATATTTCTCATAATGCTGGCTGGAAAAAGAGCACGCCAGATGGAAGCCGCCTCACATCAAACGATTGGAGATACACCACATGCAGACACCTGAACAGCAGCGGATTCTTGCCGCCGAGCAGACGATGGTGAACGGGAAGTTCGAGCCAGGGCTGGCGGTGGTGATGGAGGGTGGGAAGATTACGCGGGTCGTGCCGGTGGCGGAGCTGGCGCCGGATGCGGCGGTGGAGCGATTTGCGCGGCGGCTGCTGGTGCCGGGGACGCTGAACGCGCACAACCACTCGTTCCAGTCTATGCTGCGCGGGGTGGCGGATGACTGCGACTTCTTTACGTGGCGCGACAAGGCGCTGTATGCGTATACGCCACGGATGGATGAGGAGGCGGTGTACCAGGGGGCGCGGTTTGCCTTCGCGGAGATGATTCGCAATGGCGTGACGACGGTCTGCGACTTCTTCTATATCCATCGTGATGGCAACGCCAATGACCACGCGGTGATTCGCGCGGCGCAGGAGTTGGGGATGCGTATCGTGTTGGCGCGGACGATGTATGACTGGGAGGGCGCGCCGAAGGAATATCAGGAGAGCATTGCCGATGCAGTGGCGCGCACGCGCGAGCTATGGCAGGCGTATCGCGGGCGCGACGATGTGCATGTGTGCCCCGCGCCGCACTCGCCACACGCGGCCAGCCCGGCGATGATTCAGGCCGGGTCGGAGCTGGCGCAGGAACTGGATACGCGCTTCCATATCCATGTGGCAGAGGGGCGCTACGAACGCGACACGATCCGCGAGAAGTATGGCAAGACGCCGATGCGCTGGCTGGAATCGCTGGGGCTGGCGATGGAGCGCATGACGGCGATCCACTGTGTGTGGCTGGAAGATGACGATATTCAGTTGATGGGGCAGCGCGACACGCGGCTGGTCTACAATCCGGCGAGCAATATGTTCCTGGGGGATGGGGTGACGCGGATCGTGGATATGATGAACGCGGGCATCAAGATTGGGCTGGGTAGCGATGGCGGCTGCTCGAACAATCGGGTGTCGGTTTTCGATGAGATGCGGATGTGTGCGCTGTTGCAGAAGGTGACACATCTGAACTCGGAGGTGGTTCCGGCGGAGGCAGTATTTGCGATGGGCACGGCGGGCAGCGCGGATACGCTGGGCATTGCCGCTGGGCGGATCGAGGCGGGGCACTATGCCGACTTTGCGCTGCTGGATATGGATGATCCATCGTTGCAGCCGCCGTTTAGCTATGAGAAGAACGTGGTGTACGCGATGACGCCGCACGCGATTCGTGAGGTGATCGTGGGCGGGGAGACCGTCTTCCACGACGGCGAGTTGCTGCGCGTAGGGTGGGATGAGGTGCTGGGCGGGTTGCGCGGGGTCACGGATGGATGGATGAAGTAGATGGCTACCAGCCACCGCTCATGGTGGGTGGTGGGGCGTCGGCGGTGTCTGAGCCGAGGAGCCGAAGGATGACGTCGGCGAGGGCTTCGGCTTCGCTGGTTCCTTCGCCGTCCAGGGGCGTGGAGGCATCGGAGCGGGTGAGGCGGCAGACGTGGCGCACGGTGGGAGCGGTGGCGCCGAGGAGCATGGCGGGGGCTTCGCCGGTGGCGACGCGGTAGCCGCGCGCACGAAGCCACGTTTTGAGCTGGCCGATGGTGGGCAGGGGCACGCAATCGCGCTGGGCAACCTGGGTTACCGGCCACTGGCCGGTGGCGTCGGCGAGGCCGAGCATGCCAAGATGCGGCAGGAGTGCGACAACGACCCATAACCCTACGCGCGTTTCGGTGATGTGTTCGCCGCCGAAGATGGTACACCAGTCGCCGATCTGTGGCTCCCAGGCGAAGCCAGCAGCGGCGAGCCGCCGAGCGGTGGTCGGTGTGACAAGCTCTTCGCGCATATGCCCTCCCCATGTGACGAGATGACCCACTGGAACTTTTGGCGTATACTGGCGTCTAGCTATGCGGCGGTGTCTGGTTGGCGGCCATCGCATCTGCGGTTAAGGATACCAGAATTGCGGCGCTCGCGGAGGCATGGGGGAAATGAGGACGGCGTCAACGGCTGCTGGGTTGCACCGATGGTGGGGGTATGGGGCGCGGCGGGGGTAGGCGTGGATACAGGAACGCGGCGAGTCTGAGCGAACGAGAGGGCGCGTCCGCCCTGCCCGCATGGCTCAGACTGCCCGCGGTTCCTATTTCCCTGTGGAGAAGCGCGCATGTGGATGGGCGCGCCCAGGATTACTTCTCCGTACCTGGCTTATGTTATCCTATGGTTCCGTTTACGGGTCTGTTTGCTGGCAGGGGCTAGTGCGCCCACCAGTCGTAGTTCCAGTAGTAGTCACCCTCAAAGGAGCCGTCTTTGAAGGAGTACAGGTAAGCGAACCAGTTAGGATTCCCGTCATACGCGCCGTATTTGAGCGTGTACTGGGTGCTTGGGGGAGAGATGGTGGAGTTGTAGCCGTTGGCGTGCCATTCGCAGGGCATTGGCGAGCTGCTGGCGCTGCACTGCGATTGACTCAGGTTGGGGTCGTAACTGGAAGGGTAGGGATAGCCACTCGACGAGTCAACAAAGTACAGGGCGCAGCCCGCGCTCTCTACGCACTCGAAGCCTGAGGACATTTTGGTCAGGAAGTTGATGGCCATCCAGCCGGTCTGCGACCAGGAGTAATTGGTGCAGGTCTGGCAGTTGCCCTCATAATACGCGACCTTGATCCACGTGTAGCCGTTGGCGTTGACGGTGGCGGTGTTGGGGACGGCAACGACGTCGGCGGTGTAGCCCTGCGACGTGACGATGCAGTACCCGGTTCCTGGGCCGTTGCGGACGTTGACGCCGCCAGTAGCGTTCACGTAGTAGACGGTGTCAGCGGTCCAACTGGTGGTATGTGATGAGTTATCGGGCGCGCAGGTAAATGGTGTGACTTTTGCACCAAGCGTAGTGGGCTTGCCGCCGTAGGCAAGCGCTGTGCCAGCGGAGGCAAGCACGCTCGATGCGGCGAGTCCGACGATCAACAAGAGCGTTAGGCGTCCCCGGGTGGTACGCCATGCGCCAAACCTAGACAAAGCAAGCGATATGATCCGAGACACGGTGATTCCTCCTCACCCTGTAAGGTTCCTACTATCCACTTCCTGGGTTCGTGTTCGGGATTAGGTCGCGTGGTAATGTTCTCTAGGTGAAGCCGTCCTGATGGGAGCGTTCTGGCGTTCATATGCCAGAAACGAAGGGGCTGCGGTAATCAACGCACAGGCCTGTATGCGCGACTCCTGCCGCACCCGAAGTGCCTGACCTCCTTTCACAATTTGCGCATTTGTGCTGACATCATCGTCAGCACGATGTAGTATACCCATCTTGCGCCGTGCTGTCAATAGCATCCGGCAACTTTTCGTCAATAATCTGCTCGAGCGCGGAATCAGCCCTTGTATTCAGGATTTGCGGACGACGGCGAGGATGTGTGTGCCGCCATCGAGGGCGCCTGGCTCCTGGCAGAAGTCAAGCTCCCAGCGCACGAATGCCTCCCAGAGTGCGGGATTCGCCGCGACCTGAGCAAGCAGTTCATCGTCGTCGCGCATCGAGAGGAAGTTCGAGGCGGAGGCGGCGATGATCTCGCAGGGGTGGCGCTTCAGTAGCGAGTTGAGACGTGACCAGCGATACATGCGGCAATAGTGGCCGTTGGGCGAGGCCTGCTGGTTGGTGAGGTCGCCCGTCTGGTTCACCTGCTCTACGGTCTCCAGTCCCTGGGCGGCGGCGATTCCTAAAATCGCTGGGAAGAAGAGTTGGGACGTGCCGAGCAGCGACATGACGCTGAGCAGCACGTGGCCGCCCGGCTTGGTCACGCGCAGCATTTCCGCCAGCGCCTCGTCGGCGCGGTCGAAGACGTAGCTCAGCGGGCCGCCATAGCAGACGACCGCGTCGAACGCCGCGGATGGGTAGCGCGAGAGGTCTACGATGTCGAGCACGTCGCGGATGACGACGCTGGCTTCGATGCCCGCGTCGCGGGACTTCTGGGCGTGCAGGGCAAGCTGCGCGGGCGAGATGTCGCCAACCGTCACACGCGCGCCCAGCCGCGCCAGCTCGATGGTGAAGCGGCCCGGTCCCGCGCCCGCCTCTAATACTGCGTCGCCCGCCTCGATGAAGCGCGCCAAGTAGTGCTGGTGGATGGCGAAGCTGACGCGCTGGCGCGGCCCCGCGACCATGCGCTCCCACTCCTGCTCGCCGTAGGCATCGTAGAAGCCACTGATGTGCGCCGCGTCATAGGTTGGCTGTGACATGCCCATCTCCTTCCTGACAATCTGTACTCGCATCTTGTACCATATAGGCACATCAAGGCGATCATCGGCGCAAAGCTTCGCCTGATTCACGCCTCCAGAGATTGTTCGACAAAGGAGCATCCCATGCCACGCGCGATTGATTTTCACGTGCATCTGCCGATTACTGAGTTCATGGAGGTCGCCATCGGCCAGTATCGTGCGGCGGCAGAGCAGTATTTTCGCAGTGAGGTGAAGCTACGCGACATCGAGGAGATCGCGGATTATTACGCTGAGCGGGAGATCGTGGGGGTGCTGCTGGCGTGGGATGCCGAGACGGCGACGGGGCAGAAGCCGCTGCGCAACGATACGGTGGCAGAGATCGTGCGGCGCTTCCCGCAGCAGTTCGTTGGCTTCGCCAGCGTGGACCCACACAAGGGCGACCGGGCGATTACCGAGGCTGTGCGGGCGGTGCGCGACCTGGGCCTTTCGGGCATGAAATTTCACCCTGGCGTGCAGGCGTTCTATCCCAACGACCGGCGCTTCTACCCGCTCTTCGAGCAGATTACGGCGCTGGGCGTGCCCGCGCTGTTTCATACGGGCACGAATGGCCTGGGGGCGGGGATGCCCGGTGGCGGCGGGATCAAGCTGGACTACACGCGCCCGATCTACCTGGATAGTCTGGCCGCTGACTTTCCCGCGCTGACGATCATCGGCGCGCATCCCTCGTGGCCGTGGGAGCAGGAGATGATCGCCATTCTGCAGCACAAGCCCAACGTGTATAACGACCTTTCCGGCTGGCTGCCCAAGTATATTCCGCCCGCGCTGCTGAAGGAGGCCGCAGGGCGGCTGAATGGGAAGTTTCTTTTTGGCTCAGACTATCCATTCATCACGCCGGAACGCTGGCTGAGCCAGTTCGATGCGTTGGACGGCTGGAGCGATGAGGCGCGGCAGAATGTGCTGTGGCGCAATGGGCAGCAAGTGCTGGCGCACACGGCGGTGGCGGGGATGAGCTTCGCGCAGGGCGCTTAGCTCGCGCGCTCGATCATGGTGCCCGCACCCGCGTGGGTGAAGAGTTCGCGGATCAGCACGTGCGGCTCACGGCCATCTACGATATGCACGCGGGCGGTGGTTTCCAGGGCGCGCAGGCATGCCTCGGCCTTGGGGATCATGCCGCCGGAGATGACGCCATCGGCGATCAGCGCGCGCACGTCGCCGTCGGTCAGCACGGAGAGCAGGTCGCCGTTCTGGTCGAGGATGCCGGGGATGTTGCTGAGGTAGAGCAGCTTCGCCGCGCCCAGCCCGCGCGCCAGATCCGCCGCGGCGTCATCGGCGTTGACGTTGAGGACGGCGTCGTCTGGCCCCAGGGCGAGTGGGGCGATCACGGGAATATAGCCTGCCGCGCTCAACACTTCGATGGGGCCAGGGTTGACGGAGGTGACGGAGCCGACGTAGCCCAGTTCCGGCGCGATGGGCGTGGCGCGCAGCAGTTGCCCATCCACACCGGAGATGCCCACCGCCTGCCCGCCCAACTGGCCGATGAGTCCGACCAGTTCGCTATTCACTTTGCCGATGAGCACCATGCGGACCACTTCGAGGGTGGCGGCATCGGTGACGCGCAGGCCGCGAGCAAAGCGGTGGGCGATGCCCAGGCGTTCCAGCCAGCCGTTGATGTCGGGTCCGCCGCCATGCACCAGCACCGGACGCGCGCCCAGCCCGCGCAGCCAGACGATGTCTTCGAGGGCGTCGCGCTGGTTTTCGAGAGTGCTGCCGCCGAGCTTGATGACGATGGTGCGCCCACGCAGGGCTTCGATGTAGGGCTGCGCCTCTTTGAGTACCTGTGCGATTACTTCGTGGTGCGCGACACGGCTCGCCGCTGCCAGTTCGCCAACGCTGGCCATGATGGTGTCGGCCATCAGGGGTAGACTCCTTCCAGGGGCAGGCCCAGTGTTTCGGGCAGGCCGTAGAGCAGATTGGCGCATTGCACCGCCTGGCCCGCCGCGCCTTTGACGAGGTTATCGAGCGCGCTGACAACGATGAGCCGTTCTGCGTCCTCGTCTATGGCGGGATAGACGAAGCAGAGGTTCGAGCCAAGCGTCCATTTGGTATGCGGTGGGGCGCTGGCCACGCGCACGAACGGCTCGTCGGCGTAGGCTGCCGCGTAGGCTGCGGCCACGTCGCGCGGGGTGACGCCCGTTCGGAGTGGGGCGTAGCAGGTGGCGAGGATGCCGCGCGTCATCGGCACGAGATGCGGGGTGAAGGTGAGCCGGAGTGGAGCAGTGTCGCCATCAACCTGTAGGTGGCGTAGCTGCTGGGCGATTTCGGGCTGGTGGCGGTGGCCTTGCAGCCCGTAGGCTGCGGTGTCTTCGTTGGCCTCGCTGTAGTGGGTGTTGAGCTTGAGGGTGCGGCCCGCGCCGCTGAGGCCGGATTTCGCGTCTACGATGAGGTCGGGCGCGATCAGGCCGGAACGCAACGCGGGAGCCAGGGCAAGTATCGCGGCGGTGGGGTAGCAGCCGGGGCAGGCGACGAGAACAGCATCATCGCGCAGGGCATCACGCGCTAGCTCTGGCAGGCCGTAGACGGCACGGGAGAGCAGCGGCGCGGCGGGATGCTGGTAGCCGTACCAGCGCGGGTAGAGCGCGGGGTCGCGCAGGCGGAAGGCCGCTGAGAGGTCCAGCACACGACGGCCAGAGGCGACGAGTTCGGGGGCGATCTCGACTGCGGCATCGTCTGGCAGGGCGAGAAAGACGACTTCGGCGCGCTCGACGCGCTCGGTGAAGGTGAGGGCGAGATCGGGCAGGTGGGGGAAGACACTGGCAACGGGTTTGCCAGCATCGCTGCGCGCGGTGACTTCGACGAGATCGAAGACAGGATGGCGAGCGAGCAGGCGCAGGAGTTCGACGCCGCCATAGCCGGCGCCGTTGACGACGGCTGCGGGAATCGTGCGAGTGGTGCGCATGGGTGCGTATCCTTTGCGTGCCTTGTGCGTGCGCCAGCGCGGGAAGCGCCGGGGCACGTCGGTGTGGTGTAGCTCCGACCTTGGAGCGCACCGGCGGCGTTGCGGGGTACACAGTGCTTGTATCATTGGTTGGCGCGGGCTGTCAAGCGTTGTAGGCATGGTGGCGGAACGTTTCGATGCCCGCATGCCAGCGATTATGGCTCGAAGTGGCCTTACCTGCCCCAGGATTGCGCCTCATGCTTTATCTCGAAGTCGCGTGCCATTTTTCTCTGTCGGCAATCGCGAGTGATTACATACCATCTGTTGCTTGCTGTCTTATGCTTTCCTCTGCTTGTTCCCGTACTGCTGGCTCTGAGGGACCCAAGGTCAAGAACGAGACTTCGATTGCCTCACCTAGCACGCGCACCAGAAGGCGCAGTTCATTGGGATCGTAGCGCTGCAAGAACCGCCTAAAGCCGCGCTCCATCTGCTCATCAAAGGCACGATGCACCTGAAACAGATCTCGACCCAGCGGGGTCAGACGAAACAGGATTTCCTTTTTGTTGTTCGGCAAAGACTCGGTACTCACCAATTTTTGAGCGATCAAACGCCGTGTCACTTTCGAGACGGTGCCCTTGGGAATCCGAAATTGCGCGGAAATGGTGCTGCCATTCACCAGATTCAACCTCCCAATGGCATCTACCACGCGCAGCGCGGTCACCGTTGAATCGCGCAGTAGTTCTACAATCAGCGGGTTGTGGCTGTGCTGCGCCAGCCACCGTGACTCCTCATTCTCCGCTGATTCGAATCGCTCCGTGACTTTTGCCAGCAGCACCAGAATCTGCGAGATGAGCGGCTCGGACTCATCGCTGTTGCTTGTCTGATCCTCTGAAATGCTGGACATGGCGCGCTCCCCCTCGTACTTCTCTTCTGCTCCTGTCTGTAATCAGTATATCAATTGGGCAACTCATAAAGTTTCGTGGAAACAATCTTGACAAGGATCTGCTGCTCCTGGTATAATTGTTTCCGCGAAACCATTTTTTTGGAACCGATAAGTCAAAAGAGAGAGGCCACACACGCATGTTGAACGTTCTCCGCCACTGGCATTGGACCCTCTTGCATCGGGTCTTCGGTCTTCCTGATCATAACCACACGCAGCCACATGCTCCTCTATCGGTCATCCTCGGTTCCCACCCGGCGGTTCCCGCACATCGCCGCCATCTTGTCCAGAGGAACCACCAGTCATTGCAGGCGCAGATCGAGCGCGAGCGAGAGCGCCAGCCCCGCATCCTGAAAAGCTGGCAGCACCGCATCGGGGCCTTGCTTGATCGTCAGGGGACAAGTAGGCAGGACCAGGACAGCCAGCGATTGGAGTCCTAACAGCGGTTGTTCGGCACCTGTGTCTCCTCACGACTTGGCTAGACGCGTGGGAGCCGACGCTTTAAGGGATGTATTCTATGACAAAGGTTCCAGCGATTTTGGCTGAAGGGGTGTGCAAATCCTACGGCAAGACCCATGCCCTCGCCGGACTGGATTTGGTGGTTGAAGCAGGCAGTGTGCTTGGAGCACTCGGCCCCAATGGCGCGGGCAAAACGACGGCGGTACGTATCCTGACGACGCTCCTCAAGCCTGACAGCGGACGGGTGGAAGTGGCCGGGCTGGATGTCGTTACACAGGCGGCAGCGGTGCGTGAGCGCATTGGCTTGGCAGGGCAATATGCCGCCGTTGATGAGTTGCTTACTGGCTACGAAAACTTGACCCTGTTCAGGCAGCTCTCCCATTTGTCACGCGGAGTAGCAAAGCGACGCGCGCGTGACCTTCTCGAACGCTTTGATCTGGTCGAAGCTGCCGGGCGTCTTGTCAAAACGTATTCCGGCGGCATGCGACGGCGGCTGGACCTGGCGGCCAGCCTCATTCTAGCCCCGTCCATTCTGTTTCTGGACGAGCCGACGACCGGCCTGGACCTGCGTGGACGGCTAACCATGTGGGCGCTTATCCAGGATCTGGCCAGATCTGGCACCACCATCTTTCTCACCACACAGTATCTGGAGGAGGCTGATCACCTGGCCCAGCAGATTGTCGTCATTGATGAGGGACGGGTGATCGCCACTGGCACCGCCGACGCGTTGAAAGCGCAGGTCGGAGGGGAGCGGCTGGAACTCACGCTCGCGCCAGGCAGTGCGCTAGATGTCGCGGTGGAAGCGCTCGGCCCGTATCGTTCAGGCGAGGTCCAGGTGGATACCGCCAAGCGCCATCTGGGTGTACCGGTAACCCACGGCGCGGAACACTTGGCCGCTATCGTGCGCGATCTGGACGCTGCCCAGATTACCCTGACTGACTTGGCCCTGCGCCGACCTACGCTCGATGATGTCTTTCTCACCCTCACCGGGCATACAGCGACTGAAGCAAAAGAGGTCGCTGAGACGGAGGAGCGCCAACCAGCCACCAGGAGATCCCAATGAACAACAGGCAGTTTGCTCCAACAGAGCGCCTTACCGCGCGGTCTCGCTCAGCGCTGTACTGGGCGCTGGCCGATGCGGTGGTAGTCGCGAAACGGCAGATTCGCCAGATTCCACGTGTCCCGGATGAACTGATCACGGCCATGTTGCAACCGATCATCATCGTGCTGCTCTTCCGCTATCTCTTTGGCGGGGCGATTAACGTGCCGGGCACCAGCTATATCAATTATCTGATGGCGGGCGCATTTGTGCAGTCCGCTGTCTTCGCCTCCGCCAACACCGGCGTCGGCGTGGCGAACGACCTGAAACGTGGTCTGATTGATCGCTTTCGCTCCCTCCCGATGGCGCCCTCGGCGGTCCTGACCGGGCGCATCTTTGCTGATCTGCTTCGCAACATCTTCGTTATCCTGGTCACCTGGGCGATTGGACTACTGGTTGGCTTCCAGCCAGCGGGAACCTTTCTGGCCTGGATTGCGGCGTCGGCCTTAGTCCTGCTCGTGAGCCTCGTCTTCTCCTGGCTCTCGGCGCTGGTGGGCTTGCTCATCCCCAGTCCAGAGGCGGTTGCCCAGGCGGGCATCATCTGGCTCCTTCCCTTCATCTTCGCCAGCAGCGCCTTCGTGCCGGTCAGCACGATGCCTAGCTGGCTGCGGGCCTTCTCCGAGCATCAGCCCGTGTCGCTGATGATGGACGCGGTGCGCGGACTGCTGCTCAATCAGCCCGCAAGCTCTGCTCTCTGGCAGGCGCTGGTCTGGTGTGGGGGAATGCTCCTGGTCCTCATCCCTCTGGATATGTGGGTCTATGGCCGTCGCACTGCTCGCTGAAATAGCGGGCGATCCGGCTTAGCGGCGGAAGCTGGCGTGTGGTACACTAGGCGAGCCGGTGGATGAGCTATCCGGCGAAGATTCGCCGCAGGGGTGTGCGGACATGCAAAACCGTCGCCGCGACTGCTGGCGGTGTTGTTGATGCTTTGTGGAGGAGGCTGTTGGTGTTTAACGATCCTACGCATCCGGTATTGCAGGCGCTGGCCGATCATCATGACGCGGGCACGCACGACCAGATTCCCGCAGACCAGGCGACGACCGCCGTGGATTCGTTCCATCAGAATGCGGACCCGGCGCTGGTGCAGGAAGTGACCGACCAGCATTACGAGAATATGTCGCAGGCGCAGCTTCAGCAGGCGGCACAACAGTTCAAGGATAAGATTGCGAGCGCGGGTGGCGATGACGCTGAGGCGGCACAACTGGCGGCGGTGGACCCGGCGACGGCGACACCGCAGCAGGTGGCGGCGATGCACCGCTTCGTGCTGAAAGAGCATCCTGAGCTGATGAAGGAAATCTTGATTGGCGGGGCGGCGACGATTGCGGTGGGCGCGCTGGCCGCGTTCGCTGCGAAGAAGTTTTTGGCCTCGCGCCGGTAATTGGCGCGTTGATACCGGCTGGGTGTAGAGTAGATGGGCAGAGGTCGCCAGATGTGGCGCGCTGCCCATTTTTTGCACACCAGGGGAGCGGGTGGTTGAAACCGTGCAGAGGGCGTCCACCGGACGCCCCTACGCATGGCCCGTGGCCGCGAAAGCCTCCGACACGGACTGGGGAACGAGGGAGAGTGGAAAGTCTCCAGGTGCTGCCGGAACCGTTTTGGTGATGAAGAATGATATACTATGACCTGGGTAAGATAGAACGTGCGTTCTGGATCTACCAGAGTAGAAGCGTATTAGCGAATTAATTGGAGTGAGGCATGGGGGACCGGATTATGTCGTCAAATTACGGCGATGAGGATGTCCAGGAAGGCAGTTTGCGTCCCCGCAAGCTCGATGAATATATTGGCCAGGAGAGCGTGAAGGGGAATCTGAGCATTATGCTCGAAGCGGCGCGCAAGCGTAGCGAGGCGCTCGATCACGTGCTGCTGTATGGGCCGCCGGGGTTGGGCAAGACGTCGCTCTCGCTGATTATCGCAAGCGAGATGGGCGCGAGCATCCGTATGACCTCTGGCCCGGCGGTGGAGCATGCCGGCGACCTGGCTTCGATTCTGACAGCGCTCGAAGAGGGCGATGTGCTGTTCATTGACGAGATTCATCGCTTAAGCCGGGTGGTGGAGGAGCGGCTGTATTCGGCGATGGAGGATTTCGCGCTGGATTTGATCATCGGTAAGGGTCCGTCGGCGCGGAGTGTGCGGCTGCCGCTGAAGCGATTCACGGTGGTGGGGGCGACGACGCGGTTGGGGGCGCTGGCGGCGCCATTGCGCGACCGCTTTGGGGTGATCTTTCGCCTGCAATATTATGATGAGCCGGCGCTACAGACGATCATTCACCGTTCGGCGCACATTTTGGGGGTGCATATAGATGGCGGCGGCGAGGAGGAGATTGCGCGGCGGGCGCGCGGCACGCCACGTATCGCGAACCGGCTGCTGCGGAGGGCGCGCGACTATGCGGAGGCGCGGGCGGATGGGGTGATTACGCGCGAGGTGGCGCAGGCGGCGCTGACGGCGCTGGAGGTGGATACGCGGGGGCTGGATCCGACGGACCGCGCGCTGTTGCAGACGATCATCACGAAGTTTGATGGCGGGCCGGTGGGGGTGGAGACGCTGGCGGCGAGCATGAGCGAAGAGGTGGAGACCATCGAGGATGTGCTGGAGCCGTATCTCTTGCAGCTTGGCTTCATTGCGCGGACGCCGCGCGGGCGTATCGCGATGCGGCTGGCATACGAGCATCTCGGCCTGCCATACCGCCCGACGCCGGGGAATCTGGGGCTATGGGATAGCCCGCCGGATGAGGGAAAATGAGAGTTGACGAATACGAAACTGGGCCTGATCGGATGATGCGATCAGGCCCAGTTTCTATAGCAGCGCAGGCTAGGCAAGCTAGCTGCGCAGACGCTCCAGCACCTTGGGGTGGCGGAGCTTGGCGAGGGCGCCAGCTTCGATCTGGCGGACACGCTCGCGGGTGATGCCAAGCTGGCGGCCTACTTGTTCCAGCGGGAAGGTGTGGCCGTTGCCCAGCCCGAAGCGCAACTCAAGTACCAGCCGCTCGCGCGGTGTGAGGACGTCGGTGAGGACGTCTTGCACCTCTTGCTTCATGGTGCGGGTGGTGGCGGCTTCCTCCGGGGAGGTGCTGGCTTCATCGGCCAGCACGTCGCCCAGCTCTTGCTCCTCGTCTTCGCCTACGGGCAGTTCGAGGGAGATGGGGGTGCCAGGGGCGGCCTCCAACTCGTGCAGCCGTTCGACATCCATACCAAGCGCCTCGGCCATTTCCTGCTCGGTCGGCTCGCGGCCCATCTCTTGGACGAGGCGCTGCCGCTCGCGGCGGACACGGTTGAGGGCGGTGTTGACGTAGACGGGCAGGCGAATGGCGCGGCCCTTATCAGCGACGGCGCGGCTGATGGCCTGGCGGATCCACCAGGTGGCATGGGTGCTGAAGCGGTGGCCACGGCGCCAGTCGTAGCGCTGGACGGCGCGCATGAGGCCAATGTTGCCTTCCTGGATGAGATCAAGGAGCGAGAGGCCACGGCCGACATAGCGCTTGGCAATGCTGACGACCAGGCGCAGGTTGGCGAGCACGAATTGCTGGACTGCTTCTTTATCACCGGCTTCAATACGTTTGGCGAGATCAATTTCTTGTGCGTGGCTGAGCATGGGGACACGGCCGATTTCGCGGAGGTAGGCGGTGATGGCGTCTACCTCGGCGGCTTCGCCGCGCTCGGCAGCCTTTGCTACTTCTTGCACTCGCCGCAGGCGCGCTGAACCCGCCTCCGACTCGTCGGGCAGGTCAACGAGCGGCGCGCTATCGGTTTCCATGGCATGGATTTCACTTTCGATTGCCTCGTCCTCTTGCACGCGGGCCTCCTCATCCTCGTCGTCAACAATGTCGACGTCTTCGGCCAGGAGCTGTTCCACGGCAGCGTCAAGGTCACTAAGCTCCTGTATTTCAGGCACCACTTCATCCCCGTGCCGCTGGTCATCAGCATGTAGGTGAGGCTGCTGTTGAATAGAAGTATCCTCCTTCGTGCTCGCGGCCTTGATAGCGGCTTCTAAATCGGACCGACGTATATACCCGCGCTTCCGGCTTTCGCTAAGGAGGCGGTCGAAATCAGTTGTATTGGTGGACTGTGTTGTCATCAGTAATAATCCCACCCACCAGCACGGCTCCGTGCGAAAACAGGCGGAGCGGCCACACTTACGCGTACCAGGGGACGCCTCTGGCAGGTAGGCCCTGTCAGATACACGGCGGCCCTCGACCATTCCGTCACATTTCTACGAGGGGCACTTGCGAAATCAGTGCCACCACAGGTCCCAGATGTGGGAATGACGGGCGGTGAGGGTGTGTGGGCGACTATCCCGCTACGGCATCTCACTTACTATACGAGAAAACGACTTACACGGTTACACAAATATCAAATCCGCAATCTATGAAACAACCCAGCGAGCAACGATGCGCTGATGATGCACGCCAGATGCGAGAGTGAGGCCGCGACGCTGCCAGCGCTGTGGCAAGCAGATAGGCCCGGGAGCGCGTCATTGCGCTCAACCGGGCCTACGGGGTGGATGGCGGAGCCGTTCACGATGAACGGTGCCAGGCGCCCTACCAGTGCAAGACTGCCGACACAGCAAACAATCGCATAAGATGTGGAGAAGATTTACCTTAATTTTGCCGGGCGAGCGAGCAGGATGCGAAAATGCTCGCGTGTCCGAGTGCGTGGCATCACGGATCTCCAAAAGGAGAAGGATGCCAAGCCACTTGACCATTAGGGGCGGTTGGCTGAGCACGTTACCGTGCGTACACCTCCGACCTAGCAACCACGTCATCTACGTGGGGTCTTCGGCCCAGACCACGAGGGTCTGAGACGGGAATCCTCATCTTGGGGTCGGCTTCGCGCTTAGATGCGTTCAGCGCTTCTCCTTTCTGGACATGGCTATCCGGCGCTGGCCTGGGCAGGCCAACCGGCACACCAGCGGTCCAGCCACTCCGGTCCTCTCGTACTGGGAGCGACGCCCCGCAAGATTCCTCCGCCCGCGACGGATAGAGACCGAACTGTCTCACGACGTTCTGAACCCAGCTCGCGTGCCGCTTTAATGGGCGAACAGCCCAACCCTTGGGACCGACTCCAGCCCCAGGATGCGACGAGCCGACATCGAGGTGCCAAACCTTGCCGTCGATATGAACTCTTGGGCAAGATAAGCCTGTTATCCCCGGGGTAGCTTTTGTCCGTTGATCAACGGCCGTTCCACTCCGCACCGTTGGGTCACTATGCCCGACTTTCGTCCCTGCTCGGCTGGTTGGCCTCGCAGTCAAGCTCCCTTGTGCCATTGCACTCGCGCGGGTGGTGTCCATTCACCCTGAGGGAACCCTTGGGCGCCTCCGTTACCTTTTGGGAGGCGACCGCCCCAGTCAAACTACCCGCCTGGCCCTGTCTGGTGGCCGGCTCACGGCCCACCATGAGACGCAAGTCCACGCAAGAGTGGTATTTCACTGCTGCCTCCACGCCGCCCACAAGCAACGCTTCTCCGGCTCCCACCTATCCTACGCAGGCCTGGCCTCGCGCCCAGACCAAGGTGTAGTAAAGCTCCACGGGGTCTTTTTGTCCTGTCGCGGGAAACCCGCATCTTCACGGGTACTTCAATTTCGCCGAGCCCTCGGTCGAGACAGTGCTCAAGTCGTTATGCCTTTCGTGCGGGTCGGAACTTACCCGACAAGGAATTTCGCTACCTTAGGACCGTTATAGTTACGGCCGCCGTTTACCGGTGCTTCGGTTCGAGGCTACGTACACCCCTCCCCTTAACATTCCGGCACTGGGCAGGCATCAGCCCCTATACGTCGGCTTGCGCCGTGGCAGAGACCTGTGTTTTTGGTAAACAGTCGCTTGAGCCTTTTCTCTGCGGCCCCCTCACGCTCAACTGGCACCCTCCGAAGAGAATCCAGCCTACGCTGCCGGGGCGCCCCTTCTCCCGAAGTTACGGGGCTAATTTGCCGAGTTCCTTAACCGAGGATCGCTCGTCCACCTTGGGGTGCTTACCCCAGCCCACCAGTGTCGGTGTGCGGTACGGGGTGCGCTGCTGGTCTTTTATCCGCTTAGAGGCTTTTCTCGGCGATCTGCCCACGGCGTGACTTCCGTCGCCTCAACGGCGACTCGCGAGCACGTGCGGTGTTCAATCGGGTCCCGGATTTGCCTGGAACCCCACCTTCCGTGCCCTACCGGGCCTGTCCATTCGCCCGGCTCACGCTGGCTACCGCGTCCCCCCTTCGCTCCCAGTCGCGCACGTGCAGGACTCTCAACCTGCTTGCCATCGCCTACGCCCGTGCGGCCTCGGCTTAGGTCCCGACTGACCCGGGGACGACTGCCGTTGCCCCGGAACCCTCAGGCTTGCGGTGTGAGTGGTTTCCACACTCATTGACGCTACTCATTCCGGCATTCGCACTTCGGTTCGCTCCACCAGTGCTTCCGCTCTGGCTTCTCTGCTACTCCCGAACGCTCCCCTACCAACGGCTCCATTCAGAACCGTTCCGCGGCTTCGGTCATCCGCTTCAGCCCCGTTACGTTGTCGGCGCGGTGCCACTCGACCAGTGAGCTATTACGCACTCTTTCAAGGATGGCTGCTTCTAAGCCAACCTCCTGGCTGTCTGCGCAACGCCACAACCTTTCCCACTCAGCGGATAGTTGGGGACCTTAGCCGGCGGTCTGGGTTGTTTCCCTCTTGATGACGAAGGTTAGCCCCCGCCACCTCACTCGTTGCCGCGCCTCACCTGGGCATTCATGGTTTGGTTGGGGTTGGTAACGCGCAGAGCGCCCCGAGCCCAGCCAGCGCCCTACCTCCCAGGCAGGCTTCAATACGCGGGAGTGGCTACCCGCTAGCAACGGCTGTACCTCCATACATTTCGGGGAGAACCAGCTATCTCCGGGTTCGATTGGAATTTCTCCTCTATCCACAGGTCATCCCCCAGTTTTGCAACACTGGTGAGTTCGGGCCTCGACGAGGTCTTACCCCCGCTTCACCCTGCCCATGGATAGCTCACCCGGTTTCGGGTCTCATCCTGGCAACGACTGCGTGCTTGCGCACAACGCCCTGTTCAGACTCGCTTTCGCTGCGGCTCCACGGCGCTTGCTGCCGCTTAACCTCGCTCCCGGTAACGGGACGCTGCCAACATGAACTCGCCGGATCATTCTTCAAAAGGCACGCCGTCAGGCTGCGCACGCCCGCCCACGAGAGGCGGGACGGCACAACGCCCTCCGACTGCTGGTAAGTACAGGGTTTCAGGGTCTGTTTCATTCCCCTCGCGGGGTGCTTTTCACCTTTCCCTCACGGTACTCGTTCCCTATCGGTGGCCAAGTGTAGTTAGCCTTGGAGGGTGGTCCCCCCAGCTTCCCACAGGATTTCACGTGTCCCGTGGTACTCAGGGTCACGACCCCGCCCCCGTGGTCCAGCGTCGCCTACGGGACTCTCACCCGCTCTGGTGGGCCTTTCCAGAACCCTTCGGCTGCTCCCCACGTCCGGCAGGTGGTCTTGCAACCTGTCGTGCCCTACAACCCCGGCAACGGTCCCTTGCGAGACCCCCACCGGTTTGGGCTCAGACCGTTTCGCTCGCCACTACTCCGGCCCTCTCATCTTTGATTTCGCTTCCTCGGGGTACTGAGATGTTTCAGTTCCCCCGGTGCCCTTCGCATGACCTATGCATTCAGCCATGGATGTGACGGCTCGCACCGCCACGGGTTGCCCCATTCGGGTTCGCCAGGCTCATCGCTCGCATGCAGCTCCCCTGGCACGTTTCGCCGCGCTCCGCGCCCTTCGTCGGCACTTGGCCCCTAGGCATCCACCCTGTACCCGTCTTCGCTTGGCATACATCATTGTCCGTGATGCCACGCTCAGACATGCTTCATTCTCGCGTGCGATCCTCTCGCTCGCTTCGGCAAAATTGAAGTAAATCTTCCGTCGCATGCGTCTTACGTCTCGTCGCGAGCGCCTGATTGGGGCGGCTCACGTTGAGGACGCACACATGCGGTTTCCACATCATCTGTATGCGATTGTTCAGGTGCCGACTGTAGTCCCCAGCGTGGCTGGGGCAGTTTGTACGCCCTGGATGGATGAGATGTGCCGCTTGCGCGGCAAACCGTCCAATTCACAGGACACCCGCTTAGCTTACTACAGAACGCATGCCACGTCAAGTCTCTCGTCGAGATTTGGGTCGTGGGTTGCTTCACCCAAGTGGTGGAGTGTATCGCTCTGCCGCGGGACACCTGTCGAAAGGTGCCTCATGATTGTGCCATACGCACGAGTTGCTGTCAAGGCCTATTTTTCGTTTTTTGGGCGGAATGTGTAAAGATTCGCCTGGGAGGCCCCAAAAGTCATACGCGAAGTCATACGCGAAGTCATACTCTCGGGGGGGATGCTTGCAGGTGAACTGGTCGCTTGTGGGGGCGATGATGGCGTGATACAATACGTGGGAGTATGGCGCCCGATTCGCCTGGAGTTGGACAGGCATGCTCATCATCCAGAGGGCGGCTTAAGAGCCGCGGGAGTACTATGAAAGCCGGAATTCACCCTAACTATGTCGAGGCAACGATTACGTGCGCCTCGTGTGGCACTACATTTACCGTTGGCAGCACGCGGTCTGCGATGAAGGTGGACGTGTGCTCGAAGTGCCATCCGTTCTATACGGGTCAGCAGCGTATTCTGGATACGGCTGGGCGTGTCGAGCGGTTCCGCAGGCGCTTTAATCTGACGGAAGAGAACGCCTGAGAACGGTTCAGGCGAAGTAGAGGCGCGAGCCGAAATGGCCCGCGCCTTTTCGTTGTTGCTGCACGATGTTGCTGCACGATGTTGTTTCACATGAATGGTGGTGGTTGGGGACCAGGGTGGAGCGAGGGACGGGTCTTCATGCGCCCGCCACTGCCGTCAGGGGGGCAGAAGCGCCGCCAACTTCTTCGACGAGTTGGGCGACGTCTGCTGCGCAACCCCACGAGAGTGTGACACCCGCGCCACCATGCCCGTAGTTGTGGATGACGTAGCGACCGGGGAGCACTTGACGGGCTTCAAGCCGCACGGTGTGGCGCACGGGGCGCAGGCCGACGCCGATACTGACGATTTCGGCGCGTGGCGCTGTGCCGCTGGCGCTGGGAGAGGCTAGCGCGCGCAGGCTGGCGGCGAAGGCGGGGTCGTAGTAGCTGGCGAGTTGGGCGCAGCGACGCAGGATATCGAGGGTTTGGCGCTGGTCTGGCTCTAGCTGCTCATTGGGTTGATTGAAGCCGCCGAGGACGATGTCGTGGAGGCGTGGCACGATGTAGGTGGGGCGCTCGGGGTCGGTGTCGTCGGTGAGCACCTTGCTGAAACCACCGGGCACGCGCACACGCACGACTTGCCCACGTCCGGCGTGGACGCCACGGCTATCGGCTGTGGTGGCGGTGTCGTCTGTGGCGAGGGCGCGCGCGCCCAGCCCGGCGCAGTTGACCACGACACGCCAGTTTGCCGGAAAGACATCGTGCCAGTTGCGAACTTCGGTGGTGTGGATGCGCCCGCCTTCGGCCTCGAAGGTGCGACGCAGGTAGTCGAGATAGATGGACATGTCAATGACTGGCGCGCTGAAAGCGTAACCCTGGGTATATCCGGGCGCCAGTTCGTCGGGTCGGGCAGAGCGGAATGTGGCCAGGCTTTCGGCCCATGTGGGCGTGGCGCCATTGGGTTTGGGGTAGATGTCGAGAACATCGCGCCAGACAATGCCCGTGTCTGGCGTTTGTGCGAGCGTGGTGAATTCATCCAGCGAGATCTTGCCCCAGCGCCGCACATCGTCTTCGTGCTGGCCCTGTACGGCGTAGGGCATCCAGACGGCTGCCGCGACGTTGGAAGTTGTGTTTGGCGGCAGCGCCTTGGCCCAAATCGTCACCCGGCGCCCGGACCGCAACAGACGAAGCGCGCTCGTCAATCCGGAGACACCCGCGCCTATCACCAGAACGTCCACCCTGGCACTCCTTCTAATTTGAGAAGACTCAATGCGCTATATGTGACGCGCTATATGTGACGCGCTCCATGATATGCGAGATCGTAACCGCATACGGCACCTGATGCCAGCATGCTATGATGTCGGACACATGACGGGCGGCCGGAGTTCGTGGAGGAACGCCGCGGCAGCATGACAAAGCGGGCATTTGCCAGGTAGAGGTCGCGGGTGTGGATAGGCGTATCGGCCTATGCCATACACCTTATAGCATACAGCACGAGGCTCTAGCATATTCCACGCCACGGTTCAGCACATCCAGGGGTGCGTTGCGTCGTCGGCGAGCAGTGTTGGATCGCGCACTTCGACGCAGGATGCGGCAGTGGGGAAGAGTTTTTCGGGGTTGAAAAGAGTATGCGGATCGAAGGCGGTGCGCAGCCGGGCCATGGCGGCGAGATCGTGGGCAGAGAAGACGAGTGGCAGGGCGTCGCGTTTTTCCATGCCGATGCCGTGCTCGCCTGAGACGGTGCCACCCATGGCGACGCATGCGGTCAGCAGTTCGGTGCCCGCGGTGATGACGCGCTCGATGTCGCCGGGGCGAGTGCGGTCGAAGAGCATGGCGGGGTGCAGGTTGCCGTCGCCCGCGTGAAAGACGTTGGGGATGGTCAGCCGGTAGTCGCGGGCGATCTCGGCGACACGCTGCATGATCTGGGGCAGACGCGAGCGCGGCACGACGGCGTCTTGCAGGTAGTAGTTGGGCGCGAGCTGGCCGTAGGTGCCCGCCGCGCCTTTGCGTCCCGCCCAGAGGGCGGCGCGCTCCGCGGTTGTGCGCGCTACGCGCACTTCGCGGGCGCCATAGGCGCCACAGATGCGCTGGATGCGCTGGCGCTGCTCGGCGACGGCCTCGCGCGGGCCGTCCAGTTCGATCAGCAGCACGCTGCCGGCATCCTGGGGGTAGCCGACGTGGAAGTGGCGTTCGACGGCCTGGCAGACGATGCCATCCATCATTTCGAGCGCGCTGGGGATGATGCCCGCGCCGATGATGGCGGTGACGGTGTTGACGCCGGAGGCGATGTCGGGATAGATCGCCAGCAGAGTTTCGACGGCTTCGGGCGCGGGCAGCAGACGCACGACAATTTTGGTGATGAGGGCGAGGGTGCCTTCAGAGCCGGTGAGCGCGCCGACGAGATCATAGCCGGGGGCGTCGAGCGCGCCGTCTTCGCTGCCGAGCCAGACTGTTTCGCCGGTGGGGAGGACGGCTTCGAGCGCGAGCACATGATTGGTGGTGACGCCGGACGCCAGGCAATGGGGTCCACCGGCGTTGGTGGCGACGTTGCCGCCGATGGTGGAGATCTTCTGGCTGGCGGGATCGGGCGCGTAGTACAGCCCGTAGGGGGCGGCGGCGCGCGTGAGATCCAGGTTGATGACGCCCGGCGCGACGGTGGCGCGCCGGTTGCGGGCATCTATGCGGTGAATGGAGTTCATACGCGTGAGGCTGATGACGACGCCACCGCGTGCGGGAACGGCTCCGCCGCAGAGGCCGGTTCCGGAGCCACGCGGCACAATGGGCACACCGGCGGCCGTTGCCAGCCGGACGATGGTGGCGACCTGCTCGGTGGTGGTGGGGAGGGTGACGAGATCGGGGCGCGCAGAGAGGAAGCTGGCGTCGTAGCCATAGCTGACCAGTTCGGCGGGCTGGCGCAGGACTACGCCGGGTGGGAGCGCGCGCGCGAGGGTATCGGCGAGGGTATCGAGGGTATGGGGGGCGGAGATTGGGTTGGCAGACAGGAATGTCTGCGCTACCGTTGGCTGAGATGATGGAAGGCTGGTCATGCGACGATACCCTTTGTAGGGTGGCGAGGTGACATAATGCTGTCACGAACAGTACCCAAGATTGTGACTAGACGCGCTCACACCCACATGGTACACTATCGCCACACGCAACGGAAAGCATTCTTGAGAGGACCCTGATAGTTGAAGGGGGGAATCGAAGATGCGCGAAGTTTACCGGAACGATGAGAACGACCGGAGCGGGATCGTTGCGTGGATGGTAGGTGGGTGTCGGGCGCCGTGAGGAGTATCCTCCGGCGCCTTTGTGTTATGGGTGTAAGTTGCGCTGGTGGCGCCTGGCGCGTGAAGGGAGCGCGGGGCGGCAAGCCGTAGCAATGAGGAGGATATCAGGCCAGCACGGCACGAGTTGGCAGATGGTGCGCGCAGTCCGTTTCAGAGCCGGTCAGGCCACGCCGAGATGGCCATTGCCGGCTTCCAGCCTCTCCGAGGTGTCGCGCGGCTGATGGCGACGCGACCGGGAGAGAGAAAGGAAAGCGGGGGTTCCCGATGCACTCAAGCATGATCGGAAAGATCGCCAAGGCCAAGCAGTATGCCCAGGAGCCGGAACGAATTCAGTTTATGCAATTTGCGGCGACTTTCCGGGGAGAGAATGATTCGCACACGACGAGCTTTGCTGATGGCAAGTGGCACTGCGATTGTAACTTTTTTGGAGACTGGGGAACCTGCTGCCATACGATGGCTATTGAGCGAATCCTTGGTGTGATGATTCCGGCGGAGAGCCGCCAGGGTGAGCCGTTGCGGATGAGCACGGCGTACTAGCGCGAGCGGAAACACGTCAATTACGTACGACATATGACAATGAAACGCCCGGACACGGCTGGAGGTTCCAGTGGTTCGGGCGTTGCTGCTGGTGGTAATGTTTACGCGGGAAGCGTGAAGTGCAGGATGATGAGCACGATGAACATGGCGCTGGCAAGCGCGGCAATGAGCTTGAGGTCGCTAATCACGTAGCTGAAGTGTTCGGGAGTGACGACGAAGGCGCGCTGGGCGCGCTGGGTGGCCTTGGCACGCGCGACGCGGGTTGCTTCAGCGCGGGTCATCTGGGGGCGCGTCGCGGCGGTTTCGGCGGCTCGCGGCGCAGGGGCGCTGGCAGCAGCAGGCCGGGCGGGCTTGGGAGCCTCGAGCGGGCGTGGGCGGGCAGCAGTCGGGGCGGTGGGCGCTTTGCGCTGTGGAGAGACGGCTGAGGCGCCGGTAGACTTTTGGGTTGGTGCGGATGTGGGTGTGGGCGTAGTTGCCGACGCTGCTGGAACTGGCGCGGTGCTGGATTTGGGCGGGCGCACCAGAGTGACTTCTGGCGAGCGGACCGCTGTCTGCGTCTTGCGTGTGGCGGCGGTCTGGCGGGCGCCGGTAGACTTCTTTGCCATATGTTGCTCTCAATTCCTCCGCATGCCAAATGATGTCGGCGCGTGATACGGTATGCGCATTCGTATAATGCCCAGCATTATGGCCAGTATAGCCTATGTCATGTTGTCCCGCAAGCACGGCGGGACGTTGGGGATGCCACAGGGAGCGCATGTCTTACAACGAAGTGTGTGGCCTTTGCGCCACGCCGGTTGCCATTGCGGTATCATCCAGGGAGACGTATTGAGGGGAGTGAGCACGATGGGATTTACGCATTTCGACGCGGCAGGACGGGCGCGCATGGTGGATGTGGGCGCGAAGGATGAGACGGCGCGCGAGGCGATTGCGGCTGGGACGGTGCGGATGCGCGGCGAGACGCTGAGCCTGATCCGCGCGGGGCGCATGGCTAAGGGCGATGTGCTGGCTATCGCGCAGGTGGCGGGCATCATGGCGGCCAAACGGACGCCGGAGATCATCCCGCTGTGCCATACGCTGCTGCTGACGGGCGTGGAACTGGCGTTCGAGCTGGAGGATACGGCGGAAGGCGGGATGGGGCTGCTGCACATGCGTGCGACGGTGCGCACGGTAGGCAAAACGGGGGCGGAGATGGAGGCGCTGACGGCGGTGAGCGCGGCGGCGCTGACGGTGTATGACATGTGCAAGGCGGTGGACCGCGAGATGAGCATCGAGGCGATACGGTTGCTGCGGAAGAGCGGGGGCAAGAGCGGCGTGTTCGAACGCACGGAGAGCGCGGAGCCACGCGCGACGGATGCGACGGATGCGCAGTAGGGGCGTGGCGACTGACTGGCGTGGCGAAGTTGGTGTGAGCGAAAGGAGCGGAGCAGGTGGCAATCAAGGCGGTGGTGTTTGATATCGGTGGCATTCTGGAGATCATCCCGGAGGGTGGCGATCCGACTAGGCGCTTCCCGGAGATGATGGCGCGGTGGGAGCGGCGGCTGGATATGGCGCCGGGCGAACTCGGCGCGCAGATCAAAGGGATGGATGAGCGGCTCACGGCAGCGGGCAAAGATGGCGCACTAGGAACCTGCTCCTATGAGGAGTGGGTGGCGGAGTTGCGCGCGGTGACAGGGTGGGATGCGGCGCGAACAGACGAGTTCATGGATGATTTCTGGGATACGTATATCGGCGACCCAAACCCCGAATTGGCTGCGTATTTCGTGGGCCTGCGTCCGCGTTATCGCACGGCGTTCCTCAGCAACAGCTTCGTGGGAGCGCGCGAGCGGGAGCATGTGGCGCGTGGGTTCGGGGACATGGCGGAGATGATCGTCTACTCGCATGAGGTGGGCGTCGCCAAGCCCGACCCGCGCATCTATGCGCTGACCTGCGAGCGGCTAAGTGTTCAGCCTGTGGAGATGGTCTTCCTGGATGACGCTCCTGGCAACATCGCCGCCGCGCGTGATTTCGGCATCCACGGCGTGCTCTTCCAGGATAACGCGCAGGCGATCCGGGAGATCGAAGCGCTGCTCGCCGCCCACGCATGAGTGTTCGGGATCAGGCCGAAAGCCACCAACGCGGCGGTGTCGTTAGCTATTCGAGCATGAAACTATCGGCGTAGGGGTTGGGGTCGGGCTGATAGTGCGGGCGCGGAACGCCACGCTGCATGGTGCGCTGCCCGCGCGAGGGATAGGATTCGGCAGGCCAGAAGGGTTCGCGTGCTGGTTGCGCTGGTTGCGCTGGTTGCGCGGGCGGCTGTGGCTGGCGGCGTGTGGCGCCGGGGTTAGAGTTTATCCAGGCGTCATGGGCGGGTGTGGGCGCTTGTGTGGACGCAGGTGCGGGTGGGCGCTCGCGCAGCCATGTGGGTGTCATGCGCTGCGAGGGCGACGGCTCGCGGGTGGGCGCGGGCTGATAGCCGGTGGGCGCGGGTGCGGTCGTGCGCTGGGCGGGTACAGGTGCGGCGACACGCTGGGTCGGGCCGGAGAGCCACTCGTTCTCCTGGAAGTGCGTCTCCTGGGTTGCCGCTCCCGTTGCTCTCGTGCCAGCCGGGGGTGTGGGATATGAGCGCGTGTAGTGCGGCGCGCCAGTGGTGGCCGGCGGCTGCAATGCGATGGCGTGCCCCTGTATTGTGACCGAGACGCCGACGCCGTGGCGCAGTTCGTCGAGCTGGCGGCGCAATTCGGCGTTCTCGCGCTGAAGCTCGGCGATGTGCTGTTGCTGTTGCGCGATATAGGTTCTGACCTGTCCATAGTCATAGTTGCTGGATGCCATCGTCGCTGCCTGCCCCTCTGCTGGTGGTCTAGCGTGCGCTTTTCGCGACATAACACGTAGCACAACCATAGCACACGAAAAGATGAGCGTAGGAGATGAGTACGGGGGCGCGGAGGGGCGGTGCTGTTGTGGGGGTCCATGGCGCAGAGTTGCCATACGTCGTGTGCGTTGGGTATACTGAGGGCGTTCATTTGGGGCTGTAGCTCAGGGGATAGAGCATCGGTTTCCTAAACCGTGTGTCGCAGGTTCGAATCCTGTCAGCCCCACCCAAGCTAGCATGCGCGTTGGCAAGGGCCACCGCACAGTGTACGCTAAAGGCAATCCTGCGCCTTTCCAGAAAGAGCCTCTATGCGCAACATTGCTATCTCCGATGAAATCTATCAATCCATCACCGAGCTTGCTACAGAACGCGGCCAAACGCTAGAGCAATTACTGGCCGATCTCCTCGCCCAGGAGCGCTGGGAGGACCATGCGGCCCATGCCTATGATGCGTACCATGCGCGCGGGCGCGGGCCTGGCGAGGCGCTCACAGAAGTGCTCACAGAAGAAGAGTTCTTCCAATCGCTGCAAGACCAACCACGAGCGGCTACGGGAGAACCGGATGCCGACGTATGAGCGCACGCCGGAGTTTCTGAAGGATCTGGCGCTGCTGACACCAGGACAGCGCAAGCAATTTGAGGCAGGTGTACGCGCGTTGGTGGAGGACCTGAAGGCTAATCGCCCCTTTCGTGCCGGTCTGCGGGTGAAACGCTTCCATCGGCGGCCTAACGCTTTCGAGATGAGCTGGGCTGGAGACGGGCGAGCGCTCTTCGAGTTTGGCCAGTCGCCAATCCAAGGTGAAACGCATATCATCTGGCTCGCTGTCGGTACGCACGACATTTTCAAGCGATGAGCCGTATGCCGCAGGTCCGAATCCTGTCAGCCCCACCCTTTCTTCTCTTTTGGGAATCCTCTGTCGTGCCGGCCAGGTGGATAGAGGCGTTCAGTGACGAAGGCTCCGTCCTGAAGGTATGCCAGGTGAGGCGCCACCACCTAACCGCGCACTTTCATTCAGGTTGCGGGAGATATGAAGCATGGGGCTTGCATTCCACATGCGCTACAGGTATACTCTCCTCAGTCATGCAGGATGCAAGCTCGAGTGTAGAAGTGTTGTGACGAGCTGGGAAGCGCACGCTCCTCACCGTGCGCCAAGGTTTTGTAGTCTGTGACATTGGCCGCAATCGCCACTATGGCCCGCCGATAGCGGATGCGTCATCCTCGTAGCGCGCCGCCCTCCTTCTCTGTGTACACGAAGTACACGAACCTGAACCAGGCCGTTGCAGTGGCTGCCCAGGGCCTGTCCGCCGTCCCTGTATCGCCGTTTCTTGTGCGTGCTGAGACGCTCAGCAACTCCGCTCGGTACAGACACCACAGCAAAGGAAGATGCCATGTCCGCTCTATCTCATCTGTTGTCGCGCCCATTGTCGCGCCCCTTCCGGCTAGCCTCGCCCACTGCCGCAGTGGGCCTCGCCGTGTGCCTGGCCCTCGCAACAATCGCTCCGGCTTTCGCGGCTCCGCGCCTTCTCCAACTGAGCAGCGACCCGTATACCAACAGCACGAGCCAGCACCGAACGGAAGTTGAGCCGGATACCTTTGCCTTTGGCTCTACTATCGTCTCCACGTTCCAGGTGGGCCGTTTCTTTAACGGCGGGGCCTCTAACATTGGGTTCGCCACCTCCACGAATGGCGGGAGAAGCTGGACCGCTGGCTTCCTGCCGGCAACGACTGTCTTCGCCACGCCCGCCGGCATATATCCGCGCGCAAGTGATCCTGTCGTTGCCTTCGATGCCAGGGACAAGGTCTGGCTCATCTCCTACCTGGGTATTGTGACACCAGCCGGACCCGTTGATGTGCTCGTCAGCCGCTCGACTGACGGAGGGCTGACCTGGGGCGATCCCGTGGTGGTGAGTCGGGACGGGCATTTCAACGACAAGAACTGGACCGTCTGCGACAATACGACTAGCAGCCGCTTCTATGGGAACTGCTACACCGAATTCGACGATAATACGCTCGGCGATCTGATCCAGATGAGCACCTCCACCGATGGCGGAGAGACCTGGGGTGGGGCGCTGCCAACGGGTAACAACGCCCACGGTATTGGTGGGCAGCCGCTCGTCCAGCCCAGCGGGAACGTGATCGTTCCGATTGTGGGCTTCGCGGGACGGAACTTCCTCATGCTGTCCTTCACCTCTGGTGATGGTGGCGCCAGTTGGAGCAATACCCACATCATCGCGCGAGTAGCCTTCCGTCTCCCCAATGGCGGCATTCGCGCTACGATCCCGCTGCCCTCCGCTGAAATGGATGCGTCGGGCACGGTCTACGCCGTCTGGTCGGACTGTCATTTCGAGCCGTCATGTCCGGCTAGCGATCTCGTGTTGAGCACCTCCAGCGATGGGCGGAAGTGGTCCAAGCTCACGCGTATCCCGGTTGACGCGAAGGGAAGTGGGGTTGATCACTTCATCCCTGGCCTCGCCGTTGACCGCTCGACCGCAGGCAGCGGCGCGCGCCTTGTGCTGACCTACTATTACTATCCCGTCGCCAACTGTACAGCCGCCACCTGCCAGCTCGATGTCGGGTTCTCGACATCGTCCGATGGCGGGGCGACCTGGAGCACTACGGCGCAGGTGGCTGGGCCGATGTCGCTCGCCTGGCTCCCGAACACCACCCAGGGGCGCATGGTCGGCGACTATATCTCCACTTCCTTCTCGGGCGCTCCGGCCTATCCCGCGTTCGCGGTGGCCAGTGCGCCCACGGGGAGCACGTTCGACGAAGCCATCTTCACCGTGCGTGGTGGGCTGAGCGTGGGGGGCAGCGCCACTCCGGCGAGTGACCAAACCGACGCCAGCTCCAACGATCAGCAGACGTCGAGTTCACTCACCGACCAATAAGGAGGAACCTCGGCATCCGCCGTGGGTCCAGCGCAGGCCGGTGTCACGGCCTGCGCAAATGAATCCATACTCGTGGTGCAGGTGTGAGTGCATAGGGCAGGTATGTGGGGCATAGGACAGATTTACGCCTATGCCTCCTCCATTGGTTCCCGTGGCCGTCTGATAGGGGATCTGAGTGGATTGGTGGATTCCGGGCTTTCAGCCCGCACCGTCCTGGGGCCAGCACCTTCACTGCCGCAACAGCGAACGCCGATAGCCGAACCGGACTTCGCATCACATCCTCCGGCGCGCCAGGCTCCCGCTTCGCATGCTACACTACACACATGAGACGGTGATCAGCAGAGAGGCGAGCATATTTCTTATGGCGAAATCGCTGAAAGCGGCGCAATCGGCAACGGACGCGCAGAAGAAGACGCAAGGCGAAGAGGCGAGCACTGGCACTGGTACGACGTATCGGCATGGCAGCTATCCCGACGCGCGCGGGCGCTTCGGCGACTTCGGCGGGCGCTTCGTGCCAGAGAGCCTGATGGCGGCGCTGGATGAGCTTGACGCGGCATATGCGAACGCGCGGCAAGATGCAGCATTTATGGCGGCGCTGGCGGAGCAAGAGCGCGTGTATACCGGACGTCCGACGCCGCTGTATTTCGCCGAACGGCTCTCGCGGCGGGTGGGCGCGCGGGTCTACCTGAAGCGCGAGGATCTGGCGCATACCGGCGCGCATAAGATCAACAATGCGCTGGGGCAGGGGCTGCTGGCACAGCGGATGGGCAAGCGGCGCATCCTGGCGGAGACGGGCGCGGGCCAGCACGGCGTGGCGACGGCGACGGTCTGCGCCAAGCTGGGCATGGAGTGCATCGTCTACATGGGCGAGGAGGACATTCACCGGCAATCGCTGAACGTCTTTCGCATGAAGCTGCTGGGCGCGGAGGTGCGCCCGGTGACGGCTGGCAGCCGCACGCTGAAAGATGCGATCAACGAGGCGATGCGCGATTGGGTGACGAATGTGGCGACGACGTACTACCTGATCGGCTCGGCGGTCGGCCCGCATCCGTATCCGGTGATGGTGCGCGACTTTCAATCGGTGATCGGGCGCGAGGCGCGGGCGCAGGTGCTGGCGGAAGCGGGACGCCTGCCCGATGTGGTCGTGGCCTGCGTGGGCGGCGGCAGCAATAGCATCGGCATGTTCTATCCGTTCGCCGGTGATGAATCGGTGCGGCTGGTCGGCGTGGAGGCGGGTGGCAGCGGCATCGCCAGCGGCAAGCACTCCGCGACGCTGGTGGCAGGGCGGCCTGGGGTGCTGCATGGCGCGCTGAGCTATCTGCTGCAAGACGCAGATGGTCAGGTGATCGAGACGCACAGCATCTCCGCCGGACTAGACTACCCCGGCGTTGGGCCGGAGCATAGCTATCTGCGCGCGACAGGGCGCGCGACGTATGTTGCCGCCGATGATGAGGAGGCGCTGCGCGCGTTTCGCATCCTCTCCGAAGAGGAGGGCATCATTCCCGCGCTGGAATCGTCGCACGCGGTGGCAGCGGTGCTGGCGATGGGCGAGCGCGGCGAACTGGCGGCGGAGCAGGTGGTGGTGATCAACCTCTCTGGTCGCGGCGACAAGGACATCAATACGGTGGCGAAGGCATTGGATGTGACATTGGAATAGACAACGGAGAACCATACTCGATATGCCTAATACCCTTCGTGTGCGCCCTATTGCGGGCGCGTTTGCGCGTGCCAAAGCTGAGGGGCGTGTTGCGCTGATTCCCTATGTGATGGCGGGCTACCCCGATGTGGAGACGAGCGAGGCGCTGGCGGTGGCGCTGGGCGAGGCGGGGGCCGATGTGCTGGAGATTGGCGTACCTTTCTCTGATCCCCTGGCCGATGGCGCGACGATCCAGACGGCCAGCCACCACGCCCTGGAGCAGGGGATGACGCTGACGGGCGCGCTGGCGCTGGCAGGGCGAGTTTCGGCGCAGGTTGCGACGCCGCTGGTGCTGATGACCTACTACAATCCCATCTTCAGCTATGGCATCGAGCGCTTCTGCGAGGATGCTTCCGCCGCTGGCGTCGCGGGACTGATCGTGCCCGATCTGCCACCGGAAGAGGCCGCACCACTGGCGACCGCCGCAGAGCAGCGTGGCATCGCGCTGAACTTTCTGGTGACGCCGACCAGCCCGGATGAGCGAGTCGAGCAGGTGGCGCGGGTCGCCAAAGGGAGCGGCGGCTTCGTGTATTGCGTGTCGCTGAGCGGTGTGACGGGCGCGCGGGCGCAGCTACCCGAACATCTGGCCGCGTTCGTGGCGCGGGTGCGGGCGCGCACGGATCTGCCGCTGGCGGTGGGCTTCGGCGTGGCGCGGGCTGAGCACGTGGCGGAGATTGGCCGCATCGCCGATGGCGCGGTGGTCGCCAGCGCGCTGCTCAACGCGGTGGATGCCGCACCGCCAGAGAAGCGTGTTGCTACCACCGTCGCCTTCTTGCGCGAACTACAATCCAGCACGGGCCAGGAAACACCAGAGGATACGGCAGCGCAATGACGCAGACGGTGGCATGGCGACTGCTCACCTCGACGCGCGCCAGCATGGGGCGTCAGCTTGCGCTGAGCGAGGCGCTGCTGGCATGCCTGCCAGAGATAGAGATACCCGTCGTGCGCTGGTATGTGACACACCAGCCGACGCTGGTGCTTGGTAATGGACAGAAGCCCGAAGTCGCGGACCTCGCCGCCTGTCGCGCACGGGGCATTCCGGTTTTCCGGCGCACCTCTGGGGGAACGGCGGTGCTGGTGGACGGCGAGGCGCTGAGCATGGAGGTGGCGCTGCCCGCCGGACATCCGCTGGCCAGCAGTGATGTAGTGCGCGGCTACCAGTGGATCGGTGACGTGTGGGCGAAGGCGCTGCGCGCACTTGGCATTGCGGAGGCGCGGGCGATGCCGACCGACGAGGTGCGCGCGCTGCCAGCGATTGCCAAGGATGACCCGATTCGACTGGCCTGCTACGGCACGCTCTCGCCGTGGGAGACGGTGATGGGGCGGCGCAAAGTAGTGGGACTGTCTCAAGTGCGCCGCCGTGCGGGCACGCTGTATCAGGTGGGCGTCTATCTGCGCTGGCAACCAGAGCGGCTCGTCGAACTGCTGACGCTGGCAGAGGCTGACCGCGCGGCGCTCGTCCCACGGCTGCGTGCGGCCACCGCTGGCTTGGACGAACTGGCTGGTCGCGCGATTGCCGCTCGCGAGGTGATCGCTGCGGTGAATGGCGCGCTGGCCGAAACCCTCGACGTGACGCTGACCCCTGCCGCATGGAGCGCGCAGGAGCGCGCGACGGCGGCGCGCATCCAGCGCGAACGCTTTGCGCCGCTGTGATGACGGCGTAGCGCTTGCTCAGGTCGCGCCATTGCGATACGCTCAGCACGTTCGGGCACGATGTGGCCCACGATAGCACGGGAGGGCGCTGCTATGGCTGGAACAGGATCATTCGCGGGGAGAGTGGCGCTGGTGACGGGCGGCGGCGCGGGCATGGGACGCGCGGCAGCAGTGGCGTTCGCGCGCGAGGGGGCGCGGGTGGTGGTGGCGGATGTGGATATGGCGGGCGGCGACGAGACGGTGCGGCTGATTGCGGCGGAGGGCAGTGAGGCGCTCTTCGTTCGCACGGATGTGGCGGATGCGGGAGCGGTGGAGGCGATGGTTCACGCTGCGGAAACGGCCTATGGGCGGCTGGACTGCGCGTTCAACAACGCGGGCATCAACGAAGAGCATGGACCGCTGACGGACTGCACGGAGGCGCAGTGGGACCGCATTCTGGGGGTGAATCTCAAGGGGACGTGGCTGTGCATGAAGTATGAGATTCCGCTGATGGCGCGATCTGGCGGCGGGGCCATCGTGAATAACGCTTCGGTGGTGGGGCTGGTGGGGTCACGTGGGACGCCCGCGTATGTGGCGAGCAAACACGGGATTCTGGGGCTGACAAAGGCAGCGGCGCTAGATCACGCGAAGGAGGGGATTCGCGTCAACGCGGTCTGCCCAGGGGCGATCTATACGCCGATGTACGTGCGGCGCGAAGGCGCGGACCCGGAGCACGATGCGCGCATCGCCGCAGGGATTCCGCTGGGGCGACTGGGGCAGCCGGAGGATGTGGCGCGTGCGGTGCAGTGGCTCTGCGCGGGCGAGTCATCATTCGTGACGGGGGAGCACATCGTGGTGGATGGCGGCGAGACGGTGTGAACGCGGCAACCGAGGGTGAAATCAAGAACGAAATAGGGCGGGTGGATGAGCGCTCGATAGTCGCCACCCATAGAGCCGGCGGGACGATATACGGGCAGACAGGAATGTCCGCCCCACCAGCAGTAGGACAGACATTCTTGTCTGTCAATGCAACGGGATTGGGTCAGGATTGCGGCATTTGCTGGTAGACCTGAAGCCAGTTGGTGGCAATTTCGATTTGGGCCTGCTGAAGCGAGATGGCGCCGCTGCACATTTGATCGTGCAGGTAGTTTTCGACCTTGTCTTTCTCGTGGAAGCCCGGCGTTGGGCTGGCGGCTTCGGGCCAGAGGTTGGCGATGTCGTTCGAGCCACCTAGCTCCAAACTGACGAGATGGTCTACTTCATACTGGCCGGGGGTGTGGCTGGCGATGCCGTACTCGGCGTAGACCTGATTCTTCTCGCTGGTCGGGACGTTGCGGACGGATGAGGCATAGCCCGATTGGCAAATCTGGTCTTTGGTCGCGTCTGAGAAAATTGCGCCGGGAGTGCAGTCGGAATCAGGGAGCGCGTCGTGCGCCTGGCAGCCGGAGGTTTTGGTCTGCACGCCGAACTGGTGCGAGGTGGGGAAGGGCGAACCGCTGGCGCTATTGGCGGAGCCTGAGCAGCCGCTGACGGCGAGCGCAAGCACGGCGACGAGCGCCGCGAGCGAGAGCATGCGCCGATGGGCAGGTGTGCGGCGTATGAGTGGCATTCGCATGGGTGATGGTTCCTCCGGCATCAGGTAGTGTTGTACGTGTATCTCGGCGTCGTGAGGCATCGCGCAGGGGGCCTAATCGGATTGCAGGACAACCCAGACGTTCTCGAAGTTCGCGCGCTGGAGCGCGTCACGCTCAATCCAGTAGTACAGCATACCGGCGTCAGCCCAGCGCATGCCAGCGTTAGGATCAGAGTCCACTTGCAGTAGGAGCCGCCAGTGCAGCGCACCAGATGAGAGCGCGGGCGTGCGCGGGTCTGAAGCGGCGTCTTCGATGCGGACGCCATTGGCGGCGAGCTGGCATTGGAGCCGCATGTCATCTTGCAGCGTGGTGGGGTAGCCGAGCAGTTGATGCTTCGGGGCGGCGCGGTCTGTGGCGCTGGCAAGCTGGCTGAGCGCGGCGTCGTAGTGTTCCTGCGCCGCCTGGTCCCAGGCCAGCGCGGGAAGCTCTAGCTGGGGCTGTTCAGGCAAGGTGAGGTCGCTGGCGATGGTGAGCGCGCAGGGCGAGAAGCGCGCGGCGGCGGGCAGCGCGGCGGGGAAGGGGGTGCGCTGGAGCGCGGCGAGATTGCCCTGGGTGAAGTATACTGCCCTTCCGTTGCGGTCGGTTGGTTCGGCGCCATACGCGCTTTGCTGGGCATCGTAGAAGAAAGAGAGCATACCAGCGGCGGGTAGCGCCTGCTGGGCATCGAAAGCGTGAACCTGTTCGAGCCGGATTTGAGCGACGAAGGACATGGGATTGCCTTGCTTCTCCGGCCAGGCTGTGCCCGGCAGCAGATCGGGCTGGCCGCCAAGTTTGGAGGCGCCAACGGTGAGCGCGGACTCGTCCGCGCGCTGGCTGGCCAGACGGATGCACGGCTGCGCCAGTGTGTCGAGTTGCGCGACGAGCGCGGGCAGTCCGGCGGTTGAGAGCGAGGCACGGGCGGCGTCAAGATCCATGATGTTGTGGTCTCCCTGGTGCGCCTATGGCGCTGATGGTTGGGCGCTCAGGCTTCCAGCGCCGCCAGGATGTCTGCTGACGGCAGTGGGCGATTGACGCCATGCCAGAGGGTTGCGCCGTCTGGTTCAGCGCGGGTATCCCAATAGATTTCGAGGCCGTTGCCATCGGGGTCGTCGAAGTACATCGCCCAACTGATACGATGGTCCACTGGGGCGACGGAGATGCCCGCCTGGGTCAGCGCGGCATAGGCTTCGGCGAAGGCGCGGCGTGTGGGCGCCTCGAAGGCAACATGATAGAGGCCCGTGCCACCTTGCGGTGGGGCAGGGGCGTCTGGGCCGACCTGCTGCAAGGCGATCTCGTGGTGGAGGTCGCCACTGGTGAGGAAGGCGTAGTGGTTGGCGACGCGCTCGGTCTCGCGCAGGGCAAGAAAGCGCGTATAGAAGACGATGGAGCGGTCGAGGTCGCGCACTTTGAGATGCGCGTGCCCAATCTTGGTGGTGTACATATGACGCCCGCTTTCGCGCTGGGAGAGGCTTCCGCCACTGCTATCTAGGCGAACGGAGGACATTTCCCATGCCGTACGCACAGTCTATCGTCTGCTGATGCTCTGTAGCAAGGCGCGGACCTTCCCACTGTGACGCGGGAAGCTGGCGGCGTGGGAAAAGCGGGGCAAGAAGCTAGCGGCGGACCTGATTGGGTGGCACGCCACCGGAGGCGGGCGACGGTAGCGTGCCGACGGGCCATAGCTCGACGTGATCGCCAGCGAAGTGAACCACGGCACGTCCCTTGAACGGCACCTGCTCTAGAATGGCTTTGGGGATTTGCAGGCGGCCCACACCGTCTATGATGACGGTCTCTTCGGCTTCTTCGTCGGCGTGGACGACTTCGGTGCTGGTGCGGCCATCGCGGATAGCGACGGAGCGATCCATCGCTTCGGCAACCATGTGGTCGTGGGTGACGACGATGGTGGTGAGGCCCAGCTCGTGGTTGAGACGGCGCAGCAGGGCGAGCACTTCGCGGGCGGTGACGCTATCTAGTTCGCCGGTGGGTTCGTCGGCCAGGAGTAGCGGCGGCTCGTTGGCGAGGGCGACGGCAAGCGCGCCGCGCTGCTGCTCGCCACCGGAGAGGCGTTCGGGTTTGTGATGGATACGCGGGCCGAGGCCGACCAACTCAAGGAGTTGGGTGGCGCGGCGCTTGCGCTTGCTGGTGGGATAGCCAGCCAAAACCATGGGAACAATGACGTTATCGAGGAGGGTGAGGTCGCTAAGAAGGTTGCGGCTGGTCTGCTGCCACACGTGGCCGACGATTCTACGGCGATAGAGCAGGCGTTCTTTGGCGCTGAGGCGGGTGAGGTCTACGCCCGCGACTTCGCAGCGTCCGGCGCTGGGAGCGTCGAGGCCGCCGAGGATGTTGAGCAGGGTGGATTTGCCCGCGCCGGAGGGGCCGACGAGGGCGAGCATCTCGCCGCGCGGAACGCGCAGATCGAGACCTTGCAGCGCGACGACTTCGAGATCCGCCGCCTTATAGATGCGAACCAAGTTGTGGGTCTCAACCAGAATCTCAGACACGTGTGCTATCCCTTCCTGTCGTCACGAGTATGCTATTAGTCTTCGCCAAGCCGGAGTGTCTTGCCCAGGCCGATGCCGGTCGCGTAGCGCGCGGCAATGAGCAGCGCGAACACGAAGGCGGCCAGCAGCGATGCGTAGAAATAGGCGACGGTTTGGCCGTTGAAGGTCAGCACGTAAGCCGGTATGCCGAGCGTGCTGGGGTCTATGGTGGTGTCGCTGAACTGCAGGAATGGCAGGGTGGCGGTGGTCAACAGGAGACCAAGGAGCGTGCCGCCGACGAGGCCGAAGAGATAGACGACGATCTGCTCGCCCAGCAGCAGGCCGGTCAACTGGCGGCCCGACATACCCACGGTGCGGAGGACGGCAAACTGACGCGCACGCTGGCGGGTGGCCAGGATGGACTGGATCAGGCTGCCGAGGACGGCAAGCAATGCGGCGGTGATGGCACCGACGAGCAGGAGGCCACGCATACCAGCGGAAACGGGGTTGGCGATGCCGTCTTCGATGGCCTGGCTGAGGCTCAGCGTCTGCTGTGCGCGGAACGCTGGCGCGGCAAGCTGGCGGAGCAGTTTTTGCTGCGCGGCGGGGTCGCTGGTGGTGCGCAGCCAGAACTCGTTTGGTCCGAGCTTGCTAGTGTCGGCCTTGGTGTCGGTGAGAGCCTTGACTGAACTCACGTAGTCGTTCAGGCCGACGACGATGAAACTGCCGGGCTGGCCCTGCGGATAGAGCGTGGGAAATTCATGGACGATAGCGCCAACGGTGAACGACGCCGCCGCTGATGACGCATCGGTCAGGCTAAGGGTGAACTGGTCGCCGGTAGTGAGATGGTACTGCGCGGCGAAGACATCGCTGATGATCGCCCATTCAGGTGTGCCGGGGCCAACCGGCGCGGCAAGAGCGTGGGCGCGCAGCCCACTGAGCAGGCTATCGAGCGAGGCGGCGGCGTAGTCGTGCCGCCAACTGACCGCGCCCGGTTGGCCAAAGGTGGTGGGGTCAATGGCGAGCAGATCCACCGCGTTATTTCCAAGGTCGGAGGTGGTGGTGGCGCTGGTGCGCAGAGCGGGTGAGACCGCTTGCACACCAGGGAGAAGCGCGATATTCTGGGCCATCGTCTGGCCCTTGCCGTTGCCAAGTCCAGTCGCTTCGACGACGCGCATGTCCGCGCCGACGCTGTAGGCAGAGCGGTCGTGGACGTTACGGGTGAGGGAGGCGTCGAAGGTGAGGGCGAAGAGGCCAAGGCCGACGGCCAGCACGAGCAGCAGCGTCATGCGGCTGTAGCGCGCGGGATTGCGCTCGACCTGGGCGAAGGCCAGCAATGAGGTCAACCCTCTGCCACGTGCGGCCACCCGCGCGCCGAACTGCGCGCCCAGGGGCAGCACGCGCAGCACGAGCAACGAGCCGGCGAGAAGCAGCAGTGCGGGTGTGATGAGCAGCAGCGGAGTGTTGCCGCCGCCGCCAAGCTGCTGGCGAGTGCTGGTGCCACCGAACTGGTTCAGTTCCAGGTAGCCCGCGAGGAAGAGTACTACCAAGGCGAGGTCGAGATAATAGCGCCGCCAGAAGGGAACACGGGTGCTGCGCCCTTGCTCGCGGCGGAAGGCGAGCACGTCCATCCGCGCCGATTGCCAGGCGGTGACGGTGACAGTGATGAGGCCGAGCAATGCGCCGACGAGGGCGGGCAGCAGCACAGCGGTTGGGCTGGCAAGCTGCGTGAGGTAGGTTGAACTGATGCCGGACCCCTGAAGCACACTGGCGGCGACGAATTTGCGAATCAGCCAGAGGGCAAGAATGCCCGCGAGGAACGGGCCAGCGATAGCGGCGAGCAGCGAGAGGACGACGCCCTGGGTGGTGAAGGTGCTGAGCAGTTGCGAGCCGCTTGCTCCGCGGCTCTTGAGCGTGGCGATTTCTTGATTTTGACCCTCAACCAAGAGAGCGGACATGGCGGCGACGAAGAGCAGGGCAAGCCCAACAATTTGGGCAATTATCACGTAGAGCGGCAACGCCAGCAATGCCTGCTGTGCCTGGATGTCGCTGATGGTCTGGTCGAGGGTGGACTGGGTGTTGACGGCGCCGATGCCCTGGACGGCCAGCACGTCGCCGTTCATTCGCGCACGGAAGGCGCCGATGTCGCTGGCGACGGCATTCATGTTGCCAGTGGTGATAGCGTCGGGGCGGGTGTAATAAATCCAATCCTGATGCATGGCCGTGCCGGTGAAGGGGGTTAGCTCGGAGAAGAAGCTATCATAGGTGATGAGGACGGGGTACGAGGGATTGGTGGCGTTCGCCACACTGAAATCGAGGCCATTCCAATAGGGATCGGCGGCGTCCACAGGTTGCCAGATGCCGGAGACCTTGACCGTAGAGTTAATGGAGTGGTCGCCAAATTGAATGACGGTGAGGGATGTGCCGACAGTCATATGAAAGGCGTCGGCCATCTCTTTGGTGACGATGGCCTGGGGTGCGCCGCCTGCCACCGATTGTGGCGCGCCGCCAGCGATGAAGCGCATGTGGGACGCGGCAGCGGTGTAGTCGAAGGCTTCGTAGGTCACCTGGCGGGCGCGAGGATCGCTGGGATCGAACTTTTGGGCGCCGACTGCAAAGAGCAGCAGGTTATCTGAGATGAGATAGTGGGTGGGAGTGGCGGTGGTGAAACTGGACAGGTAGCGTTGCGCCAGGGAGGTAACGGTGGCGTTGGCGGCGTCGCGCTGGGTGGCGCTGGCGTTGTCGCTGTCGGCGGTCGCCTGGATGTTGCGGGCGGAGGGTGCGCTGGCGTGGATGGCGCGCTGAAGTTGCACGTTGCTGACAAGGCTTATGTAGAGTGGGACAGTGCAGACGAGCACAACGGCGACGAGAATGCCGATGCCGACGGCGAGCAACAGCCGCCAGCCACGCGCGAGCCGAAGCGCGGCGAGACGAGCGGCGGAGAGGGGTCCGGCGGGACGAGATTGCCATGAGCCGTTCGGAGCCTGCTGCGTCCCCTGTGACCCGCGTGAGGCGTGTTTGCCAGCGCCACCACGTCGCGCTACATCCAACCGCATCCCATACTCCTTGTCTTGTCTGAGGAGCGGCGGACTGATGTCGCCGCCGACAAGAGTACGCGCCCGAAGGCGCGCTGCTCTCAGGTATCTTCTCACATTTCACGCTATATAACGCACGAGGCCCCCCTTTTTTACCGGCGCATAAGCGGCTACAGCGGGAGGGCGAAGGGGAGTAGGGTGTGGCAGCAGGCGGACGCGGGCACTGAACAGGGTGGATGGTACAAAGAACCGCCGTATGCGCCGGGTTGGAATCGGAGCAACGGCGGTGTGGCCTCTGCCATCAGGGCGAGCGAAGAACGCGAGATTAGATCTTCGCGCCCGTCGGCGTGGAGGCGCTGTAGGCAGCTTTGAGCATTTCGAAGGCGCGTTTGCTGTCGCCGCGCCGTTCGAGAAACTTTGAAAACTCGGCGTAGGCCTCACCGAGGGCCTCGCCAGCATCGTGCGCCTTGAGCAGTTCGATGGCTTCGGAGAAGCCACGCTCGGCGTCCTCTTTGCGCCCCTGCTCCTCGCGCACCCGTGCCAGCATGAGCAGAGATTCCGCATGCTGAAGAGCATCGTCAAGCTCGACCGCCTGTTGAACGGCCTGCTCAGCGGCGGAGGCGGCTTCATCGAGGCGCCGGTCGCCTAGGAGCGCCGCAGAGAGCGCGCGCTGTGATTCGGCGAAGCTGCGGGCGTCCTGCTGGGCGGAGGCAATTTCGCTGGCCATACGCAGATTGGCGACGGCCTCAGCGGCGTTGCCGGATTCTGTGTAGGTGCGGCCAAGCAACTGGTACACGCCAGCGACGAGCCTGCGGTTGGCAACCTCCTCATAAGCAGCAATGCTCTTGTAGGCATACTGCCGGGCTTCGGCATTGTTGCCACGGTTGGCCTGGGTTTGAGCAAGCGCCCAGTAAATCTCGGCAATGCGCTCCAGGTTGAGCATTTCCCTGGAGAGTTGCACCGCACGGGCAAGAAACTGGTGAGCCTCCTCGTGATCGCCCATCTGCCAGAGCAGGTTGCCATAGTTGGAGAGCACGCCGATCTGAAATGCGATGTCAGGCATGTAGCCTTGATCGATGGCATGCAGGTTTCGCTTGTATTGATCCTGAGCGAGTGCGGGATTGCCCAACAGGGCAAGGGCATTGCCCAGTTCAAAGCGCAATCTTTCGGTGAGGTCGGTATCGCCCAAGCGGTCGGTGATTGCCAGGCCATCCTGCGCGGCGCGACGTGCATCCTCGCCTCTACCTTGCGCGTAGTAGGACTGCGCAAGGAGCCATTCGAGACGCGCGAGTTCGCGCTGGGTGAGCTGCTGGCCAGCGAGGCGTAGGAGCAGATCAATGGCCTGTCCGACGGAGCGGGAGGTTCCCTGGCGAATGAGCTTTTGCGCCTCGCGGATGCGGTTCTCCACTTCTTCGCGTGCGCGGTCCTGAGCGGCTTCGCGCGCAGCGGAAGGAGTGGTATCCACATAGCCAGAGAGATCGCCATTGCCGAGCAGTTCTGTGACCGGGACATTTAATCTCTCTGCTAGCTTTTCTAAAGCCCCAAGAGATGGCCTAATCTGCCCCCTTTCTACAGCGGAGACATAGCTCACTGAGAAGAGGTTTTTAGCAACCTCTCCCTGTGTTAAATTGCGCGCTAATCTAGCCCGCCGCAGACGCAAACCCAGGCGCATCGCCGGTGTCTCGCGGATCAGGTTTTCGTGAATCGCAGCCTGTTCGTCAGTCATGATCTACCTTCTTGGCTTATCTGACATGTAGATGTAGCAGCATTCTACTTTTACATCTACATTGTGACGGGCATGGTTTGCCCCCTATGCATTACCTCTGTGAATTTACAGTGCACTACTTTACACAACTATGTGAGTGCGGCATTTTCCGTACCACCGCTCACACGCATGTAGAATGCCGTCCAGCTACGGGAGGTCAGATGCAACTGCGCACCGATGCCGGAGACGGCTCTGAATCGGCCTACATAGCATCATGCCTCCTTTCCGGCATGACGCCACTGGCCGCTCATCAGCAGTGAAATGAGTGGGAACGCATACGAGGACGCGAAAAAATGATTAGCCCAGAGCCGATCACTCGTGCTCTGGGTCGTGAGGAAGGAGAGCGCATTCGGAGTCCCATGAGGCGGGTGACGAAGAGGAATGTCGCGTGAAAGGTTCCTCCAATGCGCTGAATGCTGCGGCGAAAAAGGGTTAGATCCGCCTGTCGGCTGGTGGATTGGAAGAATTACATGCGCCGGAGCGCGGAGCGTGAACACGCACTCCGAACCGTCTGGAAAAATTGCGGGTACGCCAAGTCGCCCCATAGCAGAACGACTTGCATGGGGTAGCCGCCATGTTACAAGTGGCGAACAGACTTTCAAGATAACCCGCAGCTCCTTGCTACTTCATGCCAGGTTACTGGTTTACATGCAGTCCCCCTATTGGTATACTAAGAACTAATATAATGCTACTTTTGATACAGTGTCAAGTCTTGAAGATGACAGATTTCCAATCAAAGGCATAACATTACAAATTGGCTACGTTTGACTTATTCTGCGATTTGGGCAGCCGAGTGTGGAGCGCATTAGGAAAAAGTGGGAACGTAAGGGTGAAGTGAAATAATCTAACGTTGACGTAAAATGCAAAGATGAGTCGGTGTAGCTCTCGCGAGCGCATGAGTGACAAGTGTTTGAATAACCTATCGAATTCGTGGGATATGGATGCCTGGGAGAAACCTGAATCTCGGTGGCACTGTGTAAATATAGGCCAACTCGTTTTGTGACATTTTATTGAGCACTTGCGTGTCGTTACTTGTGTCAGTCACTGCTCAGCATGAGAGCCACAAAGTGGGAACGACTCATAGTTTACTAAGACGGTGGTAAGCATTACGAGTCGGGGGAGGCTCTGTTTGTTTTGCCTGTCTGCGACCCGCTCTAGGAGGGGAAAGCTACAACGAGCAGTGGCGAATCGAGTGCTGTTGCCCTGCGCGGGAAGCGATGCGGAAGGATAGTCTTGAAGGTGTCGATCACAAGAGGAGGTTGCGTCTGGCAGCGCGCCAAATGAATAGGCCGCACCGATGAGTGGCGCGGCCCATGGAGAAGAATAACGTGGGTGCGAGAAACTGATACTACAAAGATGAATGCGATGAACGAGTTGCGCCGTCGAGTCCGTGGCGTGCGGCCAGGCGACAGGCAGCGCGTGTCACGGCGTCGAGCAGAGCGTCTAGCTCAAAGGGCTTTTGAATAATCGGCATGTCGAGCTGAGCGATATAGGTCGCACAGGCCGGGGTGATGCAGTTCGGCTGCGCGGTAAGCATCATGTAGGCATGCCGGGTTGAGAGGTGGTGATCGTTCACCACGGCTTGCAATACGAATTCGCCCGAATACAATGGCATGAGTAAGTCGAGCACTACGACGACGGGATGCGAGTTGCCGCGGAGCAGCGCGAGCGCAATCGCACCGTCCGCTGCCTCCAGGGCAGTGTATCCTTCGTCTTCCATCACGGCGCACAGCGTCTGCCGAATGCCGGGATCGTCATCCACGATCAGTACTTGGATGATGCTTTCCCCTGTCACAAGCCAACCTACCTCGCTAGCCGACACGCTGTCTGGCGGATACGTCGCTACCCTACCTCCGCTTCACGGCCACGTGTCAACCTCTGTGAGTGGGACGCGGATTACGTGTCTACCTCGTCCAATTCATTCGCACTCCAAGAACGCTAGCCGGCAAGCCGTTCCCCACTCGCGGTGAGCCAGCAACGCCTCTAGTCCACTCGACGCCGCATCAGATGCGACCTCTGGGAGCCGCCTGACGCCGAGCAGATCTGATGCGGCAAGTATAACGCATGGCTTCCTGAACGTGCCTAGCCTGATAGCCCTGATGTACGGGTAAAATAGTCGAAAGTGTCGCGGTTTTCTTCCTGACGTATGCTACAGGCGCATGCTATGCTCTAAAGCGCGGCATCGGCGCCGCGGAGTCCAGAGATTGCGAAGAAGGGAAGAACCGCATGGCGGATGCCACGAATGCCTCTCAGACTGCTGGCCTCGACTTCACGAGAAGCGATGAACGGATCGGCGAGCTGCTTAGACGGATGCATGAGCTGGCAGACCTGGGCGCGCTGGGCGCGCTGGCGGCCTGGGACCAGAATACCGCGCTGCCAGATGGCGCGGGTGAAGTACGCGGGCAGCAACTCGCGACATTGCAGGGCGTGCTGCACGACCGCGCGACCGATCCACGCCTGGGCGCGCTGCTGGATGGGCTGGCGGAGCCGGTGGCAAGCGCGACATTCAGCGACGCCGACCGAGGGTTGGTGCGCGAGGCGAAACGCACCTATGACCATGCGACCAAGCTGCCGCGCGAATTGGTGGAGGAGATGGCGCGGGTTGAGGCGGGCGCATTCGAGGCGTGGCGGCGCGCAAAAGAGCAGAACGACTTTGCCAGCTTTGCGCCGTGGTTGACCAAGGTGGTGGCATTGCAGCGCGAAGTGGCGGATCGGTACGGCTACAAGGAATTGCGCTATGATGCGTTGCTGGATCTCTATGAGCCGGGGATGACGGCGAGCCGGCTGGATACACTCTTCGCTGGTGTGCGTGATGTGAGCGTCGCGCTGCTACGGCGCATCCAGAGCGAAGGCGCGTCGGTAGATGACACCTGCCTGAAGGGCGAGTTTCCGCGCGACAAACAGGTGGCGCTCTCTGATACGGTGCTGCGGGCGATGGGCTATGACTTCAATCGCGGTGGCATCGCAATCTCGCCGCATCCGTTCACGACGAGCTTTGGCTCGCCATTCGATGTGCGCGTGACGGTGCGCCCGGACGAGCATTTCGTACAGGCGGCGTTGATGGCGGCGATCCATGAAGGCGGCCATGCGGTCTACGAACAGGGCAGCGCGCCCGCGCTGGCGCGGACGCTGCTGGCGGGGGGTGCGTCGCTGGGGGCGCATGAGTCGCAGTCGCGGCTATGGGAGAACGCCATTGGGCGCTCGCAGGCGTTCTGGCAGGCGCACTACGGCCTGGTGCAGCAGGCATTCCCGGAGCAGATGGGTTCGGTGGATGTGACGACATTCTGGCGAGCGCTGAACAAGGTGCAGCCGAGCCTGATTCGAGTTGAGGCCGATGAGGTGACATATAACCTCCATATCATCATCCGCTTCGAGCTGGAGAAGGGGCTGGTGGATGGCTCGATCTCGGTGGAGGAGTTGCCCAGGCTGTGGAACGCGAAGTACCGCGAGTACCTGGGGATTGAGCCAGCAACCGATGCCGAGGGGGTGATGCAGGATATCCACTGGACCAGCGGATTCGGTTACTTCCCGACGTATACGCTGGGCAATCTGTATGGCGCGCAGATCTATACGACGCTGCGCCGGGATTTCCCGGACTTCGATGCGCGGCTGGCGAGCGGGGATACGGCGTTCGTGCTGAACTGGCTGCGCGAGCGCATGTATGCTTCGGGGGCGACGTATCAGGCCAATGAACTGATGACGCGCGTCACCGGGGAAGCGCCGGATCCGAAGTATTTCGGCGCCTATCTGAACGCCAAGTTCGCGGAGGTGTATGGGCTGAAGCCGCAGGCATAGCGGCGTATGCGCGCGTCGCCTCTCTCCCTGCGCGGGGCGGAGGCGACGGGCGGCGCTGACGAGTCTAGGCCAGCGCGTGAGCAAAGCGGATGATGAGGTATGCGGCGAGGATGCCGGTGAAGAGCCAGAGCGCGTAGAGCAGGTAGGCGCGGGTCATCTGGCGGAGGGCGAGCGCGCGGACGATTGGCGACTGCGCTCGCATGATGCCGGTGAGGGCCAGCACGGCGGCGGGGAGCGAGAGGAATGCGGCGACAGCGCCGGTGAAGATGCCCCAGAAGCTGGCGAGGATGACGGCGAAAGCGTATGCCCCCACCAAGGCGAGTGCGCAGAGGATGCGCCCGGCACGCCTGGAGGCGGTGGTGGTGGCAGCGGCGGAGGCGAGCACGTGCGCCTGGGCGCAGGTGAGCGCGGCGCAGCCCAGGGCGAGGCCAAGGGTGAGGATGGGCCAGGAGATAGGCTGATGTTGGGCAAGGGTGGTGGCAAATACGAGGCCGGGGCCAAGCGCGAGGGCGACGATGACGGCGCTGGCGGGCAGGCGCTTCCAGGCGTAGCTGGTGGCGGAATAGAGGAAGGCCAGCAGCAGCGCGCCGACACCCAGGATGATGGTCCAGACACCACCACTGAGCGCGGAGGGAATGCCTGCCAGCGCGCCCAGCGCCAGCAGGCTGATGCTCAGCCGCAGGACGGTCAGGGTATAGACCGGCGAGGTGGCCATGCGGGCGCCAGGGAGATGGCTGAGTCCTGGTTCATTGGTGCGCCCATGCGCGGCGGCGCGCTCGAAGGCGAGATATTCGTCGAGCAGGGAGCCGCCCGCGAGCGCCAGGACCGCAGCGAGCAGTGTGGAGGCGGCGGGGATCGGCAGCAGCCGCAGGCCACTGGCCCAGAGCAGTTCGAGCGTGAGGAGGACCGGCGCGACCACCAGGAGCAGGCGTATAGGGTGGCAGAGCCAGAGATAGGTTGCGAGCAGCAAGCCGTGCGACGGCGCGGGGGCCGCGTCTACGATGCGCGCGGTGGACGGTTGGATGGGGTCGGGCCGCGCGGGGGGTCGCTCTTCAGATGGGACGCGCTGGCTCATTGGCTCTCGTCCTCCTTCGTCCGCTCAGCAACGACGCGGGGAAAGAATATGGGCGTCCCACGAGATTCACGTATATGCGCGCTTAAAAATCAACGAGGCGGTCGAGCCGCTCTTGCATGCGTTCCAGTGCGGAGTTGAGCCGGGCCTGTGTGGCGCCAAGGGTGAAGTCGCCGCGGGTCTTCTCCAGGATGCCGCGGGCCGAGTCGGCGGTGCGCCGGAGGTTGCCGGTGATGGCATCCGGGTAATCCAGCGAGGTGAGCACGGAGAACATGTCGTCCATATCCGCGAGCAGGACCTCGCAGGCATCTATCTTGCCCAGGCGCATACGGTCGAGGATGTAGCGGCGCAGTTCACCGATGGATTCGCCGAGGCCGTTCAGATAGGGCGCCCATTCGACGCCGAGGTCGTCGGGTCCGGGGAGGGTCTCGCGCTTGATGAGGGCACAGGTGAGCGCGGCTTCGGCGTATTCTTTCTGGGCGTCGGCGACGAAGCCGGCATGGAAGATATCTTGATGTTCGCGCAGGTCCGCCGCCATCTCACTCAGCAGCCGACCGGCATCGGTGAGCAACTGATTGGTGGTGTTGAATTCGTCGCGATGCGCGGAACGGATGGCATTCGCGCAGAGGCGAATGGCGGAGCGCGACTTGGGCAGGGCGCGCTCGCGGGCGGCATGTTTGGCGGCGAAATGTTCTTGCGCCGCGCGATTGATTGTCTGAAAATCTGGCACGGATGTATCCTCTGCTCCGATGGCTGCCGGGGGCGCACGGTGCTCGGCTCGGCGCGTACACAGCAGCGGGTTGCGCCATAGGTGGGCATCTTCGCCCGCCCGGCCTCCGGATCCTCTCGCAACCTTCGGGAGTAGTGTACCGCCGAGCGCCCCGCATGTCAAACGCCGCGCAGATAGTGGTTTGTTGCTCGGAACGCCGGAAAATTGAGGATTGACCGCGAATATGTCGCGTGCTAGCATGCGGAACAACAGACGCAAGACGAAAAGGAGGCCCGCGATGCCGGAACCGGCGGGGGCGGTGGTGGTGTTGGCGAGTTTCATCCTCGATCTGGTGGTGCGCGTGCCACGACGCCCGTATGCGGGAGAATCGCTGATCGCCACGGATTGCGCTCTGTTCGTGGGTGGCAAGGGCAATAACCAGGCTATCGCGGCGGCGCGGGCGGGCGCGGAGGTGCGGGTGATCGGGCGGCTGGGCGATGATGTGTTCAGCCCGCCGTTCGATGCGGCGCTGGCGCGTGAGGGCATTGACACGCGCTGGGTGACGCGAGATGCGGAGGTGGGCACGGGGCTGGCGTTTCCGGTGATCGAGCCAGATGGGCAGAATAGCATCATCGTGGCGCCACGGGCGAACGCGCGCACTTCTGCCGAGGATGTGCGGGCGGCTGAGGCGGCGTTCGATGGCGCGCGGGTGCTGCTGGCGCAGTTCGAGGTGGGCGCGGAGGCGGTGTGGGCGGCGATGGAGATGGCGCATGCGCGGGGAATGCGGGTGCTGCTGAATCCCGCGCCCGCGCCGGATGCGGCGATGCCGCTGCTGGCGGAGATCGTGGGCGGCGCGGATGTGTTGCTGCCGAATGAGCGCGAGGCGGAGGCGCTGACGGGGATCGCGGTGGCGGATATGGCGGGGGCTGAGCGGGCGGCGCGGGCGCTGCTGGCGCGGGGCTGCGGGTCGGTGGTGGTGACGCTGGGGAGCCGTGGGACGCTGTGGCTGGCGGGGCCAGAGGCAGAGGCGGTGGCGCTGCCGCCGTTCGCGGTGACGCAGGTGGATGCGACGGCGGCGGGCGATGCGTTCTGTGGGGCGCTGGCGGCGGAGCTGGCGCGCGGGGAGGAGATGGCGGAAGCGCTGCGGCGGGCGGGGGCGGCGGGTGCGCTGGCGGTGACGAGACTTGGCGCGGAGCCGTCGCTGCCGACACGTGCGGAGGTGGATGCGCTGCTGCGCGCTCGGCCATAAATGGCCGGAGCACGGGCGAGGGGGCATAAATGCCTGGGAAGGTCGCAGTGGCCGATGTGGCCGACATACATGTGCTGGCAGTTGCCGGTTCTGCCGATTTTCGCAGTGGCCGAAATGGCCGATTTTGAGGCGATGATGAGGGCATGTGGCCGGAGATGGCTGGAAGTGACGGGATAATTTTCGCCGTTTTCGCCGCAATTGCGTGTTGGAGCAGTTGCCGATTTTGCCGATGTTCGCACGAGGGCAAGATGGTGGTAGAGCAGGCTCCCGGCATGAATGCTGCGGGTCATCTTGGAGTATGCATGCAGTAGGTGCAGAGGCAGTGGCCGAAATGGCCGATTTGCGTGCAGTTGAGGATGGGTGGTAAAGCGGGTTCCCAGCATGAATGCCACGGGTGATCTCGTGCGAACGGACCGCGCGGGGTGGCCGAAATGGCCGCAATGGGAGTTGCCGATTTTGCCGATTTGTACGGTGGTGTGCGGGTGGATGTCGGGAAATGGCGGGACATGGGGGGAGATTTTTCGCCGTTTTCGCCGCGAATTTGGGTTGTGGCAGTTGCCGGAGTTGCCGATTTTCGTGCTGGCAGACAAGAATGGCTGCCGGACCAGTGGCCGGTGGTTCATGAGAAGAGGCGCTCCTTGCGGTCGGGTGGGACTCGCATGGGATAGTGTAGCATGCGAGGGTGGGCAATGAAAGGCAAGAGGAGCGGACGACACAAGGACGGATGCGGTCAGATGGGGCCAAGTGGTGTCAGGAGATATGGCGGCGCTGAAACCTCGACGGCACAGGGTCTTCGATACGGTGAGCTGGAATCAGGATGGACTTGATAGGGGGTGCGCCGTCGCAAGGGAAATTGGGCCGTGATAGCCGCGACAAGCCCTAGCAATACGGTCCCAACGGCAAGGGCTATCCAAAACCGATGCAAGGACATCATCCATAAGAACACATCGAAGCATGCGAAAGCGCCACCGTTGAAAGTTGCGCGCCAGGCGAAGGATTGTCGGAGATCTGCGGCAAGCATTACAAGCATGCCAACACCAAAAGCAACGCTTGAAATGACAATTGCGGTGGAATGGTTCATCGCGGACAATGGTTGTTGCAGTACCGTCATCATCGTCGTCAACAGGATGACACTCGGCCCGGCAAATATCGCAAGTATGAAAAGCCCACGCCGTGTTTCAGCTTCCATCCCATACCTCCTCGCCATGGTATCTTACAGAGATCGTCTAGTACCGTCAACTTCGTATGTGTACCCGACAGACAATGGTTTCACCATAGAAATGCCCCCTTCCCGACTGGGGAAGAGGGCAGAGTGGAAGGAAGGTCAGGCGAGGGAGGCGAGGAAGTCGAGGACGATGCGGTTGAATGCGTCGGGACGCTCCATGTTGGGGACGTGGGCGGCGTTGTGGATGACGGCTTTCCGCGCGCCGGAGATGTCGGTGGCGAGCTTGTCGGCGGTGGCCCGCACGCCGGGCAGGTCTTCGTCGCCGATGATGACCAGCGTGGGGGCGTGAATCTCGCTCAGGCGTCCGGCGGCGGGTGGGTCGAGCCGTTGCGGTTCCGCCTGGTCTGTTTCTGCTTCACGCGAGAGGGCAAGGCCGTTCATCTCGCGTACACGCTCGCGGATGGTGGGGTTAACTTGTTCGGGTGTGCGACGCAGGCCATCTACCCAGAGATGGACTTCAAGCTCGTTAAGTTGGTCTTTGTCGCCCGCTTTGTCGGCTGCGATGAGCTGCTGGATGTAGGCGGTTGTGTCGGGGTCGTCAGGAGCCTCGAAGCCGCTGAGGCCCGCGCAGACGGTGATGAGCGCGCTGACCATGTCAGGGTGGGTGAGGGTGAAATCAACCGCGAGGCTGCCGCCCATCGAGACGCCAATGAGGTGCGCTTTGGCGATGTTGAGGTGTTGGAGCAGGGCGTGGAGGTCGTCGCGGAGCGCGTAGGGTCCAGGCGGGCAGGCGGATTTGCCGTAGCCACGCAGGTCGTAGCGCAGGACGCGGTAGTGTTGCGCGAAGACGCTGAACTGGTCGTCCCACATGCGGCTGTCGGCGATGCCCGCGTGGATGAGCACCAGCGGATGCCCTTCGCCCGCGACTTCGTAGTAGATTTGCGTGCCGTTGACTTCGGCGAAACCAGATGCGCTGTTGGTTGCGTTGCTCATGGTGTTGGCGCTCCTTAGCTCTCGGTGGGCGGCACAGGTCCAGCGCGCCGCCTATCACCATCCCAGTGTACACGCGAATGTGGACAGCGGCGGCCCTGATTTCTGAGGGATGTTCGCGGGCATGAACCTAACCCCCAGCCCCTTCCCTCGTAGGGAAGGGGAGCGTAACAGTGCATCATGGCTGGCGCACGAGCAGGGATGCGGGTTAGGCGTGGAGGGATGAGAAGAGTTCGATTAGGGTGCCGTCGGGGTCGCGGAAGTGGGCGACACGGCCACCCCATTCGGGCATGTCGGTTGGCGCTTTGATGAAGGTGACGCCCTTCGCCTGGAGGTCTGCATAGGACTGGTCTACGTTCTCGACGGTCAAGATGAGGGCGACGCGATCTTGCGCGTCGGCATCTATGGGTTTCGCGCCCGCGCCGATGGCCTTTGCCATGTCTTGCCGGTCAAAGAGCGCGAGGGAGACATCGCCGGTGGCGAAGTCGGCGTAGCCGCTGGCCTCGTCGCCGAAGGTGGGCGCGAAGCCAAGGGTGTCGCGATAGAAGCGGAAGCATGCGGCATAGTCGCGCACGAGCAGACGGGTGAAGGCGTAGCGCAGAGACATGGGGCTGGTGGTCCTTTCGATGGTGGGAGCGCATCGTAACTGGCACACCAAGTATAGTACATGCGTTCTAAGTTGTCAATTCGCTACGGGCGCTTCGGCTGGCTCTAGCTCGCGGAAGCGGTAGCCACGACCGCGCTCGGTGAGGATGTATTTGGGGTGCGCGGGGTCGCGTTCGAGCTTTTGGCGCAGGTAGGTGATGTAGAGGCGCAGATAGTGGGATTCGTCGCGGTACTCTGGTCCCCAGACTTTGGAGAGCAGGGTGTCGTGGGTGAGGAGTCGTCCGGCGTTGTTGACGAGATGGTAGAGCAGCTTATATTCGGTGGGACGCAGGGCGACTTTTTCGCCACGCACCCAGACCTCGCCCTTGTTGAAATCAATGGTCAGGTCTTTATCTACGACGATGCTGGTTTTGCGGGCGGGGGACGGGGTGAAGGTGCGGCGGAGCAGGGCGCGCACGCGGGATTGCAGCTCGCGCGGGCTGAAGGGCGCTTTGGTGAGATAGTCGTCGGCGCCGATTTCGAGGCCGCGAATGCGGTCCGATTCTTCCTGGCGGACGGTGAGCATGATGACGGGGACGCTGGAGACCTCGCGGATGCGGCGCAGTGTGTCGAAGCCATCGAGTTCGGGCATCATCACGTCGAGGATGACGAGGTCGGGCAGGTCGTCTTTGAGGCGGTCCAGCGCCTGGTAGCCGTTAGCGGCCTCGACGACGCGATAGCCTTCGACTTCCAGGTTCATGCGCACGACGTCTACCAGTCGCGGTTCATCATCCACGACCAGCACGGTGATGCTGCGCGGGTCAACGTGTTGTTGCTCCATCGGGTTCCTCTTGCTGCTGTTGCTGTGGTTGTCGCTGCGTATAGGCGCGGTCGTGGCCGCCGAAGATGACCATGGGAGCTTGCGGCTTTTCCTCGCGCGGGAGGCTGAACGAGAAGGTGGAGCCGCGCCCCAGCGTGCTGCGGACCCAGATGCGCCCGCCGTGGGCCTCAACGATGGCGCGGCAGATGTAGAGGCCAAGCCCCGCGCCCTGGGTACGCCGGGCGGTGGAGTTGTCCACGCGCTGGAACCGCTCGAAGACGCGCTCTTGCTCACGTGCGGGGATGCCCTCGCCGCTGTCGGCGACGCTGAGAATTACGTCGTCGGCGGTGACGGAGCCGCGCACGCGAATACTCTGCCCCTTCGGCGAATATTTTACCGCATTATCGAGCAGGTTCAGCAGCACTTCTTCGATGCGCTCGCGGTCGGCCAGCACCAGCGGCACCTGTGCCGGGAGCCGGACGTTGATGTCGCGGTCAGGACTGCGCGCCTTGAAGCGGCGGACGACGGAGCGGGTGACTTCGGCCAGATCGAGGTCGGTGCGCTCCATGGTGAGGCCGCCAGCCGAGATGCGCGAGGCGTAGAGCATGTTGCCGAGCAGATGGTTGAGCCGGTCGGATTCTTCTTCGATGGCCTGGAGGCGAGCGCGGAGGGTCGCGGTGTCCCAGTGGGCATCTTCGCGGGCCAGGGTGGAGGCATAGCCCTTGATGATGGCAATAGGCGTTTGCAGTTCGTGCGAGACGACGGAGACGAAGGTGTTGCGCAGTTCTTCGGATTCGCGGGAGCGGGTGATGTCGCGCACGTTGAGGACGCAACTCACTGGCTGGCCCTGCGCGGCGCGCACGACGGCGGCGGTGACGGAGACATAGACGCGCTCGCCATCGCGCGCCAGGAGAATTAGCTCGTGGTTGACGGTCGCTTTGCCCATCTCGATGGTGCGAACGACAGGATCGTTTTGATAGCTGAGTGGGTTGCCCTGAAGGTCGCGCGGCAGCAACACATCCTGATAGAAGCGCCCGATGACTTCGTGCTGGCGCCAGGCGGTCATGACTTCCATCGCCGGGTTGAAGCCGGTGATGCGCAGCGCGGCGTCGAGGGTGATGATGCCGTCGCCGCTGAAATGGAGGATGGAGCTAAGCTGGCGGTTCTCCTGGCGCAGGCGCGAGGCTTCCTGATAGAGGCGCACGGCGGCGGTCAGTTCGCCGATCAGCGCCTGGCGGCGGCGCGGTTCGGTGAGGGCGCGCTGTGCGCTGAAGCCGGTGGGGCCGAGCAGATGCAATTCGCCTGCGGGACCGCTCAGGTCGCCAAGCACCAGCGAGGCAATCTCGCCGCCCCATAGCTCGCTGTTGACAATCACGCGCGGGCGTCCATCGAGTGGACGCGGGGTGAGGTCTTCGGCGAGGACACGCATCATCTGCGCCGCCTGGGGCCGTTCGATTCCGGATGTGATGAGCAGCCCATCTTTGTTGCGGCGCGCGGTAAGCGGGTCGCTTTCGCCATTTTCGCCGTTGTCGCGCAGGGCCAGGGCGCCTGCGCCGGCATCGGCGAGGATGACGGCATGCGCTAGGGCGCGGCGCAGGGCATCAGAAGCGCGGGTTGGCTCGCTTGCGCCACCGGTGGGCCAGAGAGTCGCCATTGCCAGTCTTTCTGGTAATTGTCTGTTGTGGTGAAGGGCTAGTGGTTGAAACCGCACAATGGGCTAGCGGTTGAAACCGCGCCTTTCTGGCCTCTGGCCGCGAAACCCACCTGCGCGGGTTGGGGCGAGAGGGGAGTCGAAAGGCCCTATGTATGAAGGAAGCCTCTATTGACACGCACGGGTTTATAGTATCACTTTGAGGCGGGCGTTGTGCGATAGGCGATATGAAGTTGAACCAGCAGGAGTTCGTTGGTGCGTTTCGATATATTCACACTTTTCCCTGAGATGTTTCAGGGGCCGGTGACGGCGAGCATCCTGGGGCGCGCGCAGGCGCAAGGACTCGTCGAGATCGCGCTGCACAATCCGCGTGATGTGACGACCGACCGGCATCATGTGGTGGATGATTATCCGTATGGTGGCGGGGCGGGGATGGTGATGAAGCCGGAGCCGCTCTTCAACTCCGTCGAGGCGGTCTACCAGGGCGGGCCGATCATCTTGCTCAGCCCACAGGGGCGCGTCTTCACGCAGGCGGTGGCGCGCGAACTGGCGGCGGAGCCGCGTGTCACGCTACTCTGCGGGCACTACGAGGGTGTGGATGAGCGGGTGCGCGAGCATCTGGCAACCGACGAGATCTCTATTGGCGATTTCGTGCTGACGGGCGGGGAACTGGCGGCGATGGTGATCGTGGATGCGGTAAGCCGGCTGCTGCCGGGCGTGCTGGCGGCTGGTTCGACGGAGGAGGAGTCGCATACGGCTGGGCTGCTCGAATATCCACAGTATACGCGCCCGCCGGAATTTCGCGGGTGGCGTGTGCCGGAGATGCTACTGAGCGGACACCATGCGGCTATCGCGCGCTGGCGGCGTAAAGAGGCGCTACGGCGGACACGCGTGCGGCGGCCCGATCTGCTGGCGAAGGCGGAGCTATCGGTCAGCGACCGCAAGCTGCTGGCGGAGATCGAGGCGGAAGATGAGGTACACACCCCATAGCAATTGCCGCGTTCAGCCTGTATAATGTGGGCAGGGTGCGGCCCGTGGGAGCAGCCCGACCTTGTCAGCCATGGCGCCTAGCCAGGGATGACATCCCAACGCCGGAACACGCAACCCAGCATTTCGCGGCGCGGCTTCGCCGCCGTCTGCCGCCGCTGTATCTGAAGAGCAAGAGGAGATTGTTCCTTCTATGACGTATGTGATTACTCAGCCGTGTGTCGGCGTGAAAGATGGCTCGTGCGTAGATGTGTGCCCGGTGGATTGCATTCATCCCGCCGATGGTGAGAGCGACTACGATCAGCACGATATGCTCTACATCAACCCGGATGAGTGCATTGACTGCGGGGCGTGCGAGCCAGCCTGCCCGGTGACGGCGATCTTCGAGGAGAGCGCCGTGCCCGCGCAGTGGAAGGAATACGTCAAGATCAACGCCGACTATTTCCAGAACAAATAACGCTACTGGCTACCAACGAGGCGCAAGCGGACGTTTTCATGATGGCTGCCCGCGCCTCGTTTCGTTTTTGCGCAGAGGGTGGCCGGTGATCCGCCACTCGTTGTATTACACGTGCGCTATACCTGTGCGCGAGCGCCAGATGTTCGTACCATCTGACGCGCGCTGACTCCGGCACTGGCGCAATCAGCGGGCATGGCTTTGCTCAGCATATCATGCGGCCCAGGCAGTTGAATAGCCGTTTTTTTGGAGCGTGTGATCGCGCTGCGATGTCCTCCTCTTCGATCTCACCAGCGCCTCCAGACGAAGGAGGCGTACCCCTCATGCTGAGAGAGCCTCTGCGCGGCAGTCGCCGGGCATCCGCCAGACGCCCGACAGGTAGTTGGGCTGGCCCGCTACGGCAGGATCTCGACGTACCCATCCGTCCCATGCACGCGGATCCGTTGCCCATCCTGGATCAGATGGGTGGCATGCTCCACCCCCACGACGGCCGCCACGCCGTACTCCCGTGCGATCACCGCGCCATGGGTCATCAGGCCCCCCACTTCCGTCACCAGGCCCTTGATCGCGACGAACAGGGGCGTCCAACTGGGGTCTGTGTAGGCTGTGACCAGGATGTCGCCCGGTTCGAGATCGGCCTCTGCCATGTCGAGGATGACGCGGGCCCGCCCCTCGACGGTCCCAGATGAAACCGGTAAGCCGACCAGCACGCCAGCAGGAAGATCCTCGCGTCGGTACGATCCGGCCACGGCCTCGCCATCCGATGTGAGCACCCGAGGCGGCGTGAGCGCTTGATATGACCTGAACGCGTCCTTGCGCTGGCTGATGAGCTGGTCATCCACCCGATTTGTGCGCACGACATCGTGGAACTCTTGGAACGTGAGGTAGAAGGTGTCTTCCTGCTCACGAAGCACGTGGGCATGCACGAGGCGCTCGGCTTCTTCCAGTAAGGCCTGCTTGTAGACGAAGTAGCGGCTGACCATGCCGTACTTCGGATATTCGCGGTACCCGATGAAGGTCCGGACCTGGGCGATCATCCGCTTGACCTCCTCGGCCTTCTGCTCCCCACCTGGCAAGACCCGCAAGCGCTCCAGCAGCTCCTGTTCTTTCTTCCAAGCCTCCTGCCGCCCTTGCTCGAAACGTCGCTTGGCGGCACCCGGCTCGAAATTCTTGATGTTGCTGAGGATCATAGGCACGAGTGTGGTGGGGCATTCGCTCCAACGCGGCCTCGTGATGTCGATCTCGCCGACGCAGCGCATGCCGTACTCGTCGAGCCAGGCCTGGATGGCGTCTCGCGCTTCCTGCCCGCCCGCGAGCCTGGGCAGCTCATCCAGGAAGCCTTCGTCTGGGAAACCCTCGTCCTCGACGCGCTGCAGAAAAGCCACCACGTCCGGATGCGGGCGAATCACATCTGCGACGTCCAGCAGCTCCAGTCCCATCTCCGACGTGACGTTGTTGGGGACAGACTGTGTGAGCGTGTCGGCCACGTTCTTCTCGCCCAGCCACGCCCGCAGGTGATCATTGAGCCACCAGGTGGCCTCCATCGCTGTCATGAACACCTGATGACTTCGCGGATCGAACAAGATTCGTCTCAACTCCTGGATATCCCCAAAGATGAAGTCGAGCAGCGCCGATCCGGACTTCGTCTGGATGTGGCGCTTCAAGGCGGCGATGGAGTCCTGATTGCGCCCGATCAGTTCGGCGACGATGGCCGGACCCGTCTCGATCGAGGCTGGCGGTGCGCCAGCCGACGCTACGCCGGGCCTTTCGTCCGGGAGCGAGCGGATGAAGTCGCCGCGTTCGAGGATGGTCTGCAGCGCGTCCCCGATCAGCGGATCGCCTTTCCCCAGGACCGCCAGGAGGCCTGCGCGGCTCGCTGGCGAAGCCAGACCCCGGGCGACGTCGACGAACAGCCTCCCGCCGGCCTCATACATAGGCCGACCTGCTGTCAGTTGCCACAGGGAGATCCCCAGGGGCTTCATGGCGTCGGTCATCATCTGCTGGTGACCGACAGATACGTAGACGTGGCTCTCTCGGTCGCCGACCACGGGAATGGGGAACAGGGTGGTGATCGGCCGACTCTGCACGATCTGGAAGTCACCGTCTACCAGGCACCACTCAATGTCCTGAGGACTGCCAAAGTGCGCTTCGATCCGCCGACCCAACTGCGCGAGCCGCACGGCCTGCGCATCCGTCAGCGCTGGCTGCTCCTGCCGCTCCGGCTCAATAACTTGTTCCTGTGTACCGCCTGCCTGCGCCGCGTAGATAGCGAGCTTCTTTGTGGCGATGGTCTTGGAGATAACTTGGCCCTCCCGCACCTTGTAGACGTCCGCGTTCACTAGACCGGAGACCAGGGCCTCGCCGAGGCCGAAGCTGGCATCCACGGAGGCGACCTTCCGGTTGCCTGTGACAGGGTCAGCCGTGAAAAGGATGCCGGACGCGTGCGGGAAGACCATCCGCTGCACGACCACGGCCATCTGGACCTTCCGCTGGTCCAAGCCGTTCCGCAGGCGGTATATCACCGCTCGCTCAGTGAAGAGCGAGGCCCAACACCGGCTGACGTGCTGGAGGATCGCCTCCGACCCCACGACATTCAGGTACGTGTCCTGCTGGCCCGCGAAGGAGGCTGTCGGCAAGTCCTCCGCCGTCGCACTAGATCGGACAGCGTAGGCAGCTTGCTCACCGAGCTGAGCGAGCGGGCGGGTGATCGCGGCCGCCAGATCGTCGGGGATGGCGATCTCTTCGAGGGTCCGGCGGATCTCCGCGCTGAACGCGCGGATCGCGTCCCGGTCGTCCGGCTTCAGACGCGACAACCGATCGAGCCAATCGTTGATCGACGGCGCTTCCGCCATGATCCGCTGGAAAGCGCTCGTCGTCATGCAAAAGCCAGCCGGCACGCGGATGCCTTCGATCCGCGAAAGCTCCCCCAGGTGAGCGCCCTTGCCGCCAACGACCGTGACCTGCGTCTGGTCAATCTCCTGGAAACCCAACGCGTAACTGTCCATCCGCTCCCTCCCTTGTGCGTTGTCTAAAGAACGTCGCAGTGTCTCACCGGACCCCAGCCCCAGTCATCAGCGGGCACACTGGCTGACCGGCCGACACTACCAGCACCAGCGGCACGCCCACATGGGCCAGCAGCTCGGCGAAGTTGGGCGGCACGCGCGCCGGCATCGCCGCGCCGCGTGCCTGGAGTGCCCGCGAGTCTCACCATCGGGGCGACATACCCATGCGACCCATACGGCGACAACGACACACGCACGTTGCCACTCCCATGTCCGTAGGTTTCTGGTCTCGGCCCGCGATTGTATGACACGACCCTGGGCTTGCCGCAAGCCCCCCTGTGCGCTATAAAATGTAAATGGGCAGGAGTGGGTAACCTCCTTTCCTTATCGCCCGCTTCCTTATCGTCCGCTGCGAGGGGCAACCTCATCGCGAAGTAGCGGCGCGCAGCGTACAGCGGCGCCCTCGGCCAACTCCACCGCGCCCACCCAGCCGTCGAGATCCGCGTGCGCGAGGATTACTCCACGAACCTGTTCGCCGCCGTGCGCCGCGGCGAGTTCGCCGTCATCCCCCCGACACCCGCAAGCCACCACCCGACCTGCGCATCACCGAACTCGCCACCATCCCCGATCACTCCCTCGCCAACCGCGACCAGATCCAACAGATCCAACAGACCCAACTACGCGACGAACTGATGGTCGCTCTGGTCGGGTCGGTGGGGGCTTCTACTTCTCTAACAGAGCATAGACAAGAATGGCCCGCGTGTCATCACCGCCCATGATTGGCGCCCGTGCCTGCGATGTGACCCTGCACGGCCCGATTCCCAGGTTCATACCAGGCTACCTGTGTCGAGTTCGAACTAGAGTGAGCACTAGTTTGCGGAAGCCAGATGTGCCGGTCAATCCAGGCTTTCAGAGGGCGTATCTGGCTCGTCGCCGGGGAGAAGTCCTTCGGTGTCTTCGGCGCTTCCGCCTTCGAGTATGGCGCCGGGCGTGATGACGCCCGATGCGTCGCCCCAGCCCGGAGGGCCACCATCGGCTATGGAGGCGGCTTCGGGTATGTCGGAGTTCGCGCCAATGAACTCGCCTTCGGCGCGGCTGGCGGCGATGCGCGCTTCGTGCAGCACATCTTCGGGCGAGGTGTAGCGTTTGGATGCGGGCAGCCGCAGGTAGATGCCTAGCGGCAGGTCGCGATAGCGCGCCTGTATCTCGTCGCGTGTCAGGCCGTTGTGCCAGTCCAAGTTCCGCAGCGCGGTTTCGGCAGCCCGCAGCTGCGCCGCTGTGACGTCGAGCTGGCCCTCCTCGGCCAACTCTTCGGCAGGTTCGTCGGCGGGCAAGCCAAGCCGCAGTTCCTCATCTTCGCTGCGGATGTAGTCGTCATTGTTGGTTCCCGTGCCAGCCATGATATACCTCCTCACTGGCGTTACCTTTATGCGCTCAGATTGGTCTTTCATGTTCTGTGGGAGCAAAGCGCGTGCCGCGCCGCATCGGCTAGACGGCGGTTGTGATCTATAGCATGGGGACGTGTTGACAGCGGGAGTACACTGGATACACCAGAGGGGCAGCGCACAGGGTGGCTCAGGCTCCCGCAATGGTGCGGGCCTGAACGGCGCACTATCTCTGGAGTGAGAAGCGCGTAGAACGCGGAGGAGAATCCATGCGCAAGGTGTACAAAGTCGGCCTTTGCCTCTCTCCTATCCCCCTGATCGCGGGGGCGCTCCTGGTGGCGATGGTATTGGGTATTGGCGCGCCGCGCGGCGCGGAGGCGCATGCGGCAACGGGTCGGCATACGGCGCCAATGATGCTGCATCTGCACCACGGCAAGAACTCTACCAGCACAAACTGGTCGGGCTATGCCAACACAGGCGGAACATTCACGGATGTGAAAGGCTCGTGGACACAGCCTTCGGCCTCCTGCTCATCTGGTCAGACGGCGTATTCATCCTTCTGGGTCGGCATTGACGGCGATACCACCAACACCGTCGAACAGACGGGCACCGACGCCGATTGCTCTAGCGGCACACCGACCTATTATGCCTGGTACGAGATGTATCCGAAATTCCCGGTGAACCTGAGTAATCCAGTGAAGCCAGGCGACGCGATCACGGCTGAGGTCAAGAACACTGGCTCTGGCCATTTCACCTTGACGATCAGCGACGCGACGCAGGGTTGGAGCTTCACGACGACGCAGACCTCGAAGAAGGCCAAGCTCGGCTCGGCTGAATGGATCGCGGAAGCGCCCTCTGGCTCTGGCGGGGTGCTGCCGCTGGCGAACTTCGGCACGGTCAATTTCTCGAATTGCACTGCCAACGGCCAGTCTATCAGTGCGAATCCCAACCCGGATGAGATCGTGATGCAAACCTCCGGCGGCACGGTGAAGGCGCAGCCGTCGGGCCTCGGTGGCGGCGGCACAAGTTTTAGCGTCGCCTGGAAGCATAGCTAAGCTTCGAGTCGTGATAGCCCAGAGACGCCCACCACCCTGGGGCGTTTCTGGTTATTTCATGCCACCGCGCGGATATACGTGGTTTTACAAAATAGAGCGGACATCGCGAGAGAGCGGGCGGTTGAAACCGCGCGACGGGCGTCCACCGGACGCCCCTACGGCCGCCGAACCCGCCTACGCGGGTTCGGGGCAGGCAAGGTGTCCGCCGGAAAAAGTAAAAGTGCATATATCCGCTCCACGCTTTTCATAAGCAACCGCCCAAGAGTACCATAACGTTTCATATCTCACTCGCAACTCTACGACAGGGGAAGTGTAGGCAACGCTTGCCATGTTTGCTCATGACGCAGAAGAAAGGGAGCATATGCGCACATTCCATCAGCGCGCACTCGCCATCAGCGTGGGTGGGATTCTGGTGATTGCCCTGGCGGTAGGCGGCATCGTTCGCGCATCTACGCAGGTCGCGCATGCTGGCGCGCAGCGCGCGAGCAGCAACAACCAGGGGCAATCGCTCTGCATTGGGCATCATCCGCAGGAGTTCGTCTGGTATACGTCAAGTTGCACGGGCCATGATGAGCCTGAGCTTGACCCGGTCTCGAATCATCCGGGGTCCGCGCAAAATCTTACCTGGACGGTGGCGCTACCGAGCGATGGCACGACCGCCGTGGATAGCGTCGGCCCGACCTTCTGGATCGGCGGCGTCGTAAACGACCCGAATAGCCTGGGCGGGCAGGCGTTCCTGGAGCTGCAATTTTACCCGAACGCGATGGTCAGCAATTGTGCCAGCGGTGGCGGCTACAACGTGAGTTATGCGCCTGGTGTATATACGGCATGCTCTCCGGTGTGGGAAGTCTCGCAGCACGGCAATTCTGAATCCGCGGCATTCAACGCGATGCTGACCGATAGCGCCACCGGCGGACCGCTGGTGTTGCATGCGGGCGATACCATGACTGACCACCAGTACATCACCCCGGCCCAGGATGGCATGCACATCACCGTCACCGATGTGACGACCGGCCATTCAGGAACCATCGTCCTCAACAGCAAGGTGGATGGGCCGTTGATGCCAGCGTATAGCGTCCAGAAGATCGGCAACGCGCTGAACTGGGGGCTGGTGGATGATGCGCCGAATGCGTTCGTTTGGGAAATTGGCCACGCCAGCAACTTCGCTCAGCCTGCGGGGCAGTTCTGCTTGCCGGGGAGCGCCACCAAGCCGCCCTGCTACTCTTATAACGTGCCGACGTGGGTGGGCTTCCATCCGTTGCAGATCGCGAGTGTAACCTTCGGCGATGGGAGCAGCCCGCAGAGCTGGTATGCCGTGAGCGATTACGGCGGCGAGGCGGAGGTCAACCTGTATTGCAGCGCGGCGAATTATGGCACGCCCTTCTGCTGGTATCCCTGGTTCAGCGTGAACCAGGGCGGCTATTACACCTACGGCGGCGACTATCCCGATATGGTCAAAGACTTCGGGCAGGCATTGCAGTTCACCCAGACGACCACGTGTCCCAGCCCGTATGGTCCAAATACCACCTACTGCGCGACGCAACTCAAGTAGTTATGGTTGCGCGATTGACGGAATGGGGCATTGTTGTTCAGCGTGGATGACATTCCCAATCCGTACATGACCTGTCGTCGAGGGCGCGCGACCTAGAGCGGCACGTGCGCCCGCCTGTCAGAAAGGAGCGGCCTCTCCGCAGGATGGCCGCTGAACGAGCCAGCGCGGAAGGCCACTAGATGACCAGAAAGACACGAACGTTCGCGATTCTCGGCGCAATCCTGGCCATTGCGCTCACCCTCTCGGTGCTAGGGGTGACGGTCTACGCCAGCCAGACCACCACCTACACCATGAGCGGCAACACGCCCGGCTGGGTCAGCAAGGCGCAGAACCTGGGCGCGACTGATGCTACGGAGACGCTGACTCTGACGGTGTGGCTGCGGCTGCACAACGAGGGGCAACTCCAGCAGCAGTTGCACGACATGTACACGCCGGGCAGCGGGAGCTATCATCAGTTCGTGAGCCAGAGCCAATTCAACGCGAACTATTCGCCCACGTCGCAGGAGTTGAATTCGGTCGAGAACTTCCTGTCGGCGCACGGCTTTACGGTGCTGGGGGCGGCTGAGAATAACTTCTATGTGAAGGTGTCTGGAACGGTGGACCAGGCGGAAAAGGCGTTCCACGTCCAGATTAACAACTACAGCTACGACAACCAGACCTATCGCTCTAATGCTGCTGATCCGAGCGTGAATGACCCGGCAGGCGGCAACATCGCCAACATCACTGGACTGGACAATTCCAGCGACTATGCGCCGTTCATTCAACGCCCGGCACAGGGCGGCGGCGACGGCACAGCCCCGAATAACTCGGTGATCTGGCAGGTGCTGTGCGGCGGTTTGACGACGAGCAAGACGCTGAAGGTGGTGGACCAGACAACTGGCAAGACGACCTCCACGCCGACCTACACCGGCTTTGTTCCCTGCGGCTACGGCGCGACCCAACTGCAAAAAGCCTATGGCGTAGATAAGCTGATCGCGCAGGGCATTGACGGCACGGGGCAGACGGTGGCGATTGTGGACGCCTACGGCAGCTCGACGATCCTGACCGACGCCAACGCCTATTCAGCGGCCTATGGGCTGCCGAAGTTGGTGGAGGGCCAGAACTTCCAGATCGTGTCGCCGCCGGGCACGGTGAATCATCCTGAAAGCCGCGCGCAGGATCCGCTGGGCTGGCAGGCTGAGGTGACGCTGGATGTTGAGGCGGTGCATGCGATGGCGCCGGGGGCGAAGATCGTGCTGGTGGCGTCGCCGAACAACTATGCCGACCTGGACGAGGCGGTCAACTGGGTGGTGATTCACCACTATGCCGACATCGTCTCGAATAGCTGGGGTCTCGCTGCGGATCTGATGGATCCTGGCCAAGCCAGCCGCGACGAGCGCATCTTCATGCAGGCCGCTGCTGAGGGCATCGGCGTGAGCTTCTCTTCTGGCGACTGCGGTGACGAAGCGACTTCGCCAGCCAGCGATCCGCAGTGCGGTGGCGCGAAGAGTGTGGATTATCCCGCTAGCTCGCCGTGGGTCACGGCGGTTGGCGGCACCAGTCTCTTCCTCAATGGTGACAACAGCTACAACTTCGAGACGGGCTGGGGCACCAACCTGAGCCGCCTCTATTCGTGCTATGCCTATACCGTGAGCAAGCAGACGGGATTGCAGAACTGCAACTCGTACTACAATTCACCGCTGGTGTACGGCTTTGACGGCGGCGCGGGCGGTGGCCTGAGCTACAACTTTACGGCGCAGCCCTGGCAGCAAGCCGCGATCAGCGGGGCGACGGCCAGCGGCTTCGGTGTGGTCGGCTCGCATCGTGCGGTGCCGGATGTCTCGATGCTGGCAGATCCATATACAGGCATGAACGTCTTTATCACCGATCAGTCTGTTGGCGACACCAGCCCAGAGATCGAGCCGTATGGCGGCACCAGCCTCGCCTGCCCGCTCTTCTCTGGCATCATGGCGCTGGTCAACCAGATGCGCGCGAACAACCACCTGGCTCCGGCGGGGCTGGCGACGCAGTACCTCTATGGGCTGCCCGCTGGCGCGACCAATGATGTCAGCGCGCCGCCGACGGGAGTTGGCAATCCGGTGAGCGGTGACGCCAGTGCATTCCTGCTGTACTATGGCAGCCGCTATAGCGGCAGGTTCTTCGCTCCCACCTTCAACCAGGATAGCTCGCTGGCGACTGGCGCGGGCTGGGACGACGTGACCGGCGTGGGTTCGCCGAATGCGCCGAACTTTGTGCCGGCGATGGCAAGCCAACCGTAGCTCAGCCGTAGTGCGGAAGACGCGCTACTATTCTTACGGCCCCCAACCATTGCGGTTGGGGGCTATTTCGTGTCGAATGCGATCTAACGGACGGCGAAGTAGACCGCGCCAGGGTGGGGCACGATGATGGCAGCGGTGGATTGCTCCGGCACGAGCTGGTAGGACTCGGTGAGGGTGACGCCGATGGCTTCGGGGACGCCAAGCAGACGGAAGACGCGCTCGTGGTCGGCTAGCTCTGGTATAGCGGCGTAGCCCCAGCTATAGCGCCGCCCCTGCTCGCCGGTGAAGCCTAGCTCGGCGCGCACACGCTCGTTCACGTAATCGGCCATGGCTTCGGCCATTTGCACGCTGAGGCCGTGGAGGAAGTAGGCTTCGGAGTAGTCGCCTGCCGCCTGTAACTTCGCGGTTTCCTCGGAGGCGCGGTCGCCCATCGTCACCACCTGGAAGGCGACGGCGGTTGGCGCGCCATCGGGGGTGGCGAAGTAGTCGGCCAGACAGAGACGTTCGCCGTCGGTTTGACGCGGGAAGGTGAAGCGCTCCAAGGTGCGCGCGTGGTCGTTGGGGTCGAGCACGAGCAGGACGTCGCCGTCTGGGCGGGTGGGGAAGTAGCCGTAGACCGCGCGGGGATGCAGCCAGCGGCGCTGCCGCGCCTCGCGCAGCATCCGCTCAAGACGCGGGGCGAATTGTTCGTTGACGAGGCGGGTGTATTCGTCGCCGTGGGCAACGCCGCCCCAGCGTCCGCGATAGAGCGCGTTCATATCGAGGCAGCGCGCTACGTCTTCGACGGCGACGCGGTCGAGCAGGCGCGGCCCCCAGAACGGGGGCGTCACGGCGGGGGCAGGCGCAACCTGCGGGCGCTCAGCCGGGATGGCAGAGGTGGCGGTACTCGCTGCCTGGCGGCGCGCTTCGGCTTCGCGGGCGGTGAGGGCTTCGCTGCGCACACGATCTACGAGCGCGGGGCGCTGGTCGGGATTCATCAGCGCATCCATCAATTCAAGGCCCTCGAAGGCGTCGCGGGCATAGTAGACGCCGGGGCTGAAGGGATGCGCGGAGCTGTTCTCGCCAACGAAGAGAATGCGGCGACCATAGGCGCGATTGATCGCCGCGCCGCCGACGATGACCGGAATATCGAGTTGGCGGCGGTCCAGTTCTTGCACGCAGAGCGGCATCTGCTTGGAGGTGCTGACCAGCAGGGCGGAGAGGCCAATGGCATCGGCGTTGACTTCAAGCGCTTTATCAATGATCGTGTTGAGCGGCACCTGCTTGCCCAGGTCGTAGACGGTGTAGCCGTTGTTGGAGAGGATGGTGTTGACGAGGTTTTTGCCGATGTCATGCACGTCGCCGAAGACGGTGGCCAGCACGACGCGGCCTTTGGTGTAGCCCTCGGTGCGTTCGAGATAGTGTTCGAGGTGGGCGACGGACTTCTTCATCACCTCGGCGGATTGCAGCACGAACGGCAGAATCAATTCACCCGCGCCGAAGCGGTCGCCAACATCTTTCATGGCAGGGAGCAGGACGTTGTTGAGCACGTCAACGGCGCAGCGCGAAAGCTCTGGAGTAGTGGCCCAGGACCCCTCCCCCTGGCCCCCTCCCCCATGGGGAGAGGGGGAAATAAGATCGGGGACGCCGGGGGCGCGCAGGCCAGGGGTGGCGTCTTCGGCGGCGAGGCCAGCGGCGCGGTAGGCGACGGCGGCGTCTACCAGGCTCTCGATGTCCTCTTTCTTGCGGTGCAGGATCTGGTAGTGGATACGCTGGTCTACGGTCATGCCAGCGGTGGGGTCGGCGCGCTCCTCTTTCGGAGCGGTGCTGCCGTGCTGCTCATAGTAGGCGATGAAACGCGGGAGGGCGTCGGCGTCGCGGTTGAAGAGCAGATCGTCGCAGAGTTGGCGCTCCGCAGCGGGGATTTCGGCGTAGGGGGTGATGTGGGCGGGATTGACGATAGCCGCATCCAGCCCGGCCTCGACGGCGTGGTAGAGGAAGACGCTATTGAGCGCGGCGCGGGCATGGGGCGCGACGCCGAAGGAGACGTTGCTGACGCCAAGGATGGTGAGGACGCCGGGGAGTTCAGCTTTGATGCGGCGGATGCCGTCGAGGGTCTGCACGGCGCTGTCGCGCAGGTCTTCCTGGCCGGTGGTGACGGGGAAGGTGAGGGCGTCGAAGAGCAGCGATTCGGGGAGCAAGCCGTACTCGGTGGTGGCGATCTCGTGGATGCGGCGGGCGATGGCGAGCTTGCGTTCGGCGGTCTTGGCCATGCCCTCTTCGTCAATGGTGAGGGCGACGACGGCGGAGCCATGTTCGCGGGCCAGCGGCAGCACGGTATCTACACGCTGGCGTCCGTTTTCGAGGTTGACGGAGTTGATGACGGCGCGACCGGGGTAGGTTTCGAGGGCGGCCTGCACGACGCTAGCCTCGGTGGTGTCAATGACGAGCGGGGCTTCGATGCCCATTTCGAGCTTCTTGACGGCGCGGCGCATCTGTTCGGCCTCGTCGCCGCGCTCGGTGAGCGCGGTCTGCACGTCCAGCACATGCGCGCCACCATCCACTTGCTCGCGAGCGACCTGGAGCAGGGTATCGTAGTCGTCGGCGAGCAAGGCTTGCTTGACCTTGCGGCTGCCCTGGGCGTTGACGCGCTCGCCCACCAGTAGCGGCGCGGGATTCTGGGTGAGCGTGGTGGCGCGAACGGCGGAAGCGACGAGCAGGTTGGTAGAGGCGCGGGTGGCGGCGGTGAAGTTGGCGAGGCGGTCAAGCGGGCGATGGCGCTGCGCGGGGCTGAGGTCGGCGAGGCGGGCGACGATGCGGCTGATGTGTTCGGGGGTGGTGCCGCAGCAGCCGCCGATGATGTTGACGCCGAATTCGCTGACGAAGGCGGCGAGCGCTTCGGCGAGAGGGTCGGGCTGCATGGGGTAGACGGCTTTGCCGCTGACGTTGAGGGGTAGACCTGCATTGGGGATGGTGGAGATGGGTAGGGCGATGGTATCGGTGAGGTAGCGCACCGGCTCGCGCATATGTTCGGGTCCGGTGGAGCAGTTGAGGCCGATGACGTTTACGCCCAGGTGCAGCAGGATGGTGGAGGCGGCGGCGATGTCGGTGCCAAGCAGCATGCGCCCGCTGGTGTCGAGCGTGACCTGGGCCTGAATGGGGAGGGTGCGGCCAGTTTCGGCGAAGGCGCGGCGGATACCGGTGATGGCGGCGCGGACTTCGAGGATGTCCTGGCTGGTTTCGATGAGCAGCAGGTCTACACCACCGGCGATGAGGGCGGCAGCCTGTTCGCGGTAGAGTTCGGCAAGTTGCTGGTAGGTGATGTTGCTGAGCGAGGGGTCGTCGGAGGAGGGGAGCATGCCGGTGGGACCCATGGAACCGGCGACGAAGCGGGGGCGGTCGGGGGTGGCGAACTCGTCGGCGGCGGCGCGGGCAAGTGCGGCGGCGGCACGGTTGATTTCAGTGGTGCGCGGGCCAAGGGCGTAGTCGTCGAGCTTGAGGCGGGTGCCGGTGAAGGTGTCGGTTTCGACGACATCGGCGCCTGCGGCGAGATACGCGCGGTGGATGTCGCGGATAGCGTCGGGGCGGCTGACGGCGAGGATTTCGGGGCAGCCGTCGAAAGCATCGCCGCCGTAGTCGGCGGGGGTGAGGCCGAGGCTGTGGATCTGGGTGCCCATTGCGCCGTCATAGATGAGCACGCGCTGGCGCGCGGCTGCGAGATAGGGGTGGGTGGTGTTGGGACGTGCCATGCGCGTTATCCTCGAGTTCTTAATCTATATGCATCCGCCTGTATGCTCAAGCCTCGCAACTCATCTTCAAATGGGAACACCTGATACCGATCGAGGATGGAGAGGAATTCGACGCGGGACATGCCAGCTAATTCAGATGCTCGCCCTGATGAAAGTCTGCCAAGTTCATAGAGCTTGATTGCCGCCAGCAGAGACATTTCTCGTCCAAAGGCAGCTTCGTCCATATGCTCAGCCGCAAGTACTTCTTCTGGCACATTGATGATGATTTGCTTGTTGCTCATCGCGCTCACGTCCTCTCTAGGGCAGGCTCCGGGGTGGTGCATGCATTTACGTCACGTCAGCTTGAGTATATCATTGCGCGGTGGCTGCTCCCTTGACCGTGCTGGTGGTGGCTGCTGTGGGTTAGAGGCGTGCATGGCGATGGGTGTTTCACGTATCTGGCGCGGTGGCAGGGATGAGCGGGCGTCCGGTGGGGACGCCCATGCGCGAGGATGGTTGTGAACGGGGAGGAGCGCTAGAGGACTTTGCGGAGGAAGTCCTGGGTGCGAGGCTGCTGGGGAGCGGAGAAGATCTGGTCGGGTTTGCCTTGCTCGACGATGACACCGCCGTCCATGAAGATCACGCGGTCGGCGACTTCGCGGGCGAAGCCCATTTCATGGGTGACGACGACCATGGTCATGCCTTCTTCGGCAAGCTGGCGCATGACTTTGAGGACTTCGCCGACGAGTTCGGGGTCGAGGGCGGAGGTGGCTTCGTCGAAGAGCATGAGCTTGGGGTTCATGGCGAGGGCGCGGGCGATGGCGACGCGCTGCTGCTGGCCGCCGGAGAGGCGGGCGGGATAGGCGTCGGCTTTGACTTCGAGGCCGACTTTTTTAAGGAGTTCGAGGGCACGAGCTTCGACCTGGTCACGGGGTTCGTGGCGGACCTGTATGGGGGCTTCCATGACGTTCTGGAGGGCGGTCATGTGCGGGAAGAGGTTGAACCGCTGGAAGACCATGCCGATTTCAGAGCGAAGCTGGGCGATGTTCTTTTCGCTGTCTTCGCGGAGGGAGCCATCGGATTGTTCGCGGTAGCCGATGAGCTGGCCTTCGATGTAGATGCGGCCGCTGTTGATCTTTTCGAGGTGGTTGATGCAGCGGAGGAAGGTGGTTTTGCCGGAGCCGCTGGGGCCGATGACACAGACGACTTCGCCTTTGCGGACCTGCATCGAGACGCCGCGCAAGACCTGGTTGTTGTGGAAGTATTTGTGAACGTCGCGGGCGTCTACCATGGGTAGCGCGCCATTCGCGCCACCATTGCGGGCGGGGGCAGGTTGGGGGACTGGTGGATAGCCTTGGGGCGGTTGTGGCGTTCCCTGTGGATTCATGTGGTGCTCCGGTTCATGGGCGAGCGGTGAACATCCGCGCGATTGGCCTTCAATGGATTAATGATGATCGGCGCCTGCTGGCATAGGAACGCCAGTTTCACGTCCCCCAAAGCCAATCATGCGTTTCCACCAGGATCCACCGCTGGTGAGCGCTGGGTCAAGGTTTGAGACGTTGATTCTGCGCTCAAGCTGACGCTGGATGAGGGTCCAGATGGTAGTGAGCACGAGATACCAGATGGAGGCAACCGTCAGCAATTCGAGCGGGCGGAATTGGCTGAAGGCGTGTGCCTGAGCGGCTTCCAGTAGTTCGGCGACGGAGATGGCCGAGACGAGCGAGGTGTTCTTCAGCATGCTGTTGAATTCGTTGCCAAGTGGCGGGATGATGACGCGGAGGGCCTGGGGCAGGACGATGCGGCGCATGCCCAGCCAGTAGGTCATGCCGAGGGACTTCGCGGCTTCAAGCTGGCCAAGGTCAATGGAGTCAATGCCGGCGCGCACGATCTCGGCCATGTAGGCGCCTTCGTTAAGGGAAAGTGCGGCAAGGCCAGCGATGAAGGCGTCGAGGGGGATATCTTGTTGAAAGCCGAGATTGCGAAAGAAGTGCGTTTGGATTAGTGGCCTGGCAAGTCCGATATAGGGGAGAAACGCATTGAGGAAGAGGATTTGCACCAGCAATGGAGTACCACGAAAGAACCAGACATAGAGTTCGCCGATGCCCCTCAGCACACCGTTGGATGAGCGGCGGGTGAAATAGAGGAGCAGGCCGATGAGGGTGCCGATGAGTTGGGCGAGGACGGCGAGGAGCACCGTAATGATGATGCCCTGGAGAATGTCTGGATAGAACAGAAAGGTGAAGACGGTGTTCCAGTCATACGTGCCGCGCAGGGTCACGACATTCTGGAAGAACTGGAGAATCGGGTTCATATCATCCCCTCATCTTGCGGCCTGAAGAACGGCGGAGCTACGCATGCCGCTTGCCACGTATGTAGGAGAACGGCCAGGAGGCACCCCCCGGCCGTTCTCCCGCATGCTACAGTATATCAGTTTCTGGTCTAGGAAAGCGGCGGATAGGCAAGCTTCTGCTGGCCCCAGGCGGTCAGGATACGCAGGTAGGTGCCATCAGCGCGCATGTCATTGAGCACCTGCTTGACGGCATCCTCGAGAGCGGCATTGTCTCTGCGCATGACGATGCCCTCGGGGGACGGCTGGACAGTGATGCCGGAGTCTACGAGCGCGCCCTTGCTCAGGGAGGCGTAGTAGTCAGTCACCGGCTGATCCTGATAGCTGGCGTCGGCGCGGCCATTCTGCACCTGCTGGACGACCACGCCCTGGTCGTCGTAGCTGAGGACGGTGATCGGCTTGTTGGCCTGCTTGCAGATCGGCGCCTGGCCAGAGGTGCCGGGGCCGTTGCCGTTGGCGTCGTTCACTTCATCCTTCTCGACGGTGCCGTTCTGCACGGCGATGGTCTTGCCGCACATGTCGCTGAATTGCTTGATGCTGCCAGCGTTGGCAACGGTGGTCAGGATGGACTCACCGGCCTGGAAGTAGGGGACCATGTCCACACTCTTCAAGCGGTCGGAGTTGATGGTGAAGGACGAGATGGACATGTCGTAGCGCTGCTGCCCCAGTGGCGCGCTGGAGATGTCGGGGATGATATTGCCGAAGGTGGCCTTGACAATGTTCGGCGTGAGGCAGAGACGGCGCGCGATTTCGCGGGCGAGGTCCATGTCATAGCCGATGAAATTCGATGCGTTGTTGGGGTCGGGGAACTCGGCGGGGGCGTAGGTGGTGTCGCTGGCGATGGTCAACTGCCCGGAGGTGACGAGGTGGAAGCCGGTGGTGGTGGGGCAGGTGACGGTGGAGGTGGGTGTGCCGGCAACGGTGGGACTGGGGCTTGCGCCGCCGCCGCCAGTGGTGCTGCCGCAGGCGGTCAGCAGGAGCGCGAGCGTGGTACTTAGGCCAAAGATGGCGGTCCAGAGTACGCGTCGCCCGGGCTGTACTCGCGTGGTCATGTGAACTCCTCCCAAAGATAGAATCCCTACAGGTTCTGGCGCCACAAGGGTGAGACGAGAGCAGCCGCCCGTCATGTTGGGTGGGGCGCTTGCCGTCTTGTGCCCAGTCTAGCATGGGTACGCAAGCCCCCTATCGCGGCCAGCGCTGGCCAGCGCACACCTGGCGCGTTCCAGTCGCGGCCCTGAAGGACCGGCGCACAGAGATACGAGGCTGAAGCCTTGGAATACTGCTGTATACGCAACGGTGCAATGAGATTGCGGATAGTTCTCGTACCATGCAGATGTTGGGCCAGCTACACAGGATACGTTGTAAGAGGGGAAAATCTCACTGCTGAGAGGAAAAGTGTGTGGGAAAGGAGCTAACCCCCGGCCTGTACAGTAGGGAAGGGGAGTACAACGGGCAGACAAGAATGTCCGCCCTACCAGGCAAAGAGGAAGAATTGGAGGCAAAAACAGGGGGCCGAACGGCGTCTGCTCGGCCCCTGCGCATGCGACTGGGATCACATACCTTACAAGACGCAAGAGGCGTGCCGAAAGTTCGCAGCCCGGTACTTTCGATGTGCTGTATTTTGGGGTGAAATGTCGCAAATAGTCTCGTGGCGAGAGAATGGCGGATGGCAAGGTAGGTGATGAGGGAAGTTCGCAGCATGAATGCCGCGGCTCATCCTCAGTTGCGAGCCGCTCAGGTCGAGCCGCTACCGTCGTCAAAAGTGGAGTTCGTGGCCGTGCTGGCGGAGCCAGCGGCGATGAGTGGCGTAGTCTGGGCAGGCGTGAGCGACGAGACGCCAGAAGCTGGGGCTGTGGTTGAGTTCTTTGAGGTGACATAGCTCGTGGGTGACGACGTAATCGAGAACGGGGAGGGGGGCAAGGAGCAGCCGCCAGTTGAAGTTGAGGTTGCCCAGACGCGAGCAACTGCCCCAGCGGCTTTTTTGTTCTTTGATGGTGACGCGGCCGTAGGTGAAGCCGTAGGATGCGTTGCAGAGGGCGAGGCGCTCGGCGAAGAGACGGCGGGCTTCGCGGCGATACCAGATGGTGAGCGCGGCGCGGATGGTTGGCTCGGCGGTGTCGGGGACGCGGAGTTCGAGCAGGTCGCCTTCGAGACGCGCGCTGAAGTGGCCGGCGGGGGCGCCGGTGCGAACGGCGAGACGGAGTTGACGACCCGCGTAGGGGAGGATGCGGCCATCGGCGAGCGGGACGGGCGCGGGGATAGCGGTTGCGGCTTGCTGCATACGGGTGAGGGTGGCGCGAATCCAGGCGGATTTTTGCCGGAGGATGTCGTCTATACGGGTCTGGGGGGTGCGACGCGGAACGACGACTTCGAGGCGTCCGGGGGGCTGGATGCGCAGGCAGAGGCGGCGGGCGCGGGCGCTGACGCGCAGGAGGTAGGGGACAGGGTGGCCGTCGAGATAGGCGATGAGTTCGCGCGGCTCTGGCAGAGTGGCGGCAGGAGTGGTGGTGGGACGAGCGCGACGTGGGGCGGGGGTATGGTTGGATGGTGGGGTGTTGGTGGCCATGGCGGAGAACGATCCTTTCTGCGCGGTTAATTAGAAGACGGGCGGTTGAAACCGTGCCCACATGGCGTGCCGCGGAAAAACCCGCCTGCGCGAGTTGGGGAGAGAGGCGATACAACCGTGCAATACGAGCATGGTATGGCAGGCGACGATAAGAGCAGGTGTGAGCATGACTGTTGGGTCAGGCGGGCAGGGAGTTTTGGGTGGGATGAGGCGAGTTTTGGCGATTTTGCTTGGGAGGGGTTGACGCTACCTGAGCGGTGTGGTAACATCATTTTTGCGCCTGACGCGAGAGCGTTGGTGCAAGAGCGGCGGAAGTCGCGCGAGAGAACCTGAACAACTGAAGAGTGGGAAGCAGTAACAGCGCAAAGAGCAGGTAATACGCAGCGAGAGTTGCGTAAGTCGCGATTGAGTGAGACCTGTGCGAGCCGTAAATTGGCTCATCAAACAGTGCGCATGATTCAGGGAGCCGGTGGCGCTTTTGGGCGTGCTGGTCCTGAAGAAGCAATAGACACTGGATGGCGAGTTTGATCCTGGCTCAGGACGAACGCTGGCGGCGTGCTTAACACATGCAAGTCGAACGGGGCCATCGCCTTCGGGTGGTGGTCGAGTGGCGGACGGGTGCGTAACACGTGAACAATCTGCCCACGGGTGGGGGATACCCTTCAGAAATGGAGGCTAATACCGCATACGGTCTGCTGGGGGAGCCTGGCAGAAGAAAGCTGGCGCGCAAGCGTTGGCGCCGGTGGAGGGGTTCGCGGCCGATTAGCTAGTTGGTGGGGTTACGGCTCACCAAGGCGACGATCGGTAGCTGGTCTGAGAGGATGATCAGCCACACTGGGATTGAGAACGGCCCAGACTCCTACGGGGGGCAGCAGTGAGGGATATTCGGCAATGGGGGCAACCCTGACCGAGCGACGCCGCGTGGGGGATGACGGCCTTCGGGTTGTAAACCCCTTTTCTGTGGGACGAGGTATACGGACGGTACCACAGGAAGAAGCCTCGGCTAACTACGTGCCAGCAGCCGCGGTAATACGTAGGAGGCGAGCGTTGTCCGGAGTTACTGGGCGTAAAGGGTGCGCAGGCGGCCCCGCGCGTGGGTGGTGAAATCTCCCGGCTCACCTGGGAGGGGGCCATCCAGACGGCGGGGCTTGAGGCTCGGAGAGGGACGTGGAATTCCGGGTGGAGCGGTGAAATGCGTAGAGATCCGGAGGAACACCGACGGCGAAGGCAGCGTCCTGGCCGAGACCTGACGCTCAGGCACGAAAGCTGGGGGAGCGAACAGGATTAGATACCCTGGTAGTCCCAGCTGTAAACGATGTCCACCCGGTGCTGGCGGTATCGACCCCGTCAGTGCCTCAGCTAACGTGATGAGTGGACCGCCTGGGGAGTACGGCCGCAAGGTTAAAACTCAAAGGAATTGACGGGGGCCCGCACAAGCAGCGGAGCGTGTGGTTTAATTCGATGCGACGCGAAGAACCTTACCTGGGCTTGACATGCAGTTGCACCACCCGTAATGGGGTGTCCCCGCAAGGGGCGGCTGCACAGGTGCTGCATGGCTGTCGTCAGCTCGTGCCGTGAGGTGTTGGGTTAAGTCCCCTAACGAGCGCAACCCCTGGGGTCCGTTACAAGTGGTGTCGGGCCCGACTGCCGCGCGCAACGCGGAGGAAGGCGGGGATGACGTCAAGTCAGCACGGCCCTTACGTCCAGGGCGACACACACGCTACAATGGCCGGTACAGTGAGACGCCAAGCCGCGAGGTGGAGCCAATCTCCCAAAGCCGGTCTCAGTTCGGATTGCAGGCTGCAACTCGCCTGCATGAAGCTGGAGTTGCTAGTAACCGTGGGTCAGCACACCACGGTGAATACGTTCCCGGGCCTTGTACACACCGCCCGTCACACCATGGAAGCCGGCAACACCTGAAGCCGGTGGGCCAACCTGGGGGTCTCCCCCAAGAGGCAGCCGTCGAGGGTGGGGTCGGTGACTGGGGTGAAGTCGTAACAAGGTAGCCGTACCGGAAGGTGCGGCTGGATCACCTCCTTTCTAGGGAGTACCGCGAGACAGGCTTCGGCCTCAATCGCGATTCCCAGGTCGAGCCGTGGCGGCGCAAGCCGCGACGGAATACTTGGAAGGCACAGGTTTCACAAGCGATCACCTGCGCGAGCGTTGTCTGCTGGTTCCCACTCTTCAGTTGTTTGGCCTCTCGTCGGCGGCACTGGCGCGAGGGCCTGTAGCTCAGTTGGCTAGAGCGCAGTCCTGATAAGACTGAGGTCCCCCGTTCGAGCCGGGGCAGGCCCACTTTTTCTGATCGTACCTTCAACAATTGAAGCACCATCGAGTTGACTATGCGAGTCGGCTATGTCTGTGGGGGCGTAGCTCAGTTGGGAGAGCATCTGGTTTGCATCCAGAGGGTCAGGGGTTCGAGTCCCCTCGTCTCCACCCACGTTGCTCTTTCAGAGCTTCTTCAGACTGCCCGAAAAGCGACGCTGATTCGCCAGAATGTCTTGCCAGCATGTCTATGCGCGCGGGGAGGCCGGTGACTAGAGCGGAGGGGATCACCCGTTCCCATCCCGAACACGGTCGTTAAGCCTTCCAGCCCCGACGATACTGCAGGGGCAGCCCTGTGGGACAATAGGACGTTGCCGGTCTCCCCGTGCGCGTAGCCGTTTGGTGAGTCATTTTCGATGTGCGTTTGATTTATTGGTTTCTTTCTCGTTGCCTGTATGCGCGGGGAGGCCGGTGACTAGAGCGGAGGGGATCACCCGTTCCCATCCCGAACACGGTCGTTAAGCCTTCCAGCCCCGACGATACTGCAGGGGCAGCCCTGTGGGACAATAGGACGTTGCCGGTCTCCCCGTGCATACAGTCACTTCAGCCCGAAGCGCGATGCTTCGGGCTTTTTGCTATGCTGTAGTAGGTATTGCGGCCATCAATGGCCGAGGCAGAGACGAGCAGGCATACATGCTGCGGGAGAACGGGGTGTCGCATGTTGAAGGATAAGCGCATTGTGCTGGGGGTGTGCGGGGGCATTGCGGCGTATAAGGCGGCGGATCTGGTGAGCAAGCTGCAACAGGCGGGGGCGCTGGTGGATGTGATTCTGACGGAGCGGGCGACGGAGTTCGTGACGCCGCTGACGTTCGCGGCGCTGAGCCACCGGCGGGTGTATGCGAATCTGTGGGAGCCGAGCGGGGAGGCGGCGGCACGGCATATCGAGCTGGGGCAGAGCGCGGATCTGCTGCTGGTGGCGCCAGCTACGGCGAATACACTGGCGCGGCTGGCGCAGGGGATGGCGGATGATATGCTGACGGCGGTGGCGCTGGCATGTCCCGCGCCGCTGCTGCTGGCTCCGGCGATGGAGAGCCATATGTACGCGCATGCGGCGACGCAGGCGAATCTGCGGACGCTGGTGGAGCGGGGGGCGACGATTGTGCCGCCGGAGACCGGGCATCTGGCGTCGGGTGAGGTGGGGGTGGGGCGGTTCCCAGAGACGGCGACGCTGCTGGCATATGTGCGGCGCGTGCTGGGACGCGGGGGAGATCTGGCGGGGCGGCGCGTGGTGGTGACGGCGGGGGGAACGCAGGAGCCGCTTGATCCGGTGCGCTACATTGGCAACCGGTCGAGCGGGCTAATGGGCTTCGCGCTGGCGGAGGAGGCGCGCGACCGGGGCGCGGAGGTGCTGCTGATCGCGGGAGCGACGACGGCGACGGAGCCTGAACCGGTGGGAATCGAGCTGCGGCGGGTGGGGACGACGCTGGAGCTGCGCGCGGCGGTGCGCGCGGCGGTGCGCGAGGCGGTGGTGGGGGTGGATGCGCTGGTGATGGCGGCGGCGGTGGCGGATTACCGCGTGGAGCAGCCAGCGGCGCAGAAGATCAAGAAGGGATCGGCGGCGGAGAATGCGGATGGGTCGCTGACGCTGCGGCTGGTAACGAATCCCGATATCCTGGCGGAACTGGCGACGGATGAGCGCGCGGCGGGGGTGGTGCGCGTGGGGTTCGCGGCGGAGACGACGGAGGTGGCGAAGAACGCGGCGAGCAAGCTGGAGCGGAAGCAACTGGATCTGCTGGTGGCGAATGATGTGGCGAAGGCAGGGAGTGGGTTCGGCACGGAGACGAATGAGGTGGCAATCTTTCACCGGGATGGGCGGGTGGAGCAGTTGGCGTTGCTGCCGAAGGCGGAGGTGGCGGCGGCGATCTGGGATCGGGTCGTGCCGCTGTTGCGGGCGCGGGAGACACGGCCATAAATGGCTGGCGCACAGCACGAGCGGGGGGTGAAACTGCGCGGTGGGCGTCCGCCGGACGCCCCTCCTCGAAACGGCTCGGAGGGGCCGCGCTCCGCTTGCCCTACGGATGACATGGCAGGCAGACAGGAATGTCCGCCCCACCCGTGGCCGCGTAAACCGCGACAGTGGGTTAGGGGGAGGGTGTGTGACAGGTGAAGGACATGGGGATGGCGCAAGGGGGCGCGAGAGGGTTAGCGGGGTATGCTATACTGCGGGGAAAACCGCTGGCCCGCACACGAAGGATGTTGGGGCGGGGAATGAGCGGTGTGGCGGGAGTGATGGTGACGCTATGAAGTGTCCGCATTGTGGCTATGATGATTCGCGGGTGACGGACTCGCGCGACCAGGGTGAATATATCCAACGGCGGCGGCGCTGCGAGCGGTGTGAGCAGCGATTCAGCACGGTGGAGCGGGTGGTGCTGCCGACATTGATGGTGGTGAAGCGGGATGGCCGACGCGAGCCGTTCAGGCGCGAGAAGTTGCTTACTGGGCTGCGGCTGGCCTGCCAGAAGCGTCCGATTCCGGTGGGGGAGTTGGAGGCGATTGTGGAGGGTGTGGAGAGCGCCTTGCATAAGTTGGGGCAGGCGGAGGTAGATTCGCGGGTGGTCGGCGAACTGGTGATGGAGCGGTTGCGGGCGCTGGACGACATTGCCTATATCCGGTTCGCCAGTGTGTATCGCTCATATCCCGATATTCAGGCGATGCGGCAGGAGATGGATCATCTGCTGATGCCAAAGGCTGGAGCGCAGGCGCAGGATAAGGCGCAGGATGATGGACGGGAGGAAGCCGCGCCGCGCGGGGGCCGTGAGGCACGTGGGGGAGACGCGAAGGGCGAGGAGTAGGGCGGCCATGGTGCGATCATAGTTCGGATGAGCCAGCGAGGATGGCGTGCGCTTCGGCGAGGGCCTGGGCTGGGGTGGCGAAGAGGATGGCCTGCATTCCAGCAGCACGCGCGCCAGTGACGTTGGGGGCAAAGTCGTCTACGAAGAGCATTTCGTTCAGGTGGACACCCAGGCGAGCGGCGGTGAGCGAGTAGATGCAGATGTCGGGCTTGGCGATGCCTTCTTCGGCGGAGATGATGATCTGGTCTACGGCGTCGCCGAGGCCGAAGCGTCCGGTGAATTCCTCGCGTGCGTTGGGCCAGGCGTTGCTGAGTATAGCGGTGCGGTAACTGGGGCGCAGGCCGCGCAGGAAAGCGACGAGGTCGGCATCGAGGGCTTCGTGGGCGAAGAAGTCGCGCTGGAGGGCGAGTAGGTCGTCATCGTTGAGGCCAAAGCGGTCGCCGAGGTAGCGCCAGACTTCATCGGGGGTGGCGCGGCCAGTGGTGGCGTACTCGGAGACAGGATTGGCCCAGACCTCGCCGGGAAGACGACCTGCGGGCAGGCCAAGGCGGGTCTCCCAGGCGCGGTGAAGGGTGAGATCGGTGGTGCGGACGAGGACGCCGCCGAAATCGAAGACGACCGCGCGAATGGGCATAGGAGTATGGCCTCTCGTTTGATGTGTCTGATGCAGCAGATGATAGCACGCATGACGTGGTCAAGGGCGGGGTCAGTGGATGGGGAGATCGAGGATGCTGACGACGGGCTGGGCCATGGCGAGAAGGAAGCCGCAGAGGATGAGAAAGACGCCGATGACGCCGAGGGTGTTTTTGGGGAGGCGGTTGGCCCACCAGCGGACGAATGGCGAGAAGCCGCCGGAGATCATGAGCAGCGGCAGCATGACGGCTTCGGAGAGGAAGATGAGCTGGCCGGAGGCGCTGTTGGCGGCGGGGGAACCGAGGGCGCGCAGGCTCCAATAGACGATGCCGCCGAGGATGAGCGTGCCGATGACCCAGATGGGCCAAGCGTTGAGGCAGCCACGGGCGGAGAAGACTTTGGCAGGGCGCGAGCGGGGAATGGGGATCCAGAAGCCCTGAACCAGTCCGGCGAGCATGCCGACGCTCCAGGCGAGGGCGACGAAGAGGAACCAGGCGCGTGAGGAGGTGGGGGCGAGGTCCTGGTTATCTCCGGTGGCGGTGGCGGCGAAGTCGAGAGCGATGAGCGAGGCGAATGGCACGGTGAGCATGGCGAGGGTGAGGCTCTCAGTGAGGCGGCGCAGGATGCCGTATTTGCGGTCGAGCAGGTCGTAGGCGAGGTAGAGGGAGCCGAGGACGCCGAAGAGCAGGCCGAGGATGGTGAGGCCGTCGAGCAGATGGTGATCGAGCGCGAAATCGGCGATGAGGCGCATAGAACGCATGGACGCGAGGACTCCCATAGCGGGCGCTCCTTTAAGTCAATGTGATGGATACAGATGCAAGCGATTGCTGATGATGAGTTCAGTATGGAGCAACGAGAGAGAAAAGGGCAAGGCCACGGAGCAGAGATGGCATATGAGCAAGAGAAAACGCTGGCTACGTGGAAGATGTAGCCAGCGTCGAATTGCGGAGGTGGATGGATTATTCGAAGGCGGCGAGGCCGGTGACGGCCTGACCGATGACGAGGGTGTGAATCTCGTCGGTGCCTTCGTAGGTGTAGACGGATTCGAGGTTGTTCATGTGGCGGCTGACGGGGTATTCGAGGGTGATGCCGTTGGCGCCGAGAATGGAGCGGGCGACGCGGGCGGTGTTGAGCGCCTGACGGACGTTGTTGCGCTTGGCGAGGGAGACCTGGACGGGATGGGCGTTGCCCTGGTCCTTGAGGCGGCCAAGCTGGAGCGTGAGAAGTTCGCCTTTGACGAGTTCGGTGGCCATGTCGGCGAGCTTGGCCTGGGTAAGCTGGAACGCGCCGATGGGCTTGTCGAACTGGATGCGCGTCTTAGAATAGTCCAGCGCGGACTCGTAGCAGGCGCGGGCGGCGCCATTCGCGCCCCAGGCGATGCCGTAGCGGGCTTCGTCGAGGCAGGAGAGCGGGCCGCGCAGGCCACGAACGTCGGGGAGCATGTTGGCGGCGGGGATGCGACAGTCGCCGAAGTGGAGTTCGGAGGTGACGGAGGCGCGCAGCGAGAGCTTGTGGGTGACATCGCTGGTGGTGAAGCCGGGGGTGCCGCGCTCGACGATGAAGCCGCGAATGCCGTCTTCGGCTTTGGCCCAGACGACGGCGACATCGGCGATACCACCGTTGGTAATCCACATCTTGCTGCCGTTGAGGATGTAGGAGTCGCCGTCTTTGCGGGCGGTGGTGGCCATGCCAGAGGGGTTGCTGCCAAAGTCGGGTTCGGTGAGGCCGAAGCAGCCGATGAATTCGCCGGAGGCCATCTTGGGCAGGTATTTCTGCTTCTGCTCTTCGGAGCCGAAGGCCCAGATGGGGAACATGGCGAGCGAGCCTTGAACGGAGACAAAGGAGCGCAGGCCGCTATCGCCGAACTCTAGCTCCTGGCAGGCGAGGCCGTAGCAGACGGCGCTCATGCCCGCGCAGCCGTAGCCTTCGAGGTGCATGCCGAGCAGGCCAAGCTGGGCGACGGCGGGGATCAGGTCGCGGGGAAAGGTTCCGGCCTCGAAATGCTCGCCGATGATGGGGAGCACTTGCTCTTTGACGAATTCGCGGACGGTGTCGCGGACCATGCGTTCGTCTTCGTTGAGCAGGGAGTTGATGTTATAGAGGTCGGTGGCGGGCGGCAGCGCGACCTTGTGGTTCTGGTGCGCTTTGCGCGCGGAAGCTGTATCAACCATGGAAATTGTGTCCCTCTCGCTGTGGTACTTCGTTGTACGCCGGCGCGAGATGCGAGTTGACTCGCTCGTCACCGTCACGGCACAACGCCGGTATTTTACGCAGACAAATCTAGACTACAGAATACCATCTGGGGCTGGTGCGCGGCCAACGGAGGGGACTGGGAAAGTGATGACGTGAAACCAGAAAAAGGTGTGGGTATCAAGCAGCGCCCTCACCGCAGATACTCCTCGAAGTCGGGGAGTGGGGCATCAAAGTTGTCACTCATCGTGAAGATGCCTTTGCCGCTACCAGCGGCACGATTGCGCTGCATGTGGATAATCGGAACCAATTGGACTTTGTGTTCACTGTCCTGAGCAATGAGTACGGTCTCGCCGCGAAGCGCAGCATTGATGAGGTCATTGAGTTGGTCTTTGGCCTCATCAGGCGTTACCTGATGCACTAGATCCATATGCTTCTATCCTTTCAGAAGGCAGCTTGATATAGCATGAGAATAACACACGCTCAGCATATCCAGGCACAGAATCGCGAGGGAGACGCAAAATGGTGGGGGCGAAACGAGGCGGGCGTAGGGCGGTGATATACTCTGGTGGTAACGCGCCCGCGTGCCGGTAGCGAGGAGTCGTGAGGCTGGCGCGCACATCAGAGATAGACGAGAAGATTGAGATAGAGCAGGATAAAAGTACGCATGGCAGATTCACCCCGCCGGATCGCGGTTCTCGGCAGCACAGGCTCTATCGGGCGGCAGACGCTGGATGTGGTGCGCGCGTTTCCGGGCGCGTTCCGGGTGGTGGCGCTGGCGGCGCGCGGGAATGTGGCGCTGCTGGCGGAACAGGCGCGCGAGTTTGCGCCGGAGTTGGTGGCCTGCACGAGCGAGGATGCGGAGGTGCGGCGGCAACTGGATGCGCTGCTGCCGCGGGCGATGCGCGGGCCGGATGGGCTGATGGCGGCGGCAACACATGCCGATGTGGAGATGGTGGTGGCGGCGACCTCGGGGCTGGTGGGCGTGGAGCCAACACTGGCGGCGATTCGCGCGGGAAAGACGATTGCGCTGGCGAACAAAGAGACGCTGGTGATGGCAGGGCATCTGGTGATGCCGGAGGCGCGGCGGCACGGCGTGGAGATTCTGCCGGTGGATAGCGAGCATAGCGCGCTCTGGCAGTGTCTGCGCGGGGAGCGACATGCGGAGGTGCGGAAGCTGATTATCACGGCGTCGGGCGGGCCGTTTCGAGGGATGAGCCGCGAGCAGATGCGCGAGGTGACGGTGGAGCAGGCGCTGCACCATCCGACCTGGAATATGGGGCCGAAGGTGACGATTGATTCGGCGACCCTGATGAACAAAGGACTAGAAGTGATCGAGGCGCACTGGCTCTTTGCTATGCCGTATGAGCAGATCGAGGTGGTGGTGCAGCCGCAGAGCATCGTGCATTCGATGGTGGAATATGTGGACGATTCGATCAAGATGCAGGCGAGCCTGCCGAGTATGCACCTGCCGATTCAGGATGCGCTGAGCTATCCGGCGCGACTGGACCGCGCGGGCACGCCACTGGCGCGCGAGTTGCGCTGGCACGAGGTGGCGCGACTGGAGTTCGCGGCGGTGGATCGCGAGCGCTTCCCGTGCCTGGATCTGGCCTACGCGGCGGGGCGGCGCGGGGGAACGGCGCCAGCGGTGCTGGTAGGCGCGGACGAGACGGCGGTGGCGCTGTTCCTGGCGGGAAAGATACGGCTGCCGGAGATTGCGGAACTGATCGGCGCGGCGCTGGAACGGCATACGGTGATCGCGGAGCCGTCGCTGGCGGATGTGCAGGCGGCAAGCCAGTGGGCGCAAGATGAGGTGGCACGGCTGGCGGGCGAGCGTCCACCAGAGAGCCATGCGAAGGGGTGATGTTCCAATGGTCAGGCGGAGGCCGGCGAGACGCCAGCGCTACAGGGCCGGAGCAGATAGCCTTAGGCTGGCAGACAGGAATGTCCGCCCCACCGCAGGCGGCAGAACAAGAGAGAGAATTGAAACGTAGAGAGTGCGAGCAATACGCGATGCTGGACATTTCGCTGGATGAAACGAGGGACTAGACGTGTCGTTTAACCCACTGTATTTGCTGGCCGCGGTTCCGGTATTCGGGCTGCTGGTCATTGCCCATGAATTCGGCCATTTCATCACTGCCAAGCGCTCCGGCATCCGCGTGGAGGAATTCGCGATTGGCTTTCCACCGCGCCTATTTACGTTCAAGCGCGGCGAGACGAACTATTCGATCAATCTGCTGCCCATCGGCGGATATGTGAAGATGCCGGGAGAGAATGGCGAGACGACCGATGAGGCGGGCAACTATGACCCGCGCACCTTCGGCGCGAAGCCAGCGGGCATCCGCGCGATGGTGTTGCTGGCGGGGGTGACGATGAACCTGCTGCTGGCGGTGGTGCTCTTTTCCACGTCGGCGGCTATCGGCAATGTGGAATTTCAGCCGGTGATTCAATCAGTCACCAAAGATTCACCCGCCCAGCATGCGGGACTCCTGCCCGGTGATCGTATAGTTGCCGTGAATGGCCAGCCAATCAAATACTTCTCCGATGTGACGACCGTTGTCGGCAAGGCCATCCAGACGGAACTGAACACGGACGCGCACGCCACATCGGTGCAGGTGCAGATGTCTATCCTGCACGCGGGCGCGGCTTCGGCGGTGACGATCCCGGTGCAGGCGCGTATCAGCAGCGATCCCAATAAGCCACCGCTGGGGATCGGGGCGGACACGAATAAGGTTGCGGCGATCATTCGCCCGCCACTCTGGCAGGCGCCGCTCCTTGGCGTACAAGACATGGGCACAGCGATCTCAGTCACGGCGCAGGGAATCGGGCAGGTGATTCGTGGACAGATACCCTTCAACGAGGCCTTTCAGGGGCCAGTCGGTATCGTCAACACGACGGGGCAGTTTGCGGCGGCAGTGCCCGCGAGCGGGTGGTCGCCGATTCTCTTCCTGGTGGGCTATCTGAGCCTGAGCCTGGCGTTCTTCAATATTCTGCCGGTGCCAGGGCTGGATGGCGGGCGACTGCTGTTTGTGGTGATCGAAGTGCTGCGCCGGGGCAAGCGCATCAGCCCGGAGCGCGAGGCGCTGGTACATCTGGCGGGGATGGCAATACTGCTGATGCTGGTGCTATTGGTGACGATCAACGATGTGAGCCACCTGGGGCGCTGAGCGATGCGCGTTGTTGTGCGCGCTCAGCCGCACGCGCGTGCGTGGCGGGTGGCGTGGGTGCGCGGTATCATCTGTTACGGAATAGTGTGCGTGTTATGTTCGGAGTCAGGATACCTATGCTGGCGCTGAGCAGTGAACAATAGCGAGACATGTGGGAGCCAGGCATGCGCAGAAAGACGCGCCAGATAACGGTGGGAAATGTATTGATCGGCGGGGATGCGCCGATTGCCGTGCAATCTATGACGACGATGTATACCCGCGACGTGGAGAAGACGGTCGCGCAGATTCGCCGCCTCGAAGAGGTGGGCTGCGAGCTGGTGCGGGTGGCAGTGCCGGAAGAGATTGACGCGCTGGCGCTGGGCGAGATCAAGAAGCGCATCGGCATCCCATTGATCGCGGATATTCACTATGAACCCAAACTGGCGCTGATGGCAGTGGAGCAGGGTGTGGACTGTGTGCGCATCAATCCAGGCAATCTACGCGGCGGACAGGAGTCGTTCAGCAAGGTAGTGGCTGCGGTGCAGCAGGCGGGCGCGGCGATGCGGATCGGCGTGAACTCCGGCTCGATTGACGCGCTGAAGAGCGGCGCGGAAATGCGCAAGGTGTCGGTGCAGCGGCTGGACGACGGCACGTTCGTGAAGAGCGATCCAGCGGAGGAGCGGCGGCGCGAGCGCGAGGAACTTTCGGACCGGATGGTGGCGAAGGCGCTGGAATATTGCGGCTGGGCCGATGACCTGGGCTTCACGAACTATAAGGTGTCGCTGAAGAGTTCAAATGTGCTGACGGCGGTGGCGGCGTACCGCAAATTCGCGGCGGCATGCGATGTGCCGTTGCACCTGGGCATCACCGAGGCGGGGACGCTGGTGACGGGGGCGGTGAAGTCGTCCATTGGCTTCGCGCTGCTGCTGGCGGATGGCATCGGCGATACGATTCGAGTCTCGCTGACGGCGGAGCCGGAGGAAGAGATTCCGGTGGCGTATGAGATTCTGCGGTCGCTGGAACTGCGGTCGCGAGGGGTGACGTTCGTCTCGTGCCCGTCGTGCGGGCGGGTGGAGATTGATGTGCTGAAGATCGCCAATGAGGTGGAGAAGCGGCTGGCGAAGGTGCAGACGCCGATTCAAGTGGCGGTGATGGGCTGCCTGGTGAATGGGCCGGGTGAGTCGCGGGATGCGGATATCGGACTTTCGGGCGGGCGCGGCAAGGGGGCGATCTATAAGAAGGGCGCGTTCCTGCGGACGGTACCTGAGGATGAGTTCCTGGACGCAGTGCTGCAAGAGGTGGCGAACATCCTGCCGGAGCATGAGGCGAAGCTGGTGTATCCGGGGGATGGGTCGCTCGGTCCGGTGAGCGCGGGGCGCACCCGCAAGACGGGCATCGCGGCGCTGAACGCGGCGGCTGACGCTGAAGAGGAAAGCGGCGCGACGACGAGCAAGCGTGGCAAACCGCTGGCGATGTTGCCACAGGGGTAGGGATACGATGGGAAGAGCCGCGAATCTTCGATTCGCGGCTCTCGTTGTGGCTGTGATCACCAGGATGTGATGGAGATTCAGGGTGCGCCGGTGTGGGATGCGCGGCCAGGGTCGTTGACGCCGAAGAGGATGGTGACCATGGTGGGGAAGCGATTGCGCTTGCCCGCGATGATGACCCTGGGGGCGTTGATCGGCTTGTTGCTGCGCAGGAGGCTGGGCGGGTGGAGATGATATTCGCGGCCCAGCCAGGAACTGAGGTCGAGCGCTAGCTCCTGGAAGCGGCGCTCGCGCTGGCGGAAGGGCACGAGCGCGTTGACGATGACTGGCGACTCCGTGATCTCTGGCGCGGGTGGCGGCGGGAAGTCTGGCCGAGGCGCGGAGGGATACGCGGCGTAGGGCTGGCTGGAGCCGGAAGCGCCATAGGGATTGTTAGGGTCGTAGGAGCCAGAAGCGCCAGCGCCGCTTTGCTGGTACGGCTGATATGCACCGCTGGCGCCGTTATTGGCGGGATCGGGGAAGTAGGCGACAGGATTGACGGTGGCGTAGCCCGGTGGCGCATACTGGCCCTGGGCAGCGTAATAGTCTGGCTGAGCGGCGGCATAGCCGTGGGGATCGTAATCCCACGTCGTGGGCGGTGTACCATAGGGCGCGCCAGAGGACGGGTACGAGCCACCGGAAGGATCGGGCGCGGGCGGGGTGACGGACGGCACAAAGAGTGTGCCGTAGGTAGTGGCGGGCGCGCCGCTGAGCATCTGCTGGATGCGCGTGCGAAAATCGGCGGCGACCTTATCGGAGCGGAGCCGCCGGAAGGGGAAGAGGGAATCGAGCATGCCGGAAAGACCCCGGCGCGGTGGCGCTTCGAGGGCATAGCTGATGTCGAGGGCGAGGGCGGTTAGCGGATAGTCTTTGAAGCTTTGCGCTACGACGCTAAACGGGGGATTGCGCTCGCCCTGCAAGGGAGCGAAAAGCATGCTCGCCAGCCCCCAGGCAAGCATATCATCCTGATATTGCCCCTTGCCATTGGTGGCGAGCGGCGATCTGGAGTCCACCAGGATGGTGGTGGCGATGCCAGCGCGGCCGCTCAGGGGGTCGGTGGCGTTCCAGGCATACAGGTGTTGGAGGATGGCGTCGTGGGAGGCGCCAGGTTGGTTGAGCAGGCACACAGCCGTGACGGTGGGGCCATCGAGGTCGTGCCGTAGCTCACGGATCTGCGGTGTGCAGGCTTCGATAAAGGGTTGATCTACAATCCAGAGGATGTTTTCCAGAGTATGTTGCTCATCGAGGACGCGATGAACCAGCTTGGCGCTGAGGACGGCGGGAGCGCCCTCACGGGCCTTTTCTTCGCTGGTACCCATGTGCTTGCGGAGGGCATGGCGCTCAGCGCTGGTGAGGCTGAAGTCGCGGGCGCGCATGCCACGCACGCGGCGCAGGTGGCGCTGGGCGACAACCCCTGTGGGCTTGTCGTCATACAGGCCAATGGCGAAGATAGGCGGATCACCTTTGTAGAGCCGCGCGATCACCTGGGCAAGACGCGCGGCGAAGCGGCTGGAATCGTGCCCGACGGCGATAATCGCAAGCGATCTCCCTTGCTTGTTGCGGGATGAGACCATGGCGCATCCTCCTTCCAGCGACTAGACGAAGCGCTGCCCCGGTGGCAATGTGTTGGTGGGTGATGACGTCCCGTCGGCGTCAATGAATGATGACCAGCGAATGCGGCTGTCCACGGTGGGATCATCTGGTGACGTGTGGCTGGCGCTGGCGACCTGGAAGCTGTTGACGCCCGTTCCGCTGGCACGCGCGCTGGTGGCGAAGGCGCTGGCGGTGTCGGGGGCGTCGAGCGCGGCATTGATGTTCTCGACGCCATAGATGAAGGCCACCTGGCAGTAGCGCCCGCCGAAGGTTTTGGGATGCTCGCTGGTGATGTTCACACCTTCATAGCGCGGGCCGGCCACAACACTGACCAAGGGAACTGCATGGCTGCCGTCGTTGAACCAGCGGGTCATGGTGTTGCGATATTGCGCCGCGTTGGCGCTGTTGCCAAAGGGCGCGATGCAGAGGGCGGCGATGAGCGCATTCGAGTCCTGGTTGGGCTTGACCTGGACACTGGCAGCGCCCTCGCCGTTGAATAGGCGTTTGGCGAGCGTCTGCGTGTTGCGCTCGGCGCTGCTGAGCAGTGGCTCGCCGACCGTGCCGCCATTGGAACCGAAGACACGCGGGTCGGGTTTGCTGGCGACGACACCTGCGGAATCGGTGCTGATGGCGACGAAGGGATAGCCTTCCTGGCGAACGTTGGCGAGCACGGTCAGCAATTCATGGTTGCCGGGTTGGGTCGTGGCCGTCAGGCTGGCGGCGAGGCTACGCGCGAAGAGATGGCGCGCGGTGATTTCGCCGACGTACTGATTCTGGGCCTGAAGCAGGAACGTGGGGTTGACGATCAGCGCATCTTGTGGGGGGATGCTGGCGGACGGTGGCATGAGTTCGTCGCTCTGGCCGTGGGAGAGCTGGGCCAGTTGCTCGAATAGGCCAGAGTTGAGGAGGCGCTGATCCATCATGCTTGGCAGCAGGCAGACGACAGTGACAGCCAGGCCAGGAACACGGGGATTCTCGCGTAGCTCTTTGAGCATGTCTACTGTGCTTTGGAGGAGGTAGGTTTGGTCGAGGTTGCGCTCGTTGGGATCAATGACCCAGATGAGGTGGCGGCGCGTGGAAGTGGTGTCACGCGCGTCGCGATAGGCATGTTCGATGTTATCGGCGATGCTGCTCAATGGGTGCGGGTGATTGGGATCGGGGGCGAGATCTTGGGTATCGCGGGGGGCGCTGCCGATGACGCTGGCGCGCTTGAGGTCGCTCAGATGCTTGCGGTGGTCTTTCTTGTTCTGGACGTAGACGCCGACGCCACGCATGTTGCGAGGGCCGACAAGGCTGGTAACTTCTTTGCCAAGCTGGACGGTGAATTCGCTGCCGCGCTGGCCGACGCCAACAATGGAAAGCTGACTATCGGGCACGACTTCGGGCCGGGGGGCAGCCTCGTGATGGAAGAGGCGGTAGATGGCGTCGAAGATGTCGTTGATGGCCTCGCCCACGACCTCGAAGAAACGGGCGATCAACTTTAGCGCATGGGCGAAGACGACGAAGACGAAGCCCAGCAGCACCAATAAGATGGTGCCGATGGTGGCGATGCCACGGACCGCACCCCAGAAGCCCAGGCCAACCACGACGATCAGCACGACGGCCAGGAGTCCGTCAACGGCGTACTCGAACGGTGGGAAGATCACGCCGAGGTTGTCAACCACGGTCTGGCCGAGAATCCAGAGCATCGCGCCAGCCGCGACGGTGAGCAGTAGCATGAAGAATGAGGTCCAGCCCAGGACTTTGCGCATCCTGGGGCTGAGGCCGGGGAAGAGGTGGACGCCGCCAGGCAGTGCGCCGAGAAAATCAAGCAGCAACATGCCGGTGAGCGCGCCGATGCCAATGAAGAGCAGGCCGGAGAGGCCAGCGCCGAGGTCGCGCAGGAAGTTGAGGGGGCCGAAGTTGACGCCGCCCTGCTGGTTGAAGAGGACGACGGCGAGGCGTTCGGCGGAGAAGACGAGGTCGGCGAGCGCGACGACGATAACCAGCGCGAAATAGATCAACTCGGTGACGATGGCCTCTGGCCCCCAGTGGGCGGGTTCCGGCGGAGCAGCGGGAGTAGTGGCGTCTGGGGCTGTTGTCGCTGCGGCGCTGCCAGCGGTGTTGACGGCTGGCGTTGTGGACGTTGTTGGAAACGCTAGTGAACCTGTTGGGTCCGGCGTGGCATAGGGGTCGTTCTGGAGGTCGTAGCTGTACGAGCCGTCAGCCGGGTCGGCGTCTTGGGTGGGCTGCGTTGCGGGCTGGACGGCTGGGGCAGGAGTGGGCGCGGGCGAGTCGGCGTGGCGCTGCATACGCTTCGTGCCTTGACCCCAGGTCCACGCATTGATTGCCTCGAAGCCCTGGGCGAGGCTGCGGAATATCTCGCCGATGAAGACGAAGAAGGTCTCGAAGGCTCTGCCGAGCGTATCGCCGAAGAGCGGCGTCAACAGGAGGATGATGAGCGCGCCGATGACGATGGCGGTGAAGGGATCAACGTGTGGAAGTCTGATCATGGTTGTGACCCTCCAAAGAGCGTGGCGTCGGGGTGAGACATCTGATCCTGCGTGGTTTGCGGATCATCGAAGCGAACGCTGGTGGCCCCGGCCTGTGTGAAGATCGGCGTCCAGTAGTCCTGGTTGTTCTTGGCGATGACGGCGTTGGCGGACTGGTAGTAGATGACGTGGACGGAGACACCCTGAAGGTTGATGGGGTCGCAGTCCGCGCAGGTGTTGTTTTGCATATCGGAGGCGATGATGAGGTATTTGGTTCCTGGCTGATTTTGCAGGCGCTGGGTGGCGAGGCCGAGGCAGCCCCAGATGCTGGTGGCTGAGGTGTCCATGCTTGGCCCCCACGAGATCAGGCGCTGCACGTCGCTGGTGGTCTGGCTTTGCGCGGCGTGGAGAGTATCGAGGTAGCTCTGCATCTGCTGGTTGTAGGCGGTGACGACGCTGCTATTGGCTTTGTTTACGGAGTCGCGCACGGAGCCAGCGTGGAAACTATCGGAGTCGCCGGGGGTGGGCGTGGGGGTGAGCGCGGGAAGGGCAGGCGGCGCAGCGACCGGCTGGACGACGAACGGCGGGAGCGTATTGGTGGGATCGAAGGTGTTGTGGGTGATGGCGGTGGCGTAGACGGTCAGGCCCTGGCTATTGGGAACCACTGAATTGATGATGCTCTGGGCGACGGCTTTGTTGGCTCCATGCAGGTAGGCGCGGTCATAACTGCCGGTATCATCAACACAATATTGCACGACCATCTGGGCGCGCTGTGGGGCGTTCAGAGTGGGGATGGGAGTGGGATATTTGCCAACCGTCACGGCAGCATCGCACGCGGCGAAGAACAGAAGAGAGACGAGTACGAGAAGTACGGAAGAACGCTTCAGCATTACAAAACCTCGCTACAGATGCTTCAAGACACGCTGAACACTCAGATGATAGACGCCGACGTGCGTCTTATGATATTGCAGTGTGGCGTAGGAGGCAACTCCTTGTGTCCTTGGCTAGTACATGCGCCTGGTACACGCGGTGCATGGATGCGCGGATGACCAGCGACCCACAACGGTATGGTTGTGCCGGAGATCCGAATTCATGAGGCTGGATGACCTCATAGCGGGCACCTTAGTACGGTATACGAATCGCGCGGCGCTGAAGTTGGACACGCAGAGTCACCCAGCGACAAGAGCATGCGCGCACCTGATAGGGCTGGTCAGTGGATGATAGCGTGGGCGCACTGGCCGCCTCGCCACTACCGTATACCGTTTAGCGCGCTGGCGGCAGCGCAATACGTCAAATTGGTTGCGAGAAATGGGGGCAGGCGTAACCCTGCCCCCAGGTACGTGGCTAGCCTACCAACGAGGATAGGCTTGCCACATCGGCGAGACGCGCGGCGGCGAGATAGAGCGCGCGGGGGTCGCGTCCGAAGGCGAGACGGTGCGCCCAGGTGGTGGGGAGGGCGCGTAGCTCTGCCGCGCCCAGGCTGGTCGCCGGACCAGGGACGAAGCCCGCCGCGCGGAGGGTCTGACGCACACGTGCTCCGCCCGCATCGAGCGGCCAGCCAGCGCCGGCCAGCGCGTCGCCGTTGAGGTGTAGCTCCAGGATAGCGCCTGGGCGAGCGAGCCGCGCCAGACCGGAGAGAAGTGCGGCGTCGCCATCGAGTAGCCCGGTGAGGAGCGTGCCCCACGGAAAGTTGATGGTGAGGCGCATGGCGATATTCGCCAGATCGGGCGGCAGCGCAAGGGCGTTGGCGATGAGGAAGAGCGCATTGTCGGGTGCGCGGCGCGAGCTGGCGTGCAGGTTCTCGCGGCAGGCGTCTATGCCGATGACGAAGTGTTCTGGGTGCGCTTGCGCCATGTGACATACGAAGCGGCCATCACCAGCGCCCATGTCAACGAGCACGTCGTCATAGCGGGCGATCTGCCGCAACAGGGCGGCGGATTCGATGGGTAGGCTGTGTTTGCCCTGGATGCGTTCCAATAGCACGAGGATCCTCTCAGTCTGTTCTTTACCAAGCTGGCGTTGAATGAAGAACAGACTGTGGAGGGGCACGTGCGCGGCATGTGGAGGCGCGTTGAGTTGAATGGGCGCGCGATATGGAGACGCGACGAGTAGCGTGGGGATGTGTGCGAGGTCAACCACCGTCGAGGGCGTCGGGGGTGTCGCGAAGGGAGCGCAGATATGCTCTCGGCCATGAATGGCCGGAGCACAGCACATAAGATGACATAAGCCAGTGTCGCCGCTGGCTCTGATGAGGATTATGGGTTAGCTGGCAGGATACGACCTACCAGGGAGGCTGAGCGAAGCAAGACGTTCCGGCGAACATACGCCGCTCGTTTCTAGGCGACCGCAATGGCCGTGAGTGCAGTATAGCACGACCGCGTCATGTGTGTTCTGGTGCAGTGGTGAGTGTTGCGTTGGTGCGGGTTGAACGCAGGCGTGCTATACCCACTCTTGCCGCTCTGTAAAGCAGGATCAGCGTGATAAAGGCGACGGACAGCACATCGAGCACCATCAGGCCACGGAAATTGCTCACCATAGGGAAGATGCTGTTGTCGTAGGCCGCGCCAAAATGCTGCTCCCATTGCCATGTTTCCGCCAGATGCACGGACGTGAACGGCTGATAGGCCGCCCAGGCGCGCTGCGCGACCAGGAGCGAGAGCGCGCTGAGCAGGAGGATGAAGAACGCGCTCTTGCGCTGCCAGAGGCCGCGCCGCTTTCGGAGTGCAAAGAAGACGATGATCGCCAGTACCGCCAAGGCAATGGCACAGAGCAGGCAGATGGTGGCAACATGAGGCAGATCATACGGGGTTGCGGCTGGCGGACCGGGATCGAAGTAGCAGTTGGGATTCCATCTGTCAGGACAGGGGGCGATGATCATGCCAAGAGTCACGTCGTGCTCCTATATCATACTGGTGTGGCTGTGTAGTTGGTGTGTGCAGTGATGGGGCGGATATTCCCAATGCATTAGGCAAATCAGGAATACTGGCCCCACCACGACCTTTCTACACAAGGCGAATATCCAAGGCAGTATGACGCCGCTTGTGTTCGCTACAATGTTGTCGTGCTACGATTGGATGACGGTCGTGCTTGCGGAGACGGGAAGTTGACCAGTATCGTAGACGTGCCCGTCCTTGCCGACGAAGTGATAGTGGCCGTCACTACCTTTGAGGCGCCACATTGGATCTTCTGGATCTGTTCCGCCACCAGTCCAGTTTATGTTCACTCCTGGCGCTGGATCGGGCGGCGCAAAGAACACCAGTTCCGGTTTGGCGGAAGCCGCAATCGCAAGGCCGCGCGTGTGCTGCAAGGCAGCAGTAGCCTGCTGCGCTGTCACCGGCAACCAGGGGAAAGGTTTATTGTAACGTGGGTCGGTGGGGAACTCCGTACCGATTGAGCTGAGGCGTAGCCGGTGATGTGCCGGATCGTAGACCAGATCATACGTTACATAGTGGATCCCATTGATCGCGGCATGCATGATCAAATGGGGAAGACTGTAGAATTCGCCGCCGCCAGTTGTCGCAGGCAGAACGAGGACCGGCGCATCAAACGAATAGCTGCTGCCTGCCTTCGCGCTGGAGGCTTCCACTGGCGTCATGTAGTCGGGCGCGGTCTTCAGCGCCGCAATGACATCGGCCGCTGAGTCTGAAGCCACCGGAACCCAGGTATATGGGGCAGGCGGGCAGGCGGGATAGCCAGGATCGCCACAGTGGGAGAAGCCTTTCTTTCCGGGCACGACCTGGCCGCTGGTTGCGACTTTGCCAGCGGTGCGTGGCGGGGTCATGCCAATGCCAGTAGTCGCCGCGACCACCCCGCCGGTGACGACGAGCGCGCAGATCAGCGCGCCGAGCGCGAAAAGGAATCTCGTCACACGCGCTGGCGTGAGACGGTGTGGCTGCGATGAGGTATTCACGTTCGTGTCTCCTTGTCTCTGCCATCAGTTGTGTGGCACGGGGTTGCCCAAGTTGTTGAGGGCAATGTTCTCGCTGTAGGTGCTGGGTGGAATGTTGTCCTGCTCCATCGTCACCCAGTTGGTGATCCAGTGGTATGAGAGCGGAGGCACGTTGTAGTAGTTGCCAGGGGCCGTGAGCGGGTCGGGATCATAGGCGACACCATTGCTAACGTTGGCCTGGTAGGTCTTCGCCCACCACTGCTTTTTACCACTTCCACCCGACCAGTCAGCGTAGGTGATCCACTCTTGCACATGAGTACCGTTGTAGTAGTCAGGGTTTAGCCAAACACTTGGTGCGCCAAACCAGGGATCCCAAACGTCAACATTGTAGATCGTCACGGTGCTGGGATTCTGCGAGGGATCGCGGTCCGCCTTTACTCCTGTGACGACAACAATATGCGCACCACCATTGATGGTGACCGCGACGGGATGGTTGATGCCGTTAGCCCCGTAGTCACTAGCAAGGTTTTGGGTAGCGCGTAGAACAGTGCCACCATTTCCAGGCCCTGGATAGATGTAGTTGTGGTAGTAATATCCTAGGGGCGTGGCGCTATAGAGTCCCCAGGTCACCGCGCGCGGATCGGTCCCACCATCACCTGAGATGTTGGCCTTCACTGTCTGTGCTCTTGTAGACAATCCCCACGGACTCGTTGGGTCGGGACCACCATTGGTGCCTTGCAGAAGATTGAATACATCTATCTGACTGCTATAGCTATTGCCGCTGCCGCCTGAATACTTCTGCCAGGCATAGGCATTGATCGCCTGAATGCTGGCAATGCCACACCAGTTGTCTTGCTGCTGAGGCCAGTTTGCCCACATGCCTGGCAATATCGGCGGATTGTTGGGCCGTTTAGATTGATCCGTCCAATTGACAACCGCAGCCATCGTGGTGTCATCCGCCATGTAGGTGTAGACGGTGGCATGGGCTACGCTGGCATTCAAGGGGTTAGCGTTGGTAAAGCGCCAGAGCAGCGCCAAGGTGAAGAGCGCCGCTGCGAGCCGCCAGCATGTGGCTGTCGCGCGGTCCATCAAGCTCGCGAGGGAACCATTGATTGATTGATTGATTGATTGATTGATTGATTGATTGATTGATTGATTGGTTGGTTGGTTGGTTGGTTGGTTGGGCCGCAAGTGCCCGATGCGGAGTCTGGTCGGATGTGGATTCACGCCTTCTCCCTTTTCTTATCATAACGCCAACACAATTCGCTGCTTTTCGCGCTAACGACGCAGCGTGGCAGCAGTATAGAGTCTGTGCAAGCGTGTGTCAAGAGATAGGGCGGAGGTAGCGTTCTGGCGATTTGGCGCGCTCGCATCCGAAGAAAGGAAGCGCGGTGACGAGGGGGATGCCTCACCACCGCGCGAGCGAATGAGAACGTTGGGACCGCCGAGATGGGGCGGATGAACGAGGACGATGGGTTGTTATTTGGAGGTGGCGACGCGACGCAACGATTCGATGTCGCGGACCATGAAGTTCAGATCTTGGGCGAGCCGTGCGACTTCGTCCATGTTGTGGAAGTAGGTCATTTGCATGTCAATGGTCATCAGCGCGCCGAGCAACAGGGCTTCGGTGACGGCTTCGCGTTCGACCACGGTGAGCGGGCGCACACGGCTGTAGGTGGCGATGGTGGCGCGGAGCAGCGGCGGGCGGCGGTCGCCCAGGCCCCAGGCGAAGTCGAAGAGCGCGGTATCTACGTGCGCCTTCTCGAAGTCGAGGACGCCACTGACCGATGAACTGATCGCGTCGCTACGCCAAAGGATGTTGGCGGGGATGTAGTCGCCGTGAACGACGAACTTGGGCAGTTCGGGATAAAGGTAATCAAAGTAGCGCGCGGCGAGGCGGTCGCGGATGTGGGCGAGGAGTTCCGGTGGCAGAGCGGGATGCGGCTGCCAGCTTTCGAGTACGCGGTCTACGGTATCGAGGGTCCAGGCGCCCCAGGGCTGGAACTCCTCGCCTTCGGGTTTGAACCGTTCGAGCTTGAGGTGCATCTCGGCGAGCATCTCGGCGGCTTTGGGGCGGCCCCACATCCAGTCCTGCGAGGTGGTGGAGCGGCCTTCGAGCGTGTGATAGAGCGCCCAGCAGGAGCCAGCGGCTTCGACAGAGCTTTCGCCAGATGCGGTGAAGACAGGGCGTGGCACGGGCAGTGGACGGGGGCCAGCGGCGAGGTGGGCGAGGATGCTGTGCATGTGGCGAATGCCGGCGGTGGGATACCAGGAATAGAAGCGCTTGAGGTAGTAGCGGTCGCTGCCGTCAACGACTTCCCAGTAGTGGGCGCGCGGCTGCTGTGTGGCGCTGGGTGCGGGCTTGTAGGCCTTCGCGGTGGGCAGGCTGAACTGGGCGAGCGCTTCGGCGACGGCGGTGGGCGCGTTGAATTCGTCCTGCGTCAGCACCTCGCCAGCCAATTCACGCTCGGCGGCGCATTCCTCACAGCCAATCAATTCGCCCGCGGGATTGACGACGAGCAGATCGAGCACACGGCCGCAGATTGGGCAGGTCTGGGGATACTCGACACTGGGTTGCGTCTCTGGCACCGACATGAGGCACTCCTTAACAGCCATAAACTCCGGAGGGATGACTCCGGCCACATACGCCCGCTTCCTCACTCTGCTCTGTGTGCGTCAATGAGCGCAGACACACACAGGGACTTCCAGTTGGTGACCTACACGCGGTCCAGGCGCGGAATGCGGGTTCTGCATGGGTAACGCCTTGCGGGTTAGAAGGCGAGAACCGCGCATGCCCCAGGTCAAGCTGCGTCCTACGTTGGCCCGGTCCGCTTGCGGCACCCTCTGACGACGTGGCGAGCATTCCGCCTGCCTTCAGATTGCGCCCATTATAGCACAGTTACGCATGACATACGCATCATATATAGGAGAGATGGCGGATCGTTTGGGTCAGCATGGCTCATGCTCAGCAGTGTGGCCGCGCTCGCGGCCTTCAAGGGGCGGAGCATGGTGGCGAAGGCATGAATGTCGTACTCATCCTATAGCGAGAGAGCAGCGGGTGGAAAGCTGGGTGATAAAGGGAGTTCTCGGCATGAATGCGGCAGGGAATCCTGGTCTGGCGCGCATGGGCAGCACACCCGCGACGCAACATATATCACACAAGTGTTCCCCACCCGCGGTTGCGAGTGGGGAACGGTGGGATGACGACTTGTAGACGGTTCGTGGTGGCTAGCTACGCGCGTTCGCGGGGGCCTTGGGGGACTTCGCTTTGCGCGCGGGGGTTGCGCCGTTGGCCTTCGCGGTGGTGTCGGCTTTGCCGTTGATGGCGGCCGTGGGCGTTTTCTTCGCGCCGTTGCGGGGTTTGGGGCTGGCCTTCGCTTTCGCGCCCGCTGCGGCGGACTGGAGCCGCGTGGTAAGGGTGGTGTTGATGCGGTCGAGCGCCTTCTGGATGTTGGGGATGGAGTTGGCGTAGGAGAGACGGATATAACCCTCACCGTAGGAGCCGAAGGCGGTGCCCGCGAGCGTGGCGACGCCCGCCTCGTTGAGCAGCAGGTCGGCCACTTCGCGAGATTTCATGCCCGTGCCGGTGATGTTGGGGAAGACGTAGAACGCGCCGCGCGGGGTGCGGCAGGTGACGCCAGGGATGGCATTGAGGCCCGCGACGATGAGTTCACGCCGCTTGCGGAACTCTTCGACCATTGCTTCGGAGGGGGCCTGCGGGCCGGTGAGGGCTTCGACGCCAGCCATTTGGGTGAAGGTGGCGGTGCAGGAGTTGCTGTTGCTCATCAGGCGGGCGACCGCTGGGGCCATGCCATCGGGGAAGATGCCATAGCCGAGCCGCCAGCCGGTCATGGCGTAGATTTTCGAGAAGCCATCGAGGACGATGGTGCGGTCGCGCATGACAGGGAGGGAGGCGATGCTGATGTGTTCGCCGTCGTAGAGCATGCGGCTGTAGATTTCGTCGGAGAGGACGATGACATCGGGGTACTTGAGGACGGCGGCGGCGATGGCTTCGAGTTGCGCGCGGGTGAGCACGCCGCCGGTGGGGTTGTGCGGCGAGTTGAGGATGACCATGCGCGTTTTGGGGCCGATGGCGGCGCAGAGCCGGTCAACATCGAAGCCGAAGTCGCGCTGCTCTTCGAGCGGCGCGGGGATGGCCTTACCGCCGACGAATTCGATCATGGACTCATAGATGGGGAAGCCGGGGTTGGGGTAGATCACCTCGTCGCCTTCGTCTACGAGGGCAAGGATGGCGAAGAACATGATGGGCTTGCCGCCAGGCGTAACGACGACGTTGTCGGGCGAGAAGGTGACGCCCCGGCGCGCGCTGGCGTCGCGGGCGATGGCGTCGCGCAGTTCGGGGATGCCAGGCGCGGGGGTGTAGTGGGTGGCGCCGTGCTGTAGGGCGTCGCAGGCCGCCTCGGTGACATGGGCCGGGGTGTCGAAGTCGGGTTCGCCGATTTCGAGGTGAACGATGTCGCGGCCCTGGGCTTCGAGGGCCTTGGCGCGGACGAGCACTTCAAAGGCGGTTTCCGTGCCCAGGCGGCTCATGCGTTTGGCGAATTTCATCTGCGTCTCCTCGCTCGTCGTTGAGCGGTGATGATAATCTTCGGTGTGCTGGTGGCTCACCAGTCTTTGGGTAGCGCGGAACGCCCGTGGCCCAGCGCGTCGGGGTTGAGTCCGCTAGGGAGCGGCTCGCCTTTCAAGCCAGCGATCAGGTTCCGTGCGGCGATCTCGGCCATCTGGCCGCGTGTGGCGGCGCTGGCGCTGGCGATATGCGGCACGATGATACAGTTCGGCAGCGAGACCAGCGGATGGTCGGCGGGCAGCGGCTCTGGCTCGGTCACATCGAGGGCAGCGCCAGCGATCTGCCCGGAGCGCAAGGCTTCGAGCAGAGCGTCACTCTCAACGACGGGTCCGCGCGAGGTATTTATCAGGATAGCACTAGATTTCATTTTCGAGAAGCGGTCGCGATTCATCAGATGATGCGTTTCGGGAGTGAGCGGGGTGTGGATGCTGATGAAGTCGGCCTGGGCGAGCACATCGTCAAGGGGGGCGTAGGTGAGGCCGAGGCTCTGCTCCAGGTCTTCGCGGCGGAAGACATCGTAGTAGAGCACGCGCATGTCGAAGCCACGGGCACGCTTGGCCATTTCGGCGCCGATGCGGCCCAGTCCGACGAGGCCGAGGGTACTGTGATGCACATCTGGCCCCATGAGCAGCATCGGTCCCCAGGTCTGCCACTTGCCCGCTTTGACGTAGGCGACGCCTTCGGGGATGCGGCGAGCGGCGGCCATGAGCAGGGCAAAGGCGAAGTCGGCGGTGGTCTCGGTGAGGACGCCAGGGGTATTTCCGGCGAGGATGCCGCGCTCGGTGGCGGCGGAGACGTTGATGTTATCGAAGCCGACGGCCATGTTGCTGACGACGCGAAGTTTGGGACAGGCGTCCATCAGTTCGGGGTCTATGCTGTCGGTGAGCAGGCTGACGAGGCCGTCGGCGTCGTGGGTTTCGCGCAGGAGCACGTCACGCGGCGGGGGCAGGTCGTCTTGCCAGAGGGTCATGTCGCAGAACTGGCGAATGAGGTCGAGGCCCTGATCGGGGATGAGGCGGGTGACGTAGACCTTGGGCTTGCCCATGGCCTTTTCGCTCCTTTGCGTAGCGGCATCGGCGAGCTACGATGCGTCGCCGCCGTGGGGATGGGGTCCGCGCCGGGCGCGACGGACCGCCGATGTACATAGTACGACACTTTTGTGGGAAGCGGTATTGACGGGCAGACAAGAATCAATAAGCCATGAGATACAATAAGCGCGATGAGGGGTGCGCGAACTAGAGAGGACAGGATGATGCAGCATCCAATTGGTATTCCAGGGGTCTTCTCCGACCCGGAGATTCATGGCGGGCAACCTGTGGTTGAGTCTGGCATTCCGATCTATCTGATTCTGGATATGCTGGCTCAAGGCTTCCCGCGCGAAGAAATGCGAGATGACTACGGTATAACAGACGAACATGTGAGCACCGCCCTGCGCTTTGCGGAAGTGATCGGCATCAACAAATAGGGCGCATTGTTTGATTTTGGACGTTTCGGCGAGGGCGCGGGGGGTGTTACAATGGCGGCATGGAGAGACGCTACGCCGAACGCATTGTGTTAATAGGGCCACCGGGCAGCGGCAAGACGACGCTTGGCGCGCTGCTGGCGGCGGCGCTCGGTTGGTCGTTTGTGGATACGGATGCACAGGTGGCAGCGGTGGCAGGGGCGACGCTTCCAGAGTTATTCGCGCGGGAAGGTGAGGCGCGCTTCCGTGAGTTGGAGAGCGCAGCGCTACGCGAGGCATGCGCGGGCGAGCGGGTGGTGATCGCGACAGGTGGCGGCATCGGCGAGCGCGAGGAGAATCTGCGACTGATGCGCGCGGGGGGCTGGGTGGTGCTAGTGGAGTGCGCGCCGGAGACAGCGCTGGCGCGCATGCGCGGCGCTTGTGACGATGACGAAGCAGAAGCGATTGGCGCGCGGCGTCCGCTGCTGGCGGGTGGTGATCCACTGACACAGTTGCAAGAATTGATCGAGCGGCGAGCGGGATGGTACGCCTGCCATGATGACCACGTCTCCACTGAGGATGCGACGCCGGAGGAAGCCACGGTGCGGATACTGGCGGGGCTGATTGGCGTGGGGGCGCTGCCGCCCGATGGCGCGATGGAATACATACGCGAGGTGCGCGCGACGCCAAGGAGCTATGTGGCGGTGGTGGCGTGGGGCGGGCTGGCGACGCTGGGCGCGCGACTGGCGGAGATGGGGTTCGCGCGGCGGGTCTTCGTCGTGGCCGATGCGACGGTATGGGGGCTGTACGGGCCAGCGGTGGAGGCGGCGCTGCTGGCGGCGGGATTCGGCGTGGAGGCGCATTGTGTGCCGCCAGGGGAGGCGAGCAAATCGCGCGAACAGCTCAACCTGATTCATGATTGGCTTGTAGAACGCCGGGCCGAACGCGGCGAGGCGCTGGTGGCGCTGGGCGGCGGGGTGGTGGGCGATCTGGCGGGATTCGCCGCCGCGACGTATCTGCGCGGCGTGCCGCTGATCCAGGCGCCCACATCGCTGCTGGCGCAGGTAGATGCGGCGGTTGGCGGGAAGGTGGCGATTGACCATCCACGCGGCAAGAATCTGATCGGCGCGTTCTACGCGCCGCGGCTGGTGCTGGCCGATCCGGCCACGCTGCTGACGATGCCGCCGCGTCAGCGCACGGAGGGGTGGGCTGAGGTCATCAAACATGGCGTCGCGCTGGATGTGGACTACTTCGCGCGACTGGAGCGCGAGGCCGAGGCGCTGCTGGCGCTGCGGCCCGCGCCGACGACGGAGGTGATCGCTGGCTCGGTGGCGCTGAAGGCGGGCATCGTGGAGGATGACGAACGCGAGCGCGAGGGTGGGCGGCGCGTGCTGCTGAACTATGGACATACCATCGCGCACGCCATCGAGAGCGTGGCGGGCTACGGCGCGTGGCTGCATGGCGAGGCGGTGGCGGCGGGGATGACGGTGGCGGCGCGGGTTGGCCGGCGCATTGGCATCACAGCGGATGAGGTGGTGATGCGGCAAGACCGGCTGCTGGCGCGTTTTGGCTTGCCGGTGCGGCTGAACGGGCTGAGCGCGGGGGAACTGATGCGCGCCGCGCTGTGGGATAAGAAGGTGCGCGGGGGGCGCGTGCGCTGGGTGCTGCCGACGGCACTGGGCAGCGCAGCGATCTACGATCAGGTGCCAGATTCGGATGTGCGCGCGGCGCTGCTGGAAGCGGGCGCTGTGGATGATGAGCCTCCGCCGTCGCTCTAGGGCTATCTCTGCCGCGTGAGGCGCGTGTCTTGCGCGGTTAAGCTATCCCAGCGTGTGAGACGGAGCGCGAATAAGATGAGCGATGCGCAGACGAGCCAGCGCCCAACGGTGCTGGTGATTCACGGACCCAATCTGAATATGCTTGGCCAGCGCGAACCAGAGATCTACGGGACGATGACGCTGGCCGAGATCAATGCGCGGCTGGTGGCGCGGGCGCGGGCGTTGGGCGCAGAGGTTGTTGCGTTTCAGTCGAACACTGAGGGCGCGCTGATTGACTTCTTGCAGGCCGAAGCGGCAGCGGCGGTGGGCATCATCATCAATGCTGGTGGACTGACGCACACGAGCGTTTCACTGCGTGACGCCGTGGCAGGAACCGGCAAGCCCGCGATTGAGGTGCATCTCTCGAATATCTACGCACGTGAGCCGTTCCGGCATACATCGCTGATCGCGCCGGTGTGCCGGGGGCAGATTTGCGGGCTGGGCTGGCGCGGCTATCTGTTCGCGCTAGAGGCATTGCTCACCGCGAATGAATGATCTAACCGTCCGCACTGTATCAGGGCGTCCGCTGGATGCCCGCCAAGGAGAATTGCTGACCTATGGCTATAGCTGAACCAATGACGACGTATGCAACGCGCGTGGAGCGCCTGCGCGAACGACTGGGCACGGAACACCTGGATGCGCTGCTGGTGACGAATCCCGAAAACCGGCGCTATCTCAGCGGCTTCACTGGGCACGACTCTGGCGCGGACTCGGCGGGGGCGCTGCTGGTGACGCCGGATGCGGTGACGCTAATCACCGACGGGCGCTATATCGAGCAGGCTGAGCATGAGTGCCCTGGCCTGCGACTGGTGAAGCGTGAAGGCGAGTTCGCGCCGCTCGCGGCGAAGACGCTGGCCGAAGCGGGCGTGGCGCGGGTGGGCTTCGAGGCGACCCACGTGACGGTGGCGCTGCGCGATGATCTGGAGGCGGCGCTGAAAGAACTGGGCGAAGGCGCGGAGAGCATCATGCTGACGCCGACGCGCAGGCTGGTCGAGCCGATGCGCGCGGTAAAAGACGCCGCCGAACTGGCGGCTATCGAGCACGCGGTAGAGATCACCGACGAGACGTTCGAGCATCTCTGCGGCTATCTGCAACCAGGGATGACCGAGCGGCAGATTGCGCAGGAGATCGAGCGCTACATGCGCGAGCGTGGCGCGGAGGGGCTGGCCTTCGATTCCATCGTCGCCAGTGGCCCCAATGGCGCGCTGCCGCACGCGCGGCCCACAGAGCGCCCAATTCAGCTTGGCGAGCCGATCACGATTGATATGGGCGCACGCTATAACGGCTACTGCGCTGACCTGACGCGCACGGTATGTCTTGGAGCGCCAGAAGCGCAGGCGCAGGCAATCTATGACGCGGTGCTGGCGGCGCAGGAAGCGTGTGAGCGCGGACTGAAGCCGGGGCTGAACGGCCAGCAGGCCGACGCGCTGGCGCGTGATGCGCTGGCGGCGCGCGGGCATGGCGAGCAGTTTCTGCACAGCACGGGGCACGGCCTGGGACTGGAGATTCACGAGCATCCACGGCTGAGCAAGTTTGGCGCGGACCATATGCTGGAACCGGGGATGGCCGTGACCATCGAACCGGGGGTGTATGTCGCGGGGTGGGGCGGCGTGCGTATCGAGGACACGGCGGTCATCACGACGGATGGCGCGCGGGTGCTTTCGACTTCGCACAAGCGCTTCAGTCTGCCGCGCTAACCTAACCCCCAGCCCCTTAGGGGCGTCCGGTGGACGCCCCTACGAGGGAAGGGGAGAGCGAGGCGCCGAAGGCGTGGCCAGGAACATGCGGCATGCGGTCAGTACGCCTGGCATGGTATGATATACTCGGCGTTTTGGCGTCCGCCGCAAGGGACGTGGTGGATGCACGCATCGCATGTGCCAAAGATGGATGCATCGCGCGGCGTGGTGGTGCCGCGAGCGCGAAATAGAGCGCCGGAGAGCGAGATGCCCCGGCGCAGGAGGAACAGATGATCTCAACCGGCGACCTGAAGAAGGGCCTTTCACTCGAAATGGATGGCCAGCTCCTTACTATCGTGGACTGGCAGCACATCAAGATGGGGCGCGGCGGGGCTATTGTGCGCATCAAGCTGCGGAATCTTCGCACTGGCTCGCTGACGGAGCGCACATTCGATGCGGGCGAGCGCTTCCAGCGCGCATATCTGGATCGCCACAAGGTGCAGTATTCCTACAGCGACGGCGATACGTATTATTTCATGGACCAGGAAAGCTTTGAGATGGTGCCGCTCTCGACTGAGCAGCTTGGCGACGTGAAGTACTATCTCCTCGACGGCATGGAGTTGGAAGTGGCGTACTACAAGGACGAGCCAATTTCGGTAGATCCGCCGATCACGGTGGAATTGACCGTTACCTATACTGAGCCGGGTTTCAAAGGCGATACGGCCACGGGCGGCACCAAGCCCGCCACCACCGAGACGGGTCTTGTCGTGCAGGTGCCGCTGTTTGTGAGTACGGGTGACAAGATTCGCGTCAAGACGGATGGCGGCACGTACATCGAGCGCGTGTAAGCCTGGTGAGTGACGATGCGCCCACGGAGTCTTCGCGGCGGCGCGGGCGGAGTATCGCAGCCCGCCACGAAGGGGAGAGACGAAATGGCACGAGAGCGAGCCAGCGGCGGCGCGAGTGCGCCGCCAGAAACAGCACGGCAGGAGGCGCCCGCGCTCAGCATCGCTGAGATCCGGCAACTCATCAGCCTGATGAATAGCAGCGACATCGAAGAGATCGCTATCGAGCAGGAGGCCGACGGGCTGAAGCTGCTGCTGCGCAAGCCAGCGCCGATCAGCGTGGCATCTGGCCTGGCGGCGATGGTCGAGGGCGAACTGTACGAGACACTGGAGGACGAGGAAGACACGATTGGGGCACGTGTTGGCGAGGTGGAAATTGGCGCGCCACTCGTCGGTGTCTTCCGCTTAAGCGCGAAACCTGGGAGCAAGCCGCTCGTGCGGGATGGCGACATCGTGCGCGAGGGCCAGCACATCGGTGCGATAGAATCGCTGCGGGTGTACAACGAGGTGGAATCCAGCGCGGCGGGGCGAGTGAAGATGCTGGTGAGCGACGGCCAGCCCGTCGAGTATGGCCAGCCGCTGTTCATCGTCGAGCCACTGTGACATTTCGGGATGCGTTTCCGCATATGCCCGCCGCCAGCGTATATCATAAGATAACAATGGTGGCGGGTGTTGTTGTCTGCTGTTGTTCTCTAGCGAAGCATGGACACTAGTTGATACTGCCTGGCGTGGCGGTTATCAAGGGTTGGCTCCTGATGCGTATAATTTCGGTGCGTGACCTGACGCGCTACTTGAAAGACCTGTTGGAAGAAGATTACGTCTTGCAGGACGTGTGGGTGCGCGGCGAAATCACCAATTATACACAGTCCGCCGCTGGCCACCGCTATTTCACGCTGAAAGACGAAGCGGCGTCGCTGGATTGCGTCTTGTTTCGCAATGGCTGGAATACGGCAGCGCTTCCGGCGATGCGCAATGGGATGGCGGTGCTGGCGCACGGGAGAATGAGTGTCTTCGAGCAGCGCGGCAAAGTGCAGTTTTACGTGGATGCGGTGGAAGAGGCGGGGATCGGCGAACTGCATCTGCGCTTTGAGGAGTTGAAGCGCCGGTTGGAGGATGAGGGGCTGTTCGATGAGGCGCGCAAGCGTTCGCTGCCACCCTGCCCGGCGGTGGTGGGCGTTGTCACGTCGGCCTCAGCCGCTGCGCTGCGCGACATCGTGCGGACACTGCGGCTGCGCTGCCCGCTGGTGCGCGTGGTGCTGGCGCCGACGCTGGTGCAGGGGGTGGGCGCGGCGGAACAGGTGGCCAACGCGCTGGATCTGCTGAACGAATACGGCGAGGCGGAGGTGATTATCGTCGCGCGTGGGGGCGGCTCGCTGGAGGAATTGTGGGCGTTCAATGAAGAGGTGGTGGCGCGGGCTATCGCCCGGTCGCGGGTACCGGTCATCACAGGGGTCGGCCACGAAACTGATTTTACCATCGCTGATTTCGTCGCCGACCAGCGCGCCTCCACGCCGACCGCAGCCGCGATGGCCGCCGTGCCAGATGCAAGCGTCTGGCGCGACGCGCTGGACGAGACGCAGTTTCAGCTTACCCGCCTGCTGGACGCGCGGATTGACGCGCTACGCGACCGTGTCACGATGCTGCGACATCAGTTGGAGCGAGCCTCGCCGGAGCGGCGTATCATGGATACACGCCAGCGGGTGGACGAGGCGACCCACGCGCTTCAACGCGCGATGACGAACCTGATCGCGCTGCGCGGCGAGCGGCTGCGCGCCTCGGCGCTGCGGCTGCACGCGCTCAGTCCGCTGCTAACCATCGCACGCGGCTTCGCGGTGGTGCGGCGGCAGAGCGATGGCGAGGTTATCACGCGCGTGGGGCAGGTCGCGCCGGGGCAGGCGCTGGCGATTCGCGTGACCGATGGGACGTTCACGGCAGTCACGGGCGCACGGAGCAAGCCAGCGCCACCAGATGCATCGGAGACCCCACGAGGAGCGGCGCCAGAGCAGACCGCGACACAGAGACGAACACGGACACCGCTGGCGCGCACACTCGCGCCAGCGGATACGCTGCTTGCGGATAGAGCGAGAAGGGACGAGGCAGGCGATGACTAACGAACGCAGGCGCAGAACGAGCGGCGCTGGGCTGAACGGGACGAGCGCGCGCGCGGCAGCCACAACGGGAGAGCCGCCAAGCGTAGCGGCCCAGGAGCCGCTGGCCTTCGAGGAGGCGTTTGGAAAGCTTGATGAGGCGGTGAATCTGCTGGAAGATGGGCAACTTCCGCTGGAAGATGCGCTGACGATCTTTGAAGAGAGTATGCGGCTGGCGCAGCGCTGCCAGGAACTGCTGGATGCGGCTGAGCTACGGGTAGAGCGATTGCGCCGCAGCGAGAGCGACGCGGCTGAAGAAGCGTTCGCGCTCGATCCATTCGATGTAGACGATGAGGAATCATAGGCCAGCAGGATCAGGATAAGGACTGACATGAAGGCACAATTTGGCGATCTGTTTGGGAATGCGGCGCTCTGGGCAGCGCTGGGGGCGTGGTTCGTCGCGCAGCTTATCAAGACAGTGCGGGCGCTGGCGCTGACGCACAAATTGAATCTTAGCTATATCGTGTCGTCTGGCGGCATGCCTAGCTCGCACTCGGCGCTGGTGGTGGGGCTGGCAACAGCTATTGGGCGGATAGACGGAGTGCAATCCACGGCGTTCGCGCTGGCGGCCGTGCTGGCGGGGGTGGTGATGTACGACGCGGCGGGCGTGCGGCTGGCGGTGAGCAAACAGGCGCGTATTCTCAATTTTATGCTGGATGACTTTTTTCATGAGCGCGGCATCAATGAAAAACGGCTGCATGAGCTGATCGGCCATACGCCGGTGCAGGTCTTCGCGGGGGCGCTGATTGGCGTGATCTTCGGCATCGTTTTCACGCTCTGACCGCACATCTTGTATAAGACATTTCTCCCACCTCAACTGTGAATTGCCTGTGTAACTCGTTGAACTCTGTTACAGTTAGCCCATGCCCATCACAGCCGATGAGCTTCGTGGCGCTCGGATGCGTCGCGCGAGGGTTCCGCAGGGAGCCGCAGACCACACATTCAATCCATCTGACGTAGCGGAAGACGCGCCCCGGCGGTGGAGGGCCAAGAACGGCGCGTGAAGACACATTCTCTGCAAGGGGTCTGACGACCTGAGAGTGGGAGGAAGTAGGATGCTGACCGAGGAGCGGTTGAAGAGGAATTGGGAAGACTGGCATCGGGCAACGGCAGTGGCGGATGACGAGGAGGAGTACGAGGGGAAGTACGAGGGGAAGTACGAGAGACGCGCATGGAATGTGAGGGATGATGGGCGTGGGTATCACGGGTACGAAGAGTACAACGGGTACAACCAGTACAACGAGTATGGCGACTATCACGAATCTCACCGCGATGACGAGGCGTATCCTGAGTTCCCGATGTGGCATGTGCGTGAGGAGTTCTGTGCGAACGTAGATGGGAATACGGAGGCATACGGAGAGCGGTACGACGACGAGACGATGTACGCGACCCACACCGGATTCTATGCCCCGGCCCGCACGTACACGTATGACGATGAGGCTGAAACGCGCGCATCCACTGGCGCTGTTGCGCGGCTGCGACAGCATTCGATGCGGCTGGCGCAACTTGGGGCGTACCGGCCAATGGTGCGCATCCCTGGCCGGGCGAAGGAAGATGCGAAGGGCAGCGCGCGCAAGACGAAGTTGCCGCCGATCTGGCTGCTGGGCAATCTCTTCATCCTGCTGATCGCCGCCGTAGCGATACTGCCGCATGTGACGGCTGCCGATGCTGCGCCGGCCTGCAAGTGGCATACGGTAGTGCCGGGGGATACACTCGGCGACATCGGCTGGGCGAACCACACGACGGCCATGGCGTTGGCGAGCGCCAACCACATCGCCAACCCAGATCTGATTCTGGTGGGGCAGAAGCTCTGCATTCCCCTGAAGCACGGCGCGACGAACCAGGGCGCTACGCAGCCAAAGGCCGCCACACTGCCGGAGACGTTCGGCCCGGTCAAGGGGGTGCAGCCGTTCATCAAGTTCGCGCTACCCTACGCGCAGAGCGCGCACCAGCAGACTGGCTGGCCAACGAGCTTGATCCTGGCGCAGTGGGGTGTGGAGCATGGGTGGAAACTGCCCGACTATACCGGCTATAACTTCGGCAACTGCGGCGCGGTGCCAGGTGAGCCACGGGTCGGTGGCCTGAACGTGCCGGGGTCGCCCGCCGCGTTCACCTACTCGAAGACGCCGAAAGATGGGCTGCGGGTGTACGTGCATGTGGCGCACCTGGCGTACTACAGGAACGTCACCGCCGCCGCGCACCAGGGTGTGGATGCCGCCGCGCGGGCGCTGGGGCAATCGCCCTGGGATGCCGGGCACTATACCAACCATGGTTCACCCGGCTCGACGCTGCTCTCGGTGCTAAAAGCGTACAACCTCTACCAGTACGACAAGTAGCGCATAGGCAACGGGCGTCCGCCAGACGCTCCTACGATGCCTGCCTGTGCAGACCAACGCGGGGCGGTGTGCCATCACTGGCATGCCGCCTCGCCGTATCTGGTGGTGTCAGTCTTCTCCGATGCGCAGCGCCTTGCCCAGGCCCACGCGCAAGGCCCGCCTCGCGGCCAGCGCCAGGGCGAGCAGAAACGCGAGCAGCAGCGCCGCGTAGAAGAGGACCATCGTCTGGGGATTGAGCACCAGGGTGTAGGGCGGCACACGCAAGGATGCGGCGCTGGCGACGGCGGTGATGAATTGCAGGAAGGGCAGCGTTGCGGTGGAAAGCACCAGCCCCAGCAGTGTGCCGCCGACGAGGCCGAAAAGGTAGACGATCACCTGTTGGAGCAGCAGGATGCCGACGAGTTGGGGTCTGCCCGCGCCCAGCGTGCGCAGGATGGCGAACTGGGTAACGCGCTGGCGCGCGGAGACGCCCGCCTGAATCAAGCTGCCCAGCACCGCCAGCAGCGCGGCGATGAGCGCGCCAGCCAGCAGCAGGCCCGACATACCGGCATTCAGCGGCTCGGTCTGGAGTTGATCCTGTATGGACTGGCGATCCAGCACTGTCTGTACCGGCAGAAAAGCGCTTTGCATCGCGTGCGCGCGCTGAGCGGTATCGCTGGCGCTCGCGGTGGTGCGCAGCCAGTATTCGTTTGGCCCCTGCACCTGAGCGTTGGTCAGGTCAGGATTGAGCAGTGCGGCCAGATAATCGCCCTGGTCCACCAGGATATTGCCGGTGACATGCGTATCGGCCATGGTAGGGATGTAGTTGATGATGCCGCCGACAACGAAATAGACGCGCACCGAAGTGTCAGACGCCTCGGCGGGATTGAGCGTGAAGAGGTCGCCAGGGTGCAGATAGGCGGCGCTGGCGTAGCTGGAGTCTACCAGCGCCCAGATGGGATGCTGTTTGTCACCAGCAGCGCGGCCTTGCAGATGGGAGCGCATCGCTTGCATGAGGGCGCTGACCGGCTGGCTGGCGTAGCTGGGCTGCCAGTAGGCAACCTGGGCAAAGGTCTTCGTATCCACGGCCAGCAGTCCGACTGGACTGCCAACGCTGACGTTCGCCTGACTGCGGTAGGCGGGCATCGCGGCGCGCACGCCCGGCAGCGCGGCGAACTGGGGCTGAAGCGCGAGCGTGGGGATGGTCAGTTGGCCAACCAGCAGGTCGCGCTGGTCCGCGCCAATAAGGAATTGCGCTTTGTCGGCGGCGTTGGCGCCGAGTGAGCTTTGGAACGTGAGAGCGAAGAGACCCAGGCCGACGGCGAGAGTGAGCAGCAGTGTCAGGCGGGTGAACTGGGCGGAGGCGCGGGCGACCTGAGCGAAGGCGAGCATGCCCGTGGCGCCGCGTCCCCTGCCGATGAGATGCGCGCCGAACGAGGCGGCCCAGGGGAAGATGCGCAGCACCAGCAGCGCCCCTGCGATCAGCAGCAGGCCAGGGGCGGCAAGCTGGACAGGGTCCGCGCCAACCTGTTGCTGGCCAAGCTGTGAGCGGACATTGAGGCCGCCGAACTGGCCTAGCTCCAGATAGCCCGCCGCGCAGAGCAGAGCCAGCACCACATCCAGGTAGTAGCGTTTCCAGAAGGGCACGGCGCGCGCACGGCCTTGCTCGCGACGGAAGGCGAGCACATCCAGCCGCGAAGCGCGCCACGCCGCGACGATGAGGGTCGCCGCGCCCAGGAGCGCGCCCACCAGCGCCGGACGCGAGACCATCGCGGGGGAGACGGTCTGCGCCAGGGAACCGCCGTTGAAGGCGTTGCTGCCCAGCGTGGCCGCGCCAGGGACGAAGAGGCGGACGATCAGCAGGCTGAGCGCGACGGCGAGGATGGGGCCAGCGAGCGCGGCGATAGCGGCGAGGGGCAGCCCTTGCAAGGCGAAGTTGAGCAGCAGTTGCAGCGTGCTGGAGCCACGGCTCTTCAGGGTGGCGATCTCGCCAGCTTGATCTTCGACGAGTAGCCCGGCCATGGCGACGACGAAGAGCAGGGCGAGGCCGACAACCTGGGCGACGACGATGTAGAGCGGCTGGGTGAGCGCGCTCAACTGCGCTTGCAGCCCGGCGATCAGGCGGTCCAGGCTGGTGCCGACGGTGACACTCTGGATGGTCGCCAGGGGGTGCAAGCTGCGTATCTCAAGCAGCAGGATCGCGTCGAATTGCTGTTTGAAGGTGGCAAGCGCAGAGGCAAGATCACCGATGTTGGTGGCGGTGATTTTGGAGAGGTCGGGATAATAGAGATAGTGCAGCATGATCGGCGTGCGGATGACGGGCGTCGCGGTGGGATTGGTGGGCTGTGGCGGGATGAACATCTGCGCGAAAGTCGTGGGCGAGAAGAGCAGGGGATAGTTGACTGGGGGCGGCGGACAATCGGGGTTGGCGGCGGGCACGGTAATGGAATCGTAGGAGCGGCCATTCCAGAAGGGATCGCTGGTATTCTTGGGGAACCAGACGCCGACGACACGCGCTTTCAGCGCCACTTTGCCGGTGATGGCGCGCAGAGGCATACAGTCGGGTGGGGGAAGCGCGCCGGTGGCCGCGTTCAGAGTAAGCACGTCGCCTGGCTTGAGGCCCATTTTCGAGGTGACGAGCACTTCGGGTAGTTGGCCAGCGGCGGTATCCTGTGGCAGACGGCCCGCCAGGAGGGTCATGTGGGGCAGCGCCTGGGCGTAGTCGAAGGCGAGGGGCTGGCTGATGGCGCTCTCCGGCAGCTTCTCGCCTTTGGTGGAGACGGCGGTGGGGATGAACGATGTCTGAAGCTCGTAGTAGGAGTTCGTGTGGGTGACGAAGGAGGAGAGCGTGTCGCCGCTGGCGGTGGCGGCGAGGGTGACATCGGTGATGGCGGCGGGGTCGCTGGCGGTGAGCGAGACCTGCCCCTCGATGTTGAAGTCGGTGACGGGGGCGGTGGAGAGGACGTGGCGCACCTGCACATTGGTGACGAGGGTGGTGTAGAGCGGAACGGTGCAGATCAAGACGACGGCGACGAGGATGCCCGCGCCCGCCGCGAGCAACAGCCGCCAGCTCCGGCGCAAGCGCAGCCCGGCGAGCCGCACCGGTGAGAGCGGACTGAACCGGCTGCGCCACGGACGCCCACGCGCGCCCGCGCTCAGCGGCAACTCGCGCGCTGGCGGCGCCTCTTCACTGATCGTCTTCACACCCATGCCCTGACTCCTCCTTACTCGTGTTCATGCGCATAAGACGCGCAGAAGGAGCCGGTATTTACAGGAGCGCAGTAAGGAAAGCGCATTCTATCAGTATTGTTGGCTATTAGAGGGTGGTGAGGATGTCGGGCGCGCCGTGGGTGATGGCGATGGTGTGCTCGAAGTGGGCGGAGAGGCTGCCGTCGGCGGTGGCGACCGTCCAGCGGTCGGGCAGCTCGCGGGTGTCGGGGCCGCCCGCGTTGACCATCGGCTCGATGCAGAAGGTCATGCCGGGGCGCAGGAGGGGGTTGGGCTGGCCGCGTTCGATGTAGTGGGGGATGAAGGGTTCTTCGTGCAGCGCGCGCCCGATGCCGTGGCCGCCGTACTGGCGCACGACCGAGTAGCCCTCGCCCTCGACGTAGGTCTGCACGGCGCGGGCGATGTCGAGCACGCGATTGCCAGGGGTGGCGGCGGCGATACCCCGGCGCAAGGCTTCTTGCGTCACGTCGAGCAGGCGCTGCGCGGCGGGCGAGATGGCGCCAACGGGCACGGTGATCGCGGAGTCGCCGTGCCAGCCGTCCACAATCGCGCCCATGTCAAGGGCGATGATGTCGCCGTCTTTGAGGATGCGCGGGCCAGGGATGCCATGCACGATCTCGTCGTTCACCGAGGCGCAGAGGACGCCGGGGAACGGCGGTATGCCTCTGGCGGGGCGGTAGCCCTTGAAATTGGAGGTAGCGTCGCGCTCCGCCAACTCGCGCCGGGCGAGGGCATCGAGTTCGCCAGTGGTGACGCCGGGGCGGACAGCGTCGCGCAGGATGCTGAGCACTTCCATGACGACGAGGCCAGCCCGGCGGATGTGTTCGATTTCGGATTTGCCACGATATGCGATAGCCATGGGTGTTAGTCGCCCGCTGGGCTTTCCTCCTGTGCGCTCAGCGGCATGCCGCCGGACAGGTTCAGCTTCAGCGCAAGTTGTGCGCGGATAGCGCGATTCACTTCGCCGATGTCGCCCGCGCCGTCCACCCGAATCAGCTTGCCACGCGCGCCGTAGTAGTCCACCAATTGGATCGTTTCGTGGAAGAAGATGTCGAGGCGGTGGGCAATCTTCTCCGGGGTGTCGTCGGAGCGATGGAAGAGCGCGCTGCCATCGTAATCACAGATGCCGGGGATGCGCGGCTGATGTGTTTTGATGTTCCAGACGTGGCCGTGCGCCTGGCAGACATAGCGCCCGGCGAGGCGGTCGAAGAGCATGTCGCGGGGGACTTCGAGGTAGATGACAGCGTCTATGCGCTGGCCCATCTCGGCAAAGCGGCGGTCGAGCAGTTCAGCCTGCACGCTGTTGCGAGGGAAGCCATCGAGGATGATGCCTTTGGCGTCGCCAAGGTTGCTGAGGCTTTCGAGGATCATGCCCGCCACCAGATCATCGGGCACCAGGTCGCCACGATCATAATAGGGCTTGGCAATCTGACCGAGCGGTGTGCCTTTGGCGATAGCCTCGCGCAATAACTCGCCGCTGGCGCACGGCTTGAGGCGCAACGCCTGCGATAGCATGTCGGCTTGTGTGCCTTTGCCGCTGCCCTGTGCGCCAAGCAGGATGATATTCATAGTGACGACCCCCTCCTCAGTTGCGCCGACGCCCTAACCTAGCGCCGGTCCACTCCGCCCGTCACCCCGTTGTGACGGGCCTTCAGTGAGGTATGCTCGCGAATGATGCGCTGCCGATTGCGCGCTATAAATTGTGTCACAGAATGAAGTGTACCAAAAAAGAGACGAAACGGGCCGGACGGAGCGTACCGATTGCTCCATCCGACCCTGCCAAGAGGCGAACCAGCGACGCTCAGTTGAGGAAGCCGGAGTAGTTACGCATCACCATCTGGGCCTCAAGCTGCTTCATGGTGTCGAGGACGACGCCGACGACGATGAGCAGCGATGCGGCCTGGGGGATGGTGCTGGCCTTACCCGTGCCGAAAAGCACTGGAGCGATGGCGACGATGCCCAGGAAGAGCGCGCCGCCAAAGGTGATGCGCGAGAGCACATAGCGCAGGTATTTATCGGTTGGTGGTCCGGGGCGGATGCCAGGGATATACGCGCCCTGCTTCTGCAAGTTTTCGGCGGTGTTCTGCTGCTCGAAGATCACCGTGGCGTAGAAGAAGGTGAAGAGCGCGACCAGCACGCCAAAGGTGACCCAGTAGAGCGTGGTGGAAGGATCGAACTCCTGACGGAACCAGGTGACAGCATTTTCCAGCCAGCCCTTGGAGCTAAAGCTGAGGTAGCTGGCGATAACCGTTGGCAGCAGAAGCACGGATTGCGCAAAGATGATCGGGATCATGCCCGCGCTGTTGACTTGCAAGGGGATATAGGTGGTCTGCTGGCCGGAGCGCATGCTGCTGAGGCCGAAGCGGCGCTTGGTGGGATACTGCACGGGGACGCGGCGCTGCGAGAGATAGACGTAGACCATCGAAATGATCATCGCCAGGACAAGCGCGGCCACGAGCAGGATGAAGATCAGGCCACCAGTGTTCGCGGTGCCGCCGGTGCCACTGCTGCTGACGAGGCTTGAGCCAATGGTTTGCGGAATCGTGACCATGATGTTGGCGAAGATGATGAGCGAGATGCCGTTCCCGATGCCATTTTCGGTGATCAGCTCGCCCAGCCAGACGAGGAACATCGTGCCAGCGGTGAGGGTGATGATCGTGGCGAGCGTCGGCAGGAAGGTGGGGCCATTGAAAAGGTTGAATTGATCGGGTGAGATGGCGCCGATATTGACGAGGATCGCCATCTGCCCAAACGCCTGCAAGACGGCGAGCGGAATGGTGATATAGCGGGTAATTTGGGAGATGCGATTGCGGCCGCTCTCGCCCTCGCGCGCCATGGCGTCGAGCTTGGGGACGATGGGCTGAAGCAACTGAATGACAATCGTCGCGGTGATGTAGGGATAGAGGCCCATCGCAACGACGGAGAAGTTCTTGAAGGAACCACCGGAGAAGACATCCAGAAGACCAAAAACCTGGTTGAGGCTGCCACCATTGGTACTCAAGGCCTTATTGAGCGATGCCGGATCAACACCGGGGACGGGCACATAGGCCATAACCCGAAAGACCAGTAGCATCGCGATGGTGAACAGGATCTTGTTGCGCAGATCGGAAATCGTCCACATGCTGCGCAAGCGGTTCCACATGCTCGCCTCCAATAAACGTCGTCGCGGAATGCGCTGAGATAGAATGCTGGCGGGCGGTTCCTGGCCGTCTAGGTCAGAGAGGTCGCCCGCCTGGGTCGTGCCTTCGTGGCAGCGGTGTGACCGCTACGGTGAAGGCGAATTTGCGAAGAGCACAGCAGTGTGCGCTGGCGGCTCCGCAGGCTCCTACGCCGTGGCCGTTGGGGCCGCAGCGTCCTTATTGCGATTGCGCTTGGTCTTGGCAGGGGTGGGCATCTCGATCAGTGAGACACTGCCGCCCGCCGCTTCGATCTTCGCGCGTGCTGACGCTGAAATCTTGTGGACCGTGAGGTTGAGCGCACGGTCTACGTCGCCGTTGCCGAGCACCTTGAGCAGTTCTTTGGTGTCGCCAGCGCGCAGGAGGCCCTTTTCGACGAGGGTTTCCGCCGTGACGGAGGCGCCAGCCTCGAACGCCTTGAGGGCGCTGAGGTTGATCAGCACATACTCTTTGCGGAACGGATTCTTGAACCCGTTCAGATACGGCATGCGCTGAGAGAAGCGATTCTGGCCGCCCTCGAAATACGCCGGGATGCTGCTGCCGGTGCGCGCCTTCTGGCCCTTCTGGCCTCGCCCGGAGGTCTTTACCCGCCCGGAGCCGTGGCCACGGCCAACGCGCTTGCTATGGTGACGCGCGCCGGGATTGGGGCGCAAGTCTGAGAGTCTCATTCCGCAACCTCCTCGACCGACACGAGATGTGACACCTTATGAACCATGCCGCGAATCACCGGGGTGTCCGCGTGCTCGACCACCTGATGCAACTTGCGCAGCCCAAGCGCCTGAATCGTCGCCTTCTGCTTCTCGTTGTATCCGATGGAGCTTTTTGTGTAGGTTATACGCAGTTTTGCCATCTTTGTTTCGCTCCACGCGCCCATTGTAACATTCGTAGCCCCGCCCGGCCAGCACGTACTTTCCAGTCACCCAGCTTGTTTAGCGGATTGTCTAGTGGTCACTGGTGGTGAGCAGGGCACGGATGTTCGCCGTTTGCTTATCGGCGCGGTCCGCCAGGCCCGCGCCCGCCGGGGCCACCTCGGCCACCACCAGGTCCGCCGCGCCCGCCGGGGCCACCTCGGCCACCACCAGGTCCGCCGCGCCCGCCGGGGCCACCTCGGCCACCAGCTCCACCTTCGCCTGCGCCGCGCCCACCACGCTCGCCACGTCCGCCGCGCTCGTCGCGTCCGCCGCGCTCGTCACGCTCGGCAGGAACGAACGCCGCCGCCTGAGCAGCAGCTTCCGCTGCACGCGCGGCGGCTTTCGCGCCGACGATCTGGGCGAGGGGACGTCCGCGCAGCGCAGCTTCTTGCTCGAAGGAGCGGAGGCTCTGCAATGCGCCAACGGCGGCACGCACGGTGTTGAGCGAGTTGGAGCTACCCAGCGACTTGGTAAGGATGTCGCGGATGCCCGCAGCCTCGACGACGGCGCGCACTGCGCCACCGGCGATGACACCGGTGCCAGGGGCAGCGGGTTTGAGCAGCACCTCGGAACTGGAGTAGGTGTTGCGGATCATGTACGGAATGGTGGTGCCAGCCAGCGGCACCAGAATCAAGTGCTTCTTGGCGTCTTCGACGCCTTTTTTGATGGCCTCGGGCACTTCGCCCGCCTTTCCGAGACCCACACCCACATGGCCCGCACGGTCACCCAGGACGACCAGCGCGCGATAGTTGAAGCGCCGTCCGCCTTTGACCACTTTTGAGACGCGGGCGATCTGGACGACGGTCTCTTCCAGGTTGAGCCTGTTTGCGTCAATTCTCGGCATGTTCTCCCTCGCCTAGAAGTCGAGACCGCCCTCACGCGCGCCGTAAGCCAGCGCGGCGACCCGGCCATGATAGATGTAACCGCCACGGTCGAAGACGACCTGAGTGACGCCCGCGGCCTTGGCGCGCTGGGCGATAAGCTGCCCGACGGCGCGCGCCTGCACGACGCGGGTGTTGGTCAGGATGCCTTTGACGGCATCGGGGGCATCTTCGGGGGCGGGCTTGCCGCTGAGCGCTTTGGCCAGCGCTGCGAAGTCCGCGTCGCGCGAAGAGGCCGCGACGAGTGTATGCCCGCGCAGGTCATCTATGATCTGCGCGTACATCTGGGCGCCGCTGCGAAACACCGAGAGGCGCGGGCGGGTTGATGTGCCCGCGACCTTCTTGCGCACGCGCCGGTGCCGCCGCAGGCGTGCCTGGTTCGCGTAATGTTTCTTAATCATGCGATGTCCTCCAGGGACAGATACTATAACTGAGCGTTTGTTGCGCTCGGCCTGCCGGAACGCGGCGAGGGCGACACGTGGTCAGCACTACGTACCGCCAACCGCGACTGTCGGCGAAGCGCTCACGAATTGCTCGCGTCCGCACTGAGGAAGGCGAGCGGAAACGCGCTACTTCTTCTTGCCGCCAGCCTTGCCAGCTTTGCCAGCCTTCATGCGCACGACTTCGCCCGCGAAGCGGATGCCTTTGCCCTTGTAGGGTTCGGGCTTGCGAATGCTGCGAATATTGGCGGCAATCTGGCCGACGAGCTGCTTATCTGTGCCACTGACGCTGAGCTTGGTGGTGCCGTCTACCGCGAAGGCGATACCCTGTGGAGGAACCACGAGCACGGGATGCGAGTAGCCGACCTGGAATACCAGGTTTTCGCCGACTTTCGCGACGCGATAGCCGACGCCTTGTAGCTCAAGCTGGCGGGTGAACCCGTCTTTGACGCCCTGCACCATATTCGCGAGCAGCGTGCGCGAGAGGCCGTGCAGTGCGCGATTCGATTTGGAGTCATCCGGGCGGGTGACGGTGATGGAACCATTTTCTTGGGTGAAAGCGAGTGTTTCGGGGAAGGTGCGGCTGAGCGTGCCCTTCGGCCCGGTCACGGTGATTTCGTTGCCGGACTTCACATCCACTTTCACGCCGGATGGCACCGCGATGGGCGCCCTACCGATACGCGACATGTCTGTGCCTCCCCTACCAGACGTAGCAGATCACTTCGCCACCCAGCCCAAGCTGGTAGGCCTTGCGACCGGACATCACACCTTGCGGTGTGGACAGAATGGCCGTGCCGAGACCACCGCGAACGCGGGGAATCGAGTCGCGGCGGGTATAGACACGCAGGCCCGGCTTGCTGACGCGCTTGAGCTGGGTCAGCACGGGGCGCTTATCCACATAGCGCAACGTGATGCGAATCGTGCCCTGCGGACTATCCCGCACGACATCGAAATCCCGAATGTAGCCTTCCTCTTTGAGGATGCCGGCAATGGCGATCTTCACGTTGGAAGCGGGAATCAGCACGCGAGTGTGGCGCGCCATGATCGCGTTGCGGACGCGGGTCAGCATATCCGCAATGGGATCGGTCATGTTCATCGCGAAATCTCCTCGCCTGCCCTACCAGCTCGACTTTGTCACGCCGGGCAGTTCGCCGCGGACGGCTCTCTCACGGAAGCAGATGCGGCAGAGGCCGAAACGGCGCATATAGGCGCGGGGCCGTCCGCAGATCGAGCAGCGGTTGTGGTGCTGCACCTTGAACTTCGGTTTGCGCTGGGACTTCACGATCATCGAGGTTTTTGCCATCGTTGCCCCCTCCAGGGCGAGGGACCGGGCTTCGGTGTATCGCACCGGTTTCCGGCCCGTTGTCCCGCTCTCGCGGTACGTAGTGCGAATTGGGCTGCGCCAGCACGAACGCTAGCGGCCCTTCTTGAACGGCATGCCTAGCAGCGCCAGCAGGCGGCGGCCTTCTTCGTCGTTGGTGGCGGTGGTGACAATGGTGATCTCCATGCCGCGCACTTTGTCTACTTTATCGTAGTCAATTTCGGGGAAGACCAGTTGCTCGCGCAGGCCGAGGGTATAGTTGCCACGGCCATCGAAGGCGTCGGTCGAGACACCCTGGAAGTCGCGCAGGCGTGGCAGCGCCACACTGACCAGCTTATCCAGGAAGTCGTACATGCGCTGGCCGCGCAGCGTGACCATGCAGCCGATGGCCATGCCTTCGCGCAGCTTGAACGCGGCGACTGAGCGTTTCGCGCGGGTGACGACGGGATGCTGGCCGGTGATCTCGCCGAGATCGCGGACGGCATTTTCCATCGCCTTGGCGTTGGTGATCGCCTCGCCCAGGCCTATATTGATGACGACCTTCGCCAGGCGTGGGACACGCATGACGTTGTCGTAGCCGAATTCTTTGTGCAGGGCCGGCAGGACATCGGTGTCGTACCGCTGCTTCAAGCGTGATTGAATCGCCACTGCCTAACCCCTTGTATGCTCTTGAATGGGTTTGCCGCACTTCTTGCAGACCCGGCGTGTGCGCACCTTCTGATCGGCGCCCGTTGGCACGCGCTCATGGGCGATGCGGGTTGGCTCACCACACTCGGTGCATTTGACCATTACATTCGAGACATGCAGCGGCATCGGTTTCTCGATGATGCCCGACTGCATTCCGCCACGGCCCGCACGCATATGCTTTTTGGCGATATTGATGCCTTCGACGATCACTTTGTTCTCGCGCGGCATGGCGCGGGTCACAGTTCCAGTCTTCCCGCGATCTTTGCCAGCCAGCACGAAGACGGTGTCGCCTGTATGCACATGCAGCTTGGCCAGGTGCAGGGGTTTGCGTTCTTTCTGTTTCAGTGCCATGGGATATTACCTCTTCCCTTGCCCTTTGGCCGATACTCTTTCTCTTTTGGGTTGACGCCCGCACCGGCATGTCACCCGCAGTTAGGACGAAGCGCCAGTGCGGGAAGCCATTTTCCGGTACGTCCGTCGCTGGCTACGAGTACGCTAGAGCACTTCGGGGGCGAGCGAGACGATACGCATGAAGGCTTTGTCGCGCAGTTCACGCGCGACCGGACCAAAGATGCGGGTGCCGCGCGGGTTGTTGCCAGCGGAGATGATCACGGCGGCGTTATCGTCGAAGCGAATGTAGCTGCCATCGGGCCGCGGGTATTCTTTGGCGACGCGCACGACCACCGCCGTGACAACTTCGCCCTTTTTGACGGAGCCGTTCGGCGCGGCCTGCTTGACCGACGCTTTGATCAGATCGCCGACGGTCGCGTAGCGCTTGCGCGAGCCACCGAGGATGCGGATGCACATGATCTCTTTGGCGCCGGTGTTATCGGCCACCCGCAGACGTGTCTGAGGCTGAATCATGCTAGCGCTCCTCGTCTTCCCGGTTGGGGTCCAGCTCGCGCGTGACCTCTTCGACAGACTTCACCTGCACGGCGCGCTTGATGATCTCGACGAGCCGCCAGCGTTTATCTTTGCTCAGCGGGCGTGTCTCTTCGATGCGCACCGTGTCGCCGATGCGCGCTGAGTTGGTTTCGTCGTGCGCCTTGAACTTTTTCGTGTATTTGTAGGTGCGTTTGTAGAGGCGGTCACGCTTGAGCGATTCAACGGCGACGACGATGGTCTTTTGCATCTTGTCGCTGGTGACGCGCCCAATCTTTTGCTGACGGCGACCTTGCTGCTTCTGGGCAGGCTGGCCACCGGCAGCGGCGTTGGAAATGGTTTCCGTGCTCATGCCTGCTCCTCGCTGACCGCCTCAGCGGTCTCTTCGTCGTCCAGGCCACCCTCTGCCGCGACCTGCGCGGCATGCTGCAAATCGCCGAGGTGCTGCATCAGGCGGGCGACATCCACCTTCGTCTGGGCAAAGAGGCGGTTGTTCTTGACTTCGCCGCGCTCGTGCTGCAAGCGCAGGTCAAAGAGCCTGCGCCGCAATGTGGCTAGCTCTTGCTGCGCTTCACGCACGGTCATCGCCCGGATTTCGCGGCGTCGTTCGTTAAGCTTCGACACCTTCGGCCTCCTGCTTGACGAGAAACTTGGTGTGAATGGGCAGCTTGTTGGCCGCGAGCCGCATCGCTTCTTTAGCGACTTCCTCGCGCACGCCGCTCAACTCGAACAGGATGCGGCCCGGCTTGACGACGGCAACCCAATGGTCGGTCGCGCCTTTACCGGATCCCATGCGGGTTTCCGCAGGCTTGGAGGAGACGGGCTTGTCGGGGAAGACGCGGATCCAGACTTTACCACCGCGCTTGATGTAGCGGTTGATGGCGATACGAGCGGCTTCGATCTGCCGCGCTTCGAGCCACACCGGTTCCTGTGCTTGCAGGGCGAACTCGCCAAAGGCGATGGTGTTGCCACGGTGAGCTTCACCGCGCATGCGTCCGCGATGCTGCTTGCGGAATTTGGTTCGATTTGGCGCCAATAACATGGCATCTGCTCCAGTTGGTTGGCCGCTGCCGCCCGCCGTGTACTTTGCCCCAGTCATTGAGGACGTACACCGTCACGAGACGGCCCAAGGCCAACCAGAACTATGTTTCAACTCTCGGACGCCGCGCGCGTCCGCTGCGCGACTATTCGTTCGATCCGTTCGATCCGTTCGATCCGTTTTCGGGCGTGGATGTCGTCTCCGGCTGCGCCGTAGGGGTCACGTCGCTGACCGGCATTTCGGGCTGCGTCGCTGTCTCTGCTGTAGGAGGCACACTGGCGCGTGGCGCGCGTGGCGCGCGCTCACCGGCGGGGCGACCCTCGGCCCTTGGCGCGCGGGGGGCGCGCTCACCCGCTGGGCGACCTTCACCACGTGGCGCGCGGGGGGCACGATCACCCATCGGGGGGCGACCTTCACCACGCGGCGCGCCACGGCCTTCGCCAGGGCGTCCCTCGCCACGTGGTGCGCCACGGCCCTCACCGCGAGGTCCACCGCGACCTTCGCCACGTGGGCCGCCACGGCCTTCGCCACGCGGACCGCGTCCGCCGCGCTCGCCGCCCATGGGGGCGGGAGTGGCCGACGAGCCAGCGCCAGAGAGCAGGCCCTCGGCGCGCTGCCGCTCTGGCAGCACATCGCCGTGGTAGACCCACACTTTGATGCCGATCACGCCGTAGGTGGTGTGGGCTTCGGCCAGGCCGTAGTCTATGTTGGCGCGGAGGGTTTGCAAGGGTACGCTGCCCTCGACTTCTTTCTCCGTGCGCGCGATTTCCGCGCCACCCAAGCGGCCACCCATGATGACCTTGACGCCTTTGGCGCCCTGGCGCATGGCTTTCTGCACCGCTTGCTTCATCGCGCGGCGGAACGAGATACGCTTCTCGATCTGTTCGGCGATGCCACGTGCGATCAGGATAGCCTCGACCTCGGGATTGCGAATCTCAAGAATGGAGAGGCGCACCTTTTTCTTGGCCGCTATTTCGAGCGCCTGACGCAAGCGTTCGACGTTCTCGCCGTTCTTGCCGATGACGATGCCGGGCTTGGCGGTGTGAATCGAGATGCTGATCTGGGTGCCAGCGAGCCGCTCGATTTCAATGCGCGCCACGCCGGCATTGGCGAGCCGTTTGTTGATGAGTTGACGCAGTTTGTAATCCTCGTAGACGAGGTCCTTATAGTTGCGTCCGGCATACCAGCGCGAGTCCCAGCCCTTGATGACGCCGAGCCGGAAGCCGTTTGGATTAACTTTATGCCCCAAGCAAATACCTCCTCTGCTTCCTGTTAGCCTCGAACGCTCAAGGGAATGTCGGCGACATCATCGGTGACGATCACCGTGACGTGTGTGGAACGCCGCAGAATCTTCGACGCGCGACCATGCGACCGCGCGCGGAAGCGCTTGATCTTCATGCCCTCGTCGGCGATGGCGTTGACGACCCAGAGGCGATCCGGGTCGGCGCCGTAATTGTTCTCGGCATTCGCCGCCGCCGATGCGAGCACGTGATAGACATCGCGTGCGGGCATGTTCGGCAGGAACTTGAGAATGGCGAGCGCCTCGCCGACGCGGCGCCCTTTGATGGCATCGGTCACCCGGCGGACTTTGCGGGGTGGATGCCCGACATTCGTGGCAATGGCACGTGCCTGCATTGGTTCCTCCCCAATTACCGAACGGACGTGGTGCGCTCGCTCCGCCCGCCCGCGTGGCCGCGGAAGTGGCGTGTCGGCGCGAACTCGCCCAGCTTGTGACCGACCATGTTTTCGGTGATGTAGATTGGCACGTGCTGCTTGCCGTTATGCACACCAATCGTCATCCCGACCATGTGTGGAATGATGGTGGAGGCGCGCGACCAGGTCTTGATCATGCGCTTCTCGCCGCCCCGCGTCATCCCCTGCACTTTTTTGAGCAGGGAAGGATGAATGTAGGGGCCTTTCTTCGTCGAACGTGACATCGAAACGTCTCCTCGCTCCGGCTACCGGCCCCTACCGGCATTGCGGCGGCGGACAATAAACTTATCGGTACGCTTGTTGGCGCGGGTGCGATATCCCAACGCGGGCTTGCCCCAGGGGGTCTGCGGCTGTCCGCCGATGGGCGCGCGGCCCTCACCACCACCGTGCGGGTGATCCACCGGATTCATCACCGAGCCGCGCACGTGTGGGCGCTTGCCCATCCAGCGCGAGCGACCGGCCTTGCCGATGCGGATGTTCTCGTGGTCGAGGTTGCCGACCTGACCGATAGTGGCGATGCAGTTGATATGCACCAGCCGCTGCTCGCCCGAAGGCAAGCGTACCTGGGCGTAATCGCCCTCTTTGGCCATGAGCTGCGCCGCCGTGCCTGCGCTGCGGACCATCTGGCCGCCGCGCCCCTGATGCAACTCAATGTTATGGATCACCGTGCCGGTGGGGATGTTCTTCAGCGGCAGGGCATTGCCCACACGGACCTCAGCTTCGGGGCCGCTCATGATGCGGTCGCCGACCTTGAGGCCGTTGGGGGCCAGGATGTAGCGCTTTTCGCCATCTACATAGTGCAGCAGGGCGATGCGCGCCGAACGGTTCGGGTCATACTCAATGGAGAAGACCTTGGCCGGAACACCGAATTTGTTGCGCTTGAAATCAATGATGCGATAGCGCTTCTTGACACCGCCGCCACGATGGCGGGCGGTGATGCGGCCCTGGTTGTTGCGCCCAGCCTTCGAGGTTTTCTTCTCGATGAGCGAGCGTTCAGGGCGTGAGCGCGTGATCTCCTCGAATGTGGAGACCGACATGCCGCGCCGTCCAGGCGACGTCGGCCGGTAAATGCGAATAGGCATTCTCGCGTTTCCTCTCCGGCCCAGGCTAAGCCTGTAGCTCCGCGATGGACTGGCCGTCGGCCAACGTCACAATCGCCTTCTTCCACGGACGCGCTTCTTTGGTATAGATCCCTTTGCGCGTGCGGGTAGTGCGCGCCTTGCCTGGCATGCGCATCGTGTTCACGTTGAGCACGGTGACATCTGGAAAGAGCGCTTCAATAGCTTGTTTGATCTGGTACTTGTTCGCTTCCAGCGCCACCTGGAAGACATAGCGCGGCACGATGGTGCCATCGGGGCGGCTCGTGCTCTGCATAGAGACGCTTTTCTCGGTGATGATGCCGCGCCGGATGATTTCGGTAATCTCCATGACTTACTTCTCCTCAGTCCGACTGGCTTTGCGCGTGCTCGGCTTTTTGGGCGCGGGCGCGTCGCTTTGCTTGGCGGCGAGCGCGGCGGCGTGCAGTGCGCGCACCTTCTGGCGGCGATAGACCACGGCGGGATGGCGCTTCATCTGGAGCGCGTCGTCCGCAGCTTCGCCGAACATGGCGACGATTTTCTCGACGGAGGCCACCGGCATCAGCAGATGGTCGTATTTGAGAATCTCGACCACGTTGATAGAGGCCACATTGCCAAGCTTCACACGGCGGATGTTGCGCGCGGAGAGGATCACGTTGTCGTTGTGATCGGGCAGCAACAACAGCACGTGGCGCTCTAGCGGCAGACTGTTGAGCAGATTCTCCATGTCGCGGGTACTCGGCGCTTCGAAGGTCAGTTCATCCATCAGCAGGATGCGGCCTTCCGCCGCGCGGTCTGAGAGCGCGCAGCGGATCGCCAGACGCTTCATCTTGCGCGGGATCGCGCGGTCGTAATCATGCGGCTGCGGGCCAAAGACCGTGCCGCCGCCACGAAAATGCGGCGCGCGGGTGGAACCCTGACGGGCGCGGCCCGTGCCCTTCTGGCGATACGGTTTCTTGTTGCCGCCGCTGACCTCGGCGCGCGTTTTGGTGTTCGCGTTTCCCTGGCGGCGGTTGGTCAGTTGCGCCGTCACGACCTGATGTAGCAAGCCGACGTTGACGCGCTCGCCAAAGACGTGGCGGTCTAGCTCTTCTTGCCGGACGACATTGCCGTCCATGTCATATACATTCGCGGAGGGCATATTCTGTCTCCTCATCCCCGCTTACGAGCGTCGTGCGGACGCGCCGCTCCGCGCTGCCAGGGCCATCTGTTCGGCTCCCTTGCGGATCATCACCACGGAACCGTTCGGGCCGGGGATCGAGCCTTTGATCACCAGCAGATTGCGTGTGGCATCGGTCTGCACCACTTCGAGCGATTTGATGGTGATGCGGTCGTTGCCCATGCGGCCCGCCATGCGCGTGCCCTTGAAAACACGTCCTGGGGTGGTGCCAGGGCCAATCGAGCCAGGCGCGCGCGCGCGGTCGGACTGACCGTGCGTGCGCTGGCCGCCGCCGAAGCCGTGGCGCTTCATCACGCCCGCGAAGCCTTTGCCTTTCGAGGTGCCGATGATGTCTACGCGCTCGCCAGTGGCGAACATCGCGGCATCTACCGTGTCACCCACCGCTGGCTGGTCGCCGCTGATAAGCTCCACTTCGCGCAGGATCTTGAACGGACCGAGTTCCATTGCAGAGCCACGGCGACGTTTCGCGCTCGGCTGCTGCTTCGCGCTGCCCTTCGTCGCTGTGGCCTCGGCCACATCGGCTTCGGTCTCGGATGCCGCGCTGGCAGTCTTCTTGCGCGCCTCCTGGCGAGACTTCGCCTGCTGCAACTGCTGCTTGCGCCGCTGACGCGGGGTCTGCGGCAGCGCATGGCCGAGATGGCCAAGCATCGGGCGCGTCACATGTTTGAGCTTGACTTCGCCGAAGCCAAGTTGCACGGCCTCATAGCCGTCGGTGGCAGCCGTCTTCACCTGGGTGATGGTGCAGGGGCCAGCCTCGATCACCGTGACGGGAATCGCCACGCCGTTTGGGCCAAAAATCTGGGTCATGCCCACTTTCCGGCCCAGCAATGCACTGAGCATGCTTCTTTCTCCCGCGGCGCGCAGTACAAGGCGCCAGATACTCGTTCGCTGATGAGGCCGTTGAGACTTTGGCGGCGCTGAATGCTCCACCACTCATCAGGGACGTGCCCACTCACAAGGTCCGTAGACGGGACCGTAGACACGCGGCGCTGAAATATCGCGCCTTCCGAGCGTCTTGCCCCTCGTGCCGACGCCGCACGTCGGCAATCCAACATTACACGCTAGAGCTTGATCTCGATATCCACACCCGCTGGCAGATTCAGCCGTGTCAGGGCTTCCACCGTCTTGGGGGTCGGCTCCACGATGTCTATGAGGCGCTTGTGGGTGCGCATCTCAAACTGCTCGCGGGAGTCTTTGTCAATAAATGGGGATCGCAGCACGGTGTACTTCTCGATGCGCGTGGGCAGCGGCACCGGACCTGAGACCCGCGCGCCAGTATTCTGCGCCGTCTCGACGATCTGCGCCGCGGACTGATCCAGTATCCGGTGGTCGTAGGCCTTCAACCGGATGCGGATGCGCTGTTTCGTTGTGGTAGCCATCTCCGCTCTTTCTTTGCCGCTCTCGCTACAAGCGCTTCGCGTCCCCCCGCGATACGCGCAAAGGGGCGCATGTTACAACGGGCGAAACCGCCCCAACCGCCACGACGCCTACCCAAAACGCCTAGCCGCTCGCCAGACATATATGGCAGTTGCCGTAGTCTCTCGCACACGACCGAACTCATGCGCGCAATATATCAGTATACAACATCTGGCCCCGCTCCCTGTGGAACGGGGCCAGCCTGTGCTATGAAATGACCTTGGTGACGACGCCCGAGCCGACGGTGCGTCCACCCTCACGAATCGCGAAGCGCGACCCGTCTTCGAGCGCCACCTGGGTGTGCAACTCCACCTCGATGCTGACGTTGTCGCCCGGCATGATCATCTCCATCCCTTCGGGCAGGATAATCTGGCCGGTCACATCGGTGGTGCGAATGTAGAACTGCGGCCGATAGCCATTGAAGAATGGCGTGTGCCGCCCGCCCTCTTCTTTGCTGAGCACATACACCTGCGCCGCGAAGCGCTTGTGCGGCTTGATGCTGCCGGGTTTGGCCAGCACCTGCCCGCGCTCGATCTCGTTGCGCTCCACTCCCCGGAGCAAACACCCCACGTTGTCGCCGGCCTCGCCCTGGTCCAGCGTCTTCTGGAACATCTCGACCCCGGTGCAGGTCACGGTGCGCGCCGCCTCGGCAAAGCCGACAATCTCCACGCTCTCGCCGACCTTGACCGTGCCGCGCTCGATCCGCCCGGTGACCACCGTGCCCCGCCCCTTGATCGAGAACACGTCTTCGACCGGCATCAGGAACGGTTGATCGGTGGGCCGTGGCGGGGTCGGGATGTAGGCGTCCACCGCGTCCATCAGCGCCCAGATCGGCGCCGCCGCCGTGTCGGCGCGCGAGAGGTCGCCCTGGCTCTCCAACGCTTTGAGCGCCGAGCCCCGCACGATCGGCACCTCGTCGCCGGGGAAGTCGTACTTGCTGAGCAGCTCGCGCACCTCCAGCTCCACCAGTTCGAGCAGCTCCTCGTCGTCGAGCATGTCCACCTTGTTGAGGAAGACCACCATCGCCGGCACCTCCACCTGCCGCGCCAGCAGGATGTGCTCGCGCGTCTGCGGCATCGGGCCATCAGGGGCCGAGACCACCAGGATCGCGCCGTCCATCTGCGCGGCGCCGGTGATCATGTTCTTGATGTAGTCGGCGTGGCCCGGGCAGTCCACATGGGCGTAGTGGCGGGCGTCGGTCTCGTACTCGACGTGGGCGATGGCGATGGTGATGCCGCGCTCGCGCTCTTCGGGCGCCTTGTCGATCTGGTCGAAGGCGGTGTACTTGGCCCGGCCCGCCTGCGCCAGCACCTTGGTGATCGCCGCGGTCAGCGTCGTCTTGCCATGGTCAATGTGCCCGATCGTCCCCACATTCACATGCGGCTTGCTCCGCACAAATTTCTGCTTCGCCATTGGTCCTCTCTCCTTCCCGCCGGTTGCGAGAGACCGCATCTCTCGCTCTGTCTGGCGGTGTGGGAGCAGCAGCGCGCTGCTGCTCCCAGATGCCTCATTCCTGCTCGCGACTAGGCGCGATTGGGCTTGCCCTGCGACTTCGCCTTGATCTCCTCGGCAATATTGCGAGGCACTTCAGCGTAATGGTCGAACTCCATCGAGTAGGATGCGCGACCACTGGTCATCGAACGCAGTTCGTTGACATAGCCGAACATCTCGGCCAGCGGCACGTGCGCCCGGATCACCTGTGTGCCGCCGCGCTCCTCGTTGCCGACGATGTGGCCACGGCGGCGGCTGAGGTCGCCCAGCACATCGCCGTAGAAATCGGGCGAGGTCGTGACCTCGACCTTCATGATCGGCTCAAGCAGGATCGGGCTGGCCTTCTGCGTCGCGGCGCGGAAGCCCATGGATCCGGCGGTCTTAAACGCCATTTCCGAGGAGTCCACGTCGTGGTAGGAGCCGTCATAGAGCGTCGCGCGGACATCTACCATCGGATAGCCCGCGATGACACCATTCTCCAGCGCCTCTTTCACGCCCTCTTCGGTCGGCTTGATGTATTCGCGCGGCACCACACCGCCGACGATGCCGTTGACGAACTCGAAGCCCTTGCCGCGTTCCAGCGGCTCGACCCGAATCCATACGTCGCCGTACTGGCCGCGACCGCCGGACTGACGGACGAAGCGGCCTTCGGCCTGGGCCTGGGTAGTGATGGTCTCGCGGTAGGCCACCTGGGGGCGGCCCACATTGGCTTCAACCTTGAACTCGCGGAACATGCGATCCACGATGACCTCAAGGTGAAGCTCGCCCATACCCCGAATGATCGTCTGGCCGGAATCTTCGTCGGTATGCACCTTGAAGGTCGGGTCTTCTTCGGCCAGGCGGCCAAGCGCGATGCCCATCTTATCTTGATCGGCGCGCGTCTTCGGCTCGATGGCAATCGAGATCACCGGCTCCGGGAAGGTGATGGATTCGAGAAGCACCGGGTGGTCCTGGTCGCAGAGCGTGTCACCGGTGAAGGTGTTCTTCAGACCGACCACCGCGCAGATGTCGCCCGCGTAGATGCGTTCGATGTCTTCACGGTGATTCGCGTGCATCTGCAAGAGGCGTCCAACACGCTCTTTCTGGCCCTTGACCGCATTGTAGACATACGAGCCAGCGTCCAGCTTGCCGGAATAGACGCGCATATAGGTCAGGCGTCCGACGAACGGATCGGCGACGACCTTGTGAGCCAGCGCCACGAACGGTGCGTCGTCACTGACCACAAGCTGCACTTCTTCATCGGTCTTGAGCGATATGGCGGTCGGCGCGGGAATATCCAGCGGCGATGGCAGATACGTCACCACCGCGTCGAGCATCGCCTGCACGCCCTTGTTCTTTAGCGCGGTGCCGCAGAGCACGGGAACCAGTTTGTTGGCGATGGTCGCGGCGCGCAGGGCCGTCCGCAGTTCGTCGTTGTTGATCGTTTCGCCCTCGAGGTACTTCATCATCAGTTCCTCGTCGGTCTCGGCGATCAACTCCACCATCGTCTCGCGGTGCTTGCGCGCATCTTCGACGAGGTCCGCTGGAATCTCGGTCGCTTCAGATTTGGTGCCAAGGTCGTCCACAAAGATGACGCCCTGCATCTCGATCAGGTCAACATAGCCCTTAAAATTGCTCTCCGCGCCGATCGGGATCTGGATCGGCACGGGCACCGCGCCCAGCCGCTCGCGGATCATCTCCACCGTGCGCCAGAAGTTCGCGCCGATGCGGTCCATCTTGTTCACGAAGCAGATGCGCGGCACGTCGTATTTGTCGGCCTGGCGCCACACGGTCTCGGACTGTGGCTCGACGCCAGCGACCGCATCAAATACGACGACGCCGCCATCCAGGACACGCAGAGAACGCTCGACCTCGACCGTGAAATCCACGTGTCCCGGGGTGTCAATGATATTAATGCGGTGGTTCAGCCAGAAGCATGTGGTGGCGGCAGACGTGATCGTGATGCCGCGCTCCTGCTCCTGGGGCATCCAGTCCATCGTCGCGGCGCCCTCATGCACTTCGCCGATCTTGTGGATCTTCTTGGTGTAGAAGAGAATGCGCTCCGTTGTGGTGGTCTTGCCCGCGTCAATGTGGGCGATGATGCCAATATTCCGCGTTCTTTCGAGGGGATATTCTCTGGTGGCCATAGCTCCTCTTGGCCGCTGTCTTTACCAGCGATAATGGGCGAAAGCCTTGTTCGACTCCGCCATCTTATGGGTTTCGTCACGCTTACGAATCGTTGCGCCCTGGCCGGCAGCGGCATCCATCAGTTCGTTTGCCAGCTTCTCAGCCATGGTTTTGCCTGGGCGATTGCGCGCAGCGGCAATCAACCAGCGCATTGCCAGCGCCATCTTGCGATCACCACGGATCTCAACGGGCACCTGATAGGTGGCGCCGCCGACACGCCGGGGCTTGACTTCCAGCACGGGCTGGGCCGCGCGCAAAGCCTGCTCGAAGACTTCAATCGGCGGGCGCTTCGCGCGCTGTTCGATGAGGTCCAGCGCATCGTAGATGATGCGCTCGGCGAGGCTGCGCTTGCCGTCCCACATGAGGCGGCCAACCATCCGTGTGATGTTTCGGTTGTTGTACTTGGGGTCCGGCAGCACCACTCGGTGTGGGACCGTACCGCGTCGAGGCATAGGCTCGATTTCTCCTCTTGTGCCAGACAGCGCGAAGGGTACCAAGGCACAGGCCCCGGCACCCCACCAGTTGGAGGTCTTTCCAACTCCTGCGCCAATTGGCTTGGGAAGCGTCTGCTCCCCGGAGCGGAGAACGTCCAACAATGCTGGCGCGCCATTCGCGGCCAGCCGGAGTATTTCGCCGACCTGGCTCATCGCGGCAAAGACGCCGGAAGAGCCGGTTTCGGCCAGTCGCGCCGGGCGGCGCTGGCTAGCGGCGAGCCGCTGCCGCCTGCCCGGCCTTCGGTCGCTTCGCGCCGTACTTCGAGCGGCCCTGGCGACGTTTCTGCACACCTTCGCTGTCGAGCGTGCCGCGCACAATGTGGTAGCGGACGCTCGGCAGATCTTTCACACGCCCGCCGCGAATCAACACGACGGAGTGCTCTTGCAGGTTGTGGCCCTCGCCTGGAATGTAGGCGGTGACCTCGTACTGGTTGGTCAGGCGCACGCGGGCAATCTTCCGCAACGCTGAGTTCGGCTTCTTCGGCGTCATGGTACGCACTTGCGTGCAAACGCCGCGCTTCTGTGGCGCGCCAGGCATGCGCAGCGTGCGGTTCTTCAATGCGTTGTAGGAGAACTGCAACGCCGGCGCCTTACTCTTGCGGACCTTTTTGCCTCGGCCCTTGCGCACGAGCTGATTAATCGTCGGCAATGTTGTTTCAACCCTCATCTAGCCACTGAGCCAGACGCTTGCGAGCGCTCACGGCGCAGTGCGTAGCGTAACGTGCGTACACGTCCGCGCCGTGAGCATATCTGGCGCACGATATGTAATGGTATCATTCCTCCGGGAAACTGTCAACTATCCCCAGATCCCCGAAGTCATCGTTGCCTCCCGCTCCCAGGAGGCCACCCGTGGTAGGTCCACTACCGAGACCAAATGCCGCCAGGCTAGAATTCGCCATCGCCGCCGCAAGCCGCTCCTGGCGCTGCCGCTCACGCAGTTCGCGCCGCTGCTCCACACCGGTACCAGCGGGAATCAGCTTGCCGATGATGACGTTCTCTTTCAGGCCCACCAGATGATCCGTCGCGCCGGAGATCGCAGCCTCCGTCAGCACGCGCGTCGTCTCCTGGAAGGATGCCGCCGAGAGGAAGCTATCCGTATTCAGCGACGCCTTGGTCACACCCAGCAGCACGGTGCTTGCGGTGGCCGGATCGCCACCCTCTGCCAGCACACGCGCGTTGGTCTCCTCATAGTGGAAACGATCCACGAGGTCATTTGGCAGCAGGTCAGTATCACCGGGATCATCAATGCGCACGCGCCGCAGCATCTGGCGGATGATGACCTCGATGTGTTTGTCGTTGATGTACACACCCGTGGAGCGGTAGACCTTCTGCACTTCTTTGACGAGGTACAGTTGCACGGCCTCGCGCCCCTGGATGCGCAGCACATCCTGCGGATCAATCAGGCCGGTGGTCAACGGCTGGCCCGCCCGCACCTGCGCGCCCTCAGCCACGCTCATATTCGCCGCCGCAGGCAGCGGATACTCGCGCTCGTCACGCGCTTGATCCTGAATGGTGAGATGGTACGACTTGTCGCTCATCTGCTCGATGCGGACCCAGCCCGCCGACTGCGCGACCACTTCGCGGTCCGCTCCCGCGCTCTTGGGCCGGCGTGCCAACACATCGCCCTCGGCGACCTGCGCGCCATTCTCGACAAGTAGCTCGGTCTTGGCGGGCAGGGTGTGATCGTCAACGGTGATGGTATCCACGGAGACGATTCGGATCTTGCGCGCGCCGTTCTCTTCGACGTGCAGCTCGACGAGACCGTCAATCTCAGTGACGATGGCCTTTTCCTTGGGTGTGCGCGATTCGAAGAGCTCTTCGACGCGCGGCAGCCCCTGGGTGATGTCATCGGTCGCGCCGGCGATGCCGCCGGTGTGGAAGGTCCGCATGGTCAACTGCGTGCCAGGCTCACCGATGGACTGCGCCGCGACGATGCCCACCGCGTCACCGGAGCCAGCGAGCACGCCCGCGCCGAGGTTGCGTCCGTAGCACAGGCTGCATACGCCGTGCGGTGCGAGGCACTGCAACACAGAGCGGCAGTACACGCGCTTCACGCCTGCGGCGGCCATGGCATCGGCGGTGTCGTCGTCAATCTCCATGCCGACGCTGATGTGGTCGAAGCCAGCGACCGGAGCGGCCAGAATGCGCCCGCTAATGCGGTTGCGGAACGGCTCGCCCATATCCAGGCTGTCTTCCTCGGTGATCCAAACGCCCTCGGTGGTGCCGCAGTCGTGGATCTGCACGATCACATCCTGCGACACGTCAATCAGGCGGCGGGTCAGATAACCCGATTCGGCGGTACGCAGAGCAGTATCGGCCAGACCCTTGCGGGCGCCGTGACTGGAGATGAAGTACTCCATCACGTTCAGGCCATCGCGGAAGTTGCCGCGTACCGGAATCTCCATGATGCGCCCGGATGGGTCGGCCATCAGGCCGCGCATGCCAGACAACTGCCGAATCTGCTGGAACTTCGCCTTGGTGGCGCCGGAGGTGGCGATGGTATAGATCGAGCCATACGGATCCAGCACGCCCTGCACGAGCTTCTGGATCTCGTCGGTGGCTTCGGTCCACACGTTGACCACCTGGCGATAGCGTTCTTGGTCGGTAATCAGACCGTCGCGGAAGTCCTCTTCGAGCTGATTGACCTTCTCATCGGCCTTCGCCAGAATCACCTCGCGCTCTGGCGGCACGATCACATCGCTGATGGCGATGCTAGCGCCGCCGCGCGTGGCGTAGCGGAACCCGAGCCGCTTGATCTGGTCGGCCAGGTCCGCCGTCTGCTCGCGCCCGTAATACTTGAAGCACTCACCAATGACCTGCTTCAAGTTCTCCTTCTTCATCGGATAGTTCTTAAAGCGTAGCCGCTCTGGCAGCACATCATTGAAGAGGATGCGGCCCACCGTCGTCTTCACGCGCCGGTGCGCATCCACCACCGCCGCTTTGCCCGGCTCGGTGTAGACCTGACCGCTTTCCAGGCGGACGAAGATCGTCTCCTGAAGCTTAATCAGGCCGTCGTCGTAGGCCAGCAGCGCTTCGTTGGGATTGGCGAAGACACGCGCCAGCCGGTTGGCGATCAACTCTTCGTCGCTGAAGGGGATCTGCTTCGCCAGTTTTGCCGGGAGCTTCCCTTCGGCGGCGAGCGCGCGGGCCTTCTTCTCGGTGAAGTCGGGGCGCTCCATCGTCAGATAGTAGCAGCCGAGCACGATCTCCTGCGACGCGCCGATGGACGGCTCGCCGTGGGCGGGATGCAGAATATTGCGCGCCGAAAGCATCAGCGTGCGCGCCTCTTCCTGTGCGCGCTCAGAAAGCGGCACGTGGACCGCCATCTGGTCGCCGTCGAAGTCGGCGTTGAAGGCCGAGCAGACCAGCGGGTGCAACTGGATGGCGCTGCCCTCCACCAGCACTGCCTCGAAGGCCTGAATGCCCAGGCGGTGCAGGGTCGGCGCGCGGTTCAGCAGCACTGGATGGTCGCTGATGACCTCTTCGAGCACGTCCCAAACTTCGCCGCGCACGCGCTCGACGAACCGCTTCGCGCTCTTGATGTTGTGCGCGAGGCCGTGCTCGACGAGCTTGCGCATCACGAACGGCTTGAAGAGTTCCAGAGCCATCTTCTTCGGCAGGCCGCACTGGTGCAGCTTGAGGTCCGGGCCAACTACGATCACCGAGCGGCCCGAATAGTCCACACGCTTGCCCAACAGATTCTGACGGAAGCGGCCCTGCTTGCCCTTGAGCATGTCGGAGAGGCTCTTGAGCTTATGGTTGCCAGAACCGGCCACGGCGCGGCCACGCCGCCCGTTATCAATCAGCGCGTCGCAGGCTTCCTGCAGCATGCGCTTCTCGTTGCGGATGATGATCTCCGGAGCGCCAAGCTCTAGCAGCCGCTTGAGGCGGTTGTTGCGGTTGATGACGCGGCGGTAGAGGTCGTTCAGGTCGCTGGTGGCGAACCGTCCGCCATCGAGCTGCACCATCGGACGCAGGTCCGGCGGCAGCACGGGCAGGACGGTCATAATCATCCACTCCGGGCGATTGCCCGACTTGCGGAAGGCTTCGACCACGCTGAGGCGCTTCGTCGCCTTCTTGCGCCGCTGGCCCGATGTGGTGTCAATCTCCTGGCGCAGCTTGACGGCCAGGTCTTCCAGGTCCACATCTGCCAGCAGTTCCTGCACCGCCTCGGCGCCCATGCCCGCCTCAAAGATTTCGAGCAGGTCTTCGCTGTCGGACTGAAGCGAATACTCCAGGTCTTTCAGGTCGCGGTAGCGCTGCTCTTGCAGCAAATCACCCTTCTTCAGGCTTTCCAGGTCGCGGCGGCGCGATTCCATCTCGGTGCGCACCACGCTGGATTCCTGCACGAGTTGGTCTTGAATCGTCCCAATCTCGCCTTCGGCGTTCATGCGCGCGCGCTCGATATCGCGCTCGGCCTCGGCGCGCACACGGTCCGTATCCTTGCGGGCGGACTCCACGATCAGGTCGCGGTGCTCTTGCGCGATGCGGGCGAGCGTCTCCATGTGCGCGGAACTGACCACCTCACCCTGCTGGGCGATGCGCTCGCCAGTTGGGGTGTAGATGGCGTCCTCCATGAGCACCTGGCCCATGTTCTCTTTCAGCACGCGCCGCAGGTCGTCTTCGGCTGGGCGCGCCTGCTGCAACTGCTCGGCGCGGTCCAGTTCGATGCGCTCGCGCTCCGCCTCTGCCGTATGTTCAAGCTCGGCGATGCGGGCGTCACGGCGCGCCTGAATATCGGTAATCTGCGCCGACACCAGTTCTTCGCGCTCCTGGATGCGCCGCGCGATGCCTTCCTCGATATTGGCGAGCGCTTGCGCACGCGCATCTTCGTCTACCTGCGTCACGACGTAGAGCGCGAAATACAGGATGCGTTCGAGATTGCGCGGCGAGAGATCGAGCAGCAGGCCAATGCGGCTCGGCGTGCCCTTGAAATACCAAATATGACTGACGGGCGAGGCAAGCTCAATGTGGCCCATGCGCTCGCGGCGCACCTTCGAGCGCGTCACCTCCACGCCGCATTTATCGCAGACAATGCCCTTGAATCGCACACGCTTGTACTTGCCGCAATAGCACTCCCAGTCCTTGGTCGGACCAAAAATGCGCTCGTCGAACAAGCCATCCTTCTCGGGCTTGAGCGTGCGGTAATTAATCGTCTCCGGCTTAATGACTTCGCCATAGCTCCAGGAGCGAATCTGCTCCGGGCTGGCGAGGCTAATGCGGATGGCGTCGAAATCGTTTACTTCGAGCATAGGGTGAGGCGGCGTGCCCTCCCGCGACCTAGCCTATCGCGAGCGTCTGCCGCCCATCTCCTTTCCGACCGCCTTTTCGGCGCTGCCACCGCGGGACATGACCTGAATACTGAGACAGAGGTGGCGAAAGGGGCCCCGCGGCTCCCGTTCCGCCAGTGTTCCTCGCCTCACGCGGGCTACTCGTTCTCGAAGCCGCTCAGATTGATGCCAAGCTCCGGCACCGTATCGGTCGCCGCGTCCTCGATGAACTGGATGCGCTGTTCATCCTCGTTGAGCACCTCAACGTTGATGCCCAGGCTCTGCAACTCCTTGACGAGCACCTTGAAGGATTCGGGCACGCCCGGCTCCATGATCTGCTCGCCCTTGACGATGGCCTCGTAGGTCTTGACACGACCCACCACGTCATCGGATTTCACCGTCAGAATTTCCTGCAAGATGTTCGAGGCGCCGTAGGCTTCGAGCGCCCACACCTCCATCTCGCCGAAGCGCTGACCGCCGAACTGCGCCTTACCACCGAGCGGCTGCTGAGTGATGAGGCTGTACGGGCCGGTCGAGCGGGCATGCACCTTATCTTCCACCAGGTGGGCCAGCTTGAGCATATAGATATAGCCAACGGTCACTTCCTGGTCGAACGGATCGCCCGTGCGCCCGTCATACAGTTGCACTTTGCCACTGGCGGGCAGGCCCGCCTGATCGAGCAGCTTTTCGATGTCGTTTTCCGGCGCACCGTCGAAGACGGGGCTGGCCACCTTCATGCCCAGCTTCTCCGCCGCCCAGCCCAGATGCGTTTCCATGATCTGGCCGATGTTCATGCGGTGCGGCACGCCCAGCGGATTCAGAATGATGTCCACCGGTGTGCCGTCCGGCAAGAACGGCATATCTTCGATTGGCAGCACGCGGCTGATGACGCCCTTATTGCCGTGACGACCCGCCATCTTGTCGCCCGCGCCGATCTTGCGCTTCTGGGCGATGGCGACGCGCACAAGCTGATTGACGCCCGGCGGCAACTCATCGTTGTTGTCGCGCGAGAACACCTTGACCTCGACGACCTTGCCGCGCTCGCCGTGGGGCACGCGCAGCGATGTGTCTTTCACCTCGCGCGCCTTCTCGCCGAAGATGGCCCGCAACAGCTTCTCTTCTGCCGTTAGCTCGGTCTCGCCCTTCGGCGTGATCTTGCCAACGAGGATGTCGCCAGGGCCGACCTCTGCACCGATGAAGACGATGCCGCGCTCGTCCAGATTCCGCAGACCCTCCTCACCGACGTTTGGAATGTCGCGGGTGATCTCTTCCGGGCCGAGCTTGGTATCGCGCGCCTCCACCTCGTGCTTTTCGATGTGGATGCTGGTGAACAGGTCTTCGCGCACGATGCGCTCGCTAATCAGGATGGCGTCCTCAAAGTTGCCGCCCTCCCAGGCCATGAAGGCCACCAGGATATTCTGGCCCAGCGCCAGCTCGCCGTTTTCCGTCGAAGAGCTATCGGCAACGGGCTGACCCTCCGCCACGCGGTCGCCCTTGGTGACGATGGGCCGCTGATTCATGCAGGTGCCCTGGTTCGAGCGCACGAACTTGCGCAGCTTGTGGACATGCTCCACGCCATCATCGTCCAGAATGACGATCTGGCGCGCCGTGGAACTGACCACCGTGCCATCGGTCTCCGCGACCACTACATGGCCGGAGTCTTTGGCCACCTGCCGCTCGATGCCCGTACCGACAATCGGCGACTGCGGGCGCAGCAGCGGCACCGCCTGGCGCTGCATGTTCGCGCCCATCAAGGCGCGGTTCACGTCGTCGTGCTCCAGGAACGGGATCAACGCCGCCGCGACGCTAACGGTCTGCTTCGGCGCAACATCCATATAGTCAATGCGATTGGCGCTCTCACGCACGAAATCGCCGTTGTAGCGCGCGAGCACGCGCTCGCTGAAGAAGTGGCCGTCCTCATCAAGTGGCACGTTTGCCTGCGCGATCACCGAGCGTTCTTCGTCGTCGGCGGTCAGGTAATCCACCTCGGTCGAGACCCACGCCTTGATCGGCACTTCTTGCGCGCCCAGCTTCTTCGCCAGTGTCGCGGCCAGCGCCTCATCTACCAGCGTGCCGCCTTCGGCAACTACGTTGTCTTTGGCGTCTTTCACGTCGCGCGCCAGCACACGCCCGACGAGATCGGGGTGGTCGGCGGGCAGCGCATGAATCACCTTGCGATACGGCGTCTCGATGAAGCCGTAGTCGTTGATCTTGCCGAAGGTCGCCAGGTTGCCGATCAGACCAATGTTCGGGCCTTCCGGCGTCTCAATCGGGCAGATGCGGCCATAGTGCGAGTGGTGAACGTCGCGCACATCGAATCCCGCGCGGTCACGCGAGAGGCCGCCCGGACCCAACGCCGAAAGGCGCCGCTTGTGGCCGATCTCGGCCAACGGGTTGGTCTGATCCATGAACTGTGAGAGCTGGCTGCCGCCAAAGAACTCTTTCATCGCCGCCACCACTGGACGGATGTTGATGAGCTGGTTCGGCGAGGCCTGCGACGGATCCTGGGTGATGGCCATGCGCTCTTTGACGACGCGCTCCATCCGCAGCAGGCCCACGCGGAACTGCGTCTGAATCAGCTCGCCGACGCTGCGCACCCGGCGGTTGCCCAGGTGGTCAATGTCGTCTTTCTTGCCGTTGCCGTTGTTGAGCGCAATCATGCGACGCACAATCGCCACCACGTCATCCTGGGTGAGTGTACGCACGGTCTGCGGAATCGCCAGATCGAGCTTGCGATTCAGCTTATAGCGGCCCACGTTGCCCAGGTCATAGCGGCGCTCGTGGTAGAACAGATTGTTCACCAGATTGCGCGCGTTTTCCAGCGTTGCCGGATCACCCGGACGCAGCTTGCGATAGACTTCCAGCAGCGCCTCGTCGGGCGACTTCACCGGATCTTTATCGAGCGTGGTGCGGATGAAATGATGATGTTCGCTGGGCATGCGGCGATGCTCGCCGGTATCCACATCGGCGAACGCGGCGAGAATGCCCTCATCCGTCCGCAGGTCGGGCGTGCGGTCCGTCTTGCCGCGATCACGGTCGCCGATAGCGCCCATCGCGCGCAGCAGCGTGGTGATGGGAATCTTGCGCTTGCGGTCAATTTTGACGGAGATGATGTCCTTGTTGCTGGTCTCGAATTCGAGCCACGCGCCGCGATTCGGAATTAGCTTGGCGGCGAACATCTCGCGACCAGTGATCGGCTCGACATCCGCCGTGAAATACACGCCAGGCGAGCGCACGAGCTGACTGACCACTACGCGCTCTGCGCCATTGATGATGAACGTGCCTTCGCGTGTCATGAGCGGGAAATCGCCCATGAAGATGTCTTTTTCCTGAATCTCGCCGGTTTCCTTATAGGTCAGCCGTGCCTTGACGTAGAGCGGCGCGGCATAGGTCGCGTCGCGCTCGCGGCACTGGTCCTCGGTATACTTGGGCTGGCCATACGGCTCATCGGGAACGATGAATTCGAGCTTCAGGTTCTTGTTAGTAAAATCCTCAATCGGTGAAATCTCGTCGAATAGCTCGCGCAATCCCTCGCGCTTGAACCACTCGAAGGAGTCGAGTTGCACCTGAATGAGATTGGGCATGGCGCGGATATCAGGAATCCGCGCGAAACTTACGCGCTCAGGGAGAGAGACGGTTGTGCTCAATGCCATGCGGAAAGAACTCCTCTCGCCAGTCGCCTACGTCGTTCGCTGTGGTGTGCCGGGATTGGTGGCCCCGCAGAGGCAAAGAAGCCATCGCGGAGCGCAAGAGACAACGAGCCGCGCGATCACCAGGAAAGAGACGTGCTGGATAAAACGGGACAACCTACGCGCTGCTGTGGTCCGCGCCGCGGCGCTGCGGCGACAAGACCAAAAGGGGAAACCAGAGACAATGAAACCGCCTACGGAATGACAGGTATCCAGGATTGCCGTGCGCCTGCCTCCCGGAGGCGAACGAACTTCCCAGACGATGCGCCGGAAAAACACGGAGACAAAACCGATGGTGAAAGATATCTGTTGAACATAGCGCTCATTCCGTGTAATATGAAGAACGTCGAACGTGCGGGCAGAAGCGTCACAGGCGCCACCCAAAAGGCCACACCAGGCAACCGCGCAAACAGCGCGCACGCGCCAACGGGTCCATCGTTTTCTGGCGAAAACACTGGACCTGGATACTCTGGCACGTGTGCGAATCTGTTGAAGTGTCCGATTGCGTGTGGTGTTATGATCGTTCTCCACCCGACCGCGCCGCCGGATGCGAAAACTATCGCGAGCAACTCGCGAGAAATGCTGAAGCCTTGAGGGACTCGCCTTCGCCCTCAGAAGAGGCGAGCCGCTAGCGCGTGTGAACAGCGCAACACACCATGCTACCGCACGATGCGTAAAACCCCGCAGAAAAAGAGTATATCACACCGCTTTTCAAGGTGTCAAGACGCGAATGACTCGAAGTTTCGCCGTGAACTGTTAAGCCGTACCGGGGCGCACAGCATGCGCCCCTGTAATATGCGACTGTTGACTGCAAAACCCATCTACGCCTGCTTCGGAGAGACGGCTGGGGGTACTGGCAGCGTGGATGACGAGGTCGCCGGAGCGGCGACGGGCGCCTGCGGCTTGCGGGTCAGCCGCCAGAAGAACGCGCCCGCCAGCACGACGTAGACCGAGTAGGCCAGCGCCTGAAGCATCGTCGGCGCTTCGGCATAGCCGACGATGCCGTGCAGCAGGTCGCCGATGGGACTTTCTTGCGAGAGGATGTGCGCGGTGCTCCAAAGCTGTGTGGTGCCGATAGAGATCCAGCCAAGCTCTTGCATGTTCTGCACGGCGTTGCTGAGCAGACCCGCCGCGAAGATGATGAGCAGGATGCCCATCACGCGGAAGAAAACGCGGAAATCGAGGCGATAGCCCAGGCGATAGATCATGAAGCAGAGGCCCACAGCGGCCAGAATGCCGAGCAACCCGCCGAGAATCAGCGTCAAGCCGTCCGTCTGGAAGGCGAAGGCCAGCGTGAAGACAGCCGACTCTAGCCCCTCGCGCCCGACGAATGTATAGGCTAGCAGCCCCAGCGCGAAGCCTGATCCTGCCGCGCCAGCCTTGGCGGAAATTTCCTTCTTCAGCGTGCGGCTGTGAGTTTGCATCCAGAAGGTCATATAGGTCAGCAACGCGACGGCCAGCAGGTACGTGCCGGTCTCGAAAATAGTCTGGAAGGTTGTACCGTCGTACTCGCGCACAGTGGCATAGATGACGATCCCGCCGACGAGCGCACTGAGGACCGCCAGCGCGACACCCGTCCACACGGCGCGCATCTGGCGTGTCTGACCCAACTGGTGCAGCGACGCAAGCAGCATGCTGACGACGAGACTTGCCTCAAGCCCCTCACGCAGGTACAAAACAAATGCTGGAAGCATAATCCGCTCTTCTCCATTGTCTCGTGCTGGTGGCGCCGCAGGTGTTGGTGGGGAATCGCATATCCGAGTGCGCCACTCGGATATTAGCATGGCCTAACATCACCGGTCAAGCCCTGGTGAGAAAAGAGGGCTTTAGATGTCAGTTCTCAACCATGTCGTTCGCCGCCAAGGCCAGCGCGCGTGCCCAGTCATCCGGCGTATTGGTGTTGAAGGCGGAGAGGCCGGTGGGGTCATAGCGCGCCGCGTCTTCGGGCGAGAACTCGCGGACGCGAAGCCCGGCCAGCAGCGTGCGCAGTGAGCGGTCGCCCGCGTCGAGTTGGGCGTGGATGCGCGGCAGACAGGAGACGTGATAAACCGCGTGCAGGTGTTCCAGGCCGTGTGATGAACGCAGCGCCACCACATCCACATCGGGCAGCATCGCGGCGCGTGCGGCCATGGCGCGGGCGAGCGCGGGGGCGACAAAGGGCATGTCGCAGGCGATAACGAAGGCGCGCGGCGTGGCGATGGCGGTGAGCGCCGCTTCGAGACCCGCCAGTGGTCCCAGGCCGGGGTGCTGATCGGGCAGCACGCGCGCATCTGGCGCCAACAGGACTAGCTCTGGCGGGCCAACCACCAGCACGTCCGCGAAGGCCGCGCCGAGACGTCGCACAACACGGCGCAGCAGCGGCTCGCCGCCAATCGGCAGCGCCGCCTTCGGCTGGCCCATGCGCGCGCTCTGCCCGCCCGCCAGCACCACGCCGGTTGCGCCGCTCAACCTCTGTTCGACGATTTCGCCCATTTCGCCGTTCGCGCAACTATTGCCGTTCATCTTCCGTCTTCTATCAATGCAAGGTTCTCTCAACGCGCTGTTCGCCTCTATAGCATATACCCCAACTCCGGTCTGTGACGTAGCAATGAAATTACGACGAGACTGGGGGCTGGCGCTATTCTTGCTAGCGGCAGGCGATGTGGAGACGGTAGAATATTCACTATAGGGATGTAGCGCGGTGTACTGGTTCAGTTCAGGTGGGCACGGTGGAAAACAGGGTGGGGAGCGGGCGGGCCAGCGCGGCGACGCCACATGCGCAACGGCCACGATGGCCAGAACCTCTGGCGCAACCGCTGGAATACACAGGACGCGCACCTACCTATTCACAAGCAACAACTCCACAGGCGCCCGCACGCATTCCTGCTGCCTCGCTGGCGCGTCGTCGCCGTAGCACGATCAGCGCGCGACGCGCCAGCCTATCAGGACCGCTCGCGCGCCTCACCCAGAGCGATAGCGGGGGCGCGATACGGATGCATGCAGCGGCGCCCCAGCGGTGGCGAGGCGTCGCGCAGCCGTACCCCGGCGCCATCGCGGCACAGTTGGCCCGGCACGGACGCCCGCGTGTCAACCTCCGAGCGCTCACCTATCGCCTGACCCTGCTGGGCATGACCGTGCTCTTGATGGTGGTGTTGCTGCGCTTGCAGGTGCTCATCGGCGGCGTCGCACCAGAGCCAAAGACCGACTGGCAATATCACGTGCGCTGGCTAGAGGTGCTCTGGCTCGCGCCGCTGCCGCTGGCCGTTACCCTCTGGTTCGGCTGGTTCCTCTTCGCCGAAACGTCGCAGCGCCCGCCAGACGCGCGCCCCGTGCCGCTGATGCCGCCTGCGCTCGGCTGCGACATGCCCACCCCCGCGCGGCTCGTCTTTCGCTTTTGCACGCGCGGCCAGAATAGCGACGTACTGCGCGAGAGTGTGCGCTCGATTCACGCGGCCTTCGCCAGCTACACAGAGGCGACCGGGCCGTACACGATAGAAGTGGTGACGGAAGAGTGGCTGGACCTGGACGGCCTCGCCGAGGTCTACACCGTCCCGACTGCCTACGAAACCGAACACCATTCCCGCTACAAGGCGCGTGCGCTCACCTATCTGCAGCAGGCCACGCGACCCAGCCCCGCCGATTGGCACGTCTACCTGGACGAAGAAAGCACCATAGATGCGCCGCTTATCGCTGGCATCTATGACTTCATCGCCCGTGCCCGCGAGCGTGCGCTGCGTCACGGCTGGCGCTCGCCACATCTCATCGGCCAGGGCGGCATTCTCTATGAAGGCGGCTCGCCATTCTTCCGTGGCGCGGACGCGATCCGCACCGGCGACGACCTGGGCCGCTTCCGGCTGCAATATGCGCTGGGAGCGCCAATCTTTGGCGTGCATGGCAGCTATCTGGTGACACGTGGCAGCGAGGAGCGCGCGCTTTCCTTCGATGTCGGCGCGGCGAACTCGATCACCGAAGACGCCGCCTGGGCGCTGCGGGCCTGGGCACGCGGTTGGCGTTTCGGTTGGGTGCGCGGCTATCTGCACGAGCAGCCGCCCCAGCGCACCATGGACTTCGTGCGGCAGCGCGCCCGCTGGCTCAGCGGCATCCGCAAAGTGGTGCGAGATCGCGCGGTACCCCGCCGTTACCGGCTGGCGCTGGCGCTCTTCACTCTGCTCTGGCAGATCTCGGTGCTGCCGCTCGGCATTGCGCTGATTGCCGTCGCCACGCGCACGCAGCCGTTCACCTGGGCGCGGATTCCCGCGGACTTCGCATGGGTGACGTACTTGCTGGCATACCTGCATGGCCTCGACGCGCAGGCGCGTTTTGGCCGGGGACACGCCGCACGCACCGGAGCCGCGCGATTGGCGCGGCAGGCGCTGGAATGGTGTCTGGCGCTGGGCCTCTTCTGGTATGCGCTGCTGGAAGTCGCGGGCGTATTCTACAGCCTGCGCCGCGCACAGGGCTTCTTCGTCATTCAGAAACCGCGTCTGACCAAGACGGCAGCCACTAGACCGCCTGCGCGTGACGTCGCGCGTGAAGGGACGGCGCAATGAAGCGCAAGCGTACTGGATTCACTCTCGTCATATTGTTACTGGCGCTGAGCGTCGTGTGCGAATGGACGCTCTTTACTGGCCAGCCACCCACACCGGGCGGGGTTTCGGTGGTGATCGCGGCGGCATCTGGCCCCGCGACGCCGATACCAAGTCCCGTGTTCTCGCCCACGCCCAGCGCGTATGCGCGACCAGAGTTCCAGGCAGGCATCTCGTTCCCGCAGTGGGGGCCGTCGGCATATAGTCCAGCTAATCGCTATTACGAGCGTGGCCTGCGCGAGATTCTCTATCAGACGGGCGCGCGGTGGGTGCAGCTTGCCGTCACCCTCGAGCAAGATTCCTACAATTCGACCACCGTGCAGGTTGGCGCACAGACACCCACCCCCGCAACCTTGCTCGATGGCATCCGCACGGCGCATAGCCTGGGGCTCCGCGTCTTCATCGTGCCGCTGATTACACTGCGCCACCAGACGCCATGGCACTCGCAGTGGGCCGGCGACATCCGCTGCGCCAGCGACGCGAAGTGTACGGCATGGTTCGCGAGCTATTGGAGTGCGCTGAAACCCTATCTCATGGCCGCGCAGGCGGGAGGCGCGGAACAGTTCGCCATCGGCACGGAGTTCGAGAATCTGGCGATTCTGCCTACGCACTATTGGACACAACTGCTCAGCAACGTCACCAGCGTCTATTCAGGCGCGCTCACCTACGACCTGAATTTCAGCTTCTTGCAGGCGCACACCGACGGTCTGCCACTCTGGCTCAAAGATCGCCGTCTGGCGGCCATCGGCGTCTCGTCGTACTTCTCACTCGTGGATCAGCCGGTACATGTGGACCCAGCGGCGATGCCCGCACTCTGGGCGAAGAAGGTGCAGGCGCCGCTTGACGCGCTCTCGGCGTATCTGGGCAAGCCGGTGCTAATCTCGGAGATTGGCTATCGCAATAGCGCCGACGCGCTCTATAAGCCCTATATGAGCGTCACCGCCGCTCCCGCCGACCCCACTGAACAGGCGGGAATCTATCGTGCGGCGGTATCGGACGCCGTCTTCGATCCGCATATCCTGGGGATCTACTTCTGGGCATGGTCGCTGCCGCCCTTCGCCCCCAACGGCCTGCCCGCCGCCAGCGAACTGCGGACATGGTACACTGCGCCGTGGGCCTAAACGGTGACGAGATCTTTGATGCGGTCGTAGATGTCGCGAGTGATGGGCACGAGTAGGAGCTGACTGACGGCGGTGAAGTCGCCGTGAGCAGCGCGATAGGCGACGATGTGGCGTGCGGTGGTGAGGCTAATACCCAGCGCGTTGTGCATCTGCTGGGCGGTCGCGACGTTGATGTCTACTTTACCGCCACGCTCGAAGGGGATGTCTTCACCGGTGAGCGGCACATAGATAGACTGGCCGTCGGCGAGCACCGCCGCCAGATTGACGCGGGAGAGATCGGCGGTGGTCAGCGCGCCACCCGCCGACGTAATCAGATCGTGGACGCGCGACCCCTGCGGCAGCGTATACACCCCTGGTGTGTGGACAGCTCCCAGCACATACGCCTGAATCTGGGCGTTGCTGCCCACGCCAGGGCCGGTGATGGCGATGGAGGGGCGTGGCTGCAAGAACGCGGGCGGCCAGTCGCCGTTGCGGTTGAGCACCGCGACCCACAGGCCTAGCAGCAGGATGAACAGCAGGCCGAACATCACGGGCCGGTAATAGCGCGAGCGGAGCATGTCGCCGAGCCTATCCGCCATCATCCCACCCCCTCCACACATCGCCTCGTTCTGCGACATATCCGCATGTTGGCGCATAGTATAGGGTGCTGGCGGCCCGCATGCAAGTGCGATGCGACGAATGGGCGCCCACCAGGAAAGGATGGACGCCCCAAGTTCATACGATCATCACGCCGGAATCACGGCAACTCCGCTTATCCGATGGCGACGGCGACGGGAACCTCCTCCTCGACGTAATCCGCCGCCTGCGTCTCGTCCTTGCCTTTGAGGGCAGGGATGAAGTTGAAGATGGCCGAGAGGACGACGGCAATGGCGATATTGACGATCACGGCGTAGAAGGCCGCATAGCCTGGAATCACCTGGCCGAAGAGGTGCAGCGAATAGGTGGACGACGCGAAATGCGGGTTCACCGCATTGCTCTGCAGGTACGACATGTAGGTGCCGAGAATCATGCCGACGGCCCAGCCGATCAGCAGCGCCCAGCGATGGAACCAGCGGGTGTACAGGCCGAAGACGACCGCTGGCAGCGTCTGAAGAATCCACACGCCACCGAGCAACTGGAAGTTGATCGCCTGTTGCAGCGGCAGGAAGATGATGAACGCCAGCGCGCCAACCTTCACCAGCAGCGACACCAGCTTTGCCGCGCTTGCCTCCTGCTTGTCGGTCATGTTGGGCATGAAGTATTCGCGCAGGATGTTGCGGGTGAAGAGGTTGGCTGACGCGATGGACATCACCGCGGCGGGCACCAGCGCGCCGATGGCGATGGCGGCGAAGCCGAATCCGGCGAACCAGTTGGAGGAGCCGGTGAACACGGTATTGAACAGGCCCGGAACCGCATACTGCGCGCCGAACGGCTTCACCGGCTTGACGCCAACCACCAGCGCCATAAAGCCTAGCAGCGCGATCAGGCCCAGCAGGAACGAATAGGCGGGCAGCAGCGCGGCGTTGCGCTTGATGGCGCGTCCGCTATTCGAGCTGAGCACGCCCGTAATCGAGTGCGGGTACATGAACAGCGCCAGCGCGGAGCCAAGCGCCAGCGTGGCATAGACGGTGAACGACTTGGGTGAGAGCAGGAGCTTCGCCGACGGAACCTTGGCGAACATCGTCTGATACCCGTTGAGGATGCCGCTGCCGTTGCCTTGCGTATGGCTGATGTAGATGGGGATGGCGATGATGGCGACGATGATGGTGATGTAGATGATCGCGTCTTTGACCAGCGCAATCATCGCCGGAGCGCGCAGGCCGCTGAAGTAGGTGTAGGCAGCCAGGATGAGGAAGGCGATAATCAGCGGCAAATCGCCCTGGAGGCCCATCGCGCCCAGCACCACCTGGATGCCCACCAGTTGCAGAGCGATGTAGGGCATGGTCGCCAGAATGCCGGTGAAGGCTACCGCCAGCGCCAGGCCACCGCTGCCATGCCGCCCGCGCACGAAGTCGGAGACGGTGATGTAGTGGTGTTTGCGGCAGACGGCCCAGAGCCGGGGCATGACGACGAAGATGAAGGGATACACGATGATGGTGTAGGGCAGCGCGAAGAAGCCAATCGCGCCAGAGGCGTAGACGAGCGCGGGGACGGCGACGAAGGTGTACGCGGTGTAGAGGTCGCCGCCGAGCAGAAACCAGGTGACGAGGGTGCCAAAGCGGCGGCCCGCGAGGCCCCACTCGTTCAATTGGTTCAGGTCGCCGCGCCGCCAGCGTGCTGCCACGAAGCCAAGCACCGTGACCAGGGCGAAGAGCACGATGAAGACGCTGAGTTCGGTCCAGTTGAGCATGGTCCACTCCTTGTACTACATGGGATGTACATCGAATGCCAGGACATGCCGAGCCGAAGCGGTGTAGATACGGGGGGCGGGCTACTTGACGATGAAGTAGACGATAGCCGTCAAGGCTGCCCCGATGAGAACCCAGAGGAACTGATACCAGTAGAAGAACGGGAATCCCAGGAACTCCGGATCTGCCCTGTTGTAGGACGAGACCCAGAGCATGGCGACGAAGGGGATCAGCAGCAGAAGATACGCGAAATAGCGCGCTTTGCTACGCTGGTTCCCGCTGACCGGCTGTTCGGCCATGTGTATGCTCCTTTTACTGTCACAACGCGACCATATCACGCTGTGACAGCAACAGTACACAAGTTGCCATGTTAAGTCAAGTCCTATCCTGACGTGATAGAGGGAAATAGCTCATCCATTGTGCGTAATCTGAGTAGTTGGGTGGGTGGGCGATGGACACGAAAAAGGAGCGCCCATCACGAGTGGATGGACGCCCTGCGGCGAGAGAACCTACCCCCCGACCCCTTCCCTGGTAGGGAAGGGGAGAGCGAGAGAACCTAACCCCCGACCCTGACGGGCGTCCACCGGACGCCCCTACGCGGAACCCCTCCTCGGAACGGCTCGGCGGGGCTGCGCTCCGCTTGCCCTACGCGGGAACGAGGGATAGCATAGGGGCGATATTAGCCGATCTTCTCGGCGATGGATTTGGCCTGGGTGAAGAGCAGCAGGTAATCGCGGCCACCGGCTTTGGAGTCGGTGCCGGACATGTTGAAGCCGCCGAAGGGATGGACGCCGACCATCGCGCCGGTGCATTTGCGGTTAATGTAGAGGTTGCCGGCAAAGAACTCGCGGGCGGCGCGATCTATGCGCTCGCGGTCGCGGGAGTAGAGCGCGCCGGTGAGGCCGTACTCGGTGTTGTTGGCGATGTCGAGCGCGTCGTCGAAGTCCTTGGCCTTGATGATGGCGAGGACTGGGCCGAAGATCTCTTCCTGCGAGATGCGGGCGTCGGGCGCGACATCGGCGATGATCGTCGGCGGGATGAAGTAGCCGGAGCCGTCGAGCTTTTCGCCGCCGAGCAGCAGCTTGCCCTCGCTCTGGCCGATCTCGATGTACTGGCGGATCTTTTTGTAGGCGTTCTCGTCAATCACTGCGCCCATGTAGCTGCCGCGCTGGGTGGGGTCGCCGGTGGTGAGCGCGCGGGCCAGGTCTACGATCTTGGGCACGAGCTGGTCGTAGACCGCATCTACGATGATGGCGCGCGAGCAGGCGGAACACTTCTGCCCCTGGAAGCCGAAGGCGGAGGCGACGATGCCAGCGGCGGCGGAGTCCAGGTCGGCGGTTTCGTCTACGGCAATCGAATCTTTGCCGCCCATTTCGAGGATCGTGCGCTTGATCCACTTCTGGCCGGGGCGTGGCTTGGCGGCAAGTTCGTTGATGCGCAGGCCGACATCGCGCGAGCCGGTGAAGGAGATGAAGCGGGTGAGCGGGTTTTCGACAAGCGCGTCGCCGATGGAGCCGCCGGGGCCGGGGAGAAAGTTGACGACGCCTTTGGGCAGGCCAGCTTCTTCGAGCAGGTCTACGAAGCGCGCGGCGACCAGCGCGGCGGTGCTGGCGGGCTTGAGGACGACGGTGTTGCCCGCGACGAGCGCGGAACTGGTGAGGCCGACCATGATGGCGCAGGCGAAGTTCCACGGGGGGATGATCGCACCGACGCCGAGCGGGATGTAGATCAGCTCGTTCTGCTCGCCGGGCATGGGGGTCAGCGGATGCTCACCGGCGAGGCGCAAGGCTTCGCGGGCATAGAACTCGATGAAGTCTATCGCTTCAGCGGTGTCGCCGTCGGCTTCGGGCCAGCTTTTGGAGACCTCGTAGATCATCAGCGCATTGAAGTAGAAGCGGCGCTCGCGCAGCAGTTTGGCGGCGGCGAAGAGGTAGCCCGCGCGTTCGGCTGCGGGGGTGTATTGCCAGGTCTGGAAGGTCTTCCAGGCGGCTTCGACGGCTTCGTTGGCATCCTGCACGGTGGCTTTGGCGAAGACGGCGACGACCTGCTCCGGGCGGGCGGGGTTGATGGAGGTGAAGGTGTCGGCGGTCATACGCCTTTCGCCGTTGATAATCAGCGGATAGGAGCGGCCAAGCTCAGATGCGACCTGTTGCAGCGCGGCTTCTTGCGCGCGGATGTTCTCTTCTTTGCTGAAGTCGGTGAGGGGAGTGTTGGCGAAGGGTGTGACGGTATCCATCGCGGGGCGCTGGATGGTGACCATAGGTGGAGATCTCCTTTGCGCGCGGCCCTGGCCTGACGCTGCCAGCGGCGCGGTGCGCGAACACGAAGCGAACACGAAGCGCGATGGGCAGCGTTGCCCTGCGCGGCAGGTGGCGGGCGCCCTCCTCGGAACGGCTCGGAGGGACTTCGCTCCGCTCGTCCACCGGACGCCTCGACGGGATGCATAGCGATTGTATTGTACACCGCCGCGCTCCAGAGATGTCGGAGGGGCGGCCTCGGCCATAAATGGCCGGAGCACGGCATTCCCGCTCTCGGCCATACATGGCCGGAGCACAATGGCGAGGGCATGCATGCCCTGTGGCCGATGTGGCCGCAATTGCGGGCGGGACGCTGGCGGTACAGGTACAGTTGCCGATTCTGCCGATTTTTGAGATTCGGCGCGCTGGGCAAGATTGGCAATAAAGGAGACTCCCGGCCTGAAGGCCGCGGGTAATCTCGTTTGCGGCAGTGGCGAGGTGAGGGAAACAGTGGCCGGAGTGGCCGGAGTGGCCGATTTGGCCGATTTTTTGCAGTTGCCAGAGTGGCCGCAATGGCCGATTTGCACGTAATGGCCAGTGGCCGATTTGGCCGATTTTTGGATTTTGCGCAGAGGGTGAGTGATGTGATGTAGCGGCCTCTCGGCATGAATGCCACGGATAATCTCGATGAAGAGGAGTGGCCGGAATGGCCGATGTGCGCGTATAGGCAGTTGCCGATTCTGCCGATTTTCGCGATTGCCAGAGTGGCCGATTTGGCCGATTTGGCCGCAATGTTGAGGGGATGTGACCGGAGATGATGGGCACTGTCCGGATAATTTTCGCCGTTTTCGCCGCGATTTCGCATCGAAGCAGTTGCTAGAGTTGCCGATTCTGCCGATTTTCGCATGCTGGCAGACAGGAATGTCCGCCCCACCGATAGAGAGGCTGGCGGGACGCCAGCGGTACAAAGAGCAGCAACTGATGTGGTCGCTGTTCGCAGTTGCCGATGATGGCAGTTGCCGATGTGGCCGATATTTTGATTTCGCATTTTTCGCCGTTTTCGCCGCAATCACCTAACCCCCAGCCCCTTCCCTCGCAGGGAAAGGGAGAGCACGTAGCCGGTGAATGAGGGACGCCGCTGCTCCATGTGCGGATGGAGAGCGGCGCCGTGTTCTCAGGCTTACCGATGATGATATGAGTCAATAGGTAGTATAGGACATACGTTCGATTTTCTCAAGTGGGCGGCGTAGGGTGAGGCGGGGTGGCTGGGGCGCTGGGAGTACCGGCAAGCAGGGCAGATTCAATAGTGGCTTGGAACTTGCGTCCAGCAGATGTCCATAGTGTCTGATGCTTCCTCAATCATCTGCCATGAGTTGTCGCAGCGCATCGGCTGTATCGGGGAAGCCATCGGTAATATCCGCATCCTGCTCAAAGTGATAGGAGACAAAACGCAATCCTTTCGTACCTTCCATGCGATTGTAGAAATAGCAGGCATTAGCGGCGGTCTTTGGAGAAGGCATGACCTTAACCAGAGGAAATAGCCGTAACGGTTTACGCTCACCCACGCTGAGGAGATAAAGCTGACTATCTTCCATCATCTCATCGGTCAATACCTCTGCCTGCTCGAAGGGTGTTCGGGTACCCACAATCATTTCAACCTGATGTCTGTAGACTCCTTCTCGAAGTGACGCTGTTCCTGTTTTTAGCAGTTTGTAACTTTGCCATCGCGTGCCGAACACTGTGCGAACATCAGCTAGCAAACGTTCAAGAATAGCCAAGCGTTCGCGAGCATTAGAAGAACCAACAATTCCGGTATGGCCCATCCATACATTTCTTATCTTGTTTGCCTCCTGGAGCTTGCCGATTATCCTGCTCTCAAAAAGCATTGTTAGCATTTCACGATTGCTCTCGCCTACTCTGAACATGCGTAGACATCGAGCTTGTATTTCAGGCTCTCCATTCAGCAAAGCGCGTCCCTCGCTTGCCAGATTCTCGGCGATGCGCACCCAGGTGCCAAATGCGCTTTTCTCGAAACTTTGTGGCGTTACGACGGTCTTCAGAACGGTCTTCCTGCCCTCAAAAAACTCCGCATCCATGCGAAAGCCGCTAACGAGTACTGCAGCTAGAAATTCGGCGAGAGCTTCGAAGAAGTGGAGCAGACGCTCATAGCGCCGCTGAGCATCGTTGCCAAGTGTATGATATGTCCAGAGAATAGAAGCCAGCGGAAAAGGCAAAGTATCCAGCCAATCCTGGAATCTCTCCTCGTGATTGACAGCTATCAAGTTTTTCTGGATCTCCGTTAACCGCCGAGGTTGTGCCCATGCACGTTCCTGCATTTCCCGAAGCTCATTGACCAGGGTTTCAATTTTTGTGTCGGTCTCTACGGTCGCAAGCTGGGTATCGTGATCAGGGATATACACCTGCAATTCGCCAATCAATTGCTTATCTAGGCGAGGCCTGGTCGTGCCCATTGCTATCTGGCGTCGCGTTTCCGTGCCCAGCCGCGTGTTCAAATATTTGGCGATGTAGTCTGCAACAGCCTTTTCGGGATCGAGAACGAGTTGCGCGTAGCTGGATGAGTGTTTTTGTGTCTCCAGCGGGAGCGAGGTCACGGCGCTGCCGAAGCCGAGTAGAGGTAGGTACACCACATTATCCTTCTCGTCAGAATGTGGATAATCTGTGGCGTTCGTGAAGTTAATCTCGCGCGTGATCTCGCTCAGCTTGATTGGCGGAACACCATGCGAACGAGCCAGTTCCCGCGCGCGAAACCCTGCCACAAGTGCTTCGTACCCACGATATTCGGACGCCTTCACGCTGATGCCAAGGGCTGGCTCAGCACCAGGTCTGTGGGCCTTCAAGTTCTGAAGCAGCACCTGATTCCGCTGATGGTCGTTGGATAGCTCACCAACAAAGATCCGTTCCGCCGTCCCATGCCGTATCGCCACGAGGGTGGTGGGAACTGATATGAGGGGACTAAAGACATCATTGGGCACGCTCATGGCAGCATCTACATACAAACCGAATTGTGGAAGGGCATTGTATACACTGCTTGAACCGCGAGCAAAAAAAGAAACCATTAAACACTACAAAGAATGCGACGCCATGTGGCTTGAGATGCAAACAAGATTTCAGTAGAAGGATATACTCCTCATTGTCGCGGACATTCACCTCTCCCTCTGGCGACGAAAATGAAGCGTTCATCGGCTTCATACCAAACGACAGGCAAGAAGCAACTACATCAAACTGTTCTGAGGACTGCATTGAAGTATGGAGAAAGTTGGCATGGTGCCAACTAATCGTCTGCCCGATATAAAGCGCATTGGCAAGCGCAAGCGCGTCGTGAGAACGAATATATCCACGCACGTCTGCAACAGTAGTCGCGACAGCCAATGAGGCGAGTAGAAGGCTATCGGCTTGGGGGTCCAGGATTGAATCTACCTTTGCGCCTTTGAGATAATCGGACACAAATCGCGCGATGGCAGGTGGGCAGATGGGAAGTGACTGGTGAACTAACCGTGGCATCTTTTGAATGAGTAAATGCAGATCGTCGAGGCTGAGGTCTACATTGGCTTCGCGTGCAGCCGCAAGCGCAGTCTGAATGTCAAGCTGTCTACCATAGGTTCGAATTTTGTCCAGTTCCCGCCAAAGCCTCTCCCATGCCGCACTGTCCATCCCAGCAACCTTTCTCTTCTCTTACTCTCTATCACCACCCGCGCATCCATCTGCCTTGCCACAGCTGCTGGCGAGCAGTGTAGACATCATTTCTACGGTGATGGATGAACGTGGTATATGGATTCAGCTTTGTTCATAGCTCCGCAATAACAATGGCTGGGCACGCTCAAAGTCGGCGTCACTGCGTATAGTGATTTCCAAGTCGCCGGTGCCGAAGTGACCAATCTTGCGGACATCGCGCGTGAAGCCAGGATCCAATGTGAGCATATCTGGGTCACCTTTGACGTACACGAGGATGGTCTTCGCCTGAGGATGAATCTCGACACATGCGAAGTTCTTGATCCGGCGAAACGCGAAGTAGTAGGCGAGGGTTTTTACCTGGACATCGTCACCGAGGGCTAGTAGAAACGCTTTGATCGCCTCGTAACGGTCCTGCTGGTCGATACTAGCCGCAACGAGGAGATCAGAGACAGTTCGGCTTGGGCGCTCGCTAGAGAGGTGCTTCGATTTAAGGGCGCCGTTCTGGACATTGCGTTCTTCGAGAGGCTGCTCGGTGATGGAATTCACCAGATCGAGCAGAAGAAGGTCATTGCCATAGCGTTTGTAGCGGATCAACTCGATATTTCGCGGAATCTGCTGGACTGCCTTCTCATCGTATTTGGTGAAATCGCCCGCGATACAGAGCAGGCGCGGATAGCGCCAATCAACGCCTTCTTCGGCTGTAGGTCCGAAGCGCTTCAACACTAACATTTCGAAGTCTTTGTGGTGATCCAAAAGCCAGTCGAGATAGAATAGGCCTTGATTGATCACGTTCTGGTTCGATGCACGCTTGTATTCAACTATAACAGGGCTGCCATTTTCGTCAATACCAAGGGTATCTATACGCCCCCCATGCACTTTGCCAGTGCTATACTCGGAGGCGAGAAAGCGGACGCCTAGCAGTGCATCAAGATGGCGCTCCATAATCTCCTGAAGCGTTTTCTCAATGGCAACCGATTGGCCTGCGAGTTCGCAGACTTGATTTTGTCCAATGCGGAAGAGCTTGATGTCAGTCATTCAGCTTCTCCTTTCGAGTGTATCTATCTTGCTGGTGACTGCGATGAGCTAGAAAGCGAACGTGATTCTACTTGATACCACGATCCATAAAGGCCTGCGCGCGATTAGTGTAGCAGACCAGGCAAAGGGATGGCTACCAGGGGAGGCATATGGCATGAAACCGGTAGACGCGCGCTCGGCCACGATGCACTTTTACTCATTGGTGCGGACACCACTCTCTTCCCAACCCGCGCAGGCGGGTTTCGCGGCGACACGCCATTCAGGCGCGGTATGAACCGCTCGCTCGCGCTATGTCCGTCCTATTTTTGTAGATCCGCAATACAGCCGAGGCTGCGGCGAAAACGGCAAAGAGAATGCAAACTCAAAGAACCAGCAACTCCGGCAACTGCCACAGCTCAAAATTGCGGCGAAAACGGCGAAAATTGTTCGCCGGACAACGCTCCACCCATGGGCATCACACCTATAGAAAGAAATGATGCGCAAATGACGGTACCTCGCATACTGACGACTCGTCCGAGAGATATAATGAGACATTGACGCGCATAGGCGCTGATCGGCGCGGTGGACGGGAGAAGCTCTCTTTCGTCCGCTGCGCTGGGATGTGATAGGTAGGCCGGTCGCCTGGGTATACTGGCGCAGGGACGAGACGCGCGCATGTGGGGGCGGATGTGGACATTGCAACGAGCGTATCGGCCGTCAAAACTGAGAGGATGACCAACGTGGGTAATGCACATAAGAATCGTGATAAGCGCGGCAATGCCCGCCGGGGCCGCAATGGACCGCAGCGTTCCCCTGGCGAACGGAGCCAGAATAGCCAGCCGGTAGCGCATGGCCAGGCCAGGCGCGCCAGCGAAACGCCTGTCGCGCCAGCAGCAGCCGCGCCAACTGAGGTTACGCTCACCGAAGCCGCGCCAGCCGCGCCCCTGGCGATTGCGGAAGCGCCACCAGCCGCGCCATCTGTGCCAGCGGATCCGGAGCCGGTAGGTCTTGCCGCCGCGGATACTCCCGACCAGGCCGAACCTCTAGCGCCTGCCCCTACACCATCGTCCATGCCGGATACTTCAGACACTCATGAACACATGCATAATGGATATAGCAGTGGACGCAACGGCCACGGTGGTCGTGCGCGAGACGCCAGCTCGCATCCAGGGCTGACGCCGTTCTCGCCATCCGAACGCCGCCGCGCGCCAGAGCGTGAGTTTCCCAGGCCGGAGATGGGAGCGCGGATGAATGGCAATCTGAATGGGCACAACGGAGCCGCTGGCGGCTTCAGGGAACGCAACGCGTCCGGAGAACGTTCGCCACTCGATGACGTGGAACGAGCAGATACGCTGGATGTGCGGCGCGACGTGCGTGGTGAGGTCGGACCACTGATTGATTCGCTGCGCACGCTCTTCCAGGGCGACCGCGCGACGGCCAGCCAGGGCAACGCCACCCGCTGCGGCATCTGCTATCTGCACTTTCCCCTCGCGCAACTCGAATACCGCGAGAGCGAAGGCTATTATGTCTGCGCTGGCTGCGGGCACGCGCTCGGCGCGGCGCGGCTGCCGATGGTGCGCAGACAAAAACGGCTATAGCCAGACCTGGGGATGTGCGGACGCCGCAATCTGTGATACAATAGGCGGGCTTGACCTCGCGCGCCTGTGTCACGGATTGTCTGTACGCGATGGGGCGCGCTGAATACTGATATTCGATGCCAGAGCCAGTGTGCTCTTTTCCATCGAAGCCTCGTGGGTTGCGGGAATGCTGTCTCGTGGCCCCTGCTCAGGATGCCGACGAATTTCGTCGTTGAGGAGTTGTGTTGTGGGCGCATTACCGAAGAAACGTCGCTCCAATAGCCGCCAGGGCAACCGGCGGGCGCACATGAAGGTGAAGATTCCGCAACTGACCGCCTGCCCGCAGTGCCACCAGTTGCGCCTCTCGCACCATGCTTGCCCGAACTGCGGCACCTATCGCGGGCGACAGGTGATCGAAGTCGGCCAGAAGAAGCCCGCGGCGGAGTAGCAGTAGAGCCGCGAGCGAACCAACGGTGTTCTCACGCCTGTGACGGAGGAACCATGAGCGAGCAGATCGCCTTCGTGTTTCCCGGTCAGGGCAGCCAGGCGGTCGGAATGGGCGCGGATGTCTTTAGCGCCTCTCCGGCCGCCCATGCTGTGTTTGACCTCGCCGACGCCGCCGTCGGCTTTCCGCTGGCGCAACTCTGCTTCAGTGGGCCAGAGGCTGCCCTGCGCGAGACGATCAACACCCAGCCTGCTCTCGTCGCCACCAGCCTGGCGTTGCTGGCGGCGCTGCAAGAAGCCGCCGGAACGCCATTTACGTCCGGCGGCGATCCGGCGTTGTCCGCGCCACTGCGGCCCGCCTATGTGGCTGGGCATAGCGTCGGCGAGTACGCCGCGCTGGCGGCCTCTGGCGCGCTGGGCATCAGCGAAACACTACGATTGGTGCGCGAGCGCGGGCGGCTGATGCATCAGGAAGGGCAAGCCTGCGACAGCGGCATGGCGGCGGTGCTAGGGCTGGATGCCCAGGCGCTCCAGGCGGTCTGCGCCGAGGCGACCGAACGTACGCGCGATGACCTGCGCGCCGCCGGACAGCTTGGCGCGGACGCGCACCCTGGCGCGGGGGTCGTCGTGCTAGCCAACGATAACGCGCCGGGGCAGATCGTTATCTCTGGCGCGCGGCGTGCGCTCGATCTTGCCATGGAGCTTGCCCGCGAGCGCGGCGCGAAACGGGTCGTGCCGCTCGCCGTAAGCGGCGCATTTCACTCGCCAGTCATGGCGCCCGCCGCGCTGGGCCTAGCGAAGGCCGTGGATGCGGCGCCCATCCAGAACGCCGCCGTGCCGCTCGTCGCCAATATGACGGCGGAGCCGCTGGTGATGGCAGGCGATCTGCGCTCCGAGTTGGCGCACCAGATCGAGGCGCCAGTTCTCTGGACTCGTTCGATAGAATATCTGGTAAGTCAGGGCGTCACCACGTTTGTCGAGATCGGCGTGGGGCAGGTGTTAGCGGGACTCATCAAGCGCATTGCGAAGGGCACGACCACCCTTGCCGTTGGCTCCGCCGCTGATGTGGCCCCGATTGCCGCGCAACTGCGCGAGCGACTGGGCGGCCCGGCGTAGTGTCGCGCAGCACGCAGGAGAGGATGAACTGGCAGACTCGCCAGCGCGCGGGAGAGGCTGGAGGTATGCACTATGGCGACAGGCGCGAACGGCGCGAGCGATCTTGCGGCGCCACCGCGTTCCTTCTACGCAACCAGGACCAGCGATGATCTGGAACGCGAGGCCGTAGCCGAGCAGCTTGGCACGGTGCGGATTGCGCGCCGGGTGCTGCGGACGGTGGTGGAGCAGGCGGCGCTGCACGTGGATGGCGTCGCGCGCATGACGACGCTGCGCGACGACTGGCCACGCATGCTGGGCCGTCCACTGCCGCAGCATGGTGTCGGACTCGCCCTGCGCGGCGATGTGGTCACGATTGATCTCTATGTGGTTATTCGCCCCGGCGCTAACATGGTGACGGTAGGCGCTGCCGTGCAAGAGGCCGTAGCCGCGGCTGTGGAGCATATTCTGGGGATGAGCGCCGGTGACGTGAACGTATTTATTCAGGATGTCGCATAGCTATGCCAACCGGTACCCGCAGGCGCGCGCGTGTTCTCGCGCTGCAAACGCTCTACGAATATGACGTGGCACATCACGAGGTGTCCGCGATCATCCAGCGCCACGCCGAGGATGAGGCGCTGCCGGATCGTGTCATCACGTATGCGGAAGAACTGGTGCAGGGGGTGCTCACCCATCTGAGCCAGATTGACGAGGCGATTCAGGAGGCCGCTCACGAATGGCCTCTTGACCAAATGGCCGCGATAGACAAAAATGTCCTCAGGCTTGCAATCTTCGAGATGTTGTTCAATAATTCAGTGCCAGCGAAGGCCGCCATCAATGAGGCTGTTGAACTCGCCAAAGAGTTCGGCAGTGATCCCTCAAGCCGGTTTGTGAACGGCGTCCTCGGCACAGTATTTCACCGGTACTCAGGAACGTCCGCGTTCAACACCGGTAGTGAGGTGTAGGTAAACCATGTCCATGTCCAAAGAAGATATCCTGGTCAAGCTCAAGCCGATTATCGCCGAGCAGCTTGGCGTTGACGAGGCGGATGTCAAAGAGGAAGCCTCGTTCACCGAGGATCTCAACGCCGATTCGCTTGATCTGGTGGAGATGATTATGTCGCTCGAAGAGCAGTTCAAGCTGCAAATCAGCGACGAAGATGCCGAAAAGATCACCTCTGTTGGCGAGGCCGTCGAGTACATCTACGAGCATCAGCCGTAGGCTATTCTTTTCCACAGCTTCAGATTGCACGCAACGCGAGACGCGATGCCCACGGGCAGCCGCGTCTTTCGTGTTGTCTCGCACCTGTCACGCTCCCGTGCCTCTTCCCTCTCACCACCGCTTAGACCCGATTCGCCCCACACGTCCTAGCCCAAGCAGTCGTGTATATCGCGTGGATAAAGTCGTGGATAACCGCAGATTTTGTCGCATCTGTTGTGGATAACATGGGATAACCGCCAGAAACCCCGCCCAGATCATCCCCCACGCCCCACACATATCCACATATCCACAGCTTTCCACATGTGGTGCATCGCCTACCGATTTGCGTAATTACGCCCGCTCAGGTACTCTCACCTTTGCCCCTTCGTTTTCACTGAGTGGGGCACAACGCACGGCTCCGATGCTATAATGGTTTAGAATAGGCGTTCTAGCGGTAGGGTGTGTCCGCCAGTGGCGCGTGTAGACGTGCGCGCTGGCATTCCCACGGGCACGGAGGGTCATATTGCTATGGCTGTGGAGAAACTGCTGCCGCAGAATGTGGAGGCAGAGGCCTCGGTATTGGGAAGCCTGCTGATTGACCCCGAAGCCATTGTCCAGATTGCCGATTTCCTGCGCCCTGAAGACTTCTACCGCGAGGCGCATCGCACGATCTATCAGGCCGCGCTCGACCTCTTCGAGACACGCGAGCCAGCAGACCTAATTACCCTGACCGACGAACTGGCCCGCCGCGACAAGCTAGAAGAAGTCGGCGGCATCAGCTACGTCAGCTCGCTCGCCAACCAGGTGCCCACCAGCCGCCACGTGAAGCACTACGCGCAGATCGTCGAACGCACCTCGGTGCTGCGGCGCTTGATTCACGCGGCGGGGCAGATCGCGGGCGTCGCCTACAACGAACCCGACGCGGATACCGCTATCGAGCAGGCGGAGCAATATCTCTTCGAGGTGAGTCAGCGCTCCAGCCGCACGGAGTTCGACTCCATCGGCGTCATCCTGCGCGATTACCTGGATACGCTGGACCACCTGCAAGAGCAGCGCGGCACGGTCGTGGGCGTGGCCACCGGCTTCGCCGACCTCGACAAGATGACCAGCGGCCTGCAAAAATCCGATCTGGTGATTCTCGCCGCCCGGCCGAGCGTGGGCAAAACCGCGCTATCGCTCTCGCTGGCGCACAATTCCGCCAACAAAGGCTATGGCGTGGCCATCTTCAGCCTGGAGATGAGCAAAGAACAACTCGTCGGGCGCCTGCTCTCGATGGATGCGATGATAGACCAGCAGCGGCTGCGCACCGGCTATCTCGACGACGACGAGTGGGAGCGCATCAGCGAATCGGTGGCGCGGCTCTCCGATAAGCCGATCTACATCGAAGACACCGCAGGCATCACGCTCAGCGAGATGCGCAGCAAAGCCCGCCGCCTGATGATGGAGCATCCCTACGACCTGCTCATCGTGGACTATCTGCAACTGATGCAGGGAACTGGCGGTGGACCAGGGCACGAGAATCGCGTGCAAGAAATCTCGCACATCAGCCGCGGGCTGAAGGTGCTGGCCCGCGAGTTGAACGTGCCAGTGCTGGCGCTCTCACAGCTCTCGCGCGCCGTCGAGAGCCGCACCGATAAGCGCCCGCAACTCAGCGACCTCCGCGAATCTGGGTGTATTACCGGGGAATCGCCCGTCTATCTGCCCGATTCCGGCACGTATCGCCCGATCCGTGAACTGGTGGGGCAGTCGGGCTTCCGTGTGCTCGCGCTGAACACCGAGACGTGGAAGTTGGAGCCAGCTACTGTCAGCCGTGCCTTCGCGACCGGACACAAGCCAGTCTACCGCTTGACCACCCGACTTGGCCGCAGTGTGCGCGCGACAGCAAATCACAAGTTCCTGACCATCGAAGGCTGGCGGCGGCTGGATGAAGTCTCCCCAGGCGTGCGGCTGGCGCTGCCTCGCACGCTGCCCAGCCCTGAGCAGGCGACGATGCGCGACGAGGAATTGGCGCTGCTCGGCCATTTGATCGGCGATGGCTGCACATTGCCAAACCATGTCATGCAGTACACCACACGTGAGGCCACACTGGCTGAGACCGTGGCGAATCTCGCCGTAGCAGTCTTCAGCGATGCGGTTACGCCACGCATCTCACAGGAACGCTCCTGGTATCAGGTGTACCTGACCGCAAGCGAGCGGTTGACCCACAACAAGCGCAACCCCATCGCGGCATGGCTGGATGAATTGGGCGTCTTCGGCCTGCGCTCGTATGAGAAGCGCGTGCCAGACAAGGTGTTCGCGCAGCCAGCGACAGGCATCGCACGCTTCTTGCGCCACCTCTGGTCTACCGATGGGTGCATCCACCTGAGCCGGGGAAAAGCGCATTATGCAAATGTGTATTATGCGTCGAGCAGTCTTGAATTGGCGCGCAATGTGCAATCTCTGCTGTTGCGGCTCGGTATCAATGGAACCTTATCGCAACACCCGCAACCAGGGAAAGGCCGCGACCAATTTCATGTGACCGTTAGCGGCAAGTCAGATATTCTGCGATTCCTTACAGAGGTCGGACCACTAGGCGAGTTAAAAGTGGTACACGCGGCGTCTATGAAAGACCACCTCACGCAACGGGTCGAGAACACCAATCGCGATGTTGTGCCGCGTGAGATCTGGCAACTGCATGCGTTACCAGCCCGAAAGGTGGCCGGAATCACAGACAGACAGATGCAGGCCGCGTTGGGCAACGCCTATTGTGGCACGAGTCTCTATCGCCAAAATGTCGGACGCGAGCGTGCGGCGCGCCTCGCGGCGGTTGTGGGTTCGGCAGAAGTTGCGCGCCTAGCTGCGAGCGATGTCTATTGGGATGAGATCATCTCGATTGAACCGGACGGCGAGGATGACGTGTACGACCTGACAGTGGACGGTCTGCACAACTTCGTCGCGGGAGATGTGACCTTACATAATAGCATCGAGCAAGACGCCGATATTGTCATGTTCATCTACCGCGACGAGGTCTACAATCCCGACACCGACCGCAAGAACATCGCCGACATCATCGTCGCCAAGCACCGCAACGGCCCCGTAGGGCAGGTGAGCTTATTCTTCCAGGCCGCGCAGACCCGCTACCGCGATCTCGATCTGCGCACGCCGGACTACTAGCCGGAGAGGAGCAGCAGCCTATGCCCACCTTCACCGGATTCCCTTCCGGCGCGAGTCCGTTCATCCCGCTGCCGGAGCAATTCTTCACCGCCATCCTGCCAGAGATCGAAGACCTTAACGAACTCAAGGTGACGCTCTATCTCTTCTGGCTGCTCTATCGCAAGTATGGCAGCCCGCGCTGCGCCAGCGACCGCGAGATGCTCGCCGACCCCGTGCTGCGGCGCACGCTCCAGCGCACGGGCGACCCCCGCCCGCTGGAAGAACGGCTCCGCGCGGCGCTCGACGCGGCGCTGGCGCGCGGGACACTCCTGCGGCTGCGGGTGCAGGTAGACGACGAACTGGTCACGTGGTATTTCTTTCATACGGAGCGCAGCCGCCGAGCCATTGCGCAACTGCAAAGCGGCGAGCAGACCCCGGATCTGCTGCTCGATCTCGAAGGCCCCGCCGCGAGCGCATTCGCCGGGCAGCGGCTCGTCGTCCTCGAAGCCGAGCGTCCCAACATCTTCGCACTCTACGAGCAGAATATTGGTATGCTGCCGCCGCTGCTGGCCGAAGAACTGCGCGAGGCAGCGGAAACCTATCCGCCAGAATGGATTGAAGAGGCGTTCCGGCTGGCGGTGCAGCAGAACAAACGCCGGTGGAGCTACATTCGCGCGATACTCAAGCGCTGGCATAGTGATGGAAAGGGGGAGCAAGCGTATGGCCCCTACGAACGATACTCCCGATAGACGCTCGAAACAACCCGATCCCGCGCCGCCAGCGCGGCAACGCGGTCCCTCGGTCAGACGCCCTGGCGCATGGACCGCCCCCGGCGCCACCGCGCGAACTCGCCGCGTGCGCCAGTTTCTTCCCCCCATCGAAGCTGATGCCCTGGCCACCGGACAAGCGCCCACCGCCGCTCTCAGCAATGGCGCTGGCAACGTGCCCGATAGCTCGGATAGTGCAGAACCCGTGGCAGCATCCGAGAAGATCCTCGTCTGGTCTAGCCGTGACAGTGGGCAGCCCGGGGACGCGCCCCACACGGGCAGCGGGCGAAGTCGCGGCAGGTCCGCGCGCCAGGAATCCGACGCAGACGCGCTGGATGTGCCACCATCTCCATCGCGCGCCGCACGTGGGCGCGTACAGCTCGCCCGGCCAAGCGGCATCGAGCCAATAGGCGCGGCGATGGAAGGCTATCTAGTGCACCTCGCCGCGCGGCGCAAGCAACGCACCCATGCGCGCGAACACGACGCCGAGAATGAGATGCAGCCAATCCCACCGGCGCCAGTTTGCCCGCATTGCGGCGGCGCGGGCTACGTGCGGGTGAATGTGCCGATGGGGCATCCTTCGTTTGGGCAGCCGGTGCCGTGTAGCTGCAAAGAACGCGAGTTCGAGGAGCGGCGACAGCGCGAAGAAGAGATCCGCCTCAGCGAGCTAGATCGCTTCTTCAGCCTCAAGCCCTTCAGCAACAAGACATTTGAGACATTCGATACTGAGAACACGCGCATCACCGCCAGCATCAAAGATGCGCGTCTGGCGGCGTGGCAACTCGCCAACGGCGCGACTCCCGGCTGGCAATGGTTGGTGCTGATGGGCAGCTATGGCACCGGCAAAACCCATCTAGCGGCAGCGATTGCCCATTACCGGCTCGAACGCGGATCATCGGTCTACTTCGCCATCGTGCCCGAACTACTCGATCATCTGCGCGCCGCGTTCGCCCCGAATAGCGAGCTTTCCTACGACGAGATGTTCGACCGCATCCGCGAAGTCGAATTGCTGGTGCTGGATGACCTGGGAGCCGAGAACAACACCGCGTGGGCTACGGAAAAGCTCTTTCAACTGATCAATTACCGCTACAACTACCGTCTGCCGACCGTCATCACCACCAACCAGCGGTTACACTCGCAGATGGACGAGCGCATCCGCTCGCGCCTCTCCGACGCGAGCCTGGTGCGTATCGCCGACATCAAAGGCACTGACTACCGCCCCAGCAACGTCGCCAACGCCCGCCGCGCCCCACGCCGGTAGCGCCAGCTATGGTGCGGGTGTGCCCGTCGCGCCAGGGGTCGCCGTCGGAGCGGCGACCTGAATCGTCTGGTCGTCGAAGGCAGTCAGCGTCACCACGCTCTGGCCGGTGTCGAGGAACGTCACCGTCACCGTATCGCCCGGCTGAACCAGCGGCAATTCCTGGCTGAGGGCGATGCCCGCGGTGAAGATGCGCGTCTGGCCTTCCAGATAGAGATAATAGACCGTCGTGCCGTTCTGCGTGGCGGCGTTGACACGCGCGACCTTGCCGGTCAGGGTCACACTATTGCCCGTTGGCGTCACGCCGGGAGCGGCGACGTTATGGTCTGCAAGCCACTGCGCGTAGGCAGCCAGCGCGGCGGTCTTGTTCGGCTGCATGATGACATCCGCGCCGTTCAGATGCCGCGCATCCACCATACCCACCGCCTGGAAGCTCTGCCCGTAGTCGTTCTCTTGCACGAAGGTGCAGACCCACGTCGGCTCGCCGTAGATCGAGTAGAGCTGGACGTTGCTGACATCATAGTTGCGGATGTTGGCGGGGTTGGTCTTGAAGGTGTTCGTCGCGTTGGCGGTCACGCCGATGCCGGTAATCGGATAGAAGCGCCCGGTGTTGTCGCGCGTATCAAAAAGCACGACGCCGGTGCTGGAGTTGTCGCTGGCGGCGCTAGAGGTCATCGGCACCAGCCAGACGGGTTTATCTACCGAGTTGTAGACCAGTTCTGGCAGGCCGGTGTCGCCGAGGTCCGGCGCCTGCTGGCCGTTACCAGAGGGATTGAACCAGGGCGCATGCGCATACTTACCCCACCACGTCAGATAGTCGGCGACGGTATCGCCGGGGATGATGCGGTCTACCCATGCGGGGACGGCGTTGGGGGCAAGGTTCTGGATTGCGCCGGATTGTGGGTCCACCAGCAACACCCGCTGCACCACCTGACCGGTGAAGCCGCGCGTTGGCTGCATCAGCGAAATGGTGAAGTAGGGGTTCCAGCTATCGTCCACTTCGAGCGTGGGGTCAACCAAATCGCCATTGGTGTAGCCACTGAGATACACGTGACGCAACAGATCCTGGTTCAGGATGGCATCAGGCAGGTAGCGCAGGTGATAGCCAGTGCGCAACTGCGGCGTGGCATTGGGGTCTTCGGCGTCCACGACGACATAGCCAGGACTTTCCCAGTGGCCGATGTTAGCCCAGACGTTGTTGTAGACCAGCGGGGCGATCCAGTAGAGGTGGTTTTTGATAGATTGCAGGGTATATTCGGTGCGGTCTGTGTGATAGATGGAACCGAGATTCTGGCCGCTGGAAGCGAGCACCTGCTGTCCCAGATACGAGGCGACCCCGCGCGAGACCAGCACGATATGGTTCACGTCGGTCGGTGGCAGCGTGGCGGATTTCGGTTCGCTCTGGATCTTCGGGATCGCAGCGAGCGCCTTGGCGTTGCCATCGAACCACGTGGTGCTGACGGTAATCACGCCGTTGACGGCGATGGCGATGACGAAGACCAGCACGATAGCCGCCCCACCGGCGAGGCCGCTGGTGCGTGGCGGCGCGGAGCGGTCGCGTTGCGTGGGGTGGTCATCCACGACGCGGCCAGAGCGACGAGACGAACCGAACGGGCTGCCACTGATGCTGAACACGCGGCCACTATTGACCTGCTGCGAAAAGCTATTGAGTGTGGCGCGCGCCTGGGCCACACTGCCTCCGAAGAGCGCCAGCACGCCCGTCAGCAGCAGCGGCCACAGCAGCCACTGCATACCCCAGTAGGGGCCGGTGAGCGCGGGCATGGCGACATAGAGGAGCGCCAGGTCGAGCAGGAAGTTGAAGACCCACAGGCCAGCGGCCCAGCGCACCATGGCGCGGGTGTCGAGCGGCTTACCGCGAGCCGTGAGAAACGCGAGCGCGACGAGCAGCGCGACTACGATGGTTGCGCCGAGAGCCGCCAGCCAGATGATAATCATATGGATGCTCCACACTGATGTAGCGAGAGATGATGCCAGTCAGAAGCGCGGGCCAGACAGCCCTATCTCCCATCCTACCATGTACGTACAGCGCGGACGCTGGTAGTAGACCGCGTCAACCGTCTCGCTTGACCTCGCTCATGCTACAATCAGAGCACGAACGACTTTGGACAGCATCCTACACATCAAACCACGGAGAAAGAGACACATCATATGAGCGAGACCCCCACCTATCGCAACTACATCGCTGGCGAATGGGTCGCCGCCGACGACGGGCGCACCAGCGAGAATCACGATCCGGCCAATGGCGACCTGATTGGCCTGTTTCCGCGCTCGGCGCAGGCTGACGTGGATCGCGCGGTGGCCGCCGCGAAGGCCGCGTATGATGGCTGGCGGCGCACACCCGCGCCCAAACGCGGCGAGATCCTCTATCGCGTGGGGCGGCTGCTGGAAGAGCGCAAAGAAGACATCGCCCGGTCACTCACCCGCGAAATGGGCAAGGTGCTGGTGGAGGCGCGCGGAGATGTGCAGGAAGCCATAGACATGGCGTATTACATGGCCGGCGAGGGGCGGCGGCTCTTCGGTGTGATCGTGCCCGCCGAGCTGCCCAACAAGGCGGCATATGGCATGCGCGAGCCGATGGGCGTCGTCGCCTGCGTCACGCCGTGGAACTTCCCTGTCGCCATCCCAAGCTGGAAGACGATGGCCGCGCTGATCGCCGGCAATACCGTCGTGCTGAAGCCCGCGACCGACACGCCGCTCTCGGCGCTGAAGTATGTGGAGGTCTTCGCCGATGCGGGGATTCCGGCGGGGGTGCTGAATCTGGTGATGGGCAGCGGCTCCGAAGTGGGCATGCCGCTGGTGCGGCACCCCGACGTGGCGGCAATCTCCTTCACCGGCTCGAACGAGGTGGGCCGCGAGGTGAATGTGGAGGCGGCGCGCAATCTGAAGCGGGTGACGCTGGAGCTTGGCGGCAAGAATGCGATCATCGTCATGGACGACGCGGACCTGGATCTCGCGGTGGATGGCATCCTGTGGAGCGCCTTCGGCACCACCGGCCAGCGTTGCACCGCGTGCAGCCGCTTGATCGTGCAGCGCGGCGTCGCGCGTGATCTGGAGGGGCGGCTGCTCGACCGCATCGCCAGCCTGCGGCTGGGCCACGGACTGGAATCCACCACCGATGTCGGGCCGCTGATCAATGCGGGGCAGCAGAAGAATGTGCATAGCTACATGGAGGTTGCCCGGCAGGATGGCGCACGCATCCTCTGCGGTGGCGAACCGGCCAGCGATGGCGCGCTGGCTGGCGGCAGCTTCTACAAGCCCACGCTGCTCGGTGGGGTGACGCCGAACATGCGCGTGGCGCAGGAAGAGATCTTTGGGCCGGTGCTTTCGATGATCGAAGTGGGCACGCTGGATGAGGCCATCGCCGTCAATAATGGCACCAAGTACGGTTTGTCCAGCAGCATCTTTACTCGCGACGTGAACGCGGCACAGACCGCCATGCGCGAGCTTGCCACTGGCATCGTCTACATTAACGCGGGCACCATCGGCGCGGAGATCCAGTTGCCCTTCGGGGGCACGCGCGGCACCGGCAACGGCCATCGCGAAGCGGGCCTGGGCGCGCTGGAGTTCTTCACCGAGTGGAAGGCGGTGTACGTAGACTACAGCGGCAAGCTCCAGCGCGCGCAGATAGACGCCTGAGGCGATAGCCGAATTCGTGCGACGTGATCTAAGAAGGGCGAAAGGGGCAATTATGCCCCTTTCGTTTTATTATGTGCGCTATGGCGCAGCAAGGAGCAGGAACGATGCGCGACTACACGCAGGCCAACCGTGGCGTCTGGAATGCCTGGACGGATCACCACACCGCGTCTGATCATCACGCGGATGTAGCCACTTTTCGGGCAAGCGGCTCCAGCTTGCGCGGCATCGAGCGCGACGAGTTGGGGAATGTGGCGGGCAAGTCGCTACTGCATCTGCAATGCAACATGGGCAGCGACACCCTTTCGTGGGCGCGGCTGGGCGCGCACGTGACCGGCGTGGACATCGCGGATGCGGCCATTGCGCGGGCGCGGGAGCTGGCGGCTGAGACAGGCCTCGATGCACGATTCATCTGCTCGGATCTGTATGCGCTGCCAGCGGCGCTGAACGAACAGTTCGACATCGTCTTCACGTCGTATGGCGCGGTCTGCTGGATGTCCGACCTCACACGCTGGGCCGAGGTCGTCGCGCGCTATGTGCGGCCCGGCGGCGTGTTCTACATGGTCGAGATGCACCCGTTCGCCAACATGCTTGCCGCCGCTGACGACGGCACGAACACGGATGCGGAGCGCTTCGCGGCGCGCTATCCCTATTTCCACAACATGGAGCCGGTCGCGGAGGATGTGCGCGCCACCACTGGCGACCCTGAGCATGGGACGGTCTTCGCCTGGAGCTACGGGCTGGGTGAGGTCATCACTGCGCTGATCGCGGCAGGGCTGCGGCTGGAATACGTCCATGAGTTTCCGCTGGCGCACTACCAGCGCTTTCTCGCGCTGGCGCGAGGCGAGAGGGGCTATTGGCGCTGGCCCGATGCGCGCGCCACGCTGCCGATGCTCTTCTCGCTGCGCGCGACGAAGTGACGGCATTGCTGGGTGGGTGGCGGGTGTAGAGTGGGCCATTGGTAAGGGAAGGGTGGAGCGAAACACGGGCAGGCGTGTACCATTGCCTTAGCACAAGCGCACCGAAGCAACGGAAGCACATGTGGGGAAGGGGATGGAGCGATGCGGCTGCCGCCACGGTTCGCGGAGTACACCGCGCTGGGCCTCTCGTTCGTGCTGAGCCGCGAACGCTGGCCCCGGCTGCTGGCGCTGGCGGGGACAGTGGTGGTGCTGGTGGCGGTGATCGCGCTGGGCACACTGGGGCTGGCGCGGGCTTTCGGCGCAGGGCAACCCCAACCAACGCCACACGCGCAGGGCGGGCAGGGCGCGCTCGCTGGACTCGTGGCGCAGGCATCCAGCGCGACCCCCATCCCCAGCGCCACGGCGGTTCATCCCACGCCCACAGCGGCCACCACTGGCAACGGCTGCACGATCACTTCGACCGATGTCGCAGCCGAGCAGTTCTTACTGGGGCTGCTCAACAAGCATCGCGCGGCAGCGGGCGTAGGGCCGCTCAAGCTCAACACGAAACTGGCCGTCGCTTCGCGCCAGCATTCGTGCGATATGTACCAGCATCAGAAGATGACCCATATGAGCAGCGATGGCACGGCGCCATTGCAGCGCCTGAAAGCGACTGGCGTCTCGTTCGTCTATTGGGCTGAGAATATCGGCATCGCACGCGGGTTGGGCGTGGATGGCGGCATCACGCAGATTGACGACGGGATGATGGCCGAGCCACTCACGCCATATGAGCATCACTGGAACATCATCCATGCCGCGTTTACGCAGGTGGGCCTGGGCATCATCTACATCAATGGGCAGGTGTGGCTCACCGAAGACTTCATTGATTGACTGAACGCACACTCCTATTCTTCGCTGGCGGCCTCGAAGGAGGCAAGGACGGCCTGGGCAGCCTTCTCGCCGCTGGTCATCGCGCCGTTGATGCTGCTGGCTTCGGTGTATTCACCGGCAACGAAGAGTCCCTCGACCGAGGTGGCGTTGGCGGGCAGGCCTTCGAAGATGCCAGGGGGCTGGCGGAACTGCGCGAAGCGGATGCGATAGGTGGCGAGGTGGCGCAGTCTGGTGAGGTCCTTGCCAGGGAACCAGGAGGCCATATCGTCGCGGCAACGGCTCGCTAGCTCGGTATCGGTCAGCTCTGGCATGCCCAGCACGGTGACGGAGAGCAGATGCTGTCCTGTGGGCGCATAGGCCGGCGAGAGGTTGGAAAGCTGCACGGCGTTGTTGACGAAGGCATCGGGGTTGGCGTTGAGCAGCAGTTTGGGGCCGGAGTAGAGGCTCTCGGTGGTGCCGAAGTAGACGCAGGTGACCGGAACGGGGTCGCTGGGGAGGTCGCGTTTGGTCAGGCGTTCGGCGGTCTGGGCGTCGGTGGCGATGACGACGGCGTCGCCTTGCATCTCTTCGCCGCCGGTGAGGGTGACGCCGACGGCGCGGCCATCGGCTTCGACGATGCTCTCGACGCGGGTCTCCAGGCGGATGGCGCTGGCGGGAAGTTTGGCGGCGAGTTGATCGGCGATCGCTCCCATGCCGAGTTCGGGGATGACGGTTTTGCCGCTGGCAAGCATCTTGAAGGTGGCGAGGAAGGCGCGGGCGCTGGTAGTTAGCTCGCGGTCGAGGAAGATGCCGCCAAAGAACGGGCGGGCGAAGCTATCTATGAAGCCGCTATCGCTGAAGTGACGGCGGCGCAGCTCATCATAGGCGGAGAGGTCGCCGCTGCTCTTGCGGCTTTTGAGCGGCTTGTGAAAGAGCGCGTCGAGCGAGCGGCGGCGGACATAGCGGCGCAGGCGCAGCGTTCGCCGCTTGTCGCCGAAGGGCAGCAGCGGATTGGCGAGGGTGGGGCCGAGCATGGTGAGCCGCTGGTGATAGTCGCCCAGTTCATGCCACTTGCCGTCGCGGATCAGCACCGCGCCGGGGAGGAAGGCATGCGGCTTGAGCGCGGGCAGATCGAGATGACGCTGGACGGCGGGGTACGCGGTGAAGAGCACCTGGAAGCCACGATCCAGCAGGAAGCCGTCGGCGCTGGCGTCGGTGCGCACGCGGCCACCGACATGATCGGCGGCTTCGAGCACACGCACATCGTGTCCGGCTTCGACGAGCGCTTTGGCGCAGGTGAGGCCGGCGAGTCCGGCGCCGACGACGAGTATCATCATCGCTTTTGCGTCTCCGTCTTTCTACGCTACATTACTGTCTGCCAACATGGTATCACAGCGGACTGGCGGTTGAAACCGCGCCTGGATGGCCGTTGGCCGCGAAGTCCGCGCAGGCGGACTTGGGAATCGAGCGACATGGAGAAACCTCCGATATAGTTCACCAGAGCGGGTTGATGACCAGGCCGGTGATGAGTTTGGGATAGAAGTAGGTGGACTTCTGGGGCATGCGGTCGCCGGTGCGGGCTACGTCGCGGATGGCGGCGGGCGGCGTGGGATTGACCAGCACGGCCAGCGCCGCGCCGTCGCGATGGTCGCGCACGTCGCGGATGGCGGCGTCGGCGTCGCGGGTATAGGTGACGTGCTCGCCAGCGCGCACCATATCGGGCGTGATACCGAGGGCGCGGTTGAGGACTAGCTCATGCAGGACGGCGAGGTCGAGGCGACGCCAGGCGGCGGAGGCGCTGGCCTGCTCGCCGGTAAGCTGGGCCATCGCGTCGCGGCCAGCGTCGGTGAGGCGCAGGAGCAGCGGGTCGCCTTCGGGGCGGACGAGGACAAAGGCGGTGTCGCCTGCCGCCTGGGCGCGGGCCAGCACAGCGGTGGCGTCATCGAGGGTGGGCAGCGGCTCCAGCGCGAAGGATGGCTGAAGCGCGGCATCCAGGTCGGCAAGGCGGGTGAGATCAAGGCCGCGCAGGACGCGATGGGTGGGCAGCACGACGAGGCCGGGGTCTTCGATGGCGGAGAGCGACATGAGGACGAAGTTGGCGGGGTCGTCGGGTGCGAGCGGTTCTTTGCGGAGCGTCGCCTGTTCGTCGCGATAGGTGAGCGAGGTTTCGTAGCGATGGTGGCCGTCGGCGATATACAGTTGGCGATCCGCGAAGAAGGCGGCGACGCGCGCTGTGGCGGCGGGATCGGTGAGCGACCAGAGGCGGTGTTGTTCGCCGGTTTCGTCGGCGAAGTCCGCTAGGGGTGCGGTCTGGGTGATGGTTTCGAGGTCGCGGGCGAGTTCGCCGGTGGGGTCGTCGTAGAGCGTCATGAGCGGGCTGAGGTTGGCGGCACAGGCGCGAAATAGCTTGAGGCGGTCGTCTTTGGGCTTGCTGAGGGTGTACTCGTGTGGCAGAATGACGCCCGCCTCCCACGGCTCCAGGCGCACACGGGCGAGCAGGCCGAGGCGGCGATGCTGCGCGCCAGTGACGGTGAAGCGCTGTTCGTAGAGGTAGAGCGCGGGGGCGTCCTGGGCGAGGATGCCGTGGAGCCGCCATTCGGCGAAGTCGCGGGCGGCGCGGGTGTAGCGGTTATCGAGTTCGTCATCGCTGGGCGTTTCGCGGCCAAGCTCCAGGCGGATGATGTTGTGGGGGTCGCGTTCGTAGTAGCGCTGCTGGGCGTCGGGCGAGATGACGTCGTAGGGGGGAGTGACGAGGGCGGCGAGGTTGTCGCTCTGGGCGTAGCGTATGCCGGGGAAGGGTCGAATATCCGCCATGATGGGTTGCTCCTTGTATGATGACGTTTCCGCTCACGAATGGCGGGGGTATATGGACGAGATGATGTTGCGGTCAGGTTGCGTGTTCGCGTGCATGGTGCGCGTGCATATGGTAGTGCATTGGCAGCGCGAGGGCAAGCGGGTGGGGTAAGAACCTCTCCCCCGGCCCCTCCTCGGAACGGCTCGGAGGGGCTACGCGCTCGGCGGGGCTTCGCGTTGCTCGCCCCACGGGGAGAGGGGCGCGCAGAGGCGGTGGCCGATATGGCCGATTGTGTGAGTTGCCGATTCTGCCGATTTTTGCGGTTGCATGGGGGTGAATGACGGGAATCGTCCGGAGATGTCTGGGGGATTTTCGCCGTTTTCGCCGCAGATATGAGTTGCCGATATGGCCGATATTTGCCCGGCAGACACGAATGTCCGCCCCCACCGGAGTTGCCGATTCTGCCGATTCTGCCGATTTTTGTATTTTGTGAAGTGCCAGTGGCCGATTTTTTGTTGCATGCGCGTTGCTCCTTTGGCCGATTTTTTGTTGCATGCGCGTTGCTCCTTGCGCGGTGGTGGACGGCGCTGGTGGGTAGTGTAGCATGCGGGGGAGGGGTATACGGAGACAGATGTGGTCGAATGGGGACAGGTGGGGACATGGATGAGGAGCGGGCAAGGAGGTGGAGTGCTTCAGGTGATGTGATGGCGCGTGGAAGGATGGGCAAAAATCTGAGAGGTGGAGGGCGTCTGGCAGGGATATGGTGTTGGCGTGGGTTGTTTCGCTTTGGTGAGGAGGTGACGAGGTGGAGAAACTTCCGACGCCCTATGCCGAACTCAATAGCGTGCTGGCGGATCTGGCGCAGAGTGTGCGGACGATTCTTGGCGGCAATTTCGTGGGGGCGTATCTGCAAGGGTCGTTCGCGGTGGGTGATTTCGATGCGCATAGCGACGTGGATTTCATTGTCGTGGTGAAAGAGGAGTTGGCGGAGGGCGAGGTCGCGGCTTTACATGGCATGCATGAGCGGGTGTATGGTCGCGACAGCGCGTGGGCACAGCATTTGGAGGGGTCGTACTATCCCCAGCGCGCCTTGCGGCAGCATGCGGAGCGCGATGCCTGGCTCTGGTTTCTGGATCACGGGAGCAGCGAACTGATTCAGTCGGCGCACTGCAATACCATCGTGGTGCGGTGGGTGCTGCGCGAGCATGGCGTGACGCTGGCTGGGCCTGCGCCCGTGACGCTGGTTGACGCGATGCCGGTGGTGGCGCTGCGTGGGGAAATCCTGGCAAAGATGCGGAAGTGGGGGGATGAGATTCTGGCGCATCCCGATGAATACAATAACCGATTCTATCAAAGCTATGTTGTTTTGCAATATTGCCGGATGCTGCACGATCTGCATACCGGCTACCCTGGCTCGAAGCGGGCGGGGGCCGAATGGGCGAAGGCGCATCTGGATGCTGCGTGGGTGGGGCTGATTGATCGCACGTGGGCGGGACGTCCGAATCCAGCGGTTGCTGTGCGCGAGCGCGCTGATCTGGCAGACTTCGCCGCGACATTGGAGTTCGTGCGCTATATGCTGAACGAGGCGCGTCGGTACGCGAGGCGAGCCAGGGTGAATGAGCGATGTGCGGCATATAATGTACCTTGAAGAGCACACGATGTGCGCAGGCATGCGAGCAAATACGAGAAACGAGTACGAGACGAATACGAGAGCGGAGGTGCGAGCTATGCGTGACGTGGTGATCGTCGAGGCCGTGCGGACGCCGATTGGGCGGCGCAACGGCGCGCTGAAGGATACGCATCCGGTGGTGCTGGGAGCGATGGCGCTGCGCGAACTGGTGCGGCGCGCGGGGATTGAGGCGGCGATAGTCGAGGATGTGGTGTTTGGCTGCGTGAGCCAGGTGGGCGAGCAGGGCTTGAATATCGCGCGCAACGCAGTGCTACAGGCGGGGTTTCCGATGGAGGTGCCCGCGACGACGGTGGATCGCCAGTGCGGTTCGGGACAGCAGGCGCTGCACTTCGCGGCGAATCTGATCCAGGCGGGGGTCTGCGATGTGACAATTGCGGGCGGCGTGGAGAGCATGACGAGGCTGCCGATTGGGTCGTCTATTGCGACGGGTGGCAATCCGTTCCCGCCGTCGCTGATGGAACTCTACCCGATGGTGCATCAGGGCGTCTCGGCGGAGATGATCGCCGACCAGTGGAACATCAGCCGTGAGGAACTGGACGCCTTTGGGCTGCGGAGTCACCAATTGGCGGCGGCGGCGCAGGATGCGGGCTACTTCGACCGCGAGCTCATGCCGGTGGCGCTAGAAGATGGGACGGTGTTCACGAAGGATGAGGGTATCCGCCGGGATACGACGATGGAACGGCTAGCGACGTTGCAACCACCATTCAAGGCTGACGGCAAGATTACGGCGGGGAGTAGCAGCCAGGTGAGCGATGGCGCGGCGGCGCTGCTGTTGATGACGCCGGAGAAAGCGGCGGCGCTCGGACTGCGGCCACGCGCGCGGATTGTGGCGCAGAAGGTGGTGGGCGTGGACCCAGTGACGATGCTGACGGGGCCGATTCCGGCGACGAAGGCGATCCTGGCGAAAGCGGAGCTGACGCTGGAGCAGATGGACCTGATCGAGATCAACGAGGCGTTCGCGTCGGTGGTGCTGGCGTGGGAGCGCGAGCTACACCCGGATATGGCGCGCGTGAACGTGAACGGTGGCGCTATCGCGCTGGGGCATCCGCTGGGGTGTTCGGGCGCGCGGCTGGCGGTGACGCTGCTGCACGAGCTGGAGCGGCGCGGGGGGCGCTACGGGCTGGAGACGATGTGCTGCGGCGGCGGGCTGGGCACGGCGACGATCATCGAGCGGATATAGCGCATTTGCCTCGTAGAATCCCCTTTCCTTGCTGCGGGAAGGAGTGATGCGCACAGCGATTGCATCGGCATCTAATTTGCTGGTAGTCAAAAGGCTCCGTACTCGCGGGGCCTTTTCCACATGCCCTGAACGTCATACGCGAAATCAACAGCGTATGATCGGTACGGCGCGCAGAAGCCACACACAATGCTGTGTCGGTTCTGTACTGCTCTCCTTCGCACTATGATGCCAGATTTGGATGTATGTGTGTTCGCAGTTGCCAAGAAAGTGCGGATATGACATGGGGTATAACCAGCCGGAGCCTTCTGCCCAAGGTCTCGGACCCACGCCATCTGGGGAAGCCTCCGCTGGGTCTCATGATTCACACCCTCAGATTCATTCCGGTATGATGTTGCCAGCACCTCACGATGCCCAGAGCGACGGTCATTACCGTGCGCTGGTCGAGGCATTGGCGCAGATCACCTGGACGGTGAACGGCGAAGGGCTGGCGCAGCAAGACAGCCCAAGCTGGCGCGCCTATACGGGTCAGAGTGCTGAGGAGCTGCGTCAACAGGGCTTCTGGACGGTGATCCATCCCGATGACCGCGCCCGCGTGTGGCGGGAGTGGGCTACCGCCGTCCGCGAGGAGCGCACCTTTTCCTCGGAGCATCGTCTGCGGCGTCACGATGGTGTATATCGCACGTTTCTCGTTCATGGCGTGCCGGTGCGCACAGATGACGGGGTGATTCGCGCCTGGGTGGGTGCGCACATTGATCATCCTGATCGCGTTGAGGCGGAACGTCAGCAAACGCCGACCGCAGAGCAAGCGGATAACGTACATCTCCAGCAACTCCTGGATGTGCTCCCGGTTGGAGTGGCAATCGCGGACGCTCAGGGGCGCGCCACCATGCTCAATCCGGTCTTTACAGAGTTGTGGGGCGAAGATGCGTCTCTGCCAGATCGCATCGAACGTTATGCTGAGCTTCGTGGATGGTGGCCGGATGGACGCCGCATAGCGGCGGAAGATTGGGGGCTTGCGCGCGCACTGCAACATGGTGAGGTGGTGATTGGCGAAGAAATAGAGATAGAGTCGTTCGCGGGCAAGCGTAAGGCGATACTGAACAATGCGGCGCCGATGCGCGACGCGAGCGGAGCCATCATAGGCGGTGTCGTCGCCTTCCTCGAAATTACCGAACGGCGGCAACTGCAACGGAGTGCAGTGGCGACCGCGCATGAGCTTACGACGATATTCGAGGCGATCACTGATGGCGTCGTGGTCTATGCGCCTGACCGCACGGTGGTGCGAACCAACGGCGCGATGCGACGTATGTTGGGATTCGATACCACGCGTGACATAGCGGATGATGAGGCCAACAAAGCAGTAGGGCAGCTCGACGTATACGATGTCGCGGGGCAGCTCATACCGCCGGAGCATTGGGCAACGTCCTATGCGCTGCGTGGTCAATCGCTGGGTGATAGCAAAGCGATGGAAGAGCGGTTCTTTGACCTGCGGGGCAAGGAGCATAGTGTACTGGTAAGCGCAGCGCCACTACGAGCAGCGGACGGGCGGATTGAGGGCGCGGTGATCGTGTGCCATGAGGTGACTGAACGGCGGCAGTTGGAGCGAGCGGCACGAGCGCGGGCAAGTGAGCTGGAGGCCATCTTTGAGGCGGTGGCCGACGGTATCGCCGCATATGATGCTGAGGGCCGAGTGACACGCATGAATCCGACAGTGCGTACTCTGCTTGCCATGGATGCCGAGCCAGATTTCACGGCGAGATCGCTTTCAGAGCGGGTGCCTTTGATGCCAGCTCGTGATATGCAGGGAAAGCTGATTTCGCAGGAGCAGTGGGCTGTACATCGTGCGCTGCGTGGCGAGGTGCTGACTGGCTCCAACCGGCTGGATCTCACCCTGCGGACTCTGGATGGGCGCGACATTGGCGTGAGTATCAGTGGGGCGCCTATCCGCGACGCGGCAGATCGCATTACTGGCGCGGTGTGCGTGTTCCGCGATGTGACCGACGAGCGGCAGATGGAACGCGAACGCTCGGACATGCTCCAGGTTGTCGCGCATGAGCTGCGGCAGCCGCTCACGAGTATGAAAGCACGCGTGCAGATGCTGCGTATCGGTCTCGCGCGGGGCAAAGCGGTCATATTTGAGGCGTTCGCGCCTATCGAACAGGATATCGAACGGATCAACATCCTGGTGAATGACCTGCTCGACGCCGCGAAGATGGAATCCGAAACACTGACTCTTGATAAGCAGCCGTGTGATGTGGTTGCGCTCTGTCAGCGGGTAATTGACGGTCAGGCGACTGCGACAGGACGTACCATTGTGGCAAAGCTTCCTGGTAGACCGCTTGAAACCGAGGCTGATGCGGTCCGCATTACGCAGGTGGTGGCAAATTTGCTTTCCAATGCCCTCAAGTATTCTCCCGCCGAGCGACCCGTTCAGGTGGAGGTGCGTCGTGTGATGAAGCGCAATGGCACGCGACAGCACGGCGCGCGCGCGAAGGCTGTGCAGGAGATTCGTGTGAGTATCCAGGATCAAGGACCTGGCATCCCCGCCGAAGCGATCCCGCACCTGTTCGACCGATTCTACCGCGTTCCAGGTATCACGGCGCAGCAGACCGCTGACGTGAGCCTGGGCCTTGGATTGTACATCAGCCGCAAATTGATAGAGTTGCACGGGGGGCGGATTCACGTGAAAAGCGTGGTGGGGCGCGGAACAACGATGTGGTTCACGTTGCCCTACTCCTCCGGCTCGATCTCGCCGGTTTCGTAGCTGTAGACGCCCATCGCGCTCTCGCCAGGGATCTCGACGACCGCGGCGATGGCGACGTAATCCTTGGCGGCGGGATCCAGGTTGCTGGCGCGACGGCCCTTATAGGCGAGGCCGCCCATATCTGGGCGAAAGAAGACGCCTTCGACCATGAACTCTTCGTTGTGCCGGTTCACGTCGAGTCCCTTGCTGCCAGGGAGAATCACGCGCACGCCGTCGCCGGGCAGTGTGTTGGCCGTGGTGTCGGCGGCGAAGGAGAGCGCGACGGCTGGCTCGCAGGCGCTGGCGGCCAGGGCGCGCATCGCCGCGAGGGTCTCAGGGGTGGGCAGGACATCTGGCTGCTGATCGCAGAGTTCGAGGGCGCGGGCGCAGGTATCGCGGAGGGTTGGGCCTTCGAGGAGGCGACCGGAGAGGCGCAGGCTGCCGTAGGTCTGGTCGAAGATGGCGAGAAAGGCGCTGCCCTCGGCGATGGCTCCCTGGCGGGTGCGATGGCGGTCGGCGGTGGATGAGATGTCTTGGCGCTCGAAGGGGACGAGCATCAGAAATGCCTCGTAGAGCAGGGAGGCGAGTTTATCGCCTTTGACGTTCTCGGCGCTGAGCGCCGGATGCGTGAGCACTACGCCGCTGGTGAAATAGTTGCGGGTGAAACGCGGCAGCTTGAAGTTCAGGCCGGTTTTCATGAAGTCGAGCGGATAGGAGGAGAGGAATTCATTGGGGCCGCGCCGCTCCTTGAAGCCGGTCACCGCCTCGCGCACCTGCACGCCGCACTCCGCCGCGATCAGGTCGCCGTGGCGCACGGCGCGATAGACACTGCTCGCGCTGAGGTTGGGGAAGACCTGCGTCGGCAAGACTTGCGGGCGGGTAGTGTAGCGGCGGTCGCGACGCACCAGAACGGACTTGGTGTTCACGAAGATGTTGGTGACGCGATAGGGGTGGGTAATGTAGTAGTAGAGTGCGCCGGGGTAGGCCTCGCGCATGACCTGCCCATAGGAGAGCGAGCCGAGGTCGCGATGCTCTGGCCCCTGCTTCAATTCCACTTTGAATGAGCTTTCGACATCGCGCAGGGGAAAGGTGTGGTTGGGGTCGTCGCCGGATTCGGCTTTCATCGGTTGCAGATCAACGGGGATTGTGCCGAGCCGCTCCTGCTCACAGAGTTCGAGAAAGCCGTCTGGCCAGTGGATGGCGCTGGCAAAATCGCTGTCAGTGGTCTTGCGCAGCGCCGTGTGGATGGTATCGTGCTCGCCACCCTGGCGGGCGAGGCAGAGCGCGTGAATGTACTGGATGCGGGCGTTCTCCAGATATAGCGCGCCTTCGGCGAGGGGACGGGTGAGTAGGTTTTGGGGGTTGGCGAAGACGGAGGCGTCGAGGACATCGCCGCTGTTGATGATGACCACCGTGCCGGGGCCGTGGCGTCCGATGCGGCCCATGCGCTGAAAGAGGCTGGTGGCGGAATCGGGCACGCCCAGCAGCACGGCCATCTCCAGTGCGGGGATGTCCATGCCGAGTTCGAGTGCGCTGGTGCTGACGATGCCGCGCAATGTGCCGGAGGTGAGGCGGTCTTGAATGGCGTCGCGGTCGCGAGTCTCGTAGCCGGCGCGGAAGGGCAGCACGTTGAGGCGTTGCAGGTCGTCCCAGCGAGCAGTGGAGGCTTCGGGGTCGCCATCGCCGTCGTCATCGGGCGTCTTGTCCTGGGGGCGCGCCAGAATGGATGAGATAAGTTCTACCTGCTTGCGGCTATCTACGAAGGTGATAAAGCGCGATGCGGCGCCGCTGGCCAGATGCTGGAGGAGCATGGTGACGCTGGTGAGCAGATCGGTCTCGGTGGGTGGGTTGACCAGATGGATGCTGATGGGGTGCTTGGGTGAGGTATCGAGGTCGGGGCCGATGAGCGTGAAGTGAAGGCCGAACAACTTGCGCAGGTGCTCAGCGGGATCGGCGATAGTGGCGGAGGCGCAGATATAGCGCGGGTCCGCACCGAGCAGCGCGAGGGCGTGGCGAAAGCGGCGAAAGAGGAAACAGGCATTGGAGCCGAAGACGCCGGTATAGTTGTGCGCTTCGTCTACGATGAGCAGCGCGAGCTGCTGGAGGAAGGCGCGCACTGATTTTTCGTTGAGGTTGGCGAGCAGCCAGGCGTGCAGGATATCGGGGGTGGCGATGAGCACGCGGGCCTCGCGCAGCAGCGCCAGGCGCTCGCTGGTGGGTACCTGGCCGTCAATGCGTGCGACGGTCACTGGCAATCCAGCGGCACGGAGGGCCATGCGCCAGCGTTCTTCCTGCTCGCGGCCCAGCGCCTTGAGCGGATAGATGGCGAGGATACGCGCGTTGCGGTCGGCTGCCAGGCGTTCGATACCGGCGACGTAGAAGGCCAGGCTCTTGCCAGAGGCGGTGCTGGTGGTGAGGCAGACATGCTCGCCAGCGAGCGCGCAGGCGATGGCGCGCTGCTGATGCTGGTAGAGGCCGGGAACCGCGCCGCTGAGAAAGCGCCTGGCGGCGGGCGAGAGCGGCAGGTCATCCACGCCGAAGAGCCGCGGCTCGCGGGGGGGCAACGCTTGCGTGCTGACGGCTTCCCAGCCATGTGTGGCGAAATAGGCGTCGAGTGGCACGAGTGACATGATGGCGCATTCTTTCTTCTTCACGGCGACATTCCGCGTGTCTGCTAGAGGTTCCGGCATGGAGGCCCTCTATTTATCCCAACGTGATAGGAGATACGGCGCAACACGAAAAAAGCGGAAAGCGTATGGCCGGATTGGTGTATCAGGTGGGTGGCGAGGGTGAGAGTGGACGATTGGGCGCAAGTTTGTAGGAAATTCGTTGGCAAAGTGAGCAAACTGGCACGCTTTGTGTTGCGTGGTCGCTATGGTCGCGGGCGGCAGCGCCAGCGGCGGTGTGGTTGGCAAGGGTGGTGGGCGCGTGCGGCTGGAAGGTGTGGCGGTGGTGGCAATGTACCCGTAGTACGTAGTGATGATATGTGTGGATGATGTTGTTGTGTGGCATGAAATCGGGATATGTGGCGGCCGGGCGGGTGTGCGGCATGTGCGCCCTAGCGGCAGGCCACGGGTGGTGGCGATGGGCGCTCTCCTGGCGCCCACTAGCGCATGAGATGGAACGTGAGTTGAGGAGATGCCCGCGCGAGCGGGCGGGATGGGGAGGTTCCCATGCTTGGGAAGACACGTGGTGGACGTTCTGTTGGTATCGCGCTCCCGCTGAGCGCCGTCCTCTTGATTGCGTTGCTGGCGAGCACGGGGCCAGCGCTGGCGCATGGCGCGGCTGCGGTGGCGCATGCTGGTGCGAGCAAAGGCGTGCTGACGCCGGTGGCGCGCGTGGACCCGCGCACGCTGACCAACGATGCCGCTGGCGCGTCACTCGCCAGAGGCGCGCGGCCACTGCGCACAGCAAGCAAGGCGACCGCGCTGGCGCGGGAGGCTGGGCATATCCCCAGCGCTGCGTCCACGGCGGTGAGTCCGGCGCGGGCGGGGGCGCTGCTGACGAACTTCGACGGCGTGGGCAGCCGCGACAGCGCGAAGACCAACTTCGGCGCGGAGTTCGAGCCGCCGGACCAGGGGCTATGCGTGGGCAACGGCTTTGTTCTGGAGCCGGTGAACTCGGCGTATACGATCTATCGCACCGATGGCTCGGTGGTGGCGGGACCATTTAATGTGAACAAACTCTTCGACGAAGGGTTCCGGCAGTTCACCAGCGATCCGCGCTGCTACTTCGACAAAGCGACGAATACGTGGTTCGCGATCATCCTGTTCATCAATGCGCCGTTCACGCGGGCGCGCACGGATATCGCGGTGAATCCCTCTGGGGACCCGACGACGCCGTGGACGGTCTACCATCTCGATGCGACCGACGACGGCAGCAACGGCACGCCGAGCCATCCCGGCTGCCCGTGCCTGGGCGATCAGCCGCTGCTGGGCATTGACGCAGTGAACCTGTATATCAGCACCAACGAGTTCTCGATTCTGGGGCCGGAGTTCAACGGCGCGCAGATCTACGCGCTGCCGAAGGCCGAGTTGGTGGCGCTGGCGCAGCATGTGCATTTCGTGCATTTCGATAATTTGAGCATCGGCGGCGCGGTGGCGGCCTCGGTGCAGCCCGCGATCACCAATGGCTCACCAGCGGCGGAATACTTCTTGAACTCGCTGGACCCGTTCGGCACGTTCGATAACCGGCTGGGTGTCTGGGCGATGACCAACCGGCAGGTGGTATCGCAGGGCGGCATCCCCACGCTGACCAGCGTGGTCATCACTTCGGAGCCGTATGGCGTGCCGCCGAACGCGGAGCAGCAGGGTTCGACGAGCCTGCTGAATACCGGCGATGACCGCATGCAGCAGGTGCAGTTCATTGATGGGACGCTGTGGGGGGCGCTGGACACGGCGGTGACGATCCCCAACGACACGGCGGCGCGGTCGGGCGCGGCATGGTTCAGGGTCGTGCCGAAGCTGCAAGGCAACGTGATCGGGAGCGCGAATCTGGTGGGGCAAGGCTATGTGGCGGCGATGGGCAACTATCTGCTGTATCCGGCGATTCAGGTGAGCCACGGCGGCGTGGCGGCGATGGTGCTGACGTTCTCTGGGGCGAACTCGTTCGCCAGCGCGGCCTACACCGTGATGGGAGCGCGTCAATCGTCGTTCGGGGTGATCCAGATTGCCGCCAGCGGGACGGGTCCGTATGACCCAGACGCGGGCCGCTGGGGCGACTATTCGTGGGCGACGCTCGATCCGTCGGGCGGCAGCTTCTGGATGGCGACGGAGTATATTCCGCCGAAGGCCAGCCAGACGAAGAATGGCTTGCGCAATTGGGGCACGCGGGTGATCCAGGTGGCGGCAAACTAGCGCACGCTAGTTAGGAACGGCATACAGACATATACTGATACGCGCTTCTCGTTGCGGCGGGGAGCGCGCATCAGTGTTCAGATATATCGCACGATGTTGCGCATCTCATCCGCAGTGACAGCATTCAGAATGAGCAGCAATCGTCTTGCGATCTCGTGTGGTGAATGGCGCACAGCGATGATAATCCCTGCGTGTTCTTGCCCTCGCTCAAAATAGCTCCGTGCCAGCGCCTCAAAATCCGCGCGATTATGGGTCAGCAGTGTGTTGGAGTTTGCCACGGCATACGCTAGTTGCGACACATCAGATTGGCCTAATTGGCCAGCTTCTCGCGTGGTGACTACAGCGAAGCCACGCGCTTTCAATAATTCTGCCACCAGCACATCTACATCCTCATCCAGATACAGTTCGATGAAGAGACCCATTATCGTCCGCTCACCAAAGGGTCTATCAGTTCGTCTGGAATACGGTTGCGTGTGATGTATTGCTGGATCTCGTCCTGATGATCGCTGAAGTAGCTGAGCGCATCGAATACCTGCGCGAGTGTCAGGTGCGGTAGGTGGCTGGGAATCGTCTCTGGCGCCATGCCCTGACGCCATAGTTCGACGATGGCGCGCACGGGTGTGCGTGTACCAGCGATGACTGGCTCGCCGCTCAGTATCTGGTCGTCGGTCGCCACGTAGCAGTGCTCGGTCATGCGCATCATTCGCCACCCTCGTTTCGTGTCCATGCGCTCATATGCGCTCATCGTATCATAGAAATCGTGCCGTTGCCCCGCTTAGCGTGGACGAACTTGCTCTGGCGCGGAAATGTCGAGATGGGCTTCGATCTCGCCGTTCATATAGGTCAGCGTGTAGGGGAAGCGCGCGTGGAGCAGGACATCGAGCATGCGTGTGTTGTCGCCCATCGTCAGCGCGGTAAAGGTGGCGAAGCGCCGCGCGCGAGCATAAGCGGCGAGACGGTGGAGCAGTGCCGTGGCGATGCCATGCCCCTGCCAGGGATCCTCGACGACGAAGGCGACCTCGGCGGTTTCCAGGTCGGTGCGCGCGTAGCGGACGACGGCGCGTATCTGTTCATCCGCGCCCGCGCCGGTGGTGGCGACCAGCGCCATGGTGTTCTCATAATCCACGTGCGCGAAGGCGAGAGCATCGGCTTCGGGGAGATCGGGTAGGAAGCGGAAGAAGCGAAAGATCACGGTTTCGGGGGAGAGGCGTCTGAAGAGGGCGCGCAGCCTCTCGCTATCATCCGGGCGAATGGCGCGCACCTCTATCACCCTGCCACCGACCAGCATCAGCGGCGCTTCCATGCGCCGCCGCTCCGCCGATGTGGCGGCTCCTTCCGATTGGAGCGCAGAACAGGTGGTCATCGGCACGCGCCTCCTTTCCCTTGTGGGCCAGTATCCCCGCTAGGGGGCGCGCACCGGCAGCCGCGCATGCTCACTGGCGGGGGCGTCTAGTGCTTCGCGCATGCGCTGATACGTGGCGTCGTCCAGTTCGCCACGCGCGTACCGCTGATCGAGAATCTCGCGCGCGGATGGCGTGGCGGAAGTGGCATCGCTATCGGACGCGCGCCGTGAGCGGGCGAGCGCCCACGCGACGATGGCGACGATCACCGCCAAACCGACCAGCGCAGAGATGGTCATCCACAGCCACATCCCTCCAGGATTGTAATAGCCCCACATCATAGGATCCCCCCTATCTCTACAGCGGCGGTCCGCTGGCGTTATGAGTCAATCCGTTCGCTCAAGAATGTAGGCCATGATCGTCCCGTCCGTGTCACAGATGTGCCGCGCACGCTCACGGTGCGCTCACACGTGCGGGTGCGATGTGGCTGTGACGCGCGGAATTGGCTATGGTGTTACGTGGGGAATGGCGCAAGCCAGCAGAGTAGAGCGGATATGGGTGTAGGCAGCGAAGATGCCCGAACAGAGCAAAGCTCGACTTGGGCATCTTCATCTCACTGGTCTCGGCGCATCAAGGAACCAACAGATTCCCTGATGGAACGAACATCACTTGAATGTGATGCTCAGCAAATTGCCGGTATGGGCATCGAAGAGGAGGTACGCGCCGTAGGCATAGGCGGCCTTTGCGCCGAGAGGCGGATCGGCGCTGAACGTGCCCGATACCCTAACTAAACAAAGCAATGTATTTGCGGAAATCCCGGTAGATGCGGGATTGTATTGTGGTAATTGCCCGCTCAACTGCTGCATCGTCAGGAATTGGACGCTCACCACCTGGGGAGCCGGTGCGCTACGCACAGCATACGGGATGGGAGTCGTGGCGATGTATTGGACCACATCAGCCTCCGTGAAGTGCGGGCCGGTGGAGGTGACAAGGGCAGCTTGTACATGGATGGCTGGCATCCCCTGCGGCGTCTGATGATCCGGCTTACCATGCTGGGCAGCGAGTGGATTGGGTGCTACATTCGCATTCCGCGATGATGGCGAGCCATTCGCCTGGGCGACCGCATAGCCAAGCAGCAGCGTTGCAGCAATGGCGATGCATCCCCCAAACAAAGCTCGCAGCGGCAACTTAGAGCGTTCTCCCTGTGGGTGCGTCGCTTGTCGCATTGATGGTAGTAGACGCATGCGGATCTTCTCCTTCTCGTCGTCAATTTGTGGGGGTCCTGGCTGCTGAAGCCAGATTGTTGTTAACAACACGTTGTGTATGCGGTTCCGCCATGATTCCCCGACCCGTTGGGAGCCTGGTACCAAGCGAAATAGGGCGGCTTGTTGTCAAATATTACTCCCGTAACCGGTTGAAAATACCAGTTGCCGTTCGTCGAGTAGTATTCATTGTATTCAAAGTACGCAGTGTCGGAGTGGGCGTCGTTATAGTCGTTCGCGGTCGTCTCCAAGCCGATCTCGATTTCCGACGGTGTGAACGACCCCATGCCACCGAACGTGTAACTCCAGTTTGTACTGCCATTTGGATGATCCTCAGTGATGGTGTACTGCTGGTAGCCACTGTGCGCGATGACATATGTGGGAAATTGGTACACCTCACTGCTGGGAGGTTGCTGCAAGAAGTTGGAAGTAAAGCTGCCGCCAGGAGGGCATAGCGCATAAAAGTACCAATTCCCCGTTTGCTGGTACTCTACGGCTTCTCCGGACTCCATCCAGCTAATACCATAGCCCGAGCAATCGTGGGTAGTGTCTATATCCCACAGCTCATTTGAGATATGGTTACCATATGAGGAGTAAAGGTGGACTGTTTCAATTTCCGCCAATGCTCCCTGATTCGTTCCACACCAGGACGTTACGCCATAATAATGGATGCCATAACTCGTGATACAGGGCGCAGAGTTGGCAACTGATGGCAGATGTGCCGAGGCTGAGGCAAGAGAGGCTCCAACCATTTGACCAACAAAGAGCGCGGCCACTACCATAAGTGAGCTAACAAGCTTCGCTGCTCCAAGCGGAATGCGATAGACTAGGCGTACCGAAGTATTCACGCGTACCTCCTCATGAACGGCCAGAATGGCTTGCAATCCATTTACTTGCCATTGCGGAGGGTGTCCTCCACCGTTACACTACACGCACTTCATGACACACACTTCACGCCGCACTCGAAAATTCAGGTTCAGCACCGCACGGTTGGGATAATTCAAGTGTAACGGATTACCTCGAAAATGTCAAGATCATGCTTCCTTATCTAATATATTACCTGCGAATGGGCGATCCAAATGCGGACGAGTCTCAACTTCATCTATGCCAAGCGCGCTCACACTTACGGGGGCGATGTGGCTGTGACGCACGGAATCGGCTATGGTGTAAGGAGGGAACAGAAGTAGCGCGAGCAGCAGAGCGGAGTGGAGCAGAGATGAGCGTGGACCAGCGTGCGATGGATGGAGTACAGCCAGAGACCGATTATCCAGCGTATCTGCGGGCGCTGACGCAGCCTGGGGCGCTGCCCGTCGCGCTGGCGGCGGGCGAGGTAGTCGAAGTGGTGCAGACGCATGCCTCGGCGGTGCTGCTGGCCGGGAATCGCGCCTACAAGCTGAAGAAGCCCAACGACTTCGGCTTCTTCGACTACTCCACGCCCGCGTTGCGCCGCCACTTCTGCGGCGAAGAGGTGCGGCTGAACGCGCGGCTGGCGCCGTCTGTCTATCTCGGCGTCGCGCCGGTGCAGGCGCTGGCGGATGGCGCGCTGCGCTTCGGGGCGACGCTGGCGCCGGAGGCGCTGCCGGAGCCAGGGGCGGAGATGGGCGGCGGGGTGGTGATAGATTACGCCGTGGTGATGGTGCGCCTGCCCGAAGATGCCACGCTGGCCGCGCAGGTGCGCGATGGGCGCGCGACGGCGGCATTGCTGGCGGCGGTGGCTGAACGCATGGCGGCATTTCATGCGGCCTGCGCGACGGATGCGCATATCGCGTCGTTCGGCGGGCTGGGTGTCGTCGGTGGCAACTGGGACGAGAACTTCGAGCAGATGCGGCCCTACATCGGGCGCGCGCTGGATCAGGCGACCTTCGATAGTATCGAGGGCTATGTGCGCGGCTTCATCGAACAGCGGCAGGCGCTGTTCGCGGCGCGGATGCGGGATGGGCGCATCCGCGACTGCCACGGCGACCTGCGCTTGCAGCACGTGTATCAGTTGCCTGCCGCTGTGGATGGCGCTGAGGGCGCGGAGACGCTGGCGATTGTGGACTGCATCGAGTTCAACGAGCGTTTTCGCTATGGCGATGTGGCTGGAGAAATCGCGTTTCTGGTGATGGAACTGGATATGGCCGGGCGCGCTGATCTGGCGAAGGCGTTCGTTGATGCGTATGTGCTGGCGGCGGGCGACGAGGCGCTGCGCGAACTGCTGCCGTTCTACGCCTGCTATCGGGCGTGTGTACGCGGCAAGGTGTTGGCGTTCCAGCTCGACCAGACCGAAGTGCCTGCTGAGCAGCGCGAACGGGCGCGGGACGAGGCGGGCCAGCTCTTCGCGCTGGCGGGGCGCTACGCGAGCGGCCCCACCGCGCCGACGCTGCTCTTGATCGGCGGGCTGATGGGGTCGGGCAAGAGCACGCTGGGGGAGGAACTGCGGCGCTCGCTCGGCTGGGAACTGATCGCCTCGGATGCGACGCGCAAACGGCTGGCGAACCTCGACGCCGCGACACCCCAGGAGGCCGCGTTCGGCACGGGCATCTATGCGCACGAATGGACGGCGCGGACCTATGAGGCGATGCGCGTAGCGGCAGCGGCGGCGCTGGCGGAGGGGCGTTCGGCGCTGCTGGATGCGAGCTTCGTGCGGCGCGCGGACCGGCTGAGCCTGGCGGGAGTGGCAAGGGACTATGGGGCGCGGGCGGTGTTCGTCGAGTGTGTGTGCCCGCGCAAGGTGACGCTGGAACGGCTGGCCCGCCGCTGGCAGGAGCGGGTGACGCCGGAAGCGCAGGGGACAGAGCGCGAAATGGCGGCATCTGGGGCATCTGACGGGCGGCCCGAACTCTATGACGCGCAGGCCGCTCTGTGGGAGCCGGTGACGACGGAGGAAGCGGCGGCAGGGCTGGCGCATGCACAGGTGGATACAGCGCGCTGGCTGGAGGAAAGTGTCGAAGGCGCGCTGGACGCGCTGGGCGTCGCGCGCTTCGCCTGCTGGGTCGCATAGCCCTTTTTCCTCGGCGTCATCTGTAACGCGGCAGCGGACTATCATTAAGAGGATATAGCTGAGAAAAGAGGCATCCGCATGCGCTTACATACCGGCCAATCCGCGCCGCTCTTTGACGTACCAGACATCTACGGCCAGCGCGTCCGGCTGGCGGATTACGTGAACCGGAAGGTGTATATCTCGTTTCACCGCGCCGCCGCGTGCCCGCTCTGCAATCTGCGCAACCATCTGCTGATGGAACGCTATCTGGACTACGCGCGCCACGGGCTGCGGCACATCTCGTTCTGGGAGGCGACCGCCGAGCAGTTGCACTATTATCTGGACCCGATGCGCCCGCCGTTCCCGATCATTGCCGACCCAGAGCGGCGCATCTACCGCCAGTATGGATTGGAGTCGTCGCTGCTGGCTCCGGTGCGGGCGCGCTTCAGCCGGGGCGCGGATCTGCGCGAGGCGCGGCGGCAAGGGCTGGGCGCGCACTGGCTGAGCAGCATCTTCGCCGCGCCAGGGGCAGCGGGGCGGCTGCCGGGCGACTTCCTCGTTAGTCCGAACCTGCGCATCGCCCGCGCGCACTATGGCCAGGACGCCGGAGATTTCTTGCTCTTCGCCGAGATTGACGCCTTTGTCGCGCCCGCCAGGGTGAATGCGGTGTAACACGAGGCTCAATAGTTGTCGCAGCCGAGCACGTCGAAGACATCCTGGTTTACCGCCAGCTCATCGGCGACGGACCACTCGTTGCCGGTGCGCCCGACGAGGAAGTGGCTGACTGTTTGCGCCGTCGCTGTTGGCGTGGGTGTGCCTGCTTTGGGGGCACCGGCTTTGGGTGTGGCGACCGGCAGCGCGGTGATCGGCGGTGTGATGTCCACGCACCATAGCTCATCGTAGTGCTTGAAGAGGCGGTGCGGGTTGCCCGATTGTTGCGCGGAGGTGACATGCCAGTTGGTGGGAACGCTGAACCCCGTCGCGGTGGAATAGTGTCCCGATATGTAGCGGCCTAGCGCCTTCTGCGCCGATTGCGGCAGTGCGCCGCTACCACTGCCACAGGCCGCGATGCTCAGCAGCAGCCAGCCCAACAGCGCCGCGCCAGCAATGGCATGGATGGCCTGGATGCGATGTCGCGCGATGGCTCCCATCTTTCGCCCCCTTTCGACCGGCTTTGCTACGAGACAAGAGCGCCAGGAAATCAGGACGCTTCCTGGCGCTCCGCAAGGCGAATCGCGCTCTCGTTGCCAGTCTACCTTATCCAGCCGGGCGGCACAAGACACCCATTACCCATTACGCCCATGAACGCGGGGAATGCGTTGCGTGGGAGGCGCGGCAGGAGTATACTGGAAAAGCTGTACCTATCCTGAGGGAGGAAACGTTACTGATGCCGTCAGCCAAGAGTGAGACTCGTTCCGCGTCGTCCAGGAACGGAACCGTGGGCGCCGCGCAGCGGCAAGCCCCTGCCGCGATGACCCGCCGCCAGGCCCGCGACGCGCAACGCGCCGCCCGACGGCGCCGCGAAGCACGTATCAAGTGGGGCGCGCTCATTTCAGTCGTCGTCATCGGCGTGCTGATCTGGATCCTTGTGGCGCACCCGTTCGCGAACGGCAATTCCTCCGCCAGCAAGGCGAACAACCCCTATGCAAGCTGCCCCGCCGCTACCGCGACACCGGTCGGCCCGCTCGGCCTGTCGGCGCCCAGTACGCCGCCAGCGGTGAAGGGCGAGACGAAGACGGGTGAGCAGGGCCTGCAATACATTGATATGAAGGTGGGGTGCGGACCCGCCGTGAAGGCTGGCGATCAGGTAGTGGTGATTTATAGTGGTTGGGTGCAATCCACGGGCAAGCTCTTCGATAGCTCGCTTCAGCACGATCCCAGCCAGTGCGGCGGCACGGCCCAGGGGACCTGCGGATTCGGGCTTGCCTCAGGATCGGTGATTGACGGCTGGGTGAAGGGTGTCGCGGGGATGCAGAAGTATGGTGAGCGGCGGCTGATTATCCCGCCCGCGCTAGCCTATGGCGCGCAAGGCTCACCGCCGACCATCCCCGGCAACGCGACGCTGATCTTCGACATCACGGTTGTCGGCATCAACGGGCACTAGTCAGCCAGCAGACCTATAACGCATCGCACACTATCACGAGGACGCCAGGGTATTCCTGGCGTCCTTCTGTATGCCGTATGGCGCGATGATACAATACACCCACAATAGTCACAGAATGTGGGAGGGTGATGGCATGGCGACGCGAACCTTTACCGCAGTGCTGCATAAAGAAGACGACCTCTACGTGGCCGAGTGCCCGGAGGTTGGCACCGTCAGCCAGGGTGCGACCATCGAGGAGGCGCTTGCCAATCTGAAGGAAGCGACCGAACTCTATCTCGAAGAATCTCCCCTGAGGGAAGTTGGGCGCAGTTTCGTGACGACCTTTGATACCACTGTACTTTGAGTGATTGGCCTCTACGCCACGCCAAACACACAAGCAATTATGCCGCAACTGGGATGCGCGCCTCGATGGCGACGCCCGCGCCGTCCTCGCCGGGGCTGAGCGCGAAGGAGCCACCGAGCGAGGTGATGCGTTCGCGCATGCCGGTGAGGCCGTAGTGCCCCGGTGGGCTGGCGATGATTTCGGCGTTCCGAGCGTTATCGGTATCCGCATCTACCGTGCCGCCTTCGAGAGCATGAGCGGATGCGGCGGTCGTAGCGGCAACCGGCGCAGGTCGCGGCATGCCGATGCCGTTGTCGCGCACACGCAGCATCACATCGCAGCCGTCGCGGCCAAGCTGAAGCGCGAGCGTGGTGGCGTGGGCATGGCGTTCGGCGTTGGCGATGGCCTCTGCGCCTACCCGCAGCAGCGCCTCATAGCTCCGGTCGTCCAGTGTGTCGAGGTCGGGGGCGATGTCGGTGGTGATCTGCCAACCGGTGCGCAGCGCCGCTTCACGCGCGACACGGCTGAGCGCATCGCCCAGCGGCTCGCGCGCCAGCGCGGGCGAGCGCAGATTGGCGATGGCGGCGCGCAGTTCGGTCATCGTGTCGCGCAGGATGCGTTGTGTCGCGGCGATCTCGTGATCGGCGCGGGATGGGTCCACCGCGCGCAGGCGCAGCGCGGCTTCGAGCTTGACGCTGCCGAGCACCAGCGAGTGGCCGATGGTATCGTGCAGGTCGCGGGCGAGGCGTCCGCGCTCGCGCAGCACCGCTAGCTCGCGGTCGCGTTCGGCGGCTTCGCCAAGCTGCTGGTGGGCCTCGGCGAGCGCCTGATGCGAGCGCTCAAGCTCGGTGAACATGCGCTCGCGCTCGAAGCGGTTGATGATGAGCACATAGGGCAGATAGGCAAAGGCGGAGTAGATGGCGAAGAGCAGCAGGCCCGCGCCGAAGCCCGCGAGATCAGCCAGATTACTGGTATGCGGCAGCCAGTCGAACGCCTTCATGATGACGAAGACGGTGGGCACGACGACGATCAGCGCCTGCGGCATGGACATGATGGCGAAGCTGATGCCGTAGATCGCCCACAGTTCATAGACATACGTCGCGTCGAGTTGCATCAGCAGCAACGTCAAGCCGAGCATGCTGGCCCAGTAGACGATGCCCCGCCAGTGCAGGTGATGGATACGACGGCCGAACGTTTCGGCGTAGTGGCGCTTGGGATTGCCGCGCATCACCCACGGAAAGCCGATGGTGTACCAGACCACCTCGATGGCGACCAGCGCCAGAATCGCCCATCCCCTGGGCTGAGACAACAACTCCGGGCGCTTCGCGAAGACGAACGTGGTGATGATCGCCAGTCCGGCGTAGGTGATGATGCTCCAGAACAGGCCGATGTTGCGCGCGAAGCTGCGCAATCGCTGCACCTCTCCGTTGCCTGCCACCATGGTTCGTCTCCTTTCGACTCCGCTCTATGCGCCATGTCAACCCTATCACACTGGTATCACATACCGGGCTTGATGCCGAGAACGGTGCGCACCGGTGGGTACATCACGAAGCTGACATCCGAGACATGCACGCCCACCATGCCAGCGGCGCGCAGATTGTCGGCGTATTCGCGGGTGGCGCGAAAATCGAGCAGCGCCACTTTGCCGCCGGGTTTGAGCACGCGCACGATCTCGCCGATAGCCTGGCGGCGGCCCTCGCGGGCGGGGATGTTGTGAATCGCGAGGCTGGCGACCACCACATCGAAGCTGGCATCGGCGAACGGCATGCGCTCCATTGCTCCGTCTACCACATCCACCCGCTCGGCCACGCCTTCGGCCTCCGCGTTCGCGAGCGTCGCCGCACGCGAATTGCGTGCCTGATCGCTCTGCGACCACGTATCCACGCCCACGGCGCGGCCCCGTGGCAGCCGCTTGGCCGCGCCAATCAGCAGCAGGCCGTGCCCGCAGCCAACATCCAGCACGTGTTCATCGCCGCGCAGATGCAGCGCATCGAGCAATTGGTCGCGGGCGCGCAGCTTGCCGGTGCGGCTGCTGCGCAGCATCAGCAGGCTGGTGCCGCCGAAGAGCAGCGCACAGAGCAGCAGGTATCCGCCCAGCGCCACCAGCAGGATATTGCCCGCGCTGATACCCCAGAGCAGGCCGCTCGCGCCCAGCAGCAGCGCCGCGAGACCGCCCAGCCCGAAGGTGCGCACCAGTGCGGGGGCATCCAGCCCATAGTCCACGCGTGCCGCTTCTCGCAGCGATGACGACATACGCCGCTCCTCCAGAGAGCTATCAGAGAGATATGCGCCAGTACACGAGGCTGGCGAACACACAGTGGGCGAGACGCGGGCATCATCCATCGAACGCCCGTGCTTTATAGACCGTGTGCAGTTCAGTGTATGCCAGAATCGGCGAAAAAGTGGAGTAGAGAATGGCCTATTTTCTGGCAATTGGGCGGCTAGATACAAAGTCATGCCTCCTCGTCGTATCGCTGGCGAGACGCCGACCTCTGGTGGGGCGGACCTTCCTATCTGCCCACTGACAGACAAGAATGTCTGTCCTACTGGTGGGGCGGACCTTCCTATCTGCCCACTGACAGACAAGAATGTCTGTCCTACTGGTGGGGCGGACCTTCCTATCTGCATGCCCGTCGCCCTTCGCGGGGGCGCACACCAGGCGCACCTATCTGTACCATTGGACAGATATATCGGATGCTGAGATGGATTTGTGAGATTTTCCTCAGAAATGGTGCAAACGCACCATGCCGCCCTTGTGCAAGCATGGTACACATGAGTACGAGAAACCAGGCGTCTTTGGAAGCAACCGGAATTGATGAGCCGCAAACCGGGGAACGTGGGCGCCTTTACCCATCGGTAACACGAAAGGGGAACATTGGTATCATGCGTAGGTATCTGGGAGCATTTCTCAGCATCGTCATTGTCGCGGCGATTGGCGTCAGTGTGGTTCTGCTGTTGGGGGCGGCGGCCAAGCCCTTGCCCAACCTGAACGGCGCCGATCAGGGAACATCGGATACCCCTCAGGGGACGCTGAAACACGTCTCGCTGACGCTTCAGACGTTTCCGATGGATCCGTATGAGGATCCCGACTGGATCGCGAGCAATGTGACGGGCAAGAGCGACAACGGGATCGCATTCCCGTCGGCAATCGGCGATAACCCCGATTGGGTCAAGTATTGGCCGACAACCAATCTGGTGGTGCCAGCGCACGCGCTGGTGACGGTCACCATTGAAAACTATGACAGCGCGACGCCGCTGCTCAACCCCTACTATGCGGTGCCGCGCGGCATCAGTGGGCAATTGACGGTGGACGGCCAGGCGATGGCCGAGGAAGATCCGGGCGCTGTCTCGCACACCTTCACGATTCATGGCATCCCCAGCGCGGATCAACCCTATCTCTTCGTCAGCGTGCCCGTGCTTGGCGTGAACTCCTGCGATCCAACCATTCCACCTGACCAGCAGCAGGGCTGCATTCCGGTGGACGACGCGGGAATGCCTGCACATCCGGCCGTGACGACCTTCTCCTTCATCACCGGCGCGCCCGGCCACTACATCTGGCAGTGCTTCGATCCCTGCGGCTCAGGGTTCAACGGCTTTGGTGGCCCGATGTCCACCAAGGGCTACATGTCCGGCACGCTGACAGTTGAATAGGGGTCACGTGGGGAAACGTCCGAAATTGCAATGAAGGGAAGCGGAGTTCGCGATATGAGTGAGACACCTCAGCGCGGCAGTGTCTGGCGCGCGACGGCCATCTGGGCAGTCTGTACGGTGGTCGGTATCGTTTTGTTGCTCGTGCTCGGCCCGCAACTGGCCGCGTGGCATGTGTTGCCAGCGGTCGCGTCGGATCGCGCGGGTGACATAGATCAAGTCTTGTTCCTGTTCACCCTGCTCTCGATCCCAGTCTTCGCGCTGGTGATCGTCTTTGCGGGCTATAGCGCATTTACCTGGGGCAGCCGCTTGCGCCCCAACGCGCATGGCCGGCCGATGGCCGTCAGCTCGCGCTTCCAGCCAATCTGGGTGATCATCTCGATTGTGCTGGTGATCTTTCTCTACGTCTACGGCCTGGCGTTCCTCAATAATGTCAACGCCGCGCCCAAAGGCGATGTGTTGCATGTGAACGTGACCGGCGAGCAATGGCTCTGGGATTTCTCCTATCCCGACAGCAATAACGTCGGGACCAGCCAGCTTGAGTTGGTGGTCAACAAGCCGGTGGAGTTCTCGATCACCTCGATTGACGTACAGCATTCGTTCTGGATTCCGGCGCTGGGCATCAAGCAAGACGCCGTGCCAGGCGAGACGACGCACATCAGCGCGACACCTAACACCATCGGCACGTTCCCAATACGCTGCGCTGAGCTATGCGGCTTGTATCACGCCTATATGGAGACCGTGGTGCATGTCGTGAGCCAGGATGATTTCAACACCTGGATTCAGAATCAGGAGCCATCGGCGCCAGTGATGACGCCCGCCGCGTCGAGCCTGACGCCGATCAAGGTTCCTGATATGGCGATGATCTCCGACAGCAGACGTGCCGCCGGCGTGTAGAAGGGATAGCGACGCACATGGCACTACGCAAGCTCGTTCCGAGCTACTTTACGGGAGCCATCCTGGGCGCGATTGGCTACCTGGCAGGCAATTGGTACGTCGCCCACTTTATCGGCGAGGGACATGATGAGGCCGGCCCGAACTTCACCGAGCAAGGGCTGATGGTCGGCTTTGCTTTATTGCTGATCGGCTGGCTGATCGGCATCGGCGCGTTTAAGTATCCCATCACCTGGCTGTTTGGAGCGAAAGACCCCGGCCATGATGAAGAGATGCGGCTGGCGGGCAAGGGTGACGGCGTCATCCGCTATTTCCGCTTCACCACCGATCACAAGGTCGTCGGCATCCAGTATCTGGTGCTGACGCTGATTATGCTGGCCTTCGGCGGACTTGGTGCGCTGCTGATTCGCACCGAGTTGATTACGCCAGGGGCGAAGGCGTTCCCGCCTTCGACTTATAACACCGTCGTCACCATGCATGGCATGCTGATGATCTTGACGACGATCACCTTCTTCATCGGCCCGTTCGGCAACTTCATCGTGCCGATCATGATTGGCGCGCGTGATATGGCGTTCCCGCGCCTGAATGCGCTCAGCTTCGCGCTGCTCGTTCCGGCGATGGCGATTTTCGCTTTCATCCCGTTCCTGGGCATGGGCAACAGCAACGGCACCGGTGGCGGCGTGCAGACCGGCTGGACGGTGCTCGGCCCCATTACCGATCAATCTGGCATGGGCGCCACGGCGCTGGCCTGCGCAGTGATCCTGGCGGGCTTCTCGTCCATTCTCGGCGCGGTCAATGTCATCACCACGATCATCGCGATGCGCGCGCCCGGCATGCGCTGGACTCGCCTGCCGATGACGGTGTGGGGCATCTTCGGTGCGGCGCTGCTGGCCGCCATCGGCACCTCCTCCTTCGCGGTGGACCTGCTGCTGATTCTGCTCGACCGCCTCTATAACACCAGCTTTTTCTACGCGGCGACCGGTGGCAACTCGGTCGGCGCGGGCGGCGGCAACGCCTGGCTCTCGCAGAACCTCTTCTGGTTCTTCGGGCATCCAGAGGTGTATCTGATCGTGCTGCCCGCCTTCGGCATCGTGCTCGACATCCTGGTGGTGTTCAGTCGCAAGCCGCTGTATGGCTACAAGATGGCGGTGCTGGGCATCCTGGGTGTGGTGGTGCTGAGCTTCCTGGTGTGGGCGCACCACGAGTTTACGTCGGGCTGGGCGCCAGAACTACGCTTCTGGTATATGGCCACGACGGAGATGATTTCGATTCCGACCGGCTTCGTCTTCTTGGTGGCGATTGGCACGATCTGGCGCGGGCGCATCTGGATGACGGTGCCGATGCTCTTCGCGCTTTCGTTCATCTGGAACTTCGTTATCGGCGGCATCACTGGCATCTACCTCTCGGATGTGCCCGCCGATATTCAGTTGCACGGCGGCATGTTCGTGACGGCGCACTTCCACTTCACCATCGTCGGTGGCGCGCTGATGGGCTTCTTCGCTGCGGTCTACTTCTGGTTCCCCAAGATGACTGGGCGCATGATGGACGAGAAGCTTGGCTGGATTAGCTTCTGGCTGATTCAGATCGGCTTCAACGTCGCCTTCCTCTCGATGTTCATTGCCGGATTGCAGGGCATGCCGCGCCGCGTGGCCGACTATGACCCGCAGTTCGCCGGCCCGAACCTCGTGACCAGCCTCTTCGCCTATGTGCTGATCGCGGGCGTGGCGATCTTCTTCTACAACGTGATCGTGTCGTGGGTCGCGGGCCAGAAAGCCGAGGCCAATCCATGGCACGCCCTCTCGCTGGAATGGCAGGTGCCGACACCGGTGCCGCTGGAGAACTTCGAGAAGATTCCCGTCGTCACTAACGGCCCCTACGACTATGGTGATCCCGCCGAAGAGGTGGCGCAAGGCTCCGCCCCCGCCGCCGCTGGTGGGCAGGTCGCGGGCTAGCGTGATTCGGAGCGCGCCCGTGGCGCTGAGTGGTGTCGCGGGCGCGCAGTTCGGCTAACCAGAGAGGTATTCGGGAATGGAAGCGGCTATTTCGGCTCCCGCACATGGCGCAGGCGCTGGCTTCAGCGATGAGCGCAAAGTGCGTTTGGGCTTTCTCTTCTACGTCCTGACGGACGTGACCTTCGTGATCTTCTTGCTTGTCAGCTATGTCTGGCTGCGGGCCTATAATACGCCTGGCACCGACCCCACCCAAGGTGGCTGGTTCCCCTTCAAGGGCATGGCGCTGCCTGACCAGACGACGACCAATATGCTCGTCGTGCTGATTGTCGCGAGCGCGGTGTTCTTCTTCATCGCGCAGCGTGGCATCGCCATGGGCAATCAGTTGCTCTTGCGGTTGGGGTTGGTGGTGGCGCTGGCGCTGGTGGTCGTCACGCTGGTGATGCAGGCGCGCTTCATGGGCGCGCAGCAATTCGCCGCGAAGGACGGCTCATTCGCCAGCACATGGCTGCTGCTCTCCGGCTATCACGTCTATCACCTGGCGATTGGCGTCTTCCTGGGGCTGGCGCTGACCATCCGCGCCTTTCGTGGCAAGTATACCCGCGAGCGGCATCTCGGCCTGGTGACGGTCGGCTACTTCTGGTACTGGATGGCGCTGATGCCGATCCTGGTGTGGCTGATGATGACGCTGCTACCGCCAAAGATCTAGGTTTACCATGGCACTTTCCGCACTCACGCGCGATTGGCCATTCGAGCCGGCGGTGATCGCTGCGCTGGCGATCATCGCCCTGCTCTACTGGCTCGGATTCCGCGCGACACAGCGCGATGGCGGTTCCGCTCAGCGCCTGCGCTGGTGGCACGCCGTGTTCTTCGCGCTCGGCTTGCTGGCGTTGCTGGTCGCGCTCGATTCGCCGCTGGATACACGCGGCGCGCATTCGCTGCTGGAGCATATGCGCGGCCAGGTGTTGCTGGCGCTGGTCGCCCCGCCACTGTTGCTGCTCGGCCAGCCGTTCCGCGCCTTCTGGCGGGCGCTGCCCGCGCGGGCGCGTGCGGGCAGCCTGGCCTGGGCAATCCGCCATCCGGTTGCCTATCGCGTGGCGCGCGGCGCTGCTGGCACACTCTTGCAGCCCTGGCTAGGGTTGCTGCTGGCGACGGCGATGTTCTGGATTGCACTGCTGCCCGCGCTGCTCGAAGCCGAGCTGACGCGGGGCGGGGTGCAGGCGCTGGTGAACGGGCTGCTGCTGGCCACCGCGCTGCTCTTCTGGGCGCAGGTCATCGTGCCCGCGCCACTGCACTCGCGGCTGGGGTATCCGGCGCGCATCGTCTATGTTATCCTGAATGGGATGCAGGCCAGTGTCGGCGGCGCATTCTTCATGTTCTCGCCGCTGCCGTTCTATGCGTACTATGTGCGTCATGGCAACGGCGCGAGCATCGCCGCAGCGCTGGTAGATCAGCATCTCGCGGGCGCGGCCATGGATATGGCGGGCGTCACGATCTTCGCACTGGCGGTCACGGCGCTGCTGGCGTTGTGGCTGATCGAAGACGACCGCGAGGGCAAACGCGAGGTCGCTGCCCTGGCGACAGCCAGACACCAGTGAGCATTGCCCCATTCAATACCAACACCGAACGCCGCTCTGAGCAACAGAGGGAGCAATCTGATATGCAACACGTGACCACGGTCGCGGCGCCGAGGCGCAAAGCCACGGTCTCCGCCTATATCAACCTGATGAAGCCGCACGTGACCGTGTTGCTCCTGGGGGTGACGCTGGCCGCGATGGCCGTGGCGGCATCGGGCGCGCTGAAGCTGTGGGTGACGCTGGCGACAATGGCCGGCGGCGCACTGGCGGCGGGCAGCGCCAACGCCATCAATTGCTATTGGGACCGCGACATTGACCAGATCATGAGCCGCACGCGCGGACGCACGCTGCCAGCGGGGCGTGTGCCAGAGCGGCATGCGCTGATTTTTGGCCTCACCGTCGGCGCGCTCTCGGTGCTGGTCTTCGGCCTTTTCGTGAACTGGCTGAGCGCGCTGCTGGCGCTCTCCGCAATTCTTTTCTATGTCGGCATCTATACGATGTGGCTGAAGCGCTCGACGCCGCAGAATATCGTCATCGGCGGCGCTGCGGGCGCAGTGCCGGTGCTGATTGGCTGGGCGGCGGTGACGAATAGCGTTGCATGGCCGGCCATCTGGATGTTCGTTATTATCTTCCTCTGGACGCCACCGCATTTCTGGGCGCTATCGCTGGTGCTGAAGAAAGACTACGAGCGCGCGGGCGTGCCGATGCTGCCGGTGGTGCGCGGCGAGGCTGAGACGTACAAGCAGATATTGCTGTATACGGTGGTGCTGGGCGCGAGCACGATTCCGCTGTTCGTGATGCACACGCTTGGCGGGCTGTATCTGGCGCTGGCGCTGGCGCTGGGCGTGGGGCTGCTGACGCTGGCGGTGCGGCTCTATCGCACGCGCACGCTGGCCAACGCGCGCCAGTTCTTCTGGTTCTCGAACTACTATCTGGCGCTGATCTTCGCGGCGATGGTGGTAGATAAAGTGCTGCGCTAGCGGCGATGCGCAAGTACACATTGAAAAGCCCCGCATTCGTGCGGGGCTTTTCCCATGCTGGTCAGTCCAGGTCGTAGTCCAGTGTGAAGGTGTGGCCGCCGTCCGGCTCGATGGTGATCTGCGCGGCGCCGCGCAACCCTTGAAGCTCGCCGGTTCCCGAATCGGGCACGATGCTCCACGTGGCTGACTGCGTGGTGGCGGAGCGCACCGCGTCGTGCAGCAGCACAAAGCTGCCCGTGCGGCCATGCACGCGGCAGACGATGCGCTCCATGCCAACATACGCGGCGGAGCCATTCGGTGCGCCCACCATCAGCAGTTCCGCCGTGCTCGTGCCCTCGATCTCGCCGTGGAAGGTCTTGGCGACGCGCGTGCGCGCCATCTGCACGCCGTCGCGGTCATCGTAGGGCTGCTGGTCCCAGCTATCAATATCGAACGTTCCGGTCGCTCGCATGCTCATGTGCTTCTCCTGTCTCGTTTAGGATTATATCAGTGTGTGCCTGGCATGGTAGCAGGTGGCAAGCCTATTTGACCACGCGAAACCAGAGGTCGGTTCGCGTGGGCGACGCGAAGACGTTGATGCGCTCCAGTTGCAGTTGCTCATTGGCGTGCGGCTCGAAGAAGCGCAGACCTTCGCCCAGGATGACGGGGACGATACCGATATGGAGTTCGTCCACCAGCCCGGCGCGCAGGCATTGCTGGGCGGTCTGCGCGCCGCCGACCACGGTGACATGTCTGTCGCCCGCAGCGGCTCTGGCTTGCTCGATGGCGCGTTCGACCCCATCGGTGACGAAGGTGAACCGCAAGCGCTCATTCTCGCCTTTCGCCACCGTGTCGGGAATCGTATGGGTCAGAACGAAGATCGGCGCCTGGTATTCGTAGTCTGTGAAATCGCCCTGCGCCATGTCGTAGGCACGTCTGCCCATCACCACCGCGCCGGTCATACGCATTTCTTCTTGTAGCATCTCTGTTTCGTGCAATGCTAGCAGATTCGGATACAGGCGGCTCACGTCGCCAGTGCGGTCGCTCATGAACCAATCCAGCGACATGGTTGCGCCAATAATCACCTTGCCCATAACGCCTCCTGAGTATGCGTACATGTTGCTTCCGTTCAGCGTTTTACAGCACCTTCAAGCGCCTTGCTGTATCTACTCTCACACGGCATCGGCCTTCCGGTCATGCGTGACAACCGAAAGGCCGATGGTACTGGCGCGGATAGGATACTGGGTAGGTGTGGCGTCACCCCGCTGGATTGAGCGGAGGCTGCTGCGTGGGCGCACTGTTCTGCGGGGCTGCGCTCGCCTGGGGCGTGGGCGGCAGCGGTGCGGCCTGAGAGGTGGGCGGCGTTGGCTGCTGTGTAGGCGCAGGTGCGCTCATCTGGGGCGGCTGCGGCTGCTCCTGCGGCGCGGGAACGGTCGGCGGCGGGCCGTAGCGGTAGTTGTAGCGGGCCTGCCAGCGCGCCTGGCGATAGGCGTTGCGCTGCGCGCGGTGCCGTTCGTGGGCATCGTTGCTCCCGCCCCACCAGCCCCAGCCACCGATCGCTGGAATCAGCCAGAATGTCCACCAGAGCGCGCCATGCGAGACGATCAGCAGCACGATGTACACGCAGATGCCCGCGCTGGGCAGCAGAAACGCGAGCGGATGCGTGGGTTGGCCCGGAACCGATGCCGCCTGCACCGGCGCTACTTGCTGCTGTTTCGGTTGCGCTGCCTGTTCGCTGCGCTTGCGTTCCAGATACGAATCCGCAATCGCCTTATCCATATCCGGCCCCAGTTCGCGGGCGGCGGCGAGCGTCGCCATGAGGTCCGCGCGCTGCTCTTCGGGGTCCGGTGTCGTCTGCGGTGTGTTTGCCATAATGACGCCTCTCACATCCGTTATTGTGCTACATCTCTCGCATGAGATAGTGTACGTCGCGCCAGGCAGGGGCGCATCTGCCGTGAGATACATTTTCGCGCTGTCGCCGCTCGTGACTTTCGTCATGCGGACTGGCGTCACACGTATGCGCGGCGCGTGCTCCACGTCCCTCCATTGCCTGACGCGCCAAAACCTGCTAGACTGGGCGTCACAGCGGGCGGTTTGTGGGGGACGCGCTCCTCACGTTGCGCTCTCACCAGTAATCTACGTCTTCGCGTGGCGGCGTGTTTCAAGTTCCCCGCACGCGCGCATTCCTTCGTTCTATCTCGTAGAGACTGGCGCTTTGTCTGCTTCGCGGTCTCTTCTTCTTCGCTGTGTGCGGTGTCGTGTCGTTGTTGTGGGTAAGGTGGCGTTCTCATGCGGAAATTCTGGCGCAGGCTAGGGCGATTTCTCCTGGTCTTTGGTTTCATCGTGCTCGTGCTGGCGATCATCCTCACCGGCGCGGGCGCGTTCTTCATCGGGCGCACCCTGCCCCAGACCACCGGCACACTCAGCGTGGCGGGCTTGCAAGCGCCGGTCTCGGTGCTGCGCGACCGCTGGGGTGTGCCGCGCATCACTGGCTCGGACCTGCACGATGTCGCCTTCGCGCAGGGCTATGTGACCGCGCAAGACCGGCTGTTCCAGATGGAGTTCAACCGGCGTGTGGCGCAGGGGCGGCTGGCGGAGATGTTCGGCGCGGGGCCGGATAATAGCCTGATCGAGGCCGATGAGTTCCTGCGCACACTGGACCTGTATGCAAGCGCCAGAGTCGAAATGCTCTCGATAGATCCACGTGTGTTGACTGAGCTACAGGCCTACTCCGACGGCATCAATGCGTTCATCACGTCGCATAGCAGTTCGCTGCCCCTCGAATTCACGATTCTGGGCATCACGCCCGCTAAGTGGACGCCGCTGGATAGCCTCGCCTATGGGCGGGTCGTCGCGCTCTCGCTCGACGAGAACTGGTATACCAAGTACACCCGCGCGATGGTGCTCGCCAAGGTGGGTCCGGACGTGACGAGTGAGTTATTCCCGCCGTATCCGTCGCAGAACCCGACGCTCATCGCCGCCGATGGCACTGCCGCGCCGCTCACTTCCAGCGCGCCAGCCTCGCCGGGGCTGGCCGCTTCCACCGGAGGCGCCGCGATGGCGCGTGTCTCGCCACAGACGGTCGCCGCATTCGCGCATCTGCCAGCGGAGGTGCTGCGCGGTGCGGCCACGGTGCATGATCTCCTTGGCGGCATCAGCGACGCCCTCGGTAGCAACGATTGGGTGGTGGATGGCTCGAAAACAACCACCGGCAAGCCGCTGCTGGCCAATGATCCGCATCTGGGCATCAACATGCCCTCGATCTGGTACGAGGTGGGGCTGCGCGGCGGCGGGCTGGACGTGATCGGCTATTCGTTCCCTGGCGTCCCTGGCGTGATTATTGGCCACAACGCCGACATCGCCTGGGGTGTCACCAACGTGGGCGCGGACGATACCGACCTCTATATGGAGCATCTCGACCCCGCCGGGCATCCGGGGATGTATGAGTATCACGGCGATTGGCTGCCGCTGCAGACGCACCAGGAGACGATTCGCGTGCGCGGCGGCGCTTCCGTCACGTTCACCGTCAGCGCTACCCGACATGGGCCGCTGTTGAACTCGGTCGTGAAAGACCTGAAGGGCTTTACGCCCGTCGCGCTGAAGTGGACGGCGCTCCAGCCTGGCTATACCTTTGCCGGTTTCTTCCAGGTGGATGAGGCCAGCGATTGGAATGAGTTCCAGGCGGCGGTGGGCGACATTTCGATCAGCCAAAACTTCGTCTATGCCGATACACGGGGCAACATCGGCTATCTCATGTCGGGCCTGCTACCGCTGCGCCCCGCTGATAATGACCTGCTGCCCGTGGATGGCACGGACCCCGCCTTCGAGTGGCAGGGCTACGTCCCCAACGCGCAGATGCCGCGCCTGTTCAATCCACCGACGCACATCATCGCCACGGCCAATAATCAAATCGTCCCCGACTCGCCCGGCCTCTACGTCACCGCCGATTGGGACCAGGGCTATCGGGCGCGGCGCATCATAGACCTGCTCAACTCGAAATCGCCGCTTTCGATCAGCGACATCGAGCAGGTGCAGACCGATGTGTACACGCTACCCGCCGCGCAACTGGTGCCGGTGCTGACGCGCGTGGGCACGGCGGCGGGCGGCGACGCGGCGCTGGCGGCGCACTTGTTGCAGGGCTGGGACTATCGCATGACGGCAAACAGCGGCGCGGCGGCGCTCTATGAGGCAACGGCTGGCGAGTTGATTCGCAGCATCGGCGAGCAGATTCTGGGCAAGAAGCTCTACGAAGTCTATCGCGACAACTATTCGATGAGCGGCCTGTATTCGATGCTGCTGAGCCAGGTGGCGACGCCGCAGCCGCCGTTCTTCGGCGCGCAGTCGGCGGCGGACGCGACCACCGCCCGCGACACTTTCATCGCCAGCGCGATGGCCCGCGCCATGAGCCGGTTGCGTGTGGCGCTGGGGTCGGATACGTCGCAGTGGCAGTGGGGCAAGCTGCACCAGGCACACTTCGATCACCCGCTGGCCTCGGTCACGCCGCTGAATCTGATCTTCGGCACGAGTCCGGTGGCGCGCGCGGGTGACGGCGTGACGGTCAACATCGGCGGCGACGGCCACTTCACCAGCGATCCGCCCAACTACGATCAGCGCTCGGTGCCTTCGATGCGCCAGATCATTGACCTGGGCAACTTCGATAATTCGCTCTGGGTGACGACCACCGGCGAATCGGGCCAGCCCTTCTCGCCACACTACTTCGATCTCGCCCCGCTGTGGAACGCGGGCACGTATCAGAGCATGGCCTACTCACCGGAGGCAGAGACGAAGGCGACGGCGGCCTATCTGCAACTGAAGCCCGCCTAGCGTGCGCGGGCTTCAGTGCGGTATATGGAGGAAGGTGGCGATGCCGTTCAGGATGAACTGGGCGGCGACGGCGGCCAGCAGCATGCCGAGCACGCGCGAGAGGACAAGGATGCCCGTCGTGCCGATGGCCTTCTGAATCGGCAGGCTGATAAGCATCGCAATCCACGCGGCGATCAGCGTGATCAGCGCCGCCACACCCACGGCGGCGAGCTTCAGTGGGTCGCCGCCCGCTGCCGCGACGAGCAGAATCACGGTGGTGATAGTGCCGGGGCCGGCAATCATGGGGATCGCTAGCGGGAAGGTGAAGACGCTCATATCTTCTCGGGTGCGCGCGTCGCGCGCTTCGCGTGGTGTCTCGCGTGCGCCGGACTGCCGCCCGAAGAGCATGTCTATCGCGACGAGGAAGAGCAGCACCCCGCCAGCTATACTGAACGCCTCGCCCGTCACGCCCAGGTAGGTGAAGATCGCCTGCCCAAAGATGGCGAAGATGGCAATGATGATCGCGGCGATGAAGGTGGCGCGGCTGATGCCCGCACGGCGCATCGCGGGTGTGAAGCCTGGTGTGAGCGACAGCACCACCGGCACCAACCCCACCGGGTCCACCACGGTGAACATCGCGACAATCGCTTTGACGAAAAAGATGAGCATAGCGCTCAGTATAGCATGGGCAGGAAAAGACGGCTGCTCATGGGTAAGCGAAAGCCGGTGTACTCCGCTGGGTGGGGCGCATCGCCGAGGAGGTACAACCGGCTCACTGTGGCTCGTCTGGCCGCTAGGCCGTCGTGACCAGCGCGGGCACCTCTTGCGTGCAGTGCGCGCAGCGCGTGGCCTTCGCTGGAATCTCGCTCAGGCAGTAGGGGCACTCGCGCGTGGTCGCCTCTGCGGCGGTCGCGGGCTTCTTGAAACGGTTCGCGGCCATGTTCAGTGGCTTGATGACCAGGAAGAAGATTGCCGCCGCGATGATGAGGAATGCAACGACAGCGGTGAGGAACGACCCGACCAGGATCTTGCTGCCGTTGATGGTCCAGTAATACTGGTCGAAGTTGGGCTTGCCGCCCAAGATGCCGATGATGGGCATGATGATGTCGTTGACAAGCGCATTGATCACCGCTCCGAACGCCACGCCGATGACCACCGCCACGGCCAGATCAACCACGTTGCCCCGCATGATGAAGTCTTTGAACTCGCTGGCTAGCTGTTTCATGCTCGTCCTCCCCAGACTTGGCTGGTCCACACCTCACACAACAGCGCCCCACGCGGTGGAAACAACCCACCCATCTCTACACATGTCCATACGAACAAGTGTATTACAGGCCACAATAATACATAATAAGCATGTTTGCAAGGGAGTGGTAATACCATCGTGATTTCTTGCTCAATCGCGCGCCAACGCCAGCAGCCAACGCAGGAAATCAGGCACACGCACCACCGACGCCAGCGCCACATCCGCCTCGTCGGTCAGCTCGGGCGGCGCTTCGCCGTGCAGCACCGCGACGCTCACGCCCTCGCATGTCCCCGCTGCGCTCAGCCGTCGCAGCGCGCGGAACGCATCCACATCTGTGCGATCATCGCCCAGGTAGATGGCTCCGCGTAGCCCGGCTTGCTCGATCATCTCCGCGATCGCTGTGCCCTTATCCACCGCGAGCGGCGGGCGTAGCTCCACTACCATCTTGCCGCGCGTCACGCGCAGCCCATGCGCCTCTGCCAGTTCTGTCGCCAGCGCATACACCGCCGTCTCCGCCGCTGCCGGATCGCGTGTATTGCGCACATGGATGCTTCCCGTCACGCCCTTCCGCTCAACCTGTAGCCCGGCGAAGCGCGGGCCAAGCCGCTCCTCGATGGTGCGCAGCGCAGCCTCAACGGCGAGCGCGTACGGCTGCGCTTCGGGACGCACGATCACTTCAGGGTCATCCACACCGCCAGCCGTGTTGCCCGCGCTGGCGGGAATGAGGGCGGTCTCCAGCCCGTGGTTGCCGATGTACGTGATGCCGCGCACGCCCGCCATGCGAAACGCATCAGTCGCCGCGCGCCCCGAGACCAGCGCCACCACGTCGAAGACTTCACGCGCCTGCTCGATCAACTCGCGCACACCGGGCAGCAGTGTTGCCGCCTCTGGCGTGGGTGCGATTGCGCTGATCGTCCCATCAATATCGCTAAACAGACCGCGCGGGCGCCTGCCGAGCGCGGACTGGATGCGCGCCAGCGCCGCCTCACTCACGCCAGGAAACACCCCGTGAACGGGCATACGCCGTCTTCCTTTGCACCCTAGCTATGCCAGTGTCCCGCACACACCCTACCACACATCCGCCCCTACCCGAACATGGTACACTGAAGCAAGACAGGCGGCGCATTCCTGATTCTGGGAGAGTGTGACGATGAGCCATGTGCTTGAATTGACAGATGAGCAGTATGAGACGTTGCTCAAAGCGGCAGAACGTGACAACCAGACGCCGGAACAATTGATCGGACGTATGGTGGCCGCGCTCGCCGATGCACAGGGAACGGTCTACTTCACCGACGATGAGTTGCTGCGCGCCCTGGGGGCTGGTGATGATGAACTAGCCGAACTGGCGAAGTTGGAACGGCAGACTGGCATTGAGACGGAAGATTGGTTCCGTCATCTCGGCGTGTCTGAAGAGCGCATCCAGCGGGCACAAGAGCGAGCCGAGCGCGATGCCGACGCATAGCGAAACGAACCGATAAGCCACCAACGCTTCCTACGCCCCGCTGGCATGGAATAGCAGCCCCAGCCCATAGGTGATCGCCGCCTCTATCGCGCCCACCACCGTCATCTCCATGCCGCTCGCCCACACCGAGCGCCCCGTCACCAGTGTCTTCGCTGCACCCACCGCGAAGTGCGCCAGCAGACTGATCGCCGCCGCCCACATGATGGCGGGCAGACCCGATAAAAAGAAGAATGGGATGATTGGGATGAAGGCGCCGATGCCAGTCGAGACCGCCGCTGAGATCGCCGAGACGATGGGATTCGGAAACGACTCCTCCGATAGCCCCAGTTCTTCGTGCGCCAGCGTATGCAGAAATTGCTCCGGCTGCTGGCTTAGCCTGTCCGCTAGCCGCTGCGACTCCTCTTCGGTGAAGCCCTTGAGCTGATAGAACAGCGCCAGCTCTTCTTTCTCTTCTTCGGGATCCTCTTCGATTTCGCGTCGCTCGCGATCCATCTCCGCCTGATAGATCTCGCGCTCGCTCTTCGTCGCCAGATATGCGCCCGATCCCATCGAGAGCGCGCTCGCCAGCATGCCCGCCAGCCCCGCAATCAGCACCACCTCGCTGCTGCCCGCCGTCGCGCCCGCCACACCGCTGACGATGCCGAAGACCGCGCCCAGGCCGTCGTTCGCGCCGTAGATCGCGTCGCCGATCCAGCCCCCGCCGCGCTTGTGCCACCGTTCGCGCCGCAGCATCACATCCAGCATCCCCTGCGGACCCTCCGGCGCGACCATATCGCGGATGATGCGCCCATGGGCCTCCTCTTCGCGGCGCACTTCGCGCAGCATACGCGCTGCCTCTTCGTCGCTGACCGAACGGGCGTGCTGCTCATAACGCGCGATATCCACGTCCTCCGCAGCTTCCATCTGGCGCAGCGCCGCGTCGGTACCGATGCCGCGATTGATGAAATCTTTCAGCCGGTGCTGCCACGTCAACCGGTAGGGCGGTGGCGTCGCTCCAAGCTCTGCCAGCTTGCGCTCCCATTTCTCCGCGTGGCGCTCCTCAGCCTCGGCCAGCCGCACTAGCACGGCGCGCTTGTTCGTGTCCTTCTCGTGCGCCGCCAGATCGCGATAGGTATGCGCGCCCTCGCGCTCGCGCAGCCAGTTCTGCCGTAGCGCCGCGATCAACTGACTTTTCGTCTGTCCATCCGTTGTTGTTGCCGCGCTGCGCTCAGAGGTATCGTGCGTCTGGCTCATCGCTGTCTCCTTCTATTATTTCAGCGCTCTGGCGCCGCGCGCATATCCCCGAAAGCCGTATCTCGTTCTCTTATCATACCCTCCCACTCCTAGCCCGCCCTGGCATTCATGCCCCCGCTGCTGTGCTCCGGCCATTGCTGGCCGAGAGCAGGGATATACTCAGCAGCCCCTTGCGCATGTGAGTCTAGCGCGGTACGATGTGACACGGGAAGAGGAGAAGCGCATGGCGAAGCTACGATGTCTCTGCGGCGCTGTGATCGTGGAGCAGGGTGATTATGTTCCGCTCAGCAGTGTCTTTATCGCGCCGGAAGATTGGGAGAACGCATCGGACGAAATCCTCGATATGATGATGCAGATGATGGACACGAACCACCAGTCGCGCGAAGACACGTCCGACGCCACCGAAGCGCCACCGCATGAGGATTCCGCGCGTCCGGCCCCGGTACGGCTAGAAGCAGGCGCGGTGGGCGCCGCGGCTGACGCGGCCAGCGTGGATGGCATGTATACCTGCGCGCACTGTGGCCGCCACTGGATGCAAACTCCAATCGAGCCGCGCTACGTTTTCTAGCCACGTTTTCTAAGACTCGCTTGTTATGTCTAGTGAGGTATATTAGTACATGACACTGCCGCAAGGGGCATTTCTCTTCGCTATGGCGCTGCTGGCGGGCGCGCTCAACTCTGTGGCTGGCGGCGGTAGTTTCTTCACCTTCCCCACGCTGTTGCTCGCCGGTGTGCCATCCATCCAGGCCAACGCCACCAATACGGTCGCCCTCTGGCCCGGTGTGCTCGCCAGCATCGGCGCGTATCGCAAGGAACTCGCCTCGTATCGCGGTGTCTTGCTCCCCCTCGTCGCCATCAGTCTGCTCGGCGGTGTCCTGGGCGCGCTGCTCCTGCTCAACACGCCGCAGAAGACCTTCGAGCAGATGATTCCCTTCCTGATGCTGCTGGCAACCCTGCTCTTCGCCTTCGGTGGGCAGATCACCACCCGCCTGCGCCGCCGTTTCACCACCACGGCCACCTCATCGCGCTTATTGCTTGTCGGCGTCGGGCTACTTCAATTTATCATCGCCATCTATGGCGGCTATTTCGGCGCGGGCATCGGCATTCTGATGCTTGCTGGCCTCGCGCTGACCGGCATGGAAAACCTGCACGAGATGAACGCCGTCAAAACCGTCCTTGCTGGCTGCATCAACGGCATCGCCGCCGTCATCTTCATCGTCAAGGGCGCCGTGTTCTGGCCGCAGGCGCTGCTAATGGCGGTCGGGGCGATGATCGGCGGCTACGGTGGCGCATCGCTCGCACGCCGCATAGACCCCCGCTATATCCGCATCTTCGTGATCGTCGTCGGCTCCGCCCTCACCGTCTACTTCTTCGTCACCTACCTTCTCTTGCCGATCCTCTATCCGCCCGCGCATCCGTGACCATCGCCGCGAATGCTGTGCGCGCATCCGCTGGCAGCGCCGCCATATAGCGTTCGCGTTCGCGCGCCAGCCACGCCGCATGCTCAGCTTGCCAGCGCAGCAGCGCATAGTGTTGCTGACGTTGCGGCCACGTCGGACCGATGACCAGCAGCACTACTAGCGCGGGCAGTAGCGTCGCCACCAGCAACCCCGCCAGCAACAGCGCCAGCGCCCCCAGTGGCACGGATAGCCCTGGCCTGCTCGCATATAGCGCAATGCCCACGCCGAAGATGGCTGCGCCCGCTAGAATGCACAGCGGCACGAAGACGCCGCGCTGCCGTTCCGCGCGCCGCACGCGCTGCGCCACATCCGCTGGCGCGTCGGGGCGAACCGGTGCGGGCATGCTGGGCCGTGGCTCAGGGAATGCCGGCGAGAGATCGGGCCATTCCAGATCAGCCCAGGTCATCTGCGTGCTCCAAGCTCTACTCTTCTATCGGTCCCCTCTCCCACTATGCCACGCGCCACCGTAGGGGCGTCCGGCGGCGTGATATACTAGGGGAGGTGCGAGTGGGCCTGAGGTGGACAGGCAATCGCGGGCGCGGGCGGCGATGAGCAGCTTCGTGTCCGAGGAAAGTCCGAACTCCACAGAGCGGGATGCTGGTTAACGGCCAGTGGGGGCGACCCCAAGGACAGTGCCACAGAAACATACCGCCGGGTGTTCGCTTGTCGAGCATCAGGTAAGGGTGAAATGGTGAGGTAAGAGCTTACCAGCGGTCGGGTGACCGGCCGGCTGAGGTAAACCCCATCCGGAGCAAGGCCAGACAGGGGGAGTGGTAGGCGGCATTGTCCGCCTGCCCGCGGGTGGCTCGCCTGTTTACCCCCGGGTTGGCTGCTTGAGGCGGCGGGCAACCGTCGTCCTAGAAAGATGATTGCCACGCTGCGCGCCGCGAGGCGCCAGCGGACAGAATTCGGCTTACGGCCACCTCAGACCCACTTCGCACCATAAGAGAGGGCAGCCATGAGCGAATATCCGCGCTACTCAATGGTTATCGAGTGGTCCGATGAAGACCAGGCATATGTGGTTAGCTTCCCTGAGTGGGATGCAACCGGGATGTATTTCGCGCGCACCCATGGCGCTACCTACGAGGAAGCGGTAAAGAATGGCGAGGAAGTGCTCGCCGATCTCGTAGACATTGCGCAAGAGAAGGGCGCGCCACTGCCCACTCCACGCCGCTTTGCCGCCACCGCCTAATCCATCGTCTACTAACGGAGAAGACATGCTCTACATTGCTCTCTTGCGCGGCATCAACGTCGGCGGCCACACCGTGAAGATGGAGCGCTTGCGCGCACTCTTCGCCGAACTCGGCTTCGGCAACGTGCGCACCTACATCCAGAGCGGCAACGTCTTCTTCGAAGCCGCTGAAGCGGACCGCGCGGCGCTGACGCAGACCATCGAGCAGCATCTGCGCGCCGCCCTCGGCTACGCTGTGCCCGTCTGCCTGCGCACTGTTCCAGAGATTGAGCATCTCCTCGCGCTCGACCCTTTCAAGGACCGGGATGTTACCCCGGATATGCGGCTCTGCATCGCCTTCGCATCGAAGCCCATCCCGCGCGACCTCGCCCTGCCGCTCTGGTCGCCGAAGCGCGACATGGAAATCATCCAGACCACCGACTACGATGCCTTTGTCATCTGGTACATCCTCAACGGCAGGCCACCCGCTTCACAGGGCTTCCCCGATAAGCCGCTCGGCGGCAGCGTGACCACCCGCTTCTTCCACACCACCGCCAAGATTGTGCAGGCGGCGCAGCAGGGCTAGCCACGCGCTCGCAGCACGGCGAGGCCAGCCGCGCCGGGGCCGACATGCGTGCCGACGACCGCGCCAGGCCACATGCGGCGCATCGGGCCAGTATAGACCTGGCGCACGGCGGCTTCTAGCTCGTCGCCATACTCCTGCGTGGACTGGCCGACGATCACCGCTTCGACGGGGGCCATCTCGCGGACATGCTCCGCCAGCCGTTCGTATGCCCGGCGGCGGGTGCGCGGATTCTCCAAGGCGACGACCACCCCGTCGCGCAGCGTGATGATCGGCTTCACGCTGAGCAGCGCGCCCGCCACGCGCTGGGCCGCGCCGATGCGCCCACCCCGGCGCAGATAGCCCAGATCGTCGGCGACGAGGAATACCGTCGAGCGGGCGAAGACGTCGCGGGCGCGCTCCGCGACCGTCGCGGCATCTTGGCCAGCGCGCGCCGCCTCCACCGCAGCCTGGATGCCGAACTGCATACTGAGCGACGCCTGCTCCGAGTCCACCAGTTCGATGGGCGTGGTGACGCCAGACTCGCGCAGCATCTGCGCGACCTGAGCCGCCGTGCCATACGTGCCGCTGAGCTTGGCCGAGACGTGAATCGAAACGATGCCGCTCGCCCCCTCTGAAAGCAACCCGCGATAGATGGCATCCAGCGCGCCAGGGGTGGGCTGCGAGGTGGTCGGGAGCGTGGGGCTTGCGGCCAGCTTTGCGAAGAAAGCGCGCGGCGTGATGTCTACGCCGTCGGCAAACGAGTCGTCGCCAAATGTGACGGTGAGCGGCGCCACCGTCACGCCCCACTCGCGGGCCAGGTCGCCCAGGTCCGCCGTGCTATCCACCACAATCCGTGTACCGCTGCCGCTCATGTCCGCGCCTCCTCGCCCGATTGCCGCCCGCATCCGCCCAGATTATGCAGAACGCATACCAGATCAGTCGCGCACAGCAGCGGCGAGCGAGTGGCGTACCAGCCGCAGCGCCTCGCCCACCTCGCTCGACTCCGTGAAAATCAGGATCGTGCCGAAGGCGTCGCCTTCCTGGCCGCTGCGGACGATCTTGATGCGCGCGTCGGGCACGTCGTCTAGCGCGCCGGAGGGGAGCAGCAGCCGCGCGATACCCTCGCGCCGTGGCGGCACCAGCCGCAGTTGTGGGCGCTCGCCACCAGCGGACTTGGTATAGGTCACGCCGTTGCGGTCGGCGCGCGGGCGCAGCCGCAGTTGCAGCAACCCATCATGGAGCGCGGCGAGCGCCTGGCTGCCCGTCACCCACTCCGGCAGTTCTGTCTCCCCCTCTGTGCGGCTGGTGGCCTGGGGGCGTTGCTCTGGGAAGAGCAGCGGCGGCAATGGCTGGCTCTGTTCCAGATGGCGCGTCAGTTCAGCAAGCAGGCGCACAGCCTCGCCGTAGAGCACCGCCGCACTCTCTTTCTGCGCGGTGAACGCCAGCCGCACGATCAGCCCCGCCGCCGTCGCCAGCCAGAGCCGCGCCTGCCAGGCGCGATCTTCCAGCTCATCGGCGAAGCGAGCGAGGCGCGCCAGCGTGTGCTGCTGGAATACGACCGTCGCCGGGCGGCCCAGCGCCGGATATTCCACCACGTTCTCCGCGCCGATGGCTTCGGGGCGGTCGGTGAAGCGAATGCGCTCGCGCGCCAGACCAAACTCGCGGTCGGGCGCGGCGACGCGCCGGAAGACGCAGAGGTCGGCGAGCAGGCTGCCCAGGTCGGCCAGATAGTCGCCGGTCCACGAGAGTTTATCCAGGTCAATCAATTTGAGTTGCGTGCAATTGCGGTCGAGCATCACGTTGCGCGGGTGCAGGTCGCCGTGCGTCAGGCCCAGCGCCACCGGCTGCAACGCCTGCATGTGGCGGGTGATCGTCGTCAGATAGTGTTCCAGCCCTTTATACTTCTGCTCCGCCACGGTATAGCCGTCGAGCGGATTTTTCAGCCACGTCACCCGCGCGATGGCCCGCGACAGCTTGCTCTCCATCGGCGCGAGATACAGCCGCGCCACCTGGGGGCCGGGGAAATCCGCGCGCCCAAGCCGCGCCTCTTGAAACAGCGCGCAGACCGCATCGCAGATCAGATCGCTCGCGGGGCGCAGCAGCCGCATATGGTGGTCGGCCATCGCCCGCTGATCGAAGTCGTTGAACAGTTGCTCGAAGGTGGCCAGCGAGACCAGGTCTTCCATCACGAGGAAGTACGCCGACGACAGCCCCGACTTGTGTACCTGCGACTCCTGCGGCTGGCGCACGAAGTAGCGGCGCACGGCGGGCGGCAGCTTGCGATAGTTCTCTGTGGCGGTGTGAAAGGCGTCGCTGGTGCTGCGTTTGATGACCACGGAGGCTTCTTGCCGGGGATGCCACGCGCCATCTTGTTCGGGCGCGGGATGCCCATAGACGAACGGCACGCGATAGATGTGGTCGTCGGTATAGCCGCCGGAAAGCTCCATCACATGCCCGACCTCGATCTCGATGCGCTCGCGAATCACCGCGCGCAGCTCCACGTCCACCGTGCCGCGCTCCACCGCGTGCCTGCGCTCGGCGTCGCGCAGATAGCGCGCGACCACGCGCCGCGCCAGTTCGCTATCGCCGTGATGCGTCAGCAGCAGTCGCATCACTGTCGCGTGATACGAGAAGTCCCAGCGGCGGGTCGCGTCGGGGGTGGCGTAGGTCGCGCGCAGTTCGGCGAGCAGTGCGCTGATCGCGCTGTGAATCGTCTCTTCGCCGCGAAAGTGCTCGGCCAGTTGCAGCGCGGTGTAGTGGACCTGGGCCAGATCGCTGAAGTGGGCGCGGGTGCGCTCGCTGATCTGCGCGCTGAGCGCGTTGGTCACGATCTCCAGTTGCTTCGGCGCGATGCTGGTGCGGTCCGCCGTCAGCAGCAGCCCCAGCACATAGCTGAGGTCGCGCCAGTTGTCAATTTCGCAGGGCGGCGCGGGGCGGCGCTTGCGTCCGCCGCTCGTCGCTGCGCTGGCCTCGCTCGTGGCCACAGATTGCGCCCGTGCGCGTGTCGCGCCGCTGGCATGCGCGCTCGGGGGCTTCCAACCGCGAAGTTGCTGGTTGAGCGCGGTGATGATGCGCCCGTAGCGTTCGTTGGAGCAGACCTGATAGCGCTGCCCGTTCTCTTCCAGCGTCACCAGCGTATCCAGCACGATGCAGGTGGTGAGCACGTCCGATTCGGTGACGCCGCGCACCATGCCGCCGACTTCTTTGCGCAGCAGATCGGCGTAGTCGCGGCGCAGGAGGTCGTCGTCGAAGCGCTTGAGATACGCCAGTGTCTTGAAGCGGCTGGGATAGAGCCGCAGCCGGTCGCGGTCGTCCTGGGAGAGGATGTCGTAGACGGGCAGATTGATGAGCCAGTTGCCGCCGGCGCGGACCATCGTGGCGGTGTCGGCGTCGAGGTTCAGCCGGTGCAGCACTTCCACGGCGTGGCAGGTGCGCCGCAGGGTGTCGTGTTCGTCGCGGCCCGGCCAGCAGCCTTTGTGCTCGTCGAAGCTATCGCGCAGGTAGAGATGCAGCAGCGCGCCCAGCGCGGCATCGGCTTCGGCGTCGGTTGCGCCTTCGAGGTCCACTGGCGTCCGCGAAAAGAAGTCCTCCCCGTTCACCCGCATCATCCCTTCCCATGACCGCACTTCGCCTATTCTATCCATTGTACCATTGCCACCAAGCGATCCTTGGCTCCGCATCTCTTGGCCGGAGTGGCCGGAGTGGCCGGAATGGCCGCACAGGGGCAGTTGCCGATTTGGCCGATTTTTGCGGTTGGATGGGGCGAATGACGGGATATGACGGGAAGTGGGGGAGATTTTTCGCCGTTTTCGCCGCGATTTCGCGTATGTGGCAGTTGCCAGAGTTGCCGAAATGGCCGATGTGGCCGATTTGTGCAGTTGCCAGAGTTGCCGATTCTGCCGATTTTTTGATTCGGTGCGAAGGGCAGGCGGATGATGAGGGAAGCTCTCGGCATGAATGCCGTGGGTAATCTTGTTCGCAGGCGATTGGCAGTGGCCGATATGGCCGGAGTGGCAGACAGGAATGTCTGCCCCACCAGTGGCCGATATGGCCGATGCTCGCAATTGCAGATGATGGCAGTTGCCGATTCTGCCGATTTTTCGTTTTTGCGATTTTCGCCGTTTTCGCCGCTGTTTCATTTTTTCGCCGCAATGACCTAACCCCCAACCCCTTCCCTACCAGGGAAGGGGAGAGCAGAGGTAGGGAAGGGGAGAGCAAAGTTGCCGATTCTGCTGGAGAATGAAGGACGCCGCTCCTCCGGGTGGTGGGGGAGCGGCGCCGTGTTGTGGCTCACCGCGCGTGGTGGCATGGGTTTAGGGGTAGTATAGGACATGCGTTCGATACGGTCAAGGTGAGCGGGCGGGCAGACGGGACGGTCCGCCCCAGGAGCCGCCGGGACGGCGGCGCTACAACCTTGTACCGCAGGCGGGACTCCGGCCACCGTCTGCACCTGCCCGCATGATACAATCCCGCTGAGAGGAGGCCGCTCGCACTATGACCGCACCGCGACAGCAAGTGCGCATCACGCCGGATTCCCCGTTGTATCCGGCGGGCGTCCGGTCAGCCTTCACTACGCTACCCACGCTCATTGCTATTGGCGACCCTGCCATACTGCTCCGGCCTTCGCTTGCCTTTCTCTGTTCTGTTCGCTGTCCCGGTTCCATCATCCTCGCTGCCTACGATCTCGCCATTGCTCTGCGCGACGCTGGCATCCCCGTGATTGGCGGCTTCCACTCGCCGATGGAACGCGAATGCCTGCGCCTGCTGCTGCGCGGCTCCCAGCCTGTTATCCTCTGCCCCGCACGTGACATCGCTCGCATGCGCCTCCCCGCTGCCTGGCGCGCACCCATCGAGCAGGGACGATTGCTTATCCTCTCGCCATTTGACAATGCGCCACGCCTCACCGCCGCGACCGCCCTCACACGCAACCGCTTCGCCGCCGCGCTCGCCACTGCTGTTTTTGCCGCCTATGCTTCCCCCGGCGGCAAAATTGAGGCGCTCACCAGCGAGATCGTCACCTGGGGCAAACCGCTCTTCACCCTTGAAGACGACCACAACGCCAGCCTTCTTGCTCTCGGCGCTCGCCCCGTTCGCCCCGCAGGCGTCGCAACCCTCTGGCCACTCGTCGTGTAGCGCAGGCGTCTCGCCAGCCGCTGGGACGGCGGCGGTACAACTCGCGGCGCGCTCAGCCATTGCGCGCCAAGAGGTCAGCGTGTATACTGAACAGCGCGATTCCCGCTTCACTTGCTACACTGAAGAAAGCCGCTTGCGATGCCCAGGATCTTCGATAACATCGAGTTGGACCTGCTTTCCACATTGCGCGGTACACTCGAAACCGCTCAGCGCGCGGACTTTTGCGTCGGCTATTTCAACCTCCGCGGCTGGCGGACCATAGACCCCATCGTCGAACGCTGGGCAGGTGGTGAGGGCGCATGCTGTCGTGTGCTTGTTGGTATGCAGCAGTTACCGCAGGATGAGCTACGCGCAGCCCTCAGCCTGAGCGGCGGCGCTGCGGTTGACCAGGCGCAGGTGCTGCAACTCAAGAAGCGCGCTGCCGCCGATTTCCGCGAACAACTCACACATGGTATCCCTACCGACGCCGACGAGGCTGCATTGCGCCGCCTCAGCGCCCAACTTCGCGCCAGAAAAGTCATCGTCAAGCTGCATCTGCGGCACGCGCTGCATGCCAAGCTCTATCTCCTCTTCCGCGATGATCTCAACAACCCCATCACTGGCTTCCTTGGCAGCAGCAATCTCACCTTCGCCGGGCTGAAACAGCAGGGTGAGTTGAATGTTGACGTTTTGGAACACGACGCCGCGCGTAAGCTGGAGCAGTGGTTCAACGACCGCTGGCAGGATCGCTGGTGCCTCGACATCTCGGATGAGCTGGCGGACATCATTGATACCAGTTGGGCGCGTGAAGACCTGCTCCCACCCTATTGCATCTATCTCAAGATCGCCTACCATCTCTCCCAGGAAGCGCGAGCGGGCCTCTCTCAGTTCCACGTTCCCCGCGACTTTGGTAATCAGCTTTTCGAGTTCCAGCAGGCCGCCGTGCGCATCGCGGCGCATCACGTCAACAAGCGCGCGGGCGTGCTTATCGGCGATGTCGTCGGTCTCGGCAAGACGCTCATGGCCACCGCGCTCGCCCGCGTCTTTCAGGACGACTACAGTTGGGAAACCCTCATCATCTGCCCCAAGAACCTCGTCAGGATGTGGGAAGATTACGTCGCCCGCTATCGCCTCATCGCCAAAGTCCTCTCCGTCAGCCAGGTGATGCAGCAACTCCCAGACCTGCGCCGCTACCGTCTCGTGCTCATTGACGAGAGCCACAACCTGCGCAACCGCGAGGGCAGCCGCTACAAAGCCATCCGCGAGTACATCGAGCAGAACGATAGTCGCTGCATTCTGCTCACCGCCACGCCCTATAACAAGACCTATCTCGATCTCTCCGCGCAGTTGCGCCTCTTCGTCCCGCCAGAGCAAGACCTTGGCATCCGCCCCGAAAAGCGACTTGCCGAGCTTGGCGAGACCGAGTTCGTTCGCCGCCACCAGTGCCCCGTGCGCTCGCTCGCCGCCTTCGAGCAGAGCGAATACGCAGATGACTGGCGCGACCTGATGCGCCTCTACATGGTCCGGCGCACGCGCGGCTTCATCCAGCAAAACTACGCCCAGACCGACCCTACCAACGGGCGCACCTTCCTCACCTTCCCCGATGGCACGCGCTCATACTTCCCGGCGCGTGTCCCGCAGACCATCAGGTTTACCATCAACGACGGCGACCCCGCCGACCCCTACGCCCGCCTCTATTCCGGGCGCGTGGTAGACGCCGTGAACGCGCTCTATCTCCCGCGCTACGGTCTCGGCAACTACGTCGCCCCTACGCCGGATAAGCCCCCCACCCAGGCGGAAGCCAAACAGCTTGCCGGTCTCTCGCGTGCGGGCAAGCGTCTGATGGGCTTCTGCCGTACCAACCTCTTCAAGCGGCTCGAAAGCGGTGGCCCCGCCTTTATCGAATCCATCGAGCGCCACATCCTGCGCAACTTCGTCTACCTGCACGCCATCGAGACCGGCCATGATCTCCCGCTTGGCACGCAGGAGCCGCAATTGCTCGATACCCGCGCCTACGACGAAGATGCCGACGCCGTCCTCCCTGGCCTTGAAGATGACGAGATAGAAGAGCAGTCCGCGAGCGTCACCAGCGCGCTGCGCACCGAAGACGACTATCGCCGCCGTGCCGCTGAGATCTATGGCGGCTATGCCAGACAGTATCGCAAGCGCTTCAAGTGGCTGCGCCCCGGCCTCTTCGTCGCCGACCTGCGCGAGCACCTGCTGCGCGATGCTCATGCCCTGCTCAGCGTGCTCGCCACCTGTGGCCCGTGGGATGCTGCGCGCGATGCCAAGCTCAACGCGCTCGCTACGCTCCTCACCCAAACCTATCCCAACGACAAAGTGCTCATCTTCACCCAGTTCGCCGATACCGTCCGCTATCTCACCACGCAACTCCAGGCGCGCGGTATATCCGCGCTCGCGGGCGTCACTGGCGACTCCGCCGACCCCACCGCCCTCGCCTGGCGCTTCAGCCCGCTCAGCAATGGCAAGGCCATCGCCCCACACGATGAATTGCGCGTGCTGATCGCCACCGATGTCCTCTCCGAAGGCCAGAACCTGCAAGACTGTGCGATCATCGTCAACTACGACCTGCCCTGGGCCATCATCCGCCTCATCCAGCGCGCCGGGCGTGTGGACCGCATCGGCCAGCAGGCCCATGAGATTCGCTGCCTCTCGTTCCTGCCCGCCGATGGCGTGGAGCGTATCATCCGCCTCCGCTCGCGCGTGCGCCAGCGCCTGCGCGAGAACGCTGAGGTGGTCGGCACCGATGAATCGTTCTTCGAAGATGACCGCGACGACCGCCCGATCCTCGATATCTACAACGAGAAGGCTGGTATCCTCGACGGCGACGCCGATACCGAAATAGACCTCACCTCCCAGGCCTATCAGATCTGGAAGAACGCCATTGACCGCGACCCATCGCTCCAGAAAACCATCCCCGACCTGCCGCCCGTCGTTTATTCCAGCCGCGCCCACACGCCCACGCCCAGCGCGCCCGAAGGTGTGCTCGTCTACGTTCGTACCGCCGAGGGCAATGACGCCCTCGCCTGGATGAACCGCCAGGGCAATGCCGTCACGCAATCGCAGCTTACCATCCTCCGCGCCGCCGAGTGCGCGCCCGACACCCCGGCGGTGCCGCGCGACCCGGCCCACCACGATCTGGTGCTTGCTGGCATGCGCCACCTTGCCGCTGAAGAGCAACACATCGGAGGCCAGCTTGGCCGCCCCTCCGGCGCGCGTTTTCGCACCTATGAGCGCCTCAAATCTTTCAACGAGCGCATCAAGGGCACGCTCTGGGAATCGGAAGAACTGCCCCGCGCTATTGAGGACATCTATCGCTTTACGCTGCGCCAGTCCGCCATAGATACGCTCAACCGCCAGCTCAAGGCCGGTATCAGCGATGAGATACTTGCCGAACTGGTCATCACCCTGCGCAACGAAGATCGCCTCTGTCATACGCAAGACGATGCCACAAGCCGCGAGCCGCAGCTTATCTGCTCGCTTGGCCTCTTCTCACAGTGACAGCATCGAGCCGCCGAGATGGCGGCGCTACAGAAGGAGTACAATTTACATGGCTGTTGCTGTTGCTACCAGTCGCATGCGTGCCTGCCTCAAAGATTTCGCTTTCACCGCGCTCTTCATCGAAGAGCTAGGCTGGGATAACCCTCCCGCCAACACGCTGAGCGTCGTCGCTGGCGGCGAGACCTATATCCTGCGCCACGTCGCCCAGAAGCGCGGCTTCTCCGTGCTGCTCTGCGACCCCGACCCGCGCGGCGGCATCCCGGATTACAGCACCCGCAAGCAGATCGAGAGCCAGGTGACTAAGCTCGCCCGCGAGCATCTCATCATCTTCGTAGACCGTGAGCGTACGCGCCAGATCTGGCAGTGGGTGAAGCGCCAGCCCGGTAAGCCCATCGCGGTCCGCGAGCAGCCCTATTTCGCGGGGCAGACTGGCGAGGCGCTCGTGCAGCGGTTGCGCGACTTCGCCATAGACATTGCCGACGAAGAGACCCTCACCATTCTCGATGTCGCTCGCAAAGTCTCCGGCTCCTTCGATGTGGAGCGCACTACCAAACGCTTCTACGACCGCTTCAAGACCGAACATGACGCCTTCCTCAAACGCATCGAAGGCATCGCCAGCGACGATCAGCGCGCCTGGTACGCCTCGCTGATGCTCAACCGCCTGATGTTCACCTACTTCATCCAGAAGAAGGACTTTCTCGACGGCGACACCAACTACCTGCCCAACCGACTGAAGCTGGTCCGCGAGCGCCACGGCGACGGCCAGTTCGACCGCTTCTATCGTGAATTCTTGCGTCGCTTCTTCCACGAGGGCCTCGGCCAGCCGCGCGCCGAACGCGCCGACGACCTCGCCGCGCTGATCGGCGACATCCCCTACGTCAACGGCGGCCTTTTCGAGGTCCACCAGATCGAAGCTGCCAACCCCGCCATCGCTATCCCCGACGACGCCTTCGCCCGCGTCTTCGCCTTCTTCGACGAATACCACTGGCATCTGGATACCGAGCATCACGACGAGAAACATTCCGACAAAGAGATCAACCCCGACGTGCTGGGCTATATCTTCGAGAAATACATCAACCAGAAGCAGATGGGCGCGTACTACACCAAAGAGGATATCACCGGCTACATTGGCCGCAACACGATCCTGCCCTTCCTCTTCGACTCCGCCCGCGAGAAATGTAAGGTCGCCTTCGCGCCCGACGGCGAAGTCTGGCGATTGCTGCGCGACGACCCCGACGCCTACATCTACGAAGCCGTGCGCCGGGGCGTAGACCTCGATCTCCCTGAAGACATCGCGGCGGGCATCGGCGACGTGGCCCAGCGCAGCGGCTGGAACCGCCCCGCCGCCGCAAGCTACGCGCTGCCCACCGAAACCTGGCGCGAGTATGTCGCCCGCCGCACCCGCTGCCACGAGTTGCGCGCGAAGCTCGCCGCTGGCGAGATCACCAGCATCAACGACCTGATTACCTACAACCTCGACATCGAACGCTTCGCCCGCGACGTGATCGAACGCTGCGAGGGCGTGGAACTGCTGCGCGCCTTCTGGCAGGCGCTCAACTCCATCACCATCCTCGACCCCACCTGCGGCTCCGGCGCGTTCCTCTTCGCGGCGCTCACCATCCTCGAACCGCTCTACACCGCCGCCCTGGACCGCATGCGCGCCTTTGTCGCCGACTATGACCGCCTCGGCGATAGCCGCTCCGCGCCCGACCTCCGCGCCATTCTCGCTTCGGTCAAGCAGCACCCCAACCCGCGCTACGCCATCCTGAAGACGATCATCGTCAACAACCTCTACGGCGTAGACATCATGGCCGAAGCCTGCGAGATCGCCAAGCTGCGCCTCTTCCTCAAGCTCGTCGCCCAGGTGGACGACAAGGCGAACCTGGAGCCGCTGCCCGATATTGACTTCAACATCCGCGCTGGCAACACGCTGGTCGGCTTCGCCACCCTGGATGCCGTCCGCGACGCCATGATGTACGGCGGTCCCAACGGCCAATTGCGCATGCCCTATCCAGAAGACGAGGAGATTCTCCGGCGCATCAACGAGAAAGCCGATATTGCCGCCAGCAAGTTTAAACAGTTCCGCGACCAGCAGACGACCTATGGTGGCGAGATCACCCACAAGGACAAAGCCGACCTGCGCCGCAGCCTGGACGACCTCAACGCCGTGTTGAACGGCTACCTGGCGCGCGAATACGGCGTGGACCCCAACGACCTCTTCGCCTTCGAGCCGTGGCGCGCCAGCCACCAGCCCTTCCACTGGTTCGTCGAGTTCTATGGCATCGTCCACTCGCGCGGCGGCTTCGACGTGATTATTGGGAATCCGCCGTATGTGGAGTATAAGAACATCCAGAACCAGTATTCGATAAAAGGGTTCCTCACAGAAAAGTGCGGTGACCTTTACTCATTTGTTATGGAGCGGTCTACTGGCCTGTTGAGCCATGACGGGGCAATGGGCATGATCGTACCTGTCTCAGTAGTTAGCACAGATGGCTTCGATGATCTGAGAGCATGCTTGATTCATCCTGGGCGGCTTTCGTGGAATCTCAGCTTCGCAGAGCGCCCATCCAAACTTTTCACTGGTGTTGAAAAGCGCCTAACAATTTGGTTGATGCGGAATGTGCGACATGGGGAAGGACTACAAGTATCTAACTATAGAAGGTGGTTCAGTGAAGAGCGAGATATCCTCTTCGCGACTATCACTTTCGCATCGCTAAGCGATGATAGAACCTCGGTAAATAGTGCTATTCCTAAAGTGGCAACTGCCAGAGAGACAAGTATTCTCGAACGACTCAGCAAGCAGAAGCCGCTGAGATCCTTCTTTGTGCCTCACTCGGAATCGGTAGTTTATTATACAAGGAAACTGAGGTATTTCGTTCAGTTTCTTGACTTCATTCCAAGGATTACAGACTCACGTGGCGAAAAGCTTCAACCCTCAGAACTCAAGGAAGTCCATTTAGGTTCTGTGTTGCATCGGGATCTTGTCCTTGCAATCCTAAACTCTAGCCTCTTCTTCTGGTTCTTTTGCACATACTCTGATGTTCGTAATGTAAACCGTCGCGAGATCGAGGCATTCCCATGTACTATTGACGAGATTAGACCAAGCCTTGCGAAAGCACTGCAAGGTCTAAGCATTCAGGTAATGAAGGACTTCGCTTCTAATTCCAAGTCACTCACCAATAATTATGGGAAGTTTGGAGTGCTAACGATCCAAACATTCCAGCCGCGTCTCTCCAAGCCCATCATAGACGAGATAGACCGCGTGCTGGCGCGGCACTACGGCTTCACGGAGGAGGAGCTCGACTTCATCATCAACTACGATATCAAGTATCGCATGGGGCAGGAGGCGGCGGGCGAGGAGGAGTAGCGCGCGGGGGGGCGCCGGGACGGCGGCGGTACGGATGTGGTGGGCGCGAGCCGCCGGGACGGCGGCGCTACAACTGCGCCCCAGCCAGCGAACTGGCTGGGGGATATTCAGCAGTAGACGCTGCCCGCTTGCAATGAGAGGGGCTGGGGCGGTGCTATTCGCCGAGCCAGGTGGATTTTTCGGCGTCGGTCATGTTTGGGCTGACGCGCACGGCGTCGGCGAAATCCATCGCGGATTGCTCGGAGGTGTGCTGGCCGCCGCGCGTTTGGTCGCGCCGCAGGGCAGGCTCGACCATCGGCTGGGTGGCGAGGGCGTTCTGCATCTGCTCGACGGTTGTGCCGAGCGCGTCGCTGAGCGCGCGGATCAGCCGGTCGGGGATGGAGACGACGCGGATCATGCCGGCCTCCAGGCTGCTGATGATGTCTACGCCGAGGCCGATCTTCTGGCCCAACACGCGCGGTGTCAGGCCGCGTGCCCGGCGCAGGCCGCGCAGTGTGGCGAGGGCGCCTTGCGCGGCGGCGAGCGGACCGGTGGCTATCGCCGGTTCGACGAAAATATGCGCGAAGGCCCTGGAGAGCGCCCGCGCAGCGATGCTCTCGGTCTCTGGGGTGGGCGTTTCGTTGGCGTAGCCGCTGGTCGCCACCAGCCCGGCGTCGAATTCGATCAGGTCGGGCGTGTAGGAGGCGGGATACGTGCCGAGAACTGTGCCCAGCGCGTCCGGCTGGCCGAGGTCGCGCGCCTTCACTAGCGCCATTTTGGCGTCCATTACTGTTGTCATGTCCTTGCCTCCGCCAGTGCCTGTGCGGCTAGTGGCGCGAGGAGCTTGCTGTCGGGTCTTGCTCTGTCGTGTCATGTGCTCTCTCCCGCTTCTAGCGCGCCACCATCGCGGTCTCGGCCTCGATGCTCTCACGTAATCGCACTAATGCTTTGTCGTAGCGCAGGCGCATGGTGCGTTCGGTCTTGCCGCATGCCCTGGCGATGTCGTCCCAGCGCATGTGCTCTAGCGCCCGCAAAATTACAATCTGCCGGTCGAGCGGATCGGGGAGATACAGCAAAATGCGCTGCGCCTCCACCGCCGCCATGCGCTCATCCAGTTGGTCATGCGGGTCGGCGATGGCCGCTGGCTGCGCTGTCTCATCATCCCTATTCTCTGCGCCCGCGTCAATCCGGTCAACGAGGGCCTGCGGGACGTGCTGGGGCTTGCCCGCGGGGCGGCCCTGGTCGTCGCGGCGGTAGCTCAGCCCCTCTTGCCGCAGGACGCGGTTGAAATTATCGGCGGCGCAGCAGCGCAGATAGTGGATGAAGTTGAGCGTCATGAAGGTTTCGGTCGGGTCTTGCGCCTCGCGCAAGACCTGCTCGATCATGCCCATGATCGCGTCTTCCATCAGGTCGGGGCGGTGACGCAGCCCCCATGAGCGCCGCTGGAACTCTGGCATGCAGCGTTCGATGAGCAGCTCGCAGAGCTGGCGGACCACGGCGTGTTCGCCGCGCTGGCCCCAGCCGCGAATGGCGCGCACGAGATCGGCTTCGGGGATGGTGTAGCCGCCGGTGCTGGTGCGTTGCCGTAGCCGCGCCAGCGATGCTGGCTCGCGCGGGTCGGGCAGCGCCTCATCGGTGTGCGCGGCAAGGGTGGCCGCGCTGCGCGTGACCTGTGGCATGGTATCCACCGCCGTATCTGTGGGACGGGTGCGCCGTCCCCTGGTTTGCGCTCCTGCCTTCTTCGACTCAGACTCGTCCATCCGGATCGTCTCCCCTATTGCTGCTCCAACTTCGTGCGCGTCTGGACGCTCTCACCGGGAATTACGAAGCGCTTCTGCTGCTCCTTTCCGTTTGCGCGGGGCAAATGCGGAAGGCGGGAAGCGTGCGGGTTTGCCGGTGGAGCGTGTGGCAGAGCGGGCATCCGATGCGCCAGAAGTGGAAGGCGGTATGTATGACATCGTCCGAGACCACCGGCCCATTATATCAGGAAGAAGTCGTGAGCGGGGATGAAATAGGAAACAGGGATTAAGGGAGTGATAAGAGGTGTGGAAGGTGAACATGGCAAAGAAAGGAGATGGGGCTAGAAGATGGGGCAAGCCGTCGCCTGCCCCGGTGCCGTGGACTCCGCGCAGAAGAGCAGCCACGCGCGGTGTGGCCGCAGCGCGCATGAGTGGAATCAGCCCACTCAAGGCCAGCCGGTTCCCCTGAAGATCAGCCAGAGACCAGGCTTTCAGGCCGGTGGTAGCCGCCCACCATGCGCTGCACGGGTAGGCTCCCGCAAGCGTCATACCAGCGCCACTCAATATTCCTTGGTGGTGGTATTTAGTGGGGTTTATATGTCATCGCAGGTGCGATGCAGTGGTCATGATTGCTTGCGCCGCCCGCTCAGCGCCAGGCCCAGCGCCGACAGTGCGGCGATGACGACCAGCGCGCCCACCAGCCAGAGCCAGAGCGGCACGCCCGAAGATGACACAGGGGGGCCGGGTGTCACGTGTGGGACGGGGGATGAGGGGACTGGTGTGTCGTTGGGCTGTGGCAGTGTCACTTGGGGATTCGCGGGCGGGCGGCCATTGGATGCGTATTGCGCGTAGGGGTTGGCGTAGACTGGCGGCTGCGCGGTGACGGTGAGGGTTTTGCGTACCGCGCGCGTGCCTGATGGGCCGCGGGCTGTGAGCGTGAGCGTGTACGTGCCCGCACTGGCGTAGGTGTGCGTCACGGATACGCCGCTGGCCGTCGCGCCGTCGCCGAAGTCCCAGGCGTAGGCCAGCGCGCCCGCGCTGGCTGGATCGAACGAAGCGTTGGCATCCAGCGCGACGGGCTGCCCCGGCTGGAGCTGGCCGACATCGCTGATCGCCGCCAGCGGCTTGCCATCGGCGGGCGCGGCGCCGAGGATGGCGGGCTGATTGAGCATCCACGCGGTGAGCATGCCCGGCAGCGCCAGCGCAAGCTCTAGCGCGGGGGCCTTGGCCGAACTGCCGCTGGCGAAGGTGTTCATCAACTGGATGGTATCGGTTGGCTGGTCGTAGGGATAGGACCACGGCGGGGGGCTATCCTGGTCGTAGTAGGTGGAGTTGCCAACGTAGGTGACGGCGGGCAGCCCGGCCAGCGTGAATGGCACCTGATCGCTGCTGCCGAGGGTGTCGTCTTCGGGTTGCACGTTGTTCAGCGCGTCGGGGGCGAAGACTGGCTGCGTGACGGCCTTGCCCGCCGTGTCGGTATAGGCCAGCGTGGCATAGCCCAGCGCCTGAAACTGCGCGAAGACCGCCGCATAGGACTGCTGCGAGAGCGCGCGGAATCCGGTGATCGCCGCTTTTTGCGCGGGCGCGAGCGTATCCTGATTGGGGTAGAGCTGGCTGCTGGTCAGCGGCGCGAGGTCTACGTAGAAGGGCAGCAGCGGATTGCTCAACTTGCCCAGGAAGCGCAAGGGATAGGCAATGCCGTTCTGCTCTTCGTTGAACATCGCCACCACATTGGCGGTGTCGCCGTTGATGGTGTCGTTGAGGTAGTGGAATGAGCCGTACAGCCCTTGCTCCTCGGCGTCGAAGAGCACGAAGCGCAGTGTGCGCGCCGGATAGACGTGGTGCGCACGCCAGTATGCCGCCATCGCCTTCGCCACGCCCAGTTCAATGGCGCAGCCGCTGGCGTCGTCGTTGGCCGATTGCGTGGAGGAGGCTTCGCCATCATAGTGGCAGCCGATGACGACGACCTGCTCAGGGTGGATGAGGCCGGGCACCGTGACCTCGACATTAAGGGCGGGGACCGTGGCGGGGCGACCGCGCCAGCCCTGAATCGGGAAGCTATCGCGCCGCGCCGTCGCGCCGAAGCCCGCGAGATCGCTGGTGATCTCTTGCGTCCAGTAGGCGGCGAATTCGTCGTGGCCGTTGACGTTCACCGGGAGGTTGTTGTCGTAGCCTGACTCGCGCCGCTGGAACGAGGTGGCCATGTGGAAGAGCTGGTCATAGATGTAGCTGGGGTCTACCGCTGGCAGGTCGGGCGGCGCGCTCTGGCTCCGCTGTGATGGCGCGGCGCGGACCGTGGGCGCTGCGCTCAGCGGCGCGACCAGCGCCAATGCGAGCAATGACAGCAACGACCAGAGCCACATGGCGAATCGGCGGCGGGGCATAGGGCATCCTTCCAGCGATACGGCGCGCACGATATGGCGCGGGTCTGTTGTGTATAGTTACTGAAAACATGGAGCCTTATGCCACATGTTCTCGGTTACGCAGGGCAAGCCCTACCGGGTGAACTACCACACCCGCTCTCCCATTGCGGAACACCGCATTTGGGACCACTTTGGCAATCATGTTGTAGGCGCCGTTGACATCGGCATTCACCTTGCGCCCTGTTGCCGAGACGAATAGCCCGCGCTTGACCCGCCTGCCCACATACTGATCATGATGCTCTATCGACTCGTTATCCAAAAAGCTACATTTGCTGGTGTAGCTCTCTTCGGTAGGGATAACTGTGATGCCGACTAACTGTGCCTTGTAGGTCAGCATGTCAATGAACCGTGCATGTGGCAGGAAAACAAAGGTCTGATTCGTGCGTTTGCCCAGGTTCACCTGCTGCTTCCAGCCGTCATTCTTGCCGATGACCAGCGTGCCAATGCGGTGCCGCACCAGCACAGCGATGATCTGCCGACTGGCAACATGCAGATAGTGATCGATCTGTCGTTTGCGCTTGTCAGTTACGATCTCCAACTGTCGTGAGGTGAACTGGTCTTTGGGGAGCTTCGCTTGCAGATCGGCGCGTCGTTTGTTGTACCACTGGTTCAATGCTTTGAGCGGGCGACCGTTAACCAGAAGCGGCACAAAGCCGGGCTGGTTTGCTGTTATCGTCGCCAAATTGTTGACACCCAGATCAATCCCAGCAATCACTGTGGGATCGACATCAGCAGGAACGGGTGCGCGTTCGTAGACCACCTCGACCGTGTAGTGGGTAGCATGCGGCACGATGCGCACTTGAGCAGGCAGATCGTGCCGCGTCTTGACTGCGATGGTAAGGCCCGAAAAGTCCACGACCCCCTGACGGAGCTTCACCCGGCTAATCGCCTGATCGGTATAGGTTAGCAGATTGCGCCCCTGCTTGTCCAGATATTTTGGGAGTTTGGGATGGCCCAGGAACTTGCTGGGATGCACTTGCCATTCACGACACGCGGCAAGATAGCTTTTCCAAGCGAGCGTCACTTGCTTGAGTATCCATTGCGCGACCTTAGCGGGCAATGCCCGATATTCCGTGCTGGGCTGCATCAGCTTATCCAAGTCGCTGTACGTAATGACCGCATGGTCCTTGATATAGTGCTGACGCATCTGATACAGTGCCGCATTATAGAGGTTCTTGCTCGCAAAGGCGGCAGCGTCAATCTGCGCAAAGCGGGGATCATGGCGGTCAATGCGATGTTGTTCCACCAGTTGCATCGCGCTGATCCTCACCTTCTAAGATCGTTTGAATAGCAATCGCCTTGCGCTTTGCCCGTCGCTGTCCATACAGGCGCGCGCTAAACGAATACACGATAGCGACCAGATCGGCAATGAGATCCTCTTGCCCATTCTCCGCCAGATTCACCACTTCCATCCGTCGCCCTTGTTGCGCTAACAAGGTTTCTAGATAGCGAAATCCGAAGCGTGTTGCCCGATCTTTGTGTTCCACCACAATCACTGTTGCCGTGGTATCGGCCAGCAGCGAGAGAAATTTGGGGCGGCTATCATTGACGCCTGATCCCACTTCTTTCACAACCTGCTGCACCTGATACCCACGTGCGGCACAATACGCTGCCACCCGCTGTGCCTGTGGCTCGAGGTTGCGGCGATTTTCTGCCGAAGAGACACGGGCATAAATAGCCACCTGTGGCGATTGCGACACCACGGGTTGTTCAGGCAAGAGGATGACTGTTCCTGACGGCATCTGCTTGCCTGGCAACCTGCCCGCTTTCCACCAGCGCCAAGCCGTCTTATAGCTAATCCCGTGTTGGCGAGCATACTCACTCAACTTCATGCCAAGAGTATAGCACTATTTGGATAGAAATGTCCATGCTTGGCTATACTTCTTGTGAACTTCTATCATACGTCTGGCGGGGCGCGAATATTTCATGCGCTTTCCGTATCGGGCAGAGCTATCTGGTGAGCAACGCGCCGATCCTGGCGTATGTACAGGGAAACGAGTATTCAGCGCAACGTGAGGATGAACACCGGAAATGGAAGAGCACATGGCCCCACCCACGACGCCTGCCGCCGATACACCTGCATCCGGTCCCGCGCGTGGCGCGTCGCTGCCGCGCGTGATGGTGGCGGCGCTGCTGGTGGGCGTGGCGATGCAGACGGTCGCGCTCTTCCTGCCGTGGGAGCATCTGGCGCTGTTCAATAGCGGCGTGCCCGGAGAACGCGAAATCGCCGATGTGCCGGTGTGGACGATGCTCGTCCAGAATCCGGGCTATGCGTATGCCTACATCCTCTACGAGCCGGCGCTACGGCATACGCCGTTCGCGCTCGTCGTGTGGCATATCTTCTGGCAAGCGGCGCTCCCGCTCATCGGCATCGTGCTGATGCTGGTGTTTTTCTCCTGGCGGCGGGCCTTCATCCGCTGGCCGGTCGTGGTGGCCTATGCCCTCTGGCTCGCGCTCACCACCGCCATCGCCGCCCAATTCATCCACACGCTGCTGCTGATTCGCGCGCACCAGCCGATTGTACCGTTCTCTGGCCTTCCCTGGTGGCAGCGGCTGACCTGGACCAGCATCACCATTAGCAGTGGACTAGACTCACCGCCCGTGCCCGCCTGGGGCTTTTATGTGCTGGTGGCGGGGCTGGCGCTCTCGTGGCTCGGCTGGGCGCTCGCCGTCGTGCTGCTCTGGCGCGGACGAACAGCGGCACGCAGCGCTGGCGGCGAGGGGAGTGTGGAGATACAGAATCGCACGCCATATGGCAGGCGTCTCTTCGTCTTTGGCGCGGCGGCGCTGACGCTGGGCGCGCTGCTCTGGGCGGTCAGTTTCCTCGCGCTGCCTGCGGTGGTTCCAAACTGTCAGAAACCGCTGATAGGCGCCGCCGCCTCAGCGATTGCGGAGTGCCAGCGCGCCGAGGCCTCAGCCTCAGGGGGATTGTATGCGCTGCATGTCATCTTCCTCGCCTTCTTTGTCAATCCACTCCCCATCGGGGCGACACCAACGTTCGAGCAGCGTCTGTTCATAGGCAATCTCGCCTACCTGCGCGACTTTGTAGCGCCCACGCTGGCGCTGATTACCGCGCCGTTCGCGCTGGTCGCGGTGTGGCGGCGACGGATCAGGCGCACGGCCAGCCGCTGGCTGGGGCTGTGGGCGCTGCTGGTGATCGGCGTCACGCTCCTGTTCGACGCCGATATTGCTTCGCTCGGCGTGCAGCATCCGGGATCGGGGATCAAGCTCTCCTTCGCGCTCCAGGGCAGCATCGCCCTGCTGCTGATGGCGGTGGGCGCGCTGCTGATCCTTGCGGGCATGGTGCTCCGCTGGCGGCGGGCGCGGCAGGGTGACATGGGTATGGCGGCTGCTAGCTGATGGGGTCGTCATCGGCTAGCGCCAGCCCATCGTTCGCATCATGCACCGATGAGGCCGTGACACCATCGGGAAGCGCGCTATGATAGCGGCGGCCACGCAGGCTATAGATCAGCGTACCAATGGGCAGGCTGAAGCCGATAGCAACGCTGGCGAGCATCAAGGTACGCGATGGGGAAATGCCTAACGGACCCTCTGTGCTAGTAAATACGAGCACTGGTTCCCGTAACACAAATGTGATAAGGGCAAAGACCACCAATCCGCCAAACCACCACCACTTGTGATGCTGGGCGGCGTCGTGCAGGCAGAGAATCCATGCGGCAAGCACCAGGATAGCTGCGACACTTTCAGCAACGAACATCGCCACAGAGAGCGGGATCGCGTCTGATGAGGAGAAGTCCTGCAGGGCACCCCATGCAGAGCGCGCCGTGAGCAGCACATACACGATGCCCGCGCCCAGCGATAACAGTGACATCACCATGATTGCTTTGCTTGTGCGTTTGTCGCGCGTCAGCACGAGAGCCAGCGCGATCAGCAGCGGCGGTACAAGCACCTCGATGAGATACAACGTGCGAAGATACGACGGCATGCCATCCCCGTTTTCTGACTACGGCCCATCACGCATCCAAGCAGGACGCCCGCGCAATTGTAGCAGGCGCAACCGTGCGACGCAAGCGATATGGGGAGGGATGCCCGCTGAGCTAGACGTTAGGCGTTGAGCGGGGGCCGAGCACGCTGGCGATGGGGGCGGCGCAGTCGGGGTGGAGGGCGGCGACGGCGCGGAGCAGGCCAAAGCAGCCGGCGAGCATCATGTCGCCGTGGGGTACGGCTTCGTAGGGGCGCAGCGACGAGCCGCGCAATAGCTCGCGGCGCGGCCCCGTCACGGCGAGGAAGGGCAGCGCGCCGTCATGCGCCGCCACTGCTGTCGGCGTGGCGGACGGGTCCAGGGTGAGCGCGCCGTGGCCACTATCGTCGAAGATGGCTTCGTTGGTGAGGGAGCCATCGGCGAGGGCACGCAGATAGCCTTCGAGCTTGGGCTGGTCGAGCAGGCCGGTGTGATGCTCAAAGAGGGAGCGGACGCGCCCGCGCCGCAGGTGGAAGGCCAGCGTGTGGAAGTTGCCGATGTTGGCGATCAGGCTGTCGTCGTGCGCGCGCACCTGCGGGTCTTCCAGCGCGCCCGCCACCGCCGCCGCGCCGGTATCCATTACCACCACGCGGGGTAGCGTCTCATCGCCAGTCAGTCCGTCGCTATAGTGCGCTGCGTCATCGGCGACGGCACGCAGGCGCGTGAGGTCGGCGGGCAGGCGTTCGGCAGGGTAGGCGAAGGCGAGCGGGTCGGGGCGCACAGCCACCGCTTGGCGGATATAGTCGAAGCGGAAGCGGCGGTCACTATAGCCGGGCGGGGCGGCGCCGTGATCGAAGGCGGCGACGGCCACAAGGTCTACATCGGGGTCCACATCGAAGGCAGCGAGCGCACGGCGCAGTGCGGCGGCATCGAAGTCGCGCAGGGTGATATGCGTCAGCGCGTCGCCCTCGGCTGCCAGCAACCGCCGCGCCTCAGCGTCGTCTACGATACGCAGCCCCTCGCGCTCGACCATCGCCAGGTCGTCGTCGAGGGTGCGGGCGGCGTCGGGTGTGGCATAGCAGGGGAAACCCGCCTGGGCATGGTCGCGGGCGGCCCAGGCGGCGGGGCCGCCGCCCATCGTGCGGCCGGTCAGCAACACTGAGCGGCGCGCCGCCGTGGCGCGCTTGATGCGCTCGGCGACGATGACGGTAGGCGACGGCATCACCATCTGCAAGCAGTTTTCGATGGTGCGGTCGCTCTCGAAGAGCAAGATGTCCTGTGTGCCGGTGCCGATGTCCACCGCCAACACGCGAAGCCGGTCTCGCACGGCACGCCGCCCTTTCCTCGCGGAAGCGCCCGCGTGCCTGGCTAGCGCAGCGACGGCTCGTTCAGCACGGCTTCCACCGCCGGATGTTGGCGGTTCAGGCGCAGATTCTCGCTGCCAGTCATATCCGTGGTGAGATGCAGGATGCTCTCATCAATGCAGGCGCGCAACAGATCACGCGCGGAATCGCGGGTCAGGCGGCCACGGAAGCGGTTCTTCGGGTTGAAGGGATCGCCGATGAAGTTGGCGACGCCGCCGATGGTGCGCCAGGACCAGTGCCGATCAATGTAATCGAGGAATTGGATGAAGCCTGGCTCATCTGGCTCTACGGGGCCAACCGGCGGCAGGCTATATGCCGCTGGCTGCGGCTGGTGCTGCTGCTGGTAGCCGGTCTGATAGTTGGCCTGGTAGCCACCGCCTTGATAGCCGCCCTGGTAGCCGCTGGTGACGGCAGCGGGAACATTGCCATAGCCCAGTGGGATGAACCGCTCGGCGGCGGCGATCAGGTCGCGGCTGACGGTGCCGGGGACGCCGATGACAATCACCCGCTTATTCAGGCGCAGCTTGATGCGAGCGCAGATGCGCGTGAAATCGCGGTCACCGCTCATCAGAATGTAGGTACTGATGCTGGGGCGGTCGAAAACGGTTTCGATGATGTCCATCAACATATTGAGATCAACGCTGCTCTGGGTGATGACCGATGGCTGCTGAGGCTGATAGTAGCCGCCGTTCTGATACCCCGCCTGCTCGTAGCGGCCACGGCGTTCATCTTCGGGGGCGAACTCTTCGGACTGCTCGCCGTCGTCTTCCTCGTCGAGCGGCGCGCCATCGAGCATCACCTCGTCGCTGGGGGTTTCGTCACCCGCTGCGTTGACCAGCTCGCCGGCATCCAGCATCGAATCATCCTGATCCGCGTAGTCGTGCTCTTCATCCGTGTCGCTCAGCGCATTATCGGAGCCATTGGACTGCTGGTTATAGGGTTGCTGAAAGGCCGGGGCATAGGTGTTGGGGCGGAAACGCTCACGGACTTTGGCGGGACAATCCACACGATCAATCATTGCGGCGGTAAGGCTACCTTTAAAGAACTCAGGCTGGCGTGTCCAGTCCGCGTAGGCGCGTGCGACCATCACGGTGCCAAACTGGCGTGCCAACGCGATCAACTCCTGGGGGTCGGGCTCGCGGTGCTGCACGTTGATCAGGCTATAGCGGATGTTCTCGAAGTCAATAAACAGGGCAATTTCGTCGGTCACAAGATGCTCCTACCTTGGGGAGAATCCCAAGTGTTTCCAGAATAGAACAGACGGACTCCAAACAAACTACTCAGCTACCAAAAGTCTCCGGTTTACCGGGCAAACAACGAGACGCGCACATGCGAGGCAGATCAGGCGGTGAAACATACCCCTCCGAGTCCAGTATGCAGTGGCGAGCCAGTCAATAAGCGTCGCATGAAGCACATGAGTCGCATGAAGCGCGATATTCTCTCAAAACAACATTCGCACCATAGCACATCCGCCACCCCTATCTCAACTGAGGTGACAGACACACAGCGCCAATTCATCACGTCATATCACATCCGGCGCGTGCCTGCCAGATGTGCGCCAAAGGAAATCCCACGCTCCCAGCGATTCCCCCTGCGCGCCAGCGACGAGCAGGAGGTGGGAGCGTGGCCCGTGGTGGTGGCCATATGTGGCTACCAGTTACACAGATCAGGTTACACAGATCAGGCGAGCGTCTGCACTGGCTGCGTATGCCAGCGAAGATCTGGTTTGCGCGCGGCAAGCGTCTGATCCAGCCGCCCGACGACCGTATCGTGCGGCGCTTCTAGCAGCAGTTCAGGGCGTTCAGCGGCCTCCTGGGCGATCTGGCGCATCACCGCGATGAAGGTATCGAGTGTTTCCCTGGTCTCGGTCTCGGTTGGCTCGATCATCATCGCTTCTGGCACAACGAGCGGGAAATAGATGGTCGGCGGGTGAATGCCGAAGTCCAGCAGCCGTTTGGCAATGTCTAGCGCGGTTGCGCCACGCTTCTTCTGCCGGTTGGCCGAGAAGACAAATTCGTGCATGCACTCGCGGTCATAGGGCAGGTCATAGTCCGCTTGCAGCGCGCGCATCACATAGTTGGCGTTCAGCACGGCGCTCTCGCTGACGTGGCGCATGCCATCGGGGCCATTGAAACGGATATAGGTGTACGCGCGGACCAGCACGAGGAAGTTGCCGCAGTTCGCGCGCACACGGCCAATCGAGAGCGGACCCGCGTCTTCCCACGCATAGCCATCCTCAGTCTGCGCGGGGAGGGGTCCCGGCAGGAACGGCACAAGGTGTTCGGCGACGCCGACGGGACCGGCGCCTGGCCCGCCGCCGCCGTGGGGTGTGCTGCACGTCTTGTGCAGGTTGAAGTGAACGACATCGAAGCCCATATCGCCCGCGCGAGTGATGCCCAGGATCGCGTTTGAGTTTGCGCCATCGTAGTAGAGTTGGCCGCCAGCTTCGTGAACCCGCCGCGCAATCTCGACGATGTTTTCGTCGAAGAGGCCCAGTGTGTTCGGATTGGTCATCATCAGCGCGGCAATCTTGCCGTCGTGCGCGGCCAGCACTTCTTCGAGATGGGCGACATCCACACCGCCGCGCGCATCGGAGCGTAGCTCCACGGTGGTGTAGCCCGCGAGGGTGGCGCTGGCCGGATTGGTGCCGTGTGCGCCATCGGGAATCAGCACGATGTTGCGATGTCCCTCGCCACGGCTCTCGTGATATGCCTTGATAATCATCAGGCCGGTGATCTCGCCGTGCGCGCCTGCCGCTGGCTGAAGCGTCACGCGGCGCATGCCGGAGATCTCGGCGAGATACTGTTCAAGCTCGTAGAGCAGTTGCAGCGCGCCCTGGGTCATGCTCTCGTGCTCCAGCGGATGCAGCCGTGCGAAGCCGGGCAAGGACGCCATGTCTTCGTTGATTTTGGGATTGTATTTCATCGTGCAGGAGCCGAGCGGATAGAAGCCCTGATCCACGCCGAAATTGCGCTGCGAGAGATGGGTATAGTGGCGCACCACTTCGATCTCGCTGACCTCTGGCAGGGGCGCTGGTTCGGCGCGCAGATACGCCGCCGGGATAAGGGAGTCGAGCGGCTGCTCTGGTATGTCCAGGGTGGGCAGGGTGGCAGCGCGGCGGCCGGGCGCGCCGCGCTCGAAGATCAATTGCTCAGTTGACATTAGCAGTGCCTGCGATTTCTTCTAGGGCTTCCACCAGCGCATCAATATCTTCGCGCGTGCGGGCCTCGGTGACGGCGAAGAGCATCGCGTCGCCAAGCTCAGGGTAGTCGGCGGAGAGGTCATAGCCGCCGATGATGCCGCGCTCGCGCAGCGCGGCGTTGAGTTGCTCTGGTGGCAGCGGCGTGGCGATGGCGAATTCATCGAAATAGGGATGGGTGAAGAGCGGGCGGTAGCCAGCAATCCTGGCGATGCGATCATGCGCGTAGTGGGCCTTGCGCAGACACTGCACGCCCAACTCGCGGAATCCTGCTTTGCCGAGCGCGGCGAGATAGATGGTGGTGGCGAGGGCCAGCAGCGCCTGATTGGTGCAGATATTCGAGGTGGCGCGTTCGCGGCGGATGTGCTGCTCGCGCGTCTGAAGCGTCAGCACGTAGCCTTCCTGGCCGCGATCATCCACCGTCTTGCCAACGAGCCGCCCTGGCAGCCGCCGCACGAATTGGTCGCGCGAGGCGAAGAAGCCGAGCGCCGGACCACCGTAGCCAAGCGGGCTGCCGAGCGATTGTCCTTCACCGGCGACGATGTCCGCGCCATACTCGCCGGGGGCGGTGATGACGCCGAGTGAGGCTGGCTCGGTGATGGCGACGACGTAGAGCGCGCTGGTCTTGTGAGTCAGCCGTTCGATTGCGCGGCCATCTTCGAGGACGCCAAAGAAGTTGGGCTGCTGAATGATGACGGCTTTGGTCTGCGGCGTCAGCGCGGCTTCCAAGTCGGCAAGCGAGGTCGCGCCGTCTTCCAGGCCGATCTCGCGGTAGGTGAAGCCGCGCGCCCAGGCGTAGGTGCGCAGCGTGGCGCGATACTGCGGATCAAGCGCGCGTGAAACCAGCACGTCGCCCACGCCAGCAGGGCCGACGGCCAGCAGCGCCGCCTCGACGACGGCGGTCGAGCCGTCGTACATCGAGGCGTTGGCGACATCCATGCCGGTGATCTGGCAGATCATCGTCTGAAATTCGTAGATTGCCTGGAGCATGCCCTGGCTGATTTCAGGCTGATAGGGCGTATAGGAGGTATAGAATTCGGAGCGTTTGTAGAGATGGGGGACGACGCTGGGAATGATATGCTCATAGCTGCCCGCGCCCAGAAATGAGGCGTAGTGGTCGAGGTCGGCGTTCTCCTCGGACATGCGCAGCATCAGCCGCCGCAGGTCAGGTTCGGGCAGCGCCTTGGGCAGCGCCAGCGCACGCTGCAAGCGCACTTCTGGCGATATTGGCTTTAGCAGATCTTCAATCGTCTCTACCCCCACCGCGCGCAACATCTCCTGTTGCTCGGCGGCGGTATTCGGGACGTAACTCATAAGCGATGTTTCCTCTACGAAATGCTGTCGTTAACGGTGATGCGAGCGGCCATTGTGTGATGATGGGCGTCCACCGGACGCCCCTACGGTCTCGGTGGCGGGCGTCCACCGGACGCCCCTACGCGATGGGAAAGCCAGGCGTTAGTGGCCTTCGGATTCGAGAAACTTGGCATAGGCGGCGGCGTCCATCAGTTTCGCCAGTTCAGCGGGGTCGCTGAGCTTGACGACGAGCATCCAACCCGCGCCGTAGGGGTCACTGTTGACCTGCTCCGGCGCGGCTTTGAGCGCATCGTTCACCCGCAGGAGCGTGCCGCTGATGGGTATGAATAGCTCAGAGGTGGCCTTGACCGATTCAATGTCGCCGAAGTGGTCGCCAATACGTAGCTCGCGCTGCCCGGCGTCATCCCACGGCAGATCGAGATAGACGACATCGCCTAGCTCGTCCTGGGCGTATTCGCTGATGCCAATGGTCGCTTCGTCACCCTGCACGCGCACCCATTCGTGGGTATCGGCGTACTTCAGATCGTCGGGCACATCAGTGTTGGCCATAGGGCTACCCCGCTCCTTCTACACGCTTCATTTGCATACGACACGTTCAACGTTGCCCGGACTGCGCTCACTTCTGGCGCTTATAGAATGGTAGAGGCGCAATCTCAGCCGCGACCAGCTTGCCGCGTATCTCGATGGCAATCTCGGTTCCCGGCGCGGCATGCGCGGGCGGCACAAAGCCCAACGCGGCGGGGCGCTCTAGCGTGGGGCAGAGCGTGCCGCTGGTGAGTTCGCCGATGCGCTCGCCGTTGAGGTAGATGGCGTAGCCGCCGCGTGGCACGCCGCGCTCGCGCAGGGTGACGCCGACGAGCTTCTGCCGCAGGCCGTCGCGCTTCTGGTCGGCCAGCGCCTGTTTGCCGATGAAGTCGGCGTCTTTGTTGAGCTTCACCGTCCAGCCCAGGCCCGCTTCCAGCGGTGTGGTGCTCTCGCTCAATTCGTGGCCGTAGAGGCAGTAGCCTGCTTCGAGCCGCAGCGTATCACGTGCGCCCAGCCCGGCGGGCAGCAGGCCGTGTGGCTGTCCAGCGGCGAGCAGCGCGTCCCAGAGCGCGCCCGCCTGCGCGGCGCCGCAGTAGAGTTCGAAGCCGTCTTCGCCGGTGTAGCCGGTGCGCGAGATGATGCAGTCTATGCCCGCGACGCTCCCCGGCTGACAATGGTAGTAGGCGATGGCATCGAGCGGGGTCGCGGTAAGTGGCTGGAGGATCGCCCCGGCGAGCGGGCCTTGCAGCGCGAGCAGCCCCATCTCGTCGGAGACGTTGGTGAGCGTCAGGCCGTCGCGGCCAGCGGCGTGCTGCGAAAACCAGTCCCAATCCTTGGCGATGGTTCCGGCGTTGACGACGGTCATGTAGCGTTCGTCGCCGAGGCGATAGATGATGAGGTCGTCGAGTGTGCCGCCGTTGGGGAGGCAGATCTGGGTGTAGAGCGCCTGATTTTCGACCAGGCGGCTCACGTCGTTGGGGACGAGATATTGCAGGAAGTCAAGCGCGCCCGGCCCCTCGACGCGAAATTCGCCCATGTGGCAGACATCGAAGAGGCCCGCGCGCTGTCGCACGGCGTGGTGCTCTTCGATGATGCCGGTATACTGGACGGGCATCTCCCAGCCACCGAACTCGACGAGCCGCGCGCCCAACGCGCGATGCCGCTCGTAGAGTGGGGTGCGCTTCAGCTCCGTTGCCGCCGCGTGTGTGTCGCTCATCGTAGTGGGTTCACCCTCTCTGCGCCCCATGCGCTCGCGCGCCGCGTTGCGCGTGGCCCGCGTACCAGCCGCCGCGCGACATCCCTGCGCCGCGCGTGTGCGATACGCGAACAATGACGGAGCGTATTGTGTACGCACCCGTCATTGTACTGAGTGAACCCGCTGTTTGTCTAGCGGCTGGCCTTACCACCAGTTATGTGCCCAGGCGTGATGCGCACTGACGCGCCAGGGAGGTGGAAGGCGTAGAGAGTGCCGTCGTAGGTTGGAATATACACTGTGCCATTGACCACAATGGGCGCATCTTCGAAGGCATCGTTATAGGTGGTCCATTTCCACAAAGGAGTGCAGGTAGACGAGCCACAGCCAGCAGCGGGGAAGGCATAGACAGTGCCCCTGGCGGCGGTATCATTATCTACACTCACATAGACAATCCCATCGGCGACAGCGGGAGCAGCGGCAACTTTGCCATCCAACGATGCTGACCAGAGCGGCGAACAGGGCGGGGCTACGCAACCGGCTTCATTAAACGCCTCCAGATGCCAGTCTGGTGTGCCTACATAGACGACACCGTTCGCCACCGCAGGCGTATCGGAGTCTTGCGACGCATCGGGCGCGGTCCAGAGGGGCGCACACGTCGCAGCGCCACAACCAGAGGCACTGAATCCATACAGCATGCCTCCCTGGCTGGAACTGTTCGTGTTGACAATCAGATCTCCATTGTCAATGACGGGCGTGCTCGTGCCGAATCCAGTTGCAATCGGATCTTTCCACGATAGAGTGCCCTTGTGCTCATCTATCGCGGCGACACTCCAGCCAAGTGTTGTGCTGTCGGCCACATAGACCACACCATTTGCAACTGCCGGCAGGTCCAGGATGGAGCCACCTGTCTCAACATACGTCCATTCAGGATTGCAAGAAATTGACCCACAACCAGTGAGATTAAATGCGTAGAGCGTGTCGTCCTTCGCCACAAATACTAATCCGTCCGCCACAGTAACGCCATACGTAAAAATCGGCGCTTCGTTGGCCATCCAGAGCAGGCGCCCCGTCGCGGTGTCCCAGCCCTCGACACCGTAGCCTGACGTGACCACGACGCCATGCGACACAGCGGGTGTTCGCCCAAATATTTGATAATCACTTGCCGTCCACTTCGTGGCGCCAGTGGTGGCATCCAGCGCGAACAGTGTGCCTATTCCCGCAATGTACAGTGTCCCATCGGAAACTGTTGCACTATTATTCGCAGAATTACTCAAGTTTGAGTTATGGAGCGACCAGTCCAACGCCAAGTTTGCGACATTCGACGGGTTGATCGCAGTTTCATAGGAGTTGTAGCGGGTATTCGCGCTCGTAAAGCCGAACTGCGACCAATTGGCCTTGACCGTTATGGTCGTCTGCGCTGTGTCGCCACTCGTCTGGCCGACGGCGGAGACGGTATGCGCGCCAGTGGTGGTGGCGATGGGAACGGTGAACGTGGCTGAGAAGCTGCCGCTATCACCCCCAGAAGGCGGCTGCTGAATCGTGATCCGCTGAAAGACCTTCGCGGTGGCGACAAAAGCGGCGTCATACTTGACGCTGACCGTTTCGCCGACACGGAAGCGATAGCCTGATACGGTGAGTGTATTGCCTGGCGCGGGGTATCCCTGAACCGAGATGACCGGAATATTCGGCGTTGCCGCAACAGCGGGTATGGCTACGAGCAGCCCGAAACACAGCGTCGCTGCCATCGCAATGGAAATAGCACACACCAGCCGCCACATCATCCACCTCCATAATTCGGATCCATCACCGAACCTCGCGCTTGCCACACTTCAATTTCAGTCACACTGCGAGCAATCACGACCATCATACATGCAAGCAATAGTGCTGTCAATAGGGCGATTGAAAAGGCAAGAGGAAACGCCGCACAACGTTGTGCGGCGTGGAGGAATCTTGAGTCACTGATTGTATGTGCGACGGCTAATAGATGAAGGTGACGCCTGACCCGGCGTGCGCAAAGCGGTAGTCTACCCGGCCCCAGCCGCCGCCGTTGACGTAGAAGTTCATCTCCGACATCAGGAACCAGCCACCAGGGTAGACGGCTTCGACGTGCGCCACGTGGCCGACACCGCCCGCGCTCTGCACCCCCGGCTGGAAGACCACGGTCGCGTTGCGCACTGGCACCGTGCCGGTCTTGTAGCCGCGCCGGGCCGCGCTGCCGGTCCAGTACATGGCGTTGCCCATGTGGGTTAGCGTCTCGTCCTTGCGCTTATACTGCGCCCACCAGGTACATTGCCCGAAGGCCCAGGAATAGAAGCCGCCGGAACTGGTGACCGAGAATGCGGGATGCCCCGGCACATACATATAGGCATAACGCGGCGGCCACGGCTGGAGTGGCGCGGGCGAGACGGCGGGTGGCTTGGGTTTCGATGTGACCGGCGCGGGGGCGGGCTTGGTGTTCTTGGTCACGGGGATGCCCGCGCTACCGGGGGCCTTCACCCCAGGGGCCGCGCCGCCACCCAAGCCCAAGGTATCCGAGACTGTCACTCCCGTGGACCATGGCCCCATCTGCTGCGTTGGGTCGGTCTGCGAGGTGCTCTGCGCGCCGGGGACAAGTTGCGGCAGCGACGGCTGAAAGGCCGTTTTTAGCGGCGCGGGCGCGGCCAGCGGCAACACCGCGATGAGCACGGCCACGACACACGAGATCGCCAGCAGCCAGACCGCCGCTTGTCGCACCTTGCTGGCGGGTTTGCGCGGCGCGCGCCCGGCAATCGCCTGCGCCTGGGCGGCCAGCGATCCCGCCGGAAGGAGCGTCACGGGGGTGCGTTCGGTGGGCGCGGTGGGCAGCATCGACTCGGCGCGTGCATCCACAATCTCGATCAGGTCAAGGATTTGTGTGGTGCGCTCCACCAGTGTCGTATCGTGGGCGTTCAGCCGCCGCGCCGGAGAGGTCCAGCGGCCACTCGCGGATGGACGCGGGGACACATCCATCGTGCGTGTCACGCGGGGCATGGGGAGAGTTTCGAGATCCTCTACCGCTACCGCGTCCAGTGCGTCGTCATCGTCGTTCCATGCAGCCCATTCATCGAGCATATCCGCATCATAGTGGATATCGGGATGATACGCCGTGACGAAAGCCGTAGATCGTGCCGACCGCTCATCCGTGTTCACAGGCTGCCGCATGTTGCCCCCACTTCCCTGTTCCAACGTCACGTCAACGCTACGAGTATGCAAGAGGTTCGCGCGATATTCGACAGACGCGCGGCGAAGGAATCGCCTGCCGGTCGTCGCAAAGCATGAGCTACACAGGATCGCAAACGACCGGGCATGCCCAAGAACTGCATCTCATCCATACAGCCCAGATGGGCTACTGCTGGGTATGTAGGGCGAGTGGTTGCAATCGCGCAGAGGGCGCACGGCGTGCGCCCCTACGATGATATGTGCGGCCACGAAACCCGTCGTCACGGGGTAGGTGGAGAGGAAGCGTTGAACGGCCCCGCTCGTCCTACACCCGCCACGCCACGGTACAATCTGAGCAACAACGATGAGAGGAACAGGACGACGCAGCATGACCGAACACGATTCCGCACCAGACACCATCCAGCGCTACGCGGGCTATCCGCGCAGCGAACGGCAGCGACGCTTGCTGGCGCTGGCGGCTCCGCTGGCCGAACGCTTCGCGGCGCGCGCCCTGGCGCACGACGCCGACGCCTCATTTCCGTTGGAGAATATTGCCGATCTGCGCGAGAGCGGCCTGCTGGCGCTAACCGTGCCGGAGACCTATGGCGGCCTGGGCGCGAACGAGTTGGAGCATACGCTGGTGATCGAGCGGCTGGCCTGGGGCGACGCCTCGACGGCGCTGGCGCTGGGCATGCACCTGAGCAACATCGGCCAGATGGCGGAGGGCGGACTGTGGCCGGAGCGCTTCCCCGCGCTCTGCCGCGAGATCGTCGAGGACGGCGCGATGCTCAACGCCGCGCAGGCCGAGCCGGAGCTTGGCAGCCCCAGCCATGGCGGCGTCCCCGCGACCACCGCCCAGCCCGATCCGGCTGGCGACTGGCGCATCACCGGGCGCAAGATCTACACGACGGGCGCGCCCGCGCTGCGCTACTTCCTAGTGCTGGCGGCGCTGGATGAGCCAGGCGAGCCAGTGCGGCTGGGCAGCTTTCTCGTGCCATCCGACGCACTGGGGCTGCGCATCGAAAAGACATGGGATGCGATGGCGCTCCGCGCCAGCGGCAGCGACGATCTGGTGCTCGAAGACGCACGGGTTGGCGCGGATGCGCTGCTGGACGTGCGCCCGGTCGGCGCGCCTGATCCGCGCGCGGCGCTGGGGCTGCCATGGGGCGCGTTGACGCTGGGGGCTATCTATACGGGTGTGGCGCTGGCCGCACGTGATGAGGCAGTCCATTTCGCGGCGACGCGCATCCCCACGGCGCTCGGCAAGCCCATTGGCGAATTGCCCACCGTGCGCCAGAAGCTCGGTGAGATCGAGGCGCTGCTGCTAGCTTCGCATCGGCTGCTCTACGGACTGGCGGCGGATTGGGTAGAGACGCCGGAGTTGCGTCCCGTGCTGCGCGCGCAGGGTGGGCTGGTCAAATCCATCACGACGAATAACGCGGTGCGCGTGACTGATCTGGCGCTGCGCATCACCGGCGGCGCGGGCCTCCAGCGCGAGCCGATGCGCCTGGAACGGCTCTTCCGCGACGCGCGGGCAGGACTGATCAACGCGCCACCCGACGACACGACCCTGCAGAACGCGGGCAGAGCAGCGGTGGAAGGCCGCTAGCGGACAAGATGCGCCGCTACGCCCAGGCGTGGGCACAGCGGCGCGCAAAGATGGTCACTCATTGCACAGCTTAATACAGCCAACGAGCTACGGATGCCAGATCATTCCTGGTTGTGGCGGAATGGGCGTGGATTGATGCTGGGGCGTGGTGGACGCGCCCATACATCCGGCCAGCGCCGCCATCAACACAACCGCTGCCAGCCCCATCAAGGCTGTATGCCACCACCGCACACGATGCCGCGACATATCTCCCCTCCTCACCCCGCATGTGCGAGCGAGCGCCGCGCCGCCATCTGCGTAGGGGTGTACGGCGTACACCCACCGCGCGGCCTATCCAGCGGGCGGCACGCGCCATCCCGCTGAACGATACGACAGCACACTTTCAGCAAGTACGCTGCCAGAAACAGGCGAACGCACACCGCTATGGTTTCGTCGCGCTGACCTGCACGGGCGTGCCACTGGCGGGTTGCGCGGTGCTACCCGCCCCTGGCTTGACCGGCGTCGCCGCGCCGCAGGTCGAGATGGTGATCGTCTGCGAATAGATGACCGTGCGGTTTCCGTCGCTGAACGAGTTTGTCGGAAAGTATGCCAACGCCAGTTGATACGTCCCCGGAGCAAATGTTCCCTCGTGCAGATAGCCTGGATGGATCGTCGCCGTGTAGGACTTGCCCGCGCCGATCTCGATCAGCCGCGTGGCGATGCCGAGCGCGCACCCGTATTGGAAGTTGGGTGGCGTAGACTGCCCTGCCGCCACGCTGCGCAGCGCCAGAATCGAGCAGTCCGCCGCGTGGTCGGGCGCGTAGATGCTGGTGCTGAGCGTATTCGTCACCGTGACCACCAGCGGCGCATTCGCCGCGTAGGTCGTGTGGTCGGTGGCGATAGTTATCGGGCCGCTGGTCTTCGTCCCTGGACTACCGCCCAGGCTAGAGCAATCCGCTGCGCTCACCGCCGTCACCCCGCAGCCAGCCAGCGCCATCAGCGCGAAAAGAAAGCCGACGTACAGCCGCCGTCGAAGGAAGGACACCATGAACAACCCCCTCTCAATAGAAATCCCTACCAACATAACGCAATCCTGCTCAAAATGTTCCCCTGCCTGACCATACATACTCAATACATACTCAACTCCCGCGCGCCATCGCATTGCAGGCTACAGTGGTCGCGCGCTCAGCGGCGGCATCTGGCAGCGGCGCTGGTACAAAAGCGTGGCTCTCCTACCCATCTGGCGACCTCTGCTGGTATACTGCTGGCGTTAGCGCCTATAACACTAGCGAAATCGCGCGCATGCGCCGCGCGGCGGGTATACGGCGGGCGTACGCCGTACACCCCTACGCAGATGGCGGCGTGGCGCGGCGCGCGAAGGAGCAGCGCATCGGGATGCGCTCAGGTTCTTGGGGAGGTTGGATGAAGGCAGCACGTTTCGTTATCACCGGAGGAGCCGGTTTCATTGGCTCGCACATCGCCGAAGCGCTGATGACGCGCGGCGAATCGGTTCGTATCTTCGATAATCTCTCCACCGGCAAAGAGGCCAATATTGCTCATCTCAGCGGCGACAGCGTCGAGTTCGTGAGCGGCGATCTGCGCGATGCCGATGCCGTGCGCGCGGCCATCGCTGGCGCGGAGGTCGTCTTTCACCAGGGGGCGCTCGCCTCGGTGCCGCGTTCCATTGCTGAGCCGGTTGCCTCGCTCGAAACGAACATCAACGGCACGCTGAATGTGCTGCTGGCGGCGCGCGAGAGCGGTGTGCGGCGCGTGGTTTACGCCTCGTCGTCGTCGGTCTATGGCGATACGCCCACCCTGCCAAAGCACGAAGCGATGCCAACCTTGCCCATGTCGCCTTATGCGGTGCAGAAGCTCTCAGCCGAGCAACTCTGTGGTGTGTTCACGCGCATCTACGGGCTGGAAACCGTCGCCCTGCGCTACTTCAATGTCTTTGGTCCGCGCCAGGATCCCAAATCGGAGTACGCTGCGGTCATTCCACGCTTCATCACCGCGATGCTCAGCGGCCAGCGCCCTATCGTCTTCGGCGACGGCGAGCAGACCCGCGACTTTACCTATATCGGCAACGTCGTTCAGGCGAACGTGCTGGCGGCTGACGCGCCCGATGCCTCTGGCTTTGCGATGAATATCGGGTACGGCGAGCGTGTCTCGCTCAACGATGTGCTGCGCATCACCAGCGAGATTCTGGGCACACCGGCGAACGCCGACTATCAAGCGCCACGCGCGGGCGACGTGCGCGACAGCCTGGCCGACATCTCGCGAGCGCGGCAACTGCTCGGTTACGACCCGCGGATCAGCTTCCGCGAGGGTCTGGCGCAGACGATAGACGCGATGCGCGCCCAGATCGCGTAACGCTGTATTCATGTGCGCTGGATGCCATAGGGACGCCCGCCGGTAGACGCCTGGTGCGGCACGCACATGACATACTCGCATGCAGCAGGTTCGAGGAGAGATCACCATGGCGGATGGACAGGTCGCGGAGGAGTTTCTGGCGCGCGTCGCGGAGCGGCGCGCGGTGGTCGGGGTGATTGGCCTGGGCTATGTTGGGCTACCGCTGGCTACGGGCTTTGCCGAAGCGGGGTTGCGGGTTATCGGCTTCGACGTGGATACCACGCGAGTCGCCGCCTTAAATGCTGGCTACTGCCACATCCCCGATGTGGACGGCAATCTCTTCGCGCAGCTCGTGGAACGCGGCGCATTCACGGCTACCAGCGACTTCGCGCGCCTGGCCGAAGTGGACGCGGTGAGCATCTGTGTGCCCACGCCGCTGCGCAAGACCAAAGACCCGGACATCTCCTATATCGTGAAAGCCACCGAGGATATAGCGAAGACCCTGCATCGCGGGCAGGTGATCGTGCTGGAAAGCACCACCTACCCCGGCACCACAGAAGAACTGGTGCAGCCGATGCTCGAAGCCGCTGGCATGCGCGCGGGCGAAGACTTCTTCCTGGCTTTCTCGCCGGAGCGCATTGATCCGGGCAACCCGACCTATGGCCTGCGCAACACCCCCAAAGTCATCGGCGGCGTTACCGCCGACTGCTCGCGGCTGGCGGCGGCGCTCTATGGCACCGTAGTCGAGCGCGTGGTGGTGGTCAGTTCCACCAAGGTCGCCGAACTGGTGAAGCTGCTGGAAAACACCTTCCGCGCCGTCAACATCGGCATGGCGAACGAACTGGCGCAGATGGCGAACGTGCTGGGTGTGGATGTGTGGGAGGTGATCTCGGCGGCGGCGAGCAAGCCTTTCGGCTTCGTGCCGTTCTATCCGGGGCCAGGGCTGGGCGGCCACTGCATCCCGATTGACCCGCACTATCTCGCCTGGAAGCTGCGCTCGTTGAACTATCGCGCCCGTTTCATCGAATTGGCTAGCGAGGTCAACGGCGAGATGCCACGCTTCGTGGTGGAGCAGATCACGCTGGCGCTCAACGAGCACGGCAAATGCCTCAATGGCGCGCGCATTCTGATTCTCGGCGTGACCTACAAGCGCGATGTTGGCGATATTCGTGAGTCGCCCGCGCTGGACGTGATCGAACTGCTGCGCGAGCGCCACGCTGCCATTTCCTATGCGGACCCACACGTGCCAGAACTGCGGCTGCCGGACGAGACGCTCGCCGCCGTCGCGCTGACTGATGAGACACTGCGGAACACCGACTGCGTGGTGATCGTCACGGATCATAGCGATGTGGATTACGCGCGTGTCGTGCGCGAGGCGCCGCTGGTGGTGGATACGCGCAACGCCACCGCGAAGGTCGCGGGCAGCGAGCATGTTTGGCGGCTGGTGCGCCCCGCTCAGGCCAGCGCAGGGGCTGAGCGGGGCGCACCCATTCCGGTGACGGCGGGTTGACGGCTTCCGCATGTGCCGTATACTTGGCGTGAGGCGCGCGGCAACACGGTACAGGACACGCGTGGTTGCAATGAGTTGATTCGAGTAGCATAGAGGGGTTGGGTGGAGATGTCTGGAGGTCGCGGAAATCCCCCATCGCGTTCCAGAGCGGGCAATCGAGGCGCAGCCGTGGGCCGCCCTGGACCCGCGAAAGCCAATCCGAATGCGAATCCGAATGCGAATCAGCATGCGAATCAGCGCGCATGGAGCGATGGGACACGCGACCAACGCGCCAAGAAGCCAGCACAGACGCCAACTCGCGGCGAGCGCAACCGGGCCGCAGAGCGGTCCGCCGCACCCGCCGCTGTTGGCCGCCTCTGGGCCGATGAACCTACGAACGGCGCGGCAAGCTCTCCGCATGATTGGAACGACAGCGGCTGGCGTGGCGCTGCTGGCGCGAAGGGTCGGCGTCCGCCGGTTGTCGCACCGCGCCGTGGCATCGCGCGCCTTCTGGATAAGAATTACTGGACACGCCAGAAGGCGACTCGCGCCGCCGTCCTCTCTATCCTGCTGATTGTGCTGCTCGCCTGTCCGCTGGATGCGCTGGTGCGCTTCGTGCGTATCGGCTTCGAGGCGCGGGGGGCGCTGCAACATGTCCACAATATCCAGACGCTGCTGCCTGCATCGGGCAGCCCCTTCGCTGCGCTGAACGCCGACACACTCCAGAAGCTGAAAGTGGAGTTGACGGGCGCGGAACATGACTTCGCGGGGCTGCGCGGCGACCTGAGTGGCGGCTCGCTCGCGGTTGCTGGTCATATCCCTGGTGTTAGTTCGCCGATGCGCTCATTCGCCGCGCTGGCGGCGGGGGCGGACGAAGCCGCACTCGGCGGGCTGGATATCGTGAATAATGGCGATATGCTGCTCGCCATCCTCAAGGGCGGCTTCTTCGCCAGCGGCAGTGCGCCGCCACTGCCCGGCGTGACGCCGACGGCAACGCCGAAGCCGACGCCAACGGCGACGGCCAAACCAGGGACAACGCCGACACCCCCTCCGCCGCAGCTCGACGCCAAGACCTTCGCGACGCTGCAAGCCGACTTCACGGACGCCTTCGATCACTTCGATAGCGCATTCACCTACCTTGGCAATGTGGATCCTTCGACGATCCCATCGTCGCTGGTGAAGCCGCAGCAGATGGCGCAGATCCAGAAGTTGCTGAACGACCTGCCCAAAGAGCAAGCGCTGGTGGCGCAGGCTCGCGCCTGGATCAACGTCATGCCTAGCCTGCTGGGCATCGGCAAGCCCAATAGCCTGCTGATCGAACTGATGGACCGCAGCGAGATGCGCGCGGGCGGCGGCTTCATCGGCAACTATGGCGTGATGACGCTCTCCGATGGCAAGGTGCAGCCGTTCAGCCTGAGCGACACGTACCTGCTCGACGTTCCTTTCGCCAAGAAAACCGGCGGCGCTCAAGTGCCCGCTGAATATGCTTCCTGGTGGCCATTCCAAGACTTTGGCCTACGCGACTCCAACCTGTATCCGAGCTTCCCGGAGTCGGCTCAGCTTGGCATGAAGCTGCTGAAGCAGGAGGGCGGGCCAGATGTGCAGGGCGTCGTCGCGGTGACACCGCCAGCCATTGGGCGCATCCTGGGGGTGATCGGCTCCGTCAAGGTGCAGATGCCAGACAAGACGGAAACCGTCGGGCCGAACAACCTGGAGTTCCTGATCCATTACTATCAACAAACTGTGGCAAACAACCCAGGTACCGGATTCCCGCCGGGAGACCAACTCAGCGACCCGCGCAAGCGCTTTACCGCGCTACTGGGCCGCGCCTTCATGGAGAAGCTGCACGGCCTCTCCACGGCGCAGCTTGGCGCAGTGGTGCAGACGCTGATCGAGAGCATCCATGCGCGCGATATTCAGATCTATCTGAGCGACAAGAACGCCGAAATGCTGCTCGCCGCCAACGGCGATGATTCGAGCATCGCCCATGGCCCCGGCGACGGCGTGACCATCGTGGACGCCAATGTGGGCGTGAACAAGGGTAGCCAGTTCGTCACCATGAAGTATGTAGACAACGTGACGGTGGACGACAAGGGCACTGCCACCCACAATCTGAGCATCACCTATACCTTCAACGTCACCAATAAGAGTCTGCTCTTCGGCCCAGACCACTACCTCACCTACCTGCGCATCTATGCCCCCGCGAGCGCCCACCTGACACACATCGAGGGCTTTCAGAACATGCAGGGCGACGACCAGATCAATCATAGCGATGAGCCGGACCGGCAGATGTGGGGCGGCTACGTCTACATGCTCGACCACACGTCATACACGCTCAAACTCTCGTGGACCGTGCCCAATATGGTGATCCAGGATGCTAACGGCAACGCGCAGTACTACCTGGACTTCCAGCATCAGCCGGGGTCGAACCAGTCCTTGACGCTGACCGTCTCCACACCGAATGGGAAGACGCCTGGGGTGAACATCAATGGTCCGCTGACCAAAGACCAGATCGTAGACATCCCGATGACGTGCCTGGCGTCGCCACCGTGCCTGCTGCCGGGCAGTCCTGGCGGCGCGCTGACGAGCTGGCAATAGCAGCAATAGAGGAGCGGGCGGTTAAAACCGCGCGACGGGCGTACGCCGTACACCCCTACGACGGCCACTGGCCGCAAAGCCCGCCTGCGCGGGCTGGAGATGGCGTGGGTGTCCACACGCTGTTGTAAAGGTGCATAAAGGCCGGGGCACAGGGCGAAAATCGTATGGTGATGGGCTGGTGATTAGCCGCCCTTTGTAGTGCGCAGGGCATCGAAGATGGCGATGACGCGCTGATAGTGGCGTTCGGGGGCGTACTCGGTGAGGGCGCGGGTGCGGGCGGCGGCTTCGAGGCGGGTACGGAGAGCGGGGTCGTCCACGAGGGTACACATGGCGGCGCGCAAGGCTTCCACGTCTCCCGGTGGCACGGGCAGCCCGCAGCCGTCCGCGATCTGTTCGCTGATGCCGCCGAGGTCGCTGCCGATGACGGCTTTGCCGTGGGCGAGGCTTTCGTAGACGGTCATGGGGGCGTTGTCGTGCCAGAGGGAGGGGGCAACGGCGCAGAGCGCACCGGAGATGAGCCGCGAGAGCGGTTCGCCGCTGACGAAGCCGGTGAAGCGGAGGTTGGGGGCAGGGATGCCGAGCGAGGCGGCAAGCTGTTCCATGCGCTGGCGGTAGCCGTCGCCGCTGTCGCCAGCGATGACGAGGTCTACGTCGCGGGCGAGACCGGCATAGGCGCGGAGCAGGACTTCGACGCCCTTATCGGGGGAGACGCGCCCGAAGAAGAGGATGTACGGGCGCTGGGCTTCTACTGGCGTATCTGGCTCATCGGAAGCTGCTGATGATGATGAGACAGTATCAAGCAGGGATTGATCTACAAAGCTGGGGATGTGGTGGAGCTTGCCGCGCGCTGGCTTGAAATGCTCCATTTGCTTGGCCATGAAGCGGGACGGAGCGATGTACGCGCCGACTTTGTCGTAGATGCCGATGGCGTTGTGGACCGACATGGCGAAGACACGCGCGCCGGTGACCGCCAGCGAGCCTTGCAGGCAGCGGTGCTGGAGCGCATGATGGTAGCCGCCGAGGCATTCCTGGCAGACTTTGCCGTCACGCAGGAAGGCGTAGGCCGGGCAGAGCAGGTTGAAATCGGAGAGACGCAGGGCGACGGGAATGCGCTGGCTATGGGCGGCGTCTATGATGCTAGGCGAGAGGACGTTGACGGTGTTGAGCAGGTAGACCAGATCTATGTGCTGCTCGCGGATGACACGCGCGGCGGCTTCGCGCACGAGGCGCGAGTAGGTGGCGCGGGCGACGAGACCGACGCGCTTGCCCAGGGTGAGCCGGTCTTTATATTGCTTGAAGTAGATGCTGTCGCCATCCACCGGCGGCGGGACGAAGTAGTGTTTATAGGGCGTGTCTATGGTCTGGGCATAGTTGGCGGCGAAGGGCACGACGGTATGGCCGTGGCGTTCGAGGAGCGCGGTCATGCCGAAGAGATAGCGCTCTGGCCCGGATGAGGGGAAGTAGCGATTATTGCAGATCAGGATGTTCAAGAGCCATGTCCTTTGCGGCGGTCGGCGGCGACTTCGGTGTAGACGGATTCGTAGTTGTGCATCATAGTGGCCGTGGAGAAGCGGGCGGCAATGTGGTCGCGGGCCGCTGCGCCTAGCCGGTGGGCAGAGGCGGGGTCGCTGAGCAGGGTGAGGATGCGGTCCGCGAGGGCGGGGGCGTCGCCGACGGGGGCCAGTAGGCCGGTCTGGCCGTCTATGGCGATCTCTGGCGCGCCGCCGACGGGGGTGGAGACGAGCGGCACGCCCCACGCTCCCGCTTCTAAGAGGGCATTGGGCATGCCTTCGTGGCGGGAGGAGAGGACGGCGACATCGAAGGCGGGCAGCACGAGGTCGCTGGATGCAACGTGGCCGGTGAAGATGACGGCTTCGGCGATGCCGAGATCGCGGGCCAGCGCTTCGAGGGCGGGGCGTTCGGGTCCGTCGCCGACGAGGGCGAAGCGGGCCGCTGGCATGCGCTGATGCACGATCTGGGCGGCGCGCAGGAAGGTTGGGTGGTCTTTGACGGGGGTGAGGCGGGCAAGGATGCCGACCAGCGGCGTCTCCGGGGCGAGACTGAGTCGGGCGCGCGCTTCCGCACGGGCGGCTGGGAGGCGTGCCGCGTCGGGCAGATCCACGCCATTGAGAACGACGGAGAGTTTGCGTTCGGGGAAGCCGTGGCCGAGCAGGTAGGTTCGCAGCGCCTCGGAATTGACGGTCATGCGGTCCATGCGCCGCCACGTCTGGTGGTCTAGCGCGAGACGGGCACGCCCACCGCGTGAAGCGTCGTAGACCATGCCAACGGTTGAGCCGATGACGGCAACATGGGGCAGCGTGGTGGTGGCGAGAGTGGCGGTGAGGTTGGAGAGCCAGTGCATGGCATGCACCACGTCTATGTGTTCGGCGCGCAGATAGGAGCGCAGGCGCAGCACGGGCGAGAGGTCAAAGCGGCTGCGGCGGGTGAACGGCACGAGCGGCACGCCGGTGGCTTCCATCGCGGGCTGAAGCGGCCCGCCAAGGCGGAGCGCGCCGATGCTGAGCGCGAAGCGGTCGCGGTCGAGGGCGCGGGCCATGCGCACGAAACGGTGTTCCGCGCCACCGCTCTCAAAGCCTTCCATGAGGTAGAGCACGCGCAGCGGGGCGGTTGCCGTGGCCGTCGTGGCCGCGCCTGCGTGGGTATTCCGCTGATCCGGGGGTGTTTGTGCCGCCATCGTACCTCGTCGCCTCCTTTCTTCAACCCTACGCGCTCGCGGACGGGCGCACGCCGTGCGCCCCTACTGTGGTTGCCAGCGTTGCTGGTTGGGCGATGCCGTCGCCATCCAGGTAGGCGCGGCACCATAGCTCGAAGCAGAGCATGGCCCAGATGCGGCTGCCGTTGTTGCGGGCTTCGCTGCGCTGGGCGTCGAGTAGCCGCCGTACTTCGTGGGGATCGAGCACGCCACGGTTGGCGGCGCGCTGGCTGGTGAGCGTATCCCAGGCGAGGTCGCGGAGCGGTCCGCGCAGCCAGCCATCCACCGGCAGCGAGAAGCCCATTTTGCTCCGGGTGAGCGTTTGCTCTGGCAGCAGGTCGGCCATGGCTTTCTTGAGGATGTATTTCTTTTGTTCGCCGGGGTTGCGGACCTCGTGGCGCAGCGACGCGACGTATTCGGCCAATTCGTGATCGAGCAGGGGGGCGCGGGCTTCCAGCGAGGTGGCCATGCTGGCTTTATCCACCTTCATGAGGATGTCTTCGGTGAGATAGCCCTGCACGTCGGTGTGCTGCATGCGGGTGTAGAAGTCGAGATCGTGGGCGTCGGCGAAGTGGCGCAACTGCACCTGTCGCGGGTCGTCGGCGCCGCTGAAGCGATACTCCGGCAGGAGCAAGCGCGAACGGACGTGTGACGGGAAGATGGAGAGCAGTTCGACGTAGTGTTCGGCGGGGTCGCTGGCGAGGCTGCTGAGACGGTTCTTGCCCTTCATGCCTTCAGGCATAACCGCGCCCGCAACCGAGGCGAGCGGACGCATCGGGCCGAGCTTGCGGGCGAGGCGAATATCGTCCATCGCGCGGGTGTAGCGGCGATAGCCGCCATAGAGTTCGTCGCCGCCGTCGCCGGAGAGCGCCACGGTGACATGCTGGCGGGCCATCTTGGAAACGTAATAGGTGGGTACCATCGAGGCGTCGGCGAAGGGTTCGTCGAAGGTCCAGACGAGGCGCGGCAACACGTCGAGCAGATCGGGGCGGACAATGAATTCGTGATGGTCGGTGTCGTAGCGCTGGGCGACGAGCCGGGCGTACTCTAGCTCGCTGTGGCTCTCTTCCTCAAAGCCGATGGAGAAGGTTTTGACGCGCTCTGTGCCAACCTGGCTCATGGCGGCAACGACGATGCTGGAATCCACGCCGCCGCTGAGAAACGCGCCGAGCGGCACTTCGCTAATCAGCCGCTTGCGGACGGCGGCAAGGACAAGCTCGCGGACGCGCCGCGCGGCTGCCTCTGCGTCGTCGGGGCTGCGGGGAGTGAAGTCGAGCGACCAGTAGCGGCGCAGGTCTACGCGGCCCTGCTCGAAGGTGAGGGTGTGCGCGGCGGGGAGTTTGGCGACGCTGGCGAGGGCGCTGCGGGGGGAAGAGATGTAGCCGAAGGTGAAGTATTCGCCGATGGCGTGGGGATCGAGGTCGCGGGGCAGGTTGGGGGCGAGCAGGAGCGATTTCATCTCGGAGCCGAAGATGAAACGCTGGCCGTCGTGGGCGTAGTAGAGCGGCTTCTTGCCGAAGCGGTCGCGCACGAGGACGAGGCGCTGGCGTTTGCGGTCCCAGAGGGCGATGGCAAACATGCCGTGGAGCCGCCGTGGGAAGTCGAGGCCGTCTTCTTCGTAGGCGTGGACGATGGTTTCGGTGTCGCTGTTGGTGGCGAAGTGATGGCCGGCGCGTTCGAGGTCGGCGCGCAGCTCGCGGTAGTTGTAGATCTCGCCGTTGAAGACGACGAGCACGGAGCCATCTTCGTTGGTGATGGGCTGCTGGCCGCCGCTGAGGTCAATGATGCTGAGGCGGCGCATGCCGAGGCCCACGCCATCGCCAAGCCAGTGGCCGTCTTCGTCGGGGCCGCGATGGGTGATGATGTCGGTCATGCGGTGGAGCAGCGTCTGGGCGTCGGCGTCGGGGAGGCCCAGGTTCACGAATCCGGTTATGCCACACATGTGCGCGCTCCTTCTTCAACCTTCAAAGCGGAGCGGGCGGTTGAAACCGCGCCTGAATGGCCGCTGGCCGCCAAACCCGCCTGCGCGGGTTCGGGACAGACCGGTGTCCGCCGTAGAAAGTAAAACCGCATAATGCGCGGAGTGGCCGAACTGGCCGATTTTGCGATGTTCGCCAGTGAGACCAGTTGCCAATTCTGCCGATTTGGCGATATTGCGCGTGATGCAGTTGCCGATTCTGCCGATTTTTGCGTGATGGCAGAGAGGAATGTCTGCTCCACTGTGGTTGGAGTTGCCGATGTGGCGGGTGGGCAGACAGGAATGTCTGCCCTACCAATGGAGTGGCCGGATATGATCGTGGCTGAGCTGGTATGGCGCATGGCGGCGAGTCCTTCGCGGTGGGGTTGATGGGTATGTGGATAGTGTAGCATGCGGATACATTGGCGATGCGGTTGGGCGCGAAGCCGGGTGCGGTCACGTGTGGTCAGGTGCGGACGACGAGTGAGCTGAGTTGTCGTCAGGTGCGGGCGGGAGGGGCGCTTCATCGGGTGCGGCCTCCGGGTGCGGCGGGCACGGGTAGTTCAGCAGTGGTAGCGGTGTTCGCCGCGCTGGGTATGTGGGATGGCTGGCCATTCGCTGCGGCGATGACGCGGGCATAGAGGTCGGTGAGCTGGCGCATGAGGTCGCGGCGGTCGTAGTGGTTTACGGCGCGGTCGCGGCCCGCGCGACCAAGCGCGTGGGCGAGTTCTGGCTGGGTGAGCACGCGCACCAGGGCGTCAGCCAGGGCGTTAGGTTGGCCGGGGGGGACGATGAAGCCGGTCTGTCCGTCCAGCACGACGTCTTCGCAGCCGCTGACGCGGGTGACGACACAGGGGAGGCCCGCCGCCATGGCTTCGAGCAGGGCGTTGGGGAGACCCTCGTAGCGCGAGGGCAGCACGAAGGCGTCCACTTCGCCGAGCAGGGTCTTGACGTCGTCGCGCACACCGGCGAGGTCTACCGCGTCGCCCAGGCCAAGCGCGGCGATCATGTGGGCAAGCTGCTGCTGTAGTTGGCCACCACCCGCGAGGATGAGCCGGGCATCGGGCACGCGCTGGCGCACGAGCAGCCAGGCATGGAGCAGGTAGTCGAGGCCCTTTTCGTAGCGGTAGCGCGCAACACAGAGGACGGTGGGCGGGGTGGCGCGCGGGTGCTCGGCGCGCTCCGCGTTGTGGGCGAGCGCGGGGGCGTACTGTTCCGGCTCGATGCCGGTGGGCAGCAGGACGATCTGTTCGGGGCGGAGGCCGTCTTCGAGCAGGTACGTGGTGGTGCGGCTGCTGACGGAGAGCAGGGTGATGGCGCGATGGCGGAGCATACGCAGCGTGCGGCGCGCCGTCCACTGGGAGGCGCGGAGGGTATCCATGTCCGAACCGCCCCAGGAACCCTTGGGGATGCGTAGATAAGGCGCATGCGGGTCGAGCGCGGTACCGGCATCGAGCGTGGTCTCGGCGCTGGAGGGTACGGGCGAATCACTGCCGGGGCCAGCGTTGGCGATCTGCACGATGACGGGCTTGCCGGTCACGCGGGAGGCGAGCGCCACGGGCCGCGCCAGGAAGCTGATCTGGCGCATGTGGATGACGTCGTAGGTGTGGCGAGTGCGGACGAGATGAAGCCAGAGCCGCGCTTCGGCCAGCCATTGCGCGCCGAATTTGAGCCGCAGCTTGCGTCCGACGAATAGGCCGCCGAGCCGCCGCACGGGCACGCCTTGCATTGCTTCCGTCCGGGGCCAGACGCGATCCAGCCGGAGGGTGAGGATGCGCGTCTCGTGCCCCATCGCGCGCAGGGCCACCGCCTCGCGCAGGGTCAGGACTTCCGCGCCGCCGACCCGTGGCAAGAACTGGTTGGTCAAGAGCACGACGCGCATGGGCCGCGCGCTCTGATTCTCACTGTCTGGCGTTGTCATGATGCTGTATCCTAGCTGGCGGCCAAAACCGCAGGCGGGCGTCCACCGGACGCCCCTACGGATGAACCGGGTGGGCGGGCGTCTGGCGGACGCCCCAATGATGTTAGACGCGGGATGCGGGGACGCTGGTTGGCACGCTGGTCGCTGCTTTCCCACGTTTTTGCGGTTTACCTGGTTTCTGTTGTTTTGCACGCTTACTATTGCGCGCTGTCGGGCCGCCGGGCGCGGTGCTCTCCTCCACGGGGGTGCCCGCGTAGCGCGGCGACTCGAAGACGCGGGCGTAGGGCAGGGCGGCGAGCAGCCAGAAGTAGGTGCCCAGGCCGTAGACCCAGAATTCGTTATCCACCGCAACGTATGCCGCCGCGGCGATCAGCCCGCCCGCCGCCAGCGCGGCAAGAATGCGCGCGTTGCCCTGGCTGCGCCACGCCTTGCGCACCGCGCCGCCGATCAGCAGCAGGATGGTCATGATGAGGAGCAGCAGGCCGATGATGCCGTGGTCGAAGAGGACTTGCAGATAGAGGCTATGCGGCGCGACCACGCCATCGGGATGCAGGTGATAGAGCAGATTATTCGAGGCGTACAAACCCTGCCCCAGCACATCGGTGGGATGGAAGTTGGCGATCAGGGCATCCCAACCGCCGGTGCGCGAGTTCAGGGTGGTCACGTTTTGCAAGAGGCGTTTTTGTACGCCAAGTTGCGGGATCAGCGCGAGCGCCGCGCCTGCGACGATCACCGCGCCGATGCCCACCAGCAGCGGCTTGCGCCGTTTGCGGTCCAGCAGAATCGCGGCGACGGCGATCATGACGAAGGCGGCGAGCCAGGCGGTGCGCACGAAGGTGAGCGCCAGCGCGGCGATTTGCAGCGCGAGGACGACGCTCCAGAGCAGGCGCTGGCCGCGTGGAGAGGTGAGCAGGCGGTAGATGGCGATGGGCAGCACCAGGCAGAGGTAGAAGCCGAAGGAATTCGACCAGCCGTAGATGCCCGCGACGCGGTAGACCAATGTGGCGCCTGGCTCCTGGTAGCCGCCGAAACGCAACAGATATTGGGCGACGCCGAGTAGCGCGAGGACGGTGGATGAGCAGAGCAGCACGGTGACGAAGCGCTCGAAGCGCTGGCGGGTGGTGAGTTCGGTCACGGCGAGCAGCAACACAAATCCGTAGTCCAGGTAGCCGAGCACATCAATGGCGAACTGGCTTTTCGAGAGCGGGGAGAGCGAAACGCCCAGGATGACCCATGCCAGGAAGGCCGCGTAGACATAGAGCGCGCGGGGCCAGGGGCGATTCATGATGGTCTCGCGGCGGATTAGGAGCAGGAATGCTGGTATGGAGGCCAGGGCCAGCACATAACCCAACGAGTGGTCGAGGACGTAGACGCTGTAAAATGCGCCAAGCCCTGCCCAGGTGAGCAGCAGACCAAAGGGCGAGCGAATGAACACGAACGCCAGCGCGAACCCGATGGAGACGCGCAGCCCCTGCACGGCGTTCTTCATGGTGATGGCGGCGATGGCGGCGAAGCCGAGCAGCACCAGCGCGAAGTTACGCACGGTGCGCCCGAAGGTGAGGCCGAGCGGCTCCAGTTTGCTGACGCTGCGCAGCGCCATGCGGCGCAGGCGGGCCGAGCCGGGGGTGAACGCGAGCATGCGCAGCAGTTGTGGCGGGGGGCGGTGGATGCCGATGGGGCCGATGGTGCTCTTGAGCACGGCAAGCATCAGCACGGCGGTGAGCAGGTAATCTATCGAGGTGGCCACGGCGATGCCTGGCAAGCCGAAGAAGTGAGCCATGAGCACATCGAGCGCGGCGTTGGTGACCATGGTGTAGATGGCGATGCGCATCAGCACGCCGTTCTTCTGCAAGGCGTTGAAGGTGCGGGTGAGCATGAACTCGATGGCCATGGGCACGAGGCCGACGGAGAAGCCAATCAGCGTGGCGGAGGTGCTGGCGGCGTCCTGTTCGCTGAAGGCGCCGCGCGTGAAGAGGATGTGGATGATCGGCCCGGAGAAGACGGTGAAGACGATGGACATGCCCAGGGTGACGAGGCCGATGACCCAGGCGAAGAGGCTGATGGTGCTCTTGAGGCTCTTGTAGTCGCGCGAGGCGGCCTGGCTGGAGAGGTAGGGATAGATGGCCTGTGAATAGGCGACGAAGATGACGGTGATGGGGATGCTGATGACTTTGAGCGCGTAGTTCAGCGCGGAGATGCTGCCGGAGCCGAGCAGAGAGGCGATGATCTGGTCAATCACCGAGTTGGCCTGGCCGATGGTCGCGCCGATCAGCATCGGCCAGAATTGCATGATCGCGGTGCGGGCCTCGACGTGGCGGAAGCTGATGAACGGGCGATAGTGCAGCTTGAGTTTGCGGCTGAGGACGAGCATCAGCAGGAATTGCAGGATGATGCCGCCAAGCTGGCCGAGGGCGAGGCCACGCACGCCGAGGGTGTTGCCCAGCAGGATTGTGCCGAGGAAGATGCCCACGGGCACGAGCATCGCGCCGAAGGCGGGGAAGCCGAAACGGCGCGTGGCATTGGCGATGCCGGTGAGGAAGCCGATGATGGTGCTGAAGAGCAGGATTGGGAAGAGATAGGGCGCCAGCGCCGCGCCTGCCGTAATCGTGGCTTCGGATGCGCCGGGGGCCATCACTCGCACGGCTGCTCTGGGGAAGAGCAGCGTCAGCACGGTGAGCAGCGCGACGAAGAGCAGCACGACGTTGAGAAGCGTGCTCAGCACTTCGGAGGCCTCGCGGTCCCGGCCATCTTTGGTCATGCGGACGTAGACGGGGACAATCGCCGAGCCGAGCGCATTGACGACGAGATTGGTGAGCAGCACCGGCAGGGCGAGGGTGGCGAAGTAGGCGTCCATCTCGACGCCCGCGCCGAAGTGCGCGGAGATGACCGATTGGTTGAAGACGCCGAGGGCGCGTGCGGCGATGGTGCCGCTGGCCAGCGTGAGGATGGCGCTGAGAATCTTGGCGTTGACGGCGGTTTCGCGCAGGCGCTGCGCGGCGGTGCGGCTGGTGACCCTGCCGGAGCCAACCTTACCTTTGGCTTCGCCTTTGGTGAGCGAGCTTGAAGGCGATGCAACGGCCCCAGGGATGCGATACTGGCCGGTGATGACCTGTTCGGAGGACCATTGCGGCTCCGAGAGGCCGTCCAGCGCGCCGGTGGCCCATTGCGACTGGGGAATCTCCTCGGCTTCGTCGAGCAGTTGCCCTGGGTAGTTTGCCTGACGGTGGTCTGCCTGGCCAACGTCTGCCTGGCGATAGTTTGCCTGTGTGTAGTCCGCCATCGCTTATCCTTGTGCCCCCACGCGGCTTGCGGCGGGAACTGCTGGCCCAGACTCCATGTACGTCGCGCTATATGTCGCGCGGGAGTGTCCCCCATCCCGTCGCGACGTTCTACGGTGTGTAACGAACGTGTGGCCGTGCGATGTCGCGCTAGCGCCAAAAGGCATGATTGGCCCGTGTGTGGGGTGTGTCGCCATAGGGAACATAACCTCCGCTACCCCGCATCCATCCGCACCTGCTGGCGAAAACTGGGTGGATACGTGGTGGGGCAAGTTTCCGTTGCCCCACCACGCGCAGACATTCCTGTCTGCGCTACCGTACACCGCAGACAAGAATGTCTGCGCTACCTGGATCGGCGTTACCGTGGCGCTCAGGCGCCAGCGGCGTCGAATTCGCGGACCGCCGCCGCGATGCGGGCGATCTGCTCGTCGGTGAGTTCGGCGTACATGGGCAGCGAGAGGATCTCGTTGGAGAGCCGCTCGGTGACGGGATAGGATCCCGGTGTGTAGCCGAGGTCGGCATACGCCTGCTGCAAGTGGATCGGTATGGGAAAGTGGATGCCGGTGTTGATGCCGCGCTCGCCCAGGAAGGCTTTGAGGCGGTCGCGCTCTGGGTGGCGCACGGCGTAGACGTAGAAGACTTCGCGCACATGCTCGCCACCAGGGACGGGGAGTGTGAGCGATGTGCCCGCCAGCGCCGCGGTGAGCACCGCCGCGCGGTCGCGCCGGGCGACATTCCACTCTGGCAGGTGGCGCAGCTTGATGCGCAGGATCGCGGCCTGTATCTCATCCATACGCGCATTGCGGCCGACGACCTCGTGATGGTAGCGCACCTGCGAGCCGTGGTCGCGATAGAGGCGCACGCGGGCGGCGAGATCGGGGTCGTTGGTGGTGACGGCGCCAGCCTCGCCGTAGGCGCCAAGGTTCTTGGAGAAGTAGAAACTGAAGGTGGCGAGCGTGCCGAAGGAGCCGACGCGCTGGCCGTCAATCTCCGCGCCGTGCGCCTGGCTGGCATCTTCGATGACGGGGATGCCGCGCGGTTCGGCAATCGCGAGAATCGCGGGCATGTCCGCTGGGCGGCCATAGAGATGCACGGGAATGATGGCTTTGGTGCGCGGGGTGATCTTGGCTTCGAGGAGCGTGGGATCGAGGGTGGAGGTAGCTTCGTTGACATCCACGAAGATGGGAATCGCGCCGACGGCGCTGATGGCCTCGCCGGTGGCGATGAACGAATTGGGCTGGGTGATGACTTCATCGCCCGCGCCGATGCCCAGGGCGCGCAGCGCCAATTCGATGGCATCAGTGCCGTTGCTGACGCCGATGCACTGGCTTGTGCCGCAGAATGCGGCGAACTCTTGCTCGAAGTCGCGCTGCTCTGGCCCTAAGAAGAGGTGCATACCATCGAGCACATTGGCAATCGCGGCGAGCATTTCGTCTTTGAGTGGCGCATACTGCGCCTTGAGATCTACGAGGGGAATCTCCGCGAGCGTTGTCGCCGTCGTCGAAACCGTGGTCATTGTTCCGCCCTTTCACCTTCACCCTACATGGGTAGCTGAGACTCTACCGGCAATCATGGTCGCGCGTCCGAGTGCGTGCGACCGACAAGGAATCACCGTCTGGAATATTCTACGGCCTAGACTGGCCTGTCTGCTGGTCCATTGTACTCGGTGGCGACCCCTCGCTGTGTGCAGGGCCGGGCCACAGGGGTGTGTGACCAGGCATTGGCTGGCCTGATAGTGGCACTGGCGCGGGCGCCTGCCGTGGCACTGGCGCGGGCGCTGGGCCGGATATCGGTTGGGGACTGTAGCCGGACGCGGATTGAGCGGGCAGATTGACCGCCGGGAACATGCCGGTGATGGCCTCAAAGCTGCCGGTCCACTGTTCGGTGCGCGAGTGGGCGCTGTTCAGCGCGCCGGTGACTGCCGCTGGCACGATGGGCACGGCGGGCGCGGGCTGGCTGGGCGCGGGCAGCATGGATTTGGCGGCGACCTCATCGCCGACGAGCGCAGCGCCAACGAGATAGCAATTCATGCGGCGGAGTGAGCGCGCCAGCCCGGCAAGCTCGCCGCCGACGGTTGAGCCAGCGTGCGCGACGACGAGTGTGCCGTCCATGCGCTCGGCCAGTTGGCGTCCGGCGGGGCTGAGCAGGCCTGCGGGGGCGAGCACGACGATCTGGCTGAACTGGCTTTCGAGGCGTGTGAAGAAGTGATCCACCGGGGCGGGCTGCATCACGTCGTCGGGGTTGGGCGGCTGCGGCCCCACGAGCAAGACGTAGAGGCCGGGGATCTCGGTGGGCTGGATGGCGTCGTAGATGTGCGCGGCGTCGCGGGTCATGGCGAGGACGCTGGTGAAGAGGCCGCCGCGTGTCTCAGGCGGGAGGCCGAAGCGTTTTTCCAGGGAGGGTGAGTCCCAGTTGGCGTCAATGAGCAGGGTGCGTTCGCCAGAGAGGGCATAGGTGATGGCGAGGTAGATGCCCACCAGATCGTCGTTGGGGACGTTATCGGCGGGGGCGACCATCAACGTTTCGACGCGGCGTGTCGCGTTGAGGAAGAGCAGGCTTTGGGCCAATTCTTGATAGGAATTGAAGACGCTGAAATATTGCTGTGGGGCGAGCAAGGCCGGTTCGTCGTCGTCGCTGGGGATGTCGCGCATGGTGGCGAGTGTGGTGAGGGCAGCGAAGCGGCTGGTGTCAATTGGGGTGCGCACGATGCCATCCATCAGGTCGAGAAGCAGCGCCAGCCCCATACCGGCGAGCAGGCCCGCCGCGACGCCGAAGCCGGTGTTCAGCGGGATATTCACGCTGACCTGGGCGGCTGGGCGGGCGCTCTGCGCGAGCCAGAGGACGGGCAACGGGGCATCGGCCTGGGCCTGGGCGGCGGTGAGCTGGCTGGTGACGGATGCCTGCTGATTCTGGAGCGCGGTGAGTTGGGTTTGCAGGGCGGTGGTGTCGGCGCCTTGTGCTTTGGCGGCGGCGATAGCCTGTTGCAGATCTTTGATCTGGGCGGCGCTCTGCTTGAATTGCGCCTGTAAATCGGAGACCTGCTGGGTTATGGTCGCACGGGCGTTGAACTCTTGCTGGGAATAGTAGCCGGCAAAGGCGATGCTGGCGGAGTTGGCCAGCGCCTGTGCGGTCGCGGAGTCGCGGTCGAGGGCGGTGATGGTGATCAAGGGCTGACCGGCGACGAGGGTGAAGCTGACCTCGGCTTTGATTTGCGCGGGTGTGCGGCCGGGAATCGCCTCGTGGATCTGATCGAGCACGGAGGAAGGCAACGGGTTGGCGATGTATTGCTGGGCGAGCGAGGCGGCGTTGGCGACGCGGGCGGCGCTGGCGGTCTCTGGCGATGCGAGATTCGTGAGCGCCACCACGACCTGCGCGTTGGCGGTGTAGCGGGTGGGCTGACGCATGGACCAGAAATAGGCAAGCGCGCCAATGAGCAGTGCGCCGAGAATCACGAGATAGACGCGACGCAAGACAGCGCCTGTCGCGCGTGTCAATTCCATGGCCCTTCGTATCTCCTCCGGCTGGGGTGTGGTACGGAAAACGCCGCAGTGTCGCAGACGTGGTACACACGATACACGATATATGCGAGACGCCAAGTGAGCGCGCACGCTACGGCGCGCGTCTCTACCGCAGAGTACCTCTTGAAACGGCTTGCGCTATTTTCCGCCGCACCAAAGTACTACGAGGCGCGGGGTGATGGCCCGGATAGGCGCACGGACAGCGCACCCGATCACCAGATTACCAGAGTACCCCGCGCGACATCTTCAGGATCACTTAGGCCGCGCCGCTGCGCCGCAACACGGCGGGCACGGTCCGCAGGATCAGGCCGACATCATACCAGAGTGAGTTACGCGCGACATATTTCAGGTCGAGGTCAATCATCTGCTGGAAGGTGACATGGCCGCGCCCTTCGACCTGCCACAGGCCGGTAATGCCTGGCTTGACGAGCAGCCGGCCAAAATCGCGCGGGGCGTAGCGATCCACCTCGAAGGGGATGGCGGGGCGCGGGCCAACGATGCTCATGTCGCCGAGCAGCACGTTGATGAACTGGGGCAGCTCGTCGAGGCTGGTGGCGCGGAGAAACCGCCCAACATGGGTGATGCGCGGGTCGTTGGCGAGTTTGTACTTCGGCGCGGCTTTCGCCCGCGAGGATGGCGCGGGCGACGGCACTGGCGTCGTTGTGTTCGACGCAGTCTGCGCGTTCGTTGCGGATACCTCGGAGGCCGTGTCGTGCGGCGCATCGGCGTCGGTGGCGGTGGGAGTGAGCGGGACGCCCGCCATCCATTTGTTTGCCATGTCGCGGTAGACGGGATCCACGGGCTGCTGGGAGACATACATCGAGCGGAACTTCAAGACGGTGAACGTCTGACCGTTGCGCCCGACGCGGGTCTGGCGATAGAGGGCGTGGCCCTTGGAGTCGAGACGAATGGCGAGGACAATGATCGGGTAGAGGGGCAGGGTGAAGAGCAACGCGACGAGCGAGAGCGCGAGATCGAGTGTGCGCCTGGCAAAGGCGTTGCGCGGCGCGGGGAGCAGCCCCGTCGCGGCGATCTGGGTCTTCCAGGCAGGGGGAACAGCGCGCGCCGCCACACGCGCTGGCCCCTGTGCTGTATGCTCTGGGGATGTGTCCGCCATTCCACTGGACCGGACCGCGACATCGGCTATTGGATACTCTGACATGGCTTCCCCCCACATGAACCGCTTCCTCAACCACATTGACGGCTGCGCCGCGCGCCGCGCCACCGTCCGAGACGCACTGCGTTCCTTCTCTCAATGGCCTCTCTACGGCCCCATGCAGCCTGATGTATGCACCTGACCGCGTATCGCGTGCGCACGTTTGCCTCTAGTTTCGCAATGCTGAGTACAGCACAAGCGTTGCAAGCGCGCAATACACCTGCCAGATGGTACCGCCGCATTGCTTGTCGCGGCGATGGGCGCATGGACCCCTCACACGTGTTGACGGACCACGAACAGAAACTTGTCGTCGGTAGTACTCACAGCGTCCCTTCATTGCAACGCCACTAATAAGGAATGGCGAGCCATATGATAGCGGTGTCAGGAATGGCGAACGACATCAGGACAGCTACGAGCGCGCATCGGCGGAGAGTTGTGTGAAAAAGACGTTAGGATGCGTTGAAAAGCGCACTGGCGGTATGGCGATTGGTCCTAAACACTGTGCATTCTTTCGTATCCGTGTCATAGTGGGAAATGATGAGATCTTGTGAGGCGCTGCCACTGCTCTACAGGGCTTCGGGTCACAGTGCGGGTGGAGGAGGAAACGTGGAACCACGAGCTACGGGGGTCGCGACGGCAACGGATGGGAGCGCGGGTCGCGAGCAGCCGCACGTGCGGGTGGCGGTGATTGGCTATGGCTATTGGGGTCCGCAACTGGTACGGAACTTTGACCGGCTGCGCGATACGACGGTGACGCACATCGTAGACCTTGCGCCAGCGCGCCGCGAGGCCGCGAGCGAAGCCTTCCCGCATATCAATGTCGTCGCGGATGTCGAGCTGGCGCTGGATGCCGATATAGACGCCATCGTGGTCGCCACGCCGATTCGCACGCACTATCCGCTGGCGCGCAAGGCGCTGGAGCGCGGCAAACATGTCTTCGTGGAGAAGCCACTCACCGCCAGCGTGGCAGAGGCGGTGAAACTGGTGGCGCTGGCGGAGCGCATGGAGCGGACGCTGATGGTGGGACATACCTTTCTGTATAATCCCGCCGTCGAAGAGCTGCGGCGCATCGTGGCGGACGAGGCATTTGGGCGGGTCTACCACGTGGATGCGATTCGGGTGAATCTTGGCCTGTTCCAGCCCGACATCAATGTGCTGTGGGATCTCGCGCCGCACGATCTTTCGATACTGAACTACATCCTGGACGCGGAGCCGGTGAGCGTGAGTGTGCAGGGCGAGGCGTTTGTGCGGCCCAACATCCACGATGTGGCGCACGTGATGATGCGCTATCCGAATGGCGCGCTGGCGCATGTGCATGTGAGTTGGTTGCATCCTTCGAAGGTGCGGCGCATCACGGTGGTGGGCGAGAAGCAAATGGCGGTGTACGACGATGTGGAGGCCACGGAGAAGGTGCGGATCTTCAACCGTGGCGTGGATGTGCCCGACTATACCTCTACCTTCGGCGAGTTTCAGTTGTCGTATCGCTATGGCGATATCGTCAGCCCGCATATCCACTGGACCGAGCCGCTTACTATTGAGTGCCAGCGCTTTCTCGATGCGATACGTACCGGCAGCAGGCCACCCAGCGATGGGCAGAATGGCTTGCAGATTGTGCGACTGCTCGAAGCGATGGACGAATCGCTGCGGATGGGCGGCGCGAGCGTGGCTCTTGAGCCGGAAGACCAACCCGCGGAGGCGCATGTATGAGCGATTTTCTGGTCAGCCCCGAATTGATTGATCTGGGCGAAGGGTGTGAGTACGATCCGTCGGTGCTGTTGGGCTATCTGACGGGGCGGAAAGTCGAAGATTTGACGCTGCGGATTGGTCCACGGGCGCGGCTGCGCAGCGGCACAGTGATCTACGCGGGCACGACCATCGGCGCGGAATTGCAGACCGGCCACAATGTGGTGATCCGCGAGCAGAATCATCTGGGCGATGCGGTGCAGATCTGGAACAACACGACGATTGACTACGGCTGTCGCATTGGCAGCCACGTCAAGATTCACACCAATTGCTATGTCGCGCAGTTTACGGTGCTGGAAGACGAGGTCTTCATGGCGCCGGGGGTAACCATTGCCAACGACCTGCACCCCGGCTGCGCGTATTCGCTGGAGTGTATGCGCGGGCCGACGCTGAAGCGCGGTGTGCAGGTGGGGGTGAATGTGACGCTGGGGCCGTGGATTACGATTGGCGAGCACTCGGTCATCGGTTCGGGCGCGGTGGTGATGAGCGATATTCCGCCGTATTCGCTGGTGGTGGGCAATCCGGGACGGGTCATCAAGACGCTGGACGCGGTTACCTGCAAGACGGGGGTCGCGCTTGAGGGGCACAGTTACCGTCCGTACATCCACCTGAGCAATCCGCGCACGGAGGGCTGATCGCGCCAGTGGGGTCAGTCGCGCGGGAGAGCAAAGGAGGTCAACAACCCCACGGCTCAAGCCGGAGGCTTGCACCTACCCCGCGAGGGGTGACGCCATAGGCCGGTTGACTGCGGCCCATTCTTTTCTGCTGATGTTGATGGCGGCATTGTAGTCCGCGTTCAGCGTAAAGCCACATCGCTGGCAAAGGAACGTCTCTTGGCTCTTGCGATTCGCCTTCTCACAATGGCCACAGGCCGAGCAGGTGCGGCTGGTGTTCTTGGGATTCACCAGATGCGCCGGCACACCGGCCCACGCGGCTTTGTAGGTGACGAACTGGCGGAGTTGAAAGAAAGCCCAGGCATGCCGCACGTAGCGATGTTCGTGTCGAACCGTCACCCGCTGTCGAATCCCCGTGAGGTCTTCAAGAGCGATTGCCTTGCACGATACGGCGGCTTTGGCGACCAGCGCCTTGCTGATTCCGTGATTCACGTCCCGCTGAAAGCGACGCTCCTTGCCCGAAGTCTTCCTGAGGCGACGTTTGGCGTTCTTGGTGCCGACGGTCTGCAATCGCTGGCGGCGCAGGTGATACCGTTTGCGAACGATGGTGACGTGTGCGCCGCTGAACGTCTCGCCGTCGCTATCGGTGGCGAGGTTCACGATGCCCAAGTCAACACCGAGCGTGCCCCCATCTGGCTCAGACGCCTCCGGCGTTTCTGGGGCTTCCCGGCTTTGGGTGACATGCAGATAGGAGACGCCGCGCCGCCAGACCAGATCAGCGCCACCAATCTCCCACGCTGGGTCTATCAACATGGCATGTTGGCGCGGTCCCAATACCAAACGGCAGACTACCCGCCCATCCAGGGTGTTGAGCGACACTCTATCCAGGCTCATCAACCGGTAAGTGCGCGCGTCATAACGCACACTGCCGCGCGGTCCAAACTGCGGGCAGGTCTCCTCATGTCGCGCCTTCACCGCCTTGATGGCTTCCACTGCCTTCGCTCGCGCGCAGACCGCCAGTTGCGCACCCAAGCCAAAGTTCAGGCGGGTTTCGCCGTACACACGGTGATGCGCGGTGTTGGTGTTGGTAATACCCTCATACCAGCACACCTGGGCAATCCAGGACGCGGCAGCGTTAAACGCGCGTTGCGTCGCGGCCAAGGTTGCCTCATGGCCGTCCACGTCCAGTTTGATACAGATAGTACGGGTGAGTGTTTTGCTCATAAGCATGTGCTAGCACAGGCGTTCTATGCCTGTCAAGCGGTAGTAGTACAGGAAAGGAGAGCGACGCTTCCTTCCCAGCCCTGAAACGTTTGGTGTGAATTGTTTTGGGCCAAGAGGCTTGTTTCCCAGATTCTGGCAGTACGGTTGGGCTTGATGATGCGAAACGGTTACGGCGTGAGTCCGCATGATACGCCAACGCGATGCATCTCACACCAAACGTTGAAGGGCGGGGTATCCGCGCCGGAGATTTGATGAAAAGGAGATGAAGACGAGGTGCGTATCGCGATTTTGGGATTGAAGGGCATTCCGGCAACCTACGGCGGCATCGAGCGCTACACCGAAGAGGTGGCGGTGCGCTTGGCCGAGCGTGGGCACGACGTGACGGTGTATTGCCGGTCCTACTACACCACGCGCGAGATCGCCCGCAAGCGCTACCGTGGGGTGCGCTTGCGCCGCCTGCCGACGCTCAATGGACGTGTCACCGATACGCTGAGTCATACGTTCTTCGCGACGATGGATGTGTCGCTGCGGCGCGCGGACGTGGTGCTGTATCATAGCGCTGGCAATGGGCCGCTGACGTTTATCCCGCGCATGTTTGGCAAACCGACCGCGTTGATCTTGCACGGACAGGAGTGGCGCCAGGACAAGTGGAAAGGGCTGCCCGCACGGCTCTTTTCGCTGAGCGAGAAGCTGGCGCCGGTCTGCGCGACGCGCACCGCGACCATCGCGCACTGGCTGCGCAACGACCTGCGCGAGCGCTATGGCTGGGATAGCTTCTTCGTTTCCACGGGCGCGACGCTGCCTTCGCCCAAACCTGTCGAGTATCTGCATGAGTTTGGGTTGGAGCATCGCAACTATATACTTTTTGTTGGCAGGCTGGTGCCGGAGAAAGAGGTGCATACGCTGATCGAGGCGTATAATAGCCTCCATACGGAGATGCCGCTGGTGATCGCGGGGGACGCGCAACACCTGCCGGAGTACGCCGAGCGGCTGCGGGCGATGGCGGGGCCAAACGTGCGTTTTCTGGGCTTTCGCTATGGCGAGGAACTGACGACGCTGTATAGCAACGCCTATCTCTATGTGCTGCCCAGCACGGCGGAGGGCATTGCGCTGACGTTGCTGGAAGCCATGGCGCTACACAACTGCGTTGTGGTGAGCGACATCCCGCAGAATCTGGAACCCGCCGCGCCCATCGGCTTCCCCTTCAAGACTGGCGACGCCTGCGATCTGAGCCGCGTGCTGCGGATGCTGCTGGATGCGCCGGAGCTGGTGGCGGAGCGCCGCACGGTGGCCCGCGAGCATGTGAGTTCGCGCTATAGCTGGGACATCGTCACGGACTATCACGAGCAACTCTGCTATGAACTGCTGCACGGCAGGCGAACGTAATATGAAGCGGGCTACGCGGTATGCATGTCGCGGGGCATTGTGATTTGACGCAAGCGCTGGCTATCTTGACGACGTATTATACATGGGGATGAATGGGCACGGGATCTGTGTGGAGTGTGGGAGAGTGGTCGCATGCTGAGAGCGCCCCGAAGACGCCGTGCCGCTGTGCTGCCGTTGTTATTGCTGCTGGTCGCGTGCCTGACGCTCTCGTGCGCGCCAGGGGAGAGCAGCGGCGGCCAGACGCCAACCGCCACGCCGCGGCCCCAGGCCAGCGCCACGGCGACAGCGAATCCGTACACGACACCCACGCCGCCACCGAGCCATAGCAATGTCATTGCGCAGGAGAACGCGCAACCCGGCTCCGCTGGCTGGATTATCCCTTCGGGCGAGCTGGCGACGACCGAGATTCAAGCGTATGCCAGCGCGACTTCGGTTGTCCCTGGCGATACGCTGACCTTCTACGTGAGCACGCCACAGGCCGGCACGCCCTATACGGTAGAGGTGTATCGTCTGGGCTGGTACGGTGGCGTGGGTGGGCGGCTGCTCTACTCCACGTCGGCCACGGGGCAGGCGCAGGGCTATTATGATTACACGACGAGCGCGCTGGTGGGGTGCGCGAGCTGCCTGGTGGACGCCAGCACCGGATTGGTGGAGGCGCGGTGGCAGCCCTCGCTGAAGCTGGCCATCCCTGAGGACTGGGTGACGGGGGTGTACTATGCCAAGTTCACCGAGAAGAGCGGCAAGCAGACGTATGTGCAGTTCGATGTGCGTGGAGCGCCAAACACGGCATATCTAGTCGTCACCTCAGATAACACCTATGAGGCATACAACGAATGGGGCGGCTATAGCCTATACCTCGGCCCCAATGGCGGGCGCGGCGCGAAGGTTTCATTCGACCGGCCTAACTCTGGTCCGGGGCTGAGCCAGGGTTTGCCCTACGAGATTGACGCAATCCGCTGGATGGAGCAGCAGAGTTACGATGTCTCGTATATGAGCAGCGTGGATCTGAACAACGCCGGGCTGGATCTGCTGACCCATAGGGCGATCATTGATCTGGGCCACGATGAATACTGGTCGCTGCAAATGCGGAATAACTATAATCTGGCGCGCGACGCGGGGCTGGGGGTGGCGTTTCTTGGCGGCAACGACGCCTATTGGCAGATTCGCTATGAGGCGGATAGCCAGGGGACGCCGGACCGCACCATCGTCTGCTATAAGCTGGCCTTCACCGACCCGTTCTACGGCCAGAATAACGCGCTGCTGACGATCACCTGGCGCGACCCGCTGATCGGCCACCCAGAGAATGCGCTGATGGGCATCATGTATTCGAGTTGGTCGCAGAGCATCGGTTTCCCCTGGCGGCTCGACGCGGGCGCGTCGTCGCCGCTGCTGGCGGGAACGGGACTGGTCCCCGGCACGAGCTATGGCTGCGACTATGTGGGCTACGAGTGGGACAGGGTCTACGACAACGGCGCGACGCCGCCGGGGCTGCACGTGCTGGGTAGTTCGCCCGTGACCAACCACGACGGGATGAGCGACACGAGTAATACGGCGTACTATGTCGCGCCGTCGGGGGCGCTGGTCTTCGCCGCAGGCTCGATCTACTGGTCGTATGCGCTGGATAATTTCCGGCTGATCTCCGGCAACAATTGCGTGGGGCAGAATCGCGCGGAGCCTGGGATGCAGCGTCTGATGGCGAACGTGATGGAGGCGCTGCTGACGCCGCATCCGCAGGGATGGTAGTGTGGTGTCCGCGATCAACCGGCGATGAGTGATTCGAAGCGGTCTACATCGGCGCGGACAATGGCCAGGCTGTCGCGCCAGAAATCGGGCGTGCGCGTGTCTATGCCGAAGCGCGCCGCCAGCGTGGCGGCGTCGTCCATGCCGGTGGACGAGAGCAGATCATCGTAGCCGCGCGTAAAGGCTTCGGGGTCGCGCTGATAGCGGGCGTAGAGGCCAAGACCGAAGAGCAGGCCGAACATGTACGGGAAGTTGTAGAACGGGCGACCGACGCTGTAGTAATGTGACTTGACGGCCCACATGTAGGGATGCAGGGCGTTGGGGTCCAGGCCGTCGCCGTAGGTGTCGCGCTGCGCCTGAAGCATTTGCGCGTTGAGTTCATCCACCGCCAGCTCGCGCTGCTGGCGCGCCGCGAAGACGCGCTGCTCGAAGAGGAACCGGCTGGTGATGTCTACGACGACCTGGCAGCTACCCTGAAGCGAGGCTTCGAGAATGGCGATCTGCTCCTGGGTATCGGCCTCTTTGAGGGCGGCGTGGCGCACGATGGTCTCGCAGAAGATGCTGGCGGTTTCGGCCAGCGTCATCGGTGTCTGGCGCTGCAAGGGGGTGCGCGCGGCGAGGTTAAGGTTGTGGTAGCCGTGGCCTAGCTCGTGGGCGAGGGTGCTCATGCCGCCGAACGCAGGTTTGAAGTTGGCGAAGACACGCGACTCATCACCACGCAGCGGCATGCAATACGCGCCGTCCTGCTTGCCGGGGCGCGGCTCGGCGTCAATCCAGCGTCCGGCAAAGGCGCGGGCGGCGAAGTCGCTGAGGCGCTGGGAATATGTGCCGAACTGCGCGACGATGTAGCGCGCGGCTTCGTCGAAATCCCACGAGCGGTCGCTGCCGCCGACGGGCGCGAAGAGGTCGTACCAGGCTAGCGTGGGAATGCCCAGGACACGGGCTTTGGCGCGGAGGTAGCGACGGAAGTCCGGGAAGGACTCGTGGGCGGCGGTCATCATGGCATCGAGGGTTGCGCGGTCAATGTTGGCCTCGAAGATGGCGGAGTCGAGCGGGGAGGGCCAGCCACGATGCTGGGCGAGGGTGTTGCCCTGGCCTTTGAGGCTGTTCATGGCGGCGGCCAGCGGGACGGCGGCGCGCTCCCAGGCGGCTAGCTCGGCATCGTAGGCGCGGCGGCGCACGGCGCGGTCGGGGTCGTAGGCGAGGTTGCGAATCTCGCTCATCGGTAGCTCACGGGTCGCGCCGGTGGCGCTGGTGGCACTGGTGGCGCCATCTGTGGGCAAGGTAACGGTCAGTTGCGAGGTGAGGTTGCCGTGGAGCTTGACCCAGGCCGCGCCACCGCTGACGTTTAGCTCGGCGGCAAGTTCTTCTTCGGCGGGACTCATCAGGTGTTCGGCGCGGATGCGGGTCTGGCGCAGGGCGAAGGCGTGGTCGCGGGCGATAGGCGATGCAGCGATCAATTGCTCGACATCCAGCGAGCCGATCCAGGCGGTGAAGCGGGTGCCGAGCAGCGAGAGCTTGACGAGATGCTGGCGCAGTTCGCTTTGGCGCGCCTGGGCGAGGTCGTCGCGGGAGTTGGTGCTGACGAAGGCGGCAATGTAGGCGCTGAGCGTTTGCACCTGCTCGAGCAGGGCGTTGTATTGCTGGGTGACGGTCTCGAAGGTGCGCACGGTGGCGTCATCCACGGTCGCGGGCGGACGCTGATTGATGCCGTGCTGATCGAAGAGGGCGCTCAGGGCGGCGATGGCGTCTATCACATCCTGGAAGCCCTGGGCGAATGCGGGGGAAGCCATGCTGGGATAGACGACGGTCATATCCCAGTGCGGGAGCGTGGTGCTGGTGGTCACGGGTGGTGTTCTCCTTATGGTTTCATGGTCGTTATCTGATATTTACCGCGCATGAAGCAGGTCTTGCCAGCGGGTTGTGTAGCTTGGCGAGCGTGCTGACCGCGACACCGTATAGCGGGCGTGCTAGGCATCCTCCTCCTGCCACAGATGGCGGAAGCAATTGGGATTCACCGACAAACTCTAGTCCTGCTGCTTGAGGGCGAAAGCTACCGTTTCCGTCACAGCTTGGAGCAGCAAGCGGCTCACCAGCGGCGACTTGTTGAACTACTCGTCCCGATATGGCCGATTTCTCAACATCGAACGGCCGACGTCTTGACATCGTTCACAGAGGTTGGTAGACTAGGGCCGTGACGCGCGGGGAGCCGGAGAAAGAGAACGCGGCCCTACGCGCGCAGGTGCAGGAACTGGGGGGGCGGAAACATGAGATCATGTTGGCTGCTTGGATCTTTGACCACGACAATTGTCCTTACCGCAGTTGTGCTCGGCTCGCTCGTACTTCCCTCGCGTGTAGATGCGCAGCAAGCCCACGTATCAAGAGTGTCGGGTGCGGGTACATTCAATAGCTACCTGATCGCAACCCTCAGCGCTCCATTGCGTAATCGGGCGACAGGTCAGGTCCTCCATCTGCCCGTTTACGTCTATGAGAAGCAAATTGTCATTGCCAGTCACGCAGTGCTACAGCGCACCTATAAGACTGGCATCCCTGACTGGATCTTCTATGGCGGCCCCGCTCCTTTGGGTTACAAAGACCAGAACTTCTGCGACCCATCATGCTCCTGGACCATGTCGCTCACGATAAACTTCGTCACTGGCTCCGACCACGGTTTCGCCTGCTATTCGCTCATTGGAGATGGCTATGACGCCATTTGGACTCGGCTTGATCGCAGCGTAGCGGCTTCGAAAGCTGTGATCCACGCCGGCATCTCGTCGTATGTGTACTGCGGGGGCGCTACGCATGGGGCTGCAAACAAGACCGTCGGCTCTCCAGTCCCAGGTCAGACCTACACTTTCATGCCCTCGTGGGGTAGCTGGAACGCCAGTACCAGCACCTCACAGCACTTCTACCAGTGCGGTAACCAGCAGACGACGTTTACACGCTACGGCTCCAGCTGGGACTACACTACGCCGAACCTAGACCTTGGCAACTGCAGTTGATTGGGCAGGCTCTGCTTCAACCCGCACGCTGACACGTTGTAGTATTGACTCTGCTCGTCGTTTGACCGCCGACGCCTGTGGAGCGTCGGCGGTTACGATGTTTGCCTCAATCCAGGAAGGGGCTGTTCCTCATGTTTCAACGGCGCGTGGCGACGATCAAGCTGATAGGCGGCCTAGTGTTCGTATCCTGCCTGCTTCTGCTCAGCGCGTGCGGTACGCCGACGGGCAAGATCACGGTGACGGTGACGGCGACGCCAGCGCCCACGGAGCCGCTCTTCCTCACCACGCAGATCGCCGTCCTCGCGCCCGCGCCCGCGCACCCCGGCGATAGCATCACGATCATCACCCAGCTACGAGCGGAAGTCTACGCCAACACGATCAATCAATCACCGCAGGCAGCAACCGACGCCCACCTCTACGGCCCGTTCCCGTCGGCAGCCGCGCTCCAGCAAGCGATAGGCGCGTCCACGGCTACTGAGGGGCCATCTGGCTGGAACGATCTGTTGCACGCGCCTGGGCTGGGCGGAGCCACCGGCGGCATCCTTACCAGCACATTCGATCTGCCGCGCAGCTTGGCGCCCGGCCTCTATGATCTGGTCGTGATCGCAGCGCTCCCTGGTGGCCGCGCGGCGGCACGCAGCGACACGCCGATCCAGATTGTGGGATAGCTCCTGCCCGCCCCTAAGACCGTCAATGCCCACACAATCTCACACAGAGAGATAGTCCCATAGTTTACGGCGGATGGGCGCACCCGGCTTTGAGCGTGCGCTACAATAATGGGGCAATTATGAAAGGAGCAGCACAGCATGGCAGAGCAGCGGCAACCGGCGGCGCGCCCGCTGGCGGATCTTCACGAGCGGGTGGCGCTGGTGACGGGGGCGAGCAGCGGCATCGGCGAGGCGATCACCGAGGAGCTGGTGCGCGCGGGGGCGCATGTGGCGATGTTCGCGCGGCGCGGCGACCGCATGCGCCAGTTGGGCGAACGGATGGCAGAGGAGGCGAAGCTCGGCGGCGAGCATTACGGCGAGACGCTGGCGCTGACCGGCGATGTGCGCGAGGAGGCGGATGTGCGGGCCGCCGTGCAGCGGACACTCGATCACTGGGGCAAGCTCGATATCCTGATCGCCAACGCGGGCTTCGGCTATCGCATGCCGCTGGTGGATAGCGATCCGGCGCGCTGGAAGGCGATGATTGATACGAATGTGTATGGGCTGCTGCTGACGCTGAAATATGGCGTGGGAGCGATGCTGGAGCGCGGCAGCGGCAATGTGGTGGTGACGTCGTCGGTGGCGGGTCGTGTGCCGACGCCGCGCGGCAGCGCGTACTGTGGCACGAAGTTCGCGGCGACGGCGATTGCGGATTCGCTGCGGCAGGAGGTGGGGCCGAAGGGCATCCAGGTGACGACCATCGAGCCGGGGGTGGTGATCTCGGAGTTTCAGGCGGTGGCCGAGTATCCGCCGGACATCCTACCCGCGATGCTGCAAGGCGCGGAGCCGCTGATGCCGCTGGACATCGCGCGGGCAGTGGCGTTTGCGGTGCAGCAGCCAGCGCACGTGGGCATCAACGAAATCGTGGTGCGTCCGACGGGTCAAGCGCATCCATAACGTGTCTTTATTTGTCATCGAAGATGCGATTACGGTCGGAAGATCTCGAGCGGTTCATTGCCGAGCGCATGAATACCGCGCCACAGGCGTAAGAGAGCTTGCCTGCGTATCAGGCCGACGCACAAAGACGCGCACATTTGAGTGGAAGTAGCCCAGGCGAGTGGAGCAGAGTGACACGGGGGAGATAGGGCATGAGTGACGACAATCGGCGCGACAACGCAAACGATGCAATGGGGCTGGAGTTGCTCGACGACCAGGCCGAGGCACAGGTGCGGCGGGTGTGGCATGAGGAGCGCTGGTTCTTCAGCGTGATTGATGTGATCGGGCTGCTGACAGACAGCGAACAGCCGCGCTTCTATTGGGCGAACATGAAGCGGCGCATCACGGATGAGGGTTTCGTTGAACTGTTGTCAAAATGTCAACAGTTGAAAATGCTCTCCGCCGACGGCAAACAGCGCCTCACCGATGCGGCCGATACCGAGACGCTGATGCGCATCATCCAGTCCATCCCCTCGCCCAAAGCTGAGCCATTCAAGCAATGGCTCGCACGGGTCGGGGCGGAGCGTCTGGAAGAGATGCAGGATCCCGAGCTTGCCGCCGACCGCATGCGCCAGGACTACCGCAGGCTGGGCTATGCCGACGACTGGATCGAGAAACGCATGCAAGGGATCATCATTCGCGACGAACTGACGGGCGAGTGGCACCACCGCGGCGCCAGCGATGCGGACTTCGGCGCACTCACCAACACGATCCACAAGGGCACGTTTGATGTTGGCGTGGCAGGCCACAAGCGGGTGAAGGGTATCGGCCAGCGGGCGAATCTGCGCGATAACATGACGGTGCTTGAACTGCTGCTGACGCAGATCGGCGAGGCGACGGCCACGGAACTGCATCAGGTACGCGACTCGCAAGGCCTGAGCGAGTTGCAACGCGATACAAAAGATGCCGGGGGAGTTGCGGGCCGCACGCGGCGCGATATCGAAGCGCAGACCGGACGCCCCGTGGTGAGCAGCGAGAACGCGAATAGTCTCACCGCGAAGGCCAAGCAGCCACAACTCTTCAGCGGTGATGCGGCTGAGCAGCAGAAAGAATGAGCATAGTCACGCTATGCGACATGGCGCTGCGATGACCGGCGATATGCGGCGCTCCGCCAAGTACGCCTGGTTCGTTAGCATGCCGCTTGGTGGCGCGGAGAGCGAGGCGATAGCACAGGGAGGGCGCGGGTATGACGCTGACGATTGACCACGTGACGATTGCCGGGCCGAACCTAGACGCGATGCTGCTCGCGTTTAAGGGCATTGGGCTGACACCGGAGTATGGCGGGCCGCACGCGGGCCGCCCAACGCATATGGCGCTGATCGGCTTCGACGACGGCGCGTATATCGAATTGATCTCGACGGTCGCGCCAGGAGAGGCGTCGGGCTGGTGGGATGCGGCGATTCGCGAGAACGGCGGGCCGTGCGCGTGGGCGGTGGGTACACATGAGATCGCGGCGGAGGCGGCGCGCATCGCGGGGCTGGGCGTGCCGGTGCGTGGGCCGACCGCGATGGGGCGCGAACGCCCGGATGGCACACGCATCGCGTGGGAGTTGGCCTTCGTTGGCGCGGATGAGCCGGGAGCGCTGCTACCATTCTTGATTCAGGATACGACGCCACGTGAGTTGCGCGTGCGCCCGTCGGCGAGTATGGCGGGGAGCGAGTTGCGCGGCGTAGGCGGGGTGGTGCTGGGTGTAGAGCAAATCGCGCCTGCCGTGGAGGTGTTTCAGCGGGTGTATGGCTGGCCCGCGCCAGAGATGCGCGAAGATGATGCGTTTGGGGCGGCGCTGGCCCATTTCGCGGGGACGCCGGTGACACTGGCCGCGCCGCGTGGCGACGGGGATGCGTGGCTGGCGGAGCGTGTGGCGCGCTTTGGGGCGGCTCCGTGCGCGTTCGTGCTGGCGAGTGGAGATATGGAAGCGTCGCGCGGGCGCTTCGGGTCAGCGTTGGGCGCGGCGGGGCAGTGGTTCGATGCGACGGTGGTGGCGTGGCTCGCGCCAGAGCGGCTGGGTGGCGCTCGGCTGGGGGTGATGGGATAGACCGCTCCCCCAGCCCCTCTTCTACGAGGCGAGGGAGGCAAGGTTCGGCATGGGATTCAGGCGCCGATGGTGGTGTATTTGCCGGTCCAGATGACGGGGCCAGTGGCGGCGGCGGTGACGGTGATTTCGCAGCCGTAGGGAGTCGTCGTGCCAGTGGTGACGCTGGGCGCGCCGGAGACGTTGGTGGCGGTGATCTGGGTGAAGCTGAGTCCGGTGGGAGTGTTCGACAGGATGGGGACGAAGTTGAGGCCGACGCCGACGACCTGTCCGGCACTGGCATTGGGATAGCGGATGGAGCAGTAGCCGGTCTGCTGTGCGCCGGAGGATTGCACGGGACGGTAGACGCCGCGTGTGCGCTGGCGCGCCTCATCGGCGATCTGGAGGCGGGCGATGAGCGCGGCGGCGCGGTCCGCGTAGTTATCGAGTTGCAGGGTGAGGCGCACATCGCCGCTGGCAGTCTCGCGGTAGCTGGATTCGGCAATCCAGAATTGGTTCACGCCAGGCGTGGGCGCGGCGGAGAGGCGCTGGCCACGGACGGCGAGTTCGGGAACGTAGAGATTGGCGTCCGCGCGGACCTGATGCAGCGGGAGCGGGCGTCCGTTGGCGTCGCGGATGCCGCGTAGCTCGACCTCGACTTTATTGGTAGGGTTGCTATAGGTGGCGAGCCAGGCATTGGCGATGGCGCTGGCCTGGGCGCTGGTGAGCGGCAGGCGGCCCAGGTTGCGGCGCAGCTTGCGGCGGCGGAAGGGCGCGGTATTCTGCGCGCCGCTGACGCTGAGGCGCGGGTCGCTGACGGTGACGCTGCCCGGCCCGGCGACGGGGTCTACGAAGGCAACCTGCACGACGTTGTAGGCGCGCTGCGCGGAGGGCATGACGCGCCAGGAGAGGATGTCCGCGCCGAGGGCCAGATAATTCGTGGTGGTGGTGTCGCGCGGGTGGGCATGGAGCTGCCAGGTGGGGAATCCGGCGGCGTCTTTGTTCTTGGGGTGATCGTAGACGGTCCAGACGTAATCGCCGAGCGCACCCATCAGGTCGTGCAAGATCTCTTCCAGGTTGTAGCCGTCGTAGACCGGGGTGAAGGTATTGGCGGGGGCGCTGGGCAGCACGGCGGATTGATCGGCGTCCAGCGCGAGATAGGCGGCGCGTTTGCTGAACTCGCTGGCGATGATCGCCTGGGCGGTGGTGGCGCTGTTGTAGGCGCTGTCGTCGGGATCATCGCGCAGTGCCACGCCGCCGCCAAGCGCAGAGAGCAGCAGATAGTCGCCGGTCGCGCCATCGAGGACGAGCGCGGGGTCGGACCATTCGCCCGCGAAGCAGGTGTAGAGGCCATCGCGCAGCACGACGCGCGAGAAGAGGCCAAGCTCTGGGCGAGGCAGGCGCGCGTCGGGCAGCTTGAGGATGCAGGCGAGGTCGCCGAAGCCGCCAGGGGCGACGGTGGTGAATTCGAGCGCTTCGATGCGCTCGCCATATTCGCCGGTGAGCGGCGGATAGGCGGAGGTGGTGGGTGATGTGTAGGCCCAGAGGGCGAGTTGTGAGCGGAGCATGGTGTTAGATGGTCCTTTCTAGTCGCGCTCGGCCATCAATGGCCGGAGCACAGGCGACTATGCAGCCTCGGCCATCAATGGCCGGAGCACAGCATGAGGGCGTAAACGCCCAGGGGGCAGTGAATGGCTTTCGTTGCCGAGGCGTAGTGACACGGTCACAATCCAGCGGGACGGGCGAGGCCGCCGGGACGCCGCCACGCGCGATTGAGCAGGCGATCTTGTTCGCGCTGCCAGACGGCGAGGCTGTTGCGTAGCGTGGCATGCTCCGCCCCGACGAGTTCGAGCAGCACATCTCCGAGGCTGCCGCCGCCGGGGGCGATGAGATCGAGCGCGGGGGATGCGCCGGTGTCGGCATGCAGGCCGGCGGCTGGTAGCGTATCGCTGCGCGCGAAGACGTTGGGGAGTGGGGCGTGTGTGGTGCCGGGGACGCTGGGCGCACGCGGCTTGCGCGGGCGCGGCGTTGTGGCACGGGCGGTGTGTGAGCGTTTGCGAGACATGACGGGTGTTTCCTTTCGATGTGGGCGATTGGTACGCCATCTGACGGGCGTCCGCCGACGCCCCTACGCATCGTGAACAGACGTGGGCGCTGCGCGCGAAACCGCGCAAAAAAACCGAGATGGCGCCACCCTCACCCCACGCGCGACCGGAACGCGACAGGGCAAGGGAGGCGCCATACTCTGGCTCACCTCAATGAGCTACTGGTAGGTATGATAGAACATGTGTTCCTGGATGTCAAGCTGAAATGGCGGTGCGGTGGTCTTGCAGCACGATTCATTTCCCAGGTCAGTCGTATTGCGTTACACCTCAGGGCCATGCCTTAATCAATCTATCCTGGCCAGGGATATGCTCTGGCTGGCTGGTGTTCACGCTCTTGGAGGTCATCGGATGGATACCCAGGAAAAGGCGGCCACATCAGTTGATGAACTGGTTGCTCTGACGAAAGATTCGAGTGTCCACTGGATTATCGTGCGCGGTGAATTGTCGGGCGCGCCAACTCTCCGTCTTGCTCCGGGGCAGTCCCTGCGCGGAGAAAACGACCGGACCGAGATTGCCTTCGCTGACGGAGCCGATGGCCTTCAGCTTTCTTCGGACAACCGCGTCCACACGATTCATCTTCACGCCTCAACGGATAAGCGAGCACTATTCAACGACACAAGCGTGGACAGCTTAGGGCGGATCGAATTGCGCGAGGTCACTACCACGGGGCGGGTTCAGATTCTCGCACGCGACAAGGTACGGGGTGGGCATGTTGATGTGCATGGCCTCGACATCGTGGCAGCGGATGCGCGGGGCGAGAGCGAGCGACCGCATGGCTATGGTGTCTACGTCATCCAGGGCGCGTTCACACTGTGGAATATGCAACCCGACGAGAGTGTCGTGATCAGTGCGGACCTGGTGGGCTTGTCCGCTGGCCGCAGCGGCGCGCCGGTGCTCGGCAGCGGCATTTTCGTGAGCGGCGCGGGTGACACAGGTGGCCGGCTTATCGTGCGGCGCCTGGAGACCGGTGGGGTGTACAGTGATGGCAAGATCGCCCCTGGCACGCCCGACCAGATTACCGGCGGCGTCTTTACCGTCTACGGCGCTCATGTGGATGAGGTCAAGAATCGTGGTCCGGTCGTGACCTACGGCGTGAACGACATGGTGCTCGATAATTGGGGCTTCGTCAATCGCTGGATCGCCAAGGAGAAGATCACCTCATTCGGTCCAAGTGGTATTGGCTTCGTAAACTTTGGCATCGTGAACGAGCTGAAGGTCAACGCGCTGATCGAGACGTTTGGCCAGGGCGCTCGCGGATTCAATGTCTATACCGGAACCGTGAACCTCGCCGAATTCGAGCGCATCATCACCCACGCGGATGGCGCTGTTGGCATCCAAATCAGTCAGCCAGTTGGGCGGATCGTCGTACACCACGGTATTGAGACCTTCGGTGGCACAGGGGAGTCGCTTGTGAAGGGAGTGGTCATGACCCTTTCCGCTATTGGGCTTAGCATCAAGCCAGGCGGCACGGCGCGTGAAATTGCTATTCGCGGCGGCATCAAAACGAACGGTCGTGGCGTATCTCCCATCGAGCAACATGGCGCAATCGAATCTTTCAGGGTTACAGGAGGGTGTGTCGCAGCGGGCGGCGGCTTCGACACAATCTGAGGGGATTACGCTTGATTCACGGTGGGACGGCAGAGGAGCGGGATATGGCCAGTGGCGGCGCGGGCGATGGCTTCGACTATTTTCAGCCAGCGTTTCGGGAGGATCCGTATGCGTTCTACCGGCGGCTGCGCGACGATGACCCGGTGCATTGGGGCATGCCATTCGAGCCGTCGCTGCCAGGGGTGTGGCATGTAGCGCGGTACGCGGATATCGTCGCGGTGCTGAAGGATGCGCGCTACACGCATCAGCCGCCGCGCGAGGATTCCGCTGCTGGGGAAGCGCTAGCGGGGGCGGACCCGGTGCAACTGTATTTCACGCTGGTGCGGCAGTCGCTGCTCTTCAACGATCCGCCGGAGCATACGCGGCTGCGGGCACTGGTGAGCCGGGCGTTCACGCCGCGCATGGTGGAGGCGCTGCGGCCACGGGTGGCAGCGGTGGCGAATACGCTGGTGGATGCAGCGGCGGCGCGTGGGTCGCTGGACGTGATTGCGGACTACGCGCGGCCACTGACCATCGCGATCATCGCGGAGATGCTGGGCGTGCCGGAGGAGGCGCAGCGGCGGCTGAGCGCGTGGGCGGGGGTGCTGGTGCGCGCGGTGGATTGCAAACGCACGCCAGAGATCTACGACGAGGCGGCGCGGGTGGCGCTGGAGATCTATGCGTATTTCAATGAGTTGCTGGCGGCGCGGCGCGGACAAGCGGGTAACGGGCTGCTGGCGCTGATGCAGGCGACGCACGAGCAGGACGGCGACCGACTGAGCGAGCCGGAGTTGATCGTGACGGCGACGACGCTGCTAGTGGCGGGGCACGAGACGACGGTGAATCTGATCGGCAATGGCACGCTGGCGCTGCTACGGCATCCCGAACAGCTTGCATTGCTGCGCGAGCGACCAGAGTTGGCGGCGGGAGCGGTGGAAGAATTCCTGCGTTACGATGCGCCAAGCCAGATGGCCTCGCGCTATGTGACGGAAGACATGATGCTCGGCGGGAAGACGATCCAGCGCGGGCAGGTGTTGAATCTGCTGCTGGGGTCGGGCAATCGCGACCCAGAAGCGTTTGCGGAGCCAGACCGGCTGGACATCACGCGCGGTGAGAACCGGCACCTGGCGTTCGGCATGGGGATGCACTACTGCCTGGGCGCGCCACTGGCGCGGCTGGAAGGACAGGTGGCGCTGCCGCTGCTGCTGCGGCGTTTGCCGGGGCTGAGGGCGTTGGACGCGGAGCCGGTGTGGCGCGACACGGTGGGATTTCGGGGGCTGGCGCGGCTGCCGGTGGCGTGGGGGTGAGCTGCAGCGAGGGGGTGGGAGGCGCATCATGGTGTGACGACGCAGGCAAAAGCGCGGTGTGAGGAGGATGAGGCCGAGCCGTCGCCGCTGGCAGTCTGCTCTATTTGCATCTACCGGCGCGTTTCGCGCATGCGGGTGAGGACGACAATGCCGGAGGCAAAGGTGAGCGCGGCGATGCCCGCGATGGCCCACGGCACGCCGAAGTGGTCGGCGAGCACCCCCGCCAGCAGCGCGCCGACCGCATAGCCAAGGTCGCGCCAGAGGCGGTAGACGCCGACCGCCGAGGCGCGCCACGAGGGATGCGCCACGTCCGAGACGGCGGCGAGGAACGTCGGATACACCAGGGCCGTGCCCAGCCCCAGCAAGACCATCGCGATGGCCCACGGGGCGAAGCCGTGTGTGAGCGGCAGCAGGACCAACGCCCCGGCCTGGAGCCACATGCCACCGATGATCAGCGGCTTGCGACCCAGCCGGTCGGAGAGTGCGCCGGTCGCGAGTTGCGCCGCTCCCCAGACGCCAGGATAGAGGCCAGCGAGGAGCGCAATCTGCGCGACGCCAAGACCTCCGGCGGCGAAGAAGATGGGGAAGAGGCCCCAGGCAAGCCCATCGTTGAGATTATTGACAAGCCCCGCCTGGCAGACGGCTGAGAGCGAGCGATTGCGCCAACTGGTCCGCAGCATGATCTCGGTGAAGGATGGAGATGGAGCTGTCTCCTCGCGCGCCAGGCTCGCCGTGGTAGGTGCGGGGGTGAAGAACTTCGCCTCGTGCCGGGCGAAGCCGTGCGATTCGCGCACGAAGAAGACGGAGAGCAGCAACCCCGCGAGGGCAAAGGCAATGCCGGGCACAAATGGCCACGGACGCAGGCCATACACCGCCGCGAGGTAACCCGACCCTGCCGCGGCGAGCGCCACGGCCCCGTATCCCGCCGCTTCGTTCAGACCCATCGCCAGCCCGCGACGCGCCGGACCGACCAGATCAATCTTCATGATGACGGTGGTGGACCAGCAGAGGCCCTGATTGATGCCGAGCAGCACATTAGCGGCGACGACCCAACCCCAGGACGGCGCGACGATGAGCAGCACCGGCACCGGCAGTGCGGCTACCCACCCCGCAACCAGCACCCCTTTGCGGCCAATGCGATCGGAGAGATGCCCGGCGCTCAGGTTGGCGAGCGCCTTGACGATGCCAAAGCTGGCAATGAAGGACAGCCCCGCCGTGGCCGAGGCCAGGCCGAAGACCTCTGCGCCCATCAGCGGCACGACATCGCGCTCCAGCCCGACCATCGCGCCGACGAAGGCGTTGATCAGCACCAGCAGCAAGAACTGGCTCAGGTTGGCGCGCAGCCCCAGCAGCGGCGGCAGGGACTGGGTTGAACTAAGGCTAGATGGCGCAGAGGCGCTGGGGCTGCCTGGCTCAGGCGTTGTACGCGGCGGTATCATTGCCTTCTGCCTACTCGTGCTCCAGTGCGCCTACTGCGGCGGTGCGTGTGTCTGGGAGGGGAGCGAGGCTGCCGAGCGGCTCGCCGCGCCGGTTCGCCGCGCGGATCTCGCGGTGGCCTGCGGGTGGGGCAGGCAGATCGGCCAGCATGAACGCGACGAACTCGTCGGCGTCGCGCTGCCGCAGCGCAGGATTGAAGCGACGCTCAAAGCCGAGCGTCGAACTCGCTTTGCCGCTCATCGCACGGCCGCAAGCAGAACCGGCGAAATGCGCGGGATAGATTTCGAGATCGTCAGGAAGTGTAGACAGACGTTGTAGGCTGCGGTACAGCGTGCGCGCGGCATCGGTCGCGCCAGTCGCATCAGCCGGGCTGGCGGTCAGGTCGGGGCGGCCCGCGTCGCCGACAAAGAGGGTGTCGCCGGTGAGCAGGAACCACGGTTCGGGGCCGCGCGTGCGATCCCCCACCAGCAGACACATACTGTCCGGGCTGTGGCCGGGGGTGTGCAACACGCGCAGGTAATCGTTGCCAAGCTCCACCTGGTCGCCGTCGCGCAGGGTGCGGTGAGGGAAGGCGACATCGGCGGCCTCGTGCAGATAGATCGGCGCGCCGGTGCGTTCCGCGAGCGCGGTTGCGCCGGAGAGATGGTCGGCTTGCACATGCGTCTCGACGATAGCGACAATGGGTGAGGCAGCCGCTTCGGCCACCACGAGGTAGTCGTCGAGGTGCTCGGCATGCGCATCCACGACGGCGAGCGCCTTCTTGCCAGTGCAGCCGAAGACATATGAAGCGCATCCAGTGGCGGGGTGCAAGATCTGGCGAAAAATCATGGGGACTCTGCTCCTTTCGGTTCCTGATAGAGGTATCGCGGTTGACACGACCTACCGGCGCCTCGCTCTACCTGGTGGCGGACGCGGATTCTTCTGTGGCCAGCGGCAGACCAGCATCCGCCCACTCTGGGAAGCCCTCCGCGTAGCGGAATGCCCGAAGGCCGTGGGCGCGCAGCAGCGCTACGGCTTCGTCGGAGAAGACACAGTAGGGGCCACGGCAGTAGGCGACAACCTCGCGCTGCACGTCCAGTTCGCCCAGGCGCGCGGCAAGCTCGTCCACTGGGATGGAGCGCGCGCCAGCGATGTGGCCCTGCCGGTATTCGAGCGCGGGGCGTACGTCGAGCACGATTGTGTCGCCAGCGGTGAGGCGCGCCAGCAAGGCATCGCGCGAGATAGGTTCGAGCGCCTGGCGATTGTGCAGATATATGCCGACAAGCCTGTCTATCTCGGCGAGTTGCCGCTCGCCGACGGTGCGCAGCGCCTGCCAGAGCGCGAAAATGGCCGGGTCGGCCAGGCGATAGTAGACGTAGAGACCCGCTTTGCGTGACTCCACCAGCCGTGCGCCATGCAGGACGTGGAGATGTTGTGAGGCGTTGGCTGTGCTCAGACCGACCTCGCGGGCCAGCTCTTCCACTGACCGCTCGCCCTGGGCGAGCAGATCCACAAGCTCCAGCCGTTGGGGGCTGGCAAGCGCCTTGCCGATGCGGGCAAACTGCGCGTACAACTGATCTTTGAACTCACGATGTCCCATAGCGCCTCCCTCATGGCCGAGCCAACAAGCCTGATCACGTGCTGTGCGCGGTTACCTATGCCACTCTCAAATATTCAATAAATCAATAGAATAGTTGTGTAGCAGAAGATACCACTGCGGAAACGCATGTGTCAAGGGCGAGGCGCATCGCGTGTCCACCATGATGGTTCATGAACGGACATGCCACTACTGCCCTTGACAAACTAATATATTTAGCTGTAATACTATTATTGTTAGTGTTTGCGGTGACGTATGCCATGTGATGAAGAGGAGGAGTGCGATGAGCTTTCTGGCGTTTCTGTTGCTATTTGTTGTGGTCTGCGGCTGGCTGGATGGCCGAATCAATGGAGAGCGGACAGCGAAAGGAGCGCAGTAGATGTTTGCTGGACACTTTGGACTCGCGGCGGGCATCAAGGCGCTGGATTCGCGTCTGGTGTCGAAGCGCGATGCACAGGGAGACGCGCTGTCAGCGACGACGCGCCGCGACGTTCCCTTGTGGGCGCTGATGCTGAGCACGCAGTTGCTGGATGTGGTGTTTGCGCTGTTGTTGATTCCGGGAGTTGAGTCATTTGGAGGCAGCGCGGGCTATGGCGAGGGGTGGATTCACGCGTACTACTCACACTCGCTCGTCGGGGCGCTGCTGATCGCGGCTGCCGCGGGTGCGCTCGCCTGGAAGCCGTGGGGCCGGGTTGGCGCGCTGATCGTTGCCGCCACGGTGTTCAGCCACTGGCTGCTCGATCTGCTGGTGCATCGGCCCGACCTGCCGATCCTGCCGGGGAATCTGGGCAATCTGCCGCTGCTCGGCTTTGGCCTGTGGAGCGAACCAGCGATTAGTATTGCGCTTGAAGCGCTGCTGGTGGTGGGCGGGGCGGCCTTCTATTTCGCCTCGGCGCTCTCGCGAGCGGGGCGTGGGTCGCTCGTTGCGCGTGGCGCGCAAGGCCGGGCGCTGGTGGCGGGTGTGGTGATGAGCGCGTTGTTGGCGCTGTCGCTGGTCAGCAGCGTGACGGGCATCGGCTGAGGCTGTGGCATGCCAGGATGAGGGTGCAACTGCTTTGTTTGCTTCAGCGGCCGGAATTCGTCAATTCCGGCCGCTATTCCTTTCCTCATGACTCCCCATGACTCCCCATCACTTGCATTCTTCGCGATGCTTGACAAGGGGGCGTATTCATGTTACGTTCACTTGGCTTTATTGGCCGCTCCACTCTGTCTCAATTCTGTCTCAAAGGGGAGAACACACGTGGGACACCTCAATGCCGCGGACACAACGTTTGTGCTGATGAGCGCGGCGCTCGTCATGCTCATGACGCCGGGCCTGGCCTTCTTCTACGGCGGACTGGTCCGGCACAAGCATGTGCTGACGATCATGATGCAGAGCTTCATCTCGATGGGGGTAGTGACGATTCTCTGGGTGCTCGTGGGATTCAGCCTGGCCTATGGGCATGACACCCTGGGTCTCATCGGCGATCTGCGCTATATCGGCTTGCAGGGCGTCGGCATGGCCCCCAATGCCCTCGCACCGACTATCCCGTTCCTAGCCTTCTTCCTCTTCCAGTTGATGTTCGCTATCATCACTCCGGCCCTAATCTCTGGCGCCTTCGCCGACCGTGTCAGCTTCAAGGCGTATCTGCTCTTCCTCGTCCTGTGGAGCCTGCTGGTCTACATTCCCTTTGTCCACTGGGTTTGGGGCGGTGGCTTCCTGCATCAGATGGGCGTGGTAGATTTCGCTGGCGGGATCGTGGTGCATCTGAGCGCAGGTATGGCGGCGCTGGCCTCGGTCTTCGTCGTCGGCAAACGCTCTCTCGCACGCGGCGAGAAGGTCATTCCGCACAACCTGCCCTTCATGGCGCTGGGCGCGGGCCTGCTCTGGTTCGGCTGGTTCGGCTTCAACGGCGGTAGCGAACTGGCCGCCAATGGTGTCGCCGCCGTCGCCTTCGTCAACACGAACACCGCCGCTGCTGTCGGCATGGTCACGTGGATGGCGCTGGCCTGGTGGCGCGAGCAGAAGCCAAGTATGAGCGGCGCCCTGACCGGCGCAGTCGCGGGGCTGGCCACCATCACCCCAGCGGCGGGCTATGTGCCGCCGTGGGCTGCTGTCGTCATCGGCTTTCTGGCGGGCGTGGCCTGTTATGCGGCGGTCCAGTTCCGCACGCGGCAGGGCTGGGACGATGCGCTGGATGTGTGGGGCGTGCATGGCATCGGCGGCGGCCTGGGCACGATCCTCACCGGCGTGTTCGCGGTCGCAGCTATCAACGGCGTCAGCGGCCTGCTGGCTGGCGATGCGCGCCAGTTCGGCGTGCAGGTGCTGGGTGTCGCTATCGCGGCGGTCTATGCCTTCGTTGTCACGTTCGGCCTGCTGAAGCTGGTCAACCTCTTTACTCCGGTGCGTGTCTCCAAAGAGGTCGAGGCGCAGGGTCTGGACGAACTGCTGCACGGCGAGGTGGCCTACGACACACCGTCCGTCGCCACCGCATCAACCCCGCCCGCGCGCCGCTAACGCTGCGTCGTCATTTTGTGGGATTGAGAACGCAGGGTGTAGGACAAGATTGCGCAGAGATATGCAGAGATATGGTGAACGCACAAAGAGGTTCCGTGCGTTCACCATTCATCGTGTGAAGCGGTGTACGAATGCGATGCCGCCGCGCTAATCCAGTGGCAGCAGATGCGAGCGGCGCTTGGGGAAGAGCGCTTCGAGCAGCGGCAGCGCGTCGCCCTCGGCATAGGCATCCGGATAGGCGAAGCGCAGTTCGTCGAGGCTGCGATGGCCGAAAAGGAGTTGCGTGAAGACCAGTGGCGGGAAGCCCACCTTTGGGTCGCCCCAGAGCGGCTTGCGCCAGTCCTCCGCCAGCGTCAGCCGCCCCTGCTCAAACACCAGCCGCAATCCGCCGCGATAGAAGTCCATCGCGAGTTCGCCGGTATAGCCCGCCATCACCGAGTCTGCCAGCCGCCGCTCCAGCACGGGCGCGATGTGACGGATGAACGCGGGCAGGTCGGGTACGCGCATGTACCAGGGATACGGATACGGATCCGCGACGGATGCGATAGCGCCGAGCGCCGCATGCACGGGATGCTGCGCGCCCATGCGGAAGACGATTGCGCCCGCCGTTTCGGGCGTATCGGGCCGCGCGCGGCGCACTGTTTCGGCTCGCGCCTGCAATCCGCGCAGCACCGAGGGCAGCGCCGCCGCCAGCGAGACACCCGGCTCTACGGCCAGCCCGTCCACCGAGAACGCGACGCCCCAGCGCACCGGATTTTGTATCAGATAGCCCACCGTGCGCCCGTCGCTATTGACGATCATCCGCACCACCCAGCGCTCCCACGCTTCGGGGTGCATGCCCGCCAGCAGCCAGCGCCAGTAGGTCTCATCCACGATGGTCGTCACCATCGAATTGGCGTGTTCGGCGTCGTAGAGCCGCCGTAGCTGCGGCACGTCGTCGAGGGTGGCGTCGCGCAGAGTGAACGGCTCAGGCTCATCGGGCTTGAGCGCGGGGATCGCGGGGAAATACACCGTCAGTTCGCCGCCGATCTCGACGGCGTATTCATAGCCGAATTGGCGATAGTAGTACGGGATGCCAGTGATGCCGATGGCCAGATCACCGCGTGCCTCGCAGCGCGCGTGAATCAGCTCGAAGATGGCGCGGATGAGGCCCTGGTTGCGGTATTCTGGCAGGCTCGCGACGACCTCTGGCCGCCCGAAGCCGAAGGGGACGCCGTCGTAGGCGCAGGTGTAGCCTAGCAGGCAGGTTGCCGCGACGAGCTTGCCCTCGCGTGTATCTTCGACCACAGCGAAGTCGCGCGCGGTGATATGCGGATGGCGTCCGCTGAACATATCGCCAACCCAGATAGGCATGTGCGGGTTCGGGGGCGCATCGGCGGCGCGCCGGAAGACCTGGGCGTAGAGATTGGCCACGCCCTCCATATCGCGTTCGGTAGACCAGCGCAGCACGAGCGAGCCGCCCAGTTCACGCCGATAGCCATCCTCGCTGAATGACGTAGTAGACACAGTCTACTCCTTGTTGTTGGGTGGAAACGCCACGTTTCCGCGAAGCAGTATGGCATGCCTGCCGCGCCACCTGCCAGCGGCGCGGGCAATCTCTGGCAGATTTCTAAGAAGCGAGCGGATGTGGCATCCGGCTATTGGTCGGGGCGGAGGCGTCCGGGTGTGTCGCCGCGCAGGTGCGCGATGTAGCGCTCGGCGGAGCGGCGCACGGCGTCATTCGCGTCGCCGGTGACGCTGGTCCAGCCGTCGTAGAGGCGCGCGAAGGGCAGCGGCGCGACGGTATCGGCGATGTGGCGGACGGTGTACTCATCCAGCGGGATGCTGTTCGGATAACTGTACATGAACGTCACCCAGCGCTGGTCGGCGACGACTTTGATCGTATCGCCGGTGAAGAGCGCGCCCGCGCCGTCGTTCGCGTCGCGCCAGTGGAGGACCGTGCTGCCGGGGAAATGGCCGCCGCAGCGCAGCAGCGTGACGCCAGGGAGCAGGTCGAGCGATTCGCCATCCCAGTAGCGCACGGCTGGGTCAGGGCGCATCACCCAGGGCTGGTTGTCGGCGTGCAGGTGGATCGGGACGTTGCCGAGCGCGCGGCTCCATTCGATCATCGTGGAGTAGAAGTGCGGGTGCGAGATGGCGATGGCCGTAATGCCGCCGCGCGCCTGGATCTCGCGCACGGTGGCGTCGTCGAAGTAGGCGATGCAGTCCCACAGGACATTGCCCTGCGGCGTCTGGAGCAGATGCGCATGCTCGCCGATGCCCACCTTCGGCTCGGTGCTGATGGTGGTGATGCCCGGCGCGATCGCGGCGAAGCGGTTGATATGATGCCCCTGAAGCGCGGCGAGCGTGGTCCACTGCTGGCCGTCGGGATTGATGTACTGGCGGTCGTCATCGCAGATGAGGCAGCGCGCGGGCGGTGTGTCGCTGGCGGGATATTGGGCGCCGCAGGTGACGCAGAGGTAGTGCTGCATGAAGGTATCGCTCCTTACGATGGGGGCGGGTTGCGCCGTGTGTCCAACGATGCAGTATAGCTCGCACGCACGGCTCCGCGCTTCGGCCATTGGTACAGCAGTTCAACTGGCCAGCAGTCCAAACCATCACCTCATGTGTGTTACGACTGATACCGCCCGTAGATGACACCGGGCCAGCTCTGGTAGCGCCACATTCTCCCTTCCGCATCTACCTACATGCTGTTATACTGCACCTCAGCCAGTAGGCTAACTACACTATAGCGGCTGGCTATCATACGTTCTATCGTCAGGAGATTCATGCATGTACGAACCGCCATTTACCAGCGACACGCCATATCAGACCGGGACCATCCGCATTCCACCTCGAAAGCCTTCCTTAACTGGTATGCTGTTCGGAACGAGCGTTCGCACTGCCATCTCGTTGTGCGTTGGCGCTCTATTGCTCACCAGTAGCTTATTTGGCATGTACCAGGTGTTGAAGCCCAAACCAGTGTCAAATCAGCGTGTTCGCTGGCAGTACGCGAGCACCGACTGCACCACAGCCGGTGGCGTTACTGTAGCCGGTGGTATGGTCTATCTCGGTTGTGACAACGGGATGATCTATGCCTTGGAGGCGACTGACGGGAAGCAACTCTGGTCGTTTCAGGCACAGGGCAGAGTTTTTGCTCGTCCTACCGTCGTGGATGGCGTGGTGTACGTAGGTACGGAATCCGCTCTTGTTTACGCGCTGCGGGCAGCCGATGGAACAAAGATGTGGTCAACGCAGGCTGGAGCGCGTATTGATAATTCGCCCGTCGTAAGCGATAACCTGCTCCTGGTATCGGGTGGGGACCGCTATCTCTATGCGCTGGCGCTGAGCAACCGGCAAATACGCTGGAAATTCGCGCTGGAGGACTCGTACACCACGCAACCTGTCGTCGCAAACGGAGTGGTCTACATCTCCTCGAATGCGAAACGTTTCTATGCGCTCGATGTCACTACCGGCAAACCGCGTTGGAGTCTCGCCCTCAACGGAGCTTTTTACAGCACTCTGGCGATCAGCGGCGATTCGCTCTATCTGCACACCGATACGGGCGTCTTGTATATGCTGCGCACGAGCGACGGCCATATAGTAGGGCAGACCAACACGGGCAGTGCGGTTTCCAGCGCCCCAGCCATAGACGGCGCCTATGTCTATACAACTATTGGCACGCATTCATTTGGCGCATACAATATCTCCGATCCATCGCATTGGATCCTCTGGCAGAAGGACATCGGGGGGCACACTGGCGGCGCCACCATCAGCGCCAAGAGTTTGTATATTGCTGTTGGCGAGACGCTCTACGCCATCACCCCGGCTGAAGGCATAACCCAGTGGCGCTATACCGCCGCAACGCGCTTTCAAGGTCTACCGCAACTGAGCAATGGTGTCCTCTACATAGCGAACGTGGGCGGCACGGTCTATGCGCTGAACGCATAGCTCTTCCAGCCACCTTACCAATTCGATGGGTAACGCTTCGGCGTCGTGCTTTTCTGCCAGGTGTGCGTGCCCTCTGCCACGCGCGCTGCCAGCCGTCACGCCGCCAGCGCGCATGTAACCTTCGCGCGTATTCGCAGGCAAGACTTCGGGCCGCATAACGCGCCCATGAGGAGACTTGGCGTGAGACGCGAGAGGGGGAAACAACGATGGCTATGGAGTTTCGCTCACCGCAGACGTGGCGCGGCATGCCACTCGTGCATGTCGCCATTGGCGCGCGCCCAGCCGGTGGACGCCGCAGCATCGCCCATGCGCGCGGCATCATCGCCGTTGGCGACACGGCCCAAGGCGTCATCGCCGTTGGCGACACGGCCCAAGGCGTCATCGCCGTTGGCGTGGTCGCGCTGGGTGTGGTGGCGGTTGGCCCCGTCGCGATTGGCGTTGTCGCGCTCGGCGTGGCGGCGCTGGGGATCGTCAGTGTGGGGGTCGTGACGGTCGGCGTGGTCGCGGCGGGCGTCGTCGCCCTGGGTCTGCGCGTCGCGGGAGTGGTGGCCGCCGGGGCGCTGCTCAGGGCCGCGCCGCCTCTGAGTACAGGCGACAGCAACGCAATTGACACCCGCCGCGCGCCCCGCGTATACTGCGCGCAGTAGCGATTCGTCGCTACGGTCATCTCCGGGAGGAGTAGGCGGCGAGCGCGCTGACAGCGACGTTGGGGCCACCGGCAGTAGTAGCGCCGGTTGGGTGGAAGCCCCCGCAGCAGCATCCCGCCGAAGGTCGCCCTGGAGCAGCTTGCCGGGGAACGCCGCGTCGCGACGCGGCTGGTAGATCGGCACGGGTACGCCCGTTAGCGCGAGACCCTGATCGGCGGTGTGAATCGGCGCAACCCTGGCGCCAGGGCCAGCCACCAACACAGCGCCCGTCGGGATGTAAAGTGTGCCGGCGCGACCACTAGAGAACGCGCCCGGCAAATTGAGGTGGTACCGCGGAAGCGCGCACGCGCTCTTTCGTCCTCGTATGGACGGAAGGGCGTTTTTTGTTGGCTGCGTTCTGGCTCCAGTCCGCGCAGGCGGACTTCGCGGCCATAGGCCATCCAGGCGCGGTTTCAACCGCCCGCTTCCGCCAGCGGCCACCGAAAGGAGCGACAGCTATGGCATTGGCGAAACAGTACGATCCCGGCGCTATCGAGCCGGAGATGCAAGCATTCTGGCAGCGCGAGCGCGTCTACGACTTCGCGCTGGATGACACGACACGCGCGCCGGTGTACGCGATTGACACGCCGCCGCCGACCGTCTCCGGCCATCTGCACCTGGGGCACGTCTACAGCTACAGCCATACCGACTTCCTGGCGCGGTTCCGGCGTATGCGCGGTGACAACGTCTACTATCCGATGGGTTTCGACGACAACGGCCTGCCCACCGAACGGCTGGTGGAGAAGCGCTACGGCGTCACCGCGCCGCAGATTGGGCGCGCGGCGTTCATCGCTAAATGTCTGGAAGTGAGCGAAGAAGCCGAGCAGGACTATCAGGCGCTGTGGCGGCGGCTGGGTCTCTCGATTGACTACTGCTACACCTACCGCACGATTGACGACAACGCCCGCCGCACCTCGCAGTGGTCATTCCTGGACCTGCACCGCAAGGGGCTAGTCTACCGGCAGGACGCGCCCGCCATCTGGTGTCCCGAATGCCAGACGGCCATTGCCCAGGCCGAACTCAGCGACCTGGAGCGCGAGACGACGTTCTACACGCTCGCGTTCCGCTTCGCCGATGGCGAAACGCTGCCCATCGCCACCACGCGCCCGGAACTGCTGCCCGCATGCGTCGCCGTCTTCGTCCATCCCAACGACCCGCGCTACGCCAACCGCACCGGGCAGATGGTGACGACGCCGCTGGGCGACGAGGTACCGCTGCTGGCGGACGCCAAAGCCGATCCGGCAAAAGGCACCGGCGCGGTGATGTGCTGCACCTTCGGCGATACCACGGACATCGAGTGGTGGCGCGAATACTCGTTGCCGCTACGCATCATCCTGGGCCGCGACGGACGGCTCACCGAAGCGGCGGGCGCGTATGCCGGGCTGACGGCGAGCGCGGCGCGGGCGCGCATCATCGCGGACCTCGACGCGCGCGGGCTGCTGCTGGCGCGCGAGCCGATGACGCAGACGGTGCGCGTGCATGAGCGTTGTGATACGCCGGTGGAGTATATCGTCACGCCGCAGTGGTTCGTCCGCGCGCTGGACTTCAAGGCCGAGCTAATCGCGGCGGGCGAGCGCATCGCCTGGCATCCTGAGCATATGGGCGCGCGCTATCGCGAGTGGGTCGAGAATCTCAAATGGGACTGGAACATCTCGCGCCAGCGCTACTTTGGCGTGCCGATTCCCGTGTGGTACTGCGACGCCTGCGGTGAAGCGCTGGTGGCCGATGAGGCGCAGTTGCCGGTGGATCCGACGACAACCGAGCCGCCGCGTGCCTGCGCTTGCGGCGGCGGCGCGTTCACGCCGGAGCCGGATGTGATGGACACCTGGGCCACGTCTTCGATGTCGCCGCAGATCATCGGGCGCATGCTCGACGATCCGGCGCTCTACGCGCGGGTGTTCCCGTTCACGCTGCGGCCCCAGGCGCACGAGATCATCCGCACGTGGGCGTTCTACACCATCCTCAAGTCGCTGCATCACTTTGGCGCGCTGCCCTGGCGCGACGTGGCGATCTCCGGCTGGGGGCTGGCCGGCGAAGGCGAGGCAAAGATCAGCAAGAGTCGCGGTGGTAGCCCGGTCGCGGCGAAGATCAGCAAAAGTCGCGGCGGTGGCCCTATCGCTCCGGCAGAGGCGATGACGCGCTTCTCAGCCGACGCGGCGCGCTATTGGGCGGCGAGCACCGGCCCCGGCAAAGATTCAGTCATCAGCGAAGAGAAGATGCGCAACGGGCTAAAACTAGCGACGAAGCTCTGGAATGTCGCCCGCTTCAGCGAACGCTTCATCGCCGATGACGCGGGTTCGCATGGGGCGCACCTGGCGCTGACGCCAACCGACCGCTGGCTGCTCTCGCGTGCGGAGCGCCTCATCCAGCGCGTCACCGAACTGATGGAGGGCTACGAGTGGGCGGCGGCGAAGGCCGAGGTGGAGGCGTTCTTCTGGCGCGACCTCGCCGATAACTACCTGGAAATGGCAAAGGCGCGGCTCTACGACGCGGACGACCCCGGCCACGCGGGCGCGGTCCACACGCTCACCTCGGTGCTGCTGGCGGTGCTGAAAATGTTCGCGCCGTTCCTGCCGCACGTGGCGGAGGCGATCTACCAGGGCATCTTCGCGGCGTCCCATGGCGGCGGCTCGATCCACCGTGCGCGCTGGCCGGTGGCCGATGACACGCTGATAGACGAACAGGCCGAAGCGGCAGGCGAGGCGCTGGTGGCGCTGGCGACGGCGGCGCGGCGCTATAAGAGCGAGCGCGGCATCGCGCTCGGCGCGGAACTGGCGCGCATCCAGATCGCCACCGACGATGCGGCGCTGGCGGAGACATTGCGCGCGGCGGAAACCGACATCCGCAGCGTCACCCGCGCCCGCAAGGTGGAGTTCGCCGCGACCCTCGATCCTGCGCTAGAGGCCGCGCCAGCGGATGGCGCAGTGGGCGTAGCCATCGAACGATAACGCATTTCTAGTGGTAGGGGCGAGGCCCGCCTCGCCCTTGCTGCTGTACTGCCCTGCTGATATACTACTGCTGATACGATCCTTGCCAGCGGGTCCGCCCATGAGGTCAGGAATCGCGACACCGATCATGGGCCGTGAAAGGAAGGCAAGCACTGATGCATCTGGACCGACAGGCTATCATGGAAGCAGTCCGCCAATTGCCTACTGACGAGCAATGGGAGATCGCGCGTGAAATCGTACAGACGGCGCCTCGACGCGAGCCGCCCCCCACACCAGATCGCGGTCAGGGATCAGCCATGAGTTTGCGCGGTATCGTCAGAACCGCTAGACCGCTGGATGAAACGGCGCTCCTGGATGAGATCCGAAGGGAACGGTATGACTGATGCCAACTGTAAAGGCGTTGGTTGATACCAATGTCGTCATTGATTGGCTCAATGATCGTAAGCCCTGGTCAGATGAAGCCCAATCCCTGTGGCAATATCACGATGAGGGAAAGCTGGATCTCTATCTCCCTACCTCTGTCTTAACAGACATTTTCTATATTCTGCGTAAGCCGTTAGGCAATGCTGAAGCCAAGCGCACCATTGAGCGATGTGTCTCGACATTTGGGTTGCTCACTATTGATGCGGCAGTCGTCCTAAAGGCCCTCACCTTGCCCGGAAGTGACTTCGAGGATAACGTCCAAATTGCCTGTAGCCAGATCTACCGCATTGATCTAATCGTTACTCACAATCCCGATGACTTTAAACAAGGCGTGACCGTACCCGTAGTGAACCCGAAAGACATCATGCAGTATGTCCCATAATATTGCTGAGCCTACGCTGCAGACAGGGGATGAAGAACTCTCGTTGCGTCCTGTCACGCAAGAGAATTGGCAAGAAGCTCTACGCCTGGCTGTTCATCCCGATCAGCAGCGATTCGTCTCCGAGTACGCTCCCATCGTCGCAGTCGCGCTCGCCAAAGCCTACCTCCGTCTCGGCGGCGCGACATGGCTTCCATATGCCATCTATGCCGGTCCCACGATGGTCGGATTCGTGGCGCTTGCCTACGAACCGGGCAGCTCTGACCAGTACTGGATATTCCACTTCTTCATTGACCAGCGCTATCAGGGTCGTGGCTACGGCAAGACCGCGTTGCGGCATTTCATAGAATTGGTCAAAACCGAACATCAGCAGTGTCACATGCTGCAACTTGTGGTCCATCCTGAGAATCATCAAGCGCAGAATCTCTATTTCGCTGCGGGCTTTCGCTTGACTGGCGCCGAACGTTGGGGAGAACCGGTCTATCAACTCGCACTACGCTGACATCCACATGGCCTGAGCATTTCCGATTACCCACTACTTGCCTCGATCACGGGCCAGCCCGCAATCGACACGAACGTCAGCGCGAGCAGAATATAAAACGAGACGGGCGTTAATAGCATGAGCGGCTTGGTCGTCTTCCTGTGATAAGTACATGTCCGTCACGGACGTATGTCAAGTGGGAGAAAATCTTCCTAGTGGTGCAGAGTAGGGTATCAGAGCGAGCGTAACTGCGCAAGCGTGAAGACTTGATACGATAGGCCAGGAACGCGCGTGAAATCGCCATCAATGGTGATGACGGTTAGATCATGGGCGAGTGCGGTTGCCGCGATCATTGTGTCTATATCGCCGATCAATCCTGCCGGTTGGCCAGTGGATGTGCGCTGCAAGCGCATGGCGCGGCGGAGCCTTGCGTAGTGTTCACACACCGCATAAGTCGGATAAAGCTTCTTCACCTGGTGGTGCAAAATCCCGCGCAAAGCTTGTTGTAGTTGCTGAACGTGAGGGAAGGAGTGAAAGTATTCGATAGCCTCCGCATAGACCAGTGAACTGGTCGCTGCCTCGCCCTGAAGAATCAACGCATCCAGGCGCGTAACGGCCCCCTGACGACCAAGCAGATAGGCAGTCAGTGGGCCAGTATCGAGCAGATATTTCACGCCTGGTCCTCCTGGTCCTCCATCAACCCACGTAATTGGTCTTCAATTGGAGGGGAAGGTGGCGAGGCTCGGCGCAGTTGCAGCAGTTGCTCTTCCGCATCATCAGGCAGCAGCCCCGCAAGTGACCCAGCATAGGAGGGCAGGTCCAAATAGGGGGCCAGGGCATCTTCGATGAGGGCTGCGATTTCATCTTGCTGTTCAGGAGAAACCTCATCTATCCGCTGGAGCGCACGTTGTAGTCGAGTGGTCATCATTGGTGTTTCGCTCCTTACCGGTTCGTCTTCAAATGTCATACTGCGCCTGCCTGTAAACGAGTCATTTTGCCTTGGAGCCATGCAACCGTCCACAACAGTGTATCATTTGATGCTCGCCAGCGCGAGCAGGATGCAAAACACAGCGGGCGTCAATGGGGTGAGCGGCTTGCTCGTCTTTCTGTGAAAGAATGTGTTCGTGATCGTGATTATGTCGACCAGAGTGTTTCACCCCAGGGGATAGATAGCGAAGTCACGAAAGTAATGGCTGTTCGGATCCGGGTAGCTTGGATCGGCATATAGCCCCACCTGTCCGCCGCTGAGCGCGTCATCCTGGTAGCCGGTGATGTAGGTGCCATTGACGTAGAAGGTGAAACTGTTCCCCTGAACCAACACCGCGATGCGATTATCCGCGCCGAATCCGCTATGAATGGCGCTGCTGTCGCCGAGTTCGATGAACTTGTACCCCTCGTAGCGAAAGAGCGAAGATGTGCGCTTAAGCCACCATGTTCCGTCTGGTGAGACATAAAACACGAGGAGTGGATCAGCGAAATGCTGCCCTTTGATGGCAAATCCGGGGCCAGAAAGGTTGTCGCTGCCGACAGTACGCGCCGTCACCTCGAACAGGGCATTGTCGTAGCTATGGGGCATCGCTGCGTACAGGATGCTTTCCGAGTCATCATCAGTAATCTTGTACGCCTGCTCCGAAAATGTCATGGTAGCGCTCACCGGCCAGTCGCCGTCATCAGCCGCGAGGGTGTCGCTATAGAGTGGCCTATGGGCGTGCGCCTGGGAATAGAGACCCTCGTAATAGTGCGGCTGATAGATCATCAGCGAGAGCGAGACGAGCGCCAGCGCCAGGAATGGGGAGAGCGCAATCGCGGCGATGCGTCCTCTGCGCCGTACCTCGCGCCGAGGGATGATGCCAGGAATGGGCGCTGGCTCAGGTGCGCCGCCAGCCAGGGGAGGGTCAGAGGGCGCAAGCTCAGCGATGCGAGTCGCTTCCACGGTAAGGTCGCGCAGTGGCAGACCAGTGCGCGCCGTGATAACTGTGCAGAGGTGTGCGGAGGCGAGGGTTTGTGGCGCATCTATAGCGGTCATGCTGGCGCGCCAGGCGAAGACACTCGCGCCAGCATCCAGAACATACAGCGTCTCGCGGTCATACGAATTACTGACGCGGTAGAAAGCATGCACAGCGTGCCAGGATATGCGCCTCAGCCGCCCACTGGCCCCGCGCCAGCGCAGGTCATCCATTCCAGCGCGCACGTAGAGCGGACTCAGCAGGCGCCAGCCCAGCAGTGTGAGCAGCGCACCAGACGGCAGCAGTGCCACGATGAGCGCTTCGGCCACGGACGGATTGCCCGCCGCAAACCCAATCGGCACGTAGACGAACAGCACGAGCAAAAACAGCGCACCGAGCGCCACGCAGACGATGGCGAACGCGCTGGCTGGGCGGCGCAGCGGACCGATGCGAGCGCTCTCACTGGATAGTGCACTTGCCGAGGTCGCGTCCGACGGCTCGACGGCACCTGGGGCGAGTTTGGCGTCGCCGGTACGCGCGGCCTGGCGCAGCGCAGCCACGGGCGCGAAGAGATGCGCGCGGGAATCTCGCAGGATCGCGACGCGGGCGAGCGGAATACCAAAAGTTCCCAAACTTAAAAGGGTAATAGAGTAAGTGAGCCAGTCGCCGCCATGCCAGGTGCGGTTGAGCAACCAAATGGCCAGTCCAAATAGGGCGCAGTAGAGAGGGATCAAAATGAGATAGAACCAGAACTTGAGCCAGAAATAGCGGCGCTGGGTGCGGACGAATCGCCGGTCGCTCAGGCGCAGCAGATGCGTCACCGTGCGCACATCACTCATCCAAATTCGCCTTACCGCTAACACAGATCATCTTCAGCGACTATGCTTCATTATCCCATAGCAGGACAAGAGACTGGCTGCCGATAGCCGGTCAGCAAAACAAGCGCCAGCACAGCGATGAAACTTCCCTGTTATCCTTCCCACGTTTCCCCGACATACAGACATCGCGAACGCGAACGGGCATAGCACACGCTGGCATCGAGCGTGACAAGCTATGGGAGCAATGAGCGCGGCGCAAAAAGTTGACACGGAGGAAACGGGCGCGCGATGGCTGATCTCCAGCACAACCCGCCGGAGGGACAGGCCGCGACGCCGCTGGTCGCCAGCGATGACGAACTGGCGCGGCGCGCGGCGGGGGATCGCGCGGCCTTCGCGGAGTTGTACCAGCGCTACCTGCCGCGTGTCTATCGCTACGCGCTGGCGCAACTGGGCAACGAGCAGCAGGCGCAGGATGTAACCTCGCAGACCTTCCTGGCCGCGCTCGAAGCCATCGGCAGCTTTCGCGGCACAGGCGCGTTTTCCGCGTGGCTGCTGAGCATCGCGCGCCACAAAGTCACCGACGTGATACGTAGCCGCCGGGCCGTTGCGCCACTGGAAGAGGCCGCACAGGTCGCCTCGCGCGAGCCGCCGCCCGAAGAGGTGGTCGCGGCGCGACTTGACCTCGAACGGGTGGCGCGTGGGCTTCAAGCGCTGGCGCCGGAGCGCGCGGAGGCGCTGGCGCTACGTATCTTCGGCGGACTGAGCAGCGCGGAGGCGGCCGCCGTGCTGGGCAAGAGCGAAGCGGCGGTCAAGATGTTGGTCCATCGGGGCGTGCAGGATCTGCGCGCACGGCTGGCGTTCAGAATCGAGGCGGAGCCATGAATCAGTACCCTGACGCACGGCTGGCTGACGAACTGGACGCGGCGATCCGGGCGTTCCTGGCCGGCGCGGAGCCAGCCCCACCCTCGTCCACCACAACAGCCGATATCGCCTTCGTGGGGGCGCTGGTCGGGCTAGGCCACAGCATTGCGCCAGATGCCACGTTCGCGGCGGAACTCGAAGCGCGGCTGGTGGGGGCGCCCGCGACGGGTTCCGATTCGCCGCCAGATACAGGCACGCCAGGAAACGGCCACGCGAATGGACACGCGCGCGCACTGCCACGGCGCATCCGGCGGCTGACGTGGCGCGGCTGGCTGCAACTGGCGGCGTTGGTGCTGCTGGCGCTGCTGCTCATCACGCCGCCCGCACGCGCAGGGGTCGCGAGCCTGATTCGCATCGGCGCGGTACGCATTGGGCTGGGGACCGAACCATCGGCCACACCTGCGCCGCACAGCAGTCCCACGCCGCTGCCGACGCCGCTGCCCTCGCTGCTCGATCTCGCGGGCGCAACAACGCTGGCGCAGGCGCGCGCACAGGCGGGCTTTCCTATCCACCTGCCCACCTATCCGCCGGACCTGGGGCCGCCGCAATACGTCTATCTGCAACAACTCGATGGGCCGATGGTCGCCCTAGTCTGGACCGATCCCGCGCACCCAAGCACGCCACGGCTGGCGCTCTTCGAGATGACGTCAGATGTGTTTGTGCAGAAGAGCCAGGCGCGCGTCGTCGCCGAGACGACGGTTGACGGGCAACCCGCGCTCTGGACCGAGGGTCCGTATTTCGTGGCGGTCTACAGCGGGGGCCAGGTCAGCTATACCATGCGTGTGCTGGTGAATGGGCATGTGCTGGTGTGGGAAGAGCACGGCATCACCTACCGACTGGAGACCACCTTGCCACTGGATCAGGCGGTGCAAATCGCCGAATCGCTGCGCTGAGGATGCGGGGAGGGAGGATAGTTTATGCGTCTGTCACGACAAATACTACGCGGCTGGGGCATGAGGACGACGATCTGCGGGCTGGTGGCGCTTCTGCTCGTGGGATGCACGAGTACGATCACGGCTCCGCCGCCCGCGGCCTCACCGTCCACGGCTACTACCATGGCCAGCCCCACCGCTACACCTGATACCAGCCTCCGTCCGCCGCCGGTGAGTGGGCCACTGGGGTCTGCGCCCAGCAATTGCCCTGCTGCGCCGCCGATTCAGACGATGACGCAGGAGAACTTCGGTGGCGGCTTTATCGGCACGCTCACAGTTGCGGGCAGCTCCCCTGCGTGGCAGCTTGGGCTGGGCGCGGGCGGCGATACGCTCCATCTCGACTTCACACCCCATAGCGGCCAGCTCTACCCTTCCACGAAGGTGATGTGGCTCGTCGGGCCAAACTATGCTCAACCCGTCACACTGACCGGACACGAGACACGCACCAATACCCCGCTCTGGTTCCAGATCTATCCGAGCAACAGCATTCCGGTCACCAATCCCGACGCGCAGTCCATCTACACCACGCACGCCGTGCTCGACCCAGCGGCCCCCAATCGCGGCAGCACGGACAACAGCACCGGCCACTGGAATATCTGGGGCATCGGCGTCATCGTGCTCGCTGCTGGTTGCTACGAGCTGGATGTCGCCTGGCCCACAGGTGGATGGCACACGATCTATTCCTTTGGGCGCTGATGAGGAGGCGCATGCAATGAAGACAACAAAAGCACCACAGATGCGCTCGCTGCTGGCGAGCGGGGCGCTTGCGCTCAGCATCATGCTCGCCGCCTGCGGAGTATCCGCTGGTAGCCGCTCGACGAAGACGGCATCGCCGGTCCCAGCGGGAGAAGTCGTATATATCGTGAATGGCCCATATTCCAGCAGCGCCGCCGGAATCGTCGCCTTGCGTCCGGCGAACGGCACGGCGTCGCCGCTGCTCACGCTGCCCATGGGCCTGACGACGCAAGATCACCAGCGGCTCTACGCCGCAACCACCGCCAATGGCCACACCAGCATCAGCGCCTATGACACCCGCACCGGCGCGAAGCTCAGCACATTCACCATCGCTGGCGCGTATGCGATGGACGGACGTGGCTACGCGGGCGCGGTCATCTCGCCGGACGGGCGCTGGCTCGTGCTGCGGCAGGCAGGGCAGGCGGAAACGGGCAGCGGCTTCGCCGTGGTGGATACCCAGGCGCGGACCCTGGCGCAGACGATCTCGCTGCCCGGTGATTTCGACCTGGACGCCATCTCGCCGAATGGGGCGATGCTCTACCTCTTGCAGAACCTGAACGACGCGGACCACCACTACTATGTGCGCGCCTATGACTTGAACGGGCGCCACCTGCTGGACACGATCATTGTGGACAAGTCCGAGATCAACGAAACCAAGATGGTCGGCACAGCAGTAACACGGCAAATGTCGGACGATGGCGGCATGGCGTATACGCTCTACATTGATCCAGCGCACAATCACGCATTTGTGCATATCCTGCCGCTCGCCGCCGGACCCGATGGGCCGCCCTTCGCGCGCTGCGTGGATTTGCCGTCCGGCGCTTCCGCCGATCTGCTGCGCTTCTACACGCTCACGCGCTCGCCCGATGGCGCCTATCTCTACGCCGCGAATGGCGCGCTGGGTGTCGTGGCCGCCATCGGCCTGCACGGCGATAACATCTATGAAGACAATGTGGAGATGACCAATCGCTTCGACGCGACGGCAAACGCAACGGCAACCGATGCCGCGCGCACACTCTACCACGGCGCGGCGCTCTCACCCGATGGGCAAACGCTCTACGTGGCGGGCCTGCGCGGCGTCTGGGCGATCCGTGCCAGCGATCTGCACGTCCAGCGGGCGTATGCCGCCGATGAGGCGTTCACCAGTGTGGCCCTCAGCGCGAATGGCAAGCTGCTCTACGCCACCGATCCCGCGCACGGCCTGCTCGCGATAGCGCTGGCCGCACCGCAATCGGCGCAGTCGCTCTGGGGCGAGGCGCAGTCGCCCTGGGGCATCGCCTGGGTCAGCGCATGACGCGGAGGGCATAACGAATTCGCTTCACCTCTGAGCGTGCCCGTGGCAGGAACGTCATGGGCGCGCTACACTGGACGTGGCAGAGTCAGTGAGTGAAGGGGTAATGCAGCATGGATGAGCGTACGCGAGAGCACACCGCCGATAATGAACCGCCCCCAACGGGCATACGCGCGGACCGCGCCGCCGATAAGCGGACCGAAACGGCGATGGATGCGGATGTCGAGCCGCTGGACCGGGTCACCCAAGCGTCGGAGGAATCTTTCCCAGCGAGCGATGCGCCAGGGTGGGCGCGGCATCACGTGTAGTTGCCGCCGCTCACCCACCCGCGCCATTGCTACCCGCGCAGCGAGTCGAGGGCGCGCTGCACGCTGTCATTTGCCTTGATGCCCACCTGTACATCGGCGAGGTGGCCCGTCTCATCCACAATGAAGTGGCTGCGACGAATGTACCCCGACTCGGCGTTCCACGTGCCATAGGCGTCGGCCACCGCGTGATCGGCGTCCACGAGCAGCCTGAACGGCAGATTGAACTTGCTCTTGAATGCCAGATGCGATTCCGTGCCGTCCGGGCTGATGCCCAGCACCACCGCGTTACGCTCCTGAATCTCGGGATAGGCGTCGCGGAAGCCGCAGGCTTGCGTCGTGCAGCCGGGGGTATCATCCATTGGATAGAAATAGACCACCACGCGCTTGCCACGGAATCCAGAGAGTGCGACGGGATTACCGTCCTCGTCGGGCAGTGTGAAATCCGGCGCGAGATCGCCAACCTGGAGCGTAATGTCGGACATATGCGACTCATTTCTGTTCTCTAGGCGAAACATTTTCCATGTCGGGCGCTTCTTCTACACTATACCAGCGCCGGTAACACCCTGCCTGACCGTCACGTCATGGGCCATGGCACACAAGCTCACGCATGGGCTACACTGGGGAGACAATCGCGGACCGCACCGGCAAACACAAGGCAGGGAGATACAGGGAAAGGAACGCGCATGGGCATACGATCACGGACGAAGGCGCATACACTGCCGTTCCTATCGCTGGCGCTGCTCCTCCTCGCCACCGCCTGCACGCCCACCGGCGACACATCGCGCGCACCCACCACTGCCGCCACAGGCGCGAGCGGCAGCCCCAGCGCCACCAGCGGCACCGCGCAGCCAGCGGTGAGCTACCTCCATGCGCCAGCCGGATTCCGTATCACGCTCTACGCCTCCGGCCTGAAGACGCCGCGCTTCATCACCTTCGGCCCCGATGGCACGCTCTACGTCGCGCAGATGGGCGGCGGCAGCGTCCTCGCGCTGCGCGACCCCAACCACACCGGCAAAGCCACCGCGAAGACGACCGTCGCCAGCGGACTCAATCTGCCTAGCAGTGTCGTCGTGTATCAGGGCGCGCTCTACGTCGGCGAAGGCTCGCAGGTGACACGGTTCGCGCTCGGCCCCGATGGCACGACCGTGACAGGAAAACAAGTGATCGTGCCCGACCTGCCCACCGGCGGACGCCACTTCACCCGCACCGTGCTGATCGGCCCCGATGGTCGGCTCTACGTCTCCATCGGCTCGTCGTGCAACAACTGCTTCGAGACCGATCCCCATCGCGCCGCCGTCTGGGTATGGAATCTGGATGGCAGCGGCGGACGGCTCTATGCGAAGAGGCTGCGCAACGCTGTGGGCATGGCGATCAATCCGCTCAACCAGCAGATCTGGGTCACTGATATGGGCCGCGACTACCTGGGCGACAACTCGCCGCCCGAAACCATCTACGCGCTTCAGGATGGCGGCAACTACGGCTGGCCGGTCTGCCAGGCGGGCAACATCGTTGACCCCGACCTCGGCTCAGCGGGAAGCTGCGACGGCGTGATTCAGCCGCTGATTCGTATGCAGGCGCACTCCGCGCCGCTGGCCCTGGCCTTCTACACCGCGAGCGCCTTCCCCCAGCAGTGGCGCGGCCTCTTCGTCGCCTTCCACGGCTCGTGGAATCGCAGTGTACCCACCGGCTACAAGCTCGTCTTTGTCCCGCTCACCCCGCAAGGCCAGATCGCCGGACCCGCCCAGGACTTCGTTACCGGTTGGCTGCAATCCAACGGCGATGTGCGCGGGCGTCCTGTGGGGCTGGCGGTCGGCCCCGACGGCGCGCTCTACGTCAGCGACGACGCGGACGGGAACATCTATCGCATCAGCTACGGCGGCTAGGCGCCACACAAGCTGCGCGCCGCTCTGACTTGTGTCGAGCGGCGTTTTCCACTTCCATGAGAATAGTGCTCGCACCAGCTTCCATATTTCTAATACCACCCACCTTGCATAAATTGACTCGTATCGTTACAATAACAGTTGAAATTTGTGTTGTGCCTGGCCGCCAAGATATACTGCTCGCTGATGAAGCTCAAGAGCATTGCAAAGGAGAAACGGCTGAGAGGCGCGAATACAAGCCTTCTGTCTTAGTCTCGTTAACCTCTCGGAACCCTCGTGTCAGCACACATTTGGGTAGTGAAGGGAACAGCAGATCATGAGTAAAGATGAAGGCAATACGACTTCATCAAGCACCAAGAGAACCATTGGACGCAGACGTATTGGCATCATTGTTGGTGCCATACTTGCCTTTGTTGCCTTTCTTGCTGGATTATCTCAGATCACTGGCGTAACGATCACTGGCCTATTCCATGGTGGGCAGCCACAAGGCAGCCATTCAACAGCTACAGTCAGCCCAAGTGGCCAGAACAATACCCCCACGATCGTTACTTCAGCGACTCGCCCGCCATCCAATCATAGTTCGACAGCCACTCCAACGCCGACAGCTACCTCGACGCCTACACCTACTCCAACCCCGTCGCCGACCATCACTCCCACAACTCCGCCGCCACCTCCACCTTATAATGAGAGGACGGCAAACAGCACCTCTCCCACCTTCACCAACTACACCAATGCCGGAGGAACGCAAGGCCAAACCGTGCCCGCTTACACGACTATCCAGGTCACATGCGCAATCTCCGGATTTAAGGTCGCCGATGGCAATCCCTGGTGGTATCGCATTGCATCCAGCCCCTGGAACAACGCGTTCTATGCGCCAGCGGATAACTTTTGCAACAATGGTCAAAACTGCACGAATCTCTCCGATGGCCCCTGGGTGGACCCAAACGTGCCGATGTGTTGAGGCGGCATAGGCAAAGCAGGCCCATTCCATGGTGGGAGTGGGCCTGAGTGTTTGCGCTAATTGTGGCAGGTATTTGTATCTATTACCCCTCCAGCGTCGCGTTCACCGTGATCTGCACATTGCCTTGCAGCGCCCGCGAGACGGGACAGCCTTTCTTCGCCGTCTCCGCCGCCTCCGTGAATTTCGCCTGATCGAGGCCGGGCACGCTGCCGGTTACTTCCAGCGCCATCGCCGTGATCGTCGGGCCGGCGTCGGTCCGGTCCAGCGTGCAGACCGCCGTCACATGTAGCCGCGCCGGCGGCGTGCCGCCCTTGTTCAGTTCATTCGAGAACGCCATCGCGTAGCAGCTTGCATGCGCGGCGGCGATCAACTCCTCCGGGCTGGTGCGGCCATCGGACTTCTCCACACGCGAGGCCCATGTAATCGGCAACGTTTGTAGCGCGCCGCTGCCCACGCTCTCTATCGTGCCCTTGCCTTGCGTCAGATTGCCTTCCCAGGTGACCTCCGCGCGTCGTTCCGCCAGTGCCATAACCGGCTTCTCCTTTGCTTTCGATATGGGAGGCGTCATCGCTTCCCGATGAGATTTGGGCGCGGCAAGCGCCCATGAAATATTGTACGGCGCGCGAAGGTATGAGCCGCCAGCGTCCGCGCTACCCCTCGCGCAGATGCGGCTCCACGCGCTTGAGCAGCACCGCGTTCGTGGCCACCGTGATCGAAGACGCGCTCATCGCCAGCGCGCTCACCGCCGGGCTGAGCAGAATGCCCAGCGGATACAGCACCCCCGCCGCGATGGGGATGGCGATCAGGTTGTACGCGGCGGCCCAGACGAGATTCTGCTTCATCTTGCGCACTGTCGCCTGCGAGAGCCGTATCGCCGCCAGCACATCCAGCGGATCGCTGCGCATCAGCACCACCTGCGCTGTCTCGATGGCGACCCCCGTGCCCGCGCCGATGGCAATGCCCAGGTCCGCCTGCGCCAGCGCGGGCGCATCGTTCACACCGTCGCCCACCATCGCCGTGAACAGCCCTTCGGCTTGCAGTTGCTTCACGTAGCGCGCTTTATCGGCGGGCAGCACCTCCGCGAAGACGCGGCTGATGCCGAGGGTCCGCCCGACCGCCTCCGCCGTGTGCGTATTGTCGCCGGTCAGCATCGCCACCTGTATCCCCTGCGCTTGCAGCGCGCTGATCGCCTCGCGCGAGGTGGAGCGAATGCGGTCGGCGACGGCGATCAGCCCGGCGGCATGGGCGTCCATGCCCACCACCATCACCGTTTTGCCCTCGGCTTGCAGGGCCGTCAGCCGCTCGCGTTCGGCCTCCGTCAACGCAATGCCGTGGTCCGCGAGCAATTTGGGCGTGCCGATCCGCACCGTGCGCCCATCCACCACCGCCTGCACCCCGCCGCCCGCAATCGCCGCGAAGTCGCTGTACGGCAGCGGATCGAGCTGGCGTGCCTGCGCTTCTTCGACAATCGTGCGCGCCAGCGGATGCTCCGAATCGGTCTCCGCCGCCGCCGCGTAGCGCAACAGCGCCGCGTCATCCATCCCCGCCGTCTCGCCCGCCGCGAAGACCACGATGTCGGTTACGGCTGGCTTGCCCTCGGTCAGCGTGCCCGTCTTGTCGAAGATGATCGCCTGGATGCGCGAGGTCTGCTCCAGCGCCGTCGCGTTCTTGATGAGGATGCCCTTGCGCGCGCCGATGCCCGTACCCACGGCGACAGCCGTCGGCGTCGCCAGGCCCAGCGCGTCGGGGCAAGCGATTACCACCGCCGCCACCGCCAGTGTCAGCGCGAAGAGCGCCGATTGACCGATCACGAAGTACCAGACGGTAAAGGTCAGCAGTCCCGCGCCCACCGCCAGCAGCACCAGCCATTCCGCCGCGCGGTCCGCCAGCCGCTGCGCGGGCGCTTTGGAGTTCTGCGCCGTCCGCACCAGTTCAACGATCTGCGCCAGCGCCGTCTCGCTGCCGACCTTCGTCGCGGTGAAGCGCAGCGACCCTGAACCATTCACCGTGCCGCCGATCACCTCGTCCCCTGGCTTCTTGCTCACCGGCAGGCTCTCGCCGGTAATCATGCTCTCGTCCACCGCGCTCGCGCCCTCGGTGACGACGCCATCCACCGGCGTCTTCTCGCCGGGGCGCAGCAGCAGCGTATCGCCCACATGCACCTGCTCCACCGGCACGGTGCGGATCTGCCCATCGGCGTCAACGATGTTCGCCTGGCTCGGCGCCAGCCGCAGCAGCGCGTTGAGCGCATCCGAGGAGCCGCGACGGCTGCGCATCTCCATCCAGTGGCCGAAGAGCACGAAGGTCACCAGCATCGCGGCGGCGTCGTAGCTGGTTTCCACATCGTGGCCGAAGAGCGTCACGAAGACGCTGAAGAAATAGGCGACCAGCACGCCCAGGCTCACCAGCACGTTCATATCCAGCGTGCGGTTACGCAGCGCCCGCCATGCCCCCGCATGAAAAATCCAGCCCGCCCACCAGACGATAGGCGTGGTCAGCACGAACAACACCCAGTTGACATTGATGCCGAACGGCGTGGGCAGATGGATACGCAAGAGATTCGTGCCCAGCGGCGAGTAGAGGATCACCGGAATGGTGAGAATCAGCGCGACGAAGAAGCGGCGGCGCATGTCGGCTTCCATCGCCCGCGCCATCGCCGGATCGCTCATGTCGTGCATGCCGTGACCCATACCGCCATGGTCCGCATGGTCCGCATGGTTCCCGTGGTCCGCATGGTCCCCGTGGTCCGCATGGTCCCTGTGATCCATCGCATGCGCCATCGCAGGCAGCGCTGCCTCAGCCGTGGCCGTCGCAGCATGTTCTGCCATCGTGTGTCCTGCCATTGCGGCATGTCCCGCCATCATAGGTTGCGCTGCTTCCAACGGCTCGCCGCAGCCAAAGCCGCAGTCCTTGACCAGATCGCGCACCTGCTCCTCGCCGAGCCGCGTCTCGTCATAGGTGATCGTCGCCGTCTGCGTCACATAGCTCGCCTCTACGCTGGCGATGCCCGGAACCGTGCTGAGCCGCTTCTCGATGGCGCGAGCGCAGCCAGCGAAGTTGAGTCCCTGCACCGGCGTCGTGATTGTAATCATACTGCTCGCCCATCCTTTCCCCTGGTTTGCGCGCGCTCGCACCCTCCCACAAGCGCCGCTGCGGTGTAGCACAAACCGCGCACAACTGGTGCCATATCTCTTCCTCGACACCCATACCCCCTGGGTATGGGTGCATCAAGAATATAGCACAGGCGTCAAGATCGGCGCATCCCACCACCGCGCTCCGCGCATCCCCGCGAGCCTCCGGCGTACACCCGTCAGGCTACCAACCGCGTTCCCACCAGCCTCTCCCTACGTAGGGGCGTCCGGTGGACGCCCGTCGCCCACACCCGCCTTGCGCTATAGAACGTCCGTTCCTTATAATGCTATGGACAGGCAAGGCACGCCCCGCAGCCCAGCGCCGGTCCGCCATTCACCGCGCGTACTCCCCTAGCGCCATCGGAGCACCACATCCGGCACGCCATTCAACACATATCGGCCATTTCGGTCACTATCCTTCAGCCGGGATTACCCGTGGCATTCATGCTACGTTCTCGCCTCACCGCTCATTTCGCCCTCCACACACAATCGCCAAATCGGCAGAATCGGCAACTCTGGCAACTGCACCCGACTTCCATTTGCGGCGAAAACGGCGAAAATTTTTCGGCTAAGTTTCCACAATCAGCGGCGGCGCGCGGATGTATCTTGCATAGCGTATAATTCGGAAGCGCGTCGGATTGCCCACGCGCGTCGCAGTCGTGGCCCGGCTGCGGTACACCCCGGCACGAGACAGCATCCCGACACGCTGAAAGGAGCGCGCCGTCCATGGGCTTCAACTATAAAGCTCTCCAGCAGATGCAGACCAAAATGATGAAGATGCAGGAAGAACTGCAAAACAAAACCTTCGAGGGCACATCTGGCGGCGGCGCTGTCACCGTCACCATGAGCGGCAAGTTCGAGGTGCAGAGCGTCAAGCTGGAGCAAGAAGTGGTGGACCCCGAAGATATCTCCATGCTCGAAGACCTGATTCTCACCGCCTGCCAGGACGCCTTCGGCAAAGTGGCGGAGGCCCAGTCCAACCTCATTAGCACCGTCACTGGCGGCATGAAGCTGCCGCCGGGCATGGGATTCTAGCGACTAGAACAACGGATAGGCTATGCAAACCACCGCCGCGCCGGTGACGGCGCTCATCGAAGAGCTGGCGAAACTGCCCGGCATCGGGCCAAAAACCGCGCAACGGCTCACCTTCTTCATTCTGCGCAGCCCCGCCGACCAGGCGCGGCGGCTGGCGGAGGCGATCACGCGGGTCAAAGAGAGCATCATCCAGTGCTCGGTCTGCTTCAACATCACCGAAGCCGACCCCTGCCCCATCTGCGCCAACGCCGAACGCGACCACACACTCATTTGCGTCGTGGAGGAGCCGCTGGACGTGCTGGCGCTAGAAAAGACCGGTGTCTTCAAGGGCGTCTATCACGTGCTGCACGGCGCGCTCTCGCCGGTGGAGGGCATCGGCCCGCGCGACCTGCGGATAGATGAATTGGTGGCGCGGGTGCGCGCCAGCGCCGAGGCGGGCGAGCCGGTGCGCGAGATCATTCTGGCAACCAACCCGAACTACGAGGGCGACTACACCGCCGCCTACATCGCGCCGCTGATCACGCTGCCCAACGCCAAAGTGACACGGCTCGCGCGCGGGCTGCCGCTGGGCGGCGACCTCGAATACGCCGACGAAGGCACGCTCAGCCGCGCCCTGGAAGGCCGCCGCGAAATGTAGCGCCGCCGGGACGGCGGCTCACGGGGACCGCACGGCGTGTGCTCACCGGATTCGGCACGCAGCCATCCGTAGGGGCGTCCGGTGGACGCCCGCCGGGCGGGAGTTAGGGTTCCATCGAAAGCGAGAACACGTGAATGGATGCGGGCGAACTGGTTCAGCGGCGGCGCGAGCAGCGATTGATCACCCTTTCCCTGGCCGACCAAGTACCCGAAGAACGCTGGCGCGAACCCGCGCTTGCTGGCGAGCGCACCATCCACGATCTGCTGGCTCACGTGCTCGCCTGGGATGAGTGGGCGATAGCGGTCTTTGAGATCAGCGCCAGCCGCGACCTGCCGCCGGTGCTGTTCCAGGCGTCCCAGGACGTGGACGCCTACAACGAGCGGGCCGTCGCGCGCTTCCGCGCGCTCTCGCGCGACGACATCATCAGCGGCTTGCAGACGGCGGGCGAGCGGGCGCTTTCCAGCGCGCATGTGGGCGGCGGCGCGGACTGGGAACTGCGGCGCATCGCTGGCCTGCGGCTGCCTAACGTGCAGGCGCCAGCGCCAGGCGCGCAACTGACCGAGGCGCAGAAGCACGGGCCGAGCGTGCGCGCAATTCTGCGTATACTGATGATCCATGAAGCCGAGCATGACCAGGAAATCATGACCACCTATGGCGTGCAGCCGAATCTGGAACGCTTTCAGGAAGGGGCAGAGAGCGACGCGGACCGCTGAGGATCTGGCTTCTCCATGCGGGAATGCGGGTGACATGGCGCGACGGGAAGACGCCACCGCGCCGCCCGCTATTGCTTTTGGCAGGACCACGCGGCCAGGACGCCGCCACATTCGTCTAATGGGTATTAGATATGACCGTTTCGGCGCGATGCCAAAAGAATGCGCTCTTGACGCCGCATGTGAAGTCACGTACAATTAGTACATTAGTTCTACAATTCTCCGTGGCGGCGTGCAGGAGCGCACAGGGTACACCCACCCGCGATTGCTCCGTAGCGGACGATGACTCGCACCCAAGTTCAGGCCGCGAAGGCCCCAGGCGCCCAGGCACGCGCGCGAGACGCGACAGCGGCGCGAAAAGGAGACACGCATGCCCGCAGACCGTGGCAGCAACACCAGCACCGCACCCGCTGTGGCTTATAACGCCAGCTCATCCGAACGCGAGAAGGCGCTGGATTTGACCGTGAGCCAGATCGAACGCCGCTTCGGCAAAGGCGCGATCATGAAGCTTGGCGAACACCGCGCCCACGTCAAAGTGGAGGCGATCCCCACCGGCGCTATCGCGCTGGATCTGGCGCTGGGCGTCGGCGGTGTGCCGCGCGGACGCATCACCGAAATCTACGGCCCGGAAAGCTCCGGCAAAACGACGCTCTGCCAGCACATCATCGCCAGCGCGCAGAAGCGCGGCGGCATCTGCGCGATTGTGGACGCCGAACACGCGCTCGACCCGGCCTACGCCGAGCGTTGCGGCGTGAACATCAACGAAGTGCTCATCTCGCAGCCCGACACCGGCGAGCAGGCGCTTGAAATCGTCGAGATGCTGGTGCGCAGCGGCGCGGTGGATGTGGTCGTGGTGGACTCCGTGGCGGCGCTGGTGCCGCGCGCTGAGATCGAAGGCGAGATGGGCGACGCGCACGTCGGCCTTCAGGCGCGGCTGATGAGCCAGGCGCTGCGCAAGCTGACCGGCGCGATCAACAACTCGAAGACCGCCGTGGTCTTCACCAACCAACTCCGCGAGAAGGTTGGCATCATGTTCGGCAACCCCGAAACCACGCCCGGCGGTCGCGCGCTGAAGTTCTACGCCTCCGTCCGGCTGGACATCCGCCGCATAGACACCATCAAGGTCGGCACTGAAGTGACCGGCAGCAAGGCTAAGGTGAAGGTCGTCAAGAACAAGGTCGCCGCGCCATTCCGCGTCGCTGAGTTCGACATCATGTTCAACGAGGGCATCTCGCGCGAGGGCGGCCTGCTGGACATCGGCCTGGAAATGGGCATCGTCAAGAAGGCGGGCGCGTTCTTCTCTGTCGGCGATACGCGCCTGGGCCAGGGCCGCGAGAACGCCAAAGAGTTCCTGCGCCTGAACCCGGAGATTGCCGAATCCATCGAGGCGCAGATCCGCGCCGCCGCCACACCGGCGACGGCTCCGCTCGACGAAGAGACCCTCGCCGAAGAGATGTAACCGAAGAGAGTTGTAGCGCCGCCGTCCCGGCGGCTCGCGTAGGGGCGTCCGGTGGACGCCCACCCGCGATTTCCAATTTCACACACCGCCAAAAGAAGAGAGAGGCGTCAGACATCCGATCTATTGCGGAAAGGGGCAGGACGATGCAGGCAAAACAGACGACACCGATGACCGAACTGGAACGTCTGGAGCGGCGCATGGAACGCAAGTGGTATGACCTGGCAATGGCCGAGCAGCGCAATCAGCCGGTGCATGTGCTGGAGCGCATGTACGACGCCTATCTCGCCGCACTCGATGCGTTCATCAAGTATCAGCGCACGGGCCGCGCTGCGTAGTAATGGGTTAAGAACCAGAACAATCCGCATTACTGGCGACTCGCGCCGCGATCAGCATCAGGAGGGCATGACCGACACCATGGGCATCACCACGAGCAAAGCGCAACTCCTCGATGACCTGCAGAACGAACAAGCCCAGTGGGAGGCGCTGCTGCGCGACATCGGCGAGGACCACATGACCCAGCCAGGCGTCGCTGGCGAGTGGTCAATCAAAGACATCGTCGGCCACCTGACCGGCTGGCGTCGCCGGACGGTGCAGCGATTCCAGGCGGCTCTGCGCCACGAGCCGTCGCCCCCAGCGCCATGGCCACCAGACCTCCAGACGGACGATGAGATCAACGCCTGGATCTATGCCGCCGACCGCGACCGCCCACTCTCCGACGTGCTGCTCGACTCGCGCACCGTCTTTGAGCAACTCGCGGAGACGCTCGGCGCCTTCCCCGAAGCGGACCTGCTGGCTCCAGATCACTTCCCCTGGCTAGAGGGCGAGCAACTGACGGGTGCGCTCTTCTTCGGCCATTTTCACGAGGAACATGAGGCAGACATGCGGGCCTGGGTAGAGAAGATCAGGCGAGCGGGAAGCTGAGCCTGGGGGCATGCGCGTTCGAAATGCGCCCATTCATCACAGCGAGGCGCATCCACATCATTGCGCGTGCAATACGAATTGCAGCAGCCACAGCGCCACCATGCCCACCACCAGCGTCAGCGCGATATTGCGTGTGCGCCACGCCACCACCACCGCCAGCGCCCCCGCAATCAGCCGCGCATTGCCGAGCGAGAGATCGAGCGTGCCCGTCGGCAAGACGAGTTCTGGCACGATGATCGCCGTCAGCACGGCCACCGGCACGAAGCGCAGCACCCGCAGCGCGAACGGCGGCAGCGCGATACGGTCGGTGAGCGCGATGAACGAGAGGCGTATGCCGAACGTCAGCACGCCGATGGCCAGGATGGTCAGCCAGAGCGCTGTGGTGCTCATAGGATCTGCTCCTCCTTCTCAGCGGCCAGGGTATCTATGTTCCCTGGTTGTTCCGCTGCGCCTTGCCCATGTCCACGGCGCGACATCAGCGATTCCAGCGCGATACCCGCCGCCAGCGCCGCCAGGGTTGCGGCGATGATCCCCGATTTCAGCGGCAGCGCCACCGCCAGAATTGCCACTATCCCCGCCACCAGCGCCACGCCGAGGCTGGCGCGGTCTTTGATGGCGGGCACCACCAGCGCGATGAAGGTCAGCGGCAGCGCGAAGTCGAGCGACCAGCTTGCGGGCACCTGCGCGCCCAGCAGGATGCCCACGGCCGTGCTGGCCTGCCAGGTTGACCACAACGCCAGCCCCGCGCCCAGATAGAACCAGTGGCGGTGCGGCGTCTCGTCGCTGGTCTCGCGGTAGTGCGAGATGGTCACGGCGTAGGCCTCATCGGTGAGCAGGTATGCCAATGGCAGCTTCCAGCGAGTGGGCAGCCGCCGCGTATAGGGCGCGACCGACGCACTATAGAGCAGGTGCCGCAGATTGATGATCGCCCCGGTGATGACGATCACCAATCCCGGGAGGCTCGCGGCATAGAGCTGCGCCGTGGCGAACTGCGCCGAGCCAGCGAAGATAATCAGCGACATCGCCTGCGCCAGCGGCGCTGGAATGCCCGCGCCAATCGCCGAGACACCGTAGATCAACCCAAACGGGATGGTGCCGACGAGAATAGGCAACTCGCCGCGCACACCCGCCAGGAACTCGCTTCGAGGTGTGGTCGTACTACGCTTCATGGTCTTCATGCCCATAGCATCGCACGGCATGGTGGCGCGGTCTTGTACGTTCTTGCGCTCTTTTGGTCGGGCGGCGCTGGCAGACAGAAATGTCTGCCCTACTATGGCGGTGCGGCGCTGGCAGACAGGAATGTCTGCCCTACTATGGCGGTGCGGCGCTGGCAGACAGAAATGTCTGCCCTACTATGGCGGTGCGGCGCTGGCAGACAGAAATGTCTGCCCTACTGGTGGCCAGATCAGGATGCGGCGCGGGCGTAGTGGCCGGGAGGCACGCCGACGATGCGCTTGAAGTGGCGAGTGAAATGGCTCTGGTCGGTGAAGCCGGTGAGCGCGGCCACTTGGGCCAGCGGCATGCCAGCCACCAGCAGCCCTTTGGCGCGCGAGACGCGCACTTGTGTCAGATACGCATGGGGTGGCAGCCCGGCGGTTGCCGAGAAGACGCGCAACAGATGGAATGGACTGAGATCGGCGAGGCTGGCAAGCTCGCGCAGCGTCACCGCTTCGGCGTAGTGTTCCGCCAGATACTCGCGTACCCGGCGCACAGCCTCCGGCGCAGGGCGCAGGTGCGCCAGATGCGGATGGCTGTCGGCGTGGCGCACGATCAGATGGCCCAGCGTCATGAGTAGTTGCGACTCGCGCTCGACCGGCGTCGGCTGCGCTTCGAGCGTGGCATGTAGGCGCAACAGCGACAGCGCGAGCGCTGGATCGGTAATCACCGGCTCCGCAAAGAAGGGCACATCGCGCGGGCGGCCAGTGACGGCGCTGGCGATCTGCCGCAGCGTTTCGGCGGCGGGATAGAGCATGCGATAGGTCCAGCCTTCGGGCAGCGCCGCCGCGCCGGTGTGCGGCTCACCGGGGTTGATGAGCACCACCGCGCCCGCTGGGGCATCGTGTATCGCGCGCCGGTAGCTGAAACGCTCCACACCGCGCTCGATCACGCCAATCGCGAACCCTTCGTGCATGTGCGGGGCATAAACATGCGTCACATACGTGGCCCGCAGCAGTTCCAGATTGTGGAGCGCCGGGTCGCGCCAGAAGGTCGCCGTTTCGAGTGCTAAACGCTGAGCCATAGACTTGCTGGCCTTGTTGCCGTTAAGAGGACTTGGTTCGTGGTGAGCGATTACTTACGAACGCTTGCGGCACCGCGCGATGAACGCGCCCGGCACCCACTGGTAGCCAGGCAACTGCGCGATCAAGGCATCGGTGGCCTGCGGCTCGGCGACCGCTTCCAGCACGAGGCCCGCACGCACAAAGGTATTGAGATACGTTGCCAGGGTGCGGTGGTGCGCGCCGACGCGCCCACGCACACCGGGCGTCTTGCCCGGATGCCAGAAGCCCTCCGCGAAGTAATCGCCCGCTGTGCGCGTCGTGCTTCCGTCCGCGCGCGCCGTCCATTGCGATGCAGGCATCTGCACATAGGGATGGGTAATCGAGCAGACGAACCAGCCGCCAGGGCGCAGGATGCGCGCTACTGTTCGCATCGCCGCGTCGAGGTCGGGAATATCCATCAGCGCCATGTTGCAGGTTACGCCATCGAAGCTGGCGTCGCCAAGCGTGGTGGCGGCCTGTGCGTCATCGTACCGATAGGTGATTGGATACAGCACGTCGCCGCTATCAGCCTGGAGCTTCGCAATCGCCAGCAACCGCTCCGAGATATCTACGCCCACGACTCGCGCGCCGCGTTGCGCAAGCTGGCGCGCGATGGCCCCTTGCCCGCAAGCCAGATCGCAGAGGTCGCGGTCACGCAGGTCGCCGGTCTCGTCAACCATTCGCAGCAGCGCCGGATTGATGACATCATAGAGAATCGGCTGTGTCCGCACGAACTCGTCATACCACTCGGCAATGGCGTCGTAGTGCGCTGTGGTCATACGTCTGCTCCTGACGCGAGGGGCGATACCGCGCGAGGCTGGCAGCGGCGCGATTCCCGCCGAAACCAGCCTCAAACAACAGGATGCTTCGATTGTACCGCCGCGCTAGCGTGACGCGGTAACCGGCGTGGCGGCGCTGGCGAAGCGCGCGATCAGGTCGCCCACGGCGTCGGGCGCGTCGTCGAGCAGCAGATGCCCCGCGCCCTTGACGATTTCCAGCCGCGCGCCGGGGATGTCGCGTTGCAGCCGTTCGCCCAACGAAACGGGCGTCACCTTGTCGTTCTCGCCCCAGACCAGCAGCACGGGAACGGTCAGCCCGCGCAGATACGACGAGACCGCGTTCAGGTACATCGGGTTCATCAGCCGCACATGCTGGAACAGCAGTTCCCTGCCGATGTCGCTGTTCCACTCGTTCACATAGGCGTCCAGCTTGCTCCCGGCCAGATATTGCGGATTCGCCGCCGCGTTGGGCAGCGTGGCGCGCAGGTCGTTCAATACGGCGTCGGTCGTGGTATGCTTGGGCGCTTCGGGGTCTTGTCGCTTGGCCATCTCCGGCAGCGGCCAGTCCGGCGCGAAGGCGTATTCATAGGCATACGAGTTGATGAGCGCGAGCTTGGCGATGCGGTCGCGCAGCAGCCGCGTCGCCAGCACCTGCGCCACGCCGCCGCCCACCCCGAAGCCGACCAGCGTGATCTCGCTCAGCCCCAACCGCTGAATCGCGTAGCTCAGGCAGTCCGCATGGCCCCAGACGGAGGTATCGGACGGCCACGCGTGCTCGGATTCACCATACGCGAGCATGTCGAAGGCGTAGACCGCGCGGCCCGCCGCGTCGAGCTTTGGCAGCGCATCCGCCCAGGTAAAGGCGCCGCCGGGCAGGTCGTGCAGCAGCACAATCGCGCCCTGTGGCCCCTTCTCGGCGTTGCGAACAGCGTAACTCAGCGTGTAGTGAATGGACTGCACCGTCCCCCGCGTGAGCGCGGCGGCGCGTGACGCAGGCTGCGCGGGTGGTGTTGGTTGCGCTGGCTGCGGCTGGCTGGATTCTCCTGCTGGCTGGCTCATATGCTGTTAGCTTCTCCCGTTCTTCTATTTTCAGGCGCGGCTGGCGAGCGCGGGCACATTGTAGAAGGCGGAGAAGCCCGCGTAACGCGCGCTGCCGCCCAGGTCCGCTTCAATCGCCATCAACCGATTATACTTCGCCACGCGCTCCGAACGCGCGGGGGCGCCCGTCTTGATCTGCCCGGCGTTGGTGGCGACGGCCAGATCGGCGATGGTGGTGTCTTCGGTCTCGCCAGAGCGGTGCGAAATGACGGCGGTGTAGCGCGCGCGCTTGGCCATCTCAATCGCGGCCAGCGTCTCGGTGAGCGTGCCGATCTGGTTCAGCTTGACAAGAATCGAGTTGGCTACGTTCTCACGAATGCCCCGGCTTAGCCGCTCGGTATTGGTGACGAAGAGGTCATCGCCGACGATTTGCACCTTGCCGCCAAGCCGTTTCGTCAGTTCCGCCCAGCCCTGCCAGTCGTCCTCGAAGAGTGGATCTTCCAGCGAAATGATCGGGTACGCGCCGATCCACTGCTCGTAGAAGTCAATCATCTCGCTGGATGTGAGCGTGCGGCCCTCGCGCGCCAGCACATACTTGCCATCCTCGTAGAACTCGCTGGCGGCGGGGTCCAGGCCCAGGCAGATGTCGCTGCCCGCCTTGTAGCCAGCGGTATCAATCGCGGCGAGGATCACTTCGAGCGCCTCGCGGTTCGAGCCAAGCGACGGCGCGAAGCCGCCCTCATCGCCGACGTTTGTATTGAGCTTGCGGTCGTGCAGCACCTTCTTCAGCCCCTGATAGACCTCAGCGCACCAGCGCACCGCCTCGGCGAAGGTGGGCGCGCCCACGGGCAGAATCATGAACTCTTGCAGGTCAGTGGAGTTTTCGGCGTGCTTGCCGCCGTTGAGGATGTTCATCATCGGCACGGGCAGTGTCTGCGCGGAGACGCCACCGAGATAGCGGTAGAGCGGGATCTCCAGCGATGAGGCGGCGGCGCGGGCAATAGCCAGCGAAGTGCCAAGGAGCGCGTTCGCGCCGAGCTTGCTCTTGTTCGGCGTGCCGTCCAGTGCGATCATCTGCTCGTCCAGCGCCACCTGATCGAGCGCGTTGAGGCCGGTGAGCGCGTCTTGCAGGCTTTCGGTCACGTTGTTGACGGCGGTGAGCACGCCCTTGCCGCCGTAGCGCCGCTTGTCGCCATCGCGCAACTCGACGGCTTCGTGCGCGCCGGTGGATGCGCCAGACGGCACGATGGCCGTGCCCTGCGCGCCACCCATCAGTGTCACCGTCACCTCAACCGTGGGGTTGCCGCGTGAATCCAGCACCTCGCGCGCGTACACATCCTCGATGATCGCCGCGTCGCCCATGGGTACCACTGTTCTGCCTCCTGAAATCTGTGTCGAGCGCGGTGCCGCGAAGAGCGCAGAGCGCGCCATGTGGCCTCGGTGTCTGTGCGCTCAGTCGCCAGTGGTGAGAGCGCCCCGCGCGGATTATAAGCAGCGGCTGCAAGCAGCGTCAAGGGCAGGCAAGCGCACGGCTAGCGCTCATCGGAGAAGTCTTCCGGCTCGCCAGCAGCGCCGTGGACGCCAGTGCCGCGCCAGTCTTTGCCACTGACGCTGGGCAGGTTGGGCAGGCCAAGATCATTGAATGGTGGCATCGCTGGCGGCACGCTAGGGGCGGGCATCTGCGCCTGCCATGACGGCGGCTGTTGCTGCTCTGGCATATACGCTTGTTCGGGCGCATACGATTGTTGCGGCGGGTATGCTGGCGCGTATGGTGGCTGCGGCGCTTGGGCTTGTTCGGGCGCGGCTGGCGTGAGCGGAGGAGTATCGCGCCGGGTTGGCGTGTATTGCTGGGTGCTTTGGTCTGCTTCGTCGGGCGGCCATCCGCCAGCGGCGCGCCATTGTAGGTCGTCGCTGGTGTAGCCGCGACTGCCTGCCTCAGGCGCGCCAGTCTGCCGCTGTGGCTGCGGCTGATATTGTGGTGGTTGCGGCGGCTGACCATGTGCGGGTGGTTCACCCGCGCCACCAGGGACTGCAGTCCGCTGCTGCGATTGTCCGCCGACGGCCGGATACTGCCCGCTGGGAGGATACTGCTGCGCCGGATAGCGTTCTGGCGCATACTGTCCGCCAACGGCGGGATATTGCCCGCTAGGATATTGATTGGCGTCGGGACGTTGCCCGCCAGGGTACTGATTGGCGGCTGGATACTGTCCAGATGGTTGTGAACGCTGCTCCTGGGGTGGTGTGCGCGGTTGGGCAGGCTGAGCAGGTTGGGCGGCGCCACCCCAGCCCGCTTGTTGGGGCGATTGCGGTGGCTGGATGAAGTAGGGGCTGACAGGGCCGCGTTGGGGTGGTTGAGATGGTTGCTGCGGCATCTGCCCGGCATTGCGAGGCATGGCTTGCTGCGGGCCTCCTGGCTGTGATGGCGTGGCAGGTATACCACGCGGCTCCATCTGGGGTGATGGCTGTGACTGTGGCTGCGGCGCGCGCGGCGGATACATGGCGGCGGGGGTCTCGCCCGCATCGTAGCGGGACTCTGGCGCGCCCGCGAGGGCGTCGCGCGGGACGAACCGCTCGCCGAGCGCCGCTTCGATGCCGTTCACTGCCGTGTGCAGATCTGTCGCCTCGGCGTCTATGTCGCGGCTACTGCTGGTCATAGCATTGCCTTCGGCGACGACATGATTGAGCAGATTCGTCAGTTGATAGCACAGGTCGCGGGCCTGCTCCGCCTGTGTGCCCACGCGCGCCGAGATAATCACCGACTGTTTTGCCCATTGCAGCGCCCGCTGCGGATCAGGCGCAAGTCCTGGCTGCGACATCTCCGCCCAGATCTCGCCCGCCGAGTTTTGCAGCGCGGCATGCCCGTGTTCCATGGCGCGGGCCAGCGTATCGAGCTGATAGACTTGCTCGCCAATCTGGCGTGTGAGGCGTTCCTGCCGTCGCAATCGCCGCGCGTTCGCATGCGCTTCGCCACCGAGCTGTACAGCGCCATCCGCGATGGCGTTAAGCTGGGTGTCGAGCGAGGCCAGCACGCGTTTGGAGAGCGAATCGAACACCCAGAACCCAACCAGCGAGAGCACCAGCGCCAGCAACAGACTCGCGAACAGCAAGATAATCCCAATCTGCGTGGTGGGTGCAAGCACGGTATCGAGCGGCGTCGCGGTACTCACCGCGCCGATCAACGCGCCGTTGGCGTCGTGGAGTGGCTCGAATGAGGCGACGTATTGCGTGCCCTGCAAGCTGACCACACCGGTATAGGCGTTGCCCTGACGCAACGCGGTGTATGGCGGGCCGCCGAGCGCATACCCAAGTAAACGCGAACCATTCGGAGTATGCACACTGGACGAGATAGCGACCAGATTCTCTCCCTCAAGCTGATAGATGGTCGCATCGGCCACCAGCGCCGCCATACGGTCCACCTGGGTTGTATCACCATTGAGTGTCAGCGTAGATTTGCCCTGGCTGATGACCACCATCTGCCCATTGCTGATCGCCAGCGTGTCGCCCTGACCCTCTAAGAACGCTTGCGCTACGCGCACATCCTGTCGCGCGCGATCCTGCGCGCTGTTGATGGCGGCGGTGCGGATGGCGATGTAGGCCAGCGAGGCGATAGCGAACGAGCTAATGAGCGAGACGACGATCAGGATCGGCAGAAAGCGCTGATTGAGGCCCAGCCTCCGGAAACCCCGGCGACGCTGGTGGCCATTGGTTCGCCCAGTTGTCGTGGATGTCTCCTGGTGAGCCGGAGTCTTCGTGCCATTCTTGGGTGATTTCATTGTACGCCTGCCTCGCCAGAACGCTCCATGTGTCTCGGCGGCGCCACACTCATCTTTCCGCATGTCCCATGCGCTCGATCTCGGTCTGGTTCGCGCTGGGTATGCACCTCACTGTTCGCCGGAACGCATTCAGAGGGTGTTGCCTACATGATTGGCACAGCTACACTGTGCGACATTTGCGTTATGCCGTCAACTACTCGCAAGAATTGGGCAACAGCACAGATAGGCGTCGCTTCCTTCACACGCCATCCGCGCCCATCTGGGAACGATTTTCAGGGGCAGAATATTGAACTATGCGAGATCTGCCGCGGGCGTCGTCAGTCCGCGCCGCGCCGCTTGGCTAGCTCCGCCACGGTATCGGCCAGCACGGCGGCGGCTTCGGGATGCGCCAGCGCTGCCGCGGCGTTGGCCATCAGCGTGCGCCGCGCATCGTTTTCTAGCAGCGGCAGCAGCACCGACGCGAGCCGGTCTACGGTCAGTTCTTTATCGGCGATCAACTCCGCCGCGCCAGCCTGACGGAACATCGCCGCGTTGACGGCCTGCGGCGAGCCGGTGAAGCCCGGCGGCAGTGGCACCAGCACGCTGGGCAGCCCCAGCGTCGCCAGTTCAGTTAGCGTCGAAGCGCCGGAGCGGCAGAGCACGATGTCGCTGGCGGCGAGCGCCCCGGCCATGCGATCCGTGAGATATGCGCGCAGCACATAGCGCCCGCGCCATTCGGGGCGCTCGGTGAAGGCTGGCTCCGCCGCTGCGCGGGTTTCGTTGTAGGTGCGGTCGCCACTGATATGCAACACCTGGCAGCGTGGCAGCAGTTGCGGCAATAGCCGCGCTGTCACCTGGTTCAGATGCCGTGCGCCCTGGCTGCCGCCCGTCACCAGCAGCACCGGATCATGGGGGTTCAGCCCGAAGGCGCGCTTGCAGTCGGCCTGGGGCCAGCGGGTGGCGTGGAGGATGTCTTCGCGCACGGGATTGCCGGTCAGTGCGGTCTTGCGACGGGGGAAGTAGCGCAAGGAGTCGGGGAACGAGACGGAGATGCGGCTGGCGAATGGGGTGAGCAGGCGGTTGGAGAGATTGGGCGAAACATCTTGCTGGTGCATCAGCAGCGGCGCGCCGAAGCGACGCGCAGCGAAGCCTGCCGGAACGGCGACGTAGCCGCCGCTGGTGAAGGCGGCATGCGGGCGGAACTGGCGAACAATCTCCATCGCCTGGCGGATGCCCTTGGGCACGCGCGCCAGATCAGAGAATGTGCGACGCGAGAGGTAGCGCCGGAACTTGCCTGCCTCCACCGCGGCAAAGGGAATGCCAGCGCGTGGCACGAGGTCAGTCTCCAGGCCATTCACGTCGCCCAGGTACAGCAGTTCCGCGTCGTAGCGGTCGCTCAGTTCGCGCGCCACCGCCAGCGCCGGATAGATGTGGCCGCCGGTGCCACCGCCAGAAATCAAGATTCGCATAGCTCTCCACATTCCCCCACGCGCCGGTACTCGCACGCATGCTTCCCGCGCCGGTCCCGCACTCCTCCAATGGCTCCTTCGGACCGGCGACGCTCCTTCATTCTAGCCCATCGCGCGCACAACGCCAATGCCGCCGCCAAGTCGTACTGATGTGGCATGGTTGTGGATGGCATTGCAACTTCCGCTATGAGTTGCTGAGCGGGCCATAGCCTGCGCTCCCTTTCTGCTGTGTGGTATGCTGCTGGCAAGGCTCTAGGCTGCCCTGGAAACGATAGGGCGCGACCCCCTACCAAGTGGTTAGCTTCACGACTGGGCCGGAGCGGGCCGATTGCGGAACAGGAAGAAGCGCCGATTCGGGTCTTTCTTGCCGAAGCGCAGATACAGGGACGGCACGACGAACAGGTTGAGTATGGTCGAGGTGACCAGCCCGCCCAGGATGACAATCGCCATCGGATGTTCGATCTCGTGGCCGGGGATGTCGCCGGAGATCACCAGCGGCACCAGCGCCAGGCCCGCCGCCAGCGCCGTCATCAGGATCGGCCCCAGCCGCTCGCGCGCCCCGCGCACCACCAGTTCGGGACCAAACGCCATCCCTTCTTCACGTTCGAGATGCTGATAGTGGTTGATCAGCATGATGCCGTTGCGGGCGGCAATCCCGAAGACCGTGAAGAAGCCGACCAGCGATCCGAGCGAGATGATCCCGCCGGTAGCGAACGCGGCCAGTATGCCGCCCACCAGCGCGGAGGGCAGCGTGAAGAAGGCCAGCGTCGCCAGGCGCCAGCTCCCGAAGGCCGCCTGCAACAGCAGGAAGACGCCGATAGCGGCGGCGAGACCGAAGGCGAACAGGCGCCCCTGCGCTTCTTGCCGCTCGGCATACTCGCCCAGCACCTGCGCGTGATATTCCAGCGGGAAGCTGACGCCGCGCAGCCGCGCGTTGACGTCATGCACCACCGCGCCCAGATCGCGCCCCGTCACCTTGATGCCCACGTCAATGCGCCGCGAGTTGTGCTCGCGTTCGATCAGGTTCGGGGTGGGCAGGATGCTCACATCGGCCACATCGCTCAGCCGCACCTGACCGCCGTCGGGCGTGTCAATCAACATCTCGCGGATATTGGTCAGGCTGTTGTAGGTTTCAGGCGTGCCTACCACCATCACATCATAGACCTTGCCATCGCGGTGAATGTCGCTGACCTCGGTGCCCGCCACCAGCGCCGCCGCCGCCCGGCGTATATCGCCTGGCTTGAGGCCATAGCGTTGGGCATTGGCCATGTTCACGCTGACCTGCACATGGGGCACATCCACCTGCAGCTCGGTATGCACCTCGGAGGTTCCCGGAACCTTCTCAAGCGTAGCCTTCACCTCCGCCGCCTTGCTGCGCAGGGTTTCCAGGTCGGGGCCGAAGATGCGCACGACAATATCGTCGCTCGTCCCCACCAACACCTCGTCAATTCGCTCATTCAGATAGGTCTGCACATCGCGGAAGAGGCCGGGATAGCCGTTGACCACCTCCTCGATAGCCGTCACCGTTTTGTCATAGTCAACGGCGGGGTCCACGCTGATCCAGTTCTCCGCAAAATTCATGCTGTGGACTTCCTCCCCCGCGATGGCGCGCCCGATATGCGAGCCAAAGTTGCGCACCCCAGGGATGGCGCGTAGCTCGCGGCTGGCCTGCGTGGTGATGCGCACCGCCTCGGCGTGGGATGTGCCCGGTGTGCTCACCCAGTGCATCAGGAAGTCGCGCTCCTTGAACGCGGGGAATAGCGACTCGCCAAGAAATGGGAATATCAGCAACCCAGCCAGCATGAATAGCGTAACCATCGCGAAGGCTGGGCGGGGACTGCGGATGATCCGCCCGACGAGCGGGTTGTAGCTCCGCTGCAGCCAGCGCAGCAGCGGCGACTCGCGGCGTTCCAGCGGCGCTTTGGCCAGCAGCATCAGGCAGAGCGCGGGCGTCACCGTCAGCGCCACCACCATCGAGGCCAACAGCGCCAGCGCATACGACAGGGCAAGTGGCTGGAAGAACGCGCCTGTCACGCCGCCCACGAAGAAGATCGGCAAAAGCACGGTTACATCAATCAGCACCGCGTACACAATGGCGCTGCGCACTTCCAGCGATGCCTCAAGGATGATGCTGGCCGTGGATCGCGTACTGCCCTCGCGGCGGGCCTGGCGCAGACGCCGCACGATGTTCTCCACATCAATGATGGCGTCGTCCACAACCCCCCCGACGGCGATCACCAGCCCCGCTAATATCATCGTATTGATGGTTGCCCCGCGCATCGCTAAGATCAGCCCCGCCATCACCAGCGACAGCGGTATCGCCACCATGCTGATCAGCGCGGTGCGCCATTCGAAGAGGAAGGAGCCGAGCACCAGCACCACCAGCAGACACGAGATGAGCAGCGCATGGGCGAGGTTGCCAATGGCCATCTCGATGAAGCTCGCCTGCCGGAAGATGGTCGAGTCAATCTGGATGCCGGCCAGGCCGGGGCGCATCTCATTGAGCGCCGCGTCTACTCCGCGCGTCACATCCAGCGAGTTGGCCCAGGGGAACTTCTCAACGATGAGCAACAGACCCTGCTTATCGTTGATAACACCATCGCCAATGAGCGGCTGGTGGTCCCACACCACATGGCCCAGGTCGCCGAGCGTCAGCGGGGTGCCATCGCTCTTGGTTTTGTCATGCACGGGCACCTTCGCCAGATCCTCCGGGGTGACCACCGGCAAGACATGCTGAATACCGAGCCGTTGATTGGCGGTGTCCACGAAGCCACCGACACGGGTTCGGGAGTTGCTCGTATACCGCAGCAACCCGTAGTCCAGGGCTTCTGAAGTGACCTCCTGGGCTTCATCCAGCGAAACATGATATTGCCCCAGCTTGTGGGGATCCACCTGCACCTGCAACTGCTTGAAGCGGTCGCCCCAGAGGACGACATTCGCCACACCCGGCACGCCCATCAAGCGCCAGCGGATCGTCCAGTAGGTAATCATCGAGAGATCCATCGGCGAATATTTATCTGAGGTGATCCCAATCTGCACGACACGGCTGGTCGCGGAGAGCGGCTGGAGCATCCAGGGCAGCCCTGCCCACGTCGGCAACGAACGAGTCGCTACCGACACGCGCTCACTCACGAGCTGGCGGGCGTTCAGGATGTCGGTTCCCGACTTGAAGATCAGCGTAATGGCCGACAAGCCAGGAACCGACTTCGAGCGGATGGTATCAAGCTGCGGGGTGCTGCTAAGCGCGTCCTCCAGGGGAATGGTAATCAGCGATTCTACCTCCGAGGTGGACATCCCCGGCGCTTCGGTCTGAATCTCGACCAGTGGCGGGGCGAACTCCGGAAAGACATCTATCGGCACGGTGCGCAACTGCGCAATGCCGATGAGCATCATCGCGGCGCCCATGGCCACCACCAGGAAACGAAAACGTAAGCTTGACCCAACGATCCAGCGCATCATGGCTACCACCTCCTTGCGCCATCATTCGCCAACCCCAGCCTCGATACCGTAGAGTTCAGGCCCCGCGACCGTCACCACGACGGTTCCTGCGGGTGGGCCTGCGGCAAGCACCGCCAGATCGCCTTCGATATACTCAACCGTGATGCTCTCGCGCACGAAGGTGAGCGGCGAAGGATTGGTATAGACCCAGGTTGCGCCATTCATGTCGTAGAGCACGGCGGAGTAGGGCGCCACCAAGCGCAGTGTCCCGCGCATCTGCGCGTCATGCACAGTGGCCGTCTGGATGTCGAGCCGTTTCGCCGCTTCTTCGGTCACGATCACGCGGCTGAGATCCGTCCCCGCGACCGGATCGACCTTGGCTGGTTCTTCGCCCCCGCTGGCTGTGGTGGAGGGCTGCCCACACGCTACAAGTTGCAGGCCGGCGATGATGAACAGCAGCAGTATCGCCCAGCGAACAGGGTGTCCAAAGTGTCGCATCTGGCTTCCTCCTCGTCATATCGGGTCCAGGGTTAGCTACCTGGCGCGAGTTACGGATGCGGATCACGTGGCTGGCTCGGAAAGCGGCATTTCGGGGGCGTCCGCTGGCGGGCCAGAAGGCGCGGACGCTTCACGTCTCCTGAAGCGGCTCCATCGTCCCGCTGTGCCGGGTGTGGATGCGCCACGCCCGAAGCGCAAATAGAGGATGGGGACAATAAACAGGTTGAGCGCCGTCGAAGTAATCAGCCCGCCCAGGATCACCACCGCCATCGGGAAGGCGATCTCGTATCCGGGGCTGTTGCCGGCGATAGCCAGCGGCGCCAGCGCGAGGCTCGCCGCCAGCGCCGTTATCAGGATCGGTCCTAGCCGCTCACGCGCGCCGCGCATCACCAATTCGGGGCCAAATGTCATCCCTTCTTCGCGTTCGAGATGCTGATAGTGGTTAATCAGCAGCATGCCGTTGCGGGCGGCAATGGCGAACACCGCTAGCAAGCCCAGCACCGCGGCCAGCGAGATGACGCCGCCAATGGCAAACGCGGCCAGCACACCGCCTACCAGGGCGAAGGGCAGCGTGAAGAAGATCAGCGTCGCCAGCCGCCAGCTCCCGAAGGCTGCCTGCAACAACAGGAAGACGATGATCGCCGCCGCGAGGCCAAAGGCGAACAAACGCCCCTGCGCCGCTTGCCGTTCGGCGTATTCGCCGAGCACTTGCGCGCGATATTCCAGCGGGAACGTGATACGGCTCAGTCGCTCGTTGATCTCGCGGACCACCGCGCCCGTGTCGCGCCCGCGGACATTCAGCCCCACGTCAATGCGCCGCGAGACGGTCTGGTGGCGGATCAAGTTCGGGGATGGCAGGATGCTCACATCGGCGACATCCCCCAGGCGCACATGGCCGCCGTCGGGTGTGTCTATCAGCATCTCGCGAATACTCGTCAGGCTGCTGTATGTTGGGGCAGTGCCCTTCACTACCACATCGAATACCTTCTGCTCCTCGAAGAGGCTCCCGGCTTCGATGCCCGCCACCAGCGTGGCCGCCGACCGGCGTACATCGCCTGGCTTGAGGCCATAGCGTTGCGCTTCGGCGAGCTTCACCCTGACCTGCACCTGCGGCACCTCCGTCTGCAATTCCGCATGCACCCCGGAGGCGCCGTCAATCTGGGCAAGGGCGTGCTGCACCTCCGCCGCTTTGCCGCGCAAGACGCCCAGATCGGGGCCATAGATGCGTACCACGATATCGTCGCTCGATCCCGTCAACACCTGTTTGGTGCGCTCGTCCAGGTAGGTTTGCACCTCGCGGAACAGGCCCGGATAGCCCTTGACCACGCGCTCGACTGCCCGCACTGTCGCATCGTAGTTCGTGCCCGGCTCCACGCTGACCGCAAGTTGTGCGGAGTTGACATCCACGATCTGATCGCCCAGTATCGCGCGCCCGATATGCGCACCCACGTTATGCACTCCTGGGATGGCGCGCAGTTCGCGACTGACACGAGTGGTAATGCGGGCCATTTCTGGATAGGACGTACCGGGCGCTCCCTCCCACTGGACGATGATGTCCGGCTCCTTGAACGCTGGCAGCAGCGGCTTGCCGAGGAAAGGCAATACCGCGAGGCCCGCCAGCGCCAGCACGCCAACCGCAATGACGCCGGAGGCAAGGATACCTGGACGCGGTATGTGGATTATCCGCCGGATGACCGCGTAGTAGCCCCGCTGGAGCCAGCGCAGCGGTGGCGACTCATAGCTTTCGAGCGGCGATTTGGCGAACAGAATCAGGCAGAGCGCGGGCGTCAGGGTCAGCGCCACCATCAGTGAGGTCAGCAGCGCCAGCGCGTAGGTGAGCGCGAGCGGCTGGAAGAAAGCGCCCGTCACGCCGCCCAGGAAGATGATCGGCGCCAGAGGCAGTAGCACGATCAGCGTCGCATAGAGCATCACCCCGCGCGTCTCCTGCATGGCTTCGAGGATGATGCTGGCGGTAGACCTGTCGCTGCCCGCCGCGCGCTGCTGCCGCAGCCGCCGCATGATGTTCTCCACATCCACGATGGCGTCGTCCACCAGCACCGCGATGGCGATCACCAGCCCTGCCAGGATCATCACGTTGATGGTTGTCCCGCGCAGGGCCAGAACCAGCCCCGCCGCCACCACCGAAAGCGGTATCGCCACCAGGCTGATCAACGCGGCGCGCCAGTGGTAGAACAAGAAGAACAGCGCCAGCACCAGCAACAGCAAGCCGATGAGCAGCGCATTGGCGAAGTTGCTCAGGGCCATCTCGACGAAGTTCGCCTGCCGGAAGATGCGCGTATCCATCTTGATGCCGCTCAGGCCAGGCTCTAGCTCCGCTAACTTGTCTTCGACGCCCCGTGTCACGTCCACGGGGTTCGCGCCGGGGAATTTCTCGATGACGAGCAATGGGCCAGCGTCGCTGCTTTGGATGTCGTCGCCAATCAGCGGCTGATGATCTTCCACGACCGTGACCACATCGCCCAGGCGTAACTGCGTGTCTTCGACGATCACCTGCGCCAGATCGTCTGGTGTGGAGATGGGTAGGATATGCCGGACTTCGAGCCGCTGCTGTGGGGTATCAATCCAGCCGCCGCTGCCCGGTGTGGAGGCGTTCAGGAAGCTGAGTTGCGATACCCACAAGGCATTGCCGGTGGTGGCGACGATTTGATCGAGCGTAACGTTGTGGGCGGCCAGCTTCGCGGGGTCAACCTGCACCTGCAACTGGCGGTCGCGCATGCCCCAAATCGCGACATTTGCCACGCCCGGCACCGAGAGCAGTGCGGGCCGGATGTTCCAGCGGGTCAGCACCGACATCTCGATGGGCGAGACCGTCTTTGAGGACAGCCCCACCATCATCACCCGGCTCGTCGCCGACACCGGCTGGAGGATGACCGGCGGTTTCGCCACATTGGGCAGCGTATACGCCAGACTCAGGCGCTCGGCTATTAATTGCCGTGCGCGGATGACATCGGTTCCGGGTTGGAAATAGAGGATGATGGAGGAAAGCCCAGGCACCGAGGTGGAGCGGATTGAGTCCAGCCACGGTGTCCCGTTGAGCAGTTCCTCCAGGTTGAGGGTAATCAACTCCTCCACTTCAGAGGCGGAAAGGCCGAGCGCTTCGGTCTGCACTTCCACGTAGGGCGGCGCGAACTCTGGGAGGGCATCCACTGGCATGGCGCGCACCTGCACGATGCCGACGAGCAGCGTCGCCAGCGCCAGCGCCACCACGAAGAAGCGGAATTTCAGGCTCCAGCCAACAATCCAACGTATCATCGTGTGACTCCTCCCCTCGCCTTGTGCCCTTGCGTGCCCGCGCGTAGAGGGTCTGACTGCGCATCCCGCTCGCTGGCGCGTGCGCGGCATCGTTTGGAAGATTGGTCAAGCACCCCGGTTTCAATCGGGGGATTGCTCTCGTAAGGCCCCACGCCCAGATACGGCGCCGCCACCCACCATTTCGGTCTTCATCCGTGGACGCCATGGGCGTGAGGTACGACTCCTAAAAGCTTCCTGGCTTCAAATGGAGCACATCACTACCAGCATGCGTTCAGCGTGCATTGCACTCGCGCGACAGGGGACACAACGCTCAACTCGCGTGCTTCATGCGCGGCCCAGCCGGGCCGCGAACGCTACTCCGATGCTCAATCATGGTCTCGTGGGATTCTTCACAAGCATAGAGAGCACACGGGCACAAGGCTACCCGCATTGGGTGGATTCTGGTTCACACCTTGGGGGGATGGGGATCTCACTCGAAAGGGGGAGAGAAGGGGCCGTCGCTCAGATGTGCTTGCCGCTCAGCCCAGCCACACTGTGAGCGGGAATATGTACGCGCAGACACGTCCCCTGCGCTGGAGCGCTCTCGATAGAGCAGACGCCATCCAGCGAGGCGGTGCGCTCTTGTATCGAACGGATGCCGAGATGGCCAGGGAACGGCTCGGTGGGGTCAAAGCCTTTGCCATCGTCGCAGACTTCTAAGAGCAGCGCGTCATCGCGCATGCTCAGGCGCAGGAGAACGGTGTGCGCGCAGGCATGCTTGACGATGTTGTGCAGCGTCTCCTGGGCGATACGATAGAGCGCCTGTTTACACTCCAGCGCGATGTTCGGCTCCTCGCCGAGTTGGGCGTCAACCTCCAGTTTGTAATGGGTACGCAAGACCGCCACCTGTTTGTTCAGGGCCGCGACGATCCCTTCGCTGGCGAGCGATTCGGGGCGCAGCTCAAAGATCAGGGCGCGCATGTCGGCCATGCCCGCCTCGGCCAGCGCGATTACATAGTCGAGCGGGGTGGCCACATCCGCTGGGTCACGGTTGAGGGCATCACGGGCGGTCTGCGCGCCCAGGCTGATGCCATACAGCGCCTGCGAGACTGAATCGTGTAGCTCGCGAGCAATGCGCTGGCGCTCGTGGAGCGCGGCGAGTTCTTGCGCTTGCTCGGCGAGGAGGCGCGTTTCGCGCTCTCTCCGCCTGGCCTGCTCAGTATGTTTGCGCAACACTGCGGTTAATTGCCCTGTCACGATGGCTGTTGCCAGAAAAATCGCTGGATCAAGCACGTCGTCCAGCTCAGCAAACATGTATGGTTCAGGCAAAGGCGCCAGGAAGAAGTCAAAGGCGAAACTTGCCAGCAGCGATGCCAGAATGGCCGCATAGTTTCCCAGCAGACTAGCCAGCATGACGATCACCAGCAGATAGCACAACACACTGCTCGGCAGGCGCGGGTAGAGGTGCGCGGTAGCGATGATGAGCGTCACCAGGGTGACACCTGCTATAGCCAGCATGCTATCAATGATGATGCGCCGCCATGGCGGCGCTGTTCGCGCCGGCCACACGATGAGACGTTGGCCCCACTTCGCATTGCCATCCTGGCGTGATGTATGCATGGTCCAGCATCTCCTTTCGCGCTCACGGTTGGGGAGAGACGATTCCCAACCGGATCGCCGCGAGAGCGGCTTGGGTACGGCTCTGGACACCAAGCTTGCCCAGAATATGGCTCACATGGGATTTGACGGTCTCCTCGACCAGATGCAACATGTGGGCGATTTCCTTATTCGAGTGGCCACGCGCAAGCAGGCGAAGCACGTCCAATTCACGCGGGGTCAGAGGTTCCGCATGGTCTGGCGTACGGACCGCGCCCAGCAAATAGGCGGACGCCTGGGGAGAGAGTTGCACCTGCCCCGCGGCGGCACCCTTGATGGCTGTGCGCAGTTCGTCGGCATGAGCATCCTTCAGCAGATAGCCAATCGCTCCGGCACGTATGGCCTCGATCATCGAAGTGCTCTCCAGCACGCTGGTGAGCGCGATCACCTCGGTCTCCGGCAACTCGCTACGAATCGTCCGGGTCGCGGCTATCCCATCTGGGGCGGGCATGAGCAGATCCATGACCACCACATTGGGCCGCAAGAGTCTGGCTTGCTGAATTGCTTCGGCCCCGCCCGCCGCCTCCCCCACCACCTCCAGGTCCGGGTCGCGGGCAATGAACATGCGCAGCCCTTCACGCACCACGCTATGGTCGTCCACAATCAGCACGCGAATCGCCATCAACGGTTTCCCTTCGCGCGGGGGAGCCTTCCCCCACCAAAAACCCCGAACGCTCCCTTCGGGTGCTGCCAGGTGCGAGTGGAAGCGCGCCCTATCGCATCCTGACGCGGCACAGCCGAGCAGACGCCCTGCGATGTTTGCCCGCTATCTCTAGCGAACGCCGTCCAGGCGTCTCATGTATGCTCTCGAGAAGGCTACGTCGCGCAAACAGGAGGTTCGGCCCACGACATGATGACACGGGAATGCCGCGATAAGAACAGGCGTGTTCTCTGGCTTGCCATCTGGCTTTCGCGCCATACCAGCGCCAGCGGCAGGCTCCAGCGAGCAATCTACGAAAACGCACTCTCTGCCGTATAGATAGGATGAAGGAACGGAACAAGGGGAACGGAACGCACGCCAAAAATCCAGGGAGAGGAGCACACGCCTCGTATACGAAAATAGCCCCACGAGAAGGAAGAACTATCGCGGCCAAATGCTTGCACAATCTATGCCCTCGTTCGCACCCATCGGTTGGAAATACTGCAAGCCCGCATGCGGTGGAAACACACTCGCCCCGCGACATTCCTTCCCGATACGCCTTGTGGATACGTCTCATGCCCACATGCTAGCGCTAGGCCACTGCCGCGAGCAGCGTGAATCCCAACACAAGCGCCGCCGGCAGGAAGAAGAGGCCCAGCCAGGAGTGCGAGCGCACACTGAGAACCACGCCGAGGAAGAATCCGATGACAAGCAAGATCCATGGCGCCCACGGCAGAACGTTTCCTGGCAGCGTAAACGCGGCAATGGCGCCGTCGTTCGCGCGCAGCGCCGCCGTCATCCGCTGCACACCCAGCCCGTAGAGCAGCCCCGCCACTGGCAAAATCAGCGAGAGCACGCAGCCTATTGCCCGGTCGCCCCAGTGCGTGGCGGGAACCGATTGTGGCTGCGGATGGGTAAGCGAGTGGTGTAGCCGGTGCGCGCTATGCAGCACCTCGATGGTCTTGGGGATGCCACCCGCGATGGGAAAGACGGCGAGCAGGTTCAGCGCCACACCCAGCGGATCGCGGGTGCGCCAGTCGGCGAAGGCATCGCGCAACGCGCCAAGCGTGCCAAGCACGGGCACATAGCCGAGGATGATCTGCGTCAGCGTGCCGGGCAGTTTTTTGTCAAGGGCGAAGTCGCCCCAGACCGCGCCGCGAACCACGTCGCGGGTCAGGGAGTAGCGGCGGTGTGGCGCGGCGACTGCCCCGGCGTCTCGTTTGGATGGGTGGTCGGTGCGCTGGGATGCCATCGTACTCCTCCGCCTTCTTCCGCATCAGCCCGTATCAGCCAATACACGCCGTCCGCGAAGCCACGCGCGCCATATATATCGCAACACGAAGCATTTTACATGCCATAGCGCATGCCGTCAACCGCAGTGTGCTATATGTACGCCCGTGTTACCGTCCAGGTTGGGCGCGTGGCCACATGAGGTCTGCCGCGAGCGAGGGCTACAGGCATGGGTGCGGCATAGGAGGGGACATGTTCGCGGTGGCCAGCTAGCCGAAGAAGCTGGCGACAGGAGCAGCAAAGCTGGGCAAAATAGCATAGCCTTCCAGCGTGTCACCGTCGTGCAGTGTCAGCACTGGCTCGTTTGGGCGATGCACCTCGATGACGCGCTCTGGCGGGCGCGCGACCAGCACCAGCCGCACGCCCACTTCCAGCCACATCTGCACCTTCTCGGCCACATCCTTGCTCCGGTCGCCGTTCGATACCACCTCCGCCACCAAATCAGGGATCACGGGAACCCATTCGTTATCCATCTCCCTGGGTGGTACACGATTCGTTTGGATGAATGCGACATCAGGCGCGCGCACGGTATCGGGATTACGGGCAACTAAGAAGCCCGTTTCGGCGGCATAGACCTCACCGAGTGAATGCGCTATGACATACTGGCCCAACACCACGCCAAGACGCATAGACGTTTTTCCGTGACCTCCAAAAGCTGGTGGCATGGCGAGCATCTCTCCTCGAATCAACTCCAACCTCAATCCCTCGCGTGGTAGCGCAGCGAATTGCTCGGCGGTGAGTAGATGTTGCTTCGGTACGGCGGACATGGTGTGCCCCCTGGGTTGCTGGCCGGTGCTCCGGTAGATGGAGATCGGCGCCTCTACGATGCAGTGTATCATGCGCGCGGACAGCGGGGCGGGCTAGCGGCGTGGGCTAGCCGTGCAGGGCGGCGCGGATTGCGCCGATCTCGCGGCGCAGCGTGTCATCCTGGGCGAGCGCCTGCGCGATGTGGGCGCAGCCATGCATCACGGTGGTGTGGTCGCGGCCACCAAGCTGCTGGCCGATCTGCGCCAGCGACGTAGGGGTCTCTTCGCGCAGCAGGTACATAGCGATCTGGCGGGCGCGGGCGATGGCGCGCTCGCGCGATTTACTCTGAAGCTCCGCCACGGTGAAGTGGTAGTGTTCGGCGACCGCCGCGAGCACCTGCGCTGGCTCAACCGGGCGCGTGCTGCTGCTGTCGGCCAGTGGCGCCAGCGCGTCGGCCACCAGGCGTGGTGTCAGTGGCTGCTCCAGCATGCGCGCGTAGGCCATCGCGCGAGTGAGCGCGCCTTCGAGCGCGCGGATGCTCTCGTGTTCGGGGCGCGCCAGGCTGGCCAGCGTCTCATCGGTCAGTGGCGTGGGCAGCGTCGCCGCTTTCGCGCGCAGAATCGCCAGCCGGTGCTCATAGTCGGGCGGCTGAATATCGGCGATCAAACCCCACTCGAAGCGCGAACGTAGGCGATCATGCAACTGGCGCATCGCCTGGGGCACGCGGTCGCTGCTCAGCACAATCTGCTTGTTGGCTTCGTGCAGCGCGTTGAACGTGTGGAAGAACTCTTCTTCCGTAGACTCTTTGCCCGCGATGAACTGAATATCGTCCACCAGCAGCACATCCACCTCGCGGTAGCGTGCCCGGAAGGCATCGGTCGCGCGCAGGCGGATCGCCTCAATAATCTCGTTGGTAAACTGTTCCGCCGTCACATAGGCCACGCTCAGGCCACGCTGATGCGTCAGATGGCCGATAGCATGCAGTAGGTGGGTTTTGCCCAGACCCACACCCCCGTAAATCAGCAGTGGATTGTAACGTTCGCCGGGGTTCTGCGCCACTTCTTGCGCCGCCGCGTAAGCCAGACGGTTCGTCGTGCCCACGATGAATGTCTCGAAGAGATAGCGTGTCGCGGTCTCGCGTGGCCTGCTGAGGACAGCGTCGCGTGCGAGCTGGGGTGATGCGGGCAGTACACGCGCGAGCATATCAGGTGTGGCGACCATCTCATCTGGTGGTGCGGACGATACGTGCGAGACCGACTTCACCGGCGCCACCGGCTCGACTGCCGAGAGTAGCGGCATCTGTGCCGCTGGCGGCAGTGGCGCTGGAGCCACGCGCGGCGGGCGGGCCAGCGCGACACGCGTGACGCTGGAGCCACGCGTGCCCCGACGTTTACGGACACTGGTGGCATTAGCTGACGTTTGCTTGGTTGTCTGGTTCTTCGGACCCGTCACCTCACGCACCACGAAGCGAATCTCGGCGCTCAGGCCCAGCACCTCGCTCACAGCGATACGCGCCAGTTCGCCGAAGCGCTGACGCAGGTGTTCGCTGGCAAAGGTGGAGGGTACGGCGACGGAAAGCATACGCTGCTCAAGCGCAAGCCCCAGCGTGCCGCTAAACCAGGCTGTATACGCCCCCGGTGAGATGCGGCGACGCACGCGCTCTAGCGCCGCCAGCCAAACCTGTTGGGCTTCCACCAGCCGCCTCCCCTATGCCACGTCCCGAATGACAACCACCTACACCGCCGGTTCCGCACTACTTCCGCACTACTGGAGAGTTACGAGTGAGAGGATTCCGTCCACGATACACGAACGGTAGAGAATGGTCCGAGAAAATGAGGTGTGAGCTTCTATGGTATCACGAAAATCCACACCCGGCAACGGACAATTTGGCCCAAGCATCCCGCATGCCAAAAATCTCAACGTCTACAGCGCAGCAAGCTGTGCAATAGCACCGCCCAGCACAAAGCCGCGCGGCTCGACGAGATGAAAGCCGAAGCGTTCGTAGAGCGCCCGCGCGCGGGTGTTGCGCTCCTCGGTATTCAGCAGGATGCGCCAGACCCGCTCCTGACGAAAGTAGGCAATCGCCTCCGTCATCAGCCGCGCGCCGATGCCCTGGCCCGCCGCGCGCGGGTGGACGGCGATGCGCACCAGATAGCCCGTCGTCGCATCCAGCGTGTTGAATTGATAACCGGCGATGCCCTGGTCATCTTCCGCCACCACAAAGTACGGATACGACGCCGCGACATCGAGAAAACTAGCGGCATCGTGACGCCAGAGCTGGTCGAAGCACTGCTGCTCCACCGCCAGCACACCTTCTATATCGGCAGGAGTAAATGGGCGCACGCGCACCCGCTCGTTCGCGCCAGTCGTGTTGGGCAGCGCCGTGTCGTCCTTATCATAGGAGCGCAGCAGCGTCACCAGCCCGAATCCACACGCCTCAAGCGGGGCGCGCAGCCAATCGCTTTCCGCATTCCCACCTGAATAATACAGATGGGTCGCTCCACGTGCGGCAGCGGCGCGCGCCAGCGGCGGCAGCAGCGCGCGCAGATACTCAGCGTAGCGCGCGCCTTCGCTCCATGTAACGCCGAAACCGCCGATCCAGGCCGACGGAGCCACCAGCCAGTTCAATAGGAGAAACGCGCGCAGCGAACCTGTGGTCACGCGCGCCAGCCGCCCAGACGGCGCGCTGGCCACCCCAAAGGCGGGCAGCGTGCCGAGCAAGGTGGGCACTTCTTCAGGATTGAAGCGCACATGCGTATATTCGGAGGTATCGAGGATACGCCGCACCGATGGCGCGTCGGCGGAGCGCAACGCGCGCAGCGTGCGGGTATCAAAGGTGTCGGGTGGCGCCATATGCTATGATCCTGCCCCTGCTGGCTCGCCATGGCCTGTCCCCATAGACGCGCTGCGTAGCGACGAGGCTGACTTCTGGCGGCCAATGTCAGCAGTCTATGCGCCGATCCGCCGTCGCGTCAATTCTCACCTGGCATATCCGAGGCATGGGCAACGTCGCCCTTGGCCTGCGTGGGCGCGTGTTTCTCAACAGCGATCTCAGCGGACGTGGTAGACGGCTTACGCACAGCTCGCAATGCCTGCACCTCGCGCCGCAATTGCTCGATTTCGGCCATTAAATCGCGCTCATGGCGCTGCAGATCTTCGCTGCGCATCCGCCACTCGCGTTCGCGATCCATCACGATCTGAAGCGCCATCTCTTGCAATGCGGACACGTTCCCGCTTGGCATGCGACGCAAATGACTGGCCAGGAGATCCACCTGGTCCAATGTGAGCAATAGGGCGCGTTTATCTTCATCACTAGGCTTTGGCGAGAGACCGAGCAGATCCATTTTGCGGCGCAGCGTTTTCTGATCTATGCCAAGATGCTGCCCGGCTTCTTTGAGCGTATAGGTCTTACCGCCGCCACGGCGTCCGCTAGTAGGCGAGACCATATCGCATCATCCCTTCCACAATAGCAGTACACAATAAGGGTACGTTCCATAGAAAAATTGTTCCACAAATTGGCAACGTGCTTTGCCAAGCATACCTGATTGTCCTAGTATTGTCAAGACCATTCCACGACGCAATTAGGAAATATATCCTATCATCTCTAGGCGCGGTCGTGCGCTAAGATGCGGAAACACCCCTTGAAATCAGCGAATGTTGCGTCATTGTCGCCCCACTGCCATTCGACGCCAAAGAGCTACGGTCCCGGTATTTTATCATGCATTTTCTGGTATTATGTGGCCAACCAGCACACAGCACGGCGGCAATCTCTGGTCTGACGGCGACAGAGAGCCGCGACAGAGAGCCGCGACAGAGAGCCGCGACATATCGCTACCTGGCGGGTCGGTGGCGATGCCAGAGGGCCGCCACCTGGTGCAAGAAAGTGCGCGCACAAGTACGAGTATTCGGTATATGTATTGACATTCTCCATGTGATATGATAGCGACGCAAGGGATTGTGCAGAGTTAGCAGTGAAAGTGACAATTCATCATCACATGACGTTAGGCCAACATACGAAGTGGGCACGCGCCACTATGCGCCACTCAGACACGGGCGAACCCTGATGCCAGTCGGCGGGTTGGGGGATAGGAGCAATGTATGAGAGCACCCGCGGAGATCATCACGTTCGTCGAGAATGTGCCAGACGAGTTGGCGCGCGAAGTCGAACTGAGTCTCCTCCACCTAAAACGTGGCGATCCTGCATATACGCTCATCTGGCTAGATACCTTTACGCGCGCGCTGACCAACGCCTATGCCCAGCGAGCGCATCTAGAAGTTGGACATTGGCGCGCGATCGAGCACGCCGCCGATATCATCATCTGGCTGCTGGATATTGTAGAGATCACTGATGACCGTCTGCCGTTCCTGAGTGCGGATGAGCGCGCGGCGTTATGTGTCACACGCGCGCGGCTCACTGCTGGTTGAGCATCCACGTCGGCGCGCTGTGCAGGTGTGACAATCGTAACGCTTTGCATCCCAGCGCCCGCAACCAGTCATCTGGCGCGAAACTCGCCTGCCTCTACATACGCGCTCAGTGCCTGCATCGAACTCACATTGCGAAGCCAGTAGCGCTGCGGCAACGGCCTGCTCCGTGCCTCAGTATGCCAAAAATCCAGCTCGTTCGTGTCCGCGCGTCCTCGCCTGGATGATAGTATCATATCTCAGTATGTATCGCGTATATGACAATACGTTTGGGTTGCGCAATTCGATTGTTACAACGAAACTTGACCAGATATATCCTCTTATATAGTGTGATGATGCGGTGGAACACTTCTCGCTCTTGACATGAACGCAGTGAATAGTGCTATATATGTACTAGCATTTTTCCTTTTATGCTGCTGTCTGCACTTGCGGACAGGCGGTGCTGCGAATGAGCGGACGTTTCCCGGCTCGGCGGCGCACTCACCGACCAGATAGCGGGTGCATGTGTGTGAACCCACTATCACCGATAGCAGGGATCGGGAGGCGGACGGCACGTGGCGCGAGAGCCATCTCGGACGCCAGAGCGGCAAACTGAGTGGAAGGGGGGGTGGATGCTATGCCGACCTAATGACAAACAAAAGCCTGATCGAAGCAAGTTGCAGCTTGCGAGCGACCAGACTTTTGCATGAGTTCATCGCGTGATTCGCCGCCTGTTGGGGCGGCAAAAATGGCTCTACTTGTTCACAGCCGGCGTCGTCCGACGCCTGGAGCACCCACCACAATGAACACAAACGACAGCATAACCAACTCACCCGCACCACGGCAAGCCCCACGTGACCCAGCGCGCACCCCGTGGTTCACCCGTGTCGTCCGTCAGGCCGTCTCCGTAGCAGCGTTCACCGCCTTCCTCGCGGTGGCGCAGTTCCTCCCCGCCAGCGCCGCAGCGCCAGCCGGCCACTCAGCGATTTCACCTGCCCATGCCACCATGGCCACTATTCACCGGGATGGCGAGTGTGGCGGACTGCTTACCACTTGTTAGTTAATTTGCCGTCGTAGACACGAGGCCGTCGGCAGGGTCAACTGCTTACATACAGTGATCTGTGGCCCTGCTGATGATATCATATAATCGGCATTCACTTTTCCTTTTTGTAGTATACTGGTCATGCACGATTCCTATGGGTGATGAAGGTTTGTGGACTGACATCAGGAGAGCCAATATGTTTCCATCTAGCGGTTCTCCTCTTGATTCATCCGGCATTTCTGCCAATTTGGCAATTCGCTATCCCGCTGAATTGCATTATCACCCCAATTGGATGTCCGAGCCAGGCTTTGTCCCAAAGAGGAAGGATACCATCGCTCGCGGCTTCGATCTATTGCGAGAGAGCACACTATATACAGGGGTTTCGAGCAAGGCAAAGCTACGGCATGTAGTTCAGCTCATCAGAGCCTATGTAGAGCCTCCAAACTCGAATGGGCGGCAAAGAATCTCGTCTCGTCGACAATTCATTCGATTTGCATTGATCTACTCTTCTGCTCAGGTTTTGCGTCGGCACTATTTGGATGCACTCCCTGTGCTCAACACAGCAATTGAGGCTGCTAGACACATGCCAGGCGAGCAAGAAATCTTAGCGCGATTGTATGAACAGCGAGGACTGGTCTATCGAGCGGATTTACGGCTACGGCATGCGGTTCAGGACTTTCAAGATGGCCTTCATGCATTCGACTTGTCGGGCTTTGTCAAACCTGATTTCAAATTTCAACTCCTCGTTCATGCCAGTGGGGCGGAAATCTACTTGGATCTTGCGGAATCAGCACGTAAACATCTGATAGAAGCTAGCACGCTGACATCGTTTATCTCAAATCCCTTGGAGGCGAGTACTCGCGTCAAATGGTATCTGGCGCTTCTACTCCTCTATTCTGGCCACTACCAGGAGGCAGACGATTATGCCACTCAAGCTGCGCTTACTTTTGCGTCTTTGGAATCCTCTCTTTTCGCCAATCGCGCACAGACTACTGCTGTTGAGGCAATTCTTAGCTTAGGTGAGCAACTGCCATTGGGTTCCGAACGCGAGCGCAGAATTGAGCGCGCTCTTAACTATCAACGGAAAGCGATTGAGCTCGCCAACTCCGCGAAAGATGAACCTGGTGTCTATCTCGCACAGCTTTCGGCCATTAGAGGTAGTCAACTACTACGTCCCGAAAGGCAGCGTTTTGACGCCATTGTCAATGTAATCTACTGGGCAGAAGTTCACAAGGATACGGCAATTATTACTCAAGCCTATACCTCCTTGGGTATAGAGTACGAGCTTCGTGGACAGGTTGACTTGGCCAAGTTAAATCTGGCATATGCAGCGCAGTCGGCTTTCGATAGCGATTTGATTGTTCTTGCGCGACGGCCAAGACATCGGCTTTGGCTTCTTCAAGAACTCTTTCTTTAGGTATACAGCGCAGAATTGCAGCAATTTGCACATTGCCGTCAGCAAATGACCCTATCTTTCTGCTATCTTGAAACAGTTCTCTTGACTTTTGTATTATCGTTTGCTATCCTTCGAGTCAGCTTGATACCCCTGACTGTTCGGATATCTCATCATCGGTTCAGTTCACGCCGACAGGAGGCGAACACATGCGGTTATTTCACGCGCTTCCTCGCCATGCGACTCGTTGGGCAAAGGGTATGATGCTCGCCGGCATCTTCGCGGCGCTGCTGGCCGCCGGGCAATTCCTGCCGTCCGCTGTGGCACATGCAGGCTACGCCAGCCAGCACAGCGCCGCGCCGGTGGCGATGATTCACCCGCCAACTTCCAATTGCAGCGGCGTTCCCCTTCCATGCTGATTTCGTAGTGGATCGTGCATCACAACTATCCCAGGGGTCAGCCAGTTGGCTGGCCCTTGTTTTGCCTCAGTTTCTCACGCCCCCGCGTGCGGCGTGGGCGGGCGCACCAGCCAGTGAAGCGCGCGGGCGCGGGGCGGCTTGCGCGGCGTATGCGCCGGGCGCGCGGAGCCAGCCTGCGGGCCGTCGAGCAGGTCCAGCAGCGAGTTGACGCTCTGCGCCACCCCCTCCACCATCAGATAACCCGACGGCTTCACCGCGTCGCCCACCAGATACAGCCCTGCCAGATCGGTGCCAGGTGTCACATCCTCGCCCTGCGCGACGCGGTTCACCGGCCACTCGCCGCGATACTGGCTCATCGTCAAAATCCGAATCTTCGTGCCGAACGCCTCGCCGAAGAGCCGCCGCAGGTCCGCCCGCGCCGCCTCGCGTTCGGCGTTCATATCGTCGCTACGCAGAATCTGGTGCGTAATCAGCAAGTGCTTCCCTGGCGGCGCCAGCCTGCGGTCGCTGTTGCTCGGCTGCACGATCCCCGCGATGCGCTCGGTATCCAGGCAATACATGATGCCCTTGTGCGGAATAATCGAAACATCGCTCAGCAAATGCACCTTCAGCCCGCTCGCCTCGTGGCGCCTGTGTCCCACCCCACCATCCGATATCGCCACCGTGGGCGCATCCGCAGGCGCGCTCATCCCGGTCAGCGTCTTGGTCATCTGCGGGCCAATGTTACTGATCACCAGCGGCGCGCAGAGCAACGTCTCGTCACCCGATTGCTTGTCGCGCACGCGCACCCCGCGCACCGCCGCGCCGTCGTGCTCGATAGCCAGCACGTCATGCAGCAGCCGCAGCTCGCCACCGCCCTCGGTCACGCGCCGCTCCAGTTCCCCCGTCAGCGCCGCGCAGCCGCCATCCACGATCCCCGGCGGCCCGTAGCGCAGCATATTCTTGGTGATCTCGCAGACCTCTGGATAGGTGATGTCGGTCAGATCCACGCTCAACGCGAAATGCGCCAGTCGCTCGAAGTAGGCGTAGAGTTCCGGCGAGCGCGCCCGCGACATGCGCCGCTCCAGCCACGCCGCGAAGGACATCGTCCGCTCTTCCGGCGTTGGCTTGCCCAGGAAGATCGGCCCACCCAGCCGCACCAGTTCCCCGAACTGGCGCGGACCCAGCACCCCCAGCAACTGCGCCAGCGACTGGCAGACATACTGCTTGCCGCGCACATGAAACGACGCGAACACCTCGGAATCATGAATCCGGTGCGGCATGCCCAGCGCACGCAGCATCCCCGCCAGTTCGCCATTGGTGCCGAAGGGCAGCATATGCACCGCGCCCGTGCTGACCTGCGCTCCCTGAAATGTCTTCGCCGTGAAGCGCCCGCCCGGATGCGCCAGCCGTTCCACCACCACCACGCGCTGCCCCCGGCGCAGAAATTGCGCCGCTGACAGCAAGCCGCCCAGCCCCGCGCCGATCACGATCACGTCGAAGTCGCGTTGCTCTGCCATGAGATCCTTCGCCTGCTCTAGCCCAGTACGTCGGCGATACGCTCTAGCAACTCGCGCAGGTCATCCACCGGCACACCAGCGGGCTGCGCGGGCGCCTCCAGCGCTGCGGCGATCTCCTGGCCGTGCGTCGCCAGGCTGGTCAGGTAATCCAGGTGGCGTGGATTCTCCGCCGCCTGCCGCGCAATCTCGGCCAGTTCGGTGTTCTGCGCCGCTGGCGCGTCGGGCGCGGCTGCATCTTCTTCCTGGCGGCGTATCAACCGCTCCACCTGCGCGCGCAGTTCGACCAGCGCCTCACGATAGCGCGTCGCGATGCGCGCCTCCTCGTCGGCCTTGCGCGCCAGCACACCGGCGATATTCGAGATTTGCGTGCTCAGCGCCTCCAGTTCTTCGGCGCTGGCGGCGCTCAGCGGCGCCGTCTCCTTCTCCGCACGCGCCACTGCGGACGCCGCAGCCGATGGCATATCAGTCACCGTGCCATCGCCCGCGCCATCGTCGGCCTGCGCCTCCGCCACGTCGCTGGGCTGTTCCGTCTCGCCCGCCTCCGCCGCCGCACCGACAGCGACGATGGGGCCGCTCGTCAGGCGCACCGGAGGATGCACCGCCGGAATCTCTGCAGTTTCACTGCTATCGTCCTGGTCAATGGCATCCGCGCCGTTCGCCACGCTGGCCGCCACCGCCGGATACGAGCCACTGAGCCGCTCGCCCGCGACCGAAGCATTCGGCCCCGCCGCGCCGACGGCAAAGGTAATCTCGTGGCTGCCCACCGCGATGCGGTCGCCCTCTTTCAGCGGCTTCTCCTCACGAATCTCGTAGCCATTCACATATGTGCCGTTGATGCTACCCAGGTCAACGACGGTGTAGCCGCCATTCTTGACACGAATCAGCGCATGGCGACGCGACGCCAGTTCGTCACCTTCGAGCACGATATCGCACGACGGCGAGCGCCCGATGGCGATGTCATTGTGCGCGAGGATGTACTCGCGCTCCTCGCCGCCTTCGCTCGATGCCTTGCGCACCAACAACCGGCTCAGCGCCTGCGCCTGCGACGCGGGGCCGCTGACGGTCGCCACCGCCACCGGCGGCACAACGGCTGCGTTGATGGCGGGCATTTCGTTGGTCTCGCCGCTGTCCGGCGGCGCAGCGGGTGGGGACGTGGAGAACGCTGGCTCAGGCGCGACATATCCGTTCGAGCGCGTGCTATCGAGTAGCTCGCCGCAGAACTGGCAGAAGCGATTATCGTCGCGCGCTTCCCGTCCGCAGTGAGAACAGACTACCATGGCCTGATTCCTCCGTCATACTGAAAAATCTACTTGCTCTCTGCCGCCACTATCTTCCGCGCGGCCTTTCACCATATGGATACGCCGTAGTATATCATCGCTCCCGCCCGCGCGCACCCACGACCGGACTCTCTGGCCCCATCCTACCCGCGCCATGCCGTTCACCATGCCAGCGCACGGCCAATCGCCTCGGCCAGTCCACCTGCGTCCACGTCGCCCACCACCAGCCGCGCCCGCTCTTTCACCGCTGCGGAGGCGTTGCCCATCGCAATGCCCAATCCGGCAGCCTCCATCGCATCCAGGTCGTTCTCGGCATCGCCAATCATCGCCACCTCACTCACCTCCAGCCCGTAATGCCCCGCGAGCCAGCGCAGCGCGCTCGACTTCGACGCCCCCACGCGCGTCAAATTCGCGAAGACCGTCCCCGGCGACCATGGCGCGGTGGCGGGCTGTATCTCAATCTCCCCCGCCAGCGCGGTGAGCGCGCGAAAGTGCGGCCAGTCCTGTTCGTCAACCACCCACTGCGCGCGCACCACGGGCGTCGCGATTTCGAGCAGATCACAGACCTCCGGCTCCATCTCCAGATGCCGCGCGTGAACACGGATCAGCGCCGTCTCCCATTCGAGAAAGTAGCCGCGTTCGGTGTAGGCTTCCAGGGGCTGTCCTTCGCGCCGCGAGACGGCCACCAGCGCATGAAAGGCGTCGCGGGGCAGCATGCTGCAATAGGCGGCGGGCTGGCCAGGGAGCGACACCACCGCACCACCATGGAAGATGTGCAAGCCAGCGGGAGCCACCCGGCGCGCGTGTGCGAGGGCGCGCCCACATCCAGGGCGACCCGTGCAGAGTCCAAGATGCACGCCCCGTTGACGCGCCTGCTCTAAGGCCTCCCAGGTGGCTGGATGCACACCATTCCTACCCACCAGCGTGCCATCCACGTCAATCAAAATCAGCCGGATCACCCACGCGCCTCCTCTGGTCACCGCGACGCCACGCCCTCAACGCTCCGAACTATAGGCCAGCGCGGCCATCCCGTCCAGGGCCAGTTCGATATGCGGCATATGGACCTTTTTGCGCCTTTGCACCCTTTTTACCCTGGCGCATTCGCTGTTCTGTGCGCCTGTGCCATGGCTATATGTTCTTTCTGCTGCGCGAGAGTCAGCGTTTCCTTGACGCGGTGGCCGCATTCCTGGGATGATGAACCATACCATCCTTATGTGACGGCGTTGAGCACAGAACAAACGCACGTGGAGTCGAAAAAGTAGGAGCATGCCTATGAGCGCGACAATGCTGGATGGCCGCGAACTGGCCGCCGCCCTGCGCGCCACGCTCACCGCCGAAGCGGCGCGCATCGCTCACGAGCGTGGACGTCGCGCCCACCTGACACTGATCGCCTCCGGCGACGACCCCACCGCCACGCTCTACGCCGCGCAGGTGGCGCAATCCTGCGAGCGCATCGGCCTGGGCTGTGCGTTGCGCCGCTACCCAGCCGATATCGCCGAAACCGTGCTGCGCACTGAGCTGGCCGTGCTGGGGGCGCGTGGCGATGTGGACGGCGTCGTGCTGCTGCTGCCGCTGCCTGGCCATATCCGTCAGCGCGTCGTCACCGAAGTGCTTGCGCCGGAGAAAGACGTAGACGGTCTCGGCCCACGCAACGCCGGACGGCTGATGCTTGGTTTTCCTAGCTACGTGCCCAGCACCGCCGATGCCGCGCTAGAACTGCTCCACGCCGCGCAGATACCCATCCAGGGGCAGAACGTCGTCATCATTGGCCGCAGCAACGTCGGCGGCAAGCCAGCGGGGCTGCTCTTTCTGCGCGAGAACGCCACCGTCACATTCTGCCACTCGCGCACTATAGACCTCGCCAGTGTCACTCGCCAGGCCGACATCCTTTTCACCAGCGTCGGACGCCCCGCCTATGTCACCGCCGACATGGTCAAGCCGGGCGCAGTTGTGCTCGACGCTGGCATGAACGCGGTAGACGGCCGCATGGTTGGCGATGTGGCCGAAGACGGCGTGCGCGAGGTTGCGGGCGCGCTCACCCCCGTTCCTGGCGGCCTCGGTCCACTCACCCGCCTCATGCTCATCCGCCACACCCTTGTCGGCCCGCGCTAATCGCGCGATCATGACACCAACCACCGAGCGAATGCGCCCAACTCTGGCATGGTCACGCCGTCTGGCCATGCGCGGCGCGCAACGCCTGCTGCACGCGCGACTTCTCGACCCGCAGCAGCCCCAGCGGCACCAGTGACGCCAGGAACATCACTGCCACGAACGGAAACATCGCCGAGTAGCCCATCGTTTGGATGAACAAACCAGCGATGAACGCTGAAACTGGCGCGGCGACAGAAGTGACAGTGCTTTCGATGCCCGTATAGAGGCCCATCTGGTCCGCTGGCACGAGCCGCGTCATCAGCGGGAACGAGCTGGCCGTCTGCGCCGCGTTGCCGATGCCCGCCACGAACACGATGATATACAGCGGCGTGATCGCATGCGTGATTGTCCCCGCGATGGCCGCGCCCGCCATGCAGATCATCCCCAGGATGAACACCTGCTTGAGGCCGATGCGGTCGCCCAGGAAGCCGAACGGCCAGACGAATACCGCGCTGCTGAGCAACAAGATGAAGCTGAGCGACAGCGCCGCCGCTGCGGAAAAGTGCGCCTCTTTCTCGGCGAAGAGTGTCAGGAATGGCGTGATCGCATTGATGCCAAACCACAGAAACGCCTGGTTGGCAAAGTACAATTGAATCTGCGGATCAGCCCGAATGCCGTTCCAATAATCGCGCACGGTGTAGCGGTGCGACGCCTTCGCCCCTGGCAGCACACGCGGCTCGCGCACCCCTAGCACCGTAGGAATAAAGCAGAGCACCAGCGCGATCCCGCAGAAGACGAACAACCCGTTGACATCCAGCAAGCTCGCCGCGCCGACGACCAGAATGAAGGATTGCCCGCCCGCGCCGAACATCTGAAAGATGCCGTTGACCCACCCGCGCCGGGCTTCCGGCGTGATGTCCGCCAGCAGCGCCTGATACGGGTCGTACATGATGTTAAACGTCAGCGTGAAGAGGAAGATTGCGAGCGCCACCAGCGCCAGCACGAAGAAGGTGTGATCCATACCAAGCGCACGCTGCAGGGCGGCCAGTGGACCGCTGCTCGACAGTGCCGGAACGAACGGCGTGAGAATCACGAAGAAGGCGCAGATCGGGACGAATCGCACGATGAAGATGCGGCGGCGACCGAAGCGCGGCGTCCAGAGGCGGTCGCTCCACGCGCCGATAATCGGCTGCAACACCGCGCCTTCGGCTGAGCGGGTGCTGGAGAGCAGGCCAATCAAGATCGGCGCCATCTTCAGCGGGCCAAGAAACAGCGGCAGAATGAAATTGTTGAGCGCGTACCACATGCCCGCGCTGAAGTTGCCGCTGGAATACAGCGCCGCCGTGCGAAACGAGACATGCGCCTGCTCCGCCACACCAGCCGGATGCTCGCCCGCCAGCGGGACCGCCGGAACCGCTGTCCCGCCGCCCTCAAACCCAGGCCCCAGTCCACCAACCCCTGGCGACTCGCCCACGCTGCCGGTGATCTCGCCAAAGTCGAAGCCGCTCGCATTGCTGGTTTCGTCGCTCATCAGAGGGTCTCCAATCGCCGGGCATGCGCCTCGCCGCGTTACGTTGCGCGCAGTCTAGCAGACCCGATGGCAATCGGCAACACACAACCAATAGACGCGACCAAGACGTGGCAGGCCGCGCGTGGCACACAAACTGCACGCGTGCTATGCATATCTGCCCTGGCAACGGAGCGCTGGGGCGCGCGAAGGACCACACGCTGCCCAAAGGAGGAGATCCCCATGCTCGGCTTGATCGTCACCTGGATTATCGTCGGCGCGCTCGGAGGCTGGCTCGCCAGCAGGCTGATTCGCGGTGGTGGCCTCGGCCTCGGCGGCGACATCGTCGTCGGCATCATCGGCGGCGTCATCGGCGGTATCATCGTCTCGCTCTTCGGTGGATCGGGCGTCACCGGCATCAACATCTGGAGCGTCATCGTCTCCTTTGTCGGCGCGGTCGTCTTGCTGCTCATCGTGCGCGCCTTCACCGGCGGACGTGGCGCCGCGCGCGTCTAAAGCATCATGGCAGACGGCCATCCAGGCAAATCCGTACCGCCAGCGCGGTACGCACCGCAAAACTACCGAAAGATGCGCGCCTGGCCAGCCCTCCTATTGACTTCTTGAGGACCACGCTGCCCCAATACCAGCACGAGAACGCGCACAACACGCGAACCTCGCCAGTGCGTACCCGTTCTCTCGCAACGTGGCCATCACACACGTGAGCTATAGCGCCGCGACGCATCACAGAGAGGAGCAGCCAGTATGCCCACCGTGCGCATCGAACATCCCGTGCCCAGCTACGACGGCTGGAAGCAAGCCTTCGACAGCGACCCCGTTGGCCGCGAACAGTCGGGCGTGCGGCGCTACCAGATTCTGCGGCCGGTAGACGACGCTAACTTCGTCATGATTGACCTCGATTTCGACACCCGCGACGCAGCCGAATCCTTCCTCGTCGCGATGCGCGGCGTGTGGAGTCGTGTCCAGGGCACGATCATGGATAACCCACGCGCCTGGATCGTCGAAGTGGCGGAAAGCAAGCAATACTGACAACGCGCCGCTTCTTCCCAGGCTGCCGCCTCGCCCTCACGTCTGCTATACTGGTTTCAGATCAGTACCGACCTACGGTGTGTACTCACCCGCACGGTTTGAAAATAGCAGGCGCCTGTCATGACCTCAGCACAGCAGCACCATAGCCACGGCCACAGCCATGCCCCCAATGAGCATCTCGCGGGCGTGGGCAGCAGCGAAGCGTTACGCGTCGTCGCCATCGCCACCGCTGGCATGTTCGTGGTCGCCGCGATTGAGCTGCTCGTCTTCTCGCTCAGCCAGAGCGCGGGCCTGCTCTCCGACGCGCTGCACAATCTCGGCGATGTCTTCACCACCGCCGCCATCTGGGTCGCGTTCCTGCTGGCGCGCCGCCCCGCCACCCAGCGCTTCACCTACGGCTTCCACCGCACCGAAGACCTCGCGGGCGCGTTCATCGCGCTCGTCATCACCGCCAGCGGTCTCATCGCCGCCTACGAGTCCTATCAACGGCTCATCACTCACGCCCAGCCGTCGCGCATCGGCCTGGGCATCCTCGCCGCGCTGATCGGCTTCGTGGGCAACGAGGCGCTCGCCGAATATAAGATGCGCATGGGCCGCAAACTGCATAGCGCCGCGCTGGCCGCCGACGGCCAGCATTCGCGCGCCGACGGGCTGACCTCGCTCGCCGCCGCCGCTGGCCTCGCGCTGGCGGGGCTGGGCGTGCCGGAAGCCGACCCCATCGCGGGCCTGCTGATCTCCGTCGCCATCCTCTACATTCTAGTAGATGTCGGCGGCCATATTTTCGCGCGCCTGCTCGACGCCGTTGACCCCGACATCATCGCCAAGGTCCGCGCGCAGGCAGCCGCAGTGCCGGGCGTCGCGGGCATCGAAGATGTCCGCGCCCGCTGGGCAGGCCGTCAACTCTACATCGCTCTGAATATCAGCGCGGATGGCTCACTCTCCCTCGCCGACGCGCATGCCATCGCCGAGCGCGTGCGCCAGGAAGTGCTCGCCCACATCCCTGGCGCGGCCATGGTAGACATCCACGTAGACCCCTCTGGCTTGCCCGATGGAACCGACCCCCACGCCTGGACTCACGAACCACACGACGAACCGGGCGGTGATCCACACGACCACGACGAGCATCATCACCCCCACGGCTGAAAATCTCCGCACCGTCGCGCGTCCTATCCATGGCGCATCCATGGCGCATCCATGGCGCATCCATGGCGCATCCATGGCGCATCCATGGCGTGCGTGCATATTGGCACGCTGTTTGCTGTCGCGCCAGAGATACACAGCGTCGTGTCGGACGTTTTCCGCCATTGCCCTCGGCCAAAAGACAGGTGCAAATCGTGAACTACGCCACAGTCACAGGCCGTGGGGCTGACGTAAGATTCTCATCAAAGCTCAATATCCCGGTGGTATTTTTCCAGAGAGTCTGGGGTGATGTTGCAACCTCATCATCCCATTCGCGTATACAGGGTGGGAGCGCAACCTCACGAGGTACTCCTTAGTGACCAAACGCTCCTGACGCGAGGGTGGCAGTATCCGGCGCTCAGGCCACAACCCTGAGCGGCTCAATTGCCGGAGATGTCCAGTCTCGACGTGAGAAGGAGGCACAGGGTGGGAACGAGTGGAGCCGCTCTGAGCATTGGTCATTCCGCGGGCGCCGCGTCTGAGGCACAACGCACCACCGAAGGGGCCAGTGCGATTCGCACCGTGGAAATGCAAGAAGACGTTACGCTCGTCCGCCGGACACTGGCCGGCGATCAGCAAGCGTATACGCAAATCGTCGAGAAGTACAAAGACTCGGTCTTCAACGTCGCCTACCGCATGCTCAGCAACCCAACCGAGGCTGAGGATGTGGCGCAGGAAGCGTTCGTCCGCGCCTACACGCAACTGCACACCTACAAAGACAGCCACCGCTTCAGCACGTGGCTGCTTTCTATCACCTCGCATCTGGCGATAGATCAGTTGCGCCGCCGCCGGTTCCTGGCGCTCCCGCTGGAGAACGTGCCCTTCCTCGAATGGATCGCCGATCTCAGCCTCGGCCCCGAAGATTCCGCGCTGGCCGCTGAAGCCTCCGATGAGATGCAGCAGATTCTCAGCGTGTTGCCGCCGAAGTATCGCGCCGTGCTGGTGCTGCGCTACTGGCACGACCTCTCCTACGAAGAGATCGCCGAAGCTCTGCACCTGACGCCCGCGCTGGTCAAGGCGCGGCTGCACCGCGCCCGCGAACTGGTTGGGCGCACCATCAAGGCCAAAGGCATAGACCCAGAGCGTTTTGAGGCCCGCGCCGCCGATGCGCGCCGCCGCCTGGAAAACGGAGGCAGCCAGCGTGAGGAGAACCACTAGACACCCCGATCTGCTGGCTGGCATCGCCGCCGCTTACATCGCGCTGACACATGCGCGTTCGTTCAATTCGCGGCGGCCAGCCCGGCTGTTCTCCTCATCCCGCTTCCTCATCCGCTCCTCATCGCCCTCATCGCCCTCATCACCTATGGCCTCCCCGGCGCTCTCGCCCTGGCACGCCGAGCGCCGCCGCGAAGAAGCCTGGCTCCGCGAAACCGGCATCACCCTTCACTCTAGCGCCGTGCCCACTCCCGATCTCTTCACCACCGCCGTCATGGCGCGCATCGCCCAACGGCAGGCCACCATCATTTCCGCGCGCATCCCCACACACCGGCACATCCGCCGTGGCGCGCCTGTCGCGCTCGCCACGCTCGCCGTCTCCATCGTCTTCGCGCTGATCTCCGGCTTCCTGTTCACGCTGCTCGCGCCTAACAGTGTCTTGCTGCTGCTCGGCACATTCATTGCGTCCGCCGTCGCGCTGCTGGGGCTGATCCGTGACCTGCTCGCCATGCTTGGCGCTGCCGCTTCCAACGAAGGCTTCATGGTTGCTCTCGCCGCGATTCCAGGCGCTGCGTTGGTCTACTGGCTGCGCGTCGCCCGCCCCTCTACGGACCTGACTCGCGAGGCCTGAGATCCCTATGCCCGTCCACACGTGCCCACCGCCGCACCCACACCCCACCGATGCCGTCGGGGCGTCCGGTGGACGTCATCCCGCGCCACCCGTATCCGCACACCCCACCCACGATACAGCGCGTAGCGAATGGCTCTCGCTGGTGAGCATGGCCGCGCTGGTGCTGGCGCTTTCGTTCGCGGCTGGCCTGCTCCCTGGCTCCGCTGGCTCCCTCACTGCGGCATGGTTTGGCCGCGCGCTCGCTCCGCTCACACCGCCAACATTCTCCGTTCCCACCGCATCCTCTGCCACCACCGCATCGCCACCTTCCCCCACCACCGCGCTTGGCGCGCCCGCTACCCCAACTACCTGCTCAGATGGCAGCCGGACGGCATTCGGCAAAGATGTGTTGGTGAGTCAGGACGAGTGGATCTGTGGTAGCGTCACCGTCTTCGGCGCAAACGCCACCATCAACGGCGCGGTCAATGGCAGCGTCACCATCGCCGATGGCAACGTCACTATTTCGGGCCGCGTCAATGGCAATGTGACCGTTCTGCATGGCGATGTGACCCTGCGCTACGGCGCTGCGGTCTACGGTGGCGTGCAGGTCATCGGCGGCGCGGTCCATCGCGACGCCCAGACCCATATCTCCGGTCCCGTTGAAGATGGCCTGGGTCTCACCAATGTCGAGCCACTGCGCTGGCTCGGCTTCACCGGCCCATTCTCGTTCCCCTGGGGCCATCTGCTCTTCTGGGGACTCGTTGGCGCGGCGCTGGCGGCATTCTATCCCCGCCAGTTGCGGCAGGTCGAGCGCGCGGTGTCCCATACCTTCCCATTCAATGTGCTGCTGGGCGCGCTCGCCTGGCTTGTGGGCGCGCTGCTGGCGGCGCTGCTTTTCATCACGTGCCTCGGCATCCCCCTGGCGCTGCTGCTCGTCGCGGGACTCTACGTCGCCTCGGTGGTCGGCACCATCGCCTCCGGCCTCTGGATCGGCGGGCGTCTGCTCGGCGGCAGAGAAACGGCAGGCCGCGGCGCGCCAATCGTCGCCACTATGCTAGGCGTCATGCTGATCGAGCTAGTCAAAGCCGTCCCCTGTGTTGGCGGCGTCGTCACCGTCGCCATGGCCTGCCTCGGCCTCGGCGCATCGCTGCTCGCCCTGCTCTCCAGCCGCCGCACGCGCCACCGCGAACTCCAGCGCTCCTGGGGCTGATCCATTCCCCCGCCACACCACTTCCCTTCACCCGCGATTGGCATTCATGGCCGAGAGTTTGCACATGTCACCTGTGCTCCGGCCATTTGTGGCCGAGGTGGGCACACCCGCGCCGCTGTGTTCCAGCCATTCATGGCCGAGAGCGCACGGCATTCCAATATGCTACAATGGCGGTACGCGGCCCTGCTCAGGATGGTGCTTTCGGCTGGCGTGCCGGGTGGATAAGTGTCTGTCACGTGCGATTTTCGCGGAAACGGGTTCCTCAGCATGACGTCACAGTCTCTAGAGACCGATCCTTTTAAGGATGAGCTTCCGGGAGCCGATAGCCCCGACGCAGGCGCGCGGCCCGATGCCGATGAGTTCGGCCCGCTGATCGAGCTGGAGCTGAACGACCTGGCCTATGGCGGCGACGCGGTTGGGCGCTATCAGGGCCGCGCGGTCTTCGTGCCCGGCGGCCTCCCCGGCGAACTGGTGACGGCCCGGCTGACCCGCGAACGCAGCAATTATGCCCGCGCCACCCTCGTCGAAGTGCTGCGCGCCTCACCCGACCGTGTGCCGCCGCGCTACCCCGATCTGACCGAATCCGGTGGCTTCCAGTGGCAACATCTGGCATACTTCGCCCAGCTCTCCTGGAAGACCCGCATCGTGCGCCAGTTGCTCACCCGCGTTGGCCGCTTCACCAATCCGCCTGTCCGCAACACCATCGGCATGCCGCCGGGCGCGGACCCCTGGCGCTATCGCACCGTCGCGCAGTTCGCCATCGGCGACGACGGCGCCATCGGCTTCCGCCGCGCGGGCAGCCACGACGTGCTCGATATGCCCGACTGCCCCATCGTCCATCCGGCGCTGGATACGCTCTATCAGAACGTGCGCGCCTGGATACGCGCCAACTGGGGTGAAGCGGCCAGCGACTACGCCGAACGCTTCACCCTGCGCGTGGCCGTCGCCGCGCCAGAGCCAGACGCCGTGGACACCACCCGCTACACCCCGCCACCAGGGCACGAGCCGCCCCAGCCCGCTGGCCTGCTCGCCATCGAGGCGCGCCCCGGCAGCGCCATAGACGCGGGCGGCGGTCCGCACGCCCTGGGCGAAGCGATTCTGGCCGCGGTGCCCGATCTCGTCGGCGTCGTCATTCTGGGGCTGCCCGGCGGACGCGGGCGTGTCGTCATCGGGCAGGATTTCGTCTACGAGCACGTCCACGACCGCACCTTCCGCATCTCCGCTGGCTCGTTCTTTCAGGTGAACGCCGCCCAGACCCCCGTGCTGGTGGAGCAGGCGCTCGCCGCGCTGCGCCCGCGTCCGACTGATTGGGCGCTGGATGGCTACAGCGGCGTCGGCCTCTTCTCGATGTTCCTTGCCGACCATGTCACCCACGTCCACGCCATCGAATCGCAGCCCAGCGCCGTCACCGATGCCCGCGCCAGCGCCGCGCTCAACAACGTCGCCAACGTCACCGTGACCGAAGGCGTGCTAGAGCGTGTGCTGGGCACGTTGCGCCGCCAGAACGAGCGCGTAGACATCGCCCTGGTGGACCCGCCGCGTGCGGGCTGCCATCCGCGCGCACTCAGCGAGATCGCCCAGCTTGCCCCGCGCAGCCTGGTCTACGTCTCCTGCGACCCTTCCACCCTCGCCCGCGACCTCCAGATCATCTGCAACAGCGGCTACCGGCTCACCAGCGTGCAGCCGGTGGACATGTTCCCCTTCACCTCGCATATCGAATGCGTCGCCGTCTGCGACCGGCTCCGCTAACCAGCATTGCCCAAACCCCCGGCGTCTGTAGGGGCGAGGCCCGCCTCGCCCTTTGCCCGCCTCGCGCTAAACTGGCGTCACCACCGCGCGTATGGTATGGTAGCGCTACCAGGTCCCTGGCGAACGCTGTCCTCAACACATCGGGAGGTGGCTTGTGGATGTCACGATTGATGGCGCGCGTATCTTCTATCTGCCCGTCGGCTCACCGCAAAACCATCCGCTCATCATCCTGCACGGCGGCCCCGGCCTCGATCACACCGAGATGCACCCCTGGCTCGACACGCTCAGCGATCAGTTCTACCTGATCTATGTGGATCAGCGTGGCCAGGGACGTTCTGAGCGCGTGGACCCCAGCACGCTCAGCCTCAGCCGCTTCGCCCAGGATGTGACGCAACTCGCCGCCGCGCTCGGCTTCAGCCGCTACGCGCTGCTCGGCCACTCCTTCGGCGCGATGGTCTCTGTGGTGCATGCAGTAGAACAGGGCAACGCCTCGCACTACGTCATCTCCAGCGGCACCGCCAGCTTCACCAAGACCGGCAAAGAGGTCGAAGAAAACCTCGCCACCTTCGAACCAGTAGCTCTGCGCGAGCAGGTGACGCGCTCGTGGGATCTGGAGCCGCATGCCAAGACGCAAGACGACTTCGCCGAAATCATGCGCTTGCAGATGCCCTTCCACTTCGCCACCACCGAAAGCGACGCCTATCGCCGCTACATGGCCGACGAAGATCGCATCGTCTACGCTCCCGAAGTGCTGGCCTACTTCTCCGCCAACGCCTACGCCATGGAGTACGAAGACCGCCTCGGCGACGTGACCAAACCCACGCTGATCCTCACCGGCGACCACGACCGCACCTGCACCCCACGCGCCGCTCGCGACCTCGCCGCTGGCATCCGTGCCAGCGAACTGGTCATCCTCCCCGACGCAGGCCACATGACCTACGTCGAGCAGCCCGACATGTACTTCTCCGCCGTCCGCGACTTCTTCGCCCGCCATCCATAGCCACCTTGTACCGCTGGCGTCCAGGTGGGGCGGACATTCCTGTCTGCCCGCCTTGTATCGCTGGCGCCTCTCTCCCCAACCCGCGACGGCGGGTTTCGTGGCCAGGGGCCATCCAGGCGCGGTTTCAACCGCCCGCTCTCTCGTCGCGCGATTTTAACCGCCCGCTATTACAGGAGGAACCCGCACATGACCTTCTCTATCGTTGGCCGCGACCCCGCCACCGGCGACCTGGGCATCGCCGTGCAGTCGAAGTTTCTCGCCGTCGGCGCGGTGGTGCCCTGGGCACGCGCGGGCGCGGGCGCCATCGCCACGCAATCCTGGGCCAACACCGCCTACGGTCCCGATGGGCTGAACCTGCTCGCCAATGGCGCATCCGCCGAAGAGGCGCTCGCGCGGCTCACCAGCGCCGACGCCGACCCCAGCCAGCGCCAGGTGGGCATCGTAGATACACAGGGCCGCTCCGCCACCTACACCGGTCCCGGCTGCTATCCCTGGGCGGGCGGCATCGCCGGGCCAAACTTCGCCGCACAGGGCAACATCCTCGTCGGCGCGGAGACCGTTGCCGCGCTCGCCGAAACTTTCCAGTCCGCCACTGGTCCGCTCTGGCATCGGCTCGTCGCCGCGCTCGCGGCGGGCCAGCGCGCAGGCGGCGATAGTCGCGGCCAGCAATCGGCGGCGCTGCTCGTCGTGCGCGCGAAGGGCGGCTACGGCGGCTTCAACGACCGGCTACTCGATCTGCGCGTGGATGACCATCCCCAACCCATCGCCGAACTCGCCCGGCTGGTAGACCTCTTCGAACTCTACTTCCTCAAACCCACCTCCGACGACTACCTGCCCATTGACGCGGCGCTGGCGACCGAGCTACAGCAACTCCTCACCCGCTCCGGCGACTACTCCGGCCCCCTCACTGGCGCGTATGACGCCGCCACCTACGCCGCACTCGAACGCTACGGTGCCCGCGAAAACCTCGAAGAGCGGCTGCTGCACGACCCCAACGACCTGCGCCTGGACCGCATCGTCCTCACCTTCATGCGCCAGCACATCCGCTAATCCAGTATGCTATACTCATGGGTGAAGGAGACGGGCATATATGTATCGTGCGGTGAGGCGCGTACAACCTGGGGAGATCATGCAATGGTAGACGAATTGCGCCAGGTATTTGAGCAGGCGCAGCAGCAGCTTTCCGAAGACGCGCAACGTCACCTGGCCGCGCAAATCGAGGCGTGGCTGGATGAGCAAGAGTGGGATGCCATTGTTAGCAGCCCCCAGGGCCAGGAGACCCTCGAACGCCTCGCCGCCGAAGCCCGCGCCGACATTGCGCTTGGCGACGTGGAAGACGGCGGCTGGGAATAATGTTCCATTCACAGCGCACTAAACGTTTTCGGACGCTCTTTGATGCGCTGCCCAAACGAGCGCAACGCCAGGCCCGCGCTGATTATCAATTGTTCAAGCAGAACCCACGACATCCGAGCTTGCAATTCAAGCCGATAGGCAAACGTGATCCTTCGATCTATTCGGCTCGCGCAGGCGAGCACTACCGTGCAATCGGCATTTTGGACGGCGACACCGTCACCTGGTTTTGGATCGGCACCCACGAGGACTACAACAAACTTGCCCCTCGCCTGTAGTCCACACCGTCTTCATCCCAATCCCGCGCCAGCACATCCGCTAGCCACCTGCCACCCGTAGGGGCGCACGGCGTGCGCCCTCCTCCGGCCATCCTTCGCGCTCTCAATCTCTCGCCAACGGTGGAACGACGACCCGCAGCGCATACGTGGCGAATGGCGCTCAGACATTCACCGCATAGAGGTAGCCATCATCTGAGCCGACATACACCACTCCGTTCGCCACCACAGGTTTCGAGAGCACAGGTCCGACCGTTTGAAAGTTCCAGCGTTGCGTGCCCGCACTCGCGTCCACCGCGTAGAGGGAGTAGTCTCTTGAGCCGACATAGACCACTCCGTCCGCCACTGTTGGTGACGAATCCACCTCGCCACCCGTCGGGAACCTCCAGCGTAGCGTGCCCGCACTCGCATCCACCGCGTAGAGATAATCGTCACCTGAGCCGACATACACCACGCCGTTCGCCACCACTGGCGAGGACACCACCTTATTGCCGGTCGGGAAGCGCCAGCGCGGCTTGCCCGCACTCGCATCCACCGCGTAGAGGGAGCCATCTTCCGAACCGACATAGACTACGTTGTTCGCCACCACTGGCGAGGAAATCACAGGTCCACCTGTCTTGACACGCCAATGCTGCTGGCCAGAACTGCGGGAGTGAATCCACAACGCCACTCCCCCAGCGGTTGTCAAGCTCGCCGCTACGGCTCCGGTCGTTATCAACAATTTGCGCCGCGACACCACCGGCCCGGCAGGGACCGGCACAGAAGCAGAGCGTTTGAGTGGCAAATCTCTCCGCGCCGGTTGCGCAGAGGCCCACGGTGACGGAGCCACCTGCGGGGCGGGCGAGGGCGCAGAAGTAGGATTCGGACGAGGTGCTGGGGTTGCCTGCCTCTGCGGCGCGGGAGCAGGAGGAGCTATCGGCAGTGCAGGTGACGATGCTGGTGGGGCAGCCTGCCTCTGCGGCGCGGAAGCAGACGCGGCGGCCGACGGTGAAGGAGCAGGAATCGAAGGAGTCTCCGTTGCGGGCGTGAGTGTCGCAGGTTTGTACGGTTGCGGAAGAGAAAGTTTCAGACTCAGCGCTTTCAATACACTTGGCAGAGATGCTTGATAATCACCGCGATAGTCCCTGGGGATGTCAATGCGATTGTAGACGGCCCAGAGCGGAGGAATGTCTTGCAGCGGGACAGACTGCGCCACCACGACGAGCGGCGCACCCATGAAGCCATCCTTGTAGCGCAGGATGGCGGCATGCATCTCGTCGGGTACCCATTTGGACGCGAGCGCGGCGGGCGAGAGCACGAGAACGAGGATATCGCGATTGCTGAGCGCCCGGTTGATCCTGTCGAGAAAGTCGCCCGGGCCTACGAGATGGCTGGCGTCGAGCCACACATCCGCCCCCGCGCGGCGCAGATCGCTGGCCAGCCACTCGGCAAACGCCGTATTCTCCTTAGCATGGCTGATGAACACCCGCAACTGGCTCATCTGGCGCTACCCTCCATCGCATCTCTCGTGGCTCTCGCGCAACACGCCCACTCGCTCTCCACGTGTATCGCGCGCTGCGCAGGTATCGTGCGGGCATTGTAGCACAGCCCGTCTATGCGCGCATTCCACATGTTGCTACGGCGCGCTACCCCGAACCAGCATACCCGATCATGGTCTTAATCTTGCACGTCCCCTGCCGCATATTGTTTTCCCATATAGGCTTGGTGCGGCCTTCGACACGATGGAACACGATGTCACGCCGCTACTGTGCTCCCTATGCTAGGCATCCGCGGCCAGAACGCGGTCCAGGTTCGCGCCAAGCGCACATCACAACAAGAAGGAACCGGCCATGAGAGTCACACTGCGCGTTCTCGCGCTGATCTCCGGGCTTGTCGGAGGCGTCGTCGGCTTCATCATCAACATCCTCAATTCCTCAGTGCGCGCCGTTGGGCAGATCACGGGCATCACCAACAACGGTGGACATCTCTTCATTGGGACGTTGGTGGCCATCGTAGCGTGCGTTGGCGCCATCCTCGTCATGGTCATGCCAGAGGTTGGCGCGGTGCTGCTCATCCTCTGCACCATCGGCTTCTTCTTCGCTATCGGCTGGTGGGCGCTCATCCCGGCTGTCTTCCTGCTCGTCGCGGCGGGGCTAGCGCTGATGGCCCGCGCACAGCGTCAGCCAGCGACAAGCTAACGCCACAAGCTGAGCGGCCTGCGCACAGCGCGATTCCCCGCTGGGCGACACGCGCGATATAGCAAACTGCCAGCATGAACACTGGTGGCTCATCTCCTCTGCACAGCACACATGTCCGCCCCACGCCGCACCTTCCGCACGCGATTAGCCGCAGCCTTTAGGCCGAGAACTCCCCATCACTCCGCTCGCTATACGTTGTATCCCCTGTCCGGGATTTCCCTGGCATTCATGCCCCTTCGTCTGCGCTCCGGCCATGTATGGCCGAGGCCGCTCCTTCGCTCCCCCCTTGCACTTATTGAACAAACATTCTATACTATTCCCGTAATCAGTGTGAGCTTGAATACAGCATCACGCCGTTCAGGAATCGCGCTCTCACCACACGAAAGGACACCGCCATGGCTCCCAGCCCATCCAATGCGCCCGCCCCAACTTCCACTCCAACCGTAACCGCTACAAAATCCACTCCTGTTCCCACCATGCCAACCACACCCGCGCCCACATGCGGCATCACCGCCGCTCTGCACGATCCTATCATGCGCGCCGCCCTCCTGGCCTTCATCGTCGCATCGCTGCTCGCCATCGGCACGACATACGCCGCCATCCACTTCTTTGGTGGCGCTGCCTACGAGGCGAATCCGCTCATGTCCGGCCTCTGGTCGCGCTTCGGCTTCCGTGCCGTCACCATCGTCAAGCTCGCCGCCTTGCTCGCCATCCTCTACAACACGTTCAGCCACTATCCGCACCTACCACGCACTACGCGCGCCGTCACCATCATCGTCGCCGCCATCACCTGCCTCGACGCCGCCCATGACTGCAAAGCCCTCATCCACCTTGTATCCAACGCACGTTGACTGCTTCTTCCAGCTACCTTGCAGACCACATGTAGCATAGAGATATGACGCGCTCGCACTCACATCACGAGGTCTCACCACCTATGACCACCTATCTCCTCGACAATGCCTGGCACGAGCAGCGCCGCCGCCTCTCCGGCCTCGAAAGCTGGTTCGATCCGGGCACCATCCGCCAGCTTGATGCCCGCTTCGCCGCCCTCGACCTCAGCCCCGACACCCACCCCGACCGCGATTCCGGCTGGCGCTGCCTCGAAGTCGGCGCTGGTGGCGGCTCCATCGCCGCCTGGCTCTGCGAGCGCATCGGCCCAGCGGGCCATATCCTGGCCACCGATCTCGACACGCGCTTTCTTGCCCCCCTCACCACTACCTACTCCAACCTCACCGTTCAGCGGCATGACCTGCTCGCCGATCCGCTACCTCCCGACACCTTCCATCTCATCCACGCCCGCTTCGTGCTGGAACATCTCCCCGACCGTCTCGCCGCGCTGCGCCGCCTTGTCCCCGCACTGCGCCCCGGCGGTTGGCTGCTCATCGAAAGCACCGACTCCTCCTCCTGGCTGCCCGACCCTGCCGCCGCTCCCGCCGACGCCGCGCTCTTCTCCCGCTGGACCACCGCCTTCCAGACGCTGTGCCTTCAGGCGGGCGGCGACGCCAACGCTGGGCGCTGGCTCTATGGCGAGCTACGCGCCGCCGGACTCACCGATCTTGGCGCGGAGGGCCGTGTCTTTATGGTGCAGGGCGGTTCGCCCGAAGCCGAAGTCTGGCGCCTGACCGCCGCACAGGTGAGCGATAGCATCATCGCCGCGAATCTATTGACAGCGGATGAGATGGCGCGCACCCTCGACCTGATGCAAAAACCAGACTTCGTCTGGATGGAAGCGCTCGTGATGGCGGGCTGGGGACGGCGACCGCTCCCCATGCGCTGACCAATGGCATCGCTCAGACCTCTTGACCACGCTGCCAGCGCCACCGTACCGTCTGCAAGAGAGAGGAGGTATCTGGTGAGCAAACTCATCTGGCCCCGCACGCTGGTCACCGACCGCCTCGGCATCACCTACCCGCTGATTCAGGCGCCGATGGCGGGCGCGGCGGCGAACCCCGAACTCGTCACCGCCGTCGCCAACGCTGGCGGGCTGGGCAGCCTTGGCGCAGGCTATCTCTCGCCTGATGCCCTGCGCGCCTCCATTCGCGCGATCCGCGCGCAGACGAAGCGCCCCTTCGCCGTCAATCTCTTTGCCCCCGAATCCCCTACCTCCGACCCCGCCGCCATTGCGCGCATGGCCGCGCGCCTGCGCCCCTATCGCGCAGCAGTTGGCCTCCCGCCTGACGTGCCTGCCCCGCAGAGCTACGCGGAAGACTTTGCCGACCAGATAGCCGTGGTCCTCGATGAAGGCGTGCCCATCTTCAGCTTCGTCTTCGGCATCCCGCCCCGCGACATGTTAGAACGCTTCAAAGAGCGCGGCGTGACGCTGATCGGCACGGCGACTACGGTGCGCGAGGCGCAACAACTCGCAGATGCCGACGTGGACCTGATCGTGGCCCAGGGCAGCGAAGCGGGCGGACACCGCGCCACCTTCCTTGGACCCGCCGAAAGCGCGCTCATCGGCACTATCGCGCTCGTGCCGCAGATCGTAGACCGCGTCAGTGTGCCAGTCATCGCGGCGGGCGGCATCATGGATGGGCGCGGGGTCGTGGCCGCGCTCGCCCTTGGCGCGGCGGGCGTCCAGATGGGCACCGCCTTCCTCACTCGCGCGGAGAGCGGCGCGCCTGCCGCGCAAAAAGAGGCGATCCTGCGCGGCGGCGACGATAGCACCACGCTGATTCGCGGCATCTCCGGCAAATGGGCGCGCGGCATCCCCAACCAGCTCAGCCAGGCGCTCGCCACGCCTGCGGATGACATCCTCCCGTATCCCATCCAGCACGCCCTCACCCGCGAGATCCGCCGTGCTGCCAGCCAGCAAGGCCGCCAGGAGTATCTCGCCCTCTGGTCCGGTCAGGCCGGTCATCTCGCCGGAACCGCTGGGGCCGCGCAACTCATCGCCGAGGTAGATCAGCAGGTCCGCGCGCTCCTGGCAAGCGCCGCTATGGATTGACTGCGGGCGCCTCATCATTCAGCTTGGCGTGGCCCACATGCGCACAATGTCGCGGATCGAGCATTCGCCGCCCGGCGGCGCCAGATCCAGTCGGCGGCGCGACAGCATTCAGATTGCTGAGCAGCGTGTGCCAGTCCGCCTCCTCGAACCCAATATCCAGCAGGTAGAGGTAGCTCAGCAGTGACTCAAGCCCGAGGGGCATTCAATAGCCAACTGGGTGTTCGGTCCACCGTGGCTGGCCATCGCATGGCGCGTCGGCACAAGCCCCACGCTAACAATTCCGACAGCCAGGACAGCGATAACCGCGAAAAGGCGAACCAGTTCGCGAATGCCGCGATAAGTCGTGCGCATGACGTTTACTCCTGCTCGAACGTGGACCTCCACACTGCTGATCCAGAGGCTGTCTCACGGTGAATTCAAGTCACCTCGCGAAGATCCAGAGCGCAACTGTCTCGTTGATATGGCGCTAGTGTACCACAGCGCACAACACCGTACGAGCATGTCTGGCGATGTCTCGATATGTCTCCTCCACCAGGGTTTCGCCGTCCCTCGCTCATCTTCCGTCCTCCCTTCTCCCTCAGTCATTTACCTTGGCTTACCTTGGCTTACCTTGGCTTACCTTGGCTTACCTTGGCTTACCTTGGCTTACCTTGGCTTACCTCACACTACCGAGGCCACAGGTACAACGGACTATAGCTCACCTCACCCGCGAATCCCAGCACCGCACCCGCCTGATCTGCCACATAGGCCACCAGTTGATTGACTCCTGCTTGCCCCGTTTGAGGAAGCGCACTCGTCGGGTCAAGGATGAGATACGGATCGGCCCCACTGTTCACGTTCACATTCCCCGTCCCCTGTGTCCCTGGCCCACCACCCGCATGCGCCGCATTCGGCGTCGCTACCGCTTCGAGTGAGTAGAGCCACCCTGGCGCATCTTGCGCTGCCGCCCGGTTCACCAGCAGCCCATCGAAATACGTCCACAGCCAGGTGTTCGAGAGCGCCGAAGCCGCATTGCTCGGATTGTTCACCACGCCGACGATGAGCGACCCATCTATCGGCAGCAGCGCGCACCAGCTCGCGCTACACATGGCCCCGCCCGCCGTCAGATCTTGCCACTGCGGATGCGGCACGAGATACGTTTGTGTCGGGTCCGTCATCGCCCCCTGGCTATAGGGCGGCAGCGTCACCTGCCCCGTGTCTACGATAGTCCACGTGTTGCTCGCGGAGAGCAGCGCCGCATACGGCCCATAGCTGTTGCCAAGCTGGTCGGCTGAGGAGGATGCCCCGAACCATGGCAGCAGCCGCTGCTGCGTGTTCGCCCGCACCTGCACATTGGGCAGGTTGCCCACGCTCTGCGTCGAGAGGAACCGTTCGAGCAGATGATACACCCCCGGCGCGTCACTGGCCAGCGGCGCGAACCCCTTCGCGCTCCACCCCGTCTGCGGATTGTTCGAGATCGTATAGCCCCCATACGCCGTCGCATCCAGCGCCGCCGTCGCCTGCTGCCCCGCGCCGAGCGCGCTCCCATAGAACCCGTTCATCGCCGCCGTCAGTCGCGCCGTCGCCGAAGGTTGCGCGGAGCGTCCCACCGCGAAGCTGAGCGCGCCGCCCTGCGGTAGCGATGTGAGGTAGGCGCCGAAGCTGAGCGCCGCCGGACACGGCAGATCACCCAGCAATCCGCTCAGCACCACCTGCGCGGGCGACTGCGGGAACCGCAGTTCACAGTACGGCATGCTGCCCACTGCCAGCCCTGTGCTGCTCACGCTCCACACCTGCACATTGTCGAGCCACAGCACCGCCCCCACGCTCGTCCCCGTCGCCGCATCGAGGATGCGGATGAAGATGGAGATCGCCGCGCACCCCGCATTCTGTGTCACGAAGGTACTGGCGTACCCCTGCCACCCCGCCGGTGGCGTCACGCTTGCAGCCTGATACGTCCCCAGCGCCGCCCCCGCCGCTGTGTACTCGGTCCAGTAGAGTTGCACCCGCGCCGTGCCCGCAAATCCTGTGGAGTTGGCGGCGAAGGCATAGGCCAGCGTGACCCCTGCGCCGCCGGAACCTGGAAGCGGGATAAGGCCATTTGGCCCGAACCCGCTCGTCGGTGTCTGCCACCGCGCATCTAGCGCCGTGGAACCAGCGGGAATATCTAAGCGCGCACAGCCATACGAGGTCACTGGCACCTGCACCGCATTCCCCGCGTTGACGTTGACCAGGCCGAGGGGTGGCAGATTAGCGGAGGCTTGTTCCCACGAACCGATAGCCACGCTGGTGACGCCCAGGCCGCCCGCGCCGCCGCCGGTCGCCACACTCCATCCCCCTGGCCCGAACAGATTGACCACGTTCCCACCCACCACCAGCGCCGCCCCTTGCGCGAGCATCTGCGGCTTACCCGTCAGCGCGATGGCGACATCCACCGCTGGCCCACTGGCTGCGGCGATCTGCGCCCCCACCGCCCCATTGTCATCGTAGGTCACCGCCGCCGTGAGATACGGATAGTTGGCATTGACATTCGGGAACTGTGTCGTTGGCGTCGCATTCACCGTAGGGAACTGCGTGCATTGCAGCCAGTACCACCCCTCATAGGTGAGCGCCACCGTCACCGTCTGGATCGTGGTGAAGGTGCCACCGACCTTGTGGGCGAGGCTGAGTTGTGTCCCCGTCACCTGCGCCTGCACGTAGTTGTTGCCATCCACATAATGCAAGAACGCCCGCAGCGTCAGCCCTGTGGTGTAGCGGAACCGTAGCTGCCACGCATTCACCGAGGCCCATTGCGCGCTCCCGAAACTGACCTGCCCGCTGACCGGAAGGCTGAACGCCGAGGCCAGTGTGCCGCTCGCGCCAGAATGTCCAGCGGTGTAGATGTTCGCAATTTGCGTCGAGGAGAGCGCCGCCGACCAGAGGCACGCCTCATCCAGTTGCCCGCTGAAGTACGCCGCCGGCGTCGCATTCGCCCCCAGGTTCACCGTCGGCGTCGTGGGGATGGATTGTGCGCCTGGTGTCGCCGTCCCCTGCGAGACGCCATCCAGCCACAGCGTCAGTGTCGTCCCATCCCAGGTCAGCGCCGCGAAGTGCGCCACCGCGTTCGAGACCGCTGAGGCCGAGGAAAGCACCGACGCCCCTGCCCCCACATCACAGGTCAGCTTGCCCGTGGTCGCCAGATACAGCGAGAGCGCATGATGTCCCGTCGTGATGTCGCCGTAGCTCCACAACTGCGCCGTCGCCGCCGGTGCGCTCGCAATCTTGAACCACACGCCGACACTAAGCGGGCTATTGCCCGACGGGAACACCGCAGTTGACGGCACGCTCACGTATTGCGAGCTGGCCGAGGCGAAGGTGTAGCACGCATCCGTGTCCCCGCTGAGCAACCCCGCCACGTTCTGTGTCGGACTGCCGTGCGTCGTACCGGTGTACCCCTGCCCCGCGATGTCGTACGCCGCCGTTCCCGACGTTTCATCCAGCCGGTAGTACGCCAGCAGCGCACTACCGCCATTCGCCATGAGCGCGTCCACAAACGTATTGGCCGGAGCCAGCGTGGGCGCACTCCCTGCGACCTGCGTGTACGCCGCAAGGTTGGCGAAGAGTTCAGTGAAGACCGGCACGCCTGGCCCACTGCCCTGCTCGAAGCCAGGATTGCTCACCAGATTCTGCAAGGTGATGCGATCCCCACGCAGCCCAGGACGGCAGACGAACACCAGTTCCACCGGCTCTAACTGCAACCGCAGCCAATCGCTCTCATCCGCTGGCAGCGAGTGCGCCGCACCCACGATGTCGAGATAGACGGGTTGCGTGGCGTTGGGTGGCTGATACAGCAGCGTCATCGGCACTTGCGGAGCAGCGTTGACCCATTGCAGCAGTTCACGGAGGGCAGCGGTGAGCGCCGCATACGACGACATGGGACCGAGCAGCAGCGGCACGCGCACCGTGCGGTTGTGGCGATACAGCGCCCGTGTCGCCCGTTCGCCCTGCGTGCGGATATTGCCCGCCAAAGCAATGGTCCTCGGCGGCGGCTGTAACTCTATCCCTCCCACTTCCGGCGCGAGCAGCGTATACGTTGCGCCGTCGTTCAGGTCCAGCACTGGCCCCAGGATAGGATGCGCGCCAAAGCTATCCGTCAACGGATTCGAGTAGCCAAGTTTCAACAGTGTCCCCGCCATAAATCCCCACCTCACTTTCTCTTCGATCACCCACCGAAATGCGAATAGCGCCGCCCTCCGCCCACGGCATAGCCCTGGGAGAGAGCGGCGCCATATTCCGGCTCACCGCGATTTCGTCAACACAAGCCTAAAACAGATGTTCCATTCCCGCAAGAGGTTGCGGCGCTGGCTGGATGCATTGGTGACGTGAAGTGATGGGATGTGACGATAGATGACGGGAGATATATCGCGAAACGAACGCTGCTCTTCGTCCGCGCATCATTTCACGGGCGAAGAGCAACACAACGTCTTAACAGCGACCCGCACAGATTATTTAGCGAATGGGAAAGCGAGCCGCCCATGGAGCAGGCCACCACGGGTGATGGTGATGTTTGCGCGCTCGACCAGGGTGGCGTTCGGGTACAGCCCGATGCCGTCCCCAGCGCCTGCATACCCTACCGCCCAGATGTCAGACGCCGAAGCGACGGCTATGGCGTTCAACGAGACATTCGCGGCGCCCGGAAACGCGGCGCTTGTGCTCGCCGTGGGCAGGTAGCTCCAATTCGTGCCATTCCAGCGCTCTGCCATCGCCTGGCCGAGAGTCTGTCCGTTCGCGCCGGAACACCCACCCACAGCCCAAACATTGTTAAGCCCAACCACAGCCACCGCAGACAGACTGTTGTACGTGCCACAGTTCGCGCTGGGCACGCTGTTCCAACTTGTGCCGTTCCAATGTTCGATCAGCGTCTGCGAGCCATTGCCACTCGCCACATTAAAGAACCCTACGGCCCACACATCCCCGGATGAAGCTGCCGCTACACTGAAAAGCTCATTGGTGAGGATGCTGCCGTTCGGGCTGGGCACGACACTCCAGGTGTTGCCATCCCAATGTTCGACCAGCGTTTGATCGCCACTGGCCGCGCCGTATCCACCCACGGCCCAGATGTCGTTCGTCGCAACCGCCGCGACACCATAGAGATGGTTTCCGCCAACTAGTGAACCATTGGGACTGGGCACGACGCTCCAACTCGATCCATCCCAATGCTCGACCAGCGTCGAAGAGCCGCCGCCAGGATTGATCGCCATGCCCACCGCCCAGACATTGTCCGTCGCGAGCGCCGCTACGCTGTAGAGAACACCAGTCGCGCCGCTGGGAACAATGCTCCACGTCGCGCCATTCCAGTGTTCGATGAGCGCGGAATACGTGCCGCTCGATTGCGAGTAGCCCACCGCCCAGACATCACTGGATGAGATAGCAGCGACAGCCTGCAATTTGTTGTCAGCCGTGCCGCCGTTGGGGCTGGCGACGATGCTCCACGCGGAGCCATTCCAATGCTCGGTGAGCGTCTGGTAGAAACTTCCGGTAGTCTGCTGAGAGTAGCCCACCGCCCAGACATCGCTGGATGAGATAGCCGCCGCGCCATGCAGAATGTCGTTCTTGCTGGAAGCAATATTTGCGCTGGCAACAACCTTCCAGGGAGAACAACCAGGCCCGCTGTGAATCAATGGGCCGCAGATGATGGTGGGAATGGCCGGATGCGCGCGAACAGTACGCGCGACCAGTCCGACACCGCCTGCCACCATAGCAAGAGAGACCACAAGGGTACACGTAATCAGGATGTGACGCTTCCGCACTACACTGCCTCCACCTCAAAAAGGTATTGTCGTTGGTCAATGACGAGCGGCGCCATGCTCACATCGCCCGCCCTGTTCGCCAAAACAGTGTAGTACGGTGAGCAAGCGGCGTCAACAGATCTCATCTATAGCGCACAGCGGTCAACCGTCGCGTGCCGTGAATCATGGCGGTTAACTCAGATTTCTAAACCAATGTTGCCGGTACTATGTCACACCACGATGCCTGCCACGATGCCCACCGTTTGGCTCGATCCCGTGCAAATTCCCACGCCGGGCGCATAGCGCTCTCTGCGGAGGCGATCAGAATCCCGACGCACGCCAGATCTTCTGCGCGAGGGCAGCCTTGACCTTGGCGATGTAGTCCACCGCGCCCTGATCGTACCAGCCGCCACTATACCAGCGGCCCAGGCAGCCCCAGAGATCGCCCGCGCCGTAGCGCGGATAGCCCGGTAGCGGCGTGCGGTCGTACAGATAATCGGTCCAACCCTCGTAGCAGGCGCGCAACATCCCATAGACATATTCGGCGCTGAAGGCGGTATCATCGCGGCTCATCGGCCACGTGCCGCCGAAGTAGCGATACTTGATTTGCAGAATGCCGTAGCTCTGATAGCAGCCGGAACCATTCCACGTGCCCGGCGGACAATAGTTCTGGCTGGTGGTCCAGTCGCCGCGCTGGCTCTGATGCCAGTACGATTCGACGACAGCCTCCGCGCGTACCACATCCACCGGCACGCCCCATACGCAGGCAACCCATTGCAGAATCTCATCGGTCGTGCCCGTAAAGTCGCCCGTCATGTGTTTCCGCAGGCCATCAGCCTTCCCATTCAGACCCATCCCGCCGTCCCACGGCGCGATTCCGGCAAGTTGCGCGCTCGTGGGTACGCGCACATTCGCCGCCGCGTTATCGTGACGCGGCTCCCATGCAGATCGCTGCACTCGTGCGGCGCAGGTCGCCTCGCTCGGCAGCGCCGCGCCTGGGAGAATCTGCGGAAACGTGTACGCCCCGCCAGGCGCAGTCGTGGCCGTGGGCCGCGCCGTCCCCGTAGGCGATGCCATCGTGGTAGCCGATGCCGCCGCCGTTCCTTGCGTGATGCTCAGCGATGGCCGCGCGCCTCCCGCCGCACGCGAACAGGCGGAGAGCAGCAACGCGAGCGTCAGCGCAATGAACATGGCGGGTCGCGCATGATGCGGAGCGATAACGGATAGTCTTCGCATGGGCCGGTATCTCACATCCTTCAAGAAACCGTTCGCTCGCCATTGAGCGAAGCGCAAGCAGTGCGCCCAGCGTAGCACAACGCTCAGCCGTGGCAGGCGAAAAGTCCCAGCGCAGCCCTCAATCGTTCCATTGTCACTCTCTGCCTAACCCGCGACGGCGGGGCCAGCACACGGCGCAGCGAGCGACGTGTAGGAGCGGAGCGGGCTGTGATCGAAGTGGAGCGGCGGCACGCCATTGTAGGGGCGTCCGGTGGACGCCCGTCGCGCGGTTTCAACCGCCCGCTCCTTTGTCAGGCGACGTGCCCACCGGTGATGTTCCACTGCTGGCGCACCCACCACAGCGCCTCGAAGCAGCGATACTGCGCGCCCGCCACCGTCTCATAGCAGAGGCCACGCCCGGCTCGCGCCTCGCCCGCGACGACACTCGTCACCGTCCCGCCCAGGCGTTCGTGCCGCAGCAGCACCGGCCAGAGCGCATCGCGAATCGCCAGTATCTGCTGCTCGGCGGCGTACCAGTCCGCGCGCAGATCCACCATGACACGCACCCGCGCCTCGAACTCCGCCACGGCGCGCCCCGCGAAGCCCAGCAGCGCGGCGCTCTCGCTCTCCGGCGGAATCCACAGGCTGCACTGCGGCAGATAGGCATCCTTAAAATCTTTCGGCTGGCCGATGAACACCGCATTGGCGACGCCGAAGCGCGCGATATCGGCGGACGAGAGCGCGGCGAACGGCGACACTCCACCGACGAGGCATTCACTCAGAATCACGGACTGCATCGCCTGGAGCGCGGCGAAGGTCGCTGGCTGTCCGGGCAGCGTAACCGGGCCTGGCATGATGTTCCCTATCCTCCCACGACACGCTCGCAGAGCGCCTCTTGATGATCGTTATCGAAAGTCTCGACCAGCCCCGCGACACGATATTTGGCGGGCTGGCCAGTTTCGAGGTCGTTGTTCTGCTCGTCGAAGAGCACATCGCGCCGCTGGAGCGGAACCGCTGGCACACCCTGCGTTGTGTAGAGCCAGAACACATCATACGGACGCGCACCTTCCAACTCAGCGCGCGCCAGGTCATCCGCCGCGGCCTGCTCGATCTGCGCGCCGATGCCATGCAACAGCGCCGTCCCCTCTGGCCGCTCCAACCGAACCGTCGTGAAAATCATCTTGGTTTTCCTTCCTTCTCAATCTGCCGCCTATGGTGTATGCTTGGATTGCGCCACGCGCCAGCCGAAATGCGAGGAGCAGCTATGGAATCGAATGAGCAGCCGCCCACCGAAATAGCGCAGCATCCAGTTGTCCCGCTCGCATGGTGGGAACGTATCTTGCTAGTCGCATGGGTCGGCTGCTTTGTACTCTTCCTGCCCCTTGCCTGGATTGTGTCTTTCGATTCGAAGCACACCGGCCTGGGCTTTGCGCTCAGCCTCAACGCCCTGATATGGTGCTGCGCCAATATGCTGCTACTGGCAGGGAACGCTATTCGGCGTCCATGGACATTGCGCTCTTGGCGCATCCCATTGAGTCTCATAGTCGCATTCCTTCTTCTTCCACCGTGGGCTTACGATTCACTGGCACGCCTCTTGCCCAATGGCACACTCCCAACGCTCTATGAGCTTGCACCTGGCCTTTTGGCGCTACAGCGTGCAGTCGAACCCTATCTTGTTCTCGCCATCGGCTGTGGGAGCCTTGCGTTTGCGTTCATCGCATCTCCACCGGGCCAGCGCATCTCCACCGGGCCAGCGCATCATTGCCCGACGGCAGCAGCAGCGCTCACCGGCATAGCATCCGCCTTTGCAAGGGAGCGAAGTATGGAACCGGAACCGCGCAATAACCCACCACCCACCGCGCAGCCAAACTGGGAACGCAGACTTGAACGTGTTTTTCATGGCTGTGCGCTCATGCTCCTTGTCATCATTTCCCTTCATACCTTCTTCAGCCCAAGTGATAGCATCCAGAGCTTGCTTTTCTACGCTGCTGAGGCAGTGGGTGTCGTGTTGCTTTCCTGTGGTATTTCATTGATCGTGATAACCGTTCGCAAGAGCAAGCTGGTCCGACCGTCCTGGGGTATCCGTATCATACTGTTCGATGGCATAGCAAGTCTGCCTGTCTTTGGCCTCGTCATCATCTCGGAGCTAGGGCTGGCCTCCAAAAGCAGTCCCTTCGTTATTGCTCTTGTCGTGATCGGCCTAGCAGGAGCAGCACTGAGTTGCCTTGGTACTATCATGTTCATCGTCAAACTGGCGACAGGCGTTGTACGCAGTCGGCGCCAGCGCGCATCCTGAGCCGCTTCCCCACCGTGTCACATCTGCCCCACACGATACGGCTCCAGCGCCGCCTTCGCCTGCGCCAGCAGCAGCGAGTCCGGCGAGGCGTCGCCGCGCAGCCGCGCTTGCAGCTCGAACTTCCCCTGGCGCACCGCCGCCGCGCCCGTCGGGTTGCGCCGCTCGGCCAATAGCTCGCTCGCCACCCAAATGCACGCCTGCCGCACGTCATACGGTAGCGCCCCTGGTGTCAGCCCGCCGGTATACGTCAGCGTCACCCATTGCCGACGCACGCGCGACAGGCCCACCCCCGGACACCCCAGCACTTGCCCCGGATTCGGCGCGGTGGAGAGCAGGTACGGCAGCTCGATCACCCGCCCATTTGAGGCAAGCTGCACCTGTGTCGCATCGAAGCTGAGCGTCTGCCCCTGCCCCAGGTCAATCGCCAGCGCCGTCACCGACTGCACCGGAAAATGACCGGGGCGCACCACCAGCACGCCATCGCGATCCAGGTTCGCGCGCATGTCCGGCATACCCCAGCGTTCGCTCCGGCTCACCGCATACAGCGACCGATCTATAGCCGACGTTCCCTGCTGGCAATAATTCTCGATCCACGCGCTCGCCCGCAGCAGCACCTCCGCCAGCGCGCCGCCCGTCCCCGCCTGGCTCGCCGAGACCCCCGCCCCATGCGCGAATTGTGTCCCCGGCGCGGCCAGCGTCAGATGCGTCCCATCCACCGAACCCGTCACCTGCGCCATCTCCGCATACGGTCCATCCAGCAACCACAGCGGACCCACTGCCCATCCTGTGGACGCCACCACCGGCAGGCTCGTCGCACCCGCCGCCACACCGCCCACCCCCACCGTCGTATTCAACCCCAGCAGTGACGCCGTCTCCAGATTCACCGCCGCCCGCAGAAACGCGGGCACATCCACATACGCGCTCACCCCAATCGCCGCCGTCATCTCCGCCACCTCCTCACATCCACCTGTCCACATGCCTCGCCAACAAAAAACAGGACGCCACCCCCGACACCCCGTCTACTCCCAGCGACGGAACATCGAGAGCGGCGCCCTGCTCAGGCTCACCGCCCGGAAACCGGGATAGGCACCCAGAACTACCCGGCGTTCTGACTATAGAACATAGTTTCTACTTTTCGCAAGTGGTGGCGGCGTTCTCAGGACCCAGGTCATGTCGTGAACTGACCGGAACTGGCGTGAGTTGGCGTACTATGACGAGCGCTTATGCTGTCTCCGCGGGCGCTTTCGGGCGGCTGATAATGTCCACCGTTTTCACCACGACCCACGCCAGCAGCGCATAAACGATCATCGCCAGGATCGTCGAAAGCTCTAGCACGCTGCCCTGGCTGCTAGGGCTGGGAAACACCCCCTGGAAGGGATACACGAACGGCGCGGTCAGACCATAGATGAAAGCGGTGAATCCCGCGTCCGGGTTGGCTCCCAGCAACTTCAGCAGCAACCGGATCAGCAGCAAGACTTCGAGAATGCCCAGGATGAAATAGACGATCTGCCGCACGCGAAAATAGACCTGCGAATGTCGTGGCACAACTCCCGGCTGATACGTCCGCGTGGACTGCACCGACCGCGTATAGTCCACCGATTGATACGGCTGCGGTTGTGGCGGCGGTTGTCCATACGGCTGTGGTGGCTGCCCGTACTGCGGCGGTTGTCCATACGGCTGTGGTGGCTGTTGCCCGTAGCGCTGTTGTGTCTCCTGATAACTCTGTGTCACATCGTAGGGCTGCCCCTGCGAATAGGGCGGCTGCTCCTCCGGCAATGGTGGCATCGGCTCATTGGGGTTCATCGGAATCCTCCTCCAGCCCGGTCATCTCCCGGATTGCTGGGGTTCATACGGTCAGGCGCGTGTCTGCCATGCCCATATGCTCCTCGCCGCATGTCCTGGGCCTCCAGTGGAAACATGGCATGGCACGGTACATCGCGCTATGCACGCCGAAAAGCCTATCAGCAGATTCTCAGGCAACTTGCGTGCCAGCGCCTGAGCGCCATGCGTTATGATTCGATGAGGAAGCGTCCCACCCGCCGTGCGGTAGGCCACGCTTCCGCGCACAGCCGCTTCGCGCCGCTCTCTGCTCATCCGCGCACTCACTGTGTCGCGGCGGAGGAATACACCCATGCGACAACTGCCCGACGCCCCCCAAACACGCCGCCTCACTTCGGGACTTGGACTGGCCATGCTCGCCTTTGGCGCGCTGCCTACGCTCGCCCCACGCTCATTCGCCCGCCTCTTTGGCTTCCGCGCTCCTGATGCCCAGGCCGCCTCCATGATGCGCTCGCTCGGCGTGCGCGATGTAGTAATGGGCATCGGCATGTGGTCCGCCGCCACGCATGGCGGCAACTACGCGCCGTGGCTGCTCGCCCGCGCCCTCACCGACGGCGGCGACGTGCTATCCGTAGGCCTCGCCATCAGCCAGGGCCACCGCCATCCGCGCTTCATCGGCCTCGGCGCGCTCGCGTTCAGCGCAGCGCTCACCGATACCGCGCTCTACTGGCTGGCCAAGCGTGACGGATAGGTGTTGGCTCCTGAATACCCGCGCATGAGTGGATGGAGGGGGCTGGGTTTGCTATCTGATACACCACCCGCGACCGCGACCGCCTCGCATGCGCACACCGCTTCATCGTGGACTGCGCGCCGTCTCACCTTCACGCTCGCATGTCTCATTGGTCTGCTCACGCTCGCGCTCAGCGCCACCGCATGCCAGCGCCGCATCACCACCAGCGTCAGCGCCCCTGGCGCAACCACCGGCACTCGCGATGTAGACGGTTCGCTCGTCTCCGGTGGCTTCACGCGCACCTATCACGTCCATCTGCCGTCCGCCGCATCCAGCAGCCGCGCGCTGCCGCTCATCTTCGCTTTTCACGGTGGCGGCGGCACGGGCAGCGGCATGGAAGGGCTGACCCATTTCAACGAACTTGCCGACCAGCAGGGTTTCATTGTCGTCGCTCCCGACGGCTACGAACACCATTGGGCCGATGGGCGCGGTACCACACCCCCCGAAAAAGCAGGCGTGGACGACGTAGCCTTCATCACCGCCCTGCTCGATACGCTCGAACAGCAGTACCGCATTGACACCCATCGCGTCTACGCGACGGGCATCTCCAATGGCGGCATCTTCAGCTTCTGGCTCGGATGCCAGCTCGCCAGCCGCCTCGCCGCCATCGCGCCGGTCGCCGCGATGCTCGCCACCAACGACGCCCCAACCTGCCACCCGGCGCACCCCATGCCCTTGCTGATGATCCACGGCAGCGACGACCCAATCATTCCCGCCGCCGGAGGCGCGGTGCGCGTCGGCCCCGGCGGCGGCGTGCTCTCCGACATCGCCACGGTTCAGCAGTGGGCCACGCTCGACGCCTGCGCCCCCACGCCCACCATCACCACGCTGCCTCAACTCGTCAACGACGGCACCCAGGTACGGCAGCAAACCTACTCCGGCTGCGCGGGCGGCAGCGCCGTCATCTTCGACGACATCCTCGGCGGCGGCCACGCCTGGCCCGGCGGACTCCAATATCTGCCCGCCGCCGTCATCGGCAAGACCAGCCGCAACCTCGACGCGACCACCGCCATCTGGGCCTTCTTCCAGCGCTTCACCCTGCCCTAACCACTACGTCTCCTGCTGTCCCTCCTGGCGATAGAACTGCCGCGCCCACGCGCGATACCTGCCGATGGGGCCATCCCCTTTCGCCAGCGCGGGCGGCTGCACATACCGCTTATGCTCCCAAATTGGAAAATCCTGCTGCGCGTCATGCGCCAGCCCCATCAACACCAACCGCGCGAGCAGCCATGCCAGCGCCTTCCCCGGCAGCCGCGCCAGCGGATTGCCTGCGTGCCCCGTCCACGGAATCCGCGCGCTCATCGCCAGCCACAGCGTCAGCCGCTCCTCGTCGCGCGGCGTCGGCAGCACCCACAGCCGCGCCCGCAGCCGCAGCGCGGGCACAGACAGCCGCACCAGCGAGTACCCCAGCCCATAAATCTGCGTCTCGAACTCGAACGCAAAACTCAGCCCGCGCCACACCCGCCCCACCAGCGGCGCCGCCCGCCGCACCGCGTAGGCCGTGCTCAGATACGGCCCATCCGTCTGTATCTCGCATAGTTCCCGCACATCTCGATACTTGTGAACGAAAGCGAAATGCCCGATGTCCACGCTGTTCTCCGTCGTCTCCTGCGGATGATCGCGCAGCGTGAACGCGCGACAAATCGGGCGCGTCCACCCCTCCGTCTCCAGCGCCGCCACCTCCCACGTCGGTTGCGCGCCCTCGCCATCGTGATAGACCAGCAGCAGCCCGTTCTGCTCGCGCAGCGGCCAGAGCTTCAGCCGCGCCGTCGGCGGCGGCTTCGTGCCATACCCCGTCTTCACACAACTTCCCTGCGTATCGAAGCAAAAGCCGTGAAACGGACAGCGCAACCACTCCCCCTCCACGCGGCCCCCATAGCCGAAATGCGCGCCCAGATGCGGGCAATAGGCGTCCGCCGCACACACCTTGCCCGACCGCGTGCGAAACACCACCACCTCCTGCCCCATGAACTGCCGCGCCAGCAGCCTCCCTGGCCGCACCTCATCCGAGAAGCCAATCACGAACCACCCATTGGGATATGGCGGCAATCCCGTTTGCGCTGACATGAGAACTCCTTATCGCATATCGAACCAAACCGACAACCGAACGTTCTCAGCACCGAACTCCTCTGCCAGCGCTGCCATTTTCTCAAATAGTGTGACCCATCCATCAACAAGATAGTCTCCTCTGCGCTCGCGGTGGCGTCGTAGTCCTGGCAACGATTCAACGTAGTCCGTTTCCTCATCAATATATTGTCTGCCCTCCTCATTCCAATTGATATCCGCAAACTCGCTCCATAATATCCACGTCTCACCGACCGGCCCGCCATAACCATCGCGCTCGTCCTCATACTCCGCTGATGCTCCTGGCGGCGCACCACGTTCCGGCGCAACCGGTCTGAATCTGTGCGGCCAATTACGGAAACCAAAAAGACTACAAAACATGCCATAAGACCGATGCACGAGGTCGTCTATGCGGATGACTCCGCGCCACGCATCCGCATGTTCTTCCCTGATTTCAACCCACCCATTGATATCTGCGCCCATACTCCCGCCTCATATGGTCCACCGAGACACACTATTCTTCCCCAATACTCTATACGCTAGCCATAGCAATTCACAACAACAGCCACACCAGTTCAATGATATTGGCAGCTACCTTCAAAGTAGTCGTACCACCCTCTGTTGCGTCGTTGGCGTAGCCATCATCCACCCCGAAAACGGGATTACCCGCAGCATTCACGCTGCGAGGACTACGAATAATCTCATCGGCGTCCCAACACGCACCTGGGCATCGCGACATATCCATACATCACCCCATGACATAAAAGCATGGTGGCATGAGTCGTGCGGCCTCCCCACGCACGTCCCCGCGCATGGAACGCAAACGAAGCGTCCAGGGCGCGCGTCGGCCCTGCACAGTACCAACCAACAAGAACTACCCAACGAGGAGACCACCATGCACGCACGACTGACCACCGTCCAGTATCAGCCCGGCAAGATTGACGACGGCGTCCGCGTCATCCGCGATAGCATCTCGCCAGCGGCCCGCCAACAACAAGGCTGTACCCATCTCTTCGGCTTGATTGACCGCGCCAGCGGCAAAGGCATTGCCATCTCCCTCTGGGAGACCGAAGCCGACCTGCGCGCCAGTGAGACCACCGGCTATTACCAGCAGCAAGTCGCCAAGATCACCCCATTGCTCGCGGCCCCACCCGTGCGCGAAACCTGCGAGGTCGCTGTGTACGAGCCGCTGATGCCAAAGAGCGGCGCTGCGCCCATCGCTCGCCTGCTCACCGGCCAGTATCAGTTGAACAAGATAGACGAAGCCATCCGTACCGTTCGCGATTCCATCTTTCCTGATGTCCGGCAACAGAAGGGCTTCACCGGCGCGCTGCTCCTTGTTGATCGCGCCAGCGGCAAGGGCATCGGGATTAGCCTGTGGGAAACCATGGCCGCTCTGACGGCAAGCGAGGCCAGCGGCAACCTTGCGCGCAACCTGACCAAAGTCGTCCCGTTCGCCGTCGCCCCGCCGGTCCGCGAGGCCTACGAACTCCCCATCGTGGACCAATACAAACCCATGACGATGCCACCCATGGGCGCCCAACCCCAACCACCCGCACCCTAGTTTCGCCCCATCTCGCATCTACCCAGCGCCCTGGCAACCGTCTCATATGCGGTTCCCCAGGGCGCTCTTTTCTATGCGCCCGCCTGTCTTACTCTATCATGATATGAGCATTGCTGGCATAAGAATTGCAGTAAGCGCTCCGAAAAAGCCGAGCAAGCTGAACAATACATACTCGATGCGGCGCGAAGCCGCCACGAGATCTACTGGCATCTGCTGATGAATGAAGGGGGTGGTAGAGAGCGACCAGTAACCTCTGCTGAAATATGCGAGTAGTGCGGATGTGTGTACTGCGAATGGCTGTTTAGCGCGTCACCTGTGCGATGGCGCACCCCCTCACCCACGTCATGGACGCCCAGCGCGTCTGATTCCACACGTCATCACCACATGCGAAGGAGCATGAACCATGTCCGTTGCTACCATCTTCCATCAGCGCCTTCGACTCTCTCCGCCTGCTCAACGCTCGCGGATATTTCTGGGGATAGCGGGCGCGCTACTCCTCGTCACCACCCTCGCCTCCGTCATCGCGCCACAGCAGGCCCACGCCACCAGCGCCCACACCGCCCGCATCACCGTCTTCGCCACCGGCCTGAACAACCCTCGTGGCCTCACCTTCGGCCCCGATGGCAACCTCTACGTCGCCGAAGGCGGCACCGGCGGATCCACTTCCACCGTCGGCCAGTGTACCCAGGTCATTCCCCCGGTCGGCCCCTACACCAGCGGCATGACCGCCCGCATCTCCCGCTTCAACCAGAATGGCGTCCGCACCACCGTTGCCGACAATCTCCCCTCCAGTCAAACCAGTCCGGCGCTTGGCAGCCTGGTGAGCGGAGTGGCGGCCATCGCATTCCTCAACGGCAGGCTCTACGCCCTTCTGGCTGGCGCGGGCTGCTCACATGGTGTCGCCAACATCCCCAACGGCATCATTCGGGTGAATCGCGACGGCTCCTGGAAGCTGATCGCCAACCTCAGTGCGTTCCAGCAGAGCCACCCCGTCAAAAACCCCGAACCCGACGACTTCGAGCCGGACGGCACGTGGTGGAGTTTGATCGTCGTTCGCGGCAATCTCTACGCCGTCGAGCCGAACCACGGCGAACTGGATAAGATCACCCCAGACGGCGACATCAGCCGCGTGATTGACATCTCCGCCAGCCAGGGACACATCGTGCCCACCGCCCTGGCTTACCATGGCAACTTCTTCGTCGGCAACCTGGACACCTTCCCGGTCGTCGCCGGTTCCTCCAACATCTTCAAGATCACGCCGAGCGGGAACATCAAGGTCTTCATCCCTGGCCTCACCACCGTGCTCGGTCTCGCCTTCGACGAAGACAACAATATGTACGTACTCGAAACCACCACCGTCAGCGGCCCCGGCCCCACGCCAGGCACCGGCGCGGTCGTGCGCGTCAGCCGCTCAGGCGCGGTCGAAACGATTGCCTCAGGTCTCACCTTCCCCACCGCGATGGCCTTCGGCCCCGACGGCAAGCTCTACGTCTCGACCTTTGGCTTCGGCTTCCCCCCTGGCTCCGGCCAAATCGTCCGCATCACCGTTCCCGATAACTAGCCCACGAATACCGCGTAGCAAACGGGGCGAGCACCCGCCCGCCCCGTCTAACTCCACCCCACTCCTTCTCCCCTCGTAGGGGCGTCCGGTGGACGCCCATCGGGCCTTGGGTGAGGTCTCCTTTTCTCCCCTCTCCTCGTAAGAGCCGCACTTCTCCTTCTCCCCTCTCCTCGTAGGGGAGGGGCTGGGGGAGAGGTTAGAAGCTCGGATAGATCCCGCGAATCACCCCCAATCCACCCAGGAAATACACCTTCAGCGTCTCTTCCACGAAGTCCGCGAACTTGAAGTTGCTGTCGGTGATCGCGAAGTCCACGCCCCAGTATTCCTGGTTCGTCTCCAGCTCCACCGCCGTGCTGATCTCCGGCACCGGGAACGGAATCGAGACCGGCAAGAACACGATGCACCCCTGAGGGCAATAGCGATCCAGGATGATCGGCATCTCTTTGCCCGTGCTCTTGTTCAGATACCGCGTCACCCGGTACTGCGCCGTGAGCTGCCCCTGGTCCGCGCTATCCCCCGCCTGCACCACATAGCGCAGTTGCCCCGCGCCCACCACCAGATTCGTCAGCCGCACGTTGTCTAGCGGATTCATCACAATGTAGTCCGGGTCGCCTGCCGCCTGCAAATACATGCCCGCCAGCAGATTATCAATATCCGACAGCGCCAGTTTGCCAGTTGGGTCTGCTGGCTGCGTCACCTGCGCCCCCAGCGTCGCGCCATTCGCCGTCGTCGCGTTGTTCAGCGCCTGCGCGATCAGCCCGTCCCACATCAGCACATTGTTCGAGCCGTCCACGAATGTCTTGGCCGTGTTCGCCGCTACTGTCGAGAGCGCCGTGCCACTCGTCGCCGGTGGCGCGCTCAGCGTCACCGTCAGATACGCCGGGTTCACCTCGCCCGACGGCATCACCGTCGCGCCATCCGCCAGCGTCACACTCGCGCCCACGTTCGGCTGCGCCGCGTTCGCCCCCGAAATGCCCGCTTGCAGCCACATCGCGCTCGCCGCGGGCTGGCTCCCACCGCTGCCGATGTACACGTTGTACTGCGTCGCGTTCGGCACAGTGAAAATCGTGATCGTCACCGTGCTGGTGCTGCCCGTCGTCACGATCTTCGCAAAGGTCGAGCCGAGCGTCTCGCCCTGCGCGTTCTTCGCCGTCACCGCCACCCAGTACGTCCCCGCCGCCACCGTGCCGCCGGTCGTCGCCGTCGCCAGCACCGGCGCGGGCGGCGTCATCAGATACGCGCTCGCCCCCAGAATCCAGCGTTCCTCCGTCATCTTGAGCTGATAGAGCAACTCCGCCACGCGCCGCGCTCGCACATCCGCCTCCAGCGAACGCCCACGCCACTGCGCCTGAAAGCTCACCGAGTTCATCAGCGAGATGGTTTGCAGCGTGTTCTGCAACTGCGCCACCGCATACGTCACACTCTGCGGCGTGCCGCCATCGGCCAGCGTGCCCCAGTTCCGCGCCGTATCGAACGACGTGATCGCCTTCCAATGCACCACGTCCACGCCACGTCCCTTGCGCCGGGGCAGCATATTCACCAGCGGCGTGATCACCGGCACGATCACCTTCGCCGGCGTCTCCAATTCATAGCCGAGCAGTCCGCTCGTCGTCGTGATTGCCCGTGTCGTCTCCGCAATCGCCTGGCGCACCAGCGCCACCGTCTCATCCGAAATCGTCGGGCCAACTGGCCCCGGCGTGTACAGACTCGTTCCCATAACCTCTGCTCTTCCTTCCAACACACACTCGTGCATGATGCGTAGCTGCTTGTCAGCCACACCTGCGTCCATCGCGTGAAATCGCTCGCTCGTGCCGTATATCCCTTCGCACGCTCCTTTCGCTTGCCAACTTGCCGAAACATCGCGAAAACAATCTGCCGTGGCAATGCCTGAAAACGTCGTCGAACCCATCTGTAGGGGTGATGCCTGAATCGCCCATCCGCCGAACATGGCGCCCCTCGCGCGCGTCGCGACCCTCTGCTCTCCCCTCTCCTCGTCGGAGCAGCGCGCAGCGTTCGTAGGTGTGCATGGCGTGCGCCCTCTAGCGACCATGTGGCGCTCGTAGGGGCGTCCGTTCTTCTCCCCTCGCCTTGTAGGAGAGGGGCCGGGGGAGAGGTTCCCCTACCGCCCCGCCTGCCGCAGCCGGATCAACTCCGCCGCCACCGCAATCTGCGCCTGCGGGTCACTCAGCCGCCCCGCCAGCGACTCCAGCGCGCGAAACTGCTCCGCTGCGCTCACCTCACCACCCGCCGCCGCATACCCCGCCGACAGCGCCGCAACCTTCTCCACCGGAACCGGACGCGCCACCGGACCCCCCGGCATCGGCTGCGCCTCGATCTGCTCGACCCGCATCCGCAGATCGCCCAGCGTCCCCGTCAGCGCATCCAGCGCCCCCGCTACCCGGCCATCCAGCGCCCGCACGCTCGCATCCATCTGCGCCATCTGCGCCACACTCGCGCCCAGCCCCGCCGCCAGCGCCCGTGCCAGCGCCGCTTCGCGCAATCCCGTCACCGCCGCCGCTCCGCCGTCACGCATTTCCTGCGACCGCTCGCCGCCATCCTCACCGTCCTCGCCCAGCGCCGCGATAGCCCCCGCGCAGAGCGGGCACCCGCACCCCAGCAAGATGCTCCGCGCCGCCGCATGAAACCGTTCGCGCGCATTGCCATCCGGCATCAGTAGGGGCGCATGGCGTGCGCCCTTCTCCAACGCGCTCGTTGGCCGCTCCTCTGCCCGCGCGGGCACCCCCATATCCGGCTGCCCCTCCGCATTCGCGCTGAACGGCCCCAGCGCTCGCTCCTCCTCTATCCGTCCAACCATCTCCTCCTCTGCTCGCGCAACCATCCCTGTCTGCGGTAGCGCGGACATTCCTGTCTGCGCGCTCGTTCCCACATCACCCACGCGCGGTGGGGCAGACACCCTTGCCACTGCGCCAGCATCCCTGCCCTCCCCACCGGCCACCGTAGGGGCGCACGGCGTGTACCCATAATCAGCCGCATCTTCCGCCATCGCCCCATCCGCATCCAGCGCATCCAACAGCGCCGGATCAGGCGTCGCCGCACGCACAATCGTAATGCCCAGCGCATCGGGATTACTCGGGTTATCCACCAGGCTCAACTCGACCAACTCATAGCGCGTCGCCACGTTCAACGTGCGCTCCTGCCCGCCAATCCGCCGCGTCTGCCGCTCCCACACCACATCACTCGCGCCGATGCTCGCCCCGCGCAGCGTCCCATCCGCAATCTTCTCCCACGTATCGCGCGCACCCGCCGAGATCCGCACCCGCACGAAGATCCGCCGCGCCTCATCGTCGCAGCGCACCGCCACCCGTCGCCCCACCGCGCGCCGGTCGTGCATCTCACGCACATTCCCCAGCCACCGTGTGAACGCCTCTTTGCTCGCCGCGTAATCAAAGACGGTCCCATACGAATCCACCGCCTCACTCGTCGCGCACAACTCCACCTCGCGACGCGGCGCATCCACCCGCACGATGGGCGCATAGCCCACCCGCGCCACGCCATCACCCGCCATCCCCGCCGCCACCTCCACACGCGCTTCGAGTTCCACTTCGGCGCTTCCCACGTTCCCCGCAACCGCTGCCGCGCTTCTCCTCGCCATCTTGTCTCACTCCCTCCCGCATCTGCGAGTCCCCTCAAAAAAGCAAAACGCCGCTCTCTGCCCGCGGCCTTCCACGGGAGAGAGCGGCGTCCTACTCGGACTCACCGCCCAAAAACACATCTGTCCAGACGCGCTACGGAATCTCGCACTCCATCTTCAACGTCCGACGCTACGAGTATACTGAACAAATGTTCTATCTGTCAAGAGCCTCACAAAAAATTCATAGCGATACGAATCGAAGAGACAACTGTTCACCAGACGGGTCGCGGATGTGATATGCTGCCAGCGTCAAAAAGGCAGGATCGGTAGGTAGCCCGATCACCCTCAGCGCACTGAGGGCAACTGTCCGGCGCATCAGCGCGAGGACCCACGACAACAGCAGATGCACTTCATCTGCTGATACGTCGAGGTCTGATGCGTATGTGCCACCGCAACGCCCCATCGCATTGGACCTCCCAACTGAGGAGAACCCTATGCGATTCAATCACCTCAATCTCTGCGTGGACGACCTCAGCGCAGCACGCGCGCTCTTCCAGAACTCCTTCGATTTCCAGCTTCTGGAGCAGAAGGGCGAAGCCATCCTCATCATGACCGATGGACATGGCTTCACGCTCGTTCTGAGCAACCTCCTCGCATTTGGCAATGACGTGCGCCCATATCCACAAGGCTTCCACGTTGGATTCATCGTCGAAACACGCGATCAGGTGGATCAGGCATATCATCGTCTCACCGCAGCCAACGCGCAGATTGCCCACGAGCCGCGAAACATCAGAGACAGCTATGGCTTCTATTTCACCGCGCTGAATGACATCCTCTTTGAAGTCAGCAGCCCACTGTAGCTGCTCTACACCCTGGCGAGCCATCAGCACGAACGGCAGCAAGTAGCCGTTGCCGCTCGTGCCGGTGGCATACTCATGACGAACGCTGCGCCACCGCCTTCACGCTCTCCAGATACACTTCCGCCGCCTCAGTTTGCACCGCCTCCAGAATCTTCGCCGCCACCGACTCAGCCGTATCCGGTGGCATCGCGCCCGCCCTGCTGCGCGGACCACCCCACGTCCCGCCATCCGCCAGATTTGCGAGGTGCTCGTGAAACGCCGTCCCCGCGATGCCCGGATACACCAGCCCCACGCGAATATGCTCTCCAGCTAATTCCTGTCGCGCCGTCAGCGTGATCGCATTCAGCGCGTATTTCGTCGAGGCATACGGCCCAACCCCCGGAATCACCATCTTCGACGTGCCCGAACTGATATTGACGATCACCCCGCCGCCCTGCTCACGCATCACCGGAATCACCGCCTGCATCGCCGCGATCACCCCCACCACATTCAATTCGAACACCGCGCGATACTGCGCCAGATCCACCTGCTCGATGGGCACATGCAGCCCCTGCCCCGCATTGTTAATCAGCACGTCAACCCGCCCGTACCGCTCCCGCGTCCGCGCCACCATCCGCCGCACTGCTGCCTCATCGCGCATATCCGTCGGTACCGCCATCGCCTCCGGCAGATCCGCCGCCACACGCTCCAGCCTCTCAGCCGACCGCGCCGCCAGCGCCAGCCGCGCCCCCTGCTCGGCAAACAGTCGCGCCGTCGCCAGACCAATCCCCTCCGACGCCCCCGTAATCAGCGCCACCTTCCCCGAAATATCCATACCCTTCCCCCCTCTATGCGCGCGAACCCGCACTACCATGTGAGCAGACCTATCCACACACCATCATACAGACATGTCGTACTCCACCACCACCCGCGCTGACAACCCCTCATTATCCTCCGACGGCAACGCGCGCAGCGCCGCCACCGGCGAGCGCGCCAACCACAGCGGCGCCAGCAGCAAGCCGAACGCCGCCACGAAAAGCGTCGCATGTGCGCCAATCACCTGCCCCAATATGCCGCCCAGCGCCAGCCCCGCCAGTGTCGCCCCGCCCTCAACAAACCGCAGCGTCGCGTGCAGCCGTCCCTGCGCCGCGCCGGGCGTCGTCGCCTGCAGCAAGCTCGCCCGATTCGTGTCATAGACCGTATGCGCCGCATCGCTGAACTGCGCCACCGCCAGCAGCGCCACCACCAGCCACACCGGACCACCCGCCAGCGGCATCAGCATCGCCGCACCCGTGTACACACCCAGCCCCCACGTAATCGCCCGCCCAATGCCCCAGCGCCGCGCCACCCGCGCCGAGAACAACGCCCCCACGAACGCGCTAATGCCGCCGATACCAAAGACTGCGCCAATCACCGCCGCTGGTAGATGCTTCTCATTCACCAAATAGAGCAACAACACCACCGAGAGCATATTCCCAAATAGCGTGAAGACCCCCGCCGACCCCACCAGCGCCCGTGGCTCTGGATGCCCAAACGTTACACCCAACCCCTCCCGCAACTCGCGCCACACCGCAAACGCCCGCATCCCCATCGCCCTGCCCGTCGCGTCTCCTGGCACACTCGCCCGCGCTTCCGGCTCTGGCTCGCGTCCGCGTATCCACAACAGCGAGACCACCGACACCACGAATGTCAGCGCATCCACCAGCACCGCCCCCGGCGCGCTCAGCGCCTGCACCAACACCCCCGCCAGCCCCAATCCCGTCACCTCCGCGACAGCATTGCTCGCGGCAATCTTGCTGTTGCCTTCCACCAGCTCATCCCGGCTCAGCAGCGATGGCAAGTACGCCGCATACGCCACCTCGAAGACCACCGTCAGCGCGCTCGCCGCCAGCGTCACCAGATAGAGCTGCCCCATACCCAACACCCGCAGCCACGCCATCACCGGCACCGACCCAATAATGATCACCCGGCCCCCATCGGCCAGCAACATCAACCGGCGGCGCTTCAGCCGGTCCACCCACACCCCCGCCAACAGGCTCAACAACAACTTCGGCGCAACCCCCGCCGCGCTCAGCAGCGCCACCTGCGCGGGCGTCGCCTTCAGCACCGCCACCGCCATCCACGGCAGCGCGAAACTCGTAATCAGCGACCCATACTCCGAAACTGCCTGCCCTGCCCAAAGCTTCAGAAAATCAGGCTTCCGCCATAATCCCGCACAATGTACACGCGAACGTCCAGACATATCCGGTACTCCCCATCCACAACAGCGCGCGGCCCAGCCTTCACGGCACAGCGCAACCGCACGCAACAAGATGCGCAGGGTAACAGAGGAGCAAGGCGCCTGTCCGGCATATTCAGCCGTATACGTTCGTGGAGGGAATGCCACATTTCGTGGCGGCGGGCGAAAGGAATCAGTATGAGCGCGCATACCACATACCGGCGCATCGCAGACGATCATTGCCGTGCGATGCCGCCGAAGTCGTATGGCGCAACCTGCATCATGCGTTCGCGACGCCGCCGCGCTCGTGTCGCGATCAGCGCCCGCATGTCAGGCAAGTCGCCGCCGGGTAAGCGTGTAGCGCCTTGCTTACGCGGCGGAGCGGACGATGGTATCTTTCATGCCCGCCATCATACCCGCCACCACACACCACCGTCAAACGCAGTTCTCGCTCTTCGACTATGGCTCCAATCAGGTCGTCCTCTGGGACGCAGACCAACTCCCCGCCTGAGCAAAGCGCAGCCGACGCCCCAACCCATCTGATACACTTCAACGGAGAACGATTTCTGCCCCACCATCCCAGCCTACCGGAGGACGACCACCATGGAGATTAGCGGCATCTACCCGCCCGTACCCACCTTCTTCGACGCCAACGAAGACCTCGACCTCGCCACCCAGCGCGAACATACCGCCCGCCTGCGCGCCCACGGCATCGCCAACTTCGTCGTCCTCGGCTCCAACGGCGAAGCCGTCCACCTCGAACCCGACGAGCGCCGCGCCGTCATCTCCGCCATCCGCGAAGCCGCCGGGCCCTCCGCCCAGCTTCTCGTCGGCGCGGGCGCCAACGCCACCCGCTCCACTATCGCCCTCTGCCGTCTCGCCGCCGAATCCAGCGCCGATGTCGCCCTTATTCTCCCGCCCCACCACTACCGCGCCAGCATGACACCCCCCGCCCTCCGCGCGCACTACCTTGCCGTCGCCGATGCTAGTCCCATCCCCATTCTGCTCTACAACATGCCCGCCAACTCCGCTGGCATAGACCTCGACGCCGACACCGTCATCACCCTCTCCGCCCACCCCAACATCATCGGCCTCAAAGATAGCTCTGGCAACGTCGCCAAGCTCGCCGAAGTCGCGGCAGGCGCACGCGAAGGCTTCGCCGTCCTCGCTGGCAGTGCGGGATTCCTGCTGCCCGCCCTCACCGTCGGCGCTTCCGGCGCTATCGCCGCCCTCGCCAACATCGCCCCCCGCGAATGCCTCCACCTGCTCGACCTCTATCATCAGGGCAATCTTGCCGACGCCCGCGTGCTTCAGGCCCGGCTTGTCCCCATCAACACCGCCGTCACCTCCGGCTACGGCGTCGCCGGACTCAAAGCCGCGCTCCAGTTCGTCGCCCACTACGGCGGCGACCCACGCCGCCCACTCGCACCCCTCGGCGACGACGCCCGCGTGCGCCTGCGCTCCCTCCTCGCCCAGGCAGACCTCCTGCTCAGCCTGCGCCCCGCCTAACCGTCCTCAATACCAACCCGCGTTGGCATTTTCACGGCCGCTAGCCATCTGCGAGAATCCTCTGCCTCCCCTTCCCTACGAGGGAAGGGGCCAGGGGTGAGGTTCGCCTTGACGCCATACGCGCTGCATGCGCATGTATCATCAAGAGCCTACCTATCCCGCGCGGTAGTCCAAAGGAGGAATCGCCATGTCTGCCACACCAGCCACACCAGCCACGCCACCCATACGCGCCATCGTCGTTGACCCCGATGCGCCGGGCCGCCTCGCCCTCAAAGAAGTCGCCGCGCCCACACCCGCCCCCAACGAAGCCCTCGTGCGCGTCGCCGCCATCTCGCTCAATCGCGGCGACGTGCGCGGCGCGATGAGATCACCCGCTGGCACGCGCCCCGGCTGGGATCTCGCCGGCATCGTCGAGCAGTCCGCAGCGGACGGCTCCGGCCCGCCAGAGCGAGCGCCCGTCGTCGGATTGCTGAGCGCGGGCGCATGGGCCGAACTCGTCGCCGTGCCCACCCACGCCCTTGCCGAGCTACCCGAAGCAGTCACATTCCCCCAGGCCGCCACGCTCCCCGTCGCTGGCCTCACCGCCCTGCTTGCCCTTGAGAAAGGCGGCTCACTCCTGGGGCGCAAAGTCCTCGTGACCGGCGCCTCAGGCGGCGTTGGCGTCTACGCCGTACAACTTGCCCGCCTCATGGGCGCCTACGTCGTCGGCTCCGTACGTCAACCAGAGCACGCCGCGTTCGCGCGCGAGTCCGGCGCGCACGAAGTCGTCACCGGCGATGATCTCACCCCCGCCAGCGCCTTCGGCCCCTATCATCTCATCATCGAATCCGTCGGCGGCGCATCGCTCGCCACCGCGCTCACCCTCCTCATGCCGCGCGGCGTCTGCGTGCTCTTCGGCGCGTCATCCGGCGCGGATGTTACGTTCCAGGCTCCGCGTTTCTACCTGACCGGCGGCGCGACCCTCTACGGCTTCCTCATCTTCGATGAAGTCACCCGCAACCCCGCCGCCGACGGCCTCGCCCGCCTCGCCCGCCTCGTCGCCAGCGGCCAGCTTCATCCACGCATCGAAGTCGAAGCCCCCTGGACCGACATCGCCGATGTCGCCCAGCGCCTCATGGATCGCACCTACTCCGGCAAAGCCGTACTCCACATCACGCAATAGACGAATCGGCAGACGGTTAGAAGGATTGCCTGCCCTACCCACCCGACCTTCCGGCGCCTCATGCATCATCGGCGCCCACACGCCAGGCTGCGGGTGATTGCCCAACATGGCGTTTGAAGGCATGGCTGAAGGCCACGCCGGACTCATAGCCGACACTCCCCGCAACCTCAACCAGATTGAGATTGGTGTGCCTCAACAGATGCTTCGCCAGTTGCATGCGCCATGTGGCCAGATAGCGCATCGGCGTCTCGCCAATCAGCGCGGTGAATCGCTGCGCCAGCGTTGACCGCGACACCGCTACAGCAGACGCCAGCGCTTCCACCGTCCACGCATACTCTGGATGAGCATGCAAGAGCCGCAATACCTGCCCCACAATCGGATCGCGCACTCCAGCGAGCCACCCAGGCTCCGTAGCGGGGAGCCGCTGCATGTAGCGCCGCACCACCTCGACAAAGAGGATTTCGCTGAGGCGCGCGAGCATATCGGAGTTGCCCGGACGTTCGCCAAGCGCTTCTTCGACGGTATGGCGCATGGTCATTTCCAGCCAGTCTCCCGTTCGGACGGACAACACGGTTGATAGCGTCAACGCATCCCCGCCCGCGCTTCCTGCCTCGTGGTCATCATGGGGACCATCATTGCCAGGACGCACCATCATGACATCTGGCAGCGCGCCCAGCAGCGGATTGAATCGCTGGTCACAATGCAGATAGCCACAGACAACCTGCGTCATCTCACCGCTGCTACCGCCCACCACCTCCGCAATTCCGCTGAGAGGTAATGGCGGCAAGATGGCTCGGAATGACACTGGAATCGTTCCCTGATCGCTGCCTATCACGTGCGGGGAACTTCGGGGGATGAGGACGGCATCTCCTGACCTGAGCAAGACCGGCGAAGAGCCTGGGACAGTAAACCAACACTGGCCCTGCGCGAGGATATGGAACACAGCGATACAGTCGGACGGTAATCGCAGGTATTCGGCAAGTTCGCCCGGTGTTGCGGACTCCACCGCCCATGGCGAGGTCAGTCTCGCCTTCAGGAACACTGCGCCAGTGAGGCGCACCACCCGCAGCGTATCAGATAGGACATCCATCGAGCGCGATCTCCGTCTCTGAGGGCGAGTCCCCCGCACATCTCGGCGTTCTAATCAACACTCTCGGAGCCTGAATCATTGTCTCACAGGCCATAAGCGCACATACTGACCTATAGCTGATTGCGCCATTGTAGCATGACACGTTCGCAGCCAAAAGGCTCTTGTCGGCGAGACACAGAGAAGGGAGAGCGCCCCATGAACGACATGCAGGGCAAGGCCGTCGCCGGCCCAGTGCTCCAGCCTGACGTGGTGCTGGATATGACGCAGACACCTGCCGCGCAAGGGGCCATGTGCGCGTTGCTAACCCCGGCCATCAAAGCCAAACTTCGTGACATGACCGGCGGCCAGATACTTGAGGTCTGCGTAGACGACCCAACAGCACGCGAGGACATCACCTCCTGGTGCCGCCTGTCCGGCCACGAACTGCTTGCCGAAATCGAAGAGCCGCATGTGCTGCGCCTATTTGTACGCAAGAAGTTGGGCTAAGTCGCCCGAACTCCGAACAAGGAGACGCTCACCATGACAACTCTGCTCATCCACTGCACTCATGGCCGCGAAGACCCAGAACGCGCCACGCTAGCCTTCATCGTCGCCAATGTCGCGGCCTCAGCGGATCAGGATGTAGTGGTGCTACTGACCATCGAGGGCGTGTGGCTGGCAACGTCAGGCTACGCTGACAACATCCAGAAAGAAGGCTTTCCACCTCTCAACGATGTCATCCAGTCATTCCGCGGCAACGGCGGGCAAATCTGGGCGTGCGGAACTTGCGCCAAACCACGCGGCATTCAGGAGGGACAGTTGATCGAGGGCGCAAAAATCGTGACAGCAGCAAACGTGGTGGAGCGCCTCATGAACGGTGCCACCACGCTGGACTTTTGAACCACTCTCTGCACCACTGTGAGTCCGGCAGAGGGCGGTAAACCCGAGCGCGCAACGACGTGCTAACCTGTCAGTTTGCCAGTGTCAACGAAAGTTCCCATGACGATGACAACGGCTCTTCCCCTGGCAAACTGACAGCGTGCCCAGGTCATCGCCTCCGCCCTCCGATTACCCCTCGCTCACCATGCGTCCGCCGTCGTCACCTTGTACTTATAGGTCAGCGCATCCTGTATGCCCACCGCCCAGCGTTCCGCGCGTTCCACCTCTCCGTCTTCCAGCGGCCCCTCCGTGCCCGTCACAAAGAAGCTCTCCGGCTCCGCCACCAGCGTCGCCCCCTTCTGCTTCAGATGCCGTGCCACCACATGCGCCGCCGACCCCGACAGTAGCCGCGCCATATGCGCCCGCGTATCGAACACCGCCACCGGCAGTCCGCTCACCTCCTCAGCCCGGATCTTCCCATCCAGTTCCTTCAACGCCGGACTCATCCCATGCACCTGCGTCGGCCCCCCAATCACCAGCAGTTCGCATCCGCTGAGATCGAGCGCCTCCACATCCGTCGCGCGTACTACCCGCGTCGCATGCAACACCTTCGCGATAGCCTGCGCGATCCGTTCTGTGTTCCCAAACTTCGAGTCGTATAACACCTGTACGTTCATAGCCCGCACGCTCCTTTCCTGCGAGAAATAACCCTCTCAGGTTACGGCATAGCTCACCCATCTCTCAGCCGCGTCACATCAGCGCCGCCCACCCTCACGCCGCCGTCACAAGCCTGGCGCCAGTACACTTACGCACGATCACTCGCGAAGTATTCTTCTTGCTTTGCACTCCAGCAATTAGTCCAAATTACGTATTGCCCCTCTCCCTAACTGCTGGTAAGCTAGTGGCGAACCATGGCGGCCGCCTGGTGCAGTTTCGATTGATTTGTAGTCCTCAGCAGCGCAGAGGAGAATGTCTGTGCTAAGAGCGCACGGAAGACTCACCACCCTCATTGTTGCCACACTCATTCTGGTAGGAGCCATGGCCTTTGGAGGAATCAAACTGGCTGGCCATGTTTCGGCGGCATCGGATCCCGGCAGGATTGTTCCCTACCTCACCGAATGCCAGTCATATGGATGGCAAACCATAGTAACGAATAACTGGACCGACTCCCCGTACACCGAAAAACTCGAACTTCAGCAAGCATACGACAGCAATTTCGGCGCCTGGTGCTATCACTTCAGGAGTAAAGTGACCATAAGCGCAGGCTCCGGGAATTACGGTGCTACACTGAAGGTGGACGCCGCCAACTGCGGAAGCAAGGGTAACGAACAAACAGCCACGCTACCGAGCGGCTCATTTTCCGGCAAGTACTACTATTCGGGCGCCTACAATGCCGCGCCATCAGCAAACGGATGGTTCGGATTATACCCTTCTGGCAGTACTATCGAACACTACGGAACATGCGGCGGTAATTACTAGCAGTTCGTCAACGGTGGCATCAGCGCCCCTAAACTACTGATGCCGCCTGGTACAGCCGGGGTTTGACAGACGCCTTTTCAGTGGTACGCACTAGCTGTACAATAGTACGACCAGTGCATACCCGAATGCCCCAAGGAGTGAGTGATGGAGCCACACGAGCAACCCAAAAATGACCAGCAGCGCCGCCTCGATGCCCTGCGCGCGCTCGCCCGCCAGAATACTCCCGTCAGCACCGAAGTCGCTCCCGCCGCCCCCACCGCCCCCACGCTCGACCTGCGCCCGCCCACGCGCAAACATCCGCGCTGGCTCGCCCTCACTGCCGTGCTGCTTGCCATCCTCGTCATCGCCGCTGGCCTCTTCGCCTACACCCGTGCTGGCTCTCATCTCTCCGCTACCGCCTCTGCCACTGCCACCCCCGCGCCCATTCCCAGCCAGCTCGCCCTCGACCTCACCGGCAATCGCCTCTACTGCCCGCAACAGGTCGCCTGGTCCCCCGACAGCTTACGCGTCGCCATCGCCCTCACCCGCCAGGGTTGCGGCCCCAACCCTGGCGCCTCCCAATCCGAAATGGTCGCCATCTTCGACGCCCGCACCGGCGCGCTCCTCCGCACCGTAGACCCGCAGCCTACGCTCTCGCGTCTCGGCGCGCCGGGCACGGCGGGCGATTTCGTCTGGTCGCCCGACGGCAAAGCGCTCATCTTCGACGCCTCCAACACCGCCACCACCCAGCAGCCCAGCCCCGCCTTGTTGATCTATCCGCTCGACAGCGGCAAGCCACATCTCTTCACCTCCACGCTCACCACCGCCTTCGGCCAGTCGGTCATCTGGGATCTGCATACCGGCGTGCCCACCCTGCTTCCCGCGCTCCTGCCGCCCGCGCTCAGCTACCAATGGAGCGCCAGCGGCCAGATCACCGTTGCCCAGCCCGCGCCCACTCACCCCACCAGCGGCAGCTACACCGGCAGCCCCATCGTCACCGCCCCTGCCGCGCCCACTTTCCCCATCTGGCAGCCCGGCACAGTCATGCCCATAGAGGCCGTAGATAGCACTGGCACGAGCACATCACTTCTGCCACTTGCCGGTGCCGTCTTCGCCTCCTCCGGGTATATCTGGTCGCCGGATGGGCGCTATCTCGCTATGCCTCTCCATCTCGCCGCGCGCCTTGCTCCCATCCCTGGCCTCCCAGTTGGAAACCTCGGCCCACACTCCTGTAGCTCGTCGCTTCAACCCAACTGCTCCGGCCCCATCATGCCCTATCCCGACGCCGCACTCGCCACCGCCATCAAAGCCGCCGCAACACCTCAGGTATTCAGTAGCAACGGTCAGCACATTGTCCAGTACGCATTTCAGCCGTTCCCTGTCGCCTGGCGTCCCAACGGCAAAATCCTTGCCACCATCCTCCCCGCTGACAACGGCATAGGCTCTGATTTTTCCACACCCGTGACTGTACGCATCTCCCTCTTCGATACCACCACCGGCCACGAGCTATCCACGCTCAGCATCCAGCGCCCGTTATCATCACAGCAACCCCCATCACCAGACCAAATCGAGCTCTCCTGGTCCCCCACCGGCAAGCAGCTCGCGCTTTTCGACTATGGCTCCAATCAGGTCGTCCTCTGGGGCGCGGACCAACTCCCCGCCTGAGTCATTACCCGCCTATATTCGTTTGGGTTTGCGTTAGCCTCGGCGCCAGCAACAACACCCCCAGCGGCGCCAGCCCCAGAAATCCCAATCCCACCACAATCCCGAATCGCCCCGCCAGCAGCCCCACCACCCCTGGCAGCGCAATCTCGAATGGCGCGCTCAACCCGATAGCCGCCAGCACCAGCCCCGATTGCCCCGGCCTCCTCGCATACGCCCCGGCCTTCGCCACCGGATACCACCCCGCCGCGCCCGCCTGCGCCAGCAGCAACCCCAGCGCCGCCACCCACAGCGCTGCGTAGTGGCCCCTCCGAGCGCGAAGCCCCTCTGAGCCGTTCCGAAGAGGGGTTCCGAGGAGGGTCCCCGCCGTCAGCAGCACCACCACCCCCGCCAGCGCCACCAGCGCCATCGCCAGCAGCAGCCGCGCGCCCGCCACGCGCCCCTGCATACGATCCATCACGATCAGCGCCGCCAATCCGCCGCCCACTCCCACCGCAATCACCCCCGCCACCGCCGCCTCGCTCGCATGCAGCCGGTCATGCAAATACAGCGCCGCGAACCCCAAAAACACCTCATCCATCATCGTCGCCATCACCAACACCCCAATCCACCGCAGCAGCGTCACATCACGCACCACCGCCCGCAGCCTCGCCAGCAACGACTCCTTCGCACCCTCACCCGCATCCTCCTCTGCCGACACCTCACCCGCCTCCCCAACTCGCGAAAACCGCTGCGGCCACACCACCACCGCCGCGACAAGCCACACACCCGCCGCCACCACGCACAAGCCGCCCCAGCCTAGCCCTGCCACCAACGCTACCGACACCACCAGGGGCGCCAGCAGATCCCCAACGCCCGACATCAGCGTCCAGCGCACCATCGTCCGCTCCACCGCCCCTGGCTCCGCGTCAATCAGCGCCGCCTGCGCCAGCCCCACCGCCGCGCCAATCGCCGGATACAACACCGCGAACGCCACCAGCAACAGCGCGTAGCTCGTCGCCATCCCCGCCAGCGCAAACGCACCCGCCACGCACAGCATTCCCCCCAGCACAAACCAGCGCTTCGAGCCGCCGTCGCTCAGCAGATTGATCCCCGGCTCCAACACCAGCGCCGAGAGCGCCCCCACCGTGAAGATCAGCCCCGCCTGTCCATACGACAACCGCAACGCATCGCGCAGCAACGGCAGCGCCACCACCGGAAACCCAAACGTAAGCTCATCCAGCAGTGCCGTCGCCAGCAGCGTCGCGCGCAGCCCCCGCGTCATCCCTCGCGCCATAACCGGGCGCGAGCCTATATCAACCATATAAATGCTCAATCCCTTCCCCATGCCATCTGCCCGTGCCTAACGCTCAATATGCTACACTGCTCAGGCGACTTTGTAGCCCGCATGCCCATCCAACATCCCATGCCCCGAAAGGCTCGTCCTGTGACCGCCCACGCCGACGGCAGCCCGCTTCTCAGCCCCCGCCTCCGCGCCCTGCGGCGCGCCCTTGCCCACGGCGACACCCACACCCTCCCCGCCTTCTGGGCGCGCATCCACGCCAAAGGTGCGCCGCTCATCGAGCCACTGCCCCGCGCGAGAGACCATCACCTCGTCACCTTCCTCTGGCGTGGCGACCCCGCCACCACCCGCAACGTCGCCATCGTAGACGGCCCCGGCGGCGACACCGCCGCCAACACCATGCGCCTGCTCCCCGGCTCCGATCTCTGGTATCGCAGCTACCGTCTCCGCGATGACCTCCGCTGCAAATACCGCCTCGCCCCCAACGATCCCCTCATCCCAGAAGATCAAGTCACCGACTGGGCCACCCGCGCCGCCACCTGGCAACCCGATCCCCTCAATCCCCACACCTTCACCATCCCACCCGACCCCGAAAACCCCGCTGACTCCGGCTCCATCTTCTCACTGCTCGAATTGCCCGCCGCCCCACCGCAGCCCTACCTCGCCCCACGCCCCGGCATCCCCACCGGCCACGTCGAAACCCTCCGCCTCACCTTCCCCGCGTTCGACTGTGCGCCGCCCATTCATGGCCGCGATAACAATCCCTCTGCGCCAGCCATGCATGGCCGCGAACCACACCCGCGCCGCATCTGGCTCTACACACCGCCCGGCTACACCACCCATCCCGCCGAACCCTACGGCCTGCTGCTCCTCCTCGACGGCCAATCCATCCTCGGCGCCATGCCCACCCCCACCATCCTCGACAATCTCCTTGCCGATGGCCGCATCCCCCCACTCGTCGCCCTCCTCATCGAAAACCCCGGCGACACCCGCCTGCAAGAACTCCTCTGCTCCCCCACCTTCACCGACTACCTCGCCGATACCCTCCTACCAGAGTTTCGCGCCCACTGCCCCATCACCGCCGACCCCGTCCGCATCATCATCGCCGGTCAGAGCGCCGGTGGCCTCGCCGCCGCCTTCGCCGCCCTGCATCGCCCCGACACCTTCGGCGCCGTCCTCTCCCAATCTGGCTCCTACTGGTGGCGCCCCGAAGGCGACCCCGCCCACCAATGGCTCGCCCGCCAGTACGTCACCGCGCCCCGTCTCCCCATCCGCTTCTACCTCGATGTCGGCCTCCTCGAAACCCACCCCACCCCCGGCCACGGCCCCACCCAGCTTGCCGCCAATCGCCACCTGCGCGACACCCTGCGCGCCAAAGACTACCCCCTCACCTACGCCGAATTCAACGGCGGCCACGACTACCTCGCCTGGCGTCGCACCCTCGCCGACGGCCTCATCGCCCTCACCACCCGCTAGCCAGCCGCCGTGCAATCACTCGCCCGCATGTGTCAGGCCGCTCCCTGTTGCATACCTACCAGACTCCGCGCCAATATCTCCCGCACCTCCTCCGCCATCTCACTCGCCGAGTGCGCCCGCTCTCCCTGGCTCCATTGCCACGCCGCCCCAAAGATGCCCCAACTCCACAGCATCGCCGCCGCCTTCGCCGAGATGCCTCTCAATCCATCAGCGACCGTAGATGCGCTGAGCCACCCCAGCAGCACCCGCGCAATCTCTTCCTGCACCGCCGTCTCCAACAACGGATCAAGATCCTGGCTTCCCGGCTTGCAGTGATGAATTCCTCCCAAAAAAGTGAACACCGTCACAATCAACACCCGCAGATGTTCATCGCTCCAGGCCGACGCCGCCGGAAGTTTGGCCGCCAGAACCTCACGAAACTGCTCGCGGATGCAACTATCCAACAACGCAAACTTATCTTCGTAGTGCGCGTAGAACGTCGCCCGATTGACCGTCGCCCGATCAGCAATATCCTGCACCGTGATATCACGAAACCCACGCTCCCCAATCAACTCCATAAACGCCTGTTGCAAGAGCTTGCGTGTCCGTTTCACCCGCGGATCCACCTCGTTCAGATGTACCGTCATGCACGCACTCCTTCCCTTCGCCTCTCGCTCAATCCATCTGCTTCACAGCCCACCTTACCCAACAATTTCCGCAATTCGTTGTGTATCCAACATCCCGCCTGTTTTGTTGGTTGCCCTCAGCGCAAGACTACGCTAGTAGTATAGGCAACAGATGTCGAATAAGCAACATCTGCCGGATACATCAGAGCTGCGAAGCCGCTCGCCGCTACCCTTGGCACATGCGACCCCGCTGACCACAAGCATTCACCTCAACACACAAAAGGAGCCTCCTCATGAACATCGTCCTCTGGATTGCCCAGATCCTCCTCGCGCTCGCCTTCCTCATGGCTGGCATACCCAAGGCCACTCAGCCGATACCCATCCTCGCCAAGCGACTCACCTGGGCAGCCGATATACCCATGCCCCTCGTGCGCTTCATCGGCGTCGCCGAAATACTCGGCGCCATCGGCCTCATTCTGCCCGCCCTCACTCAAATTCAACCCTGGCTCACCATCGCCGCCGCCCTCGGCCTCGCCCTCATCATGCTCGGCGCCATCATCTTCCACATCGCCCGCAAAGAATACGCGCAACCTGCCATGAACGCGATCCTCTTGCTCCTCGCGCTCCTCATCGTCATTGGCCGCTGGAAACTCGCCCCCATCGGCTGATGTGGAGCTAGCCGGTGAACCATGACAGAGATGCTCGGCGCAATCATTATGGCCCATCACACGAGCCATCCCCCGCGCAGCACGAATGCTAACAAGATGGCCTGCAACGCCGTCATCATGAAACACCAGTAGGTAACATAGGGCTGGATACGTGGATGTTCAGCAACCCACCTTCCAGCCCAAATCCAGAGCGGCAGCACAGCAAGCACATAGCGACCTGCCGAGGTGAAGGCATCCGGCGTCTGCTGCCGCGTTATCGGATCGCAGAGCACCAACGCGAGAAAGACCGCGACCAGTATCCGCGCAGGTGCATCCAGGCGTCGCCAGGCAAAGCACGTAGCTAGCACAACCATCAGAACCGGTATGAAGTCGAGGAGTGGCCGCACACGCAAATACGATGTGGCATGTGGCGCCAGCACTTGCTGGCTCGCCAACACAAGACTCTGCCACGGCCAGGCGAAGGTATGGCCAAAACTCATGTGTTCCTGATGCGCAAACGCCAGTGGATCACCGAACGTACGCGCGCAATACAGCGCATAAAGACCAATACCAACTCCGTATGCTACCGGAAACGCGAGAATCACCAATACAGTGCGCCCCGCAATTGCGAAGCTTTCACGATGTATCTGGCGCTGTGTGCGCCACTGCATCGCCAGCCCCTGCCACACCCAGGCATGCTGTCGTATGACAATCCACATGACCGGAAGCAGCGCCACACTGCACAAGGGATGCAGCAAAGCACCCAATTCCAAGAGCAATCCTACACGCCACAGGCGCCCTTGCAGTGACCAAACCATCGCCCATGCGATAACCGCCAGCACCCAGCCGTCCGCATAGCCTGCTGCCAGAAAGAACGCGAATGGCCACGTGATGAGCAACGCCAGTGACCAACGCACTGTTGCCGCCGTGACTTCTTCCATGCCATTGGCACATCGAATCAGATGCGCAACACCCCAAAGGCCGAAGAGCGTCCCCACATTGCCCAGCAGATAGCCCATCGCTGTCGTAGCGGTCGCGGTCTCGCCGAACGGCAGGCTGAGGATATGGATAGCCAGCGGAAACAAAGGAAAATGCGCCGTCAGCGCAACCTGCCAATAGCCACGCTGGGCAATGGCGGCAAAGAAAGCGCTATCCCAGAAACGCCAGGCTCGCAGATATGCCGCTAACGCTGGCCAGAGGCCCAAAGCATGTGGCGCAGAACGCCCCACCGTCGAAGGACCATCGAGCAGCACAAGAATAACTGGCGTCAGCAGCGCATACATAATGCGTGTGGCGAACCAGCTACCCGCGACGGGCGATTGCAATGCCCTGCTCCACCGCGCGAAAATCCACGCGACGACGCCATGAATTGCTCGCCGCGTCTCGCTTCGTATACGCTCACATGCACGATAGCGCGTTCGCACCTTGGCAGGTAACACGCCTTTGCGCCCATCGTCTCTCATCAATATAACAAACGAGCGAATGAGAGGGATGTATCAGAACGTATCAGCGCGCATGCACAGCAAAGGCCACGAGCATATCGCCCCTGGCCTTCATCGCTTCCTCTATATGGAAACCGCTGCATTTGGCGCGCCCGAAGGGACTCGAACCCCCAACCCTCGCATCCGAAGTGCGATGCTCTATCCGTTGAGCTACGGGCGCATGACCTGCCGCTCATTGTACCACGCCCCCACCACACCAGCAAGAATGTCATCAAGCGACCGGCAGAGTCGTTCACTTCTCCCTCTCTGCCCAACCCGCGACGGCGGGTTTCGTGGCCAGTGGCCATGCAGGCGCGGTTTCAACTGCCCGCTTGCGCCCCCGCTACGCCGATGCGCTTTCAGCCGCAGACACAGCGCCGCTAGCCACCGGCAGCGCAAACCAGAACGTCGCACCCTGTCCTGGTGTACTCTCCACCCCAACCTCACCCCCATGCTGGTCAATCAGCGTCTTGCACAGATACAAACCAAGTCCCAGGCTCCCTCGCTGGCCCTCCTGTTCCTCCGTTCCCGGCACACGATGAAACAACTCCCACACCCGCCCCTGCTCTTCCAGCAGCAGCCCCGGCCCCCGGTCCCGCACCGACACCCGCGCCCGCGCGCCCTCATCCACCTCCACACGCACCACCACCGCCTCGTCGGGCGGCGAATACTTCATCGCATTGCTCAGGTAATTCGAGAGCACCTGATCCAGCCGGTCGGCATCGGCAATCACCGCCACCGGCTGATCCGCCAGCGTCTCCAGCTCAATCGCACGCCCCGGGCTAGCGATGCGCTGCGCCTCCACCGCCGCGCGCACCAGTGCCGTCAAATCCTGCCGCGCCAGCATCAACTGCAATTGCCCCGTCTGCGCCTGCGTCACGTCAAACAGACGTGCAATCAGCCGGTCCAGGCGATGCAAGGCTTGATCTGCCTTCGCAAGATCCCTCAGCATCCAGGCATATGGCGGTTGAGCAACATCGCCGCTGGATTCGCTATCACCTGCGGTGGTCAGCCGTCCGATTCGCCTCTGGGTCAATTGCACCGTCCCAATCGCCGCTGCCACCGGATTCCGTAGCTCATGACTGGCAGTAAACATGAACTGCCTCATATGCTGGTTCACCTCGCGCGTCGCCTGCTCGCGGATACGCGCCTCCTCCCGCTCGCGCTCCAATCGCTTGCGCTCCGACTGGTCGCGCAAGATCGTCACGACTCCCACCAGATGCCCCTCCGGATCTCGCAGCGGCGTCGCGCTGGTATACACCTCCACCTCCCGGCCATCCAGTGTCCGCATCCGCACATCCAGCCCCTCAGTCCCAGTCGCCTTCCCCCGTAGCACGCGCACCAGCGGCCAATCCTCCGGCGTGAGCAAGTTCCCGTGCTCATCGTAGACCGTATAGAGCGCCCCACGATCCGGCGCTGGCAGAGCAGCATAACTCGATGGCGTGACAGGTAGGCCCAGAATGCTACGCGCCGCCGCATTCACCCGCACGATAGTCCCTTCCGCGTCATACACCACCAGCCCGTCCGATATCCCCTCGAAGATACGGTCCAGTTGATCCGCCTGCTGGGCATGCTCCCGCTCCAGACGCCGCCGCTCCGTCACATCGCGCAGCACCAACACACCCCCGCTGATCTGCCCAGCCGCATCGCGTAAGGGTGCGCCCGTCGCGCTCAACAATAACTCACGGCCATCTGGAGCCTCCACGATCACATCCACCGCATGCTCCCGCGCCAGCACCTCGCCTCGCAAGATGCGCTTCGCCGGTCGCTGCTCCAGCGCCAGCGGCTCACCGTGCTCATCACTCAGCCGCACAAGCAAAGCGCGCTCAGCCGCAGGAGTGGTGAGATGACCAGGATAACGGTCGAACCCAAACAACGTCCGCGCCGCCGCATTGATGTTCACAATCTGACCATCCGCGTCGTACACCATCACTGCATCCGTCATCGTATCCAGCGTCGCGCGCAATTCACTCGCCTGCCGTGTCGCCTCACTCCGCGCCTCCATCGCCATCTCATAGGTCCGCGCCCGGTCTATCGCCAGCGCCATCCGGTCGGCGACCCGCTGCAGCAACTGCACATCCTGCTCGCTGAAATGCCGCTCGGTCGCACTGCCCACATACACCACCCCCAGCAACCGATCTTCCACTAGCAGCGGCACACCCGCCACCGATTGCTGTGTCTGCCGCATCTGCTCGTGATACACCGTAAAGCGCGAGACATCATCCACCACCAGCGCCGTCCGCGTCGCCGCGATATGGCCAGAAAACCCTTGCCCTACCGGAATCTTCGCCGGCGCCGCCACCGCATCCTCCAGGCCACGCGCCGCGCGAATCACCAGATGCCGCCCGTCTGGCTCCAGCAACAAGATAGCAATATCCTCCACGCCCATCACCGCGTGGATCCGGTCGAGCAACTCGGCTAACAGATCGTCGAGCGTCAAATGCGAGAGCGCCGTGTCGGTGACAGCCTGTATCCGGCGCAACTCCTCCGCTGCTGTCTCCGCCTCCCGATGCGCTTCATCCTCAGCAGCGCGCAGCCGCGCGTGATCCAGCGCATACGCGATCCGCTCTGCCACCAGTTGCAGCAGGCGCACATCCTGCTCGCTGAACCGGCGCAACGTCGCGCTATCCGCATGCACCACCCCGATCAACCGGCCTTCCAGCACCAGCGGAACTCCCACCAGCGACCGGAATTGCTCGCGCAGCAGCGGATTCGCCACCTCTACCGTCAGCAGATCATCCACCACCAGTGGTTGGCGCGTTTCCGCAATACGCCCGGCCACACCCTGCCCTATCGGCATCCGCACCGTATGCGCCACCACCTCTTCCGGCCCCTGCGCCGCCGAAAGTATCAGCTCCCGCCCATCCTCGCTCGTCAACAAAATGGCCACGTTATCCACCGCCATCACCGTGCGGATACCGCCCAGCACCGCGCTCAGCAACCCATCCAGCGTCGTGTGGGTCAACGCAGCATCGGTAATGCGCTGCAACTGGCGCGATTCCGCGCTCGCCGCCTCCACCGCCGCCCAGGCCGCTTCGAGCCGCCTCCGCTCACTCACATCCCGAATACTGGCGATCACCAGCGCCTCGCTCCCATCTTCCAACGGGCTTAAACTCACCTCGACCGGAAACTCACTCCCGTCGCGGCGACGACCAGAGAGCCGCAGCGAAACCCCCATAGGCCGTGTGCGCGGCGCGGCAACATACACCGACCGATGTTGGCGGTGCGCCTCATGAAACTGCGCGGGGATAAGCAATTCCACCGGTTGACCCAGCATCTCCGCCCGCGGATAGCCAAAGAGCGCCTCCGCCTGCCGATTGACAAACGTGATGCGCCCCTCATGATCCGCGACAACCGTCGCGTCAGGCGCCAGTTCCACGACCGCCCGGAAACGCTGCTCCGCGCCCGTGTCACCTCGTGCCATCCGCATAATGGATGAATTGCTACGCCGCATGCGGCGGCTCCTATGGTGCGCCATACTCGTCTCCTTCGCGGGCGAGCAGCCTCATAGCAGGCGCAGCGTCCGACATCCCCAATCCCTCCCACATGCCGCGCCACATCCCGAATCGCCGTACATCTGGCACAGTACCACATAGGCATACGCGAGCGTCAACGCCTCCCCGCACAACAGATTTCGGGCCAGCATTCGCGCCATACCGAACGCACATCACCGCGCTTTCCGCCCACATGCGCCAAACACGCGCGCTGTCCCACCATCTTCAGGACATCCTCTGGGACACCAGACCCATGACAACGGGCCAGGCCACCGTGTACGCTTGCGGCATGCGACGATCCCGCGTCATCCCCATCCCGGCACACCGTACCAACGGAGCATCCACATGAGTACGCTCATCCTCATCGCCTCCACCGGCCAAAGCATCGTCCGCGCTACGCGACAGCACGATGGCGCATGGTCCGTCACCACCACCCTTGCCGATCAGGATCTCCGTTGCCTCGCCGCCGACCCCATCCAGCCGCACATCGTCTACGCTGGCACGCAGGGCGCTGGTGTGCTGCGCTCCGACGACAGCGGCCAGACCTGGCGCACCTCCGGGCTGCCCGGCCACAGCGTGAAATCACTTGCCGTCAGCCGTGCCGCGCCCGGAACCATCTACGCCGGAACAAAACCCGCAGCGCTCTTCTCCTCGCACGATAGCGGCAAAACCTGGCAAGAACTCACCGCATTCCGCCGCATTCGCTCGCGCTGGCTCTGGTTCTCACCCGCCGAAAAACCCTTCACCGCCTATGTGCAGGCCCTCGCCCTCGCCCCCGACGACCCCAACATCATCATCGCCGGCATCGAATTCGGCGCGGTCGTCCGCAGCGACGACGCCGGCAAAACCTGGAGCGGCCACCGGCGCGGCGCGCTGCGCGACTGCCACTCGCTGCTCTCCCACCCATCCCATCGTGGCTGGGTCTACGAAGGCGGCGGCACCGGCGCAGGCGTCTCCGTCAGCCGTGACGCTGGCAGTACATGGGCACAACCGCGCGCCGGACTCGACCGCCACTACGGCTGGGCAGTAGCTGCCGACTGCGAGCGCCCCGAAGTCTGGTACGCCTCCCTTGCGCCCGGCCCAATGAAAGCGCACAGCGCAGCCAACGCCCAGGCCGCCATCTTCCGCGCCACCGGCGGCTCCGATTGGCAGAAGCTCGCAGGCGGACTGCCACAGCCACTCAACGCCATGCCCTATGCCCTGCTAGCCGACCCCGCCGTGTCCGGTGGGGTCTATGCCGGCCTGAGCAATGGCCAGGTCTGGCACAGCGACGACTACGGCGACACGTGGCGCCAACTCCCACTCGCTCTCCCGGCAGTGCGCGGCATGGTGCTGCTGACGGTGTAGACGCGGGTGGGCCATGAGAAAGATGAGGAGTGATGTTCATGTCAGAGAAAAAGGTTTCCCCCACAGCAGCGAAGGCGGATGTACGTATTGGTGGCCGCTCGGCCCTCGATGTGGTGATGCTAGCCGGTTTAGTGGTCGTCGTCATCAGCAACGCCGTGGTATTGCTAATCGAGCAAACCATCATTCCGCCCGTCCTGATCGCCATGATCGCTTATGCAATCTCTGCGATAGTCGTGGCCACCGGCTGGCGCTGGTCTATGGTCTTGCCATTGGCGCTCTGTTCGCTCGGCATCGTTTCGGATTTCGCCTCTGGTTTTCCAGAATATTCCCTCACCCATCCGAGCGCCAACTATGTCGCATTCGTTCTGTTCGTGATCGAGTATCCTGTGCTCATCATGGTCATCGTCGCCGCTGGGCTGAAGCTGGCCCAGACGTTGCAGCATGAGTCGCCGCACGCGCCCAGATGGATGCGGCCCGCACTCAGCGCGACCGTCGGACTCATGCTGGGTGCGCTCCTGATCGGCGTGCTGGCGCAATCACCGAGCGCCAGCGGTGCGCCCACCATCCAGAAGGGCACGCAGACGGTTCACTTAACGGCCACGCGTTTCGCCCCCGACATCATCGCCCTCCACCAGGGCGATACCCTCACCATCGTAGACGACGCGCCGGTCCCGCACACCCTCACCAACGGTACCTGGAGCGCCGACAACAAACCCGTGCCCGGCGTGGAGCCTGGCGCGCCGATCATCAACAACGTACAGCTCAACAACAATACTGCGACCGTTGGCCCCTTCACAACGCCAGGCGCCTATCACATATACTGCACAATCCATCCCGGCATGGTGCTGACCATTATCGTGCAGTAAGGCAGAGCGCCCTTTCCATAGGTGAGGCCGGTTAGTCGCGTGACGTTCATCGTGCATCGGCATACCGGTCTGGCTCATCTGGCTTGGCCGCCGTCTCCTCGCCACTGCGGCTGTGGCGCCAGCGCATCGCTAGCCGCACATCCATAGCGTCCCGTCGTCCCGTCGTTACACATCATCGCAGCAACCCACCAAAGGAGCAACACCATGTTCACGCACACCATGCGCCGGATTTACGCCGTCTACGCCTGGCTGATCCTGGCAGCAGTCATCGTGCAGTTCTTCCTGGCTGGCCTGGGCGTCTTCGCTGGCCCCAGCAACTTCCAGACACACGCTACCTTCGGCTACACCCTCTTCTTTGTCATGCTGCTTGGCCTGCTGCTGGCCTTCGCCGCTCGCCTTCCCTGGGGACGGATCGGCCTGACGGCGCTCTTGCCGGTTCTGGTCACTCTGCAATCGGTGTTCATCGCCTTGCGGGAGAGTGGCTTGCCCGCCCTGGCGGCGCTGCACGTCGTCAACGGCTTGGCCATCTTCTCGCTCTCCGCCTTCCTGGCCCTCCGCTCCCGCGCATACTTCGCCGCCCGCAAGCCCGCCCCCCTGGATGCGACAGCCCCATCACCGTAATCCACAGCCGTCACAGTTCAGAAAGGAGGCCCCCATGATGACGTTGACCATCGTCGTCCAGTGGCTTCACGTCTTCCTGGGCATATTCTGGTTCGGCTCCAGCCTGTATGTAGATGCCATCCTCATTCCAACGCTCAATCGTCTCCCGCTCAAGGAGCAACAAAAGATCGGCGGATTGATTGGCCCGCGCACAAGCCAGGTGCTCGTGCCCGTTGGTCTCACCGTCGTCGCGCTCGGTTTCCTGCGCGGCACCGTCTTTGGCCCGTTGCGCTCACTTGATGCCGTGTTTGGCACAGCCTATGGCGTCACCTGGCTCATCGCGCTCCTACTCGCCATCGGCGTGATTCTCTGGGGCCTCCTGGTGCTCAAACCCCGCGCCGAGGCGCTCGGTAACGCCAAATCACCCGAAGCGTATGGGGCTATCGTGAAGCAGTTGAAGGTCATGACGCTCGTCGAGATCACCGGCTTCGTCGCCATCTTCACCTGCATGATTCTGATGCGCTTCGGCTTGTAAACCCACCAATCCAGCGGCCACCAATGCCGCAAACCCACGTGCGTCACACTATGAACGGAGGCGCGCCATGAACGGCAATATCATCTGGACACCTACTCAGGTAACGGGCAGTATCCTCGCCCTGAGCATCATCTTCGCTCCCGGCATCTCCCTGTACATGCGTGTCAAAGACACGCACGGCCCGGTTATCTTCGGGCAGCCACCCCATGAATGGCTGCGGCTCGTCCACCAGCATCCGCGCCCGTGGCGCTGGGCCACCATCTCCTTCATCTGCATAATACTGACCACCCTGTTTGGGCTTGCCCTGCTCGCGGGCCTCCTACGCGACGCTGGCGACCCCGGCTTCTCACAAGCAGGCCTGCTCGCTTTCGCGCTCGGCACTGCGCTCTGGGTCATCGTTCTGGCCGCCCGCCTCACCATTGACCCCTGGGCAGGCAAAGAGATGCTTGCGAAGGGTGCCATCCCTGATGTCTACACCGCGCTCAGCAAGTGGAACGGGGCCATGTTCGTCATCTTCACCATCCTCGCCTTCGCCGGGGTGATGTCCTTCGGCGCGGCCATCCTCGCCACCAATCTCCTACCTCACTGGCTGGGCTGGGCCACCCTCATCTACAGCCTGGCGGGTCTCACCCTCCTCGCCATCACACGCGACTCGTTACCCATCATGCACCACCTGATGCCCTTCGTCATCGGCATCATCTTGCTGCTCTGATTCCGCCCACATCCCCTGCACAATACGACCCATGATGTCGCGGGGCTATAATGAGGCCACGCGACACGTCATCCGCCATCCACCATCCACCGCCTCTCCATTGCTCGCCGGGGCGCCGTGGGAGGATGCCCATGCGTCAACCGCCGCACGCCCGGCTCGCCATCCTGCTCACCGCCGCCGCCATGGTCGCGCTCGGTGTCGCCTTCGTCTGGCTGCACCTCGCCACACCCTCCGATGGCGCCCGGCTCGCCCCCGGCCAGAACGTCTGGCGGTCCGACGGCGTTCTCATCACGCTCCTGCGCCAGCAACCCGATGGCCTCCGCTCCGGCGATCTCGTCGTCGCCGTTGACGGCACGAGCATGGAATCCTGGGCGCAGTCGCTGCTTGACCCCTCCGTCAGCCGCCCGCAATGGCAAGCCGGGCACACCATCACCTATACCGTCGTGCGCGACGGCGTCACTATGGATCTGCCCATCACCCTCAGACCCTACCCCATGGACGCCATCTGGCAAGAAGGCTGGAGCACCATCCTCTACGCGCTGGTCTTCGCGTTCATCGCCCTCTACATCGTGCTGCGCCGTCCAGGCGAGCAAGCGCCGCTCGTGCTGCTGCTCTGCGCGTCGGGCATCCTCGCCGCCACCACCTGGACGTTCGGCCTGCAAGTAAGCGACCTCGTTGGCGGCGTGGGCTTCTGGCTCTACAAAGCCACCACCTCCATATGCTACCTGCTGTTCTACATCGCCGCCCTCCACTTCGCACTCATCTTCCCCAGGCCCCATGCCGTCCTCGCGCGGCGTCCTCGCCTGATCTGGGCGCTCTATGCCACACCCTTCCTGCTCGACCTGATCTACATCGTCGCCACACGCCAGCAGACACCCAGCACGCTGGACTGGCTTGGCCGCTTGACTCTCGGCGAGAACGTCCTGGTCACCTTCCTCGTCCTGGCCATCACCGCCGCGCTCATCTGGAACTACCGCAGCAACCGCGACCCCGACACGCGCAAAAAGATCCGCTGGATGATCTTTGGCGGCCTCGTCAGCATCATCTCCGGCTTGTTGCTGTGGAATCTCCCCGGCGCGGTGCTGAGCCACCCCCTCATCAGCGCCAATGCCCTGGGGCTGCTCGTCCTGCCCTTTCCCATCGCCATCGCCATCGCCGTGTTGCGCCACCAGCTCTTCGACATTGACACCATCCTCAATCGCACCCTCGTCTACGGCGCGCTCACCGCCATCGTCATCGCCGCCTACGTGCTCATCGTCAGCGCGCTCGGCGCGCTGTTTCACACCTCCAGTAATCTGCTCGTCTCCCTTGTCGCCACCGGCATCATCGCCGTCCTCTTCCAGCCGCTGCGCCTCTGGCTCCAGCGCGGCATTGACCGCCTCATGTTCGGCCAGCGCGACGACCCCTACGCCGTCCTATCCCGCCTGAGTCAGCGCCTCGAAACCACCCTTGCCCCCGATACCGTCCTGCCCACCATCGTCGAAACCGTCGCCCACGCCCTCAAACTCCCCTCAGTCGCCATCGCCATCAAAGACGGCCAGCACCTCACCCCCGCCGCCCAATACGGCGTACCCATCGCCGCGCACATCACCTTCCCGCTCGTCTATCAGAGCGAACTGCTCGGCGAGCTGCATGTCTCACCCCGCGCGCCCGACGAACCCTTTACCGAAGCCGACAAGCGCCTGCTCAAAGACATCGCCCATCAGACCGGCATCGCCGTGCATGCCACCCGCCTCACCGCCGACCTGCAACGTTCCCGCGCTCGCCTCGTCACCGCCCGCGAAGAAGAGCGCCGCCGCATCCGCCGCGACCTGCACGACAGCATCGGCCCCACCCTGGCCGGCATGACCCTCAAAGTTGGCGCCATCCGCAATCTGCTCACCCACGACCCCACAACCGCCGACCACCTGCTCGCCGAGCTTGGCGCGGAGATCGCCGAAGCCATCGCCGACATCCGCCGCCTGGTCTATGCCCTGCGTCCGCCCGCCCTCGATGAACTGGGTCTGGTGGCTGCAGTACGCGCGCACGCCGTCCAATATCAACCCCACGCCACGGCGGCAACCGATGACGCCAACTCCCAGCCAGGCCTGCGCGTAACCATAGATGCGCCGCCCAACCTTCCCCCGCTGCCCGCCGCCGTCGAGGTCGCCGCATATCGTATAACCTGCGAGGCGCTCAACAACATCGTCCGCCACGCCCACGCGCACACCTGCCACATCACCCTGGCGCTCGATACCGCCCTCCATGTAGAGATCGCCGATGATGGCGTAGGCATCGCGCCAGAGCGGCAGATCGGCGTCGGCCTCGTCTCAATGCGCGAGCGCGCCGAAGAACTTGGCGGAACATGCGCCGTCGCGGCTAGCCCAGGCCACGGCTCTCGCATTTTGGTCGCGCTACCCTTGGCAAAGGAGTGAACCAGTGGACACCCCGCCCGAAGACACCCTGCGCGTCCTCATCGCCGACGACCACCCCATCTTCCGCAACGGCATGCGCGCGCTGCTCACCTCAGCTTCCGGCATAGAGGTCGCCGGCGAAGCCGCCTCCGGCGACGAAGCCATCGCCCTGGCTGCGGACGCCCAGCCAGATGTCGTCCTCATGGACCTTCAGATGCCCGGCATCGGCGGCGTCGAGGCCACGCGACAAATCCTCTTCGCCAGCCCCCATATCCGCGTGCTCGTCGTCACCATGTTCGAAGACGATCATTCCGTCTTCACTGCCATGCGTGCTGGCGCGCGTGGGTATATCGTCAAAGGCGCAAGCGCCGATGAAATGCTGCGCGCCACCCGCGCCGTGGGCAGAGGCGAAGCCATCTTCAGCCCCGCCATCGCCTCCAAACTCCTCACCTTCTTCTCCATGCCCACCCCACCCGTCCCCGCGCAAACCTTCCCCGAACTCAGCGACCGCGAGCGCGAGATCCTCGACCTCATCGCCCAAGGCGCCAGCAATACCGAGATTGCCAATCGCCTGGTGCTCAGCCCCAAAACCGTCCGCAATCACGTCTCCAATATCTTCAGCAAGCTCCAGGTCGCCGACCGCGCCCACGCCATCATCCGTGGCCGCGAAGCCGGCCTCGGCTAATTGCTTGCGGCCAGCAAATCACGCACTCTTACTCATCGCTGCGGACACCCGCACGACCTCCAGCCCGCGAGGGCTGACTTCGCGACTGCTTTCCCCTTCCCGTGGTGGGGCGGCCATTCCTGTCTGCCTCTGGTGGTGGGGCGGACATTCCTGTCTGCCCGCCCACGCACCGCCCAGATCTCCCCTTCCCTCGTAGGGACCGCACGCACCGCTCCGCTCTCCCCTTCCCTCGTAGGGAAGGGGCCGGGGGTTAGGTCTCTTCGCGTCCGCCACCGCACCCCTCATGCTATACTCACTATGCCCACATATCCCGCATCACTCACCACCGCGCGGCAAAGGAGCACTCCCGTGGACCCCGACACGCCCACCCCCGCTGAGACACTCGCCATCGCCGTCGGCGTCGCCGACCTCCGCAGCGCCCCCGCCAGCGACAGCGAACTCGTCACCCAGGCGCTGCTCAACACCCCCGCCACCGTGCTAGAGCGCTCCGCCGACTGGGCGCGCATCCAGACCCCCGACTACACCGGCTGGGTACGCCACATCGCCCTCGCCACCCCACCTACGCCCTCTGCCGAGCAACTTGCCGTCGTCCTCGCCCCGCGCGCCCCCATCTTCGCCACCGCCGACGGCGACGAAACCATCGCCCCCGCCTACATCACCACCGCCCTCCCCGTCCGCGAGCAGAGCGCAGCGCGCATCCAGGTCGCCCTCCCCGGCACCCGCACCGGCTGGCTCGACACCACCACCGCCGCCCTCCGCCCCGCCGAAGCCCCCTATCCGCGCATCGGCCCCCCCGCCGTACTCGTCCTCGCCCAACAGTTCCTTGGCATCCCCTATCTCTGGGGCGGCACGACCATCGAAGGCATAGACTGCTCCGGCTTCTCCCAACTCTGCTGGCGCGCGGCAGGCGCACACATCCCCCGCGACGCCAACCAACAATACGACGCCATCCCCTATCAGGTCGGGCGCGGCGAACTCCAATCCGGCGACCTGATCTTCTTCGCGCACGAGGGCAGCATCACTCACGTCGCCATCATGCTCGACACCTCCCGCTACATCCACGCCAAGGGCAGGCCGCAGCGCCAGGTCATCATCAGCTCCCTCGACCCATCAGACCATCTCTACCTGCCAGCCCTCGCCGCTGCCTACGCAGGCGCGCGGCGACCTATGACCGATGCCACCCCAGTCACATGGGACGGAGACCCCACCGGATGAGCACACCCAACCTCACTCCACCTACCGATAACGCTCTCACCACCGCCATCGCCGCCCTGCTCACCCCACTCGGCGGCCGCACCGCCATCGCCGCGCACCGCACCCCCACCGCCACGCCTCCGCGCGCCCTGCCCCTGCTCAGCCAGCGCCCACCCGACGACGACGCAGACCACGATCACGACCACGACCGTACTCCGGCCATTCATGGCCGCGAGCACGACTCCGACACCGTGCTCCTGCGCGAGCACGACATCTTCCCCGCCGCCAGCCTCAGCAAGATCTGCATCGCCATCGAACTCTTCCGCCGCGCCAGCCTTGGCCAGTTTGACCTCGACGAGCGGCTCGACACCTCCACCGAACCACGAGTCGGTGGCGGCGGCGTCCTCGACTACCTCCACCCCGACACCCGCCTCACCCTCAACGACCTCTGCTTCCTCATGCTCGGCGTCAGCGACAACACCGCCGCCAATTTCCTGCTCGACCTCCTCGGCATCGGCGAAATCAACGAAACCCTCAGCCGTCTCAACCTCGAACACACCCGCCTCGCCCGCCACTTCATGGACTGGGAAGCACGCGCCAACCACCGCGACAACCTCACCACCGCCGCCGACATCGCCACGCTGCTCCTACTCATCCGTGGCAACGCCCTCCCCGGCGCGCGTCGCCTGCGCGACCTGCTCGCCGCCCAGCAGTGCGCCGACGACATTGCCGCATGGCTGCCAGAGAGCGCTCAGCTTGCCCACAAAACCGGCTCCCTCGAAGACACCTTCCACGACGCGGGCATCCTCACCGGCCCCAGCGGCGCCTGCGTCTTCTGCGTTCTCACCACCGATCAGCCCAATCCGCCAGCAGCCCGCACCGCCGTCGGCCACACCATCCGCCTCCTCTGGGACGCCTGGTGCGCCTGACCATCACGCCCAATCCGCCCACCAAGACATGCTATGAAAGGAACAGCCTCCCATGCCCATCCTGCCCTATCAAGGCATCTGGCCCACCATCGCCGCCGATGCCTTCACCGCCCCCACCGCTGTCATCGTGGGCGATGTCACCATCGCCTCCGGCGCCAGCATTTGGTTCGGCGCGGTCTTGCGTGGCGACACCGCCCCCATCCGCATCGGCCCCCGCGCCAACGTCCAGGATAACTGCGTCCTCCACACCGACGAAGACACCCCCTGCGTCATCGGCGCGGATTGCTCCCTCGGCCACGGCGCCATCGTCCACGGCGCAACCCTCGGCGACCGCGTCCTCATCGGCATGAGCGCCACCGTCCTCAACAACGCCACCCTCGGCGATGAATGCATCGTCGCCGCTGGCGCGCTCATCCCCGAAGGCAAGCGCATCGCCCCAGGGCAACTCGTCATCGGCGTCCCCGGCAAAGTCGCCCGCCCCATCACCGACACCGAACGCCAGCGCATCCTCACCGGCGCAGCCCACTACCAGCGCTACGCCCGCGAATACGCCAAATCCCTCGCCACCACCACGCCACACGACGCATAAACACCAGGCATCATGCTCTTTCACAACCAGATGCGACTACCCGCTCTCTTCCAAACCCGCGACGGCGGGTTTCGCGGCCGCAGGCCATCCAGGCGCGGTTTTAACCGCCCGCTCGCGCCGCGCCCGCCGCAAATAACAGAACGCCACTCATCGCCGCGATCACCAGAAAGGACCACCCCATGACCAGCGACCCCAACTCCAACTCCAACTCCAACTCCAATCCCACCACCCTCCCCGGCTCCATTGACCGCCTCAACGACACCAGCGAATATCAGCGCTGCTTCGGCTGTGGCGCGCGCAACCCCATCGGCCTCCAGCTCGCTTTCCGCGAAGAAGACGGCGCCATCGTCACCGAATTCACCCCCGACCTCCAGTTCCAGGGCTTCCCCGGCGTCGTCCACGGCGGCATCCTCGCCACCCTCCTCGACGAAACCCTCAGCCGCACCGCCACCCTCGAAGGCCGCTGGATGATGACCGGCCGCCTCGAAATCCGCTACCGCACCGCCGCACCCCTCCACCAGACCCTCCGCGTCAGCGCCCGCACCCGCGACTCCCGCTCGCGCATGGTCCACGCCGAAGGTGAGATCCGCCTCGCCAGCGCCCCTCACACCCTCATCGCCAGCGCCGAAGGCACCTTCCTCCCCATCCCCACCACCTACCGCGACGACATGGTCGAGCAACATCCCGAACTCTCCGGCTTCTTCGACATATGAGCGATATTTGCGCCACCTCCCCTTCGTCTAACAATACGTGCCAGATGCGCGCCACACCCTCGCATGTTGGCAACGCATCTGCATATCACCGCACGGAATCGCTAGCCACTGGTGGGGCGGACATTCCTGTCTGCCTGCCAGCCACTGGTGGGGCGGACATTCCTGTCTGCCCGCCAGCCACTGGTGGGGCGGACATTCCTGTCTGCCCGCGCTCACCAGTCGGCACATAAGAGGATGAAGTTGGGATGGCGGCGCTCACAACACCACCAGCGAAACGCACAAAAGCCACGACAACGCGCAACAACAAACCCTCCACCACCGTAGGGGCGTCCGGCGGACGCCCTTCCCTCGCTACACGCCCTTCCCTCGCTACACGCCCGCTCCCCGCGCTATCACCTCGCCTCACCCCACGCCCGTCCCTGCGCCGGCCATTGATGGCCGCGAGTCGTCTACTCCGCCCATTCATGGCCGCAATTCCCCCCTGGCTCCTTCACTGGGAGTTCTGGCTCGTCCTTGCCGTCGCCGCCTGGCTTCGTCTCCCCGCCATAAACCATGCCCCCTTCATGTCCGACGACGCCCTGCTCTTTCTTCAAGTCGCCCGCGCCCAGCACGACCACCTCCTGCCCTTCACCGGCATCTACAGCTCCATCCTCACCCTCAACCTCCCCGCCTACTCGCTCATCATCCTGCCCTTCGCCAGCAACCCACATGGCGCCGTCGTCCTCACCGTCCTCGCCAACATCGCCGCCATCGCCTTGCTCTATATCACCGCCGCGCGCTACTTCAGCCGCCCCGCCGCCCTCCTCGCCGGACTCCTCCTCGCAGGCGCGGGCTACGACACCTGGATGTCCATCTTCCTCTGGCAAAACACCCTCCTCCTCCCGCTCATGCTCGGCGCCCTCTACTTCTGGTGCCGTGGCGTCGCTGGTCGCCGCGCCTTCTGGATCACCCCGCACCTCATCCTGCTCACCCTCGCCATCCAAATCCATCCCATCGCCGCCTCATTTATACCCATCACCCTCCTTGGCCTGCTGCTCGGCCTTCCCCCGCTCAAACTCCGCGCCATCTTCCTCAGCCGCATTGACCTCATACTCGGCATCGCCGCCAGCTTCTTGCTCCTCGTCCCCACCCTCCTCTTCGAGTTCGCCAGCAACGGCGCGATAGACGGTCCCGCCTACCAGCAATGGCTCTCTGCCCCCAAACACCAGGACGGCCAGCTCTTCCAATCACTCACCACCGCCCTCAGCCCCCTCCCCGGCGACTACTTCGGCCCCACCGCCTACACCAGCGTCCCCGCGCATCTCGCCTGGCTCGCGCCCCTGCTCTGGCGGCTCTGGGCCATCGGCTCCCTCTGGCTCGCCCTCACCCTGCTCATTCCCATCCTGCGTCTGCCCATCCGTCTCTTCACCCCACCGATCCGCTTCCTCATCCGCCACCTACCTCATACGACCAGCGCCACCGCCGCCCTCCCTACTACCACCACCACGTCCCATCCCACCACCCCGCGCCCTCTCGGCTTCGACGCCACCTGGCGCGCCCGCCTGCCACTGCTGCTCTGGCCCGCCATCCTCTTCGCCCTCACCATCCGCCATTCCAGCCCCGTCTACCCCCACTACGTCTTCATCATCACCCCCATCGCCTACCTCACCATCGCCCTCTTCCTCACCGAAGCCCCCATCCGCCTCACCACCCTGCTCACCACCATCCTCCGCCACTACCGCACCCACGCCCGTCACATAGACCTGCCCACCACCACCGCCCTCGTCTCCCCTTCCCTCGTAGGGAAGGGGTCGGGGGTTAGGTCTCTTCGCACCCGTCGCGCCCTCGCCCGCCGCGCCGCCGTTCGCTCCCCTTCCCTCGTCGGGTCCGCCCGCCGCGCGACCCGCCTCTCCCCTTCCCTCGTAGGGAAGGGGTCGGGGGTTAGGTTCCTCCCCCACGCCCTCCCCACTCTCTGCATCCTCTTCGCCCTGCTCCTCGCCTTCAACCAACTCGCCGCCACCAACACCTGGATGCACGTCCTCACCTCCGGCCAGGCCTGGGGCTGGTCCTGGGGCGCCATCTCCGACACCAGCTACACGCGCGCCCTCGCCACCGTCAACACCCAGGCAGCGCGCCTCCACTCCCGCCAGGTCTACATCGCCGCCGACCCCACCGACCCCTACATGGGCCTCTACTGGGCGCAGCGCCAGAACAACCTCGCCACCACTCCCACCGCCCCCACCTGGACCAGCTACCTCCCCGGCGACTGCTACCTCACACCGCCACATGGCGCGCCCGACGCTCTGCTCCTCGCCACCAACACCAGCGGCCTCGCCTATCAAGAACTCCTGCACCAGCGCGGCGCCGCCCGCCTCATCGCCACACTTCCCATGGCCCGCGGCACATCCTACCCAGTCTACGCCATCGCCCCCGATTCCGCACCGACATCCCGCGCCCCGCTCGCCACCGTCAACGGCGAACTCCGCCTGCAAAGCGCCATCACCGCCCCCGCCGCCAATGGATTGCCCGCCCGCCTCATCACCCGCTGGACCGTCCTCACCAGCACCCCGCCCGGCCCCGCCGTCGCCCAATACCACTTCCACCTGCTCTTCTTCACCCCCTCCGGCTACACCGACGCTTGGAGCATCTGCCAGCCTAGCATCTGGCTCGCCGGTGAAGGCATCACCCTCGTCACCCCACTCCCCCACCGCCTCGCCACCCAACCTAACTGGCAGCTTGGCATCATCGTCTCACGCGACACCCACTCCTGGTATCAGCCCCACATCGGCGCCCTCCAGATGGAAACCTCCAAAGAACTGCTTGGCCTCGACTACGGCGTCCTCCCCCTCGGCGCGACCCCCTCCGCCATCCTCACCCACCCCACCCAATCAGCACTCGACCACGCCACCATCACCCTACCCCAACCCCCACTCCAACCCGACCCCTAGCAGCCACGCCAAAAACACGGCGAGGGCGCGTGGCCGGACCACAGGGGGATAAGAGTGCCCCAGCCACCGCCCATCACCCGCATTGCTCCCATTCGACACAACTGGGACGCCCCTACTATATCCATCCCCGCGCCCCCACGCTGTGAACTACCTCACACCTTCGCCAATCCCGCTATATCCCGCCATATCTCGCTCCGCTGGCCCCCGCCGCAGCCATCCCATCCCCGCCACCACCAGACCCAGCGAGCAACAAATCAGCAGCGCCGCCGGCGCGCCATACACACTCGCCAGCCATCCCGTCAGCAGGTACCCCAACGGCACCGTCCCATCAAAGAACAGCACACACACGCTCATCACCCGCCCGCGCAAATGGTCCGGCGCAATCGTTTGCAGCGTCGTGATCGCCTGCGCGGCAAACGTCGTCTCCGCAAAGCCAACGCCCCCAATCAGCGCCAGCGACAACACATAACTGCGCGAGACCGCAAACACCACCTCCAACACCCCAAATAGCATCGCGCCAATCAGCACCCGGCGGATCGTTGCCTGCCGGAGGCCCCCCACTGGCGGCTCATTCCCCCACGCCAGCCACAGCCCTGCCACCAGCGCGCCCACGCCAATCGCCGCCGAAAGAAAACCGAATCCCCTCGCCCCCACATCCAACACATCCGTCGCAAAGAGCGGCAGCACCACATTGAAGTTCGCCCCAAACAGCAGCACCAGCCCCACCACCACGATCAACAACAAAATCGCTGGCGACTTCCACACATAGCCCACCCCCTCGCGCAGGCTATACCACGTAGTCCGCCACCCACCCGCGTCACCCCCCTTCCTATCGTACACTGGCTGGGCATGCAGCTCCTCCCGCCTGATCACCGCCAGCGAGGCAATCACAGCAAGATAGCTCACCCCATTCAGCAGAAACAGCGCCGTCACCGAGCTTGCGGCAATAATCATCCCTCCCAGCCCTGGGCCCACAATCCGCGCCAGACTCGATAGCGACGAGTTCAGCGCCACCGCATTGGGCAGATCCTCGCGCCCCGCCGTCTCCACCACAAACGCCTCGCGCGTCGGAAAATCCAGGCTATTCGTCAGCCCCAGCAGCAGCGCCAGCACATACACCTGCCAGATCTGCACCACCCCCGCAGCCGTCAGCCCCCACAACACCAACGCCTGAACCATCGCCGCCGACTGCGTAAACAGCAGCACGCGCCGTTTCGGCCACCGATCCGCCAGCACCCCGCCAAAGACCGCAAACAACAGCACCGGCAAGAATTGCAACGCCCCCACCACACCCAATTGCCACGCGCTATGCGTCAAATCGAGCACCAGCCACGCCTGCCCAATGCTCTGCATCCACGTGCCGATCAGCGAAACCAGCAACCCAAACCAGAACAGCCGAAAATTGCGTTGCCGCAACGAACGAAACGCCCGCGCCAATCCATTCACCTGCCCCCGCTCCCCTGTGCTCCGGCCATTCATGTCCGAGCGCGCCCGCCCCTGTGTACTCGCAGTGCCTCGTTTCATGCCTGCCACCCATTCTATAAAAATGAACGCACCCTCTCGCACACAGCACCAAAATCCAGCAATCCCAACCGCACGGGGGGGATTGCTGGTTTCACCATCACTATTCGCGGACATGCCACTACGCGGGATAGCGCCTCGCCACCCCGTATCCACCTCGCGCCCTGTGCAGTTCTCCCGCCAGCGCACCGAGATGTCCCGCCAGCATATCACGCCCCCTCCCTCACGGTCAACGCCCGCATTCCGCCCATCACCCCACGCCACCCCACGCCACCCCACGCCACCCCACGCCACCCCACGCCACTCCTCGCCTCGCGTCTCCGCTCTTTCCTCCCCCACGCAGAGAGCAGCGGTGGAAGACCTCTCCCCTCGCTCCTTGCCCCACCAGAACGAATGTACTATACTACCCTCGCATCTCCGGTCAGCTTGAGCAAAGCGCCGCGCACTTCCCCACCACGGAACCGCGCGGCGCTTCTTCATGGCTCAGGCGAACACCACATGCGCCACAAGGAAGACCACCCATGCCACATCAGCCGCTCATCATATACCGCCAGCGTTCCGTCGGTCACTCCAGCAGTAGGGCAGACATTCCTGTCTGCCCTCGTCAACAAATCGGCAGTATCGGCAACTCACATTTCGGCCATTTCGGCCATTTCGGCAACTGTCCGAGTGGCAAAATCGAAAAATCGGCAGAATCGGCAACTCCGGCCACCGTTCCCAACACCAAATCGCGGCGAAAACGGCGAAAATTGTCCCCCCATCTCCCGTCACCTCCCGTCATTCACCCCCACCCAACCGCGAAAATCGGCAGAATCGGCAACTGCCCCGTATGCGCACATCGGCCCCTCCGGCCACTCCCGCCCCTCTGGCATTCATGCCCATCCCACCGTGCTCCAGCCATTCATGGCCGAGGCTGCCACACCCACAACGACCCCCTTGCATCCCCCATCATTTCGTGCTACTCTTCTCTCACGTACAAGACATGTCGCACGTACCACACATCTTGCTCATTACGTACCCTTCACTACTCCGGAGTCTCCCGCCATGAACCGCACACCCTATCCCAGCGACCTCACCGACGAGCAATGGCAGCGCATCGCCCCGCTCATCCCCCCGGCCAAGCCCCGTGGGCGTCCGCGCGCCGTAGACTTCCGCGAAATCATCAACGCCATCCTCTACTGGTCCCGCACCGGCTGTCAGTGGCGCCAGCTCCCGCACGACCTGCCCCCCTGGGGCACCGTCCACTACTACCACCGCCGCTGGCGTCTCGAAGGCGTCTGGCAGCGCATCCACGACACCCTGCAAACCCAGGTCCGCACTGGCTTCTGGCGCGAACCAACCCTCAAAATCGTCTCTACTTCCACCACCAACCAGCGCACACGGCCCAGCGCCACCACCGCCTACCCCGACCGCATCGCCGGAAGATAACCCGCATCCGCTCGCCATTTCAGCCGAAGGGAAACACCTCCATGTCCCCACCCGCCGCACCCACCACATTCGACGCCAACACCCTTCTGCCCGACAGTGTCCCCGTAGACATGCCCGAACTCCCACCCTGCCGCGCCATCACCACCGCCGAACAATTCAAAGTCTTCGCCGACCCCGTGCGCCGCCGCATCCTTGGCATCATCCAAACCTCACCCGCCACCGCCAAACAAATCGCCAACCGCCTCAACATTGCCCCCGGTTCCGTCGGCCACCACCTGCAAATGCTCGAAGCCGCCGGCCTCGCCCAGGTCGTCGCCCGCCGCATCGTCCGCGGCATCGTCGCCAAATACTACACCCGCACCGCCCGCGTCTTCACCTTCGCCATCCCCGCCGACGTCATCGGCGAACGCCCATTCGGCGTCGGCATGCTTCACGACGCCAGCAACGAGCTAGCCGAAGCCATCGCCGCCCTCGGCGAACCCATCGCCGACATCACCGGCGGATTCCCTCATGCCCGCATCAGTCCTGAGCGCGCCCAAGCATACAAAGCCCGCATTGACGCCCTCATAGACGACTTCGTCCGCGAGCCACACGACCCCAACGGCCAGGTCTTCGGGCTGGCCGTCTCCCTCTACACCGCGCCTCCCTACCTCCAAGGCGACCCCCCAGCGCCCACCCCATCAGCATCCTCGCCAGCCGAACCGAACGCAGAGCCGAACGCAGAGCCGGACGCAGAGCCGGACGACGAGGACCGCGCCCCATGAGCACCCCCGTCGCGCAGACACAACCCGCCCACGAGCGTCCCCGCTCCCTCTGGCGCACCCGCGACTACATGCTCCTCTGGTCCGGCCAAACCATCTCCTCCGTCGGCACCCAGGTCTCCGGCATCGCCTTTCCCTTGCTCATCCTCCTCATCACGCGCTCCCCCGCCCAGGCCGGCATCGCTGGCGCGCTCCGCTCCGTGCCCTACCTCGTCTTCAGCCTGCCCGTCGGCGCGTTGATAGACCGCTGGAACCGCAAGCGCGTCATGATCTACTGCGACGCCGGACGCGCCCTCGCCCTCGCCAGCATCCCCCTTGCCCTTGCCTTCAATCACCTCACCATCCTCCAGATCTACCTCGTCGCCCTGATCGAGGGCACGCTCTTCGTCTTCTTCAACATCGCCGAGGTCGCCTGCCTGCCCCGTGTCGTCCGCAAAGACCAGCTCCCCGCCGCCACCGCCCAGAACCAAGCCACCGAGGCCACCGCCAGCCTGATCGGACCCTCGCTCAGCGGCGTGCTCTACACCATCGCCCACTCCCTGCCCTTCCTCACCGACGCCATCTCCTATACCGCCTCCGTCTTCTCCCTCTTCCTCATTCGCACACCATTCCAGGGCGAGCGCGCCAGCACCCCGCTCAGGCTGCGCCACGAAATCGCCAAAGGTCTCGCCTGGCTCTGGCGTCAGCCGCTCATCCGCTACATCGCCTTCCTCACCGGTGGCCTCAACTTCGTCACCGCCGGCTCGCCTCTCCTCATCATCGTCATCGCCCAGAGCATGGGCGCATCCCCCGCCCTCATCGGCCTCATCTTTGCCATCGAAGGCGCGGGCGCGATTCTGGGATCCGTGCTCGCCGTGCCGCTGCAACAGCGTATCCGCTTTGGCCCTGCCATCATCCTCACCGTCTGGCTCTGGGCGCTGCTCTGGCCGCTCTACGCCATCGCCCCCAATCCCATCCTCCTTGGCCTCATCGGCTTCGCATCAGCCACCATCGGCCCGCTCTACAACGTCGTCCAGTTCAGCTATCGCCTCTCGCTCATCCCCGACGAACTGCAAGGCCGCGTCAACAGCGTCTTCCGCCTCGTCGCCTTTGGCTTCCAACCGCTCGGCTTTGCCATCACCGGCGTGCTGCTGCAAACCATCCACCCCGTGCCCACCGTGCTCCTGCTCTTCGGCGTCATGCTCGCGCTCGCCCTGCTCACCACACTCAACCCACACGTTCGCACTGCCCGCGTCCAGGCAAGCGCCTGAGGCGGCACCAGAGACACCCACCACGAGAGGAGATCGCGAAAGATGTCAGCCGCCACCAAAGCATCCACGTCCCGCCGCACGCGCGACTTCTGGATCTTCTTCACCGGCCAGAGCGTCTCCAACCTCGGCACCTCCGTCACCCTCTTCGCGCTGCCGTTGCTGGTCTATAACCTCACCGGCTCCGCGCTCAACCTCGCCTTCACCACCGTCTCCGAGTTCGTCCCCTACCTCCTCTTCGGCCTCGTCATCGGCGCCTGGGTAGACCGCGTCAACCGCAAGCGCCTGATGATCTTCACCGACCTCACCCGCGCCTACATCATCGCCTCCATCCCCGTCGCCGCCCATCTTGGCATCCTCACCGTCGGCTGGATCTACATCGTCGGCTTCCTCGCCTCCACTCTCGCCATCGTCTTCAACTCCTGCGAATTCGCCGCCATCCCCAGCCTCGCCGGTCAGGACGACCTCGTCACCGCCAACGGGCGCATCCAGGCCAGCTATTCCACCATGTCCGTCCTGGGGCCAATCGTCGCGGGCGCGCTGGTCGCCGCCCTCCCCGTCGCCAGCTTCATGGCCTTCGACGCCATCTCCTTCTTCCTCTCCGCCATCACCCTCACCCTCATCCGCGCCAGCTTCAACACCGCACCAGGCGAACCAAAGCGCACCCACATCCTGCGCGATGTCGCCGACGGCCTGCGCTACGTCCTGCGTCATCCCGTACTGCGTAACATTTCCGCCATGATGGCCCTCGTCAATTTCTTCGGTACCACCGTCTACACCCAGCTCGTCGTCTTCGCCAAAGTCCGCCTTGGCGCCGACAATGCCCAGGTTGCCTGGCTCTTCGCGGCAGGCAGCGCCGGTGTCGTCGTCCTCTCGCTCCTTGCTGGCCTGCTCCGAAAACGCTGGACCTTCAGCCGCGTTGCCCTTGGCGCGCTCATGCTCGAAGGTATCATCACCGCCATCATGGCCACCCAACACGCCTACTGGGTCGCCCTGCCGCTCTGGGCGCTCGCCTCCGGCCTCGGCATCCTCTTCAACATCAACACCGGCAGCCTGCGCCAGGCCATCGTCCCCAACGAACTGCTGGGCCGCGTCATCAGCATCGCTGGCGTGCTCGCCTGGTCGGCCATCCCCCTCGGCGCCTTCCTCGGCGGCTTCGCCATCGAGCAAACCGGCAATGTCGCCCTCATCTACTTTGTCATCGGCATCATCACCTTCCTGATCCCCCTCGCCTTCTCCTTCACCGCCCTCGGCCACGCCGAACGCTATCTGCCCAAACCCACCGCGCCAGCAGGAACACCAGAAGCGCAACGAGCGCCAGTCCACACCGCCTAACCGTCCGCTCCCTGTGTGTAGGGGCGTCCGGTGGACGCCCTGCCGCCGGATACGCCGCTCTCTGTTCGTACCGGCATCCGGCGCCCGCCCTCCGCCAAACGGCGTACCGGCGTCCAGCAGACACCCCTGCAACCAAACGGGGCATGGAACGTGCAATACACAAGGAAAGCGGTCTAAGCGGTAGGCCGCCGCGACTGTGAAACAACTGTGGAACAGCTAAGGAACAAGGAGACACAGCATGACCCTCGGACCCGTACAGTTCGTCATGATCGGCCTCGACAACGACAAGCAGCGCGGCCAGGTCGCCGCCGAGTTACGCAACGTCAGCGATGAGGGCATCATCCGCGTGCTCGACGCCCTCGCCATCCGCAGAGAACCCGATGGCACCGTCATCTCGCTCGGCGCCTCCGATCTCTCCGAAGACGAGCGCATGGCCTATGGCGCGGTTGTCGGCGGTTTGCTCGGCATGAGCGCCGGGGGCGAAGAAGGCGCAGAACTTGGCGCCGAGATGGGCGCCGAAGCCTTCGCCGACCAAAACTTCGGCCTCTCCGACACCGACATCCAGGACATCGCACGCGACATTCCCGCCGGCAAGACCGTTCTCATGGTGCTCTTCGAGCATCACTGGGCCGTCGCCCTGAAAGACGCCCTCATGAGCGCGGGCGGCGTCGTGCTTGCCCAGGGTCTCGTCCAGCCAGAATCGCTGGCCGCGTACAGCGAGGTGCTCGCCGACCTCACCTCAGAAGAGCCGTCCACTGGGCCTACAGTCCAGCACTAGCGCACACAGGTGGGCGCGCACAGCAGTAACGCCGGGATAGCTCTGCTCCATTCCCTCCCCATTGGGAGCTAGAGTCAGCGCTCATCCCGGCCCCAAACCGCATGCGGCTGTTCCACACAGCGGTCTCGTAACCACAGGATGATGGGAGTTCAGGAGGGAAACAACTATGCCACTCGGTTGTGGGTGCCTCTTCGCGCTCGGAGCAGCCACCTTCCCACGCCTCGTCTTGCTGTTCACCTGGATCTTCACGCCACTGGTGAGCCGCGCCTTCCAAAGCGTTTTCATCGTGCCACTGCTTGGCATCATCTTCCTACCGTTCACCACCCTGATGTACGTCCTCGTCTGGTCGGCCCCCTTCGGCGTCACCGGATGGGGCTGGTTCTGGGTGGGCCTCGGGCTGCTGCTCGACATTGGCTCCTACACCAGCAGCGCCTACAGCAATCGCGACCGCATGTCACGCGGCTACCGCGCCACTGCGTAACTCTGAGAAGCTACAGGAGGAATTACCATGTCTCAAGCGAATCAAATGCTCACGCGGCGTCCCGGCCTGGTGACGTTCGCCGCCATCATGTTGTTCATCGGCGCCGGCTTCGAGTTGGTCTTCGCCATCTCCGAGTTTGTCAATGCCATCTGGTTCTCTGGAACCGTCTATGGCAACTTCAGCGGCAACCTCTGGATCTGGGGCATCGTTGACTTGATCTTCGCGGTGCTCCTCTTCTACGCTGGCTATGACCTGCTGCGCGGCGGTGCATTCGGCTTCATCGTCGCCATCGTGCTCGCCGGGCTAAGCGCCATTCGCTGGTTCTTCTACCTCCCAGCGGCGCCCATCCTCGCCCTCGTCGTCATCGCCGTAGACATCCTCATCATCTACGGCCTCACCGCCAGCGCCGACTACTTCTCCGGCTCCTCGCGCGCAACCGGCGCCCCCGAAATGTAAGATGGAGGCGCATCCCGCGAGTGGACGTATGGCGCGCTCTGCCGCACACTGCTTGGCGGTGGAGCGCGCCAGCCTTGCCAGAGCGGGCCATCCACCGCAGTATGGCTATGGTCTATGTCGTCGCTACCAGCAATGTCGGCAGCCAGCCCAATGTTCCAAGTAAGGAGGAAGGGCATGACATCCACCGCGTAAGACCTGCGCGTTAAACCAGCACGTGCGATCCGCGCGTCACCATGCCACAACACATCACACCCCCCAAGGAGACCCACAACACATGGCCAAGGATTTCAAAGGCACCGTCAACATTGATGTCCGCGACTCACAAGCGGACTGGCAGCCCTTCCTGCCACCCCAGGCGCGCGAGGGCGCGCCCAACGTCCTCTACATCGTCTGGGACGACACCGGTATCGCCGCATGGGATACGTTTGGCGGCCTGATCGAGATGCCCACCACCACCCGCATCGCCAACTTAGGCCTGCGCTACAGCCAGTTCCACACCACCGCCCTATGCTCGCCCACGCGCTCCTGTCTGATGACCGGCCGCAACCACACCATGAATGGCATGGCCTGTGTCACCGAGGGCGCCAACGGCTTCCCAAGCTTGAGCGCCGTCATCCCGCCCGAGAACGGCATGCTCCCCGAAATGCTCGTCGAGAACGGCTACAGCACCTACGGCGTCGGCAAGTGGCACCTCACCCCCACCACTGAATCCAACATGTCCAGTTCCCGGCGCACCTGGCCGATTAATCGGGGCTTCGAGCGTTTCTACGGCTTCCTTGGCGGCGAGACCAACCAGTGGTACCCTGACCTGATTTCGGACAACCACTACACCAAACCACCCTACTCCCCAGAGCAAGGCTATCACCTCTCCAAAGATCTGGTAGACAAAGCCATCCAATACATCCAGGATGGCGTACAGATCGCCCCAGAGAAACCCTGGTGCATGTACCTCGCGTTCGGCGCCAACCATGCCCCGCACCACGCCCCCAAGGAGTGGTCCGACAAATACAAGGGCAAATTCGACATGGGCTACGAACGCTATCGTGAGATCGTCACCGAGAACATGAAACGCATGGGCCTCGTCCCTCCCACCACCGAAGCCTCGCCGATTAACCCCTGGCCCACGCCCGAAGTCATCGCCCCGATTGATCAGGTGTTGCCGTGGGATTCCCTCTCCGACGGACAAAAGCAGCTCTTCTGCCGCATGGCCGAAGTCTACGCAGGCTTCTCCAGCTACACCGACCACGAGCTTGGCCGCCTGATAGACTATCTAGAAGCCTCCGGCCAGCTCGACAACACCATGATCGTCGTCGTCTCCGACAACGGCGCCAGCGGCGAAGGTGGCCCCACTGGCACCGTCAACGAAAACAAGTTCTTCAACAACTGGCCCGACGATCTGCAAGAGAACCTCTCCAAACTCGACGAGTTGGGCACTCCCAACACCTACAACCACTACCCCACCGGCTGGGCCTGGGCCTTCAACGCCCCCTATAAGATGTTCAAGCGCTTCACCCTCGAAGGCGGCGTCGCCGATCCCTTTATCATCGCCTGGCCCAAGGAGACCCAGCGCGTAGCCGGGCAGATACGCGACCAGTATCACCACGCGATTGACATCGTGCCCACCATCCTCGATTGCTGCGGCGTCGAAGCGCCAGCGGCCATCAAAGGCTATAGCCAAACCCCCATTCAAGGCGTTAGCATGCGCTACACCATCGCCGATGCCCAGGCAAAGACCAGGCGCGACACCCAATTCTACTCGATGCTCGGCACCCGCGCTATCTACCACCAAGGCTGGAAGGCCGTCGCCCGCCACGGCGCGCTCACCGGCAAGGGTAACTTCATGCAAGACCCCTGGGAGCTGTACCACATCGAACAGGATCGCTCTGAAGTGCATGATCTCGCCGCCCAACACCGCGACAAACTGTTGGAGTTGGTGGCCCTCTGGTTCTCCGAGGCCGGACGCAACCAGGCGCTCCCGCTCGACGACCGCACCGCCCTCGAACTGCTCACCATTCCACGCCCACAACCCACGAAACCGCGCACCAGCTACACCTACTATCCCAACACCACTGAAACCCCCGAAGCAGTAGCTCCGAACATTCGCAACAAGTCCTACAGCATCACCGCCGAGGTGACACTCCACACCCCCGAAGCAGCGGGTGTCCTCCTCGCCCAAGGCTCACGCTTCGGCGGCCACACCCTCTTCATCAAGGAGGGCAGGCTGCACTACGTCTACAACTTCCTGGGCATGGAAGAGCAGACGTTCACCTCTGACGTCACGTTGCCAGCCGGAGATGCGAAGCTGCGCGCCGAGTTCACCAAGACCCACGAGGAGCCAAAGTTCGTCGCCAACGGCGTGCTCAGCCTCTTCATCAACGACAAACTCGTCGGCCAGGGCAAGATGCGGACCCAACCGGGTTTCTTCGCACTGGACGGCGAAGGTCTGGCCGTCGGGCGCGACACCGGCGACCCGGTGAGCAAAGCCTACACATCGCCCTTCGCCTTCGTCGGCGGCACGATCAAGCGTATCACCGTGGATATCAGCGGCGAACACATCATCAACCAGGAACTCGAAGCGCAGAGCATGCTCTCACGCGAATAGTCGTGTGCAAGAGTCGTATGCGCCTTTCCATCCCGTAGTGCGTCGCGAATTGATGCGTGTATGCGCGGCGGTCGCTTTGCATTGGTGAAACCGTCGCGCATCGCCTCTCCCGGTAGACATCCACAGGTACGACCTGAGAGGGAGCATGTGAACTCAGCACAGCAGGGTACACGGCGTCTGAAACAATTGAAACATGATGTCTACATCGCGGTCTTGGTGTGTCGCGACCGTCGCACACCCTGGTATGCCAAGCTCATCGCGGCCTGCGGCGTCGGCTATGTCTTCAGCCCGGTGCAGCTTATCCCTTCCTTCATTCCGGTAATTGGATGGCTGGACGACTTCGCCGCCGTATCCCTTGGTTTGGCGCTGGCGCGCAAGCTGACGCCGCGAACCGTGATCGAGGAGTGCCGCGAGCGTGCGGCAACGGCGCTCAACGATGGAACGGGCGTACCGACCACTGCGCGCATCATGGTGGCGATAGGCATACTCGCTATCTGGCTGGCGCTGGCAGTTCTGGCGGGCATACTGGTGTTTCGAGCGCTACGCCTTTGAGCATGTGTGACTATGTGGAGGAAACAACCATGCGCGCAGACGCGACATCAACGGTGTCGGCTCCCCTGCCCGACCCGCCGCCACATCCCGCTATGGTCTGGATTCCCGGCGGTACGTTCGCCATGGGATCGGCCCGCTTCTACCCTGAAGAAGCTCCCGTCCACAGCGTCACCGTAGATGGCTTCTGGATGGATCAGCACACCGTCACCCATCAGCAGTTCCAGCGTTTCATAGACGCGACAGGCTACGTCACCATCGCCGAGCGCCCCCCGAACCCCGCCGACTACCCCGGCGCCGACCCCGCGCTGCTCGTCCCTGGCTCACTTGTCTTCCAGCAGCCATCCCGGCGCGTAGACCTGCGCTATCCCCTGCAATGGTGGGCCTACGTCCCTGGCGCGAACTGGCGGCATCCCTGCGGGCCAGAGAGCGACCTCACCGAGCGTGAGCAGCATCCCGTCACCCATGTCGCCTACGCCGACGCCGAAGCCTACGCCACCTGGGCGGGCAAGGCGCTCCCCACCGAAGCCGAGTGGGAGTTTGCCGCGCGTGGCGGCCTCGACGGCGCCACCTACACCTGGGGCGACGACTTCATGCCGTCTGGCCAGATCATGGCCAACACCTGGCACGGCGAGTTCCCCTGGCAGAATATGCGCCAGGGCCGCCATCCCAGCACGATGCCCATCGGCGCGTTCCCGCCCAATGGCTACGGCCTCTTCGACATGGCAGGCAACGTCTGGGAATGGACCAGCGACTGGTATGCGCCGCGCCACCCCGACGATGCAGCCAAACCCTGCTGTATCCCCCACAACCCACGCGGCGGCGCGATAGAGCAGAGCTACGACCCCGCCCAGCCACAGATCCACATCCCGCGCAAAGTGCTCAAAGGCGGCTCATACCTCTGCGCGCCCAACTACTGCCTGCGCTACCGACCCGCCGCGCGCTCGCCCGAAATGGCCGATACCGCCACCTGCCACATCGGCTTCCGCTGCATCGTGCGCCCCAACCCGCGCATATGACAACCCAAACGGGCGCCCAGCGTCGCTCAAACAGCATGAGGAACACGGCCACGTGAATGACGACACCCCGCCACAACCACAAGACACAACACCACCAGCCAGCGATACCAACGTCCGCGATCACCTCGCCAATGAGCGCACCCTCCTCGCCTGGTCGCGCACCGCCGTCGCCATCATGGCCCTGGGATTCGTCGTCGCCCGCTTCGGCCTGCTGATCCGCGAGCTGGGGCCGGGCCAGCCGCAACGCCTGCCCACCGGAACCTCCACCGTCTTCGGCGTCGTGCTGGTGCTCCTCGGAACTGCGCTCCTGGTGCTGGGAACAGTCCGCTACTTGCGCGTCGGCGAAGCCATCCAAAATCGCGCCTTCCGCTGGTCGCCAGGGCTGGGGCTGGCCCTTGGCGGTCTGCTGCTGCTCACCGGACTCGTGCTGGCGATCTACCTCATCCTCACCGCATAGACGCTGCCCAAAGGCTATTCTCTACGGCTTCCAGCCAAATCAGAAATGCCGCTTGACAAGAAATCATCACGGCGCTACACTCGCTCCACGGCAAGCGCCCATGCCGCGTAGGTATCCTCACGGACGGGCGCGGTACGGATACCGAACCGGCGCCACAGCGGCCAGCGCCGCACTGCGCCCTATCCTCCAGTGGAGGGAGTGTATCGTTCCATGATTATTTGGGGCACACGACGACGCAACGCGGCATTGGGGCAGATGCAGTATGTCTGTCCAGGTTGCCACCAGCCGACCTATCACGGCATCGTGCGGTCGAAATACTGGTTCACGCTCTTCTTTATCCCCATCTTCCCCTTCAGCACCAGCACCACCGCCCGCTGCCAGAAATGCGGCTTCCAGGAGAAGGTAAACAACAAACAAGCCGATGCCGTGCTGGCGCAAGCGCAGGCGCCGGTGATCCCCGGCCAACAGTAGCCATCAGGGCAGGCATTCCTGCCCCCCACTCTGCCCAGGTAGACGCACCGGATACAGCGGTAGGACAGACATTCGTGTCTGTCCGCGCCCATCTATGGGACCCCTGGCTAGCCGATCATCCGTTCGTGTCTGTCCACGCCCATCTATGGGATCCCGCACTACCCGATCATCCGTTCGGGTCCGTCCATCCGCGCTAGCCATTCCTCGCGTGTGGCCAGCGGAACGACGTGCGTCACCCACGTGATGCAGTCCATGATCTGCTGCTCGCTGATGTCATGGCGATGTTCGTACAGATTCAGCGCCAGCCGGTCAGGATGCTCGGCGTAGAGCGGTTGCGCCGTCTCATACAGCCGCAGCGTGCCGCCAACCGGCACCAGATCATCGTTGCGCCCATGCGAGAGCAGCAGCGGCTTCGGCGCGAACTGCGCCAGATGCGCGGCGGCGTCGTGCTCCAGGCCATAACGTTCCGTATCCGCGCTGGGCGGACGGCTATTGAAATGCTTGACGCCCAGCAGATCCGGCAGCGATGACCCAGCCAACGAAACGACAGCAGCGGCCCGCGCATCCTCCGTGCCCGCAATCAGCGCCACGATAGCGCCCAGCGAGAATCCGCCCACCAGCACCGCATCCTCGCGCACATCTGGCTGCTCGATCAGCGTATTGATGCCCTCACGCACATCCTCCACCGTATGGCGCACCACCTCCATCGCGTAATCGGCGTGCATATCGGTCATCCAATTTGGCCCGCTCGTCGGAAAGCGTTCACCGTGCCCCCAGGCGTCCGCCAGCAACACCACAAAGCCCAGCGCGGCAAGCTGCTGCGCGAAGGGCAGCAGCGCCGACTTCTCCGAAGCGTAGCCATGCTGAAGGACAGCGGCCGCATGCGGACCAGGCACGTCCGGGCGCACCAGCAGCGCGGGCACATCGCCCGTACCCAACATCACACGCGCCACTTCTTTGACCGGATAGGGTAGTAGAGGTTCCGAAGCCACGAGGCGATATCCTTTCTGGGATGAGACTGCTCGCATCTACGCGCGCCACCTTGACACATAGTATTCGCACTAGCGCACGCGAGACATGTACGCACCGGCATGGGCTTCTGTTGAATGTGGCGCATGAGCGTCCAACAGCCAATCCTATTTCCCGCTCCCGAACTCCCGCGCCACCCACACCCGCAACGCCACGCCCAGCGCCGCCAGCAGCAGCGCCAGCCCAAACCCTAGCAGAACGTACAGCATCACTAGCACCACGAAGACCAGGCTCCCCATACCGCCAGCAGGCCCGCGATCTGAATAATAGCCGAGCAGATACGGGATCAGCAGATTGTGCAGTCCCACGCCGAGCCAGGCGAGCGCGCCGCAGCCCAGGCCCAGCCCTATCGTGCCACCGAAGCGCGTGCCCCGACTGCCCAGCGCAAACACCGCCGATCCCGGAATCGCCAGAATCGCGGTATAGATGAAGAGGTCGCTATCGAATTTCTGGTAGCCCTGAAGCACATTGAGCAGCAGATCACCTACCGAGAGCAGCACACAGCCACCCACCAGCACGCCCACCACCCACAGAACCGCCGCCCGTTTCCGCACGATAGCGCCATCCAGCGCGACACTCAGTACCGGCGGCAATATGAAGACCGCCAGCGAGATCGCCGAATCCACCAGCGGCATGCCAATGTAGACGCCCACCAGCGCGCCTAGAGCCAGCGACAGCGCGAGACGCCAGAAAACGGACATACGTATTCCCTTCGATATGCGTGATGCGTGCAAACTCGCCAGCCACACCCGATGTCCAGGGCGCTGGCGGTCCCTGGCGCATGCAGGGTATCGGAGATACACACGTCATGTCAAACGGCCATTCTCCCTACAGACTCTGGCGTACACGATGCATGATGAACGCCGAAGCGTCGCGCCTATCCCCATGTGGGAGAAGCGCGACGCCTCAGTGGTAGGGCAGACATTCCTGCCCGCCGCCCTACCGTTTCCGCACCGTCACCACCACCTCGTGTCCGCCCAGCTTCGCCGCCGGAACCACCTCGGTGTAGCCTTCCGCCGGTGGCACGGACACGCCCGTCTGCCCGTTCGCATCCAACGCCGTCACCGTCAGCTCGCGGGTCAGCGTCTCATCTTTGATGTACGCGCTATGCGTGCGCGCCACCTCAGCCAGTTCAGCGTCGGTGAGCAGCCACGTATCTATCGTGTCCTCCACAGCCAGCCCCGCGCGCTTGCGCACATCCTGCACCAGCCGGGTCAGATCGCGCGCCAGCCCCTCGGCCAGCAGCGCCGGAGTGATCGTCGTATCCAGCGCGACCACATAGCCGCGCTCTTCAGTGGCGGTGTAGCCTTCTTGTGCGCTCGCCTCCACCTCTACCTCATCTGGCGTCAACACCACCTCCTGCCCCTCCACATCCAGCGGCAGCCGTCCCGTATCCGCCAGCGTCCGCGCCTTCGCCTGCATATCGCCGGAGCGCAGCGCCGCCAGCACCTTCGGCAGCAGCTTGCCATGCTTCGGACCCAGCACGTGCATGCGTGGCTGCAACGTATAGCGCAGCATGTCGCTCTCCAGCGGCAGCAGTTCCAATCGCTTCACGTTCAACTCTTCCAACACCTGCTCGCCCAGCCGCGTCAGGCTCTCGCGCTCCGCATCCGTATGCACACGCGCGTAGAGCACGGCCAGCGGCTGCCGCACGCGAATCTGCGCCTTCTCGCGCGCCGCCCGCCCCAGATTCACCAGCCGCAGCACCAGCGCCGTCTCATCGCGCAATTGCGGCGAGATCAGCGCGCTATCCGCGACCGGCCAATCGCAGAGATGCACGCTCTCTGGGGCAGCCATATCCACCGACCGCACCAGATTTTGATACAGCGACTCCGCCAGGAACGGCGTGAATGGCGCGAGCAACTTCGCCAGCGTCACCAGACACTCATACAGCGTCAGGTACGCCGCCACCTTGTCAGCATCCTCCTCGCTCTTCCAGAACCGTCTGCGGCTCCGGCGCACATACCAGTTCGACAGATTTTCCACGAACGCGCTGATCGCCCCTGCCCCGCGCTGCGCGTTGAAGGTCACCAGCCCGGCCTCGACCATCAGCATCGTCTCTTGCAACTCCGAGAGCACCCAGCGGTCCAGGTCGGTGCGCTCACTGACCGGTAGCGCGCGTGTCGTCGGATCGAAGTCGTCAATGTTGGCATACGTCACGAAGAACGAATACACGTTCCACAGCTTGTCCAGTGCGGCCCGCGCCTCCATCCACTTCTCATTCAGCCGTGGCGGCTGCCCCACCGCGCGCAACTCCGCCGCCTCCGACTCAGTGGGGATACGCGGAAAGCGCAGATTCTGCTCCGGCGCCGCGCCCGCGTAGAGCCAGCGCATCGTATCCGCGCCGACCACCGCCGCCGCTTCGTCGAACGGGATGCTGTTGCCCTTGCTCTTATGGAACTCCTCGCCGAATTCATCTATCAGCGTCGCATGGCCCAGAACCGTCTTGAACGGCGCGGTATCTTCCAGCACTGCCGCCATCACCAGCAGCGAGTAGAACCAGTTGCGGAACTGCCCCGGAAAGCTCTCGGTGATGAAGTCCGCCGGGAACCAGTCACGCCAGTACGCGCGATTGTGCCGGTAGTGCAGCGTCGAGAATGGCACGATGCCCGCGTCCAGCCACGGATTGCCCACGTCTGGGATGCGGCTCGCCACCTCGCCGCAGGCCGCGCAGCGAATCTTCACCGCATCCACCCACGGGCGGTGCGGCGTATGCCCCGCGAACTCCTCCCAGCCCGCCACTGCGCGCTCACGCAACTCATCTTCGCTGCCGATCACCTCGAACGCATCGCACTTCGGGCAGACGAAGATCGGCAACGCCAGCCCCCAGTAGCGTTTCTTCGAGATCATCCAGTCTTCCATGTTGCGCAGCCAGTCTAGCTCGCGCTCGCGCCCGAAGCCAGGAATCCACGTCATCGCTGGGTCTTCGACGATGCGCACCAGCCGCTTGCGCGGGTTGTCGCCGGGCGCGTCCAGGCTGCCCATCGCAATGAACCACTCCTCCACCAACCGGAAGATCAACTCCGTTTTGCAGCGCCAGCAATGCGGATACACATGCTCGTAGGATTCCGTCTGGTAGAAGAGCCGCTTCTCCTTCAGATCATCGAAGATCGGTCGCGCCACATCCGCGACCTGCATCCCCGTCAGCCAGTCGTAGCCGTCCACATACACGCCGTTCTCGTCCACCGGCGCGAGGATTGCCAGATCATCCTCTTTCGCCAGCCCGTAGTCTTCGCGACCACACCCCGGCGCGATATGCACGATGCCCGTGCCCTCAGCCGCGCTCACCTCATCCCACGCGACGACACGATGCTCCGTATGCGTGTTGTTCCAGGCGGGCAGCTCATCATATGGCCCCGTGTAGCGCCAGCCGAGCAATTCGCTCCCCGGCAGCGTCGCCACCACCTTCGCCTCGCCATGTTCGCGCCCGCGCAGCTTCTTCAGCTTCGGCACAACATCGCTAGAAAGATAGTAGACGTTGCCATCCTGCTCCACCTTTGCATACGTCAGCGCCGGATTCACCGCCGCCGCCACATTCGCGGGCAGCGTCCAGGGTGTCGTCGTCCACACCAGCAGATACTCGTGCAGGCGGCCCACCAGCGGAAAGCGCACATACACGCTGGTATGCGTCACCTTCTTGCGCCCCTCATTGATCTCCATATCCGAGATGCCCGTGCCGCAGCGCGGACACCACGGCATCACATCATGCCCCTTATAAATCCAGCCTTCCTGCCAGCACTTCTTCAGGAAGCCCCAAATCGTGTAGTTGTTCTCGTTCGACATCGTGTAGTACGAGTCGGACCAATCCATCCACTCGCCCAAACGGATAGATTGATGCGTCGCCACATCGGCAAAGTGCAGCACCCGCTCTTTGCACTTCTCCACAAACGCGCCAACGCCATACGCCTCAATGTCGTGCTTGTTCCTAAAGCCCAGGTCTTTCTCGACCTCGACCTCCACATGCAATCCCTGGCAGTCCCAGCCGTTCTGATAGCGTTGACGGTAGCCGCGCATCGTGTTGAAGCGCTGCCACAGATCTTTATATGTCCGACCCCAGGCGTGATGCACCCCCATCGGGTTGTTCGCCGTCATCGGCCCATCTATGAACGACCAGCGCTTCTCCGACCCGTCATTGCGGTGCAGATACCTGTTGAGAATATCGTGCTCATCCCACCACCGCTGCACGCCCTCTTCGAGCTGCGGATAATCCACCCGTGTCGGCGCGACCACCGGAGCGAAAAGCTGCCGCTTCCCCTTGGCCTCTGCCCGCGCCGCTGGCGTCCCGCTGGCCTCTCTGGTACGGCGAACATTCTTGTCGGCTCTATTGGTGGGGCGGACATTCTTGTCTGCCCGCGCCCCTTCCATCGCGACGGCGGTGGACTTTGCGCCCTTGCGCGCCGTTCCGCCGCTTGTGGTTCCCTTCTTCTTCTCTGCCATCGTGCTATTCTCCATCCACCAGAACGATCTCCATACGCTTATTGGCCCGGCCCTTGTTCTCCGTCTTCACCACGGCAATGCCGCCAACTTCGCGCGTATCGCGTACATGCGTGCCGCCATCGGCTTGCAGATCCAGCCCCACGATCTCCACGATGCGTATCGTCGCAATCCCCGGCGGCAGCAAGTTAATCTTCGTGCGAATCAGGTCGGGAATTTCGAACGCCTGCGCGCGTGGCAGCGTATACGCCTTGATCTCGCGCCCCACCGCCACCTCATCGTTCACACACCGCTCGATCAGATGCGTCGTATCCGGCGAGAATGTCTCCATCGCGAAATCCATCCGAGCGCGGTCGGCATACATCTGGCCGCCCGTCACCTGCGCCCCGAAGTCGCGGAAGATGACACCGCAGAGCATGTGCAGCGCCGTATGCGTGCGCATCATGTGATAGCGGAAATCCCAATCCAGCTCGCCGGTAATCACCTCGCCAGCGGCGGGCAGCGGTCCGTCGCCAGCATCCACCTCATGCCACACCACATCGTCACGCTTCGCCAGCCCAACCACCGGCAACCGCCGCCCTTGAAAGATCAGCGCCCCACGGTCGGCCATCTGCCCGCCCCCACCAGGATAGAACGCTGTGCGATCCAGCGCGATCTCCTTGCCTTCCACGGCCAGCGCCGTCGCGTCGAAGCTCTTGAGATAGCTGTCCTCGTGATACAGCAGCCGGGTCGGCGCTACATGGGTTGTCTCAGTGGACTGCATCGCAAGCCATCCTTCCCGTACACCGCGCCGCACATATGGCGCGCACATCACTGTGCTCCGGCCATTCATGGCCGAGAGCTATATCGCTACGCAAACACAGCAAAAGCGCAAAACAAAAGACCCCCGCCCAGATAGGGGCGAGAGTCTCTCCCGTGGTACCACCCATTTTGACCAGCGCCACCACCTCTTCGTCTCTATAACAAGACTCGAAACTCCCACCCATCACGGGCGACAGAGCGAGGCAACAGCCTGACCCACTTTGCGGGACACGTGTTCATGTCCCCCCGCGTGATAACGGACGGGTACCGGCCACGCCTCCACGTCTGCCCATTGGGCGAACGGCGGTTCGGGTGGCGGCTCAGGAATGATCTTCGGTCCGCCTGCGCCATCCGGTTGCACCAACCCCGGACTCTCTGCGGGCGCGCTCGACAAACCTACTGGTTCCGTCTTTGCCGATGCGAATAAGAATAGCGCCACTACGGGCGCGAGTGTGCCGCCGATGGGCGACGCGCTCCGTCCTACTATCACATACACAGCAACCAAATGTCAAGTTCATGCATGAAGATGACCGTATCATCTCATTCTCGCCTCGCTGCTCTCAATCGCGTGGCAGCGGAAAGCGTGGCGAGAGTTCACAACGGCACGGTTTTCAGCCGCCCGCCCATTGTGAGAACATCCTCGTGCATGTGCATTGCTCTGGATTTGGCCTCCGTTTTGCTGTGTCTTGTGCGTCCGTTTGTTCAATGTGATATGGTAATACGGCGAATGTGGTGGAAGTGAGGGTGGTTATGGCATATGCACAATCGGGCGCATCGCGGCGTACCCCTCCCCTGACCCGACGTGCGAAGAAGCGTGCCCAGCGCCGCTCTCAGCCAGCCGCCCAGCGAACCCAATCGCAATCCCAACCACGCACGACAGTCCGCGAGCAGACACCCCCGCGCGTAACTCCATCACCCCAGCGGCAAAAGACCATTTCCACTGCGGCGAATACCGCCCCTGATGGGGCTGACATCACCTCTAGTGGGGCGGACATTCTTGTCCGCCGGTCAGCCACCAACCCGCTTCCCGCCGCTCCCGTAGGGGCGTCCGGTGGACGCCCGCGCGCAACCAAACCACCTGCCGCCAAAGCCTCCGTCGCGAAATCACCCACCAAACGCACCACGAAGCGCACCAACGCGCCCGCATCTTCACGCGCGGAAGCCCCCACCGCCACACGCCGCAAGTATCCCACGCTCGCGCGCATGGCAGCCATCATTCCCCACGCGCAACCACCCGCCTCAGCCAGCGCCGACGCCAGCGCAACCACTGCGGACACGCCAAACGAAGCCACCGAATCCGCCGCGCTCCCCAACGATATACCCACCGCAGACGCGCGCCCTGCTTCCGCTCCGCTCGACCTCTCCGCCGACGGCGACATGCCCGAACCGCTCGACCTGCGCCTCTGGCGCATGCACGCCGCGCGGCGTGCGCGCGTGCTGCGTACACCAGCCCCTGTTGGCCCCGCCCCATTGCCCGAGGCGAATCTGGCGCTGCCCATCGCGGGCATTCACACCGCCGTCGCCGTCGTCAGCGCGCTCTCCGGCTCAGTCCTGCTGCTGCTCGGCCACCAGGGCGGCCTCTGGCCGCTCACGCTCGCGGCCATCGCTGGCATCGGCGGCTGGCTGGGCTACGTCCTTTCGCAGCGCCCAGCACATGCACGCGCGGCTGGGCGCGCGCTCCTGTTCTCGCAAATCGGTATCATCGGCTGGAGCATGGCCTTGCTGGGGCCACGTCCGGCGCTGCTGGCGCTCGCGCCAGTGCTGGCGCTGCTGGCGCTGCGGCTGGTCGGGCGTCCTGCCGCCATCGTCGCCACGTTCACACCCTTCGCGCTCTATGCCGCCCTGTCGCTACTCTCCTCCTCTGGATCATTCCACGCATCCCTCCCGCTTTCTTCCAATGCCAGCGCCGTCGTTGACGGCGCTGTGCTGTTTGTTGGGCTGCTCGCATTCTTGCTCACCGCGCTCGACCTCCACGCCCGCCGCGCCAAAGCCGTCGCGCTCGCCGCCGCGCACGACTACGAACTGCGCACACTGCGCGCACAGATGCACGCCTTCCAGGGCCACATCCACGACGACTCCGAATGGCTGCGGCTGGCGTTGCGCGCCGCGCAAGCCGGGCGTCCCATCAAACCGGGACAAGTAGAGGGTCCGCTCAGCCCACTCGCCCAAGATGTCGAGGCGCTGGCTGTGCGCCTGCTCCTGCTACAGAGCGAACACGCGGAACACAACCGGCTCTCCCAGGCTGTGCGGCGGCTGGCCCGCGCGCTGGAAAGCGCCTGGATGGGCCTCCCCTGGGACTGGCCCGACCCCTCCGACACCGCGCTCGACGATGTCGTTGCGCTGCTGCGCACGCCGAACCCGCGTGATGCGCAATCCATTCGCACTGGCGCGGCAATGCCGCCAATTGTGCCGATCCCCTCGCGCGACCCCACCAGCACACCACCCCCCTGGGAAGAACCGAAACTGCACCCGCTGTCGCCGCTCACCGGCCTGCGCTCATCATCCACGCCCTCCCAAGAAAGCGGCCCGCTACCCGTGCCCACGCGCGCCGCCAGCCCGGCCATCCGTGGCCCGCGCCAGTCCGCGCTCCCATGGGATGAATGGAACACCTGGCGCACGTGGGACGAATCAACTGACGAGTGATGTCCATGCCGCCGCAACACGGCTGGCATAGCCTCTGCGACTCCACATAACGATTCCACCTCTATGCCAGCGAGGGAGAGCGCTCATGGCAATGTCCCCACACGCGGTTTCGCACGATCAACTCGCCGGGCGCATCGCCCAGATCGTGCGCGACCGCCACGTGATCGTCGCCAGCAACCGCGGCCCCGTAGAATACCATCGCGAGCCAGACGGCAAACTCACCACCAAACGCGGATCGGGTGGCTTGGTTACGGCGCTAGGCGCGCTTGCGGGCGATATTCCCCTCACCTGGATCGCCGTCGCCATGTCGGAGACCGACCGCGAGGTCTTCCCCGACGCCGCTGCCCCAGCACGCGAGGTGCGCTTGGGACACCAGCACGTGCGCGTGCGCTACGTGAACACGCCGCCCCAGAACTATGCGCACTACTACGACCACATCAGCAATCAGACGCTCTGGTTTCTACAGCACCACCTCTGGGACCCCACCCGCACACCCAACTTCACCGAGGCCGATTACCTCGCCTGGCATGAGGGCTATCATTTCGTGAATCACGCCCTCGCCGCCGCCATCGCCGATGAAGCGCTGGCCAGCGCCTCTGGCGCCAGCAAACGCTCCCGCGACACCGCTGGCGCAAACACCATCGTCCTCGTGCAGGATTATCACCTCTACCTCACCCCCCACTACCTGCGCCAGCGCCTGCCGCGCGCTTCTATCCAGCAATTCATCCATATCCCCTGGCCCGAACTCACCTACTGGCGGCTCCTGCCCGAATCCTTCCTCACCGACATCTACACCAGCCTCGCCGCCTGCGATGTCCTGGGCTTCCAGACCGAGCGCGACGCCCACAACTTCCTCGAATGCGCCCGCGAAGTCCTCCCCGGCTCGCGCATAGATCACGATGAAGGACGCATGCGCTGGCGCAACAAACGGCTGCTGGCGCGCGCCTATCCCATCACCATTGACGCCGACGAAGTGCATCGCACGCTACGCTCGGCGGCGGCGCATCAGGCCGCCCAGCAGTTCGCGCCCCTCTTCGACAGCGACCTGCGCATCCTCGTCCGCGTAGACCGCCTTGAGCCAGCCAAGAACATCATCCGCGGCCTCCTAGCCTACGAAAATCTCCTCCTGTGGCATCCCGAACTCCATGGCAAGGTCTGCCATCTCGTCTTTCTCGTGCCCTCCCGCGAGAGTCTCGACATCTATCGCGCCTATGGGCGCGACGTGCGCAAACTCATCCACCACATCAACAAAGTCTACGGCACACCAGAATGGAAGCCCGTGCATGCCTACTTCGACAACAACCGTGCCCGCGCGCTCGTCGCGTTGCGCCGCGCCGATGCGGTGCTGGTGAATCCCATTATTGATGGCATGAATCTGGTAGCAAAGGAGGGCGCCGTCGCCAACACCCACCACGGCGTGATCGTACTCTCGCGCACCGCTGGCGCCTACCTGCAAATGGCCGATGCCGTGTTGCCCGTTACGGCTACCGACCTCGTCGAAACGAAAGACCAGCTCTACCGCGCGCTGACAATGGCAACCGACGCGCGTGCCAACCTGGCGCGGCTCGCCCGCGAAGATGTGGAGCGCGATACACTGGCGGATTGGATGCTCCACCAACTGCGCGACGCGGCGGCAGTCTGGCCGGGGCAGCCGCGTCCTACCCGCGCCACCCACGCCACGGACGGACACCCGCACGCTCCGCACGCGCTGATAGCATCCGCGCACACGGAAACTTGAATCAATCCAGCCTCTAAAAGATGCCCGTTTGCGAAGGAAGTGAGTCATCTACCCCATGGCGAAAGCCAGGGGCTTGCAGTTCACCCATCACTGAGTGTCCGCGTCTGGCCTGATGACTAAGGCCCGGCAGCAACTCTTGTGAGCACTGCCGCGTGTGGTGCAAGAGGATTGAGGCCCGTCTTGCCACGTTAGCCATTGTTGGACATGTGACGCTGGCAACCATTTCTGCCAGCAACGCCATCAATGTGCAGTTGTGCACGTGCTGTTTGAACCGTTGTCCCCAGCAAACTGGGGTGCCTGAGCACACCGACAGTTTAGCACACGAAAGGAGAGCGGCGCTTACTCCCGCCCTCACGGGCAGGGCCTCCGCGCCGCAAAAGGTGATACTATGTCCACCCCGCCGATCCCTGAGAACCCACAGTCTGGCTACACCGACCACAACGCCGCGCAGCGCGATGGCGTGAACGGCCAGCCCGCGCCGCTCACCCCAGGGCTGCCCGAAGGCACGAGCGCCATGCAGCCGCCGCACGATGGACAGCAACAAGCCGCGACTCCCGTCACACCGCCCACCACGCCACCGCGCCCGAATCGAACCCCGCTCTTCGCGCTGCTCGGCGGCCTCGTCGCCGTCGTGCTCGCGTTTGTCGGTGGCTGCGCCGTTGGCGCGAGTAGCGCCAAACAGACCACCAATTCAGGCGCTGTCGCCACCGTCGCCGTCGCCCCTGGCGCCGCCGACCTCCAGCAAACGGTCATCAATGTGATTCATACGGTGCAGCCATCCGTCGTGCAGGTCATGGGCCAGGGCGGACAATCCGGCGGCAGCATTGGCTCCGGCGAGATCCTCCGCTCCGATGGCAGCGGCAGCTATATCGTCACCAATGACCACGTCGTCACCGGATTCTCCAACCTCTCGGTTCTCCTGGCGGGCAACCCGCAAATCTATCCAGCAACCCTGGTCGGCGCCTCCGCACAGGATGATCTGGCTGTCGTCAAAATTGATGCGCCCAACCTCCACCCCATCACCGTCGCCAATTCGAGCGACCTCCAGGTAGGGCAGTTTGCCATCGCCATGGGCAGCCCGCTCGGCCTGACGCAATCCGCCACCACCGGCATCGTCAGCGCCCTGGATCGCACCGCTGGCGAAGGCCCAGGCGGGCCTGCCCCGATACTCACCGGCCTGATCCAGACCAGCGCCCCCATCAACCCCGGCAACAGCGGTGGCGCTCTGGTAGACCTGCAAGGACGGCTGATCGGCGTGCCCACCCTCGGCGCCGTCTCCCCTGGCACCAACGCATCAGCCAACGGCATCGGCTTTGCCATTCCCTCCAACCGCGTCATCTTCGTCGCCGATCAACTCATCAAGGATGGCAAACTGGTCAACACCGGCCAGGGCTATCTCGGCATCAGCGGCACAGACGTCACCCCTCAGCTCGCCAGCGCCTACAACCTCCCCGTGCAGAGCGGCGTATTGGTGCTTGGCTTCAGCAACGACGCAGCGGGCGCGAGTCCGGCCCAACAGGCGGGCATCCAGACAGGCGACATCATCGTCGCCGTCAACGGCCAGGCCGTCGCCTCCAACGCTGATCTAGCGGGAACGCTGCTGGGGCTTTCACCAGGCACGCAAGTCACCATCACCGTGGTGCGCAGCGGCAGCCAGCACGATGTCAAAGTCACGCTTGGCGAGCGCCCGGCGAACCCTCAGGGATGACATCGTGTGCGCGCCAGCACCCCAACAGTGGTACGGAAGTTGAAATGAGGGGCCGATAGGGTGACGTTCCACCCCGGCCTCCCGCACATCCGCGCTCTGAGGAGGGAGCGCGGAGACAGGCCATGGTACTCCACTGGTCGTGCTAGACGCGCGCAAGAAAGGATACGCACGATGAGCCTCTCAAATACCACGAAGGGCTACGACCTCCAAAGCATGCGCTCAAGTTGGGGTTGGCTCCTCGCGTTGGGCATCGTTCTCCTGATTCTCGGCTTCATCGCCCTCAGCAGCACCGTCGCCACCACACTCGTCTCCACGGTCCTGCTCGGCATCGTCTTGCTGATTGGCGGCGTCATGCAGTTTGCCTGGGCCTTTCGCGGTGGCGGCGCGGCTATGGTCGTGCTGCGCGTGATCGTCGGCATCGTGTTCCTGCTCGCCGGGTTAGCGCTCATTACCCGTCCCAGCATCGCCGCGCTCACCATCACCTTCCTGCTCGGCATCTTCTTCCTCATCATCGGCGTCATGCGGATGATCCTGGCGCTGCTCGAACGCGGACAAGGCTGGGGCTGGATGATGCTCGGTGGCTTCGCCGCCCTGGTGCTTGGCATCCTGCTCTTCGCCAACTGGCCCGTCAGCGGCCTCTATGCCATCGGCATCTTCATCGGCATTGACCTGATCTTCAGCGGCGTCTCCTTCATCGTCAGCGCGTTTGCCGTCCGCGATCTCCCCCCGACCGCCGCGCCAGCCATGTAAGATTTTGCCGGATCGTGTACTGAAACGAGAGCGCCTTCAGAAGGTTTCTGGGCGCTCTCTTGATTATTCAACATGCTCCTCTCGATACCTTGAGCATTCATGCCGGCGATAAACCAGTCTGTGGCTTGCCAGCAGAGGCGACGCTGGCCCTAGGGGAGATGGAAAGATGCGATGAGGATCGAAAACATCGTTCGCGCCATCACGCTGATCCTTGCTCCGGTCGTCATGGTGAGTAGTTGCGCGGTCTTCTTGAACGGGCTGCAAAGTCGCTACAATTCTCTCAGCGACCGGCTGCGACAAATGCACCGCGAGCGCCTGAAGATTCTGCGGAAAACCAACAAACCTGTTGATGAAGCGCTTGCGGCAGTCACAGGCATTTACGCGATACGCCTGAACGAACTTGATAAGCAATTGCCGAAACTGTTATATCGCTTCAGCATGATGCGCAACGCCATCGTGACACTCCAGATCGCTATTGCCACGTTTGTACTGAGTATGTTCGTCATTGCTGCGGCCACGCTCACCGGCTTCATCCTCATCGCCATTGCCGCCGAGTTTATCTTCCTCCTTGGAACAGCGATACTGCTGACTGGCGTGCTGATCACGACCCGTGAAGTCTATCGCTCGCACCGTGAAGTGCGGTACGAAATATACGACGGCTTGCGCGCGGGCACACACGGCTCCCTCAATCCTGAGCCAGAGCGTTGAGCCGCATCATCACGGCTGGATGTGCTATACTGCCGCCAAGGCAGCGTCCGCGGGGGCGCAACAGCCTGCCGGGCACTTCTCTGCTCCGCTGTCAATTTCCTGTCATCAAAGCCGTGAGGGACATGCCAATGCCCACTCGAATAGTCATTGCCGAAGACAAAACCGTCATTCGCATGGATCTGAAAGAAGAACTGCAACGCCAGGGCTATCTCGTCGTCGGCGAGGCAGGTGACGGCCAGAGCGCGGTCAACCTCACCCGCGAATTGCGCCCGCAGCTCGTCGTCATGGACATCCGCATGCCCGAAATGGACGGTATCACCGCCGCTGAGATCCTCACCAAAGAGAAACTCGCCCCCGTTCTGCTGCTGACCGCATTCAGCGATGAAGAGCTGATCGAGCGCGCACGCAACGCTGGCGTCGTTCATTACGTCACCAAGCCCTGGCGTCAGAGCGACCTCAAGCCCGCCATCGAGATTGCGCTGAGCCGCTTCCAGGAATACCGTGCGATGGAGACACGGGTCAAAGACCTCGAAGATCTCCTGGCGACACGCAAAGTGGTAGAGAAAGCAAAAGGCGTGCTGATGCAGAAGCATGGCATCAGCGAACAAGAGGCGTTTCGCCGTATTCAGAAAGCCAGCATGAATAACCGCAAATCCATGAAAGAAATTGCGGACGCGATTCTGTTGGCCGAAGAACTGCACGCCTGAGATTCCATCCTATGTCACAAGTCGCGACAACCACAGCGGTTCGCGTCGTGGGCATCCGTTTCCGCCCCACCGGCCGCATCTATTACTACGATCCCGCCGGGCACGACCTGAAGACCGGCCAGTGGGTAGTCGTGGAAACCCCCAAAGGCGCCGAGTGCGGGCGCGTCGTCATCGCACCGCGCCAGGTCGAAGCCGCCGAAACCGGCGAGGGTGGCCTCAAGCCAATTCAGCGTCTCGCCTCGGAGGATGACTTACGCCAGATGCTGGCGTACAAATCCAAAGAGAAAGACGTCTTGAAGCGCTGCGCCGAACGCGTCGCCTTCCACGATCTGCCCATGAAGCTCGTCGAGGCCGAATACACCTTCGACGGCGCACGCCTCACCTTCTACTTCACCGCCGAGCAGCGTGTAGATTTCCGCACGCTGGTCCGCGACCTCGCCTCACTCTTCCGCACCCGCATCGAGCTGCGCCAAATCGGCGCACGCGACCACGCGAAAATACTCGGCGGCGTCGGCGTCTGCGGCAAAACTCTCTGCTGTAGCTCCTGGCTCACCGAATTCAACGTCGTCTCCATCAAGATGGCCAAAGAGCAAGGCCTGCCCCTCAACACCGCCAAGATTTCCGGCGTCTGTGGCCGCCTGATGTGCTGCCTGGCCTATGAAAACGATGACTACATCGCCGCCAAGCAAGAGATGCCCGGCATCGGCGAAGTGCTGATGACCCCCTCCGGCGCGGGCCGCGTCACCAACATGAACGTCCCCCGCGCCACCGTAGACCTGATGCTGGAGAGCGGCGCGGTCATCACCATGCCCGTCAAAGAACTCCCCGGCTACGACAAACCCGCCGAGCCGCCACGCCCCGTCCACAACGGCGAAGGCTGCGGCAAGCCCAACTGCGGACGCAACCGCCACCGCCTGACCACTCCCCCTGGCGCCCACGAAGAAGCCGGGCGCGAATAGCTCCCTACTCCGCCCGGCTCCGTGTACTTGTGCTACATCATGCTACCTGCATCACCCCAACACACACTTACGCACTGTGAACGTCGTGTTGTCCGCCGTCACGAAGACGATCCAGATGGCCTGCGGCTGGTCCGCTGGCGCATCAATCCACGCCTCGTTGATCACGCCTTTTCCGGGCTGCGGCGTCACCTGAAACCAGGAGCTATCGCCTGGACGCCAGCCGAAATAGGCAACATCGTAGTTCATAAGTATCTCCCCGCCTGGCTGATTCTGCAGGTTCCACGGCGGCGAATACTCCACTACCAGCGAGCCATCGGCCAGCATCCCTACGGCCGCCACACCTGCCGCAGGTACCAGGATGGGAATCGGCGTTGGCGCAGGTGAGCTACCAACCGTAGTCGTCGTGGGCGTGGCTGGGAAACCCGCCGAGGGTGCGGCCCGCCATGTCGCGCCGCCGTCTGCGCTGGCGAGGATGCCTGGCATCCGGGCTGACCCATCCAGAATTGCCGCGTAGAGCAGCATCCCTTGCGGCCCCGTCCCCGCGCCAATCAGTTGCGTCTGCGCATGCGGCAGCGCACCCACCCGGCTCCAGTGTGCGCCGCCATCGTCACTCCGCCAGAGCAGTGGCGGCGACATATTGTTGGTTTCTGTACCCTGCGGCATCGTCGTCGCGAAGAGTGTCGTGCCGCCAGGAATCGCGCGATAGCTGACAACGGTAGCGCCCTGCGCCTGTATGTCGCTGTCCGCCGCGCTCCATGTCATGCCACCATCGTCGCTGGCCACCAGCCGCGAGCCAAAGTACGCCACACCATTCAGGTCGCCCGTGATCGTCGCGTACAGCCGGTTGCCCTGCGCCTGCGCCGCATCGGTCAAACGAAAGCCGCCAGTGAAATGCTGCCCAGGCAGCGGAAAATCGGGCTGGCTCCAGTGCAGGCCACCATCGCGACTCACGTACTGGAACGAGCATGAATAGCCGCCGGACAAGGGCGCCAGCCCCCGATACGCCTGTGCCGCGCCGCCATCATCGGGCCGCGCATACGCCCCCGGCTGGCCCGACGGCTTCGGACACTGCGCATTCGTTTGGTTCGAGCCGAGCGTCAAAAATACCACCTGCGCATCGAGCGGACTGGCAAACAATTGCCCAAACCAGGCCGGATCATCTATCGTCGGGTTGGGCAGGCTCACCCACGTTGCCCCTCCGTCATCGCTCCGCCGCAGCGTGTAGGTCGTCGCATTCGTGAGCGGCACCACCGCCTCATAGACCACGTTGGGATTGCTGGGCGAGATGAATATGGAAGAGGATCCGTTCAATGTATACCGCGCCACATCGCTCCAGTGGCCGCGCGCATGTGTCACATGTGCCGCGACGGTCGGCGTCCCCTTCGCATGCGTGCCCACCCTGCTGGCAGGCGCGAGCGTATGCAACGCCAGCGCCATCAGCGCCACGATCAGCGCCGCCGCCACCAGCGCCGCGAATGCGCTCAGCTTGCCCGCTCGGCGCGACGTTGGCCGCTGCGAAGGCTGATTCCCTATCTCTCCATCAAACTGATCTGACATGCTTTTATCCTCGTCTATGGAGGATGCTTCGACCACGGCTTGCGCCTCCTGCCGCAGCGACGCAATCATACGCCGCTCGAACGGTTCGGCGGGTGGCGGCGTTGCTGTGCGCCAGCGCACTCCATCCGCCAGGAGGCAGCGTTCAAGGGGATCCGAAGACGCCGCCTCCGGCCCTGTGCCATTCAGCGAAGGCTCATGGGACTGATTCGACATCACCGTCCCCCTTTCTCTGCCCGCGAGGTCGCAACATCGCTCGCAATCTGTGGATCAGTACGTAAAAGTGCAAGGGCACGGCGCAGCCGTGTCCGCACGGTAGATGAGGGAAGATGCAGCATCACGCCGATTTCCGCCGCATCCATGTTGGCGTAATAGCGCAGCACCACCACCAGCCGCAGACCTGCATCCAGCCGGTTGATCGCATGGCGCAGGTCCAGCGCGGCAGCGTGATCGCTCGCCCCTGGATCGTCATCCAGCGACGCGAATGCCAGTTCGTCATCATCCGGCAACGGCTGTGTCAGATGGCGCTGCGTGCCAAAGCGGCCACGCTGCCAATCGGTGCAGACGTTGTAGGTGATGCGAAACAGCCACGTGCGCAGCGCACCCACATCCCGAAGCGTCCCCCACGACCGCATCCCGCGCAGCAGCGCTTCCTGCGCGGCATCCTCAGCGTCCGCTGGACCAACCAGCGCCGTCGCCACATGCAGCATTGCCGCCATGTGCGGCTGCGCCAGCCGTATGTATGCTTCGTTCCGCGTCTCGTCCGGCTCACAGCGTTGTGCCGCCGGATCGTCACTGCGCATGCTCTCCTCGCTCTGCGACCACTGCATCCTCACTCCCCTCTCGACGCACGCCACTACCCAGGTATCACGACGCCGTCATAGAGAGGGACGAGATAGCTCCGCCCAAGTGATTGCGCCCAAGTGATTGCGCCCAAGTGATTGCGCCCAAGTGATTGCGCCCAACCCATCTTCGCCGCAAAACCCACTTTTCCGCGCAGGGTCTTTCCATTGTCACACTCTGTTCCGAACCCGCGCAGGCGGGTTTCGCGGCGGCACGCCATCCAGGCGCGGTTTCAACCGCCCGCTCTGCGCATGCCGCACGCCACGCGATACGTGAACCCCCACATCCCGCTGGACTGGCCTTGCGCCTGGGTGCGCCGTGTGGTAGCCTTGCTCTGTTTCTCGCTCGTCGTGAACACCTGCGCCACCGCAAGCATCTTATCAATAGCAGGGTTATACGACCAACAAAGCAACGTGACCCGCATGATACGGATGTTGCACCAGACTGGGGAGTGACCATGATTAAGCGCCCGCCACGCCAATCTCGCGCCGCGCTCATGATGTTGTCACTGCTCATCGTCCTCTCCGCCTGCGCCAGCGGACCTGTAGCGCGAACGGCGACACCCACCGCCACCACCGTCGCCACACCCACCATCGCTCCCACCGCCACCAGCACACCCGCGCCCAGCCTCGACCAACGCATAGACGCCTATATCGCCACACTCACCCCCGCGCAACAGATCGGCCAGACGCTCATGCTCGCGGTCTACGCCAACGGCTACAACGCCAACCTCGATCAGGCGCTCACCCAATGGCATCTCGGCAGCGCCATCATCTTCCCCAACTACAACGGCGGTCCGGTCATGCCCAGCACACTCGCTGGCATGCAACAACTCGTGCGCGACCTCAAGACGCACGCCGACACCCCGCTGCTCCTCGCGACCGACGAAGAGGGTGGCCTGGTAGATCGCCTCTCCTTCTATTACGGCCATACCCCCTCACCCCAGCAACTCACCGCCACCGGCGACCCCCACCAGGCCTATCTCCAGGCCCAGACCGACGCCCAGCGCATGCAGCAGGTCGGCCTCAACGTAGACTTCGCCCCGCTGGCCGACATCTCCCAGGGCGGCGGTATTGACCCCAGCCGTATGTTCGGCACGACCCCCACTCAAGTCACCAGCTACGCGGGCGCTTTCCTCGACGGCTTGCAGCAGCACGGCATCGCCGGAACGCTGAAACACTGGCCGGGTCTCGGCGCCTCCACCGGCAACCCCGACTTCACCCTCCCCACCGTCAACCATACTCAGGCCCAGCTCAACGCCATAGACTTCGCCTCATTCCGCGCGCTGCTGCCCCACCAACCCGACCTCATCATGGTCACCACCGTCTTCGTCCCCGCCTATGACCAGCAGACCCCCGCCGCGTTCTCCTCGGTGCTGGTGCAGCAGGTCTTGCGCGGACAACTTGGCTACCAGGGCGCCGTCGTCACCGACGCGATGGACGCCCAGGGCGTCATCGCCTACATGCGCCAGCAGGGCTACAACGACCCCACACAAGGTATCGCCGAAGCCTGTGTACGCGCGTTCCTCGCGGGCGACGATATCATCGAAGCCCCCATCGAACAGGACCGCCTCGCCGCCACCGTCGCGGCCATGACCCAAGCCGTGCAGTCCGGCCGCATCTCGCAGGCGCGACTGCACGAGGCGCTGCATCGCATCATCCTCCTGAAAGTGCAGCTAGGCCTACTGACGCTGCCATAACTGCCAGATGACCCGCAAGCGCGCGCATATCCTACGCCCCCACGCGTCCCACCGCCACCCTGAACGAATACGCCGCCACATGTGGTGTGTCCAGCGTATCGCCGTACTCCCGCTCGGCCCACGCCGTCAGCCTGCGCGACGATTCCGCGAAGAGATCATCCGGCACCGCCCACGTGCGCGACCACAGCCGCTCCGTAATATTTAGCAACGCCTCGCGTGGCGCATTCTCCTCCTGCCACGTCGCCAGCGTGCGAATCTCCACCGGCACGCCCCGGCTCCGCAGTTCATCCACGATGCTCTGAAAGCTCGCCGCCCCCACCGGATCCGGATTATAGCCCAGGTCTTCCACAATCGCGTCCCATTCTTCGTGAATGCGGCTCCGCGCCTCATCCTCGCGCACATCCTGCCCGATCAACACCGCACCGCCACGCTTCGTCACGCGCAACGCCTCCGCCAGCGCCCGCCGCCACTCCGGCGCCAGATGCAGCACATGCACCCCCACCACCGCATCAAATGCCCCATCCGCGAACGGCAGCGCCGTCATATCCGCCATCTCCACCGTCAGCGTGCCCCACGTCCGCTCCGGCGCGGCGGCCCGTCGCTCATCATATTTCGCCCACAGCCGCTCCACCATCCGCGTCGAGATGTCCACCCCCGTCACGTTGATGCCCGCCGCCAGCAACGGCAGCGCAATCCGTCCCGTGCCGATGCCAATCTCCAGCATGCTCCCGCCCGCTGGTATGCGCCCCACCGCCATCAGCCCCGCCGCGATACGCTCACTTACCTCCGCATGGTGATAGCGTGTCGCATCATAGCGGTCCGCCACCGGATCGAACGAAATGGATTGTGACATCGTGTTGCGCTCCTACTCTTCCACTGTGCCATCATCGTCGCGCACCTCGCGTGTGGCGGACGACCCCAGCTTGGTCAATTGCACCGACTGAATATGATAGCCACGGCTGCGATACAGCCGCAGCGCCGCCTCATTATCCGCCGACGTCACCAGATACACCTGCGCAAACCCCTGCTCCTCAAGAAAAAAGCGCTCAGCGGCATCCAACAGGTGCATCGCCACCCCCAGCCGCCGGTACGCTGGGTGTACCAGCAGTTCATGGATATATCCCGCTGGCTCTGCGTCATCCCCTTCGATCTGCACCGTCGCCAGCAGCAGCCCCACCAGCTTCTCGCTCTTCTCGCCATCCGCGCTCTCCTCCACCGCCACCCACAGCAACCCCTGCCGCAGCCGCAACAGCGCCAGACTCGCCCGCCCCCGCGCCGTCCCCGCCGTAATGAACGCCGACGCCGCCTCACGGTCCGCATCCGACGCTGGACGCACCGACACCTTCGCCTCAGTTGGTGTCGCCATCCGCTCCTGCCCCCTCGTCTCTGCTTGCTTCTGCCGCTCGCTCTCGCTACCCATCAGTATAGCGCAGAAACCCACTAACGGATTGCACAAGTTTGGCAATTTTTAAGAAGAAGACACAAAGGGTTGACAAGTTGTAATCTAGTAGGTAAACTCTCACCCAGAGGAGATGCAGCAACAGGAGGGTTATCCCTCACAGTAGCACTCCAAACCATCAAAGTCATTAGTTTTCGAGAGGAGGTTCAGCAAGACGGGGCGTATCCCCGCGTATCCCCGCGTATCCCCGCGTATCCCCGCGTATCCCCGCGTATCCCCGCGTATCCCCGCGTATCCCCGCGTATCCCCGCGTATCCCCGCGTATCCCCGCGTATCCCCGCGTATCCCCGCGTATCCCCGCGTATCCCCGCGTATCCCCGCGTATCCCCGCGTATCCCCGCGTATCCCCGCGTATCCCCGCGTATCCCCGCGTATCCCCGCGTATCCCCGCGTATCCCCGCGTATCCCCGCGTATCCCCGCGTATCCCCGCGTATCCCCGCGTATCCCCGCGTATCCCCGCGTATCCCCGCGTATCCCCGCGTATCCCCGCGTATCCCCGCGTATCCCCGCGTATCCCCGCGTATCCCCGCGTATCCCCGCGTATCCCCGCGTATCCCCGCGTATCCCCGCGTATCCCCGCGTATCCCCGCGTATCCCCGCGTATCCCCGCGTATCCCCGCGTATCCCCGCGTATCCCCGCGTATCCCCGCGTATCCCCGCGTATCCCCGCGTATCCCCGCGTATCCCCGCGTATCCCCGCGTATCCCCGCGTATCCCCGCGTATCCCCGCGTATCCCCGCGTATCCCCGCGTATCCCCGCGTATCCCCGCGTATCCCCGCGTATCCCCGCGTATCCCCGCGTATCCCCGCGTATCCCCGCGTATCCCCGCGTATCCCCGCGTATCCCCGCGTATCCCCGCGTATCCCCGCGTATCCCCGCGTATCCCCGCGTATCCCCGCGTATCCCCGCGTATCCCCGCGTATCCCCGCGTATCCCCGCGTATCCCCGCGTATCCCCGCGTATCCCCGCGTATCCCCGCGTATCCCCGCGTATCCCCGCGTATCCCCGCGTATCCCCGCGTATCCCCGCGTATCCCCGCGTATCCCCGCGTATCCCCGCGTATCCCCGCGTATCCCCGCGTATCCCCGCGTATCCCCGCGTATCCCCGCGTATCCCCGCGTATCCCCGCGTATCCCCGCGTATCCCCGCGTATCCCCGCGTATCCCCGCGTATCCCCGCGTATCCCCGCGTATCCCCGCGTATCCCCGCGTATCCCCGCGTATCCCCGCGTATCCCCGCGTATCGGCAGGATTGTTTTTGGTTCGTGAGGAGGAAGTGCGTGACGAAGTACCAACGCGGTGCTCTGAAGTTGGCAATGGCCTTGTTTGTTGTTTCAGGAGCATTGCTTGCCACGGGATGGTCGAAACTCCCTTGGTTATCACCCAATCCAGTAGCGCATGCTGCATGTCATGGCTGCACAGGCGCATGGTATGGGGCATTGTCGAATATCATGATCGAATCCATCGACAATGGGATTTGGCCACAAGCACCTGGCAGCAACGCCTGTGGCGTCGAGAACGCTATTGCAATGGCGAACTACGATTCCATCAACAAAGGTCAAACCCAACCATTCACCAACTCGTCAGCTCAAACCACTGTTGAGCACAACAATCAGACACAAACGAGTGGTGAAAGCCAGTGGGGTTACGCAACCCCCAAAAATACGTGGGCTGGCTATACCAACATTGCTCCTGATGGCGGCACCGATCCACGTTCTGTGGCCTACATGGCATGGAACTACACGATCGCTAACACCTTCTATCACGATTACATCTATCGCTGGACCTTCGCGCATGCTGGCCAAATACCCCCGCCTTTCAGCCAGCAGGTACTCGAAGCGACAACGAAGTTGGGGGTCGCGCTCGAACAGTACAGCGAACCGGTGAGCGTAGCTATCAACGGTGGTATGCACTTAGTCCTGGTCACTGGCCTGTGGTCTGCGACTGATCCGATGACGAGCTTTCCCGCACAGATTCAGGGGTTGGTCTACCGCGATCCAGAAGGGGACTATAGTAGTGACCGCGAAGAGATAGACTACAGTGTGTGGGCCGGAGGCAACTACGGTAGCGGGCTAGGCAACCAGTTTGGCACATACTCGCTCTGGTCGCTCTACTACGGTGATAAATACGCAGTGGGCGATGGCCTTAACACGTTCGACCCTGAGCCTTCCGTTGGCCCTTATGCAGGCGCGGGCAAAAAGCATTGGTACGGCGGCTTCACTTGGATCCGGCTGGATAACAACTACACCAATGGGCAGTGGAGTCCAGATTGGGCTTACAACTCGATCAATGGACAACAAATACTCTACGAGTAAGCCACCCCAGCAAAAAGGAAACGGTAAGCGCATCAGAGAGGAGAAACATCGCATGAAAGTGTCAGCACGTACCGCAAGACGGCAATCCAAGCGCGGTTCCAAGCTACAGCGGAACCTGAAGCATACCGCAGGCAACTTCGCCTTTGTAGTTTTAGCAGCGGCAATGGTATTCACGCTCGGTACGATTGGCATCGTCGCACACAATCTCTCGACAGCCTCAGCTTCGGGCCACGGTTCACCATCAGGGCTAGCTAGCGGAGTGATGAGTCAGGGTCCCACCCAGGATACCTGTGGCACAGCTGGTCTGCCAGCATGTCCAACAACCGCCAGGTGGATTACCTTGAAGTCTCATTCGCCAGCCGACATCATTGCAGCCGCGCGCCAGAGTCCGCTCTTCAATGTAGATCGCTCAGGGGGCGGCGACTATATCAAGGATCTTTCCCACCTCGGCCCGCCGCTCTTTGTCCGCTGTCTGGTGAGTTCTGGCAAATACGCGATGCCGAATTTCTACGTTATCCCAGTGAATGACACATCCGGGGCAACGATTGGCGCTGCGGAACTTGAGCTGAACCCAAACAGCACCGCGATTCTCGTCCAGGCAATCGTGACCTACACCAAGCCGCATCCTCACAACGTCATCGCTCGCATGTCCGCGCAGGATGCTACGGCTGCGGTAATGGCGCAGCATCACACCTCTCTTCGCGCCTCCGCCCAACCCCAACTCGTCTATTTCCCCGTCAACGCCTATGCCCAACAAACGGGAAAAATCGTGTGGGTATCGGGCGGAGAATATGCTGGTGATCCGGTTTGGCTGGTTCCAGGTGCAGATGGCAAAGATCACGTGGTAGGTGTTGATGGGCATGTATACTACACGAGTCAGTTGCCCATATCCGTCTAGCCCGCCCAACTATTACGGGATGGGATATGGAAAACGTAAGCCATCCCAGTTAGGCGATTCTTAGGTCATTGCGCGTGAGCATGAGAAATGACGACTCATGCTCACGTGCCGATATATACAACACGTTGGAAGGGATTTGGCTATGTCGCCAATGCGCCGCTCGCTCTGCTCGCCCCTCGTGCTCTGTCTCCTACTGTTCACCGGCTGCTCGCTGCTTGGCGGCACGCATACGCCAGCGCCCAGAGCCACCCAGACATCAGGCGCGAGCGGCACAGGCGAATCGTCAGCCGTATTCATCCCAGGCCACATGAGCACTAAGACACCACCGCAGGGATGGCAGCGCATCCTCAATGGCCAGACCTTCACCGACCAGATCGGCGAGCACGGTCTCGTCGCCAGCGCCGCGCGTCCGGGCAGGCTCGCGGGCTGCGCGCTGCCAGCGTCGCAACCCGATGATGCTCCCGCGCATCCCATCTTCGCCCTCAGCGACGACGCCGGGCGCACCTGGCAGCCCTACACCATTCCCGGCGCGCCAACGACACGAATGTGTCTAGTATTCGCCGACACCCAGCAGCCCGATACCTTCGCGATAACACTTCACGAAGGCGACAAACCTCCCACCTACATCACCACCAATGCGGGCCAGACCTGGCGCACACTCACACCCCCACCGGGCGATGTCATGCACGACCTCATCAATCTGACCGGCGGCACAGTGCTGGCTACCGTCTCAACCCCCACATTTCAGAATTGGCATCTGGCGGAAACGATCCTTTCCCCCAATGGCAACAGCGCGTGGCAGATGATAGACGCCACCCTGCCAGATCTCTATCCCGCGCAGTATCCTGGCTACCTCAATGCTCCCCAGGCCATCGCGGTTGACCCCGACAATCCCGCGCATATCTACGTCGTCATGGCTGCGGTGGCAGCGGCTGGTGATGTGCTCTACGCCACCAACGACAATGGCGGCTCATGGCAACGCCTCTATCAACTGCCCACCGCCAACCGCATCGCCCTCTGGACCCGCACACCGCACCGTGTCTATCTCGAAGACCTCGACGATAGAGCGCCCACCACCTACCAGTTGTTCTATAGCGCCGACGATGGCGCGCACTGGCAGGGCATCGGCCTGCACACGCAGCAGGGCGAGGACATCTTCATCAGCCCGCACGGCAGCATCATCACCTTCATGGAACTCGACGCCGCCACTGGCACATTCTTTTCTCTGAACCCCACCACCGGCGTCTTCACCAAACGTATCACCTCCGTGATACTCAACGGCCCCTTCATCGGCGTCATCGTAGACGGCCCAGCGCCCGCCTTCATCTACGCCGATCAAACCAACACCTACACCCTCCCACTCCCTCCGCCCTGACTCGCGCGCTTCGCTTGACGGCTCGACAACACTACCACGTAACACACGCAAAAACCACCCATCATGCCCACATGCGTTGCATCGTTGGCGAAGTCATCACACCCGCCAATCGGGATTACCCGCGGCATTCATGCTGCGAACTCGACTCATCGCCCATCATGCCACTCTCTACTCCCTCGCACTCAACAAGATGACCAGCCTCACCCTCCACCACTACGAGGTTAGCCCCGACATTCATGCCTTCCTCACTGTGCTCCGGCCATTGATGGCCGAAACCTCCCCCCTCCCCTAACATCCCGGCATTAGAAATGCTTAGTAGACATAACAACGAATCACCTGTGTCTGCATTTCGGTTTCGGGGAGCGATGACAGACCTATGAGCCAGCGGCGGCACAACAGCGGCGGATACGGGCGCGACGGACGCGCGGGGCCACGGTCCAGCGCGAGCGCACGCCCCTACCCCACATCATTCCTCCGCAGCCGGGGCATCTTCGCCTCCCACCGACAACGGACCCGCGCCGCGCACACCGGCCGCGTCGGCGTAGACATGCATGCCTCGCAGTACCCGCCCGCCGTCGTCGCCCGTGTCGCCCGCGTCTCACGCGCCCGCCCCACCGCCAGCGATCTCCTCCACGACGAAGCCGCCCAGCCGCGCTACGGTGGCCCCCCCCGCCATACTCGCCAACCACGCCGCAGTTGGGCGCGGCGGCATCCCGCGCTCATCGCGCTGCTCTGCGCCCAGATCGTGCTGCTGGGCCTCGCCATCTGGGCGCTCACCTCACCCACCTGGCGCATCACCTCCGTCCGCGTCCAGGGCACGAGCGACCCCATCATCGTCAACGCCATCGCCCGCATGCCGCTCACCGGCTGCATCTTCTTCCTCTGCGACCTCGACGCCCGCGCCCGTCAGGTCGCAACCATTCCCGCCGTTGCCCATGCCCAGGTTCACGCCGTCTATCCCAACGGCCTCATCGTCGCCGTCACCCTGCGCCAGCCCGCCTTGCTCTGGCGCACCACCGCCCAAACGCTGGTCATCAGCGATGACGGTGTCATCCTCGGCACACCCCAGAGCGATCCCGCCTACGCCAACCTCCACGTGCCCCAGGTCCGCGACGACGATGCCGATGCCTTCGGCGGCCACATCCCGCGTGCCGGGCAACGCCTATCATTGCCACTCGTCAAAATGGCAATAGAGTTGCAAGAGGGACTCCCAGCAGCGCTGGGTAACGGCTGGGCGCTCGTCTACACCGCGCCCGATGGCTTCGCCGCCACCAGCGCCGACAGCCGTCGCGTCATCTTCGGCACACCGCGCGACGCCGCCAGCGCCGCCACGCCAGATGCGGGCATCGCCGCGCTGCTCAGCGATCCGGCGCTCAGCGCCATCACGCGCGGTGTCAGCATCCAGCTTACCGAGCTGCACGCCCTGCTCGCCCAGCTCACCGCCCAGGGGCAGCGCGCCACGCTCGTTGATCTGCGCTGGGGCGCATACCCCTATTACCGTCTCGCCGGATAATCATAGCGCTCACATCACGTACAAGGACACCGCATCACGGGGAGGCTGAGGATGAGACGCACACCAACCGCGCCGCAAGAACGCATCGCCGGCCTGGACATCGGCACCAGCAAAGTCGCCATCCTTGTCATCGAACTGGACGACGAAGGTAGCCCTCACTTCGTCGCCGGAACCCTGCTCGAAACCGAAGGCGGCGGCGTCCGCGATGGCGTCATCGTAGACATGGCCGAGGTCATCAAGAACATCGAGCAGGCCCGCGCGGAGGTCGAGCAAGACTGCGGCCAGCGCATCACCCGCGCCTGTGTCGCCGTCTCCGGACGCCACCTCACCAGCCTCAACCTGCGCGGCGCCGCCACCATCACCCCCATTGGCCGCGAGATCAGCAACGACGATGTCGCCCGCGCCCTCGCCAGCGCCCGCACTGGCCTGCGTTCCGCCGAGAACCGCGAACTGCTGCACGTCATCCCTCGCGCCTACATGGTAGATGGCCAGGTCGGCGTCCGCGACCCCCGTGGCATGGCCGGGCGCGACCTCGAAGTCGAAGTCCATTACACCACCGCCACCGGCACCACCGTGCAAAACCTCGTCAAATGTGTCAAACAGGCGCGCATCGAACCCGACATGCTCGTCGCCGCGCCACTGGCCGCCGGCGAGGCCGTGCGCGACCGCTACGCCGACGCCGAATGTATGATGGTCGCCGACATTGGCGCCGAAACCACCAACCTCGCCATGTACATCGCCGGAACCATCTGGCTCACCGAAGTCCTCCCCGAAGGCGGCGCCGTGCTGACCCGCGAGCTAGCCTCCCAAATGAAGATCCCCTTCTATGCCGCCGAGGAGCTAAAAGTGCGTCATGGCCACTGCGACCCTGAGCAAATCCAGGAGTTCGCCCTGGTAGACATGCCCGAATCCGTCGGCGTAGACGCCGTCTTGCCTCAGCGCGAGATCGCCCGCATTCTCGAACAGCGCACCCAGAAATTCGCCGAACGGCTCACCGAACGGCTGCGCGCCATCCGGCGGCTCGGCGTCGAGCCAGAGGCGCTCGCGCTCACCGGCGGCGGCGCGGAACTTGCCGGACTCGACGACACGCTCATGCACGCGCTGGATCTACCAGTCTACCGCGAGGCGCCCGTGGGCATCCATGGCCTCCCACCGCTCATGGCCTCGCCCAGCTTCGCCACCGCCGCCGGACTGGCCCTCTGGCAAGCGCGCTTCGCCAGCCAGGATCACGGGCGGCGCGGGCGCGACCGCCTGAACCACATCGTCGCCAATCTAGGTCGGCGCTTCTTCGGCGCCACCTCGTAACTTTTCCCTCTCGTAGGGGCGTCCGGTGGACGCCCGCCTTCCGGCACATTCATTGCTAGAGGGCGCAGCGCGTAGGGGTATCCACCGGACGCCCACCAAGGAAAGGCAACCCATATGGAATTCGCGGAGCGCGATGAGCAACCCGATCCGCCGCGCAACGACCCCAGCGGACTCCCGCGGATTCTCGCCGTCGGCGTCGGCGGTGGCGGCTGCAACGCCGTCAACCGTATGATCGAAGCGAACGTGCGCGGCGTCGAATTCATCGCCATGAACACCGACGCCCAGGCGCTCGGCATGTCGCACGCCCCCACCCGCCTGCGCCTCGGCGAAACCCTCACCCGTGGCCGCGGCGCAGGCGGCGACCCCGAAATCGGTCACGCCGCCGCCGAAGAAAGCTACGACGCCATCCAGGAAATCCTGCGCGGCGCCGACATGGTCTTCATCACCGCTGGCATGGGCGGTGGCACCGGCACTGGCGCTGCCCCACTGATCGCCCACGCCGCACGCGAGTGTGGCGCGCTGGCCGTCGCCGTCGTCACCACCCCCTTTGCCTTCGAGCGCAAGCGCAAAAGTATCGCCCAGCAAGGCGTGCGCACCATGCGCGATGTCGTAGACGCGCTCATCGTCGTTCCCAACGAACGCCTGGAGCAATTCGCCGGACACGACATCAGCATGGAAGACGCCTTCCGTCTCGCCGACGACGTCCTGCGCCAGAGCGTGCAGGGCATCAGCGACCTGATGACCATCCCTGGCCTCATCAACCTCGACTTCGCCGACGTCCATGCCATCATGGCTGGCGCTGGCTCCGCATTGATGGGCATTGGCCAGGCCAGCGGCGAACATCGCGCCGAGACCGCTGCGCGTGCCGCCATCTCCAATCCCCTGCTCGAAGTAGATATTCGCGGCGCCCGTGGTGTCCTCTTCAACATCACCGGCGGTGATGACCTGCTCATGCGCGAGATAGACACCATCGCCAGTATCATCAGCGGCGCCGCGCACCCCGACGCCAACATCATCTTCGGCGCCGTCCACGACCCCGCCAACGAAGGCACACTCAAAGTCACCGTCGTCGCTACCGGCTTCGAGCCACGCATCTCCCACGAGCGCGAGCGCCCCACTTGGTCTGGCACACGTACGGGCATTCCCCAATCACCACCACAATCCAGCCGCGCCCCTGCGCCCGCCGCGTATCCATCACGCACCGCCGCACCCGCGCCAAACCGTCCCACCACCTCCGTGCCACCGCCAGCCGCGCAAGCGCCACGCCCCTCGCAATTCCGCCAGCCACAGCCCTCAGCCCAGCCACCCTCCCGCATGCCCACCGACACCGCCGTTTCGCCGCCACAGCCGCCGCGCACCGCGCCGCCAGCCGATTTCACCGTCACCGCGATGAACCGGCGTTCCGCCTGGCCCGACGCCGAGGCCCCCGCATCCCGCGCCGCCACACCCCCGCCGACGCCCGCTAGCGCCGCACGCCCCCCCAGCGACCGCACCGCGCCAGACCAGCCCTGGGATGATGAACCCGATGACCCCTACAGAGGTCCACCCAACTCCGTGCGACGGCTCAACAGCAATGGCGTCCCCCCCAGCAGCGCCGTGCCACCGCTCTCCAGCGCCCAATCGCGCCCCAACTCCCCCAACTCCCCCAGTTCCCCCGGCTATCACGGCGACGAATACGTCGAGAACGATCCCGACGACGACAGCGCCCCCCCGCCGCGCCATCTCTGGGACTTCCTCACCCGCCGCTGACCATTGCCAGACCAGGCTCAATCACGACCTGATCGCGGCCAAAATATTACCGTTCACGCCCCTCCCCGTGGGAATACAACAGTAGTTCCAAGACACCCACACCCGAGGAGGCGCACCATGAATCTGGACGATCAGCTTGCCGAGCTACTCGCCCGGCTTGGCGTTCTACTTGAAGAACCCGAAGACGCAAGCGCGCCACCCGCGCCGCCACGCCTCACCTACGGCGCACGACCCCCGCGCGCATGGGATAGCGCCGCCCAGGCCGACGAACTGGCCGCCGCCATTCAAGCCCCCGCCGAGATGTCACTCTTCCAAACCTCGCGCGAACATTACGGCGTCTTCTACCGTCTCGATCTCGCCGCTGGTCTGCCGCAAGTCCGCATCTTCCTGCCCGACGAAGAGAACGCCCTCAAGATGCGCTGCTACCTCGTCCGCGCCGCCGCTGGCACGCCGCTCTGCGAATGGTTCCTCACCACCCGCGAGCATAACGGCTCGCCCGCCTATGAAGACGCCCGCGACTCCGCCCAGCAGCACCTGCTCTTCGCCGCTGGCGAACTCATGAAACGTCTCTTCTGGACCGGCAACGTCGAGCGCCAGGACTTCCCGCCAGAGATTGACGTGCTGCAACTCGCCTGAGCGCCCTCCGTGCGCTCTCCTGTCACCTACACCGTTTTACCGATGGACGCCAGGACTATCGCTTCGTATGCTTGTCTTGGTGGTTCATGCTGTGATACAGTGCGACACGTATGCATAGTCACTGTCCATACCAAGAAAATGGCAGGCCCAGATGGCGAAGGCGCAACCAGTAAGCAATGCGGCCAATCACCCAACGAATCACGCGACAAACCAGGCGCGCGACGCCCACACCGCCGCGCTCACCAAACAAGAATACGAACGGCTCGCCGAGTTCCGTTACGAGCTTCGACGCTATCTGCGCCAGACCGAGCTAGAAGCGCGCAAACTCGACCTCACCCCCCAACACTATCAGTTGATGCTCGCCGTCAAGGGCTTCCCCGGACGCGACTGGGCCAACATCACCGAGCTAGCCGAACGCCTGCAAATCCGGCATAACGCCGTCATCGGCCTCGTCAATCGCGCCGAAGCCCGCGGCCTGCTCGAACGCCGGCCCGATTCCAACGGCGGCGACCGGCGCATCGTCGAGATCCATCTCACCGAGCAAGGCGAACAAGCGCTGCTTCAACTCGCCTCCGCGCTGCACGATGAGCGCGCACGCATGCGCAGCGCCATGGCTGCCTTGCAATAAGCGTGAGCTTCCGCCACGCTCCCTGTTCCTAATTCCTATTCCTGTGCATCTGATGTCGTTGGCGCACTCTCGCGCCGCTCAGCCGTGGCCACCGGCGTCAGCGCCCCCGCATCCTCTCCGTGCGCGCTGTTGCTCGCAACGTGTGCGGCGGCTCCCGCGTCCGCATGCAACACTGGGCGGGCAGAGTGGCGCTTGATCGCGCGAATCAGCAGATCAACCAGCAAGATCAGCGCGAGAAACCCAAAGTGGACCACCAGTTGCTCACGGTCATCTAAGTGTACGAATCGCCCCGTTACCGGATCTTCCAGTACCAGATTCGCCGCCGTCCACGCTAGGATCAGCGCCGCCACATCCATCAGCCAGGCCAGCCGCTCCACTAGCAGCGCCACCAGCGAGCTACCAATAAACAACACCACCATGCTAAACGCATTCCCTGCCACCAGCAGCGGAATATTGCCATCCGCTAACCCGCCCACCGCCAGCACATTATCCAGACTCATCGTGATGTCCGCCAGGATGATCGTCATGATCGCTGGCAGCATCTTGTCGCGCGCCTGCCCCTTATGGCCGCCCGACTCCGGCCACAGCAGCCGTACGGCGACAGCAAAGATCAGCACGCCGCCCGCGAAACGCAGATACGGCACCAGCAACAACACCGTCGTCAGGCTCGCCAGCAGCAGCCGCAGCACAATCGCGCCCAGGCCACCCCAAAGCAATGCAATGATCCGCTTCGGCCCGCGCAGCCGCGACGCCGCCGCGCCAATCACCAGCGCATTATCCCCGCTAAGCACGATATCCACGAGCGCGATGCCAAACGCCGCCGTCATCACCCGATAATCCATGGCACGCCTCTCCCCTCCACCGCCAATTGCCGTCGCCCGTACCCGACCCACGATGCCCCACCACTGCCAGAACGCATAGCCAGAGCGTCAGCGGGTACTGCTGAGCATCTCTGTTGTATCATGGCTGTCCAGCGGTTCTGGTCAGCAGAAATACGCAAATACCCCAGCCCCTCGCACCAACATCCCCCACGCCAACACGGCGGCGTGTATCCTAAATCCTCCTTCGCTCGTTACACTCAGTGAATATACCGAACGCTTTCAGCGGTTTCGATACAACGGGCGACGATTGGCACGCTCAGGCCCCGCTCCGCCACGCATCCTCGCATGTTGGCACGCTGGTTGCCATGTCTCGTATTGGCAACACATGCGCGGCTAGCACGATACGAGGAATACGGTGGACCACAGGCGCGAGTTTGAGCATGCACATCTATGGCGAACGCATGGTGAGGGAGATATGGGCATGTGGGGTCTTCCCAATGGCGACCAAACGGTAGCGCCAGTCAAGCGGTGGGCGCCACGAAGCAAGCGCATGGTGATCTTTGGGCTGCTGGCGTTGCTCTGGCTGCTCCCACTCGCCGCTGCCGCCATCTGGCTCGGCGCTGCCGGGCGTGTCACTGGCCCCTCATCAAACGGGCTGCCTGCCTCTGCTTGGGCCAACGATACACGCACCCAAACCCCTGCCTACAACTTCACACTTCCCTCCACCAGCCAGGCCCCAGCGGTAGACCCATCCTTCGCCAGCTACTACACCACCCACGGCGGCCCGCAGGCGCTCGGCCTGCCGCTCACTGTCGCCTACCAAAGCGCCTCCGGGCGCGTCCAGTTCTTCGCAGCAGGCGCGCTCTTCGTCCCCACAGCAAAAGTGGCCTCCGTCAGCACCGCCACACCCGCTTCACCCTGGCCTTTTGGCGATCTCACACAACTCATGTATAACGACGGCATCACCGACCCCGCCTCCGGCATCGTGCGCATTTCGCTGCTCCATGCGCTCCTCACCGTCGGCAGCCTGACCCCTCTCTCCGGCAGCCTCAGCGACGTCGGCGACGCCACCGGTCCCACCTACGCAGATCTCCGTCACGCAATCCTTCCCATCCAACTCGCCAAAACCACCGCCACCGCGACCACCATCGCCACCACGCCAACCGCCGATACCGACGAACCAACCTTCGTCTACCAGCAAGGCGCTACCAAACACACCAGCAATCAACTCATCTCCCAGCCCATGTGGCAATATCTCACCCGTCCCGATGTCTCATCCGCTGGCTGGCAAACCGATTTCGGCCTCCCCCTGACCCTGCCCATCTCGCTCGCCATCGTGCGCGACGGCACGCCACATCATCTGCTGGTACAAGCTTTCTGGCGCGGCGCGCTGCTGCAAGATAACGACGACCCCGACGATCACGGCCAGCCGACCGTCATCCCGCTCACCACCGGCCTGGCCTATCTGCAAACCCTTGGCGCGCCCGCGCCTCAGGCGACCCTCGGCACGCGTGTCTGGGCCACCGGCGACCTCGCGCTGACTGGCGCTCCCCAAGTGGTCCTACCGCTGGCTCACGTGGGCCAGAACTTCCCCCTCACGCTCAGCGGCAAGACCGCATGGATTGGCAACGATCTCTGGTATGCCGTGCAATGGACCAACCCGCACAGCACATACAACGGCTGGGCGCCCGCCTCCGCACTCACCACTACCGCCCCTGGCGCGAACGCCACCGCCTGGGCGCAGTTCGATGCCCTCTCGCCCGATCTGGCAAATTACCTGAAAGGAATAGGCTCCAACGTCGGCGTCGCCGTCTACGACCTCACTCGCCACCAATACTACGGCTACAACATGAATGGCCAGTTCACCACCGGCAGTTCGATCAAAGTCGCCATCATGCTCGCCACCTTGCAGATGACCGAAAGCCAGCATCGCCAGCCCAACGCCAACGAAATGTACCTGCTCACCACCATGATCGAGGAGTCCGACAACGACTCGGCGCAAGCCCTCTTTGTCGAGATCGGCGGCGCGCCCGCGCTCAGCCGGTTGATGAGCGGCCTCGGCATCCCCGGCCTCAACCCCGCGCCCGATGCCTGGGGCTACAGCACCATCGCGCCCCTTGCCATGGTCCGCCTGCTCACCGCCCTGCATAACGGCAACGTCCTGACCGCGCAAGACAACAAACTCGCCATCAATCTCATGAGCAGCGTCGAGCCAGGGCAGCAATGGGGCGTAGGCGATACCGCGCCGCCGGGCGCGAGCTTCCAAATGAAAGACGGCTGGGTGCCTGGCCCAGATGGCCTCTGGGCCATGAATAGCTCCGGCATCGTCACCGTCGGCAATGAAACCTACATCATCGCCGTGTACCGCCAGCACCTCGGCGGCTACGATTGGTCGCCCACCGAACACATCTGCGGCGCCGTCGCCAAGCTGCTCACCTAGCGTTCCTCGTCGTCGTCCCCATCCTCCGCCGCGCTCACATCCGCCGCGCGGCGCGCCTGCTCCACATCACCACGGAACAGATCGCTCAGCGCCTCGCGTAGCCGCTCCACGCTCGACCCGCGCAGCACATACACCGGCAGCCCGGCGCTCTGCGCCGCATCCACACGGTCCGGCTGGCGGCGATATAGGCTTTTCAGCACCAGCATCGCATCGGCCTCGCGCTCATCCCGGCTGATCACCGCAGGCAGTCCCAATTCGCGGATCGCCTGCTCCAGTCGGTTCCGATTGATCCCCATTGGATAAATCCGCCGCTTGCGAAACACCGGCGCCACCCCATCCTCCTCAGCGGCATCTGGCATATTCTCGGTTTCCTGCTGGCGAATAAACGCCGCGCCCAGCGCAAGTTCAGGGTCCAGCCAGCGCCCCCCTGGCCCTTCATTGAGCATCGCTGGCAGTCCCCGCCCCCGCTCTCGTCGCTCCTCCCACCAGGGCGACGCCGGACGCGGCCCCATCAGCGAACTGCGCCGGGGCGACAACTCTTCGCGCACCACCAATCCCTCACGCGTCGGCAACCCCACGCCATCGGCGCGCGCGGCACGCTCCACCCAGCGACGAATCGAGCCGTCGCTCTGGCGCTCGCGCATCTCCCGCACCGGCGCCTCTCCGCGCAGCAAGCCATCCACCGCCGACGCCACATCCAGATGCACACCCACGCGATTGCGCTCCTCCTGTTCGACGAGGACATCGAAGGTGGGGGGACTCTTGCGTTCCAACACCGTCTTCTGCGTCCCCCGCCGCCGCGCCTCCTCATCGCCCAGCGTCACCGCCTGCACCCCTCCCACCAGGTCCGCCAGCGTCGGATTGACCAACAGGTTGTCCAGCGTCCGCCCATGCGCCGTCCCCACCAACTGCACCCCCCGCTCGGCAATCGTCCGCGCCGCCTGCGCCTCTAGCTCCGTGCCGATCTCATCAATCACGATGACCTCGGGCATGTGGTTCTCCACCGCCTCGATCATCACCTGATGCTGCTGCGTGGTCCGCGCCACCTGCATCCGCCGCGCCCGCCCGATGCCCGGATGCGGCACATCGCCGTCGCCGGCGATCTCGTTGGAGGTGTCGACCACCACCACCCGCTTGCCCAGCTCATCGGCCAGCACCCGTGCCGCCTCGCGCAAGAGCGTCGTCTTGCCGACCCCCGGCCGGCCCAGGATCAAGATCGATTTGCCCTGCTCCAAGACATCGCGAATCAAGGCGACGGTGCCGCGCACCGCGCGGCCGACGCGGCAGGTCAGCCCCACCACCTGGCCTCTCCGGTTGCGGATCGCGCTGATGCGGTGCAGCGTGCGCTCGATCCCCGCCCGGTTGTCATCGCCAAAGGCCCCAATCCGCTCCACTACATACGCCAGATCCTCTTCAGAGACCACCGCCTCGTCCAGATTAGCCGCGCCTTCCGGGTAACGCGCCTCTGGCAAACGACCGAGATCCAGCACCACTTCCAGCAGGTTCACCACTCCGCGCCGCTCCAGCGGACGGCGAATGCGCGGTGGCAGCACGTCGAGCAGCGCATCCAGATCATCCGTCACCACCACATCACCTGTAGACGATGCGACATGCTGAGCGCTTCCAGGATAGGTCTTATCGGACATACGCTACGTAAGCCTCCTCGCCCCAGCAGTCCATGCAGGCGCGGTTTCAACCGCCCGCAAAAAAAACGAATACGGGCGGAAAGGGCGGCATACATGCCGGTAGCCCTTTCCGCCCGTATGGCAGTTGCTACAATCGCATAGAGGGAAATTACTTCGATTTTGCCGGGCGAGCGAGCATGATCGCGTTATCCGCGAGAACACTCGTCGAAACCAGATGACAAACTCCCGTGTGCCTGCGCGCATCATCTGCGCCAGCGCTTCATGAAGAGAGGGGATGCCAAGCCACTTGACCATTAGGGGCGGTTGGCTGAGCACGTTACCGTGCGTACACCTCCGACCTAGCAACCACGTCATCTACGTGGGGTCTTCGGCCCAGACCACGAGGGTCTGAGACGGGAATCCTCATCTTGGGGTCGGCTTCGCGCTTAGATGCGTTCAGCGCTTCTCCTTTCTGGACATGGCTATCCGGCGCTGGCCTGGGCAGGCCAACCGGCACACCAGCGGTCCAGCCACTCCGGTCCTCTCGTACTGGGAGCGACGCCCCGCAAGATTCCTCCGCCCGCGACGGATAGAGACCGAACTGTCTCACGACGTTCTGAACCCAGCTCGCGTGCCGCTTTAATGGGCGAACAGCCCAACCCTTGGGACCGACTCCAGCCCCAGGATGCGACGAGCCGACATCGAGGTGCCAAACCTTGCCGTCGATATGAACTCTTGGGCAAGATAAGCCTGTTATCCCCGGGGTAGCTTTTGTCCGTTGATCAACGGCCGTTCCACTCCGCACCGTTGGGTCACTATGCCCGACTTTCGTCCCTGCTCGGCTGGTTGGCCTCGCAGTCAAGCTCCCTTGTGCCATTGCACTCGCGCGGGTGGTGTCCATTCACCCTGAGGGAACCCTTGGGCGCCTCCGTTACCTTTTGGGAGGCGACCGCCCCAGTCAAACTACCCGCCTGGCCCTGTCTGGTGGCCGGCTCACGGCCCACCATGAGACGCAAGTCCACGCAAGAGTGGTATTTCACTGCTGCCTCCACGCCGCCCACAAGCAACGCTTCTCCGGCTCCCACCTATCCTACGCAGGCCTGGCCTCGCGCCCAGACCAAGGTGTAGTAAAGCTCCACGGGGTCTTTTTGTCCTGTCGCGGGAAACCCGCATCTTCACGGGTACTTCAATTTCGCCGAGCCCTCGGTCGAGACAGTGCTCAAGTCGTTATGCCTTTCGTGCGGGTCGGAACTTACCCGACAAGGAATTTCGCTACCTTAGGACCGTTATAGTTACGGCCGCCGTTTACCGGTGCTTCGGTTCGAGGCTACGTACACCCCTCCCCTTAACATTCCGGCACTGGGCAGGCATCAGCCCCTATACGTCGGCTTGCGCCGTGGCAGAGACCTGTGTTTTTGGTAAACAGTCGCTTGAGCCTTTTCTCTGCGGCCCCCTCACGCTCAACTGGCACCCTCCGAAGAGAATCCAGCCTACGCTGCCGGGGCGCCCCTTCTCCCGAAGTTACGGGGCTAATTTGCCGAGTTCCTTAACCGAGGATCGCTCGTCCACCTTGGGGTGCTTACCCCAGCCCACCAGTGTCGGTGTGCGGTACGGGGTGCGCTGCTGGTCTTTTATCCGCTTAGAGGCTTTTCTCGGCGATCTGCCCACGGCGTGACTTCCGTCGCCTCAACGGCGACTCGCGAGCACGTGCGGTGTTCAATCGGGTCCCGGATTTGCCTGGAACCCCACCTTCCGTGCCCTACCGGGCCTGTCCATTCGCCCGGCTCACGCTGGCTACCGCGTCCCCCCTTCGCTCCCAGTCGCGCACGTGCAGGACTCTCAACCTGCTTGCCATCGCCTACGCCCGTGCGGCCTCGGCTTAGGTCCCGACTGACCCGGGGACGACTGCCGTTGCCCCGGAACCCTCAGGCTTGCGGTGTGAGTGGTTTCCACACTCATTGACGCTACTCATTCCGGCATTCGCACTTCGGTTCGCTCCACCAGTGCTTCCGCTCTGGCTTCTCTGCTACTCCCGAACGCTCCCCTACCAACGGCTCCATTCAGAACCGTTCCGCGGCTTCGGTCATCCGCTTCAGCCCCGTTACGTTGTCGGCGCGGTGCCACTCGACCAGTGAGCTATTACGCACTCTTTCAAGGATGGCTGCTTCTAAGCCAACCTCCTGGCTGTCTGCGCAACGCCACAACCTTTCCCACTCAGCGGATAGTTGGGGACCTTAGCCGGCGGTCTGGGTTGTTTCCCTCTTGATGACGAAGGTTAGCCCCCGCCACCTCACTCGTTGCCGCGCCTCACCTGGGCATTCATGGTTTGGTTGGGGTTGGTAACGCGCAGAGCGCCCCGAGCCCAGCCAGCGCCCTACCTCCCAGGCAGGCTTCAATACGCGGGAGTGGCTACCCGCTAGCAACGGCTGTACCTCCATACATTTCGGGGAGAACCAGCTATCTCCGGGTTCGATTGGAATTTCTCCTCTATCCACAGGTCATCCCCCAGTTTTGCAACACTGGTGAGTTCGGGCCTCGACGAGGTCTTACCCCCGCTTCACCCTGCCCATGGATAGCTCACCCGGTTTCGGGTCTCATCCTGGCAACGACTGCGTGCTTGCGCACAACGCCCTGTTCAGACTCGCTTTCGCTGCGGCTCCACGGCGCTTGCTGCCGCTTAACCTCGCTCCCGGTAACGGGACGCTGCCAACATGAACTCGCCGGATCATTCTTCAAAAGGCACGCCGTCAGGCTGCGCACGCCCGCCCACGAGAGGCGGGACGGCACAACGCCCTCCGACTGCTGGTAAGTACAGGGTTTCAGGGTCTGTTTCATTCCCCTCGCGGGGTGCTTTTCACCTTTCCCTCACGGTACTCGTTCCCTATCGGTGGCCAAGTGTAGTTAGCCTTGGAGGGTGGTCCCCCCAGCTTCCCACAGGATTTCACGTGTCCCGTGGTACTCAGGGTCACGACCCCGCCCCCGTGGTCCAGCGTCGCCTACGGGACTCTCACCCGCTCTGGTGGGCCTTTCCAGAACCCTTCGGCTGCTCCCCACGTCCGGCAGGTGGTCTTGCAACCTGTCGTGCCCTACAACCCCGGCAACGGTCCCTTGCGAGACCCCCACCGGTTTGGGCTCAGACCGTTTCGCTCGCCACTACTCCGGCCCTCTCATCTTTGATTTCGCTTCCTCGGGGTACTGAGATGTTTCAGTTCCCCCGGTGCCCTTCGCATGACCTATGCATTCAGCCATGGATGTGACGGCTCGCACCGCCACGGGTTGCCCCATTCGGGTTCGCCAGGCTCATCGCTCGCATGCAGCTCCCCTGGCACGTTTCGCCGCGCTCCGCGCCCTTCGTCGGCACTTGGCCCCTAGGCATCCACCCTGTACCCGTCTTCGCTTGGCGATCCCTTCTTCACGCTCGCGCACGCTACTCGCGCCGCGCACGTCGAGGTATCACCCAGCTTCAACGTTTGTTATTCTCGCGTGCGATCCTCTCGCTCGCTTCGGCAAAATTGAAGTAATTTCCCAATATGCAATTGTTCAGGTGCATGTGCTAGCCAGTTGTTGACAACTGGAGAGTGAGAAACAAATAACAACGCTCGCGTCCAAGAACAATCCGGCGCTTGCGCTTTGAAGCAGTTCCCCGCGCGTCTATCTACCCAGTCATAGAAACGTTCAAGAACGTCCCTATTCGACCTGGAAGGTTGGCTCCGGCTCCATCTATTCAGATCGAGCGTTCACCATGTACTCCCTAGAAAGGAGGTGATCCAGCCGCACCTTCCGGTACGGCTACCTTGTTACGACTTCACCCCAGTCACCGACCCCACCCTCGACGGCTGCCTCTTGGGGGAGACCCCCAGGTTGGCCCACCGGCTTCAGGTGTTGCCGGCTTCCATGGTGTGACGGGCGGTGTGTACAAGGCCCGGGAACGTATTCACCGTGGTGTGCTGACCCACGGTTACTAGCAACTCCAGCTTCATGCAGGCGAGTTGCAGCCTGCAATCCGAACTGAGACCGGCTTTGGGAGATTGGCTCCACCTCGCGGCTTGGCGTCTCACTGTACCGGCCATTGTAGCGTGTGTGTCGCCCTGGACGTAAGGGCCGTGCTGACTTGACGTCATCCCCGCCTTCCTCCGCGTTGCGCGCGGCAGTCGGGCCCGACACCACTTGTAACGGACCCCAGGGGTTGCGCTCGTTAGGGGACTTAACCCAACACCTCACGGCACGAGCTGACGACAGCCATGCAGCACCTGTGCAGCCGCCCCTTGCGGGGACACCCCATTACGGGTGGTGCAACTGCATGTCAAGCCCAGGTAAGGTTCTTCGCGTCGCATCGAATTAAACCACACGCTCCGCTGCTTGTGCGGGCCCCCGTCAATTCCTTTGAGTTTTAACCTTGCGGCCGTACTCCCCAGGCGGTCCACTCATCACGTTAGCTGAGGCACTGACGGGGTCGATACCGCCAGCACCGGGTGGACATCGTTTACAGCTGGGACTACCAGGGTATCTAATCCTGTTCGCTCCCCCAGCTTTCGTGCCTGAGCGTCAGGTCTCGGCCAGGACGCTGCCTTCGCCGTCGGTGTTCCTCCGGATCTCTACGCATTTCACCGCTCCACCCGGAATTCCACGTCCCTCTCCGAGCCTCAAGCCCCGCCGTCTGGATGGCCCCCTCCCAGGTGAGCCGGGAGATTTCACCACCCACGCGCGGGGCCGCCTGCGCACCCTTTACGCCCAGTAACTCCGGACAACGCTCGCCTCCTACGTATTACCGCGGCTGCTGGCACGTAGTTAGCCGAGGCTTCTTCCTGTGGTACCGTCCGTATACCTCGTCCCACAGAAAAGGGGTTTACAACCCGAAGGCCGTCATCCCCCACGCGGCGTCGCTCGGTCAGGGTTGCCCCCATTGCCGAATATCCCTCACTGCTGCCCCCCGTAGGAGTCTGGGCCGTTCTCAATCCCAGTGTGGCTGATCATCCTCTCAGACCAGCTACCGATCGTCGCCTTGGTGAGCCGTAACCCCACCAACTAGCTAATCGGCCGCGAACCCCTCCACCGGCGCCAACGCTTGCGCGCCAGCTTTCTTCTGCCAGGCTCCCCCAGCAGACCGTATGCGGTATTAGCCTCCATTTCTGAAGGGTATCCCCCACCCGTGGGCAGATTGTTCACGTGTTACGCACCCGTCCGCCACTCGACCACCACCCGAAGGCGATGGCCCCGTTCGACTTGCATGTGTTAAGCACGCCGCCAGCGTTCGTCCTGAGCCAGGATCAAACTCGCCATCCAGTGTCTATTCTCTCAGGCGGAAACTCCACCTGATCGCGTTACCACTGATGTGAGCCAAATGACTCAAAGTTGCATCGGGGACCAATCGTCACGATTCTCATCGCGACACTTCACCGCACGTACACCGTGCTGTTCCCTTACGCTTGCGCTGTTACTGCTTCTCACTCTTCAGTTGTCAATGTACTGCTAGCCCGACCGAAGCCTTGCTTTCAAGACCCTCGACCGCGTCGCCCCGTTTCAGAGGCACCTCCTGAGCTTACCATGCCTTCGCATCTCTGTCAAGAGGTTTTTCGCCGCGCACATCAAATTCAGATAATCCGTACTTGATGGCTAGTACCGCTCGTCCCACTGTCTTGGGAACAGTGCCGCAGACACAACATCTCACTAAAACAGTGAAAGATGACATCCGCTAGAGAGGTGCTGCAAAGAGATCGCGTCAGCCGGAGGGTCCGGCATCGTCTCGCGTTCTCGCGGCGGTTCATCGAGTATCTCACAGCTTCGGTGCGCTGTCAAGACCCGCGTCCGAAACTCATCCTGAGGCGCTCGCGCGCTACTCGCTCAGAGGTTCAGACGCACGACCCAATCAGTGCGTCACAGGTCCTGTCAACTACCCCATAGCTCAAGCTAAGGGCTTGCATCTCACAGGGAAGGCTGCGGACGCCATAGGCCGATTGACTGCGGCCCAGTGAACTCTGGCAGGGCCTCCCGACCCGTCTCCCATGGACGGCGTAGGCTCACCTGGGTGCATTCGCTCAAACCGTTGCCCTGGCAAACCAGGGTGCCTTAGCGCACTGCGAATACGCATACTGTAGCACAACCAGTCAACAATGGAACGAGAAGCGGCGCTTCCTCCCTTTGCTTGAAGGTTGAGGTCTCCGCGTCGGAGATGTGATGACCACTATATTCATCGTTCTTGAAATGTGCGTGCGAGAGTCCTTCGTGCATATCGCATTTCGTGGCCTCTCGCGGCGACAAAACTGAGTATGCCATAGACCCACCCACCTGGTCAAGTGGGTAACACCCGAATTCAAGCCAACTCGCACGGATGGGCTATCCTCTCCCGCCCATATACGCCAAAAGGCACGCTTCTTCCGTCAACCTCTGCCATATCACGCCAGCGCATCCTTCCCCGCACCCTTCCCCGCATCCGCTCGCCGCCGATACCACACATACCCCAGATACCCCAGCGCCGGACCAAACGCCAGCAGCGACCGATATCCATAGATCCCGCTCGCATACAGCGGCAGAAACGCATACAGCGTCGTCACACCTCCCGCCAGCAGCAGCGTCGCCACCGTCAGCTCGCCCCATGCCAGCAGGGCCACCACCGCCACGCCCCACGTCACATACCACGGCCAGAACCACACGCTCGCCACCACGGCATACCAGAACAGCACCCATCCCCAGCCGTCGAGCATGCTCTCCAGATCACGCGCACGCCACAGCGCCCGCAGCCACAGCCCCACGAACACCAGCAGCCCCGCCACCTTCAGCCCCGTCTGCACCCCCCGCGCCGCCGCATGCGGCCCAATCCCCAACACCTGCGCTACTGCCCGCAGCGGCCACTGCGCCACCTCCAGCAGCGAATTATCGAGTTGCTGCGCGGGCGGCGAATAGAAAATTGCCCCTAGCGTCTCCGCGCCTGCCCAAAACGGCAGCGTCAGCCCCACCACCACCCCCGCCACCACCAGTCCGCGCCACACCGCCGCCCACGCCGCCACCCGTATCACCTCACCGCGCCCCATCCCCCCCTCCTCGTAGGGGCGTCCGGCGGACGCCCGCTGCCTCCCTGCCACGTTGTCGTAGGGGCGTCCGGCGGACGCCCGCTGCCGCGCCACCACCAGCAAATACAACGGCAACAACGCCAGCAACACATACTTGATCGCAATCGAAACCCCAAAGCACAGCAGCGCCGGCCACTCCCACCCCCGCACCAGACAATACACCCCCAGCAGCATGAAGCTCAGCATCAGCGCGTCATTATGCCCGCTCGTGCAAAACTCCAGCAGGCACAGCGGATTCCACGCATAGAGCAGCGTCCCCAGCAGCCGCCGTTCCGGCGCGATACGCCCCAGGATCGCCCAGATCAGCGCCGCATTCGCCAGGTGCGCCCCCAGCCCCAGCAGCTTATACAGCAGCACATACGTCGCCAGCGACCCGCCCAAGGCCTGCGCCAGCAGCGTCACCCCGCCCGAAAGCAGCAGCCATGCCGGACCATACACCGAGCGCGTCCCGCTCCAATACACCAGCCCCAGAAACGGATCATGCGGGAACGCCGACGGCGGCGCCACCAACGGATTCGCATGATGCACCGCGCTGATGCGCCCATAGAGGATATAGCTAAAGATATCGCCCGACGGCAGCGTCGGCAGCAACACCAACGTCAGCCCCAGTGCCGCCGCCGCGCCCAGCGCCAGCGCCAGATGTCGCCTCTCCGCTCCTTGATACCTCCGGCACAGCCACGGCCCCGCCGCCGCCACCACACTCGCCACCACCAGCAACACCGCGAAAAGCGCCAGCGCCGCCCCCTGCGGATGCGCCACCACGCTCGCCACCGTCGGCGCTGTCCCAAACACCGCCCGCGCCAGCGGCGAACCGCTCTGCGCCAGTCCCCCCTGCGCCGCCACCAGCCACAACGCCAGCAACAGCGCCTCCATTCCCGCCGCGATACCCAGCAACCACCGTAGCGGCGGCGCGGTGTCCGTTCCTTCACCCGCAACTGGCCGCTGGCCAGATACGCTCCTCCAGCGCAGCCCGTGTCTGCTCACCGATTGCCTCGTGGCCCCGATGGCTGTTGCGGCGGCCAGCCCTTCGATAAATCAGGCCAGTCGTCGCCCAGCACGCTATTCCCCGTCGTCTGCCCCGGATTCAGCGGCGCTGAGGGCGGCGGCGCATAGGGTGGCACAGACGGCGCGGCTGGCTGTGGCGACACCACCCACCCCTGCGACATCGGCGGCGCGGGACGGCTCCCCGCCGCGCCCTGCATCGGCTGCCCGTGCTGCGGCTGCCCGTGCTGCGGCTGCCCGTGCTGCGGCTGCCCGTGCTGCGGCTGCCCGTGCTGCGGCTGCCCGTGCTGCGGCTGCCCGTGCTGCGGCTGCCCGTGCTGCGGCTGCCCGTGCTGCGGCTGCCCGTGCTGCGGCTGCCCGTGCTGCGGTTGTTGTGGCGCGGGTGGCCACAACGGCTGCCCACCCTGCGGCTGCTGCGACCCAGGCGCTACCGGCATATGTCCCATCCCCACCGGCGCCGCGCCAGCCAATGCCGCCTCCGCACCGCGAGCGCCACCGCCACCACCGCCCGCCGATTGCGCCGCCATGCCTCCTGGCTTTGCCGCCCGCACCCGCGCCCAGACCGCCACCGCGAACGCCAGCATGAACCCGAACTCCAGCAGCCCCAGCAACACACGGTCCAGCGCCCCCACGCTCTGCAATCCCATGAACTGCGACAGCGTCGCCGTCACCCCCAGGTACGCGAACGTCAGCACCGGCCAGCGCCACACCCCCGCCACGCGGTCGTGCATCGAGGCAAATTCCCACACCAGTAAGAAGATGAACGGCTCCAGATAATAGTACGGCCAATTCGTCTTCGACAGCATCGGCACCGCCAGCGCCGCCACTGCCATCACCGCCCAGGCGTCGCGCCCATACGCCGAGATTCGCAGCCGCAGCCCACCCAGGCCCGCCGTCGCCAGCACAAACAGCAACACCACCGGGCTATCCAGCCGCCGTGCCGCCGCATCCAGCGTATACCGTATCCCGCCCGTGCAATTCCCGCAGGCGAATACGCTCCACACCGAATTGCCGCCGATCTGCGCCGTCCCCCGCCACGTCAGAAACGAATACACTGTATCCGCGCGGTCGAACAAAAAGAATGGGGCCATCCCAATCGCAGCCACCGCCGCCGCCACCCCGCCAAAGAACGCCAACGAGCGCCATCGCCGCTCGCAGAGCAGCAGCACTCCCAGCGCAATCAGCGGGAACAGCGCCGTCGTCCGCGTCAGCAGCGCCAGCCCTGCCAGCGCCCCCGCCAACCCCTCGCGCCGCCCTTGCAACGCCAGCAGCGCCCCCACCAGCAAACACAGCATCATCGGCTGTTCCAGGTGATACCACGACCCAATAGACTGCCACGTCAGCGGCGACAACACCACCGCCACATACGCCAGAAATCGCAGCGTATCGGGCGCCGCCGGATACAGCCTCCGGATCGCCACCACCACCAAATACCCCAGCAGCGGCACCAACACCAGCAGCGGCAGCGACACAAAGGTAATCAAGCTGCCCAGATTCCCCGCCAACCCCAGCTTCTGCGCCAGCGCCAGCAGCGGCGCGTAGATCACCATGCTCAGCGGCGGGTTATAGTTCGGATACAGCCCGCTCGCCCGCACGGCATACATCTGCCAGGGCTGCCCATGCAAAATATAGTTCGCCGAGGGCAGAAAGAAATTCGTCAGATCGCTATCAGCCGCCGTCACCACCGTCCGCGTCCCCCGCACCACCGCCTCCGCGCCCAGCAACAGCGACGCCACCGTCACCAGCGGATACGCCCAGCGGGGAATGCGAATCGGCGTGCTGCTCGCCGTAGCGCTGACTGAATCCTGTCTCACGGCTCTCTCTACCCCCTCATAATCTCCAGCAGTTCTCGCTCAGTTCATCGGCACATAATGCATACGCCCTGCCACACCACCCCAATGCCGAGAACCACTGCTCAACATCACAGTGGAGTGTAGCACGAACCCGCGCCCTCGCCTATCACCCCCGCCGCATTGGGCCGGACCATAAACAGAGGTCTACCGCGCCGCCGCGATAGCCTCTAGCGCATCCACGCTCTCCAACGACGACAGATCTCCCAGATCCGTCCGCCCCAGGTGCCGCGCCCGAATCAGCCGCCGCAGCACCTTCCCGTTGCGCGTCTTCGGCAGCGCCCGCACGAACAGCACCGACTCCGGCTTCAGCGCTGGACCCAGCGCCTTCACCACCTCCGCGCGAATCTCCTCGCGCAGCCCCTCCGACGGCTCCACCCCTGGCCGCAGCACCACGAATACCGCAATCGCCTCGCCCTTCACCTCATGCGGAACCCCCACCGCCGCTGCCTCGCTCACCGCCGCATGCGCCACCGCCGCCGACTCCACCTCCGCCGGACCCAGTCGCTTGCCCGCCACCTTGATCGTATCGTCCGAGCGCCCCAAAATATACCAGAACCCATCGCCATCAATCACCGCGAAATCCCCATGCACCCATAACCCCGGAAACCGCTCCCAATACGCACTCTCATAGCGTTCTGGCGCCTGCCAGAAGCCGCGCGTCATCCCCGGCCACGGCTGGCGAATCACCAACTCACCCACCTGCCCGCGCACTGGCTGCCCCCCCTCATCCACCACATCCGCCGCCATCCCCGGCACCGGCCCCGCAAACGAGCACGGCTTGATCGGCGTAATCGTCGTGCAGCCCACGATCCCCCCCGACACCTCCGTCCCACCCGAATAATTGATGATCGGGCAGCGTCCCCCGCCCACCACCTCGAACGCCCAGTGCCACGGCGCCGAGTTCCACGGCTCCCCACTCGCCCCCAGAATCCGCAGCCTGCTCAAATCGTGCCGCGTCACCAACTCATCGCCGTGCGTCATCAGCGAGCGAATCACCGTCGGCGCGATGCCCATCACCGTCACCCCGTGCCGCTCCGCGAACTCCCACAGCCGGTCCGGCGCGGGATAATCCGGCGTCCCGTCATAGATCGCCAGCGTCGCCCCCAGCATCAGCGCCCCACTGATCGCCCACGGCCCCATCATCCAGCCAATATCCGTCAGCCAGAACAGCGTATCATCCGCCTGCACATCAAACAGATGCGCCATATCCTGCGCGCCCTTCACCGGAAACCCGCAATGCGCATGCACCGCGCCCTTCGGCTTCCCCGTCGTCCCCGACGTATAGATCAGCATATACGGATCTTCCGCCTCAGTCACCACCGTCTCGAACTCCGCCGACGCCCCATCCACCACCTCATCCCACCACACATCCCGCTCGCTATTCCAAACCACCTCATTCCGCATCCGCCGCACCACCAGCACCCGCTCCACCGCTGGCGACTCCGCCACCGCCGCGTCCGCCGTCTCCTTCATATTCACCAGCTTGCCGCGCCGCGTATAGCCATCCGCCGTAATCACCACCTTCGCGCCGCTATCTTGCAGCCGCGTCGCCACCGCCTCCGCCCCATAGCCCGAAAACACCGGCATATAGATCGCGCCCAGCTTCCCGCAGGCCAGCGTCGCCGCCACCGTCTCCGGCAGCATCGGCATATAGATCGCCACCCGGTCGCCCTTGCCCACCCCCAGCGCCCGCAGCGCATTTGCCGCCCGATGTGTCATCGCCAGCAGCGCGCCATACGTATAGCGCCGCAGCGTGCCATCCTCGCCCTCCCACGTCACCGCCAGCCGGTCCGCATCCTCACCCACCGCATGCGCATCCAGCGCCGTCACCGTATAATTGAACTGCCCGCCCGTATACCACCGCGTCCACGGAATCCCCCGCGACGTATCCGTCACCTGCGTATAGCGCCGCTGCCACACCAACCCCAGGTCATCCGACACCGCATCCCAGAACCACGCCGGATCCGCATCCGCGCGCGCCAGCAACTCCGCGTACTCGCCAATGCCGTGCCGCCGCATGAAGCGCAACAACCGGCTCCGCTGGCGATACTCCTCCGTCGGCTTCCACGCTACCGGCTCGCTCAGGCTCTCCCAGTTCTCCACGCTCATACCGCACGCCCCCTTGTCGTCGTCCTGTGTCGTCCAGCGCGCCCGCCTCATCGCGCCGCGCCGCTCCCACGACCATCCACCCGCCATTTTAGCACGCCGCACCCGCTCTCCCCCCACATCTCTTCCTCTTCAACGCACCTCTCGCAATCACTGGCCATCCGTAGAGGCGCATGCCTGCTTGCGTCAGGGCGCATGGCGTCGCGCTTTCGTAGGGGCGTCCGGCGGACGCCCGCAGCCCGCCGAATGCCCATCGCACCAGTGGGGCGGACCTTCCTGTCTGCCTCTGGTGGTTCTGCCTCTGGTGGTGGGGCGGACCTTCCTGTCTGCCCACTGCCTTATTTCAACCACCCACCTCCCCCACCCCGATTACCCGCGCCCAGGATTACCCTCGGCATTCATGCTACGTCCTCCCCTTACCACCCCGTTCGCCATTCGCGGCCCTCATCCGCACCAGATTACCCGCGGCGTTATGCACTTTTACTTTTTATGGCGGACATCGGTCTGTCCCGAACCCGCGCAGGCGGGTTTCGCGGCCGCAGGCCTTCAGGCGCGGTTTCAACCGCCCGCTCCCCCATCACACATACTTCCCATGATGCCGCACCCGCACCCCCTCGCGCGCCGCGCGCAACGGATTCAGCAGCCCGCGCTCCTTATCCACCACCACACCATTCGCCTCGCCCTCCTCAGCGCGCAGATACGGCAGCAACTGCCCCGCCAGCGCCTCACCCGCGCGCAACCGCGTCAGATTCCTCGACGCGCAATCCGCCAGATACCCAATGCCCGCCACCGGATCTTCCAGCCTGGACCACGCCACCTCCATCGCATCACGCCCCGCGCCTGCCCCTTCCACCGCCCCATTTGCCAGTGCCACCGATTCCCGCCACGGCTCGATAACCTCAGCCAACGCCGACACCCCCGCACTGGATGGCATCTCCAGCGGGCGCAACAACGGCAACGCCGCCGGAGCAGGCCAGCCCGTATGCGCCTCCGGCTGCAACCCCGTATGCTCCGACCACAACAGCAGCCGCAGACTCCGCGCGAATGCCGTATCCAGCACCGCCAGGTTCAGCTCCGCATCATGTCCCATACCACGGCTATTCAGGTTCGCCGACCCCAGCGTCGCCCAGCGATCATCCACCACCGCCACCTTCGCATGCACATAGATCGGCCGGTAGCGCATCATCCCATTCTTCGCATGCGGCGCCGAGGTCGCCAGGCAAAAGAAATGCAGCCGTCCCTCTGCCGCCGCATGTGGCGCCTGCTCGCGCAGCCAGGCAATCGTCGCATCCGTATATGCCCGCCCGCAGTTCGGATGATCCGGCAGCACCAGCGCAATCGTCACCCCGCGCTCCGCCGCCGTCGCCAGTTCCGTCAGCAACGCCTTCATATGGTGGCTCGTCGGCCCCACCCGTGGCGACTTCAACCCAATAAAAGTCTCCAGCCACAAATACTGGCTCTCCAGATAGATGAACCGCTCCGCTCGCCGCGCCGCCAGCGTATACGCCTGCGCAATCCCATGAATCCCCGCCGGTGCGAAACGATACGTCAGCGCCGGAATCGTGCGAATCACCTGCACCCGTGCGCCCGCACCTGCCACCTCCGGCCCCGCCCCCGGCGGCAGCACACCCCGCTCCGACCGCAACAACGCCCGTTGCCCACTCGCCCGCTGCCCAGAAGCATACATCCGCGTCAGCCGCACCAGCGGCGGCGCGGCGCGCCGATACCACGGACGCCCCGCCTCTTCCCAGCGCTGCACAAAGTTCCGCGCCACATCGCGCGCCGGCTCCCCCACCACCATCACATGCGCGTCATGCCATGGGTGCGGCGACGGACCCAGATCCGACCGCCGCGTCATCCCCTCGAAGAGGTGCGCGGGCGTATCCCAACGGTCGAAATCGCCGCCAAACTGCACCGTCATATCCACCCCGCCGATGAACGCCGTCCGCGCATCCACCACCGCGCATTTCTGATGCAGTGCCCGCGCCGCATGCAATCGCGACCGGCTGCTCTTATCCAACCGGCACGCAATCCCCTCCGCCGTCAACGTCCGCCAGTTCGCCCGTGCATTGTTGATCATATGTATCAGCCCGAACGGATTGTACGGATGCCACAACAACACCCGCACATCCACCCCCCGCTGCGCCGCGAAACCCAGCACATCTATCACCCGCAACGCGCCACTCGCCCATTGCGCCAGCGCATCGTCATCCAGCCCCGCCGCACGCAGCCGCGCCAGCAGTGCCTCCTGCTCCGGCGAGCCATCCGGCCCCGCGCGCTGATCGCGCCCGCGCACCATCAGCAGCCGCGCATGCAAATCCCAATCCGCCAGCCAGATACGTTCCTTCGCCGCCAGGAACGCCGCACACAGCGCCAGCATCGTCGCCCGCCCATCCACCAACGGCGTCAGCGACTCCGCCACGCGCACCGGCGTATCTCCATACGCCCACCACGCCTGATCGGCAATTCCCCCACGAGGAATATCTCTTACCTGTCTTGTCGGTAATCCCAGCGCCATTGGTCTCCTCCTTCATGCGTCGCGTCAGCCCCGCGCCTGTGGCTACGCTATAGCGGCACGAACAATGCCACTGCATTCCTATCCACCGCCACGCCTCCATCCCACCCTTCCCCGCCGCCACGCTCTTCCGACCAAACTCCGGCAATCGCCGCGGGCGCGCCCGCCGTCGCCGCCCAATAGCGCGTCACCGACCCTTGACATCCACGCCAAACCGACACACACTAACAGCGACAGATCAACGAAAGGAGCGCCACCATGCCTCGCATCGGCTGGATAGACGACGACCACGCCACCGGACCCCTCGCCGACCTCTACGCCCGCATGCGCCACACCTCCCCAACCGGCAGCGTTCCCGACATCATGCGCACCATGAGCCAGCGTCCAGACTTCATGGACGCCATCCTCCAGGCCTCGCGCCTCCACTTCACCGATGGCGCGCTCACCCGCGCCCAGCACGAAATGATCGCCTCCTACGTCGCCGCTCTCTCCCACTGCCACTACTGACTCAGCAACCACGCATGGTTCCTGCAGTTGCAGGGCGAACACTTCGCACCCGTCGCCCGGGCCATCCGCGACGCCAACCTCGACGACGCCCCCATCACCCCCGCCGAGCGGCTCCTGCTCGACTTCGTCGCCACCGTCACCCGCCACGCCTACCGCGTCACCGACGCCCAGGTTCAGGCGCTGCGCGACGCAGGCTGGAGCGAAGCGCAGATCGCCGAAGCCGTCTACGATGCCGCCCTCTTCAACATGTTCGTGCGCCTCGCCGACGCCTTCGACATCCACCCCGCCCCCGAATACGACCCCGACGGCCCACCCACAGCACTCACCCCCACCGACCCATCTCCATAACCACACGGCTGAAGGCAATAGGCTGCGCCACAATATTCCCCAGCCGTCACTGTCCGGGGCGGGCGGCCGCGCTCATGTTCCGGCCAGTGATGGCCAAGAACTCGCAAAAATGTCCACGCGGAAATCTGCGCCCACGCAACGGCCCGCACAGGCTATACTGCCTCCCATCGTCCCTTCGTCCCACCATCTCGCTATTTCGCGGCAACATGGACGAAGTGCAACCGCACATCTGCCCGTCGCCAATCAGCCACCAAGGAGAACCCGCATGCCCACCGTCACCCTTCCCCAAGGATATACCGCCCGCCCACCTACCCTCGCCGATGCGGCCGCGGTAGCCAATCTGATTGCCGCCTGCCAGCAGGCCACCGGCGACAAAGCAACCATGACCACAGAAGAACAAGCGAACGACTGGCAGGGTCTCGACCTCGCCGACGAGGCGGTACTCATCACCGCCCCAGACGGCCAAATAGCCGGCTATGCCGACCTCTACAACCGCCGCTACGTCCGCGTCTCCGTCTATGGCTATACGCACCCCAGCTATCGCGGCCACGGCATCGGCGCATACCTCGCGCAGTGGGGCGAAACCTGGACCCGTGAGCGCATCGGGCGGGCGCCCACAGGCGCGCGAGTCGTCGTCGAGCAATACATCCGCACCACCAACGACTCAGCCATCCGCCTGATGCAAACGCGCGGCTACGCTCCCGTACGCGGCATCTACGTCATGGCCATCACCCTGGATGCCCCACCCCCCATCCCAGCGCCACCAGCGAACATCAGCATCCGCGCCTTTATCCCCGGCGCAGACGAGCGCGCCACCTTCGACGCCGTAGAAGAAGCGTTTCAGGATACCTGGAACCGTCCGCCCGGAATCTTCGAGCGCTGGCTGGCTATGACCAAGATCGAGCGCGCCGATCCCGGCCTGTGGTTCCTGGCGATTGACCAGCCCACTGGCGAAATTGCCGGCGTCTCCCTGGGTAAAATCGCCGCTGGCGAAGGCTGGATCGGCGCCGTCGGTGTGCGGCGTCCCTGGCGCAATCGCGGGCTGGCGCTGGCCCTGCTGCACGCCACCTTCGCCGAGTACTATCGCCAGGGTGTGCGCGAAGTCAATTTGAGCGTAGACGCCGAAAGCCCCACCGGCGCGCCGCGCCTCTACAGCCGCGCTGGCATGCGCGTCGCGCAAAGCTATGCGCTCTACCGCACCGAACTCCGCGCCGGCACCGATCTCCTCCCCTCGCACGAGAGCGTGTAAGCGGTGACATCCTCCCCCTCCCCTTGTAGGGTGTATAGACCGGGGACATGGTTTACACACGTTCGGAGACATGGTTTACATCCAAGCAGTGCTATTCCGCGAGTCAGGAACACTGTTTGGAGGTTGCCCATGCCGTGGCAGGAGTCATCAGCCATGTCCCTTCGTTTGGCCTTTGTGGCGCAGGCGTCGCAGCCTGACGTCAACCTGAGCGCGCTGTGCGCCCAGTTCGGGATCAGTCGTCCCACGGGCTACAAGTGGGTGGCCCGCGCTCAGCAGGCGGGGAGCGCGGGACTGGCTGAGCGGTCGCGCCGCCCGACGACCAGTCCCACCCGCACCGCCGCCGCCCTGGAGCAGCGCGTGCTGGCGTTGCGCGCCCAGCATCCCGCCTGGGGCGGACGGAAACTGCGGGCGCGGTTGCAGGTGCTGGCGCCCGACCAGCCCGTCCCCGCCGCCAGCACGATCACCGCGATCTTGCAGCGGCACGGCTTGCTGGCCCCAGCGGACCGCGCCCCGCACCGCCGTCCGCCGCCCCAGCGCTTTACCTATGCCGCTCCCAATGAACTGTGGCAAATGGATTTTCAGGGGCATCTGCCCTTGACGGCCCACCCCGGCGGCGGCCAGCGGTGTCATCCCTTGACGGTGCTCGACGACCATTCGCGCTTTGCCGTGGGCGTGTTGGCCTGCGCCAATGAGCAGCACGCGACCGTGCAAGCCGCCTTGACCACGCTCTTTCGCACCTATGGCCTGCCCCGCCGTATCCTGTGTGACCACGGCGCGCCCTGGGGGAGTGCGGGCGGACCCACGCCCTGGACCCGCCTGAGTGTCTGGCTGGTGCGCCTGGGCGTCACGGTGCGGCATGGCCGTCCCCGTCATCCCCAAACCCAGGGCAAGGACGAGCGCTTCCACCGCACCCTGCGCGCCGAAGCCCTCGCCCAGCCGCTGCACGACCTGACACACGCCCAAGCCGTCTTCGACACCTGGCGTCAGGTCTATAACACGGAGCGGCCCCATGAAGCACTGGGTCTCACCGTGCCGGCCCGCCACTATACGCCCAGTCCGCGCCCCTTCCCCGAGACGTTGCCGCCCGTAGAGTACGCCGCCTCCGCGACCGTGCGCAAAGTCCAGCAGGAGGGCTGGATCAGTTGGCAGGGGCAGGCCTACCATGTCGGCGGCGCTTTTGTCGGCCAGCCCATCGCCTTGGCCCCCACCGATGTGGATGGGATGCTGGCCGTCTACTTTGCCGACCACTGGATCGCCTCCCTGGACACCCGTTCGCACGGCGTGTATCCTGTTTCTAAACAGCGCTCTGTTGTCAACTATGTCCCCGAACACCTGTAAAGGATGTCTCCGGTCTATACAGTAGGGGAGGGGGCCGGGGGGAGAGGTCTACACCGGTGCGATAGCAATCACCCGCAGCGGGCTGCCCGATCCCCCGATAATCTTCAGCGGCGCAGCGATCACCACAGCCCCCGTCGGCGGCAACTGGTCCAGGTTGACCAAGCTCGTGATGCCGAACTTGCCCGCCCCGTGCATCGTCGTATGATTCGGGAACGGCGGCGTAAAACCGCCCGCCTGGCCTGCATCCGTGCCCACCGTCTCCACCCCTACACCCAAAATGTCGCGCTCATTCACCAGAAACGCCGACGTATCCTGATGGAAGCCAGGGCTATGCGCGCCGTCCGCCCCCACATTTAGGAACGCATCTCTGCTGGTGCGCGCGCTCCAGCCGCTGCGCAGCAGCACCCACGCCCCCGCCGAGATGCGCCCGTGCTCGCCCTCCCATGCCTTCACCCGCTCCACCGAAAGCAAGAAATCGGGATTCTGCGCTACATCCGCCGTCACATCTATCACGCACGCCGGGCCGATGAACTTGCGCGGCGGAATGGTATCGGTCGCATTGTTGGGCAAATCCTTCCCCGTCACCCAGTGGATCGGCGCATCGAAATGTGTGCCGGTATGCTCACCCATAGTCAGCGTATTCCAATACCACGCTGGACCCCGGTCATCATAGCGCGCGATCTCTGTCACCGTCAGGCCCGGCGACGGCGCGAACTGCGGCGGCAGATCAATCACCACCGTATCCGGTCCAAGCGGCGTCGTCAGATCCACAATCTTCAGCGCGCCAGAGTCCAGATCGTCGAGGAGTTGCATCAGCACATTCGGCTGGAAGCTGTAAGAACCTTGCATGTCCCTCTCCTTCTCAACTACCGCATATGTACCCACCAGGGCATTCAACCACCCGCGCGTCGCCTGGTGGGGCGGACATTCCTGTCTGCCTTCGCCACCACCGCGTGCGCGGCTTTCGCGCCCACACGCCATCCGTAGGGGCGTCCACCGGACGCCCGTTGGCCGGACGCCGTTGCCCGCTTTCAACCGCACGCTCTTTAAACTCCCCTTCCCTCGTAGGGAAGGGCAAGCGAAGCGAAGCCCCGCCGAGCGCGCAGCCCCGCTGAGCCGTTCCGAGGCGGGGTTCCGAGGCAGGGCTGCGGGGTAGGTCCGCCATCCCATTGACTATGTCGCATCCGCGCACGCATTGCAAACCCGCTCTGTGCGAACACAACGCAAACTGGCGTATATACTGGCGAAGGGTGCGGTGAGATGCGGTGCTGCGCACTCCTGTTTCCAACCCGCGCAGGCGGGGCCAGCACGCGGCGCAGCTAGCGACGTGTAGGAGTGGAGCGGGCTGTGAGCGCAGCGGAGCGGCGGCACGCCATTCAGGCGCGGTTTCAACCGCCCACTCTGCTGCGATGAGAAAGGTAGTCAACAATGGCGCTGGTGATCGAAGTTCTGGTGTTGGCGGGGCTAGGACTGCTCCTGGCGGTGGCGCTGACGTTCGGCGCGCGCGCCGCCGCGGCGCGCGCGAGCAAAATCACCTATCGCGTCGTCGCGCTCACGCTCGCCAGCGCCTCAGTCCTTGCGCTGCTCTCCGTCACCGGGCATGTGGGCTGGGGCAATAACGACCCGCAGCCACGCCCCGCGCCCGTGGATGCCGCGCTCAATGTCTTTGTCACCGGCAGCGTCTGCGCCCGCAATTTCCTCGGCGTCTGGCAATGCGACGGCGCGAGCGCCCTCCATGCCCTGCGCGCGACCGACGGCTCGATCCGCTGGCGCAGCGCCCCCGCGAACCATCCAGACATCATGCTCGGTGCGCCGCTGCTGGCCAACGGCGTCATCTATACCTATACCAGCAGCGCGACCTATAGCAGCGACGGCGCCCGTCAGAATCAGCAGCTTGTCGCGGCGCGTGCGTCCGATGGCACGGTACTGTGGCATACGACAGTGCCCGGCCTGCTGGACTTCAACACCCAGCCAGCCATCTTCGGCGGCATCCTCTACAACTTCGGCTACAGCAATGGCAGTACCAACAACAGTCCCACGAGCGTCCTCTCGGCAGTCCGCGCCACCGATGGCGCGCTGCTCTGGCATAACTCCTACCCCTTCAACGTCTATACCTTCGAGGTGCTCGGCGATACGCTCTATGTCATCAGCTCCGAAAACTCCACGCCCCAACCGACCACCCAACAGACGATATGGCAATCAGTAGCCCTGAACATAAGCGACGGCACGATGCTCCGCAAAACAGCCCTGCTCACCACAACCCTGCCAGCGCCAGTCTACCCCTACGCCACAAATCAATACGTCCTTCACGGCGACACACTTTATACCTGCGAGCAAGATGGCAATGCCCTCGCCACCCGCATAGCCGACGGCAAGCCTCTCTGGCGGTACGCTCCCCCCACATCAAGCAGCGATACCACGAACACCTGCACCCTCACCGTGACGGACGACACCGTCTACGTCAGCTCCCAGCCGTCCGATGGTCTGGTGGCGCTGCGTGCTGCTGATGGCAAGCTGCTCTGGCGCTTTCCCAAAGCTTCGGTCAGCATCGAAGGCATGCGTAATGGCGTCGTGTATGTGGAGGTGCCCGGCAGCGCGTGTAGCAACTACCCCGCGCTGGCCGGCAATCCGCCCACCGATACACTCTACGCGCTGGATACCGCCACCGGCGCGATTCACTGGCAGCGTACCCTGCCCTGCTACACCATCCAGAACTTCGGGCCGAACAGACAGAATACCAACTTGATCACCGACGACGCGCTCTACCTTGGTGGCCGCAACACGCTCTACGTGTTCCAGGCGAGCGACGGCGCACGCCTCTGGCAGCAGGCGCAGGCGAACTACGTGCTCACGCCCGAGGCCGAAGCGCAAGGCGTGGTCTTCATCCAGGGAATCTATAGCGCGTCAGGTCTCTCATTGGGCACGGCCAGGTTCAACACCATCACCGCATTGCGCGCCAGCGACGGAGCGTTCTACTGGCAGACACGGCTGCTCGCCAATGGCGCAAGCACCTCGGTAACAGCCGGATAGAATGAGGGATGCGCGATGGACCTCCGCGCAGAAAGGTTCCACCGCGCATCCCTTGGGCAGACGAGCTAGGCGGCGCTGCTCTTGCGGCCCATGAACATCATCGCGACGCCAACCACGGCAATGATCGCGCCAACCGCAACGATAATGGTGCTCATGCGGCTGCCGTTCAGATAGTGGCTGGAATGATTCAACACCCCAAACAGAACGACGAGAATCCCAACGCCGATAAGAGCGAACTTCATCACATCCCTCCTGAGCACATAAGTGTGCGAACGATCCGTGAAAACTGCTCGATTGTCAGTTGCCACATCGCTGCGCCAAGAGGTAACTGGCTTGCGCCAGTATAATGGGGTGCCATCTTGCCGTCAACGGGGAGCGCAATGACCGGGCAGCATCCTTCCCACGTCTCTCCTCAACCCACGTAGGCAAGGCTTTCACACCCACACACCATTCGTAGGGGCGCACGGCGTGCGCCCTCCTGGCACGGCGTGCGCCCGTCGCGCGGTTGCGACTGTCCGCTCTCTACTCCCCTTCCCTGGTAGGGAAGGGGCTGGGGGTTAGGTTCTATCCCGCCCGCATCTGTTCCAGCGCGCGCTTGAATTGAAATCGGTTCTCCAGCAGCGGCAAATCCATGTGGAACGACTTCGGCCCGACCGCCTCCACCTTGCTGACGATGGTGGTCAATGTATCGCTGGCCAGCGCGCCGCGCACACTGACCGCCAGCGCATCCGGCGTATCCGCCTCAACGACGCGCGGAACGCCGCAGGCGCGTGCGACCCCCGCCAGATCCGCTCCGGTGGCCGTCGCCGTGGGGAACCCGCCGACCGAGAGCAGGCTCTCATTATCGAACACCACATGCAGCAGATTCCCTGGCTTGTAACGCGCCATCGTGCTCAGTGTGCCCAGATTCATCAGCAGCGAGCCATCGCCATCAACCACCACCACCTTGCGCTCCGGCAGCGCCAGCGCGATCCCCAACCCCATCGAAGAGGCCAGCCCCATCGCATGCTCCAAATAGAAGAAATTGTGCCGGTGGCCCAACGTATAGAGTTCAGCAGCGACCGCGCCCATGATCGTCACCACAACATGCTCAGCGATGTCCGGGTAGATAGCCTCTAAGGCATCGGCGCGCAGCATAGTCAATCCTCCCACATCAGCTCGCGAGCCAACAGCACCGCCACCGGATGCAACGCCGCATTGGCCAACGTCTGCGCATCCTTGAGCCGCCGCGCAACATCGTCGGGATTGGCCAGATGCCAGATGGGAATGTTCAACGCCCGCAGCAGCGGCTCGGTGGTCAGCCCGCCCATCGTCTGCCATGGATCCTTCTCGCCCATATGCCCGCGATAGCTAATCAGCATCAGCAGCGGAATCTTATAGAGCAGCGCCAGCGACACGATAGGGTTGATCGCCGCCAGAAACCCGTGGTTCTGCATCAAACACGCCGACTGCACCCCCGCCAGATGCGCCCCCGCCGAGATGCCGATGGCCTCTTCCTCCTTGGCGATACGCACCAGCGTCATCTCCGGGTCATCATCCGCCATGCGAATCAAATGCACCAGCCACGTTTCGGGCAGCGCCGAGATGATCTTCACATCACACGCTTTCAGCGCGTCATAGATGCGCTGCGAATTGGCAAGCGATACCGGCATAATAGGCGCCTCCTCCGAATCTGCCACTCCCCTATCTGGCCGCGCCACATTGCTGTCCGTCCCCGCCAGTGTAGCACATGCCCCACCGTACTGGGAGCATGGGTGGGGTAATTTGACGCGCCCGCCAGCAGCGACTACACTACGTGATGTTGTCACGGCATGCGGAAGCGGGAGGCGCGCGATGGCTCAGGGACGGACGGCGGTGCATAAACAGGTGTTAATCAGCGACAGCTATGCCGACAACTACGACGACGATTACGACACCCCTGCCAGAGATACCCCCGACACACTCTCACTGCGTCGCGCCACCGTCACGCGCGTCTTCGCCTGGCTGCTGGTGCTCATCGTACCCCTGGTTGGCCTATTCTACAGTCTCAGCCTCGCGGCCGGCAGCGTCTCCTCCGATGCCTTGCGGCGCAGCCCCATTGGCGCGGGCGCGCTCGGCCTCACCACCCTGCCGCCGCCCTCCGTCACAGCAAAAGCCGCTTTCGTCTTCGATCCCAACCAGAACGCCATCTTCTACACCAAAAGCGCCGATGTCGAGTTGCCCATGGCAAGCTGCACCAAAATCATGACCGCGCTGCTCGCCGTCGAACATGGCTCGCTCGATCAACTCGTCACCATCGGCTCCGACGCCGCCGCCCTCGCCGGACCAGGCAACAGCCACATGGGCCTCAGCGCGGGCGAAAAGGTCTCGCTGCACGACCTGCTCTACGGCCTCATGCTCCCTTCCGGCAACGATGCCGCCGTCGCCATCGCCGACGATATTGGCGGCAACGTCACCAACTTCGTCGCCATGATGAACGCCCGCGCCCAGCAACTTGGCCTCACTCACACCCATTTCGCCAATCCCCACGGCCTCGACGCCGACGGCCACTACACCACCGCCCGCGAACTGGCAATCCTGGCCAGCGTCGCCATGAAAAACCCCATCCTCGTCACCATCACCTCCACCAAGCACTACAGCATCGCCAAGACCAGCACCCACAAAGCCTACGACCTCGAAACCGGCGACGACCTGATCGCTGGCGCGCGCTCACCCTACCCCGGCTCCATCGGCGTCAAGCCCGGTTTCACCGGCAACGCAGGCTACTGCCAGGCGTTCGCCGCCATCCGCCACGGACACCTCATCGTCGGCGTCGTCCTGGGCGAGCCAAGCTGGGAAATACGTATCACCGACATGCGTACCCTGCTCAACTGGGGCTTCGAGCAAGAAGGCATCTCCGCCGCCCCCGCGCCCATCCCCTGGTCCTACCCCACCCCCGAACCCTAGTCAGACTACATTGGTAGGTGCCAGTTCTGCCTCATACCACGCCGTCCGCGCCCCCAACAGGTCTGCGGGATAGAGCCGCAGGTACTTAGTCAGGGTGTAGCGACCACGCAGGCGAATGCAAGCCCACCTGCTGAAATATCTGTTGCGCCTGCTCGGCGGATCGCCCGTGAAAGTCCGGCCGCATGCGGTCGTGATACCACTGCTGTGCCAGCTCCCAGGTCTGATCCAGGGACAACACCTCGCCACGTGGCCGCGCCATGCGCTCGCACCAGGCATCCACCTCATCTTCCGACCGGAAGAGCAGTATAGTCGCTCAGGTGAAGACGAGATCGTCGTACCACTGATGAAATGGCAGCGGGAAGTGGACCACCTCGCCATGCCCATGGACACGGTTCTGGATGACGTCCAACGTGACGCCGGTATGCTGCGTATCAGCCACGCGCGCCTCGATCTCGGCGTCCGTGTGCAGGGCGGCCGGAATGCCTAGCATATCCCAGGCGCAGTTCGCCCAATAGCTGTGGCCATTCGCCCGCACCCAGAAGGACGTAGGGATAGCGGAGAAGGGGTGCGCCATGCGAATCGTCTGGGCGCCTGGCTCCAGGAAGACAGCATGACGGCGATTGAGGCGTTGGAAGGCAAGCGCCACGCGATCATGCGTCACGTTAAGCGCCGCCGCAGCCTCACCCACGGTTGGCGGGCGTTCGTGTTGCGCAATGAACGTATAGACCAACGCCCGCACGGTCCAGTCTCGTTCTTCGATACCATCCAGGTCATCCTCGTTCATGCTGCGGATCCTCTCGTGCATGGGCTAGTACCCGTGCCCATCAGTATCACACAACCGGCATCCACTAAAGTTGGATATGTCTAGCAGCGCATAATATGGCCCATGATGCGGCGGAAACCTCCTCAATTCTAGCAGAAAGCGGTCATGGCTCCCACCAGAACGAGCGGCTCTGCCCACATCACTTTGTGCCCGCCACATAGCGTTGAAGGGATGTTGTCATCGTTCCACTTTCCACACCAACACCATCCGGGCGGCGACAGACAGCGGTATCGCAGTCGCGACCACAGTGCTGCCTTATCGTGTCGCGTAATCCGCCGCGAAGTCCAGCATTCCAGTGATCCCCGCGCGCAGCGTCTCGGCGCTGCTCGCCAGCGACACCCGCGCATGCCCCGCCGTCGCCGGACCGAACGCCACCCCCGGCGCGATAGCAATGCCCCGTTCCGCGATCAGCGCCTCCGCGAAGGCCACCCCATCGAACGCCGCCGGATCGTCCGGCGACGCCAACCGCGCCAGCGGCACGAGCAGATAGAACGCGCCTGCTGGCACGTATTCCAGCAGCCCGCGCGCTCGCACCAACTCCACCGCCAGGTCGCGCCGCTGCTGGTACGCCCGCGCCATCTCGCCCACGCACGCCTGCGGACCCGTGATCGCCGCCGCCGCCGCGCGCTGCACGAAGAGCGGCAGATTGTTGATCTGCGCCGCCGTCGCCAGCCCGATGCTTGCGGCGAGCGCGGGCGGCGCCACCACCCAGCCCACGCGCCAGCCGGTCATCGCATACGCCTTCGAGCACGTGCCGATGGTGACGACTCGCCCATCGCTATCCAGCGCCGCCGGGCTGACATGCTCGCCCTCGTAGACGAACTCGTCATAGCACTCATCTGAGAGCAGCCACAGGTCATAGCGTTGGGCAATCTCCACCAGCCGCGCAATGGTCGCCCGCGAGAAGACCGCCCCGCCGGGATTCGATGGCGAATTGACCAGCAGCGCCGTCGTGCGCGGCGTGATCGCCCGTTCCAGCGCATCGAAATCCGGCTGCCAGCCCAGCGCAGGCGACAGCGGATAATACACCTTGCGTGCGCCAGCCGCCGCGAGCATCGCATCGTAGCCCGCCCACGCGGGATCGGGTACCAGCACCTCAGCCCCCGGCGCGCAGATGCTTAGCAGCGACGCCATCAACCCGCCCGTGCCACCAGCCGTGACGACGATCTGCTCCGGCGGAGCCGCGATGCGATTGACCCGCGCCACCCGCGCCGCCAGTGCCTCGCGTAGCGAAAGCACACCATTGCCAGGACCATAGCCCTGCCGCTCATCGCGCAGCGACGCGATACCCGCCGCGACGATATGCTCCGGCGTCGCAAAATCCGGCTCACCGAACTCCAGATGCAGCACATCGGCGCGCCCATGCACGAGCGCGCCGATGCGAAACATTGGATTCGGTTGCTGACCGGCAAGGCCCGGATTGAGTTGAGGCATGGTCTCCTTGCCCCCTTAAGCCGTTGAAGCAGCACACCAGCGTCGAAACCGAGATTAGCCACGGCATGATGCGCTTGTACTTTTTCCGGCGGACACTGGTCTGTCCCGAACCCGCGCAGGCGGGTTTTGTGGCCGCGGGCCATAGAGGCGCGGTTTCAACCGCCCGCTCTCTCTGCTCCGCAATGCGCGCCACTTAGCCCAGTACAGTCAGAACGCCGACGATGCCGCCAATGAGCGAACTGATGCCGAACAAAATATACGACGCCATCGCCAGGGTCGGATTCGCCTGCTGCGACTGAAAGATAAATACCCCCCAGATACCCGCCGCCTGCACCGCCAGTGAGTAGACGATGATCACGAAGCCCTGGAATACCCGGCGGCCCTTCGGCATGAAACCCTTGCGGTAGACCGGCCGTGTCAGCGCCTGCGCGCCCAGCACGCTGACCAGCAACACCACCACCATCCAGCCGATAATCATCTGCAAGACCGGCGGATTCGTCTGTTTGTACATCAGTGCGATCACACCCAGCGCGATCACCAGCGCCCCCCACAGCGCCTCCACAGCCGCAGCGGCGAGCATCGTCTTGCCAAAGCCACTCACCAGATCCGGCCCGAAGCGCAGCCATGCACTGGGGTCGCGCTGCTCCGGCTCCGCCACCGCGGCCCCAGCCTTCTTGCTGGCGGGCGCTTTTTTGCCCATTGCCGCGGGCGCGGCAGGCGGCAACGCCGCCATCACCGGCGCGGCAGCGGCCACCGGCTGTTTCCCCGTGCGGCGCTCCTGCTCAGCGGCGATTGCCTGTTGTTTGGCCGTGCGCCGCTCCTGCTCCACCGCAACCGCCTGCTGCTTGGCCGTCCCCCGTTGACCTAGCGCGGCAGGCGCGCCACGAGCCGGCCCGTTAACGACGGGCATCTGCGTGGAGGGACGCACATCAACAGCGGCCTGCGCGGCGGCGAGCGTGCGTGGATGCTTCGAGCTGATTGGCAGCGGCGCGTGACAATTCACGCAGCGTTGCGCGTCCGGGCGATTCGGCGTGCCGCAGCGCGGGCACGGCGCACCCATCACGGCGGTGGACCCCCGCGCCATGCTGCTCGATGGCCCGGCTATACCCGCGCCATGCGCCGCACGGAGCCTACGCTGCGCCTCCGCCAGCTCGTTGCGTAATTGCGCAGCGCTCTGCTGGCGTGCGCCCGGCGACAGTTCCAGCGCCTTCATGATCACGCGCTCTGTCGTCTCGCTCACGCGCGGATTGCTGCGGCGCAACGGCACGAGCTGCATCCCGTTTGGCCCGCCCACACCCGTCTGCGCCAGCAACCGCCCCGGTGCCTCTGGCGGATCTTTGCCCGTCAGGCACGCATACAGCGTCGCGCCCAGCGCATAGATGTCCGTGCGCGCGTCGGTCCGCCCCTTCGCCATATACTGCTCCGGCGGCGCGAACCCCGGCGATACCCCCTGCGCGGCCACATGCGTCGGCCCCATCGCATGCACCTTCGCCAGCCCAAAGTCAATCAAGATCGGCTGATTCTCCGGCGTAATCTTGATATTCGCTGGCTTGATGTCGCGGTGAATCACCGGCGTCTTCAGGCGATGCATCGTCTCAAGCGCGTCGCAGATGGCAATCGCCCAGGTCAACACCTGATCTTCTTCGAGCGGCGCTTTGCGCTGCACCAGGCTCTCGTTCAGCAGTTCTTCGAGATCCTTGCCCTGCACATAGTCCATCACCAAATACAGCTTATGGTGATCTTCGAGAATCTCGTAGCCACGGGGCACGTTGGGGTGGTTCACGTGAATCAGCAGTTCGGCCTCAAGCTTGAACTGCTTGCGCACATTCTCGTCGGGGTCCGTGACTTCCTTGATGGCGCGCTCATAGCCATAGGTCAGGTCAGTCGCGCGGTACACACTGGCGTACCCGCCGCTGCCGATCAACTGCTCCACACGATAGCGTTTGGAAAGCACGGTGCCAGAGGTGAGCGTCGCGTTTGATGCTGGTTGGCGCACCAGGCTATTCCCTTTCCTCAACTAGCACGGACCCCACCGGCCTGTGACCAGCGACCAGCGTCAGAATAGCATGGGTCAGATCAAGAAATCAAGAACCCATGATAAATAGGCTGGATTCACGGTCCATATGCTGGCCCCAGCGGCGCGATTCCGGCCCGCGCGCCACTCCCATCCCCATCAGCGCGCTTCCTCATACTCCTCGTCGAAGAGACCGGGAATCGGGTCCACGATCATCACTCGCGCCTCCAGGTCCACCCGCGTGATAAACGCCTTCACCGCTGGCAGCAACACATCATCCTGCTGTGCCGCCATCACCCCATCCGCGCCAGCGACGGGCACGCGCTGGATCACAAACAGATCGTTGCCTGTGCCCAACAGAATATCGCGCACCGTGCCCAGCACCCGCCCATCTACATGCCGCACCTCCAGGCCGATCACATCGTGCAGATAGAACTGACCCTCAGGCAACGGCATCAACTGGCTCGCGGGAATCCAGACACGCTGACCACGCAACGCTTCGGCGGCTTCGATGCTGGTCACGTCGCGCAATCGCAGCACGATCTGCTGCTTGTGCGCCCGTGCCTGCTCGATGGCGTAAGGTGTGCGCTCATCGCCGAGATAGATGGTCGGGGTAGACGCGAAACGCTCTGGAAAAGCGGTCTCCGGCTGGACCTTCACCTCGCCATGCAGACCAAATGCTCCGGCAATCACGCCGACCTCCGCCCAGTCGTCCGCGTGCGTTGTCGTGTCAGGCTTCGGGGGACTGTTCGGGCGCTGGTGCTTCATCGTGAGGTTCCTGGTACGCTTCCTGATCCTGGTCCTGATCCGGTTGCTGCTCCTGGCGCATATCCTCGTGGATTTCCAGGCCGATATGCCGCTTGCCTTGCAGTGTGGCCGACGCGCGCATCAGGGTGCGCATCGCCTTCGCCACACGCCCCTGCCGCCCGATCACCTTGCCCAGATCGTCGTTGTCCACATCCAGCCGCAGAATCGTCGCATAGCGATCATCGCGCAACTGGCGCACCGCCACAGCGTCCGGCGTATCCACCAGATTGCGGGCGAGAAATTCGATAAGCCCCTGCATGACGTGCCCCCGCTTGTCGCTGCTGGCGAGCGAACACGCTATCTACCGCGATAGCGCACCTGACATGATCCCGACGTGATGCCCGAAAAGCCTGCGAGCTAAACGCACGCAACAACCCACAGCGCGCGTGCCACCGCGTTACTTCGTGGCCGCGGCTGGGCGCTCTACCACACCCGAACGTATAAACAGCGAGCGCACCGAATCCGTTGGCTGCGCGCCAACGCCCAGCCAGTACTTCGCGCGGTCCGCATCAATCTTGATCGTCGAGGGGTCGGTCAGCGGATTATACCAGCCGATATTCTCGATGAAGCGCCCATCACGTGGCGACTGCGCATCCGAGACGACCACACGATAGCTAGGAGCACCCTTCGCGCCCACGCGCATCAGGCGAATCTTGACCATAGAAACGTTCTTCCTCCGCAATATCCGCCTCAGCGGACAAGGTGTAAAGCCGCATAACAACCGGCTCGAAGCGCAACAGCGCGGCGCGCTGGTCAACCAGCGCAGGGCACAAACGCCCAAAGAATAAGCCTGACTAGCATATCATGCCCCGCCAAGCGCTGTCAACGCGCATAAGACCAGCGTCTCCAATCCGCACCTACCGCTCACCATGCGCAATAACATGCTCCAGAGAAAATAGTTTGACATTCGCGAACAATTCTGTTATCATGAATGATGTCAAGAAAGAGGAGGCATCATATGAACGACCCACGCGCACCCAACCCCGACATCGCCGAGGCCATTGCCGCGCAAAAGCAGATTTATCGCGCGCTGCTCAGCACCCACATGCGCGAGTGGATTCACCTGGACCTCTCCATGGGCCAGCTCAAAACACTCTTCGTCCTCGCCACTCGCCAGGCCGTCAACGTCAGCGCCCTCGCCGACACCCTCGACATCGGCAAGCCCGCCGCCAGCGTCCTCGTAGACCACCTCGTGCAGCTCGGTCTCGCCGCCCGCACTGAAGACGCCGAAGACCGCCGCCGCACCCTCGTCACCCTCACCCCCGTCGGCAGCGATCTCATCACGCGCCTGCGCCAGGGCGGACCAGAGCGCTTCGTGCGCTGGCTCGACGCCCTCGCCCCAGACGACTTCGCCGCCCTCCTGCGCGGCCTCCGTGCCCTCGCCGCCATCGCCGAACACGACAGCGCGGCCACACCCGACGAATCATCCGTAGCATGCTAGAGTAGCGTGCTAGAACAGAAGGCATTTTCCCCTATGGCAGAATCACTTCCCATCTCCGCGTCCCCGGCCGCCACAGAGGCCGAGCCGCTCAGCCTGCGCGACACCGTCAGCCGCAAACGCCTCATCCTCATCATCATTGGCCTCATGCTTGGCATGCTCCTCGGCGCGCTCGACCAAACCGTCGTCGGCACCGCCATGCCCCGCGTCATCGCCGACCTCGGTGGCCAGAACATCTCCTGGGTCTACACCAGCTACCTGCTCGCCTCCACTGTCAGCGTCCCCATCTACGGCAAACTCTCCGACATCTACGGACGCCGCATCTTCTTCTTGCTTGGCATGGTCCTCTTCCTCCTCGGCTCCGCGCTCTCCGGCTCCAGCCAAGACATGACCCAACTCATCATCTATCGCGGCATCCAGGGGTTAGGCGCGGGCGCGCTCATGCCCATCGCCCAAGCCATCATCGGCGACATCTTCCCCCCCATCGAGCGCGGCAAGTGGCAAGGCCTCTTCATCGCCGTCTTCGGTCTCGCCACCATCATCGGCCCACTCCTCGGCGGCTGGATCACCGACAATTGGGGCTGGCGCTGGACCTTCTACGTCAACATGCCCGTCGGCGCCTTCGCGCTCATCGTCGCCGGTCTCACCATCCCCGGCATGATCCAACGCCGCGCGCACCGCATTGACTTCCTCGGCTCCGCCGCGCTCATCGGCTGGTCCGTCCCGCTGCTGCTCGCGCTCTCGCTTGGCGGCGACCAATACGCCTGGAACTCGTGGCAGATCATCTCACTCTTCGCCACCGCCGCCGTCGTGCTGGTCCTCTTCATCATCATCGAGCTTCGCGCCGCCGAGCCGATCATCAGCCCGCGCCTCTTCAAGAACGACATCTTCTCCATCTCCATGCTCACGACGTTCCTGCTCAGCGCGGGCATGTTCGGCGCGATCCTCTACCTGCCCTACTTCGTGCAGGACGCCCAGGGACAATCCGCCACCAACTCCGGCGTCGTCCTCACCCCCATGATGCTCGGCTTCATGGCCAGCAGCCTCATCGGCGGGCAACTCCTCTCGCGCACCGGTCGCTACAAAATCCTCGCCTTGGTCGGCTTCGCCGTCGCCACCGTCGGCATGCTCTTGCTCTCGCGCATGACCCTCGCCACCACCAACGGCGAACTGGTCCGCAACATGATTATCACCGGCCTGGGCATCGGCGTGATGATGAGCCTCTTCACCATCGTCGTGCAAAACGCCTTCCCCCTGCGCCAGATCGGCGAAGTCACCGCCACCCTCAGCTTCTTCCGCTCCATGGGCGGCACCATCGGCCTCGCCGTGCTGGGATCCGTGCTCACCAACACCTTCACCAGCGACGTGCAGGCCAAGATTCCCGCCCCGCTCAAGCCGTTCGTCAGCGCGGGTCAGCTCACCCAGCTTGGCCAGAAGAGCCAGGGCGGCGGCTCTGCCTCGCTGCAAGCGCACCTCGCCCAGCTTGGCCCCCAGGGATTGGAACTCATGCGCCAGCTTGAACTAGCTGTGAAGAGCAGCTTCGCCTCCGCCATCAGCGAAGTATTCATCATCGGTGCCGCCATGATGGCGCTCGCCTTCGTCGTCACCTTCTTCCTCCGCGAGATCCCCCTGCGCAAGAGCCACAAACCCAGCGCAGACGCTGCGGCGCAAACGACTGATGGCGCCATCGAACAGCCCGTCATCGCCGACATCGCCCTCTAGTTCATTCCTATCCATCTAAGCCGGACCGTTCATCGCGGTCCGGCTATTTCTCTGTCTATTCCTACCCACATCTCCAGGCTATCCCCGCGCGAATAGACAGTGACGCACCCTACCAATGAGAGCTACAATGCCCGAACGGGAACGTATCACGAGCGCACACAAGCGCGAGACAAGGAGCATACACATGGCACGGCACTGCACCCATCTGGACCAGATCCATAACGTCACTCCCAGTGGAGATGGCTGCCAGGAATGCCTGGAGATAGGCGATACGTGGGTACACTTACGCCTCTGCCTGGAGTGCGGCCACGTCGGCTGCTGCGATAGCTCGAAGAACAAGCACGCCACCAAGCATTTCCACGCCACCAGCCACCCTATCATCCAGTCGTTCCAGCCGGGCGAAGACTGGCGCTGGTGCTACGTAGATAAGCTCATATTCTGATAATTACCACGAATGGCACGGCACAATGCGCGTAGACGACCCCCAAACCACCACAGCCGCCGAACGCGACACCGGCCGCGTCGAAGCCTTCAGCGATGGCGTCTTCGCCATCGCCGTCACACTCCTCGTCCTCACGCTGCGCGTCCCCCTACAAAGCGACCTGGGGCAATCCGGCGACCTCCTCGCCGCATTGCTGCGCCAGTGGCCCGCTTTCCTCGCCTACCTCATCAGCTTCGCCTTCATCCTCATCATGTGGATCAACCATCACAATATGTTCAAAGTCATCGTCCGCACCGATCACGCCTTCCTCTTCATCAACGGCCTGTTGCTGTTCTTCATCACCTTCATCCCCTTTCCCACCGCCCTGCTCGCCGACTACATCGCCCCGCGCGATCCCCACATCAGCGCCGCGCTCTACAGCCGCAACCAGATCGTCGCCATGGTCATCTACAGCGGCGCCTACTTCCTCACCGCCATCGCCTTCAATGCCCTCTGGCTCTACGCCGCCGCTGGCAACCGTCTCCTCGATACCCACCTGCCCTCCGATTTCGCCGCCAGCATCACCCGCCGCTACCGCTTCGGCCCACTGCTCTACCTCGCCTGTGTCGCCCTCGCCTTCATCAGCGTCCCCGTCAGCTTTGTGCTCAATGCCATCCTCGCCCTCTTCTTTGCGCTCCCCCACCGCATCAAATCCGCCCCATCCACACCATAGCCGCCATAGCTCCGCATCGTCTTGTCAACCTGCTCGACCCGGATGACTGCGCCGCCGCAACCGCCTGGTGGGAAGAGATGACCGGGCACGGCGGTGAAGGCATGGTCGTCAAGCCACTCGACTTCATCGTGCGCGGCAAGCGCGGCATCCTCCAGCCCGCCGTCAAGTGCCGTGGCCGCGAATACCTGCGCATCATCTACGGCCCCGACTACACCGCGCCACCCAACCTCGAACGCCTGCGCAAACGCGGCCTCGCCGCCAAGCGTGCCCTCGCCATCCGCGAATTCGCCCTCGGCGTCGAAGCAATAGAGCGTTTCGTGCGCCGCGAACCCCTCTGGCGCGTCCATCAGGCCGTCTTCGCCGTCCTCGCCCTCGAAACCGAGCCAGTTGACCCGCGCCTGTAGCTATCCGCTGCTTCGCCACCCACCATGCGCAGGACCACCGCCCACAACATCCCATGTCCCCATCCGTCCGCATGTGACCGGCCCGCACCCCTCGCCCCATCCCGCCGCATGCTACACTTCCCTTGCCACCAATCCAACCCACCTCGCGCCCACTCCCATCACTGCGAAGGACGCACACCAATGCCAACAAAAAAAATCGGCAGCATCGGCAACTCCCACATATCGGCCATATCGGCCATATCGGTGGGGCAGACATTCCTGTCTGCCTTCGGTCACATCGGCCATTTTGGTCACTGCCCCGCATCAGGATTACCCGCAGCATTCATGCCGCGAGCTTCCCTTACCTCTCATCCCGCCCTCCACACAAATCCAAAAATCGGCAGAATCGGCAACTGCTCATCTTGCGCGCAACCCAAAATTGCGGCGAAAACGGCGAAAAAACTCCCCCCATCTCCCGTCACATCCTGTCATTCACCCCCACCCAACCGCGAAAATCGGCAGAATCGGCAACTGCATTCCACGCAAAATCCAAAAATCGGCTATTTCGGCAACTCTGCCATTTCGGTCACTGGCGGGGCACGCATTCCTGCCTGCCATCCAAAAATCGGCAGAATCGGCAACTCCGGCAACTCCTGTCCCGTCGCGATTACCTGCGGCATTCATGCCGCAAGCCTCCTATACCACCCATCCCGCCCTCCGCGCAAATCGAAAAATCGGCCATTTCGGCAACTGCCAGTATCCGCATATCGGCCACATCGGCCACCGCGCTCATTCAGGCATTCATGCCCCGCCGTCGTGCTCCGGCCATGTATGGCCGAGGCGGTATCGTCGCCCACCACCGCTATAATGGAGAACAACGTTCCTGCCACCGCCATCATCCGCGCCCACATGCGCCACCGACCAGAGAGGGGAACCCCGCATGACGCCTTCGACGCCTGAGCCATCCCAGGTCACCTACGCCACCTGCCCACTCTGCGAAGCCACCTGTGGCCTCGAAATCACCACCACTGGCCGCCAGATCACCGGCATTCGTGGCGACCCCGCAGATGTCTTCAGCCACGGCTACATCTGCCCCAAAGCCTACAGCCTCAAAGAACTCGACGCCGACCCCGACCGCCTGCGCGGCCCCATGCTGCGCCAGGGCGGCCAGTGGCGCGCCGTCTCCTGGGATGACGCCTTCGCCGAAATCGCCCGCCGTCTCACCCCCATCCAGCAACAATACGGACGCGACGCCGTCGCCGTCTACCTCGGCAACCCCAACGTCCACAACCTCTCCGGCCAGCTCTACAACACCCCGCTGCTCCGCGCCCTTGGCACCCGCAACATCTACACCGCCAGCACCCTCGACCAGATGCCCAAACAGGTCTCCGCTGGCTACATGTTCGGCACGATGCTCAGCATCCCCATCCCCGACGTAGACCGCGCCGACTACCTGCTCATTCTCGGTGCGAACCCGCTCGTCTCCAATGGCAGCCTGATGACCGCGCCCGACATGCGTGGGCGCATCCGCGCATTGCTCGCGCGTGGGGGCCGCGTCGTCGTCGTGGACCCCCGCCGCACACGCACCGCCGCCGAAGCCAGCGAGCATCTCTTCATCCACCCCGGCACAGACCCGCACTTCCTCTTTGCCCTCGTCCACACCCTCTTTGCCGAGGGTCTCGTCAATCCCGCGCATCTTACCGAACATCTCAACGGCATCGAAGAACTCCGCGCCCTCGCCGCACCCTTCACCCCAGAGGCCGTCGCCGCCACCTGTGGCATCACCCCCGACGTCACGCGCCGCATCGCCCGCGAGCTAGCCACCGCGCCCCGCGCCGCCGTCTACACGCGCATCGGCGCATGCACCCAGCAGTTCGGCACGCTCACCAGTTGGCTTGGCGATGTGCTCAACGCCCTCACCGGCAACCTCGACCGCCCCGGCGGCGCGCTCTTCCCCAGGGCGGCGGCGGGCGCACGCAACACCAGCGGCCTCCCCGGCACGGGCAAGGGCATTCGCCCCGGCTTCAAGAAGAGCCGTGTGCGCGGCCTGCCGCAGATCTACGGCGAGCTGCCCACCGTCTGCCTCGCCGAAGAAATCACCACCCCCGGCGATGGTCAGGTGCGCGCCCTCATCACCATCGCCGGCAATCCCGCGCTCAGCGCGCCCAACGGCGACCGGCTGAATGCCGCGCTCGGCCAGCTCGATTTCATGGTCAGCGTAGATTGCTACCTCAACGAGACCACCCGCCACGCCGATGTCATCCTGCCACCACCCTCGCCCCTGCAACGCGCCCACTACGACCTCGCCTTCTATCAGCTCTCCATCCGCAACATCGCTCACTATTCGCCGCCAGTCTTCCCGCGCGAGTCAGGCCAGCTTGATGAGTGGGAGATACTGCTGCGGCTGACCGCCATCGCCGCCGGTCAGGACGCCACCATCCCCGCCGCCGTCATAGATGATATGGTCGCGTCCCAACTCGTCCAGCGCGAGGTCCGCACCGCTGGCTCGCCGGTGGAGGGCCGCGACAGCGCGGAACTGCTCGCCGCGCTCCAGCCGCGCCGTGGCCCCGAACGCCTGCTCGACTTCCTGCTGCGCACCGGACCCTATGGCGATGCCTTCGGCGCGCGGCCTGACGGACTGACACTGGCCCAGCTTGAGGCCGCGCCCCACGGCATAGACCTTGGCCCGCTCCAGCCGCGCATCCCCGAAGTGCTGCGCACCCCATCCGGCAAGGTCGAGCTAGCCCCACCGCTGATCGTCGCCGACGTAGAGCGGCTCCGCGCCGCGCTGGATCACCCCCGCCCGCCGGTCGTGCTCATTGGTCGGCGCGACCTGCGCTCGAACAACTCTTGGATGCACAACCTGCACGTGCTGGTGAAGGGCGATGACCCCTGCGTGCTGCTGGTCCACCCGCAAGACGCCGCACGGCTGAATCTGGCCGAAGGCGTCGCCGCCCGTGTCACCTCGGCTGCTGGCAGCGTCGCCGCGCCTGTCCATATCACCGATGAGATGATGCCCGGCGTCGTCAGCCTGCCCCACGGCTGGGGCCATGGCGTGCCCGGCAGCCAGATGCGCATCGCCGCCGAACACGCGGGCGTCAGCATCAACCGGCTGATCCCCGATGACGCGGTAGACCCGCTCTCCGGCAACGCCATTCTCAACGCCATCCCCGTCACCCTCGCGCCTGTAAAGTAAGGAGACCTAAGCCCATGTGTTCGCATATTGTGGTAGCGCAGACATTCCTGTCTGCGGCGGGCGCCCTTCTCTGCGGCAGACATTCTGTCCGCCCCATAAGACGTTCTGAAGCAGGCTGAGCATGCCCGAACCAGAGACCAAGGAAGAAGCAGAGCAACAAGAGCAGCCGCCTGACGAACCAGATACGCTGGCCCAGGTGGAGCTTGATACGCTGCTGGCGCGGCGCAAGACACCCCGCCAACGACTGACCGCGGTCACACTCATCACCGTGGCGGTGCTGCTGGCGCTCGTGCCCGCGTGGCAGGCGCTTGCGCACATACCGCGGGCATTGACCACCGCGCCCGGTGCCACCAGATCATCACTCTCTACTGCGTACATCATGAGCAATGTTTCTTACGCTGATGTGATCCTCAACGGCGATCACTTTGCCGCCCAAACCTCGGTGCTCGCCAACTTGCGGCCCGGCGCGAACACGCTAACCCTGACGGCGAAGCCCTTCATGCCCAACACCTGTCATCTCACGCTGAGTAAATCTACGCTGCGCGCCGACACCTGCCAGGCTGTGCGATTCGGGGAGCCGCTGAACGTCGGCGGGCAGGCATACTATCCAGCGTTCCTGATCTATGTCTCCTTCGGCATGAACAATCTGCCGCTGGGCGAACGCGCCCCGGCGCTCGACCAGATCACACGGGCATTGGGCGACCTCTCGCTTAGCCTGCGGACGACAGTGCCAGCGGGCCAGCACTACATCGCCGGTCTCACCACCGACGGCCTGCCCATTGCGGCGGTCGCGCGGCAGCCGATGCTTGCCACACCGATCATCGCACTCAGCCCGGAAAGCGGTCTGCAAGACTGCAATGACATCCTCTGCCCCTTCCCCAATATCCCCGGCTCGATGCCCTATGATCTGGACCGGATCCAGCTAGCATATGGGCGCTCGTGGCTGGTGCAGGCGCCGCTGACGCTGGGCTGGCGCTTCTCCTCGGTCACACAGACCTCCTTGACCACGGCGACTGTGGCCAATATCATGCTGCCGCGCGGTTCGTGGGCGCTGACACTGCCGCTGATCTACGATGTGGCGCAGGGCTGGAGTATCTCGCCGTGGGCCATCGCTGGCAGCATGGATCGGCGTATAGGTGGGCAGGTAGGCGACATTTACTGCTACATCGCCGCCGGTATGCTCAATGGCGTCGCGCCGAGCTTCAGCGAGGGCACGCAAAACCCCGCCAACGGCATCGAAGGCTGCGCGCTGTCGCTGGCTGGCCCCACCATCAGTGCGGTTGGGCCGCCGTACCACGCCACCTTCATCGCGCGCTTCGGTCTGGTGCTGGCCGTTGACGCCTCCGCCCATCAACTCATCCCGCAGGTACCCGTCGCATCCTCAGCCGAGGCCGCTACGGCGAGTGGAGGCTATACAGCGCCATGGCCCTGACCACCACGACTGCCATAGCGCCGCGCCAACTCCCCGCGCGACATCCACACCTCCACCGGCCTGCTGCCATAGGTGGTGCCATGCCGCAGGCGGCGCGTTCCTTCAGGGTTGTAGAGCGCCAGCAGCCCCATCATGAAGAAGCCGTCCAGCCAGTTATACAGACTTGCCCCGCGTTCGCGCAGGGTGAAGCCCAATCGCGGCGCGGCGCGGTTCAGCAACGTATACCCGAAGAGCGCGCGCACCTCCGGCGGGAAGCCGGGCGTGGCCGACCATACCGCCAGCGCGCGCAGATCGCCAGCTATCATGCCCAGCAGCCGGAAGCTGTTCGCGCTGCCCGCCCCCTGCGCGATCAGCCGGTTGTTGATGTGCAGCACCGCGATAGCGTCGCCCCGACCAACACGAGTGCCGTCTGGCAGCGTAATTGGCCGTCTCCGGTAGCGCGTGAACTGGACCAAGAACAGCCCATAGGGTGCGTTGGGGATCGGGTGTACCGGATGGACCCAGCGGTTGAGGCGCTCCCACACCGGCCAGAAGCGCAGAAAGCCTCGCGCCTGGCCTGCCCGCGTGCGAAAGGCGAGCCGCCAGCCGAAGCCTACCCGCCGCTCCCGTGGCTGGCCGCCCTTGCGTGCCGTGACGGCATCGCGCACCAGCAAAATGCAAATTGCGCCCGCCACCAGAAAGACCACCGCCAGCGCGAAGATAGCCCGGTAGCCCTGTGCGGTGTAGCCAAGCGCGCCCGCAACGGTGATAACGATGCCGCCGAGCAGCGGCGCGAGAATCGCGGGCAGGTTCGAGGCGATGCTCCAGATGCCCATATCCTTGCCGAAGGCGGCGGGCGACGGCAGCGAATCCACCGCGAGCGCCCAGTCTACGCTGGCATATGCCCCGTAGCCCAACCCGAAGACCACGCCCAGCGGCCAGAGCGGGAACCCAGCGGGCAGCACGACAAAAGCCAGCGCCGCCAGCGACATACAAGCCGACGAGAAGCACACCAGCCCCACGCGCCCGATGCGGTCCGACATCTGGCCCAGTGCGAAGGCGCTGGCAGTCGCGCCGAGCAGCGCCAGCACGGCAACGGCGGCGGTGGCTGCGGCAAAGTTCTGGATGTGCGCCACGCTGGCGAAGTAGTAGGCGATGAAGGTCAGGAAGAGGTTCAGCCCCAGCATCACGAAGCTGCGCGTGAGAAAGACCCAGGTAAAGTCGCGATGCCGAAATGGCTCCAGCCAGGCAGCGGAAAACCGCTGCCGAAAGGTATCGGCCAGCGGTGGGGCGGCGCTCAGCGGCGTCTCGCGGACACTGGCCAGCGTAATCCCCACCCCCAGCAGCAGCACAATACCAGTCAGCAGGTAGAAGATCGCCGCGCCATGCCAGGTGGCCTCCGCCGTGCCCGCGCTGACCACGCCCAGCAGCAGCCCCGCCAGCGCCAGACTGCCCACATTCCCCAGGATCGTCATCACGCCCAGGTAGCCAGAGGCCGCGCCACGCTGCACCGCTGGCACCAGATCGGGCAGCAAGCCCTGATAGCCACCGGTGCAAATGCCGCTGCCCACCGAGAAGATGCTGATACCCGCAATCAGATAGCCCGCGTCCTGTGGATCCGCCAGCACCGACGCCCCACCCAGCAGCAGGACGCCGCCAAGCAGGATGTAGGGGCGGCGGCGGCCAAAGCCGCTCGTCGTGCGGTCCGAGAACGCGCCAGAAATTGGCGTGGCGACCAGCGTGATCACCGCGCCAATCGCGCCGATCCAGCCGAGGAACGCGGCCTGCTGAGCGTTGCCCGCCTGGCCAGCCGGGGCGATGAAGAGCGCGATCTGCACCGGCAGCACAATTGGCAGCAGCGCGGCGGACTGGAAGTTGAGCGCGAACCACAGCACGCTGAGGGACAGTTGTTGGCGGACGCCGAGCAACGCCGCGCCTTCGCCATCGTGCTCGAAGCTCGCTTCATCTCCCACATGCCGCAGACTCATCACGCACTCCACTTGAGCTGCCCTGCACACACGTCGTATCGCCATTATAGCAGCAGCAAAAAAAGAAGCATCGGCTATGCCAAAGTCACCAGCGCCGCGCCACTGCTGTGATGCGGTAAGATACATGTAAGATGTCCGCGATAGGATACACGGCGGAACGGGCGGAGCGCCCACGAGACCGATTGAAAGCTGAGGATATGCGATGACGGAGACAACGGAGACGACAGCGACAAAGTTGGAGACGGCGACGTTTGGCGCGGGCTGCTTCTGGGGAGTGGAAGAGACCTTCCGCGGGGTGCCAGGGGTAGTGGCGACGGCGGTTGGCTACGCGGGCGGCACGCTGGATAACCCGACCTACCGGGATGTCTGCACCGACCGGACGGGCCATGCGGAGGTGGTGCAGGTGCAGTATGACCCCGCCAAGGTGACGTATGAGACGCTGCTGGAGGTCTTCTGGAATAATCACAACCCGACGACACTCAACCGCCAGGGTCCGGACGTAGGCACCCAATACCGCTCGGTGATCTTCTACTCCACGCCAGAGCAGGAAACGGCGGCGCAGGCATCGAAGGCGGCGCTGGAACGCTCCGGGCGCTTTAAGCGGCCCATCGTCACTGAGATCGTGCCCGCCAGCACGTTCTACCAGGCGGAGGAGTATCACCAGCAATATCTGGCCAAGCGTGGCCTGAGCCACTGCCACATCTAGCAGACGCTCTAGTGAATACTGGGCAATGTGAAAGGAGGCACTGTGGCGGCGGAGCGTGACCCGATCATCGTCGTGCCGTATGACCCAGAGTGGCCCGCGCTCTTTGCCCGACAGGCAGCGAAGTTGCGGGCCGCGCTGGGGGCAGTGGCGCTGCGGATTGACCATATCGGCTCAACCTCGGTTCCAGGGCTGGCGGCCAAGCCCATCATTGATGTGCAGATTGCGGTGGCGAGCTTCGAGCCGCTGGACGCCTTCCGCGCGCCGCTTGAAAGGCTGGGCTACGTCTTTCGCGCGGAGAATCCAGAGCGCACCAAGCGCTACTTCCGCGAGCCGCCCGGTACGCGCCGCACACACATCCACGTGCGGCGGGCGGGCAGCTTCAGCGAGCAATTCGCGCTGCTCTTCCGCGACTACTTGCGGGCGCATGCCAATGAGGCCGATGCTTATGCGCGGCTGAAATATGAACTTGCTGGCCGCTACCGCGACGACCGCGAGGGCTACGTGGAAGCAAAGCAGCCCTATATCTATCAGGTGATCGCGCGGGCCGATGCCTGGGCGCAGGAAACCGGCTGGCTACCTGGCCCTTCGGATGCGTGAACGCGGGCGATTAGCGGGCACACGCCGTGCGCCCGTACGAATGGCCGCGAAACCTGCCCATATGACCGGATCGAGATTTCGGCCACTTGCCTCACCGTTGGCTCAATTCCAAGAAATAGGCGCGCATATATGTCGTATAGAGCCAACGCTTGAGTTCTCCTAACTGCTCGTCGGTCTTACCAAGCTGATCTTCACGGATAACAGCGCGCAATTCCGCCAGCAACACTTCATCGTGCAGCTCTTCGCTGAACTGCGCCCTTTGACTTGCCTTATCTAAGGCAGCACATATGGACAGCGCTGCGGCGTACACGGGCCGCTCAGCGGCTGCCTCATCAGTGCGTACACGGCGGTACGCATGAAGCAGGCGACGAACATAGGTTGGCAACGGGTGGCGGCACTCTCCCTCATAGGTGCCAAATGGGTAGCCATCTTCGCCGTGCCAATTCTCAAGCATGGAAATGAAGAGGAGCACCGAACCAACCCTAATCAAAGGATCCAGCGGATCTCCCCCATCCTCATATGAAAAGTCTGGAAAGCCTTCGCTCTTCAATTCAGCCGCATACGCATCGAAGTCCTCACCTTCGTCGAAGAATTCGTAATATGGACCACGCAAGAGTGTCCAGTAATTGTTGTTGCCGTAGATAGTGCCGTAGTTCGCACATTCGTGATACAGGAAAAGAATATCGCGGATGAGTTCGTCACGACTGTGCGGTACTTCGCGATTGTAGGGCATACCAACACCTCGATTCCTGGCATCTTCGTATCAGTCTCGGCGTGTGAAAGGTAGTATCTGGAAGCTTGCCGTCACCTCCTTGTGTGCTAGCACGGCAAGAGATGCCCAGGCGTCGGCTGGGAGATGGCGGGCGCTGGGGGTCATCGCTAGCAGGTCGTGGATGGCAGGGGCATCAAGCGTCATCGGGTAGGTCAGCGGATGGGGCGCGAGCGCGGTGAAGGCGTCCGTGAATTGCGCGGCGATGTGCTCGCGTTTGTTGTTCTCGATGCCCAGCAGCGGCAGCGCGGCACGCAGTTCGGCCAGATGGGCGGGACCGGGGATGGCGATCAGCAGCAAGCCACCGGGCGCGAGAATGCGGGCAAACTCGGTGGGATTGCGCGGGGCGAAGATGTTGAGCAGGACGGCAAGGCTGGCGGTGGCGAAGGGCAGCCGCGTATGGGTGTTGGCGACGACAAAGCGGACACCAGGATAGCGTTTGGCGGCGAGGCGCGCCGCGTCCCTGGCAACATCCAGGCCATAGCAGTGGGGCTGCGCGGCAACGGGCAAGCCAGTGGCGAGCGCATCATACAGTCGCCCGATATAGTAGCCCTCACCACAACCCGCGTCGAGGATGGTGTGCGGACTGATAGGCGCGGCAGCGACATAGGTGGCGAGGTGCGCCAGCGCAAGGGCATTCAGCGCGTCCGCGAGGGGGGCGTAGCAGCCGCGCGCCAGGAAAGCGCGGCGTGCGCGCAGCATCTCCCTGGTGTCGCCGGTCTCGCCGGTGCGGGTCGGCGGCAGCAGATTGACGTAGCCCTCGCGAGCCAGGTCGAAGCTGTGGCCACGCTCGCAGCGCAACGCATGGTCAGCCTGCGCGAGCGGCAGTTCACAGAGCGGACAGACGAGCATTGGCGGATTCTTTCTGCTTCACAAACCTTCAGGCGAGGCCAGCCAGGGCGTAGGTGATGGCGGCGTCCAGCGAGAGGGCGCGGCCCGCCGCCTCAGCCGCCGCAAAGGCACCACCGCCCAGCGCGGCGCGGGCACGTTGTGGCGCGTGTTCGTAGAGCGCCCACGCGGGGGATGTGGTATGGTCGTCGGGCGCACCGGCGCTGAGCGCGGCTATGGCGCCAGACAGTCGCGCCACGCGCTCGTGTTGCTCTTCGGCGGCGGCGACCACGGCAACACCTTCGAGACACCAGGCGACAGTGGCCCGGTTATGCAGGGTGCGGTAGAGGCCCAGGCTTTCGCGGTAGAGGTCTTTGGCGCGGGCATAGTCGTTGCGCTCGCAGGCGAGATGACCCAGGCCCGTTAGTTGATAGGCGATGCCCCAGGACATGCCGATGGACCGCGCGCAGGCTAGCGCCCGCTCCATATAGGTGGTGGCGCGATCCAGGTCACCGCGCGCCCGTGCGTAATTGCCCAGGCTGCTAAGCGCACGACTGAGCGCGCCGGTGTTGCCAGATCGCTCGGCGTAGGTGAGGCTTTCCGCGAAGAGCGTGGCGGCGCGGTCCAGCTCGCCGTGCGCCTCGGCAACATGCCCCAGCGTGGCGAGCATGTTGCTCATCGCCTCGTCATCCCCCACACGTCGCGCAAGCGCCAGCCCTTCGCTGGCGAGCGCTTCGGCTTCAGTGTAGTCGTGCCGGTCCATGGCGAAGCGGGTCGCGCCATAGAGCGCCATGGCGCGGTGGGCCGGTGGCGCGGCACGGTCGCCCGCGCGAGCATCCAGCGCGAGCAACTCGCGCAGCCAGAATTGCCCTTCGCTGAGCAGACCGCGCATGTACCAGAGACGCGCGATGGCGATCAGCCGCAGCCCAAGCTCAGCCTCGTTATGGTCGCGCGCCCAGGCCAGCGCGGCGCGAATGTTATCCAGTTCCGCCATAGCGCGCTGGTCGCGGATGTCCTGGCCGGCGCCCATGATAAGCGCATCTTGCGCAAGCGTCGCATAGTATTCAGCGTGCTGGTGGCCCAATGTATCGGTTTCGGCCGCTTCATCCGCTTCGGGTGCGTGCCCTGCGCCCCTGCTGGCGCGCAGACGTTCGAGCGCATATTCACGAATGACCTGCAGCATGCTAAAACGCGGCATATCCGCCGCTTCGACTTCGACACGGAGCAGACTCTTCTCGACGAGCATCAGCAGCCCCGGCAGCGTGTCTTCGGGGGCGCAGACGCCAGTCGCGCGAAAAATGCTTTCGGCGGCGTCGAGGGTGCAGCCGCCCGCGAAGATCGCAAGCGAGTGAAAAAGGCGCTGCTCGTCGGGGGGGAGCAAATCGTCACTCCAGGCAATAGCATCGCGCATGGTGCGCTGGCGCTGCGGCAGATCGCGCGGGCCAGCGGTGAGCAGGGGCAGCCGGGAGGTCAGGCGATCCAGCAAGGCAGGAAGCGGGAGCACGCGCGCCATTGCCGCCGCCAGTTCAATCGCCAGGGGCAGCCGATCGAGCCGGTCGCAGATGGCGGCGACTATGGGCAATGTCTCTGGCGTGACGGGCAGCTCAGGCGCAATCTCGCGAGCACGGCGCAGGAATAGCTCGGCGGCGGCATCCTCGGCGAGCGGAGCGACGGCCATGAGATGCTCGCCGCGCACGCGCAACGCCTCGCGGCTGGTGACGAGCGCATTGACACGTGGGCAATCCGCCAGCAGCGCGACGATGTCGGGCGCGGATTCGGTCACATGCTCGAAGTTATCCAGCAACAGCAGTTTCTGTTGTTCGCGCAGGGCAGAGCGCAGGCGACTGGCCAGCGGCGCGGTGGGGTCTTCGCGCAGAGCCAGCGCCTGGGCCAGTGCGGGCATCACCATCGCCGAATCGCGCAAAGATGAGAGGTCTACAAAGCAGACGCCATCGTCGAAACGGTCGAGCAGATCGGTGGCGACCTGAATGGCGAGGCGCGTTTTGCCAGCGCCACCGGGGCCGGTGAGGGTGAGCAGGCGCGTTTCAGCGTGGCTGAGGAGGTCCGCCGCTGCGTGGCTCTCGCGCTCGCGTCCTATGAGCGGGGTGAGTGGCGTGGGTAGATTATGAGGCGGTGTGTCCGCCAGGGGCGGAACGAGCGACACAGCGGCTAGCGGGCGCGCGGCAGCGGTGAGCAGTGCGCGCTTGTGCGGTGAGAGCGCCAGCGCTTCGAGGAGCAAATGCAGTGTTTCCTGGCGAGGGGTGCGCTTGACACCGCGTTCCAGATCGCTGATGGCGCGCGTGCTCAGCCCGGCGCGGCTGGCCAGCGCTTCTTGCGTCAGCCCGCTGGCTTCGCGGTAGCGGCGCAAGAGCGGTCCGAAAAATGTGAGTGGATCGGCGCTCATCGTGTTATCTATCTCCACACATCTGTCTCGCCCACGCATCCTGAGTGGTCGCCTCGCGGTAGTGCATGTAAGGCATTCTAACACGCGCGGCTGGGGCGATTGCGGACAAGAGCGGACACGACGCGACATGAAAGCACGGACGATGATGTGGGCCATCGTGTGAGTGATGTTCGTGGTAGAGCGGCTCCGCACCGCGCAGACTGTGAGAAGCGAATGTGGGCGGCGATGCCGACCGTACAGATGAACACCAATGGAGGAGTAGCAGCATGTCAGCGTACACGATAGCGTTGTTTCTGCACGTGACCGGAGTGGTCGGCTTATTCATGGCGCTGGGCGTCGAGATGACATGCGCGATTGCGTTGCGAGGTGCGCGACGGGTGGAGCAGGTGCGGGTGCTGAGCGGGCTAATGGTTGGCGTTGAGCGGCTCTTCCCGATCAGCATCCTCCTGTTGCTGGGCGCTGGCCTGTATATGGCGATCACGGTATGGGGCTTCCAAACGGCATGGATTGATGTGGCGCTGGGAAGTCTGTTGATAATCGCGCCGACAGCGCCGCTGGTGAACGGCCCACGCGCACATGCGATCAAGCGCGAAGCCGAAGCGGCGGCGGATGGCCCCCTGACGGCGGCGCTGCGGGCGCGGGTGAGTGATCCGGTGCTGACGATGTCGCATAGCATATTGTTGGTCGTGACATTGGGAATCGTCTTTCTGATGACCAATAAGCCGCAGCTCGTAACGTCGCTGGCGACGATCCTGATCGCGCTGGCGCTGGGCATTGGCCTGGGCACGGCGCTGCGCCGGGCAGAACGCAGGCGGCTGGCAAGCGCGAACGTTGCGGCGAGCGCGCGGGAAGGATGAGGGCATCGCAGCATGGCCTGAAGGGTTACGTGTGGGTAGTGGGGAGCGCATGATAGACGATGTGGCCGTCGCGGTCTTCGCGCGTGGCGCGGCCAGTGAGGCGCAGGTGTTCGAGGTGAGCCAGCGCCTCGACAAGGGCGAAGCGTCGGTCGTCATCGCTGTGCAAACGCGCGCCGAAGAGCGCGGCGGCGACGCTGTTGGAGTTCATGCCTTCGGGCTGGGCGCGCAATAGCGTGAGGATCTGCTCACTGCGTTCGTGGTGATGCTCGCGTAGCTCATCCACGCGAGTGGCAAGGTGAGTGAAGGGGCGTCCGTGGCCAGGGAGCACCAGCCGCGCGGGCAGATCGCGGACGCGGGCAAGGGCGTCGTAATAGTCGCCAAGGGGATCGGGGCGGGCATTGGGATACCAGCCGATATTGGGGGTGATAGTGGGGAGGATGTGGTCGCCCGCGAGAAAGAGACCATCATCACGCAGCAGACAGAGATGATAGTCGGCATGGCCGGGGGTCCAGATGGCGCGGTAGCTATGCTGGCCCAGGCGCAGTTCAGCGCCATCGTCGAGCGTCCGCACCGCTGCTGGCGGCGGCAGACACACGATATGGCGTGTGCGGTCCATCGCGCTGTGGGCGCGCGCCACCTCATCAGGTGGGAGGCCGTTGGCGGTGTACATGGCGCCGACGGTGTCAAAGGTTCCTGGCTCCTGGCGGCTCCAGACGCGGAACATGATCTGATCTTCGCCCGCGAGCATGTAGACGGGTGCGCCAGATACGGCGTGGACTGTGCCTGAGAGGCCGATGTGGTCGGGGTGGGCGTGGGTGAGGATGAGCGTAGTGATGGCGTCGAGCGTGGCTCCGGCGCGAGTGAGGCCCGCGCGCAGGGCGGCTTCGTCGGCGGGCAGGCCGAAGCCGCTGTCTACAAGGGTCCAGCCGTTCTCCGCGCCGCCACCGATGAGATAGATGTTGGCGGAGCGGAGCGCGAAGGGCAGCGGCACAGGAATCCGCCAGAGATCCGGCTCGATACGCTGGGGCGCGTCGCCCTCGGGAAAGGGATGCTCTGGTGTAGTGTCTGTTCCCTGCCGCACAGGTCCTCCTGAGTATGGCTGATTAGTTCGGAGCCGGGGTGACGACCACGATAACGGGGTGGTCGCCAGAGCGGATATAGCCCCAGCGCCGTGCGGTCCGTTCGATTTCGACATCGGAACGGGCGAGCGCGATGGCGCGCTGTGTCGCGGCGACATCACGCTGCAAAGCGGCATTGCGCGCGGCGGCGGCGCGAACCTGGCTCTCGACGCTGGCGCGGGTGAGCGCCTCGCCCAGGGTGGCGACGAGCAGCACTGCGGTGATGATGAGAATCGCCCAGAGCATCGTTCGCATGCCGAGAGGTGGGCGCGCTGCTTCATGGATTATACGGCGTGGTTCTCCTGATTGCACAGCACTACCTGCTTTCACGGCGTCGCGTCGGGTAGGGTGTCGTCCGCCAGCGCGATGCGCGTGAGGCTCAACCATTCGCCGAGGCTGAGCGTTTCGGCGCGGCGCATGGGGTCAATGTTGGCGGCGGCGAGCCACCGGGCGACGGTCTCTTGCGGCAGATGCAAGTTGCGCGCCAGACTGTTGTGCAGTTGTTTGCGCTTTTCGGCAAAGCCCGCGTGGGCCAGCGCGAAGAAGCGTTCGCGCGCCGCGCCAGTGAGCGGCGGCTGGGGATAGAGGTCTATGCGGACGACGGCGGAATCTACCTGTGGCGGTGGATAGAAGGCGGCGGCGGGGACATTGGCGATGATGCGCGGCGCGCCGTAGAACTGGACGCTGAGGCCGAGCAGGCTCAGGTCGCCAGGGCGGGCGGTCATGCGCGCGGCAACCTCTTTCTGGACCATGACGACAAGGCGGCGCGGGGGATTGGCGGCTTCGAGGAAGTGGCGCAGGGTGAGCGCAGTGATGTAGTAGGGCAGATTGGCGACGAGTTTGTACGGTTCGTCGCCGAAGACGGCGCTGGGCTGCACGTCAAGCAGGTCGCGCGGGATGATTTCGACGTTGGTGAAGCGGGCAGTGGTTGCGCGCAGCACGGGCAGGATGGCGCGGTCAATTTCGACGGCGACGACGCGGCGGGCGCGCTGGGCCAGTTCGACGGTGAGGACGCCGGTGCCCGCGCCGACTTCGAGGGCGTTTTCGGCGGGATCGAGTTCGGCGGCGGCAAGGATGGCGTCCAGGGCGTCGCGGCTGATGAGCAGGTGTTGGCCGAAGGATTTGTTGGGGCGCAGGCCATGTGTGCGCAGCAGCCGCTTGAGGGTGGGCAGGTCGGTGAGATCGGGGATGGTCTGCTCGGCTTCGGTGTCGAGTTCGACGAGGTTGGCGGCGGCGATTTCATCGGCATGGGCGAGGATGGCGTCTACGTCCACGGCTGGGCGCAGCGGGCGCTTGGGTTTGGGCGGGGTATAGCGCGTGTGATGACGCTCGCGGCCATCAATGGCCGGCGCACGATCGGGGGCACGGCCGGGTTGGGCGCTGCGTTGGTGGTTGGGGTGTTTGTTCGGGTCGCTGGTTTTCTCACTCACGTAGGATGTGTCCTTGTCGCTGGTGTTCTTTGGTGGCTGGCATGTGGGCAGTGCGAAGGCGCGCATATAAAGGGTATCGTACCATGCCGAACTCGCGGCCATGGCGAGGATTGCGCTTCGGCCATGATTGGCCGGAGCACGATAGCGGCAAGGCATGAATGCCAGAATGAGTGGAGTGGCCGAAATGGCCGATCTTGCGTGGACGGACAGTTGCCGATTCTGCCGATTTTTCGCAGTGGCCAATATGGCCGATTTGTGCGGTTGGGTGGGGGCAAATGACGGAATGTGACGAGAGATGGGGGAAGATTTTTCGCCGTTTTCGCCGCGATTGCAGATTCCGCATATGTGGGAGTTGCCGATTCTGCCGATTTTTGGATGGCAGACAGGAATGTCTGCCCCACTGTAGCACTGGCCGATGTGGCCGACATTTTGATTTGGTGTGCGTGCTGGCAGATAGGGATGTCCGCTTCACCAGTTGCCGATTCTGCCGATTTTTGGATTGTCATGGATGCATGTCCTTCGCATGTATGGGAGTGGGGTGGGGGTGGCCTCAGGGGTAGTGTAGCATGCGGCGGGGATAGGGCGAGCGGTGCGGGGCGGTCGAATGCGGTCAGGTGCGGACGCGCGTCACGATGCTTTGCAGGCGCACGTTGATCCATTCGTCGGAGTAGCCTTTGGCGCGGTACATCTGGCACATGCGGTCGGCGGCGCGTTCGGGCTGCTCTAGTTCTTCGAGACGCTCGTAGCCGACACGCGCCATATTTTCGTGGCTTGGGCGCATTGGTCAGCAGCCCGATCACGTGAAGGATGCCGAAAGACCAGTGATAGGTCAGTCTTGCGGCGCATCCTCATGGGCAGCAGCGTAGCGAGTATACGCATCGCAGATCAACACGCCGATGCCGTAGGGGGTGCCGAAGTCGCGTAAGCTGGCTAATGGACGCTGCTCCTGGCTGCCATCGCAGTGAGTGAGCATCAGGACAGGATGACGAACGCTGCCAGCGAGTTCTAGGGCCCGGAGGTCGGCATAGGTGATGGCTCGTGCTGCCAGAGTTGGACCCCAGTAGCGTTCCACAAACCCTGCGGGAGTCAAGACGAGTGCCAACTCATCGGCTCGCTTCGCCTTTTGCCGATACGTACCCCAGGCAAAGACGCTTGGGCCTAATGAGCCGAGTATGAGCCAGCCAATCATTGCGCCATCCACGGAATACGATGGAAATCTATTCTGAACGAAGCCGAAAATGATGATTACTATTGGAGTCCAGGTGCTTGCTAGTAAAAGCCCCCAACCTACGCGCAGTCGCGTTTTGGAGGCCCAGAAGATATACCACTCCGCAGGCGCGATGCCGTCCCACACCTGATCGAGCACTTTCTCCGCATCGAGCATTCGCCGCGCCTCCACGTCTATTCGCGCTAGTCAACGCGCTCCCAGCCGCCTTCGTAGCGCAGCACCAACCCCACGTCGTCTACGGTGATCTCAGCGACGAAGCCGGTGGCGCTTTCGTAGCGATAGCGGCGCTCATCCAGCCGGGTGTAGGTTTGCGCCAGTGGCTCGACGGTGAATTCGGGGAAGCGCACCCAGGCGGCGGTGACCTCCGCGCTCTGGCCGACGGCGAGGTCCAGGCGGCGGATCGGCAGGGTGTTCGTGGCGGGGGTGAAGCCGATGTCTACGTCCAGGCAGCCGCGCAGCGCCGCTAGCTCGCGCCCGCGCTCGCCATACCAGCGGCCATCGCGCGCCAGCAGCCGCAGATAGCGTTGCGTGGTGTCGGCGCGCAGTTCTACCACGGCCTCGCGGGTTTGCCACGCCTCATCGCAGTACACCGTATAGCTCGCCTGCGCCGGAACGCCGTCTACTTCCCGCAGCGCCAGCCCGGCCAGCCGCCAGCCATTGCGCTCGCTTGAGAGCGTACACTGCTCTGTTCCCGTCACGTTCAGCGCCCGCCATACCACCGTTCGGTCAAGATTCTTCACGTACTCTTACTCCTCGCCGAATAGCTCGCGCGCCACCTGCTGATACACCGCATATGCCTCATCGCCCCGGCAGATCATGGTCACATGGCGTACTTCGTCATTTCCTTCGAGGAAGCGTATCACTTCGCTGAGCGCGATACGCGCCGCTGGTTCTAGCGGATAGCCATAGATGCCGGTGCTGATCGCCGGAAACGCCAGTGTCTCGATGTCGTTCAATTTTGCCAGTTTCAGGCTGTTACGATAGCACGCCGCCAGCGATGCTGGCTCGCCATAGTCGCCGCCGTACCAGACTGGCCCGACGGTGTGGATGACGTAGCGCGCGGGCAGCCGGTAGCCGCGCGTGATTTTCGCCGCGCCGGTCTCGCAGCCGCCCAGTGTGCGGCACTCTGCCACCAGTTCTGGCCCCGCCGCGTCGTGGATCGCGCCGTCCACGCCGCCACCGCCCAGCAGCGAGTTATTGGCCGCGTTCACAATGGCGTCCACCGCCAGCAGGGTGATGTCGCCCTGGATGATTGCGATGCGCTGGCGCACTGTTGTGTTGCTCTCGTCCATCGCGCAGCTCCTTTCCTGGTGATTTGACTTCAGGCCAGTGTGCCTAGACTATATCATTGCGACTGCCAGCCGCAAGCGGGATATCGGGCGCACCAGTCAGGTCTGCGCAGAGACGCCAGAGTCGCTCCTGCGCCGCCACATCATGCGAGCCGCGTGATGAGTGCGCCCGCTTGTCATTGCTGAAATATGCGCCGGTTACGCCGTCCAGCGCGGGTGAGGACGCCAGCCATACGAGCGTGCGCGCCGCGCGCTGTGGTGTGGTGGTGAAGAGTGCGGCAGCGGCGCGGATCAATGGGTTGGCGCGGTTGCCCTCGATGTTGCTGCGCACGAATCCCGGATGCCATGCGTTCACCATCACGCCTGTGCCCCGCAGACGCCGCGCCAGCGCATAGGCGAAGAGCAGATTGGCGCGCTTCGATTGCGCGTAGGCTGTCATTGGCGCATAGCGGTGCGCGCTCTGCACGTCGTCGAAACGGACGCCGTTGAAGTGTTCGGCGAACGAGGCGGTGAAGAGGATGCGCGCCGAGGCGCTGGCGATCAAGGTATCCAGCAGTTCCAGCGTTAGCAGAAACGGACCAAGCTGGTTGCTGGCGAACGTTAGCTCATTGCCGTCTATCGTTTCGCGGCGTTTGGGCTGATATGCCCCAGCATTATTCGCCAGCACATCAACGCGTGGCAATTGCTCGCGCACGGTTGCGGCAAACGCCCGCACCGATGCCAGCGAGGCCAGATCGCCCGGTATCACCGTCACCTCAGCATTACCGCTCTGCGCCACAATCTCTGCGCGCGCGGCCTCTGACTTCGCCGCATTTCGGCCCATCAGGGTCAATCGCGCGCCCAGCCGCGCCATCGCGATGGCCGCTGCTTTGCCGATACCATCTGTTCCGCCGGTCAGCACGACTACTTTCCCTGTCATATCGCCCATAGCGGCCATATCGCCATCGCCTTGCATCGCGTCACTCCCGCCGGTGTTGGCTGCATCTACCGCCCGCTGTTGCGCGTAGTATAGCCGATGCGCTCAGGTGCGCCAACCTGGCACGCGAGGTGTGCGCGTGCCTGCCATACAGCGGACACAATGAGATATACTGCGCGTGTGACGCTGGCGTGCTCATGAGAAGGGTTGAGAAGGGTGGGGTGGGATGTCGGACACATCGAGCGACACGCACTCCGTGCAGCAGGCGATTACTGATGTATTTGACGAAGAGCGGCGCAGCTTTCTGGTGCGCTTTCCGGCTCGCCTCGTCGTCGCTATTGGCCTGTGCGGTGTTGTGACGCTGGCGCTGACGGGCTTTCTGGGCTATACCACCAGCGCCGCCCCTGCCGATGCGCTCTTTCGCCAGCCGTGGCTGCTCTATTTGTGGCTCTGCGCGCTGGTGCTTACCCTCGAAGTCGCCGTGCTGCGCCATCCTTCGGTGCTGCGCTATCGTATCGCGGCGCTCACCGTCACCGGCATCGCGATTCTCATCGTCGGTATCACCTACTTCTACCGCATTCCGTTTCAAGAGTGGCTGAACGCGCTGCTGCAACAGCTTTTCCATCTGCGTGTCGCGGTGCAGCGGCTGGTCTCCAGCCCGTGGTTCTACGCTGCGCTCAATTTCGGCGTGCTGCTAATCTTCGCGCTGGATTCCGCACGCCGGTGGTCGCGCCGCGCACGCGGTCTCGCGCCCAATGCGCGGGTGGATATCGGCCTCGGCGACACTCGCGACGCGAAAGCGCTGCCCAATATGCACGAGCTGGTGTCGGGCGACCTGCTGGCGGGCGCCTTGCTTTGTGGCGCGCTGGCGCTGACCTTCCGGGGCGATTTGGTGAGCACGTTCTGGCAACTCATCACCCCACACGTCAGCGTCACTGGCTGCACCGTCTCGTGGCCGCTTGGCGCCTGCGTGCCGCCCGGCAACAGGCTCAGCGATCCGCCGACGCTGACATTCATTGACATGATTCTGGCACTGCTGGCGTTGCCTATCGGTCTGCTGATTCTGGCGCTGGCTGGGGCTACCAGCGGCCTGGGCGCGCTCGGCGGGGTGGCGGGCAGGCGCGCGGCTGTGCCAGTGGCGGTCAAGGATGGCAAGAGCGCTCAGGCGATCTCTGGGCAGGTCTCGAAGACGCTGCTCGATACGCTGCTCACGGGATTGAATCGCGGCGGACGCGGCGGCGCGACGAACGCCTCGCCTGCGGCGGCTGCCTCGGAAAGTCTGCTGCTGCCGCTGCGGAATGTGCTGTGGCCGCCGCTGATCTTCCTGAGCATCAGCGGGGTGGCGCAGCTTGCCAAGGAGGCGCAGGCGTATTTCCACGGCGACAAGGCGCTGGGCAGCGAGGCGCGGCTCCTCGGATTCGGTGGCCTGTGGCTGGCTGTGGCGGTCGCGGGCATCGTGCTGGCGCTGGCGCTGCTGGTCTTCCACGGGCGGCTCGTGACCAACACGCTGCGCTTCCTCGGCCTGATCGGGCTGATCTTGGCGCTGACCGGCTGGATCTATTCGCTGGCGCTGTGGAGCTTCAACCATCTGCTGCTGCTGACCCATGCGACCACGCGCGACCCCTTCGCGGCGCTGGAGTGGAACACGGCGCTATCGTTCGCGGTGTTTCTGGCGTTCGCGGCGGTGTTGCTGGCGCGGAGGGTGGGGCGGCGCTAAGCGCATAGTTCCTCGCGCACGCGCATCAGCAGCAGGCCGAGCATGTTGCGTCCTAAGCCATCTGGCCCGTCGCCCCAGTAGGCATCGCTCACGGCACATCTTGTCTGCTTGGCGCGCAATACCGCACGCCAAATAGAAAGAGACGGCACGTGATAGACTGGATCAATAGTCGCTGTCGCGGTAGGTGGCAACACGGGTAGGCAGCGATGGAAATGGGTGTGCGACGTGGATATAGCGGGTCTACAGGATGCAATCCGGCAAGACCAGCTATTCGCGAGTGGCCACGCGGCGCGTGAAGCGCTTGCGGATGGGATCAATGTTGATGCGGTCTGGGCTAGCTTGGCGCAGACTGCCATCGAGGTCATTGAGGATTATCCAAACGAACCGCGTGGCCCCTGCTGTTTGCTGCTCTGTTTTGTACAGGGTCGTCCTATCCACACCGTCATCTCGTATCCTTCTAAACGTTATGCGGCACAGCGTCAGGTCAATAGTCTCGCGTTCATGGTGACGATCTATCGCCCAGACCTGCGCCCGCATGAGTGGACACCTGATTACCGTGTGCGCCTGCCGTCACCATAAGTGCTGAAAGCCTGGGCGTGACACCATATGTTATCAACCTGCTCTGATGGTAGGAAAGTGCGCTGAATGGAGCTGGCAGGTTACACACCGCGCATGTCGCGAGACTCGTGGCGGAAAAGAGTAGCCGGAGCAATATCGCGGGAAGAAGAGGGAACGTCTATGGCAACGCTCGAAGCCATGCTCGAAGGATTGCAGTGCCCACGTTGTGGGCGCGAAAACACCTACGTGGTCCGCGATATCGAGTGGACACAAAAGGTTGACGTGAATACCGTCACTGTAACGGTCCGGGCAGGTGTCTGTACCAATTGTGGCGAGGAGGCGCTCGATAGCGTTGCAACACGGACAATCCAGGCAGCCGTTGACAAGCTACGCGCAGGCGCGTACACCGAACTTGCCCATATGGGAGAAGCCTATCACGCATGACGGCTCTCACTCTCAACCACGCATATCATCATGTTGTACGTGGCTGCCCAGTACCGTGCGTGCTGGGCAGTCAGAGCGTGGCTAGCCGCGTAGTTCTTCGCGCACACGCATCAGCAGCAGGCCCAGCATGTTGCGTCCTGAGCCGTCTGGCCCGTCGCCCCAGTAGGCATCGCGCGCGCGGTGCTCTACGATCAGCGCATCGCCGGTCGCCAGGAGTGTTTCGCGCAGGTCCGCGTGCTGGGTGAACTTGGCTCGCAGCGCCTCTAACATCACTTCGTCCTTCACCGCATCCCAATCCGCACGCAGCGGACGCTGCCGCGAGCGCCCCATCCGCGCCGCCACTAGCGGTGACTTCGCCAGCCGGATCGCCTCTTCGTGTTCTGTGCCCGCGAACTTCTGCGCCTGAAAGTAGTGCTCACTCGTCGGCCACACCTTCTCCTTAAGGGTGATCGGATACGGAGCAAAGTTCGAGAAACAGCCATACTCACCCTTCAGCGACGCAAATAGAATCATCGCACATGCCTCCGCATCACCAATGTCGCCTGCTTGCCACGTGAAACGGCTTCCCTTTGCCGCGCAGATGCCAGCATGATATGATAGGTAACATAAGGAGGCAAGCAACATGGCTCATGATTCTGTTCGTATACAGCTTGATGAATTTGTTAGGGATGCGACGCGCATTCTGGACGATGTAGATGCGCATAACCGCGAGTTGGTGCTTGAAGATCGCGGTAGGTTGTTCCGTCTTACACGCAAACGCAAGCCTTCTCGTACCGGACGCTCATTTAGCAGGCAAGACCCGCTTTTTACGCTTGGCGGGGCCTTTGCCAGCAAAGAAGAGACTGATATTGCCCATGATCAGGCAGAAGCTCTTGCCGCAGCGTATGAAGATACACACGACAAATGAGCAAGGTTTCATTGATACATCTGGCTATTTCTCATACTTGAATGCCAGGGACGCAAATCATTCGCAAGCTCAATCCATCATGGGCCGCCTTGCTGATCAAGGCGATGATCTGTATACCAGTAATTTCGTTGTTGCGGAAACGCATGCCCTGATATTAACCCGCATCGGAAGGGAGGAAGCAGCGCGATTCCTCTCCTCGATGTGATTTTTGCTGGCACAACGAGAATCATCAGGGTAAGCGAGAAGGACGAGACTCGCGCCAGAGAGCTGATAAAGCGCATTTCAGATAAGGAATATTCCTATACAGATGCCACAAGCTTTGCAATCATGGAGAGATTGCACATTCGTGATGTCTTTACGTTGGACAAGCATTTCGGCCAATATGGTCTGCACCTGTTTTCGTGAGTGTCGCGGAGTTGGAGAGACGCCTCAATAGTCGCTCAAGTCATGCGTTGCGGCTCCAATCCGCGTCCAATTTTGCCGCGCTATGCTGGCCACAGATGCGTCATGAGGTGACGACCCAGTGACGACCGTCTGTGACCAGGATTTGACGGTGATGCCCGCGATGCGGTTCACTACGAGAAACGGAGGGCTGGCGTGTTCCATAGGCCCACAGACTCCGCGCGCCAACAGGCACGTACACGCGCGGAAACGCTCGACGAGAGGGCACCCATGCACATCCTGGTTGTTGAGGATGAGAAGCGGCTTGCGGAGAATCTGCGGCGCATGCTCGCCAACGAGCGCCACGTGGTGGATATCGCCAACGACGGCGACACGGGCGCCGAGCTTGCCACCAGCGGCACCTACGATCTGGTGATTCTGGATCTGATGCTTCCTGGTAAAGATGGCATGCAGATCTGTCGCGAGATGCGCGCCCTGAATATCGAGACGCCGATCCTGATGCTGACCGCGCGTGGGGCTGTGGAAGATCGCGTCGCGGGGCTGCGCGGCGGGGCGGATGACTATCTGGTCAAGCCGTTCGCGATGGATGAATTGCTCGCCCGCGTGGATGCGCTGCTGCGCCGTCGCGACCGTGAGCTGGATACCGCTCACCAACTTCAAGTAGACGACCTCACGCTTGACCTGTTGCGCCATGAGGCCCGGCGCGGCGACCGCATCATCGAGCTGACCGCGAAAGAGTTCGCGCTGCTGGAATTCCTGATGCGCCATCGCGGACAAGTGCTGACGCGGGCGCAGATCATAGATCACGTCTGGCGGTACGACCTGGATACGCTCTCCAATGTGGTAGACATCTACATCCACTACCTGCGCGATAAGATTGACCGCGATTTCCCTCGCCCGCTCATCAAGACCGTGCGCGGGGTCGGCTACAAGATAGACGCATGAAGACTCCGACAGTGCCGCGTCCCGTACGCGGCTGGCTCCTGCCACGCATTCCCACCTTCTCGACGCCAACGCCGTCCGGCGATCCATCCGCCGCTTTTCTTGAGGGTATCCAGCGGCGGCTGCTGCTGACCTACGCCGCTGTGTTCGCGAGCCTGCTCATCTTATCCGGTGTGCTGCTCTACTTCGGGATGCGGCAGGCGCTGCTCAGTCCGGTGGACGGCTATCTCACCGATAGCGCCAACCAGATCAGCCAGCTCTGGCAGCAAAATCCGCCACCCGCTGGCGACCGCTTTATCTGCCCGGTGCCTTCTGGAGCGGCACAGCATGTACCCTACATCGGGTGTTTTGGCGACTCCGGCTTCGGCACCCTTCCCACCAGCGTCAATCCACCACCCCCTGCCTTTAGCAACCCATCCATTGCTCAGGCCGCGCTCGCCAGTGGCTCCGGCCAGGCGTGGGATACCGTCACCGGCGAACACGGGCTTGGGGACATTCGCCGCTACGCGCTGGTGGTGCGTGAACCCACGACACATGCTGCGCTTGGGGTGGTTCTCGTCGGCATTCCCATCGAAGGACAACTGCTCGCCCTCCATTTCTTGCTGCTGCTGCTCATCATTCTCGGTCTCCTTACCCTGGCGGGCGCTATGCTCGGTGGCATCCTGCTCTCGCGGCGCGCGCTGGAACCGTCGCGGCTGGCCCTTCAGCGGCAACAGGCCTTCATTGGCGATGCCGCACACGAGCTGCGAACCCCGCTGACGCTGCTGCGCGCCAGTTCCGAGCTGCTGCTACGCGACCGCAATCAGTTCGCCCCTGACGATGCTACCATGCTCGAGGACATCGTCAGCGATGTGGAGCATATGAACGCGCTGATTAGCAAGATGCTGCTGCTGGCCCGGCTTGATTCGGGCAATATGGTTGTTGAGCGCGATGTGGTGGACCTCACCGCGCTGAGCGCCTCGGTGGTGCGCCGCGCCAGCGCGTTGGCGGCAGAACGCCAGGTGCGACTCACCGTGGAACCAGCCCCGCCTACACTGGTCATCGGAGACCCTGCCCAACTCGAAGAAGTGCTGCTCAATCTGATTGACAACGCCATCAAATACAATCGTCCGGGCGGCAGTGTCAGCGTACGCATCTCGCGCAGCGACCTGCGCGCCCGCGTTGAGGTCAGTGATACGGGTGAAGGTGTGGCCCCGGAGCATCTGCCGCGCCTGGGTGAACGCTTCTACCGTGTGGATAAAGCGCGCTCCCGCGAATTCGGCGGCGCGGGGCTGGGCCTGTCTATTGCACTGCGTATCGCGGCGGCGCACGGCGGCGCGCTGACGCTGAGCAGCACCCCAGATAAGGGCACCACCGCCACGCTCACGCTGCCTGCTGCCGGAGAGAAAGCACTCCCCGCGCCTGCATCGGCAGAATGAGAAAACTCACACAAGGCTCCAATCTTGCTCACATTGCGGCTCGCTAATGTATAGTCAGAGACGCCAGGAACGTATATTTGGGCGTCAAGCAGAGGAGAGCACTGATGTCTACACCGATCCCAACCCCGCCTGATTCGCCGACCACACCCAACCTCCCGGCTACGACGCCGCCATCGGGCGTTTCATATTATGGCGCGTACCCCTATGGCGCCATGCCGCCGGAAACGCCAACGCCACCGAGGCCGCCCTCACGCAATCGCTGGCTGCTGCCGCTGGGCGCGGTGACGCTGGCGGCGGTGATCCTTGGCTCGTTCGCGGTGGGCAAACTCGCAACTACCGGCAACCCCACCGGCACGACCCCCACTGGCAGCAAGGCTGCGGTGACGGTGGCTGTGCCGCCGAGCGCGCAAGACTTGCAGCAGACGATCATCAATGTCATTCGCACGGTGCAGCCGGCTGTCGTTCAGATTCAAGGTCAGGGCGCATCTGGTGGTGACATCGGGTCTGGAGAGATTCTGCCCTCTTCTGACAGTAGCGGCAGCTATATCGTCACCAATGACCATGTGGTGCAGGGCCAGCAGACGTTTACCGTGCTGCTTTCCAGCGGCAAGCAATATCCCGCGACGGTCGTCGGCACCGATCCGCAAGATGATCTGGCGGTGCTGAAGATCAACGTTACCGGCCTGCAACCCATCGCTTTCGGCGATTCTAGCAAGGTGCAGGTGGGGCAGTTTGCCATCGCCATCGGCAGCCCGCTCGGCCTGGATCAGTCGGCCACGCTGGGTATTGTCAGCGCGCTGAACCGCACCGCCAGTGAGGGATCGGGCGGCCCGGCGGCCACCCTGACGGGTCTGATTCAGACGAGCGCGCCGATCAACCCCGGCAATAGCGGTGGCGCGCTGGTAGACCTGCAAGGGCAACTGATCGGCATCCCCACCCTTGGCGCCGCCAGCCAGCAGACCGGCGGAGCCGCCGATGGTATCGGCTTCGCTATCCCATCTGATCGTGTGAAGTTCGTCACCGATCAACTCATCAAAGAAGGACATCTCGTGAATTCCGGCCAGGGCTTTATGGGCATCGTCGGGCAGGATGTGACCCCACAGCTCGCCTCCGCGTATAACCTGCCCGTGCAGAGCGGCGTGCTGGTGACGGGCTTCGCCAACGATGCCGCTGGCACGAGTCCCGCGCAGGCGGCTGGCTTGAAGGAAGGCGATATCATCGTCGCCGTGAACGGCAAGCAGATCAGCGGTAGCGCCGATCTCGCCTCGGCGCTGGTGCCGCAGGCCCCTGGCACGGCAGTGTCGGTGACCATCCAGCGCGGCACCAGCCAGCAGACGATCACCATCACACTTGGCGAGCGCCCAGCAAATAGCCAGGGCTAACCTCTCCCCCTGTCCCCTCCTCGACGCGGGGAGGAGGTCAGAGGCCGAAGGCCAGCGCGGGATGGATCCCGCGCTGGCCTTTTGTTGTGCGCAGGAATATGGTTGCGCGCCCGCCCGGCAGGTATGGTCCCGGATGTGCGACAATACCCCACGCGCACGCACGAGCGTGACCAGGCGTAACGACGAGTACACGACATATCGGAAGGAGGAGCGCGGCGCTGGCTGGCCCGCGCGCAGCTAATGGACGACGTTCGCTTTGATCGCCAGTTCCGCACGCCCTATTCCGAGGGCTACCACATGATGCTGGGCACGACGCGCGTGGGCAACGTAGACCTGCACTTCACTTCGACCACCGTCCACTGCACGCTTGTGCTGGAAAAAGAGCTGAGCCAGGAGGATCTTGCTAAGCTGATCGAACAGATTGACGAGGACCTCGTGCTCTCTGCCGACATGCCGCGCGATGACTTCCTCGTCAGCGTGTACCAGGGCAAAGAGCTAGGCTTCTTCAACGATTCCTTCCGTGCTGACCAAGAGGAATTGACCCTTGGCGGGCCAACCAGCGACGAGGATGACGACGAGTTCGATGATAGCGACGACGATAATGTGTCGCCGTTCCATTGACCGCCTAATCTTCGAGTAATCCGCGTCGCATGGCGTATTTGACCAGTTCGGCGCGGCTGTGCAGGTTCAGTTTGTCCATGATGTGGGTGCGATGGGTGTCTACGGTCTTGGGGCTGATGTAGAGCCGCTCGCCGATCTGGTTGTTGGTGTAGCCTTCGGCTACCAGCTTCAAGATTTCGCGCTCACGCTCGGTCAGCGCGCTATAGCTGTCGCGCTCCTCGCCGGTGTGGACGCGCTGCAAATAGTCGCTGACCATCATGGATTGCGCGGACGGCGAGAGATAGAAGCGCCCCGACGACACCACGCGGATTGCGGAGATCAATTCCGTGTCGGCGGCTTCCTTGAGCATGTAGCCTGAGGCGCCCGCGCGCAGCATTTGGAAGAGATATTCTTCATTTTCGTGCATGGTCAGCACCAACACCCGCGTCTCTGGCAGGAGGCGCTTCACCTGGCGTGTCGCCTCGATGCCGTTGCATTCGGGCATCGTGATATCCATGAGGATCACGTCGGGGAGGATGCGCTGCGCTTCACTAATGGCCTGGTGGCCATCGCTGGCCTCGCCTACGACCTCAATGTCGGGCTGCGCGTTGAGCATCATCCGCAGCCCCGCGCGCAGAATCGTATGGTCGTCGGCCAGCAGCACGCGCACCTTCTCGCAGCCCCCATTGGGGTGCATCGGCGCATCGGTCGCGGTATTCGCTTTGATGTAGTCTATCAGGTTGTCTCTCATGCCGTGCCCATTTTCTCTGCTCTAGGTGTCTTCATCAGTCTGCGCGTCATATAATCGCCATTCCATTGCTCCATCGCTGCGGGTCAGGTCCAGGCCGGAAGCGCCGCGCTGTCTGGACTATTGCCCTGCTCTGCTACATTGGCCTGCGAGGTCGTCGCGGCTTCGTCATTCAGCGCTGTGCTGAGCGGGATGCGTACATCTACCTCTGTGCCGCTGCCTGGCTGCGACATGATGCGTACCGTGCCATCCAGCAGACTGGCGCGCTCCATCATGCCGGCCAGGCCCAGCCCACGATCTTGCCAGGGCGTCTTGAGCACCGCTGGCACATCGAAGCCGCGGCCATCATCGCGGACGCGCACGTGAACACGCTCGCCGTCCTCATCTACGGTGACCCAGGCTTTGTGGGCATGCGCGTGCTTGGCGGTGTTGGTGAGCGCTTCCTGCACGATGCGGTAGAGCGCCGTCTCCATCTCGGACGAGTGCCGGGTTTTCAGGCCAGTGGCGCTGAATTCGACCTGGATGGCGCACTTCTGCTGATATTCTTTCATGTACCAGCGCAGCGCGGGCAGCAGCCCCAGGTCGTCTAGCGCGCTGGGCCGCAGGTCTATACTCAGATTGCGCACCGCTCGCAACGTCTGATGCGCGAGTGCGCGGGTATCTTCGATGCGTTTGCGCGTTTCGTCGCCGCTGATGGTTTCCTCCAACAGCTTCAGGCTGATGAGCAACGAGGTAAGCACCTGGCTGGTTTCATCGTGTAGCTCGCGGGCGATGCGTTTGCGCTCCTCTTCTTGCGCGTGCAGAATCTGGCTGGCGCGCGATTTCGCCAGATCTTCGAGCGCGGAGAGCATCGTGTTGAAGGCCACGGCTAGCTGGTCGGCATCGGGGTCGCGCCCGGTGACGGGCGCCTGCTGGGTGAGATCGCCAGCCTGCACCTGGCGCATCGTTTCGCGCAGGCGGTGCAGCGGATACAGCGCCAACTTTAGCAGCACGAAATTGATCGCCACGCTAATCAGCAGCCCCGTTACGACGAAGCTGACGAGCACGATGGGGCGGCTATTGCCCTGGAGCCGTGTGGCGAGCGAGGTGCCGAGTGTGGCGCCGATCAAGATGACGATGCTATTGGCGAACAGCACACGATAGAGCAGCGGCAGCGCGCTAAATTTCTTTTCTAGCGCGGGCAGCAAGGGCAGCGCACGAAGCGACGGCGGGCGTATACGCGGTTCGGCGGCGATGTTGTTGTTCATAGGTGGGCCGCTCCTCAATGCTCGGCCTCATTGTATCGCGCGTGCCGGGGTGTGTCAAAAGTGCTGGTCCGCAGGCACGCCGTCTCGCACGCGCATGGCAGCATTATCCATAGGCCGTATCTGCCGCCTATGCGGTAAGATATGGCGATAGTGTCTTCTCCATAGCCATACCAACACACGTGCGCGCGGGCGTCCGCCGGACGCCGCCGACGATACGGGCCGACTGGAACACCGATGCACATACTCGCCGCGCTGGCCGCGTTGATCATCATTGTTTCGATCCTGTGGGACGCCTTCGAGACGATCATCTTGCCGCGCCGGGTGCGCCGCAAGCTGCGGCTGACTCGTGCGTTCTACGATGTCACGTGGGCGCCGTGGCGCGCGGTGGCGCGTCGTCTGCACAATGAAGGGCGGCGTGAAAGCTTTCTGAGCCTCTTCGGCCCGCTGGCGCTGATCCTGTTGCTGGTCACCTGGGCCGTGGGGCTGGTGCTGGGTTTCGCGCTGCTGCAATGGAGCTTCGGCTCGCCGTTGCGCGGCTTCGAGCAGCATTTCGGCTTCGGCAGCGACCTCTACTTCAGCGGCGTCACCTTCTTTACGCTGGGCTTCGGCGATCTGGTGCCGTATACCGGCGCGGGCCGCCTGATCGCCGTGGTGGAGGCGGGGTTGGGCTTCGGCTTTCTCGCGCTGATTATCAGCTATCTGCCGGTGCTGTATCAGGCGTTCTCTCGGCGTGAAGTCAGTGTCTCGCTGCTGGATGCCCGCGCCGGATCGCCGCCGACCGCTGGCGAGCTGCTGCGCCGCCACGGCGAGGACTGCCCGCGCAATACGATCCCGGATTTCCTGCTGGATTGGGAGCGGTGGTCCGCTGAACTGATGGAGAGCCATCTTTCGTATCCGTCGCTGGCGTACTTCCGCTCGCAGCACGACAACCAGGCGTGGCTCAGCGCGCTGACTGTCGTGCTAGACGCCTCGGCGCTGGTGCTGGCGGGCATTGACGACATTCCCACGCATCAGGCGCGGCTCACCTTCGCCATGGCGCGCCACGCGGCGGTGGATCTATGCCAGGTCTTCGGTGCGGATTTCCTGCCGTACAAGGAACATCGCAAGGGGCAGGACCGTCTGCCGCCGGAGGCGCTGGCACGGCTGCGTGGGTTGCTGCGTACCGTGGAGATGGAGCCGCACGAGACCAAGGAAGCTGATATGAAGCTGCGCCACCTGCGCCAGATGTATGAGCCATACGTGCTGGCGCTGGCGGATCTGCTGGAGATTTCGTTGCCGCCGTGGCTGCCGCGACCCGGCGCAGAAGACGACTGGCTCTCCAGCCCAACGGAATGAGCGCGGTCAGAACGTCACGTCCGCCGCTGGCGTGATGGTGATGCTGTGGTCGGGGTGGGCAAGGTTGGCCAGCACGGCGTTATGGTAGGCGATGATCTGCTCAGTGGAAAGGCCGTTGGCGTCGCAGGTCTGGTGGCCGTCGGCGACGAGCGTGACGTCGTAGCCCTGGCTGAGCGCGCGGCGGCAGGTGGTATCCACGCAGAATTCGCTCTGCGCGCCGGTGACGACCAGCCGCAAGATGCCGCGCGCATCCAGCGCGCGTTGCAGCGATGTCTTGTAGAAGGCGTCGGAGGCGCGCTTGCGCACGATGAGGTCATCGGGGCGCGGGGCGACGGCGGGATGGATGCGCCAGGCGTCGGTCTCTGGCGCGAGCGGGTGGCCGGGGCCGCCGTCGTGCTGGACGTAGATGATGGGCGCGCCAGCGGCGCGGGCGCGCTCTATGAGCGTGGCGATGCGCTGTAGCACGGCGCGGTCGTCGTCGTAGACTTCGTCGAAGAGGCCGTTTTGTACGTCAATGATGAGCAGCGCGGTATCGGTGGATGTGGTCTCGGTACGCAGCATGCGAACGCTCCTGAAGTGGTGGAGGGCGGAACTGACCACCCCGAACAACACGAGATGGCGCGAGAGACGAAGAGACAACAGGGGTGGTTATGCGGCGTTGCGGGCGAGCCAGGCGCGAATGTTGGGCGTGTGTTCGTCGTAGTGATCGAAGGAATTGCCGCCCACCGCGTCCCAGACGGGCGCGCCGCCGGTCCATACGTAGCGCTGCGTCTCGTTAAGGTCGTCATCGGTGAGGCGCTCTACGGCAGCGAGCAGACGCGGGAAGGTGCGCTGCGTTTCGGCGAGCACGTCGGCGAGCGCGCGGGCGCGGTTCGCACGGAAGAACCAGGCGTTGCGCTCGTTGACATCGAAGCCGTTGACCTCGAAGGGGATGGCAAAGGTGTCGCGCATGTCCGTCTCGCCGCGCGCCAGACCTTCGAGCTGATCGGCCATCCAGTCTTCGTAGATCGCCACGTGGATTAGCACATCTTTGAGCGACCAATCGCCCTCAACGCCTGGCTCGGTCATGCGCTCGCGCGGGACTTCGGCAATCAAGTCCTCCCATGCGGCGCGGCCCCGGCGCATCTTGCCGAGCAGTTCGGCTTTGCCCATCTGTTGTTCCATTGGCGTCTCACCTCCCGGTACACTCAGGAACACTTCTCTATCTCTGAGTGTATAGCGGAAAGCGGACAGTATTCGCCCTAATTGACGTGAAATTGGCGTGAAGTGGGGAGATGTGGATGGATGATGGCCATGATGCTATGATGCGGTGGCACGTGCGCGAGCGGGCGCAGCATGCGAGGACAAGGCAGGAGATGGCATGAGATGCTAGCTAGCGCGCCGATCACGGTTGAAGATTTCAATACGTATTTTGCGGCGATGGCCGGGGCGGGAGCAGCGCTGATTGGCCTGCTCTTCGTCGCGATCTCGATCAATCCCCAGCGCACCTTCGGGCGCACGGCGCAGCGCGAGCGCCAGGCCGTGGCGGCAAGCGCCTTTACCGCGCTGGTCAACGGCTTTTTCGTCTCCAGCGCCGCACTGCTGCCACATACGAACGTCGGGGCGGTGCCCCTGTTTTTCGGCGCGATGGGCATGCTGACTAGCGTGATGTCGGGAACCCAACTTGTGCGGACGGAGCTACAACGCGAGGCGAGTGGGCGCCGGTGGAGGAGTGTTGGGCGCACGCTTTTCATGATCGTTGGCACAACCACCCTGTATGCGTTCCAGGTCTTCACCGCTATCCAGTTGATCGAACACACGAATGAGATTGGCGAGGTCTATGTGCTCTCCATTTTGCTGATGCCGATCTACGGTGTGGCGCTGATACGCGCGTGGGAGTTGATCGGCGCGCCACGTTCGGGCCTCGCTGGCTGGCTCAATCCGCTGCGCGACTTGGACGACGAGGAAGAAGAGCGCGCCGCGCCTGCAGCGCCCGCGCCGAAGCCCCGCCCGCAGGGATAGGGCGTCACCAGCGAGGGGCGATGAAGGCGCACGGGATGCGCCCAGCCCGTACAGTCAAAGCGGCCGGGTTAGGATGCTCCATAGCGGGCACGCAAGGAAGAAATACGCTGCGGCTTTCCGCATATTTCATGGTTTGTGGAGAACACGCCCGTTTGTCCACGGCTTATCCACCGGGTGGGGAGAAAGTCGTGGATAAAGGGGTTCCATCGGGCGGATGGGGGCCATATACTAGCGATGTGGGGCAAAGTGGGGCAAAGTGGGGCACCATGTCGAAGCCAATCTTTCTCGGGGAAAATCGCCATACGGTAGACGCCAAGGGGCGCGTTGCCATCCCGGCACGCTTCCGCGCCAAACTGGAGCGCGGTGCGGTGCTGACGCGGGGTGTGGACGACTGCCTCTATGTGTTTCCGGTGGAGACCTGGGAAGAGAAGGCCGAAGAGATGGCTGCCGCCATCACAGATGCCCGCCTGCGCCGCATCGCCGAGCGCCGTTTCTTCGCCTACTCCACCGAACTTGAAATGGACGCACAGGGGCGCGCGTTGCTGCCGCTGAAGTTCCGCCAGTACGCGGGACTGAACGGCGAGGCGATGATCGTCGGCGCACGCGACCGCTTCGAGATCTGGAGTCCCGAACGCTGGGAGGCGTTCGAGGAGGAGATGGCGGCGGAGGACCTGAGTGGCCTGCCGTTGCCGTTCTAGAATGGGCGGGCGGTTGAAACCGCGACTGAATGGCCCACGGGCCGCGAAGTCCGCCTGCGCGGACTGGATACGGAAGGCGGGCGCATGGCGAAGTCGCGGAAGCCCAAACGGCACCTGAACAATCCGAGGGATGAGCAGAATCAAGACACGGCGGCTGAGATGGCGTCCGCGCCAGTGGCAGCGCCGCCAGATGGCGGCACGGTGCATGTGCCGGTGCTGCCGGTGGAGACGGTGGGATTGCTCGCGCCACATGCGGGCGGGCGCTACATAGATGGCACGCTCGGCGGCGCGGGGCATACGACGCTCCTGCTGGAACATTCGGATCCGGATGGGCGGGTGCTGGCGATTGACGCCGACCCGCTGGCGCTGGCGCGGGCCGAGCAACGGCTGCCGGAGGCGGTGGCGTCGGGACGGCTGACGCTGCGCCAGGGCAATTTCGCGGAGATGGCGCGGCTGGCGGCAGAGGCGGAGTTCGCGCCGGTGGACGGCGTGCTGCTGGACCTGGGGCTATCTTCGGATCAGCTTGCCGACCGGGAGCGCGGCTTCAGCTTCGCCAGCGCCGCGCCGCTGGATATGCGTTTCGATACGGCGCGCGGGGTATCGGCAGCCGATCTGGTAAATACGCTGGAAGCGGAGGAGCTAGCGGACATCCTCTGGCGCTACGGCGACGAGCGGCGTTCGCGGGCCATCGCGCGGCGGATCGTCGAAGCGCGCGCCCGCCAGCCGATCCGCCGGACCGATGAACTGGCTGGGCTGGCGGCGTCTGTGGTGCATGGGCGACCGGGCGGCATACATCCGGCGACGCGGACGTTTCAGGCGCTGCGCATCGCGGTGAACGATGAGCTAGCCAGCCTGGAGGCGGCGCTGCCAGCGGCGCTGGACCTGCTGCGGCCAAGGGGACGGCTGGCGGTGATCAGCTTTCACTCGCTGGAAGATCGCATCGTCAAGCAGTTCTTCCAGGCCGAGGAGAAAGGTTGCATCTGCCCGCCGGAGTATCCGGTCTGCATGTGCGGGCGCTCGCCCCGGCTGCGCATCCTGACGCGCCATCCAGTCACGGCGAGCGAGGCGGAGATGGCCGCGAACCCACGGGCGCGCAGCGCGAAGTTGCGCGCGGCGGAACGGCTCGGTGAGGCGTGATGGCGGTCGCGGACGTCCAGTGAACGGGCGTCCACCGGACGCCCCTACGGACAATAGAGTACGTGAACAATCGAATAGAGCGATGTGATGAACTTGCGACTCGGCACAACTTCTGCGTTACTCCGCTCTGGACGCTACGTGACATAACGATATGTCGGCGTAGCGGAAGGAAGGGGAGGGTCGCATGAGCGAGCGAGACGATCCGCTGGCGGGGCCAGAGGAGGAGCGCGAACCGAGCTGGCGCGAGCGGGTGCGAATGGCAGTGCGGACGCCGGTGGCGCGGGTGCTCTTCGGGGTGGCGCTGATCGGATTGGTGGCGTTCCTCTACCTGAGCGAAGTGTCCGGCGTGACGACGGCCAATGACCGCCTGCGGACGCTGCAAGCCGAGCAGGTGCGGATTGCGCGGCAAGACGCGCTGCTGCGCCAGCAATTGGGCGAGGCTACCAGTCCGGCGTACATTGACGCGCGCGCGCGGGAATTGGGCCTGGCGCCCGCGCCCGCGGGCACGGCGCAAATCCTGGCGGTCCAGGTGGCGACGGCGGCGGGAGGCCAGTCGTGAGCCGCGAGTGGCCGCCGATGCGCTCCGGCTGGCGCAATGCGAAGCCGCTGGACGTGAAAGAGGCGCGAGCGCGCGATCAGGCTGATGATGCGATGCGAGCGCGGGCGCGAGTGCGGCAGGGCGTGTTGCTGGCGCTGGCGGGCATCATGCTCGCGGGGCTGCTTGGCAAGACGGCCTACTGGCAGACTTCCTGGCATACGCAACTAGCCGCCTGGGCCGATGCCCAGCATGCGCACCAGTTCACACTGGCGACGGGCCGGGGCAGCATCTTCGATGCGACCGGGCGATTGCTAGCGGTGAGCATCACGCACGATTCGGTGATCGCCGACCCGGACGTGATACGCGACGTAAACGGAGTCAACATGCTCGATACGACGGTGGCGAATCTGGCGTTGGCGCTGAATCTGCCGGTGACGCTGGTGCGCGGCCAGCTCGATGTGCCGGGGCAGTACGTGAAGCTGCGCGGCGCGGATGGCGCTACGCTGCTGCTATCGCAGGAACAGAGCGACGCGGTGATGCGCCTGAGCCAGCAGAATCAGCTTCCAGGCATCGCGTTGATTCCGGTGGTGCAGCGCATGTATCCGGCGGGTTCGCTGGCGGGGCAGGCGCTGGGATTTCTCGGCGGCCAGAATGGAACGGGGCAGTACGGCGTGGAAGCGGAATACGAGCAATTGCTGGCGGGAACGCCTGGCCTGCTCTATACGGCGGTAGACGCGCAGGGCAATCCGCTGGCGACGGCGCAGCAGCGGCAGACGCCCGCGATTCCCGGCGCGAATGTGACGCTGACGCTGGATGCGAACGTGCAATATTGGGTCGAGCAGGAATTGGCGCAGACGGTCGCGGCAACGCATTCTGACGGCGGCACGGTGGTCGTCATGGATCCGCGTTCGGGCGCGCTGATCGCGCTGGCGAGCGTGCCATCGTTCGACCCGAATCGCTACGGGCAGGCGCCGCTGGCAGATTTCGTGAATCCGGCGGTGAGCAGTGTGTATGATCCCGGTTCGGTGATGAAGGGGATTACGATGGCGGCAGGTGTGGATAGTGGCGTGATCCAGCCCGACACGACCTACTACGACAGTGGGGTGTTCTGGGCGGGTGGCGTTGGCATCCACAATTGGGATGGCAAGGCGCACGGCACCATGACCATGACGCAGGTGCTGGAATATTCGCTGAATACTGGTGCGGCGACGGTCTCGGCGCATGTCGGCGGCGACCGCTATGACAAGTATCTCGCGGCGTTCGGCCTCACCAGCAAGACGGGCGTAGACCTGCCATCGGAGTCGTCGGGCTGGCTGGAGCCAGCCAAGACGCAGGGGCAGCGCGCGCTGCGGCTGGCCGAGAACGCATTCGGCGAGGGCATGGCGGTGACGCCGCTGGAGATGGTGGCGGCATATGGCGCGCTGGCGAACGGCGGCGTGCTGATGCGCCCGTACATCGTGGCGAGCACGACCGCCGATGGCGGAGGCGGCGCGACGACGACCTACGGGCCATATCCGGTGCGCCGGGCAGTGAGCGCCGATACCGCGCAGACGGTGACGCAGATGCTGGTGGATTCCGCATACACCGAGACACAGATGAATCTGCTGCCGGGGTATGCGGTGGCGGCGAAGACCGGCACCTCGACACCGGACCCGGCGCAACCGACGATCACCTACGCCTCGGTCATTGGTTATGCGCCAGCGACAGACCCACGTTTCGTGATGCTGGTGAAGCTGGATCATCCGCGCACGACGATCTACGGCGCGACGGCAGCGGCGCCACTCTGGCGCGAGCTGGCGCAGCAACTCTTCGCGTATTACCAGATTCCGCCGGATGCGGGGGGGCAGGCGAATACGCAGGGGTGATGGCGCGAACGGGCGTCCGGCGGACGCCCCTACGACCGGGGCACACGCGGTGAGCGATCCAGGCGGGCGAGCGATGAAAGAGGAGGCTGAGTATGGCAACGCGAAAACGCATAACGGCGACGGTTGCGGCGTCTGGGAAGGGCGGTGTCACCGTGCGGCAGAAGTTCGGCGAACTGCGCGCCGCGCTGGCCGACGGCTGGGAGATCGTGCAGCCCATCTTCGCGCGTCCGCTCTGGTCCGTGCCGGATAATTCGAGCACCGCTTTCAACTTCGTGCTGGCGCGCGAGCGCACCACGCGGCTCGTCACGGTGCCCTCTGGCCGGACGGTACAGCGCTTCATCCGCGACCAGCGACTGCTCGTGGATTACCGGCGATGACAGTGCGGCGCTCGTCCGATAGTAGCCTGGTTCGTGTAGTGGTCCGGTTCGTGCTGGCTTGCCCACGTAGCGCTGTATTTCCAGTCGGGAGGGTAGAGCTATGGCAACCACACACGGGAAGGTCTATCGGAAAACGGAATTGGTGGGCACGTCCGATACGGGCTTCGACGACGCGGTACGGCATGCCGTTGACCGCGCACGCAAGACGCTGCGCAACATCGAATGGTTCGAGGTCAAGGAGGAGCGCGGCAAGCTCAGCGGTGGCGGCATCGAATATCAGGTGACGCTGGAGGTTGGCTTCGCGCTCGAAGACACGATGACGCCGTAGGACGATATGCTCCACGTTGCCGTAGCTGCTTCCTTCCCATTTGCGCCAAGGACGAGGTACAATGGGGACACTACAGTGTTTCCACAGGGAGGGTTACGATGAGCGGCGCAACGGTGGATGAGATCTTCGAGGCGGTGAGCGCTTGGCCCGCGCAAGATCGTCTGTCGCTGGCGTACCGTATCCTGCAATCGGTAACGCCGCGCGAGTCTGTGTCCGCGAGCGAAAAGAGTGCGGCGCTTCAACGTCTAAGAGGCCTGCTCGCACGCGACAATACCCCTCCGCCAACTGACGAAGATGTGGCGCGCTGGCTAGATGAGCATCGCGAAGAAAAGTATGGCTAGGGTGTCAGGTCGAGTGATACGTCAATGTTGTCAATCTTCCACTGGCTGCCCTCCTGGATGATGGTGAGGACGCCAGTTTGGCTGCCAGTGATTGTGGTGCTGGTGCTGGGAGTATCGCTGTTGCGCGTGATCTGAATCTGGATGTTGGCGCGGCCACCCTGTGGCAGATTGCTATTTGACAGGACGGTGCAGGTGGTGACTTGTCCATCGTGCAGGTCGCGCGCCTGATTTTTCGCGTTCCACTGGTCCGAGGTGATCTGGCTCTGGAGGTTGGCGGAGAACAGGCTATACGCGCTGTCGTAGTCTTGTATCTCCATATCGGAACAGAATTCCTGCGCTGTCAGTGTTGGTCCCAGACTGCTGGTGATCTGCTTGCCCAACCGATTCACCGAAATGGCCGCGAAGGCGGAGCAGGCGACGCAACTGAGCAGGATGACGCCGCCGAGAATGCTCAGGGTGATCCACAGCGCTTTGTGCGATTGTCTTGGTTGCTGAGGTGGCACAGGCGCATAGGGATAGGGGTAGGAATAGGGCGGTGGGTAGGCGCCGGGCTGGCCGTATGCCGGCGGGTAAGGATACGGTGGCTGCGGTGGCTGCGGTGGCTGCGGCGCGGTGGGATGGGGTTGCTGCGGGGGCGTCGTGGGCGGATATGGCTGCTGTCCCTGGGGAGTGTCGGGTGTAGACATGGCGCAGCGCCTCCTGCTGTGGAATAGCGATGGTATGCGTTGGCGACGCGCACGGCGTTGGCGCGCATCGGTATCACCTGCCAGACTGTACCAGAATCAGCCCAGCGCGGCAAGCGCGGCAAGCGCGCCCAATGGTGGCTCAAGCAGACGGCATGCGTCCATCGTGCCGTGTGGCGGCTGGCGCGTCGGTTTGGGGCGTCGCACCAACGATGGGAGGGGCAACGGTGGCGTCAGTGGCGTCAGTGGCGTCAGTGGCGTCAGTGGCGTCGGCGAGCGGCAGAGTGAAGCGGAAGGTAGAGCCGCCGCCGGGCAGCCCGTCGCTCTCAAGCCAGATGCTGCCGCCCATCGCCTCAACGTAGGCGCGGCAGATGGCCAGTCCCAGCCCCGTGCCAGGAATTGCCGAGGCGGTGTCACGCTCTAGCCGCACGAAACGCTGAAATAGCAGCCCTGCTTGTTCTGGCGGTACACCGAGGCCGTGGTCATGTACAGATACCTCGACCACTGGCTGCTGTGGTGTGCCGCGACGCAGCCGCGCGATGGAGAGCAGCGAGGTCGCGGGGGCGACGACGCGCGCATCTACCTCAATCGGGCTGCCGGGCGGAGAATACTTGGCGGCGTTCGAGAGTAAGTTCAACGTCACCTGGCGCACGAGATCTTCATCGGCGTAGACACGCAGATCATCGGGCACGCGCAAATGCAGCGCGCGGTCTTGCTCGCCCGCCTCGCGTGGGTCGAGCAGGCTCGTGGCCGCGATGATGACCGGGCGCAAGGCGAATCGCGAGAGGGTCAGCGCGTTCGCGTCGGTCTCCACACGCCGCGCACTCAGCACCGAACGCACGATGCCAACCAGATGGTCAGAGGCCTGCTCAGCGCGTTCGAGCATGTATTCCTGGCGCTCAAACGACCCGCGTGTGCCGAGCGTGCGCGCCAATTCGATGTAGCCTTGCAGCGCCATGATCGGCGTGCGCAGCTCGTGATTGACGCTATCTATGAAGCGGTCTTTGATGATGTCCATCTCTTTTTCGCGGGCGTAGGCCAGCCGCGCCGCGCCCAACTCGCGCACCGTGCGGCGGAAGCCGCGATTGGCGGCGAACATCAGCACGCCGAGGGCGATCTGCGCGGAGATGGGAATGGTGAAGAGCGCCAGCCCACCCGACTGATCCAGCGCGGCGCGGAGCGCGGGCGTGTGTGGGGTCAGCAGCATCACCAGCAGGGTGAAGGTGACGCAGGCGAGCGTGGCGAGCGCCACGAGGTACGGACGGCCAAAGATGCCCGCGATGGCGATAGGCAGTGTGAAGAGCGCGAAGACCGGCACGGCTGTCAGGTCAAGCATGTTGTTCAGCGGCCCGTCGTTGAGCAGCAGCAGCACGACCGTGCCAGAGATGCCCGCGAAGAGCGCGGCGGAGGCGAGATCCGCGCGCTGGTTGCGGGTGGCCCAAAAGGCGATAGCAAAGGCGATGAGGCCAACGGCGTCCTGCGTGGTGCTGGTGATGCTATGCGCTTCGAGATCCGCCTGAATGCCGAAGGGCAGCGCGAGCAGCGCCACGACGAAGAGGCCGGGCACGATGATGCGCAGCAGCGCGAGGCGGCGTTGCGCGTCGTAGTGATCGAGCAGCGCCCGCTCGGCGGGCGAAAGGCGCATATCACGCGGTAGGGGCGCTTCGGGAATCTGGCGATCTGGCTCAGTCATGAGGCAGCCCCATCGTCGGATGTTCCTGGTACCGCGCCGCCTTCGCTGATCTGGCGCATGCGTTCGCGGCGCTGTGTCTCGGAGAGCGCCAGCGCCTTCTGGATGGCGGCTACCAGCGCACGCGGGTTGATGGGCTTGTCGAGATAGGCATCCGCGCCGGAGATCATGCCGGCCAGCTTGTCGCGTTCGCGCACCATTGCCGAAAGGATGATGAGCGGCAGACCGGCGGTGGCGGGATCGCCCCGCAGCGCGCGCACCACCTGATAGCCGTCGAGTTTCGGCATCCGCACGTCTATGACGACGATATGCGGTGGATCGGCAGCGATGCGTTCGAGTCCCTCCGCGCCATCGAAGGCGGCGGTCACGTCATAGTTGCCGAAGACACGCAGTGATTCAACGATCATCTCGTTGAGAAACGGGTCGTCGTCTATGACGAGCACTTTATAGCGGGGTGTGTCGTCAGAATTCCTGGCCATACGATAGCACTCAGCTTCCTGAACTGGATCGCTCCATCTGGCCATTCGTGCCGGGCGCTAGGGTCATGCGGGTCTGCGCTGTGTGAACAGTGAGCGACGCACGAGCAGCACCGGCACGAGCCAGAGCGGATAGGCGAGATAGGCCACACTTGAGAGTATCACGGTGATGACATCCGCTGTTGACGCATTCGCAACCAGAATACCACTGAAAAAGAAATAGAGGATGGCATAGAAGATCATCGCGCCCGTAATCAGCCCTACTGGCACCACCCACGCGCGCAGCCGCAGCAGGCCGATGCCGGTGAGCAAGTAGAGTGGGGCCATCATGAAGGCGTCTTCGATGCCGCCGGCAAGCGTGCCAGGGTCTACGCTCAGGTAGCCACCCTGATCGCCCTTGAGAATATACCAGTACCAGATCTGGCCCAGTGGATTGGCGTTCGGGCCAATCGGGAAGATGTGCTGATTGAGCGCGAACAGCACATAGTAGAGCTGCGGAATGCCGGTGATGAGCGCCAGCAGCAGCGAGAAGATCGCCAGGATGGTGATCGAGAGCGGGCGCCTGGGTTGTTCTTCCGCCGCTACTGGCGCGGGTGTGTTGACGCTGGCGTCCAAGGCGGGCCTCCTGTGTCTGTTTGCCGCCTAATTTACCAGCCTGACACACGCGCGTCAAGCGTGTACGGCGAATGGCTGTATAGTGCCACTGCGCTCCCCACCTCAAATGCGGTCTTTTTTGGCAGAGCCAGGCACGGAACGAGGGAGGCCCGCACGGCTGCGGCGGCGCAGGAGCGAGGCGAAGCCCGCGAGCAGGATGGCGAGCACGGCGGGCAGGAAGAAGAGGCCGATGCCCAGCGCGCTGAACGCGCAGCCCATGAAGGCAAGCACCGCGCCGATCCACAGCGGCAGAATCGCGGTGCGCTGGCCAGTGCGTGCTTCGATGATGGCCCCACCCGCCGCCGCAAGCAGTGCCACCACCATGCCGCACAGGTACATCCAGACACCAGCAGAGGGATGTACCTGGAGCAATGAGGCGGAGCGTATGGCGCTGGCTGGGCATATGCCCCCGCTGGGGATGGTCTCTGTGCAGTAGCGCAGCGGCGCGAAGAGCGCGGCGACAAAGCCCGCAATGGCCAGCAGTCCACCGGCGACTCCCGCGCCGAACTGGACAGTACGCAGTCGTGTCATGATAGCTCCTGGTGTCTCGTGCAAAGGGCGGATGTTACAGCGTGTAGGCGTGGCGCGCGTCGAGATAGGGCGCGTGTTCGCGGCGCATGAGGTCGGGGTTCGTGCCGCGCGCGACGGCGACCCAATAGCTGAGCATGTGCAGCGGCACGTGATACGGCGCGGGTGAGAGCGCCTCGGGACCCGTGGGCAGCGGTATGAGCGTGCCCGCGGCACCCGCTAGCTCTGTATCGCCGGTGGCGCCGAGGGCGATAGTCTCGCTGCCGAGCAGACGCGCGGCCCGCAGCAGATCAAGCGCGCGTGTGCGCGCCGCCCCTGGCGGGGCGATCACCACCAGCACGGCATCGCCCAGCGCGGCGACCGGGCCGTGCAACACTTCTTCCATCTCCATGCCGAAGCTGGCGGTATAGTTTGTCTCCTGCATCTTGAGCGCGGCTTCGAGGGCCGTGGCGTAGTTGCCGCCCGCGCCCGCGAAGATCCACCGTGGATGCTGGGCGAGCCGCAGCGCCAGTGGTTCGATCTGCGGTTCCAGCGCCAGCGCCTCGCGATGCCAGCGCGCCAGCTCGCGCACGGGCGCAGCCAGCGCCAGCGCACTGGGGCCGGCGCCGTGTATATGGGTGGCAGTGTGCGCAGCGAGATCGGCCAGGACGGCGAGCATCAGGCTGTAGCTGATGGTGTAGGTAAATGACTTCGCCTCGGCGTAGCCGTACTCGATCACTGCCTGAGCGAGTTGGGCGGCGGGACTGGTGGGGTTGCCGGTGATGGTGAGGCAGTAAGCGCCGGCGCCGTGGGCGCGAGCGAGCGCGGCATTGGTCGCGGTGGGCTTGCCGCTGTGGCTGAGCGCGATGAGCAGGTCGTTGGCTCCGGGGCCGGGCTGCGCGTAATGCGCCAGCTCGAACGATTGCACGGCGCGTGCGTCTACTTGCCCAGCGGTGAAGTCGCGCAGAAATGCCGCGCCCACCAGCGCGGCATGGTACGCGGTGCCGCAGCCGGTGAGGTAGACACGCCGGGCCGTGGCCAGCCGCGTCGCCAGTTCTTCGCGTGCGCTGCGCTCGGCGGCGCTGGGCGCGAGGGCATGGTCCAGCGCGGCGGGCGTCGCCTGCATCTCCTCATACATCCAGAACGGGTGGGTGGGGCGTGTCGGCACCATGCGGATGGTCCTTTCTCTCGTCTCGCGGGGCAGGCTCACAACAATGGGAGCGGCCCGAATACAGAGCGCGTGGGCACAATGGGCACACTACGATTCCAGTATGCCACGTGCAGGTATTTGCATGGCACGCGCCGCGAGGTTCACAGCCATATCACACCACGAGCGCCAGTACGCGCTGGCCTAGCGCCAGTTGTCGCGGCGGCGCGGGGGCGGCGGGGGGGTGCGCCCGCTGGCGGGACGGTTTCGTGCGGGCGGTGGGGGGGTGCGCCCGCTGGATGGTCCGCGTGCGGGGGGCGCGGGTGTGCGGGGGTATCTGCCGGTGCCACTGCCGCGATCATAGCGGTCATCCTGGTCGTATTGGTCGTCGTAGGCCGGGCGTCGTGCGCTTGGCTGCCGTGATGAGCTATAGGGGCGATCATCGTAGCCGACGCGCGGGTCGCCCTCCCATAGCGCGCCGCTGCCCATCATGCCATTCGCGCCATTCATGCCGTTCATGCCGCTATCGGACGGATCAGCGCCCGCCGGGGATGATGCCTTGGCGCGCTTGTCCAGCAGCAGCACGCGCAGGAAAGGACCGTACCCGTCGCGCAGCAACACCATCAGCGCGATGGCGGCGATGATGACGCCCAGCAGCGCGACGATGCAGCCGGAGGTCGTGGCCAGCAGCAGGCCGTTCGAGGCGAACGTTCCCGACGCGAGGCCCTGAAGCGGACCATTCGCGCCAGCGGCGGCGGTCGGTTGCGTAAACACTACTTTGGTTGGTTGGGGACCAATCGGGCCACCGCCGCCATTGTTGCCGCCACCAGATGGCGGCGCGGTCGCCGTCGGCGGAATGGCTGTGCCAGTGGGCGTCGTTGTCGTACTCGGCGTCGCGGTGCCCGGTGGTGGCGTGCGCGTCGGCGGCGGGCCTTTGCTTGGCGTGGAGGTGGCGGTCGGACTGGGATCGGATGTGCTGGTCGGCGTATTAGAAGGAGTACTTGGCAGCGGGATGTTGCTGCTGGAGTGGGAGAAGGCTGAGGCGACCTGCACGCCGCCGCACGCGAAGAGGAGCATCACCAGCCAGAGGACGGCGATCAGCAATGGCGGCAGTGCGCGCGAACTTACGCCGCGCTGGTGTCGCTCGCCGGTCCGTCCCTGCGTCATGCGCGCCCCCATTGCTCCCTCTTTGCCATCTCCGCCCACTCCGACCAGTCTACCGATGGGCGCGCACTGCTGTCAACTCTGGCGGACAGGCGGGCTAGAGGCGCAAGCGCCTGTGTTGATGCCTGTGCTGACAGGGCATTTGCTCATCACAGCTCGCTTGACATAGAGTGGCGGGGCATTCGATACTAGGGGTGTGTCGCCCCAGGAATAACGCGGCGGCGCAAGGGGTATTACCACGATGATCTACAATGTTGCGCAATTGCTGAAAGCGCCCACTGGCACCGTGCAGCGGGTCACGCTCGACGACGAAGACAACCTGGAGCTACAGGATAACGAGGCCGAACTCATGGGGCCGGTGGAAGGTGAGGTGAAGCTGCATCGCACCAACCAGGGCATCTTCGCCGATGGCTATGTCGAAGTGCCTGTGGAGATGGAGTGCATCCGCTGCCTGGAGCCGTTCGTGGCGACGCTGCGATTTCCGTTGCGCGAGCAATTTTATCCGACAATTGATGTCAATACTGGCGTGCCCGTCGCGCCTCCTGCCGATGATCTGGCGTTCCCGCTGGACCGCAATCACCTGCTGGATCTGCGGGAGGCGATTCGGCAGAATCTGGTGCTGGCGATGCCCGTCAAGCCGCTCTGCAAAGACGACTGCGCGGGCCTCTGCCCCACCTGCGGGCGCAATCTCAACGACGGCCCATGCGATTGCCCGCCGGAACCAGTGGACGATCGCTTCTCCGCGCTGCGCGAGTTGCTGGAGCAGCAGGGGCAGTGATGAGATAGCCAGCGACGTATACATATTCACATACATACGCGGCGCTTCCAATGCATTGGGAGCGCCGCGCCGTTCATGGCGCCGGAAAGCGCGTGGCTACGTCGGCGCGTGTGGGGATGCCGCTCGCGCCGGGATGCTCCACCGAGAGTGCGGCGACGCGATTGGCGAAGTCTACGGCGGCGCGAGCATCGCCTGTCGCATGCAACTCGCAGAGGAATGCAGCGGCGAAGACATCGCCCGCTCCGGTGGGGTCTACCTCGCGCGCAGGGTAGCCTGCGAACGCTTCTGGTATCGCCGTTGCGCTATGCAGCAGCGCGCCAGCCGGACCACGTGTCACCACCACCAGCGGGACGGCGCTTGCCCATGCGGCGATCTGGTCGGTGGCGGCGGTCAGCGCGGCGGCGGAACTGGACGGCGGTGCGAGGTCGTCGCGACTGAGGATCAGCGCCCGCAGCGCGGGGAGCAGGGTATGGGCGTCTTCGAGAGGGCCAGGGGTGATGTAGCCAGCGGCATCCCAGCGGCGCAGCCATCCCTGGGGTGTCGCCGCGACCAACGCGCTGGGGAATGCAGCCGCAAGCTCCGGGGCCACCTCGCCGGCCAGCGGCGCGAGCAAGACGACGGGAGCCGCGCGCCAGGCGGCGGGAATGTCGGCGGGACGAAGCGGCGCGGCGCGGTCGCGCAGATACTGGCGGCGCGCGCCATCCTGGTAGATATTCTCGTAGGTGGTGGCGGAGGGTGAGGGGACGATGGCCAGCGCCACGTCCGGCAGCGCGGCACGCAACGCGGCTGTGATCTCGGGCGGGCCGCTGGTGACAATGGCGGCACGCAGTCCGAGGCGCTGCGCGGTGAGCGCGGCGAACGTGACGGTGCCGCCAAGCCGCCAGCTACCATCGGGCAGCAGGTCGCGCGTGGCATGCCCAATGGCGAGAAACTCCGGCGCATCTCCCGCATCTTCCACGCAACCACCTCCGAACGAACGGGGACGGCTGGCTCCCCCGCTACGCGCGAACCGGACGCTTCAGCGAGACGACCACACGGCGCTGGTCGCCTTCGCCGGTGCTTTCGGTGGCGATGTCGCCAGTCTCGGCCAGCACCATATGGATGATGCGACGTTCATTGGGCGGCATGGCCTCAAGCGTGATGGGATGGCCTGAGCGCCGGACCTGATTCGCCACGCGCAGCGCCATCGAGCGCAGATTATGTTCGCGACGCACGCGGTAGTCTTCGGCGTCCACGATGACATGCTCGCGATGCCCAGTTTGCTTGCTGACCACCAGATTGACCAGCAATTGCAGCGACGCGAGTGTTTCGCCGCGCCGCCCAATCAAGAGGCTAAGGGTGGTTTGATCGTCGCTACGGATGTTTAGAATCAGCGGCGTATCTTCATTTTCTTCTTCGCCTTCCGGCGGTTCGTTGACCTCGATGGCCGCACGCACGCCCATATGGCCGAGGATTTGCCGCAGCGCTTCGACGGCGAATTCTTCGATGCTGGCGTCTTCTGGCAGAAGCTCGCGCAGAGGTGTGATCGTCAGTTCTTCGATCACCGGATAGGCATCGGCGTCGGCCTCGTAGCCCTCGGCATACTCCGCGTCGAGCGTCTCTTCATCGCGAGCGTCCTCTGGTGTGTAGTCGTCCGCATAGTCGTCCGCGTCGGCGAGCGGCTCTGGCGCGGGGCGAGCAGCGCGGCCTGCCTTGGGATAGACGCGCACACGTGCCTCACGCGCGCCCATGCCACGGGTGCCGCGGCTCGGTTCCTGTAACACTTGTATTTCGACCTCATCGCGATTGCGCCCCAGCCGCGCCAGCGCCTGGAGAATCGCGTCTTCGATAGATTTTCCCGAAGCTTCGACTGCGCCTTCCACTTATTTGCCTCCCTTCGGGCGACCGCTACGATTACGCGCGGATGCTGACCCCTTGGCCTGGCCCTGATTCTGGCCTTTGCGCGCGGGCTGCGCCGCAGGGCGCGTATTCTGGCTGGACGAGACGCGCCCGGCGCTGCTGCCTTTGGCTGTGCTGGCAGAGCCTGCGCCACTGGCGGCGCGCACGACCTCTTTTTCCGGCCGCTCGCTGCCAACATCCGGCGTCGCATCCACCGCATCGCGCGCAATTGCCTGTTCGGGCAGTTCCTTCTTGGCGCTCGTGGCGCTGCTCTGTGAGGGCTTCACCAGCATTGGACCGCTATCGCGTGCGCTACTGCGTTTGGGGCGTGGCGCGGCTTTCGGCTGCGTCGCGCCGTTGCCATTGCCGCTCACCGTTGCGGTGCTGTCCACGATCACCGCACCGCGCCCACCCGCACCAGTGCCATTTTTGGCATTCTTGCCGCCCGCGCCTTGTTCGCGCGCCTGCTGCTGTGCGACGGCCACCTGTTGCGCGGCGGACATCTGGTCGCGCAGGCGCTTGAAGAACCCGCCGCCACCAGAATCCGCCTGGGCTGGTGGCGGTGCGGCTCCCGCTGTGCTTGCGCGAATCGCTGCGGCGGTGCCGGGGCGGGCGCGTGACGCGGGCGGCGGCAGGGCATCCTTCGGTTCGGGGACGAAGCGTTCCATACCGGGGATGCCGACGAAGAGCGATCCCCAGCCGCCGATGAAATACTGCTGCACGGCCGAGAAACCGGTGCTGACGGACCAGTAGAGCGGCAGACCAGCGGGGAAGTTGAGGCCGAAGATGAAGGTCATAACCGGCATCAGGTATTGCGTCATCTTCGTCGCCTGCGAGGTCGCGTCGGTTGGCGTGCCGGGCGCGGGCTTCTTGCGGTGCGGTATCGCCATGCGGAGTTGCACGAAGGTCAGCAGGCCAGCGAGCAGGGGCAGGATGTGCAACGGATCGGGGGCGCTGAGGTTCATCCAGAGGAAGTGCGTCGGCGGCAAGACGGTGACGTGTGGCAGGAACGGATAGATGTCATTGTTGATACGCTGGATATGATGCGCGACGGTCTCAGTCGCGGGGTTCTTATTGAGCACCTCAAACAGTGAATAGTAGAGCGCATAGAGGAAGGGCATCTGAATGAGCAGCGGCAGACACCCCGAAATCGGGCTATAGCCATGCTCCTTGAAGAGCGCCTGCTGCGCCTGAAGCATGCCTGCCTGATCGCCCGCATACTGGCGCTTGAGTTCGGCGAGCCTGGGCTGTAGCTCTTGCATCACCTTCTGCGAGCGCAACTGCTTGCGAACGAGTGGAATGAGGCAGACGCGCATCAGCAGCGTCAGAATGATGATCGGGATGGCAAACGAGATGCCAGGGATAATGTGATCTACCGTCCAGTTGATGAGCATGAGGACGTTAAAGATCGGCTCGTAAAATAGGACGTGAAACAAATCGCCTATTGGCTGTAAGAATGCCACGGATGTCTATCCTCCCCTGCGGCGTCTGCTCGCGCGGGTTGCCTCCCCACGCACTGCGCGACGCGCCGGCGCGTCAATTGCTCGAACTCGCGCGCCTCGCCGGCGCGCCACCTCCCTGCGCTCGTTCCAGATGCCACGGCAGAGGATGATGCTGCGCATTGTACATCACATCACATCCCGCGCCGCGACCAGGCGCCGCTCGCATGTCGTCCTCTTGGTTAGGGGACGGGGTCGTAGAGATTCCCATGATAAAACGGATGGCACCGTCCGATACGCTTGATCGCCATCCAACCGCCGCGCAACAACCCGTACTTCTCGACGGCTTCGTAGCCGTACTGCGAGCACGAAGGCGTAAAGCGGCAACTCGGTGGCAAGATCACCGAAAAGGTGCGCTGATAGATTCGGATCAGCCCCATGCCTACATATTTCACGACATGCCTCGATTACTTCACCATTGTCTGTGATACCCGCGCTTCGTTCCGCCAGCCGGCGCGGCGAAAGAGATCGCCGATGCTGGCAGCCAACGTCGCGTAGTCCGCTGCCGCCGCGGCAGGTTTCGCGCTGAACACGATATCCCACCCCGCCGGCAGATCAGCAAGCATACGGCGCGTGATTTCGCGCAGCCGCCGCTTGACGCGGTTTCGCACGACCGCATTGCCGACCCGCTTGCTCACCGAGAAGCCAACCCGCGTCTCTCCGGCGTCTTTGCCCTGGCGCGCATAGCCAAGCGTAAGGCATTCGCCGCTCAGATGGCGACCCTGGCGGCGCACGCGCTGAAAGTCTCGTGATGAGCGCAGCCGCTGACCCTGCCGAAAGCGCTGATTACTGGGAATACGTTTGGCGCGTTCATCATGTTCCACGCGGTGGCCCAGACGGCATACAGCTAAACCGGTGACATAGGGCGAGTTCCCCGCCACGCGAGACGATATACAAAAGACTACACCAGGATACGACGACATAACTCAACGGGTACACAGAATGCGCCTCGCATCCGGCTCTGGCAACGAAGCCATGCGCGAACCGGGGCGAGACGCACTGTGACGCAACACGCGAGAGGCGCTGTTGTCTAGACGACGGTCAGACGCCAGCGGCCCTTGAGCCGACGCGCCTTGAGCACTCTGCGGCCAGAGCGTGTCGCCATTCGCTTCATAAAGCCATGCTCACGCTTGCGCGGGATGCGTTTTGGCTGCCACGTTCGCTTCATGGTCTACTTCAAATCCCTTCCGACAAGATGTACCAAATCAGTATACCTGGGCCTACCGCAGGCTGTCAAACGGGTGGGACGCAATTTCATCGTGAAGTCTCTGCGTGGGCCGACAGGCAGCGTTCATGCCAGCCTGTCTCACCCACCTATCATTACGCATTTTAGTCTACAGCACCCAGACGGTTTAGTGCTACACTGATTGGTGGAAGCAACAAATCGTAGTCTGATATAATGAATTGCGCCCGCGACTGATGCCACGGTCGAGTGGAAGCGCCATGGTGTAGCGTCAACGTAGTTGAGCACATGGGGAGTACGGTCATAGAATTGCCATAGAAAAGCAGAGGTAGGCTGATGGCGGTGGCTACCCTTCCCCAGGATGATAAGACGCTGCGTATCTATTTGCTCGGTGGCTTGCGGGTGTGTGTGGGGTCGCGGGTGATCGAAGGTGCGACCTGGCGTCAGCGCAATGCGAAAACGTTGCTCAAGGCTCTGGCGCTGGCCCGCCACTACCGGCTGAGCCGCGATACGGCGAGCGCCTGGCTCTGGCCCGAGGAAGGCGACCATGCGGTCTCGGACCGAGAGAATAGCTTGAACGGCGTCAAAGGCGATCTGCGCCGCGTGCTTGAGCCAGGACATCGCAGAGGAACTCCCTGGATGTATCTGCGCGTGGAACACGAGGGCATTTTAGTTCTGGGCAGCAGCGCATATCCCTGCTGGACCGATGTCGCCGCCTTTGCGAAGGCCTGCGACAGGGCACATCTACACCCCAGCCGCGATGCCTATCGTGCGGCACGCGATCTCTACACCGGCGATCTGCTGCCCGAAGACGCGCACGACGGAACGATGGCGGTGCTGACCCGATACGACCGTACCACACTGCACGACAAATACCTCCACCTGCTTGAGCAGCAAGCGGCATTCTTAGAAAAACATGGCGAGCGTGATGAGGCTATCGCGAGCCTGCACGAGGCCATCGCGCGGGATGCCACCCGCCAGACGGCGCGGAGAGATTTGATGCGCCTGTATGCGCTCGACGGCAAGCCAGATCAGGCGCGAGGCCAGTATCACCAGTTGGTTGAGGCGCTGCGCCGCGTGAACCAATACGATGTGATGGAGCTGCCAGCGGGGCCGGAGTTGTCCAGTGCCGAACTGGCGACGGAGACCAGGCGCTTATACGAGGATATCGTGGGAGGAAAGGTGCTGCCGAAGCCGAGGCCGATCCGCACATCACATCCTGTCGCTCCCACGCCGAAGCCAACGAGCGCGCACCCCACCGCCAGCGCCGCGCCACGCACGTCTATACGACGGCGCAAAGCAGTGGCAACAGCAGCGGCGCCGGAAGCGGAAGCGGCAACCGCTCATGATGATTCCCCGCGCTGGCGTGGTCTGGACCGGCGTCTGGCGGAGCGGCGCACCCCGTTCATTGGCCGCGTACACGAACGCGCCGCCGCGTGTCAGGCGCTTACCGCGGCGCGTATGCTCACGCTCTGGGGCGCGGGCGGCAGCGGCAAGACACAGCTTGCCATTCAGGTGGCCGACGATCTGCGCGCATCCTATCCCGATGGGATACATATCGTCGAACTGGCGACAGTCTCCGAGCCATCGCAGATACCGCAAGCAGTGGCGGTGGCGCTTGGCATCCATGAAGAACAAGGACGCGCGCTTACCACATCGCTGGCGACCTGGCTGGGCAGGCAACGCCTGCTGCTGATACTGGATAACGGTGAGCATCTGATAGATGCCTGCGTGCAGCTTGGCAGCGAACTGCTCGGCGCTTGCCCACGAATCGGCATCCTGATCACCAGTCGTGGGCCTGCCAGCGATGAGCCTGGCGCGAACCTCCGCTTGCCCTCCTCAGAACCCCTCTTCGGAACCCCTCCTCGGAACGGCTCAGAGGGGCTGCGCGCTCAGAGGGGCTGCGCGCTCGGAGGGGCTGCGCTCCGCTTGCCCTCGCTGGCGCTGCCCACTCTGGACCCGCTGCCCACGCTCTCGCACTTGCGTGAAAATGAGTCGGTGCGGCTTTTCTGCGAACACGCCGCGCTCAGCCAGCCCGGTTTCGCCCTCACCCAGGAGAACGCGCGTTCAGTGGCGGAGATCTGCGCGCGGCTCGACGGGATACCGCTCGCCATCGAACTGGCGGCCACACGTGTCAAGCTGCTGGATGTCGCGCGTATCGCCGCCCGTCTTGACGACTGCTTTGCGCTGCTGCCCACGCGCTCCGGGCGGCTGCCACGCCGGAAAACCCTGCACGAGACGATTGGCTGGAGCCACGAACTGCTCAAGGGGCAAGCGCGTGTTCTCTTCCGGCGGCTGGCGATTTTCGCGGGTGGCTGGGATATCGAGGCAGCGGAAGCGATCTGCGCTGGCTACGGCATCCAGCGCTCGCACGTCCTGCGCCTGCTCGAATTGCTGGTCAATGCGGCGCTGGTCGAAGTTGAAACACAGAACGCTGAGCGGCGCTATCGTTTTCTTGAGCCGATCCGGCAGTATGCGGACGAGAAATTGCGCGAAGCACGTGAGGCCGACCGGCTACGCCAGCGGCATGCGACCTGGTTTCAGGCGCTCGCCCAGCGCGCTAGGCCGCATCTGACCAGCGCGCAACAGCAGACCTGGCTGCTACGACTGAAAGCGGAGTACGGCAATCTGCTGGCGGCGTTGCGCTGGACATACACCCATTGTTCTGCCGAGGTGGGGCTGTGGCTGGCGAGCGCCATGTGGCGATTGTGGTACAATCGCGGCCAATTGAGCGAGGGATATACCTGGCTTGAAGCGATGCTCGCTCGCGAACCAGGCGCCAGCCTCGACTACCGTCGCGCACGCATTGCGGCGCTCTATGCGGCCGGACATCTGGCCATGGTGCGCGGCGATCTCGATGTCGCGCAGACCGCCGGTGAGGAGTGTCTGGCGCTCGCCGAGAGGCTGGGCGACAGCCTGAGCATGAGCGACGCCTACTCGCTGCTTGGCGGTGTCGCGGAATATCGCGATCAATTGCCGCAGTCGCTCAAGCTGCTTGAACTGTCGCTGGCGCTCGCGCGCCAGCTTGGCAACCGGCCCGAGGATAAGCGGCGTATTGCCCTGTCGCTGAGCAATCTCGCCGATGTGCTGGCGAAACAGCATGACCTGGCGCGTGCCGAAGCGCTCTATGCCGAAGGGCTGGCGCTCTTCCACGGCATAGAAGATTTGCGCGGTATCGCCATGTCGCAGACCAATCTGGGCCGCACCTCCCACCGGCTTGGGCACGCCGCGCTCGCAATACAAAATCTGGAAGAAAGCGCGGCGCGCTTCCGCGCGCTCGAAGACCTGCGTGGGATGGGTGACGCCCTCGCCACGCGCGCCCTGGTTGCCTATGCGCAGCGCGATTACATCGGCGCGCTGGCGCGCTATGACGAGGCGGCGGAGATCTACGCGCGTGCCCAGTGCCGGATTTTGGTCGTCGAGTCGCTGGAAGGCGTTGCGCATGTCATCGCGGCGATGGGCCAGCCTGCGCAGGCGGCGCACATCTTCGGCGCGGCGGACGGGCAGCGCTCGGCAATGGCTGCGCCGCGACATCAAATGGATGATGATTGGTACGCGCCCCTGGTGGCGACACTGCGCAAACGGCTCGGCGCCGCGAACTTTATCGGCATGCATGCCAGTGGACGCGCGCTGCCGTTGGATGAAGCCGTCGCCGCCGCACACGCGCTCGTTGCCCAGGTCGCGTCCGCCAACGAGCGGGCCACGCAGCGGCGTGCGAAGGGCCGTAGCGAGTTGCTCTCTCAACCCCTGACGCCGCGAGAGCGGGAGGTTCTGCACCTGTTGCGCCAGGGTTTGAGCAAAATAGAAATCGCCACGCGATTTGACAGGTCTGAGCGCACCATAGATACGCACATGGGTCATATCTACGCCAAGCTCGGTGTCTCGTCGCGCGAAGCAGCGATAGCCGCATGGGAGGGGCGGCGCGAGCTGGTGCGCGAGATGAGCCGCGCGGAGATACGTCCAGGCATCCGCGAGCGCTGAGCGATGTTTCAGCGCTGGCATGCGCGATCATGACGGTGAAACTTGACGCATACGCTGACGAATACATGTACGCACTACGTATGCGGAAGCCGGTCGTACATGGGCCTGAGCGCCGAATATATGGGCATTCGGGGGTGTCTGCGCACGGACTCGGCGCGGTACGCGAATTCTACATGACCTGTTCTATGATGTAGAGGTACGTGTCAGGGTTCCATGGCGCGGCACAGGGACGCAGCCTGCTATGTCGCGCCGGAATCCTGCTCATTCCCGTGGGAACGTCATTATTGGGCTTCCCACACTTTCTCTTCGCCTCGCACCGCCGCCATCACCTGCGCCAGCTTCGCTTCGTCCAGCCGCCCATTCGTCCGCACGCCGCTACACATATCCAGCCCGAATGGCCCCACCTGCCGTATTGCCTCGCCGATGTTCAGTGGCGTCAGGCCACCCGCCAGATACAGCGGCACATCCACTGCCTCGCGGATTGCCCGGCTGACGCGCCAGTCATGCACACGCCCTGTTCCACCCAAGTCTTTCACCTCCAGCGACTGATTGCCCGAATCCAGCAACAGCGCGTCAACATGCGGCGCGATGGCGCAGGCCTCATCCAGCGATTCCGGGCCGCTCACGTGGATCACCTGCACGAGGCCGATACCGGGCAGCGCCGCGCGCAGCCGCGCATAGACGCTCACCTCCACTCGATCCACGAGTTGCAGCGTATTGGTTCGGCAGCGGCGCTGTTGCGCGATGATCGCGTCGGCATCTTGCAGGCTGGTGAGCAGGAATGAGGCGATTCCTGGGGGCACGCGCGTCGCGATCTCCGCAATCGTCTCCTCCGCGATGACCCCTGGCCCGCTGGGCATCGCCGAGACCAACCCCAGCGCCGATGCTCCGTAGCGCACTGCCAGCGCCGCTTCATCCGGCGCGCTGATACAGCAGATCTTCACACGTGTCCGCGCCACCGCCTGCATGATGCTGCTCCCGTGTCATCCATACGTTGTCGCACACCTATAGTCTGAGGTGGTCCGACTGCGCGCCGGGCCACCCCGATAGTGTACATCACCGCCGCATATTGGCGGCGCGCAACGCTCTGCTAGGGCTGATTTGGCTGGCCACCGCCTAGCCCGCCGAGCATGCCCTTCGCCTGATCTATCATGCCGCCGCTGCTCTGGCCGCCGCCCTGGGCGCCCAGTATATTGTCGAGCTGGCCAGCCACCGGCGGGGGAAGTTTGCCTTTCAGGTAGCCGACAACGGTCTGCACCGCCCCGCGCGCCTGGTCTTGCGAGATGCCGGTCTTCTGTGTCACCTGGTTGATCAATTCATCCACGATCTGTTGCTCCTTTTCGCTGAGCGAAACATTGTCCTTGCCCTACTGGGAAACACCGCACATTGCGATGAGTGCCCGACATGGCCGTGGATATGCGCCCGCAAGTCATATGCCGCCAGGGTGTGTGCGGTTCTTATTCCGCCGCTGTGTTAGCAGCCAGCCATGGCTCAATCAGCGCCATCGCCTGCTCTGCCAGTGTCTCTGGCGGCAGTGCGGCATCTAGCCAGGTGATGCGCGCGTCTGAGCGGAACCAGGTGAGTTGCCGCCGGATGTAGCCATGCGTCGCCAGCTTGAAGCGCTCTATCGCCGCGTCCAGCGTGATTTCGGCGCGCAGATACGCGCCAATCTCGCGATAGCCCAGGCTCGACATCGCTGGTAGTTCCCAGCCGTAGCCGCGCGCCACCAGCCCGCGCGTCTCCTCCACCAGCCCCACCGCCAGCATCGCGTCAATGCGTGTATCGGCCCGTGCGTAGAGCGCCGCGCGCTCCATATTCAGTCCCAGCAGCAGCGGACGGTAGGGCGTGGGGCGTGTGCCTTGCTGTTCGGAGAAGGGCCGCCCGCTGAGGATGCAGACCTCTAAGGCGCGCACCAGCCGCCGGACGTTCTGTGGGTCAATGTGCGCCGCCGCCACGGGATCGAGCGCCGCCAGCCGCTCGCGCAGCGCCGCCGGGCCGTGCGCCGCCGCCTCGGCTTCCAGTTCGGCGCGCAGTTCCGGCGAGGGCGCTACCTGGGGTATCGCCAGCCCATCCACTACGGCGCGCAGATAGAGGCCGGTGCCGCCGATCAGCAGCGGCAGCCCGCCGCGCGCCGCGATCTCCGCGATGGCCGCGTTCGCGTCCGCCTGATACTGCGCCAGCGTATAGCGCTCATCCGGCCAGACCATATCGAGCAGGTGATGCGGCAGCCGCGCGCGTTCCTCGGCGGTGGGCTTGGCGGTGGCGATGTCCATCAGCCGGTAGATCTGCCGCGAATCCGCTGAGACCGCCTCACAGAACCATGTCCCGCGCAGCCGCTGGGCCAGCCTCACCGCCAGCGCCGTCTTGCCCGCCGCCGTCGGCCCCACCAGCGCCAGCAAGGGTATTGTCTGCTCTGTCATATCCTCCGCTGCAATTCTCGCTAGCCGCGCGTGACCTGGAAGTCGGTGAAGACGACCTCCATGCCATCCGCGCCCACCAGCCCATACTGGCCCAGCAGGTACGTGGAGTCTTCGGTCTGGCCGACCTTCTGCCCGTTGATGAAGAACTGATAGGTGTCGAGATGGACGCGCACTTCCAGATGGTTGACGCTGTTCGCGCCGGTATGGATGGCGTCGCTGGCGGTTGGATGCAGCAGATACGACGGCGTTGAGTTGACCACTTTGGAGACGGACCAGTCGTCGCTGGTGTCTATGCCAAAGAAGTAGTAGTTGCCCTTGCCGTATTGCGCTGGATCGAGCAGCCGAAAGGCGATGCCAAAGAAGCCCTCGCCATCCCCGCTGATGCGCTTCACGTCCACCGAAATGTTCTCATCCTGATACGGCGATTGCAAGGGAAAGCACGCATCCGCCGCAGTGATGTGGTAGCCATCCGACCGGCCAAAGCAGTTCGCGTCGTCTGGCCAGGTGGAGGCGTCGTTTGCCAGCCCCGTCATCGCATTCGAATACAACACATTCCTGTTCTGGATCACGTTATAGACGAGCACACCGCCCGACCCCAGTACACAGACCACGATCAGCGCGATTGCCACGAACAACACCGGAAACTGGCGGCGCTGCTTGCGCACTGGCAGCGGCGCTAGCACCGATGCGAGCGCGCTGCTGGAACCACTGCTCAGCGGGTAGCCACACGCCGGGCAAGCGCTCTGCCCCGCCGCTACCGGCTGCCTACAATTTGGACAGGTCGAAGATGCCATGATCGCTCTCACTTTCACAGATTAGTGCGTCTAGTCGAGCGATAGTATAGCAAATTGGCGGAACGGATTCTAGCGGGCGCGCCGGGCAGACAGGAATGTCCGCCCCACCGCACCGGATCACGGGCGTCCGCCGGACCCCCCTCTTCGGAACGGCTCGGAGGGCTGCTGGCTGCGAAACAGACGGGAAACTATGTTCCCACCAGCGGGCGGCCCCAGGTCACCCAGCCCGCGACCTCCAGCGGCAGCGTGCCCTCCGTGGCGAATGGCGCGACCAGCGCGCGCAGCTCCCTATCGAACGCCGTCGCTGCCTCCGCGCCCATGCGCTGGCGGCTGAGGCTGCTCATCGAGTGGAACATCGCAATGTAGGCCTCAACCGTGCGGGCGAACGGCTCTGGCGGTGTGCGCGCCTCGCCCTCGCGGACGAATAGCCCGCGCGCCGCGAGTTCGCCGATCAGGTCCACTGGCTGATACGCCTGGTTCGTAGAGTGGCGCGCAATCAGTTGGCGCAAGCCGTCCGCCCACGGTGGCGGCGTTTCATCCGTCGAGACTATCGCCAGCTTGCCGTGCGGCGATAGCGCGGCGGCGAAGCGCGGCAGCACCACATCCCAGTCCATCCAGTGCAGGCTCTGCCCGGCGGTAATCAGCGCGTAGGGCGGCGCGAGCGGCGCATCCTCGGCGTAGCCCACGATCCAGCGCAGGCGGGGGTCATCTCCGCCCGGCTCGGCTCTGCCTGCCGCGATCATCGCCGCCGATGGGTCCAGCGCGTCTACCTGCGTGACGTGGGGCAGCAGGTTGCGCGCGATCTCGCCGCGCCCGCAGCCCACATCTAGCGCCGCGCGTGGCTCGTCTTGCATCAGATCGGCCAGCAGGGCGAAGGTCGCGGCGGGATAGGGCGCGCGATACTGATAAGCCGCCGCCACATCGCCGTCTTGAAACGCATCGCCAAAATGTTGGCCCAGATAGTCCGGTTTCGCTGGCATCGCTCGCTCTCCTCGCATCTCTCCACGACTTAGCGGTCCGCACGTGCGCGCCTATGGCCAGGGACGCGCGCCGCCCTGGGGATAGCGCGGGTAGCGGGGAGTGCGCAGGCGCCGACGGAAGGAAAGCAGGTTGAAGGTGAGGGCGATCCAGATGCCCAGACCGACGCCAGCGATGACGGCCAGGGGCGTCAAACAGACGGCGAAAGCCCCTGTGCCCTGGGTGATGCTGAAGCCGAGCCAGCCGCCGCCAAAGATGAGCGCCGCCGCGAGAAATGGGCGGATATTGCGCCAGAACCATTCCCCTACCGCCTGCATCCACGGGCCGATGCGCCGGTCCGCGCCAATCGCGCCGCCCAGCCCAGCCGCCAGCGGTACGCCGATCTGCACGGGCAGAGGGATAGTCGTCGTTTGCTCTAGCAGGAATGGGGCGTTTGCCAGCCCGTGCCAGAACCAGCCGCTGCCGTAGCCGAAGAGGATGAGGATAAAGCCGGTGAGCGCGCCAAAGAGGCTGGTGCCGAAGCGGCCCGCACGTGCGCTGCCGCTGAAGAGCAGCGCGCCGATCCCTGCCAGGATGCTGGCGAGCAGCAGCGCCCCCAGCGCCAGGGGCGCGGTGAGCGGCAGGCGCAGGGCGTGTGTCTCCAAGAGCCGCTGGAACAAGACGAGTGTGCCCGCCGCCAGCCCGATGCCGCCGGCCAGCCCCAGGACGAAGCGCACCTTGCGCGGGATGGGCCGCGCCGATGCGGGTTTTGTCTTGGGGGCGCGCTGCGGTCCAGCGCCGCCGGGCTTGGCCGCACTGGACGGTTTGGCGTTCGCTGGCTTGCCCTGGGCTGTTCCCTTGATCTGCACGCGCGCTGGCAGATACATCTGCTTGCCATCGCAGACGAGCTGGATTTCGCTTTTTATGTTGCCCGTCTGGTTGGTGAGCGCGGTATCGGCGATGATGCGCACCACCGTGCTCTTGCCGTCGAAGCGGCTCGGTTCGGCGCGCAGCCAGTGCGCGAGTGGCTTGATCTCACCTTTGACGGGGATGCCGCCCTGCCCGCTGATGGTGATGGCGACTTCGCCGCGCTGGCCCGCGTTCAGGGCGCCGAAATCTACCTCGTGGGGTACGGCGACCACCACCGCCGCCATGGTGGGCGGGCTGGCTTTCGCCGCGACTTTTGGGGCGGCGGCTGACGGCTTGGTGACGGGGTGCTGGTTAGTGACACGCGGCGATTGCGCCGTCTGGCTCTGGCCGGACCACCATCCCCCCCGCGCTGCGCTGGCGCTGGCGTTTGCCGCTGGCGGCAGATCGTGTGCAAAGTCTTCTACGGTGGCGTAGCGGGCGTCGCGGTCGAGTTGCGTGGCTTTCTCAATGGCGTGCTGGGTGCGCGCGGAGACCGCCGGATTTTTGGTGCGCATCGGCGGGAGCTTGAAGGGCGAGGTTGCGGGGTCGTAGGCGGTGAGGAGCTGGTAGAGGGTGCAGCCGAGCGCGTAGATGTCGGCGCGCGGGTCGGTCTGCGCTTTGCCATACTGTTCGGGCGGGGCAAACCCTGGCGTGCCGAGCACCTGGGTGTCGCGGCTGCGGCCGGGCGCGAAGACGCGGGCGATGCCGAAGTCAATCAGCTTGACCTGCCCCTGGGCGGTGACCATGATGTTGGCGGGCTTGAGGTCGCGGAAGATGATCGGCGGGCGCTGGCGATGCAGGTAGCTGAGGACGTCGCAGATCTGGCGGGTCCAGGCAAGGACGTCGTTTTCGGGCAGGGCCACGCCGCGCGCATCGGCGAGCTTTTGCTCTAGCGTTTTGCCTTCGATGAACTCCATCACCAGATAGTGGCGGGTGTTCTCGGAGAAGTATTTGTAGACCTTGGGCAGATTGGGATGCGAGAGTTTGCTGAGCGCCTGCGCCTCGAAGCGGAAGCTATCCAGCGCTTCTTTCAGTTCGTCGGGCGAGAGGCCCACCTGGCTCATCTCTTTGATGGCGACGATTTTGCCGGAGCGCACCTCGATGGCTTTGTAGACGGCGGCCATGCCGCCCTGGCCGACGTTGCGCAGGATCTGGTAGCCGCCCAGGCGCGACTGCGGAGGTAAGCGTCCGGTGGCGTTGAGCGCGCTCGCGCTGCCGTAGGGGATGCCGCCGTATGCGCCGGGGCCAGGGGTGGGGGTTGTGCCGTCCATGCGGTAGCCGCAAGCATTGCAGTATATCGCGTCGTCGCGGTTGTCGGTGCCGCACGACTTACACTTGCGCATCTGCGTCTGCATCGCTCGCTCCCCAGAATGCTTCCTGGCCCGGTGTCATGATTTCGAAAACAACTACGCCGTGGCGGCCAAAGTGGTTGCACGTGAAACACCTACCTACATACATAGCGTGTCCCATGCCACCAACGCTGTACGTTCATCACTCTCGCAGTATACGCTTGCCGCACAACCGCGCGTGGCGCACACGCCTCGGCCATACATGGCTGGAGCACAGGCGTAAGGGCATGAATGCCGGAGGTACGCACGAAGGGCGGGAGGGGCGGTATAGGAGGCTCTCGGCCTGAAGGCCGCGGGTAATTCCGTCCGGAATGCGGTGGCCGAAATGGGCGATTTCGCGAGATGGCAGTTGCCGATTCTGCCGATTTTTGCGGTTGGGTGGGAGCGAATGACGGGTATTGACTGGAAGTGGGGGAGATTTTTCGCCGTTTTCGCCGTAATTTCGCATCGAGGCAGTTGCCGGAGTTGCCGATTTGGCCGGTTTTTCGCAGGAGTGCAGTTGCCGATTCTGCCGATTTTTCGATTTCCCATTTTTCGATTTCCCATTTTTCGATTTCCCATTTTTTCGCCGTTTTCGCCGTTTTCGCCGTTTTCGCCGCATGTGATTGTTGGCCGTTTGTGTTGGAAATGGAGGACGCCGCTCCTCTGGGGTGTGGGAGGGAGCGGCGCCGTGTTCTGGCTGACCGTGGGAGTAGTAGGTCTGTGGTGAGTATAGGACATGCGTTCGAGATAGGCAAGGGGGATGATGAGAGCAGCACTATGTTGGCGCGCGCTCCGCGCTCACCGCTTGCCCGGCTGTAGGGATGACGTCCACGTCGCCCGCTGGCCGTGGGACGGCTCAGTCGGGGGTGGGCTAGGCGCGTTCGGAGCAGATGCGGGGTGGTATCGTGGCAGCAGGTGGCGTGAAAGGGAGTTCCAGGGCTTCGCGCAGGTTGGTGAGCGCCTCATCCTCCGTCGTGCCCTGGTTGGCGACATCTACTTCGAGGCATTGGGCAACAAACCACTCGCCCTCACGTCAGATGCTTGCGGTAAATTGCTGTTTCATGGGCGACCTCCATTAGCTGGCATGATGGATACATGATGGATACATGATGGATACATGATGGATATAGGAACCCGCTCGCCCCTGATGGTTGTCGTTGTTGTCGTTATTGTCGTTATTGTCGTTATTATCGGTTTCGCTCATAACTGCCTCACTTATTATCGGTAGGCGGCACTAACCGATAATAAGCATATCACAGCGCACTCATGAACAATCTGTCGCTGGCACATATCCTCCTCTACCCCAACTGTACGGCAGAGACGGGCCGAGAGGGCGATGCAGCCATCGCCCCTACGCGCATGATCTCGCCGTATGATATAGTGCAACAGAGCGCTGGTATGTGCCTTCCGCGCTAGCCGCGCGGATTTCATACGCAGAGGTGATCGTCTTATGATCGAGCGTTTGCGCGCCGTATTCGAGCAGGCGGAACATCTCTCGGAAGAGAAACAAGAGGCCCTTGCCGCCCGCTGGGAAGAAGAATTGGAAGAAGCCAAGTGGGAGGCGTCGTTTGCCGATCCGCGCTCTGGTCCGGCGCTGGATGAACTGGTGAGGCGGGCCGAGGAACAGGTCGCACGCGGCGAAGTCTACGATACGCTGCGTGATCCGCAATGAGGTCGCGCGTCACCAAAGACTTTCGCCAATTGCTCGCCGCGCTGCCAGCGCAGGTGCAGCAGCAGGCGGATGAGGCGTACGCGCTCTTTCAGCACGATCCTCACCATCCGAGCCTACACTTCAAGCAGATTACTGGTCGTACTAGCTATTATTCGGCGCGCGTAGGCCTGCGCTACCGCGTGCTTGGCTACAAAGACGGTGACGATCTGGTGTGGTTCTGGATCGGCACGCATGCCGACTATGACAAATTCATTGCCCATCCGTAGGGGGATGCGGGCATCGCTGCTATCTGTCATCCTGCGCCTGTGCATAGTCAGTCGCGGGTGAGGGCGCGGCGGAGGTCGTCGGGAATGGGCTGGGAGCGTTCGGTGGTGGGGTTCATGGCGACGATGGTCATGCGGCCGCTGGCGACGACGGCGCCAGCGGCGGCGCCAGGGAGGGCGGCGGTGTCGTCCGGGGCGCGGCGCACAGTGTAGGCGATGGTCCAGGAGGAGGAGCCGACGCGATCTACGGAGGCTTCGACATCGAGCAGCATGTCATAGGTGATGGCGGCGTGGAAGTCGCAGGCGAGGTGGACGCGCGGAAAGGCGCTCTCTTGCAGGGTGGTGGCGTAGGGGAAGCCAAGGCTGCGCATCAGGGCGTGCTCGGCGATCTCGAAGTAGCGGAACATGGCGGTGAAGTGGATGCGCTGGCTGCTATCCACATCGGCGAAGGGGACGCGAATACGGGTGGTTACGCGGGGCATACGCTGTACCTCATCAGAGTCTGAAGGCAGACATAGATTCTTCTCTCTATTGCATCATGCCTTATCCTGGGCGTTGTTGCGCAACTGACGGCCAAGGAATTCGTCGCGGGAGTTGAGATAGGGGTATGGTGTGGCGGGCACGGGGATGCCGAGGAAGGCGCAGAGCGGCTCCCAGCCGTCGCGCGGATCGTACATCAGCAACTTGTCGGGTGGCACGCGCTGTTTCACGTCTTCGATGTGGGCGTTGTAGACCGCCAGCGCGTGAGACTTGTCTGTAAACCTGCCGCCAAAGGTGTTCTGCCAGACAACAGTTTGGATCATATGCGCCCGGTCGCGGTCTTCAGGACTGCGCTCCGCCAATTCCTCGGCGGATGGATTGCTGCGGGGATAGATGGTCGTGCTGGCGCTCTCGTACCACTGTTCGGGGTCACGGAGGGTCAGGATGACATTGGCGTCGGGGTAGGCGCGCATCAGATCCACGTAGAAGGCTGCGCCCGGCCAGTCTACGATGGCGCGGTAATCCGCCAGCAGCGCGTGCCAGTCTACAGCTTCGCCCTTGCCCGCTGCCTCCCAGACGGCGGAGTCTTGCGGCCGCTGGCGGACCTCGAACATGTGATAGCACGGGCCGAGGCCGATGTCGTCGAGCGCGTTCTTGAGCGAGAATGTGCCGGTGCGCCCGAAGCCCGCGCCGATGATCTTCACGCCGCCAGATGTGCCGCCTCTCATGGGTTGCTCCTGTCGTGCTTGTCGTAGGGTGGTTCGGCGCTCGTCCGGGGCCGCATGCGCCAGCGCCGCGAGGTTGTCTCAGTTGACCACATTTTTCGTTTCGCCGCCAGGTGTGTTGTCTGCCGCGCTGGTATCATCCGCCGCTGATGCGCTGCTGGCGGGGGACGGCGGATCAGCAGTGGGAATCGCCTGTCGCGGTTCAAATACCTCTAGCTCGCTGTATGCGGCGGGACTCAGCGCATAGTACTGGGCAACCTCAGCATCATGCTGCATCACGGCTCCTGACTCTTTTCGCGCAACATCCTGCCGATAAACTCGTCGCGCTGGTTCAGGTATGGGAACGGTGTGGCGGGCACGGAGATGCCGAGGAAGGCGCAGAGCGGCTCCCAGCCTTGTTTCACGTCATAGACGAGCAGCTTTTCGGCTGGCACGCGCTCTTTCACTTCGGCGATATGCTGATTGTAGACCGCGATGGCATGCGCCTTGTCGTCGAATCTGCCGCCGAACGTTCCCTCCCAGATGATCGCGCGGACCATCTGGCCACGGCGCTTGTCTTCGGGGGTGGAGCGCTCTTCATCCTCAGGGCCAGATGAATAGCTGGCGGGGCGAATTGTGGCGCAGACGCTTTCGTACCATTGTTCGGGGTCGCGTACGGTCAGGATGACGTTGGCGTCGGGGTAGGCGCGCAGCAGTTCGGCGTAAAAGGCGCAGCCTGGCCAGTCTACGATGGCGCGGTAATCCGCCAGCAGCGCGTGCCAGTCTACGGCTTCGCCTTTTTCGGCTGCCTCCCACACGTCCACATCCTGCGGCCGCCCGAAGACCTCGGACATGTGATAGCACGGGCCGAGGCCGATGTCGTCGAGCGCGTTCTTGAGCGAGAATGTGCCGGTGCGCCCGAAACCCGCGCCGATGATCTTGATGCTGCCGGATGTGCCGTTCGTCATGGGCTGGCTCCTGTCTCGGTCGTCAGGGCATGTCCCTGTTCAGCTTGCGGTTCACGATGTAGCGCCGTGAGGTTGTCTCAGTTCACCACATTTTACGCTTCGCCGCCAGGTGTGTCTTCTGTCGTTGTAGTTTCCTCGGTCGCGGCTGGCGCGGGCGGCGGACGGCGGGGGCGGCGCGACCCTAGCGCGCGGCGCTTGGCCTCGGCCTGCGCCTTCAGCCGGGGCACGACGGTCTGCACGTAGATGAACGAGAGCGCGAAGACCAGCAGGGTGATCAGTAGCGGCAGGGGTTGTATCGCGCCGGAGGGCGAGATGTTCAGCGCGGCGGCCAGGGCCAGCGCGGAGAAGATGAGGATAGCAAGGATCGGCACAGTCCAGCCGCCGGGGATGCGGAACGAGCGCGGGGCATCAGGCGCGCGGCGGCGAAGGCGAATGACGCAGAGGCCAGCGGCGGCGTAGATCAGCCCTTCGAGGACCGCGCCGACCAGGATCAGCGTGTTGTACGACTGCGTGAGGTCAACGAGCACGGCAATCAGCGCCGAGGAGGCCGCCAGCGCCACGACCGTCACCCAGGGCACGAGGCGGTCGCTGAGCCGCGCGAAGATGTCGGGCAGGGTCGCTTCGCGGGCGGCGGCGTAGAGGAAGCGCGAGGCGGTGGCGAAGCCGCCGTTGAAGGTCATGACGCCTGTGAAGAGGGTGGCGACGAGCATCCAGACGACGCCAACGGATCCCAGCGCGGCCTGCCCTAGCTGCATCTGCGGCACGGCGCTGCAAATCTGGTTGTCCGCGCCGATGTTCGCGCAGAGATGCTGGATGCCGATGAGATTGGTGCAGGCGACGGTGAAGAGCGCGTAGGAGATGAAGAGCAGCCCCAGCGAGACGAACATGCCGCGCGGAATCTGGCGGGTGTCGTTGACTTCTTCGGAGAGGGGCGTGACCCACTCGAAGGCGGAGAAGGTGAAGACGCCGACGGCGACGGCGTTGAAGAGGTTGCCCGGCTGGTGCAGCGCGGCGAACGGCTGATGCAACTGGAAGCCGCCGTGGGCCAGGGCGATGAGCGACATCGCCGCCAGCGAGATAAGCAGCGCGAAGGTGGTCACGTCTTGCAGCAGTCCGGCGATTTTGATGCCGAGCAGGTTGGCGAACGCCGCCAGCGCCAGCAGCAGGAAGATCCAGACCAGCACCGGAACGCCAGGGAGATGGAAGTAGTCGGTGACGTAGGTGATGGCGCGACCGACGACGTAGCTATCGGCGGCGATGACGGCGATGATGGTGAGGACGTAGCCGTAGGTGATGGTGAGCGAGGAGCGTTCGTTGAAAGCGGCGCGGATATACTGGCGGATCGCCGCCGCCGAGGGATAGAGGGCGTTCAGCTCGGAGAAGCAGAGCGCCGCCAGCAGCGCCAGCGCGCCGGCGATGAGCAGCGCAATCCAGGCGGAATCGCCAGCGAGGAACGCGGCAAGCTGCACACAACTGAGCAGGCTGATGGCGGCATAGGCCAGCCCGGTGCTGGCGGAGACGATGGTGCGGAAGGGCAGCACGCGGCGCAGCCCGCCCGCTGCTTCCGTTGCGCCTGTTGTCGGTGTCGAGACACTCATACGATACACGCGCTCCAAACTATAGGGTTCCCGGCGTTGCGGCCGCCTTGTGGCATCCAGTGTACCAGTGGTGGGAAGGGGTGGGATGGCGCGGGCAATCCTACAACGCAGATGTATTGGCAAGGAGACGCTCTAGGGCGATGGCGACGCCGTCCTCGTCGTTGGTGAGCGTGACATGCGCGGCGGCGGCTTTGAGCGTGTCTGAGGCGTTGCCCATGGCGATACCCAGCCCGCAGGCGGCGATCAGTTCGAGGTCGTTGCTGTCATCGCCGAAGGCGGCTACATGGGCGAGGCTGAGGCCCCAGCGTTCGACCAATGCGCCGACGCCACGCGCCTTGGTGACGCCGTGCGCCATGATGTGGCCGAGGCTGCCGGAGTCGGTGACGACGAGGCTGCACGCGACTGGCAGGCTGGCGCAGAGGGCATCTGGGTCGGCAACCGCATCGGCGAAGGCGGTGGCATCGAAGAGGATCTTGGAAATGGGCGAGGTGATGGCGCTGGCGAGGTCTACCACGTCGTATGACTCTTGCAGCCAGGGGTAAGTGAGCGTTTGGTTGGCGTAGATGTGGTTGTCCACCTCGATGGCGATCATCGCGGCGGGGGCAAGCGCGGCCAGCGCAGCGATGAGGACGAGCGCATGCTGCGCAGCGAGCGCGTCGTGCCAGGCGCGGCGGCCATGCTCCCAGGTTTCGGCGCCGTTGTAGCAGATCCACGTGGATGCGGGGAAGCTATCTGGCAAGAGCGCGCGGACGGAGCGCGGCGGGCGGGCGCTGGCGATCACGGGGCGGATGCCGCTGGCGGCGCAGGCGCTCACTGCGGCGAGCGTGCGCGGGGAGATGGTTTTGTCGCTGCGCAGCAACGTGCCATCCAGGTCGAGCGCGATCACGCGCGGACGGGCGCGCTCCAGCGGATGCGGCGCGGCTGATACGTCAGCGTCGTCTGGGGAAAAGACCATACTACTACCTCACGAAACCTACCTCACGAAACCACGCGGCGCGGGGACGCATCCAGCAACAGGGCACACTTGATCGTACCACATGAAACTCATGCGTATGCTACCATAATGCGTCTACTTCTCGATGCACCCATCCCCCATTTTCGCAGGGGCACATCGTGTGTAACGGCTCCCCCGCAGTCTAGCACTCCCCCCGCCCGCCATATGCTATAATGTCCGCACGATACGCGCGCAGTCCATATTCCACCACGCCAGCGAACGAGCACACCCCCATGGGAGGCCAGCGCCGCAATGAGCCAGATGCAGATCTTTCTCAGCTACAACCCTTCCGACAAGTCCTTCGCCGATGCCCTGGCCTCTGCCCTGCGGGCGGCGGGCGCGGATGTCTGGTACGACGAGCATAACGTTGGAACCGGTGAGCAGCTCGATGAAGTCACCAAGCAGATTCGTGAGCGGCCGGTCTTTGTCGTCGTGCTTTCCAAAGCCGCGCTCACCTCCGAGTGGGTGCCGCGCGAATGCTCCTGGGCGTACAAGTTCTATACGCGCGACACGAGCCGTGTCATCCTGCCCGTCACCGCTACCAAGGTGGAACCCAGCGATTTCGATCAGGTAGTCTTCCTGGATGATTTCCGCCGCATAGATGGCCCTGGCTTCCAGCCGTTTCCACGGGATGAGGCTATCGCGCGCACGCTGCAACTATTAGCGCTTGCGCCGGGGAGCGCGGCTTCCGCAGCGGCCACAGCCGCCAGCGCATCCGAGCAGCCTGCACAGCCCGCGAATGCCGCGGATGAGCTTGTCGAGCGTGGTCGGGCGCTGAGCGAGCAGCAAAACTACGCTGAGGCCATTCCGCTCTTTGAGCAGGCTATCCGCCTCGATCCCAATAGCTTCCGTGCGTGGAATAATCTCGCCAGAACACTCGAATATGCCAACCGCCTGGCCGAATCCCTGATCGCCTATGACCACGCCCTCGCCATCAAGCCTGATGCTGTGGGCACCTGGAACAACAAAGGGATCACTTTCGGCAAACTTGGGTTGTTCGACGATGCCTACGCCTCGTTTGAGCATGCCATCGCTATTGACCCCAACGACGCCAACACCTGGAGCAACATAGGCATCGTCCTCACCCAACGTGAGCGGTATGATGAGGCGCTGGCCGCCTTCGACCGCGTGCTGGCGCTCAAGCCCGACCATGCCGCAGCATGGAGTAGCAAGGCAAGTCTGCTGGTTGACCTGGGACGCTTCGAGGAAGCCATCGCCGCCTATGACCGCGCCATCGCCATTGAACCGGATGACGCTATCGCCCTATACAACAAAGGGAACCTGTTCAACTCTCTTGGTCGCTATGAAGAGGCGCTCGCCACCTTCGACCGTGCGCTGGCTATTGACGCCACTTTCGACGCGGCATGGAGCAACAAAGGTCTTGTGCTCGACAACCTTGGCCGCTATGAGGAGGCGCTGGCCGCCTACGACCGCGCGCTGGCGCTCAACCCGACGCAAATTGCCACGTGGAATTGCAAAGGCAATACGCTGCGCAGCCTCAAGCGCCCAGCGGAAGCCCTCGCCACCTTTGATCGCGCCCTTGCGATTGATCGCACCTACGCCTTTGCCTGGTGCAATCGGGGCAATGCGCTGATGGATCTCCAACGCCGGGATGAAGCGATTGGCTGCTATGACCAGGCATTCACGCTCGACCCCACGCTTGCCCTGGCCATGCAAAATAAGGCCGTCGCTTTGCGTGGGCTGGGCCGCAACGCCGAGGCGCAAGAGGCCGAGCGGCGTGCCCGGGCAGTAAATAGCTGACACGCCGCACAGCATGCCCAATCCCACATTGCGGCGAACGAGCCGCACCCGCCTGGGAGGTAGCCCGCGATGAGCCAGATGCAGATCTTTCTGAGCCATAGCTCCGCCGATAAGGCATATTCTGACGCCGTGGTGCGCGCGCTGCGCGCGGCGGGCGCGGATGTCTGGTACGACGAACATAGCCTGGGCGCGGGCGAACTGCTCAGCGAGATCACGCGCCAGATACGCCTGCGACCCGTCTTCGTGGTGGTGCTCTCGAAAGCGGCGGTCGCCTCAGAGTGGGTGCCACGCGAATGTTCGTGGGCGTACAAGTTCTATACGCGCGACCCCAGTCGCATCGTGTTGCCGATCATCGCGGCGCAACTGGATCCGGACGATCTCGACAATCTGATCTACCTTGAAGACTTTCGTCGCGTGGATCGGGCGAACTACCAGCCGTTCCCGCCGCAGGAGGCGATCACGCGCACGCTGCGAATGCTCGCGCTCACCGCGCCGGGCGAAGCACCCGCAACTGCTCCTCAGCCCGCCGCGAGCGCCGAGGCGGTCTCGGATTTGATCGAGCGCGGCAAGGCGCTTGGCGCGCAGAATCGCTACGAGGAGGCTATCCCGCTTTTCGAGCAGGCTACTGGCCTCGCTTCCAAGAACTTCAGCGCCTGGTTCAATCTGGGCTATGCGCGCGATGCGGTGAAGCGGTATGATGAGGCGCTCGAAGCCTACGACCGCGCACTAGCTCTCCGGCCGACTGACGCGGTAACCTGGGCCGACAAAGGCTTCGCGCTTTATAGCCTGAAGCGGTATGATGAGGCGCTCGCCGCCAGCGAACGCGCCATCGCGCTCGACCCCAATTTTGCCGTCGCCTGGAACAATAAATCCGCTATCCTCGATAGTCTCAACCGTCACGAGGAAGCCCTCGCCGTTGGCGAGCATGCCACCACTATTGATCCAACCTATGCGTTTGCTTGGATTAGCAAAGGCACCGCCCTCCTCAGCCTCAAACGCACCGACGAGGCTATCGCCGCCTACGATCATGCTCTTGACCTCGACCCGAACAGTGCGCTCGCCGTGTACAACAAGGGCACCGCGCTCAATGAACTGAATCGCTATGACGAGGCGCTCAGCGCCTACGAGCGCGCTACCACGCTCGACCCTGCCTACGCCGCTGCCTGGAACAACAAGGCCTCTGCCCTCAATGATCTCCACCGCTATGACGAGGCGCTGGCCGCAGCTGAGCGCGCCTGTACTCTCGCTCCCGACAACAAACTCGCCTGGTACAATAAGGGGAGCGCGCTCCTCCGGCTCAACCGTCCCGCTGAGGCGGTCGTTGCCAACGAACAATCCCTCTCCATTGACCCTGCCTACGTTGACGCCTGGAATGTCAAGGGTCTCGCGCTCACCAACCTCCAGCGCTATGATGAGGCGCTGTTATCGTATGACCGCGCGCTGGCGCTGGATCCCAATCGCGCGATGGTGTGGTACAACAAGGGCAACACGCTCAACAAGGCTCAGCGCTACACTGAAGCGCTGCCCATGCTCGACCGCGCGCTGGCGCTGGATCCCAATAACGCCGACACGTGGGGTGCCAAGGGCAATGCGCTTCTCGGCCTCAATCGCCCTGCGGAAGCGCTCGCCGCCTACGACCGGACGCTGGCGCTGGACCCGAACAATGGGCCGATGTGGAGCAACAAAGGCGCGGCGCTGACCGACCTCCGGCGCTATAACGAGGCGATTGCCGCCTACGACCGCGCACTCAGCCTGACCCCGAACGATGTTCCCGTCTGGTACAACAAGGGCAACACCTTACGCGATATCCAGCAAACCAGCGAAGCGCTCGCCGCCTATGACCGCGCACTCGCCCTCGATCCTAACTACGCTCCTGCCTGGGTCAACAAGGGCAATGTGCTCGCCATGCTTCAGCGCAACAGTGAAGCGCTGGCCGACTTCGACCGCGCCCTGGCCATTGACCAGACGTTCGTGGAAGCATGGAACGGCAGAGGGAATATGCTCACCCGCTTCAATCGCAACAGCGAAGGTCTGGCTGCCTATGACCGCGCCATCGCTCTCGATCCCACGTATGCCCTTGCCTGGTACAACAAGGGTAACACGTTCCTCGAACTTCATCGCTATGACGAGGCGATTGGGGCCTATGATCGTGCGCTGGCGCTCAACCCCAATTACGTCCCCAGTTGGGTCAACAAAGGCAACGCGCTCCTCAACCTCAATCGTTATGGTGAGGCGCTTTCCTGTTACGACCGGGCACTGGCCCTCGACCCAACCTTTGCCCTGGCGTTGCGCAACAAGGCTGTCGCATTGCGCGCACTGGGGCGCAATGGCGAGGCGCGCGAGGCGGAGCGGCGTGCGCAGGCCCTCGGCGGCTGAGGCTCCTTCTATTCCCCACCACTGATACCAGAGACTGGCGCGAATGATACCTTCGCCGCTACGCCACGACCCGACGCAGGTACACAATACGCGCGACGCTGGCGAACGGGAGCGGCTACCCCCGCACGCCCGAACGCCAGATAGAGGATGAATGATAAGGAAGAAAGCGAGGGCACTATGGCACAACCCGCCGCACCGGCGACGCTCCCCGCCAGACGGGAATATGGCGGCCAGGAGGTCGTCACGCTGCACACGCGGGGCGATATCGCCGCCGCCGCGCACCACGCCATCGAACTGCTTGGCGGCATGCGCGCGATCCTCGCTGGGCGCACCATCGCCGTGCTCAAGCCGAACTTCGTCGCCGGACGGCCCGCACGCACCGGCGCGACCACGAACCTCGACTTGCTAGCCGCTGTCGCCGCCGAGGTGCATGCGGCGGGGGCGCAACCCTACCTGTGCGAGTCCTCCGGCACGGAGTTCGACGACGCATCCACGTACACCATCCTTGGCATCGCGGACTTCTGCCGCGAGCACGACATCGGCATGGTGGGGCGCGTAGATTCGTGGACCGCGCTGCGTCCCCCTGGCGCGCGGCGGCTGAAGCACTTCTCGAAACCAGCTATTCTCGATGACGCCTGCCTCATCAACCTGCCCGTGCTGAAGACGCACGTCGTCTCCGGCATGAGCGTGGCAATGAAGAACCTGATGGGTCTGCTGCCGCGCGAAGACCGCCGCACAATGCACACGCTGGGCATTCAGCAGTGCATCGTGGATATGAACCTGGGCCTGCGCCCCGACCTGAACATCGTGGATGGCAGTGTCGGCCAGGACGGCGACGGTCCGCTCTACGGGCGGCAGGCCAACCTGGGCGTGCTGGTCGCGGGGCGGGATAGTCTCGCGGTAGATCTGGTCTGCTGCCGCCTGGTCAACGTGGACCCCCATACTATTGGGCATCTGCGGCTCGGCGAGCAGCAGATGGGGCGGCGGCGGCCTCACCTGCTCGGCGATGAGATCGCCCCGCTCTCGCGGTTCGAGTTGCCGCAGGTCAAGCCGCTGTATCGCTTCGCGTTCTGGCTGATGTATCCGCTGGATTATCCCTTCGCGCGGCTCACGGGCACACACCTCTGCACCGCGCTGTATAGCACAGGACTGGTGGGCACGCGGCCCCAGATCTCCGCCGAGGCCTGCACGCACTGCGGTATCTGCGTGGAGGCCTGCCCGCTGCCCAATGTCATCAATCTCGACACGCTTCAGGTGAATCCGCGCACCTGCCAGCGCTGCCTGCTCTGCTACGAAGCCTGCCCCGAAGGCGCGATCAGCGTGAAGGGGATGAGCGGCGCGGCGGGGCCGGTGGCAGCGCACGGGACGCATGGGAAGTGAGGTGGCGCGTATGCGTGTGTTGATTACGGGCGCAACTGGTTTCCTGGGCACGGCCCTCGCCCGACGGCTGCTGGACGAGGGCGACGAGGTGCGCGTGCTGGCGCGCTCGCGCAGCAAAGCGGCCCCGCTGGTGGCGCGCGGCGCGGAACTCATCGAGGGTGACGTGACCGACGCGGCGGCGGTGCGCGCGGCGGTAGCGGGCGTTGCGGTAGTCTATCACCTGGCGGGCAAGCTGTATGTCTCCGGCGTGCCCGCGTCTGAGTATCAGCGCATCCACGTGGAGGGCACGCGCACGATGCTCGCCGCCTGCCGCGCGCAACGAGGGCTGACGCGCTTCGTGCATTGCGGTACGACGGGCGTGCTCGGCGCGACCGGCGCGACGCCAGCGGCGGAAGTCGCGCCCTACGCGCCGACCAACGCCTACGAGGCGACCAAGCGCGACGCGGAAGTGCTGGTGCGCGAGGAGGCCTGGAACGGCTTTCCGGCGGTGATTGTACGGCCGGGGCTGGTCTACGGGCCGGGGGATCTGCACCTGCTGGGCTTCTTCAAGGCGATCCAGCGGCGGCTGTTCCGCCCGATTGGGCGCGAGACGGTGTGGTTCCACCCAATCTATGTGGACGACATGATCGAGGCGTTCGTGCGGTGCGGCAGCGATCCGCGCGCCGTGGGCGAGTGCTTTCACATCGCGGGACGTGAGCCGGTGACCATTGACACGCTGGCCGCGACTATCGCTGGTGCGCTGGATGTGCCGCCACCGCGCGGCCACATTCCGCTGCCCGCCGCACGCGCCGTGGCGACGGCCTGCGATGCGCTGCCCGCGCGGCTGCGCCAGTCCGCGCCGCTGACCAGCAGCCGGCTCGATTTTCTGACGCATAGCCGTGTGTATAGCGTGGCCAAAGCGCGCGAGCGGCTCGACTTCAGCGCCGATACGCCGCTGGCTGTGGGCATCGGGCGCGCGGCGGACTGGTATCGCGCGGAGGGGTATCTGCCGCCCGCGCGAGTGAGCGAAGCGCCACAGGCGCTCGCGCGAAGTTGAGTGCGCGAAGTTGAGTGCGCGAAGTTGAGTGCGCGAAGGAGGCGCCGGGGTGAGAATCCGCGATCATCTGCTGCTTTCGAGCGCGACGGCGACGCTGCTGGCCCCCCGCATGGGGCGCGCGGCGCTGGCACCGTGGGCGGCGAGCCTGCTGATAGATGTTGACCACTACGCCTGGTACTGCGTAAAGCAGCGCCAGCTTAGCCCACGTGGCGCGGTGCGCTTCTTCGCGCAGGCGATGCCACCGCAGCACGACGGCATCCGCTGCCTGCATAGTCCTGAAGCCCTGGCGGCGCTGGGCCTGCTGGGGTTGCGCTGGCGCTGGGCGCGGCTGACCCTGCTGGGCTTCGCGTTCCATGTGGCGCTGGATGCCTTCCATACGCACCGCACGCGCGCCGCACGCAAGGCAGCGCTAGCACGCGACGCCTACACGTGTCAGCGCTGCGGCGCACGCGACCGCACGGTGGTGGCGCATTTGTGGCGGCAGCCGCCGCTGCTGCCGTCGTATCGCGTGGAGCACTTTATCAGCCTCTGCGGCGTCTGCCACGAACAGGCGCATGCTCAGGAGGGCGGCATCATCGCACCCGGCGCGCATGGCGCGCTCGGCATCGCGGCGGCATAGCAGCGTGGAAGGATACCAGGAGGGATACCAGCACATGGATCAGGAGATGGGTGGGCAGACCGCATACACGCCTGCAGATGGCGCGTGCGCCCGGACGTGCGCCCGCCGTGCGCCCCTACAGGCGCTTTCCGCGCCGGATGGGGTTATCACGGCGAGAAAGAAGCGGTCGCGGCGACTGAACGGCCAGGTGATCCGCATTATCATTGGCGCGTTCGCGGCGGTGGTGCTGGTCGCTACGTTCAGCCGGGTGGTGAGCCTGCGGGGCGCGTTCGTGCATCTCGAACATCTCAACATTCCGCTGGCGCTGCTCTGCGGCGTGGTCTTCCTGGCGGCGTATGTGGTGCGGGCGCTGCGCTGGCGTGTCTTCTTGAAGCCGCATCCGGTGGGCGTGGTGCAGGTGATTCTGATCTATCAGGTCGCTACGTTCGTGAACTGGCTGTTGCCGCTGCGGGGCGGCGAGATCGTCAAGGGGCTGCTGCTCAAGCGGCTGGACGAGATCCCGATGAGCGATTCGCTGCCCACGGTGGCTGCGGATAAGATGATGGATCTGCTGCCAGCGGTGGTGCTGGTGATTATCCTGCCGTTCTTGCCGTTCCGGCTGAGTGGACCGCTGTGGTTCTTGCTGCTGTCGGTGCTGGTGGTGCTGTGTATCGGCTTCACCTTTCTGGGGCTGGCGGCGTGGCGGCGCGAGCGGGCGTTCGCATTGCTGCGTATCCCGCTGGATCGTCTGCCCGCGCGCATGCGGAATGTGGTTGAGCCGTTCATGATGCGCTTCATCGAGGTGCTGCTGGCGCTGCTGGCGAATCCACGACGGCTGATCGTCGCGGCGGGGTATACGGCGGTGGCGGTGGCGCTGGATGCGCTCTTCGCCTTCCTGGCGTTCCAGGCGGTGGGGGTGGGGGTGGTCTTCCCGGTGGCGCTCTTCGGTTACACGCTCTATAACCTGGGGTACATCCTGCCCACGCCGCCAGGGCAGATCGGCAGCAATGAGGTGATCGGGCTGCTGATATTTTCCGGACTCTTCGGGGTGAGCGCGCCGGGGGTGGCGGCGATGTTCCTCTTCTCGCACCCGTGGACGGCGCTGCTGATGACCTGCTCTGGCCTGCTCTGCCTGAGCGCGATGGGCCTGAACCTGCGTTCGACACTGAAGATGAGCATGAGCGCGCCGCCCGCCGATGCGCCCGCATCTTCTACCTCTACGCCCAGCGATGCGCCGCAACTCCAAGCGCAAGCGCCTGCCGACACGCCGCGCACCATGCCTGCCGCGCCGCCCAGCGTTGCGGCCACGGCGCCTGCGCCCGTCTCACGCGCTACGCCAGCGAATCCCTCGCCTATCGCCTCGGCATCGCCAGCGCCGCCAGCGCCAAGCGATGCGCCGCCAGCCACGTATCTGTGGACGTGGGTCGGCATTGGCGCGGGACTCGCGGTGATGGCGGTGGGAATGGCGCTGCGCTTCGCGAGCTGGCAGCGCCGCACGTGATACTGACCTGATTCGATTCGGGGATGATGCCCTACACCGGCTCGCGCACCAGCGACGACGGATTCAGGTCCGCGAAAGAAGTATAGCCACTGAGGGCCAGCGTGAGATCGAGGTCCGCCAACAGGTTTCGCAACACCTCGCGCACGCCCTGCTCCCCGCCGAGCGCCAGCCCCCACATGTACGGTCGCCCCAGCAGCACCGCTCGCGCCCCCAGCGCCACCGCTTTCAGCACGTCGGACGCGCGCCGGATGCCGCTGTCAAAGAGCACCGGCATGCGCCCAGCCACTGCCTCGACAACCGCTGGAAGGGCATCCAGCGCAGCGATGGCTCCCTCCACCTGCCGTCCCCCGTGATTCGAGACAATGACGCCGTCTATTCCGGCTTCCAGCGCCTTGTGCGCGTCGTCAGGATGCAAGATGCCCTTGAGCAGAATCGGCAGTTTTGTTTGATCGCGCAATGTGGCGAGATCAGCCCACGTGAGCGAGGGATTAGTGAAGATCTGGATGAAACGCATGATCGCGCTCTGTGGATCTTCCTCCGGCGTCTTGCTGAGCGACTTGCGGAAGGCGGGATCACTGAAATAGTTGCCGACGCCCTGACCCAAGAGGAACGGCAAATAGGCGTTCTGGATGTCGAGCGGGCGCCATGCCAGCAGAAAGGTGTCTAGCGTGACGACAATCGCCTCGCAACCGGCGCGCTCGGCCCGTGCCACGATGCTGGCGTTGAATTCGGGGTCCTTGCTCCAATAGAGTTGGAACCAGCGAGGCGCAGATCCCATTGCCTCCGCGACTTGTTCCAGCGGGGCGGTAGAGGCGCTGCTGAAGATCATAGGGATGCCGAGCGAAGCCGCGACGCGCGCTGGCGCCAGTTCACCCTCGGCATGCACGATAGACTGTACACCGATCGGCGCCAACAGCAGAGGCGTCGCGTAGCGCTTGCCAAACAACTCAACGCCCAGGTCGCGCTCGGCAACGTTGCGCAGCATCCGCGGGACGATACGCCAGCGCCGGAACGCTGCGAGATTGGCACGCATGCTATCGGCCATGCCGTCCAGGTAGCCGCTCGCCTCAGGAGTCATCGCCGCGTTGGCGGCATGCTCCAGTGCCGCCGAGTCCACCGGTAGCACCGGATGTTGTCCCGCCAGCCCCGCCATGTAGACCTCAAGCTGTCGCTGCATTCCATAGTTGGAAGGGGAAGGTGACTGTGCGCTCATGCTCCTAGCCTTTCTGGCAACTCATCCAGATCTGCCCGTTCGCGTCGCCCGTCTACCTGAGAGCGTGACTGGCAGCGGACACTGCCAACCATTCTACTATTAAACAGGCTATTAGCGTAGCCCGCCATTGGCAGAACGCATCCATGATACGTACTGAGGGGTCACGATGACTATGGGCATTCATGCCGCGTCCACCCCCCTCGCTCCCACCTTTTCCTCGCGCAAAGAAATAGCCCCTCCCCCGCCGCAGCAGCAGAGGAGGGGTTGTGGTTGGGGAAGCAGGGCGTTGCTGCTAAGCCTCGGCGGCGGGGATGGGCAGCGCGGGCTGCGGCGCGCCCTGGCCTGCCTTGGCGGCTTGTCGTCGCTCGCGCAGCACCGTCGCGGAGACTTTCGCCAGCGTGGGCGGGTGCATCAGCATGTTGGTGTACGAAGCGTTCGCCAGCGGGCAATAGCATTCGCCCGCCTTGATGCTGTGGCGTAGCTCGTCGGCCCGCGCCGTGCGCCAGACCTTGCCAAAGTCGTAGCCATACTCGCGCAGGTTGCCCATAGATTGCGCGCGGATGCAGCAGGTCCACACGTCGCCGTTGGGGGCGATCTGCGCCGAGGCGACGCCCGCCATGCACGGAATCACCTGGCGATGCTCGCGGAGCGTCTTCTTGACGATCTCGTAGTATTGCAACCGGAACGCCTGTGTCACAGCGGAGATGCCGGTCAGCTTCTGGTCGTGGAGACTCTCTACGAGTGTATTGATGGCGACGCTGTATTTCTCGACCGGCGGCGTGATGCCCAGGCCGACGGTATCCAACTCGACGCGCTCCTCGGCAATCTCGGTGATGTACTGGTCGGGCTTCAGTTCCGTCTGCACGAATTCGCAGAGTTCGGGGAAGCTATCTACAGTGAAGTTGGAAATGACCGAGTGGACGCCCAGGGTGAAGTTCTGGTACTTCGTCTTCAGGTCTTTGAGCGCGGCGTAGGTGCGCATCGCCCGCTCGAAGTTGCCGCGCACGCCGCGCACGGTATCATGCTTCAGGCCCACGCCATCTAGCGAGACGTTGATGATGACCTCGCTCTCTGGGCAGGCTTGCAGCACGCGCTCGACGCGCCCAGGGATGATCTTATCCTGAATGCCGTTGGTGGGGATGTTGATGATGCCTGGCTTGCAGTGACGATAGGCGCTCTCCACCATCTCCGGCAGGTCTTTGCGCAGGGTCGGCTCGCCGCCACTGAAGGTGAACCAGTACGGCGCTTTGCCCAGCGATTGGAAGGTGCGATCCCACTCTTCCAGGGTGAAGTCGTCATTAGGCAAGAGCCAGACGTTGCAGGTCTTGCAGCGCGAGTTACAGCGGTAGCTCGTGCTGATGGTGATGTTGACGGGCAACCCCATCGGATGCCCGGTGAGATAGGACGCCTGAAGCACAGGAATCCGTGTAAGCACTTTTCGCATACCCATAGTTACACTGCCTCCTAAACTGCCTCCACCGCTGGACTCTGCTCTTGAGCGCTCCATGCCGACTCCGGCACGGAGGTGGCGAACGCACTACTACCTCCGCCTTCACGCGCGAATTCGATGATGCCGCAGGCCAACCGCACCGGCGCGGTCTCGCGGCTGCCCGCGATCCGCAGCGGCGCGCGTGCCACCGCCGGGATTACCTGCTGCGCCAGCCGTTCCGCCTCGGCGCGATCTACCGGAAGTTGGGCGATGATCGTGCCATTGCGCTCGGCGGCGACATTGCCGTTGTAGGCGCGCAACTCCTGGCGCAGCCGCTCGGTCACGGCCTCAAGTAGACGCCGCGCGTTGCGGCTGCCCAGCTCTAGCTCGTGCTGGTGGAAGCCCGCGATATGGAAGACCAGCACGCTTTCGAGGCTGTGCGCGGTGGCGGCTTCGGCGATTCGCGCTTTGGTGGTGCCGGCCATCTGCCACACCTGATGTTGACGGCGGCGCATCTGGTCGTAGCTGCCCAGCGCACGCGCCAGCGCTTCCAGGCCAACTGTGCCGCAGGTCCAGCAGGCGGCGCGCGGCGTGGCGAAGGGATGCTCGGCCAGTAGGGCGCGGGTGATGCGCGGCACGCTCATCGTCGCGGCGGAATACTGTTGCTGGCGCTGGATGCGCAGGTGGCCGCTGTAGATGCGGCGGCGCTGGCGCAGGAAGTCGCCGATGGTTTCGGGGCCGCGATTGTAGACAATGGCGCGCGGCTCGTAGAGCAACTCATAGCCCAACTGCACGACCAGCGCCTGGATCGAGATCTCATCCACCGGTGTATCGGGCGGGATGCTCGGCACGACATTGCGGAAGGCGACCACCTCGCCCAGCTTGGGTGACTGGCGGGCGATGCGGTCGTGCAGGCTCCATAGCAGGTGTACCGCGTGGCCAAGGAACCGCTGCTCGTCGTTGACCGGGATGGGATGCGCGCCCACCATGCCGATGCGCGGATCGCCGAAGGGGCGCAGCAGCGCGTCGAGCGAGCCATCCTTGATGATGACATCGGCACTGACCATCAGCAGGATTGGCGCGGTGGCGGCGCTGAGGAACAGGTTGATGGCCGACGCCTTGCCCTCGCGGCGCTCCTGCACGATCAGCCGCACCCGTGGGTCGCGCTGGCAGATGCCGCGCACGATGGGCACGGTGTCGTCGGTGCAGCCGCTGGCGACGACGATCACCTCGGCGATGCAGCCGGTTTCCAGTGGTTGGTTGAGGATACTGGCGATGGCGCTGGCGATGTTGCCTGCCTCGTTGTACGCCATGACGCCCGCGCTGCACGAGATCCCCGGCGCAATTGGCGTACCTTGCGCGAAACCGCTTTCCTTTGCCATGTCTGCATTCCTCTCAGGAGGCTGCTCCCGCGTTGCGCGGCGACGGCTTACCCGTCTCGCCTGGCGAAGACTTGCGGCGCGAGCCTTTCGCCGTTTTCTTCTCCTGGCGCGATGGCTTGGAGGGCGCTCCTTCTCGCTGTGCCTGCACCTGGCGCACATACTCAGCCTTGAGCTGTGTCAGGTCGTGATGCAGCGCCCCAACTTCTTCGTTGTAGAGCCGGTCCAGCGCGCCGAGCTTCTGCTGCAACAGCAGCAGTTGGAAGGCGATGTCCCGTTCGGGGACGGGCTGGGTGGCGGCGCTTGCAGGCGGCCCTCCAGTTGACGACGTGCTCATAGGTGTCTCTCCCCAGCGACCGTAGTCCATTGCCGTTGCCCGGCATGCCACGTCGGGTGCTTGATGTCTTGTCGCGGGTATACGACCAATTATGAAGATGCGCGCGTCACTCACAAGGCACGGAGGGTATCACGATGATGTGCCTTGGGTATCACAGGGGGATCTCGCAGAGGGTCGGTATGGCCGTCAGCGTGTCAGGTGGTGGGCGTCTGGAAGAGGCGGATGGTGACACCGCCAGTGTAATGCCATGTGCCCGCGAGACGATACTGGCTGAAGAGCCACGGCGGGGTCGCGGCATCGTCGGATGTGCCGGTATGGCTTAGCACCAGCCAGACCTGTTCATAGCCCGACGTGTCGGGGCCAGGGCGTATGGGAAGGCTTGTCTGCGCGGGATCCGCAAAGAGCAGCGACTCCTGGGTGTTGTATCCGCGTTCGACCACGCCAGCGGCGGATGTGGGCTGCTGCGAGTAGTAGTAGTCAAAAGGCATCTGCGTGAAGTAGGCGTTGAAGAGAATTAGTGCGCCTGGATGCTCGTGGGTAGCGACGAACGTGGCGGCGGCGCGCCAGTCTTCTTTTACCGGCGCACGCCAGGTCGTTGTCAGCGCGGCAAGATTGGCGATCAGCAGCACGGCGAGGCAGCCGGTGAGCAGGAAGAAGCTGATGCGCTGTCGCCGACGCGCGGCCCAGGCGGTGAGGGTGATGTCGGCGGCCAGCGCCAGCAGCAGGAAGAGCGCGGGCTGCACCACCATAAGGGTGCGGGCGATGACGATGGGGCGGTTCATGAGGTCGGCGGCGAAGGCGAGCAGGCAGGGCCAGCCCAGCCAGTAGGCCAGCAAGGGATAGGCGGGCGTGCGGCGCGGCAGCCAGAAGGCGAGCAGCAGCAAGAGCAGGCTGCATGCGCCGAAAAGGATAGCCAGCGGTCCATCGCCGGGCAGGCCAAGGTTGCTGCGGTTGAAGAGCAGATCGCTCAGCGAGCCGAAGAAGCCGGAGCCGTTCGCGCCGCTGATCCAGTTGGTGAGGCCGCCCAGCGCGATAGCCTGCCGCCAGAAGGCGGGCATCCAGGGCAGGTAGCCCAGCACGATCAACCCGCAACAGAGCAAAAATGGCCGCCGCATCTGGCGCTCGCGCCGCCCCACACGCAGGAACCAGAGGAGAAAGGCGGTAAACACATAGAAGGCGCTGTAGTCCAGATACAACGCAACGAGCATCGCGCTCGCGAAGAGCGTCCACGCGCCCGCGCCGCCGTGCTGCCACGCGCGCACGAGGCCGTAGGCGGCCAGCAGCACCGCCAGCGAGGTGAGCGCATACATGCGCGCTTCCTGCGCGTACCAGATCTGAAACGCTGAGGTGGCCATGAGCGCGGCGGCGATCAGCCCCACGCGCGGATGCGCTAGCTGGCGCCCCAGGAGATAGACGACCGCCAGCGCGGCGATGCTCGCGAGCGCGGAGAGCGATCGCACCGCCAGCTCGGATACGCCGAAGATCAGCCAGAGGTGCAGCAACAGATAGTAGAGCGGTGGGTGCGCGTCTGAGCTGACGACGAAGCTGAGGATGTCTGGGAAGCGGTGGGCCGCCAGATAGACGCTGAAGGCTTCGTCTAGCCAGAGGCTCTGGCGCGCCATGCCCACCAGGCGCAGCGCCGCCCCCACCACCAGCAGCGCCGCTAGCGCCAGCGGCCAACGCCAGCGCGAGGTAGTGGTGGATGGCGGCGTTTTCGCCCTGGGGAAGGCGAGAATCGCCGGCGGGCGTGTCACATTCGAGGCGTTCGACATAGCGTAGCGGACCCCCAACCAGCGCAGTGCGTAAGAGCCTGTCACAATGATACGCGCGAACGGGGCGATGGCAGGCGGGCGCTATGCAGATTCGCGACAGCGTGAGGGGCCAAGAAATCAGCCTTTGCGCGAGCTTCCCTGGAGACGGATACCGAAGTACATGCGGGATGATACCCAGAGGGTGTGAGGGCTGGAAACGGAAGTGCATACCATTCATGAGTAAGGACGCAAGCCGCCGACACTGCCCGCCATCTACGAATGGAACACCCATGCGCACTGATACCTCCGATACCCCCGATACCCCTGATACCTTAGGCGCTTCTGAGCCGTCCCAGGCCGAAGCATCGCAGGCCGAAGCACTCGCCAGAGATACGCCCCGTCGCGAGAAACGCGAGAAACGCTATACCGGCAGCAGCGTCTATCGGCGTCAACGGCGGTCGTGGCGGTGGTATGCGTGGCGGCTCGTGGCGGTGACGCTGGCGGTGGTGGCAATCGTCGTGGGCACGCGGGCGCTGTCGGCGCGCATCGGCGCTGATGACGCGCTGACGGTCCGTATCGAGGACCAGCAGCCGGTCACGGTGGACCTGCGGACGGCTTTTCCGCGCAGCCCCTATGTCTTCGGGGTCAATGTGTTTCCGGTCGAGGGGTCGCAGGCGCTCGACGGGGCCTATGGCTTCATGCCGTATGATGCGAAAACCGTCACGGGCATCACCAGCGCAGGCTTCACGATGCTGCGGTTCCCCGGTGGCAATTGGGGCGAGGACCATACCGCGTCGTTCGAGCAGGTTGCCGCGTACTTGCGTCTGGCGCAGCAGACCCACACCACGCCACTGATGCAGGTGCGGCTCAAAAACGGCTCGCCCGCACAAGCGGCGGCGCTGGTGCGCTTCTGCAATATCCCCAGCGACCCCAACCGGCTGAACACGCCGAATGTGCCCGATGTGCCGGTGCGGTATTGGGTGATTGGCAACGAGCCGGATCTCATCGGACCCAGCTACACCGTGGCGGACTACGTGCGTGACTTCATCGCCTTTGCCACGGCGATGAAAGCGGCTGACCCAACGATCCAGATTTTCGGCCCGGAGATCAGCCAGTATGACAGTCTCACGCTGCCCGCCGACGCGACGGGCGCACCGTGGCTGACCGGATTTCTGAGCGGCATCGCCACCTATCAACAGGCGCATCATGTCCACCTGCTCGACGCTGTTTCGTTCCATCGCTATCCGTTCAATCAGGCGATCAGCTCGACGGGCCTGCTTTTCGCGTCGGCGAGCGAATGGCGTTACTCGCTGCCGCCGCTGCGCCAGGAGATCCAGCGCATCATGGGGACGGCGCTGCCCCTCGCGATCACCGAGGTCAACACCAGTCCGCTGGGCGGCACCACCACCAGCCCGATGGCGACGGCGCTGTGGTGGGCGGATACCCTGGGCACGTTGCTCGAAGAACAGACGGAATACGTGGATTTCTTCGCGCTGCGCGGCATAGATCAACCCTACGGGATGTTGACGGGCGCGGGCGATGAGACGCCGCTCTTGCATGTGGTGCAGATGTACCAGCACATGCAGCCGGAGGTCATCCCGGTGGGCGGCACCTCCGGCCCAGTGAGCCTGTATGCCGCCACCAACGCCGACCGTAGCATCGCGACGTTGTTCTTCGTGAATAGCACCGCCGCTGACGCGGCGGTCAGCATCACGCCGTCCGGGCCGTTTAGCGCCTGGCATGCGGCAAGCGTCACGGTGCCGCCGTATGGTGTCGTGTGCGTGGAACTGCATCGCAACAGCGCGGGACGCTACTTCCTCTTTGCGCCAACGGCGCAGATTCTGGCGTCTGGCCAATCTGGCATCATCCGAACATTTCCTCTGCCACAGTGAAGGCGACCGTATCGCTCCCTCGCTGATCGCGGAAGGAGTCACCTGCTATGACCAGCACACACAACACGCACCATAAGAACTTTCCCTTCATCGCCCTGCGGAAGGGGCAGCCAGCGGAGACCACGACGAACTCTCCAACAGAGGCCGCCACGGAGGCCGCCACTGATGCCCCGGATGACGATGCCCCTACGCCCGCGACGCCAGAGCGCGCCGCGCCAGTGTTCGACCGGTTTCCTGAACCACCGCACTCGGCGGTGCTGCTGCCGTCCGTGGAGATAGATGAGGATGAGGAAGAGCCAGGAGAGCCGGAAGACGAGACCACGGGCGAGACCACGGACGAGACGACATCCGCCAGCGATGGCGGCAATGGCGACGATGCCCTGGCTGAGCCGCCCGGTGCTGCTGCCTTGGCTGAGCCTTCTGGCGCTGGCACGCTGGCAGCAGAGGACGCTGAGGCGAAACCGCCCGTGAGCATACCCAATGCTGATGCCGGTGTTGGTGGCAGCATGCGAATTGTGCGCCACGCCTTTGGCTGGCGCTATGCGCTGGTGCTGGCGTTCAGCCTTGCGGCGTTGCTGGTCAGCCTGCTGAATTTCGCGCTGTTCGTCGGTGCGGTGACGATTCCGATATCAGGACTGCGCCCACCAGGGCAGACCGCCGCACGCGACACGGCCACCTATAACTTTGAGCAGGACGCCGACGGCTGGATGGCTCGTGGCGCGGCGGCGAATGCCGTCAGTAACAATCTGCGCGTCTTCGCGGGCCAGGGCGCGCTGGAGGTGCAGGCCACGCAGATCACCCAGGCACGCCAGGCCTTTGTCTACATTGCCAATCCGGCGGAGGTCAAACCTGGCAGCACAATCACCGCTCATATCTACATTCCAACCGGCGCACAGGAGGTGGTCGCGGCGCTCTATACGCTCGACGGCGCTTGGCTCTGGCACAATAGCCCCTTTCCTGCCTTAACCCCCGGCCAGTGGACGGCGATTGTCTTTCATCTTCCGCCTACCCTGCCCACACCGATACGCGAGCTAGGCATCATGTTCGTCAGCGCGCAAGGCGCATTGCCCTATACCGGTCCAATCTTCATAGATTCGGTGAATGTGCGCAGCGGCTGAAGCAGCGCCTTCGGCATTGACCCGGCAACCTTGTATTTCTAGGCACGCCTACAGACACACTGCAATGCCTTCAATACACGCTCTGTCACTCCTATCTGGTCACTAGCCACCCATATTCGCGACCCATAAGCCATGAAGCCACCTATTGAGATGAGGATACCGTGCTCACGAGCCTATCGAGCATCGCCCTGGCGATCTATCTGCTCATCATCTGCCTGATGGCGCTCCAGAGCCTGTTCAACCTGCGGATGCAGCTCTTCATCTGGGGGGAGCCACGCCGCGCGCTGTTCAATCAGCCGCCGGTGGCGTTTGCCGAGCCGAAGATTTCGTTCACGGTGCTGTTGCCCGCCCGCCACGAGGAAGCCGTGATCGGGGCAACCATCGAGAAAATCTGCCGGGCGAACTATCCGCGCGACCTGCTGCAGGTGCTGGTGATCTGCGAGGCGGGCGACATCGGCACGATCAACACGGTGCATGCGAAGCTGGCAGAGCCAGGCAAGGAGCATGTGCGGTTGATCGTCTTCAGCGATACGCCGATCAACAAGCCGCATGGGTTGAACAAGGGATTGCAGGCGGCGGCGATGGATGTGGTGACGATCTTTGACGCCGAAGACGAGCCGCATGAAGACATCTTTCAGATCATCAACACGACACTGGCCCAGGAGGATGTGGAGGTGGTGCAGGGGGGCGTGCGGCTGATGAACTACGACACCTACTGGTTCAGCGCGCTCAATGTGCTCGAATACTATTTCTGGTTCAAGTCCACCCTGCACTATTTTGGCTGGTCGGGCATTGTGCCCCTCGGCGGCAATACGGTTTTCGTCAAACGCGCGACCTTGCTAGCCGCTGGCGGCTGGGACGAACAGTGCCTGACCGAAGACGCTGAAATTGGCATCCGGCTGAGCGCCGCTGGCGCGCGCATCCGCATCCTCTGCGACGATGACCACGTCACGCGCGAAGAGACGCCTGATAACGTGCGGGCGCTGGTCAAGCAACGCACGCGCTGGCATCAGGGATTCTTGCAGGTGTTGCTGAAAGGCGATTGGCTGCGCCTGCCCACGCTGTCGCAGCGGCTGCTGGCGGCGTATCTGCTGGCAATTCCATTCATCCAGGGGATCTTCGCGCTGATGTTACCTGTCTCGCTGGCGATGATGGTGTTCGTGAAATTGCCGGTGTGGCTCGCCTTGTTCACCTTCCTACCACTCTACGTCTTTGGCGCGCAGTTGGTCCTCAATGTGGTGGCGCTCGCCGAATTCATCCGCGCCCAGCATCGTGGCTACTCGCCGCGTGTGTTCGTGCTGAGCGTGCTGGGCTTCTTCCCTTATCAATGGTTGCTCGCGGTCTCCGCCGTGCGGGCGATTCTGCGCCAGGCGCGGAAGCAGACGAACTGGGAGAAAACCGCGCATGTGGGCGCGCACAGAAAGGTGAGGGAAGTCGCATGAACGCCCGTGATGCTCTCGCGCTGCCCCCAACTGCCACACATCCACCGCGCATGGGCGCACACGCGCTGCTGATGCGCGCCCGCCGCGCTGCGCTCGCCCGCGCCTGGATCTTCGAGGCGCTGCTGGTGGGCGCGCTGCTGGGCGTGGGTGTGGTGGCGCACGCGTGGAATCTCTTCAACTTCCCACGCTATCAGGGCGATGAGGGCGTGTATGTGGCGGCGGCGTGGTCGGTGATGCACGGCAATGTCTTCCCCTACACCTACAGCTATGGTCATCCGCCGCTGGGCTGGGCGATGATCGGCGTCTGGTGCCAGCTCACCGGTGGTTTCTTTACGTTTGGCACGGCTATCAACAGCGGGCGTGTCTTCATTCTATTTCTCGACGCCCTCGCGTCGCTCTTCGTGTACCTCACCGCGCGCAAACTCACGGGCAATATTTGGATTGCGCTGCTGGCGATGGCGCTCTTCTCGCTCTCGCCGTTGAGCATCAACTACCAGCGCGAGGTATTGCTCGATAATATCGCGACCTTCTGGGTCATGCTGGCGCTGTACCTGCTGGTGGCAAGCGAGAGCCGCATGCGCTACATCCTGGGCAGCGCGCTCGCGTTCGGGCTGGCGTTTCTCTCGAAAGAGACAGCGGTGATTCTGTTGCCGGTGTTCATCTACGGCGTTTGGCTCGTGTCCTCCAAGTTTCAGCGCCGCTATGCGGTAGTGCTGTTCTGCTATCTCGCCCTGGCGCTGGTCTCATCCTATGTGTTGCTGGCGTTGCTGAAAAACGAACTCTTTCCGACGGGAACGTTGCTGGGTGGAACGAATCCGCATGTGAGCATGATTACCACCTACCTGCAACAGGCGGGACGTGGCAGCAACGGCGGCTCATTTCTGGAGCAATGGGACGCTTGGCGCAAAGACGATGGATTGCTGCTGCTCGGCGGAATGGTGGCTATCGCTGGCAATCTGCTGGTGAGTCGCTGGCAGCCACGGATACGTATCGTGCCGCTCTTGCCGCTGATCTATCTGCTGTTCCTGGCGCGTGGCGGCGTCACCTTCGCCTACTATATCATCCCGTTGCTGCCATTCCTGGCCCTAAACGTGGCCATCTTCCTCTACTATGCGCTCAGGTTTATCATCATCTGGCTGCCAGAACACACCCGAATGCCGCAGCGCGCTGGCCAGTGGTTGAGCGCGCCGCCGTGGGCGCGGCGGCTGGCGTCGGTTCCGCGCGCACGTGTGTTGCAGGCGGCGCTGCTGCTCGTGGTGGTGGGCATCCTGACGGTGCTCGCGCCCTATGAAGCGCGCATGAACACGAAGAATCTGACGGCGAATGAGACTGGCCCGCAGATTCAGGCGATGGAGTGGATGAGCGCGCATGTGCCGCGCTCGGCGATGATTATCGCCAACCACTACAACTATGTGGATATGCGCACGCCCGGCGGCATTGGCGCGGGCAACGGCGCGCCGTTCGCGCATGTGGAAATGTACTGGGTGGTGGCGACGGACCCGGCGGTGGGCACTGGCATCTTCCACAACGACTGGAACAACGTGGATTACATCATGGCGGATAGCGATCTGCTCACCGATGCCAAAAACTTCAATATGACGCTGATTCTGAATGCCCTCGATCATGCGACACTCATCAAGAAATTCCAGAATAAGCTGTTCTGGGTCGCGATCTATCAAGTGCAACACATCGGCGCGAACGATCTGACGCAGCCGACGATTGCCGAGCAAATCAGCCGCCCAGCATCCGCGACCCCAGCCGCGCAGCCCACCACTGCCACACCACACGGCGGCAGCGGCCAGGGTGGCTGATCGCGGATCGCGTGGCGCAAGCGAGGCAGCGGGGCATGGGATGGCGCGCGGGAAGGCGATGCGCTGCGCTCGCGCTCTAGCGGAGCGATACCGAAGTAGGTTCGTGGTGATACCCACGAACTTGGGTGCGGAGGCGCAGGGCCTATACAGTGTGGGGCGCAAAGATGCACGTACACACTCACAGAAGCATAGAGACGAACACGCGCGCAAGACGCGCGCAGATTGCCTACGTTCTGGCGTAGGCAGGGGCTTAGCATCCGCATGACGCATCAAAATACCGTTGCTGACCCACCGGAGCGCGAAGAAGCGGCATCGTCACAGAGGTCGCCGCCCGCTGCTTCATCACTTATTTCTTCAGCGCCCACCGCGTCGGCGCGCCACCCAGCGGCGGGAGGCTTGAAGAATGCGTTTGTCGTCTCGCGTCTCGCGCCCTTCACCATCGCGCCCTTCACCATCGCGCGCTTCGCTATCGCGCGCTTGCCCGCCCAGGAGGCGCAGCCACACCCCAACGGCGCACATGCGGACGGCGTCCACGCGGCGCAACCGCATGCCAAGAACAAGCATGCCAAGAACAAGCATGCCAAGGGCAAGCACTCCAACGGCGCGCATGTGGACGGCGCGCCAGAGGCGAGCGCAACCAATGCGCGTGACTTCGTGGTGACGGCGCCATGCACGGCAATGCCGGAGAGCGGAGCCGACTTCGAGGTGGTCACGGAGGCGGAGGCGGAACGCGAGCAGCATGAGCAGCATGAGCGGCATGAGCGGAGCGGGCTTCCGCAGCGCCGCGAGCAGGCGATGACGTTGATCTCAGCAGCGTTGATCGTCGTCGCGCTTGCCTGTATCGTGCTGCTGCTACCAGGTGGCTGGGTGATGCTGGCGACGCTGGCGCTGGGGGTGAGCATCGCGCTGCGTGGTGGAGCGGATAGCCGGAAGCTGCTGACGATTCTGCTGGCCGCGACGGTGGGCGTGACGACGATTGACTATCTGACGTGGCGGCTGGAAGTCTCGAACTGGGCAGCCTGGTGGATTGCCGTGCCGCTGCTCGCCGCCGAGGCGTTTGGCGCGGTGCATACGCTGGGGCTGCAATATACCGTCTGGCCGTGGTCCAGGCCGCGCATCGTCCCCTCCGAAGATCCCGCGCGCCGCCCGGTCTTCATCTTCATTCCCACGGTGAATGAAGGCGCTGGGGTGCTCGCGCCGACCCTCAAGGCGGCGCTGGAAGCGCGCCGCCGCTATCTGCGCGCGTATCCGCAGGGGCAGGTCGCCATCGTGCTCTGCAATGATGGGCGCGTCGCCAACGCGCCCTGCTGGCGCGAAGTGGAAAGCCTGGCGGAGCGGATGGGCGTGCAATGTGTCACTCGCACGGCAGGTGGCGGCGCGAAGGCGGGCAATATCGAGCACGCGCGCCAGCAGGTGGGCGCGACCGGCGATGCGCTGGTGGCGATCTTCGACGCCGACCAGCTCGCCCGGCCAGACTTTCTGCTGAAGACCGTGCCGCCGTTCGCGGACCCCACCATCGGCTGGGTGCAGACGGGGCAATACTATACTAACCTGGAGCAGCCGGTAGCGCATTGGGCCAACGATCAGCAGGCGTTGTTCTATCGCATACTCTGCCCCGGCAAGGCGGCGCTCAATGCCGCGTTCATCTGCGGCACGAATGTGGTGTTGCGGGCGACGGCGCTGGATGAGATTGGCGGGCTGCCACAGGATTCGGTGACGGAAGATTTCGCCGCATCTATCGCGCTGCATCCCATCTGGCGCAGTGTCTTCCTGACGGATGTGCTGGCGACGGGCCTGGGGCCGATGGACCTGCCCGCATACCTGAAGCAGCAGCGCCGCTGGGCAATTGGCACGCTGGGTGTGCTGCGCACACACTGGCGCGCGATCTGGCTGCCCCGGCGCGGCGGCCTGCATGTGGGGCAGCGGCTGCAATATGCGCTGGCCTGCACGCACTATCTCTGCGGCGTGCGCGACCTGATCTACCTGGTAGCGCCGCTGGCCTTCCTGTTTACCGGCATTCCGGCGGTGCGCGGTGCGACGCTGGCGCTCTTCCTGTGGCACTTTGTGCCATACTGGATCGCCGCGCAGGGGGCGTTCTGGTACGCCAGTCGCCGCGAGACCGGCATTCGCGGCATCATCATCGGCTTCGGCAGCTTTCCGGTGTTGATTCAGGCGTTGTGGACGGTCATCACTGGTGGGCGCACGGGCTTCATGGTCACATCCAAGCAGCGGCGCACGACGAGCGCATGGAGCCATCTCGTCGTCTATCTGGTGGCTGTTGTCGCCTGCTTTGCCGGCATCGTTGTGGCGTTCGTCGTGCCACACGCGCACCGCGATTCGGTGATTGTTAGTGTGTTGTGGGTGATCTACGACATCGGCCTGTTGGGCAGCGTCTTGTGGCTGGGCGTGCGCGACCTGCGCTACGGCGAAGCGCGGCAGCGCCAGAGCGTGTGGGCGCGCATGCAGGCGTGGGCGGCTGCGCACCGCGTCGCGATTCATGTGGCGCGTGCGCCGCAGCGCGTCGCGACGCAGGGAGTGTACTCGGCATGGGGATGGGCCGCGACGAGGGCGCGAGGAGCGCTGCTGAGTGGGCTGCTGGTGCTGTGTACGGGCGCTTTCATCACGTCGCGGCTGGTGGATGCGCAGCCACCCGCGCGCTTCGTGCCCGCCGCGTACCACGGCGCGCCGTACCTGGGGCTATCGGTGCGGGTCGAGTGGCTGAAGACGCGCCCCACGCAACTCGCGCAGCAGCTTTGCCTGCCGTTCACAATCATCGGGCGCACGCAAGACCTTACCGATTCGTTCGACATCGCCTGGGCCAACCAGCTTGCCGCACATCAGCAGCGCCCGTGGGTTACGCTGCAATTCGGCGAGTTCGGCGCGGATGGAGAGCCGCCGCTCTCCGCTGGGCTGCCTGCCATCGCCAACGGCGTGGACGATACCGCGCTGCAACGCTGGGCGCGCGAAATTGCGGTGTATGGCAAGCCGATCTACCTGACAATTCTGCTGCACGTGGACCGCAACTGGGCGCTCTCTTCCGCTGTGGCTAATGGCGGCATTCCGCAGGATGTGCCGCGCGCCTGGGAGCATGTGCAGGCGGTCTTCGCGGCGGCGGGCGCGACCAATGTCGCATGGGTCTGGTCGCCCGCCGACCCGGCGCACGATCAACAATATGCGCCGCCGGACACGACGATTGATGTGGTGTTGCAGAGCATGATCCGCTACCCCAATACCCCCTGGCCCGATCCCAGCGCCGTGCTAAGCGCCGTGGAGGCGCGACATCCCGGCAAGCCGATCTTCCTGGAGGTCAGCGCGTCGGGCGATCCGCAGGATAAAGCGGCGTGGCTGGAGCAGACCGAGAGCGCGGCAAAAGCGGACGCGCATGTGTACGCGCTGCTCTACCACGAGGGCGCGCCGGATGTGCATGCGACGCAAGCGGACGATCTGCAATGGTCGCTGGAATCCGACCCGCTCTCGCGGCAGGCAGTAGCGGACTGGCGTGCGCTGTTGCCGCCGGGGAAAGCGTCAACCTGTGGATAATCTTGTGGATAACCCTGTGGATAACTCGTACTTGATAGGAGGAAGGCGATGAGCGTCACCCTGAGAGGCCGGGCGCAGACTGCGCCGCAGACAACCCGCGCCAGCGCATGGGCGCGCGCGCTCGCGCGGTGGTCGTATCTGCCGCTCGCCTGTATCCTGACGCTGCAAGCGGGTGTCGCGGTGCTGACGCTGCGCAATACCGCCTTCCAGGATGAGGCGTTGTATCTCTATGCCGGGCGGCAGTTGATGACTTCGATCCGCACTGGTGTGCCCGAGATAGACCCATTTGCCTCGTACATGTCGGGCAATCCCTACTTCTATCCGCTGCTGGCGGGCATCTTCGACGCTTGGGGCGGCGTGGAGGCGGCGCGGGTGCTGAGCCTGGTGGCGATGCTCGTCGTCACCATCTGTGTGTATTGGGTGGCAGGGCATCTCTTCAGCCGTGAGAGCGCGATCTTCGCCGCCGCCATCTTCGCTTTCCAGGGGCCAGTGCTGTTTCTGGCGCGACTGGCGACCTACGATGCCATGTGCCTGATGCTGCTGGCGCTGGCGGTGGTGGTGGCGTTCCGTGCGAGCACGGCGCGTGCGCCGCTGCTGGCGCTGGCGCTGGGTCCGCTGCTGGTGCTGGCGACGCTGAACAAATACGCGGCGATGCTCTGGGCGCCTTCGACGCTGGCAATCCTGGCGTGGCAGACGCTCGGCGCGCGGGGATGGTTCCAGGCGCTGCTGCGTGTGGTGCTGGCGCTGATCTCGATAGCCGCAAGCGCGGCGCTGGCGCTGGCGGTACTGGATCACAGCTTTCTGCATGCGGTGGCGGGCAGCACCACCAGCCGCGCCATCACCCAGCCCGCGCCCCGGCCCGGCCTGATCTGGGAGGTAGTGGCGCTGGGTGGCATCGGCCTGACGCTGGGCTTTCTGGGGCTGCTCTTCGCGGGGCGCAAGCGGCGCATGATCGCGCTGATCCTCTTTGGTTCGGCGCTGCTCGCGCCGGCCTATCACCTCTACAAAGCTGAGCCAGTCTCGCTGGATAAACACATCGCCTACGCGATGTTCTTCGCGGCGCCGCTGGCGGGCTATGCCGTCACACGGCTGGCTGGCGCGGGGCGCACGCTGGTGGTGGCGAGCCGTAGCTGGCTGGCGGCGCTGGCGCTGTGCCTGATCGTCTTTCTGCTGGGCGCGCAACAGGGCCACTGGATGTTTCACACCTGGAGCGATAGCAGCGGTATGGTGCAGGTGATGCGCTCGCTGGTGCGTCCGACGGGTGGGCACTATCTGGCCGAGGATATGGAGGTCGCACGCTACTACTTGCGGGACGTGACCGAGGACTGGCAGTGGGTTGGCCCGTTCTGGTTCGAGTACACCAGTAAGCAGGGGCAATATTTCGCGGGGGTGGATGCCTATAAAGCCGCCGTCGCCGATGGGTTCTTCGATGTGATCGAGATGAGCTACGGTGTCGCCGCCCCGCTGGACTTTGCGCTCCAGCCAGAACTGCTCAGTGGCAAGCAGTATGATCTGGCAGCGAAAGTGTTTGTCCAGAATGTGTATGGGGCAGCGTACACGATGATCTGGCGCAAACACGTGGTCGCGGGAGCCGCGCCTAGCGGCGATCAGGGCGGCGGCCCGCCACCCGCGCCCGCAGGCCCAAACGGCTTCGTGCCCTTCACTCCATCTGTAGGGGCGTTCGGCGAGCGCCCGTCGTCGGGCCTACAGGCGTTGTATCCGCAGGCCGACGTGCCTTACGGGTCGCCCTTGGCAATGGCCAGCGCCTGGAAGAACGCCGCGCCCTGGAGCGTCGGCTGATTCGCGCCGTCGAGCAGGCTGAAATTCGGGTTATTGGTGGCGACATATTGCATGGCGGCGGCCAGCCCGTGGGGTACGTTGCTGGCGAGGGTATGCAGCGCGTCGGTGGTCCACTGGCGAATATACGCGGCGTTGTGGTAGCGCGCGTCTGGCTCGGCGTCGAGATTCCACTCAGTAATCATGATCGGAATGGTCGTGCCGATGGCGGCGCGCACGGCGTCGTTGGTCTGCTGGATGTGCTCGGTCCAGGTGGCGAGCTGCGCGGTGCAGTGGGCATCGGAGTCGCCGGGGTGGCAGGCGTATTCATGCCAGCTATTGAAGTCTGGACGGGGATTGGCATTCTTATCGAAGGTGGAGATATAGGTGGGATCGGACTGAAATGTGACCGGCCCGATGAACTTATAGGTCGGGGCCATCGCCTTGAGCTGAGGAACGACCGCGTTCCAGCTTGCGGTATAGTCCGTCGCGTTGATGCCCGCGAGGTCCGATTCATTGCCGTATTCGATATAGACGGTGCTGGCGCCAAAGACACCCTGCGCCAGTGAGATCAGATGTTTGTCGTCGGCGAGCGCGTTGCTGTCTGTGGGGCCATGAACGATGAAGAGCGGCAGCGCACCGATAGTCTTGACGGCTTGCAGCGCCCGCACCATGTCGGCATCGGCAAGCGTGAAGCGCGAGGGCACGCGCATGATTGGAATGCCATGCTGCTTGAGCGTTTGCTGGGTGGCTGGTTTGTTGGCGATCTGATCGCCGGTATCATACAGCGCCATGTTGGTGCCATAGACCAACAAGGGGGACAATGGCTTGGGCGTGGGGGTCGGTGAAGCGACGCCACCAGGCGTACCACCAGGCGTGCCACCGGGCGTGCCGCCAGGCGTACCGCCAGGGGTCGCGGTGGTGGGCGAACCCGTTGGCGTGGCGGGGAGCGGCTCGACGACTTCGGGCGGCCCGGCGCACGCGGCAAGCGCGCTTAGTACCAGCAGCAACAGCGCGCGGCAGAGGAACGCGGTGGCGTGTGAGACGCCAGGGCGCATGCAGGTATGTGTAGGTGTTATTTTGTTCGCGCGCATGTGGCTATGGGGACGCCTCACGGCTGTTCTGCTGACTCGCCGCGCATGACCCGCCGCGCGATCTCGCGGACTTTGTTCATCGTGGGACCGCCGCGCTGGTCGCGCTCGCCCAGTTCGCGCTTGCTGACGTTTACCAGGAATGGCGGGGTGTGGGTCTGGGTATCGAGTCCCGCCTTGGCGCGCATCGCGGCTAGCTCAGCGTAGTGCTGGCTTGCCCAATAGAGGTTGATGCGGCAGGAAACGCAGTTCCACTGGTCGTCTGGCGTTTCAGCGCCACATTGTGGGCATTGCATAGTCGGTATTCTCCTTCGCCAACATTGGTGACGCGCCAACGTTGGAACTGGCGGCCACATGGAGCGCATGGGTCGCGTGCTGGGCGTCCGCCGGACGCCCCTACGGGCTGGCTGAGCTGGGCGAGGCAGGCCTCGCCCCTACGGAGACTGGTGCGTGCAAGCCGCGTGCCGCTAGCACATCACGTTACCGGCTGGCCCGCGAGTGGCAGCGAGACGACGAAGCGCGTCCAGGTGGCGCCGTCGCTCTCGGCCCAGATGTTGCCACCCATCCGCGTGACAAAGTAGCGCGCGACGGTCAGGCCCAGGCCGTGGTGTTCGGGGTCGTCGGGCGCCGCGCCGCGCATATAGGGGCGAAAGATTGCCTCGCGCTCGTGTGGCGGGATGCCTGCGCCAGTGGTCAGCACGGAGATCAACAGGTGATCGGGTGGCAGAAACTGGCTCAGAATCTCGATGGCGCTAGAGGCTGGCGCATGCTCGACTGCGTTGTTGAGCAGGTTGGTCAGGACGTGCAGCAGCCAAAACTCGTCCGCCGCGACCTGGGGCGCATCGGCGGCGATGTGCAGGTGGATGCGCGTGGCGGCCTCCGGCAGCAGAGCGGCGGCGCGGCCCACGATCTCATACGGCGAGACGGCGGTGATGGTGGGGATGGTCATGCCCAGGCTGGTGAGCTGCCCATACCAATCCAGCGTGCGCTGAGCCTCGGCGACGCCCAGCCACGCGACACGCAGCAGGCGCGCTTGTTCGCTGTCGGCTGTGGCGATGTTCACGGGCGCTTTGGCGCGCAGCAGCAATTCGAGCGCGTAGTCCGCCGCGCTGAGTGGGGTGCGTATCTGGTGGACGAGCACGTCGTGTGGCGCTTCGGCGAGCAACTGCGCATCTTCATCGCGTGCATCGCGCGCATCGCGCTCGCCCTGATGGCTCAATGCGTTGACGCCGCTGGCCACCGCAGGAGCCGTGGTGGGCGGCACGCTAGCAAAGAGCGCCTGAGCGACTTCCCGCGCGGCGCGTTCCATGATGTCGAGGGTGAGCGCGCGGAATCCGGCGAACGGTCCAATGCCCGCCAGAACGCCCCACATCTGCTGATCGGGCAACAGCACCGGCGCGGCGACGAGCGCCTCGCCCTGGCCGCCTGCGCGCGGGCTGGCGAGCCGCCGGACCACGAGCAGCGCACGGGTCAGATCGGTGGCGTTGCGGGTCAGCGTGGAGAGCGTGCGCGGGATGCGCCGGGGATGCTCTTCGTATGGGTATCTGCCCAGCACCGAGAGACGCTGGCTGCCACGGCGCGGGCGCAACACCGCCAGAACGACGTAGTCCAGCGATGTCGTCATCACACACTGCGCGAGAATCGCCTGGATCGTCGGCTGAGCGGTACGCGCGCTCGTTCCCGCTGAGTGTCCCACTAGAGCGCCCCTGCCCATCACCCTCGCACCCTCCTCACAGCCAGGCCACGTCCGCCAGAGAACCTCCACGATGGAGGCGCCGCGCTGGCGCCCCCATACGCCTCCATACGAAAGGCGCACAACTCGCGGTGTTCTCGTCCGGCGGACGGACCGGACTTCGTTATATATGGCCAAGGCGTATCGCTTCGGCTACTGCCTGCGCGCGACTCTTCACCCCCAGCTTGCGATAGACTTCCTGCATCTTGCGCTTGACGGTGATCTCACTCCAGAATTGGTGAGCGCCGATGTCTTTATTGTTCAGCCCCATCGCCGCCAGACGCAGCATCTCGACCTCTTCCAGGGTCAATCCGGAGCGATCACGTTCACGTTCACGCATCACCTGCGTGTACTCTTTGAGCACGATGGTTAGCGCGCGTGGATCGCCGATGATTCGCTCGCCGCGCATGATGGCATGGAGAGAACTGATGATTTCGTGGCCGGGAGTATCTTTGCGCAGGAAGCCATCTACGCCGAGGCGCGACGCGCGTATCACATCATCATGGTTTTCGTGCCCGGTGAGTACGGCGATCCTGGCATCGGGAGCGACCCGGCGCAGTTGATGCACCAGATCCAGTCCGTTCGCATCTGGCAGGCCAATATCTATGAGCAGCAGATCGGGCTGATATTGGCGTGCCAGCGCCAGCGCCAGCGAGCCGTTATCCGCGTGGGCGACGAGCAGAAATGCGCCATCGGCATCTAGAAGCGCGTGCAGACCATCCAGATAGAGCGGATGATCTTCGAGCGCGAGCACCCGGATGCGATGAGCAGGGCTTCGTTCCGGCTCACCAATCGGAACGCCGATGCTGTGGGTGAAATCCAGCGGCACGGGCGTCGGCGCGCTATACTCTACGCTGTCCATTCCCTATATATCTCCTCTCGCACGAAAATAGCGGAATATCTACGCGGTGTAACGAGGCGATAGTAGCAACAAGTTGGCGTACATAAATACGCTGCCCGATGTGTTGCGCGTGGTTCGTCGCGCGCACGATGTATCCAGTTGTACGTCGCGCTTGTGACTCAACAGACACAGAAGCATGAAAGAGGCCACATGACATGCGGCAACTTTCGCGCCAGCAGCAACGTCAGGTTACTGGCCAGGTGCGCGGGGCGGAAGGTGAAACCTGGCCGCTGCCAGAGACGCGATGGCCCCACGCTACCAGCGCTATCGGCATAGAATCCCTCCATGCCACTGGTTCTCTCCGCCTCAATCCTCCACAAGGCGGTTGACCTGCAAACGTTATGTCCAATCCTGTCACGTTTTACCAGACGTTTGGGCGCACGTCAACGTATAAATTGTGTATCCAATGGTGGTGATGTCTGTGGACGAGCGTGCGCGGGGGCAACATACACCCCCGCGCCCTGCGGCCAGGGCGCGGGGGCGGCGCTATGTGCGTTGTATACGCGGTATGGGCGTTAGCGCGTGACGGCAACGGCCAGCAGCGTGCGGATGTCGTCGAGCAGCATCGCGTTCCAGGCGTCGCGGCGTTCCGCGCGGAGCGCCTTGAGCGCATCGAAGTAGAGCGTGCGCGCCTGCTCGCTCATGTCGTCGGAGGGGCCGCTCAGGTCGGGTAGCTCGGGATGTTCGACGGCGAGGCGCGTGCGAAGAGCAGCCATTTCGGCGGTGGCGCGGGCGGGGCGTTCGATGAAGTGGCCCAGATCGTTCATCTGCTCGTCGAGGATGACGAAGACGGGAATCGAGCGGTATTTGCCCTCTTTGAGATACTGGTCAATCAGGTCGAGATTCTGGTCGCGCAGGAAGAGCCGTAGGTTGAGCTTGCCGGTTTCCTGGGCCACGCGCGCCAGCACGGGCACATTGGCCAGCGCATCGCCGCACCAATCTTCGGTGATCACCGCGATATTCAGCGGCTGGCGCAGTTGCGCGAAGAACGCGCGATCCTCTGGGCGCAGCGCCACGCGGCGCTCATTCTCCGCGAATTGCTCGCGGTTGCGCGTCATCTGTTCCTTATATTGATCTACCGTCATGCCCTGCGCGAAGCGTTCCGACGAAATAGCCATGCGTTCCCTCACCTGCATTCCACACGATTGTCACTTGCGCGCGACGGAAAATCCCGCGCACGCCGCAATGCTTCACTATGGGAAGCATTATAAGCATAGCACGGCGTGACAAGAGTGCATGGCAGTGGTGGGCACGTATCAGATGATATTGACGGTGCGGGCGATCAGCACGCCGAGGATCAGCAGCGAGATGACGGATTGGATCATCATCAGCAGCTTGGCGCGGTGCGTGAGCGGCATGGTATCGGTAGGGCTGAACGCGGTGGCCGTGCAGAAGGCGAGGAAGAGGTAGTCAACAAAGCCGGAGGCCCAATGCGTGGTGTTGCCGTCGGCCTGCTGCGGAAATTGGAAGTCAACCGCCCGGTGGCCGCGATGGTGACGCTTCCCAGGTCCGCCGCCGTCGGTCTCCCAGTACCACACCGCGAAGACCAATATATTGCTGATCCAGAGCAGCGCGCCCGGCCGCAAGAGCTGGGCGGCGGTGGCGTTTGGCAGGAAGCGCAGCAGTTGCTCCACCGAGCCGATCAGCGCGACGGTCAGCACCACCAGCAGCGCAATCGCCAGCGTCCGCGCCGTGCGATACGGCATCCGCTGCCGCCGGACGAGCACCCAGACTGCTGGCGGAATCGCCAGCAGCGCCAGCAACACCAACAGCAGCCACGGCGGCCCCAGTCGAATGGAATCAGGCAGCACGTAATACAGCACGCCGATCAGCAGCGTGCCGGCGGTAGCAATGAGTATCTGGGTGACGCTGGGCCCCGGTTCTTTCAGATGAAATGGCGCTTTGCTGGCTGGCTGATTCGCAGGGGTGTTCGCCATCAACGCGGCCCCCGATCTTCGATTATCATTTCCGAAGCTGGCTTACCTGGCCCAACGCGCTGAGCTATCTCATCAAGCTCATCCTCTTCGTCTGGCGAGTCTAGTTCGCCTGTTGGAATAGCCACGATGATGCCCTTGCGAAACAGCAGTTGCTCGAATTCGTCATCGGTCATCGGTTGTTTAGCTGGGGTGGGCGCGCTGGCGCGTTCGGCCAGCGTCTGATGCACCAGCGCGTCTATCGTTGTGCCGCGCGCCGCCGACTCAGCCGCCAGCGCCGCGTATTCTGCGTCCGTCAAGGTGATCGAATAGGCCATGGTATTCCCTGCTCTTCCATTGCGAGGTGAAGGCGTGTTGCTCTCATTATGCCTCAGCGCCCGAAGAACCGCTGCGTGAAGGTGGCGATGAAGCTGATTTCGATCACCAGCCCCAGGATCGCCTGCACCGCCGTCAGCAGGGTCACCGCGTCGCTGGGCGTCACGGTGCCGGGGAAGAAGCCGCGCCCATGAAACGAGTTGATGCTGAGCGAGATCGCTTCGACGGCATCCAGCCGCGCGCCGGTATGCTGCCCGACGACGTAGTAGAGCGCGGCGAAGACCACTAGCGATCCGATGTACGCCACGAGGCTGCGTCCGGGGCGATAGCCATAGCCAGCCAGCGCGTCGAGGAAGAGCGAGAACACATACTGGCCGAAGCGCAGCAGCCGCTGGCCGATCTCGCTGCGCCGCGCCCCCGGCCGCCCACGCGGAGCGCTGGACCGCAGCGCCTGGCGCAGATACACCGCGCGTTGCAAGGTATGCGCGCGATAAGCGAAGCGGTCGGCCTCTTCGTTCAGCCCCTGCTCGCGCAGCGCGACGGCAAGCTGGCGATTCGCGCGGACGGCGGTGCGATATTCGGCGAGGCGCAGCGCGTCATCCTTCGGCTTATTGCCGGTGTGCGCGGCTTCGCGGGCCTCGCGTTCGTCGCCCAGCGTCTTCAGCAGCGCCCAATCTATCACCGCCAGATTCGCGCCGCCCCAGCGCAGATCCGCCAGCGCCACACCACCCTCCGCCGTCTCGTCGCCCAGCGCCGCTTCATCCAGCGCGGTGGCGTTGTCGAAGAATGCGCCGCAGAGGTTCGCGCCAGGGAGCGTTGCGGGCGCATCGGGCCAGCCGCGCCGAATCCGCGCCAGCGCCGCGTCCTCCAGCGTGCGCCCGCCGAGCCGCGCCGCCACCAACCGCGCGCCCTCCAGGTGCGCGTCGGAGAGATCCGCGCCCGCCAGCATCGCGCGGGTCAGCGTCGCCCCCGCCAGCCGCGCATCGGGGAGCATCGCGCCGTCCATATGCGCGCCGGTCAGGTCCGCGCGCTCCAGATTCGCCTCGGAGAGTGTCGCGCCTTCGAGCAAGACGAAGCTGAGGTTCGCCTGTTCCAGCGCCGCGCCACGCAGCCGCGCGCCCTCCAAATGCACGCCTTCCAGCACCGCGCCCTCTAGCTGCGCGCCGGTCAGGTCCGCGCGCTCGAAATGGCCCGCCGCGCCTTCCATGCGCCGCGCGCTGGCGTTGCGCCATTCATCCGAGGTCAGCCCCGCGCGCAGCCGCGCCAGTGGCAGCCCCGCCAGATGCGCGCCCGCAAGCTGCGCGCCGCGCAGGTCCAGCCCCGCGCGTGTGCGCTGGCGCTCGTCGCGCCAGTCCACCGGCCCGCGTCCATCCTCGTGCGCCGCCAGCAGCCATTCGATGTCCGCTCGCGTCAACCCTGGCTCGATGCCCGCGAAGGGCGCAGCCGCCGTGTTGCCGTGTGGCTGATCGCGCCGCGCCGCGAGCACCCGCTGCCGCTCGCCGTCAATCTCTGGCTCGGTACGCCAGGGCTGCCCCTGCTCCTGCCAATACGCCGCCCATCCATCGCGGTCGTCGCTGGCAGGCCGCGCGGGCAACGCTGGATCTTCAGCCGTCTCTTCGGGCATCGCTGACACTCCCTCCTCGCTGATCGGCACCGTCACCAGTATACCGGCGCTGGGCAAGCAGCGCACCCATATGCCGCCGCCGTCTCGGCGGCCCCAACCCGCGACAGCGGATTCCACGATCACCACCATGCGTAGGGGCGTCCGGCGGATGCCCGTTTTGTCGTTACATTCACCTGCCCGTACTTGCGATTCTCGCTAGAATCTGTTATCCTGCCCGCAAGCCTGCGTCAACCAGACGCGGCATCCACCCAGAGTGTGAGGAGGGCGGCATGACCACCATCCAGACCGAAACCCGACCGGCCACCCGCGCTCCCACCGGCCTAGCCCACTGGCTCGCGCGGGCGCTGCTGCTGCTCTGGTGGACCTTCGCCGTCTACTTTGCCTTTGGCGCGGCCCAGTATCTCGGCGCGCACGCCGCCCCGCCGCTGCTCTCCGCTCTCCCCAGCTTCTTCGACTGGCTGCGCCAGCAATCGCCGTTGCTCCAGGCCGCCTGCGTCGCGCTCGAATCGCTGCTGCTGATCTTCATGGGCTGGCTCACCCTGCTCGCCTTCCGCGCCAGACAATCGCAGCTCGCCGCCAACGCTGGCATCCCCGCCGCGCTGGACCGCATCGAAGACCAGGGGGCCGCTACTCAGACGGGCGTCGCGCGTATCGAAGGCCAGAACGCCGCCATGCGCGCCGATATTGCCGACATCCCTGCCGCCACCGCCAAGGCCGTGCGCGACACGCTACCCGCGCCTGCGCCCGTCGTCCCGCAGCCTACCAGCATCACCCGCCGCATCTTCCTCAGTTCCACGTATATAGATCTCATCGAATACCGCCGTGTCGTGCATGACAGCCTCGAAAGCACCGAACAGTACGTCGTGGATATGGCTCAGTTCGCCGCCGGCGAAGCCGCCGCCACCGTCTCCACTGACAAACTCGACTCAGCCGAGTATGTCGTGCTCATCGTCGCCTGGCGCTACGGCTCCATCCCCACTATTCCCCCTGGCGAGACCCGTTCCATCACTCACCAGGAATACGAGGAGGCGGTACGACTGAAAAAGCCCATCTTCGTCTTCCTCGCCGATTCCGCCACCGAAGAGAACTACAGCCTCTTCCCCGTCGCCCTGCGCGACCACGAACACGCCGCGCAACTCCACGCCTTCCGCGCGCACCTCGCCAATCCCGATCTCCATACCCCCGGCTATTTCACCACGCCCGATAACCTCGCCAAACAGGTCGTCTCCGCCATCACCAGTTATCTCCTCCGCCACCTGCCGCAGCCCAGCGCACCCGCCGTCCCCAGCATCATCGCCGCGCGCTCCGGCCTGCCTCGCGCCGCCGGACTCCTGGGCCGCGACGACAAGCTAGAGAAGCTCGCCACCGCGCTTACCGCCGCCAGCGCCCCCGTTGGCGTCTTCGCCATCGAGGGTATCGCCGGTGTCGGCAAGACCGCCCTCGCCGCCGAAGCCGTCGCCCGCCTCGCCGAATCCCATGCCGATGACTTCCCCGGCGGCTTCGCCTGGATCTCCTGCGAAGACCTCGCCGGAGCCAGCGGCCTCGCCGAACTCTGGCGGCGCGTCGCCGAAGAACTACAACTCCGCCAGATCGCCGAAGTGGCCGACCCCGACACCCGCCGGGTCGCCCTCACCGACGCGCTCGCCGAACGCCCGCGCACCCTCATCGCCCTCGATAACGTCGAGCCTGCGCTGCCCGCCGCCGCGCTGCTCGATGCCCTCGCCGTCCCCGGCCACGTCGCCCTGCTGCTCACCGCCCGCGACGCCATCCCCGATGCCCGCCTCACGCCGCTCGTGCTCTCCCCCTTGGACGATGTGCCCGCCGCCGAGATGTTCGCCCGTATCCTCGCGCAGAACACCGAGGGCGCACGCCCCACCGCCGAGGAGCGCCCAGAGCTAGACGCCATCGTCGAAGAGTTGGGCGGTCTGCCGCTGGCCATCGAGCTGACCGCCGCCTATGCCGGTGTGCAAGGTCTCTCCCTGCCCGACATCCGCGCACAGCATGCCCGCGACGGCATCAACGCCGCCGCCTTCAAGAGCAATCCCCGCAAGGCCATCGTCTCGCGCTTCGACCGCTCCTGGGATGTGCTCACTCCTGCGCAGCAGCGCCTCTTCGCCGGTCTCGCGCTCATCAGCGGCCCCAGCTTCCCCCGCGCCGCCGCGCTCGCCCTCGCCACCCTGGACATACCAGGCCAGCCGGACCAGCCAGACCCGTCGCCGCCCGTGCCCACTACTGCCGCTGACGCCGAAGCCGCCGTCGCCGCGCTCGTCACCCTGCGCTTGGTCGAGCCGCTCGCCAGCGCCACCGGCCCGCGCCTGCGCCTGCATCCACTGCTGCGCGAGTACGCCGCCGCCCGCCTGCGCCAACTCCCCACCCCCACCGCTGACCGTCTCGGCGACACCCTCATCGCCTACTGGCTCGCCTACGCCCGCGCGCATCCCGGCTACGACGGCATGGACGCGCTCGAAGCCGAAGCGCCCGGCCTGATGGGCGCGCTCACCTGGGCACACGACCACGCCCGCCACCGCGACGTGCTAGCACTGGCGAAGACCTTGGGACGAGCATGGGACACACGAGGACGACGAGACGAGGAACTCCACATAGATACGCTGGCGCTGGAAGCGGCACAATCATTGGACGATAAGGCGGAAGTCCAATATATGGAGCATAGTCGCGCGATAACTCTAGGGCGATTAGGCCGGCTGGCCGAGGCGCGGGCGGGCTACGCGCGGGCGCTGGCGCTGGCCCAACAGTTGGGCGACCCGGCGGCGGAGCAAGCCGAGGTGCATGGGCTGGCGGTGCTCGACAGCAAGACTGGACGGCTGGCCGAGGCGCGGGCGGGCTACGCGCGGGCGCTGGCGCTGGCCCAACAGTTGGGCGACCCGGCGGCGGAGCAAGCCGAGGTGCATGGGCTGGCGGTGCTCGACAGCAAGACTGGACGGCTGGCCGAGGCGCGGGCGGGCTTCGCGCGGGCGCTGGCGCTGGCCCAACAGTTGGGCGACCCGGCGGCGGAGCAAGCCGAGGTGCATGGGCTGGCGGTGCTCGACGCGCAAACCGGACGGCTGGCCGAGGCGCGGGCGGGCTACGCGCGGGCGCTGGCGCTGGCCCAACAGTTGGGCGACCCGGCGGCGGAGCAAGCCGAGGTGCATGCCCTGGCGGTGCTCGACGCGCAAACCGGACGGCTGGCCGAGGCGCGGGCGGGCTACGCGCGGGCGCTGGCGCTGGCCCAACAGTTGGGCGACCCGGCGGCGGAGCGTGCCGAGGTGCATGAACTGGCGGTGCTCGACGCGCAAACCGGACGGCTGGCCGAGGCGCGGGCGGGCTACGCGCGGGCGCTGGCGCTGGCCCAACAGTTGGGCGACCCGGCGGCGGAGCGTGCCGAGGTGCATGAACTGGCGGTGCTCGACAGCAAGACTGGACGGCTGGCCGAGGCGCGGGCGGGCTACGCGCGGGCGCTGGCGCTGGCCCAACAGTTGGGCGACCCGGCGGCGGAGCGTGCCGAGGTGCATGAACTGGCGGTGCTGAACTCGCAAGAGGGTCGCCTCAGCGAAGCGCGAACGATGTACGAGCGTGCCATTGAGTTAGCGCGGCAACTCAATGATCCCGCCGCTGAATCCAATGAGCTACGCAATTTCGGCGTATTCCTGGCTCGCAAGCAAGGCGAGCCAGAGCGAGGCAGCGCCATGATCGAGCAAAGCCTCAGCATCTGCGAGCGCCTGAGCGACATTCAGGGGATCGGCTATTGTCATCGGTTTCTTGCTGTGCTCGACGAAGATGCCCGCAACCGCAGCGGCGCCATCGCGCACTACCGCGAGGCGCTGCGCCGCTTCGTGCAGGTCGAATCCCCCGACGCCGAAGATGTGCGCGGGGCGCTGCGGCGGCTGGGCGTCGCGCCATAGTCGGGCGTCTGCCCCCGCGCCGCCATGTGATACGCTACGGCATGAGATCAGCGGCGGGCGCACATGCGTTCAGCGAGAATCGGTCACACAGGAAGGAGAAAAGCGCATGGCAACCATCATTCATGCCAACGCCATCGTCCAGCCAGATGGCACCATCGCAGTCAATGTGCCCGATCTGACGCCAGGGCAGCGAGTGACCGTCACCATCGAAACGCAAGAGGCCGCGCCAGCCCACAAGCCCCATGCGCTGGACCTGCTCGCCAACATGCCTGGCCAGCGGCTCTTCAAAACCGCCGAGGAAGTGGACGCCTACATCCGCGAGGAGCGCGATTCGTGGGATCGCTGACACTGCCCGCGCTCGCCAGTGCCATCTACCTCGATACGAACAGCATCATCTATAGCGTAGAGCACATCCCGCCCTACCATGATCTGCTTCTTCCCATTTGGCAGAGCGCGAAGAACAACACACATCGTATCGTGACGAGTGGCCTCTCGCTACTGGAAACACTCGTCGGGCCGCTCAAGAGTGGAGATACCCAACTCGAAGCAGATTATCGGACGCTCCTCCAAGGCGCCTCTGACGTGAAGCTCAGTCCGATATCAGAGGCCGTGCTCGAACAGGCGGCGCAGTTACGTGCGACCACCGCGCTCAAAACACCCGACGCCATTCATGCCGCAACCGCGCTGGTCGAAGGCTGTGCCCTCCTTGTCACCAATGACCCAATATTTCGCCGTGTCCCTGGCCTCACCGTAGTCGTGCTAGGGGATCTGATCACCCCTTGATCGCGAAGGTCATTACAAAGGTGAAATGCGCGTTGTCGTACACGCCTGCCGAGTGTAAACATTGCTTGGCTTCGCCTCAGCATAGCATATTCGCATACGGGATTATCCCCGGCATTCATGCTGGGAACTTGCTATCACACCCAACCCGCCACCGCGCGCAACACCACACAATTTTGTGAGCCGCGCATTTTGCCCTTGACATTCCCCTCGTTTTTCGGTACATACATAAGCGGACATTTATAAGCGCCCATTTATATAGCGGCGCTACATATGTGACCACCTAGATGGCTGGCGCATAACGGCGTGCGCGAGCCGAAAGCGAGGACGCATGAACGAGAGCATCCACGGCAGCGGCGCGGACGAGTTTCTTGAACTGAAACACGTGCTGCGCGCGCTCGGCGATGTGGTGCGCCTGCACATTGTGTCCGTGCTGGCCGGTAATACCGAGATGAACGTCACCGATCTGGCGCAGATGCTCATCATCAACGGCAGATATGTCAGCCAGCCGCTCGTGTCGTGGCATCTGGCCACGCTGCGGCGGGCCGGGCTGGTGCAGGTGCGGCGCACCGGGCGACAGGTCTACTGTTCGCTCGACCGCGAGCGCTATGCCCTCTGCCTACAGATGTTGGGCGACCTTGTACAGCCGGCGGCTTTGCGCGCGGCGCCGGTGATTTCACCGGCGGGGCAGCCCGATCTCTCGCCGGCACGGCAGTAGCGCGGGCGCTGAATCGGTACGGAGCTTGCCGCAACCGCTGGCCGTCATCGCCCAGCGTCCGGCGAAAGCTCCCTATCGCGACCGGTGAGTCGCGGAACGCCATCTCACAAAATCCGAGGCCATCGAGACAACCAGAAGACAACCAGGAGGGTACGACACATTGGGTAAGAACAAAGTGCGGGTCGCCATCGTCGGCGTGGGCAACTGCGCCTCGTCGCTGGTGCAGGGTGTGGAATACTACAAGAACGCCGCCGAAACCGATATGATTCCGGGGCTGATGCACATCAACCTGGGTGGCTACCACATCAACGACATCGAGTTCTCCGCAGCCATTGACGTAGACGCCGATAAGGTCGGCAAAGACCTGAGCGAGGCGATCTTCTCCGGGCAGAACAACACCTACAAGTTCACGGATGTGCCCAAGGCCCACGTGCCGGTGGTGCGTGGCATGACCCACGACGGCATCGGCAAGTATCTGTCGCAGGTCATCACCAAAGCCCCCGGCGCGACGGCGGATATCGTCCATGTGCTCAAAGACACCGGCACCGATGTGGTCATCAACTACCTGCCCGTGGGCAGCGAGACGGCCACCAAGTGGTATGTCGAGCAGGTGCTTCAGGCTGGCTGCGGCTTCGTCAACTGCATTCCGGTGTTCATTGGCCGCGAGGATTTCTGGCGCAAGCGCTTCGAAGAAGCGAACCTGCCGATTGTCGGCGACGACATCAAGAGCCAGGTCGGCGCGACCATCGTCCATCGCAGTCTCGCCCGCCTCTTCCGCGAGCGCGGCGTCAAGCTGGAGCGCACGTATCAGCTCAATGTCGGCGGCAACACCGACTTCATGAACATGCTGGAGCGCGAGCGGCTCGAATCCAAGAAGATCTCGAAGACCAACGCCGTCACCAGCCAGCTCGACTATGACCTGGGCAAAGAGAACGTGCATGTCGGGCCGAGCGACTATGTGCCCTGGCTCACCGACCGCAAGTTCGCCTTCATCCGCCTGGAAGGCCGCACCTTCGGCGATGTGCCGCTGAACCTCGAACTGAAGCTCGAAGTCTGGGATTCGCCCAACTCCGCCGGCGTGGTGATTGACGCGCTGCGCTGCGCCAAGCTGGCGAAGGACGCAGGCATCGGCGGCGCGCTGCTGGGGCCGTCGGCGTACTTCATGAAGTCACCGGCGATCCAGTACACTGATGAGCAGGCCCGCCTGATGACCGAAGACTTCATCCGCGAGTTCGGCCACAGCGGCCAGGGCGCGAAGGACGAAAGGGCCGCCAAGGCCAACGGCCACACCTACGCTGAACCCGCGAGTGTCGCCGATCTGCCCAAGGCGTAACGCAACGGCGTCACGCTGACACCAATCATCCCTTCCCGCGCGGATCACTCGTATCCAAACGGGAGGGGACATTGGCTACCTTGGCTGGATGGGAAACGCCGGATGGTCTATTATTTGATTCGTTTCGCGAGTTGGCTTGCGGGCAAGACACCGCGACCACTGCGCCTGGCGCTGGCCGGGTCAGTCACCGTGCTGATCTACTATGGCTGGGTCTCCAAACGCCGGGTGACCATCGCCAACATGGCGCAGATCCTCGGCACCACGCCCCGCGACCCCAAAGCGCGGCAACTGGCGCGTATCTCGTGGCGCAACTTCGGGCGCTACATCTCCGATTTCGTCTACATGCCCAACTCCACTCGCGACGAGCTGCTCGCGCGCATCCGCGATATCACGCCACCACCGAGCGCCTTCGCGCGGATAGACGAGGCGCGCGCCAAGGGCAAAGGGCTGATCGTCGTCTCGACTCACTTCGGCGCCTTTGATATCGCCGCGGTTGCCGTCGCCAGCCATTGTCCCACGCACGTGATCGTCGAATCCCTCGACGATCCGCGTATGGATGCGATGTGGCAAGAGCAACGACGCGACCTGGGCCTGGAGATCCTGCACATCGAGAAAACCCCACGCCAGATTCTGCGCGTCTTGCAGCAAAACGGCGTCGTCGCCGTCGCCGTAGACCGTCCACTGCCCGTGGGCGAGGGCGTGCCGATCACCTTCTTTGGCCGCGAGTGCTGGGTGCCAGGCGGCATCGCACAGATCGCGCTCAAGTCTGGCGCAGCCATCCTGCCGGGCTACTGCATCTATGATGAGCAGTATTCGTCTACCTATTATCTGGGCGCGGGGCCGATCATCTACCCCGAAGTCACTGGCGATAAACGCGCCGATACCACCGCGCTCACGCAGCGCATGTTCACCGCTTTGGAGGCGCAGATTCGCGAGCGGCCCGACCAGTGGGCGATGTTCCGCGCGTTCTGGCCGGAGCCACCGCGCAGCGCGGAGAGCGACGCCAGCGCGCCTACACCACACGGCGAAACCGTGACGGCGCGAGCCGAAGCGCCAGCGCCGTAGCTGCAGGCAGTAACCGCAGGCAGTAACCGCAGCACGCACGAAAGGGGGCGCAGCCGATGGCCAAATACTGGGCGTTCCGTATCGCTGCCGCGATCATTCCGCTGGCGCCGATGGGAATCGCGCGGCCACTGGCCAGCGCGCTCGGCATGCTCATCTGGGCGCTGGCCCCCGGTACGCGCGAGCGGGTAGAGCGCAATCTGCGTCACATTCCCGCGCTCGCCAACGATCCTCGCCGCCTGCACTATGCCGCACGCGGCGTCTTTCAGACGATGGCGCTGAACTACCTCGATTTCTTTCGCGGCGCGCATCTCTCCGACGCCGAACTGCGCGCGGGCTGGACCATCGAGAACCAGGATGCCTTCGACGCGGCAATGGCGCAGGGCAAAGGCATGATTCTGCTCTCCGGCCACTTCGGCAACTTCGAGTTCGCCGCCTCGCGGCTGGGGGCCATCGGCCACAAGCTCATCACCCCCGCCGAGCGCATGAAGCCGGAGCGCGTCTTCGAGCTATTCTGCCAGATCCGCGAGCATCACGGCCTGAAGATCGTGCCCGCCGATAGCCGCGATTCCCTGCGCGAACTGCTGGACGCGCTCAAGCGCAACGAAGTGGTGATGTTCGTAGCCGATCGCTACGTGCTGGGCGCAAGCATCGAAACACCGTTCTTCGGAGAGCCAGCCAAGCTGCCCACCGGGCCGATTGCCCTGGCGCTGCGCGGCGGCGCGCCCGTCTTCACGGCATACTCGTGGCGCACCGGACCAAAGACACAACACGGCGTCTTCATTCCGCTGGACCTCAGCGAGCTAGAGACGGGAACCGACACAGCGCCCGCAGGCAACGCGGCGGAAGCGCCAGCGACGGCCACAGCCAGCGCCGGACCACTGACCGCGACGAAACTGGAGCGCACCCGCACCGCTGAACGCGTCGAGCGCGCGCTGCGCATCTTCCTCACACGGCTGGAAGAAGTGGTCGCGGCGCACCCCGAACAATGGGTGGCAGCCCTCGCGCCAATCTGGGAACTGAGCGACCAGCGCGACACTTCTGCCAGTGACATAACGCGAAAGGCAGGTGAGGCGTAGAAGAGATAGAGGTCAAAGTTTAACCGGCTGTTAACGGCTGCTTTGCCTGATTGAAAGGGATGTGCGATACGGTCCCCTGTAGTGGACATGCATCCGCCAGCGGCATACAATGCCAGAGAACGCGATACGGCATCAGGTCATTGCAAAGGGCCTCTACCTGGAAGCACATTCCTTAATTACTACGCGAACCCTGAGAGCGAGGCACATCATTCGCATGTGGAAGTTTGATCGAGCGGCTGAACGTCATTCTCATAGCCCGGCTGATGAGCCGGAATCAACGCTTTTGGCAGAACATCTGCCCGCTAGCACAGCCAGGGGCCATCGCGGGCTGGCCGATGTGCATATGCACACCAACTACAGCGACGGCACTGGCTCAGTTGAAGAGGTGCTCGACTTCGCCCAGCGCTTCACCCGCCTGGACGTACTGGCGATCACCGATCACGATACCATCGAGGGCGCGCTGCGCGCGCGCGACCTGGCGGCGCAACGCGGCTATCGCTTCGAGGTGATCGTCGGCGAGGAAATCAGCACGCGCGAGGGGCATCTGCTGGCGCTATTCCTGCAAACCCCTGTCGCGCCAGATCAAAGTATCGAGCGCAGCATCGAGCAGGTACACGCCCAGGGCGGCCTGGCGATTGTCGCGCATCCGTTCAATCGGGTATTCCGGCATAGCGTCCAGCGCTCGGTGATGAACCGGCTGTTGCGCCAGCCCGAAGTTCACCCCGATGGCATCGAAACGTTGAATGGCAGCTTTGCTGGCATCGGCTCGTCGCGGATCGCTATGACCCTGGCGCGCAACGTCTATCACTGGGCCGAGACCGGTGGCAGCGATGCGCATACGCCAACGGCGGTCGGTTGCGCGCGAACGGCCTTCGCCGGGCGTACCGCAGACGACCTGCGCGCCGCGCTGCTACGGCGCGAGACCCTCCCGCTGGGGACGTACTGGCACGCGCGCGAGTACGTGGCGTTCGTGTCGCACCGCATGCGCTACGGCGGCGGCGCAACCTCAGAGCTTGAGGTGACGGAAGTGCGTGGAAACCTGCTCGCGGGCTGGAGCGCGCGCCGCGCGGCCCAGCGCATGAGCCGCAGCGCCTAAATCGTGGCCCGGACGGCCCCGACGGCCTCCGGTAATAGTCTGGACGGACACAGTGAAAATCGGACTGGTATCGCCCTACGACTGGAGCTATCCCGGCGGTGTGCAGGATCACATCACGCACCTCGCCGCAGAGCTACGCGCCCGCGGGCATACCGTTCGCATTCTCACCCCCGCCACCGGCGCACGTGCGCGCCAGGTGGAATACGGGGTCTACCGGCTGGGCTGGGCTGCCCCCGTGCGCATGAATGGCTCGATTGCCCGCGTCGCCATCGCGCCAGACCTCAAGGGCCGCATCCGCGCCCTGCTAGAGCGTGAGCAGTTCGACGTGCTGCACCTGCACGAGCCGTTCGCGTCAGCCTTATCGCTCACCATGCTGCATCTCAACATCCCTGGCCTGGTCTACATTGGCACCTTCCACGCCTACGCCCCGCGCAGCTACACGTCCGCATCCGAATGGGCGTATGTCTCGGCCAAAGCCTTTCTCGGACGCTATTTCCGGCGGCTCTCGGGGCGCATCGCCGTATCGCAGCCAGCGCGCGATTATGTCTCGCGCTTCTTCCCTGGCAACTACCGCATCATTCCCAACGGCGTGGATATTGGGCGCTTCTCGCCCGATATCGCCCCGCTGCCAGAGTATGACGACGACAAACTCAACGTGCTCTACCTGGGGCGATTCGAGCAGCGCAAAGGCGCGAAATACCTGTTGCGCGCCATCCCGACGATTCGTCAGCACTACCCCAACACGCGCTTCATCTTCGCAGGCGATGGCCCATTGCGGCCAGCATTCCAGGAGTTGGTAGCGAAGGCGGGGTGGCGCGACGTGCATTTTCCAGGGCGGATCGCGGCGGAGAAACTGCCCGCGCTCTATGCCTCGGCAGACATCTTCTGCGCGCCCAATACCGGCGGCGAGAGCCAGGGCATTGTCGTCTTAGAAGCGCTGGCCTCTGGGCGTCCCGTCGTGGCCTCCGATATCGCTGGGTTCCGCACCATGATCCGCACGCAGCGCGAAGGCATGCTGGTGCCCCCGCGCAAGCACGAGAAGCTTGCCTGGGCTATCTGTCACCTGCTGGGCGATGAAGCGGCGCGACGGGACATGGCCGTGGCGGCACGCGAGCGGGCGACGGAATATAGCTGGGCGCGCGTGGGTGAACAGGTCGAGGCGTATTACCAGGAGATCATGGCGTTGCATGCGCCGCTGGCGCAGCGCACCTACATCCTGCCAGGGGCCACGCCGCTGGCCGTGCCAGAATAGCCCACCAGCGTGTACGCTGGCAACCAACGGCCTGGTCTGTCGGTCTCCGTAGGGGCGCGTCCGGTGGACGCCCGCCGGGGAGCGACACGACCATGGCCTTGTACAAATGGCTTTGTTTGTATCTATTGGGCATATTCGTTCGATAGTGTACAATAGTGAGAACGGTGGATTGAGGAGAAGCATGTTCGGGCCACGTATTCAACAATACGCGCGTCGCATCGCGGAGATGGTGGTAGCGCCGCTCGTCGCGATTGGCATGACGCCGAACATGGCGACGATTCTCGGTCTGCTGCTCAATGGTGTGGCGGCGGCGGTTATCGCGTCAGGAAACCTGCGCGTGGGTGGGGGATTGCTCCTCTTCGCGGGTCTCTTCGATATGGTAGATGGCGCTCTGGCGCGCAAGCGCAACATGAAGACGACATTCGGCGCTTTCTTCGATTCGACGCTAGACCGCTATTCCGAAGGGCTGGTGCTGCTGGGCGTGATCCTCTTTGCGCTCTCGCCAGTGGCCTCCGCCCAACGCACCTGGCTTATCGCCCTGGCCTACATCGCGGCGCTCAGCTCGCTCATCGTGAGCTATGCTCGTGCCCGCGCTGAAGGCTTGGGCCTGGAGTGTAAAAGCGGACTGATGGCACGCCCAGAGCGTGTGCTCCTGCTGACTGTCGGCTTACTCATTGGCAGCGTCACCTCGCTGCTCTGGGTCATTGGCATTCTGGCGGTGACGAGCACGTTCACGGCAATTCAACGGATTGTGGCCGTCTGGCGCACGCTCGCGCGCAAGCCGCGTCTCGGTGAGCAAGACCAGACGCGTGCGGCGAGCGAGATGCCGGGCGCAAATGGCACGCGACCCGACGCCACACGTGAGTTCGGCAGGCGTACCACTGGTTCCGCTTCACACTAACACACCTTGTCCCTGATGTTTTCGTATCGCGCCGTATCCCCATGATGCGGCGGCCAACCCATACTACCAGGCTTCGGGAACGTGACCCGCTGACAACGCGGCACGCGAGGGCCTTGGCGCTGGGTTGAGGATGTGAACGCACGGCCAGGGACTGGCGCGCAAGAATTCACAGCTTCTTCGCGACGGGCTATGCCACCACTTTCGGGTAGGCAAGGAGCCACCACGCCGAACCGGCGTTGCCGCGAATCGAAGCGCATAGCGCCGCCTGGCCGTCGCATCCTCCCCACGCCGGCACTCCACGCTCCCCGAAGGCCGCTAAGAAGTAGGAGAAATATGACACAACCAACGATTCCCCCCAACGCCAGCGCCGAAAGCGCACATAGCGCCAACGCCGAGCCGGGCAAATCCGCTACCACCCGCCCCGCCCGCCCGCGACGGCGGCCCGCCGCGAGCAAAGCGCCCGCGACACAGCTCACGGCACAGCCCGCCGAAGTGGCGGCCACCGCGCCCACGACCGCCGCGCAAAAAAACACCGCGCCCAAAGCCATCGCGCCGAAAACGAGCGCGCCAAAGAAAGCCAGCACGCCCAAAGCTGCTGCGCCGAAGATCGAAAACGACGCGGCGAAGAGCGAAGCGCCCACCGCTGAGGCCGGCAAAGCCGAGGCGGCCACCGCGCCAGCGGAGGCCAAGCGCCCGCGCAGCCGTGGTGGCCGGAGCCATCGCGGTCGCAAGAACGACGTGCAACTCGTCGTCCCCCCCACCGCCGCCGAGGGCGAGGTCGGACCCGAAGAGCAGTCCGCCGCTCCAGAGGCGGTGCGCGTGGTGCCCGTCACCACCGCCGAAGAACACGACGCCGCCATCACGCCAGCCGCGTTCGTGCCACCGCTCGCCGTGGTGACGGAAGTCGCCCCAGCGGAAGAGGCCGCCCCAACGCGCTACCGCTTCAACCGGCGGGGCACGGCTCCCGTTGCCGGACAGACGCCAGCCGCGCGGCCCGAACGTTTGAGCGGCCCGCTCGCCGTGACTGAGCCAATCGAAGCCCCCACGCAGGGCACTGCTGAGCCGGAAGAGGCCGAGGAGCCATGGCAGGCCACGGTGGCCCGCACCGCCCCAGAGGCGCTGGCGCGCTCCGTCGCGGAGACGAGCGCCGCGCTCGATGCCAGCGATCTGCGTGCGCCATTGACGGCAGGCGCGCAGAACACCATAGACGACCTCGTCTCAGCGCTGGGCCTGCGCGATACGACCCCTACCGTGCTACCCATGCCGGACCAAGACGAAATGCGCGCGGCCAGCGAAGCCGAAATCGAAGCCGAGCTGGTAGCCGATGCGGAGGCCGAGGTGGAAGCCACGGAAGAGGCAGCGGAAGCAACTGGTGAAGCTGATGAAGACGATCAGACGCCATCGCGCCGCCGCCGCCGCCGCCGCCGTGGCAGCCCTACAGCGGGGCCAGTGCATGTTGTCACGGCGAATGGGAGCGCCGAAGCAGCCGCCGAAACACCGCCTATCGCGCCAGTCTGGCCCGCCGCCACCGGCGAGCGCGCGCCCCTCGCGCCAGTTGCGGAGCGCGATCAGCGCAACGGCTTCGAGCAATACGGCGACTTCGGCCCGTTCGAGCAGCCCTATTCACCCTACAACCGCCCTGGACGCGAGACGGCACCACGCCCAGCGGTCAGCCCGTTCGGCTCGCCAGAGCCGAACATGGCGCGCGGCTTCGGCCCACAGCCACGCGGCGTCGCCGGGCCAGCGCCCACCTCGCTGCCGCGACCAGCGCGCACCGACCGCGGGATGGACATCCCGCCGATGTCGTCGAATCAACTGGGCGCGATGGTCACGCATGCCATCCAGCAGCAGACCGACCGCATGCTAACCGAACTGCGCCAGCAGACGCACGGGCCAAGCATGACCGTAGCCTTCCCGGCGTTCCCCTCCGCCGAGCGCGTCGGCGTCTTCGTGGATGTGGCGAACGTCGTCTATTCCGCGCGCAGCCATCGCATGAACGTAGATTTCGGGCGGATGCTCGAATTCCTGCGCGGCAATCGCCGGGTGATTCGCGCCCATGCCTACGCCCCCACCAACCCAGAGCCGAACGCTGAGCAGGCGTTCCTCACGCCGGTCCGTGGCATGGGCTATCGCGTCACCACGAAGAACTACAAAACCTTCGCTACCGGCGCGAAAAAAGCCGATATGGACCTCGACCTCTGCATGGACATCGTGCGGATGGTAGATGCCAAGGCGCTGGATACCGTCGTGCTGGTCAGTGGCGACAGCGACTTCCTGCCGCTGCTCGAATACTGCTCCGATCACGGCGTGCGCGTCGAGATCGCCGCCTTCGACGACGCCGCCGCCATGATCCTGCGCCAAAGCTGCGATCTCTTCATCAACCTCTCGCTGGTCCCAGAGATCGTGCAATAGCAGCGCCACACACCAGTGCGGCACATGAGCGCCCGTCCCTCTCATAGGGGATGGGCGCCGTGATGTATACTGCGCGTGCGAGCGCATCGCGGCGCGCCTTCTCATTCGCCCCGGCTCATCAGGGGATCAGAGAGCATGCGTGATACTCCTTCCGCCTGGGCAGCACATGTCGTTTGGTGAGTGGCCAGAGGCGCTCAACTGGCGGCAGTTCTGGGGCAGATGCGAGCAGAAGGAGTGCTACGAGTGATCCTCCCGAAAGACCGTGACCCGCGTTTCGTGACGATCCGCCGTGGTGGGACCCTCACCGATTCCGATCACCATCTCCTTGCCCTGTGGGCGGCATCGTGCGCGGAGCACGTCCTGGGCCTCTTCGAGTCGGCTCAGCCTGAGGACCCGCGACCGCGTCAGGCCATCGCGCAGGCCCGCGCCTGGGTGCGTGGCGAGATTACGATGACTCAGGCTCGCGCGGCGGGCGGCCATGCAATGGGCGCGGCCAGGGACCTGCGTGGGGCGGCACGGTATGCCGCCTACGCTGCCGGCCAGGCCGCGGTCGTCGCGCACGTCGCCGCGCACGAACTCGGCGCGGCCGCCTATGCGATCAAGGCCGTACGTGCCGCCGCGCCGGAAGGAGCGGGCGAAAGCGCAGGGCGACGCGAGTGCCGGTGGCAGCGCGACCAACTACCAGCGGCGATTCGCGCGCTCGTCCTTGACGACGAGCGATTGCGCAACGACATCTGCTGGTCGGTGTTTGACTGCTGAGCGCACGTCGGGTGCCAGTCCGCCTAACAACGCCTTCGGACGCTGTTTCATCTGCGGAAGAGTGGTCATCCACGATGAGCCATGGGTTGATCTCTGGCCCGCATGGTCCTCCGGGCGTCTCGATGACGATGAACTAACAGCCGAAGATCAGGCATTCTATGACGAGTGGGCACGGCTCCACGTGCGCACCGAAAATATCTGGAGCTAGTGCGTATGGTTATGCCCATGCCCGTGATGGTGATCGTCCGCACCGGACGAAGCATCCCGCATTCAGCAGCCCGGCTCCCCATCATGCCCGCAGCACGCCTGCCGCAGCGCCACCCGGCGCCACAGATTGCGCGTCAGCTTCCCCACCTTCTCAGGCAACGGCATCGGCTGATCCAGGTTCGTCAAAAAGTAGCGTAGCGACCTGCTACGTGCCATCTCTCTGCTCCTCCTCATTCAATCCAAGACCATTCCTCCACATATAGCACACCGGCATCACCTGCGCCAACCACCCTCCATCCCAACGCACACGCTCTCGATTCCCACGCTCTCCGAAACCCGCGCAGGCTGGCCCGCCTGCGGCGCATGTAGGGGCGCACGCGCTACGCGGGCCAAAATCTGCGATAATTCGCTACGATGTCACCGTGAGTCCGTATTCGCGGCAACGAAAGCAGATAGGAGCGACCGCCATGGGGCGACACGACCAGCGAGACCAGCGCAAGCGCCAGAAGGACGACACACTTCCCCCGCTCACGGCGGAGCAAGCCGCGCAGGTAGACACCCTGCTCGCCGAGGTTCCCGCGCTGGCGCAATCGCTCCATGCGGCGCACCCCGCCGGACGCGACGCGCTGCTGGCGGCGCTCGCCCCAGTGCGGATGGCAGCGGAACCCGTGGCCCAGGTCTTCGCCGCACGGCTCGAAAAACTGCGTGCCACCGCTGGGCAAGACGCCGCCGACGTCTCGCAGGCCGTGGGCGAGCTTGACCCCCGCGCCGAAGTAGCGCGCGAAGCGCGGCGTTCGCGCATCCATCTGCGCTCGATGGGCTTCGTTCCCACATTGCTCATTCCCGCCAGCGCGCCTGCCACTCTCACCCCAACTGCGGCGACCCCCACCATGCTTGCCGCTGCGATGGCGGCCACCGAAACCGCCGAGCCGCACCCACTCACCTGGCGCGAACGCCTGGTCGAAGCCTACGTCACGCGCTCGCGCGAGCAGGGCGAGGTCTCGCTGCTCCTTGGCTGGCAAGAAGGCAACGACCCCAACTTCCTGCACCCCCAGGCGCTGCTGCTGGACTTCTGGCACGACGGGCTGAAAGACGCCACGCGGCTCGATTCGATGAGTCGTGCGCGCTTCCATCGCGAAGTCATTGAAGGCATCAAGCACGACACCGCCACGGATGGCGAACGAGCAGAGATGCTAGCCATATCCTGGGCGCGGGCCAGGCGGCTGGTGCGCGAGGCGCTGGATGTGAACGACTGGCGCGTCACCGAGCCAGGCGACGATACGCAGGGCGCGCTCGCACAGCTTGAAGCGCGGCTGCTCGCGGAACCGGACGATGCCGAAGCCCAATCCGCCATCCAGCACGAAACCGATCGCTACAACCGCGAAGGCGACCGGCCGTACATCGCGGGCGGCATGGAGGCCGATGAGACCGTCCTGAACTGGATCGGCGGCTGGAGCCTCGGCGATTACGGGCTGAGCTATGATCTGCTGGCGGACGATCACCCCATGCGCCGCAAAGAAACGCGCGATGACTATATTGCCTTGCGCCGCCAGTGGGCGCGGGAATCCGACCCAAGCGGGCTGCGGCTGACGCTGGCGCGCGAACAGGCGAAGCGAGCCAGCGCGCTCTGGGTGCCAGGGCAAGCGGGCAATCTGGCGAACGGCGAACGTATCGAGATGGAAGCATTCTGGTCGCTCTGCCTCACCGACGCGCCCAGCGGCGGCCAGCTTGATGAGCTACCGATGGCGACGATTGACAGCAAAGAGACCGGACGCCATTGGTACTGGACCGGCTACACCCTCGCCCGCGACCGCACCCTGAATACCTGGCTGCTGAGCCGCACACGCGACGAAGGCGCAACCAGCCAGGCGCTGACCATCGAAGAATTGCAGCAGCGCATCCAGGAATCACATACGGCAGTCGAGACCATCACGCAACAGGCTCCGCCCACTCCCGGCAGCGAGCAGGCCGCCGAAGCGCTCATCGCCATCACTGGTGCGCTCACCGCTTCGCTCCACTATGGCGACGCGCTGATCGCCAGGCTGCCGCTGGACGAGACAGTCTATCGCGCCGCGCTGACCGACGCGCGCACGCTGGGCAACCACGAGCGCGCCGCCGCACTGCTCGAACGCATGGCCGCGCGCCTCGGCGAGAAGACACAACTGCGCTTCGAGGTCGGCGTCGAACAATATCTCGTCGCGGAGCAATACGCCTCACAGGGCAATGCCGGCGAAGAAAGCGCCTGGCTGGCGCGCGCCGTGAGCACGCTAGAGCAGGTCGTAGAGGAAGAAAAGACCGCCGAGCATCTGCAAGGGCTGGCGGAACTGCTCTCGCGCCAGGGACACTTCAACCAGGCCGAAGCACGGCTGCGCGAGGCTCTGCAACTTGAGCCGGACCGCGCGATACTCCATTCGGATCTCACCGATGCCCTCATGGGCCGTGTCTCCGGCGAGAACCTCGACGATCCCGTCACCCTCTCCACCGAGGAGCGCCAAGCCATCGCGCGCGAGGCGCTGGCCGAACTGCGCGCGACCAGTCAGCTAGACCCCTCGGTGGGCGGCGTGTTCACCCGCATGGCAGCCATCTACGAACTGCTCGGCCAGCCAGACGACACGCTGCTGGCGCTGGAAGAAGCCGTGCGCCGCGATCCCGGCGACGAGTCGGCACACTACGCGCTCGGCTCGCTCTACCTTACGCGCCACCGCCCCGCCGACGCCCTGCCCATGCTCGAACGAGCCGTGCAGCTCTCGCCCTATAACATCCCCGCGCGCCTGCATCTTGCCGCCTGCTATGGTGAGCTTGGCCGCTATGGCGAAGCGCTCCGCGAGCTAGACCTGGTGGAGCGCTTGCAGCCCGGCCTGCCAGAGGCGGCAGAGCTACGGGCCATCCTCGTCCGCGACCGCAAGAAACAACGCTAACCCCTCCGCAAGCGAAGGGCGATACACATGCATAGGGGCGTCCGGTGGACGCTCCTCACGGGCGATGCGCCTGTCCCATTGTGCGTCACCCATCGCTGCGCGCTTGTGCTATCGAAAAACGCCGACTTCACCGATACCTCTATTGACACCTCAGCCATATCCACTATACTGAGAATGCGGGCACTATTGTAGTACGCCCGCGCGGTGAAATGGCAGGGACCGCCCACAATGAAGGGATGGGCGCGTGTCCACGTTCTTCCTGCGCTGGCGTTTCTACTGGTCTCGACGTTCCCGCACCCGTATCCTCCTCGCTGTGGCCTTTTTCATCGTCGCGCTGCTCGCCATCATCTATCTGGCGCTCCCCACCGCCGAGCAAACCACCGTGCGCGATACGCTGGCCACCGCCGCCCAGGCCATCGGCGCGCTTGGCCCCCATACCCTGCTGCTCATCGGCATAGCCGCGTGCGCCCTCGTCATCCTGTTCCTCATCCTCCAGCCCTCCTACCGACACTCCACCTATCTCGCAACATCCACCTCGCTCATCCCGCCAGTTTCCGTGTATCTTGACGCCGAAAATCAACTATCCGAACGTGACATCCGCGCCTTCATGAATTTCCTCACCAAATACCTGGACGGACGTAAGACAGACCTGCTCTATTTCCTCGACGCCTCGCAGACCGCAACAGGCGAAAAATATAAGACACTGTATCGTTTTGGCTTCCGCCCGGTTGATGTGCCGCATGATCCGATGGGCTATGTCCGTGTGAAAGAAGCTGTGGACAAAGAATTGGCGATGCATGCCTACGAACGCGCGCTGTTGGGGCCGCCGAGCCAGGAATTCATTCTGGTGACTGGCGACGGTGATTTTGTTGCGCTGGTATACCGGCTTGCTGCCCTTGGCCATCGTGTGCAAGTCTGGGCTGCGCCCGCCAATCCAACCTATCACAAACTCGCCAGCTATCTCGACCTCGTCACCGTCAACGATTTTTCGCACGTAGTCTCCGAATTGGAAATAGTCTCATCAGAGCCGTCCGAACGCCCCGCGACTCTTACCCCGGCTCTTACCAGCAAGCCGAAGAAGGCTAAGGCCCGCAAACAGAAGAAAAATCAACTATCCGCGACTGTGCCCCCGCGCCTCCCGGTTCCCACATCGCTCTCACGCTCAGGCGAAGCGCAACTCTATTACGCCATCGCGGATACGATAACCGCACGCAATGACGCTCAGCGCGGGAAATCAGACCAAAGCAAGAGGGATATTTTCTACAACCTGCTCGACACAACATTTCGTCCTCGCCTGGCGAGCGTAGGCTACAGTGCTGGCAGCAAGTGGTTTGATTATTGGCAAGAGCACTTGATGATGTTAGGTGTGCTGCATCGCGCCCGTGGGCATGCCCTTCCCACTATCGGCTCAGCCAGCGCCGAAGACGCCGCGCGCAGCCTGTACGCAATCGCCGAGGCGGCGGCCCGCGCGGCAGTGCAAGTAGCGCTCACGCGCCCAGAGGAGATAGTGAGCATGAATGGAGTGGCCACAGCACTGGCGGCACACGACTTCCCATCCGACACGGCAGCCGCACCGCTACTCAAGCTCATCGCCGCAGGAAACGACAAACGCGAAACCCACGCCCGCTACTTCGTGCGTAGCGCCCGTGCGCTAGGCCTGCTGACCTTCGACGACGTGCCCGACTCACTCGACAAGATCGCCCACCCACGCCTGCCCGAAACCGAAGCAGCGGACGAAAGCCCGGAAGACGCACACCCCGACGAGACGTCAGCGATCTCGACACCCGCCGCGTCAGCAGTGGCTGGTGATAGCTCCTTTATCCCCTCTGCCGAACTACGTGGCATTGGTGCGGATGTTGGCCCAGCACGTCAGACCGATATGGTAGAGTGATGACATTAGGCTGACTCCGGCAGAGAATACAAGGGAGGGAAACATATGGCTGAGCAACAGGTTCTCGATGAAGAGACTATCTTGCGCATGGTCCAGGCGTGGCCACGTGACCAGCAAGTGCATCTGGCCCGCCGTATCCTGGATCCTGGCCTGGCAACCCTTGATCCACAGACCGGCCGCCCGTATGTCGCTTCTGCCGAGTTACGCGGCATTGGGTTAGGGAATCGCCCCGCGCCTTCTGATGAGGAGATCGAGCGTTGGCGTCTGGAAAAGCATGGAGCGTAGTCAGTGGCAGATCCGACGACCTCAGACCGCAACGCCGGGGAACCAGCCTTACCCTTCCTCGCGCGCATCCTCCAGCAGCTCCACAGCGGCATCCAGCACATGCTCGGCGGTAATCGCCTTCAGGCAGGCGAACGAATGGCACGTATTCGGCACCCACGGCGCCTCGCTGCCCACGAAGTGGAAGCATGGCGCGCACGGCAGATTCGAGTGAACAATCCGCTGCCGGTACGCCTTCTTGCCCACCGGACGGAACTGCACATGGTTCGACGGTCCAAAGATGCCCACGGCAGGCGTGCCCACCCCAGCGGCGATGTGCAACGGACACGAATCGTTGCCGATGAACAGCGCCGACACCTCGATCAGCGCCGCCGTCTCCTTCAGCGACGTGCGGCCAGCGGCGACCGTCGCATGGTTGCCAAGCTGCTCAGCTACCTGCTCACACAGCGGCAGATCCTGCTTGCCACCGATCAGCAACACATGCGCCCCAAATCGCTCGATCAGCTCGGCAGCCACCTGGGCGAACCGTTTCGGCGCCCATTGCTTGCGCCCATTAAAGCCCTCACCGCCGACATGCATCGTAATCAGCGTATCCGCAGGCGATAACCCCCACTCACGCAGCAACTTGCGCGCGGCGGTGCGATTGCGCGCCGTCAGATACATGCGCGGCTGGCGCTCCTCTTCGGCAAGCGGGGCGTCCAGAATCGGGGCGATGGCGTTGATGTAGTGGTCAATCGCATGCCGCGAGCGATAATCCGACGAATGCGTTCCCACCAGCCACCACAGCAACGGCATATGCACACGCAGAGGACGTTGATAGATGCCCGCCATACGCAGCACCAGCGCGCCGACCGGCGAGAAATTGATCACCAGATCATACTTCGTGGTGCGCAACTCACTCAACCCACGCGCGAAGCGCACCATCTTATGCTCCGCATGCTCCGAGCGCGGCTCATCCACCACCACGAGATGATCGAAGCTGGGGTTGTCTTCCAGAATGCCCGCATTGCTGCGCGAGACCAGCACCGAGATCTTCGCCAGCGGAAAACGCCGCCGCAGCGCCCCCAGCGCTGGCGTGGCAAACAGGGTGTCGCCGATGGGCAGCAGCATGCTCACCAGAATCTGCGCTGGATCGAGCGCAAGCTCTTCCTCGGCTTCATGGCGGTAGCGCTCGCCCAGGTCGGGGAGCATCGTGCTGGGCGCGCCCACTGAGGCGTCAACGATATGCAGGGGCGAAGTCAGCCACGTTTCATTGAACGGTTGCATCACTCGACCCCTTTAGCTCGCGCACGGCATCCGCCGCGTCACCGCACGCAGACAGCGTACCACGTCTCCCAGCGGCAACGGCGGGGAAATCCCCACAATATCCTTGACCGTATACAGTATACAAGACTTACACAATGATATACGTCGCAACTCAGCGTTATCTATCACGTTTGATTGTAGCTGGTGGCGCGGGTTGTTTGCCATCAGGCGAAGCGCCACTCGGCGACCCGAACGACAAACTCGCCAGCCCCGCCACCACAATCACCACCGCCAGCAGCGCCATCGCATTCGACAAGCCCAGGTTGTCGGCGGCGAGGCCGATCAGCACCACCGAAGGCACCGTCACCGCGTTCAGCAACATCCCTTGCAGCGCCAGCACCCGCCCCTTGATCCAATCCGGCGAATGCTCCTGCATCCGCGTCTGCGCGGGCACATTGATGAAATCCAGCGCGAAACCGATCAGCAAGATCAAAAAAACCGCCGTGCCAAGGTATGGCCAATCACTCCACCAGTGATGCGGATCTATCGCCTCCGCCACCGCGCGCACCAGCGTCAGCAGCACCGCGCACACACTCAGCAAGATGATCCCCAGCCCCACCGTGCGCATGTAATGCAGCCGCTTGACCACTGCCGGGGTAATCGCCGAACCAATCACCAGCCCCACGCCCGCCGGAAACAGCACCAGCGCAGCAAAACTGGGATCTTTGTGGAAGAACTGATACACGAACTCTGGCGCAATCGTCGCCACCACCGCCACAATCGTCCCGCCGAGACACAACTGCAACACCGACGCAAAGAGCGCATGGTCGCGGCGCATGAAGTTCCACGATTCCACGATTCCATGCCAGATGCCGTCAATCCACGGACTCTGCGAGGGCGCTGGCTCCAGCGGCACCGTAGTGCCGCCCCGGCGGCGCAGCAGAAACTTCTGCCGTGGAATCGAGAGAATCAACAGCGCACAGACGATATAGAGCGCCGCAACGAGAATGAACAGCACCTCGACGGATGTCAGGTTGAAGCCATGGCGCGTCGTGCCAATACGCACCGTCGGAATGAAGTTAATAATCACCGGGCCAAGAATGATGAGGCCAAACGCCTGCGCCAGCGTGAACGTGATGTTGAAGAGCGCCAGCGCGTTCATCAATTCATCTTTGTGAACCAACTGCGGAATCGCCGCGCCCTCAGCCGGCGCAAAAAACTGACCGATCAGCGCCGTGACAAAACTCAGCAGCAGCACCGGTATCAGCGCATGCTTATCCACGATCAACGACAACACGAAGCCAGCAGCAGCAGCCGCGCGCAGCACATTGCTCACCCACAGCACCGTGCGCCGGTTGAAGCGATCTACCAGCACACCAGCCGCCGCGCCGAAGAGCGCCGGAGGCAGGCTAAACGCGACGATGGCCAGGCTGGTGAAGGTCACGCTATTGCTGATCGTGGCAATCAAAATGATGACCGCATAATTCGAGGCGTTTTGGATCGTCTGCGAAATCAACTGCGCGACCCACAGCCGCAGAAACAGGCGATTGCGCAGCACCGTGCCGAAGCCACGCCGCACCGCGCTCATATTGGGGTCTGTCAACTCGCCGCTATAGGGGCCGCGCATCGGCGGCACGTTCGGCGCCTTCATATGGTGCCGCTCTTCTGGGTGAAATGACGCATCCGCGCGGTCGTTGCGCGCCACTGAGTAGGCATCGCCCGTTGGGCGCTCCGCTCTAGCCATGCTGCGTATCACCTTCCATCGGATACTCGCTGGCTCCCCGGCTCAGCACCGTTTTCAACCGCCGTTCAAGTTCGCTACGCGGCAGCAGAATACGCCGCCCACACCCCTCGCACTTCAGACCGATATCCGCGCCCAACCGCACCACCCGCCAATCGGTGCTGCCGCAAGGATGTGGCTTGCGCAGGCGCAGGCGATCATACATCCCCAGTTCAAGGATCGTCATGCTACCCCTTCTGCCCTTCTCGCGGCATCCGCGCTGCCGTACATCTCAGCCTCCGCGCGTTGGCTCTACGTGTGGCGCACGCGCTGGTGGCAGATATAGCCCCTCCGTCTGAATGTACTCTTCCACCGCGTCCGGCACAAGATACCGGACCGGCAAGCCTGATGCCACGCGCTCGCGCAGCAGCGTCCCCGAAATCTCGAATCGCGGCGCGGGCAGAATCACCAGCTTCGCCGCGATACCCGGCAGTCGCGCCGTCAGCCGCTCCATCTCGCCCGGCGGCGTCTCCGCCCCGATACGGTGAACCGCCGCGATCTGGTCCGCCTGCGCGATCACCGCCTCGGGCCGGTGCCATTGCGGCAGGTACGCCAGCATATCCCAACCTAGAATCAGGCAGAGATGCGCCTCCGCGCCCCACAGCGCGCGCAACGCCCGCAGCGTATCGGCGGTATACGACGGCCCTGCCCGCTCCAGCTCCAGCGTCAAAACGCCGAAACGCGGATCTGGCGCGACGGCCCGCTCCACCATCGCCAGCCGGCGCGCTGCCGCGTTAATGATTCGGCCCCGCTTATGCGGCGGATCGCCGGCCGGCATGAACCACACGCGGTCCAGCGCCAGACGCGCATAGACCTCCTGCGCCAGCGCGAGATGCCCCAGGTGCGGCGGGTCGAACGTCCCGCCCAGGATACCATAGCGCGGTCTCTTTTGCACGCGGCAATCCTCCTGGCCATCCTTGATGGCAGCGCGGCGCGATATAGCCCGATTGATGATAGCTTGAAATCGGCGCGCGGCACACAGCAGAGATACTTACTTGGCGGGCGGCGCAGCGCTTTCGCTGGCACTCACCTCAGCCTCAGCCACCTGCGCGCGGATACTCTCCATCGCGGTGGAAAGTACCCCAGCAGCCCCGGCAAATTCGCTGGTGGGCAGCCAGAAAATCGCCGAGAAGCCCACTTTCCCCCCACTCGCCCCGTTGAGGATCACGCGCGGCTCTGGATCGGGCAGCATATCATGTACGCTTTTCAGCGCGCTGAGGATGCCCGCGCGCGCGCGCTCGACGCTGGCCGTGTCGCCATCGGGGATCGTCACGGTGAGCGTGACACGCCGCTTGTCATACGCGCTCATATTCACCACCGGCGACGTGAACAGCAGCGAATTCGGCATCAGCACCCGCTGCCCATCCGCCGTCAGCAGCGCAGTATAGCGAATCTGGATGTCTTCCACCTGCCCGCTATACTTGTCTATCGCAATCTGGTCGCCGATTAGGAACGGATGCTCGATCAGCAGATAGATCCCCGCCACCAGATTCTTCAGCACATCTTGCAGCGCCACACTCAGCGCCACCGTCAGCGCGCCCAGCAGCGCCACCGGAAAAACGATGCCCGTGCCCCAGATCGCCAGGATAATCACGAAGCCCAGCGCCAGGGTAGAAACGTAGACCAGCCGCCCGCCCAGCAGCGCCAGATTCTTCGTCGAGCTTTCGCCCACGCTGGCCACCACACTGCTCTGCAAGCGCCGCCCCAGGCCCAGCGCAATCGCGATCACCAGCAGCGACGCCCCCATATTCTTGGCAAAGCTTTGCAGCCCCTGAATAGTGGTGTCCTTCTCCGGGGTGGCCTGAACGGTTGACAGCCACAGCAATGTGATCGCCACCGCCGCCGCCAGCCACACGCAGATCAGCGTGAACCGCCCCAGCCACCTGCCCATGCCAGGGCGCACCTCCAGCACGCGCGACATCTTCTTGCCGCCCGCTTTGCCATGTGTCTTGCCATTGCGCTCGCGCCGCGCCTCGATGCTCACCGGCACGCGGCTCGCCAGATGGCTGAGCCAGCGCCCCGCCACCAGCGCCACCAGCACGATCACCACCGTCAGCCCCGCCTGCACGGGATGGCTGCCGATGCCGCTCAGCGCGGTATCCAGCGCCTTAGAAATGCTATCGGGCGATGTCGCAACGGCTGTTGCAAGGAGTCCGGGATTCATGATGCTGCTGCTCTCCTCTATAACTGAGGTAGTATATCATCCGCACCCAGCGCGAATAGCCATTTTTCCCGCCACGGCGCACGCTAGCGGCTGCGCGTTGACATGCATGCCGCGCGCATGCCAGACTGGTATCCGGCAATCTACGTGAATGGGGGAACAGCGGTGACGACCACTCGTTTCGCGCTGCTGTGCGCGGTGCATCTCTTCCTGGAGCGCGACGGCGCGGTATTGCTCTTACAGCGGCGCAATACCGGCTATGAGGACGGCAACTATAGCGTCATCGCCGGTCACCTGGACGGTGGCGAAGAAGTCATCGCGGCGGCCATCCGCGAGGCGCGCGAGGAGGCCGGCATCACCCTCGCGCCAGACGATCTGCGCGTCGTCGGCGTCATGCACCGCCAGTCAGATGCTGAATATATAAACTTCTTCGTCGCCGCCAACCACTGGACCGGCGAGATCACCAACGCCGAGCCAGATAAATGCGCCGAACTTGCCTGGTTCCCGCGCGATGGCCTGCCCCCGAACGTCATTCCCTACGTGCGGCAGGCGTTAGAGAACTATGCGCGCGGCATCTGGTTCGACAGCTTTGGCTGGGCCTGACCCCACACCACACAAGAAAGCGGGGGCATCGTCTGATACCCCCGCCCTCAGTCATCGCGCGCGCCCGGCTGCCCATAGGGGCGTCCGGTGGACGCCCTGCGCGCCTGCGTCAGGCCGCCTGCACCGCCTTCGCGCGGCTGCGGTCGAAGTACGCCAGCGCGGCGGCGATGATGAAGAACACGCTGCTGACAGCCGCGCCCGCGCCCACCGCAAAGAAGAACGCAATCGCCGAGAACAACATCAGCAGCGCGGCATAGCGTCCGCTGAACGGAGCGATCAGCGCCCCAGCGATGCCGATCAGCACGATCAGCAGACCCCAACCAGGGTGTGTCTTGCCCGCGAAGGCAAGCGCTCCCAGGTCTATCAGCAGGGCGAGCAGACCCGCTACCAGGCCGACGGCAAGCGCGACAAAGCGCATGAAATCCCGGAACAACGCCATCATGAGAACTGCTCCCTTCCGCGACGCACACCTCTGCGCGCCGCACGCTCGGATCATCACAGGACAACCGCCCTGTTTGAGAAGGGAGCATACACAAGGACTGAGCGTTTGTCAATACACACGCGCACACCGCATGCCCCAACGCGCCACACATGCACAGTTGGGGCATGCGGCCCATCACGCGACGCCCTACGAACCCGCGAGCTGGTGCGCCAACGCCGCCTCATGCGCGCTCGCCAGCGGCAGCGCCGGATACAGCTTGTGCGCCTCGCCATTCACCGCCACCAACACCCCGAAATGGTAGAATCCCAGTCCGCCACTCTCGCTCAGCTTCACCACAAAGCCTTCAGCCGGAGGCGAAGCGACTGCTCGACAGTCAAAACCCTCCTGTAATGAAGCGTTCATCAAATACACTTGCACCGTCAGGCAGAGTGTCTGGGGCACGACCTTCCCCGGAACCAGCGTGACCTGCCACGATCCATGCACCCAATTCACCGCGAGGTCGTTCTGGTTGGCAAAGTCCGGGTGCTCATGTACAACTACCTCCTGGCTGCCGGGCGGCGTGTATTGCCATTGTGCCGTTGGGAGGAATACCAGTTGCCAGCCCGAACCCGCATCCCAGGGTATACTTGGCCCATTATGGGCAATGAAATTTATCGGGGTGCAGAAGGGCTTGCACACCTCCACAATAGTGGAATGGACGTTCATGCTCTCGCTCGGCGTCTGAAAGGTCAGCGTCGCGGGAAACGGCGCGGTCGCCACATGCGCTTTGCCATCGCTGCCCAGATAGTGGTCTCCGGGTTCCACCTCAGCCGTAGATGCAAGCGCATCCAGTTTGCTCTGCGTCGCAGCGACCAGTGCATCGAACTGCGCCTTCGGCAACAGATTCGGCGCGGCCCCCAGCGCGATCACCCGCACTCCATCGGCATAGGGCGGCCACTCGACCGATGGCCTGGAGTCAGGATAGGTCGTGATTGTCTTCGTGATGGCTTGCAGCGGGCACGTATCCGAACTCGCCGCTGGCACGCTGATCGTGCAGGTCAGCGGCTCGAAGGGCGCCGCCGTATAGGTCAGCGTCGCGCGTCCCAGCGGCAGCGTGATCGGCTTGCCCAGGTCGCCCGGCGTGGCCACGGCATGCCCATTGACGGTCAGCGTGCCCCAGGGCACGGTCTGCACGAAGGCAATCTGATTTCCGCCATGCCCCGGCGTCGGCGCGGGCGTGCCACCGGTCCGCAGCGCCCCGCCACGTATATAGATCAGCCCCGTCAGCAACGTAATCAGCAGCACCGCCGCCACCGCCCCCAGCGCCGTCAGGCGTCCCGGCGCACGACGCAGCGGCGAGAGCGGCACATCAGCAGATGCGGAAGCAGTAGTCTCACTGCCGGTCTCTTCGCGTTCGGAAGCAGACATGATGTCCTCCAACGTAAACCGGGGGACAGCCTTGAGCCTGCGCGCATCGAGTCCAGCGTCAGGTCCGTAGTGGCGGCGCGTGGCAGCTTCGAGCGCCTCGTAGGCGTCGAGTTGCGCGCGGCACCAGGCGCACCCGGCCACATGTTCGCGGGTCGCGGCAGCCTCCCCAGCGGAAAGCGCATCGGTATTCAGCAAGGGCAAGAGCGCATCGAAGGCCGCGCACTGCGGCGTCGGCGTCGGTGGTGTATGGCTATTCATGAGCGTCTCCCCGCGCACGTGCCGGGCGATTGCTCGCAATAGGCGGCGCGCAGCCGCTGCTTGGCGCGCGAGAGCCGCTTGCGTACAGCGTCGGGGTGCAAGTCAACGATAGCAGCAATCTCAGCGGTGCTGAAGCCGTAGGCCACTTGCAGCAGAAAGCACGCGGCATCCTGCGGCCCCAGCGTCAGCAGCGCCGCACGCAGCGCCTCAGCTTCAGCAATCTGATCCTCGAAGCGCGGCGTCTCAGCCAGCGCGCCGGACTCGTGCGGCCGCTCCGCGTCCAGCGATTCCCAGGCGATCAGCCCCCGGCGGCGCAGCGCCTTTGCCGCGTGCCGATAGGTAACGGTAAAGAGCCACCGACGGATGCCCGTCTCATCGTTCGCGCCATCAAACGGACGCTCATGCTGGGTCGCCGCGCGCCAGGCGTCCATAAAGGCATCCTGGGTGATATCGCGGGCCAGCTCCGGCTCGCCCACCAGCCCCCGCGCGAACGAAAAGAGCGCCACCTGCGTCTGATTCAGCACAACGGTGAATCGGGCCGCCAGCGCGGGATCGGGCGATGACCCTCTACCCACTCTGCGCTCCCTTCATCCCACCATCACATGCGTGCATCCACTGCCCTCACTCAATACATGCCGCGACCCCCCACGATTGTGACACGCCATGCGCCACTACCTCATAACTGAAGTGCGACAACGTTGCGACAATCATCCGCTGGACACATTGCCCCGCTCTGCTATCCTGAGAGACACACCCGCGCCACACAAGCGCACCCATTCCTTTCGGATCGCACGCCAGAGGAGAACCCATACCCACATGACCACCACTACCAGCACTACCACCGCCACCACGACCACCGTGCCAGCGGTCGCCTCTTCCGCCACCTCCGCACCAGCGCGGCCCCGCTTTTGGGGCATCGTGCGCGGCGAATTCCTGAAGGTCTGGCGTCTGTGGAGCATGCGGATACTCCTCGTGCTGTTCACTGGCATCATCTGCCTGCCCTACCTGCTCGATTTCACCGTCGCCGGCCTCAAACCCTTCATCCAGCACAAACCGCTCTACGTCGCCTATCAGCAGGCAGATGGCAACTTGATGCTCTTCCGCATCTTGGTTGGGCCGCTGCTCGTCGTGCTGACGGCCCGCCTGATCGGCATGGAATACTCCGGCGGCACGATTCGCGTGCTGCTGGGCCGCGGCGTCGGACGCCTGCAACTCCTCGCCGCAAAGCTACTCACCATCGGCATACTCGCCACGCTGCTGCTCGTCTACGGTATGCTGCTCAACATCGCTCTGGCCCTCATCACCCTCAAAGGCGTCAGCGGCAGCTTCGATCTGCTCAAGTCGCTCAACAGCGGCTTTTGGAGCGACATGGGCCTCTACGTCGTCACCATCGCCATCAGCATGGCCGTCACCATCCTCATGGCCGCCGCCGTCACCGTCATGGGCCGCTCGCTAGCCGTTGGCATGAGCGTCGGGCTAAGCTTCTTCGCCGCCGACAACATCGGCATCGTCTTCTTCCTGCTCGCCCACAGCCTCACCGGCAGCGACTTCTGGACCTTCGCCACTGGCGACCTGCTTGGCCCCAACCTCAACATTATGGCCCAAGCCATTCTGCCCGTGCGACCTGGCCTCCCGCGCATCAGCCGGTTCACCCCGCCGCTTGTGCCCGTAGACGGCGCGCACACCCTGCTCGTCACCGCCCTCTGGTCCGCCGCCTTCCTCGCACTCATGCTGGTCCTCACCTGGAAGCGCGACGTGAAAGAATAGCAGCAACCCTTGCGATTCGCGCTCGCACCTGCTATTCTGCCAGCAACACGTGCCAAGTAGGCGTGTCGCTGGCGCAGCAAATGGGAGGTGGCGAGCTATGAGTCAAATATGGATACGCATCCAATCTCGAATTCAGCGTGCAAGCCATGTAAGTGTGTTGTTTGCGCTGCTTGCCGCCGCGCTGGCTGGTTGCGCTCCATCACTCGTCGCTTCCGTGTCCACCCCAGCCCCCAGAACGCCCTCACCACACGCCATCCAAGGCAGCATCGCCGAGTTCCCCCTTCGGCAGAGCGATAGCAGACCTGCTGGCATCACGGTGGGGCCAGATGGTGCCCTTTGGTTTGCTGAGGCCGACGGCGAAAAGATCGGGCGTATCACCACAGATGGCACTATCACTGAATTCGCCCTTCCATACACTTCGGTCGGGCCAGAATCTATCACGGCGGGGCCAGACGGCGCTCTCTGGTGCATAGACGGTGACGGCACGCTTTTGCGCATGACCACGTCTGGCGCCATCACCGAGTTCCCCGTTCCGGCGAATAGCTTCCCCACTGTGATCACCACTGGTCCAGATGGCGCTCTCTGGTTCACCGACGTAGGAACCAACAAGATCGGCCGAATTACCACAACAGGTGCCATCACCGAGTTCCGCCTTCCACAGACCAACAGTGCGCCTTCTGGTATCACCGCAGGACCAGACGGCGCCCTCTGGTTCGCTGAGCGCGGTAACGTTGACGATGTCGGTGGCAACAAGATTGGGCGCATTACCACAGCGGGCGTCGTCACCGAGTTTCCTCTTCCACAGGCCTATAGCTTCCCTCAACTCATTGTCAACGGACCAGACGGTGCCCTCTGGTTCACTGAGGAATATGGCAACAAGATTGGGCGCATTACCACGGCGGGCGCTATCGCTGAGTATTCAGTCCCAACTGGCAGCAGCGGTTCCAGGCTCTCTAGCCACCCAGTAAGCATTACCGTTGGGCCGGACGGCGCTCTCTGGTTCACTGAATTAGCCGACGACAAGATCGGGCGCATTACCACGGACGGCAGCATCACCGAATTCCCCCTTCCGGCCAAGAGCGGCCCCTTTGGCATCACCACTGGGCCGGACGGCGCTCTCTGGTTCACTGAATTTGGCGATGGCAAGATTGGGCGGCTGAGCTGATCTGCGCGCCGTGGCGACGAAGACACCGCCGCCGACGAGAGCGATTGGGCAGGTGTCCGCCCCCGCGCCGCCATGTGATACGCTACAGCATGGCATCTGAGGCGCGCACATGCCTTCCCGCAAGGCAAGGGGATAGAAATATGACGGTAGAAACTGGCATCAAGTACATTGTACGTGAAGACGGCGTGCTTGGTGGCAAACCCCACGTCCAGGGCCACCGCATCGCCGTGCATCATATCGCCTGGTGGTACCTCCAGGGCGTATCAGCCGAAAGCTTGGCTCAAGAATATGCCTTGACCCCCGCCGAAGTGCATGCCGCGCTCGCCTACTATTACGATCACCAGGACGAGATTGACCGCGAGTTGGCGGCAGAAGCAGCGGAGCATGCCGCACGAGCCGACGCCGACACCTCGTCCATCGCTCAACGCATGCGCGCCGCCATCGCTGCGCGCAAACAGTCGCAGACGCATGGCTGATCCCCTACGTTACTACTTCGATGAGCACATGCGTCCAGCCATCGCCGAACAATTGCGGGCGCGCGGCATTGATGTGCTCACCACTGTCGAAGCTGGCCGGGCGAACCAGAAATATCCAGACGAGGCCCAGCTACGCTTTGCCACAGAAGGCGCGCGTGTCTTGGTGACCGAAGATAGCGACTTTGTCCAGCACAGTCTCAACCAGCGCCCCCATGCGGGCATCGTCTATTTTCCCGTACAACTCAGTATCGGAGCGTGCGTTGAGTATCTCGAACTGCTGGCACTGACCACAACCCCCGAAGAGATGCGCGATCAGTTGCTCTATGGCCGGTGGTAACTACCTCACTCCCCGTCCGCCTCCCATATCCTCGCGTCCACATCTGACCGCATTCGACCGCCCTCACCCCCTCCGCTTCCCCACCTCGCATGCTACACTACCCCAGCGCCCCATGTCTCCCCCACTCCCGCGCAAGGAACGCCCACATGCCCACACCCATGCACCATCAACCAAATCAGCCAAATCAGCCACATCGGCCATTTCGGCCATTTCGGCCATTTCGGCCACTCGCGCATGGAGCGCCAGCGTCTCGCTGGCAACTCCGGCAACTGCATCATGCACGTATTGCAAAATCGGCCATTTCGGCCATATCCATCCCGCCAAGTCAAAAATCGGCCACTCCGGCCACTGCCCTCATAGGGCAAACATTCCTGTCTGCCTTCCGGGAATATCGGCTACATCGGCCACTCTGGCATTCATGCCACTACCCTTGTGCGTCGGCCATAATGCAGTTTTACAACTTAATCGGGTAATAGGCCAACATAGCGCAGGAGCGCCGATGAGTCGGTGGCGAACTGGTCGAGAAAGGCGAGCGCCGCGCCTTTCAAGTCGTCCCAGCGGTCGGCGAGACGGTGGTGATGCAGCAGCGTCTGCTTGAGCCAGCGCCAGAGCTTTTCGATCGGATTGGTCCAAGGCGCATAGGTCGGCAGCCAGAGGAGCCGAATGTGTAACGCCGCGGCTTGGGCGAGCACATCGGGGTGCTGGTGGACCGGCCAGTTGTCCCAGATCAGGACCAGCCGGTGGTGGGGGGAGCGGGCGCGCAACTGCGCCAGGAAGGCGCAGAGGCCCTTGACCCCCATCTTGGCGCCGGTGGTGTAGTGCACCTGGCCACTGACGACATCCAGCGCCCCACTGACGCGGTAGCGGGTGGTGGCGCGGGGTGCGAGCCGCGCCTTGGGCCGGTGCCCACGCGGCGCAAAGCGCGCCGCCAGGCTCGGCTGGCGATACAGGCTGAATTCGTCGCCGTAGAACACCCGCACCCGCTGCGGCTGCTGCTGGGCCAGCGCACAGACCTGCTCAATGGCAAAGCACTTCTCAGCGTAGTGCGGATCGGGACTGTGGACACTGAGCCGTCCGCGTTTGGTGCGACCCCCCAGCCGCCGCAAGGCGCGCCAGATCCCGGCTAAGGTGTAGTGCGCTAACCAGGGAAGCACCTGCCGCAAGTCCACCAACCGCCAGCGCGCACGCGCCACGGCAAAGCGTTCAGGCGCTTGGTGCAGCACCTGGAGCAATTCGCGCCCCTGCTGAGGGGGAAAAACCCCGGTGGCCGCGCGCACGCTGCACCAGCGCCGCCACGCCACCGGTCAGGTAGGCATTGAGCCAGCCATAGACCGTGTCAGGCTTGCGGCGGCGGTGCAGCCCGCGGAGGGCGACCGCTCGTACCGAGCGGCCCTCCGCGATTTTGAGCAGCGCGGCGGCCCGTTCCCGCAAATAGGCGCGACGATCACGGTCACGCATCTGTACTAACTCGCGACGTTGCCCCGCTGTCAGGGCCAAGCGACGTTGACGCATCTGCACACCTCCTTTTTGGAGGTCAGTCTACCATTACCCGATTAAGTTGGGAGTTGTGCTAGATGTTGGGGAAGGCGAGCGTCTTGAGATGTAAGACCTCAGCCACCCCGAGCAGGCGATTGAGCCAGAGACAGAGGGTATGGGCGGCCAGTTTGGTGTAGAGCCGCGCGGTCAGCCCCCAGAAGCTATGGGCATGGTTGGTCTCGATAGGGAACTGGAGGGCTAATTGGCTATTGACCGTCTCGATCAGTTGGCGCAGATGCGCATGGAGGTGGCGAAACGCCGCCGAGGGCTGCACCCGCTGATTGCTGCGCGGGATGGTCACAAGGGCGAGGTGGCGCTCGGCGCGCAGGTCAGCCGCCAGGGAGTGGCTGATATAGCCTTTATCGGCGAGTACGAGCAGGTGGGTATGGTCATGGAGCAATTCGCCGGCGACTTCGCGGTCGGTGACATGCGCGGGCGCCAGCGCGAAGTCGCGAATGACGCCGCCTTGGGTGATCAGCAGATGCAGTTTATAGCCAAAGATGGCCTGCTTCTTGGAGCAGCAATGGCCAAAGGTGGCGCCTGCCGCCTTCCAGTCGGAGTTGGCCTGGGGCACGTAATAGAACTGCACCACGGGGATGGGCAGACTATCGATGATACAGTGCGAGTCCTGGGCGAGATCCAGCACCTGTACGACGGCTTGACGCACCAGGTTGATGGCCGGTGCCAGATCACGCCGACGGCGATTGAAGCGGCTGCGTTCGGGCTGGTGCGGAAACAGGTCGCGATGGTCCTGCCAGCGGCTCAGGAGAACGGTCTCCTGGTCCCAGCCAGCACATTCGCCGACGATTGCCATCGTGATCAGTTCGGCATCGGTGCAGACCGGCAGCGGGCCGGGGCGTGCGACCAGCGGAGCAATCGCAACGAACAGGTCGCTAATGAGCACATACATCCACGTGCAGAAGTCGTCAAAATCGCGTATCATCCACATCACCTCGGTCGGTCCCAACGGAACGGTGTAGTTTGTTCCCTTGTAGCCAACCGAGGCGTTCTTGTCAACTCAACGAACTAGCACAACTCCCAAGTTGTAAAACTGCATCATGGCCGAGGACGGGCCGCCTCTGCTCCCCCTCCCCTGCGAGGGGAGGGGGTTGGGGGGAGAGATCCCTCCTTGCCCGGTTGCGGTATCCTTGAAGGACATCATTTCCATCCACATCAGCGCCTATTCATTCAGCACCCATCAGGAGACACCAAACCACATGCCCCGAACCAAAGACGCCCTGAAGGCAGATATCCAGCAGCGGCGGCCCGCACTGATCGAACTGCGCCGCTACTTCCACCAGCACCCAGAGCTTTCCTTCGAAGAACGTGAAACCGCCGCCACCATCGCCGCGCGCCTGCGCAACACCGGCCTTGACGTCACCGAAAACGTTGGCGGCTACGGCGTCGTCGGCCTCCTGCGCGGCACGAAAGACGGCGGCTCCGACCGCACGCTGCTCGTCCGCGCCGATATTGATGCCCTGCCCGTCACCGAAGCCAACGACGTGCCATACAAATCCCAGAAGCTAGGCATCATGCACGCCTGCGGGCATGACGGCCACACCGCCATCGCCCTCACCCTCGCCGAACTGCTCTTTGCCCAGCGCGACCACCTGCGCGGCAATGTCAAATTCGCCTTTCAGCCCGCCGAAGAGCGCGTCGGCGGGGCCGAACCCATGATCCGTGACGGCGTCTTGCAAAACCCCGACGTCAACGCCGTCATCGGACTCCACCTGTGGAGCACCCTACCCGTCGGCACCGTCGGCGTCCAGACTGGGCCAATCTTCGCCAGCGCCGACGAAGTCAAGATTCGCGTGCGTGGGCGCGGCGGCCACGGCGCCATGCCGCACCTGAATGTAGACCCCATCCTGATCGCCGCGCAGATCCTCGCCGCCCTGCAAACGCTGGTCAGCCGCGAGATCTCGCCCCTGCACGCGGGCGTCGTCACCATCGGCGCGATCCATGGCGGCACCGCTGGCAACATCATCGCCGACGAAGTCGAGATGATCGGCACCATCCGCGCCTACGATCAGGCCGACCGCGAACACCTGCACCTGCGTGTGCGCGAGGTCGCCCAGAGCATCGCCAGCGGCATGCGCGGCGAGGCCCGCGTCGAGATCGGCCCAGGCGTGCGCGCCTGCGACAACGACCCCGCCATCACCGACCTGATTCGCCGCGCCGCCGACGCCACCGTCGGCGCCAGCAACGTCCCGCGCGGCGACAACCGCCTCCCCGTCAGCGACGACATGGCCCTCTTCCTTGCCGCCGTCCCCGGCTCCTACTTCCTCGTCGGCGCGGGCAACGCTGAGCGTGGCATCACCGCGCCGCACCACAGCGCCCGCTTCGACATTGACGAAGACTCCCTGTCCATCGGCGTCGAAGTGCTGGCCCGCGCCACCCTGGAGTACCTCAAGTGACACGCCGTCTAGTCCAGCGCGAGCATGAAGTCGCGCAGTTCGTAGCCCGTGACCAGCTCGTTCCAACTCAGCGTGGGCGCGCACTCGATCCGCAGCCCATCCAGCGCCAGCAGCAGCCGCAAGAAGATGTCCGTCTCCTGAATCGCCACATACGAGCCGGGGCAACGATGCTGGCCGTCGCCGAAGCCCATCACCGAGGGCGCCACGCGGTCGGCGTGCAGTTCGCGTCCGGGGCAGAGCGCCAGCGGCTGCTCACCCACCACCGCCTCATCGGCGTTGACCGCGTAGATATGCACGTCAATCAAGTCGCCCTCGGCAATCGTGACCTGCCCGCCATTGCTCTCGATCTGCAGATCGGCAGTAGCGCGGCGATACAGATGACCAACTACTGGCTCCAGCCGCAGAATCTCTTCGAGCATGGCATGGCGTTCCGCTTCAGGCGCGACGAGGTAGCGGGCGCGCAACGCGGGCTGTTCCAGCAGATGCCATGTGGCCACGCTAATGAATTCGCGCGTGGTGATCATCCCCGCCGCGCCGTAGGTCACGCATTCGGTGAGTATCTCGCTGTCGCGGTAGCCCTGAGCGATCAGGTGCGAGATCACGTCTTCGCGCGGCTGGCGGCGGCGCGCCTTGATCGCCGGGCGCACGTCCAGCAGATAGAATGCGGCGATCTGCGTCTGCCCGCGCAGATAGCGCAACAGCGCGCTGGGCCGCCAGCTCAGGTCTCCCGGCTCCATCGCGAAGAACACCGCCAACCGCTTCTCCATGCCAGGGCGGCGGCTGTTGGTCAGACCGATGATCTCCGCCGCCACCCGCACGGCCAGCGCCAGGCTCAGGCGGCTCAGATCAGCGCGACGCGCGGATTGGAGGTCGGCGACAAATTGATCGGACAGCGTTTCCATCAAGCGCCGGTAGTTCGCGCTCACCGCCTTCGGCGTGAAGAAGCGCGCTGTCTGTTTGCGCTGCTGCTGGTGCGGTTTGCCCTCCTGATACAGGATCGGCAAATTCATCGCGCGGGGCAAACGTTCGATCAGTTCGGCCTTGAAGCCGCTCTGTTTCGTATCGGGGCTGCGCAGGATGGCCCGCGCCTCCTCGTGCCCGCGCACGTGCCAGACACCCTCGGCATCGCGCAGGATGGGCACGCCGACCGGCTCGCTCGTGCGGGCCGTCTTCTGGACAGCATATGGATGGTGGTCAATGGGGCAGCGGCCAGTGGTGGAGTGGGTTTCCCGCTCGGAGACTGGTGCGCTGGTGAGTTCGGCTGGCATGGGTATCTACGCTATTCCTTCGCCTGCTGGCGGTGGAAAAGAGACAACATCGCAAAATATGATATGTAGTGTACATTGTTGTATATAACATATCTTATGATATATTGTATATCATATCGAATCCCCTGTCAAGGAATACACGCCGCAGCGGCGCGCGGCATGGTAAAATGAGCAAATGAAACGCGCCTTGCCACGTGTGTTCACGCGGAACAGCGGAAAGTCCGATGGGGTGCTGATGAATGTAGAAGACCGGCGGGTAAAACGCACACAGCGGCTGCTAGCGAAGGCGCTGATCACACTCACCCTGGAGAAGGGCTACGATGTCGTCACCATCCGCGACATCACCGAGCGCGCCGATGTGGGCTACGCCACCTTCTTCCGGCATTATCACGACAAGGATGAACTGCTCGAAGACGTGCTGGATGTGGTGCTGGCCGAGATGTTAGAACTGCTGCTCCCCGCGAACGGCGCCGATCCGGCGGCGATGGGCACCTTGATCTTCCGCTACGTAGGCGAGCATAGCGAGGTGTGCCGTGTTTTGACAGGCAGTATGCCGCTAACCCGCAAGCTGATCACCTTGGGCACCCAGAGCGTGCGCGGCGACACCCTTCCGCAAGCCGCTAGCATCGTGCCGCCAGAGATCGTGGCGCATCACATCGTCGCCTCGTCGGTCGCGCTGATTCAGTGGTGGCTGGAGCACGACATGCCTTACCCACCGGAGCGCATGGGGGCGATCTACGCCGCGCTGATCGTCCAGCCCACCGGCGCGACGGCGCTCAGCGGCTGACGCGGTACGGCAGCCAGACCAGCGTATCCTGGCGGGCGGCATAGTGCAGCAGTGGTGGGATGTCGGAGAGCGCGAGGCCAGCAGCCAGCGCCATCGTATTCGAGCGGATCTCCGCCTCAGCGGGTTGCAGCAGCCAGGGAGGATGGTGTATCTCACCGCGCAACACATGGCCCCGGCGGCTCAGCGCATACAGGCAGTAGCGCTCGGCGAGCCAGTGTTCCAGGCTCCCAGCCTGCGCGGTGTAGGCTGAACCGATGGGACGGTACACCGCCTGGAAGTCGGCGGGCGCGCTGCCATGGTGTGTCCGATGGCTGGCATACTCCACCGCCGCGCCATCGAAGTCGCAGCGCATGCGGGCGGTGAAGTACGGGAGGTGAAAGGTGGCGCGGGCGGCGCTGACGGCGAGCGCATTGGTGGCGTCGAGGCTGAAGAACCACACGCCCGGCTTGCCACCCGCCGTCACATAGGTGCGCACGTTCAGCTCAGGGAAGGCCGAAAGCCAGGGAATCGCTGGCACGCCGCGCGGGCGCACGCCGCTCATGCGAAATGGCACGACGCCGAGCCACGCCTGCCCTTCGTAGGTATCCACCGTCAGGCCTGCTGGCAGCAGCGCCGCAAGGTCGGTGGCAGGCATGGGCCAGTGCGCGAAGAGCAGTTCGCTCCACGTCTGCCGCATGATCCACGGGCCAGATGGCAGCGGCCAGGGGCGGTGCGCCACCTGGCGCACGATGTCGCGAGCGCGCATAGCTGGCGCCTCCCTCCTCCACACTCCGCTTCAACGATAGGGCGAAGCGCAGAGGAAGGGCAAGGGCGGGCTTTCGCGCCGCAGGCTATGGCCGCCCTGGCGCTTCTATGATTCCCAACTGGAGCATCGTGGGCAGGTCTTCGCGCACCGCCCAATGCTCAGCCAGCTTATTGTCTACGACACGATACCAGTGACACTGCCACGCGGCAAAGCGCTTGCCGGTTGGCGGCACGAAGCCGTTCAACATGCCCAGGTTCGTCCCCTCCGAAAAGACCCGGCACGACACCAAATCACCCTCGGCAATCACCATTTCGACGGTCATATGCAGATCAGGGAACTGCGCGCGCAGCCACTCTGCCGCGTTGCGCGCATGTTCCGGCCCGTACACCTTTCCCGGTTCGGAGCGCCCAAACGGCGCTACAGCGTGCTCCATATAGTCGTCAGCCATCATCTCAGCGCACACGCTGTAGTTCTGCCGGTTGAAGATCTCCTCGAAGTGCCGCCGCACCAACGTCTTATTCGCCTCTGACATAACCCTCTCCCACTGCCCACATGGTTGCGGGCGTCTCATGCCCAGGGACGCTCGCCCAACGGCTCTCCGTCAGCGTCACCCTGGGTCTAACTGATGTTGAATCTCCGTCAGATAGTCCGCCGGGTCGCCCCGGTGCATCGGCCCGCGATGGTACAGGAAGCACCAGACACCGCTCAGGTGATAGCCATTCTCCACCGTCCACCGCTGGAGCAGCAGATACTTCTCATTCAGCGAGTCGTAGTCGCCCTGGTGCAGATAGACCGCCGCCGTCTCTATGGCAGGCACTTCGCGCAGCGTCAGCGTTCCGGCGTCCCCAAGCGACACCACGGCGGGGTGCGTGGACTCGACTGGCACCACCATCTCCGTATCCAGATACTCCCCGCGAAACTCATCCTCATAGAACATGGCGGTCGGCACACCGCCGGTCCACGCGATGTCTCCTCGCTGGATCGCCGCTTCGATGCCCCTGGCGACCACCTCGCGCTCCTGCCGCGACTGAAACGTCCGCCGCAGCGTCAGCGCGAAGAACGGCTCAATCCGCTTGACCACGATATCTAAGGTGGCGACGCTCCCTTCCAGTTCTATCTGCCGCAGACGGAATTCAATATGTGCCAGCCGCGCCTGCTCCTCGCGCACACGCTGCTGAAGCTCGGCCCGTTTCAGCAGGTACATGCCGCGCACCTGTTCGGTGGTGAGATCGTCGCGCAACAGTTGGGCGATCTCCTCCAACGACAGCCCCAGCTCCTTGAGCGCCATGATGGTGTGCAGCCGGGGGAGTTGGTCGAGGGTGTAATAGCGATAGCTGGTGAACTGATCCGTATGCGACGGCTTGAGCAATCCAATCTCATCATAGTGGTGCAGCGTCTTGACCGTTACCTGGCTCAGTCGCGAAAATTCGCCGATTTTGAGCATCGTCTCGCCGCCTTCCGCGCACCGATGACATGCGGATTGCCGTCATGGAACAAAGTATGGACCCTCCGGTAACCGGAGGGTCAAGGGGCAAAAATATCCACCACGAATGGCAAACCAGCGCACTCAGATTACGGCTTTAGCGGCAGCGCGACCAGCAGTGCGGCCAGAGAAGATGCACCCGCCCAGGAACGTGCCTTCGAGCGCCCGATAGCCGTGCATGCCACCGCCACCAAAGCCCGCAACCTCGCCCGCCGCGTAGAGTCCGGGCACCGGCTGCCCATCCGCGCCCAGCACGCGCGCCGAAAGGTCCGTTTCCAGACCGCCCAGCGTCTTGCGGGTCAGGATATTGAGCCGAACGGCGATCAGCGGACCCGCCTTTGGATCGAGCAGTTTGTGGGGCTTGGCCACCCGTATCAGCTTATCGCCCCGGTAGGCCCGCGCGCCGCGAATCGCGGTGATCTGCATGTCCTTGCCGAAGGGATTATCGAGCTGACGGTCCCGCGCGACGATCTCGCGCTCTACCGCCGTCGCATCCAGCAGCGGCTCGTCGGTGAGCGCGTTCATGCCACGAACCAGCGTAGGCACATCGCGCGCAAGCACAAAGTCCGCGCCATGCTTCATAAATGCCGCCACCGGCGCGGGCACACCACGAAACACACGGCCCAGCGTACCCAGGATGCTCTTGCCGGTCAAATCGGGGTTCTGCTCTGAACCCGAAAGGGCAAACTCGCGCTTGATGATCTGTTGGGTGAGCACAAACCACGTGTAGTCGTAGCCAGTCTGCATGATGTGCGCGAGCGTACCCAGGGTATCGAAGCCAGGGAAGAGCGGCACGGGCAGGCGATTGCCGCGCGCATCCAGCCAGAGGGACGACGGGCCAGGAAGGATGCGGATGCCGTGACGAGTCCAGATGGGCTTCCAGTTCTGGATGCCCTCGGTGTAGTGCCACATGCGGTCGCGGTTAATCAGGCGTCCACCAGCCGCCTCGGTGATGGCCAGCATACGCCCATCCACGTGGTCGGGCACACCAGAGAGCATGCGCGTGGGTGGCTTGCCCAGCCGCTCCGGCCAGTTCTGGCGGACAAGCTCATGATTCGCGCCGATGCCACCGGAGGTGACGATCACCGCCTGCGCCTTGAACGTGAACTCGCCAATGATGACGCGAGAGCTTGGCTCACCGCGCGCAACCGCGCTGGGTTCGAGGATGTCACCCTGCACACCGTCCACGACGCCGGACGTAATCGTCAATTCGTTCACGCGATGGCGGAAACGCAACGTGATGAGGCCGCGCTTCACCGCCCGACGCACACGGCGGGCAAAGGGCGCGACCACGGCTGGGCCAGTCCCCCAGGTGACGTGAAAGCGCGGGACCGAGTTGCCGGGGCCGGTGGCGTCATAGCCACCGCGTTCGGCCCAGCCGACCACCGGGAAGAAGCGCACCCCCTGGGCATGCAGCCAGGAGCGCTTCTCGCCAGCGGCGAAGGCTACATACGCCTGCGCCCATTGGCGCGGCCAGCCATCTTCCTCGCGGTCGAAGCCGGCGGTGCCCATCCAGTCTTCGAGCGCCAACTCGTAGGAGTCATGAATGCCCATACGCCGCTGTTCCGGCGAGTCAACCAGGAACAGGCCGCCAAAAGACCAGAAGGCTTGGCCGCCAAGCGATTGCTCCGGCTCCTGGTCAACCAGAATCACACGCTTGCCCGCATCGGCTAGCTCCGCCGCAGCCACGAGGCCCGCCAGGCCAGCGCCGACGATGATGACATCTGCCTCACTGCCCATCGAGCGCCCCCTTTCGGACGCCTGCCATCCAGCCACCAGAACCACACGAGAGCTAGCAAGTGCATGGCCAATTTGCATGTGGCGATACTCTACGCAAACACATACCGCACGTCAAGCAGCGCCGATACCGACAGGGGAAAGCGTCAGTTGCATCATCTGCGGAAAACTGACGCCTCGCCAGCCAACCTATGCGATAGTATGCGAGTGGGGGGTGACACCAGCGATGGATGAATTCGAGATTCGCGCGGATTACGACGAGAAGACCATTGCGGTGTATCAGGCGTACCGACGGGAGATTGCGCTGGCGGCGATCCAGCACAACCGCTTCGTGCCGCCCTTCTCGCTGAACCGAATGACGTGGATCAAGCCGTCGTTTCTGTGGATGATGGAGCGCTGTGGCTGGACGCGTAAGCCTGGGCAGGAGTATGTGCTGGCGGTGCGCATCACGCGGGCGGGCTGGGAAGAGGCGCTCGGCTCCGCTGTACTGACGGCACCAAACCCTACGCTCTACGGCGACCATGACGGGTGGCGACGGCAGCTAGAAGCAGCGCCGGTGCGGGTGCAGTGGGATCCAGAGCGCACGATTACCGGGGCCAGTCTCCCTCAGCGCAGCATTCAGGTTGGGCTGGGCCGCCAGATCATCGAGCGGTATGTCAACGAGTGGACGGTCGAGATACGCGACATGACACCACTGGTACACCGGCTCTACGCGCTGCGCCACGAGGGGCATACGGAGCGGGTACGCGCATTGCTGCCTCGTGAGCATGTCTATCCGCTGGACACCGCCCTGAGACGACGGCTGGGAATGGGGAGTGCGGGCGGCAAGCGATAAACATCCGCGCCAGACGTGTTGGCTGAGTATGGAGGTGTTGCATGAGCATTGACAGCGCGTTCACGAGCTTTCCGCGTCTCGAAACGCCACGGCTGGCGCTGCGGCAGATTCAGCCGCAGGATGCGGAGGCGCTCTTCGCGACCTTCTCCGATGAGGTGGTGATGGAATTCTACGGGCATCTGCCGCACCAGTCCGTTGCGGAGTCGCGGGCGCTGATTGAGCAATTGGGGGAGTGGTACGCGCGGCGCGAGGGTATTCGCTGGGGCATCACGCTGAAAGGCGACGACAGCGTCATCGGCTCCTGCGGCGTGTATCTCTTCGACGAAGGATTCCACCGCGCCGAGTGCGGCTACGAGCTGCGGCGGGCATTCTGGCGGCAGGGAATCATGCGCGAAGCGCTCACCGCAATGCTGACGTTCGTGTTCGACGAGATGAGGCTGCACCGCATCGAAGCGGTGGTGGACGATGTGAACGAGCGCTCCAAGGCTCTGCTGCGCGCGCTCGGCTTTACGCATGAGGGCACGCTGCGCCAGCGGTTCTTCTTCCGCGAGCGATTCCTGGACGAACACTACTTCGGCCTACTGCGCGACGAATGGCAGGATGCGGGAGTCAGGTGATCGCCGCACCGGTATGGCCTCGCGCATAAGGATTCCGAAAAGAAACGGAACAACACAACATAATGTGCTTGATTCTTCCGCGTGGGTCGTGTATATCTGTGACGGGCATCTTTTTCGGCGTGGCGCTTCATTCCCTCCCTTTGGCACGAGATACCCCGGCAACGGCTGTCAGCCCTCTTGCCGCATCAAGGATCAACCCTGCTGTACCCGCCGCCCAGGATACGCGGCGCCATAGAGGAAATGGATGCGCTCTGTATGCGGAAGATCACCTATCAGGCACAGCTTACGCGCCCAGAGAACCTCGCGCGGGTGCGCGCGGCCACGCCACTCATCGAACAGACGGGCGGGCGTGTGGAAATCATGAGCACACCAACGCCTGGCGTCGCCATCGTGCTGCTGCATCTGCCGGAGCCGCGCCACCCGGACGAGTTTTTGCCGGGCGCACCGCCGCTGCCATTTTTTCGCACATGATGATGGCGCGCTACGCTCTATCTCTATGAAAGCGCGGCACACCGCTTGACGGATAAGCTATCGTAGTAAGCATAAACACTGGGGATGAGCGTCATATACCCAACCACAGGATGCGCTCGGAGTTCGAGCCATAACGTCACCAAGAGGAGAGAAGAGAGATGCCTTTGTTTCGTAGGCGGCCACGTATTGTGACAGACAGCGTTTCCGACAGGCGCTTCTTTGTCTTTGGGGGGCGGCGCCACCTCGCGGCGCTACCCTACCCGCTGCCCAAGGATCTGGCAGAGATCAACCGCCTCGACTTCCAGCATTATCTCTTGCGCACCGGCCTGCGCGGCAACTACGCCGCACCGCTCCAGAACCCCACCAGCATCCTGGATGTCGGCTGTGGCTCCAGCCGCTGGGCGCTGGAAGTGGCCAGCATCTTCCCCAGCGCCAATGTCGTCGGACTGGATCTGGTGCCGCCCGCCGTCTCGGACGCGCAACTGCTGGGCAATGGCCTCGAACGGCGACCCGATAACTACAGCTTCACAGCGGGCAACATCCTCGAAGGGTTGCCCTTCGCCGACCGCAGCTTCGACTTCGTCCACCAGCGTTTGCTGATCACCGCCATCCCCAAGGAGCGCTGGCCGTATGTGGTTCAGGAACTCGTGCGGGTCACGCGCCCTGGCGGCTGGGTGGAACTGGCCGAATGCGGTGTGCCCGAAGACGGCGGCCCTGGCTATACGGGCCTGTGGAATACCTGGATCCAGTTCTGCGCGAAACGCGGGGTAGACTTCACCATCGGCCACACCACCGCCGATATGCTGCGCGCGGGCGGGATGAGCCACGCCTCGCGGCACATGCTGCGCTTCCCGATGGGGGCGCATGGTGGGCATGTGGGGCGCATGTCGGCCACCGATTGCCTGGCGGTTGGCAGCGCGCTGCGCGCCGGGGTGATCGGCCAGAATATCATGTCCGCAGAGGAGTACGACCGGCTCTATGCTCTGGCGCAGAGCGAGTTTGCCGATCCCCGTGGTAAAGGCGTGCTGCCGTTCTACGTCTCGTACGGGCAGCGCCTGGCATAGCCCCACCACACTCGACCAAACCCGCCGCGAGGCGAACCGCCCGCAACAACATTCCGCTTGCCTGGACGTAGTACAGTGTAACTGAGCCTGGCAGCGCACCTGGGGGGGTGCATCGTGGCAGACCAGGACGGTGGACGCGGAGAGGGGCGTGTACATGCGGGCGTGGCGCTTCCCTCCGCTGCGCGCGGCGCTGGCGCTGCTGGTGCTGGCGCTGCTCCTGGCAGGGTTGGACGCGCTGTGCTACCGGGTGACGCTGCCCGTGGAACTGGACGCCCATAGCAACGTGACAACGCTCACTGTGGACGGGCAGCGCGTCGTGTTGGGCACGCTCGGCCAGCCGGTGGCGCTCACGCTCGCTCCGCGTGATCCAGTGGTCCACGAATATCAGCTCGACGGCACGGATAGCACCAACAACTTCACGCTCGATCTCGCGTACCTGCACAGCATTTCAGACACGCCATACTATCGTTTTCAGTCGTGGATGCGCGACCTGGATGGCCTGAGCCGTTGGGGCAACCTGCATGTGTGGGCGGGGGGACACGAGATCCGCACGGAAGCCGCGCCACCCAATGGCGCAAATGTGGCGCTGCCAGCGGCGACTTCGCTGCGCGTGACACTGGCGCTTCAGCGGCCAGAGACGCCTGTGACGTTGGTCGTGACGACGGCGAGCGGCGGCGCGTACATGGCGCTGATTGACCGCAACGACCGCGCGATCATCGTCACACGATTCGATTCGACTTCCTCGGATGCACCAACCACGAGCCGGACGTTCTTCCCAATGCAGAGCGCGCCCTTCGCGGCGATGGTGCTCGACTTCCTGGTGCGGACGCTCTTCTGGGGGGTCGCGCTGGTGCTGGTGGCGCTGGCGATAGAATGCTGGCTGGCGCTGACATGGTTCGCTCTCGCGGGCTATACCGGCTCGCTCAGCGCGGCGCGTTGTCGCGCCTGGCAGCGCATCCACAAGGCAGGCGAGGCGCTGCGTGGGTGGGTGAGCCGTCTTGCGCTGCCAACCCGGCTGGCGCCGGTGGCGCGGTGGGCATCCGCGCGCTGGCGCTCGCTCACGGCGGCGCTACATCCACTGGCGCTGGCGGCGCTGGCGGGTTCGCTGATCTTCGTCGCCTGGATTGCGCGCGTTGAATACGCCGGCCTGCCACACATCTACGACGCCAGCGCCTATCTCTTCGGCGCGAAGATCTACGCCACGGGCCACCTATGGCTGCCGGTTCCACCCGCGAGCGACCGTTTCCCCGGTCCATTCATGGCGCTGCACGATGGCAAGTGGTTTCCGCAGTACGTGCCCGGAACATCGCTGCTGCTGGCGCTGGGCGTGAAACTGGGCGCACCGTGGCTGATCGAGCCAGTCTTGGGCACACTGGCGCTGCTGGGCATCGGGCTGACAGTGGCGCGGCTGTATGACCGGCGCACGGCGACGCTGGCGGTGATCCTTGGCACGCTCTCACCCTTCTACAGCTATCTCGCGGCCAGCTACATGAGCCACACCGTCGCGCTGTTCTTCCTGGCGTGGGGTTTCTGGGCGCTGGTGCGGTTCGCACAGGGCGAGGCAGGCTGGCATCTGCCGCTGGCGGTGGCGCTCTTCGGCGCGGCGGCGCTGACCCGCGAACAGGTGCCGCTGCTCTTCGCGGGGGTGGTCATACCTGGAATCCTGCTGTTGCACTGGCGACACCTGCGCTGGTGGCATAATGGCTGGCGCTGGCTCGTGCCCGTGCTGGCGGCGCTTGGGGTCGTATTGCTCGCTATACTCGCGCAGATAGCCTTCGATATCGCCCTCACAGGCAACCCTTTCGTGACTCCGCGCTTATTCTTCAATCCATCCGATCATTACGGCTTCGGCATGGGCGTGGGCTTCTACGGCCAGCACACCCTCGCGGCGGGGTTCGTCACGCTGGATGAACTGCTCACCAGTCTGGCGATTGACCTCTACGGCTGGCCGTTCTATCTGACGCTGGCGCTGCTCTGTGTGCCGTTCCTTACGCGGCGCGCTCGCCCAGCGGACTGGCTGTTGCTGGTGGGCGCGGTCCTCATGACCGGGGCGTATATCGGCTTCTTCTACCACGGCATCTACCTGGGTCCGCGCTTCCTCTATGAGACACTGCCCTTCCTGCTGCCGCTGACGGCGCGCGGCATCGTGGCGCTGGGCCAGACCGGCGTTGCAACGGGGCGCAATGTGAGCGCGTGGTTCGCCCGGCGCGCGGATGCCACAGGCGAAGCAGCGAAGCATGCGCCCGGACCACGGTGGAGCGTGGCGGCGGTCATCATCGTTGGGGCGCTGCTAGCGTGCAATCTGTTCTACTACTTGCCGCGCCAAATCGCGCTCTATGACCACTACACGGGCCTCCCAGCGGGCCAGCGGGTGAATCTGGCGCAGATCACCGCGCCACCCTTCCACCACGCGATTATCGTGACGAGCAACTACCAACTCTACGGCTACACGCTCTTCGCGCTGAATGATCCCTCCCTGCGCGGCGATCTGCTCTACGCCTTCGGCAGCACGCCAGCCGATTTCGCCGAGTTGCGACAGGCATTCCCTGGACGGGCGCTCTTTCTGCTGGAGACACAGCCGAGCGGGGAAGTGCGATATGTGCCGATAGCAGCGGGATGAGCCTGGGTGGAAGGGGCGTGGCATAGTTAAGGGATGGGGCGCACGTGTGGCACGTTCGCACCAATTGGAGAAGGATAGAAGATGGCGACATCGGCACAGAGCCAGACAGGACAACGCCCCAGCGCAGCGGGCGCGCCCGCACCGGCTGAGGTCTATCGGGAGCGCGCCGACCGCTATGCGCCGCTGCGGGACCGCGCCAACCGTGCGCGCTTCGCGTCGGCGAATATGACGGTGGCGCTCTTCTTCGTGACACTGGCCCTGCTCATCGTCGCATTGGTACAGCTCTCGCCTCTGCTCGTGCTGATCGGGATACTGGCGGGTGTTGGCTTCGTCGCGGCCTTCGCGCGGCAGGGCAAGCTCGACCAATTGCATCAGCGCTACAAAACGCTGGTGGAACTGAATACCGAGGCACTGCGCCGGCTGGAACGCGATTGGGATGCGACACCGCTGCCCCAGCCCGGCCCGCCCGTCGCCACGCCGTTCTATGCCGCCGACCTCGACCTGCTTGGCCACGGCTCGCTGCAACATCTGCTGAATACCGTCACCACGCCCGCCGGACAGATGCGCCTGCAAGAGTGGCTCCTGCGCCCTGCGGCCCCGGATGTGGTGCGCGCTCGCCAGGAGGCGGTGCGCGAGCTGGCGCCACTCGTAGACCTGCGCGAAGAATTGACGCTCTTCGGGCGGCTCTCGGCGATGACCGCGACAGAGTACCAGCATTTCCTCACGTGGGCGGAGAGCGAAGCCTGGTTTGCGCGCAGGCGTTGGCTGCTCTGGCTGAGCCGCCTTCTGCCAGTGATCGCAGTAGGGTCGCTGGTGGCACAGGTGGCAGGGCTAACGAGGTTGCCCATCTGGCTCGGCGTGCTTGCGATCAATGTGCTGCTTACCTGGCTCGTCGGCAAGCCAGTAGAGCGTATTCTAGACGAAGTGGCAGACCGGCAGGCGCTATTTCTGCCCTACGCGGGCATCTTCCAGCAGGTCGAGCGCCAGCGTTTCGCCGCGCCCGCGCTACGAGAGCTTCAAGCGCGGCTAACCGCGAGCGGCCTAAACGCCGATGGGCAGCTACGCCGCCTGGGCAGCATTCTGCGCTTCGGCGACATCCGGCTGTCGTTCTTCTTTCCCGTGCTTCAAGCGTTTCTGCTCTGGAACTTTCACGCGCTGTGGCTGCTGGAGCGCTGGCAGCGCCGCGCGGGGCCACATGTGCGCACATGGCTTGAAACGCTGAGCGAGATCGAGGCGCTCGCCGCGCTCGCCACGCTATCGTTTGACAACCCCACCTGGGCATTCCCAGAGATCACCGACATCACCGAGAAACAGCCCGCCGTGCTGGCGGCGCGCGACCTGGGGCATCCGCTGCTCGCCGCTGAGGTGCGTATCGGCAACGATGTGACGGTCGGCCCGCCGGGCAGTTTCGTGCTGGTCACGGGGTCGAATATGTCGGGCAAGAGCACACTGCTGCGGGCCATCGGCGTGAATGTGACGCTGGCGCAGATGGGCGGGCCGGTCTGCGCGCGTGAACTGCGTCTGCCGCCAGTGGCGCTGGCGACGAGCATCCGCATCAGCGATTCGCTGGAATACGGCGTCTCCTATTTTATGGCCGAATTGCAGCGGCTAAAGCTGGTGGTGGATACGGCGGAGGAGACGCGAACACGAGGCGAACGCACACCACTCTTCTTGCTAGATGAAATCCTGCATGGCACGAATACGAGCGAGCGCCAGATTGCGGTGCGGCATATCATCCGCTATCTGGTGGAACTGGGGGCTATCGGCGCGGTCTCCACGCATGACCTGACGCTGGTGAGCGTGCCAGAGATCGCGGCGATCAGCACGCCAGTCTACTTCACCGAGACCTTCACACGTGGGCCAGACGGCCCGCAGATGCGCTTCGATTATGCCCTGCGCCCCGGCTTCGCCACCTCGACCAACGCACTGAAGCTGATGGAGATCGTCGGGCTGCCTGTCGTGACGGAGAATGCCCAGCCAGAGAATGCTGACGATGCTTCGGAAGAGTGAAGCGCCAGCTACCAATCACCACGTGATTTCGCACCTCTGACCTCGCGCCCACGCGTGTTCCACTTCACCAAGAAATGTACTCGTAGTACGCCGCGCATCTGAGACTGCGAACGCAATTACGATTGGCCGCCTGAATCGTCACACACTACAGAGCGTATCGCACAGCGACCATCACACTACAGTTGCGTGAACATGTGCTGCTGATTCTTTCACTGTATGTATGGTGTAATGCCGTTGTTCGCTGTGATGATGGCCATGACTGCACGTTGACTTCAAGGCGGCTTACGCGAGCGATGGCTGTAATGCGGAGGCGGTACTATGGGACCAGGTGGGCAGGGACTCGAAGACCTCGTTGGGCAGGAAGTGGCGGGCTACCAGCTCGCACGTGTACTCGGTAGGGGTCTTTCCGGCGCGGTCTACCTTGGCCAGCGGACGAGCGCGGCTGCCGACCTGCCAGAGCAAGCGGCGATCAAACTCTTGCTGTTGCCGATGCTGGCTAGCCAGGATGAACGAGCGGACCTGCGCGAGCGGTTCCTGCGCGAGGCGCGCACCCTTCAGCGGCTGAGCCATCCGCATATCTTACCAGTGCTGGCGTTCGGTGAAGATAGCGCGACAGGATTTCTCTATATCGTGCTGCCGTATAAGGAAGGCGATACGCTGAGCACACGCCTGAGGGCCGCGCCAAATGGGCTGCCGCTGGACGAAGCAGGGCGCATCGCAACGCAACTCGCCAGTGCGCTGGACTACGCTCATGATAAGGACGTCATTCACCGCGACATCAAGCCAGAGAACGTGCTGCTCGACGCGCACGGGCAGGTATTTCTGGCGGACTTCAGCATCGCCCGCATCGTGACGGATACGCAGGTCTCGCACACCACCACGGGCAAGGTGCTCGGCACATTCGAGTACATGGCGCCGGAGCAGGCGCGTGGCGACAAAGTTGGCCCAGCGGCGGATACCTATAGCCTCGGGATCTTGCTCTACCAACTCGTCACTGGGCAGGTGCCATTTCAAGCAGATTCGCTGGTGCAACTGATCCTGCTACAGGTGCAGCAACCACCCGTGCCGCCCCGACAACTGCGGCCAGAGCTGCCCGCGCCAGCGGAGGCGGCGATCATGAAGGCGCTGGCAAAGGAGCCAGCCGCGCGATTTATCACCACGGTGGCGCTCGCGCGGGCTTTCACGATGGGCGTGCGTGGCGAATGGGCCGAGGAACTGCGGACGCTGCCAGACGGGCAGGCGCATCAGACGCCAGAGATGCTCGCGGCGAGCAATGCGGCGACGATGATGGCCTACGAACCACCGCCGAGGGCAGTGGCGCCGCCCACACGGCGGCGGGGCGGCTGCACCGGCACAGCCCTGCGCATGGCGGTGGGATTGCTGGTGCTGGCAGGGCTGCTGGTATTGGCGCTGGGAGGCCGTGTAGATTGGTTGCCCTTCAGGACGACCCAGGGCGCGCCCACCGGACAAGCATCCTTGACATCCTCCCCAGGGCAGGCAACGAAAGCCGGTGGAAGCAAAACGGCCCATCCAACCAAGACACCAAAACCCGGACAACCAACATCAACATTACCGCCCGGCGTGACGCCAACGGCCACACCGACACTGGCGCCCGGCGTCACACCAACCGATACCCCCACACCAACAGCGACACCAACCGATACCCCCACACCAACAGCGACTGATATCCCCACGCCAACCAACACACCCGCGCCACCGCACTATACCGGCGACATTGCGCTGAATGCCTCGCTCACCTCGCCAGATGGCGGCGTGAGCGGCATTGTCGCGGATGGAAGCCTGAGCCAGCAATGGGTCTGCTGTCATCCGGTGGAGGTGGACCTGAGCTGGCCAGGGCCAGAGACAATTCACCGCGTGGTGGTATGGGATCGGTTCCAGGACTCGCCGGATAACAACCAGATCAACCTGATAGACCTGCATTTCAGCGACGGCAGCGCGATCACCGGGATTGACATGGCGAGCGGCGGTCCGCGCTGCGCGGACGTGAACTTCGGCGCGCGCACGGTGACTTCGGTGCGGGTGAATGGGACGGATTCCAGCGGCACGAATGGCTTTCGCGAGATCGAAGTATGGGAGGTGAGCGGGTATCAGTCGTCAGGCAATTATTGCTCGAATGTGAAAAACTACGGCGTTCAAGGGCGGGGCGCATCGCCTGCTGGGCAACACGTACATGCGATCGGCCCGGCGCTACCGTATCCAGCGGTTCCACTCGCGCCATCGCTCCTCTTAACCGGCCTCGTCGCCGTGCAAGCGAAGCGCGGACGCAAAGCAATACGGCACAAAGGGCAGAGATAGCAGAGGAGGACACGCAATGGGACCAGGTGGGCAAGGGCCGGAAGCGCTGATAGGGCAAACGGTGGGCGGCTACATCTTGGAAGCGCTTGCTGGCACAGGGGCGACGGGAGCCGTGTTTCGCGGGAGACGAACCACCGCATCCGCGGACTTGCCAGAGCAGGCGGCAATCAAGTTGCTGATCCTCCCCTGGCAATTGACACCTGAGGAGCGCGACGACTTTCGGGCGCGCTTCCGCCGTGAAGCGGAGACGCTGCAACAGCTACGGCATCCGCACATCCTCGCGCTGCTGGCTTCGGGTGAGGATGCGGGCTTCACCTACATGGTGCTGCCCTATATCGCGGGTGGTACGCTAAGCGACGGCCTGGCGGCGCATCCTGGTGGGTTGTCGCTGGACGAAGCTTCGCGGATCGCGACGCAACTGGCGAGCGCCCTGGACTATGCCCACGACAAGAACATCATCCACCGCGATGTGAAGTCCGGCAATGTGCTACTGGATTCGCAAGGACAGGCATATCTTACGGACTTCGGTATCGTGCGGCTGCTGGCGGAGACCAGCACCAAACTTACCTCGACGGGGCAGGTGCTCGGCACGCCAATGTACATGTCGCCGGAACAGGTGAGCAGCGGAAAAGTGGGACCAGCCACCGACACCTACAGCCTGGGCATGGTGCTCTACGAGATGGTGACGGGCCATGTGGCGTTCGAGGCGACCACGCTGATCGAGTTGATCCGCCAACAAGTGCAGGATCCGCCACCACCGCCCCAGCGACTACGGCCAGAGCTACCCGCGCCAGCGGAGGCGGCGATCATGAAGGCGCTGGCGAAGCGCCCGGAGTATCGTCTCGCTACGGCCTCGGCGCTGGCGCGGGCCTTCGCAGCGGGGCTGCGCGGCGAATGGAGCGAAGAGTTGCGGCCACAGGCAGAGAAACCCAAGAACACAACTGCCGACAATGCGCCAAACTTCGCTCAAACACTGCCCGCCGGGGTATCATACGAAACCAGTGGGCAATATTTGCCTGGAGCAACTCAACTAGCGCCTTCCAGACGTAATCAGCGCAGCAATGGGGTATTTCTCGGCGGAACGGTAGCTGCGGTTCTACTGGTTGCACTCCTCGTATTGCTGGCGAAGGGCGGCTCGTTCTTCCGAGTCGCTGCAAATGCACCAAACGGAAATGCGTCTCCTTCTGCAACCACTTTCAATAATAAGACAGCGCCAGTGAAACCGCTCGTTCCTGTTGGGCGTTTATTGTATACCACCAATGCTCCAGGAGCGTGCGATAATCAGGGCGGCCAATGGTCACAGAACTCGCAGGCAGACCAGCGTTGCGAAAACGGTGCGCTGGTGATGAGCGATGCGGATTGTAATTGTCCCCTTGGGGTAGCGGTGCTGACGTCTCTTCCCGGCATGTCGTATCCAGCCAGCTATGTCGCTCAGGTGAACGCAGAACCAATGGGGCAAACTACAACAGCAAAATTCGGCTTTAAGTTTCAGCAGCAATCAGCAGCAGATGCTAACAACGGGCGAGGCGGCTATTCATTCCTGGTGGATCCGAACGGTCAATGGCAGTTTAATCGCTATAGCGCCAACGGCAACCGACAAATTCTGGTCCAACGGCACGTCTCGTCTTTCGCAGTCAGCAGCAAACACACATTGGATCTGATCGTAGACGGTACAGCGTTTTCATTCTATTTCGATGGCGCGCTCGTCTTCAGTACCAGCGATTCAACATACACGACGGGGTTCTTGTGCCTGGCTGTAGAGCCTGCGGCAACCGTCAATTTTACTGATCTCGCGATCTATGCGACACCTTGATGGTTTGGATTCGCTCGACCTTGGCAGTGTACGACCTGACGGGAGCCAATCGTAGCCGCTTCTGTTGCTGGTTGTACAATTGCGGATAAGGGCTGCCACGTGCCGCGCGATGGGCAAGACTGTGTAGTGAGTCCGGGAGGATAGACGATGAGACAGGTCATTCTGCATCCGGGAGAGGATGGGTATTGGGTGGCGGAATGCCCTAGTCTTCCGGGGTGCGTCAGCCAGGGCCAAACAAAGGAAGAGGCAATAGCCAACATCAAAGAGGCCATTCAGGGCTACATCGCTGCGCTCGAAGAAGATAGTTTGCCCGTCCCGATGCCAAAATGAGCGCATTGGCAAGCATAGAGTGAGCATGCACAGCAGGCGGTGGATACAAAGATGCATCCACCGCCTGCTGTCGTTTGTGTTCGCGAGTTAGCGGGCACTGCTGGTGAGGCCGCTGGCGTCAATCGCCTGGATCAGCGCGGCATTGGAGGGGGTGCGCTCCATGACGCTGAGCAACTGCTGCGTGGCCGCGCCGGTGGGCAGATCGGCCAGGCGGCGGCGCAGGATGGTGGCGGCGCGCAGTTCTTCGGGCGTGAGCAGCATCTCTTCGCGCCGCGTGCCGGATTTCACAGCGTCCACGGCGGGGAAGAGACGGCGCTGCGCCAGATCGCGCGAGAGGTGCAGCTCCATGTTGCCGGTGCCCTTGAACTCTTCGTAGACTACATCGTCCTGGCGGCTGCCAGTCTCGACGAGACAGGTGGCCAGGATGGTGATGCTGCCACCCTCCTCCAGGTTGCGGGCAGCGCCAAACGCGCGGCGACCGGTATCGAGCGCCTGAGCGTCTATACCGCCGGAGAGCGTGCGCCCCTGGCCGCGCGAGGCAAGGTTCTCGGCGCGGGCGAGGCGGGTGAGCGAGTCGAGAACCATAAAGGCGTCTTTGCCTAGCTCGGCGACACGCTTGGCGCGCTCAACGGCGACCTGGACGAGCCAGGCATGCCGCTGGGTGTCTTCATCGAAGCTGGCGGCATAGACCAGCCCACCGCGCGGCTCAAGGCGGGCGCGCAGGTCGGTGACTTCTTCGGGGCGCTCACCGACAAGCACCGCCATGACGACGGCATCGGGATAGCCCTGAAGCACGGCTTCAGCGGCCTCGCGTATAAGCGTGGTCTTGCCGGTCTTGGGCGGGGCGACCACCAGCGCACGCGAGCCAAAGCCAAGCGGCGCGAAGAGGTCTATGATGCGCGCGGAGACGGGCTGCGGGCCTTGCTCCAGGCGGATGCGACGATCAGGAAAACTGGCGGTAAGCGACTCGAAGCTCGCGCGGTCGTGCAGATCGTCCGGGCGCATACCGTTGACACGGCTGAGCGAGACGACCTGACGCCGTGCGCCGCGCTCCTCGGCCTCGCCGACGATGAGATCGCCAGAGCGGAGGCCATAGCGGCGGATGTCTTCGTAGTTCATGCGCGCGATGGGCTGCAAGGTGCGGCCATCAAGCACATCAGTGGGGCCGATGCCAGCGCCGCCGTTGAGCCAGAGGATGCCGGTCACGTCCACGGTGCGGACGGCAACGGCCGGGCCGCCGGCGCGCGTGCCCTGCGGATATTGCCCATCGTTGTGGTCCGCGCCGGGCATGTTGGCGTATGGCGCGGCAGGATAGCCCGGACCTTCCTGGCGTCCGCGCTGATAGCGGCTGCCATATGCGCCGCGCCCGGTGGTGGGAACGAGGTGCCCACGGCGGTCATGTGGGACACGCGCGGGCGGCACGCCTCGGCCGTCGCGCTGGCCGGGATCGCGATACATATCGGGGCGGCCGGGAACACCACGGCCCGGTGGCGTGGGTGGCTGGCCGCGTTGTGGGCGGTCGCTATAGCGATCATTGTAGCGGTCGCCGTAGCCGCCATGTGGCGCGTTGTAGCCGGGTCGCCCACGCAGAGGCCGCCCGCCCTGCGGCTGCTGCGGCTCATTGGGGCCACCGGCAGGATTGGAATAGCCATCATAGCCGCCATATGCGCCATACGGCTGCGCCGGGCCACCGGGAACACCATTTGAGCCGCTGGGCGACTGGTCGGGCATGTAGGGCGGTGGCGGCGTGTTGTTGTCGTGGCCCTGCCTGCGTCCGCCGGGGCTGTAGGGGCCACGAGCGGCAGGCTGGCGGGGCTGCTGTGGCTGGGGCGCGGGCGGCGGTGTGTTGCGCTGAGGCGTATTGCGCCCAGGCGCACCGGGGCGCTGGGCTGGCCCGCGACCGCGATAGGAATCGCCGCTGCCAGCGCCGCCAGGCACATGTGGCGCAATGGCGTCGCGTCCAGCACGGCCTTCGTGATCCTGCCAGGCGCGGCGGTCGCGGCGCAGCGGGCGAATCGGCACATCGGAGGCGGTGCGGCGGGCGAAGCCATCTTCATCCACGATAACCTCGTGGCTATCCGAGGAAGCAACTGGCGGCTCAGCCGGAACGGGTGTGGAGGCGGGTGGCTGCACGGAGTCGTGCGGCGCATCGGAAGGCGGCGCATCCTGGCGCACAGCATCAGGGATCTCGGTCGCGCCCGGCGCGGCAGATGCAGCAGGCGAAACAGGCGCAGCAGGCTGCGTGCGGGTGCGGGTAAAGCGGTAGGGATTCGACGTAGCGGGCTGCTCAGCAATTGGCTCAGCCGTCGCGGGTGACATGTCCGTCACATCGGTGGCAGCCTGAGGCCGACGCGCACGCGACGTGCGAGTTGAGGCAGCCTGCGGCGCGGATGGCTCGGTCGCGGGCGCGCCGCCGCTGGTGTCCGTAAGCAGCGGGACCGGCTCGGCGATGGGTGTAACTTTCGCGCGCACGGTCCGGCGCGGCGCGGATGTCTTCGCAGGAGCGACTGCGGCGGGCGCGGGCAGAGCAACCTGGGCGGATTCCTCAGGCGCATGCGCGGCAACGGGCGCAACCTTCGCACGCGAAGGCCGACGCCGCGCCGCCGGCGCGGCGGGTGTATCATCCGCTGGAGCGCTGGGCGCGCTCGACGCGGTGGTATCGGTTGCGGGTGTCTCCGCCGGCAGTGCCGGCTCCTTGCGCCGTACACGGCGGCGAGTAACGGTGAGTTCCTGATCTTCTGGCACACTGGCCTCCTGCGTTAACAAACAATGCGGAATACGAGCCGGGTCGCGCTGGCCTGATCGCCAGCGCTCCCGATGGGAAAGCACAATACACTGGACCAACCGCATAGCGCGGAACATCGCGAAAAGTAGCGCGTAGTCGCACGGCTGTACTGTCGTGCGGTACTCAGCATAAGCAAACAATCGCCTTCATCAGACCATAACATCAGGTCATGCGCCGCAAATCGCGGTCTGGATGCACGCCGCGGCACGCTGGCTCAGCGACGGCGATCCGCATCAACATCAACGGCGCTTCCTGAAAGCGCATCCACCGGGCGAACTCCCTACGAGCGCGCCTGAGGCGCGCATACGCGAACACGGGGCGGTGGAGTAGCGCGAAAGATACACATCGTCTTGGAAAAAACTCAAAAATTCTCAACAAGTAGGCAACGGCCACACAGTGCGCGTCTACCACCAGCATGTGCGCCGAGGTTTCGATATGCGCCGCGCCTGATGCTCATACGTGCGAGCAGATCGCGATCAGCGTGCGCACACGTTCCTCTAATGGACATCCTCCCCACACGTCAGAGAAGCCATGGGATGCCTGGAAATTGCCTTTGGTAAGGCCCGCCGTTGTCGGCCAGGCTCCATTCGTGCCGTCAGGTGTGTTAAGAGTACGCTCCGTTGCGCCAGATCCGACGCCGCATCTCTGGCGGCTGGATGAAATCGTCGCGGGCAACCATGCACAACGTACCGCTACAGGTGTGTGAAGTGCGCGCATTCGGCTGGCGCTAACGAAAGCATAGCATGCGTATCGGCTTGTGTCAAACGGGGATACGCTCTCGCCCTGCCATGCTCGCGCAATTCGCACATTGCATACCGCGCTACCACCTGAAGCAGCTCATCCGCGAACTCTCACGCTGCATGACTCTTGCCCTTGTGGCGCTCTGAATGGCCGCCCCATCCATTTTTCGCCCATCCACCATTGCGGCCATCAGCGCGTCAAGAATGCTTCATGGAGTTCAAACGAACTGTACCATGTTTTGGCTACGTCGTATGCGGGTATGCCCCTTTTGGGCAGCAGGAACACTGCATGTCTTTGGGGGATAGGCCGTGGGAACGTTGTTTCCACGCAACGTGTGGTGGCATCTACCGGAGCAAGATCGAGCAACGCGAACTTTCCACATGGCAATGCTAATGTGAACACAGGTATGTGGAAGATACCCATCTCTTTCATTTAATTGAAGAAGAGGAGAGAAACCGTAGCAGATCGTCATAGGGGGTGTGGATGGCGGGGATAACTAACGCCACCGGCAAAAATTGGCGGTGCAAGGTCGCATCAATCCTAGAGTTGTATGGATTATCCACGATGTGGAAACAGGCTGTGGATTGTGGATGACGCTGGTGTATCGCTCGGATAACTGGAGGCCGCTGGTGGATGGATGTGGACAAGTGTTTCAGCTTCTCCACATCGTCCCCAGGCTGTCCACGACGCCATCCACACGGCTGGTGGATGGGACTTGAGAGTTTCCACACCGTCCCCAGGCCGTCCACAGCGGCATCCACCGGGTTATCTACTGGCATGTGGATAGCGCTCTAGCACTGACGCGCGTTTTCGACCAGGTATCTACAGTGCTATCCACAGGATTGTGGATAGTTGACAAGGGAATGTGACAGTGTGCTGTCGCGTACTGTCGCGTACTACCGCGTATCAGGTCTTGGTGACGATGGCGATCTCCAGGGCGATGCCGCCGGCGGGCGGGGTGACGGTGATGCCCTGGGCAGTGAGGGGTTGCTGGCTGGCGAGGATGTAGATGGTGGTGGCGCCGTCGTCCCTGGTGGCGGTGATGTTGGGGGTGACGGCGACGTTGGTAATGTTCACGTTCTGCCAGTCATTCACGGACAGTTGGGTAACGTAGTAACTCGTGACTTGCTGAAGGGTGCTATTGGAGACGGTGTAATACCAGTATTGTTCGTGCAAGCCGGATTGGTGGGTATCGGTGTAGGTGACGAAGCTGGTGTTGGCGAGAAGGGGGACGTTGTCGGGCAGGTTGTGCCGCAGAAGGGGGCGCGAGAGCACGAAACCGACGCCGACCGCGCCGCCGAGAACGATGAGGCCAAGAAAGGCAAGGACTACGCCGCGCAGGCGGCGGCGCGCGTGTGGACGCCGTGGAGGCGCGGGGACTTCCGCATACGGGGAAAGTGAGTCAGGTTGCCACATGGTATGCCGCTCCTTTTCCATCTTGGCACGATACAATCATGACGCACATCCTATGCTGAATATGCGTTGCTTGTCAATGCGTGTTGGCTGGCTATTTTGCTGAGTGTGGGCGGTGGTTTGGTCTATGTCTGTGCGCCTGTGGGGTGATGTCGCGGTCTGTGCCTGCTTACGTGCTGAGATGTGCGTTAATGGGGGCAATGAAATGGGGCAACGAGCGAGCGAGTGAGAACGGGCGCGTGTGCGGCGCGCGGGAGGCGCAGGTGATGACGGATACGGTGACGGTAGATTCGCTGGTGCTGGCGAATCATGTCGAGGTGGTCAATGGATTGCTGTATGTGAGCGGTGGGGGATGGACGGATCACCGGCGGCCTTTGCCGCCAGGCGGCGCACCGCTGCCAAGCCACCTGGGCATTGGGGTGTGCGTGTTCGTGCCGTGGAATGAGACGAATCGCCCGCACGTGCTGACGGTGTTGATCGAGGATGAGGATGGGAATCCGTTGGTGAAGATCGAGGGACATATCAATGTGGGGCGTCCTCCGCAGTTGCCGCAGGGCGCGGCGCAGCCGGTGATGCTGGGGTTTCCGCTGGATGTGCCGTTTCCGCACGCGGGCGGCTATCGGGTGGTGGCTTCGATTGATGGGGATGAGGCGGCGAAGCGCTGGCCCTTCCGGGTGCATGATGTGCCAGTGGCGGGCGCGGCGACGGGCGGTGGCCCGACCGGTGGGACGCCGATGTAGGGTGTAGGGAGGAAAGCCGCATAGGTGTGGGTGAGGAGGGTAGATGCGATGGCGCATGTGCTGATCTATAGCGACGATGAAGCCATGACGAATGTGCTCGAAATGTCGTGTGTTGATGAGGGGCATTCGGTCACCGTCGCCCAGTCCGCAGAGGCGGCTTTGATGGCGCTGCGCTCGAGCCTGCACCCCATCGTAACTATTCTGGACAGCGGCGCCTTGCAATTCACCCTGAAACATACCCTTGCTGCCCTCGCGGCGGACCACGTGCGCTATGGGGAGCATCGCTACATTGCCATCTACTACAGTTCACCGCGTGAGGAGGAGCGGGCGTTGCTTGAGGAACTTGCGGTAGCGGTGCTTGGCGTTCCGTTTGATCTCTCTGCTGTCTCCGTGCTGATCGCGGAGGCCGCCGCTTCGTTCGGTGGATGAGCAAGTAGGGAAGTCTGGCTGTCCACGGGTGGGTGTGAGTTATCCACATTCGGCACCATTTATCCACCGGGTTATCCACCGAAAATGCGCCGCGAGAGGCGATACGGCAGAGGAACTCTTGTTCTACGAAATTGGCGGAGTTTTGCACAATCAGGGGTACTTGTCCACAGAAATCGGGTGTTTATCCACGCTGGAGCGGTCACACTTCCCCGGACTTTTGTGGGAATGAGGTCTACATAAGCGGGCGGGTGGGTGTCCACAGGGATTGTGGATAAGTCGCCAAGATGTGGATAAGTGAGGTGGGCGGTGGGTAGTGGCCGAAATGGCCGCGCTCTCGGCCATAAGTGGCCGGAGCACAGGTGGGATGGGCATGAATGTCCAGGTTGCACGCAATGGCAGTTGCCGATTCTGCCGAAATTTGGAAGTTGCACAAAATCGCCGATGGCCGGAGTGGCCGGTATTTCGATTGCGGACAGACAAGAATGTCTGTCCCACCAGTTGCCAGAGTTGCCGATTCTGCCGATTTTTCGGTTGAGATGGCGCACGGCTTGCCTCCTCACAGGCAGTGGCCGAAATGGCCGATATTTTGATTTGCGCGTAGAGCGAGCTGGGTGGTAAAGCGGGTTCTCGGCCTGAAGAGCCGAGGGTAATCCGATGCAGAGCGGATCGTGGAGGTAGAGATGGGTGGTGGCAGATAGATTTTCGCCGTTTTCGCCGCAATTGTGTGTTGTACACACGAAGGGCAGTTGCCGATTCTGCCGATTTTCGCGCGCATGTGTGTGATGAGCAGTTGCCGATTCTGCCGATTTCGCGGCCATGAGCAGACAAGAATGTCCGCCCCACCACAGAGATGGAGGGCAGACAAGAATGTCCGCCCCACTGAAGGGCTGGCGGGATGCCAGCGGCACAGTGGGGCGAATGGGGTGGTGGGCAGTGGAGGTGCGCACGGGCTAGGCGCCGGGAGCGGGGAGATGGAGCAGCCGCGCGGCGGTGGTGGGGGTGACGACGCCGAGGGGGATGAGCTGGGCGAAGGCGTTGGCGCGGGTGGCGAAGTCGTCGGGTTCTTCGAGGCCGGTGAAGGTGACGGTGAAGCGTGGGTCGAGCCAGTGGCGGATCTTGCGGGTGAGGTAACTGGCGGCAAGGGCGGCGACGGGTGCGACGGCGCGGCGATAGACGACGCTTTCTTGCGTTTGGCCGGTGCTGCGGTTGCTGGTGTCGGTGAAGCCGAGTTCGTCCATGGTGAGGCCGAAGGCGGCGACAGTGACGTTGAGCAGGAAGCGGTCGAATGCGATGAGCGGATCGTCGCCGGTGAGCGCCTGCCAGTGTGCGCCCGGTGGGAGGGTTTTGGCGCGGACACGCCAGGCGTCGTTGCCAGCGAGGAGGCCGTTGAAGGCGCGCTCGAAGGTTTCAAGCTGTTCAGGGGTCCAGGCGAGGGTGGTGGGCGGCTCGATGATGCCGAGCGGGGTAGCGCCGTCGGTGAAGCGGGCGAGATCGAAGCTTTGTTTGCGTAGCGCCTGGTTGACGCGCAGGATGATGCGCTCGACGCGCGAGAGGCCGTAGAGGCTGTCGGTGCGGGCGGTCTCGCGGAGGTAGTCGAGGTCGTCGCGGGTGTACCAGCCAGCGGGCACGCCGTAGAGGTATTGCTGATAGGCGGGCTGTGGCGGCTGTGGGGTGCGCCCGTCAGGGTTGATGAGCGGCTTGATGCTGTCGGCGGCGACGAGTTCGAGGGCGTGAAGCGCGCCGCCGCGGGTGCGCCGGGTGTAGATGGCGACGGCGTCAATTTCGAGCAGATCGCGGACGAAGGCGACGAGCCAGGAGCGCAGATCTTGGGCGTGGTCGGGGCTTTCGAGGAAGGCCTCGATGCGGCGGGCGGGTTCGCGCCAGCGCGGCTCGGCGCCGGTGTCGCCTGGGGCGAGGGCGTCTGGCCGTGGCAGCACACGCGGTTCGAGGCGCCCGAGGAGGTCGAAGTAGACGCGCTCGCAGAGCTGGATTCCGTCGTAGAGGGCGGCGAGGTTGCGTAGCTCTGCGAAGCTGGTTTGTTCGGTGGCGCGCGGAAGCTGGGCGATGTTGTAGCCGACGGGATAGGCCCACTGGCGCGGCTCGCCCTGCGCGCCGGTGAGGCCAGCGCTGGGGCGCAGCGGCTCGCCGGGCGGAAAGAGAGAGACCTCACCCCCGGCCCCTCTCCTACGAGGCGAGGGGAGTGGATTGCTGCCAGTGTGATGTTTTGTAGTGTTGCGGTTGTTGCGGTTGTTGCCGTTGTTGCGCTTGCCCATGCTGGTCGTCTCCGTTCGCGAATCGTGTGAAGTTGTGTGATCTGGTCTGCCGTTCCCCAGTGAGCAGTGTAGAACTGATGTTCGGGTATGGCAAGGCGGCAGATACGGGCACATGCGGACAAAGAGGGGCGGATACGGACGCGGGATTGGGAACGCGAGGTGGAGACCCAGCGGAGGGACGCCGTAGTGTGGAGGCTAGAGCGCACTGATACAGCATTCGCATGAATTCCTTGATTTGCTTGACATCAGCGAATGGGGCTGGCTATGCTCAAAAAGAGCGCGAGACTCGGGCGAGCTATGGGTGAGCAGAGCGAAAGGAGCGAGCGACATGCCGGCTACCACGTGGGATCGGCGTTTCTTCACCACGACACGTGGCCGGATGTTGCAGTATCTTCGCCGCCAGGCCGCCACCGTTGACGATCTCGCGCAGGCGCTGGATCTGACGAATAACGCGATTCGCACGCAACTGGTGCTGCTGGAACGCGATGGGCTGGTGTGCGAGGCGGGCCAGCGGTGGACCAGCGGCAGCCGCAAACCGTCGCAAGAATACCGGCTGACGGCGGACGCGGATCTGCTCTTCCCGAAATCCTACGACCACGTGCTGCGCCAACTTCTGGCGGTGCTTGGTGAGCGGCTCGGACAAGACGACCTCGACGCCGCCGCGCGTGAGGCGGGGCGGCGCATTGCCGATGAGATGGACGCGGCCACGGAGGGCAGCGATACACGCAGCCGTCTCGTCGTGGCGGCGGAGGCGCTGAACGAACTCGGCGGGCTGGCGGAGGTCGTGGAGGAGGACAATCAGCTTTCCATTCGCGGAGCTAGCTGCCCACTCGCGGCGGTGGTCAACGGCCATGCGGAGGTGTGCCGGATGACGGAAATGTTCATCAGCACAATCAGTGGTGTCGCGGTCTGCGAGCATTGTGAGCGGGGCACGTCATCGCGCTGCCGGTTCGATGTGGTGGCGTCGTAGCCGGGTGGTATCAGGAGACGGTGGCGGGCACGAGCCAGGCGGGATGCGCCAGCCACAGCAGCGCGAGCACGAGTGAGGTGATGCCGATAGCGCGGCTCATCCATCTATTCGTGGGAAGGGTTGTCTCGCTGGCCATGAGGCAGGTCAGGCCCGCCATCCAGACGAGATTGCCGACGCCGATGCCGAACATGACCAGCATCAGCGCCCAGCAACAGCCGACGGAGGCGGCTCCGTGCCAGATGCCGAGCCGCCAAGCCGTGTGTGATGGCGCTGGTCCGCTATCCGCAATGAAGGCGTGCGGGCTGCGGCAGAGACTGAGGCAGGCGCGCTTCCCCCGGCTGAACTGGAAGAGGCCAGCGATGAGGAAGGTGATGGCGCCGATCAGGAAAGCATGCGTGGCAAGCCACGGCCACGCATCTACTGTCCGGTGAATCAGCGTATCGCCAGCGAAGGCCAGCAAGCCAAACGCGGTCCAGATAGCGGCATAGCCCGCGAAAAAGACCGCGAGCTGGCGCTTCGCACGTGCGCCAGCGCCGCCCCTGGCGAGAAGCGTGGTGATGGTTGGCATACTGGCCGGAAGCATCATCGCCACGATCATCACCTGCCACCCGACAAGAAACACAGCCGCCGCGACAGGCCAGGATAGCCCGCTCTCTTCTAAGAGGAAGTGATGGTCTATGAGGATACGCCAGCCGGTGATGGTTGCCAGGATGGCGAGCGCCCAGCCAGCGCCGACGAACAGCCACGGCCAGCGGAAACGCAGGGGGAGATGCCTGGTAGCGGCGAGGTCCGATGCCATACGATTCTCCTTGGTTGAGCGGCGCGGATGACACCAGCGGGCGTGCGCCAGCAAACGACGAGTGAAGCACACTCTGGCGTGTTGGTGGCGCGGCCAGCCGGTGGTGAGAACGACTTGCTAGCGGATAATGGCGCAGCCGAAGGGCTGAGTTTCAGGCACCTTGACGGGCAATCCGCTGAGCACATCACGCAGCGCATTCTCCAGGTCACTGCACGTTGCGTGCGCGGGATCGCGTGTATCGTCAATACGACCCTTATAGACCAGCCGGCGTGTCGTATCGAACAAGAAGACGTGTGGGGTGCTGATGGCGCCGAAACGGGTAGCCACAGCGCCATCGGCGTCTTTGAGATACGGGAAGTTGAAGGACTTCTCGCTTGCACGGCGCGTCATCTCTTCGAGGGTGTCAGGATACGACAGGTACGGGTTGTTGGAGTTGATGGCGATCAGTTGCGCGCCAACTGCGCTGTAGCGTTCCTGCAATGCGACCAGGCGCGCTTCGTTGGCCTTGACCGTCGGGCAGCCGGTGCAGATGAACGCCACCATGAGCACGGGATGCGTGGCAAAGGACGCAAGCGAGTAGCTTTCGCCGTTGACTCCGCGCAGATCCTGGAAGTCTGGCGCGCTCTCACCGATATGGAGCATGGCGATCACCGTCCTCGCGCGAAGATGCGGGCGAGTCCGCGGCGCGCTGGCGCTGACTGGGCGGGGAAGCGGTCCGGGAACTGGCTCATGATGCCATCGGCTAGCGTGTCGGAGACCGTTAAGATTTCGGTGAAGATGTCATCGAAGGCGGCGACATCGTCATCCCACTTGCCGGTCAGGCGGGCGACGGCCTCGCCCTTGGTCAGCTTGAGATGGACATTGAGCAGGTCAATCACGTCGCGTTTGGGCCAGTGGGGGTTCGCGCTGCTCAGGAGCGTGGCGATCTCCTCGACGTTGTGCGACCATTTCTGATCCTGGCGTTGGAATTCAGGGTCATCGCCCGCTTTGGCGGCCTTGAGCAAATCTACGGCGATCATGATGTGCTGCTTGAGTAGGTCGCTGAGCTGGGTTCCGGCTGCCTGCCCGTAGAACGGAACGATGGCGTTGCCGATGTGCTCCTGGTTGTTGAGCAAGCGACCGGCAGCCGCGCCGGCGTCGGGCTGGTCGCCCGCGAATGCGACAATGTACTGCCGGGTCCAGATGACGTGATCGGACCAGAGCCGCCGAAGGTTGACGCGCAGAGATGTGGTTGCGTCCATTGTTGCCATGGTGTTGTGCCTCTCTCTTTCAGCATCGGTGATGTTCGAATCGTTGCGAATCGTGTCATTCGCAGCGCCTCTCGCCTGGCGCCCACCGCGATGAACAGGCTGGTGGGTTGGGGCATGCGCCGCGCTGGAAAACGGGGTTCGCGCACGCTGACGGCGACGGCCGTCCGCTGCGAACCGATGGCATTCACAGGCCGATTGGCCTTCTTTGTCCTCCTTCTGCATACATGGTCTGCGCGGCGGCAGCAGCGCGGCACACTGAGTGGGTCAGCCGGTGTCACCTAACGGTGCTACAAATCCATATACATGATTAATACAAATAAGTCAATACTTTATTGTGTTTATTACTCCAAAAAGGGTATATGCTCGTAGTTTTCGTTGGTGCTGCGGTGAACTGGCGGGCCACCAGCGGGCCGCGAGATGCTGGGTGTGCGGGAATGGGGAGGCGATCAAGCGGGCAGCAATGTGTCGAGGCGGGCGGACATCATGTGATCGAGAGCGGTGGGATAGGATATGCCGTGGGACTGGGCGAGGGGCAGGGCGAGGTCGCGATAGAGGCGCACGATGATGCGGGCGGCCTGGAGCATGGCATCGCGGTCCAGCGGGCAATAGGTCGCGCGCAACGGTGCGAGTTGTTCTGTTGGGACGGCCTGTTCGAGCTTTTCATAGCCCTCTGGTTCGGTGGTGAAGTCATGGGTGAGGCGGAGCAGGTTGACGCAGGTGAGGCGCAGTTCTTCGAGATGGCCGTGCGCCGACCAGAGACGCCCGCGCGCTATGGCGGTGAGGAAGTGGTGGGAGAGGTCGTGCCAGAACCAGGAGATGAGGTTTTGCAGGGTTGCGGTTTGCTCGGCCTGGGTGGGGATGTAGCCAGTAAACACGGCGTTGGTGAGGATACCGGGCTTGTCTACGAGGATGATGTAGGGGCCGGAGCTGATATGGGTGAAGTGGCTGGCGCGGCCAAGCGCGACTTCGGTTTCGACACCATCGGGAAACGTGAAGAAGAGCATGTCAGAGCCGGAGCCATGATAGGTTTCGCGGAAGATAGGCGAGCCAATCTGCTGGATGAAGGCTGCGTGGCTGGCGAAGAATTCGTCGTAGGTGGCGTCGGTGGTGATGAGGCCGAGATCGAGGTCGGAGTAGGCATCGGCTGCGCCTCTGGCGTAGGCGCCGCTGAGAAACGCGGCGATCACGCGGTCATCGGCCTGGCATGCCGCAATGAAGCGGTTCACGACGCGCTGATGGGTAGCTGGCAGATGCAGGTCTTGTACGCCCATAGCGGTTTCGCTCCCGGCGAAGAGGTGTGGTGTCTTTCCTATGGCGGAAGTGTAGCACATCGAACGGCGCTGGGTGGACAGGAGGCATGATATACTCAGAGGTTCGATCAGCCCGACGGCGGCGCCGGGCGATAGTCTCTGGAGGCTCATAGCTATGGATCAAGATGCGATCATTGCCTATGTGGTGGCTACGTTTGCGGATATTGAGGTTCTCAGGCCAACTGATGGCCCCGGAGCTGGGGATAGCTTCTTCTACTACGACCCCCAGCATGATCTCGACCCGACGCGCCAGTTTCCCTTCGCCACCATCGTCACCAAAGACTACGGCGACTTCGATAACACCTCACAGCTCAATCGCCCGGATGTATTTCGGCTCAATATCGGCGTGAGCCGAGATACCTTTCGTGCGCTTTTTGGCTCTGCGCCCGGTGAGGAGCGTGCGGAGAGCGCTGGCTATGATTTCGCGGCCCTGGACCGGCTGATGCCGCATCCCGTATATGCGCCGCAATTGTTTGTCTGTGTGCTCAACCCCGGCCAGGAAACCTGGGAAGCTGTGAAGCCCTTGCTGGCCGAAGCCTACTCCATGGCCGCTGCCCGGCACGCGCGCAAGCAGACCAGGCGCGACTGAGTAGGCGCGGGATCAGGCGTGGTCGCGCCACGCCTGGAACATGCGAAGATGTTCGTCGTAGTGGTAGTCGGAGTTGCCGCTGATCCAGTCGTGCCTGGCGATGAAGATGTCGTCGGGGGTAGTGGCGATAAGCTGGAGCATTTGCTGGTAGGAGGCGTCGAAGGCGGAGCGGATGTCGGCAAGGGAACGGTCGTGGTTCTGGGCGAAGATGTAGGCGTTGATGTCGTCTTCGCTCTTCTCGCCATTAGCATCGCCGGGGATGGCGTCAATCGGGTCGGGGTCGCCCGCGAGCATGCGAATGACGCGCTGTTCCCACCAGGTGAGGTGGGCGAGGTGGTCTTTGATGGACCAGTCGCCGGTGACGCCGGGCTGGGTCTGTTCTTCGTCGGTGAGGGTGGCAAGGAAGGCTTCGAGTTTGGCGTGTTCGTCGCGGGCGTGTTGCAGCAGGGCGTCGCGGCGTTGCTGGGTGGTCTGGTCGTCGCTGGTCATGGGGCGTTCTCCATTCGGTGGGTACACGGTGCTTCTTCTGGAATGAGCCGGGCCGTACGCGCGTTAGATTCAAGGTGCAGCGTAACACGTAATGCGGGCAGGGGGTGTCCGCATTACGCATGGGTTGGCAGAATCCGGCAGAATGGCGTAGCGGTCGCGGTCATAAATTGCCGGCGCACACTGGAGAAGGGATGAATGCCGGCAGACGGTGGCGTTTCACAACTATGGGAACATCAGGGGAGGCTAGCGAGGAAGTCGAGGACGATGTGGTTGAATTGCTGCGGCTGCTCCATATTGGGCACATGGGCGGTTCCGGGCATGACGATGGTGCGCGCGCCGCGAATCTCTGCTGCGAGCTTGGCGGCGATGACGGGGATGACGGGCACATCCAGATCGCCGTAGATGACGAGCGTGGGGGCGTGTAGCTCGGCGAGGCGGCTGGCGGCGGGTGGTTCGGGTTTGAGCCAGGGAGTCATACGGTCGCGCTCGGCGAGGCGGTCGAAGGCGGGACGGTGGATGGCGAGCAGGCGCTCACGCACGGCGGGGTCCACCTGGGTGGGGTCGCGGTGGATGCCCGCGAGCTTGAGGTCAACTTCTACTTTGTTGGCGCAGTCGAGGCGTCCTTCGTCAAGTGCGGCTTGATAGCGTTCCCAGACGGCTTTTTCGGCGTCGCTGGGCACGGTGGGGTAGCCGCTGAGCCAGGAGCCGACGAGCACGAGTGAACTGACCATATCGGGATGGGTAAGCGCGAAGTCAATGGCCATGGTGCCAGCCATTGAGATGCCGAGGATGTGCGCCTGTGCGATATTCAGGGCGCGCAGCAGGCCGTAGAGGTCTTCGTGGAAGGCAACGGGACCGGCGGGGGCGCTGGAATCGCCCCAACCGCGCTGATCGTAGCGAATGACGGTGTAGCGTGCGGCGAAAGCATCCATCTGGTCGTCCCACTGGCGGCGGTCGGCGATGCCCGCGTGAATGAGGACGAGGGGATGGCCGTCGCCCTGGATGTCATAGGCGAGTCGTGCGCCGTTGACGGTGACGGAGCCGGATTCGTGTCGCATGGGGTGTGCTGCCTTTCGTGTCATGGGATGGCATTGTTCGAGCGCATGCCGTGTAAGGCATACGGGCGTCCGGCGGAGGGCGAAGCTGGCCTCGCCCCTGCACTGGTCGTTACACCTGGTCCGCGTGAGCGGCGGCATCGAGGTGTGTCTCAATGACCAAGATGCGGATGGAGATGGGCGACATACGCGATTTTTTGGAGGATGGTGAATGATTCAGGCGTCGAGCGTGGCGAGGATGCGCAGAGTGTGGGCATCGGCGATGAAGGTGAGCCGTGCGGCGCTGGCGAAGTCTACGAGGCGGAAGCGGATGGCGGCGAGGCCGTGCCATGCGGTTTCGTCTTCAGGAGCGGTGATCCAGCGGGGATGCTGCGCCATGAAGTGTTGGGCGGCGGGGTGAAACCAGATGGCGGGTTCGATGGCGGGCCACGCGCCCAGGCCGATGCAGCCGGGATGCTCGCAGGCGGCGACGACCCAATGGCGCTGGATGGCGGGGTGCAGGCTGGCGGGGAATTCGTCGGGCATGACGACACGGCGGCGAACGGGGTGGCCGCAGTGGAGACAGGTATCCCAGCCGGTGGCGAGGCCGTGGGCGGTGCGGTCGGCGAGGGCATGCAGGGTGCGGGTGAGGGCGGGACGGAAGGCACGCAGGCCGTCGAGCGGGGCAATGCCTTTGCTGCGGATGATGTCGCGGCCATGCAGTGGCGAGCAGGCGGGGCAGCGCAGGCGCAGTTCGCGGCGGCCATCGGGCAGCGTGGCGAAGATGCCGAGGAGACGGCGCTGGCCGCAGTGGTGGCACCAGATGCGGGTTTCTTGCCAGGCGTTGGTGTCCGCTGGCAGCAGGCCGAAGGCGGCGGCTTCGTCGCGTAGGGGGCCGGTGAACACCTCGCGCAGGCGTTTGCGGGCGCGATGGAGGCGAGCCTCAAGGACGCCGACGCTGATACCGAGGGATGGCGCGGCCTCGGTGGCGGGGAGGCCGTGGAGATAGTGCAGTTCAAGGATGCGGCGCATGTGGGCTGGCAGAGAGCTGAGCGCGCGATCAAGCAGGATGGCGATGTCCTGGGCGGCCAGCGATGCGAGTGGATCGGTGGCCGATGGGTCGGCGAGCTCGAGCGGGTCGGGAGTGTCGCCGTCGGGGTCGGTGGCGGCGCTATCGAGGCGGTAGGGTTCGCGGCGCAAGGATGAGCGTTGGGCACGCAGGAACATACGGCACTGGTTGCGGCAGATGGTATCGAGCCAGGCGTCGAAGCGTTCGCGGGAGCGCAGGTGATCGAGATGCCGCCAGGCAGCGAGCAGGGCTTCTTGCACCACGTCGTCGGCGGCGTCGGGTGGGATGCGGAAGCTGCGGGTGATACGCAGCAGGCGCGGACGGGCGGCGGCGAGGCGCACTTCGGGGTCGCCGATATGCGCGGCTGGGACAGGCGCAGCGGAAGCGTGGCGCGGGACAAGGGCAGCGGAGCTTATAGGCATAGGGAATGTTCCTCCATCTACCCATGTTGATGCGCCAGTCGAAGATGAGCATACGCGATTTTTTGGTGGAGTGTGAGGATAGGCGGGCAAACAGCATAATACGTTCGATATGTCTATGGAAGTGGCGAGGGAATGAGACGCGAGGGTGGATTGATGAGCAGCGATGGCGGCGAAGCGCCAAGGCGCTCGAAGCGCGGGCGGGCGATCACGATTATCGCAATCGTCGCGCTGTGCTATCTGGTGGTGAGCTGCGAGGTGCTGATGGCGTGGAGGCATCCACGCATGAGCACCACCACGTTGCAGCCATCGTGCGGGCCGAATACGCCGGGGGCGGTGGCTGAACCAGGGGAGCCGGTGGTGTATGTGAGTGTGCATCCGATTGTGGGCACGTATGGGTTTCATCAGCCGGTATATGGCACGAACGCGATCTGTGTGTTGCGCGCGAGCGATGGCGCGCAGGTGGCGCAGGTGACGCTGCGCGGAGCGCAGGCGGGTACGCTGTATGTGCGGACGATCACGCCGGCTGGCGATCTGCTGCTGCTGGGCAATACCGGGGAAGTCTGCGCGATGCGGCTGGCGGATGGGACGCTAGCGTGGTGCAAGGCGCTGGAAAATCTGGCTGTGCCGCTGGTGGATGACGGGGTGATCTATCTGGAAGCGCAAACCGGGGTGTACGCGGTGCGTCCAGAGGATGGGCAGGTGTTTTGGCAGAGCGAGCGGATACCGGCGATGGGACGCGCGCAGATGCTGGCGGCGGGAGGGATGCTCTACGTGCCGTTGCGCGAGACGGCGAGTACGCAAACGAGTGAGGTGTGCGCGCTGCGCGAAGCGGATGGCGCGCGGCAGTGGTGTATGCCGTTGGTCAGCACGACGGCGGGCAACGCGCAAGTGGTGAATCTGGCGCTGGCTGGGGAGCGGCTCTTTGCCGTGGCGGGGGGAGACCCAGGGACGCCACTAACGCTTTTCATGCTGAATCCAACGACGGGCGCAGCGCTTTCGCAGCGCACGCTGGGGTGTGGGTCGAGCGGCGGCAGTGTGTGGGGCGCGGGGGATACGCTCTACACGGTGACGTTCGATTGTCCGGAGGCGGTTAGCACGCCACAGGTGTACATTGAGGCGACGCGGGCGAGCACGGGCGCGCGAGTCTGGCGGCGGGAATTTCCGAATGCTATGTATACGGTGTCGTTGGGGCCAGATGCGCTACATGTGGTTCTCGGAGGAACGCTGAATGCGCTGGCGGCGGCGACGGGGAAGACCTTGTGGCAGGTCGTGCTGGAGAACGCGCCACAGCAGCCGATGCTGGAGACGCCGGAAAATTTCTATGCGGTGGTGAATCCGGGCGGGATACAGGCGTATAGCCAGCGAGGTGGCGGGCAGATGCGCTGGGCGAGCGGCGGGTGCGCACGGCCAGCGGCGCAGGTGACGCCAAGCGCGACGCGTTCTGAGCCAGTGATGTGGTGTCACTGGCTGACGAGCGGGTTGTCTATCGGCGCGAGCGATCAGGTGGGGATGCCGAGCGGCTTATTCTGGGCTGTGGCCGCGAAGATGGCTTGCTGCCGCCTCAGCGGCGGCGAGCATACCGTTTTCCGTCAAATTGATGCGAAATGATTCGACGGCATCAGCCCTGGCCTCTTCATCCACGTCGTTCCTGAACAACGCAAACGCAGCATACGCGATCACATCTTGCACGATGCGCTCATAGCGGTAGTAGGTGAGCGCGGGCCAGTCAATGTCCGTTGCGCCGTAGCCCTGAAAAAACGACGAGGAGGAGGATACGGTTGTGTCATCGGCTGGCGCTTCCTGGACGAAGATGAAATCGCGCTCCTTAGGGGCCAGCATCACATCATCCCAATCAATGACGACCACGCGGCCAGCCTCATCACGGAGCAAGTTGGCTGGGTGCAGGTCCGCATGGCAGATAACGTAGGAAAGGGCGCGGCTTTGGAGCATCACCGCCAGTGTTTCCAGCGAGGTGACGAGCATGTGAATGGTGGACTGATGCGCTCGCCACAAGGAGCGAAGGTCGCGCCTGGCGGCGTTTTTATCGCCGTAAGCTTGCAAGTGTTGGGCTTCGTACTCGCGTATCCATCGCACATAGTCCGTCGGATCGAAGGTTTCTTTGCGCAGTGAGTCAAAGCCGAGCGGCGGCGGGATGACTTGGTGAATCTGCCTGAAGATGGCGCCCGTTTCCTTCCACTGCGCAGCGGTCATTCCCGCCCAACTGGTATCTCCGGTGATGAATGGGTAGAGGATCACCGTCCAATCCGCTGCGCGTGCCCACAATATCTTGCTGGTGGTGGGCAGAGGCGCTACCACTGATGTTATGCCTTGCTCCCTGAGATACCCCGGAACAAGGCATCCTGGTTCGTAGAGTGGGCCAGATTTGACCTTGAGCAAGTAGGGTGTTCCCTGCTCGCCCACCATACGATAGACGCCGGCCTGGTCGTCTTGTCCGAGGGGGAGAAAATCAAGGGTGGCGGGGATTAGGTGATAGTAGTCGCGTAAACAGGCGCGGAGACGGTCCGCTGAAATCTTTGGTGGCTGACGCATGGTTATCCTCATCCCCTCAATTTTCTATAGACATCGTATATGGCTGTGCGGCTGGCCAGTGGTCAGAAATCTGTGCGGAATGGTCCGCGGTCGGGCTGGCACGTGGCCAGCGTGCCTGCGCTCTGGCATTGCTTGTGCAATGAGCCAATGTGAAATGCGGGGAGGAGCCAGGAGGAGATAGCGGGAGGTTAGGAGGAGCGGGGCAATGCGATTGGATACGTTTCGGCGGGCGAGAGACCGGGATGAGCCGCGAGGAACGCTGCGGGTGGGGCATGATCTCGCACGTAATTTCGTGGTGCGCGAAGAGCGGCGCGGGGCGGTCTCGACGCCAGTGCGGCGGGTGGCGGCGACGCCGGTGGCGCGCGTGCCGCTGCTGGGAATGCGCGCGCCGACTTCCAGTAAGTTGCATGCGCTGCGGCGGCTTGGCGACTTCGATGGTTTATTGCTGTTCTGCGTTGCGGCGCTGGTGGTGGGCGGGTTGGTGATGGTGTATAGCGCGAGCCAACTGGATCAGCCCGGTGATCCGGCCTACTGGGTGCGCCGCCAAGCGTGGTGGGTGGGAGTAGGCGCGGTTACGTTGATTGCCACCGCGAGCGTGCCGTATGCCCGCTGGCGTCGTGTGGCGCTCTGGCTGCTGGTGGTGGCGGTGCTGCTGGTGGTGGCGGTGCTGCCATTCGGGATCGCAGCAGGCGGAGCGCAGCGCTGGCTGAGCCTGTGGTTTCTTTTATTCCAGCCGAGCGAGCTGGCGAAATTTGCGCTGGTGATCTTCCTGGCAGACTGGTTGGTGCGGCGCGGCGAAGGGGTGCGGTCGTGGCGTTGCCTGCTGCCGTTCGGAGGCATCGTGGGCTGTGTGCTGCTGCTGTTAACTCTGGTGCAGAATGATATGGGCACGTCGCTGGTGGTGGCGCTGCTGGCGCTGGCGATGTTGTATGCGGCGGGGGCGCGCGGCTGGCACGTGCTAACGGTGGTGGGGTTGGGGGGAGTGCTGTATTTTCTGGTGATCGTGAGCACGCCGTTCCGCCGGGCGCGGCTGGATGACTTCATCAATCCGCTACCGCCGCGCTGCGCTGGGGCATGGCAGGTGTGTCAGGGACTGATCTCATTGGGGTCGGGAGGCATTGGTGGGCGGGGGTTGGGCGATAGCGTGCAGAAGGCTGGATATTTGCCAAATCCCTTTACGGATTCGATCTTCGCGGTGATTGGAGAAGAATTGGGGTTGCTCGGCTGTATGGCGCTGATCGGCCTCTTCGCGCTGCTGGCGTATCGCGGGCTGCGCATCGGACGGCACGCGCCCGACGCCCACGGGGCGCTGCTCGCCTGCGGTATGACGTGCTGGTTGGTGGGGCAAGCATTCATCAATATTGGCTCAGTGGTGGTGGTCATCCCGTTTACTGGGGTGCCTCTGCCGTTCGTCAGCTCTGGTGGCTCGTCGCTGGTGATGTCGCTGGCGGCGGTTGGCGTATTGCTCAACATTTCGCGCCATGCGAAACGCGCCGCGACCGTTGCGAGCGTCCCGCTTCAAGCAAGGAATATGATATAGTGACGCTCATAGCACGCATTTTGGCCTATGCTCATGAAAGCATGCATCTGGCGAAGATGCGTTGCGGCGCACTCATCCGTCCGTTAGCTTTGCGGCGTCTGACTACAACGCAAGACGTTCCCTCCCGATAGCGGGCGTCTTGCGCTGGTATGGTGATGGACAGCGATGCGGATGGTATAGCGGCGCGGGAAGGGGAAGACTGATGGAGTCGCTGTCGTCCAAGCCCGCGTCGGCGCGCATTCTTGTGGCCGAGGACGATGCCGATCTACGCGAAGCGGTGCGGCTGGCGTTGAGCGATGAGGGCTATCGCGTGCAGCCTGCGGCGGCACTGAGCACTGCGCTGGAGATGGTCGAGCGGGAGGTGTTCCAGCTCATTTTGACTGACCTCTTTTCGAGTTCGGCGCATGATCCACTCAGCACGGTTGAGGCGCTGCGCAACCGAGCACAGCCGACTCCAGTGGCGGTGACGAGTGGATGGGAGGTGACGGAGGAAGAGGTGCGACGGCGGGGGTTCGCGTTCTTTCTGGCCAAGCCGTTTGAGTTGGATGATCTCTTCACACGGGTGGCGGAGTGCCTCAATACGTCGCTTACGTCGGAGCAGGAGCGGCAGGCAGCGATAGTGCAACACTACTTTGCGGCACTCAATGCGCGGGATTGGGATGGGATTGTGAATCTCTGCACAGAGCAGATAGTGCATGAGCCGCCACGCAGCACAGCCTTTGGCGAAACGACGGTGGGCAGAGCGCAATTTCGCGCGTATATCGAGAGCGTCGTCTTGCATGTGCCCGATGTGCAGGTGGAGAATATCGCGGTCTATGGGTTGCCACAGGGACTCGCCGTGCGCCAGACATCGCGCTGGATGCTTCCAGATGGCAGAGCAATCTACCAGAGCGGCGCCGTGGTGTTTCACTTCGAGGGCGAGTTGATCAGCCGTATTGGCGTGCGGATGGATGCCGGGCGCGTGCGTGCGCGGCTGGAAAAGTGAGAAGCATGCCATGCCTACTCTGCCGTATAAGCGTCTTCTCACGGCTGCGGAATTCGCGGCGCTACCGCGGACCGGCTTGCGGACGGAATTGATAGGTGGGACAATCGCCGCACAGCCACCGGCCTTTGGCGACCACGGAGAAATCGCAATACATTTGGGAGTAATCCTGGGGCATTATGTTCTGGCGCATACTCTGGGGGAGGTGTATGCGGCTGGAACAGGTTTTCTCATCGAGCGGGACCCCGATACGGTGCGCGCGCCAGATTTCGCGTTTATTCGCAAGGAGCGTGTGCCCGCGCCATCGGGAAAACCGGGGTGGGTGTCGGTGATGCCTGATCTGGTGGCGGAGGTGGTGTCGTCAGGAGACCGCGTGGCGGAGATCGGCGAGAAGGTGGCGATGTGGCTGCGTGTGGGGGTGCGACTGGTGCTGGTGGCATGGCCGCAGCGGCGCGAGATTGAGGTGTATCGCCCTGATATGCCGCTGGCGACGCTGCGCGAGGATGATATGCTGGACGGCTATGACGTGCTGCCAGGATTTTCGGCTGCCGTAGCGCGGGTATACAGGTAGGTCTCGCGCTTCAGGAAAGCGGGAGCGTAGTGTAGAGAATGCCTTCGGACCAATCAGGGGTTTCGGCGAGGCACGTGCCATCCGGAGCGAAGACGTACCCGCCGCCGGGGAAGTCTTCATCGCTCGTTCTGCCCGCTTGGGTTGCAACCGCGATGTGGACATTGTTCTCGCGGGCATAGCGCGCCAGCTTGGTGAAGCATTCGCCGCGCCACCATTCGTACCCAGCGCGCCAGTCTCGGGTCTCTTGCGCGCCATACAAACCAGGAGCCGCCGCCTCGAAGATGAGTCGCGCGCCGTGGCGGGCGCTCTCCGCGAAGACCGCTGCGCTCTCGATGTCGGCGCAGATGGAGATACCAAAGGGCGCGGTAGGATGCGGGAAGATGGGCGCTGCTGTTGGACCAGGCGCGAACAAGTGGGCCTCGTCAGCGGGTATCGTGCGCTTGCGATAGAAGCCGAGCAATTTTCCGGCGCGTGCGACGATCTGCGTGATATAGGGCTTGCCCGCTGGATTCGCTTCGAGTAGTCCGGCGAGCACGGTGATTGAGGTCTCGTTGGTGAGTGCGACGAAGCGAACGACTTCCAATCCATCCAGCGCGAGCAGGGCGTCAGGGTAGTGTGTGGGGTCATTGTAGCCGGTGATGCTGGCTTCGGGAAAGCACAGGATATCCACGCCTTGGTCCGCGCTTGCCTGTAGCGTGCGCTGGATGGCGGCAAGATTCGCGGCGATAGCGCCCTTCTCGCAACGCATCTGTGCGAGGCCGATGGTGAGCGGCATGGCGGAGTTCTTTCTCAGTCACTTACCGAAGAATCGCTGCGCCAGCATCGCGATAAAAACGCCTTCGATGACCAGTCCGGCGACGGCTTCGATGGCCGTGATCCACGCCTGCGGCGAATCTACATGGAATTGCTCGGCAAAGACGCGGCCATGAAACGCGGTGACGCTGACGAGCAGCGCTTCGTGGACTTGCAAGTGTGGCGTGTGTTGTTGGCCGAGCAGATAATAGGCGGCGGCGGAGAGCAAGACGACCACGGCATAGGCGACGAGGATGCGGCTCATGCGATAGCCGTAGCCTGCCAGCAGACCGAGCAGCGCCAGGAAGAGCCAGCGGCCAAGCTTGCGTTTGCGCCAGAGCAGGCGGCGCTCCAATGTGCGCCCGCGATAGGCGAAGCGCGCGGCGATGTCGCTCATGCCTTGCGTCTGAAGGGCGAGGGCAACCTGGTTGTAGGCGCGCAGCGCGGATTCGTAGTTGGCTATACGCTCGCTCTTGCTCTTCTTGACGCCATCGGCGGTGGTGCGGATGGATAGCTCAGCCTCGTCGCCTAGCCGCTTCAGCGTATCCCAGTTGACGTAGGTGAGGGGCGCGCCATTCCAGATGATATCGCCGAGGCGGGTGGCGGAGTCGAGTTGCACTTGTCCGAGGGAGGTGAAGCTATCCATGCGCGCGGCGTAGAGGTTCGCGCCGCGCAGGTCGGTGGCAAAGAGGCCGGCTCCGCTCAGATTGCTGAACATCATGCGCGCGCTGTTGAGGTTTGCCCGGCGCAGGTGCGTCCCATTGAGGTGACTCCAGCCGAGATGCGCGCCTTTGAGGATCGCATACCCGATGTCAGCCTCATCGAGGCGCGCATCCACCAGATCAGCGCCGGTGAGGTCCGCTTTGATGAGATTGGCGCGCGTGAGGTTTGCGCGACGCAGCACGATTTGGCTGAGGTCTACTCCGGCCAGATTCGCGCCGGTGAAGTTGGCGCGTTCGAGATAGACGCCCCGCGGATTGAGGATGTATTTGTAGTAGAAGCTGTCATATTCGGTCGCCCAGTTGCGCTGGCGCACGATCCAGAGCAGTTCATCGCGGGTGGCAATGCGGACGCCCTGATAGGGCGCCTGCCCAGCGCCGATGTTGTCGTTATACGCTCTTTCTAGCTCGGCCTGACGCTCGGCTGGCGGGTCCAGGAAGGTCACGCGCTGGCGGGCCACATGCTTATTGTTCTCCTCCGAGACATAATCGGGGCTGTCGTCGTTGGTCATCTGCTGCTCTCCCCCATGCGCTCGCTGGCCGATAGGATACAGTATAGCGGAAAGGTCAAGCCTTGGGGCGGCTGTAGTCGTGGGTTCGCCGCCAGCGAAACGGTGATACAATCGAGGCAGAAGAATCGAAAGTTCATGAATCAGCGAGGTGACATGATGACTGAGCGGCTTCGGCGGGCAATGGAGAGCGTCAACGATGTCGTGGAGCGGGCAGAGCAACTCAATCCAGAAGAGCAAGATGCGCTAGCGGCGCGCATCGAAGCAATGGCGAATGAGCTGCGCTGGGATGAGCTATTGAATGATCCGCATCGCACAGCATCACTCGATGCGCTGGCCGGTGAGGCGCTGGCTGACTTTGAGGCAGGCAAGACGCAGCCGCTGAGGTAAAGAGTATGTCATTCGCGGATTTACGCAAAGAGTATATGCAGCGCGGGTTGAGCGAGGAGGATCTCGACGCCGATCCGGTGCGGCAGTTTCAGGTGTGGTTCGATGCTGCGGTGGCGGCGGGTGTGCCGGAGCCGAATGCGATGACGCTGGCGACGGCGACGGCAGAGGGGCGGCCCTCTGCGCGGATGGTGCTGTTGAAGGGCATGGATGCGGCGGGCTTCGTGTTCTACACCAATTATGAGAGTCGCAAGGGTGGCGAGTTGGCGGCGAATCCGTATGCGGCGCTGGTGTTCTTCTGGGTGGAGCTTGAGCGACAGGTGCGGATCGAGGGGCGGGTGGAGCGGGTCTCCGCTGAGCAGTCGGATACGTATTTTCACAGTCGGCCAGCGGGCAGCCAGTTGAGCGCGGCGACATCGCGGCAGAGCACGGTGCTGGCGGGGCGCGAGCCGCTGGAGCGCGCGGTGCGGGCGCTGGAGGAGCAGCAGCGCGGGCAGGAGATTCCGCGACCGGAATATTGGGGCGGGTTTCGCGTCGTGCCGGAGGTGATCGAGTTCTGGCAGGGGCGGCCCAGCCGCCTGCACGACCGGCTGCGCTACACACGGCAGGCTGACGGCGGCTGGAAGATCGAGCGGCTCTCGCCGTAGGGGCGCGCTGGCGGCGCGGCGCATGTGCTAGTGTGCGTGGTGTAGCTGAAGCGCGAGAACGAAGAGGGCGAGACGATGGCGCTCAATAAGAAGCAGCATCTTGACCGCGAGGCGCTGATCCAGCAGGCGGTTGCGGAGATCCGCGAACGCAATCCGCACTTTGGTGTGGATCTGCCGCCCTATACCGAGGCGGAGTGCGCGCGGATTCTGGCTATTGATGAGGAACTCGACCACTTTTGGAACTCGCCGGAGGGCCAGCGGGTGCGAGAATTGCATTATTCCGCCGCCGACGCTGTGAATGAAGATCGCGGGGAGTAGCAGGAGGGGAGTAGCAAGATATGCTTAGGAGGAGCTTTGTGATGAAGGCAGCGGCGCGAAGCCGAAGTCTTTGAATGCCGCCGCACCGTCGTTCCCACCATTGTAGCTGCCCACGGCAAGTGCAATGGTATATGTAGTAGTGGTGTCGGGCAAGTCGGTTTTCGATCCAACAGATACCCCATCAAGTGCTAAACTCACGCTTGACCCATTACACGTGGCCGAGAGTACGTACTCTTGCGCCGCATCCACTGCGATCACATTATGATCTAACAAAGCCGGCTTGGTGCCGGTGTGATATTGAGCGATTTGCCATTCTCCATTCCCACAAATGTAGAAGCCATAGCCGCCGAGAGGATTATAACGACGCACGACTATCCCAGCGCATGTCACTATGCTAACCAGACGGACAGTGACGTGGGTCTCCAAATTTGCTGGAAGACTTCCAGAGGGACGGAGGATAACTTCCGCCAAGCTGTTAGCTTGCGAGCCTTGTTTGACCTGTAATTCATTCGAAGAACATGTGGTTATCGCATTACTCACATCCCATTGGGCATCCGTATCGCAATTAGGTCCAGGCAGCAATGTGAAATATCTAGACATGCTAGCGCCCGGTATAATGTGGAGAAGAGCAGTTGCAAGCAGCGCAATCGCTGCGAGCAATGCAATACTTCGTATCGCCCATGCGAGCCATCTAGGGGGCATTGAAGTGGGAGGTGGCCAGCCTCCTTGCCGCCGGACTAAGACCACAACCAGTCTCCAAATGATACCCGCGATCAGCAAAATCGGGCTTACAGATCCCCAAATAGGATCGCGGAGAATGTTTGCTATATCGTGAACGAGATTCGACATCCGTTTGCCAATTTACTTACAATCGCACCGTTATCGTGTAGCAATTGTTGCAAGTAGTATACAGTGTCAGCTACTCTGATGCAAGACACAATACAAGTGGACAAAGGAGGAGGTCAGCCACGCAAGACATACGTGAAGTATTTGTAAGCCATTCGAAGATAATCTCGATTTCATAGAGCTGGAAGCGATACATTGAAAAAGGGCGTCCGCCGGACGCCCCCCTACGAAACGCGCCAGATAATGGACGATTCTGTAGTTACTTGCCGATGCCCTGGAAGACGTTGGACCAGTCGTGGACGAAGTGGATGTCGGGGGCGGGCCAGTAGACGAGCGTGGCTTTGCCGATGATGTCCTTCATCGGCACGGGACCCCAATCACGTGAGTCGGAGCTATCGCCACGGTTATCGCCAAGAACAAAATACTGGTCAGCGCCGAGCACCCAGGTATTGGGTTGATACGGGTTGTTCATGTCGTTGATGTACGGCTCGTTGAGTTGGGTGCCGTCTACAGTGACAACCCCGTTGGCGTCTACGGTGACGGTATCGCCGGGCAGGCCGATCACACGCTTCACGAAATCCTGGCTGGTATCGCGCGGCCACTCAAAGACGATGATGTCGCCGCGTTGCGGCTTGCCGAAGAGGTACTGCGCCTTATCCACAAGGATGTACTGATGGTTGAGCAGCGTGGGGGTCATGCTTGGCCCCTCGACGCGGTAGTTTTGGATTACCAGGTGTACTACGATGAAGAGCAGCAGCGTGAGAATCGCCACTTCCAGCACTTCACGCAGCAGTCGTGCGCCGCGCTGTTCGCCTTGCTCGTCTTCGTAGGCGTAGTCCGCGGACCGATTCGCCGCCGCCTGCTGGGCCATCCACGCCCTCCCGATTCCAACCCGCCGGGGTCTCTGCTCCCCCGAAGTACGGTGCTTCGTTGTCTTTCCTCTATTGTACGACAGAATGCGCGTCGTGTTGCGACCCAATTGCGCCGGTCTGGCGTGCCGTGGCCGAGACATAGCTGGCACATCGCCGCGAGCATGCCTGTGTGCGTTTGGGCGCGTATCGCGCGTCCTCTCTATAGTACACCAGATGCGGCCAGAGCGTGGCGTGAGATGTGCCGTTTGTCATAATGCTGCGTGCATCAGTGCTCGTACGATGGCGCATCCTCATCTGATCCGCATATGGCACGGTTCATTGTCTGGCCCAGATGGGGATGGTAGAATGCCTGCGACTTCTCTGCGGGGAACGTGTGTTAGCGAAGTGGGGAGCGAAAGAGCGATGGACCGACGGCGGGATGCAGCGGACGCGGAGTACGCGCGCCAGCGGGCGATGGCCGAGCAGCAGCGCACGCCGCTCTGGCCAGCCGAGCCGACGCGCGACGCGCACGATAGCGGCGAACGCGGGGCGAATCCGCCGTGGGAGCAAGAGAGCGGGCGCTATCCCGTTCCCTCTGAGCCGCTGAACGGGAACGACGATTGGCCGTGGGATCCGGCGGTGGAGCAATCGCTGCCGGGGACCAGCATCAATGACATGAATGCGACTGGGCGCTTCTCCGCCGTGGTGCCGCTCTCGCCGAATGATTCGGCATGGAGCAAGGGGGTGCGCGCGCCGCGCAAGGGGGCGCGGCGCGGGCCACCAGTGGATGTCGCGAGCGGTGATGTCGAGGTGGACGATCAGCCGTCGGTGCAGATGCGCGCAATGCGCGCGGGCAATCTGGCGCGGGCTACGCTCATCGTCACTAGCGCGCTGCTGATTAGCCGTATTCTGGGGCTGGGGCGCACGTCGCTCTTCACCTACACGTTCGGCGTCAGCGCACAGACCGATGCCTTCACCAATGCCTTCGCGCTGCCGGATATGCTCTTCAATATCGTCGCGGGCGGCGCGCTGGCTTCAGCATTCATCCCCATCTTCACCGATTATCTGGTGGATAAGCGCGACAAGAAGACCGCCTGGCATGTCGCCAGCTCCGCGCTGAACCTGAGTATGCTGCTGCTGACGATGTTCGGCATCCTGGGTTTCATCTTCGCGCAGCAGTTTATGGAGTTGACGCTGCCGGTGTTTTTCCGGCCGGGCGACCCACGTGGGCCACTGACGGTCGAGTATACGCGCCTGATGCTGTTGCAGCCGATCTTCCTGGGTGGCGCGACGATTGCCATCGCGATTCTGCAATCGCGCCAGCATTTCGTGCTGCCCGCGCTGGGCCAGGTGATCTATACGGTCAGCCTGATTGGCGGCATTCTGGTGGCGCTGGTGGGCCTGAAGACCGGATTCTTTGACCAGAGCACAGCTATGTATGGGCCAATCTGGGGCGTGGTGCTGGGCGCGGTGTTGCAATTCGTGATTCAGATACCGGGGCTGGCGCGGGCGAGGATGCAGTACCGGCCCAGTTTCGATTTCTTCCATCCGGGCATCACCCGGATGTTCAAGCTGATGCTGCCGCGCATCCTCAACTCGGCATTCATCTTCATCTCGCTCTACATCAACCGCAACCTGATTGCGCTGGGCAGCAATAACAACGAAGGCGCGGTGACGGGCTATGTGATCGCGTTCCAGTTGGTGCTGTTGCCGCTGGGCGTCTTTGGCATGGCGGTGTCGCAGGCGGCCTTCCCGACGCTGGCGGCGCTGGTCTCGGCGGGGGAGTGGGAGCGGCTGCGCGAGACGATTCTGCGGACGGTGCGCGGGGTGATCTTCCTGGCGTTGCCGTCATCGCTGGGGCTGATCGTGCTAGCCGATCCGCTGGTGCGGCTGTTGCTGGCCCATGGGAGCCTGGCGCTGAATGATATTCCACTCTTCACGCAACCGCTGATCTTCTTCTCGATTGGCCTGCTGGGGCTGGCGCTGGTAGAGGTGCTGACGCGCTGCTTCTACGCGCTACACGATACGCGGACGGCGACCGAGGTGAGCATTTTGCAGTTTCTCTTCGTCATTGCGATGAGCGTCATCCTGCTGAAGCCGATGGGGGCGGGGGGGCTGGCGCTGGCGACCTCGCTCGGCTCGATGGGCGAAGCGGTGGTGCTCTTGCTGCTGCTGAAGCCACGGCTGGGCGGGCTGGATCTGCGCGCGCTGCGCACCTATACGTTCAATGTCGCGGCGGCCAGTGTGGTCTGTGCGCTGGCGGCGCTTTTCACGTATATGCTGGTGCGGGTGGTGTTGCCGGTGCAGCCGACATCGGTGCGCGAGACGGTCTATCTGGCGATAGGGGTGAGCGCGGCGATTCTGGTGGCGACCGGCGTCTATTTCGCGTTCTCGCGTTTCCTGGGCACCGACGATGTGGTCTCAGTGGGGCGTATTCTGAAGCGTGTGCTACGGCGCTGATCGCACGGTGTGGTCGCGCATGAAACCTTGAAGGATGGCTTTCGTGTATCAGCAAGATCCGTTTCGCTCGCGCATCATGTATCCGGGTGATTCCCGTCGCTCGGCCAATCCGGTGCGGGCAATCGCCGCGTATGTGAACTGGCAGATCGTCGCCGGATTCGTGATTTTGATCGGCTTCTTCGTCTTCACGCTGCTCCAGGGCGGCGACCACTGGCGTGTGCCGGGTACAGTGGGATTGGTAATCGTGGGGTGGGTGTTCAGCCTCTGCCTGCACGAGTTCGCCCACGCGGCCACGGCGTATATCGGCGGCGACCACAGCGACAGCACGGCGTCGTATCTGACGTTCAACCCCCTGAAATATCTGCACCCGGTGCTGAGCATTCTGTTGCCAGTCGTCTTCATGCTGCTCGGCGGCATCGGCCTGCCCGGCGGCGCGGTCTACCTTCAGCCGCGCTTGATTCGCAGCCGCGCGTGGCTGAGCGCCGTCTCGGCGGCGGGGCCGCTGATGAACGCGTTGGTGGCGTTGATCTGCGCGATACCGTTCGTGGTGATGCCGGGGTTCTTCTTCGAGCATTCCGCGCTGGCAGCGGCGCTGGCGCTGTTGGCGTTCTTTCAGGTGGCGGCGGTGGTGCTGAATCTGCTGCCGATTCCGCCGCTGGATGGCTATGGCATCCTCGCGCCGTGGCTCCCGCGCGATATTCAGCAGATCGCCATGTCCATCGCAAATTACGGCTTCATCCTGCTCTTTGTGCTGCTGTGGTACGTGCCCTTTGCCAGCCATCTCTATTTTTCAACCGTTGGCAATTTGCTAACCGTGATACATATTGACCCCTACATTGCGTTGTACTTTGGGTTGGGCACGTTCCAGTTCTGGGTACGGTAGGTTTGTGAGCGAGGTCGCCTGAGCGTGTGGGTGGGGGAGGAGATGGACGGTGGCCACGGAAACACCAGCGCCCGGCACAGCGACCGGCACGCTTGCGCGGCGCGGGCATCGCGGGCGTCCACATCCGTTGCGGCGGGTCAACCGCTTCTTGCGGGTGCTGGGGCCGGGGTTGATTACCGGCGCGGCGGATGACGATCCCTCTGGCATCGGCACATACTCGCAGGCGGGCGCGGGGTATGGCTTCGGCACGCTGTGGGTCGCGCTGTATGTGCTGCCACTGGTCATCGCCGTGCAGGAGATGTGCGGGCGGATTGGGCTGGTGACGGGCCAGGGTATCGCGGGGGTGGTGCGGGCGCACTACAGTCGTAGCGTGCTGTATGTGGCCGTGCTGCTGCTGTTTGTGGCGAATACGATTAACGTGGGCGCGGACCTGGGCGCGATGGCGGCGTCGGTGCAACAGCTTATTCCTGGCGTGCCGTTTCTGCCGCTGCTGGTGGTCTTCGCGGTGGGCATTCTGGCGCTCGAAGTCTTCGTGCCGTATCGCTATTACGCGCGTGTGCTCAAGTTCCTGACGCTCTCGCTGCTGGCGTATGTGGTGACGGGCATTATCATTGCGCCGGATTGGCGCCACCTGCTGATGGCCACACTCGTGCCGACGATTCACCTGACTCCTGGCTTTATTGCGCTGCTGGTGGCGCTGCTGGGCACGACGATCAGCCCCTATCTCTTTTTCTGGCAGGCGTCCGAGGAGGTGGAGGAGGTCGAGGCGCGTCACCGGCAGCCGCGCGGGACGGATGCGCCACGGCAGCGCGACGCGCTCCGCAAGCAGATTCGCGCGCTGCGGCTAGATACGGTGTTCGGATTGGTCGCGGCATCCGTCACCTTCTGGTTCATCGTGATGACGGCTGGGGCGACGCTGCATCCGGCGGGGATCACCACAATTGCCAGCGCCGACGAGGCGGCCCGCGCGCTGCGTCCGCTGGCTGGTCCGTTCGCGCAGCAACTCTTCGCGCTGGGCATCGTCGGCACGGGGTTGCTGGCGGTGCCGGTGCTGGCGGGGTCGGCGGCGTATGGCATCGCAGAGGCCGCTGGCTGGCGCGAAGGACTGGCGCAGCGCGTGGATCACGCGAAGGGCTTCTATGCGGTGATTGCCCTGGCGACGTTGATCGGCCTGGCGCTGAATCTGCTGGGCATCAATCCCATCGCGGCGCTGGTCTATAGCGCGGTGCTCAATGGCATCGTCGCCGTGCCGCTGCTGGCGTTGATCTTGCTGGTGGCGAATAACCGCGCGGTCATGGGCGCGCACACCAATGGCTGGCTTGCCAACGCCCTCGGCATCCTGACTGCCGCGCTGATGGGCGTGGCCGGGGTGGTGACGATTGTCACGCTGTTCATCCATTGATGGCCAGCGGCGTGCGGATGCGTAGCTCGTGCGCGCCCCCCACTGATGCAGTGGAGGGCGCTGGTGTGGATCGAGTCAGGACGGGGATTGTGCCGGTTAATAGGCGGTGAGCTTGACGGGAGTGGTGGAATTGGTGCTGTTGGCTGCGCCCGCGCTGCTAGCCGCATTCGCGCCGCCAGTGACGGGCAAGCCGCCCTGGACGGTGAACATGGCCTCGTCGAAGACGCCATTGGTTGGCGCGGCAGCGACGGCAAAGACAGGATAGGCTACGCCGCCAAGGATCGAAGTGGAGATGTAGTCGCCGACCATTAGACCACCGCTGGTATTGGCCAGCCAGGTGACGCTCATCGGGCCAGCGAGCTGCGTCTTCGCGCTCCATGTCGCGCCGCCGTTGGTGGAGGAGACATAGCCGACATCGAGCGCACAGGTGCTGGTGTCGCAAGTGGCCACGGGATAGTAGTAGAAGGTAAGGCCGATGTGCGCCGACGCGCCGGAGGTGGACGTATCCACGCCGATGCCGGGGATGAAGTGATCCGTGCCGCTGCCGACGGGATCAATCGGGATACGCTGCACGGCGCTCCAGGTGACGCCGTCGGTCGAAGTAGACATGACGATGTCATTCGGGCCGACACTGCCGTTGCACGGTGACTCGAAGCGGCAATCCTCCCAGACGAGATAGACCTTGCCCGCGCCGTCAATCTCGGCGGAGGGGAGCGGGCCGGAGCGCAAATTGCCGCCATCGGTGTTTACATGGGCTTTGGCCACGTTGAGGGCGGGAGTCCAGCTTGTGCCACCAGTGGTGGAGGTGAAGGCGCTGATATTCCCGCCATTATTCTCGAAGGGCACAATGACCGTGCCGTCCGGCTGCACGAGTGGCTGCCCGCCGAGGCCCTGCGCATTTTCGGGGTGCAACGGCGCGCTCCAGGTGAGGCCGCCGTCATGTGATGTGCTCATCAGCACTCTGTCGCCGCGAGCGGCATTGTCCCATTCGACGTAGCAGTTGCCATAGAACGGGCTGCTGCTGATGTTGTCGCAGACCACCCATTCTTTATCAAAGAAGCCGTTTTTGCCAATGACGCTGACCGTGACAGGGTTGTCCCAGGCGGTGCCGCCGTTGGTCGAGCGGCTGACCAGCACGCCAGCGCCCCTGCCACCCAAGAGGGAGAGCGCGGAGATCAGCCAGGCGCCGTGTTTTTTGTCGAAGGCGACGGCGGGGTCGCTGACCCGATCCCAGGGACCGGCAGGGGTTGCGAAGACGGTCGTACCTGGCAAGAAGCCATGTTGCCAGGTGGCGCCGCTATCCGTCGTGGTGGCCCAGCCGACGTTGGAGGCGCCGCCGTTGAAGAAGCGACCCACTTGGAAGGCGTCTACCTGGGTCGTTCCGCTGGCGAAGGAATCAGGCTCAACTTCGGTCATGTGCTGGCTGGTGGTGTTCGTGTAGGGGTCGGAACTGAGTTGTAGGAGCGTCACCGCCGTCGTGGCGGGCCGGCTGGCGGTGAGCTTTGGTGATGCGGCGGCAACGCCGGCAGCTACAATGGCGAGTGTGAGGGCGAGCGTCAGCGCCCCGGCCGTAAAGATGCGCCCGCGAGCGCGGACAAGAAGATCCATGGGAGGTGTTCTCCTTCAGACATGCTCACAACATCCACAACATCCACAACATCCACAACATCCACAACATCCACAACATCCACACTACACATGTGGCCGCGACCAAGAGGAGTCACGGCATATAGTCCTAACCATCGTTATAACATGGCCTGATTGTTACGTCAAGCCCCTGGATGGCTCCTTCGCGTTTCATTCGACCTACATGCTCAAGGATTCGGCTCCGAAGCAGCACGCGCTCCGCTTGCAACTAAGGGGAATCTGGTGATGGGATAGGCGACAGCTTTACGGCAATCCGCCATACGGTGAAAAGGGCAGCCTGTGAACACCACGAGTGCTGGCGTGGCTGTGGTGACGATTGTCACGCTGTTCATCCATTGATCACACGGCGGACAAGATACGCGCTCAGGCCCAGGTTGTGGTCGTCGGCGGCGGGGTGCGCAACGTGGAGAGCACGACGCAGTATTTCTCAGTCTTTTCGCGTAGCGCGGCCAGTTGCTCGGCGGTGGCGGTGGGCGCAACCACTTCGATATGGGTGCGGATGTCAGTGAAGCCGACCGGCGCGGCTGGGTCTACGCCGAGTGTGCCTTTCAGGTCCAGGTCGCCCTCGACAGTGACGCTGAGGTGTTCGGTGACGATGCCGAGCGCGTCGGCGACCATCTGCGCGGTGAGTTGCGCGCATGCGGCGAGCGCGCCCAGCAGCAGATCGCCAGAGCAGGCGGCGCTGCCCTCGCCCCCGACGCCGGGATGCGCCTGGGCAGCATAGATTGCGCGGCCCAGATCCACGTTGCAGGCGATAGGCGTGCCGGTGGCGTCGCCGCGTGCGGTGAGGGTGATGCGGGCGCTGGTGGGATCTTCGCGGTAGTGTGCTTTGAGCGGCTTTTGCCGCTCCCGCAGTGGTGATGTCATGGTGATTCCAGACCTCGTAGATTGACGCATGTACTCAGATAATATTGACGTGAATTGTAGCATCCGGGCGCAAATCATCGCGCTGTGAGTATTCGTTGCGGGTGCGCTCGCCGGGTGCGCTTGCATAGCACACCGCCACCTCCGGCGGGAGGCGGCGGCGAGATGAGCGGTTGACGGTGGACGCTCCTATGCGGGCGGTATGTTCTGATTCATGTGGAAGAGGTTCGTTGGGTCGTACGTGCGCTTGAGGGACGCGAGCCGGTCGTAGTGGTCGCGATACGTCGCTTTGATGCGGTCCTGCCCTTCATCCATCAGGAAGTTGACGTAAGCGCCGCCAGCGGAGTAGGGATGCAGCCCCTCCCAGTAGCCGCGCACCCATTCTTTGCCCTGCGCGTTGTCCGCCGGGTTGGGGTGAATGGCGGCGATGATGTGGACGTAGTTGGCGTCGCGGTAGGCCCAGGCGGTGTCGTCTTTGCCAACGCGACCCGCCGCGCCGTTGACGGGATAGATGTGCATCAGCGAAGGTGCGCGCGGCACCTGTGCCCCGTACTTCACGTGCTCTTCAATCGCCGCGTCGCTGATCTCGTTGACGAAGTCGGCTTTCCAGTAGTTTTGCAGTTCTCCGATGGGCAGGGTGAAGTCGAACATGCTGTTGAGCGCGGGCAACGGAATCGGCCCCATCGCATCCAGCAGGGGCGGGCCGAATTGGCGCAGCGGCTTGACCACTGCTTCGGCCTTCTCCATCGGGCCGGTGTAGCAGGCGACGATGGCGCAGACGCGCTGGTTGCGCAGCGGAGCTGGGAACGCCTCGACATCGGGCACAATCAGGAAGGCGAAAAAAGCGCTCATATCGTCGGGGGCGCTGGCCATGTAGTCGCGATAGAAGCGCAGCGCCTCACGCGACTTTTCGACGGGATAGATCACCGGGCCACCAACGACGGTGCTGACCGGGTGCATGCGGTACTCGAAGGAGACGACGACGCCGAAGTTGCCGCCGCCGCCACGCAACCCCCAGAAGAGGTCAGGATTCTTGGTGGCGCTGGCGGTCACGAGCTTGCCGTCGGCGGTGACGACATCCGCCGAGATCAGGCTGTCGCAGCTCAAGCCATACGCGCGGGTGAGATTGCCGATACCGCCGCCCAGCGTCAGGCCGCCGATGCCGGTGGTGGAGATGACGCCTGCGGGCACAGCGTAGCCGAAGGCGTGGGTTGCGTGGTCGAGGTCACCAAAGGTGCAGCCACCCTCCGCGCGCACGGTCTGGGTGTCGGGGTCTACGTGAATGCCGCGCATGCGCGAGAGGTCAATCACCAGCCCACCGTCGTTCATGGCGAAGCCAGTGACGTTGTGGCCGCCGCCGCGAATCGAGACGGAGGCAATCTTCGCCTCGCGGGCGTAGTTGACCGTGCTGATGACATCCGCTTCGTCGGCGCAGCGCACAATGAGCGCGGGGCGACGGTCAATCATCTTGTTGTAAATGACACGCGCGGCGTCGTAGCCTGGCTCGCCGGGCTGCAGCAGTTCGCCGCGCAGGCTGGCTTTCAGGCCATCAATGCTTGGTCTGTCGAGCACTGCCATAGAGAAGGCTCCTATCTCTTGCGTTGCGTTTGCATACCTGGGCATCGCTCATCCTGGGTGAACGACCGTGATGTGGGGCACAATGGGGAATACTATCCTACGAGGGACAACCTACGTCCGGCAGATACGGGTAAACGCGGGCGCGAATCTGTGCGTATAACCAGAACGACGGCGCCTGATTGCGCGGAGTGATCTCAGTGGGTGAGGTCGCGGCAGTACGAATATGTCAAGTATAAGTGAATATCCCCATGCTTGTCCATTCGTAACATGACATAACATGAATTGGCTGGCGCGGCGCGTGTGATCGGTGTGGCGCGCGGAACTTGCGGTAGATCCATGTGAGGGGGTAGGCTGTAGGCGTGGCAGGCGGCAACATGGTCCGAAATATGCTCTCTTTACAGCGCCCGTCGCGTCGTTGGCGGCGCGGACTGGATGCGGCGCGGGAATATGGGGGTCAGACGAAGCCATGACATACGCTGAGGATGTTGGGACTCCTGATACGACTGCCCGCTGCATCGCGTTGGTTCAGGAGCATCGGGGGCATGGCGTCAGCACGGCGGCGTATTATCTGGCGCGTGCGCTCGTAGCCCAACGGCTGCGTGTCTTGCTGGTAGATCTCACGGGACGCGGCAGGCAGGTGTTGCCCTATGCGCCGGTCAAGAATCTGGTGTTCTGGGCGCCGCCGCTCGCCCGTCCGCAAGATATTGCTCCCGCGCTCGAACGTGCGCGACTCGAGACCGCAGGCCGGTGTGATGTCATTTTGCTCGATATAGACGCGGCGCTGCTGGAGCGCGTGGGCGGCTTTGCGCTGGGCATCGCCTATGTTGCGGTGGTGACGGAGGCTACGGTCGCCGGTCAACAGGCGGCGGAGCGGGTGGCCGAGCGTCTGGGCGAGCATGCGCCGTCCTACCAGCGCATCGGCGTGATCTTCAGCCGAGTGGACGCGCCCACCGCCGAGGATTTGCCTGAGCAGACCGAGCGCAAGCAGGTGTCTGTGCTTGGCTACTATCCCGCCGATTATCTGCTCGCGGGCGGCGATGCATACTCGCTGAAGGGCAATGAACCCGCCGCGCCACACGACACCTACCTGTATGCGCTGGTGCGCATCGCGCAGCGGCTGATACGGCTGGTGCCACTCCACCGCTTGACGACGACAACGCCAGTGGTGGCAGACCGGGTGGGAGCGGCTCGTGATGCCGGCGACCAGAGCACACTCTGAGCGCGACACGGTAGAGTGAGATGCGGCATGGAGGGGTGGTGGCGATGGATGCCGTGAATGTCGTATTCGGGGCCTCGTATGTGGCGATGGGTTTGCTGTTGATTATCATCTGCATCCCATTGCTGCGCGACGCGATTGGCCCAAATCCCTGGTATGGTGTGCGGCTGCCCAAGTCATTTGCGTCTCCGGAAGTCTGGTACGAGGTCAACCGCTATGGCGCGAAGCAGGTCATCCTGTGGTCATTGCCGATTCTGCTGCTGGGCATCATCTGCTTCTTCCTGCCGCTGAAGCAGAATCAGACGCTGGCAATGCTGCTCGCCATCGCGCCATTGGTGTTGCTCGTGGTTCCTGCCGTCAAGATTTTTCGCTTCATCAAGTCGCGCTAGTGTCTATGTCGCGTGGCGAGATCGGAAGTGCTTTGTTGGTTGTCGTTGCTATGAGGGAGTGATCGTTGGTGGAGATACGTGAGTTGACCGAGGCCGATGTCGCGGTGTATTGGCCGGTGCGGCTGCGCGCGCTGCGTGAGGAGCCGGAGTCGTTTGGCTCCTCGTATGAGGAGTCGAAGGACCGACCGCTGGAGCAGGTGGCCGAACGCTTTCGCGCGGGGAGGGAGAGCGGCAACGGCTTCACGCTGGGCGCATTCGCGGATGGGCAGTTGGTGGGCATCGTGGGCTTCGACCGCGAGGCGCACCGCAAAGATCACCACATTGGCGGGATCTATCAGATGTATACCGCGCCGGAAGTGCGTGGACACGGCTACGGGCGCGCGTTGATGGAAGCGGTGATTGCGCGCGCGCGTGTACTCGGCGGTGTGGAGCAAGTCAACCTGATGGTGGTGACGGCGAATACCGCCGCGCGAGCGCTCTATCGCAATCTGGGATTCGAGGTCTATGGCCACGCGCGGCATTCACTCAAGCTGGACGATGGCCGCTATCTTGACGAGGACCTGATGGTGTTGTGGCTCGACGAAAAGCCGTGAGTGTGATCGTGAGCAAGATGCTCAGGCGACGGTGATCGCATACTGCTCGATGCGCGCGTACTGTGGGCAGGCGGTCCTTGGCGCGCACACGGGTCCACCGGCGAAGTTGAGCGCCGCCGTGCCCGCCTTCGCCGCCACGAAACGCCAGACGCATTCGCGCTGGCTGGCGTCGTACCAGCCCTGTGGCCCCTGCGGTGTTAGGATGGCGCTGGCATCCCGGGCGCTCAGCCCCCAGCGGATGACGGCTTCCAGACGGATCTCGAATGTCTGGCCGGTCTTGAGTGTCACGTGTTGCGGCTCGATGCCGCCATGCCGGAGCGTCAGGTCAGGCGGGGTAAGGCCCGCGCCGCTCGCGCTCGTATTGGGGCAGCCATTGAGCGCCGCGCTGCCCGGTGTGAGCGCGGCATTCGATGTCGCCGTTGCGGAGCCGCCCGCACCGCCGCTGCCTGCGCTGGTCACCCCGCAGCCGACGAGCGTCAATGTGAGCGCCAGCAGCGTCATACATAGTGGAAGGCCGCTGATAACGCGCTGGCCCTTGATCCGGTGGGGCTGCATAGCTGTGCGCCTCCTCTCTGCCAGTTTGAGACGCGCATGGTATGGCGAAAGTTCCCCAATTTGCGCGTAAATCGCGTGCGCCTGGAAGCGTCATGTCAGGTAGGAACGGATGGAGCGCGAAGATCGCCGAACAAAGCGTTCACCCAGCCTTGCGAAATCCCAGTCGCATGCGATAGCTGTCTTGCGGTGCGCTCGTCCGCCTGGCCGTCTTCGTTCTGCGCGCCTGGATGTGGCGTGGGACGAAGACGTTCTTAATTGTGGAATACTATGCGGCGGAGGCAGGGGTGATGCGCCAACACCAGATCGTAGCCGCTGTGGTGCGGCAGGGTGATGCAATACTACTTGTGCGGCAGCAGGGGGCGGACGACCCACGGCCAACGTGGGCGTTGCCGGGCGGTGTCGTCGAAGACGGCGAGCTATTGCACGAGGCGCTGGCGCGCGAGCTGCGCGAAGAGACCGGATTGGCGCTGCGGCGTGTCGGCGCGTTGCTCTATGTCGCACAAACGCACGTGACCCACATGACGCGCGGCGTGCTACGTGGCGAAGCTGGCGCACGGGCCGAAGCGTATGTCGCCACCGCCTTCGTTTTCGATGTTGCTGGGTGGATTGGCGAAATTGCCAGCGATGATCCCGACCACGTCGTCTCCGCCGCGCGTTTTTTTCCGCGCGCTGAGGCTATTGCGTTGCTCGATCAACTCGGTGCGCGGGTGATGCGCGAGCCAATCGTGGCGTATCTGCGTGGCGAAGCCGCGCCAGGGGCGGTCTGGCTCTATCGCCGTCAGGATGACGGAACGGATGCCCTGATTTCACTGTCTTGAATTCCCCGCAGGAGCGATAAGAACGCAATTGGAAGCGCAAAAGAGGCAGATTCTTCCGCTTTTTCCTTTGCGCTTGAGAAGGTAGGAACGGGGCTGGCGCCTGGGAACGCAGATGCACAGCCCTAGATGTAATCGGAGGATAGGAGGACAGCATGACCGGACGTATGATTGAGTTCGACGCCAACGGATCGCCCGCGCCTGGTTATCTCGCGACCCCGGATGCGGGAGTGGGACCAGGAGTCGTCGTGCTGCATGCGTGGTGGGGGCTGACAGAGCCATTTCGGCAGGCCTGCGACCGGCTAGCAGAGGCGGGCTTCGTGGCGCTCGCCCCAGACCTCTACCGTGGCCAGACGACGGCGAAGATCGAGGAGGCGGAGGCGTTGGGCAGCGCGCTGGATCGAGAGGAGGCGCGGGCGCGGGGCGACATCATGGGCGCACTGCGGTTTTTGCGCCAAAACGACGCAACCAGCGCGGCGGACGGTAGCGGTACGTTCGCCCTCGTCGGCTTCTCGTTAGGAGGCGCCTACGCGCTCGACATGTCGGCTAATCTGCCTAAGGAGGTTGCCGCCGTCGTGACCTTTTACGCCGTCTACACTGGTCCGGACTACCGCAGCGCACAGGCGGCCTACCTCTGCCATTTTGCGGAGCATGACGCCTTTGAGCCAGCGGAGTCGGTGGCGGAGATGGAGCAGGCACTGCGGGAAGCGGGCAGGCCGGCCACATTCTATACCTATCCAGGGACCGAACACTGGTTCGTCGAGGCAAATCGCCCGGATGTCTACAATGCCGCCGCTACTGCTCTCGCGTGGGAGCGAACCATCGCTTTCCTGAACGCTCAACTTCGTCAGAGCTGAGACGCTTGAGATCGCCGAAGTCTGGCTCCAAGAGCAATCCTTTTTCCAGCATGTGTCAACGCGGATCTCTGGAATCGTCCCGCTGCTGGCGGCGGTTCCAGGTGGTCCCATATATGGAGGAACACTTATGGACAGCTTGTGGCGCACCATCTTGTGGAAGCAGTTCGGCGCGGCCATTGATATGCTCGACAATGCCCTGGTGGCCTGCCCCGATGCCCTCTGGCGTCAGTCCGTCTGGGATGACCCGTCCGTTCCGTCGCGGCGCGTGGAGTTCTGGTATGTCGCCTATCACACGCTGTTCTGGCTCGACCTCTATCTCTTCGGGGCTGAGGAGGGATTCACACCCCCCGCGCCCTATACCCTGGTGGAGCAGGACAACGCCGCCGGACCTATACCCGACCACACCTATTCCAAAGAGGACGTGCGTGCCTATCTCGCGTATGCGCGCCAGAAATGCCGCGACACCATCGAGACGATGACGGACGAACGGGCGCGCCAACCCGTCAACTTCGGCTGGATGGAGGAAGGCGAGGTCGTCAGCTACGCCGAGCTACAACTGTATAACATGCGCCATGTCCAGGGGCATGCCGCCGAACTGAGCCTCGTGCTCGGACAACACGGCATCCGGGCTGACGAAGATTGGGTGACACGGGCGAAGGCTGATGAAGAGTGATTCCGGCGGCTATCGCTGGCGAAGCCATGCTAGACGCATTTCTTCGCGGTCTCATTTCTTCGCGGTGAAGTCAAGCTCAAGCTGCACTGTGTCCGAGACATTGCTGACGTTGGGCACGTCGGGAATGGCGATATTGTAGTCGGCGTACTTAATCGTCGCGTTGGCCGTGCCGGTCAGTGTACTGTCGCTCACGGCCGTCGCCGTCACATCGAACGTGACCGAGCGCGTCACCTGATGGATGGTGAGATCGCCGGTGATCTGGAAGTTCAGTTGCTGGCCGATGGCGGCTGAGGTGGGCAGGCCGGTGATGGTCTTGGGCGCAAAGGTCGCATACTGGTTCGCGGGATCGCTCGTCTCCAGAATGCGACTGCGCATGGTGCGGTTGCGGAACTCATCATCGGTCGCCAGTGTGCTAAGGTCAATCTTGATGACGCCGACGCGGCTCTGATCAGGATGTTGCGAGTCAATCTGAATTTGCCCCGACACCTGATTGGTCGTGCCGACAACGGTGGCGTTCTGGCCGAAATGCACTTCGGTCATGGTGAACTTCGCCTCTGTGCCAGAAGGATCTATCGTGAAGGTGATGGCATTGGGATTGGGCGGCAGCGTCGCCACACTCAGTTTGCCGCTGCTGCCGCTGGCGGGTGCGCCTGTGACCCAGATGTAGGCCGCGCCCGCCAGCGCGAGGACGACGATGAGTGCGGATGCGATCAGAATGGCGCGTCCAGCGGAACGGTTGAAGAGAAACTGGCGCATGAAACCTCGCTCACTGCTGGCTCAACGGGAGCCGCGACCTCACGGGGCGGGCGAAAAAAAGAGCCGGTGCGCAGAGGATACAGGCGAAGGATGAGAAACCGATTGGAAGACGATTGACCGCTGTTGACACTCCCCACGTCTAAAGGCGGGGGATTCCTGCTTCACGGAAGCCTGCCGGGGTTGGGCGAACCCGTCCCGGTCTTACAGCTTCTCCACAGGCTGACACCGCTAGCCCAGCGGCCAAAATATTCTGCGCGGCGTTTACGTCGCGATCATGGATGGTCCTACATTCCGGGCACACCCACTGACGAGTATCCAACGACAGGTCGTCCAGCACATGCCCGCACACATGGCACCGCTTGGAACTGGGATACCACTGGTCAATTCTGACCAGGGTTCGCCCGTACCATGCGGCCTTGTACTCCACCTGGCGCACGAACTCGCCCCAGCCCACATCACTGATCGCCTTGGCCAGGGTGGGATGCCGCACCAGCGCTTTCACCCGCAGACTCTCGACGCAGATCGTTTGGTTCTCACGAATCATGCGGGTGGAAAGTTTGTGCAGGAAGTCCCGGCGCCGGTCAGCAATGCGGGCGTGGATGCGGGCGACTTTCAGACGCGCTTTTTCGCGGTTCTTGGAGCCTTTCTGCTTCTTGGTGTGGCGGCGTTGGGCCTTGGCCAATCGCTGCTCATCCTGGGTAAAGAAGCGGGGATTGCCTACCTTCTCGCCGCTATTGAGCACCACCACATCATGCAGGCCCAGGTCTATGCCCACTTGCCCTATGGCCGTGGGCAACGGGGTGATGTTCGCTTCCACTAGGAGGCTCACGAAGTAGCGCCCAGCGGTATCGCGGCTCACCGTCACCGTCGTCGGGTGCGCGCCCTCCGGCAAGGGGCGCGACCAATGGATATGCAGCGGCGTGTGCATCTTGGCCAGCGTCAGGGTGCGTGCCTGGGCATCCCAGCGGAACGCGGAGGTCGTGTATTCCGCTGCTTGCGGGCCGTGTTTCGTGTGGAAGCTGGGGTACTGGGCGCGGCCCTCATAGAAATTGCGGAAGGCACGGTCGAAATGGCGCAGCGCCTGCTGGGTGGGCACACTGGACACCGCGTTCAGCCACACGGTAGCAGGCTGCTGCTTGAGCGTCGTGAGCGCAGCGGAGGTGTCGGCATAGCTGACGCGCTCTTGACGCTGATAGTAGGCATCGGTGCGCAACCGCAGCGCCCAGTTGTAGACGAAACGCGCGCACCCAAAGGTCCGCGCCAGCACTGCGGCTTGTGCTGGTGTCGGATAGCAGCGATAGCGATAGGCGCGTTTTTGTCTCATGTTCACAGTAGAGCACCTAGCGTGTAAAACTGCCAGATAGGCAGGGCGAAAGGAGAGCGGCGCTTCCTCGCCATGCCTGAACGCAGGGGTCTCCGCGCCGCGATTTTAGATGAGAAGATTCGGCGTCATCGCTCCGCAGTCGCTGGCGCATCGCAGCCATGGGTTTCCGGCAGTTCTGTCGCCAAACGGGTATACTGTTCGTCATCAGACATAAGCACGGCCTGCGATCTTTCAGAAGCCCTGGCGAAGCGTGCCACACGAGCGATGAAGCGACGAAGAGAGGGTGACGACGATGGCGAGCAAACGCGACAAGCAGGAGAAGCCCGACAAAGCCGAGAAACGTGAGAAGAAAGCGCCGAAAGCCGAGCGCATCGCCGAGAATGGGCACGTGGCCGCATCTGTGTCCGATGGCTTCGTGAGCCGCCAGTTGCGGACATACAGCGGCATGGCTGGCGGTGGAACGCCGTTCGATGGGCCAGTCGTCATCCTGGGCGCGCGGCTGATAGACGGCACGGGCGCTGATCCGGTGGATGATGCGGCGCTGGTGATTGAGGGCGAGCGCATCACCGCCGCCGGACGCCGCCGTGATGTGCGTGTGCCAGCGGGCGCGACGGTGATCGAGGCCGACGGCAAAACATTGCTGCCCGGTCTGATAGACTGCCATGTCCACCTGCGCGGCCAGTGGGGCTACGATCTGCTGCGCGGCCTGATGACGCCGCCTTCACTTTCCACGCTCTACGCCGTCCCCAACGCCCGCGCCACGCTGGAGGCCGGCATCACCACTGTGCGCGACGCTGGTGGCACACCCGCTGCCGTCAAGGCCGCGATTGATCGCGGCATGTTTCCTGGGCCACGGATGCTCGTCGCGGTCTCGTTTCTCTCGCAGACCGGCGGCCACGGCGACCATATGATGCCATGCTGCATAGACCTGGGCGACAATTTGCCGTCTGACATACCGCTTGGAGTGGTGGATGGCCTGGATGAGATGCGCAAAAAAGCGCGCGAGATCCTGCGCGCGGGCGCGGACTGGATCAAGCTCTGCACCAGCGGCGGGGTGCTCTCGCCCGCCGATTCGCCCGAATCCGCGCAGTTCACCGTAGACGAGATCGCCGTCGCCGTCTACGAAGCCGCCGCGCAAGGCAAACGTTGCATGGCGCACGCGCAGAGCAATCGCGGCATCAAGAACGCTCTCGAAGCGGGCATTGCCAGCATCGAACACGGCATCTACCTCGACGACGAGGCGATTCAGATGATGCTCGACCGGAATGTCTATCTGGTGCCGACGTTGGTCGCGCCAGCGGATGTGATTGATCTGGCCGAGGCGCGTCCGGGCTTGTTGCCAGCCTACGCGGTGGAGAAGTCGAAGCAGGTGATGGCGACCCACCGCGAGAGCTTCCGCCGGGCGGTAGCGGCGGGCGTGAAGGTGGCGATGGGCACCGACTCCGGCGTTGGCCCGCACGGCGGCAATGCCCGCGAGCTGGCGCTGATGGTGGAGCACGGCGGCATGACGCCACTGCAAGCCATCACCGCCAGCACCCACACGGCGGCGGAATTGCTGCGGCTGGATGACCGCCTTGGCGCGCTCGCGCCAGGAATGCTGGCCGATCTGCTCGTGGTGGATGGCGATCCGCTGGCCGATATTCACCTGCTGTCCGATGCGGCACGGCTGGCGCTGGTGATGAAGGGCGGCGCGTGCGTCTGTGGCGAACTGGCCACTGCCGCCGCCACCGCGAAGCGACGTGTCGCCGCGACGGTATAGCACGGTGCCGCAGACAGCGCCAGTGTTTCACGTGAAACATTGGGCGTATGGCGCGTAGCCGCGAGGGAGCGTATGAAGCTCGGCGCTATTCCGCAGAACCCACTGGAGCTAGCGGCGCTTGCCGGTGGCTTCGTGCCCACGCCAATTCTGGATACCCTGATTGCGCTGCTGCTGGCGCGGAGCGTCCTCACCGGCGCGAAGCTGGGAATCTTCGACGCGCTGGCGGGCGGACCGCTACCCGTCGCTGAGGTCGCCGCGCGCTGCGCCACCGACCCGCGCGCCACCGAAAAGCTGCTCAACGCGCTCACCGGCGCGGGCTATCTGCGCTTCGCCGAAGGTCGCTACCGGCTGGCGTCGGTCGCGCGCAAGTGGCTGCTCAAGGACGCGCCTGGTTCACTCTACGACGCGGTATTGCTGCAACTGCTGGATGCCGAATTCGTCGAGCACTGCGAAGACTACGTGCGTACCGGCGTTCCAGTGGATATGCACGCGGGCCTGACCACTGAACAGTGGGATCTCTATCAGCGTGGCATGCGCGCGGGCGCGAATCTCGCCGCCGCTGAGGTGGCGCGGCGCGTCTTCGTACCCCGCAACGCGACCGACATGCTCGACATCGGAGGCGCGCATGGCTACTACTCCGTCGCGCTCTGCCGCCGCCATCCACAGTTGCGCGCGACCATTCTCGATCTGCCCGAAGCGGTGGCTGCGTCCGCGCCGCTGCTGGCCCGCGAGGGTATGGGCGAGCGGGTGGCCCACCGCGCGGGCGACGCGCTCACCGCAGACCTGGGACGCGACGCCTACGATCTGGTGTTGATCGCGAATCTGGTACACCACTTCGATGACGCCACCAATCGCGCGCTCGTCCAGCGGGCGGCGGATGCGCTACGTCCCGGCGGCCTGCTGGTGATCGGCGAGGTGATTCGCCCGCGTGTACCCGGCGATGGCGGGCAACTTGGCGCGCTCACCGACCTCTACTTCGCCATCACCAGCGAGAGCGGCACGTGGTCGTTCGCGGAGATGGCAGCGTGGCAGCGCGCCGCTGGCCTGCGCCCGCGTCGTCCGCTGCGGCTGCTCACTGGCCCCGGCGCGGGCCTGCAAATCGCCACGAAGCCGAAGTTGGAAGGAACCCAATCCTGACCATCATTCAGCGCTGGTCCGTTTTTTCTTGCCTGCTGATCCCTTCATGTCGTCCATGGGCGTGCTCTCCTTTGCTCGTGCGCTGGCTGATTTCGGGATCGCAAGGATGTCCTCAACTGTAACGAGCGGGCGGGAAAAGGTGTGTATCCTCGGTGAGGATGTGTGCGGGTGGAGAGTATGGATAGTGCGTGGTGATCGGCGGCGCTGTCGGACAGACTAGGGTGGGAGTCGTCTGCGCGACTTTACGCATTTCTTGCCGCTGGCTTCGCGACTATACTCAGCCGTGAGACGTTAGCGCCGGATAGGTAGCAGCAGCCAGCGCGGCGCACACCAGCAATCATTGGGTAGAGGAGCGAACTATGGCGTCGAATGCACTCATCTGTAGCCGCTGTGGCGCGCGTGCCGCGCCGGGCCAGCGCTATTGCGCGACCTGTGGCGAGGCGGTTGATCCGGCTCTGGTCGCCGAACTGACCATGCTCTACCACCGCATTCGCGCACTCGACGAGGTGATCGCCGCTGGCGATGGCGACCGTGTGGTGCGCGAGTTGCGCGCCGACTACACCACGCGCTATCTCGCGCAGCGCAGCGCGCCGAAGACCACCACCCCATCGCCTACTCCGTCTCCTACCCCGTCTCCTGCTCCAGCGCCAGTTGCGGCAGCATGGGCGGGTGCGCTGGCGGCCTCAGGCATTCCACCGGTGACATCAGCCGCGCCGCCGGTATCCGCGCCGCCCGTCGCGCCAGCCGCACCGTCAGCGCCGCCGGGGCCAGTCTTCTCGTGGCGCGCGTTTCTGGCCGAGCAGGCCATCGCCATCATGGCGTACCTGGGCGGCTTTCTCTTGCTCGTGGCGACGCTCAGCTTCGAGGTTGGCGCGTGGCAGGTGTTCAACGACACCATCAAGCTCGCCGTGATCTGTGCGGTCTACCTCGCGTTCGGCGTGTTGGGATTCGTGCTGCGCAACTCCGAGCGGCTCCGCACCGTGGGACGGGCGTATCTGGGCGTGTTCGCGCTGATGACGCCGCTGGTCGCGCTGGCCGCGTACCTCTTCACGCTGCGCGGCCTGGGTTTTCCGGTCGCGGGCATGCTCTGCGTCTCAGCCGCATATGGCGCCGCGATCTATCTGATTCTCGCGTGGCGCACCGCCTTTGCCACCTATGCCTATCTTGGCTGGACAGCGCTGGTGATCGCCGCGCTCGCCATCGTTCCCTGGACCTCGGCCAATGGCACGTGGCAGCTATTCGCCCTGGCTATCGCCGCGCTGCTCCTGCTCGTACCGACGCTCGCGCGTACCGCGCGCATGCCTGCGCTCTTCGTTGATCCCGCGTTGCACATCGCCACGCTGGCATCCGTGGTGGCGCTGTTGGGCACGCTCTTCTGCGAGCTGCTCCTGCTCACCACCAATCCCGCTGTGGCGCAATATGCCAGTTTGCCGCCGATAGCCGCCGTGGCCGCATCCGCTGTCGCGCTGGTTCCGCTGGGTCTCGCCTGGAGCCTCGTTCCGCGCCGCCGTCCCCTCGCATTCGCTGGTCCAGCGCTGCTGGACGCGCTCGATGTCGCGGTTGCGGCGCTGGCGCCGCAGGCGGCGGTGGCCGTCGCGGCGTGGATGAACGCGGATACTGGACAGGTCGCCATGCTGCTTGGCGGGCTGGGGCTAGCCGAATGCGCGGCGGCGGCGGTGTTTCGCTGGCGCTCACCGCTGCGCTCCGGTGCGCGCTACGCCATCGAATCGCTTGCGCTGCTGCTCGCCATCATTGGCGCGTGGATCGTCTGGCGCGACGCCGCGCCGAACGTACCGCTCATCGTGGCGCTCAGCGCGGGCGTGCTGGTTGCCGCTGGCATCACCGCGCTTGAACGCGCGCCATGGTTCTCGCTGACCACCGGCGTGCTGCTCTCGCTGGACTTCTACGCCATCCTCTTCGCTATTCTGGCGTCGTCCGCCGCGCCGCTCACCCCAGAGTCGCTAGCGAAAGCATTGGTAATCGTCTCAACCAGCGTCGCCGCTTTCACCCTGCTGCTCTGGGTCGCCGCGCTGGCGCTTGGCAGCAATGCACGCCTGCGCGTGTACGCGCTGCCCGTCTACATCGTCGCGCTGGGCAACGCACTCTATACGCTGCGGTTCCTGCAGAATCTGCCCTATGCGAATGCGACGGTGATCCTCGCTGCCTTCACCCTGGCGGCACTGGTCGCTGGCTGGCGGCTGCGTCAGCCGCTGGCTGGCAACCTCGTCACAGCTTTCTTCGGCATGCTCGCCGTCGTGCCCTACGCCTATCAGCCGCATCTCTACTACGACAAGGACAGCATTGCGATCAGCGTCACGATGGTGGTCGCGGCGCTGGCCGCGCTGGCTATCCGTTGGCTCTTGGGGCGCACCTGGGCGCTGGGAGCCTACGCCATCGCGCTCTGGACCGCACTGCTGGGCAGTTACACGTTCACCCATTTCAGCTTCACGCATGAGACGTGGTCATTGTTGGGCATCCCGCTTGTCGCGTGGCCTGTGCTCGCGGTGGCGGCGCTCGGCGTGCTGGTGGCGCTCTGGGAGGCGCATCCCGCCGTGCTGGTCGCGCCCGCGTTGTTCCTGCTGATTGCCGCTCTGCGCACCGACCAGCCTGTCGCCGCGTTCGCACTCGTGCTCGTGCCCATCCCCACGGGCGCGGCGCTGCGGTGGTGGCGTGGCCGCTGGTGGAATGTCGCGCTCTTCGCGGCGGCGGCGCTCGCGTCGTGGCACACGGTCGCCACGCTCTCGCAACTGCAAACCAACGCGCAGAACTGGCAGATGGCCGAATTATTGGCCTTTGCGGTCATTGCGTATCTACTCGCGGCGCAGGAGCGGATACCTTGGACTAGCGCCTTCGCGTTCGTCTACGCCACTGGTGCGACGGCGCTGCTGCCTGGCTCCGATAATCTCGTGCCGACGCTCGTCTTCGTCTTCGGTGCGGCGGCCCTTGGCGTGGTGGTGCGCCTGCGCATCGGTCGCGCGTGGGCGCTGGTGTTCTACGCCGTCGCCGCGCAGGCCACCCTCTTCTCGGTGCTGCGCGTGCCGCACGCCAGCGCTGGTGTAATCGAGGCGCTGCTGCTGGTCTTCGCTGCCGTCGCCTATGGCATCGCCGTATTGGAGGCCGAACCCCTGGCGGGCGTCGCGCCGCTACTCTACGCGGGCGCGGCGGCGCTGGTGCAGCACGATGCGCACGCGCTGCTGCCGCTGGCGCTGGCGCTCGCGGTGGTGGGCTTTGTGCTTGGTCGCGTGGGTGGTCCGCGCTGGTCGTGGCCCGCGTATGCTGCTGCCGCGCTCGCCGCTGGCCTCACTGCGCTGCTGGGCACGCCTGAGCCGGGCTTCGAGGCGCTGGCGCTGCTGGCGCTTGCCGTCGCGGCCTATCTGATCGCCGCACTGGAATCGCGCGCCGATGCGCTGCCGCTGGCGCTGCTGCTCGGCCTGCTCGCGCTCACCGCTGGCATCAGCGCGCTTGGCTGGAGCGAATGGATGGGCGTGCTGGCCTATGCCGCGCTGAGCTGGATCTATTATCTGGGTGCGCAGCTCTGGCAGAGGCTTCCAGGCCTGCATCCGCGCAGCGCCGCCTGGTGGACATTGTTCGATCCACAACGACTGTACGCGGACCGCTGGCGCGAGCCGCGCTGGCTGGGTGCGCAAATCCACTTTTGGGCGGGATTGGTGGCAGGTGCGGGCACGTGTGTTGCCGCGCTGCTTGCGCCATACGCCTTCGCGCCACATACCGCGCCGACGCTAGCGGCTGTGCTGGCGCTGCTCTCGCTGGCGGGCCTCTTTGCGCTGGCGGGCGTCTTCGCGCTATTCAAGCTCCAGCCAGGGCTGTGGGTGGGGCTGTACGTGGCGGGTGAACTGCTGGCGCTGGCGATTACATGGGCGGCGCGCTGGCTCGGCGCGGACAACGTACAGGCGTATGTCCTCGTGCCGGGCAGCTATCAGATACTGATCGGCGCGCTGATGCCCGGCGATACTCGGCTCGGCCGTCTGGCGCATGCGGGGCGCTGGTTCTCACTGCTCGGAGCGGCGCTGTTGTTGCTGCCGACCCTGGGCCAGTCGTTCCAGAGCGATCCCAACTGGCTCTACGCGCTGATCCTGGCATTCGAGGCGCTGGCGCTGGCGGCGGTGGGTGTCGGCACGCGCTCGCGCCTGCTGGTGCTGATCGGCTCAGCATTCGTGGGTGTCGCGGCGTTGCGGGGCGCGGCGCTGGCGGTGAATTCCGGCATTCCCGTGCCGCTGGTCATTGGCGGGCTGGCGCTGCTGCTCATGGGCGGCGCGACCTGGCTCAGTCTGCGCGTGCGCCATGAGACAAGCCAGACGACGCCATAGATTCCAAATTGCGTGTACCGACTTCGCAGCCCTCTGCCGTGGTTGCTGGCAGAGGGCTGTGCTGTTTTGGCGAACCTACAGGGTACAGAGCAGAAAAGGTCAGACCGCTACGCTACTTCCGCTCAGCCGTCGCTCTCGTCGCTGCGCGGCAGCACCTGTCCCGTGTCGGTCAGGCCGCTGCCCGCCAGACCAGTATCCGAAGCCGCCGCTTCTTCCGCCGTCACTGGCCCTCCGACCAGCCCGCTCTCATCAGGTGTCGCGCTGCCGCCTGGATAATCCGTCTCCCCAACGACACCCGTCTGGCTTGGCGTGTGCATCTGCGCGTCGGATGCCATGTTGGCATCCTGATTCCTGTCCTCGCCACTACCTGGATGTGACATCATGAGACCTCCACGTCTCGCTACGCGAGTAGCCATACGTTGCCGCTCACCAAATTCGCCGCATAGAGCATGCCTGAACGCGACATCTTTGCCGCGACGCGGGCACACCTTTACACAATTCGACGGTTCAGGCGTTTGACTTCGCCTTCCACTGAAGAAGGCGGTTGTCGTTCCTTGACGTCCGCCTTCAGCGTCTCACATCCTTGCGTTCTCCATCCTTCACCGGTATCATCTTCGCAAGCCGTGTGCCGTAGCTGTTGCTGAGCGTTGCCGCGCGGAGATTCCGCTGCGCTACGCCACCGCGCGCCTGTGGAGTACAATTGGGTACGGAGCGGCACGTAGCCCGCTCTCCATTGCAGCTCAGGACGAGGACACCGATGTCACGTAGCGCCGCACGCGCCGCCGCATCATCCGCGACGCCCCTATCCACCGCATCTGCCGCCGCATCCATCACCAGCGCCGCCAGCGCCGCCGCTGGCCCAGCCATCCGCGCCAGCGCGAGCCGCCAGCCAGAGCGGTTCCCTTTCGCCAAAGTGCTGATCGCCAATCGTGGCGAGATCGCCGTGCGTGTCATTCGCGCCTGCCGTGATCTTGGCCTGGGCAGCGTCGCCGTCTATAGTGACGCCGACCGCACCGCGCCGCACGTGCGGATGGCCGACGAAGCTGTGCATCTGGGTCCGCCGGCCGCCGCCGAAAGCTACCTCAATGTACGCAAAATACTCGATGCCGCCAAACAGACCGGCGCGGGCGCGATTCATCCGGGTTACGGCTTCCTCTCGGAGAACGCCGACTTTGCCGATGCCTGCGCCGAGGCGGGGATCGTCTTTGTGGGGCCGTCGGGCACGGTGATGCGCAAGCTGGGTGAGAAGACCGCCGCTAAACGTGTCGCGGTCGAGGCGGATGTACCCATCGTGCCCGGCTACAATGCTGGTCTGCGCGATGCCGCGCACGCGGCGCAGATCGCGGAGGAGATTGGCTATCCCGTCTTGCTGAAAGCGGCGGCAGGTGGTGGCGGCAAGGGCATCCGGTTCGTCTTCCAGCCAGAAGAGCTTGAGGGCGCGCTCCGGCTCGCGCGCAGCGAAGCGGCGGGCGCGTTTGGCGACGACACCGTGTATATGGAGAAAGCCGTCACCCCCGCGCGCCACATCGAAGTGCAGATTTTCTGTGATACGCACGGCAACGCCATCCATCTGGGCGAGCGCGAATGCTCCATTCAGCGCCGCCACCAGAAGCTGATCGAAGAGTCGCCATCCGTCGCGCTGGATGACGACCTGCGTGTACGCTTCACCAGCGCCGCCGTCGCGCTCGCCCGCGCGGCGGGCTACGTCAACGCGGGCACCGTGGAGTTCCTGCTCGGTCCCGACCGCAATTTCTACTTCCTGGAGGTCAATACGCGGCTCCAGGTGGAGCATCCCGTTACCGAATGGCGCACCGGCTTGGACCTCGTGCGCGAGCAGTTGCGCGTCGCGGCGGGTCTGCCGCTCAGCGTCACCCAGGAGGATGTAGCCTTTCGTGGGCATGCCATCGAGGCGCGCATCACCGCCGAGGATCCGTTCAACCGCTTCCTACCCGCCTCTGGCTCGGTCGCGTCCCTTGGCGAGCCGTCTGGCCCCGGTGTCCGGCTGGATAGCGGCATCTACGCGGGCATGCAGATTCCGCTTTTCTACGATTCACTGCTGGCCAAGCTGATTTGCTGGGGACAGGATCGCACCGAGGCGCTGGCCCGGCTGCGCCGTGCGCTCGACGAATATACCATCGCTGGTGTGCGCACCACCATCCCCTTCCATCAATGGCTGCTCGATCATCCGCGCTTCACCGCTGGCGACTTCTCCACGGACTTCATCGCCGAAGAGTGGCGTCCCGACGAGATAGAGTTCAGCGCCCCCGCCAGCGACCCCGTCGCCGCCAACGATGCGGATCGCCTGCCGCCGGAGGTGGTCGCCGCGCTCACCGCCGCGCTCGTCGCGCAAGAAGAAGACCACGCGCGTGCGCAACGCCGCCGCGCTGCCGCTGGCGCGGAGACGCAGGATGGTGGCTCGCGCTGGCGTGCCGCCGGACGCCGCACCGGCTCCAATACCTGGTGATGGTGAGCGCGTGACCTGTCGTGCTGCCGCCAATGTTTCACGTGAAACACTTGTGGCAGCGCGATGGAGCGCTCGATGACACTGAACGTGAAACCCCGCTACGCCGTGTTCCTTGCTCGCGGCAATACGCGCTGTGCGCAGGTGACCGGACGCGCTTCATCCACACAGCGGCTTCGCCCATTGCGCTGTTCAGCGTTCTTGGGCAAGCCGCTCCATCAACACCGGCAGCAGTGCGCCGTGGCCGGCAATCAGTTCTGGCACACCATCTGGCAGCCGCGCCCAGAAGAAGTCGAAGGCAATCGCCTCCGTGCCGCCATCTGAACGATGTGTTTCGTAGTGCCGCCAGGTGGCGGGTGGCGTTCCTTCGCACGTCAGATGAAAGAAGAACCGCTGGTGAATTTCGTCGCTCCTCAGCGGCAACGCGGATCTGTCATACATCTGCTCACCCAGGAAGCTCACCAGCGTCAATGCCGTTAGCCCCGTCTCCTCCTGCGCCTCGCGCAGCGCCGCTTCCGCTGGTGGCTCCCCCTCCTCAATGGTGCCCGCTGGCACCTGAATACCCGCCTCTGGATAGTCCGGGTGGCTGAAGACCAGCAGCATATCGCCCCTGGTGATATAGGCCAGCGCCTTCCGTCTCACCGTCGCCATAGGTGCGGCTTCTCCCCCCTACGTTCATCGTTCCATCCCCACCGTCCACGAACCGTCTATTATGCATCCTCCGCCAGCGGCAGGGTAAACCAGAAGGTTGAGCCGTGTCCAGGCGTGCTTTCGACGCCCATATCGCCATCGAGCCGCTTGACGAGCAACCGGCTGATATACAGGCCCAACCCCAGTCGCACCCCCGAACTCGATGTGATCTTTGCCTCCTCTACGCGGTAGAACGGTTCGAAGATCGCCGCCTGCGCCTCAAGAGGAATGCCCGCGCCCTCATCCCGCACCGAGACTCGCGCCACCCCGTCCGTCACGTCCAGTCTCACCGTCACGGGCGTCTCAACCGGCGAGTAGCGCAGCGCATTCGAGAGCAAATTCGAGAGCACTTGCGTGATCCGCAGTCCATCGCCGATCACTGGCGCTGTGGCGGTTTCAGCCTCTATCTTCACCTCGCGTCCAGTCGTCGCCTTATCCTCCGCTGCTTGCGCGCAAAGTGCGGCAAGATCAACCCGCTCCATGTTCAGCGAAACATTTCCTGTTTCCAGCCATGCGGTGTCCAGCAGATCGCGCACCAGCCGCTCCATCTGGCCGATGCTCGCCCCCATCCGCTCCATCATGGCAAGCGACGGATTCGCGCCCTGTTGGAGTTGTCGCGTAGCGGATTGCGCCTGCACTTTGAGGCTGGTCAGCGGCTGATTCAGCTCATGTGCCACGGTGCGCGGCATCTGCTGGCGCTGGCGTTCCAGTTCGCGTCGCTCGGTAATGTCACGGCAGAGCACGACGCCGCCCATGATCGCGCCTTCGTCATCATACAGCGGCGCGCCGATCACGCTGGTCACGATCTCACGTCCATCCAGCGTGCGGTACAGCTCATTCACCGCGTCTGTGCCGATGAGCCGCTCCCCCCGCAATATGCGAGCGATGGGAATGTTTGCATCGTCGAGCCGTATGCCGTTGGCGTCGCGCGCTTCTATCAGCGTAAAGCGCTCCGGATACGGCAGTCGGTAATAAGTCTCCGGATCGGTGATGCCGAACAATGTGTGAAAGGCGCTATTTGCCTCGATGATATGCCCATCGAGACCGTAGAGGATGATGCCGTCGGTGATGGTCTCAAAAATCGTGTTCAGCCGTGTCGCTTGCTCCAGCGCCACGTCGCGTGCTTCCCTGAGTTCGGTGATGTCCGTGCAACAGCCGACCCATTCGACAATCGCTTGCTGCTCATCGAGAATCGGCACTCCGCGCATCACAAACCAGCGATAGACACCATCCGCGCGGCGCAGACGATACTCCACTTCATAGGCGCGCCGCGCTTCCCATGCCGCACGGAACGCACGAAACGCACGCGCACGGTCTTCGGGATGGATCGCAGCGAACCATTTGCCTCGCGCCGCCTCGATGGGATCCTGTCCCGTGAATGCGCACCACCCGCTTACGTCACCGTCCCGTCCGCTCGGATCGGCTGTCCAGGTGATCTGTCCCGTCGCCGCCGCCAACGCCCGGAACCGCGCTGCATACACACTCTGGAGTGATTGTGAGTTCGCGTCTGCCGCACTCGCGCGTCCACGCCATTCAATGTGCGTGGCAGTTGTTGGCGCATACAGATGTGGCTTCTCGCGCACTTTCCGCCGGGCCGCCTTCACCGATCTCATCCTGACCCCCTACGCATTTGGGGCGCGTGCCAGCAGCATCGAAGCTGGCCGTTGAACGAGGTCCACCACACACACTCGTCGGTGATCTACTATCCATGGAATACGCAGTATGTGTACGTGTATGTACACTTCCGTAGCAGAACAGGCTCGTACCGAGGAGCTACGAGTTTCCGTCATTTCGCCTGTGACGCACAGTGTATCACATGACATGGTCTCCCGTGGCTTCGCTGAAAAAGTCGTTCAGAATCCTCTCGTAAGGTAATTGCGGACCACCGGTTCTTGTGCTAGACTGCCTCTACGGCGGCAGCGTCGCCGCCCGCGAGAGCAAGAAGGAGTCCTGCATGTCGAGTGGTGACGCCTCATTTACGTCCCTCCCATCCGATCAGCGTGCCAGCGTTTCTGCCGCTCCGACAGCCACCCGCCCCGCGCCCCGCGCTGGCGCGTCGCGTACGAAATCCCCCACGAGCCGTCGTCCGAACGCCGCCGCCAATGGCCACGAGCGCACCCCAGACTACGCTGCGCTCATTGCTCGCATGCGCGATGAAGCCTGCGAACGCTACAAGCCACAGGTGCGCGGCGCGGCTCCCATTCGTGTCATGGCGCGCATGGTGCAGGAGCTTGAGCGCACCTGTATCGAACGCGGCTTCCCCGCCGAGGCCATCGCCGCTGGCATCGTCAACCGCACCATTGGTGATGTAGATCTGCGCCATGTGAGCCTGCGCGACGACGGCCCCGCATTCGTGACCCTGGCCGACGACATGGGGCTGGCGCTGCCTGGCGAAGTCATCGCGGACAGCGCCGCTACCGGCGACACCTATCGCTGGATTCACGAGCGCATGCTTGACTTCGAGCGCCAACTGCTCGCCCGCCGCTTCGACCTGCGCATGTATGACGTGTCGGGCATCGGCAACCCGCTGCTGCGTGAGATGCTCTCCGCATACGCGCTGCAACACTGGGGCTACACCGTACCGCCGGAGTGCATCCACCTCAGCCTGGGCGCGCTGGATGGCCTCGACAAGTTCTTCCGCGGCTTTGCCACCGCGCGGCGGCAGGCGGGCGAGCAAGAGATGGCCATCGTTTTCCCCGCGCCCAGCTTCAATGTGCCGGAGTGGCAGGCGCAATCTCTGGGTCTGCGGCTGCATCGCCTCTACACCCAGCCCGAAGACAGCTTTAAGGTGACGCCAGAGATGTTGCGCGCCGCGCTGGATGACGCGCCCGACATCCGCGCCTTCTACTTAACGGTCAGCAATAACCCCACCGCTTTCGCCTACACACCAGCGGAACTGCGCGCGCTCTTTGATACCCTGACCGAAGCCAATCGTGGCGTCCTGATCGTCGCCGACCTTGCCTACATCGGCACCGGCGACCCCGATGAGGACCGCGCACGCATGGCCGAGTTCAACCGCCCCGGCGTCTTTGAGCGCACCGTCTTCGTCAACAGCTTCTCGAAGACCCACACCCTCACCGGCGACCGGTGCGGCTGGGTCGGCTTCGGCGATCCGGCGCTGGCCGCGCAGGTCGGCGCGGGCTGGACCAACAGCACCGCCTCGCTGCCCGCCGAGTGGCAACTGCGCTACATGGCATATATCGAGCTATTTAACCAGCGTCCCGCCCTCGAAGAGCGCATCCGCGCGCTCTATCGCCACCGCCGCGAGCGGCTCATCAAGCAACTCCACGCCCTGGACGCGCAGCACCATGTCTTCGCGCATGTCAATCTCGACGACGGCGGCACCGTCTACAACTGGAGCCAGCTCTGCCCAGGCGAGGATGTCTTCACCTTCTTCAGCAAGACCGGCATCGCCGGCGTTCCTGGCAGCGGTTTCGGCTACAGCGACGACTTCCTCCGCCTCTCCGTCGGCTGCATCCCCATCCCTGAAGTTTGACGCGCACCTAGCGCAAATATCACCGAGGGCAGCAGAGCATGTGATACGCTCCGCTGCCCTCGCGCTATGCGAGCCATGTCGCGCCTACAACCATCTGATTGCGCCACCGTAGATATGGCGGGCATGGCTCGTGCTGTCATCCGCTCTCGTATGGAGGTGGCCCATATGCTCCAGCGAATGCGCCTGCGTACTATCGCTCCCGTTCTTGCGCTCGTCGCCTTGTCGCTCATCGCCTTGTCGCTCATCGCGCTGGCGTTGGTGGCTCTGCCCGCGCGCACCGCTGCTGCCGCGCCCGCGGCCTCAGGCGCATCGTGCAGCGCGCAGCCCATCCCTGGCCAGCATATCTACGATTGCGCGGGCATCCTGACGCCAGGAGAAATCGCCAGCCTCGAAACCCATGCCGCCGCCGTCGAACGGGCTGGCGCGCCTACGGTTGTCTACCTTCAGGCGAAGGACGCCACCCCCGACGAGACGGTGCAGGACGCCGCAAACCTCATGCAGCGCTGGAATATCGAGTCCAAGCCCGGCGCGAAAGATGGCTTCGTGATGCTGCTCAACCTCCAGCCCGGCAATCTGCGGCACGGCGCGGTCGGCCTCTACGCCGGCCAGAAGCACTTTCAGAGCGATCTCTCCCAATCCGAGTTGCAGCGCATCGTATCGGATGTGATGACGCCGCTGCTCAAGAATGGCGACACCGCTGGCGGCATCGCCGCTGGCCTCGACGCCGTCTATGACGATCTCCACCCATCTCCGGCTCGCCAGACTGCGCGCGCAATCGGCACGGTCCCGTTCAATAGTGTCTCGCTCCTGTTCGCCGGCATTGTGGCGCTGCTGTTCGCGCGCAACCGGCGACCGCGCGGCTGGCAACGGCAGCCCTTCGCCATGCCCACCACCACCCCACCCAACGACCTGCGGCCCGCGATGGTTGGCGCATTGATGCAGGGCAAGACCACCGACGGCCAGATGGAGGCGACGATACTGGACTTCGCCCACCGTGGCCTGCTCACTATGGAGCCAGCGGGCACGAGCGAGATGTTGATACGCCTCACCGGCGATGGCCACGATCTGGATGGCTACGAAGCGCAGGTCTGGCAGGCGCTCTCCGGCCTTGCGGACGCGGAGGGCGTCGTCTGGCCGGGTGATATGGCGCAACTGCGCGCGCGCTGGACTGCCGCTCGCGGCGAGTTGCGGAGTGACCTGCTCACGCGCGGCTGGTATGACACCCAGATTGCCGCGCGCCGCCGTCCGCTCATCATCGCTGGCATCGTGGGTATCGCCGCCGTTGCGGTCAGCGTCATCATCGCCATCATTGCCCGCGAAGGCTGGGCGCTGATCGGCGGCGCCATCTTCCTCACGGTGGGCATTGGCGCGTTCGTTCTGGCGGCCACTCTCTCCAATACCAGCGCGGCTGGCGAAGCGGAGGTCGCGCCCTGGCGTGGCTACGTGCAGGGGCTTCAGCATCCTTCGCTCACCGCATCCCGCGAACTCGACTATGACGCCGTGATCCCTTATGCGGTCGCGCTGGGCGAGAATGGCATTGTGACGATGGTGCTTGACGAAGCGAAGGCGCATGGCTATTCGCCCAGGTGGTTCCGCTCCACACCCGAAGATATGCGCACCGGGCGCATGATCGCCTTCTACCCCTATTGGATCGGCTGGCATACCAGCATGTATCCGCCGCAGACCAGCTCTGGCGGTGGCGGCGGTTTCTCTGGTGGCGGCGCCGCGGCTGGCGGTGGCGGCGCGGGCGGCTCATTCTAGTGCCAGCCGTGACTGCGCCACATCAGATGATCTCAATCGCGGTCGAGGTTCCGTCCATGCCAGTTAAATAGAGGTCCACAGGCACACCATTGCGGGCAAAGGTTCCCGAATAGGTCTCCGCACCCCCATTCCCCGTGCTGTCGGCTTGAAATGGTCTGCTCGCTGTCCAGCCAGCGGCGGTAAGTGTCGTCGAATAGAACGCCGCGACATCTTTCGGGCAATACGGCGCGATCAGGAAGATGGCAACCGTTTGCGTGCCCTGCGGAAGGGGGACTTTCAAATGCTGTGAGCTGTCGCTGGTCAAGGTCTTTCCGCAGGCGATTGGCTCGCTCTGCTCTGGCACACTCGCCCACACGCCCAACCCGCCATCGTGTGCCGGTCCCCAACTGATCCATGCGCCTTGATTCAAGTACAGATACCAGGTGCCACTTGAGTCTCCACCATCTTGATTCACCAGACCGGCAATCACCCAGCCGCTCGCCATCAGTTTGCTCTCGTCAACAAACTGGCCCGCGCCCGTAAACGTGTACGTCGCCGTCACCTTGACCACGCCATGCTCGGTGCTCACGGTGCAGCTTGTCTGGGTAGCGCGCGATGTGACGGGCAGGCTGCCTGCGGCGCAACTGAACGGCGCGATGGATCGTGGCGCCGCCGTCGGTGTGGAGAGCGTCGCCGTCGCAACCGGCGCGCTCGGCGTTGGCGTATCCTTCGCAGAGCCACTCGCGCAACTCGCCAGCGCCAGGGTAAGGCAGAGGCATCCCAGCATCACCGCCATGTGTCTGAAGCGCCGCGCAAAGAAGATAGACATGCCTCGCCTCCCATTCCTCGCCCATGTACGCCTAATTCATGATAATACCGGCTGGTACACCATGTTACTCTACACCGTGCCCAGCGTCGCGTCTGTGGCGTGGCTCACATCCGTTTGGTCCTAGCTACGCACCATATCGCATTGACGCCCTGGCGGCGCGCGTGGTACGCTTGCGGCGGTGAACCAATCCCAACGAGGAGCGATATTCGTGCATCCAGCGGGCTATCAGTGCAGCGACGGACAGATCAAAGGCGGCTTCATGGCCGTGGTTCCTTGTCGTACTGTGCCTTGTTGCGGCTCGCTTGATGTTCTCCCCTTCTTCTCGCGGTAACGTGTTACCGCGCAAGCGTCAAAAGCGGCGGCTGTGGGCCAGTGCAGGGTCCACGGCCGTTTTGTCTTTCCGCATGCCGCCGTCTCCACCCGCGCTGCTCTCCCCGCCCGATGTGGAGGTGTATGCATGATTGGTCTGAGTGTCTCCGGCCTTGCCAAGGGTTTTGGTGGACGGCATATCCTGCGCGATCTCAGTTTCAGCGTAGACGAAGCCGCGCGCATTGGCCTCGTCGGCCCCAACGGCGCGGGCAAGTCCACGCTGCTGCGCATCCTCGCCGGACTCGACGACGTGGATGCGGGTGAGGTCACGCGCAAGCGCGGCCTGCGTGTCGCCTATCTGCGCCAGCACATCCCCGCCAGCGACGATACACCGCTGGCCGTCGTCCTCGCCGCGCGCCCCGAACTTGCTGAGGTCGAAGCGCAACTCGCCGCCTGTGAGGTCGAACTTGCTTTGCCTGCGGTTATCGCCGACCTGGAGCGCATGACGCACGTGCTGGCCCGCCAGGAAGCGCTGCTGCGCCGTTTCGACGAACTGGGTGGTCCTGGCTTTGCGGGCGAGGCCCGCAGCCATCTGCGCGCCCTCGGCCTCACCGACGACGACATCGCCCTGCCGCTCAGCGCGCTCAGCGGCGGCCAGCGCAAGCTCGCCGCACTCGCCGCGTGCGTCGCCCAGCGCCCGGATGTGCTGCTGCTCGACGAGCCAGAGACGCATCTCGATCTGCCGCGCCGCGAGCAGTTGGAAACGCTGATTCGCGGCTTCGATGGCGCGGTGGTCATCGTCTCGCATGACCGCTACCTGCTAGATGAGACCGTCAGCGAGATTGCCGAACTGGAAAACGGCGCGATCACCCTCTGGCCCGGCAACTACTCCGCCTACGCGCTGGCGCGTGAGGTGGCGCTGCTGCGCCAGCAACAACTCTACGCCAGCCAACAGAAAGAGATCGAACGGCTCGAAGAGGCCATCGCCCGCTTTAAGCTCTGGGCCAGCCTCGTCCCCAACGAGCGGCACATCAAACAGGCGCGCAACAAGCAGCGCCAGATTGACCGTATGGACAAGGTGGAGCGTCCCGTTCTTGAACGCCGCAAGATGGCGTTGCGGCTGCACAGCGCCGAGCGCGGCGGCGCAAAGGTCGCCGAACTGCGGCACGTGAGCCAGGCGTTCGATGGCGAGCCAGTGCTGCTGGACATCAATCTCACCATCCGGCGTGGTGAACGTATCGGCGTCATCGGCCCCAATGGCGCGGGCAAAAGCGTGCTCAGCAAAATCATCACCGGCGAACTCATCCCAACTGAGGGCGAGCGCTGGCTCGGTCCCAGCATTACGCTGGGCTACTTCGCTCAGGGCCACGAGACGCTTGACCCCGACGCGACGCCGCTCGACATCGTGCGCGCTGTTCGCACCGGCTACGAAAATCAAACGGTGGCGCTGCTGGGCCGTTTCTTGTTCAAGTATGAGCAGGTGCGCCAGCCTGTCCGCTCGCTCAGCGGTGGTGAGCGCAGCCGCCTGCAACTGCTGCTGCTGATGCTCGGCAACGCGAATTGCCTGGTGCTGGATGAGCCGACCAACCACCTCGATATTGACTCCGCTGAGGCGCTAGAGGCCGCGCTAGAAGGCTACGACGGCACCGTCGTCGTCATCTCACACGACCGTTATTTCCTCGACCGCATCGCCGACCGCATTCTCGAAGTGCGCGATGGCGACGCGCAGAGCTTCGAAGGTGGCTACAGCGCATGGGTGGACGCGAAAACACCGAAGCCAGAGCCGCCACCGCCGTCCGTCGCTCCCGCCCGTCCAGCTCCGCCGCCACCTTCGCGCTTTCCCGCGCAGAAGCGATTTTAGAGAGGACGAACTTTAGGGGGATGCACTTCGCGCGTTGCGAGCCGTTAGCGTGGACGGCGCAGCCTCCGCCGCTCGCAAGCCAAACCGTCCTGCGGTAGAATAGCGGTGACGACGTTGTTAATTGAGCATCATATGAATGGATGGAGGAGGACCGCGTGGACGATCCCCAGATTCTACACAGCATTAGCGAGCTGACCAACGAAGAGCATGATCTGCTGCATGCGGGCGAAACCAGCGGCGGCCTGGATGACACGCAGCGCACCCGGCTGAAAGAACTGCAAGTCGAGATTGATCGCCTGTGGGATCTGCTGCGCCAGCGCCGAGCGCGCCGCCATGCGGGGCTGGACCCCGAAGGCGCGCAGGAGCGCGCCGCTGGCACCGTCGAGCACTACCAGCAATAGCCGCCTCTCCTCGATAGCCTCGCGCGCCGTATTCCATCCTCACGTCTATGGCGCGCGAGCATATTCCCCCCTCGCTTCTACACATCATGTCTCCTTACCCCTCCCACTCTATTCTCCACTCGTACACGCCTTTTTGGCACCACGCTTGCGTATTGCGCGGCACGGAGCTGACGTGATGGCTGTGCTGGGAGGAATACTATATGGGAGGGCCACTGCCACCGCCACCGCCACCGCCTCCAGCGCCGATAGACACGCTGGTAAATTTACTGAGACACTATCCATTCCAGGTCGTGGGGCTGACACTCTTCTGGTTGGTGGCATTCGCGCTGGTGGGGTTCCAGGGCTACACGCCTCCTCAGCCCCTTACTGGCCCATCTGTCGCTCATGCGCTCAATCCACTTACCAATCCCATACCAGCGGCTGTGGCTGCCAATCTGTTCGCACAGGGGGCGATCATCTACATTTGGCTTGGCGTCTTGCTCCTTGCTCTACTTCGGAGCATGCCTGTTCCAGCATTGCGGCAGTGGCTCACCGTAGCCGTCTTGTTCATCTTCATGCTGTTTCTCTATTATCCGCAACTACGACCGATACCCAATCTTGCCTGGCTTGGCGACTTCATTCACCTGGTCGTGCGCAACACCGCCGGTCCGTTCTATACCTTCGTGAACTTTGTCGTAGTAGGCGCAATTCTCTTTAGAGTCATAGGGCAACAGGGGCAACCACATCCGCCGCCATGGTTCGCGGCGTTTGCTGGTGCGTTGATCGTTATAGCAGGTGTCTTGGGTGCATTCGCTTTCCTCTTCTGGTCGGGATTTGATAGTTGGCTAGTGAGAAAGCCTGTACATATCTGCTTCATTGGCGCTCCGACTCACGGCCCATATCTCGCCTGCCCCGACATTTGGACGCCAACCTATTGGGATGTTCGTTTCATGGCGATAGCTGGCACTCTGGGGTTCGCGCTGCTGCCGATCGCGGCGGTGCTCAGCGCGCCGAATCCCCATCTACCAGTACACATTCCACCAGATCCAGAACCCGTGCAAGCGTGGGAGAAAGCGGCGCAGTTGGTCGAGAACACGCTCGAATCGGCGACCGGTGGTGGTTTCTTCATGAACGTGCTGGCGCAGCCACTGCGCGTCGCGCTCTGGCCCGCATTGCTCGCGGTTGCGGCGGTCTGTTCATTGGAAGCCTCGCGGGCGACGCAGCGATACCTCAGTTTGCTCACCGAACAGCATCGGCATCTTCCCGCCTGTCTCAACCATTCTGGCGTTTGTACCCTCGGCATGTGGGTGGACGTGGACCCACGTAACTGGCTCTGGCTGGGCGTCGTCTGTATCTCCATACTCACCGCGGCCTGCGCCATCATTCTTGTGGGCGCGCTGGCGCTGCCGAACTTCAACACGGCGGTGGCCATACAGGTGGCCATACAATGGCTTGAGCATCTCCGCAATGGCATCTGGCTCTCTATCGCCCTCTACTGGAGCTTTGCACTCGGTCTGCTGGGCCTTACCGTGCTGCCGCGTCTGTGGTTCTCGGCCTACCTGCCGCTGACCTTTGCGCCGCCGAGCATTGTCGCCTACACCTCGTTCGTGCTCTTCCTGATCGGTTTGATTCGACTTCATTAATAGCAATCCTACCCACCAATGCCGCTTCGCGCATGTTCGCGCATTCCTCCGTGCGGTTCTACGGGTTCTTCTACGGGTTTTTCGTGGTGTCGCGCCTCTCCGCCGGGCACACTTTGGGCATCTTCATCCGCATCGAGCGGGTGAACGAGCAAGCCAAAAGTCCAGAGTGACCCCAGAAGGAGCGCCCACCATGTTGCATCCACACCTCGCCGCCAAACTCGTTGACGAACATCAGCGCGCCCTGCTGCGCGAAGCCGAAATCGAGCGGCTCGCCGCCCAGGCACGCGCCGGTCAACCGTCAGCCGCCGCCCGCCTCGCGCAGCGTCTAAGCGCGCTCGCCGTCGCCGCCCGCCAGCGCATCTCCGCCCGTCGCGCGAAGCCAGCGCCAGCCGAATCGCTTGTCCCCGGAGCGCATGCGTAACTCTCAGGAATCAGCGCACCTGCAGCCGTGCGCTGATTCGCCTCATCACTGAAGCCGCGTCCAACCAGCGCCCGAACCACCAACCAGGATCATCACACCACAGCCAGAGACGATCACTCAGAGAGGATCACCAGCACCATGAACACAGCAAGCCCCACCACGAAGACACAGACGCGCGCTGGCCAGATAGCCGCGCCAATCGCCGCCGCCCTGCTGATACTCCTGTTCGTAGGCGTCTTCATGCTGTTCGGCCACCGCGCTCCCACCGCCCGGCCCGCAGCCGTTCCGCACATCTCGCAGGTTCACGACTTCCCCGAGGACGGCAGCGGCTTCATCCCCGCGCGTGGACAGCTCCTTTGGCACGAGACAATGAAGTCCGCCGCGTACATCCAGCCCGACGCCCCCTACGATAACGTGAACGCCGCGTATGTTCGTCCCGACGCGCCGTACAGCGATCTCACACGCGACATGGACGCCGCATCTACTGCCCGTCCCGACGCTGCATATAGCAATCTCACGCGGAACCTGCCCCGTGCGTCCAGCTACATTCAGCCCGACGCCCCCTACGACAACGTGGCACACGATCTTTCCGGCGCCGCGACATGCGTCCGACTCAGCGCACCCAGCATGTGCGTGCGGTAGCAGCGGAAGGCAGGACCGGATCGGATCTACGTCCAGGTAGCCTGTGCCAGGTCCGGTCTCTGCCTTCATTCACCACGCTTAGCGCATCCGGATGCGCGAGCGCGAATCAGAAGAGGTACGTGTAACCTCGCGCGAATCACTACATAAGGAAAGGCACACGCCGAAGGAGGCGCACGATGTTTGAGCAAGAGAACGAATGCGACACCAGCAGCATCAGGATCGCCGTGCTGGAGCGCGACTTTTCAGCGGATCAGGTGGACCGCCTCATTGCGCTCCGCCAGCAGTACCTCAACGACCCCATCTATAGTGCCATCGGCCTGGATGCACGGCGGCTGCTCTTCGCGCGGTGGCTGGTGCAGAGCGGATATCTCAGCGAAGATTGCTAATCGCCGCAGAGCGCGTGGTAGCCAGACAACATAGCTCCGAAGTCACTCCTTTGGACAACATCAGATGCACAGAACAGCAGTAGCCGCGGGCTGAAAACCTGCGGCTACTCTGTTATTTCACGCTCCCACCATGCGAGCCGCGTGTTATCCGCGCTTCGCCAGCGCCTGCCTCGTTAGCTCAGGAATCTCGAAGATCGTGTCGGCGACGGGCACGCCCGCTGCTTGCAGCGCCTCGACTTTGCCCTGCGCCGTGCCGGTCTTGCCAGAGATGATCGCGCCCGCGTGGCCCATGCGCTTACCCGGAGGCGCGGTGCGTCCAGAGATGAAGCCGACCACCGGTTTCTTCATCGTCGCGGCGTAGGCTGCGGCATCCTCTTCATCGCTGCCGCCGATCTCACCGCACATCACCACCACCTCGGTCTGTGGGTCCGCCTCGAAGAGTCGCAGGCAATCAATAAAAGTTGTGCCGATGATTGGGTCGCCGCCGATGCCAATGCACGACGACTGCCCCAGCCCGGCCTCGGTCAGCAGCGCCACCACTTCATAGGTCAGCGTGCCAGAGCGCGAGACGAAGCCCACATTGCCCTCACGCATGAACTGATACGGCATGATGCCCACCTTGCCCGTGCCCGGCGTCGCCAGTCCAGGGCAGTTCGGCCCGATCAGCCGCGTCGGATGTTCCTTGAGGAAGGCAGCGACGCGAATCATATCGTTCACCGGAATGCCCTCGGTGATGCAGACCACCAGCTCGATGCCTGCCGCCGCCGCTTCCATGATCGCGTCCGCCGCGCCCATCGGCGGCACGAAGATGCACGAGGCATTCGCGCCAGTTTTGGCCTTCGCCTCAGTCACCGTATCGAAGACCGGCAGCCCCTGGAAATCCTGGCCACCCTTGCCGGGCGTCATGCCACCGACGATGCGCGTGCCCGAATCTATCATGCGCGGCGTGTGATAGCGCCCCTCGCTGCCGGTGATGCCCTGTACGATGACGCGCGAGTTCTTATCGAATAGGATGCTCACAACTATTGCCCCTTCGCCGTAATCTCGGCGACGATCTTCTGCGCGCCGTCGCGCATATCCGCGCCCCACGTCAGCCCCGCGTTCGCCAGCAGCGCCTGCCCCTCTTCCGCGCCGGTACCGGAGAGCCGCGCGACGATGGGCATGCCCGCCGGAAGCTCTTGCTGCGCCATGATGATGCCCTTCGCCACCTCTTCGCCGCGCGTGATGCCTCCGAAGATATTGACGAAGATGCCCTTCACCTGTGGATCACGTGCGACGAATAGCAGCGCCTTCTTCATCACCTCAGCCCGTGCGCCGCCGCCGATGTCCAGGAAGTTGGCGGGCTTGCCGCCCGCGCGAGCCACCATATCCAGCGTGGTCATGACCAATCCCGCGCCATTACCGATGATGCCGACATCGCCATCTAACTTGACATAAGTTAATCCTTCAGCCTTGGCCTCGAATTCCAGCGGATTCGCTTCCTCTGGTTCAGCCCAACTGGCGTATTCCTTCTGGCGTGGCAGGGCGTTGTCGTCAATCAAAATCTTGCCGTCGGCGGCCATCACTTGGCCGTCCGTGGTCAGCGCCAGCGGGTTGATCTCGGCGAGGGTAGCGTCGCTGCCGGTGTAGGCCTGCGCCAGCGCGGAGAGGATCGCGCCGCCTTTGGCGACGACGTTGGAGGGCATGCCAGCTTGCGCCAGCAGGTTGCGCGCCTGATACGCGGGCAGTCCCCAGCGTACATCAATCGGCTGCTTGACGATCTTCTCCGGCGTCTCCTCCGCCACCTGCTCGATATCCACGCCACCGGCGGCGCTAACCATCACCACCGGCGCTTGTGAAGCGCGGTCCAGCACGATGCCCAGGTAATATTCGTCCTGAATCTCGATCTTGGGGGTGACGAGCACCTTCTCGACGGTGAGGCCCTTGATGTCCATGCCCAGCACACGGCTGGCGGCGTCGCGCGCCTGTTCGGGCGTATCGCCGAACTGGATGCCACCAGCTTTGCCGCGCCCACCGACGTACACCTGTGCTTTGATGACCACCGGCTCACCGAACTCGCGTGCGATAGCTTCGGCCTCGGCGGGCGTGGTAGCAATCTTGCCCGGCTGCACGGGAATGCCGTACCGGCGCAGGATCTCCTTCGCCTGGTACTCGTGAATCTTCATCGTTTTGTTCCCTATCTGGCGAATTCTATGCCCGGCGCGCAGCCAGCGCCCATGCGCCGGACAGAGCAACGGGGAGCATCTATCCCAGCCTTTCAATGATAGGCGCGTGACGGCGAGCGCGTCAAACACAGGAAACAGCAGGCGAGCTAGATGCCGCGATTTGGCGAGGACTGACGTTTGCCCGTTGGTGTGTTACACTTGTCCTATAAACGTGCGCGAGCGCCAGATGTTTGCCGCATCTGACGCCCGCTGACCCCGGCGCTGGATCATGCAGCGGACAGGGCTTTGCTCAGCATATCATGCGGCCTGGGCGGCTGTATAGCCCCGTATTCGTGGCCCGCGCATGCTATACATGCTGACACATCCCCCCGTTCCACTTGTCGCCAGCGCCTCCAGATGAAGGAGACGTATCCCCCATGTGCAGAATATCCGCGCGCGGCTGGCGTCGCGTTCGTCCCCCCAATCTCCCCGGCTGGCCGCGCGTATCCCAACGTCGTTTTCCGCTTTTTCGCGGACGTGCGTATATCTCTTCTTAATGGGATAGCATGCGCTGGGTTAGCAATGCGCGTGTTGAAGGCATTGTGACAACCCATTCCGGATCATTTTCGTCGTGTGGCGAGAATGATCCATCCAAAAGAGGGTGAGGAAGGGTGTGCCATAACAGCACACCCATTGGGAGCCTTTTGATGGGCCAAGGCTAGAAATAGTCTAGCCTGACGGCATTGTTACACAAAGGGGCCTGTATCATGCAGGCCCCTTTGGGGAGGCTAGAAATCATCTAGCCTGACAGCGCTTTTACACAAAGGGGTGGCCATCATAGCCACCCCTTGGAGGAGGCTAGAAATCATGGGCACTGGTGATAAGCGAGAGGTATTACAGCCAGTAGAGCAGGCATCTCTTTCTTTCTATGGACGCGAACTGGTGGCTGTACGCTTGGCCGACGGACGGATCGCAGCACTGCTGCGATGGATGTGTGAGGGGATGCAATTGGATACTCACGCGCAACTTCGCAGAATCGAGCGTAAAACTGCGCTACGCAGGCACTTGATAGACGTAGAGGTGCAAACGGATGGTGGCCCACAAGCCATGCCCGCGCTGACGCTGCAAGGCTTGCCAGGGTGGCTCTATGGCATAGATGAGAACCGCGTCGCCAAGGCCGAAGCGCGCGCCGCCGTGATCGCCTTTCAGCTCGAAGCGACCGACGTGCTCGCCCGTCACTTTGAGCGCCGCCCGGCGGAATTGACGCCCCCACCGAACCTCGTGCCCGCTGAGCCGATCACCAGGCCGGAGCGGCCACCAGAAGATGCGGAGCCGCTCATCTGGGCGAAGTACCACCGCGACATGGCCGTGTGGCTGGAATGGCGCGCCGACATCGAGCAGTGGCGCGACTCCGTCGAAACCCGCCTGGAAAGCGTCGAAGAGATCACCCGCCTTGTCCCTGAAATCCTGGAGCGCCTCGGCCCGCAAACGCTCTCGCCCGAACATCAGGCGACAGTCCAGGCGTCGGCGAACCGCCTACACGACCTTACCGGCCACTCGCACGCTATGATATACAACGACCTGCGCCAGGCGTTCCACGTCGGCAAATACAGCGACATCCCCGAAAATGACTGGCTCCGTGTCGTCGAGTGGTTCCGCGTGCGCATCGCCGCCGCCGAAAAGCAGCGCCGATAACGGCCACATTAGCTCAAGTTTACGATGGTGGGCAGCAATGCTACTTGCTACGCCACGCCTAGATGCGCTGCGGGCGTGGCATGGACGCTTCCCCTATGCGCGCAACGCCGCGTCTTGGGCATCGTAGTATATTCACGTAGAGTACGCTCACCCCCTGGACATCGCGCTAGGCCATCGCACTGGCATTGTCTATGCGTTGCGCGCTCTCATACGCTTATCACAGAGATGTGTCACACTACTGGCATATGCTGTGGCCCAGCGACCCAACTGGCCGCCGTGCCCACCTTTTGCGCGTTTGAACTGTGGAGGCATCGCATGATGCAACAGCCCGACCGCCGTAACGACGGCCCCCCAGGATTTCCTCGGGGCAATGAAAACCAACAGAACAACACCAACACCCCGGCGAACCGTGGCCCCTGGTGGCGGCGCAACCTGCCGTGGTTGCTTCTCTTGCTGGTGATTCCCTGGGTCATCTTCCTGATCTGGAATCCCAATAGCTCCAACTCTGGCGAGCAAGTCAGCTACAGCCAGTTCATCAGCCAGGTGCAGGCTGGCAACGTCGCCTCCGTCACCATCACCGACAACTCCGCCAGCGGCACCTTCAAGAAGGCCGTGCAGTCTGATGTTTCCAGCGGCCAGCCCAACACCAAATTCACTACCACCATTCCCAACCTGCCCAGCGACCAGACGATGAAGATCTTGCAGGATAACAAAGTCAAGACCGTCGGTGGCAGCAGCAACGGCAGCAACTTCCTGTTCGGCCTGCTCTTCCAGTATGGGCCGGTCTTGCTGCTCATCATCGGCATCCTCTGGCTCAGCCGCAGGGCCACCGCCGCGCAAGGCAACATCTTCAGCTTCGGCCAGAGCCGTGCGCGGATGTACATGGGCGGCAAAACCAAAACCACCTTCGCCGATGTCGCCGGCGTGGACGAATCCAAGGTGGACCTCGAAGAAGTCGTAGACTTCCTCAAGAATCCGCAACGCTACTCACGCCTCGGCGGCAAGCTCCCCAAGGGCATCCTGCTGGTTGGCCCGCCGGGAACTGGTAAGACGCTGCTCGCCAAAGCCGTCGCCGGTGAAGCCGACGTCCCCTTCTTCTCCATGTCCGGCTCCGAATTCGTCGAGATGCTCGTCGGCGTTGGCGCCAGCCGCGTGCGCGACCTCTTCGACCGCGCCAAGAAGGCGTCGCCGTGCATCATCTTCATTGACGAGCTAGATGCCGTGGGCCGCCAGCGCGGCGCCGGCCTGGGCGGCGGCAATGACGAACGCGAGCAAACACTCAACCAGATCCTCGTCGAGATGGACGGCTTCGATCCGCGTCAGGCGACCATTGTCATCGCCGCCACCAACCGTCCCGACGTGCTCGACCCCGCGCTCATGCGCCCCGGACGCTTCGACCGTCAGGTGGTCGTGGATCGCCCAGACCGCAACGGACGCCAGGCCATCTTCGGCGTGCATACGCGCGGCATGCCTCTCGGCCCAGACATCAACCTGGACGTGCTGGCCCGCGCCACCCCCGGCATGGTCGGCGCCGACATCGCCAACATCTGCAACGAAGCCGCGCTGCTCGCCGCCCGGCGCAACAAAGACCTGATAGACATGCGCGACTTCGAAGACGCGATTGACCGCATCATGATGGGCGCGCAGCGTCCCTTGCTGCTCCCACCCGAAGAGCGCCGCGTCATCGCCTACCACGAGGGCGGCCATGCGCTGGTGGCGCTGCTCACCCCCGGCTCCGACTCCGTGCATAAGGTGACGATTGTGCCGCGCGGCCAGGCGCTGGGCGTCACGCAGATCATGCCGCTGGACGACCGCCACAACTATCCCAGATCGTACCTGTTGGGGCGCATCGCCGTCGGCCTGGGTGGCCGTGTCGCCGAGCAGATCGCCATCGGCGAAATTACCACTGGCGCCGAAAACGACCTGCAAAATGTCACCAACCTCGCCCGCGAGATGGTCACGCGCTGGGGTATGAGCAGCCGTATCGGCACCGTCTTCTTCGGACGCGACCGCGAGGTCTTCCTGGGCCGCGAAATGAGCCTCGGCCAGCAGCGCGACTACTCCGAAGAGACCGCCGCCGCGATTGACGAAGAAGTGCAGCGCATCATCGGCGAACGCTACAGTTACGTCGAAAAGCTGCTCGGCATGTATCGCCCGCTGCTCGATGAAATCGCCAAGCGCCTGCTCGAAAAAGAAGTCCTCGACGAGCCGGAACTGCGCGCCATCGTCGGCAACGTGCCACCCGCCGATGTGGTGCGGCTGCTCGAAGAGAGCGAAGCCCTCAGCAGTGACGGCGCGGCCAGCGCGACCACCAGCGTCGGCGGCGCGACCACAATGCAACCAGCCTAACCGGTTCCCTCCGGCGCAGCGACGCCCCCACAGTCACGTAGTTTGGCAGTGGGGGCGTCGCCGTGTCATACGCCGGTTTCCGTACAGTCCGCCATGCGCCTTCCATCCCGTGTCACACACTACCGCAGACGTACCCCCTGTGTTCGACTTGGGAACTCTCCGGCACACTGCTCCGTCATACCCAGGACAGTGCACATGCACAGTGGTGATGGAGGTTGTCATGAGCAAATCAGTACCGCAACACCTGCGACATAGCTGCGCCCGCCCGCACAAATCGCCCATCGTTAGCTCCCCAACGAGCGTCCCGGCGCATGCCATCATCCCAGGCCTACTGCTCATGCTGCTCCTCGCGACCGCCGCATGTTGATCCATGCCGAAGAGTTCGGCTGCGGCTCCCGCCACCCCCACACGCAACCCCGATCCGCTCGCACGTATCCACAACGTGACACCACATGCCATGCCGCTCTTCGCGAGCATCCTCTTCACCCCCGCCACCACCTTCGATCAGGCAGTCGCCATCATCGGCGGCAATCCCTATCCCTGGACCTGCGATGAGCCACGGTCGCCGGTCGCGCCATCACGTGCCGATCAGCGAGCCGCCTTTGCCACCGCGCACTGGCTCATCATCTCCTATCCTCAGTGGAACCAGCTCATGCGTATTGCTGCCGCGCCCCAGGTGGTCTCTGTTGAGGCCGCTCCACTCTATCCCTGTCCCTGATGCGCTCGCAGCCAGGAGCATCCGTCCCGCGCTCATCCGGTTCGCCGCGTGCCGCCGCTTCTCCCATACCTGTTGACAGGCGTGCTGCCTGGTCCGTACAATGCGTTGCACCTGCAGAGCGCATGTCACACGTGCTGCGGCTCGTGATGTTGGGGGATGCTAGGGCAAAGGGAGGCGAGCTGGTGACGCTCAGCAATACGGGCGCGGGTGGGCTGGTGGGCCGAACCCTCGGCCACTATCAGCTCTCCGCGCTGCTTGGCGCCGGTGGCATGGCCGAAATCTATCGCGCGCATGACGACCGCCTCAATCGCGAGGTTGCCATCAAGGTATTGCCCGTCGTGCTGGCCGCTGATCCCGCATATGTCACACGCTTCCGCTCCGAAGCGCAGCATGTCGCCAACCTGCGGCACCCCAATATCGTCCCCGTCTTTGACTACGGCGAGCAAGACGGCCTGCTCTATATCGTCATGCCGCTCCTGCCGGGTTCGCTGCGCGACCGCATCATCCCCGACAATCCCATGCCGATCACCGATGCCATCGCCCTCACCGTCCAGATTGCCGGCGCACTCGAAGCAGCGCATGCCCAGGGCATCGTCCATCGTGACGTCAAGCCAGAGAACATCCTGCTCGACGCCAATGGCGACGCGCTGCTCACCGATTTCGGCATCGCCCGCGAGCTATCATTTCTGCGTCAGCCAGGTACGGCGCGCACACTCTCGGCCACCGGCCTTCCCATCGGCACCCCAGAGTACATGGCGCCAGAGCAACTGCGCGACGGCCCCGTAGACCAGCGTGCCGATGTCTATGCTCTTGGCTCGATTCTCTATGAACTCTTGACCACCCACGCGCCGCATGAGGGCGCCACTCCCTACGAGGTCGCCGCTCTCGTCCTCACTGCCCCAATCACACCGCCGTCCCAGTTCAACCCCAAAGTCTCGCCAGAACTGGACGCCGTAGTGACGGCCACGCTCTCCAGCGACCCCGCGCAACGCCCTCAGAGTGTTGCCGCCTTCGCCCAAGACCTCGCCCAGGCCAACCAGCGCGGCCTCGGCGGCCTGCTGCGCGCCACAGTCCCCGTCTTCCGCAAGTCCACCGTCTTCGACGGCGACGACCGCGCCACCAATCAGCTCCCCGCCGCCACAGTCTCCGCTGCCGTCGCCACACCCCCACGCCAGCGCAGCCGCGCACCTCTGCGTATTGGCCTGCTGGTTGTCGCCCTTGCCCTGCTCGCCGGACTCAGCGCCGCACTGCTCTACGGCAAAGGCATGCTCCATAGCACACCACCCATCGCCGCCGCCAAGACCGCCACCGCCACCACGTACCCTACGTCCACGCTCGCCCCGACCTCCACCACCAAGCCCAAATCCACATCCACCTCTACCCCCAAACCAACCAACACGCCCAGGCCCGCGCCCACCGCCACGCCCGTCCCGCCGCTGGGCGCCACCGTTGCCTTTGTACGCACCGATACCAGAACCCAGGGCAACTGGAATGGCGTTTACGGTTCAATTGGCTCCGACGTCTTCGAAGATAAAGCCAATCTACCACCGTCAATCGCCGTGACGCCCAATGGGAAGTCCGACTATACATGGAGCAGTAATCCGTCCTACAGCAAATACCCAGAAGCCCTGCAGCGGGTGGAGGACAGCAGCCAGCGCATCGCCGCGACATGGTATTCCTTTACCTACTACACCATTGACGTAAACATCACCGATGGCAAGCGCCACCAACTGTCTCTCTATTGTCTGGATTGGGGTAACAAAGGCCGCGCCGAGACGATTACCATCAGTGATGCCGCCACACACAAAGTCCTCAATACCCAGAACGTCACCAATTTCGGCGATGGCGTCTATCTGGTCTGGAACGTCTCTGGCCACATCACCATCACCATCACGCGCACCGGCTACCTAGACGCCGTCAGCAGCGGCATCTTCTTCGACTGATGCTGGGGTGCTGACGGCTAGCCGCTCAATGCATGCTGATGCCGCCATCCACCGCCAGCGTCTGCCCGGTGATGTAGCCCGCATCAGGCGAGCAGAGGAATGCAATCGCCGCCGCCACCTCTTCCGCGCTGCCAAAGCGCTTCAGTGGCGTGATATTCATATAGTAATCGCGGAACTCGTCTGACACCGTGGAGGTCAATTCCGTCGGCACATACCCCGGCGCCACCGCATTCACCGTGATATTGCGGCTGGCATACTCGCGTGCGGTAGATTTTGTCAGCGCGATCAGCCCCGCCTTCGAAGCGGCGTAGTTCGCCTGCCCCACCTGCCCCATGATCCCCGAAATCGAAGTCACGTTGACGATACGGCCCCAGCGTGCGCGGGTCATCGCCCGCAGCGCCGCTCGCGTGCAGAGGAATGCCGAAGTCAGATTGGTCTTGATGACGTTCTCGAAATCTTCCAGCTTCATCTGCAAGATCAGCCGGTCATTGGTCGTGCCCGCGTTGTTCACCAAAATCGTCGGCGCGCCAAGCTGCTCCTCAATCTCTTTGAAGAGCCGCAGCACATCCTCCTCCACGCTCACATTTGCCTGGAACGCCGCCGCGCGCTGGCCCAGCCCCGCGATCATCGCCACTGTTTCGCGCGCCCCCGCCTCATCGCTGCGATAGTTCACCGCAATTGTCGCGCCCAGCCGCGCCAGCCGCAGCGCCGTCGCCTGGCCAATGCCCCGGCTGCTTCCCGTCACCAGCGCCACGCGCCCGCTTAATGGCACACTCGCGCCGGGCGCGTCGTTCCGCGCCTGCTGCTGATCCTCCGACATGCTCTGCTCCCCTTACGCGACAAATTCGTATGATCTCCGCCAAACCCGCAATAGCGGGTCGCGCGGCCAACGTCCATCGTAGCGGCGCACCGTGTGCGCCCATCCCGCGGTTTATGCACTTGTGCTTTTTACAACGAACACCTGTCTGCCCCAAACCCGCGCAGGCGGGTTTCGCGGCGGCACGCCATTGTAGGGCAAGCGGAGCGCAGCCCCTCCGAGCCGTTTCGAGGAGGGGTTCCGAGGAGGGGCGTACGGCGTACGCCCGTCGCACGGTTTCAACCGCCCGCTCGTCCATCTCCGCTATATTGTAAAACCGCATTAACCGCCCACCCTAGTGTAGCCGAGGCGCCGCATTCAGTCCAGTCGCAGGGTTTTCAGATAGGCGATCACACCCGGCGCGAGGTCTGGTCGTTGCAGCGCGAACGCCAGTGAGGTGGTCAGATAGCCCACCGGATCACCTGTATCGTAGCGCGTTCCCGCGAACTCATACGCAAAGATCGGCTCCTTGCCCCGTAGCGCGCGAATGCCGTCGGTAAGCTGAATCTCGCCGCCCGCTCCGGGTTCCGTCTGTTCCAGCGCCGCGAAGATGTCCGGCGTCAGCACATAGCGCCCGATCACCGCCAGATGTGACGGCGCCACTTCCGGCTGCGGCTTCTCCACCAGATCGCGCACGCGGTGGGTATACTCATCCACATCGCCCTCCGGCCAGAGATCGAAGACGCCATACAACCGCGTCTGCTCCGATGGCACCTCCATCGCCGCCAGCACACAGCCGCCATAGCGCTCATGCGCCTCCATCAGTTGCCGCAGACAAGGCGTGCCATCGGGATTCATCACCAGATCATCGCCCAGCAACACCCCAAATGGCTCATTGCCCACTAGATCTTTCGCCATCAGGATCGCATGTCCCAGGCCGCGTGCGCGCGGCTGCCGCGTGAAGCTAATCTGCGCCATACTTTCGATGCGTTCCAGCATATCCAGCTTAGCCCGGTCGCCCTTCTTTTCCAGCGCCGCGCGCAACTCAGGTGATTCATCGAAATGGTCTTCGATTGCCCGCTTGGTGCGGCTGGTGACGATGATGACATGCTCGATACCCGATGCGACCGCCTCTTCGATGACATACTGAATCGTCGGCTTGTCCGCCAGCGGCAACATCTCCTTCGGGATTGCCTTCGTCGCCGGCAGCACCCGCGTGCCCAGCCCAGCGGCGGGGATAACCGCCTTGCGTATCTTCATGTAATACACCTCTTCGACAGACGCGGACAGGCGCAGCGGATGCGCTTCGCATGGGCCATATCGCTCGCAGAAGTCGCGCCAGAACATCACCCCGCGCATCACCCCGCGCATCAGCCCACGCACACCAAAGCCGAAGTGTACTGTACCGAGCGCGCGCCGCTCATGTCAAGCTGAAGCGCGCCGCTGGGCTACACCAAACATTTCGGGCTGGGAGCGCCCAATTCGCTCGCTTCTAGCGCCCCATCCCCCACATGAGACTTAATACAGGGACGGCCCGCAGAGCAACGGCGCGCGAGGTCATCGCGGCTTTGCCACCGTCTCCCTCGTCTGAAGAAGCATAACGTGCGGATGGCGCGTCCAAGGCAGGCTGGCACAAGAGGTGCATACAACGAGAGAGCATGAGCGATACGTCGGTAGACTCCGTGCATCCAGAGCGCGCGGGATGCGCGCGGGCTGGTGAAAGGAACCCTTCCATGCAACAACAAATGACCGATCTGCGCAAGCGGGTGAACCTCCGCCAGCAATGGGTGCAGCTTGGCGTCGCGGCGGCAGGTGTCATCGCCCCGCTCATTGCCCGGTGGACCGATCTCCGCGCCACCGAGCGTGCTCGTGCGCTCGCCGAAGAAGCGCAAGCGCGCCTGAAGAGCACGCGCGAGCTAGCCCCACGTGCCCGCGCCGATGCCCAGCGCCAGCTCAGCGGATTGCTGCGCGAGGGTCCGCTGGCGTCGCGCAAGAAGGGCAGCGCGCGGCTCTGGCTGATCGGCGCAGGTGTGGGCCTCGTCGCCGCAGGTGCGGGCGCCTACGTGCTGGTGCGCCGCCGCATGGCCGCCGCCAGCGAAGAACCGCTGGTCGAACTGCCCATCATCGTCGCTAACGGCAAAGCGGGCTATGCCAATGGCACCGTATCCACCGCTCACCGCCGCGCGCAGACCACCGCCACTGCCAGCGCCACCGCCAGCGCCCCCAGTGCTGCCGCCCCCACTCGTCCCGTGGTGGTGGAGCCGACCGTGCAAACCGGCGGCGGCGCGACGCTTACCCCCGAAGGCGCACCCGCCGGTGTGGTCAAGCCTGAGGAAGCGCCGTTCATCGGCAACATCCGCACCATGATCTACCACGAATCCAACGCCGAAAATCTTCCCGCCGAAGAAAACCGCATCTATTTCGCCAGCGAACAAGAAGCCATAGACGCCGATTACCGCCGCGACCGCGATGAACTCCCGCGCAGCGACACATCAGCCGCGCGTACCGAAGAGCATGCCGAGTAGCGAATCAGAGTGGGGCAAACACCCCTATGTGCCCTACCCGCGTAGGCGCGTCCGGTGGGCGCCCGCTCGGTCCGGGGTATTAGGTCTTCTCCTCCCCTTCCCTACGAGGGAAGGGGCCGGGGGTTAGGTCAGGCTGCCCCGCGTAGATGGCGATGGCGGCCAGCATCTCTTCGAGATCGAACGGCTTCGCCAGGAACGGCATGCGCGCGGCGCTATCCGTGCTATCCAGTGTCGGCGCGAGACTGCTCATCAGCACCACCGGAATATTGTTCGTAACAGGGCTGGCCCGCAGCCGCCGCGCGAACTCGATGCCATCCATTTCAGGCATATTGCGGTCGGTCAGCACCACCGTCGGGCGCTCGCGCCGCGCGATAGCCAGCGCGGTTCGTCCGTTGCGCGCCGTCAGCACACGATAGCCCGCGTGTTCCAGCACCGAGCCGATCATTTCAACAATGCTCACATCATCATCCACAACCAACACCGTCGCTCCTTGCTGCTGGCAGAGCGCGTCCTCCTCAGCGATGGGGTGATGCTGTGTTTCAGCCGGTGGCATAGCATGGTGGCGCGGTCGCTTATCGTCCGCACGCGCCGCGCCGAACATAATCCACTCACCAGGTCCGTTTATACGAGATGCTGCTCTCATACCGCGCCATGCCGCTTTCTCGGCGAAACCAACGAGGTCTCATTCCGTTATGCCCCAGGGAGGGAATCCTGCCGCTCCGGGGTAGTGTGCATCCTGCCTAGTTTGTTCCATTAACTACTATGGCAAACACTATGCCAGCGAGATTGCGGCAGACGTTGCCTGCGATTCCATGCCACGCATGTGCTGATATGTGCGCCCCCAACGTTATAGGCTATAGCACTATGCGTGTTGACACCGCCCTGCGGTCAACCTCATCCTGCTCCACATCCGCCAACCCAACCCAATAGAGAGCGAGGCCAGAAATCGTGCGGCATATCCTGGTCTGTCAGAACAACGTGGTACGCGCAGACATTCCTTCAGAAGAGCTACCCGCCATCCGCAAGGACCAACACGCCGTCATCTGGCTCGACATCGAAGGTGAGCCAGGCAAGTATCGCGCGCTGCTCGCCGACACCTTTGGCCTCTCGTCGCTCACCATCAGCACCATCGGCGAAGACGCCGAGCGCGCGAAGCTGGCCGAGGGGCCGGGCTACTTCTATCTGGTGACACATGGCCTGGACTTCGACCCCCACACCGACGAAGCCGAGACACCCAAGCTCGACATCGTCTTCGGCGTCAACTTCCTGATTACCTCGCACCGCGCCTCGCTGCCCTGGCTCAATACCCTGCGCGACGCCACCACCCATGGCCACGATGACGAAAATATCCTCGGGCGCGGCGTCGCGCACCTGCTCTACGCCGTTCTCGATACGCTGGTGGATAGTTACTTCCCCGTGCTCGATCAACTGGACGACATCGTTGACGATCTGGAAAACCAGACGCTGGTAGACACCTCGAACGAGGTCCAGGCGCGCATCTTCCGGCTGAAGCGCTCCCTCGCGCACATGCGGCGCACCATCAGCCCGCAGGTAGAGGTCGCCAACGCCCTCATCACCCGCACCGGCGAACTCATCCCCCGCGAGGTGGAACCCTATTTCACCGAGATTCACGATCACCTGGTCCGCGTCTTCGAAGTGCTGGACTCCTACCGCGACCTGATGAGCGGACTGCTCGATGTCTACCTCACCACTGTCTCGAACCGCCTGAACTCGGTGATGAAGCAACTGACCATCATCGCCACCATCTTCATGCCGATCACCTTCATCACCGGCATCTTTGGCATGAACTTCGCCCACTCGCCCCAGGTGGAGCACGACCCCGGCTACGCCTTCTGGCTGGTACTTCTCGCGATGGCACTGATCTCCGCGATGCAGATCTGGTACTTCAAGCGCCGCGGCTGGCTCTAGCGCACAGAAATCGGACGCCCATCGGACGCCCGAAAAGAATTGATGCCATGTTGCCGCGTGGCGCTCTACCCCGCGACGCCCATCGGCCCCACCGGCTCCACTACGCCCGCCAGCGGCCAGCGCGGCGCGCCCACCCGGAACACCACCCGCGCGATCTCCCACTGCGGGCGGTCTGGGTCGCCTGTGCGCTTGCGGCCCTTGGCCAGCGGCCACGTCAGCCAGCGGCTGGGGTGCAGCCCCTTGCCCAGCGGTGTCAACTCATACACGCTGCCAGAGTGGAAGCACGGCACACCCACCGCCCACACCACCTCCTCCGAGCCGAGCAGCTCGAAGCAGGCGCGGTGCATGCCCCGGCTCGACGCATCGGGATCGAAGGCGATCAGGCGGCCCAGCCGCCCGCGCATATGCAGCGGTCCGCGCTCCCACGGCCCGCGTAGGCGGTGCGCCCAGCCCCAATTTGGGTCCAGTTCTGGCTGATTCGGATCTTCCGGTGTCGGCAGCAGCGTCAGCAGCAGGGCCAGTTGGCGGCGGGGCATTGCCACCACGCTATCCGGCTCACCGCTTTCCAGGTGCGCCAGCGCCCATGCCATATCCGCATGCGAAAGCACCGAATCTGCTCGTTCCACCCGGAAGATACCGGCGTCGGTCTCCACCTCCACAGCGGAGACGACCTGTGGCGTGGGGCGGGGCGCGGGCAGCGTCGTCGCGGCGTGCGCGGTGGCGGAGCCGAGTGATCCAGTGGTTGTGCGAGCGCGGCGGGTGCGGGGGGTCGCGGTCGTGGTGGGCGGCTCACCAGCGAAGTAGGGGTCCAGCGTAACAGGGCGTACCGAGCGCAGATGCCCATACGGGCGGCTCACGCGAATCGCACCCGCACGCCCCGCGCCTTCCAGCGAGCGGGACGCGCTAGCCGAAGTGGGCAGCGCGATCAGCCACACATCCGGGTCGGGAGTTGTGGCCGTGCGCGCCGCCGCATACGGTGAGATCGCGCGTTCTGGCCGCGCGGTGGCCGCTCCCAGCCCCGGCGTTCCTGGCTCGCGGCGCGGCTCTGCCCGCGTCCCCGGCGTCACAAACGTGGTCGGTGGCGCGGAGAGCCGGCTCGCCCCGCGCGAGCGCTCTGGTCTATACGTGGCCGGCGCGCGATTAGCGATGCGCCGTGCCGCCGGTGTGTGTGTGTCGAGAGTTGCCCCGCTCATGATGCCTATCCCCCCGCCCGCCGCTGCTAGGCGTTGCTGGACGTTCGCACTGCCGATGACCTACCGCCGCTCACTATCTCCGTTCCCCATCATCCATTCCCTATCGTGCGCCACAAAGTCGGAAAAATGTCCGCAAATGGGCGGACCTGACTGTACAACGTGGCGCCTTTGTAGTGTAATCTAGAACGACTGTTCTTGTCAACCGCTTGTTCGGTTCGGCTGGCGGTCGTCATGAACCGCGTAAACAAGCACGCGCGGGAGGGGAGTCAAAGAGATACAGCTTCAGGTATTCAGACGCAAGAGCGCGTCGCCAAGCCACATGGCTACCCCCTCCATCGTCCTGTGCAGCGCAAAATAGCCCGAATGGATGGCAGAAGAGTTTGCGCGCCCGGATGACATTCGCAGATTGGCCCGATTCTCGCTTGCTATAGGCGAGACTGTTGACGGAATGGCCCGCGCCTGCTAGACTGCCAACGAGCACTGCCGCCAGACGGCAACGCGCGCCAGTGGAGGATGCGAGAGAGGATGCGAGATGGGCAACGCGGGTGGGTCGCGGTCGGGCGGCGCGTTTCGACTCACGATCACGCTGATGGTGCTGTTGATGCTGGTCGGCATAGCCGGGGCTGGCTCGCTCTGGGTGCTCTTTCAGATCACCAAGCCTTCCACCAGCACGTCGGCCCCCGATCCTCTCGCGCACCCCGTTTGCCAGGCGTACCAAACGCAGAACTATAAAGAGCTGATCACCCTGATTGACCCCGCCCCCGTGCCGCCGAATGTGCCCACCAAGTTCGACGCCGCCTCGCAGGCCGCGCTCACCACCAACCTGCAGGGCCTGGATACGACCGCAGGCAAAGTCACCGCCTGCAAGCCCACGAAACTCAGTGCGAGCAACACCTCCGCCAACGCCAAGAACATGCAGTACGCCTTCCTGATGACCCGCGCCAAAGATCAGGGGCATCACTACACCTGCGTCATGATCTTTGTCCGCCAGGAGAATGGCGACTGGAAGCTCTCCCGCGCCAGCGACTTCATCGGCACACAAGGGTAGCGGGCGGCGCTTCATTCGCCCGTGTGCTGCTCGCCAAGGTCTGCGTCAGCCTCGGCCAGCGTTGCTTCGAGTTCCGCGATATTCGGCAGGCTGCCGCGCAACGCTTCGGGTAGGGCTTCGGTCAGGCGATATGTCGCTACACCCATCGGCGCTTGCATATCCCGCAGCGCGTACTCCGCGATGAGACGGTTGCGCGTCTTGCAAAGGATGATGCCGATGCCCGGCTGATCCTGTGGATGACGCAGCAGATCGTTGACCGCTGAGAGATAGAAGTTCATTTTGCCAGCGTATTCAGGCTGAAAATCACCGATCTTCAGATCTATGACGACATAGCAGCGCAGCCGGAGATGGTAGAACAGCAGATCGAGGTAGAAGTCCTGATCACCAACTTCGAGATGATACTGGCTGCCGACGAAGGCGAAGCCGACCCCCAACTCCAGCAGGAAATCGCGCAGGTGCGCCAGCAGCGCCCTCTCCAAGTCGCGTTCCTGGGCTGCGGGGCCGAGGCTGAGGAAGTCGAAGACATACGGATCTTTGAGCATATGCTGAGCAAGATCGGATTGCGCTGGCGGCAGTGTGCGCGCGAAGTTCGTCACCGCCTGCCCCTGGCGCTGATACAGCCCCGACTCGATCTGATGCACCAGCACATTCCGGCTCCAGCCGTGCTCAGTTGCCTGCTCGGCATACCACTCTCGCTCGCCCAGATTCTTAACCTTATCTAGCAAGGTGCAAGTGTGGAACCAGGGTAATTGTGCAGCAACTTGCTGCACAATTAGCTCATCTGGATATGCCTCGGCTAACGCGCGCATATACTTCAGATTGCGTGGTGAAAATCCCTTCATTTCGGGAAACTCATGTCGCAGATCCGCCGCCAGCCGGTCTATCACCTTCGCGCCCCAGCCCTGTTCTCGCTGGCGAGCAAGAATATCCCGCCCAATCTGCCAGTAGAGCAGCACCAGCTCGCGATTCACCACAAGCGTCGCGCGCAGCCGCGCCTCGGCGATCCGCACTTTCAATTCGCCCAGCAACGCATCATACCCTTCTGGCACGAGGTCTCTCACCATGGTCGTTCCTGCCCCTCCACTCCTATCCATCGCTCCTGCCTTACTCTCCTCATTCTCGCACATCGCGAATGAAACGGAACCGTCTCTCTTGAATCCACTTCACGCAAGATGTACACTGCATTCCACAAACCTACCGTAGTGATGTCTCGTGCGGAAAGGTGCCCTGCCATGGCGATTGACCGGGAAGCGCAGCAGCAATTTTGGCGACGCCTGTCCGTCTATCTGCTCATTGATTGCTCTGGTTCAATGCACGGACCGAAAATCATGCAGGTCAACCAGGGCATGCAGCTAGTCCAACAGGAACTCTTAGCGGATTCCGGGAGCGCCGACACAATATGGATCAGCGTCATCACGTTTTCCAGCACAGCCTCTCAAACGAAGTTGATGTCCATCCGGGACTTTATTCCACCGCAACTCACTGCTGGAGGAATGACGTCATTGGGCGCCGCACTGCACCTGCTCAATGAATCGCTTGACCATGATCTCGTGGCGAATGAAGACAACAACCCGCTCGTCTTGCTGCTTACCGATGGATCACCAACAGATTCGTGGATGGCCGAGGCGCTGCGTTTGCGATCACGTACAAAGAACATCAACGTCGTTGCTCTGGCAATTGGCAATGAAGTTAATTTCTCTATACTAGATCAGATCGCCAATACGGTAGAGTATGCTGTGGACGATAACGTGTTTCAGTTCTTTACCACTCAATTGAATGCCATCAAAGACGCCAGCAGCCTTCACCCTGCTCAGCGACCGCACATCTTTGTCAGCCACAGCCATCGCGACGACACCTTCACCACGCGGCTCGTCGCTGATCTGCGCGCGGCGGGCGCGGATGTCTGGGTAGACCTGAACAACGTCACCCTCGATAACTTCATGAAGCGCATTGACCAGGGATTAGCTGCCAGCGACTGGTTCGTGCTGGTGCTCACGCCCGACGCACTTACTTCTGAGTACGCAATGGAAGAAACCTATACCGCATTGAATATGGTCAAGCAAAAGCGCATGCGAAGCGTCATCCCCATCCTGGCCGCGCCCTGTGCCCCGCTCACAATCTCGCCGATGATTGACGCGCTGAATCGCTACGACGCCACGCGCGACTATCACGCCGCACTGCGCGGCCTACTCGCCGCCGTTGGCCTCGGCACGGCTTAACACCCCCTCCCAGCACGTCGCGCAAAGAGAGGGGACGTCATGTAACGTCGTGTACATCCCACCGTTAGAAGTTCGAGCCGTACTTCTCCGGATTCTCCTCGAACAGCGCCTTGCACTCCGGCGAATCGAAGTAGATCGTGCCCATCGCCTTCATATTCACCGGCGCAGGCAGCGTATTCGTCGCCGTCCGCGTATCCACCAACGTCCCGCAGACGGGGTCGCGCGCCACATAGGGATCGTTCGGGTCGAGGTTGTTGGGATTGGGGTTCAGGTCGCGCTGCACCTGTGGGTCCATGTTGTTCGGGTTCATCCTACTCTTTGCTCCTCTTCGCTCTCATCTGGAATACCTGCTACGTCAGAGTGGACTCGCAAGGATAGTGCCGTGCCTTTGGATGACTCGCCGTGCGCCGGCCAGTGATGGCCGAGCTTTGCTCCTTCCCAACCCCGGCCATTCGCAGTATAGTGGTTGCTAGATAGTGGAAGCATCCTGGCGGGAGGCGGAGCGATGGCGCGGAAGCGTGTGCGACTGGCGGCGGTGTTTGCGTTGGTGGCGCTGATCGTGTTCCTCGTCAGCATCTCCAGCAGCATGCTGGCACGTCCCGCGCCCGCTAGCACGCCCGCCACCCCGCCGTACACCGTCACCATCCGCCACAACATCGCCTATGGCCCGCTGCCGAAAGAAAACCTCGACCTCTGCACGCCCCAGCATGCGCGGGGACCGCTCCCCGGCGTGGTGTTCTTCCACGGCGGCGCGTGGCAATTCGGCGACAAAGCCACCTTCGACAGCTATTGCCTCTACCTCGCCTCGCGCGGCCTCGTCGCCGCCACCGTCAACTACCGGCTCGCCCCCGCCGCGCTCTGGCCCGCGCAACTGGTGGACGCCCAGCTTGCCGTGCGCTACCTGCGCGCCCATGCCCCCGCGCTCGATCTCGCCCCCGCCCACCTCTGCGCCTTCGGTGAATCCGCTGGCGGACATCTGGCCGTCTTCCTTGGCGCGCTCGCCACCACCCACCCCGGCGACGAAGCCACGCTCTACGCCAACCAATCGCCCCAGGTCTCGTGCGTGGCCGATGAGTTCGGGCCAGTGGACCTCACCGCGCCGATGCCCATGCTAACCCACCTGAACACCTTCACCACGCTCTTCGGCGGCGCAACCCTCGCCAGCGACCCCGCCGTCTATCGCGACGCCTCGCCGCTCTTCGACATCTCAGCCCACACCGCGCCGATGCTCATCATCCAGGGCACGCGCGACGGCACCGTGCCGCCACAGCAATCGCTGGCGCTGGCGGCGGCACTGCGCCGGGCGGGTGTCTCGGCGCTCTACGTCAGTTACAATGGCGACCACGCGCTTATCGGTCTCTCCAAAGCCCAGAAAGATGCCCTCCTCGCGCGCATTGGCAACTGGCTCCTCTCCGAAGCATGATGCGCCCCGATGAGTAGCGCCACTCCGATCCGCCTGTAGAAAGGCGGATACTCCAATGATGCCGGGCAGTGTGGTATTAGCCCGGTTGGTACGTACTGCGAATCGTCTTACCAGACACCGGACCACCCAGCACAGCACTGATATAACAAATGTCAAGCGCTCCGGCGCTCAATGGGAATATGCCCCACACCAATGACAGAACACCGAGCAGGTGATCCCTGAAGATCAGGCCGACGATGATGAATCCTATGCCTGCGACTATGCGAAAGATGCGCCCAAAGGGGCTGTTGATGAAGCGCGAGAAACCTGATCGGTTGAAGGCTTCTGCGAAATTAGTCATGAAACACCTCATCTTCACGGCCATGCGTACAATTGACGAGCGGAATTGTCACGGTACAAGTCCCCCTATCCAGATTGACCGGCCCAACGTCGTGCCTCGTCGGCGCAAACCCTCGGCCACAGGTCTGTTATCAGCGCCTCTACGCAAGTATGTGCGACCATGGCGCCTGAGACAATAACCAAGGCTCCGGATCTGTTGATTGAAACGCCGGTATTTGCCGGGGGCTTTCTCCGAGAGGGAGATCGCTCGTGAGCAGCGCTACGCCAATTTGCCTGTTGAAACGCGCCTGCCCACGGCGTCTAACCATATGAGCGGGGCGCTTCGACTGCCCTGCGTCCCAATCCGGCGCCCATCCCACGGTGTCATTTTTTATAGAGGAGTTCCGCATGCGAACGCGGCATGGACGTTGGCTTTCCGGCGTCATCCTGGCGCTGCTCATGCTGCTGGCTGGCTGCGCTGGCGGGCAGTCTGCCAGCGTCAGCCCCACCGCGCCCCCCATCCCCACACCGACCACGCCACCCACCGCCACCGCTATCCCGACCGTGCTCTACAAGGCCGATTGGTCGTCGGGCGCGGGGGCGTGGAAGCTGCCGCCGCACTGGCGCATCTCCGGGGGCAAGCTGACGAATGATGGCCTGGGATCAGCGCCGCTGCCCGTGCCCTACACCATCACGGCTCCGAACTACGCCATCGAACTGCGGGCGCAGGCGATTGCGGTTCCGGGGACGGGTGGCTGTGGCACCTACTTCGGCATCGGCGCGCAAGACGCGACCGGCAAGCAGCTCTACCTTGGCGACGCCACCTGCATCTTCCGCGACCCGCCCTTCCATTCGGACTCAGATCTGGTCACCACCGGCGACTATCCCAGCGGCGCGATTGCCCGCGAGAACGTCATGAACACCAACCCCAAGACCTACACCATCACCGTGCATGGGTCTAACGTGGTCTATAGCCCCGGCGCGACCGCGATTGGCGGCCTCACCGCGCCCTATCCGCTCGCGCCCGCCCATCCCTTCATCGCCGACGCGGGTGTGCAGGTGGTCATCACCAGCTTCACCATCTGGCGCATCTAGGCCACGGCCCCAGCGCTGCGAAGGGAAAGGAAGAGAATGGAGTCCAGGGGAAATGCCCTCCCCTGGACCCCGCTGTGCCGCCCATTGGGCACACCGCCACGTTTAAGCCTGGGTTCACGGTTATATCGCCGCGCTCTACCAATTGAGCTACCGGCCCATGCTTGGGGGGCCGAGCGGGATCTGAACCCGCAACCTCGGCGACGATTGACCTCCGGCGCTCGATGCGGCGTTCGGCGGCGAATGCTCAGCCTGGAGTGATAGTCTGATGCTGGTGGGGCGCTCGGCGCTGCCTCTGCCACTTGGGCTACCCCACCGCGAGCGATGCCTGGATGGTGGGGGGAGGACTCGAACCTCCACTGATTGCGCTATCTCTGCGCCATGACGAAGAGCTTCAATCTGAATCTGGCACTCCGCCTCTCAGTCTACGCCACCGCGCGCCAATCCGCAAGAGACGCCCTCTCGGCCCTGAAGGACCGGCGCACACCGACGCGGCCTGAATGCCGAAGGGATCGCACGCGAACGATGCCCGCGCGTGGCGAGATGCGCGTAGAGCGCGTTCCCAGCATGAATGCCGGGGTTAATCTTGGTTGCACAATTCTCGTATTGCTCACCGGCTGTCTCCTCCGTAGGTGATTAGCCGCGGCCTTTAGGCTGCCTGCTCCCCCCCACCACTCTCGCTCGCTATCCGCTGCCCCCTCGCTACGGGATTACCCGTGGCATTCATGCTACGATTTCACCCCATCACCCAATTCGCCCTCCATTGGGCCGCCCGTCGCGCGGTTTAACCGCCCGCACGCGCTGTGCGTCGGCCATTGATGGCCGCGACGCCTCGCAGTGGCCGCGGGCGTCCACCGGACGCCCCTACTCGCCGAAGAGGTAGGCGAAGAACGGCTCGCCGACCTTCTGCTCTGCGGCTTCGATGTTGTTCGCTTCTTCGCGGGCGAACTTCACCGCCTCTTGCAGCCGCTCGACCCGCGCCAACAGTTCGTTGATGCGCCGTGCGGGCAGCGCGCCAGAGAACTTCACCGTGCGCCAGTAGCCGACGGTCACATCTTCGTAGTAGACCTCGACCTGCGCGGGATGCTTGTCGGTCGCTTCGGCCTTGACGTGGTTGCGCGGCACCTTCTTGGTGCGCAGCGTCTGCACCGGCTCCGTCGCCCAGCAGTCCGCCGAGCCGTCGAAGCTCCATGTCTCGGCGGCGTCCAGCACCGGCAGCTTTTTGACGAAGGTGTGCAGGTCTACCAACTGCTTTTCCAGGAAGAGCAGATACGTCGCGGGCACCTGCGCCAGCAGCGTGCGCCCATCCACCACCACATCGGCCTTGGCGTTGCAGTTGGTCCAGTCTTTGGTGGCGGTGATGTCGAAGAGGCGGGTCAGCGATTCTGTCGTCTGGCGAATCACGTCCTCGGCTTTGATCTGCACCTTGGTGGACTCCGGTGGCAACTGCTCGCCCTCTTCGTCCTTGGGGCGATAGGTGCGCGCGATGCCAGAGAGCAGCGCGGGCTTTTGCAGCGCCTGGTGCGCCTCGGTCAATTCCTGAAATGACTGGCTTTTGATGCCCTTCTCGACGGCGATGATTTGATTCAGTCGCGCCATGCGTGATCCTCGTTTCCTGTCTCTGCCTGCCTTGTTGCCTGCGCTGCCCACCATGTGGCGCATCGGGTGTTCGCCGGGCCAGCGCGCACGCCAAATGAAGGTGGCAGTATATCACATGGCAAGCGGCAACCGATAGGGGGCGTAACGGGCATGACTGGCTGGCATGGGGCAGCATCCCCATAATAGCCACTTCCCAGCATGAATGCCGGGGGTAATCTCGCTCGCACGCCTCTACCGTCGCCCTCCGCTGACTCCTCGCTATGAGGTTAGCCGTGGCATTCATGCCGTCTCCTCGCTATACCACCCACTCGCATCTCGCCACCCTGCCTACGTTCGCGCTCCCACCCCGCCCGCCACCGTCACGCCCAGCGTCGCCGCCTTCACCGCCGTGTAGTTCTCGTCCAGCGCGGGGCCGAGCGCCAGCAGCGCCGCGATGCGCTGCGCCATCTCCGCGACGTACATCACCTCGTCCAGCCGCAGCGGACGCTTGAGCTTGTCGCGATGGCGGTAGTCGAGCCACTTCTTGATGACCGGGTAGCCGCCGATGGTGAAGGCCCAGACCTCCGGCGGGATGCCCTGCCAGAAGGCGGTGTCGTTCCACCACAGCCGCGCCGGTCGCGCGCCCGGACCCTCGGCGATAGGCGGCTCGTAGCGCCCCACGCCGCCGTAGCGCACGGTGACGGTCAGGTCGGCGTCGGTGAGCTGGCCGCCATCTATGCGCATGGGCACGCCGATGGCGCGCAGCTCTGGCGCGGGAGTGAACGGCACGTCCGGGCGCAGCAGATCGGCGACCCGCCGCCCCAGCGCCGCGCTGGCCTCCAGCCGCTCGCGCGTGGCGGGGATGGGGATGCGCGGCCAGTCTTGCATCAGGTAGCCCGCGTTCTCGGCTTCATACTGCGGGGCGCGCGACACGGCGAGGATGTGATAAAACAGCGATTCCGCCAGCGCCGCGCGTTCGCCTGCCCCGAACCTATACGCCGCCAGCATCGCATCGAGGACGGCGGGCGCGATATTTGGCTGTGGCCCCTGGGGCGTGGGCATCTCCGCCTCAAAAAGATGTCGTGGCGGCTGCCCATTCTGCTGGGTGTAGAGTGGGAAGTACAGCGAATACGGGTCTTGCAGATGAAGGGAACTGAATTTGTCGGTGACGGTGGGCAAGTTAACGCCCCGGCGGCTCTTGGTGGATGCGGCAAGATAGAGGTTGCCGGGGAAGACCTGCTCAAAGAACTCTACCCGCTTCTCGTCCAGAAGCTTTGTCGTGCCTTCCCAATAGAGCCAGCGGTCATCGAATGGGCGATAGGCTACCCGCACAATACGCTCATCGCGGTAACGGCTGGTTTTCAATAGTTCCTGCCGCGTCGCCTTCGCCTCGTACCGGCTCGCATCCTCCATGAGAACGGGCGCGACTTCGGCAAGCTCCCTATCGCTCACATTTGGGTCATAGTAGGTTCTCATCCGCTGGCTGAGCGGCTCGCGGTCCATTGAGATAAGGTCGGCATCACGCGAAGTCTTGAAGCCGGGAAACTGTTGCACGAAGATCTCATCCAGCGCGGGCCAGGTGAGGTACGCGCTCTCGCTGCCGCCGGGCATGAGGATGAAACGCGCGCTCTCGACGGCTTGCATGTCTTCATATGCGCCGTTGAAGTCCTCGTGCTGGAGGCTGGCCAGCAAGGCCGCGCGCTTCTCGTCCGCCTTGCCCCAGAACTGCCGCCAGCGGACGGCGGCGGGTCCGCGATGCTGGTTGCGGCGCACCATCGTCGCGATGGCCGTGCCGACCTGAATGCCGCGCCCATCGGTATCGGTGGTGAAGATGCTCTGGTCGCTCGTGCCCCAAGGCGTGCGCTTGCCGGTTCTGAACTTATCGCCGTTCAGCGAGTCAATCCAGATGCCATCGAAGGCGTTGAGCATATGCTCGCGCATAATGGGATGTGAGAGGCCATCGAGCCAGTTGTAATTGGAGATGAACGAGACGATACCCTGGCCGGTGGACTCGGCAATCTGGCGCTCAGCTAAGCGCAGAAAGCGCACGTAGAGGTCATTGAGGCCGCGCGCCTGGATGCCGAAACGCTCGGTGAGGCCGACATAATACGGCGCGATCAGGTCGCGCTCCTCGTCTTCGGCGACGCCCGCAAAGCCGTAATACGGCGGATTGCCCAAAATCACCAGAATCGTGGCGTCGTGCTTGACGTGCGTGGCGGTCTCTAGCTCGCCTTTCAGCGCGGGCCAGCCCGCCAGCGTGGCCTGCTGGTGCGTCTGCTCTTTCCAGCCGGTGAGCGCGTTGGTGAGATAGACCCCCGCGCGCTGGCTCTTTTCCAGCGCGGCCTCGTGCGCGGCGAGCAGCGTGGCGATTTGTAGATGCGCGACGACGAAGGGCGCGGGCAGAATCTCGAAGCCGAAGACGCGCTGGGTCGCAGCCTGGCGCAGCCGCAGCGCACGAGTGGCCCCCGCGCCAGACTCGCGCAGCGTGGCGTCTATGGTGCGCAGCACTTCCAGCACGTAGCCGCCGGTGCCAGTCGCGGGGTCCAGCACGACGACCCGCTCGTCGGCCAGCCCATCGGCAATGCCCAACTCGTCGCGCAGCAGGCGGTCCACCCGCGCCACCTGATAGGTGATGATCTCGCGCGGGGTGTACCAGACGCCCAACTGCTCGCGCAGGTCGGGGTCGTAGGCTTCGAGGAACGGCTCATAGAAATAGTTGACGGCGTCGCCCTGATCGAAGGCGGCGGCGAACTGCTGCCACCTAGTGCGGCGCAGGGTGGCCTCGGCCCATTCCAGCGGCTTGCGGATATCGAGCATTTCGAGCTGCCCGGCAATGGCGGTATGTTCGAAGAGTTCGCGCATCACCGGCAGGCGCAGGTAGTCGCCCGCCTCGCGCCAGCGGAAGCCGTCGGGGTCGCCGCTGGGGTGGGCGCGGCTCCAGACCACCCACGCGCTGAAGAGGCCGTAGAAGAGCGTCTGGACGAGCGACGAGCGGAAGAAGTGTTCGCCCTGCTCGTCGGTGAAGCGTAGGCCCAGCGCTTCGGAGAGGGCGGCGCGCAGGGCGATAAGGCTGGCGTCGGAGCGGTGTTCGATGCGGCGCAGGGCTTCGCGGGCGTAGCGGGCTAGGGCTTCGGCGAGGTCTTTGGGGCGGGTGAGCGGGGCATCCCACAGGAGGACGCTGGTGAGGAAGTCGCTGATGCGCGCGCCGTGGCGCTGGACGAGGGTTTCGATGGGGGTGCGCCAGAAGAGGGTGTCGCTGTCTTCGATGGTGTAGCGCATGATCTCGTGGGGCTGGCCGTCGGGATTCTGGCGCACGAGGGCGAACTGGCGCAGGTTGGTGACGAGGCAGAGGCCGTAGAAACCCAGGTAGCGCCGCACCTGCTCCGACTTTATAAGCGCGTCGAGGTCGGTGGTGGTGGGCTTGGCTTCGACGACGGCGCGGGTATCGTGCGTGGTCTCGACTTGCAGCGCGTAATCAGGATGGCCCGCGCCGGTGTCGGCGATGTCATCAATGGCGACCACACGCGGGTTAAGCTCCGCGCCGATGCCGTTGAAGAGGCGGTCCAGCGCGGGGTAGTAGCTGCGCTCGTCCACGGCGAGGCCGCTGCCTTTGATGAGGCGCAGATGGTCGAGATAGTCGCGTAGCGGCGCATTGGTATCCATACATTTCCTTCTGGCCGAACAGCGCACGGTCATCATGTGCCGCCATCCCAGCGGCGGTACATGCGTGTTACACCGGCACGTCGCATTATGAGATGAAATGCGCTGGCGGTCAAGTGGCGGACCTAACCCCCGGCCCCTTCCCTGCGAGGGAAGGGGAGGGCAGAGTGGCGTGCAGGAGTCGGCGACGTTCGCGATGGGTGAGCGCGGGCTGGCGGTTGAAACCGCGCCTGGATGGCGTGCCGCCGCGAAGCCCGCCTACGCGGGCTGGAGAGGGAGTTGCCGATTCTGCCGATTTTTGATTTTGTGAGGATGAGGGTGATGGGGTGCGCTGGGGGCGGTCGAGGCCGAGGAGGCGGATGATCTGGCGCTGGACGTTGAGGGCGACGCGCAGGTAGGCGTCGGGACGGCAGGGGATGCGGGGCGGGCGGACCTCTCCCCCCGGCCCCCTCCCCGCGTCGGGGAGGGGGTGAGGAGTTGCCGATTCTGCCGATTTTTCGTGTGGGGTGGTGGGGAAGGCTTGGGCGATGAGGGAGTGGTGGAGGGCGGCGTCAGTTTCGTAGCCTGCCCAGGCGGCGGCGAGGAGTTGGCGTAGCCCTTCGAGGGCGGTGGTGAGCTGGTTGGTGTAGGTGTGGAGAGAATCGGCGCGGATCTCGTCCTGGATGGCGGCGATCCAGGCGCGGATGGTGCGCTGGGGGACGCCGAGTTGTTGTGAGATGGCGGGGGCGCGGAGGCCGTGGCAGTGGAGGGCGAAGGCTTGGTCGCGCAGGGGGATGCGGTCGGGATGGGGGGCGTGGGGGATATGAGGGGTGCGGGCGCTCTCGGCGCTCTCGGCGCTCTCGGCCATCAATGGCCGGAGCACGGGCGTGGTGGCAGCCTCGGCCATCAATGGCCGGAGCACGGGCGCGGTGGCATGAATGCCGGTGGTATCGGCGGTGGTGGTTGCGGTGGCGGTGGTGGTTGGAGGGGGAGTCGCAGTGGTGATGGGGGTGGGAGTTGCCGATTCTGCCGATTTTTCGATGTGCGCGCGGAGGGTGGGTGGGGTGCGAGAGGGCGATCCAGCAGGCGATGCGGGCATCGCCCCTACAACGGCGGGGGTGATGGTGGGTTGGGGAGTTGCCGATGCTGCCGATTTTTTGTCAGAGGTGGCGGTGTAGAGTTCCTGGGCGAGGAGTTGGGCGAAGGCGTGGTCGGCGTCCTGGGTGGCGTGGTCGTCGGGGTCGAGGGTGTCGAGGTGGTCGAGGGCGGCGGCGAGATGCGGTGGGAGGGAGTGGAAGAAGGCGTAGAGGCTGGCGGGGTCGGTGTAGTCGAGAGCGTGGTAGGCGTCGGCGAGGGCAGTAGGGTCGGTTGTGGCGGTTGGCGTGGGCTGAAGGTGCGCGGGGGATGCCGCCCGAACGGGTTGCGCGGTCGGTGCGGTCGGATCGGCGGGGGTGATGTTGGTCGGGTAGGCACGGATGGCGGACATAGATGGAACCTCCTGATTGGTAGCGAGATGGGCCGCCGAGACGGCGGCGGTACAGCGGTACACATGCGGTGGGCAAAGAGAAAGCGCCGCGCGGTTCCGTGGGGCATGTGGGTATTGCCCAGGGAGGGTGCGCGGCGCCGGATCTACGGCTCACCGTGTTTGGTTGACAGTATAGAACATTTATTCGATATGTGCAAGGATTGTAGGGGTAGGTGGTCGGCCAGGAATGGCCGAATTCGCGCGATGGGCGCGATGGGCGCTGAGGTGAGGACGTAGCATGAATGCCACGGGTAATCGCGGATGTGGGGAGTGATGGAGGGCGAGATGGGCGTGGGACGGGCAGGTGGCATGAATGCCAGGAGGAATCCGGTGGCGAGTGTGCGGCCGGTGAAGAACAAGGGAGGCGTGCGGACGGGATTAGCCCCGGCATTCATGCTGGGATGCGGCTATTATGCGGATGCTGGCCACCAGCCGCGCCACTGCTTCGCACGAGCGGCAATCAGCGACGGCGAATAAAAAGTGGATAGATAGTGGATAGCCCAAAAGGGCCTGTGTAGCGCTCGCGGTGATGCTCCGCGCGTCTTGTGGTGCAGGTGGATGGCGAACGCCACCCACCGACCACATGCCGCGCCGCCCGTCTCAACTGGCCTTCTCAGTGAACGGCGCCAGCTTTGCCTCAAGCGCCGCGTTCGACGGCTCCACCAGCACGCTGCCATCGGGGAAGACAATCGTCGGCACGCTGCTCATTCCGCCGTTGACCTTCTTCACCATCTCCGCCGCCGCTGGGTCTTGCTCGATATCAATCTCGGTATATGGCACACCCAGCGCCGCGAAGACACGCTTCGCGCGTCGGCAATCGCCGCACCAGGTGGTCGAATACATCATAATCGCGTGCTCCGCAGGTTGCTGTGCGGACATGAATTCCGGACTCCTCTCGTTCGTTGTTTCGCGGGTTTCACGTGAAACCATCCAATACTATACAAAGTATAGCATCACATGTCACACTGAGACAAACGTCCCGGACTACTGGTTCGGCTCGCGGCGGGCGTCCGCCGGACGCCCCTACGGATGGGTGTCGCGGTGGGCGTCCGCCGGACGCCCCTACGGATGGGTGTCGCGGCGGGCGTCCGCCGGACGCCCCTGCGGATGGGTGTCGCGGCGGGCGGCGGCACACCGTCCGCCGCATGGGCGACCCGTGTGGGCGAATAGGAGTAGTGGGCGATACACAATGCAATATGCGACCCGTTTGGTATACTGGGGGAGCAGCCAGCAGCAGCCACGGCCATGCCGGAGACCAGCGGTGGGGCGGACATGCTTACCCACCTCCTTCCTGGGCCGACAGACAAGCATGTTTGTCCTACCAGTGGGGCAGACGTTCTTGTCTGCCAGAGTGCCGCATCTGCGCTGCCAACCCAAATTTCCACCCTTTCCGTAGGGGCGTCCGGCGGACGCCCGTCGCGCGAGATATGGCTCGCGCGCTCGTATCCGGCAATCCCACGAGGTTCAGTGGTGTAACCGATGGAACAGCCGCTTCGTCTGTACAACTCAAGTGGGGCAGAACACGCGCGACCGCGCGCGACCCGTCCCGCGAAACGGCCTGAGGCCGCGCAGCCGCGCAAAACAGCGGGCGGCGCCAGGCGAACCGCGCCCAAATCCGTCGCGGAGGAATATCCCGCTCCCGCAGCGGTGGCGGAGGGTGAACTCCCTTTCGCCGCCCCTGAGCCGAGCGGGCCGCCGGTGGAGAGTGGCCCAGTCGTCGGCGTGGATGATTTCGAGGAGATCTTCACGCGCTTTCAGACGCCGATTATCAATTTCGTCTACCGGCTGGTGGGCAACCGCGAACAAGCCTATGACCTTGCGCAAGATGTGTTCGTCAAAGCCTATCGCGCGCTCGCTGGCGGCACGACTATTCAAGCTGCCGCGCTCTCGTCGTGGCTGTATCGCATCGCCTCAAATACGGCGACCGATGCGCTGCGCCGACGGCGCTTAATCAATTGGCTGCCGTTATCGCTCTTCAACGAAGACCGTGGCGTTGGCGCGGGCATGCCCGGCGCGGACTCCACCTACCAGCAGCAAAGCGCCGAGGAGCATTTGACCGCGGCGGCTGGGGCCTTCTCTGGCGGCTATGACGGTGGCCGTTTCGAGCAGCGGGTGGCCGACCGGGAGATCGTCGAGAGCGTACTCAAGCGTCTCCCCGCCAAGTATGCCACCTGCCTGCTGCTCTACGAGCACGAAGGGTTCTCATGCCAGGAGATCGCGGAAGTTCTCAACGTCAGCGCTTCAGCCGTGAAGATGCGGCTCATGCGGGCGCGCGAACGTTTCATAACGCTCTACCAGCAGGAAATCGGCGGGTAAGCGGCGACTGCGCGCGGGTCCGTGCGCTGCTCGCGGCGTATCGCCGCGACGAGTGGACACCCGGCGACCTCGCCACCCTCACCCAGCACCTCACCACCTGCGCGGACTGCCGCCAGCGCGAGGCCGCCTACCGTGAGGCGGGCGAGCACATTCGCCAGTTGCCCACGCTGAGCGCGCCGCCAGCGTTCCGCGAGCGCGTCTTCGCCGCCATCCGCGCCGAAGAGCGCCAGGTCGCGCCAGCCATTGCCCGGCTCAGCCGCCAGGCCACCAACCCTGAGCTACCCGCCGTGCGCTCTGCCAGTGGCGCGCGCCGTGCCCGCCGCATCGCCATGGCGCCGCGTTTCGCGCTGGCCGCCGCCGCCGCTATCGCCATCACCTTGCTGATGACACGGGTCGCCCCGCTGCTCGGTGGCGGCGCGTTCGGCCAGCAGGCCGCGAGCGTCGGCAACGGCAACGACCAGCGCAACACCGCGCCACAGAACACCACGCCGCATATCGCGCAGTATCCCGTCGCCGCGCGCTACATCGCCGCCACCAGCGCGCTGGCCAGCAGCACATGGCTGGTGTATAGCGCGCTCGATGCCGCCGGGCAGCAGATGGTCTTCGCCGAAAGCCGCCGCGATCAACGGGCCTATCCGCTGCTGGCGATGCCCGTGGCGGATCAGGTCTCGATCCGCGCGCTCACCAACTCGTGGGCCATCTGGCTCACCGGCGCGGGCGCCTCCAGCGCACACTGGACCCTCAACGCGCGCAGCCTGGCCGCGCCGGACGATACGCAGACCGCTCCGCTGACGCTGCTGGATAGCGCGTCCACATCCGGCGACACGCTGACCACGCTCGGCGGCGTCTGGGCCAGCGGCGACGGCGTGCTGATCGCGGGCGCGAACGCCAGCGGCGACGGCGTGCTGCTGCGCGTGGATCTCGCGTCGGGCACGCCCGTCACCAGCGTGCTGAGCCAGACCAGCGCTACCGGCCACCTGCTGACCGACCCCTCGGCGGAGAATGGCTCCTATTATTGGGCCGATGTCTCGTTCGACAGCGCCGCCGGATTGCAGAGCGCCATCTGGCAGCGCGACAGCGCGGGCCACACCAGCGAGGTCGTTCCCGACCAGACGGCGTTTCATCCGTCGGCGGCCAGTGGCACGCTGGCCTGGGTGGATGTCTCGTCCACGGCGCTCGCCGGTATGGCGACGACGATGACGGGCGTGACCCCGGATGTGGAAGCGCAGACGCTGAGGCAGCTCAACGGCTCGCTGGAAGCGATGACCCTGAGTAATGGGCATCAGTGGCAGGTAGCGCCCCGCGCCGATGTCACAAGCGTAGACGCCGCCGGTCCGCTGCTGGTCTGGGCGAGCGACGCGCACACCCACGCCTACGATCTGCGCCACAGCGCGGCGGCCGCTATCGAGCGCCAGATCGCCTCCGCCGCCTTCGCGGATACGACCGCAACTGCCGTCGTCTGGGCGCAGAGCGACGGCGACACGCTCTACGTCTACGACGTGCGCTAGGTATTGATGGCAACGCAGGCTGGCAGATCACGCGATCTGCCAGCCGCTTCTCTTTTCCACCGTTCTTTTGTTATCCCCCACCCGTACACCTGATGTGATCTCTCGACGCCTGATACGTTCTTCTTCAGCATAGAGGGCGCAAAGGGCGGCGCGGAGCGGGCGGTTGAAACCGCGCCTCTATGGCCGCTGGCCGCGCAACCCGCCGTCGCGGGTTGGAGGCGAGAGACTCTGGCGCAAAGGGCGGCGCACATTGACCAGCGCCAGCCGCGCTGCGTACACTACAGTGCAGCGTGCGGTTCTCCCGGCTGCCGCGCTGCGCACACGGCGACGGTGGCGCCAGTTCACAAGAAGACCCAAGAAGACCCGAAAAGACCAGGGGGCGTCTATGACCGAAGAACCACGCAAACGCGGCGGACGGCGCGCATCCGCCGCCGCTGCCAACCAGACTCCCCAACCGCCGACCGCCGCGACGCCCACGCCCGCCGCGACGCCGCTGCCCACCGTGCCTTCGCCCGCGCCTACGCCCACCACGCCGAAACCACGCGCCGCGCGGTCGCGTGCGCGCCACACCGCGCCGCCGCCCACGTCTGCTGCTGCCGCAGTGGATGCCGCTGATGCGAGCGCGCCCAAGCGTACCCGCCGCGCAGGGGGACGCGGACGCGCCCGCGAGAGCGCCATCCTGGGGCTGGTGGAGCGAGCGCGCATCACCTCGGAACTGCGCCCCACGCTGCCGCCGCCTGATCTGCTGACGCCCGCGCTGCCCGATCTGCGTTTGGCGCTGCTCAATGGCGCCCTGGACGAAGCCGCGCGCACGCTCACTGCCACGCTCGCCGCCACGCTCGCGCCCGCCACGGCGCAGTTGTGGATTGCCGATCTCGCGCCGTGGGCCAGCGCGCGGGGCCGCATCGGCGGCGAAGAGCTAGCGCCCGCGCTACGGCTGCGGGCTGATGCGACCTCGCTTCGCGCGCATGGCGCCATCGGAGCGGAGGGCAGCGGCGCGCTTGAGGCTGGCAGTGAGTGGCTCCCGCGCAGCGCGCCATCCGCTGGGCAACTGGTGCGCGAGGTCGCCGCCGCGCGTCGTCCCATCGTCTATAGCGATGCCGCCGATCCCGCGCTCACTGGCGAGTGGGTGGAGCGGCTCGCCGCGCCGCTGCCGCTTGCGTCGCCCACGGCGCTTGGCACGCTGGCGGCGTATCCGTTGCGGGCGCGAGGGCAGTTCTTCGGGGTGCTGGCGGTGGGCGCGCAGACACGGCTGAACGCGCGCCACCTGCAAACGCTCGAAGAACTCGCCGATCTCACCGCGTTGGCCGCCGACCGTGATCGCCTGCTCAGCTACTCGCGCAGTCAGGAGGCGCTGTCGCAGACCGTGGTGCGCCATACGCCGGTCGCGGTGGCGGTGCTGACCGGCGCGGAGCATACCTTCGCGCTATCCAATCCCACCTTCAATCTGCTGTTGGGGTTGGATAGTGAGCTGTCGCTCACCGACCGGCGGCTCGACGACGTGCTGCCGGAACGCGCCGCTGGCTTTGCCACCATGTTGCGCCTCGACGCCGCCTATACGAGCGGGGAAGCCCAGGCGATGACCGAACTGCCCGTTCACCAGCCCGACCGGGGCATGACCTACTGGAATGTCACCAGCTCGCCGCTGGCGGGTTCCGCTACCGGCGCGGACGGCGTGCTGGTGGTGGCGGTGGATGTGACACGGCTGGTGCAGGCGCGGCAGCGGGCGCAAGAGGTGGCGGAGGTGGCGCAGGAGCGCATCGCGCAGATGATGACGCTGCACGCCACATCGCTGGTAGTGGCCAGCCAGCTTGGCGCGGACCCCAGCGAACTGCTGGCCGACATCCTGCGTCGCTCGATTGCGCTGCTCAGCGCCCGCGCGGGGATGGTCTACGTCTGCGAGCCGCGCTACAACGACCTCGAAGTGCTGGTCAGCCAGGGGCTGCGCCACGACTATTCTGGCACGCGGTTGCACGCGGGCGAGGGGCTGGCGGGGCGCGTCGTGCAGGCGCGCAAAGGTATGCTGGTGGATGACTACCGGCTGTATCCCGCCCGCGCCGCGATCTACGACGCGGAAGACCCCAGCGCGATCATCGCCGTGCCGCTGATCCAGCGCGGTCAGGTGATCGGCGTGCTGGAAGTGGTGGACGGCGCTGAACTCCGCGTCTTCACCGACGATGACCTCTGGCTGCTCGACCTCTTCGCGGCGCAGGCCGCCCAAGCCATCGAGAACGCGCGCACGTTCGTGGAACTGGAGCGGGCGTATCGCAAGCAGCGCGAACTCGACCGCATGAAAGACGATTTCATCGCCACCGCGTCGCACGAGCTACGCACCCCACTGACCGGCGTGCAGGGCTTTCTGGAACTGCTGGTGGACTATACCGGCTCGCGCGATGACGCCCGCGCACGCGACTTCTTGCGCCGCGCGGCGGACTCCGCGCAGGAGCTGGCGGAGATTGCGGAGCGGCTGCTGCAAACCTCGCGGCTAGATACGGGCCGCTTCGAGCTGCATACCAGCCCGGTGCGGCTGGCCAGCGTGGTGGACGCGGTGCTGCGCTCGTATCGCGAGTTGCAGCAGGCGCAGGGCGGCAACCACGAGTTGCTCGCTGAGGTGCGGCCCGACCTGTATGTGCGCGCGGATCTGAGCCGCCTGAAAGAGGTGCTCGAAAATCTGGTGAGCAACGCCATCAAGTATAGCCCGCACGGCGGATCGGTGGTGGTGCGTTGCGTGCTTGCGGAGTTCGGCACGCCGATCAGCGCCCGCGAGACGATGCCGCCTGCGACGGCGTTCACTAGCGGAAGCATCGAGGAGCGTCCCACGCTGGTGATGCCGCAGTTCGCCGGAGAAGATGGGCAGGAAGGCAATCCCACCGCACCGCTGCCCGCGCTGGTGACGCTGGCCGCCGCGCAGCCGTACTTCATCGTGACGGTGAGCGACCAGGGTATGGGCATTCCGCCGGATGAGCGGGCGCGGCTCTTCGAGCGCTTCGCGCGCACCGATTCGGCGCGCGCCAGCCAGATACGCGGCACCGGCCTGGGCCTCTATATCTGCCGCCAGATCGTGCGCGGCATGGGCGGCGACATCTGGCTGCACGAGAGCGCGGCCAATTTTGGCAGCACCTTCGCGTTCATGTTGCCCGCCGCCCAACCCGATGACATCACCGACAATGAGCATCCCGCCGCGCCGCTGGCCAGCGCGGGCCACTTTGCCTGAGCACATATGTCCGATACTTTGCCCACCGACAGCATACCTGCCCTGGCGTCGCTGCGCCAGCGCATGCGCCAGGTCTATGCGCTGCGCGACCTGGACTTGAGCTTCCCTGGCGCGTCGCATCCCTATCGCATCGCGCTCCCCGCCAATCCTGATGCCCCGCTCGACGCTTTCGTCGCTCATGCGCCCACATCCGCGGGGGTGGCTGGCGAACATACAGCCACAGATGCCGCTGCGCAGGCGCGGGCGATGGTGGCGGCGGGAGTTCACATGCCGTACTGGGGGCTGCTGTGGCCGAGTGGGCTGGCGCTGGCGGAGGCGCTGCTGCTGCAACCTGATGCGGCGCGGAGAGGGCGCGTGCTGGAATTGGGCTGCGGGCTGGGGGTGACGGCGGCGGCGGCGCTGGAAGTTGGGGCCGATCTCTGGGCTGCCGACTGCTTTGCCGAGGCGCTGCTCTTCACGCGCTATAACACGCTGCGGAATACCGCCCGTGCGCCGCGCACGCTGCTGGTGGACTGGCGGACCGAGGCGGGACGCGCCGCCTGCGCGCAGGCGGGGCCGGTCGCGCTGCTGCTCGCCGCCGACGTGCTGTATGAGCAGGAGAATTTGGAGCCGCTGCTGGCGTTGGCGCCGTGCATCCTCGCGCGGGGCGGGCAATTCTGGCTGGCGGAGCCGGGGCGGCGCGTGTCGCTGGCCTTCGTGGCCGCCGCGCACGCCGCTGGCTGGCGCGATGATACGACGATCTACGAGCGCGCCTGGCCGCCCGATGGCGATATGGCGCGCGTGGCGGTGCATCGGTTCACGCTCGGCTGAGGTATGGGAAGCGGGCATGTCTTTCGCCTTTCGGAAGGTATGCCCGCCATGCCCGCCATGCCCACCATGCGCACCATGCGCAGTGTGCTACCGCGAGGCGGCGCGCTTCCAGGTTAACGAGAGGACGCAGGCTGCCAATGCGAGCGCCGCGCCGGGCACGAAGAACAGTCCCGCATCGAAATACCAAATAGCAGTGAGGGCGACGAGGGTCAGCGTCGCCAGCCAGAGCACGATGCGGCTGGCGTTGCGCCCGCTCGCCGTGTGTGCGAGCGCGCTGATGGCGATGACGGCGAACACGATACCGAACCCCACCAGCAGGGCCGGAAACGTTCCGGTGTTGTGGAGTTCGTCAAACAAGCTGCCCGGAACCCTGCCCGTCTGCCGCACGATGACAAACGTTGGCCCAAAGAGCAGGTTGTAGAGCGCGGTTAAGCCGACGACGGCAGCAGCCAAGCCCATTACAAGCTCTGCCAATCGAAGGGTAGTGCGTGCATTCAGGTTGATGCTCAACACGGTTCGGTCCATCGGTTTCTCCCTTGGCCTAACAACTGACACCATTTGTGTCAACCGAAGATGCAAGCAATGACTCTGGCTGCCGGTTGTAGAAGAACGCATCCATCAAACAATGGGTCAGTGCGTTTCCATCACTAGCCCACGGAAGATCAATTCAGAGGCCCCATGCTGACGGTATCTGTGGAGTTTCCAAGTCCACACCCATTGGCAACCGTCTGCACCATGTAATAGCCCAGCGTTTCATTGTGGTCAATGTAGTATACGTCGCCCGGCGGATCCTCTACTGGATTTATAGAGCATCCAAAGTTCCAGGTGTTTCCGCCGTATTTTGCGTTCAGCCAGTACCCGCGTATGTGATATATGTACTCCTCAATGTCGGTTTCTTCGATGTAAGCGTACTTACAATCCGACGTGTGAAGGTACGTAGTATACGAAAGGAACTCAGTTGACGCATCCCAACTGGGGGTCCAGTAAACAGATACTGTTCCTGTGCTGCCGCACGCAAGTTCAGGCTGCGGAGCTTCTCGGTGGGCGCTTTGTTGTGCTGCTAGGCGAACATTTGCCAGGAGTATGCCAACACGCGCTTCAATCTGCGCCTTCTCTGTCTGCGAACTTGATGCTGCAGGTAAGATGGCGTACATTTCGTGTCGCGCTATTGCCTCAGTAAGAGGAACCCGAATTGCCGAGACAACCGTGCCTGGCAAGCATGGTGCGGTTGTACGTGTCACAGTGTGTCCATGAAAGGTTACGGTACGCATGGTAACACAATGGGATGCGGCAGTAGTATCACGAGCCACAATGACGATTGGAGAGGACACCTGGGATCGCGGAGCGGCCGATGCTATGCTACCCTGAATAAATGTCATCCCAACGATGGCCATCGCATTGATAATGGCCAATGCCCAGTAAAACCTTCTCTTCAACCAACTGCTCCTTTGACAACGCCCGTCCACGGGCGGCATGAGAGGACAACGCCCGTCCACGGGCGGCATGAGAGGACAACGCCCGTCCACGGGCGGCATGAGAGGACAACGCCCGTCCACGGGCGGCATGAGAGGACAACGCCCGTCCACGGGCGGCATGAGAGGACAACGCTCAACTAACTGGCAGCCACATAGCAAACTATAGCTGCCTCGCATTTAAATGTCAAGCCTCCCTGCAAAGAAGCGTCACGGTTAAGAGAGTAGCCTCTAAAACATTGCAGTCAGTCGGGCAAGGATGGGTCTGGCATGCAATGCGATGTGTCCTCGGAAGTTGCTAAAGAGTCAACGGCCACCCACTTAATTGTCCCGCACGTACCAGATGGAGGCGGGGGTATAGCCAATCTCGGCGAGCATCGCGCGCTTCGGTTCATCCAGATAGGCGCAGACGACGACAGTCTGCATCGCGCCCTGCGTCCTGGCTTCAGTCATCGCTGCTTCGAGCAGCGCGCGGCCCGCAACTAACCAGCCGGCATCCGCAGCGATCCAGAAGTCGTCTATGCTACAGGTGGGGCCACCGGCATCGTAGACCGGTGGGGTGGGCACGATCTGCGCGATCACAAAGCCGTCAACCGTATGGTCGCGCTCATGCACGAGGACGATGGCGCGGTCGCCCGTCACTAGCTGTTCGAGGAATGGCTCGTGGCGCTCGCGCGCATCCGCCGCTGGACGCCAGAAGCGCGGCTGATAGCGCTGATATTGCTGACGGCGCGCATCAGCCAGCGCGGCGATGGCTGGCACGTCGTCTTTCACCGCCGGGCGAATTGTTCCTTCCATACACGTATGCTCCTCATTCGCAGGTGTAACATAGACACACATCGCTATTTTAGCAGGCCGAGGTAGGGCAGGGCGCTGGCGGGTGTGAGCGCTGAGAGCAGCCAGCCCGCCACTGGCCGTCAAGCGATTGGGCTGGAACGCGGGGTGTACTTCGCATGTCCCTACGCGGGGGATGGATGTTCGCGCAGGAAGGCGTCAATGCGGGCGGCGATGGCGTCGCGCACGGCGCGGAAGACTATCAGCCGTTGCTCTTCCGTGCCGGTGGCCGCGCTTGGATCGGGGAAGCCCCAGTGGACCTGCCGCCGCGCGCCGGGGAAGAATGGGCATTCCTCCGCCGCATCGTCGCAGACGGTGACAGCCAGATCCAGCGGCGGCTGGCTCGCGAATTCGTCCAGGCTTTTCGCGCGGTGGCCCGCCGCCTCGCTGATGTCTATGCCGATCTCGGCCATGGCCCGCACCGCCAGCGGATGCACGGCGCGTGGATGTGTTCCCGCGCTGAAGACGCGATAGCGCGGACCGCCGCGCGCACGCAGCAGCCCCTCGGCCATCTGCGACCGCGAGGAGTTGTGCGTGCAGAGGAAGAGCACGCGGATGGGTGCTGAAGTGGTTGGTTCGTTGGTCATAGGGCATCCTCCTCGCGTTCCGTCGTGTTCGTGCCGCTGCTGGCATCACGCAGCCAGCGGTAGAGCAGTGCAGCCACGCTCGCGCCGAGCAATGGTGCGAACAGATAGACCCATTGTGCCGTCCACATCGTACCCACCAAGGCCGGACCTAGCGAGCGCGCGGGGTTCATCGAAGCGCCACTGATCGGCCCAGCGAAGATCGCCTCTAGCCCCACCGTGGCGCCGATAGCGAGCGCCGCTGCCTGCCCTACGGCGCGGGTGTCGGTCGCGACGGCCATAATTACAAACATCAAGAAGAAGGTCAGTAGCGCCTCCATCCAGAACGATTGCCAGGCGCCACCGCTGCCCGCTGGCAGTGTTGCGCCGAGACGCGCCACATTCCCCAGCAACAGGCGCAGCGCCAGCGCCGCCGCGACCGCCCCGCCGATCTGCGCCAGCCAGTAGCCTGCTAGCCTCCTCGCCGGAAAGTGCCGCGCGAGCACGAATCCGAGCGTCACTGCGGGATTGAGATGCGCGCCACTTATGTGGCCGGTCGCGTAGATCATTGCGGCGATGACCAGGCCAAAGACGAGGCCGACGCCGACATGCGTGACCTGTCCGCCGGAGAGATGATCCACCATGATCGCGCCGCAGCCAGCGAAGACCAGTGCGAACGTGCCGATGAACTCGGCGACACACGCGGCCAACGCCGCTGGAGTACGTGCAGGGCGCGTCTCGCCCCTCGCATGCACGGATGTGGGTTCTTGCTGTTCTTCGTCTCGCTGGATTGCTGGTGGCTGCACTGCCATACCGATGTTCTCCATATGCGACTGGCCGCGCATTACCGTTCGTCGCGCTCTGATGGCTCGATCTTTATTGCCTCAATGTCCGTTGAGATATTTGCGAACATATGACGCTCCTATGGCCGTGGTGGGCGCGATTAGCGGGATGAATCGGAAGCGCGCTGGCGAGGTGTCGCGCGTTGAGGTGTCAGCAGCGCCGCTGGCCCACACGTAGGGGTGCGCGTGCCGATGGTGTCGGGATTGAAGAGCAGACCTAGCTCGGCGGCCAACTGGCGAAGTGTGCCTGTGTCGAGTGTGTAGTAGACCCAGCGCGCATCTGCGGTATCGCGGCGGTCGCGTACCAGCCCTAGCCGTCGAAGGACGCCAAGGTGGTGTGAAACCAGATTCTCCGCAAGCTCTAGCTCCGCTGCCAGTTCGCAGACACATGCCTCGCCCCGCCGCAGCAGCAGATACAGCCGCAGCCGCGTCGGGTCCGCCAGCGCCTTGAGCAGCGCCGTGATCCGCGTTGCGTCGAGTGCCTGCGTGTCTTTGGTTGGCGTCGAGTTCGTCTGTGCCATCAAAGCCCCCCGCGCCTGAACGCGCCATATAGCTCAATGGATATTGAGATAATAGCGAAGGGAAGTGGCCCTGTCAATCATGTTGTGTGGGATGCGTTCTACACCGTGATGCTATCGTCTATCCAGATGGTTTGGTTGGTGTCGTCGGAGGCGCGCACGGCCCAGACTTGTTTTCCGCTGGCGAGCATCGAAAAGCTGAGGTGGGTGGCGTGGAGCGTCCCCTTCTGGAAGGAGCCAGTCAGGAAGACGGAATCCATGGGCGCGTGCGTGGAGTCTACCGTGACATCGGCTTTGACGCTGACGATTTGGGGATTGCTCTCGCCGTAGAGCGCGGCGACCTTGTGGCTGATGGCGCTGACGAGCGCCGTATCGGGCGTGGGCAGCGGCGCGGATGCCTGCTGCTGACCCGGAAAACAGGCCGAAAGACTCAGCGTGACCATCAGCACGAACAATGTTGCTACCAGCTTCCGCATGCTGCACTTCCCCTCTCGCTTTGCGGCAGACACAGCGACCTACCGCGACAAGGACAAGTGTACTTGATTCGGGCGGCGCACGCCTGTGAATTGCGCCACAGGTGACCCAGGACAAAAGGCGTGCGCCCCTGTTCCCGTCGCGGAGCAGGGGCAAGATAATGGAGGTTGGTTTGGTTCAGGCGGTTGGTTTGCGGGCGCGGACGAAGGTGCTGGCAAAGCTCGCGACGACGCGGGTGGCGAGATCGTCGCCCAGCCGCGCGACCCAGGCTGGTGTCGGCGTGCCGAGGTCGGAAACGCTGTAGTGGCGGGTGACTTCGAGGTCTATGTCGGTGAAGCCAGCGGCGATCAGCCCAGAGCGGTATTCTTCGTCAGTCAGTGCGCCGGCGATGCAGCCTGCCCAGGAGGAGAGGTCGCGCCGCAGTTCAGCGGTATCCAGCAGATCGGCTGGCAGGCCGCCGTGAATGACGATATCGGAGACGGCGAAGCGCCCGCCCGGCTTCAGCACGCGGAAGGCTTCGCGCAGCACCGGCGCTTTGTCCGCCGCGAGGTTGATGACGCAGTTGGAGATGATGACGTCTACGCTGGCGTCGGGCAGGGGGATGGCGGCGATGTCGCCCTTGAGGAATGCGACGTTGGTCGCGTCTGCCTCGGCGGCATTTTTGCGCGCCAGATCGAGCATCTCATCGGTCATATCCAGACCGTAGGCGAAGCCCGTTGGCCCAACACGGCGTGCGGAGAGCAGCACGTCAATGCCACCACCGCTGCCGAGATCGAGCACGGTCTCGCCCGCATGCAGCTCCGCTAGCGCGGTGGGATTGCCGCAGCCAAGCGAAGCCAGCGCAGCTTTCAGCGGCACGCCGTCTAGCTCATTCGCCGCGTAGAGGCCCGCTGAGATACGGTCACCGGTCGTCGTTGCACTGCCGCCACAGCACGCGGCGTCCGCGCTGGCGCTTGTGTCGCCGCAGCAACTTGCCGCTTGCTCCTGCCCCTGCAAGACGCTGACGGCGATGCCGCCGTAGCGCGCCCGCACGGCCTCGGTAATTTCCGCGTTCTCGCTGGCTCGCGTGGCGTCAGCTTCCGTAGTATTCGCCGCATCATTCGACATGGGAACTCTCCTCTGGGCCATGGCCCTATCCGACAGATAGCGTTGTTCCAGCGCGGCGCGGAACCCGTCCAGCGCCGCTGTATCCAGGGTGTAGTAATGCCAGCGCCCGCGTTTGCGCTCGCGCGTCAGGCCGGACTCGCGCAGTTCTTTCATGTGATACGAGAGCTTTGAGGGGGCGATATCCAGCGCGGCTAGCAGATCGCAGGCGCAGATGGCCTCTGGCGCTTCGGCGTTCGCGGGCGAGCAGCATGCGGCATCGCGCCCCGCCGCCAGCAGATCGAGAATGCGCAGGCGGATGGGATCGCTGAGCGCCAGGGCTACACGGTCAATAACGATCATGGGCAACACCTCTGCGGAGATGCTACCACAATAGTTCAAGAATAGTCAAAGTGATGTTTTGATGACGGGTTGGCTGGGATGAGCGCGAAAAAATAGGACACCGCGCGGAACCAGTGGTTTCGTGCGGTGTCGGGATGGATCAGGCTGGTTGCGGGTAGTGGCTAGCCGACGATGCTAGCGGTGTCTACTTTGAACGGGGCCAGATTGTTGGTCAGGGTGTCGCTGATGTCATTGCTAAGCTGGTCGCCCTCGGCGGTGAGTTTGGGGTTGGTGACGGAGACGACCTGGGTGAGTGCCTGGGCCACTAGCGGCTCCATCGTGCCTGCGGGAACCTTGAGCGGCGCGAGACCAGCCGCGATGGCGCCGGAGTTCTTGAGCAGGTCAATACCGTCCACCTTCGCCGCCAGGGCGTTGAATGGCGGGGGCAGCGGGATGGCGTTCGCGCCGTTGGGATTGCTCAGGAAGTCGTTCTGGGCCTGGACGGTGGCTTTGCAATCATTGAGCAGATCCTGATATTTCGAGTCGGGCGCGGTGGTGGCGTTGAGTTTGGTCAACGCGTTGGTGAGGTCGGTCGAGTCCTTTTGCAGGGCAGTGACCGCCGACTGCATCGCAGCGGCGAAGGTGGCGTCGTCAGCCGCGCCCTGGGTGCGGTTGAGCGCGTCGAGGAGGTCGGCGTGCGTTTGGTTGAGCGGCGTCTGGCAGTAATCGCGCATGGTGGTGGCGAACGGCACGATCTTGTCGTTCAGGTTCTGGATGGTGTTCACGCGTGGCAGCACCATGACGAACAGGAAGACGAGCGCCGCGACAATCACGAGCACGGAGAAGGCCATCTGGATGATCTTGCGGATACCATTGGCGAGCAGGTGCAGCAGGAGGCCGAGCACGCCCAGGGCCGCCGCGACGACGGTCAGCACGAGACCATTGCGCAGCAGATTCGTGATGTCATCGGCTGAGGCCAGTGTCACGTTGCCGGAGGCGCTGGCAAAGAGGGTGTAGCCGATGGGGATGGCTAGCGCGATTAAGCCCAATACGATAATTGAGAGGCTCGCACGGGAGAGTCCGACACGCTGGACTTTGGTTTCAGTCGCTGTCTCCACTGATGACCCTTCCACTTTCCGCCACAACGTCGTGGCACTTGTATATGCACATAAGACCAGCTTGCAGCCTGTGCGCCATAGTTTGGGCGAGGCGCGCGCCGACCTGGCGGTGGCGGACTGCTCCGTGCATTCTAGCGGGTTAGCGCCGGAAACACAAGAGGGTGTGGAAATATCAGCATTGTTGCTGAGCTATTGCATTCACTCCTGGTGTTCCACGCGGAGGGCTGATAGGGCGCTGTGCTATGCTACGTCCGTGTCCATGTGATTCGGGAACTTGCCAACGAGGGGTAATCCATCTATGCCTGACTCGACTACCACGCCTGACGCTACTGCTATGCCTGCCGTCGGTGGCGCGCCCGCGCCGGATCTGGGGTCCGCCCGCGCGCATTTTCCGTCGCTGGCGATGGAGATGCATGGCCAGCCGGTGATCTTTGCCGACAATCCTGGCGGCACCCAGACGCCGCAAGAGTGCATTGACGCCATCGCGGCGTATCTGGCGAGCGCCAACGCCAATACCCACGGCGCGTTCCTGACCAGCGCGCGCACCGACGCGATGCTGGACGATGCCCGCGCTGGCATGGCCGACCTGCTCAACGCGCGTGACCCGCGCGAGATTGTCTTCGGGCCGAATATGACGACGCTGACATTCGCGCTGAGCCGCGCCATCGGGCGGACGCTGAAGCCGGGCGATGAGATCGTGATTACGGCGATGGACCACGATGCGAATGTGGCGCCGTGGCTGGCGCTGCAAGAAGAGCGCGGGCTGGTGGTGCGTGTGGCGGCGGTGGATACGGCCACCTGCACGCTGAATATGGACGATCTGCGCGCGAAGATCACCGAGAAGACGAAGGTCGTCGCGGTGGGCTATGCCTCGAATGCGTCGGGCACGATCAACGATGTGGCGACGATTGTGCGCTGGGCGCGCGAGGTGGGCGCGCTCTCGTTTGTGGACGCGGTGCAGTATGCGCCACACGCGCCGATTGATGTGCAGGCGCTGGGCTGCGATTTTCTGGCGTGTTCGGCGTACAAGTTCTTTGGGCCGCATCTGGGCATCCTCTATGGGCGGCTGGAGTTGCTGGAAAGCATACCGGCGTATAAGGTGCGCCCGTCGGACCCCGTGCCGCCGGGGAAGTGGGAGACGGGCACGCAGAACCACGAGTGCCTGGCGGGGCTGGTGGCGACGCTGACCTATCTGGCGAGCCTGGGCCGCGAGCATGCCGACCGCTACGGGGCGCGATTCGCAGAGATGACGGGGCGCCGTCTGGAATTGCATGTGGCGCTGGCGGCGATTCAGGAGCACGAGCGGGCGCTCGTCGCGCGACTGATTGCGGGTCTGGCGACGCTGCCGGGCGCACATCTCTACGGGTTGACGGCGGCGGATGATCTGCCGCGCCGTGTGCCGACGGTGATCTTGACGGTTGATGGCTACGCGCCGCGCGCCCTGGCGGAGGCGCTGGGTGAGCGTGGCATCTTCGCGTGGGACGGCAACTATTACGCCGTGAGCCTGATGGAGCAGCTTGGCCTGGAAGAGCACGGCGGGGCACTGCGGATTGGGCTGGCGCACTACAACACGGCGGACGAGGTGGAGCGCATGGTGGCCGCGCTGCGCGAGATTGTGAGCGCGGGTCAGCCGTAGCGTTCGCTTTCGGCGAGGAGTAGGGAGGGTTTGACGCCGACCGCCGCGAAGTCCATACCGGCTGAGAAGTATTCGGGATGCTGGCGCGTGGCGGTGAGCCGCGCGATGAGGGCGTCGAGCGCGGCGTCGTCGGCGAGGCTTGCTTGGCGCAGCAGCGCGCGCCCCTGCGCGAGGAGCCGCTCTGGTCCGGTGATGGTGGTCGCGGTGTCGTCATCTGTGGCTGCGACTTGTGCGGCGGTTTCGCTGAAGGCCGTGGCGTGGACCTGGATGGCGGTGAAGCCGGAGGCGCGGAAGAGGGCGAAGAGTTTACGGCCCAGCAGCAGATCGGGGAAGCCGTAGGCGCGCGCGCGCCGCGCCAGCGTGAGCAGTTCGGCGAGGGCTTCGGCGTCGGGGTAGAGGGCACGCGCGCCCCAATCTGGCTCGATGGCCAGGGCGACGCCACCGACAGCGGCGACGCGGAACATCTCGCCGGTGACAGCCAGTGGGTCGGGTGTGTGCATCAGCAGGCAGCGGCAGGCGACGAGGTCGAAGGCGCGGGCCGGGAATGGCAGGCCGGCCGCATCTGCCTGCGCGAAGGTGACGCGCTTCGCATGCGTTGCGGTGGCCAATGCAGCGCGGGCGGCCTCTAGCAGGCGCGGGTCGCGGTCGGTGGCGGTGATGGTGGCGGCGGGGAGCGCGGCCAGCAAGGCGCGCGTGAAGACGCCGGAGCCGCAGCCGAGTTCGAGGACGCGCGGGGTGGTTCCTGGGGAGTGCAGCGCCAGCGCGGCGCGTAGCTCTTCGAGGCCGCCCGCCTCTTGCGCGACGAGACGTTCGGCTTCGCCGGGGTCGCGCGCGCCGATGTAGCCGGGGGCAGTGGTGGGTTCATGTTCATCCCGCAGCATACTCGCCCTCACTTTATGGGGTATAGACTGGCGTTATGTCGCGCATGGTGAGCACGAGATGCTCCAGGCGAAGGACGGGCATGGGGGTGCGCTCGCTTTCCATACAGGTGACGTTCGCACTATAGCACGCGAGAGCGGGGGCGAAGGAATCCTGGATTGCGCGCGGGCGGCGCACGCGCGTGGATGGCGGACGGGTGCGCTGGCCCAGATGGGCTGCATGGGATACAGAACCGAGGGCAAGATAGGGCGTTTGACGCCGTTCTATTCCGTGTTTTTCGCCTATGGTTAGCTGTTGCGCCCCATGCTACACTGGGTTCGCACCATTGGCTCATGATGCGAGGCTGTGGTATGGAGGCAAGTGTGACTGAGGAGTATGGCGGCAAACAGGTAACGCGCCAATCATTGGAACCGTTGACGGGTTTACGATTTTTGGCCGCGCTGTGGGTGGTGGTCTATCACTACACCATTGAGTTTCGTTTCACCGCACTGAAGGAAGAGATACACTATATCTACGGCCATCACACGCCTTTCGATGTGCTGATTTTGCAAGGGCATCTCGCGGTTGACTTTTTCTTTCTGCTCTCTGGTTTCATTCTCGCCTATACTTACACCACCACCAAGGGTACGCTGCGTGGCAGCCGTCAGGCGTTTTGGGTGGCGCGAATCGCGCGCATTTATCCGGTCTATTTACTTGGGCTGCTTCTCGCCTTCTGGCCCTATATGTCGCAGCATGCCAATCCGTGGGATGTGGTGACGTCAGGCGTCGCGCATCTGCTGATGATACATGCCTGGCTACCTTCGACGCTCGATTGGAATCAGCCGAGTTGGAGCCTCTCGGTCGAAGCGCTCTTCTATGCGCTTTTTCCCTTACTGTTGCCGCTCTTCGCGCGGCAGGGACGGCGCGGCTTGTGGGTGCTGTTCATCGGATCGTGGCTGCTTTTTGGGCTGGATATGTATTTGCTGGTGTTCGCTGGCGGGCAGACGGGGCTGGCGGAACAATCGTGGTGGTCATCGGTCGTGCGCTACAATCCGCTCGTCAGCCTGCCAGAATTTCTGGCGGGGATGGCGCTTGGTCTGTTGTTCGTCAAGCGTAGCGCGAGTACTGTATCGCGGGCACGGCGCATGAGCGGGCTGGCCTTCGATGCCGTGGTGATCGGGGTGGCGCTCTGCCTTGCGGCGCTGCTGCTGGCGTTGTATAAGCTGGGGCTGATGACGATGGACTACGACAGCATGGCGCCGTTCGCTCTGCCGTTGCTGGCGGCGCTGATGTATGTGCTGGCGTTCAAGCGTGGGATCACCGCGCGTGTGCTCTCTATTCCGGTGGTAGTCTGGCTGGGGGAGATCAGCTACGGCATCTACATCTTGCATGTGCCGCTCTGGGAACTCTTGAGTGGATTCGCCGAGAAGACGTTCAATTTTGCGCCAGATAATGTTATCATCGTGCCAGTGTATGGGCTGCTACTGCTGGCGGTGGCTGGCTTGAGCTTCCGATATATCGAGCGTCCGGCACGGCGAGCGATTCGCGCGCGGTGGGGGCAGCCGAAGCGCGTGCTAGCGCCGAGCGTGGTATAGCAGGGGCAGTATCTCTCCAACTGGAGCACAGACCACGTCGTGAGCCACTATGTAGCCATCATTGGCTACAACAATACCAATAGCACGTATACCTACCTCGATACGTGCGGAACGGAGTGCGGCTCGAACGGCTATGGCCTCTTCACAGTGAGTCAGAGCCAACTTTACAATGGCATCATCAACAACAACGGTAACGGCTCGCTCGTCTGATAAGCGGCACGATGACACAAGTGCTGTTGTGCTATTGCTGATATAATCGCCAGTTGGTAGCACAACAGCCATCACAAAGGATACGGTTATGCACAGACGTTTATATCGGGCCGTTGCGCTGCCAGTAGGGTGGATAGGTCGTTCAGGCCAACGCCTCCACCTCGTCGCGCTGCTTGGCGTGATCTGCGCTCTGCTGCTCATGCTCTGGTCGTTCCCTGCGCGGCAAGCTCTTGCGGGATCTGCGGGCAATATTACGATTACACCATCAAATGGCCCCGTCGGAACACAGGTAACCATCACGATTAATCTCTCTTCATCCACTACTCAGGCGTATCTTCTCCGCGCTACCAGCACAGACCCCACGCAGGGCGGCTGTTCCTCGGCGCAACCCATCCCTGGCCTCAGTCCGGTCACGGTTGGCGGACAAGGCGGCCACGTGCAATTCAACTGGCCCAGCGCCTTCGCCTCTGGCCAGTACTGGCTCTGCGCGTCGCCACAAAGTGGTTCCGGTGATACAGCGCAGTCAAATGACCCATTCACTGTGACCGCAAGCTCCTCGGCCACGCCAACGGCTACACCAGGGAGAGGGAATACAACTCCACCTTCCTCATTTGCGATGGTCCCTGCTGGAGGAGCGCCCGCAGGATCCACGATCACTGTTGTCGTCTCGAACTGGAGCACCCCCAACCACGCGGCCCCCACGTCAGTCGCGCTCGTGTCACAATCGGACGGCTCCAACCCTGTGCCGCTCTCGTTCACCGCCACAACGAACACCGGCGGCACGCCAGATAGCTTTAACTTGGCGGTGAAATTGCCAGCCACCACGCCGCCGGGGAAATACCAGCTTACTATTGGCGACTCATATCGTCTCACTACGGACCCATTCCAGATCATCGCTCCCGCCACGCCCGTCCCTTGACCTCCGTTGGCCCCTCCTCAGGTGCACCCGGCGGCATCTCGCCGGTCATCATCGTCGCGGCAGTAGCAGGGCTGCTCATCATCGCGCTGATCCTGCTCATCGCTACCATGCTCAGCCGCAGGCGCGCCGAAGCCCTGCGCCGCCAGCAAGAAGAGGAAGCGCGCCGTCGCCAGCGCGAGGCCACGAGATACCGCAATCAGTACAACCAGTACGATGAGTATGACCAGTATCCCCGCGAGCCGCGCAGGCGCTAGCTACCAACGCGACCTTTCCCTGGAGTGAGCGGCCTCCACCATGCTCTCCCATGGTCTACGCTCCCTTCTTCGGTGTCGTTCCATTCGTCAGATGCTAACCTTGTCTACTTCTTGCTCGGTGCGATCATACTGGTAAGCCGTATGCCGCAGTCGTATAGGAACTCTCGAAAGCGGCCCGTATGGCAGCGGAGTGTGGGTTAAAAGAAGCAGATTGGGAGGGTTGCGCGGCGAAATGGGTGAGCGGCGGCATGTCCGTGCCGTCCTGTGCTACAGTTTTGATACTATTGGCACAAGCCGGGAACGATGGGAAGCCGGCTGGCACGGGGAAGGGCGCGACATGAGGCTGGAGACGACCGGGGAGACGGCTGCGACGCGGCGGGAAGCCGGAGAGATGGAAGATCGGGGTAGCTGGCGGGACGACTGGCGGGTGCTGCTGGTGGCCTTTACGCTGGCGGGCGTGGTGGAGTCGCAGGCGTTCGGGCATCTCGGCGCGTTCACGCCGATCTTTCTGCAAGAGCTGGGCATCGCGAAGGCGCGGATTCCGCAGTGGACCGGCGTGCTGTCGGCGCTGGGCTTTGTGCTGGGGCTGCCGCTGCTGCCATTCTGGGGCGTGTGGGCGGACCGCTATGGGCGCAAGCTGATTATTGTGCGCAGCGCGTATGTCGAGGGTGTGCTGTTCACCATTGCCGCATTCAGCCCGAATGTGTGGGTGCTGGCGGTGGCGCGCTTTCTGGGCGGCTTCGTGCTGGGCAATACGGGGGTGATGCTGGCGCTGCTGGCGGAACGCACGCCGCGCAAGCGCCTGGGGTTGGCGGTGGGCATCGCCAGCGCGGGCTTTCCGCTCGGCTCGGCTATCGGGCCGTTTGTCGGTGGGCTGGTGGTGGCGGGGCCAGGAATCCGAACACTGCTCTTCTTTGATGCGTGTCTTTCGGCGTTGATGGGGTTGGCGCTGACGCTGGTGATCCGCGAACGGCGAGTGGCAGGGCGCGGCAATGCGACGGTGGGGCGCATGCTGCGCGCGGCGGTGCATGACATCGTGGCCGCGCCTGTGGTGCTGCGGCTGTTCATCCTGTATTTCGCGGCGACGTTTGGTATGTCGGTGGTGACGCCGTTCGTGCCGATTGTGTTGCAGCGGCTCTATGTTGGTCCGTCGGTGGCGGTGCCGACGGTGATCGGCACGACGCTGACGCTAGCAGGGATCGCGATGGCGGTGACGACGCCGCTGTGGGGACGGCTGGGCGATGTGGTGGGACGCTGGCGGGTGCTGCCGGTCTGTATCGGCGCGATTGCCGTTGGGCTGCTGATCGAGGGGCTGGCGCCAGCGCTGCTGCCCTTCCAGGGGGGTGTGGTCTGGAATGGATTGTTTCAGGGCGGCATCGGGACGACGGTGATCGCGCTGCTGGCACTGCTGGCGCCAGAGGAGCGGCGGGCCTCGATCCTCAATTTTTCGCTGCTGCCGTCGCAGCTTTCCTGGTTCCTTGGTCCGATTACCGGCGCGGCGCTGGCGGCGGTGACATTGCGGCTGCCGTTCTTCTTCGGGGTGTGCGCGCTGGCTATCGCGACGGCGCTGGCGCTGCTTGTTGCTCGCGCGGCTGGCCGCGAATCACTGACTGCTACGGAGAAGGTGGCATCGCCAGATAGCGCCGCGCCTGGTGTCGCGGTGGGGGTTGGGAGTGGTGAATAGTGATGAGGCTGCGGTACTCGCGCTCCTGGTGCTATACTAACAGGTAGAGACGAGACAAGGCCAGGAGGAAACGCGATGATTGAAGAACTGCGCCATGCCATTGCTCAGGTGGAGCAACAGCCAGCGGACATGCAGCGCCACATTGCCGAGTTGATTACCCTGGCCCTTGACGAACAGGAGTGGGATGCCCTCACCAACACTCCCGAGTCGCAGGCCTATCTCGCCCAGCTTTCTCGCGAGATTGACGAGCAGGAGGCTGCAGGAGAGGTAGAAGAAGGCGGTTGGGATCTGTAGTGTTCACCTCCAAACGGACGAAGCGTTTCCGTGCGCTTTTGGAGGCCCTCCCTGCGGACGCGCAACGTCAGGCACGTGCTGCCTATCAGCTGTTCAGCCAGAATCCGCGGCATCCAAGCCTTCAATTTAAGCGGATCAGCCCCGCCGACGCGACACTCTACTCGGCGCGAGTAGGCGACCATTATCGTGTCATCGGCAAGCTTATTGGCGACACGATCGTTTGGGATTGGATTGGCACGCACGAGGACTACAATCGCAAAGTGCATGGACAATGACGCGAAAAGCGGCCACCCACACTGATGTGGGTGGCTCTGAGGTGTCTATGGAATGGGTGGGTGCGTGCTAGCTGGCGCGGGCGCCGATGGTGCGGCGCTGGCCGAGCAGCAGGTAGAGGAACGGGCCGATGGGCCAGAAGACCCAGACGACGACCAGCCAGAGTATTTTCTCTGCCAGGGTGAGGTCGTCGGCGAGTACCAGAACCGTCGCCAGGATGTGGCCGACGATGGGAATGAGCAGGAAGATCAGGGTAAAGCATCCCACTTGCAGGACGCCGTGCCCTCCAGCGTTGCGTGCCACGTGAAACGTCTCCTCGTGCATTCGTAAGAGAACGCGCATTCGGCGCGTCACCATCCAGCGCAGGCTTGCGGTAGATCGCATCGTGCGCCCGCCTGGCCACATCACTTACTACGCGCCTGGCCCCGTTCGGGTTGTGCGAGATCTCTATGCGTTAGTGGCCAGCGCCCATCACTGGCGCGGCCTCCTGCTCATCTTCTGGCTTGCCCTCGCCGGTGTGAGCGATGGTCTGGCGCAGCGGTATTTCTTTGAGGAAGAGGGTGGCGATGAAGGCGAAGAGCGTGGTGAGCAGCAGGGCGAAGAAGACGGCGTGCAAGCCGTCGAGCAGGGCAAGCTGCACACTATGTAGGAAATCGCTATAGATCGTGTTCCCTAGCTGTGGTCCCAAGAACTGGATGAACGCCGCTTTGATCCCTGCTTGCGCTTCAGGGCTGACGAGCACCTGGGGGTCCGATGGGACGGGGTGTTTGGCTGCCGCCGCTGTGATGAGGACGGTATGGAGGCGCGGCGACTGCACGCGCGCGAAGGAGTTGGCGTAGACATCGGCGAGAATGGTGCCGAGGACGGTGATGCCGATGGTCGAGCCGATGGAGCGCGCGAACTGCACCGAGGACGTGACGACGCCGAGCCGGTTATAGGGCAGCGCGTTCTGGACAGCCAGGGTATAGACCGGTAGCACAAAGCCAAAACCCAGTCCAGTGATAATCATGTTGCGGATGATGACGGCATTGGTGGTATCCGCGCCCATACCCAGGATCAGCAGCATGCCGATGGTCATCAGTATCAGGCCGACAATGGCGATCTTCTGATATTTGCCGGTGCGCGAGATGAGCTGGCCGCCGAGGATGTTGGTGACGATGGAGGCGGCGCTGAGCGGCGTGATGACCGCCCCCGAACTGGTGGCGCTCTGGCCCATGACGCCCTGGACGAAGAGCGGCAGGAACGCGCCCAGGCCGAGCAGCAATGGCCCGATGAAGAAGCTGGCGACCGAGGCAGCCGTGAAGATCTGATTCTTGAAGAGGTCGAGCGGGAGCATTGGCTCAGCGGCGGTGCGTTCGATGAAGACGAAGACGACAAACATCACCACGGAGAGCGCCAGCGCGATGATCACCTGCGCCGAGGCCCACGGATAGGTGGTGCCAGCCCAGGTGAGGCCGATTTGCAGCGGCACAACGGCGGCGACAATCGCCGCGACACCGGGCCAGTCTATGCGCCGCCTGCCGCGCAGCCGCGTGACGGCTGGGAAGCCGAAGAGCAGGGTGATGAATGCGACGAAGCCGACGGGCACGTTGACATAGAAGACCCAACGCCAACTGTAGTTGTCGGTGATCCAGCCGCCCAGGCTCGGCCCGAAGATGGTGGCGATGCCGAACGAGGCGGCGATGACGCCCTGCCACTTGCCGCGCTCGGCTGGCGAGAAGAGGTCGCCGATGCTGGCGAAGGCGCCGGATTGCAGCGCGCCCGCGCCGATGCCCTGCAAGCCACGGAAGAGGATCAGTTGGTTCATGGTCTGCGAAGCGCCGGAGAGGGCAGAGCCAAGCACGAAGACGATCAGGCCGAACATCAAAATAGGTTTGCGGCCAAACTGGTCGGAGAGCTTGCCGGCGACGGGAATGACGCAGGTGGCAGTGAGCAGGTAGGAGGTGTAGACCCAGGAATAGCGGTCGAAGCCGTTGAGATCGGCGATGATGCGCGGCAGAGCGGTGCCGACGATGGTCTGGTCGAGTGCGGCGACGAGAATCGAGAGCAGGACGCCTGAGAGCGCGAAGATGAGATGCGCGCGGTCCAGTTCGGGTGGCGCACCCGCAACGGGCGCGCTCCCATTGGCGCCATTCGCCGCGCCATTCACCACATTGGCGCTATCCTGCCTCTCGACTTCACGCTCGTCGTTCTGGCTCATGACGCGCTCTCCCCTGCTTGCTGGTGGTTTGCCAATGCATCATCTTTTGAAGTGATAGACAAGAATGTATCGTTGACGGAAAGGGGAACGCAAGGGCCATGCCCAACGGAGGAGCAGGTTTCTGGCCGAAAGAACAGAAAAAGAACAGGAGGCGCGGTCTTGGCCATGAAAGTCCGGAGCACGGTTGGTGGGCTGAGGTATGTTAGACGCCAGTTGTGTCGAAGGCGAAGGACGCGAGCAGCGGCTGATAGACGAGAGTGTTGGTGGCGCTGTAGCTGGAGATGGGGCTGCTGAACTGGATGACGTAGGCTGCGCCATCATGCACCGTCACCAGTAGCACAATTTGGCGAACCGCACCGTCCTGGCCGGTCACTTGTCCCGCACGCTGCTCCCAGACGGCGCCCGCGATGGTCTGTTGGGGGGCGGATGCCAGCGGAGGCTGCATCTCTGGCGCTTGCGCGAGCTGTGTGGCATAGCCGGCGGCGGTCAGAGGCGGCGCTGGCTGCACCACGTGGACGGTTGCTGTGCTGGCGCCGTTGCTGTCGCTCATGATGACGCCATCGGTGGTGGGGGTCAGCGTCCAGAGGGTGGGACGGGTAAATTGGAAGCGGTGCTGTGGATCGCGGTAAATTATCTGGTTGGCGACTGGTGGGCCGGAGTGTACCGCGTGTGAGATGTAGGCCGCGCCGCCGAGGATGGCCAGCGTCACGGCGCAGATCAGCGCGATGGCTGGCCAGAGGGTGCGGCGTCGCTTGGTTGTTGATGCTGCCTGTGGCGGCTGCCAGACGGGAAGCTTCGGGGACGCGGGTGGTGGGGCTGCGGGGGTAGGTGGCTCAGGCTCCGTTTCGGGCGCGGATTTGGGTGCGCGCACGGCGCGCACCGGCTGCGTGGGACTCTGTATCTCGCCGATGGGCGCGCCGCAGGAGTAGCAGACGGTGTCGTCGGCTTCATAGGGCGCGCCGCAGCGCAGACAGATGCCAGCCGGTTCCATGCCATTCCCCTTCACGATGCCGCGCGCCAGCAGTTACCCAAGAGTACCCATAGTACCCGCGTGACCACCCACAAGCCTATGATACACCGCAAAAGGATGAGCGCAACCTCTTCGCGGCGCTATCACGTTACGACAATTCCGTCCCTTCGTTCTTGTAACTGATGACTCATGCGTATATTGGCTGATGTGGGCGCCGCCCCAAAGCCGGAGCGGGAGAACCGGTATGCATTATCAAGTTGTCGCGAAAGCGCTGAATAAGCCAGGTGGGTGGGAGTATTACCCCTATTGGGCGCCAGGGAGCGATAAACGCTCGGCGGAGCGCCTGGCGCGCTATGCCGCGCAGAGCGGCTACGAGTCGGCGATTTTGCAGTGCTATTCGCTGAACTTGTTGGAGACAGTGGGCCGTCAGGTGGTGGAGCAGCAAGATACGCAGGTGCTGCCGGCGCAACGCTATCGCCCAAAGACGGAGCCAGCGGGCGGCACATCGCGCTCGCGCGCTGAAACGGAGCATGCGCGTCCGGCTGCCCCACAGGCGATCCCGGCGGTGGAGGTCTACGGCGAGGAGACGAATACACAGACGCTGGACCTCTGGCGGCTGGACCTGGAAGCGGGGGCTGGCGGCGATGTGACGCTGGGCGGTGGCTGGCATGCCCAACATTTTGCGCTGCCGCAGCGGATGGATGTGTTGAGTATGTGGGTGGGCCTGAGCCAGCGTGTGGCGCGTGGCGAGGTGGGCGGCCCCGAAGATGGCGAGGAAACCGCCGCCTGAGCGATTGCGAACGAGTAGGCGCGGAAGTGGGCTAGGATTCAGCCGCGCCCGCGCTGGCTTGCGCCAGCGTGCCGGAGATGGCGCAGATGAGGGCAAGCAGGGCGGTGGGCACGAATACGCCCATGATGAGCACGATGGAGAAGTAGGCTTCGGCCAGCAGCAGCAGGCACACGATCCACAGCAGGATCAGGTCGCCGCGTGTGCGCCTACGGGTGTGGGTAAGCGCCAGCAGCCCCATGCTGACGGCCAGCGCGGCAAACGTCACCAGTAGCGATGTCTGTGTTCCCCCGCTCACTTGCTGCGCGAGCGTCTGCATTTCGGTGTGGGCCGTGGCCTGCCCGTCTGGGGTAGTGGTGATGACGCGGAAGGAGAGCAGCGGCACGAAGAGCGCCACGGCTAGCGTCAGTAGCCCCATGATCGTTGCCCCGACCCCCGCGATTGCTTCCATCTGCCGAAATGCGCGCATGCCGAATCCTCGTTCTCTCTTTGTGTGCTGTGGCCGTGTCAATAATGCCTGGTAAAGCATAGCACGCGGCGCGGGACGGATGTGGGGATGCGCGTGGGTCGGGTGGATATGTAGCGGCGGATACAGTGGGCGGTTGAAGCCGCGCGACGGGCGCACGCCATACACCCCTACGGCTGCGAAGTCCGCCTGCTCGGACTGGGAACGCGGAAGGCGGACAGGAATGTCCGCCCCACCAGGGAAGGGGAGTGGGCGGGAGCAATCCGCGAAGGGGAGCCGTGGCGCTATAATGACGCGGGAGAGAATTGGCGCTGCGAATGGGGAAAGGATGGGCAGTGATGCGCGTGCGTGACGCTGAAATACGCGAGCTGCTGGATGCCGATACGCTGGACGCGGAGGCGCTGAGCCGCAATCTGCGCGACATTCGTTTCATCAACGCGGCGTTGGGCTGGCGGGCGTATACGGTGCGCGCGGTGGCGCGGCAAGTTCGGGCGGCGGGGATGCGCTCGTTCGCACTGCTGGATGTGGCCTCCGGATCGGCTGATATGCCGCTGGCGATTGCGCGGTGGGCGGCCAGAGCGGGTATCGCCGCGCGCATCACGGCGACGGATATCAGCGTGCAGATCGTGAGCATCGCGCGTGAGCAGGCGTCAGGCGTCGCGGGGATGAGCGTGGAACGGCAGGATGCGCTGCACTTGCCGTATGCGCCGGCGAGCTTCGACTTCGCGCTCTGCACGCTGGCGCTGCACCACTTCGAGCCGGAGCAGGCGGTGGCGCTGCTGCGCGAGATGGCGCGGGTGGGGCGGCGGGTGCTGGTTTTCGATGTGGAGCGTTCGCGGCTGGCGTACCTGGGGGCGTTCGCGCTGACGCATGTGACGCCGATGAACTACATGACGCGCCACGATGCTCCGGCCTCGGTGCGGCGGGCGTATAGCGCGGCTGAGCTACGCGACTTCGCCGGGCGCGCGGGGCTGCGCGATGCGCGGGTGCGGGTGGCGTTCCCCTTCCGGCTGGCGCTGGATGCGCGCGGCGGGGCATAATCACGGCAAATGTGTCACGCCGTCAGAGGAGAGAGTACGCGCATGGCTGAGGATACGCTCTACGATGCCGCCGTCATCGGGGCTGGTCCGGCGGGATCGGCTGCAGCGAACGCGCTGGCGCGGGCGGGCTACCGCGTCGTTCTCGCGGATAAAGCGGCATTCCCGCGCGATAAGCCGTGCGCGGAATACCTCAGCCCCGCCGCAGAGCCGCTGCTGGCGGAGTTGGGCGTGCTGGATGAGCTTGCGGCGAGCGATCCGGCGCGGCTGCGCGGGTTTCGCATCCATGCGCCGAATGGGAGCGTCTTCCAGGGGGACTTCGCGGCGACACGCGACGCCAGCGGCAAGAGCTATTATGAGACTGGCCTGGCGATTCCGCGCCTGTTGCTGGATGCCGCACTGGTGCGGGCCGCCGTGCGCGCGGGGGCTGAGTTGCGCGAAGGCTGGCGGCTGGCGGCGCTTCAGCGCGAGGCGGGTGTGTGGACGCTGACGCCAGCGCCCGACGGCGGCGCGATACGTGCGCGGCTGCTGATTGCCGCCGATGGGGTTCACTCGACGGTGGCGCGGCGGCTGGCTCTGCAGATCCCCGGTCGGATGCGGAAGATCGCGCTCGTGGCGCATATGCGCGGCATCGCGGGGTTGGGCGACTATGGCGAGATGCACGTGGCGGGACGGCGCTATGTGGGCCTCGCGCCGCTGGAGCCGCACGAGCGCGGCGACCTCTGCAACGTGGCGATGGTGGTGGATGAGGCGCGCGACGGGCGCACGTTGGCGGGGCGTCCGCAGGCGTTCTTGCTGGATGCGCTGGCGACGTTTCCCAGGCTGCGGGGGCGGCTTGCGCAGGTAGAGGTGACACGCCGCACGCTGACGATCAGCCGCATCAGCGTGCGGACACGCCGCTGCTCAGGCGATGGGCTGCTGCTGGTGGGCGACGCGGCGGGCTACTACGATCCGTTCACGGGTGAGGGCATCTACCATGCGTTGCGCAGCGCCCAACTCGCCGCCGAGGTGGCGATCCCCGCGCTGGCGGGCGACGCGCTGAACGCGGCGACGCTCAGCCGCTACGACCAGCTTCAGCGCACGGAGTTTCGTGGCAAGCGGACTATCGAGGCGATCATCCAGAGCGCGGTGCAGGCGCCGCCGCTGATGAGCCACATCGCCGCCGTGATGAACCGCAATCCCGGGATGGCGGATACGGTGGTCGCCGTCACCGGCGATTTTCTGCCCGCGTCGGCGGTGCTGCGCCCTGGCTATCTGCTGCGGCTGTTGGTGTAGCATATTGCGCTGGGCGTATGGCGTCAGACGACCCGTAGCGGTCTGCCCGAAGTGGGGAGCCAGCTGTTGGAGGCTGGCGCGTAGCGTTCGTAGAAGATCGCGGAGTAGGGGCTGATCGTGCCCGCTGCCCAGATATTCTGGCTTGATGCCGCCACGACGGCCGTCAGCGCGTAGTAGCCAGAGGTATAGATGGCGTTGGCGCCGGGGATGGCTTGCCAGGTTGAGCCGTTCCAGTGTTCGGTGAGGTCGGGATACTGGGCGGAACCGGAGATGACCCGAAATCCGCTGCCAGCGGCCCAGAACTGGTTGGTTCCAGGGACGGCGGTGATGGCCTTAAGTTGCGCGTACATGCCGCCCGGGCAGGGCACGGAAGTCCAGGTCGTGCCGTTCCAGTGTTCGGCGAGCGGGAAATATGGTGTCGAGCCGACGGCCCAGACGTTGGTGGATGAGAGCGCGGCGACGCCTTGCAGGACGCCACCCTGTGAGGCGGGATTGGATACGGCGCTCCAGGCTGAGCCATTCCAGTGTTCGGTCAGCTCAGAGGATGTACCTTCTGTTCCCGCGATCTCGCCGACGGCCCAGACATCATTGGTGGCGATGGCAGTCACGGCGTGTAATTCATCGTTGGTGGTATCGGGGTTGGGGCTGGCGACGACGCTCCATGCGGAACCATTCCAGTGTTCGGTGAGGGTCTGGCCCGCCAGCACGCGAGAGCCGTTGTTGATGAGGTACGTGCCGACGGCCCACATGTCGTTCGCGGCGATGGCGGCGACGCCGGTGAGCAGGTTATCGAGTGGGCCAGGGCTGAGGCTGGCCACCGTGCTCCAGGCTGAACCATTCCAATGGAGGGTGATGGTCTGGTCGTAGCCGTTGGAGACCCAGGCATAGCCAACAGCCCAGACATCATTGGTGGCGATGGCGGTGACGGCGGTTAGCGTGCTGCCGAACCCCAGCGGATTGGGGCTGGGCACGACGCTCCACGTCGAACCGTTCCAGTGTTCGGTCAAGGTGTTGAGAGCGGGACTCTGGCTGTTGTAGAACGCGCCAACCGCCCAAATGTCATTGGCGCTGACGGCGGCCAGAGCGTGAACTTCCGGGTCAACCTGAACGGTGGGAGCGGCGACATAGCGCCAGGGCGAGCAGTGCATGCCGGTGACGCCGGGACCGCAGAGGATGGCGGGGCGCAATGGCCGCGCCTGCGCGGCGGGAACGGCGAACGCCGCACAGAGGCAGGCGAGCGCGAGCGGCGCGATGAACGCACGGAGACGGAGTGCGAATGAGCGAGGTGCGAATGAGCGAGCGCGCATAGAGGTCCTCCACCACCAACGGCCGGCGTATGAGCGCGCGGCGGGTTCCTCACATCCACAGAGGCACTACATGGGCAAGATGAAGTAGGCACCACGAGTATTGCTATGTGTAGAGCCTACTCTCTATAGACGAGATATAGCAGCCGTATGTTCTCATGACATGGGTTGGTACATCGCTGGGGGTGTGTCGCGCGGGGTATTCGTGTGTGGGTATGCGCCAAAGAGAAGGCCTTCGCCAACCCAGCGCGGTGTGCGAGTACGCTGGATGGGGAAGGCCTATGCGCTGGTTCGGCGGGTCAGCGGGTGGGCGCTATTGGGTGACGGTGATGGTCGCCGTCATATACGGGTGGATATTGCAATGATACTTGTAGGTTCCGGGCTGGGTGAAGGTGAAGCTGAACGTGCCGCCGCTATCCACGGAGCCATCAAAGGATGCCGGGTCGCCGGTGTCGCTGGTGACGGTATGCGGCGCCTGGGTGGTATTGGTCCAGGTGACGGTGGTGCCCACTTTCACCGATTGCGTGGCGGGCGAGAACTTGTAGGTGCCGACGCCGCTGATCGAGATGCTGGCCGTGGGGCCGTTGGGCGCGGTGGTTGCCGTGGGTGGCGCGGTGGTGGCGGTGGGCGCGGTGGTGGCGGTGTCCGTTGGCGCGGGCGCGTTGCCGGTGGTGGAAGTCGTGCCGCCACATCCAGCCAATACCAGGGCCAGCGTCAGCACGGCGGCGATCATGAAGGGAAAAAGACGCCAGCGTGGACTCATCATACTTCGCATGTCACACTCCTCATGGACCGTTCTTCAGGATGCTCTGCGTGCCGCCCGGCCAAAATACGTAGGCGTGCGACGCACCTTCGCAGTGAAGTACGCTCCCATGTTACGTCTGTACAAACGTCGCTCCATCGCATATAATCGGGGAGCAAGGTTGGTTCCCCGCAGGGCTGGGGAGCGTTCCATTGATGTAGTTAGGGAGGAGCGAGGTTTCATGCCTATTCGCGCGGTGATGTTTGATATCGGCGGCATCCTCGAAGTGATCCCCGAGGGCGGCGACCCCGCGACGCGCTTTCCTGCCCTCGATGAGGAGTGGAACACGCGCCTGGGTCTGCCGCCCGGCCATCTGACGCGGTGCTATGAGGCAATCGCGGCGGACGGTGCGAATGGGCGCTGCACCTACGACGAGTGGTGCGCGCGGTTTCAGGCCTGCACGGGCATGAGCCAGGCTGATTTCGACATGTACATGGCCGCGTTTTGGGACATCTACATGGGCAGCCCGAACGAAGAATTGATCGCGTATTTCCGCGATCTGCGCCCGCGCTACCGCACCGCGATCCTCACGAATAGCTTCCTGGGGGCGCGTGAGCAGGAGGAAGAACGCTACGGCTTCACTTCGATGGTGGACGTGGCCATCTATACGCATGAGGAAGGGGTCCGCAAGCCAGATGCGCGCATCTACGCGATTGCTTCCGAGCGCCTCGGCATCCCACCCGCGGAGATCGTCTTCCTCGACGACTTGCAGCCAAATATTGACGCCGCCCGCGCCTGCGGCTTCCAGGCCGTTCTCTTCACCAGCACGTCCCAGGCGATTGCCGACATCGAGGCGCTGTTGCAGGGCTAGAGGCACGGCTGTCGCCGCCTCACGTCCCCTGAACGGTTTGCTGTGAGTGACAATCGCATCGCGTTATGGTATACTCCGCTCATAACAAGCCCGCACGTATGGGCGCGCCCCGAAACAGTGTTGGTCGCACTGCCGGGGCGCTGAGCGCATCCTGAGACACGCAGGACACACCTGGCGTCATGCTATCATGATTCGCCAGCGTTTGCACAGGGGATTCGGAAATTTCCGGCCATGTGTACCTGTCTCTCACTTGGGATGGGTGCGCGTGGCCGTTGTATTTGGCTGCGCGTGGTTGGTGGGCTTGGGAGGAACTTCGCATGCGTAACGACGACAGCGATCAGCGCGACCAACAGGGCCAACGAGGCCAACAAGAGCAAGATGATGCGATGGGGCTGGATCTGCTCGACGAGCAGGCGGAGCAGCAGGTGCGCCGGGTGTGGCATGAGAGGCGCTGGTTCTTCAGTGTGATTGATGTGATCGGGCTGCTGACAGGCTCACAGCGGCCACGCAAGTATTGGTCAGATCTGAAGGCGAATCTTGCCGCTGAGGGAAGTGAAGTGTCCGCAAAAATCGGACAGTTGAAAATGGAGTCAGCCGACGGCAAACAGCGGCTGACCGATGCGGCGGATACGGAGACGCTGCTGCGCATCATCCAGAGCATCCCGTCGCCCAAAGCCGAGCCGTTCAAACAATGGCTGGCGCGGGTGGGCTACGAGCGATTGGAGGAGATGGAGAACCCGGAACTCGCCGCCGACCGTATGCGCCGGGAGTACCAGCGGCTGGGGTATGACGACGAGTGGATAGACAAGCGTTTGCAGGGGATCATCATTCGTGATGAACTGACGGGCGAATGGCGTGTACGCGGCGCCAGCGACGACGATTTCGGCGCGCTCACCAATACGATTCATCGCGGAACGTTTGACCACAGCGTCGCCAGCCATAAGAAAGTGAAGCACATCGGGGCACGCGCGAACCTGCGCGACAACATGACGACGCTGGAATTGCTGCTGACGCAGGTCGGCGAGGCGACAGCGACGGAGTTGCATCAGGCTCGCGATTCCCAAGGATTGCCAGCGTTAGAGGCTGATGCGCGCGAGGCTGGCGAGGTGGGCGGCAATGTGCGGCGCGACATCGAGGCGCGCACGGGGCGTCCGGTGGTGAGCAGCGAGAACGCGACGAGCCTGACGGCCAGGGGGCAACAGCCGCAACTCTTCAGTGAGGGTGCGAGCACGGACGCCGAGTAGGGGAGCTGGGCACGTGCGCCAGCTCTGAACCCGCAGTGCGCCACACGGGCTATGGGTCAGGGCTGGCGCGGATTGGTGGGCACGCACGCAACAGCCGTGCGTTCGACGCGCTCAGCGGCGGGCGGCGGCGAGCAGGGTGAGAAATTCGTAGGCGACGTTGGCGGCGAGCAGCGCGGTGATTTGCGTGGGGTCGTAGGCGGGCAGCACTTCGACGATGTCGCAGGCGACGAAGCGCGGGCCACGCAGACCGCGCAGCAATTGCAGGGCTTCCCAACTGGTGACGCCGCCGACCTCTGGCGTGCCGGTGCCGGGGGCGTAGGCGGGGTCCACGAAGTCTACGTCGAAGGTGAGGAACGTCTTGCCGTCACCTACCCGCTGGCAGACGGCTTCGATGACATTGCCGATGCCACGATGACGCAGTTCGTTGTTGTCAATTAGCTCGAAGCCCAGCGAACGGGCCGTATCGTAGTCGGCTGGCTCATAGATGGGGCCGCGCATGCCGACCTGGATGCAGCGCGTGGGATCGAGCAATCCCTCTTCAGCCGCGCGCTTGAAGGTGGTGCCGTGGTTATATTTGCGGCCAAAGTAGGTGTCCCAGGTGTCGCTGTGGGCGTCGAAGTGGGCCAGGCCGAGCGGGCCATGCACGGCGGCGGCGGCGCGTAGCTCGGCCAGGGTGATGGAGTGGTCGCCGCCGAGGCAGATGGGCACGACGCCCGCCTGGTGGATGGGCCGCAGCGCGGCTTCGATGCGCTCGTAGGTGTCTTCGATGTAGCCGGGGACCGTGGGCACGTCGCCGCCGTCCGTCACCGAGAGGGTGTTGAAGACATCTACACCCGCGCCAGGGTTGTAAGGGCGCAGCAGCACCGACATCTCGCGGATCGCCATCGGGCCGAAACGCGCGCCGGGGCGGAAGGTGGCGCCGGTATCGAAGGGGATGCCGAGAATCGTGGCGTCTACGTCTTCGAGGGCGGTGGTGTGGGGCAGACGCGCGAAGGTGCGGACGCCGGTGAAGCGTGGCGATTGGAAGGAGTCTGCGGGTTGGTAGCGGGGCATGGTGGTCGTTCCTTTCAATTCGTATCAATTTATATGGCGGGCATCAGCGATAGGACAGACAAGTTATCTGTCAGCGCAGCGGAGCGCGGGCAAACAGCAGTATTCGCCCCGCCGGCAGTGCGGGCGGAGCGAGAAGGCGTCCGGCGGTGTAGAAAGTGAGGGCGTCCACCGGACGCCCCTACGGATGGGATGACAGTTACAAAAACAGGCGAGAAAGCCCCCGTCTTTTGAGCGGGGGATGAATGGCCTTCTCCCTCTTGACAACACGTATGCTTTAAGAATACCATACGAGTATGCGTAAGACGTTTAAGTACCGCTTGTACCCGACCAAGCAGCAGCAGCGCCTCCTCGCACAGCAGCTTGAGGAGTGCCGCTGGCTCTACAATGAACTGCTGGCTGCCCGGCGCGACGCCTGGGAGCAGCGGCAAGAATCGCTGCGCCTCTACGACCAGCAGGCGACATTGCCTGTGCTCAAAGCTGAGCGACCCACACTGGCTAGTGTCCAATCGCAGGTGTTGCAGAATGTCGCGGTCCGCATTGACTTGGCGTTTCAGGCGTTCTTCCGCCGTATGAAGGCCGGTGAGCGAGAACCTGGTTATCCGCGCTTTCGCGGCCAGGGGCGCTACGCCAGCCTCACCTATCCCCAGGTGCCAGTAGGCTGCACGCTGGATGCGGATGCGCGGCGTCTGCGGTTGCATGGCGTCGGCTTGGTAAAGATCGTACTCCATCGCCAATGGGAAGGCACAGCCAAGACGGCGACGATCAGCCGCAGCAGTACCGGCAAATGGTATGTCTGCTTCTCGTGTGAATGTGCTGAGCCACCCCCACTGCCAGAGATCGGGCAGCAGGTGGGGATTGATGTGGGCTTGAAGACCTTTGCCACGCTCTCGACTGGGCTGGAAATCGCTAACCCGCGTTTCTTCCGTGCCGAAGAAACGGTTCTGGCGAAGGTACAGCGGCGTCTCAGCAAGGAAGAAAAGGGCACATCGGAGCGCGCCACGCGGCGCAAGGTGGTAGCGCGGGTGCATGAGCGGATTCGATGGCGACGGAGCGACTTCGCCCACCAGCACAGCCGCCGTATCGTTGATGGCTTCGACCTCATCGCCGTCGAAGATTTGTCGGTCAACCGGATGATGCACAACCATTGTCTCGCCAAGAGCATTCATGACGCGGCGTGGAGTCAGTTCGCCGCCACCCTCTCGTACAAGGCAGCATGGGCCGGTCGAAAGTATGTGGCAGTGAACCCCGCGTATACCAGTCAAGATTGCTCGCAGTGTGGACATCGGCAACCGCTCTCCCTTGCAGACCGCATCTATACCTGCCCCTGCTGCAGGGTGGTTCTCGACCGTGATTTCAACGCCAGTCTGAACATTTTAGGTGTGGGGCTACACACCTTGGGGCTTGCTCCTAGAAGCTCCCGCATGTATGCGGGAGAGTAGTCACGGTGATTATGTCCCGTGTGGGATGTTTGCGCCAGCCCGTAGGGGTGGGTCAGTCGCGAGTCTCTTCCACCAGCCGGTCTAGCTCTTCTTCGTAGATGCGCCGCATCGTGCCGGGGGCGAAGGTGCGCTCGAAGAAGCCGCCGATGCCCCGACCGCCCTGCCAATCCGTGGCGATGCGCACGCGGCTGGCCTGGCCGCCGGAGACAGGCTCGACGGTGAAGGTGGTGACGAGCGAGGACATGGTATCCTCCTCGACGAGCTTCCGCCCGCGATCTGGCTCGGTGACGCGCATGCGGTATGGCCGCTCGCGTCCGCCCGCCGCGACACGGAAGCGCATGACAGTGCCTTCGCCCTGGCCACCCTCCTCGACATGGAAATCCTTGAAGGTTTCTGGCGGCAAGATGCGCTGATGCCTGCCCTGGTAGTCCGCCAGAATCGCATAGACGTTCTTTGGCGATGCATCTATCACGCGCTCTGCCTCAACGTGAATCCGTGCCATACTTGCGCCTCCTCGCTGCTTTGCGACATCGCATGTCAGTCGTGCGATAGCTTCTCTGGCCACAGTGCTCGCAAGTCCAGCGCCATCGGAGTGGGCAGATACACATGTCCGCTTCCATCTGGTCGCACTTGCCGCAGCGCCGAGGGTATATGCTACAGTCTGGCGCGGCGCATGTCGCCTGATACTACAGATACAGTGCATGAAGCATAGGAGACAAAGATGAAAGTCGCATACGTTTTCGCCACCAGCGGCCACACCGCGAGCTATAAGCTGGGCAAGATGATTCTGCCACAACTCGAAGAGGGACGCCACGGCGTCGAGGTGGTGGGGATGATGTTGTTTGATGACAATACATACGTGTTGCGCAAGGGCGATCCCATTGGCGAGCGCATTGGCAAGATTGCGCGTGAGCAGGGGATGTTGTTGATGCTCTGCGACCAGTGCGCCATCGAGCGGGGGCTGGCGACGGGCGAGCCAGGCGACTGCACGCCGCAGGATACGGTGGAGGGGGTGCGAGTTGGCTGCTTCCCGGATCTCTACGCGGCGCTGGCGGGCAATCCACCGGATCACGTAATTACGTTGTAACGGCAAGGACGGCAATATGGGCATGTGAGGGGCATCCACCGGACGCCCCTCTGTGATCTGGCAAGCGGAGTAGTAGGGTGAGTTCTCGGCCTAAAGCGCCGCGGCAAATCGCGTGGCTGGCGGACTACAACGCGCTCGGCGATAGTTCGTAAAGGGATAGAGCGAGAACGAGGCTGAGGGCGCGGGGCGGCGGTGGACGTGCTACGTGGAATTGCCCACGCGCGGGCGAGCCGCGCAGGTTGACGCTTCCTCTCTCTGCTCAGTATACTGGCGACACGTGGCGCTTTGGCACAACAGATTGGGTGGATACCCGGCGTCACACGGCAAACGGAGAAGGGAGCGATTGTGTATGACCCAGCCCACAGGTGGCCAGCAACCAGGCCAGTATCCGTATGACCAGACGCAGCCAGGGGCGCTGAACGCGGCGACTCCAACGCAGGGCATCTCGCCCGCGCAGCTTGCGGAGGCCGTGCGGCAGGTGGAGCGCGAGAAGGACCAGCGCAAGTTTCGACGGCGTGCGCTGCTCGGCGTGGCGGGGCTGGGTGTTTGCGCTGGCGCGGCGGCGCTGGCGCCGGTGGCCGTCAAAGAGGCGGGCCTCTACACGCAAAAGCAGCTTGACGACGCTCTCTCGGCAGGGGTGGAGCAGGGTCGGCAGGCGGTGCTCAATGAGCTGCGCAACCTCGAAGGGTTCGCGCTGGATGGCGCGATTGAGGTGGCCGATCTGACACGCATCGGGGTGACGTATATCGTCAAGCCGCTGGCTGACCTTACCTCGACGATTACCGGCGACCTGCTGCAAGTGCTGGCGAACGGCGTTTCTGGCGCCCGCGACGCGCTGAGCCACATCAATGTGCATATCGGCGTCCTGGATAATATCTACGATCTGTTCACGACGTGGCGCGCCAACGTGACGCAGGACCAGCTTGGCAACTATGCGGTCGCCGATGTGACGCTGGCTGAGGCGTATCTCAAGGCGCTCAAGCAGAAGATTGACGCGCCGACCGCCGCCACACCCACACCAAAGAAGTAGCGATATCGCCACGCTTTTGACGTGATATACTCAAGTGCTCGCGCGCTCACTGGTGCGCGGGCACTTCGTGTCTCATGCTGTATCTCATGCGCGCCGCAATGATGAGGCGCTTTCCATTTCGGACACGGTCGTACAGAATAGTACGGGTACGCTTTTCGTGTGGAGACAATACGTTACACTAACACAGTATGTGCCTGCCCGCTGGCCAGAGAGCGCGGGCGAAAGAGGCGATTATGCCTGATTTCGAGGTCGTGGCGCCGTTTTCGCCGACCGGCGATCAGCCCGAAGCCATCGGTTCGCTCGTCGAGAGCGTGCGCGGTGGCAACAAGTGCTCGACGCTGCTCGGCGTGACGGGCAGCGGCAAGACATTCACCGTGGCGCAGGTGGTGGCGCAGGTGCAGAAGCCGACGCTGGTGCTGGCGCCGAATAAGACGCTGGCGGCGCAGCTCTACGCCGAATACAAAGAGTTCTTCCCTGAGAACGCCGTCGAATACTTCGTCAGTTACTACGATTACTATCAGCCGGAAGCGTACATCCCACGCACGGATACCTACGTCGAAAAAGAGAGCCAGATCAACGAAGAGATCGAGAAACTGCGGCTCTCCACCACGCGCAGTCTCTTCCAGCGGCGCGACGTGCTGATCGTCGCGTCGGTGTCGTGCATCTACGGCCTCGGCTCGCCGGAGGAGTATGGCGAGGTGGTGCTGACGTTGAAGGCCGGCGAGACTCGCCGCCGCGACCGCGTGCTGCGGCACCTGGCCGACATCCAGTACGAGCGCAACGACCAGAACTTTGTGCGCGGCAAGTTCCGCGTGCGCGGCGATGTGCTGGAGATCTATCCGTCGTATGAAGATCTGGCAGTGCGCATCGAGTTCTTCGGCGATGAGATCGAGCGGATGGTGGAGATTGATCCGCTGACCGGCGAGATTCTGGGGCAGCGCGCCCGGCTGGACATCTATCCCGCCAAGCACTGGGTGACGACGCAGGAACGGCTGAACCATGCTATCGCGGGCATCAAAGACGAGCTGGCGGTGCGGCTACAAGAGCTGGACCGCGAGGGCAAACTGCTGGAAGCGGCGCGGCTGCGCCAGCGCACCAACTTTGACATCGAGATGCTGACCGAGACGGGTTTGTGTTCCGGCATCGAAAACTATTCGCGCCATTTGGCGGGCCGCCAGCCTGGCGACCAGCCCTGGACGTTGCTGGATTACATGCCCGACGATTACTTGCTGGTGGTGGATGAGTCGCATATCGCGCTGCCGCAGGTGCGGGGGATGTTCAACGGCGACCGGGCGCGCAAGCAGGTGTTGGTGGATTACGGCTTCCGCCTGCCCTCGGCGCTGGATAACCGTCCGCTGACCTTCGCGGAATTCGAGCGACACTTCGCCCAGGCGGTCTTCGTTTCCGCGACGCCCGGACCATATGAATATGAGCATAGCGTCGTGGTGGCCGAGCAGATCATCCGCCCGACGGGCATTCTCGATCCAGAGGTGAGCGTGCGCCCGACCGAGGGACAGATAGACGATCTGCTGGCTGAGATTCGCGAGCGTACCGATAAGGGCCAGCGGGCGCTGGTGACGACGCTAACCAAGAAGATGTCCGAAGATCTGGCCGACTATCTGCAAGAGATGGGCGTAAAGGTCCACTATCTGCACTCGGAGATTGATACGCTGGAGCGCATCGAGATTCTGCGCGACCTGCGGCTGGGCGTCTATGATGTGGTAGTGGGGATCAATCTGCTGCGTGAGGGACTGGATCTGCCGGAGGTGTCGCTGGTGGCGATTCTGGACGCCGACAAAGAGGGCTTCTTGCGCTCGGAAGGCTCGCTGATCCAGACCATCGGGCGCGCGGCGCGCCACACCGAAGGCACGGTGGTGATGTACGCGGACAACGTGACGGCTTCGATGCGCCGCGCGATTGACGAGACGAACCGCCGCCGCCGCATCCAGACGGGCTACAACGAGGAGCATGGTATCACGCCGGTGAGCATCAAGAAAGAGGTGCGCGCGCTCTCTGACCGCTTCCGCGTCAGTGAGGAGACTCAGGAGGCGGGCGGCGGTGTCTCGATTGCGACGATGCCCAAAGACGAGGCGATGCGGCTCATCAAAGAACTGGAGTCGCAGATGCGCAAAGCGGCGAAAGAGCTGGAGTTCGAGAAGGCGGCGGCGCTGCGCGACCAGATTGTGGAGTTGCGGCGCGCGGTGCTGGAATAGAGGAAAAGCGACGCCTATGAACACCGATGAGAAGGTCGTCTACGATGCCTATGTCGAGGTCGCGCCGGATGGCAGGGCGCTGGCGCAGCTTGCGGAGTTGCCGGGCTGCTTCGCGTATGGGCCAAGCGAGGCGGATGCGGTGCGGCTGCTGACCGAGGCGATTCCAGCGTATCACGCCTGGCTGGCGGCGCACGATGAGTACATGCCGGTCGTCAATGGCATCTTTGAGGTGGTGGTGCGCGAAACGCGCGGCGTGGGCGGGTTTGATCGCGCCCACGTGGGCGCAATCTTCGAGCCGGGGCAGCGCATCATCACCGGCGAAGATCTCGACTGGTATCTCTCGCTGCTGGATTGGTCCTACGCCGACCTGTTGGCGCTGATCGAAGCTGCGGATGATGCCGCGCTAGATCGCGTGGGTGCGGTGGGTGAGTCGGGGCGCGGGGTGCTCACCCATATGTTGCAGACACAGCTCTGGTTGGTTTCGCGCATCGAGCTTCAACCAGTGGTGACGCCAATCGGGCAGTTGCCTGGCACGCTTCAGCAGCGTTTCCAGCAGGTGCGGCAGGCCAGCATTGCACGCTTCCGCGCGACCACGCCGGAGGAACGTGAGCGCATCGTCGAGCACGACGGCGAACGCTGGACATTGCGGAAGGCGCTGCGGCGCAGTATCCTGCATGTGCGCGAGCATACACCAGTGCTGGCGGACATGCTGAAGGAGTAGTTGAGCATGGTGATGGAGCGGGAGATGGAGCGGGAGATGGAGCGGGCGGCGACATTGCCGAGCTATCTGGCGCTGCACGAGACCGGCGAACTGGCGCGCCGCGCCGATGCGGCGTGGGAACTGCTGCGCGGCTGCACGGTCTGCCCGCAGAATTGCCCGCGTGACCGCACACGCGGCCTCACCGGCGCATGCCACTCCGGCACGGAGGTCATCATTGGCTCGTGGAACGTCCATCGGCGCGAGGAGCCGCCAATCAGCGGCACACGGGGCGCGGGGACGATCTTCTTCGGTGGCTGTCAGGCGCGCTGCACGTACTGCCAGAACTTCTGGCTGAGCCAGATGGGGCACGGCATCCGCGTGGGTTACGAGCGGCTGGCGGAAATGATGCTCTCACTCCAGCGTAAGGGCGTGCATAACATTGATCTGGTGACGCCGACCCACTTCGTGCCGCAGATCTTGAAGGCGCTGGTGATCGCCGCAGACAAGGGGCTGCGGATTCCACTGGTCTATAATTGCGCGGGCTACGAGCATGTGCATGTGCTGAAGCTGTTGGATGGGGTGGTGGACATCTACCTGCCCGACGCGAAGTACGCGAGCAATGTGGAGGCGGTGCGCACCTCGAAGATGCACCACTACGTCGAATACAACCGTGCGGCGCTGCTAGAGATGTATCGGCAGGTCGGTGGGCTGGTGGTAGATGATGAGGGGATCGCGGTGCGCGGGCTGATCGTGCGGCATCTGGTGATGCCTAACGGCCACGCGGGCACGCGCGAGGTGCTGACGTGGATGGCGGAGAACCTGGGTTCGGACATTGGGCTGAGCGTGATGGACCAATACTTCCCAGCGTACAAGGCGCACAACGACCCCGACCTGAACCGCCGCCTCACCTGGGTGGAGTATCGCGAGGCGCTGGACATCGTGGAAGACCTGCCCTTCGAGAACCTCTTTCTGCAAGAAGACCTGACCGAGCTAGATACGACTGACGCCGTATGAAAGCGGGCGCAATGGCGAACGATGACCGCAGCGAGGTGCTTGTGCTTGGCGGCGGTATCGCTGGAACTTCGACCGCCTATTATTTGGCCCGATATGGGCATGACGTGACGCTGCTGGAACGCGGTGAGATTGCGGGCGCGGCCTCTGGTCTCAACGCGGGCACGATCTGGGCGGTCGGTTGGGGTACATTGCCTACCCTCGACTCAACGCTCTCGATGGGCAGCCTGGAGATGTTCCAGACGTTTCAGTTTGAGCTTGACTATGACCTTGGATTCCGACAGGGTGGTTCTTTGCAGGTCATCCAGACCGAAGCGGAATATCAGTTTGCCAGCGAGAGCGTGCGACGGCTGACGACGCAAGGGTTTCACGTGGAACTATGCGATGCCAGGGACGCGCGCACCATCGAACCCGCATTAAGCGATCACGTATTGGGTTGCGTCTCCTATCCGCTGGGGGCGAGCGCCGATCCCGCCGCCATCACGCGCGCGTTCGCGGCGGAGGCGCAGCGCCACGGCGCGCGCATCCTGCCTGGGCACGACGTTACGGCGCTGGCGTGCGGGGATGATGGCGCAGGCTATACCGTTACCACGACGGAGGGGCGCGTGTTTTCCGCGCGCACCCTGGTGCTGGCGGCGGGGGCGTGGTCGCGGCAGGTGGGCGCGTTGCTCGGCCTGGAGCTTCCGGTCTTCGCGGTGCGCGGCCAGATGTGGGCGACAGCGCCTACGGCGCGCCGCCTGTTCCATAGCATCGGCGCAGTGGAATCCGCGCGCTACTGGCATGCCGATCCGGCAGGCAGTGCGACCACACCGCTCGAACTGACCCACTGGGAGGGAGCGCGCCGCACCCGTCACCTCTACGGTCAGCAACTGCGCGACGGCACGATCATCATCGGCGGCGACCGGCAACTCAGCGACGACGCGACGCCCGACCCGGAAGGCATCGCCGCGAATCACGCACACGCCCGCGAACTCTTTCCGTTCCTGCGCGACCTGCCCATCCAGCGCACCTGGGCGGGCTGGATGCCCTTCACCGCGAGGCTGGAGCCGATTATCGGCAAGATTTCAGGGTTCGAGCGCCTCTATGTGCTCACTGGCTTGAGTTCATCGGGTTTCGAGCAGGGGCCAATGGCGGGCAAACTTCTGGCCGATTACATCCATACTGGCGAGGCTGCGCCTCTCCTCGCGGCGGCAGACCCCATGCGGCAGGTGAGCGCGCTTGCGCATCCACAGGCTGGTTTTTCCGGCTGATAATCGCATCGCGTTATGGTATACTTGCCACATCAATGTGCGAACGCCGTCCGTGCTGACAACACGAACGGCGCTCTGACCCCGGCGCTGACGGTAGCAGCGGACAGGGCTTGTAGCAGCATAGCATGCGGCACGGGCAATAGCATAGACTCATCTGACATCGCAGGCCCAAGCCGCAGGCATCTCTGCTTTCCCCCGATCCGATTCCTCACTTCAGCGTCTCCATATCCCAGGAGGAGGCGTGCAGACATGTACTCCCCATGATAGACCCTTGGGGAAAGCCTTGTATTGTCTGGCTTGGCATGGTATAGCGAGCTACCAGCAGTCAAAATGACTGCTGTCTGATTGTTGTGGAGGATAGGAGCGAGAACCGTGAATGAAAATGGAAACGGGCAGCCAGGGCAGAGCAACGGACAGGTGGTTCAACCTTTGGCAAGCGATGTCGTAACCTTCTACGGGCATGACATACGCGCGGTACGATTGCCTGATGGCAGCATCGCGGCGGTACTTACTGACCTCTGTACCGCACTGGACTTAGATCGCGCATCGCAGGCTCGGCGTATCCGTACCGACGACGTGCTTGCCGATCACCTTCTGTTCGCGCTTGTGGCTGATAACCTGACCGGCGAGACGCAGGCAATGGATGTACTGGCAGCATGGGGGATTCCGCTTTGGCTCACTGGTGTGCGGACGGGTAAACTTACCGCAGAGAAGCGTGCGGCGATTCGAGCATTCCGTCGCGAGGCCGCCGATGTGCTCTATCGTCACTTTTCGCAGCCGCGGGCCGAACTGCCTACGCCCGTGAATCTCGTACCCGCCGACCCGATCACCCAGCCGGAAGCGCCGGGCGAGGGCGCGCCGCTTTCAGCCTGGCGCGCATACCATCAAGGGATGCTCGCATACATAGACTGGCAGGCGGATATCGAGCGGTGGCGTGGGTCGGTGGAAAGCCGGTTGGAGAGCGTCGAAGAGATTACGCGGTTGGTGCCGGAGATTCTCGACCGGCTAGGACCACAAACGCTGACGCCGGAGCATCAGGCGACGGTGAAGGCGTCGGCGAGACGGCTGAGCGAGCTGACGGGTAGCGCCTACGCCACGATCTATGGCGAGCTGAACGAAGCGTTTCACGTTGGCAAATACAGTGACATTGCGGAGAATGAGTGGCTGCGGGTGGCGTCGTGGTTCCGTGCGCGGATAGCGGCTGCTGAGCAGCGGCGTCAGCGGTGAACTGTTGGTAGAAATCCAACAGGTGAAAATCGCTCGCTCTCACGCTATCTGGCCAGTTTTCAACCAGTGACAATTGCATCGTGTTATGGTATACTGGCCTACGACAAGCTTACACACATGGGCGCGGCCCGACCAGTGTTGGACGCACTGCCGGACCGCTGAGCGCATCCTGGAAGAAGCAGGACACGCCTGAGTCTAGTCTATCAGATAGACGCGGCGTTCGCACAGAGGTATTTGGGGTATCGAGCATATTCCGGCCACGTGGACCTGTCTCTCACATGGGATGGGTGCGCGTGGCCGTTGTGTTTGGCCGCCTGTGGCTGGTGGGCTTGAGGAGGGTCTTCGCGTGACCAACAACAGCGATGATGACCGGAACGACGCGATGGGGTTGGATCTGCTCGACGAGCAGGCGGAGCAGCAAGTACGGCGGGTGTGGCACGAGGGGCGGTGGTTCTTCAGTGTGATTGATGTCGTGGGGCTGCTGACCGACACGCCCAAGCCCCGGATGTATTGGGCCGATATGAAGCGGCGGATTCAAGACGAAGGGTTTGTTGAAGTGTTGGCAAAATGCCAACAGTTGAAAATGGCAGCGCTTGACGGCAAACAGCGGCTGACCGATGCGGCGGATACGGAGACGCTGCTGCGCATCATCCAGAGCATTCCGTCGCCGAAGGCTGAGCCGTTCAAGCAATGGTTGGCGCGGGTTGGCGTGCAACGGCTGGAAGAGCTCGACAATCCGCGTGTGGCGGCGGACTCGTTGCGGCTGCTCTACCGCAAACGCGGCTACGACGAGGAATGGATCGAACTGCGCTTGCGGGGCATCACGGTGCGCGACGACCTGACGACCGAGTGGCGCGACCGGGGCGCTGAGGAGGGACGCGAGTTCGCCGTCCTCTCCGAGATTTTGCATCGTGGCGCGTTCGATGCTTCTACGAACGAGCATAAGCAGATCAAGCAGTTGAAGCCGCGCGAGAATCTGCGCGACAATATGACCTCGCTGGAATTGGCGCTGACGATGCTCTCTGAGGCGACCGCGACGGCGTTGCATCAAGCGCACGATAGCCAAGGATTCATCGAGTTGCAGGGGGACGCGCAGAAGGCTGGGGAGATTGCTGGCTCGGCGCGCCAGCAGATCGAAGCCGAGACAGGCCGCCCAGTGGTGAGCAGCGAGAATGCGAAGAGCCTGACGGCCAGCGCGAAACAACCACAACTCTTTGCCGCTGAGCCGGGCAGCGCAACTGGCACACCAGACAACTAGCGGATAGCAATGGTCACAGCGTGATCGCGTCCGCTGCTGCCTGCGCGCGGGCTTCGGCTTCGGCGAGGGTTGTGGCAAGGGCGGTGATGTGGCCCATCTTGCGGCCAGAGCGTGAGATGAGCTTGCCGTAGATGTGCAGGTGCGCGCCAGGGACTGCCAGCGCGTCGGCGATGCCATCGGCGTGGGCAGGGCCTTCACGGGCGCCGAGCAGATTGACCATGACGGCGGCGGGCGCAACCATCTCTGTGCTGCCGAGCGGCAGGCTAAGCACGGCGCGCAGATGGTTCTCGAACTGCGACGTGACGCAGCCCTCGATGGTGTAGTGGCCGGAATTGTGCGGGCGCGGCGCGATTTCGTTGTAGAGCACGCGGCCATCTTCGCTCTCGAATAGCTCGACCCCGAAAACGCCGATGCCGTCAATGGCCGCGACCGCCATGCGCGCGATCTCCGCCGCGCGAGCAGCCACCGCCGGAGCTATGGGTGCGGGGGCGCGCACGATGTGGCAGATATGATTGCGCTGCACGGTCTCCACGACGGGATAGACCGCCGTTGCGCCGCTCCGCCCACGCGCAACCATCACCGCCAGCTCGCGCGTGAAGGGCACCCACGCCTCGGCGAACAACTGACGCTGCGGCCAGCCCAGGCGTTCGCAGGCGGGGGCGACCTCGTCCGCCGCATGCAGTGTCGCGTTGCCGTAGCCGTCGTAGCTGTTGCGCCGCGCCTTCAGCACGAGCGGCCAGCCCCACTCTTCCGTCGCATGCGCGATATCGTCGGGCGACGTGACCTCGATGAACTCTGGCACTGGCACGCCCGCCGCGCGCATGAAGCGCTTCTGTTCCAGTTTGTCTTGCACAGTGGCCAGGGTATGGGGCGTGGGGAAGACAGGAACGCCCGTCGCGGCCAGTTCTGCCAGCGCGGGGGCGTCTACGAACTCGTTTTCGAGGGTCACGACCAGCGTATCCGCCGCCAGGTCCGCCAGCTTCGCACGGTCATCCCACGCGCCGACGACCTCGCGGGCGGCGATACGCGCGGCGGGGCTGCCCGGCTCGCGCTCCAGAATCGCCACTTCCAGGCCCAGGCGCGAGGCAGCCTCAGCGGTCATACGGGCGAGTTGCCCACCACCGAGAATGCCAATGCGTCCCGGATAGGGCAGACTCATGCGTGCGGCTGGTTCTGCTGCTGTTCGCTGGCTGCTCACCTGATACTCCACTTCTCATCATGCTTCCGCTATACCCAGCGAGACATCATAGCACAGGTTCCGCGCGCTCAGCATAATTGCCCACGCCGCGTCCGTGTGTACGCGCGGGCGGTGGCATATATGCTGCGAGCGCCCTCCTTTCGCGCTGTTGGGCGCGCTGTCAGCCGCGTCATACCGCTTTGTTTGGAATCGTGTAGCGTATGCCTGGAATCCGAGCATGGAGAGCGCCGGGGTGGTCTCCGCCAGAAGTGCGGACGCATGCTTTGTAGACTCATCCGCTACGGGGAAGGATACGGCATCATGTTTGGCAACGACATACAGCGGTCACGAGCGCGGCCCTCTGCGCTGCTGGCGCTTGTTCTGCTGCTGGGGCTGGCGCTGTTCCCGGCGCTGAGCGGTGCGCCCGCCGCCCAGGCGCGTCCGCTGGATACCACGGATACGCTGGCGGTGGATCTGGCGAGTCCGGCGGTGGTGCGCATTGTCTCGGATATTCAGGCGCAGTTTGTCTGCCCGAACTGCGGCAATGACGGCTCGACTATCGTCTCACCCGCGCAGGGAGCTTTCGAGTACGCGGTGACGGGGTCGGGCGCGTTCGTCTCATCGGACGGCTACATCCTCACGGCGGATCACGTGGTGGATCACACGGTGAACAACCCAGTTGACACCACGTTCATTCTGCAACAGGTCGTCACGGATTTGGAGCAGCAATACAACGTCTCGCAGGATACCGCGACGACGTTCATCCAGGACCACGCGAACCAGATCCAACTCAACATCCAGGTCACAGGGCAGAAAGCCTTCCTCTCCACCGCCTACACCGGCCAGCTTCAGAATAGCGCCCAGGTGACGGGCTACGCGGTGACACGCATCGTCGCGAACTCGCCGGTGGATAAGCAGGATACGGCCATCGTGAAGGTGGAAGCCACCAACATGCCGTACCTGACACTGGCTCCGGCGAGCGCGGTGCATGTGCAGGATAGCGTGACGGCTGTCGCCTACCCCGGCGATGCGGATACGGGCGATTTCACCAGCCTCTTCAATCCAACCCAGAGCGACGTGAATACGATCAACAGCCTGCTGAGCGTTTCGGTGAATACTGGCGCAGTCACGTCGCAGAAGACCTTGAGCGACGGCACGCAGGTCTACGAAACCAACGGCATCGGCTCGCATGGGTCGAGCGGCGGCCCGGTGATTGACGGTGCGGGCAAGATTATCGGCTTCGTGGATGCGGGGACTTCGACGGAGCGGGTAGTCTTCCTGATTCCCAGCAGTGTCGCCGCCGAGTATACGCGCCAGGCTGGCGTAGAGAAACCGACCGCGGGCGCCTTCATGCCGCTGTGGACGAAGGCGATCACCGAGTATCACGCGACCGGCGCCTGCCACTGGACCAACGCCACGAAAGACCTGACCACCATTCAGAGTAACTACCCGGCATTTGGAGGCGTGAACGAGTATCTGCGCGCGGCGAAGGCGAAAGTGACACCGGGCGAGTGTCCGGTGGCGGCTGGCGGACTCGGCACGGGGCTGCTGATCGGCGGCGGCGCGCTGTTGTTGCTGCTGGCGGCAGGGGGTGTGGGGCTATTCCTGTTCTTGAACCGCCGCAAGATGGCCCCAGCGACGGCTCCGGTGGGCTATGGCGGTTTCGGCGGCTATGGATCGGAACCACGGGCGCAGCAGTACAGCGGCCCGATTACGCTGCCGGGCAATGCGCCGCCGTATCCCCCGTATGGCGCGCAAGTCATGCCGACGCCAACACCTACCACGCCTGCACCCACGCCACCGGAGGCAGCAGGGCAATACGCGCAGCCCACGCCACCTTCGCAGCCGTATGGCGGTCCGTATGGCCAGCCTGCGACACCACCTGGCGTGCCCTACGTGCCACCACCAGCCACGCCGCCACAGCAGGGATATCCGCCATCCGCGCCGCCCGCATACATTCCACAGCCGTCGCAGCCAGTGGGCCAGCCGCCCGCATATCCGTCGCCCGCGCAGCCGCCTTCGCCGGAGTATCGCGCGGCGCAACAGCCACCGGTATCACCTGCGCCTGCGCCGCCATCCGGGCCACCGCAGTCAGGTACACCCACACCGCCACCACTGGTGGGCGCAGCGGTGCGCGTCTGCGCGAATGGGCACCCGGTCAGCGATCCGTCCGCGCACTTCTGCCCGGTCTGCGGCGCGGCGCTGACGGAGCATGCGCCCACTGGCTAGCGAGAAGTGATGTGCGCCAGGGGCGGGGAAGTCCCGCTCTGTGGGCGGTGCGTGCCGCCATCGCGTACACTATCCTCATGCGCCCGCGACAAACGGTTGGTGTTCGCGGGCGTGATTGTGATATGTGCATGGGGGAGCGATGCGCGTGGCGGCGAGCACTGGCGTGACGGCGGCGAAAGTGGCGCGTGGCGCTGCGCGAACACAGCGCCGGGCGTTCCTGCTACTGATTTTGGCGAATGCGCTGTGGGCGGGAACGTATTCCGCCGCGAAGATTGCGCTGGTCTACCTCTCGCCGGTGCAGTTGAATGCGCTGCGCCTTTCGCTGGCGGCGCTGCTGCTCTCGCCGGTGTTGCTACGCGGCTGGCGGCGCATCCCGCGCGACCGGCGCACGCTGCTGGCGCTGGGCAGCGCGGTATTGTTAGGCTGGATTCTGAACAAGCTCTTCGAATATTTCGGCCTTGCGCTCTCGACGGCCTCGGATGTGGCGCTGCTGATCTCCACCGAATCGCTCTTCACGGCGATGCTCTCGTGGCTGCTGCTGCGCGAGCGGGTGACGCGGATGGGCATCGCGGCGCTGGCGCTGGGGCTGGCGGGCGCGTACCTGGTCGTCGAGCGCGGGCTGGCGCCGCACCTGGGGGGCAGCGGCGCGGAGGGTGCGCGCATCGCGGGGGATCTGCTGGTGGTCCTCTCGCTGCTGCTGGAGGCGGGCTACACGGTGCGCGGCAAAGCGGCGCTCGGCGCGGTGTCGCCATTGCTCTTTACCAGCGTGACGATCACGGTGAGTCTGGCTTTCTGGCTGCCCGCTGGTGCGATGGCGGTGTCGCAGAGCGGCTGGCCGCATCTGCCGCTGGCGGGGTGGCTGGCGGTGCTGTATATGGCGGGCATCGCGACGGCTCTGGCGTACTGGCTGTGGTTCCGCGCGCTCGCTGTGCTGGACGCCTCGGCAGCCGCGCCGACGCTGTTCGTGCAGCCGCTACTGGGCGCGGCGCTGGCGGTCTGGCTCGTGCATGATACGCTGACGTGGGCGACGGTGGCAGGTGGCGCGCTGATCGCGCTGAGCCTGCTGCTGGTGATACGTTCGGCGCGCGCCGCGCCCGCTGAAACACTGGGCGAGGCGACGCCATAACCGGCACGATGCCGCCGGAACGCTGTGGGCATCGGCGAGAATGCGATGTATGTGAGCATGTGCCGGGTGACGCTGCGGATTCCGCTGAGCGCGTCGCTCAAAGACAAACGGCAGGTGGTGCGTTCGCTGCTGGCGAAGCTGCGCAACGAGTTCGCGGTATCAGCGGCGGAGGTAGATCGCCAGGATATGTGGCAGATTGCCGTGCTGGGGCTGGCCTACGTTAGCGGCGAGCGCGGCCACGCGCAGGAGGTGCTCGATCACGCGGTGCGCTACATCGAGGAGTCGCGCCCGGACGTGGAGATCACCGATGTGGTGATGGATACCGCAACGATGGAGGAGTAGCATCATGGGGTGGGCAACGCATTCTTGCGAAGCGTTGCGCCGTGGCGAGACGGTTCAGCTACGCCCGCGCGGCCACTCGATGCGCGGCAAGATCAACTCCGGGGACCGCGTGACGGTCGCGCCCTGCGATCCTGTGACGCTCCGTGTAGGCGACGTGGTGCTGGTGCGGATGCATGGCGCTGAGTATTTGCATCTCATCAAAGCGATCCAGGGCGACCGCTATCTCATCGGCAACAATCGTGGTGGCATCAACGGCTGGGTTGGCAAACATGCGATTTTCGGTGTCGCCATCGCGGTGGAATCCCCCTGAGCGGGCGGTGTTGACACGGCGGTGATAATGGGATGGAACAGATAGGTTGCTACTGTGGAGGTGGAGTGTGCATGGAGCAGAACATTGCTGGCGGGCCTGGCGCGGCGCAAGGTGATGCGGCATCTATATCCCAGTCGTTACCCCGCTTCGAGCCAGTTGCGCCTGCCACCGGAACGCTGCTGGGTGCCTGGTGGCATGTGGGCACGCATCCGACACCGCGAACGATGGCCGCATGGGCGCAGATCACGCGCTGGTGGTGGGTTGTTGCGTCGTTTGTGGTGAGCGCGCCGATCTGGGGCATCGCCAATAGTATTGGGACATTGTATACGTCAAGCCTCACCCTCGATCATGGCGAATATCTTTTACGCCCGACCGCTGCCCATATCTACACTGTCGCGCTCAGCAACATGGTCGCCTACATCTTCATCGCGCCGGTGCTGGCGCTGGTAGCAGCTTTGTTCGTTCCGCGCCAGCATCCACGCTTGAGCGGTTCGCGTGTTTATCGCGTATTGCGTCCATGGGCGCTCGCACAGGTCGGCCTAGTTTGCGTGCTGCTGCTGACTATGCTTTGCACACTCGGCCTCGCCGCGCTGCTTCAGCAAACTCACGCGCTCTCGTTCGCGCCCGCCATTTCAATCGCGGCGAATGTGCTCTCACTTGTGCTTGACGGTTGTTTCCTGGTGTATGTTGGCGCGACGCTCGCCTACGCCACGGCTATTTCCGGCGGATATGTGGGCGGCTGGTTCGGTTGCGCTATGCTCCTGGCCGTCCTCGTGGCAGGGGTAATCATCAGCGGTATTCTACACATTGCGGCGGCACATCTCGGTATTCCCTGGCCGCTGTTCAGGTAGCCACGCCCTACATGTCCAGGCTGCCTAAAAAAACCAGCAACTGAGGCAGGCACGCACGCACATCCCCTGAACGATTCTCTGTGTGTGACAATCGCATCGCGTTATGGTATACTGGTACATAACAAGCCCGCACAAATGGGCGCGGCCCGCGCAGTGCTCGTAACACTGCCCGGACCGCTGAGCGCATCCTGAAGTTGGCAGGGCACGCCTGAGTCTAGTCTATCAGACGGACACGACGTTCGCACAGTGGTTTTGGGATATTCCGGCCACGTGGACCTGTCTCTCACATGGGATGGGTGCGCGTGGCCGTTGTGTTTGGCCGCTCACGTGTGGCGGGCTTGGGGGAGAGGTTTGGCATGAGCGACAACACACAGCGTGTATCGCCATTTGAGCAGATCCGCCACGAGGCAGAAGGCGGCGGCGAGTATTGGAGCGCACGTGAGCTGGCAAAGGTGCTCGATTACAGTGGCTGGCAGCGCTTCATGGGCGTCATTGCGCGCGCACAGACTGCATGCGAGAACAGCGGCCAGCGCATCACAGACCATTTTAACACTGATGTTAATATGGTCACGCTCGGCTCAGGAGCTATACGTGAAGTAGAGGATTGGCATTTGTCTCGCTATGCCTGCTACCTTGTGGTGCAGAACGCGGACCCAGAGAAGCCCATCGTCGCGCTTGGTCAGACCTATTTCGCCATCCAGACGCGCCGGGCGGAGTTGGCCGGAGAACTGACAGGCCTCACTGAAGCGCAGCGGCGCATCGTGCTGCGCGACCAAGCCGCCGCGCGCAATGTGGATCTGGCTGCCGCCGTGTATGAGGCGGGCGTCGTTACCCAGCAAGATTTCGCAACGTTTCAGAATCACGGCTATCGTGGCCTCTACGACGGCGAGACGGCGCAGGACATCGCGGCACGCAAGGGGCTGAAGCGCGGGCAGAAAGTGCTCGATTGGATGGGCAGCGAAGAGTTGGCCGCGAATTTCTTCCGCATTACGCAGACCGAAGCGAAGATCCGCCGCGAGGGCATCCAGGGCAAAGACGCCGCCAACCAAACCCACTACGATGTGGGCAAGCGTGTACGCGAGACCATCGAAGACCTGGGCGGCACACCCCCTGAGCAGTTGCCAACACCCACCAAGAGCATTGAGCAGATCAGGCGCGACGAGCAGAAGCGGCTCGCCTCATCAACCGAGCAGTCGCTACTCTTTGGCGATGATGGGGAGTGAGAGATGAAGCGAAACCTGCCCATCGGGTTGAGCTGACATCTGACGCCTATACCTATGGGGTGACGAAGGCGTTGCTATAGCCCGTTGTCTCCGCGTCCAGCGCGGGCGCAGATACGCCATGCTCGTGCGCTAGCCGCTGGATGAAGCTGGTGAACGCAGCCCATCGCGCGGGGTCGTGCCAGCCCCATGGCGTGGCGCAGGGCGTGCCCGCCAGCGTGCCGTTGAAGCGCGGGGCCAGCCAGCGCAGACTGCGGCGCACTAGCTCTTCCGCATATGGTGGCAGCAGGCGCGCCGGGACGGCCTGTAGGAAGATGTCCGCCGCTGGATCGGGATTGGCGGCGGCATAGGCGTAGCCACGCATGGTCGCTTGCACGAACGCGCCCACCAGCGCGGGGTCGCGTTCTATCCACTCGCGCGTGGTGAAGAGCAGCGGGAAGTATTCGGCGGGGATGCCATGCTCGGCGACGAAGAAGTGATGCAGCGGATGACCGGAGATTTCGGCCTGCATGCCCTCCCACGCGAAGAAGCCCCACGTCACGTCAATCTCGCCATCCAGCAGCGCCTGAAGGATGTCGAGTTTCTCGGCGGGGACCACCACTGGTCCACCCGCGCCGCCATCCTGGCGGATCATCTCCGCCACCATCGCCACCTCGAACTCCGTGCCGAAGCTGGCATAACGTTTGCCCGCGAGTTCTGCCGGGCGGGTGATGCCGCTTCGCTGAAGCACGGCCAGTGTCGTGGTGTTCGGTTGCGCCAGCGCGGCGACGGATATCACGTCCACGCCGCGCGCCCGCATGCTGAGGATGCTCTGCTGCGGCATCAGGCCGAAATCCGTCTCGCCGCTGACGATCTTGCGATTCGGCATGGCCTCGCCATCGAAGGGCAGGATCTCCAGTGCGATGCCCACGTCGGCATAGTAGCCGAGCGCGTGCGCCGCGTAGAATCCGGCGTGATTCGTATTGGGTAGCCAATCTGGCGCGAGGCGCAGTGTTTGCAATTGGCGTACGTTCTTCGGCATGGGGTAGTCCTTTCAACGTGGTCCCGCGTCTGCTCAACACTATAGCGCGTGCGCGGGGCGGGGTGGCGCGTCATGGTATGCTTGTCGCGCGTGGCCTTCGTCCACCTGTTCAGCATAGCGACGTGTATATATATGAGATAGCTGGAGTGAGACGTGGAGAGTGCTCAGTCGGGTTCGCCGCCAGACGATGATCTGCTGCTGACGCAACGGGTCGCGCGTGGCGACGAAGAGGCGCTCGGACAGCTCTACGACCGTTTCGGCCAGGCGGTATATTCGCTGTGCCTGCGCATTGTACGTGACAGCGCCACGGCTGAAGAACTGACGCAAGAGGTGTTTGTGCGGCTCTGGCGCAGCGCCGCCAGCTTTGACGCGCAACGCGGACGGCTGAGCACGTGGCTACTGCGCATCGCGCACAATCTGGCGCTCAACGAGATCCGCCGCCGCCAGAGCCGCCCCGTCACCGCGCCCGACGCCGATTGGGAGGCCGAGAGCGCCACGCTGGCCGATACGAGCGCCGAGAGCGATCCGGCACAACTCGCGGCGTTGCGTGAACGCGCCGTTGCTGTGCGCGCGGCGCTGGCGAAGCTGCCAGAGGCGCAGCGGGCCGCGATTGAACTGGCCTTCTTCGGCGGACTCTCACAGGCGGAGGTCGCCGCCGCGCTGGGTGATCCGCTGGGCACAGTGAAAAGCCGGATTCGTGTTGGATTGCAGCGCCTGCGCGAGCTATTGCTGGCGGCAGGTGTGGACGGATACCTATGATGGACATGCGAGAGACACCAGAGATACCAGAGACACACGTAGACGACCTGATAGACGCCTTCGTCCTCGGCGCGCTGGAGCCGGAGGAGGTGGCGGCGGTGGATCTGCATGTGGAAGGGTGCGCCCGCTGCCGGGCGCTGCTGGCTCAGGCCCGCGCCAGCGCCGATCTGCTGCTGCTGGCCGCGCCCCAGGTGGCCACGCCGCCGGCGCTGCGGGTGCGCGTGCTGGCGCGTGTCCGCGCGGAAGCGGCGAGCGCGCGTGCCGCCGGTGACGCCGCCAGAGATGTCGTGCGCGCGGTGCCGGGCGGTGAGGCGGATGAGGATGCGGCTGATCTGGCGGGCGAGTTATTGCGCGACCTGCTGGCAGAGCCGGATTGCGTGATCGTGAACGTGCCGGGAACGGAGCACGCGGCGGGCGCGAGCGCGCGGTTCGTTGGCGCGCGGTCACGGCGCGAGGGGGTGCTGCTGACGGCGGGGCTGGGGCCGCTGGCGGCGGATAAGGCGTATCAGGTGTGGTTCCTGCGCGGGGGTGAGCCGCAACCTAACGCGCTTTTCGCGATTGACCCGCACGGCCACGGCGCAAGCGTTGTACGCACATCCGAGCCGCTGCTCGACTTCGATACGCTGGCCGTCACGCCAGAGCCGCTCACGGGCAGCGCGGGACCGACCGGGCCGGTGGTGCTGGCGGGCGAACTTGGCGAGGCGAGCGCACCGGGAGAGCAAGCGACACGTATGGCAGACGCGGAAGCCGAGACGGCTGAGCCGCGCGCATCCGTGGGCGGCTTCTTGCGCGGCCTCTTCGGCAGGCGCGCGGAGCGTGATGTGACGGGCGAATTGCTGCGCGATCTGCTGGCGGAGCCGGATTGCGTGATCGTCAATGTGCCGGGAACGGCGCAGGGGCGGGATGCGCATGCACGGTTCATCAGCGCGCGCTCGCGGCATGATGGGGTGCTGGTGAGCGCAGGTTTGGCGCGGCTTGCCCCGGACCGCGCGTATCAGGTGTGGCTGCTGCGCGAAGGACAGCCGCAGCCGAACACGCTCTTCGCGCTGGACGCGCATGGGCACGGCGCGAGCGTGGTGCATGCCGCCGAGCCGCCGCTCGACTTCGATACGCTGGCGGTGACGCCCGAACCCGCTGGCGGCAGCCCCAGCCCCACTGGGCCAATCGTGCTTGCAGGCGCGCTGCATACGCCGGAACATTGAACAGCGCGGGGGCGTCTAAGATAGGTAGGGAGCGTGCGCTCTGCTGAGTGGTGGCTCTTCGGCTTTTGAGATGGATATAGCTGGGTGGATGTGCGTAGCGGAGATGTGCTGTGAGTCGTCGCCGGATTATCGTGGCGTGTGTGGCGCTGGTTGTGGTGATGGGCGTGGTTGCTGTGGGGGTGAGCGAAGCGCGCTATGGTCGGCTGCCGTGGAACGCATCGCCGCTGGCGGCCTCCACCTCGAAGTGCGGCGCATGGCGCATCGTAGCCAGCCCCAACATTGTGGCGGCGGACAACACGCTTCAGGGTGTCGCGGTTATTTCGCGCACCGATGCCTGGGCTGTTGGCTCTTCGTATAGTGGCAAGCCGCTGTTCGAGCATTGGGACGGCACAACGTGGAGCATCGTGCCTGGGCCGAATGTGTATGGCGGTCTGAGCGCCGTGGCGGCTGCCTCAGCAACAGACATCTGGGCGGTCGGCGCCTATAGCGCGATTTGGTACAATAGCGCATACCGGCGGACGTTGATCGAGCACTATGATGGGACCAGTTGGGCGGTCGTGCCCAGCCCCAATGTGCCCGGCGTGGATAATGCTTTGCAAGCGGTTGCGGTGGCGGGTGGCACGGCATGGGCGGTGGGATCAACGACGCACGGGGAGGCGTCATCCTCACCACAGATCCCCTCCCAGGCTACGCTGATCGAACGGTGGGATGGCGCGCGGTGGAGCATCGTCCCCAGCCCAAACGGCCCGATAGTGGACCACACCCACGCGCAAGACGACTTATCCAGCGTGACCATCGCTGCGGACGGCGACGCCTGGGCGGTGGGCTATATGTACACCGGCAAGGATACCAGTGGCGCGACGTTGATCGAACATTGGGACGGCACGCGGTGGACGGTGATGGCCTATTCTATGGGTGAGGCCGCTTTGCATGCCGTCACAGCGGTCTCGGCTCGTGATGTGTGGGCGGCGGGTGGCCATCACGGCAATCCGCTGCTGCTGCATTGGGATGGCTCCCGGTGGAACGAGGTAACCAGTCCAGGTTTCGCTCCTGGTACGAGCAACTCACTGTACGCTATCACGTCTGATCCGGCAGTGCGAGCCGTGGTCGCTGTGGGTGTGCAGACTGACAGCGACCAGATGCAGCGCACGCTGGCGGAGGCGTGGAGCGGCACAACCGCAGCCTGGAACACGCTCGACACGCCCGATCCGGCAAACGTGTACATGGATAGCTTGAACGCCGTGAGCGCTGATGCGGCGGGTGATGTGTTCGCGGTGGGCACGAGTAACGTCAGCCGGGGCGGCGCTGGTGCCACGCTCATCGAAGCCTATGTGCCCGTGCCGTGTTAGCGCCGTGCTCGTGTGCTATTTGCGCCAGTCGCGATTGGCTTCGGCGGCGGCTTCCAGGTTGGCCTGCGGCGTGCGCGGGGGAATCGAGCAGCCAGGAGCAAGCAATACGCGCCGCCCGCCGGTCGTGTCCAGCGCGGCGCGGACCTCCGCCGCCACTTGCTCTGGCGTGCCATCCACCAGCGTCGTTTTCTCGCTGACGCCGCCCATCACTGCTTTGGTGGTGCGCTGCTGGCCCTCGCCCAGCGTCGGATTGCCGGCCAGCGTCGCGGCCCAACTGATCGCCTGCACGGGATAGTCGCTGAGCAGGTCGAAGTAGATGCCCTCGCCGCAGTTGTGCAGCACATTGAAAGGCGCGCGGTCCGCGACGGCGGCGAGCACGCGCAGGTCGTACTCTTGGCCGAACGCGCGGTACTCGTCTTCGGTGAGCGCGCCCGCCGCCGCCCAGCCGGTGGTGGCGAAGAAGATACCGCTCGCGCCTGCGTCCAGGCTGGCGCGGGCGTAGGTTGCGAAGGTTTCGGTGATGACCTCCAGCGCGGCGCGCAGCGCATCGCGGTCGCTGGCGATGGACTGGCGCACCGGCTCCGGCGTGTTGCCGACGAGATATTTGGCGACGGAGAGCGGCGAGAAAATCGTCTGGATGAAGTACGCTTCGCCATGCAGTCCATCGCGAATCAGACGCAGGGCTGCGAGTTGCTCGCCCAGCACGCCCTGCTCCGGGTCCAGCGGGCGCAACCGCCGCCAGTCGGCTGGCTCGCGCACAGGAACGCGCGTGAAGGTGTGGCCTTTGTTGGGGTCGGTGGAGTGCGCCAATTCCGCGCCCCAGTCTTCCACGTGGTAGCTGGCGCGCGGGTTGACCTTCATATAATCCCAGTCATGGGCGCGCTCGTTGGCGAGCATGGCCTCCGCCAGCCCGTCGGCGCTCCATTCGCGGATGTAGTCGTGTCCCCAGAAGCTGATCGGCGCGCGATCCAGCTCCGCGCCGCGCAGCGCCGCATCCACACGCTCACGTTTGTTCATACGTCTCTGCTCCTTTTTGTTGCCTCGCATCGCCTGATGCCATCGTATCGCATTATATGGGAAGAAGGCACCGCCTATGCACGCACCGGCTGCCGAACGCTTTGTGCTGATCCGCCCTGGCGCGCTGGGCGACGCGCTGCTGACATTTCCGGTGCTGGCGCTGCTGCGCCATGCGCGGCCTGCCGCGCATATCACGCTCGTCGCGCGGGGCGATGTGCTTCCGCTGGCGGTCGCGTCGGGGCTGGCGGATGCTGGCTGGCCGTATGACGTGCCAATGTGGGGCGCGCTCTTTGTTGGGGAGCCACCCACGAGCGGTCCCGCGCGTGACATTCTGGCAAGCAGCACTGTGGTGGCGTGGCTTGGCGATGATGCAGATGGTATGCTGGTACGCAACCTCGCCGCGCTGGGCGCAGAGCGAGCGGCCATCGCGCCGGGGAAGCCGGGGCCGGACGCGCGGAGGCATATGGCGCTGACGCTGGCGGGCGCGCTTTCGCCGTTGGCTATTGCTGTGCCGGAGACGCCGGACGCGCTGGCGGCGCTGCTTCCGCCGCTGACGCCACCGCAGGAGGATGAGCGCGAAGCGGCGGCGATATGGCGTGCGCTGTGGCTGACGATGGATGCGCGGCGGATGGTGGCGCTGCACCCAGGGAGCGGGGGTGCAGCCAAACGCTGGCCACCGGCGAACTTTGCGGCGCTGGCGGGCGCATTAGCGGCTGTGGGCAGCAGGCCGCTGCTGATCGAGGGACCACAGGACGCGGCCATTGTGGCGGAGGTGCGGGCGCAATTCGAAATACAGGGGGGCGGCACGGCTAGCGCGATTGCCGGCGCGCGCGGGCTGGATGTGGGCGCGCTGGCGGCGCTGCTGGCGCGCTGCGCTGCGTACATTGGAAACGATGCGGGAGTCTCGCATCTGGCGGGGTTACTGGGCGTGCCTACCGTTGTGCTCTTCGGACCGACCGAACCAGCGGTGTGGGCGCCGCTCGGCTCTCACGTGCATGTGGTGCGTGCGACGACGCAGGCGCTAGGCGATATCACAGTGGCGGAGGTCATGGCGGCGCTCAGCGAGTTGACGCCCATGTAGATAGTACCGGTGGGCCGTATTCAGCCAGCGCAGAGCCGCAGATGGCTATAATGGAGGCGCACGCGCCGCAGCGGCGCGTGCGAGCCGGAACGAACACCTACAGGAAGAGTAGCCGGGCCGTAGTTGTGGTGAGGGGCGCGGATCATGAGACCTACATCATGGCTGGATCAATTCGTCTACCGCTTTCAGCATCGCTGGGAGACGGACCCACGCTATCGGTCGGTGGTGACGGGCGTGGTAGGGCTGGCGTTGGTGCTTACGATCTGCGCCTGCATGGGCGTGATGACGACGACGGCGAATAGCGCCTTGGCGGCCATCGGCCTGGGCACGGGCACGAATGGCGCGGTCTCCACTCGCACCGGCTCGCATCAGAACGATCCCACTAAGAAGTTTCCGGTGAATACGCCGTACACCTCAACCTATGGACTGCCACCAGTTACAACCATCCCCAACTCGAAGACGCCGCTGCCCAGCCCGACCGCAGCCCCAACGGATACGCCAGATCCCGGCGGTGGTTCACAGCCCGCATGCAATGGCAGCCATAGAGGCGTGACCTGGACCATTACCCCTTGCCAGCCCGTCGCGGGGCAGAATGTGACGCTGACGATTAGCGCCCCTCGGTTCGCCGGGAACATGCTCTATCTGGACATACGCTTTGGCGCTTGTAGCGGAGATGACCCGAACTGCCGCTGGTATTTCTTTCCGACGACGCTCGACGCGAATGGCAACTGGTCGGCCACAAAGCAACTTCCCGTTGGAGACGGACCTGGCCCCACCTACGGCAATTACAGCATTCAAGGTGGCCCCGGCGGCGTCATTGTCGGCTACCCCGTGCAATAAGCAGGCTCACGCGCCTGGTAGCCTCCTCACCACTTGTGCGGATTCAACAACGAGAATTGAGGCGGAGCAACAGCGACGCGATGGGATAAACTGTTAGCACGGGTGCTCAGTGGCAAAGCCGACGCGAACATCCCGTTTGAGGGCTTGTGCGGATTACTCGAGCGGCTGGGCTATCAACTTGATCGCATCGAAGGGTCACATCACATCTTTGTCCGTCCTGGCCAGCCAGAATTCATCAACCTTCAGCCTGGTGACATGCTCCCCAGACGTAAACGCCGGGGCTTCTCGCTTCACCACGGCAGCCTACGCCACCGCTCCACGAAGGTTCTGCCCGAACCTGAGAATATTTCTGGCCGCATTCTCGTCGCGGTCCATGACCAGTCCGCAGGACGTGCAGACATGGGTGCGCACGGAGAGCGTCTTTTGTATCCGTGCGCCACAGCCACTACAGTCCTGGGAGGTGTAGGCAGGCTCAACCGCAATCACCTGTTTACCGGCGCATGCTGCCTTGTACTCAAGTGTGATACGAAACTGCGTCCACCCGGCATCGCTGATGCTCTTGGCGAGGTGACGGTTGCGTACCAGATTGCGAACCCGCAAGTCTTCGAGATAGATCACATCGTATTGGCGGACCAACGCCAGCGCCGTTTTGTGGTGAAAGTCCTGCCGTTGCCGCCGCACCTTCTGGTGTCGCTTGGCGAGTAATTTCACCGCTTTCTTGCGGCGATTACTGCCTTTCTTCCTCCGCGATACGACGCGCTGCGCTTTCTTCAGCCGTTTCTCGTCGCGGCGATAGTGCCGTGGGTTCTCGACGAATGTCCCCTCCGCCGTCACCAGGAAGGACTTCAGCCCCACATCAATACCCGTCTCTTCGCCAGTCAGTGGCAAGGGCTGTACGGGCACCTCAGCGCACGAGAAGCAGACATACCAGCCATCTGCCTCATGCGAAATCGTGACGGACTTGGGTGTACCTTGTAGGGGGCGATGGAGCCGAACGGGAATACGCCCGACCTTCGACAGACTTAACACGCCCCCATCCAGCATAGCCCCATTGCCGTATTGTGGATAGGTGAAGGAGTGATAGCGGTTCTGCCCTTGAAAGCGGGGATAGCCCGGCGTCTGCCCGTCTTTGATACGCTGGAAGAAGGCGGCAAACGTGTGCTCAAGCCGTAAGAGCACGTCCTGCAAGACCTGTGAATGTACCTCAGCATATTCGGGACTGGACGCTTTCAGGTCGGGCAACTCCGCTTTCTGCTGGTAGTAGGTTGCACTCTTGCCTTGCCCACGCTGCCACCACGCCTTGCGCTGCTCCAACGCGGTATTGTAGAGCATGCGACAATGCCACAAGGCGCTTGCCAACACGTGTTCTTGCTTAGGTGTTGGGTTCAGTTGGTACTTGTACGTCTTGCGGACTGTCTGCCCCATGCCCTACTTGCCCTTCTGGTTTTCCACGTACCGCTTGAGGGTTTCCAGCGTCACTCCGCCTACCGTTGCCACAAAATAGCTATTCGTCCACAGGGACGGGAGGCGGCGCTTCAACGCGGGATACTCCGCACGCAGTGCATGAGAACTGTAGCCCTTCAGGAGCTTCACCAACCGATGAATGCCAAACTGCGGGTCACATCCCATCAGCAGATGCACGTGGTCCGGCATGACCTCCATTTCGATGAGGTCTTGCCCCCATCGCTCTATCTGCTCAGCAAGGATAACCTTCAGGCGCTCATCTATTGGTGGCGTCAACACCTTCCGTCGGTATTTAGGGCAGAACACCACATGATACCGGCAGACGTAGACGACATTGTTGTTGCTCCGCATATCTCTCATGCAACCAGTATAATGTGATAGATAATGCGGTGTCAACTACTGCCACTATTCGTCGCCTGCGGGCGACGCGGCTTTCATCCCCAGCCCTAAAGGGACGGGGGCTTCAGCCGCATTATTGCGTGGGCTAAAGACGGCAAGGCCAAAGACTATCAGGTGAAACGTGTTCGGCAGATTCTCACCAAGTACGGACAAACCCAGGTACATTAGGAGAAAGCAGAATGATGTACAAGTACCGCATGAATCTGAGTTGGAGTGAGCCTGACCAGCTATGGGTAGTGGATGTGCCTGAATTGCCCGGATGCTTCGCGGATGGTGTGACGCCAGCCGAAGCCATCGCCAACGCACAGATTATTATCAGCGAGTGGATTGACACTGCCCACAAGTATGGCCAGCCGGTGCCTGAGCCGCAACAGCATGACGTGCCTGCCAGCGCCTAACCCATTGCCCCGCCGTTAACCAGCACATGTTGCGTCACAATTGCAGTGAACTGGCTCACGCGCCAGCACCAGATCAAGGACCACGTTTGTATCCACAAGGACGCGCAACGGGATGGAAGACGGCGTGTTAGCCATATTTTTCCATCCGGTGTTGGTCCAGCCATTGAGCAACTTGCTCATCTGTTGGAGGCTCTTGCCCGTTGGAAGCGATTCCATACAAGGCTTGCCATGTTGATTGCGCTAGCTCTTCGCGATGCGCGGAAGCCAGTTGCTCTACCGTGTGCGCCAGGATTTCCTGCGCGAGCGCAAGCTGCTCACTTGGCGACCACGTGCGGATAGCCCGCAGGATGGCGTCTCGGTCCAGGGCGGATGTTGCCATTGGTGTATGCCTCATTTCTCGTCTGATGGCCAGATAGACCCCCTCACCGCCACTGTATCACACGCGGATGCGAGGAAGCGGCAGTGGCGCAGCGTTAGACAAGAGAGCGCCGTGGAAGAAAGAAGTACCAGCCGCCTCTAGCGGGCGAAAAGCGCCCTGCTACAATGGGGACGCGCATACCTCAACAGGGCGTGTATGCGCCTGACGCTGGCGGTTGTCGCTCTCTTCTTTAGTAGGTGTAAGGTGGTCGTGTAGCATGTTACGCGCAACGTGGCTGGACCGCATCGTCCATCGCTTCCAGCATCGCTGGGAGACCAACGCGCAGTACCGCGCGGCGGTATCAGGGGTGGTGGGGCTGGTGGTGATTCTCTCGATGTGCGCCTGTATGGGCGTGATGACCACAGCGGCCAATGCTACGCTGGCCAGCCTGGGTCTTGGCTCTGCCTCCACCAGCACGGGTTCGTCGAACACGAACACTGGCACCAACACCCACACCGCCAACGAGAAATTTCCGATCTCCACCCCCTTCTCCGCGACCAATCCCCCCGCGCCACTCTCGACCATTGCCAGCTCCGGGACGGCGGGGCCTGACCCCACGCCCACGGCGACTGATACGCCCGTACCGACCGACACGCCCGGCGGTGGCGGCGGTGGTGGCGGTGGCGGCGCATGCAGCGGCGGCAACAGCGGCGTCTCGTGGTCGCTAAGCCCCTGCCCGATGCACGTGGGGGACAATGTGACGCTCACCTTCACCACGAGCATCTATGCGGGCCGTGGGATTGGCCAGGTGGAGTTCAACTATGGCTGCACCGACGGCAACCCCGCCTGCGGATATATCCTCACCGGTATGTCGTTCTCCAGTAGCGGCGTGTGGTCGAATACGCTCAAGGTGCCTAGCGACGCGCTGACGGGCATTCCCGCCAGTGGCAACTGCGTGGTGCAGGGCGGGCCGACGGTCTTCGTGCGCGGGCCAGCCGTTCTGGCGTAGCGGGTATGGACCGCTGCGCGGCGGCAAGAAACGTGGGACCGACCACCGAGGGGAATCGGTGGACACGGCCCCACGTTTGCATTGTTTGCGCTATGTTGTGCCGCTCGCGTATGGGGTCAGAGATACCCATTGCGGAGCGTGATGATCCCCGGCGCGAAGTGGTTCGCCCTGGCGAGATACTCCTCTTCATTGCCTTCGATCATCAGTTTGTGCATAACCACCACATCACCATCGGGCAGTGGCTCCAGGGGTTGGAGGCAGAGATCCATTACCGCGCGCCCCTGTTCATAGACCCGTACCAATCCGCCTCCCGCCGGAATCCGGTACGTCCGGTTAGGGAGCGATGGGCTGTGTAGCTCGACGAAGCCATGCCGCGTGAGGTGCTGATACTCCTCCGGCGAGAGCATCTCGCGCATGAGCGTGTGCGCGCGTCGCTCCGCCGTGATGTGGCTCTTCAGCGCGTGGCCCCAGTTGCCCCAGCCCCCATCCGCGATGCGCGCCAGATAGACCAGGGCCAGCACCAGGAACAGCGCCCAGATTCCGAGGAGCGCGAGGAAGCCTTCCCAGAGCATCCCCGCTAACCCCCAACGACTCGCGGCACCAGCACGATCTGCTCGGCCGTCTGGTCAAACTGATCAATGCGAACGGGCGCCTGGCCCGGCTCTACCTTGAATGCGGTTGCGCCTTTTGCTCGCTCCTCGGCGAAAATGCGCTCGGCCTCCTTCACCGCTGCAATCGCGTCAAGCTCACCTACTTGCGCTCGGCTTACGTCCCAGGCGACACGGTCGTCACCACGTCGCGACATCACTCGAAGCATTCCCATTCGAGTACCTCCTGATTGTCAGCGCCTGATGCGCTGCTCCTGCTCGCTTGTTTTGCTCGCTATCCTGGCCGTGCATCGCGGTCAACGGAAGCTTTGCATAAAGTGTGCCGGAAGTGCGCCGCGTCGAAAGCCTCCGCGCGCGAGAAGGGAAAGATGGGCGGATGCCGTTGCGGCGGCTAGGCATGCGTTGCTATAATGGGGCGCAACCCGAAACGTCCTGAACCGTTTTGCAAGAAGGCCGCGAAGATTTCGTCGGCGCGCGCCCTGGTGTGTTCTGGTATATCCTGGCGACTATATTCTGGCGACATGCCGTGTTGACGTGAGGCAGTCGGGACGTGTGGTAGCAGAAGCGTAGATTCGATTTCGTGCATCTGGACGCGCAAGAGCACAGGTTCGGAGGACTCCGGGTAGGGGGCAGGCATGCTTGGGCGGGTGCTAAAAAATCGTTTCAAGCTCATTGATGAGCGCGGCAATGGCAGCATGGCCACTGTCTACATCGGTCGTGATCTGGAAACAAACCGACTGTATGCTGTCAAAGTGCTGAGCAAACAGGCGTCTGCGGATAGTGAGCTGGTCGAGCGCTTCAAGCGCGAGTTCGAGTTGCTCACGCGCCTCTCTGGGCCACATATCGTCAGTCCGGTGGACTTCGGCGAAGATAAAGGTGGCGGGCTTTTCATCGTCATGGATTACGTGGACGGCCACAATCTCAAGCATGCGGTGCTCACGGGCGGCGCGTTCCTGCCCGCACGCGCGATTGACGTGGCCGAGCAGGCGACGGCGGGGGTCGCGGCGGCGGCTGAGCGCGGCATCGTGCATCGCGACATCAAGCCGCAGAATCTGCTGCTGAGCGTGAATGGCACGGTCAAACTCGCCGATTTTGGCCTCGCCCGCAGCAATGAATCCGCCGACATCACCGTTACTGGCTTCTTTGTCGGCACGCCATACTACGTCTCGCCGGAGCAGGTGGAGAACAGCCGCCGCGCCGATGTGCGCGCCGATCTGTATTCGCTGGCCTGCGTCTTCTTCGAGCTATTGACGGGCCGGGTGCCGTTTGACGGAGAGCATGCTTGGGACGTAGTAATGCAACACCTGAATGGCCCGATCCCGTCGGCCCGGAGCCTGCGCCCAGAGTTGCCACCGGAGTTCGATGATTTCTTCCAGAAAGCACTGGCCAAGTCGCGCGAAGATCGCTTTCAGACACCGCTCGCCTTTACTGAGGCGCTTGCCGGGCTGCCAGTGCGCCAGACGGGCGTATCGCGCCCGCTGGAGCCGCTGGCGACGCTGCAGCCAGCGGGTGGTGGCGCGTCGTTTACGCTGAGCGCGCCCGATATGATTATTGGTCGCAGCGACCCACAGCGCGGGGTGCATCCCGATGTGGATCTGCTGCCGCTGGACCCCGCACAGACTGTTTCGCGCCGCCACGCGCGCATCACCCGCCGTGGTGGCAGCTTCTATATCGAAGATATGAACGCCTTCAATCCGACGCGCGTCAACAATGTGCAACTTGCACCGCATCAAGAACTGGAGTTGCACTCCGGTGATGCGCTGCGGCTGGGCAATATCGAGCTTCGCTTTGAAATTCGCCCGCGTTAATCTGCTGGGGAAGGAATGATACGATGATGACATTCGCGCAGACCTGGCTGGTCGTCCTTGGTGACGGCGGGCTGAGCAGCAATGTGGCGGTCGCCGCCGCAGCGCTGGTGGTCGTGCTGACAATCGTGCTGGTCTTTGTGATGGTGCTGCGTAGCAACAGCGCGGGTCGCAAAGCATCGAGCGGGCTGGGCTACGATGCACAGGTTGGCCCTATCGGCCAGCCGCGCAACGAGGCTGATGGCGCATGGCAGCGCCAGGGCGGCCCCGCCTCCGGTGGTTACGATTATGGCGCGGCGGGCCAGATGTCTGGCGCGCGTGGTGGCTCTGGCGCGGGTTGGGGGCAAGACTACGCCGACCCACGCGGCGCGGCGGGGCCGAACTCGCAGGCGCAATGGGGCAGCCAGCAAGCCGCTGCCGCTGGCTGGGGTCAGGACTACGCAACCGGCGGCCAGCAGGGCGCCTGGGGCAATCAATCGAGCGGCCAGGGCGCGTGGGGCATGAACCCGGCTGCCGGTGCGGGCCAGCCCGCATGGGACGCACACGCTGGGATGCCATCGCAGGGCACACCTGCGCCGTGGGATCAGGGTGGAGCGCAGGGCTGGGGCGGCCAGCAAGGTGCCGCACAACCCGAATGGGCAGGCGCGCAAACAGGTGGCGCAGGCGGCTGGGGCATGGGCGGCGCGCAACAACCCACCATGGGACAGGATTGGGGCGCGCAGCAGGGTGCGCAGCAGTGGGGTGCGGCTGGTGGCGCGGGCGCAGCCTACGCGGATATGGAGCGGACACGCAGCGCCCGCCCAGATACGCCGCAGCGCTCCTATGTGCTGGTGGTGCAGGAAGGCAAAGAGCAGGGGCGCCCCTATGAGCTACGCAAAGATCGCATCACCATCGGACGCAGCCGCGAGAGCGACATTTTCTTAGAAGATTTGGCCGTCTCGCGCCTGCACACCAGCATCAATCGCGAAATGGACGGGCGCTATCTGCTGCGCGATGAGGGCAGCGCCAATGGCACCTACGTCAACGGGCAGCGTGTCAACGAAAAGATGCTCGATGAAGGCGACGAGGTGCAGGTCGGCCAGACGGTGCTGAAGTTTACGCGCCGCTAGCCACCGATGCGCGGCGCGTTGGGGACGAGCGGGGGACGTGAATCGCGTGGATGACGAGCTAATCGGCGCGACTCTGGGAGATTGCGTCATCGAAGAACTCCTGGGCCAGGGAGGGATGGCGCGGGTCTACCGTGCCAAGCAAGCGAACCTTGAGCGCGATGTCGCCGTCAAGGTGCTGCCGCCCTACTATGCCGCCGATGAGGCCTTTGTCGAACGCTTCAAGCTGGAGGCGCGGGCGATGGCGCGGCTCTCGCACCCGAATATCGTCGCGGTCTACTTCGCGGGCGAAGAGAACGGGCGCCTCTTCATCACCATGGAGTATGTCGGAGGCGGCAACTTGAAGCAGCGCATGCTCGCCAAGATGCCGCTGCGCGACATTGTGCGCATCGTCAACGAGATTGCGGGCGCGCTCACCTATGCGCACTCCATGGGCATCGTTCACCGCGACGTGAAGCCCGTCAACGTGCTGATGGACCTCGGTGGGCGCGCCGTGCTGAGCGACTTCGGCATTGCTAAAGTACTGGCCACCTCCGCCGCGCTCACCCGCGACGGCGCGGGCGTTGGCACGCCCGAATACATGTCGCCGGAGCAATGCCGTGGCGTCGGCGTGGACTATCGCAGCGACATCTACGCCCTTGGCGTGATGCTCTACGAGATGCTCACCGGGCGCACGCCATTCATCGCCGACAACTATACCGCCCTCGCTCACTCGCACATCTATGAGCCAGCGCCGCCGCCCTCACAACTCAACCCGCACATCTCGCCAGCAGTACAGGCGGTGATCCTCAAGGCGCTGGAGAAGAATCCCGCCGAACGCTTCCAGAAGGCGACCGAGCTTGCCATCGCGCTGGAGCAGGCCGTGGCGGCTCAGGCGCCGATGCCCAGCGCCGCCGTGGGCAGGCAAACCGCCGCGCCCACACCCGGCGCGCAGCCACTGCCGACAGGCGCGCCGCGCCGCTCAGTGCCATCCGCGCCGCTGGGGGCGCTGGTCTGCCCGCGCTGCCACCATCCCAACGCCCCGCACCAAAACTTCTGCTCTGCCTGTGGGCTGGCGTTGCGCCCGCTTCAACCAGCCCCGCCTGCGTCGCAAGGCCCCTATCAGCAGCACACCGCAAGCTGGGTGCGCTGCCCCGCCTGCGGCGCGCCGAACGCGCAGGGCAATCGCTTCTGCACGAATTGTCGTCAGCCGCTGGCGATCATCTGTCCGATCTGCGGCGCGCGCAATGCGCCGACCCAGCGCTTCTGCGCCACGTGCCGCCGCCAATTGCAGTAGCCAGCCCAACAACTGGCACGCTTTCCGCTGCTGAACGATCATATCTTCAGCGGGAGGCGTCATATGCTCCAGATGTTGTATGTGGACGAGTTGGAGTTTCTCATGGATACGCGCACGGCGGATGCCGAGTTCGCGGCGGTCAACGCCTGGTTGCGCGCCACGCTGAGCCACCGCCTCAGCATCTCGGTGCTTGCGCCGCCCGGTGGCGATGACGACTGCGCTGACCTCTGCGCGCATCTGGCGAGCTACCCGGAAGTATTGGTGCGCGCCCTCACGCCCCCACCCGGCGCGAGCGTGGACGACATCGCGGCGCTGCTTGCCGATACGCTGCGCTTCGACGATGATGTGACGCTGATCTGGGCGCGCGGCGAAACGCTGGCCCAGACCGAGTGCGCGCAGTCTGCGAGCCAGCGTTGGGTACGCGACGTATTTGCCGCCGCCGAGCGCACTGGCCTGCTCGACCGCTGCTTCACCGCGCTGATCGGCCCAGAGGTGAGCCGCGAGCGGGCGCGCAAGCTTGGCTACGAAGACGGCTTCCCCGCCGACATCCCGCTTTCCACACTGGTACGCCAGCTTGGGCAGGAGGCCCTCAACCGCGAGCAGTACCGCCGTCGGGGCAGCAGCCCGCCTTGCTATCTCTAGCGTTCGCGCTGGCTTTCATCCTCCGCCAGCCGTGCGCGTAGCCGCTCAATTGCCCGCTCGGTCACGTCCAGGTCGGCTTGCAGTGCCGCTTGCTTATAGTCGCGCACCAACAACTGGTATTCCAGCAGGCGCGGACGCCGCGACGCCCGCCCGCCGAACTCGCGCAGCACCCACTCCATATAGGCGATCTGCGCCACCAGCGCCTCGCGATGTTCTTCAAGATGCCGCAGCGCCACCGCGTCTGAGGTCTGGCCGCAGAAGAAGAGCTTGGTCAGAAATTCATCCTTGGTGAAACGCTCTGGCACGGGATCACTGAGCCAGCGGTCCAGCGTCGCCTGCCCGCGGTCGGTCAGCCGGTACACCCTTCGATTGGGGCGCCCCTGCTGATAGATCAGCTCTGAGGATACCAGCCCATCCGCCGCCAGCGCCTTCAGCGTGGTGTAGATCTGGCTGTTGCCCGCGTTCCAATAGGTTGCCAGCGAGCGGTCGAACGCACGCTTGATGTCGTAGCCCGACATCGCCCGCGCGCCCAGTAGCCCCAGGATGATCGAGCGCAACGTGTTCCGCCCGCGCTCGCCGCCGTGTTCGTCCGTTGTCGCCGCTGGCGCATCATCGTCGTGCGCGTTATGTTGGTCGCCGCGCTCGTGCCGCGTCGTTGTATTCGCCATATGTCCGTCCGCCTATGTCTCTGGATAGCGCTATCTCTATCGCATCATATCACTGGACGTGAGCCGCAATATGCGCTAGCCTTCCCCACTTTGCCCCATTGACATCCGGCGCAGCCTGCGACTTGATGGAAGCAGCGTGTGGCAAGGAGAAGCGCCAGCGGCGCGGTGAGTCGTGAGCAAAGGCAGGTGCAGCGCCATGCCCAGGTATGTGACGCTGGTCAGGTTCACCGATCAGGGCGCGAAAACCGTGAAGGATACGGTGCAGCGTGCCCGTGCGTTCCGCGCGGATGTGGAGCGCCGTGGCGGCAAGCTCGGCAGCATCTATTGGACTCAGGGGGCATATGACATCGTAGTGACGCTCGATGTTCCCGATGAGCAGACGGCGATGGCGACGATCATGGCCGTCGGCAGCCTCGGCAACGTTCGGACCGAAACCCTTCGTGCGTTCGATGAGGGCGAGATAGAAACGATTCTCGGCAAGATGTGACGTCACCGTAGTATGGAGTATCCGCGTATTTCCACATGTATTTCTATGCGCCGTTGGGCGCAGATCCCCTCCACACGCGCCAGATAAACGCAAACGGGGCCGCTCCCGCTGATGGGAAGCTGGCCCCGTTTCGCGCACGTGCGTGTACCGCGCCGCCTAAGCGGCATCGGTGTCGCCGTGCTCCTCACGCTGCTCGCGTTGTTCGTTGTCGTCGGATTCTCCCGTGACGTGGAGCGCCCGCTCCATCTGCACACGACGCGACGCGCGCTGGCGTCGCAGAAGCTCCCACAGCATCTCGATCTCGACGCCGAGCGCCCGGATGCGTGGGCCATACGCTGGGGCAAGCAGGGGATGCGCCCCCGACTTTGCGTACAGTTTCTGACGTTCTTTCGTGAGCTGCTGGATGCGCGCCAGCACCCCATCACGGGTGTTGCGCAGCGCCTCAGCGCCCAAGGCTTGTTCGACAACGATCGCTTCGAGCGGCGAGAGTTCCGTTTTCCGGGTTGCGGTAGGCATGAACTGACCTTCCTGACATGAGGGGGATAAGTCGTTCCCGGGGAATCGCTCTCAGAATGCGCCGCCCTGGTACACATGTACAGACGTATGTTCGCGCGACTGGTTACACTACGAAAAATTTGTCATATATCACGGAACTAGCCCTTCTCCCGCGCCTTCGCGCCAATGCGGAATGCGCGCCGCACCAGGGTTCGCCGCGATATTGGGCGATCCGGCAGCCGACGCGCGTGGCAAATATCAATAATTTTGATGAGAATATTGAAAAAGTTAAAATTGATATTGACATTGTTCATGTGTCCTGGTATAGTCTCTTGCAGATAGGGCGCAGACCCGCCCATGAGCCGATACCACTCGGCTAGCGCCAAAGAAAGGCGGACCGGCGATGGCACAACTCTACGACGTGGATGGCCGTTGCCCCGTCTGCGGCGAACCAATGATCGTCACCCGGCTCGGCTGCCAGCAGTGCGGTAGCGCGCTCGAAGGCGCTTTCCGCGTCACGTCATCCGCTCCGGCGGGCGCGGGTGCGGGTACGCGCAGTGGTCCCCTCGCCGGGCGCGGCGGCGACGAGTCGCGCTTTGGCCGGATGGCGCGCCTCAACGCCACGCAACTCGAATTCGTTGAGACCTTTCTGCGCTGCCGTGGTGTCATCAAGAATGTCGAAGACATGCTCGGTATCTCCTACCCCACCGTCAAAGCGCGCCTGGCCAGTGTGCTCGAAGCGATGGGCTTCGCGCCCGAAGACGAATTGCCGCCCGCCGAACGTAGGCGGGCGCGGCGCGAGATTCTCGCTGACCTTGCCGCCGGGCGCATCTCCACCGAAGAGGCCCACCGGCTGCTCCAGGGCGAACCTGACGACGACTAACGAGACGACGTAGGGCGTCTGGCAGCAGACGCCCGCCATAAGGCAATCTGGCGGAAGGGACACGCGACCATGATGAATCCCGTGCTTCTCGACGACCATCTGCATGCACACCGCAACGCACTGCTCTGCGAAGCCGCCACCGAGCGGCTCCGCAGAGCGGCCACCGCGCAGACACTCACGCCACACGATGCGCTGGCCTCGCGCCTTGGCGATCTGCTCTTGCTCTGGGGTCTGAAACTCAAGCAGCGCTCGTATGCGGCCCCCGTGCTCACAACCGCTGGCCTCGCGCCCACCAGCGGCGTTCGCGGCTACCGGCTCGCGCCCGCCGCGCCGGGGCTGGTTCCCGCGCTCTCTGGCGTCCGCCCCACATTTGGCCTGCATCTGCTCCAGTACGACCAAATGCCCACCATCGGCCTGATGTACTGGCGCGCCAATATGAACGGCGGCTACCTCGCGCTCACCTGGCTCGCCGAGCGCGAGAAGCAGCGCGTCTAACATATCCATCATTTCGTAGGGGCGTCCGCTGAAACCCCGCTGGACGCCCGCCCTGTAGAAGCGTTACCCGCTCGCTCCAGGTGATAGAAAGGGAAACACTATGGAACCCGAAGACGGCGAGACTCGTATGCCCTCTGAAGAGGTCGCGCCACCCGGCGAGGAGGCAACGCCCGCAGTGGACGCCGCAGCGCCCGGCGCGGTGGATGCCAGCGAGCATGCGGAACATGCGCAACACTCGGAGCATCCGCACGACGCAGCGCCACCGGCCGACGACGATCTCGCCGCGGCCCCGTTCGCGGAGCGGCATATCGAGATTGACCTCGTCGAAGGTGACCTGCATGTGCTGGGCGGCGCGGCGCAGGTGTTGCTCAGCGTAGATGACGACGATCTCGACGATGATGTTGTCGAGGAGGCCGGTGGCACGTTGCGCTTCCGCCATCTGCCGGACGGCGTGGAACTGCGTGTGCCGGATGGCGCGCATGTGCGCGTGCGCCAGGTCTATGGCGACCTGCGAGTCGAGCATCTGGATGGTTACATCCAGGTGCAGCGCGTGGGCGGCGACGCCGAATTAGAGCAGGTGGCCGTCGCCGAGCTAACCCAGGTGAATGGCGATGTCGAGGCGCGCGGCGGTGGCAGCCTCAGCGTGCGCGGGGTCTCTGGCGACCTGGAGCTCAGCGACTACGATGAAGCCCCGCTGATCGGCCACGTATCAGGCGACCTGGATGCGCGCAATATGCCTGGCCTCGATCTACGTGAATCCGTTGGCGGCGGTGTGGAACTCGACCGCTGCGGCGGCGTCAGCCTTGCTGGCTCTATCGGCGGCGATTTGCATGCGGTGCGCTCCACCGTCAGTCTCCGCGCAACGGCGGTCGGCGGCGATGTCGAACTGGACACGATCAACCTCGTGACCCTCGCCAGCGCCGGGGGCGACCTGCGAATCGAGAACGCGGCGGGTGTCGTCGAGATTTCCAGTGTCGGCGGCGACGCCGAAATTCGCTCAGCCAGCGGCCGCATCCGGCTGGGCCGGGTTGGTGGCGACCTGATGGCCGAAAACGCCGAAGGCGGCATCAATGTGGGCCAGGTCGGCGGCGACGCCAAACTGGATACGCCGCTCGGCGCCGGAGCGGAGTACACCATCACCACCGGCGGCGACATCGAGCTGCGTGTACGTGGCGAAGTCAATGCCCGTTTTGTCGCGCAGACCCACGGCGGCGAGATTCGCACCCGCCTGCCGCTGGCGGTCGAGCGCGGACGGCGGCGCAATCTGGTCGGCGTGATTGGCCGTGGCGAGGCCACAGTGACGTTACGGAGTGGCGGCGACATTCGCATCGCCACTGATGATCGGTATGGGGAGGCAAATGGTATGAGCGACGATTTCGATGCCCGCGAACAGCAGGCCACAGGAACGACAGATGGCGACGAGCAGGATAGCCGCACCTGGGAAGGCTCGTTGGGGCGACATCGCTTCCGCGTGCGTATGGATCGCGGTCCCGGCCGGGCGCACGTGCATTTCAAGGGTCCGTTCACCGCTGAGGATGATCCCGACGGCATGGGCGCGGCCTCACGCGACTTCAACGTAGACTGGGAGAAGGGCCGCGGTGCGCGCGTCTATGGCGAATATGAGGAGAAGCTCGGCGATCTCGCCGACAAGGCGCAGCGGGCAGCCCGCAAGGCCGCCGAGCAGGCCGAAGAGTATGCTGAGCGCGCGGCGCGCCGTATCCGCGAGACCGATTGGGAATCCGTCGGGCGCGAGGTGCGCAACACCATCGAGCGGGCAATGGGCGACCTGGAGGATGCGTTCTCCAGCGCCAAGCGCGATTGGGATCGGCAGCGTTCTGGCAAGTCCAGCGGCGGCTCTGGCGACTCGTCCGCCAGCGGCTCACGGCCCACAGGCGCGCAGCGCGTCCGCATCGAATACGATGACCCCGACGCCCAGGCCAGCGCCGCGCCCAATGCAGACGACGCCGAGGCTGCGCGCCGCGACATCCTCGAACAGTTGCGCTCCGGCAGCATCACGCTGGATGAAGCCGAGCGGCGGCTCAACAATCTGCGTTAACGAACTCCTGCATACGCGCGTCCCAGTCGCGCTAATCGCCCACGGGTGGCGTGTCCTTGATTCGGATGCGCCGCCCGTGCGGCATGTCTCGGCGACTTGCGTGCGCATACCCGCGCATAGTGCCGCGCAAATGGTCATGCTTCCCCATTCTTCCCCAGTTCGCCCGTGCTATACTCCTCCTGACCACCGAGGTCGTGAATCTGGCCGAGAACGACAAAGAGAACTTGATCGCCGATTTGGCGGCGATTGTCTATTCGTTCACGGCTCGACTCTACGGCCAGCGCCGAGCAAAGCGCAAGACGGAGCGCATTGCGGCTGAGTTACGCGGAGAGGAGGCCACAGGCGATGCAACTCGTTGAACAGCACGTCATCCGCGTCACCGACCCGCGCTTTGCCGCCATCGACCGTGCCGCATTTGCCTCCAAGAACCTCTACAACGCGGCCAACTACATCGTACGGCAGTCCTTTATCCATGAGGGCGTCTACCTCAACTTTGCGGCCGTCTTCCACCGCATCAAGGACCACGAAGCCTACTGCGCCCTGCCGCGTAAGGTGAGCAATGACGTGCTGCGCCAACTCGATCACGACTGGCGGGCCTTCTTTGCCGATCTGGACGCCTGGAAAGCGGACGCGTCGAAGTTTGTCGGGCGGCCCCGGCTGCCGGGCTACAAAGACAAGCAGAAGGGCCGCAATCTGCTGACCTACGATATTCAAGCCATCAGCTCAACCGGGCTACGGCGCTGTGAGGTCATTCCATCGCAGTTGGGCATCCGTGTTCCGACCAGACAAACCATGGTCAAGCAGGCGCGGATTGTGCCCCGCAAGGGCTACTACGTCATGGAAGTCGTCTACGAGCGCGAGCCGGTCCCCACAGCGGTCAACCCATCGCTCTACGCTGGGATAGACATTGGTCTCAACAATCTCGCGGCGCTAACCTCAAACAAAGCGGGCTTTGTTCCGCGCATCGTTAACGGGCGCCCCGTGAAGTCGATCAACCAGTTCTATAACAAGCGCAGAGCGGAGTTGCAAAAGAAGCTGGGCACGACTGGTACCACGCGCCAGATGGAGAGGCTCACGGCCCATCGAACGCGGCAGATCGATCATTACCTGCACACCGCCAGTCGGCGCATCATTGATCTGCTGGTGGCCGAGGGCATCGGGACGCTGTGCATCGGCAAGAACCCACTTTGGAAGCAGCAAGCCAACCTGGGGAAGCGCAACAATCAAAACTTTGTTGCCGTTCCCCATGCGCGCTTCATTGACATGCTCACCTACAAAGGGGAGTTGGTCGGTATTCAGGTACGCCTCACTGAGGAGAGCTACACCAGCAAGGCTAGCTTCCTTGATGCGGACCCCTTGCCCATCTATGATGCCACACGGGACGCCACGCGGTCTGCGCCTTCCTTCAGCGGTCGGCGGGTGCGGCGTGGGCTGTATCGAGCGGCGGATGGGCGGCACATCAACGCAGATGTGAACGGCTCCTACAACACCATTCGCAAAGTACTCCCTGATGCCTTTCAAGGCAAGGGGATAGCGGGTGCAGCAGTTCACCCCGTACAGATTCCTGTACGCACGAAGCGCGTGGCGTAAATGTCATCGTACTTCGATACTGTAGCGCGTCTCTGTATATAGATAGAAGGCGCGGTCGGCGTGGCCGGAACCGCCCGGTGGTGTGACCGCGAGCGCCTGACAGACGTGGTATATCGTGGTATGTCGCATGCACATGCGATGTGCGAGAGTGGGTGTGCTGACGGAGGAGCGGGGGCGGAGCGGACGGCGCTTCGGGGCCGCTGGGAAGATGGGAACTGGACGCATGGAACATACGAACGACGCGGATGGTCACTCCGGCCTGCCGTATCACCGCCGGGCGCGTGGTGGGCTACGTCTGCTCACGCTTCTCAGCCTCGGTATCTTCGCCCTGAATCTATTGCTCAGCGCCTGCGCCCCCGATGCGCACCAGATGGCCCAGCAGAATAAAGCTAAACTCGATAAAGAGATCCATAACGCCCAGGTCAACCTCTTCGTGCCCGATTCGTTGCTGCTGCCCATCCAGACTCAAGAAGCCGCCCTCGCCGCCAGCACGGCCAAAGGATCCGACCAGAGCTTTCAGGCTGCCGCGAGCGGCTATTCTCACCTCTACGATCAGCTTGTCGCCATCGAGCGCATGACGCCCGATCAAGCGAAGGCGCAGACCTCCTCCGATATCCAGCAGTTGACCGCCGCGCTGCAAAGCGTGCAGAAACAGGGCTTCGTCGAGGCCGATCAGTTCGCGCAGCGGCTCCAGCAGGCGAAGCAGCAGTTCACGCAGTTGCCCGCCGCCGCGACCACCAAAGACTACTTCCAGCTTGACCGCTTCGTGCAGGCGCAGACCGCCGCCGTCAACCAGATCGTTCCCGTCTATCAGCAGATGCAGACCGTCGAGTCCCTGGTGAAGGCGCAGAATGCGGCGCTCGGCCTGAACACCACCGGCCCTCTACCGCTGGACTGCGCACGCGGCAGCAACGAGTCGTACTTCGAGGCTGACCCTATCGTCAACGTTGGCAGCGGCACGCCCTCGCCCACCTATGGCTATCAGCAGTGGCCTGCGCAGAATCTGGCCCTCTTCCGCGCCGCCAGTTCCGCCGAACAATACGCCGCGCTCACCGCGCTGATGAACGCGCAGGTGTCGCAGCTTACAGCGGACGCGACCACGGTGCTGCCACAGCAAGCCTATACGCTGTTGCAGAACTTCCAGAACAACGTCCAGACCTACCAGCAGAGCGGCGGCACAGATGCCACCTATCAGCAGCAGGCCACGCAAGACGCCCAAACGCTCAGCGCCGCCAAAACCGTCAGCGACTACTCCGCGCTGGTGCAGACGCTGAAGCAGCAGATCAAGGCGATGGCGCTGCCGCTGATCCGCACGCAGGCCCAGCACGATTTCAAGACGCTTCAAGCGCTCGTCAACAAGGGTGTGGCCATCAAGGTGATTGATCCGGCGAACGGCGTTGGCTACCCGCTCGCCTACGAATACTCCGATCCGGCGGCGGGCATCGGCGACGCCCAGCAGCGGCTGCAACAGGCACAGACGGTGGACGATTATCAGGCGGTGGAGCAGGAGATTCAGATGTTCATCACCAATCTCCAGGCCATGCTCGATAACCTCAACGACAAAACCCCCTCCAACCAGCCACATCAGACCGACCTCTCGCTGATGCAACACTATGGCATCGCTAGCGGCAAGGTCGTCATCGTCTCGCTGAGCGAACAGCAGGCGCGCATCTACGACAACGGCAAGCTGGTCCACACCAACAAAGTGACCACCGGCGCGCCCGACCTGCCCACACCGCCCGGAATCCACTGCGTCTTTTACATGATGGACCACACCAAGTTCATCTCGCCCTATCCCAAAGGCTCACCACACTACTACGAACCCACGCCTATCACGTGGGCCATGCTCTACTCTGATTACGGCTACTACCTGCACGACGCCTGGTGGCGCTCCTGGTTCGGCAAATACTCCAATCTGCCGCACTACGACCCCATCTCGTTCAACAATGGCTCCCACGGTTGCATCAACTTCCCGCTGAGCGACGCCGATTGGGTCTATCACTGGGTGCAGATCGGCACGCCGATTCTCGTCTATTAAATCTGTTTGCGTGGTTGTGCTGCTCGTGCGCGTGCGCGTGCGCCGAAGAAGGCTGGCGCCTGGATCAGCAGCAGCACCGGTAGCGCGATGTCGGCGACCAGACTCCGCGCCAGAATCGTCGGGTCGTGCCGCCCGAAGGTCAGCGAATACGTGATGTTCGCTAGCATCACCGCCCAGCAGGCCCACCACGCCCACCGTGCGCCGCGCCGGAAGGGAATCGCCACGATGACGAGAAAGAGTATTCCGAATACCAGTTCATGCACAGCATAGGCGATTTCCAGCAGCGTGATATATCGTGTGATTCCCGGTGATGCTTTCTGCGCCGCCGCCCACGACATCCCGGCAACCGACTGGAACGCGCCCAGATGATCGGACGGCAGCCCGACCCGCGCATCGGCCACGAGATCGGATAGCGCCGCAAAGAGGAAGAATGCGCCCAGCACCAACAACAGCGCCCAGGCAATCGTCAGATAGCGAGGATATTTTGGGGTCTCCTGCGCATCAAGCGCCATGAATTCGTTCCTTTCCATGATCCTACAGTGGTTGAGAGGGTATGGCAAAGAGGCCATATCAGTGCTTCGCCAGCTACAAATATCATACGCGCCGGCGTCAATCGGCAGTCTGTCGCTATACACTCCGGTAGGGAGGACATTCCTGTCTGCCCGCATCAGCACTGAGAAAGCGTGGATCTTCATGCCCGAAGAGACAACTTCTTCATCCGATTCACTGCCGCTGCGCCAGGCGCAGGCCGACGTAGACGCCACAATCTTTGCGCTCGGCGGCTACTGGCCGCCCCTCGCTAACCTGGCGCGTCTCTTCGAGGAGTGTGGCGAACTAGCTCGCGCTGTCAATCAGGCCCACGGCCCCAAGCGCATCAAGGCCAGCGAGACCCTGGCGGCGGCCCACGAAGAACTCGGCGACGTGCTCTACACAGTGCTCGTCCTTGCCAACAGCCTGGGCGTGGATGCTGAGACTGCGCTGCGCGCTGCGATTGCGAAGGCCCGCGCCCGCGCCGCTGACGCTGCTGGTGCGTAATCCCGACAGGGTTCGCCCCACTCAATCTACGCCTGCTGAATCATCATGACGAACGCATCCAGCGATGTGGATGAGGCAAGCTGAACGCCCCCACCCGTGACTGGCTGCACCACACCGTTTCGCACCTCGAAGCGGCCCGTTGGCCCGCCAATGACATTGTAGTGACCGACGCTGTACTCATGGAGGAACAGCACCACCTGCTCGCCCGTCTGGAAGAGCGGGTCATCCTCCATCTCATAGCGCGTGTTGCCCACGATGCCGCCGGTCTGGTGAATCGTGATGGTCGCGCCAAGTGCCTGCCCATGTGGATTGAAGATACTCTGGTTGATGCTGAACACAAAGTCCGTAGCGACCACGCCAACCGTGTCACTACTGGTTCCCGCTACACTGGTGATCGTTCCCGCCACCGCGATATCCGCGTCGCGCTTGAGGCTCTTCAGGTCGCGATAGCTATGCGCCCAGCTCGCCGCCATATACACCACTCGCTGGGTAGGAGTGGGTTGCTGAGCCTGCCGTTGCGACTGTGCGCACCCTGCGAAGAGAGTGGCGCTAGCAGCAATGAAGCCCAGGACTAGGAACATGCCCAACATCTTCACAGCGCGCATCATATATAAGTCTCCCATCCTTTGTGCTAGTACAGCGCGTTTACGCCATTCGCGTCGTCTGACTGCGGTGTCTTGATCTGGCACTGTACCCATCTCTGGTCGGTAAAACCGTTCATCAAGACGCACGATGAAAGGTTATTGTGAGCAAGACCAAGGAGATGGCCAAGCTCATGTGCTGCCACAGATTGGATCTCGCCTGTTGAGTAGGAGCCAACAGACGAATATCTTCCGGTAAAGTACCAATTCATTACCACGTTGGCTGTGCTGTAGGTGCAACTGTTGCACGGATATAGATATGTGACTCCATCCCACGACACGTTGTTATAGTACCCGTCTTGCAAATAGATGGGGTTGCTGGTATCTGTTGTTGTCAAATACACGATATTGGCCGAGCTTGCGTTCCAAGCATTCTGACCGTTTTGCCAACCAGTCTTATCGTATGATTTCAAGCCAGAGGAATAGTAAAGAGAAAGTTGCGCGCAACAGCCACGGTGTGGTTGATTGGGCCAACGGCCGCCAAATAAGTTGTAAGCAAAGGCATTATGGCTGAATATCAGAACAGCGAGAAGCATGACGACCTCCATGGCGAGGATCAGTGATGCTTTAGTTTGCTTGGATGCAGGATACATGTGGCGGAGTGTCGAGTCATCTACCCCAGCCTTTCGCATGAGATTTCAACGAATGGATTAAATTTGTGTTGATCCAAAGCGACATACCTATTGCACGAATCGCGAATAGTGTATTCGGCTGGTGTTAAGTTGTCATCAAGAAAAATACCGAGCAGCAACGAGGAAGCACCGCCTAAAGGTGCAATGTGGTGGAAACTAGCTAGCTTCGCCGATCATGACCCGTGCGTGTTGTGAACGGCATCAGGCCATAAGAGGCATTCCGTGCGTCGACCATTTTCATGGCTCGACTTCTCTCGCCTCTACAAGCCCGTGAACGTGCTATACAGCAGCACGAGGTTGAGCGCGATGATGATCGCGGCGACGCCCCAGCCCAGGATGCGCGTCACGCGGTGGTTCACCAGCCCGCGCATGATGTCGCGGCGGCCCGTGAAGTAGAGCAGCGGAATGATGGCGAACGGCAGCACGAAGCTCAGCGCCACCTGGCTCAGCACTAGCGTGCGCGTTGGGTCCATCCCCAACGCGATCACCACCAGCGCGGGCAGCATGGTGATGGCCCGCCGGATCCAGAGCGGGATGCGCCAGCCGGTGAATCCTTCCATGATGACCTGCCCCGCCAGCGTGCCCACCGCCGAGGACGAGAGGCCCGAAGCCAGCAGCGCGACGCCGAAGAGCGCCGCCGCCCCGTTCCCCGCGAGCGGGGTCAGCGTCTGGAACGCTGTTTCGATGGAGGAGACGCCAGTGTGGCCGCTGCTGAAGAAGACCGACGCCGCCATAATTAGCATTGCGCCGTTGACGATACCCGCCAGCCCCATCGCGAGCCAGATGTCGAAGCGCTCGAAGCGGAAGATGGCCCGCGCCTCACCCGCGTTGCGCGGACGCACACGATTCTGTGTCAGCGCCGAGTGCAGATAGACCACGTGCGGCATCACCGTTGCGCCCAGGATGCCTACCGCCAGCAGCACGCTCTCCGGGCCAGCCAGCCCAGGAACGAAGAGATGATATGCGATCTGGCCACCATGTGGCTTGGCAATGAAAAGTTCGATGAGATATGCGCCTGCGATGACGCCGACCAGCACGGTAATCAGCGCCTCCAGCGGGCGGAAGCCGAACCGCTGCAGCGCCAGGATGCCGAAGGTGGCGACGGCGGTGAGGAGACCGGCAAGAAAGAGCGGCACATGCAGCAGCAGATTGAAGCCGACCGCCGCGCCCAGAAATTCGGCGAGATCGGTGGCCATCGCGCCAATCTCCGCGACAACCCACAGGCCCATGCTTACTGGCCGAGGCAGGTGGCGGCGGCAGAGTTCGGGCAGATTGCGCCCAGTGGCGATGCCCAGCTTCGCTGAGAGTGTTTGCAGCAGCACCGCCATCAGATTGCTGGCGAGGATCACCCAGAGCAGCAGATAGCCGAACTGCGAGCCGGCCTGGATATTGGTGGCGAAGTTGCCGGGATCAATATAGGCCACGGCGGCGATGAACGCTGGCCCCAGGAATGGCAGCGCGCGCTTCAGGCTGAAGCGCCGGTCGCCAGCCAGCACAGCCCGCGCCGCGGCAACCGTCGCGACACTGCCCCGCTTTGTATCAGCGGAATACTCGCCGGGGCGCTGCTGATCGCCACGCTCGGACGGCTTGACGGTGATATCCATGTACTCGCCAACTCCCACCTAGCTCTTTATCGCACGCCTCTTTATCGCACGCCATACACTCCACGGACTATTCAAGAACGATGCGTGCATCAGCGGCCCGCCAGCACCACGCCGACGCTTGCCGCCGCCTGCGGCCCGACGGCATGCTCCGCGCCGTCATCTGGGTCGCCCACATGCACGCGCAGCGGTCCACCGAATGGCTCGCGGTCGAGCACGCGCACATTCGCGCCCGGCACCAGGCCGCGCGCCGCCAGGTAGCGCAGCAGCGCCGCATTGTCATCGCTGACGCGGCGCACCACTGCGGGCAAGCCAGGCGTTAACTCGGAGAGCGGCTGCGTGGGCGTTGCCACCACCTCGCCGGTGCTGCTGGGGATGGGGTCGCCATGCGGATCTTCAGTTGGGTAGCCCAGCTTGCGGGCGATGCGCTCGACAAACGTAGCGGAGACGGCATGCTCCAGCCGCTCGGCCTCGGCGTCCACCTCGTCCAGGCTGTAGCCCAACTCACGCACCAGATACAGTTCGATCAGCCGGTGATGCCGCACCATCTCTACCGCCGCCGCCTCACCCTGCGCGGTCAACTCCACGCCGTGGTATTTGGTGTGGCGCAGATAGCCGCGTTCGGCCAGCGTCTTGAAAAGCTGGGTCACAGTGGCGTCGCTGAGTTGCCCAGTCGGCTCCAACGCCTGCAAACGCTCGCGCATCGCCGAGGTGGAGATACGCTCGCCGCGCTCGCGGAACTTGTAGACATACTTGAGGCAATCCACCGCGCGGATCGGTAGCTCACGCAATTCTGGACTCATGCGGGCGTATCTCCGTGAAATGCAATTTTTACAAATCTAAAATCTATTCTACGGCATTGATAAATTTGTGTCAAGCACGGCTGAAAAAGAGGGGGTTCGGCGGCAGGCGCATGAATCCGTCTACATGGCTGGTAAGGTAGGGGAGTAGTGGAGTAGGGGAGTAGTGGAGTAGGGGAGTAGTGGAGTAGGGGGTAGGGGGTAGGGGGTAGGGGGCCGCGCCGTGCGGGCGAGAGGCGGGACAGAGCGACGTCCCGCGCGATGGCTCACAGCAGGGCCACAGCGCGGGACGTTCAGCGTGCGCGACTACGCGGGGATGTAGCTATCGAACCAGTCGAGGATTTCGCGGAAGCGGATCACCCGCGAGCGCGGATGTCCCCCGCGCGAAAGGCCATGTGACTGCCCCTCGAAGCGCACCAGCTTGGTCGTGCGGCCCAGGTAGCTCAGCGCGGAGAAGAGTTGCTCGCCTTCGCCGATGGGGCAGCGCAGATCGTTGTCGCTATGCAGGATCAGCAGCGGCGTATGGATATTGGCGACGTAGGTGATGGGCGAGCCGCGCATCAGTTTTTCCAGATCGTCCCAGGGGGTACCGCCCCACTCATCCACCGCCAGCTCCCAGCCGATGTCGCTGGTGCCAAACATCGTGGCGAAGTTGGAGACGCAGCGCATGGTGACGCCTGCCTTGAAGCGGTCGCTATGGCCGACGATCCAGTTCGTCATGTAGCCGCCGTAGCTGCCCCCCGCGACTCCCAGCCGTGCGCCGTCAATGCCGCCCAGCGCAAGCGCGGCGTCTAGGCCCGCCATCAGGTCGCGGTAATCTTTGTTGCCCCAGTCCTGGGTGATGGCATGCGTGAAGACGCGCCCATAGCCGACACCACCACGTGGATTGCTGAAGATGACCGCGTAGCCCTGAGCCGCCAGCAACTGGAACTCCAGAAAGAAGCTGTAACCGTACATATACGCTGGTCCGCCGTGAATCTCAAGCACCGCCGGAGTAGGATTGCCCCTGGAAGTCGTGGTCGGGCGCATTACCCAGCCTTGCAGTTCCCAGCCGTCATCGGTGGCGAAGGCAAACTCATCTTGTCCGGCCAGCGCGACGTCTGCCAGCAGCGCCGCGTTGATGTTCGTGAGCCGCCGCGCCACCGATGCCGCCTCGCCCGCAGCAGGCGACGACACCACCTGAGTGTAGATATCGCTGGGCACAAGGGGATCAGACTGCCCCAGCGCGAGCGTATGGCCCTCACGGTCGAGCGAATAGGCGAAGATATGGCACTCGCCATCGGTGATTCGATACGGCAGCAGGTCGTCGTTGGGGCGGGCGGCATAGACGTGCGTAGCGCCGCGCATCGAAGCCAGGAAGTAGACCGCCTGGCCATCTGGCGACCATGTGAGATGCATATGCGTATGATCGCGCTGATCGTCAATGCAGCGGTCGTCGCAGATGGGCACGAAATCGAGTGTCAGGCAGCGGGCATCGCCTGCGCCCGCCTGCGCTGGCACGACGTAGAGGTCGGTGTGGCCCGTCTCGCCACGGCGCGGCGCGGCCAGGAAGGCGAGGGTCGCGCCATCGGGCGACCACGCGGGTGCGGCGCAGGCCAGATCTTCGCTCGTCAGGCGCGTTGGCTCGCCGCCAGTGGCGGGCATCACCCAGACCGATGGGCCGGGCACACGCCAGCGCAGGTCGCTGCGGTCCGAGGAGAAGGCGATGCGTCTACCATCCGGCGACCAGGCTGGCTCGTCGTCGTTCCAATCGCCATCGGTGAGTTGCCGGGGTGTGCCGCCAGCGGCAGGCAAGGTGAAGAGATGCGCGTGCTGCTCATAGATGTAGCCCGTGCCATCGAGCCGGTGCCAGAGGTTCGTAATGGTCCGCACGCGTGGCACATCTTTGCCTGCCAATTCGGCGTCCGCCGCTTCGTCGTCATCAGGGTCGCCGGTCCGCGCGGCAAAGAGCAGCGTCGCGCTATCAGGCGACCACACGGCCGGCCCAGCGCCATAGCGCAGGGTAGTGAGCTGGCGCGCTTCGCCGCCATCCACCGGCAGCAGCCAGAGCTGCGGCTGTCCCTTGCCCTGGTCGCGCTCGTTGGCGTTGGCAGGCTTCACCCTCCCGGCGGGCGCACGCAGAAAGGCGAGCGAATGGCCGTCTGGCGACCAGCGTGGCGCGCTGTCATTCGGGCCAGAAGTGAAGCGGACTGGCTCGCCGCCCGCGACGGGAACCAGCCAGATCGAGCGGTGATACTGGTATGCGTCGCGGTCAACCTCGACGAACACATAGGCGATGCGCGTGCCATCGGGCGAGATGCGCGTGTCTTCAACTTGCTTGATCGCATAGAAGTCGTCTGGTGTCAGCGTTCGTGGCATGGCGGATTAATCCTCCGACGTTTCGGCTACCGGATGTTCGTAGTTGCGGTGCAGCTCGTGCAACACCGTGCCGCGCTGACGCCACATCGGCGGCGTCAGGCTGTGGTATTCGCCATCGCACAGGGGTACCGGCGCGGAGCATCTGATATGCGGACGGAGCCGGAAGCGCAGCAGATCGCTGGAAATATCCACCCAGATATGCCGGCGCGTGAAACCAGTCCCCCACTTGAAGATCACCCCGGAATCGTACTCCTCGAACCAACCGCGCCCCTGCAGCGCGTTGCGGTTCAGCGTTTGCAGCATCTCGCCGATGCCGCTCTCGCGGATGACGCGCCGTGCGTTCTCGCGGATAGCCTGGCGCTGTTTGGGGTCAACCTGGTCTATGTCCGTCTCGGTGGGGAGTGACGCCGTGCCCTGCGGGGAGACGTCGTCGTCGTGCTGGCTCATGATACTCAGAAAGCTCCTTGTCGGTACATGCGTGCAGAGAGGCGTATAACGTGCCGCTTTCTCCTCTGAAGATGATGCATGACTATGACCACTGGGCGCAAGTGCTGCCGCACGGCTGCCCTCTGCGCTGTAGGTTCGCATGGCGTGCGTCAGTCGCCTGGTGAAGGGCGGGCTTGTGCGCGCGCAATTTTTGCCATAGTACTGCTGGATGTGTCCCGTTGTGACAGGCGAGTGCTATACTGGCGATGTGGCGAGAAACCCATCGGTTACGCCGCCGTCTTTGGCGCGGCGGGAAACGGAAGTGGCGCATATGGCCTATCTGGAGATCGAGACACCTGAAGGCAGCCGTCGCGTGGGTTTAGCGGGCGAGCGTCTTACGGTTGGCCGCCTCGCATATAACGACATCGTGCTGGCTTTCGGCCAGATCTCGCGCCAGCACGCGGAGCTACGCTATCACAATGGCCAGTGGTGGATCGCTGATCTCCACAGCACCAACGGCCTGGTATTCGATGCCCACCGCATCGAGCGGCGTGCGTTCGTCCACGGCGACCAGATTCTGCTCGCGCCCGGCATCACGTTGCGATTCGTAGATGAGGCTGCGCCACCCGCGTCACCGCTTGGCGCGCTGGCTCCGGCGGTGTCGGCGGTGCTGGAAAGCTGGGAGCAGCCACAGCGCTCCTCTGCGGGAAATGCTGGGGCCTTCGTGCCTTCGTCCTCGGTGGCGCCGTTGCCGCCGCGCTCCGCCTATTCCAGCGATGAAACGTCCTATGTGCCGCCAGGAATGGCGGCGATGCCTGCCGCCTCTACACCGCCTGCGTCATCGTTTCCCGCAGCGCGCGTGCCCCCGCCGACCATGCCCGTGCGCGAGGCGCTGCGCACGGCGCCCGGCTTCGCGGAAGCGGCTGAAGCCGCGCTTCGTTCCACGCCCACCAGTGGCCCTGCTCCGCGCGCCGCATCCGATCTGGACGATCTCGAACACGATCTCTACCGGCGCGAGGCGGCGGGCGGCGCACACGCCCCTGCGGAAAGCGACTCCGGCGCGATTCTGCTACACGTCTGCCAGACCTGCGGCCAGCGGACCAATCCCGCCGCCGCCTATTGCCAGAACTGCCATCAGCCCATCGCGCGGGAATGCCCTAATTGCCGACTTAGCCTGCTGCCAATTCAGCAGCGCTGCCCGCGCTGCCACACGCCCAACGCCTCATCGGTCCGTCGCGCGCAGCCCGGCCGGGCCACCTCATAGCGGTCTCAGCATCGGTCTTTCGGGCAAGCGAATTTCCCCCTTGACGCCGCCCGCTTTGACCTGCATCATGTGCAGTGCGTACAATATGCCGGAGCATCCGGCTGGCGCGCCGCTCGCATGCGCGCAATTACCGTATCGCCGAGAAATCTATAGCACATGGAGGCTATTGTTCATGAGTCTCGCCACAGCCGAAACACCCTTGTTTCCGCGCATCCCGGTCTCGCTCGCGTCCGGTCCTGACGAAGACGAACTTGATGAGGAGCTTGACGTTGATGACGAGTTCGATGACGATCTCGACGACTTTGACGACGACGATTGGGATGATGACGAAGACGATGAGGACGATGCGTTTGAAGATGACTTTGACGACGACGAAGATGAGGAGGAGTGACGCTCGCTGAGCAGCGTCTCTCGTTTCGTCCTCTCGTGTTGGAGGCGCGAGCATGAGTCAGTCGCCGCCCGCATCGCTGGTGAAGCTGCGCGAAGCGGATGTGGTCCGCTTCTGCGGGCTTCAGGCGGCCGCACGCGGCATTGAACTTGTCTCGCGCCATGCCGTGACCGGGACTTGCCGCGAGGTCGCTACCCTCCGCGCGACAGTGGAAGATGGCGCGGCGCATCAGGTGGAAGCAGAAGCCACCGATGAAGGCTCAGCGGATGTGCGCTGGCACTGCGACTGCGCGCCACCCACCGAAGCGCCAGCGATGATACCGCGCTTCGGGTGCGCGCATGTAGCAGCGTTGCTCACCGCGTGGATTCGCCATCCTGGCGATTTCGTCGCGCTCACCAGCGGATCGTCGGCCACCCAGGCATCCGCCCCAGCCTCCCTTTCGCTACCCGCCCAGCCCCCGCCGCAGGTCACCCAGCCCACTTTGCTGAAGGCGCGAGCCATGCGCCAGCCGCCCCGCCCCGCGACGCTGGCGGATGAGCTGACACGGCTCCCCGCCGCCGATGTCGCCGAAATCGCCCGCCGTGTGCTCGGCAGTGAGCTGCGTGAACACGACGAACATGAGGCACGGCGGCTGCTGGTGATGACGCTCGGCGCGCGCGCGCATCTGGTTCGTGTGCTCGAACGGCTCGACGCCGCCGCGCGCACGCTGCTGATGGAAATTGCGCTGCTGGGTGGCAGTCTCACCGCCGCTGACCTGGATGGCATCGCCGCCCGCGCCCACCGCGCGCCCGCCGCGCTGCGCAGCGAGGTTGCCGTGCTCGAACGGCACGCGCTGCTTTTCGCCGCGCCCGGCGCTGTAGGGGCGCATGGTGTGCGCCCTCCTTCGCCTATGCCTACCGAGGAACAGCATGCGTGGCGTCGCGTCGCGGGGTGGCGGATTGCGCCTGAGGTGCGCGCCGCGCTGCCGCTGACGTTGCCGCTCGCGCCCGCGTCATTAGCAGCAGGCAAGGGGTTGCCGCTACTAGATTCAGCGGATCATGCGGAGGGGTCCACCGCCGCGCGGGCAACGCGCCTGTTGCGCGCCACACCGCGCCCGCTCTGCCTGGCGCTGGCGCTGCTAGCCCGCGCGCCGCGCCCATTCAACCCACTCGCTGGCGCCGCGCCGCGCGACACCTCAGACCGTCGCGAGCCGCCACGCGAGGGAGCGTGTGGGCCTGCCCCGTTTCCGCTCGTCCCTGGCGATCTGCCCACCGCCCCGCTGACGGAGTTTGCGCGTGGTGCGGACGTGGCCCTGGGGCTGGCGCAGATGGCGCGGCGCGTGTTGCTCTGGGCGCGCGAAGATGGCGCCAGCTATTATTCGCTGCGTGACCTCGCTGGCGCCCCGCCAGATGAGCGGCCACTGACCCTGCGCGCGGCGTTTGGCCTGTGGCGCGCGGCGGAGTCACCTGCTGAGCTAGCGGACCTCAGCCAGCCGGGGTCGTCGCTGCGAGTGGGCTTCGATGCGGCGCATACCGAGTTGCGTCCGGCGGCGCTGGCCAGCGAAATCCAGGCGGCGCGGCAGTTCGTGCTCCGGCTGATCGCAACGGCGCAACCCGGCGTGTGGTATAGCATAGATGCGCTGCTCGATCTGATCTGGCGCATTGCGCCGCTGTTTCTGCGCGGGCGGCAGGCGGCCTACACTTCACCAGCCTGGTGGCTGGAGCGCGCCGAAGCGGGCAGGCGGAGCGTAGCCCCGCTGAGCCGTTCCGAAGCGGGTCGCCCGCTGCGACCCTCCATCGCGGCGGAATGGCGCGCCAGCGAGGGTGAGTATGTGCGGGCGCTGCTGGCAGGTCCGCTGCACTGGTGGGGCGCACTGGACCTCGCGGCGGATGCGGCAGGCCAGCCGGGTGCGTTCCGCGTGACGCCGTTCGGGCGCTTCCTGCTCGACCCCACTGACACGGCGGCGCTCCCGTCCGGGGCTGGTGATGCGTTGGCGGGCGAGTGGGGCGCGCCACTGCTGGCGATGCGCGACGGTGCGCTGGCGGCTGCGCCGCTGGCGCTGGGCGCGGAGACACTCGATGCGCTGGAAATGTGGGCGCGTCCGGCGGCGGTGGCGGGCGGGCGGCTGATCTACCGCCTGGCGCCGGATCTGGCCTGCGCCGCATTCGATGCGGGCGTGTCAGCAGATGCCGTGATTGCGCGCATCCTGCGGGCTGGCGGTGAGCGCGCCGCCACTGCCATCGAAACAGGACTGCGCGCCTGGCAAGAAGCGTATGGGCAGAGCCACCTGTATGCGGGGTGGCTGCTGATCGAAGCGCACGATGATGTTGCCCTGGCCGAGGCGCTGGCCGCCGTGCCAGAGCTTGCCGCACGCTGCCAGCGGCTGGCCCCCGCGCTGGCGCTTGCGCCGCCGGATGCCGCCGCCGCACTTGAAGCGGCGCTCGCGCGTCGGGGTTACGCTGTATGAAGTGAGGCGAAGCTGATGCCGACGCCGGATGAGTGGCGGAGCGAAGCTATGGTGGGGCTAGCCGAAGCCGTGCGGTTTCAGCGTGACCTCTATCTTTATTGGCGTGAGGCGTGGGCAGCGGACGGGCTGGCTCTGACGGCGCGAGGACTGGTGACACGTCCTGCGTTGCGCCGGATGCGGGCGCGGCTGCTAGCCGCCGATGGCATGCGCGCCCCAGGCACAGTGGATGCCGACCGGACCGAAGCTGAGGATGCGCGTCTGTTCTTCGTGCGGCGGTTGCTCCAACGGCTCGGGCTGCTGCGCGCCGCTCCTGGCGATGCACGGCTGCTCGCGGCGGAGCAGCGTGAGATGGCGCGCTATCTCGCGCATCCACTGGCCGAGCGCCTGCGTATCTGCGTGCGGCTCTGGGTGGCGGGCGGTTGGTGGCCCGATGCGCCCGACCCACGCGCCGAGCCGCCTCGGCTGATGACGCCCGCCCCGCCCCGCATCGCCCTTGCTCGCCGCCGTCTGCTGGATGCCCTGGCCGCGATGACGCTGGATACGATTCATGCGCTGCCTCTCGCGCCGCGCGCCAGCACGGATCGCCGCACACGCACGAGCGTCCGCCGCCGCACGGCCAGCGTGCCGTTACGCGCCGACACCACAATGGATGGCGCGACCGAACGTGCGGCGCTGCTGGGGCCACTGGCATGGCTGGGATTCGCCGTAGTGGAGGAGACGCAGGTTGAGGGCCTGCGCGCCAGTGTCTATCGCGCGGGCATGGCGGTCCAGGCGTTACGCGCGGTGGAGGACGAAGGTGCGGCGCTGGCTCTGCCGGAAGCGACAGGGCGCGTGGTGCTCTCGCCCGATTTCACGCTGGTCGCCTATCCGCCGCTGACCGCCCCAGAATTGCTGCTGCTCGATGCCTGCGCCGACGAGGACGCGATAGAGTTGACGGCCCGCTATCGCCTGAGCCGCCCCGCATTCGCCCGCGCCCGTGCGCTCGGCTGGAACGCCGATGAGGTAGCGCGGCGGCTGACCGCGCTGGCGGATGTGCCGGGGTCCCCCACTGGGGGCTTCTTGTTCCCCGCGAATGTGCGCGTGACACTGGACGACTGGGAGCGGCATGTCGAGCGCCTGCGCCTGACGCGCGATGCGCGTATCGTCACCACGAGAACAGCCGAGACGCTTGATGCGCTGCTTGCGGACACCAGGGCGCGGCACTGGGTTGAGCGGCGGCTCGCCCCCACGGCGGCGCTGCTCGTGCGCGAGGGCGTCGCGCCGGTGCGCGCATGGCTGCTGCGTCATGGCGAGCTTCCAGCGGTCAGCGAAGCTTAGCGTGTAATGACGGGTGTCGGCGTGGGGAAGGTCAGGCCACTGTTCGCCTCGCCTGAGACGATCTTCTCGCCCGCCTTCAAGCCCGCGAGCACCTCATAAGATTTGCCGTTCGTCAACCCAAGCACCACCGGCTTCACCACCCACTTGCCATTGGCGTTTTCCAACACATAGGACGGCGTGGGCTGGTCCTGCGAGATGTCTGCGCCTTGCTCGTTTTCGAGCGTGGTCAGCATATTGCGCGCCTGCGTCATGGCTGCGGTCACTTGCTTGGCAGTGAGGAAACCACCGTGTTTGAGGTCGCTTGCGGCCTGGGCGAAGGTGACGGCGCTGACGGGAATGAGGAGCACGGCAAAGCGCTGGGCGGTGACGATGGCCACTTGTGCCGCCATGCCGGGCAGCGGCGCCGCGCCCGTGGTGTTGGCGGTATCGAGGTCAATCGTCACGGGATAGGTGAGCGTATTGCCGATCACGGTGCCAAGCGGCGAGACACTCGTGACGGTCCCCTGGAAAATCTGCTTGCCGATGGCGGGAACCGTCACCTGCGCGATCTGGCCCCTGGCTACGTCGCCCGCATGCGCGACACTGACATTGGCCTGCATCTGCATCGCGCCCAGGTCCACGATCTTGATGAATGGCACAGCGCTGCCGCCCGCACCGCCGCCGACCGTGCCGTAGATGGCGGCGACGGTGCCATCGTGTGGGGCGGTGAGCGTGGCGGCGGCAAGGTTGCCCTGCGCGATCTGAAGCAGCGCCTTTGATGTGTTGACCTCTGATTGCGCATCATCTACGGCAGTCTGCGCGGCGGCGTTCTGGGCGTCGGCCAGGGCCTGCGCGGCGGCGTACTGGTCTTCCGCCTGCTGCACACATGCGCTATCGCAATTGCTGCTATTCAGCTTGGCCTGCTCCGCATCGTAGGCGGCGGCGAGCGCGGCATCGGTCTGTGCCTGCACTTTGTTCAGCGAGGCGTTGGCGTCGTCAAATTTGGTTTGCGCGGCGTTGACGGCGGCCTGTGCGGCGTTGACGGCATTCTGAAGCTGGGTGGTGTTGAGCTTGGCGAGCGTCTGCCCCGCCGTGACGGTATCGCCCACGGTGACATCTATCTCCGCTACCTGCCCGGTGATGGCGAAGTTGGGATCGTACTCGGCGCTTTGCAGCGTCCCCGTAGCGGGAAAGCTGATGGTCAGATTGCCTTGCGCGACTGTTGCGTAGTGGACTGCGGGCGCGAGCTGGCGCAGAATGAAGACGAAGACGAAAATCAGCACCACCAGCAGCGCAAGCGCGGCATAGAGGATCCGCCTGCGACCAGGGGACATACCAGCAATACTCTGGGGCATACGCAACGACAGACGCGAGCGCGATTTGCCATCCAGGTCCTCGCGCACAAAGCCATCAGTCGTTTGCTCATCCATGTCATCCTCCACCAGATCCGGTACATCCATCCGTTCCGTTTTCGCTGCACGTCCACGTCTCCACATCGCGCCACCCTCCTCACCGCATCACACGCCTCGGTCCGTCTGTGTTGCCACACGCTACAAGTTATGTGCCGTGGAACCGCTGAGTGCAGCCGTTTGTTGCCCCCGCCCGCATAGAGTGACGGCCCCTATGCTTTAGACGTGTGAGCGGCGGGTTTGGCCAATAATACGCTATGCTGTGGACACCGGCGTATCTGTTGCTCGCATGGTAGCACACATAACATGCGCTGAATAGATATGAGCGGAAATAGAAAGAGAGCGGCTGTATGTCACTTTTCGGGCGCACGACGCATGCGCTCCATCTGGAGCGTTGGTTCTTTACGTGGAGGTATCTGCGCGGCTTCACGCCCTGGGATACCGGCATCAGCCCACCGGAGTTGGTCGAGGCAGTCGCGGGGCCGCATGCGCTGCCGCCAGGTCGCGCGCTGGACATCGGCTGCGGCACCGGCACCAACGCGCTGTATCTCGCCCGCCATGGCTGGCAGGTGACGGGGATAGACTTCGCCGCGCCTGCGATTGCCCGCGCCAACCGCAAACTCCAGAGCGCGAAGCTGCCCGACAGACAAGTGCGTTTCTTGCGCGGCGACGCCACCGCGATGCAGACGCTGGGATTGGGCGAGGAGTATACGCTGCTCTTCGATCTCGGCTGCCTGCACCTCATCGCGCCCGCTGGCCGCGCCCGCTATGCCGCCGGTCTGGCGCAGGTCGCCGCGCCGGGCGCGTTGTATCTCGTCTATGTGTTCGCGCCACATATGCGTAATGGCCGCGAGATTGGCATAACGCCCGACGGCGTGCGCGCGCTCTTCGCGGAGCATTTCACCATCGAGCGCGAGGTGCAGGGCAGCGACCGACTCGGCGTCGGCTCGGCGTGGTACTGGCTGCGGCGGATGTGAGCGGCAGCGTAGATCAGCCGCCCGCGCTGGCGTGGCCCAGGATCGGCGTCTTGGTCTTGCCCTGGCCCGCGACCCCTGGCTCGGTCATCGCGGCGGGCCGCAGGATCTCGACGAGATCTTCTTCGGGCAGCAGGTTATGCTCGCGCACGATGTCGCGGATGTCGCGTCCCGTCGCCACCTGCTCCTTTGCCAGCTTGGCCGACGCCTCGTAGCCGATGTACGGGGCGAGCGCCGTTACCAGGCTCGCGCTCTTGAAGGCGTACTCCTCGCAACGTTCTTTGTTGGCGATGATGCCGCGCACACAGCGTTCGGTGAAGGCGTCCATCGCGTTCTTGAGAATTGTCAGCGACCACAGCACATTGTGGATCAGCACCGGCATCATCACGTTCAACTCAAGCTGGCCCGCCTGCGCCGCGAAGGTCACGGTGGTATCGTAGCCAAGCACCTGGAAGCAGACCTGATTCAGCATCTCGGCCATCGAAGGGTTGATCTTGCCCGGCATGATCGAAGAGCCGGGCTGCACCGGCGGCAGAATGATCTCATACAAGCCGGTTGCGGGACCAGAGGCCAGCAGGCGAATGTCGTTGGCGATTTTGGTCAGGTCCGTCGCCAGCACCCTTAGCGCGCCCGACACCTCGACGAATGACGACATGCTCGGCGCAATCTGCACCAGCGATTCGGCCTGCCGGAACGGGAAGCCCGTTAGCTCGCTCAGATGCCGCACCATGCCAGCGATATAGGCTGGTTCTGCGTTGAGGCCTGTGCCAACAGCCGTGCCGCCGATGTTCAGTTCGCAGAGCGTCGCCTGTGTCGCGCGCAGCCGGTCAACGTCGCGGCGCACGCTCAGCCCGTATGCGGCAAACTCCTGGCCCAGGCGAATCGGCGTCGCGTCTTGCAGGTGCGTGCGCCCCGATTTGACGATGCCGTCGAACTCACGCCCCTTCTCCTCGAACGCCTCCGCCAGCCGCTCCATCGCGGGAAGTGTCTCGCGGATCATCAGCAGCGCCGCCACGCGCATCGCCGTGGGGAAGGTGTCGTTGGTGGACTGCGCCATGTTCACGTGGTCGTTCGCATGGACCATCGCGCTGTCGCCGCGCTGGCCGCCAAGCAGCTCGATGGCGCGATTGGCCAGCACCTCATTCGCGTTCATATTGTGCGAGGTGCCCGCGCCCGCCTGATACACGTCCACCACGAAATGTTCGTGCCACTGCCCAGCGAGAATCTCGTCCGCCGCCTGCGCGATAGCGCGGGCGATGCGCTCGTCAAGCCGTCCCGTCTCCATATTCGCCAGCGCGGCGGCTTTCTTCACCAGCACCGTTGCCTGGATCATCGCTGGATGCGCGCGCATGCCACTGATCGGGAAATTATTCACCGCGCGCTGCGTCTGCGCGCCATAGAGCGCGCTCGCGGGCACGGCCACATCGCCCAGCGAATCGTGCTCCATCCGCACGGCCCGTTGCTCGCCATCTGAAGTCGTCATCGAACTATCTCTCCTGAAGCCACATTGCTTGCCGGATGCCAGAATGCGCCGCGCGAACCATCGTCTATGGGCATATGTAGGGGCATCTGCCGGACGCCCGCGACGCTCGCGCGGCCAACCTGTATTCTACCACGCGCCATTTGCAGCACGCAGGGACATCCGGCGGTCGCCGTGGCTGGGTGCGGTGGGGCGCTCGGATTCTCGTATGGGGCGTTACACTTCGCGCTGTTTCGCCTCGCCGATGGCGGCGTCGAAGTGGCGCATCTCGATCTGCGGGCCGGCGTTGGGCGTCGCAGACAACGTCTCCACTGTGGGCGGGCCAGCGCGTCCCGTCATACGCGCGCGCAGCCATTCGGAGAGGGCGAGATTGGCGGCGCGGCGGCAGGTGGCCTCGATGTCCGCGCCGCTGAAGCCGTTGGTGCGGCGGGCCAGCGTATCGAGCGAGGCGTTGGGCGCGAGACGGCGGCGCTTGGTGTGTATGGCGAAGATTGCCTTACGTGCGTCTCGATCCGGCAGTGGCAGTTCAAGGGTCAGGTCGAAGCGCCCAGAGCGCAGCACGGCAGGGTCTATCAGTTCCGGGCGGTTGGTCGCACCGACCACGATCACGCCGCGCCGCCCTTCGATGCCGTCTAACTCGGTGAGCAATTGCCCGATGATGCGGTCCGAGACCGTGTCGAAGGCGTGGCCGCGTTGCGGCGCAAGCGCATCCATCTCATCGAGGAACAGCACGCATGGTGCAACCTGCTTCGCCCGCTGGAACGTCTCGCGCACGCCGCGCTCGGATTCGCCGACCCACTTCGAGAGCAGTTCCGGCCCCTTCACGCTGATGAAGTTTGCCTGGCAGGCCGTAGCCAGCGCGCGGGCGATCAGCGTCTTGCCGGTCCCCGGCGGCCCAGCGAGCAGCACGCCACGCACCGGATCGAGGCCCATCTGGTCGTAGATGTCGGGGTAGCGCAGCGGCCATTCGATCAGCTCGATCAGCGTGCGTTTCGCGTCTTCCAGCCCGCCGACCTCATCCCACGCAATGCGGCCCACATCCACCGCTACCTCACGCGCGGCAGACGGCTCGATACCCTTGAGCGCGTCCTGAAAATCGTCGCTGGTCACCGTCAGCGCCAGCAGGTCTTCGGTGGGGATGCTGGCGCTGGTCAGCACCGCCTCCGGGAAGGTGCGGCGCAGTGCGGCCATCGCGCCTTCGCGGCAGAGCGCGGCGAGGTCCGCGCCGACGAACCCTGGCGTGATGCGCGCGATTTCGGCAAGCTCCACATCATGCGCCAGCGGCATATCGCGGCTGTGGATACGCAGAATCTCGACCCGCCCCTGCTGGTCGGGCGCGTGCAGGCTAATCTCGCGGTCGAAGCGTCCGGGGCGGCGCAACGCGGGATCCAGCGCATCGGGGCGGTTTGTCGCGCCGACGACGATCACCTGCCCACGCGCGTTGAGTCCATCCATCAGCGTCAATAGCTGCCCGACGACGCGCTTCTCCACGTCGCCCCAGACCTCAGAGCGTTTCGGCGCGATGGCGTCAATCTCATCCAGGAAGATCACGCTCGGTGCGTTCTTCTGCGCGTCGTTGAAGACGCGGCGCAGGTGCGCTTCGCTCTCGCCGTAGAACTTGTCTATGATTTCGGGGCCGCTGACGCTGAAGAAGCGCGCGCTGCTCTCGGCAGCGACGGCGCGGGCGATCAGCGTCTTTCCGGTCCCCGGCGGCCCGTAGAGCAGCACTCCCTTGGGCGCTTCTATGCCCAGCCGGTCGAAGAGTTCGGGATGCTTCAGCGGCAGCTCGATCAACTCGCGGATACGGTGCAGTTCGTGCCCCAGGCCGCCGACATCCTCATAGGTGATGACGCTGGCACGCGGGGCAACAGCCGCGCCGCGCTGCTGGATGCGCAGGCTGGTCCCGATGTCTAGCACGACGGCGCTGGCGGGATTGGTCGCGAGCACCTGAAACTCACGCGCTGAGAGACCTAGCCCCGGCACACGCACCAGATCGCCCGCCACCACCGGCAGCGCCTTCAGCGAGCGCGCCACATGGCGTAGCTCCACCTCGTTCAGGTTGCCCGCGCCCGCCACTGGCACCAGCGCCGCACTGATCGCCGGTGCCGCGACAACCCGCCGCACACCGACCGCCGCGCCCAGCGCCGCGCCCGCGTTCTGGCGCACCAGCCCATCCATGGCGATGGTCTGTGCGCCATTCGCGCTGTTTGTTCCTGCGCTCGCGCCGGGTTGCCCCTCCACGGCGGACCACAGGTTGACCTGAGCGACTGTGGTGCGAACTCCGGTAATCTCGATCACGTCGCCGGGCACGCATTCCAGCGCGGCCATCGCCGCCAGCCCGACGCAGGCCGCGCCGCGCGGCACGGTCAGCCCTTCGACGACGGTCAGTTGCAATATCGTAGACGTCTTGACGTCATGTTCGGTGGTGCTCATGCCCGTTGTACGCGGGAGGGTGGGGTGATGTTGCACGGTGCCCCCACAGAGTATCCACACACAGCCAGACTGAGCGATCAGCCGTAGTCGTCCGCTTTCCCGTTACGGCATAACCGTGAATTTGCTGTAGAGCGGCGGCGGATTGGGGATGCCAGCCCCAGCCACGGTGATAAAGAAATAGTCGCCAGGGCGCGGGCCATATGCGCCTACATTGGATTGCCCAGCCACCGGAGTGACACTGGTATACGACGAGTCGCCAACGTCGCCAACAGTATAGGTTGGCAGCGCCGCGCAGACGCAGAAGGTGGTGTGAACCGTGCCATCGCTTGCGACCGCGATCCACTGGATAGCCTCGTCTGCCTGCCTCGGCGCGGCTATAGGCGTGCCACCTGTCTCCGCCAGCGACGGACCAACCACAAGACCGAGCAGCAGATGGCACCCCGCCTGTAAGCCGCTGGCTTCGACCGTTACCGCTGTTCCCACTGGTCCGCTCGTTGGATTCAGCCGCAGGTGCGCATCCGGTCCGATTGCAGGCTGGCCAGCGTCAGGGCAATCCACTGGCAGCGGCGTTGGGCTGGTGGATGTCGCAAGCGTTGGCGTGAATGTCGTGGCTGACTGGGAAGCCTGCCCTGTGCTGCCACATGCCCCCAAGGCCAGCAGCAGGACGAATGCGGCGGCGCGCACGACTAGATGGCTGAGGTGGGCAATTCGTGGGCGTGGTGTGCTGTCTGCCATTGCGCCTTCCATTCTATGAGTCTGCTCACGTGCCAGAACCTGTCGCCTACTATACATCATAATAGAAGTTAGTGGGCGCTTTGCATACCGTGGCGAGCCAGGCATACACCCATGTGCTACACTTCCGTTCAGATAGCGTGGAGCGGAGCAGCGCCGCATGCCGAAGAGGAGGAACGATGGAACCCGCACGCCTGGATCCCACCAACCCCGACCACCAGCATATCGCCGAACGGCTTCAGAGCGACCTGATCGTATGGTTCGCCACCGCTCGCCCCGATGGCCGTCCGCATCAGGTAGCCGTCTGGTTTCTCTGGGAGGGCGAGACTATCCTGATTTTTAGCAAGCCCAACCAGAAGGTGCGCAACCTGCGCGCACAGCCCGCCGTCTCGCTGGGGCTTGATGGCACCAACATCGGCGACGACGTCGTCACCATCGAGGGCGTGGCCGAATTGCTGCCCGATGGCGTGGTCACAGCAGAACTGCCCGCATACGCCGCCAAATATGCCGAACGCCTCGCCAACATGGGCTGGACCGCCGCGCACATGGCCAAAAGCTACACCCAGGCGATCCGCATCACTCCAACGAAATTCACTCGCATCCAGTGATAGAATCAGTGAGTTGTACGCACAATGCGTACAACTGAAGATGCCCATGAATCTTGCCAGCTAAGGGGGCGCACATGCATACCGATTGGTTCGCCATCCAGCAGCTTGCGCCGGGCGTATGGGCGCTGCAAGACCCCATCGGGCGCGTCGTCCCCGATTACGATGTCGGCGTCGTCAACCTCTATCTCGTTGATGGACACGACCGCGCCGCGTTGATTGACTCCGGCATGGGCCTCGGCGACGTGATGGCCGCCTGCCGCACCCTCACCAGCAAGCCACTGCTCACCCTCTGCTCACACAGCCATTGGGACCACGTTGGCGGCGCGCACCTCTTCACCGAACGCCTCATCCACCCCATCGAAGCGCCCCGGCTCACCGAAGCCTACGACGTGGAGGGCATCGGCACGATTCGCCGCGCCCCACCCACCGGCGCGCTCAACGAAGGCGACGTGCTCGACCTCGGCGGGCGCACGCTCACCATCTGGCATACCCCCGGCCACTCCCCCGGCCACACCAGCTTCCTCGACTCCCAGACCGGCTACCTCTTCTGCGGCGACACTTGCTACGCGGGCACCCTCTGGATGCAGACCGACGACGCCAACCTTGACCACTGGCGCACATCGCTCCAACGGCTCGCCGCCAGCGGTGCGACCGCGCTCTGCGGCGGCCACGAGGAGCCGCGCCAGCAGCCCGCGCTCGCCCGGCGTCTGCTCACCGCGTTGGATGACGCACTCGCCGGGCGCTCCACCTCTGCGCCGTTCCCCTTCGACCCCGGCGCGCGCAAACATACCTTCGGCGATTTCAGCCTCCTCCTGCGCGACGCCTGACCCCCTCAGCCCGTGGCCGGATACTTGCGGCATAGTATCCGCCAGCATAGACATCACTGCCTGTGCTTGTGGTCCGCATGAACCGGCCGAAACCGTCACGCAGGCCGAACTACAACGGCCTCTATCCTGTCGCCTTGCGGCCTTCGGGACTACGTTCGGAGTCCTCGGGTGCTTCGTCTCCGCAGAGGCGGCTTGGACTCACAGCGACCAGTATAGGCGCCTGGCAGGCATACGTCAAGGCAGGGAAAACGGGAGCGATGGCAAGAGATGTCTCGATTTGACCATACTGCCTGGGAACGTTCCCAATACCCCCGCCGGACTGAAGTATTGGCTTATGGAGGGGCATTCATGCCCTATCGTCCGTGCGCTGGCCAGTGATGGCCGTGGGCGCACCCACTGTATCTGCAAGGAGACTGGCATGTACGACTATATCCTCGTTGGCGCCGGGTCGGCGGGCTGTGTGCTGGCCAACCGCCTTACCGAGGACCATGACACCCATGTGCTGCTGCTCGAAGCGGGCGGACCAGACCAGAAGCAAGAACTCCACGTCCCTGCCGCATTTTCCAAGCTCTTCAAGACCCCCTACGATTGGGCGTTCTACACCGAAGAAGAGCCACACGCCGCCAACCGCCGCATGTACTGGCCGCGCGGCAAAGTCTACGGCGGCAGCAGTTCGCTCAACGCGATGATCTACATGCGCGGCAACCGGCGCGACTATGACCGCTGGCGTTCGCTCGGCAACGACGGCTGGGGCTATGAGGATGTCCTGCCCTACTTCAAGAAGTCCGAGAACCAGGAGCGCGGTCCGTCCGCCTATCACGGTGTCGGCGGGCCGCTGAACGTCGCCGATCTGCGCTACCTCAGTCCGCTCTCGCGGGCCTTCGTCGAGGCCGCCACCGCCAACGGCACGATGCGCCGCACCGACGATTTCAACGGCTACGAGCAGGATGGCGCGGGCTATTACCAGGTGACGCAAAAGCAGGGGCAGCGCTGGAGCGCCGCCGACGCTTACTTGAAGCCCGCGATGAAGCGCCCGAACCTGACCGTCATCCCGCAGGCCCAGGTGTGCAGCCTGCTGACCGAAGGCATGCGTGTCACCGGCGTCATCTACGCTCATGGCGACCAGCTCGAACGCGCGCACGCCGAGCGCGAAGTGATCCTCTGTGGCGGCGCGGTCAATTCGCCACAACTGCTGCTGCTCTCCGGCATCGGCCCCGCCGACACACTCCGCAGGCTGAACATTCCCATCGTCTTAGATCTGCCGGGTGTCGGGCAGAATCTCCAGGACCACCCCGCCGTCACTGTGAACTACGCCAGCACACAGCCCGTGAGCCTCGCCAGCGCCGAAAGCGCTCCCAACCTCGTCAACTATCTTGTCTTCAAGCGCGGCCCGCTTACCTCGAACGTCGCCGAAGCGGGCGCGTTTGTACGCATCGCGCCGGGAGTAGACGCGCCCGACCTCCAATTCCACTTTGCCCCGACCTATTACATGGAGCACGGCTTCGCCAACCCGCCCGGCCACGGCTTCACCTTCGGGCCGACGTTGCTGCGCCCGCGCAGCCGAGGCAGCATCACCCTGCGCTCCGCCAATCCCTTCGAGCAGCCCGCCATCCGTGCCAACTATCTCGCCGACGAGGCGGATCTGCGCACGCTGATGGCTGGCATTGAAATGTCGCGTATGCTCGCCAACACCTCCGTCTTCGATGCCTACCGTGGCGTCGAGGTGTGGCCGGGGTCTGGCGCGCGCAGCGATGGCGATATCGCCGCCTACATTCGCCGCCGCTCCGAGACGCTCTATCATCCCGTGGGCACGTGCAAGATGGGCAACGACGCGCTGGCCGTGGTGGATTCGCGGCTGCGCGTGCGCGGCATCGAAGGGTTGCGCGTAGCCGACGCCTCGATCATGCCGGAGATCATCGGCGGCAACACCAACGCCCCGACGATCATGATCGCCGAGAAAGCCGCCGACTTCATCAAAGGCAAGACCATGCCCCGACGCGAGGTCGCCGAGATGGTCGGCGTGTAGCGCGAGATTCTACGGCCATATCTGGTCATGTGTGATGCCTGACCCAGATATGGTCGCCCTCCAAGGACGATGGCGCTGGTGCGCTCATGCCGCCAGCGCCTCTTTATCGCCGCACACATCTGCCCCAGCCACCAGGATGAGCGTACATCACATCGCCGCGCGATGACTCCTCTATTTCCGTCATAGGATACGATATCAGAGAACAATGCGCTGAATGCCCCACACCCTGAGCACACCCAGCGAGAGAGCCACTATGCACGATTCGCCCGATCTCCTGCGTATCAGCGCGCCCGATGCCGCCAGTCGTGTCGCGGCGTTGCTCGCCCGCGCGTTTCAGTACGACCCGCTGATGTGCTACGTCATCCCCAATGCCGAGCAGCGGCAACGCCTCCTGCCCTATCTCATCAGCCTCAACGTCCGCTATGCTATGCTCTACGGTGAAGTCTACGCCACACAGGGATTTGAGGGTGTCGCCGTCTGGCTGCCGCCGGGGCGAACGGCGATGACGCCCTGGCGTATGGCACACGCGGGCATGTTCGCCGCACCCCTGAAGATGCCGTGGCCCGCGCTGCGGCGGCTGGCGCGTGTGGGCGCGCACACGGCGTCACTGCATGAACGCTGCGCCCCCGGCCCGCACTGGTATCTCTCGCAGATCGGCGTCGAACCCTCCCGCCAGCGCCAGGGCATCGGCTCGCGGCTGCTTGCGCCGATGTCGGCGCGCATAGACGCCGCCGGGCTGCCCTGCTACCTTGAAACCGAGAACCCGGCCAACGTTCCCTTCTATCAGCGCCACGGCTTCCGTGTCGTCGCCGAAAGCGCCGCGCGTGGTGGTGGCCCGCGCGTCTACTCAATGCTGCGCACAGGATGAGGCGCGCACAGGATGAGGCGCGGTTACGAGAAGTGAACCCTCGAACAGATGTGGGGATCACAGGGAGATATCGAATACCAGGGACCAGGCGCCATCTCCGATGCGGGCAGCGTCATGCGCTCAGGCGAGAGGCGCCCGCGCTATGTGAGTTCGGGGACATGCTCGTCCTCGTATCGCTCGATGAGCGCGCCAAGGACTTCCATCAGCGAGGCGAGCGGGTTTGTCTCATCTTCACCAACGCGATCAATCAATGAATCGAGGAGCGCGACAAGCTGTTGATAGTCACTGTCTGTATGCGGGACAAATAGCAAATTAGCTAGGTCAGGCCATACCTGCTCGATACGTTCGAGTTCACTTGTAGGCATTGGTTTACCCCTTCCATTCCCTTTGTCGTATTCTTCATGCGTTAAAATAGCTCGTATGTAGACCTTTTGCCGGTTGTAGTGAATTGCGGCGACGAGACGTGTGGTGTTGCCGCCAAGGTTGAAGACCGTTAACCTTCCCACCTGATCCGCACTCGGAAGGACCATGCGCAACTCGGCGAAAGTATCGAAAGATGCGGACTTCATCTGTATGTACCAATGCTTGAGCGCGGGCGATGCATATGGATGCTGAGCGGCGAACTCATTAAGCCGTTTGCGCGTGATGACGTGCGTAGCTCAGTTCCACCCATTCAACCGTATCGCGGGCAGGTTCAAGATGAACCATGTCTCCATCTCACATATTCGCTTTGGTCCGATTTAGCCTAGCACATCAGAGCGCCTCTATCAATCCAGTTCGCGGATGCCCCGCGCCGTGAGCGCGCCGAGCGCCAGCGCCAGATTGATCAGCCCCGCGCCGATGAAGACCAGCGACGGCCCGATATGGTCCGTCAGCACACCACCCAGCGCCAGCCCCACCGGCGTCATCACCAGCGAGCCAAGCCAGTCTATGCTGCTCACGCGGCCCAGCTTGTCGGTAGGCACTAGCTCTTGCAGCGTCGTGCTCCAGATGGGATCGAAAATGCCCAGACCGATACCGATGCCCGCGCCCGCGACCCCCAGCAGCACCGGCGCGGCGGCAGCGGGAATAGGCAGACCCAGCGCAATCAACGACACACACGAGATGCACAGGCCGCCATAGGCCAGGATGCCACGATGCCGCAATTTGCGCATATTCCCCACCGCCAGCGTCGCTACAATCGAGCCGACCGCCATCAACGTTTGCAGCAGCCCCAGCAGCCACACGCCACCGTGAAAGGTATCCGCGATCAGTTTCGGCGCGGAAACGAACAGCGACCCCGACCAGCAGGCGTTGCCGAACGCCGCGATGGCAATCGTCAGCCAGAGCCAGGTCGAGCGCGTCACATAGCCCAGCCCCTCGCGGATGTCTGCCAGCGCCCCTGCGATACCTCTTTTACGTGCTCGCTCACTCTCGCCCTCACTCGCCACCATAGAGGGAGACGCGGCGGCCTCCCCCGGCTTGGGCATCCGCAGCGCGACCAGGCAGAGCGCCGAAAGCACGAAGGTCGCCGCATCGAAAAGAAACGCCCCCTGCACATTCGTCACGGCGATGAAGAACGCGCCTAGCGCCGGGCCAACGAGGAAGCTCATCTGCCGTCCCAGGCTTGAGAGCGCATTAGCCGAGGGCAAATCGTCCGCCGGCACCAGCAGCGGCGGAATTGCATTGTACGCCGGCATGAAGAAGCCATCGGCGATGCCGAATAGCAGCCCCAGCCCGACGAGATGCCACAAACGTAGCGTGTGCATCAGCGCCAGCGCTGCCACCCCCAGCACCGCCATCGCGCGCCCGGCATCCGAGTAGAGCAGGATGCGCCGCCGCGAGAAACGGTCAGCCGCGACGCCGCCCACCAGCAGAAATGCCACACGCGGCAGCATCCCGGCAATGGACACCAGCCCCATCGCCGTTGCCGAATGCGTCAGTATCAGCACCGTCCACGGCAGCGCGATGAGAAACGCGCCATCGCCCACCGCCGAGATCGTCTGCCCAATCCACAGCAACGCGAACGGACGGTGGCGCAGCGCCCGCGTAAACCGCACGCTGCCCGCGAGTTTCGTGGCCATGCTCCCTACTTTCCCCTGGCGATGCTCCGCGCTCCAACCCTGAGCAAACACGCGACGGACAGCATATCATACGGTAGCCAGCACAGGGCGGCAGATTTCAGCACAACTTTCGCAGGCTTTTCCTGCTATCATCTGTTTACTTCCACCCCGCGACAGCGGGTTTCACGTCCGTAGGAGCGTCCGCCGGACGCCCGATGCGCGATTTCAACCGTCAGCCCGCTATACTGGAAAACATATGCTCACCATCTACTATTCGCCGCATATGGCCAGCGTGGATAACGAGGCAGGCCGCGCCTCCGGCCACGCCGATGTGCCGCTCGCCGCATCCGGCCAGCAGCAGGCGCGCGAGCTTGGCGAGCAGTACGCATCCATCCCGCTCGCCGCTGTCTTCTGCTCCGACCTCCAGCGTGCCACCGCAACCAGCGAGATCGCATTCTCGGCGCGTGGCATCCCGCTCGTGTGCGATGCCCGGTTGCGCGAGTACGACTACGGCGCGATGACGCAATATCCCGTAGCGCAGGTCGAAGCGGAGTTCGCGCGCCGCATCGCCGAGCCGTTCCCCAATGGTGAAAGCCTGCTCATGGTCGCGCAGCGGGTCGAAGCGTTTCTGCGTGATGTCCTGCGCGACTACGACGGCCAAACGGTCTGCGTCATCGGCCATCGTGCCACCCGCTGGGCGCTCGAATACTGGTGTGGCGACGCCTCGCTCGACGACATCGTGCGCGCCCCGTGGCAGTGGCGCGAGATTCCCATCTGGCGCTACGAACTCAATCCCGACGACCTCGACTGGCGTGCATGCGCTGGCTCATAGCGTAGAGTCCCTATCCTCACTGCAATCTAGCCGCATCCCCTTGTGGCGTCGGTCTGCGCTTGTGCCCGCTGCTGAGGAACATATCTTGCACACACCGTATCTCCCAGGCATACCCACCTGGACTAATGCCGCTTGCCGCTCGCGCGAAGATGACGCAGGGTTGCGGCTGCCATGCCCAGGCACGAGCGCGTGACGCTATGCGTCACGCGACCAACAATGGAAGGTACAACCAGTGACGACGAAGAGCCAGGCCCGCGCCGCCGCGTCGAAAGACGCAACCGAAGTGACACGGACCGCGAACGCTACTGCCCTGCGGAATCTGCCGTTTCAGGATACGCGCGACTTCGATGATGCGCGGCGCGGCCTGATCGCTGGGCCAGCCACCGACGCTATTACTAACGCGGACGGCAGAGCCGTCTTTGACTTCGCGGCTTACGCCTTCGAGGCTGCTGAGACGGCTGCCGCTACTGTCCACCCCAGCCTGTGGCGGCAGGCGCAGATCAATCGCATCGCTGGCCTGTTCCAGGTAACGGACCGCATCTACCAGCTTCGTGGCTTCGACATCTCCAACATGACGATCATCGAAGGCGACACTGGCCTGATCGTCATTGACCCGCTGATCTCCACTGAGTGCGCCGCCGCTGGCATGGATCTCTACGTCCAGCACCGAGGTCGTAAGCCGGTCGTCGCCGTCATCCATACGCACAGCCACGGCGACCACTATGGTGGCGTGAAAGGTGTGATCTCCGAGGATGACGCCAAGGCTGGCAAGGTCAAGATCTACGCGCCTGTGGGCTTCATGGAACATGTGATATCGGAGAATGTCTTCGCGGGCAACGCGATGGCCCGCCGCGCCCAATATCAGTACGGAGTCTTCCTGCCCACGGGCGAGCGCGGGCAAGTGGACCTTGGGCTGGGCAAAGCAACTTCGACCGGCACCATCACCTTGATTGCCCCGACCGACGTGATCACCGAGTCGCATACTACACGCACCATTGACGGCGTCGAGATCGAATTTCAGCTCACGCCGGGCACCGAAGCCCCCGCTGAGATGAACTTCTACTTCCCACAGTTCCGCGCCCTCTGCGCCGCCGAGAATGCGACGCATAACCTGCACAACCTGCTCACCCTGCGTGGCGCCGAGGTGCGCGACCCTAAGGTCTGGGCGGGCTATCTGACCGAGGCCATCGAACTTTTCGCCAGCCGTACTGACGTGCTGTTCGCCTCGCACCACTGGCCCACCTGGGGCACGGAGAACGTCACGACCTTCCTTTCTGATCAGCGCGACATGTATCAGTACCTCCACGACCAGACCCTGCGTCTGATCAACCACGGCTACACCCCAATGGAGATTGCCGAAACACTCACCACGCTGCCGCCCAATCTGGAGCGGCGCTGGTACTGCCGCGGCTACTACGGTTCGATCAGCCACAACGTGCGCGCCGTCTACCAACGCTATCTCGGTTTCTACGATGGCAATCCCGCCAATTTGAATCCGCTGCCGCCGGTCGAGGCTGGCAAACACTACGTCGCGGCGATGGGCGGGGCTGATCAGGTGCTTGCCCAGGCGCGCGAGGCGTTCCAGCGCGGCGAGTATCGCTGGGTGGCGCAACTGCTCAACCATCTGGTCTTTGCCAACCCCAAGAATCAGACCGCACGCGAGCTACTTGCCGATGCGCACGAGCAGCTTGGCTATCAGTCCGAGAATGGCACGTGGCGCGGCCTCTATCTCACCGCCGCCTTCGAGCTGCGCAACGGCCTCTACACCGGCCCAAGCGTGGTGACGACGGTCACCCCCGACACCATCACAGCTATGCCCATTAACCTGTATTTCGACTACATGGGCATCCGGATGAACGGCGAGAAAGCCGCGCTGCTCGGCGACTTCGTGCTCAACTGGAACTTCACCGACCTCAACGAGACCTACGCTCTCACCCTGCGCAATGGCGCCCTAACCTACCGCAAGAATGTACACGACCCCAAGGCCGTCGCGACGATCACCCTGACCAAAGCGACCCTCGACGCTATCTCGCTGGAGCAGACCACCTTCGACAAAGCGATTGCCGATGGGCGCATCACCATTGACGGCGACAAGAGCCGGTTCACCCAACTCCTGGGCCTGCTCGAAACCTTCAATCTGATGTTCAACATCGTCGAACCATAACCACATTGCGCATAGTCTTTGGCCTGGTGGAGTGTCATATGCTCTATCAGGCCATCACATTGCCTGCATCATATTGCCTGCCCGCGCGCTACCTCGCCAGGGAAACCAAACACCAGATTCTTGAGTGGACGACGACCGATGATGAGTATAGGAGGCCTTGAAAATGGTGCTACAACCGATCTCCACAAGTGCGGCGCAACAACCCTTTGGCCCGTACTCACAGGCCATACGCGCCAATGGCTTCGTCTTCTGTTCCGGCCATGCGGGGGTTGATCCCGCTACTGATACTCTCGTTGAGGGCGTGGAACAGCAAACACGGCAGGTCTTGCGTAACCTGCGAGAAGTTCTCAATGCGGCGGGCAGCGATCTGTCGCAGGTCGTCCAGGTCTGCGTCTATCTCAAACATATGGAAGACTTTGCGCCGATGAATGCAATCTACGAAGAGATCTTCGGCACGCATAAACCGGCCCGCACCACGGTTGAAGTCTCCAATCTCGCCAAACCTGGGGCGCTCATTGTTATGGACCTCATCGCCCTGGCCACAAGTGACCGCTGATACATGGTCGCCTTTCATCGCTCTGCTACCTCCACATAGCGGAAGCACGCCACCACATGATCGTTCACCATCCCCGTCGCCTGAAAAGAAGATATGGAGATATACTGAAATAGCCAAGCAACAGATGCCCGCGTTCTATTTCCCCCGCCAATGGTGGGGGAATCCAAAGAAGTGGTGCCGCTCCATGAGTGAACCAGCACACAGCGACTATCCTATGCTTCTCCAAGCAATTAAAGAGCGCATACGCTCTGCTCAATATGCGGCACTGAAAGCTGTGAACAGAGAGCTTATCTCGCTCTATTGGGACATTGGCAGAATGATTGTGGAGCGGTTGGCTGTAGGTACATGGGGTGGCTCCATTGTTGAAACATTGGCAAGAGATTTGCAAGCTGACCTGGTTGGCATATCAGGCTTCTCGGCTACCAACCTGTGGCGTATGAAGCGATTTTATGAGCTTTACACCCAGCAGGAACAACTCGCGCTACTGGTGCGAGAAGTTAGTTGGAGCCACAACGTCGTCGTCATGGAGCGGTGCCGCGACATGCTGGAACGCGAGTTTTATCTTCGCATGGCGCGAAAATTCGGCTGGACTAAAAGCATACTAATCCTTCAAATCGAAAACCAAACCTATCAAAAAACATTACTCAACCAGACCAATTTCGAGCAAACATTGCCTGATCACATCCACCAGCAAGCGAAGCTCACGGTGAAAGATGAATACACCTTCGACTTTCTGGAACTGGCCGACGAGCATACCGAGCGACAATTGGAGCAGGCGTTGCTGGCAAATGTCGAGAGCTTCCTGCGTGAAATGGGTGGCGCGTTTACCCTGGTCGGCAGCCAGTATCGCCTCGAAGTCGGCGACAAGGAATATTTTATTGACCTGCTGCTATTTCACCGGCGTCTGAAATGCCTGGTCGCGCTGGAACTCAAGATCGGCGAGTTCCTACCAGAGTATGTTGGCAAGATGCAGTTCTATCTGGCGCTGCTAGATGACAAAGCCCGGATTGCCGGAGAGAGTCCATCTATCGGCATCATTCTCTGCAAAGATAAGGACAAGACCATTGTAGAATACGCTCTAAAGGAATCGAACAAACCCATCGGGGTAGCAACATACCATATCGTCACCTCGCCGCCCGCCGCGCTGCAAGGCGAATTGCCATCCCCTGAGCAAATCGCGAAGCTGCTCGCGGGAATCGAATAGCGCACGTCAATTGTCTTTCCGTGCTGCCCCCGCATAGCGGAAGCACGCCACCACATGATCGTTCACCATCCCCGTCGCCTGCATCAAAGCGTAGCAGATCGTCGAGCCGACGAACGAAAATCCACGCCGCTTCAGGTCGCGGCTCATCGCGTCGGATTCCGCTGTGCTGGCCGGAATCTCGGCTAGCGTCCGCCAGGCGTTGACGTGCGGCTGCCCACCCACGAAGCGCCAGAGATACGCATCGAAGCTGCCGAACTCGCTCTGAATCGCCTGCACCGCCCGCGCATTGTGGATCGCCGCCGCGATCTTGGCGCGATTGCGAACGATCCCCGCATCCGCCAGCAGCGCCGCCACTTTCCGTTCGTCATACGCCGCCACCGCCGCCACATCGAAGTCATCGAACACCGCGCGGTAGTGCTCCCGCTTCCGTAGAATCGTCTCCCAGCTTAGACCCGCCTGCGCCCCCTCCAACACGATGAACTCGAAGAGCCGCCGGTCATCATGCAGCGGCACACCCCATTCCTCATCGTGATAGCGAATCCCCAGCGCGCTCGTCGCCCACTCGCAGCGGCGCGGTTCATCCGCCGTCCGTTGCGCCCGCTCATCCGCCATGTCACCCTCCCGCCTTCGATTGCCTGCTGGTCACTTTCGCGCATTTGCGCCGTTGACCCTCCCCATGGCTCAAGCCAGGGGATTCCTGCTTCGCTGAGCCGCGCCAACGCGGGCCGAAGCCTTTGCTGGTCTTACCGTCTCTCCACAGGCTGCCACCGTGAGTCCCACGGCCAAAATATTCTGTGCGGCGTTCACGTCGCGGTCATGGACCGTCCCGCATTCGGGGCAGGTCCACTGACGCGTAGCCAGCGAAAGGTCATCTAGCACATGCCCGCACGCATGACACCGCTTGCTGCTAGGATACCACTGGTCTATGCGGACCAGGGTCCGCCCATACCAGGCGGCTTTGTACTCTACCTGACGCACCAACTCACCCCAGCCCACATCGGAGATGGCTTTGGCCAGGGTGGGATGCTGCGCCATCTGCTTCACGCGCAAGCTCTCGACACAGATCGTTTGGTTCTCACGGATAATGTGAGTCGAGAGCTGATGCAGGAAATCGCGACGGCGGTCGGCAATGCGGGCAGGGATGCGCGCCACCTTCACGCGCGCTTTCTCACGGTTCTTCGAGTCGCGTTGCTTCTTGGCGTGACGCCGCTGCGCTTTGGCCAACCGCTGTTCATCCTGCTGGAAGAAACGCGGATTGCCCACCTTCTCACCACTATTCAGTACCACCAGGTCATGCAAGCCCAGGTCTATGCCCACTTGCGCGGCAACCTGCGGCAGCGGGGCAATCTCCGCTTCCAGCAGGATACTCACGAAGTAGCGTCCGGCAGTGTCGCGGCTGAGGGTGACGGTGGTGGGGGTCGTGCCGTCGGGCAAGGGGCGCGACCAGTGGATATGCAGCGGGGAGTCCATCTTGGCCAGCGTCAGGGTGCGCGCCCGCGCATCACAGCGGAACGCGGACGTCGTGTATTCCGCCGCCTGCGGACCGTGTTTTGTGTGGAAGCTAGGGTACTGGGTGCGGCCTTCGTAGAAGTTGCGGAACGCGCGGTCGAGGTGGCGCAACGTCTGTTGTGTCGGCACGCTGGACACTTCATTCAGCCACACAGTCTCCGGCTGTTGTTTCAACAGCGTGAGCGCCGCCGAGGTGTCGGCATAGCTGACGCGTTCGCCCCGCTGAGCGTAGGCAGCGATGCGCAGCCGCAGGGCCCAGTTGTAGACGAAGCGCGCGCAGCCAAACGTCCGCGCTAGCACCGCGGCTTGGGCGCGGGTAGGGTAGCAGCGATAGCGGTAGGCGCGTTTCTGCTTCATGTTTGCAGCCTAGCATACAGCGTGTGAAGGTGTGGTATACTAGGACGAAAGTAGTGCGGCGCTTCCTCCCCAGCCCTGAAGGCCGGGGTTTCCGCGCCGCATTCGATGAAGCGTAACATCACACGACCACCCGGCGGGCCACCGTTGGGGCGTCCGGTGGACGCCCGGCACACCCGCTGGCGAGCAGATAGATGGGGAACGGCGATGAAGTACAAGATTTCTTCGCACAGCATGATGGGCATGCGGAAGCGCGGTCTCCCGCGCTGCCAGTCCCCCCTGCTGTCCGCTGCCCGATAGTTGCTCGCGTTCCCGCACATCGAAGGCCGCCCGGCATGGGGCGGCCTTTTTGGTTGCCTGCGAAGTGGGTCACGCGACAAGGCCAGAATATCTGATACAACGGCATCATTGGAACGCCAACCGGAACGCTACGAGAGGATTTGCACTATGGCGAAGAAGAAGACCAACGACCAGCGCCCGCCCTGGTATGTGACCACCGCGATTCCCTACGTCAACGCGCGCCCGCACATCGGCTTCGCGCTCGAAATCATCCTTACCGACGCGCTGGCGCGCTATCACCGGCTGCGCGGCGAAGACGTGTGGTTTCTCACTGGCACCGACGACAACAGCCTGAAGAACGCCCGCGCCGCCGAGAAGGAGGGCATCCCCACCAGTGAGTTGGTGAATCGCAACGCCGCCTTCTTTCAGGGCTTGCGCGGCACCTTGAACCTCACCAACGACGACTTCATCCGCACCAGCGTGGATGAGCGCCACCTCACCGGCGTCGCCAAGCTCTGGGAGGCCTGCGCCAAGAATGGCGACATCTACACCCAGCCCTATCGCGGGCTATACTGCGTCGGCTGCGAGCAGTTCTACACCGAAGACGAACTGATAGATGGCCTCTGCCCGGAGCACCTGACCAAACCTGAGGTCGTGGAAGAAGAGAACTACTTCTTCCGTCTCTCGCGCTACGGCGCGCAACTCGAAGAACTCATCACCTCCGGCCAGTTGCGCATCATCCCCGATACGCGCCGCAACGAAGTGCTGAGCTTCATTCGCAGCGGCCTGCAAGACTTCAGCATCTCGCGCTCGCGCGCCCGCGCCCGCGACTGGGGCATTCCCGTCCCTGGCGACCCGAAGCAGGTCATGTACGTCTGGTTCGACGCGCTGAGCAACTACATCACTGCTCTGGATTACACCAACGAGGGCGAACTCTATCAGCATTACTGGCAGCACAACCCCAACCGCACCCACGTCGTCGGCAAGGGCATCATCCGCTTCCATACCATCTATTGGCCGGCGATGCTGCTCTCGGCGGGCGTGCCGCTGCCCACCACGGTCTTTGTGCATGGCTACGTGCTGGTTGGCGGCGGCAAGATGAGCAAGACGCTCGGCAATGTGATAGACCCCGTAGACCTCGCCGAACGCTACGGCGCTGACGCGCTGCGCTACTTCCTGCTGCGCGCCATCCCCTCCACCGAGGACGGCGACTTCACGCTCGAACGCTTCATCCAGACCTGCAACGCCGATCTCGCCGACCGGCTGGGCAATCTGCTCAACCGCACCGTCAGCATGGTTGGGCGCTACTTCGGCGGCGCGGTCCCTGCGCCTGGTCTCGTCGAAGAGGCCGACGGCGCGCTGATCGCCACCGCGAACGGGCTGGCGGCGCGCGTGGATGCGGCGATGCAGCGTTTCGCCCCGCACGAGGCGCTTGCCGCCATCTGGGAACTGGTGGATGCGGCTAACAAGTACGTCGAGGATAACGCGCCGTGGTCGCTGGCGAAGCAGCGCAAAGCCGAGCCAGAAGGACCAGCGGCGGCACGGCTGGCCACCGTGCTCTACCACCTGATCGAAGCGCTGCGCCTGGCCTCGGTCTACTGCGCGCCGTTCATCCCCGTTGCCGCCGAAGAGATTGGGCGCCAGATTGGCATCCCGCTGGATACGGGCGCTGACTGGTACACGGCAACCACCTGGGGCGGCGCGCAGCCGGGCACGCGGGTCGCGCCGGGCAGCGTGCTCTTCACCAAGCACGAGCTACCCGAAGCGGCCCCCGAATCCGAGGAGGCGCAGCCCGCTGTCTAAAGGCGACCGGCGCCTACTATCTCGTGGCCGTCCAGGCGCCGGTTGCGTTGCCACAGGTTGGCCCGGCATGGTAGTTCCCCTTGATGGTGGTATTTCCCGGGCCGACCGTGCCATCGTAGGTAACTGTCACCTGGCCCTTGACCGCGCCGAAGGTGATGACGTTCCCTGCGACGGAGCCGCTGACGGTCGCCGTGGAAATACATCGCGAACCCGTGATGGTGATCGAGCCAGACAGAGAGCTGCCGGCCTGCGTCCAGGTCAACGTGAAACCCCCCGTAGCTGTATCCGGGGATGTGTCCTGCCACGTCCCGGCCCACGTCCCACTCAGATCAAGCGAGGCTGGCGTGCCCGAGGCGGTCGGAGCGCCAGTCGGCGTCTGCAACACAATAGTTGTGGTAGTTGGCGTCGGAGCATGCGCACTGGAGACACCACACGCACCGAGCAGCAGGCCCACTGCCGCTATCAGCGCAAGAGCGCGGAAAAGCGAGAGCTTCATCAATTCCTCCCGATTTGGGCATCTGAACCATGTGAAACAACTGAAAGCGCCCGGCTGAATGAGCAGTGGGAGCGCCTCAGCCATGAGTGTATCTGGGTAGCGTCCCGTGAACGTTACGCGGGCGTTACAGAAATGGGCTGGCTGGATCACTCGCTCAGTGTCAAACGCTTGGCGGCAGAGATGTCGGTATGCTACGAGGCTGAGGCGCTTTTCTTCATTGGCGCGAGGGCATGAGACCGTGAGACGCTGGCTATTGTGGGTATGCCAGTGATGTACCAGATGTTGGTATCAGCCTATGCGTATGTGGGCTATGCCTGCTGAATCATCGTCACGAATGCGTCCAGCGATGTGGATGGGGCGAGTTGAACGCCCGCGCCGGTAGCTGGCAGCACCACGCCGCTGCGCACCTCGAACCGCCCCGTCGGCCCGCCGATGACGTAGTAGTGGCCAGCGCTGTACTCATGCAGGAAGAGCACCAGTTGCTCGCCGGGCTGGAAGAGTGGGTCGTCCTCCATCTCATAGGGATAGGGCGTGTTGCTGATGGTGTCGCCGGTCTGGTGCAGCGTGATGGTCGCGCCAAGTGTCTGCCCGTGTGGATTGTAGATCGCCCGGCTGATGCTGAACACAAAGTCCGTGGCGACGACGCCCACCGCGTCGCCGCTAGTTCCCGCCATGCTGGCAATCGTTCCCGCCACCGCGATATCCGCGTCGCGCTTGAGGCTCTTCACATCTCGATAGCTCTGCGCCCAGCTTGCCGCAATGTATACCACTTTTGGGGTATTGAGCGTAGGCTGCTGAGTCTGCTGTGTCATTTGCGCGCACCCCGCCAGCGACGCCAGCGCCATCACCCACACCAGCGCCGATACCCTGCCACCGCGCCGCATCGTGCCCCCTTTCGCCATCACCTTCCCTCCTCACCCGCGCCACGTATACCGCATACTAGCCCACAGAGCAAGAACGCGCGACCCCATCGACAACAGCGCATGCGCTCGTGCGAAAAACTCGTGCCACACTTCCCGCTCCCCATGCGTCTCAATGGCTGGACGCACATGTGTTCCTGAATGTTCCACCACCCCGGCCCCGCCGTGCGAAGCGCGCCCACGGCGACGGCTCACCAAGGAGTAGCGTATGACCAGCACAGCCGGACCCGACGCCCCCGGCGACCTTGCCGCATCCGGCGGTAGCGGCGTGCGGATGGCAGTGGCGGCAATGCGTGGCAGCGGAGAGGATACGGCGGTGGATGATGTGGCGGCGCTAGTCGAGCAGGCGCGCGGCGGCTCGCAAGCCGCGTTCGCGACGCTCGTGGAACGCTTTCAGCCGCCAATCCGCGCGTACCTCGCCCGTCTGTTGGATGACGACGAACACGCCCGCGACCTCGCGCAAGAGGTCTTCGCGCGGGCGTGGCGCAAGCTCCATGAACTGCGCCAGCCCGAATACTTTCGCGCGTGGGTCTACCGCATCGCCACAAATCAGGCGCATTCTGCGCTGCGACGACGGCGCGCAGTACGCTGGGTCTCGCTCGACCGCCTGCATAGCGCGCCACTTCTCTCCACACCAGATGCCGAAGCAACCGCGCCAGAGCAGGCCGCGCTGCGCTCGCGCGAGAGCGGCTTCGAGGAGCGCATCGCCCGCACCGAGATGCTCAACCGGGCGTTGCGGGCGGTTCCGGTCAGCTATCGCACCAGCCTGCTGCTCTATCTCACCCATGGCTTCAGCGTCGCGGAGATCGCCGAGCAGCTTGGCGTATCGCATGCCGCCGTGCGCTCGCGGCTCAGCCGGGGCCTTGCCATGCTGCGCGACGCCTACGCCCGCGAAAACGCCTGATCCTTACCCTTTCCGCATCGCAGCTTCCATCCTCACCCGCAGACGATGAGGAACGTAGAGGAACCATATGACCAAGCCAACGCCACCCTGCGCGCATACCGACGACCTCGTCGAGCAAGGCGCACTCGGTCTTCTCTCAACCGAAGACACGCGCCGCCTGGACGAGCGCATCGCCGCCTGCCCCGCCTGCCGCCAGCGCCTCGACGACTACCGCGCGCTGATACCGCTAATGAGCACGATTGACCTTCATCCGATCCCATCTCGCCTCGCCGCTGCCGTGCCCCCGCCATTGATGGCCGGGAGCGCCCCACCGCCAGCGGATGATACACCTGCGCAGCCCACCCCACTTGCGCCCATGCCCGCGCGGCGCCCAACGCCGCGTCGCCTTGACGGCTGGTACGTCACCGCCGCCGCGCTGCTGCTGGTCGGCCTTTCGGCGCTGCTCTTCAACAGCTTCGCGCACTTGAGCCGCCACACCACCAGCACCACTCGCACCGCCACCGAGACGGCCAGCGCGCAGCCCACACCAACACGCCTGCCCCCCAACAAACTCGTGCTGCCCAAGGGCACCATGCTGGAGCGTATCGCCCTGGTTTCGCCTATCGAAGGTTGGGCTATTGGCAATACGATCAACCCTGTGGGCAAAGGCTCTGGCGTGTATGGCGCAGTCTTCGTCCATTACTACAACGGCCAGTGGCACATGGTTGGCCAGGTGCATCCGGGCATCCGTCTGGATAGCATCTCGATGGATTCCCCCACCGATGGCTGGGCCAGCGGACACAAGAACTTCTATGGCGTATTCTTCCACTACACCGGCGGCCAGTGGATTGAGGTGGACATGCCAGCCTACGGCGAGATTCACAAGGTGCAGATGCTCTCGGCGGATGACGGTTGGGCCGTCACACAACCGGCGCCCGCGCCGAATAGCACCTGCCCCGCCAGCGCGCAATACTGCTCTGGTGGCGGCGTCGGCGGCGGACAGGTGAACCCTGGCCCGTCATACATCCTTCACTACCAGAACGGCGTCTGGTCTGAGATCGTGTTCCCCACATCCTTCCCCCAAGAGTTCTGGTTGTACTGGCATCCATTCCTTGCTGACCTCGCAATGGTCTCGCCGGATGAAGGCTGGGCTGTGGGCAGCGGCTACATCCTCCACTATCAGTCGGGCCAGTGGAGCATCGCGGGCAGGTCTGTACATCTCACTGACATCGTATTCGTCAATATGCTCTCTCCGGCTGATGGCTGGATTTCGGGAGTGAGCAGAAATTCGCCGCATGTGTACGCGCTGCACTATGATGGCAGTTCATGGACACCCACCGAGCTTCCACCCAATGCTCAGGCGTATGAGGGGTTTGGCGATATGTACATGCGTATCGAAACGACGTTATCGGGCGGCGCATGGGCATTCGAGGGCGCGTTCTTTGGCGGAGCCGCCTCCCCACCCACTAGATCCTTCGTCCTTGCCTACCAGAACGGCGTATGGCAGCGCGTCAGCTTCCCGTCCAACCTCTACATCACCGATGTCGCCCAGGCCACGCCCGATGAAGCATGGGCCATTGCCTGGATTATCGGACCCTACCCCGCCGACACTGTCATCCTGCACCTGCAGAACGGCGTCTGGAGCATCTACGGCAGCTAGCACGGTTCGCCCGCCAGTCACGCTACCATTTTCACTGTAGGGGGCGCGGCCCGCCGCGCCCACCCCTGGTCTGTCTGTCTTACGCCCCACGCGGCAGCGGCAACTGCGCCAGCCGCTCCGAGAGCGAACGCCGCCACGACGCGCGCACCTCCGCGCCCGCCAGCCACAGCGTCAGCAACAGCCCCGTCGCGATCCACACCACCCACGCCACCCAGGCGATGGAGCCAGGCCCGCGCATGCTCAGCAGCGCCACCACATTCGGGAATGCCCGCGCGGCGGCCATCGGTGCGGCCTCGCGCAGTTGCGGATCCAGCAACACGAACAGCACGGTGCTCATTGTCGCCAGCACCGCCGCCAGCACCGCATCGCCCCAGCGCGGCCCGAACTGGCGTTGCGCGCGTGCCAGCTCCACCGCCTCGGCCTTCGCGCGCTTGCTCACCTCATACGACGCCACTCGCGTCAAGATCAGCGCCGTCAGATTTGCTGGCTCCTCGATCATCCGCAGGTCGGCCAGCGAGTCGCTCAATGTTTCCAGCGCGAACAGTTCTTCGCGACATGCGGCGCAGCCCCGCAGATGCGTCTCTAGCCCAGCCAGCCGCCGGGGATCGAGCCGCCCATCGAGATACAGTTGCAGCGCGGTGCGTGTACGCCGGCAATCGGTACTCATGACTCGCTCCCTCCTTCCGGCGTATGCCGCCCGCGCTCCAGTATCCCGCGCAGCCCAGCCTCCAGCCCGGCCCGCAGTTCGCCTACCCGCGACACCCCCTCCTCGCGCATCCGCCCCAGCGGCTCCAACCGTTCCTTCAGCATCGCCCGGGCGCGGAAGAGCTGTGTCTTCACTGTGCCAATCGGCACGCGCATCACGTCCGCCATCTCCTCGTAGGTTAGATCCTGCAAATGGCGCAGCACCAGCACCGCGCGATACTTCGGCGGCAGATTGGCGATCTCGTCGCGCACCGTCTCGCGCATCGCGCGCTCGGCGTCGTGTGCCATGCTCGCGCTCAGCGCCCCTGCTGGCGTCTGCTGCCGTGCCGCGTTGGCCAGCAACTCGGCCCGCGCGGCGGCGTCGCGCTTCTGCCGCTCCACCAGTTTCAGGCAGTGGTTATAGGCGATGCGATACAGCCATGTCGAAAAGCGCGCGTCCCCCCGAAAGCCCGACAATCCCTGCCACGCCGCCAGAAAGATCTCCTGCGTCGCTTCCGTCGCGTCCTCTGTGTTGCGCAGCATCCGCAGCGCCAACTGATAGACCTGCCGCTGATACAGCCGCACCAGCACGCCAAACGCATCCTGATCGCCCGCGCGTGCCCGTGCGACACACGCCAGCTCTTCGGCGGCGGCAGGCGCGGGCACGCCCGTGCGCGCGACAGCGCCCTCTGGCGTGGGCAGCGCCACGCTCTCCGCGCCGTTCAGCCGCGAACCGTTCGGAAATGGCCATTCTTCAAACATATCTGATGGGAGTGGATTCGGCAGTGAAAAGTTTCGCGGATCCACGCCGCTCTCCCTCCCGCGTTCTCGATACGCGGCCTACGCACTGAAACATTCGCCGGGCAAATCGCCTCTCGATACAGTATGATGCGAAATACAGAAACACACAAGACTCAGCGCCAACGTACTCGTTCTGCCCAAGGAGCCACGCGTGAATGAGCTGACCATCGTCGGCCTCGAATGGATCGGCGCGCTTGCCCTCTTTCTCGGCTTCATCCTCCTGGTGCGCTATCTCGACCACCGCGAGCGCATGAGCATGATCGAGCGTGGCCTGCTCGAATCCGCATCTGACGGGCATGCTCCCAACCTTCCCCGGTATCCGCGTGGTGTGGCGCTCTTGCGCGGCGGCCTCATCACCGCGATGGTTGGCTTCGCCATCACCATCGGCCTCTATACGCTTGGTTATCTGCTACCACCGCCTTTCAGCGCCGTGCCCGGCCGCTTCGGACCCTGGCTGCTCCCCGGCCTGATTCCCCTGGCCGTCGGCGTTGCGCTTATCGCCAGCTATTATCTCGCGCCGCCCCGTTCCAGCCCCCGCGACGCCACAGCCAGCGCCACAACTCAGCCTGACGATGCGGCGGCGCACGTCGCGACCCAGCCTGACGACGCGGAGCAGGACAACACCACCGCGCGCCGCCCTGGCTGGCGTCTGCTCGCCCGCGATGCCGCTCCCACCCGTGACGATGCCCGCAGCGATGCCCGTGACGACGATACCTCCGCCGCCGCGCCGTAGTCGCACACACTTCTCGCTACCGGCGCGCCAATCCTAGAACCGGCAGGGGGTTGGCAACTCTGCTAGAGCGGACATTTCTGCCTGCCTGCATACGCGCCAATCAGAAAAACGGCGGCATCAGCGCCCGCACTATCGGAAAATCCGATACGGCACATCGTGTTATCGGATAAGCAAGCTGCTATACTCCAGGAAGGTACGGCTGACGGTCACGCAGCCACCGGACCAGGGCAACCGCCCGCCTCCGTGTACTATACTGCCAGCAGTCCTAGATGTATTTTGGTTGTCAGCGAGGATGACCGCCTTCCGTCCGCGACGCACGGAACGTCCGCACCGCACGGAGCGGCCCCCTCACGCATTCCTCAGCAAAGGGGCGCCATCGCATGGCTTCACAGAACACCGCAAACGCCTTTGGCGCGCGGGCGACGCTCTCCACGAGCGCCGGACCCCTCACGTATTACCGGCTGGATGCCCTCACCAGCGCCAACGTCACGCCGCTGGCGCAACTGCCCTTCACCCTGCGCGTGCTCGTCGAGAACGCGCTGCGCAACAGCGACCTCGAACCGGGCCTCGTCAGTCAGGCTGACGTGCTCGCCCTCGCGCGCTGGCGTCCCGGTGTCCAGCCCGCCCCCGGCGACCCCGAAGAACTGCCCTTCATGCCCGCCCGCGTCATCCTGCAGGACTTCACCGGCGTCCCCGCCGTCGTAGACCTCGCCGCCATGCGCGACGCCGTCAAGGCAATGGGCGGCGACCCCACCCGCGTCAATCCACTGGTCCCCGCCGACCTCGTCATTGACCACTCGGTGCAGGTGGACATGTTCGGCTCCACGCTCGCCTTCGGCGCCAACGTCCAGCGCGAGTACGAGCGCAACGGCGAACGCTATGCGCTGCTGCGCTGGGCGCAGCAAGCGTTTAAGGATTTCAGTGTCGTCCCCCCCGGCACCGGCATCGTGCATCAGGTCAACCTTGAATATCTGGGCAAAGTCATCCAATCGCGCGACGGCTACGCCTTCCCCGACACCCTCGTCGGCACCGACTCCCACACCACCATGATCAACGGCCTGGGCATCCTGGGCTGGGGCGTCGGTGGCATCGAAGCCGAAGCCGTGCTGCTCGGCCAGCCGCTCTACCTGCTCACCCCCGAAGTCGTCGGCATCCAGCTCTCCGGCGCGCTGCCCGAAGGCGCGACCGCCACTGACCTCGTGCTCGCCGTCACCCAGATGCTCCGCAGGCATGGCGTCGTCGGGCGCTTCGTCGAATTCGCGGGCGTGGGACTCAGCTCGCTCAGCCTCGCCGACCGCGCCACCATCTCCAACATGTCGCCAGAGTTCGGCGCGACCGCCACCCTCTTCCCCGTGGACGCCGAGACCCTGCGCTACCTGCGCCTCACTGGCCGCCCAGCCGATCTGGTGGATCTCGTCGAGCGCTACACCAAAGAGCAGGGCCTCTTCCGCACCGATGACACCCCCGTGCCCACCTTCAACGAACTGCTGCAACTCGACCTCGCCACCATCGAGCCGAGCCTCGCCGGTCCGCGCCGCCCACAGGACCGCGTGGCGCTGGGCGGCGTCAAGCAGAACTTCCGCACCGCCTATGCCGACCGCTTCGATGCCAAGATCAGCGACGACGTGGAAGAGGGCGCGCACGTCAAGACCAACGGCACGACCATCGTCGCGATGGATGGCGAAGAGGTGCCCCTAAACCACGGCGCGGTCGCCATCGCCGCCATCACCAGTTGCACCAACACCTCCAATCCATCTGTTATGCTCGCGGCTGGCCTGCTGGCCAAGCACGCCGTCGAGCGCGGCCTGCGTGTCTCCCCCGCCGTCAAAACCAGCCTCGCCCCCGGTTCCCGCGCCGTCACCGACTATCTCGACAACGCTGGCCTCACCCCATTCTTAGAGGCGCTGCGTTTCCATACCGTCGGCTACGGCTGTACCACCTGCATCGCCGAGGGTACTCCGGTCCTGCTCGCCAACGGCACGACGCGCCCCATCGAAGCGATGCCCGCCATGGGTGGGGCCACGCTGTTCGCCCCCTCCGGCGACGGCACGCTGAGCATCGCGCGGCAAGCCGAAGCGATGGCCCAGGGCGTGCGCGACTGCATCTCGCTCGTCTTGCAAGACGGCCGCACGCTGGACTGCACCCCCGATCACCAGATCCTCACTACCGATGGACGCTGGGTGCGCGCCGATGAACTGGCGCTGGGCGAAGATCGTGTGGTCGTCGGCCTCGAAGCGCCGCTGGATGAGCCAGGCGACGACGAAACAGGCTGGGCGCTGCCCGTTGGCGACCTGCTCTTCACGATGGATACCCCCTACGAACGCCTGCGAACGCTCGCATTTGCGCGCCTGCTCGGCCATTTGCTCAGCGACGGCTCGATCAGTCTCGCCGGCCAGGGCCGCGTGCATGTTGGCCAGGCTGTAGACCGCGAGATGGCGCTCAACGACATTGAATTGATTACCGGCAGCCGCCCCGCCGCGACGCGCTACGACGAGCGCAAGTGGACCATCGTGCTGCCCAAGACGTTGACCGATGCCATCCGCACGCTGCCTGGTGTGCGAGTCGGGCGGCGCATTCAACAAGCTCCCACGCTTCCCGCATTCGTGCTGGATGATACCTGTCCCGTTGCGGTCGTGCGCGAGTTCCTCGGCGGCCTCTTCGGCGCAGACGGCCACACCCCCGTACTACATCGCTGGGGTGAAGGCGAAGACGACGCGACGCTCGAACCACCCGCCTATTCGCAGAGCGCCCTCCCCGAACACGTGGACAGTCTCAAGCGTGTCATGAATGATCTGCTCCGTCTGCTAGCTCGCTGTGGTGTGGAAACCGAGAAGGCGAACATCTATGAGTATCCCACCCGCCGCGCGCTCTCCTCGTATCCCGCCGCACAGGATGGTATTGAGCGCATTGAGGTGCGCCTGGAATTGCCCGACGGCCTCTCCTTCGTCGAGCGCGTCGGCTTCCGCTACTGTGTGGACAAAGCGCTGCGCGCCAGCGCGGCGGCGGTCTACTGGCGCACGATAGACCGCATCCATCAGCAGCGCCTGTGGATGTCAGCCCGCCTGGACGAATTGCACCAGGAGAACCGCGAATTGTCCTTTGCCAAAGCACGCCAGCAAGCGGCAGTGGAACTGATGGAGCGCGAGCCAGTCGTCTCGCCACACTATGCGCTACTGGAAGGCAGCGACCGCTTCTCACGGCTCCCGCAGGCCACCGCGCGCAAGTTCCAGCCGCTGCACCGCGAGAGTTGCGGCTTTCCCTCGCCCGCCGAACTCTTCACCCAGCTTGGCGTGCGCGAGTGGTTCGCGCCCCTGCGCTCACGAGACGAGACAGACCCCGCCAAACGCTACTGCGTCGCCAAAGACGCGCTCGAACTGCCAACCTTCGGGCTTCAGGTGATGGAGCGCCGCGAAGCTGGAAAGCGCGCGGTCTACGATCTGGCGGTGGACGGCCCGCATGCCTTCGTGGCGGGCACTGTCGCCGTGCATAACTGCATCGGCAATAGCGGCCCCTTGCCAGAGCCGGTGGCCGACGCCGTGAAGGACAACGACCTCGTCGTCGCGGCGGTGCTCAGCGGCAACCGCAACTTCGAGGGGCGCATCCATCCGCAGGTGCGCGCCAGCTATCTCGCCTCGCCGCCGCTCGTCGTCGCCTACGCGCTGGCTGGCTCAGTGGATACAGATCTGACCCACGATCCGCTTGGCGAAGACCCCAACGGCCAGCCAGTCTACCTGAAGGACATCTGGCCCACCCCGCAAGAGGTGCAGGAGACGTTGAGCCGCGTCGTCAAGCCCGAAATCTTCACCGAGGAGTACGGACACGTCTTCGACGGCGACGAACACTGGCGCGCGCTGCCGCTGCCAGAGGCGGGGAGCGGCCTCTTCTCGTGGGATGCCGACTCCACCTACGTTCGCAAGCCGCCGTTCTTCGACGGTCTTGCCCCGGAGCCTGCGCCGCTCAGCGACATCACCGGCGCGCGGGTGCTGGTCTCGGTCGGCGACTCGATCACCACCGACCACATCTCGCCCGCTGGCTCCATCCCCACCACCAGCCCTGCCGGCAAGTATCTGATTGACCACGGCGTCACCGCCCGCGACTTCAACAGCTACGGCGCGCGGCGTGGCAACCACGAGGTGATGGTGCGCGGCACCTTTGCCAACATCCGCCTGCGCAACATGCTCGTACCGAATAAAGAGGGCTACTACACCGCCTATCTGCCAGATGGCGACGAGATGACCATCTACGACGCCTCGATGAAGTATCAGGCGGCGGGCACACCGCTGCTGGTCATCGCTGGCAAAGAATATGGATCGGGCAGCTCGCGCGACTGGGCAGCGAAAGGCCCGCTGCTGCTGGGCATCCGCGCCACGCTGGCCGAAAGCTACGAGCGTATCCACCGCAGCAATCTCGTCGGCATGGGCATCCTGCCGCTTCAGTTCCAGCCGGGCGCCAGCCGCGAAAGCTTGGGCCTGACGGGCCGCGAGACCTACGACATTGTGGGCATCACCGGCGAGCTAAAGCCGCGCCAGGAGATGACCGTCCGCGTCCACCGCGAAGATGGCTCAACCTTCGAGTTCACCGCCATCGCCCGCCTCGACAGCCCGATTGACATCAACTACTACCGCAACGGCGGCATTCTGCAAGCCGTCCTGCGGCGTCTGGTGCGCGAGCAGCAGGCGTAATCCCATCCGCGAAACAATACCAGGGCTGGACGGTCTCCCATCCAGCCCTGGCATTTCCTATTACACCTATCTTGATCACGGCGTCGTCCCGACTGGCTCAATCGTCACGCCCCCATCGCCCTTGCCATCCTCTAACAGCGGCAGCGTCGCGGCGGGCGTATCAGCGACTGTGTCGGTCGGCCTAATGGATATAGTAGCGGAAGCGGTAAGCGGCGCCTTGCTCTCGATTCGCAGCCGTAGCGCCTCGGTGTCGGCGTGCAGCCGTTCCAGCGTCGCCAGTGTCGCGCCGACCCGCTCGCGCTCGATGCGCACGAAGCGTGTGTACGGGGCCAGCGCTTCGCGCAGCCGTTGCGCGCCCGCCTCAAGCTCCCGCTCGAATTGCTCGCGCAGCGTGGCCGTCAGCTTCTCGTCAAGCTGGCGAACGCGCTCAGCAAACTGCGCCTTAGCGCGACGCTTCTTCAACGGCAGGATGCCCAGCCCCAGGCTGCCCAGCGCCACCGCCGCCAGGATGCCCGTCACATCGGCGGCAGCCGTCCCCACCAGCACCACCAGTCCCACGCCCAGCCCCACTGCACCCACCTCCACCAGCGCAGCGGTAGCCACCGTGGATTGCAGCGACGCCGAGAGCAGTTGCGCCTCTTCGTCGCGGTCATACGTCTGCACGGCGCGGTCTACGGCGGTGGCGACCCGTTGCAGCACCGCGCGGCGCGTGAAGTCGAAGGTTGCGCCCACGCCGCCGATCACGTGCTCATCGCTGCCCGCGTCAGACGTGGCGATAGCTGAAGCCGAGGTCTGGCGGCGGCGCGTGAGATAATCGTTCACGTTCTGCCACAGCCGGTGCTCCTGCTCCACCATCCAATCAATCAGGTCGTTGGCTGCTGCCTCGATCCGCGCGGGCGTATCGGCGATCACCTCGCGCTCGAACTCATCGCGGATGCGCTGGCCGCGCGCCAGGTCAATCACCCTGGGCAGCCGCACCGTATCGTCAAAGAATGTGTCGCCGCGTGTACGCAATTCCAGCAGAATCGCGCGGGCCGCCCGCAGCCGCTGCTCGAACGCCTGGCGCATATCCTCGGCGGCGGCGCTGATCTGCGCCTCGATATTGGTGACGGTGCGCGCGTCCTCATCCAGCAGCGCCGCGCGTTTGGCCGCCTCGCCCTGGTACGTGACGGCCAGCCGCTGCATCACCCCCAGCGGACTCAGCAGCTTCAGGCGGGCGCGGCCCTCGTCATCCAGCGTTCGCAGCAGATGATCGCGCAGCGCGCCCATGCGGCTCTGTTCCCATAGACGCACGCCCTCATCTCCCGCGCTGGCCTGTCGGGCTTCCTGCGCGAGTCGCGCCGAAAGCGGAAACACATCCGGCGACGCGCCCAGCAGCGCCGTGCTGTGCTGGCGAACGAAGCCCACCACCTCGGCGGCGTCGTCGGCGGTGCGCAGCAGGTCCACTTTATTGAGCACCAGCACCACCTTCTTGCCCCATGCGCGAATGCGATCCAGAAAGGCGCGCTCACTCTCGGTGAAGGGCCGGTCGGCGGAGGTGACGAAGAGGATGAAGTCGCTACGCGGAATAAACTCATTGGTCAATTGCTCGTGATGCCGCAGCACTGCGTTGGTTCCCGGCGTATCCACGATGGCAATGTCGCGCAGGAAGGCCGCTGGCGAGAAGATCTCCTCGATGCCATCGGCGCGCAGCCGCGAACTGCCCGTTTCGCCGTAGCGCAGCAGCGTCACGTGCGCTGTCGTCGGCGTCACACCCTCGGCCAGCACCCGCTCGCCGACCAGCGCATTGATGAAGGCGCTCTTGCCCGCATTGAACTCGCCCGCCACGACAAGCAAGAACGGTTCGTGCAGCGATTGGATCACCCGGCGTAGCGTTTCGGCGTCCTCGCTGGACGACTGGAACGCGCGGAGACAGTCGCCCAGTTCTTCGGCCAGGCGGCGCTCGTCGGCAAGGATCTGTGCCTCGCGCTCACGCAGGATGGAAGCGGATACGGTCATGGGGGTGTGCCCTCGTGTTCTGGTTGCTCGCGTTGCTCGCAGCCTGTCCTGGCCGGTCGCGCAACGGGAGAACGGTACTCCGTTGCGGAATAGAATACGTACAGTCGGAGGTCGGGGTTTGGATGAGATGCCCATTATGTCTATTCGTGGCGAATTGACACATACTGCCGCGCTTGTTGGCATGGGGGTTGCACAGAAGAGACACGCCACAATCTTCCATCGCACAGCGCCACCAGCAGCCATCTACAAGGTTGACCCCTATGGAGAAGGAAAGCGGGCATGGGATGCCACATCTAACCGCCGAACCGGAGCTTGTGGGCCAGACCATCGGCGGGTGCAGGCTCACGCGCCGCCTGGGCAAGGGCGGCATGGGCGAGGTCTATCTGGGCGAGCAGATACGCCTGGGCGACCGGCAGGTGGCGGTGAAACTGGTGCGGCCTGAAGACGGCTCGCTGCAAGCGCTCTCCACGGGTGAGCGCGCCGACGTGCGGGCGCGGTTTCTGCGCGAAGGGCGGCTGTTGGCGCACTTCACCCATCCCAATATCCTGCCGGTGCATGACGCGGGCATAGACCGTGACTGCCTGTATCTGGTCATGCGGTACGCGAGCGAAGGCTCGCTCGCCGACGCGATTCGCGGGCGCGCGTCGCATACGCTGCGTCTGCCCACCTCAGTGCCGCTGGCGGTGCGGCTGATCGGCCAAATCGCGGCGGCGCTACAATATACGCACGATCACGGCGTCATACATCGCGATGTGAAGCCGGGCAATGTGCTGGTAGAAGCCGATCCAAGCGGACAGCGGCGTCTGTTGCTGGCCGATTTTGGCATCGCGGGTGATGTGGGAACTCCGGCGGAAGATGGCGTCGTCTTCGGCACCGTGGCCTACATGGCTCCAGAACAGTTTCAGGGCGCGGCAAGCCCCGCCAGCGACCAGTATTCACTCGCCGTGATCGCATATCAGTTGCTCGCCGGTCGCACGCCGTATCTGGGCGACATGGCGGCGCAGATGCGCGGCCATCTCTACGGCACACCCGCGCCGCTGCGCTCGCTCAATCCAGCGGTCCCGCTGGCGATAGCGGCGGCGATTCATCGGGCGCTGGCCAGGAATCCCGCGCAACGCTTCCCCTCAGTGGCGGCATTCGCGGCGGCGCTGCGCGCGGGCCTGGATGACGAGGTGGACGCCACGGCGCGCGACCTGACGAGCGTGCCCGATGTGGAAGTGCTGCTGCCAGGGCAGGGCGCACGCGGACGCTGGCGCAAGCGCGGGGGAGCAGGCGTTTCCGCCGTCTGGTCGCCGCGCGAACTGGCGGCGCGGCGTGGCGCGCAGTTGCGCCCTATGGGCACGCGACTCGCGGGTGGCATCGCGCCAACCTACGACGCGCAGCCCTACGGCTACGCGCCAGTCGTCATCTCCGCCGCGCCGCCGCAACCGCCACGTCGCCGCATCTGGCGCAAGCTCGGCATATTTGGGGCGTGCGCCGCGCTCTTCATGGTGGCTGTCGTCTTGGCGATTGGCGCGAAGCCGCTGGGCACGTTGTACGGCTACGATGGGGCGCCCACCAACTCGAATTCAGCGCCACTGGCGACGAACACGCAAGCATCGCAACCAGGAGGCGCACCCGCGCCAACCGCAACCCCCACGACCCTACCCATGACACCAACGGTGCTCCAGCCGCCCGCCTCAGCAGATAAAGCATCACTGGTGACACTCACCGCGCCGCCGAATGTTGCGCCGCAGCAGACCTTCATGGTGGTCTTCACGCTGCTGAACTCCGGCGTATCAGCGTGGACGGAGCAAGGCGCGTACCGGCTGATCTGCGACACGATTCGCCACCCACATGCGAACTGCCCGCCTGGGCTGTACGTGAGCCTGGGTGACTACCAGGTGAATCCCGGACGCACCGTCACGTTCACGCTGACACTGGTCGCGCCGACGCGGCCAGGGGTCTATCAGGCGTGGCTGAATATGGCGCACGACGGCGCGCTCTTCGCCACCGATGACGTGTACTTCACAGTGAATGTGGCGCTCCCCACCCCGACGCCGCAGCCAACCACCACGCCTGAACCCACCCCAACCATCACGCCCGATCCCGACGCGACCGCGACGCCAGACTACCAGCCAACGCTCATTCCACCACTGCCGCCAATCCCCGTGACCACGCCGGGCGCTGGCCAGAATGGCGGCGAAGGTGGGAATGGCGGCGAAGGTGGGAATGGTGGCTAGCCCGTATCTCTCAGTGTCCCATTCGTTACCTCCACCGGCTGTGCCGCGTTCTATAATCTAGAACATAAGTTCTATAACGTAGCGCGGTGATGGAGTGCGGAGTTTCCAGTGGACGGCACATCAGCGAGTGAGCGAGGAGTGGCAGTCATGCATTTCTGGTGGCAGAGGCAGGCGGCGCGGACAGAGCGCGCCGTCGAATCGAACGGAGAACGGAGCACAGGGCGGCGGGCAGCGGTGCTCTCGCGGCCACGGGTGGCCAGCGCGGTGGCGGCGGCGCGGCAGGTACATATCGCGCCGGATGGCTATGGGCTGGGTAGCGCCAGCCTGGATTACGGCGCGCTGCGCCACTTTGAGGCGGTCGAGCGGGCGGCGCAATCTGGGCCGCTGGCCAAGGCGCAGCGCCGCGCGAAACGCGGGCTGGAGATCCGGCTGTTGCGCGAAACGGCCCGCGAAGCGGAGCGCATGGGCCGCCGCCCGGAGGAGATCTGGGCCGAGGCGCTGCGCGATTGGCTGCTGGTCCGCGAAGAGCCAGCCGCGCGCCCAGCGACCTATGAGACGCGGCGGCAGCAGGTCTGGGGTGACATCGAAGCGACGCTCGGTTTGCTGCGCGCCTCCTAGCGCATCCTAGCAAACTGCGCGACAGAGCGGCGAAGTGAGTAGGGTCCGGTGTGGCACGGAGGCCACGCCGGATTTGCTTCTTTCCAGATAGGCTGGCTCGTGCTTCTCTCAGGAAAGCTGCTGATCCAGCAGCGCAACCAGCCGTTTGGGCGCGGTCATGCGGTAACTTTCGTCTATCAGGTCCGCCACAAAATCCCAATCGACCGCAACATCCAGCCACACGCCCACCCACCCATGATGCCCCACATACGGCGGCACGAAGTAGCGCGCTGAATCCGACCGCACCAGCACATCCTGCGCGCCCGGCGGCGCCTTGAGCCACAGAGACATGCGCCCATCCATGCCGTGCCGCATGGCGAAGATCTTGCTGCGCACCTTGAACGTCGGGTCGCCCACCCCGCCTTGCTCAGTCGCTTCAGGGTAGGCCAGACAGATGGCGCGCAATCGTGTTAATGCGTCATTCGTCATTGGAGTGCTCATCATGGCCGTATATACTGGGTATACGGGAGCTTATGCCTCTTATACGAAATCCCAGCGCCGCAGGGGATGTGTCTCCCCTAATTGCATTTCCTTGATAGCAGCCTCATACAACGCATCTGGACCTGGCTCGTTGAGGATGCGTTGCCATTCCAACTCATCCAGCCATTCCTCAATGTAGTCTGCGAGCCTCTGCTGCTGATCGGGCGCAAGTTGTTCGAGATGTTGCAGGAGTCCCTGAAGTCGCTCGTCTAGCATATCGCCCTCCCATCACGCACAGCCAGTATACCACTCAGCGTTTCCTGTGACGCGCGCTACTCCACGAGGCACCGTCTCCTCGTGGTAATCTACACCGAACAAGATGAAACCATTCGCATCATTAGTTGCCGACTGGCCACCGGAGCCGAACGGAGAACCTATGAGCAACAAGAGATCTAGTGGTCAAGACCAACAGGATCAACAGGACCAAGACGACAGTATGGCTCCAGAATATGACTTTTCGCACAGTATACAAGGCAAACATGCCATAGCTATGCGCAACGGCTATACGATGGTCATCCAGAGAAGCGACGGCACGAGGGAAGTCCGTGAAATTGCGCCGCGAGCGGGAACCGTTGTGCTAGATCCAGATGTGCGTGCGTATTTCCCAGATTCGGAAGCGGTCAATCGCGCGCTCAGGGGACTTATCGGTCTCCTACCTCAACACCCTACTCCCAGCGAAACCCGCTAAGCTCGTTACCGTGATGTTTGGCCAGCCATACAGTCATGTCCACTGAGGAAAGGCGCTATCGGCGAGCGTATCGTCGAGGTCGAAGTAGACGGCGCGAATCACGAAAATGATTCCTTACTCGATGTTATCGCTCTTCGCTAGGTTGTGCCTAGCACACAGTAGTTGGATATTTGATGCTATGAGCGACGATCCCCCTTTAGAATAAGGGATGATGTGGTCAAAATGTAGATTGTCTTGGCTTCCGCACACCACACAGCGGCCTTCGTCGCGTCGCCACACCTCGATTTTTATTGCAGTAGGGATTATACGCACATGCTCGATTTCACGACTTGTTGGTTTGTTTGCAGCTCCATTCGCTTCATTAAGCTCTAGACGAAACTTAAAGACGTACCGACCCTGGTACTTTTCTTTCCAAGCGTCCACTAACCGAAACAAGCCGTTGTAAACCCAAATACCGTCTTTGATTTTCTCATAGACTTTGACTAATTCTGCTTCGCTCCGGCCATGGTTGAAGTCCACGGCTGCATAGAAGAATTGTCCATTTTGGGTCAATGTCCCACCTGCGGTACGCATTGGTTGATCGATTGTTTTCGGGTCAGATCCACCCTGGACACGCACTGCATCGTGACCCTCATAGATTAGCACATTGCCTTTATCCGCAATTTGATCATTGTAAGGCGCACCTGGTCGCAAACTCATCAGGATGACGCTCAATCCTCCGCGCAAGTGATAATTCATACCGCGCTGAAGATTTCCGCCTTCCTCTTGACACATGTCGAGAAAAGATAAAACATCCCCAGGTTGCGCCATTTACCTTACTCCTCTGAGACACCTCTGTGAACATCCCAGCGATCGTTATGAAGTGCTGTCCGGGGTTATATCACTCGTTTTGGAGGCTCTTGCGCGTGACTTATACAGCGTCCCCTCGTATACATTATAGCATAAGCGGTCGGCAATCTCGCGCTCACACCAGCAGCGCCACATACTCGCGCAGCAGCCCCGCGAAGTCCGCCATCCGCGCTGCGGCCAGATAGCCCGCGCCAAGCATAATATGGGTGTTGGAGAGCACGCGCAGGTAGTCCGCTGGCCAGCGTGTGAAGTCTATTCGCAGCAAAAAGGGCGCGCTCTCACGCTTCCCGGCGACCCTCGCGCAGTCGCGCACCATGCGGTTTAGCGCCACATTGCGCAGTTGATCGCCGAGCATCGTCGCGAGAACCATCTTCTCGCCGCCAGGGGGCGACCAGAGCATCTGAAACACCGGCCAGTGCTGGCGGCAGAGATCGCGCAGCGCGGGCGTTGCGGCGAGCGACGCGAAATCCGGCGGATCGTAGCGCGCGGTGTACAGCGCACCAATCTGGCGCATCTGCTCCTGCGCGGATACGGGTGGTGTCGCTCGCTCCATCTGCTGCGCTTGCATGTCGCGCTCCTCAAGCCAGTGCGGCAGCGCTTCCCACCACACGCGCCACGCCCTCTCGGCGGCATCGCGCGGGGGCGCATCGGACGCGAGGCTGAACTGCTCTTGCTGGCCGATGTATGCCGCGAATTGCAGGTCTTCGGGGAAGTCACACGCGATCCGCCAGGACGGCGCATTGCTACGGCGCATCGGAAACCCTCCTTGTCGTGGCACTGCTCCCATGTACGCTGGTGCCATCTCGCAGTTGGAATACTCTCGCGCAATATCTCCATTCATTGCTGATTCCCGACAGAAACTGACAGGATTTGTGCGCTACACTGGAACAGATGCTCCAATCGTTACTTTTCACCGACCAGAAGGAGACACCGCTATGCAGCCAACTATCGCGTTGATTACCATCCTCACCGACGACGTGCCGCGCCTGGCGGCATTCTACCGCGATGCCCTGGGGTTGGCGGTCAAGAATGACTCCGGCGAATACATCGAGTTCGCGACGCAAGGCGTGCGCTTCTCAGTCTGCGCTCGCACAGAGATGGCCAACATAACCGGCGACCCCGGCTATAGCGAACCCAGTCGTGGCCACAGCTTCGAGCTAGCCTTCCCCTGCGCCACGCCCGCCGAGGTAGACGCCACCTATGCCACGCTGGTCGCCAAAGGCGCGCGACCCATAACCGCGCCCGCCGATATGCCGTGGGGCCAGCACACCGCATGCTTTGCCGATCCCGATGGCAACATCCACGAGATCTTCGCCGAAATCACGGCAAACTCCCCCGCTGAAACTGACTGACCGCGCACCTCTGCCCTTGACATCAATGATACGAGTTCGTATACTACGTAATCGTATGAATACGCACGACACCCCGCTTATCGTGCCAGCGATTGAGCGGGCCACGCACGCCGTGGCGCTGGCAATCGAACGCGCCTTCCATGGCATCGGCCTCACCCAGGCCGATGCCCACGTGCTTGCCTATCTCGCCCACCACGCGCCGTGTTCCATCAACGACCTGCATCACAGCTTCGGCCACAAGCGCTCCACCCTGACCAGCCTGCTGGATCGTCTGGAAGCGCGCGGCTGGGTTGCACGCGCGCCGCATCCCACATCCCGCCGTATGGTGCTGGTGCAACTCACCGCAGCGGGCCAGCAGATCGCGGACCAGATCAGCGCGACCTTGCGCGCCATCGAAGCTCGTGTGCTCGCCCGTACCAATGCCGACGACATCGCCAGCTTCTTGCGGGTGCTCCATGCTCTGGAGGAGGAACTCACATGATGAACGATGAAGACTTCGCGCAAGCCTTCCTGAGTGGCGCACTGCCTAACGAACAGTTTCATCATCGCGACCACCTGCGGCTGGCCTGGTTTCTCATCCGTCGGCTTGGCCGCGAGGACGCCACCCAGACAATTACGGCTGGCATCCAGCGCTTTGCCGCGCACCACGGACACGCGGAGAAGTACCACGAGACCCTCACGCAGTCCTGGATTCGCATCGTCGCGCATATGCTGGAAGCCCGCCCCGATATTACCGAGTTCACGACGTTCCTCGCGGCCTTTCCGCAACTGCTCGACAAAGACCTGCCGTACCACCATTGGCGGCGCGAGACGATGGCCAGCGCCGCCGCACGAGCGCAGTGGGTCGAACCCGATCTCCTCGCCCTTCCCGCATAACACCGCGTCGCGCCCGTCCGAGCCGGGAGGCGCATATCACACCTCCCTCTCCCCATGTTCTATGGTATCCTGTTGGTATCGTGGTGTTCTGCATGCGAAATTGCCGTGATACCAGCAGAAAGGCCAGACCTATGATTGACCGCCTGCGCGCGGTGATCGCCGCCGCTGAAAAACTCCCACCAAACGAACAGGAGCAACTGGCGGCGCTCTGGGAAGAAACACTGCTCGATAATGTGCGCTGGCACGAACTCTTCCGCCAGCCTGGCTCACAAGCTTTTTTCGCGCAATTGCGCGCTGAGGCAGCGGAAGCCGAAGAAAATGGCACTCTGGAAGACAGTCCTGATGAGGACTGGGCGTGAAATCCAAAACCACGCCCGCCTTCCGCCGTGCCTATCGCAAACTCCCCAAAGACATACAAGCGGAAGCGAAGAAATCGTATCTGCTTTGGAAAGCCAATCCCTTCCATCCCAGCCTCAATTTCGAGTTGATTAGCTCGGATCCGCCACCACCCCTATGGTCGGTTCGCGCCACATTCCACTATCGCGCTCTTGGGATCAGGCAAGGCGATACCATGACCTGGCTCTGGATTGGCGATCACCGCGAGTATGAGAAACGCATCTAACGGTACGCCTCAGCCTGAAGGTTGAATAGCTCGGCATAGCGCCCATTGCGCGCCAGCAACTCTTCGTGCGTGCCCTCTTCCAACACGCCGCCGTCTTCCAGCACGATAATACGGTTCGCCAGCCGTACTGTGCTGAAGCGGTGCGAGATGAAGACCGCCGACTTGCCAGCCGTCAGCTCGCGGAAGCGCGCGAACACCTCGTACTCCGCCTGCGGATCGAGTGAGCTGGTCGGCTCGTCGAGAATCAGCAGTTGCGCGTCGCGCATGAAGGCGCGGGCCAGCGCGATCTTCTGCCATTCGCCGCCGGAAAGCTGCTGCCCCTGATCGAACCACTTGCCAAGCTGCGTATCATACATCTCCGGCAGCTTCGCGATCACCGCATCCGCGCCGCTCTTCGCCGCCGCCGCCTCGATCCCCGCGCGGTCGTCAATCGTCTCCACGCGCCCCACGCCCACATTGCGCGCGGCGGTCAGGAAGTACGTCACATAATCCTGGAAGATCACGCCAATCTGCGCCCGCAACGCGGGCAAATCGTACTCCTTGATGTCGTGGCCATTGACCAAAATCTGCCCGTCATCGGGGTCGTAGAGCCGCGTGAGCAGCTTGACGATAGTTGTCTTGCCCGCGCCATTGCGCCCCACCAGCGCGATAGCTTCGCCCGCGTGGATCGTGAAGCTCACATCGCGCAGCGCAGGCTCCTTGCGCTCCGGGCCAGGATAGGTGAAGCTGACATGCTTGAACTCAATAGTCAACCCTGTCGTATCGGGCTTGCGGCCATTTGGTGGACTGACGATAGCCGGCTTGTATTCGAGAAAGCCAAAGAGCGTATTCACGTACAGCGTATTCTCATAGGTATCCGAAATGCCGTTAAGCAACGACTGAAAGCTATTGCCTAGCCCAATCGCCGTGGACGTATAAAACGTCAGCGCACCGATAGAGATACGACCTAGCAGCGTCTGAAGCGCGACGTAGAAATACACCCCCGCATTGACCAGCAGGCTCGCCAGCCCCCACGCGAACGAGGCAAGATAGCGCGGCACGATGATGCCCCGCGACTCCTTATAAAAGCGGTTGGAGAGCGAGCGATAGAGGTTGGTGAAGAACGCGCCGAGCGTGAAGAGCTTGATCTCCTTGTTATACGTATCGGTAGTGAGCAGATTGCCGTAGTAGAGCATCTCACGGCGCAGCGGCGACTGGCGGCGCATCAGTTGATAGCCCCACCAGCCGTAGCGCACGTTGGCAATGAACGCCGGAATCGGCGCCAGCAGCGCGATGATCGCCAGCCACCACGCCAAGTGTACCAGCACGATCAGCATCGTAATCATTGTCACCAGGGTGCGGCCCAGCCCGAACGTCTGCGAGATCATATTCACCGGGCGGAAGGTAGCCTCTTGCTGCGCCTGCTGCAGCTTGTCGTAGAACTCCGCATCCTCGAAGAACGAGAGGTCCAGCGTGTTCGCCTTCTCCATCAGCAGCAACTGGATGGCGTAGGTCGTCTTCTCCTGCAACAACTGCTGCACCACGTTGGAGAGCGTTTGCAACAGGCTGCTCAGCCCCTGCACCGCGAATTGCGCGATCACCAGCCAGATCACGCGATTGATCGCCGCGCTCCCGCCGCCTGTGCGCACGCCCTGCACAATCGCGTCAATCAGCAGCGCCGTGACACCCGCCGTCAGCGTCGGCAGAAAGCCTTGTAACACATAGAGCAGCCCCAGCACAGCAGTGAAAAACGGCTGAATATTCCAGACGAGCTTCAGCACGCGGGGCATGCTGGTGAACGCGACGGCGATCTTTTGCCGGGTGAGGTTGTCGCCCTTGGCGCGCTGGCGGGTGCGAAAGGGACCGTGCATGCTAATCATAGAAGTCCTATCAAGATGTCTCGTGGCAATGCCAGATGCGAGAGCGTGGAAAACCGCCACTGCACAAGAAGCGTATGACGCGAGTGGACGGCATCGAATCGCATACGTGCTGCCAGCATACACGAACCGCGCCTCACACGACATCGTACATTCGGGCAGGTCCATACTCCAAGATAGTGTACGCATCATGACAAGTGGTGTCAGGTTTCCTCAAGAGCATGCATACGCAGGATTAGCAATAGCCGAGCTTTATAGGATCAACCAGAGCCGAAAAGTCATCGAGATAGGCGCTCAACGCCTCTTCCAATTGGGCGATGCTGACAATATCTGCTTGAGATGCGATATCGCGTTCATAACGATCTCTATCCCAGGTGTCGAAATGGATATGCGCCTCATCAATTTCGAAAACCCTGATGCGGAAGCGTGCATCGCTATGATCGGCATTCAGAAAAATTGAGGGCCGTGTATGTCCATGCCCATACTTTCCCGGCGCGATGCTAAAGCTATGAATAAGCATAAACGCGCGGCAATGCTTAGATGGAGCTGGAATCTCAACTCCAAGCGAATGCCCTGTAAGGAGCATGTTGATCTGCCACGTATCGAGTGACTTTCTCATAACACTGATAGCTCATCATCCAGGCCAAGCCGTGTATGCGCTTCAGCCGTCCACTCGCGCATGCGCTTCATGCGATAGCATTCTACCACGCTCGCGGCGCATAATCTCTTCATTATCAGTCGGCAAAGAGGGCGCTTATGAGAAGAACAACAGAATGATTGACTTCACGCAGCACAACCACCGATTTACGTATCGGACAGCCGGAGTGGCGATACAGGATGAGCACATCCTGCTCCACACGATGGACGACGCCAACTATTGGATACTGCCAGGAGGACGGGTAGAGATCGGCGAGACCTCTGCCGAGGCGCTTGCCCGCGAAATGCGCGAAGAGCTGGCGCAAGAAATTCATGTGGAGCGCCTGTTGTGGATCGTGGAGAGCTTCCTTGCGCTCGACGATCAGCGCGTACATGGCATTGGCCTCTACTACCGCATGTCCTTTCAAGCAGGTTCGCGCCTCGCCACCCAGCGCGACGCTTTCGAGGTCATGGATGGCGGCGTGCGCTTATCCTTCGCCTGGCATCCCCTCAGCCGTCTCTCCGAACTCACCATCTATCCGCCCTTTTTGCAACATCACCTCCACACGATTCCAAACCACCCCACCCATATCCTCGATATGCGCATCTAGCCCGCCAAGCGATACGCGCCGCTAGCCCGCATCCTTCGCGGCATACCGCCGCGCGCCAACGGTCCGCCGCACCGCCATCACCGCAGCGAACACCACCGCTGTCGCCAGCGCATACCACAGGCTTTGGAATCCAGCCACCACCAGCAACAGGATCGCCAGCGACGCGCTTACCAGCGCCAGCAGATACCGCCGCGTATCCAGCAGCCGCCATGCCGCCAGCACGATCAGCACATACGTCAACAAGAAATTGCCGCTGGAAAGCTGAATGTATGTCTCGATAGGTACGCCCAGAATGAACTGCACTGCCAGCGCCACTCCCCACGCGCCGCCCAGCGCCCACGCCGCCCGGCGCGGCGCGCCCGTCGCCGCATCCACCCCCGCCAGCGCACGCGGCAGCAACCCCTCGCGTGCCAGCGCATAGATCAGCCGTGTCGCACTGCGCGCCCAGGTGAACATGAACAAGATCATCAGCACCAGCGCGATGGCCGCCGCCACGCGCGTCGCCGCCACACCCAGCGAGAGACGTACCAGATCAGCCAGCGAGGCATCGCTCGTCGCGATCACCCCCCGATCCAGGCTGCCGACCACCGTAACCCCCAGCAGCACGAACAGCGCCCCGACCGCCACAACGGCCAGCCCCAGCGCCTTCACCAGCGTGCGCGGATCCGCGAATTCCTCGCCCGAAAAGGCCGCGTTCTCCCAGCCGACGAAGGCGAAGAAACAGATCAGCCCCGTCGAAGCCACCCCCGCCAGATCGTATCCATGTACATCGGTGAGCCGCGCCGCCGTCACATGCGGCAGCGCGAGCAGCAGCGCCACGGTAATTGCCGCCAGGCAGCCGAGGAATCCCCACCGCTGGAATCGCATCACCCGCGACACATCGAAGCAGTTCCCCACGATCAGCGCCGCCAGCACCACCCCCGCGACCACGAAGGGCCAGAACGCGGGCAGCGGGATCAGCTTGCCCACATATTCGCTAAAGACCAGCGCCGTCGCCGGACCGCCCACCACAATCGCCGCCAGATACAGGATACCCGTGAGCCAGCCGATCCGCTGGCCAAGGCCGTGCCCGATGAATGTAATAACCCCGCCCGCCGACGGATAGCGCGCGCCCAGCTCAGCCATGATGCGCGCCAGCGGATACGACACAGCGGCCAGCGCCGCCCACACCAGGACGGACCACGGCCCGGCATGCCGCGCGGCGATGGATGGCAGCACGATCAAGCTCTGCCCCAATACCGCGCTCGTGTATAAGACGAAGCCATCAGTCAACGTAAGATGTTTGCGTAACGCCTGCCCGTTCAGTGTCGTCGTCGCCATAGCGCGTGTTTCCTCTCCCCGCCCGGATGGATAGATCCGCGATGATATGATAGAAAGAAATGTGGCGGAAAGGAATGGAAATCCCAAAGCAGATTGCGTCAATCTGGCGCAAACAGAAAGTGATTGCCCCATATGATAAACGATTCCGAAAGACTCCTCGACGAGACCGGATGGGAGCTGCTCTGCGCCCTGCAAGAGAATGCCCGCGCCTCGTATGCCGACCTTGGCCGCCGTGTCGGCCTGACCCCACCCGCCGTGGCCGACCGCATCCGCCGTTTGGAAGCGGCGGGCATCATCACCGGCTACCATGCCACGGTCAATCCGGCAAAGCTGGGCCTGGGGCTGACCGCCATCATCCGTTTCAAAGCGTCCAGAGAGCCATATGCGCGCATCTTCGCCGTCATCGAATCCTGCCCTGAGATCGTCGAATGCCACGACGTGACCGGCGACGACTGCATGACGCTGACCGCCGTTGTCTCTTCGGTGGCGCACCTGCAAGACGTCATCGCCCGCCTCACACCCTACGGCTCATCGAACACCTCCATCGTGCTCTCCTCGCCCTTGCATCACCGCGTCATCGGCCCCGCCGCGCTGCCGCGACAAGAAGAGAGCGCCTAGCAGCTACAGACGCCAACGCCCGCCACCACCAGCGGTTTGCCAGTAGTAGCGGGCGCGACATACATACATGGTGTGGGCGGCTCCTCCGCCCAGGGATGACAGGCTGAGATGGAAACTAATAGATGAAGTACACACCGGAATGGACATAGACGTAACGCCAGTCCACGCGGCCCCAGCCGCCGCCATTCCAGTAGAAGTTCATCTCCGAGATGATGAACCAGCCGCCGCCGAGAACCGCCTCGACGTGTCCGGCATGGCCGCCACTGCCCGCGCCTTCGACGCCCGGCATGAAGACCACCGACGCGCCCACCACCGGCGTCGTGCCGACACGCAGGCCATAGTGCGGCGCGGCGGACGGCCAGTTGGTGGCCGGACCCAGCTTCTCCAGCGGCTCGCTCTGATGCCGGTACCAGGCGTACCACGTGCAGACGCCGAAGAACTGCGACCATGGATCACCCGCGAAGTCGTGCATCGTATAGGTCGGATGGCCGGGCACCGGCTGCCAGGGGTTGTAGCCGCCGCTGGGCGGCGGTGGCGGCGGGGTGCCTCCGCCAGTGGACGACTTGCTGCTGTGGGATGCAGACCTCGGCGCGGGCAGATGCTTCACTACCTTTGGCGCGGACTTCGCCGCGGGCGTGCGCGCATACTGGCGCTGCACCGCATATGCGGGGTCCGGCACATCATTAGGGGTATCAGGCCACGCTCCCGTAGGGTTCGGCACCCAACTCGGCGCATCCGAGATCAACCGCCCCTGTGCATCCACATGCCAGCGCAACGTGCAGTGAACCAGCGCATCTCCGGTGGTGTACGCATCCGTGCCAGCATGCTTGAGCAGCACTTCGGTGACGCCATCCATGCGCTGCTGGCGCGCATTGCCGAGAACACCGCCACTGGACCAACTGCGGCAAAGCCACGAGCCTTCGAACGTGATCCACGTGAGCGTCGTGTTCGATGCCACTGGCGCGGCGCGCATCGGCGCTGCCGCGACCGGACTCAGGGTGATACCACCCAACAAGGCGAGCGACAGAAAGCGCCCGCCAGACTTCAACCGTGTTGACAGCAAAATACCAACCTCCACTCGACAGGATCCGCGCGGTACCACCGCACCTCTCCCCCACACCGGAGCGCCGCTGACCTAGCGGCGACCGCTTCCGGTTCCCAGCGCCGCCAATCCGTGCGACGCATTCCACCCCAGCACAGCATCCCGTCATCCCCGTGCGCCCAAATGGACGTTCATGAAAGTTCCCGTGGGACCACCCCTTGTGGAACATTTGTACGTCTCACGCGCATCATGCAGACTATAACCACCGTTGGCGCTCGCGCAATACAAGTGCCAGTCTCGATAGTACCAATTGGCTATTCCGCCTGCTGTCTGGATATTGTTTGCACATACTTTTCTCACTCTATGCAATCATGAACAAGCACAACAGGAAAGATGAAAAGTTGTTCATGTCGCCCCTTTTGCGGCTCTACCATAACGTAAGGCGTATATGGTATGTTCATACTTTGTCGCATATTGGTCTAATCTCCTCCCCTTGCTATGGGATCGCTATTGCAGGAGAAAGCGAACGGGGCTGCTCACTGGTATCGCGATGTGACTATTGGCACAACTTTGGCGGACGGTGGTATGCAATAAGGTGAAGCCATGTACATGCGGCTGAACGGACGTGACGGACGCGAACGTTCTCGTCGTCCGTTGTCGCTGCTGGCAGCACATGCGCGGACATCTAGCGAGGGCAGGTATGGAGCGCGGGCGCGACGCAGTGATCTGGGATGTAGACGGCGTGATTCTCGATAGCGCCGAGCAACATCGCCGCGCGTGGCAGCAGCTTGCGCGCGAGCACGGCTTCCCTTACAGCGATGCGGCGTTCTGGGCGGGGTTTGGCCGCCGCAACGCCGACGTGATTCCGCAAATGTTCGGCGTCTCTGGTCCACCTGAGCGCGTGACGGCGCTGGGCGAGCGTAAAGAGCAGATCTATCGCGACCTGTTGAAGCAGTCCGCGCATGCGCTGCCGGGCGCACGCGAACTGATGGCGGCGCTGCACGCGGCGGGCTATCAGCAGGCCCTCGGCTCCTCAGCGCCAGAGGCGAACATCAACCTGATCGTAGACCTGCTGGGGCTGGGGGGCTATCTGCAAGCGATGGTGTCTGGCGAATCAGTGCCGCACGGCAAGCCTGCACCCGATCTCTTTCTGGCCGCTGCCGCGCGGCTGGGCGTCGCGCCGTCGCGCTGCCTGGTGATCGAAGACGCACCCGCCGGGGTGGCGGCGGCGCACGCGGGCGGCATGCGTTGCCTGGCCGTGCGCCGCGCGGGCGAAGCCGATGCTCCCGGCCTGGAGCGCGCCGATGCCCTGGTCACCACCCTCGCAGAGGCCGACGTGACCCTGGTAGACCGGCTGCTGGCGCAGAGCGCAGAGCAGTGAGCGATCCCCTAGCCACGCACATACATCACGACGTGTGGCGCTTCTCAGCAGCCGCTATCCGCGCCCGCAACCACGCCGCCACATCCAGCCAGCGGCTCTCTGGTACGTCGCTGTACTTGCCCACATGGAACGCCTCATTTAGCTCGCCATAGATCGTCGCGTAGGCGATGCCGGTCAGTTCATTTAGCCGCTTCGCTGACGCCTTCACCGTTGCTTGATGCTCCGGCGTCAGCGTCTGCGGCCCCAGCCGGTCGAGAATCTCCGGCACCAGCCGCGTGATCTCCTCGACACCCTCCAGCCGACTTTCGACCGACCCGCGCCACTGCTCAATAGCGGCTTGCCAATCTATGAACGCGAGCATCCCTTGATAGTACGCGCGCCAGGCTGAAAACGGCGCGCCTTCGCCCGGTGCTTCGGGCTTGGTGATCGGCTCGGCAGGCACGAGGTCTGGCGGTGCAGGTGGATCCGCTGGACGGCGCTCGAAGTGACGTGCAAGTACATCCGTAGCTTCGCGCTGAAATAGAATGACGGCTGCACGTGCTTCTGCTTTCGCTAACCGCGTTTCGTCTATGCCATAGAGCCAGCCTGGTAAGCCATGCAAGGTGAGTGCGGCCATAGGCGCTTCGCCATACTCTGTCATAACCCGTACATGTACCAGATCGTCGCGTAGCGCTGTTTTCCGCTTGATACGCTGTAATTGCGCGTTACTATCCAGCCCCATGCCTTCGCACAGCCAACGTAACACCGCGCATACCCGACCGTCCGCAAGTCGGACCGCAATCAGGTCGCGGCCATAGAATGGGATAGAGGCTTGGTCTACCGGCGTTAATACGCCCATCCCCTGCCCGCTGTCAGTTCCCATGTGTTCAGCCTTTCTGTGCTCAATTTTTCACCTAGCAAGGGAGCGCGCGTGTATCATACACGCCCCACCCATATGCGCCTCGCTACCATATGATCGCGCTGACGCTAGCGCAGAACACCGCTATGAACCTTCTGCGATACTTTTGGGCGCAGGTGCGGCCCAATAGGTGGTGTCTTCATCGAGCTTGCCCGGGGCTTGCACAGGAAACGAATCAAGTTCCCATGGGGTACGCCTCCTCTTAGGATATGGAGGCGCTGGGGTGAGAAATTGGAAAGGGGAAGCAAAGATGCGTGCGGCTTGAGCGAGTGATGTCAGTTGAGTCTATGCTATTGCCCGTGTCGCATGCTATGCTGCTACAAGCCCTGTCCGCTGCTAACTTCAGCGCCGGGGTCAGAGCGCCGTTCGTGTTTCCAGCACGGGCGGCGTTCGCACATGTATGTCTGCGGCGAGTATACCATAATGCGATGCGATTGTCACACACAAAGTACCGTCCAGGAGACTGGGGCACTTCGCAACCATGTTGGAATTGCCCAAGCGGTCAGCACATCCATCGTTTGTGGTCCACCACTCGTCTCAATACGGGCCGGTAAGAGTTGCTCGCTGAGCACATCATCTGCGTGGATGCGTCGTGCCTGACCTCGCGTAAGCATTTGCAGTGCATCGCACAACGAACTTAGAACAGCGGCAACGCGCCCGTCAGAGAGTCGAACCGCCACGATATGGCGCTCATGGAACGACACCAAAGTTTGCTCGACAGGAATCAATACCTCACCTTGCTCATCTGCCATGGATTTTGTTCCTCCGCAGGGGTATCACATGACGTGATACCCTTTGTTGCGCACATGCCAATCAATTTCGCCATCTCTTCGCGAATGCTCATTATTTCAGGCTGAGCAGCACTGCCCCAGCAATAGCAAAGTAGAGCGCTGCATTCAAGGAGAGCTACCACAAAGGCAGCCTTTCCCTCCGTTTGAGCGTGAAAAAGGTGAGCATATCTCACGAAAAGAAACACCACAGGACGATATACGCGGATCGCGCCGATAAGCGGAAAACACCCGTCATGGGGATCGCATAGGGGTACGCCTCCAATTCACTTGAGGCGCTGATGAGGGAGCAGATGCGAAGGGGGCGGGATAGGAGCAGCGGCGAGCTAGGCGTCATGCGCGCTCGCGTGCTATCCTATGGGCAGCCCTCGCGCTGTTGCCTCAGCGCCGGGGTCAGATGGGCGTATCCGTTGGCGCGGGTACGCCCATCGCACGTTCTCTTCTGTTCTGCCACGCAGTATAGCATGCGGACACACGAATTACCAGGGGGAGTTTATCTCTTCGCCACCGCCACCGCCCGCAATATCACCTCGCGCAGCTTCTCCGCATCGTTCTGCTTGCTCGCGCGTCCGCTGGGGTCCAGCCCATGCTCGCGGACCATCGCGCGCAGCGTGCCCAGCCGCAGTTCATCCAGCGCCGCGCGCAGCCCCGCCTCGCCCAGCGTAGTGTACAGCGCGAAGGGGTCGGGAATGCCCGTGCCCAGTTCCGGGCCAGCGCCGGTGATCAGCTTCGGCTTGAACGCGCGTGTGGGGCGCTTCGGCGGCGTAGCTGGCTCCTCTGCCGCTTCTGCTGGGGACGGCCCATCCGTGGGCGTCTCTCGCACGGCCCCCGCGATGCGCCGCGCCAGCGCCGGGTCGCGCTCCAGTTCGTCGGCCACCGCGCGCAGTGTCCGCGCCAGCGTCTCCGCCGCCAGCGGCAGCCGCGCCTCCGTATCACGCTGCTCTGCCGTGTCGGTGGCTGGCGTCGTATGTTGCGACGCCGCGTTCTTGGTCGCCTTCGCCTTAGGCGGAGTGCGTGGAGCGCCGCCGGTCGTATGGGCGCGTGTGCGCTGGGACAAGTCGCTTTACCTCCCGTGCGAGCTGCATATACGCCTGGCCGCCGCTGCTATTCGGCGCGAAGCTCAGAATGCTCTCGTTCTCGCGGTGCGCCTTCTCCAGATCGAGGTTCTTGGGGATATGCGTTTCCAGCATCCGCCCCTCAAACTTCTTTTCCAGAATGCCCCACGTCTCATTCGCCGTCGTCGTGTTCTCGTAGAACGTCGCCACCACCCCCGCGATCTCCAGATCATACAGGTCAAGCTGGTCGCGCAGATCTTCGATAGTCGCTTCGAGCTTATCCATCCCAATCAGGCTGAACTCCGTCAGCGAAATCGGGATCAGCACCCGATGCGCGGCGGCCAGCGCGTTCTGCGTCAGCACCCCCAGCGACGGCGGCGTATCCAAAATGATATAGTCGAAGTCCTGCCCGTAGAGCGCCTTGGCCAGCCGCCACTCCCGCCCCGGACGCGACGCCATCTCCACATCGGCGTTCTGCAAGCGCCCGTCACCAGGAACAATCCACACGTTCTCCTCGTTGGTCTTCCACAGCACAGTTTCCAGCTTGCGGTCGCCCACCAGCACATCATAGAGCGACGGCACGGGATGTACCCGTCCGGTCAGGGCATACGTAGCGTTTGCCTGCCCATCCACATCCACCACGAGGACTCGGAAATTGAGACGGGCCAGCCCGGCGGCGAGGTTGACGGCGGTGGTCGTCTTGCCGACGCCGCCCTTGTTATTCGCGACACAGATCGCGGTCATAGGGGTATCTCCTGGCGCTGGTGATGCGTGCGCCAGCAGGGTGCCCGCTGGTCACGCGCCGCGCGGCAACGTTGTGTGACGTGTGTAACGCGACGGCCACGAGTGTAGCATGGGGAGCGCGAGCGCGTCAAAGCAATATGCCGTTTGGCGGTGAAATATGCAACTCATGTCCCCCTTTGCCCCCCTTCGTCCGCACATGGCCGCACCTGTCCCCATCGCGCCTCACGCCGCCACGTGATACAGTCGTTCCAGCTTCGCCGGTTGGTGGCGTCCCATCGTGCCCGCCCACCCTTCGGGAACGAAGCATGAACGTGTTGCGGAATGCGGATGATGAGGTAGGAAGAGAGGATGTGAGGAGCAAGTGAATGTGAACGTGCCGCTCAAGGACCAGCGGACCGAGCCGACCAGCGACGGTCACCCGCCCGAAGATGCCAACATGGATTGCGTGCCCACCGCGCTTGCCGCCATGTGCCAGGGATTGCTGGGCGGCTTCTACTCCGGCGATGCCCTGCACGACGCCGCCTACGGCCAGGGCTACGTCGGCATGCAAGATCCCGCGCGGTTCACCGATCAGCTCGCGCGCTACGGCCTGCGGATGCAGCGTGTATCCGGCGCGGCTGATGCCCTCGTCGCGCGGGCGGCGACTGAGATCGGGGCGGGCCATCCCGTGCTGCTGGCGATTCCCAGCGATTGGAACGACGAGCCACCCACCTCGCGCTACGCGCACATGGTCGCGGGCTGCGACGCGCCCGACGCTGCCACGCTCGTAGCGATGAATCCGTGGGGCGGCTTCTATCAGCGCCAGAGCCGCGCCTGGTGGACCGAACGGCTGGCGCATTGTGTGTATCAGGGCATCTGGATTGTGGAGAAAGTGGAGAGGAATCAGATGGACAATTGGACCGACAGCAGCGACGCCAATGGTGTGGCAGCGCGCGACCAGCACGGCAACGAACTGCGCTACGGACAGGCGACCTACGTGCTCGCCAACAAAACCACCGCCAACGCCGTCGCGGGCCTCGCGCCGCAGGCGTATCCCTTCGGCGGCGACTTCGCCGTCACCGCGCTCGAAGACGCCACAGCGCTCATTTATGGCAAAGCCTCGAACGTCGTCTCGCATGTCACCGGCGACGCGGGTGCGGTGATCTGCGGCCTCTATCAGCAGCTCGCGCAGCTTCAACAGCAGCCGCCCGCCCCTGGCGACGACGCGGCAAATGCCGCCATCAAGGCGCTGGCGGCGGCGCTCGCATCGCTGCGGTAAAGGACAGCAACAGGAAAAGCGCAAAGGAAAGGAAGGAAAGAACAATGTTGAAACTATTTGCGCGGGCGCATGCCTATGCGCCACTAACGCCGGGCGAGCGGGCATTGCTAAAACTGCTAGAGGGGCTGGCCTGCGCCGCGCTGGTAGCTGCCCTGCCTGTGGTGGCGAGCGCGCTCAGCCAGAGCAGCGTCAATTGGGCCGATGTCGCCCGCGCGGCGCTCGCGGCGGCCTCCGTTGCCGCGCTGCTGGCGCTCGCCAAATACGCCAGAGCGCAGGGCGACCCCACGCTCGCGACGGCGCTCGATACCACGGCAGGCGCAATCGCCGCAAAAGATAGCGCAGCCGCACCCGCCTCCGCCGCCCAGCCCATGCGGCCACCCGCATAAGCCGCACACACCCACAGTGGTAGAGGCGAGGCCTGCCTCGCCTCTACCAATTATCGCGAAGTTAGCAATTCTGTCCTGTTGTTCCGCATGACACCGGCATAGGAGATTAGGCGATGTGATGGACACCGGCTGTCCATCTGCTATCATTACCATTAATGATGAGCTTTAACGCATGGTCGCCAGAACGAGCGCAATCCGCATCAGGAAAGGCCGGAACCAATGGACATCCCATCCGATCCATGGGCCGATGCGCGCCAACACAAATCCACCGCCCGCGCACGCATCACGCGCCCCTTGCCCCCGCTACCCGATGAGCAGATAAACGACGACAACTTTGCACTGCCAAGGACCTGGTTCCGCTGGGAGGATGCCGCCCCACCGCCACTGGACCGAAGCCACTTCACCAGCGCCAGCGCCTGGGAATTCGATGGCCCACCGTCGCGCGACCAGAGCCTTCCTACCAGCGCCTGGATAGATGACCGCCCCCCGGCCCCGCGTGAGCGAAACCCCCGCACCAAAGTGCTCACCAAACCACTGCAAACGGAATCTTATCCCTATCGCGTGACCGGGCAACCCACCTACCGCCGTGCGCCAGTGTCACGCCCGCAGCAGCGCAGCCCGCGAGCCAATCGCGGCGCGCGACGCCTCTTTTTCGTCGTCGCCACCGTCAGCGTGGCGCTCAGCGTCGCGGCGGCCATGTCGCTCGGCGATCTGCTGCCGAGCATCCAGCCCAGCGCCAACATCGCCGGTCCAGCGCGTCCTCTGCCCACGGCCACGCCGACCGAAACGCCCCCCTTGCCGACCGCGACACCGCTGCCCGTCACCGGCGCCACCTTCCTCCACCAGGACACCACCACCCAAGGCGCATGGCAGGGTGTCTATGGCCAGCAGGGAGCGCTCGTCGTCGCCGACACCCAGCAGCTATCAGATGCCTTCGAGGTTGTGCAATCCGGTGCGACCGAGCTGACCTGGGCCGCGACCTCGGCAGACGCGCGGGCCACGCAAACGGTCTCGAATCCCGCCAACCGCATTGCCGCCTGCTGGTATTCCCAGACCACCTTCACCCTGGACGTCACCATCCTCGACGGGCAAAGCCATCAGCTCGCCGTGTATCTGCTCGATTGGGATCAGCAGCACCGCGCCGAGACGATCACCGTCAATGACCCCGCCACCCATGCCGTGCTGGATACTCAGACGTTCAGCAACTTCGCCAGTGGCGTTTACGCGATCTGGACCATCCGTGGCCACGTCACGCTCCAGATCACCAACGCCACCGGCTCGATCAACGCCGTCGTCAGCGGCATCTTCATAGATCCCGCCTGATTCCCTATATCCGCGACCCGTTCCACCGCAGCCAGCCGTCAAGCGGCTGGCTGCGAGAACCAGAACGCCCAGCGCCCGCCTTCGAGCAAGTAGTACGAGGTAACGGTCGCCGTCGTCGTCTTGCCGCCACCATGGTCCACTGTCACCGTCTCCGTGATGGTGAAGTAGCCCTGGCCCGCCGCGTCAAACTCCGTTTGCGGCGCTCCGCCCACCGGCGTGATCGCCGTGATGCGTCCGTTCTTGTTCACCAGCGCGCTCATCACGCTGGCGAACTGATCGGCGCCATACTGCCCTCGCAGCGTCTGCGACGAAGCATTGTAGACCGGCCCCCACGCCGCTGGCCCGCCGCCACGCGCCGCCGTAATCATCGCCGCATCATAGCTCGCGACGGTTGGGCCAGCCGTGTCGAGTGGACTGGTGCAGGTCGTCGCGTCGCAGCCGGAGAGCATATCTAGCTCCGTCTCACCCGGCTGCCCCGTCTGCCCGCCGCAAACCGCGCTTATGCCCTTATCATCCTGCGCGGACGCATAGGCCAGGTGCGCGTAGGCCACCAGCGCGTACTGGTCGAAGTGCGCCGCAAACGTATACACAATCGTCTGTCCGCCGCTCCCACTCGTCGCCAGCACACCCTTCGCGCAGGTAATCCGCGCCGCCGAGAACGCCTCACCGACGCTCTGCACATACGAATTGTCCGTAAGTTGCGCTACGAGCAGCACCCCCGCGAGCTGATCGCCCTTGGGCGTGGTAAACGTAAATTGCGCGCGTGTGATGCCACCGGGCTTGAGATTGGCGACATCGGTCAACTGCACCGAATACGCGGTGCCGTTGGTCGCATCCGTCCAGCGCGCCACTACGGGCAGCGCCGTGGGTGGCGCCGCTCGCATCCGCAACACGCTCGCACGCGCCGCCGCGAGTGACGCGCCGCTCGCTGGCGCGGGACTCGCCGCCGAGAGCGCCGTCGCCGCCAGCAACAGGCTGAGCGTCGCCGAAAGCCACCACAGCGCCGACCCGCGCGGCGCTGCTCCCCGAAGGTAGCGCGCCAACGCTGCCCAGCGTCCGCCAGCGGAGGAGTCTGCGCGCCGCCTGCGCGCCGCGCGCACGTCGCGGAACGTTGTCCGTCGCATTGGTTCTCCTCCTCCGGCTAGATCAGGCCGTCGCCATGCATCAGCACCAGCAAAATTTCATATGGCATATCCGTCGTCGCCGTGCCCGCCAGATGCGTGCTATCGGCCACCTGAATCGCCGTGCCGGGCGCCTGGGTCACCGGCTGCGACACATTCAAGTGCTGCACCGGCGAATTCACCACCTGCTGGAATGCCGACACCGCATCCGGCACGCTCAGTATCGGAACCAGTCCATTGATGTTGACCGTGTATTTCTGCCTCAGCGCCCAGGCGTGATAGCGCCCGTTCTCGTGATAGCCGTTGACCAGCGGCCCACAGCTATCGCAGAGCGAGCCACCGCCCCACAGCGGCGAGGCCAGCGGGTTATCGTCCTGAGCCAGCATCACCAGATCGCCCATCGGCAAATACGCATTTGCTGGCAGCGTATAGATGAAGTACGTCACATCCATACCGAACTCCACATCGCCGTAGAACGTATAGATCTGCACGTTTGTCGCGGGCTGCACGCTGTTGTGCGCCAGAATATTCGCGCTCTGCGGCGTCAGGTCGGTCTCTGCGGGATTATTCAGGTTCAGGCCCAGCTTCTGGTTGACGACGCCGTAGATATTCTGCTCGATCAGCGGCAACACCGAACTGAACGCGCTCAGCGCCGTCGGCGTGATGTTCTGCACCGAGAGCGTCGCCGCATTGAAGCCGTGTTTCACCGTCAGCAGCCACGAGCCTTGCTGCGCGCCATCCAGAAAAATCGTGTCATTCACCATGCCTGCCGCCTGCTGGCAGAGCGACTGGTCGCTGGCTGCCGAATTGAGACAGCCCGCCAGCAGCGTCCGCGTGACCGCGCCGCCCATGCTATACGCCAGCAGCGTCACCGGCTTGCCGCCCGCCGCCGCGCTCAAATCCACCACCACATGCGCCAGCGCCACCGCGCTCTCATCCACCGACCCCTGGCTGATGCACGGATACGGTGGGCCACTGCTGCTCGGCGGCAGCGATGGGTCGCAGTCACGCAGCGCCGCCTCATCCGCTGGGCACGCGCTCGGCGTGGTTCGCCAGGCCACGTCATCCACGTAGCAGAAGGCTTTCATAAACGCGGGATCATAGGTCAGCTTCAGCGCCTCGATCAGCGCCGTCCACGTCTGTTTGCTGCCATCGCTCGCCTGATCGCTATCCACCACGCTCGGATCGAACTGATGCGCGAAGTCGGTCGCGTCCTCCTGGATGCCATGCACCAGCACCACCGGATGCGTCACGTGCTGTTGCGCCAGCCAGTGAATCACCGCCGGATGCGCGCTCTTTGCGGCGCTATCGCTGCCCAGCGTGGCGCTGACCGTATCCGTCCCTGTGTGGCTGCCCGAATACTGATATGTCGCCTGGCCGCTCGCGTCGGTCGTCACGCTATCACTGCGCGCGTTCGCCCCCGCCACCGTCACCTTGATCTGTGCGTTCGGCAGCGCCGTGCCGTTCTTGTCCACCGCCGTGATGTGCAGCGCCTGCTGGGCGCCCGTCGCGTGGAACGTTCCCGTATAGCAGGCGTCATTCGGGAAGTCAGCGGCGCGAGCCACATCCACCGCGCACAGGCTAATCGTCGCATGGATCGCCGCTGGCTTGGGAGGATTGCAGCAGGAGAGCACAAACGCGAGCACCAGAAAATTACAGGTGAGCACTACAGGGAGACGCAATCTTCGACGCCGGGCAGGGTCCATAGCAGTACGCTCCTCTCCGCCGCCAACACACCGCGATGAAGCACGTTAATGGTAGCCTGGCTTCGCGCCTGAGAGGAGTCTAGCCCACTTGCTACGGCCTTGTCAAACACCGTCCGCAGCATTGCGTAGTGTCTGTGGAGAAGTTCACAACACGAAGTTATAGAGAAGGCAACATACCCGCGAAATACAAAAACGTCGTGTACCTGGGCGCTCAGCGCTGATGTTCGATGAAGTATTCGAGCTCTTCGATCAGGCGGCGCGTATCGCCTATCCACCACCAGTGGTCGTTCCCTGAAAGCTCCACATAACGCGCCTGGGGGATGTGGCTCGCCAAATAGCGTCCTGACTCCACCGGCACACAGCGGTCGCCGCTCCGGTGGAGTACCAAGGTTGGAACACGAATGTGCTCAAGGAGCGGACGCACATCCGCATCGCGTATGCCCTCCAAAATCGCTTTCACCGCCCCCGGACTAGCCGCTAATCGTTGTGTTTGCGCCCACCACTGACGCAATCGCTGGTCCTGCGCTCGTGAAGGCGCGAAGTACTCCAGATTGATTGGACCCCCCCACCCCTTCACCAGTTTCTCTATCCAGCGCTGATACTGTGCCGGCGTCAACCCCCACGGGTACTCTGGGCTTTGGACGCCTTTAGCCTGCCCCCCATAGATCACCAGCCCGGCGACCTGCTCCGGATACCGTACCGCCATCTGAATGGCGGCCGCCGCCCCATCCGAGACGGCGAAAATGATCACACGCCGCGATCTGGCCAAATGGATCATCGCCAGAGCATCGGCGATCTGGTAGTCTAGTGAGGACCCCGTGCCAGCGCGATCCGACAGGCCAACGCCAGATTTGTCATACACGATGATGCGAGCTAGAGCGCCGAGTCGTTGATAGAAGTCCGCGAGATCGGACTCTTCCCAGAGTTGCTCCAGATGCGAGATAAATCCGCCGACGACGAGCACATCAACGGCGCCCGTACCAATCGTTTGGTATGCCAGATACGTCGTCCCCCGTCGCGTGTAATGCGTGTCCTGGCGAACCACAAGGTCTCTGTCCTGATCTTTGATAGCTTGGTAGAGCCGTTCCGTTTCCGTATGCGGCTGCACCCCCAGTTGCTCGAAAAGCAGACGCTTGCAGAGGTCATATTGGCGCGCGGCTGCGGCAGGTTGCCCCATCAGCGTATACAGGCGGATTAACGCGCGATGGGCCGGTTCGTGGTATGGCTCGCGACTGAGCCAGCGCCGCGCCATCTCTACTGCTTGATCGTAAGCCTGTTGGCGTTCATAGTACGTCGTCAGCAGTGCCACGATGCGCAAATATTCGGCTCGCAATCCTTCCCGTTCAAAAAACTGCCACTCATCGAACACAGGGCTGTCTGGCAAAGAAAATCCGGTCAAGAAATCGTCAGCATAGAGCCTGATAGCCGTTTCGAGCAAGGCAGCGCACGAAGCGAATGGCGCCTGTGGAGGATGGGCATGTCCTCTACACAACTGACCGGCAGTGAGAAAGCTCCGTGTGTCTACCTGCACCTCTGTCTCAGCAGAGAAACCGACCGTTTGCCGCGTCACCTCCAGCGTGCCTTCTCCTGTATCCACCTTCGCCTGATACAGGGTTCGGCGCAGCGCCGCGAGCGCACTTGACTGGTCATGTTCCGGCCAGAAGAGGGTTGCCAGCGCCAAGCGAGTATGCGGACGATTCGTTCCCGCGAGGTAGATGAGCAGCGCGAGTTCTTTCTGAAAGCGCGGCGATATCAGCCGCCCATTGTAGGCTACTTGAGGCGCCCCGAACAGGCGCAATGCGAGCTGGCCCATCCTATTCCCGCCTCTCCAGTAGATAGTTCACACCCTACCCCATGCAATGCTTGCCCTTCGCATGGATGATCTCGGATGATCTCGGATGATCTCGGATGATCTTGGATGATCTCGGATGATCTTGGATGATCTCGCGACGCATGTGGACGTTGCGGAAACGCTGGATCTGTAGACTGTTTTCCAGAGTATACCGTCCTTGCTCAGACTACAAGAGCGCTTTGAAGCACGACCCGCCGGAACATGTCACCGAATGGCGCGTCCGCTAGTGTCCTCGCACCTTGCTTCAAGACGCAGACTGTGGCCCGAAAGAGAAAGCTGGTAGAACTGCCAACAGCATAAGCCAGACGATGAGCAGAAGAGACCGAAGGAGGAAGCGCAATGACGACACTTTTCGATACGAAACCCAGCACGCGGCGCGGACATGCCACATTGGCGCTCATATACGGCGCGCTCTGTTATACGATCTTTTTGGGTGTCCTCGTGTACACGCCGGGCTTTGTCGGCGATCTCTATGTTCCCAAATCCCTTGACTCTGGCCCTACGGCTTCGCCCCTGCACGCGATTCTGGTGGATGTGGCGTTGCTCAGCCTCTTTGCCCTGCAACACAGCATCATGGCTCGAGCCACCTTCAAACGGTGGTGGATGCGCTTCATCTCGCCTCCAATTGAGCGCAGCACGTATGTCTTGTTTGCCAGCCTGGCGCTAGTATTGCTCTACTGGCAATGGCTTCCTATACGCGGAGACATCTGGAATGTTGAGCAGACACCCTGGCGCTGGGCGCTGCTGGGCCTGTACGTCGTGGGGTGGCTTATCGTCCTGATCTCCTCGTTTTTGATCAACCACTTCGATCTATTTGGCCTTCGTCAAGTGTACCTCCATTGGCAGGCCAGGCAATACACCACGACTGATTTCAAAACCCCAGCGCTCTACACGTTGGTGCGTCACCCGATGATGGTAGGTTTTCTCCTCGCCTTCTGGGCGACCCCACACATGACAACCGGCCACCTGCTCTTCGCGATAGCAATGACTGCGTACATCCTGCTTGGTATTCACCTGGAAGAGCGCGATCTGCTCGCCAGCTTCGGGAAGGTGTATCAGATCTACCAACAGCGTGTGCGGATGCTCTTGCCCCTGCCCAAATAACATATCGCCACTCCACTCGCGAGTAGGAATAGTTGCTCGCAGACACACGAAAGGGGCAAGCCTAGCTTGCCCCAATTGCGATGACCAGTCTGCGGAAGCAGCCCGCGACGCTGGCGTGGCGAAGGAGAAACAGCCATCCCCGCCGCTGTGGTGGTGCGGAAATCAGCCCGCCCACACCGCGACCACTACGGAAAATCAGCCCGTATGCCGCTTGCGCGAACATCATGTGGAAACCGCCCACAGAGTTCTCGCCTTGGATGATCGGTATGGAACCAACCCATACGTTCCTCATCACAGGAGCGAGTATAAACCGTCTTCGTTCAAAAGTCCAATAAATACTTATGATGATAAACCCAAATCACAGTTTATAGCTCGCGCAGCCGCGCCACCGCTGCGAATACCTCGTCATAGCTGATAGCGCCGAGGTCAGCCGTATCCAGCGTCAGCACCTCGCCGCCCATCTCCAGCGGCCCGTAGCGTCCGTCACCCAGCGCCGCCGCCAGCTCGTCACGCTGCCCGCTCTCCACATGCCCCGGATGCCGCTCGCCCGCCTCCCAGCGCGCCATGTACCGCTCCACCACCACATCCGGCGGCGCGGCGCAGACGATTTGCAGCGTGCGAAACACATACCGCGCTCGCAGATCCGCAAAGCGCGGCGTGTCATAGCCGCGCGAAAAGTTCGCCTCGATGATAGCCGAACGCCCCGCGCGCACCTGTGCTTCGGCCATCGCGAAGAGCAGCGCCATACTCGCGCCGCCCAGCCGTCGCGACCACTCCCGGTCCGACCATCCCAGCGTGTCGAAGAGGATCTCCTTGATGCCGTCTTTGCTGATCAGCGGCAGCGCGAACCGCTCCGCGAGGCGCTGGCCCAGCGTCGTCTTGCCCGTGCAGGGTGCTCCGGTAATCACCACCAGCAGCGGTGCGGACGGCGGAATGCTCATGCTGCGCCGCGCTACGCCTCCTCTTGCGCTTCCCAGCGGTCGCGCGCTTCATACGCCCCCACCGCCGAGGGCCAGCAATACGCCTGCGACGTGACCATCACCCTCCCCGTCTGCGCGGGATCGGGCGCGAGCCAGTGGCCGCTGGCTGGACCGCCAAAGTCGCACGACACCCACATCCAAAAGCCCTCCGGCTGCCCCTTCAACTCGAACGACGCCATCTCGAAATGCCCGTCGCGGCAGCGCAGCTTCAACCCACGATTCGCGTTCGCCATAGCAATTCCTCTCATCTATTGTTCCGCTACAGAAGATCACCCAAACAGTTGCGTCACCGGATACACAAAGTCGGGAAAGACATCCAACCCATCCAGTGTGCCAGAGCCATCCACTGTCGCCACCGGCGCGTCGCTGCCCGCGCGCCACACATCCACCTGCTGTGTCGCTGGCCACGCCACCCATACTAGCCGCACGCCCGCACCCAGGTAACGTCGCGCTTTCTCCGCCATCTCTGGGTGATGCTGGTCGGGCGAGGCCACCTCCACAGCCAGGTCTGGGGCCAGCGGCAGATATTTCTTGCGTTCGGGCGTACCGGGCGCTGGCAGGTGTTGCGCGCTGGCGGCGCTCACGAAGGCGATGTCGGGCGAGAGAACCGTATCACGCTCACCGGGCCGTGTCAGCACAAAGCCAGTATCAGGCAGCGTGACGATGCCCAGGTCGCGCTCTTCGGCGAAGCGATCCATCGCGCGGAACAACCTGCGCGTCACATCGAAATGCTCCAGCCCGGTCGGCGTCATCCGCACCACCACCCCCTCCACCAACTCGTAGCGCCATGCGCCATCTTGCAGCTTCAACAGATCGTCCGCGCTCATCGGCGCAGCGCCCGGCACAGGCTCCGCCCAGGACGCGATAGTCTCGTGCTTCATGGCTATCCCTCTGTATTGCGCGATGTGCTTGCACGCACACCATAGCACAAACGTTCGCTTGCGCGAAAGCCAACGCTATCTATCCCGTGCTCACGGGACACCCAAAGCGTCAGAATCAGCGCCAGAATAGCTGTTTCCAATACCGATGAGGCTGTCCTATAATAGCGGAGAAGAATCAAAGCGAGGGAGAACATGCCTGAGCCAGGATATGTGCCGGTTGGGAGTATCATCCTGGGAATCCTCCTTGCCGCATGCTCTCCGTATCTCTCGAAGATTCGTATTTTCCTGCCGCCGCCAAGATCTCACCCTGCAAGGGTAGCGAGTATTGTCGCGGAGGAAGCTCTCGCTTGCATCTTGATCGTCAGTGGCACCAATGGGCTGATAACTGATTCCCCAATCTCTGGTCTCCTACAGACCATCGCAACTCTTGCCGTCATAGCCGTCATACTAGCGGTCATTGTCGGGATGTTTGTAGAGGCACAGCACAAGGCAGAGCATCCTCCTGATACCAACCTGCCATCATAATGGGATATTGCTTCGCCTGTCTGGCTACCACTATCGCAACCGTGATCTATGCGTGTGATGGAAAGTGACATATCATGCCGAGCACCATTACCTATACTAATTTCCTTGCGCGTTTGCTGGCGCGAGTTCCTGAGATGTACACGCTGTACATGAAACATGAAAGCGAGGGAATGTTGAAATACATTTTCATCGCCGATGTCGAGCGATGGACTGAAACGCTCTACAAATCTCTGGAAGCCACTGACCCAAGTGCTACGAACGCCGAGGATGCCCTCGGCAGGCTGCTCAACTTCTTTGAAGAGGCCTTAGACGATGGAGATGAGTATGTACACGACCTCATCGGAGCCGGATTCATGGAGATGATGGACCCAGCAAGTATATCCTTTACATGGATGCGCTCTCATATGGGACCCAAATCTCAGCGCGAACTTGATGTGACATTTGCCCCACCATGGCACAGGACTGATCCGAACGTGCCCTGACCATCTCTTGAAGTGGTGCCAGAGTACTACGTGCAGATGTGGCAGTAACTCGTCTGCATAGCGGGACCGTTGCCGACCCAACCCCCACCCTATTTGCCCGCACCCCCCGCGAGTGCTATGCTGAATTGCGGAGGCGCTACTGTCCTCTGTCATCCTGACCATCATCCATTCCCTTGAGATACGCCCATATGCTACCCGCGCCCACCTCATGGAACCTCGACCCACTCACCATCATCATCGTGCTTGCGCTGCTCGCCGCCTATGCCCTGGCGCTCGGACCGTTCCGCGCCCGCCTGGGTATGCCCGGCTCTCCGCCCACCCGCCGCATCGTCTGCTTTGTCGCGGGCTGGCTCACCCTCGCGCTCACGCTGCTCTCCCCGCTCGACACCCTGGGCCGCTACTACCTCTTCAGCGCCCATACCTTGCAGCTTTTCATCCTCACCACCATCACCGCGCCGCTGCTCATGTACGGCATGCCCGAGAGCCTCGTGTCGCGGCTGATCCCCACCCGCGCCCTGCGCAACGCCACGCGCGGCCTGCTCTTCTCCGTATTCGCCGCGCTCGCCTTCAACGTCCTCATCATCATCTGGCACGTCGGCCCGCTCTATGCCCGCGCGCTCCACAATCCCGTCGCCCACGACATCCAGATGCTCTGCTTCCTGCTCGCTGGCGTGCTCACGTGGTGGCCGCTGCTCACACCCATGGACCGCCACACACGCCTCTCCACGCCCTTCCAGATGCTCTATCTCGCGCTCGAAAGCCTCCCGCTCGACATTTTCGGCGTCGCCGTGCTCTTCGCCACCAGCATCCTTTATCCCGCCTACGCCAGCGCCCCGCGCGTCATCAGTTGGCTCACCCCAACTGTAGATCAGCAGGTTGCAGGTGCGCTGCTCGCCGTCCCTGGTAACCTGATAGACATCTTCCTCATCAGCACCATCTTCTTCGCCTGGATCGCCGGCATCGAGCGCGCCCAACGCGAGCGCGAGCGTATCCTCTACGCCGACGAAGACGCGCTCACCGGCGCCATACCTCAGCCGCAACCGCAACCCGCCGCAACCGACACCACGCCCGGCGCTTAACGTTCGATTTCGATAATTCACCAGCCCTGGGGCCACACTGCGGAGGAACGCCTAGAGAGTGTTGACGTGCTATACTGGTATAAGATTGGCCTCCTGATTGGAGGCCGCACCATTGAACAGACCCTTGGGGTGATGAGAGGTCGATCATGGGCCAGGCAACGCAGTTGCGCGCGTACCAAGAGATTGCGGCATTCTTCGCGCGCGGCCCTTCCCCAGAGGAAATATCCGCCTTCCGGCTCTCTGGAGAGACTATCGCCCGCATTCGTGAACTCTTAGACAAAAATTCGGCAGGAACGCTCATGCCAGACGAGGCCGATGAACTCGATCAGCTGGGCCAACTGAACCGCATCCTCCTCCTGATTCGCTCCCAACTCCCTCGCCAAGAGCACCCAGAGCACAGCGTGCATGAGTGAACGCGTGAGCACGACGCTACGCCAGCAGATCGCCGCGCGAGCACACTTTCGCTGTGAATACTGCGGTTGGCCCGAAGCAGAAGCGGTGGTACCGCATGAGCCAGACCACATTATCGCGGTTCAGCATGGCGGCCAGACGATCATGGAAAATCTAGCGCTGGCATGCTTCGATTGCAACCGCAGAAAGGGCAGCAATATTGCTTCACTGGACCCCAGCACCGGAGATCTCACCCCACTCTTCAATCCTCGCACACAGCGGTGGACTGAGCACTTCCGATGGGATGGGCCGCGTATCGAGCCATTGACCGCAGTCGGCCGCGCCACCACCTTCTTTCTGCGGCTGAATGACCCCGTTCAAACACAGATTCGGGCTAATCTTCAGGCACAGGGACGCTACTGAGCGCTCGCTACCTGTCTGGTCACTGCGCTACCTCGCTATTATCCCCAGACCACCTCATCGTTCCGGCGGCTCAGTGGTCCACTTGTCCTCCATCTCCGGCGGCGTGTACGCGGCGAGTTGGTCGAGCAGTGCGGCGGGCGTCTCCGCGCGCAGCAGCAATTGCGTGTGGCGCGGCGGCACGAACCCTTCGGTGGCGGCGTGCGCCACCAGCGCCAGCAGCGGCGCGAAATAATCCGCCACATCCAGCAGCCCGATAGGCTTGCTATGCAGGCCGATCTGTGCCCAGGTGATGATCTCGAACAGCTCGTCAAATGTGCCATAGCCGCCCGGCAGCGCAATGAACGCATCAGCCAGATCGGCCATCTGTGCCTTGCGCCGGTGCATGCTGCCCACCTCGTAGAGTTTTGTCAGGCCAGTATGCGCCAGCTCCAGGCGAAAGAGGCCGCGCGGCAACACCCCCAGCGCCTTGCCTCCCGCCGCCAGCGTCGCATCCGCCATGATTCCCATCAACCCACGGCTGGCCCCGCCATAGACCAGTTCCAATTTGCGCCGCGCCAATTCCTTGCCCAGCGCACGCGCGGTCTCGGCATAGACCGGCTTTGCCCCAGCGTTCGAACCCGCGAAGACACAGACACGACGCATATCCTTCATCCCGCTCTCCATCTCTCACATAACTAATGTCTTGCCGCCAACGGCAGTATACACGAGCAAGCGCGCCAGTGGTACACTGCTCTCAGCCAGGAGCCAGATGTCGTGGAGGTATGCCGATGAGCCATGTATTTGAACTGACCGACGAACAATACCAGATCATTAAAGACATTGCTGAGAGCGAAGGGCGTACACCCGAAGATCTCTTTCTTGCCTGGGCCATGGAGGAAGAGACACGCTATCGCCAGGCGCACCCGACATACTATGAGACAAACGAGTGGCTGCGTCATCTGGGCGTGAGCGACGAGGAAATTGCAGCATCGGAACAGCGTGTACGCAACGAGCGAGAGACGCCCCACGATGCCGACGCATGAAGAATTTACCCAGTTCCTACGCGAGTTTGCTGCCCTCACGCCTGCCCAGCGCGCACAATTTCTCGATGCATTGCACAAAATGATCAGCGATCTCCAAGCCAAAGCGCCATTTCGCCACAGCCTGCGTATCAAAGGCGTGCAAAGCCACCCCGGCATCTTCGAGATGACCTGGGCACCTGATGGGCGGGCAACGTTCCACTATGGCGCTGAAGTGCAGCAAGGAGAGGCACATATCGTTTGGCGGCGTATCGGCGATCATAGCATCTTGAAAAATCCTTGACGAGTGGACGTTTGATATAACGCGCCTGCTGCCCACTGCCCCTCGTGTGATACACTCGCCACACACTCGGCCCAGACCTTGCGGAACCCGCGCCACAGAGCAAGCCACAAGCAGGAGAACGCCGCCATGGCGACAACACAACCCAGCGACCAAGACGCGCGCCCCTCTGGCGATACGCCGCCACCCCCTGTGCAAGCGCAGCGCAGCCCCGCCGAGTCGTTCCGAGGCGGGCCTCCCGAACCGCATGGCCACCAGGCGAACCATCATCAACTGACAGAACGCGCCCACGAGATAGCGGACCATCTGGCAAGCGAAATCCAGCGCGAGGAATACCCCCTCCCCGGAGCGCTGCGGCGCGGCTGGGTCGTGCTGACGCTGTACCTTGTCGTACTGGTGGCCCTGCTGGCGCTCGCGCTCGCCGCCCACAGCTATAGCGTGTTGCCCGGCGATCTGCCCTTCACCCGCGAGCTACAAGAAGACCGCAATCCCCTCGTCTATTTCGTGCTCTACTTCGTCTCCTATATCGGCTATCCACTCCAGTCCGCCGTGATTTTCATCGTCGTCGCCATGCTGCTCTGGCTCTTCCATTTGCGACTCGAAGCCATCTTCCTCACCCTCACTCTCCTGGGCGACCTCATCGGCGGCGCGCTCAAGCTCCTCGTCGCCCGCAGCCGTCCCTCGCCCGACCTCGTCCACGTCACGCAGCAACTCTCTTCGTTCAGCTTTCCTAGCGGCCACACCCTCCACTACACCGTCTTCTACGGCTTCCTCGCCTTCGTTGTCATCATGAACTTCCGCCCCTCCTGGGAACGCGCAATCCTGGTCGTCATCTGCCTCGCGCTGGTTGCCTTGGTGGGCGTCTCGCGTGTCTACCTCGGCGAGCACTGGCTCACCGATGTCATCGGCGGCTACCTCACCGGACTGCTGCTGCTGACCCCGCTCATCGCTGGCTACCTCTGGGCGCGTGAGCACTACGACAGCGCCACACTCCGCAAATTGCCCGCGCCATAGCCCAGCGTATCAATCAGGTACAATACCTCCAGAGGAGGCCACCATGAGCGGAACCGTCGCGGCAGTCAGCCGCAGCGCCAGCCATTCATTCAGCAAAGACAACCACCAGATCATCTACCTGCGCGAAGGGCTGGGCGTTGATGCCGACGCCCATGCGGGCGTCACCGTCCAGCATCGCTCGCGCGTCGCCCGCGACCCACACCAACCCAATCTCCGTCAGGTCCATCTCATTCACGCCGAACTCCATCAGGAACTTCGCGATGCCGGTTTCCATGTCTCCGCCGGGCAGATGGGCGAGAATATCACCACCCAGGGGATTGACCTGCTCGCCCTGCCCACTGGCACGCGGCTACGACTTGGCGACACGGCCATCATCGAAATCACCGGCCTACGCAACCCCTGCACGCAACTCGATCAGCTCCAGCCCGGCCTGATGGCCGCCGTGCTCGACCGCGACGCCGACGGCAACCTCATCCGCAAAGCGGGCGTCATGGCCGTCGTCCTCGCCAGCGGACCCGTCCGCCCCGGCGACCCCATCACCATCACCCTGCCACCCGCGCCACACCACCCCCTCCAGCCCGTGTAACGTTCCCCATCAACGCATAGCTCCATCCACCCCAGCTAGCCGCATTAACAGAAAGCAGTATGCCACCGATGCCCGCACGACCATCTACCAGCGCTACCAACCCATCTGGTGACGTGCTCAGTCCCCGCGCGCTCAACCGCGCCCTGCTCGCCCGCCAGATGCTGCTCGCCCGCCAGACCATGCCCGCCGCCCAGGCGATTGAGCATCTCGTCGGCATGCAAGCCCAGTCACCCAACGCCCCCTACGTCGGCCTCTGGTCGCGGCTGCAAGCCTTTCACCCCGACGAGCTATCGCACCTCATCACCAGCAAAGCAGCCGTGCGCGGCTCGCTGATGCGCACCACACTCCATCTCGTCACCGCCCGCGACTACCTCGCGCTGCGCTCTGTCGTGCAGCCTGTCCTGGAGCGCGGCTTCTACACCGGCAGCCCCTTCGGCCGCAAGCTCGTCGGCATGGAGATGCCCGCGCTGCTTGCCGCTGGCCGCGCGCTTCTCGAAGAACGACCGCGCACCACCGCCGCGCTCGGCAAGCTGCTCCACGAGCAATGGCCCGACCGCGACGCCGAATCCCTCGCCCACGCCGTCCGCTATCTCACGCCGCTGATCCAGTTGCCGCCACGCGGCGTCTGGGGCAAGAGCGGCCAAGCTACCTGGACCACCGTCGAAGCCTGGCTCGGCAGCCCCATCGCTACCGACACCACACCCGACGCCATGGTTCTGCGCTACCTTGCCGCCTTCGGCCCCGCCACCGTCAAAGACATCCAAGCGTGGTCCTGGCTCACCCACCTGCGCGCGGTCGTCGAGCGGCTCCGTCCCCAACTGCGCACCTACCGCGACCAGCAGGGCAACGAGCTATTCGACCTGCCCAACGCGCCGCTCCCTGACCCCGACGCCCCCGCCCCGCCGCGCTTCCTGCCTGAATACGACAACCTGCTCCTCTCACACGCCGACCGCACCCGCGTCATCGCCAGCGACCACCGCGAGCGCGTCTTCACCAGAGGCGCATTCCTGCTCGACGGATTCGTCCGTGGCGCATGGAAGCTCACCCGCCAGCGCGACACCGCCACCCTGCTCATCGAACCCTTCGCGCCTCTCTCCGCCCCCGACCGCGCCGCCATCTCCGACGAAGCCGAACACCTGCTCACCTTCGCCGCCGCCGACGCCACCACCCGCGACCTCCAATTCGTCCCCATCGCCTGACTTGATGCTTACACACTTGCGGCAAAGGTACGCGGCTGCGGTAATGGTATGCCATCCTCTTGCGCAAACTGGATGTAGCTCTCCAGCGCGTTGCGCCCCCGCCTGGCCGCCTCCTCATACGTCTTGCCGCTCGCTACGGGCATAGCGTATCTGTCCGCCCATTCCGGCAGAAGCACCACATACGTCTGATCTTCATCGCTCCACTCGATCACAAGCGCATAGTGTGGCATATCGCTCATGGCTGTTGTCTCCTGGCATCCGCCAACTCATGTAGAGCCTCTTGAAGATTGCGTTCATCGTAACGCTCAGCATCCGCGCCCTCTCTGCCATCCACCGCATAGTGCTTGCGTACCAAAGGATGCGAGAACACGGTATGATCGCCTTTCGCCTGCCGTTCGCTGAAACCCGCAGCTCGATAATCCCGCCGAATATCTCGCTTCTTTCTCGGCATATTCCCGCCTCTCCCCTACACCGCATTCTAGCACTCCTGCCGTCTACATGCCTATCACATCCCAGGCACATCACTCCTACACGCCAAACTAGCGCATCACGCTCCCGTGGCGTATGCTATCGCCAGCGCATCACCGGCATAGGCAAACGACATATCTCCACAGCACTGCGCCATCACGCGCACTCTCCGGGGAGGACCACACATGACCAGCAGCACCGGCGCCAGCCACGGCTCCACCGAAGACTATGAGCGCCAGCTCGCCCGCATCCCGCTCTTTCTCGATCTCAGCAAACGCGAACTCCATCGCCTCGCCGCCACTTGCGTCGAGCGCGACTACGCTGCTGGCGACGTGCTCGTCCAGCAGGATGAACCAGGCGTCGGCCTCTTCATCCTCATCAGCGGCAGCGTCAAAGTCACCCAGCATCAGGGCAGCGGCGAAGACATCGAACTCAACACCCTCAATGCAGGCGATGTCTTCGGCGAACTCTCCCTGCTCGGCGACCAGCCCCGCACCGCCACCGTCACCGCGCTAGAGCCAGTCCACGCCCTGCTCATGCCTATCTTCGACTTCCGTGCCGCCCTGCGCGAAGACCCCGACATCACCATCCGCCTTCTTGGCGTCGTCTCGCGCCGCCTGCGCCACCAGGAATCTCGTTATATCTAGCCCGCCCGTCCGAAGGCCAGGAGGCTCCGCCGTGTGCCATCCTGGCCGCCACCATGCTCATCACCCCCCAGCACCCACTCCTCAGCCTATCGCGCGCCACGCGCCACCTCGCCCCAATCGCGTCGCCACCAGCCCGCGCCTCGCGTCCCATGAGCCGCTATGACAGACTTCCCCACCGGTTACCGGAAATCTCAACTTGGAACAGAACATGCCCGCATAGGGTTCGCATAGGAAGTCCAGGAAGTCGTCGGCCTTCCTCGCCTACAATCGAGATCAGAAAGCGAGCACATACGATGCGCAAGATTGTGGTGTCCGAGTTTATGTCGCTGGACGGCGTGATGCAGGCGCCGGGCGGTTCGGAAGAAGATACGGAGGGCGGCTTCGCCTATGGCGGCTGGACCCACCCCTACTGGGATGACCAGATCGGCGCCCACTTCGACCAGGTGATGCGCGAGAGCGACGCTATGCTCTTGGGGCGCAAGACGTGGCAGATCCACGGTGGCGCCTTCGAACCGATGGCGGAGGGCGACCCGTTTGGCGACGTGATGAACGCGATGCCCAAGTACGTCGTCTCCACCACCCTGCCCTCAGCCGCCGCCTGGCGCAACTCCACCCTCATCAGCGGCAACGTGGTCGAGGAAGTGCGTGCCCTGAAGGCGCAGCCGGGCAAGAATGTCGTTATTGACGGCAGCAGCGTGCTCATCCACACCCTGGCGCAACACGATCTGGTGGATGAATACTATCTGCTCGTCTATCCGCTTGTGCTGGGGAGCGGCAAGAAAGTGTTCGCGGACGGCGCACAGCTCAACCTGCGGCTCGTCGAGGCCACGCCCTTCTCTTCCGGGGTCGTGCTGGCGCACTATACGGTGGAGCGCCCCGCATAACTGCTGGTTGAGTGCCTGCCCAACCCCCAGCAGCATACATTGGAAGGTCAGCGGCATGACGTCTCCGCAGAGGCGCTCGCGGCCTTCTTCCGCCAACATGTACGCCAACACGTAAAGGAGATGTCCACGATGCGCAAAGTCATTCTCGGCGTAAACATCAGCCTGGACGGCTATATGGCCGGACCCAACGGAGAGATGGACTGGCTCTTCCGCACCACCGACCCCGCTCAACTTCAGGCAGTTACGGCATCCCTACGCGAGATAGACACAATCCTGCTCGGTCGCGTCGGCTACCTGGAGCAAGCCGCGTCCTGGCCCAATCAGTCCAGCGAGATGGCCGAGCTTTTGAACAGTCGCGCTAAAGTCGTCTTCTCCAAAACCCTGACCACCCTCGAATGGAACAATTCACGGCTGGCCACCGCCGATCCCGCCACCGAGATCGCACGCCTCAAGCAGCAGCCCGGCCAAAACATCGTCGCGCTTGGTGGTGCGAGATTCGCCCAGTCCCTTGTGCGCCTGCGCCTCGTTGACGAATATGGCCTGATCGTTCACCCCATCATCCTGGGTGGCGGCTTGCCGCTCTTCAAAGACCTGGCCGAACCACTCAACCTGAAGCTAGTGAACACCGCGACCTACGCGACCGGCGCTGTTCAATTCACCTACGTACCCGCCCACCCGTAAGCAGCCTGGGAAGCGACCACGCGAGCGGACATCTGATCCGCTCGCCCAACATGCACCATTTTCCCCGCGACAACCCTCCCCATTCCCTGGTACGCTACACTGTGGACGAACACGCGGCCCGCGCAATGTGCCAGCGTGATGTGCCAGATGGCTCCGGCGGTTTCGGCGCCACAGGGAATGGGGTAGGGAGAGTATGCGAACGCAATCACGTCCAGAAGATCATCCGCAAGATCAGATGACCGAGGCGGCGCAGCTTGCCGCCTCCACCGCCGCGCTCGAATCGCACGCGCTCTATCGCCTTGGCCTCGCCTACGGCCAGCGCGTCTATCGCCTGCGCTGGTTCATCATCGCTCTCTGGATTCTCGCCCTCTTCGCCTCCGCCTCCTTCGCCGCCAAGCTGCCCAGCGTGCTTACCAGCGGCGGCTACACCATCAGCGGCAGCGACTCTGTCAAAGTCGCCGACATCGCGCAGCAGCAGTTGCATCAGCCCGTCGCGCAGGTGTTCGTCGTCTTCCAGTCTCCTGATACCCCCGTCGCCGATCCCACCTTCCAGCGCGAAATCAACGACTTCCTTGCTCGCGTCAAATCCTATGACCATGTCACCAGCGCCCAGCTTGGCGGCGTCGGCAAAGATGGTCGCACCGCGCTCGTCGTCGTCAACTTCGACCAATCCGCCGATAGCGTGCAGCAGCATCTCGCCGATTTCCGCGCCCTCGTGCCCACCGGCGCGGCGGCCACCCCCGCCCGCGCCTACCTCACCGGCGATGTCGCCGTCTACGACGCCATCAGCCAGATCGCCCAGCAGGATGTCGAGAAGGCTGACGCCACCGTGTTCCCGCTGGCGCTGCTCGTGCTGCTCATCGTTTTCGCCACCCTCGCCGCCGCCGTCACGCCCATCGTGCTCGCGCTCATCGCCATCCCCATCGCCATGGCCCTCATCTATGCCTTTGCCCTGCACAATACCACTGGCGTCTCCGTCCTCAGCGTCGTCACCATCATCGGCATCGGCCTCTCCATAGACTACAGCCTCTTCCTCACCCGCCGCTTCCGCGAAGAACTGGTACGCGGACGCGCTGTCCCCGATGCCCTCGGCTGGACCCTCGCCACAGCGGGCGAAGCCATCTTCTTCAGCGCCCTCACCGTCATGATCGGCTTCAGCGGCCTCATCCTGCTCGGCATCCCCGTCATGACCTCTTTCGGCTTCGGCGGCGCTATCGTCGTCGTCGTCGCTATGCTCGCCGCGCTCACCCTGCTCCCCGCGCTGCTCTCCATTCTCGGCCCGCGCATCAATTCGCTGCGGCTGCCGCTGCTGGGCCGCCTCACCGCCGAGCGCGGCGGCGAGCGGATGGGCTTCTGGCATGGCTGGGCGATGGCCGTCATGCGCCGCCCCGTCGTGGTGATCGTACTCGTCGGTGTGTTCCTGCTGGCGCTGGCCCTGCCCGTCTTCTCGATGCGCCTGGGCATCCCCGCCGCCTCATCCCTTCCAGCTAGCTCCGAAGTCCGCCAGGGCACCGACATCCTCTACGCCCAATTCCCCGACACCAAGAACACCCCTATCTATCTCGCCGTCCAAACACCCGACGGATCCAGCATCCTCACCCCCGACAACCTCGCCAAAATAGACATCCTCACCCAATGGCTCGCCTCCCAGCCCCACATCACCAACGTCACCAGCCTCACTCAACTCCCCGCCACCCCCGGCGCACCAGCGCTCACCTCAGAGCAGCTCGCCGCGCTCTACACCAGTGGCGCCTATGCCCAAAACCCACAGCTTGCCCAGTTTGTCGCCAGCACCACCAACGGCGGTACCACGCTCATCACCGCCAGATCCAACGCCACGCTCGATAGCGACGCCAGCAAAGCGCAGATAGATACCCTTCGCAGCGACTACCCCGCGCATGCGGGCGGCCTCACCGTTCTCGTCGGCGGCACACAAGCCTTCAGCCTCGACTTCAACCGCTATCTCTATGGCAACTTCCCCCGCGCGATCCTCTTCATCTTGCTCGCTACTTTCTTGCTGCTGATGCTCATGTTCCATTCGGTGCTGCTGCCACTCAAAGCCGTGCTGATGAACATCCTCTCCATCGGCGCAGCCTTCGGCGTGCTGGTGCTCGTCTTCCAGGAAGGCCACCTCTCCAACGTCCTCGGCTTCACCCCCGAAGGCTTCGTCGATTCCACTACGCCGGTGCTGCTCTTCTGCACCCTCTTCGGCCTCTCCATGGACTACGAAGTCTTCCTGCTCTCCCGTGTCCGCGAAGAATGGCTCCGCACCCGCAACAACCGCTACGCCGTCGCCCGTGGCCTCGAAAAGACCGCTGGCGTCATCACCAACGCCGCGCTGATCCTCGTCATCGTCACCGGCGCCATTACCTTCACCACCCTCGTCGCCACCAAAGAGATCGGCCTCGGCATGACCGTCGCCATCCTCGTAGACGCCACCGTCATCCGCATCCTGCTCGTCCCCGCCACCATGCGCCTGCTCGGCCGCTGGAACTGGTGGTTCCCTGGCCGCCCGCTCCCCGTCGAGCGTCCCATGCCCGCCGACAAAAGCGCGTAACCATCCACCTCACGTCTCCCATGCCCCACGCAGTGGAAAGCATCGGCGTGGGGTCGCTGCGCATCACACAAACTTCGTGATCTTCAGATTGCTGAACACAACCTCCATTGGCCCATTCCCTGGCCTATCCTCCACGCCAAGCCCAATAAGACCGCTCGCAAGGCCCGAATCGTTGGCGTTCCCCACCTGTATCCCGTTGATGAACAGCACAATATGTGAGCCAGTGACACTCACCCCCAGCGTATTGACCGCGCCGAAGCCGGTGTGAATCGCGGCGATCTGCGTTGACGGAATAATCGTGTAGCCAGGGCCAGAGAGATAGAATTTGCCCAAACTATCAATCCCGAATTCATACTTCTTGGTAGACTTGGCTACCGCATCGAACTGAATGAAATAAGAGACGTTCGCTTTACCTGCAACTTGTCTGGTCTGAACCGCGAGGTTGAAGTTCGACTGATTTTCTATCGGCGCATAGCTTATGTAGCCATTCGCGATATGGTAGCCATCGGACGTGAAGAACGCATTTCTGCTGTCGGTATACCACCCCGAACTATGCGAACTGGCCGTCAACGCATCGTCCAGGATTGTCACCACTTGCGGCCCCGATGTCGCCGTCGGCTTCGGTGTAGCGGTTGCGGTAGGCAGCAGCGTCGCCGTCGGTACATCTACCACAAGATTCGCATTGCCGCCCGGCGTACCATGTCCGCGATTCGCGTAGAAGATACTGCCCGTTCCCAGCACAGCGACGATCAGCGCCAGCGCAACAAGACCCCAGAGCACACGCTTCGAGCGTTTCTTAGCGACAGCCGGCTTGGCAACAGGCGGTTTAGTAACAGGCGGCTCGGAAGTTGCTGCTTTAGAAGCGGGCGTCTTGGCAGCGGATGACGGCAGGGCTGGCCGCGAACTCTCCATCTGCAAAGGAACAGTCCGTTGCAGATCAGGCGCGGCGATGGCGGCATGTAGGCGCAACCCACAGCGCGTACACCGCTCCAACGTAGCGTCACGAACCTGATAGCCGCAGTTCTGGCATTTCATCGCGATTCCTTCCAAAGACGCTCAAAGCCATCAAAAACGTCCGCTCCTGTGAAGTTCGCGCGCCGATAAGTATAGAAAGCTATAGCCAGGAAAGCAACAGAGAGGGGCGATTATCCCATCCTGAAAGAAGCGCCGTGCATGGCATGGAATATCATACTGCCCGCCCGCTGACATGCCTCTATCCGCATTCCCCGTATTCCCCGTATTCCCCGCCTGCCTCGCCCACCTCCCACCTCTCCCACCATCCGCTGCCTTGTTGGCATTCCCATCCCCCATCTCCATCCATGATTACTCGCGGCATTCAGGCTGCGAACTCCCCCTACCACCTCGCGCTCACCCCGCGCGCCTATCCGGCATTCATGCCCACGCCGCTGTGCTCCGGCCTTTTAAGGCCGAGGCTGCCCCTCGCCGCTATGCTCCGGCCATTCATGGCCGAGAGCATCCCCACTCACCCCATCCCCCGCGCCAGCGGTGGCCCCGCTTCTCGCCGTGCCGCCAACTCGCGCAGCGGATTGCGCTCCGTATAGATCACCAGCGTATCGCCAATCTTATCATCCCACCCCTGCCGCCGCTTATCCACCAGGATCCACACGAACCCCACAAACAGCGCCGCCGCCGACAACACCCACCCCACATACCGCAGCACCGCATGCCCCAGCCGCAACGGCTGCCCGTTCGTCCGCACGATCCGCAGCCCCATCAACATCTTCCCCGGCGTCTGCCCAAACAGCGTCCAGAAGACAATAGGATAGATAATGGCAAAGACCGCCGCGAACACCGTCGCCCCCACCGTCACCGCGAAGCGCACCCCCACATACAGCGGCCCCGCCAACAGGCTCTCCACCGCCGTCGCCCCTGCTGCCACCAGCAGCAGCGTCACGCTGATTACCACAAAATCAATACCGAAGGCCATCACCCGGCTGATGAAGCCAGCGGTATGGCCAGCCAGCGGATCACGTTTCATCGCTTTGCTCTCAGCTTCCGCCACGGTTCGGCCGTGTCGGCGACTTCGGCGCCTCCGACGATTTCTCCGGCGGCTTCTCCTGCGACTTCTCCGGCAATTCCTCCTTCGCGGGCGCAGATGTGCCAGGGCGCGGCCCCCGCCGCAACAGCGCTTGCGTCATCTGCTCCACCCACGCATCCGCCGACGCCGCACGCGACCGCACATCCTCCACCGCCGCCCCCGCCATACCTAGACTCTGCTGCTCGATCAACGACCGCACCTGCGGATCACGCGCGAAATAGCCTAGCAGTTCTGCCACGGCATCGTTCGTCGCGCGCCGTGCCAGCGACCTCCCCTGCCGCTCGATCATGAATCCCTCCAGCATCCAGCGGTCCCGCAGATTCTGCCCCCGCTCCATCAGCGCATCCAAACGCAGCAACATCCCCAACGGCAGCGTCTCGTCTGTCACCCGCCGCAGCGCCCGCGTGCCCCGCCCCCATATCCGCGCCCCCAGCCGTCCGACCGACATGATGCCCCCGCGCACACCCTCCTCCGTCTCCAGCAACATTCCCAGCAGCACGCTCCGCACCGGATGCGCCGCCGCCCCACCCGCCGCCAGCGCGTCCCGTGTCGCCGCATCCCACACCCGCAGCCGCCGCAACGCCTCGTCCGAGCCTTCCAGCGCGGCGCCCACCAGCAGCCGCAACAGCATCTCATCCACCGCATACTGTTGCGCTTCTTGCTGTTCCGCAGTCTGCTCTGTCGCCTGCTCTGTCGCCTGCTCTGTCGCCTGCTCTATCTGCTTTGTATCCTGCTCGCGTCCTGGCTCCCGTTTGGGCGCATCTGGCGCGCGTAGCGCCCCTCTGCTGTCACGCATATGCTCCCTCCCGCCGTCCGTTCTATTCGCAACAACATACCTGTTCGCGTATGTCTTCGAGCATGTCACTTGTGCCGCTAATGTAGCTCATCTCACCCGCAACACCAGCTTCGGCCATGAGTCTCTACACCAGCCCTCGATGGCCTTGAGGCGCTGTATCTCAACTTGCACGAAAGATGCCACCACCCCACCTGCCCGCTCCCCGTATACGTATCTTTACTGCCCTATTCCCGCCGCCAACCATTTGCGTCTGGCTGGCATATCGCGTATCGTGTAGGGTGCGGGCCGCGATGCGCCACTGTTCGTGGCGGGCGTGGCACTAATCTGGCGGGGAACATACATTGCCCCACCATGCGACACCCGCGCCGCATGCCCACACATGCGTAGAGAAGGTAGAAGGTACGCGATGCCCGTACAGCCCGACGCGCTCGATATCTTGGAGCGCACCAGCCGGACATTCTTCATCCCCATCAGCCGTCTCCCCTCCGGCCTGCGCGAAGCGATCACCTCCGCATACCTCTGCATGCGCGCCATTGACGAAATCGAAGACCACCCCGCCCTGGACCCTCTCATCAAGGTCCGCCAGCTCCGCGCCATCAGCCAACTCTTCCAGGCGCAGACCACCATCGCCGCCTTCTCCCATTCCGACTTCTCCGCCCTCTTCTCTGGCGCCCCCACAGACCAGCCAGAAGTCACCCTCCGCCTCAGCGAATGGGCCTGCCTCGCCCCCGAATCCATCGCCCCACGCATCTGGGACTCCATCGCCGCCATGGCCGAACGTATGGCCTTCTGGGTCGAAAACGGCTGGACCATCCACACCCAGTCCGACCTCGACCGCTACACTTTCGGCGTCGCTGGCGCCGTCGGCCTGCTCATCTGCGACATCGGCGCCTGGAGCGACGGCTTCCAGATGAGCCGCACCCCCGCCATCCAATTCGGTCGCGGCCTGCAAGCCGTCAATATCCTGCGCAATCGCACCGCCGATGTCGCACGCGGCGTAGACTTTTTCCCCACCGGCTGGACCCCCACCCACATGACCGACTACGCCCGTGGCAACCTTGCGCTCGCCCATGCCTACGCCCAGACTCTGCCCACCACACCCTTCGCCTACTTCATCCAGATACCTCTCGCGCTCGCCATCGCCACCCTCGACACCCTCGACCGTGGCGAAGAAAAGCTCAGTCGCTCAGCCGTCGAATCCCTTGTCCAACTCCTCACCCCCGACGACACCCCACCAGCGAAGGGTTCCCTCCATGGCTGACCTGCATGATGTCATCATCATCGGCGCTGGGCCGGGCGGTTCCACCGCCGCATACGAGCTGGCCCGCGCCGGACTCGACGTACTCGCCCTCGATAAAGCCACCTTCCCGCGCGACAAAACCTGCGGCGATGGTCTCACCCCCCGCGCCCTGCGTGTCCTCGACACCATGGGCCTGCTCGACCGCGTGCTCAGCGCAGCCGCGTGCCACCACACCATCACCTTCGTCGCCCCCCGTGGCCACACCGCCAGCGCCGACGTCATCAGCCACGACGAACGCTACCAGTCCGTCGCTATTGTCCCCCGCCTGATTCTCGATAACCTCCTGCTAGAGCACGCTGTCGCCAGCGGCGCGCAGTTCATCGGCTCAGCCCGCGTCACCGATCTCCGCCGCGAATCCGATTGCATGGTCGTCGAAGCCATTCAGGGCAAACAGCCCGTCACCCATCGCAGCCGCATCGTCATCATCGCCACCGGCGCCAGCACCGGCCTGCTCGTGAAGATGGGCATCCTGCGCCGTCCCCCGGCAATGATGCTCGCTTGCCGCGCCTACTACGACGGCATCACCCACCTCGATCAGAGCGTCCAGTGCCGCTTCGACGGCGTGCCGCTCCCTGGCTATGGCTGGGTCTTCCCCCTCTCGCCCACGCGCGCCAACATCGGCGCGGGCATCTTTCGCGGCGGCATCGCCTCCTGGTGGATGCCCGAATCAGCCCGCACCGTCTTCGACAACTTCCTGCGCACCCCCTCCCTGCGCCGCCTGCTCGAAGGCGCGCACCTCGACGGCCCCGTCAAAGGCTACCCCATCCGCATAGACTTCGCCCGCGCCCCCACCTACGCCGAGCGCGTCCTCCTCATCGGCGAAGCCGCCGGCCTCGTTAACCCCGTCACCGGCGAGGGCATAGACTACGCCATGGAATCCGCCCACATCGCCGCCGAGCAGATCACCGCCATGTTCGCCTCCGGCGACTTCTCCCTCACCCCCCTGCGCGCCTACGACCACCGCCTGCGCCAGGCCTATCAGCGCCTCTTTCGCCTCAGCGACCGCCTGCGCCTCTGCTACCTCAACCCCTTCATCGTCAACCGCGCCGTCCAAGCCGCATCCCACCGCCGCGACCTCCGCGACGCCTACATGAACATCGTCATGGAAAACGACGACCCCCTGCAGGCCCTCTCCCCCAACACCCTCGCCAAAGTCCTGCTCGGCTGACCATCATGCCGCCGCTCGTCGTCGCGATTCTTCTTCCATTATCCACCTCAGCAAACTCGTTGCACAATCTGCCTCGCAATCTGATACAATAGTCCACATAACGGTACCGAGGAAACAGCGGTTTGCACTCATCACAATCCGGCGTACTTGTGGACGACACGTGGGTACCGTATAGCTGTGTGCTCCAAAAGGAGGCAGACATGGCAAGCTCCCGATTCTTCGGTTGGTTCCGACGCAACGGCAAGCAGGACGCGGCGACAACTGCTCCCCCACCTCCCTCACCTGCCGCACCCGCGCCCAACATGGCAACTCCCCCATCCCCCGCACCCACGCCAGTTGCGGCGCCAGCCGACCCCACACCCGCGCCAGTGGAAGATCCAGTGGTGGAAGTCGTAGAGGTCATCGCCGAATCTCCCGCCGCATCTGGCTCCGATTCAGCGATGGAAACAGTAGAAGTCGTAGAAGTCGTGGAGGTTGCGCAAATGCCAGACCCTAATCCCGACCCCGTGCCATCGCCAGAGCCAGCGACGGCGAGCGCGCCGGCTGCCCCCGCCACAAGCGGCGCATCCACGACCATTGACGCGCTGTTGCAGGAGGAGCGGGTGTTTGCGCCGTCGGCGGCCTTCGTCGCCCAGGCGACCATCGCCGACCCCACCGTCTACGAGCGCGCCGCCGCCGACCCCGACGCCTTCTGGGCCGAGGCCGCCCGCCGCCTCGACTGGTTCACCCCCTTCACCTCGGTGCTCGACTGGGATCCGACCGCCACCCCCCCCACCGCCCGCTGGTTCGCCGATGGCACCCTCAACGCCGCCTACAACTGCGTGGATCGCCATCTCACCACCTGGCGCAAGAACAAAGCGGCCCTCATCTGGGAGGGGGAGCCAGGCGACCGGCGGGTGCTGACCTACCAGGACTTATACCGCGAGGTCAACACCTTCGCCGCCGTCCTGCAACAACTGGGCGTGCAGGCCGGCGACCGCGTCGCCTTCTACATGCCGATGCTTCCTGAGCTGGCCATTGGCCTGTTGGCCTGCGCGCGGCTGGGCGCGCCACACACCGTGATCTTCGGCGGCTTCAGCGCCGAGGCGCTGCGCGACCGCATCCAGGACTCCGCGGCCAGCGTCGTGGTCACCGCCGACGGCGGCTGGCGGCGCGGCAACGTCGTCCCCTTGAAAGACACCACCGACGCCGCGCTCACCGACACCCCCAGCGTGCGCCACGTCCTCGTCGTGCAGCGCGTCGGCCCCGCGGCGCGCGCGGTGGCGATGCACGAGGGCCGCGACGTGTGGTACCACGACGCCGTGGCGCAGGTGACGCAGGGTGGGCGGCACGTGCCGGTGGTCGCCCCGGTGCCGGTGGCGAGCGAGCATCCGCTCTACATCATGTACACCTCGGGCACCACCGGCAAGCCCAAGGGGCAGCTGCACACCACCGGCGGCTACCTGACCGGGGTGGCGCTGACCCACCAGTGGATCTTCGACCTCAAAGAGGAGGATGTCTACTGGTGTACCGCCGACATCGGCTGGGTGACGGGCCACTCCTACATCGTCTACGGCCCGCTGGCGAACGGCGCGAGTGTGGTGATGTACGAGGGCGCGCCGGACTACCCCGACAAAGACCGCTTCTGGGCGCTGGTCGAGCAGTACCGGGTCAGCATCCTCTACACCGCGCCGACCTCGATCCGCACCTTCATGCGCTGGGGCGAGCAGTACCCCGCCGCCCACGACCTCACCTCGCTGCGCCTCTTGGGCACGGTCGGCGAACCGATCAACCCCGAGGCGTGGATCTGGTACCAGCAGCACATCGGCGGCGGCGCGCAGGCTACGGCCGCCGCCCAGACGGGCCGCCCGCCGTGTCCGATTGTGGATACCTGGTGGCAGACCGAGACCGGCATGATCCTGATCGCGCCACTGCCGGGGCTGGTGCCGACCAAGCCCGGCTCCGCCACCCGCGCCTTCCCCGGCGTCTTCCCGGCGATCCTCGACGCCGCCGGGCAGCCCGTCCCCGCGGGCAGTGGCGCGGGCGGCAACCTGGTGCTGACCCGGCCCTGGCCGGCGATGTCGCGCGGCATCTGGGGCGACCCGGCCCGCTACCAGGCGACGTATTGGGCGACGTATCCGGGGCAGTATCTGACCGGGGACGGCGCGCGGCAAGACGCCGACGGCTACTACTGGTTGCTGGGGCGGGTGGATGATGTGGTCAATGTCTCGGGGCATCGGCTGGGCACGATGGAGGTGGAGAGCGCGCTGGTGGCGCATCCGGCGGTGGCGGAGGCGGCGGTGATCGGCGCCAGCGATGCGCTGACCGGGCAGGCCATCGTCGCCTTCGTCACGCCGCGCGCCGGGCAGCAGCCCAACGACGCGCTGACCGCCGAACTCAAGGAGCAGGTGGTGCGCAGCATCGGCGCGCTGGCGCGGCCACAGCGCATCTACTATACGAGCGAGCTGCCCAAGACGCGCTCGGCGAAGATCATGCGGCGGCTCTTGCGCGACATCGCCGAGGGGCGGGTCTTGGGCGACACCACCACGCTGCTCGACCCCTCCATCGTCGCCCAGATCAAAGAACAGTATGAGGCCTCCGAAGGCTAAGGCTAACCTACTCTCGCTCACACATTCAAGTGCCCGGCGCTCCCTCGATGGAAACACCGGGCACTGCTCACGCAATTCAGTGTCGTTTAATGCAGCAGATTCAGCGTATTGCTGCCGTCATCCACGAAATACACTCCAGTCCCACCTGGCTTCACCGCCAGCCCAAAGAGCGTACCAGCCCCCGGCGGGCTACCCGTAGTATCGAGCGCCACAGTGGCAATCTGCGCGCCTTTGGGTGTCGTTTCTACCAGATTGCCGTCGTTGCCGTTCACCGTCAAGATGTCGCCGTTGGGCGCAATAGCGAGACCCAACGGATCGTTGAGTGCGCCATTGACCGACACATCCTTGCCAGTGAATGCAGTCGTCTTGCGTGTGAGGGCGTTGGGAATACCAGCAATCCGGTTGTTCAGGCTATCCGCGACATACAGTACCCCGTTGTCGCCAAGTCCCAGCCCAGTTGGCCCGATCACCAGCGCCGCAGGATCCGTCCGCTCCGCGAAACCAGAGCCAATGATCGTCTGCGAAACCATCTTCGGCGGCGCACTCCCCTCAAGCTCCAGCCCGATGCGCAGCACTGTCCCTTTGTTCACCACGTTCCCATTCGCCTGAACCGTTCCGTTCAGCACATTGCTGACAAAGAGGCTGGCGCTATCGCCGTTATCGCTCTCCGCCATATCCCACGGACCGTTGATGTTCGCGCCAGAGAGCGTTTCGACGGGCTTGCCGGCGCTGTTCAGCACGATAAGGCACCCCGCCTGCGCGGTGGCCGCCGTGCCATCTGTGGTCGGGAGACTGCCCACTACCACCCACTGCCCGCCAACGATGACCAGCGCCGTCGTCAGCCCCACACCCCCTGGGCACGCGCCCGGCAGCGCCTGCGGGCGGATACGCGCGAACGTGCTGAACGCGCCACTGGGCGAGATCTCCACAATCGTCGTTCCCGTGCCCTGCAAGTTCGCGCTGTTGTTGAAGTTGCTAACCAGCACACTACCCTGTACGAGCTTGCCTACGGATTGTGGCGCCACTACGACGCCATACGGGTTCACATCACCATTGCGCGGAACTGTCGAGCTAATCTGCGTGATGGTCGAAAACTTGGCGATAGACGCGCCGCTCGCGGCCAGCGCTGGAATCGCCGTAAGCGCAATAACGCTGATCGCCATCACCATCGCCAGAAGCACACCGCGCCGCTGATTCATGTCGTGTTCCCTTTCCCGTGTGCCTGTCAGTGACCAGAGGTATACGCAAAAAGGCGCACCCCAAAAGGAATACGACACTGGTTACGTCAAGTCGCGGCACAGTTGTTGCATTAGCGATGGGTGGATTCATTGGCCGTGGCCCACCGCACGCGGCGAGGTCACAGACGACGAATGGGGGAAGTCAGTGTGGAATAAGGAGTTATCTCTCACTGGGCACTGCCCAGAATGTGGCGAGGAATTGACCGGAACCGTGCGCATCTGGGCGACATCCGCGTGGATCGAGTGCTACCGCACCGACGACCGGCTGCGCCGCGGCATTGATCGCGAGATCGAGCGGCGCGTCATCGAACGCCATGCGGGCGCCTGCCTCGGCAAGCCGCGCCCGGCAAAGCTCCGCGCGCTGCCCGTCTACGAGGCGCATCCAGCCTAGCCAGCGCGACTGCATACGCGCCTGCGGTGAGGTTGCGCCCTTCGCTCAGCCTCACCACCCCAGGCGCTCTCATAGCGCCGTGCTCATCCGCCCTATGCGCGCTGAGTCTCCCACTCCTCGCGCAGGATGCCCATCGTCACCACATCGGCATACTCGCCATCGTGGTATTCGTGCTGGCGCAGCAACCCCTCCTGCTTGAAGCCCACCGCCAGATAGCAGCGCACCGCGCGCTCATTCTTGGCCAGCGTATCCAGCCAGATGCGACGGTAGTTCTGAATGCGAAAAGCCCAGTCCAGCAACACCCTCAGCGCGTCGCGCCCATAGCCCTTGCCCAGATACTCTGGATCGTAAATGCCGATGCCCACGCCAGCGGTCCCCGCGCGCCGGTTCTTCCAGCGATGCAGTTCCGTCGTGCCGATCACCTTGCCATCGGCCTCGATCACGAACTCCGACTTATCCTCCTCTTCCAGATGCTTCTCGAAGTCCTTCTCGACCGCCGCCAGCGACCACGGCGACCACGCGCCGCCAGCCAGCATCTCCAGCTCTACGTTTGCGGATAGCTCGTGCAACCGCTTCAAGTCTTCCCGTTCGATAGGACGCAAGATCACCTTCTCGCCACGTAGCATCGCCACATCTCCTTACCACAGCGCACACAAAGATTCCGTCTCACCGGCGCTTCGACACTCTACCATGAACTGGCATACCCGCAAGCGCCACAGCGTAGTATACGCGGTGATGCCGCCTTAATATGGTGAGTTTTCTGATAACTTTGCCCGGCTTCTGATGACTCCATAGACTTCGCTGGTATCGCGTCAATCCAGTTACAGTGTGAGCGCACAATTAAGCAGTTTTGCCGACTTGACACAATTTCACAAGACCACTATGCTCACTCGTTAGAAAGTTAACAACCGCCAGCAATGCGATTATCCGTGCGATAGGGCCAGGTCGAGTAGCGCGATGTGAGGTGAGCTATGCCGAAGCGCATGACATTCTTAAGGCCGCTGGTGCTGAGTTGCGTAGTGCTCGTAGTGCTCGTAGTGCTCATTCCCCTCGTGGCAGTCGGCGCTGCTTCCGTTCACGCCCATGCCACATCTCTTGGTCGCCCGCCGCTGCTCCCTCCCATTGGATCGCCCCGTCCGGGCCGCCCAACGCCGACCACCGGAATCCTGGGGCCGCCGCCAGGCTCATCTGGATCGCCCGGAACCTGGACGCTCGCCTCCAATCCAAGTCCCGATGCGTTTTACAACGTCCTGCGGGGCGTGGCCGCGTTTGCCAACAACGATGTCTGGGCGGTTGGTGAGGCGCGGCCTGCGAGCACTGGCTATAATCATACAGCCATCGAGCATTACGACGGCACAAGCTGGAGCATCGTCGCCAGTCCTAGTGGCTCAGGCGACAACTCACTGCGTGCCGTGACGACTGTGCCAGCAACCCATGAACTCTGGGCCGTCGGCTACTACAATGGCTTCGGCTCGTCGAGCCTGGCGCTGATCGAGCATTACGACGGCACGAGTTGGAGCCTCGTCTCCAGTCCCACTATCGGCACGGGGGACGTCCTTTATGGCGTCACGGCGCTGGCCTCCGACGACGTGTGGGCGGCTGGCTCCTACGTGGACGGCAGCAATAACCTTGATGTGTTGATCGAGCACTACAACGGCACGAGTTGGAGCGTCGCCGCCACTCCCAGCCTCGCCAGCTTCGCCGAAATCTACGGCATCACCGCGACCGCCGCCAACGATGTCTGGGCCGTCGGCTATATCGGGCCGAATCCAGTCAAGACGCTGGTCGAGCACTTTGACGGCACAAGTTGGAGCGTCATCACCAGCCCGAACGCCTACACGAACACCAACTGGCTCTATGCTGTCTCCGCCACGTCAGCCAGTGATGTCTGGGCCGTTGGCTACGACATCAACCCCAACACCTTCCATGACGAAACGCTCATCGAGCACTTTGACGGCACGAGTTGGAGCGTCGTCGCCAGTCCGAACCCCAGTCAGATCAACTATCTCTTTGGCGTTGCCGCACTGGCGCCCAATAACGTCTGGGCCGTTGGCCGTCAGTACGACCCGGTGACCGGCAACCAACCTTCGCTGATTCTCCATTACGACGGCAGCGTATGGAGTGTCGTGCCCAGTCCCAACGTAGACGGCGCCGTGCAAGACTATTTCTACGCCATCACCGCCGTCCCTGGCACCCGCGACGCCTGGGCCGCGGGCTATAACGCCACCTCACTCACTGGATTCTGGTATAACATGATCGCGCAACTCGTCCTGCCCGGCTGGAAGATTGTCGCCTCACCCTCCGTCGGCTCCGTCTACAACGGCTTGAATGCCGTCTCCGCGCTTGCGCCAAACAACATCTGGGCCGCGGGCGCTTCCAGCGATCTCATCTCAGATGACGCGCGCCACACGCTGATCGAGCATTGGACCGGCAGCGGCTGGAGTGTCGTGGCGAGTCCGAATCCCGGCCAAGCGGACGACTACCTCAACGGACTCGACGCCATCTCCGCCAGCAACGTCTGGGCCGTTGGGGCTTCGCAAGATACATCCGGGGGCGTCACCAACAGCCTCGCGCTCCAGTGGGACGGCACGAACTGGAACATCGTCTCCACACCCAACGTCGGCTCAGCGCTCAACATCTTCACGGCCATCGGCGGCACATCTGCCACGGATCTCTGGGCCGTGGGCTATAGCAGCGCCGACTTCTCTGGCTATGCCAACCAGACGCTAGTCGAGCACTACAACGGCACGAGTTGGAGCATCGTGCCCAGCCCGAACGTCGGCGTCACGAACAGCCAGCTCAACGCCGTCTCCGTGCTCTCGTCCACCGATGTATGGGCCGCTGGCACATACTACGACCTCGCCGCGCTTACCCCCAAGACGCTGATTGAACATTGGGATGGTACGCAATGGAGCGTCGTCTCCAGCCCCAACCCTGGCACAGCCGATAACGAACTCCTCGGCATGACCGCCTTCTCGTCGAGCAATGTGTGGGCGGTGGGCAGGTGGTCGAATTCATCCGGCCTCTCCACCGTTCCAGCGCTCATCGAACACTGGGATGGGGTCCAGTGGAGCGTCGTAACCCCCCCTGGCACAGGCGGCGACGACGAATTATTCGCCGCTGCCAAAGTGCCGCGCACCCCACGGCTCATGGCCGTGGGCACGTTTACGGGCGGTCCCGGAAATCTCGATCAAGCGCTGATCCAGCAATGGGACAGCTTTGTCTGGAGCCTCGTGCCGCATGCGCATCCTGGTGGGCTTGAAACCGTCTTGCGTTCCATCGCCGTTGTCTCCGCCTGCAATATCTGGGCGGTTGGCATCGTCGGCGACCAATTGGGACACAGCCAGACATTTGTCGAGCACTACATCGCGCCCGCCTACGAGGGCGTCTGCCACTGACGCCGAACGGCAGGCATGTCACCGCAACGCGTGTGGAAACGTGTGGGCAGTGCGGGGAGTATCAATACGGCTTGCACTCCCACTCCCGCCACGAATATCCGTCGCGTTTGAAGATCTGGTACGCGGCATGAATATTGGCGACATAGTCGTAGGGCGAGTAGCTCGCGTATGAGGTCGTATTCCAGGTGCTCGGATAGAGAATCTGAAAGACCCCCTCCGCATGGCTATTGCCAATGGGATACGAATTGCGCGCGTTCGGGTCATAGCCCGATTCACAGCGTGCGATATTGAGCGCGCCCTGCGAATAACTGCCGAAGACGGCGACGATCTCATTGACGACGGCTTGTTTGCCAGGATCACTCATATGTGGTGGCGCGTAGGTTGGCGTCGGTTTCGGCGTCGGTGTTCGCGTTGGCACCCACGCCAGTGACGTGATGCCCGACTGGAACGCCCCCGCGAAGGCCGCGCTCGACCCCAATGGCGTCGTCAGCGCCAGCGCGCTGGTCAGCGCCATCATCGTAATCATCGCGGTGATGAACTGCGCCATAAACGAGCGCGGACCACGGCGGCGCGGTATCGCCGCCAGCGATGGATGGCGCGGCTTCTGTGATGCAAAAATCAGCAGCGCCTTCGGCTGGTCATCATCGTCTTCATGCAGCGCGAGCTGGCGATTGGCGTTCGTCGTCGTCAGCGCGGGCAGTTGCGCGCCGGTCAGCGTGGGCAACGAAAGCGATGGCGCGCCGGGCCTGGGCCTCAGCGTAGTCGCTCCCGTATCGCGCGACTCCGCGCGGCTGGCTGCGCCCGTATCCTTGATTGTATCCCCATCGAGCGCCTCCAGTTGGCGGCTCACCGCGTCCAGGGCGCCCGCGATGGTGGGTGGGCTGGCAGACGGCTCCGTGCCGTTGACTGGCTGCCGCGTCGTGGCATCATCACTCCAGTTCCGTCGCGCCATATCCACTTCCCTTCGCCAACTTGGAGCGATCCCGCGCCACCACACCTCTCAAGCCCGCGTCTGCCCATTCCTTCACAGCACATCGGTCACCGCGCCCCGGCGCGACAACTGATCGCGCCATCGGCATCCAGCATGCCATTGACCAGTGGGAAGCGTCAATTTCAGCCCGATTTCGTAGCCTGGAAGTACCCACCGAACGTGTAGCGTTCCCATGATAGAGGCCGCGCACCCGCGCCGTCCGCGCCAAACAATCTGGCGCCTGTCAGGCCGCCGCGCCTACGAAGCCGAGGCGCTGGTCGGCCAGTGGTTCGTGTCGCCGGGCGTGCTTCTCAGGCGGCGACCCGATTCCTCGATGACACGAAACAAGTGATCCAGGTCGAACGGCTTGCTGATGAACGGCACCCCTAACTCGTGCATCTGTCTGACGAAAGCCATCGGCTGTGTGCTGCTATCAGCCGTGACCAGCACATACGCAAAGCGTTTGGCCAGATGCTGATCCTTCGCCACCGCATCCAGCACGCCCGCCCCACCCATATTCGGCATCATCAGGTCCAGCAGCACCACCATCGGCTCCTGTGAGGTGCGTAACAATGCTAGCGCGCGTACTCCATCGCTCGCCTCTTCCACCACGTAGCCCTCGTCTTCGAGCGCCATACGCAGCGTATCGCGTATATCTTGATCGTCGTCTACGACCAACACCTTGGCTATTGTCCGCCCCACACCACTATCCCCCGTCTCCATCCTTTGCCGTGCCTGATCGCGTCTCCGGGCAGGCTGGCCAGCGCATCACTCACTGTGGTCCGCGACCTTCTCTACCCCACTTAACGTGGCACGGGCATGGAGCATCACGTATCAGGAACAAACGGATACGGGACTTTTGGCGCTGGCAGGCCATCTGACACTATCAGCCGAAGATTCCATTCCTTCGCACTCGCCCGCATCGGAGCGAGCGGCCCAAGTGTCTAGAAAGCAATTGTTGTGCCAATGTGGCTATTTGGGCGGCGAAATCGCGTCCGCACAACTCAACCTTGATGGCGCCGGTCGCACGTGCGAAAGAGCGTGCTGGCCATCAGCGCGATTTGCCTGACCGCCAGCACGCATCTTCGTAGCGCTGGTTTCCCCGCGTCTAGTGGGCTTCCTGCGCGAGTTTGTCGAAGAAGTGGTTGACCTGCTGCCCCACGATAGGCCCGGTCAGCGGATTATCCATCGCCGCCAGCATCCCGCCAAGCGTGACCGCGCCCTTATAGGTGAGCTTCGTGCCAGCGCCATCGGCAGCCAGATCCACAGTGAGCGAGCCGTCCACCGAACTGCGCTCATCATTGCGATTCACCACCAGTTTCATGTGGCTGGGCGGCGTCGCCTCCGCCACCTGGATGCGCAGTGTGCCGGTCCCCTTGAGCGGCCCCACACCCACGTTCAGGCGCACCTTCATTGTATTGTCATCCAGCCAGGTGACTTCCTCCGCACCCGGAATCGCCTTTTGCAGGGCGCTGGGGTTGCGTAGTGTATCCCAGACCGCCTGCGGACTCGCCGCAATCGTGCGCGTGCCGCTCAGATCCATGTGCTCCTCCAACCTTCTTCATGCACGATGTTCGTCGCTCCCCCCTGCGCGCAGCAGACGCCACCTCACCAGACTGACCAGCGCGCCCCCCGACATGCAGGCGGTATCTTTGCGTAGCCATTCTACTCTACCCGCTCCCCCTTGGCAAGCGTTGCTCATTCCGCCTCATCGTGCAAGCCGTCCAGCCGCTTCAGACGCCGCATCTCCGGCCAGCGCCACGCCACCGCCGCCACCACCAGCACGGTGCCGATGCCTCCCGCCACCACCGCCAGCACCGGGCCGAACAGTGCGGCAACCACCCCAGATTCAAAACCGCCTAGCTCATTCGACGAGCCGACGAACACCAGATTTACCGCTGCCGTGCGCCCACGCATTTCGTCTGGTGTGCGCGTCAGCAGCAGCGTGCTGCGGATCACGACACTGATATTATCCAGCGCGCCCAACAGCGCCAGCATCAGCAGCGACAGCAAGAACGAGTGCGAGATGCCAAAGACAATCGTCGCCACACCAAAGCCCGCCACCGCGACAAGCAGCGTTCGCCCCGCGCGCCTGAAGGGCGGCAGATGCGCCAGCGTCAGCGCCATGACCACCGCCCCCACCGAAGGCGCGGCGCGCAACAGTCCCAGCCCCGTCGCGCCCACATGCAAGATGTCCGTCGCGAAGATCGGCATCAATGTTGTCGCGCCTCCCAGTAGTACCGCAAACAAATCCAGCGTGATCGCCGCCAGCAACACCGGCGTCCGCCGCAAGAACGCGATCCCCGCCAGCAGCGAGCGCATGGTAATCTCTTCAGACTTCCGCGCGGCCTGGCGGCTGCGGATGCTCGCCACCAACACCACCACCGCCACGCCCGCCAGCGCATTGATCAGATAGACCGATGTGGCGCCGCCCAGGAGCGCGATCACCCCACCGCCGAGCGCCGGGCCAATGACCGCCGCGAGTTGCCACGAACTGCTGCTCCACGCCGCCGCATTGGCGAACTGTTCGGCGGGTACGATCTGCGGTAAGAGGCTCGAACTGGCGGGATCATTGAAGGCGACGCCCACGCCGATCAGGAACAAACACCCGTAGATCAAGAGCAGCGGCCCCTGTTGCGCCGAGAGCAGCGCCAGCCCAAATGAGCATACCGCCAGCCCAGCCTGCGACAACACCACAATGCGTTTGCGATCATAACGGTCGGCGATCTGCCCCGCGAACAACGAAAGCACGATGACCGGCAGCACCTGCACCAGCCCCACCAGCCCCAGCGCCAACGCCGAGCGCGTGCGCAAATAGAGTTCCCAGCCAATAGCCACCGTCAGCATCTGCTCGCCCAACGTCCCCAGAAATCTCCCCACCAGCAGCCGCCGGAAATCGGGGTAGCGCAAAGCCGCATACGCATCGTGCTCATCCCTTGCCGCATCCGGCAGCGCAACCGTTGCCCGCGCCCCCGTATCATTCGCCGTGTCGTGCATATCGTGTGTATCGTGTGTATCGTGTGCGCCTGTCATGGCAGCATGCGCCGTCGCCGCTGGCTGCTCTGCTTCGCCCGCCTTTCCCAGACCACCGTTAACCTTCACCACGTCAGTCGTATCCTGATTCCACCCGTGCGCCGGGGAATAACCTGCATCCGCACATCATTTGGGTTCGTGACCCCACCGTGACATGCACAAGATTGTACTGTATTCACGCCCATCCAGGTTGCACCATAGAACTGATCCAGGTGACTCCCTGCGGTAGACTATTATGTAGGAGTCCGCGCGTCATCTCGCCCATACGCCATTTCTTCTGCTCACCGCGATGGTGTATACTGGCGAACAGCGACCAGCGACGTAGCGCGCACGGCCCACTGTTACTCGTCGGGAGATTCAGGATGCCTCTGTCTGGAAATCTGCGGCAACATCCGTTGCCCGATGTATTGCGCGTCATCGAAGTCAATCGGCTCACCGGCGTGCTGGTCGTCCTGCACGATAAACAAGCGGAGATCTACTTCGGCCAGGGGCAATGGCTCCTCGGCGACCGCGTCGGCGCCTCGTTCCCAATCGCGCGCCAGCTCGCCCGTCTCGGCTATCTGCCGCCCGAACAGATCGAGTCGGTCTTACGTGTCCCCTTCGCCCAGGTTGGCTCCATTCCAGATGTCCAGGCAGTGCAGGCGCTTCTGCGCGCGGGTTTCCTATCGCAAGATCACCTGCGCGCCTTCCTCCTGGATGATGCGGTCAGCTTGCTGGGTACGCTGCTCTCCTGGCCCGATGGCGACTTCGCCTTCCAGGATGGCACTCCCCCACCGCCTGAGCGCGTCTCATTGCCCCTGCCCGTTGGCGCCGTCGTCGCCCGCGCGCTCCATGCGGGCGGTCAGCCCGCGCCGGCATCACAGCCCATGCTCGGCCAGTCGCCGCGTGGCCGTGAAGCGGCTTCGTTGGGGCCGGAGGCTGTGCTCACCTTCTCCGATGTGGACCCCGCCAGCCCCATCCCCATTCAGCTTCAGCGCGAGGAGTGGAAACTGCTCGCCTCGGTCAATGGCCGCGCGCCACTCTGGGCCATCGCGCGCGAGCTGTCCGACCTCCCTGAGAACCAGGTCGTCGGAATCGCCTCAGCGCTCTTGGCGCGCGGCATCCTCGTCATCTCCAGCTATGCCGCGCCCTCTGCTGAGGCGTTCTGAATCCGGTCAGCGTCCTCGCGCCCGTCTCAGGCATCCGCGGGCGCCACCGTAACCGCCGTCCCGTAGCACAGCACCTCCGTGACCCCAGCGGCGATCTCCGTCGCATCATAGCGGACGCAGATAACCGCATTCGCACCCAACTCCGCCGCATGCTGGATCATCAGTTCGTAGGCATCAAGCCGTGCGCGTTCACAGAGTTGGGTATACAGTGAGATATTCCCACCGAAGAGCGTCTGGAACCCCGCGCCGATCTGCCCGAAGAGATTGCGCGAGCGCACAATAATCCCTCGCACAATCCCATAATTCGCGACAATCTTGCGGCCCGGCAACTCGAATGCCGCCGTCACCTGGCTATGGTCGAAGGCGCGCACCTGCTGCGGCGCGTAAGCGGTCGCGGTCTGTTGTGGCTGATACGGCTGGCTCATCGGACGCTCTCTTTCTCATGTGAGTGGTACGAATACCTTGTACAAACCACCCCTGCTGAGAGATACGTACAGGGTGCGTTGTGGTTGACGCATAGGTGACGGACGCGCCTATTCGACAGTATCATCGGTTCCCCAGCGCCGCCGCGAATACCGCCCCCCCAGCCAGTAGCCGAGCGCGCCAAGGGCGAACGTGACGATGAAGAATGTCGCCGTCGCCCAGTTCACCGCCGACGCCGTGGCAATGAACGTCACGATGGCAATCGCGCCAAACATACCGAGAACCAGTCCGCACAACAAGCCGAGCGTACAGCCAACATGCGCCAGATTGCGCCCCCGCAATTGATCGAGCATACTATCTCCGCGACAATTCCCAACTGAAAAGAACACACGCCGAACCGCGCAGATCCGCGTGATGTGCGGCCATCGCCTTCTACATGATACCATTGCCTTGAAGATGCGGGCGTCACCGCCACAAACGCCATGCCAGAGCTGTGCCAGAAGGGAGCAAACTATGGGGGAATTGACCTACGACGCGCTGCGAGACTATCGCCGCCGTCTGGGGCGCCAGGAAACCACCATCGAATCTGAGGCGACACACTATACTCTTGCCGAACTGGCCAGCGCGTTGCGGATGACCCGCGGCATGCTCCAGGCGATTGCGGCGGACTGGACGCAAGAGCAACTGCTCATCCGCCCGCCGTTTGATGCCACGGTCGCTGTCGGCAGCGACGAAGATCGCTGGTCGGCCACCGAAGTCATCACCCACCTCATCGCCACCGAAAACTGGTATCTGCTCCACATGGGCCGCCTGATCGGCCAGCGCGAACACTTCGATCTCATGCCCCGTGGCCTCGGCGACCACGCCCGCCAGGATGTCCCCCAGGACGAACTGGCCCCCGATCTTGCCGCCGCCACCGAGCGCCTGCTCCATTTCATCGCCAGCATTCCGCCCGACGCCGACCTCACCGCCCAGCGCGATTCGACCTTCTTTGGCAACCTGAGCCTGCGCGGCTGGGTACTGCTCGCCATCACCCACGACCTCGACCACTGGACCCAGATCCAGCGGCTGAGCGAACTGCCCGATTTCCCCCGCCCGCTTCCACAATAACCCCTAGCGGAGCGCATCAACAGCCCAACAACCCAGAAACAACTCTAGCCGGTCAGGTACGCCCTCCACATGAGGAACCTGACCGGCTGGGAGCGATGTCGCGCGGGTTCGCGGCCCTTAGTAGCCTTGTGCTGCGGCCTTGGCGCGCGCCTTACGTGCCTTGCGCTCGCGCGCATCCGCCTTGCGCTTGCGCTTGACGCTGGGCGGCTCATAGTGCTGGCGGCGCTTGGCCTCAGAAAGCAAACCGTCTTGCTGGACCTTGCGGGTGAAGCGCTTCAGAGCGGTCTCGAATGACTCGCCGTCTTTGATCACAACTTCGCTCACGCTGTACGTTTCGCAGTGGGCCTGCCTTTCAGCCTTGCCCGAACTGCGCGCTCCTTTCGCTGTGTTAGAAAACCTGCGACTGACTGCCGCTTGCGCTGCTCTTCCGCACATACCGCATGCCTTGAAGACACAGCCATAGTGCATAGCATACCACATCTGCGGCGTTTGCGAAACCTCCGTGCTCGCCATCGCGCCGCGGACACTCCACCATAGCCAGCAAGTACCCCCGACATACTCCCCACGCTACCCTACGAAATCGTCCCCGACGCTTCCAGCCGCGCCTTCAGGCGACGTAGCGCCTCCTGCGATTCAGCGGTGATGCGCCGCCGCAACACCAGCGTATCGAGCAGCGCCAGCAACGGGTTGGGCGTCGGATACTCAAATGTGCGCTCAAACGATGTCATGCCGCTATCGTGGGCGGTGAGCGCATACGTAATCACGCCGCTGCCGCCCCCGACGATAGTGCCCGCGATTACCCAGCGGCGCGGCGCGTCACGCTCCGTCACGGTCCACACCACATACCCCTCACGCCCCGCAACGCGAAAATGCTCCGTGCATTGCTCGCCCACATCCAGCGCATGGTCCGTCGCGCCGCTCACATCCAACGACGACGGGTGCCATTCTGGCCAATGGCCCGGAGCCGTGACATACGCAAACACATCTTCGATGCCGCGCTCGATGGTTGCGCTTGTGTAGATGCGCGTCATGGTGCCGCGCCCTCGCGCTGTGTGACCCTCAGCAGCGCGCTACCGAGCCAGAGATACCAGATCGGATTGACAATCAGGCCTGTCAGCGCGGCGGGCGCCAGGATAAAGACTTTACCGGCGTCGCTCGCCGGGTCCAGCACGATCAACCGCCCCAGATAGGTCAATATCAGCAACACGCCCAGCGCATAGCCGAGGTATCCCAGCCCGCGCGGCAAGCGCCCGCTGCGCACAATCAGCCACGAAAATACCAGCAGCGCCAGCCCCGATAACCCAAACGTCAGCGCGCCGCGTGCGTCTATCTCGCTTGGCAGCGTCGAGATCGCCGTCGCAGATGCCGCCGTGCTCAGCACCCGTGTAGGCCCCGCTTCGGGATGCAGCGCGTTCGCCAGGTCATACGCCCCATGCCCAAAGCTCCCCAGCGCCGCCACCACCCCCAGCAGCAGCGCCAGCAGCGCGAAGTCGCGGTTGGCCTCGCGCACACGACTATACACCCCCACCAGCACCGCGCTGGCCAGCAGACCACCGAGCGTCAGCAGCAACGAATACAGCAGCACGTTCTTCAGAATCACAAAGACGACCGAATAGAGGATGCTCCCTACGCCGCCAAGCAGTGCGCAGACGCCGGCAAAGCGTTCGTAGCTCGCGGCCTGTGTCGCGCCGGTCGTGCCAGAATGAGCAGAGGTGGTGCGCGTTGCCATTCACGTCTCCCTTTCGCTGCCACTGAGCGAGATGGTCAACCAACAGATGATTCACATCAGCGGCGCATTGTTCGCCGTCTGCGCTGTAAGAGATACACCCCTGAGCCGTTTTAGGATGAGGTACGCCTACTAGCCACCATACGAATAAGCATTGCTTGCCACATGTGGTACCGCATCCATCGGTGTTTCACAAGACCGCGAAGGCCCGCAAAATAGCGTAGAACTCACCCTATCTTTCCATCGGGATGAGCAGCAAAGCCAAATCACGCAAGAAACGGCAACGCGAGCAGATCAACGAAATCGAACAGCGTCATTGGCGCTTCGGCGTCAGCATCCGGCCGGAACGCCACCGTCGCCATGCCGAGCGCCCGCGCGCCCACCAGTTCGCTCGCCTTGTGCCCCACGAAAACACTCTCCCCCGCCACCACGTCCGCCTGCGTCAGCGCGGCCCGATAGATGCGCGCGTCCGGCTTGCGCGCCCCCACCTCGCACGAGTTCGCGAAGGCATCCCAGCCCAGCGTCAGCCCCTGCCCGCGAAACCAGCGCAGCTTATCCGCCGATGACGACGCGCTATCGGTAATCACCCCCAGCCGCACACCACGCGCCCGCAGCGCCCCCAACGTCACGATCACGCCAGGATACAGCGTGATATCCGCCTGATCGTCAGCCATCGCCTGGCGCCCCTCCTCCAGCAACCGCGCATCCGTCACGCCATGCGCGGCCAGCAGCGCATCGAAAAGTTCGACCTCGCTCGCCTGCCCAATGAACGCGCGGCGATAGACAGCGAAGTACGCGCCGAGATAGACCCCACCCGTTGCGTCGCGCGTGCTTTCCAGCACGCCAGCGATCCCATGCCGCGCCAGAAACGCCCGCCGGTGGCGTGTCCGGTCGGTGCGATGATACAGCACACCATTGGCATCAAAGAAGCATGCTTTCAAGAGCTTAGGCATTCCCCCATGGCAGCGCATCATTCAGCAGTAGCGCCGAGACCATATCTCCCTGACGTACAACCCCCTCGCCTTCCATGATCACCAGCAGGCACGAGGCCCCCTGAAGCGACGAGATCAGGTGCGAGCCTTGCGCGCCAGTCGTCCGCGCAATGAGCGTGCCGCCGCGCGACTCCAGCCGGGCGCGCACGAAGTGGCGTCGGTCCGCGCGCTCGATGTCTTCGCCTTCCAGCACGACTTCGATAGTGGGCCGTTCCACCTCGCGACAGCCGAGCAGGCGACGGATAGCGGGCCGTCCGAATAGCTCGAACGTGACGGCGGCGGAGACCGGGTTGCCGGGGAGGCCGAGCAGCGGCGTACCGCCGAGCAGGCCGAAGGCGAGCGGCTTGCCGGGGCGCATCCGCACACGCCAGAAGTTCATTGTGCCCTGCTCTTCGAGAATCTGCTTGACCAGATCATAGTCTCCGACCGAGACGCCGCCAGAGGTGAGCGCCAGGTCCGCATCTTGCGCTGCGCTGAGCTTGGCGCGCAGGTCGTCTTCGCGGTCGCGGGCGATGCCCAGGTGAACCGGGTCCCCGCCCGCGCGCAGCACGGCGGCAACTAGATACGGGCCGTTGCTCTCGCGGATCTGGCCGGGGCGCAGCGGTTCGCCTGCTGGGGCCAGTTCGTCGCCGGTGGAGAGGATGGCGACGCGCGGGCGCCGCATGACGCGAACCGGATGGATGCCAGCGGCGGCGAGCAGCGCAATCTCAGCGGGGCCGATCTCCATGCCAGCAGCGGCCAGCAGCGCGCCAGGGGCGATGTCGTCGCCAGCGGCGCGCACGTTATTGCCGGTTGGCGCTTCGGAAAGGAACTCGATCCAGCCGTCGCCCGCGCGCGTCAGCTCCTGCTGCAGCACGGCATCCGCGCCATCGGGCAGCGGTGCGCCGGTGAGGATGCGCACCGTTTCGCCAGCGTTCACCGTGCCTGCGTAGACGCGGCCCGCCGGAACTTCACCCGCCAGCCGCAGCCGCCGGGGCGACGCCTCCGACGCGCCGAGCGTATCGCCCGCGCGGACCGCGTAGCCGTCCATCGCGGAGTTGGCGAAGGGCGGTAGCTGCTCCTGGGCGATGGCATCCGCCGCCAGCACACGGCCCAGCGCCTGCGCCAGCGGCACGTCTTCGGCGGGCAGCGGACTGAACTGAGCAAGGATGCGCTCGCGGGCCTCTTCGACGCTCAACATTGCGAATATCCTCGGTTCTCGTGGTATGCGCCTACGGCAGCGTAGGGGCGTCCGGCGGACGCCCGTTGGCGCGGCGGACGCCCGCTGGCGCGCCGGACGCCCGCTGGCGCGCCGGACGCCCCTACCTCTTCATGCCTGCGTTTCGGCGGTGCGGATCGCGGCGCGCAACACTCTATCGGGGCACATGCCGGGGAAGGTGCGCTCATAGCAGACCATGCAATAGTCGCCCTCGCGGCTGTCGCCCTCTTCGCCGGTGCCGTAATAGGTGATGGTGTGCGGGTCGCAGGCATAGTGGCCGCAGGGGCGCAGCGTCGCCTCTTCGCGGTGCGGCAGGGCATGCGGGAATTCGGCGATGTAGCAGGTATGAACGGTGACTGAGCCAGACATGACGCCTCCTTTGAGTGACAGGCTATGCAGGGCAAACGAGCAGGAACGGGCAGTTCTGGCACGTATTGGGGTCGGGTCGTGGCGGATAGATGCCGCTCTCCATGCCCGCCAGAATATCCACCAGATTTTCGCGGAGTCGCGTGAGCTTGCGTGTGTCTAATTCTACACGCTCCACCTCGCCGGTGCTGAGATTATGCTGATAGAGCACGGGGCGCGCCTGCCGGGTGGATTGCTCGGCGGTCTGTTCGGCGGCGAGGGTGTAGAGCAGCGCCCGGAGGTCGGCCTGAGCGGCGCGGCTGGGGCCGACGCGGTGGCGCACATAGCGCAGTGGCTGCGCATTGGCTGCGCGTTCGCTCTGCCCGGCGCGTCTGCCATTCGGTGCGGATGTGGGCGCGGGAGCCGCAACGGGTGGCTCAGCCTCCGGCTCGACACGATCTACCGTCAGGGCGATCTGCCGGTTGCCAATCTGCACAGTGACGGAGTGCTCGAAGCGCGCCGAAGCGTCCAGTTCATCCACGGGATGCTGTGGCGGGGTGGCCTGCGTCAGCGTGAGCCACGCCCGCTCGATCACCTGCCGTCCATGCCGCCGGTAGACCTCGACAAACGGATCGCTTTCGATGTCCGGAGTTGCCGCAGTCGCCGGATCTGCCGAAACAGCGGCGCCCTCAGTGACCGAAGCCACCGATTTTGCGGCGAACTCGCCGCGCTCGTAGAGCAGCGCCGTGTGCCAGTGCGTCTCGAAGAGGGCGAGCGTGTCGCGCAGGGTGAGGCCGCCGGGTGTGCCGGTGAGTGTATCGCCGTTGGCGTCGGGGGCGGTGGGTGCAGCGAAATGAACTTGTTGCCGCAGGTCGCGCAGGGTATTGTGCAGCGCCCGGCGCAGGGTCATCATGCCGATCTCGCGCGGTTTGAGGCCATAGACATAGCGATACGCGAACTGGCGCGGGCAACGGCCGTAGGTCTCGATGGCCGCGGGCGAGATAGCGGCATCCGGCGCGGGCGCGGGCAGCGGCTCCACATAGGCGCGCGTGGGCGTCGTCGTGCGCTCCCCGGACACGCCTCGGGAGAGCGTCGCTTCCTCATCTGGCCAGCGGATATGGCGCAGCCGGTCGCCCAGGCGCTCGGCGATGGGCGCAAGAAACGGCGAAGGCTTGTAGCGCATGCGCCCATAGCGGTCGGCATGGCTGAGAATCAGTTCGTCGCGGGCGCGGGTGACGGCGACGTAGAAGAGGCAGGCTTCTTCCGCGAGGTGCGCGTTGGGGTCGCGCTGCTCGCACTCGTCATCTTCGCTGAGGCCCGGCGGCAGCGGCGCGGCGTTGCCCCGGCGCTGCATCGGGAAGCGGCGGTCGGCAAGTCCGGGCACATACACGACCGGAAATTCCAGCCCTTTGCTGGCGTGAACGGTGAGCACGCGCACACGCTCATCCGTCTCGCCAGGGCCATCTCCGTTGTCGCTGCGCGCTTCCTGCCGCAGCACCGAGACCACGCGAATATAATCGAGCAAGGCATGCCAATCGGCGAGCTGCGAAGCGGGCCGCGCGGCGCTGCCGCTGACGAGGCGCTGAGCGCGCTGATGCTCCTCAAAGCTGGCGGTGAGCGCTAGCAGTTGGATCAGGTGCAGCGCGTGCGCGGTGGCGCGTTCGTCGCCCGTGGGGACCGCAACCAGCAGCCGCGCGCCCAGGCGGGTTGAGCCGAAGACATAGCGCGCGAGTCCGGTGAGCGTGTCGGGCGCCTGGCGTAGCTCGGCCAGCACACGGCTCAGGCGCTGGAGTCCCCGTCGGCCCGATGCGCTGAGTTCGGGGATGGCGTCCAGTCCAGTCAGCAGCAGCGTGACGGGCGAGACACCCTGGCGCTGCGCGTGCTGCAAGAGCAGGCGCGCGTCCGAGTGCGAGAATGGATGGTCTGGCAGGTTGCCCGCGCGCAACAGGCCGATGCCGCTCTGCTCTGCGGCGAGCGCGACGACCGAGAGCAGGTCTTTCACGTCCGGCTGGTCCAGCAGCGGCGAGACCAGTTGCGTAGCAATACCCATATCGGCCAGCGCGGCGGCGACACGCTGACACTGGCGGCGCGTGCGGCAAAGCACCACCTGATCGCGCAGCGGACGCCCGTCATCGGCATGCGCGCGTATCGCGGCGGCCAGTCCCGCCATCTCTCCCACTTCGTCGTCGGCGCTGGCCAGCGTGAGCGCGGGACCATCGGCGCTGGCGCGCGCTGGCGCGAGCGGGCGCGCTTCGTCGCGTTCGAGGAAGGCGGCAGCGACACCGGCGGCGGCGTCCAGCACGGCGGGCACCGAGCGGTAGTTTTGCTGTAGGGTATGAACCTGCGCGGCAGGATATTCGACGTTGAAACGGGCAAGATTAGCAGGCGACGCCCCCCGGAAGCGGTAAATCGCCTGGTTGGCGTCACCCACGGCCCAGAGGCGACTCTCATCACTGGCAAGGGTACGCAGCAGCACGCCCATCGCCCGGTTGATGTCCTGAAACTCGTCCACCAGGATGTGCTGATACTGCCCATGCACGGCGGCGAGCACGTCGGGTTGCTCACGCAGCAGCCGCACAGCCAGGCGAATCAGGTCGCCGAAGTCGGCGTCACCGCGCGCATCCAGCGCGGCCTGATAGGCGCTGTAGATGCTGGCGACTTCACGCGATTTCTCGGCGGCCTCGCGCGCCTCTGGTGAGTCAGCGGCCTCGCTCAGCGTGTGGGCGACGGCGGCGTAGCGTTCGGGTCCAGCCAGCTCGTCTTTAGCGCGCGAGATAGCGCCGAGCAGCGTCGGGAAGTGCAGCGCGGGGGCGCTGAGCGGCTGATAGTGATTCAGCGCCAGCTCAGCGGAAAGGTTGCGCAACAGGAAATACCCGTCGGTCTCGCTGACAAGGCGGAAATCCGGGCGCAGACCGGCCAGCGGCGCATAGCGGCGCAGCAGATCGCCACAGAACGCATGGATGGTGCTGACCGTCGGCAACCCGCGAAGATCGGCGACCGCAGCCCCTGATGACGGGTCAGGCGCAAGCAGCAAATGCATCAGCCGCTCGCGCATTTCGTTGGCGGCCTTATTGGAGAAGGTCAGCGCGAGAATGCGCTCCGGCGCGACGCCGCATTGCCGCACCAGATAGGCGACGCGGGCGACGAGTGTGCTCGTTTTGCCCGTGCCGGGGCCAGCGACGACCAGCGCGGGCGCATTGGCTTCGGCGGCGGCGCGCTGCCAGCGGTCAAGCACGTCGAACCGCTGGACGGCGCTCGCGGCTATCACTGGCGCTGGCTCGTCATCGTCCCGCTCATTGCGAGCGCGCAGCGCCAGCAGATCGGCCAGGCGGCGCAGCAGCATGTCTTCCGAGACACCAAAGCGGCGAGCGAGCATGCGCGGCTGCGGGCGCCTGCCATAGGGATGAGCAAGATACGCCGCGAGCAGCGTTTCGGTGGGCAGCAGCAGCGCCGAGGCAAAGGCATTGGCCTCGCTCTCGCGGCGTGCGCGTGCGCTGTAGGCCTGGCCGGAGCCAAGCGTTTCGCCTGTGGCGGCTTCCGGGTCGAGCGGCAGCGCGAAATCGCCGTCGTCGCAGTCCGGTATACCGCTGTCAAAGGCATCGTCGCGGACGTTGGGGAGGCTACCGCCCAGGGCCAGCGGCAGCCCGCCAGGGCGGTGCAGCACCGCATGGCCGATCTCGTGGGCCAGGGTAAAGCGGCGCACCGGCTCAGGCAGGCCATCGCGCAGGAAGATCAGATTTTCACCGGGTTCCAGCCAGCCAAGCGTCTGTGTGCGACGGCCCTGCGGCGGGAACAGCGCCACATCCAGGCCCAGGCGTTCGGCCAGCGCATCTATCGGCGTCGCCTCAGAGAGCGGTGCGCGCAGTTCGTCCGCGAGCCAGCGCAAGAGCCGGTGCGCGGTGTGGCGCGGACGGGCGAGATCCTCCACGAATGCGGCTCCTTATATGTGACTGGACTGCCCATGGATCGGACCAGCATGAGCTACGGTATTTTGCGGCGGCGCACCCTGCCATTGTACCACATACAGGTGTTCAAGTGGGCGGCGATTCTCTCCTTTCTCCCCTTCCCTGGTGAGGCGGACATTCGTGCTTGTCCGTTCACCCCTTCCCTGGTGAGGCGGACATTCGTGCTTGTCCGTTCACCCCTTCCCTACAAGGGAAGGGGTTGGGGGTTAGGTCCGTATCCGCTGAACCGTGGCATACATCTGGCATAGCTATCGTAGCGATTCGCCATGGCGGTGCATCCAGTGGTCGGGAACGTGACTGGCCACAGGGTACGCGCCCAGTAGCGTCTGAGACGCGCTGAGGTTTGCCAGGCACACGAGACCCGATAGGAAACGCCGGATAGGAGGCGAGAAAATGGACACCCCCGCGAGCGCCCGAAGAGGCGCACTCTCAACCTCTGGATCCACCGCCTCATCGGTGCTCGTGCCGCTCGCGCTCACGCAGTTCATCGCCAGCTATGCCGGCAGCAACATGAACGTCGCCGTCAGCAGCATCGCCACTGACCTCAACACCACAGTCATCGGCGTGCAAACGGCGATCAGCCTCTTCACCCTCACCATGGCGGCCCTCATGATCCCTGGCAGCAAACTGACCGACATCTGGGGCCGCAAATTCTGTTTTTTGCTCGGCCTTTCCATCTATGGGGCGGGCGCGCTTCTAGCCGCGCTGGCCCCCAGCCTGGGCGTCTTGATTGTCGGCTATTCCTTGCTGGAAGGCATCGGCTCCGCGTTCATGATCCCTCCCGTCTACATTCTCGTCACCGTCTTCTTCACCACGCTCCCCACGCGCGCCCGCTCGTTCGGCATCATCAGCGCCGCTGGCGGCATTGGCGCCTCCGCCGGACCGCTCATCGGCGGCATCATCACCACGACGATCAGTTGGCGCGCTTCGTTCATTCTCCAGGTGCTGGTCGTGGCTGTCATCATCTACCTCGCCTATCGCATGATCGCCGACCCCGGCATACATGGCGCCGTCCCCCGCTTTGACCTGCTCGGCGCGATACTCTCCGCGCTTGGACTCTTCTGGATCGTGCTGGGGGTGCTCCAGGCCGGTGTCTATAGCTGGACCACCGCCAAACAGGACTATTACATTGGCAACACGGTCGTCATTCCTGAAGGCGGCATCTCACCCGTCTGGCTCTATGTAGCCATCGGCGTCCTCTTCCTGATCTGGTTCTTCCTGCATATCCGCTCCGACGAGCGCGCGGGCAAAGAGCCGCTTCTGCACTCTAGAATGTTCCGCGTGCGTACCTCCAATCTCGGACTTACGACCCAACTCATTCAGTGGCTCACCTTACAGGGGAGTTTCTTCGTCATCTCCGTCTTCCTGCAACAGATCCGCCACTTCTCCGCCATCGAATCGGGCCTGGCCCTGGTGCCCGCCACCGTCGGCATCCTGCTCACATCCGTCATCGCCGGTCGGCTCTCCAAGCGGTGGCCCGAAAAGGTGCTCATCGTCGCAGGCTTCATCGGCACCATCGTCGGTCTGCTGCTGGTGTTGCTGCTGACCAATGCCACATCGAGTATCCTGAACATCATCCCCGGATTGCTATTGGCGGGCGGTGGCATCGGCATCATGTTGACGATGTCGGTTAACGTCGTCCAGTCCGAATTCCCCGAACGCGATCAGGGCGATATCTCCGGCCTCTCGCGCAGCGTCTCGAATCTCGGGTCTTCCCTGGGAACGGCCATTGTCGGCTCAGTGCTGGTCATCCAGCTCACCGCGGCGAATGCGAACGCCAACTACGCCCTCGCCCTCATCGTGATGATTGCTTTTGCCGCCATCGGCCTGCTCGCTGCCATCCTGCTGCCCCTCCACCCGCGACCGCCGCAATCCACCGGAAATGCAGCGACAGGGCAAGGGACAGCCACATCAACTGTACAGTGATCTATCATGCGCGCTGGGGCCGTTTCCAGCGCGCATGCCCCGCACCCCTACCCACACATCTCGCTAGTTTTGAAATAGCGCCTTCGCGGCCCCCTTCGCATCCGCTATACTTGCCTCCCAAGGAGGCAGTTCACCGCCATGCGCATCTCTTCCATGCTGAACCATCTTCGCGGAATCCCCGCCCATCACGCACAGCGCGCCCCTCGCGGCCTCTGTGTCGCCCTGCTCGCGCTCCTCACCATCCTCGCCGCTGGCGGCTGCGCGCCCACATCCAGCGCCAGCCGCCACACATCACGCGCGACAGCCACCCCCAGTGCGCCTGATGCCACCCCGACCACGCAACAACTCTTCGCCCTCCACGCGCAGCAAGCCTTCGGCAGCGCCGTCGCGCGCACCACCGCCACCTACGACCCACAACGCCACACCCTCGCCATCACCGGCGCCCTCAGCAGCAGCGACGTACCACTCACCATTGCCCAAGTCAACGCCGCGCATGAACTCACCATGGCGCTCTGCTTCCAGGCGCAGCATGCCCTCTGGACGCCCGACGCCACGCCCAACATCACCCTCGACGAGATCACCGTCACCATCCAGGGGCCAATCTTCGACGACTACGGCAACACCTACACCGATTCCTACGGAGCCGCCATCCTCAACGCCAGCACAGCGGCCCACTTCGCGTGGAATTCCCTCACCCCCGACACCGCCTGGGCCACGTACAACCGCGTCTGGCTGCGCCCCGCCTACGAACCCAATTGGATCTACGGCAAGCTTCCCACCCCCACCGCCTAGAGGTATTGGCCACCCCTTCCCTTGTAGGGAAGGGGTCGGGGGTTGGGTTTCTGCCCCTAGCTCCCAAACGTAAACGTCTTCAGCGCGGGCGCAATATATGTGGTGTATTCCTTGACGGCCTCTATGGCATACCGACACAGAGCGCGATGGCAGCGGCAATTTCATCTATCTGTGCTGTTGTGACTATGCCGAGCTTACTCCGAAAACGCTGGATGGATAATGACTCTATCTGAAAAGCGTCTGCGCCAGAGTCTTTCGCCAAGCCATCCTCTGCTGTCCGTGTGACATGAATGAACCACCGGAAATTCGCATAACGCGGCTTCCAGTCAGTGAGTGGGACGACGATCCGCAGCGGCAATCGCCCCACGGCAGGCACGCTGACGACAACAGCAGGTCGTAACTTGCCGATTTCTTCTGCCACTTGTGGATCGAACTGGACCATCCATATCTCGCCTCTATTCGGGATGGTCGTCATACAAATCGTCCTCCCCGAAGGCCTCAAAATCTGTCAGTTCTGGGTTTGTGCGATATTCTTCGGCAGCTTCTTCAGCAGCTTCCTCCAAGATGCGATGGCGCTCCGCCAGTGGCAGCTTCATCAGTTCGAGGGCCGTATACCGGCGTGGTGGAGCAGGCGTTGTATCTTGCCCATGCTCTTGTTCCCACGCAGTAGTAGCCGAAGTCTCGTCTGCGATCTCAATGGTAACCTTGACTCTCTGGCCAGGCATGAGGTCGGGGAGAGCAAGCTCGATCTTCCCGCCCGTCTGGACGATAGCTTCGAGATGAACCTCCGTTGCCATGGATGACACTCCTCTTGCCTATGTGTGTTGCTTCCTCCGCTCCGTTGCAGTGTAGCACACAGTGGAATCACGCCATCTCCGCCAGATACCCCGCCCTCCTTCCTTGTCAACCTAGAACATATGTTCTATATTATCTCCAGGCAGCACAACACCCTCGGTGAGCCACAACACGGCGCCGCTCCCTCCCACACCCCGGAGGAGCGGCGCTCTGCATTCACCAGCGAAATCGGCAACGCGCAATTGCGGCGAAAACGGCGAAAAAAATGCACAACCCAAAAATCGGCAACATCGGCAACATCGGCAACTGCATCTGCGGCCATTGCGGCCATCAGTGGGGCAGACATTCCTGTCTGCCAGCGCGGCGAAAATCGGCAGAATCGGCAACTCCCTCGCCTCACCGCGCCGCCCCTACGGACACGATTACCCTCGGCGCTTCAGGCCGAGAACTGCCCCCATCACCCACTTGCCCTCCGCGCGCAATCTCAAAAATCGGCCATATCGGCAACTCTGGCAACTCCAATCAACACGCAATTGCGGCGAAAACGGCGAAAAATCTCCCCCCATCTCCCGTCATTTCCAGCCACATCCCGTCATTCACCCCAAAGAAAATCGGCCATATCGGCAACTGCCACCTGCGGCGAAAAATGAAATTCGGCCACTCCGGTCACTGTACTCACTCCGGCATTCATGCCTGTACGCCTGTGCTCCGGCCATTTATGGCCGAGAGCGCGAAAACCCCCTTCCCTCGCAGGGAAGGGGGCAGGGGGTTAGGTCTACCCCAACGTCTGCGACGCCACCACCAGCAGCAGCACCGTCAGCGCCAGCAGCAGCAGCGGCGCGCCCACCACCAGCGCCAGCCGGAATCCCCGGCTCAGCTTCGACGCCGTGAAATAGTACACAATCGCCCCGATCACCGGGATGCCCACCACCAGCGCGCCCAGCCCCAGCTTGCGCCCGCCAGAGAGATCATCCCGCCGCGACAACTCCACGCAGGCAATTGCCAGCCAAACCGCATATAGCGCGAAGAACGACCAGTTCCCATACAGACCCAGCAGCACCTGAACAATCGAATAGCTGGTGAAGCCAAACGGCGCGAGCATAGCGGAGCCTCCTTTACCCACGGCGGCGGGCAGCGCGCCGGTGGGCGAATCATCAATCGGGAAGTCTTCGGTGAAGATCGGCGCGGGACCAACCGTGATGTCCGGCATGTTCGCCTGCGCGGGCGGCGCGGGCAGCAGCCGGTAATCTCGCGGCGTATAGCTCCCGCCCGCCGTATTCATATAGACCGCGAGCAGATTCAGCGTCACGCTCATATCGCCGCCGCCATTCAGCGCCAGCGGCGAGCCACACGCATGCGTCACCTCCAGCAGCGGCGGCAGCGTCGTCGCCGCCGTATTGTCGCTGAAGCAATTGTTCGCGCCAGTCGGCCCGCCCAGCGCCAGGTCCGCAATGCCCGACCCCTTCACCGTGTTGCCCGTCACCACATTGCCCGACGCCAGCCACAAGTGTTCGTCCACATTCCCCACCACCAGAATGCCGTAGTCCGCGTTGTTCCAGACGGTATTGCCGGTGATATAATTCAGGTCGCCGCCCGGCACCGCGATGCCCGCGCCAATCGCCGGATGCGTAGACTTGTTCGCGGGCGCATCGGGATTGCCGTTATCGTGGACCAGATTGTTGCGGACCGTCGTGCCATGCTCCGGCGGATACTTCTCCGTATCCAGCGTGTTCGGCACCACTCCCGCGCCATTCAAATCCCACTCCGAGTTCTGAATAATCAGATTGCCACCCGCGTTCGTGCCGGAATAGCCCAGCCCATTCCACTCCGATTTCACATCGGTAATCAGCGCATCACACGGATAGCACTGGCCAATGTAGAACCCCGAATCCGGGCTGCCCGAAGCGTAGCTATGGTCGAACTCCCCAGTAATCGCGCCGAAAGCGTAGATGCCGTAGTCGCCGTTGTCGTAGGCCGTCAGGTAACTGCCACGATACCCATGCACATACTGCCAGAAAAAGCCGTTACCCAGGTAGTGGTGCGCGGTCATATTCTCGATGATGACATTGTCCGCCTGCACCGTAAAGCCATTCGGCAGCTTCGATTGCCCGTCCAGAATCACGCTATTGCGGTCTACCCCGCGAATCGTGATGCCCGGATTCTTGACCTTGACCGCTTCGTGGTAGACCCCCGGCGCGATCAAGACCAGGTCGCCGGGCTGCGCCGCATCCACCGCCGCCTGGATCGTCGGGTAGTCGGTGGGCACGTGCAGCGTATGCGCGAAGCTGGCGGGTGTGCGCAGCGCCGCGCGCTCGGCCAGCACTGCGCCGCCAGCTCGTGCGGTGGCGCCCGCCCCAGGCGAGGCAGCCACCGCAGGCGTCACCAGCGCAATCAGCGCCAGCAGCAAGCAAAGCGCCAGTGGCAGCGCCGCCATCCTGAGCCACACGCGCACCGCGCCGCGTGGCGGAGAAGCCGAAGATTGCCGCATGAACACATCTCCCTTCGCCACAGCCGGCGCTGTGGAATGAAACACACAGATGCAGCCGTGTTGTTGCGCACAAGAGTACCATAGCCGCCGCGCCCGCGAAAGGGGGAAACGCACCAAAATCTGAACTCCATTTCGAGTATTGCCAACATCCCAGACTTCAGATATGGTAGAGGCGTGCAAAAGGAACAGGTGGAAAAGTTGCCGTAGCGTGTTCTTGTGGATGCCGCATGTGGATATGGGAAGCGAGGGGCAAGGGATGGCGAGCGTGCTGATCTTTGACGACGACGAAAGCATCCGCGCCACCGTGCGGATGGTCCTGGAAGACGAAGGCTACTCCGTCCTTGAGGCCGCCACCGGCCCCGAGGCGCTCCAGATTCTTGAAGCCAGTGGCACGCCGCTGATTGTGCTGGTAGACCTGCTGATGCCGAACATGAACGGCGTGGAGGTGCTGCGCGAAATCGTGGCACGGCCTCCACTGGCAGAGCGGCACGCCTATATTGTCTTCACGGCAGACGAACGCACCTTGCTGGCGGCGGCGCAACCCTACATCCTTACCCTTGTCGCGCCTACCCTCAATAAACCCTTTGATATGGATGCGCTGCTGGATGTCGTCGCCCAAGCCGCGACCCGCGTGCAAAGCGCATGAGGTGTGCGAGCCTGCGATGGACTGGCAGCGTGCGTGGCGGCAGGCCGTATAGACGCTAGCGGGCCGTGTGGCGGGGCGCAAAAGTCGCGTGGCGGCGGCGCAGTCCATAATCCGCGAACGCGATCAGCCCGGCGATGTACACCGCTTCGGTCAGCAGCGCCAATAGTCCCGTCAGGCCGATAACGCCCGTCTGCGCGAAGCCGTAGCACACCGCCACCGGCAGCAGCGGCAGCCGCAACACCGTCAGCGCGGCGGGCGCCCCAGCGCTGTAGGAGTAGAGCGCCAGGCTGAGCCACGCCAGTAGGAGGATCAGAATGATCTGGAAACGGAGGATGAGCCGGTCGCGGCCTGGCGTCCACGAGCGCGGCAGCGGCACACCTATGGGCAGCGTCAGCGCCACAGCCACCGCCGCCAGCAGCGCGCTATTGGCCATCAGGCCAATGCTGCCCGCCACGACCATACCCTGCCCTGTCGCCGTCAGCACGGTCCCGCCCGTCACGGGATCAACGAAACGCCGCGTGAGCAATCCCAGCAGCGCCAGCAGCAGCGCCAACCCCGCCGCCAGCGCGCACGCCGCCAGCGTCAGTCCGCCCACGGCGGCGAGGTAGTCGCGTCGGGGGGCCAGCCGCAGATAGCGGCGCGGCGGCATCACACTCTGTGTCAGCAGATAGACGCCGCCAATCGTCAGCAGCGCACCCGCGAAGGAAGCGAGGTCGAAGAAGTGAGAGACACTGACGGGATCACGAAAACACGAGAAGTAGATCAGGATCACCGCCGCCAGCGTCGCCAGCAGCCAGCGGCTGCGCGTGAACCGCACCAGCGCGGCGCGGGCAATGTTGAGCGCGGGCCGGGCGTGCTTCCATGCGCTCCCACTGGCGTCCGGCACAGGCATAGGCGCGGCTGGTGGCTGGCGGCGGGGCTGGGCCGAGGTGGCTGGGCGGGCGCTGGTGGTGCTGGTGGTGCTGGCCTCATCGCTCTGCCATGTGTCTCGCGCTGGCGACGGTCTGCCGCTGCCGTGGTGGCTGCCATTGTGCCGCTGTGTCCCCGCCCGCGATCTGCGGTTCAGCATCGCCTTCGTTCCCCCTCGCCCTATCGGGTGTTGTCCCCACAACGCCCCATCGTATCGAGTATAGCACGCCCGGCAGGTATGCGCTCTTCTTCAGACGTGCGCAACCGCGCTCTGGCTACACATACCGTATGGGCGCACGATTGGCTAGCGCGACATCTCATCGGCGGTCAGCGCGTCGCGGGCCAGCCAGAGGCCGATCAGCGTTTTGCTGTCGGCGACGGGATCGTTCAGACATCGCTCCATCGCCACACTCAGCGGCGCCCACTCCACACGCGTGATCTCGAAGGGATCGGGCGCTGTGGCGACGGGCAGCGCGCGCAGATCAGTGGCGAGGTAGATCCACAGCATCTCATTGGTGAAACCCGCCGACGAGTATTCGCGTACCAGCAATCGCAGATTCCCTGCCTCGTAGCCGATTTCTTCGGCCAGTTCGCGTCTGGCGGTGGCCTCCGGATCGCCCCCATCCTCCGGGTCGTCCATCAGCCCAGCGGGAATCTCCCACGTCTGCTGGCCGACCGCCGGGCGCGACTGATGCACCAGCGCCACCAGCGGCTCCGCCTCCCCCGCTTCAGTGCGCAGCGCAACGATGGCGACGGCGTCCACATGGTCTACGATATCGTACATCGCTATCGCGCCGTTCGGCTGCGGCACCGGCTGCTTCCGCACACTGAAGATCTTGCCTTGATAGACGGTCTGAGATGGGTCGAGCTGGGTCATGGGTTGGCGCACCTTCCACGAACATCGCTGGTGATTGGCGTCTGCTGGCGTGACAGCACACGGCGTGCCGTACCGCCGCCGTTCTCAGCGTATCTACGCACCCGCATGGCTGCTGGTTGCCTGGCAGCGCCCGCAACACCAGCGCCAGCCCACTCAGACGATCACCGCGCCACGGACGAAATACTGTGTCATGCCAAACAGCAAGACCGTGAAAACGATGAGCACCACGATGTTTAGCCAGCGGTTGCGGCCAAAGCGCGCCAGCAGCAGGAACGCCGGAAACACCTGAAGCATATAGCGGCCGTCCGAGAGTAGCGGCCAGCCCACGATTGGATAGCAGATCACCAGCAGCCAGACCGCCGCGCTATAGGCCGTATCGCCGATGGGCAGCCGCCGCGCGCCCATGATAATCAGCACGCCCACCAGCAGCACGGCGAAGATATCCACCACTTCGGCAAAGTGCAGAATCGGGTTATGTTGGTTCGGGAAGTAGTGAATAGCCCGTACAAACGTGGTCCAGGGCGGTGTGAAGACATGCTGCCAGTAGTGCTCCGCATGCTCAAAGGCCAGTGGATCGCCCACATGCCACCACAGCCACCCCATGAAGACCAGCAGGCCGCAAGGGATCAGGCACACCGCCAGCGCATTCGCGCGGATACGGCGCGGCTGCCAGCCGATGCTCTTGGCATATTCCCAGGCGAACGGCAGCGCCAGAAACAGGCCAACTTGTCGCGTCATCGCCGCGCACAGGCCCAGCGCGCCCGCCACCCACCACGCGCGGCGGCGCAGCGCCACCACACACCACACCGCCAGCATCAAGAACAACGACTCGGCGTAGCCCGCGAAGAAGAACAGCGCAGTAGGGAAGAGCGTCATATAGAGGATCGCCCGCCGCGCCGTACCCGCGTCGCCATCCGTATCGCGCAGCGCCAATGCCGCCAGCCCCAGCAGCGCAACGAAGAAGCAGACATTCGAGACGACCATCGCCGCGATATAGTCGGCGGCGTAGCGCGGGCCAAGTCCCTCAAATGGCAGGGCGACAAGGTGCGTTAGCCATGGCATCAGTGGGAAGAACGCCGCGCGCCACGGCACCTGCATCTGATAACCGTCGGCGGCGAGGCGGGCGTAATAGGTTGCGTCGTAGCGCGCCCACGAGTCGGTGAAGGAGGTAATCGGCTGGTGGCCGATGTGGGGGAGAAAGCGCTGCGCGAGGAATGTCAGGGCGACAAATCCCGCCCGCGAAACGACGAACACCAGCGCCGCGAACCGCACCAGCGCGGGCGTCAGCCCCAGCCGCGATATCCACGCCGCGAGCCAGCCACCCGCCGAAATGCCGCGCCCCGCAGGCGTCGCCGTATTGTCCGTGGCTTCCGCCACCCGTACATTGCTCACTCTCCGCATCCTCTCACTGCCGCGCATGCTTGCGGACAGGAATGTCCGTGCCACCTGTATTGTTCGCGCCACCGAAACCGCGCGGCATCCATTTCGCTTCTCTTCGCATGTTCCACTATAGCGGAAGATGCACGCGCCGCCAATGCCAGCATGCCGTTGCGGCTACCATGCCACGACGCTCTGACCTGGCGCGCTACCCGCGCGGACTTCTCAGCAGTGTCACATACGTCTTGACCTATCATATGCGATGACTGTATACTCACATATAGTCAAACGTGACTATATGTGTTCGAGCAGAGACCCATCCCGCCAGAAGCACGCTTCTGGCTTGTCATTGCTTCTGCGCCGTGTACGGAACAAGGGAGACTTCCATGTTTGTCCGCATCTCGTCCATGCTGTTGCGTCTGTTCTTTCTGATCAACCTGGTGCTGGGCATCATTTTCTGGACCAATGCTGCCCCCAAGCAAGTCCACGACCTCCAGTTGATCAATCTGCACATGCTGGTCGGTATCCTCTTCGTGGTGGCCCTCTGGATCGTCAGCGCCGCGCAGGGGCTGAAGGGTGGCTCGCTCGGCCTGGTCGTGGGCGCGTTCGCTGTCGGTTTGGGATTGGCGATCATTGGGCTGATCCAGAAAGGCACCGGAATCACACCCGTCATCGCGACGCTGCATATCCTGTTCTTCCTGGGTGCGATGGGCCTGGGCGAGGCAAGCGCCGCGCGCTACAAGAAGCTGACCACCGCTCCAGCCGTCGCGAAATAGCGAGAGGCGCCAGTGTATGAGCGCGGACGAGCGTGAGCGCCTGGTGCGCGTGGTCGCGGTAGGCAACCGCATCAACATGGCTGCCGCTGCGACCGAGGCGGGCTTCCGCGCCGAACTGGACCGCATCGTCGGGCTGGCCGCGCCGCACCTCGTCCCCGACCAGCCCAACTTGCTCGCGCTGGGCGAACTGCTCGGCCTGCCAGCGGGGCTGGCGGGTTCGCGTGGGTGGCTCGCACGGCGAGCGCGCACAGCGCAGACCGCGCTGACGTTGCTGGCGCTGGCGCATCTGCCGCGCGTGCTGGCCTATCGCCGCCGCTGGCCCGGAACGCCACTGCCACGTGCGCTGCTGCTGGCGCTCACCGACGCGCTCTACCGTCCCATGTACGAGACACTCGCCACACTTGCCGCGCGCCACCGCACGCATATCGCCGCCACCACGCTCGCCCCGCATGTGCGCCGCTCCACCGACCCGCGCGACATCCGCCGCTGGGGATGCCCTGGCGCGGATGCCGTGTACCTGCCAGTGGGGCCAGAGGTCTACAACGCCGCGCTGGTGTTTGGGCCGGATGGCGCTCTGCTGGGTCGCGTAAACAAGGTCTTTCTGACGCACACGGAACTGGCGACCCTGCGCCTGACGCCAGGAAAGCTGGACGATGTGCGCGTCATCCCTACGGCAGCGGGCCGGCTCGGCGTCGCCATCAGCCTGGATGCCTTCACGCCAGAGTACCTGCGGCACCTGGAGGCGCAAGAGGCGGAGATTGTCGTCCAGAACGACGCCAACGACACGCTCTGGGCTGGGCCGGGCGCAGGCCACGAGTGGCAGCCCGCCGAATGGCTGAACTCGGTGCTTGGCTCGATCCAGCCACGCTATCCGCATCTGCGCTATAACGTCTGTCCCATGCAGACCGGCAATTTCTTCGACATCTCCTTCGATGGCCAATCCACCATCACCGCCCGCGCGGATACTCCACCCGCGATACCCCATGCCTTCGTCGGCGTGGACGACTACACCCATACCGTCACCGGTGAGCCACTACTGGGCCAGTTCCTGGCCGTCTCGCCGTGGGTAGTGGACGATCCAGCGGTCGCGGAGCCAGCACTCAGCCTGGTGGAGCGCCGCGCGCGCCTGCGGGCCACCAGCAAGGAGTTGTTATCCGGCGGCACGCGGGCCAATCAGTATCGCGAGTCGGTGGTACGGGCTGACCTCACCATCAGGAGCGCGCCAGCGGAAGCGTGAACCAGAAGGTCGTCCCCTCACCGACGACACTCTCGACGCCTAGCTGACCGCCGTGCAACTCGACGAGCCTGTGGCAGATGTAGAGCCCCAGGCCCAATCCCACGCCTGAGCCATGCAACACCTTAATATTGGGCACGCGATAGAAACGGTCGAAGAGTTGTGCGCGCGCCGCCACGGGAATACCAGGACCGCGATCCACCACCTCGAAGCGCGCGGTGTTGCCCTCGCGTGCCAATCGCAATAATACCGGCGAGCCGTCAGGCGAATACTTGAGCGCATTCGAGAGCAGATTCGCCAGCACCTGACCGATGCGTTGCTGGTCCACCTCCGCGTCGAGTGGCCGCCCTGGCAGTTCCAGCGTAACGACACGACCAGCCAGGGCGATCTGTTCCTCGGCGGCCTGCTCGCAGATGGTTTTCAAGTCCGCGTGCGCCAGTTCGATGATCAGCAGATTGGTATCGAGCCGCGCCGCGTCTACAAGGTCGTTGACCAGCCGCTCTAGGCGCTCCGTGGAGCGATCAATTTGCTCGAAATGTGCTGGCTCTTGTGGCGCGCCGCGCCGGGCGCGTTTGCGGATGAGCTGCGCCATCGCCTTGATGCTGGTCAGCGGCGTTTTCATCTCATGGGCCACCGTGTTCAGCATCTCCGCGCGCTCGCGTTCGAGTTGCCTGTGCTGGGTGACGTCCAATTCGGCGATAACCCCACCCAGAATCGCGCCCGTTGTATCGCGGATTGGCGCGGCTGAGGTCAGCACCGTCTTGCGCTTGGCATCGAAGGTTTCGATGTCCACTTCTTTGTTGATAACGGTTTCGCCATAGCGCACCGCCCGCGCCACTCCCCACTCTTCAGGCGCGATGAGGTGGTCTGTTCCCGCCCACCAGCCGCGATATTTGCCGTACTGCGCGACGCCATCCACGGGCGGGGCTGGCTCACCCCAGATGCCTTTGAAAGCAGCGTTCATCTCCAGCGGACGTCCCTGGGCATCGGCCATCACCACGCCCACCGGCAAAACATCGAGCACGGCCCGCAACCGCGCCTCAATGTCCTGGGCGTCCTTGCGCGCGGCCCGCTCACGCGCGAGCAGCGCCGTGTAGGCTTCCTCAGCGCGTTTCCGCTTCGTAATATCGCGAAAGTAGACGGTGATACCATCGTAGCCGCCCTGGGCGTTGCGTGTGGGATACACGCGCACATCGGCCCAGACCTGATCCGGCGCGTAGTATGCCTCGAAGGCGACGACCTTATGCTGCTCTACAGCGCGCCGGTACTGCTTGTGGAAGACGCGCTCCAGCACGTCGGGGAACATCTGCCAGATGCTCTGCCCAAGCAATTCCTTGCGTGGGCGGCGAAGGATGCGCTCGGCTTCAGCGTTGACATAGGTGAAGCGCCAGTCAGCGTCCAGCGCGAAGAAGGCATCGGTGATGCTTTCGAGGATGTTGCCCATACGCTCATTCAGCGCTTCCAAGGCGCCAATCTTTGCGTGGCGCTCGCGCTCCACTTCCTGCTCGCGGCGCTCAGCCTCGCGCTGAGCGACACGCAGCTCGATTTCGACCATCACTGATGCGCTCAGATCGCGCAGGATGCCCATCTCTTCTTGCGTCCAGTGGCGCGGTTGCGTATCCATCACGCAAAAGGTGCCAATCGGTAGCCCATCGGCCGTAACCAATGGGACACCCGCGTAGGCAATGGCGTTCAACTTCTGCACGGCAGCATTCTCATCCCCTAATGGATCGGTTCGCGCGTCCGCGATCATCAGCGGCCCGCCAGTGGCGATCACATGGTGGCAGAATGATTGTGTGCTCGGTAGCTCCCGGATGGAAGCCCACGGCTCAGGCAGGCCAACACTGCTCTTGAAGAATTGCCGGTCAGCGCTGATCAGCTTCACCAGCGCGATAGGCACATGCAACGCCCTGCTCGCCAGTCGCGCCAGCCGGTCAAATGATTCTTCGGCAGGAGTATCGAGCAGGGCGGTTCGCTGGAGTGCGGCCAGCCGGGCGGGGTCGTCAAGCGCGTAGGAGGACGGCTGTGGCGTCACGGCGACATCATTGTCGTGAGGTCTCTTCTGCATGGAAGTCTCAGGAATCCTATGATAATGGCTGCTTGGAATCGAGTGCCAATGGACAGCATCAGTTTGTGTCCGTAGGGGGAGCGCGCCCCAAGGTGAGATGCGGATCTGCCCGTGCGGAAGCACAGCAGTAGCCAGCATAATATGGGCCACATACGGTATACGGTGTACGATATGTGGCAATACGCCATAGTACAACATTACGTGGATGTTGTGGGCAACAGGTTGAACTCTTGACAACGCACCCGCGTCACGGCTATAGTTGGTGTCGTTCCATTGAATGATCGTTCAATCATCGAGGTGGCCCGTGACCACGTCCACAAAGCGCGAGGCGCAGGCGCAAGAGCGACGCAACCAACTCATTGACGTTGCGCGCCGGCTCTTCGCGGAGAAGGGAATGGAACGCACCAGCATTCGCGACATTGCCGACGCGGCGGGGGTCGCGCCGGGGCTGATCTACCACTACTTCGAGAATAAAGACGCCCTGTTCTGGGCAATCATCGAGAGACACAACCCGCTGGCGGAGATGACCGCCCTATTTGCCCAGGCTGAGACACTGCCCGTGCGCGAGTTTATGCTGCTCGCCGCGACACGCGGCTATGCCCTGATGGGCGAACGGCAAGATCTGCTGCGCATCGTCTTTCATGAGGCGCTCAGCCGCCCTGAGATGCTCCAGCGCATCCGGGTGCTGCAACAGATGGGCATCGCGCTGCTGGTCGGGTATCTCAATGGACGCATCGCGGCGGGGGAGCTGCGCCCCCACAATGCCGAGGCAACGGCGCGGATGCTGGTCGGCTCGATCCTGGCGCTGCGTCTCACCGGCGCGCCTGCCGAGCCGTATATCACCGACATCATAGATAATCTGCTCTGCGGCGTCGCGGCCCCGTGATTCGCGGCATTTTTTTCGCGGCATGATTGAATGAGTGTTCATTCAGTGAATGTCGCTGTGTGACCTGTGTGGCACGAGTGGAGGGCTACTATGGGCGATGAACTCGCGAACGCGCCAGTGGCGCTGGCGAACGTCAGCAAGGCGTTCGGGCAGGTGCGCGCACTGAGCGGGGTGACGCTGACGGTGCGTGCGGGCGAGACGTTTGGGCTGATCGGCCCCAATGGCTCTGGCAAGACGACGTTGATCCGGCTGCTACTGGGGTTGGGCAAGCCGACCGGCGGGACGGTGCGGGTGCTGGGGCGCATCATGCCCGACCGGCGCGTTGCCGCGCAGATCGGCTACATGACGCAATCCAGCGCGCTCTATAGCGAGCTGAGCGTGCGCGAGAATCTGGCATTCTTCGGCGCAATCTATGGGCTACATGGGCGCGCGCTTGCCGGGCGTATCACCGACACGCTGCGGCTGGTGGACCTGTTGGAACGTGTGGACGCGCCGGTGGCGACGCTGAGCGGCGGCATGCGCCAGCGCGTCTCGCTGGCCTGCGCGCTGATTCACCAGCCACGGCTGCTGTTTCTCGACGAGCCGACGGTAGGGATTGACCCCGAACTGCGCATGGCGTTCTGGGACTACTTCGCCCGGCTCAATACCGAGGGCGTGACGATTCTGGTCTCGACGCACCACCTGGACGAAGCGGCGCGCTGCACACGGCTGGCGCTGCTGCGCTTCGGCACGCTGCTGGCCGTGGATACGCCCGCCGGGCTGCGCCGCGAGTCTGGCCAAGAGGATTTCGACAAGGCATTCCTCTACTTCGCCCAGCGGCAGAGTGTGACAGCCGAGGCTCAGGCGCAGGCGTAGTGCGTGGGTGATGTGGGCGAGAGAAAGGTCGTGGTTGGTATGTCTATTCGCAGAGTTCTGGCGCTGGCGGGGCGCATCGTGCGGCAGTTCACGCGCGACCGGCGCACGATGGCCTTGATATTCCTGGCCCCGCTGCTGGTGATGACGCTGCTCAATTTCGTCATGAACAGCTCGTCGTCGGGGCTGACGCTGGGCATCGTGCCGCCAGATGGTCCGTTTGGGGCGGCGCTGGTGAGCCAGGTGCGGGCGCAACTGAATGGCCAGGGCGGCGTCACCGTCAAGACGGTTGTCCGCGACGCGGTGGATACGACGCTACGCGATGGCGACGCCGATGGCGTGCTGGTCTTCCCCGCCACGCTGGACAGTAGCGCGCCAGCGCCGGTGCTGCGGCTGGAAGGTTCGAATCCAGCGGCGGCGAAGCAACTGCGCGGGCTGGTGGCGCAACTCGTGGCTGCGTTGGCCTCGCAGCAGCAGGGCGCATCTCTTCCCGCCGGGCTGACCGCGCCAGTGACTGCTACGCCGGTGGCAGTGAGCTACCTCTACGGCGGCCCGCAGTACACTCAGACCGATAGCCTGGCGCCGCTCTTTGTCGGCCTCTTCGCGTTCTTTTTCATCTTCCTGCTCACCTCCGTCTCCTTTCTGCGCGAGCGCTCGCAGGGAACCATCGAGCGGCTGATGGTCTCGCCGCTGACCAAGAGCGAGCTGGTGATGGGCTACGTGCTGGGTTTCACGCTCTTCGCGCTGCTGCAATCGCTGATCATCCTGCTGTTCGTCGTGGGTGTGCTGCGGGTGCATTACGCAGGAAACCTGGGGCTGATCTTTCTGGTAACGCTCGTGCTGACCATCGGCGCGGTGAATATGGGCATCTTCGTCTCGGCGTTCGCGCGCAACGAGTTGCAGGTGATCCAGTTCATTCCGCTGCTGCTGGTGCCGCAGATATTGCTGGGCGGGCTGTTTTTTGCGGTGGCGACGCTGCCGGTGGTGCTGAAGCAACTCGCGTATGTCATGCCGCTGACCTATGCCAATTTCGCGCTGCAAGATGTGATGCTCAAAGGGATGGGCTTCAGCGATGTGTGGCCAGATCTGGCGTTTCTGGTGGGTTTTGCGGTGCTGATGGTGGTGCTGGCGGCGTTCTCGCTGCGGCAAGAGCGCGTGTAGCCAGTGGCTGGGATGAGTGCCCACATCAGCGCAATTGCCAAGCATACGAGACATGCGCAATCCAGGTGAGGAGCAATGCCATGGCCCTGCCACCGTGGCTGGCACGTTTCAACCGCCAGACAACCAATCGCGTCACTCGAACATTCGCCGGGCGAGTGCCGGGATTCGCCATCGTCATTCACACCGGGCGCCGCTCCGGGCGGACGTTTCGCACGCCAGTCAATGCCTTCCGCGACAAGAACGACTACATCATCGCGCTCACCTACGGCGCGGCGCGCGACTGGGTGCGCAACGTGCAGGCGGCGGGCGGCTGCGAACTGGTGACGCAGGGGCGCAAAGTCGCCCTCACCCACCCGCGCATCATCAGCGATCCAGACCAGCGCTGGGCGCCACTTCCCGTCCGCCTGATCCTTCGCTTCATCGGTGTGCATGACTACATGCGCCTGACCCGTGTCGCGCCGCCCAGCGCGAAGGGGCCGTGAAATGCGCCGGGACGAAAGACGGTTACTACTCGTCTTCTTCTGCCTGCGGATTATCCACTGCCGCCGGTGACAGCAGTGACCATAGTCCCTGGTCGTCCTCAGCGAGAATGCGCTGGCGCGCTTCCTCTTCGTAGAGCAGTTGCTGATAGCTTTTGGCAGGTGTGGGAAGCTGCTCTGGATGGATGCCCTTTGTTACTAAGAGTGCGCGTACCGAGTCACCGGCTTCATAGTGCGTGGCGTTCGCCGCCGGGACGCCCGTAACACCGCGGTCCGCAAGCAACTGGCGGGCAAGGGCCGCGCGAAAGTCATTTGCGGCGACCTCCAGGCTGCCCATAAAGTCGCTGATGTCCTGACCATGCTTCAGCCCTTTGCGTGCGCGGATTTCATGTTGCCGCTCGCGATAGAGGCCGCGATAGCCAGCGTTGAAGAAGGTGGCAAACTCGCGGTCAGTCATCACGCCAGCGGCACGAGCTTGCAGTGCGAGTTCCGCGTTGTGCCGCAAGAGCTTGCGCCGCTGCTCGATGCGAAGGCGATCTTCTTCCGATTGCGCGAGTAACTCGTAGCGTTCGGTGGTCAGCGCGAAGTAGATTTTGGCGAGCGCGACCTGCGGTTTACGCCCGTCGGCGCTCTCAGCAACGATGTAGCAGGCATGGCGGGTGAGATGGTAGTCTTGCGCATCACGCCCACGGGACTTTTTACTGCTGTCAGTAAAAAGTCGGTCCACGTCACCGCCGTTTGTGCGACAGACTTCCTTGGCCTCGTCAATGACTTCTCCAAAATTCTGCCACCGGGTGTAGCCCAGGAGCTTCATCAACTCGCGGGCGCTCCAATACTCGCTGCCATCTTCGGTGATGTGCTTGATGGACTCGAACGCGGACACTTGGGGTTCTGCTGGCATGCTACTCGCTCCCTCTCGCGGTGCTTGTGGCGCATGGACATCATGCGCCTTTCGTGAACGACCTTGCGGGCGCTGATGAGGGATGTGTGTGAGGACTGGCCAGGATGCGGACATATGGGACAAGATTCGCCCTACTTGTGTGCTATCCTGGACGAAGCCTTATACGCTGCCCTCTACAGCGTCGGGGTTAGATGGGCGTATCCGCGCTAACGGGTACGTCCATCGCACGTTCTGAATACAGTATAGCATACTGGCGTGTATCGTGGTGGTTCAGGGTAGTGTTGTTTCGGACTTTTCAACGACGCGGTTAAAAAGTCGGCAGATGTCTTTGCTGAGGGACTTTTTACCGATAGCAGTAAAAAGTCCCTCCGTGAAAATCGCCATGTGTGTGACACGCCCTCGCCGCCGTATCAATTCAGGCGCGGGCCTGTCCAGTTGAGGCTACCTCTCGATGCTGGTGAACAGGTTGTTGAGCGCTTCGGCTAGCGTCGGATGGGCGAAGACGGCGTCGCGCAGCGTGGTGTAGGGCAGCTTGCCGAGCATGGCGATCTCCAGCATCGCCATGATCTCGCCGCCCTCGATGCCCAGAATTGCCGCGCCGAGAATCTGTTTGCTGTCGCGGTCCACGATAGCCTTCATGAAGCCGCGCGCCTCGTCCACCTCCAGCGCGCGGGCCACGTAGTTCATCGGCATCTTTGCGACGATGATATTCGCGCCCTGCTCGCGTGCCTCGCGTTCGGTCAGCCCGACGCGGCCAAGCTGTGGATCAATGAAGACGGTGTAGGGCACCAGCCGCCCGGCAATGCTGGTGTTGCCGCCTTCGATCAGGTTCGTGCGGATGATGCGAAAGTCGTCGTAGGAGATATGCGTGAAAGCTGGGCCACCTTTCACGTCACCCAGGGCGTAGATGCCTGGTACACTGGTTTCGAGCTTGTCATTAGCATGGATGAAGCCGTGGCTATCGGTCATGATGCCCGCCGCGGGGAGATTCAGCCGGTCGCTATTGGGCATGCGGCCAACCGCGACCAGCAGATGCGAGCCAGTCAGTGTGCGCTCGCCAGCGGGCGACATGACGCGAAGCGCGACCGCGCCGGAGGCATCCTGTGCGACGCGCGTGGCGCTGCTATTGAGCAGGATTTCGATGCCGTCCTGGCGCAGAATGTCCGCGACCGCCTCAGCTACGTCGTCATCTTCGCGGGCGAGCAGGTGGGTTCTACGCTGGATGATCGTGACACGGCTGCCGAGCCGTCGGAAAAGCTGACCGAACTCCAGACCGACATAGCCGCCGCCAAGCACCAGCAGATGCTCTGGCACAGTATCTAGCTCCATGATGCTGGTCGAATTCAGCGCGGATACAGTGTCGAGTCCGGGGAGGTTGGGTGTGCTGGGGCGTGCGCCAGCGTTGATGAGGATGGTTGGCGCGCTGAGGTGGCGCAGCGTGCCATCGTTGCCCTGCACTGCCAGCGTCTTGGGGGCGATGAAGCTAGCCTCCCCGAAGATCAGATCTACACCGGGGGTATCTTCGATGCGGCGCTGGTCACCATCGCAGAAGCTGTTGACGATGTCGCGCTTGCGCTGACGCACCTTCACCATATCCACACTCAGCGCGCCGGTATGCACCCCGTAGTCCGCGCCGCGCCGGGCGAGGTACGCGACGCGTCCGCTGGCAATCATCGTCTTGGTGGGCGTGCAGCCTTCGTTGATGCAGGTGCCGCCGACATGGGTGGACTCGATGATCGCGGTGCGGCGGCCTGCTCTGGCGAGCGCCATGGAGAGGGGCATGCCCGCCTGCCCCGCGCCGATTATAATCGCGTCGTAGCTCTGCACATCTGCCATCATCGCAGCCTCCTCGGTCATGCGCTCTTGCTGGTCAACGATTTGTTCAATCTGCCAGCAATTATAGTCCGGGGAGGTGAGGCGCCGTGCAATGCCGGCTAGGCTGCTGGAAGTGGACGGGCGTAGATGTCCGACTGGCTGCCACACACCAGCGTCGGCGTCGTCCCCTCTGCAATGGTGCATTGAAAGAAGCCCGCGACATGAATATCGCCGCCAAATTCGGGGGCAGTGCCCAGCAAGCTGTAAACACCTGTTGATGGGTCGAGACTGAATACGTGTCCTGCCGTGACCGTGACGACGCGATTCGCCGCGCTTGTGATGACCTGCTCGCCGCCGGAGCTACGATCATGCAGCGCGATTGGCGTCCAGCTAGCGCCATGATTCGCGCCGTAATAGAGCTGGTACTGCGTTGGTGTTTCAGTGCCCACGGTCTGTTGCACGTAGATGCGCCCATCTGGCTCTGTCCAGATCACTGCCAGGTTCAAATTGGTGATGTGATAGATGGCTTTCCACGTCGCACCTCCATCAGTGGAGGCAAAGATCCCCATCCCGCCAGTATTTGCATCTCCATAGTTCGCGGCGATATACAGCCGCTGCGGATCGTCCGGGTCTACTGCGAACGAGTTGGCGGATTGCAGAGAGGGCAGGTGCGCATCGTGTGGCTGGGTATTCACTATCTGCCAGCTCCCATTGGGGAATCGCTCGACCGTATCTTGCCCAGTGGGAGTAAGCGGATCGCAGCAGAGCGTGGCAAACAGATGCCCAGCAACCAATCCTGTGGGCCAGGGCCTGATGCTGCGCACATCTGAGTCCGATGGCGTGAGAAGTTGCCACGTCAGGCCGGCATCAGTAGTGAGATATGTTGGCGCAGTAGCGAGCGTTTGCGAGCCAAGCGTTTCCAAATGCACCACAAATGTATCGGCTTGTTGCGTATCAGCCACAACCTGGCAAACCACGACTTGCAAGGTGCCAGGAAGCGGACGTGCTTGCCAGGTACGCCCACCATCCGTGCTCAGGGCAAAAAATGGATGCCCCGCCGTGCGATAGCCAGCGGGCAACATGCACCCAACCAGGCGTCCCCGATCGGCGGGACTCACTGTAAGACCACGCGTATTGATGTCATCCACAAACCGTTCGCCATTGGCGACGCGATACCAGCCGTCTGGCGGTTGCGCGGTGCTTTGTGGTCCAGGCGTGAGGCCCGGCTGCTGTGGCGTCGCGGTGGCGGATTTTGATGAAGTAGATGATGTGCCGCTGCCAAAGAGCGCGCAGCCGCCCAGCAGGAGCGCAAGCACACAGACGAGCAGACCTACTGGCTTGGAAATCTGGAGCATGCCACACCCTATCTTCTGTGTTCAGCGCGCATAGGGGGCTTGAGACACTTGCCCCCAACTACGCCAGCGAAAGGAAGAAGAGAAGCACCCTTCAAGAGCATATTTGGACGAAGGATGCCTGCACCAACCTACAATCTATACCCAACGTGCAGCACGTGCGGATACAAAAACTATGCGTTAGACGCTACCGGAAGCTGGCTTATCGTGTAGACCGCATGGTCAGTCCCGACGACATAGTCTTGACCATTCGCCCCTGGTATACACCACAGCGGATCATATGGCATGGCGCCTCCCGCGACCCATATCACCTTACCTGTTTCCTCCGCTGCCCAATTTGCAGGAAAATAAATCAGATATGGACTGGTGTTTGCTCGCAATGCGATATGGCGCTGTGTCGAAACCGCGTTCAATGCCGATTGTTTGCCCACAAGCGAAATGGTCCCAGCCGGGCGTGGGGTCGAATATTGCACGATATCAGCCACGTGGATGGCTGTATGCGCTGGATTAAGCGCAAGCATAGCAACGCCTGCTGTCTCATTCGCGCTATCCAGTACTGGGATCAGGTAGTAGTCTACTGGATTAGCAATGCTGGGCGATCGTACTGACAAGACCAACTCTGGATTACCCAGTTTGGCAAGGCTCATGGTATCGCCCTGGCCAGAAGCGTTGATAGTAAACAAATCGCTCTGCTTTGCGGCAGCAATGATATCACCTGCTGAGGACGACTTGAGTGGAATCCATTGGATGTCATTGGCTGGACAGGCCGGAAGCCCAGGAAATCCACATGTATGCTGGGCATTAGCGGGGTCGAAAGGATGACCAGGGCTACTCACTGGTGTTCCGCCGCCGGATGCGGCAACGGTGGACATATTTCTCCCTGCAAACCCTATTGCGCCAAAGGTAAAGATGACCGCCGCCACGAACACGGCGAGCGACACTACTGCGGTTGAAGCCTTTGGCGGCGCTGCTGCCCCACCTTTCCTAGCACGCGATGGTTTTTTCTGATGTGTTCGAGATAGATGGCTCATGCTGACACGGATCCTTTCTTTTCGGTGTGCGAATCCGGCTCTGGCGATCATTCATGAGTTCCGGGCGCTACACCATATGCTTCACTTTTAGCGTGCGACACGGCCTTTTGCGGGTTACGGCGTGGTCAACTGTGCGTTGTTGTAGGCATTGAAGGCCCAATCAGGACTCCACTGGTTGCCCGTGGTATTCGCATCTCGCGAAATCCAGTCGAACCCGCCTGACCAATGCTCTTGCCCAGGACCAGGAGTATAAGGCCCTATGTTTGGGTCTGGGTCATTCGGGTTCCCATAGGTGTATTTCCACAGGTCATAGCCCCCTGAAATACCATTTGTCCAGTCACTGATGGATACAGTGTGATGAGTGGCATCCTGAGGATCACGATATGTGAGTCCCGTTATACCGGCTGGAAAGAAAGTGAAAGGATCATTGGTTGAGTACACGCCAGTGACCAACAGGAAGTGCAAGCCCTCGTTAACGGCCACAATGAGCGGTTCGTGCCAGTTGACCAACTGATGTCCCATGAGACTAGTCGCCTCAAGCACTTGCTGACTGTGAGACGGGGCGGAACTGTGTACAAATTGCCAGCGATAGATAAAGTTGTGGTAATAGTAGCCGATTGGAGTATAGTGGTATGACATATATGCTTCTGATCGCGGATCTGTTCCAAAATCCCCGGATATATTGGTCACTCCCGCATAAGCATTGCCTTCCCCTCCCCATTGACTTGCCGCACCGACATTCTTGTTATCGCTCGCGACGGTCTTCTGCTGATTTTGCGACGTAAAGACCATACTTACGCCTTTGTCCTCGTCAGCATAGTTTGTAACCGCCATAGCATCCGTGATGCCGCAATACGCACCCTGCAATTGCGGAAAAATGGATTGGGTCGCATTATCTACTTTCGTGGTATCACCACCATAAAAGGAGCCGCTACAACAAGCAAAAGCATGAGGTGCAGAAGTGAATCCCTGGCTAACTACGCCAAAGATCACAGCACTTGACACAACAAACAACGCAAGCGAAAGCCTGAGTAGAATGCGGTTGGAAACTTGCACTGTACCCTCCATGCTGTGAATGTGCTACCTGCTCATGACAGGATAGCGGATAGCGGATAGCGGATAGCGGATAGCGGATAGCGGATAGCGGATAGCGGATAGCGGATAGCGGATAGCGGATAGCGGATAGCGGATAGCGGATAGCGGATAGCGGATAGCGGATAGCGGATAGCGGATAGCGGATAGCGGATAGCGGATAGCGGATAGCGGATAGCGGATAGCGGATAGCGGATAGCGGATAGCGGATAGCGGATAGCGGATAGCGGATAGCGGATAGCGGATAGCGGATAGCGGATAGCGGATAGCGGATAGCGGATAGCGGATAGCGGATAGCGGATAGCGGATAGCGGATAGCGGATAGCGGATAGCGCTCCCTCACTGCGCAGAATGAGTGGAAGGAGTCGCCTCTCGCCCACTATTATACGGACCAGCTAGAAGATGTCAAGGGGTCCGTAGTTTTTGATTGGAATTCCTTCTGCCTCAGGCGAGGCGCACGAGCAGGTGCGCCAGCGGTGGCAGGAGCGCCAGCACAGCCAGCGTCACCAGTTCGTTCAGCGCGCCGTAGGTGTCGCCGGTCAGACCGCCTCCGAGCCGGTGGCTGGCCCAGCGCGCCCACCCCAGCGCGACAACCAGCGCAACCAGCGCGACCGCGCCCGCCAGCGCGAAGTGCGAGGGAGTCCACCATCCGCCAGGGAGCAAGAGCGATGCGCTCGCCAGCAGCGCCAGCGTCGCCAGCGTCGCCAGCGTCGCCAGCGCCAGATGCCGCCCGCCCGCATGGAAGCCCGCCCCCGCGCCAGTCGCACGCGCATAGGGATACGCCACCACCGCGTAGACCATCGCCCAGCGGCCCAGCAGCAGCGCGGCGACCAACGCGAAGAGGCGCATGCTTGCGGGCAGCGCGCCCAGCGCGGCGAACTGGGCCAGCACCAGCAGCACGCCGCCGATCACGCCGTATGCGCCCACGCGGCTGTCGCGCAGAATCTCCAGCCGACGTTCGATGGTGCGTGTGCCAAGCAGCCCATCACAGCAATCAATGAAGCCGTCGAGATGCAGCATGCCTGTCAGCAGCGCCGCCAGCGCCAGCAGCGCCACATTGCGCACATTCGCGGCAAAGAGCGGCGTGAGCGCCCAATCGGTCAGCGCCAGCAGTCCCCCCAGCAGCGCGCCGACCACCGGAAACCACGGCAGCGCGGCAGCCATCTCCGGCGGCCCATCCAGCGTAGTATTCGCCCGCTTGGAGCGCACCGGCAAGATCATCAGGAATTGCAGCGCAAGCGCCAGCCCGTCGAAGGGGCCGCCGCGCCTTTGCGGGTGGAGCTTGTCGTGCGCTGGCGTGTGATTGGGACCGTTGTGATTCATGGTAGCTACCTAAAGATGGCGCTTCAGGTCGGCGAGGAACTCTCTTGCACAGCGCTCTTTTTCCGCATATAGCCGTTGCGCCTCTGGCAGCGAGCACGCGAACTGACCCAGCACACGCTCTTCGATATAGCGAATCGTCGCCGCCAGCGTTTGCCCGCGCGCCGTTCCCGTCACCAACGATTTGACGATGATGAACGTTTTGCCGCCTTCGAGCAGGTGTGCGTCATGCAGCAATCGCCCTTCTATCATATCGGGCACGCCCTCTTTCTGAGATTCCCACGCAATTTGGATAGCCTGCTCGATGCGTTCGGGCGTGAGGTGTGCATTCTGAAGGAAGCGCCGTATGTCGTCTTCTCGCCCTTCATCATAGATGATACCGTGCAAATACGCGCCCAGCATCAGCAGCTCCGTGTCATGTGGATGATGACCGCCAATCTCTTCCGCCAGGGCATACACGCGCCGGATGTGCGCCAGATTGTGCATCTCGTCCTTCGCCGCGTAGTTCGGTGCGACATACGCCTCGATCTCCTCCACCGTCACCGCTATCGCACTCCTCCCCATTCGTCTGCGCATCCCATTCTGGCGGTAGTATACGCTATATGGGCAGCGGCACAGAGAGGAGGGCACGATGAGCGAACCAGACGATGCGCGCGAGGGGATGGGTGGACTAGTAGGGGCGCATGGCATGCGTCCGAAGCGGCTGGTGCTCATTCTCGGTGGCGCGCGCAGCGGCAAAAGCGCCTATGCGGAGCGGCTGGCGGGGCAGATGGCGCAGGGCAGAATGGTCGCATATGTTGCCACGGCGACGGCGGACGACGACGAGATGCGTCAGCGCATCACACGCCACCGCGCTGAGCGCCCAGCGGACTGGATCACGCTCGAAGCGCCGCTCGATCCCGCGCACGCGCTGCTAGACGATGCGCGCGCCGCTTCGGCAGGCGTCGTGCTGCTCGATTGTGTGACACTCCTCGTCTCGAATCTGTTGCTGGATAGCGCGGGTCACGAGATGGATGAAGAGCGATTCGATGCGGCCGTGGCCGACACGCGGGTTCAGCGGGCTATCGCAGACCTGCTCGCGGCCTACCGCCAACTACCAGCTTCGCTGATCCTCGTCTCGAATGAGGTGGGCATGGGGTTGGTGCCGCCATATCCGCTCGGTCGCGTCTACCGTGATCTGCTGGGGCGCGCCAATGCGCGGCTGGCGCGCGAGGCGGACGCCGTGCTGTTCATGTTAGCGGGGCTGCCTGTAGAACTGAAGGCGCTAGCCCGCGCATGGGAAGAGTCAGCAGCGCGTCAACTTGGATTCGACGCCAATGAGTGAGGCGCGTGATTTCGCCGATGACGACGCGTGATACCAGCTAATCGGTTTCGTCGCGCTCGCTGACGCCCGCCTCGCCGAAAGTAGCCATCTCGCGGTGCGCGCGCACCGCCGCCGCGATGACGCCCATCGCCAGCGCCGCGCCCGTCCCCTCGCCCAGCCGCAAATCCAGGTCCAGCAGCGGCCGCAGCCCCAGCCGTTCGAGGATCAGCCGATGCCCGCGTTCCACCGAGGCATGCCCCGCGATGAGATACGGCTTCACGGCGGGGCAGAGTTCGGCGGCGACCAGCGCGGCGGCGCTGGCGATCAGACCATCTATCACTACCGGCACGCGCCGCGCGGCAGCGCCTAACACCACACCCGACAGCCCCGCGATTTCGAGGCCGCCGACCTTCGCCAGCACGTCCAGCGCGTCCTGCGGGTCCGGTGCGTTGCATGCCAGAGCACGCTCGATCACCGCGATTTTGTGCGCGCGTTGCTCCTCGCCGATGCCCGTGCCGTGGCCGGTGACGCTGGCGGCGGGCGCGCCGGTGAAGGCCGCGACGATAGCGCTGGCGGCGGTGGTGTTGCCGATGCCCATCTCGCCGATGGCCACCAGATCCAGCCCGCGCGCAACTTCGGCTTCCACCACATCCAGCCCGACCTGGATGGCGGCGTGCGCCTGCTCACGGGTCATCGCCGGACCAGCCGCCATGTTCTCCGTGCCGTGCGCGATCTTGCGCGAGACGAGTTGCGGATGCTCGATAGCGCTCGCGACGCCAATATCCACGACCACGACCCGCGCGCCCACCTGCCCTGCCAACGCGTTGATCGCCGCGCCGCCACGCAGAAAGTTGAGGACCATCTGCGGCGTGACCTCGGCGGGATAGGCGCTGACGCCCTCAGCCACGACGCCATGATCGGCGGCCATGACGATCACCGCATTGCGCTCCACGCTCGGCACTGGATTGCCGGTGATACCCGCGATCTGGATCGCCAGTTCTTCCAGCCGCCCCAGGCTCCCCGCTGGCTTCGTCAATTGCTGCTGCCGCGCCTCGGCCTGGGCTATGGCCGCGCTATCCAGCGGCCCAATTCCCGCGCATATCGCTTCTATGCTGTTCATCTATGCTCCAAAAGTATCGAATGAGATGGTTCAGATTAACTCCGGCCACGGTGGGCGCATTCCTGAGTCTACCGCGCGGCGCTTCCTGGCTGCCAGATACAGGGGTGACGCTTCCTGCAGGATTTGTCGTACAGTGATGGAGATGCGTGCGATAGAACAGGTCAATCATCAGTTCGCGCCAGGAGGATACGAGCATGGCGAAGCAAAATGCGGCGATTGCGGTAAAGATCAAGCGTGCGTATGAGCCAGCGGAGCCGGAGGACGGCACGCGCGTACTGGTGGACCGGCTCTGGCCGCGCGGCATCTCGAAGGAACGCGCAAAGGTGGACCTCTGGCTGAAAGATGTCGCGCCCAGTGCCGAGCTACGCACCTGGTACGGCCACGACCCAGAGAAATACCCAGAGTTCCGCCGCCGCTACGAAGCCGAACTGGCCGAGGAGCCAGGGGCATCGGCGCTGGCGCGCCTGCGTACACTGGCCACAGAGGGTCAGGTGACGCTGGTCTTCGCCGCGCACGACACCGCACACGCGAACGCGACGGTGCTGCGCGAACTGCTGGCGAATGGGTGATATGAGTCAGGCACATTATTCCATGGTGATCGAATGGTCAGATGAAGATGATATTTTCATTGTGACCATCCCCGAATTGCCTGGCGCACGCGCACATGCGGATACCTATACGGCAGCGGGGGAAGAAGAGCAACGGCTGATTGCGGAGTGGGTCGAGATTGCGCAAGAGCATGGCTGGCCTTTACCGCAACCCCGCGCATTCGTGGGCGTGTAATGAGCCGCATAAAGTAATTGGTGAGGGTGGCGGATGAGTCAGCCGGTCGTGGAGAGCGCGCCGCTTGTGGCGACGCGGAGCAGCATCGCGCGACGCTATGGGGTGTATGCCCTGCTGCTCTTCGTCGTGCTGGTCTGGGGTGGGTCGTTCGTCGCCGCGCGGATGATTCTCTCTCCGGAGGGCGCGCACGCCACCGCGCTCAGCCCCACACTGCTGGCAGCGGTGCGGTTCCTGCTGGCCTCGGCGATCTTCTTGCCGTTGCTGGCGCGGCAACAGATGACAGAGCAGCGGCTGAAGCTCGCGGACCTACCGCTATTCTTGCTGCTCGGCCAGTTGGGCATCTCGGTCTACTTTTGGCTGCAATATACGGGCGTGCGCCTGACGAACGCGGGCATCGCGGCGGTATTGGTAGTGGGGCTGATTCCGCTGGCAACGCTGGTGGTGGCGCGGGTGGCGCTGCGCGAGTCATTGGGCGCGCGACAGGTGGTGGCGCTGCTGCTGGGCGTGGTCGGCGTGGGCGTGGTCGCGGGGCAGCAGGGCATCGCAATTGAGGTACACGGCGGATTTCTGCTGGGCGCGCTCTGTCTCGTGGCCGATGCGCTCTGCTTCGCGGTCTACTCCACGCTGGTGCGCGGGCTGCGGGCGCGCTACACACCGCTGACCGTGACCGGCGGCACGATGATCGCTGGCACGCTTGGCCTGCTGGCGCTGGCGGCGTTCTCTGGCGACTGGCGCACCCTGGCGGCGCTCTCCGCCGGGCAGTGGCTGGCGATACTCTATCTCGCGATAGTGTGTTCGGTGCTGGCGTATTTCTGCTACAACACTGCCCTAACACGCATCGCGGCGAGCAAAGCGGCGGTCTGGCTGTATCTGGAGCCGGTGGTGGCGCTGGGGCTGGGCGCGGCGTTGCTGGGCGAGCGCATCACATTGCCGACGGTAGCGGGCGGGCTGGTCATCCTTGCAAGCCTGTATCTCGCGCAACGGGGCTAGGGATTCTTGAAAATGCTATGATCGCCAATGCGTCGCCAGATGATATGCACATCACCAGCTTGCGGTGATGTTCCATATGCGAAGGTCGCGCGGCCAACGGGAGCCCAGGTCATTTCATAAACACCACGATGACCTTGTACACCTTTTACTCGCAGCCCGCCACGAAATCCCTGGCCACGTTTCAGATCATCAACGAATTGGCGTACCGCGTCCAGAAAGAGGCTCCGCTGCGCGGGAGTGAGCTTGCTCCAGTCCTTCCAGAACGTATCAAGAATCTCACGAGTCGGCATCAGGAGTCTCAGTGGCGTCGCTGATATGTTCCTCCAACGCCTTCAGAAACGCCTCATCGCTGTCGTAGTGTGTGGTGCGACCCGTAGCATAATCCGCATCCGCTTTGCGCTCACCTGCCTGCCACTCCGGCGCCCAAAACCATGCCTGTTCAGGATCGAGTTCTTCATCTGTGGTGAGTTCGGCAGCCCAAGCCGTGATAAACTGCTGGATATACTCATCAGGAGTCACGCCGTGCAAAGCTGCTACCGCAGCGATGACACGTTCGGCGTGCTCAGATAGTTCTATCGTATAGTTCATCTCATCACCTCGGCTTGACTACCATACGGCATGCATTGCTCAAGTATATCATCACGAGCGCAGGCGCATAGTGCTCGCGCTGGATGCCGCTGCCCCTGATGCCGACGCCTGTCGTGGACTCCACAGCGGGTAATCTATACCCGCAAGTCGGTTGATGACGAATGCCTGCACCGTCAGCAGTACCACGGCGGCCATCAGGATGACCAATTGAGAAAAATGGGTCAGGATGCCGAGCGAGATGATCAGCGTGGTCGCGCCAGCGGGCGGATGCGGCACCTTGAGCAGCACCATCAGCCCGGCGGTGAGGCCCAGCGAGAGCGCGGCGGCGATCACGCGCGGCCAGGTGACGCCGGTAGCCAGCGCGGGGCCAGCGTTGGTCAGCCCGGTGACCACCAAGGCGAAGTAGCCGGCGAGCACGCCGATCAGATGGCCGCAGATAGTGTTGCGCGGCGAGGCAGTCGGCGCAGTGGGAGTATAGAAGAAGAGAAACGCCGTCGGGCCAAGCGACGGGAAGATGAAGGGCGAGCCGGTGATGACCGCCAGCACCGACATGATGCCGATGCTAAGCACACCATTCAGGAACGAGAAGATCGCCAGCACAGGTGTCTGTGAGTAGTGGCGCAAGAGCCACGGTAGGCGCAGGCGCACGAAGATGCCGCGCAGCACATCCGACATCTCGCCGCCGATGGGGTGCTCGCGGTCAATTCGGTAGCGATAGCCCTCACCGGGAGGCGGCGCGGGCGATTTATCAGTCTCGTCGTTTCGCTCGTTCTCGGCCACGGGTGCGCTCCGATCAATAGCCTTCAATAGCCCTTGCTGCGGCGGCGCGGCCACAGCGTCACCAGCAGCGCGACGAGGAAACCGCCCAGGCTGGCCGCCGCGATGCCCCAGAGGACATCCTTATTGCCGGAGAGTAGCTCGAAGAGCGCCGTTGTACAGAGAAAGAGTTGCGCGATGAGGATCGCGCCGACAATGTAGACCTGCCCCTGCACGATGGCCACTCGCCCTGGCGCGCCGCTGGATTCGCTCGCCGCCGTAGCGTAGGTGCTGCGTCGCGGTGGGACGGGCGGATCGTCCGGGTTGGCGACCCGCCTGACCTCAGCCTGAGTGCTAGCGTCGCGGCTCGCATTGTCCATTCCACTGGTATCCACGCTCATCGCTCTACCTCCCGCACGGCATAGATCATGCCGTCTTCGATCTGTAACTCGATCAGCGGCAGCGGGCGCACCGGTGGCCCTGCAAGTGGCTCGCCGGTAAAGGCATCGAAGTAGCCTTCGTGGCAGGGGCAGTGAAACTTGCGCTGGTCAGCCTGGTACAGCACGGCGCACGAGAGATGTGTGCAGACGTCACTGTACGCCACCAGCCCTTTGCCCGGCAGATTCACCAGAATGCCCTGGCCATACTGGTCGGGGAAGTCGAAGACCCGCGCCTCGTTGACGGCCAGTTCACCCACCCGCGCCACCGCGACACGCTGTGCGGTGGCATCCGGGCGCACCGCGCCAACCAGCGCGAGGCCAGCAGTGGCGATGAAGAGCGCGCCGCTCCCCGCCACCAGGAAGCGCAATGTATCGCGCCGTGTCACCAGATCGTCCGCGCGCCAGTGGTACGGGAACTCTTCGCGCCACTCCTGATGCTGCGGCGGCTGAGATTCCGCCGCGCCGGCTGGCTTGCCCGCGTCCGAGGCAGCAGTCGTGTCGGATACCGCCGCATTGTCGAGATATTCATCATCCATCGTCTTGCATTCCTCCGTGGGCGCATGCCGCACGCCCCTACACACAGCTATGGTACAGGGACTGGCTCTGGTCCGACGGGGGCTGGCTCGCGTTCGGGCGCGGGCGCGGGGGCAGGTGGGGCGACGGGTGCGGGCAGCGGCGCTGGAGTGCGCGGCGCCCAGGGCTGTGGCGGCGCCATGCGCTCTGGAATGCCTGCGCTATCAGCCTCCACCCACGGCTCAACCTCACCATCGGCGGTCGCGGCGGGCGTTGTCGAGAGGTTGCCCAGGCTCGCCTCCGCCGCCAGCGCCATCAGGTCCAGCGCGTCCTGCTCCTCGCGCATCACCACATAGTTGCGCGTGCGCACGCGCTGCTTGCCGAAGTAAAAGACATTCACCGGCTTTGCCCCCTGCTGCGCCCGCCCGGACTGAATCCATTCCTCATACGTGCCGTAGAAGATCGCCTGCGTCGGGCAGACCGAAGCGCACATCGGTGGCAGGCCGATGCTGGTGCGGTCATAGCAGAGGTTGCACTTGCGCATATAGCGCCCTGGCCCATCAAATTTCGGCACGCCGAAGGGGCAGACGTAGACACAGTTGCGAATGTTCACACAGCGTGTCTCGTCCGCCTGATGCACCACGCCATCGGGGCTGACCAGAATCGCCTGCGCCGGGCAGACCTGCGCGCACGGGGCCAGCGGCTCCTCGCAGTGCATACAGAGCGTCGGCGAGCTGGCGACCGTGTTGCCGCGATTCAGATAGTCTATGAAGATCATCGTCTCGCCCTTGTGCGTGTCGCACTCGCGGCAAGCGGCCACGCATGAGCGGCAGCCGATGCAGCGCGACGGATCGAGAAAGATGCGTTTTACCGCCATAGGTGAGACTTCCACCTCCCCGTAGGGGCGTCCGGTGGACGCCCGTCTCCAAGCATACGCCAATGCGTCCGGTGGACGCTCTCGCGCATGCGTCTACGCGCCTGGAACTCCCGGCACGCGCGGTCCCACGTTCGCCCCCGCGCTGGGCAGCGTCTTACGGCTGCGCCGCGCTTGCTTCAGCAACTCCGGGTCGAGATCTTTCGCCCAGTCTGGCGCACGCTCCGCCCGCACCGCCGAGGCCGCGCAGACCTTGTATTCGGGAATCTTGTTCATCGGCTCCAGCACCGGATTGGTCAGGATGTTCGCCGCCTGCGTATGCCCGTAGTGATACGGGATGAACAGCGTATCGGGCCGGATCGAGCGCACCACCAGCGCGGGCACGGTCATCTCACCACGCCGTGTGCGCACCGTCACCCAATCGCCATCATTGATACCGAGCTTCTGCGCCATGGTCGTGTGCAACTCCACCCAGGGGCAGGGCGCCTGTTCCAGCAAGAACGGCGTGCGGCGCGTCTGGTTGCCAGAGAGATAGTGATAGATCACTCGTCCCGTGGTCAGCACCAGCGGATACTCCTCGTCCGGCTCCTCAGCGGGCGGGATGTACGGAATGGGGTGGAAGCGCGCCTTGCCATCTGGGAAGCCGAAGCGTTCTTCGTAGAGCCGCGGTGTGCCAGTGCTTTCGGGCGTGGGGCAGGGCCAGAAGACGCCGTTCTGCTCCTCGATCTTCTCGTAGGTGATGCCGAAGTAGTCGGCTTTCGCGCCCTTGGTCGCCAGGCGCATCTCGTCGAAGATGTCGCGCGCCGAGGTGTAGGGAAAATACTGCCCCTTGCCCAGCCGCTTCGCCAGATCGCCAATGATCTCCCAGTCACGCCGGGCCTCGCCAGGTGGCTCAACGGCCTGGTTGTATTTGATGACGCGCCCTTCGAGGCTGGTGGTGGTTCCCTCATCTTCGGCCCAGACATTGCCCGGCAGCACAATGTCGGCCAGCTCGCACGTCTCAGAAAGGAAGAAGTCTATCACCACGAACAGATCCAGCCCGCGCAGCGCCCGCTCCACCGTATGTTGATCGGGTAGCGAGACCATCGGATTCGAGCAGATCATCAGGCAGGCGCGTATCTCCTCGCGCTCCATTGCCGGAATCATCAGCGTCGCGGGGTAGCCCGCATGTGGCAGGTCCACCTCTTCGATGCCCCAGATCGAGGCGATATATTCGCGGTCTTCGGGATCTTCGATCTCGCGCTCGCCCGGCAGTTGCGATGCCTTCTGGCCCATCTCGCGTCCGCCCTGACCGTTGCCCTGGCCGGTCAGCGTCATATAGCCCGCGCCCGGCCTGCCAAAGTTGCCAGTCGCCAGTGCCAGGTTCGCGCAGGCCACGCCGTTATCTACACCTTTGCTCTGGTGTTCCAGGCCGCGCGCCGTGTAGATCATCGCCGCATTGGCTTGCCCGTAGAGCCGCGCCGCTTCGATGATCGTCTCCGGCTTCAGTCCGCAGACCTTGGCCGCGCGCTCTGGCGGATACTTCAGCGCCTCAGCTTTGGTTTCTTCCCAGCCGTTGGTGCGCGCGCCGATGAAATCCTCATCCACCAGATTCTCGGTGATCAGCACGTAGAGCATACTATTGAGCAGCGCCGAGTCCGTGCCGGAGCGCAGCGGCAGGAAGACGTCGGCGGTGCGGGCGATGGGCGTCTGGCGCGGATCGGCGACGATCAGCTTCGCGCCCCGGTCGCGCGCCTGCCAGAGATAGCTGGTGACGATGGGGAAGCATTCGCCGACATTCGCGCCGATGACGAAGATCACGTCCGAGTGCAGCATATCGCTGATGGGGTTGGCGGCGCGGTCAATGCCCAGCGAGCGGTCATTCGCGCCGGTAGCCGAAGACATGCACAACCGCCCGTTGTAGTCGCAGTGGCGCGTGCCCAGCCCCACACGGGCGAACTTGCCCATCAGGTAGCATTTCTCGTTGGTCATCGAAGAGCCGCTATACACCGCGACAGCATCCGCGCCATGCTGCCCCTGGATCTCGCGGAAGCGCCGCGCGATGGTGTCGAGCGCCTCATCCCAGCTTGCGCGCTCCAGCGGGCTGTTCTTGCCGTTGCGGCGCATTAGCGGATAGGTCAGCCGGTCGGGATGGTTGACGGTCTGGTACGCGGTGGTGCCTTTGGGGCAGAGCATGCCGTGATTCAGCGGGAAGTCATAGCGCGGCTCTACGCCGACGACCTTACCCTTCGCGACCTTGAGATACATACCGCACTGCACGCCGCAATAGCAGCAATGCGTCGGCACCAGGCGCTCGATCTCCTCCTCGGAGTTCCACGGCGCCGGCTTGCCCTCGTAGAAATCATAGGTATCGGTCTGGCGTGGGTTGAAAAGCCCCTTATCTACACTCATGGGAATCCTGGCCTTCCTGGCGATGTAGGCGGTTCGTCAATCTATTTATCAATCTACAAGAATTGATTACCGTCGCGGCCCAGCGCGGCGAGGTTGGCCTCGGCGCGCATGATGCGTTTGCAGTCTGGGCAGAAATCCTGCCACCAGATAGCGCTGGCGGCGCGCTCGCGCGGGATGCTCTCACGCGGCGTACCAGCGGGCAGTTGCGAAGCGGCGGGGGTGACGGCGTAGTTCTGGCCGATGTCATACGTCGTGCGCTTCAGGTCGCGGATGAAGCGTTCCGGCGCAAATGGCTCGCCGCAGCGCGGGCAGGTGTGCTGTTCGCTATCCTCGCCAGTGCGCCAGTAGAGTTCGATGCCCACAGTAGCGGGCCGCTCGAGGATATGGAAAAACTTGCCGAATGGCAGCGAGATCAGCCAGAAGACAACCACGGCCTCGTGCGTGAGTGAGATGAACCAGTAATACGCGCCGCCGAAGAAGGTGCTATCTGCGGTGAGCGCCAGCCCGGTGAAGACGATGGCGAAGAGCAGCGCTAGCGGCATCAGGTCGAAACGGAACCGCTGGATGGCGATCAGCGCGAGATCGTGAAAGCGCCGGTGGAACGCCATAATCAGGCCGATGAAGAGCGGAATCGAAGTGATGACCAGCCCATGGTAGATCAGGAAGCCCAGGATGGAGTTCGGGCCAAAGATGAAGAACTGGAAGCCGAAGACCCAGAGATGATACTCGCCAGTGGTGGTCTGTGTGAAGCGCAGCCAGCCGAAGGTGAGCGGGAAGGTGATGGCGCAGGAGAGTACGACGCCCCAGAAAATAAGCTGGTGCGTGACCCAACGATAGGTGGCGCGGCGGCGAATAAATTGCTGCGTGAGCAGGTCGGTGAAGATGGCGGTGGGAATCAGCGCGGCATAGCGGCGGAAGTTCGCGAACGAGAAGAAGAGCCGCCAGCTACGCCAGAAGTAGCGCCCCGTCTGCGGGCGCATCAGCCAGAACGTGTATTTGTAGGTGACGGCGGCGACCGCGAAGACGGAGGCAACGGCATAGCCGATCAGCGCCGCGTCGAACCAGTGGAAGCCGCGCGAGCCAATCGCGATCAGCAGCACCAGCGCCGCCGCCGCCAGCACGCCGAAGATGACGGCGCGGGTGCGCTGGCTGGTGCGCCGTGCGACCACCGTTGGCGTGGCGGGGATGTCGCCGCGTTCCTCCCGCGATATGCTCACCTGTGCCATTGGGCCGCCTCCCTCCGATACTTGCCGCAGATGCGGGAAGAATCGTTCCCGCGTCTCCTCTATAATAGCGATGCCGATGAGTTAATCGTATGCGCTGGCATCACGGACCACTCACAGAATATCCTCGACCTTGCGGCGGTCTGCCGCCCAAACAGACGCAGCGCGCATGTCCATGAGGACACACGACCAAACGCACATTTGCTTCATCGTATCATTGCATGCGTTGCATTGTCATCAGGTGAGTACGGTAAGTGGTACGCCCTAGTGCTCAGGAATCAGCGGAAAGTATGCCACCAGATGTTGCTATGCGCTACTCGCCGCATCGCTGGCGCTGGTGGCGCTTCGCGCCATAGCGCACGCCCGCCCATCGCATGGCTGCCCCGTGCGCGCCGGGCAGGCGCAGGGGTGCGCCGCGCTGCGATACACGGCGATGTAGCCGTCGAACGACGGCGGCAGCGGCCCCGCTTCATCGAGATGGATCAGCGCGTGCGTATCGTCGTCCACACGCATATAGACGCCCGCCGGAGCCACCTCGCCCGCCTGCCAGAGCGTTGCCTCACATTCCTCGCACCGCATACATGCCTTCTTTCCACAGCAGTATGAATTGCCTGACTTCTCACCGTAGAGCATGCCGCATCATGGCCTGCGAATGCCGCGACAAAAGTCGCAGCGCCCGCAATCTGCGGCGACATGCCGCGCCCAATCCTTAACTCCCCTTCAGCCGTTCCTCATCTGCTTCTTAAGCTGGCGGTTTACGCTGCTGTCAACCCGGTTGATGTGGGAAGGAGGGCGCGTGTGAATGATCGGCAGGCGCTGATGTTGCTGGTGCTGACGGCGGGCGCGTTCCTCGTGCCGCTGGTCAGCGAGCGCATTGGCTGGTTTACCGCTCCCTGCGAGATGCTCTACGGCATCCTCGTGGTGAATCTGCTCCCCGGCGCGGACCATCCCGGCGTCTTCATCACCACACTGGCGCAGTTCGGCTTTCTGCTGCTGCTCTTCCTGGCAGGCCTGGAGATAGACTTCACCCTGCTCGAACGGCGTGGCCCGCTGCTGTTGGCGCGTTCGGGGCTGGCCGCGCTGGGGTTGCAGGCTATCGCGTTCTTGCTGGGCGTCCTCTTCCGGCTGCCACCAATCTACATCCTGCTGCTCGGCGCGCTCTCGATCAGCCTGCTACTCGTCGTGCTCAAGCAAATGAACCTCGCGCAGACCCCCTTCGGGCAGACCTTGCTGGTGATTGGCGCAATTGGCGAGTTCTTCACGATCCTCGAAGTCACTGGTTACGATCTGGTAAGCCGCTATGGCGTCGGCTGGCCGCTGGCGCTGGCAATCCTCAAACTGCTCGCGCTGCTGCTGGCCGGCTACGTCATGCTGCGCTGGCTGAATCGCGCGGCGGGCGAGAATCCGGGGCCATTCCGCCGCCTCTTCGCTCTGCGCGACGAAACGGAGCTAGGCGTGCGTGCCGCGCTGGCCTTCATGCTGGCGTTCGCGGGTATCGCCGTGCTGTTGCACGTCGAGCAGATCCTGGCAACCTTCATCGCGGGCGCAGTGTGCAGTTTCGCCTTCCGTGGGCAAAACACGCTGACGAAGAAACTGACGACCATGGGCCAGGGATTCTTCGTACCAATCTTCTTCATTACCGTTGGCATGGGCCTGCGGTTCACCGACCTGCTGCGCGGCGACGCTATCAAGCTGGTGCTGGGGCTGCTAATCGCGATGCTGTTGGTGCGACTGGTGGCGCTGCCGCTGCTCGCCCTGGCGGGACTCTCCTGGCGGGCGTCGCTGCCCGCCGCGCTGCTGCTGGGTGCGCCGCTCACCCTGATGGTCGCCATCGCGCAGGTGGGCATCAACCTGGGACAACTTCAGGCCAGCACGCACGGCGCGGTCCTCTGCGTCGCGATTCTCAGCGCGGTGCTCTATCCACTCTTCGGGCGCGCATTGCTCCGGCGCGAGCAAGAAGCACGCGCTACCGCGCCCCGTCGTCTGCGGCGCTATACGCTGCGGCTGCGCGCCCCCGCGCTGGCACACATGCGGCTACGTCAGGCGCTGGCCTATGCGCCCATGCCAGTGCCGCATGCGGAATCGGATCTCGCACCGCCGCAAGGATGAGCGCTCACTCCCACCCGCCCAGCGACGGGGCAAGGCCGATGCGGCGGGCAATCTCATCGGCGGCGGTGTACGGGTCGCGCTGGCGGTCTACTACTTCGTCTATCAACTGCTGCCACTCGTCGGGGCTGACCGTCGCCTCGATCTTCGCCAGAAGCGCCTGATGCAGCAGCGCCAGCATCTCGCTGCGCGCCTGGCGTCCGCTACGGCTGGCAAGCTGGCCGCTCTCGCGCAGCCACGCGATATGTTCCGCCAGCTTATCCACCAGCTCTGGCACGCCCTCGCCGCTGGCTGCGCTGGTCTTGACGATGGGCACGCGCCAGCCGCGCTCTTTCCGGCGCTCGTCCAGGCTCATCAGCATCCGCAACTCCGCCGCCGTCTGGTCCGCTCCGGGGCGGTCCGCCTTGTTGACCACGAAAACATCGGCGATTTCGAGGATGCCCGCCTTGATCGCCTGGATGTCGTCGCCCATGCCGGGAACCGTCACCACGACGACGGTCTGCGCCGCGCGCACGATCTCCACCTCGGCCTGTCCCGCGCCCACCGTCTCGATGATGATCGTATCGAAGCCGCCCGCGTCCAGCGCGCGCACCACATCGCGCGTCGCCACGGCAAGCCCGCCCAGACTGCCCCGGCTAGCCATGCTGCGTATGAAAACGTTGGGGTCACCGGCCAGTTCCATCATGCGGATGCGGTCGCCTAGAATCGCGCCGCCGGTGAAGGGGCTGCTGGGGTCAATCGCCACGATGCCCACGCGCTGGCCGCGCTTGCGCAACTCGCGCGCCGTCGCCGTGACGAGCGTGCTCTTGCCCGCCCCTGGCGAGCCGGTGAAACCGACGACGTGCGCGCGTCCGCCGTGGGCGTGCAACTGCGCCAGAATGCGCCGTGTGTCCGGCGCGTTGTTCTCGATCAGGGTGACGACCCGCGCCAGCGCCCGCCGGTCGCCCGCGAGCAGCCGCTCGACAATAGGGAGGTATGTGGTCGCTGCCATGCTACTGCGCCGCCTGCCCCGCCGCATCGCCCGTGCCCGGTGTTTCGATAGCCGTGCCCGCCGTGCTCATCGGCGCGAGTTGCTGGCTCAACCGGTCGGAGTGGACATGCGCGCGCACGTACTCAATGATCGCGCTCATCGGCGTGCCAGGGCCAAAGTTGCCCTGGATGCCCATCGCCTCGATGGCCGGAATATCTTCATCGGGGATGATGCCGCCCGCCATCACCAGCACGTCATCTACACCGTTCTCGCGCAAGAGTTCCATCACTTTGGGGAAGATGGCCATATGCGCGCCGGAGAGAATGCTCATCAGAATCGCGTCCACATCCTCCTGAATCGCCGCTTCGGTAATCATTTGCGGCGTCTGGCGGATACCGGTGTAGATCACTTCCATGCCCGCGTCACGCAGCGCCCGCGCGATCACCTTCGCCCCACGGTCGTGCCCATCCAGGCCCGGCTTCGCCACCAGCACGCGAATCTTGCGTTGTTCTGCCATATCAAGCTGGGGCCAGCCAGCCGCGCTCATGCCCGTACCTGCGTATACCCGGCCCCATCCCCCTTTCCGTCCGCTACTTCGCTTTGTCGCACGCAGCGGCATCGCCGCGCGCATACCACGGCGATTTTACCACAGCCCAAGTCAGGGGTATAGCGCCGTCGCGGAACTCTCATCCGGCTCCTATGAAATCCTGGTATCCTCTATGCCGTATGCTCTGGCATGAGAGGCATGCACGTGGCGCGCTTGCTGGCGCAGTGAGTTTGGAGCGACACGATGGCATCGGGCACGCTCGTCGCATGGGTGGCCTTCAATATCTTCGTCCTGGGTCTGCTGGCCCTCGACCTCGGCGTCATCAACCGCAAGGCGCACGTGGTCTCATTCAAAGAGGCGGCCATCTGGAGCGCCGTCTGGATTGGGCTGGCGCTGCTCTTCAACGGGTTCATTTTCTTCTGGCGCGGACCCGACGTTGGCCTACAGTTCTTCACCGGCTACATCATCGAGAAGACGCTCAGCATAGACAACATCTTCGTCTTCGTGCTGATCTTCTCCGCCTTCGCCGTCCCCGCCGCATACCAGCAGCGCGTGCTGCTCTGGGGCGTGCTCGGCGCGCTGGTGATGCGCGGGCTGCTCATCGCCTTTGGCGCGGTGCTGATCTCCACCTTCGACTGGGTGTTCTACGTCTTCGGCGCGTTCCTGGTCATCACCGGCGCGCGCATGGCCTTCCATAAAGAAGGCGAGATCCACCCGAATCGCAATATCGTCGTGCGGCTGGCGCGGCGCATCTTCCCCGTCACCGACGGCTACGAGGGGGCGCGCTTCTTCACGCGGCGTCACGGGCTGCTCTACATCACGCCGCTGCTCATCGTGCTGCTGGTAGTAGAGACGACCGACATCATCTTCGCGCTCGACTCGATTCCGGCGATCTTCGCCGTCACCACCGACCCATTCATCGTCTACACCTCGAACGTCTTCGCGATTCTCGGTCTGCGCTCGCTCTACTTCCTGCTGGCTGGCTCCGTCAGCCGTTTCGCCTATCTGCGCTATGGCTTGTCGGCGGTGCTGGTGCTGGTGGGCATCAAAATGCTCGTCGCCGAACTCTACCATCCCCCGCTCGCGCTCTGGCTGGGGCTGATTGTCGCCATCCTGGGCGCATCCATCGTCCTCTCGCTGGCGCGCCCGCCCAAGCCCGATGCGAAAGCGGAAGATCTCGAATCGGCGAGCATCAATAGCCCCACACCAGCGTCATAGTGGGATCCGAAGGCGAGGCCGAGCCTTTTGGCACGCTCATCGGTGTGAGTGTGACTGTGGGCGTGGAGGCGTGGGGCACGCGCAGTCGGTTGCTCAGCAGAAACCGGCTCAGCACATTCTGCGTGATGCGCTGGATGTACGGACTGACGACGCGCGTATGATGGTCAGCCTGGTTGAAGCCATCCAACCCCCACGGCCACCAGATCGTTCCCGCATTGAAGACCGTGGCTCCGCTGGCCGCCGTATAGACCGTCGTGTTCGCGATGTCGTGCGCGCCACTATCATCGGTAACGGGCGAGGCGGCAATGACATCCACTCCGGGCGGCTGTGGCGCAGTGGACGATACCGCATCGAATTCGTAGCCCACAATGCCCGGAATGCTATCGCCATTGCGTAGGCCCGTACCGTTCATGACCCAGTTCGTGGCATCCGCCACCACCCAGGCGGCCCCAGGCAGCTTGTCGGTAAACCAACTCTCCCACATCGAACCGAGAAATGCTTGCTCCGGCTGCTCGACGGGAAAATCGCGCCAGCCGACCGTGACCAGCGCATTGTCTTTCCCATACAGCGGATCGTAGTGCCAGTCCTTGTAGCAGACCACCACGCGATCCGGCAGATGTTGTCCGCTCACCTCTGGCTCAAAACGCACCTGGCGATAGATGTCATTGCCGCCAAAGTTGCCGATGCTGATACCCTGGCTGATGGCCTGCGTGATCGCGTCGCGCATGCCCTTGCTCCAATATTCGCTGTGCCCCACGATCAGCACCGCCCGATGCTGGAGCGCCAACCCTGGATTGGTTTCGAGATCCACATCGCTGTAATAACTGACGTTGTAGCCATGCATCTCCAGCCACCGAATCATCGGATATTCCCACAGCAGCAGATTGCCGCTGCCGGGCAGATAGAGCGAGCCATTCGCCAGCGGGCGATCATACGACACCTTGAACGCGCGGCCCACCGCTAATGTTCCGGTCTCATCGCTATAGAGCGAAGCGCCACCCCAACTGTTGTAGGCATTTTCGGTGTTGCTGGCATGGATGAAGGCGAGATCAGCGTACTGGAGGCTGCGCAGTGTGAAAGGAATGTATGATTGCTTACCCACCGACGAGGTCAGTTTGACCAGATACATACCGGTCGTCCAGCTTGCGGGGATGGTCAACGAGAAAGTCACAGGCCAATGCGCCTCGACTAATCCAGTAGACGTATCCATAGTCGGCAGCGCGTAGAACGATCCTGGCAGATGCGCGACCGTTTTGAGCAGCCTCGCGCCCGTGCCACCATACCAGCCGAGACGATAGATATCAGCCTGATACGATGACGCCGTAGTGCTGACGGCGAACCCGATACTCTCGCCAGGGGCCACACTCGTCTTTGTCGCATATCCCTCGATAGCAGCCATACGGTGCGTTGTCGTGCTATAGCTTACCGGATTCGTAGGCAGCCAATCGCGCGTGCCAGGAAGTTGGTTCTCGGCGACAATTGGATTAGCCGCTTGCGCCTGAGCGCCAGCCAGCGCGATGAGCGAGCGATACCTCTGCCATTGCACCAGCGCCAGCGGCGCCAGCAGCGCGACGATCACAAACAAGATGACCCCGACCAGGACGGTCTTCTTCCGCATATGCTAGCGTCCTCCACCCCACCTGTACCGAGAAAATGCCGCGCTGCTCAGCCCCAACGTGCTGCCGTCCCCCAGCCCACCACGTACCAGGCGCACGTCGGGTGGATGCAGTGTACTCTATCTCCACAACGTATGCCAGCCCCATTCAGAACATGCGCCAATAGCTTTGCGGCTCTGACCTGCTGAGCGCCGCCGATGTGATATGCTGGCGAGCGGGCGCGGTGGGCGCCGTGGATCGCAGAGAGAGAAAGCGCAACACCGATGGGATCAAGCGCGAACGATACGATGCGGGCGAAGCTGATGGCGCTGATTCAGCGCGGCGCGGCAGACCAGCGCGACTTCATCGCCACGCTCAGCGAAGCAGAGCGCATGGCCACCGGCACAGCCAGCGCCTGGGCAGTGAAAGATCACCTGGCGCACCTGAATTTCTGGCGGCGGCAGTCGGTCATCCGGCTGGCGGCGGCAAAAGACGGCACGGAACCGCCCAACGAAGATGACTTCGAGGCGCTCAACGCGCGCACCTTCGCGGAGCAGCAGCAAACCCCCTGGGCCGACCAGGTTGCGGAGTCTGAGCGTCTCTTCACCGAAGCCACTGACCTGCTGGCAGGCTTCACGGATGATGAACTCACCGATCCACAGCGCTATCCCTGGCGCAACGGGCAGCCACTCGCCACCTCGCTCACCGGCAACTACTTCGAGCATCCCGCCGAACACTACACGCAACTCTATCGCGAGCGCGGCGATACAGCCCGTGCCGAGGCGCAGCAACAGGCGGCAGTAGCGACCATCGGCGAGCTATTCGGCCAGTCCACCGCCTACGCCAATGCGCTCTACAACCTCGGCTGCTACTACGCGCGCAACGCTGAGCCAGAGCGCGCCATCTCGGCGCTACACCAGGCGCTGCCGCTGAATCCGTCGCTGATCGAGTGGTCGAAACAAGACACCGACCTCGATTCGCTGCGCACGCTTCCCGCATTCCAGGCGCTCTACCCAGCAGAGTGAAGGATTGGGAGCCTTAATAACTAGCGATATGCGGCGCGGCGATGCTCTCGCTGCCCGCCAGATCGGCGATGGTGTCCGCCGAACATATACACTCGCGCGTCAGGTCGCCCGCGTAGCTACACGGACACCCATGCGAGTAACACGAGTAACAATGGAAGGTGTTCGCGGGCGTGTGTGCTATAGAAAGCGCATGCGCCTTGATGCCAAGAGAGCGGATAGCGCAGACTGTCAGGTTTCAGGTCGAAGATAGGGAAAGTCTGATCAGCCGTTCCCTCCGTCGTCGCCTAGCGCCTCGGCGACTGCCTGCTCCAGCGTTAGCGCCCGACCTGCCGCCAGCGCCGCCGCCCACGCCGCCTCACCTAAGCTTGACCTCGCCTCATCAGTCGCTTGCTCGACTTCCTCCCGCTCCTGTGGTGGTTGCGGGGTACCCAGCGCCTCTCGCACCGCTGCCGCCGCCCCCAGCAGCCGCGCCGCGCGCACTCCCAGCCCTGCCATCCCGGCCGCGCTCGCTAATCCTTCCAGGCCCACAGCGCACCGGCGGGGGTCGCCTAGTTCCCAGTACAGCGCCAGCGCTTCGCGCCCCAGCGCCTCCGCCCTGGCCACCTCGCCTTGGCGCAGCGCCACAGACGACAGATTGGCAAGGTTGGTGGCGATAAGGTCGCGGTCGCCCACCTCGCGGCTGACCGCGAGCGCCTCCGCGAAGACGGCCGCTGCCCGCTCTATATCCCCCTGCATATAGACGACGATTCCCAAGTTTGTCAGCACGGTCGCAACGCCCCGGCGCTCACCCACCGCGCGCATGAGCGCCAGGCTTTCCTCCAGGCAGCTTTCCGCCCGCGCCAGGTCGCCCTGGCCCAGCGCCATGACACCCAGGCTGCTCAGCGCGTTCGCCACTGTTCGTAGGTCGCCGACCGCCCGACCCAGCGCCGCCGCCTGTTCGAGCCAGTTCCCTGCCGCAACCTCATCCCCTTGATAGAGAGCCAGCACACCGGCCGCACGCAGAGCCTGCGCCCGTATTTCCCCCAAGCTTGTGCCCGCGTCCTTCGGCTCCAACGCCAGTAGCCGCTCTGCCCACACGCGCCCTTCGCGCAAGTAACCGCGCACCATCCAAAATCGGAACACAGCCGCCACCACTCGCAGTCCCGTCTCCACCTCGCCCCGCTGCCACGCCCAGCTCAGCGCCGCCCGCAGGTTGTCGTGCTCGCATTCCAGCCGGTCTAGCCATGCCCCCGCATCCGATCCAGTGAGCTTCGGCTCCGCCCGCTCGACCAGCGCCAGCATGAACGCCGCGTGCGCTCGGCGCAACGCCTCGGCCTCCCCGCTCGCTTCCAGCCGCTCCAGCGCGTACTCGCGAATGACCTGCAGCATGCCAAAGCGCGGCTCGCCGCCTTCCTCGCGCTGTTGTACCAGGCTCTGATCTACCAGCGCGCCCAAACCTCCCAGCACCTCGATGCCCAGCGGCTCTGCCCCTTCTGGCGCGGCACAAACGGTCTCTGCCGCCTCCAGCGTGCATCCTCCGGCGAAGACCCCCATCCGACAGAACAGCGCACGTTCCCCAGCGGAGAGCAGATTCTCACTCCAGGCTATCGTACTGCGCATCGCCTGCTGCCGCTCAGCAAGGTCGCGTGCGCCGCCCACGAGGAATCCGAGACTATGCTCCAGCCGGATGAGCAGGGCAGGAGGCGGAAGGAGTTTGACGCGGACGGCGGCCAACTCGATGGCCAGCGGCAGTCCGTCCAGTCGGGCACAGATCTCCGCTACCGCCAGCGTGCTGGTCTCCGTCAGCGCAAAGTCAGGACGAACCGCCCGCGCTCGCTCGACAAACAGCGCCGCCGCTGGATACTCCAGCAGGCGCTCCGGAGCGTTGATCAGCTCTGCGCGTGCTGTGGCGGGGGGCAACCCAAGCGGGGCGACCAGATACTCGTGCTCGCCTCGCAAATGCAGCGCCATGCGACTTGTCGCCAGCACGGCGAGCGCGGGGCATGTCTCCAGCAGGTCGGCCACACTGGGAGCGGCGGCGGCGACATGCTCACAGTTGTCCAGCACGAGCAACGTGCATTGCTCGCGCAAGTAGAGGCGCAGCGTCTCGGCGATTGTCTGTCCGCCTACCTCCTTCAAGCCCAGCGTCTCAGCGATTGTGGGAATGACCAGGCTGGGGTCAGTCAGTCGCGAGAGACGCACAAACCAGACGCCATCAGCGAAGTCATCCAGCAGGTCGTTTGCCGCCCGGATAGCCAGGCGTGTCTTGCCGATGCCACCAGATCCCGTCAGCGTGACGAGCCGCACATCCGGGCGACGCGCTAACGCGACGACCGCACGGACCGCCTCGTCGCGACCAAGCAAAGGGGTGGGCTGTATGGGCAGGTTGTGAGGCGTTCGGCCAGATGCTCCGCCCTGGCGGTGCCCTCCTCCCGTGTCTGGACCGTCATCCGCAGGCGAACTCGCCGCGACGAGCGGCGGCACAGTGGCCCTGCGAACCACCGCTATGAAGGCCGCCTCGTCCTCTGCTGATCCTCCCAGCGCGCGAACGAGCAAAGTAACGGTGTCGCGGCGGGGAGTCCGCCGGACTCCCCGCTCCAGGTCGGCGATGCCGCGTGCGCTCAGCCCCGCTCGCGCGGCGAGTTCCTCTTGTGTCAGGCCTGCCGCCCGCCGCCGACGCCGCAGAAATTCGCCAAATTCTACGCTCGCTTCATCCGTCATGGCGCCCACGACCTTTGCCACGCGCGGTGGCTGGCATCCCCAACCGTCGCGCCGCACGAAATTACGCGCTCATGATAGCACGCGGCGGTTCGAATGCGTGGGTGATTGCGTGGGTGGCAGCGTTGGTTGCGTCTGGAAACACGAGCCGCGTTCGGGCACACTTGGGGCATCGAAGCCCACGGCGCCAAACGCGTGCGCCGGGGCAAGAACGTAGCGCGCGTAGAACACGTAGCGCACGAAGAAAGGGACAAACCATGATCTTGATGCGCACAGAGGTTCCTGGCATGACCTCGGAGCAGTTCGAAGTCCTCTTTGCGCCAGTGATTGACCAGCTCAAGGTCTTCCCTGGCTTCCTGGCCAACGCCTCAGGCCCAGTCTCAGGCGGCTTTCAGGTCACTGAAGTGTGGGAGACACAAGAGGCGCATGAGCGCTGGGTGCGCGAGGTCATCGCGCCGACAATGCAGCGAGCCGGTATGACCGATCCGCCTGCAATCCAGTATTCGCCTCTCGCTCACTTCTTCACTCGCTAAGACCCACGGCAGGGCGCGCTATTTCATTGGGCGCCCTGTCCGCACAGATGAGGAAACAGATGAGGAAACAGATGAGGAAACAGATGAGGAAGGGGAAGACATGGCCGACGATATCGGCGGCGAGCCTGGTATGAGCGATGGCGCCGCGACCCACACGCCCATCGCAGACAGCGCAAATAGTGCGACCAGTCCGAACAATGTGATCATGGCGCGCAACGTCGCGAGCGTCGCGGCGATCCCCTGGGAGGAGCTGTCCGACGGGCCGGCACGTGGCTGCCTACTCGAGATGGCCTACTCTGGCGGCGATGTGGGCGCCTTCCGCGCGGCGGATGGCCGCTGGTGGGTGCGTCTGGGGAGCGGGGCAGAATTGTGCGCCGCATGGGCGTCGCGATTCTGTGTTTGACCAGATTGTCTTGGGCCACGGTAGCCGAAATCGCTGATTCCAGTATCGAGTAGGCGTGTGGTCCGGCTCATAACCGCGCCAGGCGCAAGAGATGCCCAGACGCAACAAACAAGGGAGAGAACAATGTCCGAGCAAGAGAATTTGCAACGCGTTCAGGCAGGCTATGCCGCGTTTGGTCGGGGCGATATCCCCGCATTCATGGACGCCCTCGCCGACGATGTCGAGTGGATCTTGCCTGGCCCCGCTGACGTACCCCTCTTCGGAACGTATCGTGGCAAGGCTGGTGTGCAGCAGTGGCTGGGGACGATGGGCGAGAATGCACAGTTCCGTGCGTTTGAGCCGCGCGAGTTCATCGCCCAGGGTGACACGGTGGTGGTGCTGCTGCATGGTGAATCCACTCTCACGCGCACCAACCGCGAGGTCATCAGCGACGGCGCGCATGTGTTGACCGTGCGCGATGGCAAGATAGCGCGCTTCGTCGGCTATGACAATACAGCCGCCATCGCCGACGCCTATCGCGGACGCTAGTCACAACAACAGTTAGAACACAGCATGTTGGTGATGGGGCGGCGCAAAACTAGACGGTGCTGGTGAAGTCGCGGTCAGAAGACAGATACCAGCGCATACCCACGCGCCGCCACCAGCGCCGACCACGATATTTTTGGCCACAGTATCAATGGCGGACTATCGGCTGGTTTAGCCAGTAACGGCCCTCGGCCTGAGTCCTGCTAGGCGGGTATCTCTATGCGCATAGACGCCGCGGCGGCATTCTCCCTTGGCGATCTGGCCGTTTTCGACGCGACCCACTGGCGCGAGGTTATCACTACTGCCTCCGGCGCGGTGCCGCCAGCGCTTGCTGGACGGGCCTTCGCCAGCGATGGGACGCGGGAGACACTGCCACTGGACGACCTGGGGCAACGTATCGCGCGCGCGCTCCCACCGGATGACCGCGCCATCTTCGCCCAAGCACGCCAGCGGGCTATCACCACGAACGAGCGTGAATCAGCGCGCCGCACCGTGCTCGACCGCCTGTTTTGGGAACTGACCTATTGGAAGACCCCCAAGGAGTACGAGCGGCTCACGGCGGGCGAGCAGATCCACCTGGGCGCACTCGATGTGGCGCGGGTGGATGGCGCAGTGGTATTAGATGCGGGGGCAGGCACTGGGCGTGTCACGCTTCCCCTGGCGCGGCGCGCCCGAACGGTCTACGCGCTGGATCCATCTCTGCCGCTGCTCCGCCTCCTGGACTGCAAACTAGCCGCAGCCGGTCTTCGCAACGTTGAGCTCCATCGCGGCGCCTTCCGCCATGTGCCGCTGCCTGACAACAGCGTAGATGCGGTTGTCGCGTGCTCGGCGTTCGGCCCGGATGAGGCGCGTGGGGGCAAGTGCGGCCTCGACGAACTCATGCGCGTCACCCGTCCCGGTGGGCGCATTGTCATCATATGGCCCAGTGACCCCACCTGGTTTATCGCTCAGGGCTTTACCTACACCGTGCTGCCCGGTCATCTCACCATCACCTTCCCAACGCTTGAGGACGCCTGGGAGGTCGCTACACGATTCTATGGGCTGGCGGCCACGAGTCATCTCGATGCCACCGCCCGGCCCGAATTACCCTTTCACGTCCTCGGTGTCAAGCCGCCTCGCGACCTCTGCTGGCTCACGGTGCGCAAATGACGCACAAATGGCATGAGGCGACCTGGCTCGCCTTCTCCCAACTCACCCCTTATGCAAGCGACACCATTGTCCCAGTCATCCACTCTACTCGGTCCGCTTCTCACCCCACCTCCACTCGCGGGCGATATTGCAGCGCCTCGGCGATATGCGGCGCGCCGATGCTCTCGCTGCCCGCCAGATCGGCAATGGTGCGCGCCAGCTTCAGCACGCGGTGGAACGCCCGCGCCGAGAGTTGCAGGCGCTGCGTAGCCGCTTTTAGCAACGGCTGCGCGGCGGGTTCAACGTCGCAGAATGTGCGCACCTCCGCTGGCCCCATATCCGCATTGCAGGTTGCGCGTGTGCCCGCGAAGCGCCGCGCCTGCACCTCACGCGCCGCCTGCACCCGCGCCCGCACCTCCGCCGAACGCTCGCCTTCGCGCCGGTCGGTCAGCTTCTCATACTCCACGCGCGGCACCTCCACGTGGATGTCAATGCGGTCGAGCAGCGGCCCGCTGATGCGCTTCTGATAGCGCAGAATGTTCCCCGCCGAACACGAACACTCCCGCGTCGGATCGCCTGCGTAGCCACACGGACACGGATTCATCGCCGCGATCAGCATGAAGTTCGCCGGGAACGTCACCGTCCCCTGCGCCCGGCTGATCGTCACGCAATGATCTTCCAATGGCTGGCGTAGCACCTCCAGCACATTCTGACCGAACTCCGGTAGCTCATCCAAAAACAGCACCCCGCGATGCGCCAGACTGATCTCGCCCGGCCGCGGCCAGCGTCCCCCGCCGACCAGCCCCGCATGGCTCGTCGTGTGGTGCGGCGCGCGGAACGGACGCTGCCGCACCAGCGGCTCTTCCGCCGCGAGCATCCCGCTGACGCTGTAGAGTTTGGTCGTTTCGAGCGCCTCTGGCAGCGTCAGGCGCGGCAGAATCGAAGGCACCGTGCGCGCCAACAGCGTTTTCCCCGACCCCGGCGGACCCTTCATGAGCATGTTATGCCCACCGCTTGCCGCCACCTCCAGCGCCCGCTTCACATGCTCCTGCCCGCGTACATCGGCCAGATCATACGGGTACGTCTTATCGCCGCCGGGCGCCAGCAGCGCCGGATCAGGCACATACGGCGCGATGCCCTGCTCGCCGCGCAGATGTGCCGCCAGTTGCGCCAGATGCTCCACCGGATACACCGCCACGTCTTCCACCAGCGCCGCCTCAGGCGCATCCATCGCCGGGACGTACACCGCGCTGATCCCACGATCTCGCGCCAGCGCCACCATCGGCAGAATGCCGTGGGTATGGCGCAGACCGCCATCCAGGCTGAGTTCGCCAAGGAACAGGCAATCATCCGCCACGCCCACTCCACCCGTCGCGCTGAGCGGCGCGATCTGCTCCGAAGCCATCAGCATCGCGACGGCGATAGGCAGATCATACGCAGGCCCAGCTTTCCGCAGATCGGCAGGAGCCAGGTTGACGGTGATGCGCCGCAGTGGAAAGATCGCCCCACTATTCTTGATCGCCGCGCGCACGCGCTCCTTGGCTTCGTTGACAGCGGCATCCGGCAGGCCAACTATTGCGAACGCGGGCAGCCCGTGGCCGATATCCACCTCCACCTCCACCAGCGCGCCCTCCAGCCCGATCACCGCGCACGTGCTGACCTTCGCGAGCATATCCCGCCGCCTTCCCCTGGGCTCACATCTGCTGCTCATCGCGACTTGCCGTACACGCAAGAGTGAGCAGCCATTACGGATATTGTCATTATCGCCAACGGGCCGCCGCTGTCAACCAACATATGCCCTGCTCGCGCACTCGCGTGCGTGTGAGAAGACCGTGACATGTGGCACATAACATATAGCCAGCCTTACACGTACATTTGGGTGATAGGCAGCGCGACGGCGAGCGCGTTCGCCATTTTGGCGTGGCAAAGTTGGGCGCTCAAACGTCCTATGCAGTGAGGGACGGTACGGGTCGCGTCCCCTGTTCGCGCATCCCATGCGCGCGATGTGTCCGTTTCGGCGCGAATGTTGCGACATATTGGCAGGTCATCAGGGCAGCGATAATGGTTGTTCCAAACTGGGGCACACATTCCGCTGTTTGCCAGATATGAGGTGCAGTCGTCACCGTTTAGGGACGCTGCTAGGCATTATTTCAGAGGCGAATTTCACGCCACTTTGCTATACCTGTGATGAAGAAGCTCGCACGGGCGAGCAAGCCGTACATGATAATGTACGTATACGTTCTATCATCATATCGCGGTCCGCCGCTTGCGTGCCGTCCGGGAGGGTAGACGAATATGATCTGGCAGGATGTCTTCGCGGAGAACGGACCGCATATTGACGTGGAGCGCGAGCGCGAGCAGCGGCTGGCCGCCCAGGCGGCGGCAGGCGCGGATTGGGCGCTCGCGGCGCTCGTCGCGCGCTATCAGGCGCCGATCACGCGCTATCTCACGCGGCTCTGCGGCGACTACGCGCGAGCGCGCGAGCAGGGCGAGCGCATCTTCGTGCGGATGGAACGCCGCCTGCGCGGACCCCACGGCAGCGAGAATCTGCGCCTCTGGCTGCTGCGCGCCAGCACCGAAGCCGGACTGGAAGCCTTGCGCTCCCCTCGTTCCGCGCGCAAGCGCCCCCAGCAAATAGCTCAGCCGAGCCAGCCAGTACGTCTGCTGCCCGCCCGTGGCGGCGCGTCGCACCGGCTGCGCGTCGGATGGGATAGCCTCACCGAAATCACCGGCAGCACCCGCCGCCAACTGCGCGAGCTGATCTGGCCGCAGAGCGCCGCGCCCACCGACGCCCGCGCTCCCGAAGCCGCCGCTGACCAGCCCCCGGAAGATACCTACAGCGCGCTCGCCATAGATGAAGACCTTGATACCGAGGACCCCCGCGACGAACTGCGGAACCGTCTGGTACGCGCCGTGCTGGCTGAACTTCCCTATGGCGACGCCCAATGTCTGGCGCTGCACCTCGTCGCTGGCCTGAACCAGAGCGAAGTGGCGCGTGCCCTCGGCATCACCGCCACTGCCGCGCGCCGCCGCATCGTGCAAGGACTCCAACTCTTCGCGCAGCGCTACGAAGCCGCCACCGCAAGCCTGGGCATCGCCTCCGAAGCTATCAGCCCCACTCGCGCCCCCGATCCGCCCGCTACCTACGCCCCCACGCTCGATGAGCCTGAGCATACCAATGGCTCCACGCGGGTATGGCAGAGCCACACGATGCCCGATTCGCTCCCGCCGGCCGGTGACGTTGCGCCGGGATCCTATGCCAGGGCCGTCGATGATGGCATGGAATCAGCCAGCTCCTCTGCGAAGTGGCGCGTGGCCACGGCGACCGCGACGCCAGAAGCCGAAGCGCCATTGGTCGTGGCCGAAGAACCAGCGGGGCTATCCACCGCTGCGTCAGTGCGCGCGAACCTCGTCGCCGCTGAGCCTGTTACCGAGATCATCGTCGAGGCCGCACTCTCCGTGCCAGAGGCGCAGAGCATAGATACGCCCGGTGAACTCGCCGAAGCGACCGCCAGCGGTGTCCCCGTCGCATCAAGCGTGGCGCATGACGCCGAACGTTCTGGCGCAGCCGAAATCGAAAACGAAATCCATGCGGACGGTGTCGTTGCGGCCACCGAAGGAGAAGCCAGCGACGATGCTGGCGCGGCAGATGCGGCAGATGCCGCGAATACGGCAGTGTCCGTAGAGATACCCGTGGAGCTAGATGCCGCGACCGCTGCGGCGGTCGCGCGCAAGGCGCATGAGGCGCGGCAAGTCCCCGCGCTGACGCCGCTCCCACTGCCTGAGCCAGTCGTGCCTGGTCCGGCTGTGCGGCGCGTTCCCGTCACCACGTTGCCCCCGCGTGACACTGCCGCCGTGCTGCCCCGCGAGCACGAGCGGATCATCGAGACCACGCTGGTCGAGAATCCGCCAACTGCAAGCGATACTCCAGCGGAGCCGCCATCCGGCGCACTCCTTGCTACGGAACCAGAGCGATTCCGCCGCGTGCCAGTGCTGACCAACGAGTCAGACACGCTGGCGACGAACGCCGACAACTAGATGGGCAACGAGGCCCATACCAAAGATCGCAACGCAGCAATCATCCAAACAATCATCCAGATAATCATCCAGCATGTTCTTTAGTGGCGCGGTGACCGGAGGCTGGTGGTGGCGTCCGGGGCGCAGTGGAAGAGGCGCAAGCATGGCAACGAGACGTGAGGAAGCCCCAGATCTGGGGCAGGTTCCTCTACGCATACATCGGGTAACGACCAGACGACGCAATCTACGCACCCTCCAGTGTCCGTTGGAGCCAGAACTGCTGGTCGCTGAATTTGCCGGCGAACTGCCACCAGATGTGGCGCTGGCCGTGCGCGAGCACATCGTGCTCTGCGAAACCTGTGGCGAACGTTCCGCCAAGCTGCGCGAGCCATATGAGTTGCTCGCCGCGCTGGGCAGCGAGCCTGTGCCCTTCGTGCCCGATCTGCGCGACACCGTTCGCACGCATGCGCGCCGGGGCCACGCCTATCGCAGCGTGCTGCGCGTGGCTGGGGTCGCCAGCCGGGCGGGCGCGATTGGCATCGCCAGTGTGATCGGTGTCGTCGTAGTGGTCGCCTTTCTCATCGTCGGCGTCCTCTATACGGCCAGCGCCCAGAGCGTCTCGCGCTCCTCGAATGGCCTGAGTCACGTGCCCGCCGCCGCGTCGGGCGGCACACTGCTGGCCGCCACCGATAAAGTCGTACCAATACAAGACAGCGCGGGTGCCACCTGGCAGGTAGGTGAAGTCATTGCGGTGGACGAGCATACCGGCGCAGTTCGCCACTCGCTGCCAGCCTCCAGCCAATCGCTCCATACCGCCCAGGCGGGCCAGCTACCCATTGCCATCGTCGCCTCACCCGATGGCCGCACGCTCTATGAATTGACCTCGCCAAACAGCAAGCGCCAGCAAGCGCTGATCGCGATAGACATCCAGAGCGGCAAAGTGCGCTACGTCACGCCACTCGCCCTCCCTGGAACGCGCGGCCTCCCCGCCCAGAGTCCAGCGGACGCGCTCGCCATCTCACCCGACAGTTCGCAAGCCTACATCGGTCTGGCGCTGCCCCACCCGGATGCCACCGGCGTGCGTATCCTCGTCGTGGGCACACACGACGGCAAGATCTCCAGTACGATGTCGCCCTCCGTGTCCCAAACAATCCCCGAGCCGCCACCGCCCGGCAGCCTGCCCTCTTCCGTCTTCCCGAACCAGATTCCCCAGCTAGACGCCACTGGCGGCACATTCACGCTTGCGGCGGGCGGCGCGCTCGCCGTTTCGCCGGACGGCCAGTGGCTCTATGACCTTTTGACCCTGCATACGCCATCTTCGGGGCAATATGGCGTGGTGCGGCGCATCAGCGTCACCACCGGCGAAACCGTGCAGGAGCTTGCGCTCAGCGGCGATTTCACCCTCACGCAACTGCTCATATCGAACCCGACCCAGACTCCAGCGCCCGCCACACCAACCGCGACACCCGCGACCCCGGCCACACCCGAATTGCTCGTGGTCAAGGGCAGCCCCGACGCGCAGGTCTTCGTCATGGACGTCACCGCGACTGGCCCGACGCTGCTCGGCGATATCGCGCTAGGCGGCCCGCCGTCACCAGAGAACGTCACCTTCTCCGGCCAGCTCTCCGCCAGCCCGTCCAGCGATGGCACGCAGCTCTACGTGGCGCAGAACGCGAGCGCCGAAAATGGGCTGATCGTTGGCCACGACCTCTGGCAAGTAGATATTCAAGGCATGGGTGTGCTGGCGCACCGGCTAGATAGCGACGCCGCCGACGCCGTGCTGGCCAACGCATCCGGCGTAGCCAGCGACCCCGAATTCATCCTCCGTGGTGGCGAGGTGCTGCTCATCGCGCCCGATCTCTCCGGCCAGCCCACCGCGTGGCTCAACCTCAGCGACGGCCACCCCGTTCTCCAACTACTCGCCGCCGAACAGTAAAGCGACCTTAGCGCCCCTGGTTATATGGAACGACGAGCCAGGGGCGCTGGCTCATTCCCCACAAGAACTCCCCCGCAGCCACGCGCCCACCTCCCGCGCCGCCGCGATAGCCACCGCCAGCGCATCCGTATAGCCACCCATCGTTTTGGTAGTGCGCTCGTCGGTGGGCATGGTGTTCTCCTCATCTGCCCATCATAGGCATGTGCGCTGGCCAGGGGAGCGAGATGGCTCGATTGCAGGGGATCTGCATATGCAAGCGACCGGAAGATCGGACAGTTACTATGTTGTCCAATCTTCCGGTGATGCAGGTGATGGCTAGCTTAGCGCTATTCCATGGAACCTACTACGCACATGCTGAGTTCGTAGGAACAGCTCCGTTGCCATCCACATCGCTGACGGCATATCCACAGTTGTTGCTAGTGGATATCCAGTGTTCAGTTACCCAAAAGTCGGCATTGTTGGCCACCTTGGCCGCTGAAGCAGTCAGTCGAGCCACAATTTTCTTCGTTACTGCCGAGTTCGGCGTAAATCGTCTGGCTAAACACTGAGGTATGGCCAGTCACATGAATATTGGAGCGGAGTTCCGCACACCACGTCAAAGGGTCATGCGAATCATACGCTGCCTGGAATTCAACCGTTAGATTGTAGTTGCCGTTATCAACCGCGGATGGCCCCGCAGAAGCCAGCGTCTTGATACTGATCGTCCCGCAGACACCGTCCGGAAGTACTTTACCGAACTTGTGGTGCAGGTACGCTAGTTGTGTAGGAGTTAGGTAACTCGGATCGTGGGGCTGAGCGTTTGCCGTGCCAATGCTCAGCGCTAGCGACAATGCGATGGAAAGAACCATTGCCAATCGAACCAATGTCTTGTGCATATGTGGTCTATCCTTCCGTCAGCCCAGGCACATTACCTGGAGCTGGCTATCAGTTTCTTCCGCCAAATCACATGATCTGACGGAACTTCCAACGATTCATGCCCCTGAGAGTACATTCGGCAGGTGTTGCCGACCAACTAGATGGCAACTTAATAGCAAGCTATCTGTATTTTGCGCCAAATCACCTCCTCTCTGACCGACATGACCATGGTCCGACTTGAAGAAAGAGGGGATAGATTATGCGGATGGCAGGCTTGAACTGCCCCAAATTGTCACCTGGTTGTCACCGTAATCCACAAGCGCAAGCTGTTGTCCTGTCGGCGACCAGGCGAGAGCAGATTGCAGGGATTGACGGCTATATTGCGGATAGAGTCGGTTTAGTGATAGCGTAGTAAGGGCACCGCCCGTAAATGCGTTGAAAAAGCTGATGCGAACGGAAGGATTGCCAGAGTCGAAGCTGTCCTTCGGCAGAATGGCCGCTAAAATCTGACCGTCAGGACGCCAGGCAAGCGATACCGCTTCACGCATTGGCAATGAATTCATTCCTTCACTGGCATAGTCCGCCATACTGGCTTGTGCCACGGCCATGAGCGCGCGGTCGGGAAATGTTTCTATCCTTCTGGTGCAGGTAGTAGGCATATTCCACACCGTACAATAGGTCGTCGAGATCGGGCGCAAAGTATTGCCCCGCACTGGTGGGAGTGCCGCACTCACCCATAGCGGCGCGGTGAGGTATTGCTCATCTGGACTCCATTTTGTGATTACCGAACCGTACAGCAGCGCATCCGGCGGTGAAACGCTGTCATTGGATTCCGGCGCCCATTCTGGAATCAAGACACCGGGCTGCCAGAATGAGAAGCTACCGTTGCCAGGTTCGGTTGTCGCGCCAGCGAGAATGTGTCCATCCGAGGTCCAGGAGTACGCAACCGCAGGTTGGGCGGGGAAAGTAACTGCGGCAGTCCCATTGCGAACATCCCAGACCAGACTCGTCGCCAAAAACTCGGCGACCTGTGGGCCGGTGAGTAACTGTGGCGCTCTCCCATTGATTGGCAGGAGGATGAGGTCAGCGACGAACCCGCTAGTGGTGCTCGATACTGTGCTATAGGGAAAGATGAGTGCCTTACCGTCCGGTGACCAGATGAGCGAAGGCGGTGGGTCATATTGATGCTGTCCCGCGAGCACCAATCCTGAATCAAGAACGTGCTCAAGATCTCCTGTACGAGCGTTGAAGACTGCCACAACTGGCGGCGTCTCGGCACCAGGAGCGAGCGGGCACCCTTCGCGCATGCCGACTATGGCGATATGCAGGGCATCGGGCGACCACGCGGCACTCGTCGGACAATAGATATGTGCCGTCTCCATGTGAATCGTCAACAGTGTAGGAATCGCATGGATTGCACCAGGTTGATGTCCTCCTTTTGACTGTGCGGTCGTCTGGATATGCCAGCGAACTGCCAAGCCTCCCGCAACGATAACAGTGAGCGCAAGGAACACCGATGCAATGAGCCGTAATCGCTGTTGTGGAACCTTACGTGCGCGGAGAGATAGTGGAACTGAGGCGCTTTCGGGTAATTGACGAGCAGTGGCATCTGAGATATGCGCCTGCGCTTGTTGCGCCAATCTGCTGATGGCTTGCAGCCGCTGCGCATGTGTTCCGTCATCATCAGACTCCTCAATTCCTGGCTTGTGTGTGTCCATACGCCGCCTCCTCTCAGCATCCATCCATTACAGCAAGTGCCCTTGCGCTGAAAAGGTTAGCACGTCAAATGGGGGGGGGGGGGGGGGGGCAATACGCATATATGCGTAAGTATATCTGCTTGTGAATTTCCCTTTGCCTGACGACGAATCCCGCTCGCTTTTTCTTTACTGCTGCCTGTATGGCCACCTTCGTCAGCCGCGCCTTGTGGCCTCAAGAACTCATGATACAAGCAATTCGCTTATGCACTGCTCAGCGGGCATAACGCCCTCCCTATATGGATCGAGGTATCTTGTTGCAGATATAGGTAATTAGAACAAGTTTTCCACATCCCCCGCCGCTTATCCACCAAAATCGGTCACTTATGAACATTTGTTCTCGTTCACGCGCCCTGGCGCTGACCCTGCCGCCGCTCGCGCCGCGCCGTCGCCACGCTCAGCGCGATCATCCCCGCCAGCCACAGCAGCGCCACGAACGTCATCCCCGTCGTGTTCTTCTCACCAGGATGCATCACCTCGATGATCGGCGCCAGCAGCACGAAGAAGCTCATCACCCCCGTCGCCAGCGCCAGCCGCTGCCGCGCGCCCCAGCCCGTGCGCCGCGACCACGCCCCCACCCGCCGCGCCGCCACGAACCCCAGCCCCGCCAGCATCAGCATCGGAATCACCGGCCAGTTGAACGCCTGCCACAGCCCCCACGAAATCAGGAAGAACAGCATCGTCGCGCCGAGCGCCGTCAGGCGCAGCTTCCACACACCGGGCACGGCGCGCATCTCCGGCACTGGCGGGCGGTCCGCATGGGGCTGACTGTAGCGCAACCCCACGATCACCAGCCCCACCGCCAGCGCCAGCGCGATCAAGTACGCGGCGGGTGGATGCGTGTAGCCTTGCTTGCGAAACGCCGTGAAGCCGAAGAGCAGCAGCGTGAACAGCGACGAGATGCTCAGCAGGATCACAAATCCCACAAAGCCCCGGCGCCGCAGCCAGGGACGGCTGGCGATGCGCGGAAAGATCGCCTCCGCCAGGATGATCGGAATCGTGATGCTCACCACGGCATGATACATTGTCAGGCTCTGCGCCCAGAACCAGTTCGTATGCAACAGACGGCTGTAGCCGTGCAGCGAGAGCACATCGGGCCAGTACGGATTGAACCAACTCGTGACCGTCAGCCCTTCTTCGAGGATGCCATACGCCGCGCCCAGCAGCAGAATATTCGCCCAGCCTAACCCCCGGCGGCGCGCCAGTTCACGAATCAAAATCGCGCCCGATCCGTAGAACGTAGCGAGATACAGCGCCATTGCCGGATTGATGAACTGCGCGGGCGGCGTCGAACCTGAAAGCATCTCTCCCACCATCGGCGCCAGGAAGAACAGCGCCAGCACCGCGTACCATGTACGCACACGCCGCGCTTTCACAGCGGCCTGCGCGGGCAGCGGTGGCATCTGCTGATACATGATCGGCGCGGGCGGTGGTGGCGGCAGCAGCCCCGGCAGCGTCGGCGCGTAGGGCTGCGATGGCGTCGCGTAGGAGTAGGGATACAGCGGCGTGGACGCGGCGGCGTAGGGCGCGACCGTAGGCGCATCCGGCGGATAGGGATACGGCCCGGCGGGCGACGCAGGTGGGGAAGGATACGCGTCGTGGCTTGGCGGCGCCGGTGGCCGGGGATCACTGGATGGATGCACGGAAACCTCCATTCGGCGCGTACTGCTTGCCGCTCTTGCCGATTACCGATTTCGGTCGCCAGAATGGGCCGAAAATGCCGCGACATATTGGTGAGAAGAGTATAATGGAGAGAATGTGCATTAGCAATCATACTGGTCTTATTCCGCTACGTCTGGCGTATCGCGTACTGGCGCGGGCGCGGGCGCTCAGCGGTGGAAGGATTTTGGCGGACTGATGAATCGCATGATGTTTCGCGGCGGTGGCCGCGGCGAGATGATGGCGCCGGGCGGCCAACTCGGCCAGGCCAAGCTCGCCCTCGCCAGTGGCCAGCTCGAAAAGGCAGAAGCCATCTGCCGCAAGCGCCTGGAGCGCAACCCCTCCGATAGCGGCACGCGCGTCTTGCTGGCCCAGGCGCTTGTTCAGCAGCGGCGTGTAGACGAGGGTATCGAAGAAGCCCGGCGCGCCATCGCCGATCAGGGCACGAATGTGGACGCGCACCTTGTCCTCTCGTCGGCGCTCTTGCAGAAGAGTGGCTCCATGTTCGGGCGCATCCCACCGGAGGCCGAGCGCGCCGCGCGCCGCGCCGTGCAATTGCAGCCCAGGGCCGCAAAGACCCATGTGCAGCTTGCCGAAGTGCTGGCCGCCAAGCGCGAGATGCCCGCCGCCCGTGCCGAAGCCGACGTGGCCGTGCAGCTAGAGCCACGGCTGGCGGGCGCGCACCTGATCCGCGCCATCGTGCTGCTCTCCGATAAAGACCCCGAAGGCGCGCTACAAGCCAGCGACGCCGCGCTGCGCAACGACCGCACCCTCACCCAAGCCGATCTCATCAAAGCCAACGCCTATCTGGAACTCAAACGCTACGACGAGTCGCTGGCAGCGATAGATTCGGTCGAGCGTCAGAATCCGCTGCTGGCTGGCAGCAGCACCGAAGCCATGCGTGGGCGCATCTACTTCAAGCAGCGCAAGTTCAAGAAGTCCTACAACGTCTTCCTCAAGTTGCAGCGCATGAATCCCCGTATGCGCTGGCTCGCGCCGGTGACGGCGGGCGTCAGCACCGTGCTAGTCGGCCAGTTCGGCCAGGACGCCCAATGGGCGATGCTGGTCCTCGCGGCAATCGTCATCTTCCTGGTGCTCTTCGGCCTGCACTTCATTCCCGTGGTGGGGCCGTGGCTCGTCGCCGTGCTGATTCTGGCGCTGGCCGGCGTCTTCGTCGTCGGCGGCCTGCAACAGGGAGGCGTCAACCTGCTCTCTGGCCCGCTCGCCGCGCGGCTGCCCAAGATCGGCATCGCCGTCGTTGGCTTCCTGGCGGTGTTCCTGATAGCGCTCTACCTCGTGGGCGCTGTGGCGCGCGGCCTGTTCCACAATACCCACTGGACACTCGATCCACCGTCGCTGGTCATTGCGGGTGTCGTGGGCATGGCAGGCGCTGCGGCCATCTCATACTTGTTTCAGCGCTACGCCTTCAAGCGCGCCTAGTCATCGCTCGCCCTATCCCCTTCCCGACCTGGGAAGGGGACTTTTTTTGCGCCTGCGCCCCGATTCATCCATTCCTGTACCAGCGTACAGTTACCATGCCCACCCTTCGGCCATGGTCGCATATCTTGCCGTGCGCTATGCTCTCTGGCGTGAGCCTCGTTGCGCCACACCGAAAGGACGATGCCTGATGACTGACGAATCCGCCACATACAATGCCGATAGAGAGCGCATCCTCTCGCTGATGGCCCGCGCCGTCGGCGATGAGAAACATGAGACAAGCGCATATTCCACGCTGGATCTGCTCTGGGTGCTCTATGACCGCGTATTGCGCTACGACCCCGCCAACCCGCGCGCCGAAGACCGCGACCGCTTCCTGCTGAGCAAAGGCCACGGCCCTGCGGCGTTCTATGCCATCCTCGCCGACAAAGGCTTCTTCTCGCCCGATACGCTCGACTCCTTTGAGCGCTGGGAGAGCATTCTTGGCGCGCATCCCGACCGCACCCTGGTCCCTGGCGCGGAGGTCTCCACCGGCTCGCTCGGCCATGGCCTGCCGATGGCGGTGGGCATGGCGCTCGCCCTGCGCGCCAAACACAGCGACCGCCGCGTCTTCGCGCTGATGGGTGACGGCGAGTGCAACGAGGGCACCATCTGGGAATCGGTGTTGCAGGCCGGCAACACACATCTGGGCAATCTCACCGGCATCTTCGCCAACAACTTCTCCAGCTCCCTCAATCTCGGCGATCTCGCCGCCAAGCTCACCGCCTTCGGCTGGCACGCCATGACGATTGATGGCCGCGACCACGAGCAGATTTACGCCGCCCTCACCACCACCGACCCCGCGCGTCCGACCGCCGTCGTCGCGCTGATACACCAATAGGAGACGCCGCGATGGACACGACAACGCAAACCACCACCCTCGAAACCACCATGCGTGCGCAGATGGGACGGACCGTGCAAGATCTGATGGCCCATGATGAGCGGCTGGCGGTCTTGCTCGCCGACATCAGCAGGCCATTCTTCGCCGAGGCCTTCGCGCGTTACCCCGACCGCACCCTCAACCTCGGCATTCAAGAACAGACGCAGGTGAGCGTCGGCGCGGGCTTCGCGCTCGAAGGCTACATCCCCGTGATGCACAGCATCGCGCCGTTCCTGGTGGAGCGCGCCTTCGAGCAGATCAAGGATGATTTCTGCTTCCAGCGGCTCGGCGGCAACTTCATCACCATCGGCGCATCCTACGACTACAGCACCGAAGGCATGACCCACCACGCCTCCGGCGACGTGCAAATTCTGCGCAGCCTCCCTGGCATGCGGATCGTCGTCCCTGGCGCGCCGGGCGAGTTCGACCGCCTCTTCCGCGAAGCCTATGCCGACGCCGCGCCCACCTACTACCGGCTCAGCGACCAGCGCAACTCAGATGAGCATCCCGTGCGCTTTGGCCATGCGGAAATCGTCAAGCGCGGCGAGCAGGCCACCGTCATCGCCGTCGGACCAATGCTGGAGCGGACCCAAGCCGCCGTCGCCGATTTCGATGTCACCCTGCTCTACTACACCACGCTGGTTCCGTTCGACGGCGAGACACTACGCGCCGTCTGCGCCAACGGCAGAGTCGCGCTGGTCGAGCCATTCTACGCTGGCACCCTCACGCCAGAGGTCAGCGCCGCGCTCGCCCCGCTGTCCGCCCGCATCGAAGCAATCGGCATCCCCCGCGAAGTGCCCTTGCGCTACGGCACACCAGAGCAGCACGACATCGCAAACGGCCTGACGCCCCAGGGCATACGCGCCCGCATCGAACGCTTCTTAGCAGAGTAACGTATACCCAGCGTTACCTGCCCTGCCGTGTGCGCATATTCGCGTTGATCTCCGCGTCTATCTGCGCCTTGCGGATCGCCAGATGTATCGCCAGCCCGCGCAGCGCCCAGCGCGCCGCGCTCTCGCGCTGTTTGCGCGCGTCATCTGTCTCCCCCGCGAAGGCTTCGGCGATGCGCGCCATCCCTTCCGCGCCCACGCGCTCCACCAGAGCCGCGCCCCGCACCGCCGAGAAGGCGTCACTGCCGCCGGTTCGCAGCCGCATCCCCTCCTTGAAACTTATCGTGCCCTGCGCGTTCAGCGCGGCGATACTCTGCGCCAGCGCCGCTGCAACCGCCCCCTCTGGCGGTGGCGTCTGCGCGTAGACGAAGCGCGCCGGATCGCGTTCCTCCTGCGCCTGTTCCAGCGTTCTGCCCGAAGCCAGCGCATCCGCCAACCGGTTCTGCTCGCGGCGAATCCACCGAAAGCGCACGCCGCCCGCAATCTGCCTCGCCAGCGCGCTCGCCCGTTCATTTAGCGCGACTAGCCCCGGCGAGCGCACCGCATACTCGCCAGCCATCTGGCGGATAATCAGTTCGCTATCGCCCTGCACCAGCAGCGGCCCCGCACGTCCCATCCCAACATACGCTTCCAGCAAATGTATCAGCGCGCCATATTCACCCACATTGTTCGTATTGCTCGGATCCGCTGGCCGCTCATCCCTGCCGCTCAGCGTCATGCCATCGCTCAGCGCGAAATGCCACCCCATGCCCAGCCGCCCGCCAGGGTTAGGGTCGGCGCTGCCATCGAACCACCCCATATCAACCCCAGGCGGCTCACCACCGTTCTCTTGCACGCTCATATACTATCCCTTCGGCGTCTATCAATTCTTAGCTTATGGATGTGCGTTTGGGTTCTCAGTACTCAGTCCTTCCATTGCGGCTACGCTCAGCAGATCAGCATCAGCGCATACAAAGGTTGGTGCAATGCCAACTGTTGCGAGCTTATCCCGCACCGTAAGAGCGCACGCTAGCTGCACCGCATTGTATGCGCGCAATTTGTGTGGTCGGCATAGGTCACCAGCATGGGTATACACGTTTGTTGTTACTTGGACGACACTATAATGTCGTCGCATGTCTTGCCGAAATAGTGCGATGATGCGGTCTCGTTCCGCTTCGCTGATGCGCTTAGTAGTGTCTGCTTCTTGCGCTTTGCGGCAAAACGTTGCCACAGCCTCAACCAGTGCAGCTTGTGAGATGATAATCGTATTGGCCGAACTAGGAGCGCATAGCGCCGCTACCCAGGCTTGCCCTGTTTCGACGACATAGCGTTTGACAATAGCCAAAGTATCGAGGAAGTAGGTTCCCATCAGCGGGGGCCTCGATCTTCGATCACCATCTCCGAGGCTGGTTTGCCCTGGCCGAATAGCGCGGCCAATCGCTGGCGCTCAGCTTCTTCGTCCAGGGTATCAGGCTCGTTGGTGGGGATGTTTTCCGCGATCCCCTCACGATACAGATAGTGCTGCAACTCCTGCCGCGTAAGCGGTCGCGTCGCATCGGGCTGGGCTACGAGCCGTTGCGTCACTGCCTGGTGAAGCAGCGCCTCAACAGTTTTTCCGCTCTTTGCCGCTTCTGCGGAGATGACAGCATATTCGTCGTCACTCAACGTAATGGTCGTGTGATGCGTCATAAGATACCCCCGTTTGCCAGATGCTTGTTTCCGTAACGACGCTATTGCATTTCCTGATTCTCGGTACCATTACACAGTGATACGCCATGCCCGCTGCATGTACTAGGAGCCACCATACTCAGAAGCTATACCCGCTCATAGATGAACCGCCCGCCAACCATCGTCAGGTCAACCTGGACATCCTTCACCGCTTCAGGGGGCTGACTGAACAGGTCATCTGAGAGCACCACAAGGTCCGCCAGCTTGCCAGGCGTGAGCGAACCCAGGTCGTGCTCGCGGAAGTTGGCATACGCCCCACCCAGCGTATAGGCGCGCAGTACGGTGGGCAGGTCAACCGTCTCTTCGGGCATCCACGCCTCCCCGCCATCGCGGCTGCGCCGCGTCAGCGCCGTGTAGATACCCACCAGCGGCTCCATCTCCGCCACATTCCAATCGCTCGAAAACGCCAGTGTCGCTCCTGCCTCGTGCAGGCTGCGAAACGGCCACGCCTGTGCCCAGCGCGCACGCCCCACAGCTTCCGCCCAATCATGCCCAGGCCCGGCAATATCAGGCGCACAGTGACGCGGCTGCATGCAGGCCACCACGCCGAGCTTGCTGAAGCGAGCAACATCCTCAGCCGCCAGGCACTCCACATGCACCAATTGGTGGCGCGCGTCGCGCGCGCCGTTGACGTTGCGGGCATGCTCGATGGCGTCCAGCGCGGTGCGAATGCCACGATCACCGGTCGCATGGGTGAACGTTTGGAAGCCGCGCCGATCCAGCTTGGCCACAAGTTGAGCGAACTCATCCGGCGTGTAGAATGTCTCACCACGCCACACGGCATCATGCGCATAGGGCGCGAGTAGCGCGGCGGTATGCGGCTCGACGACATCATCAATGTACAGCTTGATCGGCCCCACTCGAAACCACTCATCGTTGTATTGCTGAGCAGCTTCCGTGAACATGTCGAGTTCATCGTCGGTTGTGCCACGCGGATGAAACAGCGCGGCGATCAGCCGCGACCGCAAGCGCCCCTCACGCCGTGCGCGCTCGAACAGCGGCAGATCGTCGAGCGAGTTTTGCGGCTCCACAATCGTGGTAATGCCACAGGCGGCGGCGAGTTCCAGACTATGGAGCAACCGGCGATACCGGCGCTCATCCCCAGCCCACGGCACCTGATCGCGCAGCCCGCGCTGTCCCGCTCGCGAGAGTCCCCGCACCGCAAACTCCGTCACGAAACCTGTCGGCTCCCCAGTGGCGGGGTCAGCACGCGCCACACCAAATGGCAATTCCTGCCCGCCGGAATGAATACCGAGTCTGCGCATCGCCTCGGAGTTGAGCCAGACGTTATGAACATCGTAGGTGAAGACAAAGGCAGGATGGCCGCCAGTCATACGATCTAGATCAGCGGCGGTGGGCATGCGACCATCAGGAATCGCCGTATAGTTAAGCCCTTCGGCTTCTATCCAGTCCACCTCTGGATGCTCGCCCAACCACGCGGAGATTCTCGCCCCTATCTCCTCCAGGCTGGCCGCGCCCGCCAATTGGATACAATCGGCGTCCGAGCCTAAGCGAATATGGTTATGGCTGTCTATGAAGCCGGGAAGGACCAATCTCCCCGCGACATCCCGCACCTGCGTCTCTGGGCCAATCTGGCTGCCGATCTCGTCATCCTGCCCAATCCAGATAATGCGGCCGTCGCGGATAGCGACGGCCTGCGCCCAGGGCGTTGCGCTGTCAAGCGTGTACACGCGGCCATGCTGGATCACGACATCGGCTGGCGGTTGACTCATTACAGGTAGCTCCTTTGCTATCCAGGTGGATCGGCAGCCTGCTCACATCCAGCGGACACCTTCCGGCCTCTGCTAGCGTGCGCCTGCTAGTGGACAGCGTATCACGGCAGCCCCGCCAGTTCCAGGTCCCCCGGCGCCTCGATGGTGAAGCGCCACTCCACGCGCCGCTCTTCGCCGGGGGCGAGTGTCAGTTCCCACGCCAACTGCTCCAGCCGCGTGCGCGTCGCCGGTGACGGCTTAATCTCCAACACATTCAGCTTGATGCGCTCGCTGCGCGGCACAGGCAGCCGGTCCTTCAGCGTGATGCGCTGCGCCGCGCCAGTGCGATTGCCCAGCGTCACGCGGTAGCCGATGGTGACGCGGCGTATCCCCTGCTTCAGCAGCCCCGCCTTATCCGTGTCGCGCTCGGCCAGTTCGCGTTTCACCGGCATATTGTCGTCCACACCCAGATACAGCGTGATATCCGCGTTCTCCGCCGTCAGGTCCAGCCGCGTCGCGCCGATATACTCGTCGCCAGCCGTACCCGCGTGGAACACATGAAGTTCGCCGGGGAGCAGCACCCCGCCCGTCGTATTCGTCGCCTCCGCGCGCAGGTGCGCCCCTGGCGCAAGCACCGGCGCGGCCACGTAATCGAAGCGGCATGGCAGGTCGGCGTCGCCCAGGCCCAGCGTATGCGGCATCCCATCCGATGGCACATCCACCCCACCCGGTACCCGGAAGATCTGCGCCGCCCCAGACCGCTCGATATCCGCGCCAGCCAGCGCAGCATCCACCATCTTGGCCTGCATCATATCCGCCGCCATCTCCTCCGCCACCGCGCCATACGCCATCGCGGGCGCGGCCGTCACCATGCTGCGCGCCATCACCGGGCCGCGCACTGCCATCGGCTGCGGTGGAGGAACCGGGCGCGGCGTCACCACATCCACATACCACGGGTCTGGCTCTTTCGGCAGCGTCATCGCCGCTGCGGGTTGCGCCGTCGAGAGCGCCAGCGCCACGCCGCGCCATTCCTCCCCCGTGCGCTGGCTCACCAGCGCCTGCTGCGTCAGCCGCACGCGCGACCCCTCCTTATCCACCCGCGCATCATAGCGTGGCTCCCACGACGCCCCTGGCACGAGATACGAGAGCCGCACCTCGAACTCTCCCGCCTCCGCCGCCTGGATGCGTACCACCGCCGCCAGCCGGTCGGGGAACGCGCCGCCAAGCTCGCGCAGCTCGCGGTTGCGCGCGTCTAGCTCGCGCTGCGTCTCCTCCCGCCGCCGCTCCATCTCGATGCGCGCCTCCGCCAGCCGGTCCGCTTCGGCGCTGGTATACGTAAAGAGCGTTCCCGCGTCATCCGGCTTCGCCGTGCCCCCCGCGATGCCCCGCGCCAAGCTCCGTGCCGACCACTCGCCCAGCGTCCGCAGCCAGCCGCGCTGCTCCTCCTGAATCTTCTGCCGCTCGGCAATCAATTCGAGCGCCCGCTGCAAGCGGCTGATCTCCTCACGCAGCGCGCGCAGCGTCTCTTCGGGCGGCGCCTCGTGAATCTCGCTCTCCTGCTCGATGCCCAGAATGCGCGTGCCCGCTGGTCCACGCCCCGTCGCGCGCAGCGACTCGCGGAACAGGCTGCGCGGCAGCCCGCGCACCCGCAGCGCATGCTCACCCGCTGCCTCAATCGCCACCGTGCCCGCGCGCTCCACCAGCGCCCGGTCGGGATACACCGTCACCACCTGAATCGTCGTCTCCACATCTCGCTCCATGGCTCACGCTCCTCTCTCTGCCTCTCCTCTGCCTAGCGCCTCTGCGCCCCTATACGTGCCAGCGCGCGCGGGGGTTGGGCGCTTTGTCACCATCGCGTGATACACTGCGAACACAAATAGTCGCCAGCCATTCGGGTGAAAAGCAGCAAGAAGGGAGCGCAGTGTCATCATGGCTACGGATACCGTTACCATTCATCTGCCGGACGACCTGTACCGCCGCCTCGAACGGCTGGCCGCCCTCACAAAGCAGCCGCTGGAAGGGTTGATTGTAAAGACGCTATCCTCAAGCATGCCACCACTGCCAGATGATCTCTCGCCCACCACCCGTGATGCACTCCAAGCGCAGGAAAGTCTGAGCGACGACGAACTCTGGCGGCTCATGCGCGCTATCTTCCCTGAGGATCAATACACCCGGCTGAGCGATCTCCGTGAACAGCGGCGCGGCGGCACACTTCCCTTGGAGGAGCAGGCGGAACTCGACCAACTCCAGGATGCCGCGGACCTGCTCATGCTCCAGAAAGCGTATGCGGCGGTCTTGCTCAAGTGGCGTGGCCACCGGCTGCCGCCATTCCCTGCGACTGCATAAGGCTTGGACGATGTCACGAGCCTATATTTCCGCCGAACTTCGAAGCCAGGTGCGCGCAGACGCCAATGCCCAATGCGGCTATTGTCACTCACCTGAGGCATTCCTCGGCATGCCGCTAGACATTGAGCACCTTGTTCCCGAAGCTCTTGGTGGCCCTACAGTACGCGAAAATCTCTGGCTGGCCTGTACACGCTGCAACGATTTTAAGGGAGATCGCACCGACGCCACCGATCCACTCACCAGTCAGCTTGCTCCTCTTTTCAACCCGCGCACCCAGAACTGGATTGAGCACTTCACATGGTCCCTCGATGGAGCGCGCATCGAAGGGCGGACGCCGACAGGCCGAGCCTCTGCCGAGGCATTACGCCTCAACAACGATTTTATCGTCGTCGCTCGCCAATTCTGGGTGGAAGCTGGTCGCTGGCCGCCCGACAGCGACCTTCGGCCAGCGCCTGAGTGATGCTAGCCTACCCCTATCCCGCTCGCGTCCCCAGCATCTCACCCGCCGTCGTCCCCAGCGCCGCCACATCTTTCGCATAATACTTGCTGCCGCGAATCCCAATGACGCCGGAAATCACCAGCACCAGCGGGCACGTTACCAGCATCGCCAGCCCAATCTGCTCGCCGCCCAGCGCCCGGCTCAGCAACTCGGCAAGCCCGCCAATTGCCGCCGCCGCATACACATCGCCCAGCAGATGCGCCAGCGTCAGCTCCGTGCCGCCCGCCGCGCCGCGCTCAGCCGCCGGAACCACATCCAGCAGCGCCGCGCTCATCGGGCCATTGTACAGATTCAGGAAAAACGCCGCCAGCAGCGCGAACACCGCGAAGATCGCCACCCCAATCGCCACTTGCGTCCCCTCGCTCGCGCTCGTATACGCGGGCAGCGCCCGCAACGCATACGGCGACCCAATCGCGATGAGCACGCACGGCGCCGCCAGCAAAAAGCCCAACCCACCCGTGAACACCCGTGCCCCCGTGTTGCGCTTGCTCAGCCGGTCGGCGATGATGCCGCCCGCCAGATTACCGAGAATACCGCCCGCCAGCACCAGTCCCCCCGCCAGAATCGGCACGATGCCCGCGCTCAATCCCGCGTGCGGATACGGCCCCGGCTGTTCAGGGAGAATGTGGCCGAACTGATCGCGCTTGATCACCACCTTCGCATAGGCGTCCGTCAAATAGATTGGCAGGAACGTCGTCACCCCCGTCAGCGCAAAGAAGCCGAAGAGATGCGTGCCCAGCACCACCCGAAACGTCGGAATATGCAGGTACGTGCGCACCCGATCCATCGTAGATACACCCTCGCCCGGCAACTTCTCCGCCACCGGATCCTCTTCGTGCCGCGTCTTCTCGCGTACCGTGCCAATCAAGAAAGCGAAGATTAACCCAGGGATGCCAGTGAAGAAGAAGGCGTAGCGCCACGCCCCCGCGCTGGAGAAAAAGCCCGCGAACAGAAAGCCGATGCCCGCGCCAATCAGCGCCGCCGTGCTCCACCGCGAAAGAATCTGCGCCCGTCGCGCGGGCGAATAGTACGCCGCCAGCATCGGTGTGCCCGCCGGATAATAGCTGCCCTCGCCGATGCCCAGCAGCGCGCGCACCCCCAGCAGCGCGCCGAAGCTGCCCACCAGCCCCGTCAGCGCCGTTGCCACGCTCCAGATCGCCACCCCCGCGCCCACAATCGTCCGCCGCGCGACGCGGTCCGCCAGGAAGCCCAGTGGCATCGCCACAATCGTGTACACCACCAGAAACGCGCTGCTCAGCAACCCGATCTCGAAATCATTGATCTTGAGATCCTGCTGGATGATCGGGCTGAGACCCGTAAACACCCACCGGTCCAGATAATTCAGAAAGTTGATGATGAACATCAGCCAGAAGATGTACGAGGCATAGCGTCCCGCTCGCCGCAGCGCATCGGCGCTGCTCGATGTCGGCGTCTGGCTGGCCTGCGGTATGGTGGTCTCGCTCAATTGGCGCTCCCTTAGGCGGCCAAATGCGCCGCCCCTCACGTTCCGGTCGCAGTAGCAAGCATAGAGAAAGATGAATCAGGAGATGAACGATGACGGCGCTGCGACCGGAATGGACAAGAACGAAGAGAATACAGGTGAGGAAGATGAGACCGAAGCGCAAGCAGCGCGTCGCCAGCCTCGTGGCGCAATTCTAGCATGGAGCATCCGCTTCCACAAGTCACACGGCAGGCAATTATACGGAATTCGCGCGAATGTGCGCCCTAGCGATGCCGGAAACCTTTACTCTGCCCTCCGTGCGTGCTATGCTTTATCTGGCGAAATGTAGATTTCCTGATACCATGCGCGGTTCTCGTGTACACCGCACTTCCCGGCACGCGATTGGCCCGTGGGAGGAGCAGCAGCTTATGACACAACACACATCCGTAGCGCAAGATGCGCCCAGCACCCTATCGCATGACACAGTCGTGTGCCCCGTCGCCAAAACCGCCGAGATCGTCAGTGGCAAATGGACATTGCTCATCATTCGCGACCTCACCACCGGCACCAAACGTTTCAGCGAGCTAGAGCGCTCCCTCGTCGGCATCAGCCCCAAGACCCTCTCTGAGCGCCTCACCGCGCTTGAGCGCGAAGGCATGCTCCACCGCCAGACCTACGCCGAGGTCCCGCCCAAAGTCGAATACTCGCTCACCGAAAAAGGCCAGGCGCTGGCCCAGGTCATTGACGCCATGCGCGCCTATGGCAGCCGCTGGCTCTGCTGCCAGTAGCATGCTTGCGCATCCTGTCTGCGTCGCCCCACATTCACCGGCGACGCATCTTTGGTGACGCATGCGTGTCTTTGGCGTCCGGATGGCCGCGATCCGCTTCCTAGCCGTCGTTGAGCAGCCGTTCCCCCACCTCCACCGCCGCGCACGTATCACACGCGCGCACCATTGCCCGCCCTTGCCGCGCCCGCACACTCCCCGCCGTGCGCAGCCCACCATCACCGCAATGCGGGCATCGCAGCACTCGCACCAACTCCAGGTCGCGCACCGGCTGAAACGATGGCCGCAGCATCACCGCCAGCAGCGCGTCATTCCGCAGCCGCCGCAGCGAGCGCACCGCCTGCCACCCCGGCTCGACCTCCGTATACGACGTACCAATTTCTGGCGGATGCGCATCCCGCGTGCCGTCCCCGGCGTCGCTAGGGTCCGTGGGGCGCGAAGGATCGCTAGATTCCGAGCCGCCGCTCTTTTGAGAAGGTGTCTTCGCCATACGCTTCGCCCTCGTCAGACCTACATCGCCGCGGAACTGGGTAGCCCACTCCGCTTGCCATGCGCGGCGCCATTCAGTACAATGCCTACGATACGCGGTGCGGCACAGAACATGCCCGCACAATTCGCGCCACAGTGCGCGATTCGCCATCCCGATTCGCATCACACCAGATGCGAGCGACCCGCACCATCTCAGCGCACCTCAGTTCATCCTGGTGTAACGTCAACCATCCAGCGCCTCATAGCGGCCATACAAAGGAAAGTAGAGCGATAGCAGCATGTATGCGGCCATCCTTGCCGGAGGCAGCGGCACACGCCTCTGGCCCCTCAGCACTAAGTCCACTCCCAAGCAATTTCTGCGCCTGCCCGGACCCCGCACCATGCTGCAAGAGACCGTCGAGCGCATTGCGCCCCTCTGCCCGCTGGACGCCACCTACGTCGTCACCTCTGGCGCATATCGCCAGCCCGTCGCCGAGCAGTTGCCGCGCCTCGCGCCAACGCAGATCGTCGTCGAACCTGCCGGTCGCGGCACCGCCGCCGCCATCGGCCTCGCCGCCGTGCTCATCGCCGCACGCGACCCGCAGGCGATCATGGGCTGCTTCCCCGCCGACCATGCCATCGCCGATCCTGCTGGCTTCCGCGACGCCCTGGCCTTCGCCGAAACCGCCGCCCACCAGGGCTACCTCGTCACCCTTGGCATCCAGCCCACCTACCCCGAAACTGGCTACGGCTACATCCGCTTCGGCGCCGCGCTGGCCCATTCCGGCGGCCTCGGCGCACACGTTGTAGACGCCTTCGTCGAAAAGCCTAAACTGCACGTCGCCGAGCAATACCTGCGCGAAGGCTGCTACGTCTGGAACGCCGGCATCTTCGTCTGGCGCGTAGACCGCATCCTCGAGGAAATACGCCGCTATCTGCCCGCCATTGCCGATGTCCTCGACGAAATCGCCCAGGCCGCCGCGCGCACCGGCGGCCAAGTCACGCCAGCCGTTGAGCAAGTCATCGCCGCCCTCTGGCCGCGTCTGCAAGAAAACATCACCATAGACTATGGCATCATGGAGCGCGCCAGCCGCATCGCCGTCGTGCCCATCTCCGTCGGCTGGAACGACATCGGTAGCTGGGCGCAGGTCGCCACCCTCTTCGATCAAAACGAGGCTTCCAACGTCATCGTCGGCCTCGAAGCCAATCAGCACTTCGAGACCCAAACCAGCGACACGCTCATCTTCAGCACCACCAGCCGCGTCATCACCACCGCCGGGGTAGACGGCCTCATCATCGTGGATACCGGCGATAGATTGCTGGTCTGCGCCAAACAGCACGTGCAACTCGTCAAAGAAATTGCCGAGCACATGCAGCGCCAGGACAACGCCTGACCTCCTGCCTTGCACTAGTGGAGCAGACATTCCTGTCTGCTCGCCCACTGCGCAGTCTACTCCCCTTCCCTACGAGGGAAGGGGTCGGGGGTTAGGTTCTTCCCCATCACGCATTTGGGCTATCCCTGCGGGCCGCTCCATGCTATACTGATCTCAACAAAACGTTCGCGGCATGTCCAGTTTCTTGACACTCCACACGGCGCCGGGTTCCGGCTCGATCCCTCCGAGGCCGCGGGCCGCACCCGGCACATAAGCATAGATAGACAGATAGACGCAGTGGGTTCGGGGTTGCGTATTGCGAGACGTGGCAGGTCAGCAGCCAGCGAAGGGCATGGAAAAACACGATGGCAAAGCCGAGAGTAACCGCCACCGATCAGCTCGCGAACGTCATCGAAGTCGTCGAGCTTGGGCGGCGCACCGGGTTGTTATCCGTTGAGCGTGGTGTAGGGTTAGACGCTGAGGAGGGCGAAATCTACTTCGTCGGCGGGCGCGCCATCTACGCCGCCCTCCCTGGCATTCAGGGGCGCGACGCGCTCGCCATCATGAGCCGCTGGGGTACCTGCCGTTTCTCCTTCGACCGCGACGAGCCACGCCCAGCGCCCAATATCGCTCCTGCCACCCCGTCCAGCGCATCCTCCCCTTCGCTGAGTGGCGCACGCGCGCTCCCGCCTGATTTCACCACATCCCAGCCCGGCTACATGCCCAGCCCCGCACGCGAGAACACCGGACCATTCACCGCCGCGCCCCGCATTTCAGACCCCGCCTTTGGCGTCAGTGGATCACATCCCTCCGGGATATTGAGTGGCCTCAACGGCGACCCCTGGACCCGCAGCATGCCCGGCGGGCCGCCTCTCCCCCAAAACCAGGACACCCCACAACTTCAGCGCCGCCCCCGCCGTGCCCCAGATGTGCGCGACCTCATGAAAGTCGTAACCACCTACAACCTCTCGCGTGGCCATCGCACCATCCTCCTCCTCGCCGACGGCGAACACACCATCTACGATGTCTCCCGCCTCTCCTCCAAACCCATACAAGAGGTCCTGATGCTCCTCAACGACCTCGAATCGCGCGGCCTGATCTACTACTACTGATGACATCCCCTGATACCGACTTCGGTTCCGTTGTCGCCACATCCCCTGGGCCTGAACTTGCCGCGCCCCCCACGTGCGCCAGCCATGACGCTCCTGCACCACATGATGCGGACACCCCCACTCCATCTCCAGCCCGCGCAGGCGCGCTTTGCCGAGGCACACCATCGTAGGGACGCACACCATCGTAGGGACGCACACCATCGTAGGGGCGCATGGCGTGCGCCCGTCGCGCGGTTTCAACCGCCTGCTCCCTCCCTGCCCAGACGCATGCTTCCCCCGAAAGTACCAGGGCACGTCTGCTTATTCCCCACGCCATGCCACTATACGGTGGGATATGTCGTGTAGGAGCGTGTCGCGGCGTCATTGATATTCGTCCTGAATATCTGGCGAGGGTCTGTCACAGCGTCTGTCGCCAGGATGCGCTCTGTGCTATTCTCCACATATCTGAGCATTTCTGAGCATTTTCAGCCGCGCTTCCTCTGCCCTGGTTTCTCGGAGTGGGTTGGTGATGGGCGGATCTCGATAATCTGCGAAATGAGGTCTCTGGCATGCCGAATGTCAAGAAAAACAGCGCCACTCAGCCGCGCCGTCGGCTGCCGCTAACCGCGCGGCTCTCCCTGCTCGTGCTCTTCGCCGCCATACTTCCGCTGACGGCCGTTGTCGGCATCAATGACTACTTTGCGCGCGGCACCCTCACACAGCAGGGTATCAACGCCCTCACCACCGACGGCAAAGCCAAGACCGCACTCATCACCAGCTACCTACGCGAGCGCGTGCTCGATGGCGAGGCGCTTGCCTCGCTGCCCACCGCCCAGGGCTACCTCGCCTGCACCATCATTCCGCAGCCACCCGCCGCCTTTGCCTGCCCCACCAACCTTCAGCTCTACAAGGACTCTTCCTCCCGCGCCCTCAACGTCGGCATCGTCCGCGACACCAACTACACCGTCTGGAGCATCTTCGACGCCCGCAGCGACCTCCTGCTCACCTCCAATCCCACGCTCGATAAGCCCGGCACGATACTGCCCGCCGAAGATGTCGCCCCGCTGAAGAACGGCGAGACCAGCATCTCGCCCGTCTACTATGACCCCACCTCTCACCATGCCTTCGTTCGCATCTACACCCCCATTATGCTCCAAAACGGGTCAAACAAATCCCTACTCGGCTTCCTGCGCGCCACGCTACGCCTCGACTACATCTATAGCATCGTCAACGACGAAGCCAGCGCCAACGGCTCCGGCAGCTACGCCTTCATCACCGACGAGAACGGCGTCCGCATCGCCAGCTCCCACCCCGACGAACTCTTCACCACCATCCGCCCCCTCGACGCCAGCGTCCAGCAGACCATCTCTAGCGAGCAGCGCTACGGCTCCAATGGCGCCGTCCCGATAGACAGTCTGCCCGGTGTCGCCTCCGCCCTGAGCGCCAGCACTCCTTCCGGCTCATTCCAAAGTCCAGCCATGGCCGGAAGCTCCACACCCTATCAATATGTGCGCGAGCGCATCACCATCAGCAATCCAGCCACGAATAAGCCTCTGAACGTGCAGTGGACCTACTTCGTCCTCAGCCCCCTCTCCACTGTCACACAGGTCGCCGACGATCAGCTCAAAACCTCCCTGCTCAGCGCCGGGGTCATCGCCATCCTCGCCATCCTCATCGGCCTCTTGATTGGCCGCCGCACCGCCCACCCCGTCCAGGAATCCACCGGCGACCTGGAAAGCGCCGCCTACAACCTCCAACAGCTAGCCTTCCGCCAGCAAAGCTCCGCCAGCGAGCAACAGTGGGTCGTGGACGCCTGCAAGACCGGACTGGATGGCGTCCGCTATCTCTCCGACGCCATGCACCAGGCGTCGCGGCGCATCATGGATGCCAGTCACTGGTTCAACGAGTATTGGGACCGCCTCACCGACGATCAGGCCAAGCGCACCGTCCACTACCTGCTCGACCTCTCGCGCTACATTGACGAAGCCGCCCGCCGCCAACAAGCCAGCAGCGACCGCCTGGATAAGGCCATCACCGTCACCATGCAAGTCTCCGACCAATTGGTCGCTGGCGCCACCGCCGCCGCCGAGAGCGCCGACCAGCTTGAGCGCGTCGTCGGCAACCTGCAACAAGTTGTTGGCGGCAAGCGCCAGGGCATCGAAAACGCCGCCGCGCCGGTGAGCGAGATGGACATGATGGGCATGAGCCAGGTGCATCAGATGAACCAGAACGGCCAGTCGGCCCAGATGGCCGCCGCCCCCGACCCGCGCCTGGCAGGCGTCGCCGCTGGTAACGCCCGTGCCAACCGCCTCCAGATGCCCATGCCCGATGCCCCACAGAGCAACCGCACCGCCGGGCCATACGACGGACGGTTCGCCCCACGTGCCCCGCAAGCGCCGTGGAATGCCGGACGCCCAAGCCAGACCTTCGACGATGACCCAGGCTACGGTCAGGGCTATGACCGCGGCTACGGCCAGAGCCAGGGTCGCCCCGGCAGCTCGCGCGGACCACGCAGCCAGCAGTTCCCCGGCGGACGAAGCTGGAACGGCTGATTCGCTCCACCTCAGGATGAGGTCAGCCGTAGCCACCGCCCCACCCACGGAATCGTCGTCCCTTGCAGCAGCACCGAGACCAGCACCGTAAAAAAGACCAGATCGAAGATCAGTTCTGCCTGCGGTATGCGTTCCAGCAATGGAAACGTCGCCAGGATGATCGGCACCGCGCCGCGCAACCCCGCCCACGAGACGAACAGCTTCTCACGCGCGGGCATCCGCGCCAGCAGCAAACTCAGAAAGACACTCACCGGCCGCGCCACGAACGTCAGCGCCAGCGTCGTCAGCAAGCCAATCCCGATGATCGAGACCAGATGCGAGGGGTAGACCAGCAACCCCAGCGTCAGGAACATCGCGCACTCCATCAGCGTCGCCAGCCCATCATGAAACCGCTCGACGTTATCTAGCTCCGCCACCCGGCCGTTGCCGATCACCAACCCCGCGATATACACCGCCAGAAAGCCACTGCCATGCAGCGACGCCGCCGAGCTATACGTGAAGATCGCCACCGCCGTCGTCAGCACCAGATACAGCCCCGACGCCTGCGGCTTCCAGCGATTCACCACCAGCACGAACAGCCGCCCCACACCATATCCCACCGCGCCACCGACCGCCATTTGCAGCAGAAACTGCGGGATCAGACTGAGGGGCGAAGTATGCGGCTCAGCCAAAAGCTCGACCATCCCCAACGTCAAAAACACCGCCATCGGGTCATTCGCGCCCGACTCCATCTCCAAAAGCGAAACCGTCTGCTGCTTCAGCCGCGTTGCGCCCTTGCCCACGATGGAGAACACCGCGGCGGCGTCAGTGGCCGAAACGATAGCGCCCAGCAGCATCCCCTGCGTCCATGTGAAACCCAGCGCCAGCACCGCAAACCCCGCCACCACCCCCGCCGAAAGGAGCACGCCGAGCGTCGAGAGCGACAGTCCGCGCCACAGCACCGGACGGATCTGCGTCCAATTCGTATCCAGGCCGCCGGAGAAAATAATCAGCGCCAAACCAATCGTACCGACAAGCTGCGAGAGCCACACATCATTGAAGAAGATGCCGCCCGGACCATCCGAGCCAGCCAGCATCCCCAACACCAAAAACAGCAGCAGTGGCGGGATGCTCACCCGGCTCGACGCCCTCGCCGCCAGCACCCCCAGCAGCAGCAACGCGGACCCGATCAGCAGCACATGCTCAATGCTAATCCCCTCAATTCTGACCATGGCTGCTGCGCCTTCCCATATTCGGATGAGCTATTATGAGAGAGTGTAGCAGGTTCAAGGCCAGTTTTGCCTAGCGAGCGCCGACCCCCCCACCGTCAGTGTTGTCCGCGTTGCGGCGCCACATGAATATCCGCCCCTGTTGGCAGCCGCAGCAAGCGATTCACCACCGATCCCCCGCCAAAGCGTTCGGACCACATGCCCCGCGTAGGCTGGCCGATCACGATCTGCGTCACATGCCGCTCATGCGCGATGGCCGCCAGCGTCTCCGCGACATTGCACCCCTCGCGTTGGATGACCTCAGCGCCCAGATCTTCCGCCAGGCGCAGATGTTCTTTCAGCGCAGCGCTCTCACGCACGGCTCCACGCCCCAAACGCCGCGACGGGCGCACAATCGTCACCGCCAGCAGCGGCGCCTTCAGCCCGCGCGCCAATCGCCACCCATCGCGCAGCAGTTGCCGCGCATGTGGGCGCGCATCGAAAGCCACCATCACCCGCTCCGTCGCCGTCGAGGCCCACGCCGCCTCGCTGACATCCTCATCCTTGCCGCGCATCATCCCTTCGAGCTGCGCCTCCGCCTTCTCAGCAGTCCGGCGCAGCGCCAGTTCGCGCAGCGCCGTCAGATTACTCAGACTGAAATAGTGTTCCAGCGCGCGTTGCGCTCGCTCCGGCGGATACACATTCCCGTGCCGCAGCCGTGCGCGCAGGGCATCCGGCGCGATGTCAATCAGCTCGATTTCATCGGCGGTATCCAGCACGCTATCCGGCAAGGTCTCGCGCTGGCGCACGCCGGTGATCGCCTCCACCACATCATTCAGTCCTTCGAGATGCTGAATATTGACCGTGGTAATCACCGTGATGCCCGCCGCCAGCAGTTCTTCGACATCCTGATACCGCTTGGCGTTCCGCGAGCCGGGCGCATTCGTATGCGCCAGTTCATCCACCAGCGCCACCGTGGGACGGCGCGCAATGACGGCGTCCACATCCATCTCTTCGAGCATGACACCACGATACGTAATGCGCTTGCGCGGCACGATCTCCAGTTCGCCAATCTGCTGTTCCGTGAGCGGCCGCTTGTGTACCTCCACATAGCCAATCACCACATCTGTACCCCGCGCCTTGCGCCGCCGCCCCTCGTTGAGCATCGCGTACGTCTTGCCCACGCCCGCCGCCATCCCCAGATAGATGCGCAGCCGTCCACGGCCATGTGTCGCCGCGCCACTCTCCGCCCTATTGCGCTGTACATCTCTGGGCGTAGGTGAAGTCGCCTGCTCGCGCAACTGGTAGCGGTCCAGCAATCCTTCAGGGTCAGGCCGCTCACGCTCTCCGGATCGCTCACGCTCCGTCATCGCTCTCCCGTCCCTCCTTCTATGAGTGCCCCAATTCATCCAGCGCCAGATTCAACTCCAGCACATTCACACGCGGCTCACCAAACAACCCCAGGAACCTCCCGGTGATATGCGCGTCCACCAGTTGCCGCACCGCTTCCTGGCTCAGCCCCCGCGCCTTGGCGATGCGCGGAATCTGGTAGTACGCCGCAGCGACCGAGATGTCGGGGTCCAGGCCCGACGCCGACGCCGTCACCAGATCCACCGGTATCGGCGTCCCCGCTGGCACATCGGGATTCTCCTTCTTCAGTTCATCAATCCGCTGCTGCACCGTCTGGATTAGTGCACTATTCGTTGGCCCCAGGTTCGAGCCACCGGAGTTATCCGCCTCATACGGCGTGGGCGTCCCCTGCAAATTCAGTGTCGCCGAGGGCCGCCCGTGGAAATACTGCGGTTGCGTCCAGTACTGGCCGATCAGCCGCGAACCCACCAGTTTGCCATTGGCGTAGACCAGCGAACCATTCGCCTGCGACGGAAAGAGCGCCTGCGCTGCTCCCGTCGTCGCCAGCGGATACAGCACGCCCGCGATCAACGTCAACAACAGCGTCAGCAGAATCGCCGGACGCAACTGGCGCAGAACCGCACCCCGCCCACTTTCTACTTGCGCCGACTCCTCACCCTCAGGCGTCGTTGTGGCCGTTGTGGCCGCTGTAGATGGTGTTGTGTGCCGCATAAGTGCTATCACTTTCTCACTTCGCAAAGAAACACATGCCGTTCGTCGTCGGTTATGCCGTCAGATGCAGCGCGACGAGCAGCAGATCAATCAGCTTGATGCCGATGAACGGCAAGATAATCCCACCCACGCCATAGAGCAGCAGATTACGCCGCAGCAGCGCCGCCGCGCCCACCGCGCGATACTTCACCCCGCGTAGCGCCAGCGGGATCAGCGCGACGATGATCAGCGCGTTGAAGATCACCGCCGAGAGCACCGCGCTATGCGGCGTCGCCAGATGCATCACATTCAGCGCCTGAAGCTGCGGATACGTGGCGACGAAGACAGCCGGGATGATCGCGAAATATTTCGCCACATCGTTGGCGATGCTGAAGGTCGTCAGCGCGCCGCGTGTCATCAGCAACTGCTTGCCCACCTCCACGATTTCGATCAACTTGGTCGGATTCGAGTCGAGATCCACCATGTTGCCAGCTTCCTTCGCCGCCTGCGTGCCCGTGTTCATCGCCACGCCCACATCCGCCTGCGCCAGCGCGGGCGCATCGTTCGTCCCGTCGCCAGTCATCGCCACCAGCCGCCCACCCGCCTGCTGCTCGCGAATCAGCTTCATCTTGGTCTCCGGCGTCGCCTGCGCCAGAAAATCATCCACCCCCGCTTCCTCTGCAATCGCGGCGGCGGTCAGCGGATTATCGCCGGTAATCATCACCGTCCGGATGCCCATATGGCGCAATTCATCAAAGCGCTCGCGCATCCCCGCCTTCACCACATCCTTCAGATAGATCACCCCCAGCACGTGCGCCGGTGCGCCTCCCTGCGCCTCCGCCACCACCAGCGGCGTGCCACCCGCCCGCGCAATGCGCTCCACCGTGGACCGCAAGTCACTTGGTATCGCGCCGACCCCCTCGCTGACCCACGCGATGACCGCGTCGCCCGCGCCTTTGCGCACCTGCCGCGCCGGACCAGCGCCATTCGCCGCCACATCTACCCCGCTCATCCGCGTGGACGCGCTGAACGGAATGAAAGTCATCAACTCCGGGTTCCCGTCCGCATGTCCATCCAGCTTGTACGTATCCCGCGCCAGCGCGACGATGGAACGCCCTTCCGGCGTCTCATCCGGCAGCGACGAGAGTAGCGCCGCCTCGGCCAGTTCACGCTCGCTCACCCCCGCCACCGGAATGAACTCGCTCGCCATGCGGTTGCCCAGCGTGATCGTGCCCGTCTTATCCAGCAGCAACACATCCACGTCGCCCGCCGCTTCCACCGCGCGTCCGCTCATCGCCAGCACATTGCGCTGCACCAGCCGGTCCATCCCCGCGATGCCAATCGAAGAGAGCAGCCCTCCGATAGTCGTCGGAATCAGACACACCAGCAGCGCAATCAGCGCGGTAATCGAAACCGCATTGCCCGAATAGATGGCGAACGGTTCGAGAGTCACTACCGCCAGCAAGAAGATGATCGTCAGGCTGGCCAGCAGGATATTCAGCGCGATTTCGTTGGGCGTCTTCTGGCGGCTTGCCCCCTCCACCAGCGCGATCATCCGGTCCAGAAACGTCTCGCCGGGATTCGAGGAGATGCGTACAATGATCCAGTCGGAGAGCACGCGCGTCCCACCCGTCACGGCGGAGCGGTCGCCGCCGCTCTCGCGAATCACCGGCGCCGATTCGCCCGTGATCGCCGACTCATCCACCGACGCGACCCCTTCGATCACGTCGCCATCGCCAGGAATCAGATCACCCGCCTCCACCAGCACCAGATCACCCTTGTGCAGTTGTGGCGCCGCCACCTCCTCCACCGGCACATCCCGGCGCACCGGCGCATCCCCCGCCGCGCGCAGTCGCTTGGCCAGCGTCTCACTGCGGGCGCGCCGCAGCGTATCCGCCTGCGCCTTGCCGCGTCCCTCCGCCATCGCTTCGGCGAAATTCGCGAACAGCACCGTGAACCACAGCCACAGCGTCACCCCCGCCACGAAGCCTCTATCCCCCACCAGCTTTGGGTCGAGCAGCGTATGCGCGAACTCTAGCGAGGTGATCACGCTGCCGATCTCCACCACGAACATCACCGGGTTGCGCGCCTGCACGCGCGGATCCAGCTTCTTGAACGCATCGCCTACCGCGCGCCGCGTAATGGCGGGATCGAAGAGCGCCGCGCTCCGCCGTGGACGCCGCGCCTTCGCCACCTCACTACCGATTCTGCCGGTTCTGCCCGGCTGCACCGCTTCCGCGCTTGCCTTCACATCCGCTGGAATCATCGTCTCTTCATGCCGCTCTATCATGCCAACAACCTGCCTTGGTCTGCACTAAAATGACTTCCCCGCGAGCATCAGCAGATGCTCCACTATCGGGCCAAGCGCATATGCCGGGAAGAACGTCAGCGCGCCGACGATCACGATCACGCCGATCAGCAGCCCCGAAAATAGCGGCGTCGCCGTTGGGAATGTCCCCGGCCCCACTGGCGCGACCTTCTTCCGCACCAGCGACCCAGCCAGCGCCATCACCGGAACCACGAATGCGAAGCGCCCGATCAGCATCGCGAAAGCCCCCGTCCAGTTGTAGAAGGCGAACGACGCCGTGCCAATCGTCGTCGTGCCCAGTCCCGCGAAGGCCGACCCATTGTTGCCGGTCATCGAGGTGAAGGCATACAGCACTTCGCTCAGCCCGTGCGGCCCCGGATTCGCAATCGCCGTAACGCCCGGTTTCAGCACCACACCCAGCGCACTAAAGCCCAGGATGCTCAGCGGCAGAATCAGGATCGCCAGCGCCGCCATCTTCATCTCATACTGCTCGATCTTCTTGCCCAGGTATTCGGGCGTGCGCCCCACCATCAGGCCCGCGATGAACACCGCGAGAATTGCGAAGACGATCAAGCCATACAGCCCCGACCCCACCCCACCAAAGACCACCTCGCCCAGCCCGATATTCACCAGCGGCGCCATGCCACCAATCGGCGTATAGCTATCGTGCCAGCTATTGATCGCGCCGCACGACGCATCCGTGGTAATCGTGGCAAAGAGCGTCGAAGAAGCGATACCGAACCGCAGCTCCTTGCCCTCCATATTCCCGCCGGGCTGCGCCAGCGACCATTCCGTCGCCGTCTGATTCACCCCCAGCCGCGCAAACGCCGGATTCCCCGCCTGCTCCGCTCCCAGCGCAACGAACGCGCTCAGCAGGAACAGCACGCTCACCGCGCCGAAAAGCGCCCACCCCTGTTTCGTATTGCCCGCCATCTTGCCGAACATATAGATCAGCGCCGCGCCCAGCGCGAAGATCGAAAGCATCTCGACAAGATTGCTGAACGGCGTGGGATTCTCGAACGGATGCGCCGAGTTCGCATTGAAGAAGCCGCCGCCGTTCGTGCCGAACAGCTTGATCGCCTCTTGCGAGGCCACTGGCCCCTGCGCGATGGTCTGCGCGAACCCCTGAATCCCCATCACATGCGTGTAAGCGTTGAAGTTCTGCGGCGCCCCCTGCCACACCAGAAACAGCGCATAGACAAAACAAATCGGCAGCAGAATATAGAGAAAGCACCGCGTCAGGTCCACCCAGAAGTTGCCGAGCGCGCGTCCGCTTCGGCGCGTCAGCCCACGGATCACCGCCACTGCCAGCGCCACACCCACCGCCGCCGAAGCAAAGTTGTGGAAGGCGAGGCCCGCCATCTGCGTCAGATAGCTCATCGTCGTCTCGCCGGCATAGTTCTGCCAGTTGGTGTTGGTCGAAAAGCTGACCGCCGTGTTGAAGGCGAGCAGCGGATCCACCTTGCCCATATCAGCAGGGTTGAGCGGCAGCACATCCTGCAACCGCTCGATGGCGTAGAGCAGCAGCACCGTAGCCGCCGTGAAGGACAGCATGGCGACCGCGTAGATCTTCCAATCCTGCTCCTTATGCTCATCCACCCCACTGACCTTGTAGAGCACCCGCTCTACCGGCCGCAGCACCGGACTCAGCCACGTGCGCCGCCCGCTGAACACCGCCGTCAGATACAGCCCCAGCGGCTTCGTAATCAGCAACAGCAGCAGAAAATACACGATAATCTGCGCCACGCCGTTAAACGTGAACGACATACGTACATTCTCACCGTCTAAAACTTGTCGGGCCGCAGCAACGCGACCGCGAGATACACGCCGACCGCCAGCGCGATCAGCCCGACCATCACATACTCAAGGTTCATGCTGCCTCCCCTTACCTAAAGCCGGTCGCATGCGAACACGAACGCAATCAGCAGCGTGAACGACGCCACCGTAACCACCACGAAGAGCAGATCAGCCATCTTGAACTCCTGTAGCTATCGCTGCGCCCCTGCGGCGGCTGGCCGCTTGAGCATGCGCTCGATCAACCGCACCAGTGCCTCGATGGGGAACGGCTTCAGCAGCAGCGCCACCGGGTGAAACTCCTCCAACCGGCACTGTGCCGGGCGCACCGCCGTCATCACGATCACCCGTGGCGGCGCGATAGCGCGCTCGCGCAGATAGCGCAGCACATCCCATCCCGTCTGGTCCGGCAGATTGATGTCGAGCACGATCACATCGAACGGCCTGGCAAATGCATCCAGCGCCTCAATCGCCGTCGTCACGCTATCAGCCTCGGCCACCGTATAGCCGCGCCGCGCCAGGCTCAGCAGCACAATGCGCCGTAGCGGCGTCTCGTCTTCCACCACTAGTACCGCAGGCATTGCGTATCTCCCTTTCGCCGCCACCGATAGGGCAGACATGCTTGTCTGCCGCCACCGATAGGGCAGACATGCTTGTCTGCCGCCACCGATAGGGCAGACATCCTTGTTCCCAGGCCACTGGTGGGGCGGACATTCTTGTCTGCCAGCGGTCCCCATCAATTCATGTGGGGCCACGGATAAAGCGTATGTCGGGCCGCGTAAAGAGCGCGTAAAGGGGCGCAGGCGCAAGCGTCAGGATTTCATAAAGGTCGTGCGGGAAGGCCGCGCAGGGGAATCGGGAGCATTAGGAAATTGAGACAAATAAGGGGCTTATGCGGAATGCAGTGCCGTTCGGTATCCTTCTTCTCTGTCTCCAACCCGCGCAGGCGGGTTTAGTGGCCGTAGGCCATCCAGGCGCGGTTTCAACCGCCCGCTCATTCCTATTCCGGCACGCGCAAACGATAGCCGATCCCCGGCTCCGTCAGCAGATAGCGTGGGCGGCTCGGCTCCGGCTCGATCTTGCGGCGCAACTGGCCAATGAACACCCGCAGATAATGCGCCTCGTCCTCATATTGCGGCCCCCACACCGCCCGCAGCAGCGTATGATGCGTAATCACCCGCCCCGCGTTCATCGCCAGATACTTCAGCACCTCGTACTCCGTCGGCGTCAGGTGAACCTCAGCCCCGCCCATCGTCACCCGCCTGCGCCCAAAATCTAGCGCCAGCTCACCCGTCGCGAACCGCGCCTCCGCCGTCCCGCCGCCCGTCGCGCTATGCGCCGCATGCCGCAGCGCCACGCGAATCCGCGCGATCAACTCGCCCATACTGAACGGCTTGGTAAGATAATCGTCCGCTCCCAGTTCCAGCGCGGCAATCTTATCCGCATCCCCTGAGCGCACCGACAGCACGATGATCGGCGTCTGCGACCACGTCCGTAGCTGGCGACAGACCTCGATGCCATCTATATCCGGCAGCGAAAGGTCCAGCAAGACCACATCGGGGTGCCACTGCGCCACCATCTCCATACCCTGCGTCCCCGTCGGCGCCCACTCCACCGCGAACTCCGCGCTCGCCAGCCCCGCACGCACCGCGCGGCGAATCTCTGGCTCGTCATCTATCACCAGCACGCGCGCCCCTCGCGTCCCCTGCCCTTGCGCCCCAGATACCTTAGGCTGTTCCTCGCTCTGCCTCTCGTTCTGCTCCTCGTTCATCGGCTCGCCTCCGCGCGCTTCGCTCATCCTGGCGCGCCATCCATCTCAATATCAGGCAATGCGCCGGTGGGATGGTCTTCGGGGATCGGCAGCGTAAAGGAGAACGTCGTGCTTTTCCCCAGCGTACTCTCCGCCCAGATACGCCCCCCATGCGCTTCGATGATACTAGCACAGATCGCCAGCCCCAGCCCCGTCCCCACCGGCGGGCGGCTCGTCAGCCAGGGCAGCCGCACATCGCTCACGCGATAGAACTTGCCGAAGATCGCGTCCAGCTCAGCGGGCGGTATGCCAATCCCCGCATCCGTCACCCGCACCTCCAGTTCAGCGGGCGTGCCCATCACCTCCGCCGCAATCCGTATTGGGCTTTCGGGCGGCGAATACTTCAGCGCGTTTTCGATCAGATTCGTCAGCACCTGCTCGATCTGCGCGTGGTCCATCGGCGCCAGCGGCAGATCATCCGGCACATCCACCTCAATCCACCGCTGATCCAGGTCGCCGGTCAGTTCCAGCCGGTCGAGCACCGTCGCAATCACATCGCCGATCAGATACCAGTCGCGTTGGGGCAGCGCCACCCCAGCCTCCAACCGCGAAAGATCCAGCAGATTCCCCACCAGCCGGTTCAGCCGGTCCACGCTGGTATTGATCGTCGCCAGCACCCCCTGGCGCTCCTCCTCGCTCCAGTGTGACTCCCTATCCAGCAGCGTACTTACCGCCGCTTTGATCGAAGCTAGTGGCGTCCGCAGATCATGCGTCACCGAGCCGAGCAGCACATCCTTCAGGCGGTCGCTCTCACGCAACGCCTCCGTGTGAATCGCCTGCTGCTGCAGCGTGGCGCGGTCGATCGCCAGGGCAATCTGATCACGAAACGCCGCGAATAGCTCCACCGTGGCATCGCCCGCTCCGCTTCCCGTTGCCCCCTCCGCTCCCTGCGCGCCATCGCGCTGCCCTGGCCCGCGCCAGCGTATCACGCCATCCACCAACTCCCGCATACCATCGCCCCCAGCGATGCCCAGCATCCCCACCACACGCCCGCCGCTGGGCAGCGGCAGAAAGTAATAGGCCGCTGGCTGGCGCTGCCCAACATCCCCGCTCGCCGATCCCCCAACCACTTTGCTGCGTTCCAGCGCCCAGCGTGCCTCCGCCGCCTGCTCGCCCTCTGTCAGCCGCAGCGCCCCCGCCCCTGGGCCGTCCTCCGGCGAGATCGCTTGCGTCACCGGCCTGCCCTGCTCATCCGGCACAATCAGCGCGCACGTGCTCACCCCAGCCGCCGCGAACACCTCCACCACGCGCCGCGTCAGCGCCGCCAGCAATATCTCATAGCTCCTCGCGCCCGTGATCAACTGCGACAAGCTATACAGCGTCGCCGTGCGCCGCTGGCTCTCTATCGCCTCGCGCGCCCGCTCCCGCACCCTGGCCGTGAGCTGCCCCAACACCAGCGCCGTCGCCAGCAGCGCGAACAGCGATACCCACTCCGCCGGATCGTTGATCGTGAAGCGATGCAACGGTGGAATGAAAAAGAAATCATAGGCCAGAAACGCCAGCACCGCCGCCACAATAGCCGGCCAGCGTCCAAACGTCGCCGCCAGCCACAGCACCGGTATCAGATAGAGCAGCGAAATATTGCCCGCATGCAAAAACGATCGTACAACGCCGATGAAAATCGTCGTCAGCGCCACCCCCGCCAGCGCCAGCCCATACTCGAAGGCAGAGCGCTTGAGCCGCGCCCGTATGTCGTGCGGCACGCGCAGCATCTGATCGCGCATCCACGACGGTAACGGTATATGTGCGACGCGGGCCAATCCCGCGCCCCGCGAATTTCGCTCTACTCGCGACATAGCACGCTTCACCCTGCTGTGTATAGGCGCGCTCACCCACTAGCCGCGCCATCACGCATCGGCCCATATTCTGTCCACCGGCGGCGCGCCGCGTCAATGCTCTGATGACGCGCGTCTACGACCTTATATGAACATACACCCGCCATCGCGCATACAAATCATGCATACACGACGATTGCGCGTGCCCAGCGCCGCGCCAGTGCCACAGGATGAGCCACGGCGTCTCAGACTGGATATTTCCTCACAATTTTCTCTCAATTTCCTCTCGCCCCCCGCTCCCCTGTGCCAGCAGGCCGCCCTCCGCGCGTCTCAGCAAAATCACCTTCTTGCATAACGGCACATCTTCGTGTAGAATAGCCTCCACCTATCACGGAATGGCTGCCCAAAGCTGTATGCGTTCCCTTATTTCAATCCTGGATAACCTGTACTGTTATCCACCCGCGCAATCTTACCTTGACTCGTGTGAGATTTGCACAGGAACGGACGTATACGTAAATAAGCTCATCCGCAGCATACGCGCGGCGGAGTGAACGATTGGGCGCATCTTCCGGATAGGCCGGTGGTGTGTGTGTTTTGCTCAGATCTCATTTTGGAGGAGCGGAAGCGTCATGCAACAGCGAAAAGTGTTGCGCTCGCTGGCTCAAGTAGCAGTTGGCGCATTATTCGTAGCAGGTATCGCTGGCTGCGGAGCAGTCGGCGGCACCAGTTCCGCCAAGGGCGGCACCGTATGTATCGCCACAGACTTCCCAGTCTCTGGCACTGATGCCACCGCCGGCCTACCCGCCCAGAACGGCGCGGTGCTCGCGGCGCAGCAGAACAAGACCCTGCATGGTGGCTACACCCTGCAAATCAAGACCTTCGACGACGCCGTCAACGGCGCCCACAACGCCACCCAGGGCGCGACCAACGTCGGCAAGATGGCCACCGACTCCTGCATCCTCGCCATGGTCGGCCCCTTCAACAGCGGCGTCGCTGGCGCTGAGATTCCGATTGCCACTCAGGCTGGCCTCGCGATGATCAGCCCCGCCAACACCAACCCTGGCCTCACGCTTCAGCAGTATGCCCAGGCCTACGGCTTCGACTTCGCCAAGATGCACCCCGCCGGCCAGCCGGAAGCCTACTTCCGCATCCCCGCCAACGACGTGGTCCAGGGCAAAGAAGACGCCCAGATCGCCCTTGATGCCGGCGCCAAGAAAGCCTACGTCGTAGACGACTCCGAGTCCTATGGCAAGGGCCTCGCCGACTTCTTCACCCAGTACTTCACCGCTGGTGGCGGCGCAACCGCTGGCCGCGACTCGATCACCGGCGCCAACACCACCCAGCTCGCCGCCCTCGTCTCCAAGATGAAGGCCACCACCCCCGATGTCGTCTTCTACGGCGGCGTCACCTCCGGCGGCGGCGCGGCCCTCCGCCAGGCCATGTCCTCCGGCGGCATGAGCAGCGTCCCGATGGTTGGCGGCGACGGTATCGCCGACGACCCATCCTTCACCCAGATCGCCGGCGCCTCCGCTGAAGGCACCACCGGCACTGTCGCGGCCCCGGACCTCCTCGGCCTCAACAGCAACCCCGCCGCCAACAAGTTCGTTGCGGACTACAAAGCGGCCTTCAACACCGACCCGATTGCCTACAGCGTCAACTCCTATGACGCCGCGATGATCGAGATCGCCGCCATCAACAAGGTGATTGACTCCGGCAAGGCCCCAGATCGTGCCAGCGTGCTCGCCAATATCGCCGGCACCTCGTATGACGGCATCACCGGCCACATCTCCTTCGACCAGTACGGCGACAACGCCGGCGCCAAGGTGTTCAGCATCTACACCGTCAAGAATGGTCAGTGGACCTACGTCAAGACGGTGCCGGTCACGTAGGATCGCACACACATGAATAGGTGGCGGCACAACATCTCCTGTTCTGCCTCCACCTCATCATGGCGAGAACGTAGAACAGGTTACGTCGCCTGACGTAACCTGTTCGCGTCACACGGGGCGCTATACCCTCCGCACCTTCTAGTTTTTGCGTCCCCGTTGCAGTACAATGACCTCACATTGGCATAGTGCGTTTGTGATAGGGCGCGCCGACGGGCATGGTCATATGCCGTTGTCTCGTGCGCGGCGCAGCGCAACGCGCGAGACGAGAGGGGAGTGACGACGAGGTATGCCAAACCTGTTCACCCTGCATGTATCCCATATGTGGGTTCTGGGCGCGACTGGCTTCGACCTGACCACGTTCTTGCAGCAGATCGAGAACGGCATCGCGCTCGGCGCGATCTACGCGCTGATTGCCCTGGGCTACACCATGGTCTACGGCATTATCGAATTGATCAATTTTGCCCATGGCGACGTCTTCATGTGGGGATCGTTTGCCGCCGCGCTCCTTGTAGACATCTTCCACATCCCAGACCAGGTGACCGGCCTCAGCCTCGTCGGCGTCCTGGCGCTGCTGCTCGTCGTCTGTATGGCCGTCAGCGCGCTCATCAACGTCACCGTTGAGCGTCTCGCCTACCGCCCCTTGCAGCGCGCCCCCCGGCTCGCGCTGCTCATCTCCGCCATTGGCGCCTCCTTCATCCTCGAAGACCTCGCCAAACTCTGGAAAGGCCCCTCACCCCTTCGCTTCCCCACCATCTTCCCCCAGACCAACCTCCAGATTGGCGGCGTCGTCATCCCCACTCTCGACATCTTCATCCTCATCCTCGCCATCGTCTTGATGGTCGCCCTCGACCGCTTCATCAAGCTCACCTCCGTCGGTCGCGCCATGCGCGCCACCGCCCAGGACCGCGAAGCCGCCTCCCTGATGGGCGTCAACATTGATCGCACCATCTTCGTCACCTTCCTCATCGGCGGCGCGCTGGCTGGCGCTGCCGCCGTCGTCTACTCCATGAAAGTCCAGCAAATCTGGTATTTCACCGGCTTCAAGGTCGGCCTCGTCGCCTTCACCGCCGCCGTCCTCGGTGGCATCGGCGACATCAAAGGCGCCGTCTACGGCGGCTTCCTCGTCGGCCTCATCGAAGCCCTCGCTTCTCAGTTCTTTGGCATCGAGTGGGTAGACGCCACCGTCTTCGCGGTTCTCGTGCTCGTGCTGGTGCTGCGCCCCTCCGGTCTCGTCGGCGTTGCCTCAGCAGACAAAGCCTAGCCCGCACATCCTGCTGATGAGGAGGTATTCATCATGACCGCATCTACACCCAGCGCAGCCAAAGCGGGCGGAGCGAACCAACCAGGTCCTTCCCAGGGTGGCGTCATTCAATATGTGCAACGCCATTGGGTCGCCGTTGTCGTGCTGGCGCTCGTCATCGCCTTCCCCTTTCTCGACTTCACCTCCGACGCCGTCACCCACGTCACCGTGCTCGTCAACGCCGGTGTCTTCGTCCTGATGGCGCTCGGCCTCAACATCGTCGTCGGCTACGCTGGCCTGCTCGACCTCGGCTACGTCGCCTTCTTCACCCTCGGCGCCTACTCCTACGCCATGGCCAACTTCGGCAACATCATCCGCACCAAGAGCGGCATCGCCTACCAGGTTCCCGGCCAAACCATCCCTGGCACGCCGATTACCCTCTCCGTCTGGCCGATGTTGCTTGGTGGCCTCGTGGTCGCCGCTGTCTTCGGCATCCTGCTCGGCGCGCCCACCCTGCGCCTCCGTGGCGACTACCTCGCCATCGTCACCCTCGGCTTCGGCGAGATCGTGCCGATCATCTTCCACAACAACGCTGCCCTTGGCGGCGCCTTCGGCTTCACCGGCCTCGATCTCCCTTCCAGCATTCCCACCCCCCTTGGCCCCATCAAATTCTCCTTCCTCAATCAGGTGACGTTCTACTACTTCATCCTGATACTCTGCCTGCTCGCCGTGCTCCTCGTGCTCTCGATCCGCAACTCGCGCTTTGGCCGCGCCTGGATCGCCATCCGCGAGGATGAAACCGCCGCCGCCGCCTCTGGCGTCAACCTGGTGCGCACCAAGCTGCTCGCCTTTGCCATGGGCGCGTCCCTCGGCGGCCTTGCCGGCGTCTTCTACGCCTCGCACCTCACCACCGTCACCTACGACCAGTTCGACTTCTCCATCTCCATCTACGTCCTGGTAATGGTCGTCCTCGGTGGCATGGGCAGCATCCCCGGCGTCATCGCTGGCGCCGTCGTCGTCTATTTCGTCAATAGCTACGTGCTCGGCTACCTCAACAACACCCTGCACGACCACAACATCCTGGTCAACTTCGACTTCTCCCAGATCCGCAACCTGCTCTACGGTCTGGTGCTGATCCTGATGATGATCCTCCGACCAGAAGGCCTCATCCCCAGCGCCCGCAGGCGACAAGAACTGCACACCTTCGAGCAGCGCACCGACGAGGGCGCTGTCGAAGCGCTCGACGCTCCCCCTGGCCTGGGCGTCGTCGGCAATCCCGATGGGCAGCTTGAAGAATAGGCAATCGCTAGCACGAGGAGGCAGACTATGACCCAAACCATGCCGGCCCCGGCTCCAGCGGAGGCCCAAACGGCCCAGAAACCGTTGCTAGAGCTGTGGCATCTCAGCAAATCATTCGGCGGCCTTGCCGCCGTCTCCGAAGTAGACCTGCACGTCTACCCCAACGAAATCGTCAGCATCATCGGCCCCAACGGCGCCGGTAAAACCACCGTCTTCAACCTGATTACCGGCCTCTACCGTCCCAACGCGATCAAAAACCAGTCCGCGCTCCTGGCCCGCAAATTCGCCACACTCGCCACACGCGCGCCGCTGCTGCTGGGGCTATGGCTACTCTGTTCGGTGGCTGGCGCGGCGTTATTCCAGTTCATCGTAGTTCCCGCCTTCAACTTCATTTTCTCGCCGATTGTGAACTTCGAGGAACTCATCGGCCAGGCCGCCACGCTGGTCATTACGCTTGCCCTCGGCTTCTGGGTCGGTTCCAACGCCTTCTTCAAAGGCGTTGCCGGGCGCGGCTACTGGGGTGACGTCGCCCCATACGAGCCTGACATCATGGGCTACACCAGCAACATCATCTTCGACGGCCACAGCCTGGTCGGCCTCGCCCCAGACGGCGTGCTCAAACGCGGCATCGCCCGCACCTTCCAAAACATCCGTCTCTTCAACAACATGACCGTCCTCGAAAACGTCCAGGTCGGCATGAACGCGCGCCTGCGCGCCGACCTCTTCTCCTCCATTCTGCGCCTGCCCAATATGACCGGCGAAGAAAAGAAATCGCGCTCGCGCGCCCTCGAACTGCTCGCGTTCTTCGGTCCAGAGATGGTCGCCCGCCAGGATGAACTGGTCATCAACCTCTCCTACGCCGAAAAGCGCCGCGTCGAAATTGCCCGCGCGCTGGCCTCCTCGCCCAAACTGCTCCTGCTCGACGAACCAACCGCCGGCATGAACGACGCCGAGACCGCCGACGCCGTCAAATACATCCGGCGGCTACGCGATGAAATGGGCCTCACCATTCTCCTCATCGAGCACAAGCTCCAGGTCACCATGGGCCTATCCGACAAAATCGCCGTGCTCGACTATGGCAAGAAAATCGCCCAGGGTCTGCCCGCTGAAATTCAGAACAACGAGCAGGTCATCGAGGCATATCTGGGCCGCAAAGCAGCAGTCTAGCGGAGGTCTACATGCTCAAGCTCGATGGAGTTGATACCTACTACGGCCCAAGCCACATCCTCAAAAACGTCTCGCTCGAAGTCAACCAGGGCGAGATCGTCACCCTGCTCGGCGCCAACGCCGCTGGCAAAACCACCACCATGAAGACCATTCTCGGTCTCGTGCGCCCCACCAAAGGCGCCGTCTCCTTCGCAGACCAGCGCATAGACCGCACCCCCACCAAAGAAATCGTCAGCCGTGGGCTGGTGCTGGTCCCCGAAGCCCGGCGCGTCTTCCCGCGCATGTCCGTCATGGAAAACTTGCAGATGGGCGCCTACATCCGCAAAGACACCGCCGCCATCCAGGCCGACCTGGACCGAGTGCTCACGCTCTTTCCCCGCCTCAAAGAGCGCGCCACCCAGCTCGCGGGCACCCTTTCCGGCGGCGAGCAACAAATGCTCGCCATAGGTCGCGCCCTCATGGCCAGCCCCCGCCTCGTCTGCATGGACGAGCCTTCGATGGGCCTCTCGCCCATTCTCGTCCAGACCGTCTTCGACACCATCCAGCGCATTCGCGACCAGGGCGTCACCGTCTTCCTCGTCGAGCAAAACGCCTTCATGGCGCTCAACATCGCCGACCGTGGCTACGTCCTGCAGCAAGGGCGCATTGTCCTCGCCGACACCGCCAAAAACCTGCTCACCAACGACCTCGTTCGCCGCGCCTACCTTGGCGGCTAGTCAATAGCGCACGGCTTCAATACACGGGCGGCCATCTGGCCGCCCTCTTCTCATGCCCCACAGCAGCGCATGCCCGCGTGATATGCTTGCCCTACAGCACACCGGCCGCAGCAAGGTGTACGGCCACCAGAGGAGCCTCTGCGCATGCCCACCATCTACCCCACCGACCGCGCCTCGCTCGAACGCGACTGCGACATCGAATTCCTCCGCGCCACCGGCCCCGGCGGCCAGAACCGCAACAAAGTTGAAACCGCCGTCCGTCTCACCCACCGCCCCACGGGCATCACCGTCACCGCCACTGAGCGCCGCTCGCAATCCGCCAACCGCGAAGCCGCCTTCGCCCGCATGGCCGCCCGCCTCGAAGAACTCCAGCGCGAAGACGTGCCCCGCGTCCCCACTAAACCCACCACCGCCAGCCGCGAGCGCCGCCTCGACGAAAAGCGCCGCGCCTCAGCGACCAAACGCCAGCGCACCAGCCCACCCCCCGACGACACCTAGCCGTCGCCCCTTTTCGCTTTTGCTGCTCACCCAACTGCATTGGGCCTTTTCAGACGCCGACTCGTACTCAGTCCAGTTAGCTTTTGGCAGGGACGCTAGACTATAATGGAGATGGACATGGTCAGCACCGGCAGGATGCCGCCCTGCTCACCAGCAATCGCTCTTGGCATCGCCGGGAGGCGCCGTGACACCAGGCGTGTGAGCAAAAGGATGGCCAGTTTCCAGCCCCCCACTTTAAGGGTCGAATGCTATGTCAGGCGGGCGCTTTTGAGAGCCAGTGATCGGCCTAGCCGCGCGTATGATTGTACGAGGGAGTCAGCCGCCATGAGCCAACCCAGCCAGCCCCTGAGCATCACACCCTTCTCGATCCAGATCGAGGAGGAGGTGCTCACTGACCTGCGGGCGCGTATCCACAAGACGCGCTGGCCCAATCAGATACCAGGCAGCGGGTGGGAGCAGGGCACCAATCTGGACTATCTGAAGCAGATGCTCAGGTATTGGGCCGACGAGTTCGACTGGCGGTCGCATGAGCGCGAGGTGAACTCATTCCATCACTTCCGCGCCGAACTCGATGGCGTCCACATCCACTTCGTCCACGAGCGAGCGGTAGGCGGACTGGGGATCCCGTTGATCTTGACCCACGGTTGGCCCAGCACGTTCGTTGAGTTGCTGCCGCTCGTACCATTCTTGACGGATCCGGCGGCTCATGGTATCGCTGGGCCTGCGTTTGACGTTGTCATCCCCTCTCTGCCTGGCTATGGCTTCTCCGAGCGGCCCGCGCACACCGGTGTAAACTACCGGTACACCGCGGCGTTGTGGCACCGCCTCATGCGCGGCCTCGGCTATGCGCGCTATGGCGCGGGTGGCGGGGACTTTGGGGCAGGGGTCACCACCTTCATGGCGCTGGATGACCCGGCGCCGTTGATTGGCATCCACCTGAGCAATCTGGAAATCCCGCCCTACACGGGTCCAGAGTCACAGCCGCTCTCCGAGGCTGAGCGCCGCTTTCTCGCCCACAGCGAGGCGTTTTGGCAGATGGAAGGCGGGTACAAGGCTATCCAATCCACCCGGCCCCAAACACTCGCGTACGGGCTGAACGACTCACCGGCAGGCTTGGCCGCGTGGATCCTGGAGAAGTGGCGGGCGTGGTCGGACTCCCACGGCGATCTCACGACGCGCTTCTCACGCGATTTCCTGCTGACCAACCTGACGATCTATTGGGCTACGCAGACCATCTCGTCCTCCATGCGCGACTACTTCGACAATCGCTGGTTCGACCACACGCTCGGCCCCTCCGACTTCGTCCAGGCGCCCTCCGGGATCGCCGTCTTCGCCCACCAATCCGCCGACGAGGGCAAGCCGCCACGTGAGTGGGGCGAGCGCCTCTACAACGTCCGCCAGTGGACACCGATGCCGAGCGGCGGCCACTTCGCGCCAGCCGAAGAGCCTGAGCTACTGGCGCGCGACATCGCGACCTTCTTCGCCGCGCTGTAGGCCCCGCCATCAGTGTCCGCCAATAGCGCCTCGTGCCGTTTCCAGCCGGACTGGCGAGCGCCAGAGCGGCCCTGGCGATTCTGCTGGTGTGCCTATTCCGATTCGCACGCGGAGGGCCTGGGTACGCCTTCGGCCTCAGCACTCATCCCGACTGATCTCCACAACACTGCACTACACGATCAGTGCGAAGAATGTCATCCTCACCACGGCAGAGCCAGACCGTCCACCCACCTCCCCTGCAATTACGTGGTATTCTTTGGCCTGGATCAACCGGCTCACGACACATCCCAGGATGCCACCACCGAATAGCCATCGTTTTCCATCAGGAGCTTCTATGCGCGGCGAATGGCGGCGAAGCACACCGTGGCGTCTCGCGCCCCTCGCGCTGCTGCTCAGCGCCTGCGCCGCCCCATTTGCCGCGTCGCGTGCGCCATCCCCCGTCCCCGCCGCCACCCACACGCCCAGCATCCCCACTTCCGCCGCCAACACCTACGCCGACGCCAAGCTCGGCTTCCGCATCACCCTCCCCGCCGGCTGGGCCGCCCAGCCGGAGCCAGGCCAGCGCGCCGGGCCATCCTCCTCAGCCGTCACACTCGTGGACACCCAGCACCCTGGCACGTTCGTCCTGCTTGCCATCCTCCGCGGCCCCACCATGCCCGCCGCCTTCGCCCAGCGCGGCCCAGCCACCGCGCGCATCGGCTCCTATCCCGCCTTCATCGCCGACACCTCCGCCCAGCTTGGCCGCGTCCCCTGCCTTATCCGCCTCTTCCTTGCCCAAACCGACTACGCCGTCGCCGAAGAGTGCGCCACCGACGCCCCAACCCACGCCGCCCAGCTTGAGCAGACCCTCGCCACCTATCAGCCGCCCGCCCCCGGCTACACGCCCCCCGCCGCACCGCCCCAGCCGCCGCAACAGACCTGCGCCGATGTGCTCCGCGCCAGCGGCTACGACCCCACGCACCTCGCCTGGGGCCACACCCTCGCCACCCCCACCGCCACCAGCCCCGCTGGCGGCTGGGACACCCTGCGCCACGGCGTCTATATCTGCAACAATCACGGCTCGACCGACCCCTACCTCTTTCAATGCACCGAACTCGTCAACCGCTACGACTGGGAGCAATGGGCGCTGCCCCGCTTCACCGACCACTCCGAACTCTACTTCGACTACTACGCCAGCGGCGCCCAACATCCCGGCCAGGTGCGCACCCTCTTCCCAGCGGGCACGTATGCCCTCGCTAGCGACGCCAGCCAAGCCCCCAGCGCCTTCGCCCCCCACCCCGGCGACCTCCTCGTCTTCCAGGACGTCAACAACGCGCGCCAGGGTTGGACCTCCGGCATCCGCGCGGGCACCCTCGGCCACGTCGCCCTCATCACCGGCGTAGACGCCACCCACGTCTACGTCGCCCAGGAAAACTACAACCAGACCCAATACTTCCTCGCCCTACCTCTCACCCACACCGCCACCGGCTGGCGCATCACCGACCTCAGCGGCCTGCCCAACCGCATCGTCCGCGGCTGGATCCACTTCACCACCGAACCATCGTGACAAAGCGCCCGACGCCTTCGCCGCCCGCTACGACACGCTCTTGGCGAGGCATAGCTCATCGCCACGTCTCGTATGAGAAGGGGCACTGCGTACCCTGAACCGGTTCTCCACCCCTCCACCACCCAATCATCACCATCGGCGTGCATGCTTGCCCCAGGGGCAAGGTACGGACGGGATTTGCGCCAGCGGCACGTCTCGTGCTAAGACGCACCGCATCGCAGATGCGCCGCAGCGCGATGGTCAACGCGAGCCGCGAAGCGCTGCGTTGGCATACCTTCTGTGCAAGCAACCTGGCAACGGGGCCGGCTGGTCCGGCGTTGGTTGAATGCGCCCGCTCCCATCCAGGCGAAGCGGAGTGGGGTGACAGAGGCTCAAAGGAGAGCAAACATGCGCAGCACAGGGTTCGTGCGCCGCTTCCAGTCGCTGGTGATCGCGCTGATGGTAGGGGCGCTGGCACTGGCCGTGGGCATGCCCTCGTCGGTGGCCCACGCGGCGGAGCGCCACACATGGCAAGTGACGGTGGGCGTCCAGACGGCCAATGGGGCCATCTCAGGGATGGCCTTCACGCCAAGCCAAATCTTCGTCAAGGCAGGCGACACAATCGTCTGGACGGTCGGCTCGAAAGAAATCCACACGGTGACATTTGGCACCCCGCCAGCCGACACCGACGACGAGGACGCCGAGGGCATCACCAACCCCATTCTGAATGCCTTCGAAGAACTCATAGAGCAGTTCTCGACACCGGCAGGTGGCTCATCCTTCGATGGGGTGTCGTATTACAACTCCGGCCTCATGACGACGACTCCGGAGGCCGCAGGCTTCCCGCAGGCGATTCAGCAGTACGCGCTGACGATCAACGCACCCGTGGGCGACTATACCTTCTACTGCCTGGTGCATGGTCCCATCATGTCCCAGATCGTCCACGTGATCCCTAGCGACCAGCCCTATCCCTTCACCCAGGCGCAGTACAACGCCCAAGCGGCGCAGCAGCGTGGGCATATCTTCGCACAAGGCTGGCAGGCGTATGCGCAGACCGTGGCCGGACTTGCACCCAATACCGTGAGTGTGGGCGCGAGCGTGGACGCCGGGCAGGCGGACGTGATGCGCTTCCTCCGTCCGAACACGGCGATCAAGGTGGGTGACTCGGTGACATTCACCAACACCACAATGGATCCCCACACCGTGACGATCGGCGTGGAGCAGGGCATCCTGCAGTACGGTGACCTAAACAACGTGCGCCAAGGCGACAACGTCAGCTCAGGCCTCTTTGGGGCGGCATTCGCAGGCTTCGGCCTGCCCAGCGCGGTAACGTTCCGCTTCACCCAGCCCGGTGTCTATCCCTACTACTGTGTCTTCCACGACTACATGGGCATGGTTGGCACTATTACCGTGACCCATTGAGCCTGACGAAGCCTACCGGAGCCTAGCGCAACTCATCACGGCGATTGCCCGTGGTGGGCGCACGTACCAGTGCAGACAGACAACACTGTGGCGGCCTCTCTCGCCAGGGAGGGGCCGCCACAACGCGTTCCAGGACATCTGGGGCATAATACGATGCGCGCCAACAGGGAAATACAGACAACAACGCGCCTTATATACCATACCCATCCTGGCGAGCACAAAACGCACTGATGGCAACATGCGTTGAATCATTGGCGTATTCACCACGTCCGTCAACTTTGGATTACCCGCCACGGATGGTGGCACACACATGCTAGACCATTCCCCCAACCACCCCTATTCTACAGGTCCGCCCCGCTGGCGTCCCATCCCCATTTCGCGCTATCCTACGCTTGGCGACCCTCGCCACACACATCACCACGCCACCCCATTCGGGAGCAGATACACCGTGAAATCCATCAAATCGCTCGCCCGCATCGAACTCCTCATGACCCTCACCGCCCTCGCCCTCGCCCTCATCTCCGGCCTCTACCTCGCCATCACCACCTTCGTCGAAGGCGAAAACTGCTACGGCATCAGCCGCGCCAAATTCCTCTGCCAGCCCATCACCTCCGACAACGCCCCCCAGACCGCCCTGCGCGTCACCGTCGTCCTCTGCATGATGCTCGGCCTCTTCGGCGGCAGCGCTCTCGCCGCCTGGGCGCAGTCCCGCGCCCGCCAGACCGACGCCCGCATCACCGCCTACATGGCCCTCGTCACCTGCGCCGTCACCGTCCTCGCCGTCACCCTCTCCGCCCTCGAAAGCGCGGGCTTCTTCTTCCTCCCCGGCGCGCTCGTCCTGCTCGTCACCCTCGGCGTTGGCCTCGTCGCCCTGCTGCGCAGCCTCCGCGAACAACCCTCTTCCACCGCCGACTAACCCACCCTACGTCGGCCACCGATGCCTGCGGTCTCTCACCCCTTCCCTACCAGGGAAGGGGCCGGGGGTTAGGTTCCTACCGCTTCGCCGCAATACCATTCCACAGCGCATCCACCAGCCGCTCCGGCGAAAATTCCATCGTCCCCGTCAGGATCACATGGAAGGCAATCGGCCCACCCAGCATCTCGAGTAACAGCGTCGGGTCCACATCCGGCCGCAGTTCGCCGCGCGCCACCGCGCGCTTGACGGCCTCCGTCAACTCGCGCACCTGCGGCTCGATCACCCGCTCCCGGTACACCGCGAACAACTCCGGATTCTCGATCAACTCTCCTATCAGCCGGAACAGCAGTTTCCGCATCACCGGATTGGTGTTCGGATCCAACTCACGGCGCAGATGCGCGATCAGATCTGCCCGTAAATCTCCTGTCTCATGGAAATGTGGATTCGTGTCCAGGCTCTCCAGCAGATCAACAACTAACTGCTCCTTCGATGCCCACCGGCGATAGATCGTCGTCTTGCCCACCCCCGCCCGCGCCGCCACCGCCTCCAGGCTCATCCCCTGATAGCCCTCCTCCACCAGCAGCGCCAGCGTCGCGTCGAGAATAGCCTGATGCGCCTGGGCGCTGCGTGGGCGCCCAGGCTTGCGTATCGGTGCTCGTGACGTTGTAGGCGTATCTACCGTAGCTGTCATATCCTCATTATACACCCACAGGCGTTTCGCGCGGGGTTTGTGTCTCTGCCTGCGACTGCTCCTCCCCCACCTGCTTCGGCGGCGTGGATGGCAGGAAAATCAGCGCTACCACCGCGCCCACCAGTGCAAAGCCCGCCCCCACCAGCACCGCCGTCCCCATCGCGCTCGTATACGCCGTCGCCGCCGCGTGCGTCAGCGCCGCCCCCGGCACACCGCCCAGCCGTCCGGCCACCGCCATCGCCTCGCCAACCGAATCGCGCACCACCGCCGCCAGCGGCGCGGGCAGCCGTTGCGCCACGTCCGCAATCGCCCCCTGATACGCCGAGGACAGGATGCTACCCAGCACCGCCACACCCAGCGCCCCGCCAACCTGCTTCGTCGCCTGATTCACCCCCGAACCAGCCCCCGCCTGTGCCAGCGGCAGTGCCCCCATCATCGCATCCGTTGCCGGCGCCATCGCCGCGCCCATCCCCAATCCCATCACCGCCAGCGACCACGCCACCACACCATACCCGCCGGACGTGCTCGCCAGCGCCAGAATCGCCAGCCCGCCCGCGCAGATCACCGTCCCCAGCGTCACCGTCACCTTCGCCCCCACCCGTTCGGTCAGCCGCGCGCTCAGCGCCGCCCCCACGAACAGCGTCACCGCCAGTGGCGTCAGCCGCACACCCGTCTCCAGCGCCGAATACCCCAGCACAAACTGCAAGTACTGCGTCAGGAAGAACATCGCCCCCAGCAGCGCGAACGCCAGCAGCGTCAGGACCACCGTCGCCACCGTGAAATGCGCGCTCCTGAACAGCCGCAGATCCAGCATCGGCGCGCGTGTCCACCGCTCCCACAGCACGAACGCCACCAGCAACACCAGCGCCGCGCCAAGCGTCACCTGAATCTGCCGGTCCCCCCAGCCGCGCGACGGCTCCTCGATGATGCCATACAGCAGCGCCCCCAGCCCGACAATCGAGAGTAGCGCCCCCACCACATCCAGCCCCTTCGGGTGCGGATCGCGCGACTCCGGAATCAGCGCCAGCCCAGCCACTAGCGCCACCACAATCACCGGCACGTTAATCAAAAACACTGACCCCCACCAGAACCGTTGCAGCAGCCACCCGCCCAGCAATGGCCCGATGATGATGCCGATACCCCCCACACCAGCCCACACACCAATCGCTCGCCCGCGCTCCTTGCCCGAAAACATATTCGTCGTAATCGAGAGCGTAGACGGCATAATCAGCGCGCCCCCCACACCCATCAGCGCCCGTAGCGCGATCAGATGCGACGCCGTCCCCGCGAAGGCCGAGCCGACCGACCCCACACCGAAGATCAGCAACCCCGCCAGCAACACGCGCTTCCGCCCAATCCGGTCGCTAATGCTCCCCGCGATCAGCAGCAGCCCCGCAAAGACCAGCACATACACATCCACAATCCACTGCAACTCGCTACCCGTCGCCCCCAGATCGCGCACCAGCGTCGGCAGCGCCACATTCACCACCGTATTATCCAGCGCCACCACCAGCAAACACAGGCTCAGCACGCTAAACGCCCACCACCGCCGTGGATATGTCCGCACATCCGACATAGTGGTTGCGCCCATCATTGTCCCCTTCATGCTGATTCTCCTTCATCGTACCCATTGACAATACGATACAGTATCGTATCTAAATAGAGCGTACCACACGATTGCGAAATATGCAACGGTGTCGTATCGTATTCGCAGAAGTGAGGTTATCCCATGACCACCACCCGCGCCGCTACCCGCGCCGCTACCCGCCCGCGCTGGCTGCTGCCGCTCATCATCTTCTGCTTCGTCATCGGCATCGCGCCCTACACCTTGCAGACCCTCGTCCCCGCCACCGTCCCGGCGCTCCGCACCCCCGCCGTCGCGCTCGCCGTGCTGCTCTCCGCGCTCGCCACCACCCCCGCGCTCATCTACTGGGCGCGCATCACACCCCATCCCCGCGTCCGCGCCTTCATCATCGCCATGCTCTGCGTCGGCGCGTATACCATCCTCACCCAATCCCTCGCCACCGCCGCTGGCTGGTGGGCCGGAACCACCTTCGACCTGCCACCGCTCACCCTGGCGCTGGCCGGCGAGCGCGGCGCGTTCCCCTTCGTCGCCCATCTCGCCGTCGTGCTGGCGCTCTATCTCCTCGTCGCCGCCCGCTGGCCCCGGCTCGGCTACGCGCTCTACGGCTTCTTCCTGCTGCTGCTCATCGCTGGCACGATCTACAGCGATTCCATGTACCTCCACAGCGGCGCGTTCATCTTCCGCAACGGCTACACCATCGCCGCCGACCTCCTCTACGGCCTCACCCTCTTCGCGCTCCCCATCCTCGTCTACGAGACCTTCCTTCGCCGCCGCGCCCCCAAATCTCATGTGCGATAGTGGATGCATATCTCAATACAGCGCCGAAAGGGGAGCGCGATGTCCGATCAGCGCCAGCGGTCCATCGGGGAGCGCGTGCTTGAATCCGCCGTACGGCTGGCTGCGGCCACCTGGGACAGCCGTCTCATCGCGGCATACGCGCTGGGCAGCTTAGCGCATGGCGGCTTCAGCATCCATGTCAGCGACATTGATCTGGGCCTCGTCCTCAGCGACCCCCTGCAGGTACGCGACCCGCAAACAGTAGAGACGCTCTCCTCTACCCTGCTCGCTAGTGGCGTTCCGATGGCGGACCGGCTCTCGATCTTCTGGGGATCCCAGGCCACCCTATCTGGCGAGGCGACCGGCGGGAGATTTCCAGCGCTGGACCGGCTCGACCTCAAGGAATACGGCCATCTTCTGGTAGGGCAAGATATTCGTTCGGAGCTTCCAACCCCCAGCCTTCGCGAGTTGGTGGTCGAAGGAGCCAGCTTCGCTCTGCGCTCACTCTCCACCCCCGAAGTCACCGCCATCCTCCATGACCCAACCACCCTGGCCAGCGCCGGAGTGAGAACGCTAACCAAGAGGGTGCTCTTTCCGGTCCGCTTCCTCTTCACCGCGCAGACCGGCCAGATCGGTCGCAACGACACAGCGGTAGAATACTTCACCTCGCGGCAGACCGGGCCTGCCGCCGACCTGGCACGCAATGCCTGTGCGTGGCGTGAGCGCCCGCCAGACGCTGACGACCGCACCGTACTCGCCAGCCTCGAAACCGGATTGTTGCCGCTCTACCGCCTCTTTCTCGACGACTATACTCCGCGCCTGCGACAGTATGGCGCGCTTGATTTGGCGTACGCTTTTCAGGAATGGCGGCGCCATCTGGAATGAAGGCGCCGCATCCAGCCACCGCTCATCACTCACCGTCCGCAGCACCCCGCGCCGTCTGTAGGGGCGTCCGCTACCCACCGCTGCATTTCCCTGGGTCCGCGCGCCGTCTGTAGGGGCGTCCGGTGGACGCCCACCAGCGATCATCGGGAGCGCAGCGGGCTGAGAGCGAAGCGGTGAACCGGAGGAGTGGTCCATTCACCCCTCTCCTACGAGGAGAGGGGCCGGGGAAGAGGTCATCCGTTCAGCTTCAGCAGCCCCGCGATCTGTTGTAGCGCCACCGCCTCCTTCGGGCTGGTATTCTTGTCGCCGCTCTCCTTTGTCGCCGAAGCCGTCTTCTGCGCGATGTCGAGGACATACTGCTTATATGCCACCGCCTCATCGGTCGCGGCCTTCTTCTCCAGAATGCTCGCCACACTCTGCAACGATGTCGTCACGCTCTCTGGTGAGCTGCCCTCATACAGCGGCTTCCAAGACTTCTCCTCCAGCAGCGATTTCGCCGCCTCCCGCACCAGCGGCGTCACCGCCGTATCCGCCACCTTCTCCACCGCCGTGTGCGCATCCTTCGTCTCTTGAACCACGCCGAAGCGCGCGGTGAAGCCCGTTCCCTGGTCAGCCTTGATCACCAGCATAGACGCCTGCACCGGCGCATGGACTAGCGTGTGCCACTCATCCGGGGTGTAATCAGCCTGTGTTGACATCCTTTGCGTTCCCGCCTTTCCCTAGGTCTCATCTAAACCGAGGTCGCGCCCTACACGACCCCATACACGGCCACCGTGTGCCCGCAAGAACGAGGCCGCGCTATCTCGATTCACCCCTCTCCTCGTGGGGCCAGCGGAGCACAGCCCCTCCGCGCCGTTCCAAGGAGGGCAAGCGGAGCGCAGCCCCTCCGAGTCATTCCAAGGAGGGGTTCCGAGGAGGGGAGGGGCAAGGGGAGAGGTCATATCACCCGCTCCCGCATCAGCCTCCGCCGCGCCGCATCCGCAGTTGCAACGTCTCTAGCTCGATCATCACGTGCCCTCCTTTATCCTTTCGCAACGACAGCGCGCTCTGCCGTCTCCTCTTCGTGCGCCGTCTCCACCGGCAGCGGCGTCCGCCACAGCGCCAGCGCCCCCACCAGCCCCGCCACAGTGATGAGCATCCCGCCCAGCAGCCCCAGCTCCCTCGGCGCGACCCGCGCCAGCAATACGCCTGATAGCAGCAGTGAACCGCCAAACGTACAGCTCGAAACCGTGCTCATCAGCGCCGAAACCCGCCCAAGCTGCCGCGACGGTGTCAGCGGCATCAGCAGAAACGAGATGCAGGCATTCCCCACACCCGACGCCAGCGTGCCCACCACCAGCAACACCGCCGCGATTCCCAAACTTGGCGACCGGCTCATCAGCACATTGCACACCCCCTCCAGCACATAGGCCCCCGCAATCGCGCCCCGCATCCAGCGCGCGAAGCGCGTGGTGAGCATTCCGCCCAGCAGCAGCCCCACGCCAATCGCGCCGTAGAGCACCCCCACACCAGCGTCGCCCGCATGAAACACCTGAAAGGCGTAGACGCTGAGCAGCACGTTCAGCATGCCGCCACCCAGCGGCCAGAGCATCGCCAGCAACAGAATGATCCGCAAGAGCGGAGTATTCCGCAACAGCGGCCAGATGCTGCCCAGCGCCGCCTTCCCGCGCCGCGTCCGGCGTTCGCCCGCCGGAATGCGAATGCTCACGATCAGCAGTGCCGAGACCAGAAACGAAAGCGCGTTCAAGACAAAAGCGACCTGTGGCCCGAACACGCCGCTCGCGATACCGCCCAGCACCGCGCCCAACATCATCACCGAGCCGCTCATCACCCCTTCCAGGCCATTCGCCGCCAGCAAGTTCTCTGGTCGCACCAGATCAGGCACGATAGCTGTCCGCGCTGGCGCTCGCAGATTGCTGCACACCACCAGGCCAATCGTGCCCACATACACAATCCAGACCCGCCCAGGTGTTGTCACCAGCAGCAACGACAGCGCCAGCCCCATACTACACAGATCCGTCACGATGAGAATCGCCTTGCGCGGCAGCCGGTCCGCCAGTATCCCCGCCACCGGACTGAAGACCAGGCGCGGAAACACCTGCAACGCCAGCGCCACACCCACCGCCAGCCCCGATCCCGTCAGCGTCAGCAGCAGACTCAGCACCGCCACTGTATTGAACCAGTCACCCGTGCGACTGATGAAACTCGCGCTCAGCAGGCGCGCAAACGCCCGCTCCTCGCGCAGCACGCGAAGATTCTTGCCATTCATGTGGTTGGTCCCACTCCCTACGCCCTATACACCCTCATGCCTCCGGCTTATCCTGTGGCGCTGCCTCTGCCTTCATCTCTCCCACGCCATCCATCCCATCCCCATCCGCGTCCGTCCGCCAGTACATCCCATGCTCGCGCTGCATCAGCTTCTCCCCCACCAGTTCCCGCCGCAGATACGCCGTATCGGGATGATACCGCGCAATCATCTCGTTCACCTCTTTCTCGGTGTACGTCCTGCCCTGCTGGAACTGCCCCACCAGCCACCGCACGATGATCTGCCGCTTCTTCCGGTACGCCGGAATCCCCTTCAGCCGTCCCTCCTCCACAAAGTCGCGCAGCACCTTCCGCTCCCAGGCATCCGCCTCCACATCGCCGATCATCACCGCCCGCTCCGGCGCCGCCAGCAGCTTGTTGATTCGCCCCAGCCCCCGGCCATTCATCCGGTAGACATGCGTATTCCCCTCCGCCTTCATCACCACCAGATCAATTTCCTTTAGCCGCGCCAGATGCCACGACACCGTAGACGCCTTCAAATCCAGCAGCGCCGCCAACTCTTCCACACTCCGCTTCTCCGCCGCCAGCAACCCCAAAATTCGCAGCCGCGTCTGGTCCGCCAGCGTCTTCAGATACACCAGCAGCGTTTGTAGCTCGTCCTGCTCTTCCTGCGTCATACGTCACCATCCCATCTAGTTCATTCTCCATCTACGTTGATATACATCTAATTAGAACTATATCGAAATAGACCACCCATGTCAAGAGCCGTGTGTGTGTCATCTCAACCCGTCGTCAGATACAACCGCTGCCCATTGCCAAAACTGATCTCTTCCTTGAAATGCGCCCGCACCCATCCAACGAAATCTGGAAGCAAATCGAACCGTCCTGTGCCAAAATACACCGCCCGCACATGATCGCGCAGAATCACAGCCTCCAGCGCCGCGCTCGTCAGATTCCCGCTTTCAATCCGCCCCTCCGAGGTATCGGTCAGTTCCGGCGGCACATCCCGATTCGCCAGCCCCACCGTAAACTGGTCGTCGCTGACAATGTACTCCCCAGGCGTAGTTTTCATGTCCAGCGTCTCGACAATGCGCTGCTCAGCGGACGATATCGCCACCGCCGCCACCTGACTCTCCCGCACGTCAACCTGCACGCTCACCGCCAGTGTCACCTCCATCATCACCAGCGTCGCCGTCACCAGCGCCACTCTCCCCATCACTCGCCACCACCCTGCGTAGGGGCGTCCGGTGGACGCCCGTGCTCCACCCGCCGCCCGCGAGCCTACCGCCACCGCTCTCCCATTGGCTGCTCCCCATGCCAGCGACAGGCTCAGCCCCGCCAGCAGCGCCAGCGGTGGCGTCAGCGCCACAACATGATGATCGTAGAGCGGCTGTTGATGCAACACGACCGCCACCGACCCCACCAGCCACACCACCGGCACGACCACCACCCCGCTGCGCCGCCACAGCGCCAGCGCCACCGCGATTCCAGCCATCCCCGCCAGCGCATAGCCGCCATACATGCGCGCGGTGCCGATGATGAGCGTCAAATTGAATCCGATACCCCGATTCAGCCTGTTTTGCGCTGTCAAGTGCAGTCCCACCGCCTGATCGAAGATCGCCCCCAGGCTTGACAGATACGGCGCCGTCACCACCGCCGCGCCCACCACCACCCCAAGCCCCAGCAACGCCATCCTCCGCATCGCCCCGCGCATTGCCCGCGCACGAGCACGCGCGCTCCCATCCCGCGCCGCAATCTCCGACCCAACGACAGAGGCCACCACCGGCGCTATCGCCGCCACATCCAGCAACTTCGTCAGCACGCCAAACGCCAGCGCCACCCCACTGCCCACCGCCAGCCAGTAGCCCCACCTCCCCGCGTGTCGCCCCGCCGCGATAGCCAGCGCCACCGCCACGCACGCGAACGCCAGCGCGGGCATCTCCGCCATCACCGTATACGACTGCCGCAGAAAGAGCGGTTGCACGGCCAGCAGCGCGCACGCGCCGATCCCCGCCCACCGTCCTCCCAGCATCTTCCCCGCGCAATACATCCCCGCCAGCGCCACCAGCGAATACAGCGCCATCGTCACCCGCGCCGCAATCAACGTCTGCCCCAGCAACAGATACGGCAACAACAGCGCCAGCAGATACGCTTGTGGCTGCGAGCTATACACCGAACGAAACGGCAACTCCCCCCGCGCCATCGCCCGCAAGCATTGCCAGTAGATACCCTCATCATAATTGTGCGCGTACCCGCCAAGCGGCCACACCCGCAGCGCCATCGCCCCCACGCCGATCACCACCAGCGCCGCCAGTTCCACCTCATTTCTCCACAGCCACCCCACCTCGTGCTGCTTCCCTGGCTGGTGCATACACGATTTCCCCTTCATCCACCGCATTACGGCGCCGCCCGCTCCCACTATCTTGACACTCAGTATACAGGAAAGCAGTATTCCGTCAACATCAGCTCAATCACGCGCCACCTGCTCGACCAGCACCCCTGCCCCTTGCGCCGCGCATCGCCGTATACTATGCTGTTCGCGCAACCAAAGGCCGAGATCATTGGAGGGACACACCCACATGCGCGGCAACGGCCACGTCTTCATCAGCCACGCCCACGACGACAACGACCGCTGCGCCCCTCTGCTCGCTGCCCTCGACGCCTGGGGCGTGGACTACTGGTTCGACACCAACCGCCTCGAAGCCGGCGACGACCTCTCCCACGCCATCCAACGCGCCATCGCCGAACGCGACATCTTCCTTCGCATCTGCACCCCCGCCGCCCAGCGCTCCTACTGGATGCGCCTCGAAGCCGGCGCCTTCCGTGGCCTCCAGGCCAGCGAACACAGCGCAAACGGCGAAACCTATCGTGTCCTCATCAACCTCATCCTCGATCCGGCCTACCAGCCCGAACCCTTCGACTACGCCCACCTCTTCATAGACACCGCCAGCAAACCCCGCCGCATCTGGCTCGACGACCTGCGCCGCGCCCTGGGCATCGCCCCCACCGCCACCGTGCCCGCCGCGCTCGCCCCCACCCCCGCGCCCGATGGCTCCATCACCCACACCGTAGACCCCCACGACCCCGACGCCTACCCCAGCATCGCCGCCGCCCTCGCCCACGCCCGCGACGGCGACCGCATCGTCATTCACCCTGGCCGCTACGTCGAGCCACTCACCCTCACCCGCGCCCTCACCCTCACCGGCGAAGGCCCCCGCGAGCGCATCATCATCGAAGGCGACACCGCCACCGCCCTGCGCATAGACGCCCCACCCACAGCCCCCATCCATATCACCAACCTCACCCTGCGCCAAACCGGCGGAAAAATCCTCGACTGCGTTGCCATTGCCTCCGGCCACGTCGAACTCTGCGACTGCGACATCAGCGCCCAGACCACCGGCGCCTGCGTCAACATCACCGCCACCTGTGCCGACCCCGTGCTGCTGCGCGGCAATCGCATCCACGACGGCAACGGCTGGGGCATCTTCCTCGGCGGCAAAGACACCGTCACCCTCGAAGACAACGAGATCAGCGGCCACACCGGCAGCGGCCTCACCCTCACCGGCCCCGACGCCTACGTCATCGCCCGCCGCAACCACATCACCCGCAACACCCAGCACGCCATCCGCATCAGCAACGGCTCCGGCGGCATCTTCGCCGACAACGACCTGCGCGGCAACCTCCTCGAAACCTGGAACATCGAAAAGAGCAGCTACGGCAAAGTCCAGCGCGACCACAACCAGGGGTAATGCTCGCACAACACCTGTCCGTAACTGACCGCGATTGCCTGCCTCGCCAGCACCCCCCATCCCCACCCGCATGCTACACTACCCTGATGAGCGCACCATCCATTCCCGCGCGCAAGGAGCATCTCCAATGCGACAAAAATCGGCCAAATCGGCAACTCTGGCAACTCTGGCAACTCTGGCAACTCAGATTTGCGGCGAAAACGGCGAAAATGCTCCCCCATCTCCCGTCACATCCCCTCACATCCCATCATTCGCCCCCACCCAATCGCCAAAATCGGCCACATCGGCCACTGCTCACCAACCAGGATTACCCGCGGCCTTCAGGCCGAAAGTTTCCTTTACTACCGATCTCGCTCCGAGCGTCCAACCGCGCATTTCGGCCAAATCGGCAAGTACCCAATCGCCAAATCAGCAACTCCCTCGATTCGCCAATCGCCAAAATCGGCCAAATCGGCAACTCTGGCGCCTGCACCTGCGCGAAATTGCGGCGAAAACGGCGAAAATTCCCCGGACAATTTACGCCACTTCCGGTCACATCTCCCATACCACCGCGAAAATCGGCAGAATCGGCAACTGCCCACCCGCATATATCGGCCATATCGGCCATATCGGCCATTTCCACCACAACCCTGCCATCGAGATTACCCGCGGCCTTCAGACCGGGAGCTTCCTTTATCTCCCATCCCGCCCCGCGCTCCCAATCTCAAAGAGCCAGAAGCTTCCTTACCACCTCGCTCGCCCCCCGCGCCTACCCAGGCATTCATGCCCATATGCTGTGCTCCGGCCATTCATGGCCGAGGCGACCCCAGCCCGCGTCCGTGCTCCTGCAATTCATGGCCGAGGCTGCGCCGAGGGTGGATACCCAAAAACGCCCACTCGTTCGTTATCTTGATATAATCGCCCTGTCACGTTTCATAGCCTTCCACGGCAAGAGAGGACCCACGCGATGGAACCAACCGAAACCACCACTGACACAGCCGTAGCCGTTCAGGCTGAGCCTGGCAGTGCTACCGCCCCCGCGCGTCCATCCTCCATCCCCTGGTCCACCTGGACCACCCCCGCGCGCCTCGTCATCCTCGCGCTCGCCGCCCTCATTGGCATCTGGCTCGTCATCGCCCTGCGCGACCTCCTCATCCAGGTTCTCATCGCCACCATCCTCGCCGCCGGCATCACCCCGCTCACCGTCCGCCTCACCCGCATCGGCCTGCCGCGCGGCGTCTCCGTCATCCTCATCTACCTCCTGCTTATCCTCGCCCTCGTCGGCCTTGGCTTCCTCCTCGTGCCACCCGTCATCACCGAAGTCCAATCCCTCATCACCCAGGCCCCCGAATTCGGCGCGCACTTCGTCGCCAGCCTCGACAGCCTGCAAAAGCAGTTCACCTTCCTACCGCCGCTTGGCCCCGCCTTGCAAGATCAGGTCAAGAACCTCGGCAACCAGGCTGGCGCCATCCTCGCACAGGCCCTCAACCTCATTGGCATCGCCCTCGGCGTCTTCGGCGGCCTGCTCACCACCATCCTCACCCTCCTCATCACCTTCTACCTTGTCGTAGACGGCAACCGCATCCGCGACTACCTCCTCTCCTTCCTCCCCGCCAGCCAGATTGAGCGCGCCCGCCGCGTCACCGACACCATCGGCACGCGCATGGGCGGCTGGCTCATCGGCCAGATCGTCCTCAGCGCCTCCATCGGCATCGCCAGCTTCATCGCCCTCACCCTCATCGGCGTCCACAACGCCCTGCTGCTCTCCGTCGTCGCCGGTGTCGCCGAACTCATCCCCCTCCTTGGCCCCTGGATCGCCGCCGTACCTGCCGTCGCCGTCGCCTTCACCCAATCGCCGCTCACCGCCCTGCTCACCATCATCGCCTACGTCATCATCCAGCAGCTTGAGAGCAACCTCCTCGCGCCACGCATCATGAGTCGCGCCGTCCGGCTGCATCCCCTCGGCGTCATTCTCGCCCTGCTCGCCGGAGCCAGCCTCTTCGGCGTCATCGGCGCATTAATAGCCGTCCCCGTCGCCGCCGCTGTCTCCGTCCTACTCGACGAGGCCCGCGCCACCCGCGCCACCAAACCCGTCAATGCCGCTGATCCCTTGTAGCGCCAGCGTCCCGCTGGCTTTTGCGGGGCAGCCCCCACTCTCCAGCCCGCGCAAGCCTAGCTCTCGTGGCTACAGGTCATCGTAGGGCAAGGGGAGCGCAGCCCCTCTGAGCCGTTCCGAAGAGGGGTTCCGAAGACGGGCGAGGCGGGCCTCGCCCGTCATGTGGTTTCAACTGCCCGCTGCCTCAAAATCTGATATGATACCAACGCCATCCGTCGGGGTGTCCGCACTCCCCTGCCCTCGTAGGGGCGTCCGGTGGACGCCCGCCGGGCCGGGGGTTAGGTTCTGTCGCCCGTCGCCATATGTCATCGTCTGTAGCATGGAGTTCGCTGATGTCTTTCCGCCCACGGCGCCGCCTCGCGCTGGCCGCAATGCTGCTGGCCTGCGCCCTTGCCGCCTGCGCCCCATCCGTCACCGTCGCCACCAAACCCACTGCCACGCGCGCCCAGCCCACCTCCACTCCATCGGGCACGTTCGCGCCACGCGAGTACACCCCGCAGCAGTTCCGCGACGCCTACGGTGTCACCTCGCTGATCCAGGCGGGCAACACCGGCAAAGGCCAGACCGTCGTCCTCATCGAATCCTACGGCGACCCCACTATCCAATCCGACATCAACGACTTCTCCGCGCGCTACAACCTCCCGTCCATCACCATTCAGGTGCTTACCCCGCTGGGCACCGTCCCCTTCGACTCCTCCAATAACGACATGACCTCCTGGGCCGCCGAGACCGCCCTCGACGCCGAAGTCGTCCACTCCATCGCCCCCGACGCCAACATCGTCATCCTCACCAGCCCCGTGGACGAAACCGAAGGCACCGCCGGCCTGCCCGAATTCCGCCAGCTCGAGGAATACGCCGTCCAGCATCACCTCGGCAATATCATCAGCCAGAGCTGGGGCGCCTCCGAAGTCTCCCTCAACAACACCGCCGGACAGCAAGAACTCAAGCTCTGGGACGCCTTCTATCAGCAGGCGACGACAACCCAGGGCATCACCTTCACCACCGGCTCCGGCGACAGCGGCGCGACCGATTATACCGACGCCTCGCTCAATCAGCTCTCCACCACCGCCACCACCGGCTTCCCCTCCGACGAACCTTGGGTCACCAGCGTCGGCGGCACCACCCTGCTCACCAATGGCTCCGCCTATCGCGAAACCGCCTGGAACGGCTGCCCCGGCGGCGCCAGCGGCGGCGGCTTCAGCCAGTTCTACCCCACCCCCACCTTCCAGCAGACCCTCCCGCCCGCCACCCTCAGCCAGTTCGACAACCGGCGCGGCGTGCCCGATGTCTCCGCAGTGGCCGCCCCGTGCAGTGGCTGGCCCGTCATCTTCCTTCACCACTGGACCACCATCGGCGGCACCAGCGCGGGCGCGCCCCTCTGGGCCGGGCTGATCGCCATCGGCGACCAGATGGCCGGGCAGCCCCTCGGCTTCATCAACCCCGCCCTCTACACCATCGCCCATTCCAGCGCCGCTGGCCAGGACTTCCGCGACGTCACCTCCGGCGATAACGGCGTCACCTGCACCCTTGGCGATAGCCAGTGCGTCAATCAGCCGGTCCAGGTCACGGGCTATACCACCGCCTCTGGCTGGGACGCCGTCACCGGCCTGGGTAGCCCCATCGCCGACAAGCTGCTGCCCGACCTCATCGCCACCGTCAACGGCGCGCCCTAAGGCCAGCAACGCGGAGACCAGCCATGCCAGCATCACTCATGATCCTCTATCCCACCATAGACATCCTCGGCGGCAAATGCATGCGCCTGGGCCAGATCGCCGCGCCCAGCGCGCTGCCCAGCGCCGTCACCGATAACACGTCCAGCGCCAACCTCACTGCCGCTGCTGATACCCCCATCGCTGATACCCCCATCGCTGATGCCCCCACCGGTGACGCTCCCAGCGACGTGCCAGCCGATAACCCAGCCGATAACCCAGCCGATGCCAGCACGACGCCCGCCGACGTCCCGCAAGATGTCGTCTTCGATGGCGACCCCATCGCAGCGGCGCAGCGCTGGCACGCGGCGGGCGCGCAATGGCTGCACATCGCCGACCTCGATGGCACGCTCGCCGGTGAACCCAAGCACCTCGACCTCGTTCGCGCCATCGCCGAAGCCACTGGCCTGCCGCTCCAGCTTGGCGGCGGCCTCCGCACCGAAGACCACGTCGCCGCCGCCTTCGACGCCGGGGCCGAGCGTGTGCTGCTGGGCACAGCAGCCCTGCGCCATCCTGAGCTACTCGCCTCCTGCCTCAACCGCTGGGGCAAGCGCATCGCCGTCTCCATAGACTCGCGTGGCGGCAAAGTCACCGCCGCTGGCTGGCTCGACATCGCCTCCGAGACCGCCCTCGAATTCGCCCGGCGCATGGTAGGCCACGGCGTCAGCACCTTCGTCATCACCCACGCCCAGCACAACGGCACGCTGATCCGCGCCGACCCCGCCACCTTCGCCGAGCTACGCGCCGCGCTCCCCAGCGCCACCCTCATCGCCGCTGGCGCCATCACCTCGCTCGACGACCTCCGCGCCCTTGCCCACGCCGGACTCGATGGCGCCGTCCTCGGGCGCGCCCTCTACGACGGCGCGCTCGATCTCGCCCAGGCCATCCACACCCTCAACACCCCACCCGCCCCCGACGAACCCGCTCCCGAATCGCCTACCGCATCAACCAGTATCGCGCCAACCCCTACTCAGCAAGCCGTCCCTGATGCCGATGCCGCCACGCAGGAAGATGCGCTACAATAGCTCACAGCCCGACAGTCCAGATCGTGCCTTGCTTCTGTCTCGCAAACCCGCAACGGCGAGTTTCGCAGCCAATGTAGGGGCGTCCGGCGGACGCCCGTTCGTTTGGACGCCCGTTCGTTCTCCCCTTCCCTCGTAGGGAAGGGGCCGGGGGTTAGGTCTATCCATAAGGAGCGCACATGGACGGCTCTGGCCCGCCACCAGCCATTTCGCCCGACCCACCCGAAGACAGCGCGGACCTCGAAGTCACCAGCCTCCGGCCCGCGCCGCCCTCCCATACCGCGCGCTGGCTCCCCTGGAGCGCCAGCAGCCTCACTGGCAAGCGCCTCACCCGCCGCCAGCGCGCCGCCCGGCTCAGCAGCGCCCTCGCCGCCGTGCTGCTCACCCTGCTGGCCATCCATATCAGCCTAAGCGGCGGTCTCAGCCTGCCAGCACTCTTCCCCACCTTTCCGCACGCCGACAACGCCCTCGCCGCCGCTCCCGCCGAAACGCTCGCCCAGCGCGACGGCTTCCTCTGTCTCCGCGACTCCACCTGGGCGCCCGACAGCCTGCGTGTCGCCTTCCTCGGTCATCCACAGGAATGCGACCCCGATCACTTCGTGCCCACCTTCGTCGCTATCAACGACGCCCGCACCGGCAAGCTGCTCAACACCATCCATCCCGACGACCTCATCTTCAACGCCGTGCGCTCCTACGCCCCTGGCGCCCTGGATGCCACCACCAACGGCGTCTACCGCCCCGCCGTCATCTCCTACCATTCAATTCTCTGGTCGCCCGACGGTACGCATCTCGCCATCACCTTCCTTGTGCTGCCCTCCTGGAACCCCGCCATCCACCTCCTCGATGGTGTGCTGCTCATCACCAGCGACGGCTTAGACCCCCGCGTCATGCTCCACCAGGAGTCCACCGGCAATCCCGCCGCGCTCTATCTGGTCTGGGCGCTGAACCCGCAAATTGCCATCACCGCCAACCAAACCGCCATCCCTGGCCCCGACCTCATCAACACCCCGCCCGCGCTCACCTACGCCTGGCGCGGCTGCTGCACGCTCTCCCCCGGCGCGTCCCTACCCCCCAGCGATACCCCCCGCGTAGAGACAACCCCCGACCCCATCGGCTCCCCCGATGGCGGCTCCAGCTTCAGCATCTGGCAGCCCGGCTACCTCGAATTGGACTGGCTCACCGGCAACTCCCGTGTCCAGATTCCCGGCAACTACACCTGGCACACTTCCTTTAGCGTCTGGTCACCCGATGGCGCTGTTCTGGCCACCGCGCTCACCACCGCCGCGCGTATCGTGCCCCTGGGCTTCCTGCCCGATGTGGGATCCTCGCTCGTCAACGGCGCGCTGCGTCTGCTGCCGCTGCTCCCCGTGCGCGACGCCGCCCTGGAACACGTCCTCGAAGGGCTGCTCGATAGCAGCAGACCCACCCCCGCCGACACCGTCTGGCTCTCCTGGCGCGCCGACGGCAAAGTGCTTGCGCTGCCCGATAGCGCGGGCGTTGCGCTCTACGACTGCGTCACCGGCAAGCAACTCACCATCCTGCGCTCCCCCGGCATCAGCGCCACGCTGTCCGGCTTTGTCGCCTCCGCCCGCTGGTCGCCCGATGGCTCGCGCCTGCTCCTGCCCAACGGCGCGATTCTCACCATTGGGCACATCTCCGTGTAATCGCCAGCGTCCGCGCCGCGTCTTCATCAGCAGGGCACGACGCGCCATCGTGAGGTATGACGTGAGATATGGCTATGGTATGGGAAGAGCACGTCCATGGAGAACTACGAGAACCAGCACACAGCCGAGGATGTCGAAGTCGAGGTCAGCGACCTGCGCCACCCCGACACGCCCGTCGCTGCCCCGCGTTGGTCGCCCTCCGGCTTCCTTGGCTCTGCCCTCTCGCCGCGCCAGCGGCTGGCCCGCGCCGCCGGTATCGTATGCACGCTGCTGCTCGCCGCGCTCGTCATCACCCTGACCCTCCGCGCGGCCCTGGGCGCCAGTTCCACCCATGTCAGCGCGCCCTGGTGGATTCGTGTACCCACCGATTCGCCCAGCCTCGCTGGCGGCACTGGCGCCACGCCCAACCTCGGCGGCATGGCCTGCCTGCGCGACGCCGCATGGTCGCCCGATAGCCAGTTCTTCGCCTTCGCTGGCACCTCTGAAAGCGGCTGCCCCTTCGACCACTACGCTCCCAACCTCGTCAACATCTACCGCTCTGGTTCTGGCAACGTCATCCGCCAGATCCATCCTGACAGCGCCATATTCGCTGCCCTGCACATCCCCGTTCCCTCACCCGTCACCCCGCCATCCCAACCAGGCACGCCGTTCCCCACAGGCGTCGCGCTCTGGTACAACGCGCTGCTTTGGTCGCCCGACGGCCAGCAGATTGCTGTCACATTCGCCCTCTCGCTCAACCGCGACTCCGCGCCCGCTGCCACCGGCGTCGCGCTCCTCAACCTGGGCGACGGCTCAACGCGTGTGCTTGTGGCCCCGACCAGCCCCACCATGTTCACCGGCGCGTACAACACCTGGGATCTGCTCACCGGCACAGTCACCGTCGGCCCGCGCTCCACCGCCACTCCGCCCCCATTCTCCAATCTGCCCCTCGCGCAATCCTACACCTGGGATGCCACCGGCGCGCTCGTCCCTGGCCCGCAATTGCCCCGCGCCGCCACCGCGCCGCCAACTGTCGCTTCTGGCCCTGTGGGCAACCCCGCTGGCGACGCCATCTTCACTCCCTGGCAGCCAGATGTGCTGCAAATCGCGGATACCACACCGGACGGCAAGCCGCTCACTACCGCCATCGCCACCTTCAACGCCTTCTTCAGCGCCTGGTCACCCGATGGACGCTATCTTATTGACGGCCTCACCCTTGGCGGGCGCCTCCAACTCCCCAGCCAGCCCGCGCCCAGCCATACCGATCTCCTCAAACTCCAACTCGACACAACGCCGTTGCTCCCCCTGCGCGACGCCGGACTTCAGCAGGCGCTGACCAATCTCATTGCTCCCATCACCACCTCACCCGTCCATACGCAAAACTCCTTCGCCCAACTCGCCTGGCGGCCTGATGGCCGCGTGCTCGCCATCACCGATAATCAAGACAACGGCTACATACTCTATGATTGCCAGACTGGCCGCAGGCTGCTCACGGCCCCCAACACCAATACCGCTCTGCTCAACAGCGGTGGCTTCGCTGGCCCGCGCTGGTCGCCAGACGGCAAGTGGCTGATCCTACCGCCGTTTGGCGCACTCGTAAGCATCCCACCACTAGCGGTCTAGCGCGGCGGCCCCAGGCAGCGACTATAATTCACGGCAGTCATACCACGCTGGCATTACGGTCTGCTCTCTTCAGGAGGAAGCTTCCATGTGCTTCGACTACGACGCATCACCACCTGATCTGCCGGAGGGGTCCGGCATGGCGCTGCCACACGGCAGCGGCCAGGAACTCGTGCTCACCTCCGCCGACGGCACGCAGTTCGCCGGCTACGCCGTCCGCGCACCGTCGCCCACCGGCGCGGGCATCGTTATCCTGCCCGATGTGCGCGGCCTCTTCAGCTTCTACAAACAACTGGCCGAGCGCTTCGCCGGTGCTGGGGTCGCCGCCATCGCCATAGACTACTTTGGACGCACCGCCGGCCTCACCGCCCGCGATGAGAGCTTCGAATACATGCCGCATGTCGCCCAGACACGCCCCGATGCCATCGCGCAGGATACCGCAGCCGCCATCACCTACCTCAAGACCCAGATGTCCCCAGCCCCGCACGCTATCTTCACCGTCGGCTTCTGCTTCGGCGGCGGTAACTCCTTCTTGCAAGCCGCCAACCAACACGGCCTCAGCGGCGTCATCGGCTTCTACGGCTCGCCGACCAACCGCCGCAACGACAATCCCGCGCCCATCGAGCGTATCGGCGAGTTCTCCTGCCCTGTGCTTGGCCTCTTCGGCGGCGCGGACCAGGGTATTCCGGCGGAATCGGTCCACCAGTTCGATGCTGCGCTCACCAGCGTCCACATCGAGCACAGCCTGCACATCTACCCCGGCGCGCCCCACAGCTTCTTCGACCGCCGCTACGACGACTACACAACCGAGTGCGCCGACGCCTGGCAGCGCATGCTCGCCTTCATCCGTGCCCACACCCCCGCGTAGGGGCGTCCGGCGGACGCCCTTCTGGCAACAGATACTATGATTCCCCACCCCGCGCCACTGGGCGAGGTGGGGAATCGCACTACATACCGCGCAAATGCTGTGTTTGCTCTACCATGCTGCGCCTACTGGATGTTGGCGCACTGGCCGGTCTTCTTGCCGAACACGATATTGGGATTGCCACCAGAGTCGCCGACCTGCGGCGCTGGATCGTTGTTCGAGCAGGCCAGATTGCCATAGATCGTGTTGGTGACGACCTCCATCGCAGCGGGGTCGAAGAACGAGTTGTTGCGCAGCGTCACCGTGCCGTGTGTCACGTTGCGGATAAACCCGAACCAGCACGACTGAAGCTGAAACACCGACACATTGCCGTTGATCACGTTGTCTTCGATCACGCTGTAGTTTGGCGCGCCCTGCAAGTTCGGGTTGGGATCACAGTTCAGCCCGCCACCACCGTTCGAGATCAGCACCCTGCCGCGAATCGTGTTGCCGTGCAGGATCACCGCCAGCGCCGCATTCGACTCCACGTTCCCATTGACGCGATAATGCGTCGTGGTCGCGCAGCCAATATCTGGTGAGCAGCCCAATACGAGAATGCCGCCCCGCGCGACGAAGACATTGCCCCTGAAGATCACCATCGCCGTGTCACTGGCAGCAAACAGTACCGCGTTCTGGGCCACCGTCACGCCGCCATTCACCGTGACCAGCCCATCCGTGATCGCGCAGTTGCCTGTCACCCTCAGCGACACATACGTTCCCGGCGCGATCACGCCGCCCGTACAGGTGACATTGCCAAAGTTCGCGGTTGACACGCTGGCCGCATGCGCCGTGCTGGTTCCAACGAGCACGAGAGACAACGCAGCGACCCCCACCAGCGACCGAAAAATCGCTTTCACCTCATCCACCTCTTTGCTTGCGTACATGTCTACTCGTCGCGATTGCCTGTTGTCGCAATCGCCTACAAATACAGCGACATACCCACATACTATGCAGTGCCGAGCTAACGAATGCAAGCACATCTTTACTGCGTTTGGACGCAATTTTGTCCCTGTGATATGTCGTGATACGTTCGTACATCACCGTGATACCGGCAAGCAAAATCCCCTGCACCCATGCGCGCGATAGTGAGCGTTCTTCTCAATCGAACACATAGGCGTCGCAGCCAGTGGGGTGATCTATTTTCGCAACGAGGCGGCCATCTATGTCTGGCTGCTCATGATCGTGTGGGAGATAGGCGGTCTGATCTACGCCCACACCAGACCTAGCGTCTCCTGAGTGACCAGATGCGCGGGTTTCATCCTCGCCCCAGGGCCTTAATACACTTCTGGGACCAGGTGATACGCTCTATCCGGCTCCTTATAGCCGTTTGGTGGGTGGCGCTTCCCAAGCTTGACCTCTTCGGTCGGAAGCTCCTTATAGGGGATCAAGCTCAAGAGATGCGCGATGCAATTCAGGCGCGCTCGCCTCTTATTATTTGCGTTGATGATGTACCAGGGGGATGCCGGCGTATCGGTAGCCTCAAGCATGGCATCTCTGGCCCGCGAATAATCGTACCAGCGACGATGCGCTTCGACATCCATCGGGCTGAGTTTCCAGATCTTCCTGCCATCGTGGATCCTTGATCTGAAACGGCGGTCTTGCTCTTCCTCGCTCACGTCGAGCCAGTATTTGATCAAGATGATGCCTTGCTCGGTGAAAATGCTTTCCACGAGAGGGGTGTTGCGCAGGAATACCTCATATTCCTGGTCGGTGCAGAAGCCCATCACATGCTCGACGCCAGCCCGATTGTACCAACTGCGGTCGAAAATGACGACCTCGCCGGCGGCTGGAAAGTGCGAAAGATAACGCTGGATGTACAACTCGGTCTTCTCGCGGTCGGTCGGTTTTGGGAGCGCCACGACACGGAAAACACGTGGGCTGACCCGATCAACGATGCGCTTGATGGTACCCCCTTTCCCCGCTGCGTCGCGCCCCTCAAACACGACGACCACACGCAATCCCGCGTGAACCACCCAGCGCTGCAACTTGACAAGCTCGACCTGCAACTTTTCCAACTCTTTCTCGAATTCTTTGCGCTTCATCTTGCCTGGCTGTTCTTTTTGGATTGCGTTCTTGTCTTTGGACATGCCGTTTCCCACTTCCTCCTGAAAACGTCACTGAGTGGCGAGCGTTGTATTGCCGCGCATCATACCAGAACCTCGTGCTTGGTGCTGCCCCCTCGTCACCAACTACGCTAGCCGCTCATCCATGTTCAAACCACCGCTGCCGCGGGCGCTGTTTCTGGCCCGGCGGTGGACGACGCCGCGGCCCGCCGCCGGAAGATCTTCACGATCTCGGTCACCCACAAGATCACGGAACTCACCACGATGCAGATGATCCATTGCCGGAACGTCAGGCCGGCCGTGCCGAAGATTCGTTGCATGAAGTCCAGCACCACCACCAGGAACGCCGCCAGAAGCGACCACCCACACATCTTCAGCAGACGGACGCTTTCGAGCGTCTCATGGCTGAACACCGAGCGCAGCTCGTCGTTGGTCTCCAATGCGAAGAGAATGCTGGCGAGCGAGAAAGTGGCCATGCCCATCGTTTGGGCGACCTCAGTGCTCCAATGGGCGCCAGCCACCGCATACTGCATCACGCCCAGCGTACACGCTGCGATGATCACCCCGGTAATAATCAGCCGCGTGAAGAGGCGGGCTGGCAAGATACGCTCGTCAGCTTTGCGGGGAGCGCGTCGCATCAGCCCTGGCGTGGGGTTGCCCATGCCGAGGCCGATGGAGAGGAAAACATCTATCGTGAAGTTGATCCAGAGCACCTGCAAGGGAAGAAACGGAACGCCATGCAAGATGTTGAAGAGCGCCGAAGCCAGGAATGTGGCGATGAAGGCGAACAATGACCCCATCTGGAAGCGGATATATTTGAGCAGGTTATCGTAGAGCGCCCGCCCATTTTCTACCGCCCGGATGATGGTGGCAAAGTTGTCATCAGTCAGTATCATCACTGCGGCCTCTTTTGCCACATCGGTGCCGGTGATGCCCATCGCCACGCCAATATCGGCCTTCTTGAGCGAACGAGACGATGCCAGATTCCTTCTTTGCCACCGCGAACTTGTTAGGGCCATAGGTCTTCAGGCGTCTATCTGCTTCTGCCTGGCGGTCCAGTGGCAGCATCAACCCCCTGCTTGCGCAAAGCGTCTTCGACACTCAGCGTATGCCAGGCGGGGGTCTGTTCGGCTGGGGTGACGACGGATGATGCCGAGGTAGCCATATGTTGCTCCTTCCCTGCATGTGTTATTGGCAGGTTGAGAATGCACATCTTGTGCCGCCAAAACAGGCGTCATTTCAGGGGTGAGTGAGCACACAAAGCGGGGATCGAGGCGAGATGGAGCAAACCAGGCGCTGAGCCGCGGAGCGACCGCGCGGCTAACTCAGCCAAAAGAATCGCCACCCTGCGCCGCTGCGCGAGATGGCGATCATCTCTATCAAGCGCGGCTCTTGCGCCACGCGAGACCCCAACCAAACGACTATACCAGACTGTTTTCGCGCACCGGCTCCTGCGCCCGGTCATGCGTGGTTGGCGTCGCCATGCGTGGCACGTCGGGCAGCGCGGGCAGCGCCAGCGCCGCCGCCACCAGCGCCAGCGCGCCGCCCACGATGAACGGCATCCCCGGCCCGCTCGCCGCGAACAGCGCCCCCGCCGCCAGCGGCCCCACGATCCGCCCCAGGCTGCCCACGCCCTGCGCCAGCCCCAGCGTCTCGCCCTGGCGGCCCGCCGGGCTGACCTGCGAGAGCAGCGCCGAGGTTGTCGGTGTCGCCGCGCCATCACCAATGCTCAGCAGGCCCAGCGAGAGCAGCAGCACCCCCATCTGCGCGCCCAGCGGCAAGATCAGCAATCCCACCGCCAGCAGCGTCAGCCCCGCGATCATCAGCGTGCGCTCGCCGAAGCGCTTCACCAGCCGCCCGACCAGACCACCCTGCATCAACACGATGATCACGCCGACGTAGGTAAAGATGTAGCCATTCTGCGGCGCGCCCCAGCCGTAGCTGTGCTGCGTGAAGAGCGGAAACACCGCTTCCATCGCCGTAAACGCCATCGTGAACAAGAGATTGATGGCGATCAGCCGCGCAATTGGCGCGGAGCGCAGCAACCCCCACCGGCTCGTCAAGATGCTGCCAGTATGCCCGCGCGTGCCCGTGTCTGTCGTCGCGCTCGCCTTGCGTGTCTCTGGCAGGAACCGTAACACCAGCAGCGCGTTCGCCAGCGCAACCGCAAATGCCGCCCAGAATGGCGCCTCCGGCCCCAGCCCCGCCAGCACGCCGCCCAGCGCCGGGCCAACCACGAAGCCCAGGCCAATCGCCGCGCCAACCATGCCCATGCCGCGTGCGCGGCCCTCCGGCGGTGTCACATCAGCCACCACTGCCTGCGCCGAGCCGATATTCGACGCGCCCAGCCCACCGATGAACCGCGCGACGAGCAGCAGCGCCAGCGAGCCAGAGAGCGCCGTCAGCACGAACGAGAATGCCTCGATCAAGAGTGACACGAGAATCACCGGACGCCGCCCATAGCGATCCGAGAGCGAGCCAAGCACCGGCGTAAATAAAAACTGCGCCAGCGCATACACCGTCAGAATCAGCCCGACGCCGAATGGGTTTGCGCCCAAATGCTCTGCCCAGAAGGGAAGCAGCGGTAAGATAAGTCCAAAGCCGGTAATGTCTATGAAGACCGTCAAGGCCATCAGCATCAGCGGCGAGCGAACCAGACGTTTCATAACAACCTCGAATGCGCGTTTCGTGGCAAGGAATAGTCCCGCAAAGCTCTCTCACAATTAAATAGTCACATGTGACTAATGACAGTATAGCGTCTCTTGCCCTGATTAGTCAAGTGTGATTAAATAGAATAGGCCAACTGGCGCGAGAGAAGGGGCAGACAAGAATGGATGAGCGCGAGCTACTGCTGCTGGGCATGCTCAAGGCGCAGAGCCAGCATGGATATCAGATCAACGAATTCATCGAACGCACGCTGGGCCGCGTCACCGACATGAAAAAACCGACCGCCTACGCCATCCTTGAGCGCCTCTGCCAGAAGGGCTACGTCACCGTTCATTCCGAGCAAGAAGGCAATCGCCCGCCGCGCAAGGTCTATAGCATCTCCCCGGCTGGCGAGGCGCTCTTTTTCCAATTGCTGCGCGCGAATCTGGCCGCCGTGGACCGCATCTCCGCCGCGGGCGAAATCGGCTTGATGTTCCTCGATAGCCTCTCGCGCGACGAGGTGATCGCCCTGCTGCAGCAGCGGCGCGCCAAGCTAGAAGACCAGATCGCCTCCTACGAGCGCGCCCCGCGCCATCAGTACACCTTCGGCGTGAATCTGGCCGTCGAACGCCAACTCAACCTCCTGCGCGCCGACCACGATTGGCTCGACTCCGTGCTCACGCGCCTTCAGGATACCAGCGTCAGCCTGGAATCACTCTGAGCGTCGCGCCCCCTGCGCTACACGCGTGGGAACGGCAGCACCCAGATCCAGATCGCCACCGCGAAGGCTGCCCCACCGGCGATCACGAACAGGTGAAACACTTCGTGGAAGCCCAGCACGCGCGGGAACGGATTGGGGCGCTTCCGCGCGTAGATCAGCGCACCCACGGTATAGAGCACCCCGCCCAGCACCAGCATCGCCGTCGCCTCCCACGGCATCGCGCCCAGGAACGCTGGCAGCGCCAGCAGCGCCACCCATCCCATGCCCACATACAGCCCCGCCGTCAGCCAGCGCGGCGTCCGCAGCGTCAGCGTCGCCAGCGCCGCCCCCACCACCGCCAGCCCCCAGATCAGTACGAGTATCGCCGGACGCAGCCAGCCGGAAAGCACATTGAAGCACAGCGGTGTATACGTCCCCGCGATCAGCACGAAGATATTCGCGTGGTCCAGCGCCCGCAGCCGCTTCTCCGTGCGTGGCTGCCATCTGCCGATGTGATACACCGCACTGATGCTATACAGTTCGATCATGCTCAGGCCAAAGATCAGCATCGAGATCATGCGCGGCGGATCCATCCGGCTCTGCCAGCAGAGCGCCACCGTCAGCGCCACCGCGCCCACCGCCGCCAGCGCATGGAAACGCCCCCGCAGCAGCGGCTTCTCCCGCGCGCCCGTCGTCGCTATGGCTGCCTGCTCGCCCGTGCGAGCGGAAGCAGATGCGCTTGTCGGCATAGATTCCCGACCCCTTCAGCTACATCGCGGGTTCCTGCCAGCCTTCCACAGCCGAAGACCGCGCACGCTCCCCACGGAACACGAGCATTGGAGCCACACGCGACGCTACATGTTTCACCACAATGCCCCCGTAGGCCAAAATAGTGAACTTCGCCTCACATTTTATCCGCCAGCACGCGTAGAGTGCAAAAAGATGCCCCCGCCCAGGTAGGCGGGGGCTGGCAGCAAACGTGTGCTCTAAAGCGATAGCGCCGCTAGATGTGCAGCTCTGTTTCGGCATGCGTCGTGGGGATGATCGCACGCTGGCTTTCGATCCACCGCTCCAGCGCCGGACCGCTCTCGAACGACACGATCAGCGCGTACCGTGGTTCTGGCCCAGGGTGATACGCCGCATGATACAGCCGCTCGGAATCAATCACGAACTGGCTGTAGCGCCCCAGCGAAATCCGCGACTCCGTGCTGGGGTCGTCCTTCACGTCGCGTAGCATCATATACGAGTCGGGATTGTCAGTGAGCTGTAGCCACACCCGCACCACCCAGCCTTCGCCATCGGGATTCAGCCGGTTGTTGTCGTCGAGGTGTAGATTCCGCACCGCGTCCGCCTCGCTCGTGCTGGGGTTCAGCTTGATGATCCGCACGCGCCCATAGTCCGCGCCGACCCGCTTCGTCCACTCCACCAGCGTCGGACACTCTTCGGCGTTCGTGGTCCATACGCCGCCCTTGTCCGGCTTGCCGTGATCCCAGAATCCCGCGCACTCCAGGTCGCCCAGGGCCGAGGCAATCGGCGCGAAATTGGTATCACCGCCGCTCTTCCAGTCCATGTATTCGAGGTTCTGCCACTCAGATGGCGAAATCTCAGGTCCATCATACGGGCGCAGCACTACGAAGCCTTTGTCCTCTAGCACATCGAGTTTCTGGTGCATCCATTTCCTCCCGATCCACGTTGGACCATAGACCTGAGCAATCACCGCGCCTCCCTCCCAACTCTCCGCGAGAAGTCAGCGCGAGTGTACACCGGGCGGAGCGCACGCACCAACCATGCCAGCGGCGCCAGTCAGGCGCCCGTATTCCCCGCCCGCGATGCCAACGTATCACGCGCCTGATACGATAGGAAAGGAAAAAATGCGTAGCAGGCGGGAAGTGTGAGCAATTACCAGAATGCTACGCAACCCTACAGATAGAGGTGAGGTTCGATCTATGACCACGCGCGTCATCGCCACCTTCCCCGCCTTCGCGAGCGCCGAAGAAATCGAGCGGATTCGCCGCGCCTATGATCCCCTTGCCGATAGCATTCCGCCACATATCACGCTCGTCTTCCCGTTCACGAGCGCGTTGAGCAGCGATGAATTGCTCGAACACATGCGCCACGCCGTAGCTGGCATCCCGCCCTTTCCCGTCCATCTCCAGGGTGTCACCGGCCACATGAGCGAATATCTCTTCCTCAACGTCAAGCGCGGCAACGATGAACTCATCGCCCTGCACGACCGACTCTACACCGGCATCCTCGCACCCTACCTTCTCCCACAATTTACCTATACACCGCATCTCACCGTTGGACGTCTCGCCAGCGTTGCTGCATTCTCCGCCGCGCTGCAAGACGCGCAATCCTTGACTGTGCGCTTCGAGGAAACGATTCACGAAATCAGCCTCTACGCGGTCGAGCCAGATGGGCGCCGCGCCATTGAAGGGCATGTGGCGCTCTAGATCGTACACACGCTCCACGATTCCTGGCGCGGCGTTGCCCGCTCAACCTTCCTCCACATCAGCCGCAGGCGGCTCCATCTGCGGCGTCAGTATCGGCGCAATCGCGTCCAGCGGCGGCGCGAAGAGCGACGGCTGCTCCGGGTCGCCGAAGAGCGTCGCGAAATCATCCGCCGTGAAGGCCCGCGCCAGCCGCGCCGCGAACGTCTCGCGCAGCAGCCGCACATAGTGCGCCACATCGTAATTGCGCGGATCGGCCAGCGGCTCGCCATCAGGCGTCTCCGCCAGCAGCGCCGGGCGTCCCCCCGTCGCGCGATAGACCCGCACGCGCTCCCCCGCCTTCCACTCTCTCCGCCCCGCGCTCAGCAGCGCCTCGTAGGCCACCTCGCGCCGCGCCGCGCGGCTCGCCAGATACCGCCCCGGCGTCTTCGTCAATCGCACCAGCGCCGTCACCTCGCGCGTCGGCAGCGTGCGTGTACGCAGCGCCCGCACCATCTCGGCGAAGGCCGCGCCCACCCCCGACACATCCCCCGCCAGCAGGCATGCCGTCGCTTGCCGCAGAAACGTCTCGCCATATGGCTCAGCGCGTATCGAGCGAAACGCCACCCCGCGCAGCAGCAGCGCGCCATCATAGCCGAGCAGCGCATAATTCTTGGTTTCATGCGAGAGCATCGCCGCGTAGCGCCCCTCGAACTCCAGCCGCACCAGCGGCGGCAGCAGTGCGCCCACCTCCGCCACCAGCCGCCGCTCCTCCGCTTCGTTCCAGCTTTCTGGCGTCGCGAAATACACGCCGTCGGTATCGGCTTCCAGCAGCGTTGCGCCGCGCTGCGCCAACTCGCGGCACAGCAGGCCGAGCAGCGCCCGTCCGCGCCGTGTCACCTCGTTCGCCGCCGCCACATCCGCCAGCCGCGTCAGCCCCACCGCGCCCATATACCCATAGGCCGAGTTGACCAGAATCTTCATCGCCGCCGAGAGCGCCTCATCAGTATGCCGCTCCGGCGAGCCAGGCGGCGCGAGCCGCGCCCGCGCCTTCGCCGCCAGTCGCTGCTCCACCAGACGGTCCACCAGCGCCAGCAGCGCGCCCAAGTGATCGCCGCGCGGCCCGATGCGATACTGCCGCATCAGCGATGGATACAGGCTCGACACATCCGCCTTCACCACCTGCCGCGCCACCCCCGTCGCGAAGACATAGAGCGCCGCTCCCGTATGCTGCGTGCCATCGCCGGTCGCCCGCGCCGGAATCGCCTCGCCCGCCCGCAGATACGCCCGCACCAGCAGCGGATCGAGAATCCCCGTCGCTGGTCCCGCGTCGGCCAGCCGTTCATAGCGCCGCGGCGCCATTCGCGCCAGCGCGAACGCCGCGCCACCCAGCAGCCGCGCTAGCCCGTCCACCTCGCGCACATCGTCCAGCGCGTAGTGGCGCACCGTCTCCGGGTCGTCGCGCCACGTCCGGTAGATGCGCGCCCCTTCCAGATACACCCGATCCGCCGCCGCCAGCCCGAAATGCCGCGCCACCGCCTTCAGGCCATGCCCCGGCAGATCGCGCGCCGCGAAATCATAGCGGCGCACCGCATCCAGCGTATCAATGCACTCGCGCCCAGGGATGGTATAGCGCCCGCCCCGCGCCGCGTCGCTCGTATCCCGCTCGCCGCCATTGCCGTTGCCCGCGCCGTTCCCCGCCGCTTCATCGCCGTTCTCCTCTGCCGCTGGCCCCTCACCAGCCTCGATCCGCAGCGCGCCATACCCGCGCGATGCCGGACGCTGGCGTAGCCCCGGCGCGCCCGCCCGCCCCAAAATCAGCGAGACGCCCACCGCCTGCGCCCGCCGCGCCAGAAACGGCAGATCGAAGCCGTGCAGATTGTGATTCTCGATCACATCCGGGTCAATCTCCCGAATCAGCGCCGCCAGCCGCCGGATCAGATCTGCCTCCGCCGCCACCATGCCCAGCCCGCGCTCATTGCTCTCTAGCACCACTTCCCGCCCGCGATTATCTCGCACCGACACCAGAAAGATGCGGTCGTGGGCAGGATTCAGCCCTGTCGTCTCCAGGTCGAATTGCAGCCGGTGCGGATCGTCGAATGCCAGCTCGCGGAAATAGGTACGCCCCGTCGCCACCAGATACTGCTCTTCCGGCGGCAGCCGCAAGAGATCGTCTTCGCCCAGCTCGCCCAGCCGCGCCACCCGCCGACCCAGCCGTGCCGACGCCCCCGCCAGCAACGCCGTTTCCAGCGCACGCTCATCGCCCGCGCTCACCAGATAGCGCAGATGCCCCGGCCCCCGCAGCTCGCGATACGTCACCCGCCCCGCCGCTGTCCCGTTCGCCACGCTCTCATCATCCTCGCGCGCCAATCGCTCGCCCAGATGCGCCAGATCATCCAGCCGCGCCAGCAGCAGCCACGGACGAAACCGCGCGTCCTCGCGCAGCAGCCGCAGACTCCCCGGCTCCCGCCGCCACAGCACCGCCCTCCCGGTGCGCTCCGCCCACACCGAGACGATGCCCGGGGTCGCGTCCCACCCCCAGAGCCATTCATCCTCACGGCTTCGCGCCGACTCCGCGCCGTCTGGTTTGATGCTCATGCGCGACCTTCTCCCTTCGCGCACAAAATAGCACACTCCCCGCGCGTGACGGAGAGTGTGCCTGAAGCGGCTAGGCCAGCTAGCGTTTCCGCCGGGATCTGCTCCCGAACTGATGCCCTACCAGCCCGCGCCGCGCTAGGTGCGCTTCGCAAGAGTCGAGACCCTGCGCGAAGCGCTATCAAACGACTTAGCAGGTCAGCCCGCACGAGAGGCGCATGATCGAAGTGATCCAGTCGCCACCCGCAGCGGCGTTCGCATACTGCGACGAGAACCAGATGGTGTCCTGATACGAGGCAGTGTAGCTCATCGCCTCGTAGTCACCCCACCGGCCGTTGTTCGTGCTCACCGTGCTCGCTACCGCGATGATGCCCAATCCGTTCATCGTGCTCGGCGGATCGCCCTGGCGGCGATCCGTGAAGTTGATGCTCGGGAAGTTGACATCGCCCATGTAGTCGTAGCCCAGGATGACATCGTTATCAATCGTCGGCATCATCACCGGGAAGGTCAGTGCGGTGAAGTTCGAACTGGCGTTCAGCAGCCCATCCTGCGCCAGGCTCAGGCCTGTGAGAACCGCCGGATAGCCTGCCGACAACGTTGGCACGAGATCCCACCACTGCACGCCCGGCACGAACTGGCTCGCGCCATTGGTGATGCCCGTCACGTGCGCCGCGAAGATATGGCCCGCATGGTACACCGGCGTCGCGCTCACGCGCAGGTCCAGCGACTCCACACAGCCAGCGCCACCTGTGCAACTCGGCTGGTCAGCGCCGGGCGGCTCCAGATAGTTGTGCGCAGTGGCAATGACGGCACCGCCCCACGGGAAGGCGCCAGCAGGATTACTCATGGAGAGTACCACGACGCCGTTGCAGGCGGTGGTGACGCAGTCGTGGCCAGCCGCATCAGGGCTATTGAAGGAACCGACGAAGTACTCAGCGCGGGGGCTATTGTCACTGCCGACAGTTCCCGTAGGATTGAGGGTGTCCAGCACCACACTGCCTGCCGTCCAATTATAGTAGCCCTGGCACTTGACGGCTGCCTGGCCGGGCTTGAAGCCCTGATAAATGCCGCCAGCAGGCGAAGTCTTCGGGCCGCAGCCGATGGTCTCGGCATAGTCATACGCCGAACCAGCCTGGTTGAACATGTTGGCCGAAACGTAGATGCCGTCCGGGCTGACGCCAAGCTGCGTGTAGTCAGCGGCGCCGGTCGGATCGGAACCGATGGCCATGTTGATCGCGAAGACGCTCCACGAGCCACTTGGATTGGGGCTCATGCTGACGGCGATCCAATACAGCGTTGAGAATGGGCAAGCATTGAGACCGAATGCGCCTTCAACCTGAAGCTCAGCAGCCACGAAGCGGTTGTCATAGGCATCCCACCACAGGCGTGGGTCGCTCAGGAATGGGCCATTGGTATCGCAGGCGCCCGGATTCGCTACGCCGAAGAAGGCTTGCGCCGTCTTTGGCCAGCCAGACTGCACCGTGCCAGCGAGGTTGTAGACCGCCAGCGAGGTGTTCACGCTCTGCATCACCAGGCCAGCCGGCGATCCCGCAATGGCCATATCCGGCGGCTGACAACCACCGAAGTACGGACATGTGGCCGCCGAGTCCTTCTGCCCGTTGAACTTATTGAACGTGCTGGGCAGATTCGCCGACTTGCTCGCCGTCGTAATGGGTGTGTAACCCGCGTTGTGCGGCGCGTTCTGGCTGCGATTGCTGTGCTGCCAGGATTGATAGGCCTTCGAGCCTGCTGGCGTCAGCAGCGGCATCGCGCGGACCGGCGTAGCCAGTTGGCTTGCCGTCGCGGCGGGCACCTTGCTCATGTCCACGGTGTGCTGATACAACACCTGGACCGACTTGGCCCTCGTCGCTGAAACTTTGACTTGCGATGTGGCTGTGGATGCGTTCGTGCGCGCGAACGCCGTGGCGCCTACCGCGCTGATCATCAGACCAACCAGCAGCGCAAACGACGCGACAAGACGTGCTTTGCGATGTTTCAACATCGTCGAATAATCCTCCAAATTGCCTTCCCGCCGGGGTATGCTGTCCCATCACGTTCCGGTGCTTCATCATCAGACCAGCGCGCGGGACCGCGCTATCGGCGGAAGGTCTCCACCACATACCCAGAAGTCTTCGCGAGAATCTGCTGTGCCTCTCCTTTCATTGGGATGAGCGCCACGTTGAGAAACCATCAGTCGCTCCAGTCCAACAGGGACCAAAGCCATCGAGTCCGCTCGCGATGCTCACTCCCCCCATGTATCACCACACGAAGCGCAGCGGGAAAATGGCAACCCCCACAACACTCCGAGAAAAGGAATCGCGCTCACATCTGCGAAGGTCTACGAAAAGCGTTCGCACAGATCGCGCATAGCTACCAGAAACGATGTAGTCACACCAGCGCGACCCGCGAAAAGACACAACTGAAAACAACCACCACACGGATACGGGCCTGCCCAAGCAATCAGATCAACCACCTGCGTGAGCCAAGGCGATCTCTACGTCTCACGTAGTATCCGGCTCCTCTGCCACCAACCACTACAAGTCCACACCACACGCTTCATTTTTCGGGGGGATACCTAATTCTGGTCCAATATGCCCATGTGGGCACTCATCAGATACCAGCACAAGTGACTATATCCGAGCGCATAAAAACTGTCAAGCGTTTGGTACGTGATGCCGGTGACTTTGCGCAAGTATTGTGAGCTATATCACAGTGCAACCCTTCAACCTGGAGACGTGCCAGTGTACACCTGATAAAGACAAACGCCCCCTCGCCAGCGGGCGAAGGGGCGCTGTGCAACGTCTACAGACGCATCTCATCTGCGTCCGTGCGAACGCTTTAGCTGTTGATATTCAGGCGCAACCGCATCACCGAGGTGATCCAGTCACCGCCAGCAGACGGATTCGCATACTGCGCCGAGAACCAGATGAAGTCCTGATACGGGGCGGTGTAGCTCATCGCCTCGTAGTCACCCCACCGGGTGTTGCTCGTGCTCACCGTCCCCGACACCGCGATGATCCCCAGTCCACCCGTCATCACACTCGCCGGGTCGCTCTGGCGGCGGCTCGTGAAGTTGATGCTCGGATAGATCGTGTCACCCATGTAGTCATAGCCCATGATGATGTCATTGTCAGCCGTCACCATCATCGCCGGATACGTCAGCGCCGTGTAGTTCGAGTTGGCATTCAGCAGCCCATCTTGCGCCAGGCTCGCGCCAGTCATCGTCGTGGGATAGCCCGGATTCAGCGTTGGCACGATGTCCCACCACTGAATGCCGGGCACGAACTGGCTCGCGCCATTGGTGATGCCCGTCACGTGCGCCGCGAACACATGGCCCGCGTGGTAAACCGCCGTCGCGCTCACGCGCAGATCGCCGCCATCCACACAGCCGCCGCCAGCCGTGCAGCTTGGCTGGTCAGCCCCTGGCGGCGCGATGTAGTTGTGCGCCGTCGGAATCCACACGCCGCTAAACTTGTTGCCCGAACCGGTCGTGTTGGCTGGATCGCTCCACGAGAACACCGCCACGCCGTTGCAGGCCGTGCTGAAGCAATCGTGGCCATTGGCGTCCGGACCACTGAATGAGCTAACGAAATACTCCGTGCGCGGGCCGAAGTCCGTCGAGGTATTTCCCGAAGGCTGCACCGTGTCCAGCAGCGCGCCGCCCGCCGTAAGGTTGTACCAGGCGTTGCAGGTTGGCGCATAGCCCTGGTAAATCTTCGTCTTGCCACAGCCAACGATTTCAGCGTAATCATACGCAGAGCCAGCGTTGTTGAAGACATTCGCCGAAACGTAGATGCCATCGCCGTTCACGCCGATCTGCGTGAAGTCAGCGGCGCCCGTCGAATCCGAGCCGAAGGCCATGTTGATCGCGAACACGTTCCACGTACCGCTGGGATTCGGACTCATGCTCGCCGCCACCCAATAGGTGGTCTGGAACGGGCAGGAGATGCCCCATGCGCCTTCGACCTGCAAGATTGCCGCGACCCAGCGGTTGTCGTAGCTATCCCACCACAGGCGTGGGTCGCTCACGAACGCGCCATTCGGATCGCACGCGCCAGGATTCGGAATACCGAAGAAGGTCTGCGCCGTCTTCGGCCAGCCTGTCTGCACCGTTCCCGTCAGGTTATAGACCGCGAACGACGTGTTCACGCCCTGCATCACGAGTCCGGCCGGCGATGCGGCCAGCGCCATGTCTGGCGGCTGGCAGCCGCCCGGCGGGCAGGTCGCCGCCGAATCCTGCTGCCCATTCCACTTGTTGAAGGTGCTGGGCAGGTCAATGGACTTGCTCGCCGTCGTAATCGGCGTCATGCCAGCATTGTGCGGCGCATTCTGGCCGCGATTGCTGTGCTGCGCCTGCTCATGCGCCTTCGTGCCCTGGCGATACATCGCTGGCAGCGTGCGCGAAGCCTGCGCCAGTTGTGCCTTCGTTGCCGCTGGCGCCTTGCTCATGTCCACAAGATGGTGGCTCACCACCTGCACCCCACGCGCGGCAGCCTTCACCGAAACCGCCCCCTGCGGCGTCGCGGTGGATGCGCTGTTATGCGCAAAAACTGTCACGCCCATCGCGCTCACCAGCAGAACGGCCAGCAGCGCGAGTGCGGTTGTGATCCGCGTTTTCCGATGTTTCAGCATCGTCGAGAATATCCTCTCACAGATGTACTTCGTCGAATTCTGGCATCCATCGTGGTCGCAGCGGCTGCGTCAGCGCGTCACGCCACATGCCTGCCTCCGCATGGAGACCGTCTCCATTGCGGGCTGTCACGATACTTTGCGAGGGTCTCTCTCCCCATCTCCCCCTTCATTTGCGCCGGTAACGCCTGCGCGGCGTCATGCTCTCAACCCGTCACGAGCCTCCGGCTCCCCCATGTCCCAGATAGCGCGACGCCAAGCGGACGGACACCCGCGCACCACGCAAAAAGCATGCGTGTCACCGCCAGGCAACCAAGCGGAGACACCAGCAGAGGGTAGCATGTAGAACTGCGGCCATGCGCCAGTGGTCGTCCCCAGTGGTCATCCAGTGAGATCGCGGCAGCCCGGCAAATGAAAGCAAACAATAGACATCGAAGCGCGGGTTCTGCATCAATGCGGCGTCTCTCTCCCTACCACCACGAGCACAGCCATGCGCCAACATACCATGAAGGCATACCATCCAGGCGCTCTCATACCACTCACCCAGTATAGAAAACTCAACCGTTGCTGTCAACGACCTGGACTAATTGCATCTCAATATGACATAACACGGCGGAACAAGCCAGCCAGCCACTCACCGCAGCGCTGGCGCCACCACGCTCCCCGCCAAAAACGCCGCGTATTTTGCCGCGCCCGCCGCCGTCAGATGCTCTGCATCATACCAATCGGCATCAGTATAGCCGGTCGGATGGCTCTCATCGTAAAACGTCGCCCCATGCTCCGCCGCAAATTGCTGATAATAGCTGATAATCATCGGCCAGTCCGTCGGACGCTGAAACAAGTCAAAGAACGTTTTGTGCAGCGGACTCACCACCATCTCCACCCGGATACCATGCGCCTGCGCCAGCGCGATCAATTTCGCCAGGTACCCCGGCTGCGCGCCGCCGATGGTGAAATTCGCCACCTGCGCGCCTTCGATCTCCTGCAACTCCGCCGCCCGCGTCTGGCGTTGCGCGGGCGTCAGCGACGCGATAGAGATACCCATATTCAACGGCACCCAACCATTGGCATCCGCAGCCTTGTACCGGCTGACCGCCAGATCTCCCGCCCCTGGCGGTGGAATCTGGCTGCATGGGCCAGCCTGGCTGCTCCCACAGATAGCTTCCAGCAAGCCGATCCGGTCGCCATACAGCGGAATCAGCTTCCCCGCGATGAAGTCTCCCATATGCAGCAATCCCTTGCCGCCAAAATGCGTGCTCAACGCCTTCGCGTCCGAGAGATCCGCCAGCGGCAACGCCTGATACACCGGCAAGAACGACGCATCAGCCGGAATCGCCGCCCCAGCATTCAGGTTGTACTCCCGTAGATCCTCCACCAGCACCTTCGGCACGAAGCCATCTTCGATGAAGCGCTTGAGCGTATAGTAATCCTGCTCGAACGACGACCCAAACATCCCCGCGTTGCAACTCACCACCGTCCGTCCAAGTTGCTGCCCCGCCAGCGTATCCACCAGCCGCGCGTCCACCCCATACACCACCCGCGACGACCCCAGGAACAACACATCAGGCTTCATTGTCAGCGACTCGCAGCGCTGCACTCGTTCCAACGACCAGTAGCCATCGCTGCGAATATCCCATGCCCGCCGGTCCATCTGCAGCACCACATTCACCAGCACCAGCAACACTAGCGTCCCAATCGTCGCCACCACGCGCGGCGCACGCCGTACCCCGGTGGCCACCGCCTTGCCCGCTCGCGCGCTGTCCGGCGCGGCTGGCCGCGCCGGCGCGCTGGCGACCGCCACCCGCGCCACCGGGCGCGTCGGCAGATCCGCCACGCTCAGCGCACTCGTATCCATCATCTCGATGGCCCGCCGTGCCTCATCCCGGTTCATGTCTTCTGGCGCATACGGCGCGGCGGACGCCTGCGGCGCAGCCGGTGCGCCGCTCGCCCTGGGGGCGCGTCTACGTGGGGCAATCTCCGCATCGGGCGTCGTAATCCGCATCCGCTCGAAGATATTGGGCCGCTTGCGATTCCCCATGCCGCTCTCCCCTATCCGTATCCGCTTTACTACCGACGTATTCGCGCCATTATACCGTTCGACCTAGCAACAACCCACCGACGATGGTTGTGCCAATCCACGCTGAGAACTTCGCCGCGCCATCCGCATCCAGGTGATGAATATCCCAGAAATCCGCGTCGGTATACTCTAGCGCCTGGCTCTCATCGTAGAACGCCGCGCCCTGCTGGCCCGCGAACTCGCTCCAATACGTGCTCAGCGTCTGCCAATCCGCAGCGAAGAACAGGTGACTGACATAGTAGCGGCTCAGCGGCGTCTCCACCAGCGCCACCCGCACGCCATGCGCCTTCGCCAGCGCCACCAACTGCGCCAGATAACCCATCTGCTTTCCACCGATCACGAACGGACGGCACGACGTCCCGCAGGTCGGATATTGCGTCTCCGGCGTGGGCGACATCGTTGCCAGCGAGCGTCCCACCAGCGCCGACCACCCCTGCCGGTCCGACGGCAACACCATCTTTTGCAGCGGCGTCGCCACCACGGAGCCTTGTGTCGCCGTCGCGCACGGGCCAATATCCAGCGAGCCGCAGATCGCCCGGAACATCCCCACCCGCGCGCCATACATCGGAATCAGCTTCTGCGCGACGAAATTCGCCTGCGCCAGCCCCCCTTTGATGCCACCCGCGAAGTGCGCCTTCAGCGCCCCCACGTCCGTGGCGTCAGCAATCGTCTGTATCTGGCTCGCAGGCAGCGGCGCGCTATCCGCCAGCGGCGAGCCGTGCGCGTCCACGTCGTAATCCCACAGCCCCTCCACCACCAGCTTCGGCGCATAGCCATCTGCGATCACGCGCTTCAGCGTGTAATAGTCCTCCTCGAAGGTGGAATCATCCTCACCGGCGTTGCAGCTTACCACCCGCTGCTGAAATTGCGCCTCCACTGTCGCATCCACCACCGCCGGGCTGACCCCATGCATCACCCGCGATGACCCCAGATACAACACATCCGGCCTCTGCCCCAGCGATTCACAGCGTTGGATGCGCGGCAGTGCCGCTTCAGCATACGCCGCCCCCAGCACATCGAATGGACGGCGATTGAGTTGCAGCCCCACATTGACCAGCACGATAAACACCAGCGTCGCGGCGGTGGCCGTGCGGCGCGATGGCGCGCGGCGTCGTGTGGCGGCTGTCTTGGCAACGGCAGGCACGCGGCTGGGATGACTGGGCGCGGATAGCATTGCTGGCAATTTCTGCGTCGGCGCGTCGGCGATAGTCGCATCCCTAATAGTCGGCAGTATCTGCGTATCCACCATCTCCACACGCGCGGCAGCCGGCAACTGCTCTGTCGCCAGCAGTTCCACCAGTTCAACAGGCGGTTCCACGGGCGCATCGGGCATGCGCGTGGCATTGAGCCATGCCCGCGAAGACCAGAGTTTTGGCCGGTCGTTCATCCCGTATTCCCCCGCATTCACCTCGGCATCTTCCGCCAACCAACATCCGCGCCCGTGGCGACCACAGCCAGCGGCCAACGCCACGGCAGCGCTCTAGAACTGGAAGTAGATGAAGCGCGCCGTCGAGTGTGGCGGCCACAGCACCAGAATCGCGATAGCCAGCGTATACACCGCCGGACGCAACACCGCGCTCGTCGTCCACGAAATCCACAGCGGGTCCAGCTTCGCCGTCGCCGCGCCCCACATCTGCAGCGCTGGCCCCTTCACCTGCGACCAGATCCACCCGCCAAAGACCACCGCCGCCGCACCATACATCAGCAAGATCGGCGTCGAGAGCGCAGGCTCCGTGAACCCCGCCCATGCGGGCTGCGAGAAGTTCAGCGCCGCGCCCAACATCTGGAATGCCCCCGTCAGCGTATCCGCCCGGAACAGCAGCCACCCCAGACACACCAGCACCAGCGTGAAGATCCGCGTCACGAACTGCGACAACGGGAACCGCACGATAGCTTTATAGGTCGCCGTCCGGCCCATGCTGCGATCCCACAGCCGGTGCCCACAGAGCAGCACCCCCTGATACACGCCCCACACCATGAAATGCCACTGCGCCCCATGCCACAGCCCGCCCAGCGCCATCGTAATCATCAGATTCAGGTACACGCGCGGCTGCGACACCCGCGACCCGCCCAGCGGAATATACAGGTAGTCGCGCAGCCACGTCGAAAGCGACATGTGCCAGCGATGCCAGAACTCCGCTGGATTCGCCGCCTGATACGGGCTGGCGAAGTTCTCCGGTACGCCATAGCCCAGCAGTTGCGCACAGCCACGGCCAATATCCGTATAGCCAGAGAAATCGCCGTAAATCTGCAATGCGAATCCAAAGATCGCGAACCACGTCGTCGCCCAGCCCGCCTGCCCCGGATGCGCGAAAATCTTGTTCACCGCATCGGCCATGATGTCCGCGATGATGATCTTCTTCAGCAATCCTCGCAAGATCAAGCCGATGCCGCCATCTATATCCACCTCGCGCAGCTTCAGCGGATGATGCAACTGTTTTACCCAATCGGGAAAACGCTTGATCGGTCCCGCGATCTGCGTGGGGAAGAACGCCGGGAACAGCGCGAAGTCTACCGGGTTCCGCTCTGGCTCCATGCCCTTATACACTTCGGCGGCGTAATGGATGAACTCGAAGACAAAGAACGAGATGCCGATGGGCAGGATAATCTTCACCAGCAGCGGATCCTGGAACTGCGCGCCCATCAGCGGCAGATGCTTCAACACTGGCTGAATCGTGCTCAGAAATAGCTCAGTATACTTGAAATACGCCAGGCTGCCCAGGTTCCCCGCCACCGCCAGCCACAGCAGCCGCTTGCGCTTCGGCTGCGCCGCCCGCCCAATCCACAGCCCCACGAAGTAATTGAAGACCGTCAAACCAATAATCAGCAGTAAGTATTTCGCCAGAAACGACGCATAGAAGTAAAAGCTCGCCACCAAAAGAAACGGACGGCGTAGGCGCTGTGGCAGCATCCAGTGCAACACGAAAACCGCGATAAAGAAGATGCCATATTGCAAGCTATTGAAGAGCATCCTCGCCCCCTCATGACCCAGTGCTGCCCGTGGCCGCGGCCGCCCTCATCTCGCGTGCCACGCGCCCGAACCACCACTAGCGCCCAGACGCCACGCCAGTGTATAGGACGCTCGCGTTCCAAGCCAGCGTTTAGGACCAATATACTACCAGTGCTATCACCTTCCGTGCCGCTGAATTGCGCCATTTCCGCCCCACAACCATGCGCCTGTTTGACACCGCCCCATCCCATCTATTACAGTGACCATCGCACGTAGCGGCGTCCGGCGGACGCCCATTCGCGCCCGCATGTTCTTCGTTGCAGCGTCCTTTCTCCCTTACCCTGGTAGGGCAGACATTCCTGTCTGCCTGCTGCGCTCACTATCATTGCCAGAAGAAGGGGCAGGGGGTAAGACGGAAATACCTGCTCGCGCGGCGAATTGCGGCGAATTGCGGCAAATTGATGTGCGGGCGAATATATCCCAGGTGTGCTGGTGAAAGGTGGTGGCGCATGCGCGGTCCGCGCTGGCTTCGCAGGCGTCTGCCCTGGCTGCTCTGTCTCTGCGCCGCGCTCTATCTCACCTCGCCGCTCCTTCTCTACGCCGCCCTGGTCAGCCGCGACACCCACGCCCAACACGCGGGCGGTCTCACCCTCGACACCTCCGACCAAGATGTCGCCTGGGTCGTGCGCAAAAATGCCTTTCAGATCGCCCGCCCGCTCCATCCCGGCGAAACCGTTGTGCCGTCCACCTGCGCCGCGCCCTGCATCAGCTATCCCATCGCCTACACCCTCGATACCGGCGTCGTTTCGCTCACCCTCGAGCCCAACCCCCAAAGCGTTGATGCCGCAGGCCATGCCTACCTCAACCACGACATGACCAAACTCTGTGGCCCCGCCGCCGCCGCCAACGCCCTCTACTTTTGGGGCATGCAGATCAACACCGCCAGCCCTGGCACCTTCGTAGACCCCTCGAACGGCGTCGCCACCTACTGGACCAACCAGGATAACCGTGCCGCCATCATGTACCTCGCCTGGCGTGCCACCATCCCCAGTGCATCGCACCTCGGTATGATGGACACCCACTACCCCAGCAACGGCGTCACCCTCTACGGCATGCGCGACGGCCTCAACTGGGAAGCCTCAGGCCAGAATACAGCGAATTGGCGCACCTACTTCTATACCGTCACCTGGTGGAACCAATCCAGCGCCGCCGACTTCCATCACAAGGTCGTGGACGACGTTGCCCGCGCCCACGTCCCCGTCGTCGCCGAGGTCAGCGCGCGACTGCTGCCCAACTGGGCGCCTAAGGGCAATACCATCTACCACTTCATCACCATTGTCGGCTATGATGACACAAAGGGTGTCTACCTCTACACCGACACCTGCGGCCACAGCACCCACTGCGGCTCCCTCTCCGATGGCGGCGTCCACAGCGTCCCTCAGCAGCAAATGTGGGATGCCATCACCGCCATTCCCGTCAACACCAGCCCCGACTACAACGCTGGCGACGGCGGCTTCGTCTGGTAGCCACCCCCCGTCGTAGGGGCGCATGGCGTGCGCCCTCCGTCGGCCTCCGGTGGGGCGGACATTCCTGTCAGCACGCCGCCCGCCCTGTGCCTCTGCCCTTCTTCTCGCTTCCCAACCCATGACGGCGGTTTCATCTGGTGAGCGCATTGTGAGTTGCGCCACCAGGGCATTCGCCGCTATAGTCGAGTCCAGACGCGCCAGTGCGGCAACGCAGCCGCGAAGGCGCATATACTTCGCTGGAGGGTTGATCCCGTGAACTTCGTCCTATCGCTCCACAACCTCATGTTCTATATTATCCTCGCCCTGGGCGCGCTCACGCTCATCTGCGGCATTGTCCTCTTCGTCATCACCCGCCGCGTTCCCGTCTCCGCTGGTGAGGGCGAGGTCGACGCGCTCGGCGGCAGTGTCGCCAGTGCCCGCAACATCTTCCGCCTGCTGCTCTACGTCACCGCGGGCGCGGGCGTGCTTCAGGCCATCTTCGGTGGGCTGCTCTACTTGGGTGGCGCGCGCCCCGGCGAAGGCTTGCACTACGTCTATGGGCTGATCGTCCTCGGCGCGATCCCCGTCGCCTACGTCTATAGCGACCAGAAGCAGGTTCGCCGCGACATCATCATCCTCACCATTGCCGCCGTCGCCATCGTCGGTGCGGCCTTCCGCGCCTTCGCCACCGGCCCCGGCATCGGCCCGCACTAATCCGCCGCGTGCAGCGAAATATCGCCGCTGCTCACCGTCACTGTCAGCGCGCTCGTCGGGTTAGTCCGCGTATCGCCGCTGACGCTCGCTGCCGCGCCATTCCGCGCCGTCGCCAGCGGCCACCCTGCAACAGACACATCCCCCGCCCGCGTCTGCCCCTGCACGTGCGTCGCCGTCCCCGGCGGCAGCGTCACCGACACATCGCCATTGCCCACGGTCAGTGTCAGCGCCGCCTCATCCGCCAGCGCCCCATCGAACGTCACATCACCCGCGCTGGCGCTCACCTGCGACGTCCCCATCGCCGTCACCTGTCGCAGTTCCACATTCCCCGCCTCAGCCGCCACCGTCAACGCTCCGCTCACCCCCGAAATCTCCACATCCCCCGCCGCCAGCCGCAGGTTCAGGTCCGCCTCCACTGGCACAGTCAGCGTCAGATCCACCGAGCGCGACGCGCCCGCATTCCCCGACGCGCTGGCCCGCACCGTAATCGCGTTTCCCTGCTGCTGCATTGTCACGGTAATGCCGCTCAGCCCGCTCTGCGCCACATTATCCGTCTCCGCACGAGCGCGTTTTGTCCCCGTCACCTGCACCGCGCCCGCCTTCCCTGCCGCCACCGTCACCGTGCCCGCAAAATCCTCCACCGTGATCTGCGGTCGCCCCGCCACCGTGTACGTTTGCGCGAACGACGCATCAGCCTCGCGCATATTCGCCAGCCGCACCAGCAGCCCGCCCACCGCGCCAGAGATCAGCGCGCAGCCGACGACCAGCACCGCCAGCGTTCCCAAACACCCGCCGATCACCCACACATACCACGACGAGCCGCGCCCTCGGCGCATCCCCTCCGGCCCCGATGACGCAGGCGGCAGCATACCCGGCGGCGACATCGCGCCCTCCCCGCGAAACGCGCCCTCGCGCTCATCCCTGCTCATAGCGTCGCATCCCTCTCGCCGTGCTGGTGTAGTACTGGTATCCGTTCCAATCTACGGATGAGACCAGCCCCGGTTGCGCGCGGCACGTCGTCGAGTCCATATGCCACCGCGAGCTTCGTACAGCCGTCTCGCTGTTCAACAGCGAGAGACAACTCTAGAACAAATAGACGAGCCTTGACATCTCTTCAGCGCCTGGTTACACTCACTCTTGTTTGGCGGCGCTACCCTTGACATTGCAACGTCTCTTGAGCGTTTACCGGCCAGAGGAAAAGGATAGGCATGGACGGAAACCGACAACAACGTATTGATGCTCTCCAACGGCTTGGAAAAGAGCGACAAGATTCAATGCAGCACACTCTGACAGGCATTAGCACGCCTGAAGAGCCATTAAGCTTGCCCATCCCGCTCACCTCGCCCATTGGGGCGTCCGTTGCTCCTGCTAGCGCTGGTGATTATCCTCGCGGCTGGCGGCATCCTCGTCTATACGCAGCATAAAAGCGGTGCGCATTCCAGTGGTGCGGTCGCTTTGCAGCCGCCATCGTTCGCGCACGCGGCGGGCATCTCGTGCGGGTCAGCCCCCGCATGGTCTCCAGATGGCCGCTATTTCGCCATCGTCGGCACCACCACAGGCTGCGGCTACATCACACATGCTCCTGATCCAGCCGAGCAAGTGGCGATCTTTGCGGGCACGACCAGCAAACTGGTGCGTCGCATACTGCTCACGCGCTTCTTACCAAGCGTTCCCTATGGCTCGTGCCATACAGAGCTTGGAGCGGTTGGCCTCTGTTTCGACGCCCCGCTCTGGTCGCCAGACGGCCAATCGCTCGCAGTACTCTTTCTGACCGAACCGCAACTCAGCGAAACCGCTGTCGAGAACCTGCTCATCGTTCATGCCGACGGCAGCAGCGGACAAACCATTGCGGGAATGCTTGAACCGCCAACGGTCGAACAACAACCGCCGTTCGTCCGGGCACTCTGGGATCTACAAGCGCATACCCAGCACTACGCGACTGTGCCGTCGGCATTTGCTCTGGCGCAAACGTTGACCTGGAGCCAGGGCGGAACCTTGACCGCCAATCCTGCCTCCTCAACGAATCCACCACCACCGATAGGCATTCCCAGCGGCGGCGCGACATTCTCGCCCTGGCAGCCAGGATACCTCGAAACAGATGTAGACCAATCGTCTTCGCGGCAAACGTTGTTCACAACCAGCTTTCGGGCCTGGTCGCCAGATGGGCGTTACCTCGCCACACGAGTAGCGGTAGAGATGCTGCTTTCTGGCCCCGGTAGTAACCCGCCCACCCCTGGGCCGAATGCGGGCTACAGTATCCGCGCCCCACGCGATGCCGCCCTCAGCGCGCTCGTCCAGGCGCAGCAAGCGCAAGCAGCAGCGGGTTCTGCCGTGGATGCCTACATTGCCTGGGACACCACCGGCGCATATCTGGCTTCGGCAAGTTGCGCCACGCCAACTTCGCTTCAGCTTACCCTCTACGCGACGGCAACCGGAACACGCCTCGCCAGCGCCACACTCTCTACTACGAAAGAAACAGATACGTGCGATGGGCTGAGACTCTCCGCCTCGTGGTCGCCCACCGGGCATACTGTGCTTGTCACCAGCATTGATACCGGCGGCATGTTCCTCTGGACACCCAAGCTCAGCGAACATTAGCCGATGAAGCGCGTGTGGAGTTTGCCGACTGCGTAAGACCGATGCGCACGAGGAGCACCTATGCAAGATGATGATCGTCAGCGCCGGATCGAAGCGCTCCGCCAGCTAGGCGCAGACGAGCACACGAGCGCGGATACCCCCACAGCCAGCGCCACGCCAGAGCATCTCGATCTGCGTCCACCTCGCCCACCTCACAAGCGCCGCTCTCTCGCGGTCCTTGGGGCTACGGTAATCCTTGTGGCGCTGTTCGGCGCATTCTTCTATACCAGAATACAATCCTCTCCGCCTAGGCCGAACGCAACGACCACCAATCCTGCTCTCCGGCTCACGCCGCGCGCCGGCCTCGCCTGTATCTCAGCCCCAGCGTGGTCGCCCAATGGCCAGTTCATTGCTATCATCGGTACACGGCAAAATTGCGCCTCGCTCAACGGCGACACACCTGATGCCACTCAGGCGCTGGTCATCTTCGACGCGGCAGCCACCCCGATACGCCAGATTCCCCTTGCTCCGTTCCTGCCGAGCGCACCCTTTGGCGATTGCACGGCCAGTCATCTCGCCCTCTGCTATAGCCAGCTCCTCTGGTCGCCTGATAACCAGACCGTTGCCATGCAATTCACCACCACCTCGCCTGACTCCGCACAACAGCCCATCTACAACCTGCTGCTCGTGCAAGCGGATGGCAGCCACGCGACAATCATTCACGGCAACCCCACGCCGCTCGCCACATCACCCGCTTCTGCCACGTGGGCGCTCTGGGATCTGCACGCCCACAGCCAGCGATTTATCGCGGAACCCACGACCGCCCAATCGCTGAGCTGGCAGTCCGGCGGCAACCTCGTCGCTGCCAGATCCAGCACAAGCGGCTCTCCTGCTTCCGCTGTAGGCAACCCCGCAGGCGGCGCAAGTTTCACTCCCTGGCAGCCAGGACTCTTGGAGGCATCGAATCCCACAACCTTCTCAGCGGATTATTGGGCCTGGTCGCCTGATGGCCGGTACCTCGCCACCAACCTGGCCGCCAATTTCGAGATCACCACGAATGCCAGTGCCCAATCTACACCAGTCTCTGGTGTGGGCTACACCGTCTCCGCGCCCCGCGATGCCGCACTGGCCGCGCTCATCGCCGACCTGCAAGCGCATCAGATTGGCGGCGGCAACAGCGCACAGATCGCCTGGGACACCACAGGCAACTATCTTCTGGCGGCGCGCTGCGCGCAAACTGGCGTCGCGAGTCTCAGCGTCTACGCCACCGCCAGTGGCAAGAGCTTAGCCACAGCTTCAGTCGCGGGCAGCAATTGCACGTCCACCATGTTCAACCTCTCCTGGTCGCCAGACAGCCACCACATCTTGCTAGCAAGCAATAGCGGCATACTTCTCTGGACACTGAAACTCGCCTGATGCGTACTGATCTTAGGATACGCCCGTCATAGCTCAGCTTTGCGCCAGGATATGCTGCGCCACGTGATGCGAGAGTGCCATGATCGAAAGCATCGGGTTCACCCCCGACGCCGTCGGGAAGCCGCTGGCATCGGCGATATACAGCCCCCGCGCGCCGTAGACCTCGCCCGACGGCGCGGCCACCGCCGTGCGCGCGCTGCCACCGATGCGGCACGTCCCCATCTGGTGCGCCGTCCCCAGGACGAGCCGATTCGCCACCATCCCTCGCCGCTCGATCTCCCCCAGGAATCGGTTGAGCCGCTGCTGCTCTACCGCCCCTGGCTTGCCGCCCTCGCTCTCCAGCGCCAACCGCGGCTTATGCGTCGTCAGCGCGCCCACACCACCGCCCGCGAAGATGATCCGCGCCGTCTCCTGCATCCCACGTATCAAGTGTCGCCGGTCGGTATCGTTCGGCCAGTAGCGCAACACCGGCTCCCCGTGGCGATCCAGCGTCACACTGCCCTCGCCCGTATCGCGCGTCAGCACGATGTAGGTGGCGGCATTCGCGATGCGGCTCATGTCCCGCTTATGCTGCTGGCCATCTTCCCAGGCCGTCGCCAGCCCATACAGCCCCGGATGCGCAGGCATCACCTCGATGCGAAAGCCATACCCACCGTGGATGCGCGCGAACTGGTCCGAGAGCACCGTTTGCAGCGAACCCGTCCAGCTTTCCACCGCCTCAGCATACAAGCCCAGCAGCGCGCTCACCGGATGCAGCCGCAGATGGCGGCCAATGTTTGGATTCGTCAGACCAGAGCGCAGCAGCAGCGCGGGCGACTCCACCGCGCCCGCCGCCACCACCACCACCGGCGCGCGCACCACCACCTTGCGCCGCGCGCCCGTCGCCTCGTCCAGCGCCCAGCCCTCCACACCCACCGCCCGCCCAGCCTCGATCAGCACCCGCCGCACATCGCAGCGCACCACCACCCGCGTCCCCTGCTCATGGGCGTCTTGCAAGAAGGTCAGCAATGTAGATTGCTTGCGCCCATACGGGCAACCAAAGCCGCACGCGCCGCACCGCTGCTGGCAGTCCGAAGCATTGCGCGGGATCGTCCGCCACGAGTAGCCCAGCGCCTCGCAGCCGCGCTGCAGCGCCGCATTGTTGCGGTTCGGCGCGCTATCATCCGTATTCACGCCCATCCGCCGCTCGGCGAACTCGAAGCCGCGCTGATACTCCGGCGCGGTGACGCCGCTGAAACCCTGCTCCCGCTCCCACTCTTCCAGCACATCCGCAGGTGTCCGCAGCGACGTGCTCCAATTCACCAGCGTGCCACCCCCCAGGCACGAACCCGCCAGCACCACCATCCCCAGGTCATCCGTCGAAAGCAGCCCCCGCCGTAGGTACAGTTCCGGCATCATCAGCGCTTCTCGTCCGCTGAAGTCTGCCTCATTGAAGTAGCCGCCCTTCTCCATCACCACCACATCCTTGCCCGCCGCGCTCAGTTGCGCCGCCATCACGCCACCACCCGCGCCAGAGCCGACGATCACCGCATCTGCCGTTAGCGTCAGGTCATCGTGTATCGGCAGCGTGCGAATACGTTTCGGCGCTATTTCGGCTGAGGGTGGCGGCGGCGCGGGCGTATAGCCAATCGCGGGCCAATTGGCATTCGTGCCGCTCGCATCGGGGTACGCATAGAACAAGAACGCCGCCAGCCGCTTCACTGCCTCGAAACCCTGGCGCATATCCGCAATCGAACTGGTGCTCATCTTCCGCAGCGCCACCTGCCGCGCGGCCAGCGACATTTGCGCGAATCCCTGTGGCCGCCCCGCCAGCAGCATCCCCACCAGCGAATGACTCAGCAGCCCCAGCAGCTTCTTGAACTGCGCGCGCTGCTCCGGCGATTCCTCCGCCAGTGTCTCAGCCATCAGCGCCGCGATACCCAGTTCCCCCGCTGGCCGCGCGTACAGCCCATGCGGATCATCCTCGCCCGGCGGCGGCGGCGCCGCAGGCAGCAGCGCCTCGCACATGGCTTCCAGTGTGCGCATCTCGCTGGGCGTCAGCCAGCCTGTGGCTGCGGTCGTCGTCGCCGTTGTCGCAGTGTCAGCCCGGTCCCCCATCGCCATATGCGTCGCTCCCTTCAGCCTCTTTCCCCTTCGCATGCGGCGGAGTTTGAGCCGCACGTTCGCCGTGTCCGCATTGTACACGAGTGCCCGCCATCGGAAAAGATGGCCAGAAAAGAGGGAGCGCACGACACAAAATCACCGCACCTGCCGGAGCAAATGCGGTGACTATGATGACATATCCACGCGCCGCGCATGCGGGCTGGCGCTGGACTAGCGCGTATTCCTCGGACCGATGATGCTATACAGAATCGGACCGATCCCGAACGGCAGCAGCAGCAGCAAGCCGATGATCCAGCCAATCTTGCGCTCCTGAATCGAATCGAAGAACGCCACCAGCCACGCCAGCGCATACAGCAGCCCGCCCACCAGCAACGACAGCACACCGTATCCCGCCTGATTCTGGCCGAAGAGCCAGAAGCCAAAATACGCCAGCCCAAACGTGCCGATAGTCAGAATAAGAACCGTCCACTTGCTGAGAAATGTGTACTTCATGCGAACCATTACCTCCCAGTAACCACTTTCACTACCAACTGTGGCGCACTGTTCTCTGCTGCCCCACACACGCCAGCCCGCGAATACCCTCGGCATGCATGCCGTCATTGCTCTGCTCCGGCCATTGATGGCCGAGTTCATCCTCCGGCTTAGCGGATGCCGTGGCGGTTCGGGCCATCCACCGCGTCCACCATCGCATCCACCACGTTCAGGCCGGTGTTCGCCGCCGCTTTCGCCACATCGTCAATCTGCGACGCGGCGCGTATCAACCCGCGAATGCCCTCCACCAGCGCCGTCGTCACCGCGACACCATACCCCATCACCACGGCGAAGGCAATCGCCGCGATATTCACGAACGTGTGCGGCGGCCACCCTCCCACGATGAAATACCCCGCGACCTCCGCCGCCAGTGCGCCCAGCACCAGACCAATCAAAAAGCCGCGCAGGATACGCCCGATTGCCTGACGTATCGCACGAAAAAACTCCCGCCCAAGATTCTCAAACATCTTCCCCACCTCGCAAGGAACCCGCGATAGTCGCGGCATGGAGGTCGGCGCGGTCCATTGCCGCGTCCTTCACTCCTCCTACGGTTGAGCATGCCGCATGGTTGTGAGCCATGTCTGTGCCACACCTGAGATACACCTGAGAACAGCAAACAGCACGCCAATCCGCGCCTGCCTCATCAGCCATTCTGCCGAACTACCGCCCTCATCCTCCCCCCAGCCTCTCAGCAGCACAGCATCTCATGCCCCGAAAACCACGTTCGCTGGCAGCGCGCCGAGCATCCCTATTCCGCGAGCATCCGCGTGCAGTTCTCCTGAATGCGCTTCAGATAGCCGGTGAGTTGCGTTCGCTCCTCATCGCCGAATCCCGCCAGCACCTCCTGCTCGGCACGCTCCACCACTGGCCACAGCGCCGCCAGCGCGCGTTCGCCTTCGCTCGCCAGCCGGTAGCGCACGCGATCTGCCTCCTCCTCGCGGATGATGTAATGCCCAGCGAGCAGCGGCACCAGCAAATCGTCGAGTTCATCTTCGAGCGTAGCCGTCTCCCGTGTGATCTGCGCTGGCGTCATCGCCTCATCGCACTTCAGCATCATCAGCAAAATAACCTGTGTGCCATTCAGGTTCGAGACGTTGCGTAGCACGGCATCGAACGCCGTGAGAATCATCCGACCGGTGACATTCACTTCGCGCCCGAAGTTCGCGCGTATCAAATCTACCAACATGGCGAACACCATCCGCATCTTCATTTCATACAGGCTGATGCCCGTCGCAACACCTACATTTAGCGATTCGACTGACCCGCTCATCGGAATCTGTACCACCATATCCGCGCGCCGCAAAATCTCATCCGAAACACCGTCACGCTCATTGCCCACCACCAGCGCCACTGGCATAGGCGCGAGCCGCGCCAGCGCCTGAATGTCGCGCGCATGCGAACTGGTGGCCACGATCTGATAGCCGCGCCGCTTCAGGCTTTCAATGGTCTCAGTGCCGCTGGCAAAGCGTGTGAACCGCGCACCGAAAACCGTTCCCCGTGAGGCTGAGATAATCTTCTTATAATAGAGGTCCGGGTCAGGCGTCGTGCTCATGAGATCACGCACACCAAAGGCGCTGGCCGTGCGCACAATCGTGCCGATATTGCCATAGTCTACTACATGATCGAGCACCACCACGAGATCGCCCATCGTATCCCCCGGCGTGGCTGGTGCAGGGAGCCGCGCGACAGCCACCAGCGGCACGAGGTACGTTGTCTCCGTGATCTTCTTGAGGACGCCATCCGAGACCCGAAAACACGGTATGCCCCGTTCGGTCACACGCGCCAGTATCCCGGTAGCATCGTCGAATCTCGTGGCGAGAAAGACGTGTTCCACCGGCAGCGCGGCGTCGAGCGCCCAGGCCAGCGCCTCAGCGCCTTCGAGCAAGCACCTGCCCAGCCGCGCGCGACCGCTGGCGCTGCTCAGTGCGCGCGCCTCTACCACGCGCGCATCTTTGATGCTGGTGAGCGTATCCATCGCGCGTCACTCCTCGTCCGGCTCCGCATCGTTCACGAACAGCCGCAGCCAGTAGCCCGGCGCATCCGCATATTCGCCCCGCAGCAGCGGCTCGATTCCCGCTGTCGCCTCGTAATACGTCAGTGCGCGGCACAGATAGCCCACGCGGTGCGCCAGCGCGAACGCCTCGCGCAGTTTGGCCAGCGGCGCGCGCTCCGTCCATGCGGCCAGATAAGCGTCGCGCAGCCGGTCGAGCGTCGCCGCATCGTAGTCGAGCAGATACCGCGCCCAGCGCAGCGCGATCATCAGCGAGCAAAACGGATGCGTGACCGCGCTCTCGCCCCAGTCGAAGAAGCGATACACGTCATCCGCGCCCACCAGCACATTGCCCGCGCCGAAGTCATCATGGTGCAGCGTCTCCGGTATCCCATAGCCCGCCAGCCGCGCGCACATCTCCCGCATCTCCGGCGCGAACCCCCGCATCCGCACGTACTCCGCCTCCGGGACACCGCCCGGCAACCCCAGCAGCAGCGCATCGCGGTCCGCCACCAGCGCATCAAACTGGGCAGGCAGTGCCGCCAGGCGGCGATCCGGGCAGCCTGTGGCCAGCAGCGTCTCTGTCTGCGCGGCGGTCGCACGTTGCAGCTCCGCGAACCGGCGCAGCGCCGCCTCCATCAACGACGGATCGCGTGTCTCGCGCACCGCTGGCCGCAGCGACACCCCGCCATCGGCCAGCAGCAGCCAGCGGCGGTCCAGGTCGGCGGCCAGCACCGGCGGCACATAGGCCGGGAAGCGCACGGCAAGCGCCTCCGTCAGCGCCGTCTCATACCCAAAGGCAGGCGCGGACGCCTTGAAGTACAGCGCGCCATGCGCCGTCTCTGCCCGCAGGATGCACGCCCAGAAGCTCGTCTTCACCTGTTCCACAGCGCCAGTGATCGGCGTGCCCAGCCGTTCAGCCTCCGCCCGCATCCACGCCGCCGCCTCATCGTACCAGCCCACCCGCGCCCAGGCGACGCGTTGCGCTGGCATCACCCTCTCCACGCTCGCCAGCCACGCCTCCAGCGGCGAGCGCAGGTCAGGCCGCGCCAGTTCCAGCCCCACCAGCTCCGCGCGGTCAATCCAGCGCGCATGGGAGGGCGGCTGCCACTCCCACGTATGCGGCTCCAGCGCCACCACCTGATCGCCCTCGTCATCACCGGGTTGTATCTGCTGCCATGCAATCGGAAACCGCAGCAGCGCCGTCGTCTCCACCGCCAACTGCTCGCGCACGCTGGCTATCGCCGCGCGCACATCGCCCTCCTCGTCCGTCGTCAGCGCCAGCGGACCCCAACCATCCGCGCCCGCCAACAGCAGCACGCGCGGCTCGGTAGGATGAGCAATCAATGCGTAGGTCATGGTAGGCATATCGAAATCACTTATCTTCTGGCAAAATCGCCTCGGCTTCGATTTCCACCAGCATCGCCGGGTCGATCAGCCGCGACACCTGCACCATCGTCGCCGCCGGGCGAATCTCGCGAAAGAACTCACCATGCGCGCGTCCGATCTCCTGCCACTGCTCGATGTCGGTCACATACATGCGCGTGCGCACCACATGCCCCAACTCCGCGCCCGCCGCGCGCAGCGCCGCCTCGATATTCCGCAGCGTCTGCACCGTTTGCGCATAGGGATCGCCCACTCCCATCACCTTGCCATCCGCGCCAGTGGCCGTCGTCCCCGCCACCTGCACCACGCGCCCCACCCGCACCGCTCGCGAATACCCCACGATAGCTTCCCACGGCGCGCCTGAGCTAATATTCTGGCGGTCCATCTCTGCCCGTCCTTTCCAGCAACGCGCCTTCCCGCGACGCACCGGTGGATGGTATCGCACCCGCATACCACGCGGCAAGAGAGAAATCTGACCATACCACCTAGGGGCGGGTCCAAGACCCGCCCTTAGGTTCAGTCGCTTCTACCCGTCATTCCTCCTGGTAGTCCTGGTAATACTCGCGTCCGAGGTGCGTGATCTGCTCTTCGCCCATCATCCAGCGCAGCGTGTTCTTCAGTTTCGTCTGCTGGATGAAGAAGTCATGCTCCGGGTACACCGTGGCGGCGTGCTGCGGACTCTTGAAGTAGAAGGACAGCCACTCCTGGATGCCCCCCATGCCGGCTCGCTTGGCGAGGTCGAGAAACAGCGCGAGGTCAAGAAGCAGCGGCGCGGCGAGAATCGAATCGCGGCAAAGGAAGTCAACCTTTATCTGCATGGGGTAGCCGAGCCAGCCGAAGATGTCAATGTTGTCCCAGCCCTCTTTGTTGTCGCCTCGGGGCGGGTAATAGTTGATTCGCACCTTGTGATACACCTCGCCATACAGTTCGGGGTAGAGCTGCGGCTGCAGAATGTACTCCAGGACGCCGAGCTTCGACTCCTCCTTGGTCTTGAAGCTCTCCGGGTCGTCAAGCACCTCGCCGTCGCGGTTGCCGAGGATGTTCGTCGAGTACCAGCCGCTGAGGCCCAGCACGCGCGCCTTCAGCATCGGCGCGAGCACCGTCTTGATCAGGGTCTGGCCGGTCTTGAAGTCCTTACCGCAGATCGGAACACCCTGGTCGTCCGCCAGCTTGACCAACGCCGGGATGTCGGCCGTCAGGTTGGGAGCGCCATTGGCGAAGGGAACGCCTTCCATCAGCGCGGCATAGGCATAGAGCATCGAGGGGGCGATAGTTTCGTCGTTGGCGTTCAGCGCCGCCTCGAAGCTTTCGAGGGTGAGGTGGCTTGGCCCCTCTTCCATATAGATCTCGGTCGAGGCGCACCAGACCATGACCAGGCGGTCGCAATTGTTTGCGGACTTGAAGCCGCGAATATCCGCGCGAATCTGCTCGGTCAGCTCCATCTTTGTGCCGCGCTTGACATTCGGCCCGTCGAGGCGCTTGACGTAGTACTGGTCGAAGGCGGCCGGCATTGGCGTAATGGACTTGAGGAAGTCAGCGATGGGTTCAATGTGTTCGTGGCGGTCGAGGACACCACACTTCACCGCTGCCTCGTAGGCGTTGTCGGGGAAGGGGTCCCACGCGCCGAAGACGATGTCGTCCAGGTTCGCGAGCGGGACGAACTCGCGGATGAGAGGCGAACGGTTTTCCGTCCGCTTGCCAAGGCGGATGGTGCCCATCTGGGTGAGCGAGCCTACGGGCCGGCCACTGCCGCGACGGGCGTGCTCGACGCCGCTGATGAACGTCGAGGCAACGGCGCCAAGGCCGACGAGCAGGATGCCGAGGCGACCCTCTGCCGGCTGGATTGGGTTGGGCTTGAGTTCGACGAAGTCTTTTGCGTCCAAGATCACACCTCTCTGACGGGCGAGCGACATAAGCGGCTTTTGCCATTGGGCCGGCACCCGCCCTGTCCTTGCCCAATGTTCGATAGTGCTCTGCCTCTTGCCGAGCAGGGCGGCAAGAGCGCTCTGGCCGCCGAAGCGCCTGATGATCCGCGTGGCGGCATTCGTTTCTTGGTCCATGGTACACATAATAACGAATTTTTCGTTATTATGCAAGTCCGCGCTAACGAGAAGGCGACAGGACGACATAGACGCCTGTGCAGGGTTGTGATGGCACGAGTGATACCAACATGCGCTACGTTCTTGGGATAGTTGCAATAGGCGCCCAAACGCGATGAGCCGCGGCTTTCGGGCCGAAAACCCGCGTTACCACCCAACTGCCACCCGCTGCGCACTTGCCACGAGATGCCCGCCACATGCATACCGCGAGCCGACATGTGCCAACAAAGCAAACCAACCACGCTTCGCTCTTCGTCTCGCCGTCCTCTATGCTCCAAAAAATATCAAGCGGCCGTGCGAAAAGTGGATCGCATCACCTCTGCCTGCTCAGCCCGCGCAGATCCTCACCCGCATCAGCCAGCCGCGCCGGATCGAGCGCCGCGCCGATCAATTTTTTCAACGGCACGAGTTCGCGCACATGATTCACCGCCAGCGCCGCACAAATCCGCCCCCCCGTCAAATAAAACGCGATGAACGCCCCATCCTCCGGCCTCCCGCGTACCACCACCCGCTCCCATGTCCGCGCGTAGCCCACATACTGCGCCTTCCAGTCGTACTGGTCAGACCAGAAATACGGCGTTGGCGCGAACGGCGTCTGCTGGCCCAGCATATTGCGCGCCGCCACCTCAGCCTGCCGCAGCGCGTTATCCCAATGCTCCAGCCGCACCATCTCCGGCTCCGTCGCGTCCGCCATCATATACGGCCAGCGCGCCACATCGCCCGCCGCGAAGACCCCAGGCGCCGTCGTCGCACAGAAGCAATCCACCACCACGCCGTTCTCCAGCGTCAGCCCCGCATCGCGCAGCCACTCCGTCGCCGGACGCACCCCCACCCCCACCACCGCGAACGCGCAGCCGAGCCGCGCCCCGCTCGTCGTCACCACCTCTTCCACACGCCCCGCCCCCCGGAACGCCGCCACGCCCTCGCCCAACCGCAGGTCCACCCCATGCGCGCGATGCAGTTCCGCGAAGACGCCCCCCATCTCCGCGCCCAGCGCGCGTAGCATTGGCACGGGTAGCGCCTCGATCAACGTCACATCCAGCCCCAGCATCCGGCAGTCCGCCGCCACCTCCGCGCCGATGAAGCCCGCGCCCACCACCACCACCCGCCCGCCGCTCGCCCGCGCGCTGGCAATCTCAGCCGCCAGCGCCCGCGCGTCGTCCAGCGTCCGCAGATAGCGAATGCCGGGCAGATCCGCGCCCGGCACATGCAGCCGTACCGGCTCGCTGCCCGTCGCCAGCAACAGCCTGTCGTAGGCGATAGACTCGCCTCCCGCCAATTCCACCCGCCGCTGCGCCACATCCAACCGCGTCGCACGTGTCCCCGTCCGCAATTCAATGTCCTGCGCTCCGTACTCCTCCGCCGCGCGCAAAAACACCTTCGCTTCCGGGATCGCCCCGAGCAGAAATTCTTTCGACAGCGGTGGCCGCTCATACGGTAGCGCCCGCTCGTCGCCCACCACCACGATGCGCCCATCGAATCCCTCGCGGCGCAGCGTCTCGGCGGCGCTCGCCCCAGCGATGCCCCCGCCCACGACGACGACGGGAGGGCGACTAGCCTGCGCTTCTGCCATATGTCGCTCTCATATATTCCTCACTCACCACTTGGTTCAGCTCGTCTCATCGCGCCGCGGGAGCCGCCGACCGTCTGTACGACACCACCCGCAGCGGGACACGAGCTTCTCACCGCCAGCGCGACGGTGAGCATATCCGCGATTCCACGCAGAAACGTGCGCTCGCGCTCACTGAACGCGCGTGGGTGGCGGCTGACACACAACAGCACCCCCAACGCCTCGCCATCCTTCACCAGCGGCAGCGCGATATACGCCCCCAACTGCCAGATGCGGCGAATCTCGGCGGTTCCCGTATGCAGCGGCTCCGTCGCCGTATTCTCGCAGATTTGCGGCTCAAGTGTGCGCAACGCCGCCGTCGTGGCGAACTTATAGGTCGTACGCAGCCGCTCGAATCGCGCGATCACATTCTCTGGCAGACCATACCGCGCCAGCACATGCAGCGCCAGACGATCATGCGGCTCCGGCACAACCACGCTGATGATACACCCGTCAATGCCGTGCAGCGCATGGGTGATACCCTGGATGGCGGCGCTGGCGACCTCCTCGGCAGGCTGGCGCTCGGCAAGCAGATGCGCCAACTCCGCGAGGCTCTCCATCGGCGCGAACACGCTGGTCGGACTCGTTACCGCCAGCCCCATCACCTGCTCGCGAAACGCCTCCAGCGTCTCCCGGCGAAAGCGTACATGGCCACCCTGCGTGCGCGCGTCAGGAATCAGCAACTGCTTGTGAATGGCGATATGCAATGTCGAGCGATGCACACCCAGTATACGCGCGGCTTCTTGCGCGCCGAGCAGTGGTTCAGTGGATTCTCGCGTGACATCCTGGTCCTTGTAGTGTGACATGGTCTGCCCCTGAGGAAGAAAGTAGCGTTTGCCATGGGATAAGGTGATGCGCGTCATACACGTATGAAGCCTATTTCAATCATCCAATATCGTTTCTTCAACGAATTCGACTGCTTTCCCTGTCGCCAAGTCTCCCCGTATCGTATGTACTGAACAAGCGTAGGTTTTCGAGATGGTGTAAGGTCCAGACCTAACATCCCCTCTAATACACTTACGTTTCGCGCCCCTCGGAAGTTTGTTCGCCACAACATGAGTGCTACCTCACCTTCCCCGGTGGCAACGGTCGCGCTCCAGAAAGGAACCACACCGCAATGGCTAACGAAACGAGCCAGACGCTCCAGGATTCGACCGCCCCGACTCGTCGCAAACCCGGCCCTCGCCCCGGTACTGAGGCTGCCAAGCGCGGCGGCACCGCCGCCCGCGAAAAATACGGCCGCGAATTCTACAGCCGCATCGGCTCCAAGGGCGGTTCCACCGTCCGCGAACGCCATGGCTCCGCCTTCTATACGGAGATCGGCCGCCGTGGCGGCGAATCAACCAAGCGCAATCTCGGTACCGAACATTACTCGCGCATCGGACGCATCGGCGGCCAGCGCGCCCACGGCCGACGCGGCGCTAAAGCCGAATCGCCAGAGCGCGAAACCGTCTCCGCACACGCCTCGCGCTAGCGAGCCTGCGGACACGTGCGGTCCACAAGCGCGGGGCGCGGCGTTGTTTGCCGTCCACCCCGCGCCGCACCCCTGCCGCACCTCTCCCGTCTCCCTGTTATATCGCATAATGAGCCATTTGCATACTCATCCATAATGCGTATGCTCTCCATTGCTTCCGCACGCGACGCACTCCCAGCAACACAGAATTATCCTCTATCATGTCGCCCATACATGAGATGCATCTGAGAGTTGTATGAAAGTTTGTCTGGCAGTTTGCGACACATCACATTTCGGGCTAGTCCTCTTCGCCGCCCGTCACGTCCGATTCTCGTTCTGATGCCTCTGTCTGCTCATCCGTATCGCCACCATAGCCAGCGCGCGTCTCCGCCACCGCGCCAGCCTCATAGCCCGTTTGTCCATACAGGCGCAGCTCCCCCGCGCCAAAAATCGCATCCAGCGCCCCGCGCGTACCTGCGGAGAGTGGCTGCCCGCGCGTAGCATCGTCTTCCATCCCCGTCCCCGTCCCGCTCTGCGCCTCTTCCTCGCTCAGCGCCCGCGCCGCGAAATCCGCCAGCGCCGCGGCATGCGCGGGATAGCGCTCCATGTACGCCGCCAGCCGGGGCGCGCCCCCCGCCCGCAGTTCGGCGAGGAACCTCTCCTCGATAGCCAGCAGTTCGAGCGCATCCCCTGTGGTTCCACTGCTCCCCGTGTTCCCCGTGCTCATGTCAGCGGCTCCTCTCCGGTATACCAGCCGCGCAGCCGGTCGTGCGCCTGGTGTAGATAATTGCGTACCGTGCGCGTCGTCACGCCGCCCAGTGCCCGCGCAATCTCAGGCTCCGGCGCCTGCTGCCAGTAGCGCAGCACCACCGCAATCCGCTCGCGTTCTGGCAGACGCTCCACCAGCGCGCGCAGATCACCCAGTTCCGCCCGCGAAAACTCCACCTCACCAGATTCCCGCGCCGCCACCGTCGCCAGCGGATCGCGCGTCTCCTCGCCATCACCATGCGCATCGCGCGCCAGCGCCGAAAGCAGCACCGGCAACGCCGCCGCCCGATCCAGCGCCCGCCGCGACCCCCAATAGCCGTGCTGGCGCATATACGCCCGCGCCGTATCTTGCTGCGCGTATGCCAGCGACCGCAAGAAAAAGAGCGCCCACTTCTCGCCGCTCTGCCGCCCGATCTGTTCCCACAGGTGCAGCGTCAATTCCTGGCATAATTCTTCGCGCGCCTGCTCTGCGAGTGTTCCACTCAGCGACGGCGTGCGTCCCACCACATAAGCCGCCCACCGGCGATTCCCCCGCTCCACCCGCTCCAACAACAGCACAAACACCTCGCGCGCCGACCGCATATCCCGCACCCGCACCGCCAACCGCACACATTCCACCAGCGCCCCCAAAGACACCGCCTGCTCAGGCGTCCGCGTCCGCAGCCGCGCCCACAAAAGCGGCGACCCCCACGGCGGCACGCGCTCCATCTCGGCCCGTAGCCGCGCCCGTGCCAGTCCCACCAGTTCGGCCCCAGATGGCATGGGACGAATTTCCCTCTCGTCGTTTGGCATGCTGTCCCCAAAAACTGGTACTGATTATGCTCATTATGGCTCAGGCGTAGCACTGCTCCCTGGCGTCTGGCCAGTATAGTCTAGTCGCTTCGGCATGGTCAATGACATCTCATGACACCAGATGACACCAGTTGAAGCGCTGTGAGAGAATGGCTAGAATAGTATCATGGGTCAAACCGCCATCGCCTACCATCCGTAGAGCAAGTGTACGTGCTAGTGTGCGTGCTGGTGTAGAGGGGGGAAGGATAGCGTCATGACCCAGCCGGAGAACCCCAATGGCGGCGAGCAGACCGAGCATTCCGAACATGCGCGCCAGGTGCGCGCGGCGCTGGATCTGCTGCGTGCGCTGGACATCACCCCGCTCTCGCGTCCACGCGCGCTCGCGGCGGCCCGCGCGCTCGGCTACACCATCACCGCATCCGACTGGTATAGCAGCGCCTGGACCCTCGAACGCCTCGGCCTCTACACCCGCCAGACCACCAGCGACAGCGAAACGCTGACCCCCAGCTCCTCAGCCCCACCGCCCAGCGTCACGCCGATTGCCGAACGTTCATGGCTTATCGCGGCGCTGCGCGGCGAGTTTACCCGCCTCAACGACGCCTCCGCGCTGCTCTCGCTTGCCGCCGCCGTCGCTCCCGACAATCTCGCCGAGGCCGAGCGTTGCCTGCAAGCTGCCTGCGACGCCGACCCGCGCAACATCCACTTCCATCTCGCGCTGGCGCGCGTACTCTCCGCCCGTGGCGAGCATCAGCGCGCGCAACGGCAAGTCGAGACCGCGCTAGAGTTCGTCAGCGAGAGCGCCGACGCGCAACTGCTCCTCGCTGGCATCCTGGGCGACTCCGGCCACCCCGCCGCCGCCCGCGAACGCTATCAGCGCGCGATTGATCTCGCCCCCGACGATGGCGACGCCTACCACAACTACGGAACCTTTCTCGTGCGCGAGGGTCCACCCGACGAAGCCGAGCGGCGCCTGCGCCGAGCGTTGGAACTGGACCCCGACAATGTCTCCTCCCATCTCGCCCTCGCTGCGCTCATCGCCGATGATGACCGGCTGGCCGAGGCCGAATCGCTGCTGCGCCGCGCGCTAGCCCTTGACCCCAACGACCCACCCGCGCACCGTCTCTACGGCTCCGTCTTGGCCCGCGCCGGACGCTACGCTGAGGCCAAGCGCGAAATGCTGACCGCGCTCCCCCACATGCCCGGCGACGGTGGGCTGCTGCTCCGCCTGAGCCTCGTGCTGCACCGCCTTGGTGAGCGCGACGAAGCGGACCGCCTGTTCCAGCAGGCGTGCATTCTCGATCCCACCCAGGCCGAAGCCTTCTTTCAGACCTTGCTCCGCTTCGACGCCGACGACGCGGGCGCGCTCACCAATCTCGCCGCGCTCTATGCCCGCCAAGAACGTTGGGACGAAGCCGAAACCCTGCTGGCCCGCGCCATTGCTGCCGCCCCTGCCGACGCCCGCACCCTCCGACTCTACGGCGCCGCCCTCGCCGAGCAAGGCCGCACCCAGGAGGCCGAGCGCGCCCTCCGCGCCGCGCTCTCGCTTGCCCCCGCCGATGATGCCGCCCTCACCCGTCTCGACATCCTCCTTGCGGGCGAAGGACGCCAGGATGAGGCCGTCGCCATGCGCCGCGCCGCTCTCGCCGCCGCGCCAGACAACGCCCTCGCCCACGCCGGGCTGGCATCCCTGCTCGCCGCGATGGGCCAGCCGCACGAAGCCGAGACCCTGTATCAGCGCGCCACCGAGCTAGACCCCAATGACGCCGGGATTTTCCTGCGCTACGGCACATTCTTGCAGCGCGCGTCCCGGCTCGACGCAGCCGAGCGCTGCTACCAGCGTGCGCTGGAGCTTGCCCCCGCGCGCCCCGGCGCGCTCGCCCGGCTGGCGGCGCTACGCGCCGAGCAAGGCGACGATACCGAGGCTGAGACGCTCTTGCGTCGCGCCCTCGCCATAGACCCCAACCGCCCCGATGTTCTGGCGCAATTGGCGCTCGTGCGCAACCGCCAGGGCTGGCCCAGCGAGGCCGAGGTGCTGTGGGAGCGTGCTCGCGCGCTTGACCCCAACGACCCACATGTTGCCCTCGCGCTGGGCGAGCATCTTGAGCAGCGCGGGCGCAGCGAAGAAGCCGCCCCCCTGCTCACCCGTGCGGCGTCCGGCCTCCCACGCGACCCCATGGCGCACCTGGCCTACGGCGCGCATCTCTTCGCCCGTGGCGACGCCCGTCACGCCGTAGACGAACTGCGGTACGCCGTTGCGCTCGCCCCGCACGAGGCTGGGCTGGCCGCCGCGCTCGCCAAAGCGTTGGATGCCACCGGCAATCAGCGCGAGGCCGACGAGCAATTCGCCCGCGCCCTGCGCCTTGCGCCCGATGACGCCGCGATTCGCGTCGAGTACGCCCTGTATCTCGAACGCCACAACCACTGGCCCGAAGCCCAGCAAGAGCTTGCTCGTGCGGCAGAGCTAGCGCCAGAGCGCGCTCAGCCCCGCATGGAACTCGCCCGCCTACTCGAAGCCCACGACGTGCCCGACCGCGCCGTCCGCTATTACGCCGAAGGCGCCGAAGTAGACCCCGCAGGCGCGGCAGCGCACTTCCGCCGCGAACTGAGCGCCTCACCCCATGAACTGAGCGCCATGGTCAATCTCGCGAATGTCCTGGGCCGTCTCGGCCAGGTAGACGAAGCCGAACACCTCTACCGCCGCGCGCTCGAACGCGATTCCGACGATGCCGTCACCCTTGTCAACCTGGGCCTGCTGCTCCGCCGCACCGGTCGCCAGCAAGAAGCCATCCGCACGCTGCGCCATGCCGTCTCCCTTCTGCCCAACGATACGCGCGTCCGGCTCATCCTCGCCGATACCCTACTCGAAAGCGAGCGCCTGGATGACGCCGAAACCATCTACCGCGACCTGCTGGCGCGTGACCACTGGCATGTAGATGCGCTCCTTGGGCTGGCCAACATCCTCGACATCCGCAACCGCGCCGCCGAAGCCGAGCCATTCTACCGCCGCGCGCTCGCTGCCGCCCCAGACAACTGGGAGGTCCACTACCACTACGCCGTCCTGCTCGCCGACACCGGACGCCTCGCCGATGCCGAACAGCACTATCACCGTGCGCTCGAACTCGATGGCGGCGCATCCGCGCATTTCGGCTATGCTCGCTTTCTGGTCAACCAGAAGCGCCCCGCCGAGGCTGTTCGTCAGTATCAGCTTGGCCTCGACGAACGCCCCGAAATCGCCGGCGCTTGGCTCGATCTCGCCAGCGCCCTGGTCACACTCAACCGCCGCGATGAAGCGCGCGCAGCCTACACCCGCGCCCGAACCCTCACCGACGATAACCCCCTGGCGCTGCGCCAGCATGCCGAGGCTCTGCGCGCCTGGGGCGAGTACGAAGAAGCCGAGCGACTGCTGCGCGCCGCACTGGCGGCCCGCCCTGGCTACGTGCAGGCCCGCCTGAATCTCGCGGCGCTCCTCGAAGAAACCGCGCGGCCTAGCGCCGCCCTGGCAGAATATCAGCGCAGCGCCGACCTTGCCCCCAACGATGCCGAAGTGCGGCTGGCGCTGGCGGCGGCGCTCCAGCGTTCCGGCGACCGCGAAGCAGCAGACCGCGAATTCGCCCGTGCCCGCGCCCTCGACGCCGATCTCGTCACCGCCTCCGCCTTCGCCGCGCGCCCCGCCGCCGCCACCGCACAGCAGGGAGCGAACGGCCTGACGCGCACGCCCTTTGCAGATCGCCCCGCATCCAGCCACCCGGCGCCCCCCGACGCCAATGCCAGCGCCAACCCCAATACCCGCGCCCCCGACACCTCCGTCTCCACCGGCGCTCCCCACAATCCTCACACCCCCGCCTCGCCCGCCACCGTCAGCGACACCGCGCCCGCATCAGCGCCCCAGCCCGGCCCTGTCATCGCCATCCTCGCCCCCTCACACGCTGGCAACGACACGACCACCCCACCAGACGACCCCACAACGGCGGCGAATGCCGACCACCCTGCGCGCAAAAAGACCCGCCGCGAGCGCGCCGCCGAAAAATCCGCCGCCAGGCGCATCCCCAAAGCCGAGCGCACCCCACGTCCAGGCTTCTTCGCACGCTTCTTCCACGGCCTGCGTTAACACGCTCTCGCACAAAACACTTCGCCTCGCCATGTCGTCATGAAGATAGGGGCTGGATCACACATGTGGACGAGGGGATAGAAAAGTGGGCGAGAGATTGTGCCAGCCAACATGGTGGCAACCTATCACGCCGCGCGTGCTGCTCATGGTCGTGATCGTACTGCTCGCTGGCGCAACGCTGGCGGCCTGCGATACCCAGTCCGTGCCGAAGGTCGGCCATGACTGTGGAACCGTGCAAGGAATAAGCGACCCCGATGAAGCTGAAAAGTGCTTCTGGCAGGCCTACGTCGCGCAACCCTGCGCTGCGGCCACACTCACCTACATCATGGTTGACATTGACCTGAACGAAATTCACACCATCACCATCCAGCCGAAGAGCGGCGGTTGTGCCGTCGCCGATACCATCCACGGATCGCGTGGCAACATGCTTGCCCACACCATTCCGCTCGCCACCTATTCCTGTGCCAGCCTCCAGCAGCGCGATGGTGGCGGATTGGTCATCGCCAGTTGCGGCAAAGAAGGCGACATTGCCATTCCCGCGCGCCCCACAGATCAAGTGGGCCACGTCTGCGGAACGATAGACGAACTCTATGGCATCGTGAGCAATTCAGATGGCACATCTCCCAACGACATCGAAAAGTGCTTCTGGCAGGCCTATACCACCTGCAAACCCTCCACGCTGCTCGACAACGTCACCACGGGATTTGTTCCCACCACGCTGCACACCATCACCATCCAGCCCGCATACGACCTCTGTGCCGTCGCCGATTCCGTGCGCGTCTCCCCACACATGCTAGCCCTGCCCACCACCTACCCCTGTACTGGCCTCATCCAGCGCAACGGCGGACTCGTCGTCACCAGTTGCGGCGCATTTGGCGACATCATCATCCCCCCGCAATCACCGCACTCATAAAGCCTCGACTAACGTCGCGACGCGCTCCCTGAGCACGATGTTACCCCGTCCCCAACCCGCGCAGGCGGGTTTTGCGGCGGCACGCCATGCAGGCGCGGTTTTAACCGCCCGCTCGCGTCGTGTCCGCTCTATTCTGCAAAACTACATCAACCGCCCGCTAACCCCCATCTGCCGCCATCTTCGCCGCCGCCAGCGCTGCCGCGTAATCCGGCTCGCGCATCTGGTCCGCCACATACTCCGCGTAGGCCACGCGCCCCGCCCCATCCAGCACGAACACCGCGCGCTGCAACAGCCGCCACTCCTGAATCAGCACCCCATACTCCACCCCGAACCGCTCGCTCTTGTGCGCCGACAGCGCCTCATGCCCCACATCCTCCGCCGCCCGCCACCGCGCCTGCGCAAACGGCAAATCCATGCTAATCGTATACACCACCACCTCTGGCGGCAACTCCGCGCGTAACCGATCCCACTGCCGCGTCTCCACATGGCACACCGGCGTATCCAGCGAATTCACCACATTCAGCAGCCGCACCCTGCCCGCCGAATCAGCCAACCGCACCGTCGTCACCGGCGCATTCGGCGACGTCAGCGCCTCCAGCTCGAACTCCGGCGCCATCTGCCCCGGCTCCAGCTTCGCGCCCAACACCGTCAGCCGCTGATCCAGCTCAAACGCCTCATCCATGCGCTCGACCATAGCTCACCTGCGCCTCTACTACTCTACTATTAGATATCCATCGCCAACGAGCGTCACCATATTTCGCGCTGAGAACCGTACCAGCGCACCGCCCGCGCGGTCAAGGCCAGCCCCAAGCACCATACCGCTGGCGCCTCGCCCCCGCCCACCCGCACACTCATGTCCCCATCCGGCCCCATCTGACCTCATCTGACCTCATCTGTCCGCCTCTCCCCATCCACACCCCATGCTACACTACCCTCATGAACCCTCGCCTCCCAGCGCACCAGGAACGCGCGCAACATGAAAAACATGATGAATCGGCAAAATCGGCAACTGCCACACTCCGTCACATCGGCCACATGAACCCTCAGCATCTCGCTGGCAACTGCGGCCACATCGGCCACTGGTGGGGCAGACATTCCTGTCTGTCATGCAAGAATCGGCAGCATCGGCTACCGCGCCACACACACATCAAGAAATCGGCAGCATCGGCAACTCATATGGCGGCCACACCGGCCGCAGTGCTCCCCCGGCATTTATGCCATCTCTGCCGTGCTTCGGCCGTGTATGGCCGAGATCTGGTCAATATCGGCCACAGCGGCAACTGCACACTCTGCAAAATCGGCCATTTCGGCAACCGTGTCCATGATGCGACTCCAAAAATCGGCAGAATCGGCAACTCACATCTGCGGCGAAAACGGCGAAAAATATGCACATCGGCCACATCGGCCACACGAATCTGCGGCGAAAACGGCGAAAAATCTCCACCTATATCCCGTCACATCCCGCCATTCACCCCCACGCCACCGCGAAAATCGGCAGAATCGGCAACTGCCGTCATGCGAAAGCGGCCATTTCGGCCATTGCCGAAAGCGGCCATTTCGGCCATTGCCGAAAGCGGCCATTTCGGCCATTGCCGAAAGCGGCCATTTCGGCCATTGCCAAAAGCGGCCATTTCGGCCATTGCCATCAGTGGGGCAGACATTCCTGTCTGCCATTGCGGCCACATCGGCCACCGACGCCTGTACCGCCAGCGTCTCGCTGGCAACTGCGGCCACTGCTCGCACAGGATTACCTTCGGCATTCATACCGCGAGCCTCCTACACCACCCATCCCGCCCTCCGCCGCTTCCCTTCGTCCACGTATCTCCCCTCTCCTCGTAGGGCGAGCAACGCGAAGCCCCGCCGAGCCGTTCCGAGGCGGGGAGGGGCCGGGGGAGAGGTCCAAACGTCCCAACCTGTCATCATGCTTGACACCACACCGCCATAATGGTATGCTCTTTAGGCTGTGTTTCGCAGAAGATGCTACATCGTGCCCGCCACACTCCTCGCTGCTTCGCAACGTGCGCGCCCCCAAAGGATCAGCGCCGCACGCGATTGACAGCCATCAGGTCAGCGGGCGCCCTCAGGAGTTACGCACACCATGTACGCAGTGATCGAGACGGGGGGCAAGCAATATCGCGTCAGCCCCGGGCAGACCGTCGAGGTGGAGCTGCTCTCAGCCGAGCCAGGAACTTCGGTCGCGCTCGATCGCGTCCTGCTCGTCTCTGCTGATGGCAACACCCTCATCGGCCAGCCCACGGTTCCCGGCGCCAAAGTCGTCGGCACCATCGCCCGCGAAGGCCGTGGCGAAAAAATCATCGTCTTCAAATACAAGTCCAAGAAGCGCTATCGCCGCACCACCGGCCACCGCCAGGATTACCAGTACCTGCTGATAACCGACATCCAGGCCGAAGGCAAAAGCCTCATCGCCGACGACGAGCGCCAGCGCTACGAGCGCCAGGCCGCCCGCGCCTTCGCACGCTACCAGAACAGCATCGCCCCCGCCGTCGCGGCCCTCGCCTTCGACGAAGCCCTGGGCGATGACACCGCCGTCGCCCGCGACGAAGACGAGATCGAGACCGGTGGCAGCATACCCGCCGCCGATACCGGCAAAAAGAGCAAGCCCGCCAAGAAATAACGAGAAATAAGCGGCGTGCGCCCGCCTCAACGCGGACGCCCTAGCCCGAAGGACGAAAGACCATGGCCCATAAAAAAGGCGTAGGCAGTTCCCGTAATGGCCGCGACAGCAAGCCCAAGATGCTTGGCGTCAAGCGCTACGATGGCCAGTTCGTGCATTCCGGCACCATCATCGTGCGCCAGCGCGGCACCAAAATCAACCCTGGCGTCAACGTCGGCGTCGGACGCGACCATACCCTCTTCGCCACCGCCGAGGGCACCGTCAAGTTCGAGTGGGAAAGCCGCACCAAAAAGCGCGTCAGCATCCGCCCGGTAGTCGTCGCAGTCCCCGCCGAAGCCAGCGCCTAGCCGCCACCGGCATCAGCGCACCAGCAGCGAGGCAGAGGCGTACCACGTCTCTGCCTTTCTTCGTTGGCAAGCGACGTTGACGAACTCCGGCGAACACCGGTGGATAGCCCTCTAGCTCACCCGTGTAACCCACCTCGTGTGGGCGCGTACATGAGATATCGTCAGATACCGTCGTGGGTCCACCCTTCTGGGTTGCGCGCTCGCCCAGGCGGTGATATAGTGCCGTGCAATGTGGCATCCACCACGTCGAGCGCACAGCGCCCATGTGGTTCATCATACTGAGGAAGAGGGAGGGCGGCATGCCGCTGCACCTCATTGCCGCCTGCAAGACCGATCCCGGCTTGCAGCGCGAGCAGAACGAAGACAACTGCTACACCCACGTCGTCTCCAGCGACGAGCATGTCGCCGCCATTCTGATCGTCGCCGATGGCATGGGCGGCTACCACGCCGGTGAGGTCGCCAGCAAAATCGCTGTGGATACCATATCCCAGGAGCTACAAAAGCTCCTCGCGCCACCCAGCGATCAGCCCACCGTGCGCCTCGGCAAGAAATCCAAACGCGAGCGCGCCGCCTCCGATTCTCAGCCCGCCACTGAGGACCCCCCCACCCCAAGTGACCAGGGCGCCGTCACCCAGCGGCTCGCCACCTCTGTCGTCCTCGATCATTACACCGACAAACTGCGCGACGCCGTCGAAAAGAGCAGCGAACAGATCGTCGCCTATGGCCGCAAACACTCCGATGCCAAAGGCCTTGGCTCCACTGTCACCGCCGCTCTCGTCATTGGCGATCAAGCCTTCATTGCCAACGTCGGCGACAGCCGCACCTATCTCTTCCGCAACGACAAACTCACCCGCATCACCATAGACCACTCCCTCGTCGAGCGCCTCGTCGAAGCTGGACAAATTGACCGCGACGATGTCTACGATCATCCCAATCGCAACCTCATCTACCGCTCGCTTGGCGCCAGCCGCTCCGAGGTCGAGGTAGACATCTTCACCGAGCGGCTCCAGCCCGGCGACGCCCTGCTGCTCTGCTGCGACGGTCTCTGGGAGATGGTCCGCGACGAACAGATGGAGAGCATTCTCCGCGAGGTTTCCGACCCCGTCGAGGCCTGTGATCTGCTAGTCCAGCGCGCGAACGAGAACGGCGGCGAAGACAACATCACCGCCGTCGTGGCGCGCTGCGTCGAGAGTTAGGGCGGGCTTCAATGGGCCTGCCACTCGGCGCCATGCTCAAAGGCCGCTATCGCATACTCGCGCGGCTGGGCGAAGGCGGCATGGGCAGCGTCTATCAGGTTGAAGACACCCGCCGCCCTGGCGTCCCTTGGGCCATGAAAGAACTGCTCGACGACCTCACCGCCCCGCCCGATGAGGTCGAGCAGGCCAAGAAGCGCTTCGATGACGAGATCGCGCTCATGAAGCGCCTACATCATCCCCTGCTGCCCACCTATCACGACGACTTCACCGACGGCGGCAAGCGCTTCTTCGTCATGGAGTTCATCCCCGGCAGCACCCTCGAAGAACGTCTCGCCGCCACCAGCGCCCCCCTGCCAGAGCGCGACGTGCTCCGCTGGATGATCGGCATCTGCGATGCGCTCGCCTACCTCCATGGGCAGAAGCCGCCAATCATCATGCGCGACCTCAAGCCCGGCAACATCATGATTACGCCCGACGGCAATGTGCGCCTGATAGACCTCGGCATCGCCCGCACCTACAAGCCCGGCCAGCTCAGCAACACCGAAAACCTCGGCACCATGACCTACGCCTCTCCCGAACACCTGGGCCGCACCCAGACCAATGCCCTCTCCGACATCTATAGCCTCGGCGCAACCATGTACCACCTGCTCACCCATCACGAGCCAGCCCCGCTCGAAACCCCCATGCCCGGCGGCCTGCGCCGCTACGCCCCCGCCCTCAGCGAAGCCACCGAGGCCGCCGTCATCCGCGCCATGGACCTCGACCCCGCCCATCGTTTCCAATCCGCCAGCGAGATGCGCGCCGCCCTCGCCCGCTGCCTCGCCCTGCTCGCTCCACCGGCCCCGCAACGCGCATCCAAGCCCGTCTCCACATCCAGCGGTGTAGGGGCGCATGGCGTGCGCCCTCCCGCGTCTCGCCCTCCCGCGCCCGCGCCTCGCCCTGCTGCGTCGCCATCTCCGTCACCCGCCGCGAAAGCGCCCGCCGTTACGGTCTGCCCACGTTGCGGCCATCGCAACCGCCCCACTGCGCGCTTCTGCGCCCACGATGGCACGCCCCTCGTCGCGGGCGCGGTCCCGCATGTGCCCGTCGCGCCTGTCGTGATGCGTGCTCCCGTCACCCGCGCCACCACCGCCACCCTCAGCATCCAACTCGCCAACGAAGCCTACGCCGCGCGGCGCTACGGCCCGGCGGTACACCAGTGCCGCTCAGCCATCGCACTCAACGCAGGCGATTGCGACATCTATATGCTGCTTGGCCGTTCATTGCAAGCGCTCGGCCAGTTCAGTGACGCCGCCGAGGCCTTCGGTGAGGCCGCGCGTCTGCGCCCCACCCTCGAAGCGCTCAAGCTCGAAGGCAGCGCCGCTTATGCCGCTGCCCGCTACGACCTCGCGCAGATCGCCTTCACCAGAGCGCGCGCACTAGACGGTCAGGATCCCGCGCTCTGCTATCAGCTTGCCCTGGTCACCATCGAGCTAGGCCAGCTAGCCCAGGCGGAGGGTGATTTGCGCGACGCCCTCGCGCTGCGCTCTAAATACCCCGAAGCCGAAGCCGCCCTCAAGCGGGTGCTCGCGCTCCGTAAGGCCGCCCGCTAGACAACCCACGAGCAAATCGTGCGCTATAGTTATAGTTCGTAGGGGCGCACGGCGTGCGCCCGGCAGCCAATAATAGATTGGTGAGGAGTCTTCACGTGGAGTGCATACAGTGTGGCGCGCAACTGCGCCCTGGCGCCCGATTCTGTAATGTCTGCGGCACAACCCAGCCCGATCCATCGGATGCGGTCGCGCCACACCAGCAACAGCCAGATGCCAGCGAAAACGCTACATCACCCAACCGCGTGAAACGTCCGCCGCGTGTTCCGCGCCAACCAGACGACATGCAGACCATCCCGCCTGCCACCACCGACGTCCTCCCCGCGTCTGTCGCCACGCTCGCCCCTATGGAACCCCCTGCGCCCGCCACCATCGAGATCACGGGCGCTAGCGACATTACCGAGGCGTCCACCCAACCCGAATCCCCCGCCATCGAAACGCCTGCCGCCCCACCTTCCGCCACTGAACCCGACATTGCCGAAGCCGAGACTGCGATTGAAACTCCCGCTGCCCCCGCCAGCCCATCAGCGGAATCCGCCAACGGCCATTGGGCCGACGTGGATACCGTTGAATCGCCAGTAGTCGCGGCTGGCGCGGAAGACGACCGCCCCTGGCCGCTGGCTGTGGGAACCATCGTCGGCGAACGGTGGCGCGTCGAAGAACTGCTCAGCGCGGGCGGCGACGATCCCGATGCCGAAAACATCTATCGTGCCAGCGATCTGAAAGGCTACGAAAGCTGCTGGTCCTGCGGCACACATCCAGAGGCCAGCGCCCAGCCAGAGCAATTCTGCCCTTCCTGTGGCGCTGATATGATGTCCGGCGTCTACACCATGATCGAGCGGCGCGTCCTCGCCACTCCGCCCGTCGCGACCGATGAACTGCCCACCAGAGTCCGCAAAGCCGCTGCCGGACGCCAGCGCCCTGGCGATCCCGCCTACTCCATCGAGGCTGCCAGCGCCCGTGTCAAGGCCTACGAGCAACTCAAGACCGCGCCCCCCGCGCCCGATGGCAGCAGCAGTATGCGCGTCGTCATCGAAGGTGGCCGCGTCTATCGCGTCATGCCACGTGCCGACGACCTTCCCGCTTTCCCGAATGGCGCGCGTTACGTCTCCGGAGCGGCCAGCGACATCGGCCTCCGCAAGACTGACCACAACGAAGATAGCATCGCCCTCGCCCAACTCGATGTGGTCAACGATTCGCAGCATCAGGCGCTCGGCCTCTTTGCCGTCGCCGACGGCCTCGGCGGCCACGTCAACGGTCAGGATGCCAGCCGCCTCGTCGCGCGGCTGCTCATCACCGATGTGCTGCGCGCCGTCGCCCTGCCAGCGGTGGATCTCGCCGCCGCCGCCGACCCCACCCCCGATCAGCTCAAGTCCGCCCTCCACGACGCTGCCCGCGCCGCTAATGCCGCACTCTGCGAAGCCAACGACAAGGCGGGCGCCGACATGGGTTCGACCCTCGTGGCCGCGCTGCTCTTCGGTGACACCGCCTATCTCATCAACGCTGGCGACAGCCGTGCCTACGTCTTCGACGGCGGCGAACTGCGTCGCATCACCACCGACCACTCACTCGTCGAGCAACTCGTCGCCGGTGGCTTCATTGAGCCAGAAGAACGCTATACCCACCCCAACCGCAATCAGATCTTCCGCAGCCTCGGCGACGACCCCGACCTCAAATTTGACCTCTTCGAGCAAAAACTGCGCCCCGGCATGCGCCTGCTGCTCTGCTGCGACGGTCTCTGGGAGATGGTTCGCGACGACGAGATCGCCCGCATCCTCACCAACACCCCCAACCCCCAGGACGCCTGCGACCAGCTCATCACCGCCGCCAACGCCAACGGCGGCGACGACAACATCTCCGCCATCGTCATCGAAATCCACGGCTAATTGAGATATAATGAAGGAGGCACTTTATTGTTAGAACAATGAGGAGGCGGTTCGTGAGCGAGAATGAGCATGTCGTGCGCATCCTGAGCGATCTCGAAAGCGTGAACGAGGGTCTTCTAGACTTGTTCGAGGACATAAAGCACGCCATAGGTGCTCGCAATTCATCGCGAACAGAGAACACTGAACGTCTAGGTGCTTATAGCGGGAAACTCGATGCTTTCCAAAAACTCTCTTCCGAGATCTCTACTCTAATACAAGAGTATATGCATGTGGAGATGGATCAGGCCGCTACCTTAGAGCTGACGTCTCCCATATCCAATGAGCGCATCGTCCAAAAGCTAGATGGCTACAAGCCCCATACTCTGGAGGAAAACTTCAATGGCACAAAACCCCTGGGTTTCATCCTGCACGGCCACGCGGTAAGAGGTATTCAGTCATGGGTACGAATGTACCAGAGTTTGTGCCAATATTTATATACCCTGCATCCTGAAAAATTCGCGCTATTACCTCAAAATCCGGAGTTTAACTCTAATCTCAACACTAGATTTTCGCATACTTCTGCGGGCCTTCGAGTTCCGCTCAGGATTTCTATGAATCTCTATGCTAATGGGCATGGAGAAAGCAACCAAAACCGTGACAAAATGAGACATCTATTGGATTACCTGGGCATACCTTGGAGTGATCTCAAGATCTATCTCCAGCCAGGTCGTGATGTCGGCAGATGAAGGCTTTCGAGCATACACCAATTGCCCGACAGGAGAGTTTACATGAGCCACGCAATTTATCTCCCCGACAACGTGTATCAGACAATCAAAGTATACGCCGCAAAGCATGGCCAAAAGCCCGAAGAGTTTATCCAGGCCTGGGCGCTTGCCCTGCGCGAGCAGGCGGAACCGGCTCCCGAAACATTCCATTATGACCCAGCCGAAGACCCGCTCGCGGAGTTCCTCGGCACCGGCGAGTTGACAAGTCCCGACGCGATACGGAAGCATGATGAAGCCATCGCAGAGGAGGCGCTGAATGCCCACGCAGAGTAGTGTCTTTGTAGATACCTCTGGCTGGGCCGAGCCACTTGTGCATAACAGCGCGGATCATGATGCAATGGAGGCGTATTACCGGCAACTGATCGCCAGCAAACGTCAGCTTGTAACCACCAATTACGTCCTAGCCGAGTTGATCGCGCTATTGACGACGCGCTCGCGATTTATACGCCCCCAGATACTCACCATCATCAGCCGGATCAAGACGATCTCACACCTGCGAATCGTGCACATTGATAAAGCGACTGATGACGCTGCATAGGCGCTACTCGAACAGTATTCCGATAAGGAATGGTCACTTGTGGATGCCGCAAGTTTCGTTCTCATGCAGCAATTCGGCATGAGCGAAGCGTTCACCACCGATCATCACTTCAGCCAGGCCGGTTTTATCCGCGTGCCTGTCCCCTAGGTGCTGGCTTGAACCCTATGCCGCAACCTCCCCGCACATCCTTACGTAGTAGCCGATAGACAGCCCCCGCCGCTCTCCAGCGCGTCGGTGGCATCGCTCATGCGCGTTGTGCGTATGGTGTGCAGTATCGTGAGCCAAAACGTTTCGCTCTTCGCGCGAGCGAGGGCTTCAAGAGAGAGGAGCCGGCGAGGATGTCCGGGGAAGTAGCGTTAACCTGTCAGGTGGGCCGTGAGCGCATGAGCGTCACCGGCGGCAGCCAGCTCGCCTATGTGCTCGTCGAAGCCCGCCCCAGCGCGCCCGTCACCGCCGCGCGCATGCCGCTCAATCTGGCGCTCGTGCTCGACCATTCCGGCTCGATGAAAGGCGCGAAGCTCAAGTCCGTCAAAGAGTCGGTCAAGCTCGTCATCAACCACATGGCCCGCAACGACATCGTCTCCGTCGTCATCTTCGACGACAATGTGCGTGTCGTCGTGCCCGCGCAGCCCGTCGTAGATAAAGAATTGCTCATTGCCGCCGTAGACGGCATCAAAGACGGCGGCGGCACCGCCATGTCGCTCGGCATGAGCGTCGGCCTCACCGAACTCCGTAAGCACGCCGCGCCCACCCTCGTCAACCGCATGATCGTCCTCACCGACGGCGTGACCTACGGCGACGCCGACCGCTGCCGCCGCATCGCCGACGACGCCGCCGCCTCAGGCGTTGGCATCTATCCCCTCGGCATCGGCGCCGACTGGGACCAGGATCTGCTCGACAATATCGGTCAGCGCAGCAGCGGCGTCCCCTCCGAGTTCATCCGCCGCCCCGAAGACGCGCTCGGCATCTTCCAGCGCCTCTTCCAGAGCGCCGCCTCCGTCAGCGCCCGCAACTCCCAGCTTACCGTGCGCCTGCCCACCGGCGTCACGCCCAAGCGCGCCATCAAAGTGCTGCCGATCATCGGCGAGCAAAGCCAGGAAGTCCTCTCCGACCGTCAGGTCGCGCTGCCGCTGGGCGACCTAGAACGCGACAACCCGCAGGCCGTGCTGCTCGAACTGCTGGTTGAGCCGAAGCCCGCTGGCGCCTTCCGCATCGCCCAGGCAGAGCTAAGCTACGATGTGCCGGGCCAGGCCTCCGAAAAGCTCCGCGCCGATGCCGTCGTCACCTTTACCACCGAGACGATTCAGCCGACTGACGCCAACCCGACCGTGCTCAACTACGTCGAAAAGGCCAACGCCCACCGCCTCGTCACCAAGGTGCTCGACGAATACAAAAAGACCGGCAAAGTCACCACGCGGCTTGCGCCCAACGTCACGCGCATCCTCGACCCCGAAACGCAGCGCCTGCTCGATCAAGCCGCTGCTGCTGGTGGCGCGCTCTCATCGGAGGATGTCAAGACCATCGTCAACAAGACCCGCAAACTCACCCAATCGTTCTAGCGCCCTCAAACCCGCCTGCGCGGGTTTCGCGTCCGTAGGGGCGTCCGGTGGACGCCCGTCGCGCGGTTTCAACCGCCCGCTGGCGTCGCATCGGTCTCGCGGTGGGACGGATATTCTTGTCTGTCCGCCCGCTCGGCGTGCGATTCTTGCTGGCGCGTGGCATACTAGAGCGAGCAGATAGACCATCTCGCATTTCCCATGGAGGAGAAGAATAATGAGCGTCACCTGTTCCAACGGCCATGTCAACCCTGACGGCTCCGCGTTCTGCGACGAATGTGGCGAGCGGCTCGACGCCAGTAGCGCCGTCGCCACCGCCACGCCCGCCGCTGGTGCGCCCGTCGTTCCCACGCCTGCGCCTGCTGCCGCGCTCGCGCCCAAGCTGATCGTCCAATCTGACAATGCTGTCTTCGACCTCTCCGGCAAAACTGAAGTCCTGATTGGCCGCGAAGACCCCGTCAGCAACATCTATCCCGATGTAGACCTGACCCCCCACGGCGGCGAAGACGGCGGCGTCTCGCGCATGCACGCCAAGCTCCACATCAACGGCAGCCAGTGCATGGTCGAAGACCTGCAAAGCACCAACTCCACCTTCATCAACCGCCAGAAGCTGGACCCCAAAACGCCCGCGCCCATCAAAGACGGCGACGAACTGCGCCTGGGCAAAGTCGCCATGACCTTCAAGACCGCCTAACGATCTTCCCGGTTGCCACGTTTGCGCCGCTGCTCCTCGGCAATCTCGCGGTTCGGCGGCGTGAAGCCCTCCTGGAAGCGCGCCCGGTACTCCCCGAACGTGCCATCCAGGATCGCCGCCCGCGCGCCCTCCATCAAGCGGATCAGGAAGCGCAGGTTGTGGATGCTCGCCAGCCGGTAATACAGCAACTCGCCCTTGGTCTCATCCTCCTCCGCGCGGATCAGATGGTGCAGATAGCCCGCGCTGAAGGTCTGGCAGGTGTAGCAATCGCAGGTCGCGTCCACCGGCCCACGTTCCTCGCGCCAGCGCGCCGCGCGGATGTTGATGCGTCCGGCAGGTGTGTACAGGCCGCCAGTGCGCGCCGTCCGCGTTGGCAGCACACAATCGAACATATCTATGCCCCGCGCCACGCCTTCCAGCAGATCATCCGGCGATCCGACCCCCAGCAGGTGTCGTGGCTTGGCGTCCGGCAGCTCCGGCACTGCGACCTCCAGCATCTGCCACATCAGTTCCTTCGGCTCCCCGACCGACAGCCCGCCAATCGAAAAGCCATCGAATGGCAGCGAGCCGATGAACCGTGCGCTCGTCGCCCGCGACTCTGCATCCATCCCACCCTGCGGAATGCCGAAGAGCGCCTGGTCCGCGCGCACCTTTGATGCCAGCGCGCGCTCCGCCCAGCGGTGAGTGCGCTCCGTCGCTGCCTGCGCCTCTTCGGGCGGGCACGGATACGGCGGGCACACATCCAGCGGCAGAATGATGTCCGCGCCTAGCAGCGCCTCGATCTCCATCACCCGCTCCGGCGTCAGCACGAACTCCGCCCCGTCCAGGTGCGAGCGGAAACGCACCCCATCATCCGAAATCTCGCGCAGGTTGCCCAGGCTGAACACCTGAAAGCCCCCGCTATCCGTCAGAATCGGGCGCTCCCAGCGCATGAAGCCGTGCAACCCTCCGAAGTGCGACACCACCTCTGGCCCTGGACGCAGCAGCAGGTGATACGTGTTCGAGAGCACGATGCTCGCGCCCATTCGCTCCAGATCGTCCGGCCCCACCGCCTTCACCGTCGCGTGCGTGCCCACCGGCATGAATACCGGCGTGGGAATATCGCCGTGTGGCGTCCGCACCACCCCAGCCCGCGCCGCTGTCGCCGTATCGCGCCCCACCACCTCGAAGCTCAGCGCCGCGCCCATCACTGGTGGAGCGGACATTCCTGTCTGCTCACCTGTACCTACCTCTGCTGGGGCGGACATTCCTGTCTGCCCGCTCACATCCCCGCGCGCCGCCCCGTTTCGCGTCGTACTTCGTATATTGCTCGTTGTGTCTCCCGCTGCCACGTATCGCACTCTCCCTATCTCCATATCCCGCGCATTCACCTGTCCTCCCATTGTACAGCGCCCACGGCCATCCACGCGCCAAGCTGCCTCCACACGACTCGATGCCTCTTCCAAAATACGGGTATTGCCAAGCACTTGACAATCATGTATCCTTTGCTCGGTGTTTCACTCGGTGCTGGCTCGTGGCCAGCAGTGAAGCACTGGCGCCGCCCGGACGTTTCGCGCTGAGAGGTTCCGGCGGTGTGAGAGCGGATCAAGGGCTTGGGGAGGTTCCGCAACACCATGTTTGAGGACAAAACGCTTGTATGCCGCGAATGCGGCCAGGAATTCGTATTCAGCGCCGGTGAGCAGGAGTTTTACCAGCAGCGTGGATTGCTCAACCAGCCGGGACGCTGCCCAGACTGTCGCCGGCGCCGGCGACAAACGATGAGCGCGGGCAACGGCGAGCGGCGTCAGCGCGAGATGCACGTCGTCACCTGCGCTGAATGCGGCGGTGAGGCCCGCGTGCCCTTCCTGCCGCGCAACGAAAAACCCGTCTATTGCAGCGACTGCTTCGAGCGCGTGCGCGCCGCCCGCTAGCGTCAGCGTAGCAGCACTGCCATCCACTCGGATTCATCAATGGGCGTCCCGCCCAGCGGACGCTCCTGAATGTTGCTGTGCTCCGCGCCGCTTCTTGCCTGCGCCATCGAGTGTGGCATCGGCATCCTTACCGGCCTGTGCAGGGGGTAGATTCCCCCTGCCATCCATAAGACGCGCATTCCCCATGCGCTTTTACAGGCATTCCCTATAGCCCCGGTGCGGCGTACTCACTCGCCACGTCGCCCTGCACCCCCGTCCCGTTGCTCTGCTCCTCGCGGAATGTCTTGGCCAGCGGTACATCTTTCAGGAACACCGCCGCCACCAGCACCCCCACACAGAACACCAGCACCGTCAGAAAGCCATGCTGAATGCCCGTCGCCAGCGATTGACGCAGCGCAGCGAAGACCTGTTGCAGCAGCGCCGCCGTCTGCTGGCTCACCTGCGCCGCCACCGCGTCCCGTTGGGTCCCTGGCGGCATGTTCAGCGTCGCGAAGTGAACCGCGAACTGCTGTGCCGTATGCACCACCGTGTCGCGATACGTCGGATTCACCAGCGCCTGCGTGTCGGTGGCGAATTTCAGCGCCTGGGGCGACAGCTTCGTCTTCACATCGGCGGGCAGGCGGCTCTGGATGTCGCTGGTGATCGTGTTATTGACCACCGTGCCGACGATAGCCAGCCCCAGCGTCTGCCCCAACGCCCGCAGATAGGTGATCGCCCCGGTGCCGATGCCCATGCGCGTGCGCGGCAGCGCGTTCTGCACCGCCAGCGTCATCACCGAGAAGAAGATGCCCAGCCCCAGCCCCGTGACCACCATATAGCCGCCCGCCGTGATGATGCTCGTCGTCGCCGTCATCCGCGTCAGCAGAAAGACACCGATGGTCATTACCACCGCCCCCGCGACCGTAACGCCGTGGTAGCGCCCCAGCCGGGCGATGACGAAGCCAGAGATAGACGCGCCAATCACCAGACTGATGGTGAGCGGCGTAATCACCTCGCCGGAGTTCGTCGCCGATTCGCCCAGCACCCCTTGCAGAAAGAGCGGCAGGTAGATCACCAGCGAAAGCAGCACCATACCTGAGGTGATCGAAAGCAACGAATCCGCCGCGAACACCTGATTGCGAAAGAGATCCAGCGGCAGAATCGGCTCGACCGCGAACCGCTCGGCAATGAAAAACGCCAGATACAGCGCCGCCGCGCCCGCCAGCGTACCCATCACCTGTGGCGAGTTCCAGCTATACGTCTGATTGCCGCCCCAGGTTAGCCCCAGCAGCAAGCAGATCGTCGCGCCAGAGGCCAGCGCCGCCCCCAGGAAGTCCACTCGCTTCAGCGCGGCGAGACCACGATAGCGGCTGCTGCGCGCGGAGATGTCGGTGGGCAGGTAGATCAACAGCGCCAGCAGCGCGATGATGCCGATGGGGATATTCACATAGAAGACCCAGCGCCAGCGTGTCGTATCCGTCACGAACGTACCCACCAGTGGACCATGATCGCTCAGCCAGCCGCCGATGGTCGGCCCAACGACACTGGAGAAGCCGTAGACCGCCGCGAAGATGCCCTGCCACTTGGCGCGCTCAGCCGGTGGAAAGATGTCGCCCACCACCGTGAACACCAGCGCGATGCCAGTGCCCGCGCCCAATCCCTGGATGGCGCGGAAGACGATCAACTGGTTCATCGTCTGCGCCGCGCCCGAAAGCGCTGAGCCAACCAGGAACAGGATCACGCCCGCCACGAAAAACCACTTGCGGCCAAACTGGTCCGAAAGCTTGCCCACGATAGGAATCATCGTCGTCGAGGCCAGCAAATACGCCGTCACGACCCAGGTGTAGCGGTCGAAACCTTGTAATTCGGCGATAATCTTGGGCAGCGCCGTCCCCACAATGGTCTGGTCCAGCGCTTCGAGCAGCAATGTCAGCATCAGCGCGGCCAGCACACTGCCCAGCGCGAAGCCGTGGATACGTCGCCCGTTGCCGCTCGGCGCCGCAAGCGTTTGCTGTGCGGGCGCGGAAGTTGGCGTGTTCGCGGAACTCATTGCGGATGCTCCTCCGTTGTCATAGTGTCATGTTGTGCATCAGGTTGCATGCGAGCGATTTCGCGCTCGCGCAACTCCGTCACGTCTTTACTTTCCAGTCGCCACTGATTGATCGCATGACGTATGACGTGCAGCGTCACATCGGGCCGCTGGTCCGTCATGAAGTGCTGTTCCTTGACATCCCGCTCTAGCTCCTCCATCTGGTTCATCAGGTGGAAGATATGCGTCTGGCAGTAGTTGAGGTAATGGTCCATCAGAAACAGCCGCTCATCTGGCTGCAGCATCTCGAATGACGTGAACTTCATCCAGAAGATCTCCCGATAGCCGCCAGGGCTCGACGTGGTATCCATCATCAACTGGTGAAAGCGTTTGCGGCCCGCCTCAGTAATGGTAAACGCGCGTTGCCGCCGGTCACCCTGCCCGTGTTCCGCCGCATCCTCCGCCGCGCCGATCAACCCGTCGGCTTCAAGCTTGCTCAGCAGCGGATACATCCGCCCATGGCTGAACTTTGCATAGGGGCCGATGATGTCGTTGATGATCTTCGCCATCAAATAGCCGTGCATCTTCCCACGCATCAGGAACGAGAGAATCAGCAACTCGTACACAGCGATCCCCTCCATATCAGTCATTGTGACCACTCATAATGATATGTCATCATGACATAGTAACGGGCAGATGGAATGCGAGTCAAGAGGCTGTTCTTTCACGAGCGATTCTATGCGGGCGTGCGCGGGGAAATTGGGAGGCTTGGGGGGAGAGAACACAAAGGCGAGGCCCACATGAAGCGGACTTCGCCTTTGCGAGTGTGATGTGTGTGATGGGCCAGCGAGACGCTGACGGTACAAGGGATGCGGGCTAGGCGTCGTAGTAGAGCGCGAACTCCAGTGGCGCGGGGCGGAGGCGGACCTCAGCATCTTGTTCGCGCCGTAGCTCGATGTATTTGGCGAGGAGGTCAGTAGTGAAGACGTCGCCTTCGAGCAAGAATTCGTGATCAAGCTCCAACGCGGTGAGCGCCTCGCCCAGCGAGCCGGGGACGGATTTGATCTCGCGCTTCTCTTCGGCGCACATCTCATAGATGTTGCGGTCGAGCGGCCCGAAGCCATGCTTTTCTGGGGTAATTTCGCGGCGAATGCCGTCGAGGCCGGCCATGAGCAGCGCGGAGAAGGTGAGATAAGGGTTGCACGTCGGGTCCGGCGGGCGGAACTCGACACGCTTCGCCTTCGGGCTATCCGAATACATCGGGATGCGGACGGCGGCGGAGCGGTTGCGCTGCGAGTAGACGAGGTTGACGGGGGCCTCGTAGCCTGGGACGAGGCGGCGGTAGCTGTTGGTGGTGGGCGCGGCGAGGGCGAGAACGGCGGGGGCATGGGTGAGGAGTCCGCCGATGAAGAATCGCGCCATCTCAGAGATGCCCGCATAGCCCTCGGGGTCGGCGAAGAGTGGTTCATCGCCTTTCCAGAGGCTCATATGCACATGCATACCGGAGCCGTTGTCGCCGAAGATGGGCTTGGGCATGAAGGTGACGGTTTTGCCAGCGCGACGGGCGATATTCTTCACGATGTACTTATAGAGCATGACGCGGTCGGCCATGGTCAGCAGCGAGTCGAAGCGCATATCAATTTCGCACTGGCCGCCCGCGGCGACTTCGTGGTGTTGGGCTTCCACGTCAATGCCGCAGTCTTCCATCGTCAGCACCATCGCGGTGCGCAGGTCGTGGAGTGTGTCGTTCGGCGCGACTGGCGAGTAGCCTTCCTTCGGGCGCATGCGGTGCCCAAGGTTGGTCGTGCCGTTGCGTCCGGAGTTCCAGTGGGCTTCGTCGCTCTCCACCACGGCCCATTGCTCGTTCTGGCTGGCGCGATACTTGACGTCGTCGAAGATGAAGAACTCGGCTTCGGGACCGAAGTAGGCGCGGTCAGCAATCCCCGACTTGATAAGGAAGGCTTCGGCTTTTTGGGCAATATAGCGTGGATCGCGCGTATAGGGCGTGTGACGCGCGCCAGGCTGAGCGACGTTACAGACGAGGCTGAGGGTTGGCTCGGCGGTGAAGGGATCAAGAATAGCAGAGGCGGGATCGGGCATGAGCAGCATATCGCTCTCATTGATGTCCTGGAAGCCGCGAATACTGGAGCCGTCGAAGCCGATGCCTTCTTCAAAGATGTCGGGGGTGAGATTCCGCACCGGAATGCTCATATGATGCCACATACCAGGAACATCGGCAAACTTCAAGTCAACCATCCGGACGCCCTTTTCTCGGGCCATCCGCACCACATCATCCGGACTGCTCGTCATGTGTTTTGCTCCGTCTCCTCTGCGATACTACGGCGGGATCGCGTGTGTTACTCGCGCGGCGATGCCACACTTTGCACAACGACACATCTGAGATAGAGTATAGACGAGGTTTCGCACGGGCCAATGGAGGAATGTGGCCGAAGTTTGGTGCATTTTGTTGTGCATATTGCACTACGTTTATGAAGAGCGTTATTAGAGGTGGGTGGCGGGTGTCAGGGGAACGGCATGGATGGGGCCGAGTTGTTGCTGCATGGGGAGCAGCAGTCCGGTGACCCAGCTTTCGTCAGGAGCGAAGGGGTAGGGAACGGCGAACGCGCGGTGGCAGGCGCCCGCGCCATGCTCGATAGGGCCAGAGCAGATGAGATCGAAGCGGTTGTGCGCGCCGTTCCAATCCGCGATTTTGTAATGCAGCGTGAAGGAGACAGCGCTGGGGCTGGCGTTGGTGACGGTGCAGGTGAGGGTGGTGCTTTGGAGTGTGATGATTTCGGTCTCAGCGCCCGTGGGCACGGCAAGGGTGCAGCGCAGGGCCAGCGGCTTGGCACGCGGCGGCGCTTTGCTCGTGCTTTGCGCGCAGGCCGCCAAGAGGCCGCAGAGGAGGAGTCCGCAGCAGAGTAGCGGGATGCTGGCGCTGAAATGGTGCTGTGGGCGCTGGTCAGACTGGTTCATGGCGCTACACTTCTGGCCGCAAGAGCGTGACCGCAATAAGTAACTCCTGTTAAAGGATACGATGCGCAGCAGAGAGTGTGCCGCTGTGTAAACGAGTATAGGCCGGTGGTCAGGGACTTGCGCGGGCACGAGATAGAGGAGCGGAGCTAGCGGCTGCGGTACATAGGGAGGCGTTACCGTGGATGAACCAACGTATCCGAATCGAGCAATAGAACCAGCGCGGGCGCGCGGACGGCGTGGCATGCGTGGGCCGCTGTGGGGTTTAGGTGGGCTGATCTGCGGGGCGCTGCTGACAGTGCTGGCGCTGCTGTTATTTGCGCCCGGACGCACGTCCGTGATCGGCGCGACAGGGACGGTGGGGGGTAGCGGCACGGCGACGGTAAGTGTGGATGATGTGTTGCTGTCGCGACTCTGCGCCGATGGCATCGCTCAGGCGCAGTTGCCGTTCACTGCTACGAATGTGCAGGCGCACATTCAGCCCGGCGATCTGGTGACAATTGCGGGGGATGTGGAACTCCTTGGCGGGCTGACGCGGCCACTCGCGGTGACACTGCGGATCGAAGCGGCCAATGGGCAGCCAGCGGTGCAGGTGACGGAGGCGCGCGTGGGTAATCTGCCGCTGCCAGGGGTAGTGACCGGGCTGCTAGAGGACGCGCTGAATCAGCAGTTGGCGGGGCTTGGGAATGGGTTGGCATTGGGTGGCACACGCTATGTGCTGACCGGGGTGGAGACATCGGCGGGGCGGCTGGTGATGACGTTCGCACCAGCTCCATAGTAGGGCGCGTGTAAACGGCGGTGGCTGGCGCGCGTCACATATCGCAGAGGTTGAACGGCACGCGACGCTACGACTGCGACGCCACTGGGTGGTAGCGGTGCCGGCGGGCGGACGATGGGATGGAGTAGCGAGATGACAGACGGCAGTGGCGGCGAAAGTGGCGATCTGTGGGCAGAGCAGGAGCGCGAACGCAGGCTGGCGGCGCTGCGGACGCTGGCAGGGGCGCAACAGGCGGTGGGAAACGCGACACAAAGCGCAACCGACACGGCTATGGGTGCCCCGCCGGTAGAATCGCTGGCGCCACCGACAACGTTGAAGGCGCGTGGGCGACGGCGCGTGGTGGTGGGGGTGGCCTGCGCGCTGCTGGCGATGGCGGTGGTGGCCGGCGGGCTTGTGGCCACGGGCGCGTTGGGAGGCTCGCGGACGGCGCAAAAGAAATCCGCCGCAAAGACAATTTTGGTGGACCTGCTGGCGGCGATGGGATGCCCGCAGGCGATGGCCTGGTCGCCAGATGGGAAGACGCTGGCGGTGCTGGGGACAGGTTCGTGTCCTGGAGGGACTACGCAATTCAGCGATCCCGCTGGTAAGCTGGCGCTAGTGGATGCGGCGACCGGGCGCATCATACGGACGATTAAGCTGGATCCGCTGGTGCTGCCGCTGGCGATTCCGGCGAGTGTGAGCAGTAACCCAAATAATGAACTCGAAGCGGGTTATGGCGAGATGATCTGGTCGCCGGATGGCAAGGAAATCGCCATCACCTTCGGAGCGGGGACCGCCTATCAGCAGTTCGATCAGGATCATAATCTGGTGGCGAGTGGGGTACATACCATCAATTCGGGGCTGGCGCTGGTGGATGTGGGGGCGCAGACGGCGCGGGTGCTGATGTTTGCGAGCGAGAAGGCGGCGGAGCGGTTGCAGGGGCAGCAACTGCGCTGGGATGTGACGGCGGGGATGGTGGCGGGGGAGAATGTGCCGCAGGGGCTGGCGTATCGCTGGAATGGCGACGGGTCGCTGACCGCGACGCAGCCGCTAAGCGCGACACCAGGGACGCCGCAGGTGGGGCCAGCGGGGAATGCCGACGGCGGGGCGGCGTTTACGATGTGGCGGACGGGGGGACTGGCGCTGAATGCGCCGTGCCCAAATGTGCCGCCATACAATATGCCGAAGCCGCCAGTGCAGTTTGCGCCGTACTTCGCGCTGGGACTCTATACCACGGCGTGGTCGCCGGATGGGCGCTATGTGCAGTTCGGTGTGAACGCCAATGGGAAGCTGGCGCAGGCGGTGGGGCAAATGCCGCCGGTGGATCCACAGGAGGGCGCTGGGTGTGGCGGCGGTGATCCGCAGTATCTGCCGAAGACGCTGATGCCGCTGCATGATGCGGTGCTGGCGCAGGTGGCGGCGACGATGAACATCAATAATAGTTATGTCCAACTGGCGTGGAGCGCCGATGGCACGTTGCTGGCGGCGGGGGAGCATAAGACGCTGAACACGGTAGAGCGGGTGGATGTGCGCGACTGCGCCAGCGGCAAGGTGGTGGCGACGCTGCAAGGGCAACTATTGGGGACGATAACGGAGTTCGGCGGCGAACACGATGTGGACCATGTCGCGTGGTCGCCGAAGGGCACGACACTGGCGGTGCTGGTGCAGAATGCACAGCGGCTGGTGTTGTGGCGAATGTGAGCGCACGAGATAGGATGAGCGACTGAAAACCCGCTTGGCACTCTCTTGACATGACTGCCAGCAGATGCTATCGTATGTGGAGTTAGCAGTCTGATGACACGAGTGCCAGCAAGGGCGGCCGTGACGTGTCAGGTTGGCGGGAGGGGCCAGGTCGCATGCCGAAAGAGCGCCGCTTGAGCCAGCGCAAGGAAGCTATTCTGCGTGCGCTGATCGAGCAATACACCCAGACCGGCGAACCAGTGCCCTCCAAGCAACTCTCCGACCAATTGGCCGCGATCTACGGCGCGGGCTACGCCTCGGCCACGGTACGCAACGAACTGGTGGCGCTGGAAGACGAAGGCTTGATCTACCAGCCGCATATCTCCGCCGGGCGCATCCCCACCGACCTGGGCTATCGCTATTTCGTCGAGCGGCTGATGGGCGAGTCGCGCTTGCCGCTGGAAGAGCAGCGGCTGATCCGCCATCAGTTCTTTCAGGTGCAGCACCAGTTGGATGAGTGGGTGCGGCTGACGGCATCGGTGATGGCGCGGCTGCTGCAAAGCGCGGCCATCGTCACACCGCCGCGTGGCCTGCAACCCCGGCTCAAGCATTTCGCGTTGCTGGCGCTGAACGAAGCGGTGGCACTGCTGGTGCTCGTGCTCTCCGATGGCACGGTGCGTCAGGAGCGGCTGCTGCTGGACGAGCCAGCGGCGCAGGACGAACTGAGCCGGGTGGCGGAGCACTTCAACGACCGTTTCCGGGGGGCCACTGCCGACGCCGTGACCGCGCACGCCAGCCTCGAAGGCGAGTTCTACTCGACCAATGAGCGTATCGTCGCCGAATCGCTGGCTCGCATGCTGGAGCAACTCGATGTCTTTGCGCCAGGCGCATTCTACTCCGAAGGCATCTCGCAATTGTTGCGGCGCGAAGAATATGCCCACGCGGACTCCGACCGCATCCGGCGCGTCGTTGAGGTGCTGGAGCGCAGCCAGTTCTTGCCGACCATCGCCCCACAGGTGATGGCGGCGGAGGGCGTGCAGGTGATTATTGGCGCCGAGAACGAGCCGGAAATTCTCAAAGATATGAGCGTGGTCGCGGCGCGCTACGGCACTCCGGGGCAGTCCAGTGGCATGGTCGGCATCGTCGGCCCGACTCGTATGCAATATGGGCGCGCCATCGCCGTCGTGCGGTATATGACGCAAATGCTCGATGATCTTCTCACCGAGCTACATACACCCGATGAACATGACTGGGAAGGGAAGCATGGCTGAGGACGAGATCACAACCGAGACCACACCCCAGGAGCCGCAGGTGGCGGGCATGCCCGCCAGCGACGCTGAGCCGACAGATAGCGCCACAGCGACAGACAGCGCGACCGAGGCGAACACGCTGACCGAGCGCATCGCCGCCCTGGAGGCTGAACTGACGCGCGAGCGCGAGGCCGCCACGGATTACATGAACCGCTGGCAGCGCGCGCAGGCCGACTTCTCGAACTTCAAGCGGCGCGCGCAACAAGAGCAAGAGCAGATCGAAGCGCTGGCCGCGGGGCGCGTGATTGCGTCACTGCTGCCTGCGGTGGATAGCTTCGAGCGCGCCTTCGCGACACTGCCGCCGACACTGCGCGCGTATTCGTGGATAGATGGCGTGGCGCTAGTACATTTGCAGGTGCTCAACGCCTTCAATGCCAATGGCGTGCAGGCCATCGAGACGACGCCAGGCCAGCCGTTCGATCCAAAGATGCATCAGGCTATCGGCGAGATCGAGACAAACGAGCATCCAGCGGGACACGTCGCGGTGGTGGTCCAGCGCGGCTATGAAGCGCGTGGGATGCTGATCCGTCCGGCGCTGGTGCAGGTGGCGCGGGCGCCACAAAACCCCGACGCTGCTGAAACACGGGCAGACGTGGCGGAGTCTCCGCCGGAGGAGGCGCCCACTAGGAGTGAGTAGCGGCAACACCGGGCGCACAGACAACCGCCACGAGACTCACACGTAGTCGAGAGTAGTCATGTAGTCGCTCGTTCGCGAGCCATCTGAGAACCAAACGCCAATTTCAGTTGTGTCTATTTTGTTGTGAGGAGGCTCATTCGTGGGCAAAGTTATCGGCATTGACCTGGGGACAACCAATAGCTGTGTGGCCGTCATGGAGGGCGGGGAGCCGGTGGTGATCCCCAACTCCGAGGGCGCGCGCACTACGCCGTCAGTGGTGGCCTTCACCAAGAGCGGCGAGCGTCTCGTCGGCGAGGTGGCCAAGCGCCAGGCAATCACCAATTCGGAGAACACCGTGTTCTCGATCAAGCGCTTCATGGGGCGCAAGTATGACGACCCCGAAGTGAGCCGTGACCGTGCGCTGGTGCCATTCAAGGTGGTGCGCGCGCCGAACGGCGATGCCTGGGTCGAGGCGGGCGGCAAGCAGTACAGCCCTCCGGAAATCAGCGCGATGATCTTGCAAAAGATGAAGGCCGACGCTGAATCGTACCTGGGCGAGCGCGTGACGGAGGCCGTGATTACCGTTCCGGCGTACTTCAACGATGCCCAGCGCCAGGCGACCCGCGACGCGGGCAAGATCGCTGGCCTGGAAGTGAAGCGCATCATCAACGAGCCGACGGCCGCCTCGCTGGCGTATGGCCTGGATAAGAAGAAGGATGAGCGCATCGCCGTCTACGACCTGGGCGGCGGCACGTTTGACATCTCGATTCTGGAACTGGGCGAGGGCGTCTTCGAGGTGAAGTCCACGAATGGCGACACGCACCTGGGTGGCGACGACTTCGATCAGCGCATCATCACCTGGCTGGCGGATGAGTTCAAGCGCGAGCAGGGGATTGACCTGCGCGGCGACAAGATGGCGCTGCAACGCTTGAAAGAAGCGGCGGAGAAAGCCAAGAAGGAACTCTCGTCTTCGATGCAGACCGAGATCAACCTCCCGTTCATCACCGCCGACGCGAGCGGCCCGAAGCACTTGGTGCTGACGCTGACGCGCGCCAAGCTGGAACAATTGGTGGATCCGCTCGTCGAGAAGACGGCCGAGCCAGTGAAGAAGGCGCTGGCCGATGCGAACGTGCGCGCGAACCAGGTGGACGAAGTGGTGCTGGTTGGCGGCATGATCCGCATGCCGGCGGTGCAGGCGCTGGTGAAGCGTATCTTCGAGAAAGACCCGAACAAGGGCGTGAACCCGGATGAGGTCGTGGCCGTTGGCGCGGCGATCCAGGCGGGCGTGCTGACCGGCGAAGTGCGCGATGTGTTGTTGCTGGACGTAACACCGCTGTCGCTGGGCATCGAGACGCTCGGCGGCGTGATGACCAAACTGATCGAACGCAACACGACGATCCCGACGCAGAAGAGCCAGGTGTTCTCCACGGCCAGCGACGCGCAGACCAGCGTCGAGATCAAAGTCTACCAGGGCGAGCGCGAGATGGCGCGCGATAACCGCATCCTCGGCAACTTCATCCTGGATGGCATTCCGCCCGCACCGCGCGGCATTCCGCAGATCGAAGTCACCTTCGATATTGACGCCAACGGTATCGTCAATGTGAAGGCGCACGACCGGGGAACGGGACGCGAGCAGCGCATCACCATCCAGCCGTCGAGTGGTCTGAATAAGGACCAGATCGAGCGGATGGTGAAGGACGCTGAGGCGCACGCCGACGAGGACAAGCGCCGCCGCGATGAGATCGAGGCGCGCAACGAAGCGGACAACGCCGCGTATCAGGCGGAGAAGACGCTGCGTGACCTGGGTGATAAGGTCTCGGCGGACGTAAAGGCGGACGTTGAGTCAAAGATTCAGGATGTGCGCTCGGCGCTCGGCACCGACGATGTGGATCGCATCCGCACGGCAAAAGACGAGCTACAGACGGCGATGCTCAAGGTCGGCGAGCAGCTCTACGCGCAGACCGGCGCCCCCACTGGCGACGCAGGTGACGCGGGCACGCCACCCGATGATGACAACGTCGTCGAGGGCGAGTACAAGACCGAATAGGTAGTATCAGGGCAGGCTGTGTACGTCATCGCCTGCCCGATACTGCTCATGCGGCGAGAGTGCCAAGAGTCCTATCTGTGGCGGGCGTATCTGCTATGATGCGCCTAGCCACATTGGCGTATAGAGTATATTTCTGCTAGCACAGCATTTTTGGTATACTGGCGAGGCTTGCGGATGGCTGGCGTGGAGCGGCGAACCGCGAGACTCTGTGGGGGAAGGCGACGAGACCGGCTGAACATGGCGCACGAGTGCGAGCGCGTGTGAGCATGCCAAGGTGGAGCGCCGCAAGAAGAGGAAGCCGATGGCCGCCACGAAACGTGATTATTACGAGGTGTTGGGCGTTGCGCGCAGCGCCAACGAGGAAGACGTCAAGAAAGCCTTCCGGCGGCTCGCGCGCCAATATCACCCTGATGTGAATAAAGATAAAGGTGCGGAAGAGCGATTTAAAGAAATCAACGAAGCCTACGAAGTGCTAGGCGACGCGCAGAAGCGGCAGGCATACGACCGTTTTGGCCATGCGGGCGTGGGAGCGGGCGCCGGTGCGGCGGGCGGCAGCCCGTTCGAGGGCTTCGGCTTCGGCAGCTTCACGGATATATTCGAGCAATTTTTCAATGCGGCGGGCGCGGGCACGACTGGCAGGCGCACCGGCGCGCAGCGTGGGGCGGACCTGCGCTATGAGCTGACGCTGACCTTCGAGGAAGCGGTGCGCGGCGCGCAGAAGGAAATCGAGATTCCGCGCTGGGAGGCCTGCGCGACCTGCCACGGCAGCGGCGCGGCGCCAGGGACGAATACGACGCGCTGCTCGGCCTGCCAGGGCACCGGCGAGATCCGCCGGGTGCAGCAATCTATCTTCGGGCAGTTCGTGAATGTGATGGTCTGCGACCGCTGCCGTGGCGAGGGACGGGTGATTACCACGCCGTGCGACCGTTGCTCCGGCCAGGGGCGCGTGCGCAATATCAAGCGCGTGACGGTAAACATTCCGGCGGGCGTGGATGACGGCATCACCGTGCGGGTGACGGGTGAAGGCGAAGCGCCCGCGCGTGGTGGCACGCCGGGGAACCTGTTCGTGGCGCTCTCGGTCAAGCCGCACGAGTATTTCAAGCGGCAAAACACCGACATCCTCTATGAATTGCCAATCAGCTTCGCCGAGGCGTCGCTGGGTTCAGAGGTGGAAGTGCCCACACTGGATGGCAAGGAAACACTGAAGATTCCTTCAGGCACGCAGAGCGGGCGCACCTTCCGGCTAAAGGGCAAGGGCATTCCAGTCATCCATAGTACGCAGCGCGGCGATGAACTGGTGACAGTCAAGCTGGTGACGCCGCAATCGCTGACGGCGCGGCAGAAAGAACTGCTGCATGAGTTCGCCGAGATCGAGCGGCAGCAGAATGAGCGCGGCTCGCACAACCTCTTCGACCGGCTCAAGGACGCGATGCGCTTCGAGTAGCAACAAAAAAAGAGGGGCCGTCCTGAAGGACGGCCCCTCCGTTTCACCTGCTGGTGAAGATTCGCCTGGCTTTAGGGATAGGACAGCACGCAGCCGCCGGACCCACTGTTGAAGGCGTTGCTCCACAGCGATTGCACCGGGAAGGTCGCGCCGTTCATCGTCACGTTGGCCGACGCGCCCTGGCCAGAGCTGATCCAGGCGCACTTATCGCCGTTCTCAGAGCCGCCGCTATCGAGCCAGCCGCCGTTGGGGTAGATGTCGGTCTCGGTCTCGGCGAACTCGTGCCCACCGACGATGGTGATGCCCGCGTTGGCGCCCAGGCCGTTGAAGTTCGCGCCGCAGCTTGCGCCCGCATCCGTGATGTACGGCATGTTGGTGTAGGCCACGTTGCCATAGCTGGAGCTGGTCGAGCTATGCCAGGCGCACCACTGCGTGCCGAAGCCGCGCATATTGTGGCCCGTTGAGGTATAAACGACATACTGCACTGTCGTATTCGACGCGGCCGTCGTGTTGCCGAAGTGCCCCGCAGCCTTGACCGCCTCGCTGGCGAGCGCGGACTGCGTCGGGTGATTCGGTGCGGTGGCCGCGTTATCATACCAGGTTCCGGCCAGCACACCAGTTGGGTTGGTCGCCGCTGTGCCCGCGCCGTTGCAGTAGTAGGTGCCGCTGGCCACGCCCTGGCAATACTGTGTCACCGAATTGTTCCAGGAGCTGCCGCCAACATGGTTGAAGAAGTTGGTGACGAGCGAGGCTTCCCCAGAGGGATCATTGTTATTCCACTGGGAACCCCAGAAGATCAGATACACCTTGTCGGCGCCGGTCTCTACACCAGAGCCGCTGACGCCGCCGTGATAATAGAGGTCATTGGTGGTGCTGCCCTTGATGACATTAGGTTGGGCCTTCTGATGGCCCATCAAGGGCATACTGACCGTTCCCGGATGGAGCACACTCATACCGTCCGTGCTGCCGGCATGCGCGCCAGCAGGACCAACAAAGGCAGCGAAAGCGAGCGCGGCAACCAGGGCGGCGCTCGCCACTGCCACAACCGAGGTAACAAGAATCGAACGAGATCGTTTCACCGCGATGTGTCTCCTCTTTGAGGGATGTTATAAAGGGATGACTGCCATAGGCATCCCACACGTTTCCCCGCCTCACAACGCCCACTATCAGTGCGGGCATGAGTCGGGCGCCTAGTTTACGCGGAATGGACACGCGGACAACCACGCCAACAGCGCGCGATCATCTGGAATTTCGCCTGTTCAATGAACGATCCGGGGGTTCTTGCGCCCCTCCTTTCAGCGTCCCACTCAGCCACCCGCATACCGCACACCGGCGCATCGCTCTGCTCTACAGGCAGTCCAACGATGCAAGAAGCGAAGCATCTGAGCGTGGACCCTCGCTGCCTATTGACCCCTACTTTCACCTCCGGCAGGGGCGGCCATATAGCATAGGCCAGCCTACGCAACACGGCTGATGTCAAGTATACCGATAAACAACTCGCTGTCAATACCTCAAGGACACATTGCTACAAATTCGCGGCTGCTGTATCCACACCAAGCACATCAAGCGAAGAGCATCGCGTTACGACCAAATAGCCCCATCCATTCCACCTTTCCACTCGCAACCCGGCCCTGCTATAATGCCACTTGGTGCGCGGGAGCAACGCCGCCATCCACCAGTTCCGGCATGCGGTCCACACCGCCATACCACCACGCCACGGAGACAGCGAGACATCATGCGAGCGCACCCGCAAATCGCCATTGACGGCGCCGCTGGCACCGGCAAGAGCACCATTGGCGCCCGGCTAGCCGCGCGCCTGGGCTACCTCTACGTAGATACCGGCGCCTTCTACCGCGCCCTCACCTTTGTCGCCCTAGACCGCGACATCTCGCCAGATGACGCCGATGCCCTGAGCGACCTCGCTGCGCACGTGGCCATCATCATCACCGCACCCACCCTCGCCGACGGACGCCAGTATACCGTCCTTGTAGACGGCGACGACGTCACCACCCGCCTGCGCACACCTGCTGTAGATGCTGCCGTCTCGCAGGTCTCCAGCCCGCCGCTGGTTCGCGCCGCCATGCGCCAACGCCAGCGCGAAACCGCCGACAACCAGAGTGTCGTGATGGTCGGGCGCGACATAGGCGCCGTTGTCCTGCCAGAGGCCGACCTCAAGATCCTCCTCGAAACCTCGCTTGACGAACGCGCCCGGCGGCGTCATGCCGATCTTGTTGCCACCTATGGCGTTCGCGCTCCGTCGCTTGATACCGTGCGCCACGAGATCGCCCAGCGCGATGCCAGCGACGCTGCCAACATGCCCATCCCGCCCGATGTCGTGCGCATCAACAACGACGCGCTTACCGCCGACGACGTGGTCGCGCGCATCTTCGACCTGTTAGCTGAACGGCGCGCGAGCCGCGCGTAGCGCAGAAAACGAAAGGTGGCAGCATGGCTGGCGCTGAGAAACTTGACGGCAAAGAATCAACCCTCATCTATTACCTTGTCCGCACCTTCGCACGGCTGATCATTCCGTTGCTCGCGCGGCTGCGCACCGAAGGCATCGAGAACATCCCGCGCACTGGTCCCGTCATCCTCGCCGTGAATCACATCCACTGGAGCGACATCCCCCTCGCCTCGCTGCGCGTCCCCCGCATTACCCACTACATGGCCAAGATCGAGCTATTCAATAAGCCCGTACTCGGCGGCCTCATCCGCTTCCTGGGCGCGTTTCCCGTCCGGCGTGGCGAAGGCGACCGCGAGGCGCTGCGCACGGCGGAACGGCTGCTTGCCGAAAACAAATGTTTCGTCATCTTCCCCGAAGGCCACCGCAGCGAATCTGGTGCGCTGATTCAGGCGCACCCCGGCGCAGGCTACATCGCCATGCGTACCGGCGCGCCGATCATCGCCGTCGCCATCACCGGCACCAAACAGCTTTTCAAGGGTCGCTACGGCCCCTGGGCGCCGCGCGTCACCATTCGCTACAGCAAGCCCTTTACCGTCGGCCAGACTCCCGGCATGCGCCCCCGCGACAGCATGGCCCTCGCCACCGACGAGATCATGCGCCGTATCGCCGCTATGCTTCCGCCTGAAAATCGTGGTCCCTACGCCGACGCGCTGCCTATCGCGAGCGGCAGCCCATCCGCGCCCGCATCCGCGTCTACTCCAGCCATCCCTGCGCCACCACCGCCCGACACCACCGCCTGACGCCTACCTACCCGCGCCATTATTCAACGCTTCAGCAGGTGCAGCAGCAGCGGCCACAGGTGCGGCACATAGATGAATAGCGCCACCACCACCGCCAGAATCGCGTTGAGTAGCACCGCGCCCGCCGCCACATCCTTGGCCACCCGCGCCAGCGGATGATACTCCCTGGTCGCCAGATCCACCACCGCCTCAGCCACCGTATTGAACATCTCCGTGACCACCACCCCGGTAATCACAATAAAGATGATCGCGAACTCCACCGGCGAGAGGTGCAACGCGATGCCCAGCGCGATAGCCGCCAATGCCAGCGCCGCATGCACCCGCATGTTACGCTGCGTGCGAATCGTATGCCACAGGCCGCTGCCCGCGTAGACAAAGCTCTGCAGAAAGGCGGCGAGTGGCTCATCGTGCGCGCCGCCAGCTACCCGTGTGGGCTGCGCCGGAATTATTGGCAGCGCGCCCCGTTCCGCCTCCACTGGCGTTCCCGCCGCCCGCAAAGGTTCGGGTGGCGCGGTCTGTGACGCGCTCACAGTCTTCATGAATCTTGCCATCCTACCCAGTTATCCGTGCTCAACCTGGCGCGCGCCCGCTACCGTGCGATGCCTGCCCGCGCCAGCGCCGTCTCCTGGTGGGCCACCATCGCTTGATAGCCCGCGTCGGTGTGATCGTCATAGCCCGCCAGATGCAACACCCCGTGCGCCAGCAAATAGGCGAACTCCCAGGTCGGGCTGTGCCCCGCCTGCGCCGCCTGCCGCCGCACTGCGTCGCGCGAAATGGCGATGTCGCCCAGGTGTAGCGCCTCTGCCTCCGGCGTCAGAAAGGCCAGCGCCTCGTCTTCATCGTCTGCGCCAGCGTCGTCCTCGCGCTCGTCAGCATCTAGATCATATTCCGTAACGTCCGCTGCTGTCGCGCACTCAAGTGCATCCTCCGGTGCACCTTCGCGCGCACCATCGAACTCTGCATCGAATTCGGGTGGTTGCCAAAGTTGCTCTGCGGGCGCCTGGGCCAATGGCGCATCCAGCAGCGGAAACGAGAGCACATCCGTGGTCTCGTCGCGTCCTCGATAATCTCGATTCAGCGCGCGCAGCCCCTCATCTCCGCTCATCAGCACGCTGATCTCCACCGGCTGCGTCACCCCCGCCAGCGCCAGCGCTCGTGCCACCACCTGCCGCAGCGCCTCATCATCCAAACCAAAGATGTGCTCGGCAGGCCCAGCGCTAGCATCATCGCTCACCGCGAGCACCAGCGCCTCGTCCACCAGCCGCACCAGCGTCTCGAACGCCGTATCCACTATGTCGTCATGCTGTCCGGTTTGTCCCATAGCGGGAGCCGCAGTCCTTTCTCGCCTCAGTGTGGCGCATCAGCCACGCCAGCCGGAAGTCTCGTCTTCATCATACGGCGCTCGTGGCCGCGAACCATAGGGTGGCCGTCCCGCCTGCCCATTTCCGCCACCCTGCCGGGGCGGCCGCTGACTCTGCGGCCCCGATGGTGGGCGTCCCGATGGTGGCGCGGACCTGCCGCCACTGCCCGCGCCGGGCCGCGATGGTGCGCCCCACTGTCCCTGCTGTCCAGACCCGCCCGAACGCAGACGGCGCGGCAACATATCTTGCTGGCGGCTTTGCGTTCCCGATGGCAGGCGGCGTGCGCGGGCAAGCTCACGCGCCGCGATCTGCCGTTGCTCAAGTTCCGCGCGCTCCTGCTGATTCCGTATGAAGAAATAGCCGCCAGCCAGCAGTGCCAGCAACACCAGCACGCCGCCAATGGGCAGCCACGGCGCCCCACCACCGCCCACGCTCGCCAGCGCCACTACGCTGATCCGAACTTGCGCTGAGCCGTAGGCATTCTGTTGATCATAGGCCTGCACCGTCACCGTGAAATTGCCCGCCTTCAAGAAGCTATGGCGTATCTGCGGTATCGCGGTGGTCACGCTACTCGTGCCGTCGCCGAAGCTCCAGACGTAGCGGGCGAGCTGGTCGCCAGGTGGCTGCGTCGGCGGAGTTGAGTCCGAGGCGTCGAAGCTGACATTCTGGCCCGTGCTGACCGAGGTGTCGTCGGCGGTAAGCTGCGCCTTGGGCAACTCTTGCACCACCACAATCGGACTGGTCGCCACACTCCGCGCGCCCCGGCTGTCGGTAACGATCAGCGTCACGAAGCTACTGCCCAGCTTGGCCCCGGAGAAGACATGCGAGACATGCTCGCCCGTCGCGACATCGCTATCGGCAAAGTTCCACGAGTAGGTCAGGCTCGTGCCCACCAGCGCATGTGAGCCATTGGCGTCAAACGTAACCGAGGAACCAGCCGCCACAGCGGTCGCGCTGGCGTTGATCACCGCGACCGGCGGATCGGGAAACGCCGCGCCGATGACCGAAATCGCGGCGCTATCGAAGAACGACTCAGTGCCATCGGCGATGATATACGAAACCACGTTATAGGTGCCTGGCTTGGCGTAGGTATGCTGCGGGCTGACGCCATTGCCGGTACCGCCGTCGCCGAAATCCCAGCGCAACGTCAAGGTGTTTTTCGGTGGCGCTCCCACCATCTGGCTCAGATCTTCGTCGAAGGCAACCGGCTGTCCAGCGATATAGGTCGGCGCGAACATGCCAATGATCGGCGCGCTGCTGGAGGATGTCTTGGAGCCAGGATAGAGCATCGCCGCAATCTTGTTGGCGAGCATCGTTGGCCCCTGCCCCAAACCGCAGGCGTACACCCGCGCGCTCTGGCCGGGCGTACGTGGCAGCAGCAGATTGAGCGCGAGCGCAGCGCAGATGGCAACCACAACCGAGAGCGGCGCGAGCCGTCGCTGTGTGACAGAGAAGATGCGCCTACACGGATGCTCACCCATCACATGCGCCTCCTTCATCCTGGACCCATCGCAAACTTCGACAGACTGACCATCCAGCATTATCCCAAAACGGGGAAAGCCTGTCGAGGCGACGCGCCATTCCTCCTACTATGCTAGAATGAAGCGTACGAGCAGGCGGGCGTGCCGAGGAAGAAACGCGAGATACGTGCCGATGACGTAACAGCCATGACGAACACTATCAGCCCGCGCCATTCCATCGTGATCGAGTGGAGTGACGCCGATCAGGCATACGTCGTGATTCTGCCGGAATGGGCTGACCGCTATGCCATGCCGGTTGGTGATGGGCAGACCTATGAAGAAGCCTTGACGAGCGCGCGGGATGCGCTGGATACCTTCATCCAGCATGCACAGGAAGATGGCCTTTCCCTTCCCGATCCGCGCGTCTTCGCAGCCAGCGTCTAGCCCGCGTGTGCGCTCTAGCAACTGATGTCATAGCAAAGCCCCCCGCGAGTATGGGTCCGTATGCCCTGGCTCATCGGGAGGCTCGTGCTATGCGCTTTGGTATGCGCTAGTCTTGATTATGGGCGGCGCGCTGCGCCTCACTCTTCATCACTCGCCCGATGAGGCTCTTAGCGGAGGATTCGTCCACATTCAGCCGTTCGGCCACCACCGGCACCAAGGTGCGGGCCTGAGTCGCGGTGAGAGTGCGCTTGCCCTCCGAGATGCCCAGCTCACGCATCGCCTGCTTTACCAGCCGCACATGCTCGGCGCTCGGCCCATTGAGGCCGCGAATCAGTCCTCCTGGCTCAGCGGCGCGGCGCACAGCCGGGCGGGGACCAGTAGTGCCAGTCATGCCGTCGAGGTCACCGCTATCGAAGGATGCGCCCAGCATCGGCGGGCGGCGCGGAGTCAGCGGCTGCATCGTATCGCTCGACGGAATGCCACGCGGCCCCTGCACGTCAGCGTCGCCGATCAGCGACGGCTGCGACATTGCTGCGCGCTGTCCCATCGGCGCGGAGTGGGTGGCAGGAGTTGATGCGGCGGCATGGTTGTAGAGCGTCGCGCCACCACGGCCATTCGCATACTCACGCGAAGGCGCGAACGACGGCATCGTCGGATACGGGATGAGTTTCGATGCATCGCCGTTGTCCGTATCATCGCCGGTCTGCGCGGCGTTCTCGTCAACGTTGTCAGCGGCTGTGGATTGCCCATCGCTAGTGGTCGCGGCGTTACCCGTTTGGGCTTCGCCCTTATTGCGATTCAGCAGACCAGCAGCCTGATCGCGGGCGGCGGCGGCGGTCGCGGCCATGCCACGCAGTTGCGCGGCGCGAATCTTGGCGTTGGCGTCGGCGCGCACCTGCTTCAACTCAGCCTCCTGTTGCAGGCGCAACAGACGTTCCTGGTGCGACTCGCGAATCTGACCCAGGGTACGACCTGTCTCGGTTGGCTGAACGATGGCCCAGAAGAGGCCCCAGAACGGTGGCGCGATAGCCACGAGGATCATGGTAATGCTGACACCATTTGCCTGAAGCTCTGGCCAGATACTATAGGCCCATTTATCTGTTGCGAAGGCGTGGAAATCCTGGCTGCGATAGGCAAGGCTGTTCCAGGTGGTGATGCCGGTGGCGATCAGCACGCCAAGACCGCAGAAGAAGGCCTGGATGCGATGTCCCTGCCCCCAGTGCCACGGCGCCAGCACCGACAAGAGATAGGCCATACCAACAACGCCAACCGCGAGGAAGCCCCACAATGCCGCCTGGCCAGCTTGAATGAGCGGGTTCGCATCGTGGACGGTGCCGCCATCGGAATAGACGTAGTAGTTGAAGAGCGCATCTGGAATATAGAGCACAATCGGGAAAATGAAATAGGCCTTCTTCAGCCACCCCGGTAGGGGCAAGACCTTATCTTTCTGCTCTTGCGCGCCGGCCGGGACCACTCCCGCGCTCTCCGTGTCCGAGCGGGAACCGCTCGCAACCGCACTCTCTCCACGTGTTGGTGTTGTGGCAACTCGTGCCATAGGACTACCTCCCTGTTCGGAAGCGCCACCACACAGATGGGAGCGCTCGCCATTTAGAAAACGCCAGCGTGACGACATAAAGCATGAAAGTAAGTAAACACGCCAGGCGTTACGAATGCCTAAGGAGCGTACCCGCCACAACGCCGCCTGTCAACGAGATAGGAGTACCATTCACCGCCCAGCATGTACTCATCAGCAAGGAGGCATAGCGCTCACAATCTGACGCGACAACGTCAATTAGGCGCTATTGGCTACTCGATAGGCCAGAAATGGCTAACGATTTGCACACAGTCCATTCACTGTAAGCTCGACCGCAACACACTGCCGCCAGCGCGCCTTATTCCTTACAAAGAACGGCTTTGCGGCTACCAGCCAGGCGTTTGTTATGCCGTCCACTACGCATTTGGGGTGACGCGCGACGGGACATTTATGCAGTTCTCTCCATGTGGCCACAATCGCCGGAACGGAGATGCCAAAAAGGCTAGAATGGGTAGGACTATTGGCAGGCGGACCGATGGTCTGGCGCGGCGGCTTGTGTCGGCTGGCTCAGCCCAGGCGCCATACCGGGTCGTCTGCGAGATGGATATTGTTCACCTGCAACCAGTGCTTCGGGTTATCAGCGGGGTATGGGCGGGTAAGTCCGACACTCAAGATCACGCCGACTCCCGCTTGTATCCGTTCGGCAACCCACGCGATGACGGCCTCGTCGGGTGTGACGTGATCGCCCTGGTAGAGCCGCAGATCGGTGACGGAGAGGTTCACGGTGAAGACGCCATCCGTTACATCCATACGCGGCTTGCCTTGGGCGTCCAAGCTCAGCGTGGGCGGAGACGCCGGTAGCAGGCAACCTAGCGACGCGCTGCCCATACCCGGCTGGGTGACACAGGCGCGCCCCTGCTGCCGTAGCGCGGAACCGAAGATGTCGCTCAGGCTGGGCTTCGCGGCGCGCTGTAGTTGCCGCCAGAACTCGGCGGCGGAGAGGGTGGTCAGGCGATGGGCGCGCTGGCGGTCGAAGCGACGATCTTCCACCTCTGGCGGCTCACCCGCCTGCGTCACCGACGCCAGATCCACCAGTGCCGCGATATCGAATGGGCCACCATAGCGCGCCAGCAGCGCGGCGGGCAGACGTCCCCACAGCACTGGGCGAATATGCGCGCCGGTCTCCGGGTCAATGCCTGCGACACAGATATACCCTGGCTGCATGCGCGTCAGATGATTGACGACTATCCGCACCTTCCACCTTCCTTCAACTCACAGATGCACCATCCTCACATCGCCCCATTTCGCGTTGAGATATTCGCCGACGAGCCGCCGGTGGCAGTGTTCGGGCGTGGCTTCACTGCACAGCAGCACGGTGGGCACGTCGAAAAGCGTCCTGCCAATGCGCTGCTCCACCTTGCGCTCGGCCATCAGCGCCAGGAAGCGCCGCTCATAGTCTTCCCAGCTTTCGCCGCCCTTGCGGTAGGCGTCGAGTAGCTCCTGCGTTGGCGCGAGCAGCGGCTCATGCAGATAGTCGGCCTGGCAGATCTCGCGCAGGAAGTACGCGAGATCGTTGCGCTTCGAGAAGCCCGCAAGCTGCGACGAGTTGTTGAGCCGGATGTCTACCAGTCGCCGTATTCCGGCTCGTCGGAGCGTCTCGAAGAACTCTGCGGCGCTTTTCTTGGTGAAACCGGCCGTATAGATTTCCATGCCTCCACCTGCTCCTCTTCCGCTTCCGGCTCGCCCCACAGCGAGAGTTGCGCCTGGGGCGCGGGCTGCTCGCTCGCAGTCAGTTCGGCATCATCTTGCAGCCGTCCATCGCCGCGAATGTGGCGCAGCAGCACGCCGCGCTCGCGCAGCACGCGGCCAATCAGCAAGCGGCGGTGGCAGTTGGTCGGATCTTCTTCACTGCACATGATCGCTACGCGCTGGTCGGTCGCCGCCTGCTCCAACCGCTTCAACCCGTTGAGGAAAAACGGCGCTTCGGCGACGCGATAATAGAGCACGTAGCCCTCATCGTCGTAAAACTGTGTGCCTTCAGGACGTCCGCCCAACTCCTGCCCCATGAAGCGATAGCCGATGCCGCGATGCTCGACGGCGTATTCCAGTTCCGGGCGATTGAAGTACGTCACGTAGCGCGAGAACGGCGACGAGCGCACATCCACCAGCAGCGCAATCTGGTGCGCTTCCAGCAGCGCCAGAAATTTTTCCAGGGATTGGTTGGAGTGGCCAACAGAGTAAATTACCAGTGGCTCGTCAGCTATACCGCCCTGGGCCTCATCCGACATAGCGTACTCCTGGCTTCCACGCGCGCACCGTTCGCCTTGCGCTTTCTGTCCAGTATAGCGAACAGGTGTTCACCGCGCAAGTGGCTCTTCTTCGAGGGAGTGGCTAACGGGCAGGTTGGGTTGCGTGGGCGCCAGGCGGTGGGCCGATGACTGTGACCAGCCGCGCTGGCAACCACAGCTCAGCATACACAGCGTAGCGCCTGCCCATCAGAACACCAGCATCTCGCGATGTGACTGGCTGAAATCTCTGGAGGGATCGAAGGTGTCTAGGGAAATATGGCGCTCGGCACAAGGTGGCGGTAGGCGCATCAACCCATCTTTCACCTCACCGGTGATAATCGCCTCAACCACCGCTGCTGTGATTGGGGCATGCATGAGTCCATGGCCGGAAAAGCCAGCCGCATGGACGAGGTTCTCTATGTTGGCGTCGGCGCCGATGAGGGGATTGCTGTCAGGCGTCATTTCATAGTAGCCACAGGTGGTTGCGTGCAGCCCCCCACAATTCGCCAGGTCGGGCGCGAAGCGCTCAATCTCAGCCAAGATCGCATACCCGTAGTTTTCCAGTCCGTACTGGTGATGAAATTCTGGAGGGATCGCATCCTGTTCGTCGTCTGTAAAATCCGGTTCCGACAGCGCTTCATGCGCCCAGCCAGTCATTAAGATTTCCCCGTCTGGGCGAGAATATGCGCCACGTTCTGGTCCAACACCATACATGGTCATTGGCATTGCGCTCCACGCTTCAGCGCTCATAATGGGCCGCGCGGGTTTCAAACTATACAGGAAGCGTTTTACCGGCGCTATTGCCAACTCCATCCCTCCAATGGAGCGGCTGACACGAGGCGCCCATGCGCCAGTGGCATTGATGAACCAATCACCTTCGACAGATCCAGCAGTAGTATCCAAGCTGAGGATACGTCCACCATGCGTCCTGGCTCCTGTTACTTCGACATGTTGGCGCAGTTCCGCGCCTAGCGCTTGCGCTCGCGCAAAGCCACGCGAGTAGATGAGATCGTGGTTCAGAAAGCCGTCGTATGGCCCCCAGGTTGCTCCAATCAGCCGCTCTGCCAGAATGTGGGGCCAGTGGCGCTGGACTTCCCGCGGCTCCAGAACCTCAACGCTGACACCTAATTTGCGCTGCATCGCGACATATGCTTGCGCGGCTTGCCATGCTTGCGTCGCTGCTCTCCGACGCCCAAGCTGCCAGGGCGGCAGTGACAGTTCGGGATGCTCATACAGAAACAAATAACCGTTTTGCCTGATGACCCATGTCTGATCATCGGGGGCAGAATGCAAGAGGTCATGAAAGTGCGTGTAGAACCATTCTGAGTAAAGCATGCCAGCAACTGAATCTGGCGTCCCCCATTGCGTGCGAATACCAGCCGCTGATCTTCCTGATGACCCATTGCCGATCGCGGCCTTTTCTAGCGTGATGACGTGAAAGCCGTGCTCCGCAAGGCGCGCAGCGATGAGCGCTCCTGAAACGCCTCCGCCAATGATGACGACCTGCGCGGCTTTTCCTAAAATTGGCGAAGAGGATGACATCGCGTTACCTCACTTAAGAGTCACTGTTTGATGCGAGAAATATATCACAAAGGTTTTTAAAATACAATGTTAGTGCGTTGCAGAACGGTGTGCATTGTTTTTCTGAATATATTGCGGTATACTAGTTTATGATTCCATGACACAGTAGTCTTGCCCTACGAACCTGGAGAATGTGCGCCATGGCCAAGAAGCGCGGTTCTGATCCTAGTGACCCGGACGACGGTCGGTCGCGCCGCAACACAACATTGAGGAAAGCTGAGGCTCACTCACAAGGGGACACGGCCTATACCGAGCTGAAGCGTCGTATCATCCACTGCGAACTGGCTCCAGGAGAACGTGTCACAGAGGCTCAACTTGCGAGCGAAACAGGAATCGGCAAAACACCGATCCGGGAGGCCTTGACACGGTTAATTCAGGAGGGCCTAGTGGAAAGCATTCCCGGTCATGGATATGAAGTGATACCCATTACGCTGGGCGACGTCCATGATCTCTTTAGTTTTCGGCGGATCGTCGAGTCAGCCGCGGCGCAACTTGCAGCCGGACACATCCCCGCCACGGATCTGCAACGCCTTGATGAGTTGTGCGCGGCCCAGTACACAGCGGATGACGTTGAGAGTGAGGAACGCTATCTGCGCGCTAACTACCTCTTCCATGCCACGATAGCCGATGCCTCTGGTAATCGTCGCCTTGCCAGAGCAGTCCGGCAGGTGCTCGACGAAAGTGAGCGGCTGCTTCACCTCAGCGCTCCCCTTCGTAGTCCTACTGATGAGGCTGTGCGAGAACACAAGGATCTCGTGGATGCCCTGATCGCGGGGGATGGTGAGGCATCCAGACGGATGGCGAACGCCCATATTACCGAGTCCCAACGTCTGGTCCTGGACGCCTTGATGACTAGCCCCTCTCTCCTCACGGTCCATATCGTCCCTCCCAGACCTCTCAGGAGTATCAAGCGAGAGGGATGAATACCTTCACTGCCCCATGGCGGAGATCGCAATGGCGTTGAATCACGGTCATCAAATGAGACCTGATGCGCGACATGCGCTTATGAGAAACACAACTGTTTGATCGGTTGTGTTCGCGCGGCACAGCCGAGTCCCGCACGACGTAGACGACAGACCAGAAACAGACCAGGACAGACTAGGAGATGCCCATGAACTCCGTGAACCCCATGAACCCCGTCACCTTCAACGATGTTCTCTGTGCCAAGCGACGCATTCGCCCCTATCTGGCGCGCACCCCTTTCCACAGCTATCCGGCGCTGAATGCATTCCTTGGCGTCCCGGTTTACATCAAACACGAGAACTATCAACCCGTAGGAGCCTTCAAGGTCCGGGGAGGAATCAACTATCTCTCTCAACTCCCAGACGAGGAACGCGAGCGTGGTGTGATTACCGCCTCCACCGGCAATCATGGCCAGTCCATCGCGTACGCTGCCCGGCTCTTTGGCATTCCTGCCCGAATCGTAGTGGCAGAGCGCTCTAATCCTGGGAAAGTCGCCGCCATCGAGGGTATGGGCGCACAGGTTATTGTGCATGGCGCCACCTATGATGAGGCACGTTTGTACTCCGAATCGCTTGCCGAAAGTGAGGGCTATCGCTACATCCATGCTGCTAATGAGCCACTGCTCATCGCTGGGGTGGCGACAGAGACCCTGGAAATGCTGGAAGATGAACCCGATCTTGAGGTCATCATTGTACCCGTCGGTGGAGGCAGTGGAAGCGCCGGAGCCTGCATTGTCGCCCAGACGATCAATCCAGCTATCCAGGTCATCGGCGTACAGGCAGCCGCTGCGCCAGCCGCGCACGAATCCTGGCGCACAAGGCAGATTGTCGAAACTCCCAGCCAGACCTTTGCGGAAGGTCTAGCCACCGGCGTGGGCTTCGCCATGACGCAGCAGATCCTCGCGGATGGACTGCATGACTTCCTTCTTGTAGAGGAGCAGGAAATACTGCAGGCGATGGTCTGGATGATTGAATATACCCACTCGTTGGCAGAGGGAGCGGGCGCTTCTCCCCTTGCGGCCGCCTACCGACTGCGCGAGCAACTGCAAGGCAAGAAAGTTGGTCTGGTCTGTTCGGGCGGAAACTCTTCCCTGGCTCACCTGGAGCGTGCGCTTGCCGAATCACGCTCTAGCAAGTAGGCGTGCCTGGGCGGAGAGTTCTGCGGCAAATTCAACTTCAACTATCCCGACCTTGACTAGGCGCTGCGCCAATTGCTCTCCTGCTCATCTGTTATGAGATCGTGAGTCGCGGGAGAAGCCGCATGCCGGTGTTGTGATGGGGCTGTGCATTCCTGTGTGGGATAGCGCTCGGTCACCATTTGCTCTGGGCTGTAGCCCTGATTCTGCGTGAGTGCAATATCATGCACTGCTATCCGGTGTCCCTCAATACTTGGCTTCCCGCCATAGACATCGGGATCACGGACAATATGCTTGATGTCGGTTGCGGTGCTCATGCGGACCTCATTTACGCAGATAGAGTATGGTTGCCTGAGATAGTATCGCACATCAGCGCAGCCTGCTACGCCCGCCGCTGTTCGTGCTGCTCCCCGAAGACCCGCCGCAGCGTATCGCTGATCTCGCCCAGCGTCGCGTAGCTCTCCACCGCCGCCAGGATGCGCGGCAGCAGATTCTCCGTGCCGCGCGCCGCCGCTTCCAGCGCCGCCATCGCCGCCCCCACCGCCGCGCTATCGCGTCGCGCCCGCAGCGCCGCCAGCTTCGCCGCCTGCCGCTCGCCGATCTCCGGGTCCACGCGCAGGATGGGAATCGGCTGCTCCTCCGCCACCTGGAAGCGATTGACGCCGACGACAATGCGCCGCTCAGCTTCCAGGTCGCGCTGATAGGTGTAGGCCGCCTCTTCGATTTCGCGCTGGATGTAGCCCTGCTCGATGGCGCGCACACTGCCGCCCAGTGCGTCAATCTTCGCGATATACTCCCACGCACGCCGTTCCAACTCGTCGGTCAGCGCCTCGACGTAGTACGATCCCGCCAGCGGGTCAACCGTATCGGCCACGCCGGTTTCGTAGGCCAGCACCTGCTGCGTGCGTAGAGCGATACGCACCGAATCTTCGGTGGGCAGTGAAAGCGCCTCGTCTTTGCCGTTGGTGTGCAGCGATTGCGTGCCGCCCAGCACCGCCGCCATCGCCTGGTACGCCGTGCGAATGATGTTGTTATCGGGCTGCTGCGCGGTGAGCGTGGAACCCGCCGTCTGCGTATGGAAGCGCAGCATCTCGGAGCGCGCGTCCTTTGCGCCGAAACGCTCCCGCATGATCTTCGCCCACATGCGCCGCGCCGCGCGGAACTTCGCCACCTCCTCGAAGAAGTTGTTATGTCCGTTGAAGAAGAAGGAGAGCTGCCCGGCGAATCGGTCTACGTCCAGCCCCGCGTCAAGTGCCGCCTGCACATACGCAATGCCGTTGGCGAGCGTAAAGCCAATCTCCTGCGCGGCGGTGGACCCCGCCTCGCGAATGTGGTAGCCGCTGATGCTGATGGTGTTCCAGCGCGGCACATCGCTGGCGCAATACTGGAACAGATCGGTGATGATGCGCATCGAGGCGCGCGGCGGATAGATATACGTGCCGCGCGCAATGTATTCCTTGAGGATGTCGTTCTGCACTGTGCCAGAGAGCTTGCGAACGTCCGCGCCCTGCTCTTTGGCCACAGCGATGTAGAGCGCCAGCAGAATCGCAGCGGTCGAATTGATCGTCATCGAGGTGGTGATGCGCTCCAGCGGGATGCCATCGAAGAGCGTCCGCATATCCTCCAGGCTGGAGATCGAGACGCCGACTTTGCCGACCTCGCCCTCGGCCAGCGGATGATCCGCGTCGTAGCCCATCTGCGTCGGCAGGTCGAAGGCCACCGACAGCCCCATCGTGCCGTGTTCCAGCAGATAGTGATACCGCTGGTTGGATTCCTCAGCCGTCCCGAAGCCCGCGTACTGACGCATCGTCCAGAAGCGCCCGCGATACATCGTTGGCCGCACCCCGCGCGTATACGGATATTCGCCCGGATATCCGAGCGCCGTCCGCGCGTCCCAGCCAGCAAGGTCGTCGCTGGTATACAGCGGCTGCACCGGAATCTCCGAGCTGGTAGTGAACTGCGGCTCGCGTTCGCCTCCCTTTTCGACGGCACGGCGATAGGTGGTCTCGCGCCACTGCTCTGGGCTGGCGCTGGTCTGCTGCTGCGACTTATGGGTATCGGTGCTCATAACTATGTTCGCGACCCTCCTATGCCGTCGAGTGCTGGCGCAACGCTGGCGCGGCAGAGCGGCGCATCGCCATTGACGCGCCGCACACCAGCCACAGCGTAGCATGCCCAGCGGCACAACGGCAACGGGCGCGGGTTTGCCTCCTCTACCCACGTAGGGGCGTCCGGTGGACGCCCGCAGGGACCGGAGTTAGGTCACGCTTTGTTGGCGAGCATGCGTTCCAATGCCACCTTCGCCCATTGCGCCGTCTCGCCGTCCACGCTCACCTGATTGATAACGCGCCCTTCAACCAGCGCCTCAAGCACCCAGGCCAGATACGCGGGATGGATGCGATACATCGTGGAGCATGGGCAGACGATGGGATCAAGACAGAAGATCGTCTTGTCTGGATGCTCCTTCGCCAGCCGCTTGACCAGATTGACCTCGGTGCCCACCGCCCAGGTCGTTCCGGCGGGCGATTCGGCAATGACCTTGACGATATATTCGGTCGAGCCATTGCAATCGGCGGCATCCACCACTTCGCGGCTGCACTCTGGATGCACCACCACGCGCAGGCCGGGGTACTTTGCGCGCGCCTCGGCAATCTGCGCCGGTGTGAACCGCTGATGCGTGGAGCACCAACCCTTCCACAAAATCACCCGTGCGTTGACCAGCGTCGCGTCGTCTTCGATGCCACCAAAGTCGCGGCGCTGATTCCACACCACGATTTGATCTTCGGGAACACCCATCTTGAGCGCTGTATTGCGCCCCAGGTGTTCATCGGGGAAGAACAGCACCCGGCGGCCACGCTCAAAAGCCCATTGCAGCACCTTCTCGGCGTTGGACGAGGTGCAGACGATACCACCGTTGCGTCCACAGAACGCCTTCAGATTGGCGGCGGAGTTCATGTAGGTCACCGGTACCACCGCCTGCCCCTCACCATTTTCATCGCCGAACAGGTCGCTCAGCGCCTCCCAGCACTCCTCCACCTCGGCGATATTCGCCATATCGGCCATCGAGCAGCCAGCGGCGGGATTCGGCAGAATCACCTGCTGCTGCGGACCGCTGAGAATATCGGCGCTCTCGGCCATGAAGTGGACGCCACAGAAGAGGATATAGTCGGCTTCAGGGTGCGCGGCGGCGAACTGCGCCAGCTTAAACGAGTCGCCGCGCGCATCGGCGTATTGGATGATCTCGTCGCGCTGGTAGTGGTGACCGAGAATCACCACCCGGTCGCCCAGCTTAGCCCGCGCCTCATGGATGCGCCAGTCCAACTCCTCTGCGGACATCAGCGCGTATTCGCGTGGAATGGCATCAGCCCGCTCGGCTCCCGCATGGCGCGGCTTCGCATACTCCGCGCTGCTCGCAGGCGCGCGCCACTCGACAAGCGCGGGCAGGATGGCCTGTTCCTGGCTTTCGTCGCATTCCGCCACCACGGCGGGGATTGGTTTTTCGGTTATGCTGGTCATAGGAGGATACTCCTGAAATCTCGTGCAGTTGCCGGAGTTGCCGGACATCACGAATCGAATTCAAGCGACACATCAAAATTGGGCGCCGAATGCGTCAGCGCGCCAAGTGAGATCAGGTCAACGCCAGTCGCGGCGACGGCGGCCAGCCGTTCGGGGTCCGCCCCGATGTTGCCAGAGGCTTCGATGAGTGTGCGCGGCGCGTGTTCACGAATCCAGATAACGTTTTCGCGCAGGCGGCTCGGCGGCATGTTATCCAGCAGAATCACATCGGCGCCCGCCTCAACCGCCTCACTGACCTGCGCTTCGTTGTCGCACTCCACTTCGATCTTGAGCAGGTGCGACGCATGCGCGCGTGCGCGGGCGACAGCCTCGCGCACTCCACCAGCGGCGGCGATGTGGTTATCTTTGATGAGGATGCCATCGTCCAGTCCGGCGCGGTGATTGCGCGCGCCGCCCATCCGCACGGCATACTTTTCCAGCGTCCTCAGCCCCGGCGTAGTCTTGCGCGTATCCACCACGGCGGCGCGTGTCCCCGTGACGGCGGCCTGGCAGCGCGCGGCGAGTGTTGCGATGCCGGAAAGCCGTCCCAGGAAGTTCAGTGCCGTCCGCTCGACGGTCAGCAGCGCGCGCGCGTCACCAGCTACGCGCGCCAGTATCGCGCCAGCCTCTACCCGCGCGCCATCGGCTACCAGCGGCTCGAAACGCACAGGAGGATCGAGCAGGCGGAAGGCCAGCGCCGCGACTGGCAGCCCCGCCACCACACCCGCTTCCCGCGTGACAATGCGCGCGGATGCAGGCGTGCCCGCCGCGATCGTCGCCTCGGTAGTCACGTCGCCGCGTCCGATGTCCTCGGCCAGTGCGCGACGCACCAGTTCGACATCGAAGACCGGATCGAAGGCGGCGTGATTGCTCTCACGTGAGATGTCAGGCGTGGGCATAGGTTGCAGCTCCTTCCTCTGCGGGTGCGGCGCGCAAGTCAGCCCCAGATGGCAGCAGCAGTGTGTGCTGCCCATCGTGTGCGGCGTCGCGGTCAGGATAATCTTCGCGGTAGTGCCCGCCACGGCTCTCGCGGCGGACCAGCGCGGCGGCGGTAATCGCCTGCGCGGCAAAGAGCATATTCGCCGTTTCGGCATCGAACGGACCCGACACGGCCAGCGCGCGCAACTCATGCAGCGCGGCAGCCAACCCAGCGGCATCACGGCGCAGCGAGACGCGCTCCCACATGATGCGTTGCAGCGCGCGGCGAACCTCCTCCGCGACCGGTGCATCGAGTATAGCTGGCAGCACACTCACGCCTTCGGGCAGGGCTATCGCCTCGCCAGAGAGCGCGGGCACGCGCGGCCAGTCACTTGTTGGGCGCTCATCCGCGAGCAGGCGCGCGGCACGCCGGCCAAAGACCAGCCCTTCCAGCAGCGAATTGCTGGCGAGCCGGTTCGCCCCGTGGACGCCGGTGCAGGCGGCTTCACCCACGGCGTAAAGGCCTGGAACGGTGGTGCGGCCCCACGTGTCGGTGACGACGCCGCCCATGAAGTAGTGCGCGGCGGGGGCAACGGGAATCAGGTCGCGTGCAAGGTCGAGGCCATAGCGGCGGCAGACGGCGGCGATAGTCGGAAAGCGCGCATGCACCTCATCGGCGGGCAGGTGCCGCAGATCGAGGAAAGCGCTGGGCGCCCCCTCGGCCAGCATCTCGCTCAGAATTGCGCGGGCGACGACATCGCGGGGCGCAAGTTCAGCCTCGGGCGCATAGCGTGTCATGAAGCGCTCGCCCGCCGCGTTCAGCAGATGCGCGCCCTCACCTCGCACCGCCTCCGAGACGAGGAACGGCTCGCCATCCGGCGTCGGCGGCACGAGCACCGTAGGATGGAACTGCACGAATTCGAGGTCCGCCAGCGCCGCACCCGCGCGCCACGCCAGCGCCAACCCATCAGCCGTCGCCCCCGGCGGATTCGACGTGCGCAGCCAGAGCCGCCCCGCGCCGCCATTCGCCAGCACAACCCCACGCCCAGCGAAAACAAGTATGCGCCCGCCCTCGCGCACCAATTCCACGCCCACGCACGCGCCATCTTCGGTAAGCAATTCAAGCGCGAATGTGTTATCGAACACCGTGGTGCTTGGGCGAGCGCGCACCGCTTCGACAAGGGCGCGCTCGATCTCCGCGCCGGTCGCATCGCCGGCATGCAGCACGCGCCTGCGGCTGTGCGCTGCCTCGCGCGTGAGGTCGTAGCGCGTGGCCAGCGTCGCGCCCGTGGCGCCCTCGTCTGTGGACGTGGCTGATTCAGGTGCGCTGGCATGGTCAAAGTGGTCATATGCGCCGCGCGGATCGAAGCGCGTGCCCTCAGCAATCAGCCAGGCAACGGCGTCGCCCGCTTCCGTAACCAGCACACGAGCAGCAGTCTCATCTACGAGGCCCGCCCCGGCGGCGAGTGTATCGCGCAGGTGCAGTTCGGGGTTGTCATCCATACCGACGGCGGCGGCGAGGCCGCCCTGAGCATAGCGTGTATTGCTCTCGCCAAGCGCGCCTTTGGTGATCAGCGCGACGCGCAACTCTGGCGGTAGCGAGAGCGCAACGGAAAGTCCAGCGATGCCCCCGCCAAGAATGGCGACATCGCATTGAAAATTGGTGTTTGGGGCCTGGGTCATGCTGGCCTCCTCATACGAGCGGGAATCCCGCTCTCTGGCTTCCTCTCCCACCATAGAGAGTGCGCGCCACATCGGGGCGCGGAATCGCAACGGACACCGTAAATCGTGTTTCGCGGGCCAGCAGCGCCCTGCACGCGGTTGAGTTCGTGTTAGGTGTACAACATACACTAACTCCCGTTGAAGGGATTATACCACGTGTGGGGAAGGGTGGTGTTGTAGCTGGGGAACAGGTCACGCGAATCGCATGTCCTTGCGAGGTAGCGTAACACGGCGCAGCCTCCACGCGAGAAGACGGTCGGCGAAGCAAGGCCGTGCGAGTGCTTGAAATCGCGCGGCGGGCGTCCACCGGACGCCCTACGAAGATCTGCGGTCGCGAAGTCCGCCAACGGACGTTGGGGAGAGCGCGGGTCTCCGCAGTATGTTGCCGAAGCAGATGAAGATGTTGGGGCTAGGTCAGATGAAACGTTTGCTGCTGGCGGGATCGAAGATGTGCAGCTTCGCGGTATCCACCGCCAGCGTCAGCCGCTGGCCCACCTGTGCGCCCGCCCCCGCTGGCAGACGCGCAATGGTCCCCTGCGATTCGGCGTCGCTCGCGGCCCGCGCGCCGTGTACCTTCAGATACACGAGCTGCTCGTTGCCCAGATGCTCCACCACCTCCACCACACCAGAGAGCGTATCAGCCTCATCCGCTCCCGCCAGATGCAGCCCTTCGGGACGGATACCCACGACTACCTTCCGGCCATCGGCGGCAGCCTGCCCTGCAACCTGTCCGGCAGCGTGTCCCGTAACGGCAATGGTTGCCGCGTCTGCGCTCTCGCTGATAACGACTGCGGGATTGCCTCCGTCGCGGCGGATGAGCCGCGCGTCGAAGAAATCCATCGCAGGGCTGCCAATGAAACCCGCGACAAAGAGGTTCGCGGGGCTATCATACAAGTCTTGCGGCGTGCCCAACTGCTGGATCACCCCCCCATTCAAGACGGCGATGCGGTCGCCCATCGTCATCGCCTCCACCTGATCGTGCGTCACATACACGAACGTGGTCTGTGTCGTCTGGTGCAGGCGGCTGATTTCCGCCCGCGTCTGCACACGCAGCTTGGCATCCAGATTCGAGAGCGGCTCATCCAGCAAGAAGACCTGCGGCTCGCGCACCAGCGCGCGACCAAGCGCCACCCGTTGGCGCTGCCCGCCTGAAAGCTGGCGCGGCTTACGCCCCAGGAAGTCGGTAATCCCTAGCATCTGCGCCGCTTTGCGTACACGCTGCTCGATCTCAGACTTGTTGACATGCCGCAGCGTCAGCGAGAAGGCCATGTTGTCATACACTGACATGTGCGGATACAGCGCGTAATTCTGGAAGACCATCGCAATGTCGCGGTCCTTGGGCGCGACCTCGTTCACCCGGCGTTCGCCGATGTAGAGGTCGCCCTCACTCACCTCTTCCAGCCCCGCGATCATCCGCAGCGCAGTGGATTTGCCGCAACCCGACGGGCCAACCAGCACCAGGAACTCATGGTCGCGTATCTGCAGATTGAGGTCCTGGATCACAGGTGTATGCTCGCTATACCACTTGGTGACATGCTCGAATGTGACGCCGGCCATATGGCTCGCTCCCTCTCTTCACGCCGGATGCTACGATGCGCCCGGTATCCGCTGGTGTGTCTGGGTGTGGCGGGCGCGCTGGGCCGCGATGAAACCAGCATACCACCTGCCACTATCTTTGATGATGCGGCGCTGGGTCGTTGAGCGCACCTTCGCCTGGTTGGGGCGCTACCGTCGCTTGGCGAAAGACTAGGAACGATTGGCGGCGACCACCCAGGCACTCATCTACATTGCGATGTCGCGCCTGATGCTGCGCCACCTCGCCCGCCACTGAGCGTTTCCTGACAGGCTCTAACGGGATATGCCCCAGTCTCCTCTTGCCTTCTGCGCCCTATGGCCCATACTATCTGCATGCGGCATTGGTCCGCTACGAGGCGAGGTGGCTTCGTAGAGATGTCTATGCTGCCTGGAGCTGTCTATGCCGCCTGGAGAACGCGTTCCCGCTGAGGTGACATCTGTTCCAAGGAAACAGCCGATGCAGAGGGTAGCGATCATCGGTGCCCGCATCAGTGTCTATGGCGTCTTCGGCGCACTGATCGGTGGATTGTGTGGCTGGGTTATCCTGCCGTCGTTGCCCTTTCTGCTCTTCGCGAGCGTCTTGTTCGCCAGACTTTCAGCCACCAGCCTGGTGGTGGCAATAACGCTTACGGCGCTCGCCGCGGGACTAGGGAGCGAAGTTGGTCGAGCCATGTCGCGCGGCGCCACGTGGCCAGACACTCGTCGTCTAGTGCTTACCATGCTCCTCGTCGCGATGTTGCTCTCTGGCAGCGCCTATCTTTTTAGTATGCGCTGGTATCTCGATATCGTAACCAGCCTCATTGTCCTCGCCGCTCTGCTGACATTCGCTGCCGCCAGTGGCATTCTCACGCAGGGGCGCGCGTCGCAGGCGGCGCCACCGCCCGGATATGTCGCGATCTGGTTGGGTCCACTCAGTGGAGTGGTGTTTGGCGTAGGCCTGGGCATATCCTATCTTGTGGAGTATTCAACCTCGTGCCCAAGCCACACCTGTGGCCTCGATTTTGGGCCGCTGTTTGGACTCTTCCTCGGTCTGCTCGATGGCTTCATATATGGTATGCTGTTGTGCCTCGTCGTCGCCAGTATCCTGGGCATTGGGCGCCTTATCAATCAGCGTTGGCTCTCACCCTGGTCGTGAAGCCATGGCGAGTGTGCCGCCCACACCACGGCGGGGCGCAGCCAGCGCAAGCGTATCTGTTTTCACAGCAGGCATCAGCCCCGTATTGATATCTGAAGCGAGCCGAATCATGGTGGAGAAAGTAGCGGAAACCGCAGTCTTGCGCGGCATGACACTGCTAGACGGCACAGGCCGCGCGCCGCTAGAGCATGCACTGCTGGCCATCCGCGCTGGCCGCATCGTCTACGCGGGCGATGCTGCGGGCTGGCAGGCGCAACCAGGCGAGCCAGTGACCGAACTCGACCTGACCGGGCGCTATGTGCTGCCAGGGCTGATAGATTGCCATGTGCATCTGGCGATGGATGGCGCGGCAGATAGCAAGCTGCAAGGCGATCAGGGCTGGTCGGCGCTGCTGATGCTCAAGCATGCCCAGAACACGCTGGCGGCGGGCATCACCACGGTGCGCGACGTGGGCGGGCGGCACGGACTGGAGTTCGCCGTGCGCCAGGCAATCCAGGCGGGCCTATGGGCGGGGCCGCGTATGGCGCTCTCTGGCAAACTACTCTCGATCACCTCAGCGGGCACGGAATACTACGATGGCATGTATCGCGAGGCCGATGGACCAGACGAGGTGCGCAAAGCGGCGCGCGAGCAACTCAAGGCGGGTGCGGACTGGATCAAGGTGCTGGCCACCGGCGCGGTGCTGACGCCTGGCGAGCGGCCCGGCGCCGTGCAGTACGGTCCCGATGAGTTGCGCGTCGCGGTGGAAGAAGCGGCGAAGCTGGGTAAGCCCGTCGCGGCCCACGCCCACGGCATCCAGGGCATCCGCAACGCCGTCGCGGCGGGCGTGCGAACTATCGAGCACGGCACCTACCTGCATCAGGACGAGCGCACCATGGCCGAGATGGCCGAGCGCGGTATCTATCTGGTGCCGACGCTGAAGACCGGCTTCGATCTGCTCTCCGGCGACCGCCCCGGCGTCCCCGACTGGATTCACGAGAAGATGCAAGCGACGCAAGAGGACGCGCTGAAAAGCGTGCGCCGCGCGCTTGAACTGGGCGTGCCCATTGCCATGGGCACCGATGCCGCGACACCCTACAACTTCCACGGCGAAAACGCCATGGAACTGGTCTGGATGGCCGAGGCGGGCCTCTCGCCGATGCAGGCTATCGTCGCTGCCACCGTCAGCGCCGCCCGTGCGCTTGGCTGGGATTCGTGGCTCGGAACGCTGGAGCCGGGCAAAGTCGCCGATCTCATCGTCGTCACCGCGAATCCGCTGGCGAACCTGCGCACGCTGGCCGACCGGCGCAACATCGCCCTCGTCATGCAAGATGGCAAAATCGTCGCCCGCCCGCCGTTCATCAACGCCGACGGCATCCCCGAATCCCTGCTGGCTGGCGCGTGGCTCTGCTGCGGCCTGCCAGAGCCACACGCTGGCTAGATGCGGCATCCAGTGTTGATGCAATTCACGCGCAATGCCTATTACAGGCCGTATACCCCATGCTTGACGGTCACTACCATCCATGGTATCTTCTCTCTACCGCCCAGCAAGCCGCGTCGGGCGCGCCCAGTGGATGCGAGATGAGATGTCCTATGCAAGCTAGATCCGCGGTTCTTGCCCTCGAACAGCCGCATGAGCTAGATTCCGCAACGCTCAAGCTCTCACTGTTTGGGGTGCTGTCCGTCCTCTATGGCGCATTCGCGCTCTACGCGCACGGGCGCTCACAGCAGGGGCGCTCGCTGCCAGTGCTCTGCCCGTTCCGGCGGCTCACCGGGCATCGCTGCCCACTCTGCGGTTTCACCACCGCCACGGGACACCTGCTACATGGCGACCCGCGCGCCGCCTTTCGCGCGCATCCGTTCGCGCCCGCCGCGCTGGCGCTGGCAAGTCTCTGGTATCTGCGTCAACTGACGCTGCTTCTGGCGGGCACACGCGAACGACTAGTACGCAACTAGTACACAAAGGGAGCACCCGCGATGGCTACACGAGTAATGAACCTTCAGGCGCCAACCCAGCAAGATATTGACACGATGGTATCCAGCTACATCGCCCAGGGGTTCGTCGTCGCCAACCGCACACCCACCAGCGTCACCATGTCCAAGCGCAAGGAATTCTCTGTCCTTTGGGCCGTCATCGGCTTTCTCTTCTGCCTCCTGCCGCTGCTCATCTATCTCATCGTCTACGCGGCGGAAAGCGACCAGATGGTCGTCATCAGTCTCGCCGGCACACAACCCGGCTATGGCGGCGCGGTCAGCGGCCAACTCGCCGCGCCACAGCCCGCCTACGGCTACCCTGGCGCGCCGAGCGGGCAACTCAACCCTCAACGTTCCCCCGATGGTAACTACTGGTGGGATGGCCAGACATGGCGCCCGGTGAGCGAACTGACCAACCCTGGCTATCCCACATCGCCGGGCACCTTGCCGCCCTCCAACGACCCCTACAATCCCAACTCCGGCCCCTACATGATGCAGTGACTACCTGCCCTGCCAGCTCGCTCTAATGCGCCCTTTCGGGTCAGCCAAATTGACAGCCGAACCGCCCGGAACCTATACTGGCTGCGGTTCGCGTCTTCACTTGTGCTGGCGCGGCGGTGCACGCACAACAGGTATTACCGGCGCGTAGGATGAAGGGGGCGACAGCATGCGAGACGGAACTCCGCCGCGGGTGGGCCGTGGCGCGCGGGGCGGCAATCCCGGCGCATCGGGCTTCCGGGGCGAGCGTCCACCCGCTGCCCCTGCCTACGCCGACCCAGACCGTACATACGGCACGTCCCACGGCAGTGCCTACCGGCCCTACGGCATGGATGCGTCTTCGGCGCGCATGCCTGTCCAGTACCCTGGCGCGACCGCCGGACGCCTCCCCACTGCCGGACGCCTCCCCATCGCCGCTGACGTTCCGCTCGATCATCACCGCCACCTCGGCATTGCCATCTTCCATGATGGCAACCCCGGTCACCTCTGGCGCGGACAGATCGCCTCGCTCCTCGGCGAAGCCATACTCAGCGTCGGTATCGTCATGTGGATTGCAGGCTTCCTGCAATCTCCGCTCGCCGTTGCGCTCGCCGTCTTGGCCATGGCGCTACCGCTTGTGCTCGTCCGCCCCCTCGCCGCCCGCCTCGAATACGTCCAGGAGCCACGCATTGCCCTCACCTGGATCGGACGGCTGCGCATCTTGCTCGCTCTCGGCCTGATCGCGATGCACTTCCATACGATTGTACCGGTGATCTATGCCCTGCTCTTCCTCATCTCCTTCTGCGGACGCCTGCGCGACGCGCTCTACGCCGCCGCCGTCCGCACCTGCCTGGCCCCTGGCGAGCCAGAACACGTCGCCAACGACATCCACACCGGCTCATCCATCGCCGCCGTGATCGGCCCCCTACTCGCCACACTCTTCCTGATCCTGGTGGGCGAGCGCATCCTGCTCATCAGCATCGCCGCCGCCGCCTTCTTCCTCATCAGCGCCAACTCCGACGGCTTCCTCGATGCCCTGCCCGAAGAACGCCGCGCGTTCCTGCTCGCCACGCCAGAGAGCGTCGGCGAAGAAGGCGACACGCCCGCCGATTTCTACGATGACGACTACGATGACGTAGAGGCCGCGCAGCAGCGTCGCGAGATGGGCCTTCCAGAGTGGTATCAGGCCGGACCGCACAACGCCATCCAGGCCCTGGCTGACATCCGTGCGGGCATGGGCCTCGCCGGGATGAGCATGCGCGGCGCGGTGGCTTTCGCCGCTCTGGGCGCGCTCGCCCTGATCGGCGGTGGCCTTGCCGTCCTCGAAGTCTTCTACCTCACCAACGAGATGGGCCTGCCTGCGTTCTACCTGGGGCCGCTGCTCGCAGCCGAAGGCGCTGGCGCGGTGGTCGGCGTGCTGTTCAATGGCAGCGACAGCGGCGCGAAGCGCTGGGCGGCAAAGCTGCTCGGTGGCGTCATCATCTCAGGCGTTGCGCTGGTGGCGCTCGCCAGCCTGCCACAAATGCCGCTGCCGCTCATCGTGGCATTCGTGCTTGGCGCGGCCAACGCGCTGGCGGTGCTGGGCGCGCGCGCGGTGCTCACCACTGGCTTCAGTGGTCCAGAGCGCCGCGCTATCGCGGCAGCCGAAAACTGGCTCACCGCGCTCTGTGGCGCGGTTGGCGCCGCCGCCTTCGTCCTCTTCTTTGACGCCACCGCCAGCGACCCCAACGCGCCCGCCTTCGTCACCAGGTTCCCAGGGTGGCCAATAGACCAGCTTCTCTATCTCATGGGCGGGGGGCTAGCGCTCGGCGGCATCGCCTGTGCCGTCGCGCTGATCCTCGCGGGCAAGCAGCGCCCCGCCGCCAAGACCACTGGACGCAAACGTCTGCTCGACGATCTGCCACCCGTAGACGACTATGAAGACAGCGACCGCTATCCCGCCGCCGAGGACGATTGGGGGGCGAGCGCCGAGTATGGCTACACCGACGAACGCTACGCCCAAACCGGCAGCACCGACACCGGCTATCAAACCGGATACCAGACCGGCTATGAGGGCCGCTACGATGATACCGGCTATCAGACAGGATATCAAACCGGCTACCAAACGGGCTACGACACCAGCTACCAACAGGAGACCGGTGGCCAGGATGACGACGACGATCCGCGCGGTGGCGGACGTGGTGGACGGCGCTTGCGCTGGTAGTCGCGCACCCCATCCTCTGCTATACTGCCCTCAACTTCGGTAGCGGCAGCGCGGGAGGGGAGCAGTATGGCACTCGACGCGGCGATCACGCAAAGCACGGCAGGTGTGGCAGCGACGCAACGGCATCGCTCGCTCGGCGAACTCATCTCCATCAGCATCTTCTGGTTCGCCATCAACTTCCACTGGGCGGCGATCCTCTTGATTCTCATCCCCAGCCAGGTCACCGGACTCCTCTTCCAGGCCGCCCCTGGCGCGACTATCGCGGCACGAAGCGATTGGGTATTGATGAACCGGCCATTGGTAGTGGCACTGGTAGAAGCCCCTGGGCTGATCGTTGCCCTCATCGCCAACCCACTCTTCGGCCTGCTCAGCGACCGCACACCGGGGCGCTTCGGCCGGCGTCGTCCCTACATTCTCGGCGGAACCGCGCTCAACGTCGTCGGACTGGCGGTGATGGCGCTCGGCCCCGCGCTGGTCGCCGAACCAGGTAACGGCAATCCGCTCGCGCCAAGCCTGCTAATGCTGATGGCCGGATTGATGCTCACCCAGCTCGCCAACAACGCCGCCGCCGCGCCCTTCCATGCGCTGCTGCCCGATCTCGTGCCGCAAGAGCAGCGCGGCAAGGCATCGGGCATTATGGGGCTGGCGCTCTTCCTCGGCCAGATCGGCGGCGCGCTCGTCCCCATCTTCTTCGCTTTCAACTCTGCCTCACTCCTCGACGGCTCTCAGCCCTTCGCCACCTTCGCCCATGGCATCACCCTGACCTACGGCGCTATTGCTGTGGTGATCTCCCTCATGGCCGTTCTCACCGCACTTACGGTTCACGAGCCACCCTGGCATGGCGACACCATCTCAGCCGCGCACCGTGCCGCCGACCAGCGCACCTGGCGCGCACTCGTATTAACCGTGCTGGCGGTGCTGCTCTTCACCGGCGCGGCGCTCGTGCTCTTCCGCTTCACCAGCCTCACCGCCGATTCCGACTCCATCAGCATCCTGCAACTCATCGCCGTCATTCTCGCGGGCATCGGTGCAGCCTACGCCTTCGGTTTCAGTCCCCGCCGCAACCCAGATTTTAGCTGGGTCGTCCTCACCCGTATGCTCGTTATGCAGGGCGTCTACATGGTGCAGACCTTCCTCTTGCTCTACATGGGTGATGTGGCCCACGCCCCCTCGCCCGAAGGCGCGACTACCACCTTCATCATCATTCTCACCCTCACAGCAACCGTAAGCACGCTTTTTGCTGGCTGGGGGTCCGACCGTATCGGGCGCAAGCGCATGGTCTACGTCTCCGGCGCGTTCATGGCCGTGGTCGGCGCGGCATTCGTCCTTGCGCCGTATCTCGTGCCGGGGCAGGTGCTCACGCTCGCCTTCGGCTCCGCGGCGGTCTTCGGCCTGGGCTACGGCGCGTACGTCAGCGTAGACTGGGCGCTCGTCGCCGATGTGTTGCCCTCCGAAACCACCTTCGCCCGCGACATGGGCGTTTGGAATATCGGCCTTACACTACCCCAGGTCTTCGCAGCCATCTTTGGCGGCTGGGTGCTCTCTCTGGGCATCGCCCTCGGCAGCAAGCAGTTCGGCTACACGCTGCTCTTCGTCTGGTTCGTCGTCTTCTGCGTCCTCGGCACCGTCACCGTCCGCAACATCAAGGGCGTGAAGCGCTGAGACAAGCACATCACTCGAAGAGGTTTGCAACCGGATAGGTGAAGCCCGGCGCCACGTCGCGCCCGTCGAGGTTGTCGCCCGCGCGCAATGTCTCCACCGGCTCATCCTGCCCTGGCAGCCACACATCCACCTGCTCAGACTCCGGCCAGACGACCCACACCAGACGCGCACCCGCTTCTAGCCAGGCGCGTGCCTTCTCCGCCAACTCTGGGTGATACTGGCTCGGCGATGCCACCTCCGCCACCAGATCAGGAACCAACCGCCAGAATCCGCTATGCTCCGGGCTATCTTTGGCAGGAATCCGTTCTGTACGCACAAACGCCACATCTGGCGCCAACACTGTATCTGGCTCGCCCGGCTGGCTCACTACGAAGCCAGATTCGGCGGCATAGACCCGCCCAAGTTGACGGGCCTTTACGAAGGGTCGTAGCGCGGCATTGAGTTCAGACGCAATATCTCCATGCCAGGGACCAGCGGGTGGCATACGCACCAATCTCCCCTCCACCAACTCATAGCGCCAGGCATCGTCGGGCCGCGCCAGCAGCGCCGCCGCCGTCATCGGCTGCTCCGCGTCCGGCACTGGCTCAGCCCAGGGGGCAAGCATATTGCGCTTCATCAAATAACGCGGCGCGGATACCCCGCCCTTCAGAGCTGGGGAAGAAGCGCCGCTCTCCTTTCGTACTACTGTGTTGCCGCTTTACACGCACTGAAACAGAATGTGAAACTGTGAGACAGAAACGCGCCTATCGCTATCGCTACTACCCAACACCTACGCAAGCCGCTGTGCTGGCGCGGACGTTTGGCTGCGCGCGTTTCGTCTACAATTGGGGGTTGCGTCTTCGGACCGACGCCTACTCTCAGCGCCACGAGCGCGTCAGCTATGCCGACACTTCGGCGGCGCTGACCGTATTGAAACAACAGCCGGAAACCGTGTGGCTGAACGAGGCGTCTAGCGTGCCCACGCAACAAGCATTGCGGCACCTGGATAGGGCGTTTCGCAACTTCTTTGAAGGCCGCGCCACGTATCCAGCCTTCCACAAAAAGCATGGCTCGCAGGCGGCGGAATACACCACCTCCGCTTTCCGCTGGGATGCGTGTACGCGCACCCTGACGCTGGCCAAGATGGACACCCCACTGCATATCCACTGGTCGCGCCCCTTGCCAGATGGCGCGACCCCCACTACGGTCACGGTCAGCCGTGATACCGCCGGGCGCTACTTCGTGAGCATTCTGCTGGAAGACGACATTACCCCACTGCCCGCCACTACGGGGCAGGTGGGCCTGGACCTGGGGGTGCATGACGTCGTAGTGCTCAGCAGTGGTGAGAAGGTGGGTAATCCCCGCTTCTTCACCCAGGATGAGAAACGACTGGTGAAAGCCCAACGTCGTCATGCCAAGAAACAACGCGGCTCGAAGAACCGCGAGAAAGCGCGCTTGAAGGTGGCGCGCATCCATGCCCGCATCGCCGACCGTCGCTGCGACTTCCTGCATAAGCTTTCGACACGCATCATCCGTGAGAACCAAACGATATGCGTCGAGAGCTTGCGCGTGAAGCAGATGGCGCAGCATCCCACGCTGGCCAAAGCCATCAGCGATGTCGGCTGGGGGGAGTTGGTGCGGCAGTTGGCGTACAAAGCCGCATGGTATGGGCGTACCCTGGTCCGCATAGACCAGTGGTATCCCAGTTCCAAGCAATGCTCTGGCTGTGGCCATGTGCTAGACTCCTTGACGCTGGATACTCGTCAGTGGACCTGCCCGGACTGTAGGCGTGTCCATGACCGCGACGTGAACGCCGCACAGAATATTTTGGCCGCTGGGCTAGCGGTGGCAGCCTGTGGAGAGTCGGTAAGACCAGCAAAGGCTTCGGCCCGCGTTGGCGCGGCTCGCTGAAGCAGGAATCCCCTGGGTTTACCCAGGGGGAGGGTCAAAGTGGTAGACCTCGTTTCGCGGCGCGGAACATCTCGCCGGATTGCTGGCCTCAGCATACCACGACGACAATATGTGCGGAGGGTATGGTGGGCGGATCATGCGCCACATTCATCCGCCCAACTGTACCCGTCGCATCTAGCGAGCGCATATGTTAGAATACTCTGTGCAGTGTGGGGGAATCATGATACCAGGGGCAACAGCTATGAACACGCGTCACTACTCCATCGTCATCGAATGATCTGAAGAAGATCAGGCGTATGTCGTGCTGTTGCCAGAGTGGCAAGAGCGCGTATATCAACCTGTTACCGACGGCGCTACTATCGAAGAAGCCGCGCGCAAAGGGCAAGCGGTACTCGAAACACTCATCGAGCAAGCGCAACAGTACGGTGAGCCGCTCCCACCACCGCGCGTCTTTGCCGCCAGCGCATAACCGCCTCATCCCGGCCGCTGTTGCCGCCGCTGATTCACCCGCGCGTGGATCGCCGCCGCTGCCCTCGCCGCGCCCTCCGCCGTCTCCTTCGCCTCCTTCGCGTTCTGCGCCACATCCCACAGGAACCGCAATAGCCCCAGCAGCCCCGCCAGCCCGCTGCCCACCGCCAGCGGCAGCCGCAACCCTGGCAGTGTCGTATTCAGAAACGACGCTTGCGTCGCCACCATCGGCACTGGCGACGCCGACACCTGAATCGTGCCATCATGCTCGCTGCCATCCAGATAGATGAAGTAGACGTGCAGCACAACCCGCACCAGATTCTGCCCCTCCGCCACCGCCCGCACATGCCAGTGGAATGTCACCGCCTCCACATAGCGCCGCGCCGTCCCCGCATCCGCGGGCGTCAGCAGCGATTGACGCGGCGCGCTCACCAGTTGCCACACGATGGGGCTATCCCCCAGCGACTCCGTATCCACCGCTGCGCCGATGTCGCTGTAGTCCTTCAGGCGCGTCGGCAGCGGAATCGGCTCTCCCACCGTCGCCACACCAGATCCCGCCCCTGGCGATGCCACCAGCAGATTCTGCTGCGGCGAGAGCGTCAGCGTCACTGTGTCGCTTCCATTTACCGGCAACTCCAACGGATAATCAATCCGCGAATAGAGATACGCATACGCCGGATTGCTTGTAGCCGTGCCCGCCGGGGGCGTCAGTTTGATATAGGACGAACTGCCATAGCCCCCGCACGCCGCCAGCAGCCCCAGTGCGCTGAGCAACAATGCCCCCGCCAGCAGCGCTCCCAGCGTGGAACGGCGGGAGATATGTGGCGTGTGCGGGGTACGTCTCATGCGTTCCATCGTCTTCGCCTCCCCTACTTGCCCGCCGTCGTTGCCGTCGTTGCCGTCGTTGCCGCCGTAGCCGCCGCTGGCGCGGTTGGCGGCAGCGTCACCTGTCCCGGCGTCGGTATCTGTGTCGTGTGCGAACGGTTGATTGGCCCTGGCAGCAGTACGAACAGCGCCACCGCCAAACCCACGAAGATCACCGCCACCACCAGCGCGCCTCGCGCGTTCCTCCTTCGCTGCCCCGCCATTGCTCGCCCCCCTCCACCTGCTTCCGGCACGCTTCGTCTCATATTTCTCACACGCCCCACCGGTCAAGAGGACACCGCCAACGACTGGTCGCCATCCATCTGATGAACATACGCGCAAAGACGTCCGCTCCTCACCACCCCATCGCAATCAGCAATACACACAACACGAGTGCTATACTGTGACCAAGGTGAGGGATTTCAATGCACCCACCTGGTCATAGCGTCACTGTAGTTGCCCCCGGTTCGCGTGTTTGCGCCGCCAGGGCGTCGTTCTCCATCCGCACATACCACAAAGCGAGGGATTCAATGTACGCACGTGTCACCACCGTTCAGGTGCATCCTGACAAAGTCGAAGAGACAACCAGCATCTACCGCGACTCCGTCGTTCCAGCGGCCAAGGCCCAGCAGGGCTTCCGTGCCGCCTACATGCTGGTGGATCCTGCCACAGGCAAAGGGATGTCCATCACCGTCTGGGAAACGGTGGCAGACCTCGAGGCGAACGAAGCGTCGGGTTTCTACCAGCAGCAACTCGCCAAGTTCGCCCCACTCTTCACCGCCCCACCCACCCGCGAGACCTATCAGGTGAGCGTCAAGGAATAGCGTCCAGGAATAGCGTCATTCACAACATTTGCCGCGCGGCAGCGTATTTCTCGCTGCCGCATCCCTCACTTGGCGATGTCTCTTCTATCCTTGCTCGCTAGACGCCCATCTCAGCGGGAACACGGCCGCTGCGCGTCGCTGCCACCAATTCCGTATAGTCACGTTCGTTCTGGTCGGCGTAGACCTCGGCAAAAGTAGTGATGGCGCGGTCGAATTTGTCGCTGCCGCCGATGTAGCCGCTGATCTGCGCGGCGTCGCCAGAACGGGCATGCGCCCGCGCCAATGCATACGCGCAGGCCATCACATACACCGTAAAGTTGACCTTGTCGAGTTCGTCTATCTCCGGTGAATACTTCATATCGTGCAACTGGCGAACATAGAAGTCTATGTTGCCAGAGCGCGTCCAGCCAAGGAAGATGTCACTGGCTGCCTGAATCAACCGCTGGCCATACACCACGCGCTGGCCCGAATTGCTAAAGCGGCTGCGACCGACATACGCCTCCATCACCGAGGGCTGCGCCTCTTTGAGCTGCAAGAAGAGCGGATCTTCGCCGTCGTTGCCCAGCATCAGGGCGATGCCGCAGTAGGTGCCGACGCTGCCCACACCGACGACTTTGCGCGCGACATCCACCAGATGATAACGATTGAGCAGCACATCGCGGTTGTCTTCCAGGGTGGCGCGATAGCGTTCAGTCAGCCCTCTGAGCCGTTCAAGCATCTTGGGATCTTCAACGCGGACCAGCAACGGTGGATTGTTCTTGAGGCGGAGCTGCCCGTTCACGACCTCGGCGAGCTTGCCCAGGTCGCGGTCGGCGGTGCGGCGTTCTGCCTGCCTCACGGTACGCTGGTCGGTTTTTTTGATGGCGCGCTTGCCACGCTGCATGTCTGCCTCATCCATCAGGGAACTGAAGAGCTGCCGCACATCTATCTCGAAGCACCAGACTTCCATGTGCGACATCGTGCTGAACTCGTGCATCCGCTCGCGGTAGGTGCGCACCGCCAGTTCAGCGGCTTCGCGGCACGTGGCGTTGGAGAAGCCGTTCTCGCGTCCCGCGACGATGATGCTGGCGGCCAGCCGTTTGAGATCCCACTCCCAGGGGCCGGGGAGGGTCTCGTCGAAATCATTGATGCCGAAGACCACCTTGCGCTCAGGAGTGGCAAACACCCCATAATTACAGATGTGGGCGTCACCGGTAAGCTGAACATGTATACCACTATTGGGCGTGGTGGAGAGATCCGAGGCCATGATGATGGCTGAGCCGCGCAGAAACGCGAACGGCGAGGCGAGCATCCGGCCATAGCGGATTGGGGTCAGATCGTGGATGCGCGAGCGGTTGGACGCTTCGAGTAGACTGATAGGATCTGGCCGGTCGGGTGAGGGGGTCCAGAGGGCATGGCTCGAACGCGGCGCGTCGTTGCGGCGGGTGACACCATAGGCGCGACGCTCAACGATGACGGCGTGCGGTGGGGGGGCCATGGTCCCGGCAGTAGTGCCGGCGCTACGCTTCGGAGGCACGGGCATAGGTGATGACGAAATGGGTGGTAGGGCAGAGACACTCATCGTATGACTCCTGGTATGACTCCTGATGGCAGTGAAGGGTGGACAAACCATCCGTCACAAGATACGGGATTCCTTACGCCGGTATGATGGATATGGCAGAGCTATGACTGTGCTGTAGTGTTCGTCACACGCGCATGACGCATGCCATGGCTTCCCATTCTGCAGCCGTGCTTTGTGCGCGTGTTGAGGTGATCGTTGAACCGCGCGCAGCCGGGAGCGCGGGTCAGCCATCTTCGGAACGGCTCAGAGGGGCTGCGCTTCACTTGCCCTCCTGGCGCAGCAGCGCGCGAGCGGGCGCGCCGTCGCCTCCAACAATCCGGAGCGGCAGGCAAACCAATTCGTAGGTTCCCGGCTGTGCCTGCGCGAGGTTCAAGCCTTCGATCACCCAGATGCCGCCTTCAAGCAGCATGCGATGTGTCTCCGCGGCGTCGGTCTGGAAGCCACCGACGGAGAGGTAATCAATGCCAATCGTTTGCACGCCGCACGAGACAAGATATGCGGCGGCTTCGCGCGAGATAAAGACGAAGTCTTCGATAAAGGTGTCGGTGCCCCAGCAGCGGATAGAATTAGGAGTCTTGAGCAACACCCGCTCGCCGCGCTGCAGGGCGTGTGGGCGCAGTTCCTCAGGCTTGACGGAGACAGTGTCGTGGATTTCGATGACACGTGCGGGGCCGATGGTAGCGTCAGGGGGAAGCGTATCAATGCCCTTGCCATCGCGAATCCAATGCACAGGGGCATCCATGTGGGTGCCGGTATGCGATCCCATCGAAAGCACCGAGACGTTGCACTGGTCGCCGCGTTCAATATCCAGCATGCGCGAAATACGCACGGGTGGGTTGTCGGGCCAGTGGACCATGCCGGTATGCAGCGGAACGGAAATATCCAGCCAGGTGGTTGCCATGCGTGTGTCACCTTATCACATCTGTTCCAGTTCTTTGCCCTTTGTTTCGTGTATAAAGCGTAGCACAAAGAAGAATGAGAGAATCGCGGCTGTGGTGTAGAGGCCGTAGGCCAGGCCCAGGCCTGCATCTTTGAGTGAAGGGAAAGTGGTCGAGACAATAAAGTTGGCGATCCATTGCGCGGCTGCCGCCACCGATAGCGCGATGGCGCGAATGCTATTAGGGAACATCTCCCCGAGCAGCACCCAGACGATTGGCCCCCACGAGAATCCGAAGAAGACGACGAAGAGGTTGGCAGCGATGAGCGCGGCTGGGCCTGCCGCACCCTGTAGAACAGGCGAGCCAGCGGCATCGAGCGGGGCGGTGCCGAAGAGGAACGCCATCAGACCCAGTGAAACGGACATGCCGATGGATCCGAGCAGCAACAGCGGCTTGCGGCCCACGCGATCTACCAGGGAGATGGCGATCAATGTGGTGACAATGTTGGTGACGCTGGTGATCACGGTGATGGCGAGCGCACTCTGCTCAGAGAAGCCGACGGCATGCCAGAGCACGCTGGAATAGTAAAAGATGACGTTGATACCGACAAACTGCTGGAACACGGAGAGGCCTATGCCGATCCAGACGACAGGCAGCAGCCCGAAGCGATTGCTGCGCAGGTCGGCGAGGCGTGGGCGCGCTTCATGTTTGACCGTCTCCCAAATCTCTGCAACCTTCGCGTGGGCGCTGCCGCCGACGATGCTGCGCAGTACGGCCTCCGCCTCATCGTCGCGGCCCTGCGCGACAAGGTAGCGCGGCGATTCAGGGATGGTGAGCGCGAGTGTGCCGTAGGCAATGGCGGGGATGATTTCGGCCCAGAACATCCAGCGCCACGCCTGCGCGCCGAGGAGGAATGTAGCCGAAGGTGAGCCAGCTGCCGAAGCGATGGCGAAGTCGCTGAGCAGGGCGATGAAGATGCCGCTGACGATAGCAAGCTGTTGCAGCGAGCCGAGTCGCCCGCGCAGGTGTGCTGGCGCAATCTCAGCAATATAGGCAGGCGCAATCACGCTGGCGATGCCGACGGCAATGCCGCCAATGAAGCGCCAGATGCTGAAGTCCACGAGGGTGATAGCGAGACCAGTTCCCAGGGTGCTGACTGCGAAGAGCAGCGCGGCGATTTCCATCATGCGGATACGGCCCAGGCGGTCCGCGAAAGGTCCGGCATACCACGCGCCGACCGCTGAGCCGATGAGCGCCGCCGAGACGGCGAAACCCAGCGCGAGCGAGGACGCGCCATAGTGTGTCTGCATCGCGCCAACCGCGCCGTTGATGACGGCGGTATCAAAGCCAAAGAGGAAACCGCCGAGCGCCGCTGTCGCTGCGATCAGGATGATGTGCGAGGAGGAGAAGCGCTGCCCTCCGGAAAGAGTTGAATCGCTGGCCAGGTCACTCATGTGCTCTCCCCCTTTGCCGAAATGCTGGAATTACCGAGGTGCGCGCTCATAGGGAATCGTGTGGAGGGTATTGTTCATCCACTCACTAGCAGGTAGCTTCACCTGATGTAATGCGCACAGCGCAGTTGTCGCGGAAGCTGCTCTTAGTGTGAGGGTTCGCAGAGCACGTACCAGCGCAGAGAATTGCAGGAAGTGAGAGAGTGAAAGCAAGGGGGGAGATTGGGAATGGAGGGCCAAGCGCGGCTCTCACCACTGCTCGGCACGCAAGCCGTCAATCCAGTTGAAGTGGGCATCGCGTGCGGCAAGCGTCACATCATATTGGATGGCTGTGGCGGCGATCCAAAGATCGTTATCGGGCATGGAGAAACCTTTGTGTTTGAGTTCTTGCCTGAGGCGCCCATAAATATCCGCTGTTACCGCATCCGTCCCCAGAATGGTGTTGGTCGCCGCGAGCGCGGCGACATCGGCCAGCGCAGCAGCAGAGCGGGTTGGCGAACCATAGGCGCCGAAATACAGTTCGCCAAGCGCAGTGCTTGGAATGTAGAGCTTCGTCGCTGTCGCAAGCCGCGCGCGTATCGTACCGTCGCCCCGAAGCGACAGGATCAAGATGCTCGTATCCAGGATGTAGAGGCCACTTCCACTTGTCGGCCTAGCACTACTCATCGGGCCAGATCCGCTCGCACTCCTCCATCGCTTTTTCCATGGCCTCACCCACTTCGGGATCAACGCGGATCCGCAATAAAGCGTCTGGTGGACTACCTTCTGGTAATGGGGTGTGGGGGAAGTCGGGTGGATGGGCGAGGGCACGGGCGAAATCGAGCACGCGCTCCTGGTCGCGCTGTGGGAGTTGCGCGAGGAGTGACGTGAGTTCGTCGGCGATGGTTGCCATGAGCGGTTCCCCCTTTGTTGTTTGCAATGCCTGCCCCCAGTGTATCACGCGGTCTTAGCGGGTGGAGACAGAAGCCGTTTCGGGTTCGCGAGCGGCGGCGCGCTTATGGCTGAGCGTGGCGAGCAGGTGTTGATAGCGGGCGCCCATGGCCTCCCACTGATACGGCACGTAGTCTTCGGCGGCGGCGGCCACCAACTGCTCGCGTCTGGCAGGGTCGCTGGCGAGCGCGACGATGGCGGCGGCGAAGCTCTCCGGGTCGCTGGGCGCGCAGAGCATCAGCGATTCGGGTCGGAACATCGAGCGAATGGCGTCGGTATCTGAGGCGATGATCGCGCGGCGCATCCACGCGAGTTCGTAGGCTTTGGTGGGCAGCACCAGTTCGGCGAAGCCATCAACGCGGTAGGGGATAATGCCGATGTCGCCATGCACGACGAAGTCTACGATGCGCTCGGCAGGGACGGGATCGCTGACGCGGACGCTCCCAGCGACGCCTAGCTCGTCGGCAAGCTGGCGCAGCGCGGGTAGATGTTCACCACGGCCCATAATGTCGAGCCGCAGGTGGGGCATCTGCTTCTGCGCGAGCGCCAGCGCGCGAATAGCGATGTCGAGGCCATTGCGCTCGGCGACAGTCCCCCAATACATGATGATGAGCGGCTGCTCCGCGCTGCCCTGGCTCTGCTCGCTGGGCGCGGAACAGCGGCGCGACGGTGGGAAGAGCTTGGGATCGGCGCTATTGAGCACGATGGCGAGCTTCTTCTGGGGGACTCCACGGGCCAGCAGCAGCCGCTCGAAGGGCCAGCCGACGGTGACCACCGAATCGGCAAAGCGCGCGGAGATGGCCTCTTGCAGTGCGGCCAGGCGGAAGAGCAGCGCGCGGGCGCGTCCCTGTCCGGCTTTGGCCGACATCAATTCAGGGCTGACATCCTGCACGTCCAGGATGACCTTCGCGCCCAGGAGCTTGGGGATGAGGGCGCAGAATACGAGGAAGTCGGGCATGTTGTGGACATGGACGACATCGTAGCGGCGACGCAGGTGCAGCCGTGTCAGCAAAGCCCCACTGAGCAGCATGAACCAGCACCACGCCAGCACGGTGAGCGGCAGCGCCTTGCCGAAGCCACGATGCTGCGGCACGCGGTAGATGTTGACGCCGTTGTAGACTTCGCGGCGCGCCTCACCTGGCTCGCGCAGGCAGATCACGTCCATGTCGTAGCCCGCGTCGGCAGCCGCCTCGGCCAGACGGCGCACGCGCACATCGAAGGGATAGTAGTCGAAGGTGACGGCGGCGACGCGAATGGTATCATTTGACATTCTCATACTCATTTCACCTCAGCGGGCAGTTCAGCGGGGCGGGTGGTGCGTGTCCATTTGCCCGCGTATTTCTTGCTCCGGCGCAGGACGACCTGCACCCACAGCTTCCACGCCATGTAGCCGGGGGCGTAGAGCAGCGCGGTGTAGACGGCGCGTGGGGGACGCAACATAGCGAAAGCGGAGGCGCAATAGCCCGCGAGGCCAAGCGCCAGCAGCGTCGCCAGCGTGATGTGTAGCGGCGAGCGCAGCAGCAGCGACACGACGAGCGCGGCGACGAAGATGGCCGCGACGCTCCCCAGCAGCAGCGAGAGCGGCGGGGTGAAGAGTTCGGCGGCGGCGTCCAGACGCACGATGTCGCGGGCGCGCAGGCCACGGGCGATGAGCCGCAGGCCGGTGCGCGTGGTAGACGTTTCGGGTGCGCCCGATTCCCAGCGAATGTCTTGTGTCTGTAGCTGAGCGAACGAGGTGGGCATGTGCGAACGCACCAGCGCTCCGGGCACATACCGCACGCGCTGACCGCTGAGAACCAGCGTAAGGTAATACTGATAGTCTTCCGCCACGCCGAACGCCTCCCATGGGAAGCGTTCGAGCAATTCGTAGCTCAGGCACATGCCATTGCCGGTGAGGGTGGAGGAGGCTCCCAGGCCGTTGCGGCCCAGCGGGCGTACATGGTTCATCAGGGTCAGCGCAAGCCATCGCAGCGCGGTGCTGGGCGATTCAACCGTGTTCAGCACGGTGTTACAGGCCTGCATAGCGGTCGCCCCGCGCGCGAATTCAGCGGCAAAAGCGTCGAGGAAGCCAGGCACGACGATGGAATCGGCGTCGAGAATGACATAGGCATCGTAATGTGGCCGCTGGTCGTGCAATCGCTGGAACGCCCAACTTAGCGCATAGCCTTTGCCCCGGCGTGTGGCGTCGGTGCGGACCAGCGCTTTGGCCCAGCCGGTCTGTTCCGCGATTGCGGCGGTGCGGTCGGTGCAGTTGTCGGCGACAACGTACACCGTGTAGTGGTCGCGCGGGTAGCGCAGTTCGGCAAGACTCGCCAGCAGCGTGCCGATCATCGCTTCTTCGTTGTGCGCGGGGATGAGCACGGCGAAACGCGGCTCTGCGCTCGCGGTGGTATGCTCCCGGCCACCACTGGACGGAGCATCGGCGCTGACTCGGCGACGGCGCGCGGTGAGGATGGCCGAGAGCGCGAGCAAGCAGAGGTACGCTATCGGCAGCGCCAGCGCGATCTCTGCCGCGAGCACCACCCACCCAATGATGTGCAGGAATTGCATAGATACCTCCGCTAGTTCGTCTCTTCGAGGACGCGCACCAGTGGCTCAGCGCAGCGGTCCCAGCTATACTGTTCTTCGACGAGCGCGCGCCCGGCGGCTCCCAGTGCGGCGCGGGTTTCCGGCTCCTTCAGCAGCCGCACCACCGCCGCCGCGAAGGCGTCAGGTTCGTCGGCGATCAGCGCATGCTGACCCGCAGTGAGCGCGATGCCCTCGCAGCCGAGGCTGGTGGTGACGATGGCCTTGCGCATCGCCAGCGCTTCGAGTATCTTCAGTCGGGTGCCGCTGCCCACCAGCAGCGGCACGACGGCGATACTGGCTGCCGCGAGATACGGCTGTACGCTAGGCACTGTCCCAGTGACCGTGACGCCCGGAAGCACACCGAGTTGCCGCACCGAGTCGGGCGGATTGCTGCCGACGATCTGCCAGGTGGCGCGGGGAACCTGCTTGCGGATCAGCGGCCAGCAGCGCTCAGCGAAGTGCAGCACGGCCTGCTCATTGGGATAGTAGCCGAGCGTTCCGGTAAAGACGATGCGGTCGGCTACTTCTTCGGTCATGCCACCGTCGAGCGGCGCAGCCGAGAAAGTGGTCAGGTCCACCCCGTTGGGCGCAACCGCGATCACGCTCTCTGGCAGCAGCTTGCCCAGCAGCAGACGCTCGCGCTCGCTGGTGACGAGGATGGCATCAGCGCGGCGGCAGCGCTCCAGTTCACCCTTTTTGAGTTGGGTGTATTCCATGCGGCTGTACCATTTGCGCAGAGGCGAGGTCTCCTGCTCATACGTCCGCCAGACCAATTCGTGCTCGATGTTGTGCTGGTCAATGATCACCCGCGCGCCTGGCGGGGTGGCGTAGCCCGCGACCAGCACGCTCTCGAAAACCACCGCGTCGAAGTGCTCGCGCTGGCAAAGCGCCGCAAGCGCAGCACCCGCCGCTGGTGGGCAGTAGGCGGTAAGCCAGTAGGAGCGCCCACGCGCGACACAGAGCAACTGTTGCAGGCGCTTACGCTGGATCGCCGGTACAGGGACGACATACACAGCGCGGGTAAATTCGCGCAGCGAATCGGCGTCGCGCTCGCCCGCCGGGGCATCTTCCGCGAGCGCGAAAAGCGAGACGCGATGGCGCTCGCCCATGGCGCGCAACAACTGGTAGTTGCGGGTGCCCGCGCCCCAGGATGGACGCGGCACGTTGAGGGTGACGACGAGGATGTTCATCGGGGCGCGACCGCCTCTTTCTGGATGTCTTTCCGTGGCTGCATATCTGGCCTCTGCGCCGCCTGTTCTGCCGTAGGCACGGCTTGGGCGCTGGCGTCACTGCTGGCGTCAATCGCGGGGAGCTTCATCAGGATGCCGACGAGCAGGCCCAGATAGATGACGTTGCGATAGAAGAAGAGCTGATAATCGGCGTAGGCGACGACAATTTCCATGAAGGTAATCGCGACGATGTAGATCGCGATCAGTTGCAGATAGCGGTCGTTGAGCCGCCGGAGAATGTGGACGCCACGAATGATGATGGCCGCGATGAAATACCAGAACGCGAAGAAGCCAATCATGCCCAGTCGCATCATGATCCAGTAGATCGTGTTGTGTGGGATATAGAGGTAGTAGGGATCAAGGGTGATGATGTTGGGGAGAACCAGTGGCTGCAGGAATGGTCTGCCAAAGCCCCAGCCAATGACGGGACTTTGCTTGGCAGTGTATTTCAGGTCAGCGTTTTCGAAATCGCGGTAGAGGTTAGAGAGGACATCGCGCGTATCAGATGGGTCGGGGTGGATCGAGGCAACGATGCCGCGCGCCGGTTCCGCGAACGAGCCGCTGGCGTGACTGAATATGACCAGATAGCCCGATCCCAGCACAGCGCAGAACGCGAACACCAGCAGATGCTTCGTGCGGGCGCGCGGGCTGGCGACGACGATCACCAGCACCCAGGCGATAACCGCGCCGATCAGAAACGCCATATAGTCGGCGCGGCGGTTGTTGGCGACGAGCGCGATAAGCAAGAACGGCAGAATGGCGAGGGCGGTATAGAGTTGCGCGCGGTAGCGGTATTGCAGGCAGAACAGGACGACCAGCACCAGCAGCGCGGCGAAGAAGAACGATTCCTCGTGCGCCATGATCTCATTCTTGTCCGCAAAGTGACCACCAAGTATCCCGTAGACGATGTACATGCCTTGCAGCGACTTAACGCCCGCGCCCAGAATAACGATCCAGAAGAACAGCTTGAGGTGTTGCTTCGTGGCGACGAGATTGTAGGCTAGCAGGTACGCCAGAAAGAGATACTCAAATGGGCGAACTTCGAGGACGATGATCTTGGTGTCGCCGCCCGCCGCCATACCATGCAGCACACCAATGACCACGCAACCGATGAAGAGCGCGAGTGGCGCGAAAAGCGCGCCAAGCTGGAGCGGCGTCTGGCGCGTGGCGAGACGGCGGCAGAGCACGACAAAGAGCGGCAAGAGCAGCAGCAGGCCAATGGGGCGTTCGGGCAGACCCGCCAGGCGCGGCGGCCAATAGAAGATGTTGAGGCGGTCGGTGAAGATTGGAAAGGCTAACGCCTCTTGCTCTATCAGCACCACGCACGCCGTAGTCAGGAAGAAGCCGACCACCGGCCAGCGCACGATCAGCACCGTAACAAGCAGCGCCCCCAACAGCGCAATGATCGTCCCGAAGCCGAATACCCCCCCCGCAAGCGTCAGCAGCGGCGTGACCACCAAAGCGCCAACCAGAATCAACGCGAAGAGGCTGCGGTCGCTACGCCTGCGCCAGGTGAGCAGGGCCGGGATGGTGGTGGGGGTGTCGGCGGTGATGGGCGACGGCGTTGGGGTCAGGATCTTCATGATGTCTTCAACCGCCCAGGTAGAGGCGCAGCACCACGCCAGCGACGATGACCACGACCAGTGTGCGCGTCAGCCGGTTGAACCGCCGGGTGAAGATGCCGATGGCGAGGAATATCATCAGCAGGCCCAGAATCGTGACCATGCGCGGCGTTCCTCCTGACTAGAGTATGCGCCGGAGCCACGCGGGAATGCGGCTGCGGACTTGATTCAGCAGAACACCCTCGACGGGCAGGTTCTTGAGCTGTGAACAGGCCTCGGCGAAGATCGGTTCAGGAGTCGCGCCAGAGCGCACCACAACAATTAGCGATTCGACAATGCTTGCGGCCAGAGGGCCATACGAGCAGGAGACGATTGGCGGCAGCTCGACGACGACCAGGTCTTGCGTGCCGCTGAGCTGCCCGACGGTGCTTTTCTCGCGGAGCAGGCGCAACAGCTTCACCGCGCCATCTCTGGCATTACCAGCGGGTATGACGGTGAGGTTCGGCGCGACCTGGTGACGCACCTCAGCTTCACTTGCCTCTTGCCGCAGCCACTCGGCGAGTCCCGGCGAGGGCGGCAGGTTGAAATGGTCGTGGATGGTGGGGTGTTCCCAGTTGCATTCGATATAGGTGACGGGGTCAGCGCTATCGTTGGCCAGGATGCTAGCGGTCGTGAGCGCCACGAAGGTCTTGCCTTCGCCGCCGAGTGCGCTGGTGAAACCAATGCTGCGGACCGGCGAGGATTCACGGAAGAAGACGGAAAGGCAGAGCTTGCGGCACTGCTCCTGGATGAATCGGCTATTGGCGGCATCACGATCTGTGCGGGGTCGGGCAACCGCCTTGTCCTTGTCGTCGTGGCCACTCAGACGCCGATTAGTGATGTCTGGCGCGGTGGAGGACGATGACGATGGCACGGATGGCACGATACGCACGGCGCCGCGCGGTGAGGTCGCTACCGCGTCGTCATCATCATGCGCCGTGTCGCCGTCCAGCGTCGCTTCCCTGTGTATCGCCATGTCGTACTCCTCGCAAGTTCAATGGTTGATGGTTGATGTGCAATCAATGGTGGGCGCCTAATGACGGGCCGGTGCGGAAGGCTAGCGCGAGAGAATTCCGGCGAACGGGCCTGATATTGCCAGCGATGCGCGGCGCGGCGATATATCAGGAAGTAACGTAAGAACCGGAAGAGCCGTCACTTTCGCCACATCCATGGGAGAATAGATAGCTCGGTCGCGCCGGAAAGCCAGCACGAGATAGAGCGCGCAGGCGAGCAATCCACCGACCAATCCACCAATGCCACCGAGCAGGAAGAGCTTGACCCGGGAGACGGCCTTCGTAGGCACGACCGGCGCATCCACCACAGAGAAGAGCGTGCTCGACTTATTACCACCCTGGATCACGGCGATGCTCTGGTTGAGTGTGGCGATGCTGGTTTGCAGATTCTGCACGGTGCTCTGCGCCTGAAGGGTCTGCGCATGGAGCAGAACATATTGGGGATTGTTCAACAGATCAGCGTGAGACATGGTGGGGTGCTGGGCGATGTATTGCGCCTCCGCTGCCGCTGCCGTACTCGCCTGTTTCTGCGCGTTGGCCAGTTGCGTCTGGTAGACGCTGAGTTGCCGCTGTCCGTCAATGATCGCATAGCTGACGCCCTGGCTGGCGTACTGGTCAATCACCGCCTGGACCACCTGTTGCGCCATCTGTGGACTCTTATTGTCGTAGGTGATGATCACCAGATTCGCGCCTTGTGCCACCGCCAGGACATGTGTCGAGAGATCCTTATAGAGCGCGTCGTCGCGCTTCTGCGGATCGGCGCGCGTAGCGGCGTCGAGGGTCGTATCGAGCGTGGCTTCGCTGGCTACCGCCAGGCAAAAGAGCCTGGTCTGGAGCAGTTCCGTCAGGGTGGTCGCCTGGGTTTCAGCGGGGGTTGAGAGCAGATCGCTCTCTGAGCCAGTCGAGCCGATGACCGAATAGCGATGCAAGCTGAACAAGGTCGCGGTGGCCTCATAGCTGCGTGGCAGGAAGGAGACGGCGGCAAGGGAGACGGCGGGAATCAGGATCAACATGGCGAGGAGACGCCAGGGATGGCGGAAGATGATCTCAAATGTACGTTGCACGGCAATACCACCTCACAATTGTTCTGGTGCAGGTCTCCATTCAAGAGTAGCGCAACACCCATGACGGCGCGGTGTTATCGGCTGTGAAGATGGGGTAGTGAAGATGCGCCTGGGTGTATGTCCCGCTACCACCTCACCGCGCGCTGGTTACGCTGTCTTCCCCAGAGGCGCCGCAATTACACTGACTCTCTACCGATATAAACATCACATGAGAACACCCGAATGCTACTTTGGGATATGTCGGGGGTATCTAACATGTGGCTCCGACGGGGCAATCAGCCCAGCGCGCACCGCGTAGCGCCGCCGAGCAGACATTTGGATGCGCCGCGCAACCATCTTCTCAGGGGAGTGACCCGCCGTGAATGATGATCCTGTTGTCGTGATAGGGGCGGGGCCGTATGGCCTCTCCATCGCCGCGTATCTCGAAGCGCGCGGCTTGCCCGTGCAGGTGTTTGGCAAGACGATGCAATTTTGGGCGAACATGCCAGATGGCATGCACCTGAAGTCCGTCTGGTCGGCCTCATCGCTTGCCGACCCCACCGCAGAGTACAACCTGGACCGCTACACCAGCGCGATTCAGGCGCTACACCGCGAGCCAATCCCGCTGCCCTACTTTGTAAAGTATGGGAAATGGTTTCAGCAGCAGACCGTCTCGCACGTAGACCCGACCTATGTGCATGGGCTAACGCGCGACGGCGAGCAGTTTCACGTGGAACTCGCGGATGGGCGCAGCCTCAAGGCGCGCCAGGTGGTGGTGGCCGTCGGCATCGAATCCTTCGCCGAGATTCCGGCGTTTGCGCGCGACCTGCCCTCTTCGCTGGCGACGCATACCCAGGTGCATAAGGATTTCGAGCAGTTCAAGGGCAAGCGCGTCGCGGTGCTGGGGCGCGGGCAGAGTTCCGTGCAGACGGCGGCGTTCCTGCACGAGGTTGGGGCCGCCGAGGTGGAGATCATCGCACGCGGGCCAGTGGTGTGGATCAACCGCAAGCTCTACCGCTACACCGGACCAGCGAAGCATGTCTTCTACCCCTCTAGCGATGTGGGGCCACCGGGATACAACTGGCTGATTCACTTCCCGTTGCTGTTCCGGCAGTTGCCCGCAGAGACACGCGCCCGCGTAGAGCAGCGCGCGATCCGTCCGTCGGGCGCGCCGTGGCTGCGGCATCGGGTCGAGGGTTTGGTCGGCGTGACCGAGGCGGAGATCGTGCGCGCCACGCCGGAAGGCGACGCGCTGCGGCTGGACTTGAGCGACGGCACGAGCCAAACGGTGGATCATCTCTTTTTAGGAACGGGCTATCGCCCACATCTGGAGCGCCTCCCCTTCCTCGATCCGGCGCTGCGCGAGGAGCTTGCCCAACACGACGGCTTTCCGGTGCTCAACCGCTGGTTCGAGTCGTCAGCGCCCAATCTCTACTTCGCGGGCGCGATTGCCAGCTACAACTTCGGGCCGCTCTGCCGGTTCGTCGCGGGCGCCAAGGTCAGCGCGCGGCAGATTCGCTGGCATGCCGAGCGGCAGATGCGCCAGCCGGTATTTGCGGGCGTTGGCGTGGGCCAGAGCGAGACGAGCGCCGCGCTCGCTGGCAAGGCATAGTCCTCGCGGGGGCGGAACCTCATCCCCAGCGCCTTCCCTGCGACCCCAGCGAGAGGTCGCGGGGACACCGCTGGACATCTGAAAGAATCAGGTAGGAACACGTATGGCAGTGCGGAAGCAGAACATCGGCGCGGTGCTGCTCGGCAGCGACTTCAAGGCACTGGCGGTGGCGCGTAGCCTGGGGCGTCATGGCATCCCCTGCGCGGTGATTGATACCACGCCGCGTTCGGCGTGGTATTCGCGCTATGTGACGCAACGCTTCACCTGGCCAGATTCGATGGAAGATCCAGCATTCGTGTCCTATCTGCTGCGCCTGGCGAAAGAGCATGGGCTGGAACGCTGGGTGCTGGTGCCGATGCAAGACGAGGTGGTGGAACTTGTAGCCCGCCACCATGAGCAATTGGGCGCGGTCTATCAGCTTGCCACCCAAGATTGGAGCGTGCTGCGCTGGGCAGGCGATAAGCGGCTGACGGATCGCATGGCGCGCGAAACTGGTGTGCCGTATCCCCAGACGTGGTATCCGGCGAGTGTAGATGAACTGGATGGCCTGGATATCACCTATCCGGTGATCGTCAAGCCGGCAATCTCGGTGCATCTGCAATATGCCATCCGGCTGAAGGCGCTGCCCGCCAACAATCTGGACGAGCTACGCAGCCAGTATGCGCGTGCGGCGAGCATCATCAGCGCCGACGAAATCATGATCCAGGAGATCATTCCCGGTGGCGGCACACAGCAGTATTCCGTGGCGAACTACTGCAAAGATGGCGAGCCAGTGCTACGGATGACAGCGCAACGCATCCGCCAGTATCCGATAGATTATGGGTTGGGCAGCAGCTTCGTGCGGGCGGTAGAAGTGCCGGAACTCTATGACCTCTCGGATCGCGTGCTGCGGTTCATGGGGGTCACGGGCATGGCCGAGGTGGAGTTCAAGCTCGACCCCCGCGACCACCAGTATAAGCTGCTGGATATCAATGTACGGCCCTGGGGCTGGCATGGCTTGTGTCGCGCCTGTGGGCTGGATTTCCCCTACATTCACTACCGCGACATTCTGGGCCATGCGCCGCAGCCAGCCACACCGCGCTATGGAGCGCGCTGGCTCCGCGCCATCACCGATCTGCCAGCGGGCGTGCAGTTGATGCGCGCCGGCATGACCACACCGCTCGCGTATGCGCAGTCGCTCTTCGGCAAAAACGTCTATTCGGTGCTGGATTGGCGCGACCCGCTGCCCGCGCTGGGTGATTTCGGTAGCGTGCTGACGCGCGCCCTGAGCGCACGCCTGGCGGCCCTTCGGGTGCGGTCAGCGCCGAATGGGCAGGCTGGCAGGAGGGCGCACGCATGATCTCCGCTCAAGAAGAGCGTAGCGCGACGACCATCCCCCTCAGTGTCGAAGCGCTCGCCGCCGAGACACTGCGCATCGCTGGCGAACAGAGCCATGAACACGGCGCGGCGATTCTCCGCCGCATTATCAGTAATACGATGTTGTCGCTGATAGGCCAGGCGGTGACCTGGGGTTCCACGCTACTGCTGACGATGGCCTACGGGCGTTTCCTCGGCGATGCGAAGTTTGGGCAGCTCTACTTCGCCATCAGTTTTGTCGCGTTAATCGGTTTCCCATTGGAGTTCGGCTTCAATCAGCAGTTGATCCGCGACATCGCGCAGAAACCAGAGCAGGCGCGGCGCTATTTTACCAGCACCCTCATTATCAAGAGTACGCTGTGGCTGGCGCTCTACGCGCTGATTCTGCTGCTCTGCTGGCTGCTGGGCTACGACGCGCAAGAGCGGGCGCTGGTGGCGATCTGTGGCTTCACCTTGCTGTGGAGCGCGGTCGCCAGCACATTCGCCTCGCTGCACTATGCGGTGCAGCACGCGGTTTTTCCCGTGGTCGGCACCATTCTGGAAAAAGGACTGGGCGCGGCGATTGGCATTCTGCTGCTGCGGCTGGGCGCGGGCGTGGAGGTGATGGCGCTGGTGCTGCTGGGCGGGGCGCTGCTGACGGCGAGTTGGCAAGGATTCTGGTTCTTCCGCCTGACGGGCATTGGCTTCAGCTTCGACCGGTCGCACATTCGGGAACTGGTGCGTTCGGCGCTACCGTTTCTGGCGTATGGCGTACTCGGCGTGATCTATTACCGCATTGATACGGTGTTGCTCTCGCTCTTCACCAATGACGCGGTGGTGGGGTGGTATGGCGCGGGCTACCGGCTCTTCGATACCCTCTGCTTTCTGCCGAATATCATCATCATGGCGATTCTCTATCCAGTCTTCTCGCAATTCTCGGCCACCTCTGATCCAGCCTCTGAAAAGCGCCTCAAGCTGGCCCTCGAAAAGACGCTGAACTTCTTGCTCTTCTTCGCGCTGCCAGTAGCGACGGCGCTCATTGTTGGCGCGGCGAGTATCGTTGGCTTTCTCTATCACCGGCAAGAGTTCCTCCACACCATCCCCGCGCTGCAAGCGCTGGCCCCCGGACTGGTCTTTTTGTACGTCAATTCGGCCATCAGTACGATTCTGATGAGCACCAAACAAGAAAAGAAGATTACGCTCATGGCAGCCATAGCATTGGTGTTCAACCTCGGCGTCAATCTGTTCTTGATTCCGCGCTACCAGCATGTGGGCGCGGCGATGGCCACCTCGCTGACGGAGCTTTTGCTGATGTGCATCGGTGTGGCCCTGATTATGCGACGCTTCCTCCCACTGGGCAGCCTGCGTGTAGCGCTAAAGGCCGTGTGCGCGGCCCTGGTGATGGCCGTGGTGATTCATCTCCTCGGCACGGTCAGCATCTTTGTGATGCTGCCAACGGCGGCGCTGGTGTATCTCAGTGCGGCGGCGATTCTGGGCACGATTCCACGAGAAGACATTTCGGCGTTGGCAAGCGCGATACGGCATAAGCGCAGGGGTGTCGCTTCAGTTCCGCTGGGGCGGGATGAGCGCGACACCCAGCCACGCTTTGACGACGACCAATCGGCACGCGGCGCGATTGGCTGGGTCCGGGTGGAGGGCGTCAGGATGAAACGCAATTTCGCGAATGGCGTGGGGCGTTCCCGCACGGCGATGCGCTATGCGCTGGCCGCGGTGGTGAAGTACACGACGAGCAATATTATCGCCTACGTTCCGTCATTCACGATCCGCCACGCCTGGTACCGGCGTATGCTGGGGTGGTACATCGGCCCTGGCGCCTCGATTCTGATGGGACAGCGTGTGCAGATGGCGGGGATCCGCACCAGTGGAAAACGTGTCTCGATTGACCGGGGCACGGTGATCAATCATGGCTGCCTGATCTATACGACCGGTGGGCTGGTGATTGGGCAGCACGTGAGCATCTCGGCCGGGGTCTGGATGGTGACGGGAACGCACGATATGAACGACCCCAACTTCAGGGATGAATATAAGCCAATCGTGATTGACGATTACGCCTGGATTGGCGCGCGCGCGACCATTCTGGCGGGGGTGACGATTGGCGAGGGCGCGGTAGTCATGGCGGGCGCAGTAGTCACACGCGACGTGGAGCCGTACACCGTGGTGGGCGGCGTGCCCGCGAAAGTGACCGGCGAACGTGCGCTGCGCGAGCCATCATACGAACTGGATTACCGCCCCCTGTTCGAGTGAGACGGGGTGGGGTGGCGGGCAGTTGAAACCGCGCCTGAAGGCCTGCGGCCGCAAAACTCGCCGTGGCGGGTTATCAGATCCCAATAGAGTCATCAAACCAGATGACGAGCCTGACACGGTCTCCGCTATAATAGGCTGCGAGTTGCTCTATGAGCGCGAACAGCAGGCTCCAGCCAGGAGGTAGTGTAAGCTTGGACTGCCAATCGCTGGCCAGTATCTCGGACCATAGCACCCAGGAGACGGCGGGCAGGTCGTTTGGGTCAATCACATCCGCCAGTGCCTCTTGCGACATGTGCCAGGGGATGCCACGGCGACCCGCGAGCGCCGTCTCGAAGGGATTGCGCACATCGAAGAAGTAGCCGAACACCTGATAGTTACGTTCGACGATATCTTTCATGCGGATCACCCCGCTCCACCAGCCTGGGAAACGCAAGCCCTCAGTGGCGGGTGTGGTGGGGTCACGCACCTCGACCCATCCGTGACAATCAACTCCCATGGCAATCTGTGCCTTTGCATATGGTTCCCGTGGCGAAGCGCACACCGCCATAACGATAATATAACTGCTCAGCGTCCACTAGCCCGCTGGTGTTGTCGAGGGTGTCAACGTTTGAGTGCAAACACAAACATTTGCGTTGCTATGCTCGTAACGATAGCAACAATACCGGAAATAGCCGCTAGTTCTGGGTATCTCTCGACGATGAGCAGTATGCCATCAAGGATAACACCGCCAGTAACCATGAGCCAACCAGGGTGAGATGCGAGCCGGTAATGCAGGGAGGCTCGGGTTGTATGAACTCGTACAGCGATGACCGCGACGCCGCCAATGAGTGCATATACGCCAATCGCCAGTCGCGCCACAAGCCAATCCGTTGTGCCGGGTGGCATATGTGCGAAGTTCGGTGAGATCGTTCGGATCAACGCTATTGTCCCGATGAATCCAAGTATAGTTATCAGAACCGCCACCACCTCCCCTATGCTTATGGCTGGCATTTGCTGCTCAGTGTCCATGACCACCTACTTTCTTCGCAAGCACCTATTGTGCATCAAACCGCCCCGCAACCGGATCATAATACCGCGCGTTGTAGTAGTTCAGCACTGTGGTGCTGTCGCCGCGCTGGCGATTACTGCTAATGCACATACCCAGCGAGGATCAAAAGCGCCACGATGGCGAAAGTCAGGAGCGGAAACCCAACAGTCCAAAAAGCAAGGGCACGAGAGCGACGCCACACCGCGCGCCGGAATTGCTCCAATTCCGGGTCGGCCTGACGCCGCCACGAGACCCGGAAGATCGCGCGATTCACCGCGCCAAACGGATTCCCACCCATATACATATCGAGCGGAATGCCAGCTACTGGAGGGAACCGCCGCAGATAGTCGCGTTGCTTTGCACGGAGGCGCAAGAACAGGGTGATCGCTATGCCGACCCATGAAATGACAAAGAAAATCGGGAATATCTGTTGAACAACATGCATACGCGCTCCTCTCCTTCCGGTGTGTGATCTAGACAGTAGCGCCACATCGTCATCAATCATGTCCCTTGGGACTACGCTTCCCTACAGTGCGTAGGGCGTCGTCGCGGTCAGGCTGGCGTTACCACTGTTCAGCGACGCCGACTGTGCCGTTCTGCGAAGAGCAATGCGGTAAGCTCGGCTTCCACATCTTCGGGTCCGGTCGCGCCAGCGGGGGTGAGGAGATCAGTGGATGTCGTGTGCGGCACGTCGGGCGGTGGGGGGACGGCGGCGATAGAGGCGGCGCGCAGGCGGTCGGGCGTCGTCGGGTGGCTGCGCTCCAGCGAGCGGAACTCGCGCAGTGACTCCTGGCGCAGGTGGAGGATCACAGTGGGCGGCAGTGCGGCATAGTGGCGGCGCATCTCGGCGTAGATGCTGCGACTATTGTGTTTGAGCATGTCGGCGCGCAGCGATGACGCGGTGCCCCGCAGCGTGTGATCGGCGACAAGAAGGGCGGTGAGGTTGTCAGCAAGCGCCTGAGAGCCATAAGCGTTGATGGCGGTGCGGTCGGCCTCGAACTCTGCCGCGCGACTCTCGGCCAGCCGCAACAGATGGAAAATGAAGAGGATGAGACGTAGGGGCAGCGTGAAGAGCAGGGCGAGCATGGCGCCTGCCCCGACGACGAAGCTGAAACTGCCCCCCGTTCGATAGGAGCGCGTGAGAACGCCGTGCGTTTCGCCCGCCTCGGTGAGCATGTTGGTGAAGTCGGAAAGCGCACGCTCGGCGCGAGCGTAGTAGCGATGCAGGGCGGTATGGCCGTGGCGATAGTGCGCCAGTTCGTGCGCGAGCAGCGAGCGCACGTCCAGTTCGCTTTGCAATGGGAGGCAACCCGCACCCAGCGCCAATACTAATTCGCGGCGGAAGAGCCGGCGCAGCGGACGGTGCTGGAAGACATAGGCGTTGGCCTGGGGAACGAGTATGACACGATGTGGCAACGGCGCGCCAGTGCGCGCGCGGACATCGTCGAGCGCGGCCCACAAGCGCGGGAAGCGCGCGCGGGGCGCTTCGACGCCCTTGGGTCGGATACGGTCGAGCAGCAGCGAGAGGCTAAAGACAACAAAGAGGAAGGCGATGACACTCGCGCCAATCCAGGCATGGTCGCGGATCAGGCTGAAGGCGAATGCGGCGAGTCCGACGAGAACGGCGGCGATCACCATATAGATCAGCGTGCTCGCCAGGAGGAGGGCCAGCATATAGACGAGGCCAAGCCGACCAGGCTGCCAGTGCCCACTGCCGAGGCGGACGAGGTCGGCGCGAGCTGTGCGGGTGGCGAGGCGGCGATCTACGCGCATGACGAGACGGCGGAGTCCACGGGCGGATTCGAGCGGGTCGCCGTGGCCGCCCCAGCCGCAGGAGCATTCGACGAGACCCCACTGGTCAGGAGCCACCGTGGCACCGCAGAGCGGGCAGCGAACCATAGTGGCAGTAGCGGCCATCGGTTGTATCCGCGCCCTCCCTCGTCATATGTGCTAAAACGCGATGTGAAGCGTCGGCACGCTTGGAAAATCGCAGTGCGACACGTGCCCGGCATGCTTCCAATATAGTGGGTATGTCAAGCGTGGCAAGCATATGTGGATGTCTCATTCGAGATCACTGCGCGCGGCGTCAGGCGGCGGGATGAGGCGCATTTGGTCAACTGAAGAGGCAGGGGCGGAGAGTGTCGCGGTTCATCGCATGAGTCGTGCGCTTCACCAAACGATATGCATCACACTCCGGCTACGATGTGTGGGTGCGGCAACGGTTCGTTGTGTTTATGGGCTGAGGCGATCAGCGCTTCCAAAGCTTCGCGGCCATGCTGGACAGCCTCTTCATAGGTGTTGCCATGGCTCACTGGCCCAAGCACACGCTCGGCCCATTCGGGAAGGGTAACGAGATAGGTTTGGTCTTCATCGGACCATTGGATCAGCATCGAGTAGTGTGGAGTATCGCTCATGGTTGCTGCTGCCTCCGCTGTGCTTCCGCGAGCCTATGGAGCGCTGCTTGGACCTCGCGCTCCTGATAGCGTTTGGCGTCCGCACCATCTTTTCCTGCCAGATTGGCGCTGACTCCGGGGAGAAGGGGATGTTTCCATACTTGATGGCTGCCGGTCTGATGGTCCGGCGCAAAGCCAGCGCGCCGTAATTCGGCTCGCAGGGCGCGCAATTTTCGCGGCATCCACCCCTCCCATGCTCGCTCTGCATCATACGTGCTGTCGCCATGAGCCGTCAACATAGGGTGTGCCGTCTGCTATGAGTGCTACCTGCCTATGCGAAAAGCCGCGAGCGCAAGACGTCGAACCAGGCGCGGTTCATCGCGATGGCACCCGCCGGGCTGGGGTGGGTGCCGTCCGAGAGATAGTAGGTGCTGGTATGTGAGTGGAAGAGGGTGTAGAAGTCCGGGCCAGGGATGAGACCATTGTCCTGCGTGATCTGGTCAATAACCGCGTTGAGCGCGCGGACCTCATGGTTGAGCGTCGCACCGTCGTTGCCAGGGCGGTTGATATAGGGGATGTGGGCCAGGATCGGGGTATGCCCCGCCTGGCGAATCTTATCCACGAGCGTCTGCATATTGGCGCGGAAGTGGTCCGGCGACACCTGCGAGAAGGCGTCGTTGGTGCCCCAGCCGAGCAGCCAGTACTGAATATCAGGATTGAGGGCGAGGAACTGGTCAATGTTCTGCACCGCACCGTCGGAGGTCCAGCCACCGAAGCCTTCGTCCAGGGTCGCGGGGAAGCGGGCGGGATACGCCGCATGCACGACATCGGCAAACGCGGGAGTGTTCTCGTCGAAGCGGTTATACGCGATGGCGCTGATCGAATCGCCAGAAAAGAGGAACGTGTCGCTCAGTCCAGCCGAGACATCGTAGAGGTCAATCTGGTCAATCGTCAGGTAGGGCTGGCTGGCGTGGGGCTGGCCTTGCGTCACGGTCATCTTCACCCACGACATACCCGCAAAAGGCAGCAGGTGCTCGCGGGTGCGCGCGTGGTTGTCCGTCACCGTGACGACGGTCTGCCACGTGCCGTTCACCCCGTCCGTGCTATCGCCGGAGACGGCGATGGTGTAGTCCTGCGGCTGCATGCCGGTATCGGTGATGTAGTCGAACACGTAGTCGCTATCCCATGTCATCAGCAGGCGCGCGGGGCCAGCGCCCACGTGAATCGCGCACCACGCGGGCAGCGCGCCCAGGTCGGTGCGCCAGAACGACCACTGGCCGTAGTGGCCGCTCACCAGCGCCTGCGGTCCACCCGCGCCCGCGTTGTTGGGCGAGCAGTAGACCGCCTTTCCGCGCGAGACGAGTGGGCCGAACGCGCCGTTGCCTGCGGGCGGGGCGCTAGGGGTGGTCGCTGCGGGTGAGGCGGCCACGGTCGCGGGGCGATACTGCTGTATCAATTGCTTGAGCGCAAGAAACTGTGGCTTGGGCTGGCCGGTCGCGACATTGAACATGTCCAGGCGTCCGTAGCCGGAGTAGCTGGCGGCATCGAACTGGCAAGCGAAGGCGACCCCCGCCTCGACCATCGCCTGAATAGCGCGCTGGCTGAACTGAGTGATGAAGCTGGCCTCGTCGCCATAGTCGGGCGGTGGGTTGCCAGGATCGTAGTTCCATTCGCTGATGCCCACGGGCAGATCTTTACCCAGGGTGTCGCGGACCTCGCGGCGAATGTTCGTCGCCACGTCCGCGTAGGAATCGGCTTTGCTGAGGCAATCATCGCGCGACATATTCCAGCAGGGATACCAGTGGAAGCTGATCGCATCGGGCAAGATGCCCGACGACTTGACGCCGTCGAGGAAGCCGCGCATGAAGTCGTTCTTGCCGTCGGCCGTGGCCGTGACCGGGCCGATGAACTTCGCCGTGGGATTGATGCGCCGGAGTTGGGGCACGAGGGTATTCCACTGTTTGAGGTACATGCTCAGCGAGATATTGTTGAGATCCGGTTCGTTGCCGAATTCGTACATCTGGCAGCGCGGGCCGAGATAGGTGACGAGATGCTTGTCGAAGGCGGTATTGCTGATGTTGGTGATAACGCCCAGACACTGCGCGCCAATATCTTCGATGGTCGTGATACGCTGGTCAATCACGGCGTCGGAGGCATTATCAGGGAAGAAACTGCGGACGAGGGTGAAGCCAGCGTTGCGGAGCGCCTTGCGCATATCGGGGTTAGTTTCCAGATTCTGCGACGACCACTCATAGGTATCATTGGTGCCGAAGAGCAGCGATGATGCGCCGTCATTCCAGATTTGCTGCCCCGGAAGCACGGCACGTAGCGGTGGAAGGCTCGACGTGAAGGCATGGATGCCCAGGGCGATAGAGGAGACGAGGCAGATCGTCAGCATCACTGCCAATCCCCCCATGAGCCAGCGCGAGCGTAGGCGCGCGGGGAGGGTGAAGGTGCGGTGGCCAATGGTGATGCTGCTGGGGAGTTTCCTACGAAATGTGAGATTGAGTGTCGAGAGGTTGAGTTCGCGCGGAAACCACGTGCGGATGGCGAGATTGCGAATGCGATAGCGCAGATCGAGATGGCGAGGAAACCGCTTTAAAATATCCACGTGCCAACCACACTTTCATTTCACCATGTTGACCAGGAAGGAAGTAGTGTATAGAAGAAAGCCTACCATCTGGTGGTCGCGAAATCAGGTGCATGCGCGTTGCGATGTGGTAGCGGTGGTGGGAGCACGATGCCGATGAGGCGTTCGACGGTCGAAACTTGTAAAGAACGTGTAAAGTCGCTGAATTCTAGGCACGCGGAGTGGTGGATTTACGCAATACTGCTGAGGAGAATACGGTAAGTTGACGTTGTGGGGGGGTGCGATGATATGAGATACTCTGATGTGTATCAGGTGGCTCAGCCGGAATCGTGAGGCAGTCCCCACACGGGCCGTCAACGACGACATCCCCTAGCGCGGCCATTCCGTTCCGGTTGATGTGAGCGCATCTGTTCAGCGAAAACCCTCCCACTTTCCAACGCACTCCAGCAATGTAAGCGCTTCGAGGGATGTGTATACCCTGGAGCAACAGAAGATGTGCGCTCAGCGCGCACTCAGCATTTTGGCAGAACGATGTGTCTCCTGGCGTAGATGAAGCGTTGTATTCAGATGAGAACCTGATGTATCTTCTCTGACACAACCGCCGCCAAGAGCAGAACCACTGGAGACGCGCAAAAGAGGCTGTGGTTGTGTGGTGGTGAAGCGTACTATCTAAGCGCTGATGCTTTGAATTCGAGTTCATCCTTACCACCATCTGACGCTGAAACAGCATGCTCGTGTGTTCAAAGTGACCGCAAGTGTGCCTCTGAACATACACACGCCTGACTGCGCGAGCAGGCAAGCGGCATCTGACCACAAAATTTGTGTACAGGTGTGTGGTGGTTGCGGATACGCTAGTGGTTCGTAGTGTCTGATTGGTCCCCAAAGATGAGTGTCTCGCTCATCTATTGGTATCCCTCAGGGATCCTCTATCCTGTTCGTTCCGTGGCTATGCGCGAATGCGCGCGGGGTCCGGGACGAAATCTGCCACATTGTTGTTGGGAACGTGGGAGGGGTGTGCGATGAAGTTGCTGCTTGTGGACAGCGACAAAGACATGGTAGAAATGCTCACCGGTCTGCTGAAGACCTATGGTTATGAGGTGCATCGCGCCTACACCAGTGAGCATGCCAAGACCGAATGGCTCAAGCACGAGCCAGATATCGTCATTCTCGATAGCGAACTGCAAGGCGTGGATACTCTGGCCATGTGCCGGGATATGCAGCGCAAGCATGACGCCTTAGTGATGATTACGGCAGAGAAAGCAGACGCGCATGTAGAGGCGCGCTTCCTGGACTCCTGCGCTGATGACTTCCTGCGCAAGCCGTTCTTCCCTGGGCAGTTCCTGGCGCATATTCGCGCCGTCAGCCGCCGGGTGCGCAGCACGGTGAAGGCGCGGCCATTCTCATCGCTCACGGTCGGTCCGGTCCAGGTGGATTCACAGCGCAATACCGCCAGTGTTGGCGGCAAGACGGTGCGCCTGACCCCAACTGAGACGAAGCTCCTGCACTTCCTGGCGATCAATGCCAACGATGTGTGCAGCGCCGAGCAGATCGTGTCGCACGTATGGGGCTATGGCGAGGCGGGTGATAGTGGCCTCATCAAGGCGCACATTCGCCACCTGCGCGAGAAACTGGAGCCGAACCCCAGCAAGCCGCGCTACATTCAGACGGTTTCTGGCGTTGGCTATTCGCTGGTGCGCTATGCCGTCGAAGACGAGCCAGTGGCTCAGGCGCAGACGCCGACCCAAGCTCAGGCGCAGACGACCATAGTGCTGCCCGTGTATCGCCCCGATCCGCCGCGCGGCCTGCCTGCGCTCCCAGATATGTCGTCGCCAGGGCTGGCCACCGAAATTAGTCCAGCCTAGACAGCGCTTCACCCCACAGCGCACCCCAACACAACTTACGTCGTCCCTTCCCGTTGCCGCAGTTGCTGGCCAAGGATGGCGAGCAGGTGAATGGCAATATCCGGGAAATCCCTGAGCGTCATGCGGAAGTCCCAGATGGGCAGCACCAGCGCATGGGTCGGCTCGACGGCTGTGATGGTTGTCGTGCTTACTTCATCTAACAAGGTCTGCTCACCCAGGATTGCGCCTGCCTCTGCATACTCCAACTCAGCTATAAGCGCGCCCGCTTCTATCCAACTCACCCGCACACGGCCGCTGATGAGAATGTAGAGACCCGCCCCAAGGGTGTTGTCCTGTCGCATGAGGTCATCGCCGGGCAGATAGTCGCGCTCGCGGCAGGCATCGGCAATCCATGCGCGTTCACGCCAGGAGAGGTTCGCAAAGAGCGGAACACGCGCCAGCAGGTCTTCGTACATCGCTTCACCTCCGCTGGTCGCTCTGGCATATGCTGCGAGGAAACATTCCCAGACATGGGAGATAGGGATCTCCACATGTCTGGGAACACGCACGCCCGGACACGAGGGCGAATGGTATTGTGGTGCGCCTGCTAGGCGTAGATACTCCAATTGAGGCTGGCGATGCGGTCACCGCTGATGGTGAACGCATGCATGCAGCGGCCCCCAATCGTGCCCGAAAAGGAGACGTCTTCGTAGGAGTTGAGCACGTTTGGTGAGAGCAGGTATCCGGCGTCTTGCGTCCACTTCGCGACACCTCGCTGCGACACAATATGGCAGAGCTTGGTATAGAAGCCGGTGATGGCGGCTATGCCGTGGAATTGCTGCTCACCGAAGGCGCCGCCAGGGCCGAATGGGCCGCCGGGCGCGAAAGGTCCACCAGTCGCGATGACCGTCGCATCTGGCGCGTAGACCGACGAGAGCGCCGAGAAATCGCAGGAGCCGCTGCTCATTCCAGCGTTGAGGATGCCCAGAAATTTGTCCACGACTGTCTGGGCATGATGTGGATCAACCTGGGCTGTGGCTGAGGATGAGGCCGCCGCTGCTCGTGTTTGATACGTCATGCCGGCAACTACGCCAACGGCCAGCGCGATCACCACCACCAGAATCAGCAGCCCACGACGAAGCATTCCGTTTGACATTTGATGTGTCTCCATTCACTTGCTGTTTTCATTCGCCATCATTCCCGATGGCACTACGCCGCCGCACTATTGGTTCGCACTACGTTACGAAGTCAAGATTGCTGGACGGGATCACAGAGGTAGCCACTGATCCAGCGCGACCCTATCGCAACCTTCTGGTGAGCAGTGTAGCCAGTAGCGGGCGCGCAAATTTTCAACAATTCAAGCTGAAATTTCACTGGTGTGTTTTCTAGATTGGAGGGATGCGGGCGAGAGTGAATAGAAGTCTCAGCGAACGTGTGGTATACTTGCATCAAGCAGACCAACACTGACGAAACATCTCGCTATCGCAGCTCTTAGGCGTCACCTGCTCGTGGAGTAGTGTATGGGCAAGGGTGGATGTCGCGATGCAGCCACATGAACTGCGCCATATGGCCTTTGGCGCACTGGTGAAATATCTGCGCAAGGCGAGCGGGCTGACGCAACTCGATCTGGCCACCAAGATCCCATGCTCGGTAGGCTACCTCAGCGAGATTGAGAACGGCGAAGTGCCCAAGCGGGCAATGGCTGAAGCGCTGGTGGCCGCGCTCGATCCGCTCGAACATGAGCGTGCGCTCGTGTGGGAAGCGTATGGCCGCGCAGTGACCATCCGGGCTGCCGGCGAGGCGGCCGCTCCCGCGCCACTCGCGACATTGGGACCGCTGGTTGCGCGTGAGCGCGAATTGGAGCGCCTTCGCACGGCGATCCAGATGGCTCTAGGAGCTACTCCACACCTGGTGATTCTCTCCGGTGAACCAGGTATTGGCAAGACACGCCTGGCGCTCGAAGCGCTGGAGCAGGCTCGCACCGCTGGCATGTTGACTGCGCAGGGCCAGTGCTACCTGCAACAGCAGGTGGTCGCGTTTGCGCCGTTTGTCGAGTTGTTCGAGCAAATCCACCGCGCCGCGCCCGACGAACTGCGTCAGGGCGTCGCCAGCCGCTGGCCAATGATGCGCCCGTTGCTGCCTGAGGGCATGCGCGCGCTCGTTTCCCCAGTGGCCACAGCAACCCAAGTCAGCGCGCCCAATGACCTGCAACGCTTATTCTGGCAAGTGACAGACTTCCTGCGCGCGGTGAGCGCGCATCAGCCAGTCGCCCTGCTCCTCGACGATATCCAGTGGATGGATCAGGCAAGCCTGGACCTGATGCAGTACATCATGCGCCACCTCGAACAAGCGCGTATCCTGCTTCTAGCAACCTATCGTGATACGGAGGTCTCGCGGCAGGTGCTGATGCATGGGGTGCTGCACCCGCTGGAAAAACGGCAGGCGGCGGAACGCTTAACGCTGTCGCCGCTGACGATGGCGCAGACGGTTGAGTTGCTGAATGTCTCGCTGCCTGCTGGCGTCATCGCCCCCGAGGTGAGTGATCTGATCTATGAGTCGTCCGGCGGTATCCCCTATACCTCAATTGAACTGCTGCGGGGCATGCGCGAACGCGGCGAGCTGATTGCGGATGGCGTGCTGTGGCGGCGGGTAGGCGCTGGCAAGCTGGAATTGCCAGTCTCCATCTTGGACGAAATACGCGAACACATCCAACGGCTGCGGCTCCTGACGCGCGAGGTGGCACAGGCGGCGAGCGTGCTCGGCATGACGTTTTCAGCGGAGACCGTGGCCCAGATGACGGGGCATTCACGCGATGCTGTGGAGGACGCGCTTGCTGAGACCATTGCGGCAGGGCTGGTGCGCGACAGCGGACGCGAAGGTTATCGCTTCCGGCACGCGCTCGTGCGCGATGCCATCCAGTTCGCGGGGCGCGCGGTGCGGCGGCGCTTGCATCGCAAGGCGGCTGAAGCATTGTTGGCCGCGCCGCCACGCCGGGGGCGATCCGCTGAACTGGCACAGCATTTTCGCGAAGGCGACGACATTGCCCAGGCGCTGATCTACACATTACGAGCAGGTGACGAGGACGAACTCGCCTATGCGCACAAAGACGCGAAGTATCACTATCACCTGGCAATCGGGCTGGCGCGTGACCTGGGTGACGCAGAAAGCGAAGCAATGGCCTTGGAGCGCCTTGCCGATGTGGATTATCTACTGGGGCTTTTCGATGAAGCGTATGAACATCTTCTCCGTGCGCGGGATATATATCGGATACGGCAAAACTGGGAGCGGCTGGCCTGGGCGACCTGCCAGATGGCGAAGGTCTGTGATGTGCTCGGCAAGATTCCCGAAAGCATGCGATTTACTGAGGCGTTGTTGGATACGCTCATCGCGGTGGCAAGCAGCGAGAACCCAGGCGAGCAGCAGCCATGCCCAGATACATTGGAAGCACGAGCGGAAGCCGCTGCCGCGGTTCTGACTGAACACACGGCTACACGTGTTTTCCTTTGTCTGGTGGCGCGATTAGTCCATCTTGGGCGCTTCGATGAAGTGTTTCCGCTCAGTGTCGCCACAATTGCCCACGCGCGCCAGGTACACGACCTTCGCATGCAAAGTCTCGCCTATTCGTTCAGGGGGATCGCACTGGTCAATCAGCGACGCACAGATGAGGCGCTCGCTGCGTTTCAGGATGCGTTGAGGGCCGCCGAAGCCTGTGGGGATCGCGAAGCGACCTTCCTGGCGCTGGCCAATTCGGGCGCCTTGCATGAGCAACATGGCGACCTGCACGCCGCACGGCAGGGACTTCTCGGCGCGCTGGATGCCCTGCGGCACCTGGGCGACACGCTCAGAACGAGCATGGCGCTGCATCAGCTGGGGATGAACGCTGTCATGCTGGGGTTCTGGGAAGAAGCGCGCATGAGGTTCGAGGAAGCAATCACGATATGGACGCAAAGTGATCGCACAGAGCCGCATCTGGCGCAGATGGGCTTAATCTACCTTGATCTCATCGAAGGTAAACGCTCTCTCACCGAGACGCTTACCGTCAATGAACGGGCGCAAGCGCTTCCGCGCGAGGATATTGCCTTCGGGCTTTATGCGTCGAGTACATTCGCGGAACTGGAGATTGTGGCAGGGTTCGGCAGCGCCGTCCGCGACCGTACACAGCGATTGCTGGATGGATTCACGAACGACGACTCCCAGGCATGTGAGGCGCTCGCATTGCTGGCATGGGCCGAATGGGAACTTGGCCACCGCGAACAGGCGCGCACCGTTCTGGCCAAAGCGCGCCAGCTCGCCGATACGCTGCGGTCGCGGCTAGCATATGTGACGCTCTGGCGCGTCGCGGCCATTATCGCCCTCGGTGAGCGCCGGTTCGATGATGGCGTGCGGGAGCTTGAGTCTTTATTGGCACTCACCCGCGAAATGTCATATCCATACGCTGAAGCGAAGGCGCTGTATGTTTATGGCGTGCTCGACGCTGCACGGGGCGATCCAGAGCAGGCCCGCGAGCGATTCGCGCACGCGCTAACCATCCTGCGTCAACTCGGTGAGCGGCTCTACGCCGAGCGCATCGAACACGAACTGGCGCACCACACCCGGCAAGATAATTCTCCTACGCAGTCAGCGCCCATCGCACGGCCAGCACGGCGGAGTGGACGCGCTGGCCAATCATCCACCCCGTAATACCAGAACAATCTCGATTCGTGACCGAATCTCTACCCCGTTGTTCACCGCGCATCCACGTCACGCCGCTATGCTGAATGGCAGCGAGCGCGTGTGCGCTCCTCATCCATCCCCCCATGCGCTGGTGAGGCTCCATGATACAAACAACTGCCACGACGACCGAGTGGACCGCCTACGCGAGCCAGCACGCCAGCGCCTTCGCCTGCGCGCCCGCGTGGCTCGATCTACTGCGAAACGTCTACGGATTCACGGTCGTTCCGCTCACCGCGACGAATGCGGCAGGCGAGATTACTGGCTTCCTACCGCTCTGCGAGCTACATAGCCCGCTGCTGGGGCGGCGGCTGGTCTCCGTGCCCTTCTCCGATCACGCCCCGTTGCTCGCCGATGACGACGCCAGCGCGCGCGCATTGATCACCCAGGCCGTCGCGCTGGCGGACGAGCGCCAGGCGCGCTACTTGGAACTGCGCACCGGGCAGCACGCCGCACTTGCCGCGCGCTCCGACATGGCAACAAGCGACCTATACGTGCGGTGGCTGGTGGCGCTCTCGGCCAATCCTGACAGCGTGTGGAGTGGGTTGCGCAAGCCAGTGCAGCGGCAGGTCAAGAAAGCGCAGAAGCATGGTGTCACCGTGCGCCAGGCAGAAACCCGCGCCGATATAGACGCCTACTATCACCTGCACCTGCTCACGCGCTGTCGCAAGCATGGCATGCCCGCGCAGCCCCGGCGCTACTTCCACGCGCTCTGGGATACCTTCGCCGAAAGCGGCGCGCTGACGGTATTGCTTGCGGAATACGAGGGGAACGTCATCGCGGGTATGGTGCTGCTGGCGTCGGGCGACACGATGCGCTATGCGTATGGCGCGTCAGATGAACGCTACTTACAGCTTGGGCCGAACAACTTGCTGATGTGGGAGGCGATTCAGCGCGGCGGCGCGCGGGGCTATACCATGCTCGATCTGGGCCGCACCGCTCGCGATAACGAAGGACTGATGAACTTCAAGCGCGGCTGGGGCGCGGTGGAAGAGCCGCTCTCCTACTACTACTATCCGCAGATGCAGGGGCTGGCCACCACCTCAGAGCGAAGCTGGAAATATCAACTGGCCACAAGCTGCTGGCGGCGGCTACCGCTGCCGGTAGCGGAGCGGGTCGGCGGTAGTCTCTATAAGCATTTGGGCTGATGCCGTGCCAGACGAAGGGGGCATCTCCGCTCCCTTCATCGCGCTATGATGTTTGCCTGTACACGCCTGCCACTTCATCACCACATCTCCCCCGATTCTACATGCCAATGCTCACCGAATGTACACCCTAATCGCCAATAATCGTACATAGACCACTTTCGGTTCCTCACGACTATGCGAATGATCCAATCTACCCCGGCACAACTTGCCCGGTGAGGAAGGGTATCTATGGCCGCCGTTTCATTGCCCATACGGCCACTCATCCATTTCGACGAGCGCTATTTGCTCGCCAAGCGCGTGATTGATATCGTCCTGGTGCTGCTGCTTCTGATCCCGCTGGCGCTGGTGATGGCGGTGGTGGCAGTCGCAATTGTGCTGGATTCACGCGGACCAGTCTTCTACCGCCAGAAGCGCGTCGGCGAAAACGGCGTTGAGTTCGCGATGCTCAAGTTTCGCTCGATGCGCACCAACTGCGACGATACGCTGCACCGCAAAGCCGTTGAGCGCTTCATGAGCGGCAAAGCGCTCAATGCCAACGCCCGTAACGGCGGCCGCTTCAAGATTGCCGACGACCCCCGCATTACACGGGTGGGCAAGTTCATTCGCAAGACCAGCATTGACGAACTGCCCCAGTTCTTGAACGTGCTGGCGGGGCAAATGTCGCTGGTCGGCCCACGCCCTCCGCTGCCCTACGAGGTCGCGCGCTATCGCCAGCGCGACTGGCTCCGGCTGACAGGCAAGCCCGGCGTCACCGGCCCCTGGCAGGTCTACGGGCGCAGCCGCGTCACCTTCAAGCAGATGGTCGAGATGGATATTCGCTATCTCAAGCGCCAATCACTCAGGGAAGACATCAAACTCATCGTCCTGACGGTTCCGGTGATGCTGCGCGGCAGCGGTGGCGCATAGCCCACACCGGCACATGCGTCGCATGTGGCATCGCCATCCATGCGGCGTCAATACAAGATTTTTTGGGAGGGGTAGAACAGGTGAGCGCGAGTAGAACATTCGAGGCGGTAGCGCCGGAACATGACGAGGAGAGCGGGCAGCAGGTGGCGGTGAAGCCGCGCGTGAAGCCGCTCTCGTTCGGTGTGATCGGCTATGGCTACTGGGGGCCACATCTGGTGCGAAACCTGGGCGCGTTGCCAGACAGCAGCGTGCGCTATGTCGCCGACCTGGACGCCGAGCGGCTGGCGCAGGTGCAGGCGCAATACGCCCACGTCACCTGCACCCCGCGAGCCGACGATCTTTTCAGCAGCGACATTGACGCGGTCATTATCGCCACGCCCGTCCACTCGCACTACCCCCTTGCCAAGGCGGCGCTGCTGGCAGGCAAACACGTCTTCGTCGAGAAGCCACTCGCGCCACGTGTCGAAGAGGTTGAGGAATTGGTGGCGCTCGCCGCTGAGCGCAACCTCGCGCTGATGGTTGGCTACACCTTCCTCTATCACCGCACCGTCCAAGAGCTGCGCCAATTGCTGACGGGCGGCCAGCTCGGCAAGCTCTTCTATATAGACGCGCAGCGGCTGAATCTGGGGCTGTTCCATCGCGACGTGAATGTGGTGTGGGATCTCGCGCCGCATGATTTGGCGATGCTGCGCTATCTGCTGGACGCCGACCCGGTGAGCGTGCGCGCCGATGGCTCGGCGCATATTCAGCCGGGTGTCGAAGATCTGGCGTATGTCCACTTGCGCTATGCCGATGGGCTGGTGGCGCATCTACACCTGAGCTGGCTGCACCCCTCGAAGGTGCGGCGCTTCACCGTGGTTGGCGACCGGCGCATGGCGATCTACGACGACGTGGAGCCTCAGGATAAGCTGCGCATCTACAATCGCGGCGTGGATCGCCCACCCCATGCGACTACGTTTGAGGAGTTCCAGCTTTCGTATCGCAACGGCGAGATCGTTATTCCCTCCATTTCCCTCGCCGAGCCACTGCGCGTCTCCTGCGAGCATTTCGCCAACTGCATCCGCACCGGCAGCACCCCACTGAGTGATGGCGTCTGGAGCCTGCCGATCACCCAGACGCTCTGCGCCATCCAGCGCTCGCTCGAACTCCACGGCCAAGAGGTATCGCTATGAATCTCGTCGCCTTCTCGATCCGCACCAAGGGCAAGAGCAATTTCGCGCGCCGCCTCTGGACCGTCTTCACACGGTTCGGCTTCTCTGAGGGGCGGACCCGGCGCGCATTGCAGACAATAGTAGGCTGCCTGGGTGAGTATGATAGCGCGCCCACCTTCTTCATCCCGGCGACAGTGCTGGGTCGCCACCCAGACCTGCTGCGCGAGATCGCTGGCTCCGGTGCGGAAATCGGCGTGCATGGCTACGTCCATAACGACTATCGCTCGCTGGCATACCTCGATCAGTATAAGCAGACCGAACGCGCCATTTCGATATTTCAAGAGTCAGCGCTACCGTATCAGGGCTTCCGCAACCCGTATCTCGGCTGGACCGATGAGTCGGTGCGCGTCTTCGAGCAGCTTGGCTTCACCTATGACAGCAACGAGGCCGTGCTGCACGAGGTGGTGGACCTCGACACGATCCCCGAATACCTGCGCGGTGGATTCGAGAAGTCACTACGGCTATTCCAGGCGACGAGCTGCTCGGCCTATGCGCTGCGCCCCCATTTCGAGGGCGACCTAGTGCGTATCCCCACCAGCATCCCCGACGACGAGATGCTCTTTGATCGGCTGCGGTTGACCGATGCAGCCCAGGTGGGGCGCATCTGGTGCGCGGTGTTGCGGCAGGTCTATGACCTCGGCGGCATCTACGTGCTCAATCTGCATCCTGAGCGCGGCGTGCTCTGCCGCCAGGCGCTGAGCCAACTGCTCTCGTGCGCGCGTGAGAAGGCGTTTCCCGTGTGGATCTCACCGCTTGCGAACGTGGCGGAGTGGTGGCGCGAGCGCCAGCGCTTCCGCATGACGATCAAGCCGATCACCGCTGGCTACTGGCAGGTGAGCGCGGATTGCTCCGCGCGGACGACGATTCTGGCGCGCAACCTGGACGTGCTCGATAAGCCAGTCTCAGAGTGGAGCGGCGCGGACCAGCGCGTGCATGCGCGCCGCTTCGCGGTGCGCGCCTCGCGCCGCCCGTGCGTGGGAGTCTCGCCCGATTCCCCTATGGACGTGCTGACATTCCTGCGCGAGCAGGGCTATCCATATGTCGTCTGCTCGCGTGAAGACGCGGAGAGCTACGCCCTGTATCTGGACATCCCCGACGGGCTAGGCACGTCGCGTCACGAGCAGGCGCGGCTGCGCAGCGAGCTGGTGCAGCGCATCGAAGCGACGCCGGAGCCGCTGCTGCGCTTCGGGCTGTGGCCGGATGGGCATCGCGCGGCGCTCTCCATCACCGGCGACATTGATTCGGTGACGATTCAAGATTTCTTTCTGCGCATCGTCGAGGTGCGCTGAGTCCGTTTGGACGGAGAATGGTGCGACGTGGGCCGACGCTGGTGTAGGCGTCAGCACAACGTACACCGTTCTCCACCAGAAATACACCAGCTCTCAACCGCGCCAACACCGGCGCTCCTGGTGAGCGGTGATACGCTGGTAAGAAGGGGCCGCGCGCCCCTACGGTAGTCGTGTGCGTCCATGTGGACGTGTACGGACATTCATCTGTGGACGAGGCACTTGTTATGCTTGCATCTTCTTCCCGCCATCGCTCGAAACGTTCGGGTGGGCTACCACGACTGCTCTTGAGCGGTGTCGCGGTCCTCGTCCTGCAGCTCGCCGCGATTGTCGCGCTGCCGCGCTCGACGCCGTTCGCGCAATCCGTGGCGCACGCCGACGCGCCGAACGCGATTCAGATCGAGAACACCTACCCCGGCGATCCCTCCTGGAATGACTTCACCGCCAATCTCCAGCCGGACGCGCTTTCGGGGTATGGTTCACGCATCAGCATCAATCATGGCGATTCGATTGACTTCTACGTGACCACCACCTCCGCCAGCGTGACGATTGATATTTACCGCACGGGCTGGTATGGCGGGGTGGGCGCGCGCAAGATGACGTCGCTGGGCACGTTTCCAGGCCAGCATCAGGCGATCCCGAATCCTGACAAAGTGACGGGAATCGTGGCCTGCAACTGGAACAAGACCGCCACGCTGACCGTGCCAGCAACCTGGACTTCAGGCGCGTACCTGGCCAAGCTGACCGACTCGAATGGCGACAAGAGTTTCATCTTCTTCGTGGTGCGCGACGATGGCGGCCACGAAGCCATTGACTTCCAGACCAGCGTAACCACCTACGAGGCGTATAACACCTGGGGCGGCACCAGCCTCTATAACAACTTGACCAATGGCTCGATCTTCAGCGGCCCGCACGCCACCAAGGTCTCGTTCGACCGCCCCTTCAATCCCGGCGACAGCAACGGCGCAGGGCACTACTTTTGGTTCGAGTATCCCATGGTCCGCTGGGCCGAGTCGCAGGGGCTGGACCTGACCTATACCACTGACGTGGATACCGACCTCAACACCAACCCATTGACCAATCACAAGGCATTCCTCTCAGTCGGCCACGATGAATACTGGTCGCGGGCGATGCGCACCAATCTGCAAAACGCGATCAACGCGGGCGTGAATGTCGCGTTCTTCTCGGCCAACGCCATGTACTGGCAGATTCGCTTTGAGCCGAATGGCGCGGGCGTGCCAGACCGTGTGCAGGTGGGCTACAAAGATTACGCGACCGACACCACGCCGCCCGGGCCCGATCCGCAGTGGGGCGTGAACAATTCCATCGTCACGACGAACTGGCGCGATCCAGTAGTGAATCAGCCGGAGAACGCGCTGATCGGTGTGATGTATCAGGACCAGCTTTCCACGGCGTCGGCGGACTATGTGGTGCAGAACGCCTCGAACTGGGTCTACGCCAACACCGGCTTCACCAATGGCACGCATGTGCCGGGCATCGTCGGCTACGAATATGACCGCGTCTGGTCCAATGGGCAGACACCCGCCGGGCTGACGATACTCTCGACTTCGCCCGTCACTGGGCAGGAGGTCGGAAACTCCACTGCAAACTCCAGCATCTACACCGCGCCTAGTGGCGCGCAGGTCTTCGCGGCGGGCACCATCGAATGGAGTTGGGGCCTCGATAACTACGGCGGCAGGACCACAGCCAACGCGGGCATCAAGCAGATGACGCTGAACATCCTCTACAACTTCATCGGCAGCACGCCACCACCACCGCCGCCGCCACCACCACCCGGCACGTATCTGGTGGATGGCTTTGAGAGCGGCAACATGACGCAGTGGAGCGGACCATTCGGCACCGGGCAGGGCACGGCAGAGTCCACCATCGTCAATAGTGGCTCGTTCGCCGCGTCGCTGACCAACGCCAGCGGGCAATACGTAGATCTGACCGCGCCACTCGCCGGTGGGGCACAGGCGCTCACTTATACACGGCTCTACTTCCGCATCGCGAGTCCAGGGGCGACGACGACGCTGGCCCAGGGGCGCGACGCGAACAATAATGTCATGTGGGCGGTGGTCTACGACGCCGGACGCCACGGCATAGACGCCTACTTCTGGAACGGCGCGCGCACCCGCACCGACCTCTATAGCGCCACGAACATCGTCGCGCCTGACGCCTGGTACGGGATAGAGGTGGAGGCGAACGAGCAGAGCACCGGCCATGGCGAGGTGTGGCTCAACGGCGCATCCATCGTGCATATGGATGGCGACCTCTCCACCAGCACGCCGTTCAATACGCTCACCCTCTGGAACGAGACGGCGGGCACGGTCTACTACGACGATGTCAAGGTGAGCAACGCTTATAACGGCCCGGTCGGCGGCAGTTATCCTGGCCCAGCCGCCAGCGTGAATCCCACGAGTGTGACGTTCAGCAACCAGAATGTGCATACGACCAGCGCGCCAATTGCCGTGACGCTGAGCAATACTGGCACCGCGCCAATGACCGTGAATAGCGCCACCATCTCTGGCACGAACGCGACGGAGTTCGCGCAGACCAACACCTGTCCAACCTCACTGGCCGTGGGCGCCTCCTGCGCCATCAACGTGACGTTCTCGCCGGGTGGCTCCGGCGTGCGCACAGCCACACTCAGCATTAGCGATAGCGCGCCCAGCGGTACGCAGACGGTGGCGCTGAGCGGCACGGGGGTCTTCCCGCCTCCGCCCGCGAATGGCATCTACTTCTCGGATGGCTTCGAGAGCGGCCTGACCTCGTGGAGCAGTCCAGCCGGACCAGGGCAGGCGAGCGCGCAATCTACCGTCGTGAATAGCGGCACCTCCGCGCTGGCGCTGGCCAATGCCAGCGGGCAGTATGTGGACCTGACAGGCGCGCTGATCGGCGGCGGCGAAACGCTGACCTATACGCGCTTCTACTTCCGCGTGGCCAGCCCGGCGACTGCGACGACGACGCTGGCCCAGGGACGCGACCAGGATGGCAATCTGCTCTGGGTCGTCGTCTACGACGCCGGACGCCACGGCATAGACGCCTACTTCTGGAACGGCGCGCGCGCACGCTACGACCTCTATAGCGCCACGAATCTGGTCACGCCCGATACGTGGTACGGCCTGGAGATCGAGGACAACGAGCAGACGACCGGACACGCCGAGATCTGGCTCAACGGCGCCTCCATTGACCATGTGGACGGTGATCTCTCCGTCACCCAGGGCTACGCGCAACTGACGCTGATCAACGAAGTCGCGGGCACAACCTATTTCGACGACGTGCAGATCAGCAACAAGTACAATGGCCCAGTAGGCGGTGGCTATCCGGTGCCGGGCGCAAACCCGAATCCGACCAGCCTGAGCTTTGGCAACCAGAACACCGGCTCGACCAGCGCAGCGCAGACGGTGACGCTGACCAACAACGGCACCATGCCGCTGATCATCTCTTCGACGACCATCACCGGCGCCAATGCAGGCGATTTCGCCAGGGTGAGCGACACCTGCGCCGGAGCGACGGTAGCGCCGGGCGCTACATGTGCCATCGCCGTGAGCTTCGCGCCCAGCGCCAGTGGATCGCGCAGCGCCACACTCAGCATCAACGATAACGCGCCCGGTGGAACGCAGACGATTAGCCTGAGTGGCACGGGGGTCACGCCGCCACCACCGCCGCCGCCATCCAACGGCGTCTACTTCTCCGATGGCTTCGAGAGCGGTAATCTCTCGCAGTGGAGTGCGCCATCCGGGTCGGGCCTGGCGAGCGCGCAAGCGACCGTGACTCATACAGGGAGCTACGCGGCGGCGCTCACCAACGCCAGCGGCCAGTACATCTCGCTCTCGGCGGGGTTGATTGGCGGCGGCGAGGCGCTGACGTACACCAGCTTCGCCTTCCGCGTAGCCAGTCCCGCGACCGCAACCTCCACGCTGGCGCAGGGGAAAGACGCGAACGGCAACCTGATGTGGGCCATCGTCTACGACGCGGGCCGCCAGGGGTTGGATGTCTACGTCTGGAACGGCGCGCGTGCCCGCTACGACCTCTATAGCAACGGCAACGTGATCGCCCCCGATACCTGGTATACGCTGGAGATCGAGGTGAACGAAGTCACGGCGGGGCATGCGGAGGTGTGGCTCAACGGCACATCCATCGCCAGCGTAGACGGCGATCTCTCCACCAGCACCGCCTACGCGCAACTCATCCTGGTCAACGAAGTCGCTGGCACCAACTACTTCGACGACGTGAAAGTCGCGAACGTGCAGTAGCGGCCAGCGCCAACGGCGATACACGTATCCATGTACAGCGGGCACGACGGGTGAGCTACCTATCGTGCCCGCTCTGCTATCAGTTGAGGCGGGTAGGCCGTGGCGTGGAGGCGTTCACCAGAATGGGATCGCGACGCGCGGGCAGGGTGCCGCCCAGGATACTGAGGCCACCCGCCACCGTCACCATCGTCTCGTTGAAGGTGCTGCCACTGGGCGCGGTCGCCACGGCGAAGATGGGGTAGACCGTGCCCTTAGCGAACGAGGCGGAGAAGTAGTCGCCGACCATGTAGCCCTGGGTGGTGTTGGCCAGCCAGGTATTGTGCAGTGGCCCTGCGAGTTGCGTTCTGGCGCTCCAGGTCGCTCCGCCATCGGCGGAGGAGGCAAAGCCCACGTCGAGCTGGCAGGTGGAGACGGTGCAGTTGGCCACCGGATAATAGTAGTAGGCCACCCCCAGGTGTGCCGTGCTACCGCTGGTCGCCGTGTCCACGGCGATACTGGGCAGGAAATGATCCACACCACTGCCGATAGGGTCAAGCGGGATGCGCTGCACCGGCGTCCAGGTGACGCCATCGAGGGTGGTGCTGAACTCTAGATCGTTGGCGCTACAGTTGGCCTCGTAGCGACACGTCGGCCAGACCAGGTACAGTCGGCCCGCGCCATCCACCTCGGCGGAGGGCAGGTCCACGCCGCGCAGACTCCCAGCGGGGATGTGGTTGGGCAGAGAGGCGATGGTGTAGACTTTGCTCCAACTGGCGCCGCCATTGGTCGAGACAAAATCATTCACACCGCCGACCAGAATCGGCACGACCACCACGCCGTCGCGCAGGATGATCGGCTGGCCGCCGATGCCGCCGGTATTGGGCGAGGGGCCGTTGCGCGCGCTCCAGGTGTGCCCGCCGTCAGTCGAGGTGCTCATGTAGATCAGGTTCAGGTTTGCGTCATCCCATTCGAGATAGCAATGGCCATAGGACGGGCCGGTATGGATGCCGAGCTTGGGATTGGGCGCGGGCCAGCTATCGCAGACGAGCCAGTCTTTGTCGTACCAGCCACCCGACGGCACCGTGCTGACGGTGACGGGGTTGGCCCAGGTGCGGCCGCCATCGGTCGAGCGGCTGACGAGGACGGCGGCGCCGACGACGTTGCCGCTGCTGGTGGAGAGCGCCAGCGAGGCGATGATCCAGACGTTATGCACACGGTCATAGGCCACCGAGGGATCACTGACGCGGCTCCAGGAGCCACCCGCGTAAATAGTGATGCCGGGTAGGAAGCCGTGCTGCCAGCTCGCGCCGCCATCGGTGGAGGTGGCCCAGCCGATGTTGGAGCTGCCGCCGTCGGAGAAGCGCCCGGCCTGAAAGGCGGTGACAATGGTGGCGCCGTAGGAGAAGCTATCCGGCTCGACCTCGGTATGATGCTGGCTGGCGGCGTTGGTATAGGGGTCGCTGCTGAGTTGTACGAGTTGGGGCAGGCTGGCGCCCACCGCAGCCGGTGCCCGACCGCTATGGTGCGTAGTCCGCGCGAGCGCAGGGAGCGCCCAGGATGATGCCAGCACTACCGCCAGGATACCAAGCAGCATTCCACCAGTAGTGATGACTGCTGCTATCGAACCGCGTTCACGCATCCACCCGCCCACCCCAATACGCATTTTGCGATCCTCTCTTGCCCTCTACGTTTCACCCGTAGAGCATCCGCCTGCCGCCTGCCGACATCTGGCATGTCGCTCTACACGTCGCGCGAGTGGTACCGCCGCGCCACGAGAATGAGCCGCTAGAATGCTCGCTCTTGTATTGTCTCCGTCGTGTCAAGGGGGCAGGCGCAAGTGAGAAGGTCACCACAATCTGGCCGGACACGATTCAGGGAAGATCACACCTCTGCACTCGCTGTTCCTTTTCTGTTCTTCATCCGTCCTATAGGTAGAATGGCGTATCGTTCCGCGACAGGTTTCGCGCGCTATGGCAAGGCGGCCAACTGGTATGGCTGGCGGCCATGTGCCGAGAAGCGGTTACGCGACATCAGGACGCATACAACAGTTGCTTTGTACTGCTGAACAGGTGAAGGATGAAAGAACAGACGGTGAAGTCTCGCGCCGCGTTGCTGGCGGTGTTGAGTACTGGATTGCTGGTGGGCAGCATCGTATTGAGCAGTTGTGGTGGCGCACCAACCAGGACCGCGCTCGCGCCCACCGCGACGGTCGCCGCCACGACCACCTATCTGCCCCCGATTGTGGTGACCAACACGCCCACGCCGCTCCCGCCTACGCCCAAACCCACCCCAACCAGGATACCGATGGCCACCAGCACGCCTAAACCCCTGCCACCCCCACCGCCCGGCCCCGCGCCCATCGGTGGTGTGCCGCAGATCGGCGGTCAGTTGATTCTGGTGAGTCTAGCGCAGCAATGGCTCTGGGCCTATCAGAATCGCCACCTGGTCTACGATATGCCGGTGACGACGGGCCGCCCGGAGTTACCGACGCCAGATGGCACGTATCACGTGCAGTTCAAGGAAACCAATGTCACCTTCTACTCGCCGTGGCCGCCTGGCTCGCCCTTCTATTATCCGCCGGAGCACATCAACTATGCGATGTACTTCGCCTATGACGGCTATTATCTGCACGACGCGCCCTGGAAGAGCGATTTTGGTCCGGGCACAAACTATCCGCATACCGCGCCGGATGGCAGCCAGGAGACGGGCAGCCACGGCTGTGTAGAGATGCCGACGCATGCTGCGGCGTGGCTCTATAGCTGGACGTATGATGGCGCGACAGTGCGGATCTACGGTACCGCGCCCACCGGACCCGCGCCGACGCCGACCCCGCAGCCCTCGCCAACAAGCCAGCCGCCGACACCCACCCCCACAGCGACAAGCGCGCCCCCAACGCCAACACCCACGGATACGCCGAAGCCCTCGCCGACGGCGACACCCTGACGCGCGACACCTTTGCGGGCACACCTAAACAAAGAAGCGTACCAATGCCATTTCGGCAACGATACGCTTCTCATGTCGCTGGGGCGCTTGCCACCCCACGTGCTGGTACCCCCGACGGGATTCGAACCCGTGATCTCCACCTTGAAAGGGTGATGTCCTAGGCCGCTAGACGACGGGGGCAGAAGAGTGGCGTAGCGCAATGTATCGCTACGCCAACGTCAAGTGTACGCCGCGAGGCGGGGCTACGTCAAGCCTGTACGACAGACATTTGCGCGAAGGCGCGGGTATTCTGGCCGCTGACGGGCGACAACTAGCGTGGCGGCGCCCCAGTCGCCGTAGGCGCATCTTCTGGCGGGAAGAGCATCGCCAGCACCTCCGCTGTCGCCGCAATCATCAGCCGCTTATTGCGCTCTGGCACATTCTCCCAGGGAACCCGCGTCTCGTCGCGTGTCTTATAGCCAAAGGCAGGGGCCAGGCGTTCATATGCCTCGTGAAAGAACTTCGCGACGGATTCGGCATCAGGCATTGAACCCCTCCTCAATGGTGTGAATGCCGGTGACCCGCCAAGCAGATTATCCTTGGCGAGCTGCCAGTAGAACTGGCCGAGCGGCGTTAGCTCGACAGGATGAGTGCGAATCGCCGCAAAATACAGGTCGTCATCCACCGATGGACGCAAGAGACGTGCGACTTGATAGCGTTTGAAGATCTTGAATATCGCCACGTGCTCTGGAATCGCCTCAGATCGTGTCACCTCATACGAAGGATCGAGTGGGAACTGATGGTTGGGTTTCGGGAAGAACTGCGTCAGACGGCGCAGGTCATCATCGCCGATATCGGGCCAGCAATAGCGCAGCGGCGAAAGCTGGCTCGCGTTGGATTTGTAGATCGGGCGCTGATCCCACGGGCCGAGCGCCTGTTCGATGTGTGCGTAAATCGAAGCCGCCGATACCCGTCCACGTACATCTGCCGCGCCCCCTTTCAGCGCGCCGAGCACCAGCCGCGTGAAGACCCCCTGCCCGCCCATTTCCAGTGCGTTCTCGTGCGGTTGGGCCGCCGCCAGCAACGTTACGCCTGGCCGCAGATACAGATTCGGGATGTCGCCCGCCCCGTTCGGCTCCCCCACCCCACCGGCAAAGCAGCAGTCAATAATCAGCACCACCTCACGTGCGCGCGAGGTGTTCGCCATGTCTAGCAGATCGTTCATCAAGATGCCCGGCAGTGTCGGAGTGCCATCTTGCGTGGCGAGGTATCTGCCGCGCTCTGTCGGGATACCGTGCCCAGAAAAGTAGAAGACGGCCATATCATCGAACGCGAAGAGGTCTTCGAGCGCCAACCGCAGCTTGTTGAATGTCACCCGTTCGCGTCCATCCTCCGGCGCGGCCAGATCAGACTGCGATCCAAGCAGCAGATGGCAGGCGAAATTGGGATCATGATTGGCATGGAACGCCAGCACCTCATGCATCGCCAGCGTGTCGTCAATGCACCACGAAAGTTCTGGCTGAATGTGGTCATACGTGTTGATGCCAACCAGCAGCGCCCTGCGTCGCATGTCCGACCTCCTTCCCTACGAGTGCAGAACAACTTTCGCCATGTCGTGCCCGCGCAGCGCCTCATCATGCCAGTAGCGCCACTCGTCGTCCGCGCCAATGTGGCGACCGCCACGTTCGAGCAATTCCAACGCACGCGCATAGCCAGCGCACGCGAGCTGTGCGTGCGAGAAACGCGCCTGTGGCGAGACGGCGTTGCGGCTGGTGTGCAGTTCCAGTGTCGCGCGATCAAGCCAGTCCAGCGCCTCATCCAGGTCCACATCACTGCCCGCGTCCGTATCGTCCAGCGCGCCGCCAGCGCGGACATGGGCGAGCGTCTTCGCGCCCGACTGCTCGCGCAGCGCGGCAACGAAGATCGCGAAGACATCTTCGCTGGCCATCAAAGCGGTATGCGGATCCATGCGATCCATCAGGATGCGCTCCACCGCCGTGGCGAGCACAGCGGCGCGTAGCCGGTTCTGTTCGCTAGCGTCGAGATGCGCGGCCTCGATCAGCGCCTCGATCTCCTCGGGATTCAGCGTCGGGAAATGCCCCGCTGATGTGAGTGACCGCTGAAGGCGGCTCACCTTTTGTGAGTGCGTGATGCCCATGTCGTCGAGCTGGCCCAATACTTTGTTGTGCGCCGCCAGAATGTCCGCCAATTCGCGAGCGAAGATGTTCCACCGTGTACCTTGTGACCATGCCATAGCCATACACTCGCTCCCTTCCGCACACTGCCCGCGCGCTTTGTCGCGTACCCCCAACGTCGCACCTACTTCACCCGCCGCTCAGGTGGCAACCCATATCAGATGACCTGTAACGCCAGCGTACCTCGCATTCGCATTTCCGACCACTCACATGCCTGTGATACCAAATTGCGTTGAGTGGTTGGCATAGTTACCACGCATGCCAACGAGATTACCCGCGGCATTCATGCCGAGAGCTTCCCTTATCACCCAACTCGCCACCCGCAGTGCTCTCACCACGGGATAACGTGGGGCATTCACCCTGCGAAGCCGATGCATGACAACACCTCAAGATCATTCCATGTGAGTGGTGGCGCTGCACCTTGCTTCGGGCCACATGATAGCACAGCAGCGGACGAACTGAAAGACCGGTCACTCTATCTAAAGTGTAGCCATAATTCCGTATACAGCGAGCGCATCTGCTCTGCCCATCCCTCCTGGCACTACCCCGTACTTGATAGCTGGCTCATCCCCCACACCCAGGCAGCCCACGCATGCACTCACATGGCTGTGAGTTCCGCAGCGCCCTTGCCCTCTGGCATGCTAGTTCTCGCAAGCGGCCGCGAGCACCAACCATCGTCAACCAGGTTTTGCCAGAGGAGTCCCATCCTATGCGTCGTCTGTTGTTGCTCGCCGCCACATTGGTGCTGGGTGGCTACTTCGCCTTCCACCAGCCAATCGTTTCGTTGGCGCTCACTCGCAGCGTGTCGTCCCAGGCGCGTGTCGTTCCCAATTGGACGTGCAACGGCACTCCGTCGCCCTGTCCGTAGTCTCGGTCTGCTGTAGGGCTGGCCGGATTTCCACTGGTCCAAGGGGCTATTGGTAATCCGGCCCCTCAGATCTATTGATTTCCAGGCGTCTGCTGGATATGCTGTTGTTATCCGCTGTTCGCGGCATCGTTATTTGTTGCGAGGCGCTTCCTCTTGTCTCCATGTGCATGCTGCCTTGCCACGTTGCAGAGAACCGTCCAATCTCCGATGGGGTGGCTCACGATGATTCGCAGCTCGCTCACCTCGCTCGACGAACCATACTGGCATCTCGAACCAGATTATTCTGAAGAAGTTGCGCGACGCCTTCGCCAGGCGCTCGCCCTTCTCGCCCAGGCCCATACGCGCCCCGATGCGTATCTGAAGATTCATGAGGTGGCGTTTTCCTGCCTGGGCCTGTCGATGTCTGTGCGCCAGCGCATGTGCGTGTTCTACTTTCTGGGAGTAGCGTTCCTTGGCGGAGAGTCCCCAAAGGTAGGCATCGCGTGTCTGGATGAGGCTGCTGAGCATGCGCGCACTATAGGCGATTGGGTCTCCAAGGCCCAGCTTGAGCATCTGAAGGGGGCCGCGTATCGTGAGGCCACGCGCTATTCGGGTGCCATCACCGCTCTGCAAACTGGCCTCGAAGTTCTACGAGAAGCCTACAGCGGCGATCAGGCAGAAGTGGCTGAACTTGAGATAGATTTGCTCACCGGAGTTGCGGATTGCGCCTACTTATTGGATGATCGCTCCACGGCTCGCGAATATATCTTCGAAGCTCGTTCTCTTCTACTGCACCTGCCCGAACTGGGGACTTATGTCGCAACCATTGATTGGTTCGATGCCCTGATACTGCGTTGGGATGGCAAGCCCGAGGAGGCGCTGCGGCGGGCAATGGCTGCCTGCGATGCCTATGCCCAGGCCATGCTTCCCACACAACGAATCTCATATGGACGCTTGCAGACGGTGATAACCGACATCGCCCTCGATCTCGCCGAGGGATTTTCAGCGCAGCCACCACATCATGCGCGCGATTCCTATATCACGCTCGCGCATCCCTATATCACGCGCGCGCTGGAGGTGGCTGATCGCATGTCGGATGAGATTGGCGAGATGCTAGCGTTGCTGGCGCAGGCGCGCTTCGACCGCGCCGCCGGACGCGATATGGAGACCACGAAGACCATTGCGACGGTGGTGGAAAGAGCGGAGAAGATTGGCGATATTCCGTTGTTGGCACAGGCGCACACCGCGCTCGGCCACGATCTCCTCGCCAGCGGCTGGACCGATGCCGGCCTCAATTCGTACCGCAGGACGCTGGATATTCTGCGCGGCACCGATGTGCCAGCGATGGGGAAATGGGCGCGCGATGGGCTGATCGCGGCGAGTAAACGCTATGGTTAAGCGCCTGCTCTACACCGGATCGGCAGCATGCACGCGCACCCGAAACGGTTGAGTGGCAGCGGTCAGCGCCCGCGCAGGCGCGCGAGCACGTCCAGCGGCGCGACCAGCGTTACCTCGTCGCCGGTCGCAACTGACGCGCTGAAGGATGGTAGCGCCGTCTGCGCTTCGCCCTGCCCCAGGCCAAGCACTGTCGCGCCGTATTGCTTGCGAATAGCGGCCACATTCAATCCATTCAGTGGGTGGTCCGCATGGATGGCAAAGCGCGCCATCGCGTAGAGGCGGCCTTCGGTGAAGAATGCGCGGCTCACATCCCCCAGCACCGCCGCCGCCGCGAGGGTCGGGCTGGCGAGGTCGGAGGTGCTATAGGTGGTGTGGATGCCGAAAAGGTCTACCAGCTTCTCGGCCAGCGTATCGCTGAAGACGCGGAGAACGACATGCACCCCTGGCTGGAGACGGCGCGCTTCGAGGCCAATTTGCAAATTGGTGAGATCGTCGGAGGTGATCGCCGCGACGGCGAATGCGCGATCCAGCCCCGCCTGCGCCAGCGTTTCCGCGTCGCGCGCATCGCCAGAGATCACGGAAACGTCATCGAGCTGGCTGATATGTTTCGCGAAGGAGAGCGCTTCGTCCTCACGATACACCACGACGATGCGCGGTCGCGGCGATTGCGCGTGCAGCAGACGCACCACGCGATAGCCAACTTTGCCCAGCCCGCAGATGATGACCGTATCCTGTTCAGCGGTCTGGCGTAACGGGGGAGCATCCGCCACACCAGCGCGTTCGCCCAGACCCGCCGCGCGCACCGCGTCCAGCGCGGGCAGTGTGCCGAGCAGAGTCAGCGCATCGCCGACGATGAGTGGGCGGTCGGGCATGCTCACATCCCCACGTTGTTGATGCAGCGCGCGGACGTTGTAGCGCTCCTCCAGTTGCCGCATGGTCAGCCCGCCCTGCTCGATGCGGTCGGTCACAACCAGGCAGGCGACGCCATAGAGCACGCCCGCGAACCGCAGCACATATTCGATGTCGCGGCTCAGTGTGGCGGCGGCGAAGGTCGGCGCGGCGAGCGCTGAGGTGCTGAACGCGCTATTCGCGCCGAAGCTATTTTCGAGACCGCGGTCGAAGTCTTCGTTGAAGGCGCGCAAGATGACCCGGATATCGGGACGTTCGGCACGGGCGGAGAGCGCGATCTCCACGTCGAGCAGGTCGCCATCAATGCAGGCGATGACCGCGCGGGCATGCGCTAGCCCGGCGTTGCGCAGTGTCGGCGATTCGCGGGCGTCACCGACCACCACGGGCACGCCCAGCGCCAGCGCGCGTGGCACCAGCGCGCTTTCCCAGTCGCGCTCGATGGCCGTGACGGGGATGCCAGAGGCGACGAGCCGCGAAAGCACACGCAGCCCCACCCGCCCCACGCCGCAGACAATCACGTGGTCGCCCAGGGTGGCGGCCAGCCCAAGCTGGCGAATGCGCGGATCGCGTTTGGTGAGCGCGGCACGCACCGCATTGAGCACGCTTTGCAGAAACAACAGCGAAAAGAGCAGGTTGAAGACGAGCAGCGCCGCACCTGCGCTATCACTGGATGAGACTTCCTGGCCTTGCAACGACAGCAAGCCAATCGTCTTGAGCAGCGCCTGTGTCAGTGAGCCGTTGGCGCCATGCCCCAGGAAGTAGATCACATCGCCCAGCACCACCAGCAGCAGCAATGTGAGGCCGATCAGCGCCTCGAAGACGAGCGTTGCCCGACCGTAAAAGACGGCGCGCAGACGCTGCCAGGGCGAATAGCGTTGCGTGCGCGCCTGCGCTGATACGGATGTCGCCTGCCCCATGCGACCCACCTCCCGGTACGATAGACACGTTCTCACGGCTGTACCATACCAGGGCGTCTTACAGTGCGCAATCGGCAAAATCCGCTAGCGTGTTAAAGATAAGTTAAGCTTACGGCGCACGGCAAATTCGCGGTCGTGAGGTATGAGCAGTCTATTGGCTGGCACGGCTACGCGGGAGCGACGGCAAGCTGTACTTCGTCAGCACAGACGGGCGGTCTATGCCGCGAAGCAGTTGCCTATCGCTCCCAACGCGCTATTCAGCAGGCGCTACGGCAGGCGCGGGCGCGGCAACCTCGTCTTCAGGGAACAGCGAAAGATGCACCAGCGCGCCGTCATACACCAACCCCGCGCCAGAGATCCGCGGACCGCTCACGCGCACATCGGACCCCAGACCAGGGGAAAGGTAGACCTGAATCTCGCCAGCCAGCGCCGCCACGATCAACCGCGCCTCCGCTGCGTTCGCCGTCGCATCAGCCGGTGCATCCGTCGGCGCGGTCGCTTCTGGTGACGTGCGGCTCGGTTCCGCGTCCAGCGCCTCCAGCGCGTAGCTGCGGGCGAGTTTCTCCCAATAGGCGCTCGCCAGCGCCTCATCGGTGAAGACCTCCGCGCCCAGTGTTTCGTCGCCGACCAGCGCGACAAAGCCCAGCGCGCCTTCGGGCCGTGGCAACGCCGCGAGCATCTCACCCAGCCGGTCGGCGCGTTCCGGCGCTTGATACAGCGAGTGCATAGCCATCGTTGGCGACGCCAGGCGCGTGGATGATACGCGCTGCGCCACTTCGTTCCAGACGCGTCCCTGGTCGGAGCGGTAGCCCTTCGCGCCGGAGAGCGAGCCAGAGACATAGCCAGAGTGCGCCTTGCGCAGTTTCGCGTAGGCCACCTCTTGTGTGGCGAAAGCACGCGCGTCGCCTGGCTCTGGCGCGCTGGATGTCTGCGCCCACGGCACACGCTGGCCGTGCCAGCGCCCCGCCTCCACGCAGGTGACCGGGATATCCAGCGCAGTATGCGCGGCAACCAGAATCGTCGTGTTCAGCACGCGATTCTGCAACCCGCCCACCACCTGTTCGCCGCCGATGAGCACCACCGGCAGATCGGCAGTGCTGACCGCATGCAACTCTGGCACCGACTCCTGCTGTTTCTCGGCAATCTTGAACGCCTTGGCCTCCAGCGCCGCCGCCAGCGGCAGAAAGCCCGTCTGCCGTGCCACATCCGGCGCAGCCGGCAGCAGCGGCAGCAGTGTCAGCGCCCCCGCCCGCAATGGCTCGCCCGCGCGCAGGCGGGTTAACGTCTCGCGGACCGCCGTGGCAACCGCCGCGCCCGCTTCACCTTCCACACGTTCGCCAGTTGTGTGATTCCTCGACACCCTGAGCCAGCCTTTCTCCCCCGGTGTGATTCCCGCCGGGAAGTGTTCGCCTACGGCTTCCTCGCCCCCTGTAGTCCTGATGGCGGCCCGCATCTCCGGCCCATCGTGCCGGTGAAACCAGCAGCCGCCGATCATCGGATACCACTACAAAATTCCGCATCGAGGATGATGCGCACCAAAGACTACGAGCGAACACACCAAAAGTTGAACGGGCGTGCGGATTTCTTGTTGCTATACCTCTACCACCACTGGCAGAATCATCGGGCGGCGCTTCAGCTTCTCGTAGACGAATTCGCTCATGGTATCGCGAATCTTATTTTTCAAGAAGCCCCAATCGGCGCTGCGGCGGTGCTGGCTCAGCACGCGGAAGGTGTTATCCACTCTGGCCCGCGCCGCATCCATCAGCGGCTCAGCCTCCCGCTCATAAACGAATCCGCGCGAGATGATGTCCACCCCAAGCGGCTCGCCAGTCTCGCTATCCAACGTCATCACCACCACCAGAATGCCATCGCGCGAGAGCACCTGGCGGTCGCGCAACACGATCTGCCCCACATCGCCGACGCCGAGGCCATCCACATAGACATTGCCATACGGCATATGGTCTACGATAGCGAAGCCTCTCTCCGCCGACACTTCGAGGATGTCGCCATCCTGGGCAATCACCACATTTTCCGCTGGCACGCCCATGCTCATCGCGATCTGCTTGTGCTGCGCCAGCATGCGATACTCGCCGTGCATCGGCATCACATACTTCGGCTTGGTCAGCGCCAGCATCAGCTTCAGCTCTTCGCGGCTGCCGTGGCCAGAGACATGCACCTGCGCGCGGCCCTGGTAATACACATCGGCGCCCTGGCGGATGAGGTTGTCAATGTTGCGATAAACGGCCTTTTCATTGCCGACAATGGGAGTGGAACTGAGGATCACCGTGTCTTTGGGCTGAATTTGCACAAAGCGATGATCGGCGTTGGCGATCTTGGTAAGCGCGGAGGTCGGCTCGCCCTGGCTACCGGTACAGATGATTACCAGTTCGCTGGCGGGGATGCGGTTGGCGTCTTCGATGGCCACCAACATGCCGCTGGGCACTTTGAGATACCCCAGTTCAATCGCCATCTGCGCGTTGTTAACCATCGAGCGCCCCACCAGCGCCACTTTGCGGTTGTGCTTCGCCGCCGCGTCTATCGTCATCTGCACCCGTGAAATCAGCGAAGCGAACGTGGCGAGGAGAATGCGCCCCGGCGCACGCGCGAAGAGCGCATCGAACGTCTCCTCGATGACCCGCTCCGAAGGTGTGTAGCCCGGCGATTCGGCGCGCGTCGAGTCGCCGCAGAGCAGCAGCACCCCCTCCGCGCCAAGCTCCGCGAAAGCGCCCAGGTCCGCGCGCCGCTCGTCCACCGGCGTATAGTCGAACTTATAGTCGCCGGTGCAGAGGATAGTGCCCGCTGGCGTGCGGATAACCACCGCCACGGCATCGGGGATGCTGTGGTTGACGCGCAAAAAGCCGACGCGCATCGGCCCCACCGGAATCGTATCGTCCGGCGAAACTTCGATCAGGGTAGCGCGGTCGAGCATGCGGTGCTCGCGCAGCTTCACGGTAATCAGGCCAAGCGTAAGCTTGGTCGCGTAGAGCGGCGGGAAGCCAAGCTGCGGCAGCACATAGGGCAGCGCGCCGACATGGTCTTCGTGGCCGTGGGTGATGAAGATGCCGCCGATGCGATCCAGCTTATCGGCGAGGTACGAAACGTCGGGGATCACCAGATCCACGCCCAGCATTTCTTCGTCGGGGAACATCAGTCCGGCATCTACGATGATAATCTGCTCGCCGTATTCGATGGCGAGCATGTTCTTGCCGATCTCGCCCAGGCCACCGAGTGGCGCTAAGCGAACCGGATGAACTGTGCCGCGCTTCCCACCATTGGCGTGATGGGGGCGGTTCTGTTTGTGTTGCGGAGTACTACTCACCTACTGCACATACCTTCCCGGCCGTGCGGGCATTGCCCCACGGCTGCTTTGTTGCGTGATGCTGTTGTCGCCAGGCATCGCACTGATGTCGTATCGTTCCTTCGGACGTTCACAGCGCCCCGTATGGATGCAAGCCCGGCCCACCAGACTCGTCACGTGATCTCTATCGCACCCGCTCGTTCCCAGCGGGTAAACAACCAACTTCATGGTAATGTAGTGTACCACATTTCTTGGCGTCCGCTGGCTACAGGCGAGAATATGGCGCGCTGGCTATGTCACACCATGCACGCTATCATGCGTGCTGGCGCGCGAATTGCTGGCATTCGAGATGGATCACCTGATATCGCGCAGGGTGTGGGAGATGTATCGTCACGGCCCATCGCACCACTTCCCGTGAGATTCCGGCGACAGGCAACGTAGTACGAAAGGTGCCGTCATCAAGAATGCTCTGCGAGACTGCTCCTGGCGCACCAACAGAGTGAGAGTCTGCGGCGGGGAGAGCGCAGCGGCGAATCGCATCGTCGCACGCATTTCCCGCCGCATGGTGTGTGTTCGTTACATAACAGAGCGTGGGCATGAGCTTCGTACATGCGCTCTGGTGACATCACATATCCATCTCATTATACAAACATCGTGCAAAGTACGCCCACGGTCGCCATGCGTGGCTGTAACCGTCGGCGTATCTTCTCGTAGAGAGTAGTGTGAGGGACGGCATCTCGTAGCGTGATGTCTCAGAGGGAACAAGGTCGCAAGAATTTCATGGTTCTCAAAATGAAGTCAGAGAGAACCCCGAGGCACACACGGCAATACTTCTGGAAGGGAAGTACGGTCCCCCTGAGAAAAATCAGGTGTTTACCTGATAGCGGTGCCTATCTTGTGCGTGTATACTTGCGGCAAGAGTGAACAAAATCTGTGCATAGCAGTGTTCGCTTCAGATGGGCGCGAAGCAGGCGTTGCCAGGCAGATCCCGGGTCCGCTGCGAGGCCCGGCGAGAGGAGTGGGCGACATGGCGATGACACAATCGGACCTCGACCGAACCGCTGAGCGGCTTTTGCGGGAAGTGTTTGACGGCGCCGAGTTGACCAGGGAGCTGTCAACGGCGACAGCCCCATCCGCTGGAGTGGATGCGTCACTATCGGACGATGTGGAGCCGACCGACGAAGAGCTAAAGAAGCTGAGCGCCGAAGAAGAAGACGCGCTCTATGGCAAAGGCGCAGGCTTCTATGGCGGCGCAGACGGCACAGAAGACGCCTTCCAAAGCTATCTCCATGATATTCGCGGGCTATCGTTGCTCTCGCACGATGAGGAGATTATCCTGGCCAAGCGTGGACAGGCAGGTGATACGCGGGCGCGCCGTCGTTTGATCGAAGCCAACCTGCGACTGGTCATCTCCATCGCGCGCCGCTACACCAACTCTGGCGTGCCGCTGATTGACCTGATCCAGGAAGGCAACATGGGGCTGATGCGCGCCGCCGAGAAATTCGACTGGCGTCGCGGCTGCCACTTCGGCACCTATGCCACCTGGTGGATTCGCCAGGCCATCAGCCGCGCCGCCGGCGAGCAATCGCGCCTGATCCATCTGCCGGAGCATGTGGCCACGCGGCTGCGCAAGGTGCGCCGCATCGCCTCACAGCTTTCGCAGGAAAACGGCGGCGACCCACTGCCCGCGCAGATCGCCGAAGCGGCAGGTATGCCCGTAGAAGATGTGGACGACCTGCTGCACGTGACAGAGCAGCCAGTTTCGCTCGATGCCCCCGCCGATACCGACAACCGCCTCGCCCTCTCCGACACCCTCGAAGACCCCGGTATCCAGGCCCCCGCCGACATCGCTTCGCAGCATCTGCTCGGCGAAGAGTTGCATCGGGCGCTAGGGCAACTCACCCAGCGCGAGAAGTCCGTGGTCATCCTGCGCTACGGCATCGGTGATGGTCGCAGCCGCACACTGCTAGAGGTCGGCAAAGAACTGGGCATCTCGCGCGAACGAGTGCGTCAGCTTGAGATGGTGGCGCTGGCCAAGCTGCGCGCCGCCACCACCGGCCAATCCATGCGCGAAGTCGTCTAGCGCGAACGAACGACAATAATTGCAAGGGCGGGCACATGGTGCCCGCCCTTTTTCTATGCGCGCTCACTGTGCGAGTCCGGCAGCACGAACGAGCAGTGTGCTATGCTGCCACTGGCAACGACCTGTTTCAGAGGTATCTATCGGGCGCTTCAGGGCCGCTGGAAGGAGAGTGCGCTATGAGCCATGTATTCACCCTGACAGATGAAGAGTATGTCCAACTGCAACAGGCGGCACAGCGACAAGAACGCACGCCTGAGGAGCTTTTTCGTGAGTGGTTGCGCCAGACGCTAGCCGATGCGGACCCGCTCAGCCTTGAGGCGGCGCGTGCGCGATGGGCCGCTTTGGGTCCAGAGGTCACGCAGCCGACCGATGATGAGCTGCGCGAGAGTCCGCTTTTGCGAGCGATAGGCATCGCTGCTAGTGGCCAACCAGGATGGGCAGACCAACACGATGAGATTATTGCTGAGGAGGCGATGGATTCCCATGCCGACGAGTAATGCTTTTGCCAGCGAATGGCAACCCACACAAGACGTATAGCGCTGGCCCGTTCACCATTTCTTGCTCCCTTCCGCAACGCGCTCATTGGTAGCGGTGTTATACATCACATAGAGCAATAGCGAGAATAAGCGAATGGGAGCGAAGACGATGGCGACGCACACAACGCAAGCGCAGCGACTAGCCAGGGGCAGCGTGATCTCGTGGGCGGGCACGACGCAGGTGCTAGCGTCGGCGGCGGGGGTGCGCGAAGTGCATCTGCCGGAATGGCGCGAAGGCACGCAGCCAGGGAAACAGCGGAAAGCCAGCTATTTCGCGGAAATCATGGACGATATGGCAGCAATGCGACACCTTTCGCAGACGCTACGCGAGTTGGCCGAGTATTTCGACGGCGAGCGCCAGCAATTCACCGTCGCGCTGGACCCGCAAGGGCCGACGTTCTTCCAGCAAGCATGGCGCACGGTAGCGGCGGTTTCCTACGGCGAGACACGCTCTTATGGCGAGATCGCGCGCGAGCTTTCCGCGCCAGCGGCGACGCGGGCTGTGGGCGCGGCGAACGGGGCGAATCCCGTCGCGCCGCTCGTCCCATGCCATCGCATCGTCGGCAGCAATGGCAGCCTGACAGGCTATGGTCCGGGGTTGCCGCTCAAGCGCCTGCTGCTGGCCATGGAGGGCGCGATTCCCGCTACGGCGGCAGAGTACGAGGCGTGGGTCGAGCGCGTAGCGTCGCGCTACGGCGGATCGCTGCTGCTGGGCGTGCGCCCCACCCACACCTACTGCCGCCCCACCTGCGAAATCGCGCGGCGCTATCACGATGCTCCTGCGCGCTTCTTCGCCTCGCCAGCGGAGGCCGAAGCAGCGGGATTTCGCGCCTGCGGGCGCTGTAGCCTCGGACAACTCTCCTTCGCATAGCGACAAAAGCCGACAAATGAGAAACTTCACACGCTCCTCTCAGTAATTCTTTATCCCAGGATGTAATAGTCCTGATATAGTATCCGCCAGCATAGACATCTCTGCCTGTGCTTGTGGTCCGCATGAACCGGCCGAAGCCGTCACGTAGGCCGAACTACAACGGCCTCTATCCCGTCGCCTTGCGGCCTTCGGGACTACGTTCGGAAGTCCTCGGGTGCTTCGTCTCCGCAGAGACGGCTTGGACTCACAGCGACCAGTATAGACGTTAGGCAGGCATACGTCAAGGCAGGGACAACGGGAGCGATGGCAAGTGATGGCTCTATTTGACCATACTGCCTGGGAACGTTCCCAATACAATGCGCACAACAAGTTACGAGGAGCGTGCGATGTCAACACCACCACCGTCGAACATGTCCAATATGCCGCCTTTGCCACCACAAGCACGCGCGGAAGATGCCCTGAAAAGCAGCAGCAATGCGCCGCCACAGTATCCCTACTATCCGCGCAACCCGCTACCCCCACGCGCCCAACAGCAGACCCCCACGCCACCGCAGCGCATGCCCAAAGATCAGGCGCTCACGCTGCTGCGGCGGCTCAAACGCTGGAGCGTCGCGGTATCGCTGGCGGGCTTCGCCACGCTGGCGGGGCTAGCCGCCAGCCATGCCGTCGGCGTCACCAACACCACCTCCGCAAGTCCCGCGCAGGCCACACCATCGCAACAAAACAACGACGATGGCGGCAACTTCTTCCAGCAACAACCCGGCGGGTTCGGCATTGGATCAGGTGGTTCGGGCCAATCGCCCGTTTCCGGTTCCAGTTCATCGTGAGCCACCAATCCATGAATACGCAGCATACGCATCCTGGCTGGACCTTCGAGACACCACCTGGGCTGGCGCATACGGAGTTCGCGGCGATGGGCACTACCGTCTCATTGCTGCTGCCCGCCGAACACCGTGACGAGGGCACGGCTGAGGCGCGGGCGCTCTTCGCCGAATGGGAAGAGACGCTGAGCCGCTTTCGTCCAGAGAGCGAGCTATCGCGGCTGAATGCGCGAGCAGGCGAGACCGTAGTCGTCAGCGCGCTGCTGTTGAAGGTGCTGACGACAGCGCTCGCCGCAGCCTCAGCCACGCGCGGCCTCTACGATCCGACGCTGCTACATGCGATGATTGCAGTCGGCTACGACCGTTCCTTCGATGACCTGTCCGCCGATGCGCCGGGTACGCTGCCCGCATACCTTACGCTGACCACTGGCGGCTGGCGTGCCATCACGGTAGACCAGCAACACCGTCGCGTGACATTGCCACCGGGCGCCGGGCTAGACTTCGGCGGCATCGCCAAGGGCATGGCGGTAGACGCGACGGTTGCCCGGCTTCGCAAGCGTGGCATCACTTCAGCCCTCGTCAACGCGGGCGGCGACCTGGCCGTGCTGGGGCTGCCACCCACAGGCGATGCCTGGCCCATCGCCATCGCGGGAGTCCCCACCCGCCGGACGCTGCCGCTACAACACGGTGCGCTGGCAACTTCGGGCATCGCGCGGCGGCGATGGCGGCAGGGCGGCATACAGCGCCACCATCTGCTCGATCCGCGTACCGGGCAACCCAGCGCCAGTGGCCTCTGGTCGGCGAGCGTAGTTGCCGACCGCTGCGAACAGGCGGAAGTGGCCGCGAAGGTTGCCTTCATCCTGGGGCGCGAGCAAGGCAGCGCATTCTTACACACGCACGGGTTGCCGGGCCTGCTGATCGCTCTCGACGGCTCCTGGCGCGCGATAGGCGCATGGCCAGCGGATTGGCAGAGCGAAGATAGACACACGATAGGAGCGAGCATATGACCGGATGGGGTGCGGTCACCTGGGATGTGGCCCGCGCGGGCGGCTTTACCGCATACGTGCTGCTCACGCTCTCGGTAGCGTTGGGACTGGCGCTGACCCTGCGCTGGCAGTCGCCACGCTGGCCGCGAATCTTGAATAGCGAATTACACAACTTTCTCACATTGCTGAGCCTCATCTTCGTGGGTGTGCATGTGCTGGCTGTGTGGGTAGATCCCTTCACCCGCTTCGGATGGAGCGAGGTGTTTCTACCCTTCGTAAGCCACTATCGCCCGTTCTGGATGGCGCTGGGTATCGTGGCCCTCTATCTGGGGCTGGCGATTGGCCTCAGCACCTGGCTGCGGCCCATCATCGGCTATACCGTGTGGCGACGCCTCCACGTGCTGACGCTCGGCTGTTTCGCCCTGGTGACAGTGCATGGGCTGGGCACCGGCAGCGACACGCGCACCTGGTGGGGCGTGCTGCTCTATGGAGGAAGCGTGCTGCTCGTCGGCTGGCTGTTGCTGGCGCGGCTGCTGCAACCCTCGACACCCCAGGGGCGTGGGCATCCCGTGCTGGCGATGGCGACCGGCGCGGCGCTGCTGGTGGGGCTGGTCTGGACGGCGCTGGGTCCGCTGCGCCCAGGTTGGAATGCCTCGGCGAACAACGACCAGGGCAGCGGCGCGCGAGTAGCGCTGGCGGCGGGGGCAGCCCAATCACCGGCGAGCGCGGGCAATGCGAGTGCGGCATTCGCATCACCATTCACCGCATCGTTCCAGGGGACGCTAACCCAACAGAGCAGCGACGCCAGCGGCAACACCACGATGGAGATCAAAGGCACGCTCTCGAACGGCGCGTCGGGCGTGCTCGACATTCAATTGCAGGGCCAGGCGTCGGGAGATACTGGCCAGTTATCGGTGGCAAGCACGTCCGTCTCGCTGGGAACCTCCGCCACGCCCGCGCTCTATCAGGGGCAGGTGACATCCCTGCGCGGCGATGACGGGCGGCTGCGAATGACGGCACACCTCACCGGCGCGCAAGGGCAACTCGACATCAACATCTCGCTCCGTGTCTCCAGCGGCGGCGCGGTCACCGGCACAGTACGGAGTATCTCGCAGTCCAGCGCGAGCGGCGTCACACAATAATGGAATAGGAAAAGAAAGTGGAAGGAGTGAGATGATGCGAACCAGTGAACTAGAGCAGATCGAACACATCTGGCCTGATCAAGAAAAACAGGTGCGCGATCTGTTGCGGCGGATAGCAGAGGCAAAACGGAGGCAACAGCCATGAGCGAACAGCAGGTGCGCTATTCAATTTTGATAGAGTGGTCAAATCTGGACGATGCCTACATCGCCTCGTTTCCCGAATGGGAGCGCCTGGGCTATCTCGCCCATACGCATGGCGAGACGTATGCGGAAGCCGCTCAGAAGGGGCAAGATTTGCTGACACACCTCATCGCGAGCGCCAGCAAGCATGGAGATGTGATGCCCGCGCCCGCGCTCTTCGATGCGCACGCATACGCTCCAGGTGAGACCGAAGAAGTTATTGTCCGCGAGACACAGCAGTTATTGCACGAGATCGAAGAACAAGGCGAAACGCCTGTGCGCCGCACTAGTTGATTGTGCGCGCGAATGTTTGCCAGGCCGATGCGGCAACGCCGACGGCGGGTGGGGCAGTTATCACGGATATATGTTTGGATTCTCGGTGTTTAGCCCTTCGATTTTTGCAAAGCTGAGAAGATCATTGTCAGCGCAGACAAACGTTGGCAGCGGCGCACCAAGCGCCAGTGCATCATCACGCAGAGAAAGCACACAAGCGAGTTGCACAGCATCATAAGCCCGCAAGGCATGTATTTGGCACAAATCGCCTGCGCGCGTATAGATGTTGGTTGTAACCGGGATAACGGCGAAGTTGCCGGTACAATCTTTGCGAAACTCAGCAATGAGGCGATCTCGCTCGGCCACGCTGATATTTGCCTCACGTGCTTTTCGGCAGAATGTCGCGACTACCTCGACCAATGCCGCTTGGGTGATGTACAGCACATGGGCATGTGACGGGTCGCATAATGTTACCGTCCAGGCATGACCTGACTCGGCTATATATCGTTTCACAATGGCTGAGGTATCCAAAGCATACACGCCCATCAGCGCGGCCCACGATCTTCGATGACCATCTCGGAAGCAGGTTTGCCTTGAGCGAAGATCTGTGCCAGCCGTTCTCGTTCCGCTTCTTCCGCTGATGTGGACTGTTGCGCCACCGGGAGATTCAGCACTTTTCCGTCACGATATTGTCGCTCCAGGAACGCACGAGCTGTCATTCCCTGTTGTCCGGGCGCTGAGGTTCGCAAACGTTGCGCGAGCATATCATGTGCGACAGACTCGACAGGTTTGCCCGCTCTTCCAGCTTCTGCCGCCAGTTCCGCATATTCCTCATCGGTAAGGGTGATATTCATCTGGTGCGACATAGGGCGCCTCCCCAGCAAATGTGCTGTTCATCTGCACCTAGTGTATCATGCGTAGGTATGCCCGCTGCTATCTAATCGCTTGATAGTGTGCGCCAAGTCACGTGTTGCCACAGCTACACATCCTTGTCGCGAGCGTCGAGGTAGTCCAACAGGTGAAGTGCCGAGGAACTTTTTCTGGTTGCTAATCGTTATCCCTGTAAGAGACGTGTCAGTGTATGGATGTGTGTGATGCCTGTGAAGAGGAGTTGGCATTGTGCTGATTGTTGCGAATGGGCCATCGCTCACGATTGAGTCACCCGATGGATTGCTCACTATTGCGTGGATATGCCTGGGTTGTGGCGTGATACTGGTGGCGCTGGCGCTCATGTTCGAGTGGACATATCGGCGTGGGCAGCGGAGAGATTCCTGGCGGCGACGGATTGCCGTCTGGTCGGCGACGCTCTGCATCCCGGCGTTTGTGCTGGCGCAGCGAGCGTATGCGACATATATCCCGATTCGTGCCACGGTGCCCAAGCCTACCTGGGATGGCGATCCAGTCTATGTCGCCTGGTCGCAGAAACTTGCCGACGCCAATAGCGTGCTCTCGACGCTGACATTTGTGATCGTGGTATGCCCGCTGCTGCTCGGCATCGGCGCACTGAACTTATGGATTGGCAGTGAGAGCAAGAGTTGGTAGTGCTGTGTATCGCTGCATCGTTGCACGCTGGGTTCGCAATGCTACAATGGACGCAGGGGGACACGCATGCGACCCGTCTACAACCTCATCGCGGGGGAAAGCCTGGAACGCCTCGCGGCGCTCAGCGATGGCATCTTCGCCGTCGCCATGACCTTGCTCGTGCTCGACCTGCGCGTACCCGCGAACGCTGGCATTACCACTGAACGCGGCCTGTGGGACGCCTTGGCTGAGGTGGGACCAAAGTTCATCCCCTATTTCATGAGCTTTTTGACGCTCGGCATCTTCTGGGTGGGCCAGCAGACGCAACACAGCCACTTCGCTCGCAGTGATCGCAATCTCGCCTGGCTACACCTCGGTTTCCTCCTCGCCGTGACGCTCATACCCTTCTCCACGGCGCTGCTCTCCGCATTCCTCGCCTTCCGCATCGCGCTGCTAGCCTATTGGTTCAACATCTTCCTGCTCGGCGCGATGCTCTTCCTCAGTTGGCAATATGCGCTGCGAACGGGACTGGTCAAGGACGAAGTGACCCCCGAAATGCGGTCCGCCGTCGTGCGTCGCATCGTCATCGCGCAGGCGCTCTATGCCTTCGGCGCGGCGCTCTGCATCATCAGCACCTACCTCAGCATCGCCTTCATCGTGCTGGTGCAGCTCAACTACGTCTTCGCGCCACGTATTCGCCTGCTCTACCGGCTCTGAATCGCGTTTGTGCCGCATTCGCCATTCGGCCCGCATCCTTGCGGTCCAGGCGGCATATTGCTCAGTTGAAATGCTTGATACCGGGCCAGACATCGCGCAGGTTCGAGAACGTCGGCTGCGTGCAGACGTAGATCGGCACGCCATCCTCGTAGGGCATGCAGTAGACGCACGAAGTAGTGGCAACCTGCTGCACGCTGGCATAGACCGCGTGTATCTGCGTGGGGTCAGCCGTCACGACGATCAGCACCTTGCCCGTGCAGTTTCCTGGCCCCCAGAAGAAGTAATTGTTGTGGCCGCTGAGCACCGGTGGCAGGTGGTATGCAGTGCCCAGATATTCGAGCGCCCCCGCCTCGCCGTAGTTGTCGGTGCTGATGCATGCCTGTTGCTGTTCATCGGCGGGCAGCGACCGGTAAACTTTCGCCACCGTCGCGGTGAGCTCCGTCCAGCCATAGCGGTCGCCCAGCCATTGCGGCAGAGTTCCAGTCGCGTGGTTCTCCATCTGCGCGCCCGCGTCGCCGCCGAGGAAGCCGTAGACGTGGCCGAAGGTGGGCGGCGGCAGAATCGGCATAGCCACCGGCGCCAGCAGCAGCCCGCTCAACACCAGCGCCACAGCGTAGGTGGGCAGTCCCCACCGGCGGCGCTGGCGCTGCTTCGCGCGCTCATAGGCGCGGGCGAAGATGATTGCTCCGCCAGCGTAGAGGAACGGATAGGCGGGCGCGAGAAAATACGTCTTCGCATGCCAGTAGGCAAAGATCACGAAGAGTACGAGATACGTCCAGCCCAGCGCGCGATACGGCCTGCCATCCTTCGCGCGCAGGAAGAAATAGAGTCCGGTGATCCACAGCGGCAGCGTCAGCGGATTCGCGGTATAGATCTGCTCGGCGAGGAAAGTGAGCGCGTTGCTGCCCACCAGCCTGTCGCCATAGTTGCTCCAGAAGGCGAGCGTCGGCCAGCCGTTGGCAGCGTTCCAGATCGTGTAGGGAACAAGAAAGGCGAAGGCGATCAGGCCACCCAGCCAGATCCAGCGGCTGCGGAAAGCCACGCGAGCAGGCGTGAGCAGCAGGCCCACCACAAGCGCGAAGCCGAAGAACAGCATGCTGAGCTTCGTGGTGAGGCCGATGCCCGCGATCAGCCCGAAGAGCAACCAGAGCCGTGGCTGGTTGCGCCGCAGCAGACGGATGACGACATACGCGGCCAGCGCCCACCACAGTTCGTCGAAGGCATCGTAGGAGAAGATCGAGCCAGTGGCAAGGTACGTGATGTTGACCAGCGTCGCCAGTGCGGCCAGCATCTGCGCGACCCGCCCGCCGCCAAGCTCCCGCGTCATCATCCCCGCCGTAAAGATCACCAGCGCCGAAGCCACCGCGGGCAGCACATGAATTGCGATCAAGTTATCGTTGAACGGCACGCGCAGCAGCGCGGCCAGCAGGGCGATGAACGGCGGGAAGTCCACATAGCCAGCGGCCAAATGCCGGCCCGCCGCCATGTAGTACAGTTCGTCGCGGAAATAGCCGTAGTTATTGGCGACAAGCATGTGCGCGATGAAGCTGGTGAGCGCAATATAGGCCACCAGCGCCGTGTCGCCCAGCAGCACGCCGCGCGAAAAGAACGTGGACCGCGCGGATGCGGGCAACGGCGCGGACGGGACCACCGATGATGATAGTTCAGTGCTCATAGCAATATGCGCTCCCTTCGTGGGATAGCTAATAGACGAAACTCCGCCGATGCCGTGACGGATGTGCCTATATCCTATCTGCTAGAGGGTGGGGTTGGCAGTAGACTAAAGTGGTATTTCTAGCGGGAGTGCGCGGCATGCCCCCTGCTCCTTTTTTGAGCAGAGTTGACCTGGCGTGTTCCATATGCTATCATCACCCCATACACGGTATTGTCTTTGGCGCATGCTTCCTCGCGCCGCGAGTTCGCAAAGGAGGTGCACAGATGCCCAGAAGCGCACGCCGCGCAACATCGCGACCCAGCATGAAGGTATGGAGTTGCATTGAGGATACCCTGGGAATGTAGGCGCTGAAATCGCTTTCTGCGTCATCGTTTTGCGTCCTACCGTTCTCGCTCACGAACACACGCGCATCCTCCTTCCGCTCTCCATAATCCTCGTCTCGGCCAGGACGGCCGTGCCTTTCTCCTGCCCCCTCTCATGCTGGCGCTTCATGTAGCGCGCATCCCCACCCATTCTCTGCCCATTTGCTTTCGTACCGGGTGAGATGTCTGTGCAACTTGCGCTCTGCGCTTACTTGAACGCTGCCATGAGGAGCATCCCCTTTGCTGTCAACCGACCCGACCACGAACGAACTGCCGGCTGCGCCAGCGGCGCATGATCTGCCCGTGGCCAAAGCTGGCGCTACGTCCAGCGCGGCTGCGCCCGCGCGTTCGCGCGGCAAGAAGTTCCTATCATACTACAAACCATACAAGGGCCTGTTCCTCGCGGATATGGCCTGCGCGCTCATCGTATCGGCGATTACGCTGCTGCTCCCACTCTGTGCCCGCTTCGTCACCAAAAACATGCTGCAAGGCGATACGTCGCACGCGCTCAACCAGATCTTGCTGATCGGCGCGCTCATGCTCGCATTGGTTGGCGTCCATACCCTGTGTACCATGTTCATTGACTTTCAAGGCCATATGATGGGCGCCCGGATGGAAAGCGACATGCGCAAGGAACTCTTTGAGCATCTTCAAAAGCTATCGTTTAGCTTTTATGATGCGCAAAGAACCGGCCAATTGATGACCCGGATCACCAATGATACCTTCGCCATGTCCGAGTTATATCATCACGGCCCTGAGGACATCATCGTCACCAGTCTGACGGTCACCGGCGCTTTCATCATCTTGCTCAAGGTCAACGTGGCGCTCACCTTGCTCGTCTTTCTCTTCTTGCCCATCATGGCCGTGTACGCGCTGTACTTCAATAAGAAGATGAATCGTGCACTACGCGCCAGCAAGGATCGCATCGGCGATATCAATGCGCAGGTCGAAGATACGCTTGCGGGCATTCGCGTCGTAAAGTCATTCACCAACGACGACGTTGAGCTGCGCAAGTTCACACATGCAAACAATCGTTTTCTCGCCAGCCGCGGCGACGGCTACAAGAGTGAGGCGTACTTTTCCGGCGGGCTGATCGCGTGTACCCAGCTCATCACCATCGCCGTCATCGTCTTTGGCAGTGTCGCCATTCTGCGCGCTTCCCTGGATTTAGCCGACATGCTGACCTACCTCTTATGTGTCAGCATCCTCATTGACCCCATCCAGAAACTGGTCAATTTTGGCAGGCTCTATCAGGAAGGCGTGACCGGATTTCACCGGTTTATGGAGATCATCGAGATCGCGCCCGATCTGCAAGATGCGCCAGACGCAGTGGATCTCACGCAGGTTCGCGGTGCGGTGGAGTTCCAGAACATCAGCTTCAAGTATCAAGAAGACCACCACGATGTCGTGAAGAACCTGTCGCTGGAGATACAAGCCGGCGAATACGTTGCCCTCGTCGGGTCCTCCGGTGTTGGCAAAACAACCCTCTGCTCGTTGATTCCGCGTTTCTATGAAGTCACTGCGGGAGCGATTCTGCTGGATGGGCGCGACATCCGCGACGTTACCTTGCGCTCACTGCGCGGCAATATCGGTATTGTCCAGCAAGATGTCTATTTGTTCGCCGGAACCGTCGCCGACAATATCCGCTACGGCAAACTCGACGCCACCAGGCAAGAAGTCATTGACGCGGCCAAACAGGCCCACGCGCACGATTTCATCATGGCGCTGCCGGATGGCTACGACACCGATATTGGCCAGCGCGGCGTAAAACTCTCAGGCGGGCAAAAGCAGCGGTTGAGTATCGCGCGCGTCTTCCTCAAGAATCCCCCCATCATCATCTTTGATGAAGCGACGAGCGCGCTGGATAATGAAAGCGAAAAGGCGGTGCAAGATTCATTGGAGAAGCTAGCCGACAACCGCACCACGCTGGTTATTGCCCATCGTTTGTCAACCATCCGCAATGCCCAACGAATCGTCGTTCTGGCTGGCTCCGGGATCGCTGAGCAGGGCACGCATGCGGAATTGATCGCCGCAAACGGCGTCTACGCCAACCTGTACAACATGCAATCGAAGATATGACGCTAGATGCTTCGCGATGGTCGGGCAAACCCTCCTTCCCGGCCTCGCAATCATCCCGAAGTTCCCGCGCAAATGTTGCCCGCTCGTGCGGATGACATTTGTCATACCAATATGCTGATGCCCTTCACTATCCGGCATCGCGCCTCACCCGTACAATAGAATACGGAAGGTGAAACGACCTGATCGCTCACCAGTTCGGAGTTGGAGGATGGACAAATGCAGCGTGTACGCGCGATGTTCGTCACAACCCAAGGCCCCGCGACCGGCCTGATCTGGCTGCTCTATCTCGTCTGGCTGCCATTTCTCATCCCGTCGCTGCTGGCGTTGCCGCAGGCGCGCCTCACATCCGGCGCGCTGGTTGTGCTGCTGCTAGGGGTGGCGCTCTTCGTCGCGCTCTACGCCTGGACCGGCTGGGATAACGCGCGCCACGTCACGGCTACCGCCCTCGATACTCGCACGCCGTGGCAGATGTGGCTGCCCATCGTCGTCCTGACCGCGCTGAGTTTCTTGCTGATTTGGGTCTTCGGCGAAGCGTGGGGCACGCTCTTCATTTTCACGAGTGCCATCACGCTGGGCCGTCTGCCGCCGCTGCGGGCTTTCGCGGCGCTGGCGGCCATGCTGCTATTGGTGCTGGCCGGTGGTCTGCTGCATCCCCATTTTGATTGGCCGTTCATTGCGCAAGGACTGTTCACGATGACCGTGGTCGGCATCATCGTCGTCAGCGTCATGCGCTCGATTCGCGCGAGCATTCTAGGCAATCGCGCGCTGCGCGTTGCACGCGAAGAGAGCACGCGCCTTGCCGTGGCGGAGGAACGGCTGCGCTTCGCCCGTGATTTGCATGATCTGCTGGGCCATTCGCTCTCGCTCATCGCCTTGAAGAGCGAGCTAGCGGGGCGGCTGGCGCTCACCGCTCCTGAGCGCGCGGTGAGCGAGATCGGCGATGTGGAGGATGCGGCGCGTCAGGCGTTGGCGGAGGTGCGCGAGGCCGTCGCCGGCTACCGCCAGCCATCGCTGACCAATGAGCTGCACGCCGCTCAGCAGATTCTCGACGCGGCAGGCATTGTCTTCACACAGGTTGGCGACGTTCCCGACGTGCCGACCAACATTGAAGCCGTGCTGGCCTGGGCGGTGCGCGAAGGCGTGACCAACGTGATTCGCCATAGCCGGGCGCGGCGCTGTACCATCAGCATCGCGTGCCACGCGCACCGCATCACCCTTGAAGTCAGCGACAATGGGCGTGCGGGCGCACCTGCCCCCAAAAAAGCGGGCAACGGACTGGACGGTCTGGCCGAACGTGCCGCTGTGTTGGGCGGCCAGATCGAGACTGGCCCGCGTGCGGGCGGCGGCTTCCGTCTGGCGGTATCGCTGCCGGTCGCGGGCATCGCCGCGCAGCGCGAGCGGAGCGAAGCCCCTCCGAGCCGTTCCGAGGAGGGCGAGCAAGGCGAGCAGAGCGCAGTAGATGCAGCGCGAGTGGAGGCGTCATGATACGGGTGCTGCTGGCCGAAGATCAGGCGATGGTGCGCGGCGCGCTGGGTGCGCTGCTCAGCCTGGAAGACGATATTGAGATCGTAGCCGAGGTCGCGCGCGGCGATGCCGTGGTCGCGGCGGCGCAAGCGGCCCAGCCCGACGTGGCGCTGCTCGACATCGAGATGCCCGGCGCCAGCGGCCTGGACGCCGCCGCCGAGCTACATGCACATCTCCCCGCGTGCCGCATCATCATCCTGACGACGTTCGGTCGGCCCGGCTACCTGCGCCGCGCAATGGCAAGCGGGGTGGTAGGTTTCCTGGTGAAGGATGCCCCAGCGACCCAACTCGCGGCGGCGATTCGCCGCGTGACGGCAGGCGAGCGAGTGGTAGATCCCGCGTTGGCGATGGCGGCGCTCAGCGAAGGCGAGAATCCGCTCACCGACCGCGAGCGCGACGTGCTGGCCGTGGCCGCGCGGGGCGCGAGCATCGCCGAAATCGCCGAGACGCTCGTACTCTCCGAGGGCACAGTACGGAACTACCTGTCAGTAGCGATCCAGAAGCTGGGCGCGCAGAACCGCATCGAGGCGGCGCGCATCGCCGAACAGAAAGGCTGGCTGTGATAGAGGCATTGGCCATTCAGAGCAAACCAAGGTCGCGGGCGCGTACAAGCAGTTGCGTGCGGCTGGCAACACCCACCTTGTCGAAGATCGTGCTGATGTGCTTCTTGACCGTCCCCAGTGCTATGACCAGCCTATCGGCGATTTCCTGATTCGATGCGCCCGCCGCGATCAGCCGCAGCACATCCCGCTCGCGCCGCGTAAGCGGCACAAGCAGCGGCGGGGAAGCCGGATCCTCGCCCATCCCCAGCGATCCGCTGGCAGCGGGTGCGAACGCGGCAAGCAGCATCTGCGTATAGGCAGGTGTGACGCCGCGCGCCAGCGCCTCCGCGAGCAACGCGCGCATCGGCTCGCCTGCGTCGCGGAAGACGCGGATATAGCCCGACGGCTGAGCGAGAGTGAGTGCGGCGGCCAGCGCATCCAACGCCCTCGTGCTCTCGCCAGCTTCGCGCAGCAGCAGCGCCTGGGCAATGAGCGTGGCGAGCGTGAGGTCAGCGCGCCCGCTAGCCTGGGTGGCGGCAAGGTAACGCTCCAATAGACGCAGCGCGTCGCCGTGCTGGTTGCGCGCGGCCAGAATCTTCGCCAGCGTGATGTGGCCGGGGTGCATCCCCGCGCCATCAGCCCGGATGTCCGCTTCACACTCACGCGCCCATGCCTCGGCGGCAGGCAGATTGCCCTCTCGTAGCGCAAGCTCGGCCTGCCACACCTGCACCCGCCAGTGGACCATACTCCGGTGGCCGCGTGTACGGCGGTGCGCCTCGGCTGCCTGAAGCGCGTCGCTCGCGCCAGCATGATCGCCCATCGCCCAGCGTATCTGCGCCAGTGTGAGGTAGCTCTCGACGACATGTTCGCTATGGCCCCACTGAAGACACAGCGGTATGCCCTCGTTGAGGGTTCGCAGCGCGGCGTCGAGGTCGTTCCACTGATAGCGAATGTGCGCCAGGCCGACGATAGCCTTGCCAGTGAAGGGCAGCGCCGCGCCACTGCCCGCGCCAAGCGTGCGCGCCTGCTCGTACGTGCGCTCAGCATCATGCAGCCGCGCCTGCTGCTCGTAGAGCTGGCCGAGGTTGCTGGCGGCATTGACGGCGATGGGCGCATTGCCAATACGCGCACACAGCGTCAGCGTTTCCTGGTAGAGCGCGCTGGCGGCGGCCAGTTCGTCGCGGTCGTGGTAGGCATCGGCCAGATTCAGCGCCACCACACTGCGCGGTAGCGCGTCCTCTGCCGTCAACTGTTCCAGCGCGAGTTGCGCCAGCGCGATGGCCTGTTCCGGGTCGCCCAGGTTCAGCGCGATGTTGGAACGAATCGCGTAGACCTGCCCCTGATAATCGGTGGCGCCGCGTCGCAACGGTTCCGTATCGCCGCCCGCGCGTGCCTCATCCAGCGCCCGCTCAATAACCTGAAGCTTCGGCTCGATGGCGTCATACCGCGCGGCAGCGAGGAGCATCCAGGCCGAGGCGAGATTCAGATAGGGGTGTGCGCGGGCGATGGCTTCGGGCAGCGCGGCGCACCAGCGCAGCAGCGACCCCACCTCGCTGCGCTCTTGCATCTCTTCGAAATAGCGTTCGATCAACAGCGCCGCGTCTTCTTCTGCGGGCGCGGCCAGCAGATGCTCAATCGCTTCCGGGAGCGAGCCGTTGCGTTCGTGCCACGCGGCGGCGCGCAGGTGCAGCGCGCGCACCTGCTCCGGCTGGGTCTCCGCAAGGCGCTGCCGCAGGAATTCGCCGAAGAGATGGTGGTAGCGATACCAACGGCGGTCGTTGTCCAGCGGAACGACGAAGAGATTGGCGCGCTCCACCGTGGCGAGCATCTCGCGGCTGCCGCGCTCGCCCGTGACGCTCTCGCAGAGGGGCGCGCAGAAGCGGTCGAGAATCGCCGTGTGCAGCAAGAAAGACTGCACGGCGGCCGGTTGGTGGCGCAGCGCCTCCTCGGTCAGGTAGTCGAAAACATAGCGGTTGCTGCCCTGAAACGTGGCGAGGAAGCCAGTGATGTCATTGCTCTGGCGCATAGCCAGCGCGGCAAGCTGAATACCGGCGATCCAGCCCTCAGTACGCGCTTCGAGCGCGGCCACGGCCTCTGGCGCGAGCGCGAGACCCATGCCATCCCGCAAGAAATCGCCCGCCTCAGCCGCAGTAAACCGCAGATCGGCGGCGCGTAGCTCGATGAGCTGGCCACGGGCGCGCAGGCTCGCCAGCGGCAGCGGCGGATCAATGCGCGTGATGAGTGCCAGATGCGCGTGTGGCGGCAGATGCTCCAGCAGATACACCAGTCCCGCCTCCACTGATGCGTCCGTGATGCGGTGATAGTCGTCCAGAACCAGCAGCAGATCGTCTTGCAGCAGCGCCAGGTCGTTGAGCAGCGCGGCCAGCACGGTCTCTATCGCCGGAGACTGTGGTGCCCGAAGCAGCGCCAACGCGCCAGCGCCCAGGCCAGCATGGACGCTTCGCAGCGCCGCCAGAACATAGCGCCAGAAGCGCACCGGATCATTGTCGCCCTCGTCAAGCGAAACCCAGGCGAGCGGGAAGCGCTTGCCGGTAGGGCTGGCATGCCAGGCCGCCAGCAGCGTCGTCTTACCACTGCCGGGCGGTGCCGAGATCAGCGTGAGCTGGCAGTGTAGCGCGTCATCCAGCCGCGCGAGCAGGCGCGGGCGACGCACCCAGTTCGCACGCGGGTGCGGCACGTAGAGTTTGGTGGCGAGCAGACCGGGATCCACGTCGGTCTCCGCCGCTGGATTCGTCACACTGGTCGCGCGTGCAGGCATACCACTTCATTTCAGAAACATCGGACGCAATGCGAGACAGATTGCCAGCGCATTGTATCGCATAGCGTGGCAACCGCCTCACTATGAAATACGCGGCACATGACGCAGGCATGTCATACCGGTGATGGAATGGCGCTGCAATCACAGCGAATGCGGCACGAGCGCATGTGCTACACTGGCTGGGCGCGGCGCTACCGGCCACGTGATGCCACCCAGACAGGAGGCTCCCCGCCATGCGTTATGTGATTCGTGAGAAGTTGTTCCATTTAGCCGAGGATTCGGATATCACCGACGAGGCCGGACAACCGGTTTTTCGCGTCAATGGCAGTATCTTCAGCCTGCACAACACGCTGGTCATGTACGACTTGGCGGGCATTGAAGTTGCGACGATTCGCAAACAACTCTTGACCTTCACCCCAACCTATGAGATCACGCGGCACGGGCAGGAGGTAGCGGAGATACGCAAGCACCTGTTCACGCCATTCATTGATCGTTTCACTGTGGATATTCCCGGCCCGGACGACCTTGAGATCTCTGGAAGTCTCTTTGACCACGACTTTACCATGATGCGCGGCGATCAGGTGATTGCCACAGTCTCGAAGGCATGGATGAGTTTCACCGACACCTATGGCGTCGAGACCGCTCCCGGCGAGGACGATGTGCTCATCCTCGCCAGCGTACTCGCGCTGGACTTGGCCGAAGACGCGGAGCATAACCACTAAATTGTACCCACGCCAGTGCCGTCAGATTGTGCGTTGGGTAGCCCAGTCGTTCAATAGCGCCTTAGCCGCGTTGTGGCCGGGTGCGCCCATCACGCCGCCGCCAGGGTGAACGCCGGAACCACAGAGATACAGCCCCGCGATGGGCGTGCGGTAACGCGCACATTCCGGCGTGGGGCGCAGCGAGAAAAGTTGGTCCGGCGTGATCTCGCCCTGGAAGATGTTGCCGTCGGTTAGCCCATAGCGCGCTTCGATGTCGTGCGGCCCAAGCACCTGCTTCGCAATGACCGCATCGGCGAAATTCGGCGCCAACTCGGTCATCGTGGCGATGGCGCGGTCAGCCGCCTCGTTCTTCACATCCTCCGACCACTCGCGGTCCTTCAGGTGATACGGCGCCCACTGGCAGAACATCGAGATCGTGTGATATCCCGTGGGCGCGACGGTGGGATCAGTCGCCGACTGCATATAGGCTTCGATATACGGCTTGCGCGATAGCTCGCCGCGCATGGCATCGTTAAAGGCGTCCTGCACCCAATCGGGCGTAGGAGTGATGTCGCAGGAACCAGCGTGCTGCGGTCCCGGTTCCGTTCCAGGAAGGCAAGAAAAGCTTGGCAGTTCTTTCAGGGCGATATTCAGCTTGAAGACACCGCTTTCGGTCTTGAATTGCGCGATGCGCCGCAGGAAATCGGCATCGAGTTCGCGCTCGTCACACAGATGCAGGAAGGTGCGTTTGGGATCAGCGTTGGAGAGGACCGCCCGCGCCCGTAGCTCTTCGCCATTCTCCAGCCGCACACCCTCCGCGCGGCCATCGGCGATCAGGATGCGCGCGATACGCGCGTCCGTGCGAATCACCGCGCCGTGCGCCTCCGCTGATGCCGCCAGCGCGAAGCTGATGCGCCCCATCCCGCCGCGTACATAGCCCCACATCCCCTTCTGCCCGTTGACCTCGCCGAACGCATGGTGCCAGGCGACATAAACCGAGCCGGGCGACTTCGGCCCGATGAACGAGCCGATCACCCCATGACCACCAAACGCCGCGCGCACCTGGTCCGACTCGAAGTACGAGGCGACCAGATCGCTCATGCTGCCGAACATCAGCCAGCGGTAGATCTCTTCGTCCTCACCCCGAAAGCGCGCCGCCAGGTCCGCCACCGATGGCGGTTCTTCCAGCAGAATCGGATTCAGGATTTCAGACGCGCGCTCGAAAAAGCGGACGAACCGGGGATAGGCTTCGGCGTCGCGAGCGGAGAACTTGCGGAACTCCTCTATCGTCTTTTGCGTGCTAGCGTGGAAGAGCAGATACGTCCCGTCGAGGAAGGGCACGAACATCTGCGGGTCTTTGACATACGCATCGAAGCCATAGCGATGCAATTCCAGATCACGGATGATTTCGGGGCGCAGCAGGCTCATCACATAGGCGCACGGCGACATCGTGAAGCCAGGGAACGGCTCTTCCAGTGTGCATGCGCCGCCCACGCGGTCGCGCTGTTCGAGCACCATCACACGCAATCCAGCGCGCGCCAGGTAGCCCGCCGCGACAAGACCATTATGGCCCGCGCCGATGATGAGAACATCAGCCTGATCGGTAGGAGAACTCATCAGGTCCGCTCCTCTGCTGTCGCGTCCCCGGCGCTACGTTGGCGCCAGATGTTGAGGAGCATTATAGCAGCAAACGCAACCAGCGAAGAAGCAGCCCTGCCCGAACCCCAGAGTCTCTCATTTGCCTTGGTGTATCCCGAACCCGCGCAGGCGGTACTCTCGCGGTCGTAGGGGCGTCCGGTGGACGCCCGTCGCGCGGTTTGAACCGCCAGCCGCCCCGAACACCAGCGCGGCATTCGGGGCGGCTGTTCTGCGCGAGCGCGGCTTACGCGCCCGCCGTAGGATGATTGTTGACGAAATCGGACATGCCCGGAGGCATCACGTCCTCATCCGTCGGACCTTCGGCGACTTCTTGCTCCGCGACAGGGTAGAGCGAAGGCGCTGGCGGCGCAGGCTCATGTCCCGCACCGTTCACTCGCTCGCTCCCTTCGTCATCGTCCATTTGTTCAGGCACAGGCTCCAGCAGCGCGATGCGAATCACATCATCCATAGATTCGACCTGGGTGATGGTCATCTCCGCGCGCACCTTGGCGGGAATCTCGGCGATGTCCTTGGTGTTATCTATCGGAACAATCAGGCTACGAATGCCAACACGGTGCGCGGCGAGCGCCTTCTCTTTCAAGCCGCCGATAGCCAGCACGCGCCCGCGTAGCGTGATCTCGCCGGTCATGGCCAGGTCGCTGCGTACAGGGCGGCGCGTCAGCGCCGAGATGATCGCCGTCGCCATGGTGATGCCACCAGATGGGCCATCCTTGGGGATCGCCCCTTCCGGCAGATGGATGTGAATATCCAGGTTATCGGCGAAGGTATCGGAAATGCCCAGTGCATGCGAGCGCGAGCGGATGTACGAGAGCGCGGCGCGGGCCGACTCCTGCATCACCTCGCCGAGCTGCCCCGTGACCAGCAATCCGCCCTTGCCTGGCATCGTCACCACCTCCACCGGCAGCAGCGTGCCGCCCTGCTCCGTCCACGCCAGGCCCGTCGCCACACCCACCTGGCCGCGATCCAGCGCCCGGTCGGGCAGATAGCGCGGGATGCCGAGGAACTGCTCGACATTCTTCTCCGTCACGCGGATGCGCGCGTCCGGCTTCTGCACGATGCGTAGCGCGGCTTTGCGGCAGATGGTGGCTAGCTGGCGCTCCAGTCCCCGCACGCCCGCCTCGCGGGTGTAGCTGTTGACGATATAGCGCATGGCGCTTTCAGGAATCTGCACCTGCGACTTTGCCAGACCATGCTCGCTCAGCACCTTCCCCAGCACATGCCCCCGCCCAATGGCGATCTTCTCTTCCTCGGTGTAGCCGGGAATCTGCACGATGTCCATGCGGTCAGCCAGCGGCCGGGGAATCTGGAAACGGTTGTTGCCGGTGCAGATGAAGAACACCTCCGACAAGTCGTAAGGCACTTCCAGGTAATGATCGGTGAATGTGCTGTTCTGGTCGGGGTCCAGCACTTCCAGCAGCGCGGCGGCCGGGTCGCCCCGGTAATCCGAGGCGAGCTTGTCAATTTCATCCAGCAGGAACACCGGATTGGTAACGCCCGCCGTCTTCATCGCCTGGATGATGCGCCCCGGCAGCGAGCCGACGTAGGTGCGGCGGTGGCCGCGAATCTCGGCCTCGTCATGCACCCCGCCCAGCGAGATCCGTACAAATTTGCGTCCCAGCGAGCGGGCAATGGAGCGGCCCAGCGTCGTCTTGCCCACCCCTGGCGGCCCGATGAGACAGAGAATCGGGCCTTTATGCACGTTCGCCTTTGCCTTTGCCTTCGCGTCGTCGTCTGTTTCCTCAGCGGCGGCGCGCTGCGCTTGCAGCATCCGCAACTGGCGCACAGCCAGGAATTCGACGATCCGCTCCTTCACCTTTTCCAGCCCATAGTGATCTTCGTCTAGCACCTTGTGGGCATACTTCATATCCAGCCGGTCTTCGGTGCGCTCCTGCCAGGGCAAAGCCAGAATCCAGTCAATATAGTTGCGCAGCACCGTCAACTCGGCGGAGTGCGCTGGCATGCGTTCCAGGCGTTCCAGTTCCTTATTGACCTTGACCGCGACCTCTTCCGGCAGGTTCTTCTTCGCCACTTTCTCGCGCAGTTCGGCGACCTCGCTAGCCTGATCGTGGCCCAGCTCTTCTTGAATCGCGCGCAATTGCTCCTTCAGGTAATACTCGCGCTGATTCTTATCCACCTGCTGGCGCACCCGCTGGCGAATCTTGTTCTCCAGTTCGAGAATCTCAATTTCATTGCCCAGCGTCACGCAGATCTTTTCCAGCCGCACCAGCGGATCGGCGGCTTCGAGCAACTCCTGCTGCGGCGCGTAGTCGGCGACGACCTGCACCGCCAGCGCATCGGCGAGCTTGCCAGGATCGCTGACGAGGGCAATCGCCGCGGTGTCGTCCGCATTGAAACGCCGGCTGAGTTGCGCGAACCGCTCGAAGATGTTGTGCGCGTGGCGGACCAGCGCGGCGCTCTGCTTCTCGCTCTCCTCCGTGCTGTCCTGCGCGACTTCGGTTGGCTCCACGCTCACGCGCAGGTGCGGCTCCAGCGCCACCCACTCACGAATAGCGACGCGGGCAACACCTTCGACAATCACCTGCAACGTGTTATCGCTCTGGACTTCATGCTCTTTGATGGTCACCAGCGTGCCAACGGTAAAGACATCGCCAGGGCCGGGCTGCTCGATATCGCCCTGGCGCTGCGCCGAGACAACGAAAAGATTATCGCTTGCGGTCGCCTCGCGGATCGCCAGGATAGATTTGTCGCGCCCGATATTCAACGTCACCTTTGCTTCGGGAAAGATGACGGTATTCTTTAGTGGAACAAGCGGATATTCTCGCAGCGCGACGGCTTCGGGGGTCTGGTCTGTGGCCGCCTCCTGTCGCGCCTCCTCGGTTTGTATCTGTTCTGTGGATTTCTCCATATAGACGATACCCTCGTTCTAGTTCGTATCAGGTTCCTGATGCTGTTGCTGATGAGATGACTTCGCTAGCGGTCTCGCCTCCTCGCGGGCCGCCATTGTGCCGGACGAACGCGCCCGGTATGCGCTGAACTACGCTGTGATACGCTGAAAATGACGAGACGACCGGCAGGCGCACGTGGGCCGGGCAGGCCAGCGTATACGCTGAACGGCCTGAGCGGCGCTGCCCCCGATCGTCATGTCAAGGTACGATTAGGAAAGCCGGAGTGACGGAGCGGCTAGGCCGATTCGTCCTCCAACTCCACTGCGCGGGTTTCGCCACGGGCGACGAGCTGCGCTGGTTTGCGATGCAAGATCGTGTCCGCGTCAATGACCACTTTCTTGACATCCGCGCGGGATGGAATCTCGAACATCACGTCGAGCAGCACCTCTTCGATGACGGTGCGTAAGCCGCGCGCGCCGGTCTTCTGTTTCAGCGCGCTATCGGCGGTCGCTTCCAGTGCGTCGGGCGTGAAGATCAACTCGGCGCGGTCCAGGTGGAACAGCTTCTGATATTGCTTGACGATGGCGTTCTTCGGCTCCGTCAGGATGCGAATCAGCGCCTCATGGTCCAGGTTATCCAGCGAAACCGAGACCGGCAAGCGGCCCACGAACTCTGGAATCAGACCGAACTTGAGCAGGTCGTCCGGGATGAGTTGCTCAAGCGCGCGATTGCTCATCTCCGGCGTCTGCTCCACCGCCTTGAAGCCCAGCATCTTGTGGCTGCCGAGCCGCTGTTCCACGATCTTATCGAGTCCTTCGAATGCGCCGCCGCAGATGAAGAGAATGTTCTGCGTGTTGATCTGAATGAAATCCTGATGCGGATGCTTGCGGCCACCCTGCGGCGGCACATTGGCGATGGTGCCTTCGATGATCTTCAGCAGCGCCTGCTGCACGCCCTCACCAGAGACATCTCGCGTAATCGAGGGATTGTCGGCCTTGCGGGCGATCTTATCAATTTCGTCAATATAAATGATGCCGCGCTCAGCCCGCGCGACATCGAAATCAGCCATCTGGATCAGCCGCAGCAAGATGTTCTCCACATCTTCGCCAACGTAGCCCGCCTCGGTGAGCGCGGTGGCGTCGGCGATGCAGAACGGCACATCGAGAATCTTGGCCAGCGTCTGCGCGAGATAGGTTTTGCCGCAGCCAGTGGGGCCGATCAGCAGAATATTGCTCTTCGCGAGTTCCACATCGTCAATCTGCATGCCCGAGTTGATGCGTTTGTAGTGATTGTAGACGGCTACCGAGAGGGTTTTCTTAGCGCGTTCCTGGCCGATCACGTATTGATTCAGTTGGTCGAAGATTTTGCGCGGCGTGGGTATCTTGCCTGCGGTTGCGCGAGGCTTCGGGGTGGATTGCTCCTCCTCGATGATCTCGCGGCACAGATCCACGCACTCATCACAAATGTAGACCCCACCGGGTCCGGCGATGAGGCGCTGGACCTGATCCTGCGTTTTGCCGCAGAAGGAGCAGCGATAGGTCATGCGTGTCCCCTTCGTAGTTGCCACGTTGCTACCATCCCCTCGTTGCCAGGCAGTTCCGCACTCGGACCGCGCCCGACCCGTTCCGGGTTCGCTGCCGAACCACGGTCTACCGGCCCCGACACATCCAGACCGGAGATGTGTTTTCCGCTTCCTCCACCGCGCCGTTCGCGCGACGGAGACTTGTGCTTTAGACTTTCATATGCGACGCCATAATGTCAAATACAACGCGCAAGTCCTAGCCGGGGTATCAGCGGACGCTCGCTCCTATTCAGGGGCTGCGCGCCCGCTCTCCACCTCGCGCTTTCGCTTAGCTCTCGCTCTCGGCCTCAGCAGCGCTTTCGGCTTCGCTCGCGCCTGCGGCTTCCGCCTTCGCCTCAGTCGTGGCTTTGGCCTTCGCCCGGCTCTTGGTCGCGGGTTTCGGCGCGGGCGTGGCCTCGGCTTTCGTGTCGGTCGCGGCTTCCGCCTCTGCCGCTGGCGCGCCTTCGGCCTCCGCTTCGCCCTCTTGTGTGGCGATCTCCACCAGGCGATCGGTGGCCAGGTCGCGGGCAAGGCGTCGCGTGATGCTGGCGCGCTGTCCGGCGCTCAGGTCGCGCAGGCGCACCCGCTTGCCGCCGCCCACCAGCGCCATCAGTTCCAGCCACTGTTCCAGGTCGCGCGTCGTGGGTTCGATGCCCTCGGCGTCGGCGACGGCGTTGAGCACCAGTTCGCGCTTGGCGCGTCCGGTAGCCTCAGGCTCGATCTCCTGGCGGTACTCTTCCTCGCTCTTGCTCATCATGCTCAGATACTGCTCGAAGCTGAGCCGGTTCTGCGCCAGGATGCGCTGCATCTCGTCAATCATCTCATCGGTTTCATTGTGGACGAGGACATGCGGAATCTCGATTTCCACTTGATCCGTCACCGCCTTGAGCACCGACTCGCGCACCTCGCGGCGGGCCTCGTTCTCCTTCTGGCGCTGCAACTGCTCGCGGATGGCTTCGCGCAGCCCATCCATATTCTCATATTCGCCGACCGACTTCGCCAGTTCGTCATCGGCTTCGGGCAGTTCGCGATTTTTGACGCCCTTCAGCGTAACGGTGTAGCTGGCCTCTTTGCCAGCCAGTTCGGCATTCGCGTAATCTTCGGGGATCGTCGTCGTGAACTCCTTGCTCTCCCCCTCAGACATCCCGACAAGCTGCTGATCCATGCCGGAGAAGATGCCGGGGCGCTCCTCGACGAGCACGAATTCGTTATCGGTGAGATTGCTGATGTCGCGGTCATTGGCGGTCAGCTTCAGGTCTACGATCACCTGATCGCCAATCTCGGCGGGGCGCTCCACGGGCAGCCACATCGCGTGGTCTTCGCGCACCTGCTCCACCACCTTGGCGATGTCCTCATCCGTGATTTCGACCTTGGGCTGTGCCACGCGAATCGCCTTATAGTCGCCAAGCTCAACCGGCGGAATCACCGGCACGCGCGCCACAAAGGTGTACGGCTGCCCCAATTCGAGCGTCGGAGCGTCAAGTTCTGGCTGGGCCAGCGGTTGCAGGTTGTTCTGGCGCACAGCGTCCCGATACGAAGACTCGATCAGATCTTCGAGTCCCTCCTGATAGATGGTTTCTTTGCCCAGCCGCCGCTCCAGCAGGGTGCGTGGCGCATGGCCCTTGCGGAACCCAGGCACATCGTAGCGCTGGGCCAGCCGCTGGTAGGCGCGGTCCGATGCCTTCTCCAGTTCGACCCACTCTAATTCGACATTGACAACAGCCTCAGTGTTCGATGGCCGTTCGATGGTGATCTTCAAGGCAATCCTCCAGGAGATTCCGTGGCGCATAACTCCCCGGCGGCATCCAGCGGCCGACCGATACGGGGCGAGCGCGGCGCGGGTTCACGAAATCGTTCTTCCTATTATATCGTACATTGGCACATTCTGGCCGCCGCATTGCGCGACCTGCGGACGACTGTGCAGGAAATAGGCAGTCCCGCAAGACGTATGCCGCTGGTTGCCGCACATACCCGCACCCATCTGTGAGCCATCTGTGACCCAGCGCCCTCAACAGTGGGCAAACGGCGGGCAAACGATGGGTAAAAAGAAACGCGGGCAAGAAGCGCTCTCCTCGCCCGCATCAGTCTGTGTGTTGTCGTCGTGGTGGGCGGTGCGAGACTCGAACTCGCACGGGTGTTACCCCAACGGATCCTAAGTCCGCCCTGTCTGCCAATTTCAGCAACCGCCCCAATGTGGCGCGCATGTACGCCTGCACAGCGCGCCGCCCTCCATTGTGGCACCGCAAAATCGCGGCTGTCAAGCGCACCACATGCCCAAGCCGCCATGCACTACCCGTCAATGTGGCGTACTGTATTTTAATGAGGTGAGTGTGGAGATCATCTGGCAAAGAAGCGCTGCGTGAAGGTGGCGATGAAAGTGATTTCGATGAACAAACCAATAAACGCTTCCGCTGCCGCTACTCCTGCCTGTGGATCACTTGGCTGGAAAGCTGTCGAAAAGAAGCCACGTCCATGAAAAGCGGTCATACTGATGACGATCGCCTCGTTCCATCTCAGGGCATGGCCACTTGCAATACCCAATACAAGGTAAGTAGCGGCGAATCCAAGGATGACAAGGAAGTAGGTGGCGAAGCTCCGCAATGGACGATACCCGTAACCAGCCACGGCGCCAAGAAAAATTGAGCCGAAAAAGCGCAGATAGTGGCGCTGGAGACGCAAGACACTTCTTTGACATTGTTGAGCGCGGTAGGCGAAGTTGTCAGCGTCTTCGTTTAACCCTTGATCTCGCAAGACAGATGCGAGTTTCCGGTTGGCTCTCACTGCGGTTTGGTAGTCACCAACCCGTGTGTCCCGCCCCTTTGGCTTTCTTTCACTATTCAGTGGTTGGCGCGCCCAGAGCTCATCTTTTAGTTCACGAAGCTGAGACCAGTTTACCAGCGATAAGTCGGCCCCTCCCCACCGAACGCCAGCGAGCCAGCAGGGGCCAGCGTTGTCGGTGGCGAGGATGATATCTCTAAGGTATGTTGCCGTGTCAAAAAACACAAAACGCAGATCGGCCCCGTCAAGGTGCGCTCCGGTGAGGGTTGTTTTCTCCAATCGTGCGTGAAACAGATCGGCCCCTGACAAGTAAGTCCCGCGTAGGATAGCTCCCTCGAAATACGCGCGACTCAGGTTGGCCAGTTCCAGATGTGCATTGGAAAGAATTGCGCCTTCCAAATGCATACTTGCGATATCATGCTTCTCTAGTGGCACATACGCCCGCTCATCGTATGTCAGCCCTCCGCGCAGCCGAGCTAATGGCAATCCTTGCAAGTTCGCTCCTCGTAAGTTGGCTCCTCGTAAATCCAACCCTTCACGCCCTTTGTGGGGATCGCTGCTCAAGTGTATCGGCCCAATGAAACCGCCGCTTTCATGAGTCGCCAGCAGCCACTCCACATCTGCCCTAGTAAGCTTGATCGACCCGCCCTCGTCACGGAATGGGTAGATGCCTTGCTCAATGTCTGGCGTAATTGCACGACGCTCATCCAGGTAAAGTTGCCGCCCCTCATCAATCACTGGATCCGCCCGCCATGGCATCCCCTGCGCAGTCCAATATACCTTCCATGCGTCGCGGTCATCGGTACTTGGGCGCTCTGGTGCATCAGTCATGAGCAACAACCTCTCGTGTACTACTATGTCTATCACTTGCGATTGGTTTAACTACGGCATTAGTATATACACAGAAGGCGGTCATTGACTAGAATTAAGAGGCAGCAGAGCATGCTAAGGAGAAAGAGGCGAAACTGGATACTCTAGATCATCTTTGGTCAAAGGCGCAGACTTCAACGGACTAACGAATAGGAAAGCGGGTGCCTGATGATCATTACGCTTGACTGGAACTGCATCATTGCCATTGAGAAAGATGAGCTGAACGCTACCCCACTGAGGCAACTCATCACGTTGTGCCGAGAGTAAAGCATCACTCTGGCGATTTACACGTGGTTTCCTCTTGAGAACCGTCGTAAAGATCAACCGCTGAGTCCAGATGAACGTATGAAAGCAGTTGGCCTCGAAGGCATTACTCAGCTTCTGCCAGCAGCAGACCCCGAACTTCTGCGGTGGGTGCATTATGTCCTCTCGCCAACTGTTCACTTCGATTGGCAAGATTATCTCACAGCCCATTGTGCTGAGAAAGACATTACGCCAATGGAAATACTGCAAGCCAATTGTGATCGCATGCCCCAACCGATTCCTTGGTCTCCTGCAGAAGTAATAACCGCACCATGTCCGGATGTCTTGGACCCAAAAACCAAGGAACTTCGTAATATGTGGGAAAAGTGGTCTCGGACATGGAACAACCGAAAGAGCGACAGCCTTGCGCTGTGTGCTCATATCAAAGCAGATGGTGACATCTTTGTCACCGCCAATACACATGACTTCCAACGTAATCTTCAAAAACTGAGGATCTGGTTCCCCAATCTCTGCATTCTTGAACCGGAAGAGGCTCTACGAGAAGTTCAAGCTATGAGCAAGAAATAGCCGTTGTGTGAGGTGAGATAGCGCCGCCCCATTGGCCGCACGATTCGTCCATTGCCGTAGTCATAGCACCCTACCCCACGTCAGGTTGCCGCGCCAGCAAGATCAGGCATGCGCCGGATGTCACCACGCGCCACGCCAGTTACCCTCTAGGTAGGTCTCAGCAGTCACACACTGCGGCTGAGCCGGGCAAGCTGTTCCGTACTCTTCATCATGAGCCGGTTTCATGCGAGGTGTACAGCACATGCACGATGTCGCAATCGTCGGTGGCGGGATCGCGGGCATGGCGACCGCTGCGCGTCTGCAAGCGCGCGGACTCTCCACCATCGTCTTCGAGGCGCACGGCCAGCCGGGCGGCTGCGCGGGTTTCTACCGGCGCAAGGGCTTCGCCTTCGATGTCGGTGCGACCACCCTGGTAGACTTTGAGCCGGGCGGCGTCGGCGGCGAACTCCTCCAGAGCATCGGCATGCCACCCATCGCCGGCGAGCCGCTGCCCGGATACGTCGCCTGGCTTCCCGACCGCGCTGTCACGCTCCACCGCGATAGCAGCATGTGGGCTGAAGAACGGCTGCGCATGCTCGGCGACACACCCGCGCACTGCGCACTCTGGCGGCTGCTGGACCACCTGGCCGACGCATTCTGGGCTGCCAGCCGCAGCGGAATCAAGCTGCCCATGCGCCACCCCAGCGACCTCGCGCATGCCGCCACGCTGCTCGGCCTCCGCAATCTCCCGTTGGCGCGCTACATCACCTGGACGCTGGGTGACACACTGCGCGCGTTCGACTTACGAGACGATCTGCCCCTCGTCGGGCTGCTCGCGATGCTGGTCGAGGATACCGTTCACAGCACCGTAGACGACGCCCCGCTGATCAATGCCGCGCTCGGCATCACCATTCGCGGCGCCGGGCTAACCCGCGCCAGTGGCGGCATGTGGGGCTTCTGGCAGCAGTTCCGCGCGCAGTATCGCGCATTGGGCGGCGACCTGCGCGTCGGCGCCGCCGTCGAGCGCATCGAAGGACGCCACGGCGACTTCACGCTCGTCACCCGGCGCGGCACGTATGCTGCCCGTCAGGTAGTCTGCGCGCTGCCCGCGCAACTCACCGCGCAGATCGCTCCCCCGTCCGTTCGCGCCTGGCTCGCGCCCTATCTCGAACGGGACGAAGGTTCGCTCGGTGGCGCGGCTGTGGTCTTCCTCGGCGTGCCAGAGGCAGAGGTCGCAGGCCACGCCTTCACTCACCATCAGCTACTTCAGGAGTACGGCCAGCCGCTCGGCAATGGCAACAACATGTTCGTTTCCGTCTCGGCCCCCGGCGATCTCATCAGCGCGCCACCAGGACATCGCGCCGTCATGCTCTCCACCCATTGCGAGCTAGCGCCCTGGGAACGCCTCTCCGCCGACGACTATGTGGCGCGGAAACGCGACATTGGCGAGGCGTTGCTGCGCTACGCCCGGCGTGTCTATCCCGACCTGGGCGAGAACGCCGTCGTCTACGAGGTCGCCACGCCGCATACCTATGCCCGCTATCTGCATCGCCCGCGTGGCGCGGTTGGCGGTGTGCGCCAATCGCTCGCCAACACAAATCAGCACGCGATTCCACACATGCTCGGCGTGCCCGGATTCTGGCTCGTGGGCGACACCACCTGGCCCGGCCTCGGCACCGTCGCCTGCGTCCTCGGCAGCCGTATCGTCGCGGATGGCGTGATAGCCGCCGCTCGTTCCCGTCGCCGCCTCATCCCACGCCTCGCCAGAACGCCCACTGCCAGCACTAGCAGCGCCAGCGCGGCTGAACCCATCTATGCGCTTCCTCTCCCATTGCGCGCGGATAGAACCCCATCCAGCCAGAGTCATTGGAGGTGAGAAGATGACCGCGACAGCACAAGCATCCACCAATCCCCGGCTACCCACCCTCGACGAGCTGGGCGCTGACCTGCTCGTCACCACTCCCAGCCAGCGGCGCATCGCCCTCGCCCGCCCGTTCATCAGCGTGGGCATCTATGCGCTGGCTGTGGCCCTTGGCCTCTGGTGGCTGACGCCGCTCATCGTCTTCTTGATCTTCGTCGCCGTCGTCACCGTCACCCATGATGTCGTACACAGCACCCTCGGCCTCAACCGGCGGCAGACCGATTGGGCCTTGTTCTTCACCGGCGCAGTATTGCTGGAAAGCGGCCACGCCTACCGTACAACGCATTTGCAGCATCACAAAGTCTTCCCAGGCGAGAACGACCCCGAAGGCTACCCCGCCAAAATCAGCATACTCGGCGCGATCTTCTATGGCCCCGTCTTCCTCGCGCGGCTCTGGTGGTGGGCCTATCAGCGCCAGGCGCGCCGTCCCCGGCAGCGTATCTGGCTGGTAGTCGAGGCGCTCATGCCCTGGCTTGCGATTGTATTAGGTGTGCTGCTATGGCGCGTGACTCCCTATATTCTTCTCTACGCGGCGCTGGCCATCGTTGGCAGTTGGGTTTATCCTCTGCTGACCGTGCATCTGCCCCACCGCAAGTACGGCGACACCCCGCTCACCCAGACACATACCCTGCGCGGACACCTCATCCCCGCGCTCTTCCTAGAGCTAACCTACCATCTCGAACATCACCTCTATCCCCAAGTGCCCAGCCACCACCTCAAGCAACTTGCCCAGCGCCTCGACCCCTTCTTCGACCGCGCGGGCGTCAAACGCCGCCGCGTGCCCTAGAAGTTGGCTTCGGCGACGGCTGTGGAGCGAGTGATAGAATGCCAGGAAATGTGCGAAACGTGCGCCTGCAGTGCGCTTTTCATCCGCCCGCCGATCAGTGAGCAGAAGCAGCCATGAATCACTATTCCATGACCATCGAATGGGCACCGGAGGATGAGGTGTACGTAGTGAGTCTGCCAGAGTGGGGGCCATATGCCAAAACGCACGGTGCCACATACGAAGAAGCGGTGAAGAACGGGCAGGACGTGCTGGCGATGCTCATCGAGAGCGCCACGGAGCGCGGTGAGCCGCTGCCCCCACCACGCGCCTACGCCACCGCATAACACAGAATGCGGACGCACCCGCGATCTCCAGCCCGCGTAGGCGGGCTTCGCGGCCGCAGGCCATCCAGGCGCGGTTTCAACCGCCAGCCCTCGCGGTCGCCCGCCATCGTAGGGGCGTCCGGTGGACGCCCGACGCGCGGTTTCAACCGCTCGCTCGCGCCGTGTCCGCCGTTCGTTCTAAAACCACATCAACCGCCAACACTCCTATTGTGCGCGTAGCCGCCGCCGTGTTATACTAGGCGTTGGCATTCTACCAGGAGGAATGAACTATGTCGGTGGCAACGCTCGTTCGGGCGGTCGAAGAGGCGCAACTGCGCGACGACCGGCCTGAGCTTCAACCCGGTGATTCGGTGCGCGTCCATGTGAAGGTCGTCGAAGGCACACGTGAGCGCATCCAGGTATTCGAGGGCACGGTGATTCGCCTGCGCGGCGATGCCCTGCGGCGCGCCTTCACGGTGCGGCGCATCGCCAACAACGTCGGCGTTGAGCGCAGCTTCCTGCTGCATTCGCCGCAACTCGACAAAATCGAGGTCGTGCGCCACAATATCGTGCGGCGCAAGAACCTCTACTACATGCGTGGGCTGCGCGGCAAGGCCGCCCGGCTCAAAGAGCGCCGCGACTAATTCGTCGCGTCGTCATCGCAGCGTATGTCACCGTCCCAGCGGAGGCAGCCCGGTCACAGTCCGGCGGCCTCCGCTTCGGTGTTTCCTGTTGGGCCACACAAAGGGGTGACCAGCTATGGCGGCGCTCGTGCCGTGTCTGGATGTAGAGCAGCAGCTCTGGGCTGCGGGCATCGTCCGCGTGGCCGGCGTAGACGAAGTAGGCCGCGGCTGCCTCAGTGGTCCGGTGGTGGCGGCGGCGGTCATCCTGCCGGTGGGCTGCGCGATGCTCCCCGGCGTGCGCGACTCCAAGACGCTCTCAGCCACACAGCGTGCGCGGCTCTATCACGCGATTCGCGCCCAGGCGCTGGCCGTGGCCGTCAGCGCGGCCCCCGTCTCCGAGATAGATACCGTCAACATCCTGCGCGCGACGCATTTCGCCATGCTGCGGGCGCTGGCGCTGGTCGCCCCCTATGACCACGCGCTAATTGACGGCAGCCCCGTCAAGACCGTAGACCTCGGCCCGCACACCGCCCTGGTAGACGGCGATGCCACCTGCTACGCCATCGCCTGCGCCTCCATCATCGCCAAAGTCGTCCGCGACCGCCTGATGCGGCGGCTGGCGTTGCGCTACCCCGGCTACGGCTGGGAGCGCAACGCGGGCTACGGCACCGCCGAACATCTCGACGCGCTGCGTCGCCTCGGCGTCACCCCCCACCATCGCCGTTCCTTCGCCCCCGTCCGCGCCATCCTCGACGGCCTGCCCGTGCAAGCCACGCTCCTCTGAGCAAGCACGCCCTCTGCCCCCTTCCCGTGTCGGGTCCGCACGCGACGTGCGCTCCTGCTCCCCTTCCTTGGTAGGGAAGGGGCCGGGGGTTAGGTCCGTGTCCGCCATAAAATGCAAAACCTAATCATCCGCCCGCTCGCTCACATCGCTTCGCCCTCAAGCCAGCGGCAGCCATACGCTGAACGTGCTGCCCTGGCCCACAATGCTTTCCGCCGTAATCCTCCCCCCAAGCTGATGTGCCAGCGTCTCGGCGATGGACAGGCCCAGCCCCGTCCCTTGGCGGTCGCGTGCGCGGTCCGCGCGATAGAACCGCTCGAAAATGTGCGGCAGGTCTTCGGCGGCGATACCCATCCCCGTATCCCGCACCCGCAGCACCGCCTGCCCCGCGCGCCGCTCCAGCGACACCGTGATCTCCCCTGGCCTGCCATCCGCGCCCGCAGGCGTATACTTGATCGCGTTATCCAGCAAAATCAGCGCGATGCGCCGCAGCGTCTCTTCGTCGCCACGCACCCGCGCAGGCTCGATATGCCCCACCGTCAGCGACACCGCCGCCCCCTCAGACGCCAATCGCGCCCGCAACTGGCGCACCAATTGCAAGATCGCCCGGTCCAGTTCAGCGGGCTGGCTCTTCGCGGGCTGCCCCCGCGCTGCCACTGACTCCAAGGCAACCTCACCCGCATCAGCGCGGCCCGCGCTCTGGCCGTCGGTGCTCGCATCAGCGCGCGCCAGCATCAGCAAATCGTCCACCAGATGCGCCAGCCGCAGCGTCTCATTGTGCGCGTCGCTCAACATCGTGCGCCGCTCTGCCGGCGAAAGCGCCTCGACATGCCGCTGCAAAAAAGCAAGATTGCCCTGAATCGTCGTCAGCGGCGCGCGCAGTTCGTGCGATGCGTCGGCCACAAAGCGCCGCTGGATCCGCGTCGCGTCTTCGAGGGAGTCGAGCATTTCGTTGAACGTATCCACCACCTGCGCCATCTCATCGTGTCCAGACGGCCTCCGCACCCGCTGGCTCAGGCTCCCCGGCCACGCCCTCTGCGCCGTCGTCGCCGCGATTGATCGCGCCGTCGCGCCGATCTCGCCCAGTGGCCGCAGCACACGATTCGCGATGCCCCAGCCGCCCGCCAGCGCGGCGGCCAGGATGCCCAGCCCCATCACCACCAGCAGCGTCCGCAGCAGCCGCAGCGTCGCATCCACCTCCGCCAGCGACTTCCCCACGATCAACACCCCCACCACCGGCCCATTCTCCCCCGCGCGCGCCGGGATCGCCTCAGCCCGCACCCGCTCGCCATCCACCCGCCCCGTGAACCATGTTGCCGTGCCGCCAGCAGCGGCGGCCAGCGCCCCCGCATCAGCCGGTTCCGGTGCGCCCCCTGGCGAGCGATAGCGCACCTGCCCCGCTTTGTCGCGGATCTCGATAGCCACCCCCGGATCGCGATAAGCGTCCAGCCCTTGCAATGTCAGCCGCTCAGGCCAGTAGGGTGGCGTAGCGCTCAACTCCGTGTGAAGCTGCGTTTGCACCCCACGCGCCTCAGCGCTGATCGCCGTCTCCACACTGCTATTGAGCGCATCCGCCGAAAGCAACAGAATCAGCCCCGCGAAGAGCGTCAGCGCCACCGCCAGCAGCGCCCCATACCACAGCGCCAGCCGCAGGCGCAGCGAACGCGGCTCGCGCTCCACGCCTTTGCCGCCGCCCATCGCGCGCCGCGCCGCCAGCGGGCCTTTCCGCATATTCGCGATGTCGCTCAAGAGCGTCAGCACGCCCTGCGATGCTTTACCGCGACCCATGCGAACCATTTCTTCGCCGCGCGCATCGCTCACGCGGTCGCCTCCGACTATACCTCTTTGAAGACATAGCCCACCCCCCGAATCGTATGGATCAGTCGTGACTCGCCCTCAGCCTCCAGCTTGGCGCGCAGGTAGCCAATATACACCTCCATCACATTCGAGGAGCCTTCAAAGTCCAGCCCCCACACCCGATCCATAATGATGTCCCGTGTGAGCACCTGGCGCGGACGCCGCAGAAACAGCGTCAGCAACTCATACTCCGTCGGCGATAGCTCGATCTCGCGTCCCCCGCGATGCGCGATGCGCGTGCCCGTATCCAGCTCCACATCCGCGTAGCGCAGCACCTCGTTGCGTTCCGGCTGCGCGCGGCGCAGCGCCGCCTCCACCCGCGCCAGCAACTCTTCCGGCGCGAACGGCTTCACCAGATAATCATCCGCGCCCGTTTTCAGCCCATGAACCCGATCCGCCACCGCGTCGCGCGCCGTCACCAGCAGAATCGGCACCGTGTCGCCAGCGGCCCGCAACCTGCGCGTCACCTCGAAGCCATCCAGGTCCGGCAGCATCACGTCCAGAATCACCAGATCCGGCGGGCGCTCCAGCATCCGCGCCAGCGCCTCGCCGCCCGTCGCCGCCGTGGCCACGCTATAGCCCTCGTAGGCCAGGATACGCCGCTGAAGTTCGATAATACGTGGATCATCATCCACCACCAGAATGTGCGCTTTCATACTGCTTATGCCTTGCTGTGCCGCTTCTCTGCCGCATCGTGCTCATTGCCACGCTCTGCGCGGCGTCTCCCCATAAAGAAGCATGTATCAGCCGTGTGAGCCAAACCTGAGTCAAAGCTGAATCGAACATGAGAACCGCGCCCATGCAGCCATTCAGCCGCCGTCTCAGGTTCGTCACAGATGTTCCACAGCATCATCTCACACCACGGCGCTACGCTACTGGCGGTATCGCGTACTCGTAGATACCCATGGGGAGTCCCTGGAGGAATCGCGTTATGCTCAACGCCTGGATTGACTCGCTCGGCCAGCTCTATGACCGCTTTGGCTACCTGCTGGTGTTTCTCGGCTCGCTCGGCGAGAACACCGCGCTGCTGGGGCTGGTCCTGCCGGGCGGGTCGCTGGCGCTGCTCGGCGCATTCTACGCCCGCCAGGGCACTCTCTCGCTCCTCTGGGTCATCTTCTTCGCCTGGATCGGCACCGTCCTCGGCTACCATGCCGATTACCTGCTCGGTCGCTTCGTCCTGGCGCGCGTCGCCGGACCCGTCACCCAGAGCCGCTTCGGGCGGCGCTTCCATCTCGCCGGGCGGCTGCGTCAGGCGCGCAAGCTGCTCTGGAAACACGGCGGCAAAGCCATCTTCATCTCCCATACCGTCGGCCATATCCGCTCATTCGTCGCGCTCACCGCCGGAGCGACTCATATGCGCTACCTGCGCTTCCTCACCTTCGAGCTAATCGCCGCGCTGCTGTGGAACACTGGCTATTGTCTGCTCGGCTACTTCGTTGGCGCGCAGCGCGAAACCTTGCAAACCGTCATCGAACGTGGTGGCTGGGCGATTGTTGGCGCATTGATCGCCGCCTATCTCATCTGGCGCTTCATCGTCCCACGCTTCCGCCCCGCCCACACCGCCCAGCTCCGTCTCCGCGCCGCCCGCCGTGCCGCCCGCCAGCGCGACACCATCTCCGCCCACTAGCGCGCATAGACGTTTCCCGCCCGCTGTGCTACACTTCCCCTGTACATGTGCGCGAGCGCCAGATGCAGCAACATCTGACGCCCGCTGACCCCGGCGCTGGATCATGCAGCGGGCAGGGCTTCGCTCAGCATATCATGCGGCTTTGGTGGCTGTATAGCCCCATGTGTCGCCGCCTGGTCGCTTGCTGGCTCGCCTCTTCTGTTTGCCAGCGCCTCCATCTGAAGGAGGCGTACCCCTCATGCGCACACGATCCACGCGCGGCTGGCCTCGTGCTCTTCCGGCGATCCTCCCCGCTGGCCGCGCGCCCCGCACCGCCGTTTTTCCGCTTTTCCAGCGAAGTGCGTATCTCTATATCTGTAAGCCGGTGCGTACCGGCCCGATACGACCTATGGAGCATCGAGGAGGCATCGCGTGAGCTACACATCCCCATTCGAGCAGATCCGTCACGAATCCGACGAGGGCAACGAATTTTGGAGCGCCCGCGAGCTAGCAAAACTGCTCGGCTATGTACAATGGCGCAACTTTGCCCAGGTCATCACTCAAGCACAAAAAGCGTGCGAAACCAGTGGTCAAGCCACTTTGGACCATTTTGCTGATGTCAGCAAAATGGTCACCCTTGGCTCTGGCGCGCAACGCGAAATCGAAGACGTTCACCTCTCGCGCTACGCCTGCTACCTGATCGTCCAGAACGCCGACCCCGAAAAGCCCATCGTCGCCCTGGGGCAGACCTACTTCGCCGTGCAGACCCGCCGTGCCGAACTGGCGGGCGAACTGGCCGGCATGACCGAAGACCAGAAGCGCCTCTACTTGCGCGACGAGATCGCCGAACGCAACCTCCAACTGGCCGAAACCGCCAGCGAGGCGGGCGTCGTCACCACGCGTGACTTCGCTGTCTTCCAGAATCACGGCTATCGCGGCCTCTATGGTGGCGAAACCGCGAAGGACATCGCCAACCGCAAGGGCCTCAAACCGGGGCAGGCCATCCTCGACCACATGAATTTCTCCGAGTTGGCGGCGAACATGTTCCGCATCGCCCAGACCGAAGAGAAGCTCCGTCGCGAAGACATCACCGGCAAAGAAGCCGCCAATCAGGCCCACTTCGAGGTAGGGCGCGTCGTGCGCCGCACCATTCAAGAGCTTGGCGGCACGCTCCCCGAAGATCAGCCCACGCCCACCAAGAGCATCCAGCAAGTGCGCCGCGAGCAACAGCCGCAAATCCAGGCAGGCGGACAATTATCACTCTTTGCCGCAGACGCAGCCAGCGACGACACCACCGACTAGCACCACGCCGCGCAAATCCAGCACGCTATACTATCGTGCGGCAGGTAGTTGCAATGACATTGGGCAGTGATTACCCGCGGCATTCATGCCGAGAACCTCCTTTATCGCCTATCTCGCCACCCGCCGCTCTCTCGCATCGTGCTTCCGATCATCTTCCCCACATGGGGAAGATGATAACCCGTAGTCCCGGCGCTCCTGACCATTTTCTCCACATGGAGAAGATGATCGCCCTTGGCCCTAGTGCTTCCGACCATTCTTCCCATGTGGGAAGAATGGTCGCCCTTGTCTCTAACTCGTGCATCCCGATCATAGTGCGCATCTCCGCAATATGATCGAAAGCCGCGCCTAATCGGGTCCGCCCCCGCTCATGCACGCATTCCCGCCGCCCATCGAATCAATGAACGCCCACGACAGCACCCAGTACCCCTGCCACTTCTCGATCCCCGCCAGCATGAACACCCCATCCCCCGCATCGAAACCCATCTGCTGGTTTGCTGGCAGGTTCCCCGCAAAGCAGTAGTGGACGTTCACCTCCCAATCCGCCGCCTGGCTCCATCCTCCCGCGCCCTTGTAGTAGCCCTTGAAATCCTGCCCCGCGCCTGGCATAATCAGCCGAGCACCGCCACTCTCCGGCCCCTGAAAGCTGAAATCCGGGCTGAGTAGCGGCGCCACCTGCGCCCAATTATTGCTGCTCACCGCTGCCGCCAGCTTCTGGCGAAACGTCGTGAGATCGGTGATCGCCACCGGTGTCGGCGCTGGTGGCCCGCTGGGCGTCGTCGTCGCGCCCGTCGTCGCCGTAGATGCCGCCAGCGGCGCCCCTGGCTGCTGCGCTTGCCCCCCGCTGCATCCCGCCAGCAGCCCCAACGCCAGCGCCGCGAACAGCAGCGGCAACGGCAGCCACACGCGGCCCCACCGCCGCCCTGCGCGCATCTCCATTCGACGCCTCATCCCTCTCCACCACGCGCGTTCGCCATGGCCATCTCATCCTATAGCTTCCGCATCGCCCTGGCCGCGAATCACGCTCACCTGTTCAGTTCCGCACACCAGTATAGCAATCGCCACGCAACCACGCAACGCGCATAGCCCTCCTGCCCACTCCGCGCGATACACCCGCGCATGCCACTCTACAGCCACCTAGAAACATGCTATACTCGCCATAGGGGGGCAGGCGCTATGCGAGCGACGCAGCGGAAGCGGGCAGGAAACGCCAATGGATGACCAGCGCGAGACGATGGATGACGAATCGGGGCTAAGCGATCAGCCTACGGCGCGCTTGCACCCGGCGAGCATGCCCGCGCTGGCGCTTCAGCGCGACGCCAGCGACCCCCTCGCAGAAGTGTTCGGAGCCAGCGCGAGCGTCGCCCCGACCGGGCAGTCAGACGGCGGCCTCAGTACCTACCTTGGCCAGCCATCCAACGCCAATCTCGCCGCCAATGCCGCACGTGCCGCCCAGGATAGCGCCCAGCAGGACATCAATTCCATCGCCGCCAGCGTCGTCGAAATCGCCAGCGTGCTCCACGAGCATGCCAGGCGGCTTGAACCCTTCGTCGAGGGTACCTACTCCACCGATCTTGCCGACCCCCGCACCCACGTCCTCGCGCAAGCCCTCTCCATCGCCCGCCAGGCCGACCTCCATCTCGCCCGGCTCGGCGCAACCCTCCAGCGGCTCAATAGCTCCGTGCAGACCGCCCAGAGCAACCTCGATGCCCTCCAGCGCGAACGCGAACGCCTCGCCACCCTCTACGCCATCGCCCAGGAACTCAATACCTCCCTCGACCTCGAAGACCTCCTGGGCCGCGTCATCGCCCAACTCATCGAAGTCGTCCGCGCCGAGCGCGGCTTCCTCATGCTCTGGGACGACACCACCCATCGCCTCCAGTTCACCGCCGCCCGCGGCGCTGATGCGCCCCCCCTCGCCGAAGCCGATTTCAACATCAGCCAGGGCGTGGTCGAGCGCGTCTGGCAGAGCCAGGAGCCATTGCTCACCCTCGACGCCCGCGACGACGCGCGCCTGCAATCGCAGGAAAGCGTCATCAACTACGGCATCCGCTCCATCATGTGCGCCCCGTTGCGTGTGCGCGGCCACGGCGTCGGCATCGTCTACGTAGATAGCCGCAATCGCGCCGCGCTCTTCGACGCCACCCACCTCGACCTGCTCGCCGCCTTCTGCAACCAGGCCGCCATCGCCATTGACAACGCCCGCCTCTTCGCCGATCTGCGCCGCCGCATCCGCGAGATCAGCGCCATGAAAACCTACACCGACAACATCTTCGCCTCCATCGCCAGCGGCGTCGTCACCGCCGACACGCTGGGCCAGGTCACCGCGTTCAACCGCGCCGCCGAGCATATCTTCGGGCTGGCGGGCGAACGCGCCCTGGGCCATGCCTACTCTGAAGTCCTCGCCAGCATTGGCGACGCCGAACTCGCCGAGATCATGCGCCGCGCCGTCATCGAACGCGAAGTCACGCTGGGCCACGAAGTGGATCGCACCCTCCCCGGACGTGGCGATGTCTCATTGCGCCTCAACGTCTCGCCCCTGCGTGGCGGCGCGGACGACGAGAGCGAAGCGCTGGGCGTCGCCATGGTCGTAGACGACCTCACCGAGCTACGCCGCAGCCAGCGCCAGACCAAAGAGATTCAGCGCCTCTTCGGGCGCTACGTCCATCCTGCCGTCGTCCGCCAGCTTCTTGCCGACCCCACCGCCGTCAACCTGGGCGGCGAAACGCGCGAGATCAGCGTCGTCTTCGCCGATATTCGCGGCTACACCCGCCTCGCCGAAGAGCTAGCCCCCGACGAACTGGTGCGCATCCTCAACTCCTACCTCAACATCCTCACCGAAGCCATCTGGCAGCAGGAAGGCACCGTCACCATGTTCATCGGCGACGCGCTCATGGCCATCTTCAACGCCCCACTGCCCCAGCCAGACCACGCCATCCGCGCCGTGCGCGCCGCGTGGGCGATGCGTCAGGCGCTCGAATGCGCCGCCACCACACCGGGCATGCCATCCGTCCCCGTCGAGTACGGCATCGGCGTGCATACCGGGCTGGCCGTCGTCGGCAACATCGGCGCCGCCGAACGCCTGCAAAACTACACCGCGCTCGGCGACGCCGTCAACACCGCCCAACGCCTCCAATCCAACGCCTCCGCCAACGAGATTCTGCTCAGCGCCGCCACCTACATAGAGGTCGCCCACCTCGTCAACGCCCGCGAACTGAACCCCCTCAGCGTCAAAGGCAAGACCCAGCCCCTCAGCGTCTACCAACTCGACGGCCTCCGCTAGCAAACCACCTCCCCTGCCGCCCGCGCCACCTGCTCCATGTACAGCCGCTCGCCCAGCCGCCCCAGCAGCGTCCGCGCCGCATCAAACCGCTCCCGCGCCGCATCCGCCATCCCCTGTTGCACAGCCAGCAGCCCATACGTATAGAGCAACTTCGCCTCCGCATACGGATACGGCATCGCCCGCGCCAGCGTCAGCGCCTCTTCCAGCGTCGTCGCCGCCTCTGCTTCCCGTCCCGCGCGCATCGCCAGCAGCGCCCGCACTCGCAGCGCATCCACCAGCGCCAGCCGGATATGCTCGCTCGTCGCCCGTGCCACACACTCCGCCACGATCTCACCGGCGGCGTCTTCCTCACCCAATTCGAGTTCCGCCCACGCCAGATACGGCAGCAGATACGTCACCATGCCTGCCTGCTCATCCTGCCCGCCACGCAGCGGCGTCAGCCGCGCCCGCGCCGCCTCTGGCCTCCCCGCCAGCAGTTCGTCTTCCGCCAGCGCGCTCTGTGCCCACCGCAGCGCCTGAAGGTCGCCGCTTCCCTCCGCCCGCGCCACTGCCTCATGCAGATGTTGCACGCCGCGCTCATGCTCACCCGTCGCCAGATACTGCTGCCCTAGCCCCAGCGCCGTATACGCCGACACCCACGACGCATCCACCTGCCGCATGATCGCCTCCGCCCGCTCGAAATCGCCCCGCGCCCCGCTCCACTCGCCCAGCAGATAGCGATTCATCGCCCGCCGCAACATCATCAGCGCGACATTGATCGGGTCACCCACCCGCTCCGCCAGTTCCAGCGCCCGCTCCACATTGCGATTATTCCGCGCAAACTCCCCCCGGAACAGATACACCACGCTCACATTCTCCAGCGCATACGATAACTGACGCGGATCGCCCGCCGCCTCCGCCAGCAGAATCGCCTCTTCCAGCACTCGCGCCGCCGCATCCATCCGCCCCAACATCCGCAGCGCATTGCCCCGCCGCGTCTCCACCTGCGCCCGCAAGCGATTATCCCGCTCGGCATGCGCCAGCGCACAGGCCCGCTCCGTCGCCGCCAACTGCTCGCCGTAATGCCCGCCGATGTGGAAAAGCTGCGCCAGCGCATCGTAGAGCGTCGCCAGCGTATACGCCGACACCCCCCGCGCCTCCAGCATCGCCAGCGCCGGCTGCAGATACGCGATACCCTCCGCCGCCGCGCCCTTGTCGCCATAGATCAGCCCCATATGCGCCGCGACCCGCCCCATGCTCTCATACTCCCCCGCCGCCCGATACGTCTCCACCGCCCGCGCCAGCACCTCCAGCGCCCCATCATACTGCGCCCCCGCCCGCAGCACCGCGCCCAGCTTCTCGCACGCCCGCGCCGCCGCCTCCGCGCGCCCAAGCTCCTGCAAGCGTCCCTCCACCTCCTGAAAGTACGTCTCCGCCGCCGCGTGCGCCCGCATCTCCTGCGCCCGATCCCCCGCCTCCTCCAGATACACCACAGCCTTCTCCGCCTCGCCGCCACGCGCATAGTGATACGCCAGCAGTTCGCTGGCGCGCTGCCCTGGCTGCCCCGCGCCCGCTTCCAGCGCCTCGCCGATGCGCCGGTGCAGCGCCGCTCGCCGCGCCGCCCCCAACCCCCGCGCCACCACTTCGCGAATCAGATTATGCGTAAACTGATACGCCTCTTCCCCTTCTTCCGCCAGCAGCCGCGCCTGGCAGACCGCTTCCAGCGCCCGCGCCAGCTCCTCATCGCTCTGCTGCGCCCGCAGCGCCGCGCTCAGCATCCCGCGCGCCACCACCTGCCCCGCCAGCGCCGCCACTTCCAGCACCTCACGCGCATCCTCTGGCAGCGGCGCGATCCGCTGGCGAATAGACTGCGCCACATCCCACGGCACCTCTTCACGCAGCGTCGCCCCCAGCACACCCGCATCCAGCGACTGCGCATAACTCACCAGGAAGAACGGCACACCACCCGCCCGTTGTGTCACCGCCGCCACCAGCGCCGCATCGCCCCGTCGCCCCTCCGGCAACAGCCCCCCCACCAGCGTCGTCGCCTCATCCTCTGCCAGCGGGCCAAGCGCCAGTTGCCGCACCATGCCCGCATGCGCCAGATCGGCCAGCATCGCCGCCAGCGGCCCATCCGGCGGCGTCTCCGCCTCGCGATACGCCCCGATCAGCCGCACCGGCGCTCCCAGCGGTCCCCGCACCAGCGCCATCAGCAGATCCAGCGCATCAATCCCCGCCCAGTGCAGATCATCCAGCGCCAGCAGCGTCCCCGCCGGTCCCGCCACATTACCCAGATAGCGCGCCACCGCCGCGAACATCAACCGCCGCTCCTGCTCCGGCGCCAGCGTCCAGGCCGGCTCAGCCACCAATCCGCGCTCGGTCAACTCTGGTAACAACCGCGCCAGCCAGCCACACCCATCCAGCGCCGCTCGCTGCTCCTCCGGCGGCAGGCGCATGATGTGCCGCTCCAGCGCTTCCGTCAGGGGCGCATACGGCATCTGGCCGCGTCGCTGGCAGCCGCCGGTCAGCGTCGTCCATCCCATCCCATCCGCGCGTCGCGTCGCCTCCGCCAGCAGCCGCGATTTGCCGATCCCTGGCTCACCTGTCAGCAGCAGCGCCGGCGAACCCTCCCCCGAAAGATACCGCTCGATCACCGCCAGTTCGCGTATCCTTCCCGCCAGCGGCGCGCGTTCGCGCGTTGCCAATGGCGTCGCCGCCTGAAACGCCGCCACCGTCGCGCGAGCGGGCGTCTGCGCCACGGCAGTTGCCGACGGCCCGCGCGTCGCCGCCTGATAGAATGCCTCGCGCTCCTCCGACGGAATCCGCAGCGCCGCCGCCAGCAGCTCCATCGTCGCCCGCACCGGCGTCCGCTCACCACGTTCCAGCATGCTGATGTAGCTGATGCTATAGTTCGCCCGCTCCGCCAGTTCTTCCTGCGTCATCATCGCCGACCGGCGGTAGCGCTTCAGCAGTGCGGCAAAGCTCAGCGGCTGCCCAGCTTGCTGCGTCGCCATCGTCTGCCTTCCTTCCCGCGCATCACCTGTACCGCCGCCGTCCCGGCGGCCCGTCCCCCACCACATCGCCCCCGCATTATACCAGTGTCTCCGCCGCAACGGTGTCATTTCCTACACGGTTCCGCCATGTCCCCGCCCTCCTGTGCGAGTTGTGCGGATTAGTGTGGGTAGCGAGTATGAATAGTGCGTGGTCTGGCAACCGAAGATTAGGCATACTAGATGCTGGATGCGGCATCAGATGCCACTGACGCCACACCTGGGAGTGCATCCCATCGGTGCTACCGCGGCCCGCCTCTCTCTACCTCGCGACGGCGGGTCTCGCGGCGGCGCCCGCTTCCCACCCCACGGTGGCTCGCCATTGTACGCTCGTCCGGTGGACGCCCGCTCGTCCGGTGGGCGCCCGTCTCGCTGGTTCAATCGCCCGCTAGCCCGCGCATCTGGTATGCGGAGAAAAGTAGGTCTCATGGCCACGCCACCATCCACCTCCACACTGCCCCAGGTCGCGCGCGAAACACCACGCGCCCGCCTGACCCGCCGCGCCGTCGCGCTGCTGCTGATTCTCACTGGCCTGCTCACCTTCAGCTACACTGGTCTATCGGCGTATCTTTCCATGCGTCTGGTCGCCTACCAGCCACTAGCGCTTACCACCACCCCCGCCGCGCTCGGCCTCGACTACCGCGACGTGACCTTCCCCGCCCGTGAAGATGGCGTCAAGTTGCGTGGCTGGCTCATCCCTGGCCTGCTGCCCGATGGCCGCCAGACCCTCGACCGCACCATCATCACCGTGCATGGCGCGCGACAAAATCGCACCGATCCGGCGGCTGGGCTGCTCGATCTCAGCGCCGCATTCGTCCACGCGGGCTTTGCCGTCCTCACCTTCGATGCGCGCGGCCATGGGGAATCGCCGCCCGCGCCCTTCTCGCTCAGCTACTTCGAGCAGCGCGATGTCCTCGGCGCGGTAGATTTCCTCTTATCTGGCAAACTACCGTATCCTAGCCTGGGCCACCCTCGCGTCATCGGCGGCTGGGGCGTCTCGATGGGCGCGAATTCGCTGCTGCTGGCGGCGGCGCAAGAGTCGCGAATCGCGGCAATTGTGGCCGATAGCGCCTACCCTGCGATATCGCCGATCCTCGAACGCGAGATTCCTAAGGTCGGCGGACTCCCCTCGTTCATGTCGCCCGGTGTATTGCTCGCTTCGCGTGCCATCTACGGCATAGATTTCTACGGCATTCGTCCAGGCGATGTTGTCGCCAGCCTTGCGCCGCGTCCCGTCTTCTTCATCCAGGGCGGCGCCGACACCTTCAACCCACCCAGCAATCTGGGCGTGCTGACCCGCGCGGCCCAGAGCGCGCCCAACGCCAACGTTCAATCCTGGCTAGTCCCTGGCGCCGCCCATGCCCAGGCCTATCACGTCGCGGGCCAGGACTATATCAATCGCGTCGTCAGTTTCTACACCACCGCGCTCGGCCCCGATGCCAGCGCCGCGTAACGCGAGAGGGATTCTTACCATGCAACCAGCTTCTCCCATGCCCCAGACCGTTTCTCGTGGTGATCTGCGGCGCGGCATTCTCGCCGGGCTGGCCCCGCTCGCCCGCCTCGTCGCCCTCGTCGCGCTGACACTGGTGCTGACGGCCATCGCCCGCACCGTCACCGCCAGCCTCGGCTTCTTCGCCCAGCAACAGGTCTCCGTCCTCGTCTTCAGCGTTGGGCTGCTTCTGGGCATCGCCGTCTATATCGTCTCCTGCGTGCGCCTCTTGCGCCGTATCGCCGTCTGGCAGCGCTACGTAGCCGACACCCCGCTTGCGGCGGGCGCCCTCTGGACCCTCGCCACCTCGGCAGTGATCGTACTGCTACCCTTCCTGCTCGCCATTCTCCTGCCCCAGCACCCCGCGCCGTAAGTGTGTTGCCTGCGCGGTGGGACGGATATTCTTGTCTGTCCTACCTGTACGTGCTCAGGCATACGCTCACCCCGGTCTAAGCGGCATGTGTGGCGTTCCCGGTGGTACACTCGGTGGGTATCTTCCCAAGCCCATCGAGCTACCGCCCAAGGAGCGCCACCTTTATGCGCCAGATTCGCCCGCTTACCGAAGAAGAACACCTGCCCTTCGCCCGCATCGTCTACAATGCCTACCCCGCCTTCCCCGTCCATACCGAAGACGAATTGCGCCAGGCCGCCGACCGCTGGCTCGCCGAAGCCGCCGCCGACCCGACGACCCTTATTTATGGCGCCTTCGACGATGGCGTCCTGACCGGCGGCATGCGCCTTTTCGACTTCATCATGAACACCTTCGGCGCGCAGGTCCCCACCGGCGGACTTGCCCTCGTCGCCGTAGACCTGCTCCACAAAAAAGAGCACATCGCCAAAGATATCGTCACCTTCTATCTCGACCACTACCATACCCGCGGCTATCCCTTCGCCGCGCTCTATCCCTTCCGCCCCGACTTCTACCGGCAGATGGGCTTCGGCTATGGAACCAAGATGAGCGAATATCGCCTGCGTCCCGCCGACCTGCCAGCGGGCGACAAACGCGGCGTCGCCTTCCTCACCAACACCGACATCCCCGCCGTGCTGGATTGCTACGACCGCTACCAGCAGCATACCCACGGCATGATGCGCCGCGCCGAAAGCGACTTCACTCGCCGCTTCAGCAACGCCGAGAATCGCGCCGTCGGTTGCTGGCGCGACGGCCAGCTTGACGGCTATCTCGTCTTCACCTTCAAGCCCGGCAATCCCGATAACTTCCTCTCCAACGACATCTACGTCGCCGAGCTGGTCTACACCTCGCGCGACGCCCTTGCGGCGCTGTTCGCCTTCCTGCGCAGCCAGGCCGACCAGATCAGCTATGTCGTGCTGCGCTCGCAGGATGAGCATTTCCACTACCTCTTCCCCGACCCACGCAACAATAGCGGCGAGATCATCCGCGCTGGCACGTTCGCGCATATCACCAACACGGCTGGCGTCGGGCTGATGTATCGCGTGCTCGATACCCCCGCCGCCTTCCGTGCCCTCGCCGACCACGACTTCGGCGGCCAGACCCTCCGCCTCAAGCTCACCATTGCCGACAGCTTCTTCCCATCCAACGACGGCAGCCTCATCATCGCCTTTGATCGCGGGCACGCCAAACTCACCGACGCCGCCGCGCACGACGCAGAGATACGCCTCGATGTCGCCGCATTCTCCTCGCTGCTGCTGGGCGTCGTCCCCTTCAAAACCCTCCACACCTATGGGCTAGCCGAAATCTCCGACCCATCCCACCTCGCCACCGTTAACCGGATATTTCTCACTGATGAGCCGCCCATGTGCCTCACCGCGTTCTAGCATAGTAGTTGTGCTGTGGAGGAACCATGTTTTGCCCCATATGCGGCGCAACCCTGGTTCACAGGCGAGATTCACATCAGCACGACATATTCGCCTGTGTTTCTGCTTGCCAATTGGGATTACCCGCGGCATTCATGCCGCGAGCTTCCTGTATCACCCATCCCACCACCCGCTGTTCTCTCGCCACGAGACGAGTCGCTGTATTTATGCGGCAAGCTTGCCAATCGGGATTACCCGCGGCATTCATGCCGCGAGCTTCCTGTATCACCCATCCTGCCCCCTGCTAGGATCCTCCGCACGGAGTTCCCTGGCATTTATGTCCTCGCGGTTGTGCTCCGGCCATGATGCACTCTTACCAATTGCTGCGGACATCCACTCCATCTCCAGCCCGCGCAGGCGGGCTTTGCGGCGGCACGCCATACAGGCGCGGTTTCAACCGCCCGCTCCGGCCATATGATACACTGGCGAGGCAATGAGACGAGTAGGAGGCGGGACGGCAGTGGCGAACGACAACGGCGACGAGAAACCCCTGCGCGAGCAGGTCGAGACGGACCTCCGCGCGGGCGGCGTCCTCTCACGCGCCCTCCCCGGCTACGAAGAGCGCCCTCCCCAAATCGAAATGGCCCGCCACGTCGCTGCCTCTCTGGAAAACGGGCATCCTCTCGTGATCGAGGCTGCGACCGGCACCGGGAAGAGTTTGGCCTACTTACTTCCCATCGTCCGCTCCGGCAAAGTCGCCCTCATCAGCACCGCCAACAAAAACCTGCAAGAGCAACTCTTCTATAAAGACATCCCCTTCATCCGCCAAAACGTCACCAACTTCCGCGCCGCCCTCGTCAAAGGCATGGGCAACTACCTATGTCTCGACCGCCTTCAAGAAGAGCAAAGCTTCCAGCAGTTCGTCCATACCCCCGCCTTCGACGACATGATGAAGTCGCTCGAAGATGACGACTGGGACGGCGACTTCGACCAGCTTCCCCGCGCGCTGCCACCCGACGTGCGCGGGCGTCTCTCCACCGATAGCGATAACTGCGCCTGGCGCGCCTGCTCCTTCTATCACGATTGCTACGTCCGCAAGATGCGCGAACGCTCCGAGGATGCCCAGGTCATCGTCGTCAACCACACCCTGCTGCTCATAGACGCCGCCATGGATGGCTGGCTGCTGCCCGAACGCGATACCATCGTTATTGACGAAGCCCACCACCTCGAAGAAGAAGCTACCCGCGCCTTCACCGTCACCGTCACCCCTAGCCGTGTGCAAACCCTCCTCGCCCAGCGCCGTCTTCGGGGCAACGTAGACGCGCAAAAACTGCAAGACGCCGCCGACGCCGACACCATGCTCTGGGGCGCCCTCGCCCGCGTCACCCGCCCCGACGCCCGTGGTCGCCAGTTGCTTGCCGAGCCGCTACAAGAAGGACTGCGCCTCGCCTCCGCCATAGACGAGCTAACCAACGACCTCGTTTTCCATCGCCCCCCAGAGATGGACCCCAAAGAAGAGCAACTCTACGAAAAGTTAGTAAAACGCACTCGCTCCCTCGCCTCCGACCTGCGCATCGTCTTCGGCGTCAAGCAGCCCGAAGAGCGCGTCTACTACGTCGAGCAGACCGGCGAGCGGGGCCGTCGCGGACCCCAGCCCAGCGTCTCCGCCGCGCCGTTGGATGTCACCACGCTGCTGCGTGAAAAGCTCTTCGACAAGATTCCCACCATCGCCACCTCCGCCACCCTCGCCGTCGGCGGCGACTTCCGCTTCTTCCGCTCGCGCGTCGGGCTAGATGCCGCCAAAGAGGTCGTGCTGCCCCTCGCCTTCGACTACCGCGCCCACGCCCTGCTCTACGTCCCCCGCATGCGGCTGGAGCCAGCGTATGGCGCTGCCAGCGGCCCCTATCTGGACGAGCTGGCCGAACAGATGCGCGCCCTGGTCGAAGCCTCCGCAGGCCGCGCATTCCTCCTCTTCAGCAGCAATGCCGCCCTGCGCGGCGTGCATGAGCGCCTCGCCGATGACCTCACCGCCGACGGCTACTCACTCATCGTCCAGGGCCGCGACCTTGCCCGCATCGAAATGCTGCGCCAGTTCCGCGAGCTACCCAGCGCCGTCCTCTTTGGCCTCAAAAGCTTTTGGGAAGGCGTAGACATCGTCGGCGAAGCGCTCTCGCTCGTCGTCATAGACAAACTCCCCTTCGATCCCCCCGACGACCCCGTCAACGAAGCCCGCGTCACCCGCATGAAAGACGCCGGCCAAAACTGGTTCGGCGAGTATACCCTGCCGCTCGCCATCCTGCGCCTCAAGCAAGGCATCGGGCGCCTGCTGCGCACCCACGACGACCGTGGCGTCATGGCCATCCTCGACAAACGCCTCCACACCAAGAGCTACGGGCGCCAGGTGCTCGCCGCGCTGCCCCCTGCCCGCCGCAGCATCGAACTCGCCGACGTCCGCCACTTCTTCACCAGCGAACCGTAGTGTCCGACCGTCATGCGCAAGCTATTGGGGCTTATCGTCATCGGATGGCCCAAGATCATCAAAGAGCGTCGGTCCATCTTGCTGCGGAAGTTGCTTCTTGCTCTGGCGCTCACGTTGGGCAAGTAGCGGACGAATGGATGGCTCTGCTGGCAGTTCCTCTGGCTTGGTGCCGCCGATTCGCTCGATGACCGTCCGCGTTTCTGCGCCCACCTCGTAGTGCGCGCCCACGATTGCATCGCTGCCCCGTATCTGTTCATTGCGCACCTTGGCCTCGGTTTGCGTGCGTACAAAAAGGTTCGCGGCCAACTCCTCCAGTCCCATGCGGTCGGCGAAGTCCTCTTTCCCCGCAATCCCTTTGATTGTCTTCAGGTCATGAACTGACCGACCACCATAAAGGCCCTTTGTCCCAGCGTCGTGGAGACGCCCGAACGAGTGGCGCTCCAGTCCATGTACCTGCGCAGTCGCATTCAAGTGCTTGTTAGCTTCCGTAAGTTGCTGCCGCCGCTCGGCACGCTCAGCAAGCGACTCGCGCAGTTCGTCCCATTGCTCCATTCGGCGCGTCTGGACTGCGAAGTATCCCTGGGCATTCGCGATCTCTGGCTTGCGTGGGTCGCCGTTCATGGCCGTGAGGTAGCAGCCGAAGCGCGAGAGCGCATAGTCACTGGCTTCTCGCTGCGCGCCTTTGCCGACCTCGATCATCTTGACGGCTCCGGCAAAATGATCGGCGACCTCTTCGCCCATGTTCGCACAGGCTATTTTTGCGCGCTCGATGGCTGTTTCAAACCGTCGCCAAGTGTCGTAGCCGAGCAAGAGATACAGATCCCGTGCACTCCAATACTCCGCGCCATAGGGGCTGATCTGGCGGATGGAATCAAACCCTGCCTTAGCGTCATCCTGGGAGTCATCACTATCAGTGGTGTTCGTGTTCTCCGAATCGCTCAAGCTGGAGCCTCCAAGCCGCGCGCGGCTACGCTACGCAAAGATGCAACTTCTCAGGCATTTGGAGAGACTGGGTTCCCCAGACTATCAAGGTACTCGCGTACCTCATCAGCCCAGTCAAGATTGTACTGCGTGAAACGCTGGTCATCTGGCTTACGACGTGGCATTTTGCCGAGGGCCTTGACCGCAAAGCGCACATTGAGTTGCGGACGACCAACCGCCTTCTGAAAGGCGCCGAAGTTGACCCACCGACCGCTCGCCTCGCTTGTCGCTGGAACATTGTCGCCCATGACTCTGCCTTCTTCCGCTACGTCTGCACGAAGAAATTGCAACCACCCGCACTCAGGGACAACATAGCCCACAGGGTTTTATATTCCATTATAACATGTCTATAATACATTATACACTATCTCATAATCCCTGTCCGGGCAAGATTCCGCAGCATCGAACTCGCCGACGTCCGTCACTTCTTCACCGGCGAGCCGTGAAATGGGTCAACGCAACGAGAAAGCCCCTGGCACTCCCAGCCAAGGGCTTCGTATCCTGTGCATTTTTGGAGTGGGGGATACTTTTAGCGGCCAGATCGCACTACAAAAGCGATCACCGCGAGTACCACTGCCAGGATTATGAGAGACGCACCCCGCGTGATCCCAGTTCCGTCAATGATATGACGGGATACCCCGTTTTCAACGGAACGCACTGCGAAGAGCGCAAGCAGCATGTATGCCATACCGATGAAAGCAAACACCCCAGCGATGACCAGAATTACGCGAGTCGCCATACGCCCTTCCCCTCGTTACAACAAGAAAAACGAGGCCGCGCCTCCCACGCGACCTCATTGTACTTGTTCTCTTCGCTACTGCTTCCGCGAACCCGCAGCCGCCGCTGCCTTGGGTGGCGCCGCCTCGCGCTTGCCGCCAAACCGCTGCCGCTTCAGGAACTTCCCCGCGCCCGGCTCGCCCTGCCACTGCCCGTCGCGCACCAGCGCCCGCCCGCGCGAGAGCACCACCACCGGCATCCCCGTCATCTTCATCCCCTCGTACAGGTTATAGTCCGTCCGCTGGTGATGCGTCTTCGCGCTGATCGTATGCGTTGCCTTCGGATCCCACACCACCACATCCGCGTCACTCCCCGGCGCAATCACACCCTTCTGCGGATAGATGCCGAAGAGCTTCGCCGGATTCGTGCAGCACAACTCCACCCAGCGATTCAGCGAGAACCGCCCGCCGCCGACGCCATGCGTATAGAGCACCATCATCCGGTCCTCGATGCCAGGACAGCCATTCGGAATCTTCGCGAAATTGCCCTTGCCCAGTTCCTTCCCCGCCGGACGCCCATCCTGCCCGCCCTCATACCAGAATGGGCAGTGGTCTGTCGAGATCACCTGCAAATCATTAATCCCCACCGCCTGCCATAGCGCCTCCTGGTCGCTCTTCTCGCGGTACGGCGGCGAGCAGACCCACTTCGCCCCCTCGAATCCAGGCCGCGCCAGATCATCCTTGGTGAAGAAGAAGTACTGCACGCAGGTCTCACCATAGATTGGCTTGCCACGCCCGCGCGCCAGCCGGATCGCCTCCACCGCCCCCGCGTTCGTCACATGCACCACGTAGAGCGGCGCGCCCGCCACCTCCGCCAGCCGGATCGCCCGGTTCGTCGCCTCCGCCTCCAACTCCGCCGGTCGCGTCAGCGCGTGATACTTCGGCTCTGTATGCCCCGCGTCCAGCGCCTGCTTCACCAGAATATCAATCGCGTCGCCGTTCTCCGCATGCACCATCGTCAGCAGCCCATGCGCCGCCGCCTGCTCCAGCGCGCTGAAGAGCGTCGCATCATCAATCATCAGCGCGCCCTTGTACGCCATGAACAGCTTCAGGCTCGTCACACCCCACTCCGGCGCCTGGGCAATCTCCTTCATCACGCGCTCCGGCAGATCGGTAATCGCCAGGTGGAAGCCGTAATCTATCGCCGCCTTGCCCTTCGCCTTCGCCTGCCACATGTCCAGCGTCTCGCGCAGCGTCGCCCCCTTCGGCTGAATCGCGAAATCTATGTGCGTCGTTGTCCCCCCAAACGCCGCCGCGCGATGCCCCGTGAAGAAATCATCCGATGACACCGTCCCCCCGAACGGCATATCCAGATGCGTATGCACATCAATCCCGCCCGGAATCACATACTTCCCGCTCGCGTCAATCGTCGTATCCGCCGCCAGCCCGTGGCCGACGCTCACGATCTGCTCATCCTCGATCAACACATCCGCCTGATACGTATCACTCGCCGTTACAATCGTCCCGCCCGCAATCAGCGTCCGCATGGCTACACCTCCATCGAGCCTACATGACCCGCAACACGTACATCACCTAACGTCTTCTCGTATCCTCTTCGCTCGACAAACCCGCGATAGTAGGTTTCGTGGCCACGAGTGGGGCGGACATTCTTGTCTGCCTGCCACATCCCCCGCAGGGGCGAGGCAGGCCTCGCCCCTGCGGGGCTTCATCCGCCCGCCCGCTCTGCGGCATTTATGCCCATCGGGTGTGCTCCGGCAATTTATGGCCGAGGCGGGCCACCCTCGGTTGTGCTCCGGCCATTCATGTCCGGGAGCTTGTCGCCGTCGCACGTTTCCCGTTCCGCGCCTTCGGCTTCGCGGACCCCTGCCGCGCCGCCGCGAACTCCGGCAGCACCTCGCGCCCATAGATATCGAGTGTCGCCTCTTCATCGCCGCTCATCAGATAAATATTGAACTGTCCCACGCCCAGCCCCGCCAGTTCGCGCAGCTTGCGCCTATGCTCCTCCACCGGCCCGACGATGCAGAAGCGATCAACCACATCATCCGATACAAACTCCGCGTTGTCGCTGCCCACCTCGGCATGGTGGTGGTAATCGTACCCGTCGCGGTTCCGCACATACGCCGTCAGTTCCGCTGGCAACTCCGACGGATCATAGCGCGCCACCAGATCCATCACATGATTCGACACCAGCGCCGGGAACCAGCGCACATGCTCGCGCGCTGCCGCCAGATCATCCGACACCCACACCGGCGCCGCCGCCATCACCGCAATCTCCGCCGGGTCGCGCCCCGCCGCCCGCGCGCCCTCATGTACGAATCCCAGGCACCACTTGATCAGATGCGGGTCCGCGAACTGGAGAATCACCCCATCGGCGATACGCCCCGTCAAATGCAGCGCCTTCGGGCCATATCCGGCCATCCACACCGGCAACTCTCCGTGCGCCCATTCCAGTTGCACCGCCTCGCCGTCATAGTCCGCCGGCTGCCCGCTCGTCAGCGTGCGAATCCGCGTCACCGCCGCTTCCAGATCCACCAGCGTTGTCGGCTTCTTGCCCAGCACCCGCCGCGAGCTATCACCCCGCCCGATGCCCAGCATCATCCGCCCGCCGGAGATCAGATTCAGTGTCGCCAGCGCGCTCGCCGTCACCGTCGTATCGCGCACCGCTGGATTCGTCACGCACGTGCCCAGCCGCATCCGCTTCGTATTCAGCGCCATCATCGTCAGCAGCGGATACGGCTCCATCCACAGCACATGCGAATCGAAGACCCAGCCGTAGTCGAACCCCACCCCCTCCGCCTGCCGCGCCAGCGCCGCCACCCGCGCGGGCGTCATATCTGGTTTGATCGTGATTCCGAAGCGAAGCATGGCACACGCTCCCGCCTTCTCTCTCGAACGACGACCCATCCGCCCACCAACCCGCGCTTACACGCTGGCGGACGGTGACCGATCACCCGTCAGTTAGCTCGCCACAATCGGACCATATTGATCCGGCCTGCGGTCGCGATAAAACTGCCAGGTATGCCGCACTTCGCGGTTCTTCTCCAGGTCCAGGTCCGCCACCAGCACTTCCTCTTCCTTGTCGCTCGCCTCCGCCACGATCTCGCCCCGCGCGTTGACAAAATAGCTCGTGCCGTAAAAATCGTTCTCCCCCAGCGGCTCCACGCCCACGCGATTGATCGTCCCCACCCAATAGCCATTGGCAATCGCGTGCGACACCTGCTCGATCTTCCACAGGTGCATCGAAAGCCCGCGCGAGGTCGCCGACGGAATGTACACAATCTCCGCCCCGTTCAGTCCCAGGCACCGCGCACCCTCCGGGAAATGCCGGTCATAGCAGATATACACCCCGACCTTCGCGTATCGCGTCTGGAACACCGGATAGCCCAGATTCCCCGGCCGGAAGTAAAACTTCTCCCAAAACCCCTGCACCTGCGGAATGTGCGTCTTGCGATACTTGCCCAGGTAGCTGCCATCCGCGTCTATTACCGCGGCGGTGTTGTAATACACCCCCTCCTGCTCCATCTCATACACCGGCGCGACCAGCACCATCTCATGCTTCTTCGCCACTTCGCGCAGCCGTGTAATCGTCGGCCCATCCGGCACGGGCTCCGCAAACTCGTAAAACTTCGCGTCCTGCACTTGGCAGAAATATGGCCCCGTCGCCAGTTCTTGCAGACAAGTAATCTGCGCCCCCCGCTCAGCGGCCTGCTCGATCAGCCCGATCTGCCGCTCCACATTCTCTGCCATGCTCATGCTGCCATACGTCTGGATCAGCGCGCTTCGTACCACCGTCATAAAGCTTCTCCTCCCGCGATTGCCAACAAGCAATCACCTGACGACCATACGCAAAACGTCATCAGCGGCGGCACCCCGGCGAGTCACATCGCAGAAACCCAATACCGGACTACCACGCGAAACGGTATAGCTCTGAGGAAAATCTAGAGGAACCAACGGCAACAGTCCGTCGTCTCTGGTGGGCAACAAATGGAAAACCGCCAGCTACCTGGCTGGCGATACAGCGGAATATCCCTCGTTATAGGCCATTGCCGCCGCTATGTCAAGCGCGGTCAATAGCACTGAAAATTAATCGGTCTCTATGGAGTGGGCAATCGAATGAATCCAGCCTGCTCAAAATGGTGGTCCAGCGTCAATGCCTGGATGACGTTGAACTGCTCCATCAAAATGAAGCTGCTCGCATCCACCAACGACCAATCTCGTTCTGATCGTTCCTTGATACGCACCCAGGCAACATCATCTATGGCGCGATCAACAAACTCGATCTGCACATGCGGCGCGGCTTTCAGCGCGTCCACAAAGGCAATCATGCGTTGACGCGGAACAATTGGGCGATTGGTCAGCAGCGCCACCACTTCGGTCACGATATAGTTGGTGGTGATCAAACGGCATCTCTGCCGCATCGCTTCCTGATAGATAGCCGTAATCTCATCGTGAAATGTCTCATCTTCGCCGATGAGACTCACCCATCCTGACGTATCAACGAAGATACTACTCTCCAGGCTCACGTGTGTTCGCATAACCCTCCGCCAGATAGCTATCATGCCGCTCGGCCAGGTCGCCCACACCAAACGTGAATGCGCCAATGAACGGCGCGATGGGATCGTCCGCCACTTCTTCCGCTTCCTCCTGGCGCGCTTGACGCTCTTCCGTCCGCCGCACAATCTCAGCTACCCAGGCAATCAGCATATCGTCAGGTGTCGAACCCTGCTCTCTCGCATAGCTGGCGAGTTTGTCATATAGCTCGTCAGGCACCTGAACTGTATGGCTCATGTTCGTGCCTCCCATCTCGTCAGTCGTGCCGCAACCGTAGTGATCACCGAGCGTGACCTCAGCATACCACAAAGCCGCCAGGGTGCTTCCCCGGCGGCTCTCAAGATTTCTGGTGGGCGATGAGGAGCTCGAATCCCCGACCTCCACGATGTCAACGTGGCGCTCTAACCAACTGAGCTAATCGCCCTCAATGCAAGAAACAGTGTAGCACCTGCGCCCCCCACCGTCAAGCCACACCCACCGCCGTGCTGCGGCCATAATGCACTTTTGCCAATTGCCGCACACACCCGCTTCATTTTCAGCTCGCGCAGCCGGTGCTCTCGCGGCGGCATGCCATCGTAGGGGCGAGGCTGGCCTCGCCCTCTGCGCGGTTTCAATCGCCCGCTCGCGATTATGTCACGTATTTACGACTCCTTGACAATCTGCACTCCATCAGTATACTTTCTTGTGTCGTCTGTACAAGAATACGTAGCACTCTTTCGGCATTCTGGCCAATAGAAGCTGCGCATCCGCGTATGTTTGCGGGCACGGCAGACGCGACGAGTACTGAGCGCGTCCCGCGGGTGGGTCGGGACGGCTGGTGGGCAGGTGGAGAGGAGGGGCGGCCACTCAACACACCCTCGCGCATTCCCTCGGCATAGACCCAAACCCCTGGCGCATGGAAATCTCTTGCCACGGGCGGGTTGGCACATCGGTGTGCCACTCCCCCCTGGAAGGATGGCGGCCCCTGACACGGCGACGACGGTGTTGCCGTGCAACGCGAGTTTGAGGTGAGGAATGAAGCGACGAACTTCACTACGCATTTCTTTGATTGTCGCCAGCGCATTGATGGCGCTGAGCGTTCTGCTCATTACCCCCGCACTCGTCTTCGGGCGCCCGGCAACAACATCGGCTCCGAAGCACTCACACCCTGTCGTCAGCAAGTCCGTCAAGAATGATCTCTCGCCAGCATTGCGAACCATTCCCGGCAAGCCCTGGAAGGGCGACGGCCACAACGCCGACGACTTCCCCACGCTGGCGCCTGTCCATCGCGGCAAGCCCAACCACATCAAGTCGTATCTCCAAACCCACATCGGCACTCTAGCCGCGCCCACAGCCTCAAATAACTTCGACGGCGTCGGCAACGGCTTCTCTGGCCCCAACGGCACCTTCACTGTCGCATCCGCCCCGCCCGACACCAACGGCGCGGTTGGCCCACAAGACTACGTACAGACCGTCAACACCGACTTCGCAGTCTTCAACAAAGACGCCTCACGTGGCGCGGTCGGCTCTGTGCGCTACGGCCCGGTTGCGATCAACACCCTCTGGAGTGGCTTCGGCGGCCTCTGCCAGACCGACAACGACGGCGATCCTACCGTCGTCTATGACGGCATCGCAAATCGCTGGATCATCAGCCAGTTCGCCGTCACCAACCCCGACCCCAACTTCTATCAGTGCGTAGCGGTCTCCACTACCAGTGACCCAACTGGCTCCTACTACCGCTACTCGTTCTCCTATTCCAACTTCCCCGACTACCCCAAGATGGCTGTCTGGCCAGACGCCTACTACGAAACCTACAACCTCTTCAACGCTGCTGGCACCAGCTTCCTCGGCGCCCAAGACTGCGCCTTCAACCGCTCGCAAATGCTGAGCGGCGCCGCTGCCACCCAGCAGTGCTTCACCACCAGCACCAGCTACGGCGGTTTGCTGGCCTCCAACCTGGACGGCTCAACCCTCCCGCCAACGGGTGCGCCGAACTACGTTCTGGCGCTGGGTACCACCACCTCGCTCGCGTTCTGGAAGTTCCACGTAGACTGGACCACGCCAGCCAACACCACCTTCACCGGCCCATCGAGCATCGCGGTGACTTCCTACGCCCAGGCCTGCGGCGGCGGCACCTGCATCCCGCAGTCTGGCACCACCAACCAGCTCGATTCGCTCGCCGACCGCCTCATGTATCGTCTCTCCTATCGCAACTTCGGCAGCTACGAATCCCTCGTCGTTGACCACGCGGTGACGGCAGGCAGTTCGGTCGGCATGCGCTGGTACGAGATTCGCAGCCCCGGCGGCACACCCACCGTCTACCAGTCTGGCACCTATGCCCCTGACTCTGGCTATCGCTGGATGGGCAGCATCGCCCAGGACCAATCCGGCGATATGGCGATGGGCTTCAGCCTCTCCAGCAGTTCGGTGCATCCGGGCATCAGCTATACCGGAAGACTGGCGAGTGATCCGCTCGGCCAAATGTCGCAGGGTGAAACCAGCCTCATCGTCGGTGCTGGATCCCAGACCGGCACCCTCACCCGCTGGGGTGACTACAGCGCCATGACGGTGGATCCCGCAGACGACTGCACCTTCTGGTACACCAACGAATATATCCCATCCAACGGCAGCTTCAACTGGAAGACGCGCATCGGCTCGTTCAAGTTTCCCAATTGTGGTGGAACAACGACCAACGACTTCTCGATCAGCTCCAGCCCGACCAGCCTCTCGATTCAGCAGGGCGGGAGCGGCACGTCCACCATCAGCACCGCTGTCACCAGCGGCTCAGCCGGAACCGTTAGCCTAACGGCGAGCGTCTCGCCCAGCGGCCCAACAGCGACACTGAATCCAACCTCGGTGACGGCAGGAAACTCGTCCACACTTACGGTGAACGTCGGCTCTTCGGTTGCTACCGGCAGCTACACCGTCACGGTCACCGGCACGGAGGGCAGCGCGACGCACAACACCACGGTTGCGGTAACCGTGACCGCGCCGCCAACCAACGACTTCTCGATTAGTTCCAGCCCAACCAGCCTGTCAATCGCACAGGGGAGCAGTGGCACGTCTACGATTAGCACCGCTGTCACCAGCGGCTCGGCGGGTACGGTCAGCCTGACGGCGAGCGTCTCGCCCAGCGGCCCAACGGCGTCGCTTAGCCCAACCTCGGTAACGGCAGGCAACTCCTCAACCTTGACGGTCTCCGTCGGATCTTCGGTCGCCACCGGAGCCTATACCGTCACTGTCACCGGCACAGAGGGCAGCGCGACCCATAGCGCCACCGTCAGTGTGACGGTTACGAGCAGTGGCGGCGGTATCACCAACGGCGGCTTCGAGACAGGCGCCTTCAGCGGCTGGACGACTTCGGGCGCGGCCACCAGCATCAGCACCAGCAGCCATTCGGGCAGCTATGCTGGGCAGGCGGGCAGCACCTCGCCGACCAACGGCGATAGCTCGATCAGCCAGACCTTCACCATTCCGAGTGGCAGCGGCACGCTGACCTTCTGGTACAAGGTTGTTTGCCCCGACACCGTCACCTATGACTGGGCGACCGTGACGCTCAAGGACAACACATCCAACACCACCACGACACTGCTCGCCAAGACCTGCACCAACACTGGCACGTGGGTCAAAGTCTCAGGCAGTGTGACGGCGGGGCATTCGGTGACACTCACCCTCACCAGCCACGACGACAACTACGCTGGCGACGCCACCTACACCCTCTACGACGATGTGGCCCTGAGCGCGCCGATTACGAACCCGGTCACCAATCCTGGCTTCGAGACAGGCGCCTTCAGCGGCTGGACGACTTCGGGCGCGGCCACCAGCATCAGCACCAGCAGCCATTCGGGCAGCTATGCTGGGCAGGCGGGCAGCACCTCGCCGACCAACGGCGATAGCTCGATCAGCCAGACCTTCACCATTCCGAGTGGGGCAAGCTCTATCTCGTTCTGGTACAAGGTCGTCTGCCCCGACACCGTCACCTATGACTGGGCGACCGTGACGCTCAAGGACAACACATCCAACACCACCACGACACTGCTCGCCAAGACCTGCACCAACACTGGCACGTGGGTCAAAGTCTCAGGCAGTGTGACGGCGGGGCATTCGGTGACACTCACCCTCACCAGCCACGACGACAACTACGCTGGCGACGCCACCTACACCCTCTACGACGATGTGGCCGTCAGCTAATCTGAACACGGCGATGAGGAATAAAGTGCGTTCTACGTAGTGTGTTCTTCATAGCGCGTGCGACAACAGAGCCGGATAGGGGCAATCACGCTCCTATCCGGCTTTCTATCTACCCTCTCTCGCGCGCTCCACAGCGCCTCACCTATCGCTGGCCTTCCTCCCCTTCCCATACGACAGCACAATGTACCTTTCCACGGCCGTGCTCCAACCATTGATGGCCGAGGCGGAATCGCCCTCCCGCCGCCGTGCTCCAGTCCTTGAGGGCCGAGGGCTTATGTCACCTTATTTTGCCTCCTTGACAAACTCCACCACATCAGTATACTTTCTTCTGTCGCCTGTCAATAGTGCGTATTGCCGCTTCGGCATTTTGGCTAATGGCGGCAGGTGAACATCCGCGCATACGCGCGGCCAGACAGGCGCAGCCACGCGGAGAGCCGCCGGCAGGTGAACCGGCAGATCGGCTCTCGCTCAAGTGGAGAGGAGGAGCGGCCACTCAACACACCCTCGCGCATTCCCTCGGCATAGACCCAAACCCCTGGCGCATGGAAATCTCTTGCCACGGGCCGCTGGCACACCGGTGTGCCACTCCCCCTGGAAGGATGGCGACCCCTGACACGGCGACGACGGTGTTGCCGTGCAACGCGAGTTTGAGGTGAGGAATGAAGCGCAAGACTCTACGTGTCTCCCTACTCATTGCCAGCGCATTGATGGCGCTGAGCGTTCTGCTCATCACCCCCGCATTCGTCTCGGCCCACTCCGCCACACCCCAGCAATCCGCCCCCACATCCCAACACTTTGGGCGGCAGGGCAGCGGCTGGTATACCATTCCGGGCCATCTCATCCCCGGTCTCAAGCATACGAAAGCGCTGCGCGCCACCGCTGGTGATCGCGCGCTCACGCTCTCCATCGCCCTCAATCTGCGCAACACCGACGCGCTCAATGCGCTCATCGCCGCGCAGAACGACCCACGTTCCGGCCTCTACCATCACTTCCTGACCACCACCCAATTCAACTCCATGTTCGCCCCCACAACGGCGAACGTCAACGCCGTGGTGGCCTACCTGCGCGGCCAGGGCATTCTCGTCAGTTCCGTCTCGTCCAATCGCACACTGATTGACGCCTCCGGCTCCGCCTCGGCGGTCGAGCGCGCCTTCAATGTCCAGATCGGCGACTACTCCTACCATGGCCGCAGCGTCTACGCGCCGACCAAAGAGCCATCGGTGCCCTCCACGCTCGCCGGACTGATCCTCAACATCGGCGGCCTCGATAACGTCGCCGTCTACCGGCCCGCCAGTCCACTGGCCCCGCGCACCGGCCCTGGTGGCGGCTACACCCCCAGCGAACTGCGCACCGCCTACGACATGAACTCCCTCATCAGCAGCGCCGACGGCACCGGCCAGACCGTCGCCATCTTCGAACTCGACGGTTACAAGTCCAGCGACGTCAACGCCTACCTCAGCAACTACAGCCTTGGCTCAGCCAAGTATTCCAACGTCCTCGTGGACGGCGCGACCAACGCCGCTGGCGCTGGCGCCATCGAAGTCGAACTCGACATGGAAGTCGTCTCAGCCACCGCGCCTGGCGCCACACAAAAAATCTACATCGGCCCGAACTCAACCCAGGGCGTCAACGACACCTACAACAAGATCGTCACCGACAACATCGCCAAGGTCGCTAGCACCAGTTGGGGCCTCTGCGAAGCCAGTTCCGGCAACACCGAGTTGCAAGCCCTCAACAACATCTTCACCCAGGCCGCCTCTCAGGGCCAGGCCATCTTCGCCGCAGCCGGCGACTCCGGCGCCTACGATTGCAACGACACCAACCTTGCCGTTGACTCCCCCGCTGACGACCCCAACGTCGTCGGCGTCGGCGGCACCAACCTCCAGACCGGCACCGGCGGTTCCTACACCTCTGAGTCCGTCTGGTCCAACCCCAGTGACACCTCGCGCAGCCCCAAGGGCGCGGGCGGCGGCGGCGGCCTCAGCACCTACTTCTCCAAGCCCAGCTATCAGACTGGCCCTGGCACAACCAACTCCTACTCCAACGGCATGCGCCAGGTGCCCGATGTCTCAGCCGATGCTGACCCCAATTCCGGCTACTCCGTCTACTGCTCCGTCACCGCTGCTGGCTGCTCAAGCTCCAGCCCGTGGATCGAAGTCGGCGGCACCAGCGCGGCGGCTCCCCTCTGGGCAGGCGTCGCGGCAGACACCAACCAGTATCTCGCGGCGAACAGCAAGCCCGTCCTGGGCAACGCCCACGCCACACTCTATACTCTCTTCAACACCACACAAACCTACACCGCCTATCACGACGTGACCAGCGGCAACAACCTCTTCTACCCCGCCACCTCCGGCTACGACCAGGCTTCCGGCATCGGCACTCCCGACGTATGGAACCTCGCCCGTGACGCCGCTGGCGGATCCAGTGGCGGTAGCGCGCCCACCATCACCAGCTTCAGCCCGACCTCCGGCGCCGTGGGCAGCAGCGTCACCATCTCCGGTACCAACTTCACCGGCGCCACCGCCGTCAAGTTCAACGGCACGTCGGCTAGCTTCTCCGTTGGCAGCAGCACCAGCATCACGGCCACCGTGCCTTCTGGCGCGACCACCGGCACGATCAGCGTGACCACCCCCAACGGCACGGCCACCTCATCGTCCAGCTTCACCGTGACAGCTCCGCCAGCCAACGACTTCTCGATCAGCGCCAGCCCGACCAGCCTGAGCATCGCCCAGGGCGCGAATGGCACATCTACCATCAGCACCGCTGTCACCAGCGGCTCCGCGGGCACCGTGAGCCTCACCGCCAGCGTCTCGCCCAGCGGCCCCACAGCCTCGCTCAGCCCCACCTCGGTCACTGCTGGCTCCGCCTCCACGCTCACCGTCAGTGTCGGCGCATCGGTTGCCACCGGCAGCTACACCGTCACCGTCACGGGCACGGAGGGCAGCGCCACGCATAGCGCCACCGTCACCGTCACCGTCACCGCCAGCAGCGGCGGCAACACCGCGCAACTCATCCAGAACGGCGGCTTCGAGAGTGGCCAGTCCCCGTGGTCCGAGTCATCCAGCGGCGGCTACCAGATCGTAGACCCAACCAATCCGCACACCGGCAGCGACAGCGCCTACCTCTGCGGCTACAATAGCTGCACCGACCAGATCTGGCAGACCGTGACCATTCCCAGCACGATGACCAAGGCCACCTTCAGCTTCTGGGCCTACATTGACACCTATGAGTCCGGCAGCACCTGCTACGACTACCTCTACGCGCGCATCCGCACCAGCGGCGGCGCCACCATCAAGACCGTGCTGACGCAGTGCAACGCCAACGCCCATGGGTGGCAGCAGTTCACCTATGACGTCACGTCTTCGCTGACCAGCTATAAGGGCCAGCAAGTGCAGATCTACTTCAAGGGCACGACCGACTCATCTCTGCCAAGCGATTTCTTCGTGGACGACGTCACGTTCACGGTGAACTACTAGGCGACGTGTACGACGAAAGCGACTGTAGCGCGTCTCTCGTAGTCTGTTCTTCGTAGCGCGTTTCACTATCCGGGCCGGATGTTGGGGCAACGACGCTCCCATCCGGCCCATCCTATTGCCCACCATCTCACCAATGCAAAGCATCGCAGTGTGCTATTTTCCGCTTTTCGCTCGTCTCGACGTATAGCTAAACTGCACCGCATTGTCGTCACCAGCGAGCGTGGAGGTGGAACATGGGTTGGTATCTTCGCAAATCCGTCAAAATGGGGCCGGTCCGTATCAATTTCTCCAAGCGCGGCGTCGGCGTCTCCACCGGCATCAAAGGCCTCCGTGTCGGCGCTGGCCCACGCGGCCCCTACGTCGCGGGAGGGCGCGGCGGCCTCTACTTCCGGCAAAAGCTTGGCCCCGCCGCCCCCAAGCGTCGCGCTCGCTCACCCATCTCCCCGCCCATCTCCACCGCCACTCGCACACCCTCACCCATCCCATCACCAGGAGCGCACCCCACCATGCCACAGCAACCATTCATCCCTGGCCCCGGCCCCGTCATCCCTGGCTATCCCCAGCGCATCCTCACCCCGCCACCCCCGCGCACCTACCATTCCTATCACTGGATCTCGCTCGCCGGACTGGTCAGCGCCCAGGCCCTTGGCTGGCTGCTGATGTTTGCTGATAGCGCATCCGCGAACAGTGCGCAAGTCGCCGCTGGCACATCGTCTTTCGGCCCTGCGGGCACGATCGGCATGCTGCTCTGGCTTGGCTCACTCATCCCTGCTGCCGTCGTAGACTGGCATGGCTTCATCAGTCTGCGCGGACGCATTCCCTGGTGGCGACTATCGAGCGCGCAAAAGTTCTGGCTGGTCTGCGCCTACATCTTCGTCTTCGAGGTCATGGTTCCCATCTATCTCGTCGTCGCCATCATAGACTATCGCCAGCAGCGCGCACTGGCCCCCATGCAGACACGGCTGCGAACCGCCCAACTCGAATCGCAGCTTGGCATCATGCCCCAAACCGACGGCATCTGCCGCCACTGCGGCAAACCCCTCCAGGTCGGCGCAGAATTCTGCGCCTACTGCCGCACCCCCGTCGTCGCCCGCCCCCGCATCTGCCCCGCCTGCGCCGCCACCGTCCTACCCGACGCCAACTGGTGCTCCGCCTGCGGCGCCGCCCTCCCACCCACCACCGACCCCGCCACCACCTGACCATCCCCGCCCCTTGCATATCTCGAACAAATATTCTATACTTCTTACCAACCACGGTGAGCTTGAGTAAAGCGCCGCGCACCCGCCCTGGGCCATCCACTCCCATGCCCCAGGCGACCGCGCGGCGCTTTCTCGTTGCTCCCCGCCCGATTGTCGTCCCGCGTACCACCGTCATCTCAACCACCCACCATCGTAGGGGCGTCCGGCGGACGCCCGTCCTTCGTAGCGCCGCCATCTCGGCGGCCCGTTCCGCGTACCACCACCGCCCACCTGTGTCGAGGCGTCCGGCGGACGCCCGTCCTTCGTAGCGCCGCCATCTCAGCAGTGGGGCGGACATTCCTGTCTGCCCGCCGTTTACCCACCGCCATTTCGGCGGCCCGTTCCACCATCACCAGCACACAGCAAGGAGTAACCCCCATGGCCACCGCCCTCGCCCACCCCACCACCGACCCCATCTCCGCCGATGCCCACACAGCGGCGAAAACGGCGAAAACGGCGAAACCGTCTCCCGCCGATCCTACTCCCCCCACCGATCCCACCCCCACGCCCATCCGCGCCGACCTCCCGCATCTCCTCACCCCCGCCGCCCAGCAGCGCCAACTCCTGCAAGACCGCGCCTGGGAACTGTACTGCCAGGGCGAACGTTCCCCCACCATCGCCGCCGAACTCGGCGTCCCCGCCCGCACCGTCCGCGACTGGCTGCGCGCCATCCGCACCCAGCTCGCCCCCGTCTCCCAGCAGCAGCGCGCCGAGCAACAGTCCCTCGCCGTCGAGCGGCAGCGCAGTGTCCTCGCCGCCGCCTGGGAGGGTTTCCACACCGACCGCGAGCGCCAAGAGCAGCTCTACCAGGGCGCCTACGACCACCTCACCCGCCGCACCACCCGCCCCGCCCCCGCCTCCGCCCCCAGCGTGCGAAGCGCATCAGCGGCGAAAACGGCGACTACTATCCCCGCATCTCCCGCCGCTCCCGCCGCTCCCGCCGCTCCCGCCGCTCCCGCCGCTCCCGCCGCTCCCGCCGCTCCTGCCCAGATCCTCGACGAGCGCTACGCCCGCCCGCGCGACACCACCCACCCCGTCCAATACCTGCGGCTCGCCCTCAGCGCCAACCGCGAAATGGCCCGCCTGCTTGGCCTCTACGACCGCCAACCCCGCGCCGCCTCCACCACCCCCGAAGCGCCTACGCCTCCGACCCCACCTTCCGCCGCGTCTGCTACTCCTGCTGAATCCGCAGCAGCGGCGAAAACGGCGAAAATCGCCACAAAAGCAGCGGCGAAAACGGCGAAAAAAGCGCCCGCCCTCACCCACCGCCAGCGCCGCGCAGCGGCCCCTCCGAGCCATTCCAAGGCGCAACACCACGCTTCTGCGCTCCCCTTCCCTCGTAGGGCAAGCACCGTGAAGCCCGCCGAGCGCTCTCTGCGCTCCCCTTCCCTCGTAGGGAAGGGGCCGGGGGTTAGGTCTCTCAGCGAATAATCCCTGCGGCTGTGCTACAATACAAGACGCGCTCCGCTGGAAGCGTCACCACTGCGAGAGGATGACCCAAGCCATGGCGATCATGCCCACCCGTCGGCCCGACTGGCTTCGTGTTCGTGTGCCCACCGGCGAAAACTACGAAGAACTCAAACGCCTCATCAACAGCAAATCCCTCCACACCGTCTGCGAAGAAGCCCGCTGCCCCAACATCGGCGAATGCTGGAGCCACCGCACCGCCACCTTCATGATCCTCGGCAGCGTCTGCACCCGCAGTTGCGGCTTCTGCGCCATCGCCACCGGCCGCCCCATGGCCCTCGACTGGGAAGAACCCCGCCGTGTCGCCGAAGCCATCACCCAGATGGGCCTGCGCCACGCTGTCCTTACCTCCGTCAACCGCGACGAACTCCATGACGGCGGCGCCACCATCTTCGCCGCCACCATCCGCTGGGTCCGCCGCCTCAACCCCGAATGCGCCGTCGAAGTCCTCACCCCAGACTTCAAAGGCGACCGCCACGCCCTCAAAATCCTCCTCGACGCCCGCCCCAACGTCTACAGCCACAACCTCGAAACCGTCGCCCGCCTCCAGCACACCGTCCGCCCCCAGGCCGCCTATGACCGCTCGCTCCAGGTCTTGCGCTGGTCCAAAGAAATGTACCCAGACATCCCCACCAAAACCGGCTTCATGCTCGGCCTCGGCGAAACCCACGACGAAATCCTCGACCTCATGCGCGACATCCGCTCTGCCGATGTAGACATCCTCAACATCGGCCAATACCTCCAACCCACCCCCGACCACCTGCCCATCGAGCGCTACGTCACCCCCGACGAGTTCCGCGAATACAAAGCCGCCGGCCTCGCCATGGGCTTCAAGCACGTCGAAAGTGGTCCCCTCGTGCGCAGCTCCTACCACGCCTGGGATCAAGTCAAAGCCGCCGGCATAGACAAATCCGCCGAACTCGCCACCGAAGCTGAGACGAAATAAGACATGGAGTAGAAATAGGAGCGCAGCATGGAACCAGTTACCGTTGAGCGCATCGAAGAACAATTACGGCGACTCCCAGCAGACAAGCTAGCGGTTGTCTTCGACTTCGTCTCCTACCTTGCCACGCGCGAGCACGATGCCTCCGTATTGGCAACGATGCTAGTCGCCGAGTCTAGCCTCCGCAAAGACTGGGACCGCCCTGAGGAAGACGCTGCATGGGCCGATTTGTAAAGACACAGGAAATTGTCGCGAAAATCGTCCAGATTGTGTCTACTGCGCCTTAGGCGCCTGCTCCTTGCCAGCCAGCGGCGACTCCGGCTCCGGCTCTGGTTCCGGCGGCACGGCCTCCCCTGCCTCCACCACCGACACGCTCGCCGACGCCCGGTGAATCATCGGCACCAGCACCCGCCGCACCAGCACATCAATCACCGCCGTCAGCGGCACCGCCAGCACACTGCCAATCAGCCCAAACAGCGCCCCGCCCAGCAGCACCGCAATCACGATCAGCAGCGGATGCAACTCCACTGCCCGGTTCATCACCAGCGGCACCAGCGTATTGCCCTCCACCTGCTGGATGATCACAAACAGCAGCGCCACCTCCGCCGCCTTCAGCGGATCCACCGCCAGCAGCGCCACCAACACCGCCACACTCCCCGAAATCCACGGCCCCAAATACGGAATGAACTCCGTCAACCCCGCCAGAATGCCCAGCAGCCCCGGATACGGCACCCCCAGAATCAACAACCCCAACCAGCTCAAAATACCGATAGCAAACATATTCACCAGCACACCGCGCAGATACCCACCCAGCTTCCGCCCAATCTCGTTCAGAATCTCCTGCGCCATCAATTGCGTGTGCGTCGGGAACAGCCCCACCGTGAACGGCTTGAGCTGGTCCACTCCCGTCAGCCAGAAGAACGTAATCACCAGGATCACAATCGCGCTAAAGATAATATTGCCAACCGTCAGCGGCACCCCAAACACCGCCGGCACAATCGCCCCCAGCAGCGCCCCCAGTCGCTCCTCCAGAAACTGCACCCCCTGCATCAACTGCTGATTACTGCCAATCTGCTCCTGCAACCGGTTCAGCAGCCCCTGCCCCTCCTGCACATACTGCGGCAACGCCCCAGCAAACTCCGTCGCCTGCTGAATCAGCGGCTGCAACAGCAACCACGCCAACCCCGCCACCACCACCAGCGCCCCCAAATACACCAGCAACACCGACACCGGTCGCGGCACACCCACCCGCCGCAGCCGCTCCACCACCGGGCGCACCCCCTCAGCCAGGATCACGCTGATGAAGACCAGAAAGAGCACATCCAGCGCATGTGTCAGCAGAATCCACGTCACGATGAACAGCGTCACAATCCCCGCGATCAGCCAGAGCGTGCGCGGCGCAATCGTGACCACGATTCGGCGCGTCGAGATCACCGGCCGGGCCTCCGCGCGCTCATCCCGCGCATCCTGCTCGCCATGCTCACCGTCGAGATCCCTATCCGGTTGGCGCCGCCAGACGCTCTTCGCCATATGCGTTCCCTCGTCCTTCGTCCCTCATCGCGCCCACTCGCCACCACAGCCTGCCCCATCCATCTCAGCGTCTCCGCATGAGCCATGCCCCTGTCGCGTATGCCGCGTATGCCGCCGTGTGGCTCAGTATCGCACCCCACCCCCAACCACAGCCACCGCTAACATTCACCCCTCTCCAACAAGGAGAGGGGCCGGGGGAGAGGTCTTGCCTACGGCAGGTCCAGATAGCCCAGCGTCCCGCCAGACTGCCCCTGCGCGAAAGCGATAGTCCACATGCGCGTGCCCGATGGACCGGGCGTGATCTGCCAGCCAGTAGCCCCGGATGTGCCTATGGACGACAGCGCCACCGCCCGCCAAGCCGGAGCCGCGTCTGCGGGATTCAACTGGAAGATGCCCGCGTCGCTGTCCTCTTCGGCATAGGTATGCCGCGCGTCGGCCAGAATCGAGCTATCGGGCGCGATTCCAGCTCCCAGCCTTCCCAGCGACCCCGGATCAGGAAAGCCGCCCGCCATACCTTGCAACGTCGGCAGTTGCTGCCACGTCTGGCCTCCATCCTTCGAGAAGTACGGTACCGCCACCGACGCGCCCTGGATTCTGCGCAGCACCGTGAGCAAGATATTGTAGGTCGTGCCATCCGCCGACGGCGCGAACGCGAGGATCGTCGCCGTGGGGTCGGGTACACTGAGCAGATTCCAGGTAGCCCCGCCATCGGTAGACGTGAAGTATGCGCCTGACGGCTGCTGACTGCCGCCGGGCATAGCCGGTGGCACATAGTTCCCACTGCCGCCAGAGCTAGGAGCCATAGCGTAGATCACCAGCGTCGCTCCCATCGTTCCCACCAGATCGCCGCTCAGCAATTTCTGCCCATTAGAGCTTAGATTTTGGGGGATGTTCTTCCAAGTCTTGCCGCCGTCATCGCTGGCGAACAGCGGATTGGGCAGCCGTCCCTCGCCGTTGATGCCCATCTCGACGACAATGCGGCCCTGCGTCACCGTCAGCAAAATCAATGTGAGACTTGGATACCCCTGCACACTTGGCTGCGTCAGTGCGCTCCAACTCGCGCCGCCGTTCTGGCTCCGCCACAGCCCGCTCGTAGCGTAGAACACGTCGCTGGCGTTCAGCGGATCTATGAACAGGCTGCATGTCGGATAGGCCGCTGTGGACGTGTTGGGCAAGGGCAGGCTGGTCCAGTTCTGGCCGCCGTCACTGGTCCGATAGAGCAACGGTCCGCCACCACCAGCGGGCGACTGGACAGTGCAAAGATAGCCCGTGCGCGGATCAGACGGCGCGAAAGCAAGGTTGGCGAGCGTCCCCGCGCCGACGGTCGCCGGCTGCCACGAGTAGGGGAACGTATACGGCGGCGGCACAGGTGTTGGTGGCGCGGGTGTCGCCGTCTTGCGCGGCGTAGTCATCGGCGTGCCCTTGGTGATATTCAGCCCGCCGCCAGTCCCCGTCGTCGTGCCCCCACACGCCGCCAGCAGCAGCGCCAACAACGCCAGCGCGATGCTGGCAAAGTATGTGCCGGGGATACGGTGAGCCGTGCCGCGTCGCCTGTGATCCATCCTGTACACCCATCCTCTTCTTCTCGCTCATTGCACATGCTGAGGGCAGCATAGCAGGTAGCAGCCCTTACTGTATACTGACGAAGCGAGAAGCGAGAATGGGTGTGATACGCCTCACATGCCAGCGAAACCAGATGGTTGCCTCAGCGACTTCGGCTCTGCGGCCACGCTACTGATTGACAAGATGTTCGCAATATGCGAATATTGTGCTGAGGTGAGGGGAGCGTGGGATGCGTATCATCGCGAAAAGTCGCCTGATGGCATTGGCTGCCGCGCACGGCGACTGTGTCGAACAGGTGAAGGCATGGTACAACGTTGCGCGCAAGGCCACCTGGCACAATCTTAGCGAGGTGCGCCAAACCTTTCGCCACGCGGACATAGTTGGTGACAAGACTGTCTTCAACATCAAGGGCAATGATTATCGGCTGATCGTACAGATCCATTACAATGTGGGCATTATCTATATTCGCTATCTGCTCACACATGCCGAATACGACAAAGGCGCCTGGAAGTCCTGAAGCGACGGAATAGGAACGAGAGAGCGGAGGGTAGCGCGATGGCAGCGATCCTGGACAAAACGACCGCAAAGGAGTATCTCGCGCTCGTGCGCGCCTTCCCGCTCGTCTCCATCCGCGACGACGCTCATTTGGCCGAGGCGCTGAACGTGACAGATAGTCTGCTCGATATGTCTAAGCGTTCCGTCGCCGAAGAGGCGTATCTGGGCGCGCTGACCGATCTGATCGAGACGTATGAGAGCGCCCACGTGACCATCCCGCCGGTGAGCGGTGTCGCGGCGCTGCGCTACCTGATGGCAGAGAACGGGCTGACGCAGGCCGATCTTGTGTCGCTGCTGGGTACGCCGTCCATTGTATCGGAGGTGCTCTCTGGCAAGCGCCGCCTGGCGCTCGCCCACATCACGCGATTGGCTGAGCACTTTGGCGTGCCAGCGGATGTGTTCATCGGCTAGAATGCCAATGCTTACCGACGATGGAAAAGCGGCACGTCGTCGCTATTGCGGGACGTGCCGCTCCTGCTCATGAAGCAGGAATAAGGGTGATACGCCTCACATGCCAGCGAGAGGCTCAGTCTGCTGCCGTGGCAGCGCCCTCCACGGCATAGCGGTCGCGCAGCTCGCGCTTGCTGAACTTGCCAACGCTGGTCTTCGGGATGGCGTCAATGAAGAGCACCTGATCTGGCAGCCACCACTTCGCCACCTGCGGCCGCAGGTACTCCAGAATCTCATCGGCAGTGAGTTGGTCCGTGTACTCCGGCTTGGGCACCACATAGGCGACGGGCCGCTCTTGCAGCACCGCATGTGGCACGCCGATCACGGCGGCTTCCAACACCTTCGGATACGCCATAATCAAGTTCTCAAGCTCCACCGACGAGATCCACTCGCCGCCGGACTTCACCAAATCTTTGGTGCGATCCACGATCTGCAAATAGCCGTCGGCGTCCACCGTCGCCACATCGCCGGTACGCAGCCAGCCGTCCATGAACTTCTCGGTGTTGCCCTCATCGTGGTAATACGCGCGGGCAATCCACGGGCCGCGCACCTGTATCTCGCCAACGCTCGTGCTATCGCGCGGAACCTCCTCACCCGTGTCGAGGTTCACCACGCGGCAATCTACACCCGGCACTGGCTGGCCCTGCTTCGAGCGAATCGCCAGCTTCTCTTCGTATGTCCCATCCAGCGCCCCGCTATTCACCCGGCTGACCGACGCCAGCGGCGACGTTTCGGTCATCCCCCAGGCGTGCAGCAGCGGCAGGCCGAAGCGGTCGAAGCCGCGCATCAGCGCCGGTGGAATCGCCGAGCCGCCGCACGGAACCGCGCGGACCGACGAGAGATCAGGCATGATCGGCTTCTCGACCGAGAGTCGTTCCAGATAGGCCAGCAGCCCAATCCAGATGCTCGGCACGCCCGCGGGCACGGTCACGCGCTCCTGCTCGATCATCTCCACCAACTGCGCCCCACCCAGGTTGCGCCCCGGCAGCATCAGCTTCGAGCCAGTCATGATCGCGGCATGCGCCAGACCCCAGGCGTTGGCATGGAACATCGGCACCACGGGCAGCACCACATCGCGCTCGCTCAGCCCCAGGCTATCCGCCATGCACACCCCGAAGGAGTGCAGGTAGACCGAGCGATGGCTGTAGACGACGCCCTTGGGGTTGCCGGTGGTGCCAGAGGTGTAGCACATCGCGGCGGCGCTGTTCTCGTCCACCATCGGCCAGTCGTAGTGCGCGGAGGCTGAGGCGAGCAGGTCTTCGTAATCATAGGCGGGCGCGAGTGTCGTCTCGGCGGCGGGCTTGCCCATGATGACGTAGGCGCGCACTGTGGGCATGCGCCCCGCGAGCTTCTCCAGCAGCGGCACGAGGTCAGCGTCTACGAAGATTACCTGGTCCTCGGCATCGGCGATGACATACTCGATCTGCTCGGTGAACAGGCGGATGTTGAGCGTGTGCAGCACCGCGCCCATGCAGGGGATCGCGAAGTAGAGTTCGAGATGCCGGTAGGTGTTCCAGCCAAAGGTCGCCACGCGGTCGCCCGGCCGGATGCCCATCGTGGTGAGCGCGTTCGCCAGCCGTTGCACGCGCTCGGCGAAGTCGGCGTAGGTGTAGCGGTGATAGCCGTCGTCCGTGCGGGTGACGATTTCCTTCCTTGGAAAGAGCCGTGTGCCACGAGTAAACAAGTGCTGGATGGTCAGTGGGTATTCTTGCATCAGACCATGCATGTGCGCGACCCTCCCTTGGCGCACGCCGCCCGCGTAGAGTCATGCGCGCGCCTGAACTCTGGCTTGTCATCTGCGCGCATTATGGCACATCCACCACATATCACCGCTAGCGCATGGCGCGGTGGAAACAGTGAAATGTTAGCGTTCGAATAGATTACCCAACCGACGAAATACCCCTGAGCGAAACCGCCTCTGTGTCAGGCGGCGGTTTCGCGATCCATGTAGTATGCGGTCAAGCTGGCGCGCAATATCCTCTATGGTATAAGGAGTCTGAAGTCTACGATGAGTAAGATCTTCGCTTTCTCGTGCAAGGTCAATAACCAGTCGCTCCAATGCAAACGCTTCCGCACGATTCAGAAACACGTCTTCATGCCAGTATCTACATCGTTCCAGGAAGTACAAACATGCCAGAAATGCAGTGCGTTTATTCGCGTCTACAAAGGGATGATTATTGACGAGCGAATGCAGTAATGCTGCTGCCTGTTCCAAACCCGTTGGATAAGCCAGATCAGCGCCAAGACTGGAAAACGGTCGTTCAATAGCCGAGCGGAGCAATGCTTCGGACCGGATGCCGGATGAGCCGCCATAGCGTCCAAGAACATACTCATGGAAGCCGCGCACATCTCCGTAGAGGTCTGTAATGACAATCCCATAGCCATCTTCAACGGAAACATTGGGAGGAAAAGGATAAGGCGCCACATGCGGAAGCAAATGGCGTCTGTTCATAATCCGAGGCAATCCTTACCTATTTGTCAGCAAGGTCACGCATAACGACATGGATATCGGGGTTCGCCGCCATACGCGCAAGGAATGCCCGGCCAGAGGCGGTCATAGTGGGGTACTGCTCTGGAGTTATTGTGGCGCGGAGACGACGGGGGGCAGGAATGGACACGCGCTTTGCGGCAAATCTGGCGCTATGCTTTGTGGCCTTCCGTTTGTTGTTCGTCTGATGCTCCAGCATCTTTGCCATTGCGATTTCTCCCCATATAGTGTCCCTCGGACGCATTTCATACTATCACATTTGGTTAATAGGCGCACAATGAGAAAACGGGCAGGAACCGAAGCTCCCGCCCGTTCGCGTGTTATCGTGACTTGCGCCCCGTCCCGCTGCCTACGGTGTGTTGGTGGGGACGGCGGTTGGCAGCGCCGTGCTGGTCGGCGACGGCGCGGGTGTCGGCGTGGGGTTGCTGACGGTGATGGTGATCGTCTGAATCACATCACCCACTGTCAGACTCTTCGCGACATCCAGGCCCGAGGTGATCTTGCCGATGACCGGGTAAGGGCTGTTGGCAATCGCCTGCGTATTATCCACCGTGGAGATGAAGAACTGCGAGCCATTGGCCATCGCCACCGTCCCCTCCACGTAGCCAGCCGGAGGCGGCTCGTTGGCGATGGTGTAGCCGGGACCGCCATTCTTGCCGCCCGCGCCGCCCTGCACGATGCCAATGCTGGACGGCACGCCTGTCACGGCGCTGACCTGATTCACCGTCTCCACCCGCCAGAAGGGCAGTCCATCGTAGAAGTGCTGATCCGCCAGCCACACGAAGTTGTTAACGTTGTTGGCGGCGTTCGCTGTATCCAGTTCCATCACGATGTCGCCCTTCGCTGTCTTGATGGTGGCGGTATAGACCTTATTGAGGTCAATCGTCATCTTGGGCGCGTGGTTGCAGACGTGTGTTTTGAGGTTGCACGAAGCGGCGGGCTGCGCGGCGGCGGGCGCCCACGGTCCCAGCCGCTCGCCATGCAGCACCAGCAGGATCACGGCGATGACCAGCGCGACGAAGAGCGTCGAAGCCCAGGGATAGTCGCGAATGACAGCCAGTGGTCCACGTGGCTCATTCTGGTGCGCCGCAGCGGGTATTCGCCGCGAAATGACTGGCTCCGGGGCCATCTGGTGGGCCTGCTGCACCCGCGCCACCCGGCGGGCATCGGCTCGCTTATTTGCTGTCTTGGGCATCCCCTGCGTGCTCCCTCTGGTATGGTCTTGGTGGTAGGCGCGTCGCTTGTCGCCTGCGCCGCGCGTACACATCTCAGCGTATAATACGCTGGTGGTGTGTGCCGGTCAATCATCATGCACTTTCGGCGGCGCGGTCGCGCGACGGGCGTGGCGGCGGCGCGTACTCTGCCATATAGACGCCTGACTGCCCTCTGCGGACACACTCTCAACCGTGATGTGGTGGGAAACACGATGCGCGAACTCTCGGAAAAACTGCAAGCGGTGCTCAACTCGCTGCCGCACAAGCCGGGCATCTATCTGCACAAGGATGCGGATGGGCACGTGCTCTATGTCGGCAAGGCGACCTCGCTGCACCAGCGCGTGCGCCAGTATTTCGTGGACCCCAGCGAACTGAGTCCGAAGAATCGCGCGCTGGTGGCGAAGATCGCCGACATCGAATTCATCGTCGTCGCCAGCGAGATCGAGGCGCTGATCCTCGAAAACGAATACATCAAGCAGTATCAGCCCAAATACAATGTGCGGCTGCGCGATGACAAAAACTACCCCTACATCAAAGTCGCGCTCACCGAAGATTTCCCGCGTGTCTACCGCGTACGCAGCTTCCGGCGCGACGGCAACCGCTACTTCGGACCCTACACCAATTCAGGCGCCGTGGACGCGACGCTGGACCTGATGAACAAACTGTTTCCCTATCGCACCTGCCGCTATGATGGCTCGCCCTGGGCGCCGCCGCGCGGGCAGGAGGAGCACCCACCAGCGGAGTGGAAGCAGAAGTATCTGCCGCGCCCCTGCACACAGTACTACATCCACCGCTGCAACGCGCCGTGCGTGGGCAACGCCACCCGCGAGCAGTACGACGCGGTGATCCGCCAGGTGATGCTCTTCCTAGAAGGCAAGCATGATGAGGCGCTGGCCGATCTGAAGGCGCAGATGGCCGAGGCGGCGGAGAACCTGGAGTTCGAGCGAGCGGCGGCGCTGCGCGACCGCGTGCGCGCCGTAGAGCAGGTGCTGGAGAAGCAGAAGATCATCAACACCACTGGGCCGGGCGATCAGGACGTGGTGGCGCTGGCGGGCGCGGATGACGAGACCTGCGCGCAAGTGTTCTTCTTCCGGGGCGGCAAGCTGGCTGGGCGCGAATACTTCCTCTTGCAGGGCACGCGCGATACCGAGCCGGGCGAGATTATGGCGTCGTTTTTGCAGCAGTTCTACGATTCCGCGCCGCACATTCCGGCTGAGGTGGTCGTGCAGCACGAGCCGGAGAACGGCGAGGCGCTGCGCCAGTGGCTGCGGCAGAAGCGCGGAGCGGTGGTGACGCTGACCTTACCGCAGCGGGGCGACAAGCTGCGGTTGGTGGAGATGGTGGCGCAGAACGCCAGCGAGGTGCTGGAGCAGCAGCGCATCAAGTGGCTTTCGGATTCGCAGAAGACGGCGATGGCGCTGGAAGAGCTGGGCGAGACGCTGAACCTGCCGTCGCCGCCGCAGCGCATCGAATGCTACGACATCTCGAACATCCAGGGCACCAGCGCGGTCGGCTCGATGGTGGTCTTCGAGGGCGGCAAGCCCAAGACCAGCGATTACCGGCGCTTCAAGATCAAGGCGGTGGAAGGGCAGAACGATGTGGCGAGCCTGCAAGAAGTGCTGCGGCGGCGCTTCAAGCGGCTGCTGACGACCGGCGACGCTGGCGATGCCCAGGAATCCGTTGCGCTGGAAGCAGTGGAGCCGGAGGGTGATGGTGTAGAGGAAAGCGTAGATAGCGGCGATGGGTTGCAGCCGCCAGACGACTCTGAGATGCCGAACGAGGAGGGGGCGAGCGCGGACGCGGTGGGCGATCCGTGGGCGCTGCTGCCGAATCTGGTGATGGTGGATGGCGGGCGTCCGCAACTCAACGCGGCGCTGGCGGTGCTGAGCGATCTGGCGGTAGGTGTGCCGGTGATCGGCATCGCCAAGGAGGACCACGGCAGCATCAGCACCCACGAGGAGATCTATCTGGTGGAGCAGGTGGAGCCGCTGGTGATGGCGCGTGGGTCGCAGGCGCTGTATCTCTTGCAGCGGGTACGCGATGAGGCGCACCGCTTCGCCATCACCTATCACCGGCAGGTCCGCAGCACGCGCACGTTCCGCTCGCTGCTGGACGAAATCCCCGGCATCGGCCCGAAGCGCAAGAAGGCGCTGATTCGCCGCTTCGGCTCCGCGCGGGGCATCGCGGCGGCGAGCACGGCAGAGCTAGCAGAGGTGGAGGGCATCAGCGCCGACCTGGCCGAGCGCATCAAAGAGCACATCGGCGCGGGCCTCATCAAGACGGAGTAGCCAGAGAGTTGGCCAGACACAGGAGTGGCACAGTATTGTCACCCGCCCGCCTGCCACAGATGCCATTAAAAGTATGGCTATAATTGAGAGGGTGGATATTGTAAGCAGCGAGGCGCGCCTATCGGTGTCTGAGTTCGTGACTCGTATCGGCCACCAGTGTGACCCGTCGCCGCGAGTGGATGGGAAGAGGATGGGAACACCAGTTCACGGGAAACACCGGAGGATGAGCGATGTTGGTGCCGAATGCGGCGCAAGCGGTGATTGGGGATGCAAAAATCACCGACTACCTGTTGAAGAATCCCGGCAAAGCCAAATTCTTTCACGGATATGGGTTTACGCAGGCGCAGTGGCAGGTGTTGCGTGATGCCTTGTTGCACCATGTAGTCACGCATCCGTATGTGAAAGAAATCCCGCTCGATGATGGGGTAAAGTATGTCGTTGAGGGGGAGTTGCCATCGCCGGATGGCCGGAATCCACAGGTGCGCTCGGTCTGGATGATTGACGGCGGAAGAAGCTATCCACGGCTCATCTCTGCCTATGCGCTCGATTGAGGCAAATTGAACGGGCCGAAAGAGGGGTTTCCATGATTCAGGAATTTGAGCAAGTGGTCTTGACGGTGGATCTGCCACAGTATGGTCTGCTGGCTGGCGACGTGGGTACCGTCGCGGATATTCACCCGTCAGGCAAAGCCTATGAGGTGGAAATCTTCCGGGGAGATGGTTCGACCTATGATGTCGTGACCGTCCAGGAGGGCCAGATTCGCCCAGCGACGAAGAACGAAGTGACGCATGCGCGCGCCATCACGCCAGTGGAGACCACTCCTCAGCGATAGTGGCTCACCACCCTCCAACACGCACGAAAACTCGCGCCGCTGAGTATTTGAAGATGTGTTGAAGGCGAGCATACTGGAGACCGGTTGGTCAGCCTGCTGAGGTGCAATCAGGTGCGGGGCATCAGCGCAGAGTTGGCGGAGCGCATCAAAGAGCGCATCGGCGCGGGCCTCATCAAGACGGAGTAGCGGCGGCTGGCGCGCCGTGTGGCACATGTCCCACCGGTGCCAGCGCATACGCGGGGGTGATCATGACTGATTATTTGCGCCGTTATCTCGCCGGTGAACATGAGCGTGTATGGGACGATTTACTCGCGCTCGGCGAGCGGGTACGAGAAGAACCAGTATACACCGACGCTTGTGCCGTCGCCGACGAGACGATGCGCCGCGCAAAGCACAACATCGTGCTGATAATTCAGCGGTTGCTTGAAGTAGGCTATCGTTTTGGATATTCGTGGTGTTCACAGAGTGAACAATCATTTTTGGAAAGAGAACTCGACCCTCCCCCGCCTTTTACTGAACCCGACCCAGACATCATTTTACAGCTCGACGACCTTGAGGAAAAGGTTGGAATTCTGCCACTTTCCCTGCGGGCCTGGTATGAGCACGTTGGATCCGTGAATTTGGTAGGGATGTATCCAGTGGATGATCCTTCAGACCCCGAAGGATTCGCTCACCTGCCACAAGTCAAGGCATCTGGTAAGCAGTTCACTATGCGAGAATATACCGAGCTAATGGGCGGGCGTCCATGTCGGCATGATCTTGATCCTCTCTGGGTGTATCCATTTGATAATGCCCGCGCATATCTAGAGGAGTTAGTGACACCGACATTGGCGTTAGCTCCCGACGAGCATTTCAAGCTCGGTTATCCAGGGGGAGGCGATTACACTGTAGCCTTGCCGAATGCAGCAAGTGACAGTACCTTGGATTATGAATGGCATCACACCACGTTCGTGAACTACCTGCGTATCTGCTTTCGCTGGGGTGGCTTCCCAGGACTCGAATGTAAGCGCAGGCGTCCAGATAAGGAATTGGCATTTCTGACAGAAGGGTTGCTTCCCATATGAGCGGGAAGGATTTGATGATCTTCACCGCTCATCCTCGCCAGATGCGCCTACCGGTGTAGCGCGTGTGGGGGCAGTCACCTGATAGGTTGGCTTTGATTACGTGCCCGGCGGAACATGCGAGGTATACGGGAAGTGAGGCAAAGGTGGCGCAATGGGAAAAGACCTTGCGGCGGGTCATGGGCGGCCAGGCGGACACGAACGTAGACTTTCAAGACCTATGTGCTATGCTGCCCCATGTGGGGTATCAAGCATGGCGGCAGCACGGCTCGCACCATATCTTTGTTCACCCGGACCGCCCGGAAAACATCAATATCCAGCCCGGCAAGAGCGGGAAAGCGAAGCCGTACCAGGTCAAGCAGGTTCGTGACGTACTGCGACGGTATGGCCACGAGTAATGCTTAGAAAGAGAAAGCCATGTATAAGTACCGCATGCACCTGTATTGGAGCGAGCCGGATCAAGCCTGGATCGTAGAAATCCCAGACCTCCCCGGCGCGATGGCCGATGGCGAAACGCCAGAAGCCGCGTTCGCCATGGCTCAGGAAGTCATCGCAATGTGGATCGAGACCGCGCGTGAACGTGGGCAGGCAATCCCCACCCCGCAAGACCATGATGTGCCCGCCAGCGCCTAACCCGCGCCATGCACCGGATTGGCACCGACGTAAGCACTGGCCACATAGCAAGCATAGAAACAGAGATGTGGTGCATCTTATCTCGCCAGATGCGCCTATCGGTGTAGCGCGCGTGGGGGCGGTGGCCGTATAATGACGGCGGCTTTGGGGTACGCGGGCATGCCAGCGAAGGCGCGGGCGCGCTGCCACGCACGGCGAGGGAGACCGGGATATGGAGCAACTGACGAATCTGGTGGTCTCAGAGGCGGAACTGGTACACATTGCCCGCGTGCTCGGACGCCTCACGCTCGAAACCGGGGCGAGCCATGTGTTGCTGCTGGATAAGAGCGGCCAGCTCATCGCCACGCAAGGCGAAGTCGGTGAGCGCGATCTGCTGGCGCTGGGAGCGCTGCTCGCCGGCGCGTTCTCGTCCTCGCGCCAGGTCGCGCAGATCCTGGGCGAGAAAGACTTTCATAGCATCCTGCAACAGGGCATCTACGAGAGCATCTATACCAGTCTGGTCGGCGAGCAGTGGCTGCTGGTGGTCGTCTTCGAGAAGCAGACGCATGTGGGGCTGGTGAAGGTGCTGGCGCGCAAGGCCGTCGAAGAACTGGATCGCATCCTGGAGCGCGTGCGGGCGGGCGGCGCGCAGGCCAAAGACCAGATCGTCAGCGTGCAGTTCCGCAACTCGGCGCAGAACGCCATTGACCAGTTGTTCCAGGAGTAGCTGGCGGAGTTGCGAAGACTATGGCGCTGATCAACGTCGCCAGCCGCGAGATCCACTGCAAGATCGTCTACTACGGCACCGGCTTCTGCGGCAAAACCACCAACCTGCAATACATCTATAGCCACGCGCCCCAGCCCGCACGCGGCGACCTGCTCACCATCGCCACCGAGAGCGAGCGTACCCTCTTCTTCGACTTCCTTCCGCTCGATCTGGGGCTGGTGCATGACTTCCGCGTGCGCTTCCACCTGTATACCGTGCCAGGGCAGGTGCTCTACGAGCGGACGCGCGTCGCCGTGCTCAACGGTGCGGATGGCGTCGTCTTCGTCGTGGATTCGACGCCGGAGAAGCTCGAAGAGAACTTCCAGAGCTTGATCGAACTGGAAACCAACATGCGGCAACTGGGCAAGGACCTCGGTGCCTTTCCGTTCGTCATCCAGTGGAATAAGCGCGACGTGCCCAACGCCATTCCCGTCGCAACGCTCGACCGCTACCTCAACCGGCGGCGCGTCCAGACCTACGAAGCGTCAGCGGTGACAGGCCAGGGCGTCTTCCCCACCCTGCGAACGGTCTGCAAAGATGTCATGGAGCGGCTATAATAGTGTGTCGGGGCTGCGCGGATACTACGCTGCTTAGAGCGCGCCCTGTATCGAATGAACCACCCCGAGCCTCTTTCCTTTGGAGCAAAGGGCATGTGACGCCGCCTGGCTATGGGCGCGGCGAGAGGAGACACACGATGCGCGCGGTGCTGAGTGTTGCCGATAAGACCGGTATCGAAGGGCTGGCACGCGGCCTGAGCGCGCTGCAAGTGGAGCTTATCTCGACCGGCGGCACAGCGGCGCTGCTGGCGGCGGCGGGCATCCCGGTGCGCGCGGTCTCCGACGTGACCGGCTTCCCCGAGATTCTGGGCGGGCGTGTCAAGACACTGCATCCAGCGGTGCATGGCGGCATCCTCGCCCGGCGCGACGACGCGGCGCACATGGCCGAACTGGCCGCGCACAACATCACGCCGATTGATCTCGTCGTCTGCAACCTCTATCCCTTCGCGCGCACCGTAGCCCAACCCGGGGCGACACAGGAAACGGCGCTGGAAGAGATAGACATCGGCGGGGTGACGCTGCTGCGCGCGGCGGCGAAGAACTTCCCGTCGGTCACGGTCATTACCCACCCCGAAGACTACGACGCCGTGCTTGATGAACTGAAGATGGCGGGCGCGACCAGCCCGGAGACGCGCAAGCGGCTGGCGGCGCTGGCCTTCCAGCATACCGCGCTCTACGACACGATGATCGCCGAATATCTGCGCCGCGACACGCCGGGCGCGCTCTTCCCCGAAGAGATGACCATTGGGCTGCGGCGGCTGCAAAAGCTGCGCTATGGCGAGAATCCGCATCAGGCGGCGGCGCTCTATAGCTGGGGCGGCATCGGCCAGGGGTTGCGCGAGCAGGACGACGAAGGTGGCGAGCACAACGGCAAGCCGCATTCGCCGGAGCGCGAGAGCATGCCCACCGTCGCCGGGGCGCGGCTGCTGCACGGCAAAGAGTTGAGCTTCAATAATCTGCTGGACCTGGATGCGGCGCTGACGACGGTGGCGAGCTTCGGACCGCCCGCGGCAGTGGTCATCAAGCACACCAACCCCTGCGGCATCGCCTGCGCCGATGCGCTGGTGGAGGCGTACCACAAGGCGCACGCGGGCGATCCCGTCTCGGCGTATGGTGGCATTCTCGGCTTCAACCGCGAGGTGGACGCAGAGACGGCGACCGAACTCTCGCAGATCTTCTATGAGTGCATCATCGCGCCCAGCTATTCACAGGAGGCGCTGGAGATCCTGACGCTAAAGAAGAATCTGCGGCTGCTGGCGACCGGCGCGCCGATTGGGCCGAGCGTGCTGCTTGCCGATGCCCAAGACCCGCACCGGTTGGATCTGCGTCGTGTGAGTGGCGGACTGCTTATCCAGACACCCGACCTGATCGCCGAGCAAGAGGTCGCGCTGACGCCAGTGACGGAGCGCAAGCCGACCTTCGAGGAGATCACCGACCTGCGCTTCGCCTGGAAAGCCGTGCAGCACGTGAAATCCAACGCGATTGTGCTGGCCAAGCGGCTGGCGGTGGTGGGCGTCGGCGCGGGGCAGATGAACCGCGTCTACAGCGTGCGCATCGCCGTGGACCGCGCCAGCGACCGCGCGCGCGGCAGTGTGCTGGCCTCCGATGCGTTCTTCCCCTTCCCCGACGGCGTGGAAGAAGCGGCGAAGGCGGGCATCACCGCGATCATCCAGCCGGGCGGCTCGATCCGCGACGAAGAATCCATCCGCATGGCGAATCGCTACGGCATTGCCATGGTGACGACCGGCCAGCGCCACTTCCGCCATTAGGATGCAGCCAAAATCCATCGCGGCTATGAATGACCGGAGCACGGTGCAAGTCGTGGGCCTGTAGCGCCGCCGTCCCGGCGGCAGCCAGCGGGACGCTGGCGATACACTCCACTCCCCCGCCTACACCACCACTTCCCCCTCGTAGCTCTCGATGACGGCTGCGCCGTGGGTCGCGGGCGCGCCCGTCTCTGGGCCGTGGTGCGCTGCGAACATGCCGCTCTTGGCATACGCTTCCATCGCCTCGCGCGACTCCCAGCGCGAGATCGCTTCCAGCGTATCGTCATTGTGCCAAAGCTCAAAGCCCAGGAAGCCCGCGAAGCTCTTCAGGTCCGGCGCTGCCTTGCGGAACGCGGCGAGCATGTGGTCTCGCGCCTGTGGCGGCAGATTGCTGATCCTGGTGACGGCGACAAACATACGCCTATGTCCTTTCATCTGGGTATGTGGCGTGTGGGGCATGTGATGACGGGCGTCTGGCAGGCGCCCCTACGAAGAGACAATAGCTCATATGGACATCGCCTCGCGCTTGGCGCGCAGCAGCAGCCCCACCTCGCGATTAGTCGCCAGCCGCGCGCCATCCGCCAGCATGCGCTCACCCGTTTCCGGGCGCACATCAAAATGCTCACGGTACGTGCCCGGATACTGTATCCACGCGGGGCGCAGCCCATACGGCACGACGAAGGCGGTTAGCTCGCGTGTGCCCTCCGCGCCCAGAAAGTCCGAGAGCACATGGTACATGCGGTCGCCACGCAGCACGCCAGCGGGAATCCAGTGGCGCGTAGCACGGGCGGGATGCACGAGAATCGCCATGAGTGCGCGCCTTTGCTAGAATGCGAGCAGCGCGAAGACATCGCGCCCGTTCAGCAGTGCCCGCCCGTTCAGCGCGGCCAGCTCGATCAAGAAGGCCAGCGAGACCACCCGCGCGCCCAGCCGCTCCATCAGTTGCACCGTGCCCGCTGTGGTGCCGCCGGTGGCGAGCAAGTCATCCACCACCAGCACGCGCTGCCCCGGCTTGACGGCGTCGGTATGCACCTCCAGCACATTCGAACCGTATTCCAGGTCATACTCTATCGAAATGGTATCGTGCGGCAGTTTGCCCTTCTTGCGGACCGGCACGAACCCTGTGCCGAGCATATACGCCAGCGGCGTGCCGAAGATGAAGCCGCGCGACTCGATGCCCACCACCTGCTCGATGCCCATGCCGCGATAGTGTTCAGCCATCGTCTCGATGGCGAAGCGCAGCGCATTGGCGTTCTGCAGCAGCGGCGTGATGTCGCGAAAGAGGATGCCCTTCTGCGGATAGTCGGGGATGGCGCGGACGAACTGGCTGAGCCACGCCGTCTGCGCGGGCGCCAGTGTGCCGGGGATGGACGAGCCTGAACCGGGATGCGACATAGCGATCTATCCTCTCTGGAGGCCGGTGTCGGGTTGGATAGCGAACGCAGGCCAGTATATCACAAACGCCGTTTGTATGCGGATTATTGCAGGCAGCTTGACAGCTTCGGTGTTTCGTTCATATAGTAACGTAAACAGTTGACACAGTGGATTGTCTCCCAATCCAACACAACGGAAAGGATTGATGGTCATGTCTCCCATTGCCGTCATTCCTTTTACCCTATTCCTCTTCATCCTGTGCGGCCTCTATGGCCCGCACACTATCTTTTTCACCAGCCTCGCGGAGGACTACATACGTGAACTGGGGCGAAATAACCCTGATCCTGGTCGTATTTGTCCTGGGCGCATGCGGCGGCACACTTGGCGGCATCACCCTTGGACAAAGCTGGGCAGGGAAGCGCCATGCCGAACAGATGCTGCAAGAGAAAGAAGACGCGCAGACGCACTTCGAATCCTTGCAGCAGGAACAGGCGAAGGCGCTACGAGAAGCAAAAGACGAAACGGCAAAGATGCGCGCGTCCCTCGAAGCCGAAGCGCGCGAGCGACGGCAGGAGTTGAAGCGTCAGGAACAGCGGCTAACGCAGAAAGAAGAGAACCTCGACCGCAAAACCGATAACCTGGAAAAGCGCGAGCGAACTCTTAGCCAGCGCATCCAGGAGCTTGACACAGTGAAGGCGGACCTGGAGGAGACCCGCGTGCGGCGCGTCGCCGAGCTAGAGCGTGTCGCGCGCATGACCCAGTACGAGGCGCGGGCCGAACTGGTGGCGGCGGTGGAAGACGACGCCCGTCGCGACGCCGCCAAACGCGCCCGCGAGATCGAAGCGCAGGCCCGCGAAGAAGCCGACGCGCGTGCCCGCGAGATCATTGCGCTGGCGATCCAGCGTTGCGCGTCAGATCAGGTCTCCGAAGTGACCATCTCCGTCGTGCCTTTGCCCAACGACGACATGAAGGGCCGCATCATCGGGCGCGAGGGCCGCAACATCCGCGCGCTTGAGGCCGCGACCGGTGTAGACCTGATTATTGACGACACCCCCGAAGCGGTGATCCTCTCCGGCTTCGATCCGGTGCGGCGCGAGGTCGCTCGTGTCGCCCTCACCAAGCTGATCCTTGATGGGCGCATCCATCCCGCGCGCATCGAAGAGGTGGTAGCCAAGGCGCAGCAAGACATCGAAAACATCGTCCGCGAGGAGGGCGAGCGCGCCTGCGCCGAAGCCAACGTCACCAATCTGCCGCCCGAACTGGTGAAACTGATCGGGCGGCTGCACTTCCGGTCGAGCTACGGGCAGAACGTGCTGAACCACTCCATTGAAGTGTCGGTGCTGGCGGCGACCATCGCCGCGGAACTGGGCGCGGATGTCGGCGTCTGCAAAGTCGCGGGACTTCTGCACGACCTGGGCAAAGCGATTGACCAGGAGGTTGAGGGACCGCACATGCTCATCAGCGGCGAGATTGCCCGTCGCTTCAACCGCTCACCAAAGGTGATCCACGCCATCGTCTCGCATCACGCCACCGAATCGGAGCCGCAATCGCTAGAGGCGGCCATCGTCCAGGCGGCGGACGCCATCTCAGCCGCGCGCCCTGGCGCACGCCGTGAAACGATTGACCTCTACATCCGCCGCTTAGAGGCGCTGGAGAGCATCGCCAACTCCTTCACCGGCGTCGAAAAGTCGTTCGCGATTCAGGCTGGCCGCGAGGTGCGCATCATCGTGCGGCCAGAAGAACTGGACGAGATTGCCGCCTCCAATCTGGCGCGTGAAGTGGCGCGCAAGATCGAAGAAAGCATGGATTATCCTGGCCAGATCAAGGTCTGCGTCGTGCGTGAAACACGCTCGATTGATTATGCGAAGTGATGTGATGTGATGTGATGTGATGCGGAGGTCCCTGTGACGCTCAATACGCTCGACCTGCATACCCATTCGACCGCGTCGGATGGCATCCATAGCCCGACCGAACTGGTTACCCTGGCGCATGAGGCTGGCCTGAAGACCATCGGGCTGGTGGATCACGATACCACCGGCGGCCTGGAAGAGGCGCTGGCGGCGGGCGAACGGCTGGGCGTGGCCGTCGTTCCGGGCATCGAGATCAACACCGACCTGCCCAACAAGCAGGGCGAAGCCCACATGCTCGGCTACTACATCGAATACGACCGCCCGGAGTTTCAGCAGTGCATCGCCGTGCTGCGCGAGGCGCGGGCGCTGCGCGGTGAGCGCATGGTCGCCAAGCTGCGCGAGCAGGGGCTGGATGTCACCTGGGAGCGCGTGCGCGAGATCGCGGGCGGTGCGGTGGGGCGTCCGCATGTGGCGCGGGCGCTGCTCGAAAAAGGCTACGCCGACAGCATCAGCGACGCCTTCGATAAGTGGATTGGCCCCGGTCGCCCGGCCTACATCCCGCGCTACAAGCTCTCGGCGGAGGACGCGGTGCGGCTGGTGAAGAGCGCGCGCGGCGTGCCGGTGCTGGCGCATCCGGCGAACATCCCCGAACTCAAGGAAACACTGTTGCCGTCGCTGGTGATGGTTGGCCTGCAAGGGCTGGAATGTTACTATGGCGAGTACGACACCGTGACAGTGGCGCGGCTGCTGCAACTGGCGAACACCTATGGCCTGATCCCCACTGGAGGCAGCGACTACCACGGCCCCAACATGCACCCCACGCCGCTGGGCGCGCGCTACGTGCCCGATGACTCGCTAGAGCGACTGCGCCGCACCGGCGAGTTCAACCGCAAACTGCCCGCGCCCGCCTTCACCTTGCCTGCGCCCACTCAAGAATAGACCTATCCCCTTGCTCCTCCATTGCGCCGCCGAGGTGCGTCCGACAGACGCACCTACGGACATTGCGCGCTGTCCGGCTGTCTCTGCGAGGGTAGGAGAGAGCTTTTGCGCAGCCAATGCGACGCCAGCCCCCCACACATGGAGAGCTGGCGCGCTGTACGAAAGATGATCGCGACACGCGGGCTTAGAATCCGCCGGTGCCGTTCGGCGTGCCCAGGCCAGTCGGGCCATCCCAACCGGTCGTAGCGTTGCAGAGCAGGTTGCCGCAGCTACCATTGCTGCCGCTGGTGACATCGTTCAGGCTGCCGGTGTGGCTGTAGGGATACGAGCCGTAGGTCACGCTGCTGGCGTTGCCGGCCAGGGCGTAGACGCTGGCGATAATAGGCGAAGAGACACTGGTGCCGCCGAAAACCAGCCAGCCGCTAAGGCCCTGATAGCTGTAGCTGTCGTAGACCGACACACCCGTGCTGGGGTTCGCGACCGCTGAGACATCAGCTTCCGCGCGCTTGCCACAGACCGACGTGATGTTTGCGACGGAACTCTGCCAGCTTGGCTGAGGATCATAGGCGCTGCAGCCACTGCCGCTGCCGCTCCAGACCGTCTCGCTCCAGCCACGGCTGTTGCTCGCGTGGCTCAGCGACGTGCCGCCAACCGCCGTGACATATTGCGACGCGGCGGGATACTGCGCACCATAGCCACTATCGCCCGCGCTGGCGGTAATAGCGATACCTGGATGATTGTAGTACGACGCATCATAGCTGGTGTCGCTGCTGGACTCACCGCCACCATAGCTGTTGCTGATGGCGTTCGCGCCAAGGCTGGCCGCCTCGTTGACAGCAGTGCCGAGGTTGGTCAGGCTAGAGGACGAGGCTTCGACCAGGATGATGTGGCAGTTGGGGCAGATCGCGCTGACCATATCCAGGTCGAGCGAGATTTCCTGTGCCCAGCCACCATTGGCGCGCGGCATCTTGGTGCCACCGCTCTGGTTCACCTTGCGGAAGCAGCCGTTGGCCGTGGTGCAGGCAGGCAAGCCGAACTGCGCGCGATAGACGCCGAGATCAGCTTCCGCGTTCGGGTCGTCGTAGGCGTCTACGATGGCCACCGTCTGGCCAGAGCCAGCGGTCGCGGAAGGCAGGTTGTAGGCCGACTGCAAATCAGCGGGATTGTAGCCACTGGGGCTGCTGGCGTTCGACCCCACCTTTCCGCCGATGCGGACAATTGCGTTGCAGTGCGCAAAGCCAGCGGCAGATGCGCCACACGCATGCACAAATGAGTACTGTGGGCTGGTGTGGCTGGCAGGCGCGCTGTGGCTCGCGGGGGCAGCGCCCGCCACGCCGGTAAACACGGCGGCAATCGCAAGTACGGCAGTCGCCGTTACCGCGAGGGCTCCAAACACGATACGACGTCGGAGCATGTAGGACAAACCCTCCAATGAACACGGCGAAGCGCAAAAACAAGCATGCTTCGCCCCAGGCATAACATGACCCGAGGCTATCCCGTTGACAGCTCGGGATTCCTGGCAAAAGAACCTGGACCTGCACGTGGAACCGTCCACGCGCGCGTGTTCACTTGCTCCCGATTCTTAGTAGTGTGTGGGGTATTGCAAGTGGGCACGCGGAGAAGGGATGCCGCCACTACGCGGGGAATACGACAGGGGTAGTGGCAAGGGACCCCATGTTGTCCACCAGAAGCCATTGGATAGTGTAGTGTGCGTTGTGGTGGGGGCAGCGCTCAGCAATTACAGGCAAGTATAAGGATGAGATAGACAAATGTCAATACCTACGCAAAAGAGTTTGTTAATCTACGCATTTTTGCGTATATATGGGTTTGCGCAGGACGATGCCACTATGGACGCGATTGGGTGCCCTGCCTGGGCTGTGCATCGTTTCCATGCTGGCCGGTACAATTATCTGGTGGGAAGGACGAGCATTCTATGAACGACCGCTTTTTTCGCGCCTGCCACCGCGAGCCAGTAGACCGCGCGCCGGTCTGGTTTATGCGCCAGGCAGGGCGGGCGCTACCCGAATATCGCGCCATCAAAGCGCAGTATTCGCTGCTCGACATCACCCGCCAGCCGGAACTCTGCGCCCAGGTGACGTTGCAGCCGGTGCGGCGGCTCGGCGTGGACGCGGCGATCCTCTATGCCGACATCATGACGCCGCTGGTGGCGATTGGCGTGGACCTCGACATAGTTGAAGGCGTGGGGCCAGTCATCGCCCATCCGGTGCGCGCGGCATCCGATGTGGCGGCGCTGCGGCCATTGGCGCCGGACGCGGATATGCCCCATGTACAGGAGACGATCCGTATCCTGCGGCGTGAGCTGGCGGCGACTGACACGCCGCTGATCGGCTTCGCGGGCGCGCCGTTCACTCTGGCGAGTTATCTCATCGAGGGCAGGCCATCAAAGACCTTCACCCAGACCAGGGCGATGATGCGCGACGCGCCAGATCTGTGGCACGCGCTGATGGAGCGGCTGGCGACGCTGGTGATTGGCTACGCGCAGGCGCAAATTGACGCGGGCATCCAGGCGTTCCAACTCTTCGATAGCTGGATTGGCCACGTCAGCCCCCAAGAGTACACCACGCACGTCCAGCCGCATGTCGCGCGCATCTTCCGTACACTGGCGGCATACACCCCGCGCATGCCACTGATCCACTTCGGCACCGGCACGCAACATCTGCTCGAACTCATGGCGGCGGCTGGCGGCGATGTGATCGGCCTGGACTGGCATGTGCCGCTGGATGACGGCTGGCGGCGCGTGGGTGGTCCGGAGCGCGTGGCCGTGCAGGGCAACCTGAATCCCGCGCTGCTGCTGGAGCCATGGGAGGCCGTGCAAGCCGGAGCGGCGGATGTGCTGCGGCGCGCGGGCGGCCAGCCGGGCCACATCTTCAACCTCGGCCACGGCATCCTCCCCACCACGCCGGTGGAGACGCTGGAACGGCTGGTGGCGTTCGTGCATGAGCATGAGCCGTAGCCGTGCCCCGCGCACGTGAGAACCCGCGCGATGCGACGCCTTGCCTCGTCCATGTTTCCGCTGCCATAATGGGAAGACTACCGCGATACTGACACCCACTAGCTAACTGCCCGTGTTAATACGTCGCGCGTGAAGCGCGCAGAAGGAGACGACGATGTCTGTGACCCTGACGACTGAAGACTTGATTATCGGTGGCAAGCGTGTGCCCTCCGCCACCGGCAAGACCTATGAGACGCTCAACCCCGCCACCGGCGAAGTGCTGGCGCAGGTGGCCGAGGCGGGCATCGAAGACGTAGATCGTGCCGTCGCCGCCGCGCGCCAGGCGTTCGACGAGGGGCCGTGGGCGCGCTGGCCTGCCGGACGCCGCACCAAAGTCATGCTCAAGGTTGCCCAACTCATCAACGAGCGCGTCAACGAGCTGGCGACGCTGGAATCCAAGAACTGTGGCAAGACAATTCGCGACGCCACCGCCGAGGTGAAGGGCGTGGCGATGTGCTTCGAGTATTACGCGGGCGCGGCCACTAAGATCTTCGGCCAGACCATCCCCGTCTACGGCTCCGGGCTAGACTACACCCTGCGCGAGCCGGTTGGTGTCGCTGGGCAGATCATCCCCTGGAACTATCCCATCGTCATGGCCGGATGGAAGCTCGCCCCCGCGCTCGCCGCTGGCTGTTGCGTGGTGCTCAAGCCCGCGAAGCAGACGCCGCTCTCGGCGCTGGCGCTGGGACAGATCTGCCTGGAAGCTGGCGTGCCTGCTGGCGTGGTCAACGTCATCACCGGTTCCGGCCCGCTGATCGGCGCGGCGCTGGTGCGCCATCCCGGCGTAGATAAGATCGCGTTCACCGGCTCAACCGAGGTGGGCCGCGAACTAATGCGCATGGCCTCAGACAACATCACCCGCATCTCGCTGGAGCTTGGTGGCAAGTCGGCCAACATCATTTTCGCCGACGCCGACATCGCCAAGGCCGCCGAGAAAGCCGTGATTGGCAGCTTCATCAACGCGGGCCAGGACTGCACCGTGCGCTCGCGCATCCTTGTCCAGCGCGAGGCGGTAGACGAATTCACCCGCCGCTTTGTCGAGCGTGTCCAGCAGTTGCGCGTCGGCGATCCACTGGACCCCAAGACCGAGATTGGCGCAATCATCTCACCGCAGCAGAAGGCGCGCGTCGAGGAGTACATCGAGATCGGCCAGCACGAGGGCGCGACCCTCGCCTGCGGCGGCAAGACCCCCGATGACGCTTCGCTGGCGCATGGCAACTTCCTGCTACCCACCGTCTTCACCGACGTGAAATCGGAGATGCGCATCGGCCAGGAAGAGATCTTCGGCCCCGTCGTCGTGGTCATCCCGTTCGACACCGAAGAAGAGGCGGTGCGCATCGCCAATAGCACCATCTATGGTCTCTCCGGTTCCATCTGGACCCGCGACATTGGCCGCGCGCACCGCGTCGCCCGCAAGGTCCGCACCGGCACGCTCTCGATCAACTCGAATGACAGCGTCCACCTGGAAGCGCCGTTCGGTGGCTACGGCCAGTCCGGCATCGGGCGCGAACTAGGCATGTACGGCATCGAACTCTATACCGAGGTCAAGAACATCTACGTAGACCTCGATTAACTAGCGTACTGTGCGTCGGCCATTCATCGCCGCGACCGGCACGCCAGCTAGCCAGCCAGGTGGCGGGCGAGGCCCTCGCCCGCGAGCAGCCCCGTCACCGCCGCCTGCACGATCCCCTGACTCTGCCCCGGCCCGTCCCCCGCGACGAAGAGGCCGGGCAGCGTCGTTTGCAGCCGCTCATCCGTCGGGAAGTACCAGAATCGCTCCTCCGCCGGACCGTAGAGCAGCGTGTCGCCGGTAGCAACCCCCGGCGCAAGCCGCTCGATACGCGCCAGCAGATCTTCAAACGCGCGCCAGTAGGCGTCTGGGTAGGCGTCGTGCAGCGCGCCCGGTTGCGCCGCGCGGTTCGTCGGCGCGATGCTGTTCGCGGCAAGTGCAGCCGCCATAGTCGCTCTGCCCGCCTGCATATCCGCCAGCCGCTGAACCACCAGCCGCCCCGGTGCGCGCTCATTCAGCAGCGCCGCACTCGCCTCACCCCCGCGCCATCGCTCCGCCGCGCCGCGCACCCCTGGCTGCACCAGCACCGCAAAGGTGGTGTTCGGCGTGCGCTCCTCGCCCATCAGCGGCACACCGCTCGCCACCAGCCTCCCGTAGCGTTCGACCGCCGTGACGATGCCGCCGGGGCAGGTCGCATACGTCTTGACCATAGCGTCTGCGTCTTCTAACGTCCGCTGCAAGCGCGGGTCGGGGTTCACATCCGTCAGCGGCGCATACGCCGCCCTGGGAACCTCTATACGGACTCCGAACGCGGGCGCTAGCGGCACGACTCCCGCGCCCAGTTCGCCCGCCACGCGCACCAGCCACTCCGCGCCGTAGCGCCCCGGCGCCAGCAGCAACGCCCGCGTCTCAATGCTCTGCGCCGTGTCTTCGCTCGCCGCCGCCTCCGCTGTTCCCAGCGTGAGCCGGTAGCCCTCTACGGTCCGCGCTATCGCCGTCATTGGCGCGCCAAAGCGAAAGCCCACACCTGCCGCGCCTAGTTCGTCGTGCAGTGCGCGCAGCACGCCCATACGCTCTTCGATGCTCAGGAAGCGTGCCGGATAGCTGGTGACGTATTCCAGCCCCGCCTCAGCCGCGCGTTCCATCGCCTGCGTCACGCCTTCGTTCGGCGTGTCGCGCAACGGCGCATGCGCGCCGAGGCGGTCGAGCAGCGCATTCACTTCGCGGGTTCGCTCCGCATACGCCTTGCCTTCCAGCACCACATGCGCGCCAGCGGGCAGGCTCAGCGGCGGCAACACCGGAATTGTCGCGGCGCCAAGGTACACTCGCCCGCCGAGGAACAATCCCGCGCCGCCATAGCCGCCCCACTCGCCCGTGCCATAGCGATTGCGCGCATCCAGCGCGGGGCCAGCGTCCACGATCAACGCCGCCGCGCCGGGCCGCTCGCGCAGCAGCCGGTGCGCTGCCAGCAGCCCCGCCATCCCACTGCCCACGATCACCGCATCGTATCGCATAGCTGGTGTACCGCCCATTCCTTGATCGCTCCTCATCTCAAGTATTGCTCTTCGATTGTGGCGCTCCCCCGCAAGCGGCGTCAAGGCGACACAACCATATGCTGCTGGCGTCCGGCGATACCCCTATTGCTCAGCATTTTGGAACCATTTTGGAACGCCAATGGAACCGCTTTTGGAACCAAGCCAGCGTATTCTGAACACTGATGAGCGTGCGGTGTCTCGTCTGGGCGAGATGCGCGCGGGTGTACTGCCTGTTGCGAAATACTCATGGGGTTGCCGATGTCTATCGTGCTCGAACACCTGACGAAGCGGTATGATGGCCGCCCCGTCGTGAATAACATCTCGCTGGAAGTGGCCGACGGCGACTTCTTCGTCTTGCTGGGGCCGAGCGGCAGCGGCAAAAGCACCGTGCTGCGGATGATCGCGGGCCTCACCGGCATCGAGAGCGGCAAAGTGTCGCTGCACGGCCGCGACGTGACGTATCTGCCACCGCAAGAGCGCAGCATTGGCTTCGTCTTCCAGCAATACGCGCTCTTCCAGCATATGAGCATTGCCGAGAACATCGAATTCGGCCTGCGCGTGCGCGGCATGCCAGCGGCGGAGCGCCGCCGCCGTCGCGAGGAACTACTCGATCTCGTGGGGCTGGCTGGCCTTGGCAACCGCCTGCCGCGTCAACTCTCCGGCGGCCAGCAGCAGCGGGTCGCACTGGCCCGCGCGCTGGCGCCTCGCCCGGCTGTGCTCTTGCTCGACGAGCCATTCGGCGCGCTCGACGCCAAGATTCGCGTAGATATGCGGCGCAACCTTCGCGCGATCCAGCGTGAATTGGGCATCACCACCATCTTTGTCACCCACGACCAGGAAGAAGCCTTTGAGCTTGGCGACCAACTTGGCGTGATGAACGTGGGGCGGCTGCTGGAAGCTGGCCCACCCACTGAACTGTATCTGCGCCCGCAGACCGAATTCGCCGCGACCTTCCTTGGCTCGGCCAATCTCCTGGTTGGTGAGACCACACCAACCGGCGTCCAGGTTGGACCGCTGCATTTTCCGCTCTCTGGCGACGCGCGCCAAACACATGATACGCGCCGCGTGCAGGTGCTCTTCCGCCCTGAAGACATCGCGCTCACCGCGTCGGCGGAGGCGCTCGCCGATCCCCCACTCGGCCAGGCGGTGGTCGAAGAAAGCGCCTTCGCCGGGTCATACGAACGTCTGCGGCTGCGCCTGCCCCCGCTCCCTGGTGTCCGCGCCATTGCGCCAGCCGCGCCCTTCGGCAGCGACTATCTTCCGCTGGATGCCGTGCGCTCGCAAGAGCAATCGCGGCGCTTCCCGCTGCGCCCCGGCGATGTTGCCTGGGTCGGGGTGCATCGCATGCACGCGCTGGCGCATCCGGGGCTGAGTCTGCTGCTCGTCACCGACGGAGCCGCCGATCAGGCGACGCTCACCTTCGGGGGACAACTCGCGCAATTGGCGCATGCGCGTGTCACCGTCCTCGGCGCTGGCCTCACGCAGGCGCAGCTTCAGGCTGGCCTCGAATCCGTAAAAGCGCATCTCGCTCATCTGCCCGCGCTGGAAACGCGCGCATCGGCTGATACGCCCGCCATAGCCACGGTTCGCGAAGTGGAGCGCCAGCCCTATGACATCGTGGCGATTCCTGGCGGCGCTGAGAACACGATGGAACTCGTCGAGCGGGCGCTGGAGAGTGGCGAGCATCACGTGCTGATTGTCCCGCGCGATGGCGCGCCGATGCCCACGCGCGCCTTGATCTGCGTGGCTGGCGGCGAGCCGAGCAAAGACGATGTGCTCTTCGCCGGGCGGCTGGCTCGCCATCTTGGCGCACAGGCAACCCTGCTTTCTGTCTTGGCGGATGAAGCGAACGGTGACGCTACCACCGACCGAACCCAGCGTTTCCTCGATGCTGGCGCGCGGACACTTGCCCTGCTGGGCGTCTCCGCTGAAACCGCGATGCGCGCTGGCGCACTGCGCGAGGTCATCGAAGCGGAGATGGATAAGGGTCGCTATGACCTGCTCGTGCTCGGCGCGCCGCTCTATCCCATCGCGTCCTCGAAAATCCGCGCCTTCGTGAGTGGCGCAGCCACCTATCCCGTGCTCATCGTGCGCTCACCCTATGCCGCTGCCGCGACCGAGCGCGCGGCATCTATCGAGTCCCGCAGTCTTGTTGAGGAGAGGTTTTGATGAAACGCTTGTTCGCGGCGCTATTGGTGTCTTGCTCGCTGTTGACGCTGCTGGCCGGATGTGGCGCGAATGCCTCAGCCAATGGCAAATCCGTCACACTGATTCTTGGCGCCTATAGCGCGCCGCAGGAGGTCTATGCCAGGCTCATTCCCATGTTCCAGCAACAGTGGAAGCAGCAAACCGGGCAAGATGTCACGTTCAAGCAATCCTATCTCGGCTCCGGGGCGCAATCGCGCGCCATCGTCAACGGCTTCCAGGCCGATGTCGCCGCCCTCTCCGTCGCGCCAGACGTGGATGCGATTGCTAAAGCGGGTCTCATCACCCATGACTGGACCAACACGCCCACCAAAGGCATGGTCAGCACCTCCATCGTCGCGTTCGCCGTTCGCAAGGGCAATCCCAAGGGCATCCACGATTGGGCCGATCTGGCGCGTCCCGGCATCCAGATTCTGACGCCCGACCCCAAGACCAGTGGCGGCGCGCAGTGGAACATCCTCGCGCTCTACGGCGCGGCCATGCGCGGGTATGTGACCGGCGTAGCCCAGAACGACCCTCATGCCGCGCTCACCTTCCTCGAAGCGGTGCTCAAGAATGTCAAAGCCTTCGATAAAGACGCGCGTACCAGTATCACGAACTTCGAGCAAGGCGTGGGCGACGTGGCCATCACGTATGAGAGTGAGGTACTCACCGCGCAGGCCGCCGGGAAAGATGACGATCTGGTGATACCTACTTCGACGATTCTGATCCAGACGCCCGCCGCCGTGGTAGATGCCAACGTGAATCGTCATGGCACGCGCAAGGTCGCCGAGGCGTTCGTTGCCTTCCTCGCCTCGCCCGCCGCCCAACAGGTCTTCGCTAGTTCCGGCTACCGCCCCATAGATGCCACTGTCGCGCAGGCAAACGCAGCCAAGTATCCCGCAGTGACTGATCTCTGGACGATTGATTTCCTTGGCGGCTGGAAGGCTGTCAAAGCGAGCTTCTTCGGCGACAGTGGCATCTACGTGCAGGCGCTTGCGGCCGTGCAGGGACAATGAGTACATGACCACCGCGACACTCGACAAACGGCCACCGCTCGCGCCGCTGCCCTGGGGGCGCTGGAGCCTGCGCTCTGGCGCTCTGATCTACCTGGGGAGCATGCTTATCATCCCCTTGCTCGTAATTCTTCATGACGATCTCCGCGCGGGATTGGGTGAGTTCTGGCACGCGGTTACACTGCCCATCGCCTGGCACGCGCTGCTGCTCACCCTCTGGACCTCCGCGCTGATGGCGGCCATCAATGCGGTGATGGGCACGTTGACGGCCTACGTATTGGTGCGCTATGACTTCCCCGGCAAGCCGCTGCTGAACGCTGTGGTGGATCTGCCGCTTGCCATCCCCACATTGGTCACTGGCGTGATGCTCGTGGTGTTGTTTGGCCCGCAGCAGGCGCTGGGCGCGTGGCTCAGCCAGCGGCTGGGCATCAACATCATCTTTGCGCCGCCGGGCATCATTCTGGCGCTGCTCTTCATCACCTTCCCGTTCGTCGTTCGCGCGATTCAGCCCGTCCTGCAAGACCTGGATCGCGAGCCGGAGGCCGCCGCCGCGACGCTTGGCGCTGGCGGCTGGACGACCTTCCGGCGAGTGATCCTGCCCGCGCTGAGCGTGCCCATCCTCAGCGGGACGCTGCTCAGTTTCGCGCGCGGCATTGGCGAGTTCGGCGCGATTGTGATCGTCGCAGGCAATATCCCCTTCCAGACCCAGACAGCGGCGGTCTACGTCCTTGGCGAGATCGAATCCTCCGATCAGCTTGGCGCAAGCGCGATGTCGGTGGTGCTGCTCGCCATCGCCTTCGGGCTGATCGTGCTGGTGGGGCTGCTTCAGCGGCGCAGCGCCAGGAGGACATCATGAGGCTGCTGTCTTCAGCGACAATCACCACACAGCCGCCCGTCGCGCAGCGCATGCGCTGGCTGCTCATCGGCATCGTCGTCGCCTATGTGGCGATCTTGATTCTCGCGCCAGTGGGCGCATTGATCGTGGGCGCGTTCTCGCATGGGGTGGGCGCGCTGCTCGCTACGCTGCGCGACCCCGACGCGCAAGCCGCCTTTTCGCTGACGCTCCAGATCAGCCTCATCACCGTTGCCGTCCATACCATATTCGGCACAGTGGTCGCCTGGGTGCTGGTGCGGCATCGCTTCCGGGGACGCCGCTGGCTGAACGCGCTGATTGACCTGCCGTTCGCGATCTCGCCGGTCGTCGTGGGCTACATCATTCTGCTACTCTTCGGCGCGCAAGGGCTGTTTGCCCCGCTGACCGATGCGCTCAACATCCAGGTCGCCTTCGCTGTGCCCGGCATGGTCCTGGCGACACTCTTCGTCACCCTGCCGCTGATGATTCGCGAAGTCGCACCATTGCTGCAATCACTCGACCAGGAGCCAGAGCACGCGGCGGCCACGCTCGGCGCCAGCGCGTGGCGCACGTTCTGGCGCGTGACCTTCCCCGCGCTGCGCTGGGGCATCTTCTACGGCGTGGCGCTGACCTTCGCCCGCGCGCTCGGCGAGTTCGGCGCGGTGCTCGTGGTCGGCGGCGATATCCAGGGGTCCACCGAAACGGCTCCGCTCTACATCTTCCGCGCGCTGGATAACCGCAACGATAGCGCCGCATTCAGCGTCGCACTGGTGCTGGGGCTGCTCTCGCTCACGCTGGTGTTTGGCATCGAACGCCTACGCAAACGGGCGCGAGTCTAGCCCGTTTGGCCGCGCTCGCGCGTTGGTGTGCTACGATGGGCCAGCTTTGCGCGCACCGCGCCCATGCCCGCGGTACTCAACACGGACCCTTGCCCATGCGCCGCTTCCGGCTCAGCACGCTGCTCGTCACCATCAATGTTGCGCTCCTGCTCTTTGCCGTCGCGGGGGTCGCGCTCGTCGCCGTGCATCTCCTGCAGCAGCTTGCGGACGAGCAATCGCTGGCGCGCGTCGCACAGGCGGGCGTCGGCGCGCAGCACGCGCTCGAACGCTCTGGCGATGATACGTTGACCGCTGCCCAGGTGCTTGCCGAGCGTCCAACTCTCAAGCATCTCATCGAAACTGCCGATAACGTTGGACTGGTCGCCTATCTGGATCAATATCGCCAGTCTAGCCACCTCGACGGCTGCGCGGTGCTCGTAGATGGGCGTGTGTTCGTTGCCAGCGGCGCTGCGCTGCCGTGGGCGACGCTACAGTCCACGCACCCTGCCAGCGATGCGCCCGCCCTCCAATCGCCGCCAGATGGCCCGCTGCTGCTGAGCGGATGGGCCGCGATTCCCACCCTTGCGGATACGACGGTCCTCACGGCAGAGGTCTTGAACGATGCCTTCGCGCAGCGTCTCAGCGCGCAGATTGCGCTGCCCGTCGCGATACTCGACCGCCGCGCCGCGCTCGCGTCTGCCAGCGGCCCGCGCGCGGCCCTGCGCGCTCGTGTACTCGCCACAGGCATGGCAGCCACCGCGCGCCTCGATGCTCCGGCGGATTACATCGCCATTCAGCCGGTGCGCGACTTCTCTGGCAACGTCATCGGTGTGATGGAAACGTTGCTGCCGTCTACCAGCACTACGGATTCGCTACGCCAGCTCGTCCAGACGCTGTTGCTGCTGGCGATGGGTGTATCGGGGGCGCTTGCTGCGATCAGCTTCATCATCGGCAGGCGCATGGGTGCGCCACTCTTTATGCTGACCAAGGCCGCCGCGCGCATTGGCGAGGGCGATCTGACCACACCCATCCGCCCGGAAGCTGGCGCTGAGATTGGCACGCTCGCAGCCTCGCTCGAAGAGATGCGCGGGCGGCTGCTGACGCTCACCGGCGACCTGCGCCGCCAGCAGGCAGAATCCGAGGCGATTCTTACCGGTGTCGTCGAGGGTGTCTTCACGGTAGACCGCGAGCGGCGCATGCGCTACCTCAATCCACAAATGGCGGCACTACTGGGCATCGCGCCCGATGCGGCGTTGGGGCGCTTCTGCGGCGATGTGCTGAACCCGCAACGTCGTAACGGCGTTCGTCCCTGTGAAGAGCAGTGCCCGATTGTGCAGGCGCGCTTTCGGGGCGCAGCCAGCGCGACCGAGCATCTCTGCGCGCCGGATGGCTCGCGTCGCACCGTCGTCATCACCAGCGCCGCGCCGGTTGAGGCGCAGCAAGTGCAGGTGCTGCGCGACGAGACCGAGGTGGAGGCGACCCGCCGTCTGCGCGACACGGTGCTGGCCAACATCTCTCATGAGTTCAAGACGCCGCTTGCGGCGCAACTGGCCTCCATCGAATTGCTGCTGGACCAGCTACCCGACCTGAGTATGGAGCAGATCGGCCAACTGGCGCATGCGCTCCAGCGCGGCTCGCTCCGGTTGACGCAATTGATAGATAATCTACTGGAAAGCGTGCGTATCGAAGCGGGAAAAGACTCGCTGCGCCGCCAGGCGGTCGCGCTGGAAGATGTGGTAGAGGCGGCGGTAGATCTGACACGTCCCTTGCTGGAGTTGCGCGGGCAGGAGGTCGCCGTCGAGCTACCGTATCCGCTCCCGCCGGTCTCCGGCGATGCGGCGCGGCTCACGCAGGTGTTCGTCAACCTGCTGGCGAATGCCAACAAATTCGCGCCCGCTGGCACGACGATCACCATTGGCGGGGCGGTAGGCGAGACGGAGGTTGCGCTCTGGGTTGAGGATGCCGGGCCAGGGCTTCCCATGCACGCGCCGTCCGGGCTGTTCGAACGGTTCGTGCGCGCGGAGGGCGAAGAGCCAGAGCAGGGCGGTGTTGGCCTGGGGCTGTGGATCGTCAAGTCTATTGTCGAGCGGCATGGCGGGCGTGTGGCGGCGCGGAACCGCGAAACCGGTGGCACGCGCATATCCGTGATGTTACCAGTGGAGCGGCGCAATGAAGATTCTGGTGGTGGATGACGACCTCGAACTGCTGGGGCTTATCGGTTTTGCCCTGCGTTCCGCTGGCTACTTCGTCGTCGAGGCGCAGGACGGCACGCGTGCCTTGGAGGTGTTCGAGCGCGAACAGCCGGATCTCGTGATTCTGGATGTCAACTTGCCGGGCATGAACGGCTTCGAGGTCTGCAAGCGCATCCGCGCCCAGGACACCACGCCGGTTCTGATGCTGACCGTTCGCAATGCCGAAGAGGACCATGTCGCGGGGCTGGACCAGGGCGCTGACGATTACCTCACCAAGCCCTTCAGCCCGCGAACGCTGCTGGCGCACCTGCGCGCGCTGCACCGCCGCGCGGGTTTCGAACACCCCGCCACGCTGGCCGCCGGTGATCTGCGCCTGAACCCCGAAGATCAGTCCATATTCGTCAACAGCACAGCTATCCACCTGACCAACCGCGAGTTTCGCCTGCTGCACTATCTGATGGCGAACGCGGGGCATACCGTCTCGGTCGAGCGGCTGACGACCCACGTCTGGGGCTATGAGAGCGCGGGCGACCGCCAATTGCTCAAGCAGATTGTGCATCGCCTGCGCCAGAAGATTGAGCGCGACCCCACCGACCCGCGCTACCTGCTCACCGTCTCTGGTGTGGGCTATGTGCTCCGCCCTGCACCACCCCCCGCCGCGCCAAACGGCGAGGGGCGCACAGAAAATGAGCCACAATGAAGGCTTACCGCTAGCGTACTGATTCCGAGGTAGGTTCCGGCGTGCGCTGCGCGGTTGTTTTGGGCCGCGCCGAGTCATCCTGCAGAGTATCCGCCGAGCAGGCTTGAGAGCGGGCGTAGGATCACGCGCACATCACTGGCGCTCTGATTGGGTGCCGTGCGCCAGCGCCGTGCGCCGCTGCAAGTCACGCAGTGCGGCCAGTTCGTGCTCGGACGGCGGGTCCGTTGCCCCCACCGTTGTCGCGAACCGCACTGGCCAGCCGGTGGCCGCCTGCACCTGCTCCCGTGTGACGCCCTGATGCAGCCGCATCACGATCAGTTCGTTCGTCGTGGTCTCTGGCTCCATGATGCACAGGTCGGTGATGACCGCCACGGGGCCACGCCCGCTCAGGCCCAGCCGCGCCCGCGCCTCGCCGCCGTTGCCAAAGCCCACGGAGGTGACGAAATCCAGCTTTTCGACGAAGGCCCGTCGCGACTGCTTGAGCAGGATGAACACCTCGCGCGCTGAGCCAGCGATCTCCGGCGCGCCGCCCGCACCAGGCAGCCGTGTGCGGGGGTGGCGATAGTCGCCGATCACCGTCGTATTCAGATTGCCGAAGCGATCTATCTGCGCGGCGCTCAGAAAGCCGATGTCTATGCGCTCGCCTTGCAGCCAGTAGCGGAAGATTTCGGAGGTAGAGACCACCGTATCCGCCGTTTCGGCCAGATCGCCATCGCCAATCGAGAGCGGCAACACCACCGGTTTCGCGCCTATCGGGCCGGATTCGTAGATCAGCACCAGCTCCGGGGCATGCGTCAGGCGCGCCAGGTTCGCCGCCGTCGAAGGCAAGCCGATCCCCACGAAGCACACTGCGCGGTCAGGGAGCATGCGCGCGGCGGCGACGGTCATCATCTCACTGGTGGTGTAGGTCAGGTCGCTCATCGCTGCTCCTCCGTGCCCTGCGATTCCCGCAACACTCGCCGGAACTCAGCGAAGTCGGCGGTATCGTGGATGTGGCGCTGCACCCACGCCGCGAAGCGTTCGCGCTCCCGCGCGATGTCATCCCATGCCAGATAGAACCGATTGTCGCGCTGATAATAGCCCTGCGCATACGAAGGAAACGCGCCACCGGGAACCACACAGACGGCCGTCACGACCCACGCGGGGAGAATACAGGCATTCGGCCACGCATCCAGGTCGTCCACGATCTCTTCGACCGTGACGATAGCGCGCCGCGCCGCCAGCAGCGCTTCTTTCTGCACCCCCAGGATGCCCCAGAGCAGCACATTCCCCTTGCGATCCGCTTTTTGCGCGTGAATCACCGTCACATCAGGCCGAACCGCGCGTACCGCCGCCAATTCTTCGCCGGTGAATGGGCACTGGATGAAGCGAATATGGTCATTGTAGCGCGGCAGGTCCGATCCCTGATAGCCGCGCAATACACCAAAGGGGATATTCGAAGCGCCCGCTACATAGGCGTTCGACAAACCCGCATGGCTGTGCTCTTCGATTTCCAGCGCGTGCGGCCACTCGTGCTCCACCGCGTCGCGCAGCCGGTGCAGCGAGCCAACGCCCGGATTGCCGCCCCACGAAAACACCAGCCGCCGCGCACATCCCGCCCCAATCAGTTGATCGTAGATCACATCGGGTGTCATGCGAATCAGCGTCAAATCCCGTTTCTGCTGCCGGATCACCTCATGACCCGCCGCAAAGGGAATCAGGTGCGTAAACCCTTCCATCGCCACCGTATCACCATCGTGAATCAACTGCGCGATGGCTTCACTCAGCGGCATGAGTTGCGCCATGTGGTTCTCCGGCATGTCTTCTGAATATGCGCGAGAAGGCAACGATCGGCCTCCTGGGCAATGTGCTTCTCAGCCATGTAGTTCTCAGTCTAGCCAACCGCCGCCATCTTCGCAAGTGCGGGCGAAGACGTGAGCCGTGAACTCGTGGGGAGCGTGGGCGACGATGCCGCCCGTGATAGGTCGCCCCGCCCCGTCTGCCCGATGGCGGCAACGACACTATATTGGACCGGTTTATGCCATAAGCAGCGTACATTAGCCCACAACGCTGGGCGCTGCTTTCGCCGTCACCCTTCAACCCGCGAAAGCCTTCCCGCGTAGGAATGGTTAGCGAAAAAGGCGGCTGAAGCCCCGTCCCTTTAGGGCTAGGGATGAAAGCCGCGTCGTCCACAGGCGACGAATAACGACAGTAGTTGATAGCGTATTATCGAACATGCTATACTGGTTGCATGAAAGCTATGCGGAGCAACAACACTGTCGTCTACGTCTGCCGCTATCACGTGGTGTTCTGCCCCAAATACCGGCGCAAGGTGTTGATGCCACCAATAGATGAACGGCTGAAGGTTATTCTTGCCGAGCAGATAGAGTGGTGGGGGCAAGACCTGATCGAGATGGAGGTCATGCCCGATCACGTGCATCTGCTCGTCGGGTGTGACCCACAGTTCGGCATTCACCGGCTGGTGAAGCTCTTGAAGGGCTACAGTTCGCACGCGCTGCGTGTGGAGTATCCCGCGTTGAAGCGCCGTCTACCGTCCCTGTGGACGAATAGCTACTTTGTGGCAACGGTGGGCGGCGTGACGCTAGAAACCTTGAAACGCTACGTCGAAAACCAGAAGGGCAAATAGCGCGTGGCAGAAACGGCAGTCCGCAAGACGTACAAGTACCAACTGAACCCCACGCCAGCGCAAGCGCGGGTGCTGGCAACCGTCTTGTGGCACTGTCGCACGCTCTACAATACCGCGTTGGAACAGCGCAAGACGTGGTGGGGACGCGGACAAAGCAAGAGCGCGACGTACTACCAACAGAAAGCGGAACTGCCCGACCTGAAGGCGGCGCTCCCGGAATACGCCGCAGTCCATTCGCAGGTCTTGCAGGATGTCCTCTTGCGAATTGAGCGCACGTTTGCCGCCTTCTTCCAACGTATCCAAGAGGGGCAGACACCGGGATATCCCCGCTTCCAGGGTGCGAACCGCTACCACTCCTTCACCTATCCGCAGTACGGCCATGGGGCAGTGCTGGACGGGAGCGTGCTCAATCTGTCGAAGATTGGGCGGATTCGTATCCGGCTGCATCGTCCGCTACCCGGCGGCTTGCAGGGCACACCCAAGACCGTTACCATCTCCAAAGAGGCGGATGGCTGGTATGCCTGTATCTCGTGCGCCGACGTGCCGGTGGAACCGTTGCCGCGCACTGGCCAGGAGACGGGCATAGATGTCGGGCTGAATGCCTTCCTGGTGACGGCAGATGGGGTGTTCGTGGAGAACCCCCACCATTACCGCCGTGAAGAAAAGCGACTGAAGAAAGCGCAGCGCGTGGTCTCGCGGCGCAAGAAGGGCAGCCATCGCCGCAAGAAGGCGGTGCAACTGCTGGCGAAGAAGCATCAGAAAGTCAGACGGCAACGCCAGGACTTTCATCACAAGACCGCGTTGGCGTTGGTGCGCCAGTACGATGTGATCTATCTCGAAGACCTGCGGGTTCGCAACCTGGTACGCAACCACCATCTGGCCAAAAGCATCAGTGATGCTGGCTGGGCGCAGTTTCGTACCACGCTTGAATACAAGGCAGCATGCGCCGGTAAACGAGTGGTTGCGGTGGAACCCGCCTATACCAGCCAGGATTGTAGCGGCTGCGGGACACGGGTGCGGAAGAGCCTGTCGGTGCGTACCCATGTCTGTACCGCCTGTGGGCTGGTGCTGGACCGCGACGAGAATGCGGCCCGAAATATTCTCCGGCTTGGGCAGAGCCGTCGTGGAGCGGTGGCGTAGGCTGCCGTGGTGAAGCGAGAAGCCCCTTCCCTTTAGGGATGGGGAGCATGTCACGAATAATCAGGAGACACCATTTTGTGCGGCAGGTAAGCGGAGGTGGCGCGGATGAGCAGACAACAGCGACGACCGCGACCAGCGCGGCAGACTCAGCCTTCTCAGCCTTTTTCGGGCGCGGCGCGTGATGAGTTGCGGCGCACAGGAGACCCGCGCCTGGAACACGCGCTGACAACAGTGCTGGCGGAGGCCGGGCTGCCGGTGGCGACGCCGGAGCCATCCGATCACATCGTGCTGCTGCGGGGCGTGCCGGTGGTGCCTGGGATGCGCCTGTCGCCACCCACGCTGCTCTGGGATGTATGGCTGAGCCGATTGCAGGCGTTATTTCTGGCGTGGCGTGGGGCAGGGCCAATCGATAGCGAAGACCCGGCGTTGCGGGCGCAATGGGAGCGCTGGTGTGCGGAGCACGTGCATTTCGTGACCGTGCGGCGCATCTCAGCGGGGGTCGCGTGGCTCCGGTCGTTTCTCGCGCAGCCAGCGCCAGCCAGCGGCCAGGGCGACGGCGAGCGCGGGCACGTGCATCTCATCGGCCACAGTTCCGGTGGCGCGGCGGCGCTCTCGTATCTCGTCGGCGTGCGCGCATGCCAGCAGCCGGAACCGCTGATGCCGGTGCGCGCCGTCATGACCCTGGATGCGGCAATTGCCGGGCTGGCAGGTCGCTGGTCTGGCGCGAAAAGCTATCTGCGCCGCGTTGCCGATGACGGACTGAACGGGTTGAATCGCTGGGCGAGCACGCACGGCGTGACACTGCTGACGGTGGCGAACGAGCGCGATATCTGGTCGCATCGCGTATTGGGGGACGTGCCGTATCTGGGGCTGCGGGTGGGTCCGCCGTTTGCCCTGCGTCTTCAGCTCAACGGCAATATCCACGAGCGCCTGCGCGATATGCCAGAGATCGTAGCGGCGCTCTGGGGCATGCCGTCGCCGCCTGTGAGCCGGGATACCGGCGCGCTCGTGCTGCGCTAGAATTCAGAACTCCGTGCGCCACTCGTAGCGCGAACGCTCCGCAAAGCGGGCGAAGGCCTCGTCGCGGTGGCGCGCGAACGTAGCGCGGTCACAGCCGTTGACGCGCAGAAAATGCGCGACGATGCGCTCATAATCGAGCTTGCCCTGGCTGGCAAGCAACCGCGCATGCCCGATGTGCTTCACGTGATGACACTCCACGCAGAGCGCGCGGAAGCCGCGCAACCGCTGCACGTGTGCTGCGTCATCGTAGTCCCACACCTCATGGCAGTGCAGCTTGCCGCCTGCGCCGCAGATAGCGCAGCGATGCCCCGACGCAGCATAGACCTCGCGCCGCAGTGCGTCCCAGCGGGCGCGCGGCAGCACGTCTCGAACGTTCGCGCCCCAGCACGTGGCGGGCACCAGCTCGATGGTCAGCCGCAGCGCAGGCGTTTCGTCCGTGGGTACTGGCATAAATCGGGCGCTCCTCTCTTCACCCCGCCGATCATCTGTGCGCGCGTCACCGTCACGTCACGAATTGCATATCGTCTTGGAGACTTTCATTACATCTATTGACAACCATGGGCCGAATAGCTTACACTCTGACCAATGAGAACATCTTGACAGTGGTCAAGACATCTTCACGGTGACGGAGAAGCTTCCGTGTGGTGCGTGCCTATACCACCGTGCGAGATGAGTTTATCGGTTGCGCGGATGCGCGGTGTTTGTGCCTTGGAGGCCAGCTATGGTCAGTATGTCATGCGCGGTGGGTGTCGTGTTGCCACCCGCTCTCTCTGCTGCCACTGCGTCACTGGTTTCACTGTGGCGCCAACCACTGTTGTATGCAGACAAGCGACGGCTCAGATCCGGTTTGGCACGAACACGCGAGCGCAGCGAATACGACGAATAGCAGGCGCGACGCTCATCCCCCAACGATGCGCCTTTTGACTCTTCCGCACCACCCCTAGTCAAACGGAACTCACATCACCCCTCTGATATCCAAGCGCACATTTTGCCGTCGCCGCGCGCGACACACAGCATAGGAGCATGAGCCATGGCTACCCCGCGACATCCCCCCAATGCGCCCGAATCAGACAAGCGCACCTACACACGGGGCATAACCAGCAGCAGAGCAAACGATGCGACACCATTGGCGCCCTTTGTCGGCCAGGAAGACTTTCAGAGTTTTGGCGAACTCTTACGCTATCTGCGGGTCACCTATGGCGAACGAACCGGACAGAACCGTCCTGGCGCCCCCAAAATTACGCTCACCGCGCTCTCATTGATAGATTGTCTCACCGACTGCGGCTATCCCAGCATGACCAGTGGATCCTACAGCCTGCTCGAATCCGGCAAGACGCTCCCCAAAGACCCAGAGATCTTCCTCGACGCGATCAGTCAATGTCTCGCCATCGGCCCAGCAGACAAATACCGCGTCCTGCTGCGGCAGCAATACGCCTATGACTTACTGGCTCGCCATGCCGGGCCGGAGCTAGCGGCAGCCATGGTTCCGCGCGGCGCGGAGGCGCTGCGGCTCGCGTCGTCCCACGCGGACCCTCGCCAGTGAAGGCGCTCTCTCGCTGTGTTACACGCCCAGGTAGCCACACGCCGCGAGCTAAAGCGCACGCGCACCATCACGCTTGACGCCATGCCTTGCGGTCCGGTATGCTCTTCACCAGCAGGTCGCAATCCTGCGGCCCTCACTGGAGAAGACGCCACATGGTATATATTCTGGGCCTGGGCGCGGAGCTTGCGGGTTGGCGTGCGTTGCAACGGAAGACACTCAAGGAATGGGGTGACGCCCTCTATGCCGCTGGATTCGACCAGTGGGGCGATGCCGGCAAGGTGGCTGCCGGGCTGCAAACCCTCGAACAGATGGACCTCTGGCCGTTCGGCCATCCGCAGGCCGCCGGGCTGCCGTTCATTGATGCCTGCAAACTGGCGCTCGTGGTGCTTCCCGCACGCGACCAAAAGCCATTTGGTCAGGTGACGTATCTGCTCGCGCCCTATTTCCTTCCCGCGAATACACTGGTCTGCAAGCCATAGCGCCCAACCCCATCGCTTGTCTCCGTACCTGCCAGAGCCACACTGTCAAAACGTCAGCAAATCGAATTTGATGCAGTTTTGTATCTAGTCTTGACAATCGCAAAGATAATGTTTTACGATGCAGTGGTGGGGAGGGGGTCGCGTAGTATCGTGCGCATGATCGGGTCGCGTGGTGGGCGTCCGTCAGCGCACGATTTCTGAACGTAGTGCGGTGGGATCTAGACCGGTGATCTAGACCGATGATGAGAAGAAAGGGCAAGACAATGCGTCTCACAAAGAAGAGCATCCTGCCCATTGCGGCAGGAATCGGCATCGCTGGCATGGCGAAGGCGTTCGGGCCATACGCCGTGCAGATGCGCGCGCCCCAGCGGCTGCGCGAGGGCGCTGCGACAGCGCGCGAGTGGGTGGAGTCCGCGCTGCGTGGCGGCGGTGAGACCGACGAAACGCTGCCCGAAGGCATGACCTTCGCGGCCTACTATGCGCGGCTTGTGCGTGGTGAGTATGACAACAGCCATTCCAGCCTCGGCGAGGCCAAGCGCTATCGTCGCCAGGGCAAAGCGGCCAGCGCCCAGCGGGCGCTGCTCTGGGCGCGCTACCGTCACGCCGATGAGGCGCTCAAGCTCTACGGCATGGCCACCGCCCAACGCGGCCAGTCCGTGACGAAGTGGCTGGAACGCCGCAAAGTCGAGCGCCAGGTTCTGCGCCTCCGCCACGAAGTGCTCCCCGACCGCGAAACCGTGCCGACGCAGCCGGTAGCGCGGGTGGGCTTCTTCACCCGCATCTGGCGCGTGGTGAGCGGCGGACCCCGCGCGGGCATCTGCCAGGAGCTGGTAGAGTATCACAAGACCGACAAGCGCTACTATCGCGACGCGATCAAACGCGCGAAGCGCTACGAGCAGCGCGGCGACGAGGAGAAAGCGCGTTTTGCGCTCTTCACCGAAGTCTGCTACCACTTCGAGCGCAGCCGTCGCCCCGGCGACACCGACCAACTCGCGTAATCGTGCTATTCGCGCGCTGACATGACGCGGCATACCTCCATAGCGAGGTGTGCCGCGTCGTTCTGTCTTGCCGGCCCCATCTCGTTCCCCGCTCCATCTCGTTCCCCATTGCCCGCTCTATCCCGCCATGCCATACCTCTCCGCTTGCGCGCGAGTGCTCTTTCAGATAGTATGCTAATAATAGAATGTGTACCCGCTGCCCATCTTTCGCATACTTCCGCCTGCACGTCATAAGCTAGCGCGACAGATAGGCTATAGATAGGCGACCGATACCGGCGGGGCAACGCGAGAACACTAGCGAGAACACGAGAGAGAAGCGGCGCATGGCAGTCACGGCTAAATCCGGGCACTCCCAGCACTCCCAACGCTATTCCACCCGCATCAATCACGTCGGCGCGCTCCTACCCGATACCAAACTCATGCTCGCCCATTGGGATCTCTCCGCCACTGTGCCCGCCAACTTGGAACGCATGCGCGCCGACAACATCTTCGCCAAGGCCTCGCGTTCCCGCATCCCCGAGATGCTCGATATCTTCCGCGAGCGCTATCTCACCGACCCCGAGATCCTGCGGATGCTCGTGACCCTTGCCAGTTCCAGTTCTAGTGCCCCCAGTTCGCTCCTGGACCCCATCTTGTACGTGCTGGCGACACGCACCGACCCGCTGCTCCGCGATGTGGTGCTGGATCTGCTGGGGCCGATGCTCGCCCGTGGGCACACCCTCGTGCGACCCGAAGACGTGGTGCGCTGGCTCAACGAACAGATGGCCGCTGGCAAAACACAGCGCCCATGGTCCGATGTCACCATCCGCCGCCTGGCAGTCGGGCTGCTGGCAACGCTGCGCGACTTCGGCATCCTGCAAGGCAAGGTCGCGAAGCGGCTCGGCCCCATCTACCTTGCCCCACCCGCCTTCGCCCTGCTCGCCTTGCTGCTCAGCCGCGACCAGCCGTCCGGCGCGAAGCTGCTGCACGACCCATCCTGGCAGCTTTTCTTCCTCGCGCAGCCCGCCGTCGAACTGCTCTTCTTCGAAGCGCACCAGGAGCGCCTGCTCACCTATCAAGCCGCTGGACGGGTCATCCGCGTTGAGTTTCCTACCCGTTCGCTAGAGGAGTACGCGCATGCTCTCACTCAAAGACCGCTTTGACCTGCTCGAACGCGACCTCACCGCCACGCCGATGCGCATCGCCAACCATACCGACCTCCCGTTCGCCATCCTGCGCTACGAGCCAGAGGCCGAGTGGGATATGCGCCGCCGCGCCCGGCTGCTCGCCGACAGTCTCGCACAGACCGGCAAGCGCGTTCACACCATCTCGCTCGCTGGCCTGCTCTGGGAAACCATCGCGCAGACCGAAGGACTGGATGCGCTGGTAGAGCTAGAGCGCATGAGTGGTTTCGCCGCCGCCGAGGAGCAGGCGACGACCTATCTCTCCCATCCCTTCTGGCGGCCCCTGCCCGATACCCTGGCCGAGCGCATGCGCCCCTTCGATCCGCAGCGCGACCTCGTCTTCCTCACCCGCGCCTCAGCCATGGCGCCCTCCATCTACCAGATGTCGCGGCTACTCGACGAGATGCAGCGCCGCACCGCCGTCCCCGCCATCCTCTTCTACCCCGGCACACTCGAGGGTACCGTCGGCCTGCGCTTCATGGATCTCAAGAACCGCGAGGCCATGGGCAACTATCGCGTCAAAGTCTACGGGTGATCGTCATCATGCGCTCGCTGAGAAATGAACGGCGAGAGTACGACGAGCAAACCACGAGACAACGACGAGAGTACGACACTGGAAAGAGAAGGACACGTCACGCAATGGAAAGTACGCTCCGCACCCGCCTGCACGACCTCACCCTCGACGCCCGCCACCTGCTCACCACCGAGACAACCGACCTCCTCGAAGGCGTCTATGGCCTGCATCGCGATGGCCGCTTCGAGCCAGCCGATACCCTCCCCGCCATCCAGCAGCTATCCGACGCCCGCGACACCCGTGCCCGCTTAGAACGTCTGCTGGCCGACGAAAAGACCGCCGGACTCACCCCGCGCGAGGCCGTCGCCAAGCTCACCAAAGAGGTCGCCTACACCTGGCTCAACCGCGTCTCCGCGTTCAAGATGCTCGAAGCCCGCAAGCTCATCAAGGCCAGCGTCGGCAAGGGCCAGCAGTCCGGCGGCTTCATGCTCTGGCTCACCGAGCCGGGCCACGAAGACGACTACGCCCGCTATGAATCTGGCTCGCTGCCGCTCGATGCCCTCGGCGAAGGCCCGCGCGACACCGCCTATCGCCACTACCTGCTGCACCTCTGCGCCGCCATGGCCAGCCAGATTCGCGCGCTCTTCGACCCCACCGACCTCCCCAGCCGCCTCTGCCCGCGCCCCCGCGCCCTCGCCAGCCTGCTCGCGCTGGTCAACGCCGCCGACGTTGCCCCCGCCTGGGCCGACGACGAAACCATCGGCTGGATCTATCAGTATTTCAACGAGCAGGAGAAAGCCGAGGTCTTTGCCCGGCTGAACAAAGGCGCGAAGATCACCGCCAGCGAGATTCCCGCCGCAACCCAACTCTTCACCCCGCGCTGGATTGTCCGCGCGCTGGTCGAAAACTCCCTTGGCCGCCTCTGGCTCCAGATGCACCCCGACAGCCGCCTGCGCGACTCCCTCACCTCGCTCGTCCCGGAACCTAACCCCCCCAGCCCCCCTTCCCTGGGAGGGAAGGAGGGAGCGGAACCTAACCCCCCCAGCCCCCCTTCCCTAGGAGGGAAGGGGGGAGCGGAACCTAACCCCCCCAGCCCCCCTTCCCTAGGAGGGAAGGGGGGAGAGGGAATGAGGTCGGTGCGGGAGATGACGCTGCTGGATCCGGCCTGCGGCACGATGCACTTTGGGTTGGTCGCCTTCGATCTCTTCGCGGCGATGTATCAGGAGGAGATCGAGCGCGCCGGTGAGCCAGGCTGGCCCGCGACGCCACCCGTGCCCGACGCCAGTGAGATTCCCGCCGCCATCGTCGAGCACAACCTCTTCGGCATAGATATTGACCTGCGCGCCGTGCAGCTCTCCGCGCTGACGCTCTATCTCAAAGCCGCCGCGCTTAACCCTCACGTCACCATCCGCCACAGCAACCTCGCCTGCGCCGATGTGCTGCTGCTCAACGGCAAGCGTCTGGATGCGTTTATTGACACGGCGAAGTTCTCGCGCCCGATCTACGAGCGCGTGATTCGCGCCGTCTGGCAGCGCCTGCGCGACGCCAACCAGCTTGGCTCGCTGCTGCGGCTCGAAGACGAGATTCGCGCCATCATCCTGGCCGAACGCCAGCGTTTCCGCCTCGAAGGCCAGGGGCGCCTGCCCTTCCCCGAGCTGCGCACGCTCTTCGAAGAAGACGCCGACGACGACGAATACTGGGGCATCCTCGAAGCGCAGATCGTCCAGGCCTTCGACGAATTCGCCCGCCAGCAGGCCCGCGAAGGCATAGACCAGGCCTACTTCGCCGGCGAAGCCGTCAAGGGCATGCGCCTGCTCGACGTGATGCTCCGCCGCTACGATGTCGTCGCCGCCAACCCGCCTTATATGGGTAGCGACAACATGTCAGCCACCATGCGCAAATATCTGGAAGTGGAATTTCCAGCATCCGAAGACAACCTCTACGCCGCGTTCATTGACCGCTGCGCACAGATGCTCGCCTCCGGCGGACGGCTGGCGATGATTACACAGCAGTCGTTCATGTTCATCAGCAGCTACGAAGCGCTGCGCGACAAGCTGCGCCACCTGACCGCCATCGAAACGATGATCCACGTCGGCCCGCGCGCCTTTGCCGAGATCGACGGCGAGATAGTCAACACTACCCTCTTCGTCCTCCGCGCCGAACCCGACGCCGCCCGCCGCGACCACGCCACCGGCAGGTATATCCGCCTCGTCCGCGAACCCGACGCCGAAGCCAAGCGCCGTGGCTTCGAGCGTGCCGTCGCCGCCTTCCAGGCTGGCGCAACCGACCCCGCCGTCTACGCCTACCGCCAGCGCGACTTCGATGCCATCCCCGGCTCCCCCTGGGTCTACCAAATAACCCCGTCTCTACGATCACTCTTCGCTAATTTGCCTAAACTTGTCAATAGTGCTAATCCGCGACAAGGGCTGGCAACATCAGGAAATTCGCGTTTCTTGCGATTCTGGTGGGAGGTAGGCATTTCTAGTATTGGATTCGGTTGCACATCTGCCGAGGAAGCCTGGTACACAGGGAAGCGGTGGTTTCCACATATGAAGGGCGGTGAGTTCCGACGCTGGTGGGGTAACCAAGAATTTGTAATTGCTTACGACTTGCCCCACTTCCGCATTCTTTCCGAAAGAGGCAACAAACTTCCAAGCAGACAACTCTATTTCCACCAAGGACTGACTTTCACTGATCTCACATCCAAAGGTTTAAGCATACGCTACATGCCTGCTGGCTTTCTCTTTGATCATGCAGGCAACTGTATTTTCTCTGAGCAGAGCAGCATTTTATATAAGCTGCTTGGCATATTGAACTCGTCAGTTGCTAATCACTTACTTGCGGTGCTGAATCCAACGTTTCACTTTTACCTGGGCGATCTGAAGCGTCTCCCCATCCCCACCGTGTCCAGCGACACCCTGCGCGGCCTCGTCGAGCGGGCGATAGCCCTCGCCCGCGCCGACAGCGCCGAAGACGAGACCACCTACGAGTTCGTCGCCCCGCCCGCCTGGCCCGATGGTCTGGCCCGCGTCGCCGCCCGTCACGCCGAGCTCGCCGCCATCGAGCGCGAAATAAACGAAGAAGTCTACCGCCTCTACGACATCAGCCCCGCAGACCGCGCCGCCATCGAAGCGGACCTATCCCCCCAGCCCCCTTCCCTGGGAGGGAAGGGGGAGGAGGAAGACGAGGTGGCGGCGGCGCTAGCAGGTGGGGCGCGTGAGGGGGAGGAGGAAGACGAGGCGGCGGCGCTGGCTGGCGATGATCGTGACGCGGAGAAATACGAAGAAGCGGACGCGGACGCGGATGCCATCAATAGCGCAGATGGCGAATCTTGCGCAAACGGCGCGCATGCCTCTCTCTCCCCCCTTCCCTCCCAGGGAAGGGGGGCCGGGGGGGATAGGTCATCCCTCGCCGCGCGCTGGGTCAGCTACGCCGTCGGCATCGCCCTCGGTCGCTTCTCCCCCGGCATCCTTGGCGCGCTTGGCAACGGCGTCGCACCGCTCCCTGCGCCCGATGGCACACCCCCAGCCGCCAGCCTCGCCATTACCCCCCTCACTCTCAACTCCCCTCTCCCTGTGGGGGAGGGGCTGGGGGAGGGGTCCCCCATCGCCGTACTCGATCCTGGCCACCCCGACGACCTCGCCGCCCGCGTCACCCACGTGCTCGAAGTCCTGCTCGGCGACGATAAGGTCGAGGGCCTGCTCGCCACCGCCACTGGCGGGCGCCCGCTGCACGACTGGCTCGCCAAAGACTTCTTCAAAGACCACCACAAACGCTATCGTAAGCGCCCCATCTACTGGTTGCTGCAATCGCCCAAGCGCGGCTACGGCGTCTACCTCTTCGCCGAATGCGTCACCCGCGACACCCTGCACCTGCTGCGCGGCAGCCGTTACCTGGGCGGCCGCATCGCCTCCGTCCGGCGCGACATCGCCGAGCAGCGCCAGCGCCTGCCCGCGCTGCCCCAGGGCGCCGAGCGCCGCCGCGCCGAACGCGCCCTCGAAGCGCTCGAATCCACCCTCAACGACCTCGAAGCCTTCGACAAAGCCCTCGCCGCCGTCACCACCCAGCCCAACGCGCGCGGCGAGACGACCGGCTGGGCGCCAGAGCTAGACGACGGCATCCTCATCAACCTCGCCCCGCTTCATACCCTCATGCCCGCCTGGTCCACCGAACCCCGGCAATGCTGGCAGGCGCTGGAGCGCGGCGACTACGACTGGTCCCGCACCGCCATGCGCTACTGGCCCGACCGCGTCCTCGCCGCTTGCCGCGCGAACCAGAGCTACGCCATCGCGCAGAACCTAACCCCCCAGCCCCCTTCCCTAGGAGGGAAGGGGGAGACGGACCTAACCCCCCAGCCCCCTTCCCTAGGAGGGAAGGGGGAGACGGACCTAACCCCCCAGCCCCCTTCCCTGGGAGGGAAGGGGGAGACGGACCTAACCCCCCAGCCCCCTTCCCTGGGAGGGAAGGGGGAGGAGAGGTGAGCGCATCCCGATACAGGCTGCGATGCGCTAGTCCAAACAGGTCAAGACCATCCAGTATAAGGGCGGTATAAGGGCGGTATAAGGGCAGTATAAGAGAGGAATACAGCGATATGGCACGAAAGATCGTCCGTGGACAGCGAGTGGCGCCAGTGAAGGTGGAACAAGCCAGGGCATTTCGGGCGGCGATGACTGAGGAGGAAGAACTGCTCTGGCACTGGCTGCGCGCGAATCGCTTGCAAGGGCTTCACTTCCGGCGTCAGCAAGTGATCGCCGGATTTATCGTGGATTTCTACTGTCACGCAGCCGCACTTGTCGTCGAAGTGGATGGTAGCATTCACAACGAGCAGGTGGAGTATGATACAGAGAGAGATCAAGTGCTCGTCGGCCATGGATTGCGCGTGCTGCGCATATCCAATCACGACATCCAGCGCGATCTGCCCAGCGTTCTCGCACGCATCGCCGCCGCCTGTCGGACATCAGCGCCACCAGCGCCCGACGCCGCACACTAACACTTCCCCCTTCCCTCGTAGGGAAGGGGGCCAGGGGGATAGGTCCGTCTTCCCCCTTCCCTCGTAGGGAAGGGGGCCAGGGGGATAGGTACATTCCCCCCTTCCCTCGTAGGGAAGGGGGCCAGGGGGATAGGTCCGTCTTCCCCCTTCCCTCGTAGGGAAGGGGGCCAGGGGGATAGGTACATTCCCCCCTTCCCTCGTAGGGAAGGGGGCCAGGGGGATAGGTATGCACATACAAGACCTGCTCAGCCGCGACCTGAACCAGCACATCGAAGAAATCATCAAGGTGACCCAGGAAGACGAAAAGACCGTCTACAGTGAACTCACCGAATACGTCGCCACCAAACGCATCCGCGAACACTATCACGGATTGCTCAAAGCCATGGCCGACGCGCCCACCGATCTCACCGAAGGCGTCGGCATCTGGATCTCTGGCTTCTTCGGCTCCGGCAAATCCTCCTTCGCCAAAAACCTCGGCTACGTCCTCGCCAATCGCACCGTGCTCGGCCACCGCGCCGCCGACCTCTTTAAGCAGCAGCTTGACGACCCCGCCATCTCGCAACTGGTAGACTTCATCACCGCGCGCATCCCCACCGAAGTCATCATGTTCGATGTCATGGTCGAGCGTTCCGCACGTACCAATAACGAGCGCATCACTGAGCTTCTCTACGCCCAGCTCTTGCGCTCGCTGGGTTACGCCGAAGACTTCGATATCGCCGAGCTAGAAATTGAGCTTGAGCGCGATGGCCAGCTCGACGCATTCGTCGCCTGTGCTCAGGCGCACGGCGGCCCACCCTGGGAGGTTGTCCGCACTGGCGCAACGAAGCTGAATCGCGCCAGTGCCGCGCTGCACGAACTCGACCCACGCACCTACCCCGCCGCCGACTCTTGGGCGCGGTCACTGGCTGGGCGTACCGCAGACATCAACACGAAAAAGCTGGTGGATCGCGCCTTCGAGCTAATGGCGCGCCGCCGCCCCGGCAAAGCGCTCACCTTCATCGTAGACGAAGTGGGCCAGTATGTCTCGCAGAGCGCCGACAAGCTCAACGATCTGCGCGCCGTGGTCGAACACTTCGGCCAGGAGAGCAAGAACCGCATCCGCGCCCGCCAGGCCATCGCCCCCATCTGGATCATCGTCACCAGCCAGGAGAAACTCGAAGAAGTCGTCTCCGCCCTCGACTCGCGCCGCGTGCAGCTCGCCATGGTGCAGGACCGCTTCCGCCATCGCGTGGACCTCACCCCCGCCGACATCAGCGAAGTCGCCACCAAGCGCGTGCTCGATAAGAAGCCCAGCGCCGTCCCCGAACTGCGCCAGATCTTCGCCCAGGCGCAGGGCCAGCTCAACACCTCCTGCCATCTGGAGCGCACCAGCCGCAAGAGTGAGGTGCGCGAAGACGACTTCGTGCGCTTCTACCCCTACCTGCCGCACTACATTGACCTCTCGATAGATATCATGACTGGCATCCGCTCCCAACCCGGCGCGCCGCGCCACATCAGCGGCAGCAACCGCACCATCATCAAACAAGCGCACTCCATGCTCACCGCGCCGCGCACCGATCTCGCGCGGCAGCCCGTCGGGCGGCTCGTCACCCTCGATCTGATCTACGAGCTGGTCGAGGGCAGTCTCTCGTCTGAGAAGCAGAAAGACATCAGCGACATCACCGAACGCTTCAAGAGTGACCGCGACGATGCCGGCTGGGCCGCCCGCGTCGCCAAGGCGCTCTGCCTGCTCGAATTCGTGCGCGACCTGCCTCGCACCGACGCCAACGTCGCCGCCGTGCTGGTGGATCAGGTGGGCGCGTCCGCGCCGCTGCCGCAGGTACAAGCGGCGATCCGCAGGTTGGAGCAAGCGCAGTTCGTCCGCCATACCGAAGAAGGCTGGAAACTGCTCACCGCCCAGGAGAAGAACTGGGATACCGAGCGCAAGCAGTATCTCGAACCCAAACCCCGCGAGCGCAACGAGATTCAACGCGAGTCCCTGCTAAAAATCTTCTCCGACCAAAAACTGCTCACCTACCAGCACCCGCTCAAGCGCACCTTCAAGGTCGGACTGACCATGGACGACGTGCGCCTTGCGACGGGCGATATTCCGCTCACCCTCCGCGTCGCCGACGCGCCGACCGAGCTTGCCAGCCGGTTGGAAGACGCCCGCAGCGAGAGCCGCATGGGCGACCACACCAACGACATCTACTGGATCTTCGCCCTGGATGCCGAGTTAGACACCTTGATCAATCAGGTGCATGCCTCCAGCCAGATGATCGCCAAATATAGCCAGGCGGGCGCGCAGGGCGAGCGTGCCGCCGAGCTTACCCCCCTCCTCGATGCCGAGAAACGCGAGCAAGCGCGCTACCAGAGTCGCCTGCGCGAGAAGCTGGAGGCGGCGCTCGCACGCGGCCAGAGCATCTTTCGCGGCATCTCCAAAGACGCCTCCGACCTCGGCAGATCGCTCGCCGAAATCTTCCGAAATCTCTTCAACGCCGTCGTCCCCGACCTCTATCCCAAGCTCGAGATGGGCGCTCGCCCCGGCCTCACTGGCAACGAAGCCGACGAAGTGCTCAAAGCCGCCAACCTCAACGCGCTCCCGCAAGTATTCTACGGTGGCGAGCACGGCCTCAACCTCGTCACCAAAGAGGGCGCGAAGTTCGTCCCCCATGTCCACGCCGAGATCGCCAAAGAGGTGCTCGACTATCTCAAGAAAGAGCACTCCTACGGCAACCGCGTCACCGGCAAAGAGCTGGAGGCCCACTTCACCGGCCTTTCCTACGGCTGGGAACTCGACGTCATCAAGCTGGTGCTGGCGCTGCTGCTGCGCGCGGGCGCCGTCGAGGTGACCTATCAGGGCCGGCGCTACCGCAACGCGCAAGACCCACTCTGCCGCACTCCGCTCACCTCCAACCCCGCCTTCCGCAGCGCCTCGTTCACCCCGCGCGAATCTATTGATTTGCGCACCCTCACCGCCGCCGTGCGTGGCTTCGAGACCCTCACCGGCGATGAGGTGGATGTCGAAGAAGGCGCCATCGCCGAAAGCCTGAAGAAGCTGGCCAACGCGGAGATTGCGCTCCTGCTGCCCGCCCGCGCCGAGGTCCGCGCCAACGACCTCCCCGGCATGGACCTGCTCGACGACTACTACCAGTCCCTCACCGCCATCCAGAACGCCGCCTCAGACGATTGCGTGCGCACCCTCGCCGGCGAAAGCACCTCCCTCAAAGAGCTGCGCGCCCAGGCCCGGCGCATCCGCGAAGCGCTGACCGAGCAGCACATCGTCGCCACCGTCCGCGACGCCCGGCGTGTCCTCGACCAGCAATGGCCCATCCTGCAAGCCCGTGGCGCAACCGACGGGCTGGACGACAAAGCCGCGGAAATACAGCACATCCTCGGTGACAGCACGCTCTACGAGCGCTTGCCCCACCTGCGCGACATGACCCGCGCGCTCGCCGCCGCCTACGCCGATGTCTACGAGGGGCTGCACGCGAAACGGCACAGTCACTTCGATGCCGCGATTGACGCGATCAAGGGCAGCGCCAACTGGCCCAATGTGCCCGAAGCCTCCCGTCCGGCGCTGCTCGATCCCCTGACCCAGCGCGCCTGCATCGAAGGTCTTCATCTCGACGATACGGCCAGCGTCTGCCCGCACTGCCACGCGACGCTCAGCCAAATCGAATCCGACCTGCTCGCCCTCGCTGGCCTCAAATCCCAGGCGCTCGCGCGCATCCAGGAGCTGACCCTTGCGCCCGATACGGCGGAGCGCGGCCAGAGCGCCATCTCGCACGTGCGCGCCGCCGAATTCTTTCCCGACTCCCTGGACACCGAAGCCGCCGTGAACGCCGCGCTCGACAAGCTCCGCGACGAACTGTTCAAGCTGCTCGCCCAGGGCGCCAGCATCATCGTCGAATAGGACAAGGAGAAGGAGGGCCACACGTGACGAGTCCACGCCAGGTATTCGAAGACACCATGCGCCCCGCCGAACTGCTGCTGCGCGTCTACCGCCTGCTCGACTGCCAGACCATCCAGACCGATGGCGAGCTGGTCACCGCGCTGGCCGGCATCGTCCATGCCCAGCACGACGAAGACCTGATGCTGATCTACAACGAGATCTTCGTCGGCCTCGTCCGCGAGAGCGCCCAGATCCCCAAGAGCGCCCTGCGACGCCAGTCGCTCGCCAACCTGCTGCGCCAATCGGTCGTCGCCGCTTGCACCGCACTCGACGCCTACTTGCCATCCGTGCTCCGCGCCAATCTCCCCCAGGTGATCGCCGCGCGCGGGCGCGACTTCCTGCCACCCGATCCCAGCATCGAAGAGTATTTCAAAGACCTCACCTTCTCGCTCTCCGAGACCCTCCGGCTGCTCGGCGATCCCGACGCCCCGCTCTTCATCGCCAACCGCATCCTCGCGCAGACCTCCTTCAAATACCTCAGTTCGCGCAAGGGTGTGCATGTTGTCGGCGCGCTGCTCAGCCTCGAAAAGCCCTGGGATCAGATCGCCGCCAAGCTCCAGCGCGACAAGAAAGAGCTGATGAGCGTCATTGACGAAACCACTCGCCGCCGCAACGACATCGTCCACCGCGCCGACCGCGCACAAGCCAGCCCCGACGGCAAGGTGCAGGAGATCAGCTATTCCTGGGCCACGCAATCCGTGGATACCATCAAGCACATCTGCCTCGCCCTCGATGAACTCGTGGCCGAACACGCCCAACACGCCGACCTCGTCGTCACGCTGAGGGGTGTTTCCTGATGACACTCGATAAATCTATCCGCAACACCCTGCGCCTCGCCGTCACACAGTGCCGCAAGCTGCTCGAAGACACCGTCGCCGAGCTACTCGAAGGCCAGTTTGGCATCCACCGCCACGGCGCAGTCGAGCCAGCCGCGCGCATGGCCCACCTCTCCCCCGCCGACCTCGCCTATCGCGCGCAGGTCGTGCGGTATCTCGCCCACCTCGGCGCCCGCCGCTTCTCCGCGCACGATGCCGTCGCTCAGCTTATCCGCGAAGTCGCCTTCACGCATCTCAATCGCCTCTGCGCCTACAAGCTGCTCGAACGCCGCAAGCTCATCCGCGAGACCGTCTCCCGTAGCCTCAACAGCAACGGCTTCAAGTTCTATCTCGCCGACAATCCCGGCGAAGAAACCCTCTGGTCCGCTGGCCGCCAGGATCTCGCCTATCGCCACTTCCTCGAATGGACTGGGCAGACCCTGGCCAGCGAGCTGCCCGCCCTCTTCTCGCCGCACGACCCCGCCAACCGGCTCTTCCCGCCACAGCGCGTGCTCGAAGACGTGCTCGCCCTCCTCAACGATGCCGAGCTAGCCAGCGTCTGGGACGCCGACGAGACCATCGGCTGGATTTACCAGTACTTCACCCCCAAAGAGCTACGCGACGAGGCGCGCAAAGCCAGCCAGGCCCCGCGCAACAGCTACGAGTTAGCCTTCCGCAATCAGTTCTACACCCCGCGCTACGTCGTCGAATTCCTGGCAGATAACACGCTTGGGCGCCTCTGGTGGGAGATGACCCACGGCCACACCAGCCTCGCCACCCTCTGTGAAACGATGCTCATCACCCCACACCCCATCTGGCTGCGCCGTGGTCAGCACGAGCCGCTCATGTTCAATGCCGAACAGGACGCGTGGGTGATGCCGGGCGAGGGTGGTGGAGAGCTGTGGACCCGCCCCAATCCCGCCGCAACCTCTGTTGACGCCATAATGCGCTATGCGCTCACGGTAGACGGCTATGCCTACGCCCAGACACACCTGGCGCACGATACATCTGCGGAAGCGCGCGATTTCGATATGGTCGCTTCCATTGCGAACGACAAGCAGCAAGAATACGTCGAGACGGGCAATATCAACGGCAGCTTCGAAGAGCTACGCCTCTGTCTCTTCTTTGAGCAGCGCCGCTGGCATCACTTCGGCGAGACGCCAGAGGGCAAAGACCTGGACTACTGGCGGGCACTCCATCGCGCCATCTGCGAGGCGTGGAATCGCGAAGTCGAAATCATCCCCCATCGCGCCAAGCGCGACCCCCGCGAACTACGTATCCTTGATCCCGCCTGCGGCAGCGGCCACTTCCTGCTCTACTGCTTCGACCTGCTCGTGCGCATCTATCACGAAGCCTGGGCAGATGATGACCTCGGCCCCGCGCTCCAGAGCGAGTTCGCCAGCGACTTCCCCGCGTATCAAGCCGCCGTTCCCGCCCTGATCTTACGCCACAACCTGCACGGCGTAGATATTGACCTCCGCGCCGTCCAGATCGCCGCGCTCGCCCTCTGGCTGCGCGCCCAGCGCGAATACGCCGCGCTCAGCCTCCCGCGCGACCAGCGCCCGCCCATCCGCCGCGCCAATCTCGTCTATGCCGAGCCAATGCCCGGCGAGCGTGACCTGCTCGACGCCTTCACCAAGACCCTCGATCCGCCCGCGCTCGACCCCTTTGTCCGCGATATATGGGGTGAGATGCGCCTCGCCGGTGAGGCTGGCTCGCTGCTCCAGGTCGAGGTCGCCCTGCGCCAGGAGATCGCCAACGCCAAACGCGAGTGGATCAGAACCGGCGGTGGCAACGTCCAGCTTACCCTCTTCGCGCAGGGGCAGCCACCACAACAGCAGACGCTCAACTACGAAGGTGTCTCCGACGCGCGCTTCTACGAAACCGAGGCCGAGCCGCGCGTCCTCGCCGCCTTGCGCCGCTTTGCCGAAGACGCCACCACCAGCGACGACGACTACACTCGCCACCTCTTCGCCGAGGACGCCGCCCGTGGCTTCGCGCTCATCGAACTGCTGGAGAAGTGCTACAGCGTCGTACTGATGAATCCCCCGTTCGGCGAACCCAGCGCCCCCGCCAAGCCCTACATCGAGAAAACCTATCCCCGCACCAAAAATGATCTTTACGCCGCCTTCGTCGAACGCGGCCTCGCCCTGCTCGAACCCAGCGGACGCCTCGGCGCCATTACCTCGCGCACCGGCTTCTTCCTCACCTCGTTCCAGAAGTGGCGCGAAGACATCCTGCTCACCGAAGCCCGCCCCATCGCCCTCGCCGACCTCGGCTACGGCGTCCTCGATACCGCCATGGTCGAAACCGCCGCCTACGTTCTGGAGAAAAACCCATGAACTATCGTCGCCATACTCATACTGTTGGCATGATCGCGACAGACGTTCGCCCTTGAACTCGCGGAGAGGATGGGTACCATGAGCAAATACTCGGTCTACCGCCGCATCGGGGACCAGCATAAGCTAGCCGCCAGCTTCAAGACGCTCGCCGAAGCCACCACCCACGCGGACAAGCTCCGGCAGCAGCCAGCGAAAGGCACACACTGCTTCTACTACGTGACCGGCCCTGGGCTGCCCACGCCCGCCGGACTCGAAACCAAGCCCGCGCGAGGCATCACCGACTGGTTCACCCGTCCCGCCCAGCCACGACCACCGGCGAAGCGCACGCGCAAAAAGCCTGACCGACCGCGCCACAAACACCACGACTGGGAGACCGAATACCGCGACACCAACATTACCCGCACCCACCGCACGCACCGCACCGAAGACGAGCTAGGCATCGGCATCCCAGCGCAATATGGCAAAGGCCGCCGCTCGCGTAGAGGCTGGTACATTCCCTAGATCAGTCACAACTCGCATAAACAAAAACGGCCCTATACAGGGCCGCCGAAGGCTCCAACCTTCCCCCTCTAGATCACTGGATTGCGCTCATTCTAACACCAGGACACCACCATGACCATGCCCCACACCACCACCTTCATCCGCCTCCTCGCCGCCGACGACAAACCCGCCGCCCTACGCGCCGCCACCGCCGCCCACCGCGCCGCCACCACTCCCCCCTTCCCACGTAGGGAAGGGGGGCTGGGGGGGTTAGGTCTCTTCACCCTCGACCCCGCCTCCTTCCGCCAGATCCCCGGCTCCCCCTTCGCCTACTGGGTCAGCGAGGATGTACGCCGACTCTTCACCGAACTCCCGCCCTTCGAAGGGGATGGACGTGAGGCGCGCCGAGGCTCAAGCACTGGCGATGATTTCCAACGTGTTCGAACGTGGTGGGAGGTATTACCCATTACAGTTAGCTGGAACATCAGATGGGCAACATTTGCGAAAGGCGGTAGCTATTCGCCCTTCTACTACGATATGCACCTACTTGCTGATTGGGACGAATCGCGCCACACCTACCGCAACTTCTATGGACGCCCCGGTCGCGAGATAGAGCGCCCCGAGGCCCTCGACTACTACTTCCGCCCCGGCCTCACCTACCCCCGCCGCACGCAAGGCGGCTTCAGCGTGCGCGTCATGCCCGCTGGCTGCATCTTCGCCGACAAAGGCCCGGCCCTATTCGTCTCAGATGACGAGCCGACAGATCTCCTCGCGTTGCTCGCCATGGTCAACTCAGCCTCTTTCGGCGCGCTGCTCTCGATGCAAATGGCGTTCGGCTCCTACGAAGTCGGTGTCGTCCAGCGTACCCCCGTCCCCGACCTCAGCGCCGATGACGCGCACACCCTCGCCACCCTCGCCCGCGAGGCCCACGACTGCAAGCGGGAATCTGACCGCGACGACGAAGTCACCCACCCCTTCACCGTCCCCGCGCTCGTCCGCCTGCGCGCCCAGCCCACCCTCGCCGCCGCCCTCAGCCTCCTCGCCAACGCAGACGCCGCCCGCGTCCAGCGCCTCGCCACCATCCAGCGCGAGATAGATGACCGCTGCTACGCCCTCTACGGCTTCTCCCCCGATGATCGCGCCCATATCGAGGCATCTTCGCCGCCAGCGGAAGTAGGAGCCGTGGCGACTGGCGACGAAGCTGGCGACGACCGCGACGAAGAGCGCGATGCTCAATCCAACGCCAATGCCGGCAACGGACTTCAGCGCGCCCGCACCGAAGCTGCCAACCTCATCATGTACGCCCTCGGCTGCGCCTTTGGCCGCTGGGACGTGCGTATCGCCCACGACCCCACGCTCGCCCCGCGCCTTGCCGACCCCTTCGCCCCGCTGCCCGTCTGCGCCCCCGGCGCGCTGGTCGGCCACGACGGCCTCCCCGCCACCCGCGACCACATCGCCAGCGAAGCCTGGCTCCGCACCCGTCCCAACGCCATCACCCTCCCCGACCCCACCACGCTCGACGCCCCCTCCACTCCCCCTTCCCTCGCAGGGAAGGGGGCCGGGGGGTTAGGTATCGCCTGGGACGGCATCCTCGTAGACGACCCCGACGCCCCCAACGACCTCCTGCGCCGCATCCGCCTCGTCCTCGATCACCTCTGGGGCGACCGCGCCAGCGCCATCGAAGCCGAAGCCTGCGCGCTGCTCGGCGTGCGCGACCTGCGCGAATATCTCCGCAACCCGCGCCTCTTCTTCGACTTCCACATCTCGCGCTACTCCAAGAGCCGCCGCAAAGCCCCCATCTACTGGCTGCTGCAATCCCCCAAACGCCACTACGCCATCTGGCTCTACTACCACCGCCTCGACGCCGACCTCATCTTCAAAGCCCTCACCCTCCACCTCCTGCCCAAAATCCGGCTCGAAGAACAGCGCCTCGACGAACTACACGCCGCCAAAGCCGCCGCCGGACCCACCGGCCCCGAAGCCCGGCGCGCCGCCCAGGCCCTGGACCGCCAAGAAACCCTGCTCGCCGACCTGCGCGAATTTCACGACGCCCTCGACCGCGCCGCCCGCCACTACCTCACCCCCGACCTCAACGACGGCGTGCTCCTCAACATCGCCCCCTTCTGCGAAGTGATACCATGGAAAGAAGCCAAAGCAGCATGGCAACAACTGCTTACCGGCAAATACGACTGGTCCTCCATCGGCCAGCAACTGCGCGCGAAGGGCTACGTGAAGGGCAAATAGACTTATGAGCGGTTATGAGCGCGCGTATAAACATTCACACGCACTTATACGCGCGCGTATAAACGCGCATAACGCCGCGTGAACGAGTACGTGAGTCGAGAGGGAACAGCACAGCAATGGGAATCGTCAGCGACTATCTACGCGACCTGATCGCCAAACAGGTCACCGAAAAGCGGCTCGTCGTCTGGTTCGACCCCGAACGACACTATAGCGACCTCGCCTCCGCGCTCACCCTCCCCGATACCACCATCGCCCGCTACGCAGGCAGCTTCTTTCAACTCCGCCACGATGTCGCGCCGCTACTGGAGGGCGAACAGCCGCCGCGCCTCGTCGTCTACGTGCCCCTCGCTGAAGACGACACCCACGATGCGCTCATCGAACTGACCGCCGCTGGCGTCGTTCTCAAGCCCGGCCAGCAGCCCTGGCAGCGCAACACCCGCCTCTCAGTCATCGCCAAGGCCGCGCTGAAAGACGTACTCGGCGTAGAACACGCTCAGCGCATCGAAAAGCAGGCCAACGAAGGGCAGCTTTCCCTCGCCGACCTGGATCGCCTCGGCGATCACGTCAGCAGCCCCGAAGCGCACGGCGTCATCGCCGTCATCTTCGGCACGGGTATACCCGACGAAGTGGCGCTCAAGTTGCTCTCCGGCGACACATTCGACACCGAGATCGCCGCCAAACACGCTCAACCCGACCTCACGGCGCTGCTTGGCGAAACCTACGGCATTCCGCTACCGCCAGATGAGCCGCTCCCCACGTTGCGCCTGCGTCTCGCGCGCCACCTCCTGTGTACTGAACTTCTCGCCAGCCTTCACCCGCCGGTTCCTCCACAGCTTGCCACCGTCAACATTGCCACGGAGCTGGCTCCGCGTGAGGCGTGCCTCCGGCTCGTCCGGCGGTGGCGCCAAACGCGCGACCTCGCCGACAGCTATGCCGACTACGCCAACCGCGTCGAGCGCGAACTTGGCCTGTCCAGCATTCCCTTCGACCTTGCGCAGCTACGCGACTGCGAAACCTTCGCCGCCATCGAAACCGCGCTCCAAACCGCCCTGGAGACCACGCTACGCGACGCGCCATCCACCACACTGCTCGACCTCATCCAGCAGCGCAAGCGCGACTATTGGGCGCAGCGCCTGCCTGACGCCTACGACCGCTGGACCCTCAGCGCCACGGCGGGCAACCTCCTGCTGTGCGCGGCAGAGATCGAAGCCGCGCTCCAGCACGCTACCCTCTCGGCGGCCGCTATCCTGCATGCGTACACCGACGGCGAGCGCCCCTGGTGCGAGCTAGATACCCTCCAGCGCGAGCTAGAGCAACAGAGCCGTCGCTTTGAGTCCATCGCGCGCCACCCCACCCTCGAACAGCTCCTCACCCACGCCCGCCAGCGGTACATGCGCGTCGGCGATACCCTTGCGGTGCGCTATACCCATGCGCTGGTGGACGCAGGCTTCCAACTTCCGGGCATCCAGCGCCAGACCGAGATCTACACACGCCATGTCACCGAAGCGCTGCGCGCTGGCAAAACCGCATACATCCTGGTAGATGCCCTGCGCTATGAGATGGCGCGCATCTTCGTCCAGAGCCTGGGTGACTGGTACGACGCGCGCCTCGCCGTTGCCGCAGGTACCGTACCCACCATCACGCCCATTGGTATGGCCGCGCTCCTCCCTGGCGCCGAAGAAGGGGTGAAGGTTGTGCCCGCCCCCAATGGCAATCTTGCCCTGCACCTGCGTGACACCGTCCTGCGCGACCGCGACAGCCGCATCAAATGGCTCAAAGAACAGGTCCCATCCACCGCCCACCGCCCGACACGCGTATTTGCAACCACGCTTGATGCTCTGCTCACAACCCAAAATGCCGTAAAGAAAAACATCGAAGACGCTGACCTGATCCTCGTTACCTCACAAGAAATTGACGCCATTTGCGAGTTGGACAATATCAGCCTCGCGCACACCGTCATGGACGCACTGCTCGCCAATCTGGTGCGCGGCGTCCGCCGACTGAGTGAGCTGCACTGCAAACAGATCATCGTCACCGCCGACCACGGCTTTCTCTTCAGTGATGAACTCGGCAGCGACATGAAAATTGAGCCACCCGGCGGCCACACCTGCGACCTGCACCGTCGTGTCTGGATCGGGCGTGGTGGCGCTGCCAGCGAAGCCTATCTGCGCGCGCCGCTGGCCGCCTTCGACCTGGACGACACCGATCTGGAGCTTGCCACACCCTGGGGCTTTGGCGCCTTCAAACTACCCGGAGGCGCGCGCGCCTATTTCCACGGCGGGCTATCCCCCCAAGAAATGGCGATTCCCGTCGTCGTGATCACCCCAACGGCGCGCGCGGCAGCACTCGCGAGCAGCGAGGGGCGCGAGATTGCATGGCGACTCACCCTTGGCTCGCAGAAAATCACCTCCCGTGTCTGCTCCGTCCAGATCGCCGGGCAGCGCGTCAGCTTATTCGACACCGCGCTCCCGCCCGTGCGGGTCGAGATTCGCGCGGGGAGCGACATCATCTCCCGGCTGGTTGCCGCAGACTACGGCTATAGTGAAGCCACTGGTGAGATACAACCGCGCTTTCAGGATGATGACCCGCTCACCATAGCGCCCGACACCGCCATCCTGCATATCGAGCGCGACCACCTGCCGCCACAGCGCGTCTCCATCCACCTGCTCGATGCCACCACCGGACGCGAGTTACAACGTCTCGACGAAATTGATCTGGACATTCTATTCTAAACGACACTGAGAAGAGAGGATACCTGCCCATGTCCGCGTCAGAGCTAGACCGCAAAGTCACGGATATCTTCGCCGGCAAAGTCGTCCGCAAAGACCTCGTCCACGCGGTCAAAGTCGGTGCCAATGTACCGGTCTATGTCCTCGAATACCTGCTGGGCAAATACTGCGCGACCGATGACCCCGCCGCCATTCAAGCTGGTCTGCGCCTCGTCAATTTCACCCTCTCCGAAAACTTCATCCGCCCCGACGAAGCCAACAAAGCGATGTTCGCCGTCAAGGACCGCGGCCAGGGCGTCTACATAGACAAGATCCGCGTGCGCTCCACCGAGAAAGATGACTGGGGCGAGATGGCCAACTTCGGCAATCGCTACCTCCATGTCCCCGACCACCTCGTCCGCCAGTATCCGCGCCTGCTCGAAGGCGGCATCTGGGCACAGGTCAACCTCGACTATCGCGGCGACGACAAAGATGACGATCCCAAGAGCCATCCCTTCTACGTCACCGATCTCAAGCCGATCCAACTCGCGGGCTTCACCCTCACCGACTACGTCGAAGCGCGCCAGCACTTCACCACCAGCGAGTGGGCCGACCTCGTACTCCGCAGCATCGGCATCGAACCTGACGGCATGCAGTGGCGCCTCAAGCTGCTCTTCCTCGCACGCCTCATCCCGATGATCGAGCGCAACTATAACTTCATCGAGCTAGGTCCGCGCGGCACCGGCAAAAGCTTCATCTACCGCGAAACCACTCCCTATGCCATTCTCGTTTCCGGCGGCAAAACCACCGTTGCCAACCTCTTCTACAACATGGGCACCGGCAAGATGGGACTCGTCGGCCTCTGGGACGTCGTCGCCTTCGACGAAGTTGCTGGTATCCAATTCAGCGACACATCCGCTATCCAGATCCTCAAAGATTACATGGAATCCGGTTCGTTCAGCCGTGGGCGCGAAGAATTAGGCGCCGATGCCTCAATGGTCTTCCTGGGCAATACCAACCAACCTATTGATGTGCTTGTCAGAACGTCGCATCTCTTCGCGCCATTGCCTGACGCCATGCGTGACGACATGGCGTTCATTGATCGCCTTCACTACTATCTGCCCGGTTGGGAGATGCCGAAAATGGCAACGCACCTCCAAACCGAACGCTATGGCTTCGTCGTAGACTATCTTGCCGAGGCCGTCCGCGAGCTACGCAAGCAAAACTTTACCGATATCATTGATACCCATTTTTCCCTTGGCGCACATCTCAATACGCGTGATGCCAAAGCCGTCCGCAAGACCGTCTCGGGGCTGGTGAAACTGCTTCATCCCGACCGTCAGGTCACGCCTGGCGAGCTGCGCGACTATCTGGAGTTCGCGTTGGAAGGGCGCCGGCGGGTCAAAGAGCAACTGAAGAAGCTCGGCTCCTTCGAGTACTATCAGACCAGCTTTTCGTATATCGACCACGAAACGATGCAAGAGTACTTTGTCGGTGTACCTGAGGAGGGTGGCCGCGATCTCATCTCATCTGACCCCCTTCCGCCCGGAAGCATCTACTCCGCCACCTTCACTGACGAAGACAAGGTCGCGCTCCACCGCATCGAAGTGGGCAAAATTGGCAACGGCAGCGGCAAACTCAAGATTACTGGCAGCCCTGACACTGCTACCAAAGCCTCACTGACCACCGCCTATGATTACATGCGTGCGCGTGCCCGCGAACTGGGGGTAGATCGTGATCTTGCCAGCTACGATTACCATGTTCAAGCCGTTGACCTCACCGGTTCGGGTCAGCGCGCCCAGGCTGGCATCGCATTCTTCATTGCGCTCTACTCCGCCATCAAGGAACGCTCAGTACGTCCAGCACTCGTTGTCATCGGCGATCTGACCATTCAAGGCAACATCCTGCCTCCGCGCTCACTCGCTGAGCTACTTCAGGTTGCCATGGATAACGGCGCTCGGCGCGCCCTGATCCCGAGCGAAAATAAGCGCTCCTTCTTAGAGGTATCGGCTGATGTCGTTGAGCAAGTCGATCCCATCTTCTACGGCGAACCCCTCGCCGCCGCGATAAAAGCACTCAACGCAGACTAACCACACCTGCTTCGCCACTGTCCCTTTGTACGGGGCAAAACCTGGCCTCTTGCGGGATGATGAATGGTGAAGCGGCGGCATAGAATGACCCTCAGAAGGTATGTTATGCCCCTTCGCGAAAAGAGGGAAACGCAATGCCCACCTCAACATCTCCCCATACCGCGCTCATCACCGGCGCCTCACGTGGGCTGGGCCTCGCCCTCGCCCGCGCCCTTGCCGCGCAGGGCTGGACACTTATTCTGGATGCCCGTGGCGCCGACGCCCTCGAAGCCGCCCGCCGCGAACTTGCCGCGCACACCCACGTCGTCGCCCTTGCCGGCGACGTCACCGATCCCGCGCACCGCCAGGCGCTGGCCGCCACTGCACGCAATCTGGGCGGCCTCGATGCCGTCATCAACAATGCCAGCATCCTCGGCCCCAGCCCCCAACCCGCGCTGCTCGATTACCCCCTCGATGTCCTTGCGCAAGTCTATCTTGCCAACACCATCGCTCCGCTGGCGCTGCTCCAGGCCGTTCGCACGCATCTACGACCCAACGCCCACATCCTCAACATTACCAGCGACGCCGCCATCGAACCATACGAAGGCTGGGGCGGCTACGGCTCCAGCAAGGCCGCGCTAGAGCAACTCACCAACATCCTCGCCGCCGAGCATCCTGAGTGGCGCGTGTACTGGGTTGATCCGGGTGATATGCGAACCGCGCTTCACCAGCAAGCCTTCCCTGGCGAGGACATTTCCGATAGGCCACTGCCAGAAACGAGCGTGCCCGGCCTCCTTGCCCTGCTCACTACCGATTTCCCCAGCGGACGCTACAAAGCCCGCGAGCTCAACGCTGCGACGGAAATTGCCGATGCGGCGGGCGCGGGATGTGAACTGCGCGTCGCGCTCACCGTGCCAGACTTCGATGCCGCCGCGCGGATGTATCGCGAGGGCTTCGGGCTGCCCGTCACGCGGGAGTGGAACACCCCAGAGGGGCGCGGGATGCTCCTGGACGCGGGCCGCGCGACGCTTGAGCTTCTCGACTCAGCGGATTCCGCCTACACCGACCAGATAGAAGCTGGACGACGCGTATCCGGTCCAGTGCGGCTGGCGTTCGCGGTCGGCGATGTCGCGGCGACGGCGGCGGCGCTGGCCGCGCACGGCGCGACCGCAGAGGGTCCGCCCGTATCCTCCTCCTGGGGCAATCCCAGCCAGCGGCTGCGCGCCGTGGACGGCATGCAATTGACGCTCTTCCATCCGCCCGTCGAAGGTGAGGCCGAACCAGAGGGCTAGCCGGGGATGCCTCCCGCATACGCTGCGTTGCTAGCCCAGAGAAAGTCGCTTCCCTATGTCACGCAAGCACATCTATTCGCTCGATGCGACGGCATGCTCTTCATCGCCGCCTGAGGCCGACGAGGCCACGCACGACGCGCTCGATTTCACCCTGCCGCCGGAGCTAGAGGCGAGCGAACCGCCAGAGGCGCGCGGCCTGGGCCGCGACGGCGTGCGGCTGATGGTCTCCTATCGCGAGTCCAACTGCATCGTCCATACACAATTCCGCGAGATCACGCAATTCTTGCGCGCCGGTGACGTGCTGGTCATCAACACCAGCGGCACGATGAACGCCGCCCTGGACGTGCTACGCGCCGATGGCACGCCGCTGGCGCTGCACCTCTCCACGCACCTGCCCGGCGACCTCTGGACCGTCGAGCTACGGCTGCCCAGCGAACATGGTACCCGCCCATTTCGCGAGGCCGTCGTCGGCGAGACACTCTGCCTGCCAGGCGGAGCCAGTGCCACGCTGCACACCCCCTATGCCACCGACCGCGCCGCGCTCCCGCCCGATGGGCCAGTGCGGCTCTGGGTCGCCACGCTTGCCCTGCCCGCGCCACTACACGACTACCTCACGCGCTATGGCTATCCGATCCGCTACGCTTATGTGCCGCGCGCCTGGCCTTCGCGCTATTACCAGACCGTCTACGCGACCGAGCTAGGCAGCGCTGAGATGCCATCCGCGGGCCGCGCCTTCACGCCGGAGCTGCTCACCCAGTTGGTGGCCCAGGGCGTGCAGATCGCGCCGCTGCTCTTGCATACCGGCGTCGCCAGCCTCGAAGAGCACGAGCCGCCCTATGAAGAGCACTACCGCGTGCCGGAGGAGACGGCGCGGCTGGTCAATGCGGCGCACGCTGGCGGGCGGCATGTGATCGCCGTCGGCACCACCGTCGTTCGCGCGCTAGAGACTGTCGCAGACACAACGGGCGTGGCGCATCCCGGCGCAGGCTGGACGCCGCTCATCGTCACGCCGGAGCGCGGCATCCGCGTGGTGGATGGCCTGCTGACCGGCCTGCACGAGCCGAAGGCGTCGCATCTGGCGATGCTCGAAGCGCTGGCGGGGCGCGCGCACCTGCAACTCGCCTACGCCGAGGCGCTGCGCGAACGCTACCTCTGGCACGAGTTCGGCGACCTGCACCTCATCCTGCCCTGAGCGCCCGGCGTCTATGGCAGCGCGCCAATAGCGAACAGCGAAATATACGCCTCCACACTTCGCACATAGCCCCAGTTTTGGATGCCGCTGTCGTTGGTGCGGTGGACGCCCTGGTTATACGCGCTGAGCACAAAATCGAGCAGCGTCGGATCATCGCTGGTCGCATCGTAGGGGCAACTCCACACCTCGGCGGATGCCGTGTGCAGCGCCTCATATTCGGGATACGCCGGGTCGTCGAGGACGGCGGCGCAGAGGCTCGCCGGATTGGGCGAGCCATCGGTTGTCCTGGTGTCGGGCAGCCGCAGCCCCGCCTGCTGATAATACCATGCAGCCGTCATATTACCAGGCGCGCTGACCGATACGCCACCGTTGCCGCCCCAATACGTGTAGTAGCAACTCAGCCAGGCGAGGAACTTCGCGCCGAGGTCCGCGTTGCCTTGCAGCGTCGTCGGGTCGTAGCTCGTCTGGCGCAGCGCGCAAGCGGGCGCCTGCTGCGCGTTCAGCCATTCCCACGTGGTGTTCTGGATCTGCATCAGGCCGACGCCGCCGTCACACGAGCGCGCATCCTGCCGCCAGCTACTCTCTTGCCACGCGACGGCGAACAGCAGATTGCGCGGCAGATGATAGGCGTCGGCGGCGCGCTCCAACGCGCGGCTCACCTCATCCCGGTCCGGCCGCTCACCCGTATACGTGGGGCAGGGAACAGCGGTCGGTGTGGATGGATCGGGAGTCAATATGACGATTGATGACCACCCCTGCTCCGAACCGCCTGCCGTGGTGTCGCCATAGTCGCCGCCCAGCAGCGAACGCGGCGCGGGCAGCAGCGCCCCCATCGGCAGCAGGAGCGTGAGCGCGAACGAACACAGTGCCGCGCATCCGGCGAGTAGCCCGGCCTGTCGCTTTGGTGGTAGCGCGCGCAGGCGGCGCAGCAGGTCAGATATCAGCATCGCGGGCGCGTCCTCCCTTCATCCCGCACATGGGTCACGCACCATGCGCTGCGCAAACAGGCCAGCATCACCATGCGTTGCCTTACACTTCGCGTGCCAAACGCTTCGCCAAATCCTCTGTAGGGGCGTCCGGTGGACGCCCGTTGCGCGATTTCCGCCAACCGCGCGTTGCGAAATAATAAGCCTTTGTGTATACTTGGCGGGTTACTCTGGTATTTGCGAGGCAGGATATGGAGCCATCAGACAGCGCACGAGATTGCGCGCAGATTGCGGGCGAACCAGGCATGCTGGCGCGCGACCTGGGCGAGTTCGGGCTGATCGCGCGCTTGACGGCGGGCCTGGCCACGCGCCCGGATGTAGCGCTGGGGGTGGGTGACGACGCCGCACTGCTCGACCTGGGGCCAGACGCGCTGCTGGTGGCGACCTGCGACGCCCAGGTCGCGGGGCGGCACTTTCTCTGGGGTGTCGCCACGCCCGAAGAGATCGGGCACAAGGCGCTCGCCGTGAATCTCAGCGACATCGCGGCGATGGGCGCGGAGCCGCTCTGGGCGCTCGTCTCGCTGCTGCTGCCCCCGACGCTCTCCGTGGACGCCCTCGACGGCATCTACGCTGGTATGCGCCAACTGGCCGCGCGTTTCGCTGTCGCGGTGGTCGGCGGCAATGTCGCGGCGACCGATGGGCCGTTCGCGCTGGATGTGACGCTGCTGGGCCGCGTGCGGCGTGGCGCGGAACTGCGGCGCTCCGGCGGCAAGCCAGGTGATGTGCTCCTCGTGACGGGACGCCTCGGCGCCGCCGCCGCTGGCGTCTTGCTGGCGACCAGCGGCGACAGCCAGGAAACTGGCACGATTCTCGCTGATATGAGAGCGAGCGCGCGGCAGGCGATGGTCGCGCCTTTCCCACGGGTTGTCGAAGGGCGCGCTCTTGCCGCGACAGGTGTGGTAGACGCTATGCTAGACGTGAGCGATGGGCTGGCGGCGGATCTCAGCCACCTCTGCGCGGCCAGCGCCACCGGCGCGCTGTTGACGGCAGAGAGCATTCCCGTCGCGCCGGAGGCAGAGGCTGTGGCGCGGGCGTTTGGGCGCGATCCACTCGCGCTCGCGCTCACCGGCGGCGAAGACTACGAATTGCTCTTCGCCGTGCCGCCCGACCAGGTTGCGCTTGCCCTGGATGCCGTTCGCGCCGTGGGCGCAGACGCAACCGTCATTGGCCGACTGACCGAGCCGGAGCGCGGCATGCGTCTGCGTCTACCTGACGGCGCGGAGCAGGCGCTTGAGCCGCGTGGCTGGGATCACCTGCGTCCTTTCGGGCGCACTTCGTAACCCGCAGTGTTTGGCGGGCGTAGCAGTGGAGAAGCGCAACAACCGGCGGATGCCTATAGCTGGTGGTGACACTGAATAAAGATGGGGCAGTTTGTGGTGGAGATGGCAGAGCGAGTGGGACGCCTGGAGGACGAGATCGGCAGCCTGGCCGATGAGACGACGGAGCTTGGCCTCTTTGCCGAGGACATCTTCAAAAATGCGGCGGCGGCGCTCTACGAGCAGCCCGCCGAAGTGGCGCGCATGGCGATTGACACGGCCCGCGTCTGCGAGCAGCGGCATACCGCCATCCATCAGAAAGGACTCTCGATTCTCGCCTGGCATCAGCCCGGCGCCGATGAGATTCGGCGCGTCGTGGAGCTTCAGCAGATCGCGGGCGAACTGGCGCGTATCGCCGAGGATGGCCGCCGCATCGCCGAGCATGCGCTCTGGCTGGGGGCGATGAGCGATGCGGAACTGGTGCGCGTCGGCACCGATGCCTCGCTGCTGCTCACGCAGATGGTGCGCCAGACGTATATCGAGGTGCGCGGCGTGGTCATCCTCACCACCACCCGCCGCAAGTCGCTGGCGCGGCGGCTGCTCCAGGAAGATGCCGAACTTGGACGGCTGTATCTATCCTTCAAGGCCATCGTCGAGCAGGCGATCAGCGCCAACACCCCTGGCGCGCCACTGCACCGGCTGCTACTGGTCGGCGTGCATCTAAAGGACATCGGCGACCGCATCACTGCCATCGGCCAGGCCATCCTGCGCTAGCGCTCGCCGCTGCATCCGTTGTACCGCCGGCGTCCCGCCGGCCTCGGCGGTAGGGTAGATCTTCCTGTCTGCCCTCGCTCGCTGGCGAGGCGGCCCTTCCTGTCTGCCTGCCACCCCATCCGTAGGGGCGCACGCCGTGCGCTCTCCGGCGTGCGCCGCTAGACGGTCCGTGCTACAATGCTCGCACGATACAGACGCAGCGTGCGCTCCACGTGGAGAGCGAATGAGCGTGTTGCACGTGTGTGTGCCGTGTAGGGGAAAGCGCGAAATGGACACTACGCACGCCGTTTTCGTGAGCCATTCGCACGCCGATAATGAGCTGTGCGACCGGTATGTGGCGGCGCTGCGGGCACGTAGCCTCGATGTATGGTACGACCGAAACAATGCGCAGAACGGGCAGATACTTGGCGCAATGATTGAGCGGGAGATCCAGCAGCGCCCAACCTTCATTGTGCTACTGACGCAGCATGCGCTCGACTCCTTCTGGGTCAAGCTCGAAATACAGACCGCGCTTGGCTTGATGCCGGATGATCCGACGCGCCTGCTCCTGCCGGTGCGCATCGGTCCATGCACAGTGCCACCGATGCTCAGCGCCTTCTTCTGGATTGATGCGTTAGCGATACCCTTTGAGCAGATCATAGATAGTATTGTCGCTGCCGTAAGCGCCACGCAGACCCCTACCTTGATAGATCCGAAACCCCTTACGCCGAACACGCCTCCACCCCCGATGCCGTTGACGCCCTCGGTTTCGTCTCCGACGTGGCATATACAGCCAACCCCAACATCCAGCCCGTATCCTGCTTCTCATCCGACGCCTCCCATGCCAGTCGTGTCGAGACGCAAGCTACTCATACGGACCGGAGTGAGTTTGGCTGCCCTGGCGACCATTGGAAGCTCAGCCTGGCTGGTTGCATCACATGATGTGATTTCAGCGCACACGCAGTTGTCCCGCACACCCACACCTACGCCCATGCCCACAGCGACGCTCGCGCCCACTCCGACTTCAACCCCGATTCCGATTCCGGGTAACCTGCGCTGGCGCTTCCAGACGGGCGGCATTGTGGACTCCTCGCCCGCAGTGGCGTATGACGTGATCTATGTCGGCTCAAATGACCACTATCTGTATGCTGTGGATGCGAGTGCAGGTACACAGCTATGGCGTATCCAGACAGGTGGCCCTGTGAACTCCTCGCCAATGGTTGTGGATGGCATTCTCTATTTTAGCTCAACAGATGGCTATCTCTACGCCGTGGACGCCAACACGGGGGCACAGATTTGGACCTTCCAAACCAACAACAATGCGGTCTCCTCTCCATCTGTGGTGAACGGCATCGTTTATGCTGGCTCGTTTGATCACTATCTCTATGCCGTGGACGCGAAAACTGGCAACCAACTTTGGCGCTTCAAAACGGGTGACGTTGTTTTCGCCTCGCCAATAGTGGCGAATGGCGTGGTCTATGTCGGCTCGTTTGATCACTATCTCTACGCGGTGGACGCGACAAAAGGTACGCAACTCTGGCGCTTCAAAACGGGCGGCGCCATCGCGTCTTCATCTTTGGCGGTGGCGAATGACGTGGTTTATGTCAGCTCAAAGGATCATTACCTCTACGCGGTGGATGCGGTGAAGGGTACACAACTTTGGCGCTTCAAAACGGGTGACATTGTGAGCGCTCCCGCCGTCGCGAACGGCGCTGCTTATGTCGGCTCCGAAGACTACTACCTCTACGCCGTAGATGCGATGACCGGCGTACAGATCTGGCGTTTCCAGGCGGGCGGCGCTGTGAGCGCGCCCGCGGCGGCTAATGGCGCCGTCTATGCCGGCTCGTTTGACGGCTATGTCTATGCATTCGATGCAACCACGGGCGCGCAGCGCTGGCGCTTCCAAGCGGACAACGCTGTCTACGCCGCACCGACCATAGCGGGCAATGTGGTCTATATCGGCTCAGGTGACAGCTACCTCTACGCCGTGGATGCCTGAGCAGCGTGGGCGAATCAGTTCGCACCCCTGCAATCGGGATTAGCCGCAGCATTCATGCTGGGAACTCCCTTATCACCCATCTCGCCATCCGCTGTTCCCTCGCCACGGGGTGAACTGAGCGGCCTACACCCTCCCACGCAAACTGGCCCTTGTGCCAGCGCGACCAACTCGCCTACCATATGAGCATCCATTCGCGTGAGGGAAGAGGGAGAGCAAACGTTATGGCCACCGCTGATACCACCGGCCCGGAGAACATCGTGCGCGTGCGTGGTGCATGCCCCCACGACTGCCCCGACTGCTGTGCCACCGTCACCGAAGTGCGGGACGGGCGCGCCGTAGCGTTCTACGCCGACCATGACCACCCCGTCACCCAGGGCTGGCTCTGCGCCAAGGTGCGCCCCTATCTGGACCGCGTCTACTCTCCCGACCGTCTGGAATATCCACTGCGCCGCGTCGGCCCCAAGGGTGCGGGCCAGTGGCAGCGCATCTCGTGGGATGAGGCCATCGGCGAGATCGCCGTGCAGTGGCAACGCATCATCGCCGAGCATGGCGCGGCGGCGATTCTGCCGTACTCCTACAGCGGCACGCTCGGCATGCTGCAACTCGGCGTCTGCAACGCGCGGCTCTGGAATCGCATGGGGGCGAGCGGCCTGGAGCGCTCGATCTGCGGCGCGGCTGCCGAAGCAGCGGTCCGCGCCACCCTCGGCGCGCGCTGGTCGCCCGATCCGGCGGACCTGCTCGCAAGCAAGCTGATCGTCATCTGGGGGCACAATCCCGCCAGCACCGGCCCGCACCTCATGCCGTTGCTGCGCGATGCCCAGCGCAACGGCGCGTATGTCGTCGTGATTGATCCGCGCCGCACGCTCACCGCGCGCTCAGCCGACGAGCATATCCAGCCGCGCCCCGCCACCGACACGGCGCTGGCGCTCGGCCTGATGCACGTCCTCTTCCGCGATGGGCTGCACGACGAAACCTGGCTCGCCGCCCATACCACCGGCTGGGAAGACCTGCGCCAGCGCGCCGAACAGTATCCGCCGGAGCGCGTCGCGGCCATCACCGGCGTGCCGGTCGCGGTCATCGAATCGCTGGCGCGGCGCTACGGCACGACCAAGCCCGCACTGCTGAAGTTCGCCGATGGCGTGCAGCGCCACGGCAACGGCGGCCAGACGGCCCGCGCGCTCGCGTGCCTGCCCGCCATTGTCGGGCAGATCGGTGTGCGTGGTGGCGGCCTCGCCTATAGCACCAGCGACTATGTGCGCTGGGATCTCGAAGCGCTGGGGCACGCGAGCGAGTGCCCGCCGACACCGCGCATCGTCAACATGAACCGCATCGGCGCGGCGCTCACCGGCGAGGTCAGCGGCCCGCCGATTCAATCGCTCTACGTCTTCTGCGCGAATCCCGTCACCTCGTCGCCCAATGCCAGCCTCACCGTGCGCGGCCTGCTGCGCGACGACCTCTTCACCGTCGTCCACGACCTCTTCCTCACCGACACCGCGCGCTACGCCGACATCGTGCTCCCCGCCACCAGCCAGCTTGAGCAGACCGACCTGCACAAAGCCTATGGGCATCGTAATCTCCAGTACAACACCGCCGCGATTGCCCCGCTGGGCGAGGCGAAGAGCAATTGGGAGGTGATGCGGCTGCTGGCGTCGGCGCTTGGCTACGACGAACCATGGCTGCGGCAGAGCGCCGAAGAAGTGATCGCCGAGGTGCTCGACGCCACCCGCGCCACCAACCCGCTGCTGGCGGGTGTGACGCTGGAACGCTTGCAACGCGAGGGCACCGTGCCGCTGCAATTCGCGCCCGGCCAGGAGGTGCCGTTCAGCGATGGACGCTTCCCCACGCCATCGGGCAAAGTGGAGCTACGAAGCGAAGCGATGGCCGCTGCCGGACTGGACCCACTGCCCGACTACACACCACCGGCGGAGTTTGCGGACCTGCGCGCAGACGATGAGCGGCTGGTGCTCATCTCTGGCGCGGCGCACCACTACGTCAGCAGCAGCATGGGCAACCAGCCCGGCCTGCGCGCCAAAGAGGGCGAGCCACACATCGAGATCAACCCGCGCGACGCGGCGGCGCGGGGCATCACGCATGGCGACACTGTGCGCGTGGCCAGTGCGCGCGGCGCATGCCAGCTCCGCGCGGTGGTGACGGAGAGCGTGCCGCCGGGCGTCGCCGTCGCGCCGAAGGGCCAGTGGGGGTCGCTCGCCCCCGACGGCCGCAACGCGAACTGGACCACCTCCGATGCCCTCGCCGATCTCGCGGGGCAGAGCACCTTCCACAGCAATCTGGTGGACGTGCGCGCCGTCGAGAACACCAGCAATACAGCGAATGCTACGCAGCAGACTGAGACACCTTACGCGGGCGTCCCCGGCAATTGACGCAGCCAGTCCGCCGCGTAGCCCGCGACCTCTGCCCAGCCGTCTTGGGCGATGAGCCAGTGGGTGCGGCCAGGGAACAGCTTGAAGTCGGTCCGCGCGGGTGAGTGTTTGTATTTCGCATGATTGGCTTTCACCACGCTCGCCGGCACGATGTTATCCGCTGCCCCGGCGATGAGTAGCAGTGGCGCCCGCGTGCCGTTGTCGAAGCGCACCCGAATGGCGCTATGGCGGTTCAGTGGCGCGAGGGCGGCTTGAAAGAAGATGCGCCCGGTTTCTGGCACCACCTGCCGCTCGTATGTCGCCTTTTGCTCGCTCGGCGGCAGCGTGTTGACGAAAGCATACTGAAACTCTTGCAGCGACATCCGTAGGATGCGTTTCCAGCCCATCCATGTCGTCAGGACGCCTGAGAGCGCTTTGATGGCTGTCAGTTTGAAGGCGGGGACACCCTTGGGCGGCGCGGGATCGAGCGCGACACCTGCGCGCCCCAATCCCTGGTCGAGCAGCATCTGTACGAACAGCCCGCCGAACGAATGCCCGATCAAGATCGGTGGCTCATCGAGCGCGCTGATGATGCGCGCGTAATGGTCAACGATCTCGGCGACGCCCAGCCCTGCCAGGGCAGCGGGCGGATTGCTCCGCAACTCCTCAACTGATTTATCCCGGTACGGCCAGGGCGGGGCGACGCAGGTGTAGCCCTGCTGCTGGAAATAGCCAACAAACGGTTCCCAACACAATGGCGTCATCCACGCGCCGTGGATAAAGACAATGGTGGCGCTCATCGTCTGTCCTTTCACCCAAATCGGCGCCGGATGCCCTGCCTTCAGGCATGGGGGGGAATGCGCCCCGCCGACAGGCGGCACAATCCAATTGATGTGTATCCTCAATCGTGATACACTGTCGGTATGAAACAAACACTGCTCGTCAAATTGGCCCCGACCGCCGACCAGCATGCCGCCCTGTTGCGGACACTGGAGGCGTTCAACGCCGCCTGCAATGCCATCGCGGCGACGGCGTTTAGCGAGCAGTGCGCCAACAAAGTCGAGTTGCAAAAGCTGGTCTACTACGACATCCGCGAGCGGTTTGGGCTGTCGTCGCAGATGACCATTCGCGCCATTAGCAAAGTCAGCGAAGCGTACAAACGCGACAAGACGATTCAGCCACGTTTCCGCCCGCATGGCGCGATGGTCTATGATGAGCGTATCTGCTCCTTCCCGCGCATTGATCGTGTCTCGCTGTTGACCTTGGATGGACGCATTGAACTGCCCTTGCGGTTCGGAGCCTATGCCGCAGGGATGCTGGCGCGCATACGCGGGCAAGCGGACTTGCTCTACCGCAAGCGCAGCGACACCTTCTTTCTGGCGGTGACCGTGGACACGCCCGAACCCACGCCCACTGAGCCAGACGATTTCTTGGGCGTTGACCTGGGCATTATTACCCTGGCAGCCACCAGTGATGGCGAGTTCTTGAACTCCTCCACCGGCCCCAAGCATGCCCATGTCAATCAAGTGCGCGCGCGTTACAGCCGCTTCCGCCAAAAGTTGCAGAAGAAGGGCACCAAGAGCGCGAAACGGCTGCTCAAGAAGCGCAGCGGACGCGAACGGCGCTTCGTCAAGGATGTGAATCATTGTCTCTCGAAGGCCATGGTCAGCACGGCAAAAGGCACTTCGCGTGGGATTGCGCTTGAAGACCTCAAGCACATCCGCGAACGGATCCGCGCGAAGCAAACGGTTACGGGCAAACGCCAGCGGAGAGTGCTGCATTCCTGGGCCTTCGCGCAGTTGCGCGCCTTCATTGCCTACAAGGCGCAACTGGCAGGCGTGCGTGTGGTTTTGGTAGACCCAGCGTACACGAGTCAGACCTGTAGCCGCTGTGGGCATTGTGCGAAGGCGAATCGGAAGTCGCAAGCCAGGTTCCTCTGTGTCGTGTGTGGGTTCTCCGCCCATGCCGACCTGAACGCGGCGGTGAACATTCGTGTTCGCAGCCGGGCGGCAGTCATACCGCCAGACGTGGCGCCCCGCGCGGGGTAGCTACAAGCCCCTGGCTTTCGCCATGGGGTCTATGACATCATCACTTGCCAGGATATACGCTTGGACGATACACGAGGGGATGTGCAACCATTCCCCCGCGCCATGTGTTCTACTGTATGCGACGATGAACATGCCAACAGGAAGGCCGGGTAACGTGACCGATGACGCTCTGACGGCGGCGCTGGCGACGCGGCTGGACGCGGGCTTCGAGCAAGTGGTGCTGGCCTACCAGCACCGGCTCTTCGCCTTCGCCCTACGCATCTCCGGCAGCCCCCAGGATGCCGAGGAGATCGCGCAGGATGCCTTCGTGCGCGCCTACCGCGCGCTGCAAACCTATGAAGCGGCGCGGGTCTGCGCCCTCGCGCTCCGGCCCTGGCTCTTCTCCATTGCGCTCAATATCTATCGCAATCGCGTGCGCCGCCACCAGCCCGCACAGACGCCGCTCGACGATGACGACGACGATACACCGCATCTGCAAATCGTCGGCGACGCGCACGACTGGCCAGAGGTTGCCGCCGAAGCGGCTGAGCAGCGCCGTGAGTTGGCGATGGTGATCGCCGGGTTGCCACCGCGCTACCGCATCGCCGTGGTGCTACGCCATGTCGAGGGCGTGGGCTACTGCGAGATTGCCGAAACGCTGGGTCAGCCGGTCGGCACCGTGAAAGCGAATGTCCATCGAGGCACGCGGCTGTTACGCGAGGCGCTGGTGACGCGCAGACGCCTGGAAGAGGTAGCGGGATGAACAAGACACGAGATACACCACAGGATACGTCAGGAAATACGACGCTGGATCAAGCGCGGCTCCTGGTAAGCAATCTGCGTGCGCTCAGCGCGGTCGAAGCGCCACCGACACTGCGCTCAGCGGTAATGAAGACGCTCGGCATCGGCGACGCCTATTTTGAGTTGGCCACTCCCCTCGGGCTGGTCTACGTCGCCTACAATCCGCGTGGTATCTCCACCGTCACACGCGCCATCTCCGATGCAGCGTTCGAGCAGGCATTCCGCGAGCAGATGGGCGGGCCAATCTATCCGGCGCAAGAGCCACCCGCGACCCTGGTACACACCCTGGAAAGCTGCATTCGTGGTGAAGCTCGTCCCCAACTGCGCTTCGATCTGCGCGGCCTCTCAGAGTTCGAGCGCGCCGTGCTGCTCAAGGCGCTGGAGATTCCGCGCGGCGAGGTGCGCCCCTATGCCTGGATCGCGCGTGAGATTGGCTCGCCCAAAGCGGTGCGTGCGGTGGGTACCGCGCTGGCCCACAATCCCGTGCCCATCCTGATTCCCTGCCATCGCGTCGTCCGCAGCGACGGCCACCTCGGCCAGTATTCGCTGGGTGGGAATGATGCCAAGCGCGCGATGCTGACGGCGGAAGGCGCCGACCCCGATACGCTCGAAGAACTCGCACGCGAGGGCGTGCGCTACTTCGGCACTACCACCACCCACGCCTTCTGCTACCCATCCTGCGGCCACGGCCACCGGGAAGCCGACGAGCATCGCATCTACTTCGCCTCGGAAAAGGCCGCCATCCTCGCTGGCTATCATCCCTGCTCCGATTGTCGGCCAGCATAGCCCTTTCTGCGTCTCCTCTCCCGGTGAACACACGTGGCGGCGACATCCCGACCCTACGGAACGCCGCCAACGCTCCTACTTCCAATCCGCCACCTCCACCGATGGGTTGTTCGCCGCCGTCTCGTACCAGGTATCGGGGTAGAGCAGGCGCACCATGGCATCCCACATGCTCACCGTCTCCCCCTGGGCATCGGGTGTGGACGGATGATGTGCCAGCGCCAGCATACGTTCCACAATCTCCCGCGCTGGTACGCGCACCACATGCTTCAGATCGCTGGTCACCCCTTCATAGCAACCCGTCTGGTCGCTCCAGCGCAGCACGTTTCGCACCATATCCGTAACCCTCCTGTTGTTCGCATCGCGGCCCTCGCAGACATGCCCAGGCGCATCACCACCACCTCAGCAACAACCGTGCCTGCCTTCGCATCGCCCCGCGCTACGCGCTTTCGCGCGGGCCTACCCTCTCACTTGACCGCGTATGTTGGATTCCGCATACGTAAGTGAACGCAATACCCATTACCGCATCGTACACCGGTGCCGTGTATAATCCCTAGTGCCGCGCGAAAAGTTGATCGCGGCGCATCTATCTCGGCCCCCACTCTTCTCCCTTTTAGTGCCTCATCCGTAGCGCGCATCATCGTACACACGTCCTGTACTGCCCCCATCACTCGCGAGAGAAGAAATACAGAGAAGAAGAATATGGCGAACATGGTGATGACCGTTCTCGAAGCGCATGTCGCGCATGAGCAGTGGCCCACGCTTCAGTCAGCATTCAACCAGAGCAGTAGCCGCCTGCCCTCACAGATGGTCCAGACGTTCCTCGTGCAGAGCGCGGATGATCCGACACTATGGCGCGGTATCTCAGTCTGGCACAGCCGCGACGCGCTCGATGAATATCGCCGCTCTGTCGAAACCCCTGGTGGTGTGCTGTTCTTTCGCGGAGCGGGCGCGGAACCATCCCTCTCCATCTTCGAAATTGTCAGTCATCACACGAACTAGCGCGTCCTGAGGCCGTCGAGCAGCAGCCGCACGGCCTCCATACCCTGCTCACTCCAATTCACTGCCTTGGGATCCACCACACTGAGCAGCGCCAGCCCCTCGTGCAGGCTGGCCACCGTCGTCGCTACCGTCTCGGCGTTCACCTGCCGGAACTCTCCGCTGTCAATGCCTTTCTGGATCAGCACGGCCAGCGTCTGGCGGTACTCCGCGAAATAGTCTTTCAAGAGGAGTCGCACGCTTTTCTGCCGCCCCGCCACGGCATAGAACTCCCACGCAATCGGCGTGAAGAACGCCATGCGCTCGGCCTCCGCGCCAATACGGCGCGTGTAGTCCAGCAATTGCTGACTGACAGAACCTTCGAAGGTGTGCATATGGCGCAGATTCTTCATGGCAAGCGTGAAGAAATAGCGCAACATCGCGGCGATGATCGCATCTTTGCTCTTGTAATACAAATACAGCGCGCCCTTGCTCAACCCCGATTTCTGGGCAATGTCATCCATGCGCGCCTCGTGGAAGCCGCGCTCCGCGAACACCGTCATCGCGGCTTCCAATATTTGATTCTTGCGTTCTTCGCTCACATTCGGGCGTGGCATGGGCTGGCGCGTCCTTTGGCTTCTGCTGGCTCTCATCCATATTATTCTAGCCCGCCGCCGCCGATTCCCGCCAACCTCTATTTCCGCCACCCGGCGTCACCCCGCCCGTTGCTGAGCGCGCCCGCGCGCATTCCACGCCCGTGTGCGCCGCCAGAAGATCAGCAGCGCCAGCACCCCGAATCCGACAAACCACGCCAGCGAGAGCGCCAGCATCCGCCCCGACATCGTGTTCAGGTATCCGCCCGCCACCGCCAGTTGTGTCGGCCCGAACGAAGGGAACCAGGCGAGAAAATCTTTGTTCGCCGCCGGATTGTCAACCGGATTCTGAAACAACGTATCGAGCAAGCTCACCATGATAATGATAAAGAAACCCGCCAGCTCACTGCGTACCAGCACCCCCAACAGCATGCCAAATGTGCCGTAGATCAGCGCCGCGCTGAACAGCCCCATCCAGACCAGCGCCAGATTCTCTGGCCGCCAGAAGACCAGCAGGATCAGCACGGCGTACAGCGAGACCGCCGCCGCCGTCACCACCAGCGCCGAGAGCTTCGCCAGCACCATCACCGGCTGCGACAGCCCGCTTAGCACCAGCCTGCGGTCGAAGTCCCCGCCCTTGCGCGTAGATGCGAAGATCAGGAAGCCGATAATCAGCGTGATGGCGTTGAAACCAGCGGTCAATAACGTGAGCGTATGCGCGTCCACGTAGACGAATGTGCCCGTAGATTTGAGCTTGAACTCGGCATCGCCCGTGCCGACGGCCTCGCCCAGCAGCACATACCAGATCGGTAGGAACAGCGCCAGCAAGCCAATTGCCAGACGATTGCGCGCCAGTTCCAGCAGGGTATAGCGCGTCGCCGTCAGATATGCGGTACGCATGAATGCGCCCTCCTTCTTTCTCGTCTCTGTTCCGCACTCTAGCGCGCGGGCGCAGCCTCAGATGCCGCCGTAGGATGCAACTCGCCATGCTCCAGCGCCAGTATCTGATCGAAGCGCTGCTGATCGAAGATCAGATGCGAGATCACCAGCAGCGCACAGCCGCGCTCCCGTAGCTCGCCGGTCAGATCCCAGAAGCGCAGATACGTCTCCCAGTCGAAGCCCTGATACGGCTCATCCAGCAGCAGCACCGTCGGATCATGCATCAGCGCCAGCGTCAGATTCAGCTTCTGCCTCGTCCCGCCGCTCAGCACGCCAGTCAGCGTCTTGCGGTACTTCGCGAAGTCGAGCCGCTCCACCAGCGCATACGCACGGTCCAGGCTGGCGATGTTATACGCGGCGCGAAAATAGTGCAAATGCTGCTCTACCGTCAGCGCGTCGTTCAGCACCACCGTCTGCGGGCAATAGCCCAGCGCACCGTGCAGTGTCACCTCGCCTGCGCTTGGCCGCAACTCACCGGCGAGGATACGCAACAGTGTAGACTTTCCCGCGCCGTTCTCGCCGACAATGCCCGTGAGCGTGCCAGGGCCAATCGTGAACGAGACATCGCGCAGAATTGGCCGCCGTCCGAACGACCGCGAAATGTGCCGCGCATCCAGGAGCACATCAGCCATGAAAACCACACTCGCTTTCATTTGCTCTCCATAACTGACCCACGGGTCAGTTATACCCAGAGCGTACACGGACAGACGGAGACCTGTCAAGAGCATCGTGAAGTGATATGCCGCATTTCGTAGTGTGACGACACCTCCCACGTGGTGATTTTGGCGGATGCCCTCTCCGCCCCTGCGTGCTACACTGCGATGTGACAGACCCCGCCAGCGTGCGGACGGCGTGCGAAAGGACGAACGCGCCATGCTGCTCGGCGTGAACGGCACAACCCTCTACTATGAGGACATCGGCTCTGGCCCGCCGATGCTCATGATCCATGGCGCGGGCGACAGCGCGGATGACCTATCCGGCCAGGCGCAACGCCTCGCGCCGCATTTCCGCTGCATCAGCTACGACCACCGTGGCCACTCGCGCAGCCCTCTCGGCGATGTCGCGGAGCGGTCGCTGCAACTCGACGTAGACGATGCCGCCGCGCTGATTACCGCGCTCGCTATTGCGCCGTGCCTGCTCTTCAGCATCAGTTCAGGTGGACAAATCGCCCTTGAATTGCTGCGCCAGCATCCCACGCTCATCACCGCCGCCATCTTCGCCGAGCCGGGCATCTTCTCGCTTGATCCACAGGGCGCTCAGGCGCTCTTCCAGACGGTACGGCCAGCGATGGATGCCGCCGTTGCCAGAGAGGGGCCGGAGGGCGCGGTGGTGGGACTGCTGGCGGTCATTGCCCCTGGCCTATGGGAGACCTTGCCGGAGGAACGCCAGCGCGTCTATCGCCAGAATAGCCCGCGTCTGCTCGAAGACATGATCCGCCCGCTGCCTTCCGTCACATCTGCGGATCTGGCGCGCATTACGCATCCCTGCCTCGTCATTCGCGGCGACGAGAGCCTTCCGGGGCTGCGCAACATCGCCGCCATCATGGCGGAGAGTCTGCCCAACGGCCAGCTTGTGGACCTAGCAGGCGCGGGCCATCTGCCCTACTTCGACCGCCCCACCGAACTGGCGGCTGCCATCACCAGCTTCGCCACGCACCTGCCATCTGCCGCCGCGCCTCACCCCTCGTCATAAGCGCATGTAGCCATCCCCCAGCGGCTGGTAGTATAAAGTAGGGGCGCACGCCGTGCGCCCTAGTGACGCGATGTGCGCCCGTCACACGGCGTATGCTCTTGTACTCATTGCTACGTCCACCTTCTCTATCTCCAGCCCGCGCAGGCGGGCTTTGCGGCGGCACGCCATCCGTAGGGGCGTCCGGTGGACGCCCTCCGCGCGGTTTCAACCGCCAGCCTGTTCGCGGGAGGGATGCCATGGCAGATTCACCACCGAAGACAGCGACGCCCAGCACCGCATCCACCACCAGCACGCCGCGCCGCCGCATCCCGCTCTCCCAGCGCAAGCTCGACCTGCTCTTCGTCGCCTTCTTCCTCATCAACATCGGCTTCATCACCTACATCGTGGACATCGAGCAGCTTATCATCCCTGACCCCGCGCATTTCGTCTATCCGCTCTGGCCGCCCGCGCCGCTGGTAGACCTGATCCACTGGTGGGGCCACACCTACGACCCGCTGCTGATTGCCCGTCCCGTCTGGTGGAAGATGACCATCTGGATTGACGCGCTCGGCTTCGGCCCCTTCTATGCCGTCGCCATCTACGCCTACCTCACGGGCCGCGACTGGATTCGCCTGCCCAGCATCATCTGGGCCTCAGTCATGCTCACCAACGTCGCCATCATCCTCTCCGAAGAGTTCTCCGGCCCGCACGCCACACCGCATCCCATCATCGTGCTGCTGGCGAACCTGCCCTGGCTGCTGCTGCCCGTCGCCGTCATCGCCCGCATGGCCCGCCGCGCGCATCCTTTCACGGAACCACTGCCAGGGTAATGCGCACGACGTCCTACGCTTCCTCTGCCAGATCATCCCTCAGCGTCGGTGTGCTCGCCCCATCGCTCTGCGCCTGCGGTGCGAGCCACAGCGACAGCGACACTGGATGCATCGTCTCCGCCACCACCGCAAGCAAACGATCTTGCAAGGTTGCCAGGTCCACTTCGTTCTTCAGCGTCTCCTCGAAGGCAGCCAGCATCTTCGCCGCATCGTATTTGCCGCGATAGAATCGCTGGTCAATGATCGTCTGAATGCGACGGCGCAGCGGCTGGATCAGCGCCGCGATCAGCAACGTCGTCACCACCACGGCGACCGGCGAGTCTGCGCCCAGCACCGGCGTAACCAGCGTCTGCAACGCGATCACGCCTGCGAAATAGCCGGTAGCCAGCGCCACGGTGAGCGTGCCATAGACCAGAGCGAGGTTGATAATGCGATCAATGTCGAAGAGATGCTGGCGCAGAATAGCAATGCCCAGCGTCAGCGGCACAATCAACATCGCCACAGCGGTCGCGCCCGTCAACACCAGCGAGGTCAGTAAGGTGGGATGCCCCAGCGTTGGCACGAACAGCGGCAGCACGAACGCGACGACGAGATAGCCGGTCAGCGCGCTCGCTAGTCCGAACACCACCCACTTCGTTTGTTGGCGCTGTCGGGGCGACGAAACACGCCGGTAGCGATAGACCTGCGCGACTGCCACCGAAAGCACGAATCCGCCGAATCCCGCCAGCCGCAACCATCCTGGTAATTCATCCGCACTGACACTCGTTGTCGGGGCGAAGAACTCTGGTACCTGCGCGGCGATCCACAACAGCGCGGCTGGCAACGTCCATCGCGGCACAAAGCGCCCATCAGGGAAGGTGTAGCAGAACATGCTGAGACAGGCCGAGCCGAAGAAGCGCAATGCTTCTACCGGCAGCCACCACGTCGGATACGCCCCCGTCAATGCCACTGGTACATCGGGAAAGCGCGCGCCGCCGAACGTGAGCAGGGCGAGCGCGCAAAATAGCGCCATGGGATCAGCAGATCGCCGCAGAAAGATCACCAGCGCCACCAGTATCCACACCAGCGCCGAGACGGCTTCCAGCACGACGAAGAGCGCCGCGAACCGTGCCGACGTCAGCAGCCCGCCCGTAGCGCACCCTGCCATCGAACACGCAGCGGCAAGCTGAGCGTAGCGTAGCGGGGTCGCAAACGCAAAGCTACCGATGGTCAGCGCCGCAACCGCCAGCCACGCCGCCCGCGCGACGAACAGCCACACACCGCGCAGCGTCCCCCCTGCCTTGCCGCGATCCACGGGTTGCGCCGCCGCACGCGGCGGAGTTGTCGGGGCGTTCATCGTCGCCTCCTCATGCATCACACCTTATGCGCATGCATCATAGTCCCGAAATACAAGGAGGCGCAAGCGCGGAATCAGACGCCCGCACGCGAAATCTCCACTCACATTCCGCTTGAGATATGATATATCCATTGGCGCCGATGTACCGACCACACCTGAGCGAGGGTAGATGACCGTATGTGGCAGCGCATCAGAGAAGCATGGCGACAGGCTAAAGAGCAATCCGCGCTGAAGTACGACGCGCAGCCCGCGACAGTCACGCCTGAAGATGCTGCCGCCTTTCTCCAGGAGGTGCTCACCACCTTCCCCTACACCGACGAGGCCAAGCACTGGCTCAGCACCGCCATCGGCTTCGAGGTCGCCGACCTGAGCAGTACGCGCGGCGGCGGCTACTGGTATCCCGACCAGAACAAAGTCTTCCTCTTCACCGCGCAGTACGAAGCCGCCATCCACGAACTGGCGCACGCCTGGTGGCACTATCGCCGCATCGGCCAGGAGGATGCGCTGATTGACGCCACCATCGCGCTTTCCAAGGAAACCGACCCGCGCTATGCCCGGCTGCAAAGTCTCGCCTACGGCTACATTCACGGCATTCCCGCGCAAAACTGGGCAGGCATGCTCGTGGACCGCAACGATTGGGAGATGTACGCCAGCATGGCATCTGGCATGATGGCCGACCTGCGTCTCATCCCGCCCTACGTGCGCGGCTTCTACGACGGTATGTATCGCCTGCTGCCCGACGATGCCCCATCACCCGCCCAACTCGCGCCGCACAATTAGCTGCTTGCTACGCTGGCCGGGCTGGCTACGTCAACTTCCAGGTACTCGGCGACCTCAGCAGGGTCTGTAGCCAGGATGTCCTGCCCGGTTGCCTGCATATCTTCGAGATGCCATTCTAGCGCCTTCCGCATCAGCTCGCGTGTTTCTCCGAGTGAGTCGCCAGCAGCCACGCATCCTGGCAACTCCGGGACACTGGCGGCATAGCCTGTAGGTGTTGGGCGATAGACCACAAGATAGCGGTAACGCATCGTCTTTCTCATCCTTCCCTTACTTGCGACCCTTCGGCCAGGGGATGTGCGCCTGCTTGAAAATATTGTGCGCGGTTCCAGGGTCTAGGTCGGCGCTTGGCTTTCCGGCTATCGTCACCGTTCCCGGCTTCGCCAGATGATGATACTGGTGATGACTGCCCTCTTGTCGCACAATGAACCAGCCATCGCGTTCAATGTATTCTATCGCCTCTTTGACCTTCACGGCTCTGTGCCTTCCCGTTCGCCTGTAACTAACGAGAAGTGCCGGTTGGTATCGCCATCAGCGTGGACAATGGCACACTAATCGTGTCCGACATTTGTGCCCAAAATGCATCGGTCGCCCGCCGCTGATCGCCCCCGTTTATCGTCAGGCCGCTACACCCAAATGGGTTCGCTTGAACTGACAGCACAGCGTCGCCATGACTATCGGTGAAGGTCATATCGTACTCCACACCAAAATCCGCCGGGCAGCTCATTGGGCCTGTGAAGACAAATCGAGGCAAAGCGCGAATCATAGTCGCGAGCTTCCCCACCTTGGCAGCGTCCCTTATCGTCATATCGAGCGGTGGAAGATGGTTTTGTGGGATGTTTTCATGACGGACAACATGAACTGTAGTTGGCCCCGCTGTGCCCCCTCCAGCAAGCAATGTCCGCCCGAAGCTGCCGAACACCACGGCAAACGCAAGCGCCACGAGCAACGCCAGGGCGATGACGAGCGCTCCCCGGCCAGCTTTACCCAAAGAGCGAATACGCTGAAGCATGTCTCCTGCCCCCTTCGCGTCGGCAAAATGTCACCACATTGCTATGATGATAGGGCACTCTTCCCCCGACTATCCCATCATACGCCTAGCTGCTATAAAAGTCGCAATGAAGCGGAAAGTCCCGCCGGTCATGCTCTTGAGACTCTACGTGATAACCTCCCCGGCATCCGCGCTCGTGGGGAGAAGGAATCGCATTTGACGCTCGCCCGGCGTCTGTGATACAGTGGGGCGCAAGATCATACTGGCCATGATGGGGACCATGCGGGAAGCATCCTGACGCTTCAGAGAGCGGCGCACACGCTGCGAGCGCCGCCGCCAACGCTTCCGACGCGACACCCCAGAGCCAACCGGCGAACCATTCGCACACTTCATGTGCAATGCACTAACCGGCTTCGGGACACGCCCGTTACCGCGTGACGGTTTCGCTCCCACTTCCCGTGGGCGGACCCGATAGAGGCTCCGCCGCGCGTACTATGCGTCCGCCGTCGGGGCGAATGGTGGTGGCACCACGAGCGGCGCGCAATGGCCCTCGTCCTCCAATATGAGGATGAGGGCTTTTTATTTGCTCTCTATTCGCTCCTGGTAGGGCAGACATTCCTGTCTGCCTCTGCCCCAAACCCGCGCAGGCGGGGCCAGCCTGCGGCGCAGCTAGCGACGTGTAGGAGCGGAGCAGGCTGTGAGCGCAGCGGAGCGGCGGCACGCCATGCAGGCGCGGTTTCAACCGCCCGCTATCTGAACCAAAGAAAGAGGATCACCCAATGGGAGACGATGCAAACGCCGACGCCGACGCCGACGATCTGAGGGAACGCGCCTGACGCTGTGTGTGCTGGGGTCACTCTGGGCGCGCTTCCCATCCATGCGCCGAGTTGACCCCACACGAATGACAGTCAGGAGTAGACGTTTATGGAACGCATCCATACCACCGAAGTAGGCGCGCATCTTGGCGAGCGCGTGCATCTCGCCGGCTGGCTCCACTCCCTGCGCCGCATGGGCGGAATCACCTTCCTCGTCCTCCGCGACGGCTGGGGCACGGTCCAAGCCGTCGTCGAAGATGAAGCCACCCTCGCGCCGCTCACGGCGGCAGGCGCGGGCGTGGAGAGCGTGATCGCCGTCACCGGTATGGCCACCGCCGCGCCTCAGGCCCCCGGTGGCGTCGAACTCACTGCGCCGCATATCGAGCTGATTACCGCCGTCACCGAAGCGCCACCCGTCGCACTCAACAAGCGTGAAATCAAAGCGAGCATCACCACGATCCTCGATCACGCCGTCGTCGCCGACCGTCATCCAACCCGCCGCGCAATCCTGCGGCTGGGCGCGGGCGTCATGGCCGGCTTCCGCGCCGCGCTCACCGCGCGCCGCTTCACCGAAATCGCCACCCCCAAGATCGTCGCGTCAGCCACCGAGAGTGGCGCCAACGTCTTCATGCTTGACTACTTCGGACGCCCCGCCTATCTGGCGCAGAGTCCGCAGTTTTATAAGCAGATGCTCGTCGGCGTCTTCGAGCGCGTCTTCGAGGTCGGCCCCGTCTTCCGCGCCGAGCCGCACGACACCACGCGCCACATCAACGAGTACGTCAGCCTGGACGCCGAATTCGGCTTCATCGAAAACCACTTCACCGTGATGGCGCTGCTACGCGACGTGCTGGCGGACATCTTTGCCCATCTCGCGGCAGGCTACCCCGCCGAGCTAGAGCTATTGCGTGTCGCGCTGCCCACCGTCCCGGCAGAGATTCCCCACCTGCACTTCAGCGAGGCGCAGGAGTGGATCTTTCAGCGCCACGGCCTCGACGTGCGTGGCGAGCCGGACCTCTCGCCACAGGACGAACGCTGGCTCGGCGAGTGGGCGCGTGAGGAGTTCGGCAGCGACTTCCTCTACGTTTCGGGCTATCCGATGAGCAAACGCCCGTTCTATACGCATCCCGACCCGGAACGTCCTGAGTACTCGAACTCGTTCGACCTGCTCTTTCGGGGGATGGAACTGGTGACGGGCGGCCAGCGGCTACACCGCTACGCCGACTATCTGGCGGCGCTGGAGCGCGCGGGGCTGCCGGTCGCGCCCTTCGTGACCTATCTCGAAGCGTTCCGCTACGGCATGCCGCCCGAAGGCGGCTTCGCCATCGGCCTGGAGCGCGTGCTCACCCAGCTCACCGGCCTGCCCAACGTCAAGCTCGCCACCACCTTCCCGCGCGACCTCCATCGCCTGGAACCGTAGAGCGAAGCGCTTCCTCTCCTCGCAATCGTTCGCGGGGAGGGGACTCAACCGCGATAGCCCGTTCCGGGTGTACGGCGTTGAAACTCGGGGCAGAGATACGTCTCTTGCACCTGTTCGGTCTTCGTATCCCAAATGCGCATGAACTCGCGTTTACCTCGCGCTGCCAAATAAGCCTGCCTATTGTCGCGAAAGCAGGCCATATCGCCGAACATGCCCTGTCCAAATATTGAGTAGTCTGAGAAGGCGCAATTGATACAGGATTTCGTATACATGCCTTCGGGCAACGCACGTTGAATATCTCCTAGTTCATCCTCGAACCAGCCGCCACTCTTGCCAGATGAAATGAAAGTGGCATCGCCAATGGCGAGCGTCAACTGTAGGTATTCATGCTCAATGCGGCCATTTGGTCGTGGACTCCCCAAGTCAAGATGCATGTGGAGGGTGGCTTCCATGCATTCATTTCCAGCGACAACTTTGATAGGAATGTCGCAGTCAATACAACACGAGCAAAGCATCTTGTACGAAGTCATCAACGTGAAGCTGGATAGCTGCGCTTCAGTCGCATCGTGTGGCGCTTCTAGGCTATCAAACGAGCTACCGGTGAATTCAGCGCCACGCACGCGCATCCGCAGGAGCTTACTATCATTCTCAATGGTGGTTATCTCTTCCCCCCACACATCACGGTAGGCTGCCGGATAGCGCACGAACATCACCGCAGCCTCCGCTTTTAACTCTTTGGGCAACGCTGAGATAGTATAGTTGCCCGGCAAACGCCGCGCTGGTGGCGCGCCCTTACACCTGCCATTCAGGAGGAAACCCGGTCCAACGCAGTTCGGGCGGAAGATGGCTCATGTCGTTATAGATCAGCAACGACGGGGGGCGATCTGGCGCATAGCGGATGACCGTGAGCGCAGCATTGCCAAAGTTGAGGCCCAGCCACCGCCACCGGGGCGCGTCGAGCGCCTGACGCACCAGCCAGGCAATCAGAAAGTTGTGCGTGATCACCAGCTCATGCCGGTCCGTGTCGCCCACCGTCGGGCCTGTGAACTGCGCTACCGCTTGCTCGGCAAGCGCCTGCCCCTCAGCCGCCTCCGCCGTAACCTGTTCAAGGAACCGCAGAAAGACCTCTGCGATGTCCGTTGGCAACTCATTCCGATCAGGTACATACGGAACATAGTCTCCCGCAGCCGTCGAACTGGTGAGAGACACGCCGCCCATCTCTTCGCCGATCATCCGCGCCGTCTGTAGCGCGCGGGGGAGCGGACCATGATGCACAACGGTGATCGGTCGCGTGCGGAGCCTCTGGCCAAGCAGGATTGCTTGCTGGCGTCCGGCATCGGATAGGCCGCTCCCATCCGGCAACGCCTCGCCGTGGCGGGCGAGATAGAGGTAGCGGGTTGCTGCTCGTGACATAGTCATGCCTCCATGCTACAACTGTCGCGCAAGTCTGACCCCGGCGGTCAGGTCTTTATCTTCCATTTCCCAGGCGTGATCCAGCGTGTGAAACGCCGTGTGCCGAATCAGATACCGCAACGGCCAGGTTCGCGCCATTTTGCCCTCCGTATGCAACGCCCGAATAGCGCCGCAATAGGCGTCGCGGTGTACTTGCAGGCCCTCTTCGGTCAGCAGTGCGTCTTCATCAACGCGCAGCCCCAGCTTCGCTGCCCAGTCCTGCTCCGCGCCCAACGTATGCCGAACGATTCGGTCCCGATCACGCCCGCCCCCACGCGGACCCTTCTCCATCTCAGCCGACACCCGCCCACGTACATCGTCGAAAAACGCCCAGCACGCCTGCATCAGGGTCAGTTCACGTTCCAATTCTTCGCTCGAAATAGCTTGCCCATCGCACTCCGAAAACGCGAACGAGATGCCCCAGAAGTCGGTTGAGCCAGTCCCCGGATAGCGCTCGACCACGTCAACCGTGGTGATGTCCGCAAACTCTGCCTCCATCCCAGCCAGCTTCGCCACCCGTGCATAGCGTGGAAGATAGGATTGCAGCCGTTCAATTGCAGCCTCCTCGGTCTTCGCGCCGCGCTCTAGTCCAGGCCAATCCGCCGCCACTGCCGCCACCTTCTTGCCTCTTGGCCCGATTTCGAGCATCACCCGAAGTGCATTCGCCATCTCTACTCTCCCCTTACGGCCAGGCGGCTGCCACTATGAAAATGAGATGCGCTGAGACAACAAAGATCCTAGCCTCCTGGACACCTACCATCACCGTTCCCTCTATCGTCCGAATAATTGGTAATGGTAGCGAGCAAGGTATGCCGCGTTGCCCTCTACGTCCCCATCGAACGATGTTGAGCCGCGGCATTATGTGCTTTCACCTATTCCTGCGGACACCCGTCTGTCCCAAACCCGCGCAGGCGGGGCCAGCCTGCGGCGCAGCTAGCGACGTGTAGGAGCGGAGCAGGCTGTGAGCGAAGCGGAGCGGCCGTAGGCCATTGTAGGGGCGCACGGCGTGCGCCCGTCGCGCGGTTTCAACCGCCCGCTCCGCTGCCACACAAAGAACGCCCCAGCCATGTGTGGCTGGGGCGACACACGAACATCTCACAGGTGAGCCAATGCTTATTCCGCGTTCTCGATGCCCTGCAACACCTCGAACAGGAACCACTTGCGGCGCTCCGTCTCGTCCAGAATCTCTTGCAGGTTATTGCTCGTCACCGTATCGCGGTTCTTCTCGCAGATCTCGATAGCCGCGCGCTGCTTCTCCGCGATATGCTGGTTATCGCGCATCAGCCGCCGTATCATCTCCCCCGGCGCGACGTACTCATCATTGTCATCGCCGATGGTCTGCAACTGCCCCACATGCGACACACTGCGAATCGTCGTCCCGCCAATCCGGCGCACCCGCTCAGCCAGCACGTCAACCGAGCCAAGCAACTGCTCGGCCTGCTCGTCGAACAGCAGGTGATAGTCGCGGAAATGCGACCCCGACAGGTGCCAGTGGAAGTTCTTGGTCTTGATATACAGCGCCAGCGCATCGGCGATCAGCGGATTGACCGCCTCGGTAATCGCCTGCGCCTCCTTCGGCGTCAAATCGGTAATGGTCGCCAGTTGCTTCGGCGCGGGATACGACTTAACCGGTATACCCGCTTTTGCCTGGCCCGCCTGCCCCGTTGGCGGACGTGTAACGGTAGACATCGTCTACGATCCTTTCGTGTTCTTGCCACCTGCGGACACCCGTGTGGCGCCTGTTTGTCTCATTGGTATCACTCATTGCCATCGGGCGGTGTTCGCGCCACATCGCGCGCAGCGCCCTGGTATGCCCTCTCAGCACAATCGCGGCCACACCCGCGCCCGCTCGCCTCGCATACACCCGTCTCCCAGCCGTGCCGCGCGCCCCCATCCGCTCGTCTCAACACTCAGCGATCCCCCGATGCGTGGCATATAATAGAGAGCAGATCCAGCGGCAGCCGCCTCCCGCGCGCTGCCCGAAAGCGAGGCACAGCGTGCGGCAATTCGAGCGTGACGGCGAACATATCTGGCTGCGTCAATCGGCGACACTGACCGTCAATGGCCAGACACGGACGCTGGAGATCGGCGTTCCGCTGCCCCTGGGCGCGACCCCCGACGAGATAGATGTGCTGCTGCGCCAGGCCGCCGCTGGCATGGACCTCCTCACGCGCCAGCTCGACACCCGCGTCGCCGCCCTCCTAGACGCCTCCGCCCCCGCGCCTGCGGTCGAAGCCGCTGCCGTTGCCCCCGCGCCAATCGCCGCCCCCGCTGCCGTTGCCCCCGCGCCAATCGCCGCCCCCGCCCCTGAGCGCGCTCCGGACCTTCAGGGCCGCGAGTCGCCACCCACGCCACCCGCCCGCACAGAACCAGCCGCATCAGCACGCATCGCCAAAAGCCACACCGACGCCACGCCGCCATCTGCTCGCCCATCCGTGCCACCCGCCACACCCGTTGCTCCTGCCGCCAAGCCCACGCCGGAACCGCCCGCACCAGAAGCGCCCGCCGCGCGTCAACGCGCCAGTGAGCCGCCCGCGCCGAAACCCGCCGCCAGGCCCGAACCAAAGCCAGCGCCAGAGCCACCCGCTCCCCCCGCGACGCCGCTCACCATCCCAGAGTTCGTCGCCGCCGCACAGCGTGAATTCGGGCTGAATCCCAAGCAGGCGATGGACCGCCTCGGTGTCAAATCGCTTGCGGGCCTGAACCTCAACGAAGCGCTCGCCAGGCTGCGACGCCAGGCTGTTCGCGACGGCTCGCCCGCGCCCACCGAATCCGCGCCGCCCCCCGCGTCTGCGCGCCCAACATCCGCGCCCGCCAGCGCCCGCGTCGCCGAGCCAGCGCATTACTTCGAGGAGGAAGACGGCGAGTACGAGGTCTCCTTCACAGCCGATGAAGACGACGAACTGGAGGACGACTTCACCGCCGCCAGCCAGCGCACCCCGCTCCCTCTGGGCATCACCAGCGACGATGATGACCTCGGCTACGACGACTTTGACCTCGACGACGTGCCCGATTTCGGCCCGCCCCCATCCACCGCCGCTCACCGCGCCCCCGCCCGTACTCCGGCCGTTGAGAGCCGCGAGCCGCCTACCACTCCCGCCCGTACTCCGCCCCTTGAAGGCCGCGAGCTATCCGCGCCGCTCGCCAGCGGCGAGCAGAGCCACGCGATGCAGCTTATCGGCCAGATGCGCGGCGTGCGGGGCGGCGGCGTCCCCACTGCGGACATCCGCCGCGCCTATCGCAACATCGTCGTGCAGGAGCTTGGCGATGTCAACGCGCGGGCGCTCGTCCAGGGCTTGTGGAAGATCTCGCCCGAAAAGCTCGGCGCAGAGCAGATCGAAGCTTTGGTAAGCTGGGGCAAGCGCGATACCTTCGCCGAAGAGGTCGCGCTGGTGCTGGCCGAACTGCGCGCTGTGCAGGCCCATGCCGCCACCGCCGAAACCAGCGCGGCGGACAGCGATGCGAGTGCGCCGCCCGCCACTACGGAGCGCAAAGCGCCGTCCGCGCGCCCACGCACGACCGGACGCGCCCAGCCATCCGCGCCACCCAACGGCGACTAGCGCACCAGCGCCAGCGCGGCAAGAAGGAAAGCAAAAGGAGAGCAGCACATGCGTGTCGTCTCAGGCATCGCCAAGGGCCGCAAGCTCAAAGCGCCCAAGACGCCTGGCACGCGCCCGGTGATGGATCGCGTCAAAACCGCGCTCTTCGACATCCTCAGCGGCGATGTGCGCGACTCCCGCATGCTCGACCTCTTCGCGGGCACCGGCGGCATCGGCATCGAAGCGCTCAGCCGAGGCGCAGCCTCGGTCACGTTCATCGAACTGGGCGCTGAAGCGCTGCGCTGCGTGCAAGAGAATCTGGCGATCACCGGCCTCGCCCGCAATGCCGAGGTGTTGCGCGCCGATGCCTTCCAATTCTTGGAGCAGGCCGCCGCCAACGGCAGGCGCTACGACATCATCTATGTCGCGCCGCCGCAGTACAAGGGCATGGCGGCCCGCGCGCTCACCCAACTCGATGCCGCGCCGCTCACCGACCCTGGCGGGCTGGTCATCGCGCAGATTGACCCGCGCGAACGTACCACGCTCGACACCCTGGCGCTCACCCGCCTGCGCCCGGTTGACGAGCGCCGCTACGGCAGCACGCTGCTCATCTTCTATGAACATGCTGAAGAGTTGCGTGCGGGCGCTACCGAGGACCAGCCTGCGCCCGCAAGCGAGGAGTGAAAATACCGCTATGATGGCCCAACCCAGCAAATTCTCATTCGTGGATGAAGGCGAAGCCCTGCGGCGGCTCGGCATTGACCGCGACCTGCTGCTCTCGCTCGTCGCCGCCAAGCGCCTTCGCGCCTTCCAGGGCGTCGGCAAGGGCAACTTCTATCGCGTCCGCGACATCGAAGCGCTCTACGCCGAACTGCACGCCGGCGAAGACCAGCCCGCCCCCGCCGATGACGACGCCACTGTAGCCAGCGGGCGCAAAGTCTTCGACCCCGCCTACAAAGTCCATGTCCGGCTCCAGGCCGACCTGAAATGGTACGACCTCGAAGACGACGACCTGCGCGCCTGGGTCCGCGAGATGCACGCCGACGGCTACACCCGCCAGCGCACCAACATCACCATGGTCATGGCCAAGCTCCAGCGGCTGATTGACCTCATGGACGAAGCCGCCGCGAGCTGGCAGACCCTCCCCGCGCCCCCTGCCCCCGACCGTGCTCCGGCCCTTCAGGGCCGCGAGTTGCCCACCTCACCCGCAACGCCCTCGAAGCCCCAGCGCCAGCCGCTTCAGATGCTCCCCAGCGCCCCTACTTCTGCGCCCGCCACTCCCCCAGCGTCCCCTGACCCCACTCCCCCATCTGAGAAACCCAAGCGCCGCTCCCTGCCCATGCTCGGCCAGCCTCCGCAAGAAAATTGACTCACCGGCTTGCAGCCAGTACGATAGAACGCGAAGCCATCAATCTCCATGTGTGGAATGTGTGGAAGGGTGCGTGGTGTGCGGATGTCTGGTATGAACCAACCGTTTTGGCTCAGGAAAAGTCGCTATTACATCGGCGTCGCGGCTCTAGCCACCCTTGTAGCATTGACATTGGCCAGTTGCGGCACACCATCCCACTTTGGCAACATACATGCGACACAGCCAGCGCGCCCAACGGCAAGCACGCAGATCGTCCAGGTTACTGTGGCGGTCCAGCAGAGGGGAACCGTGGCGCTGCGCATCGTCACATTGGATCTGGACGTCACGGTACGCAACCAGACGCCAACACCGCTCCATCTCTGGTACATCTGCGGCTTCGATCCCATCGTCGTGCAGGTGCTGCCCGTGGGCAGCCAGCAGAGCATTGTCGCGCAGAACACCTACTCGTGTCCGCCAGGGCCGACTATTGACTTCCCACCTACGATTCTAGCGGGCGCATCTCATACCTTTCATCTGACCGCCGATCTCTCAGCCAGTGGCGGTGTACTCATCCAGCAACCCCAAGCCGCCGAATACGTCATCGCGGTTTCGTTCAACTGGCGGCCAGGCGCAGCCGGACAAGCGCCACCACCCGGCGGACGCGATGAGAAGGCATCTGGCGCAACGACCTTCACGCTCCACTAAGATGTGGTGAAATAAGCCGGGATGATGGTGATAGATTTAGCGCAGAGGGGGTGAGCATGCTGCCGTTCGTAGACGCGCTACCGCTACCCTGGCGGGCCGTAGCATACATCCTCGCGTTTCTCGCCGGATTGCTGCTGCTAGAGCGCGGCGCTGACTGGTTCACCGATGCCATTGCCGACATCGCCAAACGTCTGCACGCCCCACAGACGCTCGTCGGATTGCTCACCGCTGGCGCCGAATGGGAAGAACTGGTCGTCGTGCTCACAGCCGTGATCGGCGGGCATAGCGGCATTGCCATCGGCGACATTCTCGGCTCGACCATCGCCAATGTGTTAGGCTCGTTTCCACTGGGGCTGTTTGGCCGCAAGCCTCTCGTCGTGGAGCGCACCGCGCGTTTCTATGCCCTCGCCATGCTGGCGATCACCCTGCTCGTGTCGGGTCTCCTCGTCGCTGGCCCCATCACCCGCCCCATTGGCGGCGCGCTCATCGGCATCTTCGCCATCTATGCCGCTTCGATCCTCCTGCTCATCCGCGCTGGCCGCGTGCGCCAGGAAGACGTGCTGCCAGCGGAAGACGACGACGATGATGATGACGACGATGAGCACGAAGCATCAGAGCGCCATTCACTGCCCGTCCATCTGCTCTTTCTCGTCATCGGCGTCGTCGCGATCTCACTGGGCGCCTACCTCGTCGTCGAGCCTGCCGTCTACTTCGCGCACGCCCTCGGCGTCTCAGAAACCATCGTCGGCCTCACCATCGTCGCCATCGGCACCACCCTCCCCGACAAAGCCATCAGCCTCGCGGGCGGCCTGAAGCGCCAGAGCGGCATCGTCGTCGCCAATGCCATCGGCAGCAACATCTTCGTGCTCACCCTCGTGCTGGGCCTCTCCGCGCTGGCCAGTCCGGTCATCGCCAATACGCAAGCGGTAGGGATAGACATTCTCGTCATGATCGGCTCAACCGTGCTGCTCTTTGTCCTGCTCTTGCGCACGCGGCTGCACTGGCGCATCGGCCTCGTCCTGCTACTGCTCTACCTGCTCTACGTCCTCTATCAATACTTTGGCAAGTAGACATGGATGTCTCCTCGAAAGCACCAGAGCATTCGCCCGTGCAAAGGCGTATTGAGTGCGGTCCTGGTTCTCGTTTTGAGCATGAACGATGAACTTCCCTGTGTCTCGAAGATAAGCGCTGCCATGAATCTCATGAACCAGTATGCCATTCACGGCGTCATGGTGACTGTGCGCCGTTGTGCGTAGTGCTGGGATTCCAGACACCAAAATCGGGACAACTTGCTATTGACAGCCGGTGTACACTGACAACCGTAGGGTGTGGTTGCGCGGCGGAGCCAGGAATTTTGCGCGGGGAGAGCGCCTACAGGAACGGCACGTGGAGGAAGGGAGGTGGACCGTGGACTGAATACAGGATGGCTGACACCAGGTGAGAACGGAATGGCAGGAAGACGGCCCATATGCTTCGAAGGTTGAGGCATGATAGCCGCCAACAAAGGAAGCGCAGCACATATCTATGCGGATGGTGGTTTATCAGGCAATGCTCGCGAACCCCACGAACATCGCAAGAGCGCGCGCCGCCCGGCGCGACATCCAGGCAATCGGCGGCGATCTCGTGGAAGACCCTCCCAACAAGGTAGGAATGACTCTGCTCACGCTCTACCTGCCAGAGCGCTATCAGCCAGATCACTTCCTCCCCGGCATCCCCTTCTATCCCATATAGGAACTATCGCGCGATTCCGGCTTCACGTGTTTGGCTGCCAGCCCTACACACCAGACCGTGCGAACATACAACGGAAAGGACACAACCCAATGAGATGGTTTGGCTGGTTGCGGCGCGGTTCCGCGCAGGTGGCAATGCATGCCGTGCCGATCATGGCGCTGGATGGCCGCAGGCGGACGCCCGGCGTTCCCTATCCGTTTCCGGTTGACATCGAGGAAACAAACCGACTTGACTTTCAGCACTACGTCTTTCGCTATGCGTTGCAGGGCATCTACGCCGCGCCGGTCACCGATCCCGCCAGCATTCTGGATGTCGGCACTGGAACCGGCGTCTGGGCGCGTGAAATGGCCACCCACTTTCCCCGCGCCAAAGTCATCGGCCTGGATGTCAACCTCCCGCCGACCGATGAGCGCGCGGGAACCGGCGTGGGGCTGGACCTGCGCCCCAGCAATTATGAGTTCGTGCCAGGCAACATCTTAGAGGGACTCCCCTTCGCCGACGGCGCTTTCGACTTCGTACATATGCGCTTGCTGGTCACCGCGCTGCCCCACGACCGCTGGCCCTTCGTCGTCAACGAAATGGTCCGGGTGACGCGCATTGGCGGCTGGGTGGAGTCCGTCGAAGCGACGACGCTGGAGCAGGGCGGGCCAGCGGTAGACATGCTGATGCACTGGGTCACGGAAATGCTCGCCCGGCGCGGTGTCCTCTTCTCCGATGGCGGCGCCGTAGGCGATCTGTTGCGCGACGCTGGCCTCGCCAACATCACCGCGCGCAAGATGCTTCTCCCATTCGGCGCACATGGCGACCGGCTGGGCATGCTGCTCGCGACCGATTTCTTCAACGGTTTCCCGGCGCTCGGCAGCTTGATCGTGGCCCAGGGCATCGCCACACAGGAGCAATTCGACACGACCCTTGCCACCGCCCGTGCGGATACGGCGTCGTCTCAGGTTCGCTGCCTCTCTCCGGTCTACGTCGCCTATGGGCAGCGTATGCGCTAGTCGCGATTCGACTCGCACACATCGTCATCCCCGCAGCCACAGCCGCCGCGCCCCTCGCGTGCCGCCGCCAGCGTCTCGCGCGCCTCCGGCACGAGCCAGATCAGCAGCGCCAGCGCGGCGGCGCTATCCGCCCACCACCAGCCGAAGGCCGCATTGGCCAGCAGCCCCACCAGCAGCGTCGCCGCCATATAGGCGCAGGTGATCGAGCACGCCGCGTCCCCGCGCAGCGCCGCGCTGCCCAGGCGGGCCGCCAGCACACGCTTGCGCCAGGCCAGCGCGGGCATCAGCAGCAGCGCCGCCACCGCCAGCGCGATCCCCATCAGCGAGCGCTCCGCCCGCGTCTGCGTCAGCAGCCCCACGGCGGCGCTGGCCACGACATAGACACAGAGCAGCGCCAGCCCGATTCCAGTCACCCATGCCGCCCGCCGCTCCGCCCGCTCCACCCGCGCCAGTGTGCCGCCGCGCGCCTCCGTCGCCAGCCGCCACAGCAGCACGCCGCCGGTCAGCAGTTCGATCACGCTATCTACGCCGAACGCCACCAGCAGCACGCTCCCCGCCAGCAGCCCCGCGCCAATCGCCACACCCGCCTCAATGGTCATCCATCCCATCGTCAGCGCCTCCACCCGCACCCCCGCGCGCAACGCCTCGGCGCGCTCGCTCGCTGCGCCCGTGGCCGCCGCCGGGCTGTGCAGTGGAACGCTCATCGCGCGCTCTCCCGTAGCGCATCATCGCGCCGCGGATCCACTCCATCGCCGGTCGCCTCATGCGAGTGCGGCGTATCGCCGTGCGCATGCGCATGCGCGTGGGTGTGGCTGTGATGATGGCTATGCTCACCCGCCGCGTTCAGCGAGCAATACAGGTCATTGGGCATGCAGCCCACGCACTCAAACTGGATCGTCGTGTGCGTGATCTGATAGTGGTCGCGCAGCAGCGCGTTGATCTCGTCGCGTGGCCCATCACACGCGCTCAGCGGTCGCTCCTTCACCTGCACATGCGCCGAAAGCGCCCGCATGCCGCCAGCGATGGACCACACGTGCAGATCATGCACGCCCAGAATCCCTGGCAGATTCACCATATCGCGCACCAACTCCGTGACATTCACATCGCGCGGCGCGGCTTCCATCAGGATGTCCAGCGTCTCGCGCAGCACCCGCCACGCGCCCCAGGCGATCAACGCTGCGATCACCAGCGAGATGATCGGGTCGGCGGGATACCACCCCGTCAGCAGAATCACGATGCCGCCGATGATCACCGCCGCCGACGCCCCCACATCGCCGAAGACATGCAGCAGCGCCGCGCGCACATTCAGGTTGTCGCTGCCCTCGCTGCGCAGACCGAAGCCGATGGCGAGATTCACGAGGATGCCCACCGATGCCGCTACGAACATCAGCCATGGCGTCACTGGCTCTGGATGCTGCAAGCGCCGCACTGCCTCGATGGCGATCACCAGCACGATGACGATCAGCGTGACGGCGTTGGCCAGCGCGGCGAGAATGCCCGTGCGGTGGTAGCCAAAGGTCTTGCGCGCGTTGGCGGGCCGCTCGGCCTGCACGGCGGCAAACCACGCCAGCCCCAGCGCCACAATGTCGGTGAGCACGTGCCCCGCGTCGGAGAGCAGCGCCAGCGAATGCGAGAGCAGCCCGCCCACCAACTCCACGGCCAGAATCAGCGCCGTCAGGCCGAAGGCAATGCCCAGCTTCCGGCCCGCCATGCTATGGATATGTCCATGCTCGCTCGCCATACGCGCCTCCACGCGACTCACCTACCCGCGCATCAGGCGGGTTCTCCATCCACATCGAAGAAGGTCAGCACCTTTTCCAGCCCTTCATGCGCCCGCTCCGTATCGCGCACATGGCTCAGGCACACGCTCAGCAGCACGCGAATGTGCAGGTCGTCCAGCCCGTAGAAGACGCGCTTGCCCTCGCGGCGGCTCTTCACCAGCCGCAACTGCCGCAGCATCCGCAGGTGCTGCGAGACCGACGACTCCGACGCGCCGATGATCGCCGCCAGATCGCAGGTGCAGAGTTCCTGGCGCAGCAGCGCGTACAGAATCTTCGCCCGCGTCGAGTCGGCCAGCGCCCGAAACGTCTCGGCCAGCGCGAAGGCGCTATCTTCGTCCAACAGCCCCGCGCGCCCACGTGCCACCCGCTCTGGGTCCGCCCCTGGCAGCGTACACGCTTGCGCGCTCATCTGGCTGCGCGCGCTGGCTGTTCCATGAGTCTTCACCTAGCTACCTCATTGGAAAAACGATTTAGTCATCACTTAATTGATAACACATTCCCGCCCTCAGCGCAAGGAGACAACGAGAACGGCCAGCCCCCCATCTGGAGACTGGCCGCTTCATGTACCCTTCTCGATGCCCAACCCGCGACGGCGGGTTTTGTGGCCGAAGGCCATGTAGGCGCGGTTTCAACCGCCCGCTCACCCGCTCACCCGCTCACCCGCTAGCAGGTGCCCGTCGCTTTGCAGATGCTGTAGCCGAAGTACGGCATCGGGTCAACCGGCACGTTATCCCACAGCACCATGAAGTGCAGGTGCGGGCCAGTCGAGAAGCCGGTCGAGCCTTCCAGGCCGATGATGTCGCCCGGCTGCACAAACTGCCCCACCTTGGCGATGATCTGAATCATATGCCCGTAGATCGTCGAGATGTGGTTGCAGTTGTTGATCTTCACCGAATAGCCCAGGCCGTAGAAATCCCAGCCCGCCCAGATCACCTGCCCGGCCTGCGCCGCACGCTCCTTATTTCCCTGTGGCGCTGCGATGTCTATGCCATTGTGATAGTAGGTGAAGCCGCGCACCCAGTGTGAACCGGGATTCGGCGAGACCAGCTTGTAGGCCGTGGGGTTGCCGTTGCCGTTCGGTGAGCAGGGTTGTTCGGGGGTCGGCGTGCCCGCAATCGAGGTCCACGGACTATCACCGAAGGTCGTCGCCCCTGACCCAGGCGTAATCAGCGTGCGCGGCTTGAAGCCCTTGCCATAGAAGGGGTCGTCGGGAATCTTGTACGCGATGCCCGTCTGCACTTCCTGGCCGAGGAACAGGCCGTTCAGCTCGTAGATGCCGCCAATCTGCACGTGTTGCGCCGTGGAGATGGATTCGAGGGTGTCGCCGGACTGCGCGATGTACCAGTGGTAACTGACTGTTTTTTTCCAGACCACCGCGCCCGAAAGCGCCTGGAACGAGCTGATGCCCGAATCGGCACTGCTGCCCAGCGGCGTCACCGCGAAGAGGCCGGAGACCAGAACGCACGCCGTCAGCGCCAGCACCGTCAGCCGCAGCGTCAGCGGGCGCTCGCGCCGCTTGATGAACGGCGTGCCCATCGAGACGCCGCTACCAGGGATGATCACCGGCGTCACCGGCATCTGGCTACTTGCCAGCGCGGGCAGGTTCGCGTCTTCGTCTATGGGCAGCAGCGCGCGCCCCTCGGCGCTGTAGCTGGTGTCATAGGCGTTGTCGTAGCCCGTGTAGGCCGCGCTCTCATACGAATAGGCGCCATCTTCGCCGGTATAGCCGTTGTGTTGCGACGACGCATAGGCGTCGTGGTCGTAGGTATTATACGAGTCGTCGTCATGCTCGTATCCGTCGCGAGGGAATCGGCCCCGATCCATCCGCACTACCCTCCCACTATCAGCAAAATCGTCTCGATTGTCTCCGCCGAGCCAAACCGCTCGTGCGTGTACGGGTTATTCCCTTCTACTGTAGCCGTGCGGCGTCAGCCTGTCAACGCATGCCGCGCTGCCAGGGACCATCGTACCAGGGTTGAGCTTCAGAAGCGCAGCAGACACGTTTCCAGCGTCAGCCCCGGCCCGAACGCCATCAGCACACACCACTCGCCGCGCCGCGCCCGCCCAGAGCGGATGAGCCGCTCCAGAATCAGCAGCACCGTCGCCGATGAGCAGTTGCCCCGGTCGCGCAACACCTCCCACGAGAGCGCCATCTGTTCGTCGCTCAGTTCCAGACGCCGCGCCACCGCATCGAGGATGCTCGGCCCGCCCGGATGCACGACCCAGTGCGCCACATCCCGCGCCGCCAGCCCATGCGGCTGCAACAACCCCTCCACCACCCCCGCCACATTGCGTCGCAGCGTGACGGGCACACGCGGCGAGAGGCCCATGATGAAGCCCTCGTCGGCGATCACCCAGGAGATCTGGTCGGCGCTGGCGAAGTCGGCGGCGCAGTACACATCCACCAGTTCGGGTCCGGTCGCCGCTGGGTCGTCGCCGATGAGCGCGCAGGCCGCCGCGTCGCCGAAGAGCGCCAGCGCCGTCAACACTTCGGGGTCCAGCGTCGGCGAGAAGTGCAGGCTGGTCAGCTCCACGCTCAGCAGCGCAGCCGTCGCCCCTGGATAGGCCCGCACCGCCGCGAGACACTGCCGCAGCCCCACCACCGCGCCGAAGCAGCCCATATGCCCGACGATCACCCGCCGCACGTCGCGCCGCATCCCCTCATCCCGCGCAAGCTGGATGTCCAGCCCCGGCGCGCTATAGCCCGTGCAAGAGACCACCACGAAGTCGCTGATGTCGCCCGCCCCGTGCAGATCGCCCGCGTCGCGCAGGCACGCCGTCAGCGCATCGCGGCCCATGCTATACGCCGCCGTCTGGTAGTCCTGCATGCGTTCGCCGGTCGTGCGGGACTGCCTGTAATACTGCGCGATGTCAATCGCGCTCTGGCGCGTCTCCACGCGGCTGGCCGCGAAGAGCCGTGCGATCAGGCGCGCCTGCTCTGCCTGCGCGGGCTGCTCGCGCCAATCGGGACCGAGGATGTGGTCCTGTGCGAAGGCGCGAACGGTCGTCTGATCGAAGGTGTAGGGCGCGTCGGCGTTGGCTATCGCCAGGATGCGCGGGTGGTTCGCCACGACAATTGCTCCCATCCACCAGCCGCGCGCACGCCGGAAAGCCCATCTCCGGCGCCTCGTACACTGGCAACGTGTCATGCAAGAGAGTATACGGTGCGCGGCCACAGGCTGCCCAGGGAGCGGAGCGGGCGGTTGAAACCGCGCCTGTATGGCCTGCGGCCACTCCGCTTCGCTCACAGCCTGCTCCGCTCCTACACGTCGCTAGCTGCGCCGCAGGCTGGCCCCGCCTGCGCGGGTTAGAGATCGAGCGCGTGTCCCTATCAATTGGCAAAAGTGCATCATGGCCGAGAGCGCGCATCGCCGCCCCATATGCTATAATGCCCGCACGATACACGCGCAACTCCCATTCCACCGCGCCTGCATACGAGCGCGTCCACACCGCGAGGAGGCCGCCGCCATGACCCAGACGAACCAGATGCGCATCTTCCTCAGCCATAGCTCCGCCGACAAAGCCTTTGCCGACGCCCTGACGTCTGCGCTGCGCGGGGCGGGTGCCGATGTCTGGTACGACGAGCACAGCCTGGGCACCGGTGAACTGCTCACCAAGATCACCAGTGAGATCCGCCAGCGTCCCGTCTTCCTCGTCGTGCTCTCTAAAGCCGCTTTTGCCTCTGAGTGGGTGCCGCGCGAATGCACCTGGGCGTATAAGTTCTACACCCGCGACCCCAGCCGCATCATCCTGCCCGTCGTCGCCGCCAAGCTTGACCCCGCCGACTTCGACGACCTGATCTTCCTGGATGATTTCCGCCGCATAGATGGCCCCAACCACCAGCCCTTCCCCAAAGATGAGGCCATCGCCCGCACCCTGCAACTGCTCCAGCTTACCCCGCGCGGCGCGGCCCCCGCTCCCACCGCGCCACTGCCCAGCGAGAGCGCCGGCGACCTGATCGAACGCGGCAAGGCGCTCAGTGCCCAGAAACGCTACGAGGAGGCGATCCCGCTCTTCGAGCGCGCCACCCGCCTCGCCCCCACCAACTTCGACGCCTGGTTCAACCTGGGCTACGCGAACGGTGAGGCGAGCCACTGGACAGAGTCACTTACCGCCAGCGACCATGCGCTCACCATCAAACCCAACGACGCAGGACCCTGGATCAACAAGGGCGCCGCGCTCAACGGCCTCAACCACAACGACGAGGCGCTGGCCGCTCTTGACCGTGCGCTGGCCCTCGACCCGAACTCCGTCGACGCCTGGACCAACAAGGGCAACGCACTCAACGACCTGAACCGCTATGACGAAGCGCTGGCGGCCTATGACCGCGCACTGGCCCTCGATCCCAATTACGCCCTCGCCTGGGCCAACAAGGGCAACGCGCTCCGCAATCTGAACCGCTATGACGAAGCGCTGGCGGCCTATGACCGCGCACTGGCCATCATGCCCAACGACGCCGTGACCTGGAACAACAAGGGTGCCACGCTCCGCAATCTGAACCGCTATGACGAAGCGCTGGCCGCTCTTGACCGTGCGCTGGCCCTCGACCCGAACTCCGTCCACCCCTGGACCAACAAGGGCAACGCACTCAACGACCTGAACCGCTATGACGAAGCGCTGGCGGCCTATGACCGCGCACTGGCCCTCGATCCCAATTACGCCCTCGCCTGGGCCAACAAGGGCGCCACGCTCACCGACCTCAATCGCTATAGTGAGGCACTGGCCGCCTATGACCGCGCACTGGCCCTCGACCCGAACTCCCTCGGCGGGTAATTCTTGCCCGAATCAGGGCGGTGTCTCGGCCATCAATGGCCAGAGCACGGACGCATGGGCATGAATGCCGGGGCCAATCCCATCCGCACGATTCCCGCCAATGGGCACGATTGTGGTGAGGCAGGCCGCCAGCCTGAAGGCCGGCGCTAATCTCATGCCCACATCTTCGCAGCCGCCCCACAGATCTCTCCCTCGCACGGGATGAGATGCGGCATTCATGCCGAGTTCTCGCTTTACCACCCATCCTGCCCCCCGCGCTTCCGCCCGCCTGTAGCGCCGCTGTCTCAGCGGCTCATCCCCAACCGCGATTACCCGTGGCATTCATGCTACGTCCTCGCCCCACCACCCATCCCGCCCTCCACGCTTCCGTCCGCACCGTCCGCACCGTCCGCACCGTCCGCACGCATCCCCTCCGGCATTCATGCCCCCGTCGCCGTGCTCCGGCCATTTATGGCCGAAGTTACCCACCCTCTTGCACAAATAGAAAATATGTTCTATACTCAACGGTGAGGGCACACCATCCCCTCACCTATCCCATCATTCTCTTTCGTACCATCGTCACCCGTATCATCGTCATTTCGTAGGGGCGCACGGCGTGCGCCCATCCTGCGGTGAGCCAGAAATTCGGCGCCGCTTCCCCAGATCGCACCCTCCTGCGGCGCGGTCCGGTGGAAGCGGCGTCTTCGCATTTCCAACCCCCACCGCCCAAATTCTCATCCATCTTGCCTCTGTCCCAAACCCGCGCAGGCGGGTTTCGCGGCGGTACGCCATTCAGGCGCGGTTTCAACCGCCCGCTCTCCGCTATCCCACCGGCCATTGATGGCCGCGATCACCGAAAGGAACCGCATCCCATGACCCCCAAGGACCACATCACCACCGACAACCCCACCGCTTCTGGTTCCCCCCACCCAACCAATGTAGGGGCGAGGCCTGCCTCGCCCGGCGAACCACACGACAACTCCCCCTACACCCTCTACTGCCAGGGCCACACCATCCCCGCCATCGCCGCCCGCCTCGGCCTCCCCGAAGCCACCGTCCAGGACGCCATCAACGCCGCCCTCAAATCCCGCCTCTCCGACCCCCACCAGCTCGACCCCCGCATCCAGCGCCAGCTCGCCATAGATCGCACCCTCGCCATCTCCACCGCCGCCTGGCAATCCTACGAGCGCGTCAGCCAGTTCGACCAGCTCGCCCTCGACCTCCTCCAAAACGGCTCCCACGACGAACTCGCCGCCCTGCGCCCGCGCCTCAGCCCCCTTGGCCCCCGCTACCTCCACACCGCCCTCGCCAGCGAACGCGAACTCGTCCGCCTCACCGGCTGCGCTCCCACCTCCACCGCACGCGCCTCTGCCTCCCCTTCCCACGCAGGTGTAGGGGCGATGCCCGCATCGCCCGTAGGGTCCGACGACCCCACCAACCCCGACAACACCGACGACCCCTACCCACCAACTCGCATCGTCTACCAGTTCCGCCAGGACGGCCCCGACAACCTCCCGCCCTACCTGCTCAAAGCCTGGCATGCCTTCCGCCAGCAATTCGGCCTCACCGACCAAGGCGACCTCCCCAGCCCCGAAGCCGTCGCCCACCTCACCCACCACGCCGACCCCTTCGACCCCGAACCCCTCTACGCCGACGAACACGCCTACGCCACCGCCTACGACCACATCCTCGACGACCTCCGTGCCCGCCACCGTGCCGAAGACCGCGCCGCCCAGGCCGCCTGGCGTGCCCGCCACGACCCCCTCGCCCCCACTCCCAACGCTGACCCCACTCCCACCGATTCCACCAACCCCAATCCGTAGGGGCGTCCGGTGGACGCCCGTGGTGCGGCGTGCGCCCTCCTCAGTCGCGCGACCATCCTCCCCGCCAACCCACCCCGCACCTTCCCAACCGAATATCCGCAATCGGCCACTTCAGCCACTTCAGCCACTTCGGCCACTCCATCTGGCATTCATGCCCTTTCGCCTGTGCTCCGGCCATCTATGGCAGAGGCGGGCAGCCCCCGCGCCTGTGCTCCCGCCATGTATGGCCGAGATCCGTGGAACATCGTCCCCATCGGCCACTGGTGGGGCGGACATTCTAGTCTACCAGCGCGGCCAGTGCGGCCACTGCTTGCAACTAGGATTACCCGTGGCATTCATGCCGCGAGCCTGTGTTATCACCCATCGCCACTATCACCGCTATCCCTCGCACAAGATTACCCGTGGCTCTTCAGGCCACGAGCTTCCTACGCCACCCAGCCCGCCCTCCGCGCATCTCCCATCCGAGATTACCTCCGGCATTCATGCCGCGTTCTCGCTTTACTCCCCCGCCCACCCACCGCGCAAATCGAAAAATCGGCAGAATCGGCAACTGCCATCATGCACACATTGCCAAATCGGCAGAATCGGCAACTGCCTCATCTGCGAAATTGCGGCGAAAACGGCGAAAATTATCCCGTCACTTCCAGCCATCTCCCGTCACATCACCCCATACGCACCGCACAATCGGCCATTTCAGCCACTGATGGCCGAGAGCGGCAGAAATCGCAGCGAAAATGGCGAAAAAATCTCCCCAACCCGCGTAGGCGGGTTTTGCGGCCGTAGGCCATCCGTAGGGGCGTCCGGTGGACGAGCGGAGCGAAGTCCCTCCGAGCCGTTCCGAGGAGGGCGCCCGTGGCGCGGTTTCAACCGCCCGCCTCATTGTGCTACCATCCAGATAATGTCCGCCCGCCGCTGGCGAGCATCTCCGCCAGAAGTGAGGATAGTGAGGATATCGTATGTCGCACGCTTCAGATACGCCAACGCCGGAGCCGAGCCGCTTCGACGGCTTCCCCGACTTCGAGCATAGCCCATCATGGCGCATCTTTCGCATCATGAGCGAATTCGTCGAAGGCTTCACCTTCATCGCGCACATGCAGCGCAGCGTCACCATCTTTGGCTCCGCGCGTCTGCCTGAAACCCACCCGTCCTATCAGCTCGCGCGGCAACTCGGTTTCCGGCTCGCCAAGCAGGGCTGCACCGTCGTCACCGGCGGCGGACCCGGCATCATGCAGGCCGCCAACCAGGGCGCGTATGAGGGGCAGGGCGATTCCGTCGGCATCAATATCCAGCTTCCCCACGAGCAGCGCATCAATCCGTATGTCACCCGCTCCACCAGCCTGCACTACTTCTTCAGCCGCAAAGTAATGCTCGATTTCTCCGCCGACGCCTATGTCTTCTTCCCTGGCGGGTATGGCACCCTGGACGAATTCTTCGAACTGCTCACCCTCGTGCAGACCGGCAAACTCGACCACCAGGCGCCGATCATCATGGTGGGCCGCGACTTCTGGGAGCCGCTGGCGCACTGGATGCGCGACACCCTGGCGATGCGCTACCGCACCGTCGCCCCCTCCGACCTGGATATCTGGACGCTCACCGATGACCTCGATGAGGTGCTGCGGGTGATCGAAACCGGCGTGGAGCAGCAGGTAGCGGCGCGCATCGCCGCCACCGGACGGGCGCAGCCCACCGTCGAAGAGAAGATGGGCCAAGCCACCCGCCACATGGCCGGGACCGAACAATGAACGCATTCGCGCCGCGGGACGGCGATACCCTCACCCCATACTTTCTGGCGCAGGACGAGCAGCACGCCACCGACGTGGCGCAGCGGCTGGCGGCGTTCATCGCCGCCGCAGAGCACAGCCTCGATTTCGCGCTCTACGACTTCCGCCTCAGCGATCCACTCTTCGCCATCGTCGCCGATGCGCTGGGCGAGCGGGCACACGCGGGCGTCACTATCCGCATCGCCTTCGACGGCGACAAACCCGAAGTGCCCCAACTTGCCGCTGGCATGGACCCCGCCCCGCAGGGAACGGAGCAGTATGTGCGCGCGCTCGGCTATCCCTTCCGCCGCATCGGTGGCCTGAAGCTGATGCACAACAAATATGTGGTGAGGGACGCCGGGCAGCCCAGCGCCGCCGTCTGGACCGGCTCGACCAACTTCACCGATGACGCCTGGGAGATCATGGAGAACAACATCGTCTCCATCGTCTCGCCAGCGTTAGCCGCCTACTACTCCCACGACTTCACCGACCTGTGGAACACGGGCGAGATCGGCGTCAGCGGCGCGTTCGACACACAGCCTGTGGCGCTGCGCTTTGGCGGCGCAACGGCTGATACGCTGGTTCACTTCTCGCCAGGGCGCGGCGTGGAGATTGACGCGGAGGTGGCGCGCATCGTCGCGTCGGCGCAGCGGCGGGTGCGCGTCTGCAGCATGCTGCTCAACTCCGGCCACTTCATCAACGCCTTGCAGCATGTGATGCAAGCGGGGCGGGCGCAGGTCAGCGGCATCTACGACCGCACACAGATGCAGTCGGTGGTGCGCCAGTGGGGCGATGTGCCGCACAACACCTGGAAAATCAGCGCTGTCGAAGAGATCGTGCGCGACGCCCGGCTGGTGGGCAAGAACTCGACCCCCTACAGCCCGGAGAGCACACATGACTTCATGCACAACAAGGTGATGGTGGTGGATGATACCGTCATCACCGGCTCCTACAACTTCTCGAATAGCGCCGAGATGAACGCCGAAAACATCCTGGTGATCGCCTCACCCGCGCTGGCCGAGACCTACAGCCAGTACACCGACCGCCTGATGCGTAAGTATGCAGGCGATAGCGTGGGGCGGCTCATGTGAGGGAGGTGTAAGGATGAGGGCAGACAGGAATGTCCGCCCCACTGGTAGGACAGACATTCGTGTCTGTCGGCCCAGCCAGGAGGCAGACAAGAATGTCCGCCCCACCTGGGTTAGATGCTGATGGGGGTGGGTGAGACGACGGGTGCGCCAATGGGCGATTGGGCGGCGGAGAAGGTGATGGTCTCGACGCCGAGCGGTGTCAGCCGGTTGATTTGCGGGTTGTCTATCACGTAGTTGGTGGTGAAGGAGTCGGCCAGGGTTTGGATGTCGCCGCCGGGGCCAACGCCGCCGCGCATGTTGTCAATGGTGATCGGCGCGTCGGCCAGCGCTGGGCCAGCCAGCGACACCGTGACGTAGCCAGCGGGCTGCGGCGGATGTGCGGTGATGGCATTCTGCAGATAGCCAGGCAGCACACCTGCCGTGAAAGTGGTGTTGTTCTGCACGGTCGGCTGATACCACGACGCATGCGAATGCACGATGCTCAGCTCCACGTGATGCGGCACGGCCTTGCCCACAGCGCGGGCGACGAGATCGTACTGCACCGTGACGGTGTGCGCGTCTACGACGGTAACGACCTGCACCAATTGCCAGCTTGGGCCGGTGGAGGTGGAAAAGAACTGCTTGTCATTGGGGTTCTTGCGGTCATAGTCGTAGCCGTGCTGATTGTCCCAGAGGTTGACGACGTGGCCATCAACAGAGATGGTCGAACTCCAATCCACGTAGCTGAGGACGTTCAAGCCGTTGTAGCTGATGGCCGGGCGATCCGTGCCGGTTAGCTCTTCATAGGTAGATTGGAGCGCGCCGATGCTATAGGCTTTCTCGCCACGGAACAGGTTGTCTTGCGTGGTGGTGGTATCGAGCACGCCCTTGAAGTTGAAGAAGGCAAGGATCAGCAGTCCGGCCAGCAGCACCACCGGCGTGATGAAGCGGGTGACGAAGCGGTTGAGCAGGATATTGGGCCGGATGCCGGTCTTGCCGGGTCTGGTCGTTTTGCCAGGATTACTGGTTTGTTGTGTGTCTATCATGGTGTTGCCTGAAATGTCGCTATCTTATCATCTGCGGGCGGTCGAATCCGCGCGACGGGCGAGGCCCGCCTCGCCCCTACAGTGGCCCAGGGCCACGAGCGCGCCGCTGTCGCGGCGTATTGGCATTTGGCACAGAGGCAGACAGGAATGCCCGCCTTGCCCGGAGTTGTTAATGCTGAAAGGCGACCTCGCGATGTGGTGTGGCGTCGCTGTCTGTGGCCTCGGCCAGCGCGGCGGCGATGGCGGGCGAAGGCTGCGGCGGCAACTGGTAGCGCCAGAGCTTGCGCGCACGGCGCACCGGCCAGACGAAGGCCACAATGCAGAGCACCGTGAAGCCGATGCCCAGGATCAGGATGAAAGCTTGTTGCTGGTAGCCGTTGTACCAGGGCAGGAAGGGCCATTCGAGTCCGGTCTTGCCGGTGACGGCGATGCTATCGGCGCGCGACCCCATGAAGGTGTGGTAGAAGAGCCACAGGAAGCGATCCAGCGGCACGCGCACCACGGCGAAGGCCAGCGGCACAATCCACAGCAGCCGCGCCAGCCAGCGCCACGCGCCGCCGACCTGCCGCGCCTCAAGGAAGGCGAAGGGCAGCGCGATCAGCGCGTACTGCTCGTTCACCAGCTTCGAGCCGATGAAGAAGGCCAGCAGTGTCACCAGTATCATGCGGTTGAAGCGCATCTCGCGGGCGGTAAACATGTACCAGTACGCGATGAGCAGCACGATCAACAGGGTGGGCGTGCCGAATGCGCCAATCGCCAGCGACATGGGATCGAGGTGGGTGTTCGGCGGGAAGAACAGGCCCAGCCGCCAGAACATCTCCCAGTTCATGCCGCCGCCGACACGATTGCCGTGGAAGCCGACGACGTAGAGCAACCCTTGCAGGAATGGGCCAAGCAGCACCAGGCAGGCGATGCCATAGGCGGCGAGGAAGATGACCAGTTCGCGCACCGGCCGCTTCTTCTTGATGAGATAGAGCGCGAAGGTGGGCACGGCGAGGGCGGGCACGAACTTGACCATCGTGCCGAAGGCCAGCGCCACCCCGGCGCGGGTCATCTTGCCCTTCTGCAGGTAGTACGCGCCCGCGACCAGCCCCAGCACCATCACCGCGTCGAAGGTCCACGCGCCGCTGACCAGCAGCACATAGGGGTTGAGCAGATAATCGCGCCAGCCGCGCACCGTGCCAGACATCCGCGCGAGGAACGCGGCGATCAGGAAATCGGCGATCCAGATGGGGAATTTGAGCAGGAAATAGAAGTCGAGCGGCAGATTGGGCATGGCGAACGAGCCGGAGACCGGAATGAAGTACGTTGCGCCTGGATGCAGCAGCCCGTAGAGCTTGGCCAGCGGGAAGTAGATATAGAGCGGCACCGGCGGATAGGCGTAATATTCGTAGTTGCTATCCCAGCCAGCGGCGCGGGCAATGTGCGAGAGGTAGCCCATGGTGTCGTAGGGCGAGTGGTTATGGATCAGGTCAATGAAGACGTTGTAGTCTACGGTGAGATCCCACCAGTGGCCGATGGGCAGCAATACGATGCGCAGGGCGAGCGCCAGCAGGCCCACGCTCCACAGCATGCGCCGCCGCCTGCGCCCGGCAATCTCTGGGTCTTCGGGCAGGTCGTCGTCCAGCGGCTGGGGGTCATCGGGTCCGGGGGGTACGCGCGGGGTGCGATAGCGCACAGCGCCGTGGCCGCGCTTGCCAAGGAAGCGCAGGTCGGCCAGGTGCTTCACGTATTCGACGCCCTGCTCGGCGCTGGCCTTGCTCTGGCCGGTCTCGCGGTCCTGGAAGGCGAAGGGAATCTCGGTGAGGCGCGACCACGTGCCGCGCACCAGAATCTCCAGCAGTATCTTGAAGCCTGCGGGATGCAGTTCGACATCCTCGACGACGGCGCGGCGGAAGAGGAAGAAGCCGCTCATCGGGTCGGTGCAGGCGCGCACGCGCGCGAAGAGCGCCTGAGCGGCGAATTTGCTGCCACGCGAGACGGCCTGCCGGTAGAGGCCGTCGAGTCCGGCGCTGCTGCCGCCGGGGAGATAGCGGCTGGCGACGACGATGTCGGCGTCTTCGGCGGCGGTGAGCATATCGCGCAGGAGTTCGGGGGGATGCTGCAAATCGCCATCAATCACGCCGATGAAGGCGCCGCGGGCCTGGCGAATGCCGGAGACGACGGCAGTGGAGAGGCCGCCCGCGCGCTCTTTGCCGTCGCGGTGGAGCATGCGCACGCAGGGGTCAGCGGCCATCGCGCGCGCGATATAGTCGGGTGTATCGTCGTCGCTGTCATCCACAAAGAGGATTTCGTAGTCTATGACGCCCATTGCCCGGGCCACACGTGCCACCAGCCGGGAGACATTCTCACGCTCGTTCCGCGTTGGGACAACCAGCGACAGCAAGGGACGCGGCTGGTGTTTCTTCTCCACGCGGCTCTCCCCTTTCGTCTCTCGGCACGCGCAAGCGGCGAGAACTGGCTGCTATGGCCAAGTATGTCTGCGCTCCGCGACTCGGCGGGGCGGCGTGTGATGCCCCGCGCCACGAATACGCCATTTGGATTACGTATATTGCCCCGCGTTACTCTCAACGCCAGGCAGAATTGCTGCTCTCGCAGTTCCCATCCGGCGCCAGCCACGCGGGGCACACCGTCGTTTCCCTACGGGCGACCGGGTAGATCACATGTTTCCTGGGCGGCCGGCTACCCAGCCTGCCATCCTCAACGGGCATCCTCTGCATTGCCCCAACACCGCGCAGTGCTGGGGCCTCCCTGGTCAGTTCCCGCGATTGCTACAGAGGAGTATACCGAGCATCGGGATACCATGAAGCATGCCACGCTTCGACGTTCGCCGCGAGCGACTGCCGCGATTTCGGCCATTGGTCACCGCCCGCAGCCTGCACATAGCCCAACCTAGAGTCTAACGTATACGCGCGCCGCATGCCAAGGGGATGACCAATGTGCCACATACCATGCGTCCGGCTATTCGTGGATCGGAGCATAGCAGCGGGGTCACGCCTGGGCCAGGGCGTCGCGGGCCAGGGTGAGGCGGCGGCGCGCTTCGGTCTCGCCCAGCACCGCCAGCACGTCGTAGAGCGGCGGAGTCTGCTCGGAGGCGGTGAGGGCGATGCGGAGCGTCATGAAGAGCTTGCCAGGCTTGATGCCTGCGGCGTCGGCCTGCGCGCGCACGGACTGCTCCCAGGCTTCGTGAGTGTCGCTCGCGTGCCACCGCGCCATGTAGGTGTCGAGCGCGGCGCGGGCGGCTGCCGCGCTGCCCAGGGGCTTCGCGAGGGCGGCGGCGTCTGGCGGGGTGAAGAGGTCGGAGTAGAAGAGGGGGCACTGCAGCACGATGTCGCCCAGCTTCTTATAGCGGTCCGGCTCCAGGGAGAGCACGCGCTGGGAGTAGGCTGGGTCGCGGGTGAAGGCTGCCGCGAAGGCGCGTAACGCCGCCGCTGGAATGGCATGGGCGATGCGCTCGCCGCCCTTCGCGCCCACCTCGAAGACGGCTTCCTCCACATCTTGGGCCAGCAGATAAGCCAGCCAGCCGCGGGTGGTGTCGTAGAGGCTGTCGGGGCCGAGCAGGCGGATGTGCTGGCCGTTGATGAAGTCGAGCAGGTCCATGTTGGCGACGGGCGCGCTTTTGTGCAGCGCGGTGACGCTGAACAGTTGCGTAAACTCGGCGAAGGAGTAGATGTCTTTGCCATCGGGATGGGTCCAGAGGATGCGCGCCATGAAGTTGAGCAGGCCCTCTGGCAGATAGCCCTGGGTGCGGAACCACGCGAGCGAGGTGTCGCCGCTGCGCTTGGAGAGTTTGCGGCGCTCGGCGTCGCGCAGCAGGGCGGTGTGGGCGATGCGCGGGACGGGCCAGCCGAAGGCACTGTAGAGCAGGATGTGCTTGGGGGTGGATGAAATCCACTCTTCGCCACGCACTTCGGTGGTGACGTGCATCAACTGGTCGTCTACCACGACCGCCAGATGGTAGGTGGGGAAGCCGTCGGACTTGAGCAGCACCTGGTCGTCCACGGTGTTGGAGTCGAAGACGATCTCGCCGCGCAGCACATCGGTGAAGCGAATCTGCGTGTTGGGCGGCACTGCTAGCCGGATGACGGACGGCTCGCCCGCCGCTAGTCGCGCGGCGACCTCATCCGCTGGCAGCGCGCGGCAGAGCTGGTCGTACATCGGCGGTTTGCCCGCGGCGATCTGCTGCTGGCGCATGGCATCGAGCCGCTCCGGCGTGCAGAAGCAGGGGTAGGCATGGCCGTGGTCCACCAGCCAGTCCGCCGCCGCATGGTAGATGGGCAGGCGTTCGCTCTGGATGTATGGGCCGTAGTCGCCGCCAACGTTTGGCCCCTCGTCGGGTGAGACGCCGAGCCAGCTCAGCGCGTCGAGGATCTCCTGGATAGCGCCGGGGAAGAGCCGCTTGCGGTCGGTATCTTCGATGCGCAGGATGAAGACGCCGCCAGAATTGCTGGCCGCCGCGCGGTCAATCATGGCTTGCAGGGCAGTGCCGATGTGGGGGCTTCCGGTGGGGCTGGGTGCGACGCGCATCACCTCCGCGCCAGCGGGCAGGGCGGCGCGAGGTGGGTAGGCGTCCTGGTACTCGTTCAGGTTCATGTTGCGGTATCCTCAGGCGGGAGCCGCCGTTGTAGCAAGGCTCCCGCTAATTTCAGGTCGTCTGGCGTGGAAACTAGCAGGTGGTCCGCGCCAGCGGGATAGGTTTGTACGGTGATGCCGCAGGCCAGCGCCAGCGCCACATCATCGGGTAGGTCGGCATCTGGGACGCTCTGCTGGTGCGCGGCGCGGAGCAGGTCGCGGCGGAACACCTGGGGCGTCTGAAGCTGCGCCAGTTCGGCGCGTGGCAGCGTTTCGATGACGACGCCATCGCGGGCGCGCTTGATGGTCTCTTTCACTGGCTCAGCGGCGGTGGCCGCGCCGGTGAGTTGCGCCGCCGCGAAGGCCAGCGCGATGAGTTGCGGTGTGATGAGTGGGCGCGCGGCGTCGTGAACCATGACCCAGCCGCAGGCGGGCGAGAGCGCAGCGAGCGCCGCCCGCACGGCATCGCGCCGCCGCGTGGCATCGGGCGCTACGGCGAGGAGGCGGGTGCGCCGCCAGCCTTCGCGGGTCGCCAGCGCCGCCGCTGCTGGCACGCGGTCAGATGGGAGCGCCAGCACGGTCGCGGCGATCTCTGGCGCGGCTTCGCAGGCCGCGACGGCCCAGGCGAACAGTGGTTTGCCCGCCACCAGCGCCCAGAGCAGGTCGTCATCGGGCCATGCCAGCGCAATCGCGCCTATGGGGGCGCGCTCCGCTTCGGTCGGCTCACCCGGCCTGGTAGGGGATGAACCCGCATGCGCGTCCACCGCTAGGCCGTTCCGGTGCGCCGCATCGGGGCCGCGCTACCCGCCGGGGCTTGTTTTGGGTGCGCGAAGATCATCCGTCCGGCTACGGTTTGGAGCACGCGCGTGACGGTGACGTCAATGGTGCTGCCGAGATAGGATTTGCCGCCTTCAACGACGATCATCGTGCCGTCATCGAGATAGCCGACGCCCTGGCCGATTTCTTTGCCTTCTTGCATGATCTTGATGGTCATCTCTTCGCCCGGCAGCAGGATGGGCTTGACGGCGTGCGCCAGTTCGTTGATGTTGAGGACTTTCACGCCCTGCAACTCGGCAACGCGGTTGAGGTTGAAGTCGTTGGTGATGATGGGGCAGTGCCATTGGCGCGCGAGCTTGACGAGCTTGGCGTCTACCTCTGGCGTGTTCTCGGCGTCGGCGTCGGAGATCTCGACCTGGACGGGCGAGTCTTTCTGCAGCCGCTGCAAGATCTCCAGGCCGCGCCGGCCACGGGTGCGGCGCATGCTATCGGCGGAGTCGGCGATGTGTTGCAGTTCTTCCAGGACGAAGCGCGGGACGACCAACGTGCCCGCGACGAAGCCGGTATCGGCGATGTCGGCGATACGGCCATCAATGATGGCGCTGGTGTCCACCAGGATTTTGTCGCTGTTGCGCGCGGCTTTGCCCCGGACGGCGAAGCGGTCGCGCAGGCGTGGCGAGGTGGTGGCGGGCTGCTGCTCGTCGCGCTCGTCGCGCTCGTCGTTCTCACGCTCGTCGCGCGCTTTGCGTTGGGCACGCGCGCCGACGAACATGGAGGCGAAGAGCCGCCCGAAGTCGTCTTTGCGCAGCACGGCGACGGCGATGCCGATGTAGGCAAAGAGGAGGGCTACGACGATGGGCAGCCACTGGCCAAGCTGGAAGAAGTGGATCTGCGAGAGGAAGATGTTGGCCAGGGCGGCAATACACAGGCCAACGATGAGTCCGATAGCCCCGGCGATCAGGTCGCTGACCTCGGCGTGATGAATCATATCGCGAATGCGGCGATAGGGCGGCAAGACGATGAAGGGCGTGAGAAGGAATGCCAGCACACCGACGCCGATGGCGACACCACCAACGATGTCGAGATGCACGTGGTTGGGGTCAATATTGAGGCCGACCAGCAGGGCGATGCCTGCCGCTACGACCATGCTCACAAGCCGCAAAATAGTACGTCCAGACATGCGATCCTCCCTTGAGGATGAGCGTTGCGCGCTCCCCTCAGCAGCACTGACGCGCGTGCCTCACGCGCGGATGGTGCGGGCCATCTACGCAGGTGGAGGACCAGCCAGGGATCGCGGCTCACACGGGTGCGTCGCATACACGACGCGGATAAGTGCGAATGAAACAGCCACAAACACACACAATCAATCACGAGAAACCCGATGCGCGCCATCTCCACCAACCCGCGACAACGAAACGTTCCTCCTTTCGGACTCCGTGCCACAGAGCCACCGCGCGATTGCCGCACCTCCTCGCGCGGCATATCTCACGGCATGAGACGCTCTGTATATCCTTTTGAGTACAACCTACCCATTATACCTACCGTTCCAGTGCGATTTCCAGTGCTTGCGCCAATGTCGCGGCTCTGGCAAGCTCCATGTGCCCTCCTGAAGTACTACTGATCGCGGTTTCAACCCGTGCGCCGGATGTCGGCAGGACGCAGCGCTTGAAGCCCAGCTTGGCGGCTTCGCGGACGCGCGTTTCCAGGCGAGTCACGGCGCGCAGTTCGCCGCCGAGGCCAATCTCGCCGAGGAGCACGGTCTCCGGTTCGATGCGCTGCTCGCGGAAGCTGGACGCGACGGCTGCCGCGATGCCCAGGTCTACGGCTGGCTCGCTCAGGGTGAAGCCGCCAGCGACGTTGACGTAGACATCCTGGTTGCCCAGCGCCAGCCCGACACGCTTGGTGAGCACTGCCATGAGCATCAGCACGCGGCTGGCGTCTACGCCGTTGGGCGTGCAGCGTGGCGTGCCAAATGCGGTGGTCGAGGCCAACGCCTGAATCTCTACCAGAAATGGGCGCGTACCCTCCATGCTGACGGTGATGGCGGAGCCGGTGGCGCCACCGCTGCGTTCGGCGAGGAACAATGCGGATGGGTTCTCGACATCCACCATGCCTTCGCCGCGCATCTCGAAGACGCCGACTTCGTGGGTCGCGCCGAAGCGGTTCTTCGCGCCGCGCAGCAAACGGTAGCTGTGGAAGCGCTCGCCTTCCAGGTAGAGCACGGCGTCTACGATGTGCTCCAGGGTGCGTGGTCCGGCGACGGTGCCCTCCTTTGTGACGTGGCCGATGATGAAGACCGGCACGCCGCTGGCCTTGGCCATGCGCATCAGCCGCAGGGTGGAGTCGCGCACCTGGCTGATGCTGCCGGGGGCTGAGCCGATCTGCGTCGAAGCGACGGTCTGGATCGAATCTACAACCAGCAATGCGGGCTTGAGCCTGGTGGCAATCTCGACAACGGCTTCGATCTCTGTCTCTGGTAAGAGCAAGAGCCGTTCCGCTGTAATGCCGAGTCGTTCGGCGCGCAGTTTCACCTGCTGCGCGGACTCTTCGGCTGAGACGTAGAGCACTTCACGGTTGTCCTGGGAGGCCACGTGACCCGCGACCTGGGCCATGAGGGTGGACTTGCCGATGCCCGGATCGCCGCCAAGCAGCACGAGCGACCCCGGCACGATGCCACCACCCAGAACACGATCAAGCTCCGCTGAGCCAGTGGCGACGCGCGCATAGCCCATCGCCTGGACGCTGGGCAACGGGATGGCTTCGGCGTGGCCACCACGCGCCAGCGCCGCGCCGCGCCCATCGGCTGCCGATGGGCGTGTGGTTGAGGCGACGACCGTCTCGACGAGGGTGTTCCACTCGCCGCAGTCGGGGCAGCGGCCCAACCATTTTGCGCTTTCGTATCCGCATTGCTGGCAGATGTAGCTAGTATGAGCCTTTGGCATGAGAACCCCGTGAGAAATGACTAAGTATTGCGAGATATGCTGACTTTACGTTGTGGTGGGCGCGTGGGTGACGGGCGAAGCTGCGGGCGATTGCAATCGCGCCTCTATGGCCTCCGGCCGCAAAACCCGCCTACGCGGGTTTGGGACAGACAGGTGTCCGCAGGAATTGATAAATCGCGCCTGCATGGCGTCCCGCCGCGAAACCCGCCGTTGCGGGTTCGGGAGGGACGGAATCGCGAGGCTCCATGTGTGTTTCTCCTATCATAGTCACAATCGCGCGCCGCGCTATGATCTGGCTCACAGTACGGCCAATCTGCTGGGGCGCATGCTCCGCCGCTGGACTATTCTTTTGGGTGGGCGAAGAACGGGAGCGGCGGGGATAGATGCGATGTGGCGCAGGCGTCCTTTCATTCCATCAAGCGGAATGTTCTATTCAGCCAGTCTAAGATGCTCGCTACCAGCGTTCCTCGACTGGGTGCAATGCCGTAGGCAGTGGCCTGCGCGCCCAGAGCAAGATGCCGTCACGCGCGACATGCTCGACAAGTGATTCGTCCCAGTGCGCGAAATGGGTCAAAGCGCCGAGCACCTGGACCTCACGTGGTGTGCCAGGGTAGGCGTTATATGCCTGGACCACCGCCCAGGAAAGCATTGCGTGCTGTTCGGAAGTCAAGGATTCCTGGTCGCCAACAGGCGCAAAGAGCACAAGGACATCCACATCGCTCGGATGCGGGTCTGTCAGGGGGCGCTCTTCATGACGTGCTACGGAGCCAAAGAGAATCGCCGCCAATGCGTCTGGCGCTTGCTGAGCGATCAGCGCGATCACTCGCCGAAGGTACGCCATCGTATCGGGGTCAAGCCATGAGATGAGTGGCAGCGATGCCTCATCAACCAGGATAGTGTCGCTGGCTGTGTCTGGCTGATTCAGATGGTTGCCCATGTGCGAATTGCTTGCCATGCGGTTTGTGCCTCTGCCACTTGTGTTGGACTGGCTTGCCGCTGCCACTATATCACCGCGAGCAGGCGGGGGTGCGTATGGTATCGCGAGGTTCGACAGCGTGGCCAACGGCGGGTACGCAATGTTGTGCGGGGGGGCCGTTTACGCTTCGGCGCGGCAAACGATAGAGTGCGAGAGCATGGCGGGCCGTAATAGAGGAGGGTTATTCCGATGGTGAAGAGTCCGAAAGCGGGCGCCGCTTCCACTGCGCAGGCAGGCGCCGCCGATGATACACATGCGCGTCACAAGCGGGCCAGCACGGCCTCGGAGGCGATCCAGGTGGAACGCGAGCGATATCTGCCGCGCGGGGTCTATACATACCACGGCGTCTATCCCGCCTCTGCCTCTGGCGCGCGGGTGGTGGATGTCAACGGCGATACGTACCTGGATTTCGCGGGCGGCATCGGCGTGATGAACGTGGGCCATAGCCATCCGGCGGTGGTGGCGGCGATTCAGCAACAGGCCGCGCTGTATACCCACACCTGCGCGCATGTGCTGACGCCGCCGGTGTATGTGGAACTGGCGAAGCGGCTGGCGGAGATCGCGCCGGGGAACTCGCCGAAGAAGACGCTGTTGGTGAATAGCGGCGCGGAGGCGGTGGAGAACGCAATCAAGATTGCCCGCGCCGCCACCGGCCGCAAGGCGATCATCGCGTTCGAGAATAGCTTTCACGGTCGGACGAATCTGGCGCTGGCGCTGACCGGCAAGGTGCGTCCGTATCGCCAGAACTTCGGGCCGTTCGCCAGCGAGATATATGCGATCCCCTATCCGTATCGCTACCGCTGCGCGCAACATAGCGGCGATGAGAACGCGAACTGCGACGAGTGGCAGGCGGACCTGGAGCGGACCTTCCTGACGCGCGTACCCGCCGAGCAGGTGGCGGCGATCATCGTGGAGCCGGTGCAGGGCGAGGGTGGGTTCATCGTGCCGCCGAAGGAGTTCTTGCCGGCGCTGCGCGAGATCTGCACGCGGCACGGGATATTGCTGATCGTGGATGAGGTGCAGAGCGGTTTTGGTCGCACGGGGCGCATGTTCGCGGCTGAGCATAGCGGCGTGGAAGGCGACCTGATGCTGATGGCGAAGTCGCTGGCAGCGGGCCTGCCGCTGGCGGCGGTGGTGGGCCGGGCCGAAGTGATGGATGCACCGGAGCCAGGGGGCCTGGGCGGTACCTATGGCGGGAATCCGGTGGCGTGCGCGGCGGCGCTGGCAGTGCTGGATATCTTTGCGCGCGAGGGGCTGCTGGAACGGGCGAACCGGCTGGGCGCGACGGCAATGGAGCGCATGCGCGCATGGCAGGGGCGCTTCGCGCTCGTCGGCGATGTGCGCGGGCTGGGCGCGATGGTGGCGATGGAACTGGTGCGCGACCGGACGACCCGCGAGCCTGCGACGGCGGAGGCGGCAATGCTGCTGGCGGAGGCGCGCAAACGCGGGCTGATTCTGATCAAGGCAGGTCTCTTCGATAATGTGATCCGGCTGCTGATGCCGCTGGTGACGACGGACGAAGAGATGGCGGAGGCGCTGGACATCATGGAGGCGTCGCTGGCGGCGGTGAGCGCGGTTCCAGCGGCGGAAATGGCGGCAGCGGCGCATTGAGTGTTGGGGCGCGCAGAACGCGACCATGAATAGCTGACGCGGAAGCGGGCGGTTGCAACCGCCCGCTTCCGCATTGTCATGTGATTCCACTCCATTACGGTGATTCTGCCTCTGGTGTGTCTATCAATCGGGGCGGAAATGGTGGCGCTCACGGCGGAGGAACGAGCCGAGCGCATTGCGAGGATCCAGGCGGCGCTAGGGTAGCGCCAGATGCAGATGGCAGCAATCAACGTTATTCGATTTATCTTGTTTGCAAATTTGCTAGGAATCTAGTGAAAAGTTGTTGACAGGTGGTTGGTCAAGCACTATACTCCGTGCAGCCACTTGGCGTTTGGTAGTAGCCGTACTCGTACATTCTCGTAGGTTCTTGTCGTCTATCCGGCCATTCTCTTTCCATCGTCTTCCAGTACAGGGGCCAAACGTAGCGCTGATGAGCTACCCGGATGGTGTTCGCATGCCTGAAGGCAGGGGCGCGCCGCCGGTGGTTTGGCAGAGGGATGAAGGCATGCAGCGCAAATTGCTCAGTGTGGTACTCCTCGTAGCGTTCGCGGTGTCGCTGGTGGGGTGTGGCGGAGGCGGCGCGGCCTCAGTGGTCCCGCCGGCAGTAGATGCAGGGTTTCGGCTGATTGATCTTGTCTTGAATTCGGATGACATTTTTGTGGTTGCGCAAGACAGCATCCTGATCGCCAAAGACGCAGTCAGCCTGGTGCAGAGTATTCCCGCGAATCAAAGTCCCAAAATCACATCGAAGCCGAACCATGTCACGGTCTCGATCCACTACGTGAAACATGGTGTTGATACGCTGGATGTCTACGATGTGATTGCGGGCAAGGCAAAACTGGGGATTCTGCTGGAAGGCGGGATAACGTTTGAGTCAATATCGGCGAACAATGTCGAAATTGACGCGACGCAAACCCACCAGATTTCGATTGTTCCGCTGCAAAACGCGGTCAGTAAGGTGAAGATTTCGGCCTCGAAAGGGTGGCAGAATACTGGCATCTTCCTGGAGCGCGGGAAGCAATTCGAGGTCAAGTATGATTCGGGACTCTGGAAGATCTCGAACTCTGTGGGAACCAGTGACGCCGCTGGGCAGCCATCGAATGCGCCACCGAATCTTATCTGCAATTGTGGGGAGCCGCTGCCGGGGTTCTCGACGCAGGGATTGGTGGGGCGAGTGGGGCAAGGGCTAGCTCACGCGCCGCTACAAGTGGGCGATGACTTCGCTGGCGTGGCGTATGACAACGACTTCCTCTACTTGCGCATCAACCTGGCCGATTCACTGCTGCACTTTGCCAGTGGGACGATCACGGTGTCGGTGCAGACCGAGAACGGCGATTAATTCGGCAAGCCGGATGAGGTGAGCAACAGGCCCAAGGCGCGTTTGACGCCTGCCACATGTGTCTTGGGTCTGCTGTTGTGTCGTCGGGGGAATGATGGTCCGAAATGCCCGGCGAACCTCGCGAGAGATACATGGGATTGATAGCTGATAGTCGAACATGCAGAAGAGGGGATCTATGACCGGTCACCCACGATTTGGTTTTCGCCTGCCTACGATAGCTTCCGCAATCTTTCTGATTCTTTTGCTTCCTCTCCTCGGTCTGGCGGCGTGTAGTTCGTCGGCGAAAACGACGCCCAAGGCAACGGCGACGCCGCATATTGCGACGCGCGGGTTCAAGTTCGTGCTTGTCGCCGATGGGCCAGCGAGCGATCCGTTCTGGGCGCTGGCGAAGAAGGGGGCCGACCAGGCGGCGACTGATATGGGCGTGTCGGTGACGTATCAGGCGCCCGATGCTTCTGGCGGCGCCGATATGGGGACGCTGATTGATAACGCGGTCGCCACGCAGCCGGATGGGTTGGTCATTTCGATTCCCGACTGCGATCAACTGGCGACGCATATTCAACAAGCGCTCCTGGTGGGCATTCCGGTGATCTCAATCCACTCAGGTAGCGCGTGCGCCACCAAGCTCGGATTGCTGAACTACATCGGTCAGACGGATTATCAGGCGGGGTACGCGGGCGGCCAGCAAATGGCGGCGGCTGGCGCGAAACATGTGTTGTGCGTCAACCAGGCGGTAGGCGACCCCGACATGAATAGCCGTTGCAGCGGTGTTCACGATGCGATGAAGAAGGCTGGCGGGAAAACCGATGTGCTGAGCGTTGATCTAAGCAATCCCGCCAGCGTGCAGCAAAAACTCCAGGCGCTGCTGACGCAGGATCCTTCGATTGACGGGGTTATCACGCTGAATGCGGCGGGCGCGAGCGTGGCGATTGCCGCGGCGCTGGGCGTGATTCGCGCGCACCAGATCGTCCTGGCGACGTTTGATGTTTCGGCTGCGGTGCTCCAGGCGATTCAGGGGGGACACATGCAGTTTGCCATTGACCAGCAACCGTATTTGCAAGGGTATCTTTCCGTGGCGCTGCTGGCGTTGTATAAGGAGAATCTAAGTTCAGTCGCCAGCCCTACGGTGTCTACGGGGCCAATCTTCGTGACGAGCGCGAATGTGACGCAGATTGCGCAGTTGGAGGGGGCGGGGTTGCGCTGAGCGTGGTGAAGAAAGAGGGCGGATATTCCTATCCGCCCTACCAGGGGCGTTTGACAGAGAGCGCACGCCGTGCGCCCCTACGGATGGGGTTTTCGCCAGACCATGGCGAAGCTGATGGGCTGATGCTCGTATTGGCGCCATTTGGGTTTCTGCGCGAGCCATTCGTCGTCTATCAGCCCTTCGTGCATTTCGAGCAGAGACCAACCGGCGGCGAGGGCCGCGCGGAGGTGATCGCTGAAGAGGTGGACGTAGCACTGGATGGCGATAGGTTCGCCTGATGCGCTGTTGTAGTGCGTGGGGATGCCGCTCATCAGGAAGAAGGGATGGTAGCCGACGAGGACGAAATAGCCGTGTGGGTGGGTGATGCGGGCGGCTTCGTTGTAGAGCGGATGGAGGTCGGGGAGATGCTCGTCGGCCAGGGAGACGGTGACGAGGTCGTAGGAGGCGGGTTGGAGGGGAGTAGCGCGCAGGTCGCTGAGGACGAGGTTGCGGTAGATGCCTTTGGCGCGCGCACCTTCGAGCATCTCTGCTGTGAGATCAACGCCGTCAATTGCGGGGACGCCGCGCTGCGTGAGCCAGACGCCGATACGTCCGGTGCCACAGGCTAAATCCGCAGCCTCGCGCTGGTGGTCCCAGGCGACGGATTGGATGCGGGCGAGCAGGCGCAGATCCATGGCGTCGAGGACGATGTCTTCGTAGGTGGCGGCCCATGCGCCGTAGCCGTCTTGCACGGAGTGGGTGGGATAGTTGCGTTTATCGAAGCGTGAAAAGTCCATGGGAGTCCTGTGTTGTCTTTCTCTCAGTATTCTACCACCGTTATCATGGGCGCTAGCTGCTGACGGGGACGAAGCCGCTGCCAGGAACGTAGTCGGGGGACTGGTGGCGGAAATAGGTATTGTAGAGGAGGGCATAGTGGCCGCCGCGCGCAAGCAGGGCGGTGTGGCTGCCTTCTTCGACGATGTGGCCGTGGTCAAGGACGATGATGCGGTCGGCGTGGCGGATGGTGGAGAGGCGGTGGGCGATGAGGATGGCGGTGCGGTTGCTGAGCGCGAGGTCCAGCCCTTCCTGAATTTGGGCCTCGGTGAGCGGGTCTACGCTGGCGGTGGCTTCATCCAGAATGAGGATTGCGGGCTGTTGGAGCAGCAGGCGGGCGAGGGCGACGAGCTGGCGCTGGCCCATGGAGAGCGCCTTACCTGCTTCGCCGACTTCGGTGGCGAGGCCGTCGGGCAGCGCGTCGAGCCAGTCGCCGCCGCCGATGCTACGCGCGATGGCTTCGACCTCGGCGTCGGAGGTGTCGGGGCGGGTGTAGCGGATGTTGTCGGCGACGCTGCCGGAGAAGAGGAATGGCGATTGTGGCACGATTCCCAGGTGACGGCGATATTGCGCCAGATCGAAGGTGCGAATGTCGTGGCCGTCTATCAGCAGCTTGCCGCCCTGGAACTCATAGAAGCGGGCGATGAGCTTGGCGAGGCTGGACTTGCCCGCGCCGGTGTGGCCGACAAGGGCGATGGTTTCGCCGGGGGCGATGCTGAGGCTGAAGCTGGAGAGGACGGTTTCGCTGCTGGTGTAGCGGAAGTCGAGGTTGCGGAACTCGATGCCGCCGCGCAGGGTGGGTACGGGCAGGCTGTCGCGCTGGACGACGCGCGGCTCGGCGTCTATCAGGGCAAAGACGCGCTCGCTGGCGGCGAGGCCAAGTTGGAACTGGCTCCAAAAGGAGGCGATGCTGGTGAGTGGGAACCAGAGAATAGCGATGGCCTGCACGAAGAGGTACCATGCGCCAGGGGTGACGACGCCGCGCGTGGCGGCGAGGCCGCCGAAGTAGACGACGATGACCGTGCCGATGCCGGCGATGGCGCTGAGCAGCGGAAAGATGGCGGTGAAGACGAGACCCTGGCGCAGATTGACGGCGTAGGACTGCTGGTTGACGGCGCTAAACTCGTCGTAGATGGCCTGTTCCTGGCGGAAGTTCTTGGCGACGGAGATGCCGCTGATGGTCTCTTGCACGGTGCTGTTGACGCGCGCCAGCGCACGGCGCGCTCTGGTGGTGGTGGTGCGGGCGATGCGGCGGAAGGCGAGCGCGACGATGACGATCACCGGCGCGATCAAGAGGGCGAGCAGGGCCAGGCGCGCATCTATGTAGAAAAGGACGATGGTAATCAGCAGGACGAGCAGGAACTGGCTGAGCAGGTTGAGCACGAGGGTGACGACGGTGGCGAAGTCTTCGGTGTCGGAGGTGACGCGGCTGACGACTTTGCCGGAGGGGTTTTCGTCGTAGAAGGACATATCGCGGGCCATGACGGCGCTGAAGGAATCGAGGCGGAGGTTGAGCACGACGTTGCCGACGGCGCGGGCGGTGTTGCGCTGGCGCACGAAGTTGAAGGTCCAGGAGAGGACGCTAGACACGAGGATGGCGGCGACGAGCCAGCCCGCGCCCAGGAGGGTACGCGCGCCGCTTAGGGTGTCTATGCCGCGCGAGATGAGAATCGGCAGCACGGTATCGGTGAGGGAGTTGAGCAGGATTATCACCGCGACGAGCAGCATGAGCGACGCCTGGGGCCGGAAGTAGCCCAGGATGCGCGCGACGAGCGTGCGGCCGGAGTAGGTGCGGTCGTAGCCTTCGGCATCGAGGCCGTCCATGATGAAGCCCATGTTAGTTGCTCCTGACCGGTATATCAGTGGCCGATGTGGCCGGATCGGTGGATGGGGTGGGCAGGGCGGTGTCGTAGTGGGCGAAGATGCGGCGATAGAGGTCGCAGCGGGCGAGGAGTTCTTCGTGGGTGCCCTGGTCTATGAGTTCGCCCTGTTTGAGGACGAGAATCTTGTCGGCCCAGCGAATCTGCGAGAGACGGTGGGTGATCAGCAGGGTGGTGCGGCCTTCGAGCACGCGGCGGATGGCGCGCTGGATCTCGTCTTCGGTGGCGCTGTCTATGGCGCTGGTGGAGTCGTCGAGCATGAGGATGCGCGGGTCGGTGAGCAGCGCGCGGGCGATGGCGAGGCGCTGGCGCTGGCCACCGGAGAGGGTGACGCCGCGCTCGCCGACGATGGTGTCGTAGCCATCGGCGAAATGGGTGATGAATTCGTGGGCCTGCGCCTCTTTCGCTGCGGTTTCGATGGCGGCGGGGTCGGCTTGCTGGCCCAGGCTGAAGGCGATGTTTTCGGCGATGGTGCGCGAGAAGAGGAAGATGTCTTGTTCGATGGTGGAGATCTGCGAGCGGAGGGCATTGAGGCTCCAGTCGCGCAGGTCTACGCCGTCGAGCAGGATGCGCCCCTCGGTGACGTCGTAGGTGCGGTTGACGAGCTTGGTGAGGGTGCTCTTGCCGGAGCCGGTCTGGCCGACGATGGCGACGGTTTGGCCGGGGGCGGCGCGGAAGGAGATGTGCTTGAGAACCGGCGCGCCGCCATAGCCGAAGCTGACGTCGTCGAAGACAATGTCGCCCTTGATGCGCTCGGCGTAGCCGCTGGTGTTCTCGTCTAGCTCGGTCTCTTCGCGCATCAGGCTGAGGATGCGATTGGCGCCGGCGATGCCCAACTGGACAAGATTGAAGGTGAAGATGGAGATAAAGGAAGGGTAGCGCAGCAGCGTCATTAGGCCCAGATAGGCGACGAGGCCACCAATGGTGAGTTGGCCGTGTGTGACGAGGAAGAGGCCGTGCAGCAGCGCGGCGACCAGGGCGATGCCGATCAGCAGTGGCGGCAAATAGACCGCCTGGATGCCGCCGTTTTGTACGAAGTAGTCGCGGTAGGCGGTGGCGTTGCGGGCAAACTTGCGCTTTTCCTGGGCCTCCTGCGCGGTGGATTTGACCAGTTCGATACCGGTGATGGTCTCTGCCAGTCCGGCATTCATCGCGCCGAATTGCATACGCATGTTGGCGTTGACGGGGTTGAGCTGGCGGGTGTAGCGGCGCAGGGCGAAGAGGAATGCGACGGTGAAGAACACTGGCGCGGCGAGCAGTTGCAGGTTGATGAAGGCGATAAAGATCATCGGAACGATGAGGCTCATGAAGGAGTCGAGGATGAGGCTCACGCCGGGATTGATCATGGGGTTGAGCTGGCGCACATCGTTGGCGGCGCGCGCCATCACGTCGCCGACGCGCTGGCGATTGTGGAAGGTTTGGCTTTTGCCGAGCAGACTTTGATACAGTTCGTCGCGGGCGTCGCGTTCCAGGCGTTGGGCGAGGAATTCGCTGCCGAACGCGCCCGCGCCGCCGACGAAGAGTTGCGCGAGGGTGACGCCGAGCATCAGCAGGGCGATGGGCAGCAGATGTCCGATGCGGTCCGCGCCGCTCTGGCCGAGCACGGCGTTGAAGGCGGCGCCGGTAAGCGAGGCAACGAGGGCGATGAGCACTTGCGAGAGGATGGTGCCGCCGATGAAGATGAGGAGGATGAGTTTGTAGCGCAGGATGTGGGAGAGAATCCAGCGGATGGGTCCAGCGCGATTGTAGGTACGTGCGCCGGTGATGGTGAATTCGCTTTTCGCCACTGGACCTGACCTTTCTGGATGGATGCGGGCGGGCGGTTGAAACCGCGCCTGAATGGCCTGCGGCCACTCCGCTTCGCTCACAGCCTGCTCCGCTCCCTATGGATCGCTAGCTCCGCCGCAGGCTGGCCCCGCCGTCGCGGGTTTGGGATATGGTTAACGCGCGATGCACATGCCTGTGAGAAGCACCAGGAAAGAGTACCGCAAGGTAGAACGCACTTTCAATGTGCGGGACTGGACGATGGGACAGATGTGTACTGGCGCCCGTAGGTTGGCTATTCTGTGCGCGGCGGCCCAAAACGGATACGGGCGTGAAATTCGTCCACGGTGTAGCCCAGGCCTTCTTCAACCCACCAGGTGGCCCCGGCTTCGGCGAAGGGACGCACGAGGTGGCTGGCGGCGCGCTGGTCCATGTCAAACGTGTCGCCGCTCATGATGACGTCGAAAGGTGCGGAGGTGGTGCGCTGCTGGCGGACGTAGGCCAGGCAGGCGCGGAAGTCGGCAGGAGAGAGCGGCCGGCGCTGCTGCTGGTGGTAGGACTTGAGGCAGACGCCATCCCAGCGAGCGGCACGGCGAAAGGGGGCGCGATGCGGCCAGCCACCGGCGATCCAGAGGGGGATGCGCGGCGACTGCACCGGCCTGGGGAGCAGGGTGACGTCGCTTAGCGTGTAGTGGTTGCCGGTAAAGGTGAAGTGGTCGGAGGTCCAGAGGCCGGAGAGAATGGTTAACGCTTCGTCGAGTTCTGACGCGCGCATGGCAGGGTCGCCAGCTTCGCCGAACGCGGTGAAGTCGCGTTCGCGGTGGCCCAGCCCGGCGGCGCAGATGACGCGCCCGGCGGAGAGGTGGTCGAGGTTGGCGAGGCGGCGCGCGACAAGCCAGGGGCGGTGGCGGGCGAGTGGTGTGACGAAGAGGCCGATTTTGATATGGGTGGTGCGCAGGGCGATGGCGGTGAGGGCAATCCAGGGGTCGAGAATGGGCGTGGGGGTGTCTTCGTCACCTAATAGGACATCCCAGAGGAAAAAGCCGTCCCAGCCCGCCGCTTCGGCGTCGGTGGCGAGCGCGGCGAGGGTGCGTGGGTCGGCGTAGTCGCCGGTGGTGGGGACATCGAGTCCGTAGCGCATGGTGGTCTCCAGGGTGAATGAGAGCGGACCTACCCCCTGCCCCCTCCCTACGAGGGAAGGGGAGTATGGAGCGACCTAACCCCGACCCCTTCCCTACGAGGGAAGGGGTGAGCGAGAACCTCGCGATGAGTGACGCGCAGCCACGAACTCCACCGTCGTGGATTAGGGCGAGACGCGACTATCACAGACGTATCGCCGTCAGTATGGGGAGATATTCCTGACATGTTGTGTCAGGAAGCGGGAGAGCGAGGTGTATCGAGCAAGAGCGGATGGGGAAGGGATGTATGGGCGGCTGATCTAGCAGCCAGCAGGATGCGACGGCGATGCGGTGAGCGAACAATTCATGGCGGCACGTTGGGCGGATTGCGCTAAAGATGCTGGCGATATGGAGTGGGGTTGATTGGCTCAATGGGTGGCTAGGGATAATAGGGTGGCTGATAGGGAGGTTGGTATGGCGGTGTGGTGATGGCGGAGAGCGGCGGGGTGTCTGGGCTGGCGATGACGTAGGCCAGCAGCGCGAAGCTGCCTAGCAGGATGAGGGAGACGAACCAGCCCCAACGGCCAAGTTGCGCGGTGCGGACGAGCGCGCCAACCCAGGCGATGAGGACCAATACGCAGGCGATGACAATGAAGATGCCCGCGACTACGATTCCGCCAGTATCGCCGGATTGATATGTCACGCCGCCAGAGGATGATCGGGGGAGCGCGCCGGAAAGAAGGCATGACCCTAGCACGGTGATGGCAATCGAGAGCCAGAATAGCCAGCGTGTGGTCGAGAGGGCCATATGATGCTCCATTCCCGTAGAATGCGAATAGCGATGTATTCCCAGAAAGGTAGCCCGCTGGAATGCACCTATTATGCGACGCTTCATGTAGAATGTCAAATGCGCTCAATTTTACCTGTACTTTATTCCGCTATTGCTCGATTTGTGTCGGTGTGGGGTTTGGGGTTGGATGTCTGCACGTGCGGCGGGGGATGCGGAGTTTCGCGCGCAGGATCGAGCACGACGATGGGGATGTCGCGTTGGGCGCGGTCGGCGTAGCTGGCCCAGGCAGGCCAGATTACCAGCGCCGCCGACCAGATGCGCTCATGCTCGGAGGAGGTGGCGGGACGCGCGTGGACGGACCAGCGGCGACGCTTGAGCTGCACGGTCGCCTGGGGGTGGGCGAGGAGGTTGCGATACCACTGCGGCGGAGTGCGGCTGCCGAAGTTCGAGGCGATGAGGGCGAGCAGGCCATCAGTGGCGATGTAGGTGAGGGGTGTGGTGCGTGGCTTGCCTGATCGGCGGCCAGTGGTGGTGAGCAGCAGATTGGGCAGTGGTCCCAGGCGATGGCCGATGAGTCCGCTAGTTGCGCGATAACATGCGATGTGCAGCGAAGTGAGCGTGCGCTGGAGCGTCCGCCGCCACCAGACGCGCCGCCAAGTTTTCGCCGTAGTCGGTTGCTGAAGGTGCGTCATCGTCTTTGCCTTTACTCTGGGCGTTCGCTATTGCTCATGCGCTCAAGGTCGGCGAGGGCGGCGGTGATGTCGCGGCGCATCTGCGCGGGGGTGCGATTGGGCGCGAGGGAGCGGCGCAATGTCGCGAGGGCGGTATCGTAGTCAGCGCGAGGGAGGATGATGCTAGCCGGGATGCTGGTGGGAGTGGGAAGCAGGATGCGGGCGAGGTGATCGAGGGCAGCGGTGGGGTCGGCGCAGATGCCGGAATGGACGCGCGAGGGCTGGATGATGGTGCTGCGCGGCGAGACGAGCCAGTGGAAGCGTTCGGCCAGGGTGAGGCGTCCGATGGGGCCAGCGTCTTCGCCGCCCGCGCAGATGCGAGGGATGCTATCGAGGTGGGCGGCGATCTCGGCGATTTCGGTGGGCGATAGTTCGGGGGCGAGGGCAAGGAGGCGCGCGGGATCGAAGGCGATGCGCGCGGCCAGGAAGGCGTGCTCGCGGGAGTGCAGCACGACGCCGACGTTGATGCGCTCGCCACGCTCGACACGCGGGATGATGCGGATGATGGCGTAGTCAAACGAGCCGCGCGCGGGCATGGGTTGCCTCCTCGACGAAGAGATGAGACGCAGCGAGGCGTGCGGTGAGGTAGTCCAGATAGGCGGCGCGCTGATCGTCTATGCTGGCGGCGTCGGGTGAGGTGTCGAGCCAGGCGGCGGGGATGGCGCTGGTGATGGCGGCCAGTATCGCGGGTGACAGCCGTTCGTGCGCAGCGGTGTCGGCGGCGGCGAGGTCAGTGGCATGAGGCAGCAGCACGTGGTCGGCGATGCTGGGGAAGGGCAGGCGGCCCTGCGGTGGATAGACGCTGCGGCCGTGGTGGAAGTAGAGGGCCGCGCCGTGGTCTATGAGCCAGAGGCGCTGATGCCAGCAGAGCATGTTGGTGTTGCGGGCGGTGCGGTCTACGTTGGTGGTGTAGGCGTCGAACCAGACGATGGCGGAGGCGAGCGCGGGGTCTGGCGTCGGGCTGGCGAGCGGGTCGAAGGCGAGCGCGCCGGGGAGGAAATCGAGGGCGATGTTGAGTCCAGCGCTGGCGCGGATGAGGTCTTGAATCTCGCCGTGGGCTTCGGAGCGGGCGAGGATGGGGTCAAGGTCTATGTAGACGATTTCGGGGACGAGCAGGCCGAGCGCGCGGCCAATCTCACCGGCGACGAGTTCGGCGATGAGCGCTTTGACGCCCTGGGCGGCGCCGCGAAACTTGAGGACGTAGAGGCCGTCGTCGTCGGCTTCGACGATGGCGGGGACGGAGCCACCCTCGCGCAGCGGTGTGACGTAGCGGGTGGCGCTGACGTGGCGCAGGGGCAGGGCGGTGGGGGCGAGTTGTAGGGTGTCGTCTTGCATGGGTTGCCTTATTGGGATGGGATAGGATGCCGCGCGGGCGTCCAGTGGACGCCCCTACGGATGGATGCCGCGCGGGCGAGCGGTAGCAATATGGTATCACGCGCGGGGGCCAGCCTCGGCCATCAATGGCCGGAGCACAGCGATGATGGCATGAATGCCCGGTGTGTAACTCCAATTGCCGGCGAGCGGCATAAATGCCGCGGGTAATCTCGGTTCGGTATGCGTGGCGTATGGGCAAATGACGCCACACATGTTGGGATGACGGATCAATCAGTGGATTGAGATGAGATATGCGGCATTCGTAATCTGCCATGTCACCCATACCCACTCCTGGCGTATGATCGAGCGCAGCGCGCGTTCGGCCCAGGAAACGCTTGCGGTGGCATCAGGCCAGGGACGATCATTCGCATTGTCGGGGTTCCAATAAACCTGGACCCAGGGAGCCGCCGCCACAAGATAGGGGATCTGGCCGAAACTCCTGGATTCAATACCGGTGAGTACGGCCTCGGCGGTTCGTAGGATGTAATGGTATAGGGTCTCCTCGCCCACATGGGGAGGTGGCGGTGTGAGATGCGAAAGGGCGGAGATTGTCTCGACGCGGCGCTCGTACTCTGCTTGAGATGCCCCAGCGTTATCGAAAACGCCGCGCTGGAGCCATACTGCCAAATCTAGCAATTGGGCATGCCAGTTGTGTTCGACCTCGGTGAAGTCTGAACGAAAGTCAAAACTGAGGTATGCGCGATGCAGTTCCGTCGAGCCGTGGAGCAGCACTTCGCGTGTAGCTTGCAGGTATTCGGGGAGCTCATAGAACACGGAATCGGTAAGCTCGCTTACAAAGCCACCCCAGACAAGGTCATCTAAGGTTTGCAAGCGGCGTCTAGGATCGTGGTAGAGGCGTTCGACGAGGCGGCGGGCACGGACATGGTCGGCGGCTGTTGGGTCTTGGAAGGCGGTGACGATGGATAGAAGACGGCGGCGGTAGTCGAGATGATTTGGCATCAACCTCTCACATGCGAGTGCAGCGGCATGTGCGCATCTTAGCAATGTGTGTCTGACGACAGAACGGTAACAGAAATCGTGATTGCCAAGGACATTCTATCACGAGAGCATTTCATAAGTGCGGCGTAGTTGGCGGCGCTGATGTCCAGTTAGACGGCGCGGCCATCAACGATGGTGAGGTTGGGCAGCAGGGCACGCACCTGGGCCTCGATGGCTTCGGCTTCGGTGTCGTGGCCGAGCAGGCGCAGGGCGTTCGCTTTCGCGACGAGGACGGGGACGACATGAGGCAGCTTCGCCAGTTGTTGATCTGCGGCGTGGACGGCCTCTGCTGCTGTGGCCTGGGCCTCATCGGCGCGATGGAGGCGCGTGAGGACTTGCGCTTTGGTCAGTTGCATTGCGGCGAAGTGGGGGAACTGCTCTACGCCCCGCTCGGCGGCGGTGAGCGCCTCGTCGGAGCGGTCCAGGGTGTTGAGCGCGCGGGCATGAGCGATCCAGGCGAATAGGAGCCATGTGGGTGGCGGGGTGGTGGCGAGCGGCGCTGGGGTGGTGAGGCCGGGGGCGGCGGCAAGCTGAAGCGCCTTCTCGCTGGCCGCGAGCGCGTCGTCGGTGCGGTCTGCCCGTTCGAGCGCATAGGCCATGAGCGCCCATAGCTGTGGATCTGTTGCGGTGAGGGTGAGCGCGTGCTCGTAGATAGGTATCGCTTCCGAATAACGTAGCTGGTTTGTCAATACCGCGCCTTTGAGCGTCCAGGCGAGAGCGAGCGCCGGAGCAAGGGCGAGCGCCTGGTCGCATGCGGCGAGGGCTTCATCGTAGCGACCCAAGGCGAGCAGCGCGCCTGCTCTACCGATTCGGATGTTTGCTCTCACCTGGTTGTTTGGATACCACCGCGCGCCTATCAATGCGCGGTCATAGGCCGTCAGTGCGTCCGCGTATTTGGAAAGGCGCACGAGGCGGTTGCCCTTCGTCGCCAACCCACGCACAGTGGCGCCGAATGTATCGCGTATCAATTGGATTGTTATGGCGACAAGCAGACAGAAGATCACAAAGATACCCAACGGGCCGATGGATTGCGTCTGCGCGGATGGCGTCAGCGATTGGAGTTGCAGAATCCCGCCGCCGAGAGCAAATGTGCCAACCAGCGAATAGACGATGGTTGCCGGGAGATATTTTCGCCGAAAGGCTGGCGTAGTGAAGAGCAGAATGAGAAATCGTGTCGCGGTAAATACGGCGAACCCGGCGATCCACAAGAGCCAAAAGAGGAAAATGCTCACATGTATGCTCCTCGGCGGCATGGGCATGGCGGCAAAGGGATGATTGCGCCGCGACGTGTCATCTCAAGTATAGCAGCGTAGGCAAGAGGGCGCATTAGGGCGGAGCGGCGGCAGACAGGAATGTCTGCCCTACCCAGGAGCGGGGACGGGTGGTCGAAATCGCGCGACGGGCGTCCACCGAGCGACGGGCGTCCACCGGACGCCCCTACGGGCAGGCGTGATGGGAGGAAAGACGTTCGCTGGCTGTGAGCGAATTGTGTGGCGTGCGCATGGGTTTGTGAGTCATCTGTGAGTCGCGGAGCATAGAGTAGAGGGCAGCCGGTGGAGTTGCCCGGCACAGCTTCGCGAAAGAAAGGATGGCGCACCATGTCTGGTGGGCTTGGCTGGATACTGGCTGTGTGTGTGATCTGGGCGGCGGTGTTTGTGATGGCGCTGCTGGTGGGGCGGTTCGCGGCGCACGAGCATGACCGCGAGATGGCGGAGGGCCTGGCGGTGGAAGAGGCGGCGCAAAGGGCGCATTCTGCCTGAGCGGCGATGCCGTCCCACATTTCCGAATAGATCTCCCCAGCGTAGCGAGGACGCCAGCATCAAGGTGGCGCGGGCGCCTCATTCGGTGGTGACGATGTGAGCGCAAGGATGCGACCATCGCCGTTGCGTCAATATTCCCCCCGAAACGTCACGCATGCAAATTGCCACGTGACACGCTTGCATTCGTGCGCTATAATTGCCTCGCATCAGGTGAGCGGTCCAGCGGTGTATGTGTATCGCTGTGCGTTTGCTGATGTGTGAAGGCTGGGCGAATCGCGCGTATGCCAGTTACCGCATGCTCGTGAGAGAACGATGCGGCTCACACGTGGGCATGATGCGCGGGCGGTGATCCGGCCACAGGTATTTTCTTGAGTACGTTTTGGGAGGTATGAACGGCGATGGGTTCCAATGGAGATAGCGCAGGCTTGTTAGTTGGCGGCGGTCTGGTCTTTCTGCTGATCGTTCTGGCGATTGCCGTGTTCTATATCGCGTGTATGTGGAAGATCTTTGCCAAGGCCGGTCAGCCAGGGTGGGCGGCGATCATTCCGATCTATAACATCATCGTGTTGTTGCAGGTCTGCCAGCGGCCTCTCTGGTGGATCATTCTGTACATCTTCTTTGCCCCGATCATCGCGATCATTCTGCTGTTTGACCTGGCGCGGGTTTTCGGGAGGAGCGCAGGCTTCGCGCTGGGGCTGTGGTTCCTGGGCGTGATCTTCTTCCCGATTCTGGCGTTCGGTGATTCGCGCTATGTGGCCCAGGGCCAGATGGTTCGGGTCGGATAACGCGGATATTTCGCGGACTCAGGGCGCGCGTGAGGTGGTGCGAGAGGGCATCGCCGCATGCGCGCCTTTTCTTTGCTCTTGGAAGATGACGAGGGCAAGAGCAACGCACTTGGAGATTATGGGAGAGAATACGGTGGGTTACGTTGTGCGGGCGGGTGAGGCCAAAGCGATAGACCTCATCCAGGGTTATGCTCCACACCGGCTTGTCCCTGGATTGCATGGCTTTTCGGTGCAATATGCACCTGGCAAACGTGTGGAGGAATTGGCAGCGGCAGGACAATTTCCCAATGCGACGATAAGCTACGAAGATGAGGCTGCGCTTGAGCATGCGATTGCGCCTCTTGGTTATCACCTGCGGCTCGTGAGCAGCCCTGGCAAGGGCTATCACCACACGTTCTGTGTGCTGTATGATGCGACTGGTACGCTGCAGACAGTGCTCCCCGCGGATGTGGCGCAGGCGCTTGCCGCAACATTCAAGCGGATGCCGAATCCGTACCGCGTGCCGAGGAGGCAACCCTGATATGAAACGCATCATAGCCGACTTCAATACCCTTGACAGCGCGCCAGTTGATCTGGTGAAACTGGCGGCGCCAGGGTCGTGGCAAGAACAGCAACTTCCGCCTTTGCAGCAAGGCGAGCGCGTTATCCTGTATGATTACGACGGCCTGGAGGTCGAGGCGACGGTCATTCACGATGATGGTGGGTGGTGGCTTGCGGCTCCTGATGTGAATACCTGGCGCGATACGACGCCACAGGCGACGCCGCTGCCTCCGGTGGAGGCAGGACGCTAAGGTGTGTTGTTGAACATTCAAGCGAGGGCTATCCTATGCTGGAACAAGCGCATGCGTTGAGCGGGCAGATCAGCGGATGGCGGCGGCATCTGCATCAGCACCCAGAATTGGGTTTTGCGGAGCATGAGACGGCGAACTTCATTGCGGAGACGCTGCGCCCGCTGGGTATTCCGGTGCGGACGGGCGTGGGCCGGACGGGCGTGGTGGCGGAGGTGGGCAGCGGGGATGGGCTGCTGGTGGCGATTCGCGCGGATATAGATGCGCTGCCGATTACCGAAGAGAGCGGTGTGGCGTTTTGCTCGCTGACGCCGGGGCGGATGCACGCCTGCGGACACGATGCGCATGCGGCGATGGCGCTGGGCGCGGCGTATCTGCTGCATCAGCGGGGGGATCTGCCCGGACGAGTGCGGTTTCTGTTTCAGCCGTGCGAAGAGACGGAAGATGATGAGGGCAAGAGCGGCGCGCACCGGATGATCGAGGATGGCGCGATGGAGGGGGTGCGGGCGATCATCGGGCAGCATGTGGACCCTTCGGCGAAAGTTGGGCATGTGCATGTGTCGGCTGGCCCCATCGCCGCCGCGCCTGACGCCTTCTGGGCGACGATCAAGGGGCAGGGCACGCATGCGGCCTCGCCGCAGACGGGCATTGACGCGATCTGGTTGGCGTCGCAGGTGCTCAATGCGATCTATGGGCTGCGCGGACGGCTGGCCTCGCCGACGGCGCACGCGGTGATTACCGTGGGCACGGTGCATGGCGGGACGGCTGAGAACATCATCCCGTCGGAGGTGACACTTTCCGGCACGATTCGCACATTTGACGAAACGACACGGGCACGGCTGCGCCAGGGATTGCACGAAGCCTGCGCCATTGCGCGCGCATTCGGCGGGGATTACGAGCTGAAGATTAGCGGGGTGTGCCCGCCGGTGGAGAACGATGCGCGGATCGCGGGGCTGGTGCGCGAGGAGGCGCTGGCGCTCTTCGACGCGGAGCGGGTGCATGTGCAGGAGCCGCAGTGCGGCGCGGACGACTTCGCGGTGCTGGCGACACAGGCTCCGGGGTGCTACTGGTTCCTGGGGGTGAATGGCGGCGAGGGGTTTTACGAGTGCCACGATCCGCGCTTCACGCTGGACGAGGCGGCGCTGCCAGTGGGGACGGCGCTGCTGGCGGCGAGCGCGCTGCGGCTGCTGAAGGAGTATGGCGGCTAGTATGGTGAGATGGCGAGACGAAATCGGGGCGTGCCCGTTATTATGACAAAGCGGTGGATGACGAACAGATCGAGGAGGTGTGCTATGCGTCGCGTACCCTGGCGTTTCTTGCTGCTGCCCGCGCTGACACTGGTGGTGATCGCTGGTTTGCTGGTGGCGCTGGCGCCACGCGGCGCGCGGGCGGGCGGTGCGACACGCTTCACCACACAGACACGGCTGGGCTTTCAATCGGGCGATGACTGGGAGACGTCGGTGGCTGCTGACCGCTATGGGCACGTCTATACGCTCTATAAGCATTACGATGTGGCGGGCGGCGGCACCTGCGCCAATTGCGACTTGCACGTGTTGCTCCAGGTCTCTGGCGACCGTGGGCAAACGTGGGGTGCGCCGAGGGCGATTGACCCGGAGCCGACCACTGGCCAGTACGATTCGCAGATTGCCGTGGACCCGGTGGACGGCAAAACCGTCTGGGCGTCGTTCTTGCAGAATAGCAAGTCATCTATCGCGGTGATGAAGTCTACGGATTTTGGGCAGACGTGGAGCGGGCCGACCATTGTGGAGAACCTCCAGCGGGCGACGGATAAAGACATTCTGGCGGTGCGTGGGCAGACGGTGGCCGTCGCCTACAATGCGGTGCAGAAGATTTATGCGGCGGTCTCGCACGATGGCGGCGCGACCTGGGTCAATTCGCTCATCAGCAATGGCAGCAATCAGCTTGGTTGGTCGCTCGGTGGTGGGGGCGGCATTGATAGCCAGGGCAACATCTACTTTTCGTTCGACGGCTATACGCAGAATGGCCAGGCGAAGGGTCCGGTGAACCTGTATGTGAGCGAGTCGCGCGATGGCGGCGCGACGTGGACGCAGACGCTGCTGGGCGTGAGCGGCGCGCCCTATCCCTGCGATAATTGCGGCTTCGCGTTCCTGGGGGCGCAGATCACGATGGCGGTTGGCAGCGATGATAGCGTGAATGTGTTGTGGAATGCGACAGCGGACCAGACGGACTACGCGCCGGAACGCATCTACTTCGCGCGCTCGACGGATCATGGCGCGAGCTATTCCGCGCGACAGGATGTGTCGCTGGCGGCGCAAGGGGTGGAACATTGCTTTCCGGCGATCACGACGGGGTCGAGCGCGGGCGATGTGCGCATCGGCTGGACGGACACGCGCACGGGAAGCTGGAATCTGTACTACCGGTCCAGCACGAATGGCGGCGCGAGTTGGAGTGGTGAGTCGCAGGTGTCGGGCTATGTGCCGGGGTACAGCTATCTGACCACGAACGGCTTCGGTTTGCCGTATGGCGATTACTTCGAGATGGCGGTGGATAGCACGGGCGCGACGCAGATTGCGTGGGGCGAGTCGAGCAGCTACGCTGGCCCCGGCAACATCTGGACGGCGCATAGTTAGGGGAACCTAACCCCCAACCCCTTCCCTACCAGGGAAGGGGAGCAGGTGGGCGGACAAGAATGTTCGCCCCACCGGAAGGGGCGCTGGGGAATCAGGCTCTTGCTTTTTGGCGGACGACGACGACGAAGTGGAGGATGGCGACGGCCAGCACGCAGCCAAAGACTGAGGCCAGCGACTGGCCGAGCAGCCCGCGCCCGATGTCGAGCGCGGGGGTGAGCACGTAGGCGCCAATGAGCGCGCCGATGAGGCCGAAGACGACATCGCCCAGGATGGTCACGCCTTTGCTTTTCATCAGATAGCCGGTGCCCAGGCCGATGACGCCGCCAAGAATCAGGAACAGGGCGAGATTGTTCAATGTGAATTTCACGGTGATGTCCGCAAGCGAGAGAACGAATGGCAGCAATGGCATAGCAGGCCCCCTCCCATCTACCGGCCCGGATAGATCTGGTGTCGCCGGGCGCTGACGTCCGCCCCGCATGAAGCACGCGACATGCCAGCCCGGCACTATACATTGGGAGTTTGTCGCCCATGCTGAATCCTGTGAGGCGTTCCAGACAGGCATGCGTCGCGATGCGGTTGCTTCACCTTGCTATACTGGCAGGCATGAGATGCCGCTCTGTGGGGAAATAGTGAAAGAGAAACGCGACATGGAGATAGAAGATTTCGCGACGTATCAGCGGGAGTCGCGCAAGACGTGGAATGTGATTGCGATGGATAGCGCGATTGTGTATCCAACGCTGGGGCTGGTGAATGAGGCGGGTGAAGTGGCGGGGAAGATCAAGAAAATCTTCCGCGATAAGGGTGGCAATCTCGCCGAGGAAGACCGGCAGGCGCTGAAGCACGAGCTAGGCGATGTGTTGTGGTATCTCACACAGATCTGCACGGAGCTTGATCTCACACTGGCGGAGGTGGCCGCCGCGAACATCGAGAAGCTCTTTTCGCGGCTGGAGCGCGGACAGATCCAGGGCGATGGGGATAATCGCTAGGCGTGCGGGCTGGGCGCTAGCGTGTGGGCGCTAGCGTGTGGGCGCAAAGGTGACGATGACCGAGAGCAATGGAGCGCCTTCCGGCAGGTGGGTGAGGAAGCTGACCGGCTCATAGCCCGCGCTGACGAATGGCACGGACATGGTGGGCAGTTCCATGCCAGGTTGCTGACAGCGCAGCGCTGACAGGGGTCGTGTCACGGTGGCATGCGTGCCGATGTCTACCTCAGCCGCCAGGCGCAGCCGCGCCGGAGCGGCGTGCATACAGGCGAAATGGAACGTGGCGATGTACGCGCCGGGGGGGATGGGTTGCGCGAGCGCGCTGCGCTGGCTGGAGGCGGGGCCAGCGATGAGCGGCATGGCTCCCTGATAGTCGAGCGGGCCGGTGCTTGGGGGAAAGAGACCGAACCACCAGGCGGGCAGCAATTGAGGGTATTTCTCTACCAGGCGCGGCCCGGCCAGACTATGATAGAGCAACTCTGGGTCGCGCACGCCCATGATGGTGAACCAGCCAGCGGTCGCGAGCAGCGCGATGCACAGCAACCCTATGCTGGCCTGCGTGGCTACTCGTGCCCACGGCATGCGCGGGCTGGCGGCCCGCGCGGCGCGATTCCGGAGGCTGCGGAGGGCGAGCAGCCAGCGGCGCGGTTTGGTGGCGGCGAAGACGGCGGCGACGGCCAGAGTGAGGTAGGGCGCGCACTCGACGCTGAAGCGCGAGGGCAGCGCGTAGCCCTGGACAATCTGATTGGTGACGAGCGCCGGAAGGAACGCGCTGAGGAAGCCCACCAGCATGAACAGCAGCATGAGCGCGCAGCGGCGCTGACGGCGCCAGAGCAGCGCCAGGCCCAACGGCACGAGGAAGTAGAGTGGAACCCACGGCAGCAGCCCGCTTTGTGGGTCGAAGAAGACATCCCAGAAGAGGATGCCGAGGCGCTGGAGATTGGGATGGGCGAAATCGGGCGCGGTGTTGGGCACGGAGGAGTATTGCGGCGTCCAGACGCCGAAGTAGCGGCTGCTATAGAGGCTGATGAGCAGGAGGCTGATAGATAGCGAACCGGCGATGATGATGAGTATGGCCCAGGCGCGACGGGCGTTGCCATCGAGCGCGCGCCAGTGTCGCAGCGGCGGATGCAGCGCCAGCGCGGCGACCCCAACCAGCGCCATGGCAGCCAGCGCATACTTGAAGTGAATCCAGGGTAACGCGGCTACAAGTAGCCCTGTGACGCATGCCAGCAGCCACACGTGCCAGCCACGCGCCGATGGTATTGTCCGCGCCGCTAGCACGAAAGCCAGGAACGCGACCCCCGACGCGACTGTGGACGGAAAGGCCTGTTCCGCATAGAGGAGGGCTGGCAGCGCCAGCAGATAGGCCAGAAGCGCAAAGAGCGCCGCGACAGGGGATGCGAACATCCGCCGCGCTTCGTCGAAGATCAGTGTCGCGGTGAGCGCGGAGACGGCGACCTGAAAGACGACGATGCCTGCATGGCCGCCGAGTTGATACCACGGGGCGATGATCGCGGCGTAGCCGGGCAGATTGGGCAGCACATGCTCGCCGTTGCCGGCGTAATCGCGGGTGTGGTCGTCCCAGTGGCGCACGAGTGGGTCATAGACGGCGTGGTTATGCAGCAAGGGAGTGACATCTACGCTATGATAGCGCAGCAACGAAAGCGCCTGGAGGATGTACCACGGCTCATCACCGGTGAGCGAGATGCGGGACATCACCTGTAGACTGGCTTGTAGGATCACGCAGAATGCGACGGCGTAGACCAGCGCGCCGACGACGATGGGTGATCTCGCGAAGACGCGCGCACACGCCGCCAGATGGGGCGATGCGCCAGCGTCGCGTGCAGTACCAGCCGTGCGGTGAGTGGTCATCATAGGCAGCATCAGCCGGAGCGCACACGAACTCGAAAGCGCGCACGCGCTGTATCGCCTGCCGCGCGCAGGGAGCGGAGCAAGGCAGGTATGTCTTGCAGTGGGAGGTAGGTCAGCACGAGCCAGAGCATCACCAGATTGCGGAGGGCGATGATCGCGTGCCAGCCACCGCTATCCTCGCGCCAGAGGAATGGGTAGCCAAAGGTGGTGAGTGCGCAGGCGGCCAGCCAGAGCAGCGGCGTCATCCCTTCAAGCGCGACCACATAGGCCGCGAATGGGAGCAGCCAGATTAAGTATTGGGCGCTGAATACTTTGCCCGTGACGGCCACCAGCAGCAGCGTGACCAGCCACACCTGTCGCGCGGAGATAGCGCCGCGCCAGAGGCTGAAGAGCAGCAGCGCTAGTCCGGCAACCAGAGCCAATAGCGCGAGCAGTGTGAGCGCGGATGCCAAGGGGGTGTTGACGTTGTCGGAGCCGAACTGCACAAACGGCTCCATCGGGATGCCGAGCTGAGAGCCGAGCCAGGCGAAGGTCGCGGAGACCGATTCTACTTCAATTGGGCGGCGCGCAAGGGTGGAGACCTGGCGATAGAGGATCATCGGGTTGATGAGCGCGGTGATGAACAGGAGTGTCACGCAGATACCAGCAAAGACGCCGAGCGGTTTGGCGATGCCTCGCAGCCGTTCGCGCCAGCCGCCCGGCAGCGCGCGCAGATGCATCACCACGAGCGGCAGCAGGAGCACGATTGGATAGTATTTGAGGAATGTGCCGAGGGCGATCAGGATGTAGGCCCACAGCCACCGATGACGCTCGGCGAGCAGCAGTGCGGCCAGCGTCAGCCCGGCGGGCAGGATGTCGAAGCGTTCGGCGCCGGTGCTGTATGCGCCGATGCCCATGCAGAGGGCGAAGAAGCCTGCCGCGTTCCAACTGGCGAAGCGGGCGAGCAGCGCATAGACGGCAAGGGTGAGTAGTGTCATGATGATGCCGAAGACGACGGTGTAGTACGCGGGTGGCGCGAGCAGCGGCAGCGAGAATGGGATCAGCGAGAGCACTGGATATTCGATTGGCAGGGTGTGCAGCGGCGTGGCGAGTGAGCCGTGCGCGACGATCCAGCGTCCCAGAGCATCGGGCAGCAGTGGCGAAGCGAGCACCTGCGCGGGGTAACGGGCGTATGTCACTCGCACGTCGGCGCATTGTATGGCGAACGCACCCTTCATCGCCTGCTCGCCACCCCAGAACGACGAGGCGAAACACTGATAGCGATAGATGTCGCCCCAGGAGCCGTTTACGGGTGGGCGCACTTGCCCACTGAAGCCTGCCCAGAAGAGCACGACCATCATCCCGGCGAGAATCAGACTCCCCACCACTTGTTTGCGTGGCGCATGCGGCGGCTCAGGGGTAGGGGCGGGTGTAGCGGTGGGGGCATCCTCAACGGTGGTTTCGGCGCTGGTGTGGATGGGATGTGTATCGTACTCGCTCTCCGGCGGGCTAAGGGTCGCCATGTCCTTCAACTCCTCGTCATGAAACCTCGTCCTGGGCGGTACATAGGTGCGGACGCTGTCTTCGTTGGGCGCAGTGCGGGCACAGTGCGGGTGAGGCACGGGCGCGGTGGGGTGCGATGCCGCCAGAAGACGCTTCGTCGCTGCGCCTGAAATGACGCATTCTGTATGCCACAGCGCGGGCATTGCTCTTTTTCGCCAAGACTCGCGACCATGCTTGACACATGCGCCCCGTTTTGCGAGAGTAGTTTCGCACCCGCATGATTCGGGCTCTGTGGGTGGCGAATACTGGTGCAATGGCTTGCTTAGGGACGGCGGAGGTGGAGTGTGCTCAGTGGTGTATTGCAAAATCTGCTGCAATCATTGTTTGGCGACAGCATCGAAAGGATGGGCGGCCTCTCGCACAACCGTGCGATCCGCGCGATCTGCTTGATATTTGTGCTGGCTAGTTCGGTATTCATCACGGTGGCGAGCGCGTTTTTCTGGACCACAGCGCGCGTGCCGGGCGTAACCGGTCTCTGGCAATACACCCAGCATGGTGGTGGCGCTGGATGGCTGATGCTATTGACCGTGGTCGCGGCGGTTACGGCGCTGCTGACGCTGACGCCACTCCCTGGGCGATTCTCGCTGGTGGCGACCTTTAGCGCGGCAACGTTTGCGCTCGCTTTAGCATCGGGCGCGGTTTTTCAGGGTGGCGGCCAGTATGCGCTCAATCTCGTGACCACCTTGAGCATCATTGCCTCGATTCCGCTGGCAATCTTCGCGCTGGTGCTGGCGGTTGGCGATGCGCCACCGATAGGTGCACCGCTCGCGCGATTCTCGCTGATCTATTGGGGCCGTCTGAAGCATCTGCGCGCGGTGCGCGATTTCGCATCGGCGCACGGCTGGAGCGTGCGCGGACCGGTGGGACGGCAGGCGGCGCTCATGCTCTCTGGGGACTATGATCCACAGCACCCGGTGAAGGTCTCCAGCGGGACGGTCTTCGTGCTGAGCAGCAGCGCTAGCGTCACCTACACGCTGAATACGCAGATGGGGTCGCCGCGCGACATTCTCTCATTTCGCATCAGCCCAGAACCCGCGCCAAAGCAGACACAGCAACAGTTCCAGGGACGCATGGTTGGCGGTACGAGCGAAGTGGCGCGCAAGCCAACACTGTATTACTATGTGCTGCCGGAATCAGGGCAGGCGCTTCCGGCGACGTTTCTGGAGCGGATGAGGCAGGTCGCCGAAGCGGGTCGCGGGTTCCTACCAGGCAAGACCGACATCGTGCGTGCGACGCCGTTTGGTCTGAGCTATACGCGCGTGACGTATCGCGGCCTCTCGGCGCGGGATGCGGACCTGGAGTCGCTGCTGCGCTGGATGCGCGAGTTGGTGGCGCTGATGGAGGAGGTCAGCCCGGCGAAGCCCAGCGCGACACCACAGCCCTAGCTCGGTGGGGCTGTGGTAGAATGCGAGCGGGTGCTTTCGCAGGGCAATGTGCCAAAGCGCAGGCACAGCAGAGCCGAAGCACATGTGCAAGGAACCGCAAGACTCTCGAACCGGAGGAAACACGATGGCCGCGATTTCGCCAAAGGGTAAAGCAATTCTCGACGCTTTCCGTGATCTTTCGCAAGATGAACAACGTGCTGTCGCCGAAGAAGTGGTGCGAACCTATGTGCAGAGCATGCACCACACAGAGACAATGCCGCCAAGCCCTGGGCAACCGGGATGGGTCAGTTGGCGTGATCTTGCCGGGTTGTTCTCAAATGGTCAAGAGCCACCTTCAGATGAACTGGTAGCGCAGTGGCTTGATGAGGCGAGAATTGAGAAATTCGGTGGCTAGCGCGGAGCGTGGGACGGCGATTAGCATCCTCCTCGATACGAATGTCGCCCTAAACCTGTCCTATAATAGAATATAAGCGGGTGCGAGCAGAGAACCGGGGAATTATTATGAATCACGAAAATGAGAATGAGTACGTACAACACCGCAATGGCAACGTGTACATCGGAAAAACACGGGTGACGCTGGATACGATTGTCCGGTTTTGGAGGATGGGCCAGACGCCTGAACAGATTCATGAGGATTTTCCAACGGTATCGCTTGCCGCAATCTATGGCACTGTTGCCTACTACCTCGACCACCGTGAGGAGGTAGATCACTATCTTCGCGAGATAGACGAGAAGTGGCGTGTTGAGCGTGCCAAAGCTGAGGCTGCCGACCCGGAGTTCTATGCGAACATGCGGAAACGACTCGCGGAGGCACGGGTGCGCCTGGGTATGCCGCCACGTGAGCCGGATAGTCCTGCCGTCGAAGAACATGAAGCGGAGTCACTCAGGATATGAGCGACCTGGGCGGCTCCATCCGCTTTCTGACCGATGAAAACTTTCGGGCCGCTATTGTCCGGGGATTGCGTCGCAGGCAGCCGGGGATGGATATTTTGACCACACCTGAGGCACATAATTTAGGGATGCACGACCCTCAGGTGCTTGTATTTGCCGCTGAGCATGACCGTATCCTTCTTAGTCATGATGTTAACACGATGATTGCGGACTTTGATGCGTTTCTTGCCAGCGGTCAGCATAGCCCTGGCTTGTTCCTAGTCGCACAGGAAGCGCCGATTGGACCAACCATCGAGGATTTGCTGCTGATCTGGGAGGCTAGCAACCCTGATAAGTGGCGCGACCGGCGCATCTTCTTGCCGTTGTAGGCCAACTGCCCTGCTATGCCACTATCACCCGTGCCAGGTTGCCGGATGGGTCGTGTACGGTGAGCGCGTCGGCGCTCTGCTCGAAGGTGATCCCGGCGTCGCGCAGGCGGTCCGCGATGCGCGCTAGCTCGGCGGCGTCCGGAACCAGGATGTCGAACTGCCGCAGGCCCACGGCGTTGGCAGGGGCGGATGGGGCGTTGCGGGTGCCCCAGGTGTTGAGGCCGAGGTGGTGGTGGTAGCCACCAGCGGAGAGGAACGCCGCGCTGGGTCCATAGCGCGCCATCAGGTCGAAGCCCAGCACATCATGATAGAAGGCTACCGCCGCGTCAAGGTTGCTCACTTGCAGGTGCATGTGGCCTACGCGCGTCTCTGGCTCCAGACCGTCCCACGGGCGCGGATCGGCCAGCCCCTCGGCGAGCAGCGCCTCTACGTCGAGCGGGTCGGTGGTCATGGTGAGCGCGCCGTTAGCGTATGGCCACTCGGCGCGTGGGCGGTCGCGGTAGATTTCGAGGCCGTTGTCGTCGGGGTCGGAGAGATAGAGCGCTTCGCTGACGCCGTGATCGGCGACGCCCCCCAGCGGATAGCGCGTCTCGGCGAGGCGGCGCACCGTGCGGGCGAGGGCGGCGCGGCTGGGCGTGAGGATGGCGATGTGGTAGAGGCCGGTGGTGCGCGGTGGCTTCGGCTGGGCATCGGGCGGGACACTCAGCGCGAGCAGCGGTGTTGCGCCATCGGCGGTGAGGATGGCGCTATCCGTGCCCTGGCTGTCGAGGACGCGGAAGCCGAGCACGTCGGTATAGAAGCGGACGGAGCGTTCGAGGTCGGCGACCTTCAGGTGCGCCGTGCCCATGTGGGTTTCGGGCGCAATTGTGGCTGCGGTGATGCTGGTGGTATCGGTCATGGGATTGTCGGCCTTTCGGGTCGTGAATGGCATTAGCGGCACACACTTCACTTTATGAAGTATTGTGCGATATTAAGGCTTCGTTGTCAAGGGGGCGCTAGAGAGGTAGCCGGCAGATGGCGTGATATACTGCGTTCAGTGAGCAGTAAGCGTCACTTCACAAGACACAATCGAGTAGAGAAAGATACTGCGCTCATGAGTACCATGATTGATGCCCTCAAACAGGCCTTTGACCGTGCCGCGCAGCAATCCGAAGAGGAACAGGCGGCTCTGGCTGCTGTCATTATGCAGACCTTAGACGATGACGCAAAATGGGATGCGCTATTTGCGGACCCGCTCACTCCGCAAGCACTGGAAATACTGGCGGCAGAAGCGCTGGCTGAGGATGACCAGACGTTTGCGCGGTAGCCTGCGGGGTGATATACTCTTATCTCAGAAGTTCCTTTAAGACCAGTCCCGTGAGGCTGGAAAGGAGTAGACCGATGGCGTATGCGCGCGCCCAGTATGCGGGGGCGAATCGGCGGCCCAGAAGATGCCTTCACGTCACCAATGGTGGTGGCTGTGAAGGTTTTTTTATGCTCTGGGCCGGTGAGCAGGAGGTTGTATGAGCGGCGATTCGACGGCGAGCGGCAGACAGGATGGGCAGGATAAGACCATCTTGAATGAAGATGAGATGCGCCGCGCAATCTCGCGTATCGCGCATGAGATTGTGGAGCGCAACGGCGGCGCGGCGGGTCTCGCGCTGGTGGGCATGCGTACACGCGGCTATCCGCTGGCGCAACGGCTGGCGGCGCGCATCGCCGAGTTTGAGGGCGTGGCCGTGCCGGTGGCCGAACTGGATGCCACGAACTATCGCGACGACCTGCCCGAACGCGCCGAACGCCTGAGCAAGCCGCGCGAGCCGCTGGCGGTGGAGATTTCGGGCGCGGTGATCGTGCTGGTGGACGATGTGCTGTATACGGGGCGCACCACACGGGCGGCCATCGAGGCGCTACTGGACTACGGACGCCCGCGCAAGATTCAGCTTGCGGTGCTGGTGGATCGTGGGCACCGCGAGTTGCCGATTCGGGCCGACTACGCTGGCAAGAATGTGCCGACCGCAAGCAGCGAGAGCATCCGTGTGCGGCTGCGCGAGACCGACGGCTTCGATTCGGTGCTGCTCAGCCGCGAACCGGAGTAGGGAAGGCGCAGATGGCGAAGACGACACGCATAACGTATCGCTGCTCGTTCTGCGGCAAAGAGCAGAACGAAGTGCAGCGCCTGATCGCCGGGCCGGGCGGGGTCTATGTCTGCGACGAGTGTACGCACGCCTTCACCGAGGTGCTGGCGAACGCGGAATCGGCGCTGGCGCTACCCGCGCATACGCGCGTGCTCACCGCCGCTGACCCGTATAAGGAGAAAGTGGGCGGGCTGGTGCGCTGCTCCTTTTGCGGCAAGAGCCGTGAGCAGGTGAATGCGATGATTGCCGGGCCGGGTGGGGTGCATATCTGCAACGAATGCGTTGACCTCTGCCTGCAGATCATCGAGGAGGAGCGGAATCCAGCCGCACATGGGCATGCGGAGCAGACACACGCACCCTCATCTGCCGACGGCGTGCGCAAGCATCTGCTGGACGTGGACGATTGGAGCGCGAGCGAGATTGGCGCGCTGTTCGCGCGGGCGGACGCGATGGGCGCGGCGCTGGCGCGGCCTGAGACGAAGCTAGATACGCTGCGCGGCAAGGTGATGGTCAATTTGTTTTATGAGAACAGCACACGCACGCGCGTCTCGTTCGAGCTAGCGGGCAAGAAGCTGGGCGCGGATGTGACCAATGTGACGGCTTCGGCGAGCAGCGTCACCAAGGGTGAATCGCTGATAGATACGGTGCGCACGCTTCAGGCGTTGGGCGCGCGGATTGTGGTGGTGCGCTCCAGCCAGGCGGGCGCGCCGGATTTAATCGCGCGGCATATTGACGGTTCGGTGTTGAACGCGGGCGACGGGTGGCACGCGCATCCCACGCAGGCGCTGCTGGATTTATATACGATTGTGCGGCGGTTGGGTCCGGTCCGGGGCAGGCGTATCGTGATTCTCGGCGACATCCTGCACAGCCGCGTCGCGCGGTCGAATATCTGGACGCTGACGGCGATGGGCGCGACAGTGGTGCTGTGCGGCCCGCCGACGCTGCTGCCGCCCGCCGCCGCTGATCTCTACGCCGCGCGGCCAGTTCCTGGCACGGATGCGCGGCGCGAGGTGATCGTGGAGCCGCATATCGAGCGGGCGCTGGAGGGCGCGGATGTGGTGATGGCGCTGCGGCTGCAGCGCGAGCGCCAGCAGGCGGGGCTGCTGCCTTCGATACGCGAGTATAGCGCAGTGTGGGGGCTGACGCCGGAACGGCTGAAGCTGGCGAATCCAGGTGCGCTGGTGCTGCACCCAGGCCCGATGAATGAAGGCGTGGAGATTGATCCGGCGGTAGCCTACGGCGACGCGTCGGTCATCGAAGAGCAGGTGACCAACGGCGTCGCGATTCGCATGGCGGCGCTGGAACTAGTCGCTGGCGCGGATCAGAAGCGGGGAGAATAGATGAGAGAGCCGCAAGAGTACGCCGCGATCATCCTGGCTGGTTCGCGCATCCTCGATCCAAGTCAGGGGATGGATGGCTCCGGCGCGCTGCTGATCGTAGATGGGCGCATCGCCGCGATTGGCAGCGAGCAGGATGTGGAAGCGAAACTGAGCGAACTGGACATTGGGCCTGAGCAGCGCATGACCCTGCGCCAGCCAGCGGGAAGCGTGATTGCGCCAGGGTTCGTAGACCTGCACGCGCATCTGCGCCAGCCCGGATTCGAGGCGAAAGAGACGATCGCCACGGGGGCCGAAGCGGCGGCGCGCGGCGGCTTCACGACGATCTGCTGCATGCCGAACACGCAGCCGGTGATTGATTCACGCGCGACGCTAGAGTATGTGTTGCGCGCGGCTGAGAACGCGCCTGTGCGCATTGGGCCAATCGCGGCGATCAGCAAGGGCGAGGACGGGCATGAGCTGAGTGAGATGGTGGAACTGGCGCAGGCGGGCGTGGTGGCTTTCTCGGACGATGGGCGCCCGGTAGCCAGCAGCAAGCTGATGCGCTCGGCGCTGGAATATGCCGCGCCGCTGGGGCTGCCGGTGGTGGAGCATTGCCAGGATGAGGATCTGGTTGGCGGCGGGGTGATGCACGAGGGGCAGATTTCGACGTTGCTGGGGCTGAAGGGCTGGCCAGCGGAGGGCGAAGAGGTGATGCTGGCGCGCGACCTGGCGCTAGTGCGGCTGACCGGCGCGAAGTATCACGCGGCGCACCTCAGCACCGCCGGAGCGGTGGAGTTGGTTCGCCAGGCGAAACGCGAAGGGCTGCCCGTCACCGCTGAGGTCACGCCGCATCACCTGCTGCTGACCGACGCCTGGGTGGCGGGGGAGCGCACTGGCCCGCTGGCGGATGCGCTGGCGGAGATTGGCGTGCCGGTGCTGCCCGGCGAACGCTACGACACGGATACCAAGGTGAATCCGCCGCTGCGAACAGCGAAGGATTGCGCGGCGCTGCTGGCGGGGCTGCGCGACGGCACGATTGACGCCATTGCCACCGACCATGCGCCGCATACACTGACCGATAAAGCCTGTGAGTATGGCGAAGCGGCGTTCGGCATCTCTGGGCTGGAAACGGCGCTGGCGTCGCTGCTGGCGCTGGTTCATGTTGAGCGGCTGGATCTGGCTACGCTGGTCGCGGCGCTGACGGTGCGGCCGGCGCGGGCGTGGAATCTGGATGCGGGCACGCTGAAGGTGGGGGCGCATGCGGATATCACGGTCTTCGATCCGAACGAGGCATGGGTCGTGGATCCGGCGCGCTTCGCCTCGAAGGGGAAGAATACGCCGCTGACTGGGCTGACGCTGCACGGGCGCGTGCGCCAGACCTGGCTCGGCGGCAAGCTGGTCTACGCTGCGGGGAACTGAGCAGACCTAACCCCCGGCCCCTTCCCTACGAGGGAAGGGGAGGACACTAAGGGCCACATACGGAGGCAGACGACGATGGAGATAGAGCGGAGCGAAACGTTCGCGGTGCTGGCGCTGGAAGATGGCAAGGTCTTCTACGGGCGTCCGTTCGGCGCGGTGGATGCGCTGCGCGATGGGCGACGCGGCGAGGTGGTGTTTGCCACGGGCATGACTGGCTACCAGGAGATCTGCACCGACCCATCGTATCGCGGGCAGATGGTCTGCCTGACGTACCCGCTGATCGGCAATTATGGCGTCGCCAAAGAGGATGTGGAGTCGCGCCGTCCGTGGCTCTCGGCGCTGCTGGTCCGCGAATATTGCGATGAATATAGCAACTGGCGCGCGGCGGCGTCGCTCGACGACTATCTGGCCGCGAATGGGATTCCTGGGATGTGCGACTTCGATACCCGCGCGCTGACGCGGCACCTGCGGGCGAACGGCACGCTGCGCGGCGTGATGCGCGCCTACGCTCCTGGCGAGACGCCAGATATCGCGGCGCTGGTCGCCGAAGCGAAACAGGTCCGTTCGGTCTCGGATCTGGATGTTGTAGGCGATGTCTCAAGCGCCGAGGTCGAGGAATGGGAAGACCTAACCCCCGACCCCTTCCCTCGTAGGGAAGGGGAGGGTGGAGCGGAGCGGGCACGGGTGCTGCTGATTGATACGGGGTTCAAGCGCAACATCGCACGGTGCCTGGCGGAGCGCGGGATCGAGGTGGTGCTGGCGCCGCACGATGTGGATCTGGAAATGGTGCGGCGGCTGCGCCCGGATGGTGTGCTGCTCTCGAATGGTCCTGGCGACCCGGAGAGCGTCGCGGGACTGATCGCGCTGACACGGCATTTGGTGTGGGAGGCGCGGATGCCGCTGATGGGCATCTGCCTGGGGCACCAGATACTCGGCTTGGCGGCGGGCGGGCGTACCAGCCGCCTCCCCTTCGGCCACCACGGCGCAAACCATCCGGTACGCGAAGTGCGGACGGGACGGGTGACGGTGACATCGCAGAACCATAACTTTCAGGTGGATACGGTGAGTATTCCGGCGGAGAGCGGCCTGTATGTAAGCCACATCAACCTCTCGGACGGCAGTGTGGAGGGGCTGGCGCACGAGACGCTGCCGGTCTTCTCGGTGCAGTATCATCCCGAAGCCGCCCCCGGCCCGGAAGACAACCGCTATCTCTTCGACCGCTTCGCAGAGATGGTGGCGCGCGAACGGAACACCGTTGCTCTGGCCGGATGAGACGGCGTATAGCGCGCGGCAGGCTGCGCCCGCACCTGTCGTAGGGGCGCGCGGCGTGCGCCCAGTGCGCCGCAAGAAGCGAGTGGAACGCATGACACGAGACGAAAATATCACCACGCCACATGGCGAATTGGATATCCGGCAGGCGCGGCCAGCGGATACCGATGCGCTCACGGTGATCTACGATGATGCGGTCGAATGGCAGAAGGCGCGCGGCATGCCGCCGGGTCTGCCGCCGATGCCGATGCGCGAGATCGTTGCCCGCCGGATTTCGCGGGGCGTCATCTATCTCGCCAGTCTCGATGGCGCACCCGCTGGGACGATCACACTGGAAGCCGACGACCGCGAGGTGTGGCCGGAAGCTGCCACTGATGACGCGCTGTATGTGCATGGGCTGGCGGTGGCGCGCAGCTTCGCGGGCAAGGAGATTGGGCTGGCGATGCTCGCGTGGGCCGAGCGTGTCGCCGCGAGCGAAGGCAAAACGTATGTGCGGCTGGATTGCATGGCGGACAATCCGGCGCTGCGGGCGTATTACGTGCGCGCCGGCTTTGTGGATAGCGGGGAGCGCGCCCTGCCGCGTCGTATCGCCGCGCGCTATGAGAAGCGAGTGGGTGAAGGAGGTCGGCCATGGAGTTGACGCGCTTTGATGATGCCGCTGCGTTTTATCAGCGGGCGGAGTCATTTCTGCTGGCGCACGAGGCGGAAAACAACCTGATGCTGGGCATCTGCTCGTCGCTGATGCACAGCAATGAGTACGAGCAGCCGCCGTATCTGGCGGTGGTGACGGAGGGGGATGAGGTGGTGGCCGCAGCCATACGCACGCCGCCACATCTGGTGATTCTCGCGTACACGGCTGACGAGCGCATCGCCTTTCTAGCGGGCCAGCAGTTCATGCATAACTTGCGCAACGTTTACGGCGATCAGTTGCCAGGTGTGAACGGGCCAAGCGCTCAGAGCAAGCAATTCGCGCAGATGTGGCAGGTGGGCACAGGGCAGGCCTATCACCTGAGTATCAATGAGCGCATCTATCAAGTTGATACCGTTGTTCCAGTGGCGGGCGTTCCCGGCGGTATGCGCCGCGCGACCGAGGCCGACCGTGCGGTACTCACCGCCTGGACCGCTGGATTCTTCGACGATGCGGGGCCGCTGCCCGGTCCGCCACCCGACATCGAGGCGGTGGTAGATCGCGTCTTCAATTCGCCGGTGCGGGGCATGTATCTCTGGGAAGTGGACGGCCAGCCGGTGACGATGGTCGGCTTCACGGGTCCCACGCCCAATGGCATGCGTATCGGGCCGGTCTATACACCGCCGGAACTGCGGCGCAAGGGTTACGCCAGCGCATGCACTGCCGCTGCCAGCCAGGCGCTGCTGGATGAAGGGCGGCGCTTCTGCTTCCTCTATACCAATCTCGCCAATCCAACCGCGAACCATATCTACCAGCAGATCGGCTACCGTCCGGTGTGTGATGTGGATGTGTATAGCTTCGTGGATATACCGTAGGGGCGTCCGGTGGACGCCCGATTCCCCGCAAGGGGCTAGAGAGTTCAGGTCAACGTGCCGGTACGGAAAGATATCGAGAGCGTGCTCGTCATTGGCTCAGGGCCGATTGTCATCGGTCAGGCGGCTGAGTTCGACTACGCGGGGACACAGGCCTGCCGCGCGCTGCGCGAAGAGGGCAAGCGTGTAATCCTCGTCAACTCGAATCCAGCGACGATCATGACTGACGAGGGCGTGGCCGACGTGACCTATATCGAGCCGCTGAAAGTGGAGGTGCTGCGCCGCGTGATCGAGCGCGAGCGCCCCGACGGACTGCTGGCGACGCTGGGCGGACAGACGGGCCTCAATCTCGCCGTCGAACTGCACGAGGCGGGCATTCTGGACGAGTTCAGCGTCAAGCTGCTCGGCACGCCGCTGGCGACGATTCAGAAGGCCGAAGACCGCGAGTTATTCAAGCAACTGCTGCTGGACCTGGGGATTGGCGCACCGCCCAGCAAGACCGTCACTGCTGTCGCCGACGCGCTGACCTTCGCGGAGGAGATCGGCCTGCCGGTGGTGGTGCGGCCAGCGTTCACGCTTGGCGGCACGGGCGGGGGTGTGGCGCGCACGCGCGCTGATCTGGAGCGCATCGCCGCATCGGGACTCAGCGCCAGCCCCATTGGGCAGGTATTGATCGAGCAGTATCTGAAGGGCTGGAAGGAGATCGAATACGAGGTGATTCGGGATAGCGCGGATGCCTGCATCACCGTCTGCAACATGGAGAACTTCGATCCGCTGGGCATCCACACTGGAGATAGCATCGTCGTCGCGCCGAGCCAGACGCTCTCGGACCGCGAGTATCAGATGCTGCGCACCGCGTCGTTGCGAATCATCCGCGCGCTGGGCGTGGAGGGCGGCTGCAACGTGCAGTTCGCGCTGGATCCACAGTCGTTCCAGTTCTATGTGATCGAGGTGAATCCGCGCGTGAGCCGGAGTTCGGCGCTGGCGTCGAAGGCGACGGGGTATCCCATCGCCCGCGTTGCCGCGAAGATTGCCATTGGGCTGCGGCTGGACGAGATCAGCAACGAAATCACGGGCAAGACGGTCGCCGCCTTCGAGCCTGCGCTGGATTACGCGGTGGTCAAGATTCCGCGCTGGCCGTTCGATAAGTTTCCGCTGGCCGACCGCAACCTGGGCACGCAGATGAAGGCCACCGGTGAGGTGATGGCGATTGACCGCACCTTCGAGGCGGCGCTGCAAAAGGCGATGCGCTCGCTGGAGATCCGCCCGGACGCGCTGAAGCCCGCGCAACCCGAAGACGGCGCGGAGGTGCCCGAAGGCCGCGAATTCGAGCCGAATGACCAGCGGCTCTGGCGGTTGCTGGATACGATCCGCTGCGATACTGCCGACGGCATGCTGGAAGACCTGCACCGCGAAACCGGAATTGATCTGTGGTTTCTCGCCAAGCTGCGTAACATCGTCAAGCTGGAAGAGAAGCTGGCCAGCCGCCCGCTGACGCCGTCGCTGCTGCGCCAGGCTAAGCGGATGGGTTTCGCCGATGCGCAGATCGCGGCGCTGATCCCAGGCATCGCCGGTGATTCCGCCGCGCCGGACACTGGCGCGCATGACGTTCGCGCGCTGCGCCACGCGTGGGGCATCCTGCCGACCTATAAGATGGTGGATACCTGCGCCGCCGAATTCGCCGCGCGCACGCCGTACTTCTATAGCACGTATGAGCAGGAGAACGAGGCAGAGCCACTGGCTGGCGAAAAGGCGTTGGTGCTCGGCTCCGGCCCGATTCGCATCGGCCAGGGCATCGAATTCGACTATTGTTCGGTGCGCGCGGCCCAGGAGCTACGCGCTGCCGGGGTGCAGAGCATCCTGGTCAACTCGAATCCCGAAACGGTCAGCACGGATTTCGATATGTCGGACCGGCTCTACTTTGAGCCACTCGACAGCGAAAGCGTGCTGAACATCCTCGAAAACGAGGCGGAAACGGGCGCTTCCTTGCCGCCGGTGGTCACACAGTTTGGCGGGCAGACGGCTATCGGGCTGGCCGCGCCGCTGGCCGCCGCTGGCACGCCGCTGCTGGGCACATCGGTGGAGAGCATTGATCTGGCTGAGGATCGCCGCCGCTTCGATGATGTGCTCGAACGGCTGAATATACCACGTCCGAAGGGTGGGGGCGTGCGCACGGTGGGCGAGGCGATGGCGGTGGCAAACGAGATTGGCTATCCGGTGCTGGTGCGTCCGTCGTATGTGCTGGGGGGCCGCGCAATGGAGATCGTGCGCACCGAGGCGGCGCTGGAACGCTATGTGACGCGGGTGGTGGAGCAGTTTGGCGAGCATCCGATTCTGATTGACCGCTACCTCAGTGGACGCGAGGTGGAGGTGGATGTGATCTGCGACGGGACAGATGTGCTGATTCCTGGCATCATGGAGCATCTGGAGCGGGCGGGGGTGCATTCCGGCGATAGCTTCGCGGTGTATCCGCCGCGCAGCTTGAGCGGCGAGGAGACCGCCACCATCGCGCGCTACAGTCGGGCGCTGGCGCTGGCGCTGGGGGTGCGCGGGCTGATGAACGCGCAGTTCGTGCTGACGGAGCCGAATGGAAGCGCGCCGGGCGAGAACGTGTATATCCTCGAGGTCAACCCGCGCGCTTCGCGTACAGTGCCCTTCTTGAGCAAGGTGACGGGGGTGCCGATGGTGACGCTGGCGACGCGGATCATGCTGGGCGTGACGCTGGCGGAGCAGGGATACGCGGGCTATGCCGATGGCCTGTGGCCCGCGCAGCCGCTGGTGGCGGTGAAGGGTCCGGTCTTCTCGATGCAGAAGATTATTGGCGGCGAGATGGCGCTCGGCCCGGAGATGAAGAGCACTGGCGAGGTGATGGGCGTGGATAAGACATATGCGGCGGCGCTGCGCAAGGCGCTGCTGGCGGCGAACATCAGCGTTCCCGAACGCGATGGGTGTGCGTATGTCTCTATCGCCGACCGCGATAAGAGCGAAGCGATGCCGATTCTACGGGCGCTGGCGGATGCGGGCTATATGTTCTACGCGACGCCAGGCACAGCGCGGCTGCTGAGCGAGCAAGGCATCCGCGCGGGTTCGGTGGGGCGCATCAGCGAGGGCCACACGACGATTCTCGATCTGATCCGCACGCGCAAGGTGCAGCTCGTTATCAATACGATCACCGGCGGGCGCGGTCCGATCCGCGAGGGCATCGAGATACAGGATGGCTTCCAGATTCGCCGCGCCGCCGTGGAGCACAACATCCCTTGTCTCACGTCACTGGATACCGCACGCGCGGTGGTGGAGGCGCTGGCGGACGCGGGCGGCTATGCAGTGCTGCCGGTGGGGATGTATCGGGAGGGGGCATAGCGCGCGTATAATCGGGGCGGAGGTGAGGCGATGACCATACGCTCATTCACGGCCTACGTCGAATATGATCCCGAAACGAAGCTCCACGTTGGCATTGTGCCTGGAATCCCGGGTGCGCACAGCCAGGGCGAAACCCTGGACGAATTGCGTGTCAATCTGGGGGATGTGCTGAAGCTGTGCCTGGAGGAGTTGGGCGAGGTCACTACTGCTTCTCTTCTGTTTCAGTTGGCCATACCCACTTCCGCCGTCCGCGTTGTATCGCCTCGACAATCTCCTCGGTTGGCGGTGTCGGGTCAAGCGCCTTCGATGCTTCGGCCATTGGACGGTAATCGTCAACTTCGGAACAGGGAATGACGATGCGTCCGTCGAGTTTGTAGCCGCGCACGATGTCGCGTCGCACCCAGTTTTCCACTGTTGCAACCTTCACGCCGATGATGTCAGCAACCTCTTCTATAGTGTACTTCGGCTCGTTCATTACCATTTGTCCTTGTTTTCCTGGATCGCGCCCCCTGTGCCTCGCGGCCTGGTCATTATCGCACATGCACACCCATAATGGCGTGCAAGCGCTATATAGCAGCCGCACCTGTCCGCGCGACCAGCCGACCCACGATCAGCCATTCGAGCAGCGCGGCGATGCCGCCGACACACGCGCCGAAGACCGCGCCGATCAGCGTTGAGGGCAGCGCGGGAAGTAGTTCGAGGATGCCCAGCGAGGCGGCGTAGCCCACCATCAGCCCGACGGCGCTCGCTATAATCCAGCGTCGTGCGAGCGCGGTTCCCTGGCTTTGGCGCAACGCGAACGCACGCGCAACGCCGACGCAGAGGCCGAGCAGCAGCCCGAAGGTGAGGTCTTCGACGGCGTCGCTGAGGTAGACGCCGACGCCGGACCCTCCAAATGCCTCGCTCAGCAGCAGCCCGGACCACGCCGCCAGCACGAAGCCAGTCGCTAGGCCGAGGATGGTCGCGGGAATCCAGAGCCGCGCTGGGGCAAGCCACCGCACGAGGAGCACTTGCGCGACGCCGACGCACAGCCCCACCGTCGCGCCGAACGCCGCTACGCTGACACTCCCGCCGAGCAGGCGGCCCAGCACGGGGCGCAACGCCGGAAACACCGAGAGCCAGAGCGCGAAACCAGCGGCGTAACCTAGCACACCCGCGCCGATCCATCCAGGTGCGAATCGTGGGCGTGGTGTGGCGGAGACATGCGCGGCAGTCATGGTGGCATCCTTTCTATGCGTCCGTTCATCAGGACGACAGCGTGCCCATGCGGTAGAGGGGATGCAGTTCGGCGTGGCCTTCGTGATGCAGGTCGAGCACGTAGCGCCCCTCCATCCAGACATGGGTTCCGGCGGCGGGGAACGACCCCGTGAAGGGATCGGGATCACCGGCGCAGAGCAGCATCACGTTCGACTGCACCGGCTGGCCGACACAGACCGGCTCGATGACCAGATTGCCCTGCTCGTATTGGATGCTGGCTGGGGTGAGCAGGTCGCGATATTGCGGGTCGGGACGCAGGAAAAGGTTGGCGTCGCCGTCCGGCTCGATCTCCACCGCCTCGACAATGCCGGTGACGTGGATGCAGGATTGGACGACCTGGAGCCGCCGGGGGTCGTAGACATACTGATCCTGGTCGGTGGCGGCGCAGGTTGCCGGAGGTATGCTGACCGGAACCGACTGGCGCGCCACCTCGGCGCAGCCCGCCAACGCGCAGACGAGCCACACCGCTGTCACCAGCGATGCGAAGGATACGAATCGCTTCACCTGGCACCTCCCCGAATACCACCGCGACGTGGAAACCGGTCTTCAGCACATGAAGCTGGCGATGAGTAAATTGACATGGTGTTCGATTTATGCCACTATTGTACTGGACTGGCATGAATCACGGTACATGGCATACGCTGCGCCGGGGTCTCTTAGCCGCTATGATACCATGCAAGTAGAAGGGTAGTCGTCAGTATGCCAGATGTTACGCGCCTGACCGAGGGCGGCCGTATCGTCATACCCGCTGAGTATCGCCGCGCCCTGGGCCTCCAGGTGGGTGACGAAGTCATCCTTCAGCTAGAGAACGGTGAGCTGCGCATCTTCACCCTTCAGCGTGCTATCGAGCGTGCGCAGGAGATCGTGCGCCAGTATGACCCCGATGGGGCTTCCGCCGCCGACGAACTGGTACGGGAACGCCACGCCGAGGCCGACCGTGAGTAAGTCCGTCCTCGACGCCTCTGCCATGCTGGCGCTGTTGTATAACGAGCCAGGCAGCGCTACCGTTGCCGCCGCCCTTGCCGCTGGCGCGGTAATCAGCGCGGTCAACCTATCCGAAGTGGTGGCCAAGCTTCGTGAGCGCGGCATCCCAGAGACGGCGGCGCGGACAACAACGCTCGCGCTCGGCATCACGGTCGTGGATTTCGATAGTGCCCTGGCATTCGCGGCGGGATTTCTCCGCCCGCTCACTCGCGCCGCAGGGTTGTCATTCGGCGATAGAGCCTGCCTGGCGCTGGCGCAGCAGCTTGGCCTGGCGGCGCTGACCACTGACCGTAGCTGGAACGCACTCGTGCCTGGCATCACCGTCACGGTGATTCGCTGATGATGGGCAAGTAGATGGGCGACTGGCCGCTATGAGGCTATACCGCTTGCCCATCGGGCGCGGGGGGTGTATACTCCAAAGAGTGTGCCTGAAAGGCCGCGCGTAGACCCATGCCCACGAGATGAACGTAGACGAGAGAAGATCAGATGCCGTGGCGCGCGCGTGCCGGGCGATAAAGGGAGCGAAATCCGAAGATGAAGGTTATTCTGCTGCACGAGGTGCCCGGGCTGGGCCAGCCGGGTGACGTGAAGGATGTGGCCAACGGCTACGCCCGCAACTATTTACTGCCGCGCCAACTGGTGACGGCGGCAACCGCCAGTGAGCTGGCCAATCTGCGCGAGCGCGTCGCCGCCGCGCAGCGACGTGTGCAGCGGCAGCGCGAGTCGAATGAGGCGCTGGCCGCGCGTATCGAACGGAGCGTGCTGACCTTTGCCGTGCGGGTAGGTCAGGGCGACCGCCTCTATGGCTCGGTCACCAGCCAGAACATCGCGGAAGCATTGCTCGAACTGGAAGACATCAACATTGATCGTCGGCTGATCCACCTGCGCGAGCCGCTGCGCCAGCTTGGAGAGTTCGAGGTGCCGGTGCGTATCGCCCAGGGTGTTGAGCCGAAGGTCAAGGTGCGCATCGTCTCCAAGGAGACATTGGAAGAGACTGGCGCAGACGTAACGGCCACGGAAGAGGCTGTGGACGAAGAAGGCGCGGAAGCGTAGCGCGGTCGCGTTTGCCGCGCAAGCGGCCTGCGCGTACCAGGCGCAATCACTGCACAACCGAGACGAAGAATACACGGGACGTTCCCCAGCGTGGGAGCGTCCCGTTCCGTTTCTTCCCTTTGCGCGTCTCTAGTATAGAGGAAGGGAAGCATCGAGCGCAGCGATGCCGGTTTGGCTGAGCGGCTCGCACACGGCGCATCGGCGCTCGGAAACCCAATCGCCGAACAAGAAGCCGCGCTAACATCATGGTTTCACGAACCACCTCGATAGGCCATCCTCTCCCGCTTTGTCCGCATTGCATGACCGCACTTCTTCCTTTGCTATAGGAGATGACATGCATTTGTTTCCATTCACCGCATGGCCGCGACGCCGTCTGCTGGCGATTGCCGTGGCTATCTGTCTGATGTTCACCAGCATCTTGACGCTAGGTGGTTTGGCCGCGGGCCATATGCGGCCAGCGCAAGGGGCCAACGCGCCTGTGAACGCACGTGCCAGCACTGGCTCGGCGGCTGGCTCGGCTGCGGGGGCAGCACAACACCCGCAATCCACGCGCACACCTATGCCGCCCGCGAAGACGCCTACGGCCACGAGCACATCTGGAGCCAAGCAGACGGCGCATGGCGGATCAGGCGCGTCCACGCCCGCGACGCAGGCGGATAGTGTCTGGACCACGTATCTGCACGACCTCGGCCACACCAGCTATAACGGCGATGAGACGCTGCTGACGGGGCAGACCGCGAGCACGCTGGCGCCCGCATGGACGCTGACGCTGCCGAATACGCTGTCGGCACAGCCGGTGGTGGTGAATGGGATGGTCTACATCGGCGCGTGGGATGGCAATGAATACGCCTATACCACGGCAGGTGTGCTTGTCTGGTCGCAGTTTTTGGGTACGATGCAGGCGGCGCAGTGCCGGCCATCGAGTATTGGCATTGCCGCGACACCCACCATCGCCAATGGCGTGCTGTATATCAGCGGCGGCGCGGGCGTGTTCTATGCGCTGGACGCGCTGACCGGCGCAATCTTGTGGCAGACGACGCTGGGCGATCCGTCGGTGGGGGAGTATCTGTGGAGTTCGCCTACGGTCAGTAATGGGCATATCTACGTGGGTATGGCCTCGCTGGGGGACTGCCCGCTGGTACAGGGCCGCGTCTACGCGCTGAACGCGACCACGGGACAGGTTGAGCAGACCTTCTACACGGTGCCCAGTGGCTGCATTGGCGCGAGTGTCTGGGGCAGCATCGCCGTGGATGAACAGCATGGGGCGCTCTACTTCGCCACCGGCAATAGCGGCACGTGCAACACTCCACAGGGATGCGTGAGCGCGGGTACGCCGACGGGCGGAAGCTGCCCGACTCCGGAGATTTACGGAGAATCCATTATCTCGCTGAGCACCAGTGATTTCAGCCTGCTGGGCCGGTGGTCGGTGCCGTCGGGCCAACTGGTTTACGATAGCGATTGGGGGTCCAGCCCGCAATTGTGGACGGCAACATGGAATGGGGCCACCGAATATTTCGTCGGCGCGACCAACAAGAACGGCTGGTTCTACGCTTTCGATGCGCTGAATGTGGGGCGGGGTCCGAAGTGGAGCGTGCAGGTGGCGAGCGGCGGGAGCTGCCCGCAATGTGGCGCGGCGGCGATTGCGGGCGCGGTCTGGGATGGGACGACGCTGTATCTTTCGGGCAATAAGGTGAGCTTTTTCGTTCCGCCTGCCACGATTCAGGTGTGCAACGCGAATGTCCAGGCGGTCAATCCGCTGAATGGCGCGCCGCTGTGGCATACCTGCTTCCAGAACACGCCGATTTTGGGGACGCTGGCGGGCGCGCCCGGCGTGCTGGCGGTTCCAGTGGGGAATACGGTGGTGGCGCTCTCGACGGTGGATGGCTCGACCCTGGCGACCTATACGGATAGCAGCGGAAAGCTCTTCTGGGGGCCAGTGACGATTGCCGATGGGACGCTGTACGCGGGCAATCAAGATGGATTGCTGGTGGCGCTGCGGCCATCCTAGCTCGCGTATGTCGCGCGTGCCACAGCGGTGGCGCAGATTGTGCCTGGCAGCCAGCAGACGTGTGTTGGCTGCCAGAAGTTATTGCTGAGGCCAGGGATGTGCCGAGGATGGCGTACACCAGTGGGGCAGGCGGGTAGGACGCGCGGGTAGTATGCGGCGGCATGATAGCCGACAAGGGCGATCCTCAATGCGCGCACAAATTGACATAACAAAAATTGGCACGGAAGATGCGTTTTGGATTACGTCAAGTTGCAACCGCAGAAAAAGGAGTGATCCGCTATGGCTATGGACATGGGTCAAGTCAATCAGCAGTTGCCCGTCCGTGTCGCGTCGCCGCAATTGGTGGCGGCGAACCATATCCTGTCGCTCTCGTCGGATGAACTGCAAGCGGCGATCCAGCGCGAACTGGACGAGAATCCCGCCCTGGAGAAAGAGGATGTTTCGATTTGCCTGAACTGTGGCCGCCCACTGCAAAATGGTGGCTTCTGCGCATCGTGTGCGGCGCAGTCCACCGCTACCACCGTCACCACGCCGGACGGCGACGCGAGTGGGGATTATGCTGGCGATGAGCAGGCGCTGTGGAGTAGACGTACTGCGGGCGGGGCGATCAGCGACGACGACGAATTCGATCCGACCACACGTGTGGCCGCGCAGATCAGTCTGGCGGAACATCTCACGCTCTCGTTGCAGGCGCAGTATGGCCCTGAAGACGCGCCGATCATCGAATATCTGGTGGGGAATCTCGACGACAACGGACGGCTGCGCTGCGACGTGGACGAAGTGGTAGATCTCTTCGACGTGCCGGAGGCGCGCGTGGAGACCATTCTGCGTTCGCTGCAGGCGATGGAGCCGCTGGGGGTGGGCGCACGCGATCTGCCGGAATGCCTGTTGATTCAGCTCAGTTATCTCGAATCGCAGGGGGTGACGCAGCCTTTTGCGCGTGAGGTGATTACGGGCCATCTGATGCAGTTGGGCGAGCACAAGTATACGCAGATCGCGTCTGCTCTGAACACGACGGCTGACGCAATCCATGCGGTGAGTGAGTTCATGCGCCGCAACCTGAATCCGTATCCGGCGCGTGGCTATCTGGGGGCGAATCTGATCGCGGGGGGTGAGCGGACGACGGCGGTGCTGCCGGATGTGATTATCAGCAAGCGAATGCTCTTCGATGCCAGCGCCAGCAGTTGTATCTATGAGGTGGAGGTGGTGGAGTCGAAGCGCTTCTTTCTGAATCTGAATCCGTCCTACGCGCAACTGTACGCCGATGTAAGCAGCCATCACAGCTCGCTGAGCGAGTCGGATCGCCGGCACATTCAGCAGTATGTGTCGCGGGCCAAGCTGTTTATCTCGAACATCAACCAGCGCCGCCAGACGCTCTATAAGATTACCAAGCATATCGTGGAGTTGCAGCGGGCCTTTCTGGATTATGGCATCCGCGCGCAGCGGCCCCTGACCCGCGCACGGGTGGCGCTGGATCTGGGGATGCATGAGTCCACGGTGAGCCGGGCGACGGCGGCGAAGTATTGTATGCTGCCGAGCGGTGAGGTGATTCCGTTCAGCCATTTTTTTGTGGCTAACCTGGGCGTCAAAGATTTGATCAAGGATTTGATTGATGGCGAACAGGAGCCGATGACCGATCAGGAGCTGGCCGATTTACTGCGCGCACGCGGTATTCCGGTGGCGCGCCGCACGGTGGCGAAGTATCGCGAGCAACTGAGCATTCTGCCATCTACGTTGCGGTGACCGCCATCACAGACCGACGCCGTGTGTGCCAAAGAACCACGCGGCGGAGGTGAGCCATAGGCCCAAGAGAATCGCGAAGAGTAGGCCGCCCGCGATGGGCAGCGCCCAGCCGGGGAAGCGATTCACACGCACGATCAGCACCTTGGCCAGGAATGCGCCATAGATGCTTGATCCGAGCAGTGAATGGATATACACGCGGGCGTCGGACTTGTCGAAGCCGAGCAAAAAGATGCAGTGATAGGCAACCGGCAGCGTCAGCGCGATGGCGATGCGCCCTGACCAGCGATGTACGATGTTATAGAAGCGTCCCTTTGGTGGGAAGCGCAGCAGTTCGTAGATACGCGCCGCCGTCAGCAACTGGAAGAAGCCGAAGACGAGCGCCGCCGTTACCAGCCAGACTTTCATGTGCAGCGTGTCGCTGAAAATCAGATGGAAGAATGGTGTGGCATAGGGCGACCTGACCGTTTGTTGCGCCACCATGCCCACGGTCAGCGCCACCAGCGCGAAGACTACCAGTGGTAGCGCGAGCCATGCGCGGCTTGGCTTGCGCCGGTTCGTCTCGGAGCCATTGCCTACGCTGATTGAGTCTTGCATGCCGCCCCTCCCGCTTTATCCAGCCGGAGTGAGGTTCCGGCTGCCGCTGTCATCGCTACCTCAGACAAGCGAACCTTGCTCTATACTACGCAAGAGGTTACGCGGAGCCAGCGTTCAACAGCAGCGCGAAGAGGCATACAGAGACAGCCACATGGTAGGCTGAATGCCAAGAAGCCTCCAATAGAAAAGGGTGGATTCACCGTGAATGAAGCGGGCGAGAAGGTCACGATTGAGCTTACCGCTGAAGAGGCGTTGGTACTCTTCGAGTTGCTTTCCCGCTGGAGGGAGACGGGTGTGCAAAGCATACTTCTCCATCACCAAGCAGAACAGCGAGTGCTCTGGGACATACTTGCCACCCTGGAAAGTACACTTGTCGAACCGTTTATGCCCGATTATCAGGACCAACTCAACAAAGCGCGCGAAATGGTAAAGGATGACTTGGGGTAACTAGCAAAAGGTGATCGAGCGGGGATGGTAAGGGCCCCCTTCCCACTTAGGGAAGGAGGCCAAAGATTGGGCTAGCAGCAGCCGCAGTCACACCCGCACGAACACTCGCCGTCCGGGCAATCACACGGCTCACACGCAGCTTGATAGCGCATTCGGGTTCTCCTCATCACAACAGTGCAGGTCGTCTGGTTCGACGACACAGCGTATATCATCACATGAGCTGAATAGCTCGGACTCGCCGGGATGGCAGTCGGCTAGTGCGCGCGAGTAGCGTTCTACCGCGTCCCGTAGGCCACGCAGCGCGGCGATCTCCTGGTCGAGGGTTTGCAGGCGCTGGTCAACCAGCCCCAGCAGATCAGTGCGCACCTCGGCGCATCGTGCGTCGGAGGTGGCGGCCAGCAGGTCGCGCGCTGCCGAAAGGGGCACACCCAGCAGGCGAATACGTTGCAGCAGCCGCAGCCGGTTGAGGTCGGCCTGCCCGTAGCGGCGGTAGCGGTTGGCCGTCCGCCCTGCCGCTGGCAGCAGGCCGATCTCTTCGTAGTAGCGAATCGTTTTGGCGCTGAGGCCGGTCAGGCGCGCGACCTGGCCAATGGTGAGGTCGTCGTGCCCGTCGGCTTTGCGCGTCGCACGGTTGCCATACACTGGCATGATGTCGCTGTTTTGCGTCGCCATAGTGTTGCTGTTGCCCCCTTCGCCCATCAGCATACACGTTCCAGTGGCTGGAAGGTCAAGACCGGTGCGCGATCAATGCGCGGATTCTTGTTCACTCGCATGATTATCCGCTGCTGAGGGATTCGTGTACGGTGACAATGGCGTTTTGCATGGCGGAGGAAGGGCGTCCGCCGGACGCCCCTACGGAGGGCGTGCTGTCGAGGTCCTCGAAGTTGCGGGTATAGAGGCGTGCGTAGAGGCCCTCGCGCGCCAGGAGTTCGGTGTGCGTGCCGCGCTCGACTATCGCGCCGTCGTTGAGTACCAGAATCAGGTCGGCGCGCTCGATGGTGGTGAGGCGGTGGGCGACGACGAGGGTGGTGCGACCGCGCATCAGGTGGTTGAGGGCGTCCTGCACGAGCGCCTCGGATTCGTTATCCAGCGCGGCGGTCGCTTCGTCGAGCAGCAGGATGCGGGGATCGTGGAGCAGCGCGCGGGCGATGGCGATACGCTGGCGCTGTCCGGCGGAGAGTTTGACGCCGCGCTCGCCAACGATGGTCCGCATGCCGTCGGGCAGTTGTTCGATGAATGCCAGCGCATTGGCGGCAGCGGCGGCGGCGCGCACCTGCTCGTCGGAGGCGTCCAGCCGTCCGTAGCGGATGTTCTCGGCTATCGAATCGCCGAAGATGGCTGGCTCCTGCGGGACGACGGCCATTTGCTCGCGGAGTGAACGCACCTGCACGTTGCGGATGTCTGTGTCATCCACGCGGATGGCGCCGGCATCCAGTTCGTAGAGGCGGAGCAGGAGGCTGAGCATGGTGGTTTTGCCCGCGCCGCTGGGTCCGACGATGGCGACGACCTGCCCCGGCATCGCCGCGAAGGTGACGTTGCGCAGCACGGCGGGGCGTGGCTGCGAGGGCGGCGAGGCTTGCGCGGGGGCGGAGTCGCTGGCGCTGTGGTTCGGGTCGGCGGGATAGGCGAAGGAGACGTGGTCGAAGGCGATGTGGCCGGTGAGTGGCGGCAAGGGTGGGAGCGGCGCGGCGGAGGCTGTGGTGAGCGCAGGTTCGACTGGTTCGTCCAATAGCTCGAAGACACGTTCTGCCGCTGCCAGCGCGGCCTGAATCTGTGAGTAGAGATTGGAGAGCGAGATGAGCGGGCTGATGATGAGGAAGAGGTAGAAGATGAAGGCGACGAGATCGCCCGCTGTGAGCCGCCCGGCCAGCACTTCGCGGCCGCCAAACCAGATGACGATGAGGACGGCGGTGAAGCCGACGAAGCCGCTGAGCGGTCCCAACATCGCCTGCGCGACGGCGCGGCGGAGGGCAGCGCGGAGTGAGCCGCGCATGCGTGTGGTGAAGCGTTCGGTTTCGTAGTCTTCGCGGGTGAAGGCTTTGACGACGCGCGGGGCGGAGAGCGCTTCTTCGAGCACGGTGCCCGCGTCGCCCAGCCCTTCCTGCACGCCGCGCGTGGTCTGGCGAATGCGCCGCCCCAGGAGGCCGATGGTGAGGACGGCGACGGGCGTGACGATGAGGGCGACGAGGGTGATACGCCAGTTGATGAGGGCGACGATGGCGATGCTGCCAACGAGCATGACGACCTGGGAGGCGATGGGCAGGACGTTGCTGGTGAGCGAGGTTTGCAGGAGGGTGACGTCGTTGGTGACGCGGCTCATGAGTTCGCCGGTGCGGCGGTGGTCGAAGAAGCTGAGTGGGAGCATCTGGAGGTGGCGGAAGAGGCGGGTGCGGAGGTCGAAGGAGAGCCGTTCGCCGAGGGCGGTGACGAGGTAGCCTTGGACGGCGCCGATCAGCGCCTGGAGGACGAAGAGGATGAGCAGCCCTTCGACGATCAGGTTGAGCAGGTGTTCGTCGTGCTGGACGAGAATGGTATTGAGCAGCGAGCGGATGACCAGGGGGAAGACGAGGCCGAGGCTGGTGGTGATGACCAGGAGGATCGCGGCAATGACGAGCCGCCCGGAGTAGGGGCGAAGCAGCGCGAGCACGCGCTTGAGCGGGACTCTGGGGGCACGTTGCGCTGCGGTGGGCGTCTCTTCGGTTGTGTTCGGCTGGTTTGGTTTGCGCTTGGTGCGTTGGTTTGTCACGCTGTGACTCCTGGCTGCCACTCATCCTCAACTCCACACTCTGAACTATACGTGGGGTTGCCAGGTGGGTTGTCCAGCGGCCACCTCGGCCATACATGGCCGGAGCACAGCATTCGTGCGCCACTCTCGGCCATACATGGCCGGAGCACAGCGGTGGGGCATGAATGCCGGGATGGGCGCAGTGGCCGAAGTGGCCGATTTTCGTATGCTGGCAGACAGGAATGTCTGCCCCACTGAAGCAGTTGCCGATTCTGCCGATTTGCGCGGAGGGCGGGATGGGTGATGAGGGAAGGACGTAGCATGAATGCCACGGGTAATCCCGCGAGAGCGGTTGGCGCGGAGTTGCCGATTTTGCCGATTTTTGCGGTGGTGATGAGGGGACATGGCTGGAGAATTTTCGCCGTTTTCGCCGCAATTTCGCGCACGTGCAGTGGCCGGCGTTGCCGATTCTGCCGATTTTTCGATTTGGCGCGGAGGGCGGGTTGGGTGGTAAAGCGAGATCGTAGCATGAATGCCACGGGTAATCCCGCGAGGGAGGTTGGCGCGGAGTTGCCGATTCTGCCGATTTTTGATGTTTGTATGATGGGCAGTGGCCGAAATGGCCGATTTTGGATGGGATGCCAGTTGCCGATTCTGCCGATTTTCGTGGTGGTGTGGGGAGATGTGACCGGAGTTGGCTGGAAGTAACGGGAGATTTTTCGCCGTTTTCGCCGCAATTTCGCGCACGCGCAGTTGCCGGCGTTGCCGATTCTGCCGATTTTCGCACCATGGCAGACACGAATGTCCGCCCCACGGGAGTTGCCGATTCTGCCGATTTTCATCGCGCGGGCGGAGAGGAATGTCTGCCCAATTGGTGACTTGTGGCCGATTCTTCATGTGCATGGCGCGCTTCCTTCGCGGGGGCGGGTGGGTCGCTGTTGGGCTAGTGGCAGTGTAGCATGGGGGGTGGTGGATGGCGAGGGGACAATGACGGTCAAAGGCCGGCAGGGAATGGCGCGGTGGAGATGGATGGCGGGGAGGACGGTTGCAGGGAGCGGGTGCAGCTTGTGTGTAGCGGGGAGGGGGTGTATACTCGTGTCGCGATGTGAGCAAGGGGATGATTTTGGCGAGCGAAGGGAGTGGGTATGCGAGCGAGGCAAATGGAATGAACCGCAGCCTGGGGTCGGTGGCACATGGCGCGTCTGGCGCCCGGCAAGGAGTCGGGAAGGATGGTGAGGGGGCGGCAGGTGATCTCGCTTGGCGGGATGGCAGGCTGTTCTCGTGAGTGGAGAGCGAGTGTGTTGGCGATGATCGAGCAGGAGAAGCAGGAGAAGCAGGCGACAGCGGGGCATGGCGGCATGGGGCCAGCGCTTTCGGCGCGGGAGTTGGAGGTGCTGCGGCTGGCGTGTGCGGGGCTGACGTATGCGGAGATTGCGGAGCAACTGACGATTTCGTGGCATACGGTGAATACGCATTGCAAGCGGGTGTGCCGGAAGCTGAGGGTGTCGGGGATGCGACAGGCGGGGGCACGGACGTGGCGGCTGGGATTGATAAGGGAGGAGGAAGGCGGGGGTGTGAGGAGGACGTGAGGACGAGTGGGCGCAAAAAATACCTAGAAATAGGGACAGTAGTTTTACTGTGAGTCATGTATCCTTTTGCTGGGCTGTGGCTACACATGCGTGCTGAGGCGCATGGGGGCGGTGGTTTGGCGGGAGGAGACGATGATGAGCGGTTGGCGCGCAGGAGCGTGGATGGATGGGCTGCGGGCGCGGGGCACGCGGTTGGCGGCGCGGCTGGCGCGACGGGGCGGGATGCCGTTGCTGCTGGTGGCGTTGCTGGTGAGTGGCGCGTTCGGGCAACTGGCGCAGGCAGGCTTCGGGGCGCACGTGCCGGTGGCGCTGGCGGCGGGGCCGGGTAACGGCGGGAAGCTCAATCTCTTTGATCCACGCTCGCATGCCAGATCTGTATCACATCCGCATACGCAGCATACCAGCGCCCACACGCCTGCTGGGCCGCCACAATCACTGCGACGTGTGGGAATTATCCCCATGTTGCCGGGAATCCTGGCATTGACGCCGGGGAAGGCCGCGCGTTTCACAGGAAGTGATGGACGTTTCGAGGTCGATGTACCAGCTAACGCTGTTACCAGCGCCGATGTAGCCGCAGCGGGCGGAAACCTGAGCCTTGAGATCAGCCAGATTGCCCCAGCTTCCGGCACGAACGCGGGAGGCACTGGTATCGTGAGCTTCGGTAGTTATCTGCTGCAATTGGTGGATACACGTGGAGTGCTGGTTTCGCACGGACTGCATGCCCCCATGGCGCTCAAGTTGCATCTCGGCAGACAGGACAGCGCACTCGACCTCTCACAGGTATTCGTCACCTTCAATGGTTTGTTGCCCGATGGCACGGCATTGGCGCCGATTACCGCGCCGACCCCAAGACAAATCACCTCTGGCCGACAGCAAGACCTTTCTGATCCTACTGCGCCGACTATGGCCGAAAGTCAGTTTGGCGCGCCAAACTGGCAAAATGCGACCTTCGATTCCACCGCCCAGACCCTGATGGTTACGACACAACTCGGTACGCCAAGTGTGGCCGCGGCCTTCAATACCAACAGCCCTGTTGCCACATTTGGTAAACCAGATCCCTTTAATACCGACTTGAACGCGGGAGCACTCTCCGACAGTATTGCCATTGATGTACCCACGGGGCCGGGGGGACTCACGCCGCCAGTGACGCTAAGCTATAGTAGCGCCAGCGTGAGCGAGCAGCACAACGTGCAGGCAGCGACGGGGTGGACTGGTGAGGGCTGGAACCTTTCACTCGGAGCGATCTCCTGGGCTGAGCACAATACGCTCGCTACCTGTCCTACCTGTGGCAACGGCTGGGAGGATAGCTGGCAACTCAGCGACCCCTTCGGCACAGCGGCAGAACTGATTCCGCCAAATATCACAGAGAAGACCTATTATGATGATACAGCCAACTCGATAACGTCTGGCGCAGTGCAGTGGCATGCCGCACCGGAGAACCATGCCAAAATCTATTCGTACACGGGGCCACTTACCCTGCCAGATGGTGGGGGTGCGCATCCGCCATGCTTCCGTGTCTTCCTGACGAATGGGATTATGGAGGAGTTCGGTTGTACCTCGGACTCGCTCGAATATTACTATGGAACCGGAAACGACTACATTTCAAACTGGAACCTGGATCTGATCACCGATCCCCAAGGCAATCAGATTCATATCACCTATCAGCAAGATACGGAAAGCAAATCGGGGCACTCCTACATTCGCGACGCTGTGCTGAAAACCATCGAATGGGATTCGCCGAATTGCCACAACGCGCAGAGTATGTGTATCGGGTCAAGCTGGTCGCCTTTGATGCGGGTGAACTTTGTCTCCGGGCATGGGGTGACACATGTGGCTGGTTCAAGCTGCTCGGCGAATGGGAACCTGCGTTGCGACGATCCGATAGATCTATCCGGCAGCGGTGGGCTGGCCGCGCCAGACGTGCAGAGCACGTATGTGCTCAATGATGTTCAGGTGCAGGTCTACAACAATAGCACCTGGAACACGTTGCGCGACTATCAACTTGGGTATGAGCAAACACCGCATGAAGAAGATTATGCGGGCACCAGCGTCAAGATCGCAGATCCTGTGACTGGAAAAGATGAATCGGTGGCAGGCGAGCTCGATCTGACGCAGATCATCGAACTGGGTGACGATGGCACAACAGCGCTGCCAACACGCACTTTCGGCTACACGACGGTCACTCAGTATTATGAGGACGATGCGTATCATCCGGTGTCATCGGATAACTGCGGGCCATCTTGGAATACTGGTAACAGCAGCGGGTGCCTCTTGTGGGAAGAGAGTTTGCCTGGCAATAGCCGCTATCTCGCCTCCGCGAGCAATGGGCTGGGACTGGCGCAGACGTTCTCCTGGGATAATGGGCGCAACAATACACATGGCGTTCCTGGTGGCACGAGCAACAATCCCAATACCCCTGATCCGCTCTACTGCAACAGCCATCAGAGTGGGTATCCGTGTAACGAGGCGGACGATCAGAATTGGAGCCATGCGGTTCTGACCCAGCAACAGACACAGGAGTACCGCGCAGCTTCGAGCGGGAATGTGCTCATCACTGGGACGGCGAGCTATCAGTATGATTTGACCTATCCCCTGGCAGCACAGGAGTGCCCTGACTGTGTGGCAGGGATGTATTGGGGCAATCAGAACGACGGTGACTACCTGGACTATTACAACGGCAAGTATATGGGCTTCACCGAGGCTGATGTGACCAATCCTGATGACTCGGTGGTGAAGCATCATTATTATGCGACCGAGGGCTACGGATTGTATGACACGAGCCAGGTGACCTGCAAAGCGTTTACGCCGCCGTGCCATAACTCGCCCTGGTGGGGAAATACCAATCGCACCGATGTTGGCAATTCGGCACACGGGCATGAGTTCGAGACGGATTATTACGACACGAATGGCACGACACTGCTCAAGAAGACGACGGCCCAATACCAGGAGACATGCCCACCCAGTGGGGTGAGTGGCACGTCATCCTCCCCGGATTACGGGAACTGGAATGGGAATCTTGTGAGCGAGTTGGACCACGGCGATCCGGTGGCGGTCTGCGATATCCAGATGACACGCACAGATGAGTATACCTATGATGGCGGCAGCGGCACCGTGCCACAGAAGACGACAACGTACAGCTATGACTCCTATGGGCGCACGACCGATGTGGTCACCACGAGCAACGGTGGCGGAACCCTAACCAATAGTGCGACGCTGATTGACCAGCACACCGACTACATCTGGAACGATGCGGTCAGCGTGACCTCGACAAGCGCGACCGGAACGTATCTGATTGATTTCCCCAATCTGACGTATGTGACGGGCAGCCAGAACCTTCAGAACACGCCGCATAGCCAGTGCGCTTTTACTAGCTATGACAACCAGGGCTGGGCCGGTGGGCAGAGCGGCGGGCTGACGCTGGGTGAGACCACCAAGGTAGATCGCTTTGCCTTCTGTGGAACGCCACCCAACTTCGGCGACGCCAGCGGGCAGAAAGAAACGACGGCGGTCTACGACACGTATGGCAACCAGATCGCCATGACGGATCCCGATGGCAACGCGGGGGACGCGACGCACAAAGGCTGCACGGTCAATAGTACACTCTACACTGCCTGCACCGCCTACGACAGCGCCTTTCACGCGCTGGTGGTTTCGGTGACGAACGCGAAGGCGCAGTCCATCTTGACGGGCTATATCACGACAGCAAGTGGCAGCTTCGGGATATGGCCAACCTCGACCACGGACCCCAACGGCCAGACGACAACCGTCGGGTACGATGCGCTGGGGCGGATGACCAGTAAGACACTGCCAGATGTACCGGGGGAGCCGAGCGGGCAAGGCAAGACAACCTGGTCATACACCGATTGGTGCAGTGGGACGGCGCCACAGGCGCCATGTGTCGAGGTGGATCAGACACAGCAGGTGGACGGAAGCACGGCGATTACGACGCGCTCGTTCTACGATGGCTATGGTAATCTTGCGGAGACGCGCATACCAGGGCCGGGCTACGATGCAGTCCGCTATGCAGAGTACGACCCTTCGGAGCGCAACATCTTCGCCAGCATCAGCTACAACACCTCGTCATATACCGGCGGCCCTGGCTCGGCGGCCTTCGCCGCACCAGACGCGAGCGAGCCGGGCACATCCGCTGGCTATGACGGCCTGGGGCGGGTGATCAGCGCCACGGATGCGTACTCGAAGACCACCAGTACCTCGTATGTGGTGGTGACGAACTGGGATGGCAGTGGTATCGGCGACGAGCAGAAGAATGTGACCGATGCACTGAGCCACCGGGTTTACAGCATCGTTGACTCATTGGGACGGACCATCGAGGATGTGCGCACGAGTGGCACGAGCGGTACGGGCTACACCTTCTATTCGGGGACGACATACAGCTACGACTACGCTGGGAACCTGACGACGATCACACATCCCAACGGCACGAGCACGACCACCTTCGGCTACGACGCGGCGGGACAACAGACGAGCCTGAACGATCCGGATCGCGGAAGTGAGTCCTACACCTATGACGCGAACGGCAATCTGACGAAGTCGGTGGATGCGCGCGGTGGGGCGGGGACGGTATATATTGGCTACGATCCGCTGAACCGTCCGGTGTGGCACAGCGTGAATGCTGGTGGCAGCAGTCCCTACGCAACCTGGGGATACGATAGCACGGCAGGCGGCAATAATGGCAAGGGGCGACTGACCAGCGAGACATTCAATACCGGGGCGAGTTTTGGCGCTGGCAGCTATACGTTTGCCTATGACGCGCGAGGCAACCGCACCATCTGGGACGTGACGGTAGATTCCGCAAACTATAGCTTCAGCTTCAGCTATAACGATGCGGGACAGCAGACGGGTATCACCTATGCTGACAACGAACTGCTGAGCTACACCTATAATAGCGCGGACTGGCTGGACTCGGTGACACGGACGCCCAGCGGTGGCTCGGCGCAGAACGTGGTGACGGGGATCAGCTACGCCACCTACGACCGGGGTGGTCCGGCTGGATTGCCAACGGGAGCGACGCTGGGTGACGGCGTCAACTTCGGCGCGAGCCATGACGCCGACCTGCGGCTGACCAGCCTGAACTTCACCCACAGCGGCACGACGCTCTTCAGCAGCGCGCGCACGTATGACGCGGTGAGCAATGTCACCAGCGTCAGCACCACACTGCCCACCGGCACAGATACGCAAGCCTTCTGCTATGACGAGCAGAACCGGCTGACCTGGGCGGGAACCGCTGGGACACCGAGTTGCACGCCAGCGGTGACGCCGAGCACGACTTTGAGCGGGGCGAGCTACACCTATAGCTACGGCTATGACACTCTCGACCGCATCACGAATGGCAGCCTGGGCGCGTACACGTATGGCGTGGCGAACACGCACCTGGACGCGGTGACGGCGGCGGGCAGCAATGGCAGCGGCGGGCCGTACTACACCGCCAGCTATGACGCGGCGGGCGATATGACCTGCCGTGCGCCGAGCTACCTGACGACGTGCAGCGGGACGCCGACGGGGCAGCAACTCACCTACGATACGGCGGGGCGGCTGGCGAGCTGGCAGAACGCGCCGAGCAGCCCGACGACGACGGTGACGTATGCCTACGACGGCGAGGGGCAGCGCATCGGGCAGAAGGTGGTGAGCGGCGGCGTGACGACACGGACGTACTACCTGGCGGGGGGATTGGAGGAGATCACCGGCACGACGGTGAGCAAGTATTATGCGGTGCCGGGCATCGTGACGGCAGTGAATGTCGCGGGGACGGTGAGTTATCTAGCGAGCGATGGACTGGGGAGTGTGAGCACGGCGTTCGCTGGGGGCAGCGCGAGTGTGACCGCCTCCGCGCTCTACGGGCCGTATGGCACCTTCCGCTACAGCAGTGGTGGGACGATGCCGACGGCGCGGGGTTTCACCGGGCAGTATGCCGACGCGGCGACGGGGCTGGACTATTACGGGGCACGGTACTACGACCCGGCGGTGGGCCAGTTTGCGCAAGCCGATACCATGCTCGATGGGCTGAACCGGTATGCGTATGTGGGCGGCAATCCCGAGACACGCATTGACCCGACCGGGCACATGCAAGATGACGTTGACCCGGCTGCATTTGAAGGTGGCTGGGCGAATGATGGACCTGGCGCCCCCGACTGTTGCGGTGGTATGCCGAACGCCTGGAGTGGAGATTCCAGCAACAACAGCTACTGGGGCGATGTGCAGTATACCGACGCGCATGGCACAGTACATGATATCTCCCCAGACGGCCAGAGCGAGTGGGTTACGCAGAAAAACGGCGAAAGGATCCTGCAAGATACGAATCTGGATCCCGACCTGCCCTATGGGGGCATGGCCGGTGCGCCTGATGAGACAGTGCAGTCACGCGCCGAGGTAGCGGCGGCAGGCGGGGGCGGGAATAGTGGCGGCAATGGCGGAGGGCGCAGGGCAGACAGACTGTCAATGCTCGCGAGCTTGGCCAAGTTAGTAGACCAACGTCAATCGAACTTTGGGCGAGAACTAGGAAAGCCCGCAATTGCCGCTGCCTTTATTAGCGATGCATCGGGCGCAGTAGTGTCTCCGCAGTTCGGCCCTGTTCTCGGTACTGGCAGACGTAACAATACAATGCATGCGGAGGTGCAAGTGTTGCGAGCAGCAGCTTTGTGGATTCAAGGACAAGTTGCGGCTGGATACACGGGAGATATTACGGTTGATCTGCTGACTGGAAAAGAACCATGCTCTCCATTCTGCAGACCCCAACTTCTCGATGGCGTATGGCTAGGAGGCTTACAAATAGCAGGACAAGGAAATGTCAACGTGATACTGAATGTCTGGTTGGTAGGGGATGGTGGCAAGCCTATACTATATAGTAGTCAACAGTAGTAGCCATTTCATAAAATGGTCGGGCATCTTTAGGAGTCGTTGCGTCACCGACTTGGATAGACTGGAGGTGATGTACAGGACGACTTGTAACCAGCGATGATGGTAACACGCGGTACTGGAGGCTGAGATGGACGAGCAGGATCCCGGTTTGACTTATGCCGCAGCCATGCTGGATTACGGCGAGCATGACATGGAAGAGCAGCTAGAGCGGCTGCACAGCCGATGGGGCAGTCCTGATGTGCCGACGCTGATGCGCATGCACCACGAGGCAGAGGGGAACGATAGGCTGTTTGCACTCTTCGCGCTGGGCTGCCGGAGGATACCGCAAGCCAGGGATTACCTCGCATCTCTCATGGAGAGTTCTGATGTTGCTGAGCGGCAAGCATGTCGTATTGCTCTCGCGCATGCAGGTGACAAGCGGGCGGTGCAGCCGTTGATGGAACTGCTCGGCGAATTTCTACCTGGCGAGCCGCCTTACGACGATTGGCGAGAACAACTAGCGAGCTTCTTGGAATCGTGGCAGGCTGACATTCCCGGGCTGTTAGGACGATTAGGCGATCCTGTGGCGGCCCCCGCCCTGCGGCGTGCGCTGCAGGCGACGATTGCGGTCACGGGGAGCTATTCGTTCAACCCTGAAGCGATCTTGTTTCGCGGAGAGATTGTGGATTTCGACAACATGACAGCGCAGGATAATGAATTGCTTACCGTGGCGTCAGAGTTGCAGGTGCTGCTGGGGTATCAAGATGGACTCGTCTATGCGCTGGGGCAACTGGGGGCGGTGGGTGCATTAACTGGCGTGGCTCCTGCCCATCCTGAGCGCGCCACTGACCGTGCCAGGACGCTCGCCTTGTGGACGGTGCATCTGCTGATGGGGTATCTGCATGAGCGGTATCCTGTGGTCGAGGAGCAGTGGTGGCAGGATCTGCCGGAACTACGTGCAGACCTCGACCACTTCTTGGAGCGGCTCTACGGCCTGGACCTGGAGACACGCAACGCATACTTGCAGCTCTACGAACGCGAGAAGCTCCTCCAGATTGGTAATCGTTCACGGTCTGAGCGGATGGCACGGGAGTATGGCTGGTATGGGTAGGCAGGGTGAACGGGTGCTGCCGTCAGGACCATTGCGGTAGAAGACGTATGCAAAGCTGGCGCCCTGACTGCACCCACGGGCGACGAAGAACAGCCACCTGCACGCGGTGACAGCGGCGGGCAGCAATGGTAGCGGTGGGCCATACTACACCGCCAGCTATGACGCGGCAGGGAACATGACCTACCGTGCGCCTAGCTACCTGACGACGTGTGCAGGCACGCCGACCGGGCAGCAGCTCACCTACGATGCCCAAGGGCGGCTGGTGAGCTGGCAGAACGCGCCGAGCAGCCCGACGACGACGGTGAGCTATGCCTACGACGGCGAGGGGCAGCGCATCGGGCAGAAGGTGGTGAGCGGCGGCGCCACCACGCGGACGTACTACCTGGCGGGGGGATTGGAGGAGATCACCGGCACGACGGTCACCAAGTATTATGCCGTGCCGGGCATCGTGACGGCGCTCAACGTCGGTGGCACCGTGAGCTATCTGGCGAGCGATGGGCTGGGGAGTGTGAGCGTGGCGCTGGCTGGGGGCAGCGCCAGTGTGACGGCGAGCCTGCTCTATGGGCCGTATGGCACCTACCGCTACTCGTCGGGGACGATGCCCACGGCGCGGGGCTTCACTGGGCAGTATGCCGACGCGAGCACGGGGTTGGATTATTACGGGGCACGCTACTACGACCCGGCGGTGGGGCAGTTCGCGCAAGCGGATACGGACGCCAAGGGTGGGCTGAACCGGTATGCGTATGTCGGTGGCAACCCGGAGACCAAGACCGATCCGAGTGGGCACCGGCTGTGCGATGATTGTGACGGTGGGAGTGGTAGTAGTGGCCAGACCAGCTCCCCATTCAATATCTATCGGTGGTTGCTACATAATGAGGGTGATTTTTTGGCTGGTCAAGGTATAGTCGTTGGTTTTGAACAAGAAAGGATTGCTCGTGCCATTGCGGCTCTGAACAAGAAGACGGTATTTGTGCAAGGTTATACTCGCGCGGATGGCACCGTAGTGGATTCATATTGGCGTCGAGCGCCTGGCAGTCTAGGCAAGATAGCGTTTCTTGAACGCTATGGATGGGTTGTTGATGGGGTGGCCCTCCTTCTAGCAGCTGCAGGCTTCGCTGCCGATTGGTATAACACAAGCACCAGCTATTACGCTGCTCGTCCACAAGATGGTGTCGCTCAAGCTGTGGGAATTGGGGCACTACACGCAACATTTACAACCGCATTTGCCTTCACTGGCGCCGCCATTGGCCAAGCACTGATACCTATCCCATTTGTTGGTGCTGCTGTTGGTGCATTTGGTGGGGCGTTGGTAGGCAACTGGTTGGGGGATCAAATAGTGCAAGCTAATGAACTTCCGAACAACAGCTACACTGGCGATCCGAATTACCTTCCGGATGTTCCTATGAGTGGACTATGAGTCGTCGCCCAAGTATTTATCAGGAGCCGGCCGTGGCCAGTGCGAGTACATCTGTGCCAAAATCATAGCTGTACCATGCGGCGCGGCCATGACAATTGGCCTGATAAGTCAACACGTTATAGTTAGGACGCATAGTTATGTCATGCAACCGCTTGATAAACGTTCTCCTCTGGCTGAGCCGACATTCCAGCTTTAAGCAACGAAGGTGTGTTTCGTTTGCGTATTCTATTGATAGCTGGACAATCAGGATCTTGAGAAATGGGCCATATTCAAGTATGCTGATCATGATGAAGCTTACGCATGACCAAGTAAGTAGTGTGTCGGCAAGTCTAGACGTCAGCGGCGTTAATCAAAGGAGGGTATATGGGTTGCCCTGGGAAGAGTCTAGCGTTGGGTTCACGCAAGGGACTCGCCGCGTTTCTGGCTCTAATCGCGCTAACCAGTGCCGGAGTAGGAGTGCTATATGCCATCCAATCGCGAGACCTCATAGCGAATTCTCTCACGTCCATCATCATTGTGTGTTTAGTAGTGCCATTTTGTGCTCTTGGAGGTATCTCTGCCCTCTTCACGCTCATTTCGCCCCGGCCCGCTCTTCTTGTCAACGATACCGGCATTTGGGATAATACTACGCTGTTCGGCGCTGGACTTATCAAGTGGGAAGAAATTGCGGCCATCTCATCTTATAGAGTGCTAACGCAGAGATATTTAGCGATTGTTCCGCGGGATCTCGAACCCTTGCTCTCTCGACAAACGATTCTTCAAAAATGGACGATGCTAATCAATGCGAAGATTTCTCCCTCACCCATCAATATTCCAGATATACTGCTGCGGATACCGAGTCATGACCTTGTGCGGCACATCCGCGAAAGCTACAGCGCAGAGATTCGGCAATATCACATATATATAGAGTGACTCTCATGTAGCATGAACTAGTGTGCGCTATGCGTCGGGGACGATGCCGACGGCGCGGGGCTTCACCGGGCAATACGCCGATGCGAGCACGGGGTTGGATTATTACGGGGCACGCTACTACGACCCGGCGGTGGGGCAGTTTGCGCAAGCGGATACGGATGCGAAGGGTGGGCTGAACCGCTATGCGTATGTGGGGGGCAACCCGGAGACGAAGACGGATCCGAGCGGGCATCGGCGCGACTGCCAGGAGGATGATAGCTGTGGCAGCGGTGGTGGCGGTGGTGGTGGTGGCGGTGGCGCTAGCGGTTTCAGTGGAAGTAGCGCCGCAGATGGCGGCGGAGGGAGCGGTGGTGACTTTGGCAGTTGGACTGACTATGCCGAGTACATAGCGCAACACCGCCACGATGGGAATACTTTGCCGCCTGAGGTTTTCGATGATCGAGGTTTTGATGGGGACTTGTGGAAAGTGTTTGGGTTCCATCGAACAAGGGAAGATAATCAGGAGACAGCGGATGCCTATGTTCTGATGGCGTACTTCGGACTCACCGTTTACATTCAAGATCGGTCCGATGGAAACAACCCGAACACCCCTAAGCGGGCTGATTATTTGGTTGGCCTATTCCAAGCCTTCCCTGCGTTACGTTGGCCCGGCGCACAATTCGGCCTGGGTGGGGCTACTCCAATGGATTTGATGTTTCCAGAGGCAGACACTACTCGGGGAACCATTGATAGGAGGGCACGCGCGAAGGCGGCTGGCCAGGCGCCTATTATTGTCATCGATATGAGCGAGAACAACTACCTCAAAGGGCTGTCAAGCCAAGGGCTTGTTGACTTTGGCGATTACCTTACGAATACGGCGCGGGGCACAACGGTGCCCAAACGTGTCATCTTTATTTTGAACGGAGTTGTTGAGTATGATACCTTTGGCTGGGGGCCTGGTCCTGATCCAGCGAGTTATGATTGAGATTGCCGTAGCCATAAGGATGTGCAACTGGCGAGTGGAGTGAAGCTCAAGTGCTTTAGGCAAAGTGCTTTAGGCAAAGTGCTTTAGGCAAAGTGCTTTAGGCAAAGTGCATTTCGAATAGATGTGCTTCCCTAAAAGGAGAGATGTATGCCATCGTCACATGTCAGTCAACGGGATGGGACAGGCATCCATCCCGAGGCCTATACCAACTATGGTCTCTTCGATGGGGAGCTTGGCAAGGAAATCCTGTCGTTGTGGTTGGATACCTGGTATTACGACGACCTGGCTGAACTTGGCGCAATGGCGATAGGAGTAGGCGGGCTGAAAGGGGAAACACAGGTCGGCGTGTTTCTTGCGCGACAGATACGTCTGTTTGCCGAGGCGTTTGCTTCCGTTGCCTCTGTTCGGAACACAATACGGGGGTCATATCAAACCACTTTCCCAAGCGTCCTTGGCCCGCCCTTCTCTGTCGAGTCTGACACCCTCCCTGACTTGCTGGAACGTCTAGAGGAGCGGGTGGTGCCGCTGCCCTATGTCAGAGGTGCCGGTATCCAATTGGATGTGCTGGCCTCGGTGCGCGATGAGCAGGGAACGCTGCGCCAGCGCTGGCTGCGCAATGTTGGCTCCTTGCGGCTCTCGGCAGGGACAACCGGCGAGGATGCGCAGCGAGTGCGGGATGAAGGTCTTGCCCCCTGGACCGCGCGCTTGCGCTTCGGGGTTGTCTCGGTGTTTCAGCGGGATAACAGCGCTGTACTTGCCGAAGTCCGTGAGAACTGGAAGCAGTTACGGCAGCAGAACCCCCAACTCACCTGGGATGACCGCGAAGGAGCCATCCCACCGCTCGTGATCACGTTAGCTGATCCACCCTCAGGTACACTAGCCACGAACCAGGAACTCTATGAGCGCAATGCGCCGCGCTTGCGCGAAGCCATTGCAAAGTGGGAGCGTGCCACCGGTCACCCTTTTCAATGGGCGGTAGCGCTAGAGTAGAAGTGGGCACGAGGCCAGGCGACATAGCGATGGGCTGGGCAGCATAAGTGCAGGTGCAGCGCTAGCGTGACGGCGAGCACGCTGTATGGTCCATATGGCACGTTCCGGTACGCATCGGGGACGATGCCGACGGCGCGGGGCTTCACCGGGCAGTATGCCGACGCGAGCACGGGGTTGGATTATTACGGGGCACGCTACTACGACCCGGCGGTGGGGCAGTTCGCGCAAGCGGATACGGACGCCAAGGGTGGGCTGAACCGGTATGCGTATGTCGGTGGCAACCCGGAGACCAAGACCGATCCGAGCGGGCATCGGGTGTGCGATGATTGTGATAGCAATACCGGTGGCGGCTGGCCCTTTTGGAGCAACTGGCGGAAGCCAAATCCCAGATCGTACACGGTAGGATGGGGGCTGACGGAAGAAGATGACAACTGCTATCCGAAAGGATGCTTCACAGACCAAAAGTATTGGAGAACTGATCCTGAGGAGAGTGAGGACGGATCGGTCTTGGCCAGCTATTTTGGTATCCATGTAACACGTTTAAAAGACACCTTGGCGGTCAATGGACAGCTGGTCAACTGCTATCCGGCAGGGAAATGCCCTGACTATGACGTATACATCCAGCAGAGTTATGCCGCTGGATTGTATCCGTTTAGGCTTGAGTCTGGCCACGTTGCCGTAGACCTGTACACTCCTGACCAGGGGACCAAATGGGATAACACTGAAGGCAATTATCCAGGAGGAATCGTCAACACCATCATTCAGAAGGGCGCTGAGCAGGCATCTATTGTAGTCGTGGACCTGCGGAAAGTGGATGGGGCTGCCACACTCAGCCAGGCACAGTTGAACGAGTATGCGGCGCGCGCGGTTTTTTCACCATATCCGGGACTAAAAGATCCGTCACGAGTCGCACGCGTATTGTTCATTTACGATGGCAAAGTTGTAGATGACTATAATCCTTTGAATTATGGTCCGGTGAAGGCTGATCCAAACTATGTCCAACCCGTGATGGATTAACAGTTTGCCGTGCTGATGAGGCCAGATAGGTGCAGCTATGTGTCAATAGTCCTGATCACGAATGCCATATCTATATGGCCTGTGGGTAGAGGAGTAAGATAGGACATGGGTGTGGATATCATCGGGTGGATCGAGGTGCAAGACCTGCCAAGCCGTTGGAGCGGGGTTGTCCGTATCCGACCTCTCGTGGGGCGCACATATGGCATGTTCGGTAGTTTGTTTGGTGTGCGCAATGAAGACGCTTTTACCCCGGCATATCCCAATCGAGGCTTACCAGCCGACGAGTCTGATGATGTTCATGGGGATGAACTTAGAGCTGGAGGGGGTCTTGTAGCACCGACGTGGATGCTCTGGAGCGAGATTCAAGCCATCAATTGGACCGAAGAGGGAAAGAAAGCAATCAGATATACCGTTGACTGGGAACACGACGAGGGTCGTGATCCCGCTTATGTGTATACAGAGTGGAGCGATGAGGGAGAGCGCTGGCATATTCGGCGCAGGCGCACAAGCGTGCCCGGCGCAGAGTGGGAAGATTATTACCGAGAAAAGGAAAAAGACTTTGGCGTCTATTGGGAGGCCACGCGAACGCGAAAGAGCGTACTCACTGCGGGATGGACACTCCTCTTCAAGATCATGGCGCTTCTTGCTGAGCGCTATGGTGATGATAAAGTGCGGCTTGTCGCATGGTTTGATTCTTGGTAAGTCGCGCTGAACCAGCACGAGGAGCCGATGAAACATCGGCAACGTGCTCGGCACGCTCGGCAATCTGGCGCAGGATGGGCAGGTGAGCACGACGCGAACCTATGACAGCAACGGCAATCTGCTGGGGGTGCGCGACGCCGACGCGGTGGCGGGCAACACCCAGCACACCGACGCGACCAATTGCACAATTGCCTCGGTGGCCTATACGGCTTGCGCGCAGTTTGATGGGCTGTACTCCGCGCTGCCGACGCAGATCACCCAGGCGTTGACGAGCACGACCGATGAGAGCAGCAGCTTCAACTATACGACGGATGGCGCGAATCCCAACAGCCCGGACGCGACCAACGGCTGGGGCACGTGGCTGACCAGCAGCAGCGACGCCAACGGCCAGACGACGAGCTACGCCTATGACGCGCTGGGGCGGCTGACGGCGACGGCGCAGCCGGGCTACAGCGATACGCTGAGCAGTCCGACGACGAGCTATAGCTATCAGGTGACCTGCGCGACGACGGGGGCGAGCGAACCCTGCACCGCGCTGCTGGCGACGCAGCGGCTCTCCGGCACGACGACGGTGACCAGCGCGACGTATTACGACGGCTGGGGCCGGGCGGTGGAGACGGTGAAGCCGCAGAACTACAGCGGTGGGGCCTGCACCTTCGTGGTGCAGTACACCACCTGTGATGCCAGCGGGCGGCAGCAGTATCAGAGCGACCCGTATTTCGTGGGCTACACCCAGGCGGATTGCGCGCCGCGCTACTTCCGACCGGATCTGAGCAAGCCGCTGAGCAGCCAGAGCTACGACGGGCTGGGGCGGGTGGTTGCGGCGAGTGATATGCTGGGCAATGTGACGAACACCAGCTACAGCGAGGCGCAGCCACAGGGGGTGAACGTCGGCGATACCAACTGGTACGAGGCGACGACAGTGGTGGACGCCAACAGCCACCAGCGCACACAACTGGTGGATGGCTTCGGCCATACGCGCTACGTCGAGACGTTCACGGGCACGAGCGCCAGTGGGTATAGTTTGTATGGGGTCACGTCGTCGAAATACGACTGGCTGGGCGATACGCTCAGCGTGACGGGACCGGCGCTCTCCGGTGGCGCGGGCCTCTCGACCAGCATGCAGACCAGCAGCACCTATGACTTGTTGGGGCGGGCGCTGACGCTGAACGACGCCGACCTGGGCAACGGCTGGGCGTACACCTACGACGCCAACGGCAACCTGCTCTCCACGCAGGATCCGCGACCCAGCGGCGGCATGGTGTGGATCGGCTACGATGGGCAGAACCGCCCGCTGTGGCGCAACACCACGAATAGCGGCAGCGGGGCGTATGTGACCTATGGCTACGACAGCACCGCCAGCGGCAATCAGGGCAAAGGGCGGCTGACCAGCGAGAGCTTCACGGGTGGGACGGCGAGCGATCCGCTGAGCGGGGCGTACAGCTACAGCTACGATGCGCGGGGGCAGGTGACGCTGCTGAAGCAGACGACGACCGAGCTGGTGACCTATAACGTGGGCTACGGCTACAACGACGCCGGGCAGCCAACGACGGTGACCTATACCGATGGCGAGACGCTCGGCTATAGCTACACCAGCTACGGCTGGCTGCAGAACGCGACGACGCCGACGGCCAATCTGGCGCTGAACCTGAGCTATACCAACAGCGCGGGGGCGGCGGGCAAGCCGACGGGGGCGAGCCTGGCCAACAACACGTACTCGTGGAGCGCGACCTATGACACCGACCTGCGCCTCACCAACCTGAGCGTGCTGGCGGGCAGTACGACCGAATTCGCCCTGGCGCGCAGCTTCGACGCGGTGGGCAACGTGACGAGCGCCTACACGACGCTGCCCGCCGGCCAGGACCACCAGACGTTCTGCTATGATGCGCAGAACCGGCTGACCTGGGCGGGCAGCAGCGGCACGCCGTCGTGTGGCAGCGGGCTGGCGGCGGGGACACTGACGGCGGCGTATTACAGCAGCAGCTTCAGCTACGACGCGCAGAACCGGCTGACGAGCACCACGACGCAGGGCAGCTATAGCTATGGTGACCCAGCGCATCTGCATGCGGCGACGGCGACCAGCACGGGCGGCTACAGCGGCAGCTACGATGCGGCGGGGGATCTGGTCTGCCGTGCGCCGAGCAGCGGCACGACGTGCTCCGGCACCCAAACAGGGGCGCAACTGAGCTACGATGCTGAGCGGCGGCTGACCCACTGGCAGAATGCGCCGAGCAGTCCCGCCACCCAGGCCGACGAGTTGTATGATGGCGCAGGCGAGCGGGTGGAGCAGAAGACCATCACCAGCAGCCTGACGACGCGGACGTACTATCTGGCGGGCGGCCTCGAAGAGATCGCCGCGAATGGCAGCACGGTGACGACGACCAAGTACTACAGCGTGCCCGGCGTCTGCACGGTGGTCAACGCCGGGGGCACGCTGAGCTACCTGGCGCAAGACGGGCTGGGGAGTGTCACGGCGGCGCTCAGCACGAGTGGCAGCGTCACGTCCACCGCGCGGTATGCGCCGTATGGGGGTGTGCGCTATAGTAGTGGGGCGATGCCGACGGCGAAGGGCTTCACCGGGCAGCAAGGGGATGCGACGACGGGCCTCGACTACGATCACGCGCGCTACTACGATCCGCTGCTGGGGCAGTTCGCTAGCGCGGATACGGATGCGCGGGGTGAGTGACGTGGGAGCAGCACGGTGATGAGCAGGGATGAGCGGGAATGAGCAGGGATGCGACGCGCAATGGGGAGATCTGCGTATATCGGCGTAGAGGATGGTTTGGCACTTGACGGAACAATGTTGGTCATGTATATAACATATATGTTATGAAATGAGGTGGTTATCAATGGCTGTTGACCAGCTTAGCGCGGTGTTTGGCGCGCTCGCCGATCCCACGCGCCGGGCGATCCTGACGCGGCTGACCAAGGGCGATGCGACGGTGGCGGAGCTGGCTGCGCCGTTTGCGGTGTCGCAGCCGGCGATCTCGCGGCACCTGAAGGTGCTGGAAGAGGCCGGGCTGATTTCGCGCAGCCGACGGGCGACGGCGCGCCTGAGCCACCTGGAGGCGGAGCCGTTGTTGGAGGCGACGACGTGGTTGGCCCGCTATCGCGAGTATTGGGACGAGAGCTACGACCGGCTCGACTCGTTGCTGGCGGCGTTGCGGGATGAACACACGACGTGAGCGTATTGCGGTATGTCAGAGGCAGTTCAGAGGCACATGTATCGGAAAGGAACGCAGCATGACGACGAAGGCGAAGACACAGATCATTGCGGAACCAGGGGTGCCGCAGATCGTGATTATCAGGGAGTTCGATGCGCCGCGCGAGCTGCTCTATCGCGCGTATACCGATCCGGCGTTGTTGGTGCAGTGGCTGGGACCGCGGCGGCTGACGATGACGATTGAGCGGCAGGATGTGCGCGATGGGGGCATGTGGCGCTTCACGCATCGCGATGCGGAGGGCAACGAGTACGGCTTTCACGGGGTTTTCCATGGCACGCCATCCGCAGCGGGTGGCATCGTGCGGACCTTCGAGTTCGAGGGGGCGCCGGGGCATGTGTCGCTGGAGACGCTGACGCTCGAAGAACAGGGCGGCAGAACGCTGGTGCGCACGAATGCGGTGTTTCAGTCGGTGGAGGACCGCGATGCGATGGTGGAGTCGGGCATGGAGAGCGGCGTGAATGAGGGAATGGAGAAGCTGGATGCGTTGCTCGCGCGGCTGAAGCAGGCGGAGTAAAAGCGGCAGGACAGTGATCTCATGCTGGCCAAGGCTGACATACATCGCGGCGGAGGGCGCGCCTGGCGTGTGTGGTGCGCTCTTTGCCGCCAATTATGGGTCACGAAAGAATGATGCGTCATGAAAACGGCGAGCACGAAAGGATGATGCTATGGACTGGAAACTCGAAGTGGTGGTTCTGCCCGTTGCGGACGTGGATCGGGCGAAGCATTTCTACAGTGAACAGATGGGTTTCGTCGTGGATGTGGACAACCGGATCAGCGACAAATTTCGCGTAGTGCAGATGACGCCACGCGGCTCGGCATGTTCAGTTACCATCGGCACGGGTCTGACGGCGATGGCTCCGGGGTCGCTGCAGGGTCTGCAACTGGTGGTGACGGATATCGAGGCGGCGCGGGCGGAACTGGTTGGACGGGGCGTGGAGGTCAGCCCGGTGCAGCACTTTGCAGATGGGGTCGCGGTGGATGGGCGAGGCGAACCGTGGAACTCGTTCATCTTTTTCAGCGATCCCGATGGCAATGGCTGGGCAGTGCAGGAAGTGCCCGCGAATCGGTAGGGAGGTTGCGATCTGGTTGTGCCAGGGGCGTGGTGGCCGTAGGCGCGCTACCAAGGGGCTGGGCCAGGCTGGGTGACGATTTCTGGGGCTGCCGGTGGGCGAACGCTGGCCGTCATGTGTCAACTGGTCTGCTGTGTCACCATGTGTTATTCTCCATCGTCCAAGAGACAAGAGCGCATTTATGCGGTAGTTCGCTTCCGCCAGCTACATGCAAGCGCTCATGGAAATGGAGGTCACACGGCTTCAAATGAGGCATCCATCTCTTTCGCAAGGCCAGCATCAGCGCGCATGGCATCGCGCGTGGTTGCGCCGTAACCTGCCCCTGCTGGCCTTCTCACTGCTCGTATGCTGTTTGAGTCTCACCAGCAGCGCGTGTTCCAGCCAGACCGATGGTGGGCCATCGCAACCTCACGCGCTCGCCGTGTCGGTGGATGCTCCTGGCAGCGATGCCGCGTCGTCACGGCTGGCCCTGCGTGATGACCCGAAATCGCGGTGTATGCCGCTGCCCGCCACGCGGAAGATGCTTACCCCGGCAGAGATTGCGCATCCACGCCAGCCGGGGCGCACCATCAGCGACAACGGCTACGTGGCGCGCTGCGTATGGCATGGCCTCGTCGTTCCCACGCCCGCGAGCGGTGTGCCGCATGTCGCTGGTCAGGTGATTCTGGTGAGTGAAGCGCAGCAATGGCTGTGGGCGTATGAGAATGGGCGGCTGGTCTTCGCTACGCCTATCACCTCTGGACGCCCATACTTGCAGACGCCGCGCGGGACGTATCAGATTCTCTCCAAACGGGCGAATACGACATTCTACTCCCCCTGGCCGTACGGTTCGCCGTACTATTACGCGCCGGAACATATCAATTACGCGCTGTACTTCCGCGCGGGCGGCTATTACATCCATGATGCCGCGTGGCGTGAGAACTTTGGCCCTGGCTCGAATCTGCCGCATACGACCCCGAGCGGGGCGCGTGAGACGGGCAGCCATGGTTGTGTCAATGTGACGCCGAGCGCCAGCAAGTGGCTCTACTCCTGGGCCAAGATCGGCGCGACGGTGGTGATCACGGTGTAGCGGCGAGCAGTTCGCGGGGTGGATGGGATGATAGCGGGGTAGGAAGAAGCGGCGGTGTGGGTGATGGCAGCGTTATCTCACCGCCGCTAAACCGTCTCACATGCAGGGTAGTTTGCACAGCTACCTTTCGTATCCTACGCTATTTTGCCGGCCGTCTTGTGAGGTCTGCACAGTGGCGGCGCGGCCACGATTCTGCTATATTGCGATTGCTCACTATCATATCGGCCAAGGAGACGTGTATGGAGTCCTCGTCCGGCGAGAACACAGCCCCAACCGCGACCGCGCCGGATGCCGCGCGGAAGTCCCGGCGACGTGGGCGCAAGTTTGTTTTGCTGGCGCTGCTCAGCTTTGTCGTGCTGGTCAGCGTTACGGGCGCGCTGGTCGCCAGCGTGGCTTCGAATCCGCTGGGGGCGATGAAGTATCGCGCGCAATTGCCCGTGACCAGCCTGTACACGCGCAATTCCGCGCCGAGCGCTACGCCGGTTGGTCCGGTTGCGAAGCCCGGCACGTGCGATTGCACCATCGGCAGCTTTCTGATTCCCGCCGCGCCAGGGAATGTGCCGTCGAGCGGACAGTATATCGTGGTCAGCGAGACGCACGAGTGGCTATGGGCGTATCAAGATGGCCAGGTGGTCTTCACGACGCCGGTGACGACGGGCCGCCCAGAGCTGGCAACGCCGACGGGTCTGTTCCATGTGATGGAGAAGGACTACGGGATCACGATGCGTTCGCCGTGGCCGCCTGGCTCGCCCTACTACTACTATCCAACCTATATTGATTATGCGATGCTCTTTGCGGATGGCGGCTACTTCCTGCACAATGCCTGGTGGCGCAGCGACTTCGGACCCGGCACCAATGTGCCGCACATCGGGCCGGGAGGCGCGTCCGAAACGGGCAGCCACGGCTGTGTGCAGATGCCGACGAGCGCGGCGCACTGGCTTATTACGTGGGTCAATGTGGGGACGCCGGTGCGGGTGGATCCGTAGCCAGGGCTATACTAAGAAGAACGAGCAGGTATGAGCGGGCCGCGCCAAGCGCGGCCCGCTTTTTCGTACTATTTCGGGCTGGGCGATCACTAGACTACTCACAGGGTAACTGGCATGTAGATGATGGAATCGTGCCATAGTTCACGCCGCGAACTTTCAACTTGACGCAGAGCCTTATCTCGACATATATTCACGGGAAGTCGAATGCAGCGAGTAGTTGGTTATATCACTCTACGAGACACGTGCTCGGGGAGGTGGCCAATGAGCAGGATCTTCATTTCCTACCGGCGCGACGATTCCCAGCTAACCTGCGACCGCATCTATGAGTACCTGAAGTCTGTTTTTGGCGTGCGGCAAGTCTTTCGCGACCTTGACACAATTCCAGGCGCAGCGGATTTTCGCACCTCTATTGAGGGTGCGTTGAAGCAGTGCAGTGTTCTGCTGGTGGTGATTGGTCCACAGTGGGTGACAATCACCGACTATCAAGGGCGCAGACGTCTGGACGACCCCAACGACATGGTACGGCTGGAAGTGGAAACTGCTATCGCCAAACGCATTCCCATCCTTCCGGTGATGGTGCAGGGCGCGCTGATTCCGAAAGTGGGTGAACTTCCTCCCAGCCTGCGCCAGATCGTCTTTCAGAATGCCCGCCCTGTGCGCCCGGACCCTGATTTCAACAGGGATATGCAGGTGGTGATGCAGGATGTTTCGCGCTACGTGCCCATTCCCAGCCGGCGTAGCGCATGGGGTTCTATGCGGAACGCCACGCGCCGGGTGGTGGGGTTCGTGACCGGCGTGATTGCCCTGGTAGCGGCGCTTTTCGCCGCCTCGACCTGGGTGAACATCCCAATCATCTCCGATTTCGTCAAGCACCTGCTGAATCGCTAGCTTCCTGGTTCTTATCCAGGTATAGCCTGCTGGTGGGGATGCCGTAGCCAGATACGCAGCCAGATACAGCGTGGCCTGCCACAGGACTTTTCCCCGCGCCCCAGGTATTCTACCGGCCTGTATCGTGTATTCCGCTGAGCCGAGGCTGCCGCTAGCGCGTGCGGCCAGCAAGAGGAGGCGATGATGGCGAGAATCCAGCTTGACAACCAACTGCGCGACCCATTACAGCGTGTCATTCATACGGGTGTTGCCTACACTATCGAGCCACCCGAAACCATTCAGCCGAACTCCCTGGTCTTCTGGCAAGCCGACGACACCGGCACCGTCACCTATGGTGTGGCGCCGGAAGGCGAGAACGTGAGCGTTGGCACGGGACAAACGAGTCAGCCGAGGAAGCAGCTTACACTGGAGTGGCGTTTCTCGGAGACAGGCCAGCCCAGCTATCTGACTCGCGACGTGGATCAGGATTTCAAAGTCGCGATTGAGGAGCGCATAGACGGCGCGACCTTCACCGTGACCAACCGCCATGCGCGCCGTATTCCAGTCCGTCCGCGTTCGCCAGCCCGCCGCGCGACGACAGCGATTGGCATTGCGGCTTTCCTCTTGCTGCTGACAACGGTGACGGTTCTGGCGTTCGGGCCACATCTATCGTTTGGGCCTCCTCGTACTACGCGTGGGGAAGCTACCGCAACTTTCACCGCAACACCCAGCCCGACGATCACGCCGACGCCGACGCCTATCCCAACTGGCAAAGTGATACGGCGCGCTGTCGCTACAGGCACGATGATCAATGGCGGCGAAACCGGCAATTCACAGATCAGTTGCCAGCCGGGAGAGCAGATGCTTGGTGGTGGATATTACATCAACAATGATGAGGGAGCCAACTATCAGCTCACTGCCAATTATCCTAGCGTTCAGGATAGTAGTGGCCAGCCTGTGTGGACTGTCATCGTGGAAAATCAGTCGCTTGGGTTTGGCTCAGTGACACCGCCGTCAGTGTTTGTGTTCGCAAATGCGACGTGCCTGCAATCTTCTACCAACACATCTGTTGGCGAGACGCTTGCCACAAGCCAAGATATAGCCGTTGATACCAGCCAGGTTGGTGAGGCGGATGCAATTTGCCCGGCTGGCGGGGTCGTTACTGGTGGCGGCTATGTGCTGACTGGCGCACCGGCTGATCCGACGGTCAGCCCGATCATGCAATCCTCGGCGCCTGGACAGGGCAAGTGGGTCGCATCAGTCTATAATCCACCCCCACCGCCCCCGCCGGGCATGCCCAGAGCAGCCACGAGGATGGCGCCCTCGTCAGGCGCGGAGTTGACGATCACCAGCTACGCGCTCTGCGCGACACAACACCTGAATGCACCGGAACCAGCTCTCAGCAGCGTCTACAATCTTACTGCGTACGACTCCAGTACGAGTAGCAAAGGTGTTGGGGGTGGGGATCTGCAATGCCCCGCTGCGTTGCCGCTGGTCACGGGTGGCGGTTACGCATTCACGAGTCTGGTGGGTGGTTTTGGCGCCAGCTTCTTCGAAGATGAACCGCTCGACCTCTCGGAAGTCCAGGCAGACCATTGGAGAACGCAAGGAACCAATTACACCACGAGCAGCCAATCTGTGACGATGTATATCGTCTGCGCGGCGCTGGTATGACAGCATGCACGGTGGGGTGGAGGGTTACGACACTTTCCGCCCCGCCACCTGCATGCGCATCTCCGGCTCCACGCGCATTGCCGCGTAGGTGCGTGCTTATCCCGTTGGGCCAATTCCGCCGCCAGCGCCAGATAGTCTGTATCCACATAGCCCGCGTGGCTCTTCGGGTCGGCCATCGTTATCACTCCTCATCACTCCTCGCGCGTCGTGATCGCACTCCATCATTCTGAGCGCCGCACGCGCTGCGCGCAAGGCTGCGCACCCCCCGGAGACGATACGATTGGCGGGCGGGAGCGATACCTTTGCGCGCGGGGGGCGGGCCGCGCTGTGCGTAGGATGGATGCACGGAAGGCAGGTGCGCGGCTGATGCATGGTTGACGCGCAATGGAGGCGTATGATGGATGCGTATGGAGGCAATCGTATGATGACACTGGTCACGGGGGCGAGCGGATTGCTCGGCAGCGCCGTGGTGGATCTGCTGGTGGCGCGCGGCGAGCCGGTGCGTGCGCTGGTGCGGCCGGGAGATGACCTGACGCGCTTCGGCTGGCGTGACGTGGAGGTGTGTCGGGGCGATATGGGCGACCATGCTTCGCTGGCGGAGGCGGTGCGCGGGGTTGGGCGCATGTTGCATTGCGCGGCGCGGACGGGGCCGTGGGGGCCAGCGGCGGAATACGAGATCGCCAATGTGCGCGGCACGCGGGCGCTGGTGGAGCTGGCTCAGGCTGCGGGCGTCGCGCGGATCGTGCATGTGAGTTCGATTACCGTGCATGGCAACGATGTGCGCGGCCCGGCGGATGAATACAGCCCGTTTCATGACGAGCCGAATCCGTATAGCCGGTCGAAGGTGGCGGGGGAGCGGCTGCTGCAAGGGATGATTCGCGAGCAACGCGCGCCGGTGGTGATCGTGCGGCCTGGCTGGATCTATGGTCCACGCGACCGCGCCAGCTTTGCGCGCTTCGCGGCGCTGATCGAAGAGGGCAAGATGGTGATTATCGGCTCTGGCGAGAATTCTGTGCCGCTGATCTATGTGAGCGATGTGGCGCGGGGCGTGGTGCTGGCGAGCGAGACGCCAGGAGTGGTGGGGCAGGCGTATCTGCTGGTGAACGATGAGCCGGTGACGCAGCGGGTGTATTACGAGACGATTGCGGCGGAGTTGGGTGTCGCGCCGCCGACGCGGCACATCCCCTACCGGCCCGCGCTGGCGCTGGGGGCGGCGGCTGAGTTCGTGGGGCATGTGACGGGGCGGAAGCAGCCGCCACCGCTGATGCGCTATGGCCTGCAACTGGCGGGCGGGGAGAATCGCTTCATCATCGCCAAGGCGCGGCGCGAGCTGGGCTTCGTGCCAGAGGTGGATCTGGCGGAGGGCGTTCAGCGCAGCGTCGCCTGGTATCGCGCCACGCAACCCACCGTCCTTCCCGCCAGCGCGTCGGCTGTGCGGCCCGCCGTTTAGTGGAGCACGTGAAGAAGGGAGTATACGTCATGCAGGTCTTGATTACTGGGGCGTCGGGGTTGCTGGGCAGCCATCTGATCGCCGCGCTGCAAGAGCGCGGGCACACGATTCGCGCGCTGGTGCTGCCGGAGGAGGATGCCAGCCGCCTGGAAGCGCGGCGTGTGGCGATTGTGCGCGGGGATGTGCGGCAGCCGGAGACGCTGGTTGCGGCGATGCGGAAGGTGGATACGGTCTTTCATCTGGCGGGGATGATGGGGCTGTGGCGTCCGCTACGCGAGTATTATGCGGTTAATGTGACGGGGACGCGCAATGTGTGCGAGGCGGCGCTGGATGAGGGCGTGCGGCGTATCGTGCATATCAGCTCGTGGACGGTCTATGGCATGGATCTGGGTTTGCCGGCGCGTGAGGATTTCCCCTTCGATCCGTTTCATGAGCCATATGCGCTGACCAAGGCGGAGGGCGATAAGGTGGTGCAGCGGCTGATCGCGCGTGACCGGCTGCCCGCCGTCATCATCCGCCCTGGCACGTTCTTCGGTCCGGGCGACCGGCTGCACTTCGCGCGGATGGCCGACCGGGTGCGCGGCGGCACGGGGCTGATCGTCGGCTCTGGGCGCAACGCTTTGCCGTTCGTGTATGTGACCGATGTGGTGCAGGGGCTGCTGTTGGCGGCGGAACATCCGAACGCGGTGGGGCGGGCCTACAACATCACCAACGATGAGCCGCTGACGCAGGAGTTGTTCTTGCGGGCCATCGCGCAGGAGATCCATGCTCCGCCGCCGCGCCTGCATGCGCCGTATGCCGCGCTCTACGCCGCTGGCGCGGCGGCAGAGCGGACCGCGCAACTGACGCACGCGCGGCGCCAGCCGGTCCTGACACGGCTGGGCGTCAAGCTCTTCGGCACTGACAATCGCCACTCGATTGCGCGGGCGCGCGAAGAACTGGGCTACGCGCCGCAGGTGGCGCTGACGGAGGGGGTGCGGCTGGCGTCGGCGTGGTATCTGCGCGAGCTGGCGCCGCGCCCTATCGCCGCGCGGACGGATGAGCGTCCGCAGGAGATACGGCCGGTGGCGAGCGCCGGGTAAATCGGCGTCCACACGTGTCCACAGATGGCCGATGGGGCACGCTGGCGGTGTTGGCCTACGCGATGGTTATGCATTGGTGGCGAGTTCTTGGCCGCGGAAGCTGAGCCAGGCGAGGAGCAGCACGACGACGAGCACGGCGACGCTGGCGGCAATCGAGACCCAGAGGTGCTGTGGGGCGAGGCCAAGGGCCACCTGCGTGGCGGGAGTGAGCAGACCGGCGGGTGTGAATTGCGCGATGTCTGGGAAGATGGCGAGCAGCGAGATGACGAGCCACGCCGCCAGGCCGATGCCCGCCGCTGGCAGTTGCGCGCTCATCAGCGTGCTGCCGAGGAAGGTGAACGAGGCGTAGACTAGCAGCGAGAGCAGCACCAGCAGGGTCGCGGCGAGGAAGCCACCAAACGGGATCGGCGTGAAGAGCAGCGCGGTGTACCAGTACGTGGCGAAGGCGGCAACTGCTACGCCGACGGTGAGGGTCAGCCCCAGCGCGAGGAGTTTGGCCGTGAGGAAGGCGGGGCGCGTCAGGGGCTTGGTGAGCACGAAGGCGGCGGTGCCGCGCTCCTTTTCGCGGGCGACCAGCCCCATGGGCAGCAGAATGGCCACGAAGATGCCGGTGCCGGCGACATTCTTGATGAACTGGGCGATGGCGTCTTTCGCGGTGGGTGTGGGCAGAATGATGGTGACGCCGCCGCTACCGGTGCCAAGTGTCTTGAGTAGCTCTGGGGTGTACTTTGCGGCGAGCGGCGAGATGATCCCCAGGATGGCGAAGATCGCCACGACGACCAGCAGGCGGTTGGTGCGCAGGCTTTCGCGCAGTTCTTTCCGCAGGAATATCGAGAAGCCGTCCATCAGGATGCCTGCACTTTCTCGGATGTTGACGCGGCGGTGAGACGGAGGAAGATGTCTTCGAGGCTGGGGCGGAGGCGCTCGAAGCGCTGCACCTGGATGCCGTGCGCGGCGACGAGCGGAAGGATTTCGCGACCGGCAGCGGCGGCATCGCTGGCGACGACGCGCACGATGTCCGCGGTGCGGACCACGTCGGCTGCCCAGCGCGACGCACGCACGGCGGCGATGAACTGCTCGGCGGCGTCGCCCTGGCCGGGGTCAAGCTCTAGCTCGAAGGCGGGCTGTGCGTAGCGTTCTTGTAGCTCGGCCACAGACGCGGAGACGAGGAGGCGCCCGTGATTCAGGATGGCAACGGTGTCGCAGATGCGCTCGACATCGGCCAGGATGTGCGTGGACATGCAGACTGTGGCCGCGCCGCGCATGCTGGCAATGGCCGCCAGTATTTCGTGGCGACCGGCTGGATCGAGCGAGCTGGCGGGTTCATCGAGGAAGAGCACTTCGGGGCGGTTGACGAGCGCCTGGGCGAGGCCGAGTCGCTGGCGCATGCCGCCGGAGTAGCCGCTAATACGGCGGTTGGCCGCGCTGGCGAGGCCGGTGAGGGTCAGCGCTTCGTCTACGCGGGTGCGCAGTTCCGCGCCGCGCAACCCGAAGAGTTCGCCGACAAAGGTGATGAGTTCGCGCCCGCGCATCCAGGAGTAATATTGCGGCGATTGATCGAGGAAGCTGATGCGCTGGTGGACGGCGGGCGCCTGCGCGGTGACGCTCAGCCCGGCGACGGTCGCCTCGCCAGCGGTGGGGTGCGCGAGGCCGGTGAGCAGGCGCAGCAGCGTTGTCTTGCCTGCGCCGTTGGGGCCGAGGATGCCGTAGACCGCGCCGACGGGCACGTCGAGCGTGAGGGCATCCAGCGCGAGTACGTCGCCGTAGCGCTTGGTGAGGCCACGGCAGGAAACGGCGGTATCCACGGCGTTAGTCCTTCCTGCCGGCGAGCAAATAGACCAGCCAGCCAAGGGTGCTGATGAGCAGGATGATAATTAGCCAGACGGTTTTGTTGCCGCCGGACACGCGCCGTTCGGGCTTGTAGAGATCAATGATGCAGTAGATGACCATGCCCAGGTCAATGAGCACCAGTGGCAGGAGCGCGAGCAGGAGTGTCGTGTTGAGCATTCTGTTCCTCCATCGTTTTCGCGGCGATGCGCCATAGCAAGCAGGACGTTGCGGGATGTTGGTGGACGGCGAACGTCATTCCTCCGGTGGGGTGGTGGCTGGCCCGATGTCGTGACTCGCGTCTGGAGACGCGACATCGGGGAACATGATCGTCGAGAAGAGACGGCGACGGCGGTTGGGCGATGGCTGGTTGCCAAGATAGGGTAGTAGCGCGCGGTTGAGCGCCGTCACCATTTCAACGAATTCGTCGTCGCTGAGGTAGAACGGCACTTGACGGTAGCCAGCGCCGTCGGCGAGCAGGTCAATCGGCGCGTCTTGCTGGAGGTAGCGGGAGAAGTCGCCAAGGAGCGTGGCGACGAAGAGGGTGAAGTAGCGGAGATGGTCTTCGCGCGAGGCGCTGGCGAGATCGGCCTGGCTCAGGGTCGCGTTGTCGTCGGCGAGGGCATAGAGCTTCTCGACAGCGCCGCGTACCTGGCGCTCGGAGACGACGCGCAGCAGCCCGGCGCGTGTGAGGGTGCCGAGGTGGTGATAGAGCGTGGCCTGGGGGATGTCGGGCAACAATTCGCTCAATTGATGCGCAGTGAGCTGGCGGCGCGCGAGTGTGGTGAGCAGGCGCAGGCGCACGGGATGCAGGATCAGATTGGTGCGGGAAGTGGCCACAGGACTTCTCCAGGTATTTGGAGTATTCTCTGTTATTAGAATAATGCGGCGTTGCGCGGATGTCAAGGGCGGGGGCAATCACAAACCATGCAGTTGTATTTGGTGGGCGAAATCGGCTTCCGGCTGAGGCACACTTTCTGCGCTCTGGCATGGCGAGCGGGAGCGCGTCGCCTATTGTTTGGCGTGTGTGTGTGCTCGCGCCGCAATTACGAGCGGAGAGAAGGGAGCGCGGATATGGCTGATATGCCGCTGGATATGCCACAAGAGGGCGAGAGCGAGACTCCTAAGAGTGAGACTCCCACCAAGCCGGACCACGCAGCCGCAGCCACGCGACCGCGCACGTCATCACGGGTACGCAGCGTGTTGGTGGGCATCGGCGTAGTGCTGACATGCATCACGCTGCTGAGCAGCATCATGGCGATCTGGGTGGAGCAGACGCTACTGAATACCGACCGCTGGGTGCAGTTGGTGACGCCGCTGAGCCGTGACCCGCAATTGGCGAACACGTTGAGTGTGTACGTGGCGGATCAGGTGGTGACGGCGCTCGGTGTACAGCAGCGCGCCGAGCAGGCGCTGCCGCCACGGCTGGAATTTTTGGCGGGGCCGTTGACGCAGCGCGTACAGGATTTTACGCAGACACAGGTGGCGAACCTGCTGCAGAATCAGAAACTGCAAAACGCCTGGGTGCAGGTCAACCGCACGGTGCATACGCAGGTGGTGAGGCTGTTACGCGGCGAGACGACGAATGTGACGATTGTGAATGGGGCGGTGGTGGTGAATCTGCTGCCGATTATCAAAGAGGCGCTCACTAACCTCCAGGCGCGTCTGCCGGGGCTGATTCCGCAGGCGGTGGCGGCGCTGCCTCAGCAGCTTTCCGGCACGATACAGCAGCAGCGGGCCCAGTTATCGCAGGCGATTGGGCAGCAGTTGCCGCCGGATTTCGGGCAGATTACGCTGTTCCAGTCGGATTACGTGACCACGGCGCAGCGAGCGGTGGCGGTGCTGGATGCGCTGCAGATTGCGCTGCCGCTGCTGACGCTGGCGCTGCTGGCGCTGACGCTATGGTTCTCGCGCAGGCGGCGGCGGACGGCGCTGGAACTGGGTATCGGTATCGTGGTGGTCTTCCTGGCGGCGCGGCTGCTGATCGGGTTCGTGCAGAATCAGGTGGTGGCGGCGATTACCAATCCGGCGGGGCGCGAGTTGGTGGGCGATATGCTGACGAGTGTGGTCGGCGGACTCGAAGCCATCGCGGTGTGGCTGATCGTGCTGGGGGCGCTGCTGGCGGTGGCGATGTTCCTGGCGGGGAGGCCGCAGTGGTTTGTGGGGCTGTGGCACTGGCTGCAAGGGTTGTGGGTGAAGATGCGCCCGCAGACGGGAACCTAACCCCCGGCCCCTTCCCGCCTCGGAACGGCTCGGCGGGGCTGCGCTCCGCTTGCCCTACGAGGGAAGGGGAGCCAGAACGAGCGGGCGGTTGAAACCGCGCCTGTATGGCGTGCCGCCGCGAAACCCGCCTGCGCGGGTTGGAGAGAGAGTGGGTACACGCACGCAGAAATTGGTAAACGTTTGTGATGGCCGGGGCACGTGGGCGAGGTGACCGTAGCGCCTCAGCCATGAATGACGGTGGCACGATGATGCGGCGACCGTAGCGCCTCAGCCATGAATGGCTGGGGCACGATGACGGGGCATGAATGCCGGCATGCGCGAGGGCGGGATGGGCTATGGGGGAGTTCGCAGCATGAATGCCGCAGGCAATCCCATACGGATGGGAGCGCGATCACCCATGCCGCGCCATGTGGCCGCCGTCAATTGGAAACGCGACGCCGGTGATGAATGCGGCTTCGTCTGAGGCGAGATAGACCGCCGCCGCCGCTACATCTTCTGGCGTGCCAAGGCGTCCCATCGGCACGACCCCCACCAGCCGCGCCCGCGCCTCGTCCGCTGTCCCGCGCGAGCCAGCGACCATCGCGTCTACTAGCGGCGTCTGCGCCCACACGGGGCAGAGCGCATTCGCCCGGATGCCCAGCCGCGCGCCTTCCAGCGCCAGCGTCTGCACCAGTTGAATTACCGCCGCCTTTGATGCGCCATACGGGCCAAGTCCCGGCGTCCCCTGCATCCCCGCGACGGATGCGGTAGCGAGGATCACGCCGCCGCCAGCCTGCCGCAGCGCGCCAAACGCATGCTTGGCGCAGAGAAATGTGCCTGTCAGGTTCACCGCCAGCACGCGCTCCCAGTCTTCCTTTGCCAGCGTCGCGATTCTCCCCGGAAAGCCGATGCCGGCGTTCGCCACCATGATGTCGAGTCTGCCCCAGCGCGTGACGGCTTCCTGCACGGCGGCGGCGCAGTCTTCCTCGCGGGTCACATCCACGCGCAAAGCAACGGCGCGCCCGTCCGCATCCACATCCGCGCCCATCGCCGCAATTGTCTCGCGTGCGCCTTCCTCGTTGATGTCTGCTACCACGACCGACGCGCCCTCCGCGACGAACCGCTGCGCCATCGCGCGGCCCAGGCCAGAGCCACCGCCGGTAATGACCGCTATTTTGCCTGCCAATCGTGCCATCGCTCGCCTCCAGTTGGTTGTTGGGATGTTTTTCGATTGTCGCGCGGGGTCCACCGGCCCACGGGCGTCCACCAGCCCACGGGCGTCCACCAGCCCACGGGCGTCCACCGGCTCACGGGCGTCCACCGGCTCACGGGCGTCCACCGGCTCACGGGCGTCCACCGGCCCACGGGCGTCCACCGGCCCACGGGCGTCCACCGGACGCCCCTACGGATGGTGTGCCGCCACGAATGCCCGCGCCAGCAGTATACTATGAGAACAACGCCGTTTTTTGACAGGAGGGTTTCGATTCATGCTTCCGCAGCCACCCGCATCCGTCGTGCTTGAAGACGACCGCGAGCACCTCGTCCACCCGCTGCAATTTGCCGCCGACCATCAGCGGCCGCTGGTCTTTGTGCGCGGCCAGGGCGCGACGCTGACCGACATCGAAGGCAACGAGTATCTCGATGGCCTCTCCTGCCTGTGGAACGTCAACGTCGGCCACGGACGCACTGAGCTGGCCCAGGCCGCCGCCCGCCAGATGGAGCAGCTTGCCTTCGCCAGCAACTACGTTGGCTCGGTGACGATCCCCTCGGCGGAGCTGGCGGCGCGGCTGGTGGCGCTGGCGTACCCCAACATGCGCTCCGTCTACTTCACCACCAGCGGAGCGGAATCGAACGAATCTGCCTTCAAGACCGCCCGCTTCTTCTGGAAGGTCAACGGCAAGCCGGATAAGGTGAAGTTTATCTCGCGCGTGCATGGCTATCACGGCGTCACCATGGCCGCCGCCAGCGCCACCGGACTCGCCGCATACCACCGCATGTTCGCCCCGCTGGTGCCGAATTTCATCCAGGCGCCCCCGCCCTATCCCTATCGCTGGGCTGAATATGGTGGCCAGGGCGGCGATCCCGGCATCGAAGCTGCCGACGCCATCGAGCAGATTATCCTGCGCGAAGGGCCGGAGACCGTCGCCGCCGTCATCGCTGAGCCGGTGCAGGGCGCGGGCGGCGTCATCGTGCCGCCGGATTCGTACTTTCCGCGCCTGCGCGAGATCTGCGACCGCCACGACGTGCTGCTGATCGCCGACGAGATCATCACCGGCTTCTGCCGCACCGGACGCTGGTTCGCGCTGGACCACTGGGGCGTGCAGCCGGACATCGTCTCGTTCGCCAAGGGCGTCACCAGTGGCTATTTGCCGCTCGGCGGCATCATGCTCTCCGACCGTGTTCACGCCGCCATCCTGGATGCTCCCGCCGACCTGAAATACATGCATGCCGCCACCTATTCGGGGCATCCCACCTGCTGCGCCGTCGGACTGGCGAATCTGGACATCATGGAGCGCGAGCAACTGGCCGATGCCGCCGCAACCAAGGGCGCGCGCTTCCTCGAAAATCTGCAAACGCTGGCGGAGCATCCCAATGTCGGTGACGTGCGCGGCCTGGGCATGATGTGCGGCATCGAATTGGTGGAGGACAAGGCGACCAAAGCGCCCGCGATTGGCCTGGGTGGTCGCGTTCTCGCCGAGGCGCGGACGCGCGGACTGATTCCCCGGCTGCGTGGTGGCGCGCGTGGCGACGCTCCTATCGGCGACATCATCTGCCTTGCCCCGCCGCTGATTACGACTGACGAGGAGCTTGACCGCATCGTCGCCATCCTGCGCGATTCACTCGCCGCCGCCACCGCGTAACCTAACCCCCGACCCCTTCCCTCCTCGGAACGACTCGGAGGGGCTGCGCTCCGCTTGCCCTACGAGGGAAGGGGAGCAGGCCGCGCGGCTCTCGGCGTCGGCCATCAATGGCCGGAGCACGGGCGGTGGGAGAGGGACATGTACCGCCAGCGTCTCGCTGGCTTGCCGCCGGGACGGCGGCGGTACAGGTATGCGCTGTCTATTGATGGCAGCGATAGCGAGGAGGAGGAATATATGGCAGCGATAGAACGCGCGGTCGTGTTGGTGCTGGATGGCGTCGGCGTGGGGCAGGCTCCCGATGCCGCGCGCTATGGCGACGCGGGCGCGAACTGCCTCACCAACACCGCCAACGCTGTGGGCGCGTTGCGGCTGCCGGTGATGGGCAGCATGGGGCTGGGCAACCTCACTCCCATCGCGGGCACACCACCCACCGCCAACGCCATCGGCGCATATGCCCGCCTGGACGAAGCCGCCGCCGGTAAAGATAGCACCACCGGCCACTGGGAACTGATGGGCGTCACGCTGCATCAGCCGCTACCCACCTATCCCCACGGCTTCCCGGCTGACTTGGTGGCACGCTTCGAGGCGGCCATCGGGCGCGGCACGCTTGGCAACAAGCCAGCCTCCGGCACGGTCATCATCGAGGAGTTGGGTGCGGAACATATCCGCACCGGCAAGCCGATCCTCTATACATCGGGCGATAGCGTCTTCCAGCTTGCCGCGCATGAGCAGGTTATCCCGCTCGACGACCTGTATCACATGTGCGAAATTGCGCGGGGGATGCTCACTGGCGAACACGCCGTCGGGCGCGTCATCGCGCGGCCATTCATCGGCGAACCAGGGGCGTTCACGCGTACCCCCCACCGGCGCGACTTCTCGCTGCTGCCCCCCGCGCCGACGCTGCTCGATCTGCTCGTAGAAGCGGGCTATCAGGTGATCGGAATCGGCAAAATCGAAGATCTCTTCGCCTTCCGTGGGCTGACCAAATCCAACCACACCGGCACGAATGAGGCGGGCATGGCCGCCGCGCTGGATGAGCTGACGCTGCCCTTCCGTGGGCTGCTCTTTGTCAATCTGGTGGACTGCGATCAGGTCTACGGCCATCGCCGCAACCCGCAGGGCTACGCCCATGCCCTAGAAGACGTGGACGCATGGCTGCCGCGTGTGCTCGATATGCTCGGCCCGCGCGACGCGCTCTTCATCACCGGCGACCACGGCACCGACCCCACCTACACCGGCACCGACCACACCCGCGAAGCCGTGCCCATGCTCGCCGCTGGCGGCCCCATCACGCCGAACGTGAATCTCGGCGTGCGCGCATCCTTTGCCGACCTGGGCGCTACCCTCGCCGAAGCCTTTGGCGTCGGCCCCCTGGAGAGCGGCTCCAGCTTCGCCCGCGCCATCGGCCTCGCCTAGTACTCAGTCTGTTTAGCTTTTGATAGAGAGCGACTGAGGCGCCGACGAGTAGTGTGGGTCGACGGTCTCAGCCACTGCGCGAGCGAGTTGCACTAGGGGCGGTCGGTGTGCTATTGTCCGCTGCAAACTGACCGCTTTTGTTGTCGCCGCACGTGCATCGAACAGGCCAGACGCCGACCACGTCACGTATACCGCGGCCATCCGCCAGGCTCTGGCGGTCGAGCGTCACCGCTCTCGCTCGTGGCGTGGACAAGTCGTGTCCAACTCGCCGAGCGCCCTACGTGGGGCGTCAGGATCCGTGGGGCGCAGGCCATGCGCGTCAGTAAAGGTGGGCCACCAATGGCAGACCCAACCCATAGCACGACGGCCGCGCCTCCGCCGGAACATACGGCCATGCAGTCCTTGATCAATGGCTACCGCGTGACGCAGTTGCTCTATGTAGCCGTAAAGCTGGGCATCGCGGATCTGCTGGCAGATGGGCCACAGACGATGGAGGAGCTGGCCGCGACGACGGACGCGCAGGCGGATGCGCTCTATCGCGCGCTGCGCGCCCTGGCGAGCTTCGGGGTGTTTCGTGAAGTCGCTCCCCGGCGCTTTGCGCTCACACCGCTAGCGGAGTTGCTGCGTACAGACCACCCATACTCGCTGTGTGCCGCGATTCTCGTCCAGGGCGAAGAGGCCTATCGGGCATGGGGTGAACTGCTCTATTCGCTACGGACAGGGGCTCCAGCCTTCGATCAGGCCTATGGGATGCCCCACTTCGACTATCTCGCCCACCATGCCGAAGCGAGCGCAGTGTTCAATCGGACCATGAGTGAGAACACGGCGCGGTCGGTCACTGCCCTCGTCAGCGCCTATGCGTTTCCTACGAGTGGCGTTGTCGTAGACGTTGGCGGCGGGCATGGCGCGTTCCTCGCTGCAGTGTTACAGGCGCATCCTGGGCTGCGTGGTGTGCTCTTTGACCAGCCGCACGTGGTCGAGGGCTCAGCGCCAACGTTGGAGGCGGCGGGCGTGGAAGAGCGCTGCGTGCAGGTGGGGGGTGATTTCTTCACGCCGCCGCTGCCCGCTGGCGATCTCTACCTGCTGCGCCAGGTCATCCATGACTGGGACGATGCGCGGAGCAGCGCCATCCTGCGCCACTGCGCGCAGGCCATGGCGCAGGATGGCAAGATCCTCGTCATTGAGGCGCTGATTCCGTCAGGCAATGATCCTTCACCAGTGAAGCTCCTGGATATGCAGATGCTGGTAATGACAGGCGGCCGCCAGCGCACAGAGGAGGAGTACCGCCAGTTGTACGCCACCGCTGGCCTCCGGCTGCTCCGCATCCTCCCAACCACCACACAGTTCAGCATCGTCGAGGGTGCGCGTGTGGAGTAACAAGCTACGAGCCGCCACCAGCTGCTCCTACAGTTCGTCGAGCAACTGGATCACCAACCACTTGGGCATGGGAAGAGTATCATCCAGGAAAAGCCGATAGAGGCCGAGCGCCGTATTGTGACAGCAAAGCGGAGACCCTGCTCGACGCCCTGGAAGACGCCCCCGATCTCGCGCGGCTCCCGGTGCTGGTGGCCTCCACCAACCCTGACCTTGCCGAACGCGCGGCGCAGGCACATCCGGGGCTGGTGCGTGTATAGACCGGAGACATCCTTTACAGGTGTTCGGGGACATAGTTGACAACAGAGCGCTGTTTAGAAACAGGATACACGCCGTGCGAACGGGTGTCCAGGGAGGCGATCCAGTGGTCGGCAAAGTAGACGGCCAGCATCCCATCCACATCGGTGGGGGCCAAGGCGATGGGCTGGCCGACAAAAGCGCCGCCGACATGGTAGGCCTGCCCCTGCCAACTGATCCAGCCCTCCTGCTGGACTTTGCGCACGGTCGCGGAGGCGGCGTACTCTACGGGCGGCAACGTCTCGGGGAAGGGGCGCGGACTGGGCGTATAGTGGCGGGCCGGCACGGTGAGACCCAGTGCTTCATGGGGCCGCTCCGTGTTATAGACCTGACGCCAGGTGTCGAAGACGGCTTGGGCGTGTGTCAGGTCGTGCAGCGGCTGGGCGAGGGCTTCGGCGCGCAGGGTGCGGTGGAAGCGCTCGTCCTTGCCCTGGGTTTGGGGATGACGGGGACGGCCATGCCGCACCGTGACGCCCAGGCGCACCAGCCAGACACTCAGGCGGGTCCAGGGCGTGGGTCCGCCCGCACTCCCCCAGGGCGCGCCGTGGTCACACAGGATACGGCGGGGCAGGCCATAGGTGCGAAAGAGCGTGGTCAAGGCGGCTTGCACGGTCGCGTGCTGCTCATTGGCGCAGGCCAACACGCCCACGGCAAAGCGCGAATGGTCGTCGAGCACCGTCAAGGGATGACACCGCTGGCCGCCGCCGGGGTGGGCCGTCAAGGGCAGATGCCCCTGAAAATCCATTTGCCACAGTTCATTGGGAGCGGCATAGGTAAAGCGCTGGGGCGGCGGACGGCGGTGCGGGGCGCGGTCCGCTGGGGCCAGCAAGCCGTGCCGCTGCAAGATCGCGGTGATCGTGCTGGCGGCGGGGACGGGCTGGTCGGGCGCCAGCACCTGCAACCGCGCCCGCAGTTTCCGTCCGCCCCAGGCGGGATGCTGGGCGCGCAACGCCAGCACGCGCTGCTCCAGGGCGGCGGCGGTGCGGGTGGGACTGGTCGTCGGGCGGCGCGACCGCTCAGCCAGTCCCGCGCTCCCCGCCTGCTGAGCGCGGGCCACCCACTTGTAGCCCGTGGGACGACTGATCCCGAACTGGGCGCACAGCGCGCTCAGGTTGACGTCAGGCTGCGACGCCTGCGCCACAAAGGCCAAACGAAGGGACATGGCTGATGACTCCTGCCACGGCATGGGCAACCTCCAAACAGTGTTCCTGACTCGCGGAATAGCACTGCTTGGATGTAAACCATGTCTCCGAACGTGTGTAAACCATGTCCCCGGTCTATACAGTGCGCGCGGTTCTGCCCAAGCCCTTCGACCTCGACGACTTCTATGCGACCGTGCTGAGTCTGATGGCCGTAGTACGTGCTGGTGGTTCCTGAATACGACACCCCGCGGGCGAACCCAACGCCGCCTCAGTCTTCTAGCTGCCAGTGCGCTGGAAAGCGCGTATTGGCGAAGATTGCGCGCGCCTCGCCCAGCAGCGCCAGCCATTCGGATGGGCGGTAGCGATCCGAGAGGTGGAACAGGATGAGTTCGCCGACCTCCGCGCGGCGGGCCAGCTCCGCCGCCTGGATCGCCGTCAGATGGTGATGCCGTTGGGCTAGCGCCGCTTCCGCCGTCCGGTACTGGCTTTCGCAGATCATCGTGTCGCAGCCGCGCAGCGCCGGAACCAGCCGCGCCACCGCCGCATCGTCCAGCAGGAAGTCGGTGAGATACGCCAGCGAGCCGCCGGGCGACTCGATCAGCAGCGCCTCGCGCAGCGCCGCCAGCGCATAGCGCGCCCCGCCGATCTCGATTTCGGGCGCTTCGTCTGGCTGCGGCTCCTTCACCTGCTTCAGCCATGGGCCGGGCGCGAGGCCCAGCTCCGCGAGTCGCTCCGTGGCGACGTTCACGTGCGGCCGCTCGCGCAGGATGTACGCCAGTGACGGCGTGTGGTGGTCCAGTGTCAGCGCCTCAATCGTGTATGCGGGCGTCTCGATCACTGCGCCGGTATTGGGGCGCTCAGCGGCGTCGTGCGCGGTGGCGAAGGCTTCGTGCGCCTCGAAGCAGTGTGCGGTGATGTGGTCGGGGAAGACGTCATGCACATACCACGTGCCGGGGTCGTCCTCGTAGAGATTCCAGAGGAATCCTTGCAGGCGATGATGCAGGATGCGCGCCGTCTCCGGCGGACCCCAGATCCGCACCGGCTTGCTGGTCCGGTTATAGTTGGCGCGTATGAAGGTGTCGAAGCCGCCGATGTGGTCCATATGCAGGTGCGAGAAGCAGAGGTGATCCACCGCCAGCAGATCGCCAATCGCCAGCATATTCAGGCAGCCCGCGCCGCAGTCGAAGAGCAGCCGGTGCGTTGTCTGCCCAGTGGAGACGCGCGCAAAGAGCGCGTTGTCGCCGCTCGCCCTGCCCAACACCTGATATTCAATCGCCATGACCGCTTCCCTTCAATGGCTTTCGATTGCCAGACAGACAGGAATGTCCGTCCCACTGGGCGATAATGGGTCACTTGACGGTGTGCGCCATGCTGTGCGACGCTGGCGCTGATAGAGTATCGCACACGAAAGCGAGCACACGCCACATGCGCCGGTGAATTCACTGACTCGCTGCTGCTGACATTGCTCCCCGCCGCACCTGCTTCCCTTCGCTGAAGCTGGCGTTATTCCGTGTCTCCAACCCCGCCCGCGCGCCACCGCAGCTACCCCCAACCTCTTCGGGCGTCCGCTGGACGCCCCTGCCCACGTCATGTGCGCTATCTGCCCTCGATAGGTGTCTCGGAACTTTTCGCAAGGCATGGAGTATCATCCACCTATGCAACCAATGCTACCCGCCGATCTACCTGATGCCAATCCCGCGCCGGCTCCCGCCGCCGCGCCGCGTTCGCTCTGGCGCAGCCGCGATTTTCTGCTGCTGTGGAGCGGGCAGACCGTCTCGACCTTCGGCACGAGCATCTCGCAGTTGGCGCTGCCGCTGCTGGTGTTGGCGCTGACCCATTCGCCCGCGCAGGCTGGTCTGGTGACGGCGGCGGACCTGCTGCCATATCTGCTGCTGGCGCTGCCCGCTGGCGCGCTGGTGGACCGCTGGGACCGCAAGAAGCTGATGATTCGCAGTGACACGGTGCGCTGGCTGGCGCTGGGGTCGGTGCCGCTGGCCTTCGCGCTGGGGCATCTGACGGTGGCGCAACTGTATATCGTGGCGCTGGCGTCGGGGACGGCCAATGTCTTCTTCAGCCTGGCGCAGATCAGCGCGCTGCCCCAGGTGGTCGCGCCGGAGCAGTTGCCTCGCGCCTGGGCGTTGAACGAGACCTCAGACTCTGCCGCGCGTCTGTTTGGGCCGGGGCTGGCGGGGTTCATCATCGGGCTGGCGCGCACGACGGCAGCGGGCGCGGCGCTGGCATATCTGGCCGATAGCGTCTCATATCTCGCTTCGGTGATCTCGCTGCGCTTCGTTCGCGTGCCGTTCCAGGGGCGGCGCGCGCAACTCGCGGATGGGCAGCGCCGCTCGCTGTGGGCCGAGATGGCCGAGGGGGTGCGCTTCCTCTGGCGGCACCGGCGGCTGCGGTTGCTGGCGCTGCTGACGATGGTGGTGAACTTTCTGCAAGCGCCGGTGACGCTGGCGGTGATCCTGCTGGCGCAGGGCGCGCTGCACCTGGATGTGCAGGTGCTGGGGCTGGTCTTCGGCGCGAGCGGCGCGGGTGGGCTGCTGGGGGCGCTGATCGCGCCACGGCTGAGCCAGCGGCTGCGCTTCGGGCAGATCGCCGTCGGCAGCGTGGCGGTTTGGGCGGCGGCTACCGTGCTGCTGGCGGTGAGTCAATCGCCATGGCCGCTGATACTTGGACTGGGGCTGATGAACATCGTCTGGCCGGTGTATGCGGTGGTGGTGGTGACGTACCGCCTCTCACTGGCGCCGGACGAACTGCAAGGGCGCATCAATAGCTCGTTTCGCATGCTGACCTTCGGCGCAGAGCCGCTGGGTGTGACAGTGGGCGGGCTGCTGCTCGTGCCGCTGGGGCCGCGCGCCGTGCTTGGGCTGCTGGCGGCGGGGCTGGCGCTGGCCGCGCTGGCGGTGGGGGCATCGGAGTTGCGCAAGATGTAGCCCTGAGGCGAACCCGGCCGCAGCAGTCTTGTGGGTAGGATATACTGTAATGGGCAGACAAGCGCCAGCAACGCGCTAGCCAGGAGGAACGACCAGTGTCGGAAGCCGAGAAATACGTGCAATATCGTGATGGCAACTGGTATGTCGGCGGCGGGCGCGTCGAGGTCTATAGCGTCGTCGCGGCGTGGCAGCAGGGATACACACCGGAAGAGATACGCAATGGATTCCCACATCTCTCCCTGGCGGAGATATACGGGACCATCCTGCACTATCTAGAGCACCAGAGCGAGATGGAGGCATTCTTCCGCCAGGGCGATGCCCAAGCCGCACAACAGCGGGCGGAGGCCGAGTCCGCGCGGCCAGAGTTTTTCGCGATGATGCGCGAGCGTATCGCGCGATACCAGGCTGAGCATCAGCCGAGCGCCGCCTCATGACCGGAGCAGAAGCGGGTGATGGGCCACCACGCTTTCTCACCGATGCCAACTTTAACCTGCACATTGTTGCTGGCCTGCGCCGTCGTCAGCCCGCGATAGATATTGTGACCGCCCAGCAGTTGGGATTACTTGCCACTCCTGATCCAGAGCTTCTCGTTGCCGCAAAAGCACTGGACCGTATTTTGCTCACCCATGATCGTCGTACAATACCCACATATCTTGACGACCTGCTCATGCATCTGCCTGCGGGGGAGCATAGTCCAGGGGTGATGTCGGTGGCGCAACGGCTGCCAATTGGGTCCGCGATTGATGCGCTGTTGTTCGTTTGGTCGTGCAGTGCGCACAGGGAGTGGCACGATCAATTTATCTATCTGCCGTTCTGACGGCCAGCTTGAAGTGCGGACACTTTTGTAATCATGTAGCTGGGGCGACCGAGAAGGGGAGGCCCACCATGAGTGATCAGCAGTATCACACGGGCGGCATGCGCGCCGTCACGATGTCGCGCGAGTATGGCAGCGGAGGCGGCGAGGTGGCGGCGGGGGTGGCGCAGCGGCTCGGCTGGCAACTGATTGACCACGAGGTGGTGGCGCGGGTGGCAGAGCAACTTGGCATTAGCGAGTCCGATGCGGCGGCGCGTGATGAGCGCGACGAGAGCTTTGTCGTGCGCTTTTTGCATAGCATGCGCGGCATCGAGCCGCCCGCGCTGGCGGTGCCGACGCTCCCGCTGCCGCTGGATCCCTATGCCTATGCGACGGCGCTGCGCGAGGTGGTGACGGGGGCGGCGGAGGCGGGGCGGGTGGTGATCGTCGGGCGCGCGGGGCAGGTGATTTTGCGGGAGCGGCGCGATGCGCTGCATGTGCGCGTCGTCACGCCGTTCGCCCAGCGCATTGCCTATGTGATGCAACGCGAGGGGCTGGACCATGTGGCGGCGGAGCGGCGGGTGCGACTGAAAGACCAGGACCGGCGGCAATATATGCAAAATATGTTTCGCTGCCAGCCAGATGATGCGCACCTGTACGATCTGGTGCTGAATACGGCGGTGCTGGATCTGGAAAGCTGCGCGGACCTGATTTGCCGCGCGCTGGAGCGCAAGGCAACGCGGCTGACGGCGCCCGCTGAGGCGCTTGGTCCGGCCGCGGGCATGCCGCAGTATCCGGGCGCGCCGGAGGATCTGCCCGTGCCTCATCCCCCGGCGGAGCAACGTTAGGGCAAACGGGGACATAGCGCCCGCCCCATGATAGGTGATGGGCAGGCGCTATGCGTGCGATGCGAATAGACGTGGGGGCGTTAGCCGTGCGAGGGGGCGGGGGTGCGACCAGTGAGGCGGGCGACGACGCTCCACAGCGCGACGAGCGCCCAGCCGCCTTCGAGCAGCAGAAAGCCCCACTGTTGGGTGATGGCGGCGAGCACGGCGAGGATGCCGGAGCCGATAATATTCAGCAGCAGATAAAGATACGAGTGCTGGTTGAGGATGCGAAACTGCGCGAGGATGAACGCGCCAAGGATGAGGATCGCGCCGAAAATCTGCAAGAACTCTTGCGTAAACCCTTGCATAGCAATATGCCTCCGTGGTCTGTTCGCCAGGACGATCACCGGGTCGCGCGTCGTCTTTGCCATCCGGGTACGGCGCGCATCTCGTCCGGGCGAGCCACGAAGGCTGCTGCATGCAGCATACCATACCACGCTGGTGTGTGCGGGCGTGCGCTGAGGAAAATTGAGGTCACCTAATAGTGTTTGATGAAATAGTCGAAATCGGCTCTGGGGCCGATCCAAATCCAGTACAGAATATTGCCCCGCTCAATGGCGAGGGCACGGTAGTTGAGGCCAATGCGAACCGAGCGCAGCCAGTCCTTGTGCCGCTTGATCCGCTGGTAATGCAGGCTGGGATGATTGGGGTTCGACGTGAACAGCACAAAAGTGTCGCGCGCTTGCGCCTGGATGTCGGGCGGCAGCGCGTTGAACAATCTGCGAAACGCTGGTGTGGTCTTTGAAATCACAGAAGCTCTGCCAGATCTCGGACGTCGCCGTGTTCAATCTGCTCTTTGGCTTGGTCGAGCAGGTGGTCGAGCATCAGGGTAGCGGTGCTGGCCATAGCGACCTGCCAGCTATGGTCTTCCTCGTCCATTTCGGCGTCCTCCGCTTCCTCCGCTATGGTACTGGCTGTGCTGGCCAGCGGCTTCAGCCCCAATGTATCGAGCAGATGGCGCGCGGCTTCTTCGGGTGAGTAGGGCTGGTCGCCCGGCGCGGCGATGCGCTTGAATGAAGCCAGCAGCGGCGGAAGGGTTTCGGGCGCGAGCGGCTCCGCGACGATGGGCACGATGATGCGCCCAGGTTCGCGCAAGTGAAGCGCAAGCGCGGAATCCAAGTCCGTATTCACCCACTGGGAGGCGAGCGCAGATTTGGAGAGCACCACGACGACCACGGAGCGGTCACGCAGTTCTCGCGAGATGTTGTTTAGGAAGTCGCCCGACGAGAGATTATGCTCGTCGTACCAGACATCCGCACCAGCCGCACGTAGCTCATCGGCAAGTTTGCGGGCGAAGTTGTTGTCGGCATGGCTATGGCTGATGAAGATACGCGATGCGCTCATGCCACCCATGGCGCCCACTCCCTCCACACGCACGGTTACGCGACCATACTAACACGGTGCGCTTGCGGTACGTACAGCATGTATGCATTGCATACATTATACAATCACTACATGCAATATGCAACCCATACGATACAAAGCGCACTGACAAGGGACACCAGTGCAGGTTGAAAAACTAGAATGCGAGGCGAGACTCACTGCCAGCGTAGCGTACCAGGCGTTTCAATGGACGCGGTGCGGTAGAATAGCGGCGGCGCGTAAGTGATGATACGAAGGAGAGCAGGCACGATGGTAACTTCAGCGGAAGCAACGACAGCACTGGCGAGGACCATCCGCACGATTACGCTGGGCATCGCCGAGCGCCACCCGCTGGACGAGCGGACGGTGGCGCGGGCGGGGACGTTTCTGCGCGAGGCGCAGGCAGCGGCGGAGGTAGCGGGTTATAGTGTGCAGACGACGCGAATTGCCACACGCCCGCTGCTGGCGGATATGGGTGAGCGCACCGACGCGGAGATCGTAGCGTATGTGGCGGCGCTGCAAGGTTACTGTGACGTACACGGCATCACATTCTGTTCGCTGGGTCCGGTCCCCGCCGACGACCCGGTGTTTGCGACGGAACGCATCGCGCTGCTGCCCGAATTGCTCTTGCCGCACGAAGCGATGAGCGCGACGGTGCAACTGGCTTCGCTGGCGCACGGCGTGCGCTACGCGGCGGCGCTGCCCACGGCACGGGTGATACGCGCGCTGGCGGAGGGCGGCGTGAATGGTGAGGCGAACTTTCGCTTCGCGGCGCTGGCGTGCTGTGAGCCAGGGGGACCGTTCTTTCCGCAGGCATATCACCTCGGCGCGGAGTGGAGCGTGACGCTGGGAATGCAGACGGCGGGGCTGGTGCGAGAGACAATTGCCGGGCTGGCGGCGCGTGTGGGGCCGGGACTGGCGACGCTGGACGGCGTGGAGGCAGAGGTGCGCGCGGCGCTGCTGGCGGCGGTCGCGCCCGCGTCGGTGGTGGCGAGCGAGGTGTGCGGGCGGGCGGGGTATCGGTTCGCGGGGGTAGACCTCTCGCCTGCGCCGCTGGGCAATGAGAGCATGGCGGCGGCTATCGAGGCGGTGGGGCTGGGGCCGTTCGGCGGGCCGGGGACGCTGGCGGTTTCGGCGGCGCTGACGGCGGCAATCAAGTCGGTTCCGGTGGAGTCGGTGGGCTATTGCGGGCTGATGCTGCCGGTGCTGGAAGATCGTGTGCTGGGCGAACGCTGCGCGGAGGGACACGTCTCGGTGGCGGCGCTGCTGGCCTATTCGGCGGTCTGCGGGACGGGACTGGATACGGTGCCGCTGCCGGGGGATGCGCCCGAAGAGCGGATCGCGGCGCTGCTGGCGGATGTGGCGGCGCTGGCGGCGCGGCTGCGCAAGCCGCTCTCGGCACGGCTGTTCCTCGTGCCGGGTGGGCAGGTGGGCGATATGACGCGCTTCACCTCGCCCTATCTGACGAACACGCGGGTGATGGCGCTCTGAGCGAGGTGGGCACACTTGCGACGCTATTGACAGAGCGTGGCTGCGCGTGCCCAGAATGCGGGCAACAACAGGCGGTATACAGCGCGCCGGATGAGTAGGCGCGAGAAGCGGCAGGGAGCAGATGGCAGCATTCGATTTGCGTGAGCGCGCGGCGATTGTCACGGGTGGGTCGCGCGGCATCGGGCTGGCGATTGGCACAGCGCTGGCGGGCGCGGGTGCGCGCGTGGTGCTGGCGGCACGGCACGGCGACGAGGTGGAGGCGGCGGCGGCAGGGCTGCGCGAGGCGGGTGCGCAGGTGATCGGGGTGGCGGCCAACGTCAGCAAAGCCGAGGACTGCGAAACGCTGGTGGAAGCGGCGGAAGCGGCGTTTGGGCAGGTGGATATCCTGGTGAACAATGCGGCGACCAACATCCACTTCGGGCAAATTCTGGATGCCGACGACGGCATGTGGCTGAAGATGGTGGAGACGAATCTGCTGAGTGCGGTGCGACTCTGTCGCCGGGTCGTGCCGGGGATGCGGGCGCGCAGGCAGGGCAAGGTCATCAACGTGGCGTCGGTGGCGGGCATCCAGCCAGGGGTGGGCCAGGGCGTCTACGGCGCATTGAAGGCGGCGCTGATCCAGTTCACGCGCTCGCTGGCGCAGGAGGCCGGACCAGATAACATACAGGTGAACGCCATCGCGCCGGGGCTGGTGCGGACGAAGTTCGCCCAGGTATTGCACGAGACGCCGCAGATTCGCACGGCTATCGAGCGCGCGACACCTCTGCGGCGCATCGCCGAGCCGGACGAGATTGCGGGCGCTGCCCTCTATCTGGCGTCGCCAGCGGCAGACTTCGTGACGGGGCAGGTGCTGGTGGTGGATGGCGGTATGACGCTTGGCTCGTTCGCCGCGCCGGAATAGTCTACGCCTTCTCAGCGATGATGATGTCGTGTCGCTCCGTCCAGCCGGGTTCTGGCTCTATCCCTGGATCGGTGAGAGAACCGATAACCTGAAAGAGCGGGCTATGCTCCAGGTCGTTGGTCTCGGCGCTGGCCTCGGAGTCGTGGCCGTCGCGGGGGAGGGCGTCGCGCGGCAGCGCGGCGAGCGTCTCTTCGGGCGTCTGGCCGAGCGCACTGGCGAGGGTTTCGAGCCGCTCGTACTGCTCGTTGGAGATGGTGATGGTGTAGCTCATATGCTTGCCTGCCTGTTCGTAGAAACCTGCCTGAATGGCCTCATTGTAGCGCGACGAATGCGCGGACGCCACCGCGGCGCGGACACGGCGATGGGCGGCCCGCATGTGTACGTGACGTAGCGTATGCGAACAGCCCATTGGAGAGATTCAGCGTCAGCGCACCACTGCGGCGCGCCGGGCAAAGAGCGCGGCCACCAGCAGGAATACCAGCGCCCATAAGACGAGCACCACCGGACTTACCAACTCTGGGGCGTGGCCGCCAGCGATACGCCAGCCCAGGTCAGCGGCCTGATAGGTGGGCAGCATCTTGGCAAGCGAGCGCATCGCGCTTGGAAAGATCGTTGGAGGCACCCAGAGGCCACCCGCCGCCGACAGCGCCATGTAGAGGCCATAGGTGATGCCAAAACTCGTCGTCTCATTGGTGACGTAGCCCAGGGCGATGCCCAGCAGCGCGAACGGCCAGACGCCGATCCACATCAGCACGATGATCCCGATCCACTCGCCCGCCGAGAGCCGTACATCATGCGTCAGCACAGCCGTCCCATAGACCAGCAGCATCGTGGGCAGCGCGAAGAGAATGGCTACCAGCGCCCGCCCTACCAGGATCTTCCAGGGGGCAATGGGCAGCAATTGCAACTGCCGGAACCATCCGCTGCCGCGCTCATTGGCGATGCGCGGGCCGGTCGCGACGAGGCAGGCCCAGATGCCACCGTAGACCGCCATAGCAACCATGATCCCGACATTGCCTGAGAGCGTGCCTGCCGGGTGCGGCGACGAGCCGAAGAGTCCGGCGAAGAGCAGATAGAAGCCAATTGGCACGACGACCGCCAGAAAGAGATAGAACGGATCGCGCAGGGTCCGCAACATCTCAACACGAATGTAGCCTTTCATCAGGCAACTCCTTTTCCATTGTGTACCAGGGTGATGAATGTGTCTTCCAGTGTGCTGGTCTTCACTTCAAGGTCTTTCCAGGGGATCGCGCCGCCAGCCAGGGCGCGCACGGTAGCGTCGGCGTCGCGGGTATGCAGCGTCACGCGGTCGCCGAATGTCTCGCAGTGCTGCACGCCTGGCAGCCGCTCGAATGCGATATCTGTACCGCCGAGGCGGGTGAATGAGACGCACGGATCGCCGTAGCGCGCCTGGATGTCGGCGACCGGTCCATCGGCGAGGAGTTGGCCGTGTGCGATGATGACCAGACGCGAGGCGGAAGTTTCGGCTTCTTCCAGGTAGTGCGTGGCGAAGAGCAGGGTGTGGCCGAGCGCGGCATAAGCGCGCATCCGCACCCAGAACTCGCGGCGAACCTCCACATCCATCGCGGCGGTTGGCTCATCCAGCACCAGCAGGTCGGGGTTGCCGGCAATCGCTATTGCAAGTCGCACGCGCTGTGTCTGCCCGCCAGAGAGCCGGTCCACCCGGCGCTGCGTCAGCCCTTCGAGGCCCGCAAGCTCCAACAATTGTGTCGTGGGTAGCGGGTTTGGATGCTGGCCGCGCACGAATTCGAGAAATTCGCCGACGCGGACGCCGGGCATGAGTTTGCCTTCTTGCAGCATCGCGCCGATGCGGCTCTGGCGGATGGCCTCGGTGGGCGGCATGCCAAACACCGCGACGCTGCCAGACGTGGGGACGCGCAGGCCGAGCAGCATCTCAATCGTCGTGGTTTTGCCCGCGCCGTTCGGCCCCAGAAAGGCGACGGTCTCGCCGCGCCCGATCTCCAAATCTAGCCCCTCCACGGCGCGAAGTGCGCCATAGGTCTTGGTGACGCCGCGTAGCTGGACGGCCAGCGCAGTGTCGTCGCGCATGTGCTTCTCGCTTTCCATGCGCATCTCAGTGACGGCGTTCGGATGATTCATTGCGTATCTCCTTCGTGGTTGCACCGCCGGTGGCGCGTATGTGGTTCGGATGCCATGTGGTGTTCCGGCGCTGTTTCCACTGTACCGTGAGGCGAGCGATGCGCGTAGTGCCGTCTCTCATCACTTTGAGATGACAAACATCATATCTGCCCGTTTGCATGGTTCGACTTGGCTTGCGCCGCCACATTGAGGGAATGCGCGATGGCGGAACACGATTTCTGTGACCATTGTGGCCTCAGCCGCGCCCTATACGGTATACTGGGGTGCCGGTGTGCCCCCATGGGCGTTGTGTGGGTCAGGAGAGATGAAGCGATATGCGGATTGACGGCACGTATATGTTCCCGGCGACACTCAGCCGTGTCTATGCCGCGTTGCTGGATGCGGAGGCGCTGGCGCAGGTGATTCCGGGGTGCGAGCGGCTGACGCAGATGGGACCGGAGGGGCCGGAGGGCGTGGCGTTCGAGTGCCGGTTGCGGATGAACGCCGGTGCGGGCAGCATCACGTGGCGCGCCGCGCCCGCGCGGCGGCCCACCAGTGTGCGTCTGGCGTTTCACGGGCGCTTACCCGCCGGACCTTTTGCGGGCAGGGGCGTGATTGATCTTGTCGAGCAGGAGGAACATACCCTGGGCGCGTATGCCCTGGAGCTTGATGCGCCCAATCTGGCGGTGCGCCAGGGGCAGCAGATTGCGCGTGAGCTATGCGAGCTGCTCGGCGAATACCTGTTACGCACCGCGCCAGACGAGGTGGCCGTGACGACGCCTGTGGCCGCGCCCGCGAGTTCTGGACCGCGCATCATGCCCCAGCAGGTGCGGACGCCACGTGGGCGCATCGTGACACTGCCACGGCTGGCGGATATGGGCGACCTGCCCGCGCCTTCCGCGTACTGGGCGCAACGCGCGCTGTGGATGGGTGCGGGGATGTTGCTGGGCATCAGCGCCATCGCGCTGGCGCTGGCGGTGGTACGGCGTCTAGCGGACCACGACGCATGAGCGCGCTAGTGGAGGCAGTGGCGGCACTTTGCGACGTACTCGACATATGTGGCGTGACTATTGGCCAGATTGTTCGTTGTACGAGACATCCGCACAGCGTGATACTCCGGCGGATATGGGCTATTGCTGACCTGAAGCTCTGACGGTGGCACTGAGGCGGAGCGAGGAACAGATGGCCGAGACCAGCGGCAATATCTTCGAGCGCATCAAGCGCAAGCTGGATATCGTTGAGGAGATAGGCGCGGTTGTCCCGCTGAAAAAGTCGGGCAAAGCGTTCAAGGGGCTGTGCCCATTTCATGGCGAGCGAACGCCGTCATTCTATGTGTTTCCGGAGAAGGCGCAATGGCGCTGCTATGGCTGCCACGAGAGCGGCGACATCTTTACCTTTGTCGAGAAGCAGCAAGGACTGGACTTCCGCGACGCGCTGGTATTGTTGGCGGAGCGCGCTGGCATCGCGCTGGAGAGCGGATTCGGCGACGGTGCGGCGGAAGAATCAGCGGAAACCAGCGCACGCAAACGGCTGCGGGCGTTGAACGAAGCTGCGGCGATTTGGTTCCACCATCAATTACTGCAATCCGCTGAGGCGCAGTACGCGCGCACGTACCTGGACTCGCGCGGGGTGAACGGCGATTCGCTGGCGCTGTGGCGTCTGGGCTTCGCGCCCGATGGCGACCGGCTGAGCGCCTATCTGCTGGAGCAAGCCTACACCGCGAAGGAACTGGTGGATGCGGGGCTGGCGCGCGAACGCGAGGCGAGCCGTGGCGGCGGCCTCTACGACTACTTCCGTAATCGTATTATCTTTCCCATTCGCGACGCACGCGGCCAGACGGTGGCGTTTGGCGGGCGCGAGTTGGGGGGTGGGCAGCCGAAATATCTGAACACGCCGCAGACGCTGCTTTTCGATAAGAGCGCGACGCTCTATGGCCTCGATCTGGCGCGGCAGGGCATCAAGCAGGCGAATCAGGTGGTGATCGTCGAGGGCTACATGGATGCGGTGGTGCCGTATCAGTACGGCTTCCGCAATGTGGTGGCCTGTATCGGCAGCGCCATCACCGAGAAGCACATCCGCCAGATCAAGAAGCTGACGCGACGGGTGGCGCTGGCGCTGGACCCCGATGCGGCGGGTGAATCGGCGACGCTGCGCGGAATCACGGTGGCGCAGGAGGCGTTTGATCGGGTGGTGGTGCCGGTGCCGGGGCCAACTGAAGGCGCGCCGCGCAGCCGCAAGGGCGAGCCGAAGGGCATGGTGCGCTTTGAGGAGCAAGTGGACGCGGAGATTACGGTGGTGCGCCTGCCCCCACACGAAGACCCCGACGAATTCGCGCGGCGCGACCCCGATGGCTGGCGGCAGGCGGTGGCGCAGGCGCAGCCGCTGATTGACTTTTTGATTGAAGCGCAGACAGCAGACCTGGATCTCGCGGCCCCGCACGGCAAGATCGAGGCGACGCGGCGGCTCTTGCCGGTGATTGCCGAGCTACGCGAGCGCACCATCGCGGACGAGTATGTGGGGCGGCTGGCGGAGCGCGTGCGGCTGGACAAGGTGGAGTTGGCGCGCGATCTGGCGGAACTGCGGCAGCGCCTGGCGCGCGAGGGGCGTACACGGCAGGCGTCGCGGGATGCCGACGGACAAGAGAGCGATCATGACCAATCGGGCGCGCCTGTCGATAGGTTGGGAGAAAAGTACCCCGACAGTGGGCAGAGTGGTCCTGTCCCGTCATATAGTGCGACCGCGCATGTGCGCGGGGGAGGTGGAACCGCAGCCCGGTTGCTCGCCGAGCGCGCGCAGGAGGAGGATTGCCTGGGGCTGCTGCTCGAACACCCTGAGGTGTGGGCGGAGGTCTACGGCATTCTGACGGAGAGCGATTTTGCCAGCACGGATATCCGTGCGCTGTATGTCGCATTCACCTCGGCACTTCAGGTGTCTCCCGCGTTGGATGCGCAACATTTCCTCGACGAACTGCCAGCAGTGCTCCAAGAGGCAGCCGTGCGCGCACGTGCGCGTGTGGCGGTTGGCACGCCAGAGGAGGGGCCGAATCTCGCGAAGGCGGCCGGCGTCTCGGCATACCGCTTGAAACGCACGCGCCTGAAAGAGGAGATGGCAGAACTTGATTATCTGCAACGTGACGCGGAACGCTCTGGCGATCTCGATGCGTTGCGGGGGCTGCTTGCGCGCAAGCAGCAAGTATTATCCCAGCGGCGCGCGCTCGACGCGGCTTCGGGACTACATGGATAATACCAGTAGTTCCAAGGTGGCGTTCGCGTACCGGAAACCGATGTTCACCAGTTCAGTGACGTTGTGCTGCACGGTGAGCGGACTTATCGGCTGACTCGCCATTCTTGGCGGCCACGAGCGACCGCGAGGAGCGGATGGGGTACGGGTGTTTCTTTCTCCCGTGGCTCCATCCAGTGGGGGCTGTAGCTCCCGCTTCTCGACGGAACGTTCCAGGAGGGTTTTCGCGAGATGGGCAGACGCGAGCGAAGCGTAGGAGATTGGCAGGATCAGTGGGGTGACGGCCTGCCAGCGGTGAGGGAACGCGCGAGCGGACACGCGGCCCGCACAGATGCGGTTGAGCATCTGCATGATGCGCGCGAGGGGAGGCCATACCAGGCGTCGGCACGGCGGTTGGCAAGCCCCGCCAATATATCTCGCCCGGCGCCAGGGGGGCATCCTGCCCATGGCGCCAGCGCGCGCCCCGGCGATACAATCTCGTTGCTGGCGACCCGCCTCGATCTGCTCACGGTGAGTGACGAGGATGTGGAGGAAGACGAGGACGCGGACGATGAGTTCGCTTCGTCTCGCGCTGATGAACCACTCGGTAGTGTCTTCAAAATACAGGATGAGGCCATGGCTATTGAACCGCTAGACCCATCCCAGGACTCCTGGGAAGCCGCGCCCGAGGAGGAAACGGAGACCACTGGCAGCCACAAGTGGGACGAATTGCGCGAAAGCTTTAGCGCGCTGACGGCTGATATCGAGAGCGGCCTGGACGACCCGGTGCGGATGTATCTGCGCGAGATTGGCCGTGTGCCGTTGCTTTCGGCGGCGGAAGAGGTGGTGCTGGCGAAGCGCATGGAGCGCGGGCGGCTGGAACGACAGAAGCCGCTGACGCAGCAGAATCTACGGATCGTGCTGGATGGCGAAGATGGCCAGCGGCGGCTAACTGAGGCGAATCTGCGGCTGGTGGTGAGCGTGGCCAAGAAGTATATTGGCCGGGGGATGAGCCTGCTCGACCTGATTCAGGAAGGGAATATTGGCCTGATTCGCGCGGTGGAGAAGTTCGACTATCTCAAGGGCTTCAAGTTCTCTACGTATGCGACGTGGTGGATTCGCCAGGCGATCACCCGCGCGATTGCCGACCAGGCGCGGACGATTCGCATTCCGGTGCATATGGTCGAGACGATTAACCGGCTGATTCGCACCAACCGCCGCTTGCTGCAAGAGATCGGACGCGAGCCGACACCCGAAGAGATCGGTGCGGAGATGCAAATCACCCCGGAGAAGGTCCGCGAGATCATGAAGATCAGCCAGGAGCCAGTGAGTCTGGAGACGCCGATTGGCGAGGAAGACGATAGCCACCTGGGCGACTTCATCGAGGATCACACGGCGCTGGCGCCCGCCGAGGCCGCAAGCCATCAATTGCTGAAAGAGCAGGTGAAAGACGCGCTGAACGGGCTGACACAGCGCGAGCAAGACGTGCTGCGCCTGCGCTTCGGGCTGGACGATGGCCGCAGCCGCACGCTGGAAGAAGTGGGCAAAGAATTCCGCGTCACCCGCGAGCGCATCCGTCAGATCGAAGCCAAGGCGCTGCGGAAGCTGCGTCATCCAAGCCGCAGCCGCCGCCTGAAAGACTACCTGGAAGAATAGGCGCGCAGCCTTACGCTCCCAGTGAGACACATATCATCGGCATCATTCTTCATTCGCGCGCATTTCGCAAAGCCCGCTACCAATGATAGCGGGCTTTGCTTTGCTGTATCGTGTAGCGATGTCAGCGCGCGCCAACTTACACGGGGGCGGCATACGTGGTGGCGGGGCGGACGCGGTTCGCGCCGATGTTCCCGGCGAGCGAGCCGAAACCGATGGCGAGGCCGTAACCGACGAGCGCCTGAAGCAGCAACACGACGATTTGGGTGATGATGAAGACTGAGCCGGGTTGGGTGACGTAGATGCCAGACGGCGCGTGATTCTGTGGGGTGGAAATCATCACAGCGATGGTAGCGATTGCCCAGGAGATGTAGGCGTCGGCGTGGAACACGACGCAGCCCAGCAGCGTCGCGAGCAGCCAGATGATAGCGGTGATGTTGATGACGCCGCGCCCAGCGGCGGAGCCAGCGCTGCGATTGCCGGTGAGCAGGGCGGCGATGTAGCCCGCGTAGCCAGCGATGCAGACGATGATGAGCAGCGCGATGAAGGCGCTGACATAGGCGATAAGGAAGATCCGCAACGACGCGACCAGGAACGGCTCGAAGTTCACGCCTCCGCCTATCGTATTGCTGGCCAGCGACTGCTGAAGGGCGAGCACATCGGCTTGATTTGCCCGCGCGGCGGAGCCAACGATGAGCGTCTGGAGCAGCGCGAAGAGGCTGGCGGTGATGCCCAGAATGCGCGTGTAGCGTTTGGTGTCGTGTGTCGCGTTCATGCCGCCCTCTCTACGTGTGATGATGCCCTTCCGGCAGGAAATTATAGCAGATCACAGGTTTCTGAGAGCGGCATGATGGATTAGTTGACGCCTAGTGGCGGCCATTGGAGCCGTTGGAGCCGTTGGCGTTGTCGTAGTCGAGCAGATCTTCGTCGAGCAGGTCGTCCGCATCGGCGAAGCCATAGCCCAACGCGCCCAGGTTGAGGCCGGTGTCGCTCTCCTGGTCGGGCATGCTACCGCCGATAATGCGGCCATAGAGCGACTGAAGCTGCTCATCGCTGGAGAAATACAGCGTGAGGTAGCCTTTACCTTTGGTGGAGCGGTGCAGGCGGGCTTTCATCTCGACGGCGCGGGTGAAGGCTTCTTCGAGCGCGCGTGTCTCGTAGGTCTGCTGGCGAATGCGTGCGCCGCGGCGTTCGGGCGTGAGGCCCAGCGCCATCTCATTGTAACGGCGGGCTAGCTCTTCGGCCTGGCGCACGGTCATCATCTGGCTGATGATCTGCTTCGTGGCGAGGATGCGCTCGGCATCGCCGTTGATCTGCAAGACGGCGCGCGCATGCCCTTCGGTGAAGGCTTTGGGCATGGTGATCAGCGCGTCGCGCACTTCTTGCGGCAACTGCAACAGGCGGATTGTGTTGGCGATGGTGGCGCGGTCGCGGCCCACGCGCTCGGCGATCTGTTCTTGCGTCAGGCCATATTCTTCGATCAACATTTGGAAGCCGCGCGCCTCTTCTAGCGGGTTGAGGTCGGTGCGCTGAAGGTTTTCGACCAGGGCCAGTTCCAGCATCATCTGCGGGGTCGCCTCGCGAATGACGGCGGGAACGGCCTCAAGCCCGGCGATCTGCGCGGCGCGCCAGCGGCGCTCGCCGGCGATGATGTAGTAGCGCGGGTCGTCGCCGCCTTCAGCCACAGTGAGTAGCAGCGGCTGCAAGAGGCCATGTTCCTGGATGGAGGTGGCTAGCTCCAACATCTGCTGGTCATCGCCAGCAGGTGTGCGCGGCTGCGACGGGTTGGGCATGATGTCCGCAACCGGCACCTCGAAGAGCGCGGAGTTTGAGAGGCTGGTATCCATGGGCACGTCGTCGGGGATGGTGGTCGCGCCGCTGGGTCCGCCGGGAATCAGGGCGTCCAGGCCGCGCCCCAGGCCGAATCGCTGTTTAGGCATGGTGTGTCTCCAATGTTGCCGCCCGCGCGATGACTTCCTCGGCCAGCCCCCGATAGGCGAGCGCGCCAGGGGAGCGAGGATCGTGCTCTAGAATGGTCATGCCGTAGCTGGGCGCCTCGCCCAGGCGGACGTTACGTGGAATGATCTTCTCGAATTTCTCTTTGGGAAAGTGTTCGCTGATCTCACGCACCACCTCGCTGCCGAGCTTGGTGCGGGGGTCAAACATGGTCAGCACGACGCCGAAGAGGATAATGTGCTGGTTCAGCCGGTCACGGACGAGCCGCACCGTATTGAGCAACTGCTGCATGCCTTCGAGAGCGAAGTATTCACACTGAAGGGGCAGGATGACGCCATCAGAGGCGGTGAGCGCATTGACGGTAAGCAGGCCCAGCGATGGCGGGCAGTCTATCAAGATAAAGTCGTATTGATCGCTGACGCTATCCAGCGCATGCTTGAGACGGAACTCGCGGTGTTCCAGATAGACCAGTTCGATTTCGGCGGCATACAGGGCGACTTTCGCGGGCAGCAGCGCGAGGTTGGGCCGCACGTCGGCTATCACCGCTTCTTTGACGGTGACATTCTCATTGACGAGCAATTCGTAGAGCGAAGTAGCCACCTTATGCGGGTCAACGCCGAGGTGTGTCGTCGTGTTGGATTGTGGGTCGAGGTCAACCACGAGCGTTCTGCGGCCCGCTTCGGCCAGGCACGCGGCCAGGTTGACGGTGGTGGTGGTTTTGCCGACGCCACCCTTTTGATTCGCGATAGCGAATACCCGCGCTGACATTGGTACTCGCCCCCTTTCGGTTTAGGAACGGATCTATCGAAGATGTTTCAACAAGAACCCATAACGTCCTTGCGCGGCGCCATCACGGGCGTAGGTGACGGGCGCGAGGAACCGCACATGCGAGAGAACCAGCGACGGGTTGCGCGGACGCGGGAATGCACAAGAACATGACGCCTGCCCGTCAATGGTAGCGAAAGCCATTGTACAGTATGTGTGCGACACAAACAAGCGAAACGGTCAGGTTGGGCCGAGTGGGCTATGGACTAGCCCACATGGGTCAGGGGTTCCGTACAGAGTGTTCACACTGATCGCACCGTAGCGCGATAAAGAAGGGTCAGCATGGTGGAATCCAGCGAGAACAGTAGCAGTGGCGCGCTGGCCATGCCGCGTCTGCGGCAAGCGCTGGCGGGCGGCTGGATGCGCGAGCGGTTCATCATCGCGGGGATGGTGGCGGCGCTGACGTGGTATTACGTCGTGCCGCCGCCGCTGCTCGCGCTGCCGGGGCTGCTGCTCTTCGCCGCGCTGACGTGGCGACGGCTGGACCTCGCGCTCTGCCTGCTCCCGCTCACCTTCCCGTTCTGGTACGTGCCCAAAACGGTCGTCGGGTATACCGTCTTTCCGCTGAGCGAGATTGCGCTGGCGGTGTGCCTGGGCGTTGCGCTGGCGCACGAGGTGGCGCGGCTGCGGCACGGCTGGCGGCATGCGCGGCTAGGGGCGCGGCTGCGGGTGATCGGCAGGTGGCTGGGGCCGTGGCTGCTCGGAGGCGCGGCGCTCTTCGCGCTGGGCGTGACCATTGGGCTGCTCATCGCGGTGCGCCCACGCGAGGCGCTGCGGGCGTGGCGCTGGGAGGTGGCGGAGCCACTGCTGTATCTGGCGCTGGCCCTGCTCTATGTGCGCGGTGCGCGCGGGGTGCGGCGGCTGGTGTGGGCGTTGCTGGCGGCGGGGGCGCTGCTGGCGGCGCTGGCGCTGGCGCAGACGCTCTGGCTGCATGCCACCTTCACCCCCCTGGCAGATGGCAGCAGGCTCGTGCCGTATACCACACCAGGGGCTGGCGTGCCGCGCGCGACAGCGTTTATCTATGGCAGCGGCAATAGCCTCGGCGCATTTCTAGAGCGGGCGCTGCCCCTGGCGCTGGCGCTGCCTCTGGCGCGGAGCGGGTTCGGGCGGCAGGCACGGGCGCTGGCGGCGGGCGTGGCGCTGCTCTGCGCGGTGGCGCTGCTGCTGGGCGATTCGCGCGGGGCGGAGATCGGCGCGGCGGTGGCCTGCGCTGTAGTTGTCGTGGTGAGTCTGCGGCGCTGGTGGGTAGGCGTCGCGCTGGTGGCGGCGGCGCTGGTGGTCGTGTTGGTGGCGCGCGATGAACTGGCGGCGCTGCTGCTGGCGGGGCATCACGGGTCGGGCGAGGTGCGGGTGCTGGTGTGGCTGGCGGCGTGGCATATGATCCGTGACCATGCGCTCTTCGGCATTGGGCCGGATCAATTTCTGTACTACTATAGCAATCTCTACACCGTTCACCCGTACTGGATTGCGACCTTGAACGGACGCCCAACCGTGGCGGCGCGCGAGCCGACTTTGGCGCATCCGCACAATCTGGCGCTCGACCTGTGGCTGAGCGGCGGACTGCTGGCGCTGGTGGGCTTTGTGGTGGTGCTAGCGGCGTTCTGGGCGCGCTGCTGGCGGCTGGTGGGGCGGACGGCGCTGACGCGAGGGGGTCATGACGCGGGCTGGCGTGGCGCACTGGCGCTGGGCATCGGCGCTTCGATGCTCGCGGGGATGCTCCACGGCATGGTGGATAGCGCGTACTTCGTCCCCGACCTGGCGCTGATCTTCTGGTGGAGTGTGGCCGTACTCGTCTTGCTGGAACGAACACAACGCCGCTCGCCGTAAATCTCGCCGGAGTTGTTCGTCCTATCGCTGGTGGCGCAAGCGGAGAGCATGCCAGGAAGGGGGCGAGCAATGGAACATGAGCATCAGACGCCTGAGACAACACCAATGCCCGCGACGCATTCCGAGACAACATGGGCCGAGCAGGATCGGGAACGGCGGCTAGACGCCCTGCGCGCGCTGGCACAACAGGAGGGTGCAAGCGCGGGTATGACGCCTGCTGATTCCGCACTGGCATCATTGAGACGGGAGCGCGTGTCGCTGCGTCCGCCGCGTTCCGGGTCGTTGGTGAGGTCACGGCGCGGACTGGCGCTGCTGAGCGCGCTGCTGGCTGTGGTGGTGCTCGTGGCGGGGACAGGGATATATCTGCGCTTTGTGCGCCATACGCCTGCGCCAACCGTCGTACCCCATGCGCTTGTGACGAAGCCGCTGGCAATAGATACCTCGAAGTATGGCGTGCCCTGCCCTATGGAGATGGTGTGGTCGCCAGACGGGAAGGAGCTGGCGATTCGCGGCGCTGGCAACAACAACGCCTCATCATGTTATGGCCCTAATGCGCCTGCCGCGATAGCAATCGTGGCTGCGCACTCCGGGACATTACTGCGCCAGATTCCAGTAGCGCAACTCTTGACGCGGTTTGGCGCAACGGTAAATGGCATTGGCGGGGTGGATACCTTCACGTGGACGCCGGATGGCAGAGCGCTCATCTTCCTGGTGAACTACGATCCAAGTTTGGCGATTGCGCCGCCTCGCGCGGGGCTGCTGATCGTGCCAGTCGCGGATGGCGATGCGCAGTTCATAGATGGGCCGAAACTGTCTTATCCGGCGCTTACGTTTCATACCAGTCTGGTGTGGGACCTGCAACAGCACGCGGTCGCGAGCATCAACCCGGATGCGCTGTCGCCAGCGGTGAGCTATCGTTGGAGCGCTAATGGGCATCTCGTCGTAGATACCGCGCTTCCGGCGTCGCCAACCGGTGGGTATACGGGCAGCCCCGTGACTACGCCAGCCGCCACTACGATTCCCTTTTGGCAGCCGGGCACGTTGCGGCCCGTGCAGGCGCTGGATAAGGATGGCAATCCGCCCGCCGATGGTTCAACGCCGCCATCCTTCTATCTCTATGACTCTGCTCCGACCCTCTGGTCACCTGATGGCCGCTTCCTTGTATTCACGCTCGCCCTGGCTGGTTTGCTCCCGTCCAGTGATGGCAAGCCGCTACAGCCGGATAGCCGCGCCTGCCACTCTTATCGCCTCATGCCCGCTTGCACATCGAAACCCGTTCCCTATCCCGATCCCGCATTTGCTGCAGCGGCAAAGCTTATCAGGGATGGCATCGAGCAGAATCAGCACAGTATCAATGCTACTCTGTACATGAACGGCTTCACTGTTGCGTGGCGGCCAGATGGGAAGCTCCTTGCGGTGATGCTGCCGGGCGACGGCTTCGATGGCAACGGACCAACGATCACCATCACGCTCTACAGCACAGCGACGGGGCAGGTGGTCGCCAAACTCAAAGCGGACCGGCCGGCCCCCAACGGGAGCCTTAGCGGTGGGGATGCGCCGTTCTTCGCGTGGTCGCCAACGGGCAAACAGCTTGCCGTCGTGGACTATTTCTCCAGCCGCGTGACCATCTGGGGGGAGTCGCTCTTGCCTGCATGATGCTGCACCTATGTTGCCTTTGACGCGCCATGGATTTTGCGATACCGTAGGGGTGAGCGGATGATGGTGATATGCGCCCGCAACCTTGCGCCGCGCGGTCACGTTGGGGCGATGGGCAGCTATGGCTATGGCGACTTCGAGTGACGAAACTCCCCAAGATGCGGTGAATCCAGACGCGAAGCCCGCGGCTGCGAGTGGTGTGCGGCGCAAGCCGCGCATGCGCACGTTGCCGCCGCTGCGGATTGGACGGGCGCGGCAGAGGCGCGACGCGCAGGATGAGCAGGGTGAGGCGGCGCTGGCGGAAGATACCACGCCGCGCACGGGGCTGGATTTGCGCCCGCCGTGGTACCTCCAGGGCGTGCGGTTGCTCGTGGGGTTGGCGCTGCTGGCGCTGGCATGGGGCGGTGTGCTGCTGGTCTTCCTGCTGGGGCAGTTCGGCGTGTCGCCAATAGCGGCGGCGTCGCGTGAGCATTTCGCCAGCCAGATCGCTTTGCATGCGCTGAGCCTGGGGGGGGCCTGTTTCGTGGGGTTGATCGCGCTTGGCTGCGTTGTCGTGGGGGCGTTCGCGCTGCTGGCGGGATTGCAGTCGCATGGCTGGCAACGGTAGCATCCCCTAGCTGAGTGGGGCGAGCGGGCTGGGGCACGGTAGACCGCTGCCGAGCAGCGCGCCGCCCTGGCCATCGGACTTGATGCCGTAGGGCGGGCAGACATTGGCGGCGCTGTAGACGGGGATGAGCCGCGCCGCATGCTGATATGACGATTGCCCGCTGAGGCGCAGATCGAGGCCGGTGGGGAAGCTGACCGGGCCAAGCTGGCTGGAAGCCGGATGCGCGGAGAAGCCGGAGGATTCGGCGTAGAGCGCGGGGGTGTTCATGCCGCTCTCGCCTGTGGTCCAGCCGAATGAGCCGGTGGACACGCCATCTACCAGCGCCGTCCAGGTCACATGGCCGTCTTTCGTGGTGGATTCCAGCGCATAGCTGTGGAGCGAGCCATCCGCGCCAGCCGATCCGGGTGTGCCATATTTGCACGGCCCTTGCTGGTTGTGGGCATCATAGGCGCAATAGAACCAGCCCGCGTGGTTGGTGTCATACCAGGCGACGTAGTAGCCAACCTGGACGAAGCTGCCATCGCTCAGGTACGAGCCGGTCCAGTAGTAGTTCGTTGTGTCGGCGCTAGGGCGCTGGGGCACGCGTGTCTGGATGGTAGCGCGCATGCCGGTGGTATGGGCGTCGCTGAGGGTGGCTTGCAGGCCGACCTGCCAGTATTGGTGTGTGTCTCCGGCCGGGGTAAAGAGATTGCTTACCGCCTTGCCGCCAAGGCTGGTGAGGAGCTGATAGCCATGTACGCTAGCGAACGAGGCGAGTTGCGGCGCGGGCCAGATCAGCAAGCCAGCCCAGATTAGGCAGAAGGCCACGATCTGGGCGAAGGTGCGCAGTCTGCTCGGACGCCCACGCCAGCGCGCGCCGTGTGGCGACGGCTGCCACACTGGCACGGTGCGGCGAGCAGCGCCCCTTGCGTTCCAGAGATGCCCAGTTGGCCCGGTATGCCTGGCGTCGCGCATAGGTCGTACCCTTTCGCCACACGGCGCGGCTAGCACTTCGTGCGGCGTGGAGATGCACGAAACATGCCGAAGAGTGCAAGAGCGTGTGAGTGCAGTTATTTAAGCGAGCAGTGGGATGGTACGTGGTGTGGTAAGTGGCAAGGTCGCACCACCGCCAGGGGCAGGCTTGACGAAACCAGCCTTCATCCAGTATACTGCACTGGTTCAATAGAGCTTCGTCGCGAGGGACGAGTAGGCACAGCGCGGACAGCAGCGAGCCAGGGGATGGTGTAAGCCTGGCGTCACGTGTGGTGTCGAAGCCGCCCTCAGGTTCGGCGCGTAGAGTCCGCCGGATCGCGACGCGGAGCGAACGCTGTGGGGCAGATATGCCGCGCAGCCAGTAGTATCCGCCGGTAGCCCTCCGTTATCATGGGGCGGGGCATCGAGCGTGCGATCAGCGCTCCGTGCTCGCAGAGTGGGTAGCCAGCCAGCGCATGTGTGCGCTGATGGCTGCCAAGCAGGGTGGTACCACGGGCATTGTACAGGCCCGCCCCGAGCGTATGGCTCGCGGCGGGCTTTTCGTTTGGGCGCGAACATGAGCCACACGTTCGCGCCATACTTGCGTAAGACGACGAGGCGACTCTGCCATCAAGAGCATTGGGAGAGTTGGCCATGACAACTGAGAACAAGCGCAAGATTTGGACGGCGCCAGAGATCGTCGAAACGTATCTGGCGTTCTTCCGTGAACGCGGGCATCTGGAGATTCCGGGGAGTCCGCTGGTTGTGCCTGACGGCACGACGCTCTTCGTGGTCGCGGGCATGCAGCCGCTGATGCCGTACCTGCGTGGGCAGGTCGCGCCGCCCGCGCCACGCCTGACCGACCTCCAGCGCTGCCTGCGAACCGATGATATTGATGCGGTAGGGACAAATGGGCGCAAGCTGACCAGTTTCCACATGCTGGGCAATTGGTCCATCGGCGACTATACCCGGCGCGAGGCGATTGCGCTGGCGCTGGACCTGCTAGACTGCTTCGGCGTGGAGCGTTCGTCGCTCTGGGTGACGACGTTCGCGGGCGAGCCGTCGCTGGGGCTGGCGCGAGATGAAGTAGCGGTGGAGGAGTGGCGGCGCGTGGGCATGCCAGAGTCGCGCATTGTGCCGCTGGAGATGGACGATAACTTCTGGAGCACTGGCGGCCCTGGCCCCTGCGGGCCAGATAGCGAAATCTTTGTGGATCGCGGCGAGGCGGTGGGCTGCGGCAAGCCGGAGTGCCGTCCAGGGTGTAGCTGCGAGCGCTTTCTGGAGATCTGGAATCTGGTCTTCAGCGAGTTCGAGCAGCGGCCAGATGGCGGCTATGAGCCGCTGCCAATTCGGAGTGTGGATACCGGCATGGGACTGGAGCGCGTCGCGGCGGTCATGCAGGGCGTGCTCTCGGTCTACGAAACCGACCTGTTCGCGCCCGCGCTGCGGCGGCTGCGCGAGTTAGCGCCATCCGGCATCTCTGACGGCGCGAGTGAGACGCGCGCGGTGCGGATGATTCTGGACCACACGCGGACGGCGCTGCTGGCGGGGCTGGCAGGGGTCACACCGGGGCGCGATGGACGCGGTTCGGTCGTCCGGCGGCTGATCCGGCGGGCGGCGCGGCAGGGCTATGTGCTGGGGCTGCGCCAGCCATTCCTGGGCGAGCTGGTCGCGCCGCTGGTGGCGGGGCATGGCACGCTGCTGACGCCGCGTGAGCGTGAACGCGCGCTGGAGATTGCGCGCACGCTGGGCGACGAAGAGCGACGCTTCGCGCGGGTGCTGGCGACGGGTCTGCGCGAGGTCGAGCGCATCCGGCCCGACGACGATGGCACGGTGGCGGGCGAGCGCCTCTTCGTGCTGCACGCAGAGCGCGGCTTCCCGGCGGATCTGGCGGCGGAGGTGCTGGCGGAGCGCGGCATCACTGTGCGCTGGCCAGAGTACGAGCGCGCGTTCGCGGAACATCGGGCGATTAGCCGTGTGGGCACGGGCGCGCAGTCCCAGACGGCGTAGACAAAGCGCCCGCCGCGATCAACACGGTGGGCGCTTGCGAGTGGTTGCGCGCTGAGGCTACTTGACCGTGACCTTGGCGCCAGCCTCTTCGAGCTTGGCCTTGGCGGCGTTCGCCTCGTCCTTGGCCACGTTCTCTTTGATGTTGGCGGGAGCGGAATCCACCAGGTCCTTGGCCTCTTTGAGGCCGAGGCCGGTCAGCTCGCGGACGGCCTTGATCACGTTGATCTTGTTCGGGCCGATCTCGGCGAGCACGACGGTGAACTCGGTCTGCTCTTCGACGGCAGCAGCGGCTTCGCCACCACCAGCGGCGCCCATGGCGGGCATCATGCCGGCGGCCATCACCGGCGCGGCGCTGACGCCCCACTTCTCTTGCAGGGCCTTGCTCAACTCTACGAGGTCGAGCACGCTCATGCTATCGAGCTGCTCAATGATTTTCTTGACATCAACGGCCATGATCGGTTTTCCTCCGTGCTTGGGAATGGTGTGTGTTGTCGGTTTGTCGGTTTATCTGGAAAGAACGGTAAGCGGTGGCGACAGGCTATGCGGCCTGCTCGCCAAGCTGGCGGGCGCGTGCTTCGAGCACGTTGACCAGATCGCGCATCGGCGCGGTGAGCACGCCATAGACTTGATTCAGCGGACCCATGAGTGTGCCGACGATCTGGCCGTGTAGCTGCTCGCGCGGCGGCACCTTGGCGAGCGCATCTACCTGGCTCGCGGGAATCGGGCCTTTATCGAGAATGCCCGCCTTGATCGTCACCGGCTTGACGGTCTTGACCTGCTTGAGCACGTCCGTAATCGCCTTAGCGGCGGCAACCTCGTCGTCATAGCTGAGGGCGATAGTCGTCTGCCCGCTCAGGATAGACGAGATGTCCTTGTATTCGGCGCGCTCCGACGCGATGCGTAGCAACGTGTTCTTGACGACGTGCAACTCAATCGCGTTGTTGCTCAGGCGGCGGCGAATCTCGCTGATCTCGGCGACGGTGATGCCTTCGGTTTGCAGGAGCACCGCCCCACGCGCACGCTGAAGCTTTTCGGTCATCTCTTCGATGACACCGGCTTTGGCTGCTGTTGGCATTGGTACAGTTCCTTTCCAGAGCAAAAGTCGGAAACCTGTGCCTGGCCTGCTCCGTGCCCGGCATACGCCCGTGTGGGCGCGCTTCCGCTGGGTGCGTTCGCAATCGCGTTTCTGCTGGGGAGACGTGGCAGCCGGGGGGTAACAGGTGTCACTGGATTCCCAGGCCAACAAAAAAAGGCCCTCAGGTCGCCGACCCGAAGGCCCACCGCAACTCCGCGCGCCGCCTGAAAAGGCGCATTGCACTGGAGGTCAATCTGCTGTGGTAACTCCGCCTCGGCAGGTCCGTTGATTAAGCCCTCGGAGGTGGGAGGGCGCCCGCTGTCTCTGGCTTCTATGCGATTGTGATCGTTGCCAGTATAGCAGCCGCGCTGGCTGCCGTCAAGAGTCCTATCCGACTTTGAGTTCGAGCGCCTTGGCCAAATCGAGCCGGATGCTCGGCGACATCGTCGAGCAGAGCACCACGCTCTTGACGTACTGCCCCTTCGCGCCCGATGGCCGGGCGCGCACGATCGCGTCAATCGAGGAGGCCAGATTGCGCATGATGTCGTCTTCGCTGAAGGAGGCTTTGCCGATGGGCATGTGAATCAGGCTGGTCTTGTCCACACGGAACTCGACGCGCCCCGCCTTCACCTCGCGGACGGCGCGTGTGACGTCGAAGGTGACGGTGCCGGTCTTGGGGTTCGGCATCAGGCCGCGCGGGCCAAGGCGGCGGCCCAGGCCAGCGACCTTGCTCATCACATCGGGTGTGGCGATGGCGACATCGAAGCCCAGCCAGCCCTCGTTGATCTGCTTGATGTAGTCATCCAGCCCGACGAAATCGGCGCCCGCGCTTTCGGCTTCGGTGGCTTTCTCGCCCTGGGCGAAGACCAGCACCTTGACCGCTTTGCCCGTGCCCGCTGGCAGGGCGGCGGTGCCGCGCACCATCTGGTCGGCATGGCGCGGATCAACGCCAAGCTTCATGTGCATCTCGACGGTTGGGTCGAATTTGACGAAGTTCATCTGCTTGAGCAGTGCGACCGCTTCAGTTGGGTCGTACAGCTTGTCGGGGTCCACCTGCTTGGCGGCTTCGAGATACTTCTTACCGTGCTGTGGCATGTGACATGCCCTCCTTGTGGCGCTGGTCCGCAGTGACTAGCGGGCGAAAAGTGACGATACGAGAGTGTCCACCGGACGCTTCTGCCTCTACCATCTATAGCGTTACGGCGCATGAACGCAGGCACACGTCACGCGCTGGTACAGGCGTACACACGAGCGGCGCGACTCAGCCGATGGCGATGCCCATGGAACGGGCGGTGCCAGCGATGATGCGCTCGGCGGCCTCGACCGTGGTGGCGTTGAGGTCTTTCATCTTCATCTCTGCAATCTCGCGCAGTTGCTTCTGCGTGATGCTGCCCGCCTTCGTCTTATTGGGCGTGCCTGCGCCCTTCTCGACGCCCGCGGCTTTCTTCAGCAGATCCGCGGCAGGTGGGGTCTTGGTGATGAAGGTGAATGAGCGGTCTTCGTAGACGGTGATGACGGCGGGGATGATGTTGCCCGCGAGACTTGCGGTGCGCTCGTTGTATTCCTTGCAGAAGCCCATGATGTTGATGCCATGCTGGCCCAGTGCCGGGCCGATGGGCTGCGCTGGCGTTGCCTTGCCGGCGGGAATCTGCAATTTCACGATTGCTTTGACGCGCTTTGCCATGAAAAGTTGCTCCTTTGAGGTCGTAGGGCCAAGAGATCAGGCGCACTGATCGCGGGCATGCCGCCCGCACCCTCCCTCGCGATAGCGGAGCCGTGTCTACGCGCCTTCAGATGGCGCGGCGCACGGCCCCAGAGAGATAGTATCGCACAATTACGCCGATTGGTCTACACATGCGAAGGCCAGCCAGCCCAAGTGGGCCGCTGGCCTCTACACGCCCACTGCCATCCGCCGGTCGCTCAGACTTTCTCCACCTGAAGGAAGTCCAGTTGGACGGGCGTCTCACGACCGAAGAACGAGACCAGCACCGTCACCTTGTTGCGCTCGGGGTGAATCTCGTTGACGGTGCCGATGAACTCGGCGAAGGGACCATCAATGACCTTCACCGACTGACCTACTGTGAAGTTGATCTTGGTCTTGGGCTTCACTTCTTCGCCGGTTTCGGTGGGCGCGCGCAGGATGTAGCGCAGTTCGCTCTCGGAGAGCGGAACCGGCTCGGTGCTCGTGCCGCCGATGAAGCCGGTGACGCCGGGCGTGCCACGAACGGCGTGCCACGTGTCGGCGGTCAAGATCATGTCAATCAGCACATAGCCGGGATAGACTTTGCGCGTAACGGTGCGGCGCTGGCCGCCCTTGATCTCGATCTCGTCTTCGGTGGGCACGACGACACGAAAGATCTGATCTTTCAAGCCGAGCGCCGTGGTGCGGGCCTCGATATGTGTCTTGACCTTGTTTTCGTATCCCGAGTAGGTGTGGATGGCGTACCAATGCCTGCCAGGGACAGTGTCATCTTGCTTGATGGCATCAAGTTGTGTGTTGTCGTGCTGTTCCTGGTCCATGATTGCGCCCTCCGCCTGGCCACAGGTATCCAGTGCCATGCGAGCTGTCCTTTTCATACGAGACGCTCGCGCCTTCTGCTACGTTGCTTTGGAGTTTACGGATTGCCCAGGCCAACGATCCAGGTGAGCGCCTTGAGCAGCGCGATATCGGCGAGGCCGAGAATCGCGGCGACAACGGCAGACATGGCGATAACCACCAGGGTCATCGTCCATGCCTCTGGAAGGGTAGGCGCGGTGACCTTGCGCAGTTCGTTGTATGATTCGGCGATGAATCTCAGGCCCCAATAGTGCATCATCCATTGTGGCGCCTGGTGCGCACGCCGACCAACCGCGACCTGCGGCCTCTGGGCAACGGCCCCACTGGCCGAGAGTGCGAGCGCGTTTTCGGAGGCGTCCGCCTCTTCGTCAGCGCTGCCAGCCAGTTCCTCGTCTCGCGGCTCATCGTTTTCCGGAGCGTCCATACGATCGTTCTCCGTGTCCGCTGAGGGGCGCGCGCGGGTGGTGGAGCCTTTATCGTTGCCGATTGTTCTTGCCACAGAGCTTCTCCTACTACGAGATTACAGGCTCCGCCGGACCTTAGCGCGGCACACCTGGCTTTCAGCGACCACCTGGCTTACGAAGCGCAGTGCATGAGGCTGTGAGCTAGTTCGTTCATCAATCAGTCATTCATCAGTCATTCCGTAGCCGCTACTTCGTTTCGCGGTGCGGGCGATGCTGCCGACAGCGCGGGCAGAACTTGTTCAGTTCCATCCGCTCTGGGTCGTTCTTCTTGTTCTTCGTCGTCACATAATTGCGCGACTTGCACTCAGTGCAGGCGAGCGTGATAACGATACGATTCTCTTTACTCTTGGCCGCCATCGAAACAATTCCTCCAACGCTTGGCGTGGAAGTGAGAGCGTATGGCCCGCGTATTCCCTTCAGGCGCAAGACCTGTCGCGGACACGGAATCCGGATTCCCGCTCCATCACCACGTTATTGTATACCATGCCCCTGGCGCTGTCTACGCCCGGACCGGAAGTACCCGCTTTCGCAAGGCGTTCATCTACACGTCCATTATAGACGAAGGAGATAGCCGCCCGGTTGCGCGACACGCTCCCGACCAAGACTCTCTGGCCGGGAGCGTGTGCGAACCTAACGACACGAGGCTTAGCTGATGACCTTGGTGACGACGCCCGAGCCGACGGTGCGGCCGCCCTCACGGATCGCGAAGCGCGACCCGTCTTCGAGCGCCACCTGGGTGTGCAACTCCACCTCGATGCTGACGTTGTCGCCCGGCATGATCATCTCCATCCCTTCGGGCAGGATGATCTGGCCAGTCACATCGGTGGTGCGAATGTAGAACTGCGGCCGATAGCCATTGAAGAATGGCGTGTGCCGCCCGCCCTCTTCTTTGGAGAGCACATACACCTGCGCCGCGAAGCGCTTGTGCGGCTTGATGCTGCCGGGTTTGGCCAGCACCTGCCCGCGCTCGATCTCGTTGCGCTCCACCCCACGGAGCAAACACCCCACGTTGTCGCCGGCCTCGCCCTGGTCCAGCGTCTTCTGGAACATCTCGACCCCGGTGCAGGTCACGGTGCGCGCCGCCTCGGCAAAGCCGACAATCTCCACGCTCTCGCCGACCTTGACCGTGCCGCGCTCGATGCGCCCGGTGACCACCGTGCCCCGCCCCTTGATCGAGAACACGTCTTCGACCGGCATCAGGAACGGTTGATCGGTGGGCCGTGGCGGGGTCGGGATGTAGGCGTCCACCGCGTCCATCAGCGCCCAGATCGGCGCCGCCGCCGTGTCGGCGCGCGAGAGGTCGCCCTGGCTCTCCAACGCTTTGAGCGCCGAGCCCCGCACGATCGGCACCTCGTCGCCGGGGAAGTCGTACTTGCTGAGCAGCTCGCGCACCTCCAGCTCCACCAGTTCGAGCAACTCCTCGTCGTCGAGCATGTCCACCTTGTTGAGGAAGACCACCATCGCCGGCACCTCCACCTGCCGCGCCAGCAGGATGTGCTCGCGCGTCTGCGGCATCGGGCCGTCGGGGGCCGAGACCACCAGGATCGCGCCGTCCATCTGCGCGGCGCCGGTGATCATGTTCTTGATGTAGTCGGCGTGGCCCGGGCAGTCCACATGGGCGTAGTGGCGGGCGTCGGTCTCGTACTCGACGTGGGCGATGGCGATGGTGATGCCGCGCTCGCGCTCTTCGGGCGCCTTGTCGATCTGGTCGAAGGCGGTGTACTTGGCCCGGCCCGCCTGCGCCAGCACCTTGGTGATCGCCGCGGTCAGCGTCGTCTTGCCATGGTCAATGTGCCCGATCGTCCCCACATTCACATGCGGCTTGCTCCGCACAAATTTCTGCTTCGCCATAGAGCGCTTCGGCTCCTCCTGATTTCAATATCGCGCTGGCCTGTTACGCGCTCGCGCTGCTCTTCCCCTGGTTAGCCATCAGGCTCCTTGGGAAATCTCGTGACCGGCGCACTGCTCTGGACACACAAACGTCCCACTACGCCTTCGTCCCCGGCGCAAGGGCCAGGGATGAAGAACAGCAGCGGGACCGCCGGAGCCCGCGATGGGATTCGAACCCATGACCCCAGTCTTACCAAGACTGTGCGCTACCTCTGCGCCACGCGGGCATGCCTGCGCCAACGAGAGCGACTCGCTAGCGGGCGGTGGAGGCGATCAACCTCCGTTGGCGTTTCGCCAAGAAAGCCAACTGATATTATTTGGCGTTCCAAAGATGGCGAACCATCCTCAGATGCTCGCTACCGGCGAGGAAGTCGTATCGGGCGATGCAGCCCACGACTACCGGAAACCCTTTACGCGAGAGACCTGCCCGGCCTCGTGCATCTGGTGGGCAGTGGAGGATTCGAACCTCCGAAGGCGTAAGCCAACTGATTTACAGTCAGTCCCGTTTGTCCACTTCGGTAACTGCCCAGAAAACGCCGCCAGTCGCCTGAAGGCGGGAGCCGACGAAGGGATTTGAACCCATAACCTGCTGTTTACAAAACAGCTGCTCTGCCGTTGAGCTACGTCGGCGCTCGCGGGCACAAAAATCTCGCGCCCGGAAAGCGTTCGTAGTATAGCCACGCGAGCGCGACTGTGTCAAGGGGGCTGAAGGCGCGGGCGAAGATTCTCCACTGTTGCGGGGGCGCTGGCTGATTGCGCGATTTGAGCTATGGTGGTCCCATTGGTGTGAACCACATCACATGCGCGGCGTACAAATGATGGTAGACTGCGCCCGAATAGACCGTCCTGGTACCTGATAGCGAGGGCGGGCGGCATGTGGTACACTTCAGGCCGTGTGAGCGAACCGCTCAGCATGCGGCCTGGCGCGTATGCGGCGCGGGTTGTTGGGCTGTGCGTACATCTTTTTGGAGTTTCCTGGCATCTGGTATTATCGCGGTCGCCACAGCCTGATACGGCCACACGAGTATGAAAGAACAGTAGCATAGGCTTGCAGTGCCAGCGCCAGATGAGCGGGCGCGTTGGCGCGGGGGAGCCGTATACTGGCGTGAATGCCCGGGCGCACTCTAGCGGAGCAGGCTCCGTGGGTGACACCCAAGGTGGGGAGAGGTATGGAACTCGAGGTTCTGGGCGATCGCTACGAGTTGCACGAGCCGATTGGTCGTGGGGGCATGGCGACCATCTATCGCGCTGTGGATCTGCGTATGGGCCGGACCGTTGCCGTCAAGATTCTGCGCGAAGTCTATAGCTCGGACCCCAAGTTCGTCACTCGCTTTCAGCGCGAAGCGCGCGCCTCCTCCGCGTTGCAGCACCCCAACATCGTTCAGGTCTTCGACTACGGCCAGAGCGGCTCCAGCTACTACATCGTGATGGAGTTCGTTGACGGCACTGACCTGCGCCGCTACCTGAAGAAGCAGCAGGGGGTGCTCTCGAACGAGCGCGCCATCGAGATTGCGCATGATGTGGCGCTAGGGCTGGGCGCGGCGCACAAGCGCGGCATCGTTCACCGCGACGTGAAGCCGCAGAACGTGATGCTCAACGACGCCGGTCTGGTGAAGCTGACCGACTTCGGCATCGCCAGCATGTATAAGGATGCCGAGGCGGAACGACTGACCACCACCGGCATGACGCTGGGCACGGTGCAATATTACGCGCCGGAGCAGGCGCAAGGCGAGATAGTCTCACCGGCGGCAGACATCTATGCGCTGGGCATCGTGATGTATGAGATGCTGACCGGCAAGACCCCCTTCGATGGCGATACGCCCGTCGCGGTGGCGATGCGCCACATTCAGGACGACCCCGAACCGCCGAGCATGCTGAATTCGCGTATCTCGCCCGCGCTGGAGCAGGTGATTCTGAAATGCCTGAAGAAAGATCCGCGCAATCGCTATCGTGATGGCGACTCGCTGGCCTTCGCGCTCGAAAATCTGGGACGCGGCGCGCCTGATGGTCGGCGCGGCACGACCGGCGCGCGCACGGGTGGACCGCGCGCGCAGTTCGGGCCGCTGGGCCTGCCATCGGGCGATCCGCGCCAGTTGGGCGGACCTGGCGGGGGCGGCTACAGCGGGGGCGACTATGGCGCGCCTGCCATGGCTAGTGGCCCCGCGCGTGGCGGCGCGAGTGGCCGCGTGATGTCGGGGCCGCGCTCCGGTCCGGGGAACATGGCCGGCGGTGGCTGGGATGAGCCAACCTATGAGGGCTTTGGCCCGACTGGCTTTGGGCCACAGGCAGGCATTGGCACGCGGCCCTATGGCCCCGCGCCAGGGACGATGCCACGGACCGGCACGCCGTCAAACCCATATGGCGCTCCCTCTGGCCCTGCGAAACCGCGCAAGAATGGGCCGCTCGTCGCGGTTGTCGTCGCCTCGGCGGTGCTGCTGCTGGGGCTAGCGTGCGCGCTGATCGCCAACATGACGGGCGTTACCAGTGCGCTTTTCGCCTCGCCCACGCCGTCAGCGACCGTCGCCATGACGACCGTGCCCAACTTCATCGGCATGTCGTTCGAGCAGGCGCAGACCGCCGCCACCAACGCGCATCTACTCGTCACCGCGCAGTATGTCAACGCCGATAAAACCCATCCGGTGGATACCGTGACCGCACAGGATCCACCAGCGGGTGCAGCGGAGCCATATAAAGCGACCGTCACGCTCACCGTCACCAAGTCGCCGGACAAGATTCTGATCCCGAATGTGAACAATATGCCGGTAACCCAGGCGATTCATACGTTGCAGACCGCGGGTTTCACCAACATCACCACCGTCAACCAACTCGATATGACGGTGCCCGCAAGCAGCGTCATCAAGTCCGATCCGCAAGCGGGGTCCTATGCGCTGCCCGGCGACAAGATCACGCTCTATGTCAGCCTTGGCTCACCAACGCCGTCGCCCACCGCGACGCAATCGGTGACGCCGACGCCAACCGATACGGCGACGCCGACGCCAACTTGTGCTCCTGGCACACCTACGCCGCCCGCATGTTAGCAAGTCCTTTGTTGCCCCTGCTCCCAATGCTTTAGGAGCGGGGGCATTTCTATCTCCTCAACGTTGCCGCCAGCGAGGGACATGCGCGGAATGATATGCTGAGGAGGCACAGCCAGCATTGCGATTCGCCGTGCCCATCGCCAGCAGCATCCCAATTGAGAAGTACAACGCATGCCCAGCCATCCCCGCGTCTATGCCACTGAAGCATTCGTCCTGCGCCGCACCGATTTCGGCGAGGCCGACCGCATCCTCACGCTCTTCACCCCCGGCCAGGGGAAGGTCCGCGCGATTGCCAAGGGCGCGCGGCGCACCACCAGCCGTCTCGCCGGCCATCTGGAGCCATTCACCCGCACGCAACTGCTGCTGGCCACCGGACGCGACCTCGACATCGTCACCCAGGCCGAGGCGCGCGAACGGCTGGATGCGCTGCGCGATGCGCTCTGGCACGCCACTGCCGCCTGGTATGCCAGCGAACTGGTGGATCGCTTCCTCGAAGACGCCGACCCCCATCCGCGCATCTACGCCCTGCTGGCGCGCACGTTGCGCCTGCTGGATGCGGGCGCACGCGCCGAAGCTGGAACGCCAGATAGCGCTGCTGGCGAGCGGGCGCGCTGCGTGCTGGCGCTACGCTACTTCGAGTTGCGCCTGCTGGATGAACTGGGCTATCGCCCCGCGTTGCATACCTGCGCTGGCTGCGACACGCCGCTGCTCCCCGAAGAGAACGGCTACAGCGCCGAGTTGGGTGGCGCGCTCTGCCCCGCATGCTCGCGCTATGCCCAGCGGCGGCTCTCCCTGTCCGCGCTGAAAGTGTTGCGGCTGCTGCAAACCACCGAGTGGGATGCCGTGCCCCGGCTGCGGCTGGATGCCGCGCTGCAAGCGGAACTCGAAGGCACATTGCAGAGCAGCCTGCGCTACCACCTGGACCGCGATCTCAAATCGGTCAATTTCCTTCATGCCCCAGGTGTCGAGTAGTGTTCCGCGCCTCGTGCCTGCCCCGCAACCTGATTGTGTTGCTCGCGAGCGTGCTCCAAGAGCGTCAGCACGACCCGTGCAAGGTCAGATGACAGCGCCACCTGTTCGCCGGGATCGTACAGGTTCACAATCCGCAGTACCGTATTGTTCCCAGCCATGAGGCGGCGGTGGAGTAGATATGTCTTCGCGCCAAGTGCCACTTTGATCGTGCCCACGCCTCCGTCTAAGGTATCGGCTGCTAGCCAGCGGTATGCCTCGACGAAACGCCCTAGCTCGCCAGGACTGAGCGCCAGCGCGATGACACCGCCCGCGCCATCGAAGATCGTCATTCCTGGATAGGGTGCGTGGTCAGCGTCGAACTGGCGGCAAACTTCGCTGGTTGAGGCGCATCGGTTGTCGTTTTGGGGCATCTATAGGCTCCTTCGGGGAGGCACATTGCAAACACTTCAGACGTGCCGGACATCTCACTCATCAGCGTATATGGCCTGGATTATGCTTGGATGAAGCTGGGGTTAAAGGCGTATGGAGGCGTGGCGTTGGTGGAGGGGAATGGCGTATCGCCGTGCGCAACGCGACAGAATCCGAGCACATCCTCTTGACAAAATCCTATGTGGTCAGGGAAAATGCGCGTACACAGCCGAGTTACACATGACAGAGCGCCCATCCTGAACTCTCTTGGAGCACGTCATATATCGGCCAGTGAGCAAATTGTTGACATGGTGTGAGAGATTCTTGTGACCAGCGACGTAGTACATCCTGAGCTATGCACACGGTCATAAGCGGACAACGTCGTCAAACACAGCCTTCACATCGCACACAGTGAGGCCTGGCGCTGATGCCAGGCGAGTGGAAGCGCGAGGAGTGACACGGTGCACGATGACTGGCCCGAAGACGCCCTGTATAAAGGGCTGATCGAGCGCGATCCGCGCGCCCTCGAAGCGCTGATTCGTCGCTATTCACGTGAGATGTCGTACTTTGTACGCATCGTATTGGATAACGGCGGCACACCTCAGGACGCTGAGGAATGCACCAACGACCTCTTCGTGGCGGTGTGGCAGGAGATCGGCAGTTACGATCCGGCGCGGGGCACCCTGCGCACCTGGATTACCATGCGGGCGAAATACATCGCGTTAGATCGGCGGCGGCAAATTCAGCGCCGTCAGACGTATGCGATGACCTCACTGGATTCCGGCGATTTCGCTGGATCCTATGAAGGCGAGCATCATGTGGTTGAACTGCCCGCGCGGATGGCCGAGACGAGCATGGAGAAGCTGATTGAGCAGCGCGAACGGCGCGAAGAATTGCGTCAGGCGCTCGAATCGCTCTCCGAGCTAGACCGCACACTGGTGTATATGCGCTATTTTCGTTTAGCGAGCACGGAAGAGATTTGCGCCAAAACAAGTCTCTCTCGTCACGCGATAGATACCCGGCTATGGCGTGCGCGCAAAGCGTTGCGCGATGCGCTTCAGGAGAAGACTCATGAGCGAGTTCGAGCGCTTCGAAGCTAGTAGCGCTTGGACGGACGCTGAGGATTCGTTTTCGTTCCCCAGCGACTTTTCCGAGGAAGACGCAGCATTTGCCAACGACCTGCGAGAGTTGTTCTCGCCGGAGCAGGAAGAGTTGCCCCCCTACTACGCGCAGACGCTGCTGGAACATGAGCGCCACGCCATCGCCGAGAAATGGTTCGAGCTGAAGCTGATCTATAAGGTCTTCCGGCGTCTACGCCTGCGCCGCACGCTCCTTCCCCTCGCAACTGAGCCACAGCGTCTCGGCCACTTGTGGCCGGCCGCCAAGAGCAGGCTCGCGCACATGAACCGCAGAGTCACGACCAGCTTCGCGGCTGCCCTGGCTTTCATGGTACTCACGGTGCTGGTGGCAAGCCCATCATTTGCCGCTGGCATGCGGATTCTGCTCGGACGCACGGGCGTGATACAGGTGCAGAGTTACCCAACCCATATTGCATCGTCAGGTACACCGAAGCACCAACACACCCAGGATCTGCTCACGTTTGACCCAGCGATGCAACTCTCCTGGCTTGGCCGTAGCTTCGGAGACTATACCTATCGTGGCGTGCAACTGGACGTACCAACCTCGTGGTCCAATGGCCCCATCGTTGAAATGCAGTATCAACTGGCGAACCATACCGGAGGCACGGGCGTTGTGGATATTCGGGAATTCCGCGTGAACGCGAGTTGCGCGGCGGTCTATCAGGTGGTGCAGACAGGCTCCACGACGCCAGTACAGTTCGGCTCCACTCAGGCGGTCTATGTAGATGGGACATGGGTGCCACGAGGTTTGCGCCGCCCCGCAATGACTTCCTCCTTTGATGGTATGGCGCCGTATAGCTGGGAGCCAGGGACGCGCAGCATGCTGATCTTCCAGCAGAATGATGTTGTCTTCTGGATGGTTGGAGATCAGCGGTCCGGGATCGGTCAAAATGAACTCGTTCGCCTGGCCGAATCGCTTTCGCCAACCACTCCGTCGCAACTGACACCCAGCGCAACCGCGCTACGGCTCGCGGGTAATAGTCTCGAAACCTCGCTCAAGTTGCCACAGGGATGGGAGTTGTATTGGGTTGTGCCGAATGGCGCGGCATCCGGAAGTGGCACAGGAGCTTTCCAGGCATCGGGGCAATGAGCAATACTCAACGGTCACACTCCACGGCGTGCAACCATGCATGCGCATGTTTCTGAAAAGGGAGGAGGGTCTACTCTGGGCAGTGATTCGTCCCAGATGTAAGCTGGGCTACCGGCGCGGCGGCGCGACTCGCTGCCGCGCCGGTGATCCGGCAAACGGCTGGGACCGGCGGGATGGGCAGTGGCGCTGGCCAGTGTACTATCCCTCAACGAGTGGTATTTTTCCATGAGGCTAGCAAGCCACGACGCCTGAGTGAAAGTGATGGCGGGAAACCGGTGAGGTTTTGGTGGCGATCTCTTTCTCCCCACGGCGAGAGAGACAGTGCGTTCGTCAGTCATGTGGCTGGGTGAGCCTGATGGAAACGCAGCATCGCGGCGACCGGGATTGTCCTGGTTGAACGATGGTTGCGCGGTTTTCGTCCATTCATCGTAGGAGAGATTGCATGCGACTGGGACTTCGCAAACTCTCGCTCCCAGGACTCATCGTCCTGTTGGGCACGTTTGCCTTGCTGGTATCCGCTTGCGGCAGCACCAGCAATTCTGCCAGCAAGAACCTGGCGAAAAGCCAAGTTCTGAACATGACCTGGGCAGGTGGCGGCAGCACCGACATCGTCACGGTTGACCCGGGCCAGGCTGCTGACAGCGGCTCGATTCCGATCGTCAACATGCTCTTTGACGGCCTCGTGGTTCTCGACAAGAACCTCAAAGTGGCCGACTGGGGCGCGGACAAGGTGACGACCAGCACGGATGGTCTGACCTACACCTTCCACATCCGCCCCGGCCAGAAGTTCTCCGATGGCACGCCGGTGAAGGCCTCGGACTACGCCTATGCCATCAACCGCTCGGACAACCCCTGCCTCCAGTCCCCAGTGAACTACTACCTCTGGGCGATTAAGGATGCGCAGACCTTCGCGACCGAGACCTGCACCAATGGCACGATCACTGGCGCCGTTCAGACGCTGATCGGTGACTCGTTGGTGGTTGATGATGGCGCGGGCACGCTGACCATCACCCTTGCGGCGCCTGCCGGTTACTTCCTCCAGGCCATGACCTACTCCACGTCGTATGCGCTGGAGCAGAGCGCGGTCACTGGCGCGAACCTCGGCCAGGACGACAAGTGGACCAACAACCTCGCGGCTGACACCTCTGGCAAGGCGACTGGCCAGGGCGGCAGCGGCATGTTCTACATCAAGACGTGGGACCACCAGGGCAACCTGAAGCTGGCCGCCAACCCCAACTGGTGGGGCGTCTCGGCTGGTCATAAGCCCTACCTCACCGAGGTGGACTTCAAGATCTTCGCCGATGGCGACACGATGTACAACACCTACAACTCTGGCACCACCTATGACTACTCCGACGGCATCCCGGCGGCACAGCTCGCGGCGGCCAAGAGCCTGCCCGACTACGTCACCGCGCCGTATCTGTTGGTCAACATGGTGGCGATGAACTGGAACATCAAGCCGTTCGACAACCTCGACGCGCGCCTGGCGTTCTGCGAAGTCATCAACCGTGACCTCTTGAACACCACCGTCTCGAAGGGTGCGAACACGCCGAGCTGGCACCTGGTGCCGAAGGGCATGCCGGGCTACAACCCGAACCTGACCGGCCCCGATGGCCTGACGGCCACCACGGGTGACATCGCCAAGGCGCAGTCCCACTGGAGCGCCTATCTGGCGACGGTGGGCGGCAAGGCCGCTCCGATTGCCTACTCGTACAACGTCTCCAGCGCGGCTTCCAAGCTCTACGCTGAGGCCTTGATCTCGGGCTGGAACCAGAACCTGCCGGGTGCGAATGTCGTTTCCGACAGCCGCGACTGGGCGACGCAGCTGGCGGCTGAGCAGCAGAAGAAACTGCAACTCTACCGCTCTGGCTGGATCGCCGACTACCCCGATCCGCAGGACTTCCTGACGCTGCTCTACTCGACGACGTCGAGCTACAACGACCAGAACGCCAGCCTGCCGGCGGCGGACCAGTTGATGGCGCAGGCCGACCAGATCTCTGATCCGGCCAAGCAAGATCAGCGCATGCAGCTCTACAACCAGGCCGAGCAGTTGCTGGTCAACAACGTGGCGATCTGCCCGTTGACCCAGGGCGCGAACTACTACCGCCTCCGCACGTATGTCAAGGGCTACCAGCAGGACGCCCAGGGCAGCGAGCCGACGACGGAGTGGCCGAACGTCTACATTCAGCAGCACTAGTTCATACTAGTTATCGCTACGGACTTACCGTAGTGTAGGTATCCAGCGCGTCTCGTGATCTTCACGCACTGGTTCTCACGAGCGCGCAGTGGCGGTCTGTCGCATCGGTTCGCCGGCACGATAGACCGCCATCGAATGCCTATTCCTGGCGCACGAGCATGAGCGCATCTCTGTGTAAGAATCGTTCGTGCTCGTGCGTCATATACGAGAGCCTGGCACGAGCCAGGAAAATGCGTGATATTCTTGACACTGTAGGGTCTTTGTCCTATTGTGCGGCTAGAGCACGCATCACATGCTCGTAGCGCTGCCACTGGCTCACTATGGCTCACTATGGCTCACCAGCGCCGTTCATTTTCTTGGAGGATGATTACGGCGTAGCGCGGCACATCGCGGCGTGAATATGACGTGCCGATTGCGCATGCCGCGAGCACATGACGGCCTGTGATGTGCTTGGGTTCGTTACGAGTTTCCCAGGAGTTGGCAACCCGGAAACGCCCTTTCAACAGTCGTTTCCGCAGGGTGACAGCCATTCTCATGGCTATCTGGTCGAGCGCCCTACTCGCGCGTGGAGGTGTCTTATGGGTTTGCTTTCAAACCTTCCGGTCCTGCTCGTGTTGCTGGCCGTCATCGCCCTTGTGATTTATTCAGGCATCCGTATTGGTCCGCGGTTCCTGATTAAGCGGTTGGCCGGTCTGGTCTTCGTCCTCTTCGGCGTCACGTTTATCACCTTCATCCTTGGTTACGTTACCCCCGGTAGCCCAGTGCAGAATCTCTGCGGCGCCAAATGCACCCCGTCGCAGCTCAAGCTTCTCTATCACATCTATCATCTCGACTTACCCTGGTATGAGCAGTACGCGACTTTCCTCAATGGTCTAGTACACTTCGACTTAGGTTTCTCCTTCACCCAGCGTGGCAGAACGGTCTGGAGCATTCTGGGCACAGGCGTGCCGATTTCCGCGCAAATCGGCTTGTCGGCGCTCGTGTTTGCGCTGCTGATTGGTGTGCCGATTGGCATTTTTGCCGCTGTGCGCGCGGGCACCAAATTCGATACCGCCAGCATGACCGTCGCGCTGGTGCTCTTCTCCATTCCCACCTTCGTCTCGATCCCCATCTATCAAATCATCACCGTCCAACTCTCGCAGCATGGCCTTCCGCACTTGCCCATCTCTGGCTGGGGTGACAGTCCCATCGAGATCGTCGCTCCGGTCGCGATTCTGACCATCGTTGAATTAGGCTTCTATGCGCGCCTCATGCGTACTACTATGCTCGATGTGCTGAACCAGGATTACGTTCGCACCGCACGCGCCAAAGGCTTGAGCAGGCGCCTGGTGGTTTTCCGCCACGCATTCCGCAACGCACTCGTGCCGCTGGTAACGGCAATTGGTCCCGCGATTGCCTTCGTCGTCACGGGCGCGTTCTTTACGGAACTTTTCTTCAATATTCCCGGCATTGGCTTCCAGTCGGTTGCCTCCATCGGCAACAAAGATATGCCAGTGGTCCAGGGCACTGTCATCATCGTCGCTGTCGCGGTCGCGGTGATGAATCTCGTCGTGGACATGGTCTATGGCATTTTGGACCCACGTATCAAAGTGTCGTAGGGCGAGAAGCATACACTTCTACTTGGTGTACACGGCGTGATTTCGCGCTGTGCTGGCGCAGGAGGCCAGGAAACTATGGATACGATAGAGCAGCCGTCAATTGTCGGCGCCTCATCTCCCGAACAAATTGAAGTCTACGACGCCAAAGAACAGCCTTCCATCTCGCCTATGCGCGCGGCGGTTCGGCGCTTCTTGCGTGATCGTCGTGCGGTGGTGTGCCTGGGGATCATCCTCTTTCTGGTGATCTTCAGCTTCCTTTTCCCACTGCTCTATGTCCACATGGGGCCAAAAGTGCTTGACGGTATCTCCGGCAAGCTGATTCCCCCAGAACTGTATCATCAGTTCTCGTACTCGAACCTGGCGGCCTCGGATAAGCCTGGCACACTGTTCCCGCTCGGCCCAAACAGCTTGACCTATCCACTCGGCGGCGACCCCATCGGACGTGATATGCTGGCGCGTCTCATGGCCGGTATCAATGTCTCCATCGAGGTGGCGCTCTTCGTCGAAGTCTTCGATATTGGCCTCGGCGTGCTCTTCGGCACACTTGCCGGCTGGTATGGTGGCTGGCTCGGCACCGTGCTCGACCGTTTCACCGACATCGTCTTCGCCTTCCCCGGCTTGCTGCTCATCATCCTCATGGGCGCTGCCCTCGGCCCGATCTTCGACAACATCTTCAAGAGCATCAACCCCATCCTCGGACGCATTGTCATGTTGACGCTCGCCATTGGCCTGCTCGCCTGGCCGCTCATGATGCGCTTTGTACGCGGCCAGACACTCAACCTGAAAGAGCAGCAATTCGTCGAAGCCTCGCGCGTCTCCGGCACGCCAGATGGCAAAGCGATCACCCAGCACATCATTCCCAACCTCTTGAACATCGTCGTCGTCGCTTCGACACTCAGCATTCTGGGTTCGATTGTCGGTGAGGCAGCGTTGAGCGTATTGGGTGTTGGTATCCGTCCGCCAGGATCGAGCCTGGGCCTGATGATCTCGGATTCCCTTGAGTCTATTTATGGGCAATGGACCGAACTCTTCTGGCCGGCGTTCGTCCTGGTGGTCCTGATTGTGTGCTTCTCGTTCGTGGGCGATGGCGTGCGCGACGCCTTTGATCCGCGCACCAAAGACTAACCACGTGCGCCAAGCGGCGCGAAGCCTCACCCGCTTCGCGCCGCGATGGCATCCGGCGCGCTACTGGCAGCCATCACCTGGCGGCCATGTGCCGGAAGCGCGAGATATGCAATTGATTACTGTCCCCAATCGAATACCATCGTAGAGTAGAGGCAGGCATGACGGAAAAGTTGCTGGAAGTGCAGAACCTTCGCACGCACTTCTTCACCCGTACAGGCGTGGTGAAAGCGGTGGAGGATGTATCGTTTTATCTCGAAGAAGGTGAAACGCTTGGCGTCGTCGGCGAGAGCGGCAGCGGCAAGAGCGTCACATCGCTCTCCATCATGCGGCTGATTGATAAGCCAGGAAAAATCGTCGGCGGGAAGATCCTCTTCAAGGGCGAAGATATCGCCGAGATGGACGAAGATCGGCTGCTTCAGATACGGGGTGGGAAGATCGCCATGATCTTCCAGGATCCCATGACCTCATTGAACCCCGTGCTGACCGTCGGCTTCCAAATCGCTGAAGCTGTGAAAACGCACCTGAAGCTCGATGACAAAGCGGCAATGAACCGCGCCGCCGAGATGCTCGAACGGGTGCGCATCCCCGAAGCGCGACGCAGACTCAATCATTATCCCCATGAATTCAGCGGCGGTATGCGTCAGCGCGTGATGATCGCCATCGCACTCTCCTGCAATCCGCAGCTCCTCATCGCCGACGAGCCAACCACCGCCCTGGATGTGACGATTCAGGCGCAGGTACTCGAACTCATCAAGGGCTTGTCCAAAGAGTTCCGCACCGCCACGCTGCTCATTACGCACGATCTGGGCGTCGTCGCTGGCACCTGCGACCGTGTCGTCGTCATGTACGCTGGGCGTGTCGTCGAGAGCGCGCCGACACACACGCTCTTCAAGAAACCCGCGCACCCCTACACTCAGGCATTGCTCCAGGCTATTCCACGCCCCGACGAACCTCCAGGATCACGTCTCCATGCGATTAGCGGGCAACCCCCCAGCCTGATCAACCTACCGGCAGGCTGCCCCTTCGCGCCGCGCTGTGTCAAAGCGCAAGCGCGATGCCGCCAGGAATTGCCGCCACTCGAAACCAAAGGCGCGGGCCAGATGGCGGCGTGCTTCTATCCATATTAGCGCTGCTACATTAGCGCTGCTACGCGCGGCGCTGAGGCCCTGCTTGTTCAAGCTGAATCGTTGAGGGAGAAGAACATATGGCGGCGGAAATAGCTCAGCCGTACCCATCTGCTGAGGTTGCAAGCGACACCTTGGTGGATGTGCGTAATCTGAAGGTACACTTCCCTATTCGGGGTGGGTTGCTTGGGCGCACTGTCGCCTCCGTCAAGGCGGTGGACGGCGTTGATCTCACGATCAAGCGCGGCGAAACGCTCGGACTGGTCGGCGAGAGCGGCTGCGGCAAGTCCACACTGGGGCGGGCCGTGCTGCAATTGGTCAAGCCAACCGATGGGTCGGTCATCTTCGAGGGAACGGACCTGACGCGCACCTCCTATGGCACACTGCGCCGAATGCGCGCTGACATGCAGATGATCTTCCAGGATCCGTTTAGCTCGCTCGACCCGCGCTTCACGGTTGGCCGGATCATCTCGGAGCCGATGGTGAACTTTGGCCGCGGCACCTCGCAAGAGCGCGAAGCGCGTGTCAAGGAGCTGCTGCAAGTCGTGGGCTTGAATCCCGCCTGGGTGCATCGCTATCCCCACGAATTCAGCGGCGGTCAGCGCCAGCGCATCGGTATCGCGCGGGCGCTGGCGCTGAACCCGAAGTTCATCGTCGCCGACGAACCAATCTCGGCGCTGGATGTCTCGATTCAGGCGCAGGTGCTCAACCTGCTGGCCGATCTGCGCGACCAGTTCAACCTGACCTATCTCTTCATCGCCCACAATCTCTCGGCGGTCAAGCATGTGAGCAAACGTGTCGCCGTGATGTATCTCGGCCATATCGTCGAACTGGGATCAGGCGACGATGTGTACGCCAACCCGCAACATCCCTACACCATTGCGCTGCTCTCCGCTAGCCCCATCCCCGACCCTGAGCTGGAATTGACGCGCAAGCGCATCATCCTCACCGGCGACGTGCCCAGCCCCGTCAATCCGCCCTCTGGCTGCCCATTCCACCCGCGCTGCTGGAAGGCACAGGCCATCTGCCGCGAGGTGGCGCCGCCGCTGGAAGAGAAGCGTCCCAACCAGATTGCCGCGTGCCACTTCCCTGGCGCATAAGCACACACGTAAGCAGGCGCACACCTGTTCCGCGATACGCAAGGCCCCATTGAATTGGGGCCTTGCGTTCGTATAGTTCACACATTGGTTGCCATCCGTACTCTGCAAACCTAAATCTGCGCATCCGCGCTTTTGCCCTTTACGTTGCCCCAGCGCATCTGCTAGTATGAAGTGAACAAGACGCTTTCCTCCGTTTCGTGCTGTTTTTTCGGCGGAGGCGAGACACTGCGATTGGCACGGCCATCACGACAGCAACTGTCGTTTTGTCTGCTATGTTTTCGCCGTATCGCTCTTGCGGGCGGCGAGCCAGCTATGCACGTGGGCCGGCAATGGAGCCGGATTCCTGTGCTAGAGCCTCGATGAGGAGGATCGCGATGAAGTTGCGTGGATTGCGTCAGGCGCGTCAGCGGAGTGGATTGAGCATCAGCCAGCTTGCGGATCTGACTGGCCTGCGACGCGATACCATTACCCACCTCGAACACGGCAAAGAAGAGCCGCAGACCTACGCGGTACGTCGCCTTGCCACCGCCCTCAACACGACCACCGCCGACCTTGTGGGCGTTGCCGTGTTGGAGTCCGCCGAACGCGACACACCACCCGCCACACCGTACGTCGCCGCGAGTTAATCTGTCGGCGCAACGGCCTGTGGTCCCGCGGCACATTCCCACGTACTAGCCCGCGACTCTGGCTATCCCTGCGCGTCCGGGGATGCCAGGTCCAGCGGTGGCAGTTTGCGAGTCGGGCGCGGCGCGAACGCCTCATTCGGTGGCGCGTCTGCGCCGCTGACGGGAGGGAAGGACGGGTGTTCGCTTGGCCGCGAAGATGACCCCATGGATCCCAGCGGCGTGAGTGCGCCAGAGCGCGCGCCCATGGCGGGCAGCGGTGTGGTTGCCATGTCGGAGTAGAGATCGTCCAGTTCGATGGCGTCCAGGGGGCGTGTGCTGGGGTTCGTCGTCTCGCTTTGCCCGCTGAGCGTGAAGGTGTTGCTCGCGCGCAGCAGCACGTGCGCTAGCTCGACCAACTGTTCCATTGACGCGCCCGTCTGGATCATGCCATCGCGTGTCTGCGTGGCGATCTGGGCGATGCCCGCCATCGCCGATGAGATCATCTCCGCCGCATCCGCCTGCTCCATTGCCGTATCGCTCATCTGCTGGATAGCGCTGGCGATGCGCCGCGTGGAGGCGTCCACTGCTTCCAGCGCGGCGCCTGCCTGGGTGGCTAGCTCAGACTCCAGCACAATCTGCTGCATGCTATGCTCGGTGGTCACCACGACACCGTTGGTTTCATTTTGAATGGCTTTGATCTGCGCTTGAATCTGCTTGGTGGCTTCAGCGCTGTTGTGCGCTAGCGTGCGGATTTCATGGGCGACCACGGCGAATCCGCGGCCATTCTCGCCCGCGCGTGTGGCTGCAATGGTTGCGTTGAGCGCGAGCAGGTTGGTCTGGCTGGCGAAATCGGAGACCATCTGCACGATCTGCCCGATGTCCTGAGCGCTCTCGCCCAGCCGCTTCATCTTCTTGACGGACTGGATCGCCAGTTCGCGCACGCCAATCATGCCTTCGGCGGCCTGGAATGCCGCTTCGCGCCCGGCCAGCGAAATGTCCATCGCCTCGCGTGCGATGGTGGTGGTGTCCTGGGCGACATCGGCGATGCCGCGCACGTTGGCAGCCGTGCTCTGCACGGAGTGGGTCACGTTGACGATCTGTTGCGCCTGGTTCTGCGCGTTGGCGGCCAGATGCGCGGCGCTCTCGCCCAGTTCAGTGGCGTTGCGGCTGACTTCTTCGCTGGTGTGGCGCACGTCGTTGAGCAGGGTATCCAGCGCGCCGACGACGGCGTTGAGGGAGTCGGCCATGGGGCTGAGGGTTTGGCCATGCAGGGGTATACGCGCGCTCAGGTTGCCGTGCTGCACCCGTGCGAGGTAGCTGACCAGTGACTCTACCTGCCGCTGAAGGGCCAGGCGATCCTGCTCGCGCTCGGTGAAGAGTTGCGAGGTATCAATGGCGAGCGCGGCCTGGCTGGCGAATAGTTCGACAATCTCGATGGTTTCCAGTGAAGGTATTTTGCCGTCTTCGGGTTGGTCCAGCGAGAGCAAGCCGAGCAGACGGTCTTCGCGCGGACTCCGCAGGGGGATCAGCAGCACGTCGTCGTGGTGCCAGGCATCGGCTGCGCGTGAGGGGTTGGTGGGTGGGGGCGAGTAGACGGTGACACCTTCGATGCCTTCGAAGAGGTATTTATGCTCGTGACTGATGAAATACGAGTGGCTGACGCAGAACTCTGGGCGCATCACCGCGATCAGCCGCATCACGGGCGGCGGCGATTTGATGAGGCGCTGGCGCTCGCTTTCGTTGAGGCCGGCGGTGGCGACGACATCCACAAACTCGAAGTCGTGGTGGATCAGATTGAGCACGGCAACCCGGAAGCCAAGTGTGGTGCGGATGCCTTCGACGATCTGCGCCAGGACGTTCTCCAGCCCCATTTCGGCCCGCAGCGCCGTGCCCAGACGGATGATCTCTTTGATTTGCCTTGTGCGGCGCTCTACGTCGCGGTCGGAGCCACGCCGCTGTACCCAATTTGTCACCATCTGCGCCGTCCCTCCACCTCCCATACGTATCCTATACCCGACGGCCACCTTCCTCTTTTTGGCGTCCGAAGCACAGGATAACATATCGCCGCCGTGCTTACAAATAGTGGGAAGCGGTACAATAGTTCGGGTGCGCTGATGTGGAGCGCGCGAGAAGGGAGCAGGTGTGGCAGCGCTTCGTTTGGCGGCGCTCGATGTGGGCAGCAACAGCATCCACGTGACGGTAGGCCGAGTTCCGAAGAATCGGGTGGAGGTGATACGCCTGGCGGACGAGGCCGATCTCGTGCGGCTGGGGGCCGATGTGACGGCATACGGCGAGATTCGGCCGGAGCGAATGGCGCGAGCGATTGCGACGATTCGCGATCATGCCGAGCTTGCGCGACTCTATGAGGCGCAGGTGGTGTTGGGGGTGGCGACGGAGGGCGTGCGCCGGGCGGCGAATGGAGCGGCGTTTCTGGCGCGGGTGCGGCGCGAGACGGGTGTGCTGCTGGAGTTAGTGACGGGCGCGCAGGAGGCGGCGCTGACCTATTGGGGGGCGACCAGCGGGCTAAAGCCGATCAAGGGGCGGCGCGCGGTGCTGGATATGGGCGGCGGCAGCCTGGAATTCGTGGTGGGACGTGGCCGCACGATTGACTGGCGCGTGTCGCTGCCGCTTGGCTCTGGCACGATGCGCCACCGCTATGCGCCATCAGACCCGCCTTCGCCCGATGAGTTGGAGGCGGTGCGGCGGGTAGTAGTGGAGACGCTGACGCCGCTGGACCCGCCGTTGCCGGTGGCAGAGGCGATTGTCTGCGGTGGCACGGCGATGTCGCTGGCGATGCTGGGAGGCCGCATCACCGTGCCTGATGAGCTATCAGGCGAGGCGGGACCGCCGAAGCGCAATCGCTATCTGACCCGCGCGCAACTCGAAGCGGTGCTGGCGCTCCTGGAGACGACACCCTCGGCGACGATTTGCCACCGCTTCGGGGTGGAGGAAGGTCGTGCGCGGCTGCTGGCGGCGGGCGCGGCGGTGTTGCTGGCGGCGATGGACGAGCTACGGCTGGATGTGCTACGTGCGCGGCGGCGCGGGGTGCGCGAGGGTGCGATCCTCACCTATGCCCATGTAGGCGAGCGCTGGCTGGAAGCGGCAGAGAAGGGCGAGGTCTGGTGAAGCTGCAGGGGCGTCCGCTGGACGCCCCTACGAAGGCACGGCAGAACAGGAATGTCAGCCCCGCCATGCAAGCCAATGTGCGATTAGTACACCTCGACGGGAGTGCCGATGGGCGTCCAGGCGTAGACCCAGGCCATGTTGTCTTCAGGGAAGTTGACACAGCCGTGCGAGCCGCTATTGAAGGCCAGCGGATCATAGTGGGGCATGTTGGTGCCGGGGCCGAAGCGCAGCCGCCACCAGGCGTCGTGCAGGTAGAACCCGTAGTTGGCGAAGAGGATCGCATAGTTGATGAGGGTGGGGGCGTACCAGAAGGGCGAGCTTTTCGGCTCGGAAGATTTGAACTCCATCGGCGACGCCTTCTGCATCGCGTAGTACGAGCCGGGCGTCGTCGGTTTTTCGTAGCGGCCCGTCGTGACATAGGTCCAGTAGACCAGCGCGCCATTCTCATAGAAGCGGGCGACTTGTTCGGCGAGGGAGACGATGATCACTTTGCCGCTCATGATGCCGTAGGTTTGCATCAACTGGAAGTCTACTTTATGCGGCTGCCAGGCGACGGTGGGATCGTTGAGATTATCTTGTTGCGCGCGCAGGTTGATCAGCAGGGCGCGTGTATCGGCGTCGGCTTGCAGGTAGCTGTTCACATCATAGGCGCTGTTGAATTCGCCCTGCACGTTGCCGATGCCGACATTGGAGTCGGCGTATTCGTAGGCGACGAGCGGATTGCGCGCCATAGCGATGTTGACTTGCTCCTGCAATTGGCGCAGGTCGTCGCGTGCCTGGCCGCGTGCCCAGGGTAGCACCATGGCGTTGCTTTGCTTGGTGATGAGTTGAGCGAGGGTGAGGTAATCGGCGAGGCCCTTGGCAGAGGCAAGATCCGTGGCGTCGCTGTCGTGCTGGGCTTGGAACGTCTTGGCGGCGCTGTGCTCGCCCCAGCGATTAAGCTGGTCAATGCGGGATTGGAAGATCGAGAGCATCGTCGCGCCGATGAAGGGCAGCGCCTCGGTCTGGTCGGCGAGCAGTTGCATGATCTGCCCGTCTATCACGCCGACGAGCGCCTGATAGCGGTCGGCGGAGGAGGCATCGCGGAACGCCTGGAGATCGGCGTTGTATTCGCTGTCGCTGAGGCTGGAATTGACGCCCGCGAGGCGAACGGCGTGCAGGGTAGCTTTGAAGTCTTGAAGTTTCAGGTATGCGGGCCAGAGGGCGTTGAGAGCTTCGGTCTGCTGGCGGACGAAGGCGTCGAGTTGGGCAAAGTCGCCAGCGGTGGTGGCGGAGTTGAGGTTTTTGAGGGCTTGATCGAGCCGGGCCTGATAGGTGTTGATTTCGGTAAAGCCCTGGCTGCGGCGTGTATTGAGAATGGTGGTGAAGGCTTGCAGATCCGTCACCGCCTGGGTTTTGAGGGTTTGGGCGGCAGTTTGCTCGATGCCGAGGAGCTGGCTGTAGAGCAGGTTGTAGTTGGCGGTGGCATCCTGAGCGCTGCTGTTGCCAGAGGCGATCTGCTGCTCCTGGGTTTCGATGGGTTTGAGCAGGGTGTCGGGGATGCCGAGGTCGTCTTTGGCGTGGTGTAGCTCGTTGTCGAGTTTGGCTTTGCTCTGTTGCGACGCTTGTTGTTGGGGGCTGGGCGCGCACGATGAGAGGATCATGCTGAGGGCGATGAGCGCTGTACCCAAAACGAAGAGAAGCGACCACTTCCGAGCCGTCCGTGATGCGCGCCGCGGCTGCTGCCTTGACTCCATACCCCGCCCTACCTCCTGCGATGCCAACTGCACATACGGCCTGTGCGAACGCGCTCCGCTCACCGGCACGCACGGCGCGCTACCTTCGCGCGACGCGGGCAAGTGTACGGATATACGCAATTCTTCTTAGGCCGTCACAGGTTAACACGTTTGCGAGCAATAGGGAGTAACATCCATAGGGTGTAGGTGTGACCACGGTCACACTGATCGCCCCTCGCGAGTGCGATGGCGGGCGTCCACCGGACGCCCCTACAGGCCGAGGCCGCCCATTCCACCCATACCGCCCATTCCGCCCATTCCGCCAAGCTGGCGCATCATCCGGCCCATGCGGCCACGTCCGCCCTTGCCCTGTTGCATGCCCATCAGTTGCTTCATCATCTGCTGCGACTCCTTGAATTGGGCCAGCAGTTGATTGACCTCCTGCGGGGTGGTGCCGCTGCCTTTGGCGATGCGGCGCTTGCGGCTGCCGTTGATGATCTCGGGATTGTGCCGCTCGGTGGGAGTCATCGAGAGGATGATTGCCTCGGCGGTTTTGAGCTGGTCGCCTTCCAGGGCTTCGCGCAGGTCTTCGTTGTTAAGCGCCTTGCCCATGCCAGGGATCATTTCGAGCAATTGGGTCATCGAACCCATTTTCTTGACCTGGCGCATCTGCTGCAAGAAGTCTTCGAGGTCGAAGGAGCCGCTACCCATCTTCTTCTGAAGCTTCGCCGCTTCTTTTTCGTCAATGTGCTCGCGGGCTTTTTCGATCAGCGACATCACATCGCCCATGCCCAGGATGCGCGTGGCGAGGCGGTCGGGGTAGAAGGGTTCGAGGGCGTCGGTTTTTTCGCCGGTGCCCATGAATTTGATGGGGACGCCCGTAACCTGCCGCACGGAGAGCGCCGCGCCGCCACGCGCGTCGCCGTCCATCTTCGTAAGGATCAAGCCCGTGAGACCGACGGATTTGTTGAACTCATCGGCGACGCGGACGGCGTCCTGGCCGGTCATGGCGTCCACGACGAGCAATACTTCTTGCGGCTCGGTGCGCTGGCGGATGACGGCGACCTCGTGCATCAGGTCTTCGTCAATGTGCAGGCGGCCAGCGGTGTCGAGGATCAGGATGGTGAGCGCCTGCTCGCGCGCCCATTTGACGGCGCGGGTGGTGATGTCTATCGGTTTGTTGCCAGCAGGCTCGGCGTAGACGGGAATATCGAGCTGGCGGCCAAGCTGCTGCAATTGCTGGACGGCGGCGGGGCGCTGCATATCGGCGGCGACCATGCCAGGCTTCTGGCCGTGCTTGCGGAAGTACGCGGCCAGCTTGGCCGCATGCGTGGTTTTGCCGGAACCCTGAAGGCCGACCAGCATGATGATGGTGGGTGGCGCGCCCGCAAAGGTGATTTTACCAGCGTTGGGGTCCGCGCCGCCGAGCATGTTAACCAGTTCATCATGCACGATGCCGATGATGTGCTGGGCGGGTGTGAGGCTTTGCAGCACTTCCTGGCCGACGGCGCGCTCCTGCACATTGGCGACGAACTGCTTGACGAGCTTGAAGTTGACGTCGGCTTCGAGCAGCGCCTGGCGCACTTCGCGCATGGCATCGGTGACGTCCTTTTCGCTGATCTTGCCTTTGCCGCGCAGGCGGTCGAAGACGCTATCGAGGCGTTGCGAGAGACTTTCGAACATATGGCAAGGCCTCCTTGTGGAGGGGTGAATGAGATGGCGTGAACACGAGCAAGCGGAATACCGCGTTACGTTTCAGTATACCATTCAAGGGCATGCATGGGGCGAGTACACATGGACTTTTGCCATAGATGAGCGAGGTTGAGCGGTCGAAGCGACGGCGGCTACGGTGTGTCATGGAGGTGTTCAGTGGAGAGTGAGGCCAATGGGACGGGGAGCAGCACGCGGAAGATCGCGCCTTCGCCTTCGATGCCGCTGCTCTCCACGCGGATGGAGCCGCCCATGTCTTCGGCGAAGGCTTTGCAGAGGTGGAGACCGAGGCCATTGCCGGTGGTGCTGGAAGCGAGATCGCGCGGGAGACGCACGAAACGCTTGAAGAGCAGTGGAATCTGCGCCGGTGGGATGCCAAGGCCGTAGTCGCGCACGATGATCTCGACCATCTCGCGTCGCGGGCGCTGATCGCGCCACCAGGGGCCAGCGCCCGGAAGGCTCTCGACGATCTGATGCGCGGCGACTTCGATGGGCGTTCCTGGTGGGGAGTATTTGATGGCGTTGGAGAGCAGGTTGGTGAAAATCTGGCGGACGCGCACCGTTTCACCCCAGACGGCCAGTTCGGGGGCGATGGTCACGCGCAGATCGCGTATGCCGCCGGTCTGCATCTCGCGCGGGTCGAGCATTTGGGTGGCGGCGTCCAGCGCCTCGCGGAGCGGAACCGGAGCAGGTGCGAAAGCTTCAGCGCCCTGTTCCAGGCGGCGCATATCCAGGATGCCAGTGACAAGGCTGACCAGATTATCGCCCGCGCGCTTGGCACGTTCGAGGTAGGCGGTGCGCTCCTCGCGCGATAGCCCATCTTCGGTCAGCAGTAGCAACTCGACATGCCCCTGCATCGCCATCACCGGCGTGCGTAGTTCGTGGTTGATATGGGTAATGAACTGGTCTTTGAGTTCGTCAAGCTGCTGGGCGCGCGCATAGGCGATGCGCACATCGCCTAGCTCACGCAAGGTCTGCAAGTACGTTCCAGATGCGGCCAGCAGAACGCCAGCGATAGCCCACTGGATGACGAGCACGAAGGGGATGAGCGGCACTGCCTGTTTACTCAATTCCGCGCCCAACCCCTGCACGTGAAAGATGTAGACCAGAATGATGGCCGTGAGGATATTCATGCTCAGCGTCGCGCCGATGAGTGGCGGGCGGCCCGTAGTGAGTATGCCGGTGAGCACAATGAAGATCATCGTCGCCATCATAATGCTGAACGTGATGGCGATGATCGGGCTGGCGGCGTGTGGCGCGAGATGATACGCCACATCATAGGCGAGCGGCGGGACGATGATGGTTGCGCCCATCGGCAGCAGGAGGCAGAGCACGGCGCGCGACACGTGACCGCGTCGCGCGAACGACACGCCAAGGATGTAGAAGAACGCGCAGAAGCCCATGACGATAGTGGTGAAGATATTGACCTGTAACACAACAGGCGCGCCGGGGTAGATGGCGATGGTGACATACGAGCCGACGATGACGACGATACACTGGAGCACGGCAAAGATGGGCAGCAGCGTGCCCGCGAGCCGCAGCCTACGCTTGCGCTCGTACTCATGATAGATCGCGCGCTCGGAGATGGGATCTTGCGACAGGTCAAGCGACGGCTCGATCATGGGGGCGCTCCTATGATTCCGTGGATTCGGCGGTGTCATCCAGCAGCGCTCGCAGCCGTTGCTGTCGCTGGGTCTCGGTCCGCGCGAGCGCCTGGCGCACGGCGCTGACAAGGTCGAGCGGTGAGATAGGCTTGAGCAGATAGGCGTCGGCTCCAGCGAGCAGGCCAGCCAGTTTATCGCGGTCCTGCACCATCGCCGAGAGCACGATGATCGGGGTCGCGCTGGAGTCGGGGTCGCCCCGCAGTGCGCGAATCAATTGATAGCCGTCGAGGCCTGGCATCTTCACATCCACGACCACGCAAGCAGGGCGCACCTCGAAGTAGCATTGTAGACCTTCAGCGCCGTTGGTGGCGGTGGCGACAGAAAAGCCGCCGAGCTTGCGGAGCGAATTGGCGACGAGCGCGAGCAGGTCGGCGTTATCGTCCACCACGAGGACGGTTGGCTCTGTACCGCCGGAAGGATGACCCATAACGAGCTTCGCTTTCTTTCACCAGCGTGGTGCTATCGCACGTCTGGGCTGTACAGCGAATCCTTCGGCATGCCGCCCGTATCATTTCACATTGGGCATCAGTATAGCGGAGCGGCGTCGGAGCGGTAAAGGAGATGTGCGAAAAGTCGTGGGGCGAGGCATAGTAACTGGATCGCGTATTCCCCGCTATGGACAAAGCCGCATTGCCGCACATCCGTCGAAATGGTCGAATGACTGAAACAGATGTTCGTGAAGATGTCGAAGTGCGGGTGTCGCGTTCGACGGTATGCTAGACGGGCGAGTGTGCCCGCCGAATGTTGCAAACCGCTGGCTCGCGTGGGCGAGCCGCGAGGAGGTTTACGATGCAATATGCGCTGTTGATCTACACCGAAGAAGTCAGGGACAGCCAGGCGACGCAGCAGGAGCAGGCGGCGGTGATGGCCGCCTACAACGCCTTCAGCGCAGAGTTCAAAGACAAGATTGCGGGCGGCGAGGCGCTGCTGCCCACGTCCTCCGCGACGACAGTGCGGGCGCGTGAGGGCAAGACGCTCACCACCGACGGCCCGTTCGCCGAGACGAAAGAGCAGCTTGGCGGATTCTATCTCGTCAATGCTGAGAATCTGGATGAGGCGATCCAGATTGCGGCCAAGATACCGGGCGCACAGCATGGCTCCATCGAGGTGCGGCCGGTGATGGAGTTCGACTAGACATACGCGCGCGCGTGTGGCGTCACGCGCGCCTGGGGTCATCCGCGCCGCCGCTGGTGGTGTGGGTGCGCCGGGCGCGCGTGGTGTCGTATGCTCCCAGGCGAGAGGGATAGTCCACGGATAGCGAGAAGTCCGCCGAGGTGCAGGATGGAGAGCAGTGTCGCGCGCATCGTCGAGCAGACCTATCGCCGTGAGTCAGGGCAGATCCTGGCGGCGCTGATCGCCGCGCTGGGCGATTTCGCGCTGGCCGAAGATGCGCTGCAAGATGCGGCGGTGGTGGCGCTGCAACGCTGGCCCGTGGAGGGCGTGCCACGCAATCCAGCGGCGTGGCTGACGACGATTGCGCGGCGCAAGGCAATAGACCGGTTGCGGCGCGATAGCACGTTACTGCGCAAGCAAGAGGCGCTTGCGGCGATGGGAGCGCTCGCACAGGATGACGGGCGCGCTGTGGAAGCGGCAGATGATGCCGACGCGGAAATACCGGATGAACGCCTGAAGCTACTCTTCACCTGCTGTCATCCGGCGCTGGCGCTGGAGGCGCGGGTGGCGCTGACGCTGCGGACATTGGGTGGGCTGACGACGCCGGAGATCGCCAGCGCGTTTCTCGTGCCGGTGGCGACGATGGCGCAGCGGTTGGTCCGCGCGCAGCGCAAGATTCGCGATGCGCGCATCCCGTATCGGGTGCCACCGGCGCACCTGCTGCCCGAACGGATGGATGGGCTGCTGGCGGTGCTCTATCTGATTTTCAATGAGGGCTATACCGCGACGCAGGGCGACGCCTTGATTCGCCACGAGCTATGCGCGGAGGCGATCCGCTTGACACGGGTGCTGGTGGGGCTGCTGGCGCGCGAGCCGGGTCTCGTGGCGGAGGCCGAAAACGCTGAGGCGCTGGGGCTGCTGGCGTTGATGCTGCTGCACCACGCGCGGCTGCGGGCGCGGGTGGATGCGGTCGGAGATATGGTGTTGCTCGAAGACCAGGACCGCGCGCTGTGGGACGCCGACCAGATCGCCGAAGGAGTGGCGCTGCTCGACCAAGCGCTACGACTGCGGCGCGCCGGCCCGTACCAGATTCAAGCGGCGATCAGTGCGCTGCACGCGCAGGCGGCGCGGGCGGAGGAGACCGACTGGCAGCAGATTGCGCTGCTCTATGCGCGGCTCGCCTGTATGACGCCGTCGCCGGTAGTGGAGCTGAATCAGGCGGTGGCGGTGGCGATGGCCCAGGGACCGGAGCAGGGGTTGGCGCTGCTGGACCGGCTACGGCTGGGGGACGCGCTCAATTCGTATCACCTCTATCACGCGGCGCGCGCTGATCTGCTGCGGCGTTCCGGGCAGCGCGAGGCGGCTGCGGCCAGCTACACGCGGGCGCTGGCGCTCTGCCAGAACCGCATCGAGCGCCGTTTCTTGCAGCAGCGGCTACGCGAGCTAGCGGGGCGGCAATGAGCGAAGCGGTGTGTCCGCTGCTATTTGTAAAATTTCTGCAATCACCTGCCTTCTAGAAAACAGAGTATGGTTGACAGACGCAAAAGGAATGGGTACACTGTTTCCCGGTTAATGTCTCCCTTGGTTTGTTGTTGAGGATGTGTGCGCAGGGAAAGGTATTCATGCCTGAATACCGGCGCCGGGTAGTGGTGGTGAGCAGGTGAGGGACTTTGGAATGTCTGAGCAATCCCCTTATGAGCAATGGGTGGGCGCCACCCTGGCGACATATCACCTGGAGCGGCTGCTGAGCCAGAGCGCGCTGGGGCCGCTGTTCATCGCGCGCAACCGCACGACGAACGCGACCGCGCTGTTGCGCATCCTGCCGATGCCCGCCGGGCTGGCCGCTGATGCCTATACCGAGTACACCACGCGGCTCGACTATCAGGCGTCGCATCTGGCGACCTTGCAGCATCCATATATCCTCCCGCTGACAGATTACGGCGTCGCCCAGGGCTATCCCTATCTAGTCTGGCCGGAACTGGGTATGCGCTCGCTGAGCATGCGGCTGGCGCAGAGCGGCCCGATTGCGGTGGTGACGGTGGGGCGCTATCTGGACCAGATTGCCGCCGCGCTCGAATATGCCCATGAGCACGCCACGCTGCACGGCAACCTTTCGACGGAATGTATCTACATCCAACTCGATGGACAGGTGGCCGTCTCGGATGTGGGCGTGCGGCAGGAAGCCGAGTTTATACGCAACCACTTTGGCGTCGCCACAGCCGCGACCACACGCTATCCCTACTATGGCAGCCTCGAAGCCTGCGCGCCGGAGCAATTGCTCGAAAAGCCGGTGGGCACTGCTACGGATGTCTATGCGCTGGCGGCGGTGACGTATCACTTGCTCACCGGACAGCCGGTTTTTACTAGCGATAGGTATGATGCGTTCCTTCAGCAGCATCTCTCAGCGACGCCCGCCCCGCTAGAGACACGCCTGCCCACGCGGCGCGGCGGCCTGCCCGCCGAAATAGATCATGTGTTGGCGCAGGGGTTGGCGAAAGATCCGGCGCAGCGCTACAGCACGCCTGGCGCGTTTGCCAATGCTTTTCACCAGATCATCGCGCCCAATAGCGCACGGCGTGTGCCGTTCCCCACGAGCGCGCCCTTTGGCAGCCGGAGTCAGGCATCCTCCGCTTCGGCGCGTGCTGGCGAGCACGCCGCCGTGGTGGATACGGCAGCCGGGTCAGGCGCATTGCGGGCGGGGGCATCTGGAGCGCAACCAGGGGCAAGTGGTGGCGCTTCGGGGCGGCTCGCGCCGTCACAGCGCCGGAGTTCGGTTGGCCCATTCGGGCGCATCCTGATCGGCTGCGCGCTGCTGGTACTGCTAGCGGGCGGCGGGTTTCTGGCGCTGGCTGGCCGGCTGGGTGTGGGGAGCACGAAGCTTACCGGCACGGTGCTGTTCATGGATGGACCACATAGCACGCTTGGGCATTCCGACGCGGCCCAGATTACCGTCCAGGGGCTTACGGCTCCGCCCGCTGGCTCGCATTACGAAGTCTGGCTCATCAACCGCGAGGGGGAACAAATCATTCCTCTGGGCGCGCTGAGCGCGTCTGGGCAGACCTATGTGCTCAATGATCCGGGTAATGGGCAGAATGGCCAGGCTGGCTCAAATCTGTTGGCGGCTGGCGACGAGGTGGAGGTGACGCTGGAGCAGAGCAATACGCAACTCCCTTTCGGGCACATCGTCCTTACCGGCTCGTTTCCCTTGCAAGCGTTTACGCACATTCGCCATGTGCTCGTGAGTTTTCCGGCCACGCCCGGCAAAGTTGGCCTCCTATCGGGAGCGCTGGCGCAGGTGCAAGAACTGAATGTGCAGGCGGGGGCGCTCCAACACGCGGCGGCGCAAGGCGATACTATGGCGGTGCAATGTTACGCGCAGAACATCCTGGATATTCTGGAGGGGACGCACGGCGCGCATTATCAGCCACTTGGAGCGGACTGCGCCGCAGCGAAGATCACCTTTACCGGTGATGGCTTTGGCTTACTCAATCCACCGGCTCCCGCCACGGGTGGGCAAGGCACACCGCCCGTGCTTGGCTACCTGGATGCCGCCGCTGACCACGCGACCTATGCCACACAGACTCCCGACGCGACGGCGGTGATGCGCCAGCATGCCAGCCGTGTGGTGAGCGCACTGCTGAACGTGAAGGGCTGGGCGCAGACGGCGGATCAGGAGGCGTTGAAACTGCTGACGACGCCGCAGGATCCGGCTGCCGTGGCGACACTGACGCAGGTGTGTGACGCTGCCTTTCACGGCGAGGGCGGGGCGAATGGTCAGACGGCAGGGACCAGCCAGAGCAAGGTGGGGACGTTGCAAGCGTATCAGGAGGCGCAAGCGATGGCGACGCTGACGCTCACCGCGCCACCGTCGCACTAGCCAGGTTGCGGCAGGGGGACATGCAGCGAGATGGTGGTGCCCGCACCCGTGGCGGATTTCACGTTCAGGCGGGCGCCGATCAGTGTGGCGCGCTCGCGCATGCCGAGCAGCCCCAATCCGGAGCGAGGCTCCTGTTCGGAGGAAGCGCTGAGGGTCGGCGTGTGAAGTAGTGCGGCGTAGTCGAAGCCCTCGCCATTATCGGAGACGCGCAGGTCAATGCCGGAGGGGTCGCAGCGCATTTCGATGGCGGCCTCGGTGGCATGCGCATGCTGGCGGGCGTTGGTGAGGCTCTCCTGGGCGATGCGGTAGAGCGTGACCTCGGTTTCCTTGGTGGAGAGCGCGGGCGCGCCGGTGATGTGAAAGGAGCAGGGAAGGCCGCGCCGGGTGACGGATTCGGCGAGTGATTCGAGTGCGGCGACGAGGCCAAGATCATCCAGCACCGAGGGGCGCAGGTCCTGGCAGGCGCGGCGGACACTTTCGAGCGTGCGTTTGGCGAGGTCGTTGAGGTCGTCAATGAAGGTCGTATCGCGGCTAGTGAGCGGAGGGTCTACGCGGCGAGTGGCAAGCGAGTCGAGGCCGCGCGAGAGCGCGATGAGCGCCTGGGCAGTATCGTCATGGAGTTCACGGGCAAGGCGGCGGCGTTCATCTTCCTGGGCCTTGGTGATAAGGGCCGCGTAGTCGGTGAGTTCGGCTTCGCGGCGGCGGGCGGTTCGTAGCTCGCCGATGGTGATCTGAAGCTCTTCGGTGCGCTGCTGAAGGCGGACGCTGACCAGGGCGAGATAGTAGACGACGCAGAGCGGGATGAGGAAAAGGATCCAGGCGAATTCAGCTTCCATATCATCGAGCGCGTCGGCGAGCGGTAGTAACGGCCCGATGCTGAGCAGCAGCGCCTGGAAGCGGGCGGCTGGCGTGGTATAGGCATGAAGTAACAAGGATGGCAGGCTCTGCACATCTGGCGCCTGTTCGAGCGCGCGGCTGAACGTAGAGCCAAGGAAGATGATGACCGAGGCGGCGAGCGCGGCGGCCACGTTGGCCCGTAGGGAACCCATGTGAGCGAACAATGCCTGGGAAACGGAGAGATAGCAGGCCCCAGCGATAAACATCGTGGCCGCCGCGGCAGCGGATTGCCGCAGCGCCACTGCGGATTGCTGCGGACGTTTGATGATATCTGGCGCTTTTTCGACGAAGGGGGTGATCGCGGCCAAGAGTACAGCGGTAGGCATGCCCGTGAGAACGAGTGTGGCCAGGTACAGCGTGTACAGAGGATCGGGTAACGCCAGCACAGCGCGCCCCCGGACGCCAAAACGCTGGCGATACCAGCGCGCCAGGATGGCAGCCGCGAACGTGAGGCCAAAGATGAGGAACTTCGCGCCTGTTGGGTATGTGGGCCGATGCACAGGCGGATTGGTGACCGCCCATAACACGAGAAGGAGCACCACCAGGCAGGGCAGTACGATGCGAAGCGCGACCTCACGCAGGTGGAACGCCGTGTGCGGGAACTCTTTGGTGGACGATTGGACGGCACGGCTTCTCATAGACACAGGCCTTCGAGCTGATGCTGCCAGTGGCGCGGCCACACTGTACGTGTCCGCGCGTCCTCTCCTGGCAGGCTACCCCATTTCTGCGCGCGCCGCAAGTAGAATGGACCAGTTTGACAGGATCACATACAGGGCCACAGAGCGACATAGGGCGGACATTCCCGTCCGCCCTATGTCACCTATGTCATCGGAGTGAGCAACGCCGCACCCTAGCGTCTATTTGGTAGCGGCCTGTGGGTCTGCGGTCACTTCAGTGTCTTCGAGGGCGATCCAGCCGCGCCGTAGCGCCAGCAAAACGGCTTCGGTCCGCGAGCCGACACTGAGCTTCGCGAAGATGTTGCCGAGATGGGTATGAACGGTGCGGACGCTGAGGTTGAGGCGGCGCGCGATGTCTTTGTTGGGCAGGCCGCGCGCTGCTTCGCGCAACACTTCCATCTCGCGATCCGAGAGCGGCATCGCTCCCATCGGGATGCCGGTGGTGCGCCCCGAGACAGCACGCCGCAGCGCCCGCGCGGCCACATGCGGCTGCAACACCGATTCGCCACGATGGACCGCGCGGACGGCCTCGACTAGGTCGTTGGCGCGGGCGTCTTTGAGCATAAAGCCAGCCGCGCCCGCATCGAGCAGCGCCATCACGTACTGATCGTCGTCGTAGGCGGTGAGCGCCAGCACGGCGATGGTGGGATGCGTGGACTTGATCTTTCGGGTGGCTTCAATACCAGACATACCCGGCATGGCGACATCCACGATGGCGACATCCGGTGTGGTGCGGTCGGCTTCCTGCACGGCGCTGATGCCGTCGCCAGCTTCGGCCACAACGCGAATATCGGTTTCCGCTTCGAGCAACCTGCGCGTTCCCTCGCGCACCAGCGCGTGGTCATCGGCCAGCAGCACACGAATCGGCGTCACTGGCTCCGCGCCTGTTGTGGGTTCGTTCCCTACGCTAGATTCGATCATTGTATCGGTAGACTCGTCGCGCACTCCTTACCCCCTTTGTGTCTCACTCTCGGCAGGCTGACGTCCGGCCCGTGGCTGACTGAGATGGCCAGCATAGCGAGCGCTATGACTGGTTCCAGTATACTGGGGACCAATGGCCTCAGCGTACTCCATTGTGCGTACATCAGCAAGTACCTCTAATGAGAGGGGATTTTACCCTCTTGCGTGAAGGGCGGCTTCCTGGCATCATAAGCGTGCTACGTGCGCCACAGCTTCGGTGTGGTTGATTGGCGAGAGAAGGGATGTTGTAGTTGTGAAAGCCACGCGGTTTCTCTACGTATTGTTTCTCGCGGTTCCCTTAGCCCTTGTTGCCTGGCTGCTCAACCGCAGCGGCGCATATGCTGGTCAGTTGACCATGCTGATCTTCGGGTTGGCGTTGGCGGCGATTATTCCGCTGGCGGGTGTGATCGGCAGACTGACCGACACGCTGCAAAAATATTACGGCGACACGCTGGGCGGACTGTTAGGCGCTTCGTTCGGCAATGTGCCAGAGTTGGCGATTGGCCTCGCATTGATCGTGCATGCGCAGATGCACGCGGCCAATAGCGCGACGGTGACATTAGATTTCGAGGTCATTCGCGGGCTGCTGATCGGCTCGGTGATCAATAATATTCTCTTCGTGCTTGGCTCATCGGTCTTTCTCGCGGCGCTGCGCAACGGGCGGATGAATTTCAGCGCGGACAATGCCGCTGGATTTGCTTCGATGCTGGCGCTGGCTGTGGTCGGGCTGGCGCTGCCCACCATCGCGACCAATCTGGCGCAGAGCAATCCAGAAACGGCCAAGATTCCCGTCACGATTGCCTTCGGCGTCATCCTGATCCTGTGCTATGTCGCGTTTGTCGCCGCCACGCAATTCAACGTCGGCAACAACCGGGGTAAGCGCGCAAAACGTGAAGAGCACGGTGAGCAGGCGGGCGCGGCAGTCACGGTGGATGGCGCCGTGGTGCTGGCCGAGCCAGGCGAGGATGACGCCGAGCGCGCGGCGGAGGCGAAGGCCGAAGCCGCCAGGGCCGCCGCTGAGGAGAAGGAGCGCGAAATGCGCCGCACACTGCGGCGCGGGCAGCCTTATGCGGCGCCATTGGCGCTGGTGGGTTTGGGCGCCGCGACGCTGGCAACGGTGGTGATCGCCATCATTCTGGTCAGCGTGACCGATAATGTGATTCACAATACCGTGTTGACGCCGCTCTCCGTAGGTCTGGTGCTGTTCCCTATTGTTTGCAATCTGGGCGAGCAGGCTGGCGCTGTGGTGAATGCGTGGCATAACCGTATGGAGGGGGCGCTCTCGGTGGCGGCGGGATCAAGTGTGCAGGTGGCGCTGTTCGTCACGCCGGTGCTGGCGCTGGCCAGCATCGCTATCGCGCTGGCGACCGGCACGATGGGCAATCCGCAACTGGTGCTGACGATCATCTTCCCGGCGCTGGAGTTGATTGTGCTGGGGTTGGTGACATTCGTCTTTGCGCTGGTGAGCCTGGATGGCGAGACGACCTGGCTTGAAGGGCTGCAATTACTGGCATTCTACGCAATGGTCGTGGCTGTCGCCTTCTTCTTGCCAGGGAGGTGACGCGCGTTTGCATCCTGTCTATGGGCCTGGTGTGGTACGATGCGCACCAGGTCTGTTGTATGCTGAGATGGCAAGTGGGAGTCGCGGTCCGCTGGCGCGGGTAGGGTGTGCGGGGGCGGGCGGCTTCGGGTGGAGTTGGCGTTATGTATCCTCTGGCGGATCGGTATCGTGTGCTGGCGCGTGTGGGCTTGGGGGGAACGGCGGTCGTCTATCGCTGTGTGGACCTGCATACCGAACACATCGTCGCGGTAAAAGTCTTGCGGACCAGCGGCCCGATGATTCCCGAAGCGGAGGCGCGTTTCCAGCGTGAGGCGCACCTCTCTGCGGCGCTCTCGCATGCGGCGATTGTGCGTGTGCTGGATTACGGGTATACGCTGCCGCTGGTGCAGGCGGCTTCGGGCTTGCCGTGGCTGGATGATTCGCGTCAACCGGTGCCGTATGTGGCAATGGAATACATCTTTGGCACGACACTGAAAGAGCTGATCCGTCAGCAAGGGGCGCTGCCGTTCGATTGGATCTGGCGCATCGGCGAGCAATTGTGTGCCGCGCTGGGTGTGGCGCACGCGGCGGGGGTGGTGCATCGCGATGTCAAGCCGCAGAATGTGATGATCCTCGATTCGCGGCTTGAGCTGACGGTGAAGCTGACCGATTTTGGCATCGCGCGGCAGGTGGGCACCGATTTGACCACGCTGACTGCCACGGGCCAGGTGATCGGCACGCCGGACTATCTCTCGCCTGAGCAGGTGTTGGGCGAGACGGGCAGCCCGTCGTCGGATTTGTATTCGCTGGGCGTGGTGCTCTACGAACTGGCGACGGGGCGGCTGCCGTTTGTCGCCGATACGCCGCTGGCGGTGGCGTCGAAGCGCATGCTCGAAGATCCACCGCTGCTGACGGCATTCCGGCCGGATGTGCCACGGGCGCTGCAAGAGGTGATTTTGTTGGCGTTGCGCCGCGAGGCTGACGAGCGCTTTCGCAGCGCGGCTGAATTCGCGCAGGCGCTGCGCTGGAGCCGCCAGCAATCGCCGCCTACCGCGCCTGGCGAGGACGGCGCGTGGGTGGTGCGCCCGCGTCGCCGGAGCGCGGCGGCGGGTCAGCCGCCAGAGCCACTGCCACGCGATACTGAGGAGCGCGAGGAGCGCGACGACAGGGAGGTCGCGATTCAGTCTACGGTGATGCGGGTCGCGCCACTCGCGGGCAAATAGACCAGTTGATGTGAGCGATTTGGGAGACGGGTCCGCCATAGTACCTGGAACTTTATGGCGAGTTCGCCGTATACTAGTAGTGAAGATGGCTGGTGGCCGGTGAGGAAGTGGAGATGCACTCCATCTCTACGGTGGCTGGTATCTCTTCACGCCTGCGCGCATCGCGCGGATAGAACGTAATCGAGGGCCGGGGTGTCGCGCTGTGCGCTCCCTGGCGAAACAGTAGGCGACTCTTACACATTCAGGAAAGGGCAAGTCACATGAAACGAGCGCAAGTGGCCGCGCTGTTGGCGGGTGCGGCGCTAGGATTGGCCGGTGTGGCCGTCGGCATTACACTTTCACGCAAGGAAGGCCGTGAGGCGGCGCGGCGCATGCTGGAGAAGGCGACGCCGGTCGCCGAGCAGGCGCGCCAAGTGGGCAGCCGAGTAGCGAAGACCGCGTCGGAGCAGTATCAGACGCTCGCGCCGAAGGCCGCCGGGGTGATCAGCACCGTCCGCGCGCAGGCGCCGCAAGCCGCCGAGGCGATCAGCGCGAAGCTGCCATGGGTCAGCCCCAATGGCAAGACCGAACCGGCGCAGATTCCGCAATAGCGCGGTGAGCGCCGGCAGCATCGGCGCACACGACCGCGCAGGGCAGGTGGGCATATCCCGCCTGCCCTCTTTTTATGCGTCAGGCAAGTGGCAGCGTGAAATGGAAGTCGCTGCCAGTCGGTGGCTCGGTGCTGGTGGTATGCAGCCAGAGCTGGCCGCCCATGCGCTCGATCAGATACTTGCTGACGAACAACCCCAGACCCAGACCAGAGAGATTGCGCTGCTCTGAGCGGGGCGCGCGATAGAGATACTCGAAGATGCGCTCGCGGTCGGCGGCGTCTACGCCGATGCCAGCATCCTGCACCTCGACAAGCGCCATCCGCTGATCCTGGCTGATGGTGACGGTGATGCGGTCGCCACTGGGAGTGTGGCGTGCGGCGTTATCGAGCAGGTCGCGTATGACTTGCTCCACGCGCGGCGCTTCGACCAGCGCTATCACCGACACGGCGCTGGTCTCTAGCACGAACTGATGCAGGGGAAAGAAGGGTTGCCGCCGTTCTATCGCATGGCGGGCGAGCGGCACGATGTCGGCAGGGGCGACGTTGACATCGAGCTTGCCGCGATGAATGCGCGAGGCGTCGAGCAGTTCGCTAATCATTTCGGCGAGGCGCTGGCTTTGCTGGTCAATCGCTTCGATGGAATGCACCACGGATTCAGGCAGCGGATGTTTCCGTGCCTGGCGCATCAGCAATTGAGCGTAGCCTTTGATCGAGGTCAGCGGGGTCCGCAATTCGTGCGCGGTCAGCGAGATGAAGGCGTCGCGTCCGCGCATCTCCGCGATGGTACGCTCGGCGAGCCGGATGGCATAGATGCTCGCTCCGGCGACCGCCGCGAGCGCCCCGGCCAGCGCGAGCGCTTCCACATCAGCGTACGGGCCAGCGGCGTGCGCCACCACGAAGAGCGCGGCCAGCCTGTCGCCCGCGCGGACCGGCAAGAGCGTTATGCGCTCGGTGGGCACGGCGGCAGTGGCTCGCAGCGGCGCCAGCGCCTGCCAGAGGCCGTCGCCGTCCGGGCCAGCCAGGGTAAGGGCGTCGTGCGAGCGGAACCATCCGTGGAGCGCGGCGGCTTGCGACTCGGACAATGTGAAACCGCCGCCAACGAGATCGCCCGCGATAGGACGCCACTGCGTAGCGGCGCTGGGAACCAGTGTGGCAACGGCGAACGTGGCGGCGGGTGCGGCCAGCGCATCATTCGCGTCGCGCAGCACTTGCGTCTCGGCTTCTGCCCGCGCCTGTGCCACAGCGTTGTCGGCGAGGTCGCTCAGGCTCGATTCGATACGATGCGCTGGTGAGGCCAGGGCGACCGCCGCATGCAGTGTGCTTTCCATGCGTGCGTGCGTTGTCTCCTGGGTGCGGCGAGCCAGCAGCGCTGCCAGCACATGCTGAATGACGCTCAGATACGTCGGGTCGGGGTAGCGGGCGGGAGGAACCGTCTCGCTAAGCTCGATGGCCAGCGCGCCCAGGAAGCCCCCGCGTGTACTGAGCAGCGGCTGCGCGAGCAGCCGGGGCTGGCGGACATGTTGCCGCTCGTCGAGCACTTGCTGATCTACATACGTGCCATACCCCAGTGTGGTGGTAGTCTCCCGAAGCTCATGCAGCAGCGGTTCCGCGTCTGGTGTGGTACCGGCGCGCTCGCACATCCAGAGCTGCGTCAGGTGGCGCGGGGCGTGATCGTGCGGCGTGAAGAGCCGCAGACACAGGGCGATGGGCAGCAGGCGTGTGGCGTGCAACAACGCCTCGCCGAGCGCGCGATCTACTGGCAGCGGGAGCGCGAGGGTGTGGGTCAGCGCCACCAGTTCAGCGGGCAGCGCGCCCGAAGATGTGGGATGACGGGCGCTCGCGGGCGGCGGCGCGCCGTTCCCCACTGCTGGAATCGAGTGGTCGGTGTCGAAGTCAGGCTCAGGATGGTGTTGCACGACGATTCTCCCCTGGTTGTGGGCGTCGCGACGAAGTTCGCAGAATATGTGCCACTTCAGCCAGCCCAGGTAGCATGGGCAGTGGCAGCGGGTGTGCGGAGTTACCGCAGCGTGTCTTGTGCCCGCTGCCAGTCGGCGTCAAATTGCGCCACGGCTGCCGTGGTCAGCGGGTCCGCCACGAGGGAGCGGATAACCTCGGCAGGCGCGGTGATGTCGTGCGCGCCCACCAGCAGCGCCGTGGCGACATCTTCGGGCGATTTGAGGCTGGCGACGAGGATGCGGCACGCGGAATCCTGAGCGGCGAGCAGCGCGGCCATATCGTGGATGCGCTGGGCCGCGTCCGTGCCAGCGCGCAGCATGCGCCCGAAATAGGGGATAACCCATTCAGCGCCCGCCATAGCGGCGGTGTAGGCTTGCGCCAGCGTGTAGACGGCGGTGAAGCAGTAGCGGATGCCATCGCCCTGAAGCTGGTTGGATGCCGCCAGTCCGATCTCGGTCATCGGCAGCTTCAGCACCACACGGGCGCGGTCGAGCGCGGCGTAGCGTTGCGCCTGGGCGGTGAGCGCGGCGGCATCGCTCGCGGAAGGCTGCATGAAGACTGGCCCGGGGACGATGCGCAGCAGTTCGCGCAGCACGCTGATGTCGTCGAGCCGCTGGCCGTGCTGCTCGATGGCGGCGAGCAGAATCGTGGGGTTGGTGGTGACGCCGGTGACCGGATACGACACGCGGAGCGCTTCGACATCCGCAAGCACGGCGCTATCTACGAAGATCGCCACGGTGCGCCTCCCACGCTGCATCCGCCGCTATTGACGGGTCCACTACAGGCGACCGAACAGCGGATAGTGAAACGGCTTGCCCTGGAATGCCTGAACGGAGCCGATGATGGCAAAGACGATATGCACGATGGAGAGTACCCCCGCGATGCCCCAGGCCGCCAGAATCAGACCGAATCCCAGGCCAGGGAACGGATTTGGCGAACCAGAGTACGGCGCGGCGGCAGTCGCAATACTGAAGATGAACATGATGTAGGCGGGCACGATCAACACCAACAGCAGCACGGTGAACACCAGTTGCCAGAAGAAGGCTTGTTTCGCCTGGCGCGCGGCGTAGGGCATGCTGTTGTGCGCGACGCCCCAGATGACGCCGGAGAGGATCAGCCCGCCGAAGAACGCGCAGAGGTGCGCCAGACCCGCCAGGATGCGGTCGCTGTCGGGGATGCCAGAGGGATGTGGCGGGCGCACCGGAGCGTAGCCATAGCCATACGGTGGTGGTGGCGCGGATGCCCACTGCTGGCCACCCGCTGGTGATGGCGGCGCGCCGACACGCAGATCAGGACGCTGGGCGAAGATGCCATCGAGCGCGCGGGTGGCATTAGCCGGGTCGGCGGGCGTGAAAGCCAGCATGCGTCCATCGCGCAGGCGCAGGCCGATAGCGGGCGCAGGCATGCCGTTCGGCAGCGGTGGCTGCGCCGGGTCTACGACGAGGCCCGCCCACATCACATCCACCATCGGATACGCAGCCGCGCCAGCGGCGACGCGATCTGGCCACAACTCGAACGACGTTCCATCGCGCAGCGCGACAGAGAGCAGGGGCGACTGCCCCGGCGCGGTCTGGCTCATGATTCCCCCTCACCACTCACGACAACATTTCCCGACACGACGCTTATTTTGTCAGCGCTCGCGCGATCACCATGCGCTGAATCTGATTGGTGCCCTCGTAGATCTGACAGATCTTGGCGTCACGCATCATCCGCTCGACGGGAAACTCTTTCATATATCCGTAGCCGCCGAGAATCTGGAGCGCGTCGTTGGTGACCTCCATCGCGATATCCGAGGCGTAGGTCTTGGCGATAGCCGATTCGCGGGTGAAGCGCGACACACCGGCGTCCATCAATTCGCCGACATGATACACCAGGCGGCGCGCGGCTTCTACTTTGATGTCCATATCCGCCAGCATGAACTGAATCGCCTGGTTCTCGATGATGGGCTTGCCGAACTGCACACGCTCTTTGGCGTACTGCACGGCGAAATCCAGCGCGCCCTGGGCGATGCCGAGCGCCTGGGCGGCGATGCCGGGGCGGGTGCGATCCAGGGTGGCGAGGGCAATCTTGAAGCCGTCGCCCACCTTGCCGATGAGGTTTTCGGCGGGGATGACGCAATCCTCGAAGACCAGTTCGCCGGTCTGCGAGCCACGGATGCCCATCTTGTTCTCGATTTTGCCCATGCGGAAGCCAGGGCGGTCGGCTTCGACGACGAAGAGGCTGGTAGAGCGCTTGCCATGTTCGTCTTCGGTGATGGCAAACACCGTGTTGATGTGGGCGATGCCCGCGTTGGTGATGAAGTGCTTGAGGCCGTTGAGCACCCACGTGTCGCCACGCCGTTCGGCCCGCGTGCGCATCGCGCCAGCGTCGGAGCCGGAGCCTGGTTCGGTCAGCGCGAAGGCGGCAAGCCACTCGCCGGTGGCGAGGCGCGGAATGAAACGCTGCTTCTGCTCGTCGTTGCCCGCCAGCAAGATCGGCAGCGAGCCAAGCTGCTGCACGCAGAGCAGCAGCGCCGTGGTGGCGCACGATTTCGATAGCTCTTCGATGGTCATCAAGATGCTCAGCTCGCTGGAACCGAGGCCGCCGTACTCTTCGGGGAATGGCATGGCGAGGATGTCTTGCTTGGCGAGCAGTTCTTTCATATCCCAGGGGAATTCGCCCTTGGCGTCAATCTCAGCGGCGCGTGGCGCGACCTTATCGTGGGCTAGCTCGCGCACCATGTCGAGCATCATCTTCTCGTCAGCGGATATTTCAACGGCCATTGTACGCTCCTTTGCGTGCAGTTGCGTGGCGCCCGTCGCAGTCACGTCCGTGCCACAGGACACTGCCCAAAATTATACGTGGCCGCCAGCAAGGCGTCAAACATGCGGGCGTGCGGGCGGGCGAGATCTTGCGTGAGCGCACCTTTGCTTTGCCGTTGCCCAGGTGATATACTGAGCGCAGAACTGATAGTTGGCGACAGGGAAAGTGGGTTTCGCCCACTTTTCTTTTGCTTAGGACGAGAAGCACGCATTTTTGCTGAGGTCGGCGCGAGCGCCGTGTAGTCGTGTTCGGCAACGTATGGCAACCTGGCAGCGATTCGGGAGGCGTGGGGCAACCTCACGCCTTCGGTATTATGCGCAGCGGATGCTCGCGTTGCGACGACGCCCGTGGAGCGCCAAGAGGAGGGGGAACCGATGAGGACAGAATTTCAGGCGGCGATAGCCCAGCTTATCCATGAAAAGGGGTTGCCACAGGACGTGGTGATGGAAGCAGTCGCCAACGCCCTCCTGGCTGCCTATCGCAAGACCACCGATGGCGGCGAAAATGTTCGCATCGAGGTCGCGCGCAGCGGCGATGTGCATGTCTGGGCGAACCGCAAAGTGGTGGCGCAGGCGCAGAATACGGCGGAAGAGATCTCGCTGGCTGAGGCGCAGCAGATTGATCCGCATGCGGCGCTGGGCCAGTACATGGAGGTTGATTCGCCGCAGATCTTCAACCGCATTCCGGCGCAGACAGCCAAGCAGATCATCCTGCAACGCATCCGCGAGGCGGAACAGGATTATCTCTTCGAGTCGTTCAAGGACCGGATTGACGACATGGTGATGGGCACGATCATTCGCCGTGAGCCTGACCCGAATCCACGCAGCCGGGGCGAAGCGATGTGGATTCTGGACCTGGGCAAGATCGAGGGTGCGCTGCCCTATGCCGAGCAGGTGCATACGCCAGCCGAGCGGCTGCGCGTGGGCCAGCGGCTGCGCGTCTACGTCTATGACCTGAAGCGCGGCGGCGGGCGTGGCGTGCTGGCGCTGGTCTCGCGCACGCATCGCAATATCATCAAGCGGCTCTTCGAGTTAGAAGTGCCGGAGATCTTCAATGGGCAGGTCGAGGTCAAGGCGATTGCGCGCGAGCCAGGGAGCCGCTCCAAGGTGGCGGTCTGGGCGCGGCAAGAGAACATTGACCCGATTGGCGCGTGTGTCGGGGTCCGCGGCACGCGCATCAACAACGTCGTCAATGAGCTAGGCGGGGAGAAAGTGGACATCATCCTCTGGGATCCCGACCCGGAACAATTCGTCGCCAATGCGCTCAGCCCGGTGAAGCCGCTGAAGGTGGAACTGCGCGAGGCGGACCATACCGCGCTGGTGACGGTGCCAGAGCGACAGCTCTCGCTGGCCATCGGCAAGGATGGCCAGAACGCGCGGCTGGCGGCGCGGCTAACTGGCTGGCGGATTGACGTGCTGCGTCCGTCGGAGAACGGCAACGATGCCGCGCCCGAACAGGTGGAGGTGAGCGCCGAACCTGAGCCTGAAGTGGCGCAGCTTGAAAGCGCCGAGCGTGTGGAGGGCTGATGTATGGCAAATGTGGCGAACACGGCGAATATGCCAGCAAAACGCAAACAGCAGCCCAAGCCGCGCCATGTGCCTGAGCGCACGTGTATCGCGTGCAAGCAGGTCCGCCCCAAGCGCGAGTTGATCCGCGTGGTGCGCACGCCCTCGGGTCACGTCGAACTCGATCCGACAGGGAAGAAGTCGGGGCGGGGAGCATACCTTTGCGCCAAACGCTCGTGCTGGGAACCGGCTCTGCACAAGGGGCGGCTGGAGCGTGAATTCGAGTTGACGCTGCTAGAAGAAGACCGCGCGGCGCTTGAAGCGTACCTTGCCACGCTGCCAGCCGAAGCCCCGCCCGCTCCAGCGCAGAGCAGCCGCGCGAAGAAGGCGCCGCCACAGGGATAGTGGCGGCACGCTACTCCGCTGGAATGTCGCCCGCGAGCGCATTGCGCGCGGCATCGCGTCCCGCTTCCTTGATGCTGGCGCCGCTGCCGGTTGCCAGCAGTTGCTCGCCCGCGTAAACGCCGACGGTATAGCGCCGGTCGTTGGCCGCGCCGCCTTCGGCCAATAGTTCGTAGCGAGGGATGATGCTCATCTGGCGCAGCAGATGTTGTTGCAGCGCGCCTTTGGGGTTCTGCTCGCCAAGCGTCGCCCGCACCTCCGGGATGACGGGCAGAATCTCGCGGCTGATGAAGGCTTCCGCCGCGTCGCGCCCCTGATCCAGATGAATCGCCGCGACCAGCGCTTCGAGCACATCGGCGCAGAGCGATTCACGCGAACGCTCGTTGAAGGTCCGCAGGCTGGCGATATCCACGCGCACGAAGGCGTCCAGCCCCAGTCGCAGTCCAATGCGCGCCAGCACGCGGCGGCTCACCACCTCAGACTTGAGCGCGGTCAGTTCGCCCTCCGTCGCGTCGGGATAGGTGTGGAAGAGATATTCCACCACCCGCGCGCCAATCAGCGCGTCACCCAGGAATTCGAGTGTATCGTAGGAATCGCGCTGCGGTGTATCGGGCACGGCGGAGTGGTGCGTGAGCGCGCGGCGTAGGGGTGCGCGGTCGTGGAATTGCACACCCAACCGCTGCTCCAGCGCGCCCAGCCGCGTTTCCCATGCGGCGTCCGATGTGCCGCCAGCACTGCCATTTGTGGCTTCGTTCTGTGTCATGCTCTATCCAATTAGCAGGATTAACTATGGCGGGCCGGAATTACCCCCACTGGTAGGACAGACATTCTTGTCTGTCAGCGCAATTGAAGGACAGACAGGCATGTCCGTCCCCAACCCGCGCAGGCGGGTTTCGCGGCTGGAAGCCATTCAGGCGCGGTTTCAACCGCCCGCTCGCCGCTTCCGCCCAACTAACGCCATCACTTGGCGGAGATAGGCAGGCCATCGCGGACCACGAAGACGAAGTCCGTCGAGCCGTGCGGGTCGCCAAGCTCCTGGCGCGTCCAGAGCCAAGCCCACAACCGTCCGGTCGCGCGGCCCAAATTGAACTTCGCGTTCGGCGGCGGGTTGCTGCCGTAGCTGAGATACGATCCCACGCCCACACCGAAGCCCCACTGCGCCGTTGACGAATTTGGCGTGTAGACTGGCTTGTAGTCTTCGCTCCACCACCAGCGCAGCACATACTCTTTCATCGAATAGCCGGTGGGATGCGCCGTCGCGAACCCCTGGGCATCGTTGCCATACGTGTCGCCCGCGGGCTGGAGAATCAGCACATCCATCGGTTGCGCGTTGGGATCATGCGCCTGATAGCCGAAGACCGCGTTCGGGTAGTCGCGCAGATACCAGTAGAACGGCCACTCCATCCCCGGCCCCACGCCAATACGAATCTTGTGCTGGCCATGGTACATCATCTGATCGGCGTACTGGATGCGATTCATGATCTTGGTCACATCGGTCCAGGTCTGCACGTAGACCATCATCTCGTGCGGCGCGTTGGCGGCGTCTTTCTGGGTGAGCGTCAGCATGCCGTAGAGCATCGGCACCAGCAGCACGAGAGCGGCCAGCGCGCCAAGCAGCGGCACATGCGGCTTCAGCGACGTCGCGCGCAGCATGGCATATCGCGAATCCGCACGGTCCCGCAGATCCGTCGCGCGGGGCCGCAGCCCCTCGTTGCGACGCGACAGCGCCGCAACACCCCCAAGCGCGGGCAGCAGCACGACAAGCGCCGCGATGGAACTGGCAGCCCTGCCGATTGGGCGCAAGAGCAGCGTAGATACCGGTACGCCATCATGCGCGACACGCGCGATCACACGCATGCAGCCGCGCACCACCGGATCGAGCGCCACAGCGGCCAGCAGCATCAGCGGCAGCAGAATGTGAATGCTGAGCCACGGCATCTTCTCGCCCGCCCACGAATAGATCGCTAGCGAGCCGAGGAACCACCAGATCAGGAAGATGCGGAAGCGCGTCGGGCGGAACAGCGAATAGACGATGCCCGCGATGCCAAAGACCACGGCCAGTTGCTCATAGAGCGGAATCAGCAGCAGATAGTAGTACCACGGCTGGCCGCCGCGCGCCACATGCTGTTGTTCCAGCCAGTAATAGAGGCCCTGCCAGAGGCCGCGCCCGATGCCCACCTGGAAGCCCTGGCCCCACGAACTCACCGTCGAATTGGCGTCGCCAGGGACGATCCAGTACAGCACCGCGAAGACCATCCACGCGACCACGAACGCCACGAACCACTTCACCCACGAGATGCCCAGCAGCAGCCGCAGGAAAGGCTGTTTATCGGGATCGAGCCGGTCGCGCAGGCGCGCGAACAGGGTGCGGCGCTGCGCAAGCGGCCACTCATCTTCGTCGAGATACGCTTCGTCGTGATGCTCGTGATGCTCGTGCCCGTGATACTCATGCGCAAAATGTGCGTGCTGATGCTCGTGATGCTCGTGCGCAAAATGTGCGTGCTGGTGCTCGCCCTCCGCGTCGTCCTCATGCGTGTGGAACTCATGCCCGCTGTACTCTTCGTCGTACTCCTCTGCGTACCGTCCACTCGCTTCGGCGCCATAGCGCGAGCGCGGGTCGTCACGATACATCTGCCAGAGCAATGTGCCGATCACCAGCAGCGCAATGACGATGCTGCCATAGAGCAGCAGCGCCACCGACGTATTCTCAAGCTGCTGCACCTGCACATCGGTCTTGGTCGTATTCGTTGCGATGTACGTAGCCAGCTCGTTCATCTTGTGGAGCGCGATATAGGCCGCGCCAGCGGCGATAGCGCCGAAGAGCAGGAAGAGCGCCAGACGGCTGACGAGCAGGCTCTCGCGTTCGGTGAAGGCAGGCGCGAAGGCACGCGCGAGGCTGTGGGCCAGCTCCCAGACGAGCAGAACGGCCAGGAAGCTGAAGAAGATGACGAAGGTAAGGAAGATGCCCTCGAAGGTAGCGTAGGCCAGAATCGTCGCCGCAAAGAGACCGACGAACCAGCGCATCCTGCGTTCACGCGCGTAGCGGATGGCGCAGACTACCATCAGGAACATGAAGAAGTTGAAATAGATGTCTTCGCGCAGAAAGCGCGAGAAATAGACGAACGACGGCGAGACCGCCAGCAGGAACGCCGCGACCAGCGCGCCCACGCGCCCTAGCTCGCGCCGCAGCCAGAAGGGCAACGCCACGATGCCGATGCCGAAGAGCGCGGGTACGAAGCGCGCCGTGGTGTCGTTGATCCACGGATTGCCCACGGGGTTCGGCACGAAGATATGTTGCAAGACGAGGATGATCGCGAACATCAGCCCTTCGGCGTGGAACTGGAAGGGGCCGTGCAGCAGCGGATCGTAGGAGTAACTGGAAGGATTCTCGGCGAAGATCAGCGAGAAGTAGGCGTGCATGCTCTCGTCGTGGTGCAGCGGTTTGTCGCCCAGCCCCCAGAAGCGCAGCACGGCGCCCAGCAATATCACCGCGATCCACAGCCACTGTTCGATGCTCAGATTGCGGATGCGCTGGCCGGTGGCGCGCAGACCGTCGCCCAGCCGCCCAGCCGCCAGCAGCAGCGCGTCCCGCGCACCATTCGCTCGCGTCTGCGTTTCAGTCGCCGCAGGCTCGGTGGTGGGGGACGGTGGCAGTTCGGAGACCGACGACGCGAATCCCTCCGGCGTGGATGCCCGTGCGGCGCTTGACATGGGTAGCGCCGCCGCCCCGCCCGACAGGACGAGTCCGTCGCCTATGCGCTGGTCGCGCGGGGTGTTCCGCTGCGAGCGCCGCCGCGCCTTCATGCTTCGCTTTGCTGCTCCGTTCGCCATATGCCCACCCTTTTGCAAACGATCCTCACTACTCTGCAGATTATGACTGTGGGACGGCATAGATTGTCACGCCGTCGCGCGCATAGACTTGTTGTAGAAATGCGCCGAAGCGCCCCAGGTCGGCCTGCGGATACAGATTGCGCTCTGCCACGCCGACGTACACATATCGAACGTTGTAGCGCCGGAGCAGCGCCAGCACCGCGCCAGCATCGGGATTGGTATAGATCTGGTTGATCGCGCTCTGCCGCTCCGCGAAAATATTCGTCTCGCCAGTCTGAGCTAGCCAGCCCGCGCGCCACTCGCCTTCGTGGCCGCCAGGCCAGCCGAGCAGCGTGGGCAGCCCGGTGAACGCCGAGATGCGGCTGTAGCGCGTCCACTCGCAGCCCGGCGCTTCGACGATCACCGGCGAGCCACTAACATGCGTATTGAGCCAGGCGATGGCGGTGTTGTCGCCGCGGTTGCTGCCTGCGCCCACGAATGAACAATCCGCTGGCCAGTCTACGGGGTCCGTCGCCATGTAGGCCGTGCCGTCCAGTCCGCGCGGCAACGAGAAGTTCTGGGTGCGCGCCGAAGCCGCCAGCACCGGATAGATCAGCGCCGCGCCCGCCAGCGCGACAAGACACGCTATCCAGATCAGGATACCGCCTGCGCCCGCCCAACGTAAAGCCGCTGGGATGTTCGGCTGGCTGGATGCCTGGCGCACGGCCCGGTTCGCGCCGGTGATAGAGGAACGTTCCACGACGAGCGTCTCATCAGCATTCGCGTCTGCCGCATCTCCTGATTGTACGCGCTCGTGTTGCGCGGGCGGCTCAGGCGGCGTGGCAACGCCCGCCCGTGTTGTGCCTGCGAACGCCAGCGTCGGACCCGCCTCCTTCGCCTGCACAGGCGTGGCCACCGCCGCAGCCAGCGGGAAGACCGTGGCGAGTGCGCCTCGCGCCATGCCCAAGAGCCACGCCAGCGCCGGACCGCTCGCGATTCCGAGCAGCAGCCATGCCTGGAAATACAGCTTGAAGACGGTATTCATGCGCGTGCCGAAGATGTCGCGCAGGAAGATCAGTTCGCAGACACCCACCAGCGCCGCCGACGTGCCCACCAAACACAGCACCCAGATTTCGGCGCGGCGGGCCTGCTGCTCGCCCCAGAGCATGCGTCTCTCGCTGGCGGATGTCGCGGCTGCGGGCGCGATGCGCTGCCAGACCAGCGCGGCGCAGCCGAGGATGAATAGCGCGCACCAGAACAGCGTCCATCCGGTATTCTCCGGCGAGCGCGCCGTCCATAGCAGCAGCAACACCAGCGTGATGCCAATCGTCAGCCACGCCGCACGCCGCTCTTGCCCGTGCAGGCTGGCCCATATGCTGGGTTGCGTCCCCACGCCAGCAGTCGCCTGGGCAACTCTGCCCGTGAGCATGCGCGCCAGCCAGACGGCGATGAGTGAGCCAAGGATGAAGATGAACAGGCCGAAGATGGCGAATTCGTAGCCAACCGGCGTGCGGTCGGTGAGGGCAACCCCGGCGAAACCCTCGGAGGGGGAGACGAAGCCGCGATAGAATGGCAGGTAGGCCAGGAAGGCGAAGGCGGTCAGCAGCACGGCGGCGGTAAACAGATTGAATCCGAGCAGGCTGCTCAGGCGGCGCCCATGCGCCAGCCACTGCTGAATCGCCAGCGCCAGCAGCGCCAGCCCCAGGTACGTCGGCAGATCCCAGCCGTTGAGCGCATACAGCCCGCCCAGCGCGATACTCGTGCCCAGCAGCGCCAGGATGCCGCCCATGCCGCTACCGAACGCCCGCACGCCCTGCCCCCGCGCCAGCAGCACATTAAAGGCCAGCCCTACTGCCAGCGCGGCAAAGGGCAGCGCCAGAATGTGCGCGTGCAGGTCGGCCAGGGTGAAGCTGAACGCGGGAAACTCGTTGATCGTGTTGGGGATGACGCGCGACGGCGGCCACCAATCATACAGCGTCCACAGATCGCGGTGTAGCCAGAAGGCCCACGGACTGGAATAGCGCGCGGGCTGCGCGTGCGCGATGTCATTGGCCAGCTTCCACCACGTCTGCGCCGCGTTCAGGTTGCCCAGCACCAGCACCAGCAGCGCCGAGGCCAGCCCGGCGGGAATCGCGCGGCGCAGCGCGTTCGCCGCTGGCCCCACAGCAGCGGCGATATTGGCGGCCACGCCGAAAATCGCGACAGCGGCCAGCGCGAAGACCACGGCGATGCCGATATTGAAGGCTGTCCCTGGCTGCGGACCCAGCACCTTCGCCAGTGTCGCCAGCAAGAAATGGCCGAAGTAGTAGTAATTGATCGGCTCACCGCTCAGCCAGGGGTCCGGAGCGGGCAGATGTCCCGCGCGCCACAGCGAACTGAGGAAAGCGACATCCATGAACTTCTCGGTGTCGCGCACGTCCGGCGTGAAGGAGCGCAGCCACGCCATGAAGGCGAACGCCCCCGCGAAGATCGCTTCGCTCGCGATGATATATCCCCGCCCGCGCACGAGCAGCCGCCGGAAGGCCGCGCGCAGCTCCACGTTACGGCGCACGAGCAGCGCGTTGCCAGCGGCGAACACCAGAAAGACGCCGATGATCCAGGCGGGGGAGTAGGGGAGCGCGGAGATAGCGGCCAGCGGGAACCAAACCAGCCACCCGAAGAGCAGCAGGCCCAGCGGCTTGCTGAGCGCCCACCCGCGATCGGGCAGGTTGGCGAACAACGTGGCGGTGAGTGGCAGCGCGACGAGGCCGATCACCTCAAGCGCGAGCCACCACACGAAGAGTTCGCCCATCAGTTCGGTCCCTCGCTATAAACCGCGTCCGTCGTGTGCCATGCCCATCTACCCAGACGTGCGACGCGGGTATTTGTTCCGCGCCGCTTCGACTCGCATGGCAGCGTCCATATTACAGTGTAGGGTATCCCATGCGGGCGTGAAACGTCGAGTCGCGCCTACCATCGGCTACGTGATGCGCGAGGGAGCGGGCGGTTGAAACCGCGCCTGAAGGCCTGTCGGCCACAAAACCCGCCGTCGCGGGTTGGGGAGAGCAGAGACAGACAGGAATGTCCGCCCCACCAGAGCGCACGCGGGCAGACAGGAATGTCCGCCCCACCAGAGCGCACGCGGGCAGACAGGAATGTCCGCCCCACCAGATGGCTACCTTGGAGAGTACATGCCGAGCAATGGGCGTCCGCCGGACGCCCCTACGGATGGGAGGGGTGGCTCGCCGATCTATGCCTGTCTCTATGCCTATCTCTATGCCTGGGCGCGCTTGCGATAGGCGCGGACAACCTCGACATGCTCGCCGTCATGCTCAGTGACCCACCACAGTTCGGCGGTTGCATCCCAGCCAGCCGGGCCAAGCGGAACGCTATCGTCGGGCCAGCGTTCCAGCGCGGTGAGCAGGCGGTCGTAATTGGCGTGGTACTCCTCCACGACATCCATCAGCGGCAGGCGGCGGCGCTCCGCGATGCGGCGAGCATTCCATTCGTCCACACTCTCAGAGATCAGCGGCCCCACCACCTCGCCACGCGCGGCGCGCTCCACCGCCAGTGTCGCCTCACCCTGCCAGGCGGCGATATGCGCCAGAATGTCGCGGGTAGTCCATTCAGCGGTCACGAGATCCTGGCTCATCTGGTCTTCTGTGAGGCCACTGATGGCATCGTTGAGCGCGGTGCGAGACTCCCGTATGCGCTCGATGAACTCTGCCTTGCTCATGTTAGCACCCGCTCCTTTTCGTCTCCACCACCATCCACAGCAACAGCGCATCGGCATGAGAAGCGCACGATGAATCACGATGAACAGCGCAACGCGCCGGTCGTCGCAAGCGAGTATAGAACAGACGGTCCGGCGCGTCAACGGTTTGGGCGAAATGTTCAGCAGCACTGACCCTTTTCGGCTGAATGTGGCAGGTTACGCCGCTGGCGCATGGCTCGCCTGTGGGTCGTCCTCGGCATCCGTCGCGGGCGTCGCTGCTGGCGCGGCGCTCGCCGTCGCGGCGAGTACGGCCAGCGCGCCCTCATAGATGCGGCGCTCACTGCGCGGACCAAAGCCGTAATACTGGCGGATGCGCTGCTCTTCGGCGGCGCGCAGCAACTCCGGCACCGAGTGAATGTCGAGCTGACCCGCCAGCCGCAGCGCCGTGCGCGGGCCGATATGCGGCACACGCATCAGATCGCGCACATCTTCAGGCAGCGACTCCTCGCAGAGATCATCGTAGAACGTCATGTGGCCGGTCATCACCAGTTCGGTGATCTTGCGCCGCAGCCGCTCGCCAAGCCCCGGCACTGGCGGCTTCTCGCCACGCGCGAAGATCGGCCCGACCGGCTCACGTAGCGCGATGATGCCACGCGCGGCATTGCGATACGCCTCGATGCGATACGGGTTGGCCGACTGCATCTCAAGGATGGTGGCGATATTGAACAGCACCTCGGCGATCTTCTGGTTGGGCACCTGCGCGGGCAGCAAATCCTCTATGTGTTCGCCCGGATCGGGCAGGAGCTGAACGGTTTGCGTAAACTGAAACATGGGTGGGCCTCCGTCTGCCAGCGGTCGCCGCTGGCGTGGCCAAAAATGGGCTAGAACTTCCGTTCATATTCTATCACATTATGTCGGGTTTTGCTGGATCGGAGCGCGCCTCCAACGGCTACATACCTATTCTTTTGCCGACCAGGGAAAATGGTGTTTCTGCCGATTTGATTCGCCATGATCCTTACAGTCCCTTGATTGCTACTCTGTGGCGCTGAATTTGGTCGCGATACCGATCAGAGATCAGGCGAAGTGTGGTAGGCGCCGATTTAGGTAACTCCCATTGCCAGGCGCAGACGCGCGGTGGGCCTTGCTTGGCTCGGATGTCGAGTTGATATCTGCCAAAGATGGCCCCAGAATATGGCCCATCTGCCAAAGAAATAAGCGAAATAGAAGCAATATCAGCCCATCTCCAACGCGCGGAACGCCTAAACATGTATGGGAATCCTCTGTATTCAACACCTTCTTCAGTAGCCAATAAGAGTGGACGTACCATGAAAATGGTGATGAGAGTGACTATTGCGAAAAAGCCCATGAGGATGACCACACAGGCACAGAGGATAGCGATAAGAAGGTTGTGGAGAACCCAAGCCCAATATGCGGCCACGAAACACATAAACATTGCGCTTGCCGCAAAGCAAAGACCCTTTGCCCGACTAGGATATATCGTGGTGGATGACGCCTCTGATGTGTGCGGATTCATGCTACGCACCCTTCCGATTGAAGCATCACCCACCGACAATCTGCGTTGCGGCGGATTGCAGCGCACCCTGATTGGCGGCGTTGTTGATGTCGCCGACGAAGATCAGGATAAAGCTGGCTTTCAGGCTCAGCCCTTGTTGCAGATCCACCGAAAGCGGATAGCCGCTCTGGCTGGCGGACTGGCCCTGCTCCACCGCCAGCGGGCGCTGTGTCCACGGTGGGCCAAGCGATGTGTTCTGGTTCAGGCTGTCGCATTGCAGCCAGATGCCCAGGCTGTTCGCGAAGCTGATGACCTTCCCCTCGTTATAGCCTGCCGTGCCGCCGACAAACGTGCGATCTATCTGCATCGCCAGCGGTGTCTTGTGGAAATTGGCGGTATAGATGCCTGCGATGCGCTGGATCGTATTGAACCAGAGTTCGTCGGTGTAGCCCATGCCCTGAATCTGCGACACCGCCTGTGGATTCTTCGCCTTGATGGGGATGGTCTCGCCGTCGTTGCCCGTGGCGATATTGACGTAGGTGATCGCGGGATTGCCGTCATAGTGTGCGGCGAATGCCTGAATGAACCCGCCAAACTCCTTGAGCCACGTCGCATTCCAATACTGCGGATAGACCGCCCCGCTAGGGAGCTTCACGCTCGGCACGCCCTCATCGAAGACCCACTGTGGCGTTCGTTGCGCCGAAGATGCGTCGCCGTTGTTGTTGCCAGCAGCGGTGATACGCAGGATGACATGTTTGCCGTGCGAAGTCCAGGGAGCCATCGCCGTATCAATCAGATTCCAGTTGAACTGACCTTTGGCGGGCTCGATATCGGACCAGTAGAAATTGAGCGCAGCCCCCGCCAGGTACGGCAGCGCCGCATTAGCGGCATTCTTCTGGCCGATGAATTGATACACGCCTTTGTAACTCGCCTGCTGTGTGCCAGCGGGCGCGGGGGTCTGCGGCGGCGGCGTGCCCGTGACGATATTGGTTGACGGAGTTGAAGGAGTCGAAGTGCTAGGCGAACCGCTGCACGCGCTGACGAACAGCGCTGCGAGCAGCGGCATGACCCACACCATCCGCCGAATCGCCCGATTCTGATGCCGCATCACCCGCACCTATCCTCTCCCATACGTCTGCACTGACCAGCACTGCCGTATGATACCAACTTTTGCCGCCCGCCGTATCACCACACCCGCCCAACCAGGATTACCCTCGGCATTCATGCCGAGAGCTGCCTTTATCGCCTAACGCGCCACCCGCCGTTCTCCCCTATTGTGATCACCTTGCGGCATGGGCGCCGCAAAATCGCCGCGCAGAACGACGGCCCAGCGCAACTTGGCATGACATGGTGACGCCACCATAGCGCGTCGGGTTCCCGCAACGCTCACCCGCAACCGGCTACGCATATCTACGCACAATGCACGGCTCAGTTGCGCGCATATCCCCCACAAGTGTACCCGGTCGTTTTCCTGGCTGTGCGGCGTATAATGCGCAGAGTACAGGAGACGGCGTGAAAGGGAGCGCCAGCAGTGATGGCACATGAGACCGGGCTTGCCCCCGCGTTGCGGTTCAGCGCCTATGCCGCCCAGCCCGATGACCGGCTGGCGCTGGATGAAGGCGCGCTCTTGCTCGCGGAGGTGGCGTATCCGCCACGCCCGCACGGTCCCGCGCTGCGCCAACTCGATGCGCTGGCGGATGCTGTACGCGGCGAACTGGGCATGGCGCCGGGCGCTCTGCTCGCGGCGGAAACCACATGCGAACGCGCGACGGCGGAGCGCACGCTGACGGCGCTGCGCGCCGTGCTGGCAGAGCGCGAGAGCTTCCGTGGCGATACCGAGCGTTATTATGATCCACGCAACTGCTTTCTAAGCGAAGTGTTGGAGCGCCGCAAAGGGCTGCCGATTACGCTCAGCGCGCTCTATATCGAGGTTGCGCGGCGGCTGGGCGCGCCGCTGGTGGGGGTGGGGTTGCCCGCGCATTTCGTGGCCAAGTGGCCGCTGCCAGAGGAGGAAGGCGGCGATCTCTTCATAGACGCCTTTTCGCACGCTGTGATCATGGATTATGCCACCTGCCGCCGCTTCGTGCTGGGCTTGATGTCGGAGCAGGCGGGCGGGCCATTGGTAGACGCGAGCTGGTTCGCGCCGGTGACGACCCGCGCCATCCTCACGCGGATGCTGCGCAACCTCAAGACTATCTATCTGCGCAAGGGTGATTCGGCGCTGGCGCTGGCGGCAACCGACCGACTAGTGACGCTGCGCCCCGATCTGGCCGAAGAACTGCGTGACCGTGGCCTGCTGCGGCTGGCGCTCGGCGAGACCCTGCTGGCCGCCGCTGACCTGGCGGCATATGCGGAACGCGCCCCCCACGCGCCGGAAATCAGCCGCTTGCGCAAGCGGCTCCGCGAGATTCGTGAGTTGAGCGCCAAGCTCAACTAAACCTCGCCGCTATTTCACTCGCCCTCACTTGCCCTCACGCGCCCTTCACCGCCGCCGTCTTGCGCACGATCTCCACAAACTCCGGCTTGAGGCTCGCCCCACCGACCAGCGCGCCGTCAATATCGGGATTGGCGGCGAACTCGGCGATGTTCGCCGCAGTCACGCTGCCCCCATATTGCACGCGCACCTGGCCCGCTGCCACCGCGCCGTACATCTCGACGAGCAGCGCACGGATGATCGCCACCACATCGGCGGCATCTTGTGCTGTCGCGGCGCGGCCCGTGCCAATGGCCCAGATCGGCTCGTAGGCCACGACTAATTCGCCCAGGCGCTCAGCGGGCAGACCAGCAAGGCTGCCCTGCACCTGCGTCGTAATCACCCGCTCGGTCAGGTTCGCGTCGCGGTCTTCCAAACGCTCGCCCACGCACACGATGGGCCGCAGTCTGTGCGCGAACGCGGAGAGCGCCTTGCGGTTGACCAGTTCATCGGTCTCGCCGAAGTAGCCGCGCCGCTCCGAGTGGCCCAGAATCACATACTCGCAGAGACCCTGGAGCATCAGCGGCGAGATCTCGCCGGTGTACGCGCCCTTCTCCTCGAAGTACATGTTCTGCGCGCCCAGCCGGAGATCGCTGCCGCTGGTGACGGCGTGAACCGCCGGAATCGAAATCGCGGGCGGGCAGAGCACGCGCTCCACGCTGGGCAGCGACCCCAGATCGGCCAGGATGCTCGCCGCGAAGTCGCGCGCCTCCGTCGGGCCGAGATTCATCTTCCAGTTGCCCGCGATAATCGGCACGCGCCGGACCGTGGAACCGCTCATGCGGCGCCTCCTTTGTCGCCTGTATCGCCCTTGTCGCGCAGCGCCGCAACCCCTGGCAACTCGCGCCCTTCTAGAAATTCCAGCGACGCGCCGCCGCCGGTGGAGACGTGGGAGAGCTTCGACGCCGCGCCTGCCGCTTCCACCGCCGCCGCCGAATCGCCGCCGCCGACGATGGTGATCGCGCCCTCTTCGGTACGCTCGATCAGCAGGTTAATAAGCGCGTTGGTGCCCTGGGCGAAGGCCGGGAACTCCGCGACGCCCATCGTGCCGTTCCAGAGAATCGTCTGCGCGTCCGCTAGCACATCGCCGAAGGCCACCAGCGTCTGCGGGCCGACATCCAGAATGCGCCAGCCATCCGGCACATGGTCCGGCGTCGAAATCACGCGGTCGGCGTCCGCGGCGAAGCGGTCCGCCAGCGCCACATCCACCGGCAGCACGAATCGTTTGCCCGTGGCCCGCGCCTTCGCCATCAGGCGTCGCGCCTCGTCCAGCTTGTCATCTTCGGCCAGCGAGTCGCCGACGGAGAGGCCGTTGGCCTTGAAGAAGGTGTTGGCCATGCCGCCGCCGATCAGCACTGCGTCGCTGATGTCAATCAGCCGATCCAGCACGGCGATCTTATCCGAGACCTTCGCGCCGCCAGAGATGGCGACGAATGGGCGTTTGGGATGTTCCAGTGCGCCGCCGAGAAAGTTCAGCTCTTTCTCCATCAGCAAACCGGCGACGGCGGGCAGGTCGTGCGCCACACCCTCCGTGCTGGCGTGGGCGCGGTGCGCGCTGCCGAAGGCGTCGTTGACGTAGACCTCGCCGAGCGCGGCAAGCTGCTTTGCGAAGGTGGGGTCGTTGGCTTCCTCTTCGGGGTGGAAGCGCAGGTTTTCCAGCAGCAGCACGTCGCCCGTCCGTAACGACAGCGCCATCCGTTCTGCCTCCGCACCCACGCACTCCGGCGCGAACTGCACGGGACACCCCAACAGCGCGCTCAGCCGTTCCGCGACCGGCTTGAGACTGTATTTCAGATTTACCTTGCCCTTGGGGCGGCCCAGGTGGCTCATCAGCACGACAGATGCGCCAGCGTCCAGCAGATACTGGATCGTGGGCAGCGAGGCACGGATGCGCGTGTCATCGGTAATCGCGCCGCGCTCATCGAGCGGCACGTTGAAGTCCACACGCTCCAGCACACGCTTGCCCCGCACGTCAATGTCACGCACGGTGGCTTTGTCCATGGCTACAGGCGCTCCCCGATGAAGTTGGTGAGGTCCGCGACCCGCGAGGAATAGCCCCACTCGTTGTCGTACCACGCCACGACCTTGAGGAAGTTATCGCCGACCATCATGGTGGACTGGCCATCAATGATCGAGGAGTGCGCGTCGCCACGGAAGTCGGTGGAGACCAGCGGCTCATCGGTGTAGTCGAGGATGCCGTTCATCGCGCCAGCGGCGGCGGCCTTGAATGCGTCGTTGACGGCTGCGACGCTCGTCGGCTTGCTCAGTGTCGCCACGAAGTCCACCACCGAGACGGTGGCTGTGGGCACGCGCAGCGAGAAGCCATCAAATTTGCCCTTCAACTCCGGGATGACGAGCGCCAGGGCGCGAGCAGCGCCGGTGGTGGTGGGGATGATGTTCTGCGCGGCGGCGCGGGCACGCCGCAGATCCTTATGCACCACGTCGAGGATGCGCTGATCGTTGGTGTAGGAGTGGACTGTGGTCATCAGCCCCTTTTCGATGCCGAAGCTGTCGTTGATGACCTTGGCGGCGGGAGCCAGGCAGTTGGTAGTGCAGGAGGCGTTGGAGATGATATTGTGCTTGGCGGGATCGTACTTATCCTGGTTGACGCCCAGCACGAGCGTGATGTCCTCGCCCTTGGCCGGAGCGGAAATGATCACCTTCTTGACGGTGTCGCGCATATGCGCCGCCGCTTTGGGGCCGTCGGTGAAGAGGCCAGTGCTCTCGATCACGATCTGCGCGCCCACCTCACCCCACGGAATCTGCCCTGGATCACGTTGGGCAAAGACTTTGATGACCTTGCCATCAATGGCGAGATCATTGTCGTCTACCACCTCCACCTTGCCGGGGAAGCGCCCATAGGTCGAGTCATAGCGGAACAGATGCGCGTTGGTTTCGGTGTCGGTAATATCGTTGACGGCGACGACTTCGATCTGGCCGGGATAGCGATCCAGCATCGCCTTCAAGCTCTGGCGACCGATGCGGCCGAATCCGTTGATGCCCACGCGAATAGCCATATAGCGAAAACCCTCCTCATCGAACGGTACATGTGGGGAACAGCCCCCTGGTGCGGCTGCGCTGCCGCCAAATGCGTGCCAGGAGACCAGGCGCTTGCTACCTCTGCCGCAGATGCCGCGCCCGGCTCGCTGGCGCCGCCCAAATTGTATCACGCGGGCAACCGATAATGACCACCAAGCGATACCCCGTATCACGCTCTCATCGTTAGGCCGCCATCGAACGCCGTGCAATTGACGACCTGCACATCTACAAGTGCCGCGTGAGAAACGTGAACCGCATCTCAGAGTCCGGTTGCGCCGAAACCGCATAGTACCTGAGCTAATAGGAATGAAGTACTGAATCGAATTGCGATTTGCATCGCCCTTGCGCTTGCACGAAGTTTTGTGTACTATTTTGGCGAAGTCTGAATTATTCCGGCTTCGCCAGCGAGACCGCCAAACCCGGTTGCTGGAAGTGTCTGGCCAGTAGTCGCTGATACGTGTCACGCACGGTTGTTACTGGCCGCATTCGGTGCTATGCTTGCGACCGGCGAGTACGCACCCGCGAGGAGGCGCGATGCGCCTGGGGCGGTTCCCATTGCGTGTATCCGCCAGATGAGCGGCCATTCATCGTGAGTGCCCGCACAGCATTTGAGGAGGCGAATTCCATGCCAGTCGGCCGACAAGATCTGATCAAGTTGGTGGCAACCAAGGCCAACAAGAGCGCCAAAGAGTCCACCGAATTCGTGAATGCGACCCTCGAGGCGATCCGCGAGTCCCTCGAACACGGCGAGACCGTGCGCCTCGTCGGCTTCGGCGTCTTCAGCGTCAAAGAGACCGCCGAGAGCGTGCGCGTCAATCCGCAGACCCGCGAGAAGATCACGGTGCCTGCGCGCAACCGTGTCAAGTTTGCCGCGGGCAAAGAACTGACCGACGCGGTGGCAAAGGTGAAGATGTCTCCGGCCAAGCCTGCCGCGAAGGGCAAGAAGTAGCTCCCCGCTCGGGGAAGCCTCGGTCCGGTGGGATGCCCTCCCGCTGGGCCGATTTTTTGTGGGTTCAGCGTGGTTTGCCTGTGCTACACTTTCTGGCAATGTCTCCTGTTGTGATGCTGCCGCCAAACCGGCGCGTCGCCATTCATGCCAGAGGAAGTGTTCCCCATGTCCAGCAGTTACGAGGCGCGCGTTGGCGCGCTGGCCGGTGGCCCCAAGATTGATCTGCGCAGCGATACCGTGACCCATCCCACCCCCGCGATGCGCGAAGCGATGTACCGCGCCGAGGTCGGCGACGACGTGTATGGCGAAGATCCCACCGTCAACCGCCTGGAAGAACTGGCGGCGGAGACGGTCGGCAAAGAAGCCGCGCTCTTCGTGCCGTCGGGCGCGATGGGCAACACCATTGCCATTCTCACCCATTGCCGCCGTGGTGACGAGGTGATCGCGGGCGACCGCTCGCATGTGTATCTCTACGAGGTCGGCGGCGCGGCGCGGCTCAACGGCTCCGCGATCCGCTCTGTGCCCACGCTGGCCGATGGCACGCTGGACCGCGCCCGGCTGGCGCGCGCCTTCCAGGGCGAGGATATCCATGAGGCGCGCACGGGGCTGCTCTGCGTCGAGGATACCCACAATATGTGCGGCGGGCGCGTGCTGCCGCCGGAGACGCTGCGTGAGCTGGCCGCGCCGGCCCGCGCGCATGGGCTGCCAGTGCATATGGATGGCGCGCGGGTCTTCAACGCGGCGGTGGCGCTGGGACTGCCGGTGAGTGCGCTGGCCGCCGAGGTGGATAGCGTGATGTTCTGCCTCTCCAAAGGGCTGAGCGCGCCGGTTGGCTCGATGCTGGCGGGGTCGCGCGCATACGTCGAAGAGGCGCGGCGCGGGCGCAAGCTGCTGGGCGGCGGCATGCGTCAGGCGGGCATCCTGGCGGCGGCGGGCATCCTCTCGCTCACCGAGATGGTAGACCGGCTGGCCGAAGACCACGCCAATGCGAAGACGCTGGCTGATGGGCTGGCGAATATCCCCGGCATCACTATCGCGCCAGAGACCGTCGAGACCAACATCCTCTTCTTCGGCGTGCGCGGCGCAGACGGCCAGCCCGGCGACGTGACGCCGCTGGTGACGGCGGCAGCCAGCGCGGGCGTGCTCTTCTCCGGTGGCGACGACGGACGCATCCGCGCCGTCACCCACTACGGCATCACCGCCGCCGACATTGATCGCGCGCTGGCGGCGGTGGCCGAGGCCATGAAAGCGCCGGTGAAGAGGTAGGGGTGTCAGGTGAGCGATGATGCGGATGAAGTAGAGCACAGGGCATGCATACCTGCGCTGGTTGTCCCTGGCAATTTCAATCTTCATGCCGTCATACCCTATGGCTGCACAACTGAAGACATTCATCAGGCTATGGCATCGTCCACTCAATTTCTTCAGCTTGTGAATGAACAATTGCACGCTCAGGGTATGCTAGGTCTGGAATCGCTCTTGATGCCCGCCAATTTCAGCGGCATCGTCAGCGAATTCATGAATGTCAGTAATTCCCAAGTCTTGCAAGACGCTCGCGAAGAATGGATACCACAACGGCCATCCTGATTTGTTCCCCGTGGGCACGTATCCTGGCAATGCCGTGCAATATGCTCACGAAAGGATTGAAATCAAGGCATCACGTTACCCCAGCGGCTGGCAAGGGCACAACGCGGAGGAAAGCTGGCTTATGGTGTTCGTATTTGATTCCAACCGGCCGTCCGACGCAGAGAAGGGCATAGCCCCAAGGCCATTTCGCTTCGTCAAAGTGGTGGGCGCTCAGCTTCAGCGAGAGGATTGGAGCTTTTCCGGTCGCTCTGAAACCAGTCGAAGAACCATAACAGCGAGTGTTACCCCTGCTGGTTACGCCAAAATGGAGGCAAACTGGATATACCGTGCTCCTGGCAATGCTAGTGAAGTGCCTGTAGATCAGTCTGAGACAAATGAGGACACGCTGTCCGAAGAGTAGCGCGCTATCCAGCCTCATTCAAATGAGAACGGCAATTGTTCAATTGTAGTAGCCATGTCTTGTCCGAGGTCGGCTAGCTCCGCTTGCGCTTCCGTTCTCGGCTTCAACGCCGCCAGCCTGGGAATGGCGGTACGGCTCATGTCGTAATAGTCGGCGAAACGCTCTACGCCTACGCAGTGAACTCCCATCGCCTCTGCCGCCGCGACCGTCGAGCCAGATCCCATGAATGGGTCGGCAATGACACCCTCGCCGAGAGGGAGCGCGGCATACACGAGTTGGCGGAGAAACGACTGCGGCTTGAGGCTGGGATGATCGGCGATATTGCGCTCGCGCCGGGGAGTACGCTCGCTCAGCACCACATCGCTGAATGGATTGCCATCTGGTCGTCGCCGGAGTCCACCGGTCTGGAACTCGCGCAAGCAGTCACTTACTGTCATATGCGCGGGCAGCGGCTTGCGGAAAATGCCCCACGGTTCATAGCATCCGCGTGGCAGTGAGCAGACATCAGGAAACTCGTCTTCAGCGTTCTTGGGCCGGTCACCGCCGCGCAACGTGCGCACGAGACGAATCAACTCGCCACGAAACTCCAAACTGCCTTCGACAAGAGCCGAGAACACCAATTGTGAGAGAAAAGCGTTGCTCGCCAGCAAGACATGGCCGCCGGGGCGCAACGCATGCGTCACCTGCCGTGCCCACTCCACAAAGAAGCGGTAGAGCGTCGCGCGCTCGTTCGCGTTCAGCGCGGTAAAGCGCGGCAGTGGCGCGCGCGTGTGGCCATCGAACGAGGGAGGAATGCGCCACACGCCGCCATTGCCGTTCGCACGTTTCTCCATCTGGTCGAAGTTGTACTCCTTCACGCCATATGGAGGGTCAGTGATGATCGCGTGCAGGCTGTTCGCGGGAATGCTGCCCAGCCACTCGAAACAGTCCGCATGTACGATGAGAGAGCCACTAATCGTCTCGTGGCGGTATCCGAGCGCGAAGTGCGTGAGCGTCTCATTAGCGCTCATGTACGTATGGATGCGCTGTGTATTCGCTACCAACCGATGGCCATTGCCCCGCGAATCCTGCGCCTGCGCGTTCGGTGCTTTCGCCATCTTCGTTCCTCCGCTCGCCACATCCCCATCATATAACTATAACGCATGTTTCCTCGCGAAGATTTCTGCGCGCTATCTGGCCACCACTGACTACCGGGAACTGGTAGTCTAAGAGCATGTCTTGCAGTGAAGGGCAGGGGCGGCAAGACCTATGCTCTACGACATGACGCCACGCTATCCAAGCGATCTCTCCGACGCCGAATGGGACCGACTCCAACGGCTCCTCCCACCCCGATCTCCGCATGCCAGGCTGCGGCAGAGCGCGGTGGAGAGGGCATTGTCTAGCGAAGAAAGGGCATGCACGCAGGGATGCACATGATCGGCTCGAAGCAAGGGCAATGCGAGAGCTGTCGCAGCCCTCGCGTTGCCGTCTTTTTGGCTAACTCAACTTCCATGACTTCCGGTTGTGATTGCGCCTGCACGCGCGTAATTCACGATAATGATGCCACATGGGGAGACGTGGCTCTCCGTCACCTTGAATGCCGCCGGGATGGTGCCATCGGCAAACAACCGTTTTCCACTGCCCAATGTGATCGGATAGATCTTGAGCCAGTACTCATCAACCAAGTCATGCTTCATGAGCGTCTGAAGGAGATTTGCACTGCCGTACACGTGCAAATCCGGCCCTGGCTGCTGCTTGAGTTTGGTGACTTGTTCCGCAATGTCTCCGCCTAAAAACACGGAGGGCTGCCACTCGTGAGACGTCATGGTAGTCGAGGCGACGTACTTGGTGGCTGGATTGACGCCTGGCCACATGTCGGCATGGTGCGGCCAGTGCGACGCCCAAATTTCAAAGGTTGTGCGCCCTAACAACAGATCAAATGGCATATTCATCTGCTTATCCACAGCGGTTCCAATAACATCATCAGAATATGGAGCTTGCCACCCGCCATACGCGAAGCCACCACTGGTATCTTCCTCTGGCCCGCCTCCAGCTTGTATGACACCATCAAGAGTGATGAATTCAAGGACAATGACTTTTCTCATGACCGAGTCCCTCCAACATCTAGCAACCTCTCAGAGGCCGTGATACTACGACGGGCCTTCAGGCGCGCCCAGCGGCACGCATCGTTCTTATTCTGTGGCTCATCCCTCAAAACGGGAACGATAAACAAGATCGCAGAAAATCGAACTTTAACCTAGGCGTGGTCTCAACTTGTTATTCCATTGCGAAACCACGCTCTACTCGCACCAAACATCTCCCCCAACCGCTCTATCGCGTTCGAGGTCGGCTAGCTTTGCCTGCCTTCGGCTTTCAGTTTCTGCGCGGGCAACCTGGGATAGCAGTGGGACGCATATCGCAATAGTCGGCAAAGCGCTCCACGCCTACGCAGTGAACTCCCAGATTACCAGCGGCGCTCCGAACTCAGATGGCGAATTCCGCCTGGATTCCGTGCATGCCAAGAGTGAGCGAGACCTCGCCGCCGTGATGCAGATCGTGTTCGAGCACATGCCAGACGATCCACGCGCGCGACAACTGCACTTGCTCGCCATCCCAGTCGTCGGGGAAGGTCTGCCGCATGTCGTCGGGACTCCAGCGAGCCAGGCAATCGGTCATCAAGCGCCAGGTGAGGTCGAGGCCGCGCACCAACTCGTCCGCCGATTTGGCAGGCCCGTCGGGATCATCCCAGCGCACCGCCTTCAGGTCCGCGCTGGCCTCCTCGCCCAGGGTATAGGTGTACCAGCCGACACGGCAGCCGATGATGTGCGCGGCGTTCTCGCCGACGGAGCGCAGGCCCGGGGCGGCGCGCAGCGCAAGTTGCTCTGCGGTGAGCGGCGCCAGCGCTGCTTTGAGATGATCCTGGTACGCTTTCCACGAGGTGTAGAACGTGGTGAGTGTGAAGTTGTCGTCAGCCATCTTCCTCATCTCCTTGTCTGGCGTGGCGCATTCGTGGCGCCCAGTGGAACGGCGAGCGCACACATCTGCGCCCTGCGCTGCTATGCTGATGTGGGAACGACCTGGTGCGCGAACACCCCGATGAGCGGTGAGACGCAGGCCGAGCGCAAACACCAGGCAGGTGATCTTTCTCATGCGCATAGGACGCGCGTTCTAGAGCATACCATACGGGCCTGCCCGCCATCCAGGCATGTGTGTCACTCCACACGAAGTGTGCGGAAACGATATCGTACCAACGCCGAATAAATGAGCGGCATCACTGACGCAACACCGCCCGCCAATGCCCCTGGCACACACTCTGCGCGCTGGCTCCCCCATAGCGGCACTGCATCGCTCGACTCAGCCGCGTAGCGTAGCCGCCAGGAGATCCCATGGGCGTCACGGAAGACCTGTTCGTCCAGCAGCATGAGCCACACGACACACACGCCATTGAAGCGACCGTGCGGGTCGGAGCCACATCGCCACCCGCGCCGCGCGGGCTGCCCGCACGCTATGCCGCCGTCGCGGTGGGCAGCGCCCTGCTCATCTTTGCCTCTGCCGCGTATGTGCCTGCTGGACCCGGCAGCGGCGCACCCCTCCGCGGCGCGATCACTGTGCTGGCGACCGCGCTCGGCCTCTGGCTGCTCATCATCACCAGCATGCCCAGACAGGCCAGCCGGTCCATCCGCCGTGCCTATCAGCGCATACGCGGGCTGGCGCTCGGCTTCGCGCTCGCACTTGTCGTTTGCACGTTGCTCGCATTCATGGGCTACGTCGCCTACACCGTCGCCGTGCCACCATCGCAGGGCTATCAGGTAGACGTCATCTCCTTCACCCACGTCAACGCCGAACTGGCCCTCGATGGGCGTAACCCCTACACCAGCGACGCTTACTTCCCTATCGCGCTCCAGCGGTTCCCCCATGCCCAACTGACACCCATGCGCCAGGGTATCTATGCAGACACCTACACCTTCCCAACTCTGCCAGAATTGGCCGCGCTTGGCCCACGCTACCTCGCCAATCCCCAGGCGCTGCACGGCGTGCTCGACCCACGCACGCTGCACAGCTACCCCGCCCTGTCGTTTCTGTTCTACGTCCCCGCGCTCTGGGCCGGAGTCCCCAATATCCTGTATGTCAATCTGCTCGTCTACTGGCTCTTCTTCGCCTGGCTTCTCTGGCTCACACCAGTTGGCTGGCGGCACTGGGGCGCGCTGGCGGCGGGCGCAGCGGTGCCAGTGATGGGCGCGTCGCTCTTCCTCGACAACGAAATCATCTGCGTCGCCTTCATCCTCCTCGCCTGGCACTTCCGTGACCGCCGCTGGCTCTTCGCCATGCTGCTGGGCCTGGGGTGCGCCTTCAAGCAATATTGCTGGTTCTTCGCGCCGTTTCTGCTGCTGGCGGTGCTCATCGAACATGGCTGGCGCGAGGCATTCCGGCGCAGCATACTCGTGTTCGGCGTCTTCCTGCTGCCCAATCTGCCCTATCTCATCGCCAGCCCCGGCGCCTGGTGGGAAAGCCTCTGGCTGCCGATGAACGACCCGATGTTTCCCATGGGGCAAGGTCTGATCGCCCTCTCCACCGGACATCTTCTCCCGCTTGGCCCGCAGTCGCTCTACGCCGCGCTCGAAGGCGCCGCGCTCTGCACCGCGCTGTATTGCTACTGGCGCTGGCACGAGCAGATCGGCGACGCCGCGCTGCTGCTGGCGATTCTGCCGCTCTTCTTCGCGTATCGCTCTGGCCCGCCGTATTTCGCGCTCGCCCCCTGGCTGGCGCTCTACGCCGTCAACCGCATCTACACGGCGCGCCGCGCACACCTCGCCCCGGAAGAGCGCATGGCGGGCAGCGCCTATGCCCTGGCGCAGAGCGTCACCGCGCGCCTATCTTCCTACCCGCTGCTGCCGCCCGCTCTTGGCCGCATGGTACACTTGGCCCAACGAGAGCGATACAGTGTGAATGGGTGGAGGAAGCGAACGGATGAGCGAGACGGAGACGGAGGCGCTGACGCAACTGGGCGCGGCACAGCTAGCGGAACGCATCGCACGCGGCGAAATCTCGTCGGTAGACGTGGTGGAAGCGCATATCGCGCGCATCGAGGCGACCAACCCGCAACTCAACGCCGTGGTAGTCAAGCGCTACGACACGGCGCGGACCGAAGCGCGCGCAGCGGACGAAGCGCGCGGGCGCGGCGAGCCGCTCGGACCGCTGCATGGCGTGCCCGTGACGATCAAAGAAGCTTTCGCGGTCGCTGGAACTCCGGCGACCCACGGCCTGACGGCGCGCGCCCAAACCCGCGATGAGCATGACGACGCCTACGTTGCGCGGCTGCGCGCGGCGGGTGCGATCATCCTGGGCAAGACCAACGTAGCGCAGGTGTTGCTCTACAACGAGAGCGATAACCCCGTCTACGGCAAAACCAACAACCCCTGGAATCTGGAGCGCACCACCGGCGGCAGCAGCGGCGGCGAAGCGGCGATCATCGCTGCGGGCGGCTCACCACTGGGGCTGGCTTCCGACCTCGCGGGCAGCATCCGCACGCCCGCCGCCTTCTGCGGCATCGTGGGCATGCGTCCTACGGCGAGTCGTCTGCCCGATGCCACTGACTTCGGCATGTCGTTGGGGCAGCGCGCCATCGTCTCGCAGGCCGGGCCACTCGCCCGCAGCGTAGATGATGTAGCGCTGGCGCTGCGCATCCTCAATGGCGGCGACGGGTCACAGGCCGTTCCGCCGCTGCCTCTGGGCGACTCCACAACGGTGGATGTGGCGCGATTGCGCGTCGCCTACTTCACCGACGACGCCACCTTCAGGCCAGCCCCCGCCGTGCGTCGCGCCGTCATCGAGGCGGCGGGCATGCTTGCGGGCCGGGGCGCGCAGGTGGTCGAGTGGCGCCCACCCGATGTCCAACGCGCCGTGGACCTGCTCTATGGCATCCTCGGCGCGGACGGCGGCACGCGCGTCAAGCAATTCATCGGCAAGAGCCAGCGCGACCCGCGTATCGCCCAGTTGCTGCTGCTCGCTGGTCTGCCACGTCCGGCGACAGCCACCCTGCGCGCGCTGCTCGCCGCCACCGCTCAGCGCCACCTCGCCGCCACCGTCCGCAACTTCGGCCACAAAGATACCCTGCACTACTGGCGACTCCTCGAAGCGCAACAGGCGTACCAGCAGCAGTTCGCCCGCGCGCTGGATGCCGACGATGGTGGCCCCTTCGACGTGATCGTCTGCCCCGCGCACTCGCTGCCCGCGCTACGCCACGGCGCAAGCAAAGACCTCGTGCTGGCAGGCGGCTACGCCGCGCTCTGCAACGTGCTCGGCTATCCAGCGGGCGTCGTCCCCGTCACGCGCGTGCGCGCGGGCGAAGAGTCCGACCGCAAACGCTCAGCGGATCGCGTGGAGCGTGCCGCGCGCCAGACGGAGCAGGGCAGCGCGGGGCTGCCCATCGGCGTGCAGGTGCTCGCGCGTCCCTGGCGCGAGCACGTCGCCCTGGCGGCGATGCGCGCCATCGAAACAGGCGCGCTGGCGAGCGGCTCGCACCCTGGCATGCCACCGCTCTAAGCTCAGGTGGACAAGGCCGCCCACCGCCATCGGCCCATCACTCGCGCGCTGACCTCTAATCCTGGGTGGGACACGTCTGGGCAAGCCCTCACGACGTGAAACAGTATGAATCGGAGGACGCATCCCCGCCTTGTAGGCGGATCTGGTGGGGGCGTTCCCCCGCGAACTGCACGAAAAACGCCGGGTCGAGCGCCATACCTCCGGCTGGGTCGGCATCCAGCTTCACGACCCACCCACGGATGCCCTCAGGGTAGAACTGCGCGTCCCAACTGGCGTAGAGCGAGTTGCTCACGTAGACACGGCGGCCATCCCGGCTGACCTCCACCATCTGCGGACCGCCGTTGAGCGCACCGCCCGCCGGATGCGGCGCGTGGCCGACGATGCCACCCAGCCGGACCGAGCCAGTCAGTTGTGGGTGGAACGGGTCGCTCACGTCGTACTGCCGGAACTCACCCGTCCCCCAGCACGAGACGTACAGATACCGATCATCCAGGCTGAGATCAATATCCGTCACCAGCGGCGGCACCGCGCCGAACGGCTTCAGCGCAGGCGGCAGCGCGTCCACGTCGGCTGGCTCAGCCGGAATCTCGATCACCTTCTGCGCCTGCCACGCGCCATTCGCGCGATGCCAGACCCAGATAGAGGACGACAGATCTTTGAGCGAGAGCACCGTGTCTACAAAGCCATAGGTCTGGTTAGGGTCGTGCGAGGGCCGCAGTTCCAGTACCATCTGCTGCTCCGCGCCCAGGTCAATCTCCTGTACGTGGCGGCCATCGCTCAGATTCCAAACGTGTAGAGCGTGCCCATACTTGCCAGCCAGCAACAGATCAGGATTCACGCCCGCCTCGACCATATTCGGCGTGCCCCATTCGCTGGTGAGCAGCGTGTCCTGCCCCAGGTGCCACCAGAAGTCGTAGGCGAGATATTGGGAGCCTCGCTCCGCCTCCCACGCGCCACGGACTCCGAAATCGTCGGGATCGAGCGTGAAGACACCGCCCGGCCCGTCGCCCCCTGGCGCACCGAGCGCGCTGACGTAGATAGCCTCCGGTCCGCAGTGGATCGTGTGTGGCCGGCTATATCCCGTGCGCGATGCCAGCTCATCCGCCCCAATGACCTTCACCAGTTCTGGCTGGCGGGGATTGGGCTTAGTGTCGAGGATGTGGATGCGTGAGGAGCGCAGGCCCGGCACGAGCAGGTAGCGCCGCTCCATGTGAGCATGCTCCTCACCATGACACAGGCAGGCGCTACAGGCGTTCCATCCAAAGTGGTGCAACTCGTCGCCGGGGTTGGGCATATCCACGCGACCCACGACCTGGCCATAGGTGGGGGAGCCGGTTTCGACATCCAGCACGCACAGCGCGTCGGGCTTGCCAGCGTCCTCCGTATTCAAGGTGACGACATACGCGAGTTGTTCGCGCGGCGCATCCATCGCCAGCCGCGCCGAGCGGTAAAAGGTGGGATCCACATGCGATTGTGCCATGTGAGCCACTGGCCTGCCTCGCCTTTCCTTAGAACTAGATCCTGGCAAGCCGCGCCGAGCGCACTGCCAGAGTCGCTTGCAACCGATGGGGACGACAGCATATACGATGGTCGCCACCGGAAGACGGCGGCCTGAAATGCCCTATATCCTTGGGCCTACAAGTATGTATCCTACGTGAAGCGATTCCTACCAGGGCGGGCCGACACAACTGCGCCATCGCAACGCGGACGATGGAGAAGAACGATTGTGCGGGAGGGGACTGCGGCAAGTATACCTGGTGGCGACGATCCTCATCAAGAAGCGACCGGCAGTTCCCAGCTACGACCGCCCGCGCAACGGGCGCGGATTGACCCGCTCGCCATGCGTCACGACCCCGGTTTCAGCCAGTCATACGCCCGCCCCGCATCGAACGGCGTATCCTGATGCGCGCTGGCTGGCGCTCCCGATGAGACGACGGCGGCTGGCGTTGCGCTCGCAACCGCACTGGCGCTGCTCGTCGCCGGGATGGCGGGCAGCACAATGTCACCAACATTCACCCCATTCAGCGGCAGCGCCTGCTCCCAGCGCGCGTCATCCTGCTCGCTCTCCTCCGGCGGCGCATCCACCTGATTGGCCCCACCCGCATCATCCGTCGCGGCATCTGCTGCGCTAGCCCCGGTTTCGCCACTCATGTCAGTGTCATCGCTGGCAGCGCCCGGTGGTGGCCAGGTGAAATCGGCTGGCAGCGGCGACCACACAAGCAACTCGCCATCGGGGCCGCGATAGACACTGGGACGGCGCGCAGCCGGAATCCGAGCGGCAATTGCCACGGCGCACTGCTCCTCAGCGTGAATCACTTCGAGCAGTTCATACGTGCGCCGGATGCGCAGCACCACCGGCAGCGCCTCCGCTGGCGCGTCAGCCGCCACCTCGGCGGAGAATAGATCGCGCAGTTCGCGCGTCCCCTGGCCCACCACCAGCAGCCGCAGCCCCGGCGCGACACCATGCCGGCTGCCACGATTGATCAGCACCCAGCCGTCTTCGTTCACATGAATCACATCCGCCGGCCAGCTCATCGCCGTGCTCACCAATTCCCCCTCCCAACACGTCGGCACGATTGCGTAATGTTCGCTCCGGCTGAAGTATAGCAGAGCGCGGCAAGGAACCTGTGCATCGTATCCTCTGGCCAATCCTTGCAACCCTCTGGATGCCTCTGACGCTCTATCGCAGGAAAAGGGGGTGAGTAATAGTTCCCTCCCCCTTTTTACATCACTGTTGCGGTAACCCGCGTTCTCATGCGTTATACAATCCGTTTGTACGCCCTCACGGCGAAGAAGTACGCCACAACGGTAATCCCGACGCACCAGACAAGGGCAATCCATATCTCGTTTCCGATAGGTTCCGAGTTCAACAGGGAACGCACCGTATCAACGATAGCCGTGACGGGCTGGTTCTCCGCAAACACGCGGACGACGGCGGGCATGGTCGCGGTCGGGACGAAGGCGGAACTTATGAACGGCAGGAAGATGAGCGGGTACGCGAACGCGCTTGCGCCTTCTACGGATTTTGCCGTCAGTCCCGGTATAACCGCGAGCCACGTCAGAGCCAGCGTGAACAGCGCGAGTATTCCCGTTACCTCCAGCCACTCCAACACGCCCGCACCTGAGCGGAAGCCCATGAGGAGGGCGATGAGGACAATCACCACAACCGAAATGGCGTTAGAAACAAGCGACGTCAGCACGTGCGCCCACAAGATGGACGAACGGGCCACAGGCATCGAGTGAAATCGCGCGAACAGCCCTTTCTGTCTGTCTGTGAACAACCGCAGGGCGGTGTAGGCTATTCCGCTGGCAATGGCAATCAGCAGGATGCCCGGCAACAGGTAATTCACATAGGCGCCGGTTCCAGCCCGGATTGCGCCGCCGAACACGTAGACAAACAGCAACATCATCGCAAGTGGTGTAATTAAGACCGTGATAATCGTGTCCGGGCTGCGCAGAATGTGGCGCATAGAACGCCCGAACAGCACTTCGGTGTCATGCAAGATTTTCATTTACTTGCCCCCCGTTTGACCGACGATTGCGAGGAAAATGTCCTCCAATGACGGCTGTTTTTCGATGTACTCGACCTCCGCGGGCGGGAACAGCTTTTTGAGTTCGTCTAGTGTCCCACTCGCAATGATTTTCCCTCCGTGCAGGATGGCGATTCGGTCGGCGAGGCGCTCCGCTTCCTCGAGATGTTGTGTCGTCAGCAGAATCGTCGTACCGCCGTCGGCAAGTTCCTTGACGGTTTTCCAGACTTCAAGCCGCGCCTCTGGGTCGAGTCCAGTCGTCGGCTCGTCAAGGAAGATCACGGCGGGCGTTCCGACCAGGCTCATCGCGATGTCGAGCCGACGAGCCATACCGCCGGAATACGCGTCCGCCCGACGGTTCGCCGCGTCACGCAGCCCAAACCGTGAAAGCAACATATCGGCGGTTTTGCGCGCGTCGGCAACTCCGCGCAGTTTGGCAATCAGCACAAGATTTTCACGTCCCGTGAGGATGCCGTCCACGGCGGCGAACTGCCCCGTCAGGCTGATGCTCTCACGCACCTTTTCGGATTGACGCTGCACGTCGAAGCCGCAGACGCTCGCGCTACCACCATCGGACTTCAACAGCGTTGAGAGGATGTTTATAGTCGTCGTCTTGCCCGCGCCGTTCGAGCCGAGCAGGGCGAAAATCTCGCCGCGCCGCACGTCGAAGTCAACGCCTTTCAGGACGTGTGCATCTTTGAAAGACTTCCGCAAATCGTTCACTTGAATCGCAACGTCTGTCATCTAAGCACCGGTTCCCTTTCCGAGTTTGTTCAGAATGTCGCGGTTCAGCGCCTCGCGCCGGTTTCCCGTCCACGTCTTGGCGTTACGCAGCAGCTCGTCGCAAAACGCGGCTACGTCCTCGCCCGTAACCTCTAACACCGGCTTGCCCTCCGCCGCGCCCGTTTCGAACAGCTCGACCAAATCGGCGAGTATTGGTATCGTGTCCATACCATCCCCACCCGCGTGACCCCACATGTAGTACTGAATTTTGTGGTACACATAGGCGTAGTCTTCCGGCAGGGCTTTCGCTCGTGCCTGCATTTGCCTGAACTCGCGCTTCTCACGCGCGATACGTTTGAAGTACGCAAATAGTCCGCTCATACCTACGCCTCCTTTAGCTCGTTGAGCTTCGACGCGACGAACTCCCATCTTGCCCAGAACCGGCGTAATTCCTCGCGCCCCGCGTCGTTGAGCGCAAAGAACTTTCTCGGCGGCCCCATATCGGACGTCTTTTTCTCGACATCCACGAGCTTGTTTTTTTCAAGCCGAACCAGAATGGTGTACACCGTTCCGTCCACCACGTCCGTGAATCCGAGGGCATGAAGCTGCCGTGTGATTTCGTAACCGTAGGTTTGCTTACGGCTAATAATCTCAAGGACACAGCCCTCCAACACGCCTTTCAGCATTTCCGTTAAGTTATCCAGAAGAATCACCCCTCCTACTAGTGTGTATTGCTGGTATCCAGTAGTACAGAGTACTACTATATAGTAACGCAGAATAGCGTCTGTGTCAAGAGGGGGAAATTTGCAGCAGTTGGGTCTGACGCTCTCGTGTCACGCCTCATATGATGAGGCGTCACCCGCTGTCGTACAGTTCGCTCCCAAGAAGCGTGCATGGTCTGCCAGGAGATGACAGACGCGCCGCGACATGATAGAATGGCGGCGCTACCGACGCAGTATGTCGTACCAACTGGGATTCGCGCGTATTCCGCGCATCGTAGCATCGTGAGGCGCGGTACGATGCGCAGCCATAGTATCTAGTGTGCGGTATCTCGCGTCGCGCGCGTGGTAGCATAGCACGATGGCGCGTACCAGTTGGTACGCGCCATCAGCAGCGATGTTCAGCAGGCTACAGCGTTGACCACTCCCCATGCCTGAAGGCAGGGGATTCTTGGGCTGACGACTGCGCCCATTGGCTCCCGAAGGAGCCTTGCACGTCTTACACCGTCATGTCGCGTCCCGAAGACGCCTCCACAAGCGTGAATTCCCGCCGGCCCGACGGTATGCAACCAGTATAGTACAGTTACGGAGAAGCAGTCAAGAGCGCCTAAGGGCGCGCGGCGTTTCCTCCCCATAGCTCAAGCTAGGGTCTTCACGCCGCATTCTCACATAAAGGGGGCCGGTGTGTCGCTTGATACCGACGTGACTACCGACGTGGCTACGGATACGACCAGTGAAGAACAGATCAGTGTAGCGCAAGCCACCGCCGACGGCATGACACGCTTCTACAACCTCGCCAAACGGCAGGCCTGGGATGTCCGGCAGCTTCCCTGGGGCGAAGTCGCGCCGGTCCCCGAAGGCAGCGGCTCCGCCGAAAAGAAGGCGCGCCGCCACAGTATGTGGCGCTCCGTCGTCACCCAGCAACTTCAAGCCGACATCATTGCCGTGCAGATGGCCGTCCAGCTCTTCACCGCCGCGCCAGATTTCGAGGCGCAACTCTACTACACCACCATGACCAACGATGAGAGCCGCCACTGCGAAGCCTGGATGCGCCTCTGCAACGAGATCGGCGGCGTCTGCGAGCCAGACCCCTACCTCGAACAGCTCGGCAAGCTGACGATGAACGCCGATACACTGGAAGAGCAAATCTGGCTCTTCCAGTGCGCCTTCGAGGGCCTCGTCATTCCCCGCTTCCACCAGATCGCCGCCGCCTCCCAGGGCACCGTGCTCTCCGACATCTGCACCCGCATCGCCATTGACGACGGTATCCACCACGGCTCCGGCGTCTGCTACGAAAAGCTGCTCCTGGAGCGCACCACCAACAAGACCAAGCGCGCCATCGAGCGCATCACCCGCGAGATGTGGCCGCTCTACATGCAGCATGTCACCTGGCGTCCGCGCGAACGCGCCTGGGCTAGCACGGCCCTCCGCTCCCGCGATTTCGCGCTGGTCTCATCGCAGCGTGACGAAATCTGCAAGATGGCCGCTGGCTTCGGCATGGACATGGAATTCGAAATGACCATGTAGCATCCGGTTGCTACTGTCGTCCTGGCCGCTCTTTCCCCTCGAAGGAGCAGCATTCGCGTGTTCGCGGGCGGCGTCCTCTGGCATCAGGCTGGCTCTTCGCGCTCTTCTGCTAGCGCCCGGCGGCAAACACCGTGCGCCACTCGCCGCCCTGCCACGCCACCACCATGCTATAGCACCCCGCGCGTGTCAACAGCAGCGACGATCCCCACGCATGCCACCCTGGCTCCGAAGCGCCATGGTCCATTGCCGGGCTGGGAATATTCACATCCAGCACCAGTGTCTGCGTCGAAAACGTCGGCGGCGTATCGCGCACCCACCACGCCACCTCGCCTGTCTCCAAATTCATCACCTGCGCCGTCACCGGATCGCTGAAGTCAGGACCAATCTCCCAGATCACCTTCGTCACCGGCCAATCCGCGAATCCCTGCCCATTCAGGTGGATCGTTCGGGGAAAATACGCGCCTGGAATCCAGGCCGGCCCACCGCCATACAACGTCACACTGCCCTGAAAGCCCCGGAATCCCTGGGGAAAGTTCATCGTCTCCACCTGCGGCACCTCCGGGCACGATGTTGGCGCGGCTCCGAGCATGGCTGTGGCCGCCATTGGCCCCGATGGCGTGCTGGTTGCTGTGGGAATCAGCGTCGGCGTAAATGTAGGCCGTGCGGTCGGCTGTGGTGTTCCCTTTGCCGTCGGACCAATCGCGCAGCCCGCACTCATCGCCAGTGTTAACAGCATCAGCAGCGCGGCGCACACCCGCCTTGACCCTATCCCGTTTGCGCGCAGACCAATCATTCCGCTTCTATTCCCTTCGCGCTAGCCACTCTATCCATCCACACGATACCCCAATGCAAGACGCCCAGCGGGCGCGCAGAGTTCCACCCCAGCTTCGTCGCTGCTTCCCCCGCCCGATTCACGACTGGCTGCACATGCTCGTGGCATCGGTACGTTATGCTTTGTATTCGGGTGTACACAACCCTGCACCATCATACCTACTCCTACGCCGAATTAGGAAGAGTGGACAAACAAACTCATGCGTCCGAAGGACTCGAACACCACCATCATCGAAGCGATCACGCTCTTTGGCGCGCACACTGTCAGCGCCCAAGAGGCGCGCGCCGCGATTCTCGCCCACTCCGGCGCCGATATCATCCGCGAGTGGCGCGCGTTTACTCCTATGACCGACGCCCCCGATCTCGCCAGCCGCTGCTATGCGGGCATCCGCCTTCCGCTCACCGCTGCCGAAGCCGCCTCGCTCATCGGCCACGGCGCCACGCCCACCGCCGCCATTGCCGACCTCCTCTGGCAAATCGTCACCCCGCTCCTACTCGACGACACCCCGTGACCAGTCCCCTTTTGTGCCCCCTGCGCATGGTACCTTTGGGCACGCTTACCGGATCTGGCGCGGCACACAGAGTGCCCCGTGTTATACTGCGCTGAATTGAGCGATAAAGCGTGCTGCCTGGCCAGAGCCAGCTTTCCAGGCGGAGGATCGCGTGGCCATTGACGAACAGCGTATAGCCGACCTTTCCCGCGCGGCGGAAACCCTCATCGCTGGCCCGCCGGAATTCCTGCGCGCCTTCGTCGGCGACGAAGGCGGCCTGCGCCAGCAGCGCCGCGCCGTCATTCTCGCCTCATTGCGCCTACAAGAGCTAGAGGGCCGCGTCGGCGTCTCTGTGGATGAACTGGCCGCCGACCTCGAAGCCGTGCTGCGCCTGCGCGGCCAACCCTTGCCCGACGACCCACGCGGCGAAGTTGTCGAAGTGCTGCGCCAGCTTGAAGGCTGGCAGGCCGTAGATGGCGGCCTCGCCCCCGAACGCGCCGAGCGCGATGGCCTGCGGCGGCGCGTCGAACGTGACTATGCGCTCGCCCGCGCGCTGCGCGTCTTTCTGCCGCACTGGGATGAGATCCAACGGGCGCTGCGGCGGCGCTACATCAGCCTCAGCGCCAACTACTTCGCCCAGGCCATCGCCGCGCTCGATACCCTCCTCGAAGAACTGCGCTACGAAGACACCGACCCCCTGCGTTGCCACACCGCCTGGCAATCGCTACGCCAGGCGCTCCACGGCATCATCACCGAATCGCGCGATTTCGCCCGCGAACTGCGCTCGCTGCGCGTGGATGGTAACCATCCCGAATTGCTCGCTGAAATCGCCGACCGCCTCGGCATCCTCCACGAGAAGTTCTTCCGCGTCGCCGCCGAGGGTGCGGCCAAGGTGCGCGAGCGGCTGGACGCGCTGCGCGACGAACGCCACGAAGGCGAGAACGTGCGCCGCCTGCAAGAAACCCTGCGCGAGCGCGAAGAAGAATGGAGCGTCGGCCTCGGCGAAACCGAAGACGAGCGCCGCGAACGACTCGATCAGGTCGCCCGCGATGTCGCGCACGAACTGGTCATCTTCGAGCGATTGATGGCCGAAAGCGGCCCCGGTTCGTGGCGCGAGGGCGCGAAAGCGATCAGCCTGGCGCTGGTGGACCTCACCGAGCGCATCCACTCCGCCATCTCGCTGCGCTTGCAACAGACCCAGGCCATCGCCGCGCTGCTGCGCCGCTCGCGCGATCTGGCCGAGGGCGGCGAGGACGCCACCCAGCGCGCGCGCCAGTACCTCTGGAACGCCTCCGGCGCGATCCACGCCGCCATCTGGGTGCAGCAGCGCCCCCAGAGCGACGCCCAGGTGCGGCTCGACCGCTGGCTCGAACTGCATGGCGGCTCGCCCCTGCCGCTGGTGGACGACGACATCTGGCTCAAGTCGCTGCGCCCACGCCACCGTCCCGCGCCGCCGCCACCGCCCTCCGCGCTCGTCACCGCCGAAGACTGGAACCCCGGCGAAGACCCGCGTGTCCGCGAGCAAGAAGAAGCGCGCCAGCGGCTTGTCGAGCGGCTCATCGCCGCTGGCTCCGCTGGTGGCCTGCGCTATCTTGAATCCATGGACGATCTGCGCCTGCTGGCCTCGCTACTCTGGCTCCCGCGTGATAGCGCCCCACTGCGCCGCCTGGGGCTGCGCATCCAGCCGCCGGGCGCGGGCATGGCCAGCCAGGCACGGCTCTATGGCCCTGGCTTCGTGGTGGAGCTAGATAACTATCGTTTCCTCGCCACCACCGCTGCCCGCCAGGCAGACGCCGATGCGAAACGCACCGCCCGCGAGGCAATGGACCGGCTCAGCGCGCTGGCCGATGCCGATGCTCCGGCTCCCTCCGCGCGCCCACAGCCCGCCATGGCCGCCGCGCCCAGCACACCGCCTGCGCCCGGCAGCCAGCACGTCGCAACCGCCGCATCGGCGGCTTCCGTCCTCGCGCCGGTTGCCGCCACGCATCCGCTCGAAGACCTGGACCCCGATGCCGGGCAGATCACGCGCCCCTTGCAAGCCATTGACCCCAACACCCTGCGCCCAACGCGCCCGCTAGAGGGCTACTCTGCGCCCGTTCCGCCACAGCGCCCACCCACCACTGGCTCGCTCGGCTCGGCCACTGCCACGCCGCCGCCTTCCGCATCGCAGCCGGGACGCCGCCTCTGGCCCTTCGGGCGCGGCAGGCGCACCAACGACCACGATGCGCCGCCAGGCGTCCGGAGCGGCGACTAGCCCACACGCCACCACGAACCAGCGAAACACCGTCAGCCATATGCTCGATGATGAAAGGTGAGCCACATGCCAGACGACCCAACCACCACAACCGGACGCATCTCGCCCTTCGAACGCATCAAGCACACCGATGCCGACGGCGAATTCTGGTCCGCCCGCGAGCTAGCGAAACTCCTCGATTACAGCCGCTGGCAGAAATTCACGGATGTCATCAAGAAGGCGGAAGAGGCGTGTAAGAATAGCGGACAACCTGTGGAAGACCATATGCACCACATGGTGCATATGGTGCAACTTGGCTCTGGCTCGCAACGCGCGGTAGATGACGTGCATCTATCGCGCTACGCTTGCTATCTCATTGTCCAGAACGCCGACCCCTCCAAAGAGATCGTCGCCCTGGGGCAGACCTACTTCGCCGTTCGCACGCGCCGCGATGAACTGGCCGAGGACCGCGAGGAAGCACGCCTGCGCATCGAGGAGCGCGACAAACTCAAACGCTATCATCGCGAACTGTTCAAGGCGGCGCGCGATGCGGGCGTTATCACGCCAGACGACTTCGCGGTCTTCGAAGATCATGGCTATCGCGGCCTCTACAATGGCGAGACGGCGCAAGACATCGCCGCGCGCAAGGGGCTGAAGCCCAACCAGAACATCGCCGACTACATGGGCAGCACCGAAACCGCCGCCAATGGCTTCCGCGCGGCGCTTGCCCGCGAAATGCTGCGCAGCGATGGCATCCAGGGCAAGAGCGACGCCAACCACACCCATCACAAAGCGGGTCATATCGTCCGCAAGGCGATGGAAGACGCGGGCGTGCCGCCTCCTGAGCAGCTTGCCACGCCCGCCAAGAGCATCCAGCAGCTTCGGCGCGAGGAAGCCCGGCGGCAACACATCGAAGAACAAGACCGCCTGGGCCTCTTCGCCCAGTTGAACGGTCCTACCGCTGATACGGAAACGGGCGAAGAACGATAGAATACAAGCCAGGCCTGTATAACGTGTTTTCATCATCTCATCGGAGCAGCATTCTATGCCAACTTACACGGGAGCACGCGAGCAAGAGCTAGCGCGGCGCGTCCGCCGCATGCTGATCGAGCAGAGCGCGCTCCTGCAAGAAGATGCCCCCGATGAGTTCGCCTGGCTCACCAAGCACTACCCCGAAGAGCAGCGTTTCTTCGAAGAAGAACTCGGCGCATACCTGGAGCTGCGCCTGGGCCGCTGGGCGCGCGCCTACTGGCCCACCGCGCCCCGCCAGCGCGAGTTTTGCATCGCCGACATCTTTGAGCTGACCGCCCGCAAACAGACCGCCTACGCCTGCCTGATCCGCGCGTATCGCAGTGTCCGCCTGTTAGAGGCTGGTGAATCCGCCAACACCTTCCGTTTCGCCGACCTCTTCCGCTACGTCGCCGAAGAGGGCCAGCGCCAGTCGCCCTGGCTCAGCTTCGACGAAGCGATCATCAACGAGGCGCTCGCCACGCGCGGCGAAGCCGACGACACCGACGACGAAGAACTCGCCGAACTGGCCGCCGCCACCAGCCGCTCGCGCAAGAAGACCAACGGCGTCGCCGCAGCTCTGGGCGTCGCCAGCAAACCGCGCAAGACCGCCGTCGCCCAACCGCAGCGCATGGGCGCGGCGCAGCGCGTGCGCGCCAACCAGCGCGCCTTCTACCAGGCGTTCGCCGCCTTCGAGCGCTACCGCCTCCTACGCCGCATCGGCGCCGACGACCGCCAGCGCGCTGACGAGCGCTACAAACTGGATGACCGCGAATTCGGCGGCGTCTACGAATTTACCGACCTGATAGACCGCTTCCTGCCGCCCGCTGGCCTCGTCACCCATGACGAGTTGAACCCCGAAGGAGGCGACGCATGAGCGCCAGCGCCCGCAACGGAGCCAACGGCACGAGCAGACCGAACGGCAAAGGTCCGGGCCGCGCCTGGATTCGCCGCATCCGGCTCGTCAACTGGCACGGCCACGAGAACGCCATTCTCGATGTCATGGGCGACATGCTCGCCATCATCGGCGAAAACGGCTCCGGCAAATCGCTGATCCTCGACGCCCTCGACTGGGCGCTCTTCCCCGTGCAGGGCAAGCAATTCAACCTCGCCGCCCGCGAAGGTGGTCGCACCAGCAAGCGCACGCTCAGCAACACCATCCTCTTCTTCGATCCCCACGGCATAGACCGCCCCAACAAGGGCTGGCGGCGTCAGCGCACCGTCGGCTACTGCGCCGCCGAGATCGAACATGAGGGCGAAGGCCGCTGGGTCTACGGCTCCGCCGCACTGGCCACTCCCAACTCCGCCCATCCCTTCTACTACGCGCTGCCCGCCAGCCTGGAGCAGGTCGCCTTCCTCGACATCACCCCCAAGGGGCACACGCCGCTCGAAATGCCGCAATTCCGCGCCGCCAACGACACGCTGATCAACACCGGCGGCGCGGTCTTCAACGCCAGCCAGAGCGAAGACTACAACCGTCTCGTCGCCCGCCGTCTGCTCAACATCGAAGGCGCTGACTGGCAGCGCCGCTACGATGCGCTCTGCGATGTGCTGCATCGTATGCTCGGTCTGCGCGTAGATGACGCGCTCGTCTCCGACCCCAGTGGCGTCGTGCGCCAGTTCCTTCCCGTCGTAGACCGTCCCCACCTGGAACGCCTCGTGGAGGGCCTTGAGAGCATCCAGCGCATCCACCACGACATCGAGGAATACGCCAAGCTCCGCGCGACCCTGGCGGGCGTGGTCGAGGCGCGCAAGAAATACCACGAAGCCGCGCTGCATCACGGCGCGCTCTCCTGGCTGCGCGCCGCCTGGGCGCATGACGACGCCGCGCTCGCTCTCGATCAGGCCGACGCTGCCCTGCGCGAAGCCGCATCCAGCGCGCGCCAGGCCGAATCCGACGAAGAGGCCGCCTACGCCGAAGAACACGCCGCCCGCCGCGAGCTAGAAGCCCTTCAGCAGTTGCACCAGGGCGAAGTCGTCCAGGCCGTCGCCCGCGCCAACGAAACCCTCACCGCCGCGCAGCATGCCCAGGACCGCGTGGCCCGCGATCTGCGCCAGGCCGAAGAACGCTTGCAGCGCTCCGAGCGCGCCGTCGCCGCAGCCCGTCACTCGCTCGACTCCGAGCGCGAAAGCGCCGTCACGCGCCTGGGCGAACTTCGCCAGCGTGGCAATGACGCACTTGGCAGCCTGCCCGAAGGGCTGCGCGCCGCCTGGGAACACCTGCTCGCCGAGCCAGCCGACCAATCGCGCGCCGACGCGCTCCATGCCGCCTGGGTCACGGCAGAAGCCGAGTTCACCGCTCTGGAAGCCCACGTCAAGCGCATCGAACTGGCCCACGCCGCCACGACCACCGCACGCCAGAGCGAACGCGACGCCCGCGTGCAGCAAGAGGCAGCGGTCCGCGCCGTGCAGACTATCCGGCAGTCGCTCTGGACTCGCTGGGACAAGATGATCCAGCGCTGGCCCAGTGGCATCGGCGATGTGCCCAGCAAAGAACCGAGCACGATGCTCCTGCCGCCGCTGCTCGCCTCCTGCCAGACCGAGATCGAAGCCGCCCACGAACAGGTGCGCGCCGCCACCACCCACGCCGCCCGCCACGAGGTCCGCATCGCCGAAATCGAATCCGGGCTAGCCGAGATCGAACGCGAGATCGGCCAAACGCAGACCGAGCCGCGCCCCGCGCTCTCCCCCGAACGTGAGCGCGCCCTGGCCCAACTGCGCGCGATAGATCAGCAGAGCGCCCCCGCCTATCGCCATCTGGACCTCGCCCGCGAAGGCGCGCCCTGGGGTGAGGCCATCGAAGGGCTGCTCGAACATCTCGATACCCTCACCCTGCTCACCCTGAGCCTCCCCATCGAGCAGGTGCGCGCCGCGCTGGGCAACGAAGTGGACTGGCACGCGCTGCTGCCCAATCCCCAGGCAGGCAAACCAGCGCGCGGCTCGCTCGCCTCCGTGCTGACCACCGCCCACCCCGACCTGCGCCGCTATCTCGATGCCGTCTTCGGCTCCGTCGCCCTCGCTCAGGAGCCACAGCGCAGCGGCGACTATCTCTGCCCCGATGGCCGCTATCGTCTGGGCGACCGCTCCGGCACCGTCCGCCGCGCCAAACGCTCCGAAGCGCTGATCGGCGTGGTGCGCCGTCAGGCCGCCGCCGCCGCCCGCCGCGACGAGCTGGCCCGCGAGCGCGATACCCTCGCCGCGCAACGCGAAAGCGAGCGCGACAGCCTGCGCGCCCAGCGCGCCGCCGCGCAGACCGCCGAGCAGCGCGCACGCAACCTCAGCGAACTCAGCCACATGCTCGAAGAGATCGAACAGCGGCGCAACGACATGCGCGCCCTGCGCGAAGCCGAAGACGCCGCCTCGGTCAAGCTCGCCGCCGCCGCCCGCGAAGCCGAAGACGCCGCCGCCGATGAAGCGGATGAGCGCGACCGCTGGCGCGACACCACCCGCGCCTATCCCGCCCTGGCCGATCCCGCCCACCTTGCTCGCGCCCGCGCCGCACTGGCTCAGGCCGTCGCCGATGCCGGCGCTCGCGCCGGCGAAACGCGCGCACGCCTCACCCAACTGCATACGCGCCTGCGCTCAGCCGAGGAATCGCACGGCGCGGAATACGAAGTCTACGGCATGGCCCGCGCCCAGATGGACACCACCGACCACGACGTGCAGGAGGCGCAACGCCTGCTGAACCAGGCGCGCAGCGCGCTACATGCCGCTGGCCTGCAAGATGTGGAGGCGCGCATCACCCAGTTGCAGCGCCGCCTCAAAGCCGCCGAAGAGCGCGCCCGCCAGACCGCCGTGGCGCGCGGCATCGCCATGCACCAGATGGAGGCCGCCAAGCAGGCGCGCGAGACACACGCCGCCACCGCCGCCGACGCCAACGCGCAGCTCCAAAAGCGCAACACCGCTTTTGGCGCGCTGCTCAACGCCGTCGCCGATAGCCTTGATCTCCCCGCCAACCAGGTGGATGACCCTGTGCGCTACGCCCGCGGCCTCACGCGTGGCCGCGACAGTCGCCAGCGCCTCGAAGACGACCTGCCCCGCGCCTTCAGCGCCGCCGACCGCGAGCAGAATAGCTTTCTTGTCGCCGTCGCCGAATATCAGGCGCTGGTCGGCGCCGATGACCGCTTCGGCCTGCGCCCGCCAGTCAAGCGCGAGCTGGCGCTCGCCCCGCAGGGCTGGCTGCTCGACGTGACCCCGCGCATGGAGGGCACCCACGATACCCGCCTGCTGCTCACGTTCCTCGACACTTCGATTGAACAATTGCAGCAAACCCTCGCCCAGCGTGTCACCCGCGTCGTGCGCGACATCATCCTCGGCGAAGTCGTCAGCCACCTCGTCGAGCAATTGGTCCGCGCCCAGGGCATCATCGAAGGCCTGAACGAACGCCTCGCCCACGCCCGTTTCTTCGCGCGCAACACCCGCTTCTACCTCAAGCTCTCCGTGCGCCTCGCGCGCCTGCCCGATGTCCCCTTCGACCACGTCACCATCGCCACCGCGCTGATGGAGCATGGCCGCGCGATGCCCGCCAGCGTGCAGGGCCAGCTTACCGCCATCTTCGCGGGCTGGCTCGACGAACAGATGCAAGGGCAGCGCAGCCCCTCCGAGCCGTTCCGAGGAGGGCAGGGCCAAGCCCAGGCCTCCGTCGAAGCCCTGGTAGACCAGCTTGATTATCGCCGCTGGGTAGATGTCTCACTGCTCCACTCCGACGACGTGGACGCCCGCATCCGTCCGTGGGATAGCGCCGTCTCTGGCTTCGGCAGCGGCGGCGAGCAGCGCGTGCCCGTCTATGTGCTGCTGCTCACGGCGGCAGCGATGCAGTTCGCCGTCTCCAACGCGCCATTGCGCCTGCTGATGCACGACGAAGCCTTCGCCCGCATGGACCAGCGCAACGCCGACCTCGTGATTCGCTTCGCGCAGCAGTTGGGCATGGGCCTCGTCATCGCCAGCCCCAACCTCGACCTCTTCGCCGAGGGCGTCAACTACGCCACCGCCTACCGTCTGCGCCAGATGCCCAACGGCCTCATCGCCCGCGAGGCGCTGCACCTGCGTCCCGCGCCCGAAGACGAACCCGCCGCCGTACCTGCCGCCGCCCCCCGCCACACCGACACCCACTGATCTGAAGCAAACGGCAATATGCCCCATTTGTAGCCATCCGCCACCCTCATGCGTCTTTGTGCGTAGACCCTTATGGAAGGCGCCCACACGAATACGGCTCGTAGCCCGCCAGTTCAGGCAAATTGCGGCGCGACGGGATACCTAGTCGTTTGACACACCCCAGGGTCTCGGCTATACTGCGCCTGAATATCGTATCTGTTTGCACTTGTTGCACTTGATGCCTACCGCCCGCGTTCCAGCGCGAGGAAGCATCCGCCGGGCCGGCTCTCGTGATGGGGCGGAATCCGCCGATACCCGGGACGAATAGCGAGGGAGACTGCATTCATGCGTCGTCGCACATGGATTATGCTTGCGTTTATCGCACTACTCGCCCTGGGCACCTTCTGGGTGGACATCGGCTGGGGCGGCAAGAAATCCACCATCAATTTCGCGGGCTACACAAACACTCTGACCGTCGGCCAGGGCCTCGACCTCACCGGCGGCATCCAGCTCACATTGCAGGCCACCTGCCCGCAGGACAAGCAAAATTGTGACATTCCTTCCAAGATGTCGGCCACCATTGACAATGTGAATCGCCGCGTTTCCCAGGGCCTCGGCCTCAATGACGCCGTCGTGCGTCAGCAGGGCAGCGACCGCATCACCATCGAGCTTCCCGGCCTCAAAGACGACCAGCAAGCCCTGGCGCTGCTCGGCAACACCGGCCAGATGTACGTTATTGACACCGGCTCGCAGCAACTCCAGCAGGGCCAGGACGTGACCGGACAAACCTGCACCGTCACCTGCCAGTCCGGCCAGTTCAAAATCGTCTTCCGCGGCGACGAACTCGACCCCAACTCGATTGCCGCGCAGATTGACCAACAGGGCGGCGGCCCCATCGTCACCTTCGCCTTCTCCGGCGACGCCCGCTCCCGCTTCGGCACCTACACGCGCGAGAACATCGGTAAGTACCTGACGATCATCCTCGATAACAAGGTCATCGAATCGGCGACGATCCAGAGCGAGATTGACGGCAACGGACAGATCACTGGCCTGCAAAATATTGACGCCGCGCAAACCCTCGCCTCCTTCCTCAAGTACGGCGCGCTCCCATTGCCGCTAACCGTCGCCAGCGAGCGCCAGCTCGCCCCGACTCTCGGCCAGCAGGCGCTGTATGACAGCTTGCGCGCCGCCATCATCGGCCTGGTGATGGTCATGATCTTCATGCTGATCTACTACCGCCTGCCGGGCCTGCTCGCCGACATCGCGCTGCTGCTCTACGCGGGCTTCCTCTTCGCGATTTTCAAGTTCCTCAACGTCACCCTCTCGCTGCCCTCCATCGCCGCCACCATCCTCACCGTTGGTATGGCCGTGGACGCCAACGTGCTGATCTTCGAGCGCATCAAAGAAGAGTTACGCGCGGGCAGAACCATGGCCGCCGCCATTGACATCGGCTTCCATCGCGCCTGGCCCTCCATTCGCGACTCCAACGCCTCCACGCTCATCACCTGCGTGATCCTCTACTTCTTCGGCAGCAACTTCGGCGCAACGCTGATCATCGGCTTCGCCATCAACCTCGCGCTCGGCGTGCTCATCAGTCTCTTCACCGCCGTGACCGTCACCCGCAACTTCCTGAACGTCCTGCTCTTCGCCGGTGTCGCCAATCACCCCGCGCTCTACGGCCTGCCGCTGAAGGCGCTGCCGGTCTCGCGCTACAACCGCCCGACCTCGCGTCTGGCCAGCCAGCCCGAACGCGCCGTGCTCGTACCCGCGCGTGCGGCCAGCGCGAACGACGAGGAGAGCGACGAAGACGACGAATCCCTGGAGCCGGTCGGCAACGTCAGCAACGGCAACAGCCCCACAGCCAGCCGCGCCAATGCGACCGGCAAGTCCGGCGGGATGGAGGAATAGAACGTGTTTCATCTGACGCGATACCGCTACTGGTTCTTTCTGATCTCTGGCATCGTCATCGTGCCGGGCCTGCTGGCGCTGGCGCTCTGGGGCCTCAACGTCGGCATTGACTTCACCGGCGGCACCACCGTTGATATCGTCTTCCAGACCAAGAACGTCACCCCCACCCAGATTCAAGACGTCTTCGCTGGCAAGCCCTTCAACGCGCAAGACACCTCGGTCTACGCCTCCACCGACATCAAGAGCGCGTCCATTCCGCCCTCGCGCTATGTCTACGTTCAGTTCAGCCGACCTATCGGCACAAGCGAAGAGGCAACCGTCCAGCAGCGGCTCGCCGACCCCAAATACAAGCTGCCGAATGCGAACATCGTCAAGACCGATTACGACATCACCGTCGGCGGCAAGCAGGTCTCGCAGATCGTCTTCCTCTTCGATAGCGCGGTGACCACGAAGCAGGTCGAGGCGGCGCTACAAAATCTGCCCGCCACCGATCTGCCACCCGCCACGACCAACAGCGGCCAGTCCGCCACGCCAACCGCCGCCGCATCGGCCACGGCATCGCCAGCGGCCACCGCGACGAGCACCGCCACGCCGACCGCGACCGGCACACCTGCGCCCACGGCCCAGACCTTCCCGGTTGACGTCACCAGCGTCATGCTCGGTGAGAACAACCAGATCTATCAGGTCAACACCCAAACCGACCTGGTAAATACCTCGGCGGGCAAGAACACGCTGCCGCAGATCATCACCAAGCTGCAAGATCAGTTCGGCCCGCTCTACGTGCTCGATAAGAACGTCATCGGCGGTGCCATCGCCGGTGAGACCACCCGCGCCGCCTTCCTGGCCGTCGCCATCGCTTCGCTCGCCATCCTGGGCTACATCGCCATCGCCTTCCGCAAGGTTGGCAGCGTGCGCCAGGCGGCCCGCTTCGGCGCCAGCGCCGTCATCGCCCTGCTGCACGACGCCCTCGTCGTGCTTGGCCTGTGGGCGATCTTCGGCCACTTCTTCAACTTCAAGGTAGACACCCTCTTCCTGACCGCCGTGCTCACCGTCATCGGCTTCTCGGTCCACGATACGATTGTGGTCTTCGACCGCATCCGCGAGAACCTGGGCCGCCGCACTGGCGAGTCCTTCAACTCCGTCGTGGATACCAGTCTGATCCAGACGATGTCGCGCTCGCTCAACACGTCGCTCACGGTGTTGCTGGTGCTCGCCGCGCAGACCCTCTTCGGCGGCGAAAGTATCCGCGAGTTCGTGCTGGCCTTGCTCATCGGCATCGCCTCCGGCACCTACTCCTCGATCTTCAACGCCAGTATGATCCTGAGCATCTGGGAGAATCGCGAGTACCGCACCTGGTTCCGCAAGCGCGCGCCCGCCGCACCCGCCACCAAGCGTGTCGGCACGCTCACCGGCGCGGGCAGCCGCTAAGCCTTGGGTCGGTATTGGGAAGGCGCGTGGGGGAACTCTCCTCCGCGCGCCTTCTCCATCAGTAGGGCGGACATTCCTGTCTGCCCACCCCCTGACCAGTGGGGCGGACATTCCTGTCTGCCTTCACCTGTACCGCAGGCGTTCTCGCGCGCACGCTGCCCACCTGCGTAGGGGCGTCCGGTGGACGCCCGCTCACGCGCATCCCGCAACGAACGGCTGAGCGCGCATCCATCCGTAGGGCAAGCAGAGCGCAGCCCCTCTGAGCCGTTCCGAAGAGGGGCGCACGGCGTGCGCCCTTCAGCGCAAACTTCCCCTTGACGCGGCAACCGCTGAGGGTGTACACTGGTCAACGTTGTGAGGCCGTAACGCCCCACACCACCCAACCCATTCCTCGGTAGCTCAACGGTAGAGCAGGCGGCTGTTAACCGCAAGGTTACAGGTTCGAATCCTGTCCGAGGAGCCATCTCCCCTCACATACCCAGGTCGCAAGTCCCCTTGCCGCCTGGGTTCTCTTTGTCGCCCAGCCCCGTAATGATTGCCCACCCCAAAACGTCCTATTTCTAAGCCGCGCCATGGCGAATGAAGGCAAACGCAAGAGGGGAGAACTATCGTGACGATCTCGACGGGCAGGCGGGCACGGCCAAAGGAGCATGCAGTTACGCGCGGAACGTGGCCACCTACCCACACGGCAAGGAGCGGAAAAGCCACTGCTAGCACACTTGCCGCAATCCTTTCGATACTCCTGGGCGTCTCCGCTCTCGCCTCATGCGCGCCAGCGCAGCCGAGTGTGAAAGCGCCGACAGCCACAGTGCAGGCCAGCGCGACCGCCGCGCCACAGTTGGTGTACCAGGCCGATTGGTCACACGGGCTGGCTGGGTGGAAAGCCACGCCGGGATGGTCCGTCTCAGGCGGCGTCTTGCAGAGCGATATGGCCAGCGACCGCGAGATCACCAGTCCATTTCAGCCCACCACGCCCAACTATGCCGTGGAGCTACGCCTCCAGATCATGAATGCATTGCAGAGTGGCCCCACGCAGTATGAACTGAGCGCCGATCCCACCGCAAGCATAGATGGCTACATCGCGCTGTTCGAGCACATCGTGTTCAGCCAGGGCAGATTGTTTCCCGATCACCCACACGTCGTGGTGTACATCAACCCCATGATAGATCAGCAAGACACCGGTGTGAATACCTTCCAAATCCACGATTTCGAGCTAGGAACCCTCGCGCGGACCTATCGCGTGGAGGTGCGTGGCTCCGGCGTCACACTGCTGATAGATGGCCGTGTCGTCAGTCGAGCGCTCAGCGCCAAAGCGCCGCAGCTCTCCGCAGGGGCGCTCCACTTCTCCACCACCGGCGTTGCGCTTCGGCTGAGCGACTTCAAAGTCTATTCACTGTAGGCGACCTGGATGCGATCCCAATCTGACAGCATGGCGGCGCGCCGGGCACTATTCAGCAACCGCACACAGCAATGCCATAAGAACAGTTTATTCGGTGTTTGGCAAGAAAGTAGGTCATGCGTTCGCGTGTGAGCGCGGGAAGCGAGCACGGTATGCCCGACGTGTACGCGCGATTGAACGAGACGCCAGCGCGCCAAAGCCGGCGGCTGCCGCTAGCCCAGCGACAGTTCCGATCACCACGGCGGTCACATCTGGCGCTCCCAATGTCGCGGCGATGAGGGCCGCGAGCACGCCTGCGACCACGATATTGATGGCGGCCACGAGCGAAGGCGTCCCTGCAATGATGCGGCTGAGGCGAATGTTGTTGCCCTGACCATACGTCTGCATGATGCTGGCCTCGTCGTCATGGTATCCCGTCACAAAGTACGGCTCAAGTTCGGGCGCCAACTCCATGTACGCATGGCGTAGCCGGTTCATCCCCAGGACGTATATGAAGTCCTCACCGTTGGCATCGCCCAGGCGGATGACCGTGGCCACGCCCACTATGAGCACCACGGGAAGCACCAGCAAAGCGAAGACGCGGAAGCCCGTGCCGAAAGCCGTCACCTGCGCGACCAACGCGAGCGCCACGACAGCAGCCGAGAGTACCGTGATGAACATTGTGGCGCGGCTGAAGACTTCGTTCCAGGTCATGCTGCGGGTCGCGAGAAGACTCCAATGCTCGGTTGCCAGAATCTGCGTGCGCACCGCATCGGTGACGCCGCTCCGATCCGATAGCGTGGGCGGGGTGGTCAATGGATCATTCATGGTCACCTCCTCAGGCGCGCTGGTGGCAGTGGTTGCGATGGCGGGCGGGCACAACCCCGTCCGCTAAAACTGGATCGTCAAGACATGCTAGACTATCACGTCATGAAGGTGGGTGCGCTGCGCTTCCGTGAGTATACATCCGGCGCATCCACCGTCAATTCTGAAACAGCATTATGGCGGTGCGCGCCCATCCGCTTTTGCGCGCTGCGGGCATCCTCAATAGTGGTGAGCCAGGTTGGGCTAATCGCCACGATGAGATTATGGTTAAAGGAATGATGATTTGTATTGGTGACGAAGAGTAACTACTTTAACGAGCAGTTTGCGGAGGTAGCTTGTATGAACCAAAGATCAAATCGTGAGCCATTGGAAACGTTTGGCGAAGTGCTCATGAAGCGTCTACGAGACCGCGCAATCAGTTTCTATGATGGCTTGGCACAGAACCATTGGAAAGCTCCTGCGCTTGGTCAGTTACAGGCTAACTTAGCCTCACTAGACAAACAGCAACAGACAATTGTTCGCCAGTGCCTCATAGCATCTCTGGATGCTGCCTTGCACGATTTCCTATTCTTTCTGCAGGAAGAGACCGATTACGACGACCGTATCAAAGTCGTGGTCGACGGTGTGAATGTGGCGACATTGAGTGACGGAATGCATGGCGAACTGTTTGGCGCGAATGGCTGGTTTGCAAAATATAGTGCCTATAAAGAACCGTTCAATACAGTGAAGTCGGAAGGGGGATGATAATATGGCCAGACATACCAACATTGACTCCTCAATAGACCACACCTGGGATGATGACGGGCGTGATGACGGGCGTGATGACGGGCGTGATGACGGGCGTGATGACGGGCGTGATGACGGGCGTGATGACTTGGACGAACTGATTGCCGAACGCACAAAAAACAATCCCGAGTTCCCCAAACTCATTGAGGCCGCCGCGCAGCGCCGCCAAGCCGCACGCGCACGTGGCGAAGACCCAAACGACTTCCCACAAGCAGAGGAAGAATAGCAGTCCGCCGCCCCTAACGCAACGCCGTAACACCTGAGTTCTATGCGCGGTGGCGCTCGATAATCATGCGCTCATAGTCGGCGTCCAACCCCAGCGCGCGATACACCACCTCATACGCGCGCACCGCATCCACCCGCGCCCGCGCCTCCGCCAGCCCCGCGCGATCCACCCGCCGCGCCAGATCGTCAATCCACTCCCATTGCAGCACGCTCCGCCGCACCGCCGCCACCTGATCCTCGGTATACGGATACAGATCGAAGCCCACCCGCTCGCCCCGCGTGCCATACCCCATATCTTGCAGCGTCAGCGCCAGATCCAGTGTCTGGAAGAAGAAGCTCGCCCCCGTCATATTGTCATCGTCAAACGTGCCCCAGCCGCTATTCGCGTGCTGATGGCCCATGCGCCCCTCGCTCCCCAGCAGTGCCGCATATTCCGCCAGATTCTCGCCGTTCATGATCAGATGCTGCCAGTCCATGTTCACCTGCACCCGCGAGACATCCACCCCCAGGCGTCGCACGCGATCAATCGTATACAGCGTCATGCCGATATTGCGCATCAGAATATTCATCGCTGGCTCAGAGTTTTTGTGTTCCAGAAACACCGTCACACCGCGCTCAGCCGCATGCGCCACCACCTCGCCCACTCCCGCCACAAACAAGTCCCACGTCGCCGCATAGTCGCGATGGAAGTTATAGTTATAGCCCTCAGCCCCCGGCCAGATGATGTAGTGCGCGCCCAGCGCCGCCGCCAGGTCCACTCCGCGTTTCAGCGTCGCGATGCCCTCGCGCCGCAGCCGCTCATCGGGATTCACGAACACGCCCAGCTTATAGGTCGGGTCGGGATGCAGACCGGCGCAGACGCAGTAAATATCCATGCCGCCGAGTTCGGCCTTCACCGCATCCACATTCTCCTCATTCAGTTCGCCCGGATGGTGATACTCCAGACCATCTACCAACCCCTTCAACCCTGCCACCACGCGCCGCGTGCGCTCCGGCATGCTCTCGTGCGCCGTCTCGGGATGATACCCCGGCGGCACGAAACGGGTCGCGTTCGGCCCGAACGCCCAGATGCCCACACTATTCTTCACTCGTGCCGCAGGCTGCTGTGACTCATTTGAAGAACTGCTCATGCCACGCTCCTATCTCACATCTTTTTGGCAGAACTGCTCTGCGCACACATCATTTCCACAACTCGCTTTGCGCCATGTCGCTATCCAGTATAGCGCAGCCGCCAATGTCCGCGTGGCTCGCGCGATACTCTCCCCATTCGCTCCCATACGATCCTGTACGATCCCGTACGATCACGCCCGTGAATGCCAATCGGCACAGCGCAGCGAGTAGTGATGCTGGGTACTCTGGATGCCCTTCGAGCAGGGCAATTACGGATCGCCCTTCCGCACAATTACCCCTGACACGCACCCCCGTGAATGCCCTCACTAAGAGCAGCATGCGCACACATCTCCCCTCCACCTTCCGAAGTCCCAATCCCACCCATACTTCGATTCAAAACAGGCGGGCGCAAGGAGCGCCCCCTAAGGAGCGACATCATGGAACTACACAGCGAAACTCCCGATGCCAGCGCCACCATAAACCAGAGCACCATCACCGGGCTGGACGCACGCCTGAGTGGGCGCGTCATTCGCCCCAGCGACACCGACTACGATCAAGCGCGCGCCGTCTGGAATGGCCTGATTGACCGCCGTCCCGCGCTCATCGTTCGCTGCCAGGATACGAGCGATGTCGTCGTCGCCGTGACCTATGCCCGTGAGCAGCGGCTTCCCATCGCCGTGCGTGGCGGCAGCCATAACGTCGCCGGCCATGCCACCTGTGATGACGGGCTGGTCATTGACCTCTCGCCGATGAAGCGCATCACCGTCAGCCCCGATGCCCGCCTCGCCCGCGCCGAAGGCGGCGTCACCTGGGGCGAGCTGGACGCCGCCACCCAGGCGCATGGCCTGGCGACCCCCGGCGGTGTCTACTCACGCACCGGCATCGCCGGGCTGACGCTTGGCGGCGGCTTTGGCTGGCTGCGCAACACCTACGGCCTTGCCTGCGACAACCTCGTAGCCGCCCAGGTCGTGACCGCCGATGGGCGCGTCATCCGCGCCAGCGAAACCGAGAACCGCGACCTCCTCTGGGGCCTGCGCGGCGGCGGCGGCAACTTCGGCGTCGTCACCGAATTCGAGTATCGCCTGCGTCCTGTCGGGCCGGAAGTCATGTTCGCCTTCGTCTTCCACGACGGCAGCGGCGAACACATGGCGCGCGCCATCCGCTTCTATCGCGACTTCTGCGCCACCGCCCCCAACGCGATCAACTCCATCGCCGTCTGCGGCATCATCCCGCCCCAGGATGAGATCTACCCCGCCGCCATCCACCACCGTCCCTTTGTCCTCTTTGGCGCGCTCTACGCCGGACCTGTCGCCGAGGGGCAGCGCGCCCTGCGTCCGCTGATAGATTTCGGCACGCCGCTGCTAGACTTTAGCGGCGTCAAGCCATACGTCGAAGCTCAGCAGTTGTTCGACGCCGACTTCCCGGACGGCCTGCGCTACTATTGGAAATCACTCAACCTCACACGGCTGGACGACGCGGTCATCAACCGGCTCGTCGAGCACGCTCGTCAGCAGCCATCCGTGCTCAGCACCACCGACCTCTGGCACATTGGCGGCGCGGTGCGGCGCCCCAGCGCCGACGAGGCCGCCTTCCACGGACGCGACGCGGCGTTCCTGCTCAACCCCGAAGCCAACTGGGAGGACCCGCGCGACGACGCCGCCAATATCCGCTGGGTGCGCCAGTTCGTCGAAGATATGCGCGAGTTCTCTGATGGCAGTCGCTATCTCAACTTCGCTGGCTTCCAGGAAGAAGGCAACCAGATGATGCGCGGCGCGTTCGGTCCACAGTACGCCCGGCTCGTCGCCCTCAAAAACACCTACGACCCAACCAACCTCTTCCACCTCAACCAGAACATCCCGCCCGCGAACCCTGGCGCCATAGACACCGCCATCTAACACACACCATTCCACCGGCTGACGCCGCGCGACAACGAACCCTGCGCCCAGAGCATGCGCATACGCCATTGCATCGGGCGCGGGTTGCGCGCCTGCGCCACAGCCAGCATCACCACCACCCGCGCTCGCCAGCCGTCAGCATCTTATGTTCCTACTTGATGTGATAGAATCACACCAACGCTGGCGGAAGCCGCCAGTGAAACGAGGTTGCTATGACCAATACCTTTACCGCCGTTTTCGAGCGTGATGGCGATTGGTGGGTCGGTTACGTCGAGGAACTGCCCGGCGCGAACACCCAGGGCGCCACACTCGATGAAGCGCGCGAAAACCTGAAAGAAGCGGTCGCACTCATCATCGAAGCTAATCGCGAGTTGGCGCGCCGCGAAAGCGTCGGCAAGTCTGTTATCCGCGAATCGTTAGATGTAACGGTCTAGCCGTGCATGAAACGAACTGCGCTGATGAAACATCTCCAGCAGCACGGATGCGTGCTGTTGCGCGAAGGCGGACGACATTCGGTATACGTTAATCCGGCGAACAACCGTACCTCCGCCGTTCCACGTCATACCGAGATTGCCGATCTGCTGGCGCGCAAAATCTGCCGCGACCTTGACATTCCTCTACCGTAACACGAGGCACTTGGAGGGAGGATTCTTCGTATGGCCAGAGATACTATCACGAACTCCTCGGATAACCACGACGTATGGGAGGACGACGAGCGGAATGACTTGGACGATCTCATCGCTGAGATCACCGCGAAAAACCCTGAATTCCCCGCAATGGTCGAGGCGGCTTTGCAGCGTCGCCAAGCCGCCCGCGCTCGTGGTGAAGACCCCAACCAGTTCGCGCAACCAGACGAAGAAGAACAGGAACAACCCGCTGCCCCCAGCGCCATGAGGGCATGATGCCAGCAGGGGCGCGGCGGGCGAGATGCGAACGCATCCCACTCCCGCCCGCGCCCTTCCTTCCCCACATCCCACTCTCGCCCCCAATGGCATGCTTCCCAGCGCTACGCCGGCGATGCTGCGCCCGTCGCCGCGCGCATCCGCTCCACCGCCGCTGGCTCAGCCCACCAGATCCGCAGCCCCAGGTCGCGGCAAACCGTTCCCGCCGCCAGATAGCCACCAGCCAGGCTGCCCGGAATCCCCGGATGTACCCCACCGCCAGCCAGATACACCCCCCGGATCGGCGTGCGTGTCGTCGCGCAGTCTACATATGGCCGGTTATTAAACGTCTGGCCCCGCGTCAGCATCCCCTGCCGCACCGAGCCATTGCGCGTCGTGCGGAACCGCCGCTCTAGATCCAGCGGACTCTCCGCGAACGCCGCCAGCAGCCGCACACGCTCCAAGCCACTCGTCTGGCCCGCGATCAGATTCCAGCAGTCCGTGCGATACTCTGCCGCCCGTCGCCGATCCCATGCCTGCTCCGGCCTGGGCGCGACAATGGTCTCGTAGCGCAGCGTATGCAGCGGCCCATACGGCCCTGGCGCCGCCTGCGACGGATCGTAGCGCGTCGTCACCGACAGATGACCCGCGGGCGTTGTCGGCATCTGGCCTTGCGCCGACGCCCCCAGATGCGCCGCCACCTCCGCCTCATGCTCAAACCCGATCACCTGTATCAGCGCACGTGTCGCCTCCTCAGATGCCAGCCGTGGCGGCTCACCCTTGATGCCGAAGTGCGCCACGAACGACCCCGCCGCATCAACGCGCCAGTCCGTCGCCCGCTGCCGTAACGCCTCCGGCGCCGCGCCTGCCTCTAGCAACTCCAGGAATGTCGTCTTGGGATCCAGCGTAGACACCACCGCCCGCGCCGTGAACTCCCGTCCATCCCGACAGATCACACGCGGCTCGCCGCCGCTCACGTCAATGCGATACACATCGGCCACCGGCCGGTACTGCGCCCCCGCAGCCACACCCGCCCGCAACAAGCCAATTGCCAGGCTCTTCGAGCCGCCCATCACGATCACTGGACGCAACAGCCGCGCCAGCGCGAACGCCCCCAGCACTCCCAGTGGCTCCCCGCCATCAACGTAACCAACCGCGCCGCACAAATATCGCAACAGCGCCCCCACGCGCCCATCCTGTGCCATCTGCGCCAGATCGTTGGGCGTCCGCCGCGCCAGGTCGAGTGCGCGCCTGCCGTCATCCGTCCCGCCCAGCGCCCGCTCCACTTCCTCGATGGGAACCGGCGGCGTATACAGAAGCGGCAACACTGTACGACTCGCCGCCTCCAATAGCCCGCGCAATTCATCCGGTAACCCAGACCCATCCCGGCCGACGATCAGCGCATTCCCCGTCCCCTTTGGCACAAACGCCACCGGCACATCAGGCTCCAGCAGACGGATCCCCTGCTGCTCCAACTCCAGATCCACATACGGCGGCAAATCCTTGCCCAATGGCAACGTAAACTGCGCAACATTATACGTAAACGGGGTGGAATAGTCGTCGCTGAACAGCGTGCCGCCGTACTCGAACCGCTTTTCGAGCACCACCACGCTCGCCCCCGCCCTGGCGAGATATGCTGCACAGGTCAGGCCGTTCGGACCTCCACCGATGACGATCACGTCGTATCGCTCTGTGGCCATAACGATCACCTCGTAGTCACGGGCTGGCGCTCGATGGGTTTCACCGCGAGCGGCTCAAGTAGCTCTCCAATGTTGTGTAGGAACCATGCGACCGGGCGTGCCTTCCACCATCCCTGATTGCGAATCCCCAGATCCTCGGCGACCACCTGCGCCGCGTTATATCCCGCCGCCATCCAGGTCAACGCCAGCGGCCAGGTCGAAGTGGACATGTACAGCCCACCAATCGGCATCCGATAGGGCATGCGGTCCAGAATCCACTGATCCTCTGAGAAGTCTCCGCCCAGTACCTGCCCGAAGGTGGCCGCCTGATTCACCCGCCAGATGTCCACCGGCGTCCACTGATACACATCTAGCAGCCGGCTGTTGAACCCCGGCGCAATAGACTCCATCACCTCGTTGCGCCTGCGCACCAGTTCATCGCGAATCTCACCATCCCATGCCTCCGGCCCACCCAGGCCGCGCAGCGGATAGGGCAGCGCCTCCTCGCCGCGAATCACCCGATAGCCCTCCGGCGAGACCGCATTCGGATCGCACTTCCCGTAATCCAGAATCTCGATCATGTTCCCAAACGCGCGCCACGTATCATTGGTGGTAATCGCCACCAGATAGTCTTTCGCTCCCTGCCACGAGTCATACGCCCGATAGATCAAGTGTGCCCGCGCAATCAGCGGATCGAAATCCACCGATCCCCACGGCATCTCACCATTGATCAGCCACGACGTCACCGTCGAGCCGCGCTCATCCATCTTCCAGTGCTTCATCTTCGACGCCAGCCGCGAATCAACCGCCCGCACCACATCCTCGCTCAGCAGTTCCAGCGTCTTGCGCGCCCCCACGCCCGAAATCACCGCGCGCCGCGCCTCGAAGCGCGCGCCCGGCAGCGCCGCTCCCGCCGCGAGGATCACCGCATCCGCCTTGCCGTCCTTCACCTCGATCCGCTCCACCGGGCAATTGGTGTAGATTGTGCCCCCATACCCCAGGAAGCACCGCGCCAGCGCCTCGACCAGCGCCTCATTGCCCCCGATAGCAATGCCCGTGGTATAGAAGAGGCTCAGCGCCACCGCGAACGCGCCCTGCCCGCGCGCCAGCGGCGCACCCTGCAGGTGCAGCGCCACCGGGCAGAGGAAGGTCTGCCGCACCCGGTCCGACTCGAACAAATGCTCGATCAGTTCCGGCGCGGTCATCGAAGACATCTCATCCAGCGGCACACCCGTCACATAGGAACACAGATCCAGAATCTGCTCCAACTTCACTGGATCGGGATGCGGGCTGTAGAACGCCAGCTCATTCATCTCGATCATCTTCTCCAAAACGCGATTCTGGATGGCGAACACCGTCTCACCATCGCGCTGCGAGTGCCGCGCGAAGTTCTTCGCCGTCAGTTCGGGGTCATAGCAAATCAGGCAGTTCGTACCGTCGCGGTGCGTGGTCCCCAGCACCACCGGTGTCGTGCGCAGCCGGTAACCATAGCGCTCCAGTTCGAGATCTTCTATGGCCGGCGAATTCCCCGAAAAGTTGATGGATGCGTGTGGACTGTCAAGCGTCTCTGGCCAGGTCTCGTGGGTCGGGCAGAAGTTTCCGAGTTCGGGTCGCGCCTCAATGATCGCGACTTTCAGCCCCGCTTTCTGCAAATACGCCGCTGCGGGCAGCCCCCCGGATACCCCTCCGCCCACCACGATCACATCATAGGTTTCCACCTTGAGCAACTCCCTTTCTGAACCGTGACCGGCTCATCCTATCGTGGTGGATCATAAACATCGCGCACATGTCGCGCAACACAACATACCGGCAAAATCCGGCTCTCTGAGGAAACGTGAACCTACGCTCGTCGGCCTGAAGGATCTGGCGTGGCACGTTCGGTGCTGCATCCTGCTGGTTTGCTGCCAGATCAGTCTCTTACCTACGCTTCTCGCTGCCTACAAATGGCGCGCCGTAGCCCTTCGGAGCGGTGTAGCCCTCGCGTCGTTGCCATGAGGCTATCAGCGCTGGCCTCACAGCTCCCCCACCTCCATCCACCCCCTCACTCCCAATATCTTGTGTATCGCCACAGATGAAAGTCGCATAAGCTATGCCATCCTCGCCGTTTTCCGCTACAATATGTTGAGCTACGCGCCGTCCCTCATTCATATTGCCCACCGGCGTGTGCATTCTTCGTTACGCGCGAGTGCCGTGCATCTCAACCCTGCTGTGCTGAGGTATCCGTATCTGGCTGAGTAGCTCTCTCGCTTACAAGCGGCGCGGCATGCGAGCGACGCATGACAACGGGTAACGGGGTGGTACTGGAGCAGCATCATGTGGTATCGAGTCGTCATTCGTAAGCAAACTGAAGATGCGTGGGAGACCTATGGATTGCCCACACCCCATCAAGAGATCCTCACCGGCCTTCTGCGCCAGGCACGAACGTCCGCCGCGGTGCTCGCCGTCATCCAGGCCGAGAACCCCACAGAATTGCGCGACCGTGTACGCCTGTTCCTCAGCGGCTCGCTGACCGCCGCCGCGCCCGTATGGCATTTGCCGCCGTCCTCCGCCGCCGCTCTGCCCCCTACGCACAAAGCAGCCGCCAGCGCCGCACCACATATCCTGGATGCGCGCCGCTGGGAAATTGAGCGTGGCGCTGGTGGCGACCACGACCAGCCCTACCGGTTCGAGCTGCCCCAAAACCCACGCATCCTCGCCAAGTGGATACGCCTCTTCCTGGACCACTCCTCAAAAGCTGTTTAGAACCTGCACCGCTCCACTCTTCGCCCTCACAACAGCAAACGCACATATCTCAGTACCATTGTGTGGTCGCCACACCCCACGCAGACTCACATCAGTGATACAATCAAGCCAACCTTATAGACACGACCACGGCCCGGACATGTCCCTGGACCGCGGTTCCACATTCACACACACCCACACCCCTAGCAGAGAAAACGAGCATAGAGCAATGAGCGCAGCCAATTACAACGATGCGGGCGGACGTCTGATCCGAAGATCGCTGCCATCCATTCTCCTCGTTGATCCCGACCTCGCCAGCGCCCAGGCCCTCACCCAGCCGCTCGCCGGACAATTCCTCACCGCCATCGTTCCCTCCGGCCAGGCTGCTGGCGCCGCCCTCAGCCACCTGCTGCCCACCTTCGTCGTCACCGAGCTAGACCTCCCCGACGGCTCTGGCCTCGAACTCATCCGCGCCCTGCGCACCTCCCCCGCCACACAGCGCATCCTGCTGATCGCCCTCACCCGCCGCACCACCGTCAGCGACAAAATCGCCGTCTTCCAGGCCGGCGCCGACGACTTCCTCGTCAAACCCATCACCCCAGACGCCTTCGCCACTCACATGCGTCTCGTCGCCCGCTTTGGTCGCGTCTTCCCCCGATAACCAGCGTCACGCCATGGTAGGACAAACATTCCTGTCTGTCCGCTCTCTCCACGGCGCGATGCCCTCCTTGCCCAATGCCCATCGCTCTGCCTCACAGCAGCCTCGTCAGCCCCGCCAACAGCCGGTCCACATCCCCCGGCGTGTTATACGCCTGAATCGAAACCCGCACCAGCCGCCACCCCTGCCACTCCACCAGCGGAACCTCCACCTGATACTCCTCCCACAACCGCCCTTGTAGTTCCCACGCGGACAGATCATCCCGCTGCGGCAGCGGCGCCGCGCACATCTGCCCCCACCACGCCATCCCGTCCGGGCAGATCTGCCCTAGCCCCGTCAGCGCCGCGATCCGCTCGCGCGCCTCGCCCGCCAGCGCATGACACGCCGCGCGCACCGCATCCCAATCGTGCGCCCGCTGGAACGCGATAGCCGCAGGTACACTCAAATACGCTGCCGGATCATCCGTCCCAATCCACCCAAACAAATCCTGAAATACCGACGGACCCGGCTCCCGCGCCTCCCACCCCCAGCTCACCACCAGTGGCTCCAGCATCGGCTGCCGTTCGCGCCGCGCATACAAAAACGCCGCCCCCTTTGGCGAGCAAACCCACTTATGCAAATTGCCGGTGTAGAAATCCGCCCCCAGCGCATCCAGCGCCAGATCCATCTGCCCCGGCGCATGCGCCCCATCCACCACCGTGATGATTCCCCGCTCCCGCGCCCGCCGGCAGATCTCCGCCACCGGCAACGCCAGCGCCGTAGGCGATGTGATATGGCTTACCACGATCACCCGCGTCCGCGCCGTCACCCCCGCCCACACCTGCTCCACCACCGTTGCCGCGTCCGTCACCGGCAGCGCCACCGGCTGGCTGCGATAGTGCGCCCCGCGCTGCCCGCAGAGAAATCGCCACGTCCGCTCCACCGCCCCATACTCGTGGTCCGTCCCCAACACCTCATCCCTCGGCTCCAGCGCCAGCGCCAGCGACCGCGCCACGATATTCATCCCGTGCGTCGCATTCGGCACGAATACCACATCCTCCGCGCTCGTCCCCAGATACGCCGCCAGCGGCGCTCGCGCCTCCGCCAGCAGCCCATCCAGCCGCCGCCCCAAAAACTCCACCGGCTGCTCTTCCAGCCGCCGCTGCCACCGCTGATACTCCGCAAAGACCGGCTGTGGGCACGCCCCAAAGCTGCCATGATTCAGAAATGCCATCCCCGAACGCAGCAAAAACTGCCGTCCCACCTCCGCCACCGGCTGTGAACGCTCATCTCCCACCGCATCGCCGCCCTCGAACATACGAAACTCACTTCCGATATCGCAATGTGTGCCGCGCGGTTTCGCCCCTCCATATAGTATCCGGCCTGGCAAGGTATATCACCTGGCCAGGCCGGATACAAACCACGTCAGCGCATTGGCGCAATGGCGAAATGGCGTGGCTACCAGCTCTATCCCTGCGGCCCGACGAGATCGCTCATCGGCGGCACATTCGCGCTATCGCACGTAAACGCCAGACAGCCGAGCTTCCACCCGCCCTCAATCGTCGCCAGCATCGAATAGTGGTTATAGGCCACGTTCGAGCTGCGCGCCGAGTGATCCGAATGCGAAATCGTCAGCGTCACCACATGCCCGCCGCCCGGATTCGCATCGCAGCAGCCGCCCGTATCACCGAAGGGGAAATCGCTCTCATCCCAAGTGATGAAGATCACCGAATTGCCCGTCCATGCCCGCGACTGCATGATCTCACTCACCGTCGCGCTCAAGAACGCATCCCCCGCCGCGATCAGATCCTGCTCGTGGCTGAAACTGCACAGATCGTTCGGGTCCGAACTGCCGCGCCCATGCATATCATGGCACTGGTCCGGGCTAATCCAGGAATAGTCCGGCACGGTATTGTTCGCCAGATCCGTATCGAACTGACTCAAATCCACCACATTCGCCATGCGCGCCGCATTCGTCTGCACATCCAGATACGAAACGAACGGATTGTGCTTCCGCTCGTACAACTGATTCCCCGCCGACGACGCCAGCTTATCCGTATTGCCGTCCGCGAAGATGGATTGCATGTACGCCTTCCACGTCTTCCCGTGGCTCTCAAGCTGATCCACGATATTCGGCACGTCAATCGTCACGTCGTTATCCGTCGTCACGCCATTGGTCGAGCCAGAGGTCGCGGCGATATAGTTCGGCTGGCTAGGATGTGTCACGCCGAAGTAGTTCGCCGCCAGCCCATACGTCGCCGCAGCCGAATTGATCCACGGCGCGTTTGGATTGCCGATCAGGCTCGAATAGCTCGTGTTCTCCATCATGATGATGAACACATGCTGAAAGTTCTTCAGGTCCGAGCGATTGCCACTGCCGTCGGCCCGTGCCGGACCAAACGCCATCATGCTCACCACCAGTGCTGCCACCAGCGCCAGACCCACCGGCGCGAACGCGCGTCCACGCACTCCACCAGCACCCAAAAATCCCCTGTTTCGCATGCCGTCGCTCCTTTGCTCACTACCGCGAAACATCCAACACCGCGTTCCAGCTGAGTTCCATCACCACGCCACTTCGCCAACCAGCGCCTACATCATTCTATGCACACCGCCCCTTGCATTTTCCACGCCACGACCTTTGACTGTTTCGCTTCAAAACTCGCTTTCTCCATGGTATAGTCCGTACAGGGTTTATGTGCGCCTGCTCTGGCGCGCTGTCATCATCGCCACGCCTCGCACATAGGGGCGGTTGAGGGGAGTGTCGCGTATGCTTTTTCGCCATCTGCGCGGCGTCGCCATCGCTGGCGCCATCACCGCCATCGTCGGCGTGCTCTTTGTCGGTGTTGTTGCCGCGCCAGCCAAGAGCACCCATGCCGAATCCTACACGGGTATCTGCATCGGCCACAAGCCACAGCCCTTCGTTCACTACTATGACAACTGCACCGGCCACGACGAGCCAGAAATTGACCCCGTGCTCGACAAACCCGGCACCGCCCAGGACATCACCTGGACCCTCATCCTCCCCACCAATGGCGCGATGAACGTAGACGGCGTCGGCCCCACCTTCTGGACCGGCGGCACCGTCAGCGATCCCCAGAGCCTCCTCGGTCAGGCCTTCCTCGAAGTCCAGTTCTACCCCAACAGCATGGTCAACAAATGCTACGCGGGCGGCGGCTACAACGTCTCCTATGCCCCAAACGTCTATACGGTATGCTCACCCGTCTGGAAGGTGAATAGTAACAATAACGAGGTCGCCGCCTTCAACGCCATGCTCAAAGACAGCGCCAGCGCCGGCCCCCTCGTCATGCATGCGGGCGACACCATCTCCGACCACCAATACATCACCCCCGCCGCCGACGGCATGCACATCACCATTACCGACCTCACCACCGGCCACAGCGGCACCATCATCCTCAAGAGCAAAACCGATGGTCCGCTCATGCCCGGCTACAGCAACCAGAAAATCGGCAACGCCCTTGGCTGGGGTCTTGTCAACGACGCCCCCAACGCGCTCGTCTGGGAGATCGGCCACACCGGCAATTTCACCAAACCCGCCGGGCAATTCTGTCTCCCCGGCAGCGCCACCAGCCCGGCCTGCTACTCCTACAACATCCCCTCCTGGCTCCAGTTCTCACCGCTGCAAATCAAAAATGTCACCTTCGCAAACGGACGCCACCCCGATCAGTGGGCCGTCGTGAGCGATTACGGCGGCAAAGCCGAAGTGAACCAGTATTGCGGCGCCGCCAACTACGGCCAGCCCTTCTGCCAGTATCCCTGGTACGCCTACAACGCCACCCTCCAGGCCATCACCTACGGCGGCGACTACCCCGGCACCACCCGCGACTTCGGCAGAGGCGCTCAATTCAAGCAAACCACTGACTGCGGTGGACCCTACGGCGCCGACACCACCTACTGCATGACCCACCTCGACCTCACCCTGCCCAACGGCAATCTATAGCCCATCCATACACCAGTCAGTCATCTCAGGTCCGGCGTAGCCGCCACCGCGCCGGACCACCATCCTCTCCCCTTCCCTCGTAGGGAAGGGGCCGGGGGTTAGGTTCACCACCAGCCTGCCACCACACTTGACAATTCTGCAATCCCGCGCATATAGTGTAACAGCCAATTGAGCAGCAGTCTGGCAGCGTGCCCCAGTGCGGGCTACGCTGTTTTCTTTACTGCCGCAACATCACAACACCATCACCCGCGTGCAGCGTGGGCAGCAGTTTCCGCGAACATGCCGGGTCACGCGCCCCAATCAGCGCACCGGTATCGCGGCATATATCTGGTATCCCTTTGGAGCACCAAGTAGGAGGACACATCATGGCGACGACCGCTGGAAATGGCAACAACAGCGCCCGTGCTGGCGAAAAAGAAAAAATCTACCTCACCCGTGAGGGCTACGAAGAAAAGAAAGAGCGGCTCGACTTCCTCGTCACCAAGCGCCGCCGCGAGGTCGCCGACTACATCCACGAAGCCAAGGAAGCCGGCGACATCAGCGAAAGCAGCGCCTATGAAGACGCCAAAAACCTGCAAGCCCTCGTCGAAGGCGAAATCCAGGAGCTTCAGCACATCATAGACAACGCCGCCATCCTCGACGACCTGCCCGCAGTCACCGGCGGCAAGCGCGTCGTCCGCCTCGGCTCAGCAGTCACCGTCGAAACCCCACGCGGCGAGAAAACGCTACAACTCGTCAGCACCGTCGAAGCCAACTCCGCTAACAACAAAGTCTCCGACCAATCCCCCGTCGGGCGCGCCCTCCTTGGCCACAAAGAAGGCGACAAGGTCGAAATCACCACTCCTGGCGGCTCCCAGGTCTACACCATTCGCGCCATCAAATAACCCCACCCTACCACCACGAACGGGCGTCCGATGGGCGCCCGTTTCCCTTTTTTCTTTGCCAGCCGCCCCGCCACCCGTAGGGGCGTCCGGCGGACGCCCGTGAGCGATGTATCGGTGCGGGCGAGGCCCTCCGCCTCTCCCCTTCCCTACGAGGGAAGGGGCCGGGGGTTAGGTCTATCCGCCCCGCGACGCCAGCACCGGCACCGCAAACCAGAACGTAGACCCCACCCCCGGCGCGCTCTCCGCATCCACCCTGCCCCCATGCCGTTTGATAATGGATTTGCTGATATGCAACCCCAGCCCCAGCCCCACCTCCGAGCCAGACTGCACCTCCACCCCCTTTGCGCGATAAAAGCGCTTCCAGATGAGTTTCAGTTCCTCCTTGGGCAGCCCCGGCCCCTCATCCCGCACCTCCACCATCGCCATCCCGCCCCGCACCAGCAACCGTACCGCCACAGCCCCCGTCACCGGCGAATACTTCAGCGCATTCGTCAGATAATTCGTCACCACCTGTCCCAATCGGCTTGCATCTCCATATACCCATGTCTCGCTCTCTGGCGCCTCCAACGTCATCACCCGCTCAGGGTGCGCCGCCCGCTGATCCTCCACACACTCCCGCACCACCGCCCCTAGATCACACGCCTCCATGGTCATCTCCAGCTTCCCTTCCTGGATGCGCGTAATATCCACCAACTCCTTCACAAACCGCTGCTGCTTATTGATCTGCCGCTCCGTCCGCGCCAGCAACTCCCGCACCTGCGCCAGCGCCGCCTGGGCCGCTTCCCCATCCAGCCCCTCGCCCATCTCCAGCCAGCGGTCCAGTTTACGCAACCCAAACTGCACACTTGCCTTCGCGCTCGTCAGTGGTGTCCGCAACTCGTGGCTCGCCACCCCCAAAAATTCGTCCATCCGTCGCGTCGCCTCTTCCAGCGCCAGCGCATGCGCCCGCGCCGCCTCGCCTTCCAGCATCAGCCGCTCGCGCTCCACCACCACCGCCGCCAACTGCGCCACCGCCAGCACCAGCGCCTCCTCGTCCCGCGTATGCGCTCGCCGCCCCTCCTCTCCCCAATCCACCGCCATCACCCCCACCAACCGTTCATCCACCCACAGCGGCGCCAGCAACGTCCGCGCAAAGCCAAAATACTCCCGCTCCCCCGGCGGCTCCTTCACCACATCCACCAGCACCACCTCGCCCCGCAGCAGCGCATCAGCCTGCTCTCCATTCAGATAGTCCAGCATGTGCGAACGTGGCGCCATCCTCCAGTACTGATGCGCATCCTCAGCGCTCAGACCCGCCTGCGCCAGCGGCATCACCTCCTGCGTCTTCGCATCAATCTGCTGCAAGCTCACCTGCTTACATTTCAGCACCTCGCGCGTCAGTTCCACCAACCGCTGCCCCTCCACACTCGCCATCCGCGTCAATGTATCCGGCGTCTCATTCCCGCTCGCCATCCGACCGCTTTCCATGCCGCCGTCCGCCGTATCCCGCGCGCCAGTGATCGGCGCCTCCGGACCCCGCACCAGCGCCCGCGCCATCTCCACCAGCGCCGTAAACGTCGCCCGGCTCTGCTCCTCCTGCCGCCAGCGCTCCGTCACATCCCGAAACGAACACACCGCCCCCAGCATCTTCCCCTGCTCATCGCGGATCGGCGCGCCGCTCACACTCAGCATCCGCTCCTCGCCATCGGGGAAACCAATGCGCAACTCCATCACCTGGCTTCCGGTCAGCGTCTCCCCGCGCAACACACGCCGCAACGGGCCAACCCCTCGCGCCAGCGGCTGCCCCTGCGCATCGCGCAGATCATACGATGACTCACGCTCCTCTGCCGATTGCGCACGGAATGTCTGCGCCAGCGCATGTCGCCCGAACAACTCCCGCGCCTTCAGGTTATGGAGCACCACATTTCCATCCGCGTCATAGACCACCAGCGCATCCGCAATCGTCTGAAAAATCCCCTCTCGCTGCCGCACCCGCTCCGCCAGCTCTCGCTCCAACTCCCGCCGCTTCGTCACATCCCGATAGACCAGCACTCCTCCGGTCACCTTCCCCCGCGCATCGCGAATCGGCGCGCCCGCGAAGTTGCAATACCGCGACTCCCCGGCCATCGTCCGCAGCAAGATGTCCATCGCGTTGGCGCCAGTCAGCGTCTCCCCACGCATAATCCGCGCAAATGGCAATTGCTCCGGCGCGAGCGCCTGCCCCTGCGCATCCCGCATCTCAATGCGCGCCGCGCGTTCCGCCACCGGCAACTCATAAAAGTCCGCCCCCGGATTGGCCAGCGTATCCAGCCCCACCAGCTTGATTCCCGCACGATTCATGCGGATGATCTGCCCCACCCGATCCAGCACCACCACCCCATCCGTCATCGCCTCGAACACTGCCTCCGACTCACGCTCGCCTATCGCCGCCGCTGTCCGCGCCTCCTCCGCCTCCATCCGCGCCACCTGCTCGCGCATCAACAGCCGCGCCCGCTCTTCTTCCGCCTGCTTATGCTCCGTAATATCCGTACAAAAGCCAATCCACTCGCGCACGCGCCCATCAGCCTCCAGCACCGGCGTCCCACGATCCAGAAACCACCGATATTCCCCATCGCGCCGCCGCACACGATACTCCAGGTTCGTCTGCGTCGCCGTCATCACCGCACGCTTCCACAAACGCTTCACTCGCGCCCGATCCTCCGGGTGAACCGCCTCCAGCCAGTTCCATCCCCGTACCTGCTCCACACTCTGCCCCGTGAACGCCCGCCACATCGGCATATCATCCACCAGACCATCAGCCGGAGTCGTCCACAGAATCTGCGCCAACGTCTGCGCCAGCGCCTGATACCGATTCCAAAACGCCTCAAGCTGCTCTTCCGCTCGCCGTGCGCGCGCCTCTGCGTCCAATGGCCCCACTCCATTGCTACCGTGCTGCTCAGTCCCCCCTGCCATCCCACCAGCTAGATGGCATGTCTCAACTACTATCTGAGCATCGTCTGTCTCATCCATGCCGCTTCTCGCCCCCCGCTTTCGCGTGTTGCAACCTGGTGTCGCTCGTTCGTCTGGCACACTACCAGCCCGATTTCCACATGGCCAGTCGGGGCATAGATCTCAGCATAATACATGCCGAATGCTCCCCTATGCTGAGCTTCGGCGAGCTTCGCCAGCGCCGTTCCGCCACCTCCGCACAGCATCCTAACGCCCCATCTCTCGCGTCGTATGCTACGTGGCGACACCGCATCTCCTTGCCCCCCAGCGTATTCCACTCCCCCGTCCCATGTCCACCTCATCATCTCCCTCCACTGTCCACCCTCCGCTGTCCACCCTCCATCCTGCCCATTCCCATCTGCTCGCTCCACTCTCTCCCCGCACCCCGAAGTCCCACCCCCCTCGCCCATCGCTACTAGCCAGCCCCAAAACTCGTCGCCAATCTTGAGCAGCGCCCTTGACACCACCCCACAACCGGATTACAGTCCATTGAACGGAAGTTCTAAATAGCGCGCCCATCCGAATCCATCACCGAACGGCAGGATACAGTCCCATGATTATCTCTGGATTGCTCTGGTACGACGACGATATTCGCCGCCCCATCGCCCTGAAAATCGCCAACGCCGCCCAGCGCTACCGCGACCGCACCGGCTACGAGCCAACCACCTGCGAGCTACATCCTACCCTCCTCGCCTCAGCGCTCCCCACGCTTTCTGGCAACGGAGCCGCCAATGAGAGCAACACACCTCCGCGCCGCCGCACCCGCCGCGCGCATGCCACCGACCCCAGCGCCACCGACAGCTCCATGCGCCACCAACGCGCCAAAAACGGCAAAAACGGCAACCACCTCGCCGCCCCCATCGCCCCACCGATTCCCACTCTGCGCCTTGAGCCAAACGACCACCTCAAGCCGCACTACTTCCTCATCGGCATCGCCGCAGGCGACCCCATCAAGCGCGTCTCTGGCTGGCTCACCCCAGACGCCGAACAACCCGACCGCCTTCCCACCCGCCGTACCACCGTCCCAGCCACAACAACAAAATCGCCCAAATCGGCCGCTGTGCATTCGGCAAAATCGGCAACTCCCGCCACTCCCGCCACCCCGAAATCGGCAAAATCGGCAACTCATGTCACTGCAACTACGGCCATTCCGGTAACTGCAAAATCGGCAAAATCGGCAACTGTGACTCCAGCCACACCGCCAACTGCAAAACCGGCCAAATCGGCCACTCCGGCCACTCCTATGGCGCCCCAAACGACGGCGAAAACAGCGAAAACGGCCACTCCAGCAGCGTCCGACACTGCTCGCCCACCACAATCCGCGCGCAAACGGGATTACCTGCGTCCTTCAGGCCGAGAGGCTGCTCTACCGCCCAACCCGCGCACCATCCAACATCAAAAACCGGCCAAATCGGCCACTCCGGTAGAGCAGACATTCCTGTCTGCCAGTGCGCGAAAATCGGCAAAATCGGCAAAATCGGCAACTCCAACCAACTCTCCCGAATTGCCAACTGCGGCCACAGCGGCCACTTCAACAAAGGTGAAATCGCCAACTGCAACTCCTGCCGCATCAGCCACTGCGATCTCTGCGATTCGCGGCGAAAACGGCGAAAAATCTTCCGCCCGTCCCACCCAGCGCCGAAGTCGTACGAGAGGGATTACCCCCAGCGCTTCAGGCCGAGAACCAGCCACATCACCCACCGTGCTCAGCGCGCAAACTCAAAAATCGGCAGAATCGGCAACTCCGGCACCTCCACATCGGCGAATTCGCGGCGAAAACGGCGAAAATTCTCCCGACACCTCCAGCCGATTCCGGTCATCTCCCCACACCCCTTCGCGCAAATCGGCAGAATCGGCAACTCCGGCAGCCGCCACAACGGCCACTCCGGCCAAATCGGCAACTCCGGCCACTGCGATTCGCGGCGAAAACGGCGAAAAATCTTCCGTCACTTCCCGCCATCTCCCGTCACCCACCCCCACCCAACCGCGCAAACCGGCCACTCCGGCCACTGCACCCGGTGGGGCGGACATTCCTGTCCGCCGTCATCAAAAACCGGCCACTCCGGCCACTCCGGCCACTCCCACCCAAACCTCACTCTGGGGCAGCGAGTCACCCGCCCCATCAGCCACCGCCACCCGCCGCAAGCGCAGCGCCTGATCGCCTGCGCTCCAGCCTTGACGCACTTTTCCAACCTACCTTTGAACCTGCCCCGACTCCCAACCCACAGCATGTGTAGGGGCGAGGCCTGCCTCGCCCTCTGCGCGATTTCAACCGTCCGCTCGCCCAAATCCAAACCAATCAATCCACAATCCGCACAAAAGGCTTGACAGCATCGCCCAACATCGCCATGCTACAAGCACACGCGCATCATCATCCACCCAGACATCAGCCAACGAGGAGAGCCTGGCACATGTACCCGACGCCCAACCCACCGCTCACCGCCGCGCCCACCTCCGCACGGCAGCGTCGAGCCTCGGCCAGCGTCTGGCCCGCCGCGCTCACCCTCTTCCTGCTCGCGCCCATTCTCGGCGAAATCTTCTCCACCTCCACCCCGCCCACCAAAATCATCCTCGACCCCATCAGCTTCCCCCTGGCTGCCGCCCTCTACGGCTCCGGCGCCATCCTCATCCGCGAGATCGTCCGCCGCCGCCAGCTCCCCTGGTTCAGCCTCTTCCTCCTCGGCGCGGCCTACGGCATCCTCGAAGAAGCCCTCATCACCAACACCTGGTTCAACCCCCAGGCTGGCGTTGGTCTGCTCGGCGTCTATGGCCGCGCCTGGGGCGTCAACTGGCTCTGGGCCGGTGAACTCACCATCTTCCACGCTGTCGTCAGCATCGCCATTCCCATCGTCATCGTAGACACCCTCTTCCCTCGCGTCGCCAGCCGCCCCTGGCTCCGCACCGGCGGCGTCCTGCTCTTCTTCCTCCTCCTCGCCGCCGTCTCCATCCTGGGCGCAATCTCCTGGGGCTTCCATACGAAAGACAAGAGCTATCCCCACCCGCCCGCCATCCCCTACCTTGGCGCTGCCCTGCTCATGGTCGCGCTCATCATCCTCAGCCACCGCCTGCGCCTGCCCGCGCCTCGCCCTGCCCTGCGCGCCGCCCCGCATCTCTGGCAGTTGCGCCTCATCGGCTTTGGCGCCACCCTCGCCGTCTTCATCATCGTCTGGCTTCTCCCCGTCCTCATTCCTCTTGCCCTCATCCCCATCGCGCTACTCCTCGCCCTCGTCATTGCCCTCACCATTCGTATCCGCCAGTGGTCCACCCTCGCACCCTGGGGCGCCCCCCAGCGCCTCGCCCTAGCCAGCGGCGTCATCACCTACTTCATGCTCCTCGCGCCCATCCTCTTCCTCCGCACCTCCCTCATAGACGCCCAACTCATGCTCCTGCTCGACCTCGCCATGTTCGTCCTGCTCATCCGCCTGACCCAGCGCGCCGAATGGGATGACCCCTCCGCGCCGCTGCCCGTCTCCGTCACCGTCCCCCTACCACCGCACGCCAAATCCCCCTAAGCACGTTGCCGCCTTCCAACAACTCCTGCCCCCATCTGACTGCATCTGTCCCCCGCACCGTGCCACTCGTTCCATCTGCGCCCTTCCCTTCCGCATGGCGTGGGTGGTATCGTGAAGCCGGTGTGGCACGCCGCTCTGCCCGCGCCACCGCCCAATCGCAATCCCAGCCGGAGTCCGCATGACCAACGACCATCCAGCAACGCAGCCCAGCATGCCACCCGATAGCGAGCCAGCCACCACCACTGCTGCCCGCCTCGCGGACGCGCGGCCCCTCACCGCGCTCGACCGTGCCCAGGGCGAACTCCTTCTCGCTCGCATCGTAGATTTCGCCCGGCTTCTCTGGGAGCTGGGGCTAGATGTCGGACCCGGTCGTGTCGTCGAAGTTGCCCACAGCCTCCCGCTAATAGATGTGGGCCGCCGCGACGAGTTCTACACCTTCCTCAAAGTCTCTCTCGTCTCCAAGCACGAGCAAGAAGCCATCTTCGACGCCGCCTTCGCCTATTTCTGGCAACCCCAAAGCAGCGGCAAAGACGGCGGCAATCGTCCTGAACCCGAAAACGCCCGCCGTGGCCGTCCACTCGCCCTGCCCGCCCATCGCAAGCCACCCGACGACCAGCACACCCACAAGCGCGCTGGCACGCGCCTCAACGAACATCAGCGCCACCCCGCCTCGCGGCTCGCCGAAGCCCGCCGCAGCAAACGCGACGACAACGCCGACGACAGCGACCGCTCCCATACCTTCAGCCACGACGAAGTGCTGCGCCACAAAGACTTCGAAGAATTCACCTGGGACGAACTGCAAGAAGCGCGCGAACTGATGGAACGCAAGCGCTGGCGCCTCGGCGAACGCAACACCCGGCGGCTCCGCCCCGCTCGCCACGGCAAACGCCTCGATCTCCGCCGCACCTTCCGCCGTAGCCTGCGTACCGCTGGCGAGCCAGTCGAACTCGCCCGCCGCACCATCCGCCGCAAGCCGCGCCCACTCGTCATCATCTGCGACATCAGCGGCTCCATGAGCCTCTACTCGCGGCTGCTACTCCATTTCACCCACACCGTCGCCAACGGCCTCGGCAACGTCGAAACCTTCGTCTTTGGCACGCGCCTCACCCGCATCACCCGCCAACTCGCCCGCCGCGACGTAGACGAAGCCATCCGCGACGTCACCCGCACCGTGCAAGATTGGTCCGGCGGCACTCGCATCGGCGACTCGCTCCGCACCTTCAACTTCCGCTGGGCGCGGCGCGTGCTGGGGCGTGGCGCTGTCGTCCTCATCATCAGCGACGGCTGGGATCGCGGCGATGTGCGCATCCTTGGCGAAGAAATGGCCCGCCTGCAACGCAACTGCCACCGGCTCATCTGGCTCAATCCGCTGCTGGGGCAAGACGACTACCGCCCCGTCACCGCGGGCATGCGTGCCGCCCTGCCCTACATTGATGATTTCCTGCCCGCCAACAACCTGGATAACCTCTTCGCCCTGGGCCGCGCGCTCGAGGACATAGACGATCAGCGCACCCCCATCCGTGGGCTGCCCAAAGCCGCGCAAGTCCCACAGACTGGACACCAGCGCGCATCTTCGGTAGGATGAACTGTACTCAATGTCGAGGTAGACGTTATACATGTAGAGCACGTATCCTGACCGACATAGCATAGAGAACGTGAGCGGGGAAACCCGTTATACTGGAGGGTTGCGGGGGATGGCAGTCGTAACGAGCATCATCAACCTCAAGGGCGGCGTAGGCAAGACCACACTCACCGTCGCGCTGGCGCACTATCTGGCGGGCGAACACTCCAAACGTGTCCTCGTCATTGACCTGGACCCACAAACCAACGCCACCATTGCCATGGTCACAGAGCGCCGCTGGCGTGAGCGCGATCAGAGCGGGCAAACACTCTATCAACTCTTCAAAGATCAGCTTGACAACACCCGTCTCTTCTCCGCCCAAGAAGCCATCATGACCCGCGTCTCCAATGTCGCGGGCGGCGTCCCTGGCCTGGATCTGCTCCCCGCGAGCATTCGCCTGCATCGCATCCAGGATAAAATCACCAAAATCGCCGACCTGGACACCTTCCGCTCCGGGCCTGTCTATGCCCTGCGCGAAGCCCTGCGCGATGTGCTTCCGCACTACGACCACGTGCTGATAGACTGCCCGCCAAACCTGGGCGTCATCACCCTCAACGGCATCGCCATCAGCCGCTACTTCCTGATCCCCGTGGTGCCCGACATCCTCTCCACTCTCGGCGTTCCCCTCGTGCTCGACCGCATGGCCGACTTCGCCCTGCGCGCTCAGCACGAAATCTTCGGCCTGGGCATCGTCGTCTCGCGCTATCGCCCCACCAGCCGCCTGCACAAGCAGACCGTCATCAGCATGCGCCGCGACGCCATCCCCGGCATCCATCCGCCGATCTTCAACACCATCATCACCGAAGCGGTGGAGGTCGCCGAGGCAGCCGATGTCGAAGAGCCAATGCCATCGCTGCGCCAGAAATTCGGCGGCAACGGCCCCCACAAGCAGTTCAGCGCACTCGCCGATGAATACTTGCGCTATGTTGGTGGCTAAACGCCAGTGGTCGCTCGTCTAAGGAGGATGATGGGCAGTGTTCAGGGAGGGGGCGGAGCAATGGAACTGAAACCAACCAATAGCCAGAGTGACAGCGGGCACAGCGCATTCGTCTCCGACGAAGCCTCGCCCGACGCGCAAGAGACCGTCTTCGACGCCCGCCCCCACGCGGAGCGCCTCAGCGGCCCAGTGCAATCCGCCAGCGTGGCGAATGATCCGAACGCGCGCACCCTGCAGGATGCCACCCCGCCACCGCCGCCCATGTCCGCGCCCTGGTTGCCGAACCGCGCCATGCCCCGCATGCCGTCGCCACCGCTAGCCGCACCGCCGCTAGCCGCGCCGTCACCCATCCGCACCCACGTCCCCTGGCAGGTCGCGCAATCCTGGGGTCCGACCACCATCACCTTCACCGCCAACACCGCCGCCGGTGCCAGCTACCTCTTCTGGTGGCTCTCCGGTCTGCTCGTCTACTTCAACGAACGCACCAACCGCTACGTCCGCTTCCACGCCATGCAGTCCGTCTTGCTCACCAGCGTGCTCACCGTCTTCGGCGTGCTCGTCTATATCCTGCGGGCGCTCTGCCTCGATCTCACCACCGCCACCCACTGGACCTTCTTTGGCACGCTTGGCAACGGACTTGCGTGGATTGCGGGCATTCTGGTCATTCCCGGTATCTGGCTCTTTGCGATGATCGCCGCCTGGACCGGCCATTATCTCCATCTGCCGATTGTAGGAGCTTATGCCGAGCGGTACGCAGCGCCACCACTCCAGCAACCCACGCCGCCGCACTACCCGTAGTGCGCGCCAGGCTACACCCCAACGCAACGCCAACCACTCGCGCGCCCAATCGTCCGCTCAGCCGTCCGCTCAGCTTCCCACCCAGCCGCCGCTGGAACTGAGCCAGCCAGAGCCGCAGCCCGCGACGTTAACATTGCCCACACCACCCGTGTCTCCACAAGGCAACGCCAGCACATCCCGTCCCACCACGCCGTCCGCGTCCCGCCAATCCAGCGCCAGCGCCTCACGCCCGGCTGCCCCACCGCGCCCCAAATACACCGGTGTCTATCCTGGCCCCACCACAGCGAACACAGCAGCACCCAAAGCATCCGCGGCAAAGCCATCAGCCAAACCGACACCTCGCATTGCCCCCACGCCGCCAGCACCCCCTATGTCCGCGCCCGTCGCCCCAACGCGCACGCACGCCGCCGCGCCATCGCCTGCCCCTGCGCCCGCCAGCAGCCAGCATATGGCCCCGCATCCAGGCCGCCAGCATAACCCACGTGTGCTGGCCGCGCTCGCATATGCCTTTCCCATCGTGCCCGCCCTCGTGCTGCTCATTCGCGAGCGGCGCAACCACTTCATCCGCGCGCACGCCGCGCTCGCCCTCATCTTCTTCGCCGCGCTGCTCCTCGCCCAGATCGCCTTCTGGCTCGTGCTGATCGGCGCGGGCAGCATCACCCCGGACCTGCGCTTCAACGTCGTGGCTGGGCTGGCTATCCTTGTCCTCGGCGCGCTCTTCGGCCTCATCAGCCTGCTCACTTGGCTCCGCCTGATTCGCGCCGCCCTGGCTGGCCGCATCCTTACCATCCCGCTGCTCACGCCTCTCGCCAAGCGCCTCTATCGCCTGCTCACGCGCGTCCAGCGGCGCTGACTACCGCATTCATCTCATGCACGGAGAATAGTGGCCTATGGCAAAGATCACCGCATTGGAGCCCCAGGAGCGGCGTCCGGGCCGCTACAACCTGTATCTCGATGGCCGCTTCGCCTTCGCGCTGGACGGCGCGTTGCTCGTCGCCGAAGGAATAGCCGTCGGCGATGAAGTAGATGAAGCGGCAGTGGAACGGCTGCAAGCGAATGAGGATGAGCGCAAACTCTTCGACGCCGCCCTACGCTTCCTCGCGCCGCGCCCACGCAGCCGCGCCGAAGTGCGCCGCCGTTTGCTGGCCCCGCGCCGCAACACCCCGCCACCAGACGCCGATGCCGTCGAGCGTGTCCTCACCCGCCTTGCCGACCTCAACATGCTCAACGACCAGGACTTCGCCGCCTTCTGGGTGGAGAACCGCGAACGTTTCAGCCCCCGCTCTGCCCGCGCCCTCGGCCAGGAGCTACGCCAGCGCGGCGTGGACCGCGAGACCGTTGCAGCGGCAACTGACCCCGACCAGGATGAAGAGCTGGCCCTCGCCGCTGGTCGTCAGCGGCTGCGCGCCCTCGCTAACCTCGACTATGAAGCATTCCGCACCAAGCTCGGACAATTCCTACTTCGGCGCGGCTTCAGCTATACCGTCGCCCGCACCGTCACGCGCCAGCTCTGGGAAGAAACGCACGGCGCGGATGGAACCGATAGGGATGAAGACGCGCCAGACGAATAGCCATGCCACATGCGACATCTGCCCGTCACGCACGCACAGCCACGCCTTTGCCGTCCAGCCGCGAGCGGATCGTCTGATACAACTGGACCGTCTCGCGCGATGGCGCAGCCCCCACTTCCTGCTTAATCACCGTGTAGCAGCGCGCGAACTGCTGTACGGCCTGGGTCAACTCGCCGCGCCGCTGATAATAGCGCATCAGGCCGCGATGTGCGCTCTCGCGATAGGGTTCGGCTTCGAGGATCAGAAAGTAGCGTTGCGCGGCATCTTCGTGCTGGCCCAGCCGCGCCTCCAGATCGGCGAGCAGGTCCAGGCTTGCCAGATAGCGCCGCCGCAAGGTGTCGCGCCGCTCGACCACCCAATCGGAATACAGGTCATCCAGAAAATCGCCGGTCCAATAGGTCAGCGCCTGTTTCAGCGCGGTAACGGCAGCGGCAAGCTGCCCTTCGGTCGCCAGCCGCTCGCCTTCGGTCGCCAGCCGCTCGAACTCATGCACGTCATACCAGCAGTCCACCGTCAGCCGCCAGCGCCCGCCCTCCTGCACCAGGCATTCCTGCCCCAAGGCCTGCTTCAGGCGGAAGCGCGCCTGCCTGAAGGTGTTATCGGTACTCTCCGGGTCTTTATCCGGCCAGAACGTTTCGAGAATCACCTCCTTGCGCATCGGCTCACCCCGGTCCAGCAAGAAGTAGAGCAGTTCACGCGCATGTGGCATGCGCCAGCGGGTGATCCGGTTTGTGCCAGCGAAGACCCGCGCCTCACCCAGCGCAAAGACGCGCAAGGCTCCCATTGCGGAGACCTCAGCGCCAGACGTGCGACCGGCGAGCACCTGCGTTGCGGCCTCCGCATCAGGCGCAAGCTCAGTCAGCAATGCTACGGCAGCGGGGTGGCGCGACTTGCTCAGCAGCGGGCGCAACTCTGGCAGTTGGCGCGCCTCGAAACTCACCTGTGGCACGCCCTCCGGCCCGGCGATGCCATCCAGCGCCGCACCCAGCGCCACCGCTGCGCCGCTCTTGTCGCGCTGCGTCAGCAATGCGGCGGCCAGATGCAGTCGTGCGATAGCCACCTTGGTCGCGGCTCCGCCCGCCTCTGCCCGCGCGATTGCCTGCTCGAACGACATGATCGCCGACGCGACATCACCCGCGCGCTGTTGCGCGAATCCGCGCGCCGTCATCAGCGCGGTCCAACCCTCCACGCGCATACCCGCGTCGCTGGCCTCCATCCGATCCGTCAGCAATTGGCAAGCCTCATCGGCGCGCCCCAGCAGCGTCAGCGCATAGCCCATGCCCCACGCAATGACCGTACACAGGTGCGTATCGCCGGCCTCATCGGCGGCAGCCTGAGCCACCGCATATACCTCAACCGCGCGCTCGATCTGCCCCGTGTTCAATTCCAGTTCGGCAAGGTTCATCAGCGCATACACACGGCCCAGCGCGTAGCCTGCCGCTTCGGCCTGGGCGCTGGCAATCTCAAAGTGTTCCCGCGCTGCCGCTGGCTGCCGCTGAAGATTCTTGATCGCGCCCAGATTCAAGCGGCTGATGATCGCATCCACCTCATCGTTGCCCTCTTGCGCGTAGCGCAACGACGCCAATGCGGCTTGCTCTGCCTCACGATACACGCCGCGCGTCATCAGCAGGCCAGAGCGCAGATAGTGCAACCGGGCCAGCGCCCACAGGTCGCGCAGGCGCGCGCACCGCTCTTCGATGCTACTCAATTCCGCCAGCGCCGCGATGGGATCCGCCCCGCCCAGGATGCTGGCAATCTGGAAGCCAATCTGCACCCGCAGTTCATCGGCGTCCAGCGGCGCGTAGCGTAGCGCCGCCTCGCAATCTTCCCGTGCGGCGGCATAGTCATTGTGCGTGGACGCCAGCACAGCCCGCATGTAGAGCGCCCGCGCCGCCAGCGTGGGATGCGCCTTGGCATCCGGCAAGATCAGCGCGCACGCCCGCGCGTTGGCCGCCTCTGCCTCGGCAATGCGTCCCGTCTGGCGGTAGAGTTCAGCCACGAGCACATGCAGATCGGGGTGGTCGGCGCGCACCGCTTCGGGCAACAGATCCAGCCAGCGTACCAGCGTTGCGCCTCTGCCCGCGCGCAACAGCGAACTGCGCCTGGCCTCGATCAGAGCGAGGACACGGTCAAAGCGCTCCGCCTCGGCATATTGCCGCACCGCTTCTTCGTAATCACCCAGCGCTTCGAGCAACTCCCCGGCACGCGCATGCAGTGTACAGCGGCGCTTCGGCCCCCCCGGCTCCTCGTCCATCCGCTCGAGCAACGCCTGGCGCAGCAATGGCTGGAAACGGTATATGGGTTCTTGCGGACGCCGCCCGATGCGCGTCACGAAGCCTGTGCGCCGCTCAAGCGCGCTGAGGTACTCGCGGGCCTCACTCATACCCAGCAGGTCATCGCAGAGCGGCGCAGTCATCGCGCTCAACACGGCGGCTTCCCGTGCGAAACCATACAACTCTGCCGGAAGCTGCTCCAGCACCTCCGCCGCCAGATACTCGATGACCCGCTCGCGGTCGAAATCCGCTGCTCCCGCTGGCAGAAAGCTCGGCAGCAACCCTCCCGTAGCCAGCAGTACCCCAGTAATCCATCCACCACTCAACGCACGCAGCGACTCGATGTAGTTGGCATCGGCGGAGATGCCGATCAGGTCCAGCAGCGCCTCCAACTCGTCGTCGCGCAGGCACAGATCATCGGCTCCCATACCATCAAGTCGGTGTTGCGTCAGCAGTTGCGCCACACGAATGCGCGGAACCTCTCGCGCTTCGATCACCAGACGCAGATGGTCGGCAGGGCGCGCCAGCAAAGTATTGAGTGTCGCCTGCGCGGCGCTATTCTCGCTCAACTCAGAGATGCCCGTCAGCGCCAGCGCCAGCGGCTTCTGCACATTGCGCGCGATATCGCGAATCAACAGCGCGGTGGCCCGGCGCGCATCCAGCGCCGAGAGCGCCCCTCGATGCGTCCGCGTGAGCAGCCGCTCCACCTCCCACTCGCTCTGCGGCAGACGCGCACGCAGCGCCTCCATGAGACCACTCAGGAAGATCACCAGATCATCATCGCTGGCATCCAGGTGATACCAGACGACAGGCATCGGCGTCCGCTTCGCCCATTGTGCCAGCGCCGTCGTCTTGCCATAGCCTGCGGGCGCGCTGAGCAAGAACACATCGCCGCTGGCACGCTTCCGTCCGAGGCAGCGCTCAAGCCGGTCCGTCAAATGGGGCCGTGGCAGCAGCGCATCGGGCAGCCGTGGCGCCTCGAACTTCCAGGCGGAAACCGATACGCTGGTTTGCCGGTTTGGTCGCGTTGTGGCGATCACCCTGGGTACTCCTTTGTGGCTTGCGCCTCCATGAGGAGCTTCGCACGGGAAACACCGATGCGCGATTGCGCTCTTCGGTCAGGTGTACTGTTCGATCATCGCATGGATTATCGCGTGCGGCTACGTCACGTACATGCGCGTAGCCGTGGACCTCGGAGATGCCCGCCGGATGTGCCTGGCTGAAAGCTGGCCTGTAACAACACCCAGATCAGTGCGGGGCGGCATAATCTGTGCCCATGCGCCGATATTACTGAGCATCACCGTAGCGCTCTGTTACTGGCCCGCGAGCCGGCGAATGGGGTAGGACGCGGGCGCGGTTCCGATTGTATCATAGGCCGACGATTATGGCGAGAGGGTCGCAGGAACCATTCACGAACCATCACCGCGCAAAGTGGCCAAGAGCGGCGACAGCAAAATACACGATCAAGAGCAGGATACATGAACCGAACACAAGCCCATAACAGCCCAGCGAGTAGCGGCCCCGAATCACCAGCGCCTGGCGCAACTCCTCGTCCATATTCGGTGGGTCAAGCTCAATTTCTGGGCGCATCTCCTGGAGCTTCGCCAGCAGTTTGCGGAAACCGCGCACGTTGGTCATGCCCTCGGCAGCGATCACCACATTGCCATCGTCCAGCTCAAACATCAGCACGAGTTTGCTGGGCGTATGTTCTCCTGGCACCAGCGCCAGCCGCCGAATGTTGTCGAGAGTGTAGCGCGTTTCTTCGTGTTGCTCGCGCAGGTTCACGACGAGCGCATCATCGTACAGGCACAGTTCTTTGCCCAGGCCGAAACGCACACGCTCCAGTGGCGGCGTTTCGCCCCCGTCGCCCTCGTCGCCGCCGTCGCGCTGGTACTCGCTATGCGGCTCATCTTTTTCGTTTGCGTTGTCAGATGCCATATATTGGTCTCTACCACACCACCAGGAATGCGGACCGCGCAGCAAGCGTCGCGCGCGCATGTCAGGATATGTGGCGTATTGTAGCATTCCGCACCGGGGCATAGCGCGCCTGCTTCCCAGCGGCGGTGGCAACGCTGACCCACGACGCCTGCACAGGTATGCACAGGTTTGGATAAGCCTGGGCACATCCTGAATTGCTGGGTGCGCCCGTGATGTCTCACAATGCAAAGTACGTTCAGCGCGACAGCGCGCTCTCGCGAACGACCTGATCGCATAGTAACTGAAAGGGATGCCGCCATATGCTCCAACTTACAGGTAGCGAACTCTCCATCGCGGATGTCGTTGCCGTCGCCCGCCACGCGGAGCAGGTCGCGCCGTATTCGCCCGAAGTCGTCGCACGCATGGAGACCAGCCGCCAGTGGATCGCCGGCGTGATCGCGAGCGACAGCAAGGTGGTCTATGGCGTCAACACCGGCTTCGGCTCATTGGCGCGGGTGCGTATCGCGCCCGATCAAGCGCGGCAGTTGTCACGCAATCTCATCCTCACCTGCCTCGTCGGTGTCGGCGAGCCGCTGCCCATCGAAGTCGTCCGCGCGATGATGCTCATTCGTGCGAATATGTTCGCGCCCGGCAACTCTGGCATCCGTCCGCAGGTCGCCGGATTGCTGATCGAGATGCTGAATCGCGGTGTCACACCCTGGGTGCCGCGTAAAGGCTCGCTCGGCGCGAGCGGCGATCTTGCTCCGCTGGCGCATATCGCGGTGGTGTTGACCCGTGACGAAAGCGAGGATGGCGGCTTCAGTGGGCAGGCGTATTATCAGGGCGAGCTGATGAGCGGCGCGGATGCGATGGCGCGCGCTGGCTTGGAGCGTGTCGTCCCGGAAGCGAAAGAAGGTCTCGCGCTCACCAACGGCACCACGCTGATGGTCGCGGCGGGTGCGCTGGCCCTGCACGACGCCGAAGTCCTCATTGCGCATGCGGAAATCGCCGCCGCGCTCAGCTTCGAGGCGCTCTGCGGACTCTCCGAGGCGCTGCATCCCGCGCTGCACGAGGCCAACCGACAGCCAGGCCAGGTCACGACCGCCGCCAACCTGCGCGCGCTCCTGCAGGGCAGCCAGTTCATTGATTCGGATCCGGAGCGCGTGCAAGACCCGTATAGCTTGCGCTGCACGCCCCACGTGCTCGGCCCGGCGCGTGACACCATCACCTTCCTCCGCGAGCGCTTCACCTCGGCGCTCAATGCTGCGTCGGACAATCCGCTGATCTTCGCGGATACGAACGAGGCGTTCAAGGTCTCTGGCGGCAACTTTCACGGGCAGGGGCCGAGCATGTGGCTGGATTTCCTGGGCATCGCGCTCTCTTCGGTGGGCAACATCTCCGAGCGGCGCACCTTCCGCCTGCTTACCCCGGAACTCAGCAACGGCCTGCCCGCCATGCTTGCCCCATCCAGCGGGCTGGATAGCGGCCTGATGATGCCGCAGTACACCGCCGCCGCGCTCGTCTCTGATAACAAAACGCTGGCGCATCCCGATAGCGTGGACTCCGTTCCCTCGTGCGCCAATCAGGAAGACCACGTTAGTATGGGCGCAAACGCCGCTCGCCACGCGCTGGAGATCGTGGAGAACGTGCGCCACATCATCGCCATCGAGTTGCTTACCGCTGCCCAGGCCATTGACCTGCGCCCTGATGGACCCGCCCGGCTGGGGCAGGCCACCCACGCGGCCTACGACATCGTGCGCGAGCGGGTGGCGTTTTTAGACCACGACCGCGAGACCACTCCGGATATCGAAACCCTGGCGATACTCATTCGTTCTGAGCGCGTCCTGCGAGCAGTGGAACGCACCATGCCCGATGTAGCGCGCTAGCATTCCCGGCACACGACACATCCGCGCGGCGGCTCCCTGCGGTGGTGGTAGCCCGACGCGCACCAGCATTGATCGTCTCTATCCACCGCACGAGCGCCTGGAAGGGGAGTCTTGCGATGTTGAGGAACGATCCCGTACTGGTCAACGACTGGCATCCCGTCGCAACGCCCGATCAATTCGACGAGCAGCCTATTCTGAGTGTGCGCCTGCTCGGCGAAGACCTGGTATTGTGGAAGATGGATGGCCAGTATCACGCCTGGCGTGATCTCTGCGTCCACCGTGGCGCGAAGCTCTCGCTCGGCAAAATCGTGGATGATTGCCTGCGCTGCCCCTATCATGGGTGGACCTATAACCAGGAGGGCGCGTGTGTCCACATGCCCGCGCACCCCAGCCAGACGCCGCCAGTCAAGGCCAGGGTGAAGCGCTACCAGCTTCAGGAGCGCTACGGCCTGCTCTGGGTGTGCCTGGGCGAGCCAGCGAACGACATCCCGCCGTTCCCCGAAGATGCCCAGCCAGAATTCGTCACGGCGGTCTGCGAGCCAGCACGGCACGTGCAGGCGCATGGCCCGCGCCTGGTCGAAAATTTCCTTGATGCGGCGCACTTCCCATACGTCCATGCGGGCGTACTGGGCGATCCCGAACATCCCGAAATCGGCGACTTCCAGGTACGCATCGGGCCAGACGGCGTGGAGTCTGACCCCATCGAAGTCTATCAGCCCGACCCCTTCGGCGGCACGGCGGGGTTGGTCCACTACACCTATCATGCCTACCGGCCACTCACCGCCCACTTTAGCAAGTCGGTAGGTGAGGGCAGTTTTGGCCTGATGCTGGCCATCACCCCGCACGACGAACTGGACAGCACTGGATGGTTCATCATCGCGGCTGCCCAAACAGATGAGATTACCGATAGCGCCGCGCTCAAGACCATCTATTCCCCGCGCATCCTGCGCATCTTCGAGGAAGATCGCGTGGTCGTGGAGTCGCAGCGGCCAGAATTGCTGCCGCTCGACTTGCAGGCCGAACTGCATCTGCGCTCCGACCGCGTCGCCATCGCCTATCGCACCTGGCTGCGCCAGCTTGGCCTTAGCTTCGGCGTCGCCTGAGCATAGGCAGCGCGCCCCTCACATGCCCAGGGCTGCCGCGACGATGCCCGGCACCTTTGCGGACGATGGGTGCGCCTCGAACGCGGCGAGCTTCGGGAACACCTTCGCGCCCGCCGTGGCCCGCGTTACGAACCACGGCGGGATGGGCGTCGAGCGGAACGGCGCGTGCAGCACGGTCTTCTGCGGGCGAGCGAACATCAGCGAGTTATGCACTACATCGTTGCCCGACTGAATATCGTTGAGCGGATGCCCCGGGAATGCGCCCCACGTCGTGACGCCAAGCACGAAGTTGGTGCCTGCCCAGTAGTTGACGCCGACCGTGCCATAGCGCAGGCTGGCGATGGCTCGCTCGTATGCGGCGGCGACGGCGGGATCTTTGAGCGTCTTCGGGTGAATCAGAATCGTGACGTTCAGCGTGCCCCAGAGCGAATCGTTGGCAAACGCCACCGCTCGGTCGAGGAACTCAGCGGGGCTGGCGGCCTCTAGCGCCGTTTCGGAGAAGAGGCTGCAGAACGCCTCGGTGGTGAAACAGATGTCATCGGTGTTCGCGGGATTGACGCCAGAGATCAGCGTCCACGGCAGTTGATCGCCAGCGGTGGGCGTGCCGTAGAGTTCGGCGTCGGGGTGCGCCGCGACGAAGCTCTCTTGCCGCGCCCGCGCGCCGGGATAGTACGCCGCGCGTGGCGGCACAGTGCGCAGCACTGCGCGCATGCGACGCAGCAGATCGTCGCGCTTGCCCCAGCCCGCATGCTGGATGATAACGCGTGTGGCGTTGCAGTTGAATCCCGCGTTATTGGTCAGCATCGAGACCAGATGCGCCGCCTGATAGTCGAGGTCGCTGGCGCTCCACGGGCCAGGAACCACGATCACCGGGCTAACGTTGCCCAGTTCGCCGGTGATGCGCTTGTTCAGTAGCGGCGTATTCGCGGCTTTGCGCGCCGCGCCTTCTGGCCCAGGGCCAAAGACGATGGCATCGAAGGTCTTATCCGAGCCGGTGATGTGAATCTCGTCCACGTCGGGATGGTTACACAGATACGCGCCCTCCTCCGCGCCACCGTGGACGATGCGCAGGTAGCCCGGCTCGATTAGCGCGCGGAAGCTCTCTTCCATCAGCGGACCCAGATAGGCGTTGACCGGATTGCTCTTGAAGATCACTACCTGATCTTCGACCAGCAGTTTATAGAGCAGGTCCAGCGGTCCGATACTGGAAACATTGCCTGCGCCCAGCACTAGAGCGACGCGGCTGGCGGGCTTTTTGGAATAGATTACCGCTTGGTTCTCGGCGAGATTGTCTTTGGTGACACCTGGCTGCATCCAGACATCAGCGGTCACGCCAGTGTAGAAGAGCTTATCGTAGCCGTTCTGCGGAAAGACGCGCGCCACCACCTGCCCGTCGGGGCGCGTGGTGACGGTACCGGGAATCTTCGGCTTGCCCGTGCGCTGGATGTCTACCAGCGACTGGCGCATCTGGCGCAACGTCAGCAGCAGCGTGTAGGGGCCAGTGGCCCACTCCTCGCCGCGCATCGGTGAATCCGGCGCGATATCCTTCGCCTTCAGGCACGCGGCTACCCAGCGATCCGCGATGACCCAGTTATCGGTGATGAGCCGGTCCACCAGGGCGATGCGCTCCGCGACCGAGACGGCGAGCCAGGCGTCTTTGCGCTGCTGTAGCGTTTCGATAGCCGCGTCTATCGCCTCGTGGCTGGTAGGCGCGATAGCGCCAGCGATAGCGGGGAACTGTGGAGAACCAGGACGGTCGGCGACGGCCATAGCGCATACCTCCATTGGGAAACACCAGCGTCACGTTGTTGAGGCGAGACTCACATTTCTTGCGGCAAAGTATAACATGGGTGGGTTAGCGCGCGTCAGGGGGATCTGTGCGCTGCGCCAGTGAATGCAGCATCGCCGAACGCAGCAACTCGATAGCCACCTGATTCTCGCCGCCTTCGGGTACGATGATGTCGGCGAAACGCTTGGTCGGCTCGACGAACGCCACATGCATCGGGCGCACAGTCGCGAGATACTGGCCGACGACGCTCTCCATCGTGCGTCCTCGCTCGGTCACGTCGCGCCGCAGCCGACGAATGAAGCGCAGATCGGCGTCGGTATCCACGAACACTTTCACGTCACAGAGGGCGCGCACACGCGGGTCAACATAAATGAGAATGCCTTCCAAGAGCACTACGGGCCGGGGTTGCACGGGTATGGTTTCGGGCGCGCGGGCATACGCGGCGAAGTCGTAGACGGGGCGCGCGATGGGCTGGCCCGCGAGCAGCGCGCGCAGATGATCCAGCAGCAGATCCACTTCGATGGCGTCGGGGTGATCCCAGTTGATTTCGGTGCGCTCACCCTCAGAAAGATGGCGATACTCGCGATAGTAGGCGTCTTCCGGCAGCACCGCCACGCGCTCCAACCCGACGGCCTCCATGATGGCGTGCGCGACGGTGGTTTTGCCCGCGCCAGTGCCACCCGCCACACCGACGACCAGCGGCTTATGATCCAGGAGCAAGCTCATAGCGCACCTTGTCTGTCATGTGTTTTCCAGCAGCCGCAGATAGCGCGGCGAGACCGCATCTACGAGCCAGACGCCATTTTCCGCGCGGTAAAACGTGCATCCATCGCGGCTCATCGCGCCCGCCAGCACCGCGAAGACGCGCGGTGCGCCATGCCGCCGCCCAACCGTTCGCGCGGTCGCCACATCCGGCGAGAGATGCACATGGTGGCGGCGCATCTTCAGCAGCCCTTGCTGGAGGATGGCGGGAACGGCAGTCGCGCCGGTGCCATGATACAACACCTCTGGCGGGATGCGCGGCTCAAGTTGCAGATCCACCTCAACGCTATGGCCCTGGTTGGCGCGGATGCGCTCGCCACTGGCGTCGAAGGAGAAGCGCTGTTTATTGTTGCGCGCCACCACCTCGTCCAGTTCATCGCGGGTGAACGGCATGCCATGTGCGGCGGAGGCAGCTAACAGCGTCTCCACCGATACCCAGCCGCCCGGCTCAAGTGTCAGGCCGAGGCTCTGGGGCTGGTGGCGCAGATGCTTGCTGAGATACTTGCTGATACGCACCAATCGCGCGTCGTCCATCGTCTATCTTCTCCCGCACCCAAACCTCAGCATCACATCGGCGCAAGCCATCTCATGAGCTCAAAACACACCACACGGCTGGCTGCCACGTCAAGCGAGGACGCTGGCGCTCTACACCGTTGCCGAGATAGCGCCCTGCCACACGGCAGTACTATACTGACCGCAACATAGGCGATAGTCAATGCGTAGCCACTGGAGGTAAGCCGACATGGAAGCGCGTACAAAACACAAGGAGGTCCGTTGCGACTTTTGCAGCAAGACCGAAGATCAAGTAGAGATCATCATTCGCGGATCATTGGCCGATATCTGCAACGAGTGCGTAGATCTATGCGCCGCGTTGGTGGCAGACATTCGGGAGAAGCGACAGGCGGAGGCTCAGGGCCGCCCCGGGCCCAAGACTGAATGGACCTGGGGCTGATACCCGAACATTTATGCGGGCGGCGGGTGTGGATACAGCACTCGCTGCCCGCACCCCACCAACAGCACCGAGGGCACAAAGGGCAATAGCGCGCCGCGACGGCGAAGACGCTGTGCGCGCAAGAATGGTTGATGCCTCCAAAGTGCCTTCATACATACTCCTCACCCTTTCGACATGCCGTGCCATCCGAACTCCATGCTGCTCGCTTCCGTTTCTACTGGGATATACGGCGCGGACTTGCCACGTGCTCACGCGCTGCTGCGCCATTGCTGGGATAGCGCCCTGTTGTGGTCTCCTGTATACTGTCCGCAACATTGGCGTGGATGGGCGTTCACCGCGGGCCGCCACGCGATACTACAAACGTTGTCGAGCGCAGAGCGAGGCGCGCTCCGAGGAGGATCAGCTATGGGCGAGTCGGGCACAGTTGTCAGCGCGCCATCGAGCATGTCAACGCCGTCGCAGCATGACGCGCCGCCGCCGCTGGTGATCCTCAATCCGGCGGGCGCACGTGGGCGGGCGAAGCAGTTGCGTGCGCTGATCGAGCGCAGCATCGCGGGCGGGCGCGCGGATCTGGCATTGACGGCGGGGCCGCGCGACGGCGAGCGGCTTGCGCGCGAAGCGGCGCTGGCAGGGCGCGATGTCGTCGCCGTCGGCGGCGATGGCACGGTCGCCGAGGTCGCCAACGGCATCCTTGCCTCCGGGCGCGATGTCGCGCTGGGCATCGTCCCAGCAGGCACCGGCAACGACTACGCCTACCAGACACTGCGCCTGCCCAAAGAGCCGCTCGCCGCGCTGGAAGCCGCGCTGACCGCTCCCGCCGTCGCGATGGACGTGGGGCAGGTCAACGAGCGCTACTTCCTGAATTCGCTGGGCGTCGGTATTGATGCTAACATCGCGGCGGCGGCGGAACACCTCAAGAAACTGCCACTGATGCGCGGCCAAACACTCTACTGGACCGCCAGCCTGACTGAGTTGTTCTTCCACTACAACCGCTGCCCCGAACTCACCGTTGAGCCATACGGCGAGCCGGTGGTCAGCCGCGTCTTCGCGCTGGCGGCGGTCAGCATCGGCCCCACCTACGGCGGCGGCTTCCGCATCAATCCCGACGCCGACCCGCACGACGGTTTTTTCGACCTCTGCATGATCTGGAAGCCCTCACAACTGCGCGCCTTTCGCCTGCTGCCGCTGATCGAAAAGGGCAAGCACCTCAATGAGCCAGAGGTCAAGCGCATGCGCGTCCAGCGTGTGACGATGCTCGCCAAACAGCCCATCCATGCCCATCTCGACGGCGAAGTCATCTCCGCCGACCGCTTCGACGCGCGCATCCTGCCGGGGCGGCTGCGCGTGCGCCAGCCCGCCACTGGCGGATAGCCGTTCCGGCGTGGCCGAAATAGAATAGGCTGGTATCATCCCGCGCATCTGTGATACGGTACGCCCGCATGCGTCGAGAACATACGCGCGCGAGCAAGGGGAGGGGTCCACATGCCAGCGGATACGAATCAGACGGATACCTCGGATCAGCGTCAACCAGGCGATAGCGTCACCACGATGACCGGCAGCGAGACCGATCTGGAGACGCGCGCCGCCGAACTGCGCGAGCGTCTTCTGGCGGCGGACCATGCATATTACGCAGAGGATAATCCGCTCATCTCCGACGCCGAATACGACGACCTGATGCGCGAACTGCGTGCGCTGGAAGAGGCCCACCCCGAACTGATTACCCCCGACTCGCCCACGCAGCAGGTCAGTGGCGAAGCGGCGGTTGGTTTCACCAAGATACGCCACCTGACGCCGATGCTCAGCCTCGCCAACGTCCGCAGCCCCGACGAACTGCGCGCCTGGCAGCAGCGCGCGCAACGCCAGCTCCCCAACGCCACCTTCGCCTATGACTGCGAGCCGAAGATTGACGGCCTGAGCATGAATCTGCTCTACGAACGTGGGCGGCTTACCCAGGGCGTCACACGCGGAGATGGCGTGATCGGCGAGGATGTCACCGCGAACGTGCTGACCATCGGCGACATCCCGCACCAGTTGCGCGAGAGCGCGCAGTATCCGCATCCCGAACGCATCGAGATTCGCGGTGAGATCTACATGCGGCGCGACGACTTCGAGGCCTTGAACGAACGGTTGGCCGCCGAGGCCCAGGTCGCCGGACGCGAACCACGGCTCTTCGCCAACGCCCGCAACTCCGCCGCTGGCTCGCTGCGCCAGAAGGACCCGCGCGCCACCGCGACACGCCCGCTCTCCTTCCTCGCCTACCATATCGGCCTGATCGAAGGCGTTTCCGAGCCAGCGACCCATACGGAGGTGCTGGAACGCCTGCGCGCCTGGGGCTTCCCCGTCAGCGAGCGCGCCCGGCGGGTCGAGACGCTGGAAGAGGCGCAGGCGTACTGCGATGAGACGGCAGCCATCCGCTTCACCATCCCCTTCGACATTGACGGTGCGGTGATCAAGATTGACTCGCGCTGGCAGCAGCAAGACCTTGGCTACGTTGCTCGCGATCCGCGCTGGGCCATCGCCTACAAGTTCGCGCCGGTGGAGGCGAATACGCGGCTGCGCGAGATCGTTGTCACGGTGGGGCGCACCGGCGCGCTGATCCCCAATGCGCGGCTTGATCCGGTGCAGATCAGCGGCGTCACCGTCTCCAACGCGACGCTCTACAACTTCCAGGAAGTGCAGCGCAAAGATCTGCGCGAGGGCGATACCGTCGTCGTGCAGCGTCACGGCGATGTGATTCCGGGCATCGTCAAAGCCCTGCCAGAGCTACGCGACGGCTCGCAGCAGCCGTGGCAGCCGCCAACCACTTGCCCCGCCTGCGGCACACCCGTCGCGCGGGTGGACGAAGAGGTGATGGTCTACTGCCCCAATGCTTCGTGTCCGGCGCAGCAACTTGAGAACATGCGCCACTTCGTCAGCCGGGGCGCGATGGATATTCGTGGCCTGGGCGAAGAGATCGTGGCGCGACTGGTGAATGCGGAACTGGTGCATAACGTCGCCGACATCTACACCCTCACCCGTGAACAGATCCTCGACCTGCCGAACTTCCAGCAGAAGAGCGCAGCGAATCTGCTCGCCGCGATAGAGACTAGCAAGTCGCGCCCATTCCCGCGCGTGCTCTATGCCCTCGGCATTCGCCACGTCGGCGAGAAGGCGGCGGAGATTCTCGCCGAAGGGCTGCGCTCGATGGATGCGCTGCTCGTCGCGCCCGAAGACCAGCTTGCCGCTTTCCCCGGCATCGGACCCAAAATCGCCGAAAGCATCTACCAATGGTGTCAGCAGCAGACCAATCGCGATCTGGTCGCCCGGCTGGCGCAATCTGGCCTGCAGATGGCGCTGCCAGAGCGGGCGGAGCCGGACGGCGAAGAGGCAAACCTGCCGTTCGTGGGTGAAACCTTCCTGCTCACCGGCTCGCTCGAACATCTGACGCGCGGCCAGGCCGAACAGGCTATCCAGGCGCTTGGCGGCAAAATCGCCTCCGGCGTGAGCAAGTCGCTCGGCCATCTCATCGCTGGCGCGGAGGCGGGCAGCAAGCTCGAAAAGGCGCAGAAGCTCAACATTCCGGTGCATGACGAATCCTGGCTCGTCGAGCGTCTGCGCGAACACGACGCCATGCCAGCCGAACGCAAGCGCATGTAGCGACCAGAGCGCGCCTTTAGTCTGGGCTGCCCGACGCAACCGCCTCATGCCGTATCGCATGCTCGCGCGCTGCCGCAAATCCCGCCAGCGAACGTTCGATCATCGCGTCGTTGGCCGTCAGCGAGATACGGAAGTAGCCCGGCATCTCGACCCACGTCCCTGGCAAGACGAGGATATCGTGCGCCAGCAGCAGATCGGCGAATGCGCGATCATCCGCCCAGGGCGACTGCGGCAGCAGGTAGAACGTCCCCTCCGGCACATGCGCCTGATAGCCGATGTCACGCAGCGCCGCCACCATCCGGTCGCGCCTGGCTTGCAGGTGCGCGATGTCTATCGAAAGCGCCTCGATATCCGCCAGCGCGTGTTGCAGCAGCGCATTCGCCACCGCATAGCTGGTAACGAGCTGCGACAGCGCCACCGCCTCACGCACCGCGTCGCGATCTGGCATCGCTGGCGGTATGGCGATATAGCCAAGACGCTGCCCCGGCGTCAGCAGCGTCTTGCCATAGGTATAGAGCAGGAACGCATGGGAGTAGAACTCAGTAGGGCTGATGTATGCGCGGCCATCGAAGAGAATCCGCGAATAGGCCTCATCGGAGAGCAGATAGATTGGACGCCCATTGCGGCGCGACGCTTCCGCCAGCACAGCCCCTAGCCGTTGCAATGTCTCCCGCGAATACAGTTTGCCCGTCGGGTTGTTCGGTGAGTTCACGATGATCGCACGAGTGCGCGGTGTGCAGGCGGCGGCGATAGCGTCTACATCCAGATCGAATGTTGCCGGATCAATCTTCACGCGCACCGGCACACCGCCAGCGCCAACGATCAGCGGCTCATAGAAGAACCAGGGCGGCGTAATGAAGATCACCTCGTCGCCCGCATCCACCACCGCGCCCAATGCCACGGCCAGCGCACCGAACGCGCCATTAGTGAGGAAAATGTCTTCCGGCTCGAATGCCACACCGCGCCGCTCGCGCAGCACCTCCGCTACCACCGCCTGCGCCTTGGGATCGTTGTGCTTGTAGGCAAACCAATCCTTATCCTGCGGCACACTCCACCGTTGCAACGCCTCCACGAATCCCGGCAGCGGCATCTCCTGCGGGTTGCCGAAGAGAAAGTTTGCTACCTCCGGCTCGTTCTGGCGCTGCACCTGCGGCGACGCCAGTAGAAATTCGAGCACGGGCGTTGCCGCGCGCAATGCCGCCACGCGACGCGAGATGGGTTGCGGTGTCATAGATGCGCCTCCTGCTGGGCTTAGCCAGACGAGTGACCAGAACTGGCAACGGTTAGCATTTCCAATACCATGGCGCGCGATGGGTCACAAGCGCAAATCGGCATACACATCACAAACGGCTGTCATGCTATAATCGTGGCGTCCCGCTTGTGGGCATCCGCTTCAGATGGGAGCAGCAGCACATGACCTACCCCTATCCCAACGACCCTTCCCTACCGCCGCAGCCCGCATCACCGCCTGAGACACTGCCGCCGACCGTGCCCGCGCAGTATCCGCAACAGCCGCAGTATCCCGCGCAATATCCGCCGCAGTACCCCATACAATATCCGGCGAACGTGCCGCAGCCGTGGGCGCAGGCGACCCCGATGCTCAGCTACCAGTTTACCGACCGCGTGGAGAAGGGCGTCAGCCAGCTCCCGCTGCTCTCGATGATCGCGGGCATCGTCTCGCTGCCATTTCTCTGCTCCAGCCCCATCTCCGATGGCTGGCCGCTGCTCTCCACCGCCATCGCTGCCGTCGCCGTCGTGCTCGGCCACGTCTCGCTCGCGCGCATCCCGCGCACTGGCGTCTCGCGCGGCAACGGCATGGCGATTACCGGCCTCATCTTCGGCTATCTGATGATCGCCATCGCCGTCGTTTGGGTGCTCCTTCGCCTCCGCTATACCGGGCAGACCTCGTGACGGTGTTCCGCGCGCGGCGCTAGCCACCGCATATCCCCAATATTTCCCGAAAACTTGCGACTTCGCGCGCCTGCCGGTACAATGCCAACCGGCATATTCAACCGTTGTAGTTCTGTTGCCCAGAGTGCCCAGAGCGAACATGAACTTATTTTCAGAACGTACAAACCGTGCGAAAGAGAGCGCAAGATGCAGGCAGGCGATCTTGAGCATTTGACCGACATCTTCACCCAGATTGCGGAGGCCGCGAAAACCAACACCTCCGTCGCCGAGCGCGTGCGCGTGGCGCTGGCCGAAAGCGGCATCCTCAGCGTCTTCGGCGCGGGCGACGCCCTCGACGTGGTAGACCTGCTCGACGCTGGCGGTGAAGAAGCCCTGCGCACACGCCTGCGGCAGATGACCCTCTCAGACCTGAAGAGCATCGTCGCCATCAGGAATTACGACCCGAACAAAGAGACCACGCGCTGGCGCAGCCCCAACAAGTTCATAGACCTGATCGTTACCCACGCCAGCGCGCAGTTGGAGCAGGAAGTAAAGGCATCTTCCGGCGCTTCATGGATGCTCTAGCGTATCCACTCGTCACTTTATGATCGCGCCAATCGTATTCTGGCAGACATCATAAGAGATCAGAAAGGAACGCTGTCGCGTGGCACAGTCCATGCGCTATCGCCAGCTTGCACGTGAGTGCGCTTTGGCCGCGCACATATGTACGCGACGGCACGTGCGAGAATAGTTGTTGACATTATCGGCATGTCCTATAATCGTGGCAGTTAGTAGCAGACCACTTTATGTGATGTGTAGATGAGTGCATAAAGGAGTGTGCTCGTGACCGGAGAACCGGACGCGCATGCTCTATTCTTGTGGGGGAGACGTTGCGCCAGAGGCGCGCTTTCCTTCCAGGCGGACGACACTCAGCGTCGCGTAGCGTCCATGCCAAAAGACTCGACCGCGCCCCCGTGCGCGCGAGTGTCGCCAGCGTTGCGTAACGCCTGAAGTTGAAGCAGGAGAAGAGAGACCACCGTGACACGTATTCTTGATACCATTGATAGCCCCGCGCAACTGAAGAAGCTCACCCCCGCGCAGCTTACCGAGCTTGCCACCGAGCTTCGCCAGGAGATCATTGAGACGGTTGCGCTGCGCGGCGGTCATCTCGCCCCGAACCTTGGCACCGTCGAGCTTACTCTGGCTCTGCACATTGCCTTCGACACCCCCTATGACAAGCTCGTCTGGGACATTGGCCACCAGGCCTATCCGCACAAACTCGTCACCGGACGCCGCGACCGCTTCCGCACCATCAAGCAGCTTGGCGGCATCTCTGGCTATCTGCGCCGCGACGAGAGCGAATACGACGCCTTTGGCGCGAGCCACGCCAGCACCTCCATCTCCGCCGCGCTGGGCATGGCCGCCGCCCGCGACTTGCAGGGCAAGCACTATAAGGTCGTCGCCATCATCGGCGATGGCGCGCTCACCGGCGGCATGGCCCTCGAAGCGATCAACAACGCGGGCGCGATGCAGAAAGACCTCATCATCGTCCTCAACGACAATGACAAGAGCATCTCCGATAACGTCGGCGCGCTCCACGCCTACCTCGGTAAAATCCGCGCCGACAAGCATTATCGCCAGCTTCGCGAAGCCCTTGGCCACACGCTGGACCACATGCCCGGCGGCAGCCTCGCCAAAGGCGTCGCCGAACGCTCCGCCCGTAGCGCCAAAGAATTCGTGTTGCCTAGCAGGAGCGGCGTGATCTTCGAGGAACTTGGTTTCACCTTCCTTGGCCCCTTCGACGGCCACGATACCCAGCAGATGGTTGACGTCTTCCGTATGGCCGGGGAACTGCACGGCCCAATCATGGTGCAGGTCATCACCCAGAAGGGGCGTGGGGCGTCCTTCGCCGAAGCCGACCCCACCAAGTTCCACGGCCCTGGCGCCTACGACCCCGTCACCGGCGAGATGAAGAAGAAGTCTGGCGAGCCGCCGAAGTATCAGGATGTCTTCGCCGATGCGCTGGTCGAACTGGCCGAGCGCGACCGCACTATCGTCGGCATCACCGCCGCCATGGCCGAAGGCACTTCGCTCAACAAGTTCCAGAAAGCCTACCCTGACCGCTACTTCGATGTCGGCATCGCCGAGCAGCACGCCGTCACCTTCGCGGCAGGCCTCGCCTGCGAGCACATGAAGCCCGTCGCCGCGATCTACTCCACCTTCATGCAGCGCGCCTTCGACCAGGTGATCCACGATGTCTGTGTGCAAAACCTGCACGTCGTCTTCCCGATGGACCGCGCGGGCATCGTCGGCGAAGATGGCCACACGCAGCACGGCGTCTTCGATGTCGGCTTCATGCGGATGATGCCCAACATGAAGGTGCTGGCCCCGAAGGACGAGAACGAACTGCGCCACATGCTCTACACTGCGCTCTGCCTCGATGGACCTGTCGCGCTACGCTACCCACGCGGCAACGGCCTGGGCGTCGAGATGGAGACTGAATTCAAGAAGCTGCCCGTTGGCAAGGCCGAACTCCTCACCCCCGAAGCCGAGATCAAGCATGCCGAGTGCGCCATCCTGGGCTTCGGTAATATGGTCGCCCCCGCGCTTCAGGCCGCGCAAGAACTTGCCGCCGAAGATAACATCTGCGCCGTCGCCGTCAATGCGCGCTGGGCCAAGCCGCTAGACGAAGAGTTGATCCTGCGTCTGGCCCGCGCCACCAAGACGCTCGTCACCGTCGAGGACGGCATGGCCGCCACTGGCTTCGGCAGCGCCGTCGCCGAGCTACTCCATGCGCGCGGCCTGCATGATGTGCGGCTGAAGGTCATCGGCCTGCCTGACACCTTCGTCGAGCATGGCACACCCGCCATCCTGCGCGAACTCTACGGTCTCACCTCCGGCCACATCAAAGACGTTGTCCGCGAACTGGTGCGTCCAGGCACGCACAGCGGCTACCCCGTCAGCAAACCGGCGAAGGGGACGACGAAAGAGACGACGCGCTAACGTGCCATCTCCTATCCTCATCCTCCCCGGCTATCTCAATTCTGACTCCGACCACTGGCAGAGCCACTGGGAGCGTGACCATCCGGAGTACCGGCGCGTGCAGCAGCGCGACTGGGACGCTCCAGTCCGCGCGGAGTGGGTCGCCGCGCTCGATGCCGCCATCGCGGCGGCGGAAGCGCCGCCGGTGCTCGTCGCGCATAGCCTCGGCTGCGTCACCATCGCCCACTGGGCCGCCGCGCATGCCCGGCCCATCCGTGGCGCGCTGCTCGTCGCACCGGCGGACATCGAGCAACCCGAATTCGCCGCGCTTTTCGCGACCTTCGCGCCTGTCCCGCTCGCGCCGCTGCCGTTCCCCAGCATCCTCGTCGCCAGCGCCAACGACACCTACTGTTCGTTCGCCCGCAGCGAACAGTTTGCCACCGCCTGGGGCAGCCGCTTCGTCACCCTCGGCCTCGCTGGGCACATCAACGCCGATGCGGGCTACGGTCCCTGGCCGCAGGGCCAGCGCCTGCTCGCGGAACTGCAACGTTAAGCACGGCACTCTGTGTAGGCACACATTCGCGTCTCCATAACCTGCGCCGCTTGAATTCCGTGCGCGATCTGGTCCGGTCACGCTATCATCGCTGAAGACATTACTGCGCATATGACAAGGAGACGAACGATGGTTACGGTAGGATTGCTCCTCCGGCTGGAGGCGAAACCCGGCAAAGAGGCCGATGTCGAAGCGTTTCTTCGCGACGCGCTGCCAGTCGTCGAGGATGAGCCAGCAACCATCGCATGGTTCGCGATTCGCCTCGGACCCTCCACCTTCGGCATTTTCGATGCCTTCCCCAATGACGCGGGACGACAAGCGCACATCACTGGCCGCGTCGCCGATGCACTGAAGGCGCGAGCCTCCGAACTATTCGCGCAGCCGCCCACCGTCGAGCAGGTTGATGTCCTGGCGGCCAAGCTGCCATAGCACGTATCATACAACTCAGAAAGTGACGCCTACCCCGCTCATGGACATTGGCATGGCCCGCAAGCAGCGCGAGATCATCCTCGGCAAGATGGCGGGGGGATGAGCCGCCCACGCCTATACAGCAGGACCATTAGCAGCGGGGGCATTCGGCTGAGCTTGAGGTAGAGCAGAAGATTGAAACAAGTACCCACAAACAGTTGCGACCATCCACAACAAGACGATGATAGTGAAAGCCAGTAACCCAAATTCCGGTGATAAACGAAAGGCCGGTTGTATCATAATCACGAAGATAATCAGGGTAAACTCTAGCGAGGGCACCACCATAACCGACCCAGCGCCCACAACGAGCATACCGATTGCCTTCATGAGTTTGCTGGTCGCCTCCGTTGGCAAGTGCGGAGCGTAGGCATGTAAACTGCCCGTAAGCTGGACAATGGAGCGAAGTTCTCGTCGTTCCAGGAAACATACAAAAATTAGCGCCAGGAACAATACCCAAAACAGCGCGACGTAGGGGACAACCATACCCCATTCGCTCTGAGTAGTGTGCGTAGCGATAATGAGGGTTCCGGAGGCGACCAGTGTGATGATACCGCTGCCCATGAGAGGTATCATCCACAGCCATCGCTTCCATAGCGACCTGGGGTTGCTCATGATCGGCGGTTGGGTTATCTCCACAGGCTCGCGTCTCTCTACTGGTGGCATAGCGCGAAGCACGGCGTGTGTCGCAATGGCCCTGCCAATCGACAAACCAATGAAACCTGTGGACACACAGACGTAAATGGTCAGTATAGTGCGGGCGAAAGCCACTGGTAGCAATCCAACGTTTGAGACGGGTAGAGTCAGCGCGATGGACAAAGAGCAGAGCATGAAGCTCAGCCCGCCTATGCCCGCACCTATGGAAATCCGATGATGCGCGCGCCGCCAGGCAGTGACGAGCGTTTCCAACTCGCGAGTCTCCGGGTTGCCGACTTGCGCCAGAGTGTCTCGCAGCCCCAGCTTCTTGAGATAGCGCCGGAAGGTATGATTGCTCAGTGGGCGGCGCAGATCGTATGCAAACCACGCGATGCCGACGCCATAGATCACGAACAGCGCGATGATGATGGCTACAAAAAAGGCTGTGGCTGTATCTTCCATCCGCTCGACTTCCCCGCAGTGCTATGCCGCGCGCCCGCGTTTCCGTGCAGGCCAGCCGGTGAGCCGCCCACCCAGCCTGCCGTGCATCTTCAGAATACCCCGCGCGAGTGATGTGGACAGCATCGTCAGGATGAAGTAGGCGAACAGTACCACAATGAGTTGTGTGCCCGATAACCCTGACACGCGCACGAGCAATATGAGCAGCGCAGGCGCGATCAGCAACGTACCTGCCATCTGTATCTCAGCGGCAAACAGATTACCGATAGCCAGCGCGCGCCACTTCTCATCGGCGCGCTGCGCGATGGGCAGACTCCAGATGAAGAGGCGACGGCTGGAGACCGCAACCCGATGGATGGCTATCTCACCTGCGATCACCACCAGCACAGCGAATATCAGCGAGACGCCCAACATGGCATTCTGGACAGATTCCAGTGGCGCGAAGATGACATTTCCGCTTGCTGGCAACAGTCCAAACGGAGCGTAGACGCCCGCGATTCCCACCGCTAATACGAGCATCGCCACCGGCGCTAGCCCCAACGCTGACGCGCGATAATCGCTCACGTGCGGCGTTGCGATTTCAGGGGTCGCGGACTTCTGGCTGGGGAATGGCTCCAGGCGCGACAGGCCGCGCAGATAGCCAGCGGTGTAACCAAGAATTGCTCCAAACAAGGTGCGTAACGCATCGAGCAAGAGCACGTTGGTTACTCCCACCAGCAGCAAAGTGAAGGTGGGCAGGGGGCCAGTCGTGCCCAGCAACGGCAATGCCGTCAGCAGCGCGACTGGTATAGAGACGAGGCATGCCAGAATCGCGCCCCACGCCGCGGATACGTGCATGCTGCCAGTCACATGCATCCAATTGAGGCTCAACTCCTGGCACAGTGCTGGCTCGGCATCATGCTCTGGGTTGAGCACTTGCAAGGTATGCAGCGAGCGTGTCCAATCCGCGAGACTCGTCGGGCTGAGCTTCACCGCGCGCAGTTGCCCCCGGCCCATGCGCATCTCTTTGAAGGCAGCATAGCCGATGCGGCCCAGAGAGTAGAGATAGAGGCCGAGTACCAAATATGATGTGGCAGACAAGAAGCCCATCTGTACTTCTCTACCTCAGAAGCAGCGGCAGCCCCGCGAGCATCCCCGTCAGGTGCAGGCTATTCACCACATCGGCGAGAATCAGGTAGAGCGCGGCGCAGGCGGCGATGGTCGCGAAGAGCGCGAAGACGGCGAAGATCGCCAGGTAGATACCGAACCGTTCCGGCGCTTTGTGCTTCGGGTGCGGCGCGGGAATGCGCTGCAACACCTCTCCTGGTGTCGCTGGGTGTGGTACGCCAACTTGTGGCGCGGGCAACTGGTGCGAGCCAGGGGCGACGATGCTGCCTTCCACGATATTCGGCTGCTGCCCCGGCATTGGCAATTGCGCGGGCGCGCCCGGCTCCGCGAGCGCAGTGAAGACGCGCGACGCCGCACTCAGCTTACTATTATCCGCTGGCAGCCCATGCTCGATTAGATAGCGGTTGTGGTAGTACGCCATCGCCCGCTCGCCCGCCGCGCGCAGGAAGGTATAGTCAATCGCTCCGCCGACCGCCGCGCCCACGCCAGGAATGATGCGTCCAATCCACTTGGCCGCCTGTTCCTCCGTCAGCTTCAAGCTCAGCCGCATCAACAAGCGGGGCAGCACCTCTGGCAACAGGCGGCTCAGGCCCTCGCGCGCCAGCATATTGCCGATGCCGCGCAGACTATCTATCCCCGCGGCCAATGCCAGCACTTCCGCGAGATGGGTCTGCTCGTCTATCAGTCCGGTGTCATAGCCATACGACTGCGCGATATCCGATACCATGCGCACCGCATAGATCGCCGTCAACTGCACATCCGCGCCCGCCGCCACCACAGCCCACAGGCCGCCCGGCAACCCCGTCACCGCGCCGGTCAGCGCCGCACGATGCCGGTACTTGCGCGCGAAGTGCCGCGCGACATGATCCATGTCCTTTAGGTTCAGGGCACGGATGTCCTGGAATGTCTTGACGGCATGGCCATGTGACCTATGCGCCGCCATCACCGAGGGATCGAGTTGCGCCGCCCAGCTAATCGCTCGCTGAATGCGATCTGGTGTCTTGCCGGGCTTCAGCAGATCCTGCACTTCTGGAGGCAGCGCGGCGGCAATTGCCTCTTTCGCGAAAGCCCCGGCTACACCCCCGAGCGCCGATCCACCCTGTCCATCACCGGGATTCCCTGGAGTCGTCATGCGTTTCTCCCCTTCTCCACGCGAGGCTGCCCCCGCCCTGACCCTGACCCTGACCGCTCACTGCGCTTTATACGCTTGATGGGCTAGATTCGCTTCACGCGACGGTTCTCCGCGCCTACCACCATGCCTATCGCGCCCACCTTCCACGAATCTCTATCCCGTCCACTCGCGATTACCTCTTCAGTCCGCGCCTAGTATAAATGACGTGGCGATACTCAGCAAGTACCATCGTGCAACCACACTTCACTGTCCGCGTCAAGTACCTCCGGCGGCGAACTTGACGCGCTCACGGCTGGCCGTCTATGATGCCGCTACAGATGGGCGTGATGGCAGAGGAGAGAGGAGGCTGGCTCCATGCGCGACGTTCGCCGTAAGCGTAGTCCCGCGCAATCACCCACGCCTCCCTATTCCAACGCTTCCGCTTCGCCCCGGCAATCCTGGCTGGATGAGCATAACCCCGATGACCCCTTCGCCACGTTGAAGGTCCCCGCCAGCCCACCACAGCGGCCCGCGCCGCCCCCAAATGCCCGGCGCACCGATACCCATAGTGACCCCGGCGCTTCCACGGGGCGGCGGCGCACGATTCTGGCTGGCGCGACCGCTCACCACGCCGCCGCACCACGCACAGCGCGCGACCCGCAGCCGCGCGGACGCGAGCGCACCCGCTCAGCGGCACGGCCACTTGGCCTCTTCCGCAACCCTCTGCCCGACCAGGAGACACGAGTCGCGCCAGATACAGACGACTGGAACGACTGGGATCAGCCCGAACAGCGGGATCAACGCCCGGAATGGCATGAGCGCGACCAGTGGGCGTCGTGGGACGACGAGCCACCACCTGAGCGCGAGACACAGCGCGCGTTGGTTCCCGCCCGCATGCCGCCTACCCCCTCGCTAGCATTTAGCGCGCCGGAACTCGCCGCATATCGTGCGGCAACCGGTATCGGGCGGCGCGTGCGAGTAAATACGCAGCGGCTGGTCCACAAGGCCACCAGTCCGTGGGTGATCGTGCGCTTCGTGCTGGCGCTGGCCGCGCTCTTCGTCGCCTTCACCTCCACGTACCACCGAATGGGCGAACCGTCGCAACCGCTCATGGCGGCGTGGCGCGCCACCCTCAACACTAAATCCCTACCCACCATTGCCAGCAAGGTGATACCTGTTACCCAACTCAAGGCCTGCGACCAGTACGATTCGTATCAGCAGTGCCTGGATTGGGGCGATGCCGCATGCAGCGCCGCCACCTCCGCCGAGATACTGACCGCCTGGGGCATGAAGGGCGCCAACATCGGCAAGCTGATTGACTACATGCAGCCCGACATCGCCATGTATGGCGGTCTGCTCAACTATCACGGCTTCCAGCGCGGTGCGGAGCATTTCGGCTATCGCGCCGACATCAGTTCCAGCCTCACCTATCAGCAGATGCTCTACATCACCAACTATCTGGGGCTGCCGCTGATCGTCAATGTTCGCATCTCCTACGGCTACTACCATTATTTCGACACCGGACATTTCCTGGTGTTGACCGGCGGCGACAGCCAGGGCGTGAAGATCGTAGACTCTTCCGAGTACTACATCCACTATCTGCCGATAGATGTGTTCAACGCCATGTTCACCGGCAGAACCGCGCTGATTGTGCCGAAGGACTACAAGTACTCGCTGCCCAATAGCTAGCGCCGACGTGCCTTCACGTGATCTATTTATTGCCGCTCCGTGTCGGGTTTCGCGATGAGCGGATCGGCATGACGGTGAATCAGTTTCCAGGTGTCGCCTTCGCGGCGGAAAAGCTCGGTCACGCGCAGATTGAAGGGGATAGCTTCTGATCTGCCACGCATATGGATGGTGGCGCGCTGGAAACCAACCCAGTACGCGAGGCCATCGCTGGCCGCCATGTGCAGGATCTCAAACTGGCTCTCGCCGCCGCTCTCGAAGATGGTGACGTCATGCTCGTATGTGGACCAGACTGCTTCAGCGCCCTGGCGGAAGCCTCCCTGGGGGCCAAAGAAAGTGGCGGGGGAGTGGTGAGCAACGATCTCGCCGAGCGGGGCAGCCTCGCCGCTCACGTAGGCGCGCGCAGCCTCCGCGCGTTGCTTCATGAATTGCTCGAAATCTTGCTGGTCCGTGTTCATTTGCATCTCGTTCGCGCCTCCTCACGTGCATCCGTGTAACGCGCTGCTCATTGGATCTACCGACTCACTGTAGCAAAATGTGCGGCGTGAAGCCCTGTCCATTAGGGCAGCTCACATATGCGGAAGGTGAGACGCGACGCCAGCCTGCCCAAAGGGTCCGCCAGTTCGTTTTATGTAGCCTCTCTAGCGCATCCGTTGGCAACGCGCTATGCCTGGGCGCGTATACTGAACTTGACCCCGGAAGCCGACCTCATGATGTCTGCATCTCGCCCAGAAGAGGATAGCTCGCATGCCCACCCGCCAGGATACCGCCACGATGTTCGACGATCTGCGCCAGCGTTTCGGCGACCGCACCCGCGCCAGCGAGCCGCTCGCACGGCATGGCACCTTCGCCGTCGGCGGCCCGGCGGACGTGTGGATTGCCGTGGAACGCGAAGATGACCTGATCGCGCTGGCGGCGCTGGCAAAACAGCGCGACTGGCCGCTGATGCTCGTCGGTAACGGCACCAACGTCCTCTACTCGGACGCTGGCGCGCGTGGCATCGTCGCCCGCATGGCCCTCAACGACTGGCGGCTCGAAGACGAGGAGAGCGACACGCCCCGGCTGATCGCGGGGGCGGGCGTCAGCCTGCCCAAGCTGGTCAACGACCTGGCCAAGCGCGGCATCTCCGGGCTGGAATGGGGCGCGGGCGTGCCTGGCACCATCGGCGGCGCGGTGGTCAGCAACGCGGGCGCGCACCAGCAATGCGTCTCCGATACGCTGCAAACGGCGCGCGTGCTCTTTACCAGCGGCACGGGCGATGAGCCGCCGGCCATCCGCGAACTGACCGCCGCTGAACTGGCGTTCGGCTACCGTCGCAGCCGCTTCCGCGCCGCCCGCGAAATCATCTTCGACGACGACGGCCAGCCCTGCGTCTCGCCGCGCGCACACATCGAGCCGCCGGAGATCATCACCGGCGCAACCTTCGTGCTGCGCCGCGACGACCCGGCCCGCGTGCGTGAGCGCGTCGCCTACAACCTTCAGTATCGCAAGGATACGCAGCCGCCGCAGGCCAGCGCTGGTTCGGTCTTCAAGAACCCCCCTGGCGACTACTCTGGGCGGCTGATCGAAGCGGTGGGACTGAAGGGCGCGTGCTCCGGCAAAGCACAGATCTCGCCCAAGCATGCCAACTTCATCGTCAATACCGGCGGCGCGACGGCTGCCGATGTCGTCGCGCTGATCGCCCGCGCCCGCCGCACCGTCTACGACACGTTCGGCATCGCGCTGGAGCTTGAGGTTGAGCCGCGCGGCGACTGGTAGGGCGGGCATTCCTGTCTGCCTCGCTCCTCAACCCGCGACGGCGGGTTTCGCGGCCAGCGGCCATGCAGGCGCGGTTTCAACCGCCCGTTTCAGGGCAGACGGCCCCGGTAGGCTGCGTCGAGCAGGTCTACGATGTGCAGCACGGGCATGTCTGACCCCGCGCGGGCCAGCGCCGCGCGCACCTGCAACGCGCAGCCTGGATTCGCCGTCACCACGGCCTGCGCGCCGCTCGCCAGAATGTTCCGCGCCTTGCGGTCGCCCAGCGCGTCGGCCATCGCCGGGCGTGTCACGTTGTAGACCCCCGCGCTGCCACAGCAGAGCGACGCCTCCTCCATCTCCACCAGTTCCACCCCTGGTAGCGCCCCAAGCAGTGCGCGTGGCTGGCGCGTGATGCGCTGGGCATGCGCCAGATGACACGGCTCTTGATACGTCACCCGCAGCGGCAGTGGCGCGAATCGCGTGTTCAGCGCGCCCTCATCCAGCAGCCCCGCCAGCAGTTCGGTGATGTCGCGCACCCGCTCGCTGAACGCGCGTGCCCGCTCCGCCCATTCCAGAAAATCGGCTAGCAGCGCGCCATACTCCTTCAGCGTTGAGCCACAGCCCGCTGCGTTGACCGCAATATACTCCGCGCCGCTGACCTCGAACGCTTCGATATTGCGCATCGCCAGCGCCCGCCCACCATCCATCTCGCCGGAATGAATCGTCAATGCGCCGCAGCACTGCTGCGCCTCTGGCAACACCACCTCAAAGCCGTTGGCGTTCAGCACGCGGATCGTCGCTCGGTCTGTCTCGGCGAAGGCGGTGCTCATCACACAGCCGGTGAAGAGCGCCACCCGCCCTCGCTGCGCTACCCCCGCGAGTGGCGGGTAGACCTGCCCGGCGGGCGCGACATATGTGGCGGGCAGCGCGGGCGCAAGCGATTCCATCCGCGCCAGCCCGAACCGCGCCAGCAGGCCGCTCCGCCGCGCCAGCCGTTGCGCTCCCGTACGCTGATATAGCGCCAGCGCCGCGTTCACGGCGCGGAAGCGCCGCGCCTCGCCAAAGATGCCGCCGAAGACCGCTGCCCGTCCCGCGCGCTGCCAGCCAGGGCGGGGCCGCGCTCGTTCGATCTGCGTCCGGGCGGTTTCCACGAGTTGGCCGTACTGCACGCCGGAGGGACAGACTGCCTCGCAGGCGCGGCAATCCAGGCATTGGTACATCTGCTCGACGAAGCCTGAATCGGTCACGTCGAGCTGTCCCTCGCTCACCGCGTTGATCAGCGCGATGCGCCCGCGCGGCGACGAGGCTTCGCTGAAGGTCTCCAGATACGTCGGGCACGAGGGCAGGCAGAGGCCGCAGCGGATGCACCGCCGCAGAATATCCACGTCGGGCTGGTCCGCGCCGGTGAAGGTGCGCACTGGCAGGGATGCCGGGATAAGCTCTGGCTGGGCGTGTGGTTCCACACGCATTGCTCGGTCTCCTTTTTGCGTATGCTGTGTGGGCATGCACTCCCCTATTATACGGTCGAGGGGCGGCGAAGAGACACGTGCGCTGTGTCACCTGCGCAACTCCGCCGGAGCGGCGGCGTAGAAGCGGTGGATGGTTTCTTGCCGTCCTTGTGGCAGGTATGTCGTGGAGCATACGGAGAGGAGCGAGGCAGGATGAGCGCGACTGAGGAGACACCGCCGATTCCAGAGACGCCACCCGGCGCGGCGCGCGAGGTCGTGCTGCGAACCGAAGGGCTGACCAAACGCTACGGCGTGCGCACCGCCGTCAACAATCTCGCCCTGGAGGTGCGCCGGGGCGATGTCTTCGGCCTGCTTGGCCCCAACGGCTCTGGCAAGACTACCACGCTGCGGATGCTGCTGGGCCTGGTCTGGCCGCTTGCGGGCAGCATCAGCCTCTTTGGCGAGAATATGGCCAGCACCGCGAGCCGCCGCGCCGCGCTGAAGCGCATCGGTGCTATCGTCGAGCAGCCATCGTTCTATCCATTCCTCACCGGACCCGAAAACCTGCATGGCATCGCCACCTTCGCGGGTATGCCCGATAACGCAACCACCCGCGCCCGCGTCAGCGCAGTCCTGGAACAGGTGGGGCTGGCGGAGCGGGACAAAGACAGCTACCGAAAATACTCCCTGGGCATGAAACAACGCCTGGGCATCGCGGCGGCGCTGCTCAACAGCCCTGACATGATGATCCTCGACGAACCCACCAACGGCCTCGACCCGGCGGGTATGGTGGAGGTGCGCGCGCTGATTGGACAGCTTGCCACGAGCGGCGTGACCGTGATGCTCGCCAGCCACCTGCTCCACGAAGTGCAGCAGGTCTGCACCCGCGTCGCCATCCTCAAGGAGGGCAATCTGCTGGCGCAGGGCGCGGTGAGTGACCTGCTCGCGACCTCCTCCGGCGTGGTCATCGGCTTCGCCGACGCCGAGCAGCTTCCCAGGGCGGCGGGCGCGCTGCTGCAAGCGCGCGATGCGGGCGCGGTGTGGCTGCGCGATGTGCGCTACGTGCTGCCCGAACCTGGCGCGTGGACCCCGCCAGGGGGCTGGCTGTTGCGCGTGGACGCATCGGGCGATCACTCCGGCGAAATCAATGCGCTGCTGGCGGGCCAGGGCATCTACGCCGCCGAGCTACGCCGCTCCGAAGGCAACCTCGAACAATACTTCCTCGCGCTCACCGGCGCGACCAACGGCATGACCGCGCCCGCCAGCGCGGCAGCGGCGCCAGCGATGCCGCAGGGAGGCCAGGCATGACCCAGGCAACTGCCTCAACCGCCACCGCGCCCGCCATCCAGGGCAACGCTTTCACCCAGACCGTGCGGCTCACGGGTTGGGTGCTCTTCTCCGCGCGGCGGCGCATCATGTCGAAGGTGTTGGGCGGCGTGCTGCTCGGCCTCTTCGTGGTGATCGTCGCGCTGGTGGTGGTCGCCTACGCCGTCACCGCCAATTCCCCCGTCAACGAGCAGAACTGCACGTCCGCGCCGGTGACGGCCACCGAATCCAGTGGCGGCGGCACTACCGTCAACGGGCCACCGCCTGAGCAGTGCCAGCCACTGACACCCGCCGAGCAGCAGCAGGTTCGTCAGCAACGGCTCGAATCGGTACGCGAACCAGTCACGTTCCCGAATTCGCTGGCGCTCGCTGGAGGCTACACCACCTTCATCGGGTTGATCCTGCTCACCATTCTCGCTGGCGCGGTCGTCGGCGGTGAATATGGCACTGGCACGATTCGCCTCTGGTTCTCGCGCGGCGTCGGGCGCGGGCAGTTGGTCGCGGCTCAGGTGATCGCGCTGGTGCTGCTGGCGCTGCTCATCTCCGCTGTAATGCTGGCGCTGGGCGCGCTGGTCGGCGTGACGATTGGCCCACTGCTCGGCGGCACACTTGCGGCGCTGCCCGCTGGGAGCATCGGCGAGATCCTGCTCTACTGGCTGGCTATCGCGCTGACGCTCTTCGCGTATGCGGTGATCGCCTTCTTCATGGCGACGCTGGGCCGCTCGACCGCCGCTGGCATCGCGGTCCCGCTGGGCTTCTTCCTCTTCGAGGTGATTGTCGGCCCGATTCTGGTGGCGATTGGGATGCTCTTCCAGGGAACAACTGGTGAGATCGTGCGCCATATCCCCGACTGGTTCCTCAGCCCCAACACCAGCTATCTGGTCAGCCGCGCCTCGGAGTCGCCTATCGCGCTGAACAGCGTGGAAGGCAATACGCTTGGCCTGCCGCACGCGCTGTTTGTGGTCGCGCTCTACTGTGTCGCGCTGATCGTGCTTGGCCTGGTGCTGACGCAGCGCCGCGACGTGACGGATTGAGTCTTGTTTCACGGCTTAATGCAGCGTCTGCTCAGGCTGATGGTCGGCTCTGCCATCGGCGGAGCCGCCATCAGAGGCATACCAGCCAGCAACATCACCGCTAGCGCCGCCGCCATCCAGTGCGGGTAGATCCGTCTGCTGCTCCCTGCCAATCAAGCCTGTGCTGCCGAAGGTATAGCCTTCGTCCTCGAAGACGATGATGAGTGCGCGGCCCACACGAATCTGCGGCGAGGCGGGAATCACCCGCAGCTTCGAGGGCGCGAGTTCCGGCGCGGCTGGCCCGTCCTGGCCTTCGGTTCGATGATCTTCGTCGTCCTCACTGGCCGACACTGGCTCTTCGTAGGCGTTGGTGAGCGGCGTGGCGAAGCGTGTGGGCTTGATGAGATAGCCGGTTATGCGGCCACCGTCACTGTCCAGTAGGAGATCCACCAGCTTGCCCAGCCGCCGCCCGCGCAGGGTAATTACCGGTAGGTCGCGCGTTTGGCTGAGATGCGGCAGACGGTCTACATGCTGGAGATTGCCCGGATGCGGCGCTTCGGTATCTACCGTGACCACGTCGCCATTGAGGGCGATGATGCGCTCGACGCTGATATAGGTGAGCGTGTGGACGCCGCCAAACATGCGCCGCGCCATCGTGACGACGGGGCTGGTCGCGCTCTCGGTATCCCGCGCCGCCAGACCAACCGCCGCCAGGCGGCAACTTACCGGGTCGAAGACGACATCAGCGACCTCGCCAATGCTCTCGATGGTGCGCAGATCCACGATCAGTCGCCGCAATAGCAAGCTTGCGCGCCAATTATGCTGATCCGCAGTTGACTGCTGCGCCTCTGGTGCTCGTGTATCCATGCCGCGCTCCTTCCTCCCACGTGCGGGAATGACCCATAGCATCCCATGTGTGTGCCTGTTTGTACGCTGATGTACGACTTTCTGTCCGCGTTCGGCCCGCAGTTTTTGTGCCATTCGGCAACATCGTGGGCGTGCTCTCGGCCATGAATGGTGGGCGGGGTTCCCACCTCGGCCATGAATGGCCGGAGCACAGATGAGATGGCATAAATGCCCGCAGTGGCCGAAGTGGCCAATTTTTGCAGTTGCCGAATGAGGAAGGCAGTTGCCGATTCTGCCGATTTTTTTGATTTTTGTGGGAGGGCGAGCGGGGTGGTAAAGGAGGCTCCCGGCCTGAAGGCCGCAGGTGATCTCGTGCGGAGGAAACAGCGGGTGGTGAATAGGGTGGTAGGGCGAGGACGTAGCATGAATGCCACGGGTAATCCTGGGCGGAACATAGTGGCCGAAATGGCCGATGGGGCATGTTTGGCAGTTGCCGGAGTTGCCGGAGTTGCCGGAGTTGCCAACGTGTGACAGTTGCCGATTCTGCCGATTTGCGCGCTGGCCGAACGAGAATGACAGTGGCCGATGTGGCCGATTTTTGATTTTTCGCCGCGGATATGAGTTGCCGATTCTGCCGATTTTTGCATCAAGGGCGAGCGGAGGTGGTATAGGAAGCTCTCGGCCTGAAGCCCACGGGTAATCCTGTGTGAACGGATCGCGTGGAGTGGCCGATGTGGCCGTTTTTTCGATTTTTGGATGGCAGATAGGTGCTGACATGGCGGGTGGTTCACGGTTGCGTGTCCTTCGCGGTGAGGCGCATGGTAGCGCAGGGGCAGTGCAGGGGTAGTGTAGCATGTGGGGCCGGTGGTGGCGGGTAGTCAGATGGGGTCAGATGGGGTCAGATGTGGACTAGTGCGGACGGGTGCGCACATGTGGTGTATCATGCTACGTAAAGAGCGTTTGGCTGAATCCTGAACTCTGAACTCTTGCGGGCGTTTCCGATTATGGAGCTTGGTTGGTGAGATTATGATTTGGAAGATGTGCTGAGAGTGGGTCGAGCATGGCATCAGAAGCAGAAGAGCCTGCGGCGCCGGTTGGCGTACCAGAAGCGCCGCAGATCGTCTGGAACAGAAATCGCGCACGGCGGCGAGGTGCGCTTTTGCTTGTACTAAATTGTATCGCCCTGGGAGGCATAATAGGGGATTCGAAGCTCGTGTTAGGGTCGGTTGTTGGTCTTGAGTTGTTACTCGCTGCTGGGTATGTTCTCCGATTTCTCGGCGGTATCCGTCCCGCATGGGCGCGCATCGTACCTGGTATTGCCGCTATAGATGCGATCCTGGCGTTTGCGCTCAGGTTGTTCATGCCGTCCTTCCCAGGCATATTTGGATTACCCTTTGGGGCACTTCAGAATGCGCTCGCTGTGGCATTGATCCTCCTTATTCCGTTGGGATTTCTCAGTATCATGTTGTCTGGCGCTTTCCAGAATGACACATCGAACTAAAGTCCGTCCGCCCGTTATCATGCCTACTCTATTGTTGGATGACGATCCATCTGGTGGCGAGGCAAGGTCCGGTGGCACTGCGGGTATTGCTATGAGGTGGAACTATGGGTATCGCGCTTTCTCGCCAATGGGTTCGCGGCAGCGTCGTGATGTTGATGGGTATGGCGCTTATCGCCATTAGCGGCTGCAAGACGGTGACCGCGCCTCAGACGCCGGGGGCGATGAACGTGTATATCCGGCTGGACGATTATGGCCAGGGCACTACGCCGGTGGTGGTGCGTTTCTCCACGGCTTCGTTCGATACGGTTGAGTTCGTCTCCGGCGAGACGGTGGCGTGTGACGGGACGTTCCTGGCGTATGACAGCGGCCCGATTCAGCGGCTCGTCAATTATGGGGCGTATACCAGCGAGGTGGCGCGCCAGCCCGCGAACGGCGCCTATACTATCGCCTATACACCCGCCCACGCCGCTGCCATCACTATACCCGTCAAGGTGGTGAACGCGCCGGTCAAGGCGATTCAGCCGGTCAACGGGGCGACGGTGGCCATTCCCACCACGGACCCGCTGAAGATTCAATATCAGCCCAGCGGACTGGATAACACGACGATATTGGCTATCGCTCAGGATAGCCGCAACCACATCACCTTTACGCTCCCGCTCGGCGAGACGGGCACACTGAGCGTGCAGGCCAGCCAGTTCAGCGGCTTCCAGCCCGGCCCTGGAACGCTCTCGCTGGTGCGGGTGACGACGATCAGGCCCGGCGGCACGCCGTTTCGCAGCGTGCAGATAGACTACGAGAATATCGCCAAGCTCCAGATCGTGTGGCAGTGAGATGTCGCATCCGCTCGTGGCAGCGCCTACGCTATTGCGCTATATGTGGGGGATCTCACGCAATCACAGCCACACGAAACATACCAAATAGCGGCCCTGGCAACACCCAACCACTGACACTCAGCCACCCTGCCCCCACGTTCAACATTCACTGCCAGTATAGGCCGTGCAGTTCACAGTGTCATGCGTATTCTTGTCACGTGTTGGGAGCCGGGTCAGGCGTCAGGGTGGCAGGCGCGAGGCTGCCGGACTTCCTGCGGATGGCCGGAGCCAGGACCCGCACGACAATCACCTGCACACCGGCGGCAATCGGGACGGCGAGAATGGCCCCGATGATGCCCAGCAAGTTGATGCCGATCAGCACCGCGACAATGACCAGGAGGGGATCTATATGCACGGAGCGGCTCATCACCAGGGGTTCGACGACGTTGCCTTCTAGCTCCTGAATCAGGACGAAGAGGATCGCTACCTCGACGGCTTTGAGCGGCCCGACGGCGATCAGGGCAAGTACGACCGAGACCGGTCCGGCAATCCACGGCCCCAGGTAGGGCAGCAGTTCGCATAATCCAGCCAGCACCCCCAGCAGCAGCGCGTAGGGCACGCCAAGGAGCGCCAGCCCGATGGCGGTGATTGTTCCGATCACCAGCATGCTGATGAGCGTGCCGCGCACATAGCCGCCAAAGGCCAGGGCTACCTCGCCGATGACCGAGGAGGCATGGGCCTGCGAGCGCGTGGGCAGCAGCCCGACCACAAAGCGCTTGAGCTTGCGGGAGCTGAGCAGCCAGAATAAGGTCATGGTGAGGATGATGACCAGGTTAATCAGGATGCCGAAGATGCCCTTGAGAAAGTTGAATGGGACGGCAAGCAGGGCGGGAGCCGACTGTTGTACCGCTGTCGCGAGCGCCGTCGCCAAGCTGTATACGGCTTGTCCGAGGTTGCCCTGGGCATTGAGCCGCTGTTGCAGGTCAGTGAGTTGGCGCTGCACCTGCTCCTGATATTGGGGGAGATGCTGGGCCAGCGAGCCGAGTTGTGTGATGAGCGGGTTCACCAGGAGCCAGAAGAGCGCTCCGGAAATGACGACGATGACCAGGTAGATCGCCAGCACGGCCAGGGGCGCCGGGATATGGTAGCGCGTGAGAAAGTCTACGAGGGGGCGGATGGCTTCGCCGATGATGATTGCCAGTAGCAGCAGGATAATGGGTCCCAGCGCGTGGTTGATGAGTACGAGCGCGATCAACACGGCCACGACCAGCGCCAGCGACATCCACAGCGTACTCTGGGTCAGTGAGATGAGGCCGGACGCGCGTGGCGGTGGTGATGGTGCGGCAGAATCGAGCGATAGCGCGGAAGAAGGTGGCAACTCTGTACTCATGGTATTTCAGGCTCCTCGCTACCCCGACACCCACGTCGTCATCCAGGTTGTCACCCAAGCACGTCGGTATGCCCAACCGATTGAATCAGGGGTCCCAACCACCACAACCACTTTCAAGGGCTGGGAACGCATGGGCGCGAGCCGGATACTCCCGCTCACTTTCGCAGATCGTGTACCACATGCGCTGGTGTGCGCCGGTTGATGGTGGGAGTGGAGGTGGTACGCAGGGGCTGGCGGCTTTGTCACTGTCCGCCGGTGCGTTCCCATGCGACCGCGCAGGGTAAAAGACAGTCCGCTCTCTGTTCGAGACTGTGATGTGCCTGTGTGGCTAGCGCGAAAACCGCGCATGGTAAAATGACGACGGCGTGCGATGCCCTAGCGAGCGCCGCTACAGTTTCCACATTGTGATGCATATCGGGAGCGGATATTCATGGCCGGAACAGAGACCCTTTCGCTGGCGGAGTTGTTTCCTGCGGGGATGAGCGGTAAACGCATCCATTTCATCGGTGCGGGCGGCCCTGGCATCTCGTCGGCGATCTGGCTCGCGCGGCAGCATGGCGCGCTGGTCTCTGGCTGCGACATTTCGGCCTCGGCGGGATTTCGCGCGCTGCAATCCGATGGTATTGCTATGGCGCTGGGCCACGATGCGACGCATAGCGCGGATGCTGATCTGGTGGTGTACACGCCGTTTATTACGCATCGCAATCCAGATTTGCCGGAACTGGTCGTCGCGCGTGAGCGCGGCATCCCCACGCGCAAGTGGCAGGAGTTGCTCGGCTATCTGATGAGCGGCTATATGGGGGTCTCGGTTGCGGGAGTTCACGGCAAAGGCTCGACTACCGCGCTGCTTGGCAGCCTCGCCGTGGCGGGGGGACTGGATCCTACGGTGGAGGTGGGCGCAATCTCGCTGGAATGGGGGACGAACAGCCGCCACGGCCACAGCGCCTATTTCCTCAACGAGGCGGATGAGTGGGACTACAACTTCCTCAACTACCATCCGCGCGTGGTGGTGCTGACCGCCGTGGAGTACGACCACCCTGAGTTCTATCCCTCGTATGAGGTCATCCGCGACGCCTTCGTCTCGTTCATTCGCGGCATGGATATGTCTGAACATGGCGACAACGGGGCGATCCCGCCGACGCTGATCCTCAATGCCGATAGCCCCGGCTGCCTGGACGTGCTGCGTCTGCTTGGCGATTGGCCCGGTGTGGTGCGCACGTTCGGCCTGGACACGCCGAATGTGGATGCGCGCGGCGAGGAGGTGTTCGTGGGCGGCGAGACCAGTTTCACCCTCTGCCTGTGTGGCGAGCATCTGGGCCGCGTTACGCTGAGTACCCCTGGCCGCCACAATGTCTACAACGCGGTTGCCGCCGCCTGCGCCGCCGATGCGCTGGGCGTCTCGCACGATGTGCTGGTACCGGCGCTCACCCACTGGCCGGGGCTGCGCCGCCGATTTGAGATCGTCGAGGATGGCGATGTGACGTTCGTGGACGACTACGCCCACCACCCGCACGCCGTGGCGCTGACCCTGGAAACCGCCCGCGAGCGCTTCCCTGGTCGCCGCGTGATCGCGGTCTTTCAGCCGACGCTCTACACCCGGCTGCACCGCTTTCTGACGCCGTTCTCCGAAGCCTTCGACCTCGCCGATGAGGTGATCATTGTCGAGATTCAACCTTCGCGCGAGTCCGATACCGGGCTGATCCACGGCAGCGCGCTCTCTGAGAAGATTGCCCAGCGTCTGGCATTTGCGGACCGTCCTGGCGCGGCACGCTACGGCGGCAATTACGATGAAACCGCCGCGCTGCTGCGCGAGCTGCGTCGCCCTGGTGATGTGGTGGTGGTGATGGGGTCGGGTCCGGTCAATGCGGTGATTGCGGGGACGCGGAATGTGACTGCGGGCGGGTGATGCAGTTGCACAATTAAGGACGGACACGGCGCGAGCGGAGAGCGGAGAGCGGAGAGCGGAGAGCGGGCGGTTGAAACCGCGCCTAGAGGGCGTACCGCCGCGAAACCCGCCTGCGCGGGTTAGGGAGAGGGATAGGCGTGGTGGACGGGAGGGGTGGTAAAGCTGACTCCCGGCATGAATGCCGCGGGTAATCCTGGATGGTGAGCAGTGGCCGATATGGGGATTGGGCGCGGTGAGCAAGATTGGCAATAAAGAAAGCTCTCGGCCTGAAGGCCGAGGATAATCTCGATGGCGGGGCGGTGGCCGAAATGGCCGATGGGACTGGATGGGCGAAGTGGGTGGTGGGGTGAGATCGTAGCATGAATGCCACGGGTAATCCTGGTAGGCCAAGATGGTCGATGGGATAGGATGGGCGGAGAGAATTGGTTGCCGTATGAGATGGCGATGTGGTTGATAGGTCATGGTGGCGCGCACTCCTTAGCGCAGAAGGGTGAATCAGCGGCCGCTGTGGGTAGTGTAGCATGTGGGGAGGGAGGGCACGGGGGGACAGGTGGGGGCGAAGGCGGGCAGAAGCAGACACGAGGTGGGCAAAGGTGGACGCGCGTGAAGGGTCGGAAGGCTGTGGTCAAGGGCCGCGATGCTCGCGCACGAGAGAAGCACCGACTGCTACCGGGCGCTTGCAACAAAAGTTGTACATTGGTGATGCGCATACATTTTTAGAGTAACAGAATACGGCTATTGGGTTATGAGATGGGGATCGCGAGAGCCAAGCGGAAGCCAATAAAGTAGTCGGTGACACCCGGCCAGAGGTTGCCGCGGAAGGCCGCTCGCGCCTCCATGGTGCCGGCGTACCACGAGCCGCCCCGTAGCACACGCCTGTCAGTAGAATCGTCCATCTCCTCTCTTCCAAGTGAACTGTTGTACGAGTACGGTCTATAGAGGCTGCTACACCACTCCAAGACGTTGCCGACCATATCCTGTGCGCCGCAAGGGCTGGCGCCATGGGGGTACGTGCCCACGGGCGTCGTGCCATGATTGCCGCTTTCGGACGTGTTGGCGCTGACTTTGTCAAACGTGTCGCCCCAGGGATAGAGACGGCTGACGCGGCGCGGCGGATCCCAGCGGGCGGCTTTCTCCCATTCGGCCTCGGTGGGCAGCCGCCACGGCTGGCCAGTGAGCTTGGCAAGCCACTTGGCGTAGGCGACGGCGTCGTGCCACGAGACCCATATGACGGGGTGGTCGAGCTTGCCCTGCTGCGTGGCCCAATCGGTAGGGGCATTGTGCCCGGAGTGGACAAAGCAGGCGTATTCGGCGACGGTGATGGGGTAGCGCGCGATCTGGTAGGAGGGCAAGGTGACGTCGTGCTGCGGTTCCTCGTCCGGCATGGCACGGCCCTGGCGGGGGTCGCTGCCCATGCGGAAGAGTCCGGCGGGGACGGAGCAGAGCGGTGGGAGGATGTAGGGGATGCGCTTGCCAGTAGTGTCGGTCGCTGCCTGCACAGTGAAGCCGAGGCTGGCGAGGCGTGGGGGGAACTGGTCTGGTGGGAGCGCGGGCGCGGACGGTTTCGGGGTAGGCGTAGACGCGCTGAGCACAGGCTTCACCAGTATCGGACCGCCCTGACCGCCCTCCCTGGCGCGCGGGCGCTTGGGAGGTGAGGCAGGAGCAGGTGCGGATAAGGTTGAATTGGAAGTGAGTGTCGCGGTGGGCGTGGCTTGCACGGTAGAAGGGAGGGCGGCGACGGTGCGGCGGGCGGCTTCTTGCGGGGGGTAGGGTTGGAGGTTGGGGGCTTCGATGCGGCGGAAGCCACGGAGGTAGATCCAGTCGGGTACGAAGTCTTTGGCGGTGATGGGTGCGCCGGTGACGGGGAGGATGGTGCGGCCGGTTTCTTGCTGGTAGAGGTCGTAGGCCCAGGCGCATTCGTCGGGAACCCAGCGCGAGCGGTGCAGGGCGGCGGGCGAGAGGATGACGATGAAGATGGGCCGCTGATGCAGTTGGCGCTGGATCTCGCGCAGGAGTTCGCCTGAACCCATGTTGTGCTCGTCGTACCAGACGGCGTCGTGGAAGCTAAGGAGTCGCCGCAGTTCGGTCACGTAGGTGCGGCAGAAGTCGTCGTCTTCGTGGCTGTGGCTGACGAAGATGCGCGGGGTGTCGGAGGCGGCGGGCGATGTCATGGCGGCGAACCTCCCGACAATGGGCGCGTGACATGATGGCAGACAGGAATGTCCGCCCTGCCAGTAGCCAGCAGGCAAACAGGAATGTCCGCCCCACCAGCAGAGGCAGACAGGAATGTCCGCTCTACCGAATGGCTGCACAACTGGAATGGTAGATGCCCCTACAGTCCTGGTGTGAAGGTAGTGTAGCATGCGGAGAATGGGGAGGCAAGGAGGGGATACGTGATGAGCGTTTTGGAAGCGGAATGGGCATTATCGCTGTGTACGCCCGGATATATCAGAGGGCAAGGAGGGGATGGCTGTAGAAGCGTTTGCCATGCTTGATGGAGAGGAGTGTGCCGCGCCGGATGCGTTTGCGCAGGGCGGGTTCTTGCACGGCAATGTCACAGTGTATCATCGCTCGGTAGACGGGAAGTGCTTTTTTCGGGATTTTGGGATGTCACAGATGATGGTGATTTGGGCATGTGTGACATTTTCGCGTTGTGAGATGGATGAAGCGGTGCGAGAACGGGCGTCCGCCGGACGCCCCTACGAATGCGGGGAGGCTGTGGGGGTTGGGGAGGACTCGAAGGTGGTTTTGCAGCCAGCGGAGCAGAAGTAGTAGGTTTGGCCGTTGCGGGTGGAGGTGTGGTGGGCGGTGGCGATGTCTACGGTCATGCCGCAGATGGGGTCAATGGCGGTGGCGCGTTCGGGCGAGGGAGTGGTGGGGAGCAGGCCGATACGCTGATGGCGCAGTTCGATGAGTTCGGCCAGGATGCTGAAGGCAATCTCTTCGGGTTTGATGACGAAGCCAGGGAGGCCTTTCGGGCGCTTGAGCCGCGCGACCTGCTCAGCGGAGGCGCCGTGTTCGGTGAGATAGGCTGAGACGGTGGCGAGGCGTTTGTTGCTGGCGACGAGGCCGACGTAGCTGGCGGGACTGCGCAGGGCGACCAGCGCGGCGTCTTCGTCGTATTCGCCGATGGTGGCGATGATGACGTAGTGGCGCTCGGTGAGTTGCGGGGTGAGGGCGTCGAGGGTGGGGACCAGGCGGTCGGCATCGGGGAAGGTGTCCATGTCGGCGAGAGGGTCGCAGGCCCAGACCTCGAAATCCAGCAGGGTGGCGAGTTTGGCGAGGGAGCGCGCTACGGCTGATTCGCCGATGATGGTGAGGGCGGTGCGGGGCAGGAATGGCTCGACGAAGACCTGTAGCTCGCCCTGGCCAGCACAGAGCATGGGAACCTCCACGATGCCGTTGGTGAGATCGGACGGCTCGCGCGCATCGGGGCTGATGACGACGAGCCGCGGTGTGCCGGTGGCGAGCGCGTCGAGTCCCTGGCGGATGACGGAGGGGCGGGCGCAGTGGCCGCCGATCCAGCCTTCGACGCGGCCATCGGGAAGGATGATGGCACGAGCGCCGGGGGTGGCGGAAGTAGGCTGGCGGACCGCGACGACGGTCGCCAGGGCGAAGCTGCGCTGCTCAGAGCGCAATTGCTGAGCATTCGCGAGGAGATCGGTGCGCATCGTGCCAGCCTCTTCCGTATCAGGATCAAGGGTCAGGTGTTGCCAGTATCGGATGCATCCGGTGTTGATGGTGTTGCCGGTGCTTCCGATGCGGCGGGGGTTTCGGGCGCTTCCAGCTTCTGGCGGAAGCAATCGAAGAAGCGTGCCGTCAGCTTTTGGGCGGTGCCTTCGAGCAGGCGTGCGCCGACGCTGGCGATGACGCCGTTGACGATGACGTCGGCGGTCCAGTTCATGGTGGTTTCGGTGTCGGAGACGGGGGTGAGGTCCATCGCGCCGTGCAACTCGACGGCGCTGCCGACGGCATTGCCCCGGCCACGGACGCCAGCGTGGTCGGGTGGGCGAACGTCTTCGAGCTGAACGTCGAGCGTGAATTTGGCTTTCACCGCGCCGACGCCCACGGCGACGGTGGGCTTGAAGTGGTCGGGCGCGAGGATTTCCATGGATTGGAAACCTGGCGCGCAACTGGCGACCATGTTGGGATCAAGCATGAAATCCCAGACCTTTTGCGCGGGCGCGTTGATTTGTTGTGTACCGGTAAACTGCATCGTCTCTGCCTCCACCGCAGTATCTCAGCTATGCCTCCGCAGCCCCATGCGCTTCCAGGATCTGGTAGACCTTCCAGGGGGTGATGGGAATGTCCAGGTGGGTGACGCCGAGATGGCTCAGGGCATCCACGACGGCGTTGGCGATGGCGGGTGGCGCGCCGACGGTGGCCGATTCGCCGACGCCTTTCGCGCCGAGCGGGTGATGTGGTGATGGGGTAACGGTCTTGTCGGTTTCCCAGACGGGGGTCTCCATCGCGGTGGGCAATAGATAGTCCATCAGGTTGCTCTGCTGGATGTTGCCGTACTCGTCGTAGGTGATGGCCTCCAAGAGCGCGGGGGCCATGCCCATGGTGAGGCCGCCGTGTATCTGGCCATCTACGATCATGGGGTTGATGATATTGCCGCAGTCATCCACGGCGACGAAACGGCGAATCTTGACCATGCCGGTGCCGCGATCTATGTCCACGACGCAGATGTAGGCGCCGAAGGGGAAGGTGAGATTCGGCGGGTCGTAGTAGTCCACCGCCTCAAGGCCAGCCTCGACATCCTGGGGGAAGTTGGTGTAGGCGGCGAAGGCGATGTCTTTCATGGTGACGGAACGGCCGGGAGCGCCCTTGACCTGGAACTTGTGGTCCTGCCATTCGAGGTCATCGGGGCTGACTTCGAGCAGGTGCCCGGCAATCTTCTTCGCTTTGTCGCGTATCTTGCGGGCGGCGACGGCGGTGGCAGCGCCAGCGGTGGGGGTGCTGCGGCTGGCGTAGGTGCCGAGGCCATAGGGGGCGGTGTCGGTGTCGCCATGCTCGACGGTGATGTTTTCGACGGGCAGGCCGAGTTCTTCGGCGACGATCTGGGCGAAGGTGGTTTCGTGGCCCTGGCCCTGGGTCTGCACGCCGATGCGGACGATGGCGGAGCCGGTGGGGTGGACGCGAATCTCGCAACTGTCGAACATCTTGATGCCCAGGATGTCGAAGGTGTGCGAGGGTCCAGCGCCGACAATTTCGGTGAAGGTGGAGATGCCGATGCCCATCAGCTCGCCACGTGCGCGCTTCTCGGCCTGCTCGCGGCGGAGGCCAGCGTAGTCTATCTTGGCCATCGCTTTTTGCAGGGCGGCGGGGTAGTTGCCGCTGTCGTATTCCCAGCCGGTGGGAGACTTGTACGGGAAGGCTTCGGGCGGGATGAAGTTTTTCATGCGCACGTCGGCGGGGTCGAGGCTGAGCGCGAGGGCGAGGGTATCTACCAGGCGTTCGATGGTGTGGACGGCCTCGGTGACGCGGAAAGAGCAGCGGTAGGCGACGCCGCCGGAGGGTTTGTTGGTATAGACGCCGTCTACCTCAACATGCGCGGCTTGCAGGTCATACGAGCCGGTGATGATGCTGAAGAGGCCAGCGGGGAACTTCGATGGATTGGCGGCGGCGTCGAACGCGCCGTGGTCGGCGAGCGTTTTGACGCGCAGCGCCTGCATCGTGCCGTCTTTCTTAGCGGCAAGCTCGGCGCTGATGTGGTAGTCGCGGGCGAAGCTATCGGCCTGGAGGTTCTCGGAGCGGTCTTCGATCCACTTGACGGGGAGGCCGGTCTGAAGCGAGGCGACGGTGGCGATGACGTAGCCGGGATAGACGGGGACTTTGCCGCCGAAGCCGCCGCCGATGTCGGGCGAGATGATGCGAATCTTGTGCTCTGGGATGCCGCTGACGAGCGAGAAGACGGTGCGGATGGCGTGGGGGGCCTGGGTGGTCATGTAGACGGTGAGCTTGCCGTCTATCTTGTCGTAGGAGGCGATGCAGCCGCAGGTTTCGATGGAGCAGACGTGGATGCGCGGGATGTAGAGGTCTTGCTTGACGACGACCTCAGCGTTCTGGAAGACTTCATCGGTGCGGGCGGCGTCGCCGGCTTCCCAGTGCCAGATGTGGTTGGTTTTGGCGTCGCGGTCGGGGCGCACGAGCGGGGCGTCGGGGTCGGTGGCCTTGTGGGGGTCCATCACAGGAGGCAATGGCTCGTATTCGACCTCGACGAGGGTGATGGCGTCGGCGGCGATGTAGCGTTCGGTGGCGATGACGGCGGCGACTTCCTGGGATTGGTAGACGACGCGATCCACGGGCAGCACCATCTGCTTATCGCTCATCAGGGTGGGCATCCAGGCGAGGCCAGCGGCGTCGAGGTCTTTGCCGGTGATGACGGCGAGGACGCCGGGGAGCGCGAGGGCTTTGCTGGCGTCAATGTTGACGATGCGGGCATGGGCATAGGGGCTGCGGACGATGTCCATATAGAGCATGCCGGGGAGCTTGAAGTCGTCTATGTAGTGGCCTTTGCCGCGCAGGAAGCGAGGATCTTCTTTGCGCTTGACGCTGTGGCCCATGCCACGGATGATGGGTGCTTCGCTGGTCATCGGATGGCCTCCGCTGGTTCGGCTGGCGCGGCGGGGGCGGTCTGCGCCTCGCGCTGCTTCTTGGCCGCATATTGGATGGATTTGACGATGTTGACATAGCCAGTGCAGCGGCAGAGGTTGCCGGAGATGGCGCGGCGAATCTCGTCGTCGGTGGGGTTGGGGTTCTGGGCGAGGAAGGCCACGGCGGTCATCATCATGCCGGGGGTGCAGAAGCCGCATTGCAGGCCGTGCTCCTCGAAGAAGCCTTCTTGCACGGGATGGAGTGCGCCGTTCTGTTCGAGTCCTTCGACGGTGCTGATGGCGGCGCCATCCATCTGCACGGCGAAGAGGGTGCAGGATTTGGCGGGGACGCCGTTGACGAGGACGGTGCAGGCGCCACAACTGGTGGTGTCGCAGCCGATGTGGGTGCCGGTGAGGTTGGCGACCTCGCGGATGAAGTGGACGAGCAGCAGGCGTGGTTCGATATCGGCTGCGTACGGTTGGCCATTGATGGTCATCTGGACGTGCTGGGTCGTCATGCTGATACGCCTCCCGCGCGTGCGCGCTGTGTCGCCTCGCGCAGCGCCCGCGCTGTGAGGGTGCGGATCATCGCGCGTTTGTAATCTTCGGGGCCATGCAGGTCGGATACGGGCTGAGCGGCGGCGGCGGCGAGCCGGGCGGCTTCGCGGATGACATCCTCGGTGGGCTGTTTGCCGGTGAGGAACATCTCGGCCTGGGTGGCACGGACAGCTTTGGGGCCAACGTTGGTGAGGCCGATGCCGGCCTGGGTGCATACGTCGCCATCAAGGGTGATCTGTACGCCGACGGCGGCGATGGCGTAGTCGCCGACTTTGCGCTCTAGCTTGAGATAGGTTGAGCCGCTGCGCGGGGCGGGCTGTGGCACATGGATCTCGGTGAGCACTTCGTCGGGGGCGAGCGAGGTTTCCATGGTGTCTACCAGGAAGTCGTCGAGGGGGATGGTGCGCTGGCCGTTGGGGCCGTGGGCGACGACGCTGGCGCGCAGGGCGAGCAGCATGGCGGGGTGGTCGTTGGCGGGGTCGGCGTGGGCGATATTGCCGCCGATGGTGGCGAAGTTGCGCACGAGGGGATCGGCGACAACGGCGCTGGCTTCGTGGATACCGGGGTAGCGACGCTGGATGAGCTGCGAGTGTTCGGTGGCGGCTTCGCGGACCATCGCGCCGATGACGAGAGCGCCATCGCGCTCGGCGAGGGTATCGAGGCCAGGGACTTTGCGCAGATCAATCAGGTAAGCGGGGGTGGCGAGGCGGAATTTCATGAGCGGGATAAGGCTCTGGCCACCAGCGAGGATCTTCGCGTCATCGGGATGCTGTCGTAGCAAATCCCACACTTCTGGCAAGCTACCGGGGGCAAAATAGGTGAAGTCCTCCGGAATCACGGCCGACCTCCTTGGGCGCAGGCTGCACCCTGGCACGACAGGTGAACACTGGGCCGGACGGAACTGGTGATGCGCCATGACGAACGCAGCAGACGCGTCTGGCAAACGAGAGGACGATTCCATATGTGGCTCGTGGGGAGCCAATTCTTCCATGCCGCACGATGGGGGCCGCGCTAGGTGGGTGGTGATACGCGAATGGTGATACGCAAGTCGCGCTACGTGACGTCCTATCAGGCGATGCCCGCTATCGCTCCAGCGGAGCGAGCGGGCGAGACGACCCGAACGGGTGGTGGGTGCGCCTTGTGCGCGGTGATGAATAACGAAATCAGCAGGGTTGAGTTCACTATAGAATGTGAAGAGTTCATTCGTCAACTTTGGGCTGGTGAGATGGCGAGGTGAGATGGCGAGGTGAGATGGCGAGGTGAGATGCGGGTGTGACAGGCATGTGTGATGCGGGTGATGGATGGAGACCGATATGTGACGCCAGTGCGCCAGCGTGGCAGGGTGGGCGTGAGGCATTCGCAGGCAAGCGCAGTCCACATGCCCGGAATAGATGGGATATCAAGGTAGCGGGTCTTTCGCACAGGGAGGTAGCTATGGTCGGTTGTCTTCTTACGCTATTTGCGCGCCTGATGTTGCTCTTCGTCTGGATCTTGACGCCGCTGGTGACGCGGGCATTCCAGGGGGGATGGCTTTTGCCCCTCTTGGGCATCATCTTCTTGCCGTTCACAACGCTGGCCTATGTGGCGGTGTATCTGCCTGGGACGGGGGTGACGGGCTGGGGGTGGTTCTGGGTGGCGCTGGCGTTTCTCTTCGACCTGGGCACGCATAGCGCAGCCGCGCGTGCCAATCGCCGTCGGATCTCTGGATATACAACGCCTGGGCGCGGGTCGCAGGCACAAGGAGGGTAGGTGCGATGAGTGAGGCTACAATGCCACAGCCACGGGCGCGACGGCGGCATGCTTCGCTGGGCGCATGGCTCTGGTTTCTCTGGATGATTGGCATGTGGGTGGTGTTCTTTGCGCTGCTGTTTGCCGGGCGGCTGGATGAGCTGTGGAGCGCGATCCGCGATTTCCCGCTGGTCTTGCAGATTGTGTTGTGGGTGGTGTTTCTGCCGTGGATGCTGGGGACGGCGGTGTGGACGAGTTCGTGGGGCGAGGGGCCGCGTGTGCTATTGGTGGTGTGCTTCGCCGTAGGGTGGACGCTGATCTCGATTCCGCGAAGGCGGAAGGCATAGGGATGGTTGATGGGTGGTTGCGCCGATGAGGCCGAAAGGGCAGCGCATGGGAAAGGAGTTCGCGCCGGTGTGATGCGCGTGTGAGGGGCATCTGCCCCAGGGAGATGGGCATGTGAGGCGCATAGCGGAGAGTGTGAAGTGGAAACGAGTCGTTTCCAGGCGTGACGCAATCTCACGGCAAGGAGGTGGACACCATGACTCCGCAAGCACATGTCAACGAGACAGAGCGATCTCTGGCGAATGGGAGTGTTCCTAGCTCGCCTGCTATCTCGCCGATGGGTGAGCGACAAACGATAGCGATGTCGTGGGCAGGACTGGCGCTGGCGTTTCTGGTGGTGATGGCGGGAATCTCTCTGGGTGCGTCGGTGGTCTTCGATATGGGCTTTACTGGGTGGCTGATCGGCATGGGCGTGATGGCGCTGGTCGTCGCCCTGCTCGCCATCGCGGTCAACTTTCTGATGCGCGGGTCAAAGGGATGAACGAACGAATTAGGAGGTAGAGCAAGATGACGAAGTCTATCATCAGCAAGACGTGGATCATCGGCCTGATCGTCGTCGTTGCGGGGCTAGTCGTGGGTGGCATTGGCGTGTGGCTGTTGCTGGCGTTCGGCGGCCAGTTCACCACAGCGCCAGGGGGTACTGGGAGCGAGTTTACCCCTGAGATCAACGGCTTCTTCTGGACGACGATCGCCTTGATGGCGGCAGGATTCACCATTGCCGTGGCTGGCTTTATCGCGCAGACGGTCGCGTGGATCGGGGCGCTGATCAACACCTACCACGTGGAGGACAAGCTCTGGTTCATCATGTTGTTGGTGGCCGGAGTGCTGGGGTTTGGATTCCCTCTGGTGGGGTATGCGGTGATGATCGCGTATATCATCGGCGGGCCGGATGGGACGGCGATGCAGCAGCCGCAGGGGCCAATGCGCGCCCCTCAACCCAGGACGTTCGCGCCGACGGGTTGAGACACACGTGGGAGCGACTGGCCGCTTGGACGAATGACGGCGCAGAGCCAGCGGCATGCGTATGTGAGAGCGGCCAGCAGCAACTGGGCAAAACGCTGTGACGCGCATGTGACGCGCATGCTGTACGAATAGAAGATGCCGCGACCGTGTGTCGCGGCATCAGATTGTCGAAGAGGGTTCAACTCCATGATCAGCGCTCAGCATTCACAACATACATCAGCCAGTCCCATATCCTCGCGAAGTGAGGCCGCGCGCGAACAGCGACCCGAAGAGCCTCATACAGGGTATGTTCGCCGTGCCTTTCGGACGATGCGCCGCTATCCTGTGCCGATTGCGACGGTCGTGCTGCTGGGCGTTGCCGCTGTGCTGGCGCTGATTGGGCAGCCAGATATGGCGCAGTGGGTGCTGGCCGCGGTGATTGTCATTGGTGGCGTGCCGCTGCTGTGGGAGACCGTCACGCAACTCGCTCGTGGCGAATTTGGTGTTGATGTGATCGCGCTGATCGCCATCGGGGGCGCGTTGCTGCTGCAGCAATACCTGGCGGGCGCGATCATCGTGCTGATGCTTTCTGGCGGTACGGCGCTGGAGGCATTCGCGCTGCGGCGGGCGCGCAGTTCGCTCTCCGCGCTGGCCGAACGGGCGCCACGACATGCGCATGTACGGAGCGGTGACGCGCTCGAAACGGTATCTGCGGATGTCATCGAAGCTGGCGAAGGGGTTGTGGTGCTGCCCGGTGAGCTTGTGCCGGTGGACGGGGTGGTCACGGCGGGGAGCGCGAGCGTGAGCGAGGCTGATCTCACGGGCGAGCCGCTGCCGGTGCGCAAAGATCCTGGCGCGCTGGTGCTCTCTGGCAGTGTGAATCTCGACGGGGTGCTGGATGTGCGGGCAACGCGGCGCAGCGCCGAGAGCCAGTATGCGCAGATTGTTCAATTGGTGGAGGCGGCTCAACAGCAGAAAGCGCCGATCCACCGGCTGGCGGACCGCTATGCGGTGTGGTTCACGGCGATCACGCTCAGCATCGCGGGCGTGGCATGGGCGACTTCGGGCAATGGCGTGTTTGCTCTGGCGGTGCTGGTCGTGGCGACTCCGTGTCCACTGATTCTGGCAACGCCGATTGCGATCATGTCGGGCATTGACCGTGCGGCGCGGTCGGGGATTATCCTCAAAAGCGGGGCGGCGATGGAGCAGCTCGGCGAGGTGACTACCGCGGTCTTCGATAAGACGGGGACACTCACGCTTGGCATGCCGGAACTGGTAGAAATCGTGCCTGCCGCTGAGCAGAATGAGCGCGCCGAGGATGGAGCGCAGGCGGATGCGTGGCTGGATATGGCTGCCTCCGTAGAACAATATTCGACGCACATTCTGGCCCGAGCGGTGGTGGCGGCAGCCCGTGAGCGTGGATTAGCGCTGCTGCCGGTGACAAACTTTGAAGAGGTCGCAGGGAAGGGGGCAAGTGGAACCGTTATGCTGCGGGGTGGCGCCGCTAGCGGCGTCACTACCACGCTTGCCGTCGGTAATCGCACGTATATGCGTTCACTTGGAATCGCCCTGCCAGTGGATCTGACGGCGGAGCGGGAACGGCGGGCCATCGCTGGTCAAATCGCGAGTTTCCTCGCGCTCGATACCCATATCGTCGCTTTGCTGGTTTTTGCTGACGTTCCGCGTCCGCAGGTGGCTGCGCTGGGTCCGGCGTTGCGAGCGGAGGGGATTCAGGAAGTCGTGCTGTTGACGGGTGACGGACCGGCGGCGGCTGAGTCGGTGGGGCGATTGGCGGGGGTAGATCGCGTGGTGGCCCAATGCCTGCCGAACGAGAAGGTGCGGGTCATTGCGGACCTGCAAGGGCAGGGGCAGCGAACCTTGATGGTTGGCGATGGCGTCAACGACGCGCCTGCCCTGGCACTGGCGGAGGTGGGTATGGCGATCGGCGCGCAGGGATTGGGCGCCAGCACGGGAATCGCGGATGCGGTGCTGCTCTCCACTGATATTTTGCAGGTGGTGTATGCGGTGCATTTGGGAAGGCGTGTGCTGCGTGTCGCCAAGCAGGGTATCTGGGTGGGGATTGGCCTGAGCGTGATCGCGATGGTGGTGGCGGCATTCGGCTATATTCCACCGGTGGCTGGGGCCATCTTGCAAGAGGGCATTGATGTGCTGGTGATTCTCAATGCGCTGCGTGCGGGCCGTATTGCAATGGATGCGTCCATAGTGCGTCGTCAGCCAGAGCAAGCGCCACACGAATAGGCGGGAAATAGCGCCAGGTGTTGCGAAGACGCCGCGAGAGCGCGGGGCGCGGTCCACAGAGAACTTGCGGAAGCTGGCGGGTGCGTGATGGCATTGTGAGCGCTGGCAGGTGCGCAGTGACGGCGCTGTGATGCTGATCGGTCATGATGTGTGGTGATCGCATTGATGTGCGGCTTGCGCGGACCGGCCTATGAGTGGCAACGATGCTGACTTTTGGCGGCAGGTCTGTTTAGCAGAGCAGAGAGGATCACCGATCTTATGAGTGCGCCAGTTCAGCAATCTCCTGATACGTCAACCGATACATCCGCCGCGACCACGTCATCTTCGTCGCGGCATCATTCGCCAGCATCGGCGTCTGCCCAGTTTGCATCATCCGAGCGAATTACCTACTCGCCGAGAGCAGATTCACGCTCGCAAAGCTTGACGAGCCGGTGGTTTCGTCGGCATCCCGGCGATAGCGCGGCGCTTGCCGTCATTGGTGGCACCTTGATCGTCGCGCTGACGGTGGTGTCGTTAGTGATCGCGCTGGCGGCGAATGGCGCTTTTGCGCCGAATGCGGCGAACTCGAACAATAGCATGGCGGGTATGCCAGGGATGGCAAACTATAGCGCGAATGCGGCAACGCTGGGCAAGACCGCGGCGGCGAAGATGCCGCCACATACCACCTATCCTGCGGCGGCGCCAGCGACGGCGACGGGCAGTGTGGTGAACGTCAATTTGACGGCTCAAGAGAAGCTACTAGCTATCGCGAAGGGCGAAGCCTACAACGCCTGGACGTTCAACGGAACGGTTCCGGGGCCGGTGCTGCACGTGCGCCAGGGGCAGACGATCCACTTTACGCTGACCAATGACGGCACGTTGCCGCACTCGATTGATTTCCACGCGGCACAGACACCCTGGGATAAGAACTATCAGTCCATTGGCCCTGGCCAGACGAAGAGTTTTGACTGGGTTGCAAATTACCCTGGTGTCTTCATGTATCACTGTGGGACGCCACCAGCGATGGATCACATGGCGAATGGCATGTATGGCGTGATCATCGTGGATCCGACCAATGGCTGGCCGAATGGCGCGGCGCAAGAGTATGTGCTGGTGCAGAGCGAGTTCTACACCAAGCAGAACGCCGACACGACATACAGCCTGGATGAGAACAAACTGATGGCGGTGACGCCGGACTATGTGACCTTCAATGGCTACGCGGACCAGTATCGCACGGATCCGATTCAGGCCAAAGCCGGTGAGCGCATCCGCCTGTTCGTGCTGAATGCTGGGCCATCTCAGTTCTCGGCCTTTCACGTGATCGGGGCGATCTTCAGCGATTTCTACGTGGATGGGAACCCCGCGAACCACATGGTGGGCGACCAGACGGTGACGATTCCGCCGGGCGGTGGGGCGATGCTGGAGCTGACGATACCGGACGCTGGCAAGTATCCCTTCGTTACGCACTCGTTCTCAGGCGCGATGACTGGCGCGGTTGGGGTGCTTGAGGTGCAGTAGGAGCATGTAGCGGGCGCACGTCGCTCGTATCAAGCCGCTCGTATAGCGTGCGGGTCAGGTGGCAAAGGTCGCCTGGCCCGCAACTTTTGTTGGCTGCTCTCGTGGGGCGCACACCGTGCGCCCCTACAATGGCCTGCGGCAGCGAAACTGGCCTGCGCGGGTTGGGGACAGACAGGTGTCCGTCGTAAAAAGCAAGAGTGCATAAGCCGCAACTCACCCTGGTCTGATGCCTGGTGAGCAGAGACCAACGACGCTACGGATGTCGGAATTAGCTGGCACGCGCCGTTTCACTTTGCTGGCTGGCCTCGGCGCGGCGGGCTTCGCGCTCGCGCTCGGCGGCGCGCTGGGGGGCCTGGCGGCAGTCCCAGCAGAGCTGGCGCATGGTCCACGAGGTGGGAGCGTTGGGGTCGCCGGCGATTCGCCACAGTTCGGCGTTGTCAATGTCGCGTCCACAGTTTTCGCAGCGCATGGGGAACCTCCTGGCGTGTATGCCGTGATTCAGGATACAGGTCAGGCTTCGGCGCGCTACTCCGCGCGTCCGGCGTCGCCATGGGGAATCCGCTGCGCTCCTTTGCGGCGGATCTATGGGTAGTATATCACGCGGGGGACCTCACCCCCAGCCCCTCTCCTACAAGGCGAGGGGAGACAGAGAAAGACCTCACCCCCGGCCCTTCTCCCACGGGGCGAGGGGAGACGTGGCGGGGTTAGCGGACGGACCAGATTTCGATGAGGCCGTTGCGAAGGCCGACGGCGAGGGTAGGCGTGGCGGCGGCGGTGGCGAAGGTGAGCGCGGTGCATTCGGCGGGGCACTGCCAGCGCTGGAGATGCTGGCCGCTGGCGACATGCCAGAGGTCGAGGTGGGTATCGCGGGCAAGGGCGAGGTAGGCGGCGTCGGGTGAGAGGGCGATGAGGGCATCTTCGGGGATGGGGCCGGTGGGAATGACGAATGGGTCGCCACCGGCGAGACGGTGGACACGCGCTTCCGCGCCCTGGAAGCTGGCGGCGACGTAGGCGAGGTCGGGGGTGACGGTGAGCGGGAACTGGATGGCGTCGAGCGGGGCGGCGACGCGGGCGGTGCGCTGGGGCTGGAGCGCGCCGAAGATGTTGCGATGTTCGAGATCCCAGGTGTGGAGCACACGGGGCGGGGCAAGCTTTTCGGTGCGGGCGGAGGAGCCGGTGAAGAGGGCGCGACCATCAGCGGAGAGGGCGCGCACCTGGATACGCCAGCGGTCGTCGCGGTCGCTGAGGGGTTTGCCGTTGGGTTCGTGGCAGCGCAAAGGAATGGCGGCGGCGGGTCCGGCTGGCCCGACAAGGGGGCGGGTGAAGAGGCTGGTGCTGTGGCGGCCCTCGTAGGCCCAGCGGAAGGGGTCGTCTTCGGCGAGGGCGACGGGGGCATCGGGCAGGGCAAGCCGGGCGATGGGCGGGGAGTCGAGCAGGGCGATGTCCATCATCTCGCGGGGGGAGTTGATGGCGGCGGTCCAGATGGGGGCGCCGGTGGCGACGTTCCAGATGCGTGTGCCGAGGCTGAGACCCCAGGCGGCGGCGTAGCTACCCTGGGGTGAGAGGCGCAACTCTTGCAGAACGCCTGCCCCGGCGCTGCCGCCAAAGGCGAGGGTGGTGAGCAGGCGTGAGGCGCGCAGATCCCAGATCTGGACACGGCCATCGAGGAGGCCAGCGCCAGCGAGCGATCCGTTGTGGGCCAGGGCGAGGGCGGCGACGGGGTTGGTTTCGCCGGTGTCGAGCGTGGCGGCGCGGGTGAAGGGGCCAGATGTGGCGCTGGTGGCGCCGGTGCGCGGGGCGGCTGGGCGCGTGCGTGCGGCGGATGCGGGTGTGGTGCGCGGGCGTGCGGCGGACGCGGGTGTGGTGCGCGGGCGTGCGGCGGACGCCCCTACGGGTGAGGGTGGAGGCGATGGAGGAGCGGCAGACCGGGCGGCGGACGGGGAATGCCCGAAGCGCTGGAGGTCGTAGGTGTGGCGCTGGTCGGGGTCGCTGAGGACGTGGTAGGCGCGGCTGAGCATTTGCATGCGGGCGAGGTTGCTGGCGCCGGCGATGTCGGGGTGGTAGCGGCGGGCGAGCCGCCGGAAGGCGAGGCGTATGGCGTCGGCGTCGGCGTCGGGCGCGACTTCGAGCAGCGCATAGTAGTCAGGTTCGTCCGCCATGTTCACTCCTTGCCCTAGATACTACCAGGGTGTACGAGTGTGGCGGGCGGTGGGTTGATGAGAAGACGCCAATGATGATTGGTGAGAAGACGCCGATTTGAGAAGACGCCAATGATTCAGAGCGAGTTACGGAGGAGAACCACCCGCCATCCGACCCGCCACTACGCCTGCACCGTAGCCCGCCATGTGGTACTGTGCTGGCATTGCATCACGAGTCCACTCACACGGCGTCTACGGTGAGGACGCCAGCGCGGAGGGAAGGGCATATGCCGGCTACGTCAACCGCCGACACGCGCGACAACCTGCCACACCCCCTGACCAGCTTCATCGGGCGGGTGGACGAGATGGAATCCTTGGGTTTGCTCATCCAGTCGGCGCGGCTGATCACGCTGACGGGTGTCGGGGGGTGCGGCAAAACACGGCTGGCGCGAGAAGTGGCCGCGAGAGCGCTGGGGAACTTCCCCGGCGGCGTGCGGTGGGTCGAGTTGGCGTCGCTCAACGATGACGCGCTGGCGCCGCAGGCGATTGCGGCGGCGTGGGGAGTGGTCGAGCAGCCAGGGCGTTCGATCCTGGAGACACTGGTGGAGGCGCTGGCGTTGCGGGGCAAGAGGTTGCTCATCCTCGACAACTGCGAACATGTCTTGGACACCTGCGCACAGTGCGCGCAACTCCTGCTCGACGGTTGCCCGGAGTTGACCCTCCTGACGACGAGCCGGGAACCGCTGGGGATCGCGGGCGAGGATGTCGTGCCCGTCGCGCCGCTCTCTGTGCCGGACGACCAAAGGACGTATGAGGCGCTGGAGCTTGCACGGACCGACGCCATCAGCCTCTTCGTTGCGCGTGCGCGGGCCGTCGCCCCATCGTTCGCGCTGAGCGGGGAGAACGTCCACGATGTGTTGCGCATTTGCCGCAAACTCGACGGCATCCCACTGGCCCTCGAATTGGCTGCCGCGCGGGTGCGGCTGTTGAGCGCCCAGCAGATCGTCGCGCGGCTCGACCATGCCTTCCGCGTGCTCGGCGATGGGAGCCGAACCGCCCCGCCCAGACACCAAACACTGCGGGCGACGCTCGACTGGAGCTATGGGCTGCTCTCCCCGCCGGAGGCAGCGCTCTTCCGGCGCCTCTCCGTGTTCGTGGGCAGCTTTTCGCTCGAAGCGGTGGAAGCCGTGTGCGCCGCACGACATGGAGAGCCAGGCGACACGCTCGACGAACTCGGACGCATGGTTGATAAATCGCTGGTCATGACACAGCAGCGCGCCGGAGCTACCCGCTACCGGCTGCTGGAGATCATCCGCCAGTACGCGCGCGAGAAGCTGGAGGCATGCGCGGAGGACACGAGCGCCTGCTCGCGGCACGCGGAGTATTATGGGCAGTTGGCGCAGCGCGCTGGCGTTGACCTCGATGCGAACGAATCGCACCAGTGGTTCGACGTGCTGGAAAGTGAACACGAGAATCTGCGCGCGGCCATCGGGTGGTCGCTGGAACACGCCGATCCAGAGGATGTCGGCATGATGGTCGCGTCGCTGTGGCGCTTCTGGCGTGTGCGGGGCCATCTGGCCGAAGGGCGGCGCTGGCTTGAGCTGGCCCTTGCCAATGTATCTGACAAGACACCAGTGCGGGCGAAGGTACTGCAAGCGTTAGCGATTCTCTCGATGCACCACCAGGGGTATGCATCGGCGGCTCCGCTGGTCGAAGAGACGCTTGCCCTCTACCGGGCGCTGAACGACCGTCGCGGTCTGGCCATGACCCTGCTCAATGCCGGTATTCTGGCGCACTTCCACGGAGACTACCCGCAGGCGATGACGTATTTTGAGCAAAGTCTGCCCATTTGTTCGGAGGTCGCTTGGGGACATGCAATCGCCCTATGCTTGAGCAGCATGGGATTCACCGTGCTGCACCTGGGCGACATCCCGCGCGCGCGGGCGCTGTGTGCGGAAGGTGTCCTGAGTGCGCGCGCGGTCAGTGATGTGCCAGCAACCGCCGGAGCGTTGACCAACCTGGGCATTGTGTTGCTGGTGAGCCAGCAGTATGAGCAGGCGACGGCGCGTTTTGAGGAGAGCCTACGGGTCCGGCGCGAAATCGGCGACCACGGTGGCACGGCGCATACGTTGCGCTTCCTTGGTCGCGCCGCTCAGGAGCAGGGCGATATCGCGCGCGCGGAGGCGTATTACCTGGAGAGTTTCGCGCTCCGCGATGCGCTGGGCGAGGATGAAGGAATGGCTGAGGCGCTCGAAGGGCTAGCGGCAGTAGCCGCCGCGCGCGGCGATGGCGTCACCGCAGCCAAGCGGCTGGGCGCGGCGGCTACCCTGCGGGAGCGTGCGGGCATGCCGATACCGGCTATTGACCGACCATTTTACGACCAATGGCTGGCGCGGATCCGCGACCTGCTCGACGAGCAGACCCTGGACACGGTTTGGGAGTCTGGGCGCTTGCTCACGCCGAGGGACGCCCGCGATAGCGGGCCAGCCACAGCGCCAGGCTCACCCGTGGCCGCTGGGGCGGATGGAGACGGCGGTGCTCTGGCAACCCCAGAGGCAGAGCGACCAGCGCTGGTGAAGACGGCACGCCCACAACTGAGCATCATCGCACTGGGCGAGGCACGAGTCTATCGCTGTGATGAGCCGGTGGACGCCGCTGAGTGGACCTACAGCCGGGCGCGCGAATTGCTGTTCTATCTGCTCTGCCGTGACAGCGCGACCAAGGAGCAGATCGGCCTGGCGCTGTGGCCGGATTCTGATACGGACCAACTGCGTGCGCAGTTGCATCCGGTGCTCCACCATTTGCGCCATGCGCTGGGCGGGACGGACTGGATTGTGTACGAGCGCGGACGCTACCGGTTCAATCGCACGCTGGACTACGCCTTTGATGTGGAGGCATTTGAGCGGCGCCTTGAACGCGCCACACGCTGCCAGCGCGACGACCCCGCGCAGGCGATACGGCATGTGGAGCAGGCGCTGAAGCTCTATCGGGGAGACTTCCTGGCTGGCGAGCATGAGCGCGCATGGCTGGAACGCAAACGGGAAGAGTTGCGCGGGCGCTATCGGGAGGCGCTGCTGACGCTGGGCCAGCTTCACTTCGATGCGGAAGCCTATGCCCGCGCGGCACAGACCTACCGGCAACTGATTGCCGCTGATCCCTACCAGGAGCGCGCGCACCGCGAGCTGATGCGCTGCCTGACACGCCAGGGAGAGCGTGGGCAGGCGCTGCGGACCTATGAGCAACTGACGGAACTGCTGCGCCGTGAGTTGGAGGCCACACCAGCGCCAGAGACGGCTGCGCTGGCGAACCGTGTGCGGTGCGGCGACTCCGTATAGCGCGCGGGATAGCGTGCGGGCGTTGCTTGCAGCCTTGGATGGTTCTGGATACTCAGCCTGTTCCCACACCCATGTTCACACGAAATACGCGAAATACAAGCGTTTGTACAAGCGCCGATCTCCGCATGGCTACCAGCGCCGACCGCTACACTGCGTCCAGAAGGTGGTGAGAGGGCGCTTCACCGTGAGGTGCACACCACTGGACGAGGTCCGAGAGAGGAACAGAAGATGAACGCGGTCGAGACAGTGCAGACGGTTCTGGCGGCCATCGAAGCAACCGATTGGGAGCGAGCACGAAGTTATCTGGCGGACGATTTCACCTTTGGTGGCGCGGTGCCGGAGCCGATTGGCGCGGATGCCTGGCTAGGAGTCCACCGGGCGCTTGCGGCGGCCATGCCGGACTTCTCGTTCAACGCGCGTGGCATCCATGATGAGAACGGGCGCGTTGCCGGGCAGGTGCAGATCACCGGGACGCAGACACGCGAACTCGCGCTGCCGATAGCGGGACTCGCGCCGATTCCGCCGACCGGGAAGCGTGTGTCGCTGCCGACAGAGAACGTCACGGTGACAATGCGTGGCGACAAGCTCGCTACCTACGTGGTGAGTGAAGTCGCGGGCGGTGGGCTGCCGGGCATTCTCTCGCAACTGGGGGTTGCGCTGCCGACGCATGCGTAACTGTTGGCGGTCGTGGGCAGGCGAAACGCGCCTGCCTGCCACCTCAGACCACGTGTGAACAGGCACGAGGCCAAAAGGGAGTACACAGACGATGTCACAGCAAGGTCAGGCCAGCGCGATGACGCTGGCGGAGCGAGCCAGAGTCGGCTACCAGTTGGCTCAGGGCGAGGGCGAGATGTTCTGGCTCCTCGGCATGCACCAAACGATCAAGGTTGGCGGGAGTGACACCGCCGGGCAATTCGGCATGATCGAGATCATCGTCCCCATGGGTCTTGGCTCGCCATGGCATGTTCATCCCGACGAGGACGAATGGTTCTATGTTCTCGACGGTGAGGTCACGTTCTATGTGGGCGATACGCGGCTCGCGCTGACGCCAGGCTCGTTCGCGTTTGGTCCCAAAGGGGTGCCCCACACGTTCATCGGCGCGTCATCGGAGCCAGCGCGCGCCCTAGTTGGCTTGCAGCCGGTGATGTTCGAGGGATTTCTCCGCGAGGTTGGTCAGCCCGTCAGCGAGCATGTCTTGCCGCCGCCGCTCAATCAGCAGGGCGATGCGAATGGACGCCCCGTGACCGACGGGCGACAACTGCCACGAGAGCAACTCGCGGCTATCGGGAAGAGACACGGCCTGGTGATCCTTGGCCCGCCGGGGCCGCCACCGGGACGCTAGCGCGCGGGTTCTCAGGCGGCGCTCCCACTTGTGGTTAGCGCCGCCCAACGTTATTCGTCGTTCTGGCGCATGTATTCGAAGGGGGTGTGGCAGGCGCGGCAGTAGTATTGGGAGGTGGCAAGCTGGGAGCCGAAGGGGGAGAGCAATTCGGTGTCGGTGGAGGAGCAGAAAGGGCATGTAACGGAAGCGGCGTTGGTGCTGTGCGCGGTGTGTGGGCGGACAGGAATGTCCGCTCCACCGGATGAGGTTGTGTTGTTCGAGTTGGAGGGATGGTTGGGCATGGTGTGCAATCCTCGTGTGTGGTGATTGGTGGGCGGTGGGCAGAGGGCGTCCGGCGGACGCCCCTACGCACTGGTGGAACAGCGGGCAGACAGGAATGTCCGCCCCACTGGTGAGATAGACGCATAGCACATGCCCCTACGGGGTGGGGACGAGGGCGGGGGCGAGGCGGTAGGTGGCGGCGTCCCAGCGGTCCCAGGGGAGGGGTTCGGTGAGTTCCCATGCGCCAGAAGCAGTCTGACGGAGGGGTAATTGGAGTGATTCGGCGGTGAGGGTGGGGCCGACGCTGGCGAGGAAGCGCGCACGGAGGGTGTCGGGTGTGGCGTCGAGCGCGCCGCTGGCGAAGAGAGGGTCGCCATCGCCGGTGGGGCCGAACCAGCAGAGCGTTTCGGGCCAGGCGCGGAGCAGCGAGGCTTCGGTGGCGGAGCGGACGGCGCCACCTTCGCGGGCGAGGCGGCGCAGCCAGGCTTCGCCGTGGGCAAAGTGCATGCGCTCTTCCTGGATGGTCTTGCGGCTGCGCCCGGCAAGCGGCTCGTAGGATGAGGTGACGGCGGCCTCGAAGATGGTGGTGAGCGCGGTGTCTATCAGGAAGTTGGCGGTGATGAAGTCTTCCCAACTGGCGAAGGAGGTATCGAGAAAGGGCAAATTGACAAAGGCGGTGCGGGTTTCCGGCTCGACTTCGGGGCCGGGCTGCTCAACCAGGGTCTTGAGGAGCGGATAGAGGGCGCGAGCGTGGCCCAGCTCGTCTTGCGCCATGGCGGCGGCGGCGACGGCGGATTCGAGGGTGGGCGCGCCGCTGCACCACTCGGCGTAGTGGCGGCCAAGGAAGTATTTGTTATCGGCGAGGCGGGCGATGAGGCCAGCAAGCGCGTGCTGCTGGTCGGGGGTGGGGTCACTGGTGGACATGGATAGCGTTCCTCCGGCTGCGCTGGGATACGTCGGGATGGGCTAGGATTCGATGACGGTGATGAGGGCATCACGCGGGACGACGGCCATCTCGACCCAGGCAAATTCGTCATAGATGCTGCGCGCGTAGACGCTGGCAAGTTCGGGGTCATCGGCTTCGACGGTGCCAACCTGGCGGAGCGGCTCTTCATAGGCTTTGCGGGCGAGGACGAGCCAGATGCGGTCGGCGAGGATGTGGGCGCGCTGGGATTTCGCGGCGGAGCCGGTGGCAGGTGTCGTGGCGGGTGGCTGAGATTTCTTGCTCATACGGATACTCCTGAGAGCAACAACGCATCGCGGCCTTCTAGGGTGAGGCGGGCTTTGGTCCAGACTGGCTCCCAGACAGTCTCGATCTCGACTGATGCGACACCGGGGAGTTGGAGCAGGCGGGCGTGCATGTCCTCCTGGATCATGTCCATCGCGGGGCAGCCCATGGCGGTGTAGGTGAGTTCGATGCGGGCGCAGTCGCCGTCAAGGCGCGCGGAGACGATGAGGCCCATGTCTACCAGGGAGATGGCGAGTTCTGGGTCGGGCACGTCGCGCAGGGCGTCCCAGAGGGGGTCACGCGGATACTCGGCGGCTGCGCTGCTGGCAGCGCCCGCCGGGGGCGTCGCGCCGGAGCGCATGGGAGTGGCCATTATGCCGCCTCCAGCAGCTTGGCGAGGCCGCGATTGCCGCGCTGGACATGGGCGACGAACGCTTCGTTCATGGGGCCACGATGCTTCCAGCGGACCATGACATCGCTCCACGAGATGGCGCCATCTTCGAGCAGCCAGCGCTTGTGCTTTTCGTCGAAGGCGGCGGGGAAGGCGCAATCCACCACCCAGCGCTGGGAGGCGTCGTCGAAGTGGGCGGGGACGGTGAAGCCGTGCTGCTGGCAGAAGGGAACGGCGGTGCTCATCCATTGCTGGCGCAGGCCGTCGTTGCTCTTGCCTTTGAAGCCGAAGTCAAGCTGTTCGGTGTGTTTCTTGAGGTCGTCGGGGAGGCCGAACCATTCGACGGTGAGCAGGAACATCCAGTCTATCGCCTGTTGCAGGCGTTCGTGTTCGGCGGGGTCGGGGGCAAGCTTGCGCACCCATTGCTCGCCGTGGCGGAGGTGGAAGGTTTCTTCTTTGTCCACTTTGACGAGGGCGCGCTTCCAGGGGCCAAAGGTGGTGCTGTTGTAGACATCGCTGAGCAGGATGTAGCCCGCGCGGTCGTAGAAGGCGTTGGCGACGATGAGTTCGTAGAAGCTGTCGAGTGGCACATCGAAGGCGTAGGGGTACTTCCACTTGATGGGGTCGCGGCGGTAGACGAGTTCTTCGGTATCTACGCCGAGGTCGCGGAGCAGGCGATAGGCGATGTGGGCGTGACCTAGCTCGTCCTGGATGATGGCGATGGCGGAGCCGAAGGTGTTGAGGTTGGGGGCATGGCGGGCGGCGTGGAAGTAGGCGGGGGCGCTGATGAGTTCGGTATCGGCGGAGACGGTGAGGATGCGCTTCATGCCTTCCAGGTAGGCTGGACTCATGTGCTCGATGCCTTCGATCAGCCGGTGCTGGCTGATGCGTTCGCGGACCTCGGCGTCGGTCAGGGGAGCGTGCATGGCAGATCTCCTCACATGTCGAAATTAGTTCGTGTGCAGGGGCGGTTCACCCCGTGCGATGGGCGAGGCGGGCAGACAGGAATGTCCGCCCTACCTGTACTCGCCATCGAATGTCCGCCCCACTGGTGGATGCGAGATTGAGCATAGTGTACCACGAAATATGCTGATGGAAAGCGGCTTGAACTCAGCGTTGCCGCTGGGGAGCATATCTCCATATGGAGATATGGATATTGTAGACGTGGGCGCAGTGGGGTGTCAAGCGAGAAAGGTTCGCAACTCCACCCCTCTGCCTTATCGGCGCATGATGAGCGGGAGTTGCGGGTGGGGGGGTGAGGTGAAGAGTTGCTGGGAGCGCAAGAGTTGTGGCTCATGTGGAGAGGGACAACTCTTGGATTGGTGAGCAACTCTTGGGCGGATGCTAAAGTTGTTCACATGAGTTCAAGAGTTGCTCACGTCACTACATGAGCAACTCTTGGGCGGATGCGATGTGGTGGTGGCGCGATGGCTCATGCGGCGAAGCGCAGCACTTCGATCTCCGCGCCCTGAGCTACGGCCTGCTCTGCCAGGGCAAGCACGCGCGTGGCGATGGCTTCGGAGAGATAGTATTCGTCGCAGGTGTCGCAGATCTCGGCGGGGACATCCTTGATAATCACCGTGGTCTCGCCGCGCTGAAGCACCACACGGGTGACGCCAGGGACGGTTTCGCCGTGTTTACAGATGACGCAGTTCATGGCGCTCTCCTGATTTTGAAATCCGCACTCCAGCGGGTGGGATTGGGAACATAGACGGTGACGACAATGCATCGTCCTGTAGCGGCGTGTTTGGCAATGACCGTGTGTATTGGCGTGGCGCCCACAAATCCCAGCAGTAAGCAGCTTGGATGCGGCGTGTCGTTGGGATAATCTTCGATGACCTCACCCTGCTGGATCACGGACAGTATATCCGCTGTGGAAAGTCCGCGCTCGAACATGCGTTGGGTGGCGTGGCCGCTGAAGATGACGGCGCTACAGTCCATGATCTTACTCCTCTCGCCCTCTGCGTCGCGCGCTACGCCTCGACCGCCGCCTCCACGGTTATGCCGAGCGCCGCGAGCAGATCCACCGAGCGCGCGAGGCCATCCACCAGCCGCACTGTCTCGACGCTCACCGTGACCACCTGCCGGATGAGGCGGACGATGTATTGCGGGTCGTCGGGGCGGTTGGGGTCGCTGGTGATGCCGCTGCGGGTGTCGGTGCTGACCTGATACTGGTCTATGACCCATTCCAGCGCGGAGCGGTTGCCCAGGCGATAGGCGAAGACCTCTGGTGGGATGCCTTCCAGCGTGAGCCAGTCGTTATACACCAGCGTTGCCGTTTCCCCCGATGGTGGGGCGGACGCGCTGACAGACAAGAATGTCTGTCCTACCTGTGGCAGTGGGGCGGACATTCCTGTCTGCCCACTGACAGACAAGAATGTCTGTCCTACCTGTGGGGTGGCCTCTGCCCGCAGTGGGGCGGACATTCCTGTCTGCCCATTGGGCTTGCCCACCAGCTTCATCTTCTTGACGCGCCACTCCACCGGCTCCCCCGGCGTCTCGCGCATCCGCAGCGGATACTCGCGGACCGATTCGTAGCCCAGGTGCAGCGCGGCCAGCGCCGCGCCCGCCGCCCGCGTGGCCTCGTAGCCCTCGCGCGTGGGCAGCAGCGGGATGCGCGGCAGCTCGCGTTTCAGATTCTCCGCGTAGCGTGCGCGGTACCGCGGATGGTGCAGCAGGCCGTAGACGTAGTCGAAGATGTCGCGTTTCGTCACCTCCGGCCCATACGCCGCCTGGAACTGCGCCAGCGCCCAATCGGTGACGTTCTCGCGCCGCGCGCTGCCATCCTCGGCGTAGGTGTAGAGCGGGAAGCATTGGGCTGGGTCAGCGTAGAAATTGAGATCGGGGATGCAATTTGTGGCTAGTACAGAGAAATCCTTACGACCATATCCTCCGACTTGCATTGCCGAATTTTCGGATTCACAGTCTGAAGTCGGGTATATGTGGTGTTGTTGGTATCGGCGTTGGTTCAAAAGGTGATCGAAATATAGATAACGCCTTGAGAAGGGTCTATATAGTGACTGTCGGACCTGATTCGTATCAAAACTCAGCATTTCCATCTTGACAAGTGATGCCTTGAGCCTGTCTGTCCACTTGACAAACGTAGGCTCATTGTTCACAAAATCGTCTACTCGCTTTGGATCACTACCTTCTTGGGTCCATCGAAACACCTCGCTATTATAGTTCTTGATAAGCCTTTGCACTTTGTCCATGAGTTGGACTGCCTGAAAGGCATAGACCCATTCGTCTCGGTTAGTTCCAACACCTAAGGAAAAGGTTTGGAAGATTGTTTTATCTAGGAGATGGGAAGTTTTTGCCTCCTGGGAGCCAATAGGCATGAAGGACTCGAACTCTGGGTGCAGCCCCTCATTTATCCACGCATAATGCTCGTTGGGATCCAGTTCTTCCCACTCTAAATTGCTAATGCCTCCCATACTAGCTATCAGATGCAATTTTTCAGTGCCTGTGAGAGCGTCTTCGACTTTGTGGTAATGAACGCGAGCGCGCTCAGCTTCTTGCTGAGGGATGTCACGTCTGCGAATGAGAACAGTAACACCCACACCTGGCGTAATCCCGAATACGTTGCCTCCGCCACCCTCGCGCATGTCCCCACCCAAGTCAAGGTGATAAATTGTAGTGAAATCTTGGGCCAAGTGCTTGCGAATGCCATCTAGCAAGTCTTTGCGTACAAAGGCATTGTTGGTAATGAAGCAAACGATGCCGTCACGCCCTTGCAGGCGATCCGTTGCCCAACGAAAGAATTTCACATAGGCATCGTAGTATTTGGTTTTCAGTGTCGCTTTCGAGTCCTTCGCATATGTCTCGCGGATGCGGCCATCAATCACCGGATACTTGCGGTTCTTGTTGTTGTCGTTCTCGTTCTCCTGGCCCACGTTATACGGCGGGTTGCCGATCACCACCATGATGTCGGCGGCCTTCTCGCGCTCCACGCGGTCGTGGTTGCGCTCCACGAAGAGGCTCATCTGCCGCGCCTCGGCCAGTTCCAGCGTGTCGGTGAAGCACAGCCCCTCGAAGGGCAGGTAGCTGCCGGTGCGCTCGTAATAGGCGTGCTCGATGTTCAGCGAGGCGATGTAGTACGGCAGCAGCATGATCTCGTTCGCGAACAGGTCTTCGCGGTACTTCCGTTCTAGCGTCGCGCCGGAGATGCGCCGCAGCAGATTCACCACGAAGCTGCCGGTTCCCGTCGCCGGATCGAGTATCTGCACGCCCGTATCCGAGAGCGACTTGCCGAACTCGCGTTGCAACACCTCCTCCACGCTGGTACACATGAAGTCCACGATCTCTTGTGGCGTATAGACGATGCCGTGGGTGTCGGCCTGCTTCGTCGAGTAGCCCTGGAAGAACCGCTCATAGACCACGTTCATGAAATGCTGCTTCTCGCTCCAATCCTCCAATCCCTGCGCCGCCGCTTCGATGGCGACGTAGAACCGCGCCAGCGAGCGCAAGAACTCGCCCCGATTGAACGCCTTGCTGGTCAGCGCGTCAATCACCTTCTCGATCTCAGCCGCGATCACATTGCGGCGCACGAAATCGGGATTCTGGAACACCGTGCGAAACAGCCGTTCGGTCAGCAGGTGCTGCACCAGCATCTCGCGCACCGTTTCCCACGAGATATTCGGGTCCAGCGAGGTCTGACAGAGCGTATAGAAGCTCGCCAGCGCCGACTTGAACGCCGCATTCTCGACTTCCTGCGTGCGAATCAACTCCTTCAGGCTCGCCGCCAGTTCGGGGATGCGCCCCTTGAACTCGGTAATCGCCGCCTCGAAGGTCGCAATTTCGGGTTCGACGTACCCAAAGAACGCGGTGAGCAGGTCGGCCAGGTTGCGCCGCTCGGTGATGTCCACATCCATTGCCACGCGCCCACCCTGGAACAGCACCGCGCGGCGCGTATCCTCGAAGATGGTGTTGGTGACGGGATAGCCCGCCTCGCGCTTCTTCTTGATCTCACCGTCGAGGTCGTCGCGCGTATCCTTGGCCTCCCAGTAGCCGCGCGCAAAGTAGGCGTCGCGCAGCGTGCCATCGGGACGCTTGCCATTGGCCAGCGGCTGCTCCAGGATCAGCGTCCAGCCGACGGTGGGGGCGCACGCCGTCAGCAGCGCCTGGAACGCGGCGCGCGTCGCCTGCTCGTAATCCGCGCCGACGCTGCGTATCTGCGCCAGTTCGGCATAATAGCGTTCGATGGCCTTGTGACTGGGGGCGATGGCGATGCTGGGCATAGTGGCGGCGCTCCTTACTGAATATGGTGGTTATTGAGCAACGTGGCATGAATGCCACGGATAATTCCGAATTGCTGGCTCGTGGCATAAATGCCACGGATAATCCTGTGCGAACGATTGTCGCGCGGGGCGAGCGTGGGCGATAGGGCGAGCTCCCAGCATGAATGCCGGGGCTCATCACGTTCGCACGATTAGCCGCGCGGGGCGGTATCTCCATAATAGCAATTTCCCAGCATGAATGCCGGGGCTAATTCCGTCCGCACGTCTCCCCTGTTCTTCACCAGATGACCGCTCGCTACCATGATTACCCGTGGCATTCATGCTACGAGCTCCCACCCACTCCCTCGCTCGCCACCCGCTGGCCTCTCGCTACGGGATTAGCCCCGGCCTTCAGCTGGAACCTCAAATTACTAGAATCTCGCCCCGGCGCACAATGGCACGGCGCGATACACTGGTACGTCGCATTATGGATGGAGCGGACGGCTGAGGTCAAGCAACAAAGAGGAATCGCGCCATCCGTCGCCAAAGCCTGCATCCACCGCCATTATATGCGGATGACGATGGATGGCATCCTGGCAGACACATGTAGCGGTGGTTATCGCGGCTGCCAGCCGTCGTCCTGGAGGGCGGCGTGAGCGGCGGCCTGCTCGGCCTGGCGTTTGCTGCGGCCTTCGCCACGCCCGACGACGAGATCGCCCAGCAGCACTTCAATGATAAAGTGGCGGTCGTGCGAGGGACCATCGGCGGCGGCGACGCGATAGGTGGGCGTGACGCCAAGCTGACCCTGGGCCAGCTCTTGTAGCAGCGATTTGTCGTCTTTTATGTGCTGGCGGGCGCGCACGCGGTCAAGCTCGGCGCGCAGCAGTGGTTCCAGCACGCGGCGGGTTTCGGCCATGCCACCGTCGAGGTAGAGCGCGCCGATCAGCGCTTCCATGGCGCGGGCGATGAGTAGCTCGCGCTCGCGCCCACCGGTGGCTTCTTCGCCGCGACCGAGGCGCAGGTGCGGGCTGAGGTTGATGGCGCGGGCAAAGGCGGCAAGGGTGGAGGCGCGGACCAGCGCGGCGCGCAGATTGGTGAGGTCGCCTTCGGTGGCGTCGGGGATGCTGGTGAAGAGCAGGTCAGAAGTGATGAGACCGAGGACGGCGTCGCCGAGGAACTCCAGCCGCTCATTGGAGGTGACGTCGGGGGCGGGGTATTCATAGACGTAGGAGCGGTGGGTCAGCGCATCGAGCAACAACTGGCGGTTGGCGAAGCTGTGGCCGAGGGCGGATTCGAGGTCGCCAAGCTGTGCGCCGTGCGCGATATCCGATGCCATGTGTTACGCTCGCCTCCGCTGTGTCACGCTACCGCGATGCCGCTGCCCGTGACGACACCGCCGATATGATAGCACGCGACGCCTGCGGCTAGCAGGGCATCACGCGCGGCGTCGAAGGCATCGGGGGCGAGCGCGACGAGCAGGCCGCCGGAGGTTTGCGGGTCGAAGAGCAGCGTGCGCTCAGTTTCGGTAATGGCGTCGGCGAAGGTGACATGGCTGGTGAGGTGATCGCGGTTGCGCTGCGTGCCGCCAGGGATGTGGCCGCTGGCGGCGTAATCGAGCGCGCCGGGGAGCAGGGGAATCTGCGACATGGTGAGGCTGATGCCCACGGCGCTCTGCTCCGCCATTTCGTAGGCGTGGCCGAGCAGGCCGAAGCCGGTGATGTCGGTGGCGGCGTGGATGGCGAGGCCAAAGGGGCGCACTGTGCGCGCGGCGGTGGCGTTGAGGGTGGTCATGCTGGCGACGGCGGCGGCAAGGTCGGTGTCGCGCACGGCCTCGTGCTTCAGCGCGGTGGTGATGACGCCGGTTCCCAGCGGCTTGGTGAGCAGCAGCAGATCGCCAGGACGCGCGCCGCCTTTGGTCCAGATGCGGTCGGGGTGAACCAGGCCGATGGCGGCGAGACCATATTTCGGCTCGGTATCGGTGACGGTGTGGCCACCGGCGACGACCGCGCCCGCCTCGCGGACCTTCTCCGCGCCGCCGCGCAGGATGTCGGTGAGGATGGCGGGGTCGAGGTCGTCGGGGAAGGCGACGAGGTTGAGGCAGAAGAGCGGATCGCCGCCCATGGCGTAGATGTCGCTGAGGGCGTTGGCGGCGGCAATGGCGCCGAAGGTGTAGGGGTCGTCTACCACGGGCGGGAAAAAGTCGGTGGTGGCGACAATTGCCTGCTCGCTATTCAGGCGATAGACGGCGGCGTCGTCGGCGCTATGCAGGCCGACGAGCAGGTCGGGTACGGCTTCTCCGAAGATGCCGGTGAGGGGGCGCAACACGTGCGTCAGGGCGTCCGCGCCCATCTTGGAGGCTCAGCCCGCGCAGCTCGCGAGGGTGGTGAGCCTGACACGCCTGCCAGGGGCCATCGCAATCGTCCATTTCCGCTCGTGCTACTCAGAGGTTGCCATGAGGATATTGTATCTCACAGCGCATGAGCGAGGCGCGCAGAGAACCTAACCCCCGGCCCCTTCCCTACGAGGGAAGGGGAGGAGGAACGGCTGCACGCTCAGGAGGAGGTGATGTTGTTGATGAGCCAGGTGCTGCCGTCGTATTGCGAGAGGTTGAGGGTATAGCTGACGACGGAACCGGAGCCGGTACGGGTGACATCCGCAATGACGGTGACTTTGCCGGTGGAGTCCTCGCTGGATTGCCTGATGGTGGCGTGTGTGACCTGGCCAAGCAAGACATCATCTGAGCGCAGATTGGCGATGAAGTCCGCTTTAGAGCTGACGTTGTTCCGGCTACTGGCGGAATACAGCCAGGCGCGATTGTAGTCTTGCGCGGCAAGCGCGGCGAAGTAGCCGTTGACGGTGGCAGCCGGTGTGGAGCGGTCGGGCGGTGTTGCGCTGGAGACCAAGACTATGCCCAGGGCAATGGCGACGAGCACGATGCTCGCCACACCCACGCTGAGGATGATGCGCCGCCGTTTGCGCGCCGCCGTGGGGAATGTGGTACGTTCCGTGACGTCTGTTTGCTCTGTGGGTAGGCTGCCGAAGTCGGTGGATGCCCGTGTGACAGCGGCAGTCACAGGCATAAGGGCAGGCGCTTCGGAGGGGCGCAGGCGGCCGGAGGGCGGGGCGCTTGGACGGCTGCCCAGCGCCGAGGGCGGGCGGGGTGGCGTGGGCGAGAGCGACGGCAACTGGTCGGTGCCGAAGGATGGCTGCACCCGCTGGAATGCTGGCGGCGTGGGCTGGCTGCGCGGTGGCTGTGAGGCTGGCGCGGGCGTTGGCGGGGCGGAGCGCGGAGCGTAGCTGGGGGCACTGGTGGGCGCGTTGAGCGCGCGGGCGAACTCGATCATCGTCTGGAAACGATCAGCGGGGCGGAGGGCCAGCGCCTGGCAGATCGCGGCATCTACGCTGGACGAGACGGCAGGATTGATGGTGCGAGGATGGATGAGATGCTGATCCAGGGCGACGCGCTCGACGGCGGTGGGGGGCACGCGACCAGTGAGCAGGTGATAGAGTGTCGCGCCGAGGCCATAGACATCGGACCAGGGACCGGTCTGCCCACCAGTGGCGTATTGTTCGGGCGGGGCGTAGCCTTCGGTGCCGGCTTTGCGAACGAAGGTGAGCGTCTGGTCCGCGCCGGGGAGGTGTTCTTTGGCGATGCCGAGATCCACCAGCACGGGATAGCCAGCAGGCGTGACGATGATGTTGGCGGGCTTGACATCGCGATGCAAGATCGGGGGCATGCGCGTGTGCAGGTAGTGGAGGGCGTCGCAGATGGGGAAGGTCCAGCCGAGCAACTGCTGCTCTGGGAGCGGGCGACCGCTGTGGCGCATGAGTTTCTGGTCGAGGTTTTCGCCGTCTACAAAGTCCATGACGAGATAGAGGCGATTGGCCCAGCGGAAGTGCTCGCGCACCTTGGGGATGTGGTTGTGGTCGAGAGATTGGAGCCACTGGCTCTCTAACTCGAATTGTTTGCGTGCGCCAGAAGATTGGTCTAAGAGTTCTTTGAGGGCAAAGACGTTCTGCTTGCCAAAGATGATGTCGGTCACTTGATAGACGGTGCCGAGGCCACCACGGCCCACGACCGCAACGATCCGATAGCGCTCGCGTACGACAGTGCCAACTGGTAGCGCGTCTAAACCATCCGCCATACTGACGCCTGCTTCCCCATTTTCCCCGCCGCATCCCCGCGCGCCGTTGCGCTTCCAGACGGCTGCTCTCACCTTTCGGCAGATTGTGTGTCCGTTGGGCAAGTATAGCGAGCGAAGAAGGGAACGTCAACGTGACGGTACGCCAGTCCTGGCAGGACTTTAGTGTTATTACCGATTTCTTGTCTGGCGTATGATACGATGCGGATACATGCGGGCCGTCACTGTAGGGGCGCAAGGTAAACGCACCCGCGCGGCGATCCGGGCGAATGTGGGAGGTTTGTATGTCGGCATCGGATCCGGTGACGCCGCGCCGCGCGGCGGCTGTGGCGCTGGCTCGCGAGCGGGCGGGCGGTGGTATCGAGATATTCATGGTGCGGCGGCATATCCGCAGCGAGTTTGTACCCGACGCCTTCGTGTTTCCTGGCGGGTCGGTCAGCCCTGGTGATGTGGCGACGGAGCAGCAGCCAGGGCTGGTGGCTCCGGTGGAGGATGATGCGGGAGCGGCGGCGCTGGGCACGGGATTCCGCGTGGCGGCGCTGCGGGAATGCTTCGAGGAGGCGGGGGTGCTGCTGGCGCGGCGGGCTGGTGAGCCACTGGCTATCGGGTCGAGTGATGTGGCACGCTTCGCGGTCTATCGGGAGGAGTCGCAGCGGGGGACGGTGACGCTGGGGCAGGTGGCTGAGCGCGAAGGACTGACGCTGGCGACGGATACGCTGGTGCATTGGGCGCACTGGATTACGCCGGAGGCGTTTCCCAAACGATTCGATACGCACTTCTTTCTGGCGGAGATGCCGGTGGGGCAGCAGGCCGCGCATGATGAATTGGAGACGACGGCGGGGGTGTGGGTGATGCCGGAAGCCGCGCTGGCGGACTTCGAGTGCGGCGAATTCCCGCTGGTGTTCGCGACGATTCACCAATTGCGCGAGCTGAGCGGGCTGGCGAATGTCGCGGCGGCGCGGACGCGATTCGCGGGGACGCCGCAGACGATCATGCCGCGGGTCGTGAAGCGCGACGGGCAGGATGTGATCTTGCTGCCGGATGAGGAGTAGCGAGGATTTGGAAGGGAGGCGCGCGATGGGGCTGCCCAATGGGGTGGAGTTGATCCTGGCGCCGAATCCGTCGCTGCTGACGGGGCCAGGCACGAATACCTATCTGATCGCTGCTGGTGAGGGCCATGGCGGGTGTGTGGTGATTGATCCTGGGCCAGAGGATGCGGGGCATCTGACGAAGATTGCCGAGATGGCGGAGGCGCGCGGCGGGCTGAACGCGATTCTGATTACCCACGGGCACCCCGATCATGTGGAGGGGGCAGCGCGGCTGCGCGAGTTGACGGGCGCGCCGGTGCTGGCGTGGAGCCGCGCGGGGTCGCCACAGGCGGATGCGCTGCTGGCGGATGAGCAGGTGTTTCTCATAGGCGGACGGCAGGTGCGCGCGCTGCATACGCCGGGGCACCGCTTCGATCATCTGTGCTTTCTGCTGGAGGATGCGGGGGCGCTCTTCGCGGGGGATCTGGTGGCGGGCGTGGGGACGGTGGTGATTGCGCCGCCAGAGGGCGATCTGGCGGAGTATATGGCGTCGTTGCGGCGGCTGCTGGCGCTGGAGCTACGGGTGATTCTGCCTGCGCACGGGCCGCAGATTGACGAGCCGCGCACGCTGCTGGAACAGTACATCGCCCACCGCAATGAGCGCGAGGCGCAGGTGCTGGCGGGGTTGGCCGCTGGGCCGGTGACGGTGGATGCGCTGGTGGCGAGCATCTACGCGGATGTGGACCCGCGCCTGCATCCGATGGCGGCGCTCTCGCTGACGGCGCATCTGCTGAAGCTGGAACGCGAAGGGCGGGTGGCGCGCGAGGCCGATGCGACGGGGACGGAGCGCTGGCGGCTGGCGTAAGCAATGGTGGAAGAAGCACGCGGAAGCGATATACTGAGGAAGAACCAATGACATCAACGGGAGGTGGGTGATGGCACACGCAATCACGCTAAATGATGAGCAGTACGCTCGACTGGCGGCGGCGGCGCGAGCAGCAGACCGAAGCCCGGATGAAATGCTCGGCACGCTACTCAACTGGCTGCCCGCGACACAGAAAGCGCTCACTGCGGAGGAGTATGAGCGCCGCTGGCATGCGTTCTGGGATGTGGTTGGCAGCATCCAGCATGGCGAACCGCTAACGAGCGAGCAGATGGAGGAGATGATCGGGGAGGAGATCGCAGAGAGCAATGGCTAATGGGCGGCGATCAGGGCGGTGACGTCGGCGGTGAGGGTTTTCTGGTCTACCGGGCCGGTGATTTTGTAGCGGATGACACCATCGCGGTCTATGACGAAGGTGGTGGGGGTGGCGACGATGCGGTAGGTGACGACGGCGTTCAGACCCGTATCGCGCCAGATGGGGTAAGTGACGCCGAGCTTGCCGGTGAAATCCAGGATGGTTTGCGCATCATCGGCGGTGTTGACGCCGACAACGACTAGGCCGCTGGCGTTGTCTTTCAGGTAGGTCTTTTCGAGGGCGGGCATCTCGAACTGGCAGGGGGCGCAGGCGACGTACCAGAAGTTGAGGACGACGACCTTGCCGCGCAGGCTCGAAAGCTGGATTGATTTTCCGGAGAGGTCGAGCAGGGTGATGTTGGGCGCATAATGGCCGGCGAGCGGCGCGGCGGGCGCGGGGGTGCCCGTCACACCGCTGGCAGGCTGCGAGGTGGGGGTGAGCAGCGCACGAGCCAGCACGACGACGGTGACGACGACCAGGAACACGGCGATGATCCGCACGACGGAGTTGCGGTCTTTGAGGAGACCGGCGATGCCGGGTGGTGGGGTATGCGTCGTGTCGCTGCCGGTTTGTTGTGGTGTGTCGTGCTCTGGAATCTCCATGCGCGTGCAAGCCCTCGCGAAATGTACTACTGCGCTACATCGTGCCCAGGCCCATGATGTGGAAGCCGCTATCGAGATGTTCGATGCTGCCGGTGAGATTGCGCGCCTGCTCGGAGCAGAGGAAGAGCGCGAGATCGGCGACATCATCCTGCGACATGTTGCGGCGCAGCGGCGCGACCTGCTCGATCAGGGTGAACATGTCGTTGATGTTGCCGACGCCGCGCGCGGAGAGAGTGCGCATGGGTCCGGCTGAGATGCCATTGACGCGGATACCGGCGGGGCCGAGATCCCAGGCCAGATAGCGAATCGAGGCTTCGAGCGCGGCTTTGGCGATGCCCATCAGATTATAGCCAGGGACGACACGCTCAGCGCCGAGGTAGGTCATGGCGACGATGCTGCCGCCACCGCGCGGCTGCATCAGCGGTTCGGCGCGCTTGCCCATGGCTATCAAGGAGTAGGCGCTGATGTCGAGAGCGGTGAGGAAGCCCGCACGTGAGGAGTGCGAGACGCGCCCACGCAGATCGTCGGTGGGGGCGTAGGCGACGCTGTGGATCAGAATATCGAGTCCACCGAGGTCTTTGCCGACCGTATCGAAGACGGCGTCGAGGTCTTCGTCTTTCTGCACGTCGCAGGGCAGCACCAGCGGGGAGCCGGGGAGCGTGGCGGCAAGCTTGCGGACGTTTTGCTCCATGCGCTCCTGATAGGTCAGGGCGAGCCGCGCGCCCTGTTCGGCCAGTTTCTGCGTGATTGGCCAGGCGACGCTATTGTGGTTGGCAATGCCGAAAATCAATGCGGTCTTGCCTTCGAAGTTCGCCACGGATATCCCTCCACTTCAACGCGCCCAGAAGCACAACACGGGCGGGCACGTTTGCTTGCTGTTGGTGAGGCTGCTATGTAGCCGCGCTCATTCTAACACCCCGCGCCAGCATCGGGCAATTTTTTTGACCTAACCCCCGGCGGACGTCCACCGGACGCCTCTACGCGGGAAGGGGAGTGGAATCTCGTCAATAGCCGCGCTGGGCGTTGACGACGTTGACGAGGGGTTCGCCTGCGCGATAGCGGCGGATGTTGTCGAGATAGAGGTCGGTGAAGCGGCGGCTGTAGTGGTCGCTGGCGCCGGAGATATGGGGGGAGATGAGGACGTTGGGCATGCGCCAGAGGGGACTTTCGGGCGGGAGCGGCTCTTGGGCGAAGACATCGAGGCCCGCACCCGCGATCTGGCGCTCGCGCAGGGCGGTGATGAGGGCATCCTGGTCTATGAGGTCGCCACGGGAGATGTTGATGAGAAAGGCTGTTGGCTTCATGGCGTGGAGTTCGGCGGGGCCGATCAGGTGATGGGAGTCGGATGTGCTGGGGGCGGCGAGGACGATGTAGTCGCTCTGGGCCAGCAGGTGATGGAGTTGGGCGAGGGGGATAAGCTGGTCGAGGTCGGGGTCAGTATCGGCGGCGCGGGCGCTGCGCCGAGTGCCGAGCAGGCGCATGCCGAAGGCGCGGCCCAGCCGCGCCACCTGGCGGCCAATCGCGCCGAGGCCGATGATGCCGAGGGTGGCGTCGCGCAGCTCGCGCCCGCGCAGCCCCACCCACTGCGCGTGATCTGGCCAGTGCTCCGCCTGCTGAAGCGCGAAGAACTCTGGCCAGCGGTGCGCCCAGAGAAGCAGCAGGCTGAAGACGAATTCGCTGATGGGGACGGTATGGACGCCGTTGGCGGTGGTGACGATGGGGCCGTCGTCGCGCACGAGATGATCGCGCAGCGCGTGGTCCGCGCCCGCGCTGGGCAATTGGATCCAACGCAGACCTGGCGCAAGGCTGAGCGTATCCGCTGGGGGATGAAATGAGCAGAGCAGGTCGGTTTCTGGGTGCGCGGCGAGAGCCTGCCGAAGCGCCTCATAGCCTTGCACATGCAGCAGCACGTCTGGGCCGAGCGCGGCGATAAGGCGCTGACGGTCGGCGCTGGTGAAGGTGAAGTCGGTCACCAGGAGCTTGATCGTCTGTGTATGCGGTTCACCCATAGCCCAGCCTCGCTTCTGAAGAGCCTGCCGCGCGTGTCGCGCGGCATCAGGTGATCTGGAATCCAGCGGAGTATGCGACTTGCACGTTGCCGGAGCCATCAGATTGTGTACCATATTGCAGCGCGATACGGTAGGCGCCGGGAACCCAGACATTCGGGTTGTCGGAGGCATTGCCGGGGGGAAGCGTGAATGGCTCGGTCATATTGGCGCTAATCAGCAGCGCTTGCGGCTGATAGGCGGTATCGCAGCCGACGGTGGCAAACCAGGCGCGTTTGGTGGTGTCGTATTTTTGGAGTTGCAAGAAGGTGCAGGCAGAGCGGCCCGTCACGGCGTAGAAGCCCTGGCTGCCGGTATTGGAGATGGTGACGCCGATGGGTTGCGCCGTGGTATAGGCGGTGCGGTCGGTCTTGATTTGCACTGCGGCAGCAGTGGCGGTGGGAATCTTGAGGTTGTTGCTACCGGAGCCTGCACATGCCGAGAACATTAATGATGCGAGCAGGAGCAACGCCGCCCCCCATATGGCCGGCCAGCGCCGCATGCCTTGTCGCATAACTCTGCCTCCCTACTATACGAAGTCGTGATGGATGAGGTGACACTGGTCATGGTCGTCGCGGGTGTGTGCCAGCGAACGTCCGCCCCTAATGGAACGAACCAGCAGCGATAGCGTAGCACATCACGTCCAGCGTGGGGGTGGGAATCCACCTGTTCTGCCTATATGTGTCTATCGGGAACTATCACCGTGTTGTTGGTATAGAGCGGGAATTGGTAGCGGCGCGTTGCAAGGGCTATAATCTGCTGGCGGCCAGATAGTGGTTGCGCACATTGCCTAGCTTGTTGACTTCGAGGTTTTTGCCCCCATGCACCAAAGCGCCACATTACCGAATGGTATTCGCATTCTCACGGCCACGATGCCTCACGTTCGCTCGGTGAGCATCGCGTTCTTTTTTTGCGCTGGCTCGCGGTATGAGTGTGCGGAGCAGTCCGGGGTGTCGCATTTGATCGAGCATATGCTGTTCAAGGGAAGTGAGCGTTTTCCGACGGCACAGGTCATTTCGGAGGCGATAGAGGGCGTGGGGGGGCTGCTGGACGCGGGGACGGACAAAGAATTGACCGTCTATTCGGTGAAGATCGCGAGCCGCCACTTCGATCTGGCGATGGGGCTGCTGGCGGATATGGTGCGGTGGCCACGTTTTGAGGAGGCGGAGCTAGATAAAGAGCGGCGGGTGATAATCGAAGAATTGGGCATGTATCGCGACAGCCCGCAGGATTGGGTGAGTGTGCTGGGCGACGAGACCGTGTGGCCGGATCTGCCACTGGGGCGTGAGGTGGCGGGAACGCGCGAGACGGTGGAAGGAATCGCACGGGAGACGGTGGCGGGCTATTGGCGCGGGCATTATGTGCCGGGCAATCTGGTGGTGAGCATCGCTGGGGATGTGGAGCATGAGCGCGTGGTGGCATGTGTCGCGGAGTTGCTCGGCGATTGGGAGGCGCGTGATGTGCCGCGATGGGAGCCGTGCCCACCGCCGGTGGATGCGCCACGTGTACGGCTGGAACAGCGGAAGACGGAGCAGACGAACCTGGCGCTGTATACGCTGGGGATTCCGCACCGGGATCGCGACGAATATACGATGCCATTGCTGAACGCGGTGCTGGGCGACGGTATGAGTTCACGGCTGTTTCTGGAGGTGCGCGAGCGGCAGGGGTTGGCCTATGATGTTGGCAGCTCGCCGGTTTCGTACCATGATACGGGGGTGATGGTGGTTTCGGCAGGCGTGGAGCCGCGCAGGGCACGGGCGGCGCTGAAGGCGATTCTGGCGCAATTGCGGCGGGTGCGCGATGAGGCAGTTGGCGAAGAGGAGTTGCGCCGGGCGAAGGAGTATACCAAGGGACGGATGGCGCTGCGGCTGGAGGATACGGGGAGTGTGGCGCACTGGCTCGGCGGGCAGGAGGCGTTGCTGGGGGATGTGCGTGAGTTGGACGAGACGTTGGAGCGCATTGACGAGGTGACGAGCGACGATATTCAGCGGCTGGCGCGCACGATCTTCCGCGATGAGTGGTTGCGGCTGGCGCTGATCGGGCCGCACAAGGACGCGGCGATGTTCGAGCGCGCGCTGCACCTGTGAGATACGAGGAAATTGAGCAGAAAGCCGGCGCGAGTCTCCGGACGCTAGGCGCTGGGTGATTCGGGCGTGGCAGTTGGGGCGCTGGGGGTGGTAGGAGCAGTGGGTGAGGCTTGATCCACGCTGGGTTCGGGCGTGGGTGCGGCTGGTGTTGCGGTTGTCGTATCGGCGGTGAGCGATTGGGCGAGCTGGCTCAGGTGGGAGAGCGGCGATTGCTGGAACGTGCCAGCCGATGGGAAGCCCGGCCAGCCCATCTCGCGGAATGCGGCGCGCAGGTCGCGCAGGAGCCTGCCAGCGGCGGCGCCCATTTCGATGACTTTTTTGGGGCCAAAGATTAGCAGGCCAACGAGAATGATGATGAATAGCTCAAATGAATGCCCAAGCATGGGAGTCTCCTGGCCGGCAGCGGTTTTGCCATGAGATCGCGGACCGTTGACAGGGCGCGCACTGGTACGCTGAGCGCCACGTCGTATCTCAATCTATAGCATACACCAGAGCACACACCAGCATAGACCGAATCGCGCCGGAGCGGATGGGGCATGTGGGTATATGGTGCGTATTGTGGCGGCGGGCATGGCGAAAAGTTACTGGCTACTATCCCATGCGGCGCATGTCTTGGTGCGCGGGCCAGTAGGGATAGGAGGTGGCGTTTGGCTTGGGTGGTTTGGTGAATGGGCGCACGAGCAGCGCGATGAGGAGTCCGGCGACGAAGCCGCCGATGTGGGCGAAATAGGCGACGCCACCGCCGCCCTGTGATACGGGCTGACTGAGGAACGCATCGGCGAGTTGGAGGACGAACCACATGCCGATGACGATGAGCGCGGAGAGGCGGGCCATGGTGATGAAGAAGCCGAGGAAGATGAGGGTGCGTACCCGCGCGCCGGGGTAGAAGACGATGTATGCGCCGAGCACGCCGGCAATCGCGCCGCTCGCGCCGAGCGTGGGGATGGTGGAATTGGGGTCAACGGCGATCTGTGCGGCGGAGGCGACGAAGCCGCAGAAGAGATAGAAGACAAGGTAGCCGACGTGGCCGAGCCGGTCCTCGACATTGTCGCCGAAGATCCAGAGAAAGAGCATATTCCCCGCGATATGGAGCAGACCGGCGTGCAGGAACATCGCCGTGAGCAGAGTGACGTAGACTGGGGCAGCCTGGCCGTAGGGGCAGCCTTGAATTGGCAAGGAGACGCCGTGGACGATGCCATATGGCACGGCGGAGTAGGCGAGTTGGAAGCAGGTTCCTTGCGTGTATTCCAGAATAAACGCGGCGACATTGATGGCGATCAGGGTGTAGTTGACGAACGGGATGCGCCGTCGCACTCCTGGATCGTCGCTGAGTGGGATCATAACGCGCCTCTCTTGCCTTAGGGACTCGTGCCGCTCTCTGGGTGTCGCGAGTGGCTCGGAATGGCTGAGGGTGACTGGTTAGGTCATCAGGCCAGGCGGCCACAAGTTGAATGCCATGATAACGGCTGCGGGCGGTGGTGGCAAGTCATTGGGGATGAAGGAGGCGTTGGAGCGAGGTGGAGCGAGGTGGAGCGAGGTGGAGCGGGCGCCGGGCAGACATGGAGCGGAGGCGGGGAAATGCTTCCCCGCCTCCGCCGTGTGGCTTGCGTTGCCGCGTCGCCGGGAAGGTCGCTAGGAATCGCTACCCGAGGCGTAGAACGGCTGCGGCACGCCGATGCGCCCATCGGACCAGGCCGCGTTGATCTGGCCGAGGTAGGAGTAGGTGCCGTTGACGCAGTTCGAGGTGAGATACAGGTCGGTGTAGTCACCGAAGTTTGGAATGATGTCGGATGACACAGCGTTCCAATCAGAGGTCGCGTCGGTGACGAGGTAGTTCGCGGCGGGTGTGCTGGTGGTCTTCGGATTGACACTGATGGCCGCCACGACATATGTTACCGCTGTGTTGCCGCTTGCCCGCTGATACCAGAGGACGTTGATGTTGCCGTTGTTATCAGCTTGGCGTGTAGCCGGCATGAAGTTCCAGCCGCCGACATCGCTGTTCAGTTGAATCGGACCGCAGCAGACGGGCTTGATGTGGACTGCGGTGAAGCTCTGCATCAGGATGTCGCCGGTTGGATGGAACCGTCCGTCATTCCAGACCATGCTGATGGTCTGATACTTCTTGCTGAACGCTACCCGTGGGAAGTCGTTCATCGGGAAGCGGTTGTAGCCGGGGATGAACGCCGATGCCATGGAGGTAATGGTCACGCCGTTGGTGCGCGTCGCGTGATGACACGGCGACGTGGGAGTGACGGTCAGACAACTCTTGGCGGTGAAGGTCATCTGGTTGAACGTGGGCTGGTTGCAGCCGAAGAGGTTCGTGGCCCAGTTGTCTTCGTAGGCGACGTAGATCGAGCCGCGGCCTGGATCCACTGCTGGATAGGCGCCCTCAAGCTCGTTGCAGCCGAAGCTGGTGGCGATGTTGAGGTATGGCGCGCCATCCGCGCCGGTGGTGGTGTCTGCTGGTACGCCTTCGCAGACGGGATTGACAGCGGTGCCGCCAGCGGGGCCGATGCCACCAGACGGTGTGCCGATGTCGCACATGCCAAGGTCAATGGCGCCGTTGCTGTCGAAGCGGAAGTCGGTGTACGAGACGTAGAGACGTCCGCGCACGGGGTCAATGCTGAGGAAGTCTTTGTCGGGGAAGCTGCAGAACGAGAAGCCGTCGAAGACCTCGCACTGGGAGCTGGCGGCCATAAGGATGGGGAAGCCGCAATTGACGATGCTGCCAGAGAGCTGGCAGACATTGAGGCCGATGTAGTTGAGGCCATCGCCGGTCTGCGAGGGATAGAGGCTGGAGACGTAGAACGTCACACGGCCACCTGGCGCCCAGACCTCTACGCTCGGATCGCCGGAGAGGATATTGGTTCCGCAGCGGTTGTTCGGCAGGCCACCCATGTCGGTGAAGGTCGCGCCACCATCGCTGGAGAAGCCGAAGCCGGTCAACTCTTCCTTGAAATTGGGCGAGCCACAAGAGGAGAAGAAGCCAGTGGAGTCATTCCAAGCTTCCAGAACGTCGTTGCCGAAGCGCGCGACTGATGTCTCGGACTGGCCATAGGCGACCACACCAGAGGGTGAGATGTCTTCAGCGGGATTGGCCGCGTTGACATTGGCGCTGAACTGGCCGGAAATGGGTGGTTTCGGCGTGATGCTGTGGCGGATGGTGGAGGAGCCGCTGCCGTTCTGAGGGCCAAGACACCACATACGGCCACCACTGGACAATTGAAGGGTCTTGCCGACCTTCTGGCAGATGGGGTTCTGGCTTGGTGAGGTCGCGGCTGGCTTGGTGGTTTTTCCCTGCGCGAAGGCAAGATTGGGGATAGCCATGAGGGCTACGACGGCAAGTGGCAGAAACAGACGTGTCGCTGGGCGGAATAGCCTGCGGGCGAACATGCGGCGATGCATGAGTAAACGCCTTCCCTTGTGGCCGCGCGGATAGCGGAGATACGCACGGCGAAGCTGAGTCCGAGTGCATTGGGTTCCAAGGGGCTGCTGTACGAGGGCCGCGCTACGGGAATTCGCGCTACAAGAGATGTGCGAATGCTCGCATGCGCCCGGTGAGACGGGTGGAGTGGCTGCGCCAGCGGCGTTACACCCGATTCCACAGAGTCACCACATGGTCATGTCATCCAGGCGAATGAGTTGGGACGAGATGCGTCGTTCCAGAGCGGATGGCATGCGCGAGCAATCGAGGTTCATCCTGATGAGCGAAGAGAATTCCTACTACAGACACGAATGCGCCCAAGCGCGCACCTACAGATGCCAGCGGAGCGTATGTTCACGTCCGCTATCGTTACGTCTGCCAACCCACAAAAACGACCACCCACACCTAGACGGCGGCATCAACAAACTGACGAGATAGAGGGAGAAATGATCTCGTCGAAGCGTTCGGAGAAAGCATAGACCAGAACTGACGCAAAGTCAAGGTCCGTTCGTACACAAGTCGCCCATATGACGATTTTGTCATGCGTATTATTCGTGAGGATGGTCCAGCAGAATGGGCGAGGGACGCCGAGGCATCTGTCGCCATCGTTCCTGCCTTCTTTTGCGCAACTTTTTCGCTGGTATCTAGCGAGAATGTAGCAGCGCTTACCCGCAGAGACGATGCAAAGGAATCAATGTCTGGGTGAATCTGGGACTCAATCTGAGCCGTCAATAATACCGTTCGGCTTGACGTAGGGTATAGCTCAGACAGATAATGCCAATGGACGCGCGTGGTCAGTGGTGACAGACGGGCGCGCGGGTGGTGTCGCAGCCGCCCGCGCGCTTGTGTTTTACCAAAATGGCCTTGCGCGTGGGATAGTTCAGGCGCCTGCGCTGTAGCCCTACTGTTGACCCGTCGTCCGCGCATACATCAGCGTGACGGCATGGGTCTTCGTCCGAGGAGCATCATGCGCGCAATAGTCAGCGGAAAACAGAACGCCGATGCGCCGCCAGCCCACCAGAGTGTTTCTGATGGGGCAACCAGCATGAGTAAGCCGCCGCTACCTGCCTCGATGGATGCGCTGCTCGACCTCTGCGGGCGGTATCTGCCCCCCGACGATCTCGAATTGATTCGTGGCGCGTATGAGGTCGCGGAGGCGGCGCATCAGGGCATACGCCGCAAATCTGGCGAGCCGTTCATTGAGCATCCGGTGGCGGTGGCGACACTGCTGAGCGAGCTGGCGATTGACGCGCCGGGGATCGCTGCCGCACTGTTGCACGACACAGTGGAAGATACGACGCTCAGCCTCGATGATGTGCGCGAGCGTTTTGGCGCGGGCATTGCGGCGATTGTGGATGGTGTCACCAAGTTTGTTGCCGTGGAGCCGGTGGAACCCGAAGGCGATATTGTTTCGGTGGATGCGCGCAAACGGAAGAAGGCGCGGCAACAGTCCGAGACGGTGCGCAAGCTCTTTCTGGCGATGAGCGAAGATCCGCGCGTGGTGTTGGTGAAGCTGGCCGACCGTCTGCATAATATGCGGACGCTCGGCTCGATGCCGCCGGAGAAGCGCGAGGCTATCGCGCGGGAGACTCTGGACATCTATGCGCCGCTGGCGGGACGCATCGGCCTGTATCTCGTCAAGTCAGAGTTGGAAGATCTGGGATTCCTCCATCTGGAGCCGGAGACGTTCGCGCATGTGAGCGCCCGCCTGGATGATGAAATGATGAAGCGGGCGGAGTGGGGCAAACGGATGTGTCGCCGGGTGCAGCGCGAACTGGCGGCGCAAGGCATTCAGGCGGCGGTGAACTACCGCCTGAAGCATACGTATCGCGCGTATCGCGAGGCCGAGGATAGCGGCATGGACATCGCGGGGCTACACGATCTGATTGCGTTTCGTGTGCTGGTGGATACCAAGGACGATTGTTACCAGGCGTTGCGTGTGATTCATCATTTGTGGCATCCGCACACGGACCGTATTCGTGATTACATTGCTACACCGAAGATCAATGGTTATCAATCGTTCCACACCGCAGTATTTGCCCTGGATGGCCGCCTCGCCCAGATACATATTCGCACCCACCGGATGCACCGCGCCGCGCAGCATGGCGTGGCGACGTACTGGCTGGAGCGCGCGGCGCACGGAGAACGGGTGGATGGCGCGACGCCGGTGCGGGTGGCGGAGGTGCTGGGGTGGGTGACACATCTGGCGGCGTGGCAGCGGGAACTGGACCTGAATGCCAGCGACTTTATGGCGGCAGTGCGAGGCGATCTTTTTGAAGAGCAGATTCATGTGTTCACCCCGAAGGGACAGATTCGTGAGCTACCGGAAGGATCTACGGTGCTCGATTTCGCGTACCTGATTCACACGGAGATTGGGAATCATGCGGTGGGCGCGCATGTGCAGACGAATACGAGCCAGGGCATCCTGATTGCGCGCGAGGTGGAGGTGGATTACATTTTGCGCCGCAGCGACATTGTGCGAGTGCTCACGTCACCGGACGCCGCGCCAGATGCGTCGTGGCTGGATATCGCGCGCACCCGCTACGCGCGGGAGAAGATCGGGCGGGCGCTGCGGCGGACGTTGGATGACGCGGAACGAACGCGACATGTGAGCGAGCCGACCGCCTTGTCGAGCATTGTGGAGCCGTTACGGCATCCTTCTGGTAAGCGGGCACAGGTCGAGTTAGGGCGTTGCTGTTTTCCGTGTCCGGGCGATCATATCGCTGGGCTAGCGGGCGCGGGGCAGCGTGTTACGATTCATCGCGCGTGCTGCCGGACATTGCGTGGCGCGCTGGCGCGCCGCTACGACGTGGGCGCCAGCGCGACTGAGCCGCTGGCGGTGATATGGCCAGAGATTCAGCCGATTACCTATCGTGTGCATCTGGAAATATCGGGGCAGGATCACCCCGGACTGATGAACGAAGTCGCGCGGTGCGCTGCCAATATCGGCATCAACGTTTCTGGTGGGCGGGCCTATGCGAATCAGTCGCGCCACCGGGCGGCGATGACGCTCACGCTGGATGTGCCGCCGAATCTGCGGCTCGATTTTGTGCTGCGCCGCTTGCATACTGTGCCCGGCGTACTGGATGTCCAGCGTGATATGATGAAGGGCTGCGACGAGAAGAGGCGATGATGATGCACAGGTCGTTCGCCGGATCCACCGGAACATCTACCGGCATGGGCGCGACCTTCGCTGATGAGGGTCGGCTGCTGCGTGCCGTCAAGCACTATCTCGATGCGGACGATGTCGCGCATGTTCAGCAGGTGCTGGCGTTCGCGCGGGAACTGCGCGCGGCGCTGTATGCCACACCGTCCGCTGCTGCTGCACGCCCCAATAAAGCGAGCGGGCGTGAAACGGGAGGAATGCCTACAGCGGTGGAGGGGCAGGCGCCGGAGTGGGATGTGGACTATGTGATTGGGGTGGCGCAAACGCTGGCGGAATCGGTCCACATTGATGTCATCAGCCTGGCGGCGGTGCTGCTGTATCAGACGGTGGAGAGCGATCTGGTGACGCTGGAGGATGTGCGCCAGCGGTTGGGGGGCGCGTTCGGTGAGGCGGTGGCGCAGACGATTGAGAATATCGAGCGCTTCGATACACTTGAGCGCCCACGCGCGGCGTTGCGGCGCACCGCGCAAACGGGCGCCGAAGATGAAGTACAGTCGCGCGAGCGCAGGCGAAGCCGCGAGCGACAGCAACGCCAGGGTGCGGAGAGTCTGCGCAAGATGTTCGTGGCGATGACAGAGGATCCGCGTGTCGCCGTCTTCAAGATTGCCGATCAACTGCGGCAGATGCGGCTGGCACGGCAAGCGGCAGATGCGAGGCGCGCAGTGGACGCGGGTGCTGCCCCGGTCGTTGCGGAACGCACGGCGGATGGGCAGGCGCGGCCCGCGCTGAGTGAAGCAGAGTGCCGGACGCTGGCGCAGGAGACGCGCGAGATTTTCGCGCCGCTGGCGGGCCGCCTGGGGATGGGGCGAGTCGAAGGAGAGTTAGAAGACCTTGCCTTTGCGATCCTGGAGCCGGATGAGTACCGCTGGCTGAGCGATGCGGTGCGGGTGTATACCCAGCAGCGTGGTCAATACGTGGCGCGAGTCTGCGATATCCTGCGGACGGAGATGCGCAAGATTGGGCTGCACGCGGATGTGTCGGGGCGGGTCAAGCATCTGTATAGCATCTATAAGAAGGTGGAGCGCACAGGAAGCCACGACCTTTCGACGTTGTATGACGTGCTGGCGTTTCGCGTCATTGTGGAAACAGTGGCGGACTGCTATCTGGCGCTGGGGCATGTGCATGAATTGTGGCGGCCCAAAGATGGGCGCATCAAGGACTTTATCGCCAATCCGAAGCCCAATGGCTATCAGTCGCTGCATACGACGGTGTTTTGCCTGGATGACCGCCTGGCGGAGATACAAATTCGCACGCGCCAGATGCATGAATTGGCGGAATACGGCGTGGCGATGCACTGGTATTACAAGTCGGCGGGGGATGCGGCGTCGGCGCAGGCTAATTCGCTGCAAAGCTGGGTACGGCAACTCAAGGAATGGCAGGTTGAGCTGCAAGAGCCAGGACCAGGCGGAACGGAGCGCGTGCTGAATGCCGTCAAGGGGGATGTGCTCAAGGAGCAGATCTTCGTCTTCACGCCGGCTGGCGATGTGAAAGAATTGCCGGCAGGCTCGACGCCGATAGATTTCGCGTATCTGGTGCATACCGACGTGGGCAATCATGTCGCGGGCGCGCGTGTTTCGTCGCAGGATGCCAATGGACGCCTGGTGAAGAAGCTGGTGCCACTGGATTACGAGCTAAAAAACGGCGATGTGATCGAGATCATCAAGCGCAAAGACGCCCACCCCACGCGCGACTGGCTGAATGTGGCGCGCACCAAGTCGGCCCGTGATCGGATCCAGAAATATCTGAAGGCGCACGAGCGCGATATTGACTTGCAGATGGGGCGCGAGCGGCTGGACCGCGATCTGCGCGCGATGGGCCTGCGGAAGGGCTACGAGGATCTGAGCGACGACGATATCGAGTGGCTGACGCAGACCTTCGAGCAGCGCGACATCGAGACACTGCTGGTCAGTATCGGCGCTGAGAAGCTGAAGGCTTCGGTCGTTATCGCCAAGCTGCGCGAGCATTTGTTTCCGCCTGTCAGTGAGCCAGAGGCCGTGGAGGTGGTGACGTCGCCAGCGCGCGAGACCGACCCTGGGGCGAGCGTGGCGGGTCTGGAGGGCATGCTGACGCGGCTGGCGGGCTGCTGTGATCCGCTGCCGGGCGATGCGCTGATGGGATTTATCACCCGTGGGAAGGGGGTGGTGATCCACCGGGCGGATTGTCCGAATCTGGCGCATTTGCTGGCGCAGGAGCCGGGGCGCGGTATTGCGGTGAGCCTGCCGAAGATGGACGGCCAGCATAATTTCCGCGCGCCGATTGTGATCGAGGCGCTGGACCGCACGGGGTTGCTCGCGGACGTGACAGGCGTGATCACGGGGTTGAAGATCAACATGCTCAAGGTGAATACGGCGACGTACCCCAAGCAGCATCGCGCCATCATTACCGCGACTCTGGAGATTCAGCGCCCAGAGCAACTGGCCAAGGCGCTGAGTGAGCTGCAGCAGGTGCCGAGCGTGCTGAGTGTCGAGCGCAAGCGGACGGCCCATAGGGATGCGGCTGCCGGGCGTGCGCGGGCGGCAACGAGTAAGCAAAAAGGCTAGCCAGGGCCACGGTAACCAGGAGGCCGTCACCGGACGGCTGGCTGTGCGTCACGGGCTTCGACCAGCAGCCGCTCGAAGCTGGCCCAGCGTGCCGGGGAGATACGCCCATCGGTCTGCGCCTGGCGAAGCGCGCAGCCGGCATCGGCTGCGGAGTGTTCGCAATTCTCGTACTCGCAGTCCTCGGCTACGGGCCGCAACTCAACAAACGTGCGCGCCAGATCGTCGGGCGGCACATTCCAGAGCGCTAGCTCGCGAATGCCTGCGGAATCGGCCAGCCAACCGCCCTCTGGCAGCGGCAGCAGACGGACGCCGGTGGTGGTGTGCTGGCCCTTGCCAGTGGCGAGGCTGATCGCGGTGGTGCGCTGGGCGGCGCTGGGGATCAGCAGGTTCATGAGCGAGGATTTGCCGACACCGGATGGCCCCGTGAGCAGCGATGTACGTTCGCGCAGCCGTTCGCGTAGCGCATCGAGACCTTCGCCGGTGCGGGTGCTGGTGGCGAGCACAGAATAGCCGAGCGCGCTGTAGAGCGCCCGCGCTTCGGCTACGTCCGGCGGGTCGCCCAGGTCGGTTTTGTTCAGACAGATGGTGACTTCTACACCTGCATGCTCGCAGAGCGCCAGATAACGGTCGAGCATGCCGAAGTGGGGAGCAGGCTCGCGGACCGCGAAGACCAGCACGGCGGAATCCAGGTTTGCCAGCATGATATGCTCGCCGCGCGCTTCGCTGCGCCCGCGCGAGAGCACGGTACGGCGCGGGAGCACGTCTTCGATGATGCCGTGGGTGGCATCAAGCGGCGTAATTTGCACCCAATCTCCGGGGGCAATGCGGACGGGGGCGTCGTCTGGCGCGGCTGGCTCAGCGCGCGACTTGACAGCCTGGGCCGAGCGGGCGGCGCCGCGTGATGCGTCACCGGATGTTGGGCGGTGGGGGTTGCGCGAGGCAGGCGCTGGGCGCTGCTTACGTAGGCGACCACGTGCGGTGCAAAGATACGCTTCGGTACTCGTCACGACTTCAAAGAAGCCGGGAGCAATCGCGACCACTCGTCCTTCAACGCGCTCCGTTCGCTGCGTATCGGCTTCCGCCGCGTTCGCCATGGTCCCTCCCAGGGTGATAAAGGTCAGTGAAATGCTGTTGGTGTTGTCTACTGTGCGCTCTACCGCACGTGGACCGGCTTGCTCATCTGCCATTGCGCATTCGTGTGTCGTCTGGCGAGATGGCATACGTATCCATACGTGCCTCGTGCCGACTTCAGGGTATCGCGGCTACCTATGCTGCGTCAAGTTGAGTAGATGTATTCGGGGCAGGGAATCCGCGCCGCGCCCGGTACACGCTGTCCACACATGCCCCCACCCGGTTGCGCGGCGCGTCTCTCGCCCGCGCGCCACGCGCGCATGGTCCGCGAGGAACACCCTTGTTTCCCCGCCGGATACCACGCACGCGGGCGCACTGGTATCTCCCATCCACTACCCCACACAGCACCACAATGGAGCGAGAGTTTCCTGCCGGACAGTCGCGCGTCCCATTGCTCCCCCGAACACCGCCGTTACGCGCGTACCGCCGACTGGAAGAATGAATCCACCAGCGCGATTTGGGTTACTGGCCACCACACCACATTGCCCTACACCAGCGCCACACCCGTATCGCGTTTTTTCCTCCCCACCAACACAACTCCACCTTCATTCCAGGCGAAGCTGTGTTCCGCAGAGAAGTCTAGCAGGTCTGGCCCGCGAATGTATGAATAGACGAGTTCATCAAATGAGCAAATTGTCATCTATGTGGCGGGTTTTGCGGAGTGGCTCTGTCGCGGTCTCTGACAATTTTGTTAGACTTGTGGTTAGACGTGAGGATGGGCGATGTGCAAGGCGACGTGCGACGAGAAAGGGAGAACCGATGACCGCGATCACGATTGAGATGCCAGTCTTCGAGAGCCAGGCGCTGGCGGAGAATCCCCTAGGCGACCCCGCCGCACGCAGGCTGCCGGTGGTGCTGCCGCCGGGCTATGCGCGAGCGAAGCGGCGCTATCCAGTCATCGTTGGGCTGACGGGTTTCACGGGCAAGGGCATCATGCTGCTGAATGAAGATGCTTGGCAGCCGAATCTGGTGGAGCGGCTGGAGCGGCTCTACGCGGCGGGCATGCCGCATGCGATCTTCGTGCTGCCGGACTGTTTCACGCGCTACGGTGGCAGCCAGTATCTGAACTCCGCCGCGACGGGGCGCTATGAAGACTATGTGATTGACGAGATTGTGCCGTGGGTGGATGCACACTACCGCACTATTGCCGCGCCGGAGGGGCGGGGCGTCTTCGGGAAGTCGAGCGGGGGCTACGGCTCAATGATCCTGGGCATGCGGCACCCGGAGGTGTTTGGCGCGCTGGCGTGCCACAGCGGCGATATGGCGTTTGATCTGTGCTATGGCAAGGATTTTCCGGCGTTCTGCAACTCGGTGAATAAAGAAGGCGGCGTGGAGGCGTGGTGGCAACAGTTCGCGGCGCAGGTGAAGAAGAAGAGCAGCGACTACGATGCGCTGAACATTCTGGCGATGGCGGCCTGCTATTCGCCGGACGCGGATGCGCCGCTGGGCATCGGGCTGCCAGTGGACCTGCACACGTGCGAGCGCATCCCAGCGGTATGGGCGCGCTGGCTGGAATGGGACCCCGTGGAGCTACTGGACCGCTACGGCGAGAACCTCCGGCAACTGCGGCTGCTGTACATGGATTGCGGCACGCGCGACGAGTTCAGCCTGCATTTCGGCGCGCGGCAGATGGCGAAGCGGCTGAGCGAGCGCGGCATCGCCTATGAGTACGAGGAATTCGACGACGGGCACATGAGCATCCAGTATCGCTACGATGTGTCGCTGCCGAAGCTGGCGCGGGCGCTAGCGACGAGTTAGCGCGGCTAGAGAATCCAGTCGCGGCGGCGCGCGAAGGCATGGAGGGCGCGCTCTTGCTCTTCGGCGCAGATCGCGCCGGGGCAGATGGCGCGCACCTGGGCCATTGCCGCGTCAGGCGTGGCTCCCGCGCGGATGAGATAGGCCGCGAGCACCGTGCCGGTGCGCCCCTGGCCCATCAGGCAATGGACGGCGACGGCGCGGCCAGCGAGGCGTTGCTGGTCGAGGAAGCCGAGGGCAAGGTCGAAGTCCTGGGGCGTAGGGGCGGTCATGTCGGGCACGGGGAGGTGCAGCGATGCGAGGGCAAAGCGGAGGAGGGCGTCTTCGGGCAGTGGCGTTTCGGTGAGAGTGAGCAGCGCGCCGATGCCGCGCTCGCGCAGTTCGGCAAGGTCGGATTCGAGCGCGGCGGCGATGGCAAGCCCCTGCACCGGCCCGCTTCGGCCCGGCAGCGAACAGCCCGCAAGCTGGTCTTCGATCACCCAATAGAATCGCATGAGCGCCACGATTTACCCTCCCTCTTCGGTATTCACCGTATTCGGTATCGTATCCGCAGCGCGTCGTCGCCCGCGTCGGTCATTCGGGTAGGCGCGCGCCACCCATTCGAGGGGGCCAATGAAGCCTACCCATGCGCGAGCGTCGCATGCTACACTGAGCGCACGTGTCACCAAAGCATCTACACCACACCGTCAGGAGCGATAGACGCATGATTGATTTTACCCTCACCGATGAGCAGAAAGCCATGCAAGAGCTGGCGCATACGTTCGCCGAGCAGGAGATCCGCCCGGTGGCCGCCGAACTGGACGAGCACGAGGAGTTTCCGTGGGAGCTGGTGAAGAAGGCTGGGGAACTGGGGTTGACGACCTTCGCGTTCCCCGAAGAGTTGGGCGGGCTGGGTATCACCGACGAGCTGACCAACTGCCTGATTACCGAGGAGCTATCCTGGGGCTGCGCGGGCGTGGCGACGGTGCTGGGCGGCACACATCTGGCGAGCATTCCGATTCTGCTCGCGGGCACGGATGAGCAGAAGCTGAGGCTGCTGAAGCCCATCGTGGAGCGCAATGGCCTCTGCGCGATGGCGCTGACGGAGCCGGGGGCTGGCTCGGATGTGGCGGCGATGACGACGACGGCGCGACGCGAGGGCGACGAGTATGTGCTCAACGGCAGCAAGCGCTTCATCACCAATGGCGGTATCGCGGACCTGTATGTGGTGTTCGCGACGGTGGATCGCACGCTGGGGCATCGCGGCGTGACAGCGTTTATCGTGCCGGGGGAGGCGCTGGGGCTATCGGGCGGCAAGAAGGAAAAGAAACTCGGCATTCGCTGCTCGCATACGGGTGAGGTGAACCTGGATAACGTGCGCGTGCCGGTGGCGAACCGACTGGGCGAGGAGGGCAGTGGCTTCAAGCTGGCGATGACAATGCTGGATCGCTCGCGTCCGATGGTGGCGGCGATTGCGCTGGGCATCGCGCGGGCGGCCTACGAACATGCGCGCGACTACGCAAAGGAGCGGGTGCAATTTGGTCAGCCGATCGCGGCGAATCAGGGTATCCAGTTTTTGCTGGCGGATATGGCGACGAAGGTGCAGGCGGCGCGGCTGATGACGTGGTGGTCGGCGAAGGTGACGGAGACAGGACGGCCATTTCTCTATGAGAGCAGTATGGCCAAGAACTTCGCCTCAGATGTGGCGATGGAAGTGACGACCGATGCGGTGCAGATCTATGGCGGCTATGGCTACATCCGCGAGTATCCAGTGGAGAAGCTCTTCCGCGATGCCAAGATCACGCAAATCTATGAGGGGACGAACCAGATTCAGAAGCTGGTAGTGGCAAACCAACTGCTAAAATAGCAGCGCCTACAAGGCGGCCACTATGGGGGAGCACCCCCCGCGTGAGCGCGCTCTATTGCGGCAACAGCGAAGATGGGGTAGGGAGGTGGCAAGTGGATATTATCGTGCGTGATGTATCGCCGGAGTCCCTGGCGCGGGCGAATGAGGCGAATCTGGCGGAGGGGCTGGCGAAGTGTATCCGCGCGTATGGCGGGGAAGTGTATGATGAACCGGATCTGCTCTGGTGCGCGGCCGGTATCCACGGGGCGGGGTGGAACCGTGTCCCACGCGCCCAACTCGCGCCGGAGACGCTGGGCGCTCGTATTGAATGGGTGAAGACGCGGGCGCAGGCGTTGCATGCGCCATTTCTCTGGCATGTTGGCCCCTCGATGCAGCCAGCGGACTTGGGCGAGCATCTCGTGCGCCATGGCTTCATTGATGAGGGGGACGAACCGGCGATGGGAGTCGCGCTTTCGCGCCTGCCGGAGACACTGGCGTTGCCGGAGGGCGTCACGATCGAGCGGGTGAGGGATCGCACGTCGCTGGAGCAGTGGGTGCGCACTTCCGGTGTGGGTTTTGAGATACCTGACCCTATCGTTGAGGAGTTGCGCGCCGCAGTGCTGCGCGACGACCTGGGCGACGCGGCGGCGGCGCACTACTATCTGGCACGACTGCACGGCAAACCGGTGGCAACCTCCGCCGTGACGCTGGCTGCGGGCGTGGCTGGTATCTTCGCGGTGACAACTGTCGAAACGGCGCGCGGGCGAGGCATCGGGGCAGCAGTGACGCTGGCGCCACTGCTGGACGCGCGAGATCGTGGCTATTACGCCGGCGTGCTGCAAGCCAGCGAGATGGGGTATCCCGTCTATGCGCGGATGGGATTTACGGAGCAGTTCCGCTATCGCGTCTACCGCTGGCAGCCGGACTGATCCGGTGAAGAGCCGTGGTGAGGGACGCTAGATGCGGCTCTGGCTGGGCGCGCCTTCGGCTGACGGGTAGACAGGGCCACTGGCGGGTGGGTTGTTCGGCGGCACAGCGCGAACGGCGGGGTCGCCGCGCAGGCGCGTGGCGAGCACCCAGCGGAACGCTTCGATGAAGATCTTGCGCGACATCTTGGATTTGCCGACGCGGCGGTCTTCGAAGATGATGGGGACTTCGCGCACGCGGTAGCCGCGCTTCCAGAAAATGTAGGCCATCTCGACCTGGAAGGCGTAGCCTTGCGCACGGATCAGCGAGAGGTCAATCGTGCGAAGCGCGGTGGTGCGGTAGCAGCGGTAGCCGCCGGTGCAGTCGTGCGTGGGGATGCCAAGCAGGGTGCGGGCGAAGGTGTTGCCGCCGCCGCTGATGAACTTGCGGACCCAGGACCAGTTGGCCGTGCCGCCGCCATGGACGTAGCGCGAGCCGATGACGAGGTCGGCTTGCTCGGACATCTGGAGGATGGCAGGCAGGTATTTCGGGTCGTGCGAGAAGTCAGCATCCATCTCGAAGACGAGATCATAGCCGTTCTCGATGGCATATTGGAAGCCGCGCACATAGGCGGTGCCTAGGCCGAGTTTGCCGGGGCGGTGCAGCGCCTTGACGCGCGGGTCACGCGCGGCGATGTCGTCTACGATCTGCCCGGTGCCGTCGGGCGAGTTGTCGTCAATGACGAGCAGGTCAGTCGTTAGAACAACGCGAAAGATGTTCGCGATCAGCTCGGAGATGTTTTCCCGCTCGTTATAGGTTGGTATGGCAATCAATGATCTCAATGCGCTGCTCCACTTGTCGTCCATCCACGCCGTTTCCGTGCCGCAATGCTACGTGAGTCGAAGACATCTCACGCATACTCATCATTGTACGTAGCTTTGCGTATGTTGTCACTGGATACCGCGAAGAGTACCACGCGAGACGAAAACACGCGAGTTCCGTATGGTATCAGCATTGGCGTCTCGCGTATCATGTGAGCCATAGCATGTAGACGGCGCAAGCTGCCAGGGGTTAGAAGACACGGCGGCGCAGGTCGGCCAGCCGCAGGACGGTGATTTTATAGCGGTCGGTGCTGATGAATTGTTTGTCGGTGAAGTAGCCAATGACTTTGTTGACGCTCTCGCGCGAGGAGCCAACCATGGCGGCTAGCTCGCCCTGGGTGAGCCGCATTTCGATGCGGATGCCGTTGGCGGCGGGGACGCCGTGGGACTCGGCAAGTTCGAGGAGTTTCTTGGCGACGCGGCCATGCACGTCGAGGAAGAGCAGATCTTCGATCATGGCGTCGGTCTGGCGCAGGCGGCGCGAAAGCACGTTCATCACCTGGATGGCGATGCGCGGATGGCGCTCAACGGCATGGATGAAGTCGCTGCGCTGAAGCGCGAAGGTGTCGGTGGCTTCCATGGCGACGGCGCTGGCGGAGCGCGGTTGGCCGTCGAGCAGGGCCAACTCGCCGAAGTAGTCGCCGGGGCGCAGGAGGGTGAGGACGACTTCCTGGCCTTCGGGGCTGGTGATGAAGATTTTGACGCGGCCAGACCGGATGATGTAGAGCACCTGGCCGGGGTCGTCGCGGTGGAAGATGACCTCGCCCGCACGGAAGATTTTGCGGCGCACCGCGCCCGCCAGCTCACGCAGGCTTTCGGCGTCCAGTCCGGCGAAGAACGAGACCTGGGTGAGCGTGGCGGCCTGGTCGGCGGCGTTGGTCGCGGGGCGCGGCGCTTCGTCGCGCGGGGGCGCGCTGACCTTCACGCTAGCAGGCGCGTCGTTGGTTGCTTTGTCCTTGTCATTGGCATGGTGGCCCGCCACGCTCCGCCTCCCTTACGCCTGTTGCGCTCATCGCCGCCATCGCGCTTTGTGCCGCTGGCGGTCGTAGCATCGCCGGGGCGTCTATTCGGCTCCATTCTAAGCGCTTTTCGGGTGCGATGCAAGCAGTGCGCTGAAGCAGAGACGACTGCCTATCGCGTTCAGTTCATCAGGTCAGCGAGATTGCGGCTGAGGGTCGTGGCGGCCATCGTCTGGATCTGCGCAGGGTCGTCGTCGCCGCCGTAGACGAAGGTGGCGCCGTTGGGCAATGGGACGACGGCGGAGGTGACTGGGCCGTCATGCTGAAGCCAGCCGTGATAGCCAGCCAGCGTGACGAAGGTAGCGCCGGTGGTGGGCGGTTTGGCCTGGAGATTGAAGCGCCCGTACATGTAGAAGTGCGTGGCCGATGGGCAGAACATCGCATCGAAGGATGGGGATTGCTGCGCGTCTATGCCCTGGCAAATGGCGCTGGTATCAGATACGGTCGCGTCTGCCGCGCTTTGTCCAGGTGCCGGGCGCTGATAGACACTGTACGCGGTGGGGAGCCAGTTGGGGCCGAGCGGACCACCACGGGTCAGCGGCAGATAGGTGAGGAAGTGGTCGCCAGGATCGAGCTGCACCACGACCAGCCCGAAGTTGGGGCCGATGGCGAGCCACCAGGCGGCGCTCGGCGTGTGCAGTGCGCCATCGGGGCTTTGCGCGAGCGCGCTGGAGGCATATGCGGCCTGCGGGGCGTCGCTGCGGTCGGAGTCGGCATTGAGCCAGATGAGGTTCCAGCGTGCCACTGGCGCAGTGGCGGTGGCTGTCGGTTGTTTGGTGGAGACGTGGCTGACCGCTGGTGTGGCCGCGCCACAGCCCGCGAGCGCAGGCAGGGCAAGCAGCCCCAGCACAAGACACAAGAATGGGAGCCGTCGCAGAATGTAGCGCATCATCTTCGTCCTCACTTCCACGTAATCGCGGCGACGTAGGTTGGTGTGGTGATCTGGTTATAGGGTTCGTGGGTCAGGTAGATGTACTGTGCGCCGTTGGGGGCGGATGTGACGGTGATGTCCAGTGGCTGGGCGCATTCGGGCGGCGCGGGCGGATAGGAACTGCCATTCGCGCCGGGCGTGCTCAGATCGCCCTGCGGAGCTGCGCAGTAGCCTTGCGACGGTGTGAGTGGCGCGGAGGCCTCGTGCCAGACGTTCGCGCCGGGTGCGAGGGTGTAGAACGCGACCTGAGCGGCGTTCTCGCGCGAGGACGCTAGGGTCAACAGCGAACCATCGCGGAGCACGGACTTCGACGTGACATAGCTGTAGGCGTGAGTGTCGTCCGCCGACGGCGTGACATCTGGCCCAGCGGGAATGGGCTGCCAGGTGCGCCCGTGGTCGGTGCTGCGCCACAGCGCGACACTGGAGAGCGATGTGCCAGATTGCCACGACTGCTGACCATTCGAGAACATGCAGTAGAGCGCAGCGAGATCGGGTGTACCCTGGATTAGCGCGTCGCATGGCTGCTCGCCCCACGCGCCGAGCGCCTGCCAGTGCGCGCCATAGTCAGGGGTCCACCAGAGGGTATGCTGGTAAGCCCAGAGCAGGCCACCACGCGCATAGGTCAGGTCGAGGAAGATGCCTGATGGCGTGGCGGGTTGCCCGATGGTATGAGTGGGCAGGGTGACGGGATAGGCGTGCGCCGACCAGTGCGCGCCGTGGTCCGTGCTGATCCAGATGGCAGGCTGGGAGGCGACGGAGACCGGCAGATACCAGACGCCATGCGCCGCCGAGGGGGCGGCCACGTTCCAGGTATCGGAGCCTGAGGGTAGCGCGAACGTGGACCAGTGGGCACCGCGATCACTGCTGTATAGGCGCAACTCAACACGCTGGGGGCTGACCGCATAGGCCCACATAAAGACGGTATCGGGATCTCCCGCCGACATATAGAGGTAGGCACTCGCGCCGGAGGGCAGCGCCGAGATACTCGATGGTAATGGCAGCGGTTGCCAGGTGGCTCCGGCGTCCTGGCTGCGCCAGATGCGTAGCGGTGTGGTCTCTATGGGTGGCGCAACGAGATAGAGCAGACCAGAGACGGCGGGCTGTTGGAATATCGTCGCGCCGCCGGTGGGCTGGCCACCTAGCGCGCCAGGCATGGCAAGCTGCGCCGCGCGGTCGGGTACGCCGGATGGCAGGATGATGGTGCGCCATGCGCCGAGGTGGGGGCGTGGGCCAGCGGGATCAACGACCGGGCCATAGGGGGCGGTGGATTTCGCGGCAGGCCTGTGCCCCGCGACGAGCAAGAAGTAGCCGCCCAGCAACGCACCGATGAGCAATGTGGCGACGAGCGAGCCGAAGATCGCCCCGACGCGATGGCGACGGGTGAGTGGGCGCGGACCATTGGAGTGCAGTGATACGGGTAGGGGTGGCTCAACAGTGGCAGCGGCGGTGGCGGTGGTGGCGCGTTCGCGTAGCTTGCTACGCTGTTGGTCCTCGTCCTCCCAGAGACGCAGCAGCGCGGGCGGCAAGGCAGGCAACGGCTGAGGCGCGGGAAGTGCGCGGATGCTACTATCCATCGCACGATACTCTGCGCGGATGGTGGCGCAGGTGGCACAGGTGGCGAGATGGTCATCGAGCGCGGCGCGCTGGTCGGGGCTGAGGTCGCCCGGTTGCGCGGCGAGCAGATGCGCCCACTGCGCGCAGGGTGTGGCTGTGGAAAACATGGGGATGTTCATCGCGCCGTTCCTCCCGGTTGTTGCGTATGGGGCTGGTCCGCGCAGTGCTGACGCTCGCCGGAGAGGCGCCGATAGACCTCGCGAAACTGCTCGCGCGCACGGCTGACATAGGCGCTGACGCTCTTCTCGGAGATGCTCAGCAGATCAGCGATTTCACGCTGAGAGAAGCCACCTTCGATCTGCAAGAGCAGGCAGGTGCGGCACTGTGGCGAGAGATGCTTGAGCGCCAGAGAGACGGCTTCGCTATTGCCGATATGCTCCTCTGGTCCGGGGGTGGCGAGCGCTTCGCTGCTCTCGGCGTCTTGCCATGGGAGCCACTGAAGGGTGCGTCCGCGGCGGAGATGGGAGCGTGCGGCGTTGGTGGCAATGCGATAGAGCCACGGCTCGAAACGCAGTTCGTCGCGTAGCTGAGGCAGGGCGCGCCAGACGGCGAGAAACGTTTCCTGCGCGAGATCGTGGCCCAGGTCGTCATCGCCCACCAGCCGGGCGAGATAGGCGCAGATGCGCGCGTTATAGCGCTCGAAGAGCAGCGTGAATGCCGCGCGGTCGCCGGTGCGCGCCCGTGCTACCAGCGTGTCCAGCAGATCGGGCGCATCGTCGCCAGGAGTGTTGCTGGCGCGTGGCTGCGAAAGCGAGTGTGGCAACTGGTGAAACTCCTCCCGGCGGTGGTGGCCGCTCTATCCCTACAACGCGCGAGCGGGGGCAAACCCTGCGATGAGATTCACCGATTCGTGGCAGACAACCGATGGATATTTGGGGCGGGGTTGTTGACGTGTCTTGTGCGTGGGTGTAGACTGACGGCGGTTAGCTGGTAAGCAGAGTATCGCGGCATGATAGGTGTGTCCGGGGTGCGCGGCGCTAGCAGCGGGTTTACACATAGCTGCGCCGGTGGCGGACGAACTGGGCCGGGAGGGATGGGGTAGATGAACATCGCACTCACATCCGCGGTGTTGAGCGCGATTGTGTTCTTGCTGGGCGCGTTTAGCGTCTTGAGCTATGTGCGACGGTATCGCCGTCCGGAGCCGGGTGATGCCACGATCAGCGCGCGTTACGCGCTGCGAATCTCGCTGGTGATTATGCTCTACGGCCTGGCGCTGGCGGGATATTTCGGAATGCAATACCGGCAATCGCTGGCGCGAGCATCGAATGGACCGCCGCTGAGCGAGCCGCAGGCGCCGATTCCGTCGCCAACCTTCAGTCCAACGCTGGCGCCAACAGCCACGCTGACCGTGACGCCGCAGGGCACCGCTACCAGAGCGGCCACGGCCACGCCAGCCAAGGCGACCGCCACGCCCACAAAGACGGCCACTGCTACTGCGACTATCTCACCGACGGCGACATCAACTCCAAGCCCAACGCCGACGGATACGCCGACACCCACACCGACTCTATAAGGCCGACTCCATAAGGGTGATTGGTTCACTGCGTCGCGGCGACGAACTCTAGCGCATCGGCATAGAAGCGGTAGCCGAGGGCACGCGCCACGCGATGTGAGGGGACGTGTGCGGCAGGGTGGCGATAGAGCGGCAGGCGCGCGGCAGCAAGAATGGCCTTGGTGGCGCGGGATGTGACTGCTTGCGCTAGTCCGTGCCCGCGCAACTCGATGGAATCGGTGCGGACAGTGATCTCAGAGATGTACGGCGATTGCGCGCGCACCCCGGCATACGAGACAATCGCGCCCTCGCTTCGCACGACATAGGCGCCGCTGCTATAGGTGGCGAGCAACCGCAGAGCTGTGGTATCGGTCTCGCCCGCTTCGTCGAGCGGCTCGATCCACTCTTGCCAGGGGCCACGATAGGGGCTGAAGGTGGCGGAAGTGGTGTAGCGAATGTGCGAGTGAGCGGCCTCCAAGGAGGAAGTGGGAGCAAGCTGTGTGATGAGGTGAGTGAGGGCGGCGATGTCGGCGGCGCCAAGGCCCACATCAGGGGTAGATTCGCGCAGCAGCGCGGCCACTGGCGCACGTAGCTCCGAGGCGACCAGCGCGACGCCGCTGCGTGGTGCGGCGACCGCAGCGACATCGGGCAGGGGTGCGGGCAGCAGCAGCGAGAGCAGCATGCGCTTGCCAAAGAGCAGGGCCATGGGGTCGCAGTCGTCGCGGGCGGCTACGACCGTCCAGCCAGCCCGACGCAGATCCGCTGCTGGGCAGCCAAAGGCCAGACCGTAGTGAATGTCGAGCGCCTTGAGCGCGGCGGTGTCGTCCATAGTGGCGGCAGCGTGCGATACCGGCTGTGCGGTCAGGCCGCGCGGCCCACCCGCGCCAGCCGCCGCCGGTGCGGAGTGACCATATACGACGCATCACGCGGCCCGCCGCTGCTGGCGCGCATCCACCAGCGTCCACGCGGACGCCAGGGCGGACGCCAGACCTCACGAGCGCCGGGCAAGAACATATCCGCCTGCGTATTCGGGAAGACACGATCAAGGCGAGAGAGTCGCTGCTTTCTCATGCCCGCATTGTACTCCATTGCCGCAGCGATTGCCTACCGGCGTTCTCGCGTGCGACGGTGGGCAACGGCGGACGAGGATTAGGGACGTTCCAGGTAGGTCATCGCCAGCTTTGTCAGCAGTTCGATGCCCAACGGCAGCGCGGCTTCGTCGAAATCGAAGTACGGGCCGTGGTGCGGGTGATGCAGGTTGCGCTCTTTGTTGGCTGAGCCAAGGAAGACGAAGCAGCCAGGAGCCGCACGCAGGAAGAAGCTCATGTCCTCAGCGCCCATGATCGGCTTGACGAAGATCACCTGCTCCGGCGGCACGATGGTCTCGGCGACGGAGTGGGCGAACGCGGCCATCTCCTCGTCGTTGACGGTGACGGGGTAGAGCCTGTCAATACGCACGTCACAGGTCGCGCGGGCGGCTGAGGCGACGCCGGTGGCGACTTCGCGGATGCGCTGATGCAGGAATTGCTGGGTCTCGTCGCGCAGGCTGCGAATCGTGCCGCGCAGTTCGGCGCGCTGGGGGATGATGTTGAGGCGGGTGCCGGAGTGGAACTCGCCGACGGTGATGACCGCCGAGTCGAGCGGGTCTATCTCGCGGCTGACGATCCGCTGTAGCTCGGCGACGATGGCGGAGCCGACGGCGATGGGGTCTACAGTCTGGTGCGGGGCCGCACCGTGGCCGCCCACGCCCTCGACGATGAGGGTGAATTCGTCGGCGCTGGCCTGCATCGCGCCGCCCTGGGCGATCATCGTGCCGACGGGATGATTATTGGAGAGATGCAGCCCGAAACAGGCATCCACACGCGGCGAGTCCATGACGCCAGCTTCGATCATCGGCTTGGCGCCGCCGGGGCCTTCTTCGGCGGGCTGGAAGACCAGCTTGACCGTGCCGCTCAGCTCATCGCGGTGGCGCATCAGCAGTTCCGCGACAGAGAGCAGGATGGCGGTGTGGCCGTCGTGTCCGCAGGCATGATGCACGCCGGGATTCTCTGAGGCGTAGGGCGCGCCAGTGGCCTCGGTAAGCGGCAGCGCGTCCATATCCGCGCGCAGCAAGACGACGCGCCCGGACGCTGGCCCGCGAATGATGCCGACGACACCGGTCTGGGCCACGCCGGTCTGCACCTCATCCACGCCCAGCTTCCGCAGGCGTTCGGCGACGTAGGCTGCCGTCTGGTGTTCCTGAAAGCCCAGTTCAGGGTGCCGGTGAAAGTGTCGCCGGTCAGCGACCACCTGGTCGGTCAGCCCAACGGCTTCATCGTGAATGGTGCTGGAAGATACGAGCATTGCGTCCCTCCTAACTGTTTCGATATCGTACCGCCAGCCTACCGCATCTGTGCCATTGCGCGCAAGTCTCGTGACGGCGAGAGCGGCGATCGGAGAGACAGGTACCGCCAGGCAGCCAAATCTATCGCACAGGAAACGTTAAGGGAGGGGGTGTAGCATGATGCGTGGGCGCCGTCCCATATACTGGTTGCTGGCGGCGCGACACGGATTATGAAGCAGATCATCATATTGTGGAGGTGGTTGGTTATGACGCAGCGGTCGCGCGGCGGCTCTGCTCTGCTGTGGGGGCTGGTCCTCGGCCTGGCCCTGGCAATCTTTGTGGTGCTGAACCGGCTGTGGCTGGCGAGCACGATTCGTCATGCGGCGCGCGGCAACGGCGGCGCGCTGATCGTGGCGGTCGTGGGTTTCGTCGTGGCGCTGGTGATCTACTTTCTTGCTGGCTATCTGGCGGCGCGGCGGTCCGATGCGCTGGAGTCTGGTGTGTTCGCGGGGATGATCGCGGGCGCGCTGGCCGGGATAACGGCGCTTGCGCTGGCGGTGATCTTCGCGGGCGCGGCGCGAAACGTGGCGACGGCACATCCAGCGCATGCGCGTGCGATTCAGGCGCTCGCGGGGCTGAGTGTCGTTGACGGCATACGGAATCTCTTCGTCTCGCTGCTGATAGGCGCGGGCATGGGCGCGCTTGGCGGGCTGCTGGGCCGAGGGAGCGGTGGCGGCGGGCGCGTGAATGCCTTGACGCCACCCACACCTGCGTCGGGGCAGACATATCAGCCATACACGGCGTCCGTGCCCATGTCCCAAGCGCCTTCAGCATATCCGCCCCAGGCGGACCCCTATACCCCCTATACGCCGTACAACCCAGCGCCCGCGCCGCGCGGTGACGACTACCCGACGATCCAGGGCAGCATCCCACCTCCGGCGTAGCGGTTGCGCTCAGGCGAAGCGCGTGACCACAAAGGCAAAGAGCGTGCCCAGCACCGTCAAGATGATCGTCGTGATGGTGCTTTTCTGGCTATGGGCTTCGGGGAGGATGTCGCTGGCGCCAATGTAGAGCAGGAAGCCCGCGAAGAAACCCAGATAGAGCGGCAGCCCGCGATCTGGGATGGTGAAGAATAGCGTGGAGAGCGCGCCAAAGACGGGGGCCAGCGCATCCACCAGCAGCAGCGCCAGCGCACGGCGACTGGTGTTATGGTTCACCAACATCAGCGTGACGGTATTCAGGCCGTCGGAGAAGTCGTGCGCGATGACGGCAATCGCAACGATGATGCCGACTTCCGTGCTGACCTTGAAACCCAGGCCAATGCCAACGCCGTCCAGAAAGCTGTGGCCAGAGAGCGCCAGCGCCGAGAGCACGCCGACACGTGGATGCTTGTGCGCGGCGTAGGCTTCTTCCTGGGCGGAATGGATCAGCGTCAGTTTTTCGGCGATGTGGAAGACCAGGAAGCCACAGACCAGCGCCAGCATGGGGATGACGGGATCGAGTTGCAGATTTGCGGTGCGCTCGAAGATTTCGGGGAGCAGGTCGAAGGCGACCAGCCCCACCAGCACGCCGGCGGTGAAGCCGAGAATCAGATGCAGGCGGTCGCGATGGCGCAGTGCGAAGAGGCCGCCCAGGCTGGTGGAGAAGAAGGTGGCGACAGAAAGCAAGACGGGCATCATGCGCGGCCTCCTTCCTGGCTGGCGAGGCAGCGCGCGCACTGACCGAGCAGCGTCACGTCGTGGCGTTCGACGAGCAGCCCGGCGGAACTTGCCAGATCCGCCAGCGCATGCTCCAGCGCTTCGGATTCGACTTCCAAGGTCGCGTGGCAGGAGCGACAGACGAAGTGGTGATGATGACCCGTGTGCGTGCAGAGGGCATAGCGGCGTAGGCGTCCCTCGGCTCCGTTGTTCGCTGCCGCTGCTTCCTCCACCTCGCTGACCATGCCCAGTTCGACCAGCAGCGCCAGCACGCGATACGTAGAGGCGACGCTGGTACAGGCGCGCGCCGCGATGTCTTGCGCAGGCAACGGCTCATGCGCCTCACGCAGCACGGCGAGCACACGCCGCCGAGGCGTGGTGAGCTTATGCCCGTTGGCTGTTAATCGGTCAAACATCGGTTACACCTCCGTATTGAGAACAGTATCAATGAGAACGTTCTCAATTGTAACATCATCAGCGTGGTGAAGGCAAGATATGCTGCACTATGCTAGAACAGAGAGAGCAGCACAGCGTAGACAGAGCGCCGCGAGGCGGGAAGGGTGTAGCGATGAAGGATTCGGATATGATGGGGACATCCGCAGCGGCGGAAGATGACCTTGTGGTGCGGCCCGCGCGCGCTGAGGACCGCGAAGCGGTGCTGGCATTCTGCGCGCAGACGTGGAGCGATGGCGATTATATTCCCTACGTCTGGGATGCGTGGCTGCAAGATGCGCGCGGCGCGCTGCTGGTGGCGGTGCTGGCAGGTCGCCCGGTGGGGGTGGTGCATACGCGCATGATCGCCGATGACGAGGCATGGCTGGAGGGGATACGGGTGGATCCCGCTGTCCGCCAGCAGGGCATCGGGCGGGTGCTGACCTCGCGGGCGCTGGCGGCGGCGCACGAGCGGGGCGCGGCGGTGGCGCGGCTCTTTACCGCGCAGACGAATGTCGCCTCGAAACAGATGATCGCGAAGTTCGGCTTCGCGCGGGTGGCGGAGATGCTGCGCTATGAAGCGCCCGCATTAGAGGAACTGTCCGGCGATGCGGCAGGTAATCCAGGGGAACCAGACGCGCCGGAATCGCCAGTGCGGGAGGCTACCGAGGCGGTGGAGCAGCGCGAGGATATGCTGCTGGGCGCGCGGCTGATGATCGCGGGCGAAGAGGATTTCGAGCGCATCTGGGAGTGGCTGATCCATTCGAATCTGCGTCCCTTCAATGGCGGCCTGGAGTTCGAGGATTGGTCGGCGCTGGCGCTGAGTGAGCCGTCGCTGCGGCGAGCGTTGACGAATGGGCAGGTGCATCTGCTGGAGGAGTGGCAGACAATCCAGGCGCTGGCGCTCATCGAAGAAGTGGCGGCGCGCGAGGATGAGCCAGGGGAACTGCGCGTGCGCTACATGGATGGCGCATCCGAGGGAATCGGGCGGCTGGCGCTGGTGCTGCGCGAAGAGGCCGGGCAGCGCGGCCTGGCGCGGGTGGGCATGTGGCTGCCGAATCTGCTGATACTGCGCGATGCGATGTCTGGGGCGGGATTTGGCAGCGACGCCGACGAGGTGATGGAGGTGTACGCGCGGGAGTTGTCTTGAGCGACATACCCACTTCACACCCATACACCGCGGCTCGTTCGTTCAAGAATCAGGGGCCGTCTCGTTGGCGTTGTCCTTGCGGGCGCGCATGGTACAATGGGCGAGAATACGAACATGGGAGCATGTGAGGCTGAGGGGAGGCGCGGGTGGTAGCCTACGAAGCAATCCGGCTGGCCGGGCATATCATGAAACACGTCGTGGGCGTGCTGCTGCTGGCGTGGCGTCGAGTGTTGCGCGCACTTGCCGTGGCTGGGGGGACGGCGTTCGTTCTGGCCGAAATCGTAGGCGGTCTCATCGCACATAGTTTCCCGCCGCTGCCCACGCATATCTTCGCTGGCGTGTTCGCGGTGATCGTGGCGTACTGCGCGGCGCTCACGACGGTGATAGATGAACTGATCGAAGGGGCGCTGGAGGCGGTGCGACTCGTGGAGGGCGATGCGAAGGCAGCCGCGCGGTCGTCGGCGATTCTGGCGGAGCGCGAGGTGAGCGAGGTGGGGCGCGGCATCCGGCGCATGTTCGGCCTGGAACGCGATCCTTCCGCTGCGCCCTCCAGCGTGCGGCTGGCGGCTACCGCCCTGGCCGCAACCGCCGCGACCGCCGCCGTTGTAGCACGGCGCACGCTCACCGCGCCGCCCGCCAGGAACACTGCTATGGGCGCAAGTGCTTCTGCCTCCCGGCCTCTCTCCTCCCGACGGCCAGTAGCGGTCGCGACGGCGGATGCACCTGTGGGTAGTACGCCACAGCCGGGAGGGCAGACAGCGAACGCGAGCATGCCCGGCAACACGCTGCCACCGGCGGCGCGCTCTGGTCCGGTCTCGCGCTCACGGCTCACCGACGAAGAGCGCCGCGAAACGCTGGCCAATATCGCTGCGACCGAAGCCTTCGTTAGCTCGTTACCGCGCCAGCGTGTCCCCAGTCGGCCCGTGCCCGCCGCCAGGCTGCCGCGCATCGAATGGACGTATGACCGCCCATTCTACAGCGATATGGCGCTGACCTCGCCGCGTATGCCAGCGGCAGCCAGTGAGCCGCTACGACGTTCGCGGAGCGCTGATTCCGCCAGCGCCGATGCCAATAGCGCAGACGCGCCTGCCGGGCCGCGTGGGCAGGTCGCGCCGCCAGCACTGCCGGAGATGCCACCGCTACCGCTTAAGACTCCCGTCAAGACACCCCCGCCAGCAGCGCCCGCGCCAGACGCGCTCCCCGACGCTACAGATTCCCAGCGCACGAGCGAGCCAGTGGTGGGGCGGCCCGCGCCCCGACTGAGCGCCCCGACCCGCACGATTCCAGTGACGACCCCAGCAACAGATGACCCTGGCGCGACACACGCTTCTATGCCTATGCCAGCGCCCGTGCAGCGCGCGGAGCCGGACCTCACGCCACCAGAGGAGCTACCAGGACGCGCCGCGCCGACGCCGAGCCAGCCGCGCCCCGCGTCGCCGTCGCGTCCGCTGGCTGATAGCGGCATCTGGTCACGCATCAGTCAGGCGCTGGTCGGCAATACCCAACCTCTGACGGAGCGCCTGGACGAACCGGGCGAGCCGTAATCATTACGAGCGAACACACTCCGGATAGCTCTGCTAATGTGCGACGGCGCGGCACTGTGCGCGATAGCCAGCGAGCCACGCCAGCGCATAGACATCGCGGAAACGCGCGAGGTCTAGCGGGATGTAGTGGCTGAGCGCTTCCTCGACGGCGGCCTGGGCATGGCGGTCAAGTATGGCGAGATCAGGAAGTGTGGTTGCGCCCGCGCTCTTGGCGGCCTCGCACCCACTGGTCCAGGCGACAATCTCGACCTCGACTAGATCGTCGCGGGTGCAACCGAGATAGATGGTGGCGCTTTCTACTACGACGTCGGGCGCGTCATGATTTGTGGGCAGCATAGGACCGTCCCCTTTCCGTGGTCTGCCAGGGCGTCGCGCCGGTGCGCGATTACCGGCGCTCCCTTCCCACTGGCATGTGTCATCACAAAGTGTGCCGCCGCATTGATGCGACTCTGGACAACCTCGGCATTTTCTTAACCCTATCTTATCTTGTGTTCACTCTTGGCTTAGATGACCTGGGTATAGTCACTGCGGAAGGATGAATCGGCGTGTCCATCATCGGCCTCCCCGCACGCTGGGGATCCACGGTATGGGCAGGCGCGGAAGGTTCCGCCGGAATGATCGGTGGATGATTGCGGATGTGTGAACGATTCATAGCGAAAGAGGAGAGAGAACATGGGATTCGCGCCAGCGTATCGTACCCCCTCGGAGATTGAGCAACGGCATGTGGCGGACGTTGAGACGCCACCAGCAGGGTACACAAGCCGCGCGATGCTGCGCTTTGGTGGCCTGGCAATGGACATGACGACGGGTGTTGCGTGGTGGCGGAGTGAGAAGCTCGTGCTTTCGACGGATGAGCGACAATTGCTCGGCGCGCTGCTGCGCCGGGGCGGCCAGATTCTCAGCGCGGAGCGGCTGGCGACGACGCTTGGCACGACGGTGGAGTACATCGAGCAGCGCATTCCCACGCTCAAGATCACGTTGCGTGCGGCGGGTGTCACTTGCCTGCCCCACCGCGCCACCGGGCTAGGCTATGTGCTCTGGCGGGGCTAGCGCCTCGCGGATTCCGCTGTATCAGCGTGTTCCCTCCGCGCCTGTGGTAACAACGACGTTGCCACTGGCGCTTTCTTTTTGCTCTGCGCATGCCCGCACTTTCTGAACTGGTCCCTACTCGCCTCGCCAAACATGCCGCTGGCGTTGAGCGCCGTGCCGATCCCTGGAATGGAATAATGCGACGGTTACCTGGCGATGTTTAACGCTGCGAAGAAGGCAGTGCTAGTGAACAAGAACCAGTCGTTGAGGATGTGAGCACCGGTGGAGACCCAGATGTTCTTGGTTCGAATATATGCCAGTGTGAGAACGATGCGCGCCGAGCCGATGATGAGGACCGCCTGGGCCACGTTCCAGTTATATGTCGGTAGGTGAATCAGCCCGAAGACCAAGGCGGTGATGCCCCACGCCAGGAGAATCGCCGCCTTGCGCGAGAGGGTTATCATGGAGACGAAGAGATACATCAACGCTAAGAATGGGAGGATGGTCAAGAGTTCCTCGCCAAACAACTGAATTGCGGTTTTGGGAAAGAACATGATCCAGTCCACCGCAGATCCCTTCGCGAGCGCGTTCACTTCAGGGTTCGCTCCCGCGCCGAATATCTGAGCGACAATGGCGCCAACGGTGGAACTGACGAGTATGTTCAAGATCGCAAAGACGACCATGGTGAGAATGTCACGACCTGATACTCTACGGAAGATCGCTTGCCAATGCCCCCGCGCTACGAGGATAAGACCTGCGAGCGGAAAGGCGACGAACAGGATCGCTGGGATGAAGCCAGCGAGAGGCCCCAGGAAGATGGATCCCAAGGTGATCAGCGCGGTGAAGCCGAGCGCCACCATAAGCATGACAAACCACCACTGGAGACCTGAAATCCGCACCGGAATGCAGTTGTAGTATGGAAAGTCCGCTGTGTCGTGTCGTTCGATTAGGGTCCCGAAACGATCACTCATTTTTGCTGCTTGCCGCATCGGTATCATCAATTCCGGTCTCGCGGAGCATGGACGTACTCCCTAAGATACATGTCGGGTGAGCGCCAGCGTCATGTCCTAATAACACTATCGTTAGTAGCGCCTATCGCTTGGCTTGGTGGCAAGAAGTATGCCTTAGCACAGGCTGGGCGCTCGCCATTCTAAGCGACCGAACTATTTCACCACTCTGTGCGTATGCATATGTGGGTATGGCGCGAAATTGCCGCACTGATGAGCCATCTGGTGATGCACACTTGCCAGGGTGCGCGAAATCTGGCACACTAGTGCGAGTGACGGAGTGGCAACCATTCCGTGAATGCCTTGTGGTCTCCCGCGCTGAAGTGGGATAGAGGAGTGGATAATGGAGAGGCGACTTGTTGGGTTGCTCGGGACGACCGTGAAGCATATGCTGACGGGTCTGCGGCGAGCATTCTTCGCGGTGGCGGCGACCGGATTCATCGTAGCGGTGTTGGTTGCCGTCGCAACCGAATTCGTTGGCTATTTGCTGAGTCATCAATTTCCGCCAGCAGGCGCGACCCACCTGGCGGCGGCGGCACTGGCCATCGCCTTTGGCTATGCCGCCGCGATCACTGTGGCGATTGGCGAGATTCTGCGCGCGATGATTAAGGCCGTCGAACTGATAGTCGAAGAGGCAGAGAAGCTGGAGAAGAAGGCCGCTGAAGAGATTGCCATCCTGGCGCAGAAGGCCGAAGAGGGCGCGATTCATCTTGGCAAGACGGCAGTGACCGACGCGGGTGCGCTCGGCCACACCATCGCCAGCGACGCGGGCGGTCTTGGGCGCGCGGTTGTGGGCGGCGTTGGCGCGGTCGCCGGTGGCATCGGCCACGAGGTGGGCAGTGTGGAGCATGGCATCACCTCACACCTTCCTGGACACCACCATTCCGAGGCGGACAAGCACTAGCCCATTCCGCGCTACGCTGGCTCGCACGCAACGCATCCCCTGCTGGTTCATGAGATCAGTGGGGGATGTTTGCATATATCGCGTATCGCGTATCGCGTATCGCGTATCAGCGGCAGCTCCCTGCGCTACTGTATCGTCACATGGCCGAGCAGCGACGCATCACGCACAATGACGACGCCCATCTGCGTGCTGGCCAGCGAAGCCGCAGAAGTTCAAGGAGCTATTTCAAAACTCGTGCTATACTGCCATGAAGGAGGACAAAGGCATGATTCTGCGCATCTTTCGCGCACGGGTGAAGCCAGGTATGCGCGGGGCGTATGAGCGGCTGGTACAGGAAACGTTCGTCCCGCAGGTGCGCACTGCGCCGGGGTTGGTGGCGCTGCATGTGGGTAAGCCGATGGCGGCGGCGCCTGATGTCTTTGTCGTGGTTTCGGTATGGAAGGATCTCGACGCGCTCACGCAGTTCGCGGGCGAGCATTGGGATGAAGTCGTCGTGATGCCCGGTGAAGCTGATCTCTCAGAGTCGGTCACGGTCGAGCATTACAACGACTCGTTTCAGCGCATTGGCACGGCCTGGAACAGCAGCGAAGACGCACTGCGCACACGTGAGCAGACGGCGGTGCGCGAGATCCGCGTCAGCGACGCGCAGTGGGAGGCGATCCGCCCGCTGATGCCGAGCGCGAAAAAAGAAGGACGGCCCCGTGCCGATGATCGGCGCACGCTGGATGGCATCCTCTATGTGTTGCGGACTGGTTGCCGCTGGCACGATCTGCCCAGTGAATATGGCAGCCCCGTCACGTGCTGGCGGCGGCTATCCGAATGGGAAGAAAGTGGCGTTTGGGAACGCATCTGGCGCGTCTTTGCCAGCACACTGGATGCCAATGCGAAGTTGGTCTGGGCCAACGCGCTCTTCGCTGGCACCGTCACGCCGACGAAGCGCGGCACACGACGCGCGGGTTGATGCGGAGCGCCTCAGCAGCATCACTGTGCTGCATTTGTAGCATGGGTGAAAGTCCCGCTTGAGTTGCCTAGACAGCGGTACTGGTGCTAGTCTGTGATACACAATCACTCACGCTGGGAATGGGGACGAACGGCGTGAAGCGGCAGGCAAGGTGAGCGTTGGGGGAAACAGGTGAAGAAGGGCGGAGCGCACAGGCGCTATCTGAGCCTGGGCATCATCATGCTCGTGTTGGTGGCCGGTGGCACAGGATATGTCACGATGGGGATGCGCCTCTTCGAGAAGTATCATCTAGCGAACGCGAATTACCAAATTGCGCCGTTGGGGCCATGCGGCACGCTGATTACCTGGAGTCCACCGAAGACTGTCTACACTGGCCTGTATGTCAACCAACCGAGCCTCTTGTCATTGCGGTTCCGCAGTTCCACTCCTCAAGAACTGCATATCAGCGTCAGCGTGCCGCATTTCACCCAGGTGCAGATGATCGAAGCACAGGCCGCACCCGCGTTTCAAGATCTGTCATTCAAGCCGCCACTGCTGGATAATACAGTGCTGGACGCGCTGGTAAGTCCGGGGCAGCGCGACGCGCAGATCGAGCTGCATGTGGAGAGCGATAGCGCCGCCCCGTGCGACACGACCGTGCCCGTGAAACTGATGTCGCGGCAATATATGCACTGGTACGACCCGGCAACGGGCACGGATAACTCGCCCTATCTCGCGGGCTGGGTCACACCGCATGCGCCGGTCATCGCGGATCTCATCGGGCGCAGCGCGCAATGGCTGCAACAGCATAGCGGCAGCTATCCGGGCACGAGCAGCCTCTTCGGCTACGGCGCGGGCGATGCTAGCCCGCAAGACGTAACGAATCAAATCAACGCCATCTTCGACACCTTGCAATTGGTCTACCACGTCAGCTACGCGCAGGACAATATCCCCTACAGCCTGGACGCCGAGCAGCGCATCAAGCTGCCGCAGGATGTTCTGAGCGCTCGCTATCCGACGGGGATGTGCGTCGAAACCACGGCAATTCTGGCTTCGGCGGCGGAAGCGCTGGGTATGCGGGCGTTCTTCGTGCTGGTGCCAGGGCACGTCTTTCTTGGCGTCGCGCTCGGCGCGGGGACTAACGCGCCCATCGGCTATTGGGAAACCTCCGACCTGAATGGCGGTGTCAGTGGGAATCAGGCCCATGTACATGGTAATAACGAGTATACTTCCTATGCGGCTCAGGGTCAGATTCAGAAGGTGATAGATATCCAGTACGAGCGCACTCAGGGTATCGAGCCTATCGAATAGTGTCGTGGAGCACGAAGCAGATCAGCGGCGGACTCGGAACGGGAGCAGCGATGTGAGTGTTGACTTCCCTATGTGGTTTGGCATGGGCAGCTATGGCGGACTTGCCTGCGCGCTTGCCTCGGTAGCGTACATCGTGCTCTACGCGACACGGCGCAGGCGTGGCACGACGCGCCAGTTCGTTCGCTCGCTGCTCTGCTGCATCCTCGCCTCCTTCCTCACGCTGCCGCCGATCTGGTGGAATCTCAACCGGCTTGACCTCTATGGTCCGGCGCTCAATGTGAATGAGATCACATTCTGGCTGTGCTGGAGCATTGTGCTTGGCTGGTGTTTGCCGCTGGCCGTAGTTGCCGGATACACCTTGCTCACGGCGCCACTGGTCGCTGCTGAGCAGGGGCATCCTATCCAGCGTCTGTCATCATCCACCGTGCTGCGGGCGCTGAATGACCCTGGGCGGCGTATCGAACCGCTTGGCAAAGGACATCCCTGGGGTCAGTTGGTCGCGATGGAGCAGCCATACGCGGGGCAAGTGAACTTGCTCACGCGCCAGCTTACCCTGTTGGGTCGCGAGAACGATAACGATATTGTGTTGGAAGATCTCGTTGCCTCGCGGTATCACGCCGAAATTCGCTGGGATCCTAATAACGTGGAATTGGTGGACCGCCACAGCACCAATGGCACCTTTCTCAATCGGCAGGCCGTGATTGGTATGGCGCCGCTCAAGACGGGCGACGTGATCAAGGTGGGCAATCTGGTCTACCGCTTCGAGATCCTCGCGACAGCAATGGACGCGACCTTCCCGGCGGAGGTCGAGACCCGCAAGGTGCGCGGCGTGTCATCTGGCCCCGCGACGCAGACGCCAGCGCTGGCGCTCGTCGCGGTCAATGGCCCCATAGTTGGCGCGCGCTGGCTGCTGAACCAGCAGATGGTGGGCATCGGTCGCGGCCCAGAGCAGCAGATTTGCCTGCCCGACGAATCGGTGAGCAGGCAGCATGCCCAGATCGTGCGCCAGCGCACGGGCTATTTCGTTAACGCCTGGCAGAGCATCAACGGCACATGGCTCAACGGCGAGGAACTGACCGCGCCCGCGCAATTGCATCCGGGCGACGTCTTGCTGATCGGCGAGATCGAGCTACGCTGCGAGGCAGTATTGGGCACGCGCCGCCCAACCGCGCCGGATGCGCGTGGCTCGTCGCTGCCGACGCTGCCGCCAGGGAAGGATGGCGCATACCTGCTGCAACGCCTTGGCCCACCAAAGGAGCCACGAGCGCGACTGGGGCCACCGCGCCTCACGCCGTCGCAACCGCCAGAGCAGCGGCAGACGCCCACCCCAGAGCCGCGCCCACAACCACAGCCACCCCAGGAAACCGAACAGCACCCCGATGCCTGGTAGCCCATCTGGCCGCCGCCCCTAGCCACGAACGGCTATACTCCGGAAATTCGTCGCATTCCCCCTTGTCAGAAGGGGCAGCGCGCGTTACAATAGTGATATTAGAACTAATGTTCTATTTGCGAAAGGTGGCGAGGCGAGAGCACGCGCCACACACGGGGGCGGTGGCGCGGAAGGGAGCAGCGGCGATGACACAGGTATTGGTCGTGGACGACGACAAAGCAATCCGGGAACTGTTGACGATTGCACTGGAGTTTGAGGGGTACACGGTGGCGACGCTCAGCGACGGCGCGGATGTGGTGGCGACGCTCGAGGCGCAAGAAGAGCCGTGCCTGGTGCTGATGGATGTGATGATGCCACGTGTGGACGGGTTGACAGTCTGCGCATGGCTGCTGGAACGGCCAACATTGCTCGAACGGCACCGTATCGTCATTATGACGGCGTGCCCGCCGCACGAGGATGAATGTCCACCGCCAGCAAGCGCGCTGGTTCGCAAGCCGTTCGAGCTAGAGCGTCTGCTGGGCCTCGTTCGCTCGCTGATGACGATGCCGCATGTGGCCCAGGTTACGCGGATCAGCCTGTGCAGCGATATTGCGCTGGCCGGGTGACACGCTCGCGTGTTCGCTGGCGGCTAGCGACGGCGCATGTTGGGGTGGCGCGGCCAGCCAGCCGCCGGAGATGGGCGCTGGTGCGAGGGAAGCGCTGGCGCCTGATTCCAAGCGGGGCTGCCTGGTAGCGCAATGCCGGAATGTCCATTCTCGTGCGCGGTCGCGACATCCACAGCAGGCGCGGCAACGGGCGCGGGGGATATGTCGGCGAGCTGGCTCATTGGAACGGGCTGCACGGGGAGCATCACCGCTTCAGTGGGGGGATCAGCCAGAGTACCGGCCAACGCGAGCGGCGCGCTCACTGGCAGAGCGGGGGTACTGGCAACGCTCGTGGCTGATCGCACAGATGCAGAACCAACGGCGGGTTTCTGTGCTAGCGTGGGCGTAGTGGCGCGCTGTTGGGCGGCGCTGGCGGTGGCGGCATTGAGGAAGAGTTGATACCCGGTAATCGTGAGAACGGCGGCGCCCAGCAGGAAGAGATACAGGCCGATGCGCGCCGCATACGCCGGACCATTGCCAGCGGTGTTGCCTAGGGCAGCTTGCAGCGGCGCGGCAAAAGAGGTACGCAGCCAGATGACCGCCGCGGCGCCGAAGCTGACTGCGCCGATCACTAGCGGCAGCGCGGCATACTGGGGCTGGGCACGCAGTGACGCGCGGAACACCGGGAGCGCCGCTAGCCCCAGCGCCAGCGCGGGCAGCAAAACCGGCAGGCCGAGCACCGATGGCGAGATCTGCGCCACGCCATCCACATTGACCCACGGCGCAAGGAAATCCACGATCATCGCGATGGCCGTGAATAAGACGGCACGGCCTAACCCATCGCGCGGAAAGCCGGGCATATCCAGATCGCCGGTCGCGATGCTTGGCATGGGCGGGGATGCCGAGGGCGGGTGTACCGTCCGCATCTGTTCGGGATGGGGGGTCAGGGTATCTTCCCCCGATGTTGCGTGCGTCGTGCTCACCGGGCGGCCCAATTCGCGCCCGCAGACGGGGCAGGCCGCAGCGCGTGGCGGTGTCTCCGCCCCACATCCCATACAGAACATTCCCGGTCTCCTTTCAACCACGGGTCAGTCTGTCGTTCCCATCCGCATACCACACGCCACGCGCCTCAACAGGCGATGCCACTGGCTCGCCTGAGCTAGCTCTCGTCGTCCTCCTCCAGAATCTGGCGGATTTCCTCGGCTTGGCGGCGGGCCTCCTGGGCTTCTGCGGCGCGGCCCACGCGCTCGAATGCCTGCGCGAGCGTCTCGTAGCCCACCACAAATCCTGGCTCCAGGGCGATGGCGGTCTGCGCCATTTCGATGGCGTCCTGCGCGCGCCCCACCTGAAGGTAGGTATCTGCGAGGTCATTGCAGATGCCCGCGTTCAGTGGATCGCCTTGCAGGGCGCTCTCATACGCGGCGATGGCCTCGTCGTGGCGCCCCAGCCCATCGAGGGCTGACGCGCGCTCATACAGCGCCTCGGATTGCTCCGGGAAGCTTTCCAGGCAGGCGTTGGCCGTGGCCAGGGCGTCGTCGTACTTCTCCGCCAGATTCTGGCATTCGGCCAACCCGTTGTAGGCGGCGATCAGCGTCTCTTCGCTATCTTCGCCGAGCTTGCCCTTGTGCTCTGCCACCAGTTCGCTAAAGGCGGCGATGGCCTCATCAAAGCGGTCGGCATCGCGCAGCACCTCGGCGAGGCTGAAGCGTGCGGCTACCGACCCCGGACGCAGCTCCGCGGCGCGGCGGTAGGCGGCGACGGAATCATCAATGCGCCCCTGCTCCTCGCGCCACGTGCCCAGGTGCTCCCAGGCTTCGGCGTCGTCGGGCGAAAGCTCGACCACACGCTGCCAGGCGGCGGCGGCCTCATCGGGCTGGGCCATCTGCTCATAGACACTGGCCTGCGTCTCGTAGGTCAGCGGCGCGTTGGGGTCAAGCCCTACCATCTGGTTGACGAGGTTGAGCGCGTCCTGGTCACGGTGCGCTTCAAGGTACGCAGTGGCGAGGTCGGCGTAGCGTTCCAGGTCGCGGGGGTCTTCGTCCAGCCGCTTTTCCAGGTCTGCGATATATTCGCCCTGCTCGTTGAGCCGCTCGCGCACATCGGTCAGGTTGTCGGTGGCCAGCGTATTCTGTGGATTCAGAATCTGCGCCTGCCGGTATGCCAGGATGGCGTCATCGAAGTAACCCAGGTTGCGGTAGGCGTCGCCCAAATTGATGTAGAGTTCGTCGCTGGTGTTGTCAATCTCCAGCGCTTGCTGGAAGACTTCCAGCGCTTCTTCGTCCAAGCCCAGCTCGCCATAGAGATTGCCGAGATTGACGTAGGCTTCGATCAGGTTCGTGTCAATCTGGATCGCACGCCAGTACGACGCGATAGCGCCTTCCGGGTCGCCCAGGTTCTGGCGGGCGAGGGCCAGATTGTAGCGTGCGCGGGCATCCGATGGATTGGCCGCGACCGCCTGCTCGAACGCCTCTTCCGCCGCTTCGAAATCGCCGTCAGCAGCGGCGGCGTTACCCTGCTTCATATATTCGCTGGCAGGGGCGGGGTTGGCCGCGCCTGTGCTGTTCGGTGAATTGCTGTCCTGCGCCATGATGGATAGCTCCTCTGCCCGTTTCCGGGAAGTAGTTATTGATGCTAGAGCGCCGCGAGTGACGCATCCAGTTTTTCGATGGCTTCGTCAACATCAGCCCGCTGCAAGATCAGCGGCGGAATCATGCGAATCGTTCCAAGGCCCGCGTTGGTGATGAGCAGGCCACGCTCAGAAGCGTGCTCCATGATCTCTTGCGCGCGAGGCTCGGCGAGATCGAAGGCGCGCATCAGGCCGATGCCGCGCGTAGCGGTGATGATGTCGTATTTTTTGGCCAGCCCGTCAATCTTGCCGCCAAGATACTCGCCCATCTGGGTCGCGTGCTCCAACAGATGCTCTTCCAGAATCGTGCGAATGGTGGCGACACCAGCGGCGCAGGCAATCGCGTTGCCGCCGAAGGTGGTGCCGTGGTCGCCTGGCTCGAAGATGTCGGCGCGCGGCGCGGCCAGCATCGCGCCGATGGGTACGCCGCCCGCCAGCCCCTTGGCCGTGGTGGTGATGTCGGGCTGGACACCGTAGTGCTGCCAGCTAAAATACTTGCCGGTGCGCCCGTTGCCCGCCTGCACCTCATCGCAGATCAGGACCAGGTTCTGCTCATCACACCAGGCGCGCAGGCCGCGCATGTATTCCTGGCTGGCGGGATGGATGCCGCCTTCGCCCTGCACGGCCTCGACGAGAATGGCGATAGTGTTGTCGGTGGTCGCAGCTTTCACGGCATCCAGATCGTTGAAAGGCACCTGCGAAAAGCCGTCAGGCAGGGGCAGCCAGGTATCCTGATATTTCTTCTGGCCGGTGGCGGCGGTGGTGGCCAGCGTGCGCCCGTGGAATGAGCGCTCCATGCTGATGATGCCGTATGCGCCGTTGCGATGCACGCGCCCATATTTGCGCGCGAGCTTGATCGCGCCTTCGTTGGCCTCCGCGCCGCTGTTCGAGAAGAACGACTTCATCTCGCCGCTGACGTTGTAGAGCAGTTCGGCAAGCTCAACCTGCCGCTCGTTGATATACAGATTCGAGGTGTGGATCAGCTTGGTCGCCTGCTGCTGAATCGCGCGGACGACATTGGGATGGGCGTGGCCGAGTACATTCGTGGCGATGCCCGCGACGAGATCGAGGTACACCTTGCCGTTGGCGTCCCAGATCCGCACACCTTCGCCGCGTTCCATCACCAGATTGCGGGTGAAAGTGTGTTGATAGTATTTGCGCTCCATTGCGACCCAGTCGCGCTGCTCAGGTTGGCGCATCATTTCAGGGCTGGCCATGTGTCTTCTCCTAGCGGGTGTACGTCGCGTTCTCGTCAATATAACCGTGGGTCAGGTCGCAGCCCCAGGCGGTTGCCGTGGCCTCGCCCATGTGTAAATGCAAGTTCACATAAACATCAGGTCCGGTCATGGCTTGCTGCGCCTGCGCTTGATCGTAGGCCGTGGCGACGCCCTCATGCACGATCAGCACGTCCCCCAGGGATATGTCGAGCCGGCTATGGTCTACGTCGGCGCCAGTGGCGCCGAGCGCGGCGATGACACGGCCCCAGTTGGGATCGCCGCCCGCCACCGCGCACTGCCAGATCGCCGAGGAGGTGATGCCGCGTGCGGCCTTACGCGCATCGGCGTCGGTCGCCGCGCCGCGCACCTTGACGATCATCAGTTTGGTCGCGCCTTCGCCGTCGCGCGCCATCTCGCGGGCGAGGTAGCGGGTGACGTAGCGCAGCGCCGCCGCGAAGGTCTCGGCCTCTGGCGTGCCCGCGCGCACGGGCGCGTTGCCCGCCTGCCCATTGGCGAAGAGGAACGCCGAGTCATTGGTGGACATGTCGTGGTCCACGCAGACCATGTTGAAAGAGTCGTTGACGGCGGCGCGGAAGACTTCGTGCTGGAAGTCGTGATCGAGAACGGCATTGGTGGTGAGGTAGCAGAGCATCGTCGCCATATTGGGGTAGATCATGCCGACACCTTTGGTCGAGCCGCCCAGGCGCACTATTGTGCCGCCTAGCTCAAACTCGACGGCGATGATCTTGGGGCGGGTATCGGTGGTCATGATGCCGCGTGAGTAGGCGGGGCCGCCGTCGTCGGCGACCTGCATGTCGGCGATGCCACTCTCGACCTTCTCCATCGGCAGCGGACGCCCGATGATGCCGGTGGAAGAGACCAGCACGAGGTTAGGGTCGAGTCCGAGCTTTTGCGCCGTCAGTTCCGTCATGCGCTGGGCGTCCGCCAGACCGCGCGGCCCATTCGAGCAGTTGGCGTTGCCGCTGTTGACGACGACGGCCCGCGCCCGATAGCCACTGGCGGCGAGGTGCGCCTTATCCACATGGATGATGTGCGAGGCGGTGCGGCTGGTGGTGAAGGTGGCGGCGACCTGGCACACCTCATCGGCGACGAGCATCGCCAGGTCGGGCGTGGGATCGGACTTGATGCCGCAGTAGAGGGTTCCGGCGCGGAAGCCGGGCGCGGCGGTGACGCCGCCTTCGATCAGACGCAGGCCCGCGGGGAGGTCGCGCGTCTTATAGCTATCCTGATACAGTTCGGACTCGGACACAGGGCTAGGCTCCTCGTTGAGCGCGATGCGGCGCGATGGCGCACGGCTGGGCGCGGTCCGCTCGCGTGCGGGGATATCCGGCGGGCGGAGGCGCAGACCGCGACGCATACGTGCGATGTCTATTGAACAAGGCCAGCATATTGTACAATGCGCGCCACGCCGCCGCAACCAGGCCCCGCACAAGCCCAAATGAGACGCCCGGACGCGGCCTCATAGCCGTCATCCGGGCGTCCTGCACGCAAAGCCGATTATCCGGCGGCGTATTGATGGGTTTGCAGGTTGAAGGTGAGGATCTGGCCGGTATCGGAGCGCAACTGCATCACCACGCCGTTGACCGCCGTGATGGTTAGCGCGCTCGTGCCCGCAGGCGCTAAGAACGTACCCAGACTGGCGGTGCTCACTCTATTGTAGATGCGCAGCCCACCCTGTCCTCCGGTGCACATCGCCTTATCGGAATAGACCACACCCGCGTACACGAGTTCCCAGACGCCACTCACCTGCCCCTGCCAGGCGTTGCGTACCGTGAGGTCACAGGCGGGGAAGGGTCCTTCGTGCGTATCAACGATTCCTGCCTGGAAGGTTGGGGTTGGCTGCGGTGAGGAGGGTGTGTAAATGGTGGGGCCTCCTTTGCTCGCTGTCGGGTATTTGGCCTGCGCGGTGGCCTGCGCTTGTTGATAACGCGCCATGTAGGTCGCCTTGGCGGCAGGATACTTCGCGGAGCTGTCGCCCGCCAAAATCACCCGCTGCGAGACGAGCACACCGCCGGTCAGCAGCGCGAGGACCACCGCCGCACTGAGCAGCAGTACGCGGGCGCTACCGTGCCGCACCGACCATTTAGGAAAGCGAATCTTGGGTTGTGGTTGTGTGCCCATGCTGGGTCTCCTTCATCTCTCTCGAACCAAAATGCTTCAACGACTGCGAGTACACTCGCGACCACTTCTTAACATCTTTGTGTGTTCGAGCCCTCGGTGTGGATCTCGGCGGCGTAGGGCATGGTCTGCTTGGTCTGGGAGTAACTGTTCAGGTCGTTCGAGAAATCGGTCCAGGCCTGCGCTGAGGTCAGGGTGGAGGGACATTCGTCGTATTCGTCCCATGGTCCTTGCATGGGCACCGCGCCCCCTTTGTGCTGTGCGCCGTAGAGGCTGATCATCGTCCATTGCAGCGCCATAGACGAGTAGTAGATCTCGGGGAGGGGCATGGCTGGGAAGGCTCCCCAACTCACATACCAGACATCGGCTTGCGTCCATCCGCCGATGCCATTGTTGCATGCGCTGGTGCCCGACGAATCGGTTTGCGAACAGCCATCGGCGGAGCCGTAATTGAGGTAGGCGCTGCCATACCCTGCATAGCCTTGCACCCAGTTGTAGGTATCCGCGTAATCATCGAAACCTGGCTCGATGTCGTTGGCGCCGATCACGTGGACTTGCGTGCCCCATCCCTGCTGCTGAACATAGGTATTGATCGTGCCCACCAACTGCGCCCACTGGTAGCCACCGTTGTAGTCCACGTGGTAGGCAGAGTTGTTGGTGCCGATGCCAAGCGTCAGCACGGAAATGGTATCCGCCCCAGTGCCACCATAGTAACCGCGCGCGAAATTTTCGGCCACACTCTCGATCTGAGCGTTCGAGATATCTCCCGCGTTGAATACCATGATCGCGCCACTGAGATCAGACTTCTGGCCGCCGAAGTCGAGGACAACCTCGCTATTGCTGTTACTGTGGCTGGCATCGTAGGTGCCCTGGTTATGGCCAAGATTGTACGCTGTCGTCGTGTCTGCCATTTGCACATAGAAGCTCCAGTCCGCTGGTGGTTCGGTCGCAGCATGCACGGGAGATAGATGGAGATTCACAAAAATGGAACAGAACGATGCGATTAGCACACCAAGCACCATAACACGAACCGCGCGAAATCGGACTCGCGCAAAGAGGACTTGCGCGAACTGCTTGCAGGCATTACACGCCCAACGCCCAACGCCCAACGCCCAACGCCATAGGATACCTCCACTTCCGTTTCTCTAGAGATGCCCATGATGACCTGACAATCCAGCACACCGCTGGACGAGCTTTTACCGCTCTGTCGCAGAGCATACACTTCTTGCCTGCGTCTGTCAATTTGTTCTTCACGGTTGCTGCATTTCACTTGCGAGAATGCTTCATATCGTGCGGAGAATGCTCTGTACTTTCTAAACTATCGAGGTCGCGAGTATTGTTCGTGATTCGTGATAAGGGAAAGCGGCACAAAACAAAATGGCCGAACCCAACGACACGGTTGGAGTCGGCCACATGCGCTCATACGAAGCGCCAGGGATGGGTTGGATTATGGCCCGGCCTGAACACAGCCGCCCGTGGAGTTGTCCCACTCCTGCTGCAGGATGTAGAAGTGGCCGTTCCAACTCTCGTTGGCCTTGCCGCCGTCGTAGCTCAGCGTGCCGAAGTTCCACGCGCACTTGTCGCCGATCTCCGCGCCGCTGGAATCGTACCAGGCGTTGAGCCGTGGGTCGGTGACGGCTTCCATCTGCTCGTGGCTGGTGACGTTGATGGTGCTGTCGGCGGCGACGTCGTTGTTGGGTGACTTCGAGACACCGCAGCCAGCGAGCGACGTGCCGGTGTAGGGCATATTGGCATAGATCACCGGGTGGCCGCTGGTGTTGGTGTAGTAGTTGTGGTACGCGCAATAGTCTGTGAACGCGCAGGTGGTGCTGGAGCCATCGAAGCACGAGCCTTCGCCAGACGAGGTGAAGACAAAGAACATGTGTGTCAGTCCCGCGCTCCAGCCCTTGGTGGAGATGGCCTTGGCCACCTCGGCCTGAATTTGCAGGTCGGTCACGCAGTTGCCCGGCGTGGCGCTATCGGTGCAGCCAGACGCCGGATATGCGGACGTATCCACCCAGGCGCCGCCGAACGACGACTTGTTGATGATGAACTTCTTGGCTCCGCTGACGACCTGGTAATACTGGGTGTTATTGTTGTACAGCCCATTGCCGCCCACATCGCCGAGGTACTGCTTGAGCAGGCTGTTGTACGTCGGGCTGACTTGAGTCGCGTTGCCGTTTTGCAGGTTCGACGGCTCCCAGAAGATCGCATAGCTGATCTCCTGCGCCTGCATCACTTTGCCCTTATGGTACGTCAGGGGTACACCTGCGCCCGGCAGCGCATCGCCGGCGTGATGCACCTTCAACATGTGCGGCGTCCCCGCCGCCAGCGTGTTATCCGCGCTCAATGGCGTCGCGCCGACCGGGACCGTCGCCCAGACGACCAGCAACGCGACACAGGCCGTGATCACTGCGCCCACCGCAAGGACGCGCTTTCGGCTCTTTGCGAACACGATAGACCTCCCATTTGCCTGCCAACATCCACTACACGGCACATCACTGGGTCGCGATACCGCACCTCCCGTAAGCTCCCTGCTTGCGACCTCCACCATTGTGACGGGCGCAGCACCGAGGTGGCATATCACAACACAAAACAAGCGTACATGGGCAAGCGGGCCACGTCAATGGGCATTTGCCTCCCGCGCGCCTGGGCGCATTACCCGCGCCCGAATGTGCGCCAATGATGAACGAACACGCCACCACCAGTCCCTCGATACGGGAACCAGTGATGGCGTGTCGCAGCGTGCGTGAGTGGCAGAATGTGCAGGCTAGAGCGATGAGTGCGTGCGCGTCGCCAGCGCATGCAGGCGCTTCAGTTTCCGCTGCACGCGCTCGTGCAGGTCATGCGGCGAGAGGCCCATGAGCAGCGGAATACCATCATCCACCGTGCTGATGGGGAAGATATGGAACCATCCCTCATGGGCGATGGACATCGCCACCTCTGGCCGGAGCATCACATCACGGGCGTTGACGGTGGGAATCAATACGCCGTGGCCGCCTTCGGGGCGTTCACCCTGGGCACGGCGCTGACGGCAGATCTCCCAGAAGCCCTCGATCTTGGTGTTGACGCCGCCGATGGGCTGAATCTCGCCGTACTGCCCCACCGCGCCGGTGATGGCGTATGAGCAGCGAATCGGCGCATCGGCGAGCGCCGAGAGCAGCGCGAAGAGCAACGCCGCCGATGCGCTATCGCCGCCAGTCGCGCCGTGCTCTTGCTCGAAGCGCACCCGCGCAATAGCGTTGACGGGGCCATTCTGCGAATAATGCTGCGTCAGATAGCCTTCCACGGTCAGCGCGCCGCGTACATGGTTCGCGTCCGCCTCGGAGACGGCCTGCTCGATGTCGAATAGTTGCTCATCGCGCCCAGGGCTGACCGTGACACTGATGCGCATCGGCACCGCGAAGCGGCCCTCCCACGGGTGAACCTCGTAGATGCCCAGGCCGTTGATCTGGCCGAGCGCCGTGCCATCCGTCGGGGTAATCTCCGCGCCGGTCATGATCGCCTCGCGCACACGCTGGGCGTTCATGCTTTGCAGCGCACGCCGCTGTTGCAGCACGGCGTCCACGTCCGCGCCGGTGGTGGCCGCCGCCGACCGGGTTCGCGCGGCGCGACCGGCCTCCAGCGCGATGTCGTGCGGCAGCAGCAGATTCGTGCCTAAGCGGCTGCGGTTCAGCGTGTCCACCCGGCGGGCATTTTCCTCCACCAGGCGCGCGACGGCGCTGGCATCGAACGGCGGCAGGCCGTAGCGTTTGCTCACCCCAGCCGCCAGCGCGGCGTACACCGCCTCAGACTCACGGCCCCAGGCAACATCCCAATTGGCCCAGGCTTCGTAGCGGAACAATCGCACGAAGTCTTCGGTGTTATTGTAGAGCGCGCGATATGAGTCCGCCGAGCCGATCAGCGCCACCCGCACCGAGAGCGGCAGCGGCGGCCACCCCGACTTCAACGCCAGCGTACCCGACTTGAGCGCCCCCGCGAATTGCGTCCACGTGCTCGAATCCAGCAGGTCCGCCGCTGGGAGAATCAGCACACCGCCATTCGCCTGCAACAGCGCGTCGGTTAGCCCCGTCTGCGCCAGCGATGTGACCACCACCGGCGCGCCATTCGCGGCGTCAGCGCCATCTCTGGCGACCCGCACATTGCCGATGGGCATATCGTTGCCGCAGAGCGGCGGCGTGGTGTCATTGGCGTTGTGCTGATCCAGCGCGCCGCGCAAGCGGTCGAGATACGCTGCTGCTTCCTTCGGCGCAACAGCGGTGAGCGCGCCATGGAAAGCGGCAATCAGCGCGCCCCGCTTGAAAGTCTTGTCCCCTGCCGCAGTTCCATTCTGGCTCTGGCTCGCGCTTGCGCCGTTGCTGCCCACGGATTGCTGGGCATTGGCGTCACTGCTCTTATCGTCATCGCCGCTGTCGTCGCTGTCGCCATCCCAACTCTGGCAGACCTGCCCCAGCGCATCGGAGAGCGCCCGCAGGAAGTCGTCGCCTGTGCCCGCTGGCAGCAGCAGCAGCGTCGGGCGATCCAGCGCGGCGGGATCGGGTACGTAACAGTAATCGGGTTGCGCGGGGCGAGCGCGCATCGCCTCGCGCGCCAGCGACGCGATCAGGCTGGTGCGCCCCTGCCCCTGGCTGCCGCTGACGAAGAGATGTGCGTCGGGCGGCGCGGCGGCCAGCCAGCCACGCACCACACCGGCAAGCTCTGGTTGCATGCGCGCGGCCACCAGCCCAGCCACCCAGTCTTGTAGTTGCTCATCGGCGCCTGGCTCTGGCGTTGCCGGCGCATCCACCAGCGTGGGCGCTTCGCGCTGTGGGAATGCGCTGAGCAATGCGGTGCGGTCCGCGTCGCTCAAGCGATCCCATTCAGCCTGCCGCAGTAAATCATCGAGCGCGCTCAGCGCTTTCGGAGTTCCCGCGACCTTCGCGGAGGAGCCATTGGTCGAGGCGTTGCGCCGTCCCCACATACAGTTCATCCCTCTCATCCACTGCCCGCGTGACGCGGGTATACCGCACGGCCTGCGATGCTCCTTATGCTATCATCTTGTGTCCAGTCTGGCTATCGGTATTGTTGCGGCATAGTAAGGAGGGTACAGACGCTTGGCGCTGTTATGGGGTGGCGCCGGGCAGGTGAAAGGCGTAGAGCTTGCCGTCATCCGAGCCGACATTGACCACGCCATTGGCGACAGCAGGCGACGAAGTGATCGCGCCGCCGGTCACACCGGTCCACAGTGGGGCGCAGCTTGCGCCACCACTGGCGCAACCGACCTTGAAGGCGTAGAGCTTGCCGTCATCTGAGCCAACGTAGACCAGGCCATTGGCAATGGCGGGCGATGATGCGATGGCTCCGCCGGTCGCGCCGGTCCACAGGGGGGCGCAGGTTGCCGCACCGCAGCCAGCGGCGCTGAAGGCGTAGAGCTTGCCATCACTTGCCCCCACATACACCGCGCCTTTTGCAAATGCTGGAGATGAGAGATTCGTGCCGCTGGTGACGCCCGCCCACAGCGGTGAGCAGGTGGCGCTGCCACAGCCAGCCGAGTTGAAGGCGTAGAGCTTGCCATCACTGGAACTGACGTACACGACCCCATTCACCACGGCTGGATACGATGTAATCGCGCCGCCGGTCGCGCCGGTCCACAGTGGGGCGCAGGTTGCCGCGCCGCAGCCATAGACGTTGAAGGCGTAGAGCTTGCCATCATCGGAGCCGACGTAGACCACGCCCCGGTTGTAGGAGGGCGAGGAGTTGATCGCGCCGCCGGTCGCGCCGGTCCACAGGGGTGAGCAGGAGGTGACGCCCGCGCCACAGCCGTCGGCGTTGAACGCATACAAGCTGCCATCGTTCGAGCCAGCGATAATCATCGCGTCTACACTGCCAGAGAGGCCCTCGGCATCAACGGGCGCGGAGCGAATTGCGCCGCCGGTCGCACCGGACCAGAGGAACGCGCCAGCGGTGGAAATGGCGTAGAGCTTGCCGTCGTCCGCGCCGATGTAGATCACCTGGTCTTCGACTTCGGGAGACGAGGCGACAGCGCTGCCGATGGGATAGCTCCAGGCAGACGCGCCAGTCGCATCGGCCAGCGCGAAGAGTGTGCCGCTCTGTGACGCGGCATAGATGACGTTGTGTACTTCAGCGGGCGATGAAACAACGGCGCTGCCCGCGGCATACGACCAATCCAGCGTCAAGTTCGCGACATTGCCTGGCGCGATGGTGTTCTCGAACGAGTTGTAACGCCCTCCGAAGGGGAGATAGCCGAAGCCCTCCCAGGTCGTCCGCACCAGGAACGTGGCGGATGCGGATAGGCCACTGGTCTGACCGTGCGCGGTGACGGTGTGTTTGCCGGGCTGCGCGGTAGCGGGCACTTTGAGCTTGGTCTTAAACACGCCGGTGCTGTCAGTGGTCGCAATGCCAATCTGGGCGCTATCGAAGGTGATCGTCACCTGTTCAGTTGCCCCAAAGTACGTGCCTTTGATGCGAAAGTTCGAGGCTGGTGTGCCAGAGGTGGGATCGCAGCACGGCTCAAGGTGGATTTTCGGGCTGGCCGCCTGCGTCAGGCGCACTCCGGCGAACAGGCCAATGGGCAGCAACGCGGCGAGTAACAGGCACAGCACCGCGATGCGCGGAAACCGGCGACGCATGAGCACACCTCCAGACACGAGCAGAGTTGGGTAGATTCACAGCAGAGCTGAGGGGAAGCTGTACACATATCTAACGAATCGCGCATGCGCATGGTAATGCAATGCTAGAATAGTGTCGTCGCAAACGGGAAAGATGGCTGCGTAGGGCACTCGATTTGGCGCAGCTAGCGTTGGATTTTCAGGTGGCTGCTGGTATACACTTATGATTGAACGGCTACCGGTATATGCCGCACACCGGCGAGCCACTCATGCCAGTCGGCATGCACTTTCCATCACACCATGATGCGATGGTATAGTTTTCGGCCAGACAGATCCAGCCACATAGTCTCGCTGAATATGTCGTTATTGAAACGGGTCTCTCATCGTTGTACAGAATGGGAGCGCTTGGTAGCGTGGTAGCGCTACCAGTCACAATGGCCTCTCAAACGCTTCAGTGTGGGTGGAATGGGTAGAACGGAGCGCCAGATGGCGAAGTTTTGGGCCGGGATCAGAACAGGTCTCTCTGCTATTGCGAAACATAGGGGCGGTCTGCTGGCGGTGCTTGGTGTGCTGGTGCTGGTCATTGCCGCCAGCGCCGAGATGACGTTCACGCATGCTCATACGCCGCATTTCACGGCGCAGACGGATGACTGGACCGCCTACATGGGCGGCAACGCGCACACGGGCTATAACGGCGCTGAAACGGTCATCAACCAAACTAGCGCGCCCAGCCTGCAACGCATCTGGCAGTTTCCGGAGCATCACCAACTCTTTACACAGCCAGTCGTCGCCAACGGCCTGATCTATTGGGGGTCGTTCGGCGGCAATGAATACGCCTCAGACGCCAACGGCAACGTCATCTGGCAGACAGACCTGGGCAAAGTAGTTAGCTCCTGCACCAACAAGACCATGGGCGTGACCAGCACCGCGACCGCCGTCACCGAGACGATCAACGGCACGCCAACGCCGGTGCTCTATGTCGGCGGCGGCAATGCCCAGATGTACAAATTGAACGCGATGACTGGCGCGGTTCTGTGGCAGACGCCACTTGGCTCGCCCACTGATACGTTCATTTGGGATTCACCGGCCATCTACAATGGCAGTGTCTATATCGGTATCGCGGGCTTCGGCGATTGTCCGCCGCCAAAGGTGCAGGGCCAACTCTTCAAGCTCGACACCGCCACTGGCCAGATTCAAGGCGACTTCAAGATCGTCCCCGATGGCTGCACTGGCGCGGGCGTGTGGGGGTCTATCACGGTGGATGAGGCGACGGGCATCCTTTACTTCGGCACGGCCAACGCCGGAACCTGCGCGACCTTCGAGAATCTCAACGAAGCCATTATCGCGCTCAACTCGGCTGACCTGAGCTTCATCGGCTCCTGGCAGATCAAGCAGCAGAAGGCGCTCGACATTGACTTCGGCACCACGCCAACCCTCTTCACCGCGACGATCAATGGCGTGCAGCGCAACCTTATCGGCATGGCGGATAAGAACGGCAACTACTACGCCTGGGACCGCTCCCACGTCAACACCGGGCCGCTGTGGCATGCGCACGTCGCCAATGGCGGCAGCAGCCCCACCACCGGCACTATCTCCTCCAGCGCATGGGATGGCACGTACATCTACGCGGGCGGCGGCAAGACGACGATCAACGGCGTGGTCTGCCCTGGCAGCCTGAATGCGCTCAATCCCGCGACCGGCGCGTTCGTCTTCCGAACCTGCCTGACAAGTGGGCCGGTGCTGGGCGCGGTGATGGCTGTGCCAGGGTTGGCCGTCGTCGGCGCGAATAACACGCTCGACGTGATCGCCACGACGGGGGCCAACGCGGGCCAGATTATCTACTCGTACCAGGAGACCGCCAGCACGTCGTACTTCAAGGGCGCGGCCACCATCGCCGATGGTGTGCTCTACGCCGAAGACTGGAACGGCCACCTGGACGCCTTTGCGCCGCCAGCGACGCCGCCCACTCCTACTCCCACAGCTACTGCATAGCCCACACGTCTACCACATCGCCGCCTAGCCAGTAACCTCGCGGGCGGCGATGTCGGTGCGGTAGTGGACGCCGGAGAAGTAGACACGGTCAATGTTGGCGTAGACACGGGCGCGGGCGGCGGCCACGGTGGGAGCGGTGGCGACGAGCGTGAGCACGCGCCCGCCGCTGGTGACGAGCGCGCCGTCGGGCTGGCGGCGCGTGCCCGCGTGAAACACGCGGATGTCGCTATCGAGCGTGTCGAGGCCGGTGATCGGCAGCCCCTTTTCAAATGGGCCAGGATAGCCCGCTGAGGCCAGCACAACACCGCAGGCGGCTTCAGGCGTCCACGTGGGCGGCGCAACGGAGTCAAGGCGGCCATCGGCGACGGCGAGGCAGAGGTCGAGCAGGTCGCTTTGCAGGCGCGGCAGCACCACCTGGGTTTCGGGGTCGCCGAAACGGGCGTTGAATTCGATGACGTAGGGGCCGTCACGGGTGAGCATCAGCCCGGCGTAGAGCAGCCCACGGAAGGGTGCGCCCGCTGCGGCCATGGCGCGGACGGTGGGGCGCAGGATGCGCGCTGCGATCTCGGCCAGCAGGTCGGGCGTGGCGAAGGCGGGCGGGGAGTAGGCGCCCATGCCACCGGTATTGGGGCCGTGGTCGCCGTCGTAGGCGCGCTTGTAGTCACAGGCAGGGGCCAGCGGAACCACATACTCACCATCGGTGAGGGCGAAGAGCGAGAGTTCTGGCCCTTCGAGGTAGTCTTCGATCAGCACCTCATGGCCCGCCGCGCCCAGCGTGCCTGCGACCATCAGATCGTCCAGCGCGGTGCGGGCGGCGGTGGGATCGGGGGCGATGACGACGCCCTTGCCAGCGGCGAGGCCGCTGGCCTTGATGACCACGGGATATGCGCCGCCGCTTTGGTCGTAGTGGTCCAGGTGCGCGCCTGCCGCCGCGCGGTCTGTGAAGCGGGCGGCATGGGCGGTGGGGATGCCCGCGCGCAACATCAGGTCTTTGGCCCAGGCTTTGCTGCTCTCGATGCGCGCCGCCGCCGCGCTTGGCCCGAAGACGCGCAGCCCACGCGCAATGAAGACATCGGCGATGCCGCCGCCTAGGGGGTCGTCGGGGCCGACGATGGTCAGGTCAATGGCATTGCGCGCGGCCCACTCAGCGCAGGCTGCGAAGTCCATCGGGTCAAGGGTGACATTCTCGGCGATCTCGCCAGTGCCGCCGTTGCCGGGGGCGCAGTAGAGCGCGGTGAGCCGGGGCGAGCGGCTGAGCGCCCAGCAGAGGGCATGCTCACGCGCGCCGCCACCAATGACCAGTACCCGCATCAGCGCTGCTCTCATTCCTGGCTACCAATTGGGGTGGCGCATCAGCGCGGGCGGCTGCATCATCGGCAGGTAGTGGAAGGCTTCGGCGTATTCGACGCCGATCTCCAGGCCAGCGGCGCGGGCGCGGGCACGGATGCGCTCGGCCAGCCCCTCGCTGCGAATCTGGCTGGTGTGGGCGAGCAGCGCCTCGACTTTCTTATCAATCGTAGCGGTGATGTCTATGTAATAGTTGGGCTGGTCGGTGGCGAAGAGATAGACGTTATGCACGCGGTGCTCGCGCAGCCCTTCGGTGAGTTGTTCGGGATAATACATGTGGTCGCGGGCGGCGGCGACGGCATCGAGGGCGGTCTGGCCGACGGCGCGGTGGTCGGGATGAATCTGGTAGCGCTGCCAGGGGTCGAAGGTGATGACCACATCGGGGCGGCCACGGCGAATGACGTGGGCCAGTTCGCGGCGGAAGGGAATGGAGACCTCAACCTCGCCATCGCGATGGTGGAGGAACGTCACCTCTTCGACGCCGAGAATCTTGGCGGCGGCAAGCTGTTCAGCTTCGCGGGTGGCGATGAGCTGTTCGGGAGTGGCGTTGGGGTCGTCGGAGCCTTTGTCGCCACTGGTGGCGAGCACGTATTGGGCGCGGTAGCCACTGGCGACGAAGCGCGCGATGGCGCCGGAGCAGAGGAATTCGGCGTCATCGGGGTGAGCAAAAATAGCCATGACGCGGGGCCGGGTCTCTTCAGTTGGCTGACTCATGAGCGAAGCATATCCTTCCAAAAACAAACATGCGAACGAGTTGAACTAGGCAACGAGCAGGTTGAGGATGCGGCCACCTGTGCTGGTTTGCGGCTGTGGCTGCTCCACGCGCTCGGTGTGGGTGGGCAGCGCGAAGCCAATCGCCATGACAGGCTGGCGCACGCCGCGCAGGTCGTCCGCGACCGATTCGAGCAGGTCGGGCAGGGTGAGGTCCAGAGCGGCGGCGAGGCGCTCTAGCACGAGGGCGGAGGGGTATTTCTTGCCACGCTCAATCTCGCCCAGGTAGACCACCGAGAGGATGGCGCGCTCGGCCAGTTCTTTGATGGTCAACTGGCGTTCCTGGCGCAGACGACGGAGCGTTGCGCCTATGGTCTGCTGCAAATCGGTCATCGCGCCACCTCCCACCGCTGGGCGTCCACCGGACGCCCCTACAGATATGCTCACAGCATAGCACAAGCAAGCGCCTATGCTCAGAGCATCGCTTTTGCCTTCAATTCTAGCGAAAACTGGGCTACGGTTCAAGGCAACGCGGCGGGATGTGACTTCTGACCGCGAAGTGAGTGACCAGAGGAGAAGTCTACCATGTCGTATTTCGCTCCGACGATTCTGAATGCCGACCTGCCCGGCATGCAGCCGGTCGCGCCGCTGCCGATCATCTACGAGCGGGCTGACCCGCCGCGCTGGGCGTACCGTGTGCTGACGGTGGACCTGCGCGAAGAGCCACCACTGGACGAGGCGCGGCTGACCGAACTGGGCACGGAAGGCTGGCTGCTCGCGGGCATCCTCCAATTGCCAGCAAGCCTGTCGGCGGCTGCCGCCGCGCATGTCACCTACTATTTCGTTCGCGCCGTGTGAGCGCCAGAGCGCCAATCTGAAGGGAAGGCTCACGATGCAACCCCAATTCGATATGCCGATGTCTCAACCTGCCAGCCTGGTGATCCCTACGGTGATCGAGGCCAGCGCACGTGGCGAGCGCGCTTACGACCTTTTCTCACGTCTGCTGCGCGAGCGGATCGTGCTGGTCAATGGCCCCATCGAAGAGCAGCTTTCCAGCCTGATTGTGGCGGAACTGCTGTTCCTGGCGAGCGAAGATACCAACCGCCCGATCAACATGTACATCAACTCGCCGGGCGGCATCATCACCGCTGGGCTGGCGATCTACGACACGATGCGCTCGCTGCGCTGCCCCATCGCCACCACCTGCGTGGGTCTCTCGGCCAGCTTCGGCACGATCCTGCTGATGGCGGGCGACCCCGGACGCCGCTTTGCGCTGCCGCATGCGCGGGTGCATATGCACCAGCCGCTGGTGCCGAACGGCCCCGGCGGGCAGACGACGGATATCGAGATCTATGCTCGCGAGATGTTGCACACCCGTGAGGTGATCAACGATATCATCGCGCTGCACACCGGCCAGCCGATGGAGCGCATCCAGCGCGACACCGACCGCGACTATTACATGAGCGCCGAGGCGGCCCGCGAGTACGGCATCATTGACGAGGTGCTGCCGCTCGAAGACTGGAAGGCGCGCCGCGCACCTGCTGAAGCAAGCCAAAGGTAGGCGGAACGACCTAACCCCCAACCCCTTCCCTACCAGGGAAGGGGAGCAGGGCGCGCGGCGGGCGTCCACCGGACGCCCCTACGGATGGCGTGTCGCCGCGAAACCCGCCGTCGTGGCTTGGGGCACGGTGGCAGACAGGAATGTCTGCCCCACCAGCGGCGAGAGTATACAGGCATCAATTTGTGAAGGTGCATCAACCGCGTAGAGGGCGTCCGCCGGACGCCCCTACGGATGGCATTCGATTTGACGCCCGCGTGGGGCGTAACACCTCCTGAGGGTTAGGCCCAGCGGGCGAGACCAATTTCGTAGGCGTGGGGCAGGCCGGTATGATGTGGCACGATGCGGACGCCGTAGACCAGGCTGCCGCTGGTGGCGGGCGCAAGCTGGCCGCCGTAGTAATAAACGCCGTTGTCGGGATTGCCTTCGCGCTCCATCGGCAGGATCTGATGGTCGCGCAGCACGCCGTCGTCGTCGCGCCCGGCGATCAGCTCGACGCGCACATCGTCGGGCGTGAGGTCGCCGAGGCGCACGAGCGCGGTGAGGCGCACCGGCTGGCCGATGGCGAGCCGTCCCTCGCGCGGACCTTCGACGGTGAGGGCGACCCGCTCCCACGCGGGCAGGAGCGATTGTTTCCAGGACGCCAGTTCGCGGGCCTGCTGGTAGTTATCGGCGTCTATGCGCTGGCCGAGCAGCAGCGCGGGGATGTAGAGGTCGTTGACGTAGTCTTTGACCATGCGGCGCATGCTGAACTGGGGGGCGCAGGTGCGGATGGCTTCTTTCATTACGGCGAGCCAGCCGTGGGGGATGCCGTCGGGGCCACGGTCGAAGAAGAGGGGCACGACTTCGCGCTCCAGCAGGTCATAGAGCGCGCTGACGTCGGCTTCATCGCGGGTGTTGTCGTCCACGTACTCGCGGCGCTCGCCGAAGGCCCAGCCATTGTGGCCGTTATAGCCCTCTTCCCACCAGCCATCGAGGATGCTGAGGTTGGGGATGCCGTTGAGGCTGGCTTTCTGGCCGCTGGTGCCGCTGGCCTCATGCGGGCGAATGGGGGTGTTGAGCCAGACATCGCAGCCGCCGACCAGATGGCGCGCCATGTCAATATCGTAGTCTTCGAGGAAAACGATCTTGCCCTCAAATTCGGGCATGCGCGAGAACTGGTAGACGCGCTGGATGAAATCCTGGCCGGGTTTGTCAGCGGGGTGGGCTTTGCCGGCGAAGACGATGCGCACCGGGCGCTCCGGGTTGCTGAGCAGCCGGGCGAGGCGCTCGGGGTCGCGGAAAAGCAAGGTCGCGCGCTTGTAGGTGGCGAAGCGGCGCGCGAAGCCGAGGATCAGCGCGTTGGGATCGAGCGCACGCTGGGCGGCGCGGAGCGAGGCGACACCCTCACCGACGCGGGCACGCTGGCGGGCGAGGCGTTCGCGGGCATAGGCGATGAGGGCGTCTTTCATCTCTTGATGCGCCTGCCAGAGATCGGCGTCGGGTAGGTCGTTGATGTTGGCCCAGAGTTCGGGGTCGTCCAGGCGCTGATACCAGTCCTGGGCGAGATAACGCTGATAGAGGCCGTCCAGGCGCGGAGCAAGCCAGGTGGCGGTATGGACGCCGTTGGTGATGGAGGTGATCGGCACTTCGTCTACATCGAGGTCGGGCCAGAGCGGATGCCACATCTTGCGCGAGACATCGCCGTGGAGGCGGCTGACGCCGTTGCGCTGGCTGGCCATACGCAGCGCCAGCACGGTCATGCTGAAGCCCATGCCCCAGCCGGTCTGCTGGGCGGCGAGGGCATGAAAGGCGTCGTGGTCGAGGCCAAGCTGGGGCCAGAAGTCGCCGAAGTATTTGTCAATCAGGTCGAAGTTGAAGACATCGTTGCCAGCGGCGACGGGGGTGTGGGTGGTGAAGACGGCGTTGGCGGCGACGATCTCGCGGGCGACAGAGAAGTCTACGCCGAGGCCATGCACCAGCTCGCGGCAGCGTTCCAGGCCAAGGAAGGCTGAATGGCCTTCGTTCATGTGCCAGATCATGGCGTCTATACGCAGGGCACGCAACGCGCGGACGCCGCCAATGCCGAGCATGATCTCCTGGGCGATGCGCATCTCGTGGTCGCCGCCGTAGAGCCGGGCGGAGAGGGTGCGGTCGTTGGGAGCGTTCGGCTCGACATCGGTATCCATGAGGTAGAGGGGGATGCGACCCACCTGGATGCGCCAGACTTTGGCGTAGACACTGCGGCCGGGGAGGTCTACGCTGACCATGATTTCGTTGCCGTCGGGGTCGGTGGCGGGGGTGGCGGGAACCTGCGAGAAGCTGAGCTTTTCGTAGATGGCGTCCTGGCGGCCGTCGCGGCTGATGCGCTGGCGGAAGTAGCCCTGAGGATAGAGGAAGCCCACGGCGACGAAGGGTAGGCCAAGATCGCTGGCCTCTTTGCAGTGGTCACCGGAGAGGATGCCGAGGCCGCCGGAGTAGATGGGCAGGGATTCGTGGATGCCGAATTCGGCGGAGAAGTAGGCGATGGGTTTGTCGCGGTACTGGGGATACGTGCGGCTGAACCAGGTGGATTCGGGGCGCATGTAGGCGTCGAAGTCGCGCAGGACGTGGTCGTAGGCGGCGAGGAAATCGGCGTCGGCGGCGAGGGTGGTGAGCCGGTCGGCGGGGGCCTCGACGAGGACACGGACGGCGTTGTGTTCGGACCGCTGCCAGAGGTCGGGGTCTATGGTGGCGTAGAGGGCCTGGGCTTCGGGGTTCCAGGTCCACCAGAGGTTGTAGGCTAGCTCGTGGAGGCGGCTGATGCGTTCGGGTATGGAAGGGAAGACGGCCATGCGGCCCAGAATCTTCACGGTGCGCTCCTGATAGTTGGGGAATGGGTTGCTCGATGGATGAGCAGCCGTTGTGGTGACGATGTTGTGTGACGTTGCATTGTACGCACGGATGGAGGGGTGGCGTGGGAGTGGATGGGAGAGCGGGCGGTTGAAACCGCGCCTGAATGGGGTGCCGCCGCGAAACCCGCCGTCGCGGGTTTGGGGCAGAGAGCGGGGATTGTGGCCGAAATGGTGGCAGGCAGACAGGAATGTCTGCCCCACCAGTGGCCGGAATGGCCGCAGACGGGAGTTGCCGATTCTGCCGATTTGCACAGTTGCCGGAATGGCCGGAATGGCCGGAATGGCCGGGATGGTGGGGGAGATGACCGGAATTGGCGCGAATTGTCTGGAGATTTTTCGCCGTTTTCGCCGCAATTGCATGTGGCGCGCATAGATGGCAGTTGCCGATGCTGCCGATTTTTCGCAATGGTGACGGGTGCGAGAGTTGCCGATTCTGCCGATTTTTCGCAATTTGCGCGTGGGGCGAAATGGGTGGTAGGGCGAGGACGTAGCATGAATGCCACGGGTAATCTCGGTTGGAGTGGCTGGAGTGGCCGCAGTTGCTGATATGCACATGGATGACAGTTGCCGATATGGCCGATTTTTCGGTATCGCAAAGTGCAGATGCCGGAGTTGCCAGCGAGACGCTGGCGGTACATGCGCCAGTGGCCTATGTGGCCGATGTTTTGATGTTTGTGGGTGGGCAGACAAGAATGTCCGCCCCACCTGTGGCAGAAGTTGCATGGGTATGGGTGCTCCTTGCGGTGGGGATGGGTCCGCTGTGGGGTAGTGTAGCATGCGGTGGGGGATGTGCGGCGGGGGTGGGGGTGGTCAGATGCGGTCATTTGGGGACGCGAGGATGGGGGTAATGCGCCTCGGCCATGAATGGCCGGAGCACACGATTGCCCGCCTCGGCCATGAATGGTCGGAGCACGGGGGCGAAGGTGTGGGGTAGAATGCGGCTACGTTGATCTGCGTTCACGGAGCGCGACGCGCGTGGCCGCCCGCGTGGCAGTATGCCATCCCTGTGGCGGTGCGACGTGCCACACCAGGAGATACGAGACGATATGGCTGAAGACACCTTCACGCTGACGACGTTCTATAGCAACTGGCAGGCATACCAGGAGCACATCAAAGCGGCGGCTGCGCCGCTCACCGCCGAGCAGCTCGTGCTGCGCGCCGCGCCAGGGCTGCGTTCCATCGGCGAGATTGCGCTTCACATCGTCGGGTGCCGCATGTTCTGGTTCACCGAGTTCCTGGGCGAGGATGGCGGCGATGCGGTGAAGGCGTATGCGGGCTGGAACGAGGCGGCGCTCGCGCCAGGGGCGTCCATCCCACCTGCCGCCGAGCTGGCCCAGGCCCTCGACCACACCTGGCACATGATGGCGGGTTGTCTGGCGCGCTGGAGTCCTGACGCGATGCGACAAACGTTCCCCGACGACTGGGATGGCAAACGAGTCGAGTTGTCGCGCGCCTGGGTCGTCTGGCATGTGATGGAGCACGACCTGCACCACGGCGGCGAACTCTCGCTCACCCTCGGCATACACGGGCTAGCAGCGGATTTCCCCGGCTAACGGCAGCCCCTTCTGAACGGGATGAGCCACCGGCGCTTTATGTCGGGATCTCGCCCTTCATCCTTTGCCGCTCAAAATCGCCAAAATTTTTCGCGCTGCGCGCGAAGGAGACTCGCCCATCCCCACTACACATGCGCGCATAATGACGATTCATAGAAAATAGAAAATAGCATATTTGCGTTATGAACCAGCCGCCGCCCACGCGGGCCGAAAACCCCTAAGGTCGGTGAAGTAGTCCGGTCGGCCTTCGTTGCGGTCGGCCGCACGCGCGAGCCTGGAAACGTCGGCCCATGAGCCACCACGCAGCACCCGATTATCAGTAGATTTCTGGTCTTCACGCCCGTCAGCTTTGTTATAGGGATAGGACTTGTAGAGACTGCTGACCCACTCCCAGACGTTGCCCGCCATGTCCTGCGCGCTGTACGGACTGGCGCCGGTTGGATAGCGCCCGACGGGGGTGGTCGTGCCGATGCCGCTCTCGCTGGTGTTGCAACGGGCCTTGTCGAAGGTGTTGCCCCAGGGGTAGAGGCGTCCGTCCGCGCCACGCGCGGCTTTCTCCCATTCGGCCTCGCTGGGCAGCCGCCAGGGCTGACCGGTGACGCCCGCCAGCCAGCGCAGGTAGGCGACGGCGTCCTGCCAGGAGACGCAGATAGCGGGATGGTCTGGCTGCTTCAGTTGGGTTTGCCAGTCGGTCTTCTTGCCACCGTATTCAAACGCGGGCGGTTCACGGACCACTTTGGCGCGGACGGCGCAGGCGTACTCGGCGACAGTGACGGGATGCTGGCCGATGGCGAAGGAGCCAACCTCGACGGGATACTGCGGCATCTCGCGATCTTGTGCCTGGGGGTCTTTGGTCTTGTCGCTGCCCATGGTGAAGATGCCGCCAGGGACGGGGCAGAGTGGTGGGAGGACACATTCGACGCCGCGCACACTGTAGCCGCGGAAGCCGAGGTTGTAGAGTGAGGTGGGGGTGAGGTGCAGCGCGGGGGTGGCGTCGCGCGGGGCGGGGGCGGGGCCAAGCGCGGGGAGAGGATCGGGTGTGGGGGAAGGCGTTACAGTGGGCGAGGGCACGGCGGCAGATGGGCGTCCGCCGGACGCCCCTACGGTGAGGGCGGAGGTTATGGCGTCTATGGCGTGGTCGAAGGGCATGGCGAGGGCGTCTATCCAGAAGAAGGCGTTGAGCATGGAGGGGACTTCGCAGGGGCCGATACGGACGGGCAGAAGCAGGCGGGTGCGGTCTTGGGCCATGAGGCCGAGGTAGGTTTGGGTTTCGAGATTGACCCAGAAGGAGTCGAGCGCATGCTGGGTGAGCAGCAAGACGAAGGCGGAACGCTGCTCGAGCTGGCTCTGGATCTCGTTGCCGAGCATGTGGCCCATCTGGGCGTTGGTGCGGTCGTACCAGACGTCGAGGCCACGCGCGGTGAGGGCGGCGACGTAGCGGTCGCAGAGGGCGTTGTCGGCGTGGGCGTGGCTGATGAAGGCGGTGCGGTGGGTGGGTGTGGTGGGTGTGGACATGGTGATGATTCCCCCTTCGTCAGAGAGCGGGCGGTTGAAATCGCGCCTGAAGGCCTGCGGCCACGAAACCCGCCGTCGCGGGTTGGAGACAGAGTATGTGATGGAACAAGGAAAAGGCGTCCATCAAAGGGCGCACGCCATGCGCCCCTACGAAAGTGGCCGACGCGGGCAGACAGGAATGTCCGCCCCACCACAGAAAGCAGCGGGCAGACAGGAATGTCCGCGCCACCACGCGCAGAGGCCGACGGGACGTCGCCGGTACAGTACGCCGCTCCACCGTGGGCCAGGGTTGGTTGCAGGCGTAGTGTACGACACGGGGCGCGCGAATGGAAGAGTACGATGCGCGACGGACGCATGGTAGGCGGCTGTGCTATGCTATCAGCGCGGGATGAGTGAAAGGAGCGCGCAGGTGGCGACCCTCGATGGTGTTTTGGCTACAGCGGCATCGGCGTTTCTGCCGGTTGGCGCGGGCGCGATTGTCGTACATCAGGACATCACGGGCGAGTATGCGATCTCTGTCCGCTATGGCGGCGCGGAGCAGGCGCAACAGCCGATGCGACGCTTCGCGACTCTGCCAGAGTTGAAGGCGCTGCTGTCCAGTGGGGCGATTCCGGGTGTACGCGGGGATGAGAATGGCTGGGCGCCGCTGCCGCCACAGGCGGATCAGAAGCCCAAAACGGCGCGCCCGACGATGATCGTAGATGCGACGCCCACAGCAGCGACGGCGACAACAACGACGGCAACCCCGGCAGCAGTTCCGGCAGCGGCGAATTCACCGGCGAGAAGCGCGGGTGACGCGACGGATGCGTTCAAGCGGCAACTGCGCGATGCGTTCGAGGCGATTGCGCTGGGACAGACGTTCGAGTTCCGCCGCACGTTTACCGAAGGCGATGTGGCGCTATTCTGCGGCGTGACCGGCGACTATAACCCCTATCACATTGACGAGAGCTTTGCGCAAGAGACGTGGTTTGGCAGGCGCATCGTGCCTGGCCTGCTCACCGGCAGTATGCTGACGCACATCGGCGGCATGATCGGCTTTCTGGCGCAGGAGATGAGCTTTCAGTACGTCGCGCCGGTCTATATTGGCGACACGATCACCTGCACGGTGACGTTCATCGCGAAGGATGCCGAGCAGCGGCTGCTGACGGGCAGCGCCCGCTGCCTGAATCAGGACGGCGCTGAAGTGTTGCGCGGCACGTTCAATGGCTTCCCCGCGCAGGTGCGCCTCGCGCGCTAAACGCGCCCACGCATGTCCCCTGCTAAGAAATAGTGCGTAGCGCCGCGCCTCACCCATTGCCTGCCTCGCCAGCACCCGCTATACTGTGCGCGATTCGTTTTCATGTCCGGTTTACTCCGCGCGGATGCCCTGCCACGGTCAGCCGCGGATACGAGCGCGCACCAGGAATCCGGGCGCAGGCAGCGAAATGGGGAACCTATGCGACGATCATCATCACGGCTCGCGCGCCTGGCCGGCGCGGCGTTGCTGCTCGCATCTCTCGTCCTGGCGCTGGGTCTTGCGTTCGCGCGCCCCGCGCCGGTGGCCCAAGCGGCGGGCGGTTGTAGCAGTGGCTGCGTCCACTGGGATGCGAGCATGATCTACGCGGGGCAGAATAATGGGTTCCCCGAAGGGCCGGTCGGCGAGCATGCGAACATCTCCGGCGAGGGATTCACCATGTCGGGCGTGCTGGGAGGTTCGGTGCGGCTGCGGCTGGTGCAGGGTGATGTGAATAATCCATCGGGCGGCGGGTCGTCGTATGAGTTCTGCAAGCTGAATACGACGCGCGTGGACATCGGCACGACGCAGGTGGATCTCTCCGGCACGTTTTACTACAAGTTCGACTGGCCGTCGGCGGCGAGCAGTGGACAGTGGAGCGTGTGCGTGTATAACACGGTGGATGGCTTGCCGACCGGCAATATTGACGATGGTCCGTTCACGGTGATGTCGTCGCATGCGCCCTCGATCTCGCCTTCGGCGACGACGGTTCCGCCTGGCGGCTCGATCACCGTGACGGGCCAGCACTGGCTGCCCGCGCAGGACAAGATCTTCGTGTATATCGCCGCGTGCGCCAACTGCGGCGGGGTGCAGGTGGCTTACGGCTTTGCCACGTCGGCCAGCGACGGCAGCTTCTCGGTGAAGGTGCCGATTCCCAGCAACGCGCCGCTCGGCAAGTTCATCTTGAGCGCGCACAACGAATTGGGCGCGCTGGACATCGGCGGCAGTGGACCCAAGATGACGGTTGGCTATCTGCCGACGCCAACCCCGAAGCCAACGGCGACGACCGCGCCCACGGCCACCAGCGCGGCGACCGCGACGGGAACAGGTGGCGGCACGGGCGCGAATGGTGGCGGATCGAATAGCGGCGCAGGCGGCGATAACACGCTGCTGATCGTGCTGATTGCGGCGGTGGCGCTGCTGCTGGTGATTATCGCGGGGCTGGTCGGCTTCCTCATCGCACGCGGCAGAAACAACAAGCCGCGCGGCCCATCGGGCGGTGGCGGCGCTGGTGTGCCGCAGGGCAACTTCCCCGCGCCACCCTCGCCGAATACGCCGGTGGACCCATTTGGCAGGCCGCTCACGCCGAGCGGCGGCTACCCTGGCTACCCGCCACAACAGCAGATGTCCGGCCCATACGACCAGACTATCGCGGGGCAATTCAACGCACTCCACGCGCCGCTGCCACCGCCGATTACGCCACCACACGGTGTGGGGGATGTCGGCGCGACAACGCCATCGGGCGGCTATAACACACCACCAACGTTGCCACAGGCCGGTAAACGCTGGCGTATCTGGCGGACAGGTACGCACGGCGGCTGATAGCGTGGCTGTCGCCGCCAATTTGTCTCTTGCCTGAATGGCCAGCGCCCGCTATACTGGCCGCACCAGCGGCGCGTACACTGAATATCCCACGCGCCCGGCTTGTTGAAGATGAGGCATCATCATGCGACGGCACTTTTTCCGCCTCGTCCGCTTTGGCGGCGCGGCGTTCGCGCTGGCGGCGCTGCTGCTGGCGTGGGGTATCGCGTTTCCCCGCACTATTCCAGCCGTCCACGCGGGCGGCAACTGCGCGAATGGGTGTGTCCATTGGAGTTCTGGCATGATCTACGCGGGCCAGAACAATGGCAATCCCGAAGGGCCGGTGGGCGAGCATGCGGCGGTGCATGGTGAAGGCTTCACTGCCGTTGCGGGGCAGCAGGTGACATTCGCGGTGGCGCCAGGGGATACGCTCAATCCGCCAAGTGGCTCTTCGAGCGCGCAGCTTTGCCAGATGGCGCCCGCCTCGCCCATTGTGCCGCTTGGCTCAGGACAGGTGGACAGCTCTGGGCAATTCGACTACTCGTTTGATTGGCCTGACGCCGCTAGCGCTGGCTTGTGGAGCTTCTGCGTGTATGGCACGGGCGGTGTGCCGACCGGCAATATTGATGACGGCCCGTTCTCGGTGCTGTCGGCGGTTTCGCCTTCGGTCGCTATCTCGGCGGGGAGTGTCGCGGCAGGCGGCACGGTGACGATCACTGGCCAGAACTGGCTGCCCGCGCAGGACAAGATCTTCGTCTATGTTGGTCCGTGCGCGGACTGCGACGGCGCGCCCATCGCCAGCGGCAACGCCACCTCGGCGAGCAACGGCGCGTTCTCGATTACGCTGCCCATCGCGGCGAACACCGCGCCGGGCCAGTATGTGGTGAGCGCGCACAACGAGAGCGGTGTGCTGGACCTGATGGATAAGGGGCCAAAGCTGACGGTGGCGCTGGCGCCGACGGCAACGCCCCAGCCGACGGCAACGGCTTCGCCGACGCTGGCGCCGACGGCGGTGGCGGGCGGGACGAGCGGCACGGCAGGCAGCAGTGGCGGCAATGGCCTGTTGATCGCGCTGTTGGTGGTGGCGGCGCTGCTGCTGGCGATCATCGCGGGGTTGATCGGCTTCGTCATCGCACGCGGACGCAACACGACACCGGGCGGCCCATCGGGCGGCTCAGGTCCGTCGGGTGGCCCCGGCGGCTCCGGACCGCCAGGGAGTGGGTATCCCGCGAATACACCGGCGGGCCAGTATAGCAGGCCGATCACGCCTGGCGGCTATCCTGGCGGGAGCTATCAGCAGCCGGGGGCGAACCCCTATCCAGGGCAGTACCCGCCCGCGACGGGGCAGACGCTCTTTCCGCCCGCCGACCCGGACGCGCCAACGGAATATACACCGACACCGCCATACTATCCGTAAGCGTGTTCGCAGTGGAAACGCGAGAGGGGCAATGTGAGACGGGATGAACTGCTCGAAGCGCTGGCTGCGCGCATTGCCGCATGTTCGTGCTCGCACCCGGCGCGTGTGGCGGTTGACGGCATAGACGCCGCGGGCAAGACGACGTTGGCCGACGAGCTTGTGCCATACGTACAGGCCCACGGGCGCAGCGTTATCCGGGCCTCTATTGACGGCTTTCACCGGCCACGCGCCGAGCGCTACCAACGCGGAGCCAGCTCAGCGGAAGGCTATTACCAGGATTCGTTCGATTATCCCGCGCTGCGTGAGGCGCTACTGCTCCCACTGGGGCCGATGGGGTCGGGCAGATATCGCCGGGCCGTCTTCGACTTCCGCACCGACCGCCCTCTGGACGCCGCTGAGGAGACGGCTCCGGTAGATGCCGTGCTCATCATGGATGGCGTTTTCCTGCTGCGGCCTGAGCTTGATGCGTTCTGGGACTATCGCATTTGGGTGGAGACGCCGTTCGAGGTCGCGCTGGAGCGAGCCAAGCAGCGCGATGTCGCTCTCTTCGGCTCCGTGGAGGCGGTGGAAGCGCGCTACCAGACGCGCTATATCCCCGGACAGCGGCTCTACTTCGAGATGGCGCAGCCACGTGAGCGAGCGGACGCCATTGTGCGGAACGAGAATCCGGCGCACCTGCTCCTGGCTTTCCGTGCTGCCATGTAGCCTCAAAATTCAGCAGATGCCCGACGTGATCCGCAGCGTTTGCTCAGTCTGTATCGTCCAGCGGCGGGACGGCCAGCACTTTATGGGGCAGCCATGCGTCGCTGACTGCATCCCAGCGCGCCAGCCCCAGGAAGCGCCCGTCCGTGGCGTAGGCGCGCAGCAGTTCGTCGGGCAGCGGTGGCGCGCTGGCGGCGGGTCCGCGTAGCTCCGGCGGAAAGCGCAGCGGCTGGCCGTTGCGCAGCCGCGCTTCGAGGTCCGCGCCGAGGATGGCGGCACGGCGATCCAGCAACGCCTCGTCGGCGGCGTAGAGCAGGTCGCGCCAGCCGTCACCGGCCAGGGCTACGGCGAGGTCGTCGAGCGTGACACTGCGGGCGAGGGTGAACGCGCCGCTGCGGGTGCGCGCCAGCGCGGCCAGATGCGCGCCAACGCCGAGCCGCGCGCCGAGGTCGTGCGCGAGCGAGCGGATGTACGTGCCCTTGCCGCAGTCTACATCCAGCACGAGATCGGGTGGCTGCCACGAAACCGGCGTCAGCGCGTAGATGACGATGGGGCGCGGCTGTACGGTAACGTCCTCGCCCGCGCGGGCCAGCTTATAGAGTGGCTGGCCGTCGCGCTTGATGGCGGAATAGATCGGCGGTAGCTGCATCTGCTCGCCAAGAAACTCTGGCAGCACGGCGGTGATGTCTGCCAGATCGAACGCTACTGGGACTTCGGCGACCACTGCGCCCTCGGCGTCATAGGTGTCGGTTTCGATGCCGAAGCGCACGGTGGCGCGATAGGTCTTGCCGCTCTCGGTGAGGTATTCGGCTACGCGCGTCGCCTGGCCCAGGCAGACCAGCAGCACGCCGGTCGCCAGCGGATCGAGCGTGCCCGCGTGGCCGACGCGCTTCTGCTTCGCGAGCCGCCGCACGCGGGCGACGACATCGTGCGAGGTCATCCCCGCTGGTTTGTTGATGTTGAGTATGCCGTCCATGGGCGTTGCTCAATCTCCACCTGGTTCGGGGGAATCCAGGGATGCCGTGGGTAGCGCTGGTGGCGCGGGTGGGCGCTCGTCGTCGCCGACCGCGGCGCGGACGCGCTGGGCGGCTGCCGCGCGCTGCTGTTCTATCGCTTGCAGCTCTGGCGATTCGGGCTTGGGGAGGGCTTCGAGGCTGGGCAGGCCGAACTGCTGCAAGAACTCTAGGGTGGTGCCGAAGAGCACCGGACGGCCAACGGTGGCGGCGCGGCCCACCTCCTGCACCAGGCCGTATTGCAGCAGGCTGCTGAGCGCGCGATCGCTATTGACGCCGCGAATGAATTCGATCTGCGAACGGGTGATGGGCTGGCGATAGGCGACGACGGCCAGCGTTTCGAGGGCGGCGGTGGTGAGCTTGGCTTGCGTTGGCAGCCCCAGGAGCGCGGCGACGAAGCGGGCGTTCTCCGGCGCGGAGACCAGTTGCACGGCGTCGTCCATGCGCTGCACGCGAATGCCGCGCGCATTGCGCTCGCACTCCTCGGCCAGCGAGGCCAGCGCCTCGCGTAGCCGCCGGTCTTCGACTGGCAGCAGGCGGCGCAGTTCGCTCATCTGCAATGGGCGTCCGGCGATGAAGAGCACGCTTTCGAGCGCCGAGCGGAGTTGCTCCAGCGAGAGCATGCTTGCGGGCAGGGCGGTAGCCGCGCCGTCCAACGGTAGCGCCACTTGCCCCGGAGCGCTGGCCGTGGCCGTGGTATTGTTGGGAGTGTTGTCGTGGTTGTCGCGCGTGGTGTGCGCATCGCGTCTGGTGCGTGCCATACAGCGAGTATAGCATGCGCGGCGAACGGCGGGAAATGGCGGACCTAACCCTCGACTGTGCGGGCGCCTACCGGACGCCCCTACGTGGGAATGGGAGGAGGAGAAGGCCTAACTCTCGACCGGACGGGCGTCCACCGGACGCCCCTCTTCGGAACGGCTCGGAGGGGCTGCGCTTCGCTTGCCCTACGAGGGAAGGGGAGTGCGGTCGCATGTGACTCCAACACGGGAAGGGGAGGAGGAAGCGTGGCGCTCGGCCCGATGGGCGGCCATAGCCTATTTATGTGAAGTAACTTGACAGGATAGCGCGGCTGGGGCATACTAAGGGGGTAGATAAGGTTGGTTGCGCGCGCGCCGGTCGGCGCGGTTTGGGAAGAGGAAGCCGCGAGACCGCTGTGAGCGGGCGCACCCTTGCTACCACACGTTTGCACCTGTATATTCCAACCACGCGCGATTGACAGGAAGATTCCTGATGCGCGTGGGAGAAGCGGAGAGTTTGACAATTTGAGTACGTTTTCCCCTGATTGGGCCAGGCGGCCCGATCCCGGTTCTGGTGGGTATCTAGCACAGCAGCCCCCTGGAAGTGTTATCGTTCGTTTCGATTCTGGCGTTCCCTCGGCGCATTCCTGGACAACCTGGAGCGCATGGCCCGATCATCCAGCGATTCTTTCCCCGTTGCCGCGTGCCACTAAGGCCGACGACCTCGCGCCCAGCGCGCCTATTCCGGCTGTTGCATCTGTTGCGGCTGCGCCGCGTCCGCGCCGCGCCGCACATGCCCCCCGTGTGACATCTGTTCCCTCGCGCGCACCGTCGCCCATGGCGCGCCCAACCACTGGCGCGCATCGCACGACGGCGAAGCCTGCTCCCGCGCCCCGACGCGCCGCGCAACGCGGCTCCCGTCCGGTAGCTCCGGCACACTATGCTGAGCCGCTCGCCTGGCCCGCGACCTTCGACGACTGGATGATTGACATCGTGAAGCGGCGCGCCCTGCGCCTGAATAGCGGCGCACGCAGGCGGGGCGTCAATGGCTCGGTGCGCGCGGTGGATCTGGCGCACATCCTCGACCGGTCCGCCGACGCGCAGGGCCGCTGGCTCTGCGACATTTGCCACGAACCGGTCACCCTGAACGACCTCTCGTTCGACCATAAGATGGCCCTCGCCGATGGCGGCGAACACGCCGCGCACAATCTCGTGCCCGCGCACCGCAAGTGCAACGAGATCAAAGGCTCTGAGAAGGCGCAGTACCGCGCGCAGGCTGTGGAACGCTGGTTTACGGAACAGTTTGCCACGCGCACAGCCGCCACCGCACCCGCGAATGCGGGGCGCTACGCGCCACCGGCAAGATCGGCGCGGCCCGCTGCGCGCCGCTACGCTTAGCACATGAAGACGCCGGAGATTCGCGCTGAACGGCCAGGCGCGCTGATTATCGGCGCATCGAGCGGCATGGGCGCCGCGCTGGCCCGCACCCTGGCCGCGCGTGGCTATACGCTGGCGCTGGTCGCGCGCAATGCGGATGCGCTGACACAGCTCTGCGCGCGCATCAACACCGCCGCTCTGGCAGATCGCCCAGTCGCCTACTCCTATCCACATGATGTACGCGACTATGCCGCCGCCCCGGCGCTCTTCGATCAGATACGGCATGACCTGGGCGCGGCAGGCAGTGAACTGCGGCTCGTCATCTATGCCGCCGGCGTGATGCCCGAACCAGAACAGGGCGTGTGGAGCTTCGACGACGAGCGCGCGATGCTCGAAACCAACTTCACCGGCGCGATACGCTGGCTGGCGATGGCCGCCGCGACGTTCCAGCGTATCGGGCGCGGCACGATCATCGGCATTTCATCTGTTGCGGGGGACCGTGGCCGCAAGGGCAACAGCGCCTATATGGCCTCGAAGGCGGCGCTGAGCACCTATCTGGAGTCGCTGCGCTACCGGCTGGCGGGCAGCGGTGTGCGTGTGGTGACGGCCAAGCCGGGCTATGTGGCGACGCCGATGACGGCGGGCGCGAAGCTGCCGAAGCCGCTGGTCATCTCTGCCGATGTGGCCGCCGCGCGCATCGCCGATCTGGCTGAACGCGGACCTACCGTGGCCTACATCCCCGGCTACTGGCGGCTGATTATGGCTGTGATTCGAGCGATCCCCGCCGCGCTGATGCCGCGCTTGCCGATCTAGAACGCCCCCACGCGCCGTCTGCGACAAAAGTCCTTTGCCATACGCTGTCGCATCGTCCACAATAGACCAATAAAGCACACGAGACGATGGGAGTGATCGCGATGGCAGATGTGATGACGCCAGCGCCGCGCTTGACCGAGGAACAGCTTACTGGCTGGGGACTGCGCCACCGCACGCGCAGCCGCGTCGCCACGCCGCGCAACGTGAACGAGGTCGCCGCGCTCTTCGCCGGGGTTGGCGCGGCGGGTGGCACGATCAGCCTGCGCGGCGGCGGCAATAGCTACGGCGACACGGCGCTCAACGACGATGTGACGCTCAACACGACGGCGCTCAATCGCATCCTGGCATGGGATCCTGAGAGCGGCGTGGTGACGGTTGAGCCGGGCGTGACTATCGCGCAACTCTGGCAGAAGCTGCTGCCCGATGGCTGGTGGCCCGCCGTCGTGCCTGGCGCGAGCGCCGTCACCATCGGCGGCGCGGCCTCCACCGACATCCACGGGAAGAACAACTGGCGCAGCGGCAGCTTTGGCGACTGCGTGCGCGCCTTCGATCTGTTGCTGCCCAGCGGCGAGATGCTTTCGTGCTCACGCGAGCGCAACCCCGACCTGTTCTACGCCGCGATTGGTGGGCTGGGGTTGTTGGGATGTTTCACGTCACTCACGCTTCAGGCGCGGCGGATCTCTTCGGGTCTGGTTGCCGAAGCACAGCGGCCCTATGGCTCGCTCGACGCGCTGCTGGCGGGACTCGAAGAAGCGACGTACTGGGCGAGCGATCTCGTCGCCTGGGTGGATACCAGCGCCACGGGCGCGCATCTGGGGCGCGGGCTGCTCAAAGTGGGACGCGACCTGCACCCCGGCGAAGACGCGCACCCGGCGCGCACACTCTCGGTTGCGGCGCAGGTGCGGCCCAGCCTGGCGCGACTTGTGCCGTCTGGCCTGATTCCGCGCCTAGCGCGCCCGATGACGACGCCGATGGGCGTTTGGGGGGCGAATCGCGCGCAATGGAGCCGCGGGCAGCGTCGGCACGCACGAGCATACCATCTGGAAACCTACGCGCGCGCCAACTTCGTGCTTGATGCGATCCCCAACTGGCGCGACACGTATAAACCGGGAGGGTTGATCCAGCATCAGGGCTTTGTGCCACGCGAAGCGGCGGCGCAGGCGTTCAAGGAGTTGCTCACGCGCTCGCAGCACGCGGGCATTGTGCCCTCGCTTGCGGTGCTGAAGAAGCACCGGCCCGATGATTTCTTGCTCACCTATCTCTGCGACGGCTATTCGCTGGCGTTGGACTATCCCGTGCGGCGCGGCCAGGAAACGCGGTTGCTGGCGCTGCTGGGCATCCTCAACGACATCGTGGCCGATTACGGCGGACGGATCTATCTCGCCAAAGATAGCACGCTCACCGCTGCGCAGTTCCGCCGCATGTACGATGCCGACGCACTGGCGCGGTTCGCCGCCCGCAAGCACGAGTATGATCCCCACGGCCTGCTCAGCACCAAGCTCTATCGCCGCCTCTTCGCGGATGGATGAATTGAATAGATGCGGCGGGTGTATGTTGCACATTCGCATCGCGATATGATATGATTATGTCGTACTGGATACGACGCGGTATCTGGCATGAGCGCCTCCACTGGCCGGGGACAGGAGACACCAGGCTTCTCACGGTTTGGAGCATGGAGGCATGGCTCAATGCAAGTTGCGACATTCTTGTTTATGGTGGCCTTCGCATATGGCGTTGGCGTGTTCTGGTACGATCTGCTGCTCGGCAAGCTTCCACATCAGGCGTGGCGTGTAGCGGCGTACCCGTTCGCGGCGATGGTGATCGCTGAGGCGTTGTTCCCCGCCCTGGGGCCAGCGTTTCTCGGCTTCCATCCCATCACCGCACTGATAGCGGCCCTCGTAGGCGTGATCATTGACTGGATCGTCACAACCGCGCGTCAGCCACGCGCGATTGAGGCGCTCGAATCGCGTAGCGCTCCGGCCGCCAGCTAGATGGCGTCTCCTGCCCCGGCTGCGTGGCGTTCACGTGGGCGGAATCGCGCAATGCCCCTACTCTTTGCGCGGCTCCGCCCACGTTTGTTATGCATCACAGCGAGCGGGCATGAACAGCACTACCAGTCGTCGTGGTTGGTGCGGTTGGTGCGGTCGTTGTGGTTGGTGGCGCGCCCACGGGTGAGGCGGCGTAGACGTTCGAGCAGGGCGGCGGGCAGGTGGCGTGCGCGGCGGAAGATGATGGGGGTGACGGAGGTGCGCACCTCGTCGTAGAGCGTGGACACGGTGGCGTTGTCGTCGTCGCGCAGGCCACCGCCCCAGCGCTCGCGGGCGTAGATGTCGCTCAGGCGTTGCAAGGTGCGCCGCTGCCCCGGTAGAATCCGGCCCAATTGTTCGGCGTACTCGTCGGGGGTCTGCGATCTGCCAGGGGGAGCGCCCGCCCACGCGCCAAGCCGCGTGACCCGCGCAAATGCCGCAGTGATGGGCGAGAGGCCGCGATAGATCAGCCGCCACCAGGTGGCGAAGAGGAACAGGCACAGCAGCGCGAAGATGATGAGCAGGCTGATGAACAGGCCGACGCTCACCAGCGTCGAGGAAGTGCCAGTCGTGCCCAGTGGGCCGGTCGGGCCGGTGTCATCCGGGAGTTTGCCGTGCGTGGGAACGGGCGAAGCCTGCCCGCCACCGCCACCATTGACCGTGGGCGTTGGGGTGCCATTGCCAGTGCCAGGGATGGCGCGGGCGAAGGAATCGAAGCTGGAGGTTGGCTCGAAGTTAATCCAGCCGTATTTGCCGAAGTAGATCTGCGTCCAGACATGTGAGTCGGTGCCGCGAACGATCCATTTGTGGCTGGCGGAATCGTAAGTACCGTGGGCGAAGCCCGCGACGATGCGCGTGGGCATGCCGAGCGAACGGCCCATGATGGCCATCGCCGAGGCGAAGTAGGTGCAGAAACCCTGGCGGTAGTTGAGGAACCAGGAGATCGCATCCTGCCCCTGGGGCGGATTGGGATTATCCAGGCTATAGGTGAAGACGCGAAGATAGTCGGTCAGGTGAACCGCCGCGTCGTACATATTGGTCGTGCCTTTGGTGGCATCGAGCGCCTTCTGCGCCACATCCTGCGGGATGGGGGTATTGGGCAGGTATTCGTTGAGCAGATCCGTCTGATAGAGTTGCGCGCGCTCCGTGCCGTTCAGGCTGTTGGGATAGGGCACGGCGCGAAGCTGATCTTCGGTGGCGGTGGAGATGTAGCCCTGTGAGTAGTAGGTAGTGCCGGAGGTAATCGGGGCGTTGGCGTTCCACGCGACGGGCACACCGGCGGCGGAGCTGACGGAGGCCACGGCGGGCACACTGAAGGTGACTGGCTCGCTGCCGGGGGAGAAGAGATGGCCGCCCTGGACATAGGAGAAGACGATGGCGTAGGTGTCGGTCTTGTAGTTGGCTTCTTCCACACCCGGCGACAGCGGCTCAACATCGCCCGTTTTGTAGTTGTTGGCCTGGGTCTGGCTATTGGTCCAGGTGTTGGTGGCGCCGTCGTAGGTGTCGTAGGTCTCGGTCATCAGATATTGCAGACCGTCGCCGGTGGTAGGCACGGTGTAGCGCAGGATGACATCTTTGGGCAGCGTGACCTTGCCTTGCAGCTTGATGGTATCGCCGAAGAAGCCGTAGCCGTTGCCGCCATTGCCGTTGCCACCAGCGCCCTTGAAGATATTTTGCCAGGTGGATTCTATGGCTTGCCAGGGATTGTGCGGTGAGTTCCAGTAGTCGAGGATGCTCTTGTTCGCCGCGCCCATCGGCAAGAGATAGGCCAACAGCAGCACAACGACAGTAAAAATCGCGCCCGCCTGCATGAAGTCCCAGCCGAGGTCTGGTGAGAAACGCAGGCCGCGCATGCGCCAGTGGCGCACGTTTTCGGCGAGGGTGAAACGGACGAGCAGCAAGAGCATGGTGAGCACGAAGAGGACAAGGAAGAAGAGCGCGCGGTCGTCGGACATCGCATTGAGGTTGATCATCAGCACGATGCCGTTGGCCAGGGCGGCGAGCCAGGGCCGCCGCGTATGCAGGACGAGCCAGACGCTGATGTAGGCGAGCAAGAAGCTGAGGATGGCGAGGAAGAGCAGGAAGACCGTGTTGTCGTTGCTGGCGCCGCGCTGGATGACGGCCTGCTGAAACCAGTCGCGGGTGTGTTTCCAGAGGAGGCCGCGGTCTCCGGCGACGACGGCATCGGCGGTCTGCTTGAAGGCGATCAGGATACCGAGAATGATGAGGACCGTGTGGACCAGCACGCCGGGCAAGCGTCCCTGCTGGACGGCGAGATAGCCGAAGAGTAGGCCGATGAAGCCCATCAGCGTGAGGGTATCGAGTCCGGAAACCTGCCATGCGCCCTGGATGCTGGCGATGGTGGTGTAGACGAGCACAACGAGCAGGCCGAGCGTGAGCCAGCCGTCTTCGGGCAGCAAGCGCAGCCAGGGAGTGCTGCCGTCGCCTGCCAGGAAATTGCGGTGGGGCGCACGAGGTTTGGTCGCCGTGGTCGTCGTTTGCATCGGAGTATCCTAGAGTATCCTATTCCGCCAGGGATGGGGCGGCGCCTGCCGTCCACCACAGGAAGACGCTAATATTGTGGACCTTGTTCCAGCACATGCAGCAAGGGATCACCGCGCTGCACGGGCACGACGGGAATGCCAGCCGCGACCAACGCATCGGCGACGGCGGCGTTGCCGCCAAGTTTGTCGTCGAAGGAGTGCGGATCGAGCAAGATGACCATCGGATGCACGCCACGCCGTTGCAGATGATGCAGCGATTCGACCCATTCCATCTCGGTGGAAGGCGTGATGACGACCAGCACCGTGTTACGGGCGACACGCATCTCCTCGGCGACCAGCGCCTCGGTGAGTGGACTCCAGCGCTGGGGATGGACGATGGCCAGCACCTCCAGGGCGCGGTCAATCTGGCGTTCACCGCGATCCAGTGGCAGCAAGGCTTCGTTCGCGCCATTGACGGAGAGGCCGACGGCTAGCTCTTGCTGGCGGAGCAGGTAGGAGGTGAGGGTTGCGGCGATGGTGACGCCGTATTCTTCGGTGGAGCTATCGCCCTCGCCCACCTGGATATCGCGGTCGAGGTCGAGCAGCACCACCACGTCAATCGTCGGATCGAGGTCGAATTCTTTGACCATGAACTGGCCGAGACGGGCGGTGGTGGGCCAGTGGATGCGGGTGAGCGCGTCGCCAGGGACGTAGTTGCGGACGGTCACGGCGTTGGTGGTGGTTTGCAGCGAGCGCTGCGAGCCGCGCCCGCGACCGGGCGTCAAGCCTTGGAAGAGCGCGAACGTGGCGATGGGCAGCACGGGCGGCAAGACGAGCAACTCGTGCTCAGGCGCGAGGGATAGCTCGCGCTTGAAGAGGCCGAGCGGGTCGCCGGTGGCGGCGATCACCGGGCCGAGGGTGTAGCGGCCCCGGCGACGGCAGATGGTGCGGGCGCGCCAGGCGATGCGCTGATGCGGTCCGACGCTGGAGACATAGCCGGCATGATGGCCCGGCAACGTTGAGCCGTCCGACACCTGCACCCAGAGCTTGGGCACCCAGGAGTGGTTCTCCAGCGCGAGGCGTTCTTCGACGCGCTCGCCAACCTGCGCGCGGCCACCCAGCGCGGAGCGCTTGAAGGTGAGACCCTTCATGCTGAGCGCGAGCCAGACCACCGAGAGCAGAAACGCGACGGTGAGCGCCCAGGACAGCACCCAGAAGGGCCGCCAGCCGATGGTGAGGGCCAGCACCCAGAGGATCAGGGTCATGCCGATCAATTGCCACGGGCGCATGGTCTCAATGCCTTCCGTTGTACGATCCGGGGCCACCCGGAACTGGCACTAGCCCCAGCACTTCATCGAGGATCGTCGCGGGGGTGACGCCGCGCACACGGGCGGCGGGCGCGACGATGATGCGATGGCTGAGGACGGGCTTGACCAGCGCCTTCACGTCATCGGCTTTGACGAAGTCGCCGCCGCGCAGCGCGGCCATCGCCTGGGAGGCGTGGAAGAGGCCGAGGGAGCCTCGCGGGCTGGCGCCGAGGTAGACTTGCTGGTGCTGGCGGGTGGCGGCGACAATCGAAACGATGTACTCGCGGATCTCTTTCTCGATGCGCATCTCGCGCACCTGAGCCTGCATGACGCGCAGGTCTTCTTCGCTGAGGATTTGTTCCAGCGAATCTATCGGGTGCGAGCGCTGCTGGCGGTCCATGATGGTGACTTCATCGGCGGGCGAAGGGTAGCCCATGCTGATGTTGAGCAGGAAGCGGTCGAGTTGCGCTTCGGGGAGTGGGAAGGTGCCTTCATATTCGATGGGGTTTTGCGTGGCCATGACGATGAAGGGTGCGGGCAGTAGATGGGTGACGCCGTCTACCGTCACCTGCTGTTCTTCCATGGCTTCGAGCAGCGCCGATTGGGTTTTCGGTGTGGCGCGGTTGATTTCGTCGGCGAGGACGAACTGGCTCATGATGGGGCCGGGGCGATACTCGAATTCGCCTGCGCGCTGGTTGTACATCGAGACCCCCGTGACATCGCTGGGCAGGAGGTCTGGGGTGAACTGGATGCGCTTGAAGGTGCAGCCGATGGAGCGGGCGATGGACTTCGCCAGCACGGTTTTGCCGACGCCGGGCACGTCTTCGATCAAGACGTGGCCACCACAGAGTACGGCGATCAGCGTGAGCCGGACGGCTTCGTGCTTGCCGATGATGACGCGCTCGATGTTTTCGATGACGCGCTCGGCAGCTTCGCTGAATTCGCGGATGGATACAGCAGGACGATCTTCCAATTTCACGCGCTGTTGCGGCCCCGACACGCGACCTCATGCGAAGCCATCTCCGCTGGTGGGTCGGCGCCGGACCGGCCGCGCTCCTTTCTCCACGCTATCGGGGCAGTCGCTCCACTCCCCATATCCACGCACGTCCACAACGCTTGAGAACACTCGCGAGAACACTCGTATTATGTGTGCGAACCGCGCAGCAGATTCAACTCTCGCGCCAGGACGGCCCGAAGCGCTATGATGCGCGCCACAGTCCCACACACGATGTTACGCTGGTGGCCCTCCATCTCTCAGCAGCACACGCACGCGCGAACGAAATCTCATCGTACTACGTACTACGCGCATCGGGTAACAGTGGTTCCCCGGCGCGCGTGGCCTCACGCTGCATTATCTAACACACGAGGCGTGAGCGTGCGTATTCGGCGTTTGATGTCTCATGCAGTCCCGGATATCCACGACGCTGGGCCATGCGCTAGCAACATCGCTGCCAGCTTTACATTGCTGTGTCCGCCGTGGTTGTTCTTTCAGACGTATGGGGATGCGTTACGTTTACAGAGCAGCACCACGACCACGTGAACTCCTATCGCTTGACCGCAAACTTGCATAGCGGAGCGGGCGGTTGAAACCGCGCCTGAATGGCTTACAGCCGCTCCGCTGCGCTCACAACCTGCTCCGCTCCTCCACGTCGCTAGCTGCGCCGCAGGTTGGCCCCGCCTGCGCGGGTTCGGGACAGAGCGGTGTCGGTGTCATTGTATAGGCGCATCATGCGGACAGGTCTGCTATCATCTTGGGGATAGTCGCGTGAAGTGAAAGGCGGTAACAGCATGGAGATCGAGGCGTTGCGGGCAGCCGTGCGCGATGCGGGCGTTGACGGCTGGCTGATGTATGATTTTCGGCGCTCGAATCCGGTGGCGCATCATGTGCTGGGGCTGGCGGAGCATGCGTTTTTCTCGCGCAGGTGGTGCTATTACGTGCCCGCGCAGGGTGAGCCGGTGGCGCTGGTGAGCGCGGTGGAGTCGCACGTGCTGGCGGGGCTGCCGGGCGAGAAGCGCGTGTATCGCACGTGGCAGGAGTATCGCGTACACCTGGGCGAGATGCTGGCGGGCGCGCGGCACGTGGCGATGGAGTACGTGCCGGAGAACGCGATTCCGTATGTGTCGTGGGTGGATGCGGGCACGGTGGAACTGGTGCGCGCGCTGGGGCCGGAGGTGGTCTCGTCGGCGGACTTCGCGCAACGCTTCGAGGCGGTGCTGACGGCGGAACAGATGGAGTCGCACCGCGAGGCGGGGCACGCGCTGATGCGGGCCTATGCGGCGCTGCTGCCGTGGCTGCGGGCGCAGATGGCGGCGAAGATGCCGCTGACGGAGTATGACGCACAGCGTGAATTTGGGCGGATGATGACACTCGAAGGGCTAGAAGTTGACCCCGGCGAGTTGCCGCTGGTGGCGGTGAATGGCAACGCGGCGAATCCGCACTACAGTCCGACGGCTGAGCGCAACGCGCCGCTGCGCCAGGGGGATCTGCTGCTGCTGGACTTCAGCGCGCGGATGCCGGGGGAGGGGACGATATTTGCGGATTACACGCAGATGGTGTATTTGGGCGAGCGCGTGCCGGAGCGGATGGCGGCGCTCTTCGCGGTGATTCGCGATGCGCGCGATGCGGGCGTGGCGCTGCTGCGCAGCCGCTTCGAGGCGGGGCAGCGGATCGAGGGCTGGGAGGTGGACGACGCGGTGCGCACGGTGGTGACAGGGGCAGGCTACGGTGAGGCGTTCGTGCATCGCACGGGGCACAATATCGGCTCGCGGGTGCATGGCAACGGCGCGCACCTGGATAACCTGGAGACGCACGATACGCGCCCACTGCTGGCGAACACCTGCACCAGCATGGAGCCAGGGATTTACTTGCCGCAGGAGGGCATTGGCGTGCGGACAGAGGTGGATGTGCTGCTGCTGCCGGGCGGCATCGAAGTGACGGGCACCCCCGCGCAGATGGAGATCACGCCGCTGCTGGCGTGATTCAGGCATGCTCCCAGGTTTCGGCGAGGGTGTCGCGGTAGCGGTCGAGCCAGAGCCAGAAGGTGTCCGCCCAGTGCAGCCGCGCCAGGGCGTCTTCTTCGTCGGGTGGGCCGTCGTAGTCGTCGGGATAGACGAGGTCTTCGGCGATGGCGTTGGCGAAGACGATGGGGAAGGTAAGCGTCAGCGCATCGGCGAGTAGTCGCGCCTCGCCCTCGGCGGGCGGGGCCTCGCGGCCGTAGGCGCTGAGATAGCGGTGCGCGCGCAGCACGTCCAGCCCATCATCTACCAGCGGCGGGGTGATGGTTGGTGGGTCATCCCAGCGGACACCGGCGAAGAGCAGCAGGCTGTAGGCTAGCTCGTCGAGGCGGCGCTCCCAGCGGGCGGCGTCGAAGTCGTAGAGCGCGGCGACGCCCTGGGGACCAAAGGCGAGATTGTGGGCCTGATAGTCGCCGTGGATGTGAAGCTCCGGCGGGCGCGGGGGCGCTTCGAGCGCCTCAACCGCCGCGCTCAGCCGTTCGTCGCACGCATCGGCGACACGCGCCAGCCCTGCCGCGATGCTTTCTGGCAGCGCGCCGCGCTCGGCCTGCTCGCGTATCAAGCTGGTATACGCCTGGGCCAGCGCCGCGCCGGTGCGGTCGTCCGAACGGGTGTGATGCTGCCACTGGAAGTCTGCTGACGCCTGATGCAGACGGCCCAGAGTGGCCGCCGCAGCTTCGAGCATGTCGTCTTCTTCGGGGTCGCCGGTGGCGTAGCGGTTGCCGACGCGCCAGGTTTGCAACTCGTAGATGCCATCGTTGACGACGGCGTAGGTGTGGCCTTCGGGGCGCGGCAGGAACGCGGGAACGGGGAGGTCGCGGGCGGCGAGGTGGCGCATGAATGCATGGCGGAAGAGTGTGTCGTTCTCGGTGAGGTCGGGTGGCTGGCGGCGCAGGACGTAGCGCTGGTCACCGATCTCCAGCAGCGGACGGGCGATGCTCTCCAGCCCGCTGGTGATGACGCCCGCGACCTGCCAGTCGCCAGGGTTCAGTCCCCAGTAAGACAAGACTTCAATGGCGTTTTCTTCGAGGAGATAGACATCGCCGCCCATTGGCCCGCTCCTTTGCGCCCACTGCATACCACAACCCAAACACACCGCAAGATGGCTGCCGCGCGCGGTCTTGCGCCATGCCTCGCCTGTACGTAGTCTATCGCAGAAGCGGGGCCGAGCGTCGAGCGAGGAGATGCTTTGGTGTGGGTATGCTGGCGGGCAGGTGCGGTAGAGTATAGGGAAACCCGGTTGGAGCATGGTGAAGAGAACGAGAGGCGACGTGTGACACGCGAAGACGAGCGGGACTGGCAGGGCTATTCGCTGGCGGCGGAGGGGCGGATTGCGCAGATCAACGTATCGCGGGGCGGTGTGCCGAAGCTGCCGATAGCGGAGGGGATGGTGACGACACTGGGCATCGAGGGCGACTATCACCGCGACCAACGGCACCACGGCGGCATCAACGGGGCGCTGTGCATCTATACGCTGGAACAGATTGCGGCGCTTCAGGCGGAGGGGCATCCGATTGCGCCTGGCTCGACGGGCGAGAACATTACGCTGGCGGGCATTGCGCAGGCGCTGCTCGCGCCGGGGGCGCGGCTGGCGCTGGGGGATGAGGTGGAGGCCGAGGTCGTGTCGTATACGACGCCATGCGTGAACATCACCGACTCGTTCAGCGACGGCGATTTCACGCGCATCTCGCAGAAGCTGCATGCGGGCGAGAGCCGCGTGTATGCGCGGGTGCTGCGTGTTGGGCGCATCGCCACGGGCGATACGGTGCGGGTCTATACGGTAGAGTAGCGGGAGGATAGCGGGCGGCGTTCTTGTGATACAATCTTTCAAATTACCCGATGCGAAAAGTGGGGTTGTTGCCCACCACACGAGGAGGTGTTTGTGACGAAAGCGAGTATCCTGGATGAGCGGCCCGAACTGACGGAACTGCACTCGCATGTGGGCGGCGCGGTGGATGCGGCGATCATGTGGAGCATCGCGCATCAGCAGGGCATCCGTCTGCCGACCAAGGATTACTGGGAGTTCGTGGAGCTTATCAGCGTCAGCCACCCTGACAAAGTGAATAATCTCGCCGAATATGATCTGATCTTCCGCTGGACCGAATTGATCCAATCCAGCCCGCTGGCTATCGAACGCTCCGTGTATGAGATCATCGGCGGGGCGTATCGCAAGAGCAACGTCACCACGCTGGAACTGCGCTTCAATCCGATGAAGCGCAACCGCGAGGGCGAGCAGGATCTCGACCATATCATCGCCGCCGCCCTGCGCGGGCAGGACCGCGCGCTGCTGGAATATCCGCAGGTGCGCTCCGGGCTGATTCTGATGATGGACCGCACGTTTCCGCTGGAACTGAACGCGATCATCGTCGAGAAGGCGCTGCGCTTCCGTAATCGCGGCGTGATCGGCATAGACATCGCTGGGCCGCCGAACCCCGTGTTCTCGTATCGCGAGCATCAGGGGCTGGTGGAGCGGGCGCGCGAGGCGGGGCTGGGTGTGACGATTCACACCGGCGAGGAGGGGCGCATCGAGGATATGTGGGAGGTCGTGGAGCACCTGCGGCCAGACCGTGTGGGCCACGGCATTCTCAGCGCCTATGACGAGCGATTGATGGCGGTGGTGGCCGAGCGCGGCATCGTGCTGGAGGTCTGTCCGACCTCGAATCTACGCACCCATGCGGTGCGCGACCTGGAAGAACTGCGGCATATTCTCACCACGCTGCGCTCGCATGGCGTTGCGGTGACGATCAATACCGACGGGCCGCAAATGCTGGGAACCAATGTTGTCAAGGAGTACCGCCTGTTGCTCGAACACGGCATCTTCGGCGAGCAAGATGTACGCGAGAGCATTGCCACAGCTCAGCGGGCGAGCTTCCTGCCGCAAACAATGAGCGAGAACGGATTTCCGTATGCGCTGGCGGGGGTATCGCGCGGTGGGGTAGACGCCGATAACGCGCTATGACGCCGGTGGGGCGGAGCGAAGGTTCCAGAGCGTGACCGTAGCCGCCGTCGCGTCGGTGAGGAGCAAAGAATTGCCGTCGCTTGACCAGCGTAGCCACTGGTTCATGCTCGGATAGTCGCCAGCGTTCTCGCCGCTGAATGCGCCCGCGCAGCCGTGGTCATCGCGCCCCAGCGTGAGCGGCGTTTGGGTGGCGGTCTGGCCGGATTCGGTCTGGCGCAGCGTGAGGGTTTCGTTCTGGTCGGAGCAGGCGACGCTCGCCAGCAGCGTGCCGCCCGGATTCCACGCGACCAGCGCCCAGCCCGCGCGGCCAATCTCCCGCTGCGCGGCGGTGAGCGCGGCGTCACGCGCGGGCACTTGTGTCAGGCTGGCGGGGAATGGGAAATCGAGGCTGCCCGCGCCGCCCGGCGTGGCGTTGCTGCCCGCTCGTGCGACGCTATCGGGCAGGGCGAGGGCGTTGCCCGTGACCATCAGCGTCAGGTGCGCGCCATCGGGCGACCACGCGGGAAAGACTGAGACCAGCGCGCCCGTGCTGGGGCCAGCGCCCGTCATACCGGGGCGCGCGTCGGGTCCGAAGAGGATGCCGGGCTGCCAGGTGGTGTAGGTCGAATCGCCAGCGGGGACGCCAACCGGATAGCGCGGTCCGGCGTTGATCGGCAGGTGACTCAGTGGGGCCGCGCCGAGCGGGAGAATCGCTTCGGGCAGGCCGTCCGCGCCCCAGGCGTAGGCGAGCGCGGGGGACGGGGTGAACGCGGGCGTCACCGAGGGATGGGTGAGATTCCATACTGGAAAGCCCATGTAGCTGCTGGTGGGGGCAGAGAAGAAACCGGCATCGCCATGAATGACGGTGGCGCTGGCGGTGTGCGTATCCACCAGCAGCAGGCCGGAATCGAGCAGGTCATCCTGGGTGATGTGGTGGCTGTCGTCGAAGGTGGCGAAGGCGAAGGCAAGGTGCGCGCCGTCCGGCGACCAGCCCAGCCCGAAATAGCGCACCGCACGCACGGGTTGCGCCGGGCCGCGCTGTGTGTCGTCCACGCCAATCAGTGGGTCCAGCGCAATGGTGTTGAGCAGCGCTCCGCTGCGGGTGACATAAAACGCGAGGGTATGTGGCACGAGCGCGGGAGCGGCGTTCGCGGCGCGACAGGATTGCGTCGCGCCCCAGACAGCGACCTGCGCGCCATCGGGCGAGAAGGCGGCCTGCGTGGGGCAGAGGATATGGCCGCGCTCAGCGGTGGAGATGGTGAGCGTATCGCCGAGGAAGGTTGTCGCCTGGGGAGATGCGGCGCGGCGTTGCAGCGCGGTGATCGTGGCGAAGAGGCCCGCCACCAGCGCCGCCACCACCAGGAGGCTTGGAAGTCGCGAGAGCACGCTACGGACGCGGTTCTGGCGTTCCATGATTCCTTCTCCTCGACCAGCGGCGCCGGAGTCTGGCTACTCCACCATCCGCCCCCATACCACACCTTATAGTGTACCTACGCCTGGCGCGTCCGCTTCCTCACACCAAGATGCTGATATGGTGACGATGGTGACGCGCGGATGATCGCGGACAGGGCTATGCCGCGCTGCCTCTTTAGCGTACACGAGCCAGGCTCCCAGCGCAAGCGCGAAATATGGCGTATGATACACTGCTTTAGCGGGACAGGGAAGATGGGCGACAGGCAACAAGGGAGAGATCAGGAATATGGCGAATAAGACGAATTCAACGCGAATGCCCCGTTCAAGCGAGGTGACGCTGACGTGCGCGTGCGGCGAACACTTTGCCGCGACGGTCTATCATACGGTCAACGTGACGCTGGAGCCGCGGTTGCTCTACCGGCTGCTGGCGGGGCAGCTCAATGTGGCGACCTGCCCAAATTGTGGGCGGCAGGTGGAGATGACGCAGCCGTTCATCTACCACGATATGCGGCGCGGATTGCTGGCGTATGTGTATCACCGCTCGGATGTGGAGCAAGAGGACCGCGAGGTCTTGCTGGAACATCTGCGCCGCGCGTATGTGCAGGCGGTGGAGGAGGCCGAACGGCTCACCCACGCGCAAGAGCAGCGGATGGTGGATGCAGCGCCCAAGCCCGCGATACGGCGACGGAGCGATAGCGACGACGCGGACGCGCTGCGGGCCACGCTGGAGCCAGAAGCGCCGCCGATGCAGGTGATCTTCGGGGTGAGCGAGCTGACCGCGCTGGTGGATTCGCTGTTGGAGCCGGAGGAGAAGCTGGGCCGCGTGGCGCTGACCGCGCGCAACCCTGGTGCGGCTGAGAAGGAGCGGCTGCTCTCCATCGCGCGGCGCATGGCCGGGCAGACGGCATGCGAGACGATGGTGGAAGAGGACGGCGAGGAATACACGATCTGGCTCTACGGCTCACGCGCCACGGTGAATATGATCGCTCGCGCACTGCACACGTCGGCGTGAGGGTAGGGGATACGAAGCAGGTGCGTGCCATGTATCTCTGCCGAAGGGGACTCGCAATAGATTGACAACGCCGCCTTTCGTATGCGGAGTGGACGAACACAGACCGCGATGCGAACTAGCAACTGGCAGGAGTTATAAATCAGCTGCCCACGCAGGCCGGAACCCCCAATCGTTGTTGCAGTAGTCCGGTCCGCTGCCGTCGCGGAAGGCTGCGCGCGCGCCCCAGGAAACATCGTACCACGAGCCGCCACGCAGCACCCTAGTTGCAGTAGATTTCTGGTCTTCACGCCCATCCGCCTTATTATAGGGATAAGGTTCGAAGAGACTGCTGGTCCACTCAGAGACGTTGCCCGCCATATCCTGCGCGCCGTAGGGGCTAGCACTATTGGGATAGCGCCCAACGGGCGTCGTCGTCCAGATACCGCTTCCGCTGGTGTTGCAGCGGTTCTTGTCGAAGGTGTCGCCCCAGGGGTAGATGCGCCCATCGGCACCGCGTGCTGCTTCCTCCCACTCGGCTTCGGTGGGCAGTCGCCAGGGTTGATCGGTGACGCCCGCCAGCCAGCGCAGGTAGGCCACGGCATCCTGCCAGGAGACGCAGACGACGGGGTGGTCTATGCGTGCCAATTGCTTCTGCCAGGAGACGCCCGCTAGCTCGGATGGCATGCGAACGGCACTGGTGCGGACGGCGCAGGCATACTCGGCGACGGTGATGGGATGCTGGCCGAGAGCGAAAGGGCCGACTTCGACCAGGTATTGCGGCGTCTCGTTGTCGTCGGCTTGGGGGTCTTTGCTCGTGTCGCTGCCCATGATGAAGACGCCGTTAGGGACCGGGCAGAGCGGCGGCAGCACCACATCGACGCCGCGCACGGTGTAGCCACGGAAGCCGAGATTGTAGAGCGAGGTAGGGGTGAGATGCAGCGCGGAGGTGCTGTCGCGCGGGGCAGGGGCGGGGCCGAGCGGCGGCAGGGCGTCGCGTGGGGCGGCAGGGGTGGGTGGCGTTACATCAGGCATGGGTGCGGCGGGCCGCGTCCCCACCGTGGTGATGGTGAGAGCGGAGGCGATGGCATCTACGGCCTGCTCGAAGGGCATATGGAGGGCATCTACCCATAGGAAAGCGTTGAGTATGGCGGGAACGTCGCACGGGCCAATACGGACCGGCACCAGGATACGGGCGGGGTCTTGGGCCATTAATTGGAGATAGCTTTGTGTTTCGAGCGTCACCCAGAACGAGTCGAGTGCAGGCTGGGTCAGGAGTAGGACGAAAGCGGAGCGCTGCACGAGTTCGTGGCGTAGTTGTGCGCCGAGCATGTGGCCCACTTGGGCATTGGTGCGGTCGTACCAGACATCTGCCCCACGCGCACGGAGGGCATTCACATAGCGGTCGCAGAGGTCATTATCGGCGTGGGCGTGGCTCACGAATGTAGGCCGATAGGTCGCCATCATGTATCCCTTTCCCTTGTGGCGAAATCAATATCGGAGAAGACCGCTTTGGCCGCAAGTTCGGGTGGGCACACGCGGATAACGCCCCCGTCGAGGTCAGTGGGCCCGAATGACTTCAAGAAACTGGCCGCATCTTCCAAGAGGTCGTCCGCGTTCGTCGCGGGCACGAGTTCGCCCAAGCCATCATGATCGCGGACAATGCACACCCATGCGCGGAAGAGGTTTGGCACGACCAGTACCGTGCCTGCGGGAAAGTTGAGGAATGACATGGCGGTGTCCCCTGCCCAACGAGTCTGTTGAATGCAATACGAATACCTAACCATGGCAATTCTCTGTGTTCCGGAAGCACTTGTGAACTTCCTCGTACAGCCAGGTCGGATAACGTGTAGGCGCAGTGTATCTCAAGTATAGCTGTCATCGCTACCTATCAGCGGCGCGACACAGCCGGGCAAAACACGCGGGCGCGCATGGTATACTGCCGCTAGCGGAGTCGTGCGGTGGCGTGTGGCGAACGCATGCCACTGCACGACCAGCATAGTGTTCGCTCGTTACTACTGAGCCGCAAATGCTGAGCCGCAGATGTTTCGCCAGAGTATAACGATGAGCCTGTGACGTTGAAAGGTCTCTTGAGACGATCCTGTGAGGTGAGTGCGGTATCCTGCTGCCATGATGGCATATTGGCAGGAGGAAGGCTTTCCCACTATGCGTACATCCGCAGAACTGCTCTCAATGGAGGCACGGCGCATCCTCATCACAGGTGCAGCGGCAGGCATTGGCAAAGCGATGGCGCTGCGCTTTGCAGAGGCTGGCGCTGATCTCGTGCTCATGGATATTGATGAGGCCGGGTTGGCGCGGACCGTGGAAGACCTGGGCAAAACAGCTTCACAGGTGACGACACAGGTAGTGGACCTGACAGACAAGGCACAGATCGAGGCTTTCTGGAGCCACATTGAACCGAACGGTCCTGATACACTCATCAATAACGCAGGCGCCTATCGCTTGCGGGACTTCTTTGAGACTGATTCGAGCTACCTGGACCAAACGCTCGCCTTGAACCTTGAATCCGTTCTCTGGATGTGTCAGGCCTTCATCGCTAAACGCAAGAAGGTGGGAGGGGTGATTATCAATATCTCCTCGGTCGAAGCCGTCGTGCCATTTAGAGACGACCTCATCCCCTATGGCGTGAGCAAGGCGGGAATCATCGCCCTCACCCGCTCGCTCGCGCACGCTTTTGGCAGGCAGGGCTTCCGGGTCAATGCGCTGCTTCCGGGAGCCATCAAGACACCAGGAACACAGTACCTCATGAAGACTGCTGTGCAGCATCTCAACGTTGATCTGATGAAAACGGGATACCAGTTTGGAACCAGGCTATCCTTGGGCAGATGGGGCTTCCCTGATGAAGTCGCAACAGCCGCGCTGTTCCTCGCTTCCGACCTCGCCAGTTATGTACAGGGCGCGGTACTTCCTGTTGATGGGGGCTTTCTCTCGTCTTAGGAGCTGGGCCTGACAGCGAAGTGTGAATGAGGTGTGAGACGCACGCCATGCAGTGAGATGGTTTCGAGACCCGCCCGTGGTCTGCTGGAGATGGCAGGCTGACATATAGGAGAACATGTCACGCTGGAGAGGAGGCATGCGCGCTGCCAAGGAAGTGTTGCCGCTGTGCGCATGTCTATCCGCCAGGAGGCGCTATCCCCATACGAGGAGACGCTACACGTAAGCCGCTCACTGCGGCGGAACACGGGAGGTTTCTCTATGTACTGGCGAAGAATCATCGGGCGGTTAGAGGGCATCGTAGGGATTGTCGCATTGGTCGGCGGGAGTTTCGTCGTCGGCGGTGGAGTGGCGGCACGTACCGCCCAGGCCGCGGCGGCGACGCGGGCCACGGCGACTGTGGCGGAATACACAGTTCCGCACGAGGCGAGCAAGGTAGTGCTCCCCGAGACGAGCAAGGATGGTCCGGCGCTCTGGACCCAACGCGGACCCAGCGCTCCAGTTGGTCCGCTGGCTGTGCTGGCCTGGACCGGGACGGATGGTCGGCTCAATTACGAGTACACCAATGATACGGTCAAATTTTTTGGGAAACAGACGCTGAACGAAACGTCGTTCGTCCGGCCCGCAGTGGTGCGAGGGACGGGTGAAGGCGCCCAGGTTGCGCCGGTTGCCCTGGCATGGACCGGCACTGATGCAGCGCATCACCTGAACGTGCTCTACTCTGTGCCCGGCGCGACGCCCATGAAGCTGACGCTGGGGAGCGACACCAGCTTCACCTCGCCCGCGCTCGAGTGGTTTACCCTCACCGACTTGAAGACACTGCTGCTGTCATGGGCGGGGACGGATGCGGGCCATTCGCTCAACGTGCTGCCCATCAGCATCACGGATCATGGGCTGGTGGCAGGAACGAAGACTATCCTCAGCGGCTTCCACAGCCTCGGCCAGCCAGCGGTCATCCAGGATCTCTCGATGACCGCTCAGTTGCGGCTCTTCCTGAGCTGGAGCGATCTGACGAGCCGCCGTATCGCGTGGGCCACCTCATCCAACGGCACGACATGGACCCAGCAGCCGACGTTCGCCGAGACGAGTGGCGCGGGGCCGAGCATGATGGGGCTGATCGAACAACTGGCCCACATCCCACCGTACTGGCTGGGCTGGACGGGCACGGATGCGGCGCATCATGTGAACGTGCTGTACACGCTCGACCTCAACCAGTGGACCACCAATTTCGTGAAGGCAACGCTTCCAGAGACAGCGGTTGGCGGCACGGTTGTCGGCTTTGTTCTGTCGCCACCTGACCAACAAATGCTTGTTGCCTGGACGGGCACGGATGCGGCGCACCACCTCAACGTCGCGAGGGTTGCGGTGTAGCTCAGCGTAGCGTCGTGCTGGATATAGCGCAGCCGGGCAAGACGCGCGAGCGCGCATGGTATACTTCCGCTAGCGGCGTCGTGCGGTGACGTGTGGCGAACACATGCCACTGCACGACCAGAAGCAGACGACGGCGATGTTGAGAGCGCACGACCACAATGAAGTGAGGCTACCCCCCGATGGATTTCGCAACGCGGGCGATTCACGCCGGACAAGACGCTGACCCCAGCACCGGCGCGACGATTACGCCGATTTTTCAGACCTCCACCTACACGCAGCAGGGGCTAGGCGACAACAAGGGCTTCGAGTACTCTCGTACCCACAACCCCACGCGCACGGCGCTGGAAACCTGCCTGGCCTCGCTGGAGAACGCGCGCTACGGCCTTGCCTTTTCGAGTGGCATGGCGGCGACCAGCGCGGTGCTGAGCGTGCTGCGCCCCGGCCAGCATGTGATCGCGGGCGACGACCTCTACGGCGGCACGTATCGTATCTTCGAGCGGGTGCTGCGCCCGATGGGGGTGGACTTCACCTATGTGCCAGCGGGAGATGTGGCGGCCTACGCCGCCGCGATGCGCCCGGAGACGCGCATGATCTGGTTGGAGACGCCGACGAATCCGCTGCTCTCGCTGGTGGACATACGCGCGGTCGCCGATGAGGCGCACAAGCGCGGCATCACCGTCGTCGTGGACAACACGTTCGCGTCGCCGTACTTGCAGAAGCCGCTGGATCTGGGCGCAGACGTGGTGACGCACAGCACGACGAAGTACCTCAACGGACACAGCGATGTCATTGGCGGCGCGGTGTTGACCTCAGACGAGCAACTGTACCAGGAGATGAAGTTCTATCAGAATGCGGCGGGTGGCGTACCCTCGCCCTTCGATTCGTGGCTGGTGCTGCGCGGCGTGAAGACGCTCGCTGTACGGATGCGCCAGCACTGCGAGAACGCGATGCGCGTCGCTGAGTTTCTTTCGGGGCATCCGCTGGTGCGGACGGTGTATTATCCAGGGCTGGCGTCGCATCCCGACCACGAACTGGCGCAGCGCCAGATGGCGGGCTTCGGCGGTATGGTCTCGTTCGCCTTCGAGGGTACGCGCGAGGATGTGGATACGTTCGTGCGCCACCTGCGACTCTTCGCGCTGGCCGAAAGCCTGGGCGGCGTCGAATCGCTCTGCTGCCACCCGGCGAGCATGACGCACGGCTCCATCCCCGCCGAGGAGCGCGAGAAACGTGGCGTGACGGATACGCTGCTGCGGCTGTCGGTGGGCATCGAGGACGCGGACGACTTGATCGCCGATCTGGATCAGGCGCTGGCGAGCGTCGCGGCGAAGCACGCGGCGGCGAGCAGTGAGCGCGAGAAAGCGGGGGCAGCCACTGGCGCTCGCTAGCCATTCCCTCGCGGTCGTACACACCGACGCACAGCCACAGCGCAAGAAATAGGAGACTCTCGGCCATGAATGGCCGAGAGTCTCGACGGGAGATGATGGGGCGTTCATTGTGAGCTCAACACAACTCGTCAACGTTCCTGCCTCAGGCATCCTCAGCACTGCGGTCGAGTCTGTCCAGATGACACACTACAACGGCGATGAGTGCGTCGCCATCAGTGTCACCCCTGCGGGCGTGCCGGGCTTGCTCTTCCACTTGCGGGTGAGCGATGGGCACGGCGCGCTTGAGCAGATCACCACCCCATCTGGGGGCGCGTCTAGCCCGGCTCCCTTGTTCCTCTATGGTCCGGGGGCAGAACCAAGTAGCATGACCTTCAAGCACGGACCATTTATGACGATGCAGGTTGTCTTCAAACCACATGCGCTCAAGACACTCTTCGGACTCAACGCTTCGGCACTGGCCAACGGATGGGCACGGCTCGATGAATTTGGGGCGGCAGGTCTCACTGATCTGCTCACAGAAGCCAGGGGCGATCAGGAGCGGGTTCGCCTTCTTACCAGCTTTCTGATGAGCAAGCTCGAGCAGGAGAAGCCAAGAGACCTGCTGGTGGAAGAGGGCCTCTGGCTGATCGACCGCAACCCTGGTGGCCTTCAGGTGAGAGACCTGCTTCGCGCTTTGAGCATCTCCGAGCGCCAACTTGAGAGACGCTTTTCACAGACTGTGGGACTCTCGCTTCAAACTTATCTCCGACTACGGCGCTTCAATGAAGCCGTCAGGCTCATCCGAACGCGGCGTTTCGCTCGCCTGGCTGATGTGGCCGCTACCCTCAACTACTCCGACCAGTCTCACTTCAACCGGGAGATCAAAGCCTTCTCTGGCGTGACCCCCAGTAGTCTCGCGCAACGCGTGGATCAACTCCAGTCAGCTCAAGCGGGATTGTCGGCTCTGGAAAGATGACGGCTTTGTACAAGTCGCAGGCTCATGGTCGGCGCATACTACGACAGGACACGAAAAAACGCCGATATAGGAGGGAAACACATGAGCAGGGTTATCGTCTTCACCAATCTTTCACTCGATGGCGTCATGCAAGCGCCAGGCAGGCCAGATGAAGACCGCCGTGGCGGATTCGAGCATGGCGGTTGGGCCGTACCCTATGCGGCGATGCAGCACGCCGGGGATAGCATGGCCAACATCGGCGCGCTGCTGCTGGGCCGACGGACCTTTGAGGACTTCTACGCGGTGTGGCCGCAGCGAAAAGGCGATCCCATGTCAGCGATGCTCGACAACCTGCAGAAGTACGTCGTCTCAAAAACGCTCGCTGAGCCGCTGCCGTGGGTCAACTCCACCCTTCTGAAGGGCGAGGCTGCGGAGACGGTGGGCAAACTCAAGGAGCAGCCAGGCAAGGACCTCGTCATCATGGGCAGTGGAGAGTTGGTCCACTCGCTGCGGCAGGCTCACCTTGTAGATACCTATGTGCTGCTGATCCACCCGTTGATCCTCGGCTCTGGGCGCCGCCTCTTCCCTGAGGGCGGCCCGTTTGGCTCATTGCGGCTTGTCAGCGCGAAGACAACTGAGATGGGTGTGGTAGTTGCGACCTACCAGCCAGCCGAAAACGCATGAGGCCATATCGTCGGGGATAGTTGTCGTCGTTCGTTCTCGGCACGACGAGTGCCGAACAAAATACCTCAGACTGAGGCTACGGGTTTCCGCTGCGCTCCCAGCCCGTACTGCTGCGCCGCGCGCTGGCCTGACGTGAGGGCGAGGCTTGCCTCGCCCCTACGATGTATCGGCTTTGCGCTGCGGCTGCTTGTCGCATGGCCGATTAGGCGATATCCGTCGTGCCGAACATGATCGCGCGCTTCACCTCTTCGATGGCGTCGGTGACGTGGATGCCGCGCGGGCATGCCTCCGAACAGTTGAAGATGGTGCGGCAGCGCCAGACGCCGTTGCGGTCGCCGAGAATCTGCATGCGCTCGGCGCCGCCGTGGTCGCGGCTGTCGAAGATGAAGCGGTGCGCGTTGACGATGGAGGCTGGGCCGACCCAATCGGGATTCGCCCAGACCGACGGGCACGAGCCGGTGCAGGCGCCGCAGAGGATGCACTTGGTCGTCTCGTCGTAGCGTTCGCGCTGCTCCGGGCTTTGCAGGCGTTCGGTGCGCGGCGCTGGCTCATCATTCATCAGATACGGCTTGACCTTCTCGTACTTGGCGAAGAAGGGTTCCATATCCACCACCAGATCGCGGATCACCGGGAAGCCCAGCATCGGCTCGACCGTCACACGCGCGCCGATGTCGTTGACCAGCAGCTTGCAGGCGAGCCGGTTGCGCCCGTTGACGCGCATCGCATCCGATCCGCAGACGCCGTGGACGCACGAGCGGCGGAAGGTTAGCGTGCCATCCTGCTCCCACTTGATCTTGTTCAGCACGTCCACCAGCCGGTCATTGCCCTCCGCCTGGACCGCGAAGTCCTGCCAGTAGGGTTTCGCGTCTTTGTCTGGCTGGTAGCGTTTGACCTTGATGTGGATGGTGCGCGTGCCTGTCGCGGTAGCCATCGTTCTCTATCCTCTCGATAAGCTGGCGGTTGAAACCGCGCCTACATGGCCTGCGGCCGCGAAACCCGCCTGCGCGGGTTCGGGCATCGCCAGCTGCTAATATTTGCGTTCTTTGGGCTGGAATTCGGTGATGACCACCGGCTTGTAACGTAGCTCCGGCGCGCCGGCCGTCTCGCTTCGGAAGGCTAGCGTGTGCTGGAGGAAGTTCTTGTCGTCGCGGGTGGGGAAGTCGCTACGATAGTGCGCGCCACGGCTTTCCTGGCGAGCCAGCGCCCCGGCGACGGTGGCCTCGGCGCACTCGATCAGGTTGCCCAGCTCGATCACCTCCATCAGCTCGGTGTTGAAGGTGCGGCTGGTATCCATCAGGCGCATGGTCTGCCAACGTTCTTTTAGCTCGGCTACCTTCGCCATTTGCGCGGTGAGGTGTTGCTCGTCACGTACCACGCCCGCGTTCTCCATCATGCTGTCGCGCAGATCCTGACGTATCGCTTCTTGCGTCTCGCCCTTGCCCTTGGCGCCCGCGCTCGCCCGCGCCAGCAAACTCTCCACCATCTCGGTGGCCCAGGCGTCGGGGTTGGGCGGCAGCGGCGCGAAATCGGCCTCGGGCAGCCATTTCGCGGCGATATGCTTGCCCGCGCGGCGGCCAAAGACGATCAGGTCTACGAGGGAATTGGTGCCCAGGCGGTTCGCGCCGTGGACCGAGACGCACGCCACTTCGCCCGCGGCATACATGCCGGGGAGTGTCGTGTTGTTCTCATCCATGATGACGCGGCCCTCGATGTCGGTGGGGATGCCGCCCATGGCGTAGTGCGCTGTCGGCTGGATCGGCACCGGCTCGTAATATGGCTCGACGCCCAGGTAGTTGCGGGCGAAGTCAGTGATGTCAGGGAGCTTAGCGTCAATCTTCTCTTTGCCCAGGTGCGCGACTGAGAGATAGACGTAATCTTTGCCGTCAATGCCGCGCCCCTCGGTGATCTCCTGCACGATGAAGCGCGAGACCATATCGCGCGGGGCAAGCTCCTCCATCGTCGGCGCATAGCGCACGCAGAAGCGCTCACCATCTTTGTTCAGCAGGTATGCGCCCTCGCCGCGCGCCGCCTCGCTGAGCAGAATGCCCACCTTGTAGAGGCCGGTGGGGTGGAACTGGTACATTTCCATGTCTTCCAGCGGGATGCCGCGCCGGTAGGCGACCGCCATGCCGTCGCCGGTGCAGGCGAGCGCGTTGCTGGTGATGCGCCAGGCGCGGCCATAGCCGCCGGTGGCGAAGACGATGGTTTTGGCGTGGAAGGTGTGGATCGTGCCGTCACGCAGGCAAAGCGCGACGACGCCGCAGGCCTGGCCGTCGTTGATGAGCAGGTCAAGCATCAGGTATTCATTGTAGAACTTTACCTGATTCTTCACCGACTGCTGGTACATCGTCTGCAAGATCATGTGGCCGGTGCGGTCGGCAGCATAGCATGAGCGGCGCACTGGCCCCTCGCCGAAGTTGCGCGTGTGGCCGCCGAAGCGGCGCTGGTCAATCTTGCCGTCCTCGGTGCGGTTGAAGGGAAGGCCCCAGTGTTCGAGGTCATAGACGGCGTCAATCGCCTCGCGGGTCAGCACCTCGGCGGCATCCTGATCTACGAGGTAGTCGCCACCTTTGACGGTGTCGAACATATGCCACTTCCAGTGGTCTTCTTCCTGGTTGCCCAGCGCGGCGGCGACCCCGCCCTGCGCGGCGCCGGTGTGCGAGCGCGTGGGGTAGAGCTTGCTGATGACGGCGACGCTGGTATTGTGGGCAAGCTGCATGGCCGACATCAGACCCGCGCCGCCCGCGCCAACGATGACGACATCGTATTTGTGATAGTTCATAGGAAATTCTCCTGAATTGACCAGCGGAAGCGGCTTAGCGGCTCACCATCGCCGTATGCGTGGTGGGACATACGCCCGGCGTGGGCTGGAAAGTGATGATGGTCATCGAACCCATCAGCCAGAAGAAGAGCAGCGACAGGAAAAGACCCGACTGCACAACCAGCCGCCAGCCGCGCGAGTGCAGATAGTCGTCGGTGATGATGCGCAGGCCGTTGAGGCCGTGCGGCAGGGCGAGTGTCAGCAGCAGCAGATCGTAGGCGCGCCAGAAGGGATTCTGGTAGCGCGCGACGACAAAGCAATAGGTCGTGGCTGAAACATCGTTGATGACATGCATCAGCAGCAGATGGATGATGACGAGGAAGATCAGCGCGACACCGCTGACGCGCAGAAAATACCAGGAGAAGGTTTCCCAGCCGCCGGAGGTGGGCTTCGAACTGGAGCCGTAGGCAGCGACGAGGCGCGGCTTGCGGCGGACTTGCGGAGATGCCTCTTGTTGAGTAGTGGCCATGCGAGCGTTCCTTTCCTCTGGCTCAAATCAAGAACGGCTGGCAGCCGTTGGGGCCTGTCGGGCAGTGGCCGAAGATCGGCGCGACGACGAAGAAGCCCATGGGAATGAACCCAGCGATGGTCAGCACGAGCACGCCGATGAACATTTGGCGCTGGAACTTGTGCGCGGCGGGCCAGAAGTCCACGAGGATGATGCGCACACCGTTGAAAGCGTGATACAGCACGGCGGCGATCAGCGCGAGCGAAACGAGCCGCACGATGCCCGTGCTGAAGACGCGCAGTGCGTCGTCATAGACCTTGCCACTGACGAAACCGATGAGGGTGATGTCTACGATGTGAACCAGGAGGAACAGCAAGACACCCATCCCGGTGATGCGATGAAACAGCCACGACCACTGGCCGGATTGGCCTCGATACATGCGCGCTTCTCCTGAACTAGCGGGGGCGAGATGCGCCCCAGGAACGGGGAGGATTCCGGTTGACCGCGCGGTGAAGGAGAGGGGTTGACTCAGGAGGAGTGCGATACATCGCCGCAAGTAGGCACGCGCGACGCTTTCACGACTCAGCGCACCCGCCGCGCTCCGCACTGATACTTGCGCTACCGGACCCCATCGTCACGGTCGCGGCGCTGCACGCCGCGCTTCAGATTATACGCCTGACGCCCCAGCCGTACAAGAAGCGCCCACACACGGCTATGCTCATGGGCAGGTCGGGGTGAGCAGTGTCCACGAGGCGATGCCGCCAACCGTCTTGCCGGGAACCGGATGATCGGCGAGCACATAGAATGGCGAATTCTTGGCCGCCGCCATCTGCTCCGCCGCGCAGACGCTGGGATTGGGGTAGACATCCAGGCTGTAGACATCGCGGTGCGCCCAGAACATGATCATCAGGCGGGTATTGCGTACCAGGGGCGCGTCGCTATCCATGAGGATGGTCGCGTTCGCGGGAGTGTGGCTGGCGAGATAGACGCCCAGCGTCTGCGGCATGGCGCTGGTGTGGCGCACGGAAACTGCCTGAAAATCGAAGTTGAGCCAGTAGGCTGAGAGGATGAGCAGCGATGCCAGCATCAGGAATGCCGCTGCGCGTCGCTCCAGGCCAGCGCGTGGGTCATCTTTCGGCGAGCCGCTGATTTTTGCCAGGACTGCTGGCAGGGGACGCGCGGCGCTGCCAGATGCGCGCCAGCGGCGTATGGCGAGGATGCCGAGATAGCATAGCAGCGTCGCGGCCAGGCTGATCGCGCCGGTCAACAAGTATGGAACCACGCGACTGCGCAGAGAATAGTCCTGGGTGCTGTCCACGATGATGACCCGATAGCTGGCGGTGTAACGCGCGAGCAGACTCGTGCCGTTGAGCAGCGCGGTGAGCGCCGCGCCGAGGAGTGCGCCCAGCCCTGCGGCCCTGGCTAGCGCCGAGCGTGACGACCAGCCGAGCATGAGCGCACGCGCGACCACCAGGCCCCACGCGGGGACGGCGGCATAGGTATAGGGTGGTGTTTTGGTCACCGCTGCCGTGAGCGGGATGTAGAGCGCGAGGTTCCATGCGGCGAGGATGAGGTCAGCGCGCGACTGCCGCCGGATGGCGACGTAGGTCACGACCAACAAACTACCCACAAGCAGTAACGCCAACGCTGGACCATAGAGCATGTAGAGATAGCGTGTGAAGTGATAATCAGGTGGGCGGCCCCAAAACTCGACGCTGGTGAAGAAGTTTTGCCGCCACAAGCTAGATTCGAGCTTCGCGCTGGCTGGAAACGCGCGCATGATGTAGAGGTTGTATGCGCCGATGATGAGGAGCACAGGCGCGAAGAAGGCCACGATGCCACGCAGGCCCAGCCGGTGCCAGCCGGGTTCGCGGCGGAAAAGCCACTCGCCCGCGATGAGCGCCAGCGCGACGCCGGTGGGGGCGAGTCCCAGCGCGCCTTTGGTGAGATAGCAGAGTCCCTGGAATATGCCAGCGAGCGCCAGCCAGCGATAGCGTCCGCTGCGGTAGCCCCAGACCAGCGCCAGTATCGCCAGCGGGGTCAGCAGCATCAGCGGTGTTTCGGTGTTGTCGCCGAAGACGTAGCCCTGGCTGATGAGCAGTGGATACGGCGCGAAACCAGCGAATGCCGCGCCCACCAGCCCCACGATGGGGTGGAACAGGCGTCGTCCCAGCAGATAGGTGACGAGCATGCCGCCGAGGACGAAGAAGACGCCGGGGAGCCGCAGGGCAAAGGGTGTGTCGCCCAGCAGGCGCATGCTGAGCGCCGAGGCCCACATGCCAAAAGGTGGGATGTGCAGCCAGATGTGGAAGGAGGTCCAATCTGTTGGATATGGGGGCGGCAACGCGGCGATTTCGTAGAGCGTGGGTTGCAGCGGATGGAGCGCAAGATGCTCGGAGACGACGGCGTGTACGGCTTCATCCCAGGGCGCGATATAGAGATGGCCGAGATCGTAGAGGTGCTGCAACGCCGCCCCCAGAAAGAGGCAGAGGAAGACGTAGTGATGCCAGCGCATGGCGCGTAGATGGCGAAATGCCGCCTGGGTCAGACTCACGAGAGTGCGCGCCACGCCTTGCCGCATATCGGACACGATATGCCTCATTCGTTGTGGCTCAGACACGAAGCATTGCCCTTCACTCGTCACCTATGTTCTCCCGGCATGTGCGACATGTACTATACCCTGCCATGTGGATGGGGTACGCATTTATGAGTACATCATTGCCAAAGGTGCTATACTGGCGCAGCGAACATGCAACTTTGGATCGGGTGTTGTAGCGGCGAGCAACTAGTCACGGTAGGCAAGGATACGACATGGCAGCGGGAGCGCGGACACAGGCCGATACGGCGACGCGGGTGGTGGTGATGGGGGCGGGTCCGGCGGGGCTGACGGCGGCGTATGAGCTGATGAAGCACGACGTTCCCGTGGTGGTCCTCGAACAGGATCCGCGCTTCGTCGGCGGAATCTCGCGCACAGTGGAGCATCGCGGCTATCGCTTCGACATCGGCGGCCATCGCTTCTTCAGCAAGAGTCAGGAGGTCGAGGATCTCTGGACCGAGGTGCTGGGCGATGAGCTGCTCACCTGCGGGCGGCTCTCGCGCATCTACTATCGCGGCAAATACTTCGATTACCCGCTCAAAGCCACGAATGCGCTGCTCAATCTGGGGCCAGTGGAGACGGTGCGCTGCATGTCCAGCTACGCCTGGGCGCGCATCCGCCCGGTGAAAAATCCGAAGACCTTAGAGGAGTGGGTGAGCAATCAGTTTGGCCACCGGCTCTTCAGCATCTTCTTCAAGACGTACACCGAGAAGGTGTGGGGCATGAGCACCAGCGCGCTCTCGGCGGACTGGGCGGCGCAGCGCATCAAAGGACTGAACCTGAGCGAGGCGATCAAGAACGCGCTGCTGCCGCAGAAGCAGGGCAAGCAGCGCGGCGCGGTGATTACAACGTTGATAGATGAGTTCCGCTATCCGCGGTTTGGTCCTGGGCAGATGTGGGAGCGTGTGCGCGATCTGCTGCTGGCGCACGGCGACGAGGTGGCGCTGGGGCAGTCGGTTGAAGCGATACATCATGTGGATGGGCGCGTGACGCGCGTGACAGCGGTGGACGCGAGCGGCGAGCGGCGCGATGTGACCGGAACGCATTTCATCTCTACGTTGCCGGTGCGCGAACTCATCAATAAAATGGACCCCGCGCTGCCGGAGCCGGTGCGCCAGGCGGCGAACAGCCTGAAATACCGGGACTTCCTGACGGTGGCGGTGGTGGTCAACCGCGAGTCGGTCTTCCCCGACAACTGGATCTACATCCATGACCCGACGGTGAAAGTTGGCCGCATCCAGGGCTTCAAGAACTGGAGTCCCTATATGGTAGCCGACCCCAAGACGACCTGCCTGGGCCTGGAATACTTCTGCTTCGAGGGCGATGGACTCTGGAGTGCGAGCGATGAGGCGCTGGTGGAACTGGCGCGGCGCGAGCTGGCGCAGCTTGGCATGTGCCAGGCGGAGGAGGTGGCCTGGGGCGTGGTGGTGCGCCAGCCGAAGGCGTACCCAGTCTACGACGATGTGTACAAGCAGCACCTGAGCGTCATCAAGGAGTATCTGGACACGGCGCTGCCGAATCTGAGTTTGGTGGGCCGCAACGGCATGCACCACTACAATAACCAGGACCACTCGATGATGACGGCGCTGCTGGCCGCGCGCAATATCGCATTGGGCACGCACTACGACCCGTGGAAGGTCAATACCGACGCCGAGTACCACGAGGAGAGCCGCATCACCGACGCCGACATGAGTGGACGCCTCGTGCCGACGCTCGCCCCAGTCGAGAAGTAGCGGAGACGGTGGCTATGCGGTATCTCGTCACTGGCGGCGCTGGCTTCCTTGGTAGCCTGCTCAGCGAAACGCTCGCGCAACACGGACATGAAGTCGTCATTCTCGACCGCATCTACGATACAGCACTCGCAGAGCGCTTCGCGTTCGCGCAGGTTGACCTGCGACAGCCGGAAGCCGTCGAAGCAGCATTCCAGCAGCATGGTCCGTTTGACGGCGTTTTCCATGTTGCGGCCATGCTCGCCCACGCCATCAAAGATAAACGTGACCTGATAGATTCCAACGTGATGGGCACGCGCACTATCGCGCGGGCGGCGGTGAGCCACGGCGTACAGCATCTGGTCTACACGTCGAGCAACTGCGTGGTCGGCAAGCCGTTCTCGCAACCGGTGAAGGAAGACGACCGGATCAATCCCTTGGAGATCTACGGCGTCACCAAGTGGCACGGCGAGCAGGAGTTGGAGCAATTCAAAGACCGCATCAACATCACCATGATCCGCTGCCCGACGATCATGGCGGGTGGAAGACTGGGATTGCTCTCTATTCTCTACGAATTCATCTATGAAGGGCGCAAAGTGTGGATCTTGGGTGACGGCTCCAATCGCTACCAGTTCATCGCGGCTGAGGATTTGATTGACGCAATGGAGCGCGCCATTGCCTACCCTGGCTTCCACCTCTTCAATATTGGGTCAGATGATGTGCCGACACTGCGCGGGATGTATGAATCGGTTATCACGCACGCGGGCACGAAAGCGCGAGTAGCCCGCCTGCCGAAACCGCCCGCGGTCGCTGCGATGCGGATGCTGCATCTGCTGGGCATGTCGCCACTTGGCCCCTATCATTACAAGATGCTGGCGGAGAGCTTCGTCTTCGACACGACACGCATCAAGAGCGAACTGGGGTGGCGACCCACCAGGACCAACACGCAGATGCTGATAGACGCCTACGATTGGTATGTCCAGCACTACGATGAGATCTATCGCGGTGGTGAGCGCTCAGCCCATAGGCAACCCGTGAAGCTGCAAGCGCTGGCGCTCATCAAGCGTTTCTCGTGATGTTCGGTAGCTGTTCGCTCCCCTTATCCGAGCGGCACACGCCAACTGATGATCCAGTTGAGCGGATCAGCAATGTTCACGTTGATCGTGCCTTTGCTACTCTGCCAGGTCTCGATGCCGCCGCTCTTGCTCACGAACGTCCAGCCATAAGCGGGCAGATTTTGCTCCATGAACGCGGTGACCATTGCGGTGGTTCCCGCGCTGCACACATCGGCGCCGCGCTGTCCGCCGGAGGCGTCATCGGGCACTGTGAGCGAGTATGGCGGCAGCGGCACGGTGCCAAAATCGGTCGTCAGCGTATTCTGATAGGGCTGGCCAGAGAAATTGGCGCCGCAGGTCGGGGCCGTCACAGGGGTACACTGGCCCGTGGGCGCGAGCAGGGCTGAGGTTAGTTGATTGGGGCTGGTCACCTGTACGCCGCCTGGCTGAGGATAGGTATGATCGGCGGGCAGCGCGCCGCTCCATGTAAAGGTGTATGTTTTGCTGGTGTCGCCTGGGTTGAACGTGAGGCTGGTATTGGTCTGTCCACGGCCGTTGTTGATGGTATAGCCGAACTGGACGGTCCCGCCGGGGCTGTTGGGCGCGACGTGCATGGTTGCCGTATAGGTCACGGTCATCTGCGCCCCACAATAGGTATTGGCGATTGATGCGGGCGTGACCGCCATCGTGACCGATGTGACGGTGAACGCGCCTGAGGCCATGGTCGGTGTGGCGGGCGGGGTGCTCGTGGGCGAGACGCCTGTGGGCGGGATGGGCTGGGTCGGTACCGATAGAGACGGCGTTGGCTGCCCGGCGGTTTGGCTCCGTTGATTCGCCAGCGTTACCAGCACGGTAGCAAACAGCGATACCACGACTACCGCAGCGACCAGCGCCAGGATGCCCCGCGAGCGTCGCGCGCCCGTTGGCTGTCGTCGGTTGTCAGGGTTTGGGCGAGTAGGCGTGGGCGGATACTGCATATCTTGAGACATAGGAACACCTCCTTCAGAGGCAGTGAGCGGTGAGGTATGCGGGATGGCACGGATACGCCCGGCCGCTCGCGCTGAATCTGGCAGGTGACGCTGCCATGCGGCACCGTCAGCGGTCAGGCGCGCTGCGAGTTCCTCGAATTCAGGAGGAAGCATGAGATCAGAAGTTGATTCGTCAGGCCGATGATGATGGTTGAGGGCGTTTGGCTCTTCGCTCATGAGCGGCCCTCCTTCTCAGGGAACGTGGTATGCGCCAGGCCAGGCGGCTGGAGTTGGTCGCGCATCCGCGTGAAGGCGCGATGCAGCCGCGAACGCACCGTGCCCGCCGGAATGCTGAGCACCCGCCCAATCTCGGTGGCGTCGAGACCAGCATAGAAGCGCAGGACGACGACGATACGCAGGTCACTGGGAAGCGCATTGATGGCGGCCCGCAGGTCCAGCGCCCCGGTATGATTGCTCGTGCCAGGGTCGGCATCGAGCAAAGCAAGAGGATGGACTTGCTCGGCATCGGCATCGTCGGGCAGCGGCTGCATGTGCGCCTGTTGCCGCCCTTTGAGGCCACGCCGCCACTGCCGACAGACGTTCAGGGTGATTTGCAGCAGCCAGGGGCGCACCGCATCCACATTGCGCAGTGTGGACCAGGCTTGCCACGCGCGCAGCGAGGCCTCTTGCACGGCGTCTTCGGCTTCCGCTGGGCCAAGGAGCGCGGCGGCGAGGCGCAGCATGGCAGCGGCATAGAGCGGCACGATGGCAGCAAAGCTGTTCGCGTCCCCGGTGACCGGCAGGTCTCGCTCGTCGTTCATTGCTCTTCACCCACGCCCGCATACTCCAGCATCTTCACCCTTCAAGATATGAGATACAGGCACAGATGCAAAGTGTTCACACTGCTGCAGATTTACATATTCAGTGGGCGCGGGATGGACACAATCGAAAGGGTCAGGAGTCCGCAGCAGTCAGCGTTTCTCGCTCCTATCACACGGCAAAGGCACGTGCTAGAGTGTATACTGCGCTTAAGTGTTTTGCTTGCTTACCCTGCAAGGAGCGTGGCCATGACCAGCCCAACCCCGTCGCCGCTCCCTGAACTGCGGCTCGACCCGGCCACGCTTAGCGACCTGGATGCGGACCTTGCGCGCGAGTGGCTGGTGACGAACGGGCTGGGCGGCTATGCGCTGGGCAGCGTCTGCGGCGCGACGACCCGCGCGTATTCGGGGCTGCTGGTGGCGGCGGTGCGCCCACCCACGGAGCGCGCGGTGCTAGTGGCGAAGGTGGACGAGACGGCGACGCTCGCCGGTGGCAGCGTGATCGCGCTCGGCACGAACGAGTACGCCGACGGTACCATCTACCCACGCGGCTACGAGCGGCTGGCAGGCTTCGCGCTGGATGGCAGTATCCCGCGCTGGACGTATCGGCTTGGCGACGGGATGACGCTGGAAAAGCGCGTGTGGATGGAACACGGCTACAATATCACCTTCGTCCAGTATCGCTACATGGCGGCGGAAGTTAGCCAGTCGGTCGCGTTGGCGGTTACGCCGTTCTGCCTGGACCGCGACCACCACGGCGTCACCACGGGCGCGGCGGATTGGCATTTCCTGGTGGAGGCTGCGCCGTCGGCCTGTACCGTCCGCGCCTTCGCGGACGCGCATCCCTATCGGCTGATTGCCGGGCCGAATGCGCACTTCACGCCCACCGGAGAGTGGAACTGGCATCTCTTCCACCGCGCCGAGCGTGCGCGCGGCCTGCCCGCTACCGAGGACGCCTACATGCCAGGGACATTCGCGCTGACGCTCTCGCCGGGCGACACGGCGACGCTCGTGCTCTCCGCCGAAGCCGCGCCACCAGTGCATCTGGCGGGTATCGGCGGCGACACGCACGAAGCGGTGACGGCGGATGCGCTGGCGCGCGAACGTGCGCGTGAGGCGGCGCTGCTGGCGCGGGCGGGCGAGACGATCCAGAGCGATGACTTCATGGCGCGGCTGACGCTGGCCGCCGACCAATTTCTCGTCGCGCGGCCACCGGACGCCGCAGACACGCAGGGGACGGCGGCAGACGGCGCCTCGGTGACGGTGATTGCGGGCTATCCGTGGTTTACCGATTGGGGCCGCGACACGATGATCGCGTTGCCGGGGCTGACGCTCACCACGCGGCGCTACGCCGAAGCGCGCGGGCTGCTGCTGACCTTCGCGCGCTACCTCAGCCAGGGCATGATACCCAACCGCTTTCCCGATAGCGGCATGGAGCCGGAATATAACACGGTGGACGCGACGCTCTGGTATGTGCATGCGCTTAGCGCGTACCTCGACGCGACCCAGGATTGGCCGCTGCTCGACACGCTCTTCCCCAAAATCGCGGAGATCATAGACTGGCATGTGCGCGGCACGCGCTACGGCATCGACGTGGACCCGGCAGATGGCCTGCTGCGCGCGGGCGCGCCCGGCGTGCAACTGACGTGGATGGATGCCAAAGTAGGCGATTGGGTGGTGACGCCGCGCTGGGGCAAGCCAGTGGAGATCAATGCGCTCTGGTATCGGGCGCTGGGGCTGGCGGCGGCGTGGGCCGCGCGACTCGGAGGCGATCCGGCGCGCTACCAGGCGCTAAAAAGCGCGGTGGAGCAGAGCTTTCTGGCGCGCTTCTGGTATGCGGCGGGCGGCTATCTCTACGACGTGGTGGATGTGAACGGGCAGGCGGGCGCGGTGGATGCGGCGCTGCGCCCGAACCAGCTCTTCGCGCTGGCGCTCGCCCGCCCGCTGATTCCCGATGAGCAGGCGCGCACGCTGCTGAGCCTCATCGAACGCGAGCTAGTGACGCCGCTGGGGCTACGCACGCTCAGCCCCGAAGACCCGCGCTTCGTGGGCGTCTACGGCGGCGACCAGCGGGCGCGGGATGGCGCATATCACCAGGGGACGGTCTGGCCGTGGCTGCTGGGGGCCTATGTTGACGCCCACGCCAGGGTGTATGGCGCGGTGGATGCCCGGCTGCTGCGTGGCTTGCTCGAACCGTTCCGCGCGCATCTGCACGTGGCGGGAATCGGCACTATCAGCGAGATTGCGTCGGGCGCGCCGCCATATCTGCCCGCCGGATGTATCGCGCAGGCATGGAGTGTGGCGGAACTGCTCCGCATCGCGGCCACGGCAGCGGGCAGCGCTGGCTGGTAATCAGGCTTCCGGCGGCGTCTCGTCCAGTCCCAGGCTGTGCTGATACTGGTCGGGAACCTGCGACGACGTGAAACCCTCGTTGTAGAGGCCGATGCGCACGAGGTACTTCAGCGACCTCAGACTGCGCTGCTCCTCGCTTGCGCCAGCGGCTTCCTCGAACGCAGCGGAGATAATCACCGGCTGTGCGGGTGGCGCTGGACGCGCGGGCACCTGCGTAGCGGGCGTCACGGCGGCGGGGGCGGCGCTTTCGTCGCCCTTGAGCGGACGCGAGCGGCTGGGAAGCGCGGCCTCGCGCTGCGGAACGGGCATGCCACCAGAGCGAGACTCTGCGGCGCGACCGGTGCGGGGCGGCTCACTCGGCGTGGCGCGGCGCAGACGGGGACGCAAGCGGCGCCCATCATCGAGCCAGCGTCCTAGGGTTGGCGCTGGGGCCGCACGCGCAGTGGTGGCCTGCGCGCCCGCGTGAACGGGCTGTTGCGCCCGCGCCGGTGGTGTGACGGACCGGAACCGATTCCTGATTCGGGTGAGAAGGCGGTTCACCCAGTTTTTGAGGCGTTGCACGAACATAAGTGCATCCTCGCTGTTCCACAGGTCAAACTGCGTGCCCGACATTCCAGGAGTAGCGCGCACCCGCGTCCCCACGAGCCAGCGAATTATGTCACGTCGCGCTACCTTCTCCATACATGAACTGTAGCATAGGCGGTTGCGAGCGTCAATTCAACCGACGGCATAAACACGCATTCTGGCGCATTCTCTTAATCAACTCTTAGGGACGCGATGGCCCAGGGTGGCCTACGGCGCTTTCGCGCGGTGTACGCTCATGATACACTGGCGCGGTGGCTGGCAGCGTGCGACACGGGCCAGGATACCGGCAATCATCCACGGCAGGTATGTCATAAAGAGATACGCAACACTGATACGTAGCAGCATTGGAAGGGCTGGTCATGCGGACTGCAAAGCAACCACTCTGGAATACATTCGTGTGGGGACTGATCGGCGTCGTCGTGCTGGCGGCGATGGCGCGTGGCATCTTCGCGCTCGCGGGGCAGGCGCCTGGTGTCACGACAGGCGCGCCGGTGAACGTGGTGTCGCCAGTCAATCCAGGCGACTGGACACAGTCTCGCTACGATGTCTATGGCACAGGCGCGAATCCCACCGCGCGCATCACTACCGCCAATGCTGGCCAGCTCGCCCCGCTCTGGACGTACCATAGCCCGGTTGGTCCGTTCTCTTCGACGCCGGCGATTGTCGGCGACACGCTCTATGCGACGACGGGCAAGTTCCTCTACGCCTTCGATCTGCGCACCGGCACGCCACGCTGGCGCTTCGAGGTGCTGAAGAACCCCTACGGCGCGCTGCTCACCTCATCCGTCGCGGTGGACCCGACGACGCACATGGCCTACTTCGGCACGCCCGATGCGCGCGTCTACGGCGTGGATACGCAGACTGGCAAAGGCGTGTGGAATATCCAGCTTGGTGACCCGCAACAAGGCGCGTTTATCTGGGGTTCGCCGCTGCTGGTCAACGGTAAACTCTACATCGGCTTGGCCTCGCGTGAGGATAACCCCTGCATTCGCAGCGGTGTCTTCGCGCTCAACCCGGCGACGGGGGCTATCGAGTGGACGCACTGGACAACTCCGGCAGACACACTCGGCGGCGGCGTCTGGTCATCTATCAGCGCCGATCCCGCGCAACATGCGCTGCTGGTGACGACCAGCAACGCCTGTCCATTTGGCCCAGTTATCGCCGACGAAGACGCGATACTTGCGCTAGACTGGGACACCGGCGCGACACAATGGCGCTATACCGCGATTCATCATGATGACGACTTCGACTTCGGCCAGGGCGCGGTGAGCTTCACCTATGGCGGTGTGCCGTATGTCGTGGCGGGCAACAAGTATGGCGTGGTGTATTCCGTTGTGCCACCCACATCTCCCGGCGGGCAGCCGCGCCTGGCCTGGGCCACGCGCATCACCGGCGCGGGGTATCTTTCCTTCTCCGGCATCTATCAACCGCCGGCCTACCGCAACGGCGTGATCTATGTCGCGGGTGGCCCCACGCTCGATAATGCCTGCCCGAAGGGGGCGGTCTGGGCGCTGGATGCGCGCTCCGGCGCGCCGCTCTGGCGGCAATGCACCGCGTCGCAGGTGGTCTCTCCCGGCGCGATCAGCGGCAATGTGCTCTTCATCTCCGATAACAACGGCATCTACGGCTTCGACGTGAACACCGGGCGCAAGGTGTGGAGCGCGCCGCTCACCGGGCCGCTCTGGGGCGGCATCGCCATCGTCGGCGGAATGGTGGTCGTGGGCACCGTGCCCGGCGACCTGCACGCCTACAGCCTGCCAGCGGCGTAACGCGAGCAACGCCTATCATTCCCATGGCCGGGCCAAACCTTCGACGACCTGCACATGTGGCAGCTTCAGCAGTTCCTGTGGATTGAGGAGGAGCTTGCTTGAGCGATTGCCACCACCCATGACGACTTTGGGTTGTCGCATGACAGCGCGATCTATGTAGATGGGTGCATCACTGATGCCAATGGCGGTGACGCCACCAACCAACATGCTGGTGCGCCGCGTCGTCGTTTCCGCGTCAGCAAAGGAAGCTTTCTTCACATCTAGCAATTCACAGACCTTCTGATTCACGTCTAACCGGGTCGTGGCAAGCGCCACACACACGGCATAGCGCGTTGGCTCCACTTTTCGTGACGCGACCAAAATCGTGTTGGCGGCCTGGTCAAGCGCGACGTGGTAATGCTCACAGAAGGCGGCGGTATCGGCAAGTTCTGGCAGACACTCAAGTACGGTATACGTCATGTCATACCGTGCGAGAGCTTCTTCGACAAGCGGATGTACTTTCGTTTCGTTCACAACATTGCTCCAATTACGAATATGTTACTGGATCAGGGGATGTAGAGCCGTGGAATGCCTCGATATGTCTCCAAATCGAGCACAATCTCGGCTATCCGCTCCGCGCACGCCTCACGATAGGCATGGTCAATCAAGAGACGCTGTGCGCGCCCAACGGTGAGTACTGGCAGCAACATATCTGACGGCTCATTTAGAAGCGTTTGTTCGAGTGAATCTTGTCCACTTTTGTTTCTATTGTCGGTAAGCAAGAGCATGCCATCTGCCTGTGCTCGCAGCCAGACCTCACGATCAGTCGCTGCGGCGGTGAGGCCAATGTCCGCGAATGTCGCCAGGTGGAGGTCGAGCAGGTCCGCCCACCCAAGTGATTGGAGTGCGCCGAAAAGAAGGTGCGCTTGCCCCTCCACATTATGGTCGGCGAGCAACGTTATCACGACTGGGGCACGTCGTCTATCACATCAGTCGGCTCACCAGCCAGTTCGCGAATAGTACGCGCCCGTTGTTCCGCAAGTTTGGCGTAGAGCGCGACTTTCCCAGGGGCGGGCACTGGGCGTCCTTTGCGAGCAAGATGCTCTCGCAGCCGCTTTTCCCAGTATTGCTCGTGTTCTTGCGCTTCGCTCAGCACGGCAGCATATTCGGCCTCGACGGCACCACGGTGGGCAGCGATGTAGTCAAGGGCAACGCGCAATTGCTCATCAGTGAGGTCCAGCCAGGCGCGAATGTCGTCAGCGGTCCATCCGGCGCGCAGGTAGTCCATGAGCGCATACAGGGTCACGCGGGTTCCAGTAATGGTGAGGCCCTTGTCTGGACGGCGAATGATGGTGGTTCCCATACGACGTTGCTCCCGAGCGCTAGTGGTCAAGTGCGGGCTTCACATGACGCTGTACACACATCATATCACCGTGCGAACACACAGCCATCTTGTGGAAATCGCTTGCGCTGCATGTTCCCACGAAGGATCAGGGTTCTTGTATTCAGGTCCCTCAGTAGCAGGCGCGCAGTTCTACGGGGCGCTATTCGGCGGCGGCTGTGGCCGTCGTCGCGGATCGCTCGCCACGAGCGCGCGGGCGGCGGCGCAAGACTCGCGCCAGCACGGGAGCTATGTGCGGGGCCACCAGCGCGAAGAGCGCGCCCGCCCAGACCAGCAACGCTGCAATGGGGCGCAGCAGGTAGAGCCAGCGTCCCGGCGTGCCCTGGGCGATCTCCTGGCCATCAATGCCCAGCGCCGTGGGCACGATCAGCAGCAGCAGCGCCAGCGCGGCAGCGGACAGCACCAGGCCATCCGCGAAGGAGCGTGCGCCAGTGCGGCGCTCGATGAGCGGAATACTGCCGAGCATCAGCGCGGCGGGGGCGACCAGGAACGCATCGAACGGCCAGCTTACTGGCACGGCCAGCACCCAGGCTGCCAGCACAGCGGCGATGCCCACCCACATGCCGCGTTCGCTCCACACGCTGCGCCGCGCAACATAGTGCAGGGCGCTCAACGCAAGGACGATGACGGTCAGCGCGACCACGGCATACACACCCCACGTCGCGACCTTCTCCGCCGAGAGAAACGACTTGGCGCCTGTATGAAATGTCACGACGAGGGCATTGGCAGACAGGCCCCGCAGCGAGTTGTTAAATGTGCTGGTCGCGTAGACGCCGCTCAGGAAGCGCGTCTCGGTGAAAAGCGCGCGATAGCCGCTGAGCGAGACGAGCGGCAGCGGCGCGACGGCCACCACCACGGCGCTGGCGACCGCCGCCGTCAGCAGCTTCCACGCGCCGCGCGGGACGAAGCAGAGCAGCACGGCCAACGCGGCAAAGCTGAAGCCGCTCGCCAGCCCCAGCGCGATGCCCGCGAGCAGCGAACGGCGACGCAGATGCGCGTCGAGCGCTACGGCAATCAAGAATAGCGCGATGACCTGGGCCTGCCCCCAGTAGACTGCATCCAGCAAGGGCAGCGCCAACAGCAGCACGCCCGCGAAGACCGCGAAGAGCGCGGCGGGGAATTCCACACGGCCCAGGAGCACAGACGTGTTGGCGAGGAACGTGGCGAACGGCGACGCTCCCGCGCTATTGTCGGCCTGCGCTACGTGCTGGGCCAGCGCGGCGACAGCCCGCGCCAGAAAGAACGCCGTCGCCAGCGTGCAGAGCACGATCAGCGCCAGCCAGACGCCATGCGCCGCGTCGAAGGGCAGCAGCGCCAGCGGGCGCAGCGCCAGCAGCATGAATGGCGGATAGGTGAAGGGCGAGATCGCGCCATGTGCGTATTGATGGCTGGCGTTGAGCAGCGAGAGCGTCGCGTAATCGTAGACATTGGCCGATGGCGCATCCATGAGCGCTCGCGTCGCCGCATAGCTGCCCGCGAAGTCGGCGGACCAGACGCCGCGCTGGCCCAGCAGCAGCAAGAGCGCCACGCCGAGCGCGACAACGGCAAACCCAAGCGACACGGTGCGCGGCGAAACGGAGGCCCGCGAAGGGCGCGGCACTGACAATGGACGCTCCTCTATCATCTCTAGCGCTTCGATGCTTGCGAAGGTTCAGATCAACAACGGGGCCACCCCGTGGGCGTGGTCTGGCGCCATGATACTCCTTCCACGCCGCGCAATCCACCGTAGTATGACTGATACGCCGCAAATCGTACCGTAGGGGCGTCCGGCGGACGCCCGGCGGGCGCACAGCAGGCTTCATCGAATAACACGCATCCCCGCGCCGCCGGAGCCAGCTCCGCGAGACGGGGATGCGTGTCGCATGGCATTCAGTGGCCTGCCTGCGCGGCGTTAGGAGACCTTGTTCTGAAGGTTGCTGATCTTCCAGACACCGTTTTCTTTGGTGAACGTCACGGTCTGCGGTACGGGAACTGTCTGACCTTGCACGGAAACGTTGAGCGTCGAATCGAGCGTCGCGGTCGTCCCACTGACGCTATACGTGCTCAGGTTCGGTGTGCAGCCGGTGATGGATGCGCCCGTCCCCAGCGCCTGCGCCAGTTGCGCGGCGTATTGCGCTTCAGTAAACGCTGCCTGCCGGTCGGACGAGAATTGGTTGTACGCCGTCTGGTAGTCACCCTTCACCAGCGCCTGGCAGAAGGTATTCGCCACTTGCAGCGGGCCGAGGTCCGTGCCCTGAAGCGCCGGATCAATCGCGTCAATCTTCCAGTCGCTGCCCTGCTTGACCAGCGAGAGCTTGCCGGTGAACTCTTTGTTGCGTGTCACCGTCACATCGAACGACGCGGTGGTCTTGCTGCTATCCAGGCTGAAGTTGAAGCTCGACGTGTTGCCGCTGGCGGGCGCGCAGGTCTTCACGCTGCCATCAATCTGGTCGTGGAGCTGGCTCGCCTGGGTAAACTGGTCCTGCGTGACCTGCCCCTGATAGGTGGTTGAGAGCATGCCATAGGCGGAGGTGTAGTCCTGCGCCTTCAGGTCGTTACAGAACGTCTGCGACGCCTTGATGGGCTGGAGCGCCGCCTGCGCGGCAGAGTAGCCCAGGAATCCGAGAACGCCGCACGCCAGTAGCACGACGACCAATGCGATGCCGCAGCCGATGAACAACCCCTTGCGCGACTTCTTCGGTGGCGCGGCGGGCACGGGTGGTGGCGCGGGCGCGTACCCAGGCTGCCCAACCGGATACCCTGGCTGGGGCGCTGGGTATCCAGGCTCGGTCGGCGGATATTCCGGGGTATTTGGAGTAGACACACGATCTCCTTTGTTCAAATGGGTGGAAAAGCGGCCACCCTACCAAAAATGCAGTCGGAGCTTCCACGTACTACCGTGTGCGAATCTCTATCGCGTTGCGCTCCTTCCCACTACCTACAACGGTCCGCCCACACGCCAGTATCTACGCGCTTCTGCGGAGTAAACATCCGGCTTTGTGCGCGGATATCGTTTGCACGGCAATGGGTTGCGGCCTAGTGTACATCAGAGTCCGCTTGCGCGCAAGCGGTTTTCGTGGCATAATTTGTGACACATCTGTGCGCTCTAGCCGCGAGAATTAAGGAGTCCCATCCGCGGACAGATTCGTGTGGCAGAATCAACAGCATGAGAACGGCAGGAGGTTTGCGATGCAAGAAGACGTGATCGGCACCCAACGCACTATCAGTCACATCGAATACGTAACCTGCTCGCGCTGTGGTCAGGTGACGCCGAGGCAGGACGCGAGCCTGATGCCGGGTGACGCGCTGGAAGATCGCTCAGAGTTCGCGTATCTCTGCAAAGACTGCCAGGAGGCGCTGGCGGCAGGCGAGAAGGATCTGCCCACAACGCTGGCGTGATGCCAACGGGCGGGCAGTGAGGAGCACAAGACATGACTATGCGATTTCGGTACGTCACCAGCAGCTATTCTTTTGGCAACGCGAGCGCCAGCGCCAGCCAGAGCCTCGAACGGCACTATCGCGAACTGCAAGATGAACTGCTGCGCCAGGGGCGGCACTACGGGCTGCTCCAGCCTGCGTCGGTCTGGCGTCCGCCGACGGATATTCACGAGACCAACGGGGCCGTGGTGGTCAAGCTGGAGCTTGCGGGCGTGCGCGAAGAGCACCTGGAGATCACGCTGTATGACAACGCGCTGATCGTCACCGGGCGCCGTGATGATCCCGACCACGACGATGCGCTCTGCTACCACGAGGCGCAGGTGCATTATGGTGTCTTCCGCGCTGAGATCATGCTGCCCGCCCCGGTCCACGCGGAAGACATCACCGCTACCTATGAAAATGGCTTCCTGCGCATCGCTCTGCCCAAAGTGGCCGTGAAGCGCCCAGATGATGCGGGCGACGCCGCCTCCACAAATGAACCGGAGAGCGACCCCGGACAGACCCAGGCTGGCAAGCAGCCTATTCATACTCCGTCCAGGAGAGAAGTCTAATGTTCGAAGATCCTCCCTACCACCACGACTCCGACACCTCTGAGCAGACGCCAGAGACGCCAGAGACGCCAGAGACGCCAGAGACGCCAGAGACGCCGGATCGTACAGATGTGCCCACAACGCCCAGCGCACCGCCCGCGCCGGAGCCAGTTGCTAGCATCCCCGAACCCCCGCGCGAGCCAGACGTAGAGCCGCCCGCCGCTGAGATGCCCGTGAGCGAAGAGCCGCCGACGGTTGAGGCGCCCGTGAGCGAAGAGCCACCCGCTGTGCCAGCGGAGCCAGCCGCCGAGGCAAACGCCGAGGCAAACGCCGAGTCTCAGACTGATGGGGAGGAAGACGAGAACCGTATCGAACTGCCCGATGAGCTACCCATTCTGCCACTGAAAGACACGGTGGTCTATCCCTCCGCCGTGACGCCCCTGGGCGTTGGTAAAGAGCGCTCCATCCAACTGATAGACGATGTGATGCGTGGCCCACGGCTGGTGGGGTTGGTGGCGCAGAAGGATAGCGAGGTCGAAGAAGCCGGACCGGACGATTGTTTCCGCATCGGCACTGTCGCGCGCATCGCGCGTATGCTGCGCATCCCCGATGGCACGATTCAGATCATCGTGCAGGGGCTAGAGCGCATCGCTATTGACGAATACGTGGCCGAGCAGCCGTTCCTCAAGGCGCGCTGCCACCTGCTGCCCGAAACGGTGCCCAACGAGATCGAGATTGAGGCGCTCAAGCGCACGGCCATTGACCAGTATCAGCGGCTGGTCAATCTGGTGACGTATCTGCCCGATCAGCTTGCGCTGGCGGCAATGAACCTGGAAGACCCACGTCAGGTAGTGTATCTGATCGCCAGCACGACGCAGATGGACCTCGCGCTGCGCCAGGAGTTGCTCGAAATAGATTCGATCCGCACCAAGCTGGAAAAGGTCACGAGCTTCCTCGCGCACGAACTGGAACTGCTGGAACTGGGCAAGAAGATTCAGAGCCAGGCGCAGGAGGAGATGGGCAAGGCGCAGCGCGAATACTTCTTGCGCGAGCAGCTCAAGGCCATCCAGAAAGAATTGGGCGAAGAGAGCGACGAAATCGCCGCTGTGCTGGAACTGCGCGAGAAGATCGAAGAAGCAGGCATGCCCGAAGAAGCGCTGAAAGAGGCGCAGCGCGAGCTATCGCGCCTGGAAAAACTGCCCACGGCGTCGCCCGAATACTCGGTCATCCGCACCTACCTGGACATCCTGGTGGCATTGCCGTGGAACAAGAGCACCGGCAAGCCGATTGATGTGCCATTTGCGCGCAAGGTGCTGGATGAGGATCACTACGACCTCGAAAAGATCAAAGACCGCATCCTCGAATATCTGGCGGTGCGCCGCCTGAAAGAGGAGCGGCAAAACGACGACGACGCGAATGGCGCGGACGCGAAGAAGCCGCGCTCCCGCGAGCCGATTCTCTGCTTCGTCGGTCCGCCGGGGGTCGGCAAGACCTCGCTCGGCCAGTCCATCGCGCGGGCGCTTGGTCGCGAGTTCGTGCGGATGTCGCTCGGCGGCATCCATGACGAGGCGGAGATTCGCGGCCACCGCCGCACCTACATCGGCGCGCTGCCAGGGCGTGTGCTTCAGTCTATCCGCCGCGCAGGCACAAATGACCCGGTCTTCATGCTCGACGAGGTAGATAAGGTCGCGTCGGACTGGCGTGGCGACCCGTCTTCGGCGCTGCTGGAGGTGCTGGACCCGGAGCAGAATTTCTCGTTCCGCGACAACTATCTCGATCTGCCGTTCGATCTCTCGAAGGTGATGTTCATCGCCACTGCCAACGCGCTGGACCCCATCCCCGCGCCACTGCGCGACCGCATGGAGATTCTGGAACTGGCGGGCTACACCGAGGACGAGAAGCTGCACATCGCGCGGCGCTACCTGTTGCCCAAGCAAATCGCCGCGAATGGGCTGCGCGAAGACGAGATCAGCTTCCAGGACGATGCGATACTTGTCATCATTCGCGACTACACCCGCGAAGCGGGCGTGCGGAATCTAGAGCGCGAGATCGGTTCCGTGTGCCGCAAGATAGCCAAGCAGGCGGCGGAAGGCACGACCGGCGCGGTCGTGGTGACGCCAGAGAAGGCGCGCACACTGCTGGGCCGTCAGCGCTTCTTTGCCGAAGCGGCGGAGCGCATTGACCGCCCTGGTGTCGTCACCGGCCTGGTGTGGACGCCGGTTGGCGGCGACATCATCTTCGTGGAAGTGGCGATGATGCGCAGCCACGAGACCAGCCTCACCCTCACTGGCCAGCTTGGCGATGTGATGAAAGAGTCGGCGATGACCGCGCTCTCGTATGTGCGCTCCAACGCCGCCACGCTGGGCATTGATCCGCGTGTCTTCGAGGATAACAGCCTGCACATTCACGTTCCGGCGGGCGCGATCCCCAAAGACGGCCCCTCGGCGGGGGTGACGATCATGACGGGTATCGTTTCGCTGGCGCTGGGGCGGCGTGTCCGTTCGGATGTGGCGATGACCGGCGAGATCAGCCTACGCGGCAAAGTCTTACCTATCGGCGGGCTGAAAGAAAAGGCGCTCGCGGCGCACCGCGCGGGCATCCGCACCGTCATCATCCCCAAGCGCAACGAGCCGGATCTCGACGACCTGCCCGACGAGCTACGCAACGACATGACCTTCATCCCCGTGGATGACGCCCGCGACGTGCTCACCAATGCCCTAGAAGGCACACCCAGCTTCAAGACAGTGCCGCGCGCCGCCATGCCGGAGCGCGACACCGGTACAACCGGCATGGTCGCTAGCCAGGGCTAGCCCGCTCGCTCGCGCAGCGCATCGTTATAGGACCAGCCATCGAGTTCTGGTGGCTCGATATCCTGCTGGCTCAACAATGTGGCAATCTGCGACCGATGATCAATGGCGTGGTTGATTGCCTGGATCAGCACGATCATCGCCGGAGCCTCATACGTTCCCTCATCCAGAGAGAAGATCTGGCTCAGATCACCCTGTTCGGCGATGGTGATCAGTTCTGTTCCCGACCACTCCGCTCGCCGTCGCAGTTCGTCCAAGCCCGGAAAATCGGTGAGTTCCCTCAGTCGCGGGGCAGGGGATGTTCCCGTAAAATGCCGCACATAGCCTTCTTCGCCAGCGAACAGGTGCAGCAGGATCTCGCGCACACTTCCGTACACGCCTTTCGTGGTAGTGTCCAGTTGTGCGTCTGATAGTTCCGCGCAGGCGTCGAGCAATCGCAGATTTGCCCAGCGGTTATACCGATAGAGGTCAGGAAGTCCGGTGGTCATGGGAATGATCTCCTTGCAAAGCCACAGCATCACGATTCCGCATGCGACGGAATGTGAGTACACGCCTACTCGCGGTTACTCGTCTTGCGCATGCTGGCAACTTCTTACCAGTATGCGCGCCCTATTACGAGAAGCGAGAGCAGATTTCTGATACTTCCCCCAATTGCCAGCCTATGAGAAATCCGAACAGGCTTTCCGCTTTTCAGAGGCCAAGCAAGAAGTCACGAAGGAACCGTCACATCGGCGGATCGCTTGTTTACGGAGGAATGCATACCTATGTCAGAGTCCGCGCTTCCGCTTACTGCCGTCTTTCAAGGCTGGGACAGATTTCAACGCGACCTGCTCCGGGCTGTCGCGCCGCTTTCTTCCGAGCAACTGGCGTTGCCCGTGGCCTCTACGCACTGGCCGATTGGAATGCTCGTCCAGCACATCCTCAACGACCGGATCTGGTGGTTCAATCTGTGGATGGGTGAGGGAAGTCCAGAAGCTGCTTCCTTCATGCACTGGGAGGAAGAGGAGACAGGGCAGGTGGCGCATTCGACAGCCGAACTGGTCGCTGGACTTGAGGCCACGTGGGGTATGATCGAGAATGCTCTCGCCCGCTGGACCGTCGCCGACCTCGGACACGTATTTGCCCCACCCGCCGCGTTGACCGAAAGGGAACGCCAGATATTCGGCCCGAGCACACGACAAGAGATCATCTGGCACGTGCTCAGGCACGATATGCACCACGGCGGCGAACTGGCCGTCGGCATGGGCGGATATCATTTGCCTACCATCTGGGGGTCGTAGAGGCGGCCGTCAATGCTTGCTCTGCCATGTGTCGGTAGCCCAACCTGGACCGCATCGGGTACACTTCCTTCTGGATAGCATTGACCATTCCGCCACCAACCGGCGGCGTAGACTTTTCAGTGAGGAGCAACGCGATGACAGCGGCAGCGGCGACGCTTCGATTGATGGGCATCTGGGCGCACCCCGACGACGAAGCCTTTGGCACGGCGGGCCTGATGCGCCGCGCGACCAGCGCTGGGCATCCCGTGGCGGTGGTCTGCGCCACCCGTGGCGAAGAGGGACAGATCGCCGATCCCGCGCTGGCTACGCCAGAGAACCTGGGCCAGGTGCGCGAGCAAGAGCTACGCCGGGCCTGCGCCGCCGTCGGCGTCACCGATGTCTCGTTCCTCGACTATATTGACGGCCACGTGGCCGAGGCTGATGTTGATGAGGCCACCGGGCGCATCGTCTATCATTTGCGTCGCTTCCGTCCCGATGTGGTGATCACCTTTGCGCCCAACGGCGGCTATGGCCACGTAGACCACATGGCGATCCACCGCCTGACGCTGGCGGCGCTCGCCGCTGCCGCCGACCCGGTGCGCTATCCAGAGCAGATTCGCGATGGCTTGCGGCCACACCGCCCGCGCAAAGTCTACTACGGTGCGATGCCCCGCGAACGCATCCTGAAGATGCGCGACGAAGCGCGCGCCGCTGGCCAGGATTTCATTCCTGGCGGCGATGAGGCGACGCTTCCCATCGAAGAGATGGGCACACCAGAGCGCGACATCACCACCTGGATTCGTCTAACCGACGACGAGTTCGCGGCGAAGTACACTGCGCTTAGCCAGCACGCGACGCAGTTGCCCAAGGACAGCCCCTGGGCGAAGATGCCGCCGGAGCAGTTGCGCGCGATGATGGGCGCGGAGGTGTTGCAACTCGTGCCGCCGCCCATCTCCGACCGTGCCTACCCGACCCCCGAAACGGATATCTTCGCCGGTCTGGACTAACACCGGACTACCTTAGTATCAAAAAGCTGCCTCCGTGCCCAGGCCCAACTCACGCGCTCGCGCGTAGGCGACCTGGGCCACGGCGATGTCTTGCGCGGCCACGCCCACCGACTTGAAGAGCGTGATCTGAGCTGGATCCAGCCTGCCCGCCATCCGGCCAAGCGCGACTTCGCCCAACTCTGCCACGGGATACTCCGCGCCGATCAATCCTTCCTCGCGCGCCATGACCAACTCGCCCGCCTCGGCGCCTGCCGCGTCGCGCGCATCCACCACCACGCGCGCACGCGCCACTGTCGCGCCGGGAACCTCGCGCATCGCCGGAAGGTACGCGCCGACGGCGTTGATATGCGTCCCCGGCTTGAGATCCGCATCGGCAAAGAGCGGCGTGGGTGATGCGGTCGCGCAGCAGATGACATCGGCATCGCGCAACGCGTCGGCGACGCTGGCAGCGACCCGCACATCGCCCGGCACCGGCGGCCCGAAAGCGCGTAGCGCCGCCGCGAGCCGCTCAGCATGCTCATGCGTGCGATTGATGACAACGACATGCTCAATGTTGCGCGTGACACACACGGCCCACACCTGCGGTAGCGCCTGCGCGCCAGCGCCGAAGATCGCCAGCGTGCGGGCATCGTCTCGCGCTAGCAGTTGCGTCGCTACGCCAGAGGCCGCGCCGGTGCGCAGCGCCGTCAGTTCGCCAGCATCCAGCAGCGCCAGCGGGCGGCCGGTCTCGCTCGCGAAGAGCAGCACCACCGCCGCGATTGCGGGCAACCCATGCCGCGCGGGATTCTGGGGGTAGAGGGTGAGCGCCTTCAGGCCCAGCGCACCGCTACCCGCGAGATAGGCGGGCATCAGCAGCAACACACCGTCATGCTCGGTCATCTCCACGCGCGGGCGCAGCGGCATCCGTGCCTGCCCGCTGGAAAGCTGCGCGAAAGCATCCGTGGTCACTGCTATCGCCTCTGCCATCGAGATGGCTCGCCGCAGATCAGCGCTCGTCAGAATCAGCATAGGCGCCCCCTTTGGACTATCGCGCGTTTCACCTCGCGATGTGTTACTTCTGCACGGAACTTCGTTAGAGTTAGTGTAGCATGAGAGGAGGCAAGCGCAAGTGTGTTCGCGTTGCAGCGTACTCGCTGAATAGATTGCAACACGTGCCGCTCGCCGTGCCACTCGCGCCCAATTTCAAGCCACGATGCAGTGCTACTAGACAAGCCCAACCATTGTAGTGTAGACTGCGCTTGGTGAACTCTTCCGGCAGACGCTACACAGCGCGCGTGAGACATTCGCGCCACTGCGAATAGCACTGTTTCTTTGTATGAGAGGCAGCGACATGGCCCACGATCCCAACAATCAGCATCCCAATGGACCACCGCTCTCAAAACCTCTGGGCAAGCCGATGCAGAATATATACCCCGCGCAACAGCCGCCAGCCGCACCGCCATGGGGCGCGCCTCCGCCGCCACCGTTGCCCAAACCCGTCGGCGGATCGAGGCTCACTCCGACTGGACCTGGGCCGGTCCCAATTCAGCCTCCCGTACCACTATGGCGCTCTATGCCTCCGACTGGACCGGGACAACAATTGGGCGGATACGTAGTGGCGGGAACAAACGTCAAGCCAGTTCCCTACACACCTCCACGTGAGACGCCCACTATCGTCATCCAGGGACTCTATTCGCACTTTGAGAAAACGGGCTTCACCCTCTCTATTCCTGATCTGCGGATCTATCCCGGTGAGTTGACCTACATCGGTGGCCCCAGTGGATCGGGAAAATCCACCCTCATCCGCATGCTCGCGCTCGAAACCGAGATTGAGCGCGGACAGTTGCACATCCTGGATCGCAATGTCGGCGCGCTCTCAGCGCATGCGCGTGACGATCTGCGCGGCGGCGGCATCACCTATATTCCTCAGAAAGGGCTGGGGCTGATAGACATTCTCACGCCGGTCGAGTGCATCCGTCGCCTGCTCTATGATTTCGAGGGTATCCCACTGGATGAAGGCGCCCGCCGGGCTGAAGTGGGGCTGACTAAGGCGCGCCTCCTCCGTGAGCGTTTCGAAGCGACCATCAAAACGCTCTCTGGTGGTGAGTGGGCACGTGTGGCGATTGGCAAAGCCTATGCCGCCGAGCGCCCCATCTGCCTCAGCGACGAGATTCTCCCCGCGCTGGACGAGGAATCGCGGATCAACACGGTAGATCTCTTTCAGGATCTCGCGGCGGAGGGGTACACGGTGGTGGTGATCGCGCACCAGCCAAATCTGATGGATCGCTTTCACCGCGTCATCCTGCTGGAAAACGGGCATATCAAGAGCGACCTGCGCTACTCGCCGCTGGTACGCGGACCCGCCCAGCAGCCATGAGGGGCCGCGCATCCCACATGCGCACGCATTGAACGACAGAAACGGATCAGCAAAGGCCATCTCCTATGCAACCCTATAGCGCATCTCCTTCACGCGGTCCGGCCAAGCGCGCCATCAAAACGCGGCAGCAGCGCACGGTTGGCTTCTGGCTCTACCGCATCCTGCGCAACATCAAAGATCAGCCCTGGCGCGCGGCTTCCATCGTCATCGCCGTTCTCGTCGGGGTGTGCATCGCCATTGCCATCATCGCCGCCAGCAATGGCATTCAGACCAAGATCGACGGTTTGCTCAAGACCAACAGGCCGGGGCAGGCGCAGTTGTTGATTCAATCGGGCGTGGACATCCATGAGATTCAGTCAGTGCTAGATTCCACGCGCAGCCTGCTCACCAAGCTGGCTATCGGCTTTACCGCCGCGCTGGTGGGCATCGTCACGTGGGTCAACACCAGCCAGCGCCGCCGCGCCATCGGCATCGAGCGCCAGGGTGGCGATCACCAGGAGGAAGTCATCGGCATGCTCGTCGGCGAGTCGCTGATCCTCTGCACACTGGGCGGCATCCTGGGCATTATCGCGGGGAATATCCTCTGCTCCTTCGTCAATTCCGATTCGCTGCTGCCGATGCACCCCGGCCCCGGCGACATCTTCGCTATTTTCCCGACCACCACCCTGCTCACCTTCGGCGTGACCGCATCCATCGCCTTCTTCTTCGCCCGGCGCATTGATGTTGCGCCCAATATGAGCTAACCGGCATTATTTGGCATTATTTCGCGCCCGCTCAACATTGACATGGTTCACCAAGGGGGGATTGCACTGATGGAAACTCGCGCATACTACACTGAGCGGCTCACCCGGCAGCGTCCGGGCTTGTTCGTCGTGCTGCTCGATCAATCTGGCTCGATGAGCGAGCAGGTGGAAGGCGAGCAGCTCACCAAAGCCGACTACGCCACCGCCGCCGTCAACGAGCTGATCGCCACGATGTGTGACGCGGCGGGCGTGGACGACAGCAATCAGGTCAAGAAGCTCGCCTATATCAGCGTCTTCGGCTACAACGATTCGGTTATGTCGGTTCTCAACCGCCCCGGAGGCCCTCCGGGAGAACCGCTGGATATTCGCTACCTCTCGCAGCACTTCGTCGGCACACAAGAGGTGCAGCGCGCCATCTTTGATAGTGGCGCCAACACCTACCGCACCGCCATCGTCACCGCGCCCTACTGGATTGACCAGCCCAAGGCCGAGGGCCGCACCCAGATGGCCAAAGCGTTGCAGCAGGCGCAGTTCATCATCCAGCGCTGGCTCGATACCGCCATGCCGCTGCCGCCGCAAGAGCCAGGGCAAGCCGCGCGGCATGAATGCTTTCCGCCCGTCGTCATCAACATCACCGACGCCGAGCACAACGGCGAGGGCGATCCTGAGGCGGTCGCCGCCGCGATTCGCAGCCAGGGCACTAGCCAGGGCAACTGCCTGATCTTCACCTGCCACATCACCAAAGATCGGCGGCAGCCGCTCGTCTTCCCATCCAGTCCCGCCGAACTCGTGCAGTTGCACCCTACCGCCGTCACGATGTTCAACATGAGCAGCATCATGCCCGATCTGTTGCGCGAGAAAGCCGCGCGCATCACCCACGGGCGCCAGGTGCCGCCGGGCGCGCACACGTTTGTCTACAACGCCAATGCCCAACTCCTCGCCGAATTCTTGCGCTGGGGCACCCAGGGCACCGTCGGCGGCTGGTAATCGTCTCGCGCGGCTACGCGCTCTCGACACCGTAGGAGGCGCTTCATGTCATTATCGCATCTTCCACCTACATCGCGGGCCAATCCCCCCGCGACTCTGCCCCCACCACCGCAGCTATCACCCGCCCAGCGCAAGCGGCTGCTGGCCACCAAGCGTGTGGGATTGATCCTCGCCTGCGCCACCATCGCCTGCGCGCTGGCCAGCCTGCTCAATAACCAAACTGCTGATAATACGCAGAGACCCGTGCGCCTGCTCGCCATCATCGCCATGCTCTGGGGCATCATCATCTTCATCCGCTGGGTGTGGAGTGACGTGTCAGCGCCAATCGTCGTCATGAGCAGCAAACAGCCTGGCCAGCGCAACGGCGGCGCTGATCCCAACGCCACCAATCCGTACATGCCGATGCCCGCGCCGATGCCGGTGCTGCCCGAAGCGCCACGGACGTTGCCCAATCAGCGGGCGCCGATGACTGGCCCCACGAGCGCCACCCCTCCTGATCCCAGGTCGCCCTTCGAGAACGACCAACTCTTCGATCTGTCGGGCGAGCAATTGGGCAACAACGTTCGTCTGTTCAGGGTATCGAAAGACAAATCACAACTCTGCCAGGATGGCTTCGCCTGCGATAGCAGCCGGGGTATCTACGCCGTCACCGATGGCGTGAGCAATAGTAGAATGCCTGCGCCGTGGGCGCGCATTGTCGCACGCAACTTCGTCCAGCGCGAGCCAACGTTTAGCGATTCGAAAGACTTCGCTCGCTGGCTCTCCGCGTGCAGGCGCGATTGGCGTCTGTGGATGTATGAACACTGGGCGGCAAAGCTCTCCACTGAGCCATCAGGCAACCCCACCCTGACCTACTGGCTCAGCGAAGTCTGGAAGAGCAACGCGCAGACTACGCTGGTCGCCTGCGCCCTGAACGGCAAACATGTGGCAGTCACCGCCGTCGGCGACTCTGAATGCCTGATCTTCAGCGGACGTGGCGGCGACTGGCGACTCAAAGCCGCCAGGCCATTGAACGACCCTGGGCAATTCAACGACACCCCCAGCACGCTCATCACCGACAACTCGTCCGATATAGTCAAGCGCATGGTGTCGTCGGTCAAGGTGTACGACGAAGATGTGCAGCGCGGCGATCTGGTGGTGCTCGCCACCGATAGCGTCGCCAAGTGGCTGCTCGCGCAATCCCTGGCCGCGAATGGCAAACGCGCGAAACATGTCACCAGCAACGGCGCGGACGCCTTCACGCCCGACTGGCACCTCGCGCTTACCATGCGCGACCAGGCAGAGTTCGAACAGCTCGTGGAGCGCGAATACCAGACCGGCCGCATGGACAAAGATGACTACACCTTGCTCGTCATCCCCATCGAATAGCGCGCCGATGTGATGCGATAGAGAGAAGAAACGCATGGCTGACTGGAAGCCAACCTGGCCCACCCGGCCGGAATACGACGAGGCCATCAAGCAGTGGCGCACCAACGTCAACGACGCCGAGCTGAAAGCCGCCAATCTCGCGACGATGCCCACCGGTGGCCCCGCGCGCTACGGCGGCGCAGGCCTCTACATCACCTTCTATAAGCTTGGCAACTTTCAGGCCCGCTGCTTTTGCTCCAATATTGATGAGCATATCAATCCGCCCACTGATATTGTCGAGCGCTATCAGCGGATCAGCCAGTACATTACCGCGAAACAGGCCGAGGTTCCCGCGCTCATCCCGACGACCTATGTCGAGCATGGTATCTACGTCGCCAAAAACTGGCGTCCGGTCATCAAAACGCAGTGGCTCAATAACACCCGACGGCTGGGCAGCTACATCGCGGACTACTATAACGATACCAACCGCATGCGCACGCTCGGCGAGGCATGGCGGCAGATGATCGGCCAGCTTGAAGCGGTGGGCATCGCGCACGGCGACCTCGACCTGACCAATGTGCTGATCCAGGAGGCGGGCGGACAACCCCAACTGCGGCTGATTGACTACGACAACATGTGGGTGCCGCTGCTGGCGGGCAAGGCGCAGACCGAATGCGGCCACAAGCCGTTTCAGCATCCGCAGTTCTTCCGGCCGGGCGACAAGCCCAACCCCGCGAACCGCCCCTTCGACGCCGAGATGGACCGCTTCTCTGCGCTGGTGATCTACCTCTCGCTGCTGGCGATCTCCATCCGTCCGGCGCTCTACAACGAATTGGGCGCACGCGAAGACGAGCGGCTGCTCTTCTCGCGCGACGACTACGACAACCCCACCCTGGCCACCAGCAACATCGAGCGCATGCGCGCCAAATGCGGCGCTCCAGTGGAACCTTATGTCCGCGAGTTGCGCGCCGCGCTGGAGCAGCGCCGCATGCCGCGCTCGCTCGCCGACATCGCTAGCGGCAAAGGGGCTGCGGCCAGTGTGCCGCTGACCGCTACGCCGCGTGCCTTCGTGCCGCCGCCACCCGCGGAGATGTCCAAGCCACTTGGCGCGAGGGTGCCCATCGCGACGGCCGGACCCGCGCCCAGCAATTCCACGGCGCAGCCGGGCCGGGCGCAATATCAGCTACCAGTCAGTCCCGCAACACCCCGTCCCAACCCAAATTGGCCCGCGCAGCCCTACTCGCAGCCCTTGCCGCCAGTCCCCGCAACCAAAGCTAAGCGCAGCGGTTCGGTAGGCACGGTGGTGGTCTGGTCTATCGCCATCTTCATCGCCCTGCTCATCATCCTGTCGGCGTTCCACGTGATCTAACCATCGCTATCGCTCCGAGATACCAAAGACTCAGAGGAGGCGTACCATGTTCAGACGGTCGCTGCTCTCATTTAGCGTGCTGTTGCTCTTGACCTTCGTGTTGGCGGTTGGGTCGGGTTTTGCGGCGCCCGCGACCCAGCATCACCCGCATGCATCCATGCGTGGGTCAAATTCCGCCGCACCCTGCCTGTCTATCGGGGACTCGGGGTGCATAGACAATACGGAAACGAACTCCAAACTCGTTAAGGTGCCCACGCCCAATTTCGTCGTGAAGGGGGAACGCTGGCCAGTCGGCTCAGAAGTCTCTGTCTTCCTTGTCACTGGTGGTCAGCCATGCAGTACCCCACCATTGGGAACATCCCAGTTGGAGCAAGTTGACGGAAAAGAGACTTTCAGCGCGAGCTTCAGCGCGCTCGCGAGCGGCGTCGTATACGGCGTCTGCGCCAAAACTACTGATGGCGCAACGATATACCCAGCAGATAACACAAAGGCATCGCCGCTGACCGTCGAACTTCCCATGCCCTGTCTGGCCATCGGGGATTTGGATTGTATACCTGCTAACACAACGCAGCAATCATCCCCCACTGTCCCGCCGGGGACAACGGTCAATGTGGCGGGACAATACTGGCCAAGCGACGCACAAGTCACCGTCTTCCTCGTGCCTGGTGGTCAGCCATGCAGCGTCCCAACATCAGCATCATCTCAAGCGGCGACGGTAGGCACTGACGCCACATTCACTACCGCACTCATCGCGCCCGCGACCGGAGGGAACTTCGGCGTCTGCGCCAAGACCACCGATGGCATAACGATATTCCCATCGAAAAGCACACAGCCATCGCCGCTGGTCATCATCGTCCCCACGCCGTGTCTCTCGGTCGCGAAGTCGAGTTGCGTGCCTGCTTCCGTAACGCGCCAGTCCACGCCTATCACCACCCAGGAGACATCTATCACGGTGACCGGGCAACACTGGCCCAACGGGACACAGATCACCGTCTTTGTCGTGCCTTCCAACCAGCCATGTACCACGACGGCAGTACAGCAGCGAACGGCGAAAACCGACGGGTCAGGAAACTTCCAGGTGACCTTCACCGTGCTCGCCAACGGCGCCGCATACGGCGTCTGCGCCAAAGCTGGCGCCGTCACCTTCCCGGCAAACGGCACGCAGAAATCGCCGCTCACCGTCACGATCCCGCGCAAAACACCGCCACTGCTCGACACCTTCTCGGCGCTGGCGCTGCTCTTCGCGCTGCTGGCCACCGCGCTCTACATCACATCGCGCGGCGGCTACGGTCCGCGTCCGCCGCTCGTCGGGCGCTAGCGGTGCGCTGCCACGCGCGCCACACACCATCCAGGGCGCCTGTATGAAAGGGAACCGCCATGCTGACCGCCAACCAACAGACCACCCGCGTTGACCGCAACGCGCCCGCGCCCCAGCAGCGCCCGCGCCGCTGGTGGACGAACGCGTTCTGGGCGGTTGGCGGCCTGCTCTGTGGTATCTTGCTGGCGGTGGTTGGGCTGATCTACCTCGCGCCGCAGCCCACCCCCGCGACGCAGGTCTCCGCGGCCACTTCCGGCGCGGCCACCCTCACCGTGGATGACGCCTTTCTCACCAGCGTCGGCTCCGCCGCCATCGCGCAGGCCGGGTTGCCGTTCAGCGTCAGTCATCTTCAGGCGCATATCGCCGCCAACGATATGATTGCTATCTCCGGCGACGCCACACTGCTCCCTGGCACGCCCACGCGCCGCCTCGCCGTCACGGCGCAACTCAGTGTGGCGAATGGCGCGCCCGCCGCGCGCATCCTCAGCGCCACCGTCGGCGGTCTGCCCCTGCCCGCCGCCGTAGACGACGCGCTCGCATCGGCGCTGGATAGCAAGATCGGCGATGTGGCCAACAGCCTGAAGATCGGCTCCGCACGCTACCTTCTCACTGGTATCACCTCAACCGATGGCAGCCTTACCCTGGCGTTTGCTCCCGCCGCGAAGCCCTAATCGTCCGCCTCTTCGCCGATGGTGTCCTCAAGCGCATCGTCGCCCGCCCCATTCGCTTCATCCGCCGCATATGCCGCCAGCGTCTGCCGCAGCAGCGACGCGCGCAGCCTGGCAATGCGCGTGCGGTAGGCGTCTTCGGGTTGGATCGTCCCGCGCTTGGGCGGATCGCCCTGCGCCACGTGCCACGCGCGAAACGCCAACCCCGTGATCGTCTGGTGCAGCGCCCGCGCCGTCAGATATGGGCGCGCGCCAAACTCGAAGAGCGCCCGCCGCTCTGCCCGCCCACGCAGCTTCGCCCGCTGCATCAGCGCGTACTCATCGGGCAGCACCGTGCCTGCCACCACCTCTGGCGCAAGGTACTCCCGCACAATCGCCGCTTCGCGCCGGAGCGCGCCCAGCAGCAGCCACAAGAGCACCGCCTGCGCCCCAAAGAGCGGCAGATACGCCAGCGTCGTCGCGCAGAGCGCCAGCAGATGCATATCCTGCGCGCTCAACGGTTGTCGCGCCAGCACATCCGCCGCGAACGCCACAAAATCGAACTCCATATGCAATAGCACGGCTACCGCCAGCCCACCGAGCGGCGCCAGCCACAGGATGCATCGCCGCTTCTGCTCGCGCGCATAGCCCAGCCCCGCGCCGAAGAATGCCGTAAATGTCGAATGGCTCAGCCAGCCAAGCGCCACCCGCCCCGCAATCAGCACCGGAAGACTGCCACCGGGACTCTGCGCGAAATACACGAAGTTCTCCACCATCGCAAACCCCGCGCCGATCAGCAATCCATAGAGAATGCCATCGGTGACATTATCGAATTCATCGCGCAGCGCCCAGATCAGCAGCAGCAGCCCAGCGCCCTTGGTCACTTCTTCCGTCAGGCCCGCGCTCAGCGCCTGCGCCGCCGCCGCGCCCAACCCTGGCAGCGGTCCCGCCGCAGTGGGAACTATCCCCAGCAGCAGCCCGCTCACCGCATGCTCCACGAAAAACGCCGGTGGGATAGCCACCAGCGCGCCCCACACGAATGCGCCCAGCAGCAGCAGCCACGGCTCGCGCTCGTAGCGGTCGAACGCCGCGACCAACAGGAGCGCGCCCAGCGCGGGCGCTAGCGGAATCGTCAGCGCCGCCAGCACATGCCCAACGCCACTGGCCGCCGCCGCGTCGCGCCCCACCAGAGCCACCGTGCCCAACGTCACCAGCGCGCTCGCCAGCAGCAGTCCCAGAACGACCAGCGCGAAGGCCCACCACGCGCGTGCGCCGCGCTTCTCGCGCAGCGCGAATTGCAGCGTGATCCCCAGCCCCAGCACGCGCGTCCCGCTGCTGCCCGCTGGCGCTTCACCTGGTGTGTCCGCTGCGCTGGCGCGTAGCTCCGGCGCGAGGAATTGCAGTTGCGTGTCGCCGAGTGTCAGCCATTCCCCTGGCAAAATCTCCGTCATCTCGCCGGGCGCGAGCCGCCGCTCACCCACCCAGACCGGCCCGCGCGCCGACGCATTCTCGACCAGCCAGCCGCCGGCGATGCGTCGCAGCCGCGCGTGTTCGCGCGAGACGGCGGGATCGAGCAGCACCACGCTATTCTTTAGGTCGCGGCCCAGGGTCGCCACATCACCAGAGATGGCAAAGACACGCCCGCCCGCCAGAAACACCCGTCCACCACGCAGCCCGCGCACGTCTGCGCTATCGGCGATGCCGATACCGTATTCACGCGCCCGCAGCACCGCAACGCTGGGCGTCCCCAGCACCTCTAGCGTAGGCAACGACTCGTGTCGCCACCCCAATCGCAACCGCTTACCTACTACCATCACCACCCCGTTCACCACGACTCCGCCGCGCACGGCTCCATACCCCAATGCGCCGTGGCCCCGTCGCCGTCTCTGGCAGGGTCGCGGGCCGATACGGCGCAGTTCGTGGCGCGGACGACAGCGGCAGCAGCGCCGCCACCGCTACACGCCACACATGCTGGTAGCCTGGCGCGAGCGCGTGCCCGTGCTCCCAATCGCCGATCCACTGCGGCGGCACATACACCAGCGCCTCATCGGCGGTCAGCGGCGGCCACGAAGACGGCACACGCCACATCGCCGGAGCCAGCACACCCGCCAGCACATCCACCGGCGGCAGCAAACCGCCCGCATCATGCCCCGGCCACCAAACATAGCGGCTTACGATGCTCACTCGGTCTCCACCTTCGTCTCCGCGACAATCTCGCAGTATGAGATAGGTGCGCGATGCGGTATGCTGTCCATAGAGTCGTATGTACTCGATATAGTATATGCGCCACGCAAAGACCGCCGGGTGCGTGCAGCCCTTCAGGCATAAACGCATTCTGTTTGCACGGGCGTTCGACGGACGCCCATGGGATGGTATACCTATCACAACCGGTGTGGAGAGGAGGCGTGCGGATGCGACCGTCAGGACGTGTGGAGGCTCAGATTGGGGCAGACCATGAGCCGCGCTACTACCCCATCGGCGCGTATGGCGCTATCGGCGACTGCCGCACCGCCGCGCTGGTCGCGCCGAATGGCTCGATTGACTGGCTCTGCTTCCCCCATTTCGATAGTCCGGCGATCTTTCTGCGCCTGCTCGATGCCGACAAAGGCGGCTACTTCCGCATCAGCCCCACAGACCAGGCACAGGCTTCGATGACCTACCTGCCCGAAACCAACGTCCTCGAAACGACCTTCAGCAGCGAGCATGGCCGTATGCGCCTGCTCGATTTCATGCCCATTCGCAAGCGTCAAAAGAGCCTGCACGCCTTGCAACGCGTGCCCGCACTGCTGCAAGGCATCCCCCACGGCCTTGACGCCGGCCTGGAGCGCGAGATTGGCAACGATGTCGCCGCCGCGCACCGTGTCACACGGATGGCCACCTGCCTCGAAGGCAGCGTGCCCGTTGAATTGGTCCTCAAAGTCACCTTCGACTACGCGCGCCGCCAGCCCACCATCACCTGGCACAATCTCAATGACGATGCGGTCGGCGCGATTCTGACCGACGGCGAGCGCTATCTCGTCTTCACCGCGCGCTACCTGCACCCCTCCACACGCGGCGAGCCACCCATCGCCCTGGAAGACAACAACTCGGTCCTTCGCGTCCGCGCGACCCTACACGCGGGCGGCGGCATCATCGCTCAGCTCAACTACGCGCGCAGCCAGGCTGAGGCCGATGATCTGTTGCGCCAGCTTGCCGCGCAGCCCTTCCAGCATGACCTCGATGAAACGCTCACCTACTGGCGCACCTGGGGCGCGGCCTGCCACTACACCGGCACCTACCAGTTCGCGGTCCTCCGCTCCGCGCTGGCGCTCAAGCTCTGCACCTTCGAACCGACCGGCGCAATCGTCGCCGCGCCCACCACCTCGCTCCCCGAAGCCATCGGCAGCGTCCGCAACTGGGATTATCGTTACACCTGGCTGCGCGATTCCGCCTTCACGCTCGGCGCGCTCGGACGTCTCGGCTACACCGGCGAAGCGCGCGACTACTTTCACTTCCTGCACGATCTGCAAATCAAGTCCGGGGACGACATCCGCATCATGTACGGCATTCGCGGCGAAACAAATCATGCCCTCGACGAGCAAGAGCTAGCGCACCTGGAAGGCTATCGCGGCTCACGGCCCGTCCGTCTTGGCAACGGCGCGGCGCATCAGCGCCAGCTCGACGTGTATGGCGAACTGCTCGACGCCGCCTATACCTACGCCACCCATGCCCATATGCGTCTCGATTCCCTCCCCCAGCGGGACATGCGCACTCTCTCCGCCACCGTCGCCGACTACGTTTCCGCGCACTGGCGCGACCTGGATCGCGGCATCTGGGAGGTGCGCGGCGACCCCCGCGCCTTCGTCTATTCCCGCGTGATGTGCTGGGTTGCGCTCGACCGCGCCTGTCGCATGGCTCCGCGACACGGCCATCACGCCGCGCTCGCCCGCTGGCACGCCTCGCGCGTCGCCATCGCGGCGGATGTGCTGGCGCACGGCTACAACGAGCAGTTCAACACTTTCGTGCAATCCTACGATTCCACCGTACTGGACGCCGCGAACCTGCGTATCCCGCTCGTCGGTTTCCTCCACTGGGAAGACGCCCGCACCGCTGGCACCGTCGCCGCGACGATGCGTGTGCTCTCCGGCGCGGACGCGCTCGTTTACCGCTACCGCACGATCAGTGACGGCGCGGGCGATGGCGAAAACAGCGCGCCTAGCGCCGCCGCCGATGATGGCCTCCCCGGCACGGAAGGCTCGTTTCTGGCCTGCGCCTTCTGGATGGTCGAGAATCTCTGCTACCTCGGCCGTATCGAAGAAGCGCGCGAACGCTTCGAGATGTTGCTCAGCCACGCCAGTCCGCTCGGCCTCTTTTCCGAAGAACTGGACCCCGCCACCGGCGAACAGCTTGGCAACTACCCCCAGGCGTTCACCCATATCGGCCTCATCAACTGCGCTGTCACGCTCCAGCGCGCCCAGGAAGGCATCCTGCGCGCCCAACCGCCATCATGAAAGTCCTTTTTTTGCAATGCCGACCTCTGGTAGGGCGGACATTCCTGTCCGCCTCGTGCTGATGTATGCCATTGCGCGTTGAGGCATCGCGACGTATGATGAACGGCGAACGATGGTGAGCATAAGGTAGTAGTATCGAACGTTAGAACGTCGTAGAACGTCCTGGCAAGACGGGTGTTGGTGGCAGTGCGGGCGCAGAGTGCGCCTGGGGAAGTGGAGCGGCAGCATATGGACAAGAGCAATGGAAGTCGTGGGGGAACCCAGCTAGACGTACGGCAGACACCGCCACGAGCCGTTGACCTGCGACGTCCGCGCCAGCCAGAGGTTGAAATCGTCGCCTCACCGGCTTATGACTTCCTGCTCAGCCTGCATGTGGCCGTCGCTTCGCCAGAGCGCGACTACACCGACTACGACATCGGACGTGCATGGATCGAATCCGCCCGCGCCCTCTGCGCCGCACAGGACGGCGCCGCGCTCGACACGCTGGAGCGCTATTTCGGCAGCACACACCCTGGCGCGCTGCACAGCACCGTCATCTCGCTGGTTGCGCTGGCCCCAGAGCCGCACGACATCCCCGTCTTCCTCGGCTGGCTCGCCGATATGCCCGTCGCACAGTTCTTTGAAACCCTCCTCGACCAGGAAGGGCTGGGCGACACCTGGCGCGACGCCCTCACCGCCGCGCTCGTCGAGAGCGCCGCCACCACGACAGATGGCTCTGGTGCGGCACTGCCGCAGCTCCTCGCCCACTATCCCGCAGACACCCAGCCCGTCGTCACGGCCATCCTGCGCGACCCCGAAGCCGCGCGAAGCGAGCTGGTCGCGGCGCTGCATGTGTGGAACGACGCCGTCTTCGCCACTGAGCTAGAGCAGGTCGCGCCGATGCTGCGCCGCGAAGCCGCCAAGCTCGAACGCCTGCGCGCCGAGATGCCCACCGACCGCTTCATCAAATATGCGATGAGCGGCGTCGAATGGGAGCGCCCGGCTGGCTTCCGGCGCATCATCTTTGCTCCCAGCTACTTCAGTCGCCCCGCCGTGTATTATCATTTCTGGCACGGCACGCTCACCTTCTGCCTCCCCATCGAAGCCACCATCCTTGAAGAGGAACGGCGCAAGCGCGACCCCATCGCCCCCAGCGAAGAGATTCTGCGCTTCTTCGAAGCCCTGGGCGATAGCACCCGCCTGCGCATCCTGCGGCTGCTCTGCGACCGCGAGATGTATCTCACCGAGCTTGCCACCGCGCTTGGGCTGACCAAAGCCACCACCAAGCACCACATGGTCCGCCTCCGCGCCGCTGGCTTCGTCACGCTCTACGACCGCGACCGCATGACCTACTATGCCCTGCGCCCAGACATCTCGCGCCATGCCGCACGCCTTATTGATGAGTATCTGCCCATCAGACCCCAATCCTTCTCACCCCGCGCATAGTATTTTCTTCCCACTGCTACCGGACACTTTTCGGCCAGCAACATGGCGTGAATCCGCAGCCAGCGCGGCCTTGTGTCATATATGCCCGTTTCCCACAAGCGTGTGCTAGCGGGTATCCTATAGTGTGCTGGCAGCGCATCCAGGGACGACAACAGCGCCCATGCCTATACAGCGCGCCTGGCATAACAAGGGCAGGTACAACCGTCAGATACCCCACGGCTGAAGCCGGGGGCTTGTGAGGAGCAAGCCCGGATCTGACCAGCCTGAGTTCTGAAAAGAGCTACGATATCGGCGAATGCATAGGCACCGGGGGATGGCACCTCAGTCCCCCGCGCTGCGGACGGTGGTTAAACAGGCACACGGGGTTGCAGCCAGTGCCGCCGTCACCTGAAACCGCCGGCTATCCTTGGCGAGGGGAACATTACCTGGGCAACCAGGGACACCCGAAAGGGCACGCAATTATGATCTTCGTAGTAGACACCGAGCACAGGCCGCTCAGTCCGTGCCACCCGGCGCGGGCGCGGCGGCTGCTCACCGAGGGGAAGGCCGCTGTCTGGCATCGCTACCCGTTCACGCTCATCTTGAAGCGGGCGGTAGCCGATGCGCTACCACCTCCGCTGCGGCTCAAGCTGGATCCGGGCAGCCGGACCACCGGGCTGGCGGTGGTCAACGATGCGACCGGGCAGGTGGTCTGGGCTGGGGAACTGACCCATCGGGGCCAGCAGGTCAAAGACCGGCTCGACCAGCGGCGGATGTGCCGCCGCTCGCGACGGCAGCGCCATACCCGCTACCGCCCCGCCCGCTTCGCCAACCGCAGACGGCGCGAGGGTTGGCTGCCCCCGTCCTTGGAGAGCCGCCTGGCCAATATCCTCACCTGGGTCACGCGCCTGCGGCGTCTCGCGCCCATCGGGGCGCTCGCCCAGGAATTGGTCAAGTTCGACACCCAGCGGTTGGTCTCTCCCGAAATCAGCGGCGTCGCGTACCAGCAGGGAGAACTGGCAGGCTACGAAGTGCGGGAATACCTCTTGGAGAAATGGGAGCGCCGGTGCGCCTACTGCGGCATCACCGGCGTGCCGTTGCAGATCGAGCACATCATGCCCAAGGCACGCGGCGGCAGCGACCAGGTGAGCAACCTCACGCTGGCGTGCGCAGCCTGCAACACCGCCAAGGGCACGCAAACTGCCGCTGAGTTCGGCTATCCTGAGGTCCACGAGCAGGCCCGACAGCCATTGCGAGATGCGGCAGCGGTCAACGCGACCCGCTGGGCGTTGTATCGTCGCCTGGAGACGACCGGGCTACCCGTCGAGGTGGGCACGGGCGGCCGCACGAAGTGGAACCGCACCCAGCGCGGGCTGCCCAAGACGCACTGGCTCGATGCCGCCTGTGTCGGTGCCAGCACGCCGCCCACCCTGACGGTCGCCGGTGTGGCGCCGCTTCAGATTATGGCGACCGGACGGCATAGCCGCCAGATGTGCCGCACCAACGCCTACGGCTTCCCGGACAAAGCCCCCAAAGCCACCAGCGTGGTGGGCGACTTCCGCACTGGGGACATCGTACGAGCTGTGGTGCCAGCGAGCAGCGCCAAAGCCGGGGTGTATGTGGGACGGCTGGCGGTGCGCGCCACCGGATCCTGCAATCTCACTACAGCGACCGGCACGATTCAGGGCATTCACGTGCGGTATTGTCAGCCCCTCCATCGGGGGGATGGCTACCGCTACCAGAAAGGAGCGGCGGCGCTTCCTCTCCACGCCTGAAGGCAGGGGTCTTCGCGCCGCACGTGAGATGACGACACAACCTGAACCAGACGCAACCGTGACCACCGCTAGCGAGGCTCCGGCGGCACGGGCCAAACCCGCCGTCTCGCGCGCTCGCAAGACGCGCCAACTGGAGGCCGTAACCCCTGCGGACGTAACCCCCGCAGACGTAACTGCGCGCACGGCAGCGCCCAACAGCCCAGATGAGACCGCCACCGTGCAGGCCCCAATCGTCCGTGAGCAGCCACCCACTCTTCCGCGCAAGAGCACGCTTGCCGTCGCGATTCCCAAGCACATGTTGCAAGAGAGCAACCCGCGCCCAACGCAGACCGAGCATGCTCACGACGATGGCCTGGACGACGGCATCGCCGATGAGGTGGATGAAGACGAGTGGGCTATCGCCGACCAGCCTACCGTCTATCTCTCGCCGCGCCGCGCCACGCCCGGAACGCCGGACGCCTGGGCCGAGTGGCCGCAACGACCAGACGCAACACCGCGTCCCATGCCCACTGCGCGCCCACCCCTCGCGCGTCCGCACGATCCGGCGCGCCCACACGCTGGCGGGCGACCGATGCCCATGCCACCCGTACCGCCGCGCCCACGGGGCGCGCAGCCGTCCCCATCGGCGCCGCAATCTGGTCCGCGCGGCTACGTCGGCTCACGCCTCGCTTCGCCAGACGGACGCCCCATGCCCGCCGGATCGCCCCCAGGCGGCGTCCCACGCGCCGCGCTGCCCAACCCCCGAATGGAGCGCTTCCAACGGTTGCACGGCCAGCGCGTCGCGCGCGCGGACGGCGACCCCAACGCCGACGGCCATAAGCCCGTCGCCGAGCTCGTGCGCCAGTGGTGGAGCGATCTGCTGCCTGGTCTGCGCACCGGCCTTGCCCACCAGCACGAAGCCCGCGCCAGTGGTGTCCGCCCTATTCCCGCTTACGAATCGGCTCCCACCTCACGCCTGGGCGATGTCTTTGGACGCCTCACCGCCACCGCACGCGGCATCACCGAGCGCAGCCGTGCCGTCGCCGCGCCCAAACTCAAGCGCCTGCACGATCAAGCGGAGCAGGCGGCGCACGCGCTGGTTGGGCGTATCGAAGGTTCCACCGTCGCCCAGCAGGCGCCATTTCTTGGCCCAGGGCGCATCGCCATCTTCTTCCGCAATGGCGTCAGCGTTGGCCAGGCGCATGCGTTGCTCGTCAAGCGGCAGGCGCGGCCCATGCGGCTGATCCCGCGCAAACACGGCTTCCTCGCCCACGTCGCCCCCGGCCAGGAGGTCGAGATCGCCGAAGGGCTGCGCGACCACCCGTACGTCCGCGATGTCGCCTATATCGAGTATCTGGAAGACGAATTCACCGCCAGCGCCACGAGCGCCGCGAGCGGCGATGACGGCGACGACGCCTACGAAGAATACGAAGCATACAACAGCGAGCACGCCGACCCACGAAACGTCCGCTAACGCTTCACCTGCGCAGGCGTAGGCGGACAGGCGTAGGCGGACAGGCGTAGGCGGACAGGCGTAGGCGGACAGGCGTAGGCGGACAGGCGTGGGCGGACAGGCGTGGGCGGATAGGAATGTCTGCCTACGCCTGGCCTATTCCTTCGACTGCTGCTGAGGTGTCCTATCGCCCGCCTGCCGCTCGCGCACCGTCCGCACCAGCGCATCGCGGAGCAGCGATCCCGCCGAAATCCGCACCAGCACCGCGAAGACCAACCCCGCCACCACCGCCAGCGCCTCGTTTCCCGTCACCTGCGATAGCAGCGCATAGCACGCCAACCCCGCCAACATCGCAAAGACCGTCACGCCTGTGCGCAACATCTGCAAGCGCCGCAGCGCCGCCCGCCGTGCCGCGTCATGCGCGTTGTTCGCGCTGCCCGTGTTGCCAGTATTGCGCGCGTTGCTCCGCGCTGCCGAACCTCTATTCGCCTGATTGCGCGCCACCTGCGCTACTCCTCGCTTTCCGTCGTCGCCGTCGTTGCCATTGTCTCAGCTTCGTCCTCATAGGTTACCAGCAACTTCTTCACCCGCCCCGCAATCTCGTGCCAGATGTAGTGCTGGTATTCCAACATCGTTGCCTGCCGCTCGTCGTAGGCCCGCGCGCTCGCGTCGCGTTGCGCGTTCGCCATAAAGCGCTGCGCCAGCTCATAGGTGTGGCGTCCACGGTCTTCGAGATACGCCGCCAGCTCGGTAAGATCATCCAGCAGCGCCGTCAGCCTTGCCCGTTCGGGCGTCTCGCCCGCATCCCGCGCAGGCGCTGTACTCTGCCCGCTCTGCAGTTCATCCTCTGCCATACTGCCCGCTACTCCCGTTCGTTCCACCCGCTTCACTCGTCTGCGCCAGAGCGCGCGGGCGGCGTAATATCCACGTGCAGCGCATCGTTGAAGCGGTTGAAATAATTGAAGATGCCAATCACCGCTGTCAGTTCGATGATCTGCCCTTCGTCGAAATGCTCTTGTAGTTCAACCCACACCTCTTCGTCCACGCCATGTGGGTCCGTGGTCATGCGTTCCGCCAGCGTCAGCGCCGCGCGCTCAGCCAGCGTAAAGCGCTCGCGATGCTGGTCAATGTGATACATCGCGTCGAGCAGATCTTCGGAGACGCCAAGCTGCCGGGCAATCGCGGTGTGCGACGCCATGCAATAGTAGCAGGTGTTGATCTGCGAGACCCGCACCGCCAGCATCTCCTTCAGCTTCGGGTCAACCGTTCCCGTCGCGAACACCGCGCGCATATGCGCCGCTGCCGTCGTCGCAATCTCCGGGCGGAGCGCCATCGTGCGGAACATATTCGGCACATTGCCCCGCTGCTCATAGAAGCGCGCGAACATCTCCCGCGCCTCACTCGTCACTTCCTCAGCGTCTCGCGGACGGATACGCGCCATATCATTGCCTCTCCGGCTGGCTACAACACACAACACCACATCTCAACTTCTGATTATAGCGCCAGCCGCGCAACCATCGTGCCCGCCAGCATCTTTGATGCAGTATGAGAAAAGTCGCTGTCGTGTGATTGTGTGCCGCGCCATACTCTCCATGTCCCTGTGATAGAGCCACGTGAGAGTCGCAGGTCGCAGGGCAGAGAGTAGGAAGAGGATCGAGGATTTTACTATGAACACCACAACGCCCCAGGCACTGACCAGCGCCATCCGTGCCCACCATCGCGCTCTGGCCGAGACACTGGATACGTACACCAACGAGGTCGAGGCTGGTCTTGAGAGCCGTGATACCACGTCGCTGGCCGATCTGCTCAACAAACTGTCGAGTTTTCTCTCCGATGAGTTACTCCCCCACGCCCATGGCGAAGACGAGACGCTCTATCCCGCGCTCGACCCCGTGATTCGCGCGCACGGCTCGCCCACTGCCACCATGCATGTGGACCACGAGTACATTGCCGAGTACGCGCGGCAAATCGCGGAGACCGCGCGCATTTGGGGCAGCGTCGCATCGAGCGAGCGGCCCGAACTGGCACGCCGACTCCGGCGCCAGGTGTTGCAACTGCATGGACTGTTCGCCGTCCATCTGGCCAAGGAAGAGCGCGTTTACCTCCCGCTCGTCGAGCAGGAAATCACTGATGCGGACCAGCAAGCGCTGCTGGCGGCGCTTCATGACGAAGCCGAGCACGCCACAACGCAGCCCGCTTCGCCGTCCGCGTAATAACCCAACCTCATTCCGCCTGCGCCGCCGCCGCACTCCATAGGGGCGTCCACCGGACGCCCCTATGGTTGGAACTGCCCGCGTGCTGCTATGCCACCCGCTCATACCGCCGCTCATGCGGTCGCTTGCATCCGCTCGCCACGGCCCGCGTATATCAGCACCGCGCCCAACAGCATGAACGGCGATGTCAGCAGCGCCCATGGGCCGATGACAAAGAAGAACGCAATTGCCGCGATCACCAGCAGCAACGCCCCCACCGTCGCATTGACCAGCCCCGCCAATGAGCCGACCAGCGCCACGATCACGAAGAGCAGCCCCCACCACAAATGCCCCGTGTCGTTGGAGATGTTCGTGACGCGCCCTAACACATGAGCCAGCGAATAGAGTATATCCAGAATAAGCGCGATGCCCGTGCCCACCAGACCAGAGATCATGCCGAGCGTGCGTAAACCGAGACGCATGGTCGTTGCTCCTCTCACCTGCGCGTGCTCTGTGCGAGCCTCCACATAACTCGCCCGTGAACGCTGTATATCCGCACGTTTCGCACGTTTCGCACCGCGCGCCACGTGCTGAATGTCCCCGCACACGCCTCACGCCTTGCGCCTGTGCCGTTCTCCGGCCCATCGCCGCGCCCTCATACCCGCCGCGCTGGCATACATCCTGCGGCTCGCTGTGTCCATTTGGTACGCCTTGCGGCGGCCATTGCGAACCATGAAACACGCGCAAAGACGCGCGCAGACAGCAGGAGGTATGACTATGGCTGGCAGCATGCCAAACAAAAACAAGGAACTGGTGCTCGGTCTGTACAGCGACCTGCTCCTTGCTCGGCAAGCCCAGAAATCGCTCGATGTGTGGGATAAAGCTGAAGAATCCATCAAGCTCGGCTCGATGGCCGTCATCTACAAAGGGTCTGATGGCAAGCTCCACTGGGAGCGCAGTGGGGTGAAGGATTGGAAGAAGAGCGCGCTGGTCGGCGGCATCGCAGGTTTGATACTGGCCCCCGGTGTACTCGTCCTGGCCGGCCTTGGCGCGGCCTTTGGCGCCATAGACACGAAACGGATCGGCGTGCCGAAAGAAGATATTGAGCAGATTGGCGCGCAACTCGATCAGGGTAAAGCGGCGCTCGCCGTGCTCTGCGACGACTATGAGATATTGCCGCTCACCGCCGAAATGACGCGGCTCGGCGGCAAGGTGACGCATTATGAGGTGCCAAACGAGGTCGTCTCGCAGTCCGAGAAGGTCGTGATGAAGGAAGCAGATGCTGGTCGCCTCACGCCCGACATGATCGCCACCACCAGCGCCACCACCCCGCCACCGACTGCCCCTGGCGCTTCGCCCACCACCCCACCGCCCACCAGCTAACTCACCCCTATCCGCAGGGGCGTCCGGCGGACGCCCCTCGCGCGGCGCTGTCTGCGCTAGATTACCGAACCGGCGCAGATCCTTTGCGCGTCAGCGACTTGATCTCGCTGCGCGGGCGAAAGCGCAATGACGACCATGTTTCGTCTATCGCGATCAACGTCACGCCCAGGAAGCCCGCCGCGCCAACTGCCTCCCAGCCCACATCGCGCGTGATGTCCGTCTTGATCTTCCCCGTTTTCTTCGGATAGCAAAACCACAATTGCCCGCCATTCGGCCTGAACGCCGCGATGGCGCTCGCGGCGCATGCATTCAGCTCGGCGATACTCGCCACGAACACCTGCACGAAATCGTAGCGCTCGCCCGGCGTTGCGTTCGTGCGCAGTTCCGCGCCTTCCGGCAGCGGGCGCAGCCGCTCCAGATAGCCAGCAGGCGCGTGCAAGATCAACAGCGTCGCGCCGGGCTTGATGCCCAATTTCTTCACCAGGCTCGTCTCCGCCACAAGCAACCTCCTCCGTAGGGGCGTCCGGTGGACGCCCGTGGTTCGGTGGATGCCCGTGCTCCACCGGACGTCCGCCGCGTCCCCTCACCCCTCACTATGCCAGCGGCGATGCCCAGTATGCAAGGCGACCGCGACCCGCATCCCCAACTCCCTCAGCTACCCTCTGGACAAGCCTGCTAGTATAGATGCCAGAAGTGTGGCGGACAGTTGCATCATCAAGGGGGTCTCATGTTCATCAACAAAAAGGCGGATGCCAAAGTCGAAGCCGCCAAGATGGCCTCGCTCAGCATCGCCTGGGGCATTGTCGCCGGTATCGCCTATCTCGGCCTCATCAAAGTCGCGGTTGACGCGCTCACGAAGGCGACCAGCGGCAATGTATCGGTCACGACGGTTGATAGCGGGCTGCTCCATCTGAATCTGGGCAAGTTTGGCGGCGCGAATGCCTCGATCTACACTGCGGTGCTCGTGGCGCTGCCATTCGCCATCGGCGCGGTGCTCGCCCTGGGCATTCTCGCGCGCATCCGCCCTGGCCTGCCCGCCGTGCCTGGCGTGCTGATCGTCGCCTCGCTGCTCGGTCTGGCGGGGTCGGTTCTGCTCTTTCTCGCGCAGGTTGCCAACGAAAAGAATGGCACTGAATTCATCGTCGCGCTGATTACCATCGTGCTGGTTTCCGTGCTTCTGCGGCTGCAAAAGTTCGTGCGTCGCTTCTACCGCCGTACCCCGGCCGGTGCGAGCCTGGTCTTTACCCTGGTCACGTTGGCCTATTTGCTCCTCGCTAGCGGCGTCAACGTCACCAGCATCATCCTCAGCCAGGTAGACATCTGGCTCAGCATCATCGCGTTCGTGCTCGCGTTCTACAGCAGCGTCATGCTCGCCCGGCTCAGCCGCCGCATGCGCCTGGGCAAATAACATCACGCGCGATTCCACGTTTGCCGCGCCGCCGGGTGATACATTGACTCGCTCGCCCTGCGGCGTCGCATTGCGAGTTGGCACGCAGGCGAGTCAGCAGATGAGTCACAGGAGGCATAGGAGGCACACATGTCCATCAACGCGCAACCCCGCACCAAGAACCACTTCTCGGTGAACTTGCGGATCCGCCGGCCACGCTCGCTCGCACGGCTGGTTGTGCTCGCGCTGGCGCTGCTGCAAACGATCCTGCTCTACCTGACACTCTCGTCCGCCGCCACCAGCGGCGGCCTCTACGGCTGCCCCATGCCCTGCGGCACTGCCGACAAGCCGGGCGTGCCGGCCTTCGGCGTGATTCTCGGCGTCGTCATCCTTGCGCTGGCGTTGGCCATTGGCGCGCTCTGCCAGTCGTGGGCGGGGGCGATTGTGCTTGCGGCGCTGCCCTGGCTGATCACCGTCATCCTGCGCGCCGATCTCTTCCTTGTGCCCACGGCGGTCTTCGAGACCGTGAAAAGCACCACACGCAACCGCGCGCCGACGCTCACTGGCCACTTCGGCCAGCCCTTCTGGCTGGATACCACCCACCTTTGGCAGCTCCTGCTGTCGCTGGCGCTCTTCGCCGCGCTGGGATGGTTTGGCTGGCTCGCGCGCCAGGCTATCAGTGATCTCTAGCTCGCGCTACCGCAGCGCTACGACCAGATGCAGCAGGCCAAGCGCCGTGAACCAGACGAGAATCAGCCAATCGCCCGCACGACGGCCCAGATAGAGCTGGCTTGCCGCGCGCAGCAGCCACCACCCCGCAATCCAGAGGGCAAGCCATCGGCCAGCGCCGCTCTGCAGCCACTCCGCGCCGAAGAGATCGAGCAGACCCAGCGACACCAGCACATAGCTGGCGGCATGATTCATTACCCAGAGGATGCCATAGAGGTCGGTAAGTGTGACCATATAGCGCGACGGCCACAGGCGAAAGGGGCGCGCGGGCTTCCACCCGGCAGGACGATCCAGCAGCGCCTCGCGATACTTCAGCAGCGCTGGCAGAAAGAAGTGGGCGAGGCCGAGAACGAGCGTGAACACGCCCGCCAAGCGCAGCCAGAGCGACAGCGTCATAGCCCACCCCCTCCTCTGCCACCGCCCACACGCACTACTCACCTACCGCAGGCGCTCAGCGCGCGATAGGCAACTTCTGGCGCGCCCACGCCAGCATGCCGCCGCTCAGATTATAGACGCGCGTGAACCCCGCCGCCTGCAACGCCCGCGTAGCGGAGGCGCTTCTGGCGCCGCTCTGGCAAACGACCACGATCTCACGGTCGCGCGGCAATTCATGCATGCGCTGCGCCAGTGTGCCGAGTGAGATAAGCGTCGCGCCCGCGATATGCCCCGCGCGCCACTCCGATGGCTCGCGCACATCTATCACCAACGCCCCTGCCGCCTGCCTCGCTTTTGCCTCTTCTGGCGCCACAGCCGCCACTTGAGAGCCACCGAATATCCCTCGAAACACCTGTACGTTCTCCCGTCTCTGCTCTACGTTTGATTAGTCTTTCGCTGCGCCTTCGCGTTCGAGCGCGGCGACCACACGCCGCAGGCGTTGCTCTGCCTCGCTCGCAACGGCGTCGAGTTGCGCGCTACCCACAATGCCCAGCATTGCCTGGGGGTCAACGATCTCCACGCGGCTGCCATCTCCCTGCGCGCGCACCACCACATTGCACGGCAACAACAGCCCAATCTCTGGCTCCTGGTCAATCGCGCGCTGCGCCAGGTGCGGATTGCACGCGCCCAGAATGATGTAGGGCGGCATTTCCGTGCCGAGCTTCTCATTCAGCGTCTGGCGCACATCAATCTCGGTCAGCACGCCAAAGCCTTCGACTTTCAGCGCACCTTTGACCCGTGTGATCGCTTCGTTGTAGCCGATGGGCAAAGTCACGCCAAACCCATAGGTTGCCGGTACTTCTGACATCTTCGTTATCCTTCTCGCTCGCTTTCATGCAAGCATCCATATCCCGTGTTCATATCCGATGAGGCGACCGCCTCAGAAGCGGACACTTCAGCCACCGCCCGGCGCGCAGGCGGGCGCATCGTTGCCACCGCTGCCAGTCCGCCCTAGCGCCGCGAAGGCTGACATCTGTTTGCGGGTCTCGCCTGCGCCACAGCGTGGGCACGGCGCGGGCTGGTCGGCCTCGCGCATGGGCGCCAGCCGCTCGAAGCGCTCACCGCACTCCTCGCAGCGATATTCATAGATCGGCATCGGTGTTCACTCCCCCTCGCACCGTCTCGCTCGTTGTCGCCACCATCCCCGCCAGCGTCCCCTGCCGCGCAAGCTGATCCAGCAGCATCTCGCGGGTGATGCGGCAGGCGTCCAGAATGCGCGGGTCCGTCAGCGAATAGCGCACCTCGGCGCCGAAACGCTCGCCGCGCACGATCTGCCGCTGGCGCAGCAGCGCCAGATGCTGGCTGATCTTTGCTTGTCGCTGCCCCGTCGCCTCGCTCAGCGCCTTCACCGGCAGCGCGCCATGCTCCAGCAGCCGCAATATTTCCAGCCGTGTCGGATCGGCCAGAGTCTGGCATAGCTCCGCCTGGAGCCGGTAGAGATCGTGTTCGCGCTCATGCGTCATCATTACTGTGACCAACTTTCGCATATTCGAATAATCGAATATATGGCACATGGTATCGTAATGACGCGCACGGTGTCAAGCGTGGCGGACATGCTGCTCTGGCCACGGCGCTACTGCGCGAAGCGCAGGCCAATCGCGGAATAGAGGTCGCCGTGGAAGCGCACGGGCTGGATCGCGAGACGGTGGATGTCGGAGAGGCCAGCTTCGTCGGCGAGATATTGAAAGGATTCGTAGTCTATCGGATATGGCACCCACGGGCTGCCGCGCCGGGATTCGTGCTCGACGATCAGCAGCTTGCCGCCATCGGGGCGCAGATACGTGCAGATCTGCTGGCAGGCGGCAGACTGCTCATCGAACTTGATGAAGTGCAGCGCGTTGGCCATCAGAATGCCATCCAGCGGCGGAAACTTCAGCGGTTTGGTGAAATCGCCCTGGATATAACCGATCTTCGTCCCCGGATATTGCGCCTCCATAGCTTGCCGTTGCTTCTCCAGTGCGTGCGCATCGCGGTCCACTGAGAAGATCTGCGCCTGCGGCCCCAACAATTCGCGCAAGACGAGCGTGAACGCCCCCGTGCCAGAGCCAAGCTCCGCCCAGACACCGCCGGGGGCGGTAATGCCTGGCGCGAGCAGGTCGTGTTCTTTGCTCATCGTCCCCTCTCCCTTCGCCCGCCGCGCTGTCACCCTGTATTACACCGCATGACACCGATGTGGCGCAAGGACAAGACGTCGGGGAAAGTGCGCATTTTACCGCTTCACCCTCCTGCCATGATCCCACTTCACGCTTGCGCGCCCCCAGTTGAGCATGATACCCTACCCCATATATACAATCTGTCCAAATGCGTCAGACTTGCCCACACATAAGCAGGCGCCGCATATGGATTACTATGTCAGGACCTCCCTATGCTCACCGTACACCAACTGCTCGCGCTCCAGCCGATGGCCGACGGCCAGCTTGTCGCCGGGAAATCCGGCGCGGAACGCGAGGTGTTATGGGCAGCGGTGGTGGATATTCCCCAGGCGGGCGAATGGGTGCGCCCCGGCGAACTCCTGCTTACCACGTTCTATGGCCTGCGCGACGATGTGCAGGCCCAGGTCGCCCTCTGCGAACAACTTGCCGAAAAAAACCTGGCGGGCATGATTGTCGCCACCGGCAAGTATGTGGACCATGTGGCCGAAGCGGTGCGGGCGGCGGCAGACGCCAAACACTTCCCCATCATCGAGCTGCCCTGGCGCATCGCCTTCGAGGATGTGGTGCGTGTCGTCTCTGAGCATAGCCTCAACGACCAATATCTCCTCTATAAACAATCCCTCGCCATCCACCGCACCCTCACCCGCCTCGTGCTGGATGGCGGCAGCCTGCAAGATGTCGCCCGCGAACTGTGTACGCTGCTGCGCTGCCCCGTCGAGATTGACGACCTCTCCTTCACTGTCCTTGCCGAAGCCTCTGGCCCCGGCGCAGAGGTGGACGAAACCCGCCGCAGCGCCATCCGCGAAGGGCGCAGCTCGCCGCGTATCCTCGAATATCTCCGCAAGAGCGGCATTCTGGCTCGCGCCCGCTCCACCTTGCTTGCCGAACGCATTGACGTGACCGACGAGACCCGCGCCCTCGGTATGAGCAAAGCGCGCATCCTCGCCCCCATCGTCGTTGCGCGCAAAGTCTATGGCTACGTCTGGATCATCGCTGGCACCCGCGACCTGGAGCCACTGGACTTCCACGCGATTGAGCACGCCGCTACCGTCGCCGCGCTGGTGCTCTTCCGCGATCAGACCGCGCACCAGGCCCACGAGCGCGCCGAGCGGCAGGTTATCAGCAGGCTTCTCACCGACGATGCGCGGCTGGATAATGCGCTGCGCGAGCAGATGGCGCAGTTCCACCTGCGGCTCGAAGCGCCGCATGCCGTCGTCGTGGTGGATCCTGCCGAAAACGACCCGCGCTCGGTGGAATCGGCGGCGCGCAGCGCCGCACGCTCCCAGGGTGTGGCGCTGGCGGTCGGCGAGCGCGCTGGACGCGTGGTGATGCTGGTCGAATGCAGCCGGCGCGAGCAGCTAGAAGGTTTCTGCCAGCACCTACTGGCAGCGGCCAGCGCCCTCGACGCCCCGATACGCATTGGCGCCAGCTCCCTGCACCCATCGGCAGCGTCACTGAACACCGCCTACGAGCAGGCGCTCGAAGCGCTGGCGCTGCTACCCGCCCTCGGCATGCAACGCCAGGTGGCCCACTTCGACGAACTGGGCATTCTGCACTGGCTGCACGCCCTGCCACCCAATCTGCTCACCGAGAACTCCTACGCGCGGCTCTTGCAGCGACTCGTGGAGCACGACCGCACCCACAACGGCCAGCTTGTCCATACGCTGGATGTCTTTCTGGAACACGATGGCAACGGCGTGCAGGCGGCGCAGAAACTCTATATCCACCGTCACACCTTGAAATATCGCTTGCAGCGCATTGGCGAAATCTGTGGTCTCGACCTGGATGACCCGCTCTGCAAGCTCAACCTGCGCGCGGCGCTGCTGCTGCATCGCATGCGCATCAGCTATGCGGCAGAATGACCTGTACAATGACCTGCTGGCCACCGTGGCCAATGAAGTCTGGCCAGCCGCGCGTGGCACAAGACTTGAGGCGCCACGATGGCAGCCATATACTTCAGCCAGTTTCCCCTGACTCCATCTCCCCAACGCGGCGACGATGAGCCTGGGCACGACAAGATGACACGACAAGATGAAAGGAACAGCCCACATGGCGCTGAAAACATTGACGACGGACCGCGTGCTGCTTGACGGCAAGCTGGTCGAGCCTGCGGGCAAGGGACACTATACCCTCACCAATCCCGCCACCGGCGCGGATGCGGATGTGGTTCCCGAATGCGGTGTGGAGGATGTGACCCGCGCCGTCGCAGCCGCCAAAGCTGCCTTCGAGGATGGCCGCTGGTCTGGCATCGGGCCGAGCGCACGCTCCGCCGCACTCTACAAGCTGGCCGACACGCTAGAGCAGCACCTCGACGACCTCGCGGCGATGGAGTCGCGCAACGTCGGCAAGCCGATCAAGCTCGCCCACGATAGCGACCTGCCCTTTGCCATTGACTGCCTGCGCTTCTTCGCGGGCGCGGCGCGCACCCTGGATGGCCGCGCGTCACACGAGTACGTGCCCGGCTACACCAGTATGATTCGCCGCGAGCCGATTGGCGTCTGCGGGCAGCTTGCCCCGTGGAACTACCCGCTGATGATGGCGATGTGGAAGATCGGTCCCGCGCTGGCGGCGGGCAATACCGTGGTGCTGAAGCCCGCGCCCGAAACCCCGCTGACAACGCTGGCGCTGGGTGTGCTCGCCCAGGAAGCCGGGCTGCCTGCGGGCGTGCTCAACATCGTTACCGGCGGCGATGATGTGGGCAAGGCGCTCGTCGCGCACCCCGATGTCCGCCTGATCTCGCTGACCGGCGCGACCGAAACCGGCAAGGCCATAACCAAAGCGGCGGCGGATACGCTCAAGCGTGTGCATATGGAGCTTGGCGGCAAGGCTCCGTTCATCGTCTTCAACGATGCCGATCTCGAAGCAGCGGCCCAGGGCGCGGTGGTCGGCGGCTTCGTCAACACTGGCCAGGACTGCACCGCCGCGACCCGCATCTACGTGCAGGAGAGCGTCTACGACACCTTCGTGAAGCGCCTCCTCGAACTCGTCGGCCAGATTCGCGTTGGCGATCCTGCCTCCGAGAAGACCGATATGGGACCATTGGTCTCCGCCGCCCAGCTAGAGCGCGTGGAGATGCTTGTCAATTCCGCGAAGGGCAAGGGCGCGTTCCTCACCGGCGGCAAGCGCGCCACCGTGCCTGGCATGGAGAACGGCTTCTTCTACGAGCCGACCATCATCACCCGCGTCGCCGACGATGCGCCCGTCGTCACCGACGAAATCTTTGGCCCGGTCATCGTCGTGCTGCCCTTCTCCAGCGAGGATGAGGTCATCGCCCGCGCCAACGCCGTGCGCTACGCGCTGGCTGGCTCCGTCTGGACCGGCAACACGCAGCGCGCCATGCGCACCAGCGCCGCGTTGCAGTTCGGCACCGTCTGGGTCAACGATCACCTGCCGCTCACCGGCGAGATGCCCCACGGCGGCTTCAAGCAGAGCGGCTTTGGCAAAGACATGTCGCTCTACGCGATTGACGACTACACCCAGATCAAGCACGTCATGTTCGACAACACCGGCGCGCAGCGCAAACCCTGGCACTACACCATCTTCGGCGACGCCGAATAACCATCGCTTCGCCCGTCTATGCGCCTCCTCTCCAATGCTGGAAAGGAGGCGTTTCCTTATGCTGGCGCCGTGCCGGCCGTGCTTTGCTCTGGCGGCTCCTGGCTATTGCGTTTCGTCGCTGTCCGCCGCGCCAGGCTGCCAGACCACCACGGCGTGCCCAGCAGCGGCAGCAGATAGCGATCCAGGCCGTAATAGCCCGCCACACGCCATGCCATCATAATCAGCAATCCCACGATGGCGAGCAGCGGATTGATGCTCACCGTGCCTGCGAGCAGATAGTTGAAGTTCATCACGACGCCGAAGAAGGCCGCAATGCCCGTGAGCGCGCCCACCAGCAGACCTAGGCCGACGAGTAGCTCACCAAAAGCGATCAGATAGGCAAAAACGCCCGCATTGGGCAGCACCACATTCTGCAAGAACCAGGCATACCACCCCGAAACCGAGGGGTGATCACCACCGGCCTTACCCAACGCGCTTCGCACGAAGCCCTGAAGTGCCGTGCCCGGCGTGCTGGTGAAAATCCACGAACTAGATTTCTCGCCGAAGGAGCCGAAATTGATGCTGGTGCCAAAGACCTTCTCGAAACCAGCAGTGAACCACTCATAGCCCGCGTACAGCCGCAGCAGCAGCCAGAACCAGGCCATGCGCGTGTCGGCAAAGAGAAAGCGCGAGACTGGCGGTTCAGGAATCTGGGTCGGGGCGTGTGTATCCAGCCCTTCGAGTGCGCGCATAATGACGTTTCCTCCATGAATGAAGTGACCCGTTCCTTTACGCCAGCGCCTCACTCCCATGGGGTATCGGGAATCCGCCGCTCATCGGGCGAAATCATTGCCGCCAGCGCATACGCTCGCTATCGCAACCACTGTGCCATAGCCAGACAACACAAGCGGACCGGACATCATAGTGACATCCGGCCCGCTCGCTCTGTCTCGTGTTGTCGTCTGCGCCGTGCGCTAGTTGCCCAGCGGCCCGCCCAGCCCGTTCGGGAACGAGCCAGGCAGCGGCGTCGTATTGGCGCTCGGAATCGTCGCGCCATCGCCGGCAGGCTCCGGGCTGAGGCCAATGGTCTCGGCGTTGGGTGTCGGCGCGACCTCCGCCAGGCTCACACCCGTCTCCGTCAGGATCTGCGCAAGCTGCCGCGCGTCCAGCGTCTCATGCCGCCGCAGTTCCTGGCCGATGCGCTCTAGCGTCGCCTTGTGGTCGGTGAGCATCTCGCGCACCTTCTGGTAGGCAAGCTGCACCATATCCCGCGTCTCGTCGTCAATCACGGCGGCGGTCGCCTCGCTATACTCGCGCTGCCCGAACTCACCGCTACCTGTGAACGGATTAGGGCGGTCGCTGAACGAGAGCAGACCGATACGGCTGCTCATGCCCCAGCGCGCTACCATGTTCCGCGCGATCAGCGTCACCTGTTGCAGATCATTCTCCGCGCCGGTGGTGATGCTGCCCAGCACCACATCTTCCGCCGCGCGCCCACCGAGCGCCGTCATAATGCGCCCGAAGAGATAGTCGCGCGAGTAGTTGTAGCGGTCGTCCAGCGGCGTGTACTGCGTCACGCCGAGCGCCTGCCCACGCGGCACAATCGTCACCTTGGTCACCGGATCCGAGTGCGGCGTCAGCAAGCCGACCAGCGCATGCCCCGCCTCGTGCAGCGCCACCACGCGCAGGTCTTCTTCGCTCAGCACCAGCGGGCGCTCCGCGCCAAGCTGGATGCGGTCCAGCGCATCCAGGAAGCACTGCATGTTCACGCGCTCCAGGTTGCGCCGCGCCGCCAGCAGCGCCGCCTCGTTGACGAGGTTGGCCAGGTCCGCGCCCACCATGCCGGTGGTCATGCGCGCGATCTGCTGCAAGTCCACATCCGGCGAGAGCGGCACACCCCGCGCGTGGATCATCAGAATCGCCTGACGGCCCTTCCAGTCCGGGCGATCCACCGTCACTCGCCGGTCGAAGCGGCCAGGGCGCAGCAGCGCCTGATCCAGACCGTCCGGGCGGTTGGTGGCGGCAATGACGACCACCGCCTGCCGAGCATCGAAGCCGTCCATCTCGACGAGCAACTGGTTCAGCGTCTGCTCGCGCTCGTCATTCGTCGTCAGGCTGGTGCCGCGCTGGCGGCCCACCGCGTCAATTTCGTCAATGAAGATGATGCTCGGCGACGCCTTCTTCGCCTGATCGAAGAGATCGCGCACGCGACTGGCGCCGACACCGACCAACACCTCTACAAACTCCGAGCCGGACATCGAGAAGAACGGCACGCCCGCCTCGCCCGCGACGGCGCGCGCCAGCAGCGTCTTGCCGGTCCCCGGCGGGCCAACCAGCAGGCAGCCCTTGGGAATCTTGCCGCCCAGTCGCTGGAACTTGCCCGGCGTCTTGAGGAACTCGACCACCTCTTCCAGCTCCGATTTCGCCTCATCCACGCCCGCGATGTCGGCGAAGGTCGTGCTGGGCCGGTCTTCCATAATCAGCTTGGCGCGGCTGCGGCCAAAGCTGAAGATGTTCTGCTGATTCTGGGCCGCGCGGCGCATTAGCCACACGAAGAGCAGAATAATCAGCAGAATCGGCACGAAGTTGATCAGGATGCTCAGCAGCAGGTTATTCTGGTCGGAATACGCGCCGGTCGTCTGCACCCCATTCGTGGTCAAGAGCGTTTGTAACTGGTTGTCGTCCTTATACGGATAGACGGTCTTGAATTGATCCGAGGTGACGCCGCCGACGGTCTCTTTCTGCTTCAGCGTGCCGGTGATGTTGGTATTATCGGTAATCTTGGCCGATTGCACATCGCCATCTTGCACCTGCGTCACGAATGTGCTATACGGCAGATCGAGCACCTGGCTGCTGTTCGTGGGATTCCACCAGATGACGACGTTATAGATCAGCACGCCCAACAGCAAGAGCAGCACCAGCCGTGAAATCCAGCCAGCGCCGCTGCCACGCGGCTGACCAGCGCCGTTGGGTCCGGGGCGCTGCGGACGGTCGGGGCCGCCGCCCGGCGGCGGGCTGGGCGGGCCACCATTATTGCGGAGCACATCGGCAGCGGGCGCGGCGGGCTTGCCGTCGCGCGGGTCGCGTTGCCGTTGCGCCCGGTGAGTGTTTGAGCCAAACATTGTGCGAAGTACCTGCTTTCTCGCGCGGAGGCGCAGCGCCATCCAGGGAAGCCGCGCCCTGGCTACCCACCCGAACCGTTGCTACGGCTGGGCGAGTTGTAGTTGTATTATAGCCTATCGTTAACCGATACACGCATCCATCTGTGCATTCCTGGGTGATGCGCGGGCCATTCCTGGTCCGGGCGCATCTTCTCACCTATCGTAACTATCGTACACGCGCCAGATTAAAATCGTCTAACAACATACAAGCGAGCGCGCCAATATGCGCGTATCATCTCTACGCATGAACCTCCCATTTGGATGCAGGCGAGGCAGCAAGCGCGAAAATTGACATGGGCGATTGGAAACAGCGTGCGCTTGCGACCGCGCCCGGAGAGCATGCCGCCGCGCCCCCACGACTACCGTAGTGGATGAAGTCGCCATGGCGCGTGCTACAATTCCGTACAATTGTGCCGTTGCGGCTGACCGCTGAAGCCAGCAATCTCGCTGCCAGTTCTCGTGGTCGCGCGCTGTGCGGGAGGAGCTTGCATCGTGACACTTCCTATCGCTTCCGGTAACACCCCTGGCGCGCATGAGAGCTTCGACAGCGTAGACGCGACCCAGGCGGCGCTCGCGGCGCGTCACTATATCGCAGATCGCGGGCTGGCGACGGCGATCTATCTCGCGCTGAAGCGCCACAAGCCGCTGCTGCTGGAAGGCGAGCCAGGCGTCGGCAAGACCGAAGTGGCGCGAGTGCTGGCTGAATCCCTGGGCACAACGCTGATTCGCTTGCAATGCTACGAGGGAATTGACCAGGCCACGGCGGTCTATGAGTGGAACTACGCGCGCCAGTTGCTCTACATCCGCATGCTCGAAGCGCGCAAAGGCGACCCAGCGGTGGTAGCGAGCGAGCCAGGCACGATAGCCGATGTCTTCGGGCCAGAGTTCCTCATCCGCCGCCCACTCTTGCAGGCCGTAGATGCCTCGCATGCGCGGCCACCCGTGTTGCTGATTGACGAACTAGATCGCTCCGACGCCGAGTTCGAGGCGTATCTGCTGGAACTGCTCAGTGACTACGCCATCACCATTCCCGAATTGGGCACGCTGCGCGCCGAGACCCCGCCAATTATCGTGCTCACCTCCAACCGCACCCGCGACATCCACGACGCCCTGCGCCGCCGCTGCCTCTATTACTGGATCGAATACCCTACCCTGGAGAAGGAATATGCCATCGTCCTCACCAGGGTGCCAGAGGCGCCGCAGACGCTCGCGCGACAAGTGGTAGCCTTCGCCCAGGCGCTGCGCGGCGAAGACCTCTTCAAGGCCCCCGGCGTCGCCGAAACGCTCGACTGGCTCTCCGCGCTGCTGACCTTGGGGCAGGTCGAACTCACCGAAGCGGCGGCGCGCGATACGCTGGGCGCACTACTCAAATACCAGGACGACATCGCCAAGGTCACAGGTGGCAACCTGCTGGCGAAGCTGGTGGAGAAGGTGCGCGCCAGCCTGCGCGGCTAGCAACTTATTTCAGCCGCGCCTTCAGCGTGCTCGGCACGAGCGCGGCGATAGCCAGCGTCGCGGCGATGCAGGCGAGTCCGCCCGTCACCACCGACAGTTCAGGAGTGAAGATCCCCGCCACCACGCCCGACTCGAACTGTCCGAGCATTGGTCCGCCGATGACGAACATCGCGTTCACCGCGCTCATGCGGCCCCGCAGTTCATCTGGCGTCGTCAGTTGCACGATCAGTCCGCGCAGAATCATGCTTACCATATCGGCAGCGCCCGCCCCCGCCAGGAAGATCACCGCCAGCCAGAGCGGACCAGAGGTCAGGCCGAACGCGACGATGCACACGCCCCAGGCCAGCACCGCCAGTACCACCCCTAGCCCCTGGCGCGGGATGCGCCCGATGCGGCCAGTCAGCGGCGTCAGCGCCACTGCGCCGATAGAGGTGGCGGCCAGCAAGATGCCAAGCCCCTGTGGCCCCGTATGAAAGATGCTGCTCGCATAGATCGGCAACAGCGCACGCGGCGAGCCGAAGAATGTCGCGAAGAAGTCCAGCGAGAGCACCGCCAGGATGATCGGGTGCGCCTGCAAGAAGCGCCAGCCATCCACGAAGGCGGCAATGCCGACTTGAGCGCGCTTCTCAGCCGGAATGCGCGGAATAGTCATCAGCAACAGCGCGGAGAGCACCACGAAGTAGGAAGCGACATCAATCCAGTACGTATTCGCCACACCCACCAGCGCAATGATGAATCCGCCGATGGTCGCGCCGACGATAAAGGTCAGTTGCATGCCAACCGTGCTCAGCGACATCGCATCTGGCAGTTCCTCGCGCGGCACCAGTGTCGGGATGATCGCCTGCCGCGTGGGGAACTCGAACGCCGACACACTCGCCGAGATCAACACCACCACATAGATGATCGGCAGATTGATGACATGCGTGATCGTGAAGAGCGCCAGGGCCGCCGAGGTGCAGGCGAGGATGCTATCTATCACCAGCAGCATCTTGCGACGGTCCAGCACATCCGCAAAGACACCGCCCACCACAGAGAAGATCAGCCGCGGAATCGCCTGCACCAGCCCAATCAATCCCAGCGCGATAGCTGAGTGCGAGATCAGATACACCTGCCAGGCGATGGTCACAACGGCGATCTGCGTCCCCGCCGACGAGATGAGCTGTCCCCAGAACAGCAGCGAGTAGTCGTGATGGCGCAGCACCCGCCACACACTCGCGCGCCGCTCCCGCTGGCGCGCGCCGCTCTCCCGTTGCGCCGCCGCGGGCATGGGCGGCGGTGGCGGCTCGCCCGCCGCGACCTCTTCGGCGGCTAGCTCCTCGGCGAAGGCTTCATCACTCTGGCCCGTTTGCATACGCTGCTGACATCTCCTCAGGGCTGGTCGCACGTGCATTCGTGTGCTTCCCATTGTACCCGCGCACGCAATGGGGCTGATCGGTCATCGCCAACACAGGATGTAGAACGCGGCTCCTACGGCGAGCAGACGATAATGTAACCGAATGGCATAGGTAAATCCTCTATCTTGCTGTCTTTTTGTGACTAGCTGCGGATTTAGGTATTATTGCGTATATAGTTCGCCAAATTGTTAGGTTGGTACACTTTTGTACAACTCAACGGAGGACGCTGCATATACATCTGTGCGCCTGCCAGGTGTGGCGCAAAAAATCGGCGGAAATGCCGCAACCGCACGAGTGGCATCAGCGGAGAATTTCCATCGCTTGTTCGTCACTGAGTGGAAGCGCTGCACCGCGCGGGAATCGGCCCAGACGTGTAGCGCCGCTTGTGCGGTTCCTGTATACTGAATGCGCGGAAAATCGTTCCACCCTACGGGGGACCACTCGCCAAGGCGTAGTAGATGATGTTCTTATTTTAGTCTCACCGAGAAGGATTATTTGTCATGTCAAACCCCAACTGGCCGGGGTCGTCGCCCCAACCTTATGGCAACGATCCACAAGCGCCAGACCCCAACGCCCCGCAGGGCGATCCATCGCAACAGTACCCGCAGTACCCGCAGTACCCGCAGTACCCACAGCCCGGCGCGCCGTCCACGCCGATGTACCCTTACGGACAACCGGGCGCACCATCTATGCCGATGTATCCCTATGGGCAGCCAGCGACTGAGCCGGGGCAGACACCGAATCCCTACGCAACGCCGCCTTCCCAGCCGATGTATCCTTACGGGCAGCCAGCAGACCCCTCACAACCCATGCCACCCTACGGGCAGCCCGGCGCGCCATCCATGCCGATGTATCCCTATGGCGTGCCAGCCGACCCGTCGCAGCCCATGCCACCCTACGGGCAACCGGGCGCGCCATCCATGCCGATGTATCCCTATGGGCAGCCCGGCGGGCCTTCTATGCCGATGTATCCCTACGGCATGCCGGGTGCGCCGTCGCAGGGATTCCCGACGATGGCCCCCGCCCAGCCGAAGAAATCCCACAAGAAGCTGTGGATCTCCCTCGCTGTGGTCACCGTATTGCTCGCGGCTTCCGGAGGTGGCGTCGCCTTCGCGCTCCAGCAGTTGTCCGCGCCAGCCAATGCCGCGATCCAGTTCTGCGCTAACCTCAAGAGCCAGAACTACGATGCCGCGTATGACATGCTCACCGCCAAGATGCAGGGCCAGTACACGCACCAACAGTTCTCGCAAGGTTCGCAGGTACTCGACACCGCCGAGGGACAAGTCACCGGCTGCAAGCCCTCCACCAGCGGCAACGCCTACCAGTATAGCCTCGGCGCCAGCACCGCGACTGTCTCAGCCGTCATTGACCGCAACACGCAGGGCAGCCTCTCCGGCGCGCTGCACCTGAAAAACGAGAACGGCTGGAAGATTGACGCCATTGACACGTCGCTGTTGGGCGTAAACCTCACTTCGCTGCAAACCGTACAGGGCTTCTGCGCGGCGATGATCAGCAAAAACTACACCTCCGCGTACAGCTATCTCGGCAGCGCCCTCACCAGCCAGAGCAGCACCGCGCTCTTCACCTCGGCCACCGGCCTGTGGGATCTGGTTGACGGCCCCGTCACCGCCTGCAACCTGACCACCATCGCCACCAGCAACACCGACACTGCCACCACGTTGGGCGCCAGCGTCACACGCTCCACGCGCGGCGCGCAGTCTGGCTCCATCTCGCTGGATGTCGAGGGCGGCTCCTGGAAGATCAGCAGCATTGATCAGTCGCTGCTCGGCACCGATCTGGCGCCGCTGGATACCATAAACCAGTTCTGTGGCTACCTGAAGGCAAACCACCTGGACTCGGCGTATAACCTGCTTTCGAGCGGGATTAAGCAGGACATCTCGAAGAGCCAATTCGAGTCCCTAGACTACTTTGGCATGCCCGCTGGCGTGAAATGGACCACGTGCCAGCCGCGACTCTCGACGTACAAAATCCAGTCAGGCGAAGCGTCCGTAGACACTGACTTGCGGATTGCCGGAACCTATCAAGGCATACCCATCAACCAAAGCCTTGCCTTGACGTTCTTTGCCATCCAGGAGGGTACTTCCTGGAAGGTTGACGGCTGGAAGGCCGTGAAGTAGTGCTGGCCATGGTGCGCCAGCCACCAGCACACGGGCCATCTCCTTTTCGGGAGGTGGCCCAATCTCTACCATCCCGCTCGTTGTCGCGCCAGCTTCCCGCCAGTGGAGCGGGCATTCCCGTCTGCCCGCGCAATCCCTTGCCCTTGTATGGAATGGACCGTACACGGCTTACGTAGGGGCGTCCGGTGGACGCCCACCGCTGTGATATTGCTTCGCCGAGCGGCGTAGTGGATGATGATGCGTACTTTCATGGGCCTCTCACATAGGCTTTTCATCGAGCCGCTGTAGTGGTACGGTTAGAGCGATTAGAGCGATGCATGCAACGTGGGGAGCCGACACGGTGGATTCGGAAACGCAGCAAACTCAGGATACGGCGGAGGCGGCGCAACCAGCGGCACAGAGCGGCCCGCCTGATGCCCGCGCCAGTGGCGCGCGCTTGAAAAAGCGTCATATTGCCGCGCGGGTGCTACTCGTGCTGCTCTTCGCCATAGGCGTCTATTTCTCGCTGCTTCCCATGGGCCGGGCGAATGTCCGCGCCGCGCTACTGCTGCCCGCGCTCATCACCCAGCAAGAGCCACCACCGCTGAAGGCGCTGGGGCCGCCCGTGCGCCACACCCAGATGACGCTGCCCGCGACCATCGGCACGACCTACCTGGACATCTACGCGCCTGACGCGCCCGCCCCATTGATCCCCGGCGAGCGCGAGGGCGTGCTGATGATCCCCGGCGTCGGCGACAACCGCAATGTGGAGCAACTCGTCAACCTCTCCCAATCGCTGGCGAGGACGGGTGTCGTCGTGATGAACTTCACCACCACCACGCTGCTTGACTACGACCTCGATCCCAGCGACAGCGATGCGCTGGTGCGTGCTTTCCAAACGCTGCAACATCTGCCGGGCGTCGGTCCAGAGCGTGTGGGCATCGTCGGCTTCAGCGCGGGCGGCGCGCTCGCCGTGCTTGCCGCCGCTGATCCGCGCATCCGCGACAACATCGCCTTCATCACCCTCTTCGGCGGCTACTTCGACACCACCTCACTGCTGCAAGACTTCGGACGCCGCGCCATCACCGTGGATGGCAAATCACAGCCGTGGATTCCGCAACTCGTGCCCGTGCAAGTGCTGGCGAACGTCATGGCGGGCACCTTGCCGCTGAACGAAGGCAACATCCTCACCAACGCCTTTGCCAACAGCATCACGCCCGACATTTCCGATAACCAGCTCAGCCAGTTGTCGCCGCCTGCGCTCGCCGCCTTCCATCTGCTGGCGGGCGACCAACCCGAAAATGTAGACGCCAACATCGCCGCGCTCTCGCCTGGCATGCGCGAACTGCTCACCTCGCTTGCGCCCAGCGCCTTCGTCGCCAAAGTGAAGACGCCGATCTACCTGCTGCACGACCGCAACGATGAATTCGTGCCCTTCACCCAATCGCGTGACTTCGCCGCCGCGCTCACCAAGCTCAATCACCCGCACGAGTTCGCCGAGTTCGGCATCTTCGCCCACGTCGAGGTGCGCACCGGCCTGAGCATCACGCAACTCCTGGGCGACGCGGGCGCGCTCTTCCGCGTCGTCAGCCTGCTCTTGCTGCCTGCCTCGTAACGTCCGCCCATCGCGTGATGACTCTGACTCGTAACGCCTCTTTGTCATATGGAGAACGCTCGCCATGCCAATTCTGGTACTTCTCTGGATCATCTTCGGCCTGCTCGTTGGCCTGCTCGCGGGCGGCGCGCGCCTGCGCCCGCAATCCTGGGGGCCGCGCGGACGCTATATTATGTTCGGCCTCGGCGTAGGCGGCGCGCTCCTCGGTGGCATCATCGGCACTTGGCTCTTTGGCGACTTCTACAGCATCGCTATGGCGCTCTGGATCTCCGTACTGGTCGTCGCCATCGGCCCCTGGCTCATCCTGCGCCTCCGCCAGCGCAACGCCACCCCCCGCCCCTGACGCCTCATTCCCGCACACCATCAAACTGCACTTACCTGCGGCATTCATGCCGCAAGCTCGCTTTATCGCTCAATCCGCACCGCGCATCTCCTGGCATGTATGCCCTGTCGTTGTGCTCCGGCCATTGATGGCCGAGAGCACACCCAGCGCCTACGGCAGCGCCCGCATATTCGGCGGCCGGTGCTCGTTGAAATGCTCCACAATCGTCGTCACCAGCCAGTCATAGACGCTCTCCTGCGCCAGCGCGTCCTCCGGCAACACCGCCAGCAACCGCGAGAGCGCCGCAAGCGCCAGCGTGAAGCGCCGCTCCACCTCCGCAGTGGAATACACGCTGAAGCGTGCCACAGCCTGCGCGTTGAACACCCGATCATCGTAGCGCTGGATCTCCCCGCCGCCACGTAACACCTCCACCGCGCCTAGCGTCTCCTCGCTCCATGCCGTCACGTGGGCCAGCAAGTCGCGCACCCGCTCGTAGCCCTGCTCTGCCAGGTACGCCCGCAACTCCTCCATGCCCAGCGCCTTCACCGCCGGCAGATACGCCTGCCAACCATCATCCAGCGTCCGCAGCAACCCACGCACGTCCAGGCGTGTACTTGTCGTGCTCGCTGTATCTGGCACGCTCACCATACTCCTCGCCATAACTGGCCTCCTTCGGCGCATTTGACTCGCCGTGCATTACCGTATAAAATGAGATTACTGGTAAAAGTATAACGCGAGAATACCTTACCCGTCAAGACGAAAATAACGGTAAGTATTTCACTGAGGAGATCGTGTGACACATGGCTACGACCAAGAAATCACAACCCAAACAACAGCGCAGCGAGCCTCCGAGCGACCCAGGTGATTCAGCCGCACTGGCCCAGCTTGAACTGCTCGGTGGGCGCGTCTGCCTGGATTTCGTCAACTCAGTTGACCCACGAATCGGCGACCACCAGCACGACTACCTCTCCAGCTATGCTGACCTCGCGCGCTGGAGCGCGCACGCCCACCTGCTCACCCCAGACCAGCTAGCCACACTCCTGCGCACTGCGGAGCAGCATCCACAGCAGGCTGGCGCTGTATTCGCGCGTGCCATCGCGCTGCGCGAAACGCTTTACCGCGTCTTCACCGCGCTGGCTTCCCACCAGCCCCCTGCCGCCACGGATCTCGCCGCCCTGCAATCCGCCTATCTCGAAACCATGGCTCAGAGCCACCTACTCCCCTCACCCGATGGCTACCAATGGCGCTGGTCCGAGGCATCGCAAGCGCTCGACCAGATGCTCTGGCCCATCATCACCTCAGCGGTGGACCTGCTCACCTCGCCAGAGGCGCGGCGTGTCAAAGTCTGCCCCGGCCTTGGCGACTGCGGCTGGCTCTTCTTCGACACCAGCAAAAGCGGCCGCCGCCGCTGGTGCAGCATGGATAGCTGCGGCAGCCGCTCCAAGATGCGTCGCTACTACGCCCGCACACACGCCCCTACCCCTGAATGATGGCGTAGACCATCCCCATCCGCGCCCTCTGCTATCCCTCGCGCGTACTATATACAGAGCGAGTGTGTGATACAGAGCGAGTGTGTGGCAGCGACCACCGCAAATCATATCCCAACCCACGCGGCCGCAATCCACCCGCCCGCGAAACTGGTACGCCTCTTGCCCCAGTCTCACGATGAACCCAGTGCCAGTCGCAGCCACACGCTGCCGATGCGAGGATATGAGAGGATACTTTACCATGGGCTTCATACGCACTCTTCGACGCGGCGCCACCTTCGCCGCCATCGGCGCAGCCAGCGGCGCGCTCGTCGTCACCGCACGCCACCTCATGGAACTGCCACAACCCCTGTACAGCGCCCTCCCCGGCGAAGGCAAAATAGACCGCAAGCACGGCGGCGACATCTACTACAACCTCGCTGGACCCGAAGACGCCCCACCACTCGTCCTCCTCCACGACTTCTACCCCGGCGCCTCCAACTACGAATACCACGCCGTCTACCCCCTCTTCGCCCAACACTACCACGTCTATGCTCCCGACTGGCTCGGCTTTGGCATGTCTGAACATCCCCACATCGCCTACACCGGCGAATTCTACGCCACCAGCCTCACCGGCTTCCTGCGTGATGTCGTCACCCGCTCCGCCACCGTCATTGCCCACGGCAGCGCCGCCAACATCGCCGTCCGCGCCGCCTCAGACACCCCCGACCTCTTCGACCGCCTGATCCTCGTCTCACCCAACATCAACGCTGGCATCACCAGCGAACCCACCATCACCCAAACCCTCGTCCGCGCCACCCAGCGCGTCTCGCTCGGCATCGTCCCCTATGCGCTGCTCTCCACACGCCCCGCCCTTCGCCTGCTCGCCCGCCGCCGTGGCGCCACCAACGACACCGGCCCCACCAGCGACGACAGCATCAACCACCGCTACGCCAGTGCTCATCAATTCGGCGGCCAGCATGCCATACTCGCCGCCCTCACCGGCGAGCTAGACCTGCCCCTACACAACGCCTTCGCCCTGCTTGAGCCGCCCGTGCTTATCCTCAGCGGCGACCGCGACCCAGGTCACCCGCGCGACGCCATGGAATCGCTCGCCATCCTCAGCCCCCACGCCGACCTCGACCTCCTGCCCGACACCAGCGATGCCGTCTTCGAAGACGACCCCAAAGCCTTCACGCGCGCCGTGAACCGCTGGCTCAGCCAGCCCCAGACCCGGCAGCTACCCGACGACCTCGCCAGCCTCAGCGTTGCCGCACCCACCCCCGCCACCACGCCTGGTGGTCATCCCCTCCCCGTGTCGGGGAGTGGGCAGGGGGGAGAGGTTTCTGCGCCCGCCACTGGCGCCACCGGCGCCACTGAAGACATCGCCGGACGCGATGACGTGGCCGAAGACGGCCACCCCGCCATCGGCACCCCCGGCGCCGTCACCCCCGGCGTCAGCGATATGGGATTCGAAGGCCTCGATGCCATTACCAAGAGTGGCATCACCACCATCGAACCCGAAGTCACGCTCGGCCCAGCCAGCGCCGCGGAAGTTACTGTCGGCCTCTCCGAAGCGCCATCCACACCCGCCGCCATCCTCCCCGAAGCAGGCGAAGCTGGCGACGCCACCCCTGCCACACCAGCCACCGATACCGCCGTGCCCACCCCACCTGACACTGTCAAGACGCCTGATACCCTCGCCAGAACCGTCAGCGACGCCGACGGCAACGGCGCTGAAGCGAGCGAACCTACCCCGCCATCAACGCCACCGACCGATGAATCGCGCCCACGCGCCACACCAACACGCCCTGCCCAGTCCTCGCGCGCCGCCCCGCGCACACCCAGCCCGCGCGCCGAGCCGCGCGGACGCCCCACCAGCGCCCCAAGGCGCTCTGCTACGGGCAACGGCGGCCACACCCATGACCACGGCGGCCACGACACACCCAAACGGAGACCGCACGGCAAAAGTGGGAAATAGCTCTTCTGTCAGCTCAGCTATTCCAGTGAACCCATTCCATGTTATGCTGCGTCATAATAGGCGGAATAGCGGTGCTACCCCACCGCCCCGCGCAACTGCGAAACACGCCCCAGGGGAAGTGGGCAACAACTCCCGCACGCTTCCCCTCGCGTCATAACATTAAACAAAGGTATACTCTCTATGATGGGAACGGTTGCACTTCTCCTGCTGATTGCCTGGTTCGTTTGCACGGTCGTGATGACGATTCGCTCTAGCAGAGGCACCACCAAACGAAAGCGCGCCACACCCATTCAGAGCGCCGACCCTGGCGCGACGCATCCGATACAACCCATACGCCCGCAAGACGCCGTCTAGCGGCACGCGAGAAATCGAGAAGCCTGTCATGCAGTTTCCGGTCATTGGTATTCCCTGCTACTCCACTGAGCGCGGCGACAACCAGCGCCCCATCTACGCCAACAACCAGACCTACGCGCAGGCTATCATCCACGCTGGCGGCGCGCCCGTGCTCATCCCCCCTGGCAGCCCCGATATGCTCGCCGCCATCTATGCCCGCCTCGACGGCCTGCTCCTAAGCGGCGGTGGCGACGTTAACCCCGCTTTCTACGGCGAAGATCCGATTCCCGCATGCCAGCCACCCGAACAAGAACGCGACGAAGCCGAGCTAGCCCTCACCCGCGCCGCGCTCGCCGACGGCCTCCCCATCCTGGGCATCTGCCGTGGCCACCAGTTGCTCAACATCGCCCTTGGCGGCAGCCTCTATCAAGACATCCCCACCCAATGGCAGGGCAAGTTCCTCCGCCACGACTGCGCTGGCGAAGTCCGCGACCACATCGCCCATAGCATCCAGATCGCCCCCGGCTCCCAGCTTGCCAGCATCCTTGGCACGACGGAAACTGGCGTGAACAGCTTTCATCACCAGGCGCTCAAAGCCCTCGGTGCGGGCCTGCGCACTGTCGCCACCTCCGAAGACGGCGTCATCGAAGGCATCGAGCTGCCCGACCGCCCCTTCGTCCTCGCCGTCCAGTATCATCCCGAAGCTATGGAAGCGACCGACCCCATCAGCCGCCGCCTCTTCGCTGCATTCGTCCGCGCCTGCGCTGCCCACGCCGAACAGCGCGCAATAGCCGCCCCGCGCCCCAACAAGCCTATTGCCACTGTTCAATAGGAGCCTGAACGATGGACAGACAGCAGTTGCTCAAACGTCTGGACACCGCATGGACCGCACTTAAGGCGTCATACGTCGGCTTGTCAGACGCGCAGTTGACCCAACCCGGCGTCGCGGATGGCTGGTCGGTAAAAGACATCCTGGCACACGTCGCCACCTGGGAAGAAGAGGCGCTGAAGTATCTGCCGCTCATCCTCGCGGACCGCAGGCCACCGCGCTACGCTGCCCTATACGGCGGCGTAGACGCCTTCAATGCCCAGATGACCGACCAGAAGCGCAGCCTGTCGCTCGCCCAGGTGCAGCGCCACCTGGACGACACCCATCGCCGGCTCATCGCCTACCTTCACAGCGTGCCCGAAGAGCACTTCATGCGCGAGACCCGCTTCCGGCGTCGCCTGCGGCTCGATACCTACAGCCACTATCCCATTCACACGCAGATGATCCAGCACTGGCGCGAACGCGCCTAGCACGACCATCCCGAACCCGCATGCGGCCCTTCCCACAGGAAAGCGCCATGCTGCAGTTGTGGCAACATGGCGCTGTAGTGGACATCGAAACCGAGAGCGGAACGCCGATGCCTAGCGCGTGCTGTGCATCGGCATGATGACATAGGTGTACTTGTCGTGCAGGTCGCCGATGGGCTTGACTACCCCCGGCTGCGACGGCAAGTTCAACTCCAATGCCACTTCCGGCGTGTCAATCACCCCCAACACGTCGGTCAGGTATTTGACGTTGAAGATGATCTCCAGGCCTTTGCCGTCCACCGCCGCGTCCACTGTTGTCGTCGCGTCGCCCACCTCTTCTGCCGTCGCCTGAAGCGTGATGATCCCCGGCGTCATGCCGTCATTCTCGCCTGCATCCACCTTCAGCTTCACGATGTTCGCGCTATCGCGCGCAAACAGCGAAGCCGTCTTTGCCGCCTGACGGAACTGCGTCGCGTCCAGCGTCGCGCGGGTTGCCGCGCCCTTCGGCACAATCGCCTCGAAGTTGGGGAACTGTCCCGAAATCAGATTCGACACCAGCCGCACATCATCCACCTCAGCCTCGAAGAGCACCTGATTGCGGTTCGGCGTCACCACCATCCGCACCACGCCCTCGGCGGGCAGAATCTTGGCCAGCTCACCCAGCGTCCGCGCTGGAATCAGCACATCCCCATCCGCGGCTTCGCCCGGCAGCGCCGTCCGCCGCACCGCCAGCCGGAAGCTATCGGCAGCGGCAAAGATCAGTTCGCCACCATGCACCCGCGCCAGCACACCCGTAAACACTGGGCGCGCGTCATCGGTTGCGGCGGCAAAGGTCGTCTGGGCGATCATCTCGCGCAGTTCCTTGGCATCCAGAATGACGGGCGTTTCGCTGCCTTCCGCCGCCGGAATCGAAGGGAACTCGGACGGATCCATGCCGCGAATGGTCGCCTGGCTGCGCTGGCCACTCACCTTCAAGCTCTGACTCTCAGGCTGCAAAGCCAGATCCACGCCCGCTGGCGGCAGGCTATTGACGAAGTCGGTGAAGAGCCGTGCGGGCACCGTCGTCGTGCCTTCTTCCTTCACATTCGCTGGCACCCGGCAGGTGATGCCAATCTCCAGGTTCGTCGCCGAGAGCCGCACCGCGTCTCCCTCCGTCGCGACCAGGATGTGCGAAAGAATCGGCAGCGTAGTGCGCGTCGAGACGGCATGGCTGACGATAGACAACCCCTTCGCCAGATCTTGCTGCTTGCAGGTGAGCTTCACGGAATGAGCCTCCTCGGCGGTTGAAATATGTGTGCCAGCGCTACGACGCTGCCCCATAACTGTCATATACCCGGTTAGTATACACCGTGTGCGGCCCACCCGAAAAGCGCTAGCCCCTCACCAGTACAATCGCCCATCCAGGAGGCTCAGTGTCCACAGAGCGCGATACTCGCGCCCATCCACCCACATGTCCCTGGCAATCTCTGTGTCAGCGTCGCGGCTGGCTCCGTGTGTAGTCTATAGTACATCCTAGCCGATGTGGCTGATTGGGCGAAACGCCAGGAGTGGGGAGCGGCGCAATGGCTGATGTGGATAACGGCAACGAAACGCGAACGAAGATGGCGCCGAATGCTGAGCCGCGGCTCATATGGGATCCGTTCCTCGGCGAATATCTGGCTCAGGCGCCCACGCGCATGCGCCGTCGCGAGTTGACCAGCGCGTGCCCCTTCTGCGCCGACGTCAGCACGGGGCGAGTGCCGCCCGACACTACCGCCTGGATCCGCCCGAACGACTTTCCCGCGCTCCAACCTCCACTCGGCGACTGCTATATCCTGATCTACAGTGCCGACCACGACCGCACCTTCGCCGATCTCACCCCGCCGGAAGCCATGCAGGTGGTTGGACTCTGGCAGACGATTTATGAGCGGCTCGCCCCCCACTATACGACGGTGATGTCCTGGGAAACCTGCGGTGAGGTCATCGGCCAGACCCAGCGACATCCCCACGGCCAGACCTACGGTATCTCAATTTTGCCCGACGTGTTGGCGCGCGAAATGGCGCTGGTGGAGCAGCGCGAGACCGAGGGGTGTGGTTGCCCTTTTTGCGCGGAGTGCGAAGAAGAGCAGCGTGGCTCGCGCCAGATCCTCGATGGGCGCTACTGGCTCGGCTTCGTGCCACCCTACGCACGCTACCCGTATCAAACGCGGCTCACGCTTCGCCGTCACCAATCACATGTCGCTGGCCTCACCAGCGCGGAAGCGCAAGAATTGGCCAGCTTCTTGCCGCGCCTCATCCGTGCCTACAATCGCCTCTATGAAGACGCGATGCCCTACATGCTTGCGCTGCACCAGCTTGCCGACCCGCGTTTCCACTTCCACATCGAACTCCTGCCTGTGGGCCGTGCGCCAGGCAAACTGAAATTCGCGGCGAGCACTGAATCAGCGTGGAACTTCTGGCTGAACGACTCGTTTCCCGAAGACAAGGCGGCAGAACTGCGCGACGCGCTCACGGAGGAGATACCATGAAAACCAGTGGCAATAGCAACGGCAACATAGGTGTTACCAGCGGATCTCCCTGCCTGCCCGATCCAGCGCGCGAGGCGCTGGCGGCGTACCATGCGCGCTTCGGCGTGGCGGGCACATCCGATCCGGTGACAGTCGTCTGGGCATCGGGGCGCATCAACTTGATTGGCGAGCATACCGACTATAACCAGGGCTGGGTGTTGCCCGTCGCAGTGGATCGTGTGGTTGCGCTGGCAGGGCAGCCGATTCATGGCCCGAAGACGTTTCTTTATTCGACGCACCACAACGAAATTGCCAGCTTCTTTTCGGACCCCTGGTCGCTGACGGATCGCCGTCCGGGGCGGCTGCGCTTCTTCGCGCGCTACGTGCGCGCCGTGCTGGCCCAGTTGGTGGGCATCCCTGGCGCGGCGCGCACGCCACCCTTCCGCGCAGCCATCGCGGGCAATGTGCCGGTCGGCGGCGGTATGAGTTCTTCGGCGGCACTTGAAGTCGCGGCGGCCACCTTCGCAGCGGCGCTCGGTGGCCCAGCGCTGGAGCCGATGGCAACCGCGCAGCTCTGCCAGCGCGCGGAGCAGGCGGGTGTGGGTGTGGAGGTGGGCATTATGGATCAGGCGGCGTCATGCCTGGGGCGACCCGGCTCGGCGCTGCTCCTCGACTGCCGTTCTCTCGCCTACGAATACGTGCCGGTCAACCTGCCGGGCATCGCGCTGGCCGCCTTCGATACCGGCGTGCCCCGCACCCTCGGCGCCTCTGGCTATAACGACCGCACCTATGAATGCGGCGAGGCCGTCGCCTGGCTGACGGATGCCATGCGCGCCGATGAGCCGGAGCGCACCGTAAGCGCGCTGCGCGACATCACGGCGGACGATCTCGCTCGCTATGGCGCGACCCTGCCCAGAACCCTGCTGCGCCGCGTGCGCCATGTCGTCAGTGAGAACGCCCGCGTGGGCGAAGCCGTGGCGGCGCTGCGGGCCGGTGACGCGGCGCGGCTGGGTGAACTGCTCTACGCATCGCATGCCAGCCTGCGCGACGACTACGAAGTCAGTTGCCCAGAGCTAGACGCGGCGGTCGAGATTGCCAGCCGTGTCGAAGGGGTAGTGGGCGCGCGACTGATGGGCGCGGGCTTCGGTGGCAGTGCGCTGATGCTCGTGCGCGAGGAAGCAGTAGATGCGCTGCGTGCGCGCCTGGCGTGGGAGTATCGCGCCGCCACTGGCAGGAGCGGCGCGCTGCATATCTGCCATGTCGCGGGCGGTCCGCAAACCGTGACCATGCCGCCCGCATAATGCTCATAGGGGTACTACGGCTTACCAGCGCCAGTAGCGCTCAAGCTGGATGCCGGGATAGGTGCGGCGCAGCGAAGACATATACGTGGTGAGCGACTGGCGCAGACGGTCCTCCGAGCCGAAAAGCTGCGGCACCTGGCTCGCGTAGGCCTGGATCGCCTCCAGCTTCCGCGAGGTCAATCCCGACACTTCTACCAGTTCAGGCTCCATCGGGATGCCCAGGTCGGTTTGCCGGGCATTGAGCGCCCCCGGCTGCTGCGCCACATACGGAAAGTCCTCGTAGAACTTGACATTCAGCTTGCGCTGCGCCATCCGGTCTGCCGCCGAGCAGCAGAGCTGGTGGTCCACATGGTGCCCCACGCCCAGCGGCGCATAGATCGCCGCCAGCGGCGCGCGCTCCTGGATATTCTGGAAGACACCCGCCAATTGCTCATCGAGCGCCAGGTCCGCCGTGTTCACCCCGCCAAAGAGCGACTCTTCTGTCTGGTAGGGCGCGGGCGAGCCGCGATAGATCGCATCCAGGTAGTCCAGCCAGAGCGTATCGGCGCCGAGAATATCAGCCGCCGCCGCGTCCTCTTCACGACGCTTGCGTACGGCCTCGCTGGCGTCTGGTCCCAACCCCATGCGCTGCTGTATCTGTCGTGCGAACGGGCTGAGTTGCATCCCCTCCGGCGGGATACCGCCAAAGACGGTGACGATCAACACTTTCTGGCTGGTCGCCGCTTGCAGTGCGATTGCGCCACCGCACGAGAGCGCCGCGTCGTCGAAATGCGGCTGAAAATACACATGCCGGTAGTTCTGGTTGATCTGGTCGAGTGAGGTAAGCCGCATGATATCCTCCTATGGTAGGACGTTTGTCTTCACGTTGGTTAGCTCAGAAATACGCGCGTGCAGCGCGGACTCATCAGCGGGAAGCGCCAGCGTGGTGGCCAGCGCGCGAAATGCGAGTGGCAGCGGCGCACTGATGCTCCACGGCTCCCCGCTGCCAGGATAACGCAGGTGAAGCTGCCACGCATGCAGCATCGCACCCTCAGCCAGCGACGCGGCAGGATGCCCCACCGCCAGGTAGCGCACGTCACCCACCAATGGCGCGCCAATATGGGTCAGATGCGCCCGTATCTGGTGCGTCCGTCCCGTCAGTGGCTCGGCAAGCACCAGCGCATAGCCGCCCGCATGCGCCAGCACGGTATAGCGTGTGGCGGCATATTCGCCGTTCGCATCCACGATGGTGCGGCGGCGGTCGGTGGGGTCGCGCCGGAGCGGCGCTTCGATCGTCCCGGTTGGTGCGACGGGTACGCCAGCCGTGAGCGCGAGATAGCGCTTGTGTATGGTGCGCCGCTCGAACTGCCGCACCACCGCGCGGCGCGCGACCTCGGTTTTGGCGAAGAGCACCACCCCGGACGTATCGCGGTCGAGCCGGTGCAACAGCCAGGGGCGACCCTCGCCGCGCGCCGCCTGCCGAGCGAAGACGACATCGCAGAGTGTGCCGTTGGGGTGCCGGTACGCGGGATGCGTGACCAATCGCGCGGGCTTTTCCACTGCGAGCAAGTGTTCGTCCTCATAGAGGATGGCCGGAGAGACCGGAGCTCCCGCATCTGTCGAGACACTCAGCGGAATCTCCGCCGCACACAGGGACGCAGTGCGAGCGTCATCGCTGGCGGTCATCACAAACGGCTACTCCTGACTGCATACCGCGACACCTGCCGCTACGTTCCACGTCTAGTATAGCGCGGCCAGGAAGAGGCATGCCGCATGCGATGGCGGTTGGTGTGCCGTTTGTCACTTGCCGAAGCGGCTTCCCATCGCCTACACTGGTCATGGGGCCAGCTCCGCCTCGCCACGGATGCGGCTACAGAAGCGCAGGAGTCACGGGTGCGTAATCTTCCAAACATTCTGAGTATGGGCCGTTTGCTGGCCACACTCCCGCTCATCATCCTGATTTTGATAGACCAGCCCGCTGCCTATCTCGGCGCGACGGCGCTGTTCTTCGTTGGTTCCGTCACGGACACACTCGATGGGCGTCTGGCGCGGAAATACCATCTGGTCTCGCGCCTGGGCGTGTTTCTTGATCTTACTGCCGACAAAGTCTTCGTCTCCGCCGCGCTCATTGCGATGGTGCAGACAAGCCTCGTGCCCGCGTGGGTGGTCATCGTCATCGTGACCCGCGAATTTCTCGTCTCTGGCCTTCGTTCGCTTGCCGCCGCGCAAGGGCTGGTGATTCCCGCTGGGCGCTGGGGGAAACAGAAGACATTCTTTACGCTGCTCGCTATCGGCGGCATTCTGCTGGCGAGCGGGTTGGGTGCGGCGATTGCCTTCCCGCTGGGGCTGGCCACCGGTAGCGCCGCGCCCGCAAACTTTGCGGGCTATCTGCTGGCGCTGGCCGACATCGTGCTGCTGCTGGCGGTGGTGTGGACGATCTTTTCGGCGGTCGAGTATCTGCGTGGCGCGCGTGGGGTTTTCGCCGAATCACCAACAAAGTAGCGTCCATCTCGCCATCATCGGCACGGATCAGGAGTGCGTGCGGCCTTCTTAGCCTGCGCTCTGGCCTAGCTTGCGTTCTGTGCCCGCCATCAGCCGCTGAATGTTATCGCGATGCGCATAGATGATAAATGCGCCGCCCACCAGCGCGAACATCGCATGCGGCCAGTAGTCACGGCCGGCCAGCGTCAAGCCCAATGACGCGAGACCTGCGGTGGCCGCGCCGATCACTGAGCCGAGCGAGACATATTTCGTCAGGGCAATCGGCACAATGAAGCCGATGGCGCTGATGCCGAGCGTCAGGGGATTCATCGCCAGAATGCAGCCGCCGCCTGTCGCCACACCGCGCCCGCCGGTGAAGCGAATGAAGATCGAGTGGTTGTGACCCAGCAGCGCCCCGAAGCCCGCGATAGCCTCTGCCAATGCCTGGAGCGTATAGAGCGTGGTGGTGGCATGCGCTGGTACGGGGAAGATGATGAACCGCGCGACCAGCACTGCTGCCACGCCTTTGCCAACATCCAGCGCCCCGACCAGAATCGCCGGTCCCGCGCCATGGGTGCGTAGGATATTCGTTGCGCCAGTCTTCCCGCTGCCCTTGGTGCGTGGGTCGGCGCGGCCAAAGAACCTGCTCACCAGTACGCCACTTGGCAGCGAGCCGAGCAGATACCCCACAATGGCGGCCAGCGCACATCGCAGAAGAACCTCACCTGTGGGCATATCCGCTTTCCTCCTGGACAGCATGCCCCAACTCAAACGTGCGGCGGGGCTTCGACCACCGCGGCGCCATTGCCACGAGCGTCATGCCCAATGCTACTGCCTGCGCGCGCCGCCGTCAATCACATCCCAAAAATCCGCCACAAGTCGCGCGATTACGCGTCGTCTGGTTTTCATCGCGTCGCCAGCGGACACCCAGCAGGCGCGCTCCTTCCGCTCGCTGTGTCTACTTGTGCTGGCATTGCGCGTGCGTCGCGTGCGTTCAGCGTCGGCTAATCGCGTATGCGCGTGGCTCGCCCCTCGCAGTGCGGACATGCCGTTGCTGCGGGCTTCAACTCTAGATGCCGCGCGGAAAGCGGACGCCGACACACTTCGCAGATGCCATAGACGCCGCGCGCCACCCGCGTCAGCGCATGCTGTGTCTGGCGCAAGTCTTCGCGCAGCATCGGCAGCAGCGCCGCGCGCAACGCCCGCGTGTTGGCATCGCCGTGGTGCTGGGGCGCCTCCAATTCGCACATGGCTGTCAATAACGCAACGTGCTCGCGCTCCAGACGACTGATCGCCAGCGCCAGGCTGGCACGGCGTGCGCGCCGCTGCCCTGGCCGCCAAGTCGCGCTGCCGCGAGGCGCACGAAATGGTTCAGGTTCGATTTTGCCCGCATCGCTCGGAATGTTTCCGCTGTCTTCCACTGTCCCCACTCCCTCTCCTCCAGCCATGTATTGCGCTGGCGCTGGTCGCTGAGTGACAGCTTCCGTGCCATCCGCATAGTTTGCTTATCTTGTAGAACGAGTGCCGGACGCCCAGGCATCATGCGCCGCGAATGGTCCTATCTCATCTGTAGCTGAGTGTGCACCTGCGCCGCGCGCCCGCGCATGTTGCGCCGGTACGCACAACCCATGCCGGAATGCGCACCCACCAGCACCAACCCGCTGGTTCGAATATGGCGCATGTTCGCGCGACGCTCGTATTGCTTCGCACGTGTCTTGACCTTGCTGGCTCGCGCGTGGCATACTTATATCCGAGTGATGTAGTCGGAATTATGAGCAATTCTGGCGGACAAAAGCGGCTGCACGTGGCCGCGCTGTAAGCCGGTCGGACGTGACGCCATCGCGCGAGCGATGGTCCAGCGCCACCCCGGACCCGAACATCTGGTTGGAGGATACGACATGAGCACGGAGCCGGATATCGGCAGCGAGCTGGAAGAATATAAGTGGGGCTTTAGTAAGCCAGAAAACTACGTCTTCAAGGCGCGGAAGGGCCTCTCACACGAGATCGTCGAAGAGATCTCGCAGATGAAGGGCGAGCCGCAATGGATGCGCGACTTCCGCCACAAGAGCCTCGATATCTTCTACAGCAAGCCCATGCCCACCTGGGGTGGCGACCTCAGCACGATTGACTTTGACGACATCTACTACTACATCAAGCCCACCGAGGAAGCTGGCAAGACCTGGGACGACCTGCCCGCCGAAATCAAGGACACGTTCGAGAAGCTCGGCATCCCCGAAGCTGAGCGCAAATACCTGGCGGGCGTTGGTGCTCAGTACGAATGTTTGAGTGGCGACTCGCGCGTCTATACCGCGCGTGGACTCGTGCCGATTCGCGAGATTCAGCCAGGCGACACGGTCTTCTCCTTTGATGAGGAGACGAGCAGCATCATTGCCGCCAATGTGCGCGCCACTGCCGAAAAGGGCGAGCGCGAAGTCTTCGAGGTGCGTGTCGGCACGCGCAAGATCAAGGCGACAGCCAACCATCCATTTCTCGCATTGACATACGAGCGCGCTGAAGATCGCCAACGCGGGCGCTACTCCCGCGAGTGGAAATATCTTGAAGATCTCTCAGTAGGCGATCTGGTCGCCGTGACAAAGTCCCTGCCGGAGACCGGGGCAGAATATACGCTGCGCCAGCCAGAGGTAGAGGTGTCGTGGCGGCACAACGCCGTGACTTTGCCAGAGTATAGCACCGAAGACCTGATGTGGTGGCTCGGTCTCTACATCGGGGATGGCTTCATCCACTACGGCAATGGAGAGAAAGCGCGCGTCGAGTTCGCTATCCCCGACAGTGATCCGGCGGTACGGACTGAACTAAGTCGCGTCACGGAGAAGCTTTTCGGCATCACCCCGTCCAATAGCGACCCGTATCGCATGACGATTGGCTCGACGATTGTCGCGCGTTTCCTCGAAATCAATGGATTTGTCGGCAAGGCGCTGGAGAAGCGTGCGCCATCCTGGGTATTTGGCCTTCCGCAGACGCAGAAGCTTGCCTTCCTGGGTGGCTATCTCGATTCCGATGGCTATGTGCGCGATGCTGAGAAGAACCACGATGTGGTCTTCACCAGTGGCAACCGCGACTTGCTCAAAGATATGACCGAGTTGCTGTCGCTGTGCGGTCTGCCGACATCCGATATCCATCGCTTCGAGTCCAAGCACCCTATAGATGCCGAACGCATGGTAGTTGGCTATCGCGTGGAGGTCGCTGGACCATTCGAGCGCATTGGCAGCCGGTCGCCCCGGCGGCTTGAGCGGATGAACAAGCGCAAGTATCATCACGACTATACGAGCGCCAAGGGCACCTACTTCCAGAAGCATACGACTGAGTTCCACGGCTTCGCCAAGATCGAGGCCATCACACCCGCTGGTGTCGAGATGGTCTATGACATCGAGGTCGAAGGGCCGCATAACTTTGTGGCCGAGGGTCTGATCGTCCACAACTCTGAAGTGATCTACCACAAGGTGCGCGAGGATCTGGAGAAGCTCGGCGTCATCTTTGTGGACCCTGGCACCGCGCTGCGTGAGCACGAAGAGCTGTTCCGCAAGTACTTCGCGACGATCATCCCGCCGAACGATAACAAGTTCGCCGCGCTGAATAGCGCCGTGTGGAGTGGCGGCAGCTTCATCTACATACCCAAGGGCGTGAAGGTGGAGATTCCGCTCCAGGCGTATTTCCGCATCAACGCCAAGAATATGGGCCAGTTTGAGCGGACGCTGATCATCGCCGACGAAGACAGCTATGTACATTATGTCGAGGGCTGCACGGCGCCAACCTACACCTCCGACAGCCTGCACAGCGCCGTCGTCGAGATCGTCGTGCAGAAGAACGCGCGTGTGCGCTACACGACCATTCAGAACTGGTCGAAGAACGTCTACAACCTCGTCACCAAGCGCGCCACCGCCTATGAGGGCGCAACGATGGAATGGGTTGACGGCAATCTCGGAAGCAAGCTAACTATGAAGTATCCCGCCGTGTGGCTGATGGAGCCACATGCGCGCGGCGAAGTACTCTCGGTCGCTTTCTCGTCGGACGGTCAGCACCAGGACGCCGGTGGCAAGGTGGTACATGTTGCGCCGAATACCTCGTCACAGATCGTCTCGAAATCCATCTCGAAGGGCACAGGGCGCTCCAGCTATCGCGGCCTGCTGAAAGTCCACAAGGGCGCACACAACGTCAAGTCCAACGTGCGCTGCGACGCCTTGCTGCTGGACGAAGCCAGCCGCACCGATACCTACCCTTACATCGAGATCGAGGAAGAGGATGTCGAAATCGGCCACGAGGCAACCGTCTCGAAGGTCGGTGAGGAGCAGCTCTTCTATCTGATGAGCCGTGGCCTCAGCGAGAGCGATGCCTATACGATGATTGTGAGCGGCTTCATCGAGCCGATTGCCAAAGAGTTGCCGCTCGAATACGCCGTGGAACTGAACCGGCTGATCCAGCTTGAGATGGTGGGGTCTGTCGGCTAGCATGGATGGGTCGCGGTGAGGCGGCTGGCCATAATTGGCCGCTCGTCTCACCCTCGCCCGCCAGCATTCCGTAGGCGCGCGTCGCACGCCTACCGCAATCCATTCGCGAGCGGGGCGGCATCTGTCGCTCCGCTTTTCTTCTGAACAAACCCCTGTATCTACCGAATATCGCGACTGATGGAGGAACGGAAGATATGACCGCCCCCACCGCACGGCGCGGCTTCACCGAAGAAGCCGTGACCGAGCTAATTGCGCGCCGCGCTGAGCCAGACTGGATGCGTGCGCGCCGCCTGGACGCCTGGAACACCTACCAGCAGATACCGATGCCCACGCGCTTCGACGAGGAGTGGCGTCGCACCGATCTGCGCAACCTCAAGCTCGACGACGTGCAGCCGTTCGGCGAAGTGCATCCCACCAGCGGTGGCAGCCTGGTGCCGGAGGCCGAGCGCGAGGAGCAGATGGCGGGTTTTCTTGGCCTGCAAGACGGGCGTCCCGTGGAATATCGCCTTGATGACTCGCTCAAAGCCAAGGGGGTCATCTTCACTGATCTGGCCACCGCCGTCCGCGAGCATGGCGACCTGATACGCGAGTATTTCATGACGCGCTGCGTGCCCGCCAGCGACGGCAAATTCGCCGCACTGCATGGCGCATTCTGGGAGAACGGCGCCTTCCTCTACGTGCCACGCGGCGTCACCGTGGAATTGCCGTTCCGCACCATCGTCGCGAGCAGCCTGGACGGCACGGCCAGCCTGGCGCATACGCTGATCGTGCTGGATGAGGGCAGCCAGGCCACCTTCGCCGAAGACTTCACCTCGCCCACCGCGCAGCGCGCTGGATTCAGCACGCGCGTCACCGAGTTGATCCTCAAGCAGGGCGCCAACCTGCACTACGTGGGCGTCCAGCGCTGGGGCCGCAAGGTCAACGACTTCCACACCGAACGCGTGCTGCTTGGCCGCGATAGCACGGTCACGCTGCAAACGGTGGAGTTCGGCAGCCAGCTTTCCAAGGGGCGCGTCGAAGCAATTCTGCAAGGCGACGGCGCCAGCGCCAAGTTGCTTGGCCTCTACCTCGAAGACGGCACACAACACTTTGACCGCTATACCCTTCAGGATCACAATGCCTCTAGCGGTATGAGCGACCTGCTCTTCAAGGGCGTCGTCACTGATAAAGCGCGCTCCGTTTTCTCTGGCCTGATTCGCGTCAGCCCTGACGGCAAGAAGACCGCTGCCTATCAGCAGAATCGTAACCTGCTGCTCAGCCGCACCGCTCGCGCCGACTCGATTCCCAACTTGGAGATTGGCTGCAATGACATCGTCGGGTGCAGCCATGGCGCCACCGTCGGCAAGGTAGACGAAGAGCAGCTTTTCTACCTGATGTGCCGTGGCCTGAACCGCGCCGAAGCCACCCAGCTCATCGTCGAGGGTTTTGTGGACCCCCTGGTCGAGGCAGTGCCCATTCTGCCGCTGCGCGCCGCCCTGCGTGCCGAGATCAGTGCACGGGTGCGCGGCAGGGAAGCGGACTAACGAGCGGGAGCGAAGAGAGCTATGGCCGTTGTAACAGTAGGTAATGAAGACGACGTACAGGAAGGGCAGCCCTTCCGTGTCGAGGTCGAAGGCACGCCGATAGCGATTTTCCTGGCGCAAGGCGAACTCTACGCCATCGGCGACACCTGCACCCACGAAGAGTTTTCGCTCGCCGATGGCGAAATGGTGGACGACTACACCGTTGAGTGTGCGCTGCATGGCGCACGCTTCGACATTCGCACGGGCCGCGCGCTCAGCCTCCCCGCCACCGGCACCGCCGGGAGCTATCCGGTCTGGGTCGAGGACGGCGTGATCAAAGTCGAGGTTGAGGAATAGCATCCGACGCGCAATCCGACGCCCCCATCTTCACGCAAGAGGATGGGGGCGTTGCTGTGTATGTGGAGCGGGTTACGGCGTTAATGCTTGGGTGGCTTCGGTCGCGGGGTCGCGCTGGGCGCACCGCCTGGGTTGGGCGTTCCACTGGGCGCAGCGTCGCCTACGCCCGCGATGAAGGCCGTCTGCGCCGAAAGCGCTTGCCCGGCGGCGGTGGCATTGGCATAAATGACCATTGCCTGCCCCACTCCCAGCGAATACGAAAAGCTGAAGGTCGCCAAGCCATAGCGATCCGTCTTGATTGCGCTGAAACCGCGCCCGTTCGCGCTGATCGTCACCGGCACATTGGGCATTGGCGTCAGATTGTTGGTGATACGCACGAACACCTTGATGGTGCCGCTGCTTGGTGGCGACAAATTCGAGACCCATACGCCAATCGAATACTGCGTCGCCTCCGGAGTTGGCGAGTTGTCCGAGATGCCCGGCTGCAACACCACCTGATGCCCGCCCGCCGTGGACGTGGGAATCGCGGGGAGGCGTGTACGGACCGACCCAGCGGCGCGCGACGCGATATTCACGCCAACCAGCACCGCCACCAGCAAGATTAGCAGCGCCGCGCCCAGCGTTGCCAGCACTCTCAGCCGCCTGCTCCACTCCGCGCGCCCCCAATCGCGTTCGCGCCAACTGAAGCCGCTCTCACGGCGCTCGCTGGCCCGCGACCGCCGCGCCGGAACAGCGGGAACGCTATCGGTCGAATCATCAGTGTCGGGGGGCGCGCTCACAAACATCCGCGTGAATGCGCCCAGGCGCTCCAGATCGAGCATAGGCTTGCGCGAAGGCGCAGGTGGTGGGGGTGCGTGTGATGTGGCGGATACGCGGTTCGCGGTCGCGGGCGGCACGGAAGCGCGTGGCATGCGTGGGGAAGTAGAGTGGCCGTTGGTCTGTTGGCTGCCAGGAGTTGTCGCGGTAGCGTCGCGCAGTCCATACCGGGCGTCCGCTCTGGACTGCTCATTGCGCTGGTTCGTGGCAGGCGGCTGGGACGTTTTAGCTGAACGTGCTTTACGGTTCTCGGCAGCGCGCTGCCTGCGCGAAGCCGTGCTACGAGTGGACACGACACATGCCTCCCAGGGATGTTGAAATGGATGATGATGCAACGCGCGGCTCGGTCGCCGAAAGGAGCCAGCCCACTCGGGGGAACCGCGCGCTCGTCGGGGAATCGTTCCCCAACGGTAGCAAGCTGCCGGGTGAACGAGAAACACACTCCTCAGCGGCCTCACATCTTAGCAAAACGTTTAGGAATCCGCTCCGGCTTCACCCCGGAACTGTCGGAGCCATTCCTCTACATCGCGGACGGCTTCCTCGCCTGACGGTAGCTCGCCATCCAGAGGTAGCGAATGAACGCCTGACGTATCATTCGCAAACCGCATGCCGGATGACTCACCTTGCTCGCCGGGGGCGCGCTGTTCAAGCTCATGCACGTATGCCGAGACCTCTGGGTCCGCCGCGACCAGCGACGACACCCGCGCTGAGAAGCGCCGCGCCGCCCGCGCAAGATCAGTCAGGCGCAGATTGAAGTGATAGACCGTGGAGAGTTTTTCCAGCAACGCCTCCGAGACCGGCAAATTCGGCGTCGCCGAGACGTAATGCGGCGCGGTGCCCCAGAAGCTGGCTGAAGGGATCCCGGCTTTGCGGGCGCTATCCTGAAGTACCGTGAGAACGCCGGTCGGCCCCTCATAGTTCGCGCGCTCGACATTTGCCCGCCGCATGCGCCGTAGCACCGTCATATCACTCGCGGCGCCGATAATACGCACGGGCGCGGTATGGGGCACCTCGCCCGCCAGCGCGCCCAGCAGCACGACATCCCGCACCTGGCACTGCTGGCACAAACGTACAATGGCCTCGGTATAGGTCTTCCAGTTGAGTTGTGGCTCATCACCCAGCATCAATACCACGTCACGTTGCCGCCCGCGCTCTTGCTCACCTTCCACACGTGGCGCGCGGTGGACGTAGAAGCGCGTGGAGGGCCAACTCACGCGGCGGATCGCGCCGTTCGAGATGCGGACGCGCGGGCGAGTCTCGGTGAAGTCGTAGAAGTCAGCGGAGCCGATCTCGGCGAATGCAGTGGCTTCCCAATGATTGATGAGAAACTTCACTGCCCACGAGGCTGCGCTCGCCGCGTCATTCCAGCCAGCGAAAGCTCCGATGAGGATCGCATTTTCGAGATTGGGAACCTCAGAAAGTTCGACGTAATCCATATGCGCCGCCTCTTCTCCGTGTGACGCTCCGCTAACGCATCCGGCTTGCCAGCGGCTCTGGTCTCCGGTCGCGACGTTCCATGTCCAGTATACCATTTTAGGGGGTTGCGGTCGTGAAGCCTCTGTAAATAGTGAGCGGCAGATTAGACGCGATGCCCGTGGGTGGGTGTGCGTTTGGCTGGGGCAGCTTCGGCGTGCGTTGCACGGGTGCGTTTTGCTGTGGATGGTCGCGCGGCACGGGCTGATTTCGCTGATTTCGCTGGCTTCGGTGCTGTCGCTGATTTTGCCTTTTTCGCGCCATTGACACGATTGGCGCCGTTGAGCAGGCCCAAGCTCTCGGCATCCTCGATGGTATAGCGGTAGCCCTGCTCTGTCAGGAAGAGCTGACGATTGGCCGAGAAGTCCTGATCGCGCGTGTCGCGCGTCACCACCGTATAGAAATGTGCCGGGCGGCCATCGGATTTGGGGCGCAGAATGCGCCCCAAGCGCTGCGCCTCTTCCTGCCGCGAGCCAAACGTGCCCGACACCTGAATCGCTACGTTGGCGTCGGGCAGGTCAATCGCGAAATTGGCGACCTTGCTGACGACCAGCCGCTTGATCTCGCCACGGCGGAAGCTCTCATAGAGCTTCTCGCGCTGCGCATTGCTGGTGCGCCCGCTCAGCAGCGGCGCGTCGAGCAGCTCGGAGAGATATTTGAGTTGGTCGAGATACTGCCCGATGATGAGCACCTGATCGCTGCTGTGGCGCGCGAGTAGCTCTTGCACTACCTCCATTTTCAGCGGGTTCTCGGCAGCAAGGCGATATTTCTCGCGGTCCTCAGCCAGCGCGTAGGTCATGCGCTGGTCATCGGGCAGCGGCACGCGAATCTCGTGGCATTCGGCGGTAGCGATCCAGCCTTGCCGCTCAAGCTCACGCCAGGGCACGTCGAAGCGTTTGGGGCCAATCAGCCCGAAGACATCGGCTTCGCGCCCATCCTCGCGCACCAATGTGGCGGTCAGCCCCAGCCGACGCCGCGCTTGAATCTCCGCCGTCAGCCGGAAGACCGGCGCGGGTAGCAAGTGAACCTCATCATAGACGATCAAACCCCAGTCGTGGCTGGTGACGAGACCAAAGTGCGGAAACTCGCCATCTTCGCTGGGGCGATACGTCAGAATCTGGTACGTCGTGACGGTCACGGGGCGCACGTCTTTGCGCTCGCCGGTGTATTCGCCGACTTGCTCGGTGGTGAGCGTCGTCTTGTCGAGCAATTCCGCAATCCACTGGCGCACCGCGACCGTGCTAGGCGTCAGGATCAGCGTCGCCCGTCCCACCTCGGCCATTGCCCCAATGCCCACCATCGTCTTGCCCGCACCGCAGGGCAGCACCACCACACCGCTGCCGCCGCGTGGTGTGCCGCCAGCATAGAACGCGGCGACCGCGTCATCCTGATATTGGCGCAGCGCGAAGGCTTTGCCGCTACGTGCTTCGCTGACCAGCGCGAGGTCTAGGGACGTGCCTTCGGTGTAGCCCGCCAGATCTTCGGCGGGATAGCCAATCGCCACGAGCGCCTGCTTCACATGCCCGCGCCGTGCGGCGTCCACGTGCAGGCTGTTGGCATCCGGCTGCGCGAAAATGTATGGCTGCACACGCTTCTGCCGCGAAACCTCAGCAATCAGCACCGGATCATCCGAGCGCAGCAGCAGGGCATCACCACTGCGGACCAGCTTGAGTTTGCCGTAGCGCCCGATGTAGTCGCGTATATCGCTGACGATGTTGGGCGGCAGGTCATACTTGCTGTAGCGCGCGAGCATGTCGAGGGTCGTCGCGGCGTCGAGTCCGCCAGCGGCGGCGTTCCACAGCGAGAGTGGCGTGAGCCGGTAGGTATGGATATGCTCAGGCGACTTCTCCAGCTCCGCGAACTGGGCGAGCGTATCGCGCGCTTCGGCGTAGAGAGGGTGATCCGCCTCTAACAGAATGGTGCGGTCGCTCTGTATGACGAGTGGATTGGTTGTCTGTATTGGCACGGTACTGTCTACCCCATTCCGCTAGGGCAAGCGCGAGCAACGATGTCTTACATGCCGGGTGTCGCCGCCCACCTGGCGACATACTTGACGATGGTCGCCGAAGCAACCTCCTCGTAGCCGCGCATCAGATGCCGCGCGCCCGATACTATGCGTAACGCGCGGTTCGGCAACGGGTCGAGCCAGGCTTCGAGCTTGTGTCGGGGCGAGACCTCATCATATTCGCCGGTCAGCACAAACTTGGGCCGGTCAAATTTTCCGGTGTCGGGCATCAGCCGGAAGATCGGCGGACTGACGGCGACGACGGTTTTCACACGCGGGTCGTGCGCCGTGTAGGTCAGCGCCATGAACGCGCCGAAGGCGTGGCCGATGAGGCACAGCTTCTGCATGTTGATCGCGGGCTGATTGAGCAGGAATTCGATGGCTCCCGCGATATCGAGCGGTTCGAGACGCCCGTCGGTCTGCTGCCCCTGGCTGCCACCGACGCCGCGAAAGTTGAAGCGCAGCGCGACGATCCCCACTTGGGCGAGGTCGGCGGCAATTCGGCGGCAGAGCGGATCGTCCATCGAGTTGGTCGCGGGCTGCGGATGGCAGATCACCGCGCAGGCGCGGGCGGGTTCCGCGCTCTCCTGGAGTGGACGGTCAAGCACGCCTTCAAGCACTGGGGCAGGTCTGCCCGCACTTGGAAATGTGACCTGCTGTTGTGTGGCGCCTACCACCTGCATCCTCTCCTCTCTACTTCAGCGATCCTCAGCGATGTGAAGCGTGGCGCAAACAGCCACGCCAGAACACAAGAGTGCCTTTCACTATACGCCGGACCTTTGCAAGCCGTCAATCACTGCCGAGACCAGAGAATCGTGTCAGCATACCCACTGGAGGTGACAACAGCAAGCTGCACATCGCGGCGCAAGGCGCAAACGCGAAAAGCGGAAAAGACGGCTTCAGCGGCATGGAGGCGCAGACACCCAGCGGGTTGCCGAAGGTGCGAGCGCGCATGTTAAACGTAAGGAATCCATGCGCTGTCGTCACCTTCCTTGCCCTTGACGCCATGTGCGCCATCCTCTAGCTCGTCCGAGCGACGGAGGCGGGTGAGCCTGTCAATTTCGTCGCGCCGGTAGAGACGCATGCGCTTGATGCCCTGGCGATAGCTCTCCAGCAATCCACGGCTGACATAGGCATAGAGAGTCGCCGGCTTGACACCTAGCAACGCGCAGGCTTCTTGAGCCGTCAGGAATTCTTCGCCATCCATCACAATCATCGTGGCCTCCGGCGACACCCTCTTAGACCCGCTGACAACGCCGACATACGTCTACACTCATCCATATGCGCCAGCGCCGACGCTCCACCTGGGAAGTTCGTGCTTCCCGTGATGCGAATGAGTATACCACATCACAGAGCGCCTTGTATCTCCCTATCGTTGCCTCTACTGGCGTGGCGCGGTTCTCCTTCACCATAGGGCGCAATTCTCACTGCCGTCAACAGTCTCGTTGTGATAGGCCTGGACAAATCAATACAAATCAAGTATATTCTTGGATGACGGACAATTGCGTCCTGTAGCGCCGCGCAGCACGCGAAAAGCGCGCACATGCGTCATGATGAGATTCAGCAGGTCTCGGCTGCCGAGACGAGGAGCGCGAAGATGACCTCAGCAACGAAGCCCGAGGGATCAGCAAAGCAGTTCTATGAGTCGCTCAACGGGCTGGACGACGTGGTGGTCGCCGCCACCAAAGTCAGCCATGTCTTCGGCGAAGAGGGCCGGCTGATCTACAGCGGGTACGAAATCAACCAACTGGCATCACAGGCGACCTATGAGGAAGTCTGCCACCTGCTCTGGAAAGGCCACCTGCCCAATGCCGCCGAACTGGATGCCTTGAACCGCGCGCTGCGCTCGCAGCGGACGCTGCCAGCGGCGGCGGTCGCGGTGTTGCGGGCGCTGCCGAGCGACACGAATCCGATGGACGCGCTGCGCACCGTGGCCTCGGCGGTCGGCGCGGCGGAGCGCATCGCGGGCAAGCCGACATTTGAGCAGGCGGTGCGGCTGGTGGCGTGCTTCCCGACGATTGTCGCCGGTTTCAGCCGCCTGCGCCAGGGGCAAGACCTCATCGCGCCAGACCCGGAGCTAGGCCACGCGGCGAACTACCTGTTTATGCTGACCGGCCAGCGTCCCCCTGAAAACCATGTCAAGAGCCTGGATACCTACCTCGTGCTGCTGGCGGACCACGGCATGAACGCCTCGACCTTCACGGCGCGCGTGATCGCCTCCACCGAATCGGACCTGGCCTCGTGTATCGTCGGCGCTATCGGCGCGCTGAAGGGTCCACTGCACGGCGGCGCGCCTGAACTCGTCTCTGGTATGCTCAAGGAAATCGGCACCGTGGATAACATCAAGCCGTGGATTGACAACACGCTCAACAGCCACGGCAAGCTGATGGGCTTCGGCCACCGCATCTATCGCACCACCGACCCGCGCGCCGAGATCCTGCGCGACATGGCGAAGCAGGCGTCCACGCCGGAGTTCTTCGCGCTGGCGAAGGGCACCGAAGACTACGCCATCGAAGAGTTGAACAAGCGCAAGCCAGAGCGGCGGCTCTACACCAATGTCGAGTTCTACTCCGCCACGGTGCTGAGTTCCGTCGGCCTCTCGCCTGACCTCTTCCCGACGACCTTTGCCATCAGCCGCGTCGCTGGCTGGTCGGCACATGTGCTGGAGCAGGTCGCCAACAACCGTCTGATTCGCCCGCAGTCGAAGTACGCTGGCGAGCAGGGCAAGCTGTTCATCCCCATCAACGCGCGCTAAATCTTCGACCCGCATCCCGTCCGTAGCCCTCCGCCCATCTGGCAGCGGCTACGGACGTTGGCCTACATGCTGTGCAAAGCACGGCGACAATCAATGCAAATCAATATATGTACCCCTGGATTATTCCCTGCTTCTCAATAGTGCCATCGGTTGACCCGCGCCCGCGCCGCGTGGTACACCTATACAAATATCCTATACGAAAGAGCTTGCGGAGAGACGCGAACATGTTGGCGTGTATGAGCAGTGTTGCCCAGGCGAGGCGCGAGCCGTCGCGCGCTGGGCACTTTTTGTATCCACGCCATGCCCGCCAGCGATTGGAATGCAATGGCGTATGGTAGGCGCACGTCTCTCGCGCGGCAGCACAACGCAACACGACGAAACGAAGGGGGTGTCTGGCGTGGCGAACGACGCGGCATGGCAGGAAAAGTTTGGCAAAGAGGGTCTCACCTTTGACGATGTATTGCTCATTCCGGCTGAATCTCACGTACTCCCCGGCGATGTCAACACGGCCACGCGCCTCACCCCAGAGATTTCGCTGAACATCCCGATTCTCTCGGCGGCGATGGATACCGTCACCGAGGCGCGGCTGGCCATCGCGCTGGCCCGCGAGGGCGGCCTCGGCGTGATTCACCGCAATCTCTCCATTGAGGATCAGGCCGCCGAAGTAGACAAGGTCAAACGCTCGGAATCGGGCATGATTATTGACCCCATCACCCTTGGCCCCGAAGATTCGCTGCGCCAGGCGCTGGCCGTCATGGCGAAATACCACATCTCTGGCATCCCTATCACCGAGCATGATCGCCTCGTCGGCATCCTCACCAACCGCGACATTCGCTTCGAGCAGAGCCTTGACCGCCCCATCCGCGAGCTGATGACCAGCGAGCGGCTGATTACCGCGCCGGTTGGCACCACCCTCGAAGAAGCCAACGCGATTCTGCACCGCTACAAGGTCGAAAAACTGCCCGTCGTAGATGAGCATGGCATGCTCAAGGGTCTCATCACCGTCAAAGACATCCAGAAGAAGATTCAGTACCCGCTCGCGGCCAAGGACGCGCAGGGCCGTCTGCGCGCGGGAGCAGCGGTCGGCGTCGGTCCCGATGCCTTCGAGCGCTGCGAGGCCCTCATCGCCGAAGATGTGGATGTGCTGGTCTTCGACACCTCGCACGGCCACTCGCGCATGGTCATTGACGCCGTGAAGAAGCTGTCGCAATCCTTCGGCTCGCGTGTCCAGATCATCGCGGGCAACGTCGCCACCGCCGAGGCCACCGAAGCGCTGATCCAGGCGGGCGCGCAAGGCATCAAGGCGGGCATCGGTCCCGGCTGCTTCGCCGCTGGCACGCGCGTGCTAATGGCGAACGCGACCTATAAGAACATCGAAGACATTGTGCCTGGCGACCGCGTCATCAACATGCACGGCGAGCCAGTAACGGTTCTCAAGGCCTGGTGTACCGGTGTGCGCGACGTGATGGCCATTCGTCACACCGCTTCCTATCGCGAGACGCACGTCACTCCCGACCACAACTATTGGGTTGGGGATCTCAGTGCAGTGAAGGCGACGACGCTGGCGAAGAGCGGCTATGCGGCGCTGCTGGAGCAACCGACAAAGCGCGGCGTCTCGAAATTGCACTGGAAACAGATCGGCGACGCCAAAGGTGACGCCTTCCTTCTGCCCCGCCAAATCCAATTCGATTTGCCGGAAAGTTTCGCGATAGACCTGCGCGAGTTCGCGGTACGGAAAGATAAGCAGGTTGCCCGTTACCACACGACGATCACCGATTCCTATGAATTGGGCTACCTCTTCGGCGCGTTCCTTGGCGACGGCCATGCCTTCATCGCGCCGTCGCGCAACTCTGAGCAGGGGCACGTCTCGTGGTACTTTGCCCGCCACGAAGCAGAGATCGCCGCAAAGCTCATCCGCTGTCTGAAGGACGTATCGGGCGTAGAGGTGACGCCTACTCCCAATGAGCGCATTATCAACATCCACTTCTATTCGCTGCAGTGGGCACGTCTCTTCGCGCAGTTCGGCAAACGGCACGAGAAGCACCTGCCCACCCGCTATCTCAGCGCGAATCCCGACTACCTGCGCGGCCTGTTCGATGGCCTTCTCGATAGCGACGGCCATATCGCGGGTGACGGTAGAATCAGCTTCCACAACACCTCAGCGCGACTTGTCGAACTCTTCAATGTGCTCTGCTCCCTCACGCAGGGGAGTTTCCCGAACACCTCGACTGAGGCGGCGAGGGCGGGCGGACTGGTTGGCACCTCGACGGAAAACTGCCGCGAGAGCTATCGCTCACGACTCAACGTCACCCATCTGAAACGCCATCTTACAGACTATCAGGTCATCAAGGCGCTGGAGAGCCGCGACCTGGGCGTCACTGTGCCGGTCTACGACATCGAAGTGGACTGCCCAACCCACAGCTTCATCGCCAACAACGCGATAGTGCATAACTCCATCTGTACAACGCGCGTCGTCGCGGGCACTGGCGTGCCGCAGATCACCGCCATCTTCGACTGCGCCCAGGCCGCCGCACCCTACGGCATTCCGGTCATCGCCGATGGCGGCATCCAATTCTCCGGCGACCTCGCCAAAGCTATTGCGGCGGGCGCGGATACCGTGATGCTCGGCAGCCTGCTCGCGGGCGTGGAGGAAAGCCCTGGCGAATTAATTATGTCGCAAGGCGAACGCTACAAAGACTATCGCGGCATGGGGTCCATCGGTGCGATGAAACGCCGCAGCTACAGCAAAGACCGCTACTTCCAGGCCGAGGTGTCGGATGAGTCGCGGCTCATCGCCGAAGGCATCGAGGGCCGTGTTCCGTACAAGGGGCCGCTCTCTTCGATGATCTTCCAACTCGTCGGCGGGCTGCGCCAGGCGATGGGTTATACTGGCTCTGAGAGCATCGAGGCGCTCAAGACGCGGGCGCGCTTCGTACGCATCACCAGTGCGGGGCTGCGCGAGAGCCACCCCCATGACGTGCTCATTACCAAAGAAGCGCCCAACTACGGTGTGGGCCGCCGCTAGCGTCCACGCGCGTTACCCGCGTCCGCATCCTTCGTCCCAAGCCAGGGGCGGGACTTTCCGCGTAGAAATCATGCTTCAGGAGGATTGGTGATGCTGGAAACGCGGACGCAACACAGCGGGACGGGCGCGGGAGCAACGTGGCTGGCCGCGCCGCGCGTGCGGCTCGCGCTGGTGGCTGGCTCACTTGCCGTCATCGCCGTAACCCTGGCGCAGTGGCTGCTCGCGCTCTACCACGACACCCATTCCATCGCCGGGCGCTACGACTTCTCCAGTTACTATGCCGCCGCCTACGCTCTGCGCCTGGACCCGCACGCCAATATCTACGACCCCGCCGTGCTTGCCCGCGCGGGCGCCGCCGCGCACGTGCTTGTCAACCCGCCGCTGCCTTACACCTATCCGCCGCTCTTCGCCATCCTGCTCAGCCCGTTCACCTTGCTCTCGTTCCGCGTACTCTCGCGGCTCTGGCTCTTCGGTAACGCCGCCCTCTGGCTCGGCGTCACCGTGCTGCTCGCCAACGAGATCCGCGTGCTGCTTGCCACGGTCTATCCCACTGTCTCATCATCAGTCAGCCGCCGCCCACCGCTGCGCTGGCTGCGCGACGACCCCATCCCACTACTAGCGCTGTCCCTTGCCTGCTGGCTCTGTCTGCCCGCCGCGCCCGCTGCGCAAACGCTGCTCACCGGCCAGATCAACTTCCTGGTATTGGCGCCGCTCGCGCTCATCCCGCTGCTCACCCGACGCGGACACGAGCGCTGGGTTGGCATCTGTGTCGCCCTCGCCGCCATACTCAAGTTCACGCCCGCCCTACTGCTCGTCTATCTGCTGCTGCGCCGCCGCTGGCAGGCGCTCATCGCGGCGCTCGTCGCGTTGCTCGCCCTCGCGCTGGTCAGTGTGCTCGTCGTCGGGCCGGGCGTCACCATCGCCGCGATTCCCCAGGCGCTCCACGTCGGTGTGGGCGATGCCGATCTTGGCCACAACGAGAGCCTCTTCGCGCCGCTGCTCCAGTTCGTTACCATCCATGCGGCAAGCCTTACCAATGTCGCTACACTCCTCGCGCGGCTGCTCACCCTTGCGCTGGCGCTTCTGCTCGGCTACCGCCTCTGGCGCGGCCCGCGTTCAGCGGACGCTGCGGATAGTCTTGCCGAAAATACCGGCTACGGCGTCGCGCTCTGTCTGCTGCTATTGCTTGCCCCTGCCGCCTGGGTGCATCACTACGTCTGGGCGCTGCCCGCAGCAGCGCTGGCCCTCGGCCTGGCCGTTGCCATGTTGCTCCGTGCGCTTGGCACAACCCGCTGGCCGCGCGCCGCCGCGCTGCTTGCTCTCACCATCCTCGCCTGCGTCGCCCTCGGCTGGGGCCTGCCCCATGGCTGGGACACCGATCCGCATCCCGCCGTTACCACGGCACTTGGCTTGCCACTCTGGCCGCTGCTGCTCATGCTCCGCCCACTCTCGGTCCTGATGCTGGCTCTCCTGCTCACCTGGTGGTATGCTAGACCGGATGCCACGGCGTAACCACTCCTCTCGCATCCTCTGACTTTCTCGCAGCATTTCGATATGGCAGGCAGCATGGCAGCAGCATCTTCTACTTCATCTTCCGGCACGGCGATTCTCGGCGGCGGCGCGCTCGGCCTCACCCTTGCCTACCGGCTGGCCCAGGCGGGCGAGCGCGTCACGGTCATCGAACGCGAATCCGAGGCTGGCGGACTGGCGGCGGGCTTTCGCGTCGGTGATTCCGGCGTATGGCTCGAAAAATTCTACCATCATCTCTTCCGCACCGACACCACCATCATCAGCCTCATCAACGAGCTTGGCCTCGGCGATAAGCTCTACTGGGGCCAGCCCAACAGCAGCATCCAGATTGCTGGCCAGCCCTACGAGTTGGCTGGCAGCGTTCGCTCGATTCTCGGCATCACGCCGCTGCCCGTCCTCAGCCGCTTCCGCCTGGGCGCGGCTGGCCTCTTTCTCAAGCTGTTGCCCAGCCCCGACCTGCTGGAAGGTACCACGGCAAGCGCGTGGCTGCGCCGCTGGATGGGCCGCGCCGCCTACGAAACCGTCTGGGAGCCGCAGTTGCGCGGCAAATTCGGAGCATATGCCGATAAGGTCGCCATGCCCTGGATGTGGGGCCGCATCCATTGCCGCACCTCATCGCTGGGCTACCTGCGCGGCGGCTTCCAGCAGATCTATGAAGCGCTCGCGGCAGCCATCGTCGCCCATGGTGGCGAGTTGCGCCTGGGAACGGATGTGCGCTCGGTCACGCGCGGCGCGGAGGGCGGGCTGCGTGTCGTCTCCAGCGCGGGCGACGAAACCTATGCGCGCGTCGTCTCGACGCTGGCCCCCCGGCTTACCTTTCGCCTCGTCCCCGACCTGCCCGCGGACTTCCGCGAACGCTACGACTGGGGCACGGCCTATGGCGCGCACTGCCTGATCCTGGCGCTAGACCGCCCGCTGCTGCGCGATGTTTACTGGCTCAGCATCACCGACCCAACGTATCCGTTCCTGGCCGCTGTCGAACACACCAACTACATCCCCGCCGCCGAATATGGCGGGCGACACCTGCTCTACCTCGGCAATTACCTGCCGATGGATGACCCGCGCATGCGCTACTCGGCGGACGAGGCGCTGGCGGCGTATCTGCCGCATCTCGCGCGGCTCAATCCCGATTTCTCGCCCGATTGGATTCGCGAAAAGTGGCGCTTTGCCGCGCCTTTCGCCCAGCCCATCGTCACCACCGACTACAAAGACCACATCCCCCCGCACGAGACGCCGCTGCCTAACTTCTACATGGCCAACATGTTCCAGGTCTACCCCCAGGATCGCGGCCAGAACTACAGTGTCGCCCTGGCCAACAAGCTCGCGCAACGGCTGACGGCGAAATAGCGCCAATGACACTCGTATGAGCGAGGTAGGAGACACCCCATGGCACCCCATCCGCTGGACGCGACTTCCTGGCGGCTCATCGCCTATCGCGTAGATGACGACGCGCCGCATGTTGTGCCTGATGAGATCGAAGTGACGCTGACCTTCGATGGCATGCGCGTCGCTGGCAAAAGTGGCTGCAACCGCTATATGGGGCAGGTTGCGCTCGACGCGACGACAGCCACTTTTTCGGGCATGGCCAGCACGCGCATGATGTGTCCCCCGCCGCTGATGGAGATCGAAGACGCTTATCTTCACGCGCTTGAGATGGTCCGCTCCTGGGAGCGCCAGGGCGATAGGCTCGAATTACGCGATGATACGGGCAATCCGCTGCTCACCTTTGCGGCGACCGCATAGCACGAAACAGCGGTATACTGGCGACAGGACGCATCGTGTGAACGCTCAGCCGTCTGTAGACGGCGCATTGTGGCGAACGAATGGGGGCACACCATGGCCGAAGCACAGATGAAGATCGCGCGGCTTGATGATTCGGGCATCTCGCGGGTGCGCGCACTGGAAGATGAGCTTGGCGTCTATATCGTGGCATTGGAGCCAAACTATCCGCTGGCCAACCTCTCGGAAGAGCAGCTGCAACGGATTCAGGCGCTCGAACAGGAGTTGGGCATGGTGCTGCTAGCACATCAGCGTAACGCAAAAGCCACAACCCATTAGCCAGCCCATGTTATACCGGATTGCCCTGAACTGGTGGAATAGCGCATCATCAGATCCGCCCAGCGCCGCGAACTACGCGAACTAGACCACCTCTACCCGCACGTGCTGGATAGCGTTATTGGCGTAGCCCAGGCGGTTCCAATCCGCCGTCACTGGCTGTGTGTTGCCCAGCGCGTCAAAGGCGCGACACCGCAGCGTGAATGGTCCGCGCGCCTGCGCCTGCCAGCGATATTCCCACTGCCGCCAGGCATAGTGCTCTGCTCCGCTAGTGAACTCCGCAGGCTGCCACGCGCCTTCTTCGTCGGTGCCGTCGCCGATGGCAATCTCCACGCGCGACACCGTCGCCGCACCCGACCACGCCAGCCCGCGCACGATATGCTCGCCCGCTGGCAGCCGCGCGTCCTCCGCTGGATACGTCACCAGCGAGCGCGCCAGCATCGTCGTCAGTGGCGTCGTAGTCGTCTCGCCGCGCTCCGGGTGCGCCATAATATAGCGGTCCGCTTGATAGAAGCCGCGAAATGGCTCTGTGATCGATTCGATGCGTGTCAGCCATTTCACCGCCGCCATGCCATACCAACCCGGCACGATCAGCCGTAGCGGAAATCCGTGCTCGGCGGACAACGCTTCGCCGTTCATCGCATACGCCAGCAGCGTATCGGGATGTAGCGCCTGTTCAAGCGGTAAGGAACGCACGAAGGACAGCGATGTGCCCGCCGCCGCCACGTGGCCCGCATCAGCCCCCGTGAAGAGCATCTCACGTGTGCCATCGCCCACGCCGACAGCGGCCAGCGCCTCGTGCAGTGGCGTCCCCGTCCACTCCGCTGTGCTGACGGCGCCATACTGCCACGGCTCGCCCTCAGCCTCGCGCTCCATGTAGGCCCGCCCGTTGCCAGCGCATTCCAGTGTCACCAGCAGCGTGCGGCTGGGCAGCGCGCGCACCGCGTCAAGGGTCAGTTCAGCGGGCCGCGCGACATTCCCGGTGATCTGCAACCGCCAGTCGTCAGCGGCGATGTGCGGTATCGCGAAGTGGTTGCGCTTGTAGAACGACGCACGCGGCGTGACCACATCACGATGATTGACGAGCAATGTTTCGGCGTTGTAGGGTTCCGCACTGATGGTGAGCAGGCGTGCATCGCCTACGCCCTCTGCGGCATCTGAAGCTGCCAAAACTAACGTCCATTCTCTAGTCGCAAGAGCATTACCACTCGCCCGCGCCACGGGTCGAGCCGTCGTTCAGGTCGGGCCACGGCCCGAATTCATCGGGATTGCCGCCTTGCTGGCCGCCCGCGCCACGCGGATGCTGGTCGCGCTGGCCGCCGGGCTGCCCCGGATTGCCTGCCGGTGGATAGCCAGACCAGCCCGCCGCATTGGTTGTGCCACCACCGTCATCATAGGATGGCGGATACGCCTGAGGCGCGCCATACCCCTGCTGCGCACCATATGCGCTCGGATCCCCATAGCCAGGCTGACCACCGTAGCCGTTATAGTCGGCGTAGCCTTGCTGCCCCGTATAGCCAGCTTGTGGATCTGCATAGCCTTGCTGCCCCGTATAGCCAGCTTGTGGATTAGCCCAGGGATCCGCCGGTGGATATGCGCCAGTATAAGCTCCCGTCGCATCCCAGCCGGGCTGTTGATAGTCCGGCGGACCATAACCGGGCTGGTCATAGGGCTGCTGATAGCCTGTCATCGGTCGAGGCTGCCAGTCTGGGCCAGGCTGCTCCTGGGTGGAATCCCACTGACTGACCGCGCCGACAGACGCGCCCGCATAGGGATCAGGCGCACCATAAAAACCCGTCTGCCCATATTGTGCCGCCTGGCCCGGTGCGCTATAGCGCCCTGTTGGCATCGCTCCGTAGGGACCGCTGCCGCCATAGCCACCATACCCGCCATAGCCAGGATCAGATCCATGCTGTGGATCCTGCGGATTGCGCCCGCGCAGCATCAGGAACGCCACGATGCCCAAAATCGCTAGCAGCAAAAAGACGATGACCGCGACCAGCAGCAAGAGCGCTCCGCCTCCCGAACCCTTTGTGTGGTCGGTTTGACCACCTATCCCCGTGGCAGCGGTCGGCGCGACCGTCGGGGATTCCGTGACGGTGATGGTTGCCGTCGCGGCGACGCCGATGGTGAGCGACACGCTCGCCTGCAATACTGGCTGCGCGGTGCCTTCTGGGGCAGACATCGCGGTGATGAGGATGTTCCCTGTGGCAGGGATGTTGACTGTCCAGGGGAGGCTGAAGCTGCCGTCGCCACCGACAACGGCATTCGGTGAGAGCGCCGTCTGCGTGGCGCCCTGAGATGCCTGAAGCATGATTTGCGAGCCGCCAGGCAGCCCAACGAAATTTGTGCCCGTGATAGTGAGCAGACTGCCCTGTTGAACAGACGAGGTGGAGAGTGACAGCGTCGGCGACTTATCGGTCATCTCCTGGTACGATGGCGCGCCGCTCGACATACCTGGCGCGCAGATATAATATCTTCCGCTTGGGAACGCCGGCCAGACAAACGACGCATTGGTGAACGCGCCGCCGCTCAGGCCGATGCTCGCCAGCGACTTCTTATTCGATCCGCAATTGGCTTGGTTCGAGGCAAAAACCGCTACAGACGAACCAGAGAAGCCGCTGCCGGAGAGCGTGATATGCGCCCCTGCCGGTCCAGCGGCAGACGATGGACTGACCAGCGTAAGCTGCCCTGGGTTGGGGGTGCTGGTAGGCACGGGGGTGTCCGTTGGCGATGGTGTAGTTGGTGTCGCGGTGGGACTATCTTGCGGCTGCAAGGCATGGCCGTGGGCAATCGGCGCGGAGCGAAGCTGCCCACCCAGCATCAGCAACGCGCACGCCGCCAGCGCCAGCAGCACCACCGCGAGAAGATGCCGGGCGCGGTGAGCGCGCCTTCGAGTGACCTCCATGCGTCCAAACCTACCTTTAGCCCATACGTTCAGTGCCGTATATCTCTTGACCCCACAGAAAGCCGCTCTTGCCTGGCTGCTGACTTCGGCGACGGTATGACGCTGAATTGCCTGCAAAGTGCTCAAGTAGGCATGATGGATACGCTATTTCTCGGCCCATTCTAACCGGACAGGCATCATGCGTCAAGAAAATGGGACTCACGAGACAGCGTATTTCATATCATGGCCTGGGCAGACACCATATACCTGCCGTCTACCGCCGGAAGGGTTCGCCAATCGCAACGCACCGCAAAAGATTGGAAAAGAAATTGGAACGCATCGCAACGATTTGCTGAATCCGCGTGTTATGCTCTCAGGATATGACATACGCAAGAGAGGTGTACGATGGCCATACGGCAGAAGATGAGCGAATCACGCGGGATACAGGTAGCTGCCGCGTTGCTTGCCGTGTATATCATTTGGGGCTCGACCTATCTGGCAATTCGTTTTGCCATCGAAACGCTGCCACCACTCCTGATGGCGGGCGTGCGCTTTTTGTTGGCGGGCATTCTGCTCTATGGCTGGGTGCGACTGCGCGGTGGCGCACGTCCGAAACTCCTCCACTGGCGCACGGCGGCTGTGCTGGGTGGACTACTGCTGGTAGGTGGCAATGGCGGTGTGGTCTGGGCTGAGCAATTCGTACCCTCTGGCCTGACGGCGCTGCTGGTGAGCATGGCGCCCATCTGGATGGCCCTGCTGGATTGGCTGCGACCCGGCGGGCAGCGGCCACGTGTCATGGTAGCGGTCGGACTGGCGCTGGGGCTGGGTGGTGTGGCGCTGTTGGTCGCTGCTGGCAGCACGCAGAGCAGCGGCCCGCTGCAAATAGGTGGACTGCTACTGGTCGTTGCCGCATCGTTTAGCTGGGCGCTCGGCTCACTCTATGCTCAGCACGCGCCATCCCCCACGTCGCCCCTGCTGGGCACGGCAATGGAGATGCTGGCGGGCGGCGCGCTGCTGATGGTGATCGCGCTGGCGACAGGTGAACTGGGGCAGTTGCATCCAGACGCAATTTCCGTGCGTTCGCTGGCGGCGCTGGGTTATCTGGTCATCTTTGGCTCGCTGGTGGGCTTCTCATGCTACGTGTGGCTCTTGCGTAATACCGCGCTCTCGCTGGCCTCGACCTATGCCTACGTCAACCCGATGGTGGCCGTCTTCCTGGGTTGGGCGCTGGCTGGCGAGCAGCTTTCGCCATTAACGTTCGTCGCCGCCGCGATCATCCTCGCCTCCGTCGTGCTTATCACCACATTCCGCGCCGCGCGACCCACTACGACTACTGCCGAAACCATCGAAACTGCCGAAGCCACACGCGCCACGCGGATACCCGAAATGGTCGAAGAGGCGGAAACCGCCACGCAGGTGTGACGTATGCACACTTGATAATAAGTAGGGCCATAGAATGAGAAACGGGCGAGCTGTAGCTCGCCCTTTGTGTTGTCGGACAGATCGTGCCATCCGGACGGCTGTACACGTCGGCCAGTATCGGGATGCCAGTTGCGGCGTCCCTGGGTATGCGTGCGCTTAGGCTTGCATGTGGCCACGGCTCGCGGCTCCGCCCTTGCGGCCGGCCTCGCGCGCCTCGTCACTGCTCCACTCGTGGGCTGTCCCTTGCAGGTGCGCCGCGCGACCGCCCTTGCTGGCAATCTCGCGCTGTTTCTGCGGATCCATCGAGGCGAATCCGCGTCCGCGCCCTTTCCGAGTCTCAGTTGCCATGTGTCACGATCCTCCTCATGTTGCGTCTGCCGCCAGGGGCGGTTGGCTCCGTCTACTCTACAATGCTAAAGACGCTGCCACCGGGCTGGCTTTTTCATACCTGATCTTTTACGTACATCCGAATCTACGCACTACGGCGCCATACGCGCGCCACCCGGTTGTGGCGGCGGTTTCAAGGGCACGCAAGCTCTTGCGTGTACGTACCAGCCCTTGACCTCATCAAGTCTCGTGCCAAGGGCAAAACGTAACAACAAAGCGCTGATCGGCCATATCGCGTCACCAAAAGCTCAGCAACGGAATTATAGCACATGCGTAAGGTTGCTACCAAATCCGAGCGTCTGACTGAAAGTCGCGGCCCACCATCACTCAGCAAGGGCGACGTTGAGGCCGTGCAACGTTTGACCAGGCGGCGCAAGCGCGCATATACTGCGTGTACATGCCGGTGGGCCAGCACGCAGCCAGCACATACCGCGCGATTGGGCGCGTCGTCCGCGTCCGCGTACCTGGCTGGCTTGGCTTCGCTGCTCTCCCCACTGGCTCTGGAGGCGCCGCATGACCACACCGCAACTTCCTCCGCATCCACTCACCTCGACCGTTGTGAATCCAGCAAGTACGTTGCCAACCGACTACAATGCCGCGACCGCGCTGCTTGGCGGCGCGTTGGCAGCGGGCTGGGGCGAACGCATCGCCGTCCGCACAGCCCACGAGAACTGGACGTATGCGCGGCTCGCTGCAGAGGCAAATCGGGCTGGGAATGCGCTGCGCGCGCTGGGTGTGGAGATGGAGCAGCGGGTAGCGCTCTTGCTCTATGACTCGCCAGAGTTCGCCGCTACCTTCTATGGCGCAATCGCCATTGGCGCCGTGCCCATCCCCCTGAATACGCAACTGCGCCCGCAAGACTATCAATATATGCTCAACGACTCGCGGGCGCGTGTGCTCATCGCCGAAGCCGACCTCTGGCAGCAACTTGCGCCACTGCGCCGCACCCTGCCGTTCCTACGCCATATCGTGCTGGTGCACCGCGGCGGCGAAGCCGCCAGCGCAGAGCCAGGAACCCTCGATCTCGCCGCCCTGCTGCATGGCGCGCGGGCAGAGCTAGACCCCGCGCCGACCACACGCGACGACGCCGCATTCTGGCTCTATAGCTCCGGCAGCACCGGCTTCCCCAAGGGCTGCGTTCACTTGCAGCACGATATGCACTGCTGTGCGGAACTCTACGCCAAACCGATTTTGGAACTGACGGCGGACGATATCACCTTTTCAGCAGCCAAACTATTCTTCGCCTATGGCCTGGGCAACGGGCTATACTTTCCGCTGAGCGTGGGGGCCAGCGCGGTCCATTTCCCTGGGCGCGTGACGCCCGATGCGGCATTCCAGGTCATCGCCGAGCAGCGGCCAACCGTCTTCTTTGGCGTGCCAACGCTCTACGCGGCGATGCTCGCCATGCCCAGCGCCGCTGACCACTACGACACCTCTTCGCTGCGGCTCTGTGTCTCGGCGGGCGAGGCGCTGCCAGCGGACATCTACCGGCGCTGGCACGAGCGTTTCGGCGTGGAGATTCTCGATGGCATCGGCAGTACCGAGATTCTGCACATCTTCATCTCGAATGTGCGCGGACAGATAGTGCCTGGCAGTTCCGGGCGGCTCGTGCCTGGCTACGACGCGGCGATTGTGGATGAGCAAGGTCAGCCAGTGCCGCGAGGCGAGATCGGCAATCTGCTGATCGCGGGCGATAGCACCTGCTCTCAGTATTGGAACAAGCACGAGCGCACCAAAGCGACGATTCTAGGGCAGTGGATTCAGACCGGCGATAAGTATTATCAGGATGAGCAGGGCGCCTACTGGTATTGTGGGCGCTCCGACGACATGCTCAAAGTGAGCGGGCAATGGGTCTCGCCGGTGGAAGTAGAGGCAGCGCTCATCTCGTATCCGGCGGTGCTGGAGGCAGCGGTGGTCGGGCGGGAGGATGCCGATGGGCTGGTGAAGCCACAGGCGTTCGTCGTGCTGAAGCCCGGCGAGACGCCGAGCGACGAACTGGCCGACGCGCTGAAGCAGCACGTGAAAACCACGCTCGTCCCGCACAAGTATCCGCGTTGGATCGAATTCGTCGCAGAATTGCCCAAGACCGCGACCGGCAAGATTCAACGCTACAAGCTGCGTGAAGCGTTCGCTGTAACGCAGTAGGTCATCGAGAGCATGCACAGCGGGGCTGACACACCAACTCAGTCGCAGCCCCTCTGTGCTGGCACGGTTCGCCAGCGGCGCTACGATGCGGTGGAAGGCGCAACTCTGCCAGCCGCGTGCCGCCGCCGCCAGCGCCGCACCAACAAGACCACGACAACTACCGGCAAGACGAACACGCTGAAGACAACGAGCCAGATGAGGACCGAGGCAAGCCATCCGGCAAAGGCGAGCGCTGCCGTTAGCGCATCGTGCAGCGTCTGGCCGGGGTGGAATCCACTTGGTTGCGCGGGCGTAACCGGAAGTTCAGCGGGCTGGAGCATCAGCGTGATCGTGTAGAACGTCGTCTGGCTGGCAAGCGCCTGCTGATGCGCCTCAATATCCTCGATCTGCCCTTCGACATTGGTCAACTGTTGGTCAAGCGCAAGGACATCACTCAGCGCGCTGGCCTTGCTCATCAGGGTCAGCAGACGCTGCTGTTCAGCGCGCAAATTTGTTAGCCGCGCCTGGGTGTCTATATAGTCATTGGTGACATCCTGCACATTCTCGTGCAGGTTTAGCAGCTTGCCGCCATGCTGCTGCGGATAGCTGACCAGGTATTGCTCGATCTGCGGATAGAGTGTCGCCTGCACCGCAAACTGGAGCGTGATGGTATACAGGCCCGTGCCCACCTGCGAGTAATCTTGCCCGGTCGTTGTGGATTGCGGATCAGTAGCGGTAATCCAGGCCAGCAGAGCGCTGGCGGTCGCCTGGGTATCTTTCACCTGAAGGTTGACCTGAAGCGACTTGATGAGATAGCTCGGCCCCTTGTATTGCGCGGTTCCCGTGCCCTGGCTAGCCGCGCTTCCATTGGCTGGGGTTGCCGCTGGCGCTCCGCTAAGCGATTTGTTGCTAAATTGTGGCGAATAGGCTGACGATGAGGTCGCGGCGCTGCCACACCCCGCCAGCAGCGCCAGCACGGCGCAGAGGCCCACGAGCGCGGCGGCTGGCTTCTGCCACGAAGACGATTTGACGCGAGTTGTCATGTTTCCATCCCCCACTTGGTAGACTCACACGCGCCAACCACAGTGGGGCGCGCGATGTATGCGACAGATCGCTATGACTGGAATGGATGACGGCATACAAGGTCTTCGTGTTCCCTCGACCTCAATGCAGTCCACGATACCGATTGACCGCCCTCCGTATACTGGAACTTGCCAGTAGGTATATCGGAGGGAGAAATTGGGGATGGATGAGGATCTGGACAGCCATACCGGACTTCATGCGCCAGCGGCAGCGGATATCACGCGCACCGTTACCACGGTCGCCACGCGCGGCAACTGGCGGCGCTACTGGCGTGAGCGCGGCCAGTCCTGGCGCACCGAGCCGGAGATTGACGGCGAACGCCAGCAATTTCTCGAAGAGCGCCGCACGATTGTGGTCAAGGCATCGCAAAACATCTATCCCTTCAAAGATATCCAGCTCAGCCGCGCGGATCTCGAATGGTTGCTCGTCACCCACGAGAGCGGGCGCGGTCCCGTGGATTGGTCGGATGTGTCGCAGCGCAAACGAACTGGCCTCGACCTGCGCGGCGCGAACCTGCGCGGTGCGAATCTGCGGCGGCTGCCACTCGCGCGCATGATCGGCGGCCTGACCGGCGCGGACCCCGAACATTGCGAGGCCGCTACGGTGCATGTAGAGCGCGCGGATCTGCGCATGGCGCACCTCGAAGGCGCAGACCTGCCTGGGGCGCATCTGGAAGAAGCGCGGCTCGACGACGCGCATGCCGAAGAAGCGCAGTTCAGCCGCGCATGGCTGACGCGCGCATCCTGTCAGAAGGTGTATTTTTCGGGCGCCAATTTCCGCAATGCGCAAATGGAGAAAGCCGATCTCTTCGGCGCCTTTGCCGAAGCCGCCACCTTCAGCGGCACACGACTGCCAGCCGCATCGCTCAGCCAGGCGCATCTGGAAGCCACACGCTTCGGCGGCGCACGGCTCGAAGGCGCATTCCTGCGCGATGCGTACCTTGCTGGCGCGAAGCTCTACGGGGCGCGCATGGAAGGCGCATCGCTAGAAGGCGCACGACTCGAAGGCGTGGCGCTACGCCGGGCGCATCTGGAAGGCGCAAATATTGGCGGCGCGGGGCTGGGGGGCGCATCCTTTGCCGGGCGCACGCTTGCGCCTGATGAACTCGAACGCATCCGCCGCTGGAAGCCCGACTTCCCCGCGACGCTGACGCCCGCCGATCTGCGGCTGGTGTTCTTCGACGCGGGCACCGTGCTGCAAGACGCTGTCCTCGGCGACGACACCCATGGCTACGTCTCGCTGGCCGACATACGCTGGGGCGATGTCAATCTCGCGTTGCTGCCCTGGTCAGGTGGGGCCGGACGTAAGCCCATCATCCTCGGCGAAGAGCGCGAAGCGCGCGAACGGCGCACACCCGATGGCAAGCTCAAACGCAGCGCCACGCGCATCAAGGAGTTCGAAGATGCGGTGCGTGCAAATCGCCAGCTTGCTCTTGTGCTCCAGGCGCAAGGCTTGAATGAAGATGCCGCGCGCTTCGGCTACCGCGCCCAGGTCTTGCAGCGCGCTGTGCTCCGGCGACAGGGACGCACGGGCTCGTGGCTCTTCTCGCACTTCCTGGATGCCCTCGCCGGGTACGGCTACCGTCCAGGCCGAAGCCTCGCTGCCTACCTTCTCACTATCACTTTCTTTGCGCTTGGCTACTATCTGCTCGGTCAGTTCGCGGGCGGCACGCATTTCTCGCCCGATGGCGCGCTGGTCTTCAGCCTCACCTCATTCCATGGGCGCGGCTTCTTCCCCGGCGGCATAGACATCGAAAATCCCATCACCAAGCTCGCCGCCGTCGAGGCGCTCTTCGGCCTCATCATCGAGATCAGCTTCATCGCCACCTTCACCCAACGCTTCTTCGGCAAGTGAGGCGAAGCAAGGAGAACGCGCCAAACAAAGCGCCCGCGCCAAACAAGACGCCACGAAGGCCAGACTCCGCGCTTGAGCCTGACCTTCGTGTGGGAGGGGAGGAGGAGGTTAGGTCATGTCCACTCTCTGCACGGAGCATACGCCCAGGCGGAACTTTTGGGCATCAGGTATATTCCGTATATCCTGTCAGGTGAACACCTGATTATGTAAAGTTTGTTGGCGGATTGCGCCACCATACCATGCCACCCTTGAATTTATGCCAATCACTTGGGGCATAGTGTAGAGCAGAGCCTATCGTCTTCACGACATCTGCACGCTGCTAGATGACGTTGCGCGGAAGCGGGAGAGAAGCATAGCTATGGCTGTACGATTCGGTGTATTCGTGCCACAGGGCTGGCGCATGGACCTGATGGAGATTCGCGATCCGGTGGAGCAATACGAAGCGATGACGCGCGTCGCGAAGGCCGCCGATGCGCTACCCGCCTACGATTCGATCTGGGTCTACGATCACTTCCACACCGTCCCTTCGCCCACGATGGAGACCACCTTCGAGGCGTGGACGATCACCGCCGGACTGGCGCGCGACACACAGCGCGTGAACGTCGGCCAGATGGTGACCTGCCTCGGCTACCGCAACCCCGCGCTGCTGGCGAAGATGGCCTCCACCGTGGACGTAATGAGCCACGGGCGTCTCTACTGCGGCATCGGCGCAGGCTGGTACGAGCACGAGTGGCGCGCCTATGGCTACGGCTTCCCCGAGACGCGCGACCGTATGCGCGCATTCCGTGAGGCCACCCAGATCATGGTCAAAATGTGGACCGAGGACGCACCCGAGTTCACCGGCGAATATCACAGCATCCACAAGCCGATCAACGAGCCAAAAGGCGTGCGCAAGCCCCATCCATCGCTCTGGATCGGCGGTAGCGGCGAGCAGGTGACCCTCAAACTGGTGGCGAAGTACGCCGATGCCTGCAATATCGGCGGCAGCCCTGATGACATCCGCCAGAAACTCGCCGTCCTCCGCAAGCACTGCGACACGGTTGGGCGCGACTACGACAGCATCATCAAATCCACCAATGTGCCGCTGTTCCTCCTGCGGCCCGGCGAAGACCCAGAAAAAGCGACCGAAAAAGCCCGTGCGCCCTATGGGTTCGATCTGGCGGAGTTCCGCAACATGGTGCGCGTCGGCACGCCGGATGAGATCATCGCCCAACTTCAGGCGCGTATCGAGGCCGGCGCGGACTATATCAACGTCAACCTGCCGCGCATCGCCTACGACCACGAAATGCTCCACCGCTTCGCCGAAGAAGTCATCCCACACGTCGGATAAACAGGAACGTGCGAGCATAGCGATTCCACTGGCTATCCCCTTCATCTATCGAGCGGGACAGCCAGTGGATGTTCCAGTACAAGACGTTCCACTGCCTCTCCCTGCAAATGTTGCCTGGTATTCGCAGATGACACCATCACAACGCGACATAACCTGTCCGTGAGCATGCCATATTTTGCTAGTCGTAGTGCTCAATTCTCATTGCGATTGAATTTTCTATTGACATGGCTACCGTACCTGCTTAAAATTGACTCGTCCGTTCTCTGCTGAATCCACGCAGATGAAATAGAACGAGCGTCCATAAGGGATACCTGACAAAGGGGCAAAAAAAAAGTGAACACGAACGTCGTTGTGTTGACGAGTTTGGGCGCCAGCATCGTGACTATTCTTGGCGCTATTATCACTACAATACGTTGGTTGTTCTCGCGACGCCACACAACTCAGCCCCGGCAAGCGCCGCCCTTCGCACCAGCGCCGAATCCAGCTCCAAATTCCACATCAGGTTCGCCCTATATGATGCCAAATGCCGCATCAGAAGATGTCCCCTACTATCACCATGCGCCAACTTCCGCAAGTCCCGGTGTTCCTCCGGTCGCGCAGCCTGTGACCGCGGCGCCCGCGAAGAAGCGTACCGCAGGCTGCCTCCCTGTCGCGCTCTTTGTTATTGGTTTGCTCCTCGCCGCGCCATCACTTTCCAAGCTGACATCACATCCACAAAACACGGGTGGATCGTTCAACTATGCCCCCCTTCCTACTGATATTTACACCCCAACGCCAACCGACACTCCTACACCGCCTACCTGGAAAACATCTGCATCGGCTCGTTTCGGCCCAAGCTATGGAAACGAATATGCGTCCCCTGGCAACTACTTCGAGTGGGTTGATTACAAATTTGAGAATCAATCATCCGAGACCCAGGGCTTCCAGGCGAGCGATTTTTCTCTTTGCGATACGTCTGGTACCTGCTGGAACATGTATTCCGCCTCACCACGTGGCCCATTCTCTGTACCAGCAGGGTATCAACAGAATGTCGAGGTTGCCTGGATAATCCCGTGTGGTGTCACACAATTCAGGACATCATTTCAACCTGAGGGAAACCCGAATACCTACTGGGATTGGCACAATTCATTTACGAGCTGTCCTTGAGCACGCACCCTGACAACGAGTAGATAGTGAAGCTAGCGATGACCTGCGCCACATCCTGGCCTTCGCTCAGCATTCGCGCGGGCGCAGACAGCGCTTCGTATTAGAGAAGGGCAGCCCAGGCCAACGAAAGTACCAGTGTGCCCGCGTGCGAATGCAAGCGCGGCGCGAGTGAATGCGGGGCGCATTCCCATGATTCCTGCCCTGCCGCGCAGTAGCCCTGGCGGGCGGCACTGGACAGCCAGGGTATACTCGACATGTGGGCGGTAGTGGTTCTGTGCCTGTGCAAACAAAAGGGTGGGCTGATGTGAGTGAGTGGCGGCGGGTGATTGGCCCATGGCTGGCAGCGGGCGCGCTCTTGCTGGCGGTGACATTGCTGCTAGGCTGCGCGAGTGGCGGCGCCTCCGCAACCGCGACGGCGACCGCCACCACGAGCGGCAGTGTGAACACGCCTACCGGCCCGCTCATCAATGGTAGCCCCACTGCCACGGCCAGTTCGCAGGGCACACCGGGCATACCGCTAGGCGTCTCGTCCTTGTGCTCGCAGCCCGCCAGCATCACCGCCCAGTTACCCGGCAGCATCCCTGCCTATCCCAACGCCAAGCTGCGCGTCGGCCAGAGCGAAGGCGGCTCTGGATTCTACGGCTTCTGCACCACCGACAGCGTCAGCGCGGTGGCCGCCTTCTACGCGAATAAGCTCCCCGCCTCCGGCTGGCAGAATGTCACTACCAACACCATTGACACCACCACCCAATTGCAAGCGACGCATAGCGGCGCGCGGATCACCATTACCGTATTCCCCGATAGCCAGGCCGGGCAGACCGACATCGTCATCAACACCAGCGGCGTCTAGCCAACGGCTGCCATTCGCGCCGCACATCCCTATGCGTCATGCGTCGGGCGCCATCGCCGGATGCCCCATCGCCATGCGCGTCAACTTGCGCGGTGGGTCCAGCACCATGCTCCAGAAGCACTGGCCGATATACGACGTGAGCGGCAGGCGCGTCGGTTTCTGCTCCTGGCCGCCATCGCGCGTCGTCTTGTTGAGCAGCGCCGCACGCAGGTCCGCCGTCGTCGTGCCGGGGAAGAGCGTATAGCCCGCGCCGATGTGCTGCCAGAAATGCGCATCACTGCTGCCGGTGGCCGCGAATCCCCACTGCTTGTTCAGCTCGCGCACACGCTCGCGCGCTGAGGCGTTTGCCGGCGACGGATTGTACAGCTCGATGCCGTCAATCTGGTAATCGCGGTTCATCAGTTCTTCGATCTTGCGCCAGCTCAGGCTGGGCACCAGCCGCCCCATCGGATGGGGGATGATGCAGAGGCCGCCCTGCTCCTTGATGGCGTCAATCGCGCCCTCGACATGGCTGAGAAACTTGACCGGGCGCTTCATGAACAGGCCGAGGAAGTGCCCCTGCCGCGTCGTCACCTCGCAGCCCCAGATCATCTGAATGCCACCACCCTCGCCGCGATCAATCAGTTCCTGCACGCGCTTAGCGCCTTCCATGTGATCGTGATCCGTCACCGCGATGACGCTCAACCCGCGCTGGCGCGCCTCATCCAGCACTCTGCGCGGACTGGCGGTGCCGTCGCCCAGGTTCGTGTGCATATGCAGGTCAGCCTTCGACAACACCACCTCATCAGATTGGTCCGGCTTGCCTTCTTCCTCCGCCGGAACCCATAATTGCGTATTTTCGCTCATGCCTAACCTTTCGCCGGATGCGCCGCTTCGCGGGAAATGCCTGTCGGGCGGCTGCGCCACGTACAGTCTAATCATCGTCTCCACTCATTGTACCCCACATCGGAATCAGAACTGTGACGCTGAGATGGTCAAACTACGACATATTCGGATTTCTGCGCATCCTTCAGTATTGTGAGCAGGGTTGTATTAGGAAAGGAGTCATGGTATACTCGTTGCCGCGAAGGCGGTTTCTCGCCATCGGCGCGCAACTGGGGATTGCGCGTAGGATTACGTAGACGCTCGTCGGTGGCCTGTCAGGGTTAGCGTCGGCCTCGGTTTCGAGACGATAACCCCCTCTCAGTTCTCCCCCACAGCGTTCTGTCCCTGGATAGGGTATCATGCCCCGGCATCGTCGCTGGGGCGGCATTGGTTAGACCGTGTTGAGAGCGGTCTAGCCGGAAGAGAGGTTAGGATTTTGGCCACCGATCAGACCCTTCGGTGTCGTGACTGCGGTCGTGACTTCGTGTTCACCGCAGGCGAGCAAGACTTTTATGCGAGCAAAGGCCTCGCGCATTCGCCCTCGCGCTGCCCGGAGTGCCGCGCGGCGCGCAAGAGCGGCGGGGGCGGCTACGGCGGTGATCGCTCGCAACGCCAGATGTATACCGCTGTCTGCTCGTCCTGCGGCGGCGAGGCACGCGTGCCGTTCCAGCCGCGTGGCGACAAGCCCGTCTATTGCAGCAACTGCTATCAGCAGATGGGCGGCGGCGCGCACAGCGGTAGCTATAGCAATTCGCGCTGGTAGTCAGCCACGCGGATAGCTCTGAAGAGGCGCTTGGGCCAAATGGTCTGGGCGCCTCTTTGCGTGAACGAGATCACGAATGGCTCCGGGGATAGATATTCATGCAGTATCGCTTGATCGCGCTGGATGTGGATGGCACGCTGCTGGATTCGGCGCACCACCTACGCCCGCGTGTGGCCGCCGCAGTGCGCGCCGCCCAGGATGCTGGCGCTACTATCGCGCTCGCCACTGGCAAGTTGATGGGGTCAGTGCTGCCGCTGCTGGCCGAGATGGGGGTATCGGGTCCGCAGATCGTGCTGAACGGCGCGGCGACCCGCGAGAGCGCCACCGGCGCAACCCTGCGCTTTCGTCCTCTCTCCCAGGCGGGCCACTATCTGGTGCTCCGGCTGGTGCGGCAGGCCGACCCATCGCTGCTGGTGTCGCACTTCGCGCTGGACATGATCTATATGGACACGCCACATCCCGACATTGGCATCTTTCGCGAATACGGCGAGGGGCCACCAGAGATCGTGCCGAACCTACTCGCGCCCGAACTGCCACCCGCCGCGAAAATCCTTCTGGCGGGGCCACCACTGCGCCTGGCCGCGCTCCGTGCGGCACTCGCGCCGCTGCTGCCGCCCGAAATCATCATGACCACGACGACTCCGGACTTCTTGGAGTTCTTCGACGCGGAGGCGGGCAAAGGACTGGCGCTGGCGGCCCTGCGCGAATCGCTCAGCATCCCACGCGAAGCGGTGCTGGCGATAGGCGACGGTGAGAACGATATTCCGCTCTTGCGCGCGGCGGGGATGGCGGTGGCAATGGCGAATGGGGCAGAAGCCACCCGCGCCGCCGCTGACCGCATCGCCCCTAGCAACGATGAGGACGGCGTCGCGGTCGTGCTGGAAGAACTGCTTGCGTGACCTTACACCCCGCGCGCGGCCCACGCGGCAGCGACCAGCGCCAGCATTGCCAGCAGGATCGGCCAGCCCAGCCACCAGTTGAGCGGCGGGCGTTCGGCGGAGGTGGCTTCGCGGCTGGCGTAGCCTTCCCATGCGCCGATGCCCAGCGCCGTGAGGATGATGCCCACAATCCAGACCAGCGCCCGCCCCGTGCCCGCGACGGTGGGGAAGATTGGCACCACGAACACCGCGACGAAGACCGCCGCCACCGCGACCAACTGGACCGCTTCGGCCAGACGGAAGCCCGCCAGATCCTGCCCACTGACCTCGCTTAGCTCGCCCGCCGACACCTCCAGGTTGCCATGGCCAGCCCGCAGCGCGCTCACTCGCGCCAGCGCGGGCAGCGTGAAGATGAAGGCCAGTGCCGCCAGGATGCGGGTGATGATCGCGAAGGTCGGTAGCGCCGTCTTCGATGGCTCCACATTCAGGGTGAGCGTAGCGAGTTGCTCGGCAATCGCGGTGAGGGCGAGCACCATCGTGACCACCACCCCCGCGAGCAGCCGCACCCCGCGATCCGCCGCGATCCGCGTATAGGGCGAGGGGATCGCCCAGGCGACCAGCAGCCGCATGACCGGCACGCCCAGCAGCAGCCCGCCTTCCAGCGCGATGTCGCCCTTCAGGCCGATGCTGTTCACCAGCGGATTGCCGGGAACAGGCAGCAGCACCAGCGCCAGCAGGGGAAAAACAACGGCCAGACTCGACACCACATTGAGGAAACGAGCTGATACCCCGTGGGGGGTGATAGTGTCGCGCTCGATCTCGCTACGTAGCTCGTTTACGTCGCGCAGCGGACCAGGGATGGCGCTGCCACCGGTGACGGCGCGGGCCGACTGGCGCGCCCACGAGAGCGCCCACGCGGCCACCAGCGCCACTGCCACGCCGGGGTAGATCAACACCGCCAGCGCAAAGGCCAGTACTCCGTTCATGCCTCGTCCTCCCCCGCATCGTCCGCATCGTCCGTGTCGCTGGTATCGCTGATACTATCATGCGCGCCGCTCAGCAGATTCGCGGCCTCGCCAATCGCGGCCAGAATGGCGTCAGGCGCGGGCGGACAGCCGGGAATATCAATGTTGACGTTGAGCGTTTCGGCGGCATTGGCGATGATGCCCGCGCCGCCCGCGAAGACACAGCCGTCAATCGCGCAATTGCCGACGGCGACCAGCGCACGCGGCAGGGGCACGGCGTCCAGCGCCTGCTGGATCGCTTCATGCGCCTGCTCGGTGAGCGGGCCATTCAGCAGGATGATGTCGGCATGGCGCGGACTGCTCGCGAAGCTAATGCCGTCGGCTTTGAGCGCGGCGGCGTAGCCCGTGGCCTGAAGCGCGTAGATGCTTTGCGTGCAGGCGCCACAACCGCCCGCCGCCAGCGGCAGCACCCAAACGGATGTGCGGCGGCGTGTTGGTGATGTGCTCATGCTCGGCCTCCCGTCTTGCCGCGCTTCTGGGTATTCTTTGCGCTGCTGCTTTGCCTCGATGCGGCGGTAGGCACGCTGCGTTTCGCCTCCGGGGGTGGGGCCGCGCTGGTGGGTGGGGTCGGTTCTTCCCGCACTTCCTCCGCCTTCTCCCCCGTCTCTTCCGCAACGGGCGCTGCTTCTGACACAGCTTCTGGCGCGTCCGCGTCGCGCTCCGCTACCTCCGCTTCATCCTCTGCCCCGATGTCTTCGTCTTCCGCGCCTTCTAGCTCATCGTCGGTTTCGGCTTCATCTTCCATGCCATTCATCAACCACTCAGCGCCGGGGAGCGTCCATGCGGAATCAAAGGTGGGCTTGAGGTCTTGCCAGGTATCTCTGGGGGCGGGCAGGCCAGCTAGCTCGACTGCCACGTCGCCATCGGCTGTCGCCAGATCGGCGCCAGATCGGCCCGCTAGATAGACCGGCTGGCTTTCGCGGTCGCCGCTGGGCATCAGGAAGACCCGCAGCACGAAGAAGACGGCGGCGGCGATCCAGGCGATGGAGGCGACAACCTGCGCGGGGCCAGCCGTATATTGCAACGCGCTGACATTGGCGGCAATAGCGGCGTCGCTCGCCTGGAGCAGGGCCGTCGCGCCGGGGAGCGCGCCCACCGTCAGCAGCGCCTGCGGGGCGACCGAAACCACCACCACCAGCAGGCCCAGCAGCGCGGCAGGCACATCGCGCACGGTGAAAGAAACACCGCGCCCGCGCGACGTGGTGCGCTTATCCTCGATTGATTGGCCCGCGTCTTCCGCTACCTCCACTCCATCGGCGGACTCGTCATCGGCGGCCTCACTCGCGGCCAGCGCGGCGGCGCGGGCGGGGAAGAACTGGGTGAAGGCGGGAGCGACGGCGCGCAGCAAAGCCAGGAACAGCAAAGCATCGCCAGCCCAGGCCAGGCCGCTGAGCGGAATGGTCAGACCCTGCGCATGGATCGCGCCTGCCATCGTCAGTTGGCGCGGCACGAAGCCCGCGCAGAGCGGCGCGCCAACCAGCGCCAGCGCGCCGGCGATCCACGCGGCCAGGCGCACTGGATGCACCGGTGCGCCGAATGGGCGTGGCCCGGCGGCATCGGGTTCGATGTCGCTGGTGAGGGTGTCGCCGGCATACTGCGCGGCGAGCATCGCCCCCAGGCCCAACACCGTGGTTCCCAGCAGCGCGACCAGACCGACCGCGCTTTCAGGCACGCCGATGCCAATCGCCAGCAAGCCCCAGCCAACCTGCGACGCGGCAAGGAAGGCGATCAGCGCGCGTCCGTCACGGCGTTCGAGCGCCAGCAGCCCGCAGATGCCGACGGTGAGCGCACCGAGCAGCGCGAAAAAGACACCGCCGGTGACGGGTGGCCGCGCCTGCCCGATCTGCTGCCAGGCGCTCGCCGCGTTCTGTGCGGCGCTGTAGGTGCGCGCGCCCACAAAAATCGCCGCTGGCAGCACAACCAGCGCCAGCGCGGTAAGGCCAGCGGGCGTAATCAGCGCCGCGCGGGCGCGCACCCACGCCAGGAACGGATACGCGCCGCCCGCCAGCGCCAGCGCCACAGCCAGCGCCAGCGCTTGCAGCGGGCTGACGCCGCCACGGCCCATCATATCCGTAAAGCGCGGATAGACCGTCTGCGCGGTATGCGCGCCAAACGCCGGAAAGAGGAAGAAGAGCGCCCAGAGCAGTGGCCCAGCGACCATCAGCGCCAGCCCTGGCTTATCCAGGGTGTCGGGGTCGCTGCCGACTTCGCCCAGGCCCCACCCCATGATGGCGAGCAGTACCCATGAAAGCGCCAGCCACAGCGCGTTATCGCTGAAGACCAGCGTCAGCGCGGCGGATTCGACACCGAGCGCAAGGGCGAGGCCGCCCCAGATGGCGGGCGAGACGCTCCGCCGTGTGAACGGCTGCGTCGCTGCCTCACCGCTCTCCTGATTGCCCTCCTGATCGCTCTCCGCGTCCACTGCCGTGCCGCTGGCGATGACCTCATTGCCGCGCTGCCAGGCCATCCAGATCAGCAGCGGCGCAACGATGCACGTAATGCCAAAGGCAGCGTAGATGCCCAGCGGATCAATGCGGTAGGCTGCCGAGAACCACGCCGTTTCGCTGATCGAGCCGCCAAAGAGCGTGAACCACAGCGGCACGGTCGTCCCATGTAGCGCCGAGACGATCAACAACAGGCAGACTACCGGCACGAGCGCGCCAAGTGCGGCCAGCCCCAGCGTCAGCGGCGCGAGTGGCTTTTTCAGCAGCCCCGCGATCAGGATCAGCAGAGCGAAGACGCCGGGCGCCAGCGTCAATAGCTCCATGTATGTCGAAAGTGGCACAACCGCCCTTCCTTTCCGTTAGAGATCGCGGCACTCGACACAGAGGTCCAGGCTGGCCAGCAGCGCCGGAACCTGCGCGAGCGATTGCCCTTCCAGTAGCTCCGGCAGGGCGGCCAGATTTTCGGCCCCTGGCTCGTGTAGCTCTAGCGAGGCGAGTGTGCCGCCCGCAAGGGTGACCGTGGCCTCGATTGGCCCGTGAGGACCCTCCACCCTGGCGCTGCCCGATAGGCTGCCCGCCGGGGTGATTCCGGCGGCTGTGGCGCTCGACGTGGCAAGCGCGCTGGCACAGGTTTGGGCGAGCGTGAGGCTGACTGCAATATCCTCAACAGCACAGACGAGTCGCGCGGCGATGTCGCCACTTTGGTCAATTTTCCGCTCAGTGTCTTTGCGGCTCAGATCAGCGTATGCGCCATATTTCTGGGTGAAGCGCAGGTCGGCAACGGCGCGCGAGCCACGTGCGGCCAGGCCGGTGAGGCCCAGGTCTTCGGCGCGCTCAGCCGCGATGACGCCGACGCCCTTGCCAGCGCGGCCCAGCGCGCCCTGCGGCCCCACGATGCGACGCCAGATCGCGAGCGCGGGTTCGAGCGTGGCGAGCGCGGCGCTCAGCGGTTCGAGGTCCATCCCGCCACGCACCCCACCAGGGACGGAGACGCCCCAATAGTGGCGCTGGCCGGTGGCCGTTTTCAGCGCGTCGAAGAGGCTCTCGCGCTGTTCTAGAGCGTCCTGCATCGGGCCATTCAGGCCAAAGGCGCGGGCGACGTGGGCCAGCGTCCAGAAACGCGCATGGATGCGTTCGATTTCGGCGAAGAGGACGCGGGTCTGCGCGGCAGGCTTGGCGACTTTGCCGCCGGTGGCCTTTTCGACGGCCATGCAGACGGCGATGCGATGTGATTCATGAGCCAGCGAGCAGGCGCGTTCGACGATGGCCAGCGCGTCTTCGAGGGGTTCGCCCCCGGCCAACTCGCAGACGCCGCGGTGGCAATAGCCCGTGATGACCGGCTCGATGCCGGCGACGGTTTCGCCGCGCAGGCGCAGTGTCAGCCCAAGCGGCTGGGTGAGGGCCGGAGAAAACGGCCCCAGCGGGAAGAGGACGGTGCTCGTAGGAACGCTCCTTCCAGTGGATTGGAGGCGGGATGCGTAATCGCATGCGTCACGCGCGGCGGCCAGCGTGCGTGGGCGCTGGCTCGCGGACACTTACGGCGAGTATAGCATGGGCCAGTACGCCGCACAACCAGGAATATTGGCGGGTGGTTGTCGCCGCGACCTCACCACGGGCTAGCGCCTGCCGGATGCCGCTACGAGGTCTACGCGGAGGGCTTGTCACCAGAAATCGTCAACTCGCCTGAGATTGCCATCGCCACGCTCACGGCGGTACTGGTGAACGTCTGCCACAGGCGCGTGCCATCATTGGCGCGTAAAGCATAGACACAGCCATCGCTTGCGCCCACGTAGACGGCGTCACTCGTAGCGACGGGCGTAGCAAGGCGTTCGCCTGCGGTGGTAGCCTGCCAGATGATCGCCCCATCCTGGCTGCGCAGCGCATAGACTGAGGCGTTGCCAGCAGCGTCGAATGAGGCGGCGTCACTACCAACGTAGAGCACGTCATCGAACGCCGCCAGTTCAGTGGGGCTGTGCGCGCCGTCGAGGTCGCGCTGCCAGAGGTGCGCGCCGTCGCTCGCGCGCAGCGCCACCACCTGTCCCCCGCCGGGCGCGTGTTCAATCGTGCCATCTTCTCGCCGGACAGGCCGGGGCATGGTGCGGGTAGATAGGCATACAGTATCGCCAATCGCCACTGGCGCGGAGCATGGCCCCCACGGCGGCAGATCGCGACTCCAGAGCAGCGCGCCAGTCGTTGCGCTGAGCGCGGCGCAGCCCCGGTGGGTGGAGATATAGAGCACGCCAGCATGCACCGTGAGCCGATGCGCCGTAGAATCGGGGACCGGCGCGCTCCAGAGCAATATCCCCGTGCTCGCATCGAGCACATAGACGTATGGCTGTTCCGGGGCATTGACGGCGGGCGCGACATAGATGAGGCCATCCGCGACGGTAGGCGATGCGGTGATGATCTGTCCCGCCTCGAACGCCCACATCTCTACGCCGTCGCTGGTCTGCAATGCGTACATCATGCCCTCAACAGTGGTCGTGTAGACGAGTCCGCCGGCAAGCATAGGCACGGTATACATGCGATGCTCGTCGGGAAAACGCCAGCGTGTCGCACCATCGCTGATCTGCATCGCCACCAGCACTGTGCCAGACATTGTTGGACCGGTGCAGTAGAGGGTATCCGCATCCACAGCGGGCGCATCAATGGTCTGAGCGTCGTAGCGCCGAAGGTGTGCGCCACTGGCGGCGTTGAGCGCGAAGATACTGCCCTGGACGGCGTAGACCGTGGATGCGGCGAGGGCCAGCCGTGGCGGCAACACCATCGTATGTGTGGTACGCATCTGTCCAAACCTTCCTTCTCGTGCCTGCTCATCTACATCTAGCGCGGGTTCAGCCGCCGCACCCAGGCATCCAGCGCCACCAGCAACTTGCGCACGTGCTCGCGAGTCGGCTCGTCGGTCAAGCGGCCCGCGTCATCGAATTTCTCCGCCGCCCGCGCAATCAACACCTGTGGCTGGTTCAGAATCAGCAGGTTCACGAACACGCCGATCTGCCGCAGGTGCAACTGGACGCGCGCCGTCCCCATCAGGCCCGTGGTCGCGCCCATCAACGCGGCGGGCTTGCCATCAAACACATTCTGCGCCAGCGGACGCGACCCCCAATCAATCGCGTTCTTTAGCACCCCACTGATCGAGTAATTGTATTCGGGAGCGGCAAAGAGCAGCGCGTCGGCGGCGGCCACTCGCGCCTTGAAGCGGCGCACCGGCTCCGGCGGCTCCGGCATCAGCAAATCCTGGTTGAAGAGCGGCAAATCGCCGACCGTGACGATGTCGAGCGTCATGCCCGCTGGCAGCATCTCCCCGGCGGCGCGCAGCAACGCCGTGTTATACGAACCCTCGCGCAGGCTGCCAGAGATGCCCAGCACACGCATCATGTCATCCGCCATGAGCACTCCTTCCACTGCGACTGCGGGCAGACGGGAAGGTCCGCCCCACCGGTAGGACAGACATTCTTGTCTGTCGGCGTGCATTTCTATCTGTCGGCTCTGTCTGTCGGCGTGCATTCCTGTCTGTCGGCGTGCATTTCTATCTGCCAGCGTAGATTCTATAGCCCCATGCGGGCGCGGAACTCGGCGGCGCTCAGCCCGGCGATGGCCACTAGCTTTTGGCGTCCGCTCGCCCCACGCACCAGCGTCACGGCCTGTTTGGGCAGCCGCAGCCGCTTCGCCAGCAACGCGATCACCGCATCATTCGCCGCCCCTGCCACCGGCGCCGCCGCCACCCGCACGCACAGCGCATCCTCTGCCAGTGCCAGCGACTCACGCCCAGCGCGCGGCGTCACTCGCAGCGCAATATACAATGTGCCATCGCGCTCGCGCAGCGCAGTGGTCGTGTTACCATCCCCGCGCTCCCCTTCCCGCGCCGGGGCCGCACGCCGCGCGTTCTTCTTCCCTTCCCTCGTAGGGCAAGCGGAGCGCAGCCCCTCCGAGTCGTTCCGAGGAGGGAAGGGGCCGGGGGTTAGGTCCGTCCGTTTCATCTCACCATCCGGGCGGCAACGCGCTGAGCGTCAGGAATTGCAGCGTCACGATCACCCACCACGTGAAGATGAATGCAATCGTGTAGCTCAGGTCCAGAAAGCCAACGGATCCGCGCGGAATACGCCGCGCCACCGGCATCAGCACTGGATCGGTCAAATTCGTGAAGAAGCGCGTTACCGCATTCCCTTGCGGCAGCGGCAGCCAGCCCAAGATCATCCGTACAATCAGAGCAAGCACCAGCGCACCGAAGAACAGGAAGACGATCACATGCAATGGGCCACCGGACATAGCTGCCGCTCCTTTCGTATCCCCTTTTATCTCCAGGCTTGCGCCGTACTCAACGTGTGTACTTATTCCACTTCTACGGCGGTCAGCACCTCGACCATTTTCTTGCCCAGGAGTCGCCTGCGCCGCACCCCGACGATACGCACATCATGCAGATCGGGCAGCGTCGTCAGCCGCCGCTGCACCATCATCCCCAGCGGGCGCGCCACCGCCAGCCCCGCCAGCGAACTGGCCATCGCCGACGCAATGCGCGTGCGCGGGCGCATCGCTGTCAGCGCGAAGAGCGATCCAACCATCGCCAGCGACATCCCCACGGCCAGATTCGTGCCACAATTGGGATGGATCGCCAGTTCCGCCTCACCCGCGCGCAGACGGTCCAGCGCCTCATCAGCCGCCCGGCGTACCAGATCTGGGTCGAGGTCCGCGTAGATCGCGAACCCGCGCGTATTCGAGCGTGCGCTCACCACCAGATCCGGCGAGATGAGCGCGAGCATCGTCACCGTGGCATGCTCCAGCGCATGATTCTGGCGAATGCGTCGGCCAAACAACAGATCACCCGCTTGCATGGCTCCCCCCTTCCTCACCTAGTATATCGCGCGCGCTCATGCCTGTCACGTATGCCGCATGTGTCGCGCTTCCTCCAACCCGCGCAGGCGGGGCCAGCCTGCGGCGGAGCTAGCGATCCATAGGGAGCGGAGCAGGCTGTGAGCGAAGCGGAGCGGCGGCACGCCATTCAGACGCGGTTTCAACCGCCCGCTCGCGCTCCCAGCAGATTACGCGCCAGGGCGCGAGCCGAAGATTGCTCGCCCCACCCGCACCAGCGTCGCGCCTTCTTCGATAGCCACCTCAAAGTCATCGGTCATGCCCATCGAGAGCGTATCCCACCCGCCCTGCTCCCCTGCCAGCGGCACGCCCTGGCGCAGCAGGTCGCGCAGCTCGCGCAGTTGGCGGAAGATTGGGCGCACCTCCTCGGCGTCGCCGCTCTGGGAAATCGGCGCGACGGTCATCAGCCCCTCCGGCCGCAGATGTTCCAGCCGGACGATAGCGCGGGCGGCGTCAAGGGTCTCCGCTGGCGCGAGACCGAGCTTGCTCGCCTCCCCGCCCACGTTCACCTCCAGCAACACCGGCAGCGCCTGCCCGCGTTCCGCCGCCTTCTTCTCCAGCTTCTCCGCCAGCCGCACGCTATCCACGCTCTGCACCCGCGCGAACAGCCCCACCGCCGTCGCCACCTTGTTGGTTTGCAGATGGCCGATCAGCTCCCAGCGCACGCCAGAGAGATCCGCCAGCGCGGCGATCTTCTCTTCCGCCTCCTGCACGCGGTTCTCGCCGAAGATGCGCAGCCCCGCCGCATACACCTCGCGCACACGCTCAGCGGGCATCAGCTTGGTCACGGCCACCAGCGTCACCTCATCAGGCGCGCGCCCGGCTCGCGCCGCCGCAGCGGCGATCCGCGCCCGCACCACGCCGATGCGTTCGCCAAGACTCGCTGCTGGGTCCATCTTCGGGTCCATCGGATTCTGCCTCCCGCTGGTATCATCGCTGGGGCGGACATCCCCGTCAGTATGTTCGGTGGGGCAGACAGGAATGTCTGCCCGCAGAGGTCCGAGATTACGTTCTCAGCCCAATCGCCACGGCGAAGCGTCCGCTGGGCTTCGGCTCGCGCCGGTGCGAATAGAACAGATCAGTGCGGCAGCCCGTGCAATAGCCCGATGTCTCGATATGTTCTGCCGCGACCCCCGCCGCCAGCAGTTGCGCCTCATTCGACGCCGCCACATCCAGATATAGCGCCATGCCCTGGCCATCGGCGCGCGGGCGCTCCTCGAAATGTGCGCATTCCCCCGCCAGCGGCTCGGCGGCGAAGGTCGCGCGCACCTCGGCGCTCGTCTCGTAGCAGCACGCGCCAATCGCCGGACCAATCCCCGCCAGCAACTCGCCCGGACGTGTGCCGTAGCGGTCGCGCATCGCCGCGATGGTGCGCGGCACGATAGCCCGCGCCGTCCCCCGCCAGCCCGCGTGAATCATCGCGAAAGCGTGATGACGTGGATCAAAGAGCAGCACCGGCGCGCAGTCGCCATACGCCCAGCACAGCGCGAATCCCGCCTGATCCGCGATCATCGCATCTGCTCGCGTCTGGCGCAGGCGCGCGCGCAGCGGCTCCAGCCACTCCGCCTCGTTCGTAGTTTCCACATCGGCATCGGCGTCGCGCTCCACAGCAGCCACCTCTGCGCCGTGGACTGTCAGCGTGCCCACCAGCGGCAGGCCCAGCGCGGCGATCACCGTCTCGCGGTTGCGTCGCACCGTCGCCAGATCATCCCCCGTGACACCACTGAGATTCAGGCCGGCATAAGGCGCGGCGCTGAAGCCACCCCGGCGCGTAAAGACGGCGTGGGTGAGACCGGGAACGGCGGCAAGATGCTCGAACTGAAGGTACTCGCAGAAATCCGCCTGTTGTGTTCTCACGCCGCCACCTTTCTGTGCCCTGTGGAGATCCCACACGCCAAACGCCCATTACCCCAAAAAATTGTAGCACGACCATCCGTAGGGGCGTCCGGTGGACGCCCGTGGTCCGGTGGACGCCCGTGGTCCGGTGGACGCCCGTGGTTCGGTGGATGCCCGTGGTCCGGTGGATGCCCGTGGTGCCGATACACCCCTGCTTGTTCCTAACTCTTGGGTGTGCCAGTGGGGCTGGCGGCAGGCGTACCCGTGCCGGTGGGAGTGCCGGTGCCAGCGGGCGTAGCGGTGGGGGCGCTTGGGGCGCTAATGGCGGGGGCATGTGGAGTGGTCGCACGGAAATAGCCAAACGCGCCGCCCGCGCCAAGCACAAACATTAGCAACACGATGAGGAACCCCCTGCCGAAGCCAATGCCCTGTGGCTCGTCGTCTTCCTCGACGGCAACAGCTCTGCCGGTCGCGCCGCGCAGCCCAGGCTGGCCGGGTCGCGCGCCCATGCGCGCATCAGAGCGCCCAGCCATGCCTCCCATGCCGGGTGCGCCAGGCCGTCGCGAACGCTGCGACGGATCATCACCCCATAGCCCGCCGCCCTGGCCCGGCGCGCGATTCCGGCTGGCCGAAGCCCCAGGCGCGCCACCAGGGGGACGCATGCGTGCGCGGTCGTAGTCGTCGCGTGTGGAGGGCGGGCGCTGGCCGCGCATCGAACGGTCGCCAGCGCGGTCGTAATCGTCGCGAGTGGACGGGCGGCGACCCCCATCCGCGCCGCCGTAGCGGTCGGGCGATGGGCTGCGTCCGCGCGAGCCATAGGCATTCGAGCCAGATCCGTCGCCACCTGGCCGCCGGGGCGAGCGCGAGCCATAACCGCCGCGCTCGTCATCATCATACCCGCGCGGACGGTTCCTGCCACCGCTGGAGCCGCGTGCGTCGTCGTCGCCCCAGCCCCCGCGCGAGCCGCCACGATCCGGGCGGTCGTAGCCGCGCGCCATACGGTTCTGGGAGCGGTCACTAGAGCGGTCATCTTCGCTGCGGCGCAAGCCACGTGCGGAGCGGCCCCGCTCCAAGGAATCATCTTCCCAGCCCGACTTGCCCATGATCTCACTCACCTCTCCCATGCTTGGCGTCGCGCGTCTCGCATCCTTACCGCAGCGACAGATGGGCGTGGGCGTCACCACCCTCTCGCTCCCCGCCAGGCAACACATTCCGGGGCGAGTGTACCACACTTGCTCATCCAGCGCACCCAATAGTCCCCCAAAGTCATGGCAAGATGACCATTGGGTGCCGCTGAGCTTCGTGGTGACGCGGCGTTGCATCTCTGAAGGCTGCTCACTGCCAGCCTCTGTGCTCCGGCCCTTGAGGGCCGCGAGGGAGTGGTTCGTGCTCCAGCCCTTGGGGGCCAGGAACGCCCACCCGCCTCACTCCTCGTCCGGATCGTGTGGAGCCGTTGCGGGGGCAGCCCGCGTATCCATCAGCCCGCCGATAGCCACCGAAGAGCGGTCATCCTCATTGGCGGGCGTCTTTTCCAGCCGCTCGCGCAGCGTCTTGATGCGCTCGCCCAGCGCTGCCGCGCTCGCGCCCTCGCCCGCCAGCACCAGTGCGTCCGCGCCCAGGCGCACCAGCAGCCGCACCTGGGTCTCGTCTGGGTCGCCGTCCAGGGTCACCAGCGCGGGGAAGCGCACCGACTCGAACACCAGCCGCATGCGCGCAAAGTCGCCGATGCTCATGTCGCTCAGCGCATCCGGCGTGAAACCCGCCGTAAAGAGCATGGCGTCTGCGGGTAGTAGATTTTCGGCTCGCAAGAGAATCAATGCCATGTCGTCGTGCGGCGGCTCCATGGCCACCACGAGATCGAAACCATTGCCCTTCTCCAGCAGCAGCCGCGCGGGCAAACCCGACGCGAGCACCGCGAAGCTCGCGCCCGCCTCACGCGCGGCGGCCAGCGCATCAGCAGTCGCCGCCCTGCCCAGCTCCACGCCCCAGAGGACGCTGGCCGGGGCGAGCGCCTCGCTAATTTTGCCGAGATCCGCGCCCGCTTTCCAGCCGCTCACCAGCACCGCGTCAGCGCCGTTCTTCGCGGCAGCCTCAGCCGCCGCAGCGTCTCCCACCCCCAGCGACACCAGCACCGCCGCTGGGCGCGGCTGTTGCGCGGCTGCCCGCGCCCCGAGGAACCCGAATCCGCCGCCAGCCCCTGTGGCCTGGTGTACCTGCCGTAGTTTTTCGACGAGCTTGCCCATCCTGTCCCTATCCTCTCGTGCGTGCAGCACGCTACTCTCAACTGCTTCCGAATACTCTACCGCTGGCCCGTACCGCGCGTTGGCGCGACGGCCCGCAATGGTGTTACCGCATTATAGCAGCCGCGATGGAGCAGCGGCCACGCACGCGCGCGGCGCTCGTAGGGGTGTCCGATGGACGCCCTCTGGGGCCGGAGGCTAAGTCGTCCCTCCGTTCTCTCCTTCCCTCGTAGGGCAAGCGGAACGCATCCCCTCTGAGCCGTTCCGAAGAGGAGCTGCGCGCTCAGAGGGGTTCCGAGGAGGGAAGAGGCCGGGGGGCAGGTCTACCCGATCTGCACAGTGAAGAGCGTTTCGGCGACATACTGCGGGCACATCAGCGGTGGCTCGCATCTGGCCGTCGCGGTGAAATTGATGCTGGCAGTTCCCGCTGAAAGGGCGCGATAGTTCCACACACAGATGCCGTGCTGGTCATCCTGAATGCCAGCCGGTTCGAGGGTTTCCAGACTGGCCGATACGGTCCCCGGCATCCAGTGCTGTGTGGTTGGCAATTGAAGCTGAATCAGGTCGCCCACATGCGCGGATCCGTTCACCTTCCCTGGGCCGAGCACCAGCGCCGGTGTGCCCACATCGCCAGCGCTGCCCGCTGGGCCAGGGCATGGGCGCACCGTCGTTCCCTTGATGACGCCCTGCTGGACGGTTGCGGTCGCACTCCCCGATGAAGCGACGCGGCCCGAGCTGGCGTTGGTGACACCACAGCCCGCGAGCGCGAACAGCAACGCGACGAGGGCCACGGCGACGAGCGGCGCGGAGCGGCGCAGGATGCGGGTGCCGCGTGCGGGAAACTGAGCGTGTGCGAACATCATTGTTCCTCCATAGGCTGAGCCTGACTCCAAGGTGAGCCAGCGCTGAAATGATTTCACCAGATGTGACGGTCGTACCCTGCCCGAGGTTCCCGCACGTTTGGCCGTCTAAACGCCGCCATCGCCTTCGCCAAACAAGTTGTCATAATCATGACCCAAAAGGCCCATAACATTTCCCTTCGCCCACGCAACGCTACAGTGTGAGGGATGGCGAAGCCACGGTGAATGCCGCTCCGTGGCGTTCCAAAGCACTATTGGCGCCCCCTCACATTCATTCACTCGTGAAAAGAAGGGGTATGAAATGTTGAGCAAAGCACTTCTCGTTGTCAAAAGCAAGATTGCGCTTGCTGTGCTGGGCGTCGTCCTCGTCGGTGGCGGCGGCACGGCGGTCGCGGTGGCCGCGACGGGCGGCCACTTGCCTGGGCAATCCGCGCAGGCGGGCAGCGCCGCAACAAAGACGTCAGATGCGAGCAGCCACGCGCACACGATTGGCATGGAGGGCGTGCTGAAGGGCTACGACGCTACTGCCAACACCATCAGCGTGCTGGGCAATGGTGACACCTCAGCCACCACAATCAGCGTCAATGCCGACACCAAAGTCAACGGCGCAAATGCTACGACACTGGCGGACTTGACCAACGCCGTTGGCCATAAGGTGCAGGTGCAGGCGACGAAACAATCTGATGGCACCCTGCTCGCCTGGAAGATTACCGTCGAGGGCGCGACCGGTCAGGGTCAAGGCCAGGGTCAGGGTCAAGGCCAGGGTCAGGGTCAAGGCCAGGGTCAGGGTCAAGGCCAGGGTCAAGGTCAGGGTCAGGGTCAGCAGACCGAGCTTCAGGGCACAATCGCCAGCATCGGCGCGACCTCCTTCGTCATCACCTTGTCTGATGGCAGCACGAAAACGGTGACGGTGGGCGAGGCGACCGTATTCGCGGGACGCGCGCACAAGCTGGCTGACCTCAAGGTCGGCGACGCCGTGAGTGTGCATGGCAGCGCGCAGAGCGACGGCACATTCGCCGCCGCCACGGTTGAGGACCACTAGCCGCTCGCGGTTCTCGGTCACGATGACCAGGCGGTATCTTCGCCGCACGGTGGGTAGACCACTCTGCGATGAAGATACCGTCCTTTATCAAGAGAACACACGAGTGCGGCGCGGATCGCGCATGGAGGGATGAGTCTGCCATTGAGTGTACGCGCATGAACGAGATCAGGTTGACGTGGCCACCGGCGCTGCCGTTCAGCGCCGTGCTCTCGCGCGCGCGCGCCCTCGACCGGCAGGCCATCTCGCTGCTCTACAAGCGCTTCCTGCCCGTGGTCTACCGCTACGCGCTGGCCCGCGTCGGCGACTCCCACACGGCGGAAGATGTCACCTCCGATACGTTCTTCGCCATGCTCGAAGCCATTGGCAGCGTCCAGGCGAACGACGAACTGGGTTTCGCCGCATGGCTGCTCGGTATCGCGCGCAATAAGGCTCTGATGCACTTCCGGCGCGCACGCGGCCAGCCCGATACCATTAGCGAATTCCCCGAACATCTAGAGCCAGTCGCCGAACGCGATGATCCGCTGCATATCCTCACGGCGCGTGAAAGCTGGGGCGAGATCGCGGTGGCGCTCAACCGGCTGACCGAGGAGCAGCGGAACGTAGTCCTGTATCGTTGTGTGCTGGGCTATTCCGCCGACGAGGTGGGACACTTGTTGGGCAAGCAAGCTGGAACGATCCGCGCGCTGCAATTCCGCGCGCTGGCGTCACTGGCGCAATACCTCGGCATCGAAGAGCGCGGCATATCCGCACGCGAGCGGCGAAGGGGGCAGGGCCATGAACCTCGAAGATAGACTGGATACCCTGCTTGATCTAAGTCTCAGCAGCAGGACCAACGCGCAAGCGGCTCTGATGGCGCGAGCCGAAGAGGACGCCGAAATGGCGGTGGCGCTTGCCGCGGCGGACCACCTGTTACGCCTGCGTTCCGCCACGCCAGCGGCAACCTTCGCGCGCACCTTAGAATCGCGGCTGCTTGCTCACGCCGCAACGCTGGCGTTGGAAGCGGAAGAGTCGTCGGAAGCGGCCCCATTCGCCATCCGCGTCAACACCTCACTCGCCACACCAAAGAACCGGCTCCATGTGCTGCGCAAGACCAAACTCCTGTGGCCGCTGATCGCTGCCGTGCTCACGCTGGTCGTCGGGCTGGGTACGCTGACTGTTGCCGCTGCCGCTGGACCAGGCAGCCCGCTCTACGCCCTGCATCGCTGGGAACAGGGCGTGCGCGCCCAGCTCGCGCCCACCGCTGCGGATCGCGTAAGCCTGCATCTGGAGAACGCCCGCGCCGCGCTGGCCGCGCTCGATTCCGCCGTCGCGCGGCGACAAGGTGATGCGGTCTACCGGGATGCGCTCGCCACGCTGCGCGAAGAAGATCGCGCTGCGGCCAGCACCCTGGCCACCATGCCGCCAGGCGCCGAACGCGACGGCCTGGCCGCGCAACTGACCGCCCTGCATGCTCAGGAGTTGCCCGACCTTTTCGCCGCGCTGCCCGTCATCGGCTGGCAAGATCAACTCACCACCACCCAGGCGCTCGGCGACCTCGGCGCCGCGATACCACTCGTGACCAGCGTCACGCTCCAACAACTCCCGTCGAATGGCCCGCACGGCTGGCAGGTGACGATCACCGGCTCAGGTTTCGCGCCAGCGGCGCAATTGGTCGTCAACGGCAGCGCTCTAGGCCAGGTCATCGCCAGCGGCCCGACACAGCTCGTCGTCGAGATCAGCGACACCGAGCGCGGCCTGCTAGAGCGCAACGCTGGCGTGCGCAATCCCGATGGCACAGTGACGGCGTTGACACCTCTACGAGAACTTGGGCAGGGCGGTGTGCCCCCGCAAGTGACCCCTGGCCAGGGTGGCAGCCATAGCGGTAATGGCAATGGCAACGGCGGCACGCACGGCGGCGGACACGAACCAACCCCCTCGCCAAGCACACCATCGGGCAGGTGAGCGCACCTTTACGCTATATAGGTTGCTGGCTTTGCCATGAGATGCGCGCATCCGCATCAGCGGTGATAGCGGTCGCGATGTCGTCCAGCGCCAGAAATGCTTGCCACTGGGTCTCATTGGTTTGACGAACAATCTCCTGGCATATGGCTGCTTCCAAGCTCTCATTGCGCTTCCCACGCCAAAGGTTATCTGCCCAGACAACGAGCAGGTCCGCCAGAGTGGCATTCGGTGTTGTTTCCCATTGCCCATGTGTACGAGCAAACCGAGCGTCTATCGCAGGGAATCCATGCGCCAACAGGACTGATTCGCCAGCCGCTTCATGCTTGTTGCCTGGCGCTGATAGCTCCTCTGGGTGTTGTATTTTCCCTATGTCATGGATAGCCGTGCCGATGCGCACAGCATCACGGTCATACGTTAAGGAAGGCCAAATCTCGTCGAGGCGAGCAATGAGCGTGCAGGCGACATCGTGGACCAGAGTAAGATGCGCGACGAGGCGAGGCGAGGCTGCAAATGTATCGAGCAGGCTAGATATGTGTGCGGGCAATGGGCGTGGCTTCATGGCATATCTCCCCTGGCATAGGCTTTGCGAGCCTGTATGACAGCGGCAATTGTACCGTATTCCGCGGCGGTCACAATCTTTTCGTCACCCTCTCCGTCTGCAACCCGCGTAGGTGGGTTTCGCGGCCACAGGCCATAGCGGCACGGTTTCAACCGCCCGCTCGCGCCGTGTCCGTCGTTCATCGTGAAACTGCATCAACCGCCCGCTCAGCGCAAGGAGGAGCGCATGCCGGAAGGCTTTCGCGACCGATTCGAGGCAGGCGAAGCGCTAGCCACGCGGCTCACCGGATATGCTGGCCGCGCCGATGCGCTCGTGCTGGCGCTGCCACGCGGCGGCGTGCCAGTAGGCTATGCCGTCGCGCGGGCGCTGCGGCTGCCGCTCGATGTCTTTCTGGTGCGCAAACTCGGCGTGCCGGGCCACGAAGAGCTAGCCATGGGCGCGCTGGCCAGCGGCGGCGTGCGCGTGCTGAACGACGAGGTGCTGGAAGCGCTCCACATCTCCCTCGAAGTGCTCGAAGCTGTGGCGCGGCGCGAAGACGCCGAACTGGCCCGGCGCGAGCGCGCCTATCGCGGCGAGCGCCCGTTCCCCCAGATGCGCGATCGCGTCTGTATCCTCGTGGACGACGGCCTGGCGACTGGTTCCACCATGCGCGCTGCGGTGGCCGCGCTCGCGCTAGAGCAGCCTGCGCGCATCGTCGTTGCGGCGCCCGTCGCCCCGCCCGAAACCTGCGCCTTGCTGCGCGCGGAAGCCGACGAGGTCGTCTGTCTGGTAACACCACAGCCATTCTACGGCGTCGGATGGTGGTACACCGATTTCGGCCAGACCTCCGATGCCGAGGTGCGCGATCTGCTCGCCCGTTCCGCCACCGCGACATTGCCCGACCACGAAGACAACGACGCCATATCCCTGTGAGCGATCTCTTTGCGCGCAAAACGTCCCACAGACCATAGCCGCCGGAACGCGCAGCCGTAGCGCCGTTGTGAGCCTCGTGGCCCCAATCGTGACCAAAATGTGTGCCGCGCGTGCCATGCTGCGCCACGACGAAGGAGGCGCGTCATGCTGAGCGCATCTACCCATGACACACAGCAAGAACCTGCTCGCCCGCCCCTGCCATGGCCTGTGTGGGGTCAGTGGACCCTGGCAAACACCATTGGCGAAGCGCTTGGCCTCGGCGCGACGTTGCTCGCGGGCATTCTGCTCTTCGCGCGCCTGGAGCCACGCATCGGACCCGTTCTCTCCGCCATCCTGGGCGTCCTTGCGGGCGCATGCGTCGAAGGTGGCATCGTCGGCACGGCTCAATGGCTCGTGCTGCGCGGACCACTCGCCGGTCTCTCATGGATCGTCTGGGCCGCCGCCACCGCGATTGGCGCGGGCATCGCCTGGGCGCTTGGCCTGCTTCCCACGACGATCATTTCCCTCACTACCGCCACCGCAGAGAACGCCAGCGCCTCCCCACCCAATCCCAGCGAGCTGGTGGTGTATAGTCTGGCCGCCGCGCTCGGCCTGGTCGCTGGCGCAATCCTGGCACTAGCGCAATGGTGGGTGCTGCGTCGCTTCGTCCCCAGGGCAAGCTGGTGGATCCTGGCCAGCGCCATCGCCTGGGCGCTCGGTATGGTCCTCGTCTTCATCGGCACGAGCTTCATCCCTGATAGTGGCGTCACCGCAAGCGTCATCCCCATCCTCATCGCCTTCGTCGTGCTGGCCGGGGCCACCGTCGGCGCGATAGAAGGACTCGCGCTGATCTGGCTCTTGCGTGGGCGCGACATCGCGGCTACCACTACCACATCCGCCGCTTCATCGCCTATTTCCTGATGCCATCGCGCCTCACCAATGAACAACGGAGGCATGGAAAATGAACACCCATCCAGCAACATATCAAACCGTGCCCTACCCCAAAATACGGCGCGCGCTTGCCGTCATGGTGGGGTCAGCGCAACGCAAGCATATCATTCACGGCTTGCTGGAAGTGGACGTCACCAGACCACGCCAGTACATGCGCCAGCACAAAGCCAGCACCGGCGAAACGTTCTCATTCACCGCCTTCATCATCGCGTGTTTGGCGCGTGCGGTCGCCGAGCATCCCTACCTGCACGCCTGCCGCAAAGGCAAAAAACACCTGGCCCTCTTCGAACATGTGGATGTCGCCACTGCCGTTGAGCGCGAGATGGGCGCACAAAAACAACCCATCATCTATATCATCCGAGCCGCCGATACCAAGACGCTAGCAGAGATTCATCACGAGATCCGGACTGCCCAGGCTGGGAAGATCGCCAACCTCTGGACGGGATTCGCGAAATTCCAGTGGTTCACCGTGGTGCCGCTGTTGCTCTTCCGCTTGCTCTGGCCCCTCTTCTGGCGGCTGCGCGACACCAATCCCCAGGTGCAGAAGAAATACGGCGGAACCGTAGGCGTGTCGGCAGTTGGCATGTTCGGCAAGGGCGGCGGGTGGGGTATCCCCATCTCATACCATACGCTCGACCTCACCCTTGGCGGCATCGCGAAAAAGCCGGGGGTCGTAGATGGAACCATCGCTATCCGCGAATATCTTGACCTCACCCTCAGCATCAACCATGATGTCGTGGATGGCGCCTCGGCAGCGCGGTTCGCGGCGCGGCTGCAAGATCTGGTCGAAAGTGGCGCGGGCCTCATCGCTGAAGATGTGGCGCTTGCCCGCGCGTGATAACCTACACCAGTCGCAAAGCTGAAAGACCCTGCGCCGGTCCATCACGGGTCTGCGGTTCGTCTAATCTATGGTTGAATAAAGAATCCATGCCAGAGAACCGCGCGCTCGCGCCATTCCAGCCCGTCGAGGTCAGCCGTGCAATCATCGTCCGTCGAGAACTCCAGCCCCATCCGCCGCCAATATCTGGGCGTCAAGCGTCAGCACCCCGATGCGCTGCTCTTCTTCCGCATGGGCGACTTCTACGAAATGTTCGACGAAGACGCCGAGACCGCCGCACGCGAGCTTGAAATCACGCTCACCCGCCGCGACTGGGGCCGCGGCGAGAAATCGCCCATGGCTGGCGTGCCGCACCACGCCGCCGAGGGCTATATCGCGCGGCTGATCGCCAAGGGCTACCGCGTCGCCGTCTGCGAGCAGGTCAGTGATCCCGCGCTGGCCAAGGGGCTGGTTGAGCGCGAGGTGCTGCGCGTTGTCACGCCGGGCACCGTCGTAGACCCCGCCATGCTGACGGCCAAACGCAATAACTTTCTCGCGGCTGCGGTGCTGGGCCGCGACGCCGTCGGCATCGCCTATGCCGACGTGACCACCGGCGAGTTCGCCTGCGCGCAATTCGCCGCGCCACAGCCCGAACTGGCGTTGGTGCAGGAGCTAGCGCGCGTGCAGCCCGCCGAGTTGCTCGTCGAAACCACCGCGCCGGAGCGCCTACGGCTCAAACGCGCCCACGCCAACCACACGGTAGGGGCGCGGCCCGCCACGCCCACTGCGGATGAAACCCTCCTGGACGACGACGAGCCTGAGGGCTTGGCCGAACGCCTGAATGCCCTAAACGGGCGGCTCGATACCGTCATCACCCCGTATGAACCGCGCGCCTTTCGCGAAGAAGTAGCGCGGGCGCGGCTGCTCGAACACTACGCCGTCGCCACCCTCGAAGCGTTTGGCTGCGACAGCCTGCCGCTAGCGGTGCGCGCGGCGGGGGCGATTTTGGCGTATCTGCGCGAGACCCAGAAGGGCGCGCTGGCCCAGTTCACCGCCCTGGAAACCTACAGCACCACTGGCTTCATGACGCTGGACGCCCACACCCGCCGCAACTTGGAACTCTTCGAGAGCGGGCGCGGCGGCAACTCGCGCGGCTCGCTGCTCTGGGTGCTCGATGCCACGCGCAGCCCCATGGGCGGACGGCTGCTGCGCCGCTGGCTCAGCGAGCCGCTGCTGGACCTGCATCGCCTGCGCCAGCGCCAGAACGCCGTTGCGGCGATGGTAGGCGATATGCCCCTGCGTGCGCGTCTCATCCCCGCGCTCGGCAAAGTGGGCGACCTGGAACGATTGACGAACCGCGTCCTGCAACGCATCGCCACCCCGCGCGACCTCGTGGCGCTGGGCAGCGGGCTGCGCGCGGTTGAGCAACTCTGCGCCAGCATGCCCGACATCCCCGACGGACTGGCCGAGATCGTGGCGGGCATCGCGCCGCTGCCCGACCTCGCCACGCTGATCGAGCGCGCCATCGTGGATGAGCCGCCGCTGACGTTGGCCGATGGTGGCGTCCTGCGTCCCGGCTACAGCCCCGAAGTAGATGAGATCGTCACCGCCTCGCGCAATGCCCGCCAGTGGGTCGCCGATTTGGAGCGCACCGAGCGCGAGCGCACCGGCATCACCAACCTCAAAGTCGGCTACAACAAAGTCTTTGGCTACTACCTCGAAGTCACCAACTCTCAGCTAACCCGCGTCCCCACCGACTACATCCGCAAACAAACGCTCACCACCGGCGAGCGCTTCATCACCCCCGATCTCAAAGAATACGAAGCGCTGATCCTCAACGCGCAAGAGAAAATCGTCAAGCTGGAGCAAGAAATCTTCGCCGCCCTGCGCGCCGAAATCGCCGCGCGCTGGGCTGAGCGCGTGCTGCGCACCGCACGTGCGCTCGCCGAGCTGGATGTCGTGCTGGCCCTGGGCGAAGTCGCCGAACGCAACGCCTATTGCCGCCCCGAACTGGACGACGGCGACACCATCCACATCGTCGCGGGTCGCCATCCCGTCGTCGAGGCCAGCCAGCGCGACACCCCATTCGTCCCCAACGACACGCAGCTTGCCACCACCGACGCGCAGATCCTCTTGCTGACTGGACCAAACATGGCTGGCAAATCCACCTATCTGCGTCAGGTCGCGCTCATCACGCTCATGGCGCAGATCGGCTCATTCGTCCCCGCCGAGGCTGCCCGCATCGGCCTGGTTGACCGCATTTTCACCCGCATCGGCGCGCAAGACGACCTCGCCACCGGCCAAAGCACCTTCATGGTCGAGATGGTCGAGACGGCGAATATTCTGCATCACGCCACGCCACGCAGCCTCGTTATCCTCGATGAGATTGGGCGCGGCACCAGCACCTACGACGGGCTGGCCATCGCCCGCGCCATCGTCGAATACCTGCACAACAATAAGCGCTGCGGCGCGAAAACCCTCTTCGCCACCCACTACCACGAGCTAGTCGAACTAGCGCGCACCCTGCCCCGCGTCTGCCCCTATAACGTCGCCGTCGCCGAAGAAGGTGGCCACGTCGTCTTCCTGCGCAAGATCGTCCCCGGCGGCGCCGATAAGAGCTACGGCATCCACGTCGCGCAGCTTGCCGGCATTCCCCGCCAGGTCGTGCGCCGCGCCGAAGAAGTCCTCGAAGACCTGGAGCGCAAAGGCGACGCCAAAATCCGCCGCAAAGCCATGCGTGAGATGGTCATGCCCCAGAGCATGCAACTCACCCTCTTCGCCGCCGAGCCAGACCCCCTGCTCGAAGAACTCAAAACCCTGCCCATAGACGAACTCACCCCACTCGAAGCCATCAGCCGCCTCTACGAGCTACAGCGCAAAGCCAACGAACGATGACCACTTGTTGCCAACCATTACGATTCGTAGGGGTGATATTGCCAGGTATGCGATGCTACCGTATACTCAACCATAATTTGTGTGGGTACAGGGGCACATGTCGCCCATTTCGCTGAAGTCGAAAGACGTTGGAGGTAGCCAATGCCACGCCGATACTACGTCCTCTGGCTGATTGCCATGGCGCTCACCGAGGTCGGCTCCACCCTGGATGTCTCGTGGCATTTCGGCCACGTCTTCGACGAAATCTCCCCCTCGCACCTCACCTCCTTCGCCGGCGTCTGCCTCATGGTCGTGCTGCTCTATTGGGCGCTCGTACGCGAGCGCACGCGGGTAGTCGGATTGGAACGCACCGCCCTGCTCGTGGGCGCCGTCGCGCTGGGTGTCGGCATCGCGGATATGCCCTTCGACTTCCTCTGGCATCTGGCCTTCGGCGTAGACATCACCACCTGGTCGCCAACCCATCTCATGCTCAACTTCCCGTCCGATGTCTATAACGTCTGCGTCATCACCGCCTTGCTCGCCTCACCAGCCGCGCGCGGCCTCGGCGCCTGGGCGATAGTCTTCGCCATCTGCTTCCGCAACATCTTGACGACCCACTTTGCGCTCAATCAGCAAGAATACGGGGCCGTGGCCCTGGCTTCGATCCAACAGTCTGGGAAGCCCCCCTGGTACGTCCAGCCTCAGCTCTGGGCGCTCGCTGGGCCACGCGCCGCACAACTCGTGACCGGCGGTGTACCCGACTGGCTCTATCTCGTCTATTTCGCCTTCGCCCTCGGTTATGCGCTCACCTTCGGCGCTACCGTGCTGCAATCGCGCCATCCGCGCAGCAGACGCCCTGATGTCTGGCCGCTGCCGTTCGGCGCCGCGACCGCGCTGGCCCTCACCTTTGCGCTCTGGCGCCTGGCATTTCATACGCTATTCATCGCGGTTCACCAGGCCTACCCGGTCGTCGCCTGGTATATCGTGCCGATGGGCCTCGTCGTAGACCTCTCGCTCGTCTTTGGCCCCCGGACTGTTGACTATCTGTTCGCCAGACATGTGAGCGCACTCCGCCCGCATGGCGAACTCATCGCCGCCACGCTCTCCGGTATCGTCGCCGCCCTTGCCCTGTATGGTGGCATCGCGCTCACCAGTGCCGCACACCAAATCGTTCCCGCCACACCCGTCGCAGCCCTCCCCTTCGCGTGCCTGGCGGGCGCCTTCGGTACCGCGCTCGGCCACAGTGTCGCCACCTCGGTGCGCGCGATCGTTCGCCCTAGTTCCGCTTCCGCAAACGCCGCTCCACCTCAGGTGGCCATGGCGTCAACTCCAGACAACAGGGGGTGATGCTCTATACGGCTCACCCCGACTGCACAAGCTCTCCCAGCGCATTATTGAACTCCTCGTCCCACCAGACATTGTTCGCCGCGTCCAGATTCAGCCCATCGTGCGGGTGCGCCCCACACTTCGGCAGCGACAACATGGCATACGCCGTGGTAGCTGGATTGAAGCTGCCCACCTGCGCTGTGAGCGCGTTATCAAGCCAGATTTTCGTAGTCGTGCCGCCGCTGATTTGCATGGCGATGCCAGAGGCATGCGACCCGGAACACCCATTGTTCGCCGGCGGCGTATTGTATTCGGTAACCCCCACGCAACTGCCAGACGACGCCCCACACTGGCCCGGCGTCGCCTGCGACGGCACGAGCTTGCCCAGCGCCGAAACAAAGCCCTCCGTCCACCACGGATTCCCCTGCGCGTCCAGCGCAATCATATGTGGCGTGAGTCCGTTAGGCGGATTCGCGCGGATCAGATACTCCGAGATCGCATTGCCATTGCTGGTATCCAGCGCGGCAACACGCGCCACGCTGCTGTTGTTCTCCGTGAACCAGATCAAGTTGCTGCTGGCGACGATCCCGTAGGGATTCGAGTTCGCGCTTGGCGTCGGGAAATCGGTGAATGTATGCGCCACCGGATCGAAGCGCCCTACCGCCGACACCAGATGCTCCGTGTACCACAGCTTGCCATTGCTGAACGTCAAATCCCACGGTCCACTGCCCGGCGTGACCGGCCACTGCCCAATGAACGTCTGCGTGCTGGGGCTGAACTCGCCAATCATGCTGTTGTTCGGCGTCGTGAACCACAGATTGCCTGCCCCATCGAACGCCACAAAGATCGGCTGGTTGCCGGAAATGTTCGGCAGCATGAAGAGCCGTACCGCGCCGGTGCTCGGAATGTATTCGCCGATCTGCCCACGGCCAGCGCTGGCAGAGCACGTCGGCGCGAAATCGCACCCCGGCTCAGCGAACCACACATTGCCGCTCGCATCCACCGCCGTGCCCCACGGCTCCCCCACCCCCCCAGAAAGCGTATATTCCGTGATGCCCTGCACCGGCGTTGGCGAAGGCGTTGCTGGTGCGGGCGTCGGCGTCGGGGGCGGCTGCACGCCACCGCACGCTGTGGCCAGCCCCGTTGTGGCGAAGGCATAGCAGGTGTAGTCTATGCTCTCGCCACCACCGGGATTATCCCATGACCCGCCCGTACCCGAAAGATTCGCCGCCAGCGGATTGCTATCACTCACCGTCACCATCCAGCCAGCGGGTTCCGCTGCGCCCGCCGCCCACACCTTCGCGCCGACCGTAGCGACGCCGCCACTGACCGCCACATCCAGCCGCATCCAATAGAACGTATTCGGCGCGGCAGTGAACGGGATCGTTGCGAGAATGCCGGTCGTCCCATTACTGCGGCGCGCCAGTTCGAGCACGTTCTGCGAGGTATGCAGCCGCGCGCCATAGTAGCACGATTTGTCGCTACAGGCACTCTGCACCACATACGGCGTCACATGTCCCACCGCGCTCACCGCGAACTCCACCAGCGAATCCCCGCTGCTGTAGGTCGCCGTGCCCGCCGAAGCGATGCCGATGGTATTCGTTGCCCCCTGGTAGCCATAGACACCAAAGTGATTGCCGATAGTGACGTAAGCAAGACTCCCATTGCCGTCCATACCCCAGGCCACATTCGGCACACCATCATTGTTGGTGCTCGTGCCCCACCCCGTCTGATTGCCCCGCGTGAAAGTATCTTCGATGCTGTTGGCTCCGCCCTGCGTTGGTGTTGGGGTGGCCGTTGCGGTGCTTGATGGTGTTGCTGTTGCGGTCGCGGTCGCCGTGCCTGTCGGCGTTGGCGTCGGCGTCCCGCCCCCGCCGCTCGCGCAGGGCGCGGCGAGACCGCTGGTGGCGAAAGCGTAGCACGTATAGTTGATGCTCTCACCCGTTCCTGTCTTATCCCAACTTCCACCTGTCCCAGAGAAATTCGCCGCTAGCGGCGTATTATCCACTGTCGTCAGCATCCAGCCCGATGGTTCTGGGGCGCCATCCGCCCAAATCTTCGCGCTGAGCGTCGTGCTTGCCCCCACGCTCACATCTAGCCGCATCCAATAGAGCGTATTGGCGCTCGCCACAAACGCTGTGCTGACGAGCGTATGTGTACTTCCCCCAGAACGTTTCGTGATTTCAAGCTGGCCTTTCGAGGTATGCAGCCGCGCCCCATAATAGCAACCCTTGCTGCTACAGGCATTCTGCACCACATACGGCGTCACGTGCCCCACCGCGCTCATGCTAAACTCCACCAGCGAATCCCCGCCGTTATAGGTCGCCGTGCCTGCCGAAGCGATGCCGATAGCGTTCGTGTTCCCCTGATAGCCGAAGGCTCCAGTATTGTTGCTTATCGTGACGAACGACCTCCCGCCGTTGCCGTCCATACCCCAGGCCACATTCGGCACACCATCATTGTTGGTGCTCGTGCCCCACCCTGTCTGGTTGCCCCGTGTGAAAGTATCTTCGATGGTGTTCCCGTTCGACGCGGCGGCGGCCACCAGCGGAATGCTGGCAACCGCGGGCGCCGCGCCCGCCCCCTGCTGAATCACCTCCGGCGATTCAGCGCTGGCATGATAGAAGAGCGTCGCCTCAGCTACCGCCGCCTGCGGCACGACGAAACTGAGGCGACCTGCGCGCGACGCGGCGGGAGCGATGGCGCCGGTGAGCGCGCCTGAGGGCGTGGGGGCGCTCGTCTGCGCGAAGATGTCGCCCTCGGCAGAGAGCGCGAAGTCGCCAGCGCGAACGTTGATCGCACGCTTGCCGGTGTTCGTCAGCGTCACCGTCAGCGCGACCTGCCGCAGACCCTGCGCGTCAGGCGGACCGATAACCAGATTGCTGAGGCGAATCGTGCGGTCCCCCAGGATGCCAGCGCGTGCGGCGTCCCCCGGCACGATGGGCGTCCGCGTGATGGCTGCGGCAGCGGCGCGCTGGCCGCCAGGCACAGGGCCAGCAATGCCAGCAAAGAGCAACAGCGCAGAGACGGCGAGCAGCAAAGAGAGGCTGAGCAGCAGAGCGCGCTTGGCTGGGGACATCGCGACCTCCCACGAGGACGCCAGGACGGGTTCGCCAGGATTGGCGCCGGACAGGCGTATGAATTGGGTTTCCGGCTACCAGGTTGGATATGCTCTTGAGAGCATTCCACGTGCGTCATCCGCAGAGGTAGCACGAGCGTATCACCGCGCCGCTCCATTCGTATCACCTGTGTGGTCGCTCCGCGATGTCGCCACATCCCTTGCTACATAAAAGACAGCGCCACCGCTCTCATCGAACGGTGGCGCTGAATGGTGACGGTTTGCCGATGCTCAGTTGGATGCAGTCGAACCGCCTGTGTGTTAGAGGCCGAACTGGCTCCAATTCGCGTACGGCTGCGGCGTGACATTCGGGCTGTTATACAGAACCACGACCGTCTCGTGCTCCTTCAAGGCGATGTCGAGCGGATTGCTCGTGACCTTGGTCATCTTGCCATTGGCGTCGAACACCTCGAACACCAGCGGATGGCTCGCGTCCGCCTTGTAGTCCATCACCTGGTTCGCGCTCAGCGCCTCGCCCCAGATGTCGAAGAACGCGCCCAGCGTGTACGTATCCGTGTTCGGCGCTTCGATGTGGATGATGTTCTCCTCGCCGTCATGCACATGCAGCGGATAGATGCAGTTCGCGCTCTGCGGAATACCCGTTCCGGCGGGCACCGTCACCGGCTGGCCGTTAGCGTAGATCGCCAGATACGCATGGATGTGCTGCTGCGTCTGCTCCGTCGCATAACACTGCATACCATCGCGCGTCTCGCCAGTGGCGGGATTATTGGCATACGTGCCTGTGCCATGCACAACCGCTGGCGTATTCGCATTGTTCCCGCCACTACCACCACTGCTCGCGCCATGGATGACGAAGAATGCGAGCAATGCGACGATCAGCACACTGCCCCCGATAATAGCGCCGCGAATCATCCGCTGGCGGCGTATCTTGCGCTGCCGCTCAAGCTGGCGCTGGCGCTGGCGCTCCTGAAATTGCTTGCGGCGAGCATCTCGCCGGTCATCTCGTTTCGTCACTGATCCACCTGGACCGCTCATCAATTCTTCCTGCGCATCTACGGGCGCACACCGTGCGCCTCACACCATCACCTACGCGCGCACGGCACACGCCACTTTGGGATGTTTGCATGCCTTCGCGAGCGGTCCGGCGACCGCCATCCCCGTCAGTATAAGCCCCGCCGCCATCCATGTCAACGAAACCGGACGGTCGCCGTAGGTGAACCTGCCCATCCCTGTCTTGATGCACCCACCGCGTTCGTAGGGGCGTCCGGTGGACGCCCGCTATCCGCCGCCAGTGTAGGGGCGATGCCTGCGTCGCCCATCGCGCGGTGGTAACCGCCCGCTACCCACTACACCCCAGCGTCGCCGGCATGTTGGCGCTCTGTGCGTATTTGCTGGGCGGCTGCGTCGCGAACACATCTGCCGGAATGCTCGCATCTGATGGACTCAGATACTGGATCAGCGTATAGCTGGGGCACGCGCTGAGCGGTGTAAGGTGCGAACTGGCGCTCGGCGTCCCTGGCGCGAAATCCGCGCTATAATTCACCTCCGCCCCCACCACGCGGCGCGAGCCAGCATCCACATACACCTCCGTCGGATACGGCGCCCCCACCAGCACCAACTGATACACACGCGCACCACCCTGCTTGCCCAGCCCCATATTCCATAGCTCGCCATTCGCCAGATAGCTGTTCACGCTCAGCAGGAATGTCGCCGCGTCATCACGCAGCGCCAGCGGCTCCCCCGCCACCGCCGCGCTCGGCAGCGATTGATACGTGCGCGCCGCCGGATCCAGTCGTAGCGCCGCCGATGCCGTCACCACATCCGTATACACCGTTGCGCCGTTGCGTGCAGCCGTCACGCGCTGCACATGCTGCGTGGGGTCGCTATAGACCTCCCATGTCATCAGCCCCTGCGCCGTCTGCTCGCGCGCCACGAAATGCAGCACATTCTGTGTCGTGTCCGGCGGCTGCACCGTCAGCGGCTGGTATGGCGCGTCAATCGAAAGACTGGTCAGCCGCAGCACGTTCGTCGCCTTATCCTGCGCGCTACTCACATCACTCGCGGCAGCGTCCGGCTGCGCGCCCACATCCAGCGTGATACTCAGCGCGCCAGAGCGATCCTCCCCCACGGCCCAGTGCTGCGCGTTGCCCGTCGCTATCCTGCTCGCCCCAGAGGTCCATTGATACTGTCCAAGCGACCACGTGCGGTCAGGCCTGCTGGGGCCGTCGGGCAGATAGTCCCCCCGTTGCAGCAGCATCAGCGACGACTCCCGCAAATGCAGCACCGTCAATGGATACGGCAAGATCCAACTCACCTGCAAAAAGGGCGCGCCTACGCCGCTCGTATCTATGTACACATTCTGCAACTGCGCGCCTGCGGGCAGGTAGCGCGGCAGCAACGGCGTGAACGGCAGGTGTGTCGCCTTCGCCGCGACCTCCTGGCTGGTCTGCGCCAACACATTCGCCGCCGTCCGTGGCGTGGTGCTCTGGTTCGCGTTCGGAAAGATCCCCGCAGCGGGCAAACGATTGAATGCCAGAATCGCCAGCGTAATCAGCAGCACCGCCGCCAGCACCGGCAACACCCGCGCTGCCCCCGTGGGACGCCGCGCCAGCCGCGAGAGCGGGCGAATATTCGTGCCCTGCACCTCTCTGGTCAGGAAGTCCGGGAGTGCGCGTGTGGCCAGCGGGCGTGCGCGTGGCCGCCGCCGCCCATGCAACGACTCACGCACCGCCGGCTCGGCAGCGTCTCTGCGCGTCGCCGCCAGCACGCGGTCCAGCACCACCGGCGAGGGCGACGACTTGGGCAGCGTCGCCACAAGCTGATCAATCGCGCGGTAGCGGCGCACCTCACGCGCGCAGTTCGCGCAGCCAGCCACATGTTCCGCCACCTGCGAGCGCATCGGCTCAGCCAGTTCGCCATCGGCGAAGGTGGGGAGATACGGCGCGGCATCGCCGCAACGCATCGGCGGGTTGGTGCTCATGACCGCTTCTCCCCTCGTAGATCTTCGTAGTGCCGTCCAAACATGTCCCGTGCCCGCGCCAGACGCACGGCAGCCGCCCCCGGAGTAATGCCCATCACCTCGGCAATCTCACGATAGCTCATGCCCTGCGCGCTGTGCAATACCAGACATGTAGCATATTTGGGCGGCATCCGTCGCAGCGCCCGCACGATATGATCGCGCTCCGCCACTCCATCGAATGCCGCCGCGCTTGCCGGATGCGCCACCTCATGCGGCGCGGTATCCTCGCCTTCGCTCCCGCCGTCAATTGAGACCGGAATCCCGAAGATGCGCCGGGTCCGCGTCCGCCGGCGCAGCATATCCATGCACAGATTCGTGGCGATGCGATACAGCCACGGCCGCAGCCGCGCTGGGTCGCGCAGTTGATCCAGCCGGTCATGCACGCGAATGAACACTTCCTGCGTGATGTCGTCGGCGTCTTCCTGGCTGCCAAGCAGACGAAAAGCGTAACTGTGAATTGGACCGCTATAGGTCACATAGACAGTGGTGAGCAGCGCCTCCGCTTCGGCATCTGAGAGCGCCTTCGGCTCGGCTTCGATGCGCTCTTTTACCCAGTCGTCGGTCTCGCTCACCGGCATACCGCCTGGCAGCGCCACCGCGCCCGCGCAGAGTATCGCATTGGCATCCAGCCTCATCACGTTGGCCCACCTCGCGTCACCTTGGGTCCAGGCAGTCGCCTCGCCCGTATTTGCCGTGTTGGCCGGTGGAATCCTCGCCACCGTCCTGCACATGTGACGTGTGATGTGGGTCACAATTTACAGAACATCCAGCATTTCAAAGTCGGCGGCGCGGCCCTCGCAGTGCCGGAGGAGTAGGGCCGCGAAGACGCCGCCATAACATATACGTCATCACCCCATGGGGCCATCGCGCACGTTAGTACCCCGCGCCTCCCGGTGAGGCGGCCATTCCTGTCTGCCGCCGGTGGTGGTAGGGCTGACAGGCATGGCCGTCCACTCGCCATCCTAGGGGCGTTGGCGAACGCCCGTCGCGCGTTTTGACAATACTGTTGCCACCCAGTCCATCTCCAGCCCGCGCAGGCGGGCTTTGCGGCGGTACGCCATACAGGCGCGGTTTCAACCGCCCGCTCCGCTCAATGTTGCAGGCCGCTCACCACGCGCGCATATTTATCCGCCAGCGCCTGCGCCGCATCACGCGAACGCGACTCCGCCAGCACATGGAACAGCGGACGATCCGCATCCGGCAGCACCAGCACCCACTCCTCACCCAGGTCAATCTTCACGCCGTCAATCGGCTGCTCGCGCCGCTCGCGATACTGCTCGCTCAGGATGCGCATCACCTTGCCCTTATACTCCCACGGACAATTCACCTGAATGCGAATCAGATGGTACGGCGGCAGCCCCGCCACCACATCCGAAAGCGTCGTGCCAAAGCGCGCCAGCGACTCCAGCAGCTTCAACGTCGCGAACATTCCATCGAAGACCGGCTGAAACTCTGGGAACACGAAACTGCCCACACCATCGCCCACCAGCGCCATCCCCGCCGAAGTCGCCGCGCTGGTCAGCGCGTGCGGCTGCACCTTGGTATACACCACACTGCCACCATAGCGCGCCGCCACCGTCTCCACCACGCTTGGCGCCGTCACCGGCGCCGCAACCTTCCCGCCCTTGCGCTCGCGCAGCATCAACTCGGTCATCGCCGCCAGCAGCTTCCCCCCATCCAGCAACTGCCCGCTGTCATCCACCATATAAATGCGCTCGCCACCCGTATCAATCCGCACGCCCAGATCCGCCTTCAGTGTCCCGGTAATCGAGGCCAGAATCTGCATATCGCGGTCGAACTCATCGGCGGTGCGCGAATATCGCGCCGGATCGCGCGTCGCATTCAGCGCGATCACATCCGCGTTGATCGCGTTGAATATCGGCGACAGCACATCCACGCTCGACCCTTGCCCATAATCCACCACTAGCCGGAAGCGCCGCTTGCGCATCACCTCCTGGTCAATGTGCTGCAAAAATGCGTCTATATAGCGCCGGTTCACAGCAGGCGCATACGAGATCGTGCCGATGTCGTCCAGATACACCCGGCGGAAATCCTCGCGGAAGAAGAGATTTTCAATCTTGCGCTCAACGTTCTTGCTGATGTCGAAGCCGTTGCCATCGAGAAACTTGATATCTACGATGCGCGGATCGTACGGCGAAAGACGGATGTGCACCCCGCCCGCCGAATCCGTCGTCCGCACATAATGCCGCGCCACCGGAATTGGCACACTCTCCAGATCCCACACGTTGATGCCCGCCGAAGGCAGGCCAGAGATAATCGCGCGCTTCACCATCCTCGGCGTCCGGTGGTCATCACGGTTCACGCAGACCACCGACCCCTTCGGCAACACCGCGCCAAACGCCGCGCCCAGTTTCGCGGCAAAATCCGGCGTGATGTCCACATTCACCAGCCCCGTCACGCCATAGCGCCCAAACAGCGCGCGCCGCCCCTGCGACCCCCAGATGATGCTGCTCGTCACCACCGCGCCGGTCTCGATCTCCTTGTTCGGCCAGATCTTCACCCCCGGCTGGATGATCGCGCCCTCGTCAATCACCGAATGATCGCCGACCACCGCCCCCTCGAACATTACCGCCTTGCTCTTGATGCTCGTCGCCGACCCCACCAGCGCCCCACGTAGCTCCGCCCGCTCACCCAGATACGAGTTGTTCCATACCACACTGCGGTCAATCTGCGCGCGGTCGTCCACAATGGAATATGGCCCCACCACGCTTGGCCCATGGATCATCACGCCGCTCTTGATCTTGCAATCGTGCCCCAGCCACACCGGCCCGAATATCTGCGCGTCCGGCGCAATCTCCACGCCCTCTTCCGCCCACACGCCCCCGCCCAGGTCCGTGCCCGTCAGCGGCGCATTCACGCGGTTCTGCAACACGTCGGCGTTGGCCTTCATGTATTCAGCCAGATTCCCCACATCGCACCAGTAGCCGCTGGCGACATAGCCGTAGATCGGGTCGCCCTTTTTCAGCATCGCCGGAAAGACATCCTGGCTGAAGTCTACCTGCTTATCCTTTTCGATATAGTCGAAGACCACTGGATCGAGCAGATAGATGCCCGTATTGATCGTGTCGCTAAATACCTCGCCCCAGCTTGGCTTTTCCAGAAATTGCGTGATATGCCCATGATCATCGGCAATGATCACCCCATATTCCAGCGGATTGGCCACGTGCGCCAGCGTCAGTGTCGCCAGCGACTTGCGCTCCTGGTGATACTGAATGATGTCGCTCAGATTGAAATCCGTCAGCGCATCCCCGCTGATGACAATGAATGGCTCATCCAGGAACTCTTCCGCGTTCTTCACGCTGCCAGCCGTGCCTAGCGGCACCTCTTCGCGCGAGTAGTTGATGTTCATGCCAAACGACGCACCGTCGCCGAAATAGTCTTCGATGGCGCTGGCCATATATTGCACTGTCACCACCACATCCGTGATGCCGTGGAACTTGAGCAGGTTCAGAATATGCTCCATCACGGGCCGCCCGACAATCGGCACCATCGGCTTGGGTCGTGTCACCGTCAACGGTCGCAGGCGAGACCCCTCACCGCCCGCCATGACAACGGCCTTCATCGCATATCCCTCCCTCACAGCGGCGTCGGCGACGCCGTGGGTATATCACTTGCCGCGTGTTGCATCTCTGTCTCGCGGGCGTTTCCTGTGTGTACGCTCAGCGCATACTGTCACGGCATACCAGCCCTCCTCGATGGACCGCGGAATCATCGCGCGTCCAGAACACGGCGCGCCAGCGGAGGCGAGGAGATGTCGTCTGAATGATGTGACGTATGCATGTGCGGACCCGTCCAGTGTCGCAGGCCACATCTCAGCAGAATGCATGCCCCATATCCCAGTATGGTAGCACCCGCCGCCTGATGCCGCAAGCAAATGTGCCCGGCAATTTCGCGGAATCCATCACAGCAGAAAATAGCGAGCAAAAAGAAAGGGCACACCCCGCAACGGGCGTGCCCTCATGATAAGAAGTAGATTATGGATAGATGCTGCTAATGCGGATCATCCACTCGGCGAAACGCTTGCGCTCATCTTCTTCGCGCCGCGCACGTTCGACACGCTCCTGAAGCCGGATCAGCTTCAGCGCCTCGTCCAGGGTGAACCCTTCGTCGAGCAGTGCGTCAATCAGCAGGTCTTCGTACTGGTTCATCGCCACACCTCCCGATTGTTGTAGGAATCTGCCACAGGGAAGGGTGAGAAGCGATAGTCCACTGGCCCACTGCCGCATCTGTTGGTAGGCGCTTACGTCTGCCAACGCCGCAGTGACGCCAGCGATGCTGCCAGCGCGATCTTCTTCACGCCGGTTCCCCCATATCCCAGGGCGCCAAATAGTGGCATCTCTCATGCTCTCGCTTGCGTTAGGTATGTCCGTCTGTACACAACACCCGTGTTAGCAGGTGGTATGCCAGAACCCCGACCACCGTGAACAACGTCGTAACAAATCTATAACGCGACGGCCCAGCGCAGGCCAAACAGCCAGCCACCACCAGCGACCCTCGCGCGATAGCAATCACCGTTCGTGCTCACTATCTATATAGACGTGACGCAGGCGTCAGGGTTGCATCCCATTAGGACGTGTGTCCTACACCAAGGAAGAACCCTGCTCTCTGCTCCCTGCCCCACTCTGGCGCATCTGGCTGCCTTTTCCCCCGCGCTGTGCTATACTCGCGGCGGAAGCGCGAGCATGCGCGGCGGCGAAACCGAGCGCGGAACGGAGTGCGGAGTGGATATGCGCGAAGCGATAGCATCGGAGAGCGGCACACAACAGCAAGGCAAAACATCCCCTACCGCGCCGCTGGACCCCACCTGGCTAGGGCCGCGCCCCGCCAGCTCGGCCGACCGGCTCACCGGCTGGGTCGCCCGCCATCCCCGCGCGCCGCTGCTCCTCGCTTCCGCCCTCGCCCTCGCCGCCCGCGCGTTGCTCATCGTCCGCACCCACGCCATGATTGACGGCGACGAAGCCCTCGTCGGCATCCAGGCGGAGCGCATCCTGCACGGCCAGTTCCCCACCTACTTCTACTTGCAGCCCTACATGGGCAGCCTCGAAGCCTATCTCGCGGCGGCGCTCTTCCGCGTCTTTGGGCCGTCCAGTTGGGCGCTGCGCGCCGTGCCACTCCTGCTCTCCCTCCCCCTTGTCTATCTCACCTGGCGCCTCGCTCGCGCCCTGCTGCCCAAAGCCGCGCGCACCACTCCACTGCTCGCGGGCATCGCCGCGCTCTTCGCCGCCGCTCCCCCGCTCTATGACGCCGTCGCTGAACTCCGCACCTGGGGCGGCCAGATCGAAATCTACGTCGTCTCCCTGGCGCTGCTGCTCTGCGCCGTCGAGCTAGCCGGTCGCCTGCGCGCGGGCGCGGGCAGCTTCGAGTTGGCGCGGCGCTGGGCGATCCTCGGCCTCTTCGCCGGTCTTGGCATCTGGATCAACCCCCTCGTCACCTACGCCCTCGCCGCCTGCGCCCTCTGGCTGCTGCCCCCACTCATCGCCCGCGTCGTCCCACACCTCTGGGCACGGCTGTTGCGCCGTCCCGCCGTCTCCCCTTCCGCCATATCCTCTCCCGCATCCACCCCCCGCGCGACCCTCACCCCGCTGCTCGCCCTCATCCCCGGCGTCGCCCTCGGCGGACTCCCCGCCTGGCTCTACGCCATCCAGCACTCCGGCGAAAACCTGCTCATCTTCGTCAGCCAGCCCTCCGTCAGCGGCGATGTCAGCGGCGCGGCCCGCCACGGACGCCTCTTCCTCGGCGCGGCCATCACCGCGCGCTATGCCACCTGTGTCGCCCCCCGCGCGCTTGCCGGTGGCCTCCCCGCCGAAACCCTCGCCTGGCTGCCGTTGCGGCTCGCACTCCTGCTGCCACCGCTGCTCGCCATCGCCACCGCGCTCTGGCTGCTGCGGCGCGGACGCAGCGCTGGCGCTGGCGCAGTGCGCTCCGGACTGCCGCTGCTCTATGCAGCCATCATCACCGCCGTCTTCTGCCTCGGCACCTCCGCCTGGGCCGCCACCAAACCCTGCGAGCGCGACTGGGCAGGTCGCTACGCCGTCCCCCTCGTCCTGGTCGAGCCATTCCTGCTCCTCGCGCTCTTCGCCGCGCCCTGGGCCTGGACCACCCTCCGTCGCCACGCTCCGAACGAGCACACGATTCGCCGTGGCTGGAGCGTCGCCCTGCTCGTGCTGCTGCTCGGCGGCGCGCTCCAGCTCGGCACCTACTCCTTCGCCAGCCCCAGCGCCACCTTCCAATCCCCGTACTACCCCCGCGTCCCCCTCGACACCCAACCCCTGCTCGATTACCTGAACGCCCACCACATCACCGCCGCCTGGTGCAACCACTGGCTCGGCAACATCGTCACCTTTCAGACCAACGGCGCCACCACCTGCGCCGACTACTACGATCAAGTCTACCTCCACGGCCTCCAGCGCCCCCCCGGCAGCCTCCAAACCGTCACCAACGCCACCACCCCCAGCTTCATCCTCGTCGGCCAGGGCGCGCATCCCCTCCTCGCCCAGGAGCTAGACGCCCAGAACATCCCCTACACAGCCGCATACATCCCTGCCTCCAACGTCACCGTCATTACCCCCGCCCGCACTGTAGACCCCGCCACCGTCATCGTTGGCCTCGCCGTAGACTACCCATACTGACTCAACCAACAGCATCCGCCTATCACATCAGCGCGCGGCAAATAGCCGTGGCTGCGGCAGCGGCTTACCGTCCTGCTGTGTCCACATGATAAGCGATTCGATCAGATCTTTCCCCTGCTTCACCGCCTCTTCATAAGTGTCGCCATGCGTATGATCGCCTGGAAACTCAGGTATCGAAACAATATACGCCTGGTCTTCATCTGACCACTCGATCACCATCGAATAATGTGGATGTTGCTCATCTATGTCGCTCATGGCTGCTGCCTCCGCGCATCGCGCACCGTCTGAATAGCGTTCCGTACTTCACGCTCTTGATAGGATTTGGCATCGTCGCCTTCTTGGCCTGATAGTGCCACATGGCCAGGATAAAGCGCATGGGTCCACCTCCGATGACTCCCCTTTCCGGGCCGCCTGATAAAGCCTTCTTTGCGCAGCTCTGCCTCTAACTCACGCACCTTTCTCGGCATACGGCCTCCCACCCGCACGCACCTTTCTCGGCATACGGCCTCCCACCCGCACTCATCTTACCATGATGACGGCAGCGACGCCGATCGTTGCGCATGCATCTCACGACGCAGCGCATCAAGCCACTCACTCACTGTGCCGCTCTGCTCGTGTTGCATTGCGTCGAACATCTCCAGACTGCGTTGCCCCTGCCGCAGCGCCTCTGCCAGATCGCCCGTCGCGGCAGCAACGCGAGCCAGACCATAGTGAATCTGCGACATCACCTCCTGCGCGCCCACCTCCTCGGCCAGCGCGAGCGCCTCCCCCAGCATCATGCTCGCCCGCTCGAATTGGCGCTGCCGCGCATAGATTTGGCTCCACTCATACAGCGTTTCGCTTATCAGAAACACATGTGGAATCTCCCGCGCGATAGCCAGCGCCTCGCCTAGATACCGTTCCGCCTCCTTGTATGCTCCACGCTCGCGCGCCACAACGCCCAGATTCTGCAACGCGTTGTTCGTGCGCACCGGATGCCCAATCGCACGCGCCAGATTCAGGCTCTCCCCGCAGAGCGTCTCCGCCTCCTCATACCGCTTGCGCAGGCAAGCGAGCGCACCCATATTGTTGAGCAACGCACTCATGCGCTGGCGATGACCAATCGCACGCGCGTGCATAAGTCCCTCAGCATAGTAACCATCTGCCTCGGCATAATCGCCGCGTTGCACAGCCTTCGCCCCAAGATTCTGGAGCAGCGCGCTGATATTTTCGTCATCGTGAACCGCCTGCGCATGGTGCAGCGCATCCAAATACAGCGCATCACCGCGAACCGACGCCCCTCCGCAGTCGGCCACCTCTCCAAGCAAGCGAATCAGCACTCCCAAACGCTGATGATCGCCCAGGTTTCGTGCCAGGGCGATACCCTCCACCAAATACGGCTCAGCTTCCAGATAATGCCCACGCGCGATAATCGCCTCGCCGCGACGCGCCAGCAGCGCACACAGCGTCTCGCTCTGCGCGGTCCTGCGCGCGACCTGTATCCCCGTCTCATACAGCGATTCCGCCTGGGCCAGATCACCGCGCAACTCAGCAACGTATCCCAAATACATCCAGATCTGCGCCAGCCTCACATCGTCGCACAATTCGACGGCAGCATCGTGCGCGCGTCGCAGATGTGTCTCGGCAATCGCATAGAGTCCGCGTGCCAGCAGAAATGGCGCGACCAAACAGACATACCTCACCAGAGTCTCCGCCATCCTCTCCGTATGCGCCAGCTCCAGCGCCGCCAACACATTCGCGCTCTCCTGGTCCAGCGCAGCGTAATCTGACAAATGCCTTTCCACATACGCGCAATAGAACATCACCATCCGCTCGCGAACAATTCCTTCTCCTAAGCCGAGCCGCGCGTAGTCAGCAATCGTCTGGTGCAACATATATCGGCCAGAGCCAGCGCTCTCCAGCAAATCCGCATCAAGCAACACATCCAGCGTCTCTTCCGCATTAGCCACACATACCGCCAGCGCCGCCTCTTCCGAAAACGAACTCGGCTTCGGCGGAAAGACTGCCAACGCATGCAGCGCCCTGCTCGCCGTAGCAGTCAAGTGCTGTTCGCTCACCTCGATAGCAGCTTGCAGCGAGATTGGTGTGCTCGCCAACCAATTCGGCGACTGTTCGACCGGCGAGAAAATCGCCGCCAGCCGCAATCGCTCCTCCGCGTCGCGCAACCGCTCGAAGGCTGCCCGCAGGCGGCGCTGCTGGCCCCCGTGCGACTGCACCCGAAGATATCTGCCGAGCAATGTGATTGCGAGAGGCAGCCCACCTACTGACTGCACCAGATGTAGCGCCTCACCAGGCGCGCTCGCCACCACCTGCGGCGCTAGCCGCTCCAGCAGTTCGATACCAGCCTCCTGGCTGAGTTCCCTCACTGCACTGCTGTTCTCGCCACCAAGCTCAAGCGCAATCGCCGCAAACCGCGTCGTAATCAGATGCCCGCACCCTGGCCCTCCAACTTTGAATGCCACCGCATCCCGCACACTCCACACATCATCCACCACCATCAGCATCCGCCGCTCCCCAATGGCCGCATGGATTGCTCGCGCCCAATGATCCGCGCGGGTGAACTGGCGCATCTCCATAGCAGTCATGCCCAACCTGGTCCCCCAACTCGCCAGGAGTCCAGGTATATTCGGCATATGTCCCACGCCAGCCCAGAGCACCCCATCGGGAAAACGTTCCAGTATCTCTGGATGGCGCGCAAGCATAATTGCCAGCGCCGTCTTGCCTGCGCCGGGCAGCCCGTACAGCGCATATGCCGCACCCGGAAGCAAGTCGCACAGGCGCCGCGCGAGCGTCTCCACCAGCGCCTCGCGCCCAACCAGCCCATACGGCGATAGCGGCGGGATCAGCATTGTTGGCTCATGTATGCGGGGAAGCGCGGCAACTGACACCGTCGCATCCCTACCCTCCCCCGCCAGATCTCCCTCCTCGTGCTCATCAGCCACCAGCCCAAGCGCAGCAGGCGTCAGATCAAACACTTCGCACAGCTTGCGGCGGTAATACGGGCTAGGCCGTGTCAGCCCGCGCTCCCACCGGCTGATTGTCACCTGCGTCGTGCCCAGCCGCTCAGCCAACTCGTCCTGTGAAAGACACTGCTCCGCCCGCGCCTGCCGCAGATACAGATTCGGCGTCGTCCTTACGGTCGTCGTCCTTGTCTGCCTCCTCGCCACCTCCGGATGCGTCCCCTTGCTCGTCATCTCCCTCCCCTCCGCGCACCGCCATCCCGACAGCGCGCGTTCCCTCACCAACCCACAGTCCGCCGCACTACACCAACGCGATAGGAAACTGACGTAAAGATGATATAGGGATGATATAGGCCCGCCTGGCAGTTGTCAACTAGGATAGATGCGCTGTCTTGAAGCCAGCTCTGGCCAGAGAGCGTCCCTGGCCAGAACACATGCACGAAAGGGAAAGCAAGATGCTCCGAAACCAGCGAGCAGCGTTCAAGAAGCTCGGCATCGCCGCGATGCTCGTCGCCGCGCTCCTCTTGGGTGGCAATCTCACCAAAGCGACCACCGCGCACGCCGCCCCCGCCCACACCACCATCGCGCTGACCAGCGCCTGCGCCTCGTCTCCCAGCCATGCCCACTGCGACGGCGTTGATCCGTATGCCGCAGGGTGCGTCTCAGGCTCCTACGCAGTGCGCTCCGCGACTCTCTACACGTATTTTGGGGCTGGCCCTTACGGAACCGTCTACGTTATATGGTCCCCCACCTGCCAAACCAACTGGGCACGCACCGTAATGAACGATAACGGCGGATGTTTGTACGCCGATTGCTGGCTGGACATCCACGCACAGCTCTGGCTGATCGGCTCAGGTGGATCACTGACCTACCTGAGCCAGTTGAACAACTCGACGTATGGATACGACTACTGCGACAACTGGTGCGGCGCCACTGACTTCCAGGCGGGCACCAAGGTATGGTACGGAAACATGTATTATGCCCCCACCGCCGACGTGCAGGCTCGCGGATTCGCCGAGGACGGCAGCGGCACCAATCCCTATGCCTGCGCATATACAGGCTACACGAAACCCGCCTGCGCTTCAGACTAATGCCCTCTTCGCGCCGATATTTGAACCGGCGGCTTCATGAGGCGTTGCACATGAACCAAGCGCGCGCATGACTGTAACTGCCACTGGTTCGCTAATCCGGCGCTCACATGCGCAGCAGTTCAGCTAAAAATCGCACCTCCAGACAGGGAACATACTGGCTCTCACAGCCAAGCATCCCCGCTCTGGAGGTGTTAGGTTTGTATGTACCCACCTTCCTCGTCTACCTACCCCACCTCCTCCCTCACTCCTCAACCACTTGACACCACCCCACCCTCCACGTTACCATTACGTCAGACGATATAACGCCACACGTACTATCGTGGCACGTAGGAGAAAATGAGGAACCGTGGATGGGCACTGACCTTTCCGATCTCGGCCGGTTTTCCGACCCATCGCTATTGATCCTGGCCAGCCTCGCCGGCAGCCCTAAGCACGGCTACGCCATGATCGAAGACATCGAACAGATGGCCGGCGTCCGCCTCGGCCCCGGCACCCTCTATGGCGCGCTCGCCCGCCTCGAGCAGCGCGGCCTGATCGCCCCGCTCGCCGCCGAAGACCGCCGCCGGCCGTATCAGATCACCGGCCTTGGTGTGGCAGCCCTGCGTGAGCAACTCACCAGCCTCCACGCCTTCGCCACCACCGGCCTGCGCCGTCTGGCACTCATTTAGCGGAGGCGCGCACATGCATACCAGAGGCTCGTGGCTGCTCCAACTCTATCCGCGCTACTGGCGGGTGCGCTACGGCGACGAATTCGCCGCAGTCCTCGCAGCCTGCCCGCTCACACCCATGACCCTGCTCGACGTACTCTTCGGCGCCCTTGACGCGCATATTCATCCCCTCGACGAAACTGGGAGGATCCTCGCCATGCTCAATCGCCCGCGTCGCACTGCCATCACCGTCTTCTGCGCCTATATCGGCTTCGTCGTCGCCGGACTCAGCTTCAACCAGATGGTTGAAGACGACATCAACCGCCTCTCCACCGCCCACCCCGACATCGGTCTCGCCTACCATGTCGTCATGGCTGGCGCAGTCGTCGCCCTGCTTGCCGTGCTCGTCGGTGGCCTGCCCATCGCCCTCGCCTCCGCGCGCCAGGCCCTGGCCGCGAAACGCTGGGATATCCTCCTGCTCTACCTTGTCCCGCCCATCGCCCTCGCCATCTGGCTCGCCTGGACCTGGACCATCCTCAACATCATCGCGCCCAGCCATGCGACAGCCAGCGCACAAAGCACCTCCAACCTCTGGGTCTTCGGCTCGTGGATCGCCCTCTTTCTGCTCGCGGCGCTGGCCAGCACCCTCGCCGTCTCGGTCGCCATTGCCCGCAGCCAGATCAACCCGCGCCTCTTCCGCTTCTCACTCTGGCCCGCCACCGTCGCCACCCTCGCCATGCTGGCCATGCTCGGCGGCGTTATCGCCTGGGGTCTCACCACCCGCGCCGACGACCCCACCTACTTCGCCACCGCATTTGGCGTCTGGAAGCTAGACCTCACCCGCTCCTGGCTCGCCCACGTCGCCGCCATGGCCTTCCTCACCTTCATCGCCATTGTCGCGCTCATTCGTGGCTACAGCGGACCGCGCGCCCAACAAGCGGCAGGCGTCGTCACCAACGTCGCCTAGCCTCCCCACCAGGGTGCGCAACCACACTCGCCGCATCCATGCATATTCATACGAATCTACCAGGAGCCACCCAGCCATTGGGCGCATATGGGGTTTTTGTGCCCGCGAATACGTGGAAAGGGACCACCAACCAATGGAAACCAGCCTAGGGCCGCATCGCCAACAGCCAGGCGCGGCAGCAATCGGCGCCGCCCTGGAAGCGATTGCTGTCTACAAATCGCTACCGCTGGGCCGCGAGCGCATTGACATCCTCAAAGGGGTCAGTCTGCGCATCCAGCACGGCGAACTCGTCGCGATCATCGGCCCCTCCGGCTCCGGCAAATCGACGCTGCTGGGCATCATCGCCGGCCTCGACCGCCCCACGCAGGGCCAGGTGCTGGTGGATGGGGTCGACATCACCCGCGCCAGCGAAGGCCAGCTCGCCAGCATCCGCAACCAGAAGATCGGCATGGTCTTCCAAGCCTTCAACCTCATCCCCACCCTCACCGCCCAGGAGAACGTCGAGGTGCCGCTCTACGTCGGCAAGCATCCTGGCAGTCCCGCCAGCCGCGCCCAGGAGTTGCTGACCCTGGTGGGCTTGGGGCACCGGCTGGGCAACAAGCCCAACCAGCTTTCCGGCGGTGAGCAGCAGCGGGTCGCGGTGGCGCGTGCCCTGGCCACCAACCCGGCGATCATCATCATGGATGAGCCGACCGGCAACCTGGACCGGGCGAACAGTGAGAATGTGCTGCGGATGGTGCGGGATCTGCGCGCCTCGACAGGCACGACCTTCATCATCGCCACCCATGATCCCACCGTCGCCGCCACCTGTGACCGCGCCATCACCATCGTGGATGGCCTCATCGCGGGCGACGCGACCAGCGCGAGGAGCGCATCATGAAAGCCGCCATGTACGCGAAATACGCCATGCGCTCGCTCGCGCGCGGCGGGCAGCGCAGCGTCTTCGCGGTCTTCTGTGTCGCCATCGGCGTCCTGGTGATCGTTGCGCTCCAACTCGTCGGTGGCATGGTCAACGCCGCGCTCTCCGGCAACATCCGCGCCCTCAATGGTGGCGACATCGCCGTGCATACCGAATCGCACGACCTCACCACCGGACAACTCACCTACTTCGCCGCGCTGAAGTCTCAAGGTCTCATCACCGACTACACCGCATCCGTCTCCAGCAGCGCCACCACCTCCACCGCCAGCGGCTTGCAGCGTTTCGGCTTCGAGACGGTAGATCCTGCCGTCTGGCCGCTAAGCGGCGGCATCCAGTTTCTTACTCCCGCCAATGCCTCGCTCGCCACCGTGATGACCGGCAACACCGTCGTCGTCACCGAAAGCCTCCAGCAATATCTCCACGTCCACCCCGGCGACACCCTCACCATCATCACCGATGAAGGCCGCACCGGCTCTGTCACCATCGGCGGCGTCATCGCCAACACTGGCTTTCTCCTGGGCCGCCCAGACATGCTCCTCAGCCAGCAAGCCTACGACGCCATGCCCAGCCTCGCTGGCGCGCCCGCTGGCTACACCTGGCTCTGGGTCAACGTCCCCAGCCACAGCGATGTCGCCGCCACCGCCGTCTCCGCCCGCATTCGCCAGCATTTCCCGCTCGTCACCACCACCACCGTCCGCCAGGCTGAGCAAGATGCGCGCGACCAGATCCAGGGGCTACGCAACTTCCTTCAGGTAATTGGCCTGCTGGCATTGCTGATCGGTGGCGTTGGCATCATCAACACCATGCAGGTCTTGCTGCGCCGCCGCTTGCTCGAAATCGCCATGCTCAAGACGACCGGCTACCGCCAGCGCGACCTGCTGCTTATGTTCGGTCTGGAGGCGGCGCTGCTCGGAATTGCTGGTGGCGCGCTGGGCGCGGCTGCGGGCGTCGGCGTCAGCCTGCTCGTCTCCGCGCTGGTCGCGCGTGCCTTTTTCATGACCCTGCCCGTCGTCATTGACCCACTGATCGTCGCCTCAGGTGTCGCCATCGGCTGCGCGACCACCCTCATTTTCGGCCTGCTGCCCATCGCCCAGAATAGCGCCGTGCGTCCGCTGGCGGTGCTGCGCGAAGCGCCGGAGCCGGGCGGATGCCGCCGCGCGATCTCCTCGACGTTGCTGGTGAGCCTGCTTGGCGCGCTCTTCTTCCTGCTGGCGCTCAGCATCCTGCGTAACCCCCTGCTGGCGTTCGGCGTGGTCGCGGGCGCGGGGCTGCTCCTGTCCTTGCTGACCTTCTGCTTCGCCGGGCTGGCATGGCTGCTCAGCAAGTTCACCGTGCCCAACGGCCTGCGCTGGGGTTATCTCGCGCTCGTTGCTCTGGCGCTGCTGGTGGGCGCAGCGCTCCTGCGATTCTCCCCCGGCCTGGGCGTACTCCTGCTCATCCTCGGACTCTGCGGCACCGCGGCGCTCCTGCTGCCGCGTGGCGCGAAGGCCGATATCCGCCTGGCCATGCGCAACATCGGGCGCGCGAAACTCCGCAACGCCACGACACTCGTTGCCCTCTTCTGCGGCGTCTTCGCCATCGGCATCGGCCTCGCGCTCGGCCAGGGCTTGAAAGATTCTCTCGCGCAACTCGCCGCCACCCACGAGCAGGATAACGCCTTCATCATCGCCAGCGGCCAGGATGCCCCACTGGTCTCCGCGCAACTGGCGCATACCTCCGGCATCTCGCATCTGCTGGTCACGCGCGCCGTTCCCGATACCATCGTCGCCGTCAACGGCGTGCCACTCGCGCAACTCCTGCCGCCCGATAGCACCGGCGCCAACACCGCACTCAGCGGACTGGACGGCGTCAACCTCGCGGCAGGCGATGTGCCCCCCGTCACCCTGGCGCGCGGCTTCCACGATGCCCACACCGGCCGCAATCTCGGCACAGCGGACGCGGCCACCATGAACGCGCTGCTGCCCCAGAGCCAGTCGCAGCCGCCGCTCAACCTCAAGCTAGGCGATACCCTCACCGTCAGCAATCTCAGCGGCAGCGCAACCGCGACCCTGCGCATCGTCGGCTTCTATTCCGGCGGCGAGCTATCCAGCTTCGCGCCCGTGCTGGTGGATTCGAGCGTCGTGAACACCCTGGGCGGCGACAATACCTATACCGTCTACGCGCTCCATCTCGATCCTACCACCAGCGACGCCACCCTCCAGCGCATCAAGCGCGCCGTGCCAGGCGTCATCACCCTCAGCCTTGGTGTGCTGCTCCAACAGGTAGATGCCCTGCTCGACAACATCATTGAATTGATCGAGACGCTCGCCTCCCTGGCGATGCTCGCGGGCATCATCATGGTCGCCAACATCGTCGCCCTCGCCATGCTTGAGCGCCGTCGCGAGATGGGCATTCTCAAAGCGGTCGGCCACACCAGCGGTGGCGTACTCGGCATGATCCTCATCGAAAACGCCGTCATTGGCATCACCAGCGCATCCCTTGCCCTGCTGCTCGTGCTTGCCGTCACGACAGCCCTCGGCAGGCTCATTTTCACGCAATGGTCCTCGCAAGGTATCGTGCCCGCGCTCGCCCTGGGCATCGTCCTCGCCACAGCGGCCCTCTGCGCCGTGGTCGCCGCCAGTGTCGCCTGGTCCGCGACCCGCGTCCGCCCGCTAGAGGTGCTCCGCTATGAATAACTCTTGTGCGCCCATGCGCCGGCCATTCTCCCCTTCCCTCGTAGGGAAGGGGCCGGGGGTTAGGTCCGCGACCGCCCAATCCGCGACAATCTTGCGACACATTGCCATACCCCCACCACTCATCCGCGCGTACACTCTGATAGCGATAGGAGGAGATCTGTAGGGGCGTCCGGCGGACGCCCGGCTGGTGCCAACCCACGCCGGACGCCCGGCTGGTGCCAACCCACGCCGGACGCCCGGCTGACACCAACCCAAACACCCACATTCACCCGAACGTAGAAGTGATAGTGCATCGAGAGGGAATCCGAGAGGAGAAGAGACACAATGGACACGCGAAAACGCATCATCATCGCACTTGCCGCAGGCGGCCTGCTGCTAGTCGGGCTTGCTGGCGGTTTTCTGCTGGGCACACGGCTCCCCGCGCAAGCCCAGGCCGCGCCCCACTACACCGTCGCCAGCGACGGCTCGCAATCCGGCAAGTATTGCCAGATCTACGAGCAAACCCTCGCCAATGACCTGCACATCAGCCCCTCCGCGCTCGAACAGGCCAACATAGACGCCAGCGGCAAGGTGCTCGATCAGATGGCCGCCGACGGCAAGATCACCGCCGTCGAGCGCGACCAACTCAAACAAATGCTGAAGCAGGTTGGCAACCAGCCCTGCCTCAACCTGAACAGTAAGACCATCGCCAGCTCGCTGCAAAGCAATCCGATGGTGCTGCAACAGGTCATGGGCGCGCGCACTGCCCTGGTCAACGCCGTCGCCGGTGCGCTGCATATCACCCCCGCCGCACTCGAATCTGACCTCGGCCACAATCAGACGGTCGCCCAGATTGCACAGGCTCAGCACGTCAAGCTCTCTGACGTCAGCGCAGCCTACCTCGGCGCGGCACAGACCTATCTCAATCAGGCCGCCAGCGGCGGCATCCTCACCCAGGATCAATCGAAGGCCGTCCTCGACATGCTCACCAAAGCCGTCAACAGCGGCCACTATCCCCTCGTGGATGGCGGCATGTCCGGACTAACTGCCCAGCCCTAACCCATCACGCTCGCAACCATCACCGCTCAGCGCTCGGACGCTGGGAGCAGCTACCACCCCTGTTCCCAGCGCCCCTTCATTCCCATCGCCAGCGATAACGAACACGCGGATGTACCACGCAGGTAGTCGCGCGCCGGATGCCTTCGAAACGCCGCGCTACATATCTCCTCGGCCACCATATGCCTCCCAGCCACAACCGTAGCCTCAGGTAGAGGCCTTCGTGACGATGATACCCGCCAGACCCCATCAACGCGTGTCCACGCTTGTCCATGAATGTCCCCGCTCGCCCGCCCCTGTCCACTCGCCGCCCCTGCGCCCCCATGCTACGCTACCCCCACGATGCCCGCCATAGCCTCGCGCCCCGCCCGCATCACCTGTACCTTCACAACCAAAAAAACGACCATTTCGGCCATCAGTGGGACAGGCATTCCTGTCTACCATTCTACCATTGTCGAAAAATCGGCAGAATCGGCAACTGTCCTATGACTCAACTGCGGCAACTCCACGCTCCCATCCAGCCGGGATTACCCGTGGCATTCATGCTACGTCCTCGCTCCACCACCCAACTTGCCCTCTGTGCAAAATCAAAAAATCGGCAGAATCGGCAACTGCCAGCAGGTAAAAATCGGCTACTTCGGCCACTGACACAAGGAAGGACATCGCATATGCAAACACATCTGCGGCGAAAACGGCGAAAAATCTCCCGTCATCACCTGTCATCTCTCGTCGTTCACCCCCACGCTACCGCGCAAAACGGCAGAATCGGCAACTCAGTACTTCAGTCGCTCCGCTCGCACGAAATTACCCACTGCCTTCAGGCCGAGAGCTTCCTCTATTCCCCACCTCGCCCTCCGCGCACATCGAAAAATCGGCAGAATCGGCAACTGCCATCCATGCGCGCCATATGCAATTGCGGCGAAAACGGCGAAAAATCTCCAGACAATTCGCGCCAATTCCGGTCATCTCCCTCACCATCACGGTCATTTCGGCAACTGTGCAAATCGGCAGAATCGGCAACTCTCATCTACGGCCATCCCGGCCACTGGTAGGGCAGACATTCTTGTCTGCCAGCGCACGCACATAGGCCACATCGGCCACTGGCCCAGGAGTATGCATCTGGGCATTCATGCCTCGTCGCTTGCGCCCTGGCCATTCATGGCCGAAGCGGCGACCGTGCCCCATAGCCCGTCATGGCCGGTTCCCCACCAAAACAGCGGGCTGCGGCTTTTTCGGTGGTATACTAATGTATGGCTTTTCGCGCCACACGGCATGGATTGCCGCATCAATTGCCGCTTTCGGCACGTTTGCGCGGAATGCCTATCTTGAATCACCTGAGCCGTGGTCAACGTGGTGCCGCGCCGTTTTCAATTGGCGGACATAGGCGCTCGTCGCACACCGCAGCAAAATACATTTCCAGCAAAACGCTCATCTAACCTTATCGTTTTGCCCTACGGGAGGATCGCAATCGCATGGAGCTTGGAATCGTCAAACCCGTCGCCATCGTCCAAGAAATGACCAACGCCTACCTCGACTACTCCATGAGCGTCATCGTCAGCCGCGCGCTGCCCGATGTCCGCGATGGCCTCAAACCCGTCCATCGCCGCGTCCTCTACGCCATGGACCAGATGGGCCTCCAGTCCAACCGCTCCTTCCGCAAATGCGCCGGCATCGTCGGCGAAGTCCTCAAGGAATACCACCCCCACGGCGACGCCGCCGTCTACGCCACCCTCGTCCGCCTCGCCCAGTGGTGGAACATGCGCTACCCCCTTGTCATGGGTCAGGGCAACTTCGGTAGCTTGGATGACGATCCACCAGCAGCCATGCGATATACTGAAGCCAAGATGGCGGCGATTGCCGCCGAGCTTCTCGCCGACATTGACCGCGACACCGTAGACTTCCGGCCCAACTACGACGGCCACAGCGAAGAACCCGTCGTCCTTCCCGCGCGCCTGCCCAACCTCCTCATCAACGGCTCCGCTGGCATCGCCGTCGGCATGGCCACCAACATCCCGCCGCACAACCTCCGCGAGGTCTGCGACGGCATCATCTACCTCATTGACCACTCCGACGCCGCCATCGAAGACCTCAGCCACATCATCCGTGGCCCCGACTTCCCCACCGGCGGCGCCATCCAGGGCCGCGAGGGCATCCGCAGCGCCTACACCACCGGACGCGGCCGCATCGTCGTCCGCGCCAAAGCCCACACCGAAGAAACCGAGCGCGGCAAAGTCAGCATCATCGTCAGCGAACTGCCCTATCAGGTCAATAAAGCCGACCTCGTCAAAAAGATCAGCGAACTCGCCCGCGAGAAGAAAATTGACGGCATCACCGATGTCCGCGACGAATCCGACCGCCAGGGCATTCGCGTCGTCGTAGACCTGCGCCGCGACGCCCGCCCCACCAGCATCCTCAATCAACTCTTCAAGTACACAGCCATGCAAACCGCCTTCGGCGCCAATATGCTCGCCCTGGTGGACGGCCAGCCGCGTACCCTCACCCTCAAGCAGTTCCTCTCGCATTACATCCACCACCGCGAGATCGTCATCACCCGCCGTACCAAACACGACCTCGCCAAAGCCGAAGCCCGCAAGCACATCCTCGACGGCCTCACCATCGCCCTCGACAACCTCGACGCCGTCATAGACACCATCCGTCGCTCACAAAATCGTGAGACCGCCTCCAACAACCTGCGAACCCGCTTCCACCTCACCGAAGAGCAGGCCAAAGCCGTCCTCGACATGCAGCTAGGTCGCCTCGCCGCCCTGGAACGCCGCAAGATTCAGGACGAACTCACCGAGATCAAGCGTACCATCGCCAACCTGCAAAAGATCCTCTCCGATATTCAAGAGGTTCGCGCCCTCATCAAGCAAGACCTCAACGAACTGAAGGAGAAGTACGGCGACCCGCGCCGTAGCGAAATCGTCGAAGCCGAAGCCGGTGAGTTCTCCGAAGAAGACCTCATCCCCAACGATGAAGTCGTCGTCACCCTCACCGCCAACGGCTACATCAAGCGTATCAACACCGGCGCCTATCGCGCCCAGCGGCGCGGCGGCAAAGGCTCACGCGGCATCACCACCCACGAAGATGACGATGTCGCCCACCTGCTCGTCGTCCACGCCCACGACTCCCTGCTCTTCTTCACCAATCGCGGCAAAGTCTATCAACTCAAAGCCTACAACTTGCCCGATGTAGGCCGCGCCGCCAAAGGCGAGCATCTTCGCAACCTCATCGGCATTGACCAAGAGGAATCCGTCACCGGCGTCGTCTGCGTACCCAAATTCGTCGCCCGCGACTACATGGTCATGGCCACCAAGCGCGGCGAAGTCAAGAAGACCAGCCTCGACGAATTCGCCGTCGTCCGCAGCCTTGGCCTCATCGCCATGGACCTCGAACCCGGCGACGAACTCATCGGCGCGCGCCTCGTGCAGGCTGGCGACCAAATCATCCTCGTCACCGAGCGCGGCCAGGCCATCCGCTTCGAGGTGCAAGAGCTGCGCGCCGCCTCCCGCACCAGCGGCGGCGTCCGCGGCATCCGCCTCGACGAGAAAGATAACGTCGTTTCCCTCTGCCACGCCATCCCTGGCTCCGAACTGCTCGTCATCACCACCAAAGGCTACGGCAAACGCACGCCAATTGACGAGTACCCCACCCAGGGACGTGGCGGCGGCGGCGTCATCACCGCCCGCCTCACCGACAAAACCGGCAGTGTCGCCGCCGCCCGTATCCTCACCGAAGACGACCAGGATCTCATGCTCATCTCCGCCAACGGCGTCGTCATCCGCACCAACTGGCACACCGTCGCCCAGAGCAGCCGCCCCACCCAGGGCGTCCGCGTCATGTACATGGAGAATGGCGACCGCGTCGTCTCCATCGCCACCATGTACGGCGACGACGAAGACGAACCCATCGCCATCCCCTTCGAAGACAACGGCGAAGAAAATGACGGCGAAAATGGCGAAAACGGCAAATAGCAGAGCATCCCGCTCATCTCGCGTAGGGGCGTCCGGTGGACGCCCGTGCCCCGCCGGACGCCCGTCGCCGCCACGGTAGGACAGACATTCCTGTCTGTCTGCTGTTGCGGCGGCATCCCGCCGACACACTAAGGTCCTTTGGGGTCTCCGCCGGTTTACTTTACCGGCGCGACACCGCAACCGGCCTCACCGCGAACCCCAGCCCGCGCGCCACATCCAGAAACGTCTTTGGTTCCAGCCGCGGCAGCCCATAGCGCGCCGAGAGCAGATCCAGCGCCGCCCGCCTCCGCGCATCGAACGTGCTGCCCAGGTTATCGCCCGCCTCCGCCCGTAAGCTATAATCCACGCCGATCTCCCCCGGCGCATACACCAACCGCCCCCGCTGGCGCAGCCGCAGCCACAGATCCCAGTCTTCCAGAAACGGCAGCGTCGCATCGAATCCGCCTGCCGCCTCATACGCCTCGCGTCGAAACAGCGCCGCGCTGGTCACGATATAGTCATCTATATCGAACTTCGCCTCATCGTATGGTAGCCCGAAGCGGCACTCCGCCACCACGCGCGGCTCCCCATCCGCCGCCGTTCCCTCCTCCACCTGGATCAGCGCATCATCATACGCCAGCGCCGCCCCAGGGTCAGCCGTCAGCGCCCCCACCAGCCGCGCCAGATGCCCCGGCCGAAAGCGGTCATCGTCATCCAGCAACGCGATCAACTCGCCCGATGCCACGGCAATCGCCCGGCTCCGCGCCACCGATGGCCCCATATTCGCCGCCAGCGCCAGATACGTGATCGGGCGTCCACCCTCCCGTCGCGCCCGCTCGATCACCGCCTCCACTGGCATACCACCATCGTTGACCACCACCACCTCGACCTGTGGGTACGTCTGCGCCGCCACACTCGCCAGCGCCCGCGCCAGCCTCAGCGGACGCCGCATCGTCGGGATGATCACCGAGACCAGCGGCCTTGCCTCAGTCCGTTCAATATTCCTGCTCATATTCAGACTATAGCACAGCCGTTCAGCCCAGCCCCTTATCCTATTGCGCCGCATCGAAGGCATACACAATGCCGTTGGCGTCGCCCGCATACAGAATGCCATTGACCACCATCGGTTGCACCACCACCGACCCACTCACGGCATATTTGTGGAGCAGCGACCCAGTTTTGGCATCCAGCACATAGACAGACCTATCGCTAGAGCCAATATAGAGCATAGCGCCGACGACTGCGGGTGACGAGGCAACCTTTCCCTTCGTCTCATAGCTCCAAACCTTCGTCCCCGTCTTCGCGTCCAGCGCATAGATCATGTGATCTTCGGAGCCGACATACACCATGCCGTTGGCCACAGCCGGTGAGGAATAGAATATCTCGTCGCCCGTAGGATATTTCCAGCGTTGCGCGCCAGTGAGCGCATCCAACGCATAGAGGTTGTGATCTTCTGAGCCAATGTACACAATACCGTTCGCGATTGCTGGCAAGTTGACGATAGCGCCATCTTTCCCCTGCGCAATCGCGTCCGCACCCGCTTTCGCGCTCCATATCTCGCTATGTGGCGTGGTTATGCTGAACGCGTGGACATACCCTTTGTCCGTGCCGATATAGACAATGCCATTAGCCACGGCGGGTGTACCCGATGGATAGCCATTGGTAGCGCCACCCCAGAGCGACTTTCCCGTCATAGGATCGAAGCCATTGATGACCGCACCAGCTAGGCCATTACCTCCGGCATAGAGCACGCCGTCTACAATCGCTGGCCCCGTCGCAGTGTAATTAAGATGCCAGACCTCATTGCCTTCGTGCTGGGCATCCAGCGCATAGAGTGTATAATCTCCGCCATTGACCCGGACGTAAACAAGATTGTTATAGACCGCCAGCGGCGTAGCCGAGACCGAAATGCCGAGTGGCTTGCTCCAGAGCAGTTGCAGTCCAATGGCGCTCAGAGCGTAGACCCCACCATCCTCCGTTGCGGTATAGATCACGCCATTGGCCACCGCCAGGGAGGAATCAATGGCATTGGCGAACTTCGTGACACTGGCGTGTGAAGGCGTCTGATACCACCAGCGCAGATGCGGGTCGCTACTTGGCGGTGTCGGCGTGGCTGTGGGCGTATGAATCGCTGTGGTAGTGCCGCCATGCTTCAGCAGCGCGAGCCCACCCGCGCCCGCCGCAGCCAGCACGACGGCACCCGCCGCAGCCAGCCCAATCGCCTTGCGCCGGCTGATGCCCTCCGGCTGCGGCGGATTAATCTCCTGGGCCACGGCGACGATATCCACCAGCGGCGGCAGGCTCAGCGCGCGGCGCAGTTCGTTGACCCAGCCCGCCCATCCCGTATTGGTCGCGTCAATCACCGTGGCGCTGGCGTCGAATGGCTCACGCACATAGGCGGGGTCGAGCACGAGATTGACGAGTTTGCGCCGGTCTACCTGCCCTTTGCGATGGTCTTCGGCCTGCAAGCTCAGGAAGCTGCCCGCCTCGATACCCATCCAATAGGAACGCTTCGTGTCGCGCGTGCAGATCCGCAGGAACACATCACATTCCGAGAGCGCCATCTGCGCCTGCTCAGTGAGCCGCTGGCCCGCCGCATGCTCCATCGTCTCATACCAGTAATCCACGCCCCAGGTATCCAGCGCCTTCAGCAGACGCGCACAGCGCGCGAAATCCTCGCGGGCATGGCTGATAAAGACCTTGCCAGACATGGCACTCTCCCCATTCATCGCTTATGAGCCACAAGTAAAGCTCGCGCCGTCGCTCAACCAACATCCACCCTGCTGGCCTGCCCACATCTCTATTGCGGCAGCGTGGTATTCAGCGCGTAGAGCGCGTGATCGGCGCCGCCGAAGTACAGGGTATCGCTGGTGGCAACCATCGTCGCGTCGAGCGAAAGAATGCTATTCAACTTGAAGCGCCAGACGCTCTTCTTCTGCTCTGCGCTGAAGGCATATAGATAGTTATCCGACACGGCGTAGATCGCATCGCCCAGCACTGTCGCCGCCACGCTATCAATAAACTCGAAACCATTCGGGTCACCTGCGGGCGCCTGCCAGAGGAGCTTGCCAGTATTCGCGTCGAATGCATTCAGGTTATTGAGCAGACCAATATAGGCGACGCCTTTGGCGACGGTTGGGGCTATGTTGACCTCGTTTCCCGCCGCATAGCGCCATTTGAGCGAACCATCGGTGGCGTTCAGCGCGTACATATGCTGATCTTTCGAGCCGAAGTAGACCGCACCACCGGCTATGGCTGGCGTGTCAGCAATCTCACCACCGGTCTGATGCTGCCAGAGCAGTGAGCCATCGGCGGCGCTCAGTGCATAGAGGTTGCCATCTGGCGAGCCGATATACACCGCGTTGCCGTCCGATGCGGGCGCTCCACGCGCGCCCTTGGCCATCGCGGTCGCGCTGCGCCACTGCTTGGAGCCATCGGCGGTGCTATAGGCAATGATGGACCCATCGTCGGTGACCATAAAGATGCGGTCAGTGGCGACTGCTATTTGCAAATCCTCGAAGGATGAGGCTATCTGGGCTGTCCAAATCTGTGATCCGTCGCTCGCCTTCAGTGCGTACAATGTGCCGCCGGTGAACCCCTCACTGGCGGCAACATAGAGCACATTGCCCGCGACCCACGGCATGCTGCTGGCATCGCCCCGTATCTGCAGTTTCGTCCAGAGAATCGAGCCATCCTCAGACTTGAGCGCATACAAGCCATCTTGTGTGTTGAGAACAAGTGCACCATTTGCCAGCGCCAGGCCCATGCCCAGATCATCGCCAGCCTTGAAATACCACTTGATGCGCGGGTCCATCGTTTGCGGGTTGTCGAACGGGATGGTCTTCGGCTTGGGATATGGCTTGTGAACCGGTTGTTCGTTGCGATCTTTGAGCAGCACACCGCCGCTTGCCAGCGCGCCCGCCGTGATGATACCAGCCGCACCCAAGCCCAGCACCGCACGTCGGCTGACTCCACGCTTCGGACGCGCCGCGGCAGAGAGACCCAGCGCCGTGCGCAACTCCGCGAAGGTGTGTTGGCGAGGCTGATTCATCGCGTCTATGACGATGTCGGCGCGGTCAGCCGCACTGGCGACGTAACCTGGGGCCAGAATCAGGTTGATGCTGAGACGCGCATTGTGGCGCTTGCGCTGCTGATCTTCGAGCTGGAGGCCGCGAAAAGCGTTCATCTCCATCATCATCCAGTACGACGATTGCGCGGCGGGCGTGCAGATGCGCAGCAGCACATCATGCTCCGCCAATGCCTGTTGCAGGCGGTCCGAGAGATGCTGCCCAGCATCGAGTTGCTGCGTATCAAACCAGTACTCCACACCCCAGGCATCTAGCGCCGCCAGCAGCGGCGCGCAGCGCTCATTATCTTCGTGTGTGTGGCTGATGAACACCTTGCCGTTCCCAGGCATGCACATTCCTCCCCTTCAGAGTATTCTTGCCCACTCGCAACCACGCGAACGGCCTGCCAGCCTGTAGTTGCGTGTCGTTTCCATGCCAGACTCGGCGCGCTTATGCGCCAAAAGCGTAGAGGGTTTGGTCGCCGGAGCCGAAGAGAATAAGTCCGTTGGCGGCTAACGGATCCGCGTTCTCATAGCCGCTCTTGGATGCATAAGTCCATCGCGACTCGCCGTCGGAGCGGCTGTAGCTGCGAACGACGAAATTTAGATCGTCCATCACGCAAACGGCATCGCCCGCGATAGCCGGTTGGCAGGTGACAGGGCCGCCCTTTTCGATGATGCCCGTTGAGGCATCGAGGTCACCGATAGGCGCGCGCCAGTACGGCTTGCCAGTCTCGGCATCGAGCGTGTAGAGATAGTGGTCGTCAGAGGCAACGTAGACGACACCGTCCACCACGGCTGGGCTTGAATTCACCGCTTCACCCGTCAAATACTTCCACCTGACCGAGCCGTCTTTGGTGTTCAGGGCATAGACGTAATTGTCACCAGAGCCAATATAGACAGTGCCGTTGACCACCGCTGGTGTCGAGATGACGGGGCCGCGCGTCAACACCTTCCAGCGTTGCGAGCCGTCTTTGGCATTCAGCGCATAGATGTTATGATCCAGTGAGCCGATGAACACACTGTCCCCATCCACCGCCGGGCCAGAAGCGTGGTCGAGTAAGTATGCCGTCGCATCCACAACATCATTCCACACCTGCGAGCCATCTTTAGCCCTGAAGGTATAGAGGCGGCCCGTCTGAGAGAAGATGTAGATCACGCCGTTCACTAACAGCGCTCCCGAATCTATCCCGTTATCATCTGCAGGCAGGTCAACGGTCCAAATCTTCGTGCCATTGTGGGCATTGAGCGCGTACAGCGTCGAATCTATACCCAGATACAGCACACTTCCATACACCGCCGGCGAGACGATGGTTTGCTTCGGCGTGATGGTCTGGCTCCAGAGCTTCTTGGGCGTGCCATTGGTGACATGCCCAATATCGTAGGCGGTCACATCCGCCACGCTCAACAGGTAGAGCGTATTACCACCGACCACGGGCAACGTTGGTATATCCTTCTTCGGGCTGGCGTTGGGGATCGTCCAGACCGGCTTGCCGGGCAAGTACTTCGGCAATTGCGCCACCGGACCTTGCGTATGACTGCGATAGTCGAGAAAGAGCGCCCCTGCCGCTGCGGTGGAACTGAGGGTGACGGCGGCAGCCGCCCCGTATGCCACCACCTCGCGACGGCTAACCTTCGGACGTTGCGCCCTGGGAGCCGAAACATTCAATGCCCGCCCCAATTCTGCCATCCACACCGGGCGCGGCCTGCTGGCGGCGTCAATGAAGAGCGTTGCGTTGTCAAACGGCTCGCGGGTATAGTCGCCGTCGAGAATCAGATTGATCAGCAGCCGCTGGCTACCCCGTCCCCGGCGCTGGTCCTCCGCCTGCAAGCCACGAAAGGCGCTGACTTCCAGGCTCATCCAGAACGATCGCTGTGTGGCGGCGGTGCAGACGCGCAAGAAGACATCGCGAGTGGCAATCTCGCGCTGTATCGTCTCGTTGAGTTGCTGCCCGGCGCCCAACCCCTGCGTATCGAAGAAATAGTCTACGCCCCAGGCTTCCATCGCCGCCAGCAGCGGCGCACAGCGCGCGTTGTCGTCGTGTGAATGACTGATGAAGACCCTGCCATTGCCAGCCATAACCGCCCCTTCCTCTGTCGCGGAACGAATCCAGCCGTGTTACCATGACGTAGGATAGCGGATGTTCAGCGATCTGACAAGGGCCAAACGGCGAATCTTCACGTACTCGCCTGAGATCTGCTGCTGCTTGCACCCGCCGCTCCTCTCGTAGAATGAGCCCTTTCCCTCATATCCATCCGCCGCGACAATATTGCGACGTTCCCGTAACGGAATGAAGACGTTTCCCCGGTATGCTTCCCATGCAGCCGTCGTACCCGACCGCTGTGCGAGTTGGGCGTGCTGCGCTTCACACCCGCGTTCCCTTTACCGGATACACCTGGGGTACTGTTCCAATGGACCACTTTGCCAACCTGGATCTGACGCACCTGCTGACCACCTATGGCTATTGGGCTGTGCTGGTCGTGGTCGCCATCGAGAGCATGGGGATTCCTCTACCGGGCGAGACGATTCTCCTGGCGGCGGCCATCTATAGTGGCGCGACTCAGCAGCTCACTCTGCCACTGGTGATTGCGGCGGCGACAGCGGGCGCAATCCTCGGCGATAACCTGGGCTATCTGCTTGGGCGCGAATGCGGCTTCCGTCTCCTGCGGCGCTACGGTCGTCTGATCCATCTGAATGATCGCAAGCTGAAGCTCGGCATCTATCTCTTCCGCAGGCACGGCGGCAAAGTCGTCTTCTTCGGGCGCTTTGTTCCTGTGCTACGTATCTGGGCTGCCTTCCTGGCCGGAACCAATCATATGCCCTGGCGGCGCTTTCTCGCCTTCAATGCTCTGGGTGGGCTGGTCTGGGCGGCACTCGACGGCCTGGGTGGCTATCTGCTGGGCACCGTGATGTACCGGCTCACCGGACCCATCGGCTACATCGCCCTGGGATTGAGCGCAATAACCGTCCTCGCCTTCTGGCTGTTCCTGCGGCGCAACGAACACCACCTCGCCGACGAAGCCGAGCGCATGCTCCCCGGCGATTTGCATCAATATGTAGGCTTCGCCACTCGCGACAAAGCCGCTTGATGCCGATAGAGCACAGCACTTCACGTCACCGGCATGACTCGCCCACCCCGCACCCGGTAGACATGGGCATAGTTCAGCGTCTCCGGCGGCAGCGTTGCAGCATCCGTGGTCGTCAGCAACACCTGATCCAGCGTGCGTACAGCGGCGAGCAGATCAATGCGGCGCTGGGCATCCAGCTCGCTCAACACGTCATCCAGCAGCAGGATCGGCTGGTCGCCCGTCTCACGCTCGATGTAGCCTAACTCCGCCAGCTTCAGCGCCAACGCCACGCTGCGCTGCTGCCCGCGCGAGCCATACGTCGAGAGATCCATCTCCCCGGCCAGAAACGCGATGTCGTCACGGTGCGGCCCCAGCACATTCGCCCCCTGCGCCACCTCGCGCCGCCGCACTTCGCTCAGCCGCGCCCGAAACGCCGCCACCGCCTTCACCTCGTCACCCGCCACATCGCCATCATATGAAGGCCGATAGACCAGACGCAGGCCATTGTCGCTTTCCCCGCTTTCCCCGCTTTCCCCCTCCTCCTCGCCCGTCGCCGTCTCCTCGTCCACATCTTCGTTGGCCGCCAGCGCGGCGTATACCTCGGCAGCGGCATCGCCCGCCGCGCGCAGAAAAGCCGCCCTGTCGCGAATCAGCGGCACGGCCAGCCGCGCAAGCTGGTCATCCCAATAGCTCAGCGCATGCGGACTCTCCTCGCCGTCGCGGATACGCCGCAGCAGCGCCGCGCGCTGCGTCACGATCTTCTGATACTGGCTCAGCGCACGGCAATATGCCGGATGCACCTGGCAGAGCGTCATATCCAGGAAGCGCCGCCGCTCTGCGGGCGAGCCGATCACCAGATCCAGGTCCGTGGGCGCAAAGACGACGACGGTAATTTGCCCCAGCAAATCCATCGCCCGCCTTGGCACGCCATTGATGCGGATGCGCTTGCGAAAGGGCGCGGCTGGCGCTGGTGGCAGCGCCGCATCGCTGGCGCTGGGGCGTGCGGGCGTTCCCTCCTGGGGCAGCCCGGTATCCGAAAGCACCACCTCCACATGTAGCGGATCCCCGCGCCGTGCAACCGTGGTATCTATGCGCGCGAAGTGCCCCGGCGCGCCCCAGCGCACCGCCTCGCGGTCGTTGAGTGTGCGGAACGAACGGCTGGTAGCGGCCAGCATCACCGCTTCGAGCAGGTTCGACTTCCCCTGTGCATTCCGCCCCGTAAAGACCACCAGCCCGCTGGGCAGTGGCAAATCCAGTTCATGGTAATTGCGGAAATCGGTCAGGCGCAACCGCTCAACATGCATCCTTCCCGTCCCTCCTCAGGTCGCGCCAGAGACACAATCCAGACATATTATTGCAGTGCAAAACCATTCTCAGCGCCCCACCGCGATGCGGCATACGGGCCAGGGCTAGACCCTCACTCGCCTGTTGGCCCCCCCAGCCCGCGCGTGATGAACTCCAGCGCCGACGTAAGCACCTCGTCCGGCAGCGCATCCGCCTGCGCTCCCTGCGGCCACACCAGCCAGCGCAGCGCCAGAAAGTGACCGATACCCATCAGCGCGTAGGCAATCGCCTCAGCATTGGCAGGCGCGATCTCGCCCGCCGCCATCGCCTCGCGTAGCCCCTGCTCATACCCCCGGCTGATCGCGTCGTAATATCCTTGGGCCGCCTCTGGCGCAACGCGCTCCGATTCCTGCACGATACGATACAACTGGCGGTGCGCCGCAACGAACGCGAAAAACGCCGCAAAGCCGCGCCGTTCGACCTCGATCCGGTTCGGCGCGCCCGTGATGGCCGCCCGTGTCGCCGCGCGCAACTGATGCCCCAGATCGCCAACCATCTCTGCGAAAATCTCGCGCTTGGTATGGAAGTAGATGTAAAATGTGCCTTGGGCCACGCCCGCTCGCCGCGTAATCTCAGAGATACTCGCCTCGTAGTACCCCATCTCACCAAATACATCCTCCGCCGCGTCGAGGATGCGCCGCCGCGTCGCCTCGCCGCGCGCCGTCACTGGCACGAGCGGCGCGGTCTCATCACGGTGCGCGTCGCGCCCCTGGGCAAGCGTCTCCGCAGTTGCTGGCTGCTCCGCTGTCTGAGAAGCTGATTTCTTTACTGTCATGAGAATCTCCTGAGTTACGCGGGCCTTTCGCCGCAATTCTCGCACACCACCGTTGCGCTGTCCACAGTCCTGGGCGCAGGCTTGACCCCGCCAACCCTGGCATGCCATACTGACCGCATAAAATATGACGTACCAGTCATGTTACTGAGCAGAGTATCCCACAGGAGGCTCTCGATGGCTGATGACACGCGCTTTTCGCCCACCACGGAATCCGCCGCCACGACAACGCCACCCGGCTCGCGCTTTCCGCTGCTGCCCGGCGTCCGCTCGCGGATGATCGCCACATCGCGCCTGGCACAGCACATCTACGAGAGTGGCCAGCCAGACGCGGAGCCACTGGTGCTCATCCACGGCAATGCCTCATCCGCACGCTTCTATGAAGAGTTGATGGCGTCGCTGCCACAGTACTACATCGTCGCACCCGACCTACGTGGCTACGGCGCCACCGAATCCCGCACCGTGGACGCGACCCGTGGCCTGCGCGACTTCAGCGATGATCTGCATGCGTTGATCGAAGCTCTGCGACTGGCGCGCTTTCACCTGCTGGGGTGGTCGCTCGGCGGCAACATCGCCATGCACTACCTGCTCGATCACCCGGAGCGCGTCCGCACCCTCACATTGCAAGCGCCCGGCTCGCCCTACGGTTTTGGCTGTACGCATGGGCCTGACGGCCAGCCAAATTACGACGATTTTGCGGGCAGTGGCGCGGGACTCATCAGCCCCGACCTACGCACCCACTACGAGGCCAAAGACACGACGGCGGATTCGCCGTTCTCTCCGCGCTCTGCGCTGCGAACACTCTACGTGAAGCCAGGCTTCCAGTATGCGCCGGAACGCGAAGACATCCTGGTCGAGCAGATGCTGCTGATGACCATCGGCGACAACTATTACCCCGGCGACAGCGTGCCCTCGCCAAACTGGCCATTCCGCAGTCCTGGTGTCTACGGCGCGAACAACGCACTCTCGCCCAAATATCTCAATCAGAGCGGGCTGGCCGACCTGGAGCGCAAGCCGCCAATTTTGTGGATTCGCGGCGCGGACGACCAGGTGGTAAGCGACGCCTCACTCGCCGACCCCGGCAACCTGGGCAAACTCGGCGTCATTCCCGGCTGGCCCGGCGACGAGGTGTATCCGTCGCAGCCGATGCTGGCGCAGTTGCGCGCCGTGCTCGACCGCTACGCGGCGCAGGGCGGTCTCTACCGCGAAGAGGTCATCGCTGCCTGCGGCCATTCCCCCGTCATCGAACACCCCGACGAGTTCCGCGCGCTGCTCACCGCGTTCCTGCGCGCTGCCCCAGCGGACACCGCAGCGCCCACGCAACCGCCCGCAGAGCCATCCACTCCCGCCGTTGCCACACCCTCCAGCGATGAGACGCCGCACCGCAAGCGCGGCCTTCTTGACTTTTTGCGCTGTCCCCGCTAAAATTATGAAACATGACTCACTTGTCATGTTCATGAGAGGGGTGTCGTATGGATTCAGGTCACGTGCCACAGGCGAGCGCCGCAGTGGCTTCAAGCCGTCCGCGCATTGGTTTGATGGCCCTGGCGACCTATCTGCCTGAGCACGTGCAGGACGCGGCCTATCTGGCGGGGGAGAGCGGCCTGCCACTGGAGGTCGTCCGCGAGAAGCTAGGCATCCACGCCAAACACCGCGCTGGGCCAGCCGACCAAACCTCGGCGATGGCCGTGTGGGCCGCTGAGCGTGCGCTGGCGCGGGCCGGTGTTGGTCCGCTGGAGCTTGACCTGATCCTCTATTCCGGCAGCATGCATAAAGATTTCTACGTCTGGTCTGCCGCCAACCGCATTCAGCACCTGCTCGGCGCGAAGAACGCCTACGCCTTCGAACTGGTCGCTCTCTGCACCACCAACGTGCTCGCGCTCAAGGTTGCTCGCGACCTGATGACCGCTGACCCACGGCTGCGCACCGTGCTGATCTGCGGCGGCCACCGCACCGCCGATCTGATCAACTTGCGTGACCCCTCGGCGCGCTTCCTCTACAATCTCTCCGATGGCGGCAGTGCGATGGTGCTGCGGCGTGACCATCCCGCCAATGTGCTGCTGGAGTCGGCGTTCATCACCGATGGTTCACTGTCGGAGTTAGTCATGATTCCAGCGGGCGGCGTCCGGCTGCCAACCTCGCATCAGACGCTGAACGCGGGCCAGCATTCCTTCCACGTCTCCGATGTACAGGCGCTCAAAGCGGGGTTGGATGGCATCTCGGAGCAGCGCTTCGTGCATGTCGTGCGCGAAGCGGTCACGGCTAGCGGCTGCTCACTTGCCGACATCGCATTTCTCGCCATCAACCATATGAAACCGTCAATGCACAGGCGTATCCTATCCATGCTGGAACTGCGTGACGATCAATCGCTCTATCTCTCCGACTATGGGCATATCGGCGCGCCTGATCAGGTGCTGGCGCTAGAGCTAGCCACCGCTGCGGGGCGCTTGCGCGACGGCGATCTGGTCGTGCTGGCCAGCGCCGGATTGGGTTTCACCTGGGGAGCGACGGCGCTCCGCTGGGGGGAGGGTGCGGCATGTCTTTCCTCGGAGTCGGCGAATGGCTCGTCCGCCGCGAGCAACTAACGCCTGACAAAATCGGCATAGTGGATGTGGCGACCGGCGCGCGACTGACCTATCGCACGCTGAATCTGCGTGCGCGGGCGCTGGCCGCGCTGCTCGCCGAACGCTATGGCATACGCCAGGGCGACCGTGTAGCGATGCTCGCCGCGAACTCGCCGGAATATCTGGACGCCTTCTTCGCCTGCGCGCTGCTCGGCGCGATCTTCGTGCCGCTCAACTGGCGGCTGACACCCCCGGAACTAGCCACGATTCTCACCGATTGCGAGCCGCGCCTGCTGCTGCACGACGCCGCCTATCATCAGCTTGCCGAAGCGGCACGTGGCGCATTGCCGGTCTCCGCTCAGCCGCCGCTGCTCTACGCGGCTGGCGCTTTTCCCGGCGCGCATGCGGAACTGGCCGCGCGAGCACGTCCCTTTGCCTGCGCCGATGGCGAAGAAATCGCGCTGATCCTGTACACCTCCGGCACCACTGGCATCCCCAAAGGCGCGATGCTCTCGCACCGCATGCTCACCTGGAACGCAATCAACACGCAGGTCAGTTGGGGGCTGGCGGAAACCGATATCACGCCGACCTTCGCGCCATTCTTTCACGCGGGCGGCCTCAACGTGCTGACCACCCCGCTCTACCACTGCGGTGGCACGGTGGTCCTGCTGCCCTCGGCTGTGCCAGATGTGGTGTTGCGCGCCATCGCCGTTGAGCACTGCACCATCGTCTTCGCCGTGCCCACCGTCTTCCAGTCGCTCATGGAGCATCCCACCTTCGCCACCACCGATTTCTCCTCGGTGCGCTTCTGTGTGACAGGCGGCTCGTCGTGCCCATTGCCACTCATCGAACGCTACGCCGCGCGCGGTCTCGTCTTTCGCCAGGGCTACGGGCTGACGGAGGTAGGCGTCAACTGCTTCAGTCTCGCCCCCGAAGACGCCGTTCGCAAAGCTGGCTCAGTTGGCCGGCCCGTCTTCCACTCCTGGGCGCGCATCGTAGATGACGCGGGCCGCGACGTGGCCCCCGGCGCGGTTGGCGAGCTGGCGCTGGCTGGTCCGCATGTCTGCTCTGGCTACTGGCGGCGGCCTGAGGCCACGGCGGAGGTATTCCGCGACGGCTGGTGGCACACCGGCGACCTCGTGACCCGCGATGACGAGGGCTATTACGCCATTGTCGGACGCAAGAAGGACATGTACATCTCCGGCGGCGAAAATGTCTATCCCGCTGAAGTCGAAGGCCTGCTGGCCACGCACCCCGGCATCGCTGAAGCCGCGATCATCGCGCAGCCAGACGCCAAATGGGGCGAGGTCGGCGTGGCGGTGGTCGTGCCGCGCGTGCCGGGCAGCCTCGGGGCGGAAGATGTGCTCGCGTTCTGCGACGGCAAGCTTGCGCGCTACAAGTTGCCGCGCCGGGTCGTCTTCAGCGACGCTCTGCCGCGCAACGCGATGGGCAAAGTCATCAAAGCAGACCTGCGTGCTCGCTACATCGCAGGCGTCACGCCGCCTCCCACGCCGAGCCAGAGTAGCCAGCCCGAAGGGAGACAATCATGACGCCCAACGAAGACACCGCCAGACCTCTGCCTGTGGTGGGCGCTCGCGCGGCGCGCACACGCACTATCACTGCCAACGACATCGCGCGCTTCGCCGAACTGAGCGACGACCACAACCCGATCCACCTGGACGACGCCTACGCAGCTTGCTCGCCATTCGGCAGACGGATCGCGCACGGCATGCTCACTGGCGCGTTGGTCTCCGCTGTGCTCGGCAACGATCTCCCCGGCCCCGGCGCGATCTATCTGGCGCAATCATTCCGCTTTCTCCGGCCAGTCTACATCGGCGACACCATCACCGCGTCGGTCGAAGTCACCGCCATCCGTGCAGAAAAGCGCCTGGTCACGCTGAGCACCGACTGCGTCAACCAGCACGGCGAGCCGGTGCTCAGCGGCGAGGCAACGGTGAAGTGCTAGCCGCCCAGATAGAGTTCGCGCAGCGTCGCCGTATCGGCCAGTTCGCGCGGCGTCCCGTGGAGCGCCACCGTGCCCGACTGCAAGACGTATGCTCGCCCCGCGATGCCCAGCGCCTTGCGCGCGTTCTGCTCCACCAGCAGAATCGTTAGCCCTTCGTCGCGGTTCAGCCGTGCCAGCACATCGAAGACCGCCTCCACCACAATCGGCGCAAGTCCCTGCGACGGTTCGTCCAGTAGCAGCGCCCGTGGCTGCGACATGAGCGCGCGCCCAATCGCCAGCATCTGCCCTTCGCCGCCGCTCAGGCTCGCCGCCTGCGCATGCAGCCGATCCTTGAGCCGAGGGAAATAGGCCAGCACGCGCGCCATCGCCGCTTCGATCTCCGCGCTCGCCCGCCGCGTGAATGCGCCCATCACCAGATTCTCGCGCACCGTGAGCGAGCCGAAGAGATCACGCCCTTCCGGCACCAGCGCCAGCCCCAGGCGCACACGCCGCTCCGGCGCCAAGCGCTCCACATGCTGGCCATCCAGCCAAATTGCCCCGGCGCGCGTCGCCAGTAGCCCGGTGAGCGCACGCATCAACGTTGTCTTGCCCGCGCCATTCGCGCCCAGCACGGCCACGATTTCGCCTGCCCGCGCCTCTAGCGAGACCTCGCGCAGCACTTCAAGCGGCCCGTAGCCTGTGCTCACCCGCTCAACCTTCAGCATCGCGGCTCTCCACTTCACTCCCCGTTTCGCTACCTGCCTCGCTCCCAGCTTCGCGGCCCAGATATGCCTCCAGCACGCTTGGATGCGAGAGCACCTCACGTGGGTTGCCCTCGGCCAGCTTGCTGCCGTAATTCAGCGCGCAGACGCTATCGGCCACCGCCTGCACCAGCGCCATGTTATGCTCAATCAACAGCAGCGTAGCGCCCAGTGTGTCGCGCCAGGAACGCAGCTTTTCCGCCAGCGCCGTCACCTCCGCGTGCGGCACACCCGCCGCCGGCTCGTCCAGCAGCACCAGGCGCGGTTTCAAGACTAGCGCCCGCGCTACGCCCACCAGCTTCCGCGCGCCCAGCGGCAGCGTTCCGGCAATCACATCCGCGTAGGCTTCGAGGTCCAGCAGCGCCAGCATCTCACGCGCCCGCTCGCGCGCCCGCGCATCCTCAGCCGGACCACGTCCAAAGGGCAGCATTCCGCTCAGCATACCCGCGCGCAGGCGCGAGTGCTGCGCCGTCACCAGATTATCGAGCACACTCATCGAAGAGAAAAGCTGCACATTCTGAAACGTGCGCCCAATGCCCAGCCGCGCCCGCATATCTCGCCCCAGCGGCAGCAGGTCAGTCCCCGCCAGGCGAATCGTGCCGTGCTCTGGCCGCACAAACCCGCTTACACAGTTAAGCACCGTCGTCTTGCCCGCCCCATTCGGGCCAACCAGCGCGAAGATCTGCCCCATTCGGATCGTCAGGTCCAGATCATTGATCGCCACCAGGCCGCCGAAGCGCACCGTCAGCCCGCGAATCTCCAGCAATGACATGGGCGTCGCTGCCGTCATGGTTGGCCTCCCGCGCGGGAACGCAGCCGCGTCCACAGTGCCCGCCCACGCCCGCCCAGGCTGCTCAGGCCACTAGGAAAGAACACCAGCGCCAGCAGTAGCAACATACCGTAGATGCCGGTCGTCAGCGTCGAGACCTGGATCTGCGCCGAACCGATGGTGAGGGGGCTGGGTAACTGGCCGAGCAGCAGCGGCAGAAAGCCCACGAAGATCGCGCCGAGAATCGAGCCGGTGATAGACCCTAGCCCGCCAACAATAATCATCGTCAGAAACGCGATGGTCTGGTCGGCGCTCGCCATAGAAGAGCTGGCCGTCGTGGCCCACGTCGCGTAGAGCGCGCCCGCCAGCCCCGTTAGCATCGCGCTCACCACGAACGCCAGCAACTTAAAGCGCGCCAGATTCACGCCCACCGCCTCCGCTGCCGCTTCGCTGTCGCGGATGGCGATCCACGCGCGCCCCACCCGCGAACGCAAGAGGTTACGTCCGAGCCAGAGCAGCACGACTGTGATAACCAGAATCGTGTAGTAGAGCGTGTGGTCGTCAGTCAGCAACGCAGGCAGGTTCGAAAGGTCGTAGTTCTGCCGTCCGGCGGTCGTATCCCACAGATCCAGCAGCGAAACCGTCACGAAGACCAAGCCCAGTGTCGCGATGGCCAGATACGCCCCAGAGATTCGCAGCGCCGGACCTCCGACCAGAATCCCCACCACCGCCGCGACCCCCACCGCGACCAGAATCCCCGCCCAATACGGCTTGCCGAGGTCATTGGTGAGCCACGCCAGCATATAGCCACCGACGCCGAAAAACGCCGCATTGCCCAGCGAAGCCTGCGCTGCGTAGCCGGTCAGGATGTTCTGCGCGAAGGCAGCGATCACGAAGATACCGATCAACGTGATGCGATGCAGTTGGAATCCCGCGCTGAATCCAAAGAATCCATCGAAGAGCGTTGGCAGCAGCGCCAGCACAAGCGCCACCACCGCGAACGTTGCGCCGCCGCCCTGGGTAAGCACACGCGCCCCTCGGACCCACGCCAGTCGCGAGAGCCGCGCCATCGTGGGCGCTGGTGCGGAGGCAGAGGATCCTGGAGTTTGTTGAGCTGCCATAAATGCCCGCTCCCATCGTCTACAGGTCATATCAGTAAATCAGCATCACACCTTGCGCAAGACCGCCTGACCGAATAGGCCCTGGGGCCGTAGCAGCAACACCAGCACGAATCCGCCGAAGATCAGCGCCGCGCGGATGCCCGGATCGCTTACATCCAGCGCACCTACATGGCGCCCCGCCAGCACCAGCGCCAGCAGGCTATCGGTCAACCCGACGATCAAGCCACCCAGCAGCGCGCCGGGCAGACTCTCCAGCCCACCCAGCACGGCGGCGACAAACGCCAGTATCAGCAGCGGATCCATGAATTGCACATCTATCACTGCCTGTTGGCTGGCGAAGAGAATACCTGTCAACGCTGCCACCACCGCGCTGAGCGCCCACACCAGTGGAAAGACCAGCCCCACCGGCACCCCCATCAGCCGCGCCACTGGCTGATTATCAGCGGTCGCACGCATCGCGATGCCCAAGCGCGTGCGATTGAGAAACAGCGCAAGCGCCACCATCACTACCGCAGTCACACCTAACACGGTCACGCCAATCGCAGAGATATATAGGCCACCAATGCGCGTCGCATGCCCCTCGAAAGGCGAAGGGAAATGCTCTGGCTGCGCCAGTTGCGGCCAGATCTGCTGCGCCACCGTTTGCAGCACCAGCGCCAGCGCCAGTGTGGCGATAGCCTTCGTGAAGACCGGCGCGTTGAGCACGGGCCGCGCGAAGAGCCGCTCTAGCGCAATCCCCAGCGCCACCGCGAAGATCAGCGCCAGCGGCAGCGCCAGCCAGAAGTTGAGCCGTGGCCCCGTCAGCAGCACATACATGAAGCATGCGCAGACGGCGGCAATCGCCCCATACGCGAAGTTGAGAACGCCTGTCGTCCGATAGATCAGCACGATGCCCACGGCGAGCAATCCGTACAGACTCCCGGTCACTCCGCCCGCGAGCGCCACCTGAAGCACCGCCGTCATACGCCTACTCCCGCGATCTCTGCCAGCACGTCATTACGACCATGTAACATGACTCACTCGTCATATTTCAGCAATGATGCCATAGCCAGGGATACATGTCAAGCCGTGCGCGTGCCGCGTCTGCCGCTGCCCAAGTGGGGCGGACCTTCCGATCTGCCTGCCAGTGGGGCGCGGCCTGCCTCACCCATCGTCCGCTCCCGAACCCGCGACGGCGGATTTCGTGGCCAGAGGCCATCCAGGCGCGGTTTCAACCGCCCGCTCATCTGGGCAGGTAACGAATTGCTAGCACCCCACTTGACAACCTGCACGACTTCACGTAGGGTATATGATACATGACTCACTTGTCATGTATCTCGCGCCGCAACGCCTGGCCGATGGCTTGTGTGGCGACTGTCGCGCGCGGATTTAGCTACTGTGAACACAGTGGCGTCTCGCAGAGAGAGGGGCAATACTGGATGGGACTTCTAGCGAATCTCCGAACTTCACGGCGGCTGCTGGCGCTTGCGGGGACTGTGGTTTCCCTTCTGGTGCTGGCGGCCTGTGGCAACGGCGCCACGGCAGGCGCGACGGTTCCCGGCGTCACCAACAATGAGATCACCATTGGCGCGGTGCTTGACACCACCGGTCCGCTCAAGGTCATCTGCGCGCCAATTCTCGCTGGCGATCAACTCTATATTGACTCCATCAACGCCGCTGGCGGCATCCATGGGCGCAAGATCAAACTGGTGCAGGTCAGCGACAACGGCGACTCCACCAAGACCAAAGACGCAGTACGCCAGCTTTTCGAGCAAGACAACGCCTTCGCGCTCTTCCAGGTCTGTGGCTCTGGCGCCGCGAATGTCGCCGAGACCTACACTAACCCGAAGGGCATTCCCTTCATTGATCCCATTGGCGGCGGTGCGAAGTTCACCGACGACCAGGGTAACGCGCTGCCCTGGGTGTGGATGACACAGCCCAACTACGGCGACGAAGGCCACGTCATTGGTTACTACGCCACGCAGACGCTACACGCGAAATCCGTAGCCCTGCTCTATGAAGACGACGTGCTCGGCCTTCAGCAGAAGCAGACCCTTGCCGAGTCGCTCCAGAAATACGGCGCGAATCTGGTCGCCTCGGTAGGCTACAAGGCCACCCAGACCGACTTCTCGGCGGCGGTGCAAACGCTGAAGAGCGCCAATCCCGACCTCATCGTCCTGAACGGCCTGCCCGGCCCCACCGCGAAGTTCGTCGCCACCGCTGCCCAGCTTGGCTACAAGCCCTCGCTAGGCTACTTGGCGAACTATCCCATGGCCGACAATTCCTGGCCGAAGCTCCTCGGCGCTGCCGGTGAGGGCATCTACGTCAGCGGCTACTCCGACATCAACACCCCCGTCGGCCAGCAGTATCTCGCCGCGACGACAGGCGATACCGTCTTCAGCGCCTACAAGTTCTATGGCTACATCAACGCCAAGCTGCTAGTGGACGCGCTGAACCACGCGGGCCAAAACCTCACGCGCGACAGCCTCCGCACCGCGCTGAACCAGGACTTCACCAGCTACGACACCGGCTTTGGTCCAACGCTCACCTGGTCCGCTACGCAGCACGGCGGCATTAGCGACTTCGAGTTCCTGCAAGTCAAAAACGGCGTATTGACCTCTGCCAGTCCGTTCATCAAGGCATCGTCAGTCTGGCCGTAAGCACATCCGACCATTCACGATACCTAACCGTGCATCAGTGATGAACGGTGCTCAGCGATGGTCGGTCACCACTCGATTCTTGCGACCTGAATAGCTGAACGCCGGGGCATACAGATATTTGTACGCTCCGGCGTTCGCACATCCTTCGTGTGCGGATCTCACCCCCGCCCTAATGTGGCGATGGCTGCGTCCCTGTCCCCATCGTCGGCTGCGACGCCATCGGAATCACGCCGAGCTGCTGCATCAGTCCTAGCGTATCCCAGTTGTTGTAGTCTTCAACGCCCTTGCCATTCTCGTAACGTGAGAGCGTCATACCCGAAACCGTCGCCTGTTTGCCGGTGGCAGGTATGCCTTGCAGCGTGCCCCGATGCGTGCCGCGTGCCGTCCAGCGCATCATCACACGATTCTCGCCAATAGCATACAACTCATCAATGGAGATGGCGAGATCAGGAAAAGCCGTGCGATACATCGAGATGAATTGCTTCACCCCCGACGGCCCGTATATCCCGCCTGGCATGGACGGGTCGTGGTCTACGTAATTGGTGGCGACAAGCTCATCCACCGAGTTGAGGTTGCCCTTATTAAAGCACTCCTCGATGAAACGGCGGGCAAGCACTTTGTTTTCTTCAGCCGGCATGTACTTCGCTCCTTTGCGATGCTGACGCCGCCTCCATAAGCGGCGAAACGAACGACTGCGCCCAGGCGCGCCACAACGTCCTACGCGACGCGGTGCGCCCTTGCACTCCGCGACGATCTTCACCGTCGCATCGCCTATCCCTGTTACACCCCCGTGCGCTGAGATGCGTGTTCGAGGGTCGCTGACACTCGCGGCAATATTCGTGCCCCACTTTGCCTATCACCGTGCGCTCTATTGCGCCCCATCCTCCACAACCCGTCCGCCTCCTCAGCCAGCAAGTGCTCTCCCCGCTGCCCGTCATTCCGCCTCTCTGATCTGGCTGTGCGCGTTTGCATGACAATATTGTCAGCATATGCACGCACTATGCGCCGATGTCCCGCCGTTAACTGAACAATTTGTCAGAAAGAAGGGTCCGGTTGTCACCTGTCTGACAGCCTCATCGCCTATACTTCAACCAGTGATTGCGAGACCGTGGTGGATGCGGTGTGGTGGTGTTGCGTCGGCGACATGTGCGGTGTGGTGGAGTGGTGGTGTCGCGCGGCGTTCGGGAGCGCAATCGCCCGCACAAAAGCCTCTTGCGGATGCTCAAAGAAGCATCATCCGTAAGGGGCTTTGTGCTATGCTTCTTCGGGCGGCTCCTGTTGCGCGAATTGCCTGAGTTGTTGTTCCAGCGGCGGCAAATCGCGCGTAATCGTACCCCATACGAGACTCAGGTCAATGGAGAAATATCCGTGGATCAGGCGGTTACGCATCCCAGTGATAATCCGCCAGGGAACCTCCGCGTGTTGATCCTTCCACTCAACTGGCAGTTGGTTTGCCGCTTCGCCGAGTATCTCTAGCCTCCGCACCACTGCGTCTTGTACCATACGCTGGGCGAAAAACGCATCGGCTGATAGGTGTTCAGTGTATTCACGGATGACCTGAATGTTCTCCAGTAGTTCTTCTACTATGATTCGCGGCGCTCGCTGGCTCATATAAGCGCCACCTGCTCGCGCAGTACGCGCTCGCGCAAGTGCGGATTGAGCGCATGATAGGTAATTAGATCAACCTTCCGCCCTACCACACCTTCGAGATCCAGTGCCAGAGCCTCTAGATCAAAGAGCGTTTTACCCGGTGGGAACTCTATCAATAGATCAATGTCGCTGCTGTCATTCGCTGCTCCACGCGCGAAAGAGCCGAAGATTCCAGCATGGAGCACGCCATGTCGCCGCAGGATGATGACGATTTGTTCGCGCAGAGCGTCGTTGATAACGGCTGTGCTCATAGCTATACCCCTCCTCCATTCTGGCACAGCATACCACCATCTCATTCCTTCATCACCATCACCTCGGCCCCCAACCGCGCCAGATCGGCGAAAAAGCCGGGATAGCTCTTGGCGACTGCATCCGCGCCAGTGATCGTCAACCCCTCCGCGCAGCGCAGCGCCACGATAGCCAGCGCCTGCACCAGCCGGTGATCGTCGTGCGCGTCCACTGTCACCCCGCCACGTATGCCCTCCGGCTGCCCGCGTACAGTAATCGAATCATCCTCCGGCACAACATCGCAGCCCGCCCGCGCCAGTTCCGCGCAGAGGTCGCCGATGCGGTCGCTCTCCTTCAGCCGCAACGTACCCACGCGCTCGAACCGGCTCTCGCCGTCGGCAAAGCATGCCGCCGCGACCAGCGCGGGCACGCTATCAATGCAGGCGTCGCCATCCACCGTGCCACCACGCAGCCGCGCCTTCGCCGCCACCGCCAGCGCGCTCGCCCCTTTGGCTGTGTCCGGTCGCTCACTCAGCGGCGCGCCCAGCGCATCCAGCGCCGCCATAAGCCCGCGCATATCCGCCTCGCTCTCATCCAGCCGCGTCAGCCGCAGCGGCGCGCCCAGCGTCATCGCCGCCGCCAGCAGCGCCGCCGCCGTTGGCCCATCCCCTGGCACACCATACTCCTGCGCCATGAATCGCTGCCCTCCTGGCACGACAAACCGGCGCAGATCGGGCGAGGACTCCACGATAATGCCCGCCATAGCCAGCGCCCGCAATGTCGCGCTGATGAGCGCCGCCGAGCGCAGTTCATCGCGCACCGTAATCTCCAGCCCATCTGGCAGCAGCGGCGCGAGATACAGCAGCGCGCTGAGATATTGCGAACTGCGCGCACCCGAAACCGTGACTTCGCCCCCGCGTGGCGGCCCGCCGCGCAGCGTAATCGGCAGCAATCCCCCCGGCTCGCGCGCCTCCACATCCATGCCCAGCGCCCGCAGCGCATCCAGCAGATCCCCATTGGGACGCTTGCCGAGCGAGGTGGGATAGTCGGTCTCGAAGCGTATCTCTGGCAGCAGTGCGCCGACGCCCAGCAGCAGCCGCAGCACCGCGCCTGCATTCCCCGCCTGAATGACGCCATCTGGCGGGGTCTGTGGCCGCCCCGCCACACCGCGAACTCGCAGCGCCCAGCCGGAATCCTCCGCCGCGCCCGCCCGCTCCCATGTCACCCCCGCGCCCATCGCCCGCACCGCCCGCACTAGCCCGGCGGTATCGTCGCTCAGCGCCGGAAAACGCACCACAGATTCGCCATCCGCCAGCAGCGCATTCAGCACATAGCGCAGCGTGTAATACTTCGAGCCGGGCGGCTCCAACGCGCCCAATGTCACGACCTGCGCTCCCCGCGCTGGGCCGCGCACCCGCACAACACGTGGCGGCGTTGGCACGGGCGGCAGCGCCGCCTCATCTGGGTTCCAAGACACGTCTGGCTGTTTCACCGCTTGCCTAACCGCACTTCGACAAAATTTGCTGCGACTCATCGCGCGCCAACCGACTGGTGGCCAATTCCACTGTCGCGCGCTTTCGTTGATTGTATCGCCTGACCTCATTGAGCCGCGAGTCACCCGGAGCATGACGGCGGACCGGCAGGAATCTGCGTTTTGGTGACGCCCGCCGCACTCTGCAACTGCTGTTGCCACAAAGTAGAGCTGTTCCCAGGATCAGGCGCGATCAGCAGCGTGTGTGTCTGCGCGAGGCCATCTTCTTGCCCCGCGATATTGAAGTCACCCGACCGGCTGCCGCACGGGTCCGCCAAATTGAGGCCCAGGTCGCTGACAGTATAGAGCGCGTCATCATACGAGGTTGTCGAATCGAACGTGACGAGTCCATACGGAATCATGTCATTGCCAGTCAGCGGCAGCGCATCATTGGCGGTCGGGGTGCCGTTCACGTAGTTCTGGCACGCTGGCACATCGAATATGTTGACTTGCCGTACGCCAGGAAGTGACGTCAGACGATCTTGCCAGTCACTTGGTGCGAGCGGCGTCTCCTGTACGACAATCTCGTGCTGCTGGTCATAGGTCGCGCGCTGACCCACTGGCTCCCAGCGCCGCAGCGGCGCCTGGCCAGAGCTCGGGACGACAGTAGCAGGCACACCACAATTCCATGCAGGCTGAAGGCCGAAGTCAGTCACACGGCGCAACGCATCGGCATAGGTCACTTGTGGCGCAAAAACGAGCACATGCAGGAATGCTCCCACTCCTCGTTTGGGAGTTCCACTGCTGCCGCTACACCCCGCCAGCACGATACTTGCGCCCACTATAGCCAGTAGCAGCAGGTTTCGTAACGCGATGCTACGCGGAAACCCCATTGATGGGATAGTGGCGCTATGGAAGCGCATGGCGTTACTTCCCTTGTTTGGGCTCAGCCTTCACACCTTCGCCAGAAAATCGCGCACCTTCTGCGCGTGTCCTTCCGCTTTCACCTGCTGCCATACGTGGCCGATCAGCCCGTCAGGGCGGATATAGAACGTCGTCCGCGCCATGCTCATGTACTTCTTGCCGTACATGCTCTTCTCCACCCACACCCCATAGAGTTGCGCCACCGTGCCCCCTTCATCCGAGAGCAGCGTGAAGGGCAGCGCATGTTTGCGCGCGAACTTCTGATGCGACTTCACCGTGTCACGGCTGACGCCCAGCACCACCACCCCATCTTCAGTTAGCTCCTGCCAGGCGTCACGGAAGCCGCATGCCTCAACCGTGCAGCCGGGCGTATCGTCCTTCGGATAGAAATACAGCACCACGCGCTTGCCGCGCAGGTCCGCCAAGTGTACCATCTCACCGTCGCCGCTCGGCAACGTGAAGTCCGGCGCGAGCGTTCCCGATTCGGGAACAGCGTGCGTGCTCGTCATATCATCATTCGTTGGCATGGTGCGGGTATTCCTCTCGCGGCGGGCGTCCACCGGACGCCCCTACGCTATGTGTCATCAGCCTGTATTGTAGTCTATCAGCACCTTCACCGGCATGCGCTCGCCGCTCGCCATCCGCGCGAACGCCTCTGGCAGCGCGGACGCCGCCACGCGATCGTCGAAGATCGCCTCTAGCTCCGGCGCGCCCGCTTGCACCCGCGCGAAATACCAGCGCGCATGCTCCTGGTAGTCCCACCCATCGCTCGACCCCACCACCGTCAGTTCTTTGCGATGGAAGTCTGGCGCCAGCGTCAGCGGCTCGATATTGCCATCTGCCAACACGCAGATGCGCCCGCCCGCCGCTACCCGCCGTTGCAGCAAGTGAAACGCGGCGTCGCGGCTGCTGCACTCGAAGCCAACAGTGTAGCTCTCAGCGCTCGGCACATCCTCCGGCGTCCACGCCTGCCGCGCGCCCAGCCGCAGCGCCAGCGCCAGCGCCCGCCGTTCTGCCACTGGCTCGACCACATCCACAGCGCGCACACCATACGCGCGCAGCACCCAGATCGTCAGCAGGCCAATCGCCCCCGCACCTGTCACCAGCACCGGCTCATCCTCGCGCGGCGCTTGCGTGCGGATGCCCTTCGCCACATCGCAGGTCAGTATCGCCAAGAGCGCCAGCGCGTCCGATATGCCATCTGGCACGGGTATCACCTTGCTGTCAGGCACGACTGCTAGCGTGCGGTGGCCGTAGAACGCCACCACGCGGTCGCCCGGATGCACATCGTGCACCGCACCTCCGCACGCGACCACCACCCCCACGCTCTCATAGCCTGTCATGCGCGGATATCCGCGCGGAGCGGGTGAACGCGCCGCGCCGGTATATTGCGGCAGTTCCGTGCCCACACTCACGGCGCCCGCCGTCGTCCGCACCAGCACCGCATCCGGCGCGAGTGGCGGCAACTGCTCCGTAACCCACGCCAGCATGCGCGGCCCCATCAATAATAGCGACTGGCTCTCCATACCCCCAGCATACACCAACGCCCCCTCGTCCGGTGTAGCACGAGAGGGCGCCGCTGTGTACAGAACTACATTTTAGACGATTACCCGTAGCCTTCAGGCTACGTTTTTACTTCAGCAGCCCCGCGCCGCCGGTGAGAATCTGGTTCGCCAGCAGCCCAAAGACCACCGTCAGCGCCAGGATGCCCGCGACCGCGAGCGCCATGCCGATGTTGATGGCGGCGGGCATCGCCAGCCGGTCCTTCTTCGGCGGCTCGAAGGCGAACATGCGCCACACCACATTGGTGTAATACACGATGGAGATCGCGCTATTGATCAGGCCCAGAATCACCAGCCACGCCAGTTGGCTGCCCGACCCCCACGCCGTCGCCAGGATGAACAGTTTGCTCAAAAAGCCCGCCATCGGCGGAATACCCGCCAGTGAGAGCAGACTGAGCGACATGCCAAACGCAATCCATGGCGCGCGGCGGCCCAGGCCATCGAAGTCGCGGATATTCTCCTTGCCGGTGGCGTCGGCCAGCCCGATGATGCCCGTGAACACACCGATATTCGTGACGATATACACCGCCAGGAACGCCAGCATGCTCAGCATGCCTTCCGGCGTGTTGTGCAGCATCAGCGCCGCCAGCCCAACCAGCAGATAGCCCGCCTGCCCGATGCTGCTGTAGGCCATCATGCGCTTGATATTCGATTGCAGCAGCGCCACAATATTGCCCAGCGTCATCGTCACCGCCGCCACGATGGCCACCATCACCCACAGATATGCGCTGCTCGGCCCAATCAGCCCGCCAAAGACGAAGATGCGCAGGATCGCCGCAAACCCCGCCGCCTTCGAGCCAATCGAGAAGAACAGCGTAGAGGGCGATGGCGCGCCCTCGTAGATGTCCGGCGCCCACATGTGGAACGGCACCGCCGAAATCTTGAAGCCGAAACCCGTGAAGATGAAGACATCCGCCGCCAGCAGCACCAGATTCCCGCCGTGCAGCACGGTTGTCACCGATTTGGCAATCTCCCCCAGGTCTGTGCTCCCCGTCACACCGTAGAGCAGCGCCAGGCCGTAGAGCAGAATCGCCGACGACATCGCCCCCAGCAGCACATACTTCACCGCCGCCTCAGCCGAGCGCGTCTCGTGGCGCATCAGCCCCGCCAGCACGTAGAGCGGGATGCTCGTCAGCTCCAGCGAGATGTAGATCGAGATCAGTTCCGTCGTGCTGCCCATCAGCATCATACCGGCCAGCGAAAGCAGAATCACGCTGTAGTATTCGCCGCGTGTGGCGCGCAGAAACTTGCCCGCATAGCCGTATGAGACCAGAATCACGCCGAAGCCGATGGCCAGAAACAGATAATCAAAGAAGAGCGCGAAACCATCCGCCGCGAACATCCCGAAGAACGCGCGTGGCGGATGCGTGCCAAACGTGCCGAGCGAAAGCGTCAGCGTGAAAAAGAGCGGCACCACCAGCCCGAAGAGCGCCACCAGAAAGGTCGGCAGCCTCCGCTTGGTGATGAGGTCCATTCCCAGCACTAGAAAGCCAAGTAGCACCACGCTCAACTGCGGCGAGAGCATCCAGAATTGTGCTGCGTCAAACTGTATTTTCACGATCAGGCTCCTGCCGCTTTAGCGTGACGCCACGATGGGCTGTAGAGTAGTCAGCATCTGATGCAGGCTGGGCGTCAGCAGATCCACAATCGGCAGCGGATACACACCGACGAAGAGAATCACCACCGCCAGCGACACCAGCGGGAACCACTCCAGCGGGTTCGCATCGGTGAGCCACGCCCACGCCTTATTCAGTGGTCCGAAGAACGAGCGGCGCAGCATCCACAGCAGATAACCCGCCGTCAGCACCACTCCGAAGACCGACAGTATCGTCTGCACCGGCAGCAGCGCATAGCTGCCCGTAAAGACTAAGTATTCCGCGACGAAGCCCGCCAACGCGGGCAGACCCAGCGACGCGAAACAGGCGAACGAGTACAGAGTACTCTCCTTTGGCATCACCTCTGCGATGCCGCCGAATGCGTCTATGTTGCGCGTATGCGCCTTCTCATAGACCACGCCGACACAGAAGAAGAGCATACCCGTAATCGCGCCGTGGGTAAACATTTGTAGCGTCGCGCCGGTCAGCGCCGCCTGCCGGAAGCTCGCCAGGTCCGCGCCCGCGCCCGTCGTCGCCACCGCCGCCGCCCCCGCGACCCCCAGCAACACATAACCCATGTGGCTCACGCTGGAGTACGCGATCATCTTCTTCATATCCTGCTGCACCATCGAAGCTCCCGCGCCCCACAGCACGTTGATCGCCGCGAAGATGCCCAGTACCGGCGCGAACTCCATCGCCCCATGCGGCACGAAGCCCAGGCAGATGCGAATCAAGCCATACGCGCCCATCTTCAGCAGCACGCCCGCCAGCAACACGCTCACCGCCGTCGGCGCTTCGGTATGCGCGTCTGGCAGCCACGTATGCACCGGCCACATCGGAATCTTCACCGCGAAGCCCGTAAACAGCAGCAGGAACAACACCAGCGGCAGCGAGACCGTCGCCCCCAGCAGCGTCATCGAGCCATTCAGCGACCCCGCCACCACTGGATTGGCGAAGTGCTGGAACGTCGCGTTGACGGCGCCCGTCTGCACGTAGATGAAGAAGATGCCCGCCAGTGTGAACGACGAGCCGACCAGCGTATAAATCAAGAACTTCCACGCCGCGTACTCGCGCCGCGCGCCACCCCAGATGCCGATCAGCAAGAACATCGGGATCAGTTCGACCTCCCAGAAGAGGATGAAGAGGAAGAGGTCGAACGACGTGAAGACGCCCATCACGCCCGTTTCGAGAAACAGCAGCATCGCCATGTAGAACCGTGGCCGCTTCTCGATACGCCATGAACTGACTACAGCCAGAAACGTCAGCAGCGCGTTCAGGAAGACCATTGGCAGACTCAGGCCGTCCACGCCCAGCGCGTAATTGATCTGGAAGTGAAATCCGCCGAGCGTTACGTTGATCCATGGCTGCGACTCGAACCATTGCGGATGCAGCACATCGCCGAAGTTGGTGGCGCTGCCGTTGAGCAGCCCGAAGTAGAGATACAGGCTGATGCCCACTACCACCAGCGTGAACGCGGCGGCGATCCACTTCGCGGCGCGTGATGGCGCCAGCAGCACAATCACGCCAGCGAGCGCGGGCAGGAAGACTACCAGGGTTAACCAGGGCATATCCAGCTTCTTTCCTTTCCCTCTCGCCTACTTACCGATTGTGCCCGTGGCGAAGAAGATGACGATCATGATAATCAGCGCGCCGCCAAACAGCGCCGCACCATAGTTTTGCAGCACGCCCGTCTCGGAGCGGCGTGTCACGTTGCCCAGGCCGCGCACGAAGCGCGCTGAGCCATTCACAAGGCCGTCAATGATGTACTGATCGAAGAGCGCGCAGCCGCTCGCGAGGCCCAGCGCCACGTACTTGATGATCCAGCCGTACAGGTCGTCCAGGTAATACTTGTTGTAGAGCACGCGATGCACGAACCCACCGATGGGATTGCGCGTGAAAGCATTGGCCGGAATCACCCCCAGGCCATACATCAGCCACGCCAGCCCAACACCCAGAAGGGCTGTGGCGACACCAACGCCCGTCAAGACATCCAGCGCTGGCACCACTGGGAACTCTACATTGACGCCGCTATTGAGGAACCAGGCGAATCCCTGATCGAAACCGAAGAAGTCTACCAAACCCAGCGCGACTGTCGCGGTAGCCAGAATCACCAGCGGCAGCCACATCACCCACGACGACTCATGTGGATGCTCCGCCTCACCACGATATTGCGCGCGTCCGCCCCACAGCCCGCCAAACGCACCGCCCTTGCCGCCAAAGGTCAGGAAGAATAGCCGGAACATATAGAAGGCGGTCAGCAACGCGGTGAGCAGCGTCATGCCAAAGACCACGTAATTGCCGCGATCCAGAGAGGTAGCGATGATCGGATCTTTACTCCAGAAGCCATCGAACGGCGGAATGCCGGAGATCGAGAGGGTCGCCACCAAAAAACACAGCGCGGTAATCGGCATGAATTTCGCCAGACCGCCCATCTTGCGCATATCCTGCACCCCATGCGGATCCTGCGCCGTCGCGAGCCCGTGAATCACACTGCCGGAGCCAAGGAACAGCAGCGCCTTGAAGAAGGCATGCGTAAAGAGGTGATACATACCGATGGTATTGGTTTCGCCAACGGCCAAGCCAACGAACATATAGCCAAGTTGGCTGATCGTCGAGTACGCCAGCACGCCCTTGATGTCGTACCGTGTCAGCGCGATGGTCGCCGCGAACAGCGCCGTGAATCCGCCGATATAGCCCACCACCTGGAATGCCGCCGGATACGCCGAGACCGCGTACAGCGGGAAGAGCCGCGCCACCAGATATACGCCCGCCGCCACCATCGTCGCCGCGTGGATCAGCGCGCTGACCGGCGTCGGGCCGGCCATTGCGTCCGGCAGCCACACGTGCAGCGGGAACTGCGCCGACTTGCCGATAGCGCCGCAGAACACCAGAATCATCGCAATCGTCACCAGGGTGCGGTCTATGCCGGTGGCGGGATTGGTCTTGATGGTCAATTCCACGAAGTTGAACGTGCCGGTCAGGAAGAAGAGAATCAGGATGCCGATCATGAAACCGAAGTCGCCCAGCCGCGTCGTGACAAACGCCTTGACCTGCGCGGGCGGCGGATATGGCGCTTCCGAGCCAGCGGGCGGCGGCGAATGATTGAACCAGAAGCCTACCAGCAGGTACGACGACAACCCGACCAGCTCCCAGCCGATGAACAGCACCAGGAAGTTCGCCGCTAGCACCAGAATCAGCATCGCCAGCGTGAAGAGCGCCAGTTCGACGTAGAAGCGCGAATAGCCCGCGTCGCCCGCCATGTAGCCCACGGAGTAGAGATGCACCAGCATCGAGACGCCCGTGACCACGATCAGCATCACCACCGTCAGCGAATCCACGCGGAAATCTATGGTGTACTTCAAGCTACCGATAGTGAACCAGTTATAGAGGTGAATCGTCTTGCCGTGCGCCAACAGCGCGCTGTCGCTCAGAAACTGAAAGAGAATCAACAGCGACCACACAAATGCGCCCGCCAGCGCTCCCAGGCCGATCACGCTGCCCACCATGCCCCACGGCGTCGTCGAGCCATGCCCGCCGCCGTGGTCGTCGTGTCCCGCGTCGCCATGCGATGCTCCCTGCTCAGTGGGCGCGGTGTCGTGCGTTTCATGTGCGGCGTCACCGGCCCCGTGGCCGCCAGCCGCTGCCCCCACCGGAGGAACACGATGCTGGCTACGCACATCCAGCGGCCGGGTGACGCAGAAAATGAGGACCATCGCCGCCAGCGGCAGCGCGGGAATCAACCATACGAGGTCTACTGGGGTCATGCTTCGCTCCGATGTCTACGTGGCCGCGCAGCGGACCGGCCCTTCCTACCTGTGAAGAAGTCCGGCGCTACCAGCGCATGAGGTTGATCTCACCAACGTCAATGGTGCTGCGCCGCCGGTAGATGGCGATAATCATGGCGAGCGCGACGGCCGCCTCTGCGGCAGCCACCGTGATGATGAAGACGGCGAAGATCTGGCCCGTCAGCCGGGGGCCAGTCGGGCTGTGCTGCTGTTGCAGCGAGGCGGCAAACGCCACCAGCGTGATATTGACCGCATTGAGCATGATCTCAATGCACATCAGAATCGAGACCGCGTTCCGCTTGCTGAGCGCGCCGAAGAGGCCAATGCAAAAGACCACCGCGCCCAGCACCAGAAATGCGTTGAGAGAGACCATCGCGGCGTCCTCCTATTCCTCTTCCCCGCGCCCAATCATAATCGCGCCCACCATGGCCACCAGCAGCACCACCGAGGCGATTTCAAATGGCAGCACGTAGCTGTATTCAAATGGGCTGTAAAGCAACTGTCCCAGCCGCACCACCGTGCCCGTCTCCGGTCCAAGCCCCGCCAAGGTAAGCTGCGTGCTCGCCGTCCCAGCCAGCATCTGGCTGCTGCCCACCGCGTACACAATGCCCGCGCCCAGCAGCGCCGCGATCAGCCCCGCCAGCCACCACTGCCCGCTAAAGGGGTTGCTATTCTTCGACATGCTGTTTTGCGTCAGCATGATCGCGAAGAAAATCAAAATCGTCACCGCGCCCGCATAGATGAGCACCTGAACAATAGCGATGAATTCGGCATTCAAGAGCAGATAAATACCAGCGGCAGCGCCGAAAACCGCTACCAGCGAAAGTGCGGCGTGAACGATATTGCGCAAGAACACCACCGCCAGCGCCGATGCGACGAGCAAAATGGCAATGATGTAGAACGCCACAGTCGCGACATTCAGAGACATGCTTGGGTATTCCTCCACATGTGCGAATGGGCCGTTGCCAGGGTTCTCGCGAGGTGGCATGCCGCACGGCCCGGTGCGAGTCGCCATCGCTTATTGTATCACCGTGTGTCAATCAAGATGAGGTGTTCGGCGCGCTTCACGCCCGAAAAATCCCAAAGTGTTAGCGCGTCCTGTCACCCTTTCATATGATGAGACGATTCAGCTACCTTCTCGGCACTTGGGCATGCATGGCGGCCCATCTCACCACCCCCAATAGGACGCATGGCCTAGCGTGAAGCGACCACTTGTCAGGCGTGCTACACTGGCGGCGGGCCTCGCAACGGAGTGGCCCACGTGCGGGCATCACCGGTTCGAGGATATAGCCGGAGCGCCTCATCTCGGAGCGTTCCGTGGGTGTGGAGAGGTAATAGCAGTATGGGTGGTATCGAACGCGCCGGATTTCATCTCTTGGGCGCGATGCGCCGCGCCATCGGCAAGGTATTCTTGTTCTTTATCCTGTTTCTCATCATCGGCTTCGTGCTGATGGAAGCGCTACTCTTTTTCGTCGGGCAATCTTCATCTCTTTCGCACATCCCCCTCATCAACCACATCGCCGCCGCCATCGTCGGGCTAACCCTCGGCTATGCCGCCGCCATCACCGTGCTCGCCGCCGAGGCGATCCGCTTCCTCGTCAGCACGGTCCGCGATGTTGAGAAGGGCGTCCAGGGCGAGGTAACCGGCGGGGCCAAGATTCTGCAAACCGTCGAGCAGGCCATTCGCTCGAAGATCTAACGTTCGAAGGAAGCGATACACGTGGTCACAGCCTGGAATCCCGATGAGCTTCTCGGCTCACGCCTGGGTTCATGCGTCCTCGAAGAAGTGCTTGGCACTGGCGGCATGGGCGCGGTCTATCTGGCCAGCCAGGAACGCCCCCACCGGCAGGTCGCCGTCAAAGTGCTGGACTCCCGCCTCGTCAGCGATCCCGAAGCGTGGGAGGTCTTCCTCGCCCGCTTCCGCCGCGAGGCCGACGCCACTGCCGCGCTTGACCACGCCAATATCGTTCCCATCTACGAATTCGGCGAGCAGCAGGGCATCGCCTATCTGGTGATGCCCTATCTCAGCGATGGCTCGCTCGCCGAACTCGTGCAGCGCGAGGGGCAGCTCTCGCTCTCGCTCGTCGCCCGCTACATCGAGCAAATCGCGGCTGCGCTCGACCTCGCCCACCTCAACGGTATCGTCCATCGCGACGTGAAGCCCTCAAATCTGCTGCTACATCCCGATGGTCGCTTGATGCTCGCCGATTTTGGTATCGCCCGGCCAGTCGCCGCGCCCGACCTGCCGGTGCTGAAAGGGCGGCTGCGCTCTGGCGCGGCGAATAACCCCGAACTCACCCAGGCCGGCGCGGCAATGGGCACGCCCGAATACATGGCCCCCGAACAGGCCCGCGGCGAGCAAGTGGGCGCATCAGCCGACATCTACGCCCTTGGCATCGTCGCCTATACCCTGCTGGCTGGCGAGCCTCCTTTCATTGGGCAAGATGTCGTATCCGTGCTCTCGCAACAAGTTGTAGACGCCCCCGCGCCCCTGCGCACCTTCCGCCCCGATCTGCCCTTGCGCGTCGAGCAGGTGATTGACTGGGCGCTGGAAAAAAATCCAGCCGCTCGCCCCAAGACGGCGCGCGCCTTCGCGCGGGCGCTGCGCGAGGCCAGCGGCGGACGCACCCTCGCGGCAATGGCGACCGGTCTGCGCCCCGCGCTCACCGCCGACCCCGCGCGCACTGCGCAGGCCGACTGGGGCATCCCCAGCAGCACATATGATGGCTGGTCCGGCCGCGATGACGACCGCACCATCATCGGCGCGCCTGGTCTCCCGCTATCTCCGCAGAGCGCACGCGGCGGTGGCTATCCGCCGTCCCCGCCGAACCCTGGCGGCGCGCCTGCGTGGCCCGTCCCCCAGGACCAGCGGCGCAACGCCATCGTCACCGCGCCATTGCTGGTGCTGCTGGGTGGCGGCATCGTCGTGCTGCTGGCCATCGCGCTGGTCGTCGGCATGGTTGGCCAGAACGGTTTCCTCGCCCTCGGCCCAGGCACGGGCACCCCAGGCGCCAGCGCCGGACCGCATGGTGCTGCCACGCCCACCATCACCCCACGTCCATCCCCCACCGCAACTCCCATCCCCAAAAACTGGCTGCGCGTCTCCACAACCAGCATCACCCTCGCCTGCAAATCAGGCAAGCGGTCAGCCCGCATCACGCTGAAGAACATCGGCCCCGACACCGTAGACTGGCGCGCCTCAGTTGACGGCGGCTTCGGCACCGGCATCTCCCTCAACCCGTCAGATGGCTCACTGGATCGCGGCGAAAGCGTCACCATCACCGCCACCAACAACTCGCTCTTCTTCGGCCACCAGGGCACGATCACCTTCATCCCCGATTCCGCCAGCGCCGGCGAGTCACCCGTCGTCCAATATTCGACCAGCGCCTGCCAGCCCTGACCTGCGTCAGTGTCCGCCCTCTTCGGGCAGCGTCACCGTGAATGTCGCGCCTTTGCCTGGCGTGCTCCTCGCCGCAATCTCGCCCTCGTGCGCCCTCACGATCCACTGCGCCAGCGCCAACCCTAGCCCCGCGCCGCTGTGGTTCTCCGCCCCTGCCATTCTGCCGCGCGCCGCATCAGCCCGATAAAACGGCTCGAAGATGCGTGGCATATCTTCCGGTGCAATGCCCACCCCTGTATCTGCCACCACCAACTGCGCCACATTCTGGCGCTTTCCCGGCAACCCGTGGCCGTGTACCACTCCCACCCGCGCCGTAATCGTCCCACCGGCGGGCGTATAATGGATCGCATTCTCCAGCAGCGCCAGTGCCAGTTGGCGCAGCCGGTCGCCGTCGCCGCGCACATAGACCGCCGCACCTGTCTCCCCCTCCGGCGGCGTATCCATCCGCAGCGTCAGTCCGTTGGCTATCGCCCGCAGTTGCAGCTTCGCCGCCGTCTCCGCCACCAGCCCCCGCAGATCAACCGACTCCCACAGCGCCCCCTGATGATCGCCCGCATCCCGCGCCAGCAGCAGCAGATCACGCACCAGGCGCGTCATGTAATCCACCTCAGCCGTGATCTCTCCCACATCCGCGCGCATGCGCCGCAGATCGTCACTGCCCACCGCCACGGAAGCGCCCTCATTTGCGCCAGCGGCCAGCGCACGGCCCAGCGAGCGCTCCACCAGTTCTGCCTGTGAGCGCGCCAGCGCCAGCGGCGTGCGTAGCTCGTGCGATGCCGCCGCCGCAAACTGGCGCTGCCGATCATAGGCCAGCCGCATCGGAAACAACGCCCGGTCCGCGAGAAACAAGCTGGCAAGTCCCGTCAGCAGCAACATCCCCGCGCTGACGGCGGCAAGGATGGCCAGCAGATCGTGTAGTTGCCGCTCGCGTGGCGCGAGCGACATCCCTGCTTGCAGCGCCCCCACCACTGCACCATGCTGATAGATCGGCACGGTATACAGGCGGAAGGTGTGATCGTCCCTGCCCGTCGTCACCAGCGTACTCGTTTGCTTGCCACTCAGCACCGGCGCCGCCGCCGCCAGATCTGGCAGGCCCAGCGCAGCCACATTCGCCGGATCGGCAATCACACGCCCCTGCTGATCGAGCGTCACCGAAAATACATTGGGGCTGAACGGTTCGTAATGGTCATGGTCCAGCGGATCGCGTGGATCGGGCTGCCCAACCTGGCCCGGCTGCCCATCTGCGCTCGCTACCCCGCCACCGGGCATCGCATGGGCCACCCACTGCGTAAGCTGATCGTTGACCTGCTGATCGCTGGCATGCAATTCCCAGCCATACACCGCAAACGCCATCGCCGTCAGAATCCCCGACACCACCAGCACATTGATCAGCGCCAGTCGCCTGCGCGTCGCCCGCACCGGACGCGACGCAGCTCTGGACCCCATGCCAGCGCCCGCGCGTCTCCCCAACAGCCCGCGCAGACGCCCATACGTCCAGGTGGCCCTCCGATTAGCCCAGGAGGGGACCAAGGCAGCCAACTTCATCAGCGCTCACCCCTCCTCCGGCGCGCGGAGCATATACCCTACCCCACGCACTGTGCGCAGCAGCTTCTCGTCGAAACCATGGTCCAGCTTATCGCGCAGATAGTGCATGTATGTATCCAGCACGTTGCTCCCCGCCTCGGTGCCGTCTGGCCAGACATGATCCGTGATTTGCTGGCGCGTCAGCACACGCCCCGCATTGCGCGCCAGATATTCCAGCAGCGCGAACTCACGCGCCGTCAATGTGATTGGCCGGTCACCCCGCCGCACTTCATGCCGTGGCACATCCACCACCAGGTCGCCCACGTGCAGCCGTGCCGTGCCCGCCAGCGGCTCGTATCGCTGCGGACGCCGCGCCAGCGCCCGCAACCGCGCCAGCAATTCCTCGAACGGGAACGGCTTCGTCAAGTAATCATCCGCCCCCGCATCTAGCCCCGCCACCTTGTCTTCCGTCTGATCGAGCGCCGTCAGCAGCAAAATCGGCGTTCGGATGCCTTCCGCCCGCACTCGCCGGCACACCTCCACGCCACTGCATCCCGGCAACAGCACATCCAGAATCATCATATCGAATGCCCCGCCATTACGGTGTATTCGCTCGTAAGCGGCCTCGCCGTCGTGAAGCACCTCGACGAAATGCCCATCATCCTCCAGATTGCGCGCGTAACTGTGCGCCAGCCGCATCTCATCTTCAACCAATAGTATCCGCATAGGCTGCCCATGTCCTTCGGCGTCCAGACACCACATCAATGCCCCATTCTACCATGGGCGCTCTGCCCCATCGCCTTCACCAGACACAATATCGCGCGCTCACGACAAGTATGAATATTTTCCAATCTTCTTCCCAGCTTCTTTTGAGATAGCCTCGCTATCCTCTTCATCTGTACCCTGCTCGCCGCGTATGGCGAGGTCAGCATGGACAAGCGCCTGAATACCCCTGGAACACGAGGTGATATGAACCCACGCACCAAACCGCAGTCTCCTCCAATGCGTCGCCCCACCCCCACGCAACGCCACATGCCACTCGGCGCCCTCTGGGCCGCCTGGGGACGGCTGCCGCTGGCGGGGCGGGTGCTGCTGCCCTTACGCGCTTTTCTTGGCATCACCTTCGTCTACGCCGGTCTACAAAAACTGACCAACCCACAATACTTCCGCTCTTCAGCCCCAGGCTATGTCGGTAAGCAAATCACCACATTCGCGATAAGTTCGCCGATTCGCGGACTCTTGCTTCAGGTCGCCTCACCTCACGCCCAGCTCTTCGGTGCGCTGATCGCCTACGGCGAGCTAGCCATTGGCCTCGGCGCCTTGGCCGGTCTGCTGCTGCGACCAGCGGCATTCTTCGGCGCATTGCTCAGCCTGATCTTCTTCCTCTCTGCAAGCTGGCGCATCCATCCGTACTTCTACGGCTCAGACATCGTCTTCCTCTTTGGGTGGGTCACCATCCTGCTCGCTGGCGCGGCCGCCTGCGGCTGGCCCACGCTCGATCCCCGGCTAGCAGCCTGGATTATGGCCCGCGTGCCCCCCCACCGCCAGCCTATCGTTGCGGCCGTGTTGCGCGCAGCGCTCGGCATCACCGATCCCGCCACACCGCTCGCGCAACCCGCGCCACAACCAGCAGCGCAATCCGCCCTTCCCACCTCCCGCACCGCTCGTCCGCTCACTGGCCAGCGCGGCGCTTCCAGCTCGCGCAATCCCCGCGCACGCTCCCAGCGCGGACTCACCCCCCAGGCAACCCGGCGCGAGTTCCTGCGGGGTGCAGCAGCGGGTATCGGCAGCACACTCGCCCTGGTCTTCCTCGTCTCACGGTTCCGCCAGACAAGCGCCAGCGCCCAAAGCGCCGCCCCCACCGCCACACCCGCCGAGACACCCGCCGCCACCACCAGCGCCACCGACGCCACCGCCACCAGCGGAACGGCGGGAACGACCATCGCCCAGGTCAGCCAGGTGCCCACCAATAGTTCCGCAGACTTCACCATTCCCTCCAATGGCGATCCCGGTATCGTCGTGCATCTCCCCAATGGCAAATTCGTCGCCTTCGATGCCACCTGTACCCACGCGGGATGCCCTGTGCAGTATGATCCTGGCAGCAGCATCCTCTACTGCCCCTGCCATGGCGCTGAGTTCGATCCCACCCAGGGCGCCTCCGTCATTCAGGGACCAACCGATACTCCGCTCACCAGTGTACCCATCCAGGTAGACACCGCCACCGGCGCCATCCGCGTCAGCGGCTAATGGTCCCATGCGCCCCGATATACCTGGCTGTATCATCCACCAGTTCTCCATATAACGAAGGTTTGCTCCCATGCCATCGCTACGACTTGCCGAACTGCATCCAATTCTGGTTCATTTTCCCATCGCCCTGCTCATCACCAGTGTCGCGCTCGACCTCGTGGCCGTCTTCCTCCGCCGCGCTGGCCTCACCACCGCCGCCACCTGGCTGTTGATTCTCGGCCTCCCTGGTGCGCTCGTCGCCCTCTTATCCGGCTGGCTCAGCGAACGCGATGTCAACCTCGCGCCCGCTGGCAGTTTGCTGCATCTGCACAAATCCTTCGCCGTACTCACCTCGGTGATGTTCAGCCTTCTGCTGCTGCTTCGCCTTGCCTGGCTCTTCCCCCGCATCCTCGGCTGGCTCCGCCTCACCTTCCCGCGCACCGCGCCCGCCATCGCCGGCGTCGAGCGCCAGACCAAGATCATCTTCCCACTGCTCTACGCCCCGCGCCTGCCGCGCTCGTTGGTCGCGCTCTACCTCGTCGCCAGCGTCTTCGGCGTGGTGATGCTCGCCGTCACCGGCTATCTCGGCGGTGCAATGGTCTATGATCACGGCGTAGGCCTGCCCCCACACTAACCCAACGTACACACACACGACAAAACACCAACACCGCGCCGCCACATGCGTCACAAGATCGGTCATATTTGTCAAATATTCCTTTGACATACTTGACGTATCGGTGCATGATGTACTACGCTCTAGAGAGTAGGTCAGATATTCAGAGGAGGAGCGTATGACAGCGCGACAATGGGACGCACGCATGCTCACCAGCACGCGCGGCCAGATCCTGCTGCTGCTGCGCCGCAATGCGCGCACCGTCGAAGAACTGGCCCAGGCGCTCGATCTCACCGATAACGCCGTGCGAGTCCATCTGGCCGCGCTGGAGCGCGACGGCCTCGCCCAGCAGCGCGGCGTGCGGCGCAGCGGTTGCAGTGGCAAGCCCGCCTATGAATACGTGCTCACCGCCGAGGCTGAGCACATCTTTCCGCGTCCCTACGCCCAGGCGCTGCGCGAGTTGCTCGACATCCTCAGCGCGCGCATGCCCGCCGAAGCACTCACCACAGCGGCGCGCGAAGTCGGCCACCGCATGGCCCTCCAGCTTCCCGTCGCCACCAAGTCCGACGCGCACAGCCGCGCCGAAGCGGTGACCCGCACGCTCAACGCCCTGGGCGGCCTGGCCGAGCTTGAGCTGCGCGACGGACACTACATCATCACCGGCTATAGCTGCCCCCTCGCGGCAGCGGTTCCGGGTCATCCCGAAATCTGCGCGCTCACCGAAACCCTGGTCAGCGACATCGCCGGAACACCAGTGTGCGCGCAGTGTGTCTGCGAAGGCGAGCAGCAGCCGCGCTGCCAGTTCGAGATCGCCTGCGACGCCAGCGCCGATACCCCAACCGAGGCTCCGGCATTGTAACCAGTCATAGTAATCAGGTATATGGAGGACGTCATCATGGCCTTACGTATTGAGCAGGATGAAGAAACCATTGAAACAGTGACACAGCTTCGACCCCGCCATGTCACCGAAGAGCAAATGCGCACCTTCGAGGGCTATGCCGCCGAAATCTTCGCCGCCTTCGGCATGGAGATGAACACCCAGGCCACCGAAGATACCCCGCGACGTTTCATTCAAGCGATGTATGATGCAACACAAGGCTACGAGGGCGACCCTAAGCTGCTGACCGTCTTCGATGCCGAGTGCCGGGGCGAGCCAGATTGCCATCTCAGCCAGGTCATCGAAGGGCCGATCCAGTTCTACGCCCTCTGCGAGCATCACGCGCTGCCCTTCTACGGACGCGCCTACGTCGCCTATATTGCCCATGAACACATCATCGGCATCTCCAAGCTCACCCGCCTGGTGCGGCTCTTCGCCCAGCGCTTCACCGTGCAAGAGCGCATGGCCCAGCAGATCGCCGAAGCCCTGGAAACGATGCTCTGGCCCCACGGCGTCGCCGTCTACCTCGAAGCGCATCACCTCTGCACCCAGATGCGCGGCGTCCGCGAAGACACCTCGCTGACCCGCACCACCTGCTGGCGCGGCGAATTTGCCAAGAACCCTGCGTTGCGCGCCGAGTTCCTCAACCTCAGCGGAGCCAGCGCCAAATGAGCGCGTCGGCCCCACTCACCCCACTCGTCACCCTCTTCGATGACACCCCTGGCGAGCCACTTCCCCTGCCACCGGCGCTGGCGGCCCTCTACGGGCCGCTCAGCTTGCCTCCGCCAGCACAGCGCAGCCCCCATATCTTCGCCAACTTCGTCAGCACGCTCGACGGCGTTGTCGCGCTCGACGACCCCAACCACGCGGGCGGCGGCGACATCAGCGGCTTCAACCAGCACGACCGCGCGGTGATGGGCATCCTGCGCGCCGTCGCTGGCGCCGTCGTCGCTGGCGCGGGCACCCTGCGCTCTGTGCCCAAGCACCTGTGGACGGCGGACTACATCTATCCCCCGCTGGCAGCCGACTACCAAGCGTTGCGGACCGCGTTGGGCCTGCATCAGCCGCCGCTCAACGTCATCGTCACCGCTCGCGGCGACCTCGACCTCACGCTGCCTGTCTTCGCCTCTGGCCGCGTGCAAACGTTGATCGTCACCACGGCGGCGGGCGCAACGCGCCTCGCCCAGCACACCTTGCCTCCACACGTCCACGTCTCCCCCCAGCCCGGCGATAGCGTCGCGGCGGCGAGCATCCTCCGCGCCATTCAAGACGCGCAGCCAACTGAGCGTATCCTCGTCGAAGGCGGCCCGCACATCATGGGCGACTTCTTCGCGGAACATCTGCTCAACGAGCTATTCCTGACCCTCGCACCCCAGATCGCCGGACGCGACACTCAGCACAACCGCCCCGGCCTCGCCGAAGGCCGCATCTTCGCGCCCGCCGCCCCGCTCTGGGGCAGCCTCACCAGTGTCAGGCGCGCCGAAAGCCACCTCTTCCTCCGCTACCACTTCCCCGCCACGCGCTAGCGCATCCGCTGCGCGCACGTCGCCGCCTCCTCGACAATTGCCTCCCAACTCCCGGTTGATACGAAAGTACCCTTTTCGTACACCTATCGCCCTGTGCATAGTGGCCGCTCAGCGCTACAAAGCGCATAGGCGCTGACGCACACGGCGTAGCGGCGAAGTGTATGGATGAATGGCGACGAAGGAGGAACACCGTGTTCAGGCATGTGATGCGACTGCGGGTGGCGCTGGCTACCAGCATAATGCTGGCGCTCTTATGCGCTGAGACTGGTTTCACAACTGGCAACATTGCCTTAGCGAGCGGGGCTACGCTGAAGCTTCCCAGCAATTCTGGCCCCCCGACCACCAAAACGACCGTCAATGGCTCAGGGTTCGGCGCTTCAGAGAGCGTTACCATCACCTTCGACAGCACCACTGTCGGCACGGCGACGACCAGCTCCGCTGGCGCCTTCAGCGCATCTCTTACCGTGCCCGCGACCGCGACACCTGGCAATCACACCGTCACCGGCATTGGCGCGACGAGTAAGCTGACCGCCTCCGCGACCTTCCTGGTCCAGACCAATTGGAATCCGTTCGGATTCAGCGCGCAGGGCGGACGCTACAACCCCTATGAGAATGTGCTCAACACCTCGAACGTCTCCGGGCTGGCGCTCGACTGGAGCTACACCACTGGCAACGAGGTGGTCGCTTCGCCGGTGGTGGTGAAAGGGATTGCCTACATTGGCTCAGAAGATGGCATACTGTACGCAATCAACGTCTCGACGGGCGCGCTCAAATGGAGTTACGCGACCGGCGGCTTCATCCGCTCCTCGGCGGTAGTCTCGAATGGAATCGTCTACGTCGGCTCCTTCGACAACACCCTGTATGCGCTGAATGCCACGACCGGCAAGCTCGTTTGGAGCTATGCCACCGGCGCTATCGCCTCCTCGCCAGTCGTCGCATCGGCAACCATTAGCGGCACGAAAACTTCGGTGGTCTATGTCGGCTCACAAAACGGCGGCCTCTATGCCTTGAACGCCGCAACTGGCACGCTGATCTGGACCTACAGCACCACGAACTCGATCTTCTCGTCGCCTGCGGTCGCGAATGGGAATGTCTACTTCGGCTCTGGCAATTCGTTGTATGCGCTCAATACCGCCACCGGTGCTCTGGCCTGGAGCTACACGACCGGTGGCAGTATCCAGTCTTCGGCGGCCGTGGCCTCTGAGACTATCGGCGGAACCGCGACACAGGTGCTCTATATCGGCTCCGCCGACCAGAATCTTTACGCGCTGAACGCCAAGACGAGCAAGTTGATCTGGAGTGCCGCTACTGGCGGCCCGATCACCGCCTCCCCAGCGGTTGCTAATGGGATGGTCTACATCGGCTCGGCGGACTACACATTGCACGCTGTCAACGCAGTAACCGGAGTGCAGGCTTGGGCATTCGGTACCGCTGGCCCTATCACCTCCTCGGCAGCCGTCGCCAACGGGCTGGTCTATGTCGTCGGCGGTGGCGGTGATCTGCTCGCCCTGGACGCCACATCGGGAGCAGTGGACTTCTCGACATATATCGGAAACTACTCATCCGCATCGCCCGTCATCGCTGACGGCATCGTGTACGTGGGGTCGGTAAACAGCAGGCTCTACGCCTTCCACCTCTAACCAGTTGGGCTGTGACCCATCATTCGTGCGTCAGCTCTAACCATACATGGTCGCGAATGGACGCCCATCTATGCGTCGGCCATGTATGGTTGTACGTCCGTCTATGCCTGCACGCCCACCAGTCGCGCATGCTGGGGCAGAGCTGCGCCCAGCAGCGGCAGCGCGTAACGCCGGAACGCCTCCGTCACCCCAGTTCCCTCCGGTGTGATGAACTCCTCCGGCATCGGGCGCAGCGTATTCGCTACGCGCGCCAGTTCCGTCAGCCCCGTCTCGCAGGCATACTCCGGCCCCGGCGCGCGCGCCAGCGTCACCATCTTATCCGTCTCCCCCGCCACCGCCGCGCGCAGCGCTGCCCGCCCCACCGCCTCCGCCTCCGCCCGGTCCGTCTCCGAGACACACGCCGACGACATCCGCTGCAAATCCCCCGGCTTATCGAACCGCGCCCGCAGCCCTAGCTCCGCGCGCACCAGGCTCACCAGATACTGCGCCGCACCGCTCAGCAGCGGATGCCCGAACGCATCGGTCCCCTGGCTGCCCAGCGCCCCTAGCGATTGCCCCTGCTCATCCCGCACCGTCTCCGCCACCACCGCTACCACCTGCCCGTAGCGCGCATGCGCCTCGCGCACATCGCGCAGAAAGCGCTCTGCGCTGAGTGGCCGTTCAGGAAAGTAGATCAGGTGCGGCGCATCCTCCTCGCGCTCCTTGCCCAGCGCCGCCGTCGCCGCAAGCCAACCTGCGTCGCGCCCCATCACCTCGATCAACTTCACTGGATAGTGCGAGGGCATAGACTCCGTGCAGAGCGCCGAATCCATCGTCGCCAGCGCCAGAAATCGCCCCGCACTGCCATAGCCAGGGCAGTGGTCCGTCTCCGGCAGGTCATTGTCAATTGTCTTCGGCACGCAGATCACCCGCAGGTCATAGTCCATCTCGCGCGCCGCCAGCGCCATCTGGTGCGCCGTATCCGCCGAATCGTTGCCGCCGATATACAGAAAGTAGCGCGCGCCCAGGTCGCGTAGCTGCGTCACCGCCCGTTCCGCATCCCCCTCGCGCAGCCGGTAACGGCACGACCCCAGCGCGGCGGACGGCGTCGTCAGCAGCGCATCCCACAGGCCGAGCGGCTCCTGCCGCAGATCTACCAGATCGCGCCGTAGCACCCCTTCGATGCCATAGCGCGCGCCGTAGATGCTGTCTATCGCGTCCTCAGCGAACGCCGCGCGCACCGCCCCGACCAGGCTCGCGTTGATCACCGCCGTCGCCCCGCCCGATTGCCCGATCACCAGATGTCCACGCCCCATGCCTATCGTATCCTTTTCGCTGCTTACCACGGTCTCCGCGAACGCCGCACACCCGCGCCCCTCATTATACCGGATACCGCGCTGCCCGCCTTGTATCACTAGGAGCCACCTCCCACGTCATCCCGCACGCCCTCACGCATTGGCCCGCGTCATGCAATCGTTGCCCCTATGCATCACGCGCGCCGCCAGCTAGAGAGGGGTTCGCCATGGACTTTGCCACGATTGACCTTGTGTTTGTCATTGACATGTTTCTGCTGCTGCTCATTGGCATCGGCCCCAAGATCGCCCTGGTGCCCTACCTAGAGATTACCAAAGGTATGGATGGCGCAACCAAACGGCGCATTGACCAGAAGATGCTCATCACCGCCACCATCACCGCGCTCATCCTGCTCATCTTCGGCGAACTGCTCACCGGCCTGCTGCACTTCTCACCGGGCGCGCTCTCCATCGCCAGCGGCATCATCCTGCTGATCCTCGCCGTGCCGATGGTGCTCCGGTCGCCAGATTTCGAGGCGAAATCCACATCACTCGCGGGCAAAGATCCAATGCAACTGGCCACTTTCCCTCTGGCGGTACCCTACCTGCTCAATCCCGTGGGCATCGTTGTCCTCATCACCGCCTCTGCGGAGTCCACCTCGTTCGTCGAGATCGCCGTGGTCATCGGCGTGCTGGCCGCCGTGATCGTGCTCGACATCCTCATCTTCCGCTTTGCGAATCGAGTCAGCAATCACCTCGATGAGAACCGCATGTTGGTCATCGAAAAGGTCTTTGGCTTCCTGCTGGCCGCGCTCGCTGTGCAACTCATCCTCAATGGTCTGGCTGACCTTGGCGTCATTCACCTCATCGGCCACTGATAGCAGTCACCGCCCGCACTGAGCGGAGCGAGCATCATCTCATCCTCTCCCGTTCGAGTTCCTCCTAAAGGTGCCGCTATTCATCAGTTCTTACAGTATACTAAAGATCAGGCGTTCAGCGCCTGGCAATGCCTCGCCATATATATCACCACACTTCGCGCTTGGGAGCACTGCCCTTAGAGCGCATATAAGGAGCGGGCGCGTGACGCTTGATCTGCTGCTGGAGTTCGTGCGAACGCAATACGAAGTCCACGAATGGAAGCACGCTATCGCTATTTTGCGCTATGACTTCCCATCCGAATGGCACGACATCATAGACGTGCTGACCAATTTCCGATTGTGGCGCACCGAGATAGAAACCCCAGGAGGATCGAAGTCAGCGGTTGCCAGTCGTATTGATGGCGAGTTCACTGCACGCGGATGGCGTGAACGCGGATTCAACACTAAAATCGTCGTTGATGAGGCCGAGTACGCTTCACCTACTCACAAGGTAGACTGCTATAAGAATGGGATCGCGCTGGAGATCGAGTGGAACAACAAAGATCCATTCTTTGACCGCGACCTCAACAACTTTCGTTTGCTCTTCGATCTGCGCGCGGTAAGCGTTGGCGTCATCGTCACGCGCTGTGACGAATTGCAGCAGCTCTTCGATACACTTGGCAGAGGCTCATCATATGGCGCCTCAACCACACACATGAGCAAGCTTCTGCCTCGAATCGAAGGTGGCGGCGGTGGAGGGTGTCCGATCCTGGTGTTCGGCATCTCACGTGGGCTGTATACAGATGGAGCGCGATCATGAGCGAACACGAGACCCCTCCCACGGCTGCTGAAGACTTACTGGCACAGGGATTCGACCGCTGCGGGACGATTCTGGCAGACCCTCCGTGGCAGTTCTCCAATCGCACAGGCAAGATGGCCCCCGAACACAGACGCCTCTCGCGCTACTCAACGATGACGCTTGACGAGATCCTTGAACTGCCAGTCGCGCAGTTGGCGCTCCCGCAGAGCCATCTCTATTTGTGGGTGCCAAACGCGCTCATCCTGGAAGGTCTTGAGGTGATGAAGCGATGGGGCTTCACCTACAAAACGAACCTCGTCTGGTATAAAATCCGCAAAGATGGCGGGCCGGATGGCAGAGGCGTTGGCTTCTACTTTCGCAATGTCACGGAACTTGTGCTCTTTGGCACGCGCGGCTCTTTACGCACCCTGGCTCCAGGCCGTCGGCAAGTGAACATCCTGAGTACCCAGAAGCGCGAGCACTCGCGCAAGCCCGATGAACTCTACGACATCATCGAGCAGTGCAGCCCTGGGCCTTATCTTGAGCTTTTCGCCCGCCACTCACGACCTGGCTGGGCGCAATGGGGTAATGAGGTTGGCGACCCCACTGACGCGCAACCCGCTGGCGTGGCGCTTAAGCCTGTGCGTCCGACGAAACGGGCCGGTCAACTGGTGTTGCTCGAACGGGATCAAGACTACAAGGCCAGCCGCAAGACCAGTTGACCAGCTCCCCTGTCTACTCCCCGCCATCCCCGCGTTCCTACCGCCGCCTGCGCGGTGCCTGCGCGCTCGTCCGCTGGCGGCTCGTTGTCGCGCCGTGGCGCGCCGTACCCGTCGCCGGGCGCGTGGGCGCATGCGCCGCATTCGCGCTCCGATTGCGCTCGCCGCGCGCAACAGGCGTGCGAGTCGGCGTATCCACGTGTTGCAGACGGCCCAGCGCGATCAGGAACGTCGCAAACGTCATGATGTGGACCGTCGTACACCACTCGCAGATGCTATGCAGCACCACGATCTCGGCGTAGACCAGATACAGCACGAAGAGCATGCCCGCCGCTGCCCAGACGAAGTGCGCCGCCCGCAGCCGCTCCGGCTCCGGCGAACCACGCCACAGCGCCCGTAGCCCCACGAACGCCAGCCCGCCGCTCACCACGAACCACAGCAAGCCCGGTATCGTGATCGGCAGTTGCGTCCCCGGCACATTCGAGAACTGGCTGCGCAGCACCGACGCGCAGTTGATGACGCCGCCCGTCGTGCAGAACGGCGCCACCTTGGCGTAGTGGATCGTCGTCAGGTAGATCGAGATGCCCACCCCCGCCACCGCCATCAGCAGCATCGCCGTCAGCCCTGGCGCGCGCCGCGCCAGCGCCACCAGCCCCGCTCCCACGCCATCAGCCTGCTCAGTCATCGCGCGTACTCCTCTAGCTCGCTACTGGCCCTTCGGCAGGCTCTGCTGAATCGTCGGAATCGGCGCGGCGGTGCAGACATTCGCTGGCTGATTGTTCGTCACCTTGCAGATCGCCGCCGTCAGATAGTTGGCGTTGCCGATGATCGCCTGCGCCTCCGGCGAGGTCGGATCTTGCAGCGCCTGCCCGATACTATCCCATGTATCCGTCTGGATCAGCGCCACCTGATAGCCCGCGCTCACCTGGATGAACTGGTTAGCGATGCTGATGAAAGGAATCGCCCCTGGACTGGTGGTATAGGGATCGGCGTCATATTGGGCGAACAACTTGTTCTGCTCCGCGGTCATCTGTTGCAGCGTTTGCCCGTTTCGATCTTCGATCTCCACCGGCTGGAAATTCACATACTGGCTCGCATAGCTGCTCTGGTAGAACGTGAACGTTGGAATATCCGCAGGCGTATCGTTGGTCGTAGACTTGGTCGTATGCAGATTGCTGAACGTGCCGAAGCGGCTGAGCGCCGTAATCACGCTCCAGCGTTCGGCAGCGCAGTACGGGCAATATTCCGCGCCAATATAGACAATGATCGGCTTGCCAGAGCTATCCTTGAGCACTGCGGTGTTGGCTGGCGTCGCCTTGAACGGCACACTCTGGCTACCCGTACCGACCTTGGCGAAGACATCCGGGCTAATCTGCGTCACCTGCTTATAGAGTGTCGCGGAGACCGGAGTCGCCCTCACCGTCGCTTGCCGGTTCGCCAAAATCACGAACAGCACCACCACCAGCGCCATCGCCACCACCGAGAGGCCAATCGCGCGCGGCCCCTGCAAGAACGCCCGCCATCCGGTAGCGCGCTGGGCATAGCGCCGCTGCTGCGGGCGGCGCGGTTGCGCCCCCGCGCTGGCGCGCACCGCCTCCAGGCGGCTGCTTCCGCCCTTCATCGCCGCAGCTTGCGCGGACTGCTTTGCCGTTGCGCTTGCAGTCGCGGTTGCACGCTGGCCCGCCGTCGCTGGCCGCGCGCCCGGTTTCGCGTTCGCGCCGGGCTTCGCCGCCGAGGACGGCCTATTGCCACGCTTCGAGTTCGCCATATATCCTGCTCCTCATGGATTCCACCATGGATTCCGCCGTAGCCGTCTGGCGTCGTCGCAGTCCGCGCCATGCGCCCGCAAATGCGCCATTGCCGCCATTGTATCGCGGATCACCGCTCAGCGGAAGATGGGGGGCCATTTCCTCATCCTCTTCCAATCTTTGCCTCACGTGAGCCAGGTGCTCGCTCGCCCGAAAGCGGTACAATGCCAAAGGGCATCACCAAACCCACGCCACCCCGGCCGCTCATCACCACAGCAAAGGACCACCATCATGATCGCCGATGTCACCACATCCCTTGGCACCGACTTCTACCGCATGGACGACCTGCTTACCCCCGCCGAACGTGCGGTGCGCGACAAAGTGCGCGCCTTCTGCGACGCCGAGGTAATCCCCGTCATAAACGGCTATTGGGAGCGTGCCGAGTTCCCCTTCGAGTTGATCCCCAAGCTCGCCACGCTCAACATTGCGGGCGCGAGCATCCAGGGCTACGGCTGCCCCGGCATGAGCGCGCTCGCCACCGGCCTCGTCGCCCTGGAACTGGCGCGCGGCGACGCCAGCGTCTGCACCTTCTTTGGCGTGCATTCCGGCCTCGCCATGAGTTCCATCGCCATGCTCGGCTCCGAGGAGCAGAAGCAACGCTGGCTGCCCGCGATGGCGCGCATGGAAAAGATCGGCGCGTTCGCCCTCACCGAGCCGAACCACGGCTCCGATGCCGTCGCCCTCGAAACCCGCGCCCACCGCGACGGCGACTACTATGTGCTCGATGGCGCAAAACGCTGGATCGGCAACGCCTCCTTCGCCGATGTGGTCATCGTCTGGGCGCGCGACGACGACGGCAATGTTGGCGGCTTCCTGGTGGAGAAGGGCACACCAGGCTTCGTCGCCGAGGTGATGACCGGCAAAGTCGCCAAGCGCGCCGTCTGGCAGGCCGACATCACCCTCAGCGGTGTGCGCGTGCCGGTGGCAAACCGACTCGCGCAGTCGCGCAGCTTCAAGGATACTGCCCGCGTGCTGACGGCGACACGCTCCGGCGTGGCGTGGGAAGCGGTGGGGCATGCCATCGCGGCCTACGAGATCGCGCTGACCTACACTCAGGCGCGCAAGCAGTTCGGCAAGCCGCTGGCGAGCTTCCAGATTATCCAGAGTAAGCTCGCCTCGATGCTCGCCAACGTCACCACCATGCAACTGCTCTGCCTGCGTCTGGCCCAGTTGCAGCAGCAGGGGCAGATGACTGAGGGTATGGCATCGCTGGCGAAGATGAACAACGCGCGGCTGGCGCGCGAAGTCGTCGCCGAAGCGCGCGAGATGCTCGGCGGCAACGGCATCCTGCTGGAATACCACATCGCCCGCCACTTCGCCGACATCGAGGCCGTCTTCACCTACGAGGGCACCGATACCATCCAGTCGCTGATTGTGGGCCGCGAAGTCACCGGCATGACCGCCTTCGCACGCTAGCGATGCTCCTGTAGGGGTGTCCACCGCGAAACTTGCCACTATGCGTTGGGTAGCTAGGAGATGATTCGGCATGAACGACCTGACCTCGTGGTTCGCCCTGGTGGCCCTGGTCCTACTGATATCGGCGCTGGTCTCGCGCTTCGTCGAACGCGCGCCGGTCTCCTTCCCCATGCTGTTTCTCGGCCTCGGTCTGCTCCTGGGCCAAGGCGTCACCGGCGTTATCACGCTTGGCCCGCATTCGCCGGTGCTCGTCGCCGTTGCCACCCTCAGCCTGGCGCTGGTGCTCTTCCTCGACGCCGTCAACCTGGAAATCGAAGAACTGCGCCGCGATTGGCACGTGCCGCTGCTCTCTCTGGGGCCGGGCACGCTGCTTACCGTCGTCGGCATCGCGCTGGTCGCGCACTGGCTCCTGGGAACCACGCTGCCGCAGTCGCTGCTGCTTGGCGCGGTTCTCGCCTCAACCGACATCATCGTGCTGCGCGATATCGTCCGCAACGAGCGCATCCCGCGCTCGGTACGTCGTGCGCTGAGCATCGAAGCCGGCATGAACGATATCGTCGTGCTGCCCATCATCCTGATCTTGATTGCCATCAGCCAGGCATCCCTCCACGGCGCATTCGCCTGGTTCGGATTCCTGGCGCAATTGCTGGTGCTCAGCCCAGTGGTTGGGCTGATCGTCGGCGGAATTGGCGCGTGGCTGATGGGTCAGGTGGACAAGCGCATGAACATCCGCCGTGAGTACCAGGCGATGTACGGAATGGGGCTGGTGCTCGCCGCATACGCGGCGGCCCAGGTCGTTGGCGGCGATGGCTTTCTCGCGGCCTACTTCGCCGGTCTCGCCGTGGCGATTTTCGATGTGACGCTCTGCGATTGTTTCCTCGAATACGGCGAAGTCACCGCCGAGATGGCGATGTTGCTCGCCTTCCTTTTATTCGGCGCGGTGCTCTCCACGCTCTTTGGCACGATTGCCATCTTTCCCGCGCTACTGCTGGCGATCATTGCCATCGGCATCATTCGCCCCGTTGCCTTCGATCTCGTCTTGCGGCGGGCCACCATCAGCGCCGCTGGGCGCGCCTTCATCGGCTGGTTCGGCCCGCGTGGCCTCAGCGCGTTGCTGCTCGCCCTGCTGGTGGTGGAGGCCAACGTGCCCGGCGCAGTGAGTCTGCTGGCTGTCACTGGCGTGGTCGTGCTGGTCTCCGTCGTCGCACATGGTGTCACCGCCAACCCCCTGGCCGCCCGCTACGCGCGCCAGGTGGCGCACGCCCAGCAGACGCCCGCCGAGGAGCGCGAGGGTACCGTCGGTGGCCTGTTCCAGGGCGAAGCCGATGCCGTGCCCCGCGTCGCGCCCGAAGAACTGGCGGAACTGCTTGCCAGCGACAAACCGCCCGTGGTGCTGGATGTGCGGACACGCGCGCAATACGACGTCGCGCAGAACCAGATTCCGGGCAGCGTCCGTGTCGTCCCTGATCAGATTCTCGAATGGGCGGCCAAGGCGGCGCGCGACCGCACGGTGGTGGCCTACTGCACCTGAGCGCACGAGGCAACCAGCGCCCGTGTGGCGCGGCAGCTACGCGCGTTGGGCTTCGACGCCCGCGCCTTGCGCGGCGGCTATGCCGCGTGGCGCGCATCCTACGCGACCGAACCGAAGTCGGCGCTTGACCCCGACTAGCGACGCGCTTGCCTACCCGTCTGTGCCAGCCGGTTTGCCCGGCGCGAACGGCTCTGCTATACTCCTGCTCTGTGTTATCCGATATGCGCGAGCTTGGGTGCGAGGTGGAATATTGGAAGCGAAGCTGATCGAGAACCGACTCCTCTGGAACCGCTTTGTCGCCGAGAATCCCACCGGGCATATCTGCCAAACCTATGAGTGGCCGGAGCATTCCGAGCCAGAGGCGCGCCACGGCTCGCTGCGCGTCGGCGTGATGGATGGCGACCGGCTGGTGGCGGCGATGCTGCTGGTGCGCAGCAAGGCGCAGGGCGTTCCCACGCCGTTCTTCTATTCGCCGCGCGGTCCCGTCTGCGCGGACCCCAATTCGCCTGCGCTGCCGCTGCTGATCACCTTCGCCAGGCGCGAGGCGCGCAAGCGCGGGGCATTCCTGATTCGCGCGGAGCCGAACGTTTCGTGCGATGACAAGTCCTGGACCGTGGCGCTCAAGCGGCTAGGCTTCCGCGAGACCACCCACAATATCTACATGACTGGCGCATGGGTCACCGACATCAGCGGCACGGAACAAGAGATTCTGGCCAACATGTCGGCCTCGTGGCGGCGCTATGTGCGCGCCGGAGCGAAAAGCGGCATGACCTTCCGCATCGCTGCGGGTGAAGCCGACCTCGACGCCTTCTACGGCCTCTTAGTAGAGACCGGCAAGCGCGACGGTTTCTACATCTACCCCAAAGACCTCTTCCGCGATATGCTCGCGCACTATTCGGCTGAGGCGGCGGCGCGCGACGGCACCGCGCATATGGTGCTCTTCCTCGGCGAGCACAACGGCGAACTGGTCTCCGCACTGACCGTGGCCGTCCTGGGCGAGTGGGCGTGGTATCTGCACGGCGCATCCTCTGACATGCCCGAACATCGCAAGTTGCGCCCGAATCATCCCCTGCAATGGGAGGCGATCAAGTGGGCCAAGGCGCACGGGGCGAAGTATTATGACTGGCGTACCATCCCCGATAAGCTTGAGCCGGGCGAAGACCTCTACGGCGTCTACCTCTATAAACGCGGCTTCGGTGGCTATGTCTGGCGCGTGCTTCCCACGCAAGATCTCGTGCTGCGCCCGCTGATCTACTGGCCCTACGAGCGCGTGGTCAGCATCCGTCGCGCCCTGCACGAGCGCCGCCGCCGCCGCGCCCAGCAGCGCAACCTCCCCGCGCTTGGCGCCTCCACCACCGAGGCCGAATAAACCCACCCAGCCACACGCCTCGATTATCCGGTCCTTTCCCTCTGCTGTCCGCTGTAGTAGAGCAGACATTCCGACAAGCGCGGTTTCAACTACCCGCTCGTCCTACATCAACCGCCCGCGACTCTTTCCCGCCGCTCCTCCTTTGACACCCCACCCCTCGCCGGGCTATCATCACCCCTAGACACCAATGCCCTATCGTCTTGTATACATACCCACTGACATCCATACATCGCGCCCACCCACCACAACAGTGAAGTAGAGGCTACACGCATGGCAGCTCCACAACAGCAGCAGACCCCTAGCACCGGAACACGGCTCCTCCACCACACGCTCCCCAACGGACTCCAAATCCTCGGACAGCAGATGCCCGACCTCGAATCCATCTCCATCTGCTTCCACGTCCGCACCGGCGCGCGTGACGAGCACGACCCAGCCCTCTATGGCGTCTCCCACTTCCTGGAGCACATGGTATTCAAAGGTACCGCCCACCGCGACGCCGAACAAATTACCCTTGACTTCAACACCATGGGCGCCGAATTCAACGCCTTCACCTCCGTCGAACAAACCGTCTACTACGCCCGCGTCCTCGGCGAATATCTCCCCCGTGCTGTAGATCTGCTCAGCGACATGATGCGCCCCCGCCTCGACGCCACCGACTTCGACATGGAGCGCAACGTCATCCTCGAAGAAATCGCCCGCTCCGAAGACGTTCCCACCAGCCAGGCGTACCGCAAGCTCATCGCCACCTACTTCGACGGCCAGTCCCTCGCCCACGAAGTCCTCGGCACTCGCGAAAGCATCCGCGACCTGCAAGTTGAGCAGATGCGCGACTACGCTGCCCGCCGCTACGCCGCCAACAACCTCATCCTCTCCATCGCTGGCAACTTCGACTGGCAGCAACTGCTCGATCTCGCCGCCGAAAAATGCGGCGACTGGCGCGGCGGCGAGCAAGGCCGCACCGCCCAGCCCTATCTGCCCGCCCAACCCACCGCCCGCGTCATCGTCAAACCCAACCTCAAGCAGCAGATCATGCTCCTCGCCTGCCCTGCCGTCAGCTTCCAGGACCCCGACCTCTACCCCGCCGAACTCGCCGCTATGGTCCTTGGCGATCACACCGGCTCTCGCCTTTTCTGGAATATCTTTCAGAAAGGCCTCGCCGAAACCGCCGCCGCCTCCCTTTCACCCTTTGACCACACCGGCATGCTACTCACCTTCATCAGCACTACCCCCGACCACGCCCCCGGCGTCCTCGAACTCGTCAAGGCCGAGCTAAAAGGCATGCAAGACGACGGCGTCCACGAAGACGAACTGCGCCGCGCCAAAGACAAACTCGTCAGCCGTGTCGTCCTCGACGGCGAATCCGCCTACAGCCGCATGCAAGACCTCGCCTACACCTGGCTCCGCGAAAACCGCCTGCGCACCATCGAAGAAGAGATGGAAGAGATCGAGCGCGTCACCATCGCCGACATCCGCCGCGTCCTCGACCGCTACCCCCTCACCGACCGCCATGTCCTGCTCGCCTACGGCCCCGTCGAAGCCGCCCAGCTTGGCGTCACCGCCCAATCCGAAACCGAATCCGACGACGCAGCCTCATAGGAGCGCGCCGTGCGCTCTGGTCATCCTGTGGTGGGGCGGACATTCCTGTCTGCCCCTGCCGCACGGAATCTCCCATGACATTCATGCCTTCGCGTCCGTGCTCCGGCCATTGATGGCCGGAGCACCGCGCTTCCAATAGCCCATAATGGCCCATGCGGAGCTGATGATTGTACGCCCTGTTCGCCTATGCTATACTAGCCCAGTCATAGCTCGGCAGGGTCCGCAACGCGCAGGCCGGCCGTGGCAGTGAGGGTGGTGGGATGCTCCCGGGTCGGTGACGAGTTCGGGGTGAAACAACACTCCCTCCCACAGACAGCGGAGTAACTAATGGGCAAGTACAGACAGTGGTTGCATCACCAGGAGATCGGACGCCGCCTGCGCGATCAGATTAACACCTACGAGCAGGAACGGGTCCGGGTGCAGAAGATGGCTCCAGCCCATCCCACCGCGCTCCCTCCCCTGGAGAACCCCATCATTGCGGCCCTCCTTAACTACACACAGCAGGGCCACAAGCTGAGTGACATTGACGTGATTAAGGCAGCTATGCCGAAACTGGATCCAGACTTGGACCGACTTCGGCCCGCGGGTAAGCCCGCGACCGCTAAAGCCAGCGCCACCCCCGCTCCCGTTGCGGCGGCGCAGGCTGCCGATACGGCGGTGGTCGCGAGCCTACTGGCGCGGGCGGAAAACATCCCCTCTGATCCCCTGGACCAGATGCGCGAACTTTCGCGTGCCAGGGAAGAGGCCGAGTCCAAGGCGACTCAGGCGCCCGTCACGGGTGAGGCGCCCCGCTCTGGCTCAGTTGGCGACTGGTGGCAACGCCAGCACGCCACGGATACGGACTAATCTGGACGACGAGAAGGGTGTGTGGGAATGGCTTCCGATCCAACGGCAGTCACAAAGCTCTACGAGCGGATTCCGCTCGACGCCATGCAGCAGCTCAGCGATAGCTACATGGCATGGTATGTAGACCGCGTGACCCGCCAGCTCGACGAAATTATGGCTGGTCTCCGCGCGGAGCTGCGTGAGAATGACGCCAAAGAAGCATCATTCTGCCCCACGCCCGCCGAGTTGCAGGCTATCGAGCGCTTGCAACAAAGCGGCGTCACCGGGGTAGACTTGCTCGACCGCATGGTCGAACAGGGAGAAGATTGGCTGCTGCTTACCATGCGGCGCCTCGACCACTTCGAGCGCACGGGCCTCGCCCCGAAAGACTACTCGACCTGGTGTGAGCACGCCCTCGGTGGCGCCTACGACTGGATTGACCACAACCAGATCGCCAGCTCATCACCTGCCGGCGGCAGTGGCAAGCCTGCCGCGTCCGGTGGCGCTGTGCCCGACTGGCTCGGCAACCGCGCCCCCGCGCGGCCTGATGATGGCCCCACCGCTCCGGTGCCTAGCGTGAATCGTGGCAACTTCAACGGCGGCGCGGCCTATCAGGGTGGCGCTGCTCAGCAGCAAGGCGCGGGCGGCCAGCAGCAAGGCGGAGAAGACGACAAGGGTCGCAACATCTTCCGCATCTTCACCAACTAAGCGGCTCGCCGTTTCGCAACATATCGCACATGGTCAGGTGGAAACTCCCCCTGGCCATGTTGTCGTACCATAGGTGATACTATTGTTATATGGTAGCGCAGGCGCAGCACGGCAGCGAAAGAAGGAATGCGAAGATGAGCAATCACCTCTCAACAGCGGAACTGGCGGAGCTTCGCGCCCAGCTTGAGGCAAAACGCACCCACCTCCAGCAGCAGATCGGCGCGCTGCGCACCGCTGAAGGCGCCAACACCCCACCCGAAGACGAACCCAGCACCGATGCCCCCGAAGACTCCGGCGAGCAAAGTGTAGACATGCAAGCACAGGACACCGAGCGCGCGGTAGAAGCCGACATGCGCGCCCAACTGGTCGCCGTCACCCATGCCCTCGCCAAGTTCGATACCGGCGCCTATGGCCTCTGCGAGCGCTGCGGCAAACCCATTCCGCTCGCACGGCTGCGGCGGGTGCCCGAAGCACGCTACGACATTGAGCATCAAGCCGAAGCCGAAGCCAAAGGCCGCGCTTAGCAGAGCAGTGAGGCGCCGATGCCATTCAGCGACACACCCCCGCCTGCGGTCCCACCGCGCATCATCCAGGTGACGGCGGCATATCTCGATGCCATCGCCCCGCTCTTCGACGCTTATCGCCAGTTCTACGGCCTGCCCGCCGACCTCGATGCCGCCCGCGCGTATCTTGCCGCACGCATTGAGCGCAACGAATCGGTCATCTTCCTGGCCTTGCTCCCGCAATCCGACGGCGAAATCGCTGCCGGCTTCACCCAGCTCTACCCCTCCTTCGGCTCACTCGCCTTGCGTCCCGTCTGGATTCTCTATGACCTCTTTATTACCCCAGCCTGCCGCCGCTACGGCGTTGGCCGCGCCCTGCTAGAGCGTGCCCGCATCCTCGCGCGCGACACCGGCGCCGCCGAACTATCCTTGCAAACTGCCCTCGATAACCTCAGCGCTCAGGCGCTCTACGAGTCCGCTGGCTGGAAGCGCGACGACCACTTCTACACCTACACCCTCACCCCATAGCCAAACCGTGTCCGACACAGTATCCACTTCGGCACGACGCTTGCGGCAGTATAGCGCTGCGTAGGCGGCGGATTGCCCGCCCACCTGCTGCTAGCCATGCCGCCGAGCCTCGTGACCGCTTTGTGAGCGCCCGCCCCCTGGGCGAGATATTTCTGTGACCTCCTGGCGCTAGGCTTAGCATGCTGGATACGAGGTATGTTGCTTCCTCCTTCCGGCGCGAAATGGCAGCGATTTCGAACGACCAGGGAGGACGAATCATGTTCAAACGCATACTCTTCGCAGACGACGGATCTGGACGCATTGAAGGCGCGTTTAGCGCAGCCACCGCCCTGGCAGCACGCGAGCACGCCCAACTCATCCTCGTACACGTCTCGCCAGAAGACGCACCCCCGCAGGGCGAAATGGAGATCAGCGCCAATTTGCACAGCCGGGTAGAGGCGCTCCGTGCAGCGGGTCTATCCGCCGAAAGCCATATGAAATTCGGCCACCCAGCCGAAAAGCTTGCCGACGCGGCCCTCGCATCCAATGCCGACTTGCTCGTCATTTCCCCTCAGCATCACAGCATCCTGCAATCATTGCGGCATCCCAGTGTGACCGCGCGCATTATTGGGCAAGCCACCGTACCAGTGCTTATCTGGCCCCAGCAACTTCCCGGTACGGCCTTTGATGACCTGCTCACCAAACCTACCGCCGAAGTGATCGTCCCGCTCGACGGCAGCAAAGAGGCCGAGCGTGCCCTGCCCATGGCCCAGGCGCTCGCCCGCGCATACGGGCAGTTGCTGCTGCTCGTGCGTGCCATTTCGCCCGCGCCAATCGTCGGCACGGGTATCCCCTATCCCATCGAAATCCACACCCAAGAAGATGACGCCCGCGATGCCCGTCACTACCTGCATGATCTGCGGCGGCGTATCGCCACCACCACTGAACTCACCGTCGAAAGCATGCTACTCAGCGGCGACCCCGCGACCGAACTGGCCCATCTCGCCGCCGAACACCACGGCAGTCTTGTCGTGATGACTACGCGCGGACGCGGGCGCGTCGCTCGCCTCCTCCTGGGCAGTGTCGCCACCGAACTGCTCCGCCAGGCCGAGACCCCTCTGGTCATCATCCCGCCGCTGCACTCGCCCGCTGCGCAGTCGCAGCCAGCCGAAACGGACACAGAAAACCCCGAATCTACGATCTAGCATCTATCCGGCATCTGTCCAGCTAGCACATGTCTGGCATGCTATGCACAACGAACGGGGGCGGACATTCCTGTCTGCCCCCATTCCCTCAAATGACGCCGCTCACCTCCGCCAGCCACTGCCCACCGACTCACGTCGCGCTATTTCTGTTTGTGCTTCACCCACATTGGTAATCAGTCGCGCGCCGCGCTGATACGTCACGAACGCCCACGCCCACTGGAACATCACCACGAAGCGATTGCGGAACCCGATCAGGAAGAAGATATGCACTACCACCCACAGCACCCACGCCACGAACCCCGCTAGCTTCAGCCCGCGAATATCCGCAATGGCATACAGCCGCCCTACCGTTGAGAGCGTACCCTTGTCGAAATAGCTGAATGGCGCATGCTCCTCCTTCCCCGCCACGCGCTCGCGAATCACCTTCGCCACATACGCGCCCTGCTGCAATGCCACCGGCGCGAAACCCGGCAACTGTTTGCCGCGCCATATCGTATGCGCCGTATCTCCGATCACGAATATTTCGGGGTGGCCTGGAACCGTCAGGTCGTCGCGCACCATTACCCGCCCCGCGCGATCCGTCTCCGCGCCCAGCCAGCGCCCCGCTGGCGACGCCGTCACTCCCGCCGCCCAGATCACGGTCTTCGCCGTCAACCTTTCCCCGTTGATCGTCACCCCATCTGCATCCACTTCCTCCACTCGCGTGTCCGTGCGCACCTCCACTCCCAACCGCTTCAGCTTCGCTGTCGCCTGTGCCGCCAGCGCTTCAGGGTATGCCGCCAGGATGTGCGGCATCGCCTCCACCAGCACGATCCGCGCCGACGCCGGATTGATATGCCGGAAGTCCGCGATCAGCGCCTTGCGCGCCACCTCCGCGATCTCGCCCGCCATCTCCACGCCCGTCGGCCCCGCCCCCACCACCACGAACGTCAGCAGCGTCCGCGCTGCCTCCGGGTCCGTCGTCATCAGATTTTCCGCTGCCTCGAACGCCAGCAGAATATGACGCCGCAGCGCCGTCGCATCCTCCAGCGACTTCAGTCCCGGCGCAAACTGCTCCCATTCCTCATGCCCAAAGTAGCTCTGGTCAGCCCCCGTCGCCAGCACCAGATACTCGTAGGGCACCGACCGGTCCAGTCCGCCTGCCAGATCGTGGATGTGAACTTCCCGCCGCTCCACATCCACACTCGTCACCTCTGCCAACAGCACCTCTGTATTGCGTTGCTTGCGCACCACATGCCGGATTGGCGCGCTGATGTCGGCGGGCGAGAGCGCCGCCGTCGCCACCTGATAGAGCAATGGTTGAAACACGTGATGATTCCTGCGGTCAATCAGTGTCACCCGCACCGGCGCCTTGCCTAGCGCCCGCGCCGCGCGCAGCCCACCAAAGCCCCCGCCCACAATCACCACCCGAGGTTGTCGGGACATCTCTGTTACGGTCGCCATAACCCAGCTCCCTTCCCTTGTTGTCCCCTGGCGCGCATCCCGCGCAAGTCCTCAGTTCGGAGCATCCCGCTCCCATTCAGATCATAGTCCGCGCTCGCCACCCACACCGTCGGCTATCTCCTCTATTCCCCTTCATCTACGTCGTTCAATCCAGCCAACCTCGTGGCGCGAACATCACCCTTAACAAAATTTCCTGTTGGCCATACACTATGTGCAACATACTGTTTGCCACACAGTACAGAGGACACATGAACGATGAGCTGCTGGACAACCTCCGCCTGGAACTGCGGCGCGGCAGCCTGATCGTCGCGGTGCTGGCCCAGTTGCGCGAAGAGTATTACGGCTATGCACTGCGCAAGGCGCTGGCCGACCAAGGCATGGACATAGAAGAAAACACACTTTATCCGCTGTTGCGGCGGCTGGAGAGCCAGGGTCTGCTCGTGAGCGCCTGGCGCGAAGAAAACAAACGCAACAAGCGATTCTATCATCTCTCGGCTGAGGGTGAGGTGATCCTCTCCCAACTGCTCGACGAATGGCGCTCCATGGATGCGTCACTCAACCGTATCATTGGCCGTGCGCCCAGTACATCCAGCGTTGAGAACTGAAGTGGATCAACTCGTGGAGGAACCGTTGTGGACGTACTTGACCAGTACATGAACGCCATCAGAACGTACCTGCCCAAGAACACGCCATAGGCGCAGCAGGACGACATTATCAACGAATTGTTGGAGAATCTTCAAGCGCAAACAGATGACCACGAAGCCGAACTCGGCAGGCCGCTCGATGAAGCTGAACAGATAACTATCCTTCAGCGGTATGGCCACCCCATGCTCGTCGCGAGCCGCTATCAGACCAGCTAGGGGCGCGTTGTCTTCGGTCGCGAACTCATCGGCACAGTGCTGTTCCCGTTTTATGTGCGCGTGCTGTTGGTAATCAGGGGCATTTCGCTTGCCATATACGCCCTGGTGCTCGTCGCGTTCGCCGTGAGCGGCAATCCGCGCACCGTCGGTGACGCAATGACCTCAGTCGCGTTCCAGATTGTCGTTCAGTTCGCCGTGATCACCGGCATCTTCGCGGCGGCGGAACGCTAACTGCCCACCATGTAGTGGAGCGTGCCCCGTTCGCCTGTACGGCAACCCGCTGTACGAAACGCTCTGCGCGTGCCCCGGCTGGAATCTATCGCGCAGATCGTCGGGATCGTCGTCTGGCTGTGGCTCGCATTCGACCGACCGTCGCTGCTCTTCGGGCCAGCCCTGAACGCCTACCAGCTTGGGCCGGTCTGGCAATACATCGCCCTGCCCACGCTGCTCATTCTCGCGGTGAGCATCGCCCAGGCGGTGGTCAACCTCGTTCTCCCAGAGTGGCTGCGCTTCCGCCGGGCGGTACGCCTGGCGACGGATATTGCCGGGCTGGGCATTCTGCTCTACCTGCTGCGTGCTGGTGAATAGGTGGTGCTGGCCAGCGACCCCACCCGCAGCGCACCGCCCAGCATCAACAATGTCGTGTACTACGGCCTACTATGTACGGCGATAGCCTTTATCATCGTCATCCTGATAGACGCCTGGACGCTCCTCAGAGGCGCGCGCCGCCAACAACAGCAGTAGTCACAAGCCACATAACCCACAAGAGAGGCCAGGCCAGAGCGGAAAACACGAGTCCTTCCCAACTCCGACCTGGCTTTCCCTTTGCTCGACGTTCGATCTGTCGCCTCCATCCTGTTGACCCATCCACATGCTACAATTTACTGAGTATGCGTTGCGTCCCCGCATCACCAGCGCGAGAAAGGAGGCTATCATTGGCAAGCGAAGAGAATGTGGCACCTATCTCCGATGCGCCGCGCACCATCGCCCAGCCGCAGCCTAACAGCGACAAACCACAAATGCTTGCGTCTGTCTCAGCGCACTATGTGATGGCGCTCGGATTAGTGTTGGTCGGTATCTTCATCATCCAGACGATCATCAACATGACCCGTCAGCCCACCGGTCACAATATCCTTGCCATGCTGATCTTCCTTGCTGGATTGAGCTTAGTTGTGCTTGCGCGTTCGACGCAGCGATTGCCACTCTCGCTCGCCAGTCTCGCGCTAGCGCTCGTCCTCGGCCTCATAGTGTATCAATTCATTGACTCGAATTGGGGCGATGTGATTCTCTATGCCGTGGGCGCGCTCGCCATTCTACGGCTGCCCATCCGCTGGGCTATCGCCTACGTCGTTGCCATCACGTTGGCGCTCATCTGGACCCACGGACTTCATGCACTATTGCGCACCAGCGCACTGCCGAATACCGGTTTCCTCCTGGGAACGCTGGAAACCTGGGGCGCTATTATCGCCATCGCCGGGTCGCTGCGCGCCCGCTCCCTCGTCATCGCGCGCCTGCGTGCCACCCAGGAGCAACTGCGCGCCGAGATGGCCCGCACCGGCGAGCTAGCCACCGCCCGCGAGCGCGCCCGTATCGCCCGCGACATCCATGATGTGCTGGCCCACTCCCTCACCACGCTCTCCGTTCAGGTGCAAGCCGCCCGCCAGATTGTGCGCCAGCAGCCAGAGCGCGCCGCCACCATGCTCGACGACATGGCGCTGGTACTCAAAGAAAGTCTTGCCGAAAGCCGTCAGGTCGTCGGCCTCCTCCGCGAAGCGCCACCAGCTACCGATGCGTCAGCGAACCTGCGCTCGCAACTCTCGTCGCTGGCTGACCGTTTCAGTGTGCGAACCGGCGTGAGCTGCGCCTTAGAGGAAATCGGCGAACCGCACGCCACCACCGAAAAACAGACCGAGGCGCTCGCCTTTGCACTGCGCGAGACCCTTACCAACGCCTACCGCCACGGCGCTGCCCACCATGTGCGCGCTGAACTGCGCTGGCAGCGCGAATCGGTCACGCTCACCGTCCGCGACGATGGCCAGTGTTCGCTGGATATCCCACCCGCCAGTGCGGGCAATGGCCTGCGCGGCATGCGTGAGCGCGCCACGGCGCTTGGCGGATCCGTCGTCGCCGGTCCCCGCGCGGAGGGCGGATTCGCTGTCACCATCTGCCTGCCGCTGTCTATGATGTCGCCACCAGAGAAAGTGGGCGCCGCATGAACGATGCGAACGATGCACGCGTCCGTGTCGCCCTGGCCGATGACCAGCGGCTCCTACGCGAAGGGCTACGTATCATCCTCGAAGCCGCTCCCGACCTGATCGTCGTTGGTGAAGCCGCCGATGGTGAAGCCGCCGTATCCCTGGCTACGCTGGAACACCCCGACGTGCTACTGATGGATATCCGCATGCCCCTGCTCGACGGCATCGCCGCCACCGAGCGTATCTGCTGCGCCGTCCCCGATACCCGCGTCGTTTTGCTCACCACCTACGATACCCCTGAACTGGTCGTCGACGGGCTGCGCGCAGGCGCGGCGGGCTATCTCCTCAAAGATTCCAGCGCCGAAGAAATCGTCGCGGCGGTCCGCGGCGTCGCACGTGGGCAGGTGCTCTTGCAAGCCCAGAGCGCCGCGCAACTGCTTGCCAGTCTGCCATCCACCACACACGAATTCGCCAAAAAGCAACCTGAAGACACCTCCGGCCTCACCGAGCGCGAGCGCGATGTGCTGCGCCTCATGGCCCAGGGGCGCGCCAACAGCGAGATCGCCGCCGATCTCACCGTCAGCGAAGCAACTGTCAAAACCCACATCAACCACATCTTCGCCAAGCTTGGTGCACGCGACCGCGCCCACGCCCTCGTCCTCGCTCGTCAGCGCGGCCTCGCCTAGCCCGTTCCCCCACGCCAATCTCCACCTCTGGGTTGATCCTCCACCCCCACAAAATCAACCCCACATCAAACCAGCGGGCGATGCCCTCGCGCCCGTCCACGGCTAAACTTCCCTTCAGCGACACGATGGATACATTCATTCCCCCAACCTGCAAAGGAGAAATCACTACCATGCCTGTACCATCCCAACAAACCCTCACCGTCTATCTCATCGGTGTAGCGCTCATCGTCTGGATCATCGTGCGCCAGCTCCGCGACCGCCAGATGAAGCCCGCCGCGCTCTGGATCATGCCGGTCGTCATGCTCGTCCTAAGCTATGCCAGCCTGGCGCAGGATCTGCTCGCAGGTGGTGGCACGCTGCTCGCGCTCCTCCTGGGCCTTCTCGCCGGTGGCGTGCTTGGCCTGGCACGCGGAGCGGCGATGCGCCTCCATCTGGATACCGCGACCGGCCAGGTCATCCTCAAAGCTTCGGTCTTCAACCTCGTCTTCTGGCTCGTGGCTTTCGTGGCGAAGATCCTCGCGCACCTGCTCACCGCTGGCGCCCCCAACGTCGTCGCCGGCCCCCTCACGGCTGCGCTGCTCACCCTTTCGCTTGGCATGATTCTGGCGACCCGTGCCTGTCTCTATTGGAAGTACCTGCGCTCCACTGGCGCCGCGTTCCCATTGCGCTAGTAGCGTGAGCCTTTTCGCACTCCTGCTCGTAGCACGGAACGTAGCGGAACCTATCTGCTGGCATTCTACAGAGAGCGCGTTTGATACCGCTCCGGCGCGAAGGAGATCCGACCCCTATGACACGCAAGCTATTCGCCTATGTCCTGCTGGCTGTGCTCGCCAGCGCCACCGTCTCGCTCGCCGCCTGCGGCAACGTCGTCGGCTCTGGCAATGTCAAGACCGAAACGCGCAACGTCAGCGGCTTCAGCGGTGTCGCGCTCTCCGGGGCTGGCGCGCTCAACATCGCCCAGACTGGCGTCGAGTCGCTTTCGATCACCGCCGAAGACAACATCCTCCCACTAATCACCACCCAGGTTGTCAATAACAAGCTAGAGATTAGCTATCAATCGGGCACGACCTTTCAGCCCACCAAACCAGTCATCTTCAACCTCACCGTCAAAACACTTGACGCTCTCGACATCTCTGGCGCGGGCAACGTCACTGCCACCGGCATCACCGCTACCGCCCTCACCATTAATCTGAGCGGCGCAGGCAACATCAGCGTCTCCGGTACTACCCAAAGCCAGGATGTCTCACTCTCCGGTGCTGGCTCCTACTCCGCCCGCGATCTTACCAGCCAGAACGCCACTGTCCACCTCAGCGGCGTCGGCAAAGCCACCGTCACTGTCAGCGGCACCCTCGATGCCACCGTCAGCGGCGCAGGCAACGTCACCTATTACGGCAATCCCGCCAGCGTCAAGCAAAACATCAGCGGCATCGGCTCCGTCAAACAAGGGACATAGCCCACCCAACGTGGGCGTCATCAGCGGCATTTTCGCCCGCGTGCATATGTATCCTGGGCATGCATGCTCCGCAAGTGTGCTCCGGCCATCCGTGGCTCAGAGACGCCGACAACCCGTGCTGCGGACGCTCATGACCAAGAGCATGACGGTGCGCATGCGCCGGATGACTTTCGTCACCACCCATCGTAGAAAAGATAATGACCAACGATACTTACCGTGCATTGCCCGCTGATGCTACCCTTTCATGCAGACCAACCCTCTACGGCGTCAATACCACTTGTCAGCACAAGCATAGGAGCAATTGAAGCATGGGGAGCGAACACAACGTCATCATCGCGGAAAACCTCCGCAAATATTACGGCCAGACCAAAGCTGTTGACGGTATCAGCCTCACCGTGAGTCAGGGCGAAGTCTTCGGCATGCTCGGCCCCAATGGCGCAGGCAAATCCACCACTATCGAGATGATCGAAGGGCTGCGCACCGCTGATTCCGGCTCCGTCGCTATTCTGGGCTACAAGCTGCCCCGCGAAGCCAAAGCCATCAAAGAGCGCATCGGCATCCAACTTCAGACCACCTCGCTCTACCCACGCCTGACTGTCACTGAAATCCTTGATCTCTTCCACAAGTTCTACCCCGGTCGCAAAACGCTGACCACCGACGAACTGATCCGTATCGTAGACCTGGAAGAGAAAAAAGACACCCGTAGCAAGCAGCTTTCTGGCGGCCAGAAACAGCGCCTCAGTGTCGCACTTGCGCTCGTCAACGATCCCGAAATCGTCTTCCTCGACGAGCCGACCACCGGCATGGACCCACAGGCCCGCCGCCAGCTTTGGGATACCGTCCTCGGCCTCAAGCAGCAGGGCAAGACCATCCTGCTCACCACGCACTATATGGAAGAAGCCGAACAACTCTGCGACCGCGTCGCCATCGTAGACCACGGCCACATCATCGAGATCGGCTCGCCCGCTGAACTGGTGCAGCGTTATTTCAACGAGATTGCCATCTCCTTCCAGGGTTCGGGCGACGTAGATGGCTATCAGACCATCCCCGGCGTCTCACACGCCGCCGCTGAAGACGGCACCATCACGCTCTACAGCAACGACGTGCCCCGCACCATGGCCGCGCTGCTCGACCGCGAGCCTGCGGGCGGTGGCACACTCCGCAACCTCAACATCCACAACGCCACCCTCGAAGATGTCTTCCTCAAGCTCACTGGCCGCGCCCTGCGCGACTAACGGCCAACCATACACCTATGTCGCGCCGTCGTCCCGACGGCTCGTCTATCCGTCACCATACACAGGGAGTGCATTTCACCATGTCCACCATTCTTAGCCTCTACCGCGCCAACATGAAGGAATTCATCCGCGACCGCGCCGCCATGTTCTGGACGCTGGCGTTCCCCATTCTCTTCATCATTCTCTTCGGCGCCATCTTCTCCGGCGGTGGCTCCGTGAACTATACCGTCGGCCTCGTCAACGAAGATAACGGTCCTGTAGGCGCTCAACTCGAATCCACCTTTAAGAGCCTCAAGGTATTCACCGTCAAGACCGGCGCGGAAAGTGACGAACTGAGCAACCTCAGGCAAGGCCGCCGCGACATGGTCATCGTCATCCCCGCAGGACTCAGCGACGCCGTGCAAGCAGGTCACACAGCTACCGTGCAGATGTACAACGACCCCTCCAAAAATCAGACCGATGCTGGCGTCGAGCAGAGCATCGTCCAGCAGGTGCTGAGCGAGTTCAACGCGGCCCACATCCAGGCGGTCCCACCACTGGCCCTCAACACCATTAGCGTCACCGCGCGTAATCTGCGCTCCATAGACTTCCTCATGCCGGGCATTCTGGCCATGTCGCTCATGCAGCTTGGCCTCTTTGCCACCGCCACGCCGCTCGTCCAGCTTCGGCAAGAGGGCGTGCTGCGCCGCCTCGGCGCCACCCCGCTTCCCCGCTGGCAACTGCTGATCGGCCAGATCCTTTTCCGTCTCACCATCGGCTTCGTCCAGGCTGCGCTCATCGTTGGCCTCAGCGTCGCCGCGTTCAACGTCCAGATTCAGGGCAACATGCTCGCTCTGGCCGGACTCGTCCTGCTCGGCGCGCTCACCTTCGTCGCCATCGGCTACCTCATCGCCGCCATCGCCCGCTCCGTCGAATCCGCCAGCGGCATCTCCTCCGCCGTCAACTTCCCGATGATGTTCCTCAGCGGCATCTTCTTCCCGCTGGCCTTCCTGCCCGCCTTCCTCGCGCCCATCGTCCGCGCCATGCCGCTGACCTACCTTGCGGACGCCGTGCGGCAGGTCTCCATTGGCAGCGTCCCCGACTTCCCCATGTGGATTGACCTCGCTGTGCTGGCGGGCTGGGCCATCGCCTGCACCCTCATCGCCACCCGCCTCTTCAAATGGGAATAGACGCACACTCCTGCGTGGGGGCGTCCGCCGGACGCCCCTCCCTCCGCGACGCCGCCCACATGCAAATGGGCGGCGTCGCGGCATCTCAACATCACACTTCTACCTCATCGTCGTCACCCGTTGCACAAGGGTGCGAACTGGCCGGGGAATCCGGCATGTGACGGCGCGGGGGCCGATGCAGAGGGCATCGCAGATGTGGATGGCCGAAAACAGAGAGGAGACAGCCAGTCCGGCTGTCTCCTCTGCTCGCGTTGCTTCTGTGATGGGCTGAGCGCGTCAACGCTCCATACGTGCGCCCTGACGCGAAGGCGCGCGCGAGCCGCCATCCATTGCGCCGCCGCCGTAGCCGCAGTACGGGCAGACGTTCCATTTCAGCTCCAGCAGCCGCTCGCAGCGCGGGCAGGGCCGACGGAGCTTGGTGCCGCACGAGGGGCAGACCTGGAAGTCGCCGTCTACGCGATAATGGCAGGTGGGGCACGTCTGGCGTTCGGTCATTTCAGCGAGGAGTGATTCTTCCTCAAGCTGGCGTTCATAGAGTTCGGCGAGCGTCTGGCGCGGGCGGACGATCAGGTAAATGAACAGGCCACCGAGGCTGAAGACAGCCACCAGAAGGGTCGCGGTAATCTGCAAGATGGTGTCTTGGGTGCGCGAGCGCACGTCGCGCCAGGTCCAGAAGGCCAGTGCCAGCCAGAAGATCACCAAAAAAGCCACCAGGAAGAAGACGACAATGTACAGCAGCCCCTTGAGGCTATCTGCCGCGCTACCTCCGGTAGATGCCGGGGCGGGGGGCAGTGTCGCGGTCGCGTTAGCGGTCGCCGTGACCGTTGGGCTGGCGGCAGCGACCACCGCAAGCGCCTGATGGATGATGGGCTGCAGCAACATACTCACTCGATAACCACCTCTCTCAGACGCCCGAAGAGCGCAGCCTGCCGCGCCACTTCACCGCAAACTCACTCGAACGTCCAGCCGTGCATCGTGCGCCCCCGTGGGCGCTACGCGCGTGTCCTACATCGTCCAAAACGGGCACGCTGAATCAGGATAACAGGTATGCCCCGTCTTCTTCAACCAGATACGCCGACCGGGCTATTTGGGACCGGGTGGCGTGATGCGAAACCGCAGAGTTTGTATCTCTCCGGCGCGCAATTGGCTCTCTACGCCGGTATTCAAGATACGTGCCAGCCGCGACGTTTCCTCCGCGAGGATGCGCTGGTCATCCAGGGCGACAACCTCGCCCTCAGAGAATGGCAGCGCCAGAACCACCTCGGCGGTGATGGACTTCTCCAACGGATTGTACACCCGCACGAGCAAGGTGTCGCGGTCGGCTGGACTATCGGCGCTCTCTGCGTCACTGGCGCCGGTATTGGCGCGCTTGATGGCGCTGACGACGACATGTGCTGGCGTCGCCTGAACAAAGCTCCAGCGCTTCCCCAGCGGACCGGGGTGTTGGATCGTGACCATCGCGCGCGGGCTGGCCTCAAACGCTTGTGCCTCCTGAAGCGCAAGCGCGTCCTCGGCGCGCCAGTCGCCCGCATGTGGGGCTAGCGCGTAGGTAAAGACATGCGTGCCTAGCCCCTGGGCTTCGGGTGTGCGCAGGGGTGGACCAGCGTGGCCGCGCCGTGTGCTGAGGTCATCGCGCGAGAGCCATTCGACACATCTCAGCAGGGTCAGGGCAACGGCGCTGCCAGTGCCGTTCGGTGCGAGCAGCACTTCGTATTCCGGCAGTCCGCGATTCAAGACGGCCAGCCCGTGGGTCCCGTCACTGACATCTACAAAACGTTTCTGTGGCTGGGTGTTGACTGGCTGCTCAAACGAAACGGTCGCATCCCACTCGCCAGGGGCAGAGCCGGGCACCTGCGCGGGCCGCCGCGTGACCGCGAACGCATCTTCGGCATCGGCGTGTTCCGCGACGAATGGCACAGGGAAAAGCATACGCAACCGGTGGTCGCGTGAGGTATTCTCAACCGTGGTGCGAATCTCGACCCGCCGCGCCGCCGGGGTGAGCGAAATGTCCGAGGTAACGAGGCAGGTGATCTGCTCACCCGCGCGCGACTGGCGGTCGGGGGCGCATGCGGCTGGGAGCAGATACGTGCGCTGGACGCGGAGTGTCGCGCGGGCGGGGCCAGGTTCCACTAACTCGACGCTGGGCGGCCACGCGGGCGCGGTAATCAGCAGGTTGCGAGCGGGCGGACTGTAGTTGTAGAGGTCACCAACATCGCCGCTATCTTCCACAGCGTTGAGGCCAGGGTATTCCACGCCAGTGTGTTTGTCGTGCAAGGTAAACGTGCCACCGGTGGGGTCAATGGTGACGCGCAGGTGTGCGTTTTCCAGTGTATGGGAGCCGATACGTAGCTCCTCCCCAGGCGCAACGTCGTATGACTGCGCGGAGGCTGACGAGGCGTGCAACAGCGCGTCCGTGACGGGTCGCAGAAAGAAGACGCGCCCCCCATAGCTCGGCAGATCACGCGCCAGCAGCAGCAGTTCGGTCTTGGGAGCTTCGCGGGCGACCACATGGACGGTAGTGATGTCATCGCGCAGGGCAAGCTCCAGGATGCGTGCCTTGATGGCGTCGGCCCGCGCGACATCTGGCTCGCCGTTTTCGGCGACGACGAGATCCAGGCGGAGGACTCCCGGGGTCTCGCCGAGTGAGAGATGCCCGTCCAGAATTGCGTAGCCAAGCGCACGGCCATCGGAGAGCATGCCCATCATTGCGATGGCAAGCTGCTTGTCGGCCTGTTGATTGAGCAGTTCCGTACCGTTTGAGGCGCGCACCTGATGCGGAATACGGTTGCCGTCAGGGTCTACCACTTCGAGATGCGAGAACAGCACACGCGCCTCACACCGCACGACTTCGGTGCGCGGGCCAGGCGCGGGATTAAAGACGACGACAGGTACTGCGCGCGGCTCGCCACACGTATCTGCCTGAGCGGCGAGATGGCTCAGCGCCTGGGTGGTCAGTTCTTCGGCGATTTGTTCGCTCTGAGCGAAGCGCGGCAGCATTTCGGCATGCACCTCGTCAATGCCGCAGCCGCAGATGCTATCGTGCGGATGGTTATGCAACAGGAACTTCCAGGCGAGGGCCAGCAGCGCGGCGGGGTAGGGCGCGCCATAGAGCGCGGCCCAGGCGGTGGCTGGCTCAGCCCAACGCGTGAGCAGCGCTTCACCAGCGGCGTTGCGCTGTTTGAGCCACATGCGAGTAGAGAGGACTCCGGGCAGCAGGTGTGCGGTGTGGCCACTGCGCATCTCGCCGCTGAGGGTGGGCAGCCTGAGATCGGCGGCGCGCAAATGCGCGACGTACTGTGGCAGGGTGCCAATACGCAGGTCTAGCCCATGTTCACGTAGGCGCGGGGCAACCTCCGCAAGCACGGCAGGCAGGCCGCTCTGCGGCTCCTGGTGATCCGATCCGTTCATCAGCAGCACGGTATCGGTAACGGCGCGGGGGCGCATGCGTTCGGCGATAGTAGTGAGGCGTGCGGTGAGGGCGGTAGCATCGAGCGGGAGCACGGCGGCATTGGAATAGCCGAACTGGTCGTAGAGCCAGATGACGAGCACATCGCTGCCATCCGGCGCGGCCCAGCGAAACGCGCCACGTTCGACCTCAGGGCCAACGCCGCGCCAGAAGATGGCGTTATCAATGCCGAATCCGCGCAGAATCTGTGGCAATTGGGCGATATGGCCGAAGGTGTCGGGTACATAGCCCACAGACATCGCGCCTCCATACGGCGCTGCCATGCGCTGCCCAAGTTGGAGGTTGCGGATCAGCGACTCACCGCCAACGAGGTATTCGTCGGGCTGGAGATACCACGGCCCGACGAGCAGACGTCCCTGTTGGGCGAGCGCGCGTAGTCTCCCGGCATTTTCGGGGCGCACTTCGAGATAGTCTTCGAGGACGATGGTCTGGCCGTCAAGAGTGAAGTAGGAGAAGTCAGGGTCGGTTTCGAGAGCGTCGAGCGCTTTGTCTACGGTGCGGACCAAACGCATGCGGAATTGCTGAAAGGTCTGATACCACTCGCGGTCCCAATGGGTGTGGGAAACGAGCAGCAGATGGGTTGGGTCAGTCATTGTTGGTCCTGTGCTTGTCGTGGGAGACTGGCCGCATGGTGGGGGCCAGCCTGTGTATGGCTGCGTTGCCGCCAGTATAGCGCATCCAGCCCGTCAGTGCGACGGGATATGACCCGCCGGGGCGCGTTGTGTGACGAATTACCGCTCGCGAGCACGCTGTTCGAAAGCGCGTCCAGCAACAGTAGGGGCGTCCGCCGGACGCCCCGGAAAGCCGCAAATAAAGAATCCCCCGCCAGTCGTGCGTAAGACAACGCAAGTAGCGGGGGTGCATTGGTGGGTGGTACTGGACTCGAACCAGTGACCTCGTCGGTGTGAACGACGCGCTCTGCCGGCTGAGCTAACCACCCGTCTGCGGCATGTGCGGCTCAGGAATCATATCACGAGCGGCGGGCGGGCGTCAACTGCGAGCGCCGCGACGAGCGCGCGTTTCCGATACGCGACGCGGGCGGCTGCTCGCGCTCCTCGTACCCTCGGCACGCACGGAGCCGGAGTGGCGGTTTCTCGCTGGCAGATTTCCCGCTGATGTGCCATGCGCGCTTGCAGTGGCCGTGGCGGCGGATGCGTGCCGATGATACAATGCTCGCCATCGGTTCACATACATGCATAGAGGGAGGCAGTGCTTACGGCAAAGAACGGACGATTTCTCTACATTACTCCGGCGAATCAGGTGGAGCGAGCATTTCTGGCCGCCGTCGAGCAGTCCAGCGCGGATGCGCTCTGGAGTGTAGAAGACTCGCTGAGTGAGTTGGCGTCGCTGGCGCGCACGGCAGGGGCCGAAGTGGTGGGGACGATGTCACAGCGGCTACGTACACCCGATCCAGCAACGTATCTGGGCAAGGGACGCGCCAACGAGTTAGCGCAGCTACGCGATCAGCTCGACTTCGATCTGGTGATTCTCGATGACGAACTGACTCCCGCGCAACAGCGCAATCTGGAAGAGATAACCGGCGCGCGGGTGATTGACCGGACGGCGCTGATTCTCGATATTTTTGCTCAGCATGCACATACCCGTGAGGGCCAGCTACAAGTAGAACTTGCGCAACTCGAATACCGGCTGCCCCGGCTGACGGGACGAGGACACGCGATGTCACGTGTGGGCGGCGGTTCGCGCGGGGCGACCGGCGGCACTGGCGGTGCTATAGGCGTGCGCGGTCCGGGTGAGACCAAACTGGAGATGGATCGGCGGCGCATCCGTACCCGAATCGCGGAACTGAAGCGCGATCTGGACGTGGTGCGCCAGCAGCGCGGCATTCTCCGCCGCCAGCGGAGCGCGAAGGCGATTCCAGTGGTGGCTATCGTCGGCTATACCAATGCGGGCAAATCCACGCTCTTCAATACGCTTACGTCAGCGGGCGTACTCGCAGAACATAAGCTCTTTGCGACGCTGGATCCCACCACGCGGCACATCACACTGCCGACACATCAAGAGGTGCTGGTGACAGACACCGTAGGATTTATCCAGAAGCTGCCGACAAGTTTGGTAGCGGCGTTCCGCGCGACGCTAGAAGAAGTAATCGAGGCGGATATTTTGCTTGAGGTGGTAGACATTACTCACGAGAACGCCATCGAGCAGAGCGAGACGGTGAACGCAGTGCTGGCCGAACTGGGCACGGACGAAAAGCCACGGGTGACGGCGCTGAACAAGATAGATGCGCTGGCACGTCCCGGCGAGGTGGATACGACGATCTTCCCGAATGCGACGCCGGTCTCGGCGCTAACGGGGCAGGGTGTGCCGGAGCTACTGCGGCGCATCGGCGAGGTGATCGCAGAGGGAATGTCGCCTGTGCGAGTGCTGGTACCGTTCGAGCGCGGCGACCTGGTGGCGATCTTCCATCAGCGCGGGCATGTTGTGGTCGAGCGCCAGGAACCAGAGGGCACGCGCATCGAGGGGGCGCTGCCACCCGCGCTACTCTCGATGTTCGCGCCATTTCGTGTACCGCGACGCGGACGTATCACGGCGAGCGGGCCTACGAGTGTTGGTCCAGTCATGTAACCTGCAACTGAACCTTAGCGGATCGCGTTGAATTGCACAACGTTCATCACGACGACGAAGAAGACCAGCAGGTTGCAGACCCACAGGGTGATCAACGCGGCGAGCGCATGCAGGTTACGCAGCATAGATATGCCCACCGTCACCGCGACGATCACCAGCGCCTTGTAGACGATCAGCGCACCGAAGCCATAGTGCGTGAGTAGTGCGCTCATCAGCGGGTTGCCTTCGCGCATGCCGCCCTGGATGCCAACGAAGGTGCTGACAAGATCGCCGATGTTGAGCACGGCGAAGAGCGCCAACAGGGTGAACAGTGTGGTGTCACGGCGGATGTGAGCGCTGACGTGTGTTGCGCCCTGTGGTAGCGCGCGAGTGACGACGAAAGGGCGCGGCTCGACATTGCTGGCGTGCTGCGAAGGTGCGGTACTGAGCATAGAGGGCAACCTGCATTCCTTGTGTGCGAGGGGCGGCGAGAGGCCGCCTCTTCCTCCTTTCTATACAATTCTCATGCCAAGAAGAGCACAAGAAAAGTCCCCCAGGCGGCTATGTGGCCTCTGGGGGATCGAGATAATATGTGGTTGTGCGATGAGCGAACTAGCCGCCTGTTGTCGCGGTGGGCAACGGCGTGACAGTAGGCACATCGGTTGGCGTCGGCGGGCCAGTGGGCGATGGCGAAGGTGTGGGCGCAGGAAGACCAGCCTGTGAGGGATCGAAGACCGCGCCAAGGTCATCTACACCCCAGACGCCCCCATGCAATACGAGCGTCAGCGTGGCGTTGTAGGTTTTGTTGCGTGTGACCTGATAAGTCAGAATCGCGGTCTGTGTCATGTCGCCAGCTTGCTTGAAAAGCACGGCATTGGTCACGGGGCCGTAATCGGTATCGGCCTGTTGCGCCAGTTGCTGAAAGGAGTTCTGGTCATACTGGACGCGCAGGGTAGGCGAGAGGTAGCTAGAGCGAACCTCACCATACGAGCGCGATTCCATGTTCACCCAGAAGGCGCTGGCGGCGGCGACAGGATCAGGTTTCTGGTGCAAATATTGGACGCCGACGTAGGAGCCGACTGCGCAGAAGGCGCAGATCATGAATGACGCGACAGTCATTACCACCGCCAGGATGATGCCATTAGGTTGGTCGGAGGTGTCGAGCGGGCGGCGTTCGGTGAATCGCTGGCGCATATTGCGCAGCCGTAGCAGACGGCTATAGCGTTGCGCACGATCTTCACCGTGCTTGGTCTCTGGCTGAAGCTGCATTTGCAGAAGCTCGCGCTCGATTTCCTTCACACGTTGCGGAGCTTCCTTCAATTCTTCCTGGCTTGCGCGGCGGCTCTTCGCCGCGGCCAGCGCCTTCTGCCGAACGCGGTCGAGCATGTCCGGTGTCTCCTCCCAGCCATCGGTACTCGGCGCACGCCCTGCGTGAGCCGCGCGCCGCAAGGGTACTGTACCGGCGTTGCGGCAGAGGTGTCAAGGATGATGGGACAGTTTTCCGGGGAGCATACGTCTCGAGGGCAGGCGTGCGCTTGACGGACGGACCGCTGCGGCGTATAGTGGCAGGCGCGGAACGCTGAATACTTGCGGAGGAACTGGATAGAATGGGAACATTTACCATCGCGGTGCTTGGGGGTGATGGCATTGGGCCGGAGGTGACCGCTGAGGCGATGGCAGCGATTCAGGCGGTGGGCACACGGTTTGGGCATACCTTCACGCTACGCGAAGCATTGGTGGGGCAGGCGGCGATTGAGGCGGAGGGCGAGGCGATCAGTAGTGAGACGATGGCGCTCTGCCAGCGAAGCGATGCGGTACTCTTCGGCGCGGTCGGCGGGGCAGGCGTGGGTCGGCCCGACGCCAAAGCGCAGCCGGAGAACGCGCTCTTTCGCCTACGCAAAGAACTGGCGCTCTTCGCCAACCTGCGCCCCGTGCGGACCCTGCCCGAACTGCTGAGCGCCTCGACGCTGAAGCGCGAGACGCTGCGCGGCGTGGATATGCTGGTGGTGCGCGAGTTGACGGGTGGGTTGTACTACGGCAAACCAAGCGAGATTCGCGAGGGCGAGGGTGGTGCATCATCCGTGGATACGATGGTGTATACCGAGGCCGAGATCGAGCGCATTGTACACTACGCTTTCGAGTTAGCGCGCGAACGGCGCAAAAGCCTGACCTCCGTGGATAAAGCGAATGTGCTGAGTTGCTCGCGGCTGTGGCGGCGGGTGGCCGACCGGGTGGCGGCGGAGTACCCAGATGTGACGCTGCGGCACCTGCTGGTGGACTCCTGCGCGATGGCGCTGATACGCCAGCCGCGCGACTTCGATGTGATTGTGACCGAGAATATGTTCGGCGACATCCTGACCGATGAGGCTTCGATGCTGGCGGGGTCCATGGGCATGCTGCCCTCGGCAAGCCTGGGCACGCGGCAGACAAAGCACGGGCAGTTCGGCCTATATGAGCCGATTCACGGCACCGCGCCCGACATCACAGGCCAGAGCAAGGCGAATCCACTGGCAGCGATTCTCAGCGCGGCGCTGCTGCTGCGTTACTCGCTCAGCCTCACCGATGAAGCGCATGCGGTGGAGGCGGCGGTGCGCGGGGTGATCGCAGCTGGCTATCGCACGCCCGACATCGCCGGCGCGCGGGGCAGAGTCGTCTCGACGCGCGAGATGGGCGCGCAGGTGGTGGCGCGCATTGCGGGGGCGCGGTAGCAACATTCAGCCCATCTTAGCGCGAGGCGAGGGTCCGAGCGCGCGGAGTTGGCGGCGCAAGCTGGCTAATTCGTCGTTGAGAGCCTGGGCGTGCGCCTGTGCCTCCTGTTCGGGTGCGCTGGACACCGGCTGCTGCGCGGCCAGTTGCCCCTCCGTGCGGGCGATAGCGTCGTGCAGCAGCGTGTGATGGATGTCCCAGCAGAGCACAGCGCGCTCGCGACCCATATGCATTGCTGTCGCCTCGTTTCTTGCAGTTGGCGCGCGGGCGCTAGCCCTGCCGCGCGCGCACCAGCCGCGCGATGATGTTGAGCAGGTCTTCATCCTGATAGGGTTTGACCACATATTCGTTCGCGCCAAGTTGGATGGCACGCTGATGATGCTTGGCTGCCGCGCGTGAAGTGAGCACGATCATCGGCAGATTGGCGTATTGCTCCTGGCTGCGGACCGTCGCCAGCAGTTCGTAGCCGTCCATACGCGGCATCTCGATGTCAAGCAGTACGGCGGCGGGCGTCTGGCGGGCGATGAGATCAAGCGCCTCAACGCCATCACGCGCGGTCTGGACTTCCCAGCCGTGCGCTTTGAGCATGCCACTGACGACGCGGCGAACGCTGGGGCTGTCGTCCACGACGAGCAGGTATGAGCGCGCGGAAGAGGGTGGCACGGCCACGTGATGCTGCGAGATTCCAGACATACCGATGATGGTGTTGGCGCCGCTGATGGGATCGCGGTGCGCGGCAGCAGGCGGTGGGCTTACCGGCACACGCGGCGCTGGCTCGGTCAGCGGGCCGGTCCATGCATCGCGTGTGGGTGGCGCCACAGGCGGGCGCGGGGTCGCAGGCTGCCGCGAGACCACGAAGGGCTGTGGAGCAGATGGTGTGGAGGCGTCTGCGCTTTGCGCGCCCGGAGCCGGTAGCACAACCTGTGTACGTGGTGGTGCGGCGAGCAACTCATGCAACTCCAGAATCAAGACAACCTGGCCATTGCCAAGCACGGCGGCGCCAGCGATGCCGGGAACCTCGCGCAGGTGCGGACCAAGTTGCTTCGTGACAATCTCTTGCTGCGCGGCGATGGCGTCTACAATCAGCGCCACCCGTCGTTTGCCCGCGTTCACGAGCAAGAGCGACGAGCGATCCGTTAGCTCGCCTGGCGGCAGGCGCAAATAGTCGGCGAGATACGCCAGTGGATAGCGCTCGCCCCGCATTTCGACTGCTGGCGTGGGTCCAGGGATGCGCTGGTAGTAATCGAGGCGGCCAATCTGGTCCACGATGGTCATGGGGATGGCGAGCGTCTGTGGCCCCACCTTCACCATCACCGCACGGGCGATTTGCAGGCCGATGGGGAACTTCAGCGTGAATGTGGTGCCCTGTCCGACGGTCGAATCTACCTCGATTGTGCCGCGTAGGCGCGTGACCGCGTCGCGGACAACATCCAGACCAACGCCGCGTCCCGCTTCCTCGGTAAGTGATTCCGCCGTGGTGATGCCCTGCCGGAAGATGAGGTTGATGGCCTCTTTATCCGAGAGGTGCGAATAAGCGTCAATCCACCCGCGAGCGATGGCGGTCTGGCGGATATGCTCTGGGTCAATGCCCATGCCGTCGTCGCTCACCGAGATAACCACCTGGTTGCCCTCGTATGCCGACGAGATAGTTATGCGTCCAGCGCGCGGCTTGCCAGCCAGTTCGCGTGCGTTGGGCCGCTCGATGCCATGGTTGACTGAGTTGCGTACCAGATGCAGCAACGGGCCAGCTACTTCTTCGGAGACTTTACGGTCTACTTCCGTCTCTGCGCCCTCGGTGAAGAACTCGACCTCTTTCCCTTCTTTAAGCGCTGAGGCACGAGCTGCACGGTAAAGTTGCGGCACGAGTGATTGCAAGGGCACGAGCCGCGCTTTCAGCAGACGATCCTGGAACTCCGAGGTGAGCCGATTTTCGCGAGTGAAAGAATCCTGGGCCTCACGAATGATGGCCGCGATCTCGTGGCTCAGCGTCAACACATCGGCTGATGATTCGCTCAGCCCACGCGAAATCGGGTGGAACTCATTATACTGATCGAGCTCCAGCGGATCGAAGTCCTGCTGAGATGGCCCGCCATTGCGCCGGTTCCCACCCAGCGACAGACCGAGGAAACCACGGTTACCGTTCGCGCTCTGACTGGAGCCGCCCCGTCCGCTTGGCAGTGTCGCGGCCTCAAACTTCTTCTCCAGGTCGCCGCTGAACGTGCGCAGATGCTCCCCAGCGACAACGGTTTCGCCCGCGATGCGGCTCATGCGCTCCAAGCGCTCCTCAAGGATGGAGCGGCTGACCAGCAACTCGCCGAAGAGATTGACGAGGTCGTCGAGCTTGCTGAGCTGCACGCGCACACTGAGATTTGCTGTGTCGGCGCTGCGCTCCGCGCGCTCATCCTGCTCGTCCGCCATATCCACCGCGATGGCGTCACGCTGCGTGCTTGCACGGGCGAGCGCATCGGCGGCGGGTTCGCCGCCGAACGCGCTATAACGTCCGAGCAGGTCGCGCACTCGCTCATCGGGCTGGTTCGCACCGCTGACGACCAGATCATCGAGCAGTTCTGAGGTATCGAGCAATAGGCTGTGGACCGCTGGTGTGAGCGATGCGGCGCCTTCCACCAAGCGATCCAACAGGTCTTCGGAGGCATGGGCAATCTGCTGGATGAGCGTGAAGCCCATCATGCCTGCGGCGCCTTTGAGCGTATGCATGGGGCGGCGGATGGACTGCAATACAGTGGTATCGCCGGGTGTGGCTTCGAGCTGGGCAATGCCAGTGGTGATGGCCTGCACGTGCTCTTGCGCTTCCTCGCGGAAAACATCCAGGGCCTCGGGCGATTGCTCGCTCGTGACCTGGACAGGCTTGGGAACACGCTCGGCGCTCAACGGCATATTCGGCAGAACTGAGCGTCCGGGTTCGCGCGGCATATCCAGGCCACCAATGCCACCCATGCCAGGCGTCAATTCGGACAGGATCTGACGGCGGACTTGAATCTGCAATTCCTGCCGGATGCGGTCTTCTTCGTCGCGACGCACTTCGGCGGCAATCTCGCCTCGCACCTCATCTTCTAGCTCGCGGCGAAGCTGATCCCGAACTTCGCGCTCAAGTTCCGCGCGGTTCGCTGGTGAGAGATCGGCATGGATGCTCGGTGGCTCGGCGGGTGGCGGTGACCAGCGAACCTGGGCAACGGTGGCGCTGAAACCATTGGAAGGATCGCCGCCGACACTGGCGATGGAGCCGTAAATCTGGCCCACGCTCTCGATGGTCGCACGCAGGGCGCGCACCGACTCTTCCAGTTCCTCCTGCTTGACCGTGACGCCATTGCTGGCATTGGTCAGCAACGTAGCGAGAGATTTCAAGCGCGCGGTGACGACCCAGATCACGGAGAGCGGCAGATAGCGGCGCACCGAATCAGGACTATTGCCGAGGTCCAATCCCATCTGCCGTCCGGACCATTCTTCGAGCCGGTCCAGGGCATCACGCGAGCCGTCCAGAAAGCCGCGCAATTCAGCGCGCTCGTTCTCCATCACATGTGCGGCGTCGCGGACAGACGCGGCGAGATCGCGCAGGGTGGCGATGTTGCGCCGCAGGGCTTCGGTGTCGGCGCGCAGATCATCAAGCGCCGTGGGCTGCTCTCCCCCATATGCCTGGGGGGATTGCGCGAGTGGCGCTGCGGGCACGGGCGGGCGCACGCTGCCTGGGCGCGGCACGGTAGGCTGGCGGCTGGTGTCGAGCGTCGAGTAATCGTGCGGGGCAGGCGGCGGCATCGTGGGCCGCGAAGAAATGCCCGACTGCGCTGGCCCTGACGGCGTAGGGTCGCTCACACGAAAGGCCTGTAACATCTCTTCCATGCTGGGGTCGGCGCCATTGCCCGGCGGTGTGAATGGCGTGGTATTGGGCCGCGTGCGCGCGGCTGCGCGATCAAATACGCCTGGCTGCGAGGCTGCCCCTGGACGGTCTGGCATGACGGCAGGCGGACGTCCTGTCGGTAGGTTTGAGAGCGAACTGGCCCACCGATCGTCTCCAGAGTTGATGCCAGACTGCGAAAAATCTGTGGGGCTTTGTGGATGTGGACCAGAGGCGCTGAAATACGCGCCCGCCGCGCCTGGACCTGACGCAGCGGATTGGGGATTCTGCGGTGTGGGCGGTGATCCAGCCATCCCTGGCCCGGCGAATGCCGCGAGCCAGTCGGGCACCTGAATCGCTGGTTGACTGGCAGTATCTGTTCCTGGCGTAAAGGCATACGCGCCAGGGCCAGATGCGCTGCCCATAGATTGCCCGCCCACGCCCGGCTGAGACTGTGCCCCACGCGATGCGGCGCGGTCGGCGTCATCTTCCGCCACCAGCGCAGCGCTATCGCCGCCGGTGCGAACATTATCTACGAGGCGTTTCAACCTGCCAAAGGAGCGGCGCAACAGGGCGATGGACGAAGCATCCAGCGAGATCTGCTGGTCAATCGCATTGCCAAGGGTATCCTCGATCCCCGCCGCGACATGCGAGAGTGCGCCAAATTCCATCATTGCGGCAGAACCGGCAATCGTATGCGCGCGGCGATAGGTCTCCTCGATCATGTCCATCTGATCGGGTCGCTGTTGCAGACGATCCAGGTTCGCTTCTATCTCAGGCAGATAGCTCGTGACTTCGTCGAGGAAGCTTTCGAGGATCGCCGACTTATCGAAGGTATCTGACATAGTTTACGCACCCATTGTTGCCGGCGAACCGGTACATACTACCTTGCCATGAGCATGTAAGCAGCGGTATCAATAGCGCTCAGGCGGGAATGGCGGGCCGCCGGGCTGGCCATCCCCATAGGAGGGATACTCTGTTGTGGGCTGCGGCGAAGGAACACCGGTGTACCCTCCATCATTATACCCACCGCTGTACTGATTGCCGTTTCCCGAGTACTGGTCGCTATTGTACCCGCCACCAGTATACCCGCCCCCATTGTACTGGTCGCTGCTATATCCGCCACCAGTATACCCCGCGCCATTGTACTGATTGCCGTTGAATTGCTGGTCCCCGTAGTAGCTATCGTAGCCGCCACCAAACTCCATCGAGTCAGGGCCAGGGGTGGCGCTGATGACATTTGCCGGAGCTGGGGGCAACGCGGGATAGGGAGACGCGGTTTCATTGCCCCATCCAGCCGGACCCAGGTTCGGCAGGCTCATCATCGGAATCGGCGCCTCCTCTGGGCGAGGCAGCAACGCTTGCCCCTGTGTCGCCTGTTCTGGCAGGCGGAAGGTGGCAACAGATGCGCGCAACTGTTCGGCAAGCTCCGCGAGATAGCTCACCGCAGCGGTGGTATCTTGCGTGGCGGTGTTGGTCTGGCGGGTGATGTCGGCGATCCTGGCCATTGCGGCGGCAACGGCTTCAGACGTTTGGGCGCGCTCATTGGCGGCGCGGGCGATGTCTTCGATCATCTGCGCCTGACGGTCCACGCCCGTGTAAATGCTACGCAACGCCTCACCAGCTTCGTCGGCGAGCCGGGAGCCGTTGACGACCTCCTGGGTGCTTTCTTCCATGGCGACCACCGCTTCGTAGGTGTCGCCTTGAATGCCTTTGACGAGCGTCGCGATACGCTTGGTGGCCTCGGTGACCCGTTCGGCCAACATACGAATTTCTTCGGCGACCACAGCAAAGCCGCGCCCATGTTCGCCAGCCATCGCCGACTGGATGGCGGCATTGAGCGCGAGAAGGTTGGTCTGGTCGGCAATGTCTTCGATAAGACGCACGATTTCACCGACCTCTTGCGAGCGCTCGCCCAGGCGCTTGATCTTCTTCGAGGTTTCCTGTACGTTTTCGCGGATGTGGACCATCCCATCAATGGTCTGCACCACGGCTTGCTGGCCGCCCTCAGCGTTCCGCAACGTTTCGCGCGCTGCCTCTGCCGCCGAGATAGCGTTGCTGGCGGAAAGCTGCACGAAGTCGGCAAGTTGTGCTACCGCTTGTGTCGTTTGCGAGATCTGGTGCGCCTGGGTCTGCGAGGCGTCGGCGACTTCTGCTGAGCGATCCAGCAGGCGGCGGGTAGCGTTGGTCACCTGAAAGGTGGTCGCCTGCACGCGACCCACTACCTTCGCCAGTTCTTCGATCATGTAGTTGAACGAGTCCGCGAGCACGCCGAGCGTGTCTGGCGTGACCTCCGCCTGTACACGTAGGTCGCCGTCGCCGACGGAACTGACCTCTTGCAGCAACTTTTCGATCTGTGCCTGAAGCGTCGCCGCATCTTGCGATTCGCCCATGCCGCCACCCGGTGCTCCGGGAGCCGTTTCGATCAACCCATTGACCGCTGAGGCAAGTACGGCGAATTCGTCTTCGCCAGCCACAGGCAGCCGCACCGAGCGATCTCCGCTGACAGCCTGCCGACACGTCTCGGCAACCTCCAAGGTATACGTGCGAACTACCGCCCGCATCCGGAGGGAGAGACCAGCCACGGCCAGCGCAGCCAGCAGCGCCAGCCCAAAGGTTGCGCCCCACAACAGCGTTTCCGGTGGCAACGCGCTGGTGATATCACCAGCGCGAGTCGCCACGATACCAAGCGCAAAGAGTAGCAGCGCGGGAAGCGCCGTGGCTACGATCAGCAGCCAGTTGAGCCTTGCCCCAAGTGCGCGCTCCGCATGCGAATTAGGATCCATAGGTAGTATGAGTCCTCCCCAATGCACGACCCGCGATGCTCCATCACTTCCGCCGCGCCAGCCAGCAGAAAAATGAGTGCTATACCGAACCCGTGCGGTCGCTGGCGCCTACATGGATATGCTTCCGCGAGCTGCTTCCGCTACCATCCAGTATACCGCCCCGCCACTTCAGGCCAGGAAACGCCACCTGCCACCGCTGCGGATGAGCGCACAGTACCTATAGCATACTGTGTACCCACCCAAGAGTATCACGGAATGCACGGGAATGCTGAGTGTAGTGGGACTGAGGTCATACAAGCCGCACCTGAAAGCGGCGAGAACCGGGCGTGGCGCTCAACCAAACTCGGCGCGATAGCGGTGCATTTTCTCAGAAAAGAGCAGACGTTCGGGGTCCAGCACGGCGACTGTGCGCCCCTGGATATTCAGGGTACGTTCGGCGTAGGGCATCGCCCAATCTGGGGTGCTGATCTCGCTGCCCATCATGTCAGCGTTGTTGAGCGGGCGCATTTCGGTCACCGCATCCACCAGCAGGCCGATCATCATGTCGCCACTGGTGGCGAGCAACATACGTGAACGCACCGTCATAGGCTGGGTTGGGAACCCCAGGAATGTGCGAAGGTCCACGACCGACAAGATTGAGCCACGAAGATGCACGACCCCCAGCACCCAGGGGGCGAGATTGGGCACGGGAGTAATTTCAATGAGCCGCTCCACGCCCTGTACCGAGTTGCCTGGCAAGGCGCACTCCACGCTATAGAGTGCGAAGACGATGTACTGCGGCTCGCCAGTGAGATTCATACTGGGGATGATGAGGCCGGGGTCTATGCCGCGAGTGGAGTCTCCGGGTGCGCCCACTGAGAGTCCGGCACGTTGTGCAAGCAAGGTGAGCTGCTCGGGGGTGAGCGGCGCGCCACCTGCTCCACCCGCGCTCTGCTGGCCAGACTGCAAGCTGCGTAACGCCTGCTGGAGCGTTTCGGCCATAGCCGAACGCCGCTGGTTCCGTTCGTCATTCGACGAATCCAGCGGTGAGTAGGGGGATGGGAAATCACTCATGCGGCCTCCATGATCGAATAAGAATCAGCCTCATGGTGATTCCTACGCGGGCGATCAGATCAAGCTGCGGACGCTGGCGAGCAATTCCTCGCGACTGAAGGGCTTGGTGATGTACATGTCCGCGCCCTGTTGCAATCCCCAGCGCTTGTCGAGGTCAGTATTCTTGGCGCTGACCAAAATGATCGGAATATCGCGGCTCTGTTCCATCTGCTTCAAGCGTCGGCAGAGCTGAAATCCGTTTTGGCGGGGCAGAATCACATCGAGTAATACGCATTGGGGATGCTCACGCTGCACCTTCTCCAGCGCCTCATCGCCGTCCACTGCGGTGATTACGTCGTAGCCGCTTTCACGTAGCGGTGTGGCGATCAAGGTAAGATCGGTCCAGCTATCATCAACTACCAGGACTTTCGGTGCGGGCATCCTCTTAACTCTCCTGTGCCGACAGTGGCCACTGGCGCCATTGCCAACCGTGCGCCCACCAAACCGGCTACCGTGGAACTAGACTAGACCGGCGTCCACCATGCCGTGAAACGCCGCAAAAACACGCTCTAACAATAAGACGCAGGCGAGTGAGTTCATACAACTATCATAGGCCAATATGCTATCCACTCTATCCTAATAGGCTAAACGGCGCTGCATCTTCCGCTGATATTGCGCCGCACGTTGCGCCGCGCGTTCGCGCACCAGGGTCATATCAAGGTGTCGCTTGACGGTTTGCACCAACTCGGCTGAATCGAACGGTTTAGTCATGTACTCGGTTGATCCGGCAAGCTTGCCGCGCATCTTGTCAAAAAGCCCATCTTTGCCGCTGAGCATGATGATCGGCAGATCACGATAGGCCATATTCTTCCGCACGACCTGGCAAATATTGTAGCCATCCATCTTTGGCAGCATAATATCGAGCAGAATCAAATCAGGTTGTTCGTCGGCCACCGTAGCCAATGCGCTGAGGCCATCTCCGGCGGTCACAACTCGTATACGCTCGCGCTGAAGCGTAAGCTGGACAATCTTTCGGACGGTTGGGCTATCGTCCACGACCAAAACAACTGGCTCTTCCACCTAACTAAACCTCCTTTGCGCATCTTGAGCCACTCCATAGGTATAGGGCTGGCCATCTCGTCCGCTCATCGCTGGCCGTAGCTGGCCCGCGCGTTCCGCCTGCACAGCCGCCGCTGCGCGTTGGTGGGTCAGGCGCGTGATCTCCTCATCAATATCGCGCAAATAAGCGTTCCAAGCCTCTTCATAGGGCTTGCCGCCGCGAGATCGTCCTACTTCGTCACCGACAATGCGGTCGAAGAGCAGGCGTTGCATTTGGGAGAGGAGGCCCACGGCGTCCCAGTAACATTCCGTCAATTCTTGTCCTCGCACCACCTGATGCAGGCTTTCTACGTCCTGATAGTTGAGCCGCCCATCTATAAAGCGCACCACCTCGTCCATGCGTGGGAAGTCAATCTGCAAGCGTGTAAGCAAGGGCGCACAAGTGGTCGTCAGATAGCGTGCGGCGTCCTCGCGCGAGATTTCGCCCCGGCCACGCAAGGGGCGCGCATAAATGCCATGGTGTTCGAGCAAGCCGTTGACGCAGATACCCATGGCGCGCACTAATGCGAGCATACGCTTCTCTGGCGATGGACGGGTTTCGCGTTGCGAGAATTGCTCCTGGCTCCGCAGCACGACCTCCGCGAGATGGCTTTCCATCTCGATTTCGAGATGGGCGTCCACAACCTCAATCAGGCCAAGCTCCAGCAGCTTCCGCATAACCATGGCCACGGAGGGTTCGGGGATCAAGAGGGCGAAGGCAACGGCGTAGAGGGGAAAGTGTCCGTTGGAGAGGCAGAGTACACCAATATCATCGCGACCGAGGTTGAGTTGCGCTACGTCGCCATTGAATTCGGGCACCCAACGCGCGACAGTGTTGCGCGAGATAGCAGGGCCGCCGTCACGGCCCCATTCATCGGCCAGACGCAACGCTTCGAGCAGCACATGATCTACATCGAACGAACGCTGACTGCTGACACGCGACTGAATGGTTGAGATGTCGCGGTGAAACTCGAAGCGTCCGCGCTCCCAGCGCACCGCGCGGCTGATCGCCTGAATGATGCGAAACTCCGCGCGTTGCTGCGCCTCCATCGGCGCGATGATGCCCATTTGTTGGAGCAAGGTGAGGGTGTGGGCGGGGGTAGCGTTGGGAAGACGGCGAAGCTCGGCGGCTTGGGGGCGAGGAATCCTTCCCAACAGGCGGAACATGTCCACCAAATCTGGTAGGGCAGCGCCAGGTTCATCTAAGTCAACAATCTTGCCGCTCTCTAGAAAAACCGTCAGGCGCTCCGGACCAGAATGTACACTCAATACTCCCGTTTTGCCGCCGAGCGCCAGCATCTTTAATGTAGCCTGCAATCCTAGGGTTTCCAGATTACCATCGAGTATCCGCCCCTGTGGCTCCATCTTCCCCCCCAGGCTTTTTGGACTGCAACACATGAGCATTATGGGCGCGTATGATACGCCGCCCGCCAGCCCTTCACCGATTGTTGGCCACTATGGACCAAAGTCAACGGTCCTTCCACTGACCCGGACCATTGTATCACAACTGACCAGGTATTCAAGGGACGTGTTATGTGTATTCGCCGTTTTGCACGTTTGGGCCACCAAGTTTCGGCCATACCATGCATGAACTGTTGCGCTCAGGGGACCGCTGCGCTGGCCGATCCAGAAGGCAGCGCAGCATAGCCAGTCAACTCGACGTAGCCCTCGCCAGAGATTGCCTTCTCCTGAGCGGTTCCGATGATGCCGACCGCGCCCTCCCAGTATGCCACACCTGTGGACTGCGTGGTGATGAGTTCCTGGTCAAGCAGTAGCGGTGTGAGTGTGAGCGTGAGTTGGTGCGATGGCACGACGACACGCCAGCCGGAAGGATAGACGCCGCCAGTATGCGGACTAGTCCAGGAGCCGAGCGCAGTGATGGTGATCTCCGTCGCAGGGATCTCGCTGGCAGAGCCATCGGCGCCAATGGCGGTGCCGACGACCGAGAGTGGGCGCTTGTCGGCGTCGCGGATGATATAGAACATATACTGCGTATCATTGGCTAGCTGAATACTGAACCAATCCCAGCCCGCGCCAGCCAGCGAGACGAAGTTGCCCCACTGGTGATCCATCCACGCCTGACCCGTCACCGCTACTTGCACGCCTGCGTCTTGTACTGTGCCGCTCACATGCATCAATGGCCGCGAATAATAGTACGAGAAACCGCCGGAGCCGTAAGTAATCAACCCGTTGCCGCCGTGCAGCGCCGCCGGTTTGTCGCTGCTGAGTTGCAGCGTGATGCTATAGCCATCCATCGCCGCTTTCAGGGTGTCGTGGCCGTTCAACCCTTGCGCGCTCCAGCCATCCAAAGAGACGTTGAATCCTCCGGTCGAGCCGGGAGGCGGAATGACCGAGAGCGGCGCGAAGCCTGCGCGCTGGTCGTAATGGAATTGCTGGCGGGTAATGTCGCTGATGGCGAAATGTGCGGCGTAGTACGGCGAGAACTGGCCGCGTAGCGTCTGAAAGAACGTCAACTCGAAGCCATACATGTGCTGCGCGCCGCTGACATCTGTGCCGTGCAGATGGCCGGTGTAATACCACCATTCGGTGAGGTTGTGGTGTGGCGCTTCGTCCTGCGGAAACTGGATCGGTGGCAGCGGCGTAGGGCTGGGTGCGGCGGCGACGTGCGGCAGACTGCCCCCCGAGGGCACGGTGCCTGGCATGCCACAGCCCACAAGCAGCAGACTCAGCCCCGTGAGCAGGGCGACCAAGGAAAGCGACAAAGCGGATCGTGTGCGCATCAGTTGCCTCCCACCGGCAGCGCCTCATCGCGTGGAGTTTCCGTGGCTGAGCTTGTGCTCACACCTGACGGGATGCCATGCGCGTCATGGAATACCACGCCAGGCAGCAGCTTATTGAATGGTGCGGGCCAGAGCCAGTTGAGGTCGCCGAGCAGGCGCATCGTCGCGGGCACTAGCAGGCCACGTACCAGAGTGGCGTCGAGAAGCACCGCCAGCGCCATACCCACGCCCAACGCCTTGACGATGACCATATCCGCCGTCGCGAAAGCCATGCTCACCACGATGACGATGGCTGCCGCGCTGGTGATGATACGCCCACTCCGCTCCAGGCCAGCCGCCACCGCGCGGGTATTGTCGCCGGTCTGCTCATAGGATTCGCGAATCCGCGAGAGCAGGAAGACTTCGTAGTCCATCGAGAGACCGAACAGCGCGCAGAACATCAGAATTGGGCCGGACGCCTCCACATACCCCAACGGCGTGAAGTGCAGTAGGCCGCTGAAGTGTCCCTGCTGGAAGAGAAACACCAGTGCGCCGTAGCTGGCCAGAATCGAGAGTACATTCATCGCGATGGCCTTCAGCGGCAATACGAGCGAGCGGAAGAGCAGCATAAGCACGATATAGGTGATGATCGCGACGACCAGCAGCGCGATAGGGAAGGCGCCGTAGAGCGTATTCACGTAATCAATCACGCCCGCCGTCGCGCCATCTACCAACACTGTCAGTCCAGCGGGTGGGGCCGTCCCGCGAATCGCCTGTACCAGCGCCTCGGAGCGCGGGTCCAGCAGGCCATACTTGCTCGTTACTTGCACCATGCTGATGTTCGTGCCCGCATATGCCTGGAGCGAGGTGGAAATGAACGGGTCAGCGATGAGATCAGGATGACTATAGAGCAGTTCGTAGTGGTCCAGTGTCAGGCGCGGATCGAGCGAAACGATGCTGGTGACGTTCGCGACACGCGGGTCAGCCTGCAACCGGCGCACCAGTGTATCCAGCGCGACGAGATTTTGTTTTTCGAGCGGGCTGCCCTGAGTCTTCACCGCTAGGATGATCGGCGCGAGCGCGTTCTCGTCGAATTGCTTGACCTGAATATCGTAGGCCGCGCGTGACTTCACGTAGGTGGGCAGGATCGAGGCGTCGGGCGCGGCGAGCCGCACACTCAGGAAGGGCAGCCCCAGCAGCAGCAAGATGGTCAGCACTGGCACGAGCGTCGCGATGGGATGGCGCATGACGCCCATCGCCAACCGGTGCCAGAAGCCACTCTCTTCGCTCTGCGCGACAGGGGTGCTGGCGCGGGCTGGGCGCAGCCGAGGCAGCCGCACCGGCAGCGCATTCACCTGTGCGCCCAGGAAGCCGAGCAGCGCGGGAAGCAGCGTCACCGCTGCCAGGATGCACAGGCCAACGGTAAGCATGCCGCCGATACCCACCGAGCGCAGCATGTTAAGCGGGAAGAGAATCAGCCCTAGCAGGCCGATGGAGACCGCCAGACCAGAGAAGAACACCGCGCGCCCGGCGGTGGCCATCGTCGCGCCCACCGCATCGGGGACACTTCTGCCGTGCGCCAGCTCTTCGCGGAAGCGGCTGACCATGAAGAGTGAGTAGTCTACACCCAGGCCCAGTCCGAGCAGCGTGGTCACGTTCAGCGCGAAGACCGAGACCTGCGTGGCGTTGGCCAGCCCGTAGAGCATCGCCAGCGAGACGATCACGCTGCATCCGCCAACCGCTGCGGGCAGCGCCGCCGCGATCACCGAACGGAAGACCAGCAGCAGCGCGATCAGCGCGAAGGGAAATGCCAGCAACTCCGCGCGCCGCAGATCCGCCTCGCTCACGCTCTGGATGTCGGCATAGAAGACCGGACCACCACCTACCGTCATCCGCAGATCGGCGGGCTGGCTCAGTTTCGCGTCGAGTTGCGGCAGCACTTTGGGTGCGGTGTCGGGATCGGCTTTGAGCAGCACGACGGTATACGCGGCATGCCGGTCGCGCGAGATCTGCGCGGGATTGACGGTGAAGGGTACGATGCCCGAAACCTCCGGCCAGCTTTTCAGTTTCGCCAGCGCCGCATCCGCTTGCGCCGCGAAGCGTGGGTCATCGGCGGTCAGCGTGGGGCTGGTGAAGAAGACGAGCACATTGGTAAAAGACGTATGCAGGCCTGCTTGCAGCGCCTCCACCGCTTGCTGCGATTGCATGCTGTCACTGGAGAAGCCGCCAGGGGCGAGTGCCTCGGCGACACGCGGCGCGAAGGGCAGACCAGCCAGCACGATAACCAGCCAGAAGCCGACAATCCAGTAGCGCAGACGCACCATCGCCACGCCGAGCCGGTAAAACATCTCTGCGCCCCGCTATCTCTACTGCACAGGCGCGGCTTGCCGTGGTCAAGCGCGCCAGCGTAAAATGACCGGGTGTACCGCGCGCCGCTCTGCGCCACGAAGCGCGGACCACCACTATGTGTATCGTCTTTGTCTACATTTTCACAAAGGTTTGCTATGCCTCCGCTCGTTGCCGCGCTGTGTGTCGCGCGGGCGCGGGGGTCTCATGTAGAGTTATAGCGCGCTCCGGCGAGCCGGGACATCCGCGGCAATGCGGAAACGTCTGGCAGGCGCGGAATGCGTGCGGAAAGAGATAGATGCTGATGGCCGAACATTCCTATACGGTGACGACCAATCGCCAGGCGTACCACGATTATTTTGTGGACGAAACCATCGAGGCGGGGATCGCGCTACGCGGCACCGAGGTCAAGTCTATTCGCGGGGGGCGTGTGAATTTGCGCGGCGCTTACGCGCACATCCGCAATGGCGAGGTGTGGATCGAAGGCATGCACATTGCCGAATACGAGCAAGGGACGTATCTGAATCACGAGCCGACCCGCACCCGCAAACTGCTGCTGCACCGTCGCGAGATTGACCGACTGATCGGGCGCGTGCAGGCGAAGGGGCAGACGCTGGTGCCGCTGAAGCTGTATTTTCACGAGAACCGCGTGAAGGTGGAGCTAGGGCTGTGTCGCGGCAAGAAGCTCTACGACAAGCGCGAAGCCATCGCCGAGCGCGAGTCGCAGCGCGAACTAGCGCGCATCACCAAGCAACACATGCGCGGTTGACGGCTTTGTGGTATACTGGGGGAGTGTTCGTCGCTTTCCGGGGATGTCGGGTTTCGACAGGCAGGGGAAGTGGACGTTTGCAGGCCGAGGTGCCAGTATCGCAGCCTCGTAAAACAACTGGCAAAACAATAGCTGCCAACAATCGGCCAGCTCTCGCTCTCGCTGCTTAAACACCAGTGAAGCGCGTCCGTCCGACCTCCGCCTGATGGGTCGGGTACGGGCGTCACCAAGTCGGGCTGTGATAGTCGGGACCGCCCGCTAACGGCTATCAAGAGCAGCGGGTAGGCGCGGCGGCATTTTGCCGATGGGAGGCCGCCGCGCGTCATCAACACATCGGCTACGCCTGTAGCATATCGTCTTCGTCGCCTGTTTGGACGGGGAGTTCGACTCTCCCCCATCTCCACCACCGCTCCTCGGGAGCACGAGCGCGGGAGCCCGGCATTTCTGGGTTCCCGCGTTTCGTTTGTTCGCGCTCGGCCGCCGAAATTCGCGTTCGTTCGCTCCAATTGGTGTCAAAATTGGTGTCACGCATTCGCTACCCTTCGCCCGCGTTCAGCACAGACTGTCCTCAACGCTTACCTCGATACACGCCATCAATCCACCGACCCGTTGTCGATTTCACTGTCACGACTGCGTGACAACTGTGCTACACTGGCAGCAGTAAGCAAGGAAGCGGCTATGACTGACCACCCCCTACCCAGTACCCTCGGCACGACCATCCGACAGGCCCGGGAACGCGCTGGCTTTTCGCTGCGCAACCTGGAAGCGATCGTTGGCGTGTCGCGGCAGTTGCTGCTCCGGCTCGAGCACGACGAGCTGGAAAATCCCAGCCCCGACCTGCTGCACCGACTGGCCGAGGCGCTGGAGCTGGACAGCGACGACCTCTTCGCCTTTGTCGGCTACCGGCCGAGCGAGAAGCTGCCGAGCCTGACGCCGTACCTGCGGGCCAAGTACCGGCTGCCGCCCGAGGCGCTAGCGGCGGCGAGCGAGGCGCTGCGGGACATTCTGGACAAGTACGACCGTGATCATGGCGCACCGTGAACGAAGGAATAGAAAGCAACTAATGACAAGGAGGGTGACGGTATGGGGCAGATGCAGGCAGCGAACGAGCGAACGGTCATTGAGCAAGTGCGCGACCTCATGCCGCGCCGGCCGTTGACGCTGATGGAAGCCTACAGCGTGGCCGAGCGGCAGGCCTACAAGCTGCTGGAGCTGCTCGATATTCAGGCGCCACCCGTCCGGTACGACAAGCTGCTGCAGCTGCCGAATCTCGAAGTCGAGCTCGAACCGAGCTACCTGATGAACCACTTCGCGGGGATCAGCCACTTCAATAAGGGTCACTGGACCATCTTCGTCGATAAGAATGACATTCACGGCCGCCGGCGTTATACCCTGGCGCACGAGTTCAAGCACGTCATTGACCACTCCCTCGACCGGCTGGCCTACCAACGCTTCGGCTACGGCGACGACGAGAAACGGCGCGCGCACGTGGAAGCGCTGTGTCAGCACTTCGCGGCCTGCTTTCTGATGCCGAAAACCTGGGTCAAGAACAGCTGGGCCAATGGCATCCAGGATGTCTACAACCTCGCCACCCTGTTTGAAGTGTCGGTCAGCGCCATGGATGTCCGCATGCGCCAGATGGGGTTGCTGGAAGATGCGGACGAATCCAAGCGGGCGACGAGCACTTACTTCCGCTTGCGCACGCCAGTCTACCTGCTGGGGGAAGCGGTGTAGCGATGCCCGCCAAGCGCGCCCACCCGGAACCACAGCGCGCGCCGGTCAACGGCCTGCGTGTTGGTGTCGCCTACTTTCGCGTCTCGACGAGCGACCAAGCCAACACCAGCTACGACGAGGACGGCTTTTCCATCCAGGCGCAGCGTGACTACTGCCAGCGAAAAGCTGCCGAGCTAGGCGTGCAGCTCGTAGACGAATACGTGGACCGCGGCAAGAGTGCCCGCACCGCGGACCGCCCCGCCTTGCAAGCCATGCTGGCCCGCATCAAGGAAGACACTGACATCCAGTACGTCCTGGTCCACAAGCTCGACCGGCTGGCGCGAAATCGCGAAGACGACGTGCAGATCGGCTTGCTGCTCGCCAAGAACGGCGTGCGGCTCGTCTCCTGCACTGAGAACATCGACGACAGTCCCTCGGGTCGGCTGGTCCACGGCATCATGGCCGACATCGCGGAGTGGTACTCCGCCAACCTGAGTGAGGAAGCCAAGAAGGGGATGCGTAAGAAAGCCGAGAACGGCGGCACCCCCGGCTTCGTCCCCATCGGGTACGAGAACGTGCGCGTGAAGATCACGAAGCTCGGCAAGGACATCGGCGACGTGCGCGTCCACGAGACCTTCGGACCGATCGTGACCGACTGCTTCAAGCGCTACGACAGCGGCCTCTATACCCTGGCGGACGTCGCGGCCTACGCCAATGATCAAGGCTTACGGCTGCCTGCCAACCGGCGCTTGCCCGAGCGACCGACCAATCGGCAAACCATGCAACGGCTGCTCCGGAATCGCTATTACGCCGGTTGGGTGTGGTTCAGCGGAGTGGCGTACCAGGGAGCACATCCGCCGCTCATCGATGAGGCCACGTTCAACCGGGTGCAGGCCCTGCTCGATGCGCGCGCTCAGAATAAGGACAAATCAAAGAAGCGGCCACACCACCTGAAGGGTGTACTCTACTGTGCGCGGTGCGGCCGGCGGCTCGGCATCACCGTCGCCAAGAATCGGCGTATCGGCAGAGCGTATCCCTACTTCTTCTGTTTGGGCCGCCAGGTCGACAAAAACCGCTGTCCGCAGGGGTACATCTCAGTCGCCGACGTCGTGCGCGCAGTGCGCACCCAGTGGGCCCGCGTGCGCATCCCCGAAGCACGCCGGCACGCCCTACGTGCGGCCATCCTGGAGAACTTCGCCGGCAAACACGAGCAAGGCGCGGTCGAAATCGAGCAGCAGCAGCGCCGGATCGTCGCCCTCGAGCAGCGGCGGCAGAAGGCTAAGGCCGCCTACTACGCCGGGGTGCTCGACCTGGACGAGTTCAAAGCGGAGCAGGCGACATTTCGGCAGGGCATTCAGGCGGCTGACGCGATCATTGCCCAGTGGAGCGTGGAGCTGGAGAGCATCACCCAGGCACTCGATACCGCGCTGGTGCTCACCGAGAGCCCACAAGTGCTGTATGATGCCCTGCCGGAAGGGCTCAAACTGCTGCTCGTGCAGACCGTCTTCGAGAAGCTCTGGGTCCTGGACACCGCCGTTGCTGGCTGCGAACTCACCGAACCATTCGCGGAACTGTTAACACTCGACGCCCAATTGGCCTTTGCGGAACAGCGCAAGCCTGCCACGGCGGTAGGCGGCGAGGACGACATGTACTACCGCCTGCGCCAGTCCACCCTAAACCTGCTGGATACGCTCGCTGAGACGCGGGAGCGACCGTATGCTGAGCGGCCACGCGGGCCACTGCCGATAGATAAGCAAAACCCTGGCCGGCAGAGGGTCCAGGGTTCGAACATACATCATTTGGTTGGGCTGACGCGACTCAATTTGAACCCGCAGTTGTCGCGCTACCTGCAAACGCACTCGACCACTATTCTGAAGCAGCAATCTCAGGCACGGGCGTTGTTGTTCCCTAGACGACGAATTTGGCGAATCCGTGACAAATTGAGCGAGCAGGATATTGTGCGGCTCATTGTCGCGTTCAAGGTTGGAGCACCGAAACAGGTGCTCGCGGATCACTATGGCATTGGTATGAAGAGCGTCAAGAAGATACTACGGCAGTACGGCGTGAAGAAACGGTCGAGGTTTGATGTGCAGCCGTGATAAGCTTCGTAGGTGGAGAAGCTACTTGTTTGGTATCTCGACGAGTGGGGCGGTTATGAGTGTTCGTCTTGGCCAAGCCTAACCTCACCGTTTAGGACTCGCTCAAAGAATGTCCTGGTTCCCGGGTAGAGTCTTAGCTTGAGCAGACTCTCGATATCGAACCATCCATAAGCAGATGACTCGTCATTGAGTCCTATAGTTGAGGCCGATGCTGCGTGGACCAGCCAGAACGAGACAGTCTTGACTTTAGTGTCGGCTGGTTGGGTGAAGACTTTTTCGAGAGGCGTCACTGTGAGCCCCGTTTCTTCTAGGACTTCCCTCACGATACTTTGCTCTTCTGAGGTATCCGTCGGCTCGCAACGGCCATGAGGTGGCGCCCAGTAGCCCAGCATGGGTTCCCGGGCGTCCTCGAGTAGCAAGTACTGTTCAAGGTCGTTGCGTATCAGGGCGACGATTCCGTGCGATGGCATGTCCATTCTCCTCATGTTAGCACCAGAGCAGTGGTGCGCCTAGTCGACACTCGGACGGAAACCGTGCAACCGCTCTTGTGCCTTCCACATGTGTCCTCCCAGCGAAATCTAGCAGCGGTGGCTATCGTCGGGCAAAAGCCCCCACCGCGGGGAAGAGCGGTCAGTCCACTGTAGCGAACCTGTAGAACTGCGCATCACCATGACGGTGCAGGACCCCTGTGATATGGCCAAAGAACAGGTTGGCAGACCTGTCAATACAGTCCGAGCATGCCTGCGGAAAACTCGCAATTAGGCTGCGCATTCGGTCATTCATCCAGATATCGGCAACCCGCCCCGGAGGCTGGACATGCCCGAAGACGGTGACACGCTCAGCGTTTTCAGCCGACCAGCGAAAGCCGTGACCGCGATACCGCCCGCAGGGGACAAGAGCTGCCACGTCCGAGCGATGACCGACCTCGATCAGCATGCGGTGTGTACAGGCCAGGCATTCAGGGAAGAACTCTTGAGGGACGTAGCCAGTGTCAGTAAGCGGACGCGTGGGGAAGAAGACGAGAAACGATTCATCCACGAGGTCTTTGCCGATGCGCGCGAATTGCTCGTCTACTGCATCCTGCAAGGAGCTTGTGAACTGGACCGCATGCTTCGCCCCGAGGATCACCCGAAACGATAGGTGATCGAAGCCAGCCTCTTTCGCTCGTTCAGCGATCCGATAGACTTCGCCGCCGTTCGCCGGGTGGAGCATACATGTGGCACCGAGTAACATCTGCTGCTGAGCCGAGGGACCATAGGTCTGCATGCGCAGGCTGCTCAAACGCTGGACATTGGCCAGTACCCGTGAAACGTCATACCGGGTCGAAACCGGATCGTGCAGCAGAAGGCGGGTAGCATCATAGCCGGCATTGAGGCTTATCCGCACATAGGTGCGGCAGGTGACAAGTGTCTCAAACTGCCGCTCGTCCAGCAGATCACCGCTCGTGAGGACCGCTGTCTGCATGCCGAGGTCCGTAGACAGCCGGATGGCCTCCAAGATGTGAGGATGTGTCAACGGGTCGCCGCCCCCGTCGAAACGGACAACCTTCACGCCCAGTTCGGCCCATTCTCGTATCAGGCCGAGCATCACCTGCTGGTCCATCATCATGTCACGCTTACGCGTGGCACGGTAGTCGGCCGAAAAGCAGAAACTGCACCGCGACGCGCACGCCATACTTATGTCGATGTCCATCTGTACCGGTCGACGCTGCCCGCCCCTGACGTTGTCGCGGAGACGTTCGATATGATCAGATAGCTTACCGGGAATGATCTCCCCACCATGCCCCCGGAAGATCTCGATAACTTGCCCTGCTGGCGTACATGCCGCGAGTGCGTTCCATCGTCCGAAGGTTGTGTTGTCGTCACCGAAGACAAACTTACCCTGGCCTAGGTCCCGCAGCACTGCCTGATACCCGGACTCGGTGCGGAACACAGCTGCCAATAGTGCCTGGGAGCCAACGTTCACAGGTACCACCAGCGCGGGTTCGCCATGTGGTGTTGCCGGAGATGGCTCGCTGACGCCCATAATATATGCTCGCTCGATCGATCGGGCAATGGCGAGTTCCGTTCCAGCTTCCTCGTCGGTCGCTCCACACGCCGTGTAGTTGTGATCACCGGCTGCAAGCGCGCGACGTATGTAAGGCCGGATCTGTTCTGAAAGTACGCATTCCGAGGTGCTCATCGCCTACTCTCCTCCACCTTGTCTATCGCCGTGCCCCTGCGTCCCAACCGTTCTAAGTGTCGGCGTAATATCAGCCAGTTCGCGCGCCGCGAGCTGATCACCGAACCCGCGAGATCCCGCCGCCTGTCGGTAGCCAGTGAAACTATGACGCGGCGCGCTTTTTGGCAGACATACGAGGGACTGATCGCTACCGCCCCAACCAAACCTCAGCAGGTACGCCTTCTCGGCTAACGTAGAACGCAATACCTCTGCTGTCTCCAAGGCAATGTCGACGTCTATCGTCCCATCGGGTACGGGACGGCCGAGGAAGCGCCGAATGGCTCCGACCTCGACGATTATAACGTCTGCGAGGGCAGTCATCGACAACAGTGCATCCAGGCTGTACAAGTTGTACGCGTCATGCGGAACGATGTCGAACGCGATCAACGCGCCGCTGGCGTGAGCAATCTGCATGGCCAGCAGGCTCGCATCGCGTCGGGGCTGCTGCAGCATGCAATAGCCGTCTAGGACGAGCAAATCGCTGTCCGCGAAGACCTGTGCCTGTTGCTCAATATCTGATGTCGTCAGTGCCTGGTTTGCCGAGTTTGGCTGCACGATGAGGAGGCGAGTACCTTTGGGCCGCGAAGAGTGTGCATCTCGCAGGTAGATAGCGAGCCCCGTCGGCGTTGACGAGCTTGTGCTGCAGTGCACGTGAATGCCCATACCTGCAAGCCGATGCGTGATTATCGGCCCGAGGTCATCGGTGCCAACCTTCCCGATCACGTGGATCTCGCCGAAGTAACCGCGGGCCGCCATCGCAAAATTGGCTGCGGTGCCGCCAACTTCGAGCTGCACATTGCCGTAGACGAGGAGATCATGGTCTAGCGTAACGAAGGCGTGGTCCTTGAGCTCGGACGCAATCTCGATGTTCAGGTCTCCCATCACGGTGACGGCGAGGCTAGGACGCATAGTTCGTCACCTGGTGATACAACGTGAAAACGGCGTCAATGATGTGCTCGGAAGGCGCTAGATGGATCCCTTCGGCTTCGACGTCGCTTCTCGAGACCCAGCGGAAAGCAACGTGCTCAGGAGATAACGCAATCTCTTCCGATGCGGGAACGGTCAGGTAGAATGCCACGAGAATCGGACGTCCGCTCTCGTGCCGATCCCACTTGAGAAAGCACGCTGGTGTTATGAGCTGAACCGTGAGTCCGGTCTCCTCCACGATCTCGCGACGGAGCCCATCGAGCGGCGATTCCTCGTGCTCCAACGTACCACCCGGGAGATCCCATTCGTATTTGCGCGTTCGGTCATCTTCGCGCAAGATGAGGAATTCTCCCCGCGCGTTGAAGATGAAGGAAAAGGCGCCCCCGATGTAGAGGCTCGGGTGCTGCTCTCCTGTCGTCATGCTCGCTCATCCCTTCTCGGTGCAGGACGATCTGACGGTCCCACACGGCCGGTTCACGCGATCGGCGTGTAGACACAAATTGGCGCGTTCGCAAGGGCATCTAGCTCGTCCGCACCGAGATGGAGGCTATCGAGCGACTGGTACGGTGTGTAGCCCAGTGCAGTGACTTCGGTGTGCAGAGCCAGGAGCAATCTCTTCATCTTGGGCAGCTCGAATCGCGGCCCCAAGAAGACACGTCCTGAGACCACGTGCTCTTTGTACGTTTGTGCTAGCATATTGAGCGCGTCACGAAAACAGTGGAGTGCTCGTTCGGCCGCGTTGGGAACGGTTTTCTGCTGCAAGAACCATTGGCCCTTGGCGAGCCAAATGACCGCCAGTGCATATTTCCCCGCAACGATGCCGAATGCCTTGCGCTCATGCTCTGGCTCGAAGGCACCGCGCGCGTTGAGTTCCGTATCAGACCAGCGTTTCTCTGTCAGGCGATTCGGGAAGATGATACTCTCGGCGACGGTCGTGAAGCCTTGCGCTCCCTTCAGACGCCCCTCATAGTGCGTTGGATGACCTCCCGACTGAACGCGAAACGCATCATAGTGCGCTCCGGCGTGTGTGAGGCACTGCTTGGCCAGGCCAAGGGCCGCCTCACGCACGATAGGCGTGCCACCGACACAGAGAGCCTGATCCAGGTAGGCATGAGACTTGAGAACAAGCACATCGGCTAAGGCGAGGGTGAGCTGAGCATCAGGGCGGGCCGCCCTGGCCTGCTCCAGCAGATACGTCGCCTCCTCGAAGCAGGTAAGCGAATTGCCGATATTACCCGCCTGGCGAAAGCCTGTGCCTTCGATCTGCAACACTTCAGCATCGAGTTCGTGCTGGGACAGACGGGAGAATCGGTGGTATGGCCCCGCCATCAGCTCGCTCAGTGAGTTGTACCAATTCAGTTTGAGTAACGTCTTGGCGAGGTAGTACAGACACTGCGCGGTTTCCTGGTTAGACAGAGCGTTGACGCGTGATATATCCGTCACCAACTCATCAAAGAATAAGATGGCTTGCTCATAGTCGCCCTCATCGTACGTGGCGCGTGCCTTCTGTGGCAGGGGATCCAGGTAACTGCTTTTCCGCAGAGACAGATGACTGCGCGCCTCGCCGTCGCCGTGAGATTGCGGCAGCCACTGCTCGCAGAAGTGGCGGACGTGTTCCTGGACAGCTTCGATGTGCAGTACTTGCTGACCAGAGGGGACAGCTCCGGTCGTGCCCACGCGCCCATCACTCGGTGGTGTATTTGCTTCGGCTATAGGCAGGGAGTGTTGGTGCGAGCTGCCCTCGATCTTCTGGACAAGCTCTTCAAGTACCTGGCGCTGGCTGAGTTCTGTCGCCTCGATCCACTTGAATGTACGTAAGAAGGGCGGCACCGGGACACGGCTGGCCCGTACTGGGATAATCATGCGGTCTGGATCCTGCATCAAAAGTGCGAGAAATGTGGCAGTCTCGAGTTGCACCCATTTGGAATATAGAGACGCCTGCGTGAGAAAGACGATGAAGACGCTGCACCTCTGGAGTTCCTCCTGAATTACTACTGGGAGACTATCGCCCCCCGTTAGATTATCTTGGTCATACCAAACATCGAAACCCTGCCTACGCAACGCCCTTATATAGGGATCGATCATTGCTGTGTCGGCGCTCGCGTGGCTAATAAAGGCACCCCGGTGCACCGCAGAGGAGTGTCTACGTAGCTGCTCCTTCCGTCCGAAAAGCCACAGCTTCATGCTACCCTCGTTTTCTATCACTCACACAGAACGCCGGGCACGATACGCAGTTAGTCACCTCAAAGCCACTGCCACTATACCACATCTGCCGGTTGATGTAGTGAGTTGAGATGCCATCATTCGCTCCAAGTCATGTACAAGCAGTAGGTGTTGGGACTCAAGATTACACCCCACGCAAACAATACCAACTTTGCCTCGGTCATTGTAGTATGCGCCCGTGAGATCCCGAATTTCTGTGAGGTGATGGGCTCTAAATTCAATCCTGAACTATCTCTGTTCTTGAGAAATCGTCTAATAGCATGAATCCTAAACCGTAATCTGGTGGTCTGGGCTTGGCAAGGTGCCGTATATTATGTAGGATGGGGGATCAATATGCATCTGCTTGAACTGGGTAGGGCACAGCTATGAAACCGGCGCGCATCTTCATAAGCCACTCCGCTTCTGATAAGGACTTCGCTACCCGTGTTGTTCGAAACCTGCGCGACAACACAACTGACCCGTGGATTGACCACGAACACATTATCTCTGGAGAGGACATATTCCAAAGTATTGGCGAAGCGCTTGATACTATGGACCTATTCATCGTCCTCTTTTCTAAGAAAGCGCTTGATTCGGGTTGGGTTCGTGAAGAGGTCGAACAAGCCAAACTGTTAGAGATTCAAAAGAAACGCTCACTGATAATGCCGTTCATCATTGACAACACTAGTTTCAGAGATTTGCCATGGTTTCTGCAGAAAATACACGCACGCTCTGTATCATCAGATGCACGCGGCGCGACAGACATCGTAAACGATGTATTGGAAGCGTTGGGGCGTCGTGGAACCACCGTGACCTCAGACGATGTAGCGCCAAATCGAAGCGTGCTGAATGATCAGGTTAGTGCGCTCATTGACGGTATTGGTCCTGGAGACTGGGATAAGGCCTACGTTGCTGCACTGGAGGTGCTCCGGCGCACGGACAGATTCGGGCACAATGAGCCATTCAATTCACTGGTAGAGTACAATTTGAGCGTACCAACTGAGGAGGAGTATTCTTGGGGAGCGGGAGAAACGATAGAGGCATGTATCGGCCTAGCTCCTTGGCTCAGTAGCCACGACATTTTGTTTCGCATGGCACAGCATCAAGTATTCTCTGTTCGATCTTCGGCAGCGAGCATTTGTATGAAGCTTGCGAATATCGCTCCCGACTTGGTGCCAATAGATGTTCTTACCCGGCTTGCTGTACCTGATGAGGACTGGTATGTAGAAGCGCCTGCCACTGCAGCATTGAAAACGCTCGTTGGGCGTCAGCGGGATGTGTTATATGTCTTCTTCCAACGACTTCACAGCTCTGCGGCAGACGTTCGCGAATACGCAGCGAGGGCGCTCGCAGATATTGCCCGCGAGGAGCCAGAGATCTTGTCGGCGACTGAGATTCGAAAAGAGCGCCAACACCTTAAGAAGCTCAAGGATAAGGAGGCGGTGTCACTCCTTGACGACGCGCTTACCCACCTCGACGGCGCTAAAGAGAAGGGGGCATACAAATACGGGCTTTGATCCCTCGTCTGTCATGACATGTTCGTGGTGTGGACGGAGACTGCCAGGTGGCGGCAGCGCTACGACCTGAGTAAGGTGTGACGAACCTTTTGATCTATTTCAGTTGACTTGCCCCCAATTATCCTTCCAGTATGCCAGCTAGCCCGATCGGGGGAGGCACGATCTGTTTGTCCTGCTAACCTTCTCCCCGTGCTTTATGCTAGACCGCTGCGGTGAGCAGCAGGTCAGTGGGAAGGGAGGGTTCAGAAGGGCCACGGCATGAGAGATGGAGCGAGTAGCGGCAAGTCGCTTTTCGGCCGTCTAGAGCTGCGCTAGGCTAGGAGTATGGCAGACAAGGATGACACGGCGATACTACTCGAAGAGATCCGCGACCAAAACAAAGCGGTACTTGAAGCTGTTGCTGATATGAAGACCCTGGTTGACATGATCCCGACTATGAGAGAAGATATCGCCGAACTCAAGCAAGATATGAAAGTCGTGAAGGCTGCTGTGACTGACCTGAGTCATTAAGTCGCCGATCATGAGCACCGCATCTCACGGCTTGAAGTTGCATAGGTGGCCACAAGCTATTCATCTGGCAACGCTGGTTTATCCCGGCTTGAAGGATCGCCGTTAGCTTTTGCTTTCCGTTGCCATGCAAATTCATACGCCATAGCAGTGAGCAGTTGAACCCACCGTTCTTCATCAAGGGGCGTTGCTTGGCAATGACGAGTAGATTGGGTTGTTGCTTGGCGTAAGGATCTAAGGCTATGTCCAATGACACGAAGGTTTTTCCGAACCCCCAGGCAACTGCTAATCTCGAGGACGCTTTCTCCAGCTGTGAGACGTTTGACTTTCACCAAAAGCTTCCTGGCTACCAGCGATCACCGCTCATTGATGCCCCAAGCATTGCCGCGACGCTCGGCGTCGGCAAGGTCTGGGTTAAAGACGAGTCGAGCCGATTCGGCTTGCCAGCGTTTAAGTTCCTCGGTGCATCATGGGCCGTCTATCGTGCGCTGCTCATGCAGATCGGTGGAACGATTGAACTATGGTATACCTTTGACGATCTGAAAGACCGGTTCGCGCCGCTCAAGCCACTAACGCTCGTCGCCGCGACTGATGGCAACCACGGTCGGGCAGTGGCGCGGATGGCCAACCTCCTGGGCTTCGACGCCCACATTCTGGTGCCGCAGGAAATGACCCAGGCGCGCATTGATGCCATCAAGAGTGAAGGTGCCGAGGTCACGATCGTCAACGGCAACTATGACGATGCTGTGGCGCAATCAGGAACGTTTAGCGTCAGATAGAGCGTTGGTTATCTCCGATACCGCTTGGGAAGGCTACACTGAAGTGCCGCGCTGGATCATGGAAGGCTACACCACCATTCTCCGCGAACTCGACGAACAGCTGGCCGCGAAAGGCGACACGCGGGTTGATGTTGCGACGGCTCAGATGGGCGTCGGTGGCTTGGCAACCGCTGTGGTCTGGCACTATCGCCGGCCCGAACTCACCGACAAGCCAAGGATCGTTGGTGCTGAGCCGCTTGTTGCCGACTGCGTGCTCGAATCTGCGCAAGCCGGACATATCGTTGAGACTCCTGGCCCGCACAACTCCATCATGGCAGGTCTATGCTGCGGCATACCGTCGCTCGTGGCATGGCCGATTATTTCCAAGGGTATCGACGTCTTCGTTGCCATTGATGATGCCTGGGCGCGCGAGTCGATGCGCGAACTCGCCAAAGCTGGTGTGGTATCGGGCGAGACCGGCTCAGCTGGTTTGGCGGGATTGCTCGCGCTCTTGAAAACAGCTAAGGCTGATGAGTATCGCCAGGCTCTCGGGCTGACCTCCGACGCACATGTAGTCGTCATCTCGACTGAAGGTGCCACTGACCCAGAGGCATACAGAAAGATAGTTGGCGCAGGGACAGATTACTGAGCCGTCTCGGCATCGAGCAGTGGCTTATACCACGCTGCCACTTCTTCAAAGGTCGCGAATTGTTGCGGCACCGTATTGTCAGAAATGAATTTGGCTTCCCAGTACTGGTTCCAATAAGCCTCCAGCGTTCGCCGAGGGTGTTTGGCGATGAAGGAGTCGTAGAAGCTCTCGATCACGTCATAGTGGTGTGTATGAATGAAAGGAGCCCATGTTTGCCGAAGCTTGTCGCGATCAGCGCCTGGCCGATTGATGATTTCAGTTTGCTCCATTGCGCGCTCGCTGATATCGCCCCAGCCCTTCTTCAACAGGTCTATCGCCTCTTGGTCAGTCGTGGGAGCGCTATAGCCGAAAACACTGAGCATGAAGCAGTCACGAAAATACTGCCTGGCCGCTTCCCATTCTCGCGCAATGAAACTGTCTGACTGGTAGTCCTTATGTTCAACTGGAAAGAGCAAGACGGAAGGCGAAAACGGCTGGTGACACCGACTGCACGGTCGCCCTACCAATCCACTCGTGCTGTCCTTCGTGCAAAATCCCACCGCTACATTGCCATGTAAGAAGAACAGCTTTGGAAGGCGAGTGGTTATACCTCGCTTAGCCAAGCGTCTTTGGGACTGAACCAGAAACGGATCCCAGTTGAATGTGAAGATCGCATCTTTGTCGCGCAGCGATAGGTTGATCACATCATAGAGATTTGGCTCGTCAGGAAGCTCGAAGCTTGAGAAATACTCGCGTATCCGGGTGTCTATCTTGCCAAGCTCGTCAGATGACCGTTGATCAAACAGCTTTGAGTAGGCCGCCTCAAAGTCCCGTACTGCTAATCCCTTTAGGTCGTCTGGGAATATGTCTACGAGCGTCAAGTCTTCTGCCACTTCCCGCAGCAATGGCACTGCTCGGCCGTGCTTATCGCCATTGGGCAGGGCAGCCTTACTCGCGCCAGCTCCAAGAAGCAGGATGTGAGGCTTGCCCTGAAGGATCATGGCAATTTCTTGCTCAACGGTGACTTCGTAAGCGCTCAAATCCCCAGTACTCATCGTTCGGATCCTTATCCAACACTAGCAAATGGATGCATCTTGTACATATTAAAACAACGCTGGTTCCTGTGGGGGCGAGCTTGAACATGCAACATCAGGCCCCCTGATGCGACGTTAAACTCCGCTCAGAGGTGGCGGGCAGGAACGCCGCATACTTTTGGACCATATTTGCTAACCCGAAATACAAAAAGGCCCCATACGACCTCTGTATGGGGCTTTAATTTGTGTCCGCTTGGTGCGGGTGACGGGATACAAAGTAAACCCGCAGCTCATCTGGTGGCTCAGAGAGCATCCGTCTACTTCAATGCGATGTAGCAGCGACAACAAATCCATTACGTACCGCAGGTCCTGTTGGCGGTTACGTGATCGACTGCGTGAGCGAGATATCGTCCGGCTAGTGATGGCATACCAAACAGGAATTGCCACGACCGAACTGGCAGCGCGCTACAGCATTAACGTCAAGAGCGTGAGGAAGCTACTACGCGAGCATGGCATGCGGCGGCGATGGCAGTGAGAGGTGCCACGGCGAGTCACGGTTCCTGCATGACGGTTTGCTAGAATAGGGCCATGAAGTCATTCACGCAACTATCCAAGCTCTCACCAGGCGACCACGTCGCCGTCATCTCACCCGCCGCTGGCTTGCCCGGTCTATTTCCGTGGGTCCAAGACTTGGGTCTCGAGCGACTGCGTAGTGCCTTTGGCCTGAGCCCTAAGGAGTATCCCACGACACGGCAAATGGGTTCGTCCCTCCAAGACAGAGCCCGCGACATCATGGCCGCCTTTGCCGATCCGCAGAACAAAGCGGTCTTCGCCTCGATTGGGGGTTCCGATCAAATCAAACTCATCAAGTACCTCGACCCGCAGGTGTTCCTAACCAACCCGAAGCCCTTCTTTGGCTTTAGCGATAATACGCACCTGCACAACTTCCTATGGCGGCTCGGCGTCCCGTCCTACTATGGCGGTGGCATCATGAACCAGTTCGGCATGAACGTGGCGATGCACGACCTGACCGTTACCGCGCTCCGGCACGCGCTGTTCGATAGCGGTGAGTACGAGCTCGACGTGGCCCAGGAGTACAACGACGAGGGACTTGATTGGTCGGTCCGTGACAACCTGTCGCAGCCCCGCAAGATGGAGCTAAACGACGGCCTGTACTGGGACGGGAACACCAGCGCCACGGGCATTCTCTGGGGTGGCTGCGTCGAGTCGCTCATTGTCCAGGCCACCGCTGGCCGCTACCTGCCGACCGACGACGAGCTGGACGGCACCATCCTGTTCATTGAAACCGCCGAGGACATCCCTGAGCCTTGGATCGTCGAATACCTGCTGACCGGCTTCGGGGAACGTGGCTGGTTCGATACGTTCCAGGCTGTCCTCGTCGGGCGGCCGAAAGCCTGGGAGTTTGATAAGCCGCGGACGACCGAACAGAAAGCATCCTACCGCCAAGCGCAACGGGAGACGGTTCTCAAGGTCGTGCGCGCGTACAACGCCGCCATCCCGGTGATTCAGAACCTGGACTTTGGACACACTGACCCGCAGGTCGTGCTACCGATGGGCCGTGCGGCTCGCGTGGATGCGCAGCAGCAGAAGATATTCCTAACGTATTAGCATCGAGGATGCGCTCGTTGCGCAATGACCCTGACGAGACGCTAACCGCCTCAACCGAGACAAAAAATGCAGGCACTTGCATGTCTGCGGAAATTACAACGACTTAACAGATGAGCCGGAAATGGTGCACCCGATGGGACACTAGTTAAACCGAAAGCTAGCACGCTTCAGTGCTACAAGAGCTACTGACGGTAGTGATGCGCCGTGATGCCCTGGGCCGCCAGCGCGACATCACCGGCGAAACGCGCCGCCGCTGGACGCAAGCCCACCGGACACCGACACCACGTGGAGCGGATTGCCCGCATGACTGACGAAAAGTGTCCAATAGGTCTTGAGGCTGGGTGGTTGAACGCAGCCTCTCCTGGCTCAACCGCTTCCGGCGCCTGACGATCCGCTCCGAGCACCGCGCCGACATGCATGTGGCCGTCTTGCAGCTTGGCTACGCCCTCATCTCCCTGGGTTTCCTCGGCTAACCGGTTCTGTTGGACAGCCAACGCGTCAGCACCGTCAACCTTGACAGTCGCGCATTGCCCTTACTAAATTAGGGACATGACGATCAAGCGAATGGACCATGTCAGCGTCGTCGTCGACGACCTCCCAGCCGCCATTGCCTTCTTCACCGCACTCGGCATGACGCTCGAAGGCGAGATGCCGGTCGAGGGCCCGTGGGTGGATCGCGTCAATGGGCTCGAAAGTGTCCAAGTCGACATTGTGATGCTGCGGACCCCAGATGGCCACGGGCGGCTTGAGCTGACGAAGTTTCGCCATCCACAACTGGTCGAGAGCGAACCGGCGATCGCCCCGCCGAACACGCTGGGCCTCCGGAGCGTCATGTTTGCCGTCGACAGCGTCGACGACACGGTCGCTCGCCTGCGCGCCCACGGCGCTGAACTCATCGGCGAGGTCGCCCAGTACGAGAACCTGTACCGGCTCTGCTACATGCGAGGCCCTGCGGGCATCATCGTCGCGCTGGCCGAGGAACTCTCCTGACGCATGCACTGCCGTCCGGGACACCGGTGGCGCCCGAGGCGCTCCGTCTACTCGATGCCCTGTTTGGCAACCATCCTGCTTTCTCGCCTGCGTGCGCCGCGGTGTTGTTAGGCGCACGCAGAGCTACCTATGCACGCGAGGTATAGTGCGCATCTTCGCGTGCAGGAGCACGGGGTTCGCGTCGACACTGGTGATCGCTAGCCGACGCGACCGAGGCTGATACCGAGCACTTCCCCCTCGCGCGCGAAGTAGTCCCCGCCGCCATTGTCGGCACCTTACAGACGCCCGTAGCTTCTGCCATCATTGCGAGAGACGGCTGTTTGCGTCACTATAGGCTTATGACTATGAACAAACATGACATCTCCGGCGGGGTTGTCCACCTCGTGTAGCCAGCTAGTCACCCCGGCCAGTCCCCGCGCACACCATACTGCTGTCCAGGCACAGGCACGCGTGCGTCCACATCTCACCGCCTGCTGCACCGCAGCACCAGCCTGTGGCCAGCAAGAGCACGACTTGATACTGCCGTCTGTCGCGCACACGCCGCGCCGGCCGCGCTGCTCGGCCGTCACCTCAACCAAGGGAACCCCCAGTCACGCTCGCCCTCCTTATCTGTCAGAGCGAGCGCACCACTACTGGCAGCCGTATGTCTATCTACGCAAGATAACATGCAAGGTTGACATCAGTTAAGTTACAGTATATACTACAATGGAGCGGCGGACAGTGATCTTGAAACGCACACTAGTTCGGACAACACTGATCTCAGCCTGCTATCATGTGCGGCTCCGTCCTCTAATTAGTCTACTGGACCCTTAGGTCAGGGGGATTTTTCGTGCGCATCACAGCATCAGATCTGGAAACGCTCGCGACTGCCGCGCTCATCGCTCGACAGGTGCCAAGCGAGACCGCTGCCCAGATGGCCAGAGAAGCCGTGCTGGCCGAGCTCTTGGGCAAGAAGACCCACGGCGTCGGCAAACTGCTGTCCCTGAACCTCGGCGACCCTGCGGCCCCGGTGAACATCCATGCCGTTGGCCCTTTGGTCACTGCTGACGGAAACAGCAGTAACGGTTATGCCCTGCTGCGTCGGCTCGCGAACATGGCCGTGGACGTAACACGGGAATTCGGAGTGGCGATCGTAACGGCCCGCAACTTTAGCCGCTACAGCATGCTGCGTCCCTACACGGAAATTGTTGCGGCGGCCGGCTACGTGGGAATCCTCATGAGCTCAGCGGGTCCCGCTGCGGTGGCTCCGTTCGGCTCGGCCGATCCAATTACAGGCACCAACCCAATCTGCCTTTCCTTCCCGTCGTCATCTGGGATACGGACCTTCGACTTCTCCACGTCGAAGGTCGTCTGGGGCGAAATTCGCCAAGCCGCCCTTGAGGGCCGGGCGCTCCCAGCGGACACGTTCCTCAACGCTGCTGGAGCCTTCACGACGAGACCGGAGGAAGTGAACGCGGTTCTTCCGTTCGGTGGAGCAAAGGGCTCCGCGCTGAACGTCGCTATCGAGCTGTTGTGCGGCCCGCTAGTCGGTGCAAAGGCGGGTTTGGAGGTGGAATCTGAGTTCGATCTCGGTGCGGTGCTCCTTTCGATCGATCCTGCGCGTACTGGCGGAAGTCGAAGCTTTGCCGAAGCAGCTGCACGTCTTTTTAAAGAGATTAAACAAAGTAGGCCTCTTGACCCCGAACGGCAAGTGCGTGTACCGGGCGAGCCGCGACCACAGCAAGGCCTCGATTTCGACCTTGCCACAGTGGAGGTCGAAGTTCGAGACAACGTGATCAATGGACTCAAGGCAATGAGCCGCGGTGAGTGGAATGCTGAAATGGCATCCAACCCGCTTTACAACTAGGTTATTCCCACATGATCCAGTGGGGTTCTGTAGCCGAGTGGGTATCAGGACTCGGCAGTCTCGGTGCTGTAATTACAGCCTTGGTCTTCTCCATGCGCGCACTCAACGACGCGCGTGAGGCTAGGCTAGGCGCGGTATTCGCCTGGGTAGAGGCGACCAGTTCTCCCAGCGCATGGTCGCTCGTGATGTCCAACGTAACAGACTACCCGATATACCAATGGGAAGTATTCCTACGCTGGGACCTCGACTCGGTACAGATGGAGGACACTATCAACAGCACGATTGCTGGCATAATCCCGCCAGGAAAGCATGCCTTCGCTTGGACGCCGGCGGCCAGTCTGCCTGGGTCGGAGGCTCATGTAAGTGTCGAGTTGCGCTTTTCTGACCTGACGGGTCGAAAGCGGGTTAAGAAGTTCACGGGAAAGGTGACGAGGTAGGTCGCCGATATGTCCAAGCGTCTTTTCGGCAAGTGGGGGCCGCGAATGCCGGCCGATGGCACGCCTAGGCCACCCGCACCGCCAACACCTCCGACCACACAAGATCATTCTTCGCCAAGCACTCCCAACACATCGCGGTTCAAGTGGGCGTACAGGTGGGAAGATAGCCTCAACGGCGTCGACCGTTTTCAGATTGAGCCTCCGATCGTCGACCGTCTACTCCTCGAGTTGGAGACCGCCCACGCTGCTGGGCGAGACTCGTTCCTGGCGTTTGTGAGAGGCGAGCTTGGTATAGGCAAGACTACCGTTGCTGGCCTTCTACTCAAGCAGATAAGGCAAAAGGCAGCAGACATTCATCGATCGGATCGCCTAGCGTCCGGTTGGCTTAGCAGCTGCACCATAATGGAAGCAAGCGATCTTGATCCTCCGCAAGAGTTCGCCAAGAAGGTTAACCAGGAGTTACGAGCGCGCCCCGTCGTTGCTCTTGCGCGACCTGGAACATTCGATGCAGCCGGCCAGTGGATAGAACGCGTGCCGGACGCGGCCGTCACGCTGCTTCCCTTCGAGGCTGGCACGCCCATTTTCCTCGACTGCTTGGACACGGTTGCTGATCGCTATGGATTGGACACTCTGCAGACCTCAATGCTGCGCGATCTGGCTGGCGATCTGCCGGGCTTCCTTGAAACGCCCTTCTACTTCGGCGTGCTCGCGCGGGCGATCAAGGATCGAATTCTAGGCGAAGGTTTCGCCAACAGCACCCCCTTGGAACTTTTCCAAATGTCCATAGATTCAAGGTTGGGCGCTGGCCGATTCGATTCGCTGCTTGAAATCGCAGCAAACCGCAACCCCAGCAAGTTCCACACGCCTATTGAAGGTATAGTGGACGATACCGGCTTTCTGCATGATGGCTATCGAGCAGTTGCTCTAGCCGTTGGCGTACTGCTCGGGAAGATCGAGTTCGAGGAGATGGCTCGCACGCCAAACAGCGTCCCCGCCGTGCGTCTGCTTTTGAACCACATCGTACAGAAGCACGACATCGGTCAAGCGACTGGCGTGGTTGGCCTCCTGATTGAGCACTTAAAGCGCTTTGTGCTCGCCACTGATGGCCTTAACGATATTCCTTACGTCGTCTACATCCAAGCGCTGGTAGCTGCCGAGCTGGAGCGAATCCAGGGGGGGCTTACCGACGTTGTTATCAGCCGGTGCTCGACTCTAGTCCGAGAGAGAGCGACCGAAACCAACAACGGGGTACCCTCCGACTTGCGCAAGAAGTTCGATAGCCCAACGCTTTGGTGGGACCTCTCTGACGCGTTTTCTCTCCTCGGTGATCCGCGCACGTATATTCCCGTCGGCTCCGCCGCACCAAGCGGGGTCTTCACGTATGTTGAGAACCAGAACGTCCCCATCGGCATCGAACGCATGCCTCACCGCTCAGACCTAGCCAAGCCTGTGGCTCCGTATTTTCCACAGGAAGTCACAATTGGGCCGCTATGGGTGGCGAATTTCTTGGTGGCGACGGAACAGTTCCGTGCGTTCTGGCATGCTCCGGGCCGGGATCGTTACTTCACAGCCACAGGGAAGCAATGGATTGAGCAGGACGAAAACCTGCTGCGCGAAATCGAGCGCTCGTTCGAGCTAACTGCGGAAAGGTGTTTCTGGAAAGAACGCCGCGAGAGTGCCGTCATCCGAAGGTCTGATGGCTCTCGCGATCCGTTGGATGTGGCTCGCGATAGGGCACTGCATCCACGAGGAAGAGTTGCACTGTGGGACCCAACGCAGGTCGACGATCGCTACAGCGCAAAGGGGAACCCAGTCGTCGGCGTTACGTGGTGGGAGGCCATGGCATTTTGTCGTTGGTGGACTGCAAACATTCTTCCTACAGCCGGATTCCCGCCGGGATCGCGTGCTGACCTTCTTACCGACTGGGAGTGGGAAGGCATACGACGCTTGTATTACGAGGCAGCGCAAACGCCGCAAGCGTCGCGGCTGCTACGTGATCATGCATACCCAGCCCACCTTCGTCGCGGCGACGAAGGTGAAGGCTCAAGTCTGGCGCAAGGCAGGGCACGCAGCATCTTGCGTCCACTTCACGTTGGCGTCTTTCCCGTTCCCGTAGGGGCTGGTCCCACAGACATGATTGGCAACGTCTGGGAATGGACTAGATCTCGCGTGTTTGGGACGATCGTGCCGTCGGATGAGATGTCCACTTCGTTCGGCGCGACAGCCTGGGATCCAGTAGACATCTTTCAGGAGCGGCTAATCTCCCATGAATTCAGGGAGAGGACGTCGGACCTGAACGACCTTTCGTTTCGGGCCGTGCGCGGAGGATCCTTCTTCTCGGTTGACGAGGAAGCAAGCTGGAACCCGGCATATCGCCTGTGCGATCCGCCATACAGCTCGTATTTTGATCTCGGATTTCGCATTGCGATTTATCCACCCAGTCGGCAGAGTGCGTGATGAGAGTTGACCCCGCCGTTACGTTGACGTCGCAGCTAAAGTCGGCGTCCTTGGCGCACTACGACCTTGGGTCTGGCTACGCCCAGATCATGGTTCCGGACTACATTCTCGACGCATACTCGGATGCTGGGTGGCTCGACACATTCAATGGCCAAGTGGGGCACAGCGATCTGGGGCACGACGCTTCGCAACGTTTAGATGAGGCCGTTCGCTCGTTTCTCGGTATGCGAGGCGACTCGTCGGATTGGAAAGTGTTTTCCACATACTCTGGAAGCATAGCGCTCGATCGGGCTCTAACTGGAATGATCAATCTGCTCAAAAGTCGCGGTCGTAAGGTTGTCCAAGTCGTCACCACCTCACCCTGTATTGATATAATGGGCCTTCTTCTTGCTGAGCACTCACACGTACGTGCGCACTACGTGCGAAGCAATCGCGGGCAAGCGCTTGGCGAGCTTGATGCCCAGGCCCTCGTTGATCGTCTTGCTTGGCTACGGCAGGCCTTCCCGGATGACGGGCGGCTTGTACTACTCGCGTCCCCGGAGAACCCCACCGGCTTCCTCTGGGACTCCGATGCACTTCACTTCGTCGCTCGGGCTTGCGCTGAGCACGATGCCCCATTGCTGGTCGATCATTCATTCCTCTTAGCTGGAGTCCACCAAGATATACCGGCGCGAGTGTGGGATGCGGCTGATGATAGCAACCTGTGGGTTGGCCTTTGGGACACAGGAAAGACAATCGGGCTTGCTGGCGACAAGTTGGGCTTCATCATCACCTCCAACGATGAAGTCAGCCGGTACGTCGAGGAGGCGCTCGCGGTGACACAATTCGACATTTCTGTTCGGCAGAAGATGACCTTCTCGCGTATCCTCGAGGTAGCAAGGGATCGTGAATACGTCGATGTTTTGCGTAGGCTATGTCGTGAGAATCTTCAAACGCTCGAACTGGCGCTAATGGGTACCGGGATTGAGGTGCGGAGTCCTCTTGCGGGCTCGCTCGTTGTGCTGACCCTACCGGAGGGCTATCGGGACGAGCATGCGCGACTCCGATTGCTGGACGCTGATGTAGGCGTCGTGGCGGGAAGTGTGTTTTTCCACGACACCTGGATTATGCGGAACATGTTGCGACTGGCGCTGGCCCGAGACGTGGATTATTTCGGTGGCGCGGTGGAGATAATGGCCCAAGTCCTAGGGCCTGCGTTAAAGCGCGGCACCCCGTTATAGCGAGTGAGATGCAAATCGGAGAACGCGGAAAGGTTGTGCCACCTATGAGCGAACCGTTCTGGAAGTACCAGTCCGAGATCTACGACCTCGGGGTTAGCGGCGTCAAGCCTGGTCTCAGTACGGATGCAACCAAGCTCGAAGTACAAGCCCGCGAAAACATGAGCCCCGGCGCATATTGGTTCGTCGCTGGAGGGGCGGGCACTGGCGCAACTATGCGAGCCAATCGCGAAGCTTTCTACCGATGGCGAATCGTGCCCCGCATGTTGCGCGGCGCAACGGTGCGCAGTCTCGCTCGCACAGTTCTTGGAACGTACATGCCGGCACCAGTGCTAGTCGCACCAATTGGGATCCAGAACGTCATGCATCCGGATGGTGAACTGGCTACTGCACGTGCGGCGTCATCGCTGGGAATACCGTTGGTGCTTTCAACCACCGCGTCACGCTCAATTGAGGAGGTTGCAGCAGCCTGCGGAGACGGACCTAGGTGGTTCCAGCTTTACTGGCCGAACGACGAACAGCTTTGTCTGAGCATGCTTCGTCGGGCCGAGAGTGCCGGATTCACGACGCTTGTTGTAACCATCGACTGCTGGTCTCTTGGTTGGCGACCTAACGATCTAGACGGTGCGTATCCCGCTTTCAACCTAGGCGTTGGGTCGGCCATACCATTCACCGATCCAGTCTTTCTCTCGCAGCTTGATGCGCCACCGACTGTCGACCTCGTAGCGGCAGTAAAGAGATGGTCCGAGATATTTAATGACGTTGATCGGACATGGCAGTATGTGGAATTCTTGCGGCGGCATTGGGGTGGGCCAATGGTACTCAAGGGAATCCAGCATCCAGATGATGCGTTGTTCGCAATAGATGTTGGAGCGGACGGGATTGTGGTATCCAACCATGGTGGGCGCCAGGTAGACGGCGCTGTGGGCTCCTTGGATGTTCTTCCAGACATCGTTCGGGCCGTGGGTGACCGTCTGGAAGTGCTTTTCGATTCCGGAATACGCAGTGGTTCGGACATATTCAAAGCGCTCGCGCTTGGTGCCCGGGCAGTCTTGGTTGGGCGCCCAGTAGCGTTCGGGCTGGGTCAGGGTGGCGAGCGAGGCGTGCGACACGTCCTGCGTAGCCTGCTCGCGGACTTCGACCTAACAGTCGGGCTCAGCGGATACCGTAATGTCGACGAGATTGGCCCGAACGCTCTGTCCCGGAGCGCATAACGTCCGGCCCCGGCGCGCGACCTTGTGTGACGATTCGCGCATACCGTGTCCTGGCACGCATTGCAGAAAGTGACAACCTGGCGAGCAGGCAACGGTTTCGGATCTTAACGATATTGGATGCCAAGAGCCGTGAGAGTCCCGCCATTGAAGTCGACCGCGCGCTCATCCGGCTGCGACCTGAGTGGCACAGCGACGATGACGCGAGCGGCGCGCTCAAAGTCGTCATGACCGGCTCGGCCACTGATCCGCTCGACTGGCAGCCGCACATTCGCAATAAGAAGGGCCGCGATGATATCGCCAAGCGCTTTAAGAATCCCGCCAATCCGCTCAAGTTGGTGATCGTGCGCGACATGTGGCTGACCGGCTTGACCCGCTGCCTCTGTGAGCATCAATGCGCACTGGTACACGTGTTCGAACGCTCCTTCGCTTTGTGATACAATCTGAGCAGCAATGCAGGGACACGTACCGCACAGAGCAGCCCCATCTGGCACTGGAAGGGCAGACGACACGTGCTGCCTGTGTCCTGGACGAGGTGTGGCTACATGACTGCCGCGCCCTCCGGCAGCATATTTGTTGGCGCGGGAGGCAAGGAAATGGGACTGGCCGGCTGGTTCAGCACGTTCTGTGCAAACCTGCAAAACAAAGACGGCAACACCATCTCGTATCGCTACCAGCGCATCACCGGGCAGCTGAACACCGATTTCTGGACCACGACCTCGGACACCGAGCACAGTCTGTACGTCGGCTCCTACGGGCGGAACACGGCGATCGCCGGGCCCAGCGACGTCGATATGCTCTTTCAATTGCCGTACGCGGTCTACCAGCAGTACGACGGTCATGCCGGCAATGGGCAGTCCGCCCTCCTGCAAGCAGTGCGCAACTCGATGGCGAAGACGTACTCCACGTCACACATCGGTGCCGACGGGCAAGTCGTGCAGGTGAACTGGGACGACGGGATCAGCTTTGAAGTCCTGCCGGCCTTCCGCAACACCGACGACAGCTACACATTTCCGGACACCAACGGCGGCGGCAGCTGGAAAACGACGAACCCCAAACCCGAGATCGCAGCGATGCGCACCCGGAACGCGGCCTGCAACGACAACCTGATGCGCCTGTGCCGGATGATGCGGGCATGGAAGCAGCAGTGGTCGGTGCCAATTAGCGGCCTGCTCATAGACACGTTGGCCTACCAGTTCATCGAGACCTACCAGTACCGGGACAAGTCGTACCTCTACTACGATTTCATATGCCGGGATTTCTTTGCCTGGATGGCCGGTCAGGATAAAGAGCAGGAGTATTGGCGGGCGCCGGGCAGCGGTCAGCGGGTCTACGGCAAGGGGCTGTTTCAGTACAAAGCCAAACAGTGCTACAACCTCGCCGTCGAAGCCATCAACCACGACACCGCGAAGCAAGACTGGTCAGCTAAGCAGAAATGGAGGAAAATCTTTGGAACCACATTCCCAAACTGACGATACACCGCAATCGCGGCGGATTCTCGAGGGACAGCTGCGCGAAGCCTACGGCCGCGTCGTCTATACCCATAAGACCCAGGAGAAGTGCGCGGACATTCTGCTGCGGAATCAGTCCTGGATTAGGATCGCGCAAATTGGGTTGTCGGCCCTCACCACCGTCGGCTTTATTACCGCCGTGCTCGGCACCAGCAAACTCGCCGCCGTCGTCGGCCTCATCGTGTCGGCCATCCTACTGGCACTCAACGCCTACACCAAGAACTACGACCCCGGCGAGCAGGCGCAGAAACACCGGCAAACAGCCAGCGACCTGTGGCTCGTCCGTGAGAAGTACCAGTCCCTGCTGGTGGACCTCCGCATGGGTGAGAAACCGATCGAAGAGCTGCAGGCGCAGCGCGATCAGCGGCGCGATGAGCTGCACCAGATTTATCGCAACGCCCCGAGCACGAACAATGGGGCCTATAAGCGAGCGCAAGCCGCGCTAAAATTGAGCGAGGACATGACGTTCAGCGACGTCGAGATCGACGCGTTCTTGCCGAAAGAACTGAAGCATAGCTAAGCGATCCTGCGCCGCTCGCGAATGCGATCCGAATGCGACACCTCTCAGAGAGAGCACTACCGCCGCATGATAGTCGGTTGGCGTACCGGAGCCCGCCTTGACAAGCCCCGGAAAATCGAGGTATTGAGCGCAGAGGAGAAACCATCATGGCCGATGAAGTCCCCGAAACTGCCTACTACTACCCCAATCCCATGTGGGGTAACGGTGATTGGGTTAAGAATCTCATCCTGTTCTTCGACGGTATTGCGCTGCTCGTACCGAACTACATGCGCGACCGTCCCTTTTGGTTCGATCCCGCGATCGTTGCCGGGCTGGAGCAGCATGGGTTACTTACGATCCTCAAGCCGGAGACCTTCATTGATCACTCGACGACCGAGGCGTTAGCGACGGCGATGACGGACATATTGGTGTCCGGTGCGCTCGATGGTCTCGCCGCCGAACCTACCCGGTTTCACGAGCTGTCGTACTCGCGCCTCGGCGCCGTAGCTGATGAAGGCCTGGCGAGCATGATCCGTGATGAACTCATCAGCCGCGGCCTTGCCAAGCAATCAGAGGACAACGTCTCCATTCCCATGCACCCGTTGGTGCGCTCACTCATCCTCGTCCTCTTAGGGCAGCTGCTCAGGCCGGTTGGTAAGGCCAAGGGCCTCGACCTCCAGCCAGTGACCGATACGCCGCAAATTCACGAGGCCTTGAAGGAACTGCTCAGCTTACCGACGGAACCCTCGGCGGCCCACGTCGTATCGCTGGACATGCAAACCGTTGGGGTAGATCTCGGGCCGATACCCATAGACGAAGTTCTGGACTTCCGGGCCCAGAACCGCCCCCACTACCGCGCCTATGCACGCAATGTCCGGAAATTCGTGCGCGAGATCGGGCAACTGCCGTTAGATGACCAGCAGGAGGAGCTCCACGCACGGCAGGCTGAACTGGCAGATGCTGCGGCCCAGTTGCGTACGCTCGCCCAAAAAGCGTGGCGGCGACCGCTGGCATTCGGCTTGGGGCTCGCTGGCGCTGCGTGGCAGGTGAAGCAGGGTGACGTCTTGGGTGGCTTGCTTGCGCTCGGGGCAGCGGCTGCGGCGGCTGAATTGACGTCGCCCGTCGAGGTAGGCGCGTTCTCGTACCTATTCAACGCGCGACTGCGGTTCGAATAGGTACCGGCATGTCGCGTTGATGCAGGCGTCATGGCGGTCACTGAAATTCAGCGTGGCCCAGCTTCTGGCGGAGCTCCCGCCATTCCGGCAGCGCCCGATCGAGCATCTTGCTGACACCCAGCTTACGGCGTGCATCGCCTACGAGGCCACTGCTGTGTCCTCACCAGACACGGTCGTTGGCACCAATACCCGCTCGTTCACGCTGGTGGCAACCAGCGACGGTACCTGGCAAGTGGCGCACATGGGTGAGGCGGGCTCGTGAAGCCTACATTGACCGGCTGCCGCTGACTTTCGGCTCCGAGCCTGAGCGAGACCGCCACGAGCCTCGGCGGCCAGCCGTTCGTTCACCTCCCTATCCCGCTCCACGTTGCAAGTTGCCTTCGCGCGCCAGAAATCGCCCGCCCGTGCCCTTGACAGCGGTCGCTACTTGTGACTTGCTTAGCTGGCAAGCGGAGGCGCGGCGGCTATCCAAACCCGCGCCACGCTTTTCGTTCAGGTGCGCGGTCAGGACGCTCCCATCGAGTTGCGGCCAGCGAGCCGCAAGAGGGAAAGGTGCAGGTAATTGTATGGTAACTCCGATGCGCCCCGAGACGCGCCGGGCGCTCAAACTGGTGGTCCTGAAAGTCCAAAAGCTGCGCGGCGGCCGCTACACGGGACTGCTCCGCGAGCGTAATGGCACGAAGCTAACCTATGAACACAAGACCGACCCCACCTCCGGTCAGAGCGCGGTCAAGATCGAGCACGTCCGCCCCGACGACGACGCGACGGACGCGTTCGTCCTGACGTTCCGCTTCTTCATCCAGCAGCGGGAAACCGCGTCATTCGCCTGGCTAGCGAAGCACGTGATGGATGACCCCGGCCTCGCAGATGAGTGGAAGGGAGCGTTCACGGACGTGCGGACCCAACTGAACGCCTTCTTGGATAGCCCGTCGCCCTACAACGAGAAAGTGGTCAAACCTCCGACGCCAGGGTCGGACGAACTGCCAACCGTTGTCGGCGAGTACAACTACACCCACCGCCAAGTCATGGACGTGTTCATCTATGGCGGGATGGCCCACGCTGAGCCGGAGAAATGGGAGGCGCTGGAGCGCTGGAAGGCGAACGAACTCGGCTTCCCGTGGGTGCAGTCACTGTTTGACTCCATCCTGATGGTTGGTTTGCACGCCATCTCGTATGTCGGCTTCATCAGCGAGCGGGAATTAGCAGCGCATGATGGAGCGCCACCAGCAGAAGCCCACCAGGTACCTATGGAGTGAGTTACGCCTAGGCTACGAGTTGCCAGCCACGCGGACTGTTAGCCAAAAATGGCCTGCTCGAGCTCCTGGTAGGTTGCCGTGTCAGGCGTAATCAGCGGCGCCATCGTGTCGCTCAAGAAGGCGTGCGGCGTGTTGCCCGATTGCGTTAGGGCCAACTCCCGCCGGATAAACTGTCGGAGCGGGCCGACAACCGCTTTGACATCGTCTGCGGGCCGGCCTGCAAGCATTCCATCACCAAGCAATCGCTGTTTCTCCGCCACCAAAGCATCCCCCATACCTGGCTTACCCATCTCGGTGGCTACCTTGCGGAGGATGTCATCGGCGAGGAGGTAGTTTTCGATATCACGGCGGCCGAGCACCCTGCACCCGCCGCGGCGCAGCGCCTCGACCTCAGCGTCCGTCCGATCGTCACGATCAATCAACCTGATCAGCGACGCGCCCGGCACCAGCGCCGCGATACCACTGCCCAGCGCGAGACGGTCGTGTGCGACCTCATGCGAGCCGCCGCCTGAAATGAAGCCTGACTGGGGCCGATAAGGCTCGAAGATGGTGCGCAGACACCTGGCGTCAAACTCGACGTTGCTGTCTCGACGCGTCGTCCCCTGAATGAGCGGTTTGCCTTCGACGAGCACGACCTCCTTGGGCGCCACCAACCCCGCCAGATCGTCGAGCGCCACGCTCAGGACGCTCTGCCAGAAGTGGCGATCCGGGCGGGACGGCTCGATAACGACCGGCATATCAAAGTCTCGGTCGCCGAAGTCGAGGAACACGACGCTCGCCCCTTCGTCGCACATGGTCAGCGCCTCGCGCATCATGCCGATGGAGTGGCTGGCGATCCAGAGCTGGCACCCCTCGGGAATCTGGTTGACCAACTCGCGCAGTAACACCGCCTGCACCTTCGTGTTGAGGTGTGTCTCCGGCTCATCGATGCAGTAGATCGTGTCGTGGAAGGCTGCGCGCTTCACGATGATGTCGAGCAACAGATCAAACGCTGCCCGTTCACCGCCGCTGAGGTTCTTGTAGTGCCACTTGCGGCTCACCCCCTTCTCGAAGAAGAACGAGCCGTCCCCGCTCATCGGACTCTGTAAGCCTTCGAGCACCAGGTCGGGAAACACGCGGTGCATGGCCGCGCGGACCTGGCCGATTAGCTGCTCTCGCAGAGCCTCGACGCGCATGTCGTTGTTCTGCGGCTCAAACATGCCTTCAAACGTCTGGGCCACGAGTTGCTGATAGTTCTGCGATACTGCCACATCCTGGTCAATCATCTTCCAGAACCGGTTCTGGTCGAGCAGCGACGGTGTACGTTGAATCTGTGCCATCGTGAAGTCGGCTTCATGCCGGTAGGCCGAGCGGATATAGAACGCTCGCTTAAACTCCTCAACGCTCGTCGGCGGGCGGTCAAAGTCGATGCTGACCCGCTGCGAGGCTTGCTGGGACTGACGCGCTTCCGGCCGATCATAGTACAACGGATCCTGATTGAAACCGGTGTAGCGGCTCCCCTGCCACACCTTAAAGCCATCAAAGATGGACGACTTGCCTGTCCCGTTCGGCCCGGCAATGACAACCAGGCGCGTACCGGTGCTCGGTAGTTGTATGGTTAGGTCCTTAAACCGCTTGAAGTCTCTGAAGTGCGCGCTCGTGACTCTCATGCCATCTCTTTCTCATGCTGCAGACTCAACGGTACACCTGATTAGGTATACCATACGAGCGGAGGAGATGCTGCTGATCGCTGCACCACTGGTCGTTCGTGTCGCTGCCAATAATGTCATGATGGGGCCCCACAGGGGGTAGGGCGACAGGCCGCAGGTTCTACCGAGCGATATACTGGGTGCATGTTGGCAATACCTGAGTCGACGCTGTTGGGGAGGGCATGTGAACAACGACGTCTTTGAAACCTATCGCCCGTTTCGCAATCGCATTCGGAGCTACCCCCTGGCCGATACGTTAGCAGTCGTCAGGGCGTACTCGCAGAACCTCGCCTACGGCGTCCCCTTTGCGCCTGATCTGGAGGTCCTCCCACTCTATAAACAGCCCGCGGCGGGCATCAAGCGTTGGGAGCTCGAGCTCATCGCCCGCGAGGCGATCGTGCACGCCCGTTACGGGCAAGTGGCTCAGCGGTGGGCATCCAGCGGCCCAGGGCGTGCACAATCGCCTCGGCTTCGAGGCGCTGCTCATGCTTCCAGTGCAGGACGAGTCCCGCGACGATACCGGTCCCGGCTGCAATGCCAATGGCGAGGCCGAAGGGACCGACAAAGCGGTGAATGCAGTTGCCGAGGGCAGCTGGCGTAAGCCATGGCTTGAGCTCGAGTAGTAGGCCAGCTGAATGTTGCCATTGCCATCGAGCGTGCTCGCCAGCCACGGCACTAGCCACGGCCAGGCGCCAGCTGCCCCCGACATATCCAGCACCCGGCACGGTGCCCTGGCCGCGCTGGACCAGGGCACCGTGCCGAACTGTGTCACCCTAGCTCATGCCAGACACCACTGCCCGCAGTCCGCCATCGGTCACTGTGACGCTTGGAGCGCCATCGGGACAGCTGTTCTGTGCGGTGAACGTTCCACCCGGATGACCGACCGTATACAGCGTAATGATTTTGCCGTACGTAGCCGTGAACGTGATAGAGAGCATTACGGTGTCGCCTTGGTGCACGCTGACGGGACCAAACGTGAAGTGGGTATCGCCAACCGCTGCGGCTGCTGCCGTTGCCTGTGCCACGCCGTTCACGTACACGGTGAGATACGCGGTGACGTCTGCCGGATCAACCTGCACCATGGCGCTGCTCAACGTGGAGACGCCCGCCGGCACCGTAAAGGTCTGTGTGCCCGTGCCACCCGGCATGGACAAGGGGTCGCCGGGGTTGCCGCGGCACATGGCGTGGCCGACCAGGTTGTCCTGTCCGTAATTGGAGTACGCGTCAACGGGGTGTGAGGGCGCTGGGGGCGGCGAGGTTGGGGGCGGCGTTGGGGTTGGGGTGAGTACGACTGCTACCGGCGCGGTGGCAATTGGGCTACTGCCGCACGTCGCCCAGTGGCCCGTGTCGGGGAGCTGGTCGAGGAGATGCTCGCTAATCGGGCCAGCGTCGGCGTGCCCTTGGCCCCGCAGACACCAGTAGGTCCGGATGTCAGGAATCCAGTAGCGCTTGAGGTCGGCCGAGACGAGCCACGAGGCCCGCTGCTGGTTGTGGTCACCATCCCACTGCACGATCTTGCCGGCGAAGTCGGCGGGCTGACGGTCGGCGCTGCTGCCGCTCGCGCTCGGACCGTCCGCGATGTGGAGGAAGGCGTCTGGCCAGGGCAACACCCCGCGTTTCGTCGTACTGATGGTGTCCGGATAGAAGTTACCATGCTGGTCTTCGTTGTAGCTGTCGACGCGGATGGTCTGTCGATCTGGCGAGACGGAGGTCACAATGCCGACGTGACCGAAGCCGTGGCCCACAGTGCCCCACCAGGCAACCGCACCGACCGCCGGCGTGCCATTGGCGACCCCAGCGCCGTAGCGATTAATGGCCCCTTGCTTCCACTCCCGGGCATTGCCGTCCCCGTTGGGGGAAGCGGGCGTCTTAACGTTTATGTCCTTCCACGCGAACTTAGGGTGGCTCACACTGCCCCCCATCGCCTCGTTCAACTCGTACGCCGCATAGTCGGTGCAGTTGCGGTAGCCAAAGCCCAGTGGCGAAAGCCAGTTGCCATTCAGGCACCAAGAGTATATGCCGAACGTCTGGGAACAATCAGTGGCGTTCCCCCAGGGGTAGTCGTTGCCGGGACCGGCAGCAAGAAACGCCTGCGGCGAGTGCCCCAGGTACAACATCCAACCGGCCAGCCCTACGGCGATGATCACAATGCCTGCCAGCCCTACCAACGCCTTCCGCGGCCGCCGTTCCGATGTGGACATGCATACACCTTCACCTTCGCTGTGGCTCGACGCCATCGACTGATCGGCCCGCGCGGGCCAGGGCAGATTGCGTCTGCCCCGAGCTCCCGTAGTACCGAGGGTGGCTGATTGATAGCCCGATGGACTGCCCACTACCTTAGCGGGTTGTGGTGAGTGGGGATCATCAGGGCGAGTAGACGTGCACCGGTCGAGAGACGTCCTCCCTCCAGGTTTCCGCATGCACTCGAAGAACGACGAGCGACCGTGTGGTCCACCGCCTCCCGCAGCTAGTGCCCCTTCGTCTGGTGGCGCGCGCAGGCTGGAGCCGGCAGCAGTTGACGTCAGGATAGGAGCGCGGGCCCCTTCCCTGACCACGCGTGGCGGCTTCTTGCTCGCGTAGAAGGGGGTCACTTGGTATTGTACCACTTACAACGCCTGCTGTCGCGCTGTAGGAATTTTAGGTGATCAGTAGCCAGGGACGAGGCAGGCGTCATGAAGAAGACTGCCGGCCGGTTCGCTCGGCTACCGAGCAGGAACTTGGTGCGGCCGATCAGTAAAAGCGGATGGACTTCACCACCGCAATCGCGGCCGCCCACTCGGGACTGGCTACCTGCTGCGCGTAGGTCTTGGCGGTGGTCAGGCCTTGACCCCAACAGAACGAGCCATAGAGCGACAGGTAATTGCCATTCGGCAGCCGCTGCGCGAACGTGGCATCAGTGCCGACTTGCACCGCTGGGCAGGTATCGGTAGCGAGACCCGTTGCATAAGTCTCCTGCGCCTTCTCTTGCCACAGGGTGATGCCGTTGGCCAGCACCGTTGTCGTGCCGTTCCCGTAGGTGTCGTACGGGGTGCGGTAGATGCCGGCGCTGGGGTACATGGTGATGCCGAAGTTATCGACCCTCGTGTCGGGTTTGGATTCGAGACGAATCGTGGTTTCCTGGCCGGTCATATGGTCGGCCGCGACCGGGTTATTGCCCTGGAACCCACTCAAGTCCCAGCCGGTCGGGTAGCGGAAGGAGAAGCCACTGAGAGTGGAGCTATACGTCTTCCACTCCGCATAGGGATCGGCGGTCGCTGGCTGCTCGGGAGGTGCCGATGCAGTCCCCAGCATACCCGCGCCAGTAATCCGGCCGTGCTGATAGACGACCCAACCGAGGGTGCCGATGACGCCGAGGGCGACGATGGCGAGGAGAAGTTCAACGATCCCGAAACCGGTCGGGGTGCGCTGCGTGCCAGCCATAAACAGCTTCCTTGTTTACAGTCTCAGCATACAGCAAGGCCGAGAGGCCGGCAACCACCACGCACCGCCCGCTTCTTGCGCTGGCAGCGAAAGTGGCAAACCATGTAGCTGGATTTGCGGCTTTGCGTCCCCACGCTTGGCAGCCCCGATTGGCATACCGTGCGGGTCCGACAGACCGGCATGCCAATCTCTTCTCCAATTTCCGCTAATGTCTCGCTTCGTTTCTCGCCGCCGCTATGGCATGCTCCACCTAGCGCCCCGGCGACGCTGATGCCGGGTACTGAGCAGTCACGAAGGGAGGTAGCGCGGCACCAGACCCCAGATGACCAACGATGTAGTTGTGCACAGCGATAGGAAGCGAGAAGAAACAAGTATGGACGAGCACCTTGCCAGCAGCATCGCCCGGCGCGCGTCCCCATATGGCCTGGCCGTCTTGCCGGAGCGAGACACCTACGAATACACCGACCCGTGTAACGAGGCCGCGGTTGAGCAGCACTGGCGACCGATCTGTGAGGACCACGGCGCTACGGTCCTCGGCATCCGGGACGTCCCGACCACGCCGGTGCGCCTGACCCTCGATGGCATAGAGTGGGAGCTGGCGCCCTTCGGTACCGCCGAACGGGACGTGCCGGCCGTCGTCTTCAACCGCTGGCGGGCCCTGGAAGGGGCCAACGTCCCCTTCTTCTATTGGCTCTGGGGTGAGGAGCAACCCCTGCGACCGAAGATGCGGCCCCTGCCCGAGACAACCGAGGCCCGGCCCAGCAGCTGGACCGACCGTCTGGCGCCGCTCCGTGACCCCATCGTCGTCGGCGTCATTCCGACCGCCCCCGGTCGCGGCCTGTGGGTGCTGATCGGCAAATGGTTCCACTAGGCCATGGGCCACCCCAGTTGGAGCTCGCGCGTGGACAGCCATCCTTACTTCCCGCCTGAGCCCCGGCGTCGCGCGTCTGACCCCAGCCTCGAAGAGATGCTGCGGCGGGCGCGCGATACGCCGCTCGATGACGGGATGGAGCCAATCGGTCAACCCGCACCGCGGCTCAGGCCGCTCCCTAGTCAGCCGCAGCTGTGGCGACAGGGCGCGGCGCTGCCTAGCCGCGTCGTGTTCTGGATTGGCGTTATGGTGGGTGCCCTCGTCATGTACCTGGCGATCCGGGCGCAGCCCTTTGCCGGAAGCGCCGCACCCCAGCCGCCCGCGGCCCAGTACGCAACCGCCACGGCGACCGCCGCACCGCCCATTCCGACTGATACACCGCTGCCGACGCCGACGCCCACCGACGTGCCCACCGCCACGCCCGTGCCAACAGTCTCGCCACCACCCACCGACGGGATCGTGGCGCTGGCGAAAGCCTACTACGATCAACAGGGCCCGTTCGCTGGCAGCTACGTGCTGCTCGACGCTACGGCCGTGCAGATCCAAAGTCAGAGCGACAATCAGCTTACAGTGTGTATTGCCTACGAGGTCGCTACGCTCGCCGCACCCGACACGGTTGCCGACACCGGCACCCGCACGTTTACGCTGGTGGCAGCAAACGACGGCACGTGGCAGGTAGTGCAGATGGGCGGTACCGGCTCGTGTAGTGTTGGCTGAGGCATCCCTGCCAATCGGTCGAACATCGCTCGCTAACTATCGAGGCCTGTACGACGACGCTCGGCCTCTTCGTCCATGAACCGCGCTTCTTGCTCGTAGCTCTCACCAACTTTGCGCAGGAGCGCGGCGGTCTTCGGCCAGCGATCAGCAAACGCCTCAGCCTGCTTGAAGTACGTGGCGGCGAGCGCGCGTTCTTGGTCGCCGCCCTCCAATGGCTCGCGGGTTGTCACGCCACGACTATTGCGCAGCTCAATCATCAAGCCATGTTCAAGGTTGCCGGTGCTCTCGAGCTTCTCCAGTAGATTGCATACCGCGAGGCACGGACGGGACCCGTCCGCATCCGCTGGGCCCCAGGCCAGTACGTGGCCGATGCGCGAGTCGCCAATCTCGAGGTGGCCAGACTCCCGGAGCTTGGCACGCGCGTCCGCGTTACCCATGCATCGAGCGCCGCAGCGTCCACCGTCCCGTCATCGCACTGACCGGGAATGTTCTTCCACTCCATCAACAGGCGGTACGCGTTCTGCGTGATCGCCTCCCGCTGTGCTTTGTCTTGAGCTTCATCTACAGGCTCAGGCTCATCTGTATCCTCACTGCCACTCGGCTTGAAGATACGTCGAATGATGTCCACAAAGAAATCAGGGTCACGCGGCAGCATCGCAGTCAGCGTCGCGGGCCGGCCATCATAGTTAAGGGACGGCAGGTACGCCCATTCGAGCCGCGCTAGGCGCTCTCGTGACAATTCGGAGCGCTCCAGAGCACTAAAGAGTTCGACGATGGTATCGTGCGATAGGTATCCGAGGTCCGCCTCCTGAGCGTCGCGGTCGAGCAAGGCTTCGAGACCGCGTGCCACGAGTTTGGCGCGTGCTTGGCTCATGACCTTCCCACGGTCCGAATAGATCAAGATCAGGTCGAGCGCGGCGCCCGGCCGATTGACGTCGAGCAGTCGCTCGGCCACAAAGTCCACGTGCGCGAAGCCCGGATCGTGGCCGTGCGTCCGAAACTGTTGCCAGAAGAGGGCGGCGATTGGCTCGCCCATTGTTTCGGCGACCTGCCACGCCTTCGGATAGTCATCAGTATACAAAAGGAGTCGGGCTACCTGATTGGGTGAAAGTGTGCCATCGTTGAGGTAGGACTCGAGCCACTCCCATCCGTCCGTCTGGAAGCGCACCGAGACATAGCCGGCGGCGAAGACCGCCTCACGGTGCTCGACGGACCCAAGCAGTGTCAGGACTTCGCTCTCGTGCTCGTAGCGTCGGGCCCGCGCCACCGCCTCGCCGACAAGCCACGAGTGCTCCAGTGACGTAGCAAAGCGCTGGAGACCGGACCAGTCCGATGTGTCTGCAATCTCGGCTGCAGCGGTGGCGCGCAGCTTCATGAGTTCGGCGTCGTACGCCGCGAAGTCGTCAGTCTGCCTAATGGTGGAGATCATCGGTGACTGCTGCTCAAACAGCCAGCGATGTCGCTCGTCAGAGCTGGTCGGCGCGAACCGCGTGGCTGTTGCCTCCATCGCCGACACCTCGTCGGCGGGTAACGCCCACGACACCGTCGCGTACTCACGGTGTTTTGCCGCCTCGGCACGCAGCGCTCTCCAGGTGGCTGTGCGTTGTTCTTCGGATAAGTCACCGTCACCACTTAGTGCGTCAAGGCGTGCGAGTGCCGCACCCCGGTTTGGTGGCGGCAGGTCATCAATCTTCTCGATCAGCGCTACCCAGCGGTCGGGATCGTGGCCGGCGTCTGCGAGGAGCCGCGTCCAGATTTCACCGATAGCGGTCCAGTATTCGGCCGCCGATACCATAATCTGTTCCGGTTTCCAATCACGGAATTGCGGCTCACTGGTATCCACCGCCGCGCCACCCGGCTCGGGCAGCAGCGACATCAGTAACTTCCAGGCGATTGCCGGGTGACGGTCTCGTAAGCCATCAATCACGGCGAGCCGCCGTTCAGCAGACACGGCGGTCTGCGGATACCATGGGCGGAAGAGCGAGTGGAGACAGGCAAAGGGACGATTGCTCAGACGACCGCCCCGGTCAATCTCCGCAAGCCGGGCCAGTGCGTCACCCACCCGGCCAATGTGATCCGGCGACCAAGCGCACCTTTCGAGCGCCCAGAGCAAATAGCTGTGCGCCGAGCTTGGCCCCAGCGGATGCCCACTGTCTGCCACATCCTCAAATATCCCGCTGAGCACGGGCGCTTGCCCACACGCGCCTGTCGCCACGGCGTCGAGAAACGCTTCGGGCGCGGCCTCTGCTAGCAGCGGTAGTACGTCGGCGAGTGACACCCACAAGCGGCACGCTGCGTCCGCGTTCGCGGCTGCCAGCGTCTCGCGAACAATCCGCGCTGCCCAGTCGCGGCCTACGCTGGCGGTGCCCCCAATTGGGCGAGCGCCATATGCGCCGAGTAGGGCGAGCGTCGTGGCCAACCCCTGTCGGAGATTGTCCGAGTACGCTCGGGTCTTACCGCGCACCCGCGCCAGCCAACGATCATCTCGCGGCAGGTCTAGACGCGGATCGATTTCCGCTAAGACTGTTCGGGCAGCATCGTGAACGGCTACGAGGTCGTCCTGCCGCAGCTCGCCGAAGAGCAGCAGCCACGCGTCAATTGGCGATACGACACCGATGGTGCCGCCGACCCGCGCCAACAGTGGGTCGCCGCCCGCAGAGAGCTTGGCGATTTCCTCGCGCAGCGTGTCGTACAAGATACCGGCCACTTGCCCGACGAGAGCACGGTCCGCGTCGGAGTCCTCATTCCAGCGTCCGACGAGCGCGAGGCGGCGTATCGTCTTGCCAGCGGGCGACTCAGCCCAGGCTGGTTGAAGGAGCTCCCGCTTATTCGCCAGTCGTCGCCGCGCCGCCAGAAGACTGAGACGCGCGAGTTGGCCGGCTTCCACCGCTTGGCGTTCCGCGAGACCCGCGCCTTTCAAAATCTCTGTGGCCACCTGCGCATCAATGGGTCGCAGCTCAATGTCCGCACTTGCTGTCCCCGTTCGCGGCACGATGAGGACATGGGGAGAACTAGGTACAAACTCAGCGGCCACTTGCTCTGTCAAGGCGACCAGGACCAGGGGTGTTTGGTGGCCACGCAAGCGACGCCACGTCTCGACGTTGTCGATAAAGGCGGTCCGCGCGAGCAGGGCGCCGCCATCAGCAGCTTCCTCAGCTAACACGACTGCGGCCACGAAAGCCGCCACCTCATCACGACTCGTGCCCCGGACGGTAACGACCTGGCCCGGCTCGCCCAGCGCCTGTCGGAGCTTCGTGATAGCCTCGTCCCGCCCGGCGACCACTACCGCGCTCGGAAACGCCGGCGTCGTCGCCGCTGACCATGTATTCCACCAGGTCTGCGCCGTCACCAAACCATAGGGATGTAACCCATTCAACTCGGATAGCCACGCGTGTGTGATTGGCGCGAACTCGAGCCACGTCTCCACGTCGTCCACCCCGAGTGCAGTCACCTTTTTCCACCTGCCCTCGGCGGTCCGATCACGCGCCCAATCAAAGCGTTGCGTCCACGGGCGCAATATGACCTCAACGTACGCGCAGTCGCTCGTGGGCGAGCCATCCGGTGTCGTCGTGCGCTTCTGGTAATCATCATTGGCCTTAGCGCCAGGGCTGCCGTTAACCGACACCTCCCACAGCGAAAGACCTAGCGGTATGTATAGTGCCTCCTCAGTTGCGCGAACGGTCCCGTCCCAACTGCTCGCGGCCACGCCCTCCCCGGCGGGAAACCCGAGATAGGCGATACCGCGACCCGTTTCCAGAATAAGCCGACGGATGAGTCGAGGCAGTTCGCTTTCCGCGACACGGAGCTTGGCCCAATCGAGTAGGCCTTGGCGGTCAATAAGACCTGGTCGAGCCATCATTTCCTCTCAAACGTAAACGTAGCTATAGGTGGCGGAGCCAACGCTGTTTCTAGCAAGATTATACTAGGCGAGCCGCATCGTTGACAGCCGGAGTGGATCACCTCACTAGCCCGTTGGTCAGCGTCGCCGATTGCTCAGGGGGATGGATTTCCTATACGGCGCCTCGCGGTGTGGCCGTACGTACCAGAAGCCCGTCGCAAGTCGTAGCTACCATTGCGACTAGGGATCACCGCTCACAGGAGTCAGCCGGGCACATGCTCAACAACTTCGCTCGCGCCGTCATGTTCTGTAGCTCGTACGCGCCGCTTGCCCTGATCTTCTTAGTACTCTACGCTGGTAGAGACAGCGTCGTGGCAATCGTCGCGGCGGCTGTATTGCTGCTCGGAGTCAGTGGACTGCTGTGGTTCCTCCATACCGCAAAAACCGACGTAGAACCGGCGACGAGGACCGTCGTTGACTACCGCAGGCGCGGCGACGAGGTGATGGGCTACGTAGCAGCCTATCTTATTCCGTTTGTGGGCTTCACCTTGCGCGACGTGAGGCAGGATGTCGCGCTCGTCATCTTCTTCCTCGTCTTGGCGTACTTGTACGTCAGCACCGACATGCTGCACATAAACCCGACGCTCCGCTGCCTCGGATACCACGTCTATGAGGTCACATTCGAGAACGGGCGAACGCAGCACCTCATTACTAAGGCCGAGATCGCCCGGAATGATGTCGTGAAGGTCGCGCGCATGGATCACGACCTCTGGATCGAGAGTGTATGATGGTCAGTAGACAACTGCGGTTATTCGTCCCAGAGACGAAGTATTACAACCTGCTCAAAGAGTTTGCGGCCATCGATCTAGCGACCGCCAGCGTCACGGTAAACTTCGCCTCTATCAAAGAGTCAACCCGGAAAGACGCGGCCAAGACCACCTATCGGCAGTTGCAGGTAGAACCGGCGCTGGCGCAGCGCTTTCGCACGATAGTGGCTGATACGCTCGACGACCTCCTCGACCGGCTGGAAGATGGTGGCGTGGTCGAAGACTATCAGGGCGGTATCGGTGCCAGCGAAGATGTTCTGGAGCACTTGGCGCTGTCCAATGGCGACCGCGTCGCTGACCAAATTGCGCCGCTGGCCGCCCCTTGGGATCTCGAGCCGTTCCGTGAACGCAAGGAGTTCCTAGCGGGACTGCGTTACTACGTCGTCTCGCTGCGGCGAGCAGATAGTCCGACCGACCCAATCCTCCACGCATTCCGTTTCTTTACTGACAGTTTCCAACTACACCGAACCCGCTGGGTCGCCACGTTGCGCGGCCATAAACCCGGCTACTACGATGAGGTGCCCGAGCCAGGGTTCGTCTTTGATTATCAAATTGACTGCCTCTGCCGGGGCGACGACATGTTCATCCTGAACCGGGACAAGTTCCAGCGCATATTCCGCTTCTACGAGTATGTCCAAGAGGAAGCAAAAGCCGTTGCCTACAGCTTGCAAGACCGTATTCCCATCGCCAACCTCGACGAATTTCTGGCCGCCTGCAAACGCGATCCGCGCATGGCAATGAAGCTCGCTGATCTCGCCGAGTTGCCCCACGTACAGCAGCTATCGATGGCCCGCATCAGACGGGCGATCGATCGCCGTGGCTTGTCCGTCGAAATTACGAAGCGCGACGGCAAGGAGATGCTCGTGTATGCGACGGCTTACAAAACCCAGTTCTTGCGCCTGCTCAGTGACGACTACTTGAACTCACCCATGACCTACGTTGACTACGAGGTGAGCTCCAAGCGGGCACTAAAGCCGGTACTGCCTACCAGTGGAGCACGGGCTAGACCGGTGCGTCCGGATGCCGTAAAACCGCCGACCATGCTACACAGAAAACGAGAGCAAGTCCCGGACGTAAGCGCTGAGGGTCTGGGCGATCTAGACGATGTTGACGAGTGACAGGTACGGTTAAAGGCTACCACCGCTCTTACGTGCCAATCCGGGTCAAACCAGAGTTCTTCATCCTCGGGCAGCCGCATAACCGGCATGCGGTTGTGGACCGGCGCCACGAACTCGTCTGGCTACGTGGTGACAGTTGACAGTTGATGTGTTCACTGCCCACCCTGCCTGGGCTAAAACGCGCTGGTTTACATGCCCCATTCGTTAGAATACGTACGAGCTAGTTTTGGCGCATTGCCGTTGTTTGTAGGATAACAGCCACATGCCTGCGTTTAAGACCGACACCAGTTTTCTGGAAAAGCTCTCGATTGGTGCCATCGGCACCCAGCGTGTATTCGCTGATCTGACCGACGCGGGTCACCAGCCAATTGAGCTGGAGCGCGGTTCTCGGAGCTTCAAAATCTGGCGTGAAATCAAGATCAAGCGTATTAGGGTGCCGGATATTCTCTGCATACGGTGCGGGACGCGAGTTGAGTCACGGGGCAAAACCAAGTTCGAGGTCTCCATGTCACATTCCCTAGCGGATGCGGAGCGAGCTTGGAATAGCGGGCTGTACGACCAAGACTATGTTGCCCTTGTTGGCGTCCATAAGCGTGGCGAGGCGCCCATCGATTGGGAGGCAGATCAGAACGTCTCCTATATCCAGGTCGGCGAGATGGATACGGCGTTCAGGGCAGGACTGGTAAAGAGTACGACGCCGAAAGGTGCGCAAGAAGGCTTCGAAAGCCGACTGATCTGGCCTTCCACAATTGCGGCCGCAGCCGGAATAGTGTTAGCAGTTGATGCTTCCTCGATTCGCATCAGGCGAACCGCCGATAACCGAACGGTATCCTATCGGTGGCGCAGCCCAGGGGTCAAGCCCAGCGTAAAGGCCGGCGAGCAAGTGGTAGAGGATCAAATCATCGCCTCCGTAGTGACGCCCCACCCGTCGTTCTCCTGTGCACCGATCGCAGCCGAGGAGCATTTCCTGCGGCGCTTGCGGAGCGCATCGGTCAGCGAGCGCTACGCCGCCGCGAAAGCGCTGCGCTTCCTGCCGACAAGCGAACCAATATTGGCGGCCCTAACTGATCGACTCAAGGACTCCGATGAGCATATTTACGTGCGTATGGAAGCGGCGGCAACCTTGGCGCGGGCTGACCGCGCCGAAGGTTGGGATTTCATCCGGCAGCGCCTGCAAGATGACTACCCGCAGCACCGACTGGAAGCGGTAATCATCCTCGCTGAACTCGACAAGCCATCGTCAATTACCCTGCTGCAGGCCGTCCTCAGCGACCCCACACAACATGCTGAGGTGCGGGCTGGTGCCGCCTGGTCACTCGGCGAACTGGGCGACCCATCTAGCATCGAGTCGCTGGTGAATGCTTTTGGCGAGCTTGCCGACGTCATTCGGGTCGAAGCAGCACGCGCGCTCGCGCGATTCGCACCCGCATACTCTGGCAACCTCATCGACCGCTTCGGGTCCGCCTCCGCAACGCTACGACCGGGCATTGCCTGGGCATTGAGCAAGAGTGGGCAGTTCAATATAAGTGAGTTGCTCACTGCGCGCACCGACGAGGATGCACGCCAGTGGATTTCATATATCCTCGGCATGCGTGACAGCCAAGAATTCATCAGCGAGCTTGAGGCACTCAAGGCCCAAGACCTTGAGGTCTATTTCGCGACAACGGTACTCTGGAAGATTGTATCCAGCTGGGTCTATGGCTTGGAGGTGTACGGGTGATGCAGCGGAAGCCACTTTACACCACACGCCAGGGCCAGGCCTTTTGTGGCGATGCTAATGATCTCATGCGCGAGCTACCAGATGAATCAGTCGATCTGGTCATGACGTCGCCACCATTTGCGCTGCAACGCCAGAAAGCGTACGGGAACGAAGACCAAGCGACATACGTCAACTGGCTGCTGTCGTTCACGCCAGAGATTAAGCGCATCTTGAAGCCGACGGGAAGCTTTGTGCTTGATTTAGGTGGGGCGTACCAGAGCGGCCTACCGGTGCGATCGATTTATCAGTATCGCGTCCTGGTGAGGATGTGCGACGAGCTGGGGTGGTACCTGGCTGAGGAGTTCTTCTGGTATAACTCGTCGAAACTGCCCTCGCCGATCGAGTGGGTCAATAAGCGTAAGATTCGCGCCAAGGACTCGGTCAATACCCTCTGGTGGTTCACTAAGACTTCCGCGCCCAAAGCCAACGTCTCCAATGTGCTCGTGCCCTACTCAGCGCGCATGGCGAAATTGCTCAGCAATAAAACGCGGTACTATGAACCAGCACTTCGCCCGTCGGGCCACGACATTAGCGAAGGCTTCAATAAAGACAATGGTGGGGCGATCCCATCGAACCTGCTGCAAATCCCCAATACTGAAAGCAATTCGCAGTACCTACGGTTCTGCAAGCTCGTCGGTGCGACCGGGCACCCGGCGCGCTTCCCAGCCAAATTGCCGGAGTTCTTCATCAAGTTCCTGACTGATGAGGGCGATCTGGTCCTCGATATCTTCGCTGGCTCCAACACTACCGGCGCGGTGGCTGAGGGACTTCATCGCCAGTGGCTCGCGTTCGATTTGGACCAGAGCTATCTGGCCGCTTCAGCACTACGCTTTGTCCAGGAATCGGAAGCCAATGCGGTGTACGACCGTATCAACACGCCCGGAGCAAGCGAGGTTGATATATCAAGCGAGATGTCGGGGTTACCGTTCGAACAGCCGACTCTGTTCAATGACACAAGATACGACGGCCTGAAACGACTCAGATAGGTGTAAGCGTCATCATCGATATGCCGCCGCTATCCATGCGCGAAGGTCGATGACAATACACGCCCGGCACGTGACAGGCTTCAGGAACGCGCAGTCCGTACCCAAACCGCGGACTTTCGGGCGGCTCAGCTGTTTACGTCGGAGCGTCAGCACGAACCGTCGCGCCGACCGCTACCCGGCCCGCACGCAGTATCTGATCAGTAGCGCTAAAGACCAACCGGATTTCCCGGTCGCCCGGTCGTTCGTCGCGGAGCCAGTGCCGAATGTAGCCGCGGCTCTGGCTGGCGGTTGCCGTATCGAGTTGGCCCAGCTCGTTCATCGCCAGGTAGGCGGTGGCCTCGGCTTGAAACTCCATGATGCCGCGGTGGGTCGCGTACTCGCCGAAGCGCGTGGCGATGGTGTGCCCGAGGACGACGTGGCCGACCTCGTGCATGAGCGTCTTGGCGGGATGGACAGCGACGGGATTAATGGCAATCTCGCGGCCGCGCGAATATCCCTGGACATTGCCGTTTAGGTTCTCGAACGGCGTTTGCCGGATGTGCAGGTTGGTGAGCGCGGTGGCGACATCCCATGTCGGCAGGTGGATCGGCGGCAGGTCTGGGCCATCCGTGTCGGATAAGGCAAAAACCGCCCGCACCACTTTGAAGCCAACCAGCCGCGCCACGCGCCCTTTTTGTTCGTCGGTGCTGTCAGTGTCAGCCGTATTTCCGCCAAATTCGGCGGATTTCGCAGTATTCGGCTCATTTATCATAATGGGGACGATGACTTCTTTCGCCCGCGCCCCACGGATGACATGTCGGCCGAGCGACTTCCACCGTGAAAAGGACGCCACCGGCTCGCGCACGCCCTGGATCATGAACAGGAACATGTTGGTCAGGCTGTAGTCGTGAAAGCGGTTGTAGACCGATCCCAAGTGCCCCGGCGCGGTCAGTGCCTCGTCGATCAGCTGCTGCCAGTTGAGTTTATTGTCTGCTTCCATGCGATAGGTGTGGCGACCGCTACTGATCGCCCGCTGCGTCCTTCATACATCCTTCCTGTCCGTCCGGTTCGAGCAGCTCCAGCAGCGCCGTCTTCGCGAGCGCATGCGCCAGTGCCATGTTTTCAGCCAGCCAGTCCTGCGGCATGTCGGGATGGTGCAGCGCCGCGGCGGTAAGGACGTGGGTCCGTCGCTCCAGCGTGAATAAAATGTCGTCAACCGTCGGCAGCGGGGTGGTACCAGGCGTTCGGCTGGCTTCGCTCATTGCTCCGCCATCTCCTGGGGCATATCCGCTTCCTCTGGAAAGCCATCAGGTGCCGTCCCGTTTGAAGCGCCGTCAATGGCCGCCGCCGCTTCGAGTAGCCGACTGCCCAGAGCGCGGGCCTCGGCCGCCGAGAGCTTGCGGTGCAGCACCTCAATGCGCCCGGTCTCCCGCCGAATCACCACGTTATCCGGACGGGTTTTAGGGGGTCGGCCACGCCGTCGCGGTGGCGCTGCCGGCGGCACCTCCAGCGCCAGAGCCTTGACGACCAGCCCCAGGCGGACCAGTTCCTGCAGCGCCAGTAGCCCGAGTTGGTAGGCGTTGACCGGCGTCACGTCGTCCGCTTCAATGCTGGTATACGGCGCAAACAGGGCGGTACGGTCAGCTTCATCGGCCTGCCAGAACTCCGGGGTGTGAATCATTCGCTGGGAAGCCCGCAGATCACTCATCGCGCTCCTGCACGATCTGCTCGACCGTGGTGTGAATTCCTTCCCACTCCTCAGGGATGCTCAAGCGGTGAAAAAAGCCGTCGAGAGCGGCGGCCCCGACGGCGCTGAGCACGACCCGCGAGCCTAAGTGTTCGTTGGCAGCCCCTGGCTCGTATACCCCACTCGTCCACTGCGAGAACGCGTACCCGTCTTCGCTCATGCCCAACATGGTGTAGGCGCCCGTCCGGGAGTCGTGCTCGTCAAAGACGAACGTGTAGCAGTCCAGCACTGCTGGCTGGTAAAAGATGTCGATTAACTTCACGGTATCCTTACCTCCTTCCGGTGCTACCGGTGGGGGCACGTTGTTACGTGAGGCTGGGACGGAGCAGCCACCTCGTCGCCGCGGCCCGTCCTCGCTCAGTGCCCCCTACTCATCCTTATGCCACTGTCACAGAATTGTGACAAGCAGTGGAATCGACAACAGGCGCCCAGAGGGCTGAGCGCATGCAAAACCGCCCAGCTCGTCAAAGAGCTGGGCGGTCCTCGTGCTTGCCGGTAGGACGACGGGTACGAGCGCGCACCATCGGGTACGGCACTTACGGCCGGCACTGCCCCAGGTACGGGTTCTGGTCGGCGGTGCTGTCGTAGCAGGTGAAGTGGTAGCCGCTATCCGAGACGGGGGTAACCGAGCCCAGGGCCAGCTCCCAGTGCGCTGGCGTGCCGCCGCAGCCGACGTGCACGACATAGCTGCCACCCTTCGGCAACGTGCGGTCGAACAGGGCGATGTTGGGATGACCGGGCAGCCGCTGGTAGTGTGCCCAGCCCGAGCCACCATTGCTCCCCACAATCCAGACGCCGACGACCGCCTTCGTCGGGTCGGGCGAGCACTCGACGATGCCGGTAATGATCGTCGCCTGCGCCGACGCGGCCGTTGTCCCCTGGTGCGGTGGCGCCGTGGTGCCCATCAGCAGCCGCGCCAAAACCAGGCCGGCGATCACCAGGCCGGCAAGTCCAGTCAGCGCCAGTCGCGCACAGCCCGACCGCGGCCGTGGCGGCGTCTCAGCCGGCGGGGTGTAGGTCACCATGTCGGCTGGCTGCGGTTCGGCCGCCTCCCGCGCCGCCGTCACGAAAGCGATGAGGAACGCCGCCAACTGGGGGAAGGCGAGCCGCCGCCACGCCGCGTAATCTTCACCCGCCAACTCCATCTCTGCCTTGACTTCCTTCAAGACCTGGTGCGGCGTCTGCGGCGGTACCGACTCCGAGGGCGTGAAGAAGAGGCGCCGAAAGCGCTGGGCCGCTCGCTTATGACCCTTCGCCCAATACGCCGCTATACCATCGTGGAGTAAGAACCGGATCTCGGCGACTCGATCATCGCCGAACTCCACCCCCCGCGCCACGCAGTAGTCGTGGGCCAGCTGCGCGAGCTCCTGTACGTCGCGCGGGTCTTGTTTGCTGTTGTGGAGGTCAAGGTTTTCGATCCCCCGCCAGCGAGTCGCGATCAGGTTGCGCGTCAGCCGCGCCACGGGCGACGACGACGCATCTCGCTTTGCCATGATAGGTACCTCCCGGCGTGCCGCTGCATGTCGCCAATTTCTGCCCCAATTTCCCTGGGTGACGAAAATCGCCCCAGGTCTCTGAGGCGACTTCTCACTTCGTTTCCCGCAGTCGCTGTGCCACGCTTATCCCAGACGTCCGGCGACATGCGCGATGGCAGCGACTGGGCAGAAAGAGGTGATACCAACCATGCAATCGTACCAACCGGGTGGGTGGGGCAAGCGCCTGGTGAACATGCTGCTGCTGGTGCTCGGCCTGGCGGTGGTGGCCCGCGTTATCTACGAGCTGCTCGCCCCGCTGCTGCCCCTGATGATTGCCCTGCTGATTCTGGCTACCGCCTACCTCGCCACCACGCAGCAGTGGCGACGGCGCACCTGACCGCACGACTGGCGGCACCGTTGTCTTTTCTACGGCTTGTCACAAATCCGTGACAGGCGCATAAGAATTAGTAAGGGGGCGGCGTGTCACATCAGGCCGCGCCGCCCACGGGAAAGGAGGTCCAGTCCCATGCCGAGACACCGCCGCGTACTCATCATCGCCAAACAACGGCCATTCGACGCTGAGCCGTGGCAGCAGCTGCTGATCGCCTTCGCCTACGTGCTCCACGAGGAGCGCAGGCAACGGGAGGCCACGCACGCCGAATCCCAACCGCCAACCAAGGATCAATCATGACCATCGCTCTCCTGCTGCTCGTAGTGAGCCTGCTGCCCTTGGCTATCGTGCTCGCGGCGCGGGCTGTCGATATGCACGCCTGGCGCCAGTCGCTCGTAGCCTTCCGGCTCCAGCTGCCGCGTGAGCTGACGGTGGACGACGCCGTGCGCTGGCTGAGCGCGTTGGCCGCGGCCACCCATCCGCCGCGCTGGTCGCTGCTGCCGCTTCCGCCGGTCGCCCTCGAAGTCGTCGCCGACCACGCCGGCATCAGCCACTACGTGCTGGTGACGCCGGCCGCCCGTGACACGCTCCTCGCCACGGTGCGCGCCCAACTGCCCGGTGCCCGCCTTGACGCGGTGCCGCCGTCCATCAGTGCGCGGGAGACGCCCTTGCTCGCCGATGAGCTCACCTTGACGAGTCACATCCGTCCCCTGGCGGTTGAGCGGGCTGGGGCCGTCAGCACCGACGTGCTCGCCACCCTGCAACCGCTCGCCGCCGACGAGCGCGTCATCATCCAGCTCATTCTGACCAGCGCCGGGACACCCCCGGCGGCGACCAGCGACGCGGCGACGCGGAACCTGGCCGTGCCGTGGTGGCTGGAGCGTGACGTACCGGCCGACGCTGACGCCATTCACGCCCAGCGGACGAAACAGCGCGAGCCACTGCTGGCCACGACGCTCCGCATTGGCGTGAGCGCCCCCACCCGGCCGCGGGCCAATGCACTCGGCGAGCGGGCCTGGAGCCTCATGCAGGGGCTGAACGCGCCCGGCGTCCAAGTCGTGCGCCGGCTGCTGCCTGCGGCTATCGTCGCGGCCTGGTTGCGTAGCCGCCGCTACCCGCTACTGCGCTGGCCGCTGCTGCTCAACGTCCGTGAGGCAGTCGGGCTGGTGGCCTTCCCCTTCGCCACTGCCTTGCCCGGCCTCGCGCCAAGCCAGGCCCGCCAACTGCCGCCCCTGCCGATGGTGCCAACCACCGGCAACGTCGTGGGACGCTGCAATTACCCCGGCCTGACCGACCGGCCACTCGCGCTTGCCCCCAGTGACCGCCTGCGCCACGTCCACCTGATCGGTCCGACCGGCAGCGGTAAGTCGACGCTGCTGGCTCACATGGTTCTGCAGGACATCGCCGCCGGCCACGGCGTGGTGGTGATCGACCCCAAGGGCGACCTGGTGAGCGACATCGCCGCGCGCATCCCGCCGGAGCGTAGCCCGGACGTAGTGGTGCTCGACCCCAGCACGATACAGGACTCGATCGTCGGCTTCAACCCGCTGCGCTCGGCGTTCGACGACGAGGCCAGCCGGGAGCTGATGGCCGACCACGTCCTCAACGTCTTTCACTCCATCTACGAGGACTTCTGGGGACCACGGACCGACGAAATTCTGCGGGCGGCGCTGTTTAGCCTGACCCATACCCGGGCGCCGGATGGCTCGGTCTTTACCCTGATGGAAGTGCCAGAGCTGCTCACCAACCCGGCGCTGCGCCGCTACGTCAGCCAGCACCCCGACCTGCCGTCGTCGGTGCGCTCGTTCTGGCAGTGGTTCGATGGCAACCTCAGCGAGGCCGCGAGGGTGGAGGCCATTGGACCGGTACTCAACAAGCTGCGCGCCTTCTCGATGCGCTCTTCCATTCGCCTGCTGCTCGGCCAAAGCCAAGGCGTGACACTCAGCCAGCGCTTTAGCCGGCGCGGTGTGCTGCTCATCTCGCTGGCCAAGGGCAAGATCGGCAGCGAAGCAGCCAACCTGCTCGGCTCGCTGTTCGTGGCGACGATGTGGCAAACCACTCAGGCCCGTGTGGCGCTGCCGGCCTGGCATCGACACCCGGTCTTCGCCTACCTCGATGAGTTTCAAGACATCGTTCGCCTCGGGGCCAACGACAACCTGGCCGATATGCTGGCGCAGGCCCGCGGCCTGGGTCTGTCCTTGACGCTGGCCCACCAGTACCTGAACCAGCTCCCCAGCGCCGTACGCGACGCCACGCTCGGCACGGTGCGCACCCACGTTGCCTTTCAACTGGAGTGGGACGACGCGCGGGTGCTCGCCGACCGCTTTGCGCCGCTGACGCGCGATGATCTGGCGAGCCTCAACGCCTTCGAGTTCGCCATGAAGCCGTGCGTCGAGGGCCAGACGCTGCCCCCGGTGACCGGCACCACCTTGCCGTTGGGATCACCGCTGCAGGACGCTGCCGCCTTGGCGGCCGCCAGTCGTGAACGGCATGGTATGGCGCGCTCAGCCATCGAGGCGGGGCTGCGCGCCCGCGTGACGGTCGGTGGTACGGCGGCCGGTGATCGCTTCGGCCGTGAGGGAACGCGAGGTCGGGGATGAGCCAGCTGCGTGTTGTGCTTGCTGGTGTCGTCGGTGGTGTGGTCGCTGTGCGACTCGCACGAACCCTTCACCCCTTGGTATGGGCTGTCGAGCGGTCGTACGTGCCGCCGACATGCCCGTGGAGACAGGCATGATAACCCAAGCTCAGGCCGATATGGCCATTCCCGATCGCGCCGGGTCCGCTCGTCGGCTGCGCCCGCCAAACACCGCCTGGCTCGCGGACCGGCTGAGCGACCGCGATTGGCAGATCATCGAGATCGTCAACCTGCTGCGACTGGTAACCGGTCAGCAATTGGAGCGGCTGTACTTCCAGTCGCTCACCGGCCACGCCCGCGAGGTCGTCCGCGGCCGGGTGCTGCGCCGTCTGGTCCGCTGGCGGGTGCTCGCCGTCTCACCGCGCCGGATCGGTGGCGCGGCGCGGGGCTCCGCTGGCGCGGCCTTCGCCCTCGGCAGTGCGGGCACTCACCTCTACGCCACGCGACAAGCGGCCTACGCGGCCCGTCAGCGGGTGCGACACCCCGGCCTCCCCACCGAGCGTACGGTTCGCCACACACTGGCCGTCAGTGAGTTGTACGTCAGCCTCGTTGAACAGGCTCGTCTACACGCTGCGTCCGTCGTCAGCTTCGCGGCAGAACCGGCGTGCTGGTGGCCGAGCGGCCTCGGCGGCTACGTCAAGCCCGATGGCTACACCCGCTTGGCGCTCGGCACGGTCCGCGACCACTGGTGGATAGAGGTTGACCTGGCGACCGAGAGCCTACCGACCATCAAGCGCAAGCTGAGCGTCTACCTGGATTTTGTCCAGCGTGGTCAACTCGGCCCGCACGGGGTCGTGCCGCGGGTACTGGTGAGTACCGTGAGCCCGGAGCGTCGCGATGCCGTTAGGACCATTGTTGCCCACTTACCCGAGCCAGCGAGCGCGCTGTTCCAGGTGGTGACCCAGTTGGAGGCCGTGGCGACCATGCTAGCGAGCCTCCATAGTTGAGCCGAAAGTCCCGGCCTAGCCCGATTTCCTGTCCGCGAAAGGAATGCTATCTATGAGGCATCCTGAGTCCGAGCCGCCGCTGCTGGTGACAGTCGAAGAGGCCGCTCGTCGTTTAAGTATTGGCCGGACTGCCACCTACCTGCTGGTGCTACAAGGGGCACTGCAGAGCGTCAAGATCGGTCGCACGCGCCGAGTGGTGGTCGCATCGCTCAACGACTACATCACGACGTTGCTCCAGCAGGAGCCACACGACGACCCGCTGGCACCAGTGGGGTCTGCTCGCGAGGAGGTGTCCGATGGCCGGCAGGCGCGGCAACAACGAGGGCGGCATCAGCAAGCGCAGCGATGGCCGCTGGATGGCGCGGATCACCCTCGACGGCGGCACGCGTAAGGCGTTGTACGGCAAGACGCGGGCGGAAGTCGCCAAGAAGATGCAGGAGGCGTTGCACGACGTCGGCCGGGGCGTACCGCTGGTCGATGAGCGGCAGACCGTCAAGCAGTATCTAACGGGCTGGTACGAGACGATGCGGTCGCAGATTCGGCCGAGCAGCTACCGGCGGTACGGTGACTACGTCAACCACCTCGTCCCGGGGCTCGGCCAGCACAGCCTCGCCAAGCTCAGCCCCCAGCACCTCCAGGCTTTCTACAACCGCAAGCTGGCGGAGGGCCTGAGCGCCACGACGGTCCACGCCATTCACAGCATGCTGCATCGGGCGCTCGACGACGCGCTGCAGATGGGCCTCGTCAGCCGCAACGTCTCGGAAATGCTGAAGCCGCCGAAGCGCGACCACCGCGAGATGATGCCGCTGTCGGTCATTGAGGTGCGGCGCTTCCTCGACGTCGTGGCCGACGACCGCTTCTACGCGCTGTACGTACTGGCGCTCAGCACGGGCATGCGTGAAGGCGAGCTCTTAGCGCTGCGGTGGCAGGACGTCGACCTGGCCCGGCGCATTGCCCAAGTCCGGATGAACGTGCAGGAGACGAGCGGGCGCTACATCGTCGCCGAAACCAAAACGGCCTACTCCCGGCGAACGGTCGCCCTGACCCAAGCCGCCGTCGACGCGCTGACCGCGCACTGGCAGCACCAGCAGCGTGATAAAGCGACGATGGGTGATCAGTGGGACAACACGCTCGACCTCGTCTTCCCCAACGGCTACGGCGGCATCATGATTCCGCACAACATCACCAAACGGTCGTTCAAACGCTACCTGGTCAAGGCCGGGCTCAGCCGTGAGACGCGCTTCCACGACCTGCGCCACACCGCGGCGACCCTCTTGCTCGCCAGCGGGGTCAACGTCAAGGTGGTCAGTGAGATGCTGGGCCACTCCAACGTGTCCATCACCTTGAGCACCTACGCGCACGTGCTGCCGCACATGCAGCAGTCGGCCGTGCAGGCAATGGACACGTTGTTGGGAACGCCGGTCGAAAGTTATGAACCCGAAAAAATCGACCGACTTTTGGAGTAATTGGTGTCAAAATTGGTGTCAGTCTGATCACCACGAAGCTGCAGAGTCTTTGAATTCGGGACTCTGCGGGTGAATATAGGGGAGTTCGACTCTCCCCCATCTCCCCCATCTCCACCATCTGGGGCCAGGCCCACTGGGGTCTGGCCTCATTAGTTTTGCTCGCGCAATGGCGCAGTGCTTCTGTTTGCGAACGACCTTGCGCTGAGATGCATATAGCTATCGCTCAGTCACAATTCTCCCACGTCAGCACGGCCTCTGTGCCCGCCAGCGCCGCCAGCATCCATTGGAAGCGGTAGCCGTTAAGCGTGTGGGATGTGCTTGCTCCTTGCTGCAAAATCTGCGCACGCGCGAACTCGTGTTCCCATGTCGCTACGTCACTGGCGACGCGCACCCAGACCCATGCCTCGGTACTGCGCTCCATACGCTCGCGGGCAACGCTAAGCGGCAGCCTCACCTCTCGTAGCAGGGCATCGAGTTGGTCCGCTTCCTCTGCGGTGATTCCCAGCGGACGGTCTTCCGCCGCGAACGCATCCCGCACCGCCGCCAGTTCAGGCATGTGCTCCCGTATCCACGCTTCGCCTGCCGCAACTTCATCTGGGTGAGATGCACGATATGTCTCAGCCGCCTCACGGTCATCGCGTGTATCTGTGCAGCAGCCAATGTCAAGCTCCACCAAATGCTGCGCCAGATTTGAGTCAGGCAAGGGCACATAGATGCCTTCCAAATCGCGTTGCGTGCAGAGAAGCCCGCTCGTCTGCTGACACCAGAGGTAGCCGCTGGGCGCTGGCGCGATCAGTCCGCAGTACAGGCCGCCTCCGCCAGCGTCGTAGAGTGCGATGCGGTGAGGTGCGGCATACTCACGAGCTACGTACTCGCCCCACATAAGTCCATTGATGGTCCCCGGTCGCACCTCTGTGGATGCCGCTATGGTTATTGGCAACGAGGTTTCCCCATCAGAGTCGCACGAATCAGGTGTGGCGCGCTCATCGTATCTATCCACAGATCCTGCCTCCTTTCACCTGGAATTGTCGTCATCACCGTCCGCCTCGAATTGCGGGCAGCCCTGGTGCTCGAAGGTCAGCAGTCCGCAGCGATGGCTCGCCGGATTGTAGCAAGCGCCCCAATCCATGCCGACCGCCCCGATCAGTTGCACGAACCAGCGGCAGCCGCAGGAGCAATCACCGTGGTAGCGTCCTTCGATCCTCTCGAAGTATGCCGCAACTTCCGTGTCGCTCATCTGCGCCAGGTCTACGTTCGGATCTGCCTCACGGTCCATGTTACTCCCGTAGGGGTAATAGTCCTCCGGCAGATAGCAGACGGCGCGCAACAATGCTTCATGCGTGAGGCCCATTGATGCGCTCCTCCTCGTGTGCGCTGATGTACGGGTCAGGCGGGCACATGTTGCTTGCAGTCTATCACGTGGCTCATCCAGGTGGCGCAACTGCTTCGCTACTCTGTCAGCTCGGAACAATGCACCCAACACCCCGGCATACAACGTGCGATAGGTGCTGGCAACACGGCATGTGCGCGTCACAAAATGTATGCGGCACGTAAGGATGAGGTACGCCGATGACGCAGGCTAGCGCGGCGGCGACAACAACCGATACAGCGGACACCTACGACATGGCGATGACCGTGGCGACGCTCGACGACCTCTTCAACGCGCCAGCAGTCAACCCATTCGTAGATAGTGATCTGCGCGCGATAGGCGAGCCTGCGCTGCATCGCGTCGTGCGCGAGCTTCAGGTTCACAAGCTGGGCGACAAGCGCCGTGTACGCCTGACACTGCGCGTGCCCGCGAGCCAGCTCACGCCGGAGCGCGGGTCAGCCCAGGTGACCCAGGCAATCCATCGCTACTGCGATGCCAAAATCAACGACAACGAGCTGGCGATCCGCATCGCGCGCGAGCATGCGCGCCGCCAACTTATCATCGCCAGCATAACCTCTGCGGTGGTGCTCGCGGTTGCCTATCTGCTCTACATCAGCGTACTGTCACAGGCAGGGCAGCCGATCCAGGTGGTCGTCTTCGGCAGCGCCTCGGTGTATGTGTGGGTAGTCATGTGGGATACCCTCGAAGAACTCATCTTCGACCCGATTCCCTACGCCCAGGAGAATCGGAGTCTGCGCCGCCTGCGCGCCGCCGAAATCGTCGTGCAGCCTATTGCCACATCCGCAGCCGCGCCCGATGGACAGGGACGCGACAGTAGCGCGATCAGTGCATAACGCTGCAATCCAGAGCAGGGAACGTTACACGAGCGATTTTGCGGGTGATTCTGCGGGTTCTCCATGGCGCGCGGGCATGATGCCAGCGCACACTGACACATATCCAGCAGCGCGCGGTTTATCGCTGCTCGCGTCAGTGCCATAAAGGAGCGCCCCGTGCGGTTAATCGAATGCAACGCCGAAACGCTGAAACAGGCAGATTTGGAAGATTCATGGCTGCCATCCGAGAGCCTGCGGATGCGCGCACGTCTGCGCTCTGGCTCATGGCACGGCACGCGCCCAGCCACAGCGTTTGTCCTCTCTGGCGGCGGGGCGCGCGGGGCACTACACGTTGGGGCGATGCGCGCGCTGCTCGAATATGGCGAACACCCCGACATGCTGGTAGGTACCTCGATAGGCGCCTGGAATGCTGCGTGGCTCGCTCGCATGCCAACGCTGGCGGGCGTCGAACAACTCGCCGAGGTGTGGCGCGGATTGCGGCCAGCGCAGGTGCTGCTGGGCCGTGGCTCCTCACGCATCTCGTCGCTGATGCTGCGCTGCATGCTGCTCGTCAGCGCGCTGCGGCGCATCGCGAATGGCTCCGCATCGCTCTATAGCGATGTGGGGATGCGGCAGATCGTGGCACAGTACCTTGGCGACGACACGTTTGAGCAGCTAGCCCTGCCATTGCGCGTCATCGCCACCGATCTCAGCCATGGTGGCCGAGCCGTCTTCAAGAGTGGGGCCGTCGCGCCCGCCGTGCTCGCGTCATCGGCGATTCCGGGCATCTTTCCGCCGGTGCGTATCGGCAATAACTACTACGCCGATGGTGGGGCGGTGGACGGCTGTAGCATCGAGACAGCGGTTGAACTGGGCGCACAGCGCATCTTCGTTCTCGCCATTGGCTACGACACCGAAGGCGACGGCGGCGCGCCATGGGTGTCCGCCGCACGTTCCACATCCGCGCGATGGCCCACATCCCGCTCAACCGCCGCAGCGATTCAGCGGGCATCGCAGGTGATGGGCAATTACCAGATTCAGCGTGCGCTGGAGCGTGTGCCCGCGCATGTCGAAACGCATATCATCAGTCTCGCCACGGGCGATGGTGGCGGCACACTCAGCTTCCGCGACACATCCACGTGGATCGAACGCGCCTATTTCGCCACGCGCGACTATCTGCGCGCTGCCCTACCCGCTGAGCGCGGCATGCAATCTGCGACTATACATACCTCAACTATGGCCGTTCCTGCATGAAAACATACAGCGAATGGCCACAAGGTCTGAATACGATAGGTTGCACATGGACGGGAAACAAGACATAATGATATGTTGGAAAGTTTCCCGTCCAGGCCGCGGCTCAGGTGGGCTGCGCCCAGTATTCCACCTCGGTTTGCTGATGTTCGGCATCGTAGTAACGTGTGCGCGTTCTTACATGCATGAGGATGTGTATGGCCGCCACCAACCGCTATTCCACGCATCTACCGTGATCCTTCCCGGCATTTTTCGCGCGTGTATGAAGAGCGCGTCTCGCGCTTACGCAGAGTAGCGCATCGTGGCAACGCGAGCTACAACCCGAGCTACTAGAGGGCGCAAGGTTGTGCGCCAGCTTGGGAATAGTTCCACTGACTTCTTCGTGAGCCAGGACTGGAGCTAACCATGGCTATTACCAGCGACAGCCGACTCGGCTCTATCATCGAAAATTACCGGCTCCTGAGTGTCTTGGGCACCGGCAGCACCAGTGTTGTCTATCTGGGCCAGCAACTCGACGACCATCACGGCCTGGTGGCGGTGAAGATTCTGAGCTATCAGACGACGACGCTGGTAGCCGACCACGCGAGCTTCCGCAGACGATTTCTGCGCGAGGCGCACGCGGCCTCCAAGCTCCGCAACGAGCATATTGTACCTGTGCTGAGTTACGGCGACGACGATGAAATGACGTACATGATTATGCCGGTCATCGTCGGCGGTACGCTGGGTAGCCTGCTTGCCGACCGCTTGGAGCCATTACCGCTGAGTGAGATCGCGGGCTATCTTACACAGATAGCGAGCGCGTTGGATACCGCGCATCAGCAGGGGGTCGTGCATCGGGATGTGAAACCCACCAACATCCTGCTGGATGAGCATCGCAACGTCTATCTCACCGATTTCGGTATCGCGCGTATCTTCGATAGTGGCGACAACGCGCTGACGCGCGAAGGCCCCGCGACGCTGACGCGGACCGGACAGGTGCTGGGCACGCCCTATTACATGGCGCCAGAGCAGGTCAAGGGTGAGCCAGTCACCCCCGCCACCGACATCTACGCCCTGGGCGTGGTGCTGTATCAAATGGTGACGGGCCAGGTGCCATTCCACGGCGATACCCCGCTTGCCGTCGCGCTTCAGCATTTGCAGGAAACGCCATCCGCGCCCCGACTACTGCGCGCCGAACTGCCCGCGCCCATCGAGGACGTGATAATGCGCGCGCTCGCCAAGGAGCCGCGAGATCGCTTTTCCAGCGCGGGCGCAATGGCGGAGGCGTTCCATGCCGGTCTCGCGACCATCACCACGCCAGATGCGGGTGCCGCGCCCAGCGGCATCTGGCCCTTCGCCACAGGATTCGGCGCGCGCGCGGTGGCGCTCGACGCAGCGGATCTCCCCTATACCGGGCGAGCGTCGAGCGTTCGCGATGGTGTAGCCGATGATCGCCCAAGTGATCCTCAAGATCCTCTGGTGGGAGTAGACTTCGATGGCTACCGCATAGTGCGGCGTGTCGCGAGCACTACGACTGGCAATGTGTATATGACCACGCGCGATGACGAGAGCGCCATCTATCGTCTGCGCACCTTCGCACAACTGGCAAACCTCGCGCCCGCCGAGCGTGCCGCCTATCCAGAGCGGTTCGAGGAACAGGCGCTGAATCTGACCGCACTGCATCACCCCAACATTTTGCCAGTGACAGACTTCGGCATCTTTCGCGGCACGCCCTATCTGGTGATGCCCGATCCTTCGGGACCATCCCTAAGCGCCCTCGTCGAGCACAACGATCTGCTGGAGTTCACAACCATCGCGACCTATGTGGATCAGACAGCCGCCGCGCTGAGTCACGCCCACGAACAAGGCATCCTCCACCTTGGCTTGGCTGCGAACTGTATCTTTGCGCGGGCCGACGGCAGTGTGGTGGTTGGCGATTTTGCCGTGCGCGAGTTGGCGCCACAGCAGGATGGGCAGATACAGGGGTCGCCGCTCTACGTGACAAGCGAGGCATGCTCCCCCGAACAACTGCTCGGCAATCCTACCGGCGCATACACCGACGTATACGCGCTGGGAGCGGTGCTGTACCACTTGCTCGCTGGTCATCCGGTATTCACCGGCACAACTCCCGATGACATTGCGCAGCAACATCTGCACTCTTCGATTCCACCGCTTCGGCGCTGGCGCAAAGACGTGCCGCCTGGGCTGGAGAATGTGCTGACACGCGCGCTCTCCAAAGAACCAGAACATCGCTTTCAGCATCCTGTCGAATTGGCATCGGCCTATCGGCGCGTCATCGGGCGCGGCGGCGCGGGAGCATCGCTCACCGCATCCACAGTGGGGGCTACATCGGGCCAGGCAGCGATTGCGCCCATGACATCCGCTGCCGTCTCACAAACTCCCACCCTGGCGAGCACTCCAGCTCCGCCCACTGCCCCCATCGGTCGTGCGGATGGCGTCAGTGGCCGCGCCCAACCCGCCTCCACGCCGCCAGAGCCGATGCGCCAACTCGCGCCAAGCCCGCCCGCGCCGCCACCCCCCGTCAAGCCCGCCCCGCCGGAGCGCGGCGCAGATCGCCCAGGATTCCTGCACCGCCGCTTTGCCAAGGAATTGATCGCCCTAGTCGCGCTGGTCGCCATTGTCGGTGGCACGCTAGGCATCTTCAGCCTGCTGCAAAACAGGAAAACGACCCAAACTTCCCCGCCGGGAGGGGGAACATCCGCGCAGACTGCGCAAGTATTCTTTGCGGATGGACAATATGGCCAAGGAAATACCGATGCCCTCAAAATACAGATTCCCAGCCTTCCAGCTCCACCGCAAGGATCTCAGTATCTAGCATGGCTGATAGACAGTCAGACGCAGAAAGCGCTCTCCTTGGGCATACTGGCACAACAGGCGGACAAAAGCTGGAGTTTAAGTTACTCAGGAAACGGTTCAACAGGCCAGCCGGGCACGAATCTCCTGTCATTGGGCGATGCAGTCGAGATCACCCAGGAGCAGGGAAGCGTCAGCGCGCCGACGGGGAAGGTCGTTTTGCGGGGCGCATTGCCTCCGAAAGCTCTCGCGCAGATCAAATACCTGCTGGTCAGTGCGCCGCAAACGCCGAAGCAGGAGGGGTATGTGGTAGGGCTGCTACAGCAGGCACAGGCACTTGCCAGCCAGGCGGGACAACTACCGAGCCTCATGCAGCCATCATTGCAGATTACACCGCATTGCGCCGCACAGAACATCCTGAATATTCTCGAAGGCACGAGCGGCCCCGACTATCGTCAGCTTGGTTTGGCATGTCTCGACCGAAAGATCTTCCCTACGGATGACGGTGTTGGCCTCCTAGGCCCAACCGGCTATCTCACGAATGTCGCAAACTATGTCGTGCAGGCGGCGAAAGCATCGGACGCGAGCAAACAGATTCAACTGCATTCCGGCCATGTGGTCATTGCCACCGACGATGCCAGAAAGTGGCTTACCACGGTCCAGCAGGATGCAATTGCCATAGCGGTTGACAACAACTTTGACCCAAAACTTGCGGACGAAATCAACCGCTTAGCGGGAATCGCGTTGTCTGGGCAGAACATTGACAATGACGAAACGATAGACCCCGTTCCCAACGAGGCAGGAGTGGAGACCGCATATGAGCACAGCCAGAAGCTAATTATTCTGCCGCTCGTTCCACCAAGGTAATCACCCATGCTTGAAGGGCAATCGCTCACATTTGGCACATTGCTAAAACGCTTCCGGCGCGCCTCTGGCCTGACGCAAGAGGAGCTAGCCGAGCGCGCCGAATTGAGCGTGGAGGCGATCAGTGCGCTGGAGCGCGGGGTGAGTCGTGCGCCACATAAAGATACCGTCGCGCTGCTGGCGGATGCGCTCGGTCTCGTCGAGCGAGATCGCGCGCTTTTTACGGCAGCCGCACGGCACCGAGATACCGCGCCGCTGACAGCGTACGCGCCATCGGATGATGTCCCGCCGCCACTCGTAGGGCGCGACGCCGATCTGACGCTGCTCGACCGTCACCTTGCGGGCAAGGGACCACCAGTGCTGCTCTTCGCTGGCGAGCCGGGGATCGGCAAATCGCGGCTGCTGCGCGAAGCGGCGGCGCGGGGCGCGGCTAGTGGCTGGCAGACACTGCGCGGCGGCAACGCCCAGCGCGGCGGTCAGGAGCCATACGCCTGCGTGCTCGAAGCGCTGCAGCGCTACATCAGCGGTCAGCCGCCTGCGCGGTTGCGCGGCGATCTGCGGCAATGTGGGTGGCTGGCGCGTTTACTGCCCGAACTCACCGGTGACGGACTGCTCCTGCCTCCGCCAATGGGCCTAGCCCCGGAGCAAGAACGTCGGCTGATGTTTAGCGCCGTAAGTCGCTTTCTCACCGCCATCGCTGGCCCCGCTGGCACACTGCTGCTCCTCGACGATCTGCAATGGGCCGACGCTGATGCGCTGGAACTTGCCCTGGCGCTGCTGCAATCGCCTGCGGCGACACCACTGCGCATCATTGGCGCATACCGCGACACCGAGCTAGTGCCGCGCTCGCCGCTCGCCGTAGCATTAGCAGATCTTGTCCGTGCTGGCCTGGTGGCGCAGAGCCAGCTTGGCCCGCTCTCACCAGCCGATAGTGAATTGCTACTCGCGCGGCTTCTGCCAGACGCTGATGCCACACCTGCGACGCTGCGCACCGAGGTGGCGAGCCGCGCGGGTGGGGTGCCGTTCTTTCTGGTAAGCTGCGCCGATGGACTGCGCGAGGGCACCCTGCCTGCGGCCACAGGTAAGGATGTTCCGTGGAATGTGACTGAGACAGTGCGCCAGCGTATTGCGGCGCTTCCGGAGTCCGCACGAGATCTGCTGGCGGCGGCGGCGGTCGCGGGCCAGCCACTCACACGCACCACGCTGCTGACGGTTGCGCGGAGGCTGGATGGCGACGAGCGGGATATGTTGCTGGCGCTGGATGTGGCTTGCCGGACACGACTGCTTATGGAGACCGGTGACGATGCCTACCAGTTCGTGCATAACTTGGTGCGCGATGTAGTCTGGAATGATCTGGGCGCAGCCTCCCGCGCTGCACTCCATCGCCAGCTTGCCGAAGCGCTCGAACACGATGAACCAGCCACGCCAGCCGAAACACTCGCCTATCACTTTACCCACTGCGGAGAACGCGAGAAAGCCGTGATCTACCTGGAACGCGCTGGTGATCGCGCGCAGGCAATGTACGCAAACAAAGTAGCAGAAGACTATTATCGCCAGCTTGTGACTCGGCTCGATGAACTGGGGCGCGCCACCGATGCCGCGCGTGCGCGAGAAAAGCTGGGCGCGGTGCTGCGGCTCTCCGCCCGCTATGATGAGGCAATGACAATACTGGACGCGGCGGTGCAGGTCTATCGCCGCACCGGCAACCGCGAAGGCCTCTGGCAAGCCACCGCACAGCAGGGACGCATCCATGCGCGACGTGGCACTGCCAGTGACGGTGTGGCGCGCATCCAGACGCTCCTGCGCGGCGCGGACGCGGCAGAGCCGTCACCTGGCTTGGCCGCCCTCTACATTGCACTCGCCGACCTGTCATATGTGAGTGGGCAGTATCGTGAGCAACTCTCTGCCGCTGAACGGGCGATGGCGGTCGCAGACGCGCTAGGCGACGAGCGTTTGCATACTCAAGCCGAGCAGTGGCGTAGCACAGCGCTACTCACCCTAGGCCGGACGGCGGAGGCAATCCCCGCGCTGGAGGAGGTGATTCCCCAGGCTGAGGAACTGGGGGATCTCTCCAGCCACCTGCACGCCTTACATCATGTGGCGCTCGCCTACATCCGCAGAGGCGAATTCGAGCGCGGTCGCGCCTATATTGATCGCAGTCTCGCCGTCGCCCAGCAGCTTAATGATACCGTGCAAATCGCCCACATGACCTACTATCAGGGTGTGCTTGGCATGTACACCGGACGCTGGAAGCAGGCACGCGCGGACTTCGAGCAGTCGCTGGCGATGATGCGGCAGGTCGAGACGGCCTGGGCATCTTCATATCCGCTCCTGGGGCTTGGGCATCTCTCGCTGCTTGAGGGCAAATGGGAAGCGGCCACGCAGTCATTGGGCGAGGCGATTGCCGTCGCCGAGCGTAGCGGCGATCTCCAGGCGCTTCAGAATGCCCTGACCTCACTGGTCGAGCGTGATCTGCTCTCCGAACATCCAGAAGTTGCCGATGCGCGCCTGGCGCGGCTCTTCGCGAAGCAAAGCTCACGGGCAGGCGAGAGCGCGGCGCATCCGGTCGCGTTGCTGGCCTGGGTGCGGCTCGAACTGGGCGACGTGATGCAGGCGCGTGTCCTGGCGACACAAAGCCTGACGCGCGCCGTGGCCGAGCAGAACCAGCTCGCGCAGGTCGAGGCGTTACGGGTGTCCGCGCTGATCGCGTTGCGCGAGCGGCAGATGGTAGAGGCGGCACGCAGCCTGGACGAGGCGCTGCTGCTCTGCCGCGCGATGCCCTGGCCGTATGGTGAAGCGCGCGTGCTGTATGTATACGGCATGCTCGCGGCCCAACAAGGCATCCCCGAGAACGCGCATACGCATTTGGATGCGGCGGCGGCGCTGCTCACCGCGCTTGGGGAGCGTCTCTATCTTGAGCAGGTCGAGCGGACGCTTTCCGCGCTGGCGAAGGTGTGATGGCGGCACGGGGCGGCGTCCCGTGGAGGCAAGCAATGGCCAGTCTTGTTGGTGGCACGTTAGGCGCCTATCGTATCGAGGCGATCATCGGGCATGGTGCGACGGGTGATGTCTATCTCGGCGCCCATCTGTATCGCGCGCAGCACGCCGCCATCAAAGTGCTCCAGCTTGCCAATGCCGCCGACCCCGCCTTTCCCACGCGATTCCACGCCACGTTTGAGAGAGTTGCCGCGCTCCAACATCCGCATATCGTCCACATTCTAGAGTTCGGCGAAGAAGATAGCGTTTGCTTCATTGTGATGGAGCCAGTAACCGCTGGCTCGCTGAAAATGTTCATGCAGCAACAGCCGCCCGGCCAGCCGCTTCCTATCATGCTCACGGTGAGTCTCGGTTGCCAGGCGGCGGAAGGACTGGCGCACGCTCATGCGCGCGGCATCGTGCATAAGGACTTCAAGCCGAGCAATCTACTGCTGGACCATCCTGCCATGCTCGCCGATGACACTGGAGCGTACACCCTCAAGGTGACCGATTTCGGACTGGCCCAGCTTGCGGAAAGCAGCAGTGAGTTGACCACCACCGGCGTGCTACTCGGCTCCGGGCTGATGTTGGGATCGCCGACATACATGCCACCAGAACTATGTCGTGGCCGGCCGCTTGACGCGCGAAGTGACATCTATGCGCTCGGTGTGGTGCTCTACGAGATGGCCACCGGCTATCCGCCGTTTCACATTACCAGCCTGCGCGATGCGCTGCACATGCATGTCTTTACGCCACCGCCAATGCCGCACTTGCTCAATCCTGAGCTTCCCACGGCTTTGGAGGAGGTCATCTTGCGTTGTTTGGCCAAGCGCCCGGAAGATCGCTTCGATACCGCGGGCGAGCTTGCCGGGGCGCTGCGTGTAGTAATCCCAGCAATGGGGGCTTCGTAGTTGGCAGATGTGCCAGGATGCGTGTGGGTTGGGTTTCGAGCGGTCCAGCACAAGGATGCTGGCCGCATTTACCACCAGGACAGAAGGAGTCACAGCATGCGTATCGGCGTGATCGCGGATTGGCTGAATCCGACAATGGAGCAATTGATGCGGCTACTGGCCGAGCGAGGCGTGGTGCTGCAACTAATCTTCCCCGAAAAGCAGATGACCAACCTTGCCGACGTGCGTGTCGAGAACGACCTGTATCTGCTGAAATCGGGAACTGAGCCAGCGCTCAGCATTGGCGGTTCGCTGCACATGCTGGGGGCGCTCACACTCAATCCCTATCCGACGGTGCAGATGCTGCGCAACAAGGTGATTGTCATGCGGGCCTTACAAGCGGCAGGCGTGCCTGTGCCCGATACCTACATGACCAGTAACGCTAGCGATTTCGTGCCCTTGCTCGCCACTGGACCACTGATTCTCAAGCCGTATCGCGGCACACGTGGCCGTGGCGTGCGTGTCATTCGCACACCAGACGAGTTGGAAGGCCTGCCCGAAGACGACCTGCTACTGGCCCAGCGTTATCATGCGCCCGATGACGCTCAGGGTTACGATCACAAACTCTTCCGCATCGGCGAGCGCGTCTTCGGTATTCGCCGTGTGTGGCCAATCCGCACCTATGAAGACAAGCGCGGACAGCCATTCGAGCCATCGGCGGAGCTACGCGACATTGCGCTGCGCTGCGGGCAGGCGTTCGGCATAGACCTCTACGGGCTGGATGTCATCATCAGCGGCGTGCCCTATGTCGTTGATCTGAACAAGTTTGGCAGCTACATGGGGGTTCCTAACGCTTCTGAGCTTCTCGCTGACTACATTTATGCCGCAGGCGAGCGCGCGATACACGGTGAACCCGTGACACCATCGGCGCAGATGCCAGCCCATGCCTGACCGTGGAGGCACACGTGAAACGTGACCAGCTAGCCACTCAGGACAATACGGGCGAACAGCGTTCGTCGCACTTCGTAATCCGCTATCCCCCCAGGGCGACATCACAGAAGCACATCGAACACATTGTCACCCAATTGGAAGCCGCCTGGGGCGGGCTGGCGGAGCTACTCGGCACGCTGGCGCTGCCGCATGATCTGGTCACGGTCACGTTAGAAGGCGCGGATACAACGTCCTACCCACGCAATGACAGCGGGGAGACAATGCCCGTCGGTCCAGTGCCGGCGATTGTGCTGCCGCTGGGCGCAAGTGTCGAAATTGTGCGCCGTGCGCTTGCCTCGCTGCTGCTGAGCGCTGCGGCTGGCGAGCGTGCCGCGCACATACCAGTGCTGCTCGAAGGTATGTTGGGCTATCTAGCCGTGCAGCAGCGCGAGCTAGACCTTGAGAAGACACAGGTGGCGCTCGCCAAACGCCGCCGTATGGTCACACTCGACGATCTCTTCTCCGGGCCAGCGCAGCGCGACCAGCAGCATTATCGGCTCGCCGCCACATCCTTCACTGCGCAGCTCATTGCGTCCTACGGCTTGGAGCGTTACAGACAATTCGCACACGAATTGAACAATGTCCGCCCAGAGGTCGCGCTCGAAACTGTCTATGGCAAGCCGCTGTCCACACTGGAAGACGAGTGGCAGGCGACGATACGCGCTGCGCGCCAGCCGGAACCGGGGTTGGGTTGGGTGCTCTGGCGCGCGATTGGCTACTGGCGGCCCTACTGGCTCACGGCCGTCGTCATCGGGCTGACGGTGATGGCACAGGACAATTTCAAAACCATTTTCGCCGATGGCTTACAAAAGATTATCAACGCCACATCCGCAGAGCATTTCGATGAAAATGAGTTCACCGTGCTGCTCGCCGCTATCGCGGTGCAGTTAATCGTGTGGTTCATCATCAACGCACTCGCCAGTCCCCTGCAAGACTTTCTCGGTGCGCGCGTCGGTGCAAAGATCCTCAACGATCTGCGACGCAAGCTGTTTACGCATATGCAGCGTCTCTCGATAGGTTATTACGCCCATGCTCAGACTGGTGACATTGTCGCGCGTTTTACCAGCGACCTCTCTGATATAGATAAGCTCGTCACCAGCAGAATCGCCGACGGCTTCTATTCGATCATCAACATCATCTGGTTCACCACTGCGATAGCGCTCAGCCAGTGGCGGCTGGCGCTGGTGATTCTGTTGGCGCTGCCGCTGCTGATGGTGGGTACACGCCTCTTCGCCGCGCCTGCCTCGCGCGAGACGTATCGTCTCAAGCGTGCGCAAGCCGCGCTCGCCAGCACCGTGCAAGAGAATGTGAAAGCGCAGCCGGTCATCAAAGTCTTTGGCCTGCAATCTACCGCGCTCGCCCGCCTTCAGCAGCATTTGGCACAGTTATATTCGAATGCCGTGCGCGCAAACTTTCTCTCGCAGACGGTGGGTACGGCCTCCACCCAGGGCGTACTCCTGGTCAATGTCGTGTTTGTACTGGTGGGTGCGGTGCTTGTGGTGCAAGGCCAGTTGAACGGTGGCGCGCTTGCCTACAACTACATTTTGTTTGGCTTCCTGCTTGGTGAGGCCTACAATCTCACCAAGAAAGTAGCCCCCAGCCTGATCGGCGCTTCTGGCGCATTGCGGCGTGTAGATGAATTGCTGAACGCGCCGGTAGATGTGCGCGATGCGCCCGATGCAGTGGCTTTGCCGCGCCTCGCGAGTGCCGTTCGCTTCGAGGATGTGTCGTTCCAATATGGACACGACCTCACGATTCTGGATCACGTGAGCGTGGCGATTCCGAAAGGCCAGTATATCGCCTTCGTCGGACCAAGTGGTTCAGGCAAGACGACAATCCTCAACCTGTTGATGCGCTTCTACGACCCAAGCGCAGGCGCGGTAGTACTGGATAGCATGGATCTCCGGCAGGGAACACAGGCATCTCTCCACGCGCAAATGGCGGCGGTATTCCAAGACACATTCCTCTTCAACACCACCATCCGCGAGAATATTCGCTTCGGCAAGCTCAACGCAACCGATGCTGAGATCGAAGCAGCTGCGCGTGCGGCGGAGATCCACGACCTGATTGTCGGCCTGCCCAAAGGCTACGACACTGAAACCGGCGAGATGGGCAGCCTGCTCTCCGGCGGCCAGCGCCAGCGAGTCGCCATTGCCCGCGCCATCGTCCGCGACCCAGCGATACTGGTCCTCGACGAACCGACCTCCGCGCTCGACCCCGCCACCGAAACTGCCATCTCCCAGACATTGGAGCGGTTGGCGAGGAATCGCACGGTAGTCTCCACATCGCACCGGCTGGCTACCGTGCAACACGCGAACCGTATTAACGTGCTTCGGGATGGAAAGCTGGCGGAATACGGAACTCACGAGCAGCTACTGGCTCGCAAGGGCCTCTATTACGAGCTATGGCAGAAACAGCACGGTGTCGAGGTTAGCCCTGATGGGCAGGCGGCAACCCTGGATATGTCGCGCCTGCGTGCGCTCCCACTCTTCACCGTGCCGCTATTTGCCAATCTGGAAGCCGATGCGCTGGCCGAGCTTGCCCGCCGTTTCCACTCCACACACTTCGACGCTGGTGTCACCCTCGCGACAGAGGGACAGCCGTGCGACACCTTCTTCATCCTTGCGCGTGGCAGAGTCGCTGTCACCACATCAGCAGCGTCTGGGCGTGAGCGTACTGTCGCCACCCTCGAAGATGGCGACTACTTCGGTGAAACGGCGCTCTTCGAAGACGCCCTCGCCCCCGCCACCACGCGAACGCTCCAGCCGTCGCTTGTGCTGGCGCTGCGCCGTAGCGACTTCCTCGAAGCGCTCGCCACTACTCCCGCCCTGCGTGAGTCTCTGGCGTTGGCCATCGAGCGCCATCGCCTGCAATCGCTCATCGGTGCCAACGCCGAAGATCAACAGACCGAGCGCCGTTTCTCCCTCCGCCCGTGACCTTCTCCTCACTTCGCCGCAGGACATGTTATTTCCGCTGATCACCACGCGCGGCGCGTCCTGGACGTAGCCATCCCGCGCGTCGGGCTGGAACTACCAGTGACATTCCGCTGCTTTCTCCACCCGATTCCGCTGCTTTCCGCTCCTCCGGCCACTTCTACGGGTCATTCTACGGGTTCTTCGTGGTATGCGCGCCACTTTCCGGGCAGACTTGAGACATCGCAAGACCCCACGTACGGGATAGCGACGAGAACGGACGAAGCGCCCGGATACGAGACGATGATCGAAAGGATTGCGGCCATGAAGATCTATTTCATGCTGGCGTTCACACGCAACACACTTGAGCCGAATCCGGTGCTGGTCGAGCTATTCGACATCCTGCGGCGCGAGGGCCATGAAGTCGAACTGGGTGTGGCCGATGAGATGGTCACCGACCCCGGACGTCTGGTAGCCGAGCATGACCTGTATGTGCTGAAGTCGCATACGGCGATGTGGCTCAGCATGGCCGGCATCCTGCACAGCCAGGGCGCTCGCATCCTCAACCCATATCTTGCTTGTCTCTCGGCGCACAACAAGATCGTCGCGCAGCGCTGCCTTGATGCCGCTGGCATCCCCACACCACAGTCGTGGGTGACGGGCGACCTCAACCTGCTACGCCCAGTAGCCGCGGAGCGGTCGCTCATCCTCAAGCCGTACATCGGCGGACGCGGCGTTGGCGTGGTGCAAGCGCACACACTGCGCGAACTGGAGCAATTGCCCGTGCCATCGCAGCCGATGCTCGTGCAAGAGTTCATCCCTGGCGAAGAGCTAAAAGTCGCGGTGATCGGGAATCACGTCTTCGGTGTGCGCAAGCAGCAGTCGTGGGATGGCGCACAACGGATTGCCTGCCCTGTCAGCGATGAGGTACGCGACATTGCGCTGCGCTGCGGTCGGGTCTTCGGCCTGCGCCTTTATGGCCTGGATGTCATCGAGGGTCCAGACGGCCCAGTGGTCATTGACCTGAATTACTTCCCCAGCTACAAAGGCATCCCCAACGCGGCGGCCCTGCTCGCTGACTACGTCATGAACTACGCGCTGTCGCCAGACGCCAGCCTCTTCGCGGTCTCGCGCCACGATGTACGGCGTCTCGTTCGCTCCTCGGAATCCAGCGCTGCCTAGCGGTGGCAACCAGCAACACGAAAGGATGCACCAGCCATGACGACCTACCAATGCCAATTCTGTGGCGTGACCTACCATCGGCCATCCGTCATGCGAAGCTGCACGATTTGCGGCCACACCACCGCCAGCGGCTGGCTCCGCGAGCTACACCACGAGCATCCCACACGGCAACCCGAAGCGCGACGGACCGCCAGCACGAAACAAGCTGCATAGCGCGCGTAGCCCAGACGAAAGGAGGCGCAATGGTAGCACGCTAGCGCAGACCAGACCAAAGCCAGACACGTGTTCCCTCTGTTCAACGCAACGTTACCCAGTTGATTTCCGCCTAAAGGAGGCACCCCGATGTTCCGCTCTATCCGACCAATCCTGATGCTGTTTGCCATCTGTGCTGTTGCCGCGCTCCTTGCCGGAGGCATCGTCTCAGCGGCGGCGCGCAACACATCTGGCTCACCACTGCCACCGCTGCAATATCAGAGCGGCTCAGTCACCAACTCTGGCCCCGCGAGTGGCCCCGCAAGCCTTGCGGCGAACACGTGCGCGCCAGTGAGCATGTCTGCTGCCGAGGCCGATGACCAGTCGTTAGAAGTAGACGGCACGGTAGCGCAGGTAGATACCACGCAGGCCATGCTCACCATGACGGTTGGGCAGGGTTGCGTCACCGTGAGCGTTCCCGCAAACGTCGAATACAAGGATGGATTGACTTCGCTCGCCAGCGTACATCAGGGCATGACACTCTCCATCGAGGGCACTCGCCAGGCCGATGGCAGCGTCGCCGCCACTGAGATCAAAGGGTCAACCGACACGCCAGACGCGCCGGACACCCCAGATACGCCGGACAATAATGGAGGGCAGTAGGAAGCATCTCACCCGTTGAGGCTTGTCTGATAGTGCCAGACGCCCTTGGTATCGCAGCTATAGACGCTGAAGCCAATGGGCGTCGTGCTGTCGCCGTTTTTGTCGAAGGCGAGAGCGCCGGTAATGCCCACATACTTCGTAGACGTCACTACCGCCAACACCGCTGCCGAAGTCACCGGCTTACCAGAGGCGATAACCGACTTGATCGCGGCGATTTCATCCATCGCCGCATCGTAGGCCAGCGCGCTCTGCGGCAATGGTTTCGCTCCCGAATATGCCGCTTGATAGGCTGAGATGAAATCACTTGTATTCTTGAGTGTCGAAAGGTCTTGCGCCGGCAAGATGCCCACCGTATTCGCCGAGGCTGCCGCCATGCCCACCGTCGCGCTCCACGCCGGGTGATCGGCGATAATACCAGCAGTGAGAATGGGAAGCTGTGGCGCGCCAGTCAGTGTCAACGTGCTGCGCAGTTCCGCGCCCGCCACCGTGCTGCCCGCATAGAAGACCGCATCGGGATACGCCTCGATAATCGCCGTCACCGCCGCCTGCGCGCTATCTGGCACGCCCGCAATGATGGACTTCTGCCCCACGACCGCCCCATGCTTCGCATTGAGTTCCTGTGCGAACGCCGCTGTCAGCGCCTTCGCGGCATCCGATCCGTCATCCACTACGAAGACTGCATGCGCCGCCAGCCCATGCGCCTGCGTCGAGGCGACGGCGAGGTCGGCGGTCGCCTTCCCGGCAGCGTTATCTGTCTCAGGTAGCCGGAAGAAGGCCAGTGGCTTGCCTGCTGGGTGCATCTGCGTGAAGGATAGCCCCTCCGCCTGCGCCTGATCGCTCTGCGTGAGGCCAGGCAGCGTCGCGCCGGGGCTGATCGTCGCGATGCTCTGCTGTGCGATCACCGGCAACATCGCCACCGCCGACTGGCTTGTCAGTGGGCCAACGATGCCCACCAAATGGGGGCTGCTCGTGGCCGCGATGGCCACCGCTTGATCCGGCGCGCCGCTCGCCTCGTCAATGTGCGCGACGGCGAGCGTATAGCCTTTGCCAAGCGCCTCGTTCTGCCGGACGGCGAGGTCTACGGCGTTCTGCATTGCCTGCCCAACAGGGGCATCTACGCCCGATGTCGGAAACACCGTGGCGATGGTGATCGTCTGATCGCTGGCATGCGTGCCGCACGCGGGCAACGCCATCAAGAGTAGCAGCGCGACAAGCGCAGGGAGCCATCGTGCCCTGCGAAACAGAGAGATCACCTTGGCGTTGCTCCTTTGGGTCGTCTGGCGATTGTGTGACCTAGTGTCACCCCGACGCGCTGTTGACGATGTGCGTCGGTCATTCGTATGAGATGAAAATCGGCTGCGGGAAGATGCTCATCACGTCCTGCGGCGATTGCAGTGGTGTATCAGAGGCCGCGCCGCCTTGATACGTGTAGAAGAGCTTATAGCCGCCATACTGAAGCAAATCCTGCTGAACGAAATATTGGTAATCCCCCAGCTTATTCTCAACAGACCCGAATCCATCGGACTGGAGCACCACCGACACATTCGGATTCCGCTGAATCTTGTCTTTGTTGTGCAGCACCGCCGTGTTCCATTGGTGAATCACCAGCACCTTGCGCGGAAGCTGATTTTTGAGCGAGATCTGCGCCAGCGCATTGATCGCCCAGTTCACTTCGCTCGCGTCCATCCAGCCTAGGAACGCGGGATACGCCGCCGCTTCGGCATAGCCTTCTGGCGTATTGGGAAAGTGGAACTCCGTATCCAGCGCCAGTTCGGTGAATGGATATTTCGACAGATACGGCATGAGATAGTTGTTGATCGCGTCAGATACCGGCTCAGTGCCAAGCTGCATATCGTAGAAGAGCAGTAGGTCATGGTCCTGGCAAAACTTGATATACGCCTGCATCGTCGCATCATCGGTAAACGAGGCACACCACTTGGCAAAATAGGCACAGGGCTGAATCGTGTTGACCACGAGGTCAATTGCCAGCTTCACCGGATGGGTGGGGTCCAGCGCGGCGTATTGTTTGCCAAGGTCTTGCAACTGCGGAAGGAAGCTGTTGAGTAGATCCAGGTTCGATGCCGGACCATTGAATTGCACACCACCGACAATGCCATAGGCCGCGACAATGCGATACGTCGGCAGCGGTGCGCCCACACTCGGATCGAATCCCGTCACTGTCTGGATCAACGCGCTGCCACCAGCCTTCGTGCCAGTGGCGACAGGATTGGCCCCACGCAACGGATTGCTACAGCCCGCTAGTAGCACCACCGCACACAGCGCCACCGAGCAGAGCGCGAGTATGCCTGTCCGCCGTCCCTGGCCCGCGCATCTGGGCCGCCATATCACCCCGCGAGACATCATGTTCCCTTTCCCCACAGACGCACCCCATGAGTGTAGCGCAGCCCCCCTAACTGGTCAAACGATCCTGGTACTGAAAGAGGGTATGCATATACCCTTCATGTCTGCCGCATCGGAGTGGTGTAAATCTATCTGCGGCACATCGCACCCCGTATACCAGTATCGTGAGTTGCGGATGTTGCCCAGCCCAAGCATGGGCTATAGATAAAGATGCGCTTTGTGGCCGAAAATACAAAAATACAGTCGTAAGTACAAAATGGTATACTTGAGCCGCACATCTTATCGAATGTATTAGGAGCGTGAAGTATGACAGAACAGCTACGGCGAGCGGTCGAACGCATAGCGATGCTCCCCGAAGCGGAGCAGAATGAGATTGCCGCTAGGATGCTGGCACTTCTCGACGACCAGCGGTGGGAACGTCTGCTGAATGATCCAAAAACTGAGATATTGCTCGATATACTCTCTGCGGATGGTGATGCTGAGGATGATGCGGGGCTGACTCGTCCGCTAAGCGAAAGTTATGAGTAGTGCCTCTTCCTGGCACAACAGGACCACCAAGCAATTTCGGAAGCTGCTGGCGAATTTGCCGGATGATGTGCAACGGCAGGCAAAGAAAGCGTTCAAACTCTACGAAACCAACCCAGGTCATCCCAGCCTTAATTTCGAGCGCCTCAACACAAAGGGCGAATATTACTCAGCACGAGCGAACCAACAATATCGCGTGCTTGCGAAACGCAAGTCCGATCATATGCTGTGGTTCTGGATAGGGCCACATGACGAGTACGAGAAGCTCTTGTCGCATCTTTGAGCATGTCACGATATCAGATACACGCGAAGAGAGCGCTCCGCACCATGGCACGGAACGCTCCCCATCCAGGCAAATAGCCGCACTCGCCGCTACTTCTGGCCCCACTTCGGCGCGCGCTTCTCGACGAACGCCGCCACGCCCTCTTTGCTGTCGGGCGTCTCGAAGAGTTGGTTCTGCAACTGGCGCTCGTAGGCAAACGCCTCGTAGATCGGCAACTCCAGTCCCTCGGTCAGCGCCACCTTCATGAAGCCAATCGCCTTGTTCGGGCCATCGGCGCACTTGTGGGCAAACTCCAGCGCCTTCTTCTCCACCTCGTCCGCCTCAACCAGCTCATCGAACAAGCCAAGCTCCGTCGCCTTCTCCGGCCCGAACGACTCGCCCGATACCATATACATCAGCGCCCGCGACGGACCCATGATGCGCCCGGCGAGTTGTGTGCCACCCTCGCCCGGAATCAGCCCCAGGTGAACCTCTGGCAGGCCGACCTTCCAGTTGCCCTTGCCCGCGAAGCGCACATCGCAGGCCAGCGCCAGCTCCATGCCGCCGCCCATGCAGTGGCCGTTCACCGCCGCCACGAATACCTTGGGCGTCGCGCGCATCTTCATCATGATCTCTTTGCTGGTCTGGCTCAGCAGCCCGATATACTCCCCCGATTTCTCGCGGATCTCGTCAATATCCGCGCCCGCCGAGAAGAAGCGTGGGCTGGCGCTCGCCATCACCGCCGCCTTCACGTTTTCGTCGAAGCGAATCTCCGTGATCAGCGTCTCGAATTCGCGGATCATCGCCAGGTTGTGCGCGTTTGCCGGCGGGCGATTCAGCCGGAAGACGCAGACTGCGCCATCCATCTCCACGGTAAAGCATTTGAGCTGCAAGTCAGTAACGGACATCGTTGTGCCTCCCGCCGCCGAACTCGCCTCGTCCGCGCGGCTGATTACAAACAAAAACAACTTCCACGGCACACGGGTCCGTAACCATATATCCCGCACGCCGCGCGCCTGCGTAGTGTATTCCAGGGCGTGCATAGTATACGCCGGAACGCCATACTCTCGCAGCATTCTCGTACCCACCAAACTGATGTGCCTATTTCGCACCCTGCGGCTCACTTCTATCACCTGTTGCCTGCCCGCCGTCGCCCGGAAGCTGCGAGCATTTTGTGAGAGGCGCACTGCCCACTGTGGCATCGCCGTGATGAAGGTGCGACATGATGTAGTTGCGACCAGCGATTAAGGAATGTGGCTCACGGGCGCGTTCCCCGTAGATGAACTGCCGCAACATGCAGCCAGTCGCCACTCAGGCAAATGCAAGGAGGGAAGCGCATGAAGACTATCGTTGGAATGTTCGAGAACACCCGCGACGTAGACGGCACAATGGATGATCTCGCCAAGTTGGGCTACAGCAAGGAGAACATCGGTGTGCTGGCTCGGAAGGAGGTACTCAAGGAAAGCAAATTAGATCTGAGCACTGGCGCTGAGGTCGGCGCGATTACTGGCGCAACCGCTGGTGGCATCGCCGGCCTGCTATTAGGCCTTGGCGCGCTCACGATTCCCGGTATCGGTCCGATTGTCGCGGCTGGCGAGTTCCTCACCTGGGTAGGCGCCACCGTTCTTGGCGCGGCTGCTGGCGCTGTCGGTGGTGGGCTGGTTGGCTCGCTGGTCAGTCTGGGCCTACCAGAGCATGAGGCGCACGTCTATGCGGAAGGTGTGAAGCGCGGCAACATCCTTGTCACAGTCCGCACAGCCGATGCCCGCGCCCAGGAAGTTACCGATGTGTTGCGTCGGCACAACGCGGTGGATGTGAACACACGGCGACAAGAATGGGAGACGCAGGGCTGGACGAGCTTCAATGAACTTGGCCCAATGCCTTCCAGCCAGATGAGTGCCACGGATACGCAGGCAGCGCCACAGTAGTGGGCTTGCATCAACAGGTTGCGCCTCGCATATATGGCGTGGCATGTACTGCAAGAGCGGGAGTGCTGGTGTGCGCTCCCGCTCTTGCTATCGTTTGCTATACCGATGCTTAGATCGGTCCCGCAGCCTCGCGGATCAGACGTTCGAGCGCAATGCGATACGGCTCATTGAATGTCGGGAACTGCTCCAGAGTGTCATGAAATATCGCCAAAGGGATTGCTGCCCGGATGGCAAGCGCCGCAAGTTGGATCCACTCGCTCGCATCGGGCGCTACCGCCCACGCCCCCACCAGCACACCGCGCTCCCGGTCCGCATGCAACGTCAACTGCCCCTGCAAGTCGTTGTGTACGCCCGATGCACGCGGAACAGGCCCGCCAAGGGCGACCGTTACGGAAGACACGGCAAGCTGGCGCTCCTGAATGCCTGCGAGGGTGAGACCTGTTGCTGCGACTTGCGGCTCGGTGAAATAGATGCGTGGTACGGAGAGATACTGCGCCGGATGCGTGTGGCCGAGAATGTCATCTGCTGCGATGTGCGCCTGATACAGAGCGACGTGCGAGAGCGGCAGCACACCCGTAACGTCGCCAATCGCCCAAACCCCCTCGGCCGCACGACACCGCTCATCCACCTCGATACCACGCTCTGTGACCCGCGCCTCAATCCCACTATCACCAAGCGCCATCGTGCGTGGCATACGGCTCCCCGCGACCACCAACGCCTGCATCACTATTCGCTCGCCATTGTCCAGCAGCGCCACATATTCTTCCTCATCGTCGCATGCGACTTCGGTGAGGGTGTGACCAACGAGCACACGGATACCGCTTTGGTAAAGATAGCGCGTGATGAGCGCCGCTGCGTCCGCATCTTCGTGAGTGATGAGGCGCGCAGCTTTAGTGACGAGCGTTACATCAGCGCCAAACAGCCGGAACATCTGCGCTAGCTCGATGGCCTGCGATTCACCGCCCAGCACCAGGACGGATTGCGGGAGCGCCTTGAATGCCGTCGCCTCGCGGTTGGTCCAATAGACACTGGCAGCCAATCCGGCAATGTCTGGAATGCGCGGCGCTGATCCTGTCGCCAGCACCAGGCGCTCCGTTTCGAGTAGACGGTCCGCGACTTCGACGCGCCCCGCGCTCAGCACGCGCGCATTCCCGCGAATGACGGCGATGCCCGTGCGCTGAAGCGCATCCATCTGTGCCGCATCATCCAGCGCCGGAAGCAAAGCGTCACGCGGGATAGTGCCATGCGGACCACCAACCGCTGGCGAATGGATCCCAGCAATTTGCTGTGCGCGCCAGAGCAGATTAGCGGGTCCAAACAATGTCTTAGAAGGAATACTTGCCCAATAGGCGCATTCACCGCCGATGAGGTCGCGCTCGACCAGCGCCACGCTCCGGCCAGCGTCTCGCAAGCGTTGCGCGCATGTCTCACCCGCGATGCCCGCGCCAATGACCACAGCATCGAACTGCTCGCTCATGCGCTTTCGTTCCTTCCTTACCATGCGGCCAATACCATCACTGTCGCCACATCCTTCAGGGGGCCGCGCCAGCCGGTTAAGCGGCGCGCCCCCCTAAAAGTCCGCGCACATTCCGTGCCCACTAGACCAGCCCCTGCGGCACGATATGCCAGTAGGCGCGATTGAACAGCATCTTCTCCATGTGGTAGAAGAGGCTTGGTCGCGGCGGATGTGGTGGGTTCTCGTAATTGAAGACGAGTTGCGTTGCCGCATTGTGGCCCGTCTCCAAGAAACACATCACCTCACCGTCATAGGTGGCATGTTGCGGGTCTGGTTCTTCACCACGCACAGCGGCGATGAGCCGTGCCGCCACCACCTTCGCCTCGAAATGCGCCGCCGAGCCGCTCTTCGAGACCGGCAGATCGGTCGCGTCACCCAGGGCATAGATACCCTCGTGTCCTTTCACCTCCAGCGTCGCACGGTCGGTCGCGATCCACCCTTGCTCATCGCCTAGCCCCGCCTCTTCGACGATGCGTGCGCCCCTGTGTGGTGGAATCATCACCAGCAGATCATATTCCGCTGCCTCGCCTTCCAGTGACCGGACAACCCGCCGCTCTGTATCCACCTCGTCAGTGTTGAAGAACACCCGATAGTGAATATCGCGCTGCTCAAGCAACGGCGTGGCGACTTCGGCTACGCTCTCGATAGGGAAGACTCGTGGCAGCGGCGAGAGATACTCGATCTCCGTCCGCTCACGAATGCCACGTTTTCGCAGCCATTCATCCAACAGGAAGAGGAACTCCAGCGGCGCGGGTGGGCAGCGATACGGAATGCCGCCGATGGCGACCACGATTCGCCCGCCATTGAGCACACGTAGCGCCGAGCCGAGCCGCAACGCGCCATCCAGGCTGTAGAAGTGGTGCCAGGCGTCTTCGCTCCCGCTCAGGCCGCTCAGATCTTCTGGGGCCAGTCGCGCGCCGGTCGCCAGCACCAGATAGTCGTAGCCGTAGCGTGCCTCAATCGCGCCGCCTGTGCCACGCATGCCCGCCATGCCAGGGCTGGCATGAACCGTCACTTCGCGCGCCGATACGTCAATGCGCTGCACCTCCCCAGTGACGAGCTGCACATGCTTATTCAGTAAGCCGCGCTCTGGCCGTGTCAGGTCAATACCCTCCGAACCATTGAACGGCAGATAGAGCCAGCCAGGCATGTAGGCATGTTCGCCAGTGGCGTCAATCAGCGTAATCATCGCCTCGTCGGGGCGCAACGCTCTGGCGACGAGATTGGCGACGATGGTGCCGCCCACCCCGCCACCAACTATCACGATCCGTTGCGGCATGATGCCGCCTCCTTTCAGGCACGAGCGTTCAGTGTGTCTTGCGTGCGACGAAGCGCGTATAGCCTTGCTCTGGGAAGACACCGATCAACTCATGACCAGCCTTCTGAATCCAGGCGGGGATGTCTTTGGATGAGCCGGGATCGCTGGAGAGAACCGCCAGGACACCACCCACGTGCAGCGCCTTCATTCCGCGGATCAACTCCATCAACGGCCCAGGGCAGAAACTGCCACGGGCATCAATCTCTTTATCAATGATGATGTTGCCGATGTCTAACATTGGTGTCTCCTTTGTCCCTATCCAACCTCACTCGCTGGATAGCTCGTAGCCAAAGAGCGGGGCAATCAGACAGATGCCAACCGCTCCCGCTACCACCGGAACCGCGCCGATAACGGCGAGAACCACTCCCCATACACCACCGACCAGCCAGATACCTGCAATCATCAGCGACCCGCCCGCGACGATACGCACGAGCCTTCCTGTGTGGCTTTGCATGAACTGGATAAAAGCACCCATTGTGCGTTTCCTTTCCTTCCAGACCAGTGGTGATGCTGCCGAGCGCGTATTAGGGAAGCGCGGTGGTAGTCACGCGCCGTTCAAATGAACAGGGTGATCGCGCTCTCTTTCGCACGCTCGACGAACGTCGCGACCCCAGTCACCTCGTCAACGATAGGTTCGAGGTCTTCATGCTTGATGCCGAAGAGTTCCATCGTCATGCTGCATGCGAAGACCTTCACATCGCCAATCTCACGTGCGCCGAGCAGATTCTCCATCCAGGACGGAACATGCTTCGCTTGCATTGCTTCCATCATCGGCGAAGCATAGTCCTGAAAGTCCGCACTGACACGCGTGTTCGTCTTATACGCATCTTTGCGGAACGCCTCAAGTCCCCAGGTCGTGAGAAACAGTTCGACTTCCATCCCCATCGCGGCGGCTCCCGTCGTGAGAATGGATGCGGCCATCAGCTTATCCACCGTCCCGGAGAACACGATGAGCGACATGCGATCTGCCATGGTAACCCTCTTTTCTGCTCTGCTACCAGTTCATCTGGCAGGCTGGCCCACATGGCTTGCGCCGTGCATGACCCTGCACTCGCAAATATATGGCAGCCATCTCACGAGGCCGTCACGTAGAATGCTCCACGCTTCACAGTACGGTCAGGAAGCAATTCGTCTCATCCGCGATCACGGATAGTGAGCACATAGGGAGCAGAGAGCAGTGAGCATACTGTGGTATGCGCTCTGCGGACAGTGAGGCCAATGTGAGCGCAGCATCTTATGCTGCCAGAGGTGGCCACGATGCTGACCGCCGTTGCTAGACACACACCACCGCAGGTGTGAAGGAGGAACCTATGTCCATGAGCGTATTTGACCCGATGGAATCTCCACTGCCCTTGCGCGACGTGATGAACCGGCTCATTGATAGCAGCTTCTTTGGCATGGGCCTGCCCAGCTTCCCCACATACCGACTACCAGTAGACATTCTGGAGACTGACACCTCGTATGTTGTGGAGGCCGCGCTCCCTGGCTTCAAGCCAGAGGAAGTGGAGGTCACCGCCAAAGGTGGCGTGCTCACCATCCACGCCGCGACAAAGCGCGAAACGAAGGAGGAGAAAGCGGGAAACTATGTGCGCCGCGAGCGCTATGCTGGCGAGGTTACACGCACGTTCGAGATGCCCGGAAGCGTAGATGCCGACAAGGTCCAGGCGACCTATGAGCATGGTGTGCTCACACTCACCATTCCGAAGAGCACAGCAGCCTCGCCCAAGCGCATCCCCGTAAACCCAAAGGCTCACTAAGCCGGTTGGCGCTGACGCACAGTAGGTAAGGCGCTGGGATGTTGCGCGATCCTGCTTGACCCCACTTTGCGTCCATGCTCTGTACGTCCGTCTCACAAGGATGAGCGCCCTCTGCTGACGAAGCGCGGCATGGACGCCTATCTCAACACACCCTCTTCCGCAGGTCAGAAGAGGGTGTGTTTTGCACTGAAGTATAGTTCCCCTCGCTTGTGAACCACGCGTGACACCGGATTCGGACGCTGTGACATGCCCGTGATATATCCCCATCACACTTGTTTCAGTCAAATTGCCTACGCAACTTTGTATATCCTCGTTCGGTTTGCTGTTCCTCGGAGGTGGCGTTTTGTAGCGCGTCGCGTGATCTCGAAAGGAGATCCGTATGGCTTACCGTTTCCTTGTGCGCGAAGATGTCTGTATCAATTGCGGCATCTGCATGGATCTCTGCCCGGTGCGCTGTCTCGATATGACACGCCCCGCTGGCGATGGCGAACTGGCGCGTGAAGCAGAACGGAGAAGTCCGATTCCCACCGAATCGGCTACGCGGCCCTGGATGATGCTCGCGCCGGTGCAGGTCGCGGACTGCATTGGCTGCCAGGTCTGCGCCCAGGAGTGCCCAACCAGCGCCATCACCATTCAGGCTGGCTCCGATGCGCCTGCCCTTGCTCGTCGTGGCCTCATCACCTATCTGCCCCCTGTAGATGGTTGGCAACCACTCGATGCCTACACACGCGCCATGCCCGAAGAGCCGGGCGAAACCCCGTGGGGCGACGGTCACGCATGGCACGTCGCCGAACGGAATGACGTATGGCAGACCTGGCGCACCTGGCTTGGTGAGCGCAAAGAGGATCTGCGTGCGCCATGTCAGGCGGCATGCCCCGTCGGCACCAACGCTGGTCTCTATGTCAGCCTTGTCGCCCAGGGCCGCTACTCCGAGGCGTTACAGGTCGCCTCTGAGCCGAACCCTTTCCCGGCGATCTGCGGCCGTGTCTGCACTGCTCCCTGCGAGGCGGTCTGTCGGCGCGGTGAGTTCGATGCGCCCATCGCTATTCGCGACCTGAAACGCTTCGCCACTGACCACGGCGTGTACCAACGCCACCTACCGCATCCCAAGCACCAATACCATGAGAACGTGGCGATAGTGGGCGCTGGCCCAACCGGCCTAAGCGCGGCCTATTACCTCGCTCGCAGGGGATATGGCGTTACCGTCTTCGATGCCATGCCGGTCGCGGGCGGCATGATGTCCATTGGCATCCCAGAATATCGCCTGCCTCGCGCCGAGTTGAATCGCGACATTGATGCGATACGCGAACTGGGCGTGGAATTGCGCTTGAACACGGCGATTGGCCGCGATGTCACCTTGAATGACTTGCGCGACCAGTATGACGCAGTCCTCCTGGCGGTGGGCGCGCAACGCAGCCAGCGCCTTGGGATTGCCGGTGAGACTGAACTGAAAGGGGTCATTCCCGCAACGACATTCCTGAAGCAGTACAACCTTGCCCCCGAGACACGGCTCACGGGCATGGTTGTCGTTGTCGGCGGCGGCAGCACGGCAATGGATGCGGCGCGCTCAGCTTTGCGCGCAGGGGCCACAACCGTGCATATTCTCTACCGCCGTACACGCGACGAGATGCCAGCGCAGCCCGAAGAAGTGCGCGCCGCGCTCGCCGAAGGCATCCAGCTTACTGAGCTAGCTGCCCCACTTCGGTTGAACGGCGCCGAAGGCCAGCTCCGCAGCGTGACTTGCCAGCGCATGCGCCAGGGCGAGCCAGATGCGCATGGTCGGCGACAGCCGCTTCCCATCCCAGATTCCGAGTTCGACTTGCCCGCCAATGTCGTGCTCGTCGCCATTGGCGAAGCCCCTGATCCCTCGTTCTTGCCGGAAGGCACCAGCGTAGAGGTCGCCGCGTGGGGTGGCTTACTAGTGAACCCCCAGACCCTGGCGACTGGTGGCGAGGGCATCTTTGCAGCAGGCGATGTTACCTATGGGCCGAAGTCCATCATTCATGCCGCCGCCCACGGACGCATAGCCGCCCGCTCAATCCATGCGTATCTGCGCGGCCTGAACCCGCAGAGCGTCGCGGAGATGCCCGAAGACGAGTTCGAGACCACCTCAACCTTGCCGCCAGATGGCACCATCACTCTCGACCTGCATTCTAGCCCGCGTGAAGAGATGCCACTGCGTGCGGAAAACGCCGCGCGCGACCGCAACGTCGAATTCGCGCTCGGCTTCACCGAAGAGCAGGCGCAACGCGAAGGCAGCCGCTGCCTACGCTGTGACCTGGCGTATCTCTGCCCTACCGTCAAAGTCACCGGTGCCAACCAACCTGCCGTAGTTCGCGCTCCTCACTGAGAGCGCCTGTAGTCCACAGGAGGTTTCTCCATGTCGGTACAAGATCTCACCAACGCGATTGTGGATGGTATCAATGCGGGAGGCGAGCAGTTCCTCGAAGGCACGCTGGCCGCCGCCCTGCCGATCATCTGGATTGTTTTGCTGGGGCTGCATCTCGGCCGCCCCTATGTCTTGAGTATCATTGATCGGTTCACGCTGCGTCTGGGCGCGGACATGCTCTGGCTGATCTACGTCGCCCTGCGCGACCTGTTGATCGTCTCTGGCGTCGTGATGAGCTTCATGTTCTTCTTCCCCGATGTCGTCGTCACCGATCAACTTCCACTCACTGGCGGGCTTGCGGCGGTCGTGCTGTTTGGCGTGCTGCTTATCAAACTGATGGGCGATCCTGATCATAACGCACGCGCCTTCCGAGCCGTCACCTATCTGCTGGGCCTTGGTGCGTTGCTCTACTTCGTGCCCTACGTGCTCGGTGTCCAGGCAAGCGCGGTTGCTGCGGGCAGTATCGCTGATGTCAGCAACTTCCTCGTCACCAGCACGAATCCGATCTGGGCCGTCGGCCTTGCCTACGTGTCCATCGCGCTCATCGCCATCCTGGCAGCGATTGCCGCTGGCTATGCGCTAAAGACTGGCGGACAACCTGAGGCTGCCGAAAGCGAGCCAGTGGCGCGTTAGCACACGCAACAACTACCCGGCGCTCAAGCGTAGCGCCACCCGACCATTACGCAACGAGTGCTCTCACATGTGCGAGAGGAGTAGAGAAGATGACCCCCGAAGATGTCGCAAACGCTATCACGCAAGCCCTGGTTCAGGGTGGCGCACAGTGGCTCGTCGCCACACTCGTCGCCTTCCTGCCCGCCCTCTGGACGATGACCCTGATTCTTCACTTCGCGCGGCCCTACGTGCTGCGCACATTGCGACGCTGTGGCCTGCGCCTCGGCGCGGATGTCTGGTGGATGTCGTACCTGCTCACGCGTGACGCAGTGCTAGTCGTGACATTCGCGCTGAGTTGGATCTTCTTCCTGCCTAATGTAGTCACCCAGTTGCCGCTGCCCATTACTGGCTCGCTCGCGGCGCTCTGTTTGCTGCTTGCTCTGGCGGTCAAGATTATCCTGCGGGTGGACGACGATATTCGCGCCTACCGCTTCGCAACGATCTTCCTCATCGTTGGAGCGACCCTGTATTACGTGCCCCAGACATTTGGCGTCGAAGCCGCCAGCCAGGAACACTTGAGCTGGTTCGCCAACAACCTCGTCAGCAACGCCAACCCATCGCTTGCCCTGGCGCTGATGTGGATCTCCATGGCTGGCCTCGCGCTCGTGGGCGTATGGTTCTTCTTCCGTGCGCTGGCCTCCGCCAACCAGAGCATGCTCCGGCGCACCGCGCCAATTCGTCCCGTTCGCGAGAAGACCCATGCAGTGAGCTAACCAACCACTTCATGCACCTGTTCACTGAGCGAGCGAATCCAGGCTGAAGCAAATCAGCATGCGATTCGCTCGCTCAGTCTGTGTTACTGTCCATGCGGGTTATAACGGCAGATGCGCACCACAGGTAAGCCCCCGGCAAAGATGGCGAAGTACATCTGCTGCGTCTCTTCATTGATCGCAATATTATGCGTCTCTCCGCCGATAACCGCTTCGCCCAGGCGGTGGAACTCGCCAGCTTTCTCGTCGAAGATCGTCACACCACTCGCGCCCGACACGAACAACACGTGGAGCGTATGGTCAATTCGCACCACGTCTGGCCTGGTTCCGGCCAAGGAGGTCGTCTTGGGGTCTGTGGGGATCACCGTCATAGTGGCGAGATCAACCCGCAGCAGATACTCGAACAGCCCGGATTGGGGATCGAAGTCGGTGCAGGCCACAAAGGCTGCATGCTGCTCCCTGTCAATAGTCATCCCATGTGGCGTGCTGCAATTGGGGGACAGCCGGATGATCTTATCAACTTTCAGCGTCACGGCGTTAATCGAAGCAAACTCAGCGGTAGCATGTGGCGGCAGGATATAGGCATTGGGATCGTCCGCATTGGCCGCGACCTGCAAGGCCACGTACTCGTGCCCAAGGTCATAATCACTATGGCCCACATCGCGCCCCCACGTCGGCAGGTTATCGCCAGTGACCGGAGCCTTCTCCCCCGGCAGAAGGGGCAGCAAGCCAACGTTCACTAGGCCGATCAGTGTATCGTTCACCGCGTCAATCACCGCTACGTCCTGATTTTTCGGATCAGTGTTCATAGATTCGAGGGAGTCCGCCGGGGTTCCGGGATCGGAAACGAAGATGCGATGATCGTCTGGGTCATACGCGACGGCGTCGGGGCCGTCGTTATCAGGGAGCTGGATTTGCCCCTGGATTTGCATCGTATTGACGTTGATGTCAAAAATAATGTTATCCTCTGCATCCGCCGCGAAGACCTTGCCGAGATCAGGCGCGTCAATTACCCCCGCTACTTGTGGGGCAGGTATTCTCGCGACCACCTTATTTTGCGCAGTGTCAAAGACCGTTACATTGCCGTCGTACTGAGGATCGAACGGAATGTGCTGCTGCTTCATGATGTCGGGATCGGGGCCGGTATGGGCAATGAACAGACGGTGTGTCGCGGCATCATACGCCTGGAAATCGAATCCGTCGGTCAATGTGTCTTCGATCCCAGGGGCCAGTGAAGCTGCGTCCTGCGCGTTCTTGCCCAGGCCGTTTGGAAGGCGAACATCCTGGACAATGATCAGCCGCTGCGCTGGCGGCGGAAAGACGAACTGGTGTACGACCGCCCCGAACAGATACAGCACTAGGCTGAAGCTGACGATGCCTGAGATCCAGGTGAATATGCGGCCTGCTGAGATTCGCTTTCCGCGAGCAGGCGGCGGTGAAATTCGGCCTTTAGGCGCTATCGGGGCTGGTTTCGCCATCTCCTACTCCTTTTCACAACCGCCCTAAGATACCGTCTGGTAGTGCAGCACCACTCCTGCCGCTAAAAGGATCCGGTCGCCAGTCTTCAGGATGAGGCGATCAACACGCTCACCGTGGTAGATCAGCCCATTCAAACTTTCGGTATCCTCAATAACCCAGGCGCCATTTCTGGCAACGATCTTCGCGTGCGTGCGCGAGATACCCGGCAATGGCACGGTAATATCATTTGCCGCGAGCCGGCCAATCGTCATGATGGACTTGTTCAGCGCATGTCGGGTGAGTATCTGACCATCCATCGCAACGGTGATCTCGGCTGGAGGCGCTTGCTGCCGCTGCACTGCTATCACAGTAGCGCTAAGATCCGCCGGGCCCCGATTTCCATCTCCTGGCGCTGCCTGTGCCATTCCTATCGGAGTTCCGGCGCGCTGTGCCGCGCGCTCTCCTTTCACCCGGTCGGTGGCAGGAGGAACTTGCTGGCGAGACAGGTGGTCGTCATCCACCCCCAGCGGCACAAAGGCCGAACGGACAATGGAGTCGTTGCCAGCCTTTTGCAGGTTATAGCGATTCTGTTCCGCCACCTTTTCGAGGTTATAGCGATTCTGTTCCTCAAGCAGTGCGGCGAAGACGCCGCCTCGCTCCTTCAATTCTGCAAAGGTTCCCTGTTCGGCAATCTGGCCGGCTTTAAGGACGATGATCTCGTCAACACTCCCCAGTGTGCTCAGGCGGTGAGAGATCATAATCACCGTACGTCCCTCCACTAATTGGTGGAGCGCGCGCATCACTTCAGTTTCGGCCTCAACATCCAGCGCCGCCGTCGGCTCATCAAGAATCAGGATTGGGGCGTCGCGAAGAATCGCGCGGGCGATAGCGATGCGCTGGCGCTGACCGCCAGAGAGGTCTTTGCCTTGTTCAGTAACCAGGCGCTCGTAGCCACCAAGATCCCGCAGGATTACCTCATGTATATTCGCTTTGCGCGCCGCCTCAACCACCTCTTCGGGTGTGGCATCTGGTCTGCCGATGGAAATGTTGTCTGCAATGCTCCCCTCGAAGAGTACTGATTCCTGAAGTACCATACTGATATTTCGCCGCAGCACCGCGAGGGGATAGAGGCGATTATCGAGTCCGTCTATACGTACCGATCCTTGTTGCGCTTCATAGAAACGCGGGATTAACTTCACCAGCGTGGTCTTGCCGCCGCCGGACAATCCCACCAGCCCCACCCGTTTGCCAGTAGGCACTTGCATGCTGATCCCTTTGAGTACTGCCCGTTCAGGTGTGTAGCCAAAGTAGACATTGTCGAAAACGACCTCACCGCGCAGTTTGGTCGGGCCATGGTAGGGTGTCTGGCTCTCCAGAATTTCGGGAGCCTGATCAAATACCTCTTGAATGCGTTCGACGCCCGCGGAAGCTGTTCCGGCCAGAGTGCTCAGCTTTGAAAGGTCACGCATAGGCTGGTAGAGCAGGGCCAGAAATGTCATGAACAGGACTAGCAGCCCGATATCAATACTGAGAGGCTGCACGGTAACGAGGCCAAGGTTAAAGTTGTTCCCGGCGGCAGAATAACCACCCGCCCCAAGGACCGCTGCGGTGCCCAGCGCAACCAAGAAGCCCACCAGTGGCGTAAATTGCGCTTGCAATCTGCCTGCCCGCAGACCTGAGCGACGGGTGGTTTCGACATATCCGCCAAAGCGATTGCTTTCTGGTTCCTCGCGCGTAAAGACCTTGATGACCGTGAGCGCATTGATGTCTTCAGTCGCCACATCTGAGACCTGTCCCGTCGCCTTTGACGCCCGCTTGGTCGCTGCCTTAATGTTGCGTGTATACGTGTAAGTCATCAGGAACAGCGCCGGAATGATGGTTGCGGCGATCAGCGTATAGGTTGGGCTGAGGGCAAGCATCACCACGATCACGCCGACAAGTGTCAGCGTGCCCGCCAACAAGTCAACCATGCCGTCTGTCACCAATTTCTCGATGTCGGCGACATTGCCTGTGATCCGGTTGACCAGATCACCCTTTTTCTGTTTGCCGTGCCAATCAAGCGAGAGGCGCTGGAGATGGTCGAAGAGCCGATTTCGCAGCCTGGCGCTGAGATTCTGCGAAATGTGTGACGCCAGGAAGAGGTCTAAGTAGATTAGGCCAGCATTGATCAGCCCAAGGATAACCAGCATCACGACTGAGAAAACGATCACTCCATTGACGGTATGGTGACTGGTCATCAGGTACGGGCTGGGATGGCTTGGGTTATATGGACATTGCGTCAGTCCCGGAGCTTGCGGTGGCTGGCCAGGAGCCAGCGGCTGTAGTTCGGGGGCGATCCGTGGGGTGTCGAACTTATCCAAAATGGGATTGAGGAAAGGGAAGAGGCACGAAGGATCGTTCCCGGGATTCTGGACTTTGCTGGGGATAAACTTTAGGGGAAACGCCATACTGATCGCGACAAACACCTGTGTGACAGTGACCAAGACGGCGAGCAACACGAGCAGGCGATAGCCCTTGAGGTTGCGATACAGGAACGTAAAGAGCATCGCCATGATTCTCTCCTCCTCATGGTCGTGTCACGCCTAGGCAGCGCGCGATTTCAGCTCGCCTGCCCTATCCCGCTATCCACCTGATTGTCTCGAAGTGTACCGTGTTTGTAAGCAGCCCAGGTTCATCCCCGCTTGTCCCCAGAACCACTAAACTTCAGACGCGGAGGATAGCGGTGAATCGGGCCGAACTGATGATCACGCGGCTGTGTGTGAGCGATGGCCTGTTGCCAGTGATGACCGCCGACACATCCTTCGCCGGTCAAAAACAGTTTCCTTTAGTATGGAAGTCTGTGTATAGACTGCTTCGATCCCAGTGTTGACTTGTAGCTCACCCACCTTGCGGCGAGATGATGTGTGATCTAACAGCCCGCACCTACGAAGCATTGCCCCACATATGCTATCCGCACGTATGCAAACCTACTTTGCATAGTGACATATCCACGACACCGCACCGAGCGGGCAATATCAATCTATGGCTGGCTGCCGCTCTGGCGCTGGGACTGATGTCTCTTCGCGGCGGCGACGCATCGAAGTAAAGACGCCGATCAGCACGCCTGCCGTGAACCCCGCCCCCGCCAGCACTAGCGTCAGCACGTTCATCAGCCCAGATGGTTGCAGCGAGACGGTCATATCATGGTATTCGCTCGGTCGCCACGATAAATTCATGGTACCTGCTGTGCCAGGCGGCTGGTCAGGCCGCTTCATATCCTCTTCTTGGATGCGCTCAACGGCACGCAGCGGGCGTGTCGGAATCTCATCCGGCGATGGCCGCGACACTGGGTTTTGTGTGGTTTCGGCGATCTCCTCCGGACGCATCATGTGTTCCGAGACCTGCATCGCCTCCTGCGAACCCACTTCCGTCGCCGCGTCCGGCGTGGTGGGCAGCGCCGTCTGTGTCACATCGGACACGTCGCGCGACCGGTCCATTTCGGGATACGGATCGGGGTCCTCTTGTATGGCGGCTTCTTCCGTCGTTACGGGCAGCGGCGCTTTCTCTTGCGCCTGAGTCACAGCTTCCGCCATGGCATCTAGCTCCGGAAAAGCGTCCGGATTCGGCGGTGACGCCATCTTCGCCGCATCGGCAAACACCGCGCGCATGCCCTCAGCTTCCGCCGAGCGCTCCTGCGCCGATTCGCCTGTGTTTGCTGGCGGCTGTGGCTGTTCATCCCGCCACTCTTCCACCACGGGTACGGAGGATGCGGAGCCATAGCCACCCGTGCTCGGCTTCCCACCGATCAGCGTGCCAGTGGTTTCTGGTGTTGGGCTGCTTTGCATGAACGGCGCACGCGCGTCAGAAGGTGTGCGGGTCTCCGTCGGCGGCGCAGGTTCCGCGCTGTGCTCCGGCTCCGGTGGTTTCGCTGGCCTTGGCTCGACTGGCACATAGCGGCTGGGATCATACGGAATCGCAAGGTGCGGATGGGACGTGAAATCTTCGAAGCCAATGTCCAGAAATACCTGATCGCCGGTCGAACGTGTGATATGTGTTGCGGGCAACTCGACCTCCGTACCCGTGTCACCGCGCCGCAGAATCAGCGCATCCAGCCCACCTGTGGCACGGTCCACCACAATCTGCGCGATAGTCCCCAGCAATCCATCCGTGCCCACCGCCAGCGCGCCTGGCGCAATATTGAAGAGCACCACCGGGTCCATGCCCGTGCTGTTGGGGTTCTCTTGAAGTGACATTGCGGCGCCTCCTTCAAAGTGCATGCCTGGCAGTGATTCCGCAAGACGCATACCATGTCACATTCGGCCCACTTCATGATGGGTCCTTGACGTTTTTCGCGCTCTGCGGTATGATTCATATACCGACTGGATAGTACGTCAACATAACCAGAGGAGCGAGAGGAGCATTCACCATGGCGGCAACGATCACCGAACAGCACGAACTGCGTGTCGAAGGCATGCCTACTCTGGAACTGCGTAACTTCGCAGGCAATGTCCGCGTGGTGGCGGGCGCTGCGGATCAAGTGACGGTAATCGTCACCAAGCGCGCCCGCGGGGGCATCTTTGGAACCGCCAGCGAAGCCGACCTGGGGCGTGTCCAGGTGGAGGTATCCCAGCAAGGCAATACGATCCACGTCGAAACCAACAAAGAAGGCTGGTCGCTCATTGGCAAGAATGTCACAGTAGATTTTGACATCACGACACCTGCCGCCACCACGCTTGACCTGCAACTCAATGCGGGTAATGCCACGATTGATGGCATCGCCGGGGGCATCCGCGCCAAAGTCAACGCGGGCAACCTGGATACGCGCGGTGCCACCTTCGCCAGCGGCTCTGATCTGAAGCTGAATGCCGGAAACCTGACGCTGCACGGTGCGCTCGCCACCGGCGCCTCGCTGGATGCGCGCGTCAACGCAGGCAATGCACGGCTATTTCTGAGCCGCGATACCAATGTCTACCTGGACGCACAATCGGTGGCCGGCACCGTCTCGGTCTCAGGGTGGCGTGTCAACACCACGCGCGACTTCGCCCGCCAGTCCGCCAGCGGTCCGTTGGGCGCGCAACCCAGCGGCACGCTCCATGTGCGGGTGGACGCCGGCAATATCACGGTCGCGGCGGAATAAGACTCGTCGCTGATGTGGCCTCATGCCAGCCCATAGACGGGGATTGCCGCGCCGCTAATCAGCTTGGCGTCATCCGACGCCAGGAAGAGCAGCACCCGCGCGACCTCCTCAGCCTTCGGCCAGCGCGAGAAGTCAACGTTGGGCATGCTCGCGCGGTTGGCTGGCGTATCTATAATGCTCGGCAGAATGGCGTTCACCGTAATGCGCGCCTCGCGCAGTTCTTCAGCCTGAATCTCGGCGAGGTTAATCACCGCGTTCTTCGAGATGGCATAGGCGGCAGCATTGCGCCGCCCGCTGCGCGCGGTGCGCGACGATACATGCAGGATCCGCCCCCAATTCTGCTGGGTCATGGGATGCGCGGCGTGCTTGGCCAGCAGAAACGCGGTACGCAGATTCAGATCGAACATCTTCTGCCAGGTGGAAAGCTCCAGCGCCGTGACAGGCTGCCCTGCCGACCACCCGCCGATCAGATTCACCAGGATGTCGAGCCGGTGATGCTGCTCCACCACGGACCACACCAGCGCTTCCACGTCGGCCTCCTGCCCGGCATCCGCGCGCTGGTATGACAGTCGCTCCCCATCCACGCCGAGCGCCGTCTGCAGCGCATCCAGCTCCGCTGGCGACTCACTCGCGCCCGCTGTGATCACCGTCGCCCCTGCTTCGACGAACGCCTGGCTCACTGCGCTGCCCAAGCCTCCCAGCCCGCCAGGGATCAGCGCAACACGTCCCGCCAGATTGTAAGTCACTATCGAATGTGGGGCAGTCATATACACGCTTCTCCCTGCTATTTCCCTGGCTCACTGGGTTCTGGCATCCAGGCGTTGGCATCCTCATCGTCGTCAGGACGCGGCATGCTCGCTGCCTCGTCCTCTGGCACCGCGTGAACAAAGACGGCCACCGCCGTACTATTGTCGTGCCCACCGGCGGTATTGGCGGCTCGCACCAGCGCCTGCGCGCATGACGCCGGATCGCTAGCCTCGCCGAGAATCGTGCCCGTGGCCTCCGCATCCACTTCGTCCCACAGCCCATCCGAGCATAGCACCAGCCGATCGCCAGCCGCCAGCCGCAACTCCAGCAAATCCGGCAGCATCTCATCCTCCTGACCGAGCGAGCGATAGAGCATGCTACGCGGAATGAACACATCCGGGTCGCTCAGCAGCGGATGGTCGAGCATTTGCAGGCGTGCCAGCACCGAATGGTCGTCTGTTAGCGCCACCAGCACCTTGTTGCGCAGCAGATACGCGCGACTATCGCCCACATGCGCCAGCGCAGCCTGTGTACCGTGCATCGCCAACGCCGTCAGTGTCGTGCCCGACGCACGGCCAATCTCGGCTACCAGCGCTCGTATCCGCGCGTTCGCCGCCTCAGAGGCGCGTACCAGCGCGTGCGCCAGGCTCAACTCCTCGTTTGCCGTTTCTTGCGCATCTACTGCATCTTCAGCGGGCTTGCCAGCGTCTGTCTCTGCGCGCTCCTTATCTGCTGGCGAATCCTGGCCGACGGTAGGCACCCCCACCTCAGGCCGCAGCGCGCGGCTGAGCCGGGGCAGCGCCAGTGCGCTCATCAACTCGATGGGCACCGTGCGCGCGGCAATGCGGCTGGCAACCTCACCATGCGCTTCGCCGCCCATGCCATCTGCCACCAAAAACACTGCCAGCGGCTCCCCTGCCGCTTGATCGTCGTATACGTCAAAGATCATTGCGGCGCAGGCATCCTGGTTCTGCGAGCGTACCATACCCACCGTTGTCGCTGTGGCGTAGGTCAGCGCAATTCGCTCTGTGGTGTTCTCGGCGGGCGGAATCGGCAATGCCCGTGCGGCGCTCTCGATGGCTACCCCACAGGCCGTCACCACCTCCGTTGGGCTGGTGAATCCATCCGCCTCACCATATGCGACGATGCGGCGTAGATTCTCGCGCGCCATGTCCTCCGTGTCTTCGCCCTCATCGCCCGCGATCCCCGCCAAGGCGCCAAGCGCACGCGCCAGACTGTTGGCGTCCTGCGCATAGAGCGGCGTGGGATCATCTTTCCTGGCAAGATAACTCCCCTGCTCCACCCCAGTCAGGTACGTGCGTCCATTCACTACAATCAGCGTATCGGGCGCAACGTGCAGATGAGCGACATCATTGCGATGCAGGTAATTCAGCGCATCGCCAATACCGATACCAGCGCGCAAGGCATCCACCACGTCCAGCCGTGTGCCACTCTTCTGCGCCGTGGGCAGCAAGTCGCCGTTCGGCCCAGTCAGCGCATCCAACACCAAATAGTCATGGCCCTCTCGCGAGAGGATCAGACGTGGCGCCAGCAGCCGCGGATGACGCAGACTGCTACTCATCATCTCCGCCACGCCATTGAACGCGCCCTCTTCGCCCTCATGGATGAGCATGCGATCTTCCAGAAGCTTCTCGCGTCCCGCCTCGTACACCAGATACACACGCTCGTCCGCCGTATCCTTCACCAGACGATCAATCACCAGGAAATCCAGCCGCGTTCCCGGCGTCAGCGGCGCATGCTCATCTGGTGTGCCTTTGCTCGTGGCCTCAGGCTCCTGCGTCGTCCCATTCGCGGACGCACCCGCGTCTGGCTCGCCATCAGCCGCCCCTGCGCTGGGCGCGTCACCAGCGGTCTCCGACGTGTTCTCGCCCTGGTCGGTTGTCGCCGCATCGGCTGCCTTTGCCCCGGCCTCCGGGTTTGCGTCTACCCGCTGTTCGTCTTGCGTGGTGACGTCTGCGGTCTGCTCGTCGCTCTGATCCACTCCTGCCCCCTGACTGGATGCTTACTCGCTGCTCTCTGTGCTGTATTCTATCACCTTGAGAACCGTTCGCGGGCCTTGAATGTGTCACTTCCTCCATAGCTGGCACGCCACTGCGAATTGATATATAGTGCCCGCATAGCGTATGCCGAAAGCCATCGAAAGGATGAGCGCCATGGATTGCTGCCAGTGCCAGGGCATAGAAGGCTTTTTCAATGAACGTGAAGCCGCTCGCAGCCTAAAGAAGTACCGCCGCGATGGCCCCGCGCGCAGTACGCGCGTCTTATTGGATGCTTTGCGCGCGTCGCCCGTAGAGGGCGCAACTCTCCTCGACATTGGTGGCGGCATCGGCGCTATTCCGCTCGACCTCCTCAGCGTGGGCGTAACCAGCGCCACCGACGTAGATGCTTCTAGCGCCTATATCGCCGCCGCTCGTGCCGAAGCAGCCCGCCAGGGTTTCGGCGACCGCATGGCCTACCAGCACGGCAATTTCGTCGCCCTTGCCCCCACTATCGCCCCGGCCGACATTGTCACGCTTGATCGCGTCATCTGTTGCTACCACGATGTGCACGCTCTGGTTCAGGCGTCCGCGAGCAAGGCGCGCAGACTCTATGGCCTCGTCTATCCCCGCGACTCGTGGTTCTCTGGCGCGCTTTCCGCAGTGGCCAATACGCTCTTTCGCCTCAGGAAAAACCCCTTCCGCATCTTCGCCCATCGCACGAGCACCATTGATTCGCTGCTGCGCAACGCCGGATTGGAGCGCCGCTTCCAGCGCAACGTCGGCCTATGGCGCGTTGCCATCTACGCACGCCCCTGATCCCTGCGGCTTGCTGCGGAAGGGCATCTAGCGGAAACATCATACGCCACTATACGCCATGGGTTGACGCGCGCCAATACACTGCGTATGCTGTGATGGCGAACCAGGCCGGGCATGTTCCCCGCGCTTGCGGCGAAGTGGAGGGGAGTGCGGGCATGTCCATCATGCGCGGGAGTGACCCAGGTGACGTGCGGACCGCGCCGCGCTGGCCAGCACACAAACAGCCAGTCGAATATCCACCACCTAGCGCGGCGGAGCGTGTGCTGGCGGCGACCGCGCATCTGCTGATCTTCTTCAGCCTGCCGGGGCTGGCTGTGGCAGCCGTCCTCTGGTTCCTGCTCCGTCGCTGGTCGCCTTTCGTCTCACAGCAAGCGCGCCAGGCCGTGCTTTGGCAGACGCGCACCACCCTCATTGTCTCTCTCGCCGTCGCTGTGCTGCTTGGCGTCGCCTTCACCGAACTGGGCAGCGCCATCAACGCTACCCATTCCACTGGGTCGCAGGCCATACCCATCCTCTTTCTGGCGCTCTTCGGCATCGTCATCTTGCTACTCGGCGGCATGTTTATCGCCCTGGCCGCGGCGCTCATCGGCGCGCTCTACTCCTTGCTTGGCAAGCCATTTGTCTACCCCACCCTTCGCAAGCCCAAGCAACGCCCATCTTGACGCCCATCTTGACCCCCATCCCTGTCGCCTGGACACGCCTCCTATCTGCGGCATACACTGCACAGGAGCGTCAGCCAGAGAAAACCATGCTACGGAAAAAGTAGGTTCCCGCATCCCATGCGAATCCAAGACTTCGATTACCACCTGCCCGCTGAACTTATTGCCCAGCATCCTGTCGAGCCACGCGATAGCTCACGTCTGCTCGTCCTCCATCGCCACAACGGTCTCATCGAGCATCGCACTTTCCGTGACATTGGCGACTATCTTCATCCCGATGATCTGCTTGTCGCCAACCAGAGCCGCGTCTTGCCCGCACGCCTGCGCGGCGTTAAAGAGGGCACCGGCGGCCAGGTCGAACTGCTGCTGCTCGCCAGCCGCGGCGACATCGGCCCCGACTGCTGGGAAGCCCTCGTGCGCCCTGGCAAGCGCATCCACGCGGGGCAACGGCTCATCTTCGGCGATGGCGCGCTGCTCGCCGAAACGCTCTCCACCACGCCTGCTGGTGGCCGTATTGTACGGCTGATTCCCAGAACGGGCAGCGTCGCCGAAGCCCTCGCCGCGTATGGCGCCATGCCGTTGCCCCCATACATCCACGAGCCGCTCGCCGATACTGAACGCTACCAGACCGTCTACGCCCGCGAGCCAGGGTCCGCCGCAGCCCCCACCGCTGGCCTCCACTTTACGCCCGAACTGCTTGCCGCGCTCGAAACTCAGGGAATCGGCACTGCCTTCGTGACGCTTCACATCGGCCTCGACACCTTCCGTCCCATCGCCGAAGACGACCTCACTGACCACAAAATGCACAGCGAAGAGATTGAACTGACCGCCGCTACCGCCGCGCGCATCAACAGCACACGCGCGGCAGGCGGGCGTATCGTCGCCGTCGGCACCACCGCCGTGCGCACGCTCGAAAGCGTCGCCGCCCTCACCGCCGCCCAGCGTGGTCAAATCAACTCAACCGGCATTCCGAGTGCTATTCCCAGCGACATCGTAGCCGAAGGCGAGAGAGATGCGCGTACCGAAGCAGATAACAGCGCCCTCGTCATGCCCTACCGTGGCCGTACCTCACTTTTCATCCAGCCGGGCTATACGTTCCGCGCCGTAGATGTCATGCTCACCAACTTCCACCTGCCCCGCTCCACGCTCGTCGTCCTTGTCAGCGCCTTCGCCGGGCGCGACCTCACGCTGCGCGCCTACGCCGAAGCTGTTGCCCAGCGTTACCGCTTCTACAGCTTCGGCGATGCCATGCTCATCCTCTAACCGACCTGTTTGCGGCTGTTGCCAACAGGTTGGTTAGAGGTGTGAGACACAGCGAGATGGCGCCCCATCTTCGGCAGATGCTACATGAGCAGCGCGCCAAGTGTCATGAGCAAGGCGCCACCGATGCCAACATACAGCGCGATTCCAGGTCCAGCGGTCACAGAACCCATGTTTTGAATCGAGCCGATGAACGCATGGACGAGGTAGAGCGCGGCGCAGACCAACGCGACCATTCCGAAGAACAAGTAATGCGCTCTATCAGAGAGCGGAAGTGCGCCGCGAAAGCGCAGCGCCCTGGCGATGAAGAGGAGACAGGCCGCGGCGACAACCAGCATCGCCAGCATGCCTGCCCAATAGCCCCAGGCATGCTCAACCGCTGAGCCGGAATAGAGCGCGCCGAAGGAGACGGTAACGGAATACCAGGGCAGGAAACAAGTGGCAATAAAGGTGGCTGCGCCTGCCACGAACAGGGCCGAGCCGCCTCGTGGCCAGAGTGGGCGGCGCGCGGCGCGCTGGCCCAGTTGGCCCGGCTGTTCTAGCATGTAGCCAGAAGAGGGCGGCAGTGTGGGGGTGGCGAGAGCGGAATAGCCCGATTCGCTCCCGTAATACTGCGGTGTGGTGGGTGCGCCAGGAAAGGTTGGATACTGGTTCGCTGGCTGGGCAGCGCCGTAGGGATAGGGTGTAGGCGCGGACGGCGGCGAAGCGTAGCCAGCGGGCGCGCCTGGATACGGCGTGGGATAGGGCGGAGGTGGCTGCGAGCCAGCAGCCACCGGTGGCACGGTCATATGTGGAGAGAAAGAGGCATTGGGATTAGGTGGCGCTGGTGGCGGATAGGTGTTGTCGCTCAGCATGTAGGGCGACCCCGACACTGGTTGCGGAGGTACAGGTGGTGGAGACGCAGGTTGTTGGCCTGGGTCGGTGGGCTGTTGTGCAGACTCTGGATCCATTGTTGTCTACTCCTTATGCCTGGGCTGGCTGAGTGAACCAGAGTTTCCAGGCGTTGTCTTCGAGCACATAGACAGCCATCTGATTCGTGGTGGTTGGTGTGCCTTTTCGGGTCATGGTGACCTGTTCATTCACCGTGAAGTAGGTCACCCCTAGCGTCGTGGTATGCACCTGTGGCGCGGAGGTGATAGTGGCCGCGGTTAGCGCGCCTACCGTATCCACCTGCTTTTTCATGGCGGCAGCGAATTGTGATTCGCTGTAGCTGCCGATTGCCGACCTGGAAAGCAGCGGATAGACGGTCTGCCAGTCTTGCTGTATGGCAGCTTGTGTGTACGTATTGACCGCGCCGCGCATATCAGGTGGGGCGGAGGTAACAGTGGTGAATGATGTGTGGTTGGTATTATCGGTGAGGGTGGTGCTGGCGGTCAGGTGGGCGAGATTTAGCAGCGCGACCAGATGGATGGTGGCCTGGCTGTTGGTCGCGGGATGTCCCTCTGCCCCTGGTGTAGTCAGTGTCGTGGTTCCGTCAAAGGTAAGATGCAGATAGCCCGCGCAGGCGAGCGGATCGCCAGCGGCCATGGACGCCGCCGATGTGGTCAGCCCAGATGCCGGGCCGCCGCGATATTGCGCCCCATTTGCGGTGAGATAGGTGAATTTGCCCGCGTCGGGCGCATGGGTGTCAGTTTGCACGACGAAGCTCGTGTGCTGTTGTGTATCGTTGAAACGCACATTGCCAGCGGTAGTGAGCGCGGCGGTCTGGCAGGAGTGCGAGGCTGGCGTTCCCACCACCACATCCAGACCAGCGGCAGCCACCAGCACGATCACTAACCCGATGACGTAGACTATTTGCTGTCGTTTCATGGCAGAATCCCCGCTTCCAGTTCCATATGGCGCACGATTTCCTGTGGCAGCGTGACGCTCCCTTTGGCGCCAGTGTTGTCATGGACAGTGATGCTGTTGATCGTGTCGGGGATATTCGTGTGGAACTCCGGGGCCTTGAAGAGTTGGGTAAATGCGTCAAGGCAGGTCTGCCAGTCGCTCGCGTTGAGGGTGGTGGCCGCGTTCAAGCAGCTATACATCTGGCCAGAGGTGAAGTAGATCGTATCAGTGAGCGCCCACTGTGTGAACGATGTGGACGAATCTATCTGCTTCGACTCGAACCCAGCGTGATCACCACAGCCCTGGCAGAAGCGCGATCCACCGGAGTCGGGAGTATCTTGCGGGTTATCCGTTCCTGGCAAGATGACCAGATCACCAACGTGCAAAGTAGCCGGCAATGTCCAGCCAAAAATGCTCTCCTTCAGGCCGATCTGGATATCGCCATAGAAGTTGTAGTAGTCAATCCCTCGTGGCGGCGCCGCCCCGTTACGCAGCAGAATGTTGTCACTCACTGGCGCCAGGTCGGCCTCTGCCAGGTCATTCAGGTTGAGGTGCAGCGCAGTTTGCACTACCTGATGCGCAGCCCATTCAGCAACCGCCATCTCGGCTACCATTGCTGGATCGGCGGTGACGCCACCAAGAAACATGCCATTGGCGATGGCGGTCTCGAAGCCTTGCTCCGTCTGAAGTAAGACGGATCCCTGCTGCACGCCTTCGATGAAGTAAACGGCGTTGACATGCGTATGCGCTTGCTGGCAGGTGGTATCGCCTGACTCAGGGCAGCCCGCGAGCATTGTTCTGATGATGGCAGCGCCCATGCTGTAGCCGATAAGCGTCACTTTTTGGTGTTTGGATGAATACGCATCGGCCACTTTCTGTGCGAGTTGCTTGGCGTTGTCCAGTACGGCGCTCTGGCTGTCGCATGGCGGCTGTTTGCAGCCAGTGCCGTCCGCACGATCATCCACGTAGTCGAAGGTCGTCGGGTTCGCGCCAAATGCGTGATTTATCGCCGAATAGAGTGAACCGAAGCCCGCCTTACTGGAATCCTGACCGATGCCATGAACGAAGATGACTGGCTGATCCACGCTCTCAGTCTTCAGGGAGATGCTGACGCTATAACCGGCGGGAATCATATACGAGTTGCCCTGGCGGTAGTATTTGATGCCGCCAATGTCTTGAATAGTGATGAGGTGCTTGCCTGGTCCCACGAGGTGGCTTTCGGTGCCTTTGCTGGCAGTGGAGCCGTTGAGTGGTTCGGGTGGGGTGGTGCCGATGGCGTGGCCATCAATGTAAACAGTGAAATTGTCGCCGACGATGCAGCAATCCGTCACTGTGACGTAGACACGCGTCGTATGTGTTGGATTGATTTGCCATTGATCGTCGCCCCAACCGTGCGCGGCATCACTGGTGGAAGATGAGCCAGACCATCCGCCGGAACCGACGATATAGAGTCCGTCTTTGCCCTGTGGTCCATTACCGCTGGGGTGTGCCCAGCTTACGGTTGGCGACAACGCAACTTGCATGCTCATAACGAGCACACAGAGCGCAACTGCGGCAAATGCATGACGCCAGCGCCCTTTGGAAAACACGGGATGGAATACCATAGGTAGTGTATCTCCGCTACTGTAAATGGCGTGCCCGGAAAGCGCGATCATCGAGCTACCCACGGCGATTCACACCATGCCTACATCATGCGGCATTGATCACGGGCAAACAGCCGCGCACAAGCATACATCACCGAATTCACCTGTACATCTTTCGCACCTGTCGCTCGTATCGGTGATGATTGTGTGGATTGTACGTCTGATGCCGGGCGGTGTAGTGGACAGGTGCTGTGAATCGTCTGCGGCTGAGATAGTATCAGCATAGAAGATAATGCCTGCTGTGTCAATACTGTTGCTACATATATGGCGTGACGATTCTTGGTGCTGTGGAGAAAGAGGTGATGAGGGCGCACACTCACAGATGTGCTTGCGGTGGATGCGTACGTGTAAATACTGCGCACCCCTTTTCAGCGCCAGGAAAAGGGGTGCGCGTACTCGGCATAAGGTTGCGGATGTGCTCCGTGCGGATGGTGGTCCGTTATTCGCCGATCACTGCCGCGCGCGGCTGAACCGACTCGCCACGTGCCTTGGCGCGCTTGGCGGCCTCCACGGCGGGATCACGCCCGACGAAGAGCGCGATCAGCGTGCAGACGCCCGTGCCAATCATCGAGACGACGAACACGTCGTTTAGCCCCATCGTCTGCACATGTGCGCCAACATACTGCTGTGCGGCTTGGGTGACGCAGGCCTGTACGGCGGGCACATTCGCGCCAAAGTGTTTGCTGCAGGCGGCGACCGCCTGGCCCAGCGGCGTGGAGGGGTCGAGTGTGCCGCCCGCGGCGAATGATTGAATCAGGCTTTGCCGCTGGGTGCTGACGTAATGCGCTACCTGCTGCGTCAGAATCGTGAAGAGCACCGAGATACCCACTGCGCCGAAGATCTGGCGAGTTGCGCTAGAGAGCGACGAGGCACGCGCCATCTGCTTGTTGCTGACGACGGCCAGCGCAAGCGTTTGCAGCGGGATATTGGTAAAGCCCAGGCCCAGCCCACGCAGGACCATCCACGGCTGCAAGGATTGCCAGGTGGTGTTGACATCCAGTTGCGTGAAACCGAAGGTGCCCGCCGTTACCAGCGCGAAGCCGATCACCGCAAGCGTGCGCGGGCCGACCGAATTGTAGAAGCGCCCGGCGATCAGCGTCCCGATAGCGGCGGCGACGCCCTGAGAGATGACGTATTCACCCGACGCCAGCGGCGTGTGACCCTGCACGTTCTGGAAAAAGACCGGCAGCAGATAGATGCCACCGAAGAGGAACGCCGAGATGGCCCACAGCAGCACATTCGAGATTGTGAAGGTGTAGTTCAGGAAGAGGCGCACATCCAGCACGGGATCGCTGACGCGCAATTCAGTGATAACGAAGGCTATAAGCAGGATGCCGCCGCCGATCAGAAACTTCAATACGGTGGGGTCGCTCCAGCCTTTGGGTCCGGCTTCGGAAATCCCGTAGACCAGGGCAGTGGAGCTTGTCACCGCCAGCAGCAATCCGGCGATGTCCAGGCGCTGGCGGTCGAGCGCAGGCTCGCCAGTCTCCTTGCCGCTGTGCAACGTCACCAGGGCCAGCACGAAGGCGACGACGCCCACCGGCAGGTTGATAGTGAAGATGGCGTGCCAGTCGAATGTGGTGGTGAGATAGCCGCCGAGCGTTGGGCCGAAAGCGGGCGCGAGCAACACCGGCACGCCGATCAGCGCGCCCGCCGGTCCGCGCTGGTCGGGTGGGAACACGCGGAAGACGATGGCAAAAGCCATTGGGAAGAGTGCGCCGCCGCCGATGCCCTGAAATACGCGGAAGGTGATCAGCCATTGCTCAGAGGGGGCTATCGCGCAGAGGCCGGAGCCGACGGTGAAAAGCGCCAGCGCCACAAGGAAGACCAGCTTGGTGCCGATGCGGTCGCTCAGGTAGCCTGTGATGGGGATGATCGCGGCTTGCGAGAGCAGATAGCCGGTCGCAACCCAGTTGATCGTATCGCGGTCGGTGTGAAAGTACGCCTGCATCTGTGGCAGCGCGACGGAGACGATGGTGTTGTCGAGCACTGCCATGAAGAGTCCGAGCGCGACGACAATCGCCGCGCGCCATTTGTAGTCCAGCCGCATGTGGGTCAAGCCTCCTCAGGTTGGGTCAAGATGCCGCGCAGCACTAGCTCGGTAAGTTGTTCGCGAGCGTGGGCCAGCGCTTCGGGTGACGTGAAATCAGTGTCAGGGTAGATCGTCTGGTAGCGTGGCAGCGAAACGAGGTGGAACATCGGTAGGCTGGTCAAGGTGGTGTGCAGAAGCACCGGGTCGAGGTCTTTGCGCGCGATGCCTGCCGCCTGCCAGCGTTGCGCCAGATCGAGCACGCGCGTTGCCCAACTGCTGGGAGCATGTGGCGAGCAGGAGATGTAGGTCCGCCAGCCCTCAGCCGCCTCCCAGGCGAAAATGCGTGCGATCTGGGGATGTGCTGCGTAATAGTCGAAGACGGCGCGGACGCATTCGGCGGTGAAATAGCGGACACGGTCGGCGCTGACCATATCATCTTCCTGGCGGAAAACATCTTCATACAGCGCATTGAAGCGACCGAACATCCGCTCTTTGGTGTGCGACATCAGCGTGCGATACAGGCCGAGTTTGTCGCCGAAGTAGTGGAAGATCAGCGCCTTGTTGTAGCCAGCGGCCCGCGCGATGTCGTCTATCCGCGCGCCGCTGAAGCCATGGGCAGCGAACTCTTCCCGCGCCGCGCTGAGAATCGCCGTGCGTGCTGCGTCAGAGTCGCGTTCACGTCCGCGCTTGCGGGCAACGGTCTGGGTACGCATATGCCACCTCATTTCGTCAGCCTAATTAACCGTATGGTTAAACTAACTGGTTAGATAGTAACGTAGACTGTCAAGGGTGGCGATTGTGGTTCGACATGCCCAGCCGTGGCAAGAATGTTGCAAAGGTGCTCTGCGGCAATCGCTTGCGAGAGGGAAGGAGGATTCGGCAATGGCGCTAGGACCAGTCGAACTGCTTGTGGTGAAGTTTCCGGGCACGCAACTCAAAGGGGAGATTGTCCCCGCGTTGCGAGAATTGGTGGATACAGGCACGATCCGCATTGTGGATCTGGTGTTCATCAGGAAGGACGCGAATGGCGCGGTGACGACGACCGAGCTGAGTGATTTAGACGACGACACGTATGCCGCGCTCGATCCGCTGGTGGCAGAGATCACAGGGCTAATCTCGGAAGATGACGAGTTGCAACTGGCGGACATGCTGGAGAATGATTCGTCTGCGGGGCTGTTGCTCTTCGAGAATGCCTGGGCTACGCGCTTCCGCGAGGCCATCGCCAATGCGCGGGGCGAGGTGGTGTTGGATGAGCGTATTCCCAACTCCGTGATCGAGGATGTGACGTCGGCGCGAACGGCGGACCAAGGGCTGCTCGCCAGCCAGATGGACACAGCAGCACAGGCGCAACCGCAGATGTAGGCGCACTGCGCGCGATACTCGTTCGCGCACATCCGCGCGTAAACAGCAGGAGGGATACACGATGTTCAGGAGACGGGCAATGGTCGGGCGGCGCGGGCCAGGTGTGGTCGGCGCCGTGGCGCGCACAGCCGTGGTTGCGGGCACCGCGACGGTGACGGCGAAAGCGGTGGGTGGCGCGATGGATTCGCATGCACAGGCCAAACAACAGGCGCAGGCCGATCAAGCTGCCGCCCAGCAACAGCAGGCGCAACAGCAGAGCGACATTGACCAGATGAAGCAGCAGATGGCGACGATGCAGACACAGCAGGCGCAACCGGCGCAGGGCAATGGCGCGCCAGCTCAGGCCGCGCCAGCCGCCGCTGCACCGAACGCCGCTGCTGGCGCCGAATCCGCCGCGCCCACCGCGCTAGTAGATCAGCTTCAGCAACTCGCGCAGATGAAACAGTCGGGGATGCTGTCCGACGAGGAGTTCCAGGCGGCCAAGGCGAAACTGCTGGGAAGCTGAGCGAGACGCTAGAGTACAGTCAGCAGTTCAGGGCCGTGCTCGGTGATCGCCATGGAGTGCTCGTACTGGGCGGAGCGCGAGCCATCGGCGGTGGCGATGGTCCACTTGTCGGGCAGTGTGCGGATGTCGGGTTTTCCGGCATTGATCATCGGCTCGATGGTGAAGACCATGCCCGGTACGATGCGCTCGCCGGTGCCCGGCTTGCCGAAGTGGAAAACCGCCGGGTCTTCCCAAAGGGCGCGGCCTACGCCGTGGCCAGTGAGTTCGCGTACAGTCGAGAAGCCCTGCCCCTCGGCATACTTCTGGATGACCGCGCCGATGTCGCCGATATAATTGCCCGGTTGCGCCTGCTCGATGCCAAGCTCCAGGCAGCGGTGCGAGGCATCCATCAACCGCTGCGATTCGGCGTCAATTGCGCCGACGGCGAAGGTGCGGCAAGCGTCGCCAACCCAGCCGCGATAGAGCGTGCCGATGTCTATGCCGATGATGTCGCCTTCTTGCAACACCTGCTTCGGGCTGGGGATGCCGTGGCAGATCACGTCGTTGATGGCCACGCAGATAGTCGCGGGGAATGGCGGGCGCAGCACATGCCCCCGGCGGTCGCTCAGTGCGCCGTAGCCCTTATACATCGGCAGCGCGCCCTTGCGGCGAATGAACTCCTCCGCTCGGCGGTCCAGTTCCGCCGTGGTGACGCCGGGCTGCACGTATGGGGCAAGCTCCTCGTAGGTCTCCGCCACGATGCGCCCCGCTTCGCGCAAGAGCGCGATCTGTTGTGGCGTTTTGATCGTTACCGCCATACGCTCTCCACTCTCTTCCTCTCCAAATCTGTGTATGCTTCAATAGCTGGTCTGGTATCGCCTTCGTCTCACCTCTATTGTATCGCCAATTCGGCGTTCTGGCGCGGCTGGCGGCGCGCGGCGGTTGACAGCGCGCAGTGGTCGCGGCTATACTGCCGCCATGATGCACACACGTCTTGCGCGAACAGACCGTTATGGGTATTATCGGCCCGCCCTTTGCCGGGGTGGGCTGATGGTGTCGCCGCGCGAGCGTTAGGCGTAGCGGTGCATCCGCCGCACAATCCGTCGAAGGGCAGCAGAAGCAGCAATGCTTCTGCTTTTTTGTTGCCCGCGAGGCCGGGCGTCTGCCGGACGCCCCTACGACATAGGTGAAGGGCGAACGCGCAGAAGCCATATAAGAGAGGGAGACGAGACTATGATGCGATGCCGTGGGATTCGTGGCGCGACGACCGTCGCCGAGAACACCAGCAAGGCGATTCTGGCCGCCACTCGTGAACTACTGGTCGCGCTGGTGGCGCACAACACGCTCGATGTGGATGAGATCACCAGCGTCTTTTTCACCGTGACCGATGACCTTGATGCCGCCTATCCGGCGCTGGCCGCACGCCAGGCGGGCTGGGAGCAGGTGGCGCTGCTCTGCGCCCGCGAGATTCCCGTGCCGGGCGGGCTGACGCGCTGCATCCGCGTGTTGTTGCATGTCAACACAGAGCGGACGCAGGAGCAGATGCGCCACGTGTACCTGCGCGAGGCGGTGATGTTGCGGCCTGGGTTTGCGGTTGACCGCGCTAGTGCTAGCTGATGCATAGACGACAGGAGCCGCGCATGGCTACATCTGCCACGGTTGTGCCGTTTCGTCGCGTGGCGATTCTCGGTCTGGGGCTGATGGGTGCGTCGTTGGGCATGGCGCTGCGCGCGGGGGGACTGGCGCGCTCCGTCGCGGGCTACGATGCCGCGCAAGGCATGGCGCAGCGGGCGTGCGAACGCGGCGCGGTGGATCAGGCATGCGCGACCGCCGCTGAGGCGGTGACGGGGGCGAGCCTTGTCGTGCTTGCCGCGCCGGTGCTGACGCTGCGTGGGCTGCTGGCAGAGGTCGCGCCGTACCTCGCGCCGCGCGCCATCGTCACGGATCTGGGCAGCACGAAAGCCGAGGTAACACACTGGGCCGAGGAGGCGCTACCCAATGCCGCGCGCTTCGTCGGCGGGCACCCAATGGCGGGGAGCGAGTGCTCCGGCGTCGAGGCGGCGGACGCGGGTCTCTATCGCGGCTGCGTCTGGTGCCTGACGCCGACCGAGCGCACCAGTGCGCGGGCGCTCCAGCGCACACAATCGCTGATCGCCGCCCTCGGCGCGCAGCCCCTGATGATAGCGCCAGCGCAGCACGATGCGGCGGTCGCGCTCATCAGCCATCTGCCGCTGCTGAGCGCCGTCGCGCTGATGCTCACCGCCGCTGGCATGCCGAACTGGCCCGCTGCCCGGCGGCTCGCGGCAGGCGGATTTCGCGATGGCACGCGGGTCGCGTCCGGCGATCCGCGAATGGGCCACGACATCTGCCTGACCAATACGCAGCCGTTGCTGACCGCGCTCGACGCCTACCTGGCCACACTCCACGATCTGCGCGAGCGGCTCGCCAGCGCCGACACCACCCTCGAAGCGACCTTGTACGAGGCGAAAACACTGCGCGATGCGTGGCTGGCCAGAGGATAGCGCGGAAGATCTACCCTAACAATCTCGCATCCGCCTGGAGATCGGCTCGCGTTGGCTCATCGGCCCGCGTTGAGGAATCACGCAGTTATTGTCCACGATCATTCTACCCTCCGGTGCTTCTAGGCATCTACAATTAGCTCTAGACAGCGGTCGTGCCGACGGACCGGTTCATGCGCGCTGGATATTTCTGCAAGGGAAAGGTCGGCTGTGACCGGGTACGGGGATGAGTGAAGACGACGTGAAGAAGAAAGGGCAAACGCCATGCCGGAAGACACAGACCACTATGAGCCGTCGGGCGCCGAGACTATGTTTGGGGATTTCGCCCCCGGGTTGGTGCGTCTCACGGACGACGTCCTGTTCGGGCAGGTCTGGTCACGCCAGGAGTTGTCGCCGAAGGACCGAAGCCTCGTGACCGTCGCCTGCCTCGTGACAAACGGGAACACCGAACAACTCGTGTATCACCTCGGTCTGGCCAAAGAGAACGGCGCCAGCGAGTAGGAGCTCATCGAGTCCATCACCCATCTGGCCTTCTACGCAGGCTGGCCGCAAGCTATGGCCGCGATGGCGGTGGCCAAGCGCGTGTTCCGGGGCAGCTAACTTGACGCTCGCCAACGCTGCGTGGTGAGCGAAGTGGAGCGATGAGCACGCAAGAGGCAAGGCATGGAAAGGCAAGGAGATATACCATGCGTGGAGCAATTTTGTACGGGCCGTACGACGTGCGCGTCGAGCAGCGCCCCGACCCAACGATTATCGAACCGACCGACGCTATCATCCGGCTGTCGGCCACTTGCGTCTGCGGGTCCGACCTGTGGCCCTACCGCGGCCTCGAGCCAGTCACCGGGCCAACGCCGATGGGCCATGAGTACGTCGGCATCGTCGAGGAGGTCGGCCGTGCGGTCACGAAGATCAAGTCCGGCCAGTTCGTCGTCGGCTCGTTCTGGGCCTCCGACAACACATGTCCCATCTGCCAGGCAGGCTACCAGTCCCGATGCGTGCATGCAGTGCCGATAGGCTCAATCGGCACTCAGGCGCAGTTCGCGCGCATCCCGCTCGCGGATGGCACGCTGGTAGCTACGCCGGATCTCCCGCCCGACGACCTGATCCCCAGCCTGCTCGCCGCCTCCGACGTGCTCGGCACCGGCTGGTTCGCCTCCGACGCAGCCGCGGTAGGCCCCGGCAAGACAGTCGGGGTCGTCGGCGACGGTGCGGTAGGGCTTTTGGGCGTACTGGCCGCGAAGCAGCTAGGCGCCGAGCGCATCATCGCTATGAGCCGACATGAGGCGCGGCAGCGGCTCGCCCGCGCCTTCGGCGCGACCGACATCGTGACCGAGCGCGGCGATGCGGGCGTGGCGCGCATCAAGGACCTGACCGACGGCCTCGGGGCACACTCGGTCATCGAGGCCGTTGGCACTCAGGAGTCCATGCTGCAGGCCATCCGCTCCACTCGCCCCGGCGGGCATGTCGGCTTCGTCGGGGTCTCTCATGGGGTAGAGCTGCCCGGCGAGGAGTTGTTCTTCGCGGAAGTCCACCTGTTTGGCGGACCGGCGCCGGTCCGCCGCTTCTTGCCCAAGCTGATTGATCTGATCTACAGCCAACAGATTAATCCCGGCAAAGTATTCGACCTGGAGCTGCCACTTGAACAGGCGGCGGAGGGCTACCGCGCGATGGATGAACGCCGCGCGATCAAGGCGCTGCTGCGCCTGTGAGGACCGCAGTGTGCAGACGGCTCTGCATTCCTCCCCGGCTTGAAGGCGCGGGGCTTCCTACGGAGGTTTCTATGAAGCGCAAAGCGCGAGGCGTCGCAGTCGCTGGCTTGCTGGCGCTCCTGGCCTGGGCGGACGTTGGCTGCGGTGCGGGACAGGGATCGTCGGGGGGCGTACCCTCGTCGAGCCAGGCCGCAGGCTCATCTGAGACCCCAGGTTCCGGTGGCACGGGACAGGTCGTCGGTACTGTGGTGCGGTTCTCCGCCGGATCGACGTCGGTCGAGGTGACGATTGACCAGGACAATCCGGCGGTCCGCGACTTCCTCTCGATGCTCCCGCTCACCCTGAAGCTGGAGGAGTTCGCCGGGCGGGAGAAGATCGGCTACCTTCCGCGCAAGCTCGCCTACAGCGGATCGCCTGGTTCCGATCCCGAAGACGGCGACCTCATCTACTACGTTCCATGGGGCAACATCGGCTTCTACTACAACACCACCGGTATCGGGTACTCAGACCAGACGATCCATCTTGGAACCTACAAGGCTTCACTCGGACAGCTTGAACAGCTCGAAGGCCATGCTGTCACCGTCGAGGTCGTCCGCTGATGACAACGTGGGCGACGCGACCTTGAGGCGGGTGGGTCGCGTCGTGATCCATAACTCGACATCGCCGAACGCGGGCGCACCACACCGTGGATCCCGACCACGGGGCATGTGCCTCAGCGATCACGGTGTAGGGCCAAATATCAGGAGATGTGGACATTGACCGAAAAATCACTCGGTATGCGGCAGTGGCTGGCGCAATGGGCAAGCGAACCATATGCGTATCTCACTACGATCGGGCGGCGGACTGGCCAGCCCCATCGCATCGAGATCTGGTTCGCCACGCAGGATGGGCGCGTGTACCTGCTTGCCGGTGGCCGCGAGCGGTCCGACTGGGTGCGCAATCTCCAGGCGAACGCGCACGTCATGGTCGAGCTGGGGAACGAGACGCACGTCGGCGTGGCCTGTGTCCTCCAGCCAGGCACAGCCGAGGATCAACGGGCGCGCGCACTGCTGGTCCACAAGTACCGGAAGGGCGACAACCTCGACGAGTGGGGCCGCACCGCCCTCCCAGTTGTGATCGCGTTTTCCGCTGACAGCAACTGACAGCAACTGACGGTAACCCATCGTCGGCTACCACACCATCGTCGCGACGATGCCATTCATCAGAGACGTGAGCAACAAAGCGAGTGGCAAGGAGAACCACATGGCAACGAACCTGAACGGAAGCTACGCGGGAAAGGTCGCGTTTATCACCGGAGCGGGAAGCGGCATTGGCCGGGCTACCGCCCTGGCATTCGCCCGCGCGGGCGCCAGCGTCGTGGTCGCCGACGTGTCGGAACCGGGCAGCCAGGAAACGGCCCGGATGATCGAAGCGGCTGGCGGGCGGGCGCTCGCCGTCACGTGCGACGTGCGGCAGGACGCGGAGGTGCGGGCGGCCCTTGGCAGGACCATCGAAACCTTCGGGCGTCTTGCGCATACGGTACGGTGTGCCGTTATGGCTCGCGTAGCCATTGACGCCTACACCGCACCTGGCATCACATACGAAGGAGGCATACCTATGGCGACATGGAGCAATGACGAGCTTACCAGGATTGGGGCAGCAGAAGAGCTGGAGATTGCGCTGGAGCGTCGCAATGGGACACTGCGCACATCGGTGACGATCTGGGTCGTGCGCCACGGCGACAATCTCTATGTCCGCTCCGTGAACGGGCGTGGCGGCGGCTGGTTCCGCGCCGCGCAGGCGCGCCATGAAGGCCACATCCAGGCCAGCGGCGTCGAGAAAGACGTCACCTTGGTGGAGGTGGACGCCAGCGACGATGTGAACAACGCCATAGACGCCGCCTACCGTGCCAAGTACCGCCGCTATGCCACGGGTATTGTCAATACCACCCTCACCCCACAAGCACGAGCCGCGACACTCAAACTCGTGCCGCGCGGAACGAACCCGTAGTGCAACAACCACGTAGTTTATGAGAACTGAATGGGTCCCACAACAAGACACGGAGAACGACATGCAGGTCACCAAGAACTCTATCGAGACCATGGCTGGGCCGAGCGAGTGGTTCACGGGCGCGGTCTACGTTGACGCGGTCGCGATGCCGTCAGCGGCCTCGCGGCTAAGCGCGAGCAGTGTCCACTTCACGCCGGGCGCCCGCACGGCCTGGCATACCCACCCCAACGGCCAGACCATCTATGTCACCGAGGGCATGGGCCTGTGCCAGCGGCGCGGCGGGCCAGTGGAGGTCATCCGCCCCGGTGACCGTGTGTTCTTCGAGCCAGGTGAGGATCACTGGCACGGCGCGGCCCCCAACCGCTTCATGACCCACCTCGCAATGCTCCAGGTGGACGACGCAGGCAATAGCGCGACCTGGGGCGAGCACGTGACTGACGAAGAGTACGGCCAGCAACCCCGGTGACCCCATGAACCACGGCGCTAGGCTGGTCTCAAGGCGAAGCGAGAGCGAGGCCGGCCCAGTATCCAGAATGACGCAAGAAACCTCATTGTCTCAGGCGCGGGCCGGAGCAGTGGTGGTGTCGCTGGAGAGAAAGAACACTCCCAGCGACGCTACCGCGATCAGCAGGTGCAGCACGTTATCCGCCAGATTGACCGAGATGAGGCCCAGAACGGTCGTGCCCTGAATGAAGCCGACGACGGTGACCAGCCCGTAGACGACGCCGAAGACACCTGCATACAGGCGCGCATACCGGCTGCCAGCAGCGAAACCAGCGAGGAGGCCGACGATACCTGAAAGCAGGTGGATGACGTTGTGGAACGGATCAATCGCGAAGATGCCCAGTAGGCGGCTATCGGGGGCGAGCGCGCCGACGAAGCCCAATAGGCCGACCAGTGTCAGCACGATGCCCAGCAGTTGCGCGTAGAGTTTGGCGATATTGGCCATGAGAGGTGGTCCTTTCAAGGATGCGATTGCAGTGCGGTGGGACGCGAATCAGCCCCACCGGACACTGACACTGAAGCTTGCGTGTTGCGCCATCTGGCCGGGCGCGGTGATGATCACGTCCAGCCGCCAGGTGCCAGCCATGCCGAAGCGTGGATTGGCCAGAAACTGACCGTTTGCGCTGGCGCGCACCGGTATCGCGGGCGCGTCCATAGCCATGGTGGTCATGGTGGCCCGCACCTCGATTTTGACGTTGGTGAGCGGGTAGCCCGCGTGATCGCGCACGGCAAGGACAACGCTGTTGGGGCCACCGGCTGTGAGCTGGCCCGATGCCAGCCGCGCCGTCACTGCGTAGGGTCCGGCAGTGGTGACGAGCTGTGTCGCGGTGGGCGCGGGCGGATGAAGCCATGCGCTGAGGCCCAAATGCCCCCAGAGCAACAGCGCGAAACAGACGACGCCAGCGCCGACGATAGTAACTGCCACCAGCCAGTCCGTTTGTGAAACCTTCGCGGGCGGAGTGGTGGATGGCGCGCGCCTGACCGATTTCAGGCGCATGAGATGGAGACTCACGAGATGCTCCTGCGGGTACCCTCACCTGCACATACACATGGCCCGCGTCTTTGGATGAGCGGACGCACACCTACCCAAAAGTAACCCTGACGCTTTCTTGGCATTTTCTAAAGAACTGCTCAGCCGATCCTCAGCCGTGACGACTAGCATAGCCTCAGTGAGGCTTCGCATGCCCATTGGTGGACGCCGAAGCAGGAACATCGCTCAATTCTTTTCATATGTGAGGAGCAGCGGTATGACACAACACATGCGGTTCCGGCGGCGCGCGCTGGCCGTACTGGTGGTTGGCTTGTTGGTGATGGGGCTGGCGCTTTCGGCTTGCGGCGGGCGGCTCGGACACCGTGAACAGAGCAGCAACGGCGCGAATACAACCTCGACGAGCGCCACACAGCAGGGCGGCCAGACCAGCGGCGGCGACAACAGTTCCGCGTCGCAGGTGATCAGCAGCTATCAGGATATTCAGCAGCAATTCAACGAATTGAATGGCGCCAGCAACGACGTAACCAACGCCGACAATGCCAGTCAGGAAAACCCGGTCAATCCGTAGCGCCTGGCGCCGTGATGGACTGTGTGAATCTTCAGGATAGCAGGAGTCTCGACCATGTTGACATTTTTCCGCAAGCGTCCTTTTCGCGCCATACTGTTGGGCGCGCTGACCATCCTCTCGCTCTGCGCCGCGATTCCAGCGACGGCGCTGGCCGCGCCCTCGGTGGGGGGGTGTGCCGGCAATGTGAAGTGCATCATCGGCGTTGGCGACGCCCTGATCGCCGCGCGCCAGGCATCGCTGACCGCGCTGAACGCCAGAGTGACCGCCGCCCTCACCGCGAAGCGCATCAGCAGCGATCAGGCGAATGCGCTTGAGGCCGACGTTTCGACGAACCAGACAGGGCTGACCAATTTGAAGGCCAAGCTGGATGGCGATACCGACGCTACGACGGCGCGCACGGATGTGAAGAACATCTTCCTTCAGTTCCGCATCTACGCGGTGGTGTTGCCGCGCGATTATCGCACCCTGTTCCTGGATCGCATGATCAACCTGCACGATAAGCTGGTGGGCATGGAGGGCAAGATTGCCGACGCGATCAGCAAGGCCCCGGCGGACCAGCAGACGCAACTCAACGCCTGGTTCACGGACTACAAGAACCAACTCGGCGATGCGGAGTCGCAGATTGACGCGGCGCAGGGTGAGCTGCCGCAACTGACGCCGGAGAACTTCAACAACAATCAATCTGCCTACCTGACCGCGCTTGGCAACCTCAAGAATGATGAGAAACAAGCGTTTACTGACCTCAAGAACGCGGGCGCTGATCTGAAGAATATTGTTGGCATGCTGAAGTCGGACACCTCGGCGTCTGGTGGCGCGCAGGTGACGGCGACCCCGGCGGCGTAGTCCGCGCGAATCGCAGATACACGCCCTTCGGCGAGGCGGCACGTGGAGCATGAGGCTCGCGGGCCGCCTTTCGGTTTGTGTTGAGATGCGCTCATTGCATTTTTGTGCAGCATTGGGTACAATGTAACCGTTGTTACATAGACAGCGCCACGATAGTGTCTCAGTGAGTGCATAGCAGACATGAAAGCATCTGGGTTGCTAATCGTGGTGGGTACCACGCCGCTTAGGGCGCCACCCTATACACTCGTCCGCTCGTGGGGCGAGTCATGTGCAACCAAAGAAGGACGGAAATGTGCGCCGGTGGGTGCTGCTACACTACAAAATTCCGCCAACGCCGTCGGCGCGGCGTGTCTACATCTGGCGCAAACTCAAGCGGCTAGGCGCGTTGCTGCTGCACGATGCGGTCTGGGTGCTGCCCGCAACCGCTTTCACGCTCGAACAGTTCCAGTGGCTTGCCGCCGAAATCAGTGAGTTCGACGGAAGCGCACTGGTTTGGGAGGCGCATCTGAATCTGGCAGGCCGGGATGAGGCGCTCGTACAGCAGTTTCTAGGGCTAGTCGAGCCACATTACCGCGAGTTGCTTGCCGAACTTGCGACCGATGACGCGGATCTGGCAGCGGTGGCTCAGCGCTACCAACAAGTGTATTTGCAAGATTACTTTCACTCGGAGCTTGGGCAGCAAGTTCGTAGTGTACTTGAGACAGCCAGAGAAGCGGGAGGAAGGCAAGACCAGTGAAATGGGTTACCTGGGAACAGGTCGGTGTTGACCGGATGGCCTGCGCCTGGCTGATTCGGCGCTCCATTGATAGCAACGCTGAATTCCTCTTTATTCCTGTTGGCGCCAAGCCGCTGCCAGATGGCGCTGAGCCATTTGATATACCAGGTGCGCGGCTATCGCACAGGCGCGGGCACTGCTCGTTCTATACAACTCTACGCAAGTATGACCTGACCGATCCGATCCTTCAGCGTATCGCTCGCATCGTAGATGAAGCCGACGTAGTGCAGGAGATTGCGTTAGAGCCGCTGGCTCCAGGTCTTGATGCGCTCTGCCGTGGCCTTCGGCGTGTCAGCTCGGACGATCATGTCGCGCTGGAGCGGGGCGCACTGCTCTTCGATGCCCTCTACGCCCAGTTGGCAAGCGAAGCGAACTAACGGCTGATTTCGCCTGACCTGAGAGGAGTACGAAATGCTACAACTTCGGCGCCACATCGCGATTCCACCTGGAACAACCAGTGAATTCGATCACGGCGATGTGCATCTGGCAACCGGCCGTGTCTACGTCGCTCATACCGCAGTGAATACCGTCGAGATGCTGGACGGCGAGCAAGGCCAGCACCTCATGACGCTTCCCGGTTGCCCGGAAGGCAGCGGGGTGATCTGCGCGCAGGACGCTGGCGTCGTCTTTGCCGCTGCGCGTGGCGCAGGCAAGCTTCTGGCATTTGACGTGATGACTGGCGCTCTTCTATGTGAAGTGGAAGTTGGGCCGCGTCCCAACGGCCTCACCTGGGATGCCGTCAATAAACGTCTGTTGGTCGCCGATGTACAAGAGAACACCGCACGTCTTCTGGATTTCACCGATCCCCGTGCCGGGGGCGCTGGTCGGGTGCATGCCATTGCCGCGTTGCCTGGTAGGCCGCGCTGGTGTGTCTATGACTACCAGGCTGAGCGATTTCTTGTCAACATCCGCGAGCCAGCGTGTGTCGTTGCTCTCGATGCGCATACGGCGCAGGTGATCGCGCAGTTTCCGATATCCAGTGCAGGTCCTCATGGCCTGGACATTGACTCCACGACGCGTCAAGCCTTCATTGCCTGTGACGCGGCATCGGTTGTCGCGCTGGATCTGACGACCGGGCAGGAGCTAGCGAGCACACCCATTGCTGGACCTCCGGATGCGATATGGTTCAATCGCAAACACTCGCGGCTCTATGTCGCTATTGACCAGCCTGGTGTCCTAGAAGTCGTCAATACAAGATCTATGACCATTGAGCAGCACATTCCGACCGAAGATGGCACACACACCACCGCCTACGACGATCAGCGACAGTTGCTCTATGTTTTCCTGCCAGACACCTGCCGTGCGGTGGTCTACGAGGAGGTGTAAACGAAGTTCCGGTCTTGTGGCGGCGGCCAGATAATCACTCAGCGCCAGCGTTGGAGAAGTCTTGCGGAGTGCGTTGCCATAGTATCGAAGTGCCTATTATCCAGACAAAGGAGCGCAACACCTTATGAAGTGGATCACACGTGAGCACGTCAAAGTGGATCGGGTTGCCTGCCCGTGGCTCATCAAGAAGTTCGTTGACCCACAGGCGGAGTTTCTGTTCGCGCCAGCCGATCAGGTGATGGAGATCGCCCAGCGGGAAGGGGCGATATCATACGATGTCAAAGGGGTCGAGTTGGGGCATCACGGCCAGGAATGCTCATTCGAGGCAATCCTGCGCAAGTTCAATTTGATGAACGATCCCGCGCTGGCGTTGTTGGGCAAGATCGTCAATGGCGCGGATACCGATAATGCGCTGTGGCAGCAGCCGGAAGGCCCTGGCCTGGAGGCTATCGCCGAGGGCTTCCGCCATCTGGGATTGGTGGACGACCATGCGATGCTGGCGGCGGAGAGCATTGTGTATGATGCGCTCTATGCGTACTGCCAGGTCATGGTGACGCAGGGCAGACCAAACGGCGCGTTCAAGGCATAGGAGCCAGGAAAGACTGTATGGTGTACTGGAATGAGTGACGCACGGCGACTCGCGGCGATGCGCGGGCTGCGCCAGGCGGCGTATGGCATGCTGGCGATTGTGCTGGCGGTGTCGCTGACGGACCGCGGACTCTCGCCCGCGGCGATTGGCGCGCTGGTGACGGTCTCGCTGGCGGGCGATTTCGCGGGAACGCTGGTGATTGGGCGGTGGGCCGATGCGTGGGGACGGCGGCGCACCCTCACCGTGCTGGCGGTGGTAATGGCGCTGACGGGCCTCATCTTTGGTGTGTTGGGGTGGTATCCGCTGTTGCTGGTAGTGGCCTTCTGCGGGACACTGGGCACCTCGGCCTCAGAGACCGCGCCGTTCTTGCCCATCGAGCAGGCGATGCTGGCTCAGGTGGGGCCATCGCATGGGCGCACGGCTTTGTTCGCACGCTATAACCTGGTCGCTTCGCTGGCTGGGGCACTGGGCGCACTCGCGGCTGGGCTGCCCGATCTGCTGGTGCGGCATGGCGTGGCCGCGCGGGTGAGCCTGTTCGTGCCATTTGCGCTGTATGCGCTGGCGGCGCTGGTGGTGGCGTGGCTGGCGGCGCATCTCTCGCCTGCCGTCGAGGCGCACGATTCGCTGGTGGCGCGCAAAGCCGATGAGCCAGAGGCGGTGTCCGCAGTTGCAGACGCGCCGCCCGCGGCGGGCCAGCGTAGGTCGCCCTGGCATCGGTTGCCGCTGCCGGTGCTGGGTGCGTCGCGCGGGATGGTGCTGCGGCTGGCCGGGCTGTATAGCGTAGATGCGTTCGCGGGCGGCTTTGTGACCCAGACGTTGCTGGCATTGTTCTTCCATTTGCGGTTCGGTATTCCTCTGGATACGCTGGCGGTGCTGTTCTTCGGCGCGAATCTGCTGGCGGCGTTGTCGTTCCTGGCGGCGCCCGCGCTGGCGCGGCGCTTTGGGTTGCTGAATACGATGGTGTTTACACATTTGCCGAGCAATGTGCTGCTGGTTCTGGTGCCGCTAATGCCGACGTTTCCGCTGGCGGCGATCACCTTGTTGCTGCGGCAGACGCTCTCGCAGTTGGATGTGCCGACACGGCAGGCGTACACAATGGCGCTGGTCGAGCCGGGCGAACGCACGGCTACGGCGAGCGTGACATCGCTGGCGCGCAGCGCTGGCTCGGCGTCGAGTCCGGTGCTGGCGGGGGCGCTGTTGCAGGGGCCGCTGGTGGTGTTGGGTTTGCCGCTGCTGGTGGCGGGCGGGCTGAAGGCGATATATGATCTGGCGCTGTGGCGGATCTTCCGGCGTGTCCCTCAGCCAGATGCGCCGCACCGAAGCACTGGCGCTCGGCCATAAATGGCCACAGCAGGCACATGACGAGCAGGCACATGACGAGCAGGCACATGACGAGCAGGCGGATGACGATGGGACGTTGTCTGCTTTTTGCGCTGTGTGCCGAATGGGCGCATGTCAGACCTGGGGGACGGGGGTTTCGCTGTTGCCAGTACGCTGATCAATATAGTAGGCGCTGCCGGGGATGGCTTTGGCGGCGCGTTTGACTTCGGCGGCGATGCGGCTGACTTCTTCGACGGTGGTGATGGGATGATGGATGTTGGTGACGACGCCGATAGAAACGCCGCATAGGGGGAAGGTTTGCACCTGGCCCTGGCGGTCGGTGGCGACGAGCGCGCCGCGTGCGAGGTCTTCGGGGGCGTAGTAGTCACGGCTTTCGGTATCCCAGCGAGCGATGAGTTGCGCGCAGATGGGCAGCACGCGATCTGGCGTGGTGATGACGACAAAGTCGTCGCCGCCGATATGGCCGACAAAATCGCCGATGTTGCCGTAGTCGCGGACAGATTCGGAGGCGATCTGCCCAAGCAGGCGGATCAGGTCGTTGCCACGCAGCGGGCCGTAGACATCGTTGTAGGCTTTGAAGTGGTCGAGATCGAGATAGAGGATAGACCAGGGTGCGCTGGAAGACAACTGGCGTTCGATGGCGCGCTCGACGGCGAGGCCAGATGGCAGGCCAGTGAGGGGGCTGAGCAGATTTTCGCGCATCTGGCGGAGGCGCATGCCGATGCGAGCGAGCAGTTCAGTGCTGTTGAAGGGCTTGGTGAGGAAGTCATCTACGGCGAGATCAAGGCCACGGATGCGCTCGGCGGTGTCGTGGCGTGCGCTGAGCATGACGACGGGGATGTGGGCGGTTTTGGCGTGCGCGCGGATGCGTTCGACGACCTCGAAGCCGTTCATCGTCGGCAGCATGATGTCTAGCAAGAGGAGCTGTGGCACGTTGCGCAGTGCGAGCGCAATGCCTTCTTCGCCGGTGCGAGCGATCAGCGCGACATAGCCTTCAGCCTCCAGCGTTTCGCGGAGCATTCTGGCGATCAGGGGATCATCTTCGATGACCAGGATGGTTGGCGTGGGCGTATCGGTGGCTGTCGCTTCCATTTCGTCAGGCCCTCCCGCTCGCCGTCTGGCGGCTACTCTACCGCTGAACGTGTCATGTCCACTATACGATGTGAGGGCAGGCGAGTGGTGTGGCGGCGCGCATGGGGGACTCAGGGCCTAGCCGTTATGTCATATATGGAAGTAGGACCAGTGCTGCTGACCTAACCCCCAGCCCCTTCCCTACCAAGGAAGGGGAGTATACGCAACTTCATGCAGACGCGGGAGGGGTGTGGCGTTGATCGTCTTCGGTAGAGGTGGCCTGCAAGCGGATCAGCGCTTCGGGGTGGTTCAGCAGGGCGTCGTCGAGCCGCTGACGGTGCTTGGGCAGCAGCCGTTCGGGGAACTCGCCAGGGGCGAACCAACCTACCTCAGAGACTTCTTCGCTGGTCCCCGGCTCTGGGCTGTCGTCGGTGAGTTGGCAGAGGAACGCCAGCACGACTTCGCGTTTGCGCGGCTTGGAGTAGATGCCGATGAGACGGGCGATGGTGATGCTGACGCCAATTTCTTCGCGCACTTCGCGGGCAAGACCCTCTTCTACCGATTCGTCATATTCCAGGCCACCGCCGGGGAGATTCCACCAATCAATGTCGCTGCGCCGCGCCAGCAGATAGCGCCCCGCACGCTCGATGACCGCGAAGACGCCGATGCGAAAGCGCGGCGGATCGCCACTCTGCTGTGCCGTTGTCATCTCCCTGTGTCCTTTGCCTGCGACTGCTTTCTCTGCGCTGGTGCTGCCAGCACAGCTATTATGCCACAGTTTCAAATCGAGTAGTCGCGATATTCTTCGGTGGCGAGGTCGTGCATCGGATGGACTTCGCCGCGACGATCCAGCAGGGTGGCGGGCTGCGCGACGACGATGGAATGCGGCGGCAAGTTTTCGACGACGAGCGCCATCGCGCCGATTTTGCTGTCGTGGCCAACAGTGATTGGCCCCAGCACGGAGGCGCCAACGCCGATGGTGACGTTGTCTTCGATGGTGGGGTGGCGCTTGGTGCGGCCGTCGCCGCGATGCTTCCACCAGCCGGTGGCGCCAAGCGTGACCTGATGGTAGAGCATGACGTTGTCGCCGATTTCCGTCGTTTCGCCAATCACGACGCCGGTGCCGTGGTCTATGAAGAAGCGCTTGCCGATCTTTGCGCCGGGGTGAATCTCGATGCCGGCGGTGAGGAGCCGAGCGATCTGGGAGATGAGGCGCGGGAAGAATGGCACATTGGCCCGGTAGAGGGCGTGGGCGAATCGGTGCAGTAGGAGCGCGTGCAATCCCTGATAGGTGAGCACCTCGAAGATGTTGCGCGCGGCGGGGTCTTTCTCGAAGACGACATCAATATCGTCGGGCCAGCGAGTGCGTTTGCGTTTAGGTGTGGGGGCGGGCGGCTGTGCGATGGCAGGGGCAAGCTCCCGGCCATGAATGGCCGGAGCAACGGCGTCGGCGGGAGGTGTCTCCGTGGAGATTTCCGCGAAAGTCTCCGCAGGGGCCTCTGGCGCGGCGTTTTTGACGAGGCGCAGTTGTGTGGGATGTGGTTGTGGTTGCATAGGGATCGTCCGTTTCGCGCTGGTGAAGCAACAGTACATCCATGATGGCGTGTTCGCGCACTGCGCTGGGCGCGGTTCACAAAATGAAGTGTAGTACATGCGGGGCTGTGGGCGTCAAGGCGGAGATATGGACCTAACCCCCGGCCTCTTCCCTACCAGGGAAGGGGAGCAGGATATGGGGCGGGGCGATGGGGGCAAGATGCCAGACAACGCGACTGTTTGCGGGTACAATCAGGTGGCATTGCTGAGGGCGAGTGCGATGGTCGGCATACGATGCCGAGATGAAAGGGAGCAAAGACGATGCGGGCGATCCGTTTTCATGAATTGGGCGAGCCGGAGGTGTTGCGGCTGGAAGATGTGCCGGAGCCGGAGGTGCGGCCGGGGCAGGTGTTGATTGCGGTCCATGCGGCGGGCATCAATTACGCGGATACGCGGCGGCGGCGCGGGCTGTATCTGGAGGACTCGCCGCTGCCGTTCACACTGGGCGCGGAGGTGGCGGGGGTGATCGCGCGGGTGGGCGAGGGGGTGACGGGCTGGAAGACGGGCGACCGGGTGATGGCGACGACGAACGATGGCGGGTATGCGGAGTACGTCAGCGTGTCGGCGCGGGCGCTGCTGCCGATTCCCGACGGGATAAGCTTTGCGGAGGCGGCGGCATTCCCGGTGCAGGGGCTGACGGCGTTCCACCTGCTGCGGACCTCGGGGCGGATGCAGCCGGGGGAGTCGGTGTTGATCCACTCGGCGGCGGGCGGCGTGGGCACGCTGGCGGTGCAGTTGGCGCGGCTGCTGGGCGCGGGGACAATCTACGCGACGGCAAGCACTCCGGAGAAGCTCGCTTTGGCGCGCTCGCTGGGCGCGGATGTGCTGGTCAACTATGCCGAGCCGGGGTGGGGAGAGCGGATTCGTGAGCATACGCGGGCGCAGGGCAAGCGCGGCGTAGACGTGATTTTAGAGGCGGTTGGCGGCGAGGTCTTCGACGAAAGCTTGCGCTTGCTGGCGCCGTTTGGGCGGCTGGTGGTCTTTGGGGTGGCGGGGGCGCAGACGCCGCAGCTCTCGCCGGTGCAGTTGATGAAGCGCTGCCAGGAGGTAGTCGGCTTCTATCTGCCGCCGCTGCTGGGGCGGCCCGATCTGCTGCTGCCGAGCATTGGAGAGCTGGCGGGGTCGCTGCAAAGCGGCAAGTTGCGACTGATCGTAGGGGAGACGTGGCCGCTGGCGCAGGCGGCGGAGGCGCACCGGCGCATCGAGGCGCGGCAGACGGTGGGCAAGGTGGTGCTGGTGGTGCGCGAGTGAAGGAGAGAGCGGGAGTAGGGGGAAGTTGGGAGCGGGCAGGCAGGAATGTCCGCCCCACCATCTCAGCAGAGGCAGACAGGAATGTCCGCCCCACCACAGCGCGGGCAGTTGGGAAGATTCGTCCTATCGGTGAATGGATGTCCGCCCCAGTGGGCTATGTGGGTATAGCCCGCCGACTCGCTATGGTATACTGGCGGCGCTGTGCCGTGCGGATGGGTTCGCGTGCGCGCGGCGGGGATGGCAATCATGGCGCAATCATTCTGAAGGGGCGGGAGGCGATTCATGGGTGTATGGAGCGGACGCCAGCGTGGATTGCTGGTGGTCGCGCTGCTCTTGGCGCTCGGCGGTGTGGTGGCGTTTGGCGCGCTGCCCGCCCAACCAACGGTACGCGCGGCGGGGCGTGTCGCGCTCGCTACGCCAGCGCGTCCAGCCCAGGCGGTCGCCTATGCTCGCATCGCGGTGGTGCGCGTGTTGACGTACTACAACGGCGCGATCAGCTCGGATACCGCGCCGATTCCCTGGCCCAGCCCGTGCGCGTCGGATGGCGCGCTGGTGGGCACGACGGGCACGAATCTCAACTCCTTTAACTATGTGCTGACGCCAACCGCCGCCGTGAATCCGATTCAGCCGTGCCAGGGTGTGCAGGTGGGTTTCGCGCAACTCAATGGGCGGGCCACGGGCTGGAGCATCAGCCATATTGATGTGCTGCTCGACGCGGCGTACACGGGCACAGACGCCAAGCAGATGGGGACGGTGCGGTTCGCGATTGACCCGGCGCAGATCACGACGAATGGAGGGCCGTTCGCACCGACGCTGCTGGCGCTGCCGCTGGCGCAGGTGGCTGGTTCGCCGACACACGATCTGCCAGCGCTGTCTGTGCCGCAGCCGTCCGATGCTCCGGCTGATCCCGCGCAGAATGCGGTAATTGACCTGACCCGGCATGACGGACAGCCGCTGGGGCGCGACGCGCTGACGAGTGATGAGATTGGCACGACGCTGTATCCCATCAGCGCGCAGGCGGCAGACCTGAATGCGCTGCCCGCGCCGACGGCCGTGCCGACCGCGCCATCGCAGCAGAATACCAACGGCGGGACGGTTGTGCCCGCGACCAAGACACCACTGCCGCCAACGCCCATCGCCACACCGGGGCCGCTCAGCGCGCAAATTGGGCTGGGCGCGCCGGAGATTGACGCGAATGGTCGGCTGGTTGGTATGGTCATCAGCGATAGCCAGGGCCACCACGTGCTGGCCTCGCTGGCGACGGTGACGCAGGCGATTGGACCGATATCAGGCAAGCCTGGTACGCTGATGACCGGTTGGCAGCAGGGTATCGCGGCCTACTATGCGAATCCGCCGGACTATACACAGGCGGCGAGCGCGTTCGATACGCTGCTGACGACGTACCCGGATTTTGGTGGGGCGGCGCTGTTCCAGACGGCGGCGCATAGCCATTCGGCGGCGATTCCGTCGCTGACGACCAACGCGACGGTGACACCGCCCGGCACAACGGCGACGCCTGGGCTGAGCACGCGCGTGCTGCTGCTGCTGGGCGCGGTGGCGCTGGTGGCGCTGGTGGCCTTGGTGGTGGCGCTGGCGCTGCTGCTGCGCAGGCGGCGGACTGGCGCGCCTGCTGTGCCGCCGGAGGAGGCGATGCTGGATCTATTGCCGCGCGATATGCCGCTGGAAGCGCTGGATTACCTGGAGCCAAGGCCGATGCCCGCGCCGAGTGTGCCGCTTGCGCCAGGGAATGGCCACCAGGGCGCATCCAGTGGGGCGGCTGGCGGCAATGCGGCGGCGATTGAGAATGCGCCGACGGTGAAGATGCCGACCGCTGGCCCAGCGGTCCCACGGGCGCGGCGCAGCCTGTCGTTGACGCTGCATGCGGCGGGGGTGACGAATCCGGGGATCAAGCGGGCGAATGATCCCAATCAGGATAACATTCTGGCGTTGCGCGGGGTGCGTGTGGCGGAGGGCAGGCCGCAGACCTATGGGCTATGTATCGTGGCGGATGGCATGGGGGGGCATCTGCACGGCCAGGAGGCGAGCAAGCTGACCATCGAGATTGTGACGAACATGGTAATGCAAGGGTTGTCGTCGGCGCAGCCATTGGATGAGACGGCGCTGAAGGCGCTGCTGGGGGACGCGGTGCGGCGCGCGGACAACGAACTGCGGCAGCGCAACCAGACTGGCACGGTAGACATGGGCACGACGCTCACCGCCGCGCTGGTGGTGGATGATGTGGCGTACATCGCGAATGTTGGCGACAGCCGTACCTATATTATGAGTCCCGAGAGCGGTTTGCGGCGCATCACCAGCGATCATTCGGTGGTGGCGCAGCTTGCGGCGGCGGGGGTGATTCGCCCGGACGATGTGTATACGCATCCGCGCCGCAATCAAATCTTTCGCAGCCTGGGTGGCGAGCAGGGCGCGGCGGAGGTGGATCTGTTCGAGGTGTCGTTGCAGGCGGGCGACAAGCTGCTGCTGTGTTCGGATGGGCTGTGGGAAATGGTGCGTGATCCGCAGATGGAGAGCATCTTGCGAGGAACGGCTGATCCGCGGCAAGCGGCGGAGATTCTGGTGCGCGAGGCGAACACGAATGGCGGCGAAGATAACATCGGCGTGATCGTCGCGCGGATGGTGGAGGAAGCGCCGCAGCCGGGGCAGGTGGGCGCGCAGATTGTGGTGGCGCCGGAGGGGGCGCGGTTCGGGTAGGAGGAGACCTAACCCCCGGCCCCTTCCCTACGAGGGAAGGGGAGCAGATCTCGCCGTGTGCGGTCCCTACGAGGGAAGGGGAGAAGATGTGTAGCCCGTCCAGTCTACATGCCGGTAGCTGAAAGGGCTAGCACGTTGTTTGGCTGTATACACCATGCTATACTCGCCGTCATATCGGTGGATTCGCGCAATGTGTGCGGACGTGGATGCCCTGGCATATACTCTGCGCGTGGATTGCCGGTGCGGTATGTTCGCACTTGCCCTTTGTTGCATGCTCATTTTTACCTAGAGCCTCCCTCCGTGGAGAGCGACGTGTGCCTGCCAGGCGTTCACGGTTCGTATCCGGAGTCGTGTTTCGGAGCGCTCGTGGAGGCGCTATATGGCTAATGCCGGTTGGGGGCACGGACGCCCCGTTGAGAGTGATACGGGAATCTCGCAAGTCTTGCATGCGTATGTGTCGCATGGGGGGCAGCTATATGGCGCGCGGCGGTGGCAAGAGAATCCGCTGACGCTGACGCATGTGCGCTGGCAAGGTCCGGCGGGGGTGGCGATTGACGCATTTCGCAAGCCAGATGAGACACGCCCGCTGAGCCAGGAAGAGCGCGATGTGTGGGTGGAGCTTGCAGTGCATTGCCCGGCCGCGCCGAATGCGCCGATGGGCAACGATGCGCCGTGGCTGCCGATTCAACTGGATCCGACGCAGGCGGGAACGCTTCTGCAGTTGTTGCAGCAGGCGCAGGCGCGCTCGGCGCCGCGCAGCCCCTATACACCAGCGCCGCCGATGGCGGGATCGTGGCCAGCGCCAGTGAATAGCGCCCCGCCTGCCTATCCAACTGACCGCGCATGGGCCGGGGGTCCCCCACCAGGGACATATCCACCGTCGCAGCGCCAGCCGTTCGCGGCGAGCCAGCAGGAAACAGAGATGATGGCGACGCCGCCGCCGATGGAGCCGCGCGACTCTGGCGCGAGTACCACGGCGTCGCAGCAGAGCGATGCGGGCCAGTGGACTGGCGGGTGGCGACGGCCGTCGGAGGAAGTGGGCGAGGTGGCGGCGCTGGTGGCGATAGAGGTGGAATTGCCGCCGATGATGGGCGGGCCAGCGATGGAGGCGTATCGCCGCGACTTTTCGCGCGATGTGGCGACGCATTTTGTACGCGCTGCTGGCACGATTCCGCAGGTGCGCGAGAAGCGAGGCTGGATGCGCGGGAATCATATGGTGCTGGCGGCGCGCTATGTGATCGCGATGGGCACGCGCCCGCCGTCGCAGCCAGAGGTGGAGGCGGCGACGGAGAATCTGGCGAACGTGCTGCGGCAGTGGACGATTCCATTCGTGTGGATTGGCTTCGCGAACCCTGGCGAGTGGTTGCAGGGGGCGACACTGCCAGAGTGAGCGCAGGACGCTCTCGGCCATCAATGGCCGGAGCATAGTGAGGAATAGCCAACATAGTGAAGCACGGTCATCACACAACGATGGCCGTGCTTCGATTCTTGGCCGTGCTTCGACCCAATGACCCACACCATGCAGTGTGGGCGGCGCTAGGCGGTGGGCGCGGGAGTGGTGGAGAGGGAGCGCAGCCGTTCGGTGATTTCTGGCAAGCGCGCCAGCACAAAGTCTACATCGGCGGCGGTGGTGCTGTGGCCGAGAGTGAGCCGCAGGTGGCCGCGCGCTTCCGCTGGGGCGATGCCGAGCGCCGTGAGCACATGCGATGGCTCGACGGAGCCAGTGGTGCAGGCGCTGCCGCTGGAGGCAGCCACGCCAAGCAGGTCCAGGTTGAGCAGGAGGGATTCGCCCTCGACGCCCGCGAGCGTGAAGCTGGCGGAGTTGGGCAGCCGCCGGGCGGGATGGCCGGTGAGGCGCGTGCCAGGGATGCTGAGCATACCGGCGATCAACTGGTCGCGCAGGGCGATCAGCCGGGCGGATTCGTGTTCGCGGTCGCTCTGGGCCAGTCGTAGTGCTTCCGCTGCGCCGACCGCGCCTGGCACGTTTTCGGTGCCCGCGCGGCGGTTGCGCTCCTGCGAGCCGCCAAGCACCTGCGGCTGAAGGCGCGTGCCCTGGCGGGCGTAGAGGATGCCCACGCCTTTAGGCCCGTAGAACTTGTGCGCTGAGAGTGAGAGCAGGTCAACCTGAAGGCTGGCGATGTTGAGATTAAGGATGCCACCGGCCTGCACGGCATCGGTATGGAAGGGGATGCGCCGCGCACGGCAGAGTGCGCCGATCTCGGCAAGTGGCTGGATCGTGCCGATCTCGTTATTGGCGTACATGATGGTGACGAGCGCGGTTTCGTCGGTGAGTGCCGCTTCAACGTCGGCGGGGCTGATGAGGCCGTCGTGGTCCACCGGAAGGTAGGTGACGTGATAGCCTTCGCGCTCAAGCTGCTGGCAGGTGTGCAGGATGGCGTGATGCTCGATGGCGGTGGTGATGATGTGGTTGCCACGGCGGCGCGGCGCGTAGGCGAGGCCCTTGATGGCGAGATTGTCGGCCTCGGAGCCGCCGCCGGTGAAGATGATTTCGGTGGGACGGCAGCCGAGAAGCGCGGCGACGGTTTCGTGCGCGGCGTCGAGCGCCTGCATCCCGCGCCGCCCCAGCGCGTAGATGCTGCTGGGGTTGCCGAACTGCTCGGAGAAGTAGGGCAGCATGTGTTCGAGCACGGCGGGCGCAACCGGCGTGGTGGCGGCGTGATCCATATAGATTGTGCCATCGGCGAGCGGCATCCTGGTCCCAGCCTTTCGATTGCGCCGTGTTTGTAGTGGCGTTCACTAGGATTTTAGCACCCGCGCGCCGCGCGGCTCAAGGATGTGGCGCCCGGTGATATGCTGGGCGTCCGCCGGACGCCCCTACGGATGGGGAAGGGCAGACAGGAATGTCCGCCCCACCGGTGTCCGCCTCACCAGTGGCGCGGCGCTGCCTTGACGTCGTATAGGAGTACGTGATACGGTACATCTACATACGGTACCCCCGTAGGGTAGCGGTAGTTATTTTTGAGGGATACGAACGCAGGAGGATTCACATGTCCGATGCTCTTGTTACAATCAGTGATCAGACCTTTTCCGATGCGGTGTTGAAGTCGGATAAGCCGGTGGTGGTGGATTTCTGGGCGCCGTGGTGCCGGCCATGCCTGATGATGGCCCCGGCGTTCGAGGAACTGGCGAACGAGTACAAAGGCCGGATGGTCTTTGCGAAGCTCGACACCGATGAGAATCCGCGGACGCCTGGCGGTTTGGGCATCCAGGGCATCCCCACACTGATCTTTTTCCACAATGGCAAAGAGGTGGGACGCATCGTCGGATTAGAGTCGCGCGACATGTTGCGGCGGCATATCGAGAGTGCGCTTGCCGCGAGCGTCTAGCCGCGGACAGGCGGCGCAGCGCGATACGCCGAAGCGCTCCTCGGCAGCAGATAGTGAGACGACGTAGATATGACGACGGTGAGCGGAATCGAGAAACCTCAGAGCGATGTGCAACTACGCCTGCGCCGGATTGAGGGGCAGGTGCGGGGCATCATCGGCATGCTCGAAGACGGGAAGTCGTGCGAGGATGTGGTGACGCAGATCATGGCGGCGCGCGCTGGCATGGATCGGGTGGCGGTTGAGGTGCTCAAGTGCTATGTCACGGATGCGATGAGCGGAGAGCCGTCGGCTGAGGCGCGGGAATCTGTCTTGCGCGCGGTCAGTCTCGTCGCACGCCTCTGAGGCCGAGAGATGACATCGTAAGGGCGTCCGCTGGACGCCCTTACCAATGGGCGGGGATATTGCCGCGATATGAGATAATTTCTCATGTCGCGGCGTTTTTTTGTGCGGCTGCTGGAGCCACTATGGCCGCTCATTCATTGTATGAGGTTCGTTTGCTATGACTCAAGAATCCCAGCCGATAGGGCCACTGGTGTTGCGCTCATCGCTGCACGAGACGATTTGGGGTGGACGCCATCTGGCGGAGGTTGCGGGCAAGGCGCTGCCGGAGGGTGCGTTGGTTGGGGAGTCATGGGAGACGGCGGTGGAGAGTGTGGTGAGCAATGCGCCGTACACTGGGCTGACGCTGGGCGAGATGACGGCGCGGCTGGGCGAAGCGTTGATCGGCACGCGGGCGCGGGCGGTGTTTGGCGACCGTTTTCCGCTGCTGGCCAAGTTTCTTGACGCGCACCAGTGGCTTTCGGTGCAGGTACACCCAGACGATGCCTATGCCGCCGCGCATGAGCATGGCAAGCTGGGCAAGACGGAGACGTGGTACATCTTGCATGCCGAGCCGGGGGCGCAGATCGTCTACGGGCTGGCGCGCGAGGCGAGCCGCGACGAGGTGCGCGCGGCCATCGCGCAGAACCGACTCGAAGGCTTGTTGCATATGGCCGAGGTGACGGCGGGGGATGTGATTTTCGTGCCAGCGGGCACGGTCCACGCGATTGGCGGCGGCATAGTGCTCTACGAATTACAGGAATATTCGGATGTGACGTACCGTTTGTACGACTATGGACGGCTTCAGGCGAATGGGCAGCCGCGCGAATTGCATGTTGACGCTAGCTTGGAGGTGATGCGCTACGGCCCGGCAACGCCGGGGGTGCGGCCAGTTGTGTCGCCGGTGGCGCTGGCCGCTGGCTGGCAGGGCCGCGTGCTGGTGGGCAGCCGCTACTTCGTGCTGGAAGAGCTGACCGGCGCTGGCGCGCTGGCGGCGGAGACGCTCCCTACGAGTTGCCAGATTCTGACGGTGCTGGGTGGTAGCTGTATGCTGCGAGCCAGGGACGCGGAGTATGCGCTGACGCTGGGTGACACGGTCGTCCTGCCCGCCGCGCTGGGCGCGTACTCACTGGATGGCACGGAGGCGCGGGTGTTGCGCGCCTATGTGCCCGATGAGGACGACGCGCTGCTGCGGCACTGGCGGCAGGCGCAAGATCACGCGGTGGAGTGATGCGGCCAGAGCGCGAGCAGCCGTTGGTAGGCCGCAGGGTCGTCAACGTCGAGCGCGACCTCGGCCTCGGCGATGGCGTAGAGGCGAAGGCGGTCGGGGTGGCGGGCGATGACCGAGCGCCCGCCCTCGTCTCCGGTGATTTGGAGCAGTTCACCAAAGAGCGCGGCGGGAAAATAGACCGGCGTGCCGCGCTGGCCGGCGATGCTGGACGCGACGATGGCCTCTGGCTGGCGCGCGGCGATGGCGAGCAGATTGTTGATGTGGCGCGCGGTGACGAGCGGCTGGTCCGCTAACAGGATGACGGCTCCGGCAAGCGGCGCGGCAGAGGCAGTGGGCGCAGTGAGCGCGGCGATGCCGGTGCGTAGCGAGCTGGCCATGCCGCTGGCGTAGTCGGCGTTGAAGATGGTGATATAGTCGCCTGCTGGCAAGGCCTGGCGCACCGCTTCGGCCTCGTGACCCAGCACGACAAGCATGGGGTGCGCTGTACTGGCGCAGGCGGCGCGGACGGCGCAGCGCACCAGTGGCTCGCCACCGAGCGGCAGCAGCAGTTTGGGCTGGCCCATGCGTTGCGAGCGGCCCGCCGCCAGGATGATGGCGGCGATAGCGCTGCGGCTGGGAGATGGATGGGCGCTGTCTTCGGCTGATGTTTCAGGTGATGTATCGGGCATTGGCGCGCTCCGCTCGTCGGGAATCGTGTGGCGGACTATGGTTGTATCATATCAGTGGGAATGCATTCACCGAGAAGGGCGAGTGAGAAGGAGGCGGCGATGGATAGCCGCGACGGCGATGCCGCGCCAGGAGATAGCGTGTGGCAGGAACGCTACCGCGCAGCGCAGACCGCGCTAGAAGACGCCGCCGCGCTGACACGCATCGCGACGACGGTGGAACGCGCGCAGGCCGGAGCTGCGCCCACGGCGTATCTGCTTGGTGGTGGGGAGAGGCTAGCCACCGCGAGACGCATTGGCCTGTTTTCTGGTTCGTTCAATCCGCTGACCACGGCGCATGTGGCGCTGGCGCGGGCGGCGTGGCGTGTGGGGAATCTGGATGCGCTGGTGTGGGCGTGTACGGCGACGACGATAGATAAAGAGCGGGTCACACGCGCATCGCTGGTGGATCGCCTGGCGCAGATGCAGAGCTTTGCCCAGCGGAGACCGGCGCAGACGGTGGCGCTGCTCAACCGAGGGCTGTATGTGGAGCAGGCGACGGCGCTGCGTGCGCTGTTGGCGCCAGAGGCCGAGCTGGCGCTGGTGATCGGCTTCGACAAGGTGGTGCAGATCTTCGATCCGCGCTATTACGTGGACCGCGACGCGGCGCTGGATATGCTCTTCGCGCGGGCGCGACTGCTGGTGGGGCCGCGCGTGGGTGCGGGGCCGCGTGAGCTGGCGGAGTTGCTGGGGCGGCCAGAGAACGCAGCCTATCGCGAGCGCGTGAGCTACGTGCCGCTGGCGACGCAATTTGCGGGCGATTCCTCGACGCGCGTGCGGGAACTCGCGGCGCATGGAGAGCGTGGAGAGCATGGAGAGCGTGGAGAGCGTGGGCACGATCAGCATGAGGAGATGGAACGGCTGGTGACGCCGGAGGGGGCGGCGCTGGTGGCGACGGGGGCGTATGCGGCGGTTGGCACGGACGCGGCGGATAGGGCGGATGCGTATGCGCTGCGGCAGGCGTGGGTGCGGGCGCTGGCATCGGTTCCGGCGCTGGCCGCTGAGGCGCGCATGCCGCCGCTCGCGGCTCTCATTGCCGCTGCGTGCGCCGCTGATGCGCGGGGGTCGGCGCTGCGCGCGTGGCTGCTGGGTGAGCAGTGGGGGGATGTGCCTGCGGAGGTGTTCGAGGTGCTGCGGCGCTCAATGCGCTGAGCAGGGACGAGCGGTCCGTCGCTCTGGCGATGGCAGAGCTGGCTTTTTAGCGCTGGTCAGGGCCATCAGGGGGTTGGCCCATGCGGCCCCAATGGCTGCGCAGCATCAGCGCCATGACGAAAACCGTCGTCGTCAGCAGGATGATCGAAGCGAGCGCGAGCACCACCAGGGTATACATTCCGTCCCCATTTCTCCGGCGCGTGTGGACCTGTACCGTACTTTGTTTGCCCACGTTCACCGCATCACATGCATCAACACCGCACACACGCATCACACGCAGGACACATTTTGCATTCTTGCATGGGCTGGGCGTATTCGGCAAGGTGGCCGGGAGTGGGCGCGGAAATGTCGGTGTGAGCTTCCGCCGGACGCCACTACGAACACTGCGGGCTGTGGAGCGAGTATGGAGCGCAAAAAAAAGGTTGTGTAGCATTCGGCACATGTTTTGCTTTATGTGCGGCGGCAGGCTTTGCGTCTGTTTATCGCCATCCAGTAGGCGTTCCATGTGGGAAGGTGTGTCGAAAGCAGTTTGGAGAGGATGGGAAGCTCATGGACTCGATGGACATGCGCCTGGATCCTGCGCTGGGGATGCAGACGGCGCCAACTACTCGCATCTCGCAACGGCATATCATCGCGGTGAAGGTGCTTCAGACGCCCAGCCAGGAACTGAGTGGAACACTGGCGCATATGCGCGATACGAATCCGGCCCTGGATGTGGAAGAATATGAGGCCTGCCCGTATTGCGGCGCGGGGCTGAAGTCGGCGGGGCAGCCGTGTAGCGTGTGTGGCAAGGCGCCCGTATCCACTGCGAACCAGAACACTTCCCTCAGCGACTATGGCGATAGCCACACTTCCGCTGGCGGAGGCTACGAAGATGACGCCGATCCGATGCTGCGTATCGCGGCTGGCGGCGTGCGCGGCGCGGGTCTACTGCAAACATTGATGGCGAGCCTCGCCGATGACTACGCGAGAATCGCCGAATATCTGGTGGGCAACCTGGATTCGCATGGCTATCTGCCGAACACTATTGTCACCGATGCCGTTGCGGCGCTGGGATGCGCGCGGGCAGATGTCGAGCGGACGCTGGCCGCCCTGCAACGCCTGGATCCGCCGGGTATTGGGGCACGTGAGGCGCGTGAATGCCTGCTGCTGCAGTTGCGCTCGCTGCGCGAGCAGGGCGCGGCGCATCCGCTGGCCGAGGCGTTGGTCCGCGACCACCTGCCCGATCTGGCGTTCAGGCGCTTCCGCGAGGTGGCGCACGCAATTGGCGCGCCACAAAAGAAGGTGGAGGCCGAGTGGCAGTTCATTCGCGATCAGTTGCATCCCTACCCCACACATGGACACGATCCAGATGGCAGCGATATTGCCACGCCAGCGACGCCGATCCGACCGGATGTGGTGATCCGCTGGCAGGGTACGGGGTTCGAGGCCGACGTGGTGGAGCGACAACGGTATGCGGTGCGCGTCAATCCCGAATATGTGTGGGCGCGCAAGCATGTGGCGGACCTGCATTGCAACGAGGCGGAGCGCAGCCATATCCGGGGGTCGGTGGATCAAGCGCAGTCGTTCATTACGGCGCTGCATAAGCGCTGGGAGACGATGCAGCGGGTGACGGATGAGTTGATCGCACTGCAAGGCGACTTCTTGCGGTATGGCGAGAGCGCGCTACATAACCTGACACGGGCGGATGTGGCCAGGTCGCTGGATTTGCATGAGTCCACAGTGAGCCGCGCTACCGATGGCAAGTATGTGCTGCTGCCCAACGGGCATACGATTTCCTTCGATGCGTTTTTCGATGCGTCGCTGCCAACAAAAAAAGCGCTGCGCGAGATCATCGCCGCCGAGGATCCGCGCCACCCACTCAGTGACGATCATCTGGCGAAGCTGCTCGCGGACGAGGGATACCCTATCGCGCGGCGCACGGTCGCCAAATATCGTGAAGAGGAGCAGATTCTGCCGTCACGTCTGCGGCGCTCGCATCGCGTGGTCGAAACGACGGCCAGGAACCGGGCACTGCCGTCCGCGGCTCATGCGCGGTGAGCAGGCGTCCGCCGGACGCCCTTACGAGTTGGGGATGGGTGGCGTTGGCGCTATTTTCGCGTGACGACAGGGGCTTCGGAGCGCTCGCGCAGGAGCGCACGCAGCACGGTGCGTTGTGTGGGGGCGAGCAGGCGCGGCCCGATGCACACCAGCGCATGCTTGCCGTGTAGGCGGATGGTCATCTGCGAAGGCGACATCTCGACGAGTTGTAGGTCGGTCCAGGCCATATGATCCACACGAGGCGGCAGGAGGCGGGAAACACTGACACCGGAACTGTCGAACATGGCGCTCTGCTGTAGCCAGATGAGGGCATAGGCGCCGCCGATGAGCAGGATCGCGGCGAGGATGAACAGGCCGATGCTGAGCATCGTTTGCGGCGTGAGGATGACGACCAGGGCGAGCGCGATGGCGGCAAGCATCGCGCCAATCGCGCTGGCATGCCAGATGCGCTGAGGGCGCACGGTCAGCGTGGCGACGCTCATCCCACTGGGAGTGACGCCATGGCTGGCGGTAATCAAGAGGTGCTGGGCCTCGATGCTGAGCGGCTTGCTGAGGGCACGCGCGGGTACTTGCCGGAGCATATGCCTGCGGAAGCGTGAACCGTCGCGCAAGAGGATGGGGAAGATGGTCAGCTTGCGCCCCTCGTGATCCATGATGCGCAGAGCGGGTCCGCGTTGCTCGACATGCGCGATTTCGGGCCAGGGCAGGGTGCGCCAGGTGCGCCACGGATTGCCAACGCTGATGCCGGTGGTGTTGATGCGCACGCTTTGCATCACGAGCCAGAGGAGGGGTACGCAGGGAATCCAGAGCAGCAGCAGGAAGGGCAGCCAGACGGGCATGCTGTGGTTGATGCGAAACGCGAAAGCAGCGACGATCAGCGATACCACAAGAGGAAGCAGCAGGATGCCGAGCGCAAGGAATGGCCCCGGACGGTAGATTTCGGTATCTAGCAGCGGTATCGTGACACTGGCGCGTCCCAAACGCAGGGGTCGGGTTGGGTTGCTGGGTGGTCTATTCATGGCAATGCTCGCCTCAGATGAAGTTGAATGCAGATGTCGGACGGAGGCGGCAGCGATGCGCGCCCCTGCCCACAGTGTATAGCTCTCTCGATGAGAAGGGAAGAGGACATCCGCCCAGACGCGCTCAGCGGCGCATGGCGGCGTATACGCTGGCGCCTGAAGACACGCGGCTTCTTGTACGTGGTACCCTGTGAATGGTGAGCATATGACGCTCTGGTACCTATTTGCTGTTGTCTGCTGAGGGAACGCACTGGTCAACGCGGAGGCGAGGCGAGAGATGCGCTGGCTGGCTAATCGGATACAGTGGAGAGTAAAGCGCGTGAAGCAACAGGATGTGTCGCAGCCGCAACCGGCTGATGCGTGGTGGGCCGCGGGGGATTTTCCGGCGCGCTCAGGGTGCAAAGTTGAGCCGTTGATTGATGGGCGGGCGGCGTTGTATGCGATGTGCGTGGCGTTTCTCACCGCACGCGAATACATTTTGCTGGCGGGGTGGGACATCTGTGTTGATCTGCCACTGGTGCGCGGCGGGGACGTGCGGCTGGGGCCGGATGGCAGCGCGGAGCAGGAGCGGCTGCTGAGCCTCTTGCGCGAGCAGGGACTTAGTGACGAGGCGCTGGCGCTGTGGTCGGCTGAGCAATTGCGGGTGGTGGATGTGCTGGGTTTCGCGGCGCGGCGTGGGGTGCGCGTGGGGGTGCTGCTGTGGGACGCGTATCGCATGAGCCACGTCACAAACGATCCGGTTGAGCAGCGCGAGGCGTTACGTGCGGTGGGCGTAGATTGTGTGCTGGATGATAGTAGCAGGCGCATTACGCATTTGACACAGGCGCTGCACCAAAAATGCGCTGTAGTGGATGGCCAGGTGGCATTCGTGGGGGGCATTGACCTGACGGTGGAGGTGAGCGGCGACTACGACCGTTGGGATACACACCAGCATCCGTGCGCCTCGATTGAGCGTGCCGCGACGAATTCGCCGTCGGCGCATCCATGGCACGATGTGCATACGCGCGTGACGGGTCCAGTGGTGGCGGATGTGCTGACGAATATCGTGCAGCGCTGGGCGGAGGTGGCGCAGCGAAACGACGAGCCGGTGTGGCCGGCCGACCTTGCCCTCACGCCGCCCGCGCCGGTGGCTGGCGGAGTGCGGGCGCAGGTCGTGCGGACGATTCCCCCGATGACGTATGATTTCGCGCCGCGGGGCATCGCGACGATCAAGGATGCGTATATTCGTGCGCTAGGCATGGCGCGGCGCTATGTGTATCTGGAAAACCAGTATCTCTGGCCTGAGGTCTTCCTCGGCCTGGACAACCTGCGCTGGGGGGAGCGCAGCGACGAGAGTATGGAGGTGCTGCGCGCGATGGCGGAGGCGCTGGCGCGTGGCGCACATGTCGCGCTGGCGCTGCCAGATCATCCGAATTGTGGGCGGCGCTTCACGGATGGCGGCATCGAATGGCTGCGCGCGCAGGCGGCGACTTCGGGGGCGGAGGACCGGCTGCACGTCTACACGCTGGGCAATGCGGGTGAGGACGAGACGGCGCCCGGCGGCATCATCTATCGTCCGGTATATACGCACGCGAAGGTGGCGCTGGTGGATGACGTGTGGTGGACGGCTGGCTCGGCGAATCTGAATAGCCGGGGGGTGCATTCGGATGCTGAGATGAACGTGATTGTGTATGATCCCGCGTCGGCGCGTGACCTGCGCCTGCGTCTGTGGGCGGAGCATCTGCGGCGCGAAGGGGTAGACCACGCCGACCTGGCTGATCCGCTGGCGGGGCTGCTGCTGCTGGAGCAGTCGGCGCGGGCGAACAGCGCGCGGGTGCAGGCGCGACAACCATTGGTGGGGCATGTGTTGCCGTATCTGACGGAAGATGACGGCAAGCGGATGGCGTTGCCAGTGCATGAGGAACACGGCTGGCTGGACAACATCGAAGGCGGCGCGGGGGCTATCGCGGAGCGGCACGCGGGCAAGTATCTCTAAGGATCTGGGTGGGCCAGCCAGTATAGTGCGAATAGTGCGCTGCAATGCTGGCTGGCCGGGCGCAGCGTGTCACTGGTCGTAGGGGTCGTAAGGCTCTTGCGGTGGGCCGTATGGCTGCGGTGGAGGTGCGCTAGGCGGCTCTTGTGGTGGCTGGGCGTAGGGGTCGTAGGGGCGCTGCCCAGCTTGCCCAGTTTGCCCCGGCTCATATGGCGCGGGTGGGCGCTGTTCGTCGGTGCGCTGTTCGTCGGTGCGCTGTGGGTAGGGCGCGGGCGGTTGGCGTGGTGGATACGGCGCAGAGGGTCGCGGTTGTTGCGGCGGTTGCGCTTCTTGATCGGGATACCTGCCCGCGCGGCCATCTGGTGGCCATGCGGTGGGGGCGGACGGCTGGGAGGGTGGCGCGATGTAGCCCTCTCCGCCAGCCGGTTGCCCTGGTTGTTCGGTGACGGACCACTGGCCGGGTGGTGGCGCGTAAGGCTGGCCGGGTGGTGGTGGCATCTCGCCATGGGTGCGTTCGGTCTGGGTGACCTGGGTATGGACAACGTCGGGCGGGTAGGTCTCCGCTGCTGATGGCTCGCGGTGGGTCACGAGCCAGACGATGAGGCCGATCACCGCGAGCGCCAGGATGCCGACGATGACGGCCAGCGCGATGAGTCCGTTGTTATTCGTTGCAGTAGGACTGGCAGGGGTGGCAGTTGGCACGGCAGTGGGGAGCGGGGTGAGCGTCGGCGGTGGCGTGGCGGTCGGCTGTGGTGTGGCGGTCGGCTGTGGTGTGACGGTGGGCGCGGTGGTGGGCGCGGTGGTTGCCGTAGGAGGCGCGGTGGTTGCCGTGGGAGGCGCAGTGGTGGGCGTCTCTTGCAGGACGCGCGCTTGCGCGCTGCTACCGCTTTGGTTCGCGTTGGCGCTGAGCGGCCGCAGGCGGGCCACGCCGATGGCGGCGAGGATGAGTACGGAGACAGTCAGCGCCACCACTGTGCATATCAGGATGATGCTGGGTGAGGCGGGCGCTCGTGGGGACTGCTGTGACGGGCGTCTCGGTGGGTTGGCGCGTGTGGACATGATACCCGCTCCTTCTTTTTTGCGCGTATGGCTGGCGACGGTATGCGTCTTCCTGCCCGTCTGCCGTTCTTCGCAGGCTTTATGCCATGCGGTGTCTGTTCACGAGTGGATGAGCGGCATCGTAGGGCAGCAGACGAGCAGGGCACGAAAGTTGCAATATGAAGCGTCTGGTATGGCGCTCGCGATTTGGGGCGGCGCTGGTACGATGGGATAAGGAGCAAGGGCATGAGCCAGCTTGTGGTGATTGCGTATCCAGATGAGCAGAAAGCAGCGCAGGTGCTGGATACTGTCAAGCAGATGCAGAATGCGTATCTCGTGGACCTGGAGGATGCGGCGTATGTGACGAAAGACGCGAGCGGGAAGCTCCATCTGCACCAGGCGAACGATCTGACGGGCGCGGGCGCCGCTGGCGGCGCGCTCTGGGGCATGTTATTTGGCCTGTTGTTCTTCGTGCCGTTCCTGGGGCTGGCGGTTGGCGCGGCCACCGGTGCGCTGATCGGCCATTTCGCCGATTACGGCATTGATGATAAGTTTGCCAAGCAAGTGACCGATCAGATGAAACCAAACAGTTCGGCCATCTTCGTGGTGGTGCGCAAGGCCACGCCAGATAAGGTGGTACCCGAACTGGCCAAGTACGGCGGGACGATTATGCAGACGTCGCTCTCGAAGGAAGCCGAAGATAAACTCCAGGCGGCGCTGAGCGCGGGACCGGCTGCCAACGCTGGCACGACGGGGACACAGCCCACACCGACCGCGTAAGACGAGGTAAGGCGAGATCACGCCTGCGGCAAGGCGGCGCACGACCGCGAGAAGCGCGTGTCGGCGCCGCTTCGTTGCGCTATGGCGTGCGTTTGCGGGGAGTGAGCGGGCGGTTGAAACCGCGCCTGCATGGCCGCTGGCCGCGAAACCCGCCGTCGCGGGCTAGGGCATGCGTTTGCGGGGGGCGGCGGCAGACTGGCTGAGCAGCGCGGCGGCAAGGATCAGCGCGTCGCCCAGGCGCGCGATGCCAGTGCGGGCGGCGAAATCGGGTGCGCGCTGATAGAGGGGCGGCATGCCGTGGCTGCGCCCTGGGCAGCGCAGCAAGACGCCCATCCTCACCAACGCATCGAGAATCGGTTCGATTTCGGCGACCGGACGCCCCACGGCCCGCGAGAGCGCGATGCGCGTGGCGGGTTGTGTGGTGGCGGCTTCCTCAAGTGTGATAAGCGCGATCAGCGTTTCCAGCTCGCGCCAGCCCAGTTTCACTGGCGAGGGTTCGAGGTGGCCGTCGGCTTCGCGGACGACGGCGGGCACCTGCGGCGCGGCGGTGGCGAATGCGGTGATGGGCGCGAGTGAGGGGTCGAGGATGTGCGCCAGCGAGCGGAAGCTGGGCAGCGCGCGTGCCAGCGCGGCCAAGGTGGCGCGCGAGGGGTTCTGCGCCGCTGGATGACCGGATTCGAGCTTGGAAAGATAGCCCTTCGAGAGGCCCGTCACGGCGCTTAACTCGTTCAGGCTCAGGCCGGAGACCTGCCGGGCGGTGCGCAGCAAAGCGCCCCAGTTGAGTTGCCACGAGTCGCTATCCAGTTCGCTCGTCAGTTCGTCGCGCATGGCGTCTGCTCTGCCCTTCGTCGTGCGCCGTCCCGTGAAGTTGCTCCCGCGCTCACCAGTCACATTTTAGGCATGCATTGGACTGGGTTGCCTATAATTCAGGACGAGTGGTGAGGTCTTGCGAGGTCGCCAATTGGGTGAGAATGGACGAGTGGGCATGTCGCTAGAGAGTTATCTGCGCGCCGCGCCGAAGGCGGAACTGCATGTACATCTGGAAGGCTCGATCCTGCCGGAGACGCTGCTGACGCTGGCGCGGCGCAATGGTGTCGCGCTGCCATATGATAGCGCGGCGGGGCTGAGCGAGTGGTTTACGTTTCGCGACTTCCCGCATTTCATCGAGATCTATGTCGCGATTACCAAGTGTCTGCGGCACGAGGAAGATTACGAGCTAATCGCCTATGAATTCGGCGCGGAGATGGCCCGGGAGAACGTCAGATATGCCGAGGTGACGTTCACGCCGAGCACGCACTACTGGCTGGATGTGCCGCACGAGACGTATTTCTCCGGCTTGCAGCGTGGACGGATGCGCGCGCAGCAGGAGTTTGGTGTGGAGATGCGCTGGGTCTTCGATATCGTGCGCGGGCTGTCGGATGCTGAACGTCAGCGGCGGCAGGCCGACTATACGACCGGCATAGCCATCGAATGCAAAGATGAGGGGGTGGTGGCGCTGGGTCTGGGTGGCATGGAAGCGGGGCATCCGCCAGAGCCGTTCGCGCCGTGGTTCGCGCGGGCGCTGGCGGCGGGGCTGCATAGCGCGCCACATGCGGGCGAGACGGCGGGGCCGGAGAGCATCTGGGGATCGTTGCGCGCGCTGGGGGCCGAGCGGCTAGGGCATGGTGTGCGGGCGAGCGAAGACATGGAATTGGTGGCGTACCTGCGCGAGCGGCGGATTCCCATCGAGGTCTGCCCGACCAGCAATCTGCGGCTGGGGGTGTATCCGTCGCTGGCGGCGCACCCACTGCGGCGGCTGTATGACGCGGGCGTGCCGGTGACGATCAACGCCGATGACCCCCCGCTCTTCAACACCACGATGAGTGAAGAGGTGGCGCTGCTGGCAAGCACATTTAACCTGGATGTCGCCCAGATTGACGAGATCCTGCTCAACGGCGTGCGGTGCAGCTTCCTGCCGGATGAGCAGAAGCGCGCGCTCGAAGCGGCATTCCGCGCGGAACTGGACGAACTGAAGCGGCGGCATCTGCCCCATGAGTCAGGCGAACTCAGCAGCTAGGCATCCAAACGCTCACTGCCCTCATTCCTTCTCAATCGCCATACACATTCATGTATCAGATAGAATAGGGAACACAACAGTTGGGAAGAAGGAGGTGAGCGAGTATGTGGCGGACCTATCTACGGCCGGCGAGTATGGCTGAGGCGCTGGACCTCCTGCGGCGGTACGCGGGCCAGGCGCGGGTGATCGCGGGCGGTACGGATGTGCTGGTGGAGCTATCACGTGGCGTGAGGCCCACGGAGACGCTGATAGACATCACCGCGCTCACCGAACTGAAATATGTGCGCGAAGAGAGCGGACTCATCCGGCTGGGCGCGCTGGCGACGCACAACGACGGGATCGCCTCGCCCGCGTGTGTGGCGGGCGCACTGCCGCTGGCGCAGGCCTGCTGGGAGGTGGGTGCGCCACAGATTCGCACGCGCGCTACTATCGCCGGCAATCTCGTCACGGCCTCGCCCGCCAATGACACCATTCCGCCGCTGATGGCGCTGGGCGCGGAGCTGGCGCTGGTGAGCGCCGAGGGTGGTGAGCGTATCGTGCCGCTGGCGGAGTTCTATCCGGCCTTCCGCCGCACGGTGCTGCGGCCAGATGAGCTGATTCGCGAGATACGCTTTCCGGCGCTGCGCGAGAATCAGCGCGGGATATTCTTGAAGCTGGGGCTGCGGCGCGCACAGGCGATTTCGGTGATTGATATTGCGCTGGTGCTGACGTTCGATGGCGAGGTAGTGCGTGATGCGCGCATCACACTGGGCTGCCTCGCGCCGACGGTGATCCACGCGCGGACGGTGGAAGCATATCTCGTGGGCAGGCGGCTGGATGAGGCAGTATGTGCCGAAGCCGGGCGGCGGGCGTGTGACGATGCCGCGCCGATAGATGACCTGCGCGGGTCGGCGGGATACCGGCGCGAGACGCTAGCGGCGCTGGTCGCGGAGGGTCTGCGGCGCGTCGCGGCGGGAACACAGGCGGCGGGCTGGCCCGCGACGCCGGTGCTGCTGGAAACACGCGATACATCATCCACAGTGGCGCTGCCGTTCGCGGGAGTGATCGCGACGACGATCAACGGGACGGCCTATGAGTTGCCAGGGGCGGCGGGCAAGACGCTGCTGAATGCGCTGCGCGAGGATGCCGGATTGACCGGCACGAAGGAGGGTTGCGCGGAGGGCGAGTGCGGCGCGTGTACCGTGTGGCTTAACAGGCAGACGGTGATGTCATGTCTCGTTCCAGCCGCGCAGGCGCATAGCGGCAGCGTGACCACCATCGAAGGGCTAGCGCACGCAGGCGGTGCGGCGGATGAAGGCGACCTGCATCCATTGCAAGACGCTTTTGTGGCGTGCGGCGCGGTGCAGTGCGGCTTCTGTATCCCTGGCATGCTGATGGCGGGGGCAAAGCTGCTGGATGAGCGGCCCGCGCCCAATGACGAGCAGATTTTGACCGCGCTGAGCGGCAATATCTGCCGCTGCACCGGCTATCGCAAGATTCTGGACGCGGTTCACGCCGCCAGCGCGGAGATCACCGAGGGAGGCGCCGCATGAGCACACCAAAGACCCACCTCATCGGCGCATCGCTGCCCCGGCCGGACGCGCTGGGCAAAGTGACGGGGGCGGCGCGCTATCCGGCGGACCTGATTCGCCCCGGCATGCTGCATCTGCAACTGGTCTTCGCGCAGCGCCCGCACGCGCGCATCGTCGCGCTGGATACGAGCGCCGCTGAAGGCGCGCCCGGCGTGGCCGCGGTGCTCACCGCGAAGGATGTGCCGTACAACGCGCATGGGCTGATTGACGCCGATCAACCCGCGCTCTGCGGCGATGTGGTGCGCTTCGAGGGCGACAAAGTGGCGTTGGTGGTCGCGGAGAGCAAGGAGCAGGCGGAAGCAGCGGCAAAGCTGGTGGCGGTTACGTATGAAGATCTGCCCGCCGTGACGGATGCGCGTGCGGCGCTGGCGGCTGGCGCGCCGCTGGTGCATGCGGAACTGGGTACGAATCTCTTGCTGCACATCCCGATTCGCAAGGGCGACACGGCGCGGGCGTTCGCAGAGGCTGCTGTGGTGCTGGAAGGCGCGTTCAGCACATCCTGGCAGGAGCATGCGTTCCTTCAGCCCGAGGCAGGCATTGCGTATGTGGATGAGCAGGAGCGGGTGGTGATCGAGACCGCCGGGCAATGGCTGCACGAGGATCGCAGGCAGATCGCCGCAATGCTGCAGCTACCCGAAGAGCAGGTGATCGTGCGCTATGCGGCGATTGGCGGGGCGTTCGGTGGACGCGAAGACCTCTCGATGCAGCACTTGCTGGCGCTGGCAGCGTGGAAGCTGCGGCGGCCCGTGGCGATGCAATGGAAGCGCGAGGAGTCCATGATCGCGCATCACAAGCGCCACCCGTTCGATATTCGCTGCCGCTGGGGCGCGACCCGCGAGGGGCGCATCACTGCCGTAGAGGCCGAGGTGATCGCCGATGGCGGGGCGTATGCCTCGACCAGCGTGGAGGTGACGAAGGTGGCGACCCTCTTCGCCAGCGGCTGCTATGAGATTCCGAACATCAGCGTGGACGGCTACGCGGTCTATACGAACAATGTGCCGTGCGGCGCGTTCCGTGGCTTTGGCGCGCCACAGGCGCAGTTCGCGGCGGAGATTATGGTGACGCGGCTGGCGCATGCGCTGGGGATGGACCCCGTAGAGTTGCGGCGCCGCAATATCTATCGCGAGGGTAGCCTGGAGCCGACACAGCAGCCGCTGCCGGAGGGCGTGAGCGCGCTGCCGGTGCTGGAACGCTGCGTAGAGGAGGCGCGCGCACGGCTTCGCTATGGCGAGCCGCGTGAATCGGATGTGCCGTCCGCGCCGCATCTGCGCCGGGGCATCGGCATCGCCTGCGGCATCAAGAACGTGGGCTATTCGTTCGGCTATCAAGAGCAGTCCACGGCAAAGGTGCATCTCTATGGCAAGGCGGAGCTAGAGCGCGCGGTGGTGCTCATTGGCGCGGCGGATGTGGGCCAGGGCGCGCACTTGATCCTGCGGCAGATTGCCGCTGAGACGCTGGGCATCGCGCTGGAACAGGTGAGCATGGTGACAGATGACAGCGGCGAAGCGCCCAACGCGGGCAGCGCCTCAGCATCACGGATGACGCTGATGGGTGGCCGTGCGGTCCACGATGCGGCGCTGGCGGCGCGGGCGAAGTGGAGCGCGGCGGAGGAGTACGAGGCGGAGGCCGAAGTGCAATTCCATCCGCCAGCTACCACGCCGCTGGATCCGATGAGCGGCGCGGGGCGTCCGAACTACTGCTATGGCTACGCGGCGCAGGCGGTGGAGGTGGAGGTGAATACGCTGACGGGTCAGGTGCGCGTGCTGCGGGTAATCAGCGTGCATGACGTGGGGCGGGCGATTAATATGCAGCAGGTGGAGGGGCAGATCGAGGGGTGTCTGGCGCAGGCGGTGGGCTATGCGCTGCTCGAAGACTTCCAGGTGCGCGATGGGCATGTGCTGACGCCGTACTTCAGCACATATCTGTTGCCGACGGCGCTGGATATGCCGCCGGAGATCGTGCCGGTGGTGCTGGAACTAGCAGATCCAAACGGCCCCTATGGCGCGCGGGGCGTGGCAGAGATGCCGCTGGTGCCGTTCGCGCCCGCTGTGGCCGCCGCGATCCACGACGCGACGGGCGTGTGGCTTTCACAGCAGCCGATGACGCCGGAGCGCGTGCTGGCGGCGCTCTCGGCTATGAATGGCCAGAGCACGGCTGGGTGATGTTGCGTCCACTTGGGATCATCACGCGGCACTCAGGCTCATAAACGCGCAATGAGTCTGAGTGAGGACAATGATCCTGACTGGGGGCGCTAGCAGAGGAACGGCATAGAGGGTGAGATGGCATGCACAAACGAATCTGCAGAGGTACGTGACCCTGCTCAATCTAACTCGACGACCGGCAGGCCGTGGACGCCGAGAATGGTGGAGACTTCGCTGCCGTGATGGATGTCATGTTCGAGCACACCCCAGATGATCTGCTGACGCGATACTGCGGGTCGCACTGCTCCAGAACGAGCCGCCGCATCCAACCACATTTGGGCAAAGGGCTGGAGCGCAGGCTCGACCAGTTGCGCGTGACGCACCCGTTTCGCCTGATCCAGCGGTGGGACGACCTCGAACAGATCCGCAGGGGTCAGGCGGGCAAGTGTCTGCTCGATCATCTGCCAGGTCTGCTCCAGCCCGGCCACCAGTTCCGCCGCCGGATGGAGTGGATCAACGTCCGCCTCACAGACACCCAGCGCCCATAATTCCAGGGGAGTTAGATCGTCGCCGCCCTCGCCCATGCGCGCGTGGAACCACCAGGCGCGATTGGCGACAATATGCGTCACGTACATGCCAACTGACCAATGTTGTGGCGTGGTCCGCAAGGTAAGCTGCTCTGGGGTAAGGGGTGCGATGGCCGCGACAAGACGCTGCTGGTAGATCCCCCAACCCGCGTAGAAGGGGAGGAGTGAAAGCTGCTGCTCTGTCATGATAGTATTCCTGGTTCTCTCTGAGAGAGCAAACGGCGGGGTCGTCTCATCATGCATCCAAGCATACCCGCTAGCCGTGCGGCGGTGTGGGCAGATTTCTGAGCGAACATCCGCTTCCCGCCCACTCAGGGTCATCTGCCTTACTCAGGGTCATCGCGCGCATATGAACCTGAGTGGCGCGTGATGAGTCTGAGTGGTGACGTTGTGGGGAGTGGTAGTGGAAGTCCGTAACATTTGATGCTGTGACGTGGTTGTGTGGGCGCGTCCGCGTGGTGAGACGTGCCGGTGAGGATGGTGCGCTACAGGTGGGAAGAGGAATGAACGGATAGGACTAGATAAGGCGGAAGGAGCATTGCTATGGGTACGGCAATGATGGGAGCGCCATCCACACGCCAGCAGCGGGTGGATGAACAGAAGCGTGATGTCACGGATGCCGCCTGGAAGCCGATGTATGTGGTGGGTGCGGTGGCTGCCCTGCTGGAGGTAGGGGTGATTGCCGGAGGGGTGATCGTCTATATCATCAACCCGCCCCCGACGACGATAGCCGATTGGTTCGCGTTATTTCACCGCAATGCATTGCTGGGGCTGCTCGACCTGGACCTGTTGATGATGGTCGGCACGGCGCTGATGGGCCTGATCTACTTCGCCCTGTATGGAGCGCTCAGGCGGGCCGGTGGACCACTCACCGCGCTGGCGACTGTCATCGGCCTGGTGAGTGTCACGACGTTCTTCGCCTCGAATACGGCGTTCAACATGCTGGTGCTGAGCAACCAGTATGACGCCGCGACGACGGATGCGGAGCGAGCGCAGATCATGGCGGCGGGGCGAGCGATGCTCGCCACGTGGCAGGGCAGCGCGTATGACGTGAGCTACGTCCTCGGCGGGGTGGCGATTCTGCTCTTCGCGGTGGTGATGCTGCGGAGCAACGTCTTCGGCAAAGCGACGGCGTATGTGGGCCTCGTGCTGGGCGTCTTGATGCTCGTGCCTGCGACGGTCGCGGGGACAGTTGGCATCGTAATCTCGCTCGCTTCGCTGCTGCCGACGGTGATCTGGTGCATCTTGGTGGCGCGGCGCTTCTTCGCGCTCAGCAGCGCATGACGAGCCGCCTCATCTATGTATTGCCGCGCTGAGTGGCCGCTACGAAGAGGTAGCGGCCTTTTTCGCGCCGTTCGCGCCATTCGCGCCGTTCGCTGCGGCAGTGGTGGCTTTCGCGCCGACGACGAGGGGCAGCAGTTCGCCGATGCGCGCTAGCATCGGGGTTTCGCCTTCGGGGAGGTGGCGGCGGGGCAGGCGCACCTCGCCAAGCTGGACGTTGACATCGTTGCGGAAGGCGCGATAGAGGCCCACGCGGTCGGCGGTGACGGTGCGGCGCAGCTTCATGACGAGATGGCCGTCGCGCAGCGAGAGCGCCTCGTAGCCCAGGCGCGCGGCTTCGGTCTTCAGTTGCACCAGCGAGAGCAGGTGCGCCACCGGCTCCGGCGGCGTGCCGAAGCGGTCGGCCATCTCGGCGGTGATCGCCTGCACCTGTTCGGGCTGCTCCATATTCGCCAGCCGCTGGTAGAAGTTCATCTTCAGCGTGCGGTCATTGATATAGTCGTCGGGGATGTAGGCATTGACTGGCAGATCCACCGTGACCGGCGGCAGCTTCGGCGGCTGCGCGCTGATTTCACCCTTGACCTCCATGATCGCGTCTGAGAGCAGCTTGGTATACAGGTCGAAGCCGACGGCATTAGCGAACCCGGATTGCTCCGCGCCCAGCAAATTGCCCGCGCCGCGTAGCTCCAGGTCTTTCATGGCGATGCGGAAGCCCGCGCCCAGTTCGGTCGCCTCGAAGATGGCGCGCAGCCGCTTTTCGGCGATGGGCGTGAGCTTGGTGTCTTTCTGATACAGGAAGTAGGCGTATGCCTGGTGTGTACCACGGCCCACACGGCCACGCAACTGATAGAGCTGCCCCAGGCCGAAGTACGCGGCATTGTTGACGATGATCGTATTGGCGTTGGGGATGTCCAGCCCGTTTTCGATGATGGTGGTGCTGATCAGCACGTTGTATTCGCCAGCGGAGAAATCGAGCATCACATGTTCAAGCTGGTCTTCGGGCATCTGGCCGTGGCCGACGGCGAAGGTCGCTTCGGGCACAAGCTTACGCAGCCGCTCGGCCAGCGCCTGAATACCCTGCACGCGGTTGTGGACGAAGAAGACCTGCCCGCCGCGATCAATCTCGCGCAGAATCGCCTCGCGGATCAGCGCATCTTCCCAGTGGCGAATGAACGTGCGGATCGGCAGGCGCTCGTGCGGCGGCGTCTCGATCACGCTCATATCGCGGACGTTGACCAGCGCCATATGCAGCGTGCGCGGGATCGGCGTCGCGGTCAGCGTCAGCACATCCACCTCGGTCCGCAACTGCTTCAGCCGTTCTTTGTGCAGCACGCCGAAACGCTGCTCCTCGTCCACGATCACTAGCCCCAAATTGTTGAAGACGACATCCTTCTGCAGGATGCGATGCGTGCCGACGACGATGTCTACCCGGCCCAGCGCCAAATCCTTCAGGACCTCCTTTTGCTCTTTCTCGGAGCGGAAGCGGCTGAGCAGTTCGACGCGCACGGGGTAGGGCTTGAGGCGCTGGCTGAGCGTGTTGAAATGCTGCAAGGCAAGGACGGTGGTGGGAACCAGCACGGCCACCTGGCGCTGATCCAGCGCGGCCTTGAAGGCGGCGCGCAGCGCGACCTCGGTCTTGCCATAGCCGACATCGCCGCAGACGAGGCGGTCCATCGGGCGGGCGCGCTCCATATCCGATTTGACCTCTTCGATGGCCTGTTTCTGGTCGGGTGTCTCTTCGTAGGGGAAGGATTCTTCCAGTTCTTGCAGCCAGGGCTGCATGTCGTCGGAGGGGAAGGGGTGGCCAATGATGCTCTCGCGGACGCTGTAGAGGCGCAGCAGGTCGCGGGCGACGTTGGCGACGCTCTCTTTGGCGCGCTGCTTGGCGCGGACCCACTCAGCGCCACCGAGTTTGCTCAGCGCGGGGGTGGAGTCGCCCATGCCGATGTATTTGGTGAGGCGATCAAGCTGGTCGGTGGGGATGTAAAGCTTGTCCGTGCCCGCGTATTGCACGAGCAGATATTCGCGGTCCACGCCGCCGTTGTTCAGCTTCACCAGCCCATCGAAGCGCCCGACGCCGTGGTCCTGATGCACCACGAAGTCGCCGGGGCGCAGTTCGGCCAGGAACGAGGCGGGCGTGCCACCACCGCGCCGCTGCTCGCCGCGCCGCTTGGACCAGCCGAAGATTTCGGCGTCGGTGTAGACGGTGAGCGCCAGCGAGCGGCTATGCCAGCCCTCAGGGAAGCGCCCATGCACCAGCGCCAGCGTCCCTGGCTCCGGCGCTTCGGGCAGGTCGGTGGCGGGGGAGACGAGGACGACGCCATTCTTGCCCAGCAGCGCCTCGTCGCCGAAGACCTCGGCCACCCGCCGCGCCTGGCCGCTGAGAATGACGACGCGCTGGCGCTCGCCAAGCTGCTTGCGCACGTCCTGGGCGAAGGCGCGCAGCCGTCCGCCGTAGGACTGCGCGGGTACGAGGTCGGGGGCGAGGGCGCTTCCGTGAACATGATGTTCGGCAGTTTCGTCTTCCAGCAGCGCGGCGAACCGCACCTGCATCTGCGCGCGTAGCAGCGGGGCAAGCTGATCCCAGGCGAGGAAAGCGGGGAGCAGTCCGGGTGGTAGTTCGCCGTCGCGCTCCATCTGGTCGCGCACCTCTTCGCCCTGCGCCTCCAGGTCGAGGATGATGCGTTCCAGCGCCTCGGCGTCGTGCAGCACCAGCAGGCCAGCGGCGGGGAGATAGGCCAGCGGCGAGACGATGTCGTGCAGATACGGCAGATAGAAGGCGATGTCGTCGAAGGACTGGCTGTTGCGCAGTTCGTCGAGGTCGCGGTGCCAGCGTTCGCGGGCGTCCTGGTTCAGGCCGATGATGTCCATCGTGGCAAGCTGGCGCGCGGCTGAGGGTCCGCGCAGGGCGAGCGCCTCACGCGCTGGGCCGACCAGCACGGCATCTATCGTGTTGAGCGAACGCTGTGTCTCGTGGTCAAACGTGCGGACCGATTCGATTTCGTCGCCGAAGAATTCGATGCGGACGGGCCGAGGCAGCGCGGGCGGATACACATCTACGATGCCGCCGCGATGGCTGACCTGCCCGGCCTCCTCGACTTCGGGCACATGCTCATAGCCCAGGCTGAGCAGGTGTTCGAGCAGGATGCGCGGGTCCATCTGCATGCCGTTGCGCAGTTCGACGAGCGCGGCGGCGTATTCGCGCGGCGGGATGACCGGCTGGGCGAGCGCGCGAGCGGAGCAGACGACGACCATCGCGCCAGCGGGACGCGAGAGCGCGGTGAGCACGTTCATGCGCGTCTGGACGGAGGTGGTATCGGGCATCAGCCGTTCGTAGGGCAGCGCGTCGCGGTCGGCGTAGGCGAGCACGGGGAAGTCGCGCCCCACCAGGCCGATGAGCGCGTCGGCGGCGCGTTCAGCTTCGTTGTTGTCGCGGACGACGTAGAGCACCGGGCGATCTTGCGCGGCGGCGAGCGCGGCGACGAGATACGGCTTGGCGGCTTCGGCGACGCCGGAGATCACCGGCGCGGCATCGCCAGCGGCCAGCCGTTCGCGCAGGCGGGCCATCTCTTGGCGGTCGAGCAGCAGTGGCAGGAGTCCACGCAGTGACAAGGGCGAACCTCCGGACCTAACCCCCAGCCCCTTCCCTATGAGGGAAGGGGAGAAGGAGAGAATCTATCCCCCCGACCCTGCAGGCGTCCGCCGGACGCCCCTACGGACGTCGCGCACGGACCCTTCGCAGGCGGGGATGAGAATAGGATGTATCAAGCGTTATAGCGATTCATGGCGGCTTCCGCGCCTTCGCTGACCCAGCAGAGCGCAGCGTCGGCGGCGCGTTCAATGGCGCGGTCCAGTTCGATGCGCTCGTCGCCGCGTGGCGCAGTGAGCAGGAAATCTATATTCGCGCCGCGCCCGTGTAGGGGGCGTCCGATGCCGATGCGCACCCGCGCGAAGGTGTTGGCGGAGAGCCGCGAGATGATGGATTCCATGCCGTGCTGGCCGCCAGCGGAGCCAGTGGCGCGCAGCCGTACACGGCCCAGCGGCAGATCCATGTCGTCGCAGAGCACCAGCAGGTCGGCTAGCTCCAGCTTATAGAAGCGCACCAGTTCGGCGACGGCGAGGCCGCTGTCATTCATATAGGTCTGCGGCTTGGCGAGGATCACTTTCTCCGCGCCGATCAGGCCGCTGGCAATCTGGGCCTTGGCGCGGTGCGCGGACCATGCCCAACGCTCACGCGCGGCGATCAGGTCTACGGCGTCGAACCCCGCGTTGTGGCGGGTGTGAGCGAAACGCAGACCAGGGTTGCCAAGACCAACGAGCAGCTTCACCAGGTATCACTCCAACGGCAGGCTGGTGGGGCGGACATTCTTGTCTGCCCACGCGCGCACGGCGAAATAGGGCGGTCGCGCCAGCGGCCCCCCTGTACAACGGCGCGGGACGAACATCCCGCACAGACGTTCTTATTGTACCACGCGCACGGGGAAAGCGGGTGAGTACCGGGCATAACTGCTGCCCGACATGCCCGCGAGAATCATGCGTCATGGCGCTCGGCGAGGTCGGGCACACCACTCGTGAACATTCCGGCGAGCGCGAAAAACTCTGCTTGTGCGGCGGCTAGCTCGTTCTCGGACGCAGCGCGTGCTGGTTGCTCTTCAGACATCGTATCTGCCTGTTGCCGCAAATCTTGCACCCATTCCTGAAACAGTTCTTCGATTGTTTTTCCCTTGCGCGAAGCATAGGTTTCCAGGGTCGTGTAGACCTCATCCGGCACGGAAAACGCATGGCTCATAGACTCAGACCTCCCGGCGGGTATTTCATGGCGCGCCTAATCGCTTCCGCCTGTCACCTTCAGTATATCGTACACCGCGCACATTACACCGCATCACCTTCATGAGCAGCGAATTCGGGTCTTTTCATCGCGCGGATGATGCGGTACACTGCACATGCGGGCAACGTAGCAGCAGATGCGATTCAGAACGGAACAGCCCCATGAGCGACGCACGCAGCGTGTTCGTCAGCCACTCGCACGCCGATAATGATCTCTGCGACCGCTATGTGGCGGCGCTGCGGGCGCGTGGCCTCGACGTCTGGTACGACCGCAACAACGCGCAGAACGGGCATCTGCTCGGCGAGGAGATCCAGCGCGAGATTCAGCAGCGCCCGGCCTTCGTGCTGCTGATGACGCGGCATGCGCTCGAATCGTTCTGGGTGAAGCTCGAAATCCAGACCGCGCTGGGCTTGATGGCGAAAGACCCGACGCGCGTGCTGCTGCCGGTGCGCATCGCCTCGTGCGAGCCGCCGCCGATGCTCAACGCCTTCTTCTGGATAGATGCGCTCGCCCTGCCTTTCGACCAGGCGGTAGATGCCGTCGTCACCGCCGTCACCCTCTCCGCTGTAGGGGCGTCCGGCGGACGCCCGTCTGCCGCGCCCATCGCGCCCGCTGTCCCCACCACGCCCGCGCTGCCAGGCATCCCGCTGCCGCAACTCACGCCGATGTCGCTGTACAATCTCGGTTTCCAAGGGCGGGTGATCAACGGCGTGGAGTGCATTCTGCCGCCGCTCTGCGAGGTTCCCGCTGGCGTCTTCGCGATGGGCAGCGACAAAGCCCGTGACCCACAAGCGCGAGACAATGAGATGCAGCAGTTCCCGATGTACCTGGACGCCTTCGCCATCGGGCGCTACCCGGTCACCGTCGCCGAGTATGCCTGCGCCGTGCGTGCCAAGGCCGTCCGTGAACCGCCCGCATATGAATATCAGGGTAAGAAGACTGACTGGCAATCGCAACTGAAGCAGCCTGACCATCCAGCCGTCTGCGTTTCCTGGCACGACGCTGTGGCCTATGGCGCGTGGCTCGCGAAGACGACAGGCCAGCCCTGGCGCCTGCCCAGCGAGGCCGAATGGGAGAAGGCCGCGCGTGGCACCGACGGGCGCATCTATCCCTGGGGCGACAAGTTCTACACGACGCGCTGCAATACCGATGTGAGTAACAACATGAAGACGACCACACCAGTCGGCACGTACCCCACCGGCGCTAGCCCCTACGGCGCGCAAGATATGGCTGGTAACGTCTGGGAGTGGACCGGCACACTCTACCAGTTGTATCCATACAAGGCAACCGACGGTAGGGAGAATCGTGATTCCGGTGGTAATCGTATACTGCGCGGCGGCTCGTGGAGCAACGGCACCTTCGACGCGCGCGCGGCCTGCCGCGGCGGCAGCTGGCCGGGCTACCTCGGCGGCAGCGAGGGCGTTGGGTTCCGCCTGGCTCTCGCGGGGGCTGGTTCATAATACGGGGCAAGATCGGCGCAGGGCGAGAACGTAGCATGAATGCCACGGCAAATTTCGTGCGGAGGAATCAGCCGTTGAGCAACAGGAGATCTACGCGGGCGCGATTAGCCCCGTCATTCATGCTGGGAAGCGGCTCTAGCGCATATGCTGCCCTACGCGGAAACCATACGGACGGAACAGCCGTGTGGTGAGGAAAGCGTAGCCCGCTAAGGTGGCACAAGCATCAGTGTGTGGGCGCGGGTTGGCCAGCGATGGCGTATAAACGGTCGGCAAGCGCACGGATGTGCGAGCGTAGTTCGTCGGGATGCACAACCACCAGTGGGCAGCGCAGGCCAGCCAGCGTATAGGCGAGGCAATCCAGATCGTCGGCAAAGCCGCGCAACAGGATACCATCAGCTTGCGGGTGGAGCGTCGCCGCAGTGGGGGGGAGCCGCTGCCGCAATTCGGCGAGCGGGCAGCCCAGCGCCAGCACCGCGAACGGCCAGCGCCACGGCGCCTGGGCGATGGCGCGTTCGACGGCGGCGAGTGCGTCTACGGGCTGCGGGGTGAAGGTTTCAGTGAGCTGCCGCACGTGCTGGATATGGTCGAGACGAAATACACGCAGGTCCGCGCGCAGATGGCAGCAACCGACAAGATACCAGCGGCCCGCGCGATGCACCACCTGATACGGGTCCACCTCGCGCTCGGTTACGTCGCCGGTCTGCGCGTGATAGCGGATGCGCAGGCGATGACGCGCATGAATCGCTTGAACCAGGGCATCCAGGCACTCCGGGGCGGTTCCCATCGCGCGCGGCAGAGACGGCGTCGCGAACGTCACCGCGCCGTCGAGCGCAGTGATGAGGTCGCGCGTGGCCGATGGCAGGACGCGCGTCACTTTTTTAAGGGTGCGGGCAGCGTCGCGCTGATCCAGCCCTAGCGCATGTTGACCTGTTCCCAGCAGACCATAGGTTAACGCCAGCGCCTCCTCTTTGGTCAGCGCAAGTGGCTGCCGATAGCCCGCAGGCAAGGCATAGCCACCAGCGCGCCCGCGCTTCATCTCCACTGGGATGCCGCGTTCGCGCAAGATCAGCACATAGCGTCGCACCGTGCGCGTATCCACTTCCAACCGTGCGGCGATGTCTTCGCCGCGCATCCGCCCATGCGTCTGCAACAGGTCCAGAACTGCCAGCACCCGCGACGTGGAGTAGTACATCTTGTGCTCGTTTCGCCAAACTCGCCAAACTCGCGATCATAGGATCATCCATGTCCGCTTATCATGCTAGCATGGGAACAGAGCGTGCGTCTACGCCGTGGCGGCGTGGGGATGAGTGAGCGCACTCTCGACTCTAGAGATTCCAGAGGAGGCACAACGTGACAGAGCAAACGGCAACCGGCGTGAGCGTGGATGCGCGACCAGATGGCCGCGCCGATTTCGACTTCTTCATCGGCACATGGGACAGTCATCAGCGGAAATTACAACAGCGATTGCAGGGGTGCGACGAGTGGGAAGAGTTCCATGGGGTATCGGTAGCGTACAAGATTCTTGGCGGTCTGGGTCATGTGGATGAGGTCACATTCGAGATGCCCACGGGGCAGGTGGTGGGCTTCACGCTGCGTCTCTTCGATCCCCAGACGCGCCTCTGGAGCATCTACTGGTCGAGCAGTGCGCGAAGTGTGATAGAGACGCCGATGATTGGGCGATTCGAGCATGGGCGTGGTGCGTTCTATGATCGCGAGGTATTCGAGGGGCGCGTGATTATCAGCCGATTCATCTGGACGAGCAGTGGCAGTGACGCTTGCCGCTGGGAGCAGGCGTTCTCGGCGGATGGTGGCCGCACCTGGGAAACAAACTGGACTGCGGATTTCACCCGCCGCGACGACGTGCAGGGGTAGCGCTCCTGCGCGCGCTGGCTCAGCACGGGGCGGCGTAGGTGGTAGTCCGAGTAGGCGGTATGCATGCCGAGAACCCACTCCCGATTGGCGCGGTGCTATGGCAGCAGCGCGTAGCCCGGCAGCGTCAGGAAGTCTACGAATGTATCGCTGACCGTCAGGTCGTCGAAGAGTTTCGTGGCTTCGGCGAATTTGCGCCGGTCGTACTCGTCCGCGCCCAGCGCCGCGCGCAGCTTGGCTAGCTCCTCGTCGCGCAGTTGGCGGTAGAGGTCGAGCGTCACTTTGCGGCCATCCGCCAGCACGCCGTGCGCGTTGCGCATCCACTGCCAGACCTGCGCCCGCGAGATTTCAGCGGTGGCAGCGTCTTCCATCAGGTTGTAGAGCGGCGCCGCGCCCTGGCCGCGCAACCACGACTCAATATACTGGATGCCCACGGTGATGTTGGTGCGCAGGCCAGCCTCGGTGATCGTGCCATCGGGCACGGCCAGCAGATCCGCCGCCACGACCTGCACATCCTCGCGCGTGCGGTCAATCTGATTCGGCTGTGGCATCACCCTGTCGAAGACCGCCATCGCCACGGGCACCAGCCCCGGATGCGCGACCCACGTGCCATCGTGGCCGTCGGTGGCCTCGCGCTCCTTGTCGGCGCGGACCTGGGCGAAAGCGCGTTCGTTGGCTTCGGGGTCGCCCTTCACCGGGATGAACGCCGACATGCCGCCCATCGCATGCGCGCCGCGCCGGTGGCAGGTCTGGATGCAGAGCAGCGTGTACTGGCGCATGAACTGCACCGTCATCGTCACCTGCGCGCGGTCGGGTAGAATGAACGCCGGATCGTTGCGCCGCTTCTTGATGGCGCTGAAGATGTAGTCCCAGCGGCCACAGTTCAGCCCCGCCGAGTGTTCGCGTAGCTCGTAGAGGATCTCCTCCATCTCGAAGGCGGCCAGCAGCGTCTCGATCAGCACCGTCGCGCGGATGGTCCCTTGTGGGATGCCAAGCTCTTGCTGCGCCATGACGAAGACATCGTTCCAGAGCCGCGCCTCCAAATGGCTCTCCATCTTCGGCAGGTAGAAGTACGGGCCAGTGCCTCTGGCGATCAGTGCCTTGGCGTTGTGGAAGAAGAAGAGGCCGAAGTCGAAGAGGCTGCCGGAGACCTCGCGGCCATCCACCAACATGTGCTTTTCGGGCAGATGCCAGCCGCGCGGGCGCACCATCAGCGTCGCGGTCCGCTCGTTGAGGTGGTAGCTCTTGCCTTCGGGGCTGGTATATCCGATGGTTCCGCGCACGGCGTCGCGCAGGTTGTACTGGCCTTCGATGCAGTTCTCCCAGAAAGGCGCATTGGCGTCCTCGAAGTCGGCCATGTAGACCTTCGCGCCAGAGTTGAGCGCGTTGATAATCATCTTGCGGTCCACTGGCCCGGTGATCTCCACACGGCGGTCGCGCAGATCGGCGGGGATGGATGCGACGCTCCACTCAGCCGCGCGCACCTCCGCCGTCTCCGCCAGGAAATCGGGCGCGATACCCGCATCGAGCGCGGCCTGGCGGTCAACACGGCGCCGCAGCAACGCCTCGCGCGTCGGGCGGAAGGCGCGCTCCAGCTTCGCCACGAAGGCCAGCGCGTCGGGTGTCAGAATCTCGGCGAATTCGGGGGTGACGGGGGCGGTGATCGCGATGCCATCGGGGTAGCTCGTCGTCATTGACATGCACACTTTCTTTGCTTTGCACATCGCTCATGCCGTAGGGGCGTCCGGCGGACGCCCGTCGCATGGTGTGCGCCTGGCTGCCAGACACGGTTACGAACAGGCGAAGTGGGCGACCCCCGAAGGAGCCGCCCACGTATTGTACGCCGAAACAACGCTGCGCTACAGGCGGCCGGCTAGTGAAATTGCTCTTCTTCGGTCGAGCCGCTGAGCGCCGTCGTCGAGGATGCGCCGCCCGCGATCACCTGCGCCACCTCGTCGAAGTAGCCGGTGCCGACCTCGCGCTGGTGCTTGGTCGCCGTGTAGCCCACCTCTTCGAGGGCGAACTCGCGCTGCTGTAGCTCGGAGTACGCGCCCATGCCACGGTCGCGGTAGCCCGCCGCCAGCTCGAACATCGCCAGGTTCAGCGCATGGAAGCCAGCGAGCGTCACGAACTGGAACTTGTAGCCCATCGCGCCAAGCTGCTGCTGAAACGTTTCGATGGTGTCGGCGTCGAGCTTCTTGCGCCAGTTGAAGGAGGGCGAGCAGTTGTAGGCCAGCAGTTTGCCGGGGAACCGCTCGTGAATCGCCTCGGCGAAGCGGCGCGCCTCTTCGATATTCGGCTCGGAGGTCTCGCACCAGATGAGGTCGGCGTAAGGGGCGTAGGCGAGGCCGCGCGCAATGGCCGTCTCGATGCCCGCGCGGATGCCGAAGAAGCCTTCAGTGGTGCGTTCGCCGGTGAGGAAGGGATGATCGCGCTCGTCAATATCGCTGGTGATGAGCTTCGCGCCGTTGGCGTCGGTGCGCGCCACCAGCAGCGTCGGCACGCCCATCACATCGGCGGCTAGCCGCGCCGCCACGAGATTCTTGACCGCTGACTGCGTGGGAATCAGCACTTTGCCGCCCATATGGCCGCACTTCTTCTCAGACGCTAGCTGATCCTCGAAGTGGACCCCCGCCGCGCCCGCCTCGATCATAGATTTCATCAGCTCGAAGCAGTTGAGCGGGCCACCAAAGCCAGCTTCCGCGTCGGCGACGATGGGCGCGAACCAGTACGTGCCGTCCTTGTCCTCGGAGTGGTAGATCTGATCGGCGCGCTGGAGCGCCTGATTGATGCGCTTCACCACATGGGGAACGCTATTACTGGGATAGAGACTCTGGTCGGGATACATATTGCCCGATAGGTTCGCGTCCGCCGCGACCTGCCAGCCGCTGAGATAAATCGCCTTCAGTCCGGCTTTCACCTGCTGCACGGCCTGGTTGCCGGTCAGTGCGCCTAATGCCGCCACATACGCCTCTGTATGCAGCAATTCCCATAATCTTTCCGCGCCCAGACGGGCCAGCGTATACTCGATCTGCACAGAGCCACGGAGCCGCTCAACGTCCGCCGCCGTGTAGGGGCGCTTGATGCCCTTCCAACGCGGGTCGGTTTCCCATTGTATTTCAAGCTCCAATGCGCTCTGCTGACTCACGTGATCACCTAACAGCGTGCTCATGCAAGTGGTTCTCCTCTAATGCTCATCCGTGGCAGCGCGACGCGCCGTTGTGTCGCGGCTGGATTCCCCCAGAATACGCACGAACTATACCCGCGATGATGTATAATCTCCAATATCTGTTGCTGATGTTTCGCATAAGGAAAAGCTTATATGGACATCAACCTGCATCAACTGCATATTTTTCGCGCCGTCGCGGAATACGGCAGCTTTTCGCGTGCGGCTTCGGCGCTGTATCTGAGCCAGCCGGGCGTCTCGCTTCAGGTGAAGTCGCTGGAGAAGAGCATCGGTCTGCCGCTCTTCGAGAAGGTGGGGCGCACGCTGCACCTGACCGAGGCCGGGCACGAGCTATTGACCTACAGCGAGCGCATCTTCGGCCTGCTGGAAGAGACGCGGCTGGTGATGGAGGAGCTAGGCGGCGGACGGCGCGGCACGGTGAAGGTAGCGGCAAGCACGACGGCGGGCATCTACGTGGTGCCGCCGGCGCTGGGCGCGTTCCACCATGAGTACCCGGAGGTGAAGCTGACGCTGGACGTGCTGAATCGCTTCAGCGTGCAGAAGAAGTTGCTGGATAACGAGGTGGATCTGGCGGTGATGGGGCTGATCGAAGACACGCAGGATATGGAGGTCGCGGAGTTCGTGCCGAACGAACTGGTGGTGATCGCCGCGCCAGAGCATCGCCTTGCCGGGGAAACGAAGATCCCCATCGAAGAACTGAGCCGCGAGATTTTCTTGCTGCGCGAGGCTGGCTCCGGCACGCGCGTGGATACGCAGGGCTTCTTCGAGCAGCGCGGCATCACCCCCCGCGTGGGGATGGAGCTACGCAGCAGCGGCGCGATCAAGCAGGCCGTCGCGGCGGAACTGGGCATCGCGGTGATGCCGCTGGCCGCGCTAGAACTGGAACTGGTGACGGGCCGCCTCACCGTACTGGAGGTCGTCGGCTTCCCGGTGCATCGCCACTGGTATCTCGCCCGGCGCGCAGGCGGCCACATCTCGGCCACCGCCTCATCGCTGTGGAACTTCCTCATCACCTATCGCGATAACCTGGCGCAACTGGCTCAGCCCGCGCCAGCCGCCGCTGAGCGCAAGGCGTGATGGGCGACTGCGTTGCGCTCTTATCAGGGGCGCTGACGGGATCAAGAATCTAGCCTTGTTTCCTAAAGAACCCAACCACTCCAACGATCAAATCTGCTACAAAGACGCCCAATGCAAGATATGCGAGGCCAGTCGTCGAGTCCGCACCGATGACCCGGAATGCTACGATCTGCGTGGTTGCCGATACCAAGCCAAGGCCAACGAGCATGATGAGTATGCCCAGAAGAATCATTTTCGTTGAGGCCATTGCCTAATCTCTCCTCATACGATGGCAACGAACTCCCTATCATCCAGGCGCCGTAAAAATCTGCAAGGTTACGGAACCACGCGACTATATCGGGAGTTCCCCCAACGGAAGCCATTAGGGGAGTTCCCTTTGCTTCTAGCTATCCGTGCGTGATGTGCGGCGCAGTGAGCGAATCGCATTCACGATCACCACCCGCACCAGGAACACGATAACCGCTATCCAAATAACAGCGACGATGATTTCCGGCCAGTGAATCACGGGCATTTGCCTCGACCCCCGTTCTTAATCACCAACCGTCCCATTGGGTCCAGTTGCAGTTATTGTACGCCTCATAGCATTCACGCCGCTGCGAAGTAGGCAAAGGCTATTGGGCGCTCGTTGGAATAGGCGCATGCTCAACCTGTGGCGTTTCGCGCGACCACAGATAATAGCGCAAAAACACATCCACCCAGGCGAGGAGCAATCCGAGTCCGGTCATCACGACGCCCAAGTCGCTCATCATACACATCAAACTTCAGCAGCCTGATTAAGCGCTGGGTATCCATAATACAGCGAGTACACTTGCCAGCAAAACCAGGAGCGCAGCAGGGAGCAGACTCCAACCGGCAAGGTTGCCGCTAAGGACGGCTAGAACGATCAAAGGGATTGCACAACCCCAGAGGAGCCAGAGGAAAATACGTCCTACTGGCTTGTTGACCCAGCTATGTACTAATGCGCTGCCGACGGCAATGGCCAGAAGGAGGAGGTCTGCGATCAGTAGGCCAGTTCTGAGTGGTGCGTTCGCGTCGGGCGCGAAATGGGCAGGACCATTCAGGGTGAGAAGAAAGTAGCGCAAGAAGAAAAGGCCGAGTATGCCAGCGGCGAGGCTGCTAACAGATTCGAGCCAGCGCACGATATGTGTGAATCGCATGGAGGCAATCACTCCTAACCTGAATATCACCAAGCGACGACTAGCAGAAGAGGAGGCAACTCCATCCTACCACATCAACCTGGGTAATCTTCTGATTTCCAGTAAATGGTGGATTGCCGTAGTAGGAGTTTGATCCGAAAGCGAACCGGATGCCGGTTCCTGGGGCATATGGTGGCTGATAGTAATCTACCCACCCATATGCGCCGTTATATGACTCAATATATACCACGCCGTAGATGTCGCCAGACATGGAGCCTCCCAGGCCGATGTATCCTTGGTAGTAGAAGCACCAGTCCCCAGATATATCGCTGTAGATCTCGAGTGTGAGAGTGGTGCTGTTAAACTGGCAGTATCCTTCACTGACGTCTGGTAGGTTGTGTCCTGTGCTGTATGTCGCGCAACTGACGGTTGCGGGTTGCGTACCATGCAAAACGATGTTATGCACTATGCACGTATTGGCAGAGTTTGCTGAGACAGATGGGGTGGAATGTGCAGCAGGTGCCGCAAGGGTGGTTGGCGCGACTACAGCGAAGAGATTGACTAATGCTGCAAGAGCACTACAAACGACTACATACTTGAATCGTCTCATCGCCTACTCCTTTACTGAGACCAGGACCAAACTTTGCACAGGTGTTTCAAGACAGCAACCTGTCTTCTGTGGGAAGCATGATACCAAATCTGTCTCAGTGTGTGTAGTGTCGCGGAAACTCCTGTTTTATGGGACTTCGCGCGATGCCAAACGACAACGTATTTATGAGACGGCTTCTCATCACCTTCCGACTCAGTCAGCATCGCTAGGTGTTTTTGTTTCTGTATCGCCTCCTTTCTCTTGTGCTTGGAGAGTGTAACATGGGGGGGGGGCAGTTTGTCAAGTGACGGAGTTATTGATTAGGTATATTTACTTAGTTCGCAAGGATAGTGGATCTGAGGACATGAGAAATCAATATGGCTCTGCGTATTCGTGTGCCAAACTACTGCGACGCTTCCGCCCACCGTGGCAGCGCGCGGGCCAGCGCCCACGCCGTGACGAACGGCGTGCCCTCGGCGTAGCCAAGCGCCTCGGCGAAGCGCATGCCCTCGTAGGCCGTCTTGATTGGCGCGAGGCACAGCGCCAGCGTGCAGGCGCGCTCGCGTGCGGCGCGCGTACCCCAGGGTAGCGCATCCAGGTAGGCGTCCCGCAGCGCCCGCTCCGATGGCGTATAGAGCGGCGTGCCCGCTGGCGGCGCGGCCCAGGCGGCGGCTTCGCCCAGGTCTAGCTCGCGGGCGTCGTTCAGCAGACGGTCGAGCGAGAAGAACGGGCAACTGATGACCGCCTCCTCCCAGTCGAAGATCAGCATGCGCCCGTCTGGCCGCACCACCGCGTTATCCCAGTGCAGGTCCACATGATCTATCGTGTCGGGCCAGCCGCCAGCGGCTAGCTCCTCCGTCCAGCGCGCGACCAGCGGGCGGACTGCCTCCAAGCGGGGCAGCAGATCGTCCAGTGGCAGCGCGAATTGCTCAGCCATCTCGCTTCCCTCGCCGTGCCAGCAGGCCAGATGCCGGTCGCGCACGTCGCGAATCAGCAGGTCGTGTAGCTCCGGCAGGTGGCTGAGGAGCATTCGCGGCAACTCCTGCGTCTCGCTACTTGGTAGTGTCGCGAATGCTGACTGGATGCCCGCCAGCGTGCGGGCGACCTCCAGCAGCGGCGGCAACTCACCCAGCGCGCTCACCGGCTGCCCCTCGAAGGGCGCGAAGAGCGTGAAGGTGAGGTCGTCGCGCCGTTCCCACGCGAGCAATTCAGGCACGGCGCCCGGGACGCAGCGCGCCAGCGCTTCAGCGACCTGGGGGGCGGCGGGGAACATGCCCCGCGCCGCCGCTTTAAAGATCACCTCGCGCCCGTGTTGCGCGCGCCCATCAGCAGACGCCTCGCCCGTGACCGCGAACGAAGCGGTCACGCCCCAGTGCTTCGCCTGCAAGATCTGGATCGGGCCAAGCACCTGCCCCGCGCCCGGCAGCGCGGATGCAATCCACGCCCGCGCCGCCGACGGATGCAGCAATTTATCCGGCCAGACGTTTGCGTCCTCCTCATTCGGCGAAGTCATCGTCCGCATCCCACATCTCCTCCGCTAGCGGCGTCGCGCCATCGTAGCCACGCATCCGGCAATAGCTCGCGTAGCGCACCGCGTCCACCTGCCCGCCCGCCACCGCCGCGCGCACGGCGCATTCCGGCTCGTGTGTGTGCGTGCAGTCCGCCAGCATACATGTCCCCAGGTGGGGGCGGAACTCCGGGAAGCACGCATCCAGCATACGCTCGGCATCCCGATCCAGCCCCAGCGCGCGGATGCCAGCGGTATCGGCCAGATAGCCGCCGTCGGAGCCGCCCAGCGGCAACAGCCGCGTGCTGGTGGTCGTGTGCCTGCCCTTGCCGGTTGCCGCGCTCACCTCGCCGACGCGCAGATCCGCCTCGGGCAGCAGCGCGTTGAGCAGGCTGGACTTACCAACGCCGGACTTGCCGACCAGCGCCGAAACCTTGCCCGCGAGCAAGGCGCGTAGGTCGTCCAGCCCCTCGCCGGTGCTGACGCTGGTGTGTACGACGGGATAGCCCAGCGCGCGGTAGACCTCCAGCCGCGCGACGAGTTCCGGCGCTAGGCCCAGGTCGCATTTAGTGATGCAGATGATGGGCCGCATCCGCTGCGACTCCGCGACGACGAGGAAGCGGTCGAGCAGCCCCAGATGTGGCTCCGGGTCGCGGGTGGCGAAGACCGGCACAAGTTGATCCAGTCCCGCGACGGTGCGCAGATTGCCCGACTTCGGATCGGGATCGCGCCGCGAGAACGCGCCGCCCGCACGCGCGACCACCTGCTCGATCACGCCGCTCGCGCCGCCGGTCGGCAGAATGCGCACGCGGTCGCCCACCGCGACGGGATCGTGCGGCATCACCTCCACATGCCGCACGGACCGGCGTGCTGCGCCACTTTCAGCATACACCAGTTCCTTTCGCAGACGGCCCCGGATAGTGCAGCTAAAGCTCCCCTCCTCCGTCTCCACGCGGTATAGCCCGCGACTACCATCCACAATCAACCCTTCGATCAGCCTGGCTTGTGCGGAATCCGCAGGTAGCGCGGTTTCGCCGCCGGACGCCTTGTTGTGTTTCTTGCTCAGGGAATAGCTCCTCTATGGTGCTGATACTGTGTTCTCACGTGAGTTCGGTCGTGTCATCAGTTCGCGGACAAACAAAAACCGGCGAGCCATGCCCGCCGGTGATGCTCACGAACGCAGCGTCAGCCCAGTGCGCGCACGACGGCGCGAGAGCCTCCAAGAGCGCATGCAAGAATGCAAGGGAGGGCGGAGCGGAAACGCTGGCTGTGGAACACACATGCGGGTATGCTCATGATTCCACCCTCCTGTTCTTCGGTGCGGAGCGACCACCGCTCCACCATACAAGCCTCGCGCATACTGTACACGGAAACTGCTTAGAGCGCAAGGGCCGGCCGACACACTTACCTGTCACTCAGCTACCAGTATACCGGAAATCACGAAGCATGCCCAAAAAGAGGGCGATGTCCTCCTGGCCTTTGGCTTGCGTGGACTGTAGAGAATACTGGTACTGATGGCCACCCAACATAGCAAGGGCAATCAAGACAGGACCATCAGCGGCAGGGAGATTCGAAACATACAGAGTGGTCTGTGTGCTTCCAAGGCCAATAGGCGATGGATCCGCCACGAGACTTGCAAGTCCGTGCGGATCGAACGGCTGGCACTTCATCTTCACGTAGAGAAATATCAATTCTGGTTCCTTCTCCTGTGCGCCATCCATCGCAACCCCATTGCTCCCTGGCGGAAAGAAGTCCACGACATATTCACATTGGGATGTGCCGTTGCGGTCATCTACATAAGAGCCTGCGCGCCATCCGGGTGGCATGGGCAGTTGGAAGGGGAAGGTACTATCATGGTAGATCGCCCAGCCTTGCGTCGAAGCGGGCTGGATATGTGCGACAAGCGAAGTAGGCGTAGGATGCGCGGGCAATGTCTGCGTGGCAAATGGCGGCAAGGTGGGCAGTGTCGGCGTCTGCCTCGCGGTGCTGCCTTGCCCGCAGGCGCTCATTGCGGCCAGAGCAAGTACCACCGACAGTGCGGCTATGCGCCACAAATTTGCGCGAATAGCGAGATACATGCGCTTTCTCCTTGGAAGATCACTCGCTAGACAGCTTAGCTTAACAAGGTACATTGTGTTGTGGGAGCGATTAAGCTCCCACAACACCACTGACAGCACAAATCCCACACTAGAGCATCCCGGGCACGAACGCACTTTGTACGACAGGGATCATGCTCGGTGTGTATACATGGGTATCCTGGCCGACAATATAGTGTTTGCCATCACTGCCAGTCACCATCCAAACTGGATCGGATGGGAAATTGCCGCCAGATGTCCAATGATGTGGAGCTTCGGGCCCGATCCAGTTGGAATCAACGAGGAAAAATACCAATTCAGGCGTTGTACCTGTCATTACCGCGAGTTTGCGCTCGGACTGAAGTCGCCCAAGTGCTTCCTGTGCGGAGACGAAAGGGAAAGGATGCCCATACTGCGGATCAGTGGAACGCAGCGCACCATAACCAGCGAAGCGAATACGCTGATGAGCCCGATCAAAGACAAAATCGAAGAGGCCCGCCTCAGCATTTCTCGCGTCCCGAACCGCCGTTACCCAATGATCGTTGGCGTAATAATCGTCTGGTGCAAACGGGCTAAGCGTATGTACCAGTACAGGAAGATCTAGAGTCGTGAACTGGTAGCGCGAATGAAGCATCTTAAATGCTTGGCTACCAGCAATCGCCGACAGAACATCGCCCGGCAGAGCGGAAGGTAGCGAAATCCAATCTTGTGGAACTGGGCAATTTGGCAGCCCATCCAAACCGCACCAGACGTGTTTTCCTCCACTGAGCGTAATGACACGCGGTGGATTAGAGGCTTGGACGCCATGCGATTGCCAAAGTGCTACCCCGGCAAATAAGAGCACGATGAGCAATGCGGAAATGAAAGACACTGGTGACATACCTTTGGCGCGGCCATGATGCCAGCTCTGGGCACTTGCGAGTCGGTACTTTGAGCGAGCCATCGTTATCTCCTTGGGACGGTGCAGTACAACGCGAGATCCACACTCATCTATCACTGTGGGGAATCTCATCCACAAGACGAGCCGTTGTATGGGGCCAGATTCCCGTTTTCGTCTAGCGCGTAGTCTGGGAGCCCGTTACAGATGGAGGAGGTTCTATCTTGCTCATCAGTGGCGTAATAGCCAATCCAATGATGCTGCTGGTTGCCAAAGCTCGAGAATGGGGGGTCGTAATGTGGGTTGTTGTAGGTGCTGGGATCAGGATCGTAGCCATTGTTAGATGCGTAGGGTTGCGCCCACTGGTTGACACTTGAGTTGCTGGTCCAATCGTATGTATCCCAAACATACTCCTGCTCGGGACTGTAACCTCCCCACGGAGATCCTACGCCTGGATCCCATATCGAGATCCCGTAAATTGTCCCGCCACCTGCTGAAGGATCAAGGTTGGCGAAGACACCATCTAGAACCTCCAAATGCAGCCCGTGCGCAATAACCACTGCAAATGGATCGTTAATTCCGCTTGCCGGGCCAAAATCAGCACCAACCTCGTAGGTTGCGGTACTGCTGCTTGTCCGATAGATCCAGTTGTGGAAATAGTAGGCGATAGGTGTAGTCGTATATTCGGCCCATGAAACGGAGCGAGGATCGGTCCCACCATCGGTAGCAATGTCAGCTACGAAGGCGCCGTGGTTTGATCCATTTGGATTGGCGCGTCCCCATGGGCTGACAGCAGAAGACGAGTTGAGCAGAGCAGCGACAGAATCCTGATCGGAATACTTTGTGGTTCCTCCTTTTTGTATCCAGTCATACTTCTTTACTGCCAAAGTGCTTGCAACTCCGCAGTAATTATCTTTCGTCTGGGTAAAGTTCGAGGTTGCTGTGGTCATCGAAGTGTAATTAGCGCCGTAGAACGTGCGCTGGCAAGCATTTGGGGCGCAATTACGAGCCAAGGTAGTCGGCGCGGACAACAAAGCAATGCCGCCACCAAACGCCAGAGCGAAAACGACCGCGAACACGCTCCCTATGCGGATCTGAACATAACGCAAGGGGGGGGGTGAATCTCATGGTGTGGTTACTCCTCTGTTTATTCTTCTTAAGGGACAACTACGAACTCACGAGACGGGTAGCAATACTGCCACTTGCTCAGCAATCAACAATTCACCGCAATTGAGATTGCTTTGCAAAGGAGATAATACATGGGTCGCTGGTCAATGTCAATAGATTTGCCGTGATAAGATCCAAACTAACTAATTCATTGTGAGTTTATAGTCTTATGATGAAGACAAAATAATCGCCGAGTCATGAAATGTAAACTTTTAATACAGGGAGACACATTGGATCAGAGTATGAAGCGCCCTATGCTACCCTTGGAGATCTCATCAGGTCCCCTTGCCTACCCCAAATTTCACACTCTTTCGTTCGCTTGTGTCGCGGGCAGCGTATGTGCTACACTGACATATACTGTTTGGCGTCATATTCAGCACAGAGTACGGAGGATTTCCTATCAACAGAGACTTTCGAGGGGATAATCGCCCTCGGGAAACGCGAATCAACGAGCGAGTGCGCGCACGCGAGGTTCGTTTGATTGACGAAGAAGGGCAGATGATTGGCGTCATGACGGGGGCGCAGGCGCTGGCGATGGCGCGCGAGCGCAACCTGGACCTCGTCGAGGTGTCGCCTATGGCGGTGCCGCCTGTCTGCAAGCTGATGGACTATGGCCGCTTCAAGTACGAGCAGGCCAAGCGCGAGAACGAAGCGCGCAAGCACCAGAAGACGGTCGAGCTAAAAGAAATTCGTATGCGCCCAAGGACGGACGAGCACGACCTGGAAGTGAAGGTGCGCAAGATCGAAGAGATCTTGGGCGAGGGCAATAAGGTCAAGGTGAGCGTCGTGTTCCGTGGACGTGAAATGGCCCACCCAGAGCTTGGCCGTGTCGTCCTCGAAAAAGTGGTTGCGGCCCTGAAAAACGTGGCGACGCTGGAGCGCCCGCCGATCCAGGAAGGCCGCATGATCTCGATGCTCATGTCACGCGCGCCCGGTTGGGAGCCGCGCAAGAAAGCCGCCGCGCAGGACGGCAAGACCGAAGCGCCCGTCGCTGCCGCCACCGGCGACGAACCGGGCGACGCGATCACCCCGGCCCCCGAAACGCCGCCGGAGCAGAGCCAACCATAGTAGAGCGTTTCTGCTTCTTCATGCCGCAAGCGGCCGCCGGATGTAGGGCGGCCGCTTCGCTGTTTCACGCCACTTTCGCCTGCGATAGTGCGCCAAAGTCGGTTCAACCTCAGAGCTACAACACGTAGGCGGATCTACCCTCTTCGCAGCCGTGCGGCGTAGATCGTGCGCGGGGTCCGCAACTCCCCTTCGGCGCCGGGCGGCAGCAAGGCAAGGGCGCGTGCCCGCAATTCGGGAGGGACGACACCTTTGCTCCCACGCTCAGCCCGATAGACCTCCCAGCTCTCCACACTGTCGTAGTAGGAGATGAAGGTGAACTGCGTCTCGCGCTCGACGACAAACCACCCCGCGTCCAGGGCGGTCCGCAGCGCCGCTCGCGCCACCCGCACATCCTCGATATGCAACGTGTCGTCCAGGTGTCCCAGCGGGAAGACTTCGTTGCCAGCACGGATCTCGACCGGCGTGTGGACGGCTTCGGGGTGGATATTGAGCATTCGCCCTCCGAGGCGAAGCGCGGCATGCAGGATTCTCAAGGCGTTCACGACGCCTTCAGGCGCGATACATCACAACGACCACGAGAGCACCACCACATCGAACGCCGCAGGCGGCAACTCCACGCTGGTGATGTCGGCAACCTGGAAGGTCACACGGGACCGTAGCTGCTCTGGCAGGTTCCCACGCGCCTGCGCGATGGCGGACGCATTGGGATCGAGGGCCAGCACCGAGCGAGCGTGGCTGGCGAAGCGCCCGGTCAGCCGCCCATCGCCGCACCCCACCTCCAGGACATCCCTGTTCGTGAAGTCAATCAGTTCGTGTATCACGCGGGTCTCGGTCTGCTCAGGATCGCGTATTACTGTCATCGTCCGTCCTCTGCCTTCCAAAAACGTGTTCTATCCGTGTTGCCTGCGCTAGCCCGCGTGTCGGAAACCAGCGGCGCGCATCGTCAGCGGCTCCTCGTCGCGGCGCAGCACCCGCGCCTCTACCACCCGCCCCAGCACCAGCGTCGAATCGCCTGCGGGCAACTCGCCCTCCACCGCGCACTCGACCCACGCCAGCGCATCTACGAGCACCGGGCAGCCGGCCGCGGTTCGTTCGACGCGTAGCTCATCGAGCTTTTGCGGGTGCTTCGCATAGCTCTTGCCCAGCAGGCCCGCAAGCTCGCGCTGCCCTGCGCTATAGACGTTCACCGCGAAGCGCCGCGTGCGCCGGACGATTGGCAGCGAGTGCGAGGTGTTTTCCACAGAGACGGCCACCAGTGGCGGATCGAACGAAACCTGCCCCAGCCAGTTCGCGGTGAAGGCGCTCCATTCCGCATCGTCGCCAGTCGTCACCGCATACAGTCCATAGGTGAAGAGGCGCAGCGCCTCTTTCTTCGCCGCTTCGTCCATCGTGGTCCGCTCGCTCTCGCTTCTCTGTCGCCAGCGCCCCGCGCAGAGCTTCACGCAGAGGCCCCTGGCGCGCTGGCACATAGTAGTACCCCGCGCCTCCAGTCTATCACGCCTCACCTACCACACACAGCGAGCCAGAGCGCTCTAGTGTACTCGCGGGAGGGTGAACCATACGGTTGTCCCTTTGCCAACCACACTCTCGGCAAAAATATGCCCGCCATGCTGCGCGATCAACTCCTGGCAGATATACAACCCCAGCCCCAGGCCGCCCGTGAAGGGATCGTCAGGCTTGCGCACCTGATAATAGCGCTCGAAGATGTGCGCCAGCGCGTCGTGCGGAATGCCCTCGCCTCCATCTTGTACCGAGACACGCAGCATCTCTGGCTCCCGCCGCACCTTCAGCACGATCCGGCGAGTGGCTGGCGAATGCTTGATCGCATTGGTCAGCAGATTGGTGAGCACCTGGGTGATGCGCTGGGCATCGGCCCGCACCTCCACAGCCCGCTTGGATAGATCCAGTTTGATCGCCCGACCTGTCGCGGCTCGCTGCTCTTCCACCACCTGCTCACAGAGTTGCTTCAAGTCACACGGCGCAAGTTCAACCGAAACCTTGCCAGCGTGCAAAGCCCCCGCATCCATGAGATCATTGACGAGGCGATGGAGCTGCCACAAGCCACGGTCCATGCGTTCAAGGTCATCGTCCTGGACGGGTTTGCCCTGGCTCACATTTGTTCGCAAGAGGTGGGTCAGCAGCAGCAGTCCCGTAATTGGCGCGCGCAATTCGTGGGGAACCAAATCGTACATGCGCTCGCGCTCGGCCTGCATCTTCTGCTGTTCGGTGCTATCCCGCACCAGGCTTACCGCGCCTCTGATGCGGCCAGTTTCGTCACGTATTGGCGATGCGCTCATCAGCACAATCCGTTTTTTGCCTTGCCCATCCTCAAAGCGCCCCTCGACGGCGTGGGCGCTGCTGATGGTCTCGCCGGTCAGGGCGCGTGACGCGGTCCAGGACGACGGAAGCACGTTACCTTCAGCGTCGCGTACCGCAATAGACGCGATGAGATCTTGCACATCATGCTCGAACACCTCGCCGGTCGGGTCCAGACCGAGCATCTGCCGCAGCGCGGTGTTGGTGTGTATAATCTCGCCATCCGGCCCATTGACAATGACACCATCCGTCATGGCTTCCAGCGTCGCCGCGAACTGACGCGCCCGATCCAGCGCCATCCGTTCCACCCGGCGGCGCTCGGTGATATCCAACGCGACGACCACCCCGCGCACGATCTCGCCGCTGGCGTCGCGGATAGGCGCCGAATTATTCAGAATTGTCCGGCGTTCGCCGGTCACAGATTCCATCTCGATTTCCTGCCCAGTGACCACCTCGCCATTGAGCAGAGTCCGGGTCATCGCCCACTCCTCCGCCCGCAAGGGGCGGCCATCGGGCCACCAGCCCCGCAACTCATCGTAGCGATCCATACCGTTGATATAGGGCGTACCTTTGGCCCGCAGGCGTTCAAGCGCCTTGTTGCGCCGCAGCCCATGCCCCTGCTTATCCACAATCGCGACGCCGACCGGCAAAATATCGAGGATGGTTCGCAGTTCCCCGGCGGCATCTTCGGCGCGTGTGCAGGCAATCTCCGCTTCAGCGCGTGCGGCGCGTTCCCGCGCGAGCAAATCGTGATGCGCGTCCTCTGCCGCCTTCTGCGCGGTCATATCGGTATAGACGCCCATCCACTCACGCACAGTGCCCTCATCATCGAAAACCGGGACCACATGCGCGAGAAAGGTGCGATAGACACCGTCAGTGCCGCGCACACGCTGTTCGGCTTGAAATGGCCGTCCGTCGCTGTGGGCGGCGCCCCATGCGGCGATGAGCCGCCTCCGGTCGCTGGGGTCAATCGCTTGCTGATAGCCCAGGCCAAATACCTCAGTCATGGTTTGCCCGGTGTAGGCGCGCCAACTGGGGCTATCGTCGCGCAGTTCGCCAGAGGCGCTCGCTATCCAGCTCATGTGGGGCAGCGCATCCGCCAGTGCGCGGTATCGCGCCGCGTACAGCGAGTCGTGTTCGCCAGGTGATGCGGCGACAGCATACGGGTGGGCGGCGATTACGTCGGGTAGGGCTATTTCCACCGGAGTGGGCAGGGAATGCTCTGACGCTTGGGCAGTATAGTCTATCTGATCGTATTGCACGTGATGTCACGCTTTCTCGTGGAGGTCAGCGCCAGAGTGAGGGTCCGGCAAGCAAGAACTTGACATTGACCCCGTGCGCTGAAACAGCGGCACATAGTGTCTGGCACGGCGCTGTGCCGTCGCTCCGTGTGGTGATCGCCCAACGACTATCGTTCAACGACTACCAGCATCCCACATGCGGACTGACACAATGAGGAGGACATACGAGCGGCAACCGAGAGTTACCGGGACGATCTACACTGACACTGTATAGGAACCACATGGGGTTGCAGCAAGTCAAGTGCCGAACCGGAGACAGCATTGGTTATCGCTGTTCGCTCTGTGGATTACGTGACACATGGCACTGTGGTCCAGATTCGAGGATTTCTAGTCGTGTTGTGATATATTAGTGCGATTAGCGCGCTAGACCGATGACTACCATCAGGACGGTAAGAGCCGCCACCAGCAACACGAACATGCCCGGTATGGCACATCCGCCAGGTGTACGGGTTCGGCGGGCGGGTGGCGGTAGCACCACCACGCGATACCCGGCTGGGGGTCGTATCATCCGCATCGCCGCGAAGGCCTGCGGGTCGCCCTCAGCGGACGAACGCGCCAGCACCGGCGGTCCCTCTGCTGACGGGGCGAATGCCGCTACTGGCACACCGCCCGCCAGTTGCTCCATGCTCATTGCTGGCGTCACCCCCAGCGCCGCGCCGCAGCGCCAGCACCGCGTGCCCGACCCTTCCGCCATCTCACCGCAGTCCACACAGCGCATGCGCCTGTTCCCCATCGCTCAGCGTCTCACCGCAGCCAGTATGAGCGCGTTCGCCCCGCCATGCAGTATAGCCGATGCGGGCGGCGGAATGTTCCCGTCGTGGTATCAGCATACGCGGCTACGTATAACTGGCGGTGGAGATCGTGCCGTGCGGGTCGCCGCCTGCGTACTGCGGTGTCATCCACAGCACTCCGGAAGCGTACAGGATCGGGCCGTAAGTGGGCGCGGGGCCGAGCGGTTCCCATGTCGTTCCGCGAGGGATCAGCCGGCCAACCTGGCTCGGCGTCGTTGCGCCGAGGGTCGGCGTTGTGCTGAGCGGCATGGTTTGCAGCACGCTGCCGTCGTCCGCGAAGGCGAAGACGCCATTTTGCACGCCGTATGGCCCGCCACCTGGCCCGCCCGCGCCATGCCAGGTCTTGCCGCTATCATAGCTGCACGTCAGCATATTCGGCCCAACGGGGTGAGTGGAATCCATGCCGTCACGCATGCCGCAGATGTACCAGGGTTGCCCTGCGTCTGGTATGCGAACGATGTACTCTTGCCCTATCGCCCCCTGTAGCTGCGACCACTGGCCGCCGCCATCCCGCGAGAGCCAGACCTGCTCTTCAAATGCCGCGCTATTGCTCGCGTAGGCCAGCAGCTCGCCCGTCGCGGGGCTGAGCCAGAAGCGCATCACGGCATGCCCGGACGAGGCATGGATGGGCTGGTCAATCGGCGACCAGGTGCGCATACCGTCGCGGCTGACCAGCAGCGTGGATTGCCACGGCTGCGCGTCGGCCAGCGGCGGTGTATTCAGCGCGTAGGTCACGCCGCGCGCCGTGGCGAACTGACCAATAGGAAACACGCTCCCGCTCTGCGGAGTCCACGTCGCGCCGCCATCGGTGGTCAGGAAATAGGAGCGTGTGCCGTGAGCGCATGCGAAGCACCCATCTCGCGCATCGCGAAAGGTCATCGCGACGGCGGTCGTCGGTGTCAGATCATTTACGGTAATCGTGCAGGAATCTACCTCGCCGCCAGTGGGCAGATCGGCGGCGCGCGTCCAGTGCGCGGCGCGGTCGCGCGTCACCCACACCTGTCCGCTCTGCGAGGTCGCGCTGGCGGGGGCGTAGCATTCATAGGCGACATTGCCATTGCTGGGCGCGACGGCCAGCGTCGGCGGCTGAAATGGCCATGGCGTCTGCAATACCAGCGACACCGGCGTCTGCGCATCCTGCCAGACCAGCGCCCTCGCGTGCGGAATCTTCGGCAGCGGCGCGCTCGCGTTCGCTGGCCGCGACGCATTGCCACAGCCCGCGAGCAGCAGCGCCGCGCAGGCCAGCAGCATGGATGCGCTCGCCCACACGCTACGAATCCCCCAGGCCGGACCCCATGTGCATACACCGCGACGACGGTTCCGATGAGTATCCAGACGCGAATCCATACCTAATCTCCTTTTTTCCGCCTCCAACACGCACGCGCCACTCTGTATCGCATCACTATATAGACGCACGAAGCCCGCTGGTTTCTACATAGCCGCCTGATTACCCATCCTTCCCTTGCCATGCAACGCTATACTTTTTACAGTGAGCGAGACGGACGGGCTTACGAACCGCCTCGCGCGTATGTGTGCGCTGTGGTCGAAGAGGAGTAATCGTTCATGCGCGTCGGCTTGCAAGTTCCCAATTTTACGTATCCGAACGGCCAGCAACAGCTTGGAGACACCTTCGCGCGCATTGCGCGCGACGCCGAGCGTGCTGGTTTCTATAGCCTGTGGGTGATGGACCATTTCTTCCAGATTGGCTATGTTGGAGCGCCTGAGAACGAAATGCTGGAAGGCTGGACCGCTCTGGCCTTTGCCGCTGGACAAACGAATCGTATCCGGCTGGGCACGATGGTGACGGGCGTCACCTACCGGCATCCGGGCCTGCTGGTGAAGACGGCCACCACGCTGGATGTGCTCTCGCATGGCCGGTCCTATTTTGGCGTCGGCGCGGCGTGGAACGAACAGGAGCATCGCGGGTTGGGCGTGCCGTTTCCACCACTGAAAGAGCGCTTCGAGCGCCTCGAAGAGACGCTCCAGATCGCGCATCAGATGTGGTCCGGCGATGACCGCCCCTACAACGGCGAACACTATCAATTGGAGCGTCCGCTGAACTCGCCCCAGGCGGTGCAAAAGCCGCATCCGCCGATTCTCATTGGCGGTGGCGGCGAGCAGAAGACCCTGCGGCTGGTGGCGCAGTATGGCGACGCCTGCAACATTTTCGCGCGGATGGGCGAAGATGTGCTGCGTCACAAGCTGGATATTCTGCGCCGCCACTGCGATGCGGTCGGGCGCGACTATGATGAGATTGAAAAGACGACGCTCGACACGCTGCGGCTCGCGCGCGATGGAGCCAATGGCACGCTCACGCCTGCTCAGGCCGTAGACTCCTTCGCGCGGCTCGCCGAACTGGGGATAGATCAGGCGATCTTTAGCTTGCCGAATGTCTATGAGCCGGAGATCTTCGACCTGCTTGCGACCGAGGTCATTCCGTATGTGGAGCGTATCAGAGTTGCCGGACGTGAAGATCAGCCAATTGAAGAGGAACGAACCGATGGCGTTGCGTAGAGATGTCCGGCAGTTTCTGAGCGAGCCACGCTTTGCCGTGCTGGCGACCATCGCGGCGGATGGCATGCCGCATCAGACGGTGGTATGGTACGAACTGCGCGACGACGAGATTATCATGAATACGGCGGCTGGGCGTGTGAAAGAGAAGCATCTGCGCCGCGACCCGCGAGTCTCGATCTGCATCGAAGACGCATACCGCGCGATCACCATTCGCGGCGCGGTGACGCTGGTGGATGACCAGACCATCGCCCAGGCCGACATCCATGCGCTCGCCGTGCGCTACAACGGGCCTGAAAAGGCGGAACAGCAAATGCGCGGGCAGTTTAGTAAACAGCATCGCGTGACGATTCGCCTGCCAATGTCGCGCGTTCTTTTGTATGGCTTCGGCGAGGACGCATGATACTTGCTCTCGCGGGCGGCGTTGGCGGCGCGAAGCTGGCCGATGGCCTCTATCGGGCGCTTGGCCCGGATACGCTGGCAGTCGTGGTCAACACCGCCGACGACTTCGATCTCTACGGACTCCGCATCTCACCCGACGCGGATACCGTGCTCTACACCCTTGCCGGCATCGCCAACCCCGCCACCGGCTGGGGCCTCGCGGGCGACACCTTCGAGACGCTGGCGATGCTGCGCCGCTACGGCGAAGACACCTGGTTTCAGGTGGGCGACCACGACTTTGCCACGCACCTGCTGCGCACGCAACGTCTGCGCGAAGGCTGGAGTATGACGCGCGTGCTGGCCGCATTCACCGGGGCGCTGGGTGTACGCGCACGGCTGCTGCCGATGGCCGATGAGCCGGTCGCCACGATGGTCGCGACACCTGATGGTGAGCTTGCCTTTCAGGACTACTTTGTGCGCCGCCGCCACAGCGATACGGTGCGCGGCGTGCGTTTCGCTGGCATCGAAGCGGCGCGGATTCCCGATGCGGTGCGCCAGGCGGTGCGCGATGCCAGCGCGATCATCTTCTGCCCATCGAATCCCATCGTCAGTATCGGCCCCATCCTGGCTGTTCCTGGTATGCGTGACCTGTTGCGCTCCACATCCGCGCCGAAGGTCGCCGTCAGCCCGATTGTTGGTGGGCGTGCGCTCAAAGGCCCCGCTGATACGATGCTGCGCGACCTCGGCCATGAGGCGTCGCCATTCGCCGTTGTGTCGTTGTATCATGATCTTCTCACTGGCATTGTGATAGACCATGCCGACGCCGAGCAACAAGCACGCATTGCGTTATTGGGTGTGCGTGTGCTCGTTACTGATACGGTGATGACCTCCCTCGCGGACCGCATACGCCTGGCGAGCGAGGTAGCGCAATTCGCTGCCGAACTGCGCGGAGACGAAGGGAACGTTTGATTGTGAAAACCGTAGCACTCATTCCCCTCAATAGCTGGAGCGCCTCCAAGTCGCGCCTGCGCGGCGTGCTGTATGCGCCGGAGCGGGCGGCGCTCGCGCGGTGGATGGCGGGCCGTGTCCTCGATGCCGTGCGTGATTCCCACACAGTGACGGCTGTCGCGGTCATCAGTCCCGGCAAGGATGTGCTCACCTGGGCGCAAATGTATGATGTGACCGCATTGCGCCAGGACCAGGGTGGCCTGAACGAAGGTCTCGAACAGGGCCGCCGCTGGGCGATGGAGCAGGGCGCTGAGGCGTTGCTGGTCTTGCTGGGTGATTTGCCGCATCTCAAGCCGCGAGAAGTCGCGTCGTTCGTGGCGATGCTGCCCGCGAATCCAGATGCGCCGGGCCTCGTTATCGCCCCCGACCGGCGCGAGCGCGGCACGAACGGGCTGCTGCTGCGTCCCCCCAGCGGCGTACCCTTCGCTTTTGGTGATGACAGCCTCGCGCGGCATAAAGAGAACGCCCTGCAACTGGGCCTGACCCCCGCCATCTTCGATTCGAACGGCACCAGTCGCGATATTGATACCCCCGCCGACGTGCGCGGCCTGCTCAACGGTGGCCACTGGTCGCCAGGGCAGCCTGCGGACGTCGCCGTGCCAGTGACGCGCGGAAGAGCCAGACTATGACGCATCCGCACGCGCTGGGCGCTGGCGAGGTGCGCCTTCTCGGCCTGCGCGACGTGCCCGAAGCGCATCCCGGCGACGATCTGGTGGCGCTGGTGCTTGATGCCGCCCGCGCCACCGATGTCGCGCTGCGCGATGGCGATATCCTGGTGGTCACACAGAAAGTGGTCTCCAAGGTCGAGGGGCAGCTCGTCAACTTGAACGAGGTCGAACCCTCCGATCTGGCGCTGCGCTTCGCCGAACGTTGGGACAAAGACCCGCGCTATGTCGAAGTCGTGCTGCGCGAGAGCGTGCGCATCGTGCGGATGGAGCGCGGCATCCTGATTACGCAGACGCGCCACGGGCTGATCTGCGCCAATGCCGGTGTGGACGCCTCCAACGTCGCTGGCGGCGACATAGCGTGCCTGCTGCCGCGCGACCCAGACCGTTCCGCCGCCGAACTGCGCGCCGCTCTCCGCGAGCGCACCGGTGTGGAGATCGCGGTAATCATCTCTGATTCATTCGGGCGGCCCTGGCGCAACGGCATCACCAATGTCGCCATCGGCGTCGCGGGCATCGCACCGCTTGCGGACTATCGCGGCCAGCCCGACGACTTTGGCCGCGTGATGCATGCCAGCGTAATCGCCGTCGCCGATGAGCTGGCCGCCGCCGCTGAACTGGTTTCTGGCAAGGTGAGCCGCTGCCCCTTCACGCTGATTCGCGGCTATCCCTATGAGCGGCGTGACGGCGCGGGCGCGGATCTCATCATGGACCCGGCTATGGACCTCTTTCGCTAGGCGACGCGCGCAACAGGAAGGACAGGCAACACGATGCTCGGTTATGCGGCAATGTTTGAGCAATTCCACCCCACCGACCTTTTGCGGTGGTCGCGACAGGCAGAGGACGCGGGCTTCGGTGGCATCATGGCCTCCGACCACTTCCACCCCTGGACACCCCAGCAAGGCCAATCGGCATTCGTCTGGGCGTGGATGGGCGCGCTCGGCGCGCAGACCAGCCGTGTGCGCTTCGGCCCTGGCGTGACGGCCCCCGGCTATCGCTATCATCCGGCGATCCTGGCGCAGGCGTCGGCGACGCTGGCAGCGATGTTCCCCGGACGCTTCTACCTGGGCATCGGCGCGGGCGAGGCGCTCAACGAGCACATCGTCGGGCGCTACTGGCCCGAAGCGCCACAGCGGCTGCAATTGCTGGAAGACGCCGTTGAGGTGATCCACAAGCTCTTTACCGGCAAAGTCGTCAAGCAGCACAGCGCGTTCTTCGATGTCGAGAGCGCCCGGCTCTACACCCTGCCCGACACCCCGCCGCCGATCTACATCGCCACGTCGGGACCAGTGAACAGCGAGCGCACCGGGCGCATCGCCGAAGGTATCATCACCGTAGGCGCGCCGGATGAGAAGATCCGCACACTGCTGGGCCGCTTCGAGAAGGGCGCGCGTGAGGCGGGGCGCGACCTCAGCGCGATGCGCCGCATCATCCAGTTGCACGTCTCATGGGCCGAGAGCCGCGAGGCAGCGGTGGAGCAGGCCGTGCGCGAGTGGCCCAACGGCGGCATGGCTTTCCCCAAAGGCGACATCCGCAGCACGGACGACTTCGCGGCAATGGCGAAGCTCGTGCGCCCGGAGCACTTCGAGGGGCGCGTCTTCATGTCGGCGGACCTGGGCGAGCATGCCGCGCACATCCAGCACTTCATTGACCTGGGTTTCGATGATGTCTACGTCCATAATGTCGGGCGCAACCAGGAGGCATTCATCCAGGCCTACGCCCGCGACGTGCTGCCGCACCTGCGCTGGCAGCCAACCCAATCGTAGGGGCGTCCGGTGGACGCCCGTGGTCCGGTGGACGCCCGTGGGCCGGTGGACGCCCGTGGTCCGGTGGACGCCCGTGGTCCGGTGGACGCCCGTGGGCCGGTGGACGCCCGCCTAGGAGAGCGCGCCATGCCTGAACGGAACACCCTCACACCCGCCGAGCGCGCCTTCGTGGAGCGGCAGCGCGTGGCGCGGTTGGCGACGGCGGACGCGGCGGGGCAGCCGCACGCCGTGCCAGTCTGCTTCGCCTACGATGGGCAGCGCTTCTACACACCGCTAGACGAAAAGCCCAAGCGCGGCGGCTGGCAAGGACTCCAGCGCATCCGCAACATCCAGGCGCGGCCCGAAGCATCGCTACTCGTAGATGTGTACGATGATGACTGGTCGCGCCTGGGCTATGTGCTGGCGCGCGGCCCAGCGAGGCTGCTCCCCCCTGAAAGTGACGGCCACGCCACGGCGCTGCGGCTGCTGCGCGACCGCTATCCGCAGTACCGAACGATGGACCTCGAAAGCCGCCCAGTGATCGCGCTCACGCCAGAGCGCGTGACCTCATGGGGTCCGGCGCTGGCGGAGACGGCAGATACAACAGGCACGGACGCGGGTAACGCCTGGCTACAGCCAGGGCGCGGCCTGGATTTCGCGCCGCTGGCCCGCAGTCGGCGCTCGGTGCGGGCATTCCAGGATCGGCCCGTGCCGCGCGAGGCGCTGGAAGCAATGCTCGAAGCGGCACGCTGGGCGCCCTCGCCGCATGGACGCCAGCCCTGGCGCTTCGTGGTGCTCACACGTGCTGAGCCAAAGCAGCGGCTGGCCGAGGCGATGGGCGATGAGTGGCGGCGCGTGCTCGCGATGGATGGGCAAGCGTCCGATGTGATTCAGAAGCGGCTCGACATCTCGCGCGAGCGCATCCGTACCGCGCCCGCGCTAATCCTCGCCTGCCTCTACCTCGAAGGACTGGACCACTATCCCGACGCCGACCGCCAGCGCGCCGAAGAGACGATGGCAGTGCAGAGCCTGGGCGCGGCGATCCAGAACATGCTGCTAGCCGCGTATGCGATTGGCCTCGATACAGGCTGGATGTGCGCGCCGCTCTTCTGTGGCGATACCGTGCGCGCCGCGCTCGACCTCGATCCCATGCTCATCCCCCACGCGCTGATACCCGTTGGCTACGCGGCGCGCGACCCCAAGCGCCGCCCCCACCGCCCACTAGATGAACTGGTCGTCCGCTTCGATTAACCTGCAACTTAGGGGACGAGATCGCCTGCCCGTCTGTTTACGATACCGCCGCGCCGACCAGCAGCTCGCACGGCGACTCAAACCCACCTGAGTCTTCGAACTGCATCAGTGCTTGTTGGACCTCCTGCCAGGTCGCCTCTCGCTCGGCTTCCGAGACCCCGGCCAGCAACTCCTGGAGCGCACCGTAGGACTCTTGTTCGAAACGCACGCACTCGGCGGTGTCCGCCAGACGGAGGGGCGCCTGAATAACGCGCATCTGCACCTCCCGGAACCCAGCCTGCTGAAACGCGGCCTCCATTACCTCTTGGTTGCCCAGGCTGAATGGACCGGGGCCACTTGGTGGCGGAGATGCCACCTGCGCGCGCCTGCGGATGATCGCAATGGGGATCGAGAAGAACGGGTTCGCTTGGGGCGTCGTGAAACTGGCGAGGACCACCCGCCCACCAGGGTTGAGGACGCGCCGAATCTCTACGAGCGCCCGCTTGCGGTCTGGGAAGTAGATCAGTCCCAGCCGCGAAAGCACCGCATCGAACGACGCATCCGGCAGGTCCAGGTGCTCGCCATCCATGACCCGCGCCTCAAAGCGCGCGGCATCCAGACCTTGTGCCTGCGCGTTCTCTCCTGCCAGACGGACCAGGTTCGCCGAGAGGTCCGTGCTCAGGACATATCCCGTCGGACCGATGCGCGTCGCCGCGGTGAGCGCGGGCTCCCCTGACCCTCCGGCAACATCGAGCACGCGGCTGCCCGGGCCGATGCGCGCCATTTCCAGCATGGCCTCAGTAACCGGTGCCAGCCAACGTTGCAGCGTTGGGCTCCATCTGTTCCAGGCTGCCGCAACACGCTCCCATTGCTGCCGTGTCGCTTCTTTGTACGCGACCGGATCGAAGTCGGGCGGTGTCGTCATCCACGTCTCCTCTGAATTGCAGGCAGGCAACATCGTCAGGCGTAGTATAACCAGGCTGCCCAGCCGCGTCAAGCGCCTCCCGCCAGCTCCAACTGGTTACCGCAAGCCGCCAATGCGCCGCCCACCTCGGCCGTACCGGACCTGGGAAGCATTGCATACGGTTCAGCATATCATGCGAGCGGATGCGCTTGCCTCTCGCGATTCATGCGCCTTTGCGCGTCCGGCGCAGGCGTTCGATGTGAACCAGCAGGATCGAGATGTCGGCGGGGGTGACGCCGGGGATGCGCGACGCCTGGCCCAGCGTGCGCGGCTGAACACGGATAAGCTGCTGGCGGGCCTCATTGCGCAGGCCGGTGAGGGTGGCGTAATCGAGTTCGGCGGGCAGCAGGTGGTCTTCCATGCGGCGGGCGCGGGCGACATGTTGCTGCTCCTTACGGATATAGCCCGCGTACTTGACCCGCAGTTCGACCTCAGTGGCGGTGTCGCTATCCAGCGATGGCAGCGGTGCGGCGGTGGCGCTCGTCTCCGCATCATCGCCGGTGGCGAGGGCGTACACCTGCTGATAGCTCACGTCATGGCGGCGCAACACTTCCTCGGCGGACATCTGCTGGGCCAGCGGCGTCAGGCCAAGCGTCTGCGCGCGGGCGTTCACGGCCTTGCTCGGCGGGAGCATCGTCGTGCGCAGGGCGCTCTCAGCCCGCTCGGCCAGCGCCACACGAGCATGCACCTGCTCGTAGCGGTCGTCATCTATCAGGCCGAAGCGGTGGGCATGCTGCGAGAGCCGCAGGTCGGCGTTGTCGTGGCGCAGCAGCAGACGATGCTCGGCGCGCGAGGTGTGCAGGCGATAGGGTTCGCTGGGCGGCTGGGTGACGAGGTCATCTATCAGCACGCCGATGTAGGCTTCGTCGCGGCGCAGGATGAACGGCTCTTCGTCGCGGGCGCGCAGCGCGGCGTTGATCCCCGCGATGATGCCCTGCGCTGCGGCCTCCTCATAGCCGGAGGTGCCATTGATCTGCCCGGCGAGGTAGAGGTTGGCGACGGGCTTGGTTTCGAGCGTCAGGCGCAACTGGTCGGACGGAACGTAGTCGTATTCGACGGCATAGCCGACGCGCGTCATCTCCACGCGCTCCAGCCCTGGGATGCTGCGCAGCATGGCAAGCTGCACGTCTTCGGGGAGGCTGGTGTTCATCCCCTGCACATACACTTCACCGGTGCGCCAGCCCTCCGGCTCAAGGAAGATCTGATGCCGCTCTTTATCGGCAAAGCGCACGACTTTGTCTTCGATGGAGGGGCAGTAGCGCGGGCCGATGCCTTCGATGATGCCAGTGTAGAGCGGCGAGCGGTCGAGGTTGGCGCGGATGATGCCGTGTGTGCGAGCATTGGTATGCACGAGATAGCAGGGCAGTTGCCGCCGCCAGGTGGTTTCCGCTTCGGGCGGAATCGGATAGAGCGGGCTGGGGCGGCCCGGCGGCAGGTCCAGGTCTTCGCGAGCAGTCAGGTCGCTTGAGAAGTAGAGTGGCGTGGGGCTGCCGGGCTGCGGTGTGGTGCGGGCGAAATCTATGGTGCGGGCGTCTATGCGCGGCGGCGTACCCGTCTTGAAGCGGCGCACGGTGAGGCCAAGCTGCCGCAGCGCGTCCGAGATGCCCAGCGATGGCCCCTCGCCCGCGCGGCCACCGGGCTGCGTCTTCGCGCCGACGACCAGCCGCCCGTTGATGAACGTGCCAGTGGTGAGGATCACGCAGGCCGCGCGGTAAGTCCAGCCATTGGTGGTGGTCACGCCGGTGATGCGCGGACGGCCATCTGCGCCAGTTTCGGAGAGCAGCTTGGCGACGGTGGTTTGCTTGAGTTCGAGGCCGGGCTGGCGTTCGAGGGCGTATTTCATGCTCAGCCGATACGCCTGTTTGTCGCACTGCGCGCGCAGCGCCTGGACGGAGGGGCCTTTGCCGGTGTTGAGCAGGCGAATCTGGATGAAGGTGCGGTCGGTGTTGCGGCCCATCTCGCCGCCGAGCGCGTCTATCTCGCGGACGAGGTGGCCTTTGGCTGGGCCGCCGATGCTGGGGTTGCAGGGCATCAGCGCGACGCTATCGAGGTTCATCGTCACCAGCAGCGTGCGGCGGCCCATGCGTGCGCTGGCCAGCGCGGCTTCGCAGCCCGCATGCCCCGCGCCCACGACGATCACATCGTAGGGCTGGCTCTCAGTGATAGTGGTCTCCGGTTGTTCGTGCAGAATATTGGCGTCCATTGGGTTCGCTTCCGGCGGATTCAGAAATACAGCCTTATGACTAAAGCCTGGGCTTCTGGCATTATGGCGTGCGGCGGGTTGGCGCGTCAAATGGGGACATCATCATTCCGTTCGACCATCGTCGCGCGAGGCGACATCGCGATAATAGCAACTTCCCAGCATGAATGCCGGGGCTAACCTTGCTTGCACGGCACATGTGTCGCTCACCAGGAGTGACGTGCGGTCGGGATTAGCTGCGGCCTTCAGGCTGAGAATTCGCTTTATCACCCATCTTGCCCCCCGCGTGCCCATCGTGCGCACGCGATTCCACCACCACCCCGCCCACCCCGCGCGCACGCGATGCCCCGGCATTCATGCCTTTCGCCTGTGCGCCGACCATTTATGGCCGAGGCTGGCAATAGCGACTGCCTGTGCTCCGGCCATTTATGGCCGAGACTGCCCCTATCGCCCACTTGCCCCGCTCTACAGCGCATGCTACACTACCACTGCGATCTGAACTGTATCAGCATCGCTGGGCTATCCGCCTGCTGTACTCTGTGGGGCGGACATTCCTGTCTGCCCGCGTCTTGCATCGTGCTGGCCCACGCATTCTTAGGAGCGCACGCTGTGCGCCCTCTGCCTCCCCTTCCCTCGTAGGGAAGGGGCCGGGGGTTAGGTTCCATGTCAGCATCCAGCGCCACCCAAACGCCCCGCATCTTCGTCAGCCACAGCCGCAAAGACGACACCTTCACGCTGACGTTCGCCGACGATCTCCGCAACACCGGGGCCTACGTCTGGGTGGACATGCACGACATCCGCGAAGGCGACTTCCTCAAGCGCATCAACGAAGGTCTTGCCAAATGCGACTGGCTGGTCCTCGTCGAAACACCCCACTCCCTCGCCTCCGACGCCGTGGCGATGGAGGTCAACGCTGCCCAGAACCGCGTGCTTTACGGCCAGATGCGTGGCGTGATCCGTCTCGTCGCCGCCGCCCGTGACCCCCGCACCGTCCAGCCGCTCTGGGCCACGCTGCAATATTACGACGCCACCACCGATTATCCCGCCGCCTTTGCCGCCCTGCTCGCCGCCATCCGCGCCGGTGACGCCGACTACGCCCGCCACGCCACCGCCACGAACGCCACCGGCGGCTACGCCCACTCGCCCGCCTCCACCCTCGCCTCCGCGCCCATCCCCGCCGCCGCGCTCCCCGCCAGCCTCGCGCAACTGCCGCAGCGCATCGCCGACGCCTACAACGCCAACGACTGGCACGCCGTCGCCGACCGCTCCGATCTCCTGCTCGCCGAGGCCCCCAAATCCGCCACCCTGGACCTCTACCGCATGCGCGGTCGCGCCTTCCTCGAACTCAGCCGCCCTTCGGATGCCTGCCAGGCGCTCGAAGCCGCCCTGAAGCTCGACCCGCTGGACCTGCCGACCATGCGCGCCCTCGCCCGCATCTACGCCCAACTCAAACGCTACGCCGACGCCGCGCCGCTGCTGAAGAAAGCCGACGCACTTGCCGACGACGCCACCCGCCTCGACATCCTGCGCGAATACGTCCCCATCCTGCAAGCGCAGAACGACTGGAACGAAGTCCTCAGCCGCACCGCCGAGGCCCTCTTTCTGCGCCGCGACGACCCCGCCTGGCTCGCCGTCCGCCTCGACGCGCTCACCCACCTGGGCCGCGACGCCGACGCGCTTGCCATCGCCCGCCAGCTCGCCGCCCGCTCTGACGCCACCGCCGCCGACCATCTCACCCTCGCCCGTGCCGCCCGCACCGCGAACGACCTCAGCGAAGCGACCCGCGCTGTCCACTCCGCCACCAAACTTGCCCCCAACGACCCCGCGCTGGCCCTAGAGCGCAGCGCCACTCTCGTCGCCCTCGCCACGCAACTCGAACAGCAGATCCAGCGCCAGCAGTGGCCCGACGCCCTCGCCACCCTTGACGCCGAACTCTCCCTCGCCCCCGACGACCGCGACCGCCAGCTCGCCCGCGCCGACCTGCTGCGCCGCGCGGGCCGCCAGGATGAGGCTGTCACCGCCGCCCGCGCCCTTGCCAGCCGCGCGCCCACCCCGCCTGCCCCTGCGCAAGACCTCGCCCTCGCCCGCCTCTGCGCTACCCTTTCCCTCCCCGCCGAAGCCTGGGCCTGCCTCCAACGTGGCGGCTTCCTCAGTTCCACCGCCGCCAAATCCAACCCCGAGGCGCTGTCGCTTGCGCGTGAGCTTGTCGCGCTCCCCGATGCCACCACCGCCGAGCACCTCATCCTGGCACGCCTCACCGCTGCCAGCGGCGACCTTGCCGGCGCATGGAACCTCGTGCAAGCCGCCGCACGCACCACCCCACCTGACTCATCTCTCGTCGCCCAGGTCCGCGCGGAACTCTTCCCCCCGCCCACCGTCGCCCCGCGCCTGGCGCAGCTTGGCTACACCGGCCACAACGTCGCCGGCGCGCAATTCCTCATCGCCCCGCTCTGCCAGGTGCCCGCCGGACCCTTCCGCATGGGCAGCGACCCGCGCCAGGATACACAGGCCCAGGCAAGCGAACAACCGCAGCACGACGTCACCCTACCCGCCTACTGGATCGCGCGCTACCCCATCACCGTCGCCGAATACGCCTGCTTTGTCCGCTCTGGCCATGCCGCGCCGAATGACTGGACCACCCAGCAGGGCAAACTCGATCATCCGGTGGTCTATGTCTCCTGGCACGACGCCGTGGCCTACGCCGCCTGGCTTGCCAAGCTCACTGGTCAGCCCTGGCGCCTGCCCACCGAAGCCGAATGGGAAAAAGCGGCCCGTTGGGATCCACAGCGCCGCGCCAGCCGTCTCTATCCCTGGGGCGACACCTTCGACCAATCCCGCGCCAACACCCGCGAGAGCGGCAAGAACGGCACAACGCCGGTGGGCAGCTACCCCAACGGTGCTAGCCCCTGCGGCGCGCAAGACCTGGCCGGAAACGTCTGGGAGTGGAATAGCTCGCTCTACAAACCTTACCCATATTCTAGCACAGATGGACGTGAGAACCTGGACAATTCTACTGAAAATCGTGTGCTGCGCGTCGGCTCGTGGGGCTCCTCGCCATCCTCGCGCGCGCGGCCTACCCGGAGCAGCGACCTCTACATTGGGTTCCGTTTGGCCTTGCTCGCGGCGGCTGGTTCATAATGTAAGTATGCTATTTTCTATTTTCTATACATCCAACAATTACATTGATTGTGTGATGTGGGCGGGTGTTTCTCTCGCGCGCAGCGTGAAAATTTTGACGATTTTCACGCGAGTTCACAGTGAGGAGGCAGACCCGATGGAATCGCCAGCACTCCCACCTGCGGATCTTACCCTCTACGAGCAGCTCTGCTCCTTCGAGAATCTGCTCCGCGCCTATCGCGCCGCCGCCCGTGGCAAGCGCTCCCGCCCCGATGTCGCCCAATTCGACTATCATCTCGAAGGCCAGCTCCTCCGACTGCGTGACGAGCTGGCCCACCACACCTATCGCCCCGGACCCTACCGCCGCTACACCATCCGCGAACCGAAAGAACGCATCATCTCCGCCGCCCCCTTCCGTGATCGTGTCGTCCACCATGCCCTCTGCAACGTCATCACACCGCGCTTCGAGCGCCGTTTCATCAAGGATTCCTATGCCAACCGCACCGGCAAAGGCATCCACAGCGCCCTTGACCGCTGCACCCACTTCGCCCGCCGCTATCGCTACGTCCTGCGCTGCGACATCGTCCAGTTCTTCCCCTCCATAGACCTCACCATCCTACGTCGCCTCCTCGCCCGTGTCGTCCGCGACGACGACGTGCTGGCCCTCTGCGACCTGATCCTGGTGGGCGGCGCGCACGAACTCACCGAGCAGTACAACCTCGTCCTCTATCCCGGTGATGACCCTGCAACCGCTGCCGCGCGCCCGCGTGGCCTGCCCATCGGCAATCAGACCTCGCAATTCTGGGCCAACTGCTACCTCAACCCCCTCGACCATTTCATCACAGAAGAACTGCGCTGCCGCGCCTACCTCCGCTATGTGGATGACTTCCTGCTCTTCGCCGATGACAAACCAACCCTGCACCGCTGGAAGGCCGCTATCATCACCTTCCTTGCCACCCACCTGCGCCTCGCACTCCACGAAGCCGAGAGTACCGTCTCTCCCGTCACCACCGGCATCCCTTTCCTGGGCTTCCGCGTCTATCCTGACCACCGCCTGCTGCGCCGCCGCAACGGCCTCGCCTTCGTCCGTCGCCTGCGTGATATGGCCGAGCAGTACCACGCGGGCACGCTCAATGCTGACACCACCGGATCGCGGGTGCGCGGCTGGGTAGCCCATGTGGCCCACGGCGATACCTGGGGACTGCGCTCCACGCTCTTAACTGCTGTGACATTCAGCGCACCAGGTGACCAACCGGAAGCGCCTCGGAGAGAGCCAGATGCAGGAATCGCCCGTCTTCGTCAAGATGTTTGAGTTCGTCGCCTGGCTCATCCCACTCTCGGTCAAGTTCCCTCGTCAGCAGCGTTTCGTCGTGGCTGCCGCCGTTCAGCGCGCCACCTTCGCCGCGCACGAGGCGCTGATTCGCGCTGGCCAGAGCGCCGAACCCGCCACGGCGCTGGCGCACCTGAACGAGGTGGCGGCGCAACTCGCTTTGGTGCGCTTCCATCTGCGGCTCAGCGAGCGGCTGTTGCTCATCAGCGTCAACCAGTACGAGTATGCCAGCGAATGCTTGGCCGAGCTTGGGCGGCTGGTGCAGGCATGGCGGCGCAGCTGTCGCACCAAAACGACCATCATCGCAACACCAACAACGGCAGTTCCCGGTGCGGCCTCTTCCTGAGCGCTCAGGGCGAGACAGCGCCGGTCTGTGGGGTGAGACCGGATAGATATGTGCTGCGCGGCGGCTCGTGGAACAACAACGCCATCAACGCGCGCGCAGCCTACCGCAACAACAACAGGCCGGACAACACCAACAACAACATTGGGTTCCGTTTGGCCTTGCTCGCGGCGGATGATTCAGCGTGGCCCGGCCAGCATACTCGCACATGTTCCAGCAATGGCGCAATGACGAGCGCGGCCCCCAAATTGAACCAGCGCGGTCCCATCCCCGCTGAGGTCCGTGGCGGCGTTCGCGACGCCACCACGGCCAGCGACATACAAAAACAGGCGCGCGTCGGACCACAGCCAGCGTAGTGCGTCACTCCTGGTGGGTGAGCCTGGCGCGCGTCGCCCTAATTGCTATCTCAACACCCCCAAGTGGGATTAGCCGTGGCATTCATGCTACGTCCCTGCTCTACCCCCCGTTTGCCTACCCGCTAAAATCGTCTTGCCGTGACAATCCTTGGCATGTATGCCCTCGCGTCCGTGCTCCGGCCATTGATGGCCGAGACTGCCCACCCCACCCCGCATTAGCGTCCCCATCTGACCGCATCTGACCACCCCTGCACCCGCCACGCCTCCCCCTCGCATGCTACACTACCCCCATGCGGTCCCCACCCCCACCGCAAGGAGCATCCACCCATGTTCATGAGCCATCGGCCATATCGGCCACTCCGGCCACTCCGGCCACTCCGGCCACTGGTAGGGCAGACATTCCTGTCTGCCCTTATCGGGAATCCGGCCATATCGGCCACTGCCAAACCACAAAATGAAAAATCGGCAGAATCGGCAACTTCGGTGGGGCGGACATTCTTGTCTGCCAGTGTCGAGAAATCGGCAGAATCGGCAACTGCCCTCACCTTCACAATCGGTCATTTCAGCAACTGTCGCGCACACCGATTCGCGGCGAAAACGGCGAAATATCTCCACTGCCTCACAAACCTACACGCCCATCGCTTGCCTCATATAGATGGGATTACCCTCGGCATTCATGCCGAGAGCTTCCTCTATCGCCCAACCCTCCCTTCGCGCGCAATCCCAAAATCGGCAGAATCGGCAACTACACTCAACACAAAACTGCGGCGAAAACGGCGAAAATTATCCCGTCATCTCCCGTCACATGGCGACATTACCAGCCACATCGGCCACAAAATCGGCAGAATCGGCAACTGGTCATACAACCACTCCGGCCACATCGGCCACTGCCGCACCTCACACGGTGTTCTCGCCCCAGGATTACCCGTGGCATTCATGCTACGTCCTCGACGTACCACCATCTTCGCCCTCCGCGCGCATTCCTGGCATGTATGCCCTCGCATCCGTGCTCCGGCCATGTATGGCCGAGGCGGCGGGCTCACTTGTCACCGCTGGCTTTGACGCATCCGGCGCGCACGGGCTACAGTACACGAGGGCGACAAACGGACAACGCGAGACGAGTGAGACTCCGCGCCACTGTTCTGCCCCGAACCCGCGTAGGCGGGTTTTGCGGTGGCACGCCATTGTAGGGGCGTCCGGTGGACGCCCGTCGCGCGGTTTCAACCGCCCGCTCGCTGAGGGAAAACACGATGACACAGCCACAGGATACGGTGGTAGCCGATGCGCTTACACAGCTTCACCAGGGCACCACATTTCTGGCCGAGGGCAGGTTAGAGCAAGCCGCAGAGGCGCTGGTGACAGCCGAGGCGGTCTTCCGCCGCGCGGGCGACACCGAGCATGCCGCCGATAGCCGCGCCGCGCTGGCCGAGGTACAGCGGCGCAACGGCGCGGTTGACCAGGCCGGCGGCAGCTATGAGCGCGCCATCACGCTCTATAAGGAAGCGAATCTGCCAGCGCGCGAGGCCAGCGCCACCTTGCAGCTTGGGCACATCGAACGCCAGCGCGGCCAACTCGACAAAGCGTGGGAACGCTACTTCCTGGCGCTGCGGCTCTTCGAGAAGGCAGCGAACGCGGCGGGGCAGGCCAGCGCCGCGCTGGCCCTGGGCCACACCGAGCGCCAGCGTGGCCGTCTGGAGCAGGCGGCGCAGTATTATACCCGCGCCCGCGATCTCTACGCGCAGGTCAAAGATGTCTATGGCGAGGCCGACGCCGCGCGCGGGCTGGCGGACATGCTCGCTGGGCGTGCGCGCTACGACGAAGCGGCGGAGGCATACGAACAGGCATTGCTGCTCTACCGCGCGGCGCGCGACCGCTTCGGCGAGGTGGATACGCTAAACAGCCAGGGACGGCTGGCGATTGAGCGGGTGCGGCTAGACGAAGCGGGCACCTTGTTCGGCGACGCCATCGCGCTCTCTGCGCCGCTGGAATATGACCACGGCGCGACCGACGGCATCCTGGGGCTGGCCGAGATTGCGTTGCATCGCGGGCAACTCGATCAGGCGCTGGCCAACGGCATGCAGGCCGAAGCGGGGTACAAGACGCTGGGCAGTGGGCTGGGCGAGGCCGAAGCGAATCGCGTGCTGGGCGCCGTGCAACTGCGGCGCGGCAACTATACCGAGGCCAGCAATGTCTTCGACCGCGCCAGCCGCGCGCTGCGGACGCTCCACGCTAGCATTCCCTATGCCTATGCGCTGCTTGGCTCTGCCGAAGCGCACCGCCGCCACGCCACGCCACGCAAGGCCGAAGATCTCTTCGCCGAGGCGCGCACCGTCGGCGCGGATGTGGAGCAGCCAGCAATCGAGGCAGCGGGGATGCTGGGGCTGGGACAGATCGCCCGCGCACGTGGGCAGGGCGAGGCGGCGGCGCAACTGCTGGAGAGCGCCGCGCAGCGGCTGGAACTGCATCAGCGGCCAGCGGGGGCGGCGCTGGCGCTGGTGGAACGCGCGCGGCTGGCGCTGACGCGCGGCCAGTTCGACGAGGCAACCGCGCTGGCGCTGCGAGCGCGCACCCTGGCATCCGAGGCCGAGCGGCAGACCGGCGAGCCTGGACCAGCCGCGACCGTCGCGGCGCTGGAAATCGTCTGCGCGCTGGCGCTGGGCCAGCTTGACGCCGCGCGGGTGAAGGCGCTGGAAGCGGTGCAACTGGCTGAGGTTGAGAGCGATGTGCTGCCACTGATCGAAGCCACGTTGGGGCTGGCCGAGGTGGAGCTGCGGTCAGACAACCTGGATGCGGCGGTGATGGCGTTCAATCACGTCAAGCACCTGCCGCAGGCCAGCGAGGCGGCACAGGCGCAGGCGCTGGTGACGGCTGGGTTGGGGCGGGCGCTGCTGCGGCGCGGGCTGTGGGACGAGGCGGCGATCACGCTGCAAGAGGTGGTCGGGCGCTTCAAGGCCGCTGACGACGTGGCGGCGCTGGCGGGAGCGCATCTGTATACCGGTGAGGCGCGGCGCAGGCTCGGCGAGATCGAGGTGGCGCGGCGCGCGTTCGCCGAGGCGCAACGTCTCTTCACCGCCAGCGACAATCTGCTCGGGCAGGCCGAGGCGATCCAGGGCGAGGCGCGGCTGCTGCTGGATGTGCCTGAGCTAGAGGCGGCGATGGGCCGCTACCACGAGGCGCTCACGGTCTATGAGCGCGCTGGCGATGCGCTGCGCGACGCCGCCACACGCACCAGCTTCTTCGATAGCCACGCTTCGGCGTATGCCGACGCGATCTATACGGCGGCGCGCGAGAACGACGCAGCCAACGCGCTGGCGCTGGCGCAGCGCTACACCGGCCGGGCGGACGCGCCGGGGCGAGCGGCCGCCAGCCAGCATCTGCGCGAATACGAGCAAGCGCTGCCGATGCGCGGACCGAATCTGACGAAAGAAGAGATCGAGCGCAACAAGGCGATTGCGCGCAACCTCTCCGACGCCCGCAAGGCGCTGGCGAAGTAGGCTTCACATCGTAGGGGCGCCCGTCGCACTGCGGACGCCCGTCGCACGCCGGACGCCCGTCGCACACTCTTTCCCACCTGCCCTTTGCGCCCGGACGCCTGGATCAGGATGTGCTATGTTATGTATAGCGACCTCAGCCGCAGCGCCACCTGCCCTGCGGGGTCGGGCATCCGGTGACCGCCAGTGGTCCATCGAAAATGTCACCTATCCGTAGGGGCGTCCGGCGGACGCCCGACTCTCGCGGACGCCCACGGCGCATGTGCGGCGCGGTTCTGGTCGCGTACATTGGGCGGAGTATAGGTATCCGAGGAGGCACAGTATGGCCGTTGTTGGTGTCATCCTGGATGTAGGCGGAACACTCGTGCGCAGCAACGAAGCGCGTGCGCGGGCCTGGGCCGATGCGCTGGCGGAGTCTGGCTACACCGTGCCAGTTGAGCGCATCACCCCGCTGATCGGCATGGGCGCGTACCGGCTGCTGCCGTTGGTCGCGCCGGGGCTGAACAGCCGCGCGGGCACCGGCCAGCGCATCGTGCGCCGCGTTGGCGAGCTATTCGTCAGCCGATATACGGCTGATCTTGAGCCAGTGCCAGGGGCGCGTGCGCTGGTGGAGCGCATGCGCGATGAGGGGCTGCGGCTGATCGTCGCCAGCGACGCGATGCCCGATGAAGTGACGGCGCTGCTCAAGGCCGCCGACGTGGATGACCTGCTGCACGAGCGCTTCACTGCGGCTGACCTGGAACACGCCAAGCCAACGCTGGAACTGGTCGAACTGGCGCGGGGGAAGGTTGGTCTCTGGCCCGAGGCGTCGCTGCTGATCGGTGATGCGCCCTACGATATCGAAGCGGCGGCACGCGCGGGCATGCGCAGCATCGCCCTGCGCTGCGGCGGCCATAGCGATGTGGAGCTTGCGGGCGCGCTCGCCATCTACGACAATCCCGCCGATCTGCTCGCCCACTACACCACCTCCCCGCTGGATCGCAACGCGCGTCCGTTCCCGCCGCCGCGTCCGCACGACCCCTCGCGCGCCGCGAGCTGGCAAGCGCGCTGATATATTGGCGTCTACCTGAGGGGTGGGGCAGACAAGAATGTCTGCCCACTTCCGCTGGTGACAGATCAGGAATGTCTGTCCTACTGTTGCGCCGGAGCTAGCGGAAGCGGCGCGGAATGCGCTTCTTCCAGGCTGTCGGCAGGATCACGTCTATCGCGTCGTCCACCGTGACGATGCCCAGCATCTTGTTCTCGTCGTCCACCACCGGCAGCGCCACCAAATCCTGGTCGGCGATCAGCCGCGCGGCGTCCCGCTCATTCTCCATGGGATGCGCCACGGTTTCCGCCGGGCGCATCATGTCGGTGATGGGCGTGTTGGGGTCGGCCAGCAAGAGGGTGCGCAGGTCCACGATGCCCAGCAGGCGGCCCTCTGCTTCCAGATTCACTGGCCCGCGTTCCGTGCCGACAGTCGCGGCGGCGGCGTTCGGCCCTGGTTTGCCGCGTGGCTTCGCGCCGTTCTTGCGTACTGCTGGACGTGGCGGTGGCGCATCTTCGGCCACAACGTAGATTTCGGGCAACGCCGCTGGTAGCGGATCTTCTTCATCGCTGATTGCGGCTTTGGCGCGTGCGCGCATCGCCGCGATGGTCTCACCCACCGTCACCCAATCGGGCACGGAGATATAATCGGTGGTCATGATACCGCCCGCGCTATCTTCTGGATAGCCAAGCAGTTCCTGCACCTCTTCGGCCTCTTCGCGTTCCATACGCGCCAGCAGGTCGGCCTTCTCCTCCTCCGAGACGCCCTGCAAGGCGTCGGTGGCCTCGTCTGGCTCCATCTCTTCCAGCACATCCGCTGCGCGCTCCGGATCCATCGCGCGCAGAATCTGCGCCTGCTGCTCATCTTCCAATTCTTCGAGGGCATCGGCGGCCTGCTCATCGTCCACGCTGCGCAGCAGATCAGCGCCTTGTTGCGGGGTGAGTTGTTCGATCAGCCGCGCCAGGTCAGCCGGGCGCATCAGTGCCAGCCGGTCACGCGGCACGCGCAGGCGCAGCGTGTTGCCATCGCCCTGGCCGCCCTCAGCCACGGGAACGACATCATTCCAGGGAATCAGCGACGCGGTTGTTCCGGTCTCGCGTCCCAGCAGCGCCCCCACACGGCGGGCGAAGTTCTCCAGCCCCAGTCCGCCCAGGCGCCGCGCGGCGGCAGCGGGACTGACATCTACGCCGACCAGCCGCCATGTGCCTTCGCGCTCATCCAGGTCCAGGTCGTTGATGCGCACGATGCGCCGCCCCTCGATATCCACGATCTGCCGGTCCCAGAGGCCGCGCAGTGCCAGTTCTCCTTCGCGCCGGACGAAGCGCCGCAGATTCACGCCGGGCGTTTCCAGTTGCGTCCCGCGTGGCCCGAAGCTCTGGACGGCATCATAGGGAATGAACACATCGCGTTTGCCGCGTGGGCCGCTCATGCGCGCCACCAGGCCCGTCACCGGCGGATAGACATCGGCGGGATGCTCGGCGATATCGTTGTCGCTGGGCATGCGCACCACCAGATCCTGCAGCCGGGCGACCTCGTCGCCGCTGGGGTCGCGGATTGGCTTATCCAGCAGTTCAGTGAGTGAAGGCATCGTCGTCCCCCTCTCGTTCTATCTCTCTCAGGCTCCCGGCAGGTGTACGCCGACAGCCGAGAGCAGTGTGGTGACGAGCATCACCGTTGACAGCACGGCCAGCATGCCTGTGGTGCCGAATGCGATGACATTCTCCACGCGATTGTTGGTATAGTGACCCATAATGCGCCGGTCATTGACCAGCTTCAGGATGAAGACCAGCAGGATCGGCAGCAGTGCGCCGTTAATCACCTGGGCGACGACAATCAGTTGGAATAGTGGCAGATTGGGAATCAGCGCAATGAGTGCGCCAAAGAGCATCATGCCGGTGAAGATGCTCTGGAAGACCGGCGCTTCCTTAAAGGAATGCGAAACGCCGTGCTCGAAGCCGAATGACTCGCTGATCGAATAGGCGGTGGAGAGCGGCAGCACCGCCGCCGCCAAGAGCGACGCGCCAATCAGCCCGATGCCGAAGAGCAACGGCGCATACCGCCCCAGGAACGGCACCAGCGCCAGCGCCGCCTGCTCCGCATCGGTGATCGGCACGCCCTTGCCACCACTGGCGACGAAAATCGTCGCGCCGGTCGCCACCACAATCGAGCCGACGATCAGCGCCGCGAAGATCGAACCGATGTAGGTCTCGGTGCGCTCTGCCCTATAATGCTCCATCTCCACGCCCTTCTCGGCGACGCTTGATTGAATGTAGAGCTGCATATAGGGGGTGATGGTCGTGCCCACCGTGCCGACGAGCAATTGCAGGAAAGTGATTGAAAACGTGACAGTTGGAATCACCGTATGCTTTACCACCTGGCCCCAGTCAGGATGCGCCAGAATCGCGGCGATGGGATAGGTGAAGAAGGCCAGCGTCATGACCAGGAAGATCTTCTCGACTTTGGCATATGAGCCACGGGTGACGAGCAGCCAGACGCCCAGCGCCGCGATAGGCACGGCGATGTACTTCGAGATGCCGAATAGCTGAGCGGCGGCGGCGATGCCCGCAAATTCAGAGATGGTGATGAGGGCATTGGCGACGAAGAGGGTGAGCATGGCGAAGGCCGCCCCGCGCACGCCAAACCGCTCGCGGATCAGATCGGAGAGGCCCTCGCCGGTGGCCGCCCCCATGCGCGCGCACATCTCCTGTACCACCGAAAGACTGACGGTGATAATCACCAGTATCCAGAGCATCTGATAGCCATACTGCGCGCCAACGTTCGACCACGTGGCGATAGCGCCCGCGTCATTGCCGGCGTTGGCCGCGACGAGTCCCGGCCCGAAGATGCCGAGTATGGCCAGATACTTCGCCCAGCGGCCCTTGCGCCACTTGCGAAACCGGCGCAGCCGCTCCGCTGGACGCCCGAAGACCTCGGCGACCGATTCACGCAGGGATTCGCGCACGACAAAGTGTACGCGCGGCAGGCGCGCATCGTCAGTGCGAACGAGTTTCTGGTCCATCGGACGCCTCCTCTACTCTCGTTAGCTCAGGAACGGAATGCCCATTGCGGGCAGGACAATGCTGGCGAGCATGACCGCGCAGAGGATGCTTAGCGTAATCGTCGTGCCCCAGGCGATGGCGTTCTGAGTGCGTGAGTTGACGTGCTTACCCATAATCTGGCGGTCGTTGACGAGTCGCAGGATGAAGACCAGCAGGATCGGCAGCAGCACACCGTTAATCACCTGGACGATGATGAGCAACTGTATCAGCGGCAGATTGGGAATCAGCGCAACCAGCGCGCCAAAGATAATCATGCCAGTGAAGATACTCTGAAATATCGGCGCTTCCTTAAAGGAATGCGAGATGCCGCGCTCGAAGCCAAATGACTCGCTGATCGAATAGGCAGTGGAGAGCGGCAGCACCGCCGCCGCCAAGAGCGACGCGCCCAGCAGTCCAATCGCGAAGAGGAGTTCCGCGTATTTGCCAGCGAACGGAACCAACGCCATCGCGGCCTGCCGTGCGTCGTTGATCTGCACGCCCTGGCCGTGGCTGGCAAGGAAGACCGTTGCGCCGGTGGCAATGATGATGAATGCTGAGATCAGGTCGCCGAAAATTGCGCCGATATAGACATCCGCGCGCTCCGCTTTATAGTGGCTCATCGAGATGCCCTTTTCGGCGACGGCGGACTGGATGTAGATCTGCATGTATGGAGTGATAGTGGTGCCCACCGTGCCGACGAAGAGCAACAGATAGGTGGCGAGATGCTGCCTGGGAAATGTGGGGATGAGCGTCTGGTGCAGCACCTGGCCCCAGTCAGGATGCGCCAGAATCGCGGCGATGGGATACGCGAAGAAGGCCAGGGTCATGACCAGGAAGATCTTTTCGACTTTGGCATATGAGCCGCGCGTAATGAGCAGCCAGATGCCCACCGCCGCGATGGGCACGGTGATGTACTTCGAGATGCCCAGCAACTCGGATACAGCGGCGATGCCCGCAAATTCAGAGATGGTGATGAGGGCATTGGCGACGAAGAGGGTGAGCATGGCGAAGGCCGCCCCGCGCACGCCAAACCGCTCGCGGATCAGGTCGGAGAGGCCCTGGCCGGTGGCCGCGCCCATGCGCGCGCACATCTCCTGTACGACAGCCATACAGACGGTCACCACGACCATCATCCACAGCAGACCAAAGCCATACTGCGCGCCCACCGCCGCGTAGGTGACGATGCCGCCCGCGTCGTTGCCCGCGCTGGTGGCGATCAATCCTGGCCCCAGAATCCCGAGAACCGCGAACACGCGCGCGAAGCGACCGCCACGCCAATCGCGCAACTGGCGGAGCCGCCGGGCTGGGCGGTCGAGAATGTTGGAAGTAACCGCACTGCCCACATACTGGATGCGGGCCATAACGGAGTTCTGGGGAGCAAGAATCCTCTGCTCCATGGGACGCCTCCCCCTGGTGGTAAGCTAGCGCCGGCGCAGGCGACGCCGGACCAGCGGGAGCGTCCCGCGACGACCTAGCGGTCTGCGGAGATGCTCAAGCGGGGGTGACGCCGTGCGAGCGGCGGGGACACACGTAGAAACAGCACACGAACGTTGGATCTGGTACTACTACTCGGACCAGCGTCCATACGTTCTCCTTTCTGCGCAGCGCGGCTCGCCTGCCCGCGAGCTTTCGCGCCGAAAAACAAATGCCCCCTCCAGCCATACTGGAAGGGGGCACAGGCAGTGCATCGAGGTTGACGCACAATCCACGAGCAACATAGAACGCGGATGTTACGCCAACCGCCCCTCCCTGGTCGAGCTTTGGCACCGCGTGACGTAGAGGTATTGCCCTCAGCCACTGGGGGTAGAGCCTTATGCCGGCTATACCTGTCCTGACCGTCGGCGTCTCTCGACGTTTCCGGTCCGTGGCCTTTGTTCTTCGCGGACGCCTCACCTAACGAGTGGGCTTGTGTTGTGTTGCCGGAGAGCGGAACAATATTCCACGCTTTCGACAATGCTAACAATGCTATCATATGCCATCGGCTGGCCGTTGGTCAATAGGATAGCCTGCCAGACGCTGCACGGCGCTCACTTTCGCCGCGCACCTTGAACTACGTTACGATTCTGCGCGCTCCTGCGTTTCGGTGGCATGCTGTGTGGATGCGCTGAGCCACAACGAGACTTGCGTTGGCTGGAGTGTCTCACGCACTACAGCAACCATCTGCTCACATATCTCATCCAGATCAACCGCCTGTCGCAGGGTCCCGCTAAATACTTCTAACGTATTCGCCGCATTATATTTGCTCCGATAGAATCGCCGATCAATCGTATTTTGCAGGCGCCTTCGCAATGGCTGGAAAAGCGCGGCGATCACCAGTGTCGAAATCACGATGACCACTGGCTGAGACGTTTCCCCGGTAATCAGGCCAACCACATGCTGCAACCCAATGACCAGCCCAGCATAGACCGCCGCTAGAATCGCGGTCAGCGGGCCATAGACCAGCGCGCGGTTGATGATCACATCAATGTCATAAAGCTGTGAGCGCAGAATCGCGATGGCTATCGAGATGGGAATCAGCATCAGGAAGCCATTTATGCTAGTTCCGGCTATCAGTGTGGTGAGCACGCCCGATTGCAGCACTTCTGACGGGAGAAAGAGGTTCCCAAGGTTGACGAGCAGCGCAAAGCCAAGAATGCCTATGGAGAAACCAAAGACGACCCACTTGGTCTGCTGGCGCTCCTTAAAGGTAGATACCTTTCGATAGCGGTAGATCTGCGTGCCCACGGCGACAAGCAACACCGCAAAGAAGAACACGTTCGCCAGCGCGGGAGCTGAATTGTTAGATTGATTCTGCGTAATGAAAACTGTGTAGACCCAAAAGATGAGCACGGCAAGGGAGCACCAGCGGGTCCAGCGCGGTACGAACCGTCCGCTGGGAAAGAGCAAGAAGAAGGTGACGAACCCTGCCTGCCCAAGTACGTCGAGCAGGCCAATGAACGTGGACCAAGTGGGCGAGGTCAGCGAAAGCGTATCCTGAAGGATATCGGGGTTGACGACACCGCCAAAAATCACCACTATGAATGCGCAAAACAGGGCCATGCGATCGCTGGACTTGCGCCAGAAAATCAGGGTGCCCACCACATAGTAGACGATGACGGTGATGACAGCCATGGCAACCTGATACGCGATCAGAAAATCCCGAGAGATGCCAAGCTTGTGCAGAAGGTGCAGATCGTAGGAGGTCATCTGGATGCCGAAGCATGATGGACCTGGCTGGCATGTTGCCCCTAGTTGAGCGGCAAATCCGGGGAGCATGAGCGCATCGAGTACCAGGATCAAGAGCGCCAGCGCGATCCAGCAGGCGCGCGCGATGAAGAGTAGGTTTCCGCGAACGCGCTGCTCATCCGCACTTGGTGAGTCCACATGCACAGACGCTTCTTGATGAGCAGACATGCCATTCATCACGCTTTCTCCTCTTGCAGACTACTTCTTCCAGGCACAGCATAGCGTACACCCGTTACCAAGGCGTTACGGCGAACGTTACGAGTACCTAATGGCAGAGGTTCAGCGCAAGCGTATCTGCAACGGCACGGCAACAGGGCGCATCAATCCACGCCGTGATCTTCGAGATACACGCGGAAGGAGAGTGGCGCGAAGCCGAAGGTGCGCTGCACGCCATCGAGCGCGGCCACGTTGTCGAAGTCGAAGAGACCCGTTGCCGCGCGGGTGATCGGCGGTTTGGGCAGCACGGCTTCCATCATCGCCGCGCCGAGCTTCGCCAGTGGCGTTGGCCCTGGCACTTTCAGCTTCTTCTTGCCCATCTTGCGCATCAGCATATCCAGAATCTGCGCGTAGCTATAGACCTCCGGCCCGCCAACATCTACCTCCACGCTGGCATAGCGCTCTGGCTCGCGCGCCATCTTCAGGATGCATGTGGCCACATCCTCGACCCAGATCGGCTGGAAGAGCCGTTTGCCGTTGCCGATCATCGGCACTACTGGTGCGCTGCGAATCAGGTCCGCCAACCCGGTGATGAAGGGCGAGCCTTCACCGAACTGCACCGACGGGCCAATAATAGACCAGCCCAACCCGCTCTGCTTCACGTACTGATTTGCCTCGTACCGCTGCTGCACGTAGGTATCGCCGGTGCCCGATTTGGTGCCCAGGCCGCCCATCACGCAGACCTGGCGCACGCCAGCGGCCTTCGCGGCGTCCACCAGATTTTTCGTGCCGCGCACATTGGTCTCGTAGTAATTTACGCCTGGCCCCTGCTTGCGGTTGGCGACGATGAAGGCGCAATGGATGATCGTATCCACGCCTTCGAGCGCGGGCGCCAGCGTCGCGGGTTTGGTGGTATCGCCTTCGATCAACTCCATATCCGACATCGCCAGCGTTTTGCGCGCCCGTCCGATGTTGCGCACCATCGCCCGCGCCGCGTCGCCATCGCGCGCTAGCCGCGCCACGATATGCCGACCAACGAAGCCATCCGCCCCTGTGACCAAAATCATGGTGCCGCTCCCTTCAGCGAATCCGCGCCCCCTCAGCCTCGCTCAGACTATAGAGCGCAGCGGGGATAGAGGCGCAATGCTGTAGAGCCTCTGCATCAGCTCAGTTCTGCAGAGCCATCTCATCAACCTTCCAGGCGCTGCCGGAATGTGAGAGTTTCAGCGTGGCCTTGCCGTGGCCGGTTTGGCTGGTGGAGAGTTGCATGACGGTCAAATCAACCGTCATGGAGGCGACAGTGGTCGTAGTGGTGTAGGTGCTGATTTCCGGGCTGCACGCGGTCAACTGGATGCCATCTGTTGCCCCTGAGAACGCCGCCGCGAATTGATCTTCAGTGGCATTGCCTTTACCCGTCGCCGAGAGCAGGCTGAAGGCGTCCGTATAATTGCTGTTGCTCATGTCGCCACAGAACCGCAGACCCACCCGCAATGCCGAGAGATCTGTGCCCTGAAGTTGCGCGCCGACGGCGCTGATCTTCCAGGCGGCGCTCTCCACATCCAGGCCGAGCGCATCGTGCTTTTCGCCAAGTTTGTCGCGGGTGATGCTCAGCGTCAGGTTTGCCGCCGAATCTGTGTTGCCGGAGCCGAGTCCCGTGACCTGGCACGCGCTCACCGGACCATCTATCTGATCGTGCCACTGGGCGGCCTGGGCAAAGTCACTGGCTTTCGTTTTGCTCGTTTGCGCTGTTCCCAGCAGGGCATAGGCATCGCTATATTTCTTGGCTTGCAATGCGGCGCAATAGCTCGCGGCGGTATGCAGTGCGTCCAGGTTGACGCCGAGCAAACTGGTATCCAGACCGTCAACCTTCCATGAACCAGCTTCGTTCACGAGTCGCACCGTGCCGGTGAACGTCCCGGCGGTTGCGCGGGTGATAGCTAGCCCCATCGCCGCCGTGCTCCCACCAAGACTGTGATGATACGCGGCTGTGCCCTTGCAATCCAGCACCGCCCCCTCGGCGCGGTCGAGCGTCTGAGCGTCCTGGGTGAATTGGTCGCCGCTGAACTGGCTCTTCATCGCGCTATCGAGCAGTTGATAGGCTGCCGTATAGTTCTGCGCCTTGAGATTTCCGCAAAAAACACCAGCCATAGCAGACGGCGCGAAATATTGCACGGCGGCAAAGCCGACACCGCCACCAGTGACGACGAGCAGCGCGGCAATCACAGCGAGGGTAATCCAGAGCTTGCGGCGCGATTTGCGCTGTGGTGCGGCGGGCGTCTGCGCCTGCCATCCCGCATGCGATGGCGCTCCCCATGGGGAAGGCGTAGCGGACATGCCTGGCCGCTGCTGGCCCAGATTGCCCCACTGGCTGTTCGGGTAGGTAGGCGCGCCCGGCTGCCACCCGCGCGAATTACTCGCTGGTTGGCCATAGTTACCCTGGTAGCCACCCTGGGTGGGCATATCCGGTGGGTAGAATGCGTCTCCCCTATCCCGCGCACCGTACTCTCCATAGCCGCTATTACCCCTATAGCCGCTATTGCTGCCACGGCTGTGCGGTCCGGGCCTGCCATAGCCGCTCTGATCGTAGGGATCTGGCTGGCCGTAGCCTCCGCTTTGCGATGCCGGGCCGGGGCGCGAGGGCGGGCGCGTGCGTGGCGATTCATCATAGCCATCGTAACCGCCATATCCACCAGTATTGCTATAGCCGCCATACTCGCTGCGATCTCGTGAGGGGCGCGAAGGGCCGCGAACGTCTGATCGGTCGCTTCGTGGCCGCTGTGAACGCGGCGCATCCCATTCCTCACCATCCGCGTCGTTCCAGTGATTGGAGTCGCCATAGGGGTCATTATATCTGCCCGACATGAGATCTCTACCCTCCCGCCCATGCGCACATCCACCGTATCCATCGCCTACCTGCATAGCGAATCGTATTATATATCGCTTCGTTACGGTTGACCACTCCCCCTTCGATACCCCATACTTAGAGGCGATGTCTCACGAGGCATCCGCTCGCGCGCGACTGTGTATCGCGAATGCGGCGTTTTCATCTCAGAGGTATGCGCTGTGCAAAAATCACCGTCCGCCGTCTTTTCGGGCCGATTTATCGTGCTGGTCGGCTTGTTCGTCACCTGCCTGATCGTCGCCAACATCATCGCCGTCAAGATCATCGCGCTGCCGTTCGGGCTATTTGTGCCTGCTGGCGTGGTCATCTTCCCGCTGAGCTATCTCTTCGGCGATGTGCTCACCGAGGTCTATGGCTACGCCGCCGCGCGCCGCGTGATCTGGCTCGGCTTCTTCTGCAATCTCATCGCCGTACTGGCGATCTACGTCGCCGGTGTCCTGCCCGCCGCGCCGTTCTGGCCGAACCAGGGGGCGTATAGCGCGATTCTGGGCTTCACGCCGGTGCTGCTGCTGGCCTCATTCTGCGCCTATCTGGTCGGCGAATTTCTCAATTCGTTCGTGCTGGCGAAGCTGAAAATCGCCACGAAAGGGCGCTGGCTCTGGACGCGCACCATCGGCTCGACGCTGATCGGTGAGGGCGCGGATACGCTGGTCTTCATCACCATCGCCTTCGGCCTGACCGGCATCTTCACTGCGCAGCAGGTGGTGACGGGCATCGTCGTGCAATGGGCTTTCAAAGTGCTTTACGAGGTCGCCGCGACACCGCTGACCTATGCCGTCGTCGGCTACCTGAAGCGCAGCGAAGGGCTGGATACCTATGACTATCAGACCAACTTCAGCCCAGTCGTCCTGAGCCGTTCAGCTCCCAAAGCCTAGCGGCGGGGTGTGCCGGGGAGTGGTACGATACAATACAGTACAGTTTGCGCGCGGAGCGCGGAGTCTCCGGCGTGGCGCGAGGAGGCGCACTCAACGATGAGCGAACCCGAACAATCTCCCGACGAGATTCGCGTCTCCGGCGCATACCGTCATCTGCGCCTGGAACGGCGCGGCATCGCGGCGTACATTACCCTGGCGCGCCCCGAAGTGCATAACGCTTTCAATGCGCGGCTGATCGCCGAACTGCACACCGCCTTCCAGACGCTGAGCGATGACGACGACGTGCGCGCGGTGGTGCTCGCGGGCGACGGACCGAGCTTCTGTGCGGGGGCCGACCTCAATTGGATGCGCGCCAGCCTGGACTTCACGCATGATGAGAATGTCAGCGATGCGTTGCGCATGGCCGACATGTTCCGCGCGATAGACAACTGCCGCCATCCAGTCATCGGGCGCATCCACGGCGCGGCGCTGGGCGGCGGCTCCGGCCTCACCGCCGTCTGCGACATCGCCATCGCCGCCGAGGGCACAGTCTTCGGCTTCACCGAGGCGCGGCTGGGCATCGCACCAGCGGTCATCTCGCCCTTCGCGCTCCGCAAGATCGGCGAGACCCATGCCCGCGCGCTCTTCCTCACCGCCGAACGTTTCGACGCCTACCGCGCTCGCACCATCGGGCTGGTGCATACCGTCGTGCCAGAGGATGAGCTAGACGAGACCGTTGCGGCGACACTGAAAAACATCGGGCGCAGCGCCCCGGCGGGCGTGCGCGCCGCCAAAGTAATGGCCAAGACCGTGCTGCATCTGCCCGACGACGAGGCGCGGCTGATGACGGCGGCGACCATCGCCGGGCTGCGCACTAGCGAGGAAGGGCAGGAGGGCATTCGCGCCTTCCTGGAGAAGCGCCGCGCGAGTTGGGTGAGCGACGATGTTTAAGTCGGTGCTGATCGCCAATCGCGGCGAAATTGCCGTCCGCGTGATGGCCGCCTGCCAGGAGATGGGCATCCGCGCCATCGCCGTCTATTCCGAGGCCGACCGCGACGCGGCGCATGTGCGCGCGGCGGACGAAGCGTACTGCATTGGTCCGGCTCCGGCGCGCGAAAGCTATCTGAATATCAGCGCGATTCTGGCCGTCGCCCAGGCGCACGGCGCGGAGGCGATCCACCCCGGCTACGGCTTCCTCTCCGAGAATGCGGAGTTCGCCGAAGCCTGCGCGCGGGCGGGCATCGTCTTCATTGGCCCACCAGCGGAGGCGATCCGCCTGATGGGGTCGAAGACCGCCGCCAAGCGCGCCGTCGAAGCAGCGGGCGTGCCGACCGTGCCGGGCTACGCGGGCGAGAAGCGCGACGCCCACACGATGCGGCGCGAAGCCGCACGCATCGGCTATCCCGTGCTCATCAAGGCGGCGGCGGGCGGCGGCGGCAAGGGCATGCGCGCCGTGCATGCGAAAGAGGTGTTCGACGAGGCGCTGGCGGCGGCGCAACGCGAGGCACTGGCGGCCTTTGGCGACGACAGCGTGTTTCTGGAGAAGCTCGTCGTCGGCCCGCGCCACGTCGAGTTCCAGATACTCGCCGACCAGCACGGTAACTGCATTCACCTGGGCGAGCGCGATTGCTCGATCCAGCGCCGCCACCAGAAGGTCGTCGAAGAAAGCCCTAGCGTCGCGCTGACGCCGGGGCTACGCGCCGAGATGGGCGCTGCGGCGGTCCGCGCGGCACAGGCGGCAGGCTACGTCAACGCGGGCACCTGCGAATTCCTGCTCGACCGCGACGGGCGCTACTACTTCCTCGAAATGAACACCCGCTTGCAAGTGGAGCATCCGGTGACGGAACTGGTGACCGGCCTGGACCTCGTGCGCTTGCAGCTACAGATTGCCGCTGGAGAGCCGCTTGCCCTGGTGCAAGAGCACATCGCCCCGCGTGGGCACGCCATCGAGGTGCGGCTCTACGCGGAAGATCCAGCGAACGGCTACCTGCCGTCCACGGGCACGGTGCTGGCGTTTGCGCCGCTACGCGCGCCGGGGGTGCGGGTGGACGCAGGCATCGCGGCGGGCGACGAGGTGACGGTCCACTACGACCCGATGCTGGCGAAGTTGATCGTCTATGCGCCCGACCGCCCTGCCGCAGTCGAACGCCTCGCCTGGGCGCTGGAACGCTTCGCAGTGCTCGGTGTGGCGACGAACATCCCGCTGCTGCGCGCCATCGCGGACGAGCCGGACTTCCGCGCTGGCGACGTGACGACGGCCTATCTGGAGACACACGACCTCAGCGCCGCAACTCAGCCGCCGGAAACCTCGCCGAATGCGCTGGCCGCCGCCGCACTCTGGGAGACGCAGACAGCCGCACCAGCGCAGGCAGCGCACGGTCCGTATAACCCGTGGACGAGCCGCGCCGCGCTGGGAACAAACACCGCGCGCCGCTTCCGCTATCGCCGCAATGGGCAGGATCACTCGGTATCCCTCATACCTGCCACTACCGGTGATAGCTACGAAGTGGAAATAGACGACCAGCCCTACCCCGGCGAAAACGGTGACCCCGTGGCGGCAACGACCCACCCCGACGGACAGATAATCCTGGCGCTAGGCGTAGGGGCGTCCGGCGCACGCGAGACGGCGCACGTAGCGCGGCGCGGCAACGACGTGTTGGTAAGTCTGCGCGGCGGCAGCTATACACTGGAGAAGCCACGCCCGCTGGATGTGGAGAGCGCGTCGCACGAGAGCGAGAGCGCCAGCGGGCGGCAGACGCTCACCGCGCCGATGGCGGGCACGATTATCCAGGTGAACGTAGCCGAAGGCGACACCGTCGAGGCGCACCGCACGCTGGTGGTGCTGGGCGCGATGAAGATGGAGCATGCCATCACCGCGCCCTACGCAGGCCGCGTCGTCCGTGTCACCCACGTGGCGGGCGATGTCGTCCCCGGCGGCGAGCCACTCGTCGAGTTAGATGGCAGCGCCACAACGGAAGAGTAGTTTGCCATCTATCTTCAAAGGAGTGTCAAATGTCGAACGCTCTGTTATCTAGCCTGCCCCAGCGCGTCACCGTGGTCGAAGTGGGACCGCGCGACGGCTTGCAGAATGAGGCGGGGGTGGTGACGACCGCCGATAAGATACGCTTCATTGATCTGTTAAGTGCAGCGGGCTTTCCGGTCATCGAGGCGACCTCGTTCGTCAGCCCGAAGGCCGTGCCGCAGCTTGCCGACGCCAGCGAGGTGATGGCGGGCATCACCAAGCGCCCTGGCACGCGCTACAGCGCGCTTGTGCCGAACGCGAAGGGCATGGAGCGGGCGCTCGCGGCGGGTCTGCGCGAAGTTGCCGTCTTTACCGGCGCATCGGAGACCTTCGTGCAGCACAACATCAACACCACCATTGCGGGCAGCATCGAGAACTTCCGGCCCGTGGTAGAGATGGCGCGCGGGGCTGGTGTGCGCGTGCGCGGCTACGTTTCCACTGCATTCGGCTGCCCGTATGAGGGCGCGGTCGCGCCGGATGCGGTGCTCCGCGTCTGCGAGATGCTGCTCGACCTGGGTGTGGATGAGCTATCCATTGGCGATACTATTGGCGTGGGCACACCGAATCAGGTGGTGGAGTTGACGGCGCTGCTCACCAGCCGCGTGCCGCTGGACCGGCTGGCGATGCACTTCCACGATACACGCGGCACAGCACTGGCGAACGTGCTGGCGGCGTTGCAGATGGGCATCAGTATCTTCGATAGCTCAACGGGCGGGCTGGGTGGCTGCCCCTATGCGCCGGGAGCATCAGGCAACCTCGCCACCGAAGACCTGCTCTATCTGCTGCACGGCCTCGGCATCGAAACAGGTGTGAATCTAGACGCCGTAGTCGAAGCGAGCCGCTTCCTCGCCGGGGTGCGCGGCAAAGCGCCCGCCAGCCGCTACTACGCCGCCGCGACCGCCGTGTGATGTCGCGCCCGACCTTTCCCAGCCCCTTAGCATAGCGAGCATGAAATACGCGCCGCTCCCCGCTGGCGTAGAACCAGCAAGAGGCGGCGCGAGGATAGGAAAGGCGATAGCTAGGCGGGTGTAGTGAGCGCGTGTGCCTGGGATTCAGCTTGCGACGGCGCTACGGCGTTGCCAGCAAGCTCATTGAAGAGAGTGAGGTAGTTGCGTAGGTTCGCGGTGGAGAGGAACTTATGCCGCACCTCTTCGCGACCACGCTGACCCATGGCAACCGCCTGTTCGGGGTGGCGCATCAACTCGATGGTGCGGCGGGCGCACTCTTCGATGCTATCCACGAGATACCCAGTCACGCCGTCCTGGATCTGCAACGGGATGCCGCCGACGTTGCCGCCGATGACGGGCTTGCCCTTCCAGAGGCCTTCGGAGACAGTGAGGCCGAAGCCTTCGCGCAGCGACTTCTGAAGCACCACGGTCGCCATTTGCTGGAAGGCGTTGACTTCGACATTGCCCACGCCATCCAGATTGGAGAGCAGGTGGATGTCTGGGTCGTCGGCGGCGTGGTCTTTAGTGCGCTGGTAGTATTCCATGCCTTCGGGGTCGTCGCTGGCCATCGAGCCGACCATGACGAGCTGGAGGCCGGGGAACTGCTCGCGCACGATGCGATAGACATCAATCACGCCGAGCGGGTCTTTCCAGGGATCGAAGCGCGAGACCTGCACGAGCGAAGGGCGGTCGGGATCAATGCCGTACATGCCGACGATGCGGCGCGCGTCGTCGTTGCTCATCGGGGCGTTTTTGGGGCTGAGGGGATCAATTGCGGGCGGAATAATGGCGATCTTGCCGATCTTCAGGTCGCGCTTGACGTAGTCGGGCAGGGTGAAGATGGCGGCGTCATACATTTGCACGAAGGGACGGAGGAAGCCCCAATAGTCGGCATCGGCGGCGGTCAGGTCAATGTGGCAGCGCCAGATCCACTTGCCGGAGTTGGTAGAGCACATCATGCGCAGTGGCGCGGGCTGAGGGTCATGCACGATGACATAGTCGAAGTCATCTTCGAAGTAGACGGCGTTGTCTACGTTGGCATGCAGATAGGTGGCTTTCATCGCCGGGGTAAGGTCGAGATCCATACCCTGAAGCGCGTTGTGCATACTCTTGGTGACGGTGAAGAACTCGTCATTGCCAGAGATGATGCGCCATTCTGCGTTGAGGCCGACGTTGCGCATCAAAGGGATGAGCGTGTGCAACATTTCGGCGACACCGCCACCATAAGCAGTGGAGGAGATGTGGAGCACGCGCGCGCCTTGCAGCGGCTTTGCCAGGCGCTCAAGTTCGGCGATCACATCGTCGCCGACGACGGGCGCGTAGTCGGTGAGGGATTTGCTGGACAGCACCACATTTTGCATGCCGGGTGTGCGAATGTCCTGCATGTGCCGGGACTCCTTGAAAGGTAATAGAGGGTCTGCGGTCAATTTCGAATTACAACGCATGCGCCAGGCCCGTATAACGAATCCATGCCAGTATGGCTATGGCCGGAAACCTGTCGCGCCGCCCGGATCTTCCTGGGCGCTGTGGTTGGCAGAGGAAGGTTTCCGGTTGTCCCGCTTGCGTGGCGCGTCTGATTGAGGCCGCGCCACCCGTGAACGAAAAACTTCATGCCGCACGAGTACGTTAACACTGATACTATTCGTTCGCGAATGGGTAACGCAATGGTACTGGAATTAACGGTCGGCTCTCAGAGGGAAGGTGTCGGGGAGGAATGGGGGCGGGCGCAGGCGACGACGACATTATCGCCCGCGTTGGTGAGGGAGCGTATGGCGAGGATGCGCTCGATGCGGCGCATATGGTCAGTAAGATACGGTGAGCGCCAGAGGTTGAAGGTGGCCGTGCCATCTGGGGTGAGGATGCGCGCGATGTCGCGCAGGAATGCCGGCTCAAGGACGCCGTGAGACATCTTGCCCGCAACGTAGAGGTCTACACATATCGCCTCGAAGCGCTCGTGACAGCGCTGGACGAAGGCGAAGGCGTCAGCTATGGTGATGTGGACGTTGGGGAGCTGGCTGAGGCCGAATTCGTGGGCGGCAAGCCAGGCGACGGCGGGATCGTTTTCGACGCCGGTGATGGGGAGCGGTCCCCAGCGCTGGGTCATCAAGGTGGCGATAGTGCCACCGCCGAGGCCGAGGATCAGGGCGTTGGCAGGGCGAGCGTGTGGGAGCATGGAGTCCCAGACATCAGGGATGTAGCGGTCATCTACGGCGACCGACTGGATGACGCCGCCGACGCGCAGAATCGCACGCCCATCTTCTATCCGCACGACTGGCTGCGTTGTGGCGTTGATGCCGCTTTGTTTTCGCCCCATAACCTCGTGTTTACCTGTCTCGTGTAGGCTGTACTTGTGCTGCTGTTCAATCGGTGGGCGCGCAACTCACCAGTCTACCATTCTACCGTATACGGATGAGTATGGGCGAGGGAAAGGGACGAACGGGCGGGGTGATAGCTGTTACCCAGGGGCGCGCTCGCGCGTAGACATACTACCCCTCTTGGGGCACACAGCCAGGCGAGGCATTTTGCGCCGTCTGGAGAGTGGAAGGTGCGGTGTAACGATGTTTCTCTTTTTTGATATTGGCGATACGCTGGTGGATGAGGCGGATTTTGCGCGGTTCCGCCATGCGAGTGTGCATCAGTTCTTTCGCGAACGCGGGTGCGCGATCAGCGATGCGCAATATCGCGCCGACTTGAATAATCTGTCAATGCAGGGGCGGATGACGCTGTTCGATCAGTTGCGCTGGCTGGCGGAGCGCAATGGCTGCGGCTATCTCATGGGAATGGCGGTGTTTCGCGACTATATTCTGCGGGTCGCGCCCGAAGCGCCTGGGCGCTTTCGTCCATTTGCGGATGCGCATGCCACGCTCGCGGCTCTCGCAGGCGAGCGCGACGGCGATGGACGCGCATATCGGCTAGGGGTGATCGCAAATCAGCCGGTGTGGATTCGCGGACGGCTGCGCGAGTGGAAATTGCTAGGGTATTTCGAGGAGGAGTGCGTCATCATTTCGGATGAAGTGGCGATCAGCAAACCACGGCCAGAGATATTCCAGTTCGCGCTGGAGCAGGCGCGCGTGGAGCCGGAGGAGGCGGTGATGATCGGCAACGATTACGCCTTCGACATCGAGCCGGCGAAGCGGCTGGGTATGCGGACAGTGTGGATTGAGCGCGAAGATCCGTATGCGCCAGGAGCGCCCCCTATCGCGCATCCCGTGGCCGCTGATGAGCGTATCGCAGAACTTGCGGAGTTGCCCGATGTGCTAGCGCGACTATCCGCTCCGGCGTCGCTGGCAAATGGACGCGCACCCCAGCGAACACGAACGGGCCGCAAGAAGCGCGCGTGATGGTAACCATGGCTACAGTAGGGGAAGGGTGAACCAGAAGGTAGAGCCACGGCCACGGGCGCTGCGCAGACCAACACGCCCCTGGTGGTGTTCGACGATGCTCTTGCAGATGAAGAGGCCCAGCCCCAGGCCCCCGCCGGAGTCATTCTGTGCTTTGATGCTTGCGACGCGATGAAAGCGCTGCCAGATCTGGGCTTGCTCTTCGGCTGTGAGGCCGAGGCCGTGGTCGCGCACGAGTACGCGAGCGTATGCGCCTTTACGCTTGACGCGAACGGCGATGGGCTGGTCAGCAGGCGAATACTTGTGTGCATTGGTGAGGAAGTTAGTGATGACCTGGCTGATGCGGTCGGGGTCGGCATGGACAATTAATCGCTCAGTCGGTTCGTCGAAGTGAAAGACGCGGGCTGGCGCGGCGAGGCGTTGCGCTTCCACCGCTTCGCGGACGATGGTGACGAGGTCGCAGTCGCGCAGGTGATATTCGAGCTTGTTGGCGCGAATGCGCGAGATGTCGAGCAGGTCGCCGACGAGCCGGGTCTGGCGATCTACTTCGCGCTTGGCAATGTCCAGCACTTCGAGTGTTGGGGCAAGCAAATCCTGCTGGTCCACACTTTCGGGCAGGCTGAGGCGTTTGAGGCGGCGTTGGGCAAGCTGGATGGAGGTTTTGATGCCAGTGAGTGGTGTGCGTAGCTCGTGGCTGGCGATGCTCAAGAATTCGTCCATGCGTTCGTTGGTCTGCCGTGTGACGAGTTCACGGGCGAGGGCGTCGGCGCGATCACCGACAGCCTGCTTACGGCCATGCTCCACGCGGCTGGCAATGATGCTGATGGTGACGCCGACGACGAGAAAGAGCGCTAACTCGAAGAAGTCACCAGCGTCGTCGAAGCCACCGTGAGAGGTGCTAGGCAGCACGATGACTTCGAGCGTGACCAGCCCGGTGAGGGTGGCAAGGATGCTAGGCCCGGCGCCAAGGCTGAGCGCAACCAGTGCGATGACCATCATCTCAAGCGCGCTGGGAAATGAAAACGTGGGAAACATGGCGTAGATGAGCAAGGTGGCGCTGGTCGCCAGTACAATCAGCCCCACCGCTAGGAAATAGCTCGCGAGGATGCGCCAGGGCGGTGGAAGCCATTCGATGACGAAGCTGTTGTCGCCGAGCCAGCGGAGCATTGCGTGCCACAGGCGTTGCACGCTATTCGGGCGAGGTTCGCTATCCGCGGATTGCTGCTGTTGCCGCTCAGCGGATACCGTCGCATAGGGCGATGAGACGAGCACACGAAATAGCGGCTGGTTTGCTTCGGAGTTTGGTGGATGCTCATCTGGAAGGAAGCCTTCCCCAGCGTGCTTATTCATCGGCGCGACTCCTGTAGGTAGCTTACGGCTCCAGGGCCAGTGTGGCTGAACCAGTAGTAGCGATACGCCTGTGTAGATTGTCGGACAATTATGTATAGCGCAGAGGTATGTGTCGGCACAAGGGCAGAATGATGTATGCGCGCGTCACATATGTGTCACACGGGTATTACGGACGTGTGGGCGGGCCGCGCAATTGATTTCAAAGCGCCGGATAAAGTGCATGGTACAATCTTGGTGATTGTCCCCCAATTGTCATGAGGAAAGCATCGGGAGGCATGGTGAGCGCGTTCTCTGTGCCGCAATTTGTCGCGACGTATGGTTATCCAGGGCTGCTGGTGGCAACATTCCTGGCGGCGCTGGGCATTGGCGTGCCCATTCCAACGACGGCGCTGCTGCTGGCGCTGGGCGTGCTGAGCGGCTCGCAGAGCGGGCCAGATTTCGCGGCGCTGGCGGTGGTCGCGCTGGTCGGCATCGGCGCGGGACATACTGTCGTGTATTGGGGTGGTCGGGCGGGCAATCACGTGGTGGAGCGTTTGCTGCAGCGCCTGAGCCGCAAAGGCCGGATACAGGAACTGGCGCGGCACGTGATGGAACTGCGCTACGGGAGCGCAGTGCTGGTCTTCCTGAGCCGCTTTCTGCTCACACCTATCGCCAGCCTGGTGAGCTTGCTCGCAGGCATAACGCGGATGCCATTTGGCCTCTATCTAGGGCTGGAAGCGCTCGGAACCGCAATCTACGCGGTGGGCGCTCTTGCGTTGGGGCGGCTGTTTGGCCCCGGCGTGCTGAATGGCGGTTTTGCGTTACTGCTCTTCGTGGCAGTGGTCATTCTTGCCGTGGCGCTGCCCATTGTGGCGTTGCGATTCGCGCCACGGTGGTTCCTGGCTGAGCGCGGGATGACTCAGGCGGACGATCTGGCGGAAAGCGCGGCGCAGCGGCGCTAGCTGCCCACAGCGGCGAAGGGAAGCTGCAAGCCGGGCCGCACATCCAAGTCGAAGCCGGAGCGCTCGCCGAGGCGCAGGTGGAAGTAGGCAGCGGCGGCGATCATGGCGGCATTGTCGGTGCAGAAGGCAATGGGCGGATAGCGCAAGGCGATTCCCAGCGGCGCGAGATCGGCGGCGAGCCGTGCGCGCAGCGGCTGGTTCGCGGCGACACCACCCGCGAGTACCACCTGGCGCACGCCAAGCTCCTGCGCGGCGCGGAGTGTTTTGGTGGCGAGCACGTCCACGACAGATTCCTGGAAGGCGGCGGCGAGATTCGGCACGGAGATGCCGCCCTGGCTGGCGGCTGCTGCTCCCTCGCGCATGTAGCGATTCGCGCCATCGGCGGTTGCGCCCACCTGCGCGCCCTGGGCCATATGCAGCACGGCCGTCTTGAGGCCGCTGAAGCTGAAGTCATAGGTGCCAGGGAGCCATGCGCGCGGCATGGTATAGGCGTGGGGGATGGAAGCGTCGCGTTGCAGCGCGGCGCGCTCGATGGCGGGTCCGCCGGGGTAGCCGAGGCCGAGGATACGCGCGACTTTGTCGAAGGCTTCGCCCGCTGCGTCGTCGCGGGTCTGGCCGAGGAGTTCGTAGCGCCCGTGATGGGGGATGAAAACGAGTTCCGTGTGCGCGCCGGAGATGACAAGCGCGAGCAGCGGGAAGACTGGGTCGCCGGGCTGATGGTCGCCGTCAGCGGCGGCGATGGCGGTGGAGGGGGATGCGGAGGTGTCGTTGGTGCGGAGCCAGTTGGCGTAGATGTGCGCTTCGAGGTGGTTGATGCCGATAAGGGGTAGGTTGCGCGCGAGGGCCAGGGCTTTGGCGGAGGTGAGGCCGACGAGCAGTGAGCCAGCAAGGCCCGGGCCATAGGTGACGGCGATACCGTCGAGGTCGCTCCAGGTTGCGCCCGCTTCGGCAAGGGCGGTTTCGAGAACGGGGAGAATGGCGCTGAGCTGGTGGCGCGAGGCGACTTCTGGCACGACACCGCCGTATTGTTCATGGATGCTGGCCTGCGAAGCGACGACATTGGAGTGGATGATGCGTCCATCGGCGACGATTGCCGCGCCGGTCTCATCGCAGGAGCTTTCGATACCAAGAATCAACATACTGGCGATGCCTTTGCGTTAGCGGAGAATGATGACTTGACGCTGGTGTGCGCCCATACACTAGATGTCGCTGCGCGCGCTGGGCTGGCCAGCAGAGGGAGAGGCATTTTCGGTGGTGGAGAGGCGCGTATACAGGTTGGCGCGCAGTTCGGCGTAGCGCTGGCGGTAGTCGTCTGTGTAGATGTCGTGGGTGGTCATGATGTAGGCGTCTTCGTGATTGTCGCTGTAGTAGCGGCGGCGGCTTCCGGCGATGGAGAAGCCATATTTGCGATAGAGATTTTGGGCGATGGCGTTGGAGACACGGACTTCGAGAGTGACGTGGCGTGCGCCGATCTCATAGGAGATGCCAACGAGCGAGCAGAGCATCAGTTCGCCGAGGCCGCGCCCACGATAGTCGGGGTGGACGGCGATGGTGGTAACGTGCGCTTCGTCTATCATAAGCCACAGGCCAGCGAAGCCGACGATGGAGGCGGCATCGGGGCCGGGCGTGGGCAGCGGACGGACGGGCAGGAGCGAGAGGGGGAAGGGCCGGCGCGACTGCGGTTCAGGGTGGTCGGCTGGCTGGGGTACACTGGCGCCGCTGACGCGGGTATCGCGCGCAAGGATGTAGTGCGCGTGGCGGTTTTCCTGCAACTCTTTGCGGTAAGCGCTGGGCGGCCAGGGAGTGGGATAGGCGAGTTTTTCGATCTCAATGACGCGCGGAATATCGGCCATGGTCATACGATCAATGGTGTAGCGCATGGGTGGCCTCCTCTCCGCCATTGGTCTGATGGTGTTGGGCGTGGTCGCCGAGCCGGATGGGCGCTTTCGCGCTTGCGGTGATGGCTGGACGCCGGATGTAGAGCGGCTCGAGCGCGGCTGGGTCGTCGGGTGCGACGCCAGCGGCGGCGCGGCCCTGCGCGAGCATTGCCAGCCGCGCGGCGCGCCCGCTGGTGAGCGATGGCGCGAAGCGGGCGCGAGCGCCGAGCAGACGTTCGAGCGTGATCTTCGTGTCATCACGCCACTCTCCACAGAATAGTACCGGCTCGGATACACGCGCCGCCACCTCTGCGGGAGTGACGACGTGATAGCCATCGAGCGGCTTCCAGGTGGCCGGGGTGGCGCAGGGGGTAGGATAGGCAGCGGCGTAGACTTGGCCGCGCCCGGCTTCGAGCAGCGCCCAAACCGGCTGGCTGGCGAAGGCAGCGCCCCAGGCGAACACATCGAGCGTGGGGACGGCGTAGAGCGGGCGATGCAGCGCGAAGGCGAGCGATTTGGCGGTGGCAAGGGCGACACGTAGGCCGTTGAAGGAGCCGGGGCCGGTAGCGACGGCGATGCGCTCCAGCGCATCAGCGGCAACGCTACACGAGTCGAGCAGCCAGGTGAGGCGGGTGAATAGCTCGGTGCTGTGGCGCTGGCCGACATACCAGTCGAAGGATGCGAGCGGCCTCTCGTCAGAGACGAGGGCGATGCTGGCGAAGCTGGTGGAGGTATCGAGGGCGAGCAGCATGGATGACTAGCCCGCCTTCCGCTGGTCGTCTTCGGCGGCGCACGCGAAGGCGGCGAGCAGGGCGCGCCCGCGCTCGCCTACGGCATCGCAGCGCAGCAGGCGCGTGTCGGGGCCGGTGGTGGTGAAGGTGACGCGCAGCCAGTCGTTGGGCCAGGCGGCGGTAGCATCGTCCGTTGCGCCTCGCTCGGCCCACTCGACGATGGAGACGCCCGCGCCGAGGAAGTAGTCTTCGAAGCCAAGATCGAATAGCTCGCCAGGGCCTTCGATCCGGTAGAGATCGAAATGGTAGAGCGGGAGGCGTCCGGCGTATTCCTTCAGCACGGTGAACGTGGGGCTGTTGACGGGGGCGGTGATGCCTAGCCCGCAGGCGACACCTTGCGTGAAGGCGGTTTTGCCCGCGCCAAGGTTGCCGCGCAAGAGGATGAGGTCACCGGATGCGAGCAGGCGGCCAAGTAGTTCGCCAAGCTGACGTGTTTCGGCAACGGAGGCGCTCTGTAACTCCACTGGGGCGCTGGTGGTGGCGCTCCCGCTGGGAGTGGTGAGATCTGGCATGCTGTTCATCTTGGGTGTGGGCATTATGGGTTCAGGCTTCCAGTATGCGGCAATGTTCTCCAAGATGGACATTATATACCATGTTGCGGCTCAGTTCAGGTCTCAGTTCAGGCGCGCGCCGCAGGATGGGCAGAACGAGGCGCTCTGGCGAATGAGCTTGCCACAGGTGGGACAGGGCATTTGCGCCTCGGGAACGTTCGTGCGCGTGACCTGGATGGAGATGGTGCCGGGCTTGAAGGTTTCGCTGCGGATGGTCTGGATGTCAGATTGGCCGGTGGCGATATCGCTATCCAGGATGCGCAGGCGCTGGGCGAGCATCTTGAGGGCGTCCTGGGTGAGCTGCCCGCGCTTATCCAGGTCGAGCACGACAATGGCCAATTGCTCGATCAGGGTCGCGCGCTCGCGCTGGGCGAGGTCCATCTCGCGCTGGCGCGCGGTGGCGCGGCGCATTTTGTCAGCCTCCCAGGCGGCGCGCTCAACGGCGGTATTGGCGGCGCGTTTGGCATTCTCGAACAGGTCTTGCATGGATGTCTACTCCTCTTCGGCGATAGACGCCGGATAGTGGCGGATGCCGAGTAATGTTCCTGATGGCGCGAGGGCAACGGCGAGCACGTCTATGCGGTAGGGGTGGTCTTCAGCGCCCTGCTCCGCGAGATAGCTCAGGGTGGAGGCAATGAGACGCCGCCGCTTTGTCGGTGTAATCGCTTCTTCGGGCGCACCCATGCGCTCGCCACGGCGGGTTTTGACTTCGACGAAGACCAGTTCGCCGTCGCGCTCGGCAATCAGGTCAAGCTCGCCATAGGGGCAGCGCCAGTTGCGCGCCAGCACGTGGTAGCCATGGGCTTCGAGCCAGGCAGCGGCAAGCCGCTCGCCCGCATCGCCGAGCCGCTTGCGGGCTGTTCCGTTCTCTGGCACTGGGCGCCTCCCCTGCTGGTAGCGTTTCTGCCGGGCGGCACGTGACGCCACCACACTACTTGAGACTACGCATGGGCGGCGCTCTGGGTGGCAAGGTCGCCGCTGGGCGGTGTGGTTTGGGAGTGGGATTGGGGAGCGGAAGAATGGTACAAAGTGGCGATGCCTATCACCCACTCGTCATGAGCGCGGTACATGTCATGCTCGGATACGTTTGGTAGGAAGGTGGCCGCAGCAAGCGTGTGTGTTGACTGCGGCAAAGATTGGCAAAGATTGCGGTAAAAGGACGATAGAAGACGATGGCACAGCACGGTATGGGGCAACAATCCAGCGAGCGCGAACGGCCGACGCTGGTGTTCATACATGGGAGCGGAGATTCAGCGCGGGCATGGACTGAATTGATGGCGCGCTTGCCGGAGTATCATTGCGTGGCGCTGGACCTGCCGGGGCACGGCGCGCAGATCGAGCGGCCCGGCCCCAGCGCAATGGGCGTGGCGGATTACGCGGATGGCGTGCGCGCGACGCTGATGCGGCAAGGGCTTAGCAATGTCTGCCTGGTGGGGCATTCGCTGGGGAGCGCGATTGCGCTGCGCCTGGCGTCGGACCATCCATCGCTGGTGAGCCGGATTGTGTTGGTGGGGTCGGGGGCACGGCTGCGCGTGCTGCCTGCGCTGCTGGATACCGCGAAGAACGACCCAGCGGAGGCGAAGCGCCAGATTGGGCCGTTAGGCTTCGCGCCGGAGCATGCGGCGCAAGCAGAGGACTATGCGCGGGCACAGCAGCCGACCGCGCCAGGGATGCTGTACCGCGACCTGGCGGCGTGCGACGTATTCGATATGATGAGTGAATTGGGGCGGGTGTCGCAGAGTGCGCTGGTAGTGGTGGGTGAGTCGGACCGGTTGACGCCACCGAAGTATGCGACGTATCTGAGCGACCATCTGGCGCACGCGACGTTGGTGACGATTGCGAACGCGGGGCATTACGTGCAGGTCGAAGCCCCCGATGCGCTGGCGGATGCGCTGCGACGCTGGCTGGAGATGGCGTCGCGGCCATAAACCTACCCCCCGACCCCTTCTCTACGAGAGAAGGGGTGAACGGGCAGCGGCACGGGCTATTTCTGGCCGGTGAGGTCGTTGATGGCGGCGAGAAGTTGAGTATCGCCGGATTGTTGGATTTGGGCGAGGCTGAGATTTTGCTGCTGGGCGGCGATAGCTTGCAGCGGGGCCACACCACTGGGCAGGGTGACTTTCTGATCGGGCTGATAACCCTTGCCGTAGACAGACTGGCCGTTGGGAAGGAGCCATTCTTCGGTGCCGAGGACCAGCGCTGAGCCGTCGTTGAGCTGGAACGTCTGCAGGATGGTGCCGGTGCCGAAGGTGGTTTCGCCAATAACTTCGACCTGAGGACGGTTGATGTTGATGGCGCCAGCGGTGATCTCGGCGGCGCTGGCAGTGTCGCCGTTGACGAGAATGGCGAGGGGTGTGGTAGTGGCGAGGCCGCCGGGCTTGACGGGTAGCGCCTGCTGGCTGTCGCGGGTCTTTTCGATGAGGACGTTCTTGCCCTGGCCCGCTGCGATGAATTCACTGGAGACGCTCTGCGCCTGGTCTAGATAGCCGCCGGGGTTGTCGCGCAGGTCGAGGATGATGCCCGCGACATGTTTATCCTGCGCCTGCTTCAGGGCGTCGCGAAGCTGGTTGTCGGCGTCTTGCGTGAATTCGTTGATGTGGATGTAGGCGATGTTGACGCCAGGAATGATATAGCTGTCCACCGTGGAGAAAGTGTACGCGCCGCGTGTGATGGTGACATCGAAAGTGGCCGTGGCGCTGGCGCTGGGGCGGATGAGGGTAAGCGTGACCTGGGTGCCGTCCTTGCCGACGATCAGCGGGCGCACCTGATCTATCGTCTTGCCGCGTATATCCGTGCCGTTGACGGCCACGATGATGTCGCCCGCCTTGACGTTGACTTTGGAGGCTGGCGAGCCGGGGAACACCGCTTCGATAATCAGCGGCTGGTCGCCACCACCGGTGAGCAGCACACCGATGCCGGAGCTTTGCGCGCTCTGTAGCTCTTTGGTCTCCTGGGCAAATTGTTCGGGGGTCTCAAAACGCGAGTGGCCGGTATCGCCGAGGGTGGTGACGATGGCGTTGATGGCGGCGTAGGCCATCTTCTGCTGATTGATGGCAGACACATTGACATAGCGCTGGTTGATGAGATTCCACGCCTGGAGCACGGTCTGCTGGTCGCCGGTGGCGGTGATGTTGTGGTTGACGTAGCTATTGCCAAACCAGCCAGCAGTAAAGGCGATAATGACAAGAACAGAAGTCATGACAAGTTGCATGACGCCCTGCCCGGCCTGCGCGGAGCGGTGTTCACTCGATGGCGTCGGGCTTCCATGCTCGGAGTCGAATATGGTCATGTTAGGAGGAGCCTCCGGTCAGAGATGTAGCGGACAAGTTCACACGAGGAAGATGCCGTATATACCACTATACGTGCCATGGCGAGGTTAGGTGTTGATGCGTAGGAGTTGTGCTGCTGGCGGATGCAATCGGCGCGCCGGGCGCACGCTGAATCGTAGAACGTGGTGCGAAGGGGCGTCAAGCGCGCGGAAGATAACCAAAAGCCAGGACGCCACGAGGACGCCCTGGCTGTGGTCGCATCGCAGACGATACGGGCCTAATGCTGTGTGATGTAGACGTTGACCCAGGCAGTATCTACGACGAGGTAGAGCGGGTTCAAGCCGAAGCCGTGGACCCAGGTGCGCTGACGCCAGAAGAGCTTGGCCTGACCATAGGGGATCCAGGCGACATTGTCAACCGCCATCTGCTCGGCCTTGTAGTAGTCCTGCATACGGTTGGCGCTCTGGTCTACATCGGCGGCGTCGAACAGCTTGTTCATATCGTTGTTCTGCACATGACCAGAATTGGCGGAGCGGAACTGCAATGACAAGAAATCTTGAGGGTCAGGATAGTCGGCAACCCAGCCGATAATCCACCCCTGGCACACATTGTTAATGTCGTTGACGCACTTGTTGCTCTGCACCTTGGCGTGCACATTCAAGCCAAGTACCTGATTCCACTGGGCAACGGCAGCGTTCATCAGATCTACGCGCGTCTGATTGGTCGGCCCAACCCAGAAGGAGATTGGCTGTGATTGCGCGCCTGAGTCAACGAACGCGCACTCCGGCGCAACTGATGTGGTTGGCGGGTTGGTCGGGGGCTGCTGCGCCTGCTGTGCTTCCTGGGCCTTGCAGTCGGTAACCACCTGTTTCATCAACGTCTGAGCGGCGCTCTGGTTGCCGGTGAGCGATTGTGTGCCGTCTGGCGGCGGGTTGACCAATGTGGCGTTGAAGCCGGGCATGCCACGCGGCACGATGTGGTTGGTCGGTACCTCGCCGCCATTGTAGATCGAGTCTACAAGGTATTGCTTGTTGAGGGCGAGGTCGAAGGCTTGGCGCACTTTCAGATTGTTGAATGGCGGCTGACTCCAGTTCACCTGGAAATAGTCAGTCTGGAGGGTTGGCACTTCGTTGAAGTCTTCCTGGCCGCGAGCGAAGGAGTAGGCCTTGCCTGGCACACTGGTGAAATCGTACTTGCCAGAGCGATAGTCGGCATAGGAGTTATCAACGGATGCTTCGAAAGGGCGATCCACTTCGCTGAGCTTGAGTTGCTTGCCCCAGGCCTGCTCCCAGTAGGTATTGGGCACCAGTTGCAGATTCTGGCCATTGCCGTATGACTTCACCTTGAAGGGGCCAGAACAGCCGCCCTCGTCCAGATGGTAGACCCACGTGCCGCCCTTATATTTCTCGACCAGCGACTTCTCGACAGGATACGAGATGGGATAGGTGAGCGCTTCGAGGAAGTAGGCAACGGGGCTATCCAGCCGGATGACCAGCGTCTGCGGATCCACTACGACGAGGCCGTGCTGGGTGTCGTTGCCGGTGCCTACCAGCGAGTGATCGCTGCCGCCCTGACCGCTGATCCGGGCATTCGCGCCGAGAATATGGTTGAGATAATTGACGACATAAACCGGACCAGAATTTGGATTGGCCGGATCAATCACTGTTCCGTAACAGAGCGCGGTGTCAGGAGAGGGCTTGACTGCATAGGTCTGCGAATCGCCCAGTTCACTGGTGCAGAGCGCGGGGTCGAGCGCGCGGTCAATGCTGTATGCATAGTCGGCGGCGGTCAGCGGTGAGCCGTCGCTGAACTTGAGGTTCGGGCGCAGGTGGAAGGTGTAGGTGGTGCCGTTGTTCGAGACCTCCCATTTGAGCGCCGCATCGCCCACGACGTTGAGGTTGCTATCATAGGAGACAAGGCCAGCGTAGAGCATGCCTATCGTGCCGGAGTCGTTAGCGTACTGCGCTATCGCAGGGTCAAAGTCCTGGCCGTCGAGAATGGAGGTCGCGCCGATTGGCGGCGGCACATACGGCCAAGTGAAGACTTGATTTGCTGCCAGGGGCGCCTGCCCGCCGCCCTGGCCCGCGCAGGCGGTGAGCAATAGTGCGGCCAGACCGGCCAGGGTGATGAGAACACGTGAGATTATGCCAACCGGGCGGGTATTTCTGCGACTGTTCGATGAGGCGTTCTGCCGCACAGGATGCAACCCAACCATGGATCCCCCTCATTGTGCCGCTCTGTGCGGCGGCCAGAAATCGGCTCGCGCACAGCAGGGCAAGGCGTCGTACACACAATGGTGCTGCGTCCTGCGATTGTACGGGAGGATGTGGTAGCTGTCAATTCCTATAGGGCATCGGGGGCATAGGGCGGCATGTCGCGTTGGGACCGAACAGATCGTTACGATACGATGCAGAGATATGTCAGATGAATTGAACGGCGAAATGCCGGGGAAGAGCGTATGCGATCAGAGGCGCGCGAAGTTCACGAAGTTCAGAATATTGAGGCTGGGGCGCATAGCGGCGGGCTGACCTGGCGTTTGGTGGTCACGTGCGCGCTGCTGACGCTGGTGGGCATCGCGCTGCGGGTAGTAATTCTGGGTGTGCCGCCGGTGCTGCCACTGATCAGCCACGACCTGGGGCTGAGCTATACTGCGACGGGGCTGCTGACGGGGCTGCCGATTCTGGTGATGGCGGGCGCGGCGATGGCGGCGGGGTGGCTGGTGACGCGGATCGGCGCGCGTGCGAGCGTGGCGTGGGGGCTGGCGCTGCTGGCGGCGGGTGCGATGGCGCGCGGCCTCTGGCCGGAGGCGGTTCCGCTCTTCGTATTCACATTCCTGCTGAGCCTGGGCATCGCGGCGGGCCAGACGGCGGTTCCCGTGCTGACGCGGCAATGGTTTCCGCTGCGCATTGGGGTGGTATCGGCGCTCTTCACCGATGGGCTGATTATTGGCGAGACGGTGAGCGCGGGCGTGACGGCGCCGCTGATGCGACAATTCTTCGGCGGCGACGGCTGGGCGCAGACGCTGATCTTCTGGGGTGTGCCGGTGCTGGTGACGCTGGCGCTGTGGCTGGGCTTCGCGCCGCCCGCGCCGGTGATGCGTGTTGCTGCGCGCAAAGGCGAGGCGCGCACGTATGACGCGGCCAGCAGTGAAGAGGATGCGGGGAAAGGAAAAACGCAGGGCAGACGAGTAAGTGCGCCGCATTTGGGGGTCATGCTGGGGGCGGGCAGTCTGGTGTATTTCGGCATGAACGCCTGGATTCCGAGCTATAACGCGGCGGTGGGGCGGGCGGCGCTGACACCGGTGGCCCTGGTGGCGCTGAACGCGGCGCAGTTGCCACTGAGCCTGGCGGTGACCTTCGTGGCACAGGCGTGGGTGGGCAGAAAATCGCCGTTCATCATCGCTGGGTTGATCTCGGTAGTGGCGGTCATCGGATGGCTAGTCGCGCCCGCGCCACTGGAGCCACTCTGGGCGGCGCTGATGGGCGCCAGTTCGGCACTGATCTTCACGCTGGGCTTTGCGCTGCCGCCGCTGCTGGCGCGTCCGGGCGAGGTGGCGCGGCTGACGGGGATGACGCTGACGCTGAGCTATGGGCTGGCGTTTGTGGGGCCGCTGCTGGGCGGCGCGCTGTGGGACAGGTTCGGTCTGCCGGCGCTGGCGTTCCTTCCGGTGGCGCTGGCGGGCGGTGTGCTGGCGGTGCTGGCGGCGTTGCTGCCACCACGCGCGGCGTTCGGGGCGCTGGTGAATGGGAAGTCGTCATAACATTGCCGCCCGCTATGGCATGGGGTACAATGGGGGTGCGCGGAGAAGGCCACCGCGCCTTGAGAGAGGGATGGCATGTCATGGGAACTGTCATCTTCGTCTTGCTGGTCGTCGCTTTCTGGGCCTTTGTGTTCTGTCTGATGATGTTCTTCATCCGGCTGATTTCGCGCGGGCGCGACAACGAAGAGGTTGCCTGCGACGTGACGGATGAATATTACGTCATGAGCGAGGACACTGCAAAGGCGTCTCCGCAGGCGATGGCCACGTAGCGCGTGCGGCTTGCACGCAACCGCATGATGGAGGGGCGGCGGGCGCGTCACCGCTGACCCCTTCTCCCTCACCGATTAACCTATACCGATTAGCCTATAAGGTTCCCAAGTATTCTGAGCGTTCTTCGCGCATGCGCCGGATGATCTCAGTGGAGTCTGACAGCGTGCGGCCACCGCTGACGCTCTCGCGTGTCTGGCGCAGATCAAGGATGACATCAGGTGACATAGGACGCCGCGCGGTTGTCTTTGAGCGTTTCGTTTTCGCCATGGCTTTGCGCACGATGCGCTTGATATGAATTCGCTTGGAAGAACTCTCACTGATAGCACGGCAATGATGCGCTAAATGTGGCAGTGCCTTGAAGCAAGGATATAATGCGCGGGCGGCGTTGCGCAAGCGGCATACAAAAGCGACGGGCGTTCTGCCCGCCGCTTTTGTGTAGATATGGCGCAGCCGCGTTATTTGGCGACGGTGTAGCCCGCGTCATCGAGCGCGGCTTCGATCTGGGTCATCGAAACCTGGGCTGGATCGTAGCGCAGTTGTACGGTCTTGCTGGGGATGTCGGTCTGGACCTGCTCCACACCGGCGAGCGGACCGAGCGCGCCAGAGATCGCCTTGACGCAGTGCTCGCAGCTTACATCGGGCACGGACAGGGTGACGGCTTGAACTTGAGACATTGGGATTGCTCCTCCTCTAGAAACCAACGACACACAACGAACGGAACTAGTTGCGAAATTTCCGCAGTCGCAGCGAATTGCTGACGACTGTAACCGATGAAAGCGCCATCGCGGCGGCGGCGAAGACCGGCGCGCTCTCGCGCAGCGCGGGAATGGCGGGCGAGGCGATGGCGAGCGGAATCAGCACGGTGTTATAGGCGAAGGCCCAGAACAGATTTTGCTTGATGATCCGCATCGTGGCGCGCGAGAGGCGCAGGGCGGTGTCGAGGCTGCGCAGGTTGCCCTTGACCAGAGCGATATCCGCCGTCTCCATCGCGATATCGGTGCCCGTGCCCATCGCCACGCCGACATCCGCCTGGGCCAGCGCGGGCGCGTCGTTGATGCCGTCGCCCGCGAAGGCAACCACCAGACCGCGCGCTTGCAGTGCCTTGACGTGCGCCGCCTTCTCGCCAGGCAGCGTCTCGGCCAGCACCTGTTCGGCGGGAATGCCCACCTGCGCGGCGACGCTCCGTGCTGTAAGCGCGTTGTCGCCGGTAATCATCCAGACGGCAATGCCCTGCCGTTGCAGCGCGGCGATGGCCTCTGCTGAGCCGGTCTTCACGGTGTCGGCCACGGCAAGCACACCCGCGAGCGTCCCGTCCACCGCAAGCAGCATCGCCGTCTTGCCCGCAGCTTCCAGCGCGTCGAGCGTAGATTCCACAGGGGCTGCATCAATGCCGCGTCCGGCGAGCAACTTGCGCGTGCCGATCAGCACGTCGTGCCCGGCGATGCGCGCCGCGACCCCGCCGCCCGGAATCGCGCTGAACGACTCCACCGCGCTGGTAAGCGACATTCCACGCGCTTCCGCGCCCGCGACGATGGCCCGCGCCAGCGGATGCTCGGAGGCGTTTTCTGCGCTGGCCGCCAGCCGCAGCAGGTCATCTTCGGCGAACGTTGCGCCGGGGGCGGGGATGATGTCGGTCAGCGCGGGCTTGCCACGAGTGATGGTGCCCGTCTTATCGAGCATCACCGCCGTCACCGCCTGGATGCGCTCCAAGCTTTCGCCGCCCTTGATGAGTACGCCGGATTCCGCGCCCTTGCCGGTGCCGACCATGATCGCGGTAGGCGTGGCCAGCCCAAGCGCGCAGGGGCAGGCGACCACCAGCACGGCAATCGCGGCAACCAGCGCGACAATCCACGGACTGGCGGCGGCAGCATCCATCGTGGGCGCTGGGGCGAAGCCGAAGAGGTAGCCCGCGACGCTCCAGCCGATGAAGGTGAGCGCGGCGATGACCAGCACGGCTGGCACGAAGATGCCAGCCACGGTATCGGCCAGCCGCTGGATCGGCGCTTTGGAGCCTTGCGCCTGCTCCACCAGCCGGATGATGCTCGCCAGCAGCGTATCGCCGCCGACTTTGGTCGCGCGGATGCGCAGCATGCCGGTGGTATTGAGCGTTGCGCCGATGACGGGATCGCCAGCGCGCTTCTCGATGGGCAGGCTCTCGCCGGTGAGCATAGATTCGTCCACCGAAGACTCGCCGGAGAGCACCTCGCCGTCGGTGGGTAGCTTCTCGCCGGGGCGCACGATCAGCACATCGCCCGCGACCACCTGAGCGAGGGGCACATCCACTTCGCGCTCGCCGCGCAACACGTGCGCCACGCTGGCGCGGAGTCCAGCAAGGCGGGCAATGGCGGCGCTGGTCTGCCCCTTGGCGCGGGCTTCGAGATACTTGCCAAGGTAGATCAGTGTCACGATCAGCGCGGTGGTGTCGTAGAAGGTGACGCCGCCCACGACCTGCGGCGCGAAGGTGGCGACGACGCTCATCAGGAATGCGGCGGTCGAGCCGAGACTGACCAGCACATCCATATTCGCGCCGAAGTGGCGCAGCACGCGCAGCGCGGTGCGGTGGAAGTCCCAGCCGACGTAGCCCCAGATGGGGATGGTCAGCGCCAGCAGCAGGTAATTCTCGCCGGGGAAGCGGTTCATGAGGAACATCGAGAGCACAGAGACGGGGATGGTGAGCGCGATGCCGAGCAGCAACGTGTTGCGCTTATGGCGCAGGTCGCGCAGGCGCCGCGCCGCCGTCGCGTCTTCGAGTTCGGGCAGCGCGCCATCTACGTCGCTCGCGTGTGCAAGCGGCGCGACGACAATTTCTTCAGCGCCATAGCCCGCATGCTCCACGGCGCTGGTGAGGTCGGCGACGCTCGTCGCGTTGGGCGCATAGGTGACGGTGGCGCGCTCGGTGGCGAGATTGACGCTGGCCTCGGTGACGCCGCGGACGCGGCTGAGGCTGCGCTCGACGCGGCGCACGCAGGAGGCGCAGGTCATGCCGGTGATGGCTAGCTCGACAGTGGTCTCAGCGGGCGTTGCCGGTGACGCTGGTGGGGTCAGCGGAATCGCTTTGTAGCCGGTGGCGTCTACCTTCGCGACGAGGTCGTCGAGCGAGGCAACGGCGGGATCGTAGGCGACGGTGGCGCGCTCAGTGGCGAGATTGACGCTGGCGCTGGTGACGCCGGACACTTTCTTGAGGCCCTTTTCGACCCGCAGCGCACACGAAGCGCAGGTCATGCCTTCGATGGCGAACGTGGCGGTGCGCGGTTCGAGCGGTTGCTGGATATTGGTTGTATTTTCTCGCGACAGGGACGGCGCGCTTGCGCGCACGATATCGGCCATGCCGCACCTCCGAATCTATGTACGTCGGTTGCTGGTTAACGATTGCCGGCCAGGTTATAAAGTTGCATCAACTCTTCGATGGTCGCTTCTTCGCGCCCAGCCTTGATGCCCTCCGGCACGCAGCCGTGTAGATGGTTTTCCAGGATCAGCGCTTCGAGCTTTTCGATAGACTTGCGGACGGCGTAGGTCTGGCGCAGGATGTCCACGCAGTACTTGTCGTCTTCGACCATCTTGCGGATGCCGCCGAGATGGCCTTCGATGTAGTTGAGGCGTTTGAGCACCTCAGATTTGTCGGCACGCATCGTGTGTCCTCACTTTCGCTTGCCGGTGTTCACCCATACCCCCTGGGTAGGGGTTCGTCTAGAGCATACCACAGGCGTCAAGGGCGCGACAAGGGCGGAGATTGCGTGTGGTCCCGGTGCGCTTGCAAACTGGCGCGAAATCGAAGATACTGCGAACGGTAGCAGATTGCGGCACAGACACGGATTTCTCAGGCTTGCTGGCCTACCAGCACGACGAGGCGCCATATGTCGGACGTGCGACCATTCCAATCCGAGCCGGTGGAGCAGCCGAGCCTGTTCTTTCCACAGCCGGAAGAAGCGCAAGCGGCGGCGCAGCGGCCATCGCTAGTGACGCTGCCGCCGCTCACGGCAGGCTCGGCGCTGAGCGCGTGCGCGCTGCCGTATAGCGAATATCTGCGGCGCACCAACCATTCGGGCTACACCATCACCTGCTTCCTCTCCGATCTGCGCATGTTCACGGAGTTCACAGGCCGCGAGATGGAACTGCGCCGCATCGCGCGGGGGCACATCACGCGCTGGCTGAGCCACCTGAAGTTTGATCGCGCCGCGCCGCCCGCGCCCAAGACGATGGCGCGACGGGTGACGTTTCTGAAGAACTTCTTCGCGTGGCTGGCCGAGACGCGCGTGCTGCCGCACGATCTGGCGGAGAATATTGCGCTGACCCGCCCCGCGCCGCCGCTGCCGGAACTGCTCTTTGAGGACGAGGTGGCGCGGCTGGAGGAGGCCGCCAGCAGCGATGTGCGTGCGCAGGTGCTGGTGACGCTGCTGCTGGCGACGGGGCTAAAGAAAGAGGAGGTGAAGGGGCTGCGACTGGCCCATGTGGATGTCGCGGACCCGGAGCATCCCGCGATTGAGGTACACTTTCCCGGCCAGGCGAAACGGCGGCGCGAGCGGCGTATGGAGCTTCCGCAACAGTGGACGGCGATGTACGAACGCTATCTGGAGCGCTTCCAGCCGCGCGAACACGTCTTCGAGTGTACCGACCGCAACCTGAATTACATCCTGGGCGCGGCGGTCAAGCGCGCGAAGATTGAGAAGCGGGTGACGCTGCAACTGCTGCGCGACATCTACGCCGTGCGCCAGTTGCGCGCGGGCATCGCGCCGGAGGCGCTGCGCGAGCGGCTGGGTCTCTCGGAAGAAGCCTGGTATGAGACCGCTGAGAAGTATCGGAAGCTGGCCTTCCCCGCATAACGAGTATTGTAGAGGAGTTTTCGAGCATGCCGCTCTCGCCTGCCCCCCTGTTGCCCGGCACGAATCCAATCCCCATTCCCGGCCGGAAGCCACCCAGCGCCAAAGCTCTGCGGTTGAGCGTGCTGATCGCGCTGCCGGTGTTGGTGGTGTCGCTGGTGGTGGGGCAGGCGCTGCTACCGTGGCTCCTGTTTCTGGCGCCAGGACTGCAAGCGCAGGCGAACACGAATACACCGGGGGCGGCGGGCGCGTCATCCGAGTTCCAGGGATTCGACTACCCGTGGACGCGGCAGGAAGGCTACAAGAATGCGGGCTATACCAGTCCGGCTTCGCTGGCGAACATGAAGGACCAGGCCAAGACCTATCACATGAACTCGGTGATCATTCCCATCGTGGCCGACATGCCATATCGCAGCGACAGCTACATCGCCTGGCACAATACCGACAAGAACGATAGGGACACGCTTCCGCAGTCAGATTATGAGCAGGCCATCAAAGACGCGCGCACGGCGGGTCTGGTGCCGATCCTCGAATTGCAGATTCAGCAGCAGGATCCCTACAACGACACCAATCCTAGCGGCGATCAGGTCGGCTCAGCATGGACCGATCTGCCCTCTACCGCCTCATATCAGTCGCCTGTGACCAATACGCAGGTCAATGTGGGTAAGGCTGAGAAGGCGTGGTTCGACAACTATGTTGCATTCGCCGCCACCTACGCGCAACTCTCAGCCAAGTATCATCTGCCCTACTTCATCGTTGGCGATAGTCTGACGAGTGTCTCGTATGACACGGATGCGACCAGCGCCAAGAACGATCCCAAGGGCATTGACCGCAGCGTGCCTGGCGATTCGTGCCCGCAGAACGCTACGGGCCGCCGGGAATGCGAGTGGCGGCATGTGATCAACGCCATCGAGCAGCCAAATTACAATCTGCTTTCCAATCACACGAAGTCGCTGCCGGGCGGGGACTACAAGGGCAAGCTGATCTATGCCGCGAGTTGGAGCGGTAGCTCGTCGAATACTGGCACGGCCACATCGAGCGAGTTCGACCATATCGCGTGGTGGGATGCGGTGGACATCATCGGCATCAACGCTTATTTCCCGTTGACCAATGGCGCGCTGCACCCGCCGATCAACGTGCTGATGGACGCCTGGCACGGCAAACAGGATTCCGGCGCTGGCTCTGGCGGCCAGGGCGACATCTACGGCAAGATCGAGAAACTCTCCGCCAAGTTCGACCGTCCGGTGCTTTTCACCGAAGCGGGCTATCCGAGCTATACCGGGGCCAGCGCGGGGCCGAATTCGTCCGCGAGCAGCACGGATGAGGACGATGTCGAGCAGTTGAACGATATGCAGGCGCTGGTGCAGACGTTCTCCGGCGCGTCGTGGTGGGAGGGCGTGTTCTGGTACTATGATCTGCCCGTGCCGCGCGATAAACTGGCGAATTGGAACGTGGATTATTTCTGGGCCGGGCCGACGCTGGATACGAGTAAGGCGGCTGCCAAGTGGCTTGCAAGCTATTACAAGGACAATCCGATTCAGTGTAGCTGCTGATAACGGGAATGTTCCGCGCTTGACGGTTGGGCGCGCGGATGTCTATACTGCATGGTGCGCTCCCAATAGGAGCGCGACACGCGCCGGCGTGGCGGAATGGTATACGCGGTGGTCTCAAAAACCACTGCCCTCACGGGCTTGGGGGTTCGAGTCCCCCCACCGGCACCACAGCGCTCTTGCGTCCAACCTCGCTTCAATTCAGTCCCTACAACCACACACTCCACACCCGCCGCATGGCGCCTCTCTCGTCTCGCACACCTCCTCGTCCAGCGTTGACAGCAAAATAGACAGCATAAGCTCAAAACCACCACATCAAAAGCAATCAACTACACACCTCTCCTCATCATCCGACTAACAGGTTGCCCATCACGGCAGCAGCATCCTGCTGCATGTCGGGCAGCACATGCGAGTAGATGTCCAGGGTGACCCCACCGTGCTATGGCCGAGCATCTCGGAGACGATTTTCGGATTGACCCGCGCACCCAGCAGCAACGTCGCTGCCGTGTGCCGCAGATCGTGGAAACGCACACGCAGCAGACCAGCGTGTTCGAGCAGGCGATAGAAGCCGCGCCTCAGCACGCTCGTCGCATCGAGCGGTCGGCCCGTCGCTCGACAGAACACCAGACCATGCTCCTCCCATGCCGCACCCAACAATGAGCGTTCCTCATGCTGCCGCACCCAATGCCTATGCAGCGCCTCCATCGCTGGCGCCGCCAACGCGATCTGCCGCCGTGAACGTTTGTTCTTCGGCTCCTTGACCACCGTGCCAAGTTGATTGCGTTGCAGCGAGCGCCGCATCCGTGCCACCCGCGCATGCGGCCTCGCCGTGCCTCGGGCACAGCGTCCGTGTCTCTCTTCCCCCTGGCTCCCTCACGCATAGCCGCACCGTTACTCGCCCGTCTGTCTTTCGTCTTAGCAATCAGGCCACGCCTTTGTTTGGTCGCCACGTTGCCCCACGTTGGCCATGCCGTGCGATCAGTGCTCGCGATGCGGCAGGGTATCCAGCAGGGTATCGGGCGGCCACGCCGGATGCATTCCCACTTACAAGGATTTCTTCACCTATGAGACGGACACCACTCTCCCACACGTTACGCCTGCTCGTTCTGTTCTCGTCCCTCGCTGCCGGTATCCTGGCTGGTATCCTGGCCAGTGTCCTGCTGCTCACTGCGCCAGCGCGGGCTTACCCCGCCGACACCACCGGCTACGCCATCGTGCTCACCTCGCGCAACGGCACCACCTTCTCCTATGGCAGCGATAACCCTATGATGGACGCCACGCTGACCTACCCCCAGAGCGCACCGGCCCCTAACCCCAACCAATTCTTCATCGTCGTCGAGGGGCAAAAGTTCGCCGATAGCGTCGGTCCCATTGGCAACACCCTGCACGTCTTCGCCCGCATTCCTCAGTTTCCCCCCGGCCAGCATACCGCCATCGCCACCTACTACGACGCCGCCTCCCAGACCACCGTCCAGAGCAATCCCCTCGTCTTCACCATCCTACGCGCCGCCCCCAGCATGGATTGCGCCGCAGGCGCCTTCGCGCTGCCCGGCCAGGCGCTCACCGTCACCATGTCCTTCGAGAATCCACCGGTACCGGTGGATTTTCAGGACGGCACCTATACCATCACCTTCACTGGCCCCACCTCGCTGTCCTTCGCCAACCTCGTCCCCAACGCCAATGACGCCGTCACCGTCACCGCCCCCACCCCCGTCGGCGTCTACAAGCTCAGTTGCCACTTCAGCGGCACCACCGACTTCGCGCCGAATAACGCGCAGAACACCATCACCGTCAGCAAGGAACATGCGCTGGGCAGCGAGCAGTTGTATACCAACCCCACCACCTTGGCGCCGCATCAGTCGCTGACCTTCTATGTGGTGCTCCACGCCGCCCCTGGCTTGCCCACGCCCACCGGCACCATCCTCATCCGCCTCGGACCACACTACTCGAACTCCCTTCCCATCCGCGCCGACGGCACCGTGCTGATCACCTTCCAGCCCGTCCCCTCGCTGGGCGGCGCCACACAAGTGCAAATTTCCTACTTCGGCGATCCCTATTACGCCACCGCGTACACCACCTTTCCGCTCACCAATCCACCCATCCCCGGCAGCGGATCAGGAGGCGGACCAGCAAGCACCCCCAACCCAACCCACCAACCCACTGGCACACCAGCCGCCAGTCCCACCACGACACCAGCCGGAGGCAGCGTGGCACTCGCTTCGACGCCACCAGCAACCACCAATGCCACTGCGCCTACCCACAGGCCAACGAGCAACAGCGGCATCCCGTTGCCTGTCCTCCTGCTCCTGCTGACCCTGACCGTCCTTGGCGCGGGTGCAGGTGGCGCACGCTTCCTGCTTGCGCGGCGTCGCACAGCCCTCACGCGCACCCCCACCGGCTCGTAAACGCAGTCTCCGCCAGGACGGGCCATCCCTCTCGACGAAACGCGGAGACGCGATGCCCCCCATCTCCTCCCACGAGGGCAAGGGGCATCGCATGGCGCAGCAGGCAGTGTCACCTCATGCATGCTTCACCTCATGCCGCCTCGTCCCATCTGCCTCCTATCCTACTCCCGCCTCGCCAGCCTTACCCCCAGCACTGCCCGATACCACCTGCCCTACCACCCGCTCCACCCACTTCCCGCGCCGCTCACCATACCGTTCGCTACCTCAGTTTAGTGTACCCAAGCGCGCACAGGCTATCTCTAGGGCAGGGGCGACGCCAGCGCATGCGCCGTTTGGTGTAGACACACTGGCCAATAGGGCGGTCGACATTTGTGGTACTCCGGCCATTCCTGGCTCGCTGGTTTCCCCACTATACTTCCTCCACTCCGTCAAAAGGTCAGCTCACTGCACAGACGCGGGCGGATTGTACGCTGGCGTGGCCGCCGTCAGGGAGCAACAGCATGGCTGACATGCCAGTGAGCAACCAGGCGGCAGCGCAGAGTGAGCAATGTGAGCGTGACGCTTCGGCAACGAGCCAAAACTAGTCAAGCTTGGCGCGAGTCCGGCTGCGCTGCTCCTGACCTTCGGCTTGGGTCACCCGGACCGAAACTGAGACTTGACGCGAAAGGGCAAATAGCGTAGAAATTGTCCAATGATATCGCAAGTCCGCCTCCATTCGGGCTCGCTTCGTGACCGAACTGCCCGGACCCAAGGCGCGCGAGTGGGCCAACAGTGTCACCTACAGTGTCGCCTGCGGACTCGCCGCCTCGGTCTGGATGCGTAACGTCGGCCGCGCGCTGCCCATGGCCCGCAAGCTGCAGTCCAGCACGGTATGGATCATCACGCACATCCCGCTCGTGAATGAGATGCCGCACGGCGGCTACAAGCAGAGAGGCTACGGAAAGGGCATGGGGATCTATTCGCTCGACGAGTACACACAGATCACGCACATCATGGCCTCCTATGACTAACGCCGCGAAAGTCCCGGCCCTCAAGCTCGAGGCCGTTCGGAAGCACTTCGGGCACGTCGCCGTCGTTGATGGCATCGACCTGCTGGTCGAGCGGGGTGAGTTCTTCACCCTGGTCGGACCTTCGGGATCGGGCAAGACCACGTTGCTGCGTTTGATCGCGGGATTCGAGCGACCGGACTCCGGCCGCATCGAGCTGGCTGGCCGAGACGTCACCTCCATCCCTCCCTACCAGCGCGAGACCAACACCGTGTTCCAGGACTACGCGCTCTTCCCGCACATGTCGGTGGCGGACAACATCGGCTACGGGTTGCGCATCAAGGGTGTGGCGAGGCAAACCCGCGACAAGCGGGTCCAGAATGCGCTCGACATGGTCCGGCTCAGTGGGCTTGGCGGCCGCCGCCCCAATCAGCTGTCGGGCGGGCAGCGGCAGCGCGTCGCGCTGGCGCGCGCCGTTGTCAACGAGCCTGAGGTGCTCCTGCTCGACGAGCCTCTCGGAGCGCTGGACCTCAAACTGCGCCAGGAGATGCAGATCGAGTTGAAGCAGATCCAGAAAGAGGTTGGCATCACCTTCGTCTACGTCACCCACGACCAGGAGGAGGCGCTTACCATGAGCGACCGCGTGGCAGTGATGTCGAGCGGCCGGATACAGCAAATCGGTACCCCTGTGGAGGTCTACGAGCAGCCCGCGACCGAGTTCGTCGCAGACTTCATCGGCATCTCCAATATCCTCCTCCGCGACGGCGTCCGCTTTGTCGTGCGTCCGGAGAAGATCCGCATGCTGGCAGAGGGCGAGCCGGCCGACGTCGGCATGACCGTCGAGCCGGGGCGCGTCGCGCAGGTCGTCTACGCGGGCATGACGACGCGCTACATCGTACACCTCGATCGCGGGGAGCAGTTGGTGGCGGTGCGTCAGAACATGGACGCTCAGGACAACGCCCAGAAGTTTGAAGGCCAGCCGGTCCGCCTGGCTTGGACGTCCGACCACACGTATGTGCTCGGCAAGGGAGAGGTAGATAGTCGATGAAGCTGGGTATGAAGTCTATGAAGCTCTGGGGTCTGGCAGCGGCGTCAATGCTGCTGCTCGTCGCATGCGGTTCCAGTGGCGGCACGATCAGACCCACGACGCAGCAGCCACCGACAGCGAACATGAAGCCGCAAACCACCATCGGCGCCGGCGAGGGTCAGTTGAACCTGGTCCTGTGGGACGGCTACGCCGACAAATCGTGGGTTGACCCATTCACCCAGGCGACCGGATGTAAGGTCAACCAACACCCCGCCGGATCGTCGGACGAGATGGTCAGCCTGATGAAAAACGGCGGCGGCGGGCAGTGGGACATGGTCTCGGCCTCCGGTGACGCGGATCTGCGCCTGATCTATGGGGGCGACGTCAAGCCCATGAACGTCAACCTGATCCCCGACTGGCAGAACTTCCAGACATATTTCCAGAACCCGCCGTTCAACACGATCAACGGCGTGCACTACGGTGTCTCGCTCCAGTGGGGCCCAAATACGCTGCTCTACAACACCCAGACATTCCCCAACAAGCCGACCAGCTGGTCGGTCATCTACGACCCCACCTACAAGGGCCGGATCACCGTGCCTGACAACCCGATCCAGATCGCCGACGCGGCGCTCTACCTCAGCAAGTCGCAGCCGAACCTTGGCATCAAGGACCCCTACGAACTGACGCAGCCGCAGTTCGACGCGGCGGTCAATCTGCTCAAGCAGCAGCAGCCGCTGATCAAGCACTATTGGTCGCTCGCCACCGACGAGATCTCCCTGTTCCAGAACGGTGACGCCGTCGTCGGCGCGGCCTGGCCGTACCAGACGATCACGCTCAAGACAGCCGGTGCACCAGTCGACGATACCATCCCACAGGAGGGCGCCACCGGGTGGGCCGACACGTGGATGCTGGCGACCAACGCTCCTCACCCCAATTGTGCCTACCTCTGGGCCAAGTGGGTGAGCACCCCGCAGGTGCAAGCCGAGCAGGCCCTGTCCTTCGGCGAGACGCCAGTGAACAGCAAGGCGTGCGCCGTGATGGAGACCCTGCAGGCTGGCTCGTGCGCGAAATACCACGCCGACCAGTCCAGCAGCGCGTACTTCAGCACCATTGCTTTCTGGAAGACGCCGCTTGCGACCTGCGACGACGGAACCAACAACTGCGTGCCCTACGCGCAGTGGGTCGCCGCCTGGACGACGATCAAGGGCTAGCCGCATGTCGATAGAAACGATCCGACAGCCTCGTCCCAAGAGCGCCGGGGCTGTCCGGTTTTCTGGCTTCCTGTGGCGCCTGCCGTGGCTGCGCCCCCTGCTCCTCCTGACCCCGCCGCTGGCGTGGTTCGTGGTGATCTACTTCGCGTCTCTCGCGCTGCTGCTGATCTCCGCCTTCTGGACGATCAACCCGTTCACGACCCAGGTCGTCCAGCAGTGGAACCTCGACAACTTCCGGATCATCCTAACTGACTCGACATACTGGACGATCATCGGCCGGACCGTCCTTACCGCATCGCTGGTCACCATCACTGATGCGGTCCTCGCCTTTCCTCTCGCCTACTACATGGCCCGCGTGGCCTCGCGGCGCGTACAGACTCTCCTGTTCGCCGCCGTGCTGCTGCCGCTGTGGGCGAGCTACCTCGCCCGCGTCTACGCCTGGATCCTGATCCTCAACCACGACGGCCTTCTGAATTGGAGCCTTCACTCGATCGGTCTGCCCCCCGCCAACATCGGCTACACCAACACCGCGATGTGGCTCGTCTTTTCCTACATCTGGCTGCCCTTCATGATCATTCCGACCTACGCCGCGCTCGAACGGGTGCCCGAGTCGCTGCTCGATGCGGCGGCCGACCTCGGCGCCCGCCGCTGGCGCACCGTCCGCGACGTGGTCCTCCCGCTGGCCCTGCCGGGCGTGGTCGCCGGATCGATCTTTACGTTCTCGCTGACGCTCGGCGACTACATCACGCCGATCCTGGTCGGCGGGGCGAACTCCAACTTCATCGGCAACGTCGTCTATGCCAACATTGGCATCGCCAACAACGTGCCGTTCGCCGCCGCGCTGACCACGGTGCCGGTGGCGATCATGGTCGTGTACTTGACGATTGCCTACAAGCTGGGCGCCTTCGAGGCACTCTAAAGGAAGAAAGGCAAACCGATGGAAGACACCGGCACGCGCATCTTCCTGCGCATCTGGGCTGTCCTCATCATGCTGTTCCTGTTCATCCCGATCTTCTTGATCTTCTTGTACGCGTTCAACACCTCGAACATCGAGAGTTGGCCCATTCCCGGGCTGACGCTCAAGTGGTTCAGCGCCACCTGGAACGACGACAACGTGCGGTCGGCCTTGCTCGTGTCGCTCGAGGCCGGGCTCCTGGCGACGGCGATTGCCCTCGTCCTCGGCTCGTGCGCCGCGTTCGCGATCCACCGCACCCGGTTCTTTGGCCGCGAGGTGGTGAGCCTGCTCTTCATCCTGCCGCTGGCCCTGCCGGGCATCATTACCGGCATCGCGCTGAACGCGTTCTTCAGCTTCAACAACATCACGCTGTCGCTCGCAACCATAGTCGTAGGCCACACCACCTTCTGCATCGTGGTTGTCTACAACAACGTGCTCGCCCGACTTCGCCGCATGCAGGGATCGCTGATCGAGGCCGCCATGGACCTCGGCGCCAACAGCGTCCAGGTGTTTCGCGACGTCACGTTGCCTTTGATCTCGACTGCAGTCGTGGCTGGCGCCATGCTGGCCTTCGCGCTGTCATTCGACGAGGTCATCGTGACCACCTTCACTGCCGGCGCCCAGAGCACTTTGCCCATCTGGATCTTCGGCCAGATCCGCCACGGCGTGCTGCTCCCAGAGGTGAACGTCGTCGTGTCGTTCGTGATCCTGGTCACGATCATCCCGGTCGCTGTCGCAGCTCGACTTACGGGCGGCGGTGCCGCCCGCGTGCCAGCCGCCAGAAGCTAGTTGGGCATGCAGATCCCGCTCGCCCCACCGAGCCGCCCTGGCTACGACTGTTCACCCGGCAGCAGCGCATCGCCAAGCGGCGGCAGCTCCTCCCACCACCGATCCCGCAGCCGCCACGTGCTCAGCACCTCCGCCACATCTGTGACCATCTCTGACCACCTCCGTCGCGTACTGTCCATCCTTGTCCGCATCTGACCGTCTCTGACGACACCTGACCATACCTGACGACTTGCAGCGGTCCGTGTCCTTGCCACGACCTACCGCACGCGACTTGGCCGAATCCCTGCACTACGGTATGATGTCCATCACGCGCACACCGACGTGGTCACGCATCCAGATCGCATCCATACCGAGCGGTTGCGACATTCCCGCAGTGATGAGCACCGGCAGCACCAGCAATAAAGGTCCACGATGCAGCACAACCTTCTCGCCCTGGTCCTCTTTGGCCTCGCTGCTTCACTGTGTTGGGGCAGCGGCGATTTCAGTGGCGGACTGGCCTCCCGCCGTGCGACCGTCTCCAGCGTGATAATCGCTGGCTACTCGCTAGGCTGCGCCGTCCTGGTCCTCCTGGCGCTGCTCTGGCGCGAGCCGTTCTCCTCGCCCGCAGACCTCGCCTGGGGCGCGCTGGGCGGGGTGGCGGGTGTGCTCGGTTTGCTCGCCCTCTACTCCGCCCTCGCACGGGGTCAGATGGGCATCACGGCCCCCGTCGCGGCGGTGCTGACCGCATCGCTGCCCGTCCTGTTCAGCGTGCTCACGGCGGGCCTTCCGACGCCCCGGCAACTGATCGGGTTCTGCTTCGCGCTCCTCGCGATTGCCCTGATCTCGCGCCCGCAGCGCGCCCACGGACCCCCAAAAGGCCTCGGGTTGGCCGTCGTCGCCGGATGTGGCTTTGGCTGCTTCTTCATCCTCATCAGCCGGGTGAGTCCCGCCGCCGTCTTCTGGCCGTTGGCCGCCGCACGCTTTACCTCCGTCATCTGCATCCTCCTCCTCACGCTCCTGCGACGTCAGCCCGTGCTGCCCGGCAGGAACGTCGCGCTCCTCGTGGTACTCGCCGGAACCCTCGATGCGTTCGGCAATGCCTTCTTTCTGCTCGCCGCCCACAGCGGACGGCTGGATGTCGCCGCCATCCTCTCCTCCTTGTACCCCGCCGCCACCGTCCTGCTCGCCGCGTTCCTGCTGGGCGAGCGCGTCGCCCGCCTGCAAGCCATCGGCATCCTCCTCGTGCTCCTCGCGATCCCCCTCATCTCCTGATCCGCTCCTCACCGCCGCAACTCCACTCCGTCATCTCCTGCCGCCCCGAGCTGGAGCACGCCCTCATCCTACAGCAGCACCTGTGGTAGGATTGAGCGGATGCTGAGACCTGTAGAGCCCAAAGTGGGGGAAAGTAGTGGATCAACAGCCTCTCCGAGCCGTTCCGAGGAGAGGTTCCAAGGGGGGCGCGCAGTTGCGCCTGAGCCAGGCATCCCCAGCGCCCAACACACCCCTGCCACCGTCAAGTAAATCACCCCATCCGTCGCTGCTTGTCCTTCAGCTTCTTATTCCACCCGCTCGCAATCCAATCAGCGGCGGCGCTCGCCTCATCCAGCAGCCATGTCCGCCCATGCCCCTCATAGCGGCTGACCAGCGTTTCCAGCGCCGCAGCATCGTATGCCGTCAACTTCGCGGCGCGCGCCACCGATCCGGCGAGCAATCCGGCGAGGTCTCGCAGGTCTGCACGCTCTGCGAGTTGCGTCTGCGTCGGCTTCTCTTCTTTTGATGGGAGTGAAGCACTGGCGGCGGCGGCGGGCGCTGAGGCTAGGAGCGAAGCGACGGCAGGGCTACCACGGTTCCCCTTGTACGCCTGTACGCTCGCATGCGCGTTTTCTCCGCCTCCGCCGCCTAGATCACTCTCATCATCTTTCGTGACAATGGTTCGAGAGAAGATATCTGTCTCTGCTTCTCCTTCTCCTCTATGTCGTGACTGCAACTGCTGCCCGTACGAGCTTGGGGGTTCGAGTCCCCCCACCGGCACCAGTACACACCTATAGATGAGAGAAGCCGCTTTCACGAGCGGCTTTTTTCTTGCTCGTATGACTGGCGGATGAGCGTGCTGTTTGTCCTCAGCAATCTAGCGTGGAAGTCCTATCGCGCTTGACGGCCTTTTGGCCCGGATGGTAGCCTGCTCAGGGTTGGGTTGCGCCGTGGCGCGGCTAAGAATTCGCTGAGAGGGCGGGTGGAAAGGACCACGGGTGGCACATTTCGCGCTCTCGCTGCGTCATCATAGTAGTGGGTATATGGACTCGATCTCGCATACACTCTCAGACAGCGCCCATATGACCCGCCTATGTGGCCCCTGGCGCATGATGAGCGGTGAACGTCCGTCCGTTCCGGCGGTGGGATGCAAGGGATTTCAGGCGAAGAAACGAGCGACGCCATGAGCATGGATGACGGCAACCAGAACGACCGGGCACAGGACAGGCGCGGCGCTCCGCCACGCGCGGCCAGCGGACCACGCCAGAATCCCGCGCCCCGGCGTCCGCAGCCGTCTGATCCGAACAGCGCGCGCCAGGGTGGTGGTTTGCTGAGCCGCTATGCTGGCGGCGAGGGCGGCTCGTCGCCTGAGAATAAGCAGAACGACCCCGGCGCGACGCGACCGCCTACATCCTCTGGCGGTGGCGCTGATGGCTCCGCACGAGGCAATAGCGGCAATAGCGGCAATAGCGGCAATGGCGGCAATGGATTGCTCTCGCGCGCACGGCAGGGCGGCCCGGTCCGCCGCAATACGTTGCATGCCTTCACCGGACAGGTGCGCCGCCTCGGCGACAATCTGCGCAAGGCCGCCGAAAATATCCGCGCGCCGCGTGCGGGCGAGTGGCGCGCCTCGGACTTCGACCGGCACGAACTGAAAGCCTGGGACGAAAACGACGAAGCGCCATTCGATGTCCCCGACGAACCGGAGTTCGGCGACGAACGCCCGCGCCGGAGCGAGCCGCGCCCGCGTGACGGGGCGGCGCGTGGCGGAAGCAGCCGCGCTCCACGTGGCAGCGGCGCGGGCGGTGGTGGCGGAGGTGGGCGCGGTCAGCCGCCGCGACGCCGCGCGCCCGATACCTGGGATGACGACGAGTGGAATGCGGACTTCGGCACCGGCACATGGGACACCGGTTGGGCCACCGGCAGCTACGACGCCAGCTCCGAGACGGGGACATGGGATAGCGGCTGGGCCACGGGCTATGAGCCATCGCTGGGCGGCTACGACGACGAAGAGGAGTGGGGCGGCGGCAGGCGGGGCAGACGCGGCGATGGCGCGCTGGAAGACTCGCTCGGCACACTGGCGCAGCTTGGCGCGGTTCATCCGCGCATGGGGCGGCTGGCGCGCACGCGGCTGCTGCTGCGCAAGCGCCCGGCGGCGGCGGCGATGCTGGCGTTCTTCCTCTTCGGCTTCATCCTGGCGTGCTGCGCGCCGATTGTGCCGATTCTGCGGCTGGGCTACGACGCCACCGACGCGCTGCGGCGCATCAACAACGTGCAGACGATGCTCGCAGATCAGTCGGCGCTCTTCAACGCGGAGAAGTTGAAGGCGGCGCAGAGCGAGGTGGACGGACTGACGCGCGACCTCTATGAGATCAACAGCGCGATGAACGTGGTGGGCGCGCCACTGGCCGCCGTCAACCCGACGGTGCGCAACTACCGGCTGCTGACGCGCATCGGTTTCGACCTGACCGCCACCGCCGACGAGGCGCTGCAAGTGGCGCAGACGGTGCTGACGCCCCTCCAAGGCGGCGCGCTGGCGGCGGACTCCAGTTCGCCAGGGCTGACGATGAACGACATCACCCAGGCGCGGGCGGTGCTGGCCGACGCCTCGGTGCGCGTGCAGGATGCGCTGGAAGCCTATCACCAACTCAGCCCGGACGCGCTGAACGGCTCGCTGAAGAAGTTCAGCAAATACCTCTCGCTGCTGCCGCAGGCCCCGCCGATCCTGGCGGAGATGACGACGCTGCTGGATAGCGTGCCCGCGCTGCTCGGCATCGGCCAGCCAGCGAACTATCTGGTAATCGCCATGGACCGCACCGAGCTACGCCCGGCGGGCGGCTTCATGGGTAACTATGGCATCCTCACGCTGACTGGCGGGCGCCAGGATGCGAAGCACCCGCTCGCCCTGGACGATACCTACAATTTGGATAGCGCCTATTATCAAGCTGTTTTCGGCAAGGCCCCACCTGGCACCGACTGTTATGCGGGCGGGCCACAGCCGCCGAATTACTACTGGTGGTGGCCGTACCGAAATTTTAGCTGCCAGTTTGAATGGGGCTTACGTGACTCTGGACTCTCGCCGGACTTCCCCATCAATGCGCAGACGGCGATGCGCATCGTAGAAGATACGCCGAACTCGATTCCCGGCGGTGGCCAGTTGCAGGGTGTCATCGCTTTCACGCCGGTACTGATCGAAGATCTGCTATTGGCTACAGGGCCAATCATACTGCCGAACTACAACAACCAGCAGGTGACCGCACAGAACATGCAGGCGCTGATCCATAAGTACCAACTTGATAGAACGTCGCATTCTGCACCACGTAAGCAATTCACGCATGATCTCGCACAGGCGCTGCTGGCGCGGGTCAAAAAGATGCATGGCAGCCAGCTCAAGGCAGTGTTGAAGGTGGGTGAACAGGCGCTGAAGAGCAAAGATCTGCAACTCTACTTCAGCGATCCACACGCCGAGCTAATCCTGCGGCAGCTTGGCCTGTCATCGGAGATCTCACGCGGCAATGGCGACGGCTTCTTCGTGGTGGATACCAACGATGGCGGCAACAAGGCCAACCAGTTCGTGACAGAGAAGCAGACCGACTATATCACACTGCTGCCCAACGGTGGCGCGCTCCATCGCTTGCAGATATCGGTTACCTACTATAAGCAAGGTGACGTATTTAATAAGGAAGTTCCCCAGGAAGATTACGTTGACATGCAGCGAACCTATCTACCTGGGGACGCGACAATATTGGGGTACTCTGGATTTATACCTGCGAACTTCTGGACACCAGATGGGTGCTCAAATTATCAGGCTGCAATCGTTGTAGATTGCACTGATAGTCCGCCAGTTCACGAATTTCAGCAACCGACGACGATCAGTGATGTCCCTGGGCGTTCGATGGTTTTTGGAGGGTTGGTGGTCTCCTGCAGAACAGAGACTGATCCGTCCCTTCAAGTCGAAACACGCCACTTTTTCAGCACCTGGCAGGGTACCGGACCAGGCGGCGACTATGATCAGGGATGCCCATTCAATGCCAGCCCGCATACGCAGAACATCTACATCACGTGGTACACACCACATGCCTTCACGATGGACGCGAACGGGCACGGGACGTATACCGAATTGGTGGAGAAGCAGGCTGGAAGCGGCGACTTTCTGCTGAAGCTCGGCAACTATCTCACGGTCTACGTGGATACGTCGCAACTGCACGCCAAGAACCCCAACCTGGACAACGTGACGATCACCAGCGAAGACCAGTGGGCGGCGCTGCTGCAAGGGAAGAAGCCGTTGAAGGGCTATGACAACCTCCCGCTGGACCAGAATACGGTGGTAACGTTCGGCTTCTGATACCAATTGCGATGAGGTTATTGTAATCGCGCGTGAATTGTATGTGGCGAGTATGGCGGTGACGGACACACGGGGAACTAGCCCCTGCCCCTTGCCTACTGCTTAAACGCTGCTCACTCACCCCTCGACCAGCTCAGGAGTGTCCTGGAGCGGCCGAGGGGTGAGTGAGCAGCTCGCCTGCTCCGCCAACGCGAGCGGGCACGAGGACGAGGACAGCGGCGAGCCTGCCTTCTATGAAATAGCGTAGCAGGCAGGCGCTAAGCAACGCGACGACAAGAGACCGGCGCCAGCGAGGATGGCTTCCTCTCCGGCTGGGACGAACGGAGCCCTGCACGGGTCATCTGGGCCTGCGGGTCTATGGCATCTGGGTCACTTGGAAGGGATCTGGGTCACTTGGAAGGGATCTGGGTCACTTGGACTTGGAACTCGCCCCGTACTCCGCCGATGCCCCCGAGGTTATAGTGGCCCGCCGCAGCTGGGAAGCCCGTATCGACAGGAAATCCCGCCGGACCTGGGAAGAACGCCAGGCAGGCCTCGGTGAGGCTGCTTGGATGTACGGTCACAGTCGCGGCCTCGATCACGAACGTGCCACCGCTGGCATCCCAGGCGGTGACGTCAACACTCTCCTCACAGGTAAAGCCGCCACCCGCTGGGGCGTGCACATACTGCGAGACCTGGCAATCGCCATCATTGCCAGATGTGATACCACCCCCAAAGGCGCACCAGCCCCAGAAGCCAAAGCCTTGGCCTGTGCTGGGGATCACGCCGGTGCCAGAGAAGCCGAGCTGCCAGTTGTCTTTGCCGTACGCCAAGGTGGGCGTGGCGACGACGAGGGCAAGTGCTAGCGCAAGCAGCACCGCCGCAAGGGGGCGTGAAAGCCGACGCAGACGCATCTGAACTCCTCCATCTCTTGTCCTGGTCCGTGGCACTCGTGGCACACGGAACACGCCCTCACACTGCCGAGCAACACGTGCGACCAGCGAGCATAGCGGGCATGGCGCGACACTCGCTCGCTGCGGGGACCACCACGAGCCACGAGCAGGACAATTCGTCTCGAACGCCGTATCCCCGCTGTGTCTGCTGTGTCTGCTGCACCATACAGCATAGACGGTGCCAGTAGAGAATAGGTGATGATGGCAATAACAATTGGGTAGAGGTAATGGCCTATTCCTTTCGGTCCATGTCGTCTTATGAGGCGTTGCGTCGCGCTCCAAATACGTCGGTAGCGACCCATTCCGCTCTCGCTCTGCGGCCCTGTTCCATTGGTAGCCCCATCATACTAAGAAACGCCAGAAGCCTAAACGAAATGAGTATTACGCGGAGCATTCTCGGCCATCAATGGCCGGAGCACAGGCACGAAGATATGCATGCCGCCGGGGAAATAGGTGGACATCAGCCCGGCGGTCAGTCTGCTCCGGTAGCAGGAGCGGCGACGACCCAGAGAGCGTGGGCGGCGTGGGGCGAGAGGCGAACGCGCTGGTCGGCGGCGGCTAGCTCTACGTCGTCGGCGCGCTGGGCGAGCGGCGTGATGACGGAGACGCGCGTGCCAGGGGTGAGGCCGCGGTCATGCAGGTAGGAGATCAGTTCTTCCTCGTCTTCGACGACTTCGGAGACGCAGAGAATCTCGACTTCGCGGCCTGGCTCCGCCTGGAGCAGCCGGAACGCGCCATGATCGGCAAGGTAGTCGCGGGCGTCGGGGACGTAGCCGGGGATGGGGTTGCCGTGGGGGCAGGTGGTGGGGTTGCCCAGCGCCTTCACCACGCGATCTTCGACCGCGCCAGAGATGTGGTGTTCCAGGCGGCAGGCTTCCTCATGCACCTGATGCCACTGCATGCCCAGCATATCCACCAGAAAGCGTTCGGTCAGCCGGTGGCGGCGCAGCACCGCTTCGGCAAGGTCCACGCCGTGCGGCGTCAGCGTGATCTGGCGGCGGGCATCCATCTCGACCAGACCGTCGCGGGTCATGCGCTTCAGCGTTTCGGTGACGGTGGGCGGCGCGACACGGAACTTCTCGGCAAGGCGCGCGCCGATGACGACATCGCCTTCCATCGTCATGTTGTAGATGGTTTCGAGGTATTCCGCGACCGTCTGGGTCACGCCCGCTGTGTCCATGTCGTCGCTCCGCGTCGCCTGCGCGCTGGCCGGCTGGTTAGCGCTGGCCGGGTGTCAGCACGCCGTCGTTGATATCATACACCGCATCGGCCATCGCCGAGGCCGCTGGATCGTGCGTGGTGATGATGAAGGCGATGCCCGCCTGATGGGCGACATTACGCATCAGATCGAGGATGGCGTGGCCGGTGTGCGAGTCGAGGTTGCCGGTCGGCTCATCGGCGAGAACCAGGCGCGGCGCATGGACGAGGGCGCGGGCGATGGCGACGCGCTGCTGCTCGCCGCCGGAAAGCTCTGGCGCGCGGTGCTGCTCGCGCTCCGCCAGCCCAACGAGGGAGAGCGCCTCGTGCGAGCGCCGCTCGCGTTCGGTGCGGGCGACCTTCGCTAGACGCATCGGCACCTCGACATTCTCGCGGGCGGTCAGCGCGGGGACGAGGTGTGCGGCCTGGAAGACGAAGCCTAGCTCGGTGCGGCGCATCTCGGTGCGCTGGCGCTCGCTCAGCTTGGCGAGGTCGTGCCCGAAGAGGACAACCAGCCCATGGGTGGGGTCGTCGAGTCCGGCGATGAGATTGAGCAGCGTCGTCTTGCCCGCGCCAGAGCGGCCCCGCACGGCGATGACCTGTCCCGCAAAGACGGCCAGATTGACACGGCGCAACGCGGTGACGGTGCCGTCGCCAACCTTGTATTCTTTGACCAGTTCCCGCACCAGCAACACCGGATTGGCGGCGGGACGTGCCCCATTCCACCCGGCATTACCGGGGCCGGGCTGTCCACCGCCGCTATTGACCAGAGGCACGCTATGCATTCCTCATTCTCCCCCATCGCTCAACTATGCTGCTGCCATTGTATCGCATGCCGGTGGGTGGCGGATACCTGTGCGCCGAACGGGCCGGACGGGTATGCCGGGCGTCCGCCGTGCTGGTGCATCGAACGGGCGTCTGCCGCACCACGGGCGTCCGCCGGACGCCCCTACGGGCCTGTATGCGGCACACTTGCAGGGGCAGCGCATTGCCCACAGAGTCCCGCAGACTAGGACGCGCGAGGCCTGGCTGAGTTTACAGGGATTTATGCGGGCAGACAGGAATGTCCGCCCCACCAGTGCAGAGGTGGGACAGACATTCTTGTCTGTCAGTGAGTAGGCAGACAGGAATGTCCGCCCTACTCCTAGTGTTGGCCGCTAGTTTATTCGCGGATGCGGCGCGCGGGCAGCGGGCGCACCAGCGGATTGGAGCCGAGCGGCTCGTCTTCCTTCTTGCGGGGCACGCGCTGGCGCACGAGGAACGACGGCGCGCGGGCCAGGTCGTCCATCGGGATGTTGATGTCGCGGCCAAAGCGGTTGTAGAAGGATAGCTCGAAGTTCGGCGTCTCGCCTAGCGCGCCGTGCGGGCAGACTTCCACACAATCGCCGCAGAAGATGCAGCGGTCGAGGGCGAAGTCGTAGCGCACCAACTCGCGCTCAGCCATCATCAGCGAGCCAGTGGGGCAGACCTGCACGCAGGCGCCACACGAGACGCAGTCAGTGGAGAAGAGCGAGGCGTTGAACGGCGTGGAGACGATGGTATCGAAGCCGTGGCCGAACATGCCATAGCAGTTGGGGCCGATCACATCGTGGCAGACTCGGACGCATTGCGTGCAGTTGATGCACTTGTTGGGGTCGCGCAGGATGAAGCTGTGCGAGAGGTCGTACTCGTAGTCGTGGTAATCTTCCGGCTCGCCATCGTGGAAGCGGTTGTCTTCGAGGTTGTACTCGATGCTGTACTTCTGCAGATCGCACTGGCCGACGGCGGGGCAGGCGCACTGCAAGCAGCGGGCCGCTTCGCGTTCGGCCTGCTCCTGGGTGTAGCCCATCTCGATCAGGCGGAAGTTGCGCTTGCGATCCTCATAGGGCAGCATCGGCATCTTGACCTTGGGTTCGACGGGCTTATAAGGCACGATGTCGAAGAGGTCAGGCTTGCGCTCCTGGGATTCGATGCGGCGCGAGACGGCCTTCATGTCGTCGCCGCGCAGATAGGCGTCAATCGCGCGCGAGGCGAGCTTGCCCTGGGCGACCCCTTCGATGATGGTGGCCGCGCCGATCTGGCAGTCGCCACCGGCGAAGACACCATCGCGTGCGGTCATGAAGTTGAATGGGTCGGTCTCAATCGTCTGGCGCTTGGTCCAATTGACGCCCGATTCCGGCGGCAGCACCGCTTTATCGGGCTTCTGGCCGTAGGCGGGAATGATCGTGTCGCAGGGCACGACGTACTCGCTGCCAGGGACGGGCACCGGGCGGCGGCGGCCAGAGGAATCCGGCTCGCCAAGCTGCATCCGCTGGAACTCCAGGCCGGTGATCTTGTCGCCTTCGAAGATGATGCGCGAGGCCGAGGCGAAGAGTTGCAGGTCGGTGCCCTCGTTCTCGCCGTCCTCCACCTCCTCGAAGGTGGCGGACATCTCTTTGCGTCCGCGCCGGTAGACGGTGTGGACCTTCGCGCCGAGGCGCAGCGAGGTGCGGGTGCAGTCGAAGGTGGTGAAGCCGCCGCCCAGCACGACGACCTCTTTGGTGTCGTCTACCGGCTGCTCGCGGCCTTCGGTCTTTTCGATGAGGAAGCTGATGGCATTGACGACACCAGGGTTATCCTGGCCGTCGAGGCCAAGCTCGTTGGAGGTCCACGCGCCGATGGCGAGGAAGACGGCGTCGAAGCCCTCCTTGAAGAGGTCGTCAATCGTGAAGTCTTCGCCGAGCTTGACGTTGTACTGCGCGTCTACGCCGAGCTTCCAGACGCCATTGAACTCCTTATCAATCATGTCTTTCTGCAAGCGGTATTCGGGGATGCCGTAGCGCAGCATGCCGCCCGCCTGGGGTTGCATCTCGAAGACTTTGCAGTAGTGGCCTTGCAGCGCCAGATAGTAGGCGCAGGTGAGGCCGGTGGGGCCAGCGCCGACGATGGCGACCCGCTTGCCGGTGGGGGCCTCTTGCACGTAGGGGACCGGCGGATCATCCATGCACTGCTCGGCGGCGAAGCCGTGCATGCGACAGATGGCGATCTCTTCCTCGACGAGGCCACGGCGGCAGACCTCCTGGCAGGGGGCTGGGCAGGTCAGGCCGAGGATATAGGGGAAGGGCAGCACCTCTTTGACGAGACGCGCCGCCTCGCGGTTCTGGCCTTTGGCGATCAGTTCGAGATAGCCGGGGATGTCAATATGTGTCGGGCAGCCAACCTGACACGGCGGCTGACAGTAGGCGTTGTGGTCCGAGAGGATCATTTCCAGATTGGTGCGGCGGATGCCCTTGAGCCGGTCGGACTTGGTGCGCACCACCATGCCAGGGACGGCGGGGGTGTTGCACGAGGGCAGCGGGCGTTCAGCGCCTTCGATCTCCACCAGACACATTCGGCAGGCGGAGGTCGGCTCCAGTTTCTCGTCGTTGCAGAGGTTGGGAATGTCCAGGATGCCGTTGTCAACGGCGACGCTGAGCACGGTCTGCCCTTCGTAGGCCCGCATCTTGTGGCCGTCTATCTCGACCTCGAATGACGGCTGGCCGACTTCGTTGCGCTCATACGGCTGGCCATTGGGGGCCGTAGCCATGTCGTTGCGTGTGGTTATCGCCATGGGTTCCTCATCTCCAGTGACATGCTACAGCACATGTTTGGTCGCGTAGCGATGGGCGCGCACGGGAAGGCATGTGCCGGTGGGGCAAGCGCCATTCAGATGCGCATTGAAATCGTCCGCGAAATACTTCATCGCCGTCACAACGGGGCGCACCGCGTTCACGCCGAAGCCGCAGAGCGAGCCATCGGGCACATAGTGCGAGAACTCTTCGAGCAGCACCAGATCGCCCTGCGCCCCGACGCCGCTTTCGATGCCTTCGAGTGTTCCGGCCATGCGCTTGACGCCGACACGGCAGGGCACGCACTTGCCGCAGGATTCGCGGGCAAGGAATCGCATGCGCTCCATCGTCCAGTGGACCAGGCAAGTGTTGCGCGGCAGCACCTCCAGGATGCCGGAGCCGATGATCGCGCCCGCGTCTTCGACTGGCTCGAAGTCCAGCGGCGTGCTGAGTTGCGCGAGCGGCAACACGCCGCCCTCCATGCCGCCGACGGCGACGCCGCGCGCGTTGGATTCGTTGACTTGCAGGCCCGCCGCACGCAGCGCCTCGGCGATGGTCGCGCCGCACGGCACTTCGACCAGCGTCGCGCCGCCATTGCCATCCAGCACGGTGAAGAGCTTCGTGCCAGCGGTGAGCGCTGTGCCCTGTTTGCGGAAGGCGTCGCCGCCGCGCGCGACGATCAGCGGCAGGTTGACCAGCGTTTCGACATTCTGCACGATGGTCGGCTTATCGGCGAAGCCGTATTCGGTGGGATAGGGCGGGCGCTGCTGCGCCTTGGCGGGGCGGCCCTTGAGGATCTGGATCAGCGTGGATTCTTCGCCGCCCATGAAGCCCATCTCCGCGCCAGCCAGCGTAATCGAAAAGACGAAGCTGGAGCCGAAGATGCCGCGTCCCAGGATGCCCGCGTCGCGCGCCTCTTGCAGCGCGGTGGTGACGATCTCGGCCAGCGCCTTGTCGCCGCGCAGATAGAGGAACGCCTCGGACGCGCCGATGGCGTAGGCGGCGAGCGCCATGCCCTCGATGACGGCGTGGGGCCGCTGGGCCAGGATGGTGCGGCTGATGAGCGAGCGCGCGTCGGCGTCGTAGGCGTTGCAGATCAGGTATTTTTCGGCCTCGGCAGAGCGAGCGACGAGGTCCATCTTCTCGGCGGTGAGCACGCCCGCGCCACCGCGACCACGCAGATTGGCGGTGCGAATCTCGTCGAGCACCTTGCCGGGCGTCAGCGTGACGGCCTGGCGCAGCGCCACGTAGCCGCCCTGGCGCTGGTAGGCGTCGACCGAGACGGGGGCGGGTTCGCCGGGTTTGCTGAGGAGACGGTATGCTGCTGTATCAGGCACTCTGGCCCCTCCTGTGATTGATGCTGCCATACTTGCCGCGATTGGCCGGTGACGGGCCGCGTTCCACCTGATCGTCGCGTAGCACGCCCGCGACCTTGGGTTTGGCGGGGGCAAAATACGGGCTGGCGGTGGCGATGCCGAAGAGGTCGCTGAGGTCCACTCCGCGCCGCTCGACGACGCGCCACGCGACTTGCAGCGGCAAGCCGTGATACGCCTGCATGATCTCGTTGACCATCGCGGTGAGATCCCAGCCTTCCAGCGAGGCGTGATCCAGAATCTGCTCGACGGTGGCGAGGTCTACCGGCGCTTCCAGGTCAATGGCGACCGGCGTCTCGGTGGGCGGCGATTCTTTCTTGTCGGGATATTTGACGGCGTAGGGCGAGAGGCGTGGGGTGTAGAAGCCCGCGACAGCCTTCTCGGAGAACCACGGACGCTGGCGGAAGCGCAGCGTGGGCCGCGCCTCGATGGTGATGGCGCGCGGCGGGCAGATTTTCTCGCAGAGCAGGCATGCCTCGCACTTGAGGTTGAAGGGGGTATCCTGGCCGTCTTCCTGGATAAGCTGGATCAGGCCACGGCTGCGCTCCGGCAAAACACGCTTCTCATACGGGTAGAGCCGTGTGACTTTGGGGTGCGTCAGGTGGCTGAGGGTCAGGCCAAGTCCCTGAAAAATCCCGCGCATGAGCTACTCCTCGCCCTTGATTTTGAGGCCCTGTTTTTCGATCTTTTCGCGCAGCTTGAGGATGCCCTCGATCAGCGCTTCGGGGCGGGGTGGACAGCCGGGCACGTAGATGTCTACGGGGACGAGGGTGTCTACGCCCTGGACGGTGTAATAGGAGTCGTAGAACTCGCCGCCGGAGGTGGCGCACTGGCCGAGCGAGAGCACCCACTTGGGTTCGGGCATCTGCTCCCACAAGCGCACCAGGCGCGGCCCCATCTTGGTGCAGACCGTGCCCGCGACGATCATCAGATCGGCCTGACGCGGGCTGGAGCGGAAGACTTCGGAGCCGAAGCGGGCGAGGTCGTAGTGCGATTGGGCGGTGGCCATCATCTCGATGGCGCAGCAGGCGAGGCCATAGCCCAGGGGCCAGATGGAGCGGCTGCGCGCGTAGTTCTGCGCCCATTTGAGCATGTCGGCGAAGCTGGTCATGACGACGTTCGCCTCTTGCTGGCCGGCGATATATTCGGCGGGTGTGCGCGGCGGCAGCATGGGGATGTCTTTGCCGCGCCGGGGAGGAGTCGTGCTCATGATGGCGATATGTCCCTTCTCGCAAGCCTGGTCAGGCCTGAATCGTTCACTGATTCCACCGCCTCGTCCACCGCGTGCCGCCCGACCTGATGCTATAGCGCCTACCGGAGATATGCCGCCCGTGCTGTGGGCGGTGGAGGGCGTCGCACGGTGTATGCCAAGCTCGTGGGTATTGTCTATGCTGGTTTCAGGCACTCCATCTTCGATTATAACACGGGGGCGGTGCGGGCGCTATCCTGCTTCTGGGGGTAGGACCGCTCTCAGTAGATGTGACTAACTCTCGGCCATCAACGGCCGGAGCACGAGCCGGTCGTCGTGTCCACAGGCGACGCCTCACGAACGCGATACGACGCGGGCACGCTGGGCGCTACCTGCCACTTGCCTCGTGCATCACACTCTACAGGGTGGTATGTGCGTCGCTTAGTCGGACAATCTCGTCAACGACGCGCGCGAGCGGTGCGGTGGCGACGATGATGATACCGTTTTTCGGAATGTTTTCTTTCGTGTGATGCAAGCGCACAGTGAGTTCCCGTTCCGCTGGTGTTGCGCCCCAGTCCGTTGGGTCCAGTGCCACTCGCTCATCAATTCGCCGCAGACAGGTGTCCAGGTCAACCTCAAGGACAAACACGCCGTCAAATAACGCGAGAAATTTCGCGAAGTTCCTCGAGCCACCGCAGAAAAAGGTGACCGCCTCATCCTGGTTGGCGACGAAGGCTTGTACTTTCTCTACATCCCAAATGTGGTGCTCGGACCTGAAGACTTCCGGGTGTTCGCGCGTGAGACCATCAGTTGGGTTACCAGTTTCCGGATCGCCTTGATACGCCAATTCCCGATCCCCATGAATGGCCTGGTAGCCGCGCCGCTGCAATTCAGTGCAGACCGCCGTTTTGCCAGCGCCGGAAACGCCTTCGATCAGATAATTTCTCCTGCCCATGGCTCGATGGTACCCCTTCTCATCGTCGTCTCGTGATGCGTTCAAGCATATCCCAAAGCCATGCGGCGGTGTCTACAGATTTCTTCCATATTCTCCGATTGCGCGAGAGCCAGCCGATTCTTTGCCGCATGCGGGTTACTCCTTGCGGTGGAATCGGGATCGCTTGGAGTAGTGTAGCATGCAAGGGGGATGTGCGGCTGAGGCGGGGGCGGTCAATTGTGTTCAGATGGGGACGTGACAATGCAAGGAGCAGTGGTCGGCGGGATGGACGAGCGGCGCATCAGGTGCCGAAGCCTCCTGGCGCGAGGCACGATTGATGGCGTGCTGTACGTACCAAGAGGCGTGGCTGATGCGGGAGTGGTGTGAGTTAGTCGGCGGACGCGACCTTCCAGAGGTAACCATCGGGGTCAGCAAAGTAGCCGAAGTATCCACCCCACTGCGAGGCCGCCGCTGCCTTGACGACACTACCACCAGCGGCCACGGCGGCGCTGATGACCTCGTCTACAGCTTCGCTCGACGGGACGATGTAGTGGAACGAGACGCCACGGAAGCCGGATCCCTCTGAGGAGACACCGGCATCCTGGGCCGCTGCCTCGCGCTGGTAGAGGGCCAGCGACGACGATCCGTCACCCAGGTCGAACTTGACGAAATTGGGATAGTCCTGGTCTATGGTGCAGCCCAGGCCTTCCCCGTAGAACTTCTTGGAGCGCGCCAAGTCTTCGACGCCGATCATGAACGCGGTCACCTTCAGAGGCATGGTAGTTTCCCTTCTCTCGCTGTGTTGTCTCTCACTGTGTTGAATGACATCCAACGCTATGACGAAACGCAACGGCGATGTGTGACCGGAGGCACGTGATGGCGCTATCCTGCTTCTTGAGGTAGGGCCGATTTCAAATATGGCTCTCTGCTTAACCCGCGACGGCGGTTTTCGTGGCGGCACGCCATCGTAGGGGCGCACGGCGTGCGCCCGTCGCGCGGTTTCAACCGCCCGCTTCGCTCGGCCATGAGCGCCGTCCCTCCTAAATTGTAAAGGTACATAAACCGTGCCTGAGGGCCAGCGGCCACCAAACCCGCCGTCGCGGATTCGGAACAGGAACATCTCCACTGTATTGTGTGTGAGCATTCATGCTGAGAAGCGGCCCACGCCACCCATCCCGCCCGCCGCGCGCATTCCACATGCTCCTTGCTGTCGGACTCGATTGCTGCTATACTGGCGCTCACTGGATCGGGCGACCGTGCGATAGACGTTGCTGGTTGTACCGCCAGCGTCCCGCTGGCCTCTGCCTCCACTTCCCTCGTAGGGAAGAGGCCGGGGGTTAGGTCCATCCCACAATTGACGAGAGCGAGGGCCGCCGATGACCACCCCTGCCACCTCTACGACCACCGCCATCCAGACACGGCCCGCGCGCTTCATTCCCCGCGTCTTCATCAGTCACAGCGAGCGCGACAACGACTTCGGCATCGCCCTGGCCCACTGCCTCGCTGCCGAAGTGGGCCGCCCCGGCGCGGTCTGGTACGACGTGCTGGGCCGTCCGCCGCAGCCGGGGGAGCAGACGTGGACCGGCGGGTTGGTGGCGGGCGACTACTGGATGGATCAGATCGTGCGCGAGATCGCCGCGCGCAACGTCGTCGTGGTGCTGCTGACGCCAGATGCCGTCGCCTCGCCGTGGGTGCAGGAGGAGATACGCCTCGCCATTCAGGAGAAGAATGACCGTACTCGCGCCGAACCGATGGTGATCATCCCTGTGCTGCGCCAGACCTGCGATGTGTCCAAACTGCTTGGCCTGATCCAGTACATCACCTATCTCCCTGGCAACGACGCGCGCACCGACCGCCGCGCCTACACCGACCTGCTCGCTGCCATCCGCCGGGGCAAGACCGACGAGCGCCCCGCCACCATCGCGCTCGGCCCGCCACTGGACTTCGCCGCGCTGCCCAACCCCGAACGCTTCGTGGGGCGCGTGGACGACCTGGCCTGGGCGATGGCGCGGCTCCGCGCCGGTGGCGGCTCCGTCACCGCCATCACGGCGGTGTCGGGGCTGGGCGGCATCGGCAAGAGCGCGCTGGCGGGCGTCGCCGTGCGCCGCCTCTATGACGAAGGCCGTTTCCATGATGGCGTCGTCGTCGCCGACTGCCTGGGCAAGTCCGATGCGCTGGCCGTGCTGCGCGACGCGCTGCTGCGTTTCGTGCCGCCAGGGGCCAGCGCCGATATCCTGCCCGATTCCGCCACCGCGCCGCAGCTTGCCACCGCCGCGCTACGGCTGCTGCGCGGCAAAGATGCGCTGCTCGTCTTCGACAACGTCGAGCCGGAACTCGACGCCAACGCGCTGCTCGCCCCGCTGCGCGAGACCGGCGTGCCGGTGCTGCTGACCGCGCGCCATGGGCTACCCGTCGCGCCAGACGCCCGCCGCGAGCTGGCGTTGCTGCCCGAAAGCGACGCCCGCGACCTCTTCGCCAGCGCCTATGGCCTCGCCTCCGCCAACGCCTTCTCCCCCACCGACCGCGCCGCCGTCGAGCGCATCATCACCGCGCTGGACCGCCACACGCTGGCGGTGCGCCTGGCCGCTGCCGAGGCCGCCGACCTGAAGCGCGACCTTGCGAAGTTCGCCGCCGAGCTAGAGACACAACCGCTACGCATCACCGGATCAGATGGCCAGCGCGCTGTGGAGGAATCGCTCTTGCGTAGTATCCGCACACTACCCACCGACGCCCGCCGACTCTTCGCCGCGCTCGCCGTCGTTCCGACGCCCGAATTCGGCCGTAACGCCGCCATCGCCATCGCCGCTGGCCTAGGCATTGCGCCGCCGGAGGACGCCGTAGACCTGCTGGTGCGCCGCGCCCTGCTCGACACATCGCTCGACACCACGACGCCAGAGGGCAGCGACCGCGAACGTCTGCGCCTGCATCCGCTGCTGCGCGCCCTGGCCGCCAATATGACTGACGACGCTACCGCCGCTGCCGCCGCCCTTGCCCTCGCCGCCTTCTACGCCGACTATGCCATCGCCACCCCCGACGCAGCGAAAGCGCCCGATGCCGAGAACATCGCGGGCATGCTCGACTGGGCACACGCCTCCGCGCCGGACGATGCCCGCGATAGGCTGGTCGCGCGCCTCTGTATGGGCATGCGGAACTACTGGCGCGACCGCTGGCGCACCTATAACAGTCTGCGCTGCCTGCCCTGGGGTATCGACGCCGCCGAGCGGATCGCCATTGCTACTGGTCAGCGGGATAATGACCTGTTCACTGCGCGTCTCCAGCTTGCCTATGCGACCGCATTACTGGTCGCAGGGAAAGTGCCCCTTGCCGAGGAGTACATCAATCAAAGCTTGACCACCTGGCGTGAGGAACATGACCTGCGTAGTGAAGGGGTGGCACTGGGCATCCTGGGCGACATCCTGAGGCTGCGCGGCGATCTGGCAGGCGCGCAAGCCAATTTTGAGCGGTATCTCCGTATCATGCAGGATATAGGAGCTACCCGCGAGGAAGGCGTGGCGCTGGGCAAGTTGGGTTCTCTCGTCCAACACCAGGGGCGATTAGATGCGGCGGAAATCTACTTTCAGCAAAGCCTGACGATTCGCCGCGAGGCACAGGACCAGCACGGTGAAGGCGTCATGCTGTCTGGCCTGGGCCAGATTGCGCTAAGGCGGGGCCAGTTCAACGACGCCGAACGCTACTTTCAAGAAAGCCTGGTGATAGCCCGTGAAGTGCAGAGTCGGCAAGGTGAGGGTATGGTTCTTGCACAGCTTGGAGTCATTGCGAAAGCGCGGGAGCAATGGGAGGAAGCAGAAGCTTATTACCGGCAAGGGCTAATCGTCTTGAATGAGGTACAGGATGCAGCGAACTACGCAGGAGTAGCAATGTCCTGCGGGGAGCTGCTCATTCTTCATCGGGGCAATCGTGACGAGGGGTGCGCGCTGTTGCAACAGGCTATCGCGATCTACCACGCGATGGGCGTGCCGGATGAGGCGCAGGCGCGGGAGACGGCGCGGCGGCTGGGGTGCGATGTGGAGTAGCGGCGGTAGGCGGGCGATGGTGGGCCGTTGCCGGGGATAATAGGCTATCTATTCCTAGGGGTCAGAGCACTCCAATCAACGTGTAGGCTGAACCCAATGCGATGTTCGGTGGGGCATGCGGAAAGTGAGGCGCAGGTGGCACAATGGGAGAAGCTGCTACGTCAGGTGCTGAGCGGCAAGGCCGATGCGAATATCCCGTTTGATGGCCTGTGCGGATTGCTTGCGCGATTGGGCTACATCCAGAGCATCAGAGGCGATCACCACATCTTTCGCAAGCGGGGACAACCTGAAATCGTCAACATTCAACCGTTGCGCGATGGCAAAGCGAAACCCTTTGAGGTGCGGCAGATCCGCAAGCTGCTCCAGAAGTACGGCCAGACGAAGATCAGCTAGAGAGAATTAGGGGGTACACGATGCCTGAGTACAAGTACCGCATCATCCTGACATGGAGCGAGCCAGATAACGCCTGGCTCGCTGAAGTGCCAGAGCTGCCAGGGTGCATGGCCGATGGCGCGACGCCTGCGGAAGCTATTGCCAACGCCCAGGTCATCATCGGAGAATGGATTGAGATTGCGCGCGAAGATGGCCGCCCCGTGCCTGAGCCGCAACACCACGATGTGCCCGCCAGCGCCTAACTTTACTATCCTACGCCGACATGCGATCTACGATGTGCTGCACCTCGGCGGCCATCACCAGCGAGTGAATCTGGCGCCGCGTCGTCTCCACCGCCGCCGCATCCTTGAGCGTCAGCCGCGCCAGCAGCGCCAGCGCCTCGCTCAGCACGCCGCTCTCCTTCAGGAAATGCTCATACGAAAGTGGATCCAGCGCCAGTGTCGAATAGACCGGCACTACTAGCATCTGCGCCACCTCGCGCGCCACCGGCGTCCGCTTCGTCTTGCGCGCGGTACTGTGGGGCCGCTGCTGGCCCAGATGTGGCCGCGCGACCTCCCATGTTCGTTTCGCGGCGCGTGCGCCCCGATATTCGATTGCCCGCCGGAAGACCAGCGTATACTCGCAGACACCAAACTCCACCGGAATCTCACACCTCTCACACCGCGTCGCCCGCCGTGAAACACGCCTTCTCTTGCGTCCCTCACAGCGAAAAACGAGACATCGCGGAGCAGGTAACGAAATGCGCTCTTGTGCTAGCCCACTGAATAGCGGGCGGTTGAAACCGCGCCTGGATGGCCTACGGCCGCGAAACCCGCCTGTGCGGGTTCGCTATAGAGAGTTACGCCACAGGTAACGGGAAGGTGCCAGTGTGTAGACAGACTGGCTAGTGACTTTTGTCCATCTCGCCGCGTCGCAAAACATATGCCAATCCTGCCCATTGCTCCCATCGCCGGATTGCCGTCCAGCGCAATCGCGTGCGGAATGATACACTATCAGGCAGGCGCGGCGTGGTGTGGCGAGGAGGGTGGAGGGATGGCGAACCCACAACTGGCGAAGGGACGAGGTGGGCGCGGCGGTGGCGCGATAGCCGCCTCTGTGGGGCAGAGCGCGCCAGCGGCGACGATTCCCGGCGCGACAGGCGCAGTGCAGATCGAGCGCATCATCCAGCACCAACTCGATAACCAGACGCCGCAACTCGTGGTATCGCAAGAGATTGCCACGCTCTCCGCCGAGGCGCATCCGCTCTTCGTCTCCTATATCGCCGCCACCGCCAGCCGCGCCGACTGGTGTGGCACGTTCGCCGAGACCGATGGCGAGGTAGCCCAGGCATGCCGCGCCCTGCTGGACGATGACACCTCCTTTGTCACCGCCTCGCAAGGCCTGGCCCAGCGCCTCTTCGCGCGCATGAAGCCCAAGAACATCGCCGCTGGCGACTTCGCCGCACTGGTCTACCGCGAAGATGGCGACGCACAGCGGCATGTGGCGCTGCTCAAGCTCGACCCACAGACACGGCTGGCCCGCCGCTTCGCTCCGGTGGACGGGCGGATGCGCGTGGTCTACGAGCGCGCGGATAATCTGCTGCCGGAGGACCGCCAACTGCAAAAGTGCGCTCTGATCACCGCCAGTGCCACCAGCGGCGGATTCGACGTGACGCTGCTGGATAACCAGGCTGGCCCGCGTGCTGAGGGGGTTGCCGCGTTCTTCTATAAAGGCTTCCTCGGCGTCGCGCTTGCGCCCTCGCCGCGCCGCCTGACACGCGGCTTCCTCGATCTCACCGACCTCTGGCTCGACGCCCACCGCGACCGGCTCAACCCCGAAGAGCTATTCAAGTTCTACGCCGCCCGCCGCGCCGTGCTCAGCGCGCCGCAGGTGGTGCTCGCGCCGTTCGCCGCGCTGGCACTGCCCACGCAGCCTGCGCTCCGCGCCAGCCTCGTCGAACAGTTGGCCGGGTCGTTGAGCGAAGGGCTGGATGGCCGCGTAGATCGCTTCGATGTGGATGCCGCGATTGCCGCGCCGCTGCTGAACTACGTGACGCTTGAACTGGACGGCGGCGCGCGGCTGCGGGTCCGCGCCGACCGGCTCACCACCCTACTCGACCCCAAAAATATCCGCAAGACCGGCAACACCTATGAACTGGTGCTGTCGTCGCTGACGCTGAAGGAGGTGAGCGGCGCATGAGCGGCCAGAAATCGCGGCGCACGACAACTCCAGCGACCGCCACACGGCACGACGACGCGGACGCGCAGCCGCTGGCAACACTGCGCGCCTATAGCGCGACCGTCACCGAGATCGGCGCAGCCTGTGGGCTTGACGCCGAACGCATGGCAAGTTTGGAGGCGATAGACCGCCTCGAAGCGCAGGCCAGCATCCCACTGGATCAGCTTGCCGCGCTGCCGCCCGACACAGTTGAACGCTGGTTCGCGCTCTGCGGCGCGGACCTGGAGTTAGACCTTCAGCTTACTGGCCTGGGCCTGGAAGATGAACAAGAGATTGTGCCGCTACGCGCCGATGCCGCGCCATCCGCCACCTTCGCGCGCTTCGTCGCCGACGCCCAGGCCACAGCGGCGAACCAGGGCAGCGATCTGCGCGTGAACATCCGTGTAGCGCTCGCCAAGACGCGCGCCATCGCCGCCGCCCGCGCACTGCTCGCCACCCGCCCCGGCCACCTCGGCACGCCCGATGCCCTGGCAGCCACCACTGTCGCCGTCTACTTTCAGTCGTCCGCCCTCTATCCCATCCTCACCATCACCGCACTCGATTTCTGGGAGCAGCAGGGCCTCGCCCGTCCAGGTGGCCGCGCGGTGATAGTCCTCTGCGACGCCAGCGGCTACCTCGCCAGCCCTGCCCTCGAAGTCATAGGCGCGCAGACCGACGCCCCCGACTGGCTGGAGATTTCGCACGACGGCTGGCGGCAGTTTCAGGAGCGCGCGGACGAGATTCGCCACCTGCGCGACGCCGAATCCATCTGGACCATCCCCGCGTGTAGCCTCACGCCAGAGCATCTCGCGCTCACCTCCCGCGCGCCTGGCCTAGATGCCACCGCGCGCCCGCTGGCAGCGATGCGCGAATCGCTCGCGGCGATGTACCTCGCCACCTCGGTCCAGCGCGCCAGCGATGACACGCTGCTGCTACGCTTCGCGGGCACACCTATCCGCACGCTCACCCTCCCACATGATGCCACGATCAGCGGCGAAAACGGCGAAAATTCTCCCCCCAGCTCCGGCCACATCCCGTCATTCACCCCCACGCAACCGCCAAAATCGGCAGAATCGGCAACTGCCCCCGCGGCCACATCGGCCACATCGGCCACATCGGCCACTGCTGGCCGCTTCTCTGTCCCCCCCTCTCACCATGGGGAAGGGGCCGAGGGTGAGGTCCTCTCCGCCCTCGCCGCCTGGGCCTACGCCAGCGCCGCGCCCGACCGCCTCTACATCGCCCGCGACTGTTTGGCACGCGAGTTTCCGGCTGGCACGCGCATCGCCTTCGCCGAGGTGGAGCGCGCCGCCCGCCGCGCGCTGCCCGCCGCCCACGCCACCTTCCGCCTCTATCTGAAGCATCAGACCGACCAGTATTTCACCGCGCGCCAGCAGGCGCTGGATGCCGTCGCGTCCTATGTCGCCAGCGTGGGCAAAGCCATCGCCGATCTCACTTCGGATCTGGTGGATAACGTGTATCGCGGCATCCTACTGGCGCTGGGCGTGATGGTGGCGGCGCTGCTCCAGCCCGCGCAAAGCCTCGCCGTGCAGCGGCTGGCCTTCGCGCTCTATGCGCTCTACTTCCTGGTCTTCATCCAGTTGTTTGTGCTGCGCTCGCGCCACGAGCAGTTCGACGCGCAGGAGCACGAGCTAACCCAGCGCCTCGCCACCCTCCACGAGCTGACCGCCGAGGAGCGCGCCGCCATGCGCGCGCAGCCCATCCCCGAAGCCGCACGCTTCCACCGCTACTTCACGTGGTCGCGCCGCATCTATCTCGTGCTGGGCATCGCCGCCGCCGCGTACTGCCTGCTGCTGCTCACGCCGCTCGCGTCGCACCTGCCGCTCGTCCCCGCGCATGCCACGCCCACCGCGACGCCCCACCCGTAGGGGCGTCCGGAGGACGCCCGCTCGCTACCAACTCACTCTCCACACATCCCACTTGCAACGCACCGCACGCCGTGCTATACTACTGAGGCACCTGGGGGTGTAGCTCAGATGGGAGAGCGCAGCGTTCGCAATGCTGAGGTCAGGGGTTCGATCCCCCTCACCTCCACCCAGTTGGACAAGTAAATACCATTACGGTGAATGCGACACCGGGCATTTTGGCTCGTGGTCGCATTGTCTTTTTCTTGCCGAAGTGCCGGTACGTGAAAGGGTGCTTCGGGATGAAGAAGGTGTGTGTCAGGTGTGGTGGCGAGAAAGACGAGACCGAATTTCTCCTCAAATGGTATGGGAACAGAGCGAAAGCATATAGGCGCAATATCTGCTATGATTGTTATCATGCTTTGCGCCCGAACCATGCAACAGATGAGAAACCCGAAGGTAGAACCTGTAAGCGATGTGGGGAGTATAAGCCAATCTCGCAATTCCCAACGGCACGACAATGCACCTATGGTGTCGAGCCGACTTGTAAGGCGTGCAAGCTCAAGCGACGGCGCGAGTATGTCGCGCAATTTCCTGATCGTGCCCGAAATGCGGATCTGAAATATCACTACGGCATCACCATCGAGCAGTATCACGCCATGCGCGAGCAGCAGGGGGGCGCGTGCGCTATCTGTGGCACGGACGGCGTGAAGCTCGTCGTGGACCATCACCACGGCACGGGGCAGGTGCGGGCGCTGCTCTGCCATCTGTGCAACGCGCTGATCGGCTGCGCCCGCGAAGATCCCGTGATCCTCAGCCGGGCTATCACCTACCTGGGTGTGTGGGCCAGCGCGGCCGAGTGAGAGACAGCCAATGTTCGCAGACATGTGCTACCATGTAGTTCAGCAAATCGGGCAGCGCAGGAGGGTTATGGCATGACACCAACACTCGAACAAGCCTTTGCGGAAGCCGCCAAGCTCCCCCAGCCTGAACAAGAAGCGCTGGCACGATGGATTCTCGACGAGTTGGCCTCAGAGCGCCGGTGGGCCGAAGCATTCGCGGATTCGGCTGATGCGTTAGCCCAACTCGCCGATGAAGCGCTCGCGGAACATCGCGCCGGACTGACCGAGCCATTTGAGCCAGAAGACCTGTGAAATCTTCCCGGACCGCGCGCTTCCGCAAAGCCTTTGACTCACTGCCACCACAGATTCAAGAGCAAGCGCGAGAAGCCTACCAGCGTTTCAAGCAGAATCCCTATCACCCTGGTCTGCGCTTCAAGCAGGTTCATCCCTCTAAACCCATCCATTCGGTGCGAGTCAATGATGACTATCGAGCGGTAGGAATCCGCGATGGCGATGAAATTGTCTGGTTTTGGATTGGCGGTCATGACGCGTATGACAAACTAGTGGGGCGCCTGTGATCGGCTGTTGGCAATAGTCGCTGCGCATGAGAGCTTCCATCACGCACTCCTCTCGTGCTTATCTTCTCGCCTATATCACCACTGCACCGTTCGGCGGCGTCACATCAGGGTAGACCAGCCCAGAGCCGGTATTTAGCAACACGACCGACTCGCCAGCGCGAATCCAGTTGCTCGCGCGCAGACGGCGCACCGCAGGCAGCAGCGCCGCGCCTTCGGGGCAGACCCAGAAGCCGTGCCCAGCCAGTTCGCTCATTGCCTGCGCGATAGCCTCATCTTCGATGGCGATGGCCGTTCCCCGCGTCTCGCGGAGCACGCGCAGCATCAGCGCGCCCGCCAGCGGGCCAGGCACGCGCAGGCCCGCCGCGATGGTTTGCGCGCCCTCCCAAAAGGCCGTCGTATCCGCGCCAGATTCCCACGCGCGCACCACCGGAGCGCAGCCCGCCGCCTGCACCGCGACCAGACGCGGCGCGGGTCTATCGCTCGCAATCCATCCAAGTTCGCGCAACTCCGCGAAGGCTTTCCAGAGGCCGAGCAGGCCGACACCGCCGCCGGTGGGATAGAGGATGACATCAGGTGTTTGCCAGCCAAGTTGCTCAGCGATTTCCAGGCCCAGGGTCTTCTTGCCTTCCAGGCGATACGGCTCCTTGAACGTGCTGGCGTCGTACCAGCCCTCGCGCGCCACCCCTTCCGCCACCCACCTGCCCGCGTCGCTTATCAGCCCGTCCACCAGATGCAGCCGCGCACCGTAGAGCGCGACCTCCTGCTGGGTCAACGGCGGCGCATCCTTGGGCATCGCCACGATGACGGGCACACCTGCTCGCGCGCCGTATGCCGCCCAGGCCGCGCCCGCGTTGCCTGCCGTCGGCAGGGCGATGGTTCGCGCGCCAAGCGCTTTCGCCCGCGACACGCCCACCGCCGCGCCCCGCGCCTTGAACGCGCCGGTTGGATTCAGCCCCTCGTCTTTGAGCCATGCATCCATCCCCAATTCCTGGCCGAGCCAATCGAGAGGAAGCAGCGGCGTCGCGCCCTCGCCCAGCGTCACACGGTCGGCCGGGGCGACCGGAAGGAGTTCGCTGTAGCGCCAGAGGCCCGCATACCATGGACGCGCGGCGATGCGGTCGCGTGGCACATCGCTGGCGACCGCGGCGAGATCGTAGCGTGCCAGCAGGATGCCGCCACAGGAGCAGAGATGCTGCTCGACGTTCGCCGCGTGCTGCTTGCCACAAACCGAACACTCAAGATGCGTGAGGTAGATGCGCGACTCGTCCACTCAGGGCCACCTGTTCTCAGAACCGTAGACGCCACAAGCCAGCGATTGACCGCTTTGGCTTGTAGTATAGTCTATCGCTCAGAGAATCAACAGCCCCTTGCGCGCGGCGAGGGTGACGGCCTCTGTGCGGCTGGCCGCGGCCAGCTTGAGCATGATCGAAGAGACGTGAAACTTGACGGTGTGCTCGCTCACATGCAGGCGTTGCGCGATGATCTTATTGGGCAATCCTTGCGCCAGCAATTGCAGCACTTCCAGTTCACGCGCGGTAAGCGTATCCTGCCCGGCAGTCAATCGCTCCGTTGCGGCTGTGACGGCCGGTTCGGGCGCGGCGAACAACTGGGTAGCGAGTCGCCGGTCCACCGCGACCAGCCCACCGGCAACTGTGGTAATCGCCGTGACGATTTCCTCAACGGCCGCATCGCGTCCGACGATGCCCAGCGCAAGTCCCTGCTCATCCAGCGTGCGCGCGACCTGCCGCACGATCTGGGCAGCGCCCTGCCACGCATCGCGCCGCCCACTCGCCTCAGGCGCGCCGAGCAGCACCACCCCGCGATCCGGCTGAAGCGCGCCCAACCAGTCGAGAATGTCATCCACCGTGTGCGTCGGGTCTACATCCAGCAGCGCCACATCGGGACGCTCGCCAGCCACCTCGGCGACGTTCGCCTGCGGGCGGTCGCGCAGGCTCTCCGGCGACGCCTCGCCCGCCACGACCCAGCCAGGTTGGGCATCGAGCAGCGCCGCCAAACCAGAACGAATCGCCGGATATGCGGAGACGACAGAGACCCGCATGGGTAGATTCCACCTCTCATGACGAAAAGGAACAATGCGCGAAGCGGCTGGTGTCACATCACCACCAACCGCTTCAGGCTCACACTACGCGACTGCCCGCAATTCGGGCACGAGGGCCAGCTCAGTGCGGACGCCACCCCGCAGCAGCGTCAGCGTGATAGCGCCCTGTGCGCTGCCTGCTGTGGAGCGCAGTGCGCGCACCAGGCCCTCGGCGGTGGCGACGCCGTGACCGTTCACCGCCAGAATCACATCGCCCACCAGCACGCCGGAACGCTCGGCGGCGCTATCTGGAGCGACGCCCGTCACCACCACAGCGGATTCCTGGTTGGCGTCCTGGCGTTGCGACGTTGGAACCGGCACCGTCAGCACCTCCACACCCAAACGTGGACGCTGCGTGGCGCTATCGAGTTGCCCAAGGAAATCTTGCGCGATGCGGCTGGGAATGGCAAACGCGAGACCGCCGGAGATCATCGCGTTCACGCCGACGACACGCCCGCTGGCGTCCAGCAGCGGTCCACCAGAGTTGCCAGGGTAGAGCCGGATGTCCGCCTGTATCAGTTCAAACGATTGCGGCGACCAGCGGCGGCGCTCGATGTGCGCATTGCGCCGTCCGTTCTCGGCTTCAGTGCCTTGTGAGGGCGCTGGTTCGCCGTTGCCTGGCTCTGCTGGTTCCAGTTCGGCATCGGGATCAGCCGGGGCGCGCGCCGCGACAACGCCAACCGTCACCGCGCCCTCGCGTCCGAACGGATTGCCAACCGCCAGCACCAGTTCGCCGACACGCAGCGTGCTGGAGTCGCGTATTTCAGCGGGAGCAAACCCGTCGCCCTGGATACGCAGCGCCGCCAGGTCATGCTCCATATCTATGCCCAGGATCGTTGCATTCAGCTCGCGCTTGTCGGCGAAGCGGATCGTCAATGGCTCGTTCCCTGTCGCGCGGACGACATGCGCGTTGGTGAGAATCGTCGCTTCCGGCGCGCCGTCGTTCGACGCGGACGCCTGCCAGACGATGCCGGAGCCGATGCCGCGCGAGCCAGCGCGCACCTGCACCACCGAGGGACGGACACGCTCGGCCAGCGCGGCCAGGCCGTCCGAGAGCTGTATCGGAGAAGTCGTAGTCATCAAGTGTCTCCAGAACTATGCGACGCACTATGGATGCGTTATGGTAGGTGTTACGCCCGCTCGCCAAGCGTAATGGCAACATCACGCGGCTCGCCACCACGCAGCAGCTTCAACGCGAGCGGCTGACCGAGCTTGTCGCTGCCAAGCTGCGCGCGCAATGCCTCCACATCAGGCGTCGGTTGTCCAGCGACCGAGACGAGCAGGTCGCCGAGCAGCAGGCCACCCTGTTCCGCCGGGCTGCCGGGTTCGACGGTGACGATCAAGAGCGCCGTCTCTTGCGTGACGCCCACTTTCTGAGCCATCGCGGCGGGCAAGGCCACCTGCTGCGTGCCGATGCCAAGGTAGGCGCGCCGAATATGTCCATGCGTGTGTAGCGTCGTGGCGACTCGACGGAGCGTGGCCACCGAGAGTGCGCTGCTGTTCTGGCGGGTCAGATGCGAGCTATTCATGCCGACCACGTGCCCCGCCAGATCCACCAGCGGCCCACCGGAGAAGCCAGGGTAAAGGGTGACATCAGGATAAATGATGCCATCAATTTCGCTGCCATGCCACGAGCGCCGGGGGCCATCAATCGCGCTGACCGCGCCGAACGAGACACGCGGGCCGTCGGCGCCGGGGCGGCCAATCGCCAGCACCAGATGGCCTACGCGCAGATTATCGCTGACTTCGGCGGGCGCGTTCTTGTCGTTGATCTCGATACCAGGGACGCGCAGCGCCGCGATGTCGGTGCCGGGGTCACGCCCGATGAGTTGCGCTTTGATCTGCTTGCCATCGGGGAGTATGACGGTGATGTCATCCTCGCGCTCGACCACATGGTCGGCGGTCAGGACGATGGTCTCCTGCCCTGTATTCCATAGTATGCCGCTGGCCGACTGCCGGGGACGCGCCGCCACCGTCACGATGGAGCGCGCTGCCTTCTGCACGGCGTCCGCGAGCTGGTCTGACCACGCGGCGAGCGTGGAGGTGGTCGGTATCTGTTGCTGGTCGTTCGTCTCTGCCATTGGGAGTGCTCCTTAGCCCTTCACTACCGTTCATTCGCGATGCCGGTACATGCGATCATCGCGCCACTGCGGTGATGATACGTCGCTGGCGGCGCAACCTCATCCCTCGTTCGGATGGCTCGATTCCTAGTCCTTTGGGTAGGATTCGCAGGCGCACGGGCGGAGAGCGGCGCATCCGGCGGCATAGGGTGTGCGGGGTAGGTGTGGCGTGACGTGACGCCGTTTCGTCTATGCAGTAGCGAGATGTTACGGCGATGACGGGCGCTCATGGGGCGGCGTCAGGGGACGGCAGGCGTATATGGCGGCATTCTTTCGTGGCCGGGCCGAGAAACACAGCCCACGCTCACAAACCACTACTCCGCGCACCGATGAGCAGGTGCGCCAGATACTACGCCTGCTGCCGCGCTACCGTGTCTTGCTGCACAATGACGATGTGAATTCGATGGATCACGTGGTGCTGGCGCTGCTGCGCACCGTGCCAGCGCTGGGCATGGATGGAGCGATGCGGGTGATGCTGGAAGCGCATACCCACGGTGTGGCTGAGGTGCTGATCTGCTTGAAGGAGCAAGCCGAATATTATCGCGAAGGCCTGGAACGCTACGGCCTGACCAGCACCATTGAGCCAGTCTGACGCCTGCTGCGCTAGGAGCGGGCGGTGGCGGTCTGCCCGCCGCGCCGCACTTTCAGAGCCTCGGCGCGTGCCACGGCGTCGCTGCGCGCCCCGCCGACTTCGTAGTCGAGGATGCGCCGCGCGATGGCGATGGTGGTGGCGTAGGTCGCGTCCATCCCATAGTACGAGAGGCTGCCCGCGCCAAGGTTCTTGCCGCGCGTATAGGGTGTGTCGGAGGCGTAATGGATGACGCCCAGGTCGAACGGCAGCTTGGCGAAGTTGATGTTCTCGCTGGTCGGGTAGCGTGTCATGTACAGGCTCTCGTAGACAGCATCCAGATACGGACCGGCTTCCATCTCGACGACGCTGTAGTTGGCGCGGTAGTAGAAGTCGAGATAGGCGCGATTCTGCAGGAATGTGCCCTTGGTGGAGACGGCCTTCTGGTTATCGAGCACCGCGCCGAAGACCAGATTCTTGCTGATATCCGCAGCGCTGAAGCAGTTGTCTAGCCAGTAGGTGTTCTGGCTATGCTCGTCGAGCACGACGTTGGCGATCATTACATCGCCGATGCTGCCGTTGAGTGTGGCGGCTTTGCCAAGGATGTAGATGCCCTTGACCTGCACGTTGTTTTCCAGCACTTCGCGCAGAATCCGGTACGCCGCCATGCCGAGCGGGTAATCTATGTTGACGATGACGCCACGGCTCTCGGCGATGCGTTCGATGCCGGGAACACGGATGCGCGGATCGAGATCCTGCGCGTGGAGCTTGGCGAGGTCAATCACCTGCACATCAAGTTCCAGGCCAAAGCGCGAGCCAATGTACCAGATGCCGCGCTCCTGCTCTTCGACGGGGCGGCTGCGCGAGAATCCCTGACCAGCGGCGGTACGCTGGTATTCGCGGGCGGCGTAATAGAGGAAGTTTTGCCAGTTGCCCGGCGCTTTGCCCTCTTTCAGCTTGCGATACTCCTCGGCGAGCAGCGCATCAGCGCCAGTGGTGGCGAAGCGCACCAGTTCGTCTTCGCGCCGCAGCGCCGTGCCAGAGAAGAGATTGGCGAGGCTATGGGTGTTGCTAGAGACGAAGTAGACGGGGCGGCGGCTGAGGCGCAGGTCTTCGATCAACTTGCTAACCGGCGACCACCATTTGCGCGTGGCGCGCACGAAACCTACATGTGAGCCACCCAGCATCCGCAGAGCGAAGTTTTTGCGCTCGCGACCAATGGCCAGCAGATTCGTCCAGACGTGATCGCCCCAGATGACTTCGAGGCGGCGCCAGTCTTCAGCGGTGATGTGCAGGCGTTCGCGAACGACCTTGGTAATTTCAGCGTACACGGGAGAGGAACGGTCTACGCGGCTCTCAAGCAACTGCATCGTCGTAGCGTCGGCGTTGAGCAGCCAGTGGAACTTGTTCCATTCGATTTGGAGGGCGACGAGGGTGGGCACGATGTCGTCGGTGTCGCTGACGCTGGCGATGAATGCGGCCAGGGTGCTCTTGCCATCATAGAACCATTTGCGCCTGCGGGCGGAGGCGGTGACGGCTTGCCACTGTTCGACCTGGAAGCCGTGCTGGGCAAACACGTCTTCGGATTGACCGAGCAGGACACGCGAGCAGTTGAGAATCGCGGTGGGGAGGCGCAGGACGGTATAGATAAACGCGGACATATCCGGCTCGCTGGAGCGCGCTTCGGGATGGAGCACAGAATCAATATTGTAGTGCGCCTGGACCAGCGCTTTGAGGCCCACCTCACCAGAACTGCGCAGCAGCGTCTGGTAGGTGCGGATATACATATCAACTTCGCGCTTGCCAGCCTCGTGGCGGCCCTCCATGCTCTCGGCCATCTCATCGCCAGCCGGCTGGGCGCCATTCATCCGCTCAGGTGTACGTCCCGCACTACTACTTGCTACCACGTTTGCCCTACCTCCCATTGGCCGGACCGCTTACAGTATTTGGGGTATTATACGCGACGCCACGCGGCGCGGCTAGATGGCGGGACTGCTGTGTGCTCGCCGTGTGCTGAGCAGGGCGGGTATCGTGGGCAACTCTGCTCAGGCGTCCATCTCGCAGGTGTGATGTCCGATCCCATCCCCGCGTGCGCTACTGCTCGCCGATGGTGTGGAGTTTCAGGTAGTTGGTGCGGGCCTGGCCAGCAATGGGCATGCCGCCCATCACCACAATATGCTCGCCGCTCCGCGCCAGACCGTCACGCTGAAGTTGCCCATCTACCCAGGCGATCAGTTCTTCAGTGCTCCCCGCGAGCGCGCTGCGGCGTGGCATGACACCCCACCACAGTGTCAGCCGCCGGTAGACCGTCTCGAATGGCGTATAGGCGAGGATTGGCGCGCGTGGGCGCTCCTTGGAGATCAGCCGCGCGGAAGCGCCGGTGCGTGTGAAGACGGTGATCCATCTCGCGTGCGCGCGGTCCGCCAGTGTGGCAGCGGCGGCGCTCACTGCCTGCGAAAGGCTATCATAATGCTGATTTTCAGCGGGATGCAGCGGCGCACACTCGCGCTCGGTTTCCAGGGCGATGCGCGCCATGACCTTCACCGCCTCCACGGGATAGTCACCCACCGCCGTTTCGCCGCTCAGCATCACCGCATCGGTGCCATCGAGAATCGCGTTGGCAACATCACTGGCCTCTGCGCGGGTCGGACGGGGGTGCGAAATCATAGATTCGAGCATCTGTGTCGCCGTAATCACTGGCAACCCATGCGCGTTGGCCCGCGCAATCACCCGCTTCTGCACCAGCGGCACCTGTTCCAGCGGCATCTCCACGCCCAGATCGCCGCGCGCCACCATCACCCCATCCGCTATGTCCAGGATCTCTTCCAGGTGCGCGATAGCCTCCGGCTTTTCCAGCTTGGCGATCACCGGAATCGTGTTCTCGGCGGCATACGCGGATGGATGCAGTCCCTCTGGTCGCGGCTCTGGTGGCTCCGGCGCGGACGCCAGCGCGCCGGCGATCAGGCGTTTCGCCTCGCGCAGGTCGTCGGGATGGCGCACAAAGCTCAGTGCGATATAGTCTACCCGCTGAGCCACGCCGAATGCCAGGTCCGCGCGGTCCTTCTCGGTGAGCGCGGGCGCACTCACCGCCACCCCTGGCAGGTTGATGCCCTGGTGCTCGGCCAGTCTCCCACCATGCGCCACCTCGCAGACCACCTCGGTATCATGCGCCTCCATCACCCGTAGCTCGATCTCGCCATCTGAGAGCAGGATGCGGTCACCCTGCTTTACGTCACGCGGCAGCGGCTCGTACGTGGTGGAGACCTTCTCAGCAGTTCCGACAATTGGGCGTGTGGTGATGGTAAAGCGCTGGCCATCGCGCAACAGCACAGGTGCGCCACCAGCCAGCGCGCTGGTGCGAATCTTCGGCCCTTGCAGGTCTTGCAGGATGGCGACCGGCAGATCCAGCCGCAGAGCGACAGCACGCACACGAGCGATAGTGGTCGCGTGCTCTGCCTGTGTGCCGTGCGAGAAATTGATGCGCGCCACGTTCATCCCCGCACGGAGCAGTTGCTCGATGCGCTCTTCGCTCTGGGTCGCGGGGCCAAGCGTGCAGACAATCTTGGTACGGCGCTCAGTCATCACGGCTCCTCCGTCTCGTGAAGCGATACCTGGAACCGCTGCCACGCCGCCGTCACCTGCGCTCGCAGATCAGTCAGCGACCCGCTGTTGTCTATTATCTCGGTGGCGAACTCACGCTTGGCGCTCATATCGGGCTGGGCCGCCAGCCGCAACCGCGCCTCCGCTTCGCTCAGCCCGCGCGTGCTCATCAGCCGCGCAAGCTGCACCTCTGGCGGAGAGATGACGAGCCAGACCCCGTGGCACATCGGCGCATACCCCGATTCGATGAGCTTCACCGCGTCGAAGACGCCCACCGTGCCTTCGGGTATCTCGCGCAGACGTTGCAACAGCGCATCCTGCACGACCGGGTGAACGATGCTTTCGAGCAATTTCAACTTTTCGGCATCGCCGAAGACTATCGCGCCGAGCTTCTGCCGGTCTATGCCGCCATCCGCAGTGACTACGTCCTGGCCGAATGCTTCCGCCAAACGGGGAACGAGCGGCTGACCAGGCAGATACAACTCGTGGACGACGAGATCAGCGTCAATGTAGCTGTGGGCGCCTAGCTCTAAGAGCATCAAGCCGATGGTCGTTTTGCCGCTCGCGATATTACCGGTGAGGCCCAAGATATATGGCATCTCGCCTACTCCCCATGACTGGCATTGGTAAGATGTGCGCTTCTCTGCGTGTCATCGTACCAGAAAAGGGCAAGAATCGGATGTCAAAGACGGCAAGCACGATATAGGTCACATAACCCGTCAGCACGTTCTGAACATGTCATCAGGTCATGCCGTCAGGTCATGCCGTCAGGGCAGCGTGGAATGTGGCGCGGGACGGGGACGCGTTAGTAGTGTGGCCCGACGATGATCGCCGTAAGAGTGCCTGGCGCACCCGACAGCCAGATATCCACAGTGCTTCCGCTCGAACTGTAGGTTCCAACTAACACAGTCACGGTAGCCGAACCACTCCCACCGGGTGGCGTTTGGAAGGGCTGCATCTGCGTCCAACCAGCGGTGTGCAAGGCAGTGGGATAGAACTGCGCGACATCTTGCAAGCATACTGGCGCGACAGTATATAGCCCACCGTCTGCCGTCAGACTGCCAGTAGGCAACGGAACACCCTTACGTGGTTCGCCGCCAAAGGCGAGTGCCGATCCGCAGGGAACGCTGGCCTGGGGAGAGGTCGGAATGCCCTGTTCAACGCTCAATGTGCCCGCTGGAATGTTATACTGGACGCTAAACCAGGCTCCCATTCCGAAATAAAGCGCACTTCCAATTGCTCCGTTTGGACTATCGCCATGCTCTTGCTGAATCACCAGCCACCCCGCGCTCGTCATGCGTGAGTCATCCAGCGTGATGCCAGCGCCAGGCGCGGCGGTATAGCTGGCGCGCAAAATCTGGAAGCCCTGCTCCGTGCTGGTATCGCAACTGGCGCGGGTATACATTTGAGCAACCGGAAGGCTCCCTGGTGCGCAGGTGAAAGTTGTCACGGGATGCGGTGTGGCGGTTGCCGTTGGGGCAGGTGTCTCGGTGGCGCTCGGCGTGGAAATGGTAAGCGGGGAGGTCTGTGCGCTTGGCTCTGCGCCGCAGCCCCCCAACGCCAGCAGAATGCCAACGCAAAGACTCATGACCATCGGCAGATACCGACGCACGGAAGCAAGCGGGAAGCGCATATACGTAACCTCCACCACCCACAGATACGACAGCAGAACAGACGCACACTCGACTCTGTCGTGCGCTGATATACTCGCGCCTCAAGAATAGGAGCATGGCAACGTATGCGCTGTGAACTCCGTCACAGCAACACATACTCACCGCGCCAGCACTTCCCATTCGCTATAGAGGTCTTCCAGGCGTGTTCGCTCTTGCTCGTGGCGGCTGCCCAGTTCGGCGATGCGGTCGAGGTCGGCATCGGCGCTGGCCTGGGCCAGATCGCGTTCGATCTGGGTGAGCCGCGCCTCGGCCTCGGCAATCTCGGCCTCCACCCGCTCCACCGAGCGCCCCTGCGCGCCAGATTTCGCGGACCGGGTGGGCTGGCGCGCTGTATGCCCGTTGTTTGCGCTGGTGTCGGCGACCTCGCTACGCGCTGCTTGCGCCTGAGCGGTGGCTTCGGCCTGGGCGCGGCGCGTGCGATAGGTGGTGTAGTTGCCGACGTGCGCGGTGATGCGGCCATCGTCCAGCACCCACACTTTGGTCGCCAGCGCGTCCACAAAGTAGCGGTCATGCGACACGAAGAGAATCGTGCCGTCGTAGTCGCTGAGAATCTCTTCGAGCACCTGCCTGGCGGGCAGATCGAGGTGATTGGTCGGCTCATCCAGCACCAGGAAATTCGCGCCCTGCAAGGTCAGCTTCGCCAGCGCGACCCGGCTGCGCTCGCCGCCACTCAGCGCGCCAATTGGCTTGAACACGTCGTCGCCGGTGAAGAGAAAACGCCCTAGATAGCCGCGTGCGCCCTCTTCGCTCAGGTGGCTCACGCGGCGGATTTCGTCTACCAGCGTCGCGCGCAGGTTTAGCCCCTCATGCGTCTGCGCGTAGTAGCCAATCTGCACATTATGGCCAAGCGTAACACGCCCCTCCAGCGGCATGATCTGCCCTACCAGCGTGCGCAGCAGCGTTGTTTTGCCGCCGCCGTTGGGGCCGAGCAACCCCACGCGATCACCCCGGCGCACCTCCACATCGGCCATCCGCACGCGCAGCCCCGCGCCCACATCCACGCTATCTCCCTGGCGACGGCCGTGCTCATAGCCAATGACGAGTTTGTCGGTGGTCAGCACCGCCTGGCCCGACTGAATCGCCGCGCCAAGCTTGAACTTGAGCGAGCCATCTTCTGGCGGGCGCTCGATGCGCTCCAGGCGATCCAGCAACGTCTGCCGACCACGCGCCTCTTTGCTGCGCTGGCCCGCCTTGTAGCGCCGGATGAAATCCTCGGTGTGGGCGATATGCTCTTGCTGCTGTTCGTACTCTTTCGTCCAGCGCGCCAGGCGCTCCGCGCGCATGGCGACATAGCGCGTGTAGTTGCCCGGATACTCCTCGGCGCGCTGGTGCGCGACTTCTATGGTCCGCGTGGTGACACGGTCCAGGAAATAGCGGTCGTGCGAGACGACGACAACCGCGCCGTGCCAGCTATTGAGATAGTTTTCGAGCCATTCCAGCGATGCGAGATCCAGGTGATTGGTAGGTTCGTCGAGCAGCAGCAGTTCCGGCTCTTGCAGCAGCAACTTGCCCAACGCGGCGCGGGTCTGCTGGCCGCCGCTGAGGTACGTGGCGGGGGAAGCCTGCTGCTCGCGGGTGAAGCCGAGGCCGTCGAGCACACGCCGCGTGCGCGGCTCGATGGTATAGGCGTCGGCGTGCTCCATGCGTTCCTGCAAATCCGCATAGCGCGCGAGCACGTCGTTATAGTCATCGGGGCGGGCCATCAGCTCGGGGTCGGCCAGTTGCGCCGCCAGTTCGGCCAACTCACGCTCCCACTCGCGTATCTCGGCGAAGACAGTCAGCATTTCGTCGTAGAGCGTGCGGTCCGGGTGGAAGCTGGCGATCTGTGGCAGATACCCCACCGATGCGCGTTGAGAGTAGGATACGCTGCCCGCGTCAGGCCGAAGCTCGCCGACGAGGAGCTTGAGCAGCGTGGTTTTGCCCGCGCCATTGGGGCCGACCAGTCCGATGCGGTCGTCGGCGGCAATGCGGAACGAGACGCCGGAGAAAATCAGCTCGGCGCCAAAATATTTGCTCAGATCGGTGATAACTGCGATTGACATACATTGCTCAGTGTACGCGACGGGACGTGTACGCGCAAGCAAGATTTCTCCATCCTTTTTTGCGCGGCCAATCTGCTCTGGTCGGTACTCCTTGGCTGGCATGCCGCGCGGATGTGGCGCGGGTGGGGTACAATACCACGGGCAGCCAGAGAGCACCATACGCAGCAAGTGTGGCACTTGAATGTCACGCTGGAATATCAGCAGCAGTGTCGAAGAGTGGGGCGGAGAATGGATTGGAGCGATCTGATCGGGCGCCAGCTCGGCAACTATGAGGTGATCGAGTTGTTGGGGCGTGGTGGCTCCTCTCGGGTCTTTCGCGCCCGCGACGTTGAGCACGAGCGAGACGTGGCGCTCAAGGTGATTCGTAACGAGGCCGAAGATCGTGTGGGTTTCGTGCGCCGCTTTCAGCGCGAGATCCATGCGATCAAGCAACTGCACCACCCCAATATCGTCGCCGTGTATGACGATGACGAAACCGAGGAACTGGTCTATCTGGTGATGCAGTGTGTTACCGGTGGCACGTTGCGCCAGCAAATGGGACGCCCCTTGCCGGTGACCGAAGCCGTTGGCGCGATCATCCAGATGTCGCATGCGCTCCATCATGCGCATATGCGCGGCATCATTCACCGCGATGTGAAGCCGTCAAACATGCTGGTGGACGCCGATAATCCGCGCATGCTGCTCTTGACCGACTTCGGCATCGCGAAACTTCAGGGGTTGCGTGGGCTGACAAAATCTGGAACGACCATTGGCACGCCGGAATATATGGCGCCCGAACAGGCCGAAGGCAAAGAGATTGACCAGCGCGCGGACGTGTATTCGCTGGGCTGCGTGCTCTACGAAGCGCTCGCCGGACGCCCGCCATTCGTCGGACCCACACCAGTTTCGGTGCTGTTTCAGCAGGTGCATCGGCGTCCCGACTACCTGCGCGGCCTGAACGCGGACGTGCCGATAGAACTGGGGCGTATCGTAGATCAGGCGCTGGCCAAGCGCCCGGAGGAGCGTTTTGGCACGGCTGAGGCCTTTGCCCAGGCGCTCTATCGCTTCACCGAATCTGATACCCAGGCCTACACCGTGCCCACTGATGGCGCTACGACGCCCAATACACTACCGGTGATGCGCCCCGCTGCCGTGACACGTCCCCTTGGCGCGAACTGGCCGGGGATGGGCGAAGAAGGGCTGGACGCGCTCTTCCCCGATGATCCAGAAGCACGTGCGTATGAAACCGGGCAGACGCCCCAAGGCGCGATGCGGGCGCTACGCGAAACAGCGCCCGCGATTCAGGAACCGGATGCGCCAGTCTTCACGCCGCCACCGATCATGCGGCTGCCCTCCAAGACAAGGCCGCTGAGCCTGCCCTTGATGCCCGATGGCCGTCTCGACATCGAGGCGCTGGCAGCGGAAGTGGAGCGCGAGCGCATCCGGCAGGGATTCACGACGCCCTCACGATCACCAACGTCGCGTCCACTGACGTCACCACCCCCGGCGCCATCCAGCGCGCCACGGACGGGACAGGGCGAAGCGTTCGGCGGGTGGCAGGGGAATGCAGACCCATTCGGCTGGCGCGAGCCGCCCACGCCACCGCGAACCACAGGCAAACTGCCGGGCCAGCAGGCTGCCGCCATCCGGCCAAGAAACCAGGGCAGCCAATCCGAGCCGCTCCGGCGGAATCGTGACAACTGGCGCGATGGTTGGGGCGATGGCGGCTGGAGCGGCGGGAGGAGCACCACGGGGGCACAGCTAGTAAAGCGGCTGGTGATGGTGGCGGCGCTCATCATTCTGGCGCTGGCGCTGGGCATCGGCGTCAGTTCCGCGCTTGGCCTGACGAAGCACCAGGGCCAGGCGACAACCGTACCCACCGCAACCACAGCAGCGACGCAAGCGCCCACCGCGACCGCGACGCCGAATCCGACGGCGACAACCACACCGAATCCACAAACCGCGCTGGACAAGAAAGCCGCTGCCTCATTCCGCGCCGTGACGCTGGCGACATTCTCCGATCATAGTTGCTCGCCGGGGAACAGCACGAGTCACTTCGCCTCCGGGCAGACGATGTACATCAATCTCTGCACGTCGAGCAGCGCGCTGGCCGGACCGATGACGATTGTAATCCGCCATAATGGACAGACGGTGTACAAGATCACGTCTGGCGTTTATCTCTCGCCTTCCGCAGGCTATTCCTACTATCGCTATGGCATTGCATCGGGGACGTATGACGTGCTGGTGACGCTGCCTGTCAACGGACAGACGGCAGTCGCCCGCGACCTGACCTTTACGATTGGCTAGATCAGCCAGTCGTGAGCGTAACCGCCGTAATCCCCTCACCGCCTTCATTGGCGGGCGCGGAGGCGAACGATTTCACCAGCGGGTGGTGTGCCAGTTGCTCGCGGATCGCCTGGCGTAGCGCTCCCGTGCCTTTGCCGTGCAGGATACGTACAAAAGGCAGGCCTGCGAGATAGGCATCGTTTAAATAGCGATCCACTTCGGGCAGCACGTCATCCACCCGCTGGCCGCGCACATCCAACTGCATATCTGGCGGCGCGACGGGATGCAGTGTCGGCACAGAGATCAGCGCACGCTCTTCGGTGCGCACCTGTCGCTTGCTGAGCCGCTCCAACTCGCGCGCTTTCACGCGCGTCTTCAAGGGGCCAAGCTGCACTTCCACCTCGCTGCGTGCGTCCGGCAGCGTCAGCAACTCGCCACGCGCGTTCATGCCGCGCACACGCACCATATCGCCGATCTGCAACGGACCACTGATGACCGTATCTTCAGGTTCTTCCACCCGTGGCCGTTCGGGTTCTGGCTCTGGCGCTGTCTTTTGTTCCAGCTTTTGCGCCCTGCCGCGCATCGCGCTCAGTTGCTCCGGCGCGATATGCCTGCGCTGCAATTGGCCGCGCATATGCGCGAGCTGCGATTGCACTTCCTCCAACTCGCGGCGCGCCTGGGCGCGAGCGCTGTTCAGAATGCGCACGCGCTCCGCTTCTAGATCAGCGCGCTGCCGCTCGTTCTCGCGCCGCAGATATTCGGCTTCGGCGCGTTCCATGCTCAGATGGTAGCGTTCGTCGGCGGCGGCACGCCGGTCGGCTTGCAGACCTTCGAGCAGACTCTCCATCTCCACCCCCGCGCTGCCCAGGAACTCACGCGCACTGGTGATGATCTCCTCCGGCAGACCCAGGCGCGCGGCGATGGCCAGCGCATTGCTGCGCCCCGGCAGGCCGATGCTCAGGTGATACGTCGGCGAGAGCGTCTCGACATCGAATTCGACCGAAGCGTTGGCGACACCAGCCTCTTCGTGCGCGAACGCCTTGAGTTCAGAGTAGTGCGTCGTGGCAATGGTCGCGACACCACGCGCCAGCAGGTTGCTCAGGATCGCGCGGGCCAGCGCCGAGCCTTCGCTGGGATCCGTCCCCGCGCCCAGTTCGTCCAGCAGCACCAGCGATCCTGGGCGAGCCGCGCGCAGAATCTCGACGATGCGGCTCAGGTGCGACGAGAACGTGCTGAGGCTCTGCTCGATGCTCTGCTCGTCACCAATGTCGGCGTAGATCGCGTCGTAGACCGGCACCACCGAGTCATCACGCGCCGGAATATGCATGCCGGATTGCGCCATCAGGCAGAGCAGGCCGACTGTCTTCAGCGCGACCGTCTTACCGCCGGTATTCGGCCCGGTGATCACCACCATCGCGAAGTCTTCGCCGAGCCGGAAGTCAATCGGCACAACCTTGCCGCTGAGCAGCGGATGACGCGCCTCACGCAGATCTAACTTGCCGTCGGGGTCCACCTGTGGCGCGCCCGCGCGAATCAAACTGGCATAGCGCGCCTTGGCGAGATGCAGGTCAATCTCCGCCAGCAATTCGACCGCGAGCCGGATGTACGGTCCCTCTTTGGCCACCTCGTCCGATAGCTCGCGCAGGATGCGCTCGATCTCATCAGCCTCGGCCAGATGCAACTGGCGCAGCCGGTTGTTCATCTCGACGACGACCAGCGGCTCGATGAAGATCGTCGCCCCGCTTCCCGATTGGTCGTGAACCACGCCGCGCACCTGGCTGCGCGCCTCCGCCCGTACCGGCAGCACATAGCGGTCATTCCGCATGGTGATGATTGGCTCTTGCAGCGCCGTGCGGAACTCGCCGACCAGCGTGCTCAGGCGTTCCTGCAGCCGCTGCTGCGCGCCACGAATCTCCACGCGCAGCCGCCGTAGCTCCGGCGAAGCGCTATCCAGCACGTCGCCCTCTTCACTGACGCTCTCCGCGATGTGCGCCTCCAATGTTGGGCGCATGGGCAGATCTTCGGCCAGCGCTTTCATCAGCGGAAAGGAATCGTCCACCCTGGCGATGAGCTTGGAGACATAGCCAGACGAGCGCAGCGTCACGAGCACGTCATAGAGATCGGCGGGGGAGAGCACCACACCGCGCTCGGCCGCCGCCGCGTTCGGGCGCACGTCTCGCGCGCCGCGCACGCCCACATCCGGCCGCAGATCCATCAGCCGCCGCGCCTCCGTGGTGTAGGCGAGACGTCGCCGCACCTCATTCAGGTCGTCGCTCGGCGCGAGCCGCAACGCAAGCTCTTTGCTGGCGGAGAATGCCGCCTCGCGCGCCAGGCGCTCCAGGATTTTGGGATATTCGAGTGTGGTAATGCTTTTCTGGTGCATAGGTGCTCTATCACGATGTCAAGTGTGGCGTCTCTGCGGGGACCATCGTCCCCACCGCTTTAGTGTCACGCAAAATAATGCGGCTGGATACTAAGATTTCTCACCAATATACAGGGTCGCTTCCCAGAATGGGCCACGCATCCCCTCACGCCGTCCATGCAAGCCTGCACGCGCCATCAACGCTAGCAGCAGATTCTCCTTCGCCACGGGCAAAGTTTCAGCAGTCTTCGGCTCCGTGCGTGCTCTGCGCCCGTACACCAGCGTCTGGATGCCGACGAACGGCAGCGTCAGCGCGTTGACCGGCAAAATCTCCGCGCCGATGACGATCACCAGCCGTCCACCTGGACGCAGCACGCGCGTAATCTCGCTGAGCGCCGCCGGATCGAAGATGTAATCTGTCGGAAAGGTGCTGACCACAGAGTCGAACGATGCGCCAGCGAAAGGCAGTTGCCGCACATCGGCCTCGAACACGCTCGTTGTGCTCAGCCCATGCCGGCGCAGGCGCGCGCGCGTGGCGGCGACCATCTGCGGCGAGCGATCCACCGCCGTGCAGACATAGCCCGCGCGCACCATGTCGGCGACCAGTGTGCCGATGCCGCAGCCAACCTCCAGCACGTCGTGGCCACGCAAGTGCGGAATCACCAGCCGTTGCCAGGTGCGCCATTGCCCAGCGAACGGAATCGTGCTGGCGAACCAGTAGAGCAGACGGTTGCGGTAGAGCGTCTCAAACAGCGTATAGACGATCCGCCCGCGCAGCGGATCTGGGTTGCGAGCCGTCATCGGCCGTCTCCCTTCAATCCGCATGCGCGTCGCGCGGATCGCACACCACCAGAGCGCGAACGCCGGCCCCGAAGCATGCGAACCGCATCGCACGCCGGGGCCGGCCAAGAGCATGCAGGTGTCGCGCCGCGCGGACTACTCGCCGTAGCCGTGGTCGGTGCTGGGCACCAGGATGTCGTCAATGATGCCGTATTCCTTGGCGGTTTGGGCAGTCATATAGAAGTTGCGGTCCGAGTCGAGCTTGATGCGCTCCATTGTCTGCCCGGTGTGCTTGACGAGGATATCGTAGAGCGCCGTGCGGATGCGGATGATCTCGCGTGCGGTGATCTCGATATCTGTCGCCTGGCCCTCAGCGCCGCCGAGAGGCTGGTGGATGAGGATTGTCGAGTTCGGCAGCGCATAGCGCTTGTTCTTCGCGCCCGCCGCTAGCAGCACCGCGCCCATGCTCATCGCCATGCCCATGCAGAACGTGGCGATGTCAGGCTTGAGATACTGCATCGTGTCGTAGACCGCCAGACCGGCATAGACGCTGCCGCCAGGGCTATTGATATAGATGCTGATGTCTTTGGTCGCGTCTTCGCTCTGCAGGAAAAGCAATTGTGCGACCACGAGATTGGCGACATGGTCGTCAATCGGCGTGCCAATGAAGATGATGCGCTCCTTCAGCAGGCGCGAATAAATATCCATGCCACGCTCGCCACGGGGTGTCTGCTCGATGACATTCGGCACCAGCAGATTCCGCGGCATTGAGGCAAGGTTGGTATTCGCCTGCCACAGCGCGTGTGGATCAGAATAGGATGGCATGCTGTGCTCCTTGAGAATGCGGCCTTATGCGTCTCGCCGCCAGCCGCTCGCACCAAAAGACGTGCCTCAATCGCCGTCACCCGGCGGGCATGTCCGGTGCGGGTGTTTGTACCATAGCCCACGCAAACGCGCAGTGTCAAACACGCACAGACAGCAGTTGCTAGCTATCTGGCATCCTCCGGTTGTTCCAGCGCGCTCTGAAGGCATCGCGCGCATCCGATGCCCACTGTCGTAACGCATGCGGCAGCGCCCCACGCAAGAAATGCGCCCGGTCCGCTGGCGCATCGAATGCCAGTAGATACCGCGCCAGTATGTCCGGTCGCGTAAACCGCGCACGTGCTACCCGCCAAGCGATACCCTCATCAGCGGCGGCTGCCGCCTCAGTCAGCGCTGCCAGCGCAGCCGTCGGTATGGCAAGGTCGAGCAGTTGTTGCGCCAGCGCCAGCGCATACGCCATCGGCAGCGCCAGCCCAGCTTCCCGCGTGTCATTCACGAAGACCAGCCAGTCCCAATCAGCAGGCAACGCGCCGACCAACTCGGCGATGTCCACCAGCCAGATCAGTCGCTCAGCGTAATGCTGCGCGGCATAGTGAAAGCAGAGGTAGCGCAGTTCGTCGGCTGGGTCCAGATAGCGCGCCTCAGCGCTTCCGACCGCCATGCGCTGCGTGCGCCCCCAGATAGCGGAAGTAGCGAAGCGTTCCGCATAGGGTGGCACACTGGCGAGATCCCAGTGCAGTTCGACGGTAGGGCCATCTTCCTTGAGATAGACCAGAGCACGATTGCGCAGCGCGCCGAAGGCGCGCGCATGGCCAGAGCCGGGCAGCGCCACATAGCCCATCTCGCGCAGGACCGCCGCGCCCGACTCAATCTGCGACCGGCGCACCAGTAGATCAATATCGCCCACTGGGCGCAGCGCCAGATTACCATAGTAGCGCAGCGCCAGCGCGACGCCCTTGACGGCCACAGCTTCGATGCCCTGCTCGGCGAGCCGTGCCAGCAGTGTGGCCTGCTCATTGCGCAGCCGCAGATTGCTGACCAGCGTAGTGCGATAGGCGGCGGAGAACTCGTCGCGTACCTCCTCTGGTATAGCGGCCAGCAGACCGGCAGCGGCGGCATGGGCATAGACAAGGCTCGCTATCCCACCGAGCGTCGCGATACCCAGCGCGGTGCGCCATTGCTCCGTATCCAGCCGCAGCCCAACCTCGCGCACGTGGGCGAGCGCCGCATCCGAAAGGTCACGGTGCGCGCACGCGACGACGAAGACGCCTGCCGGTGTGTCATAGCCGCGGGGGGCGGATTCAGCGAGCGCGGCACGCGGATCGCCTGCCTGCGCCACGAGTGTCCTTCGGTCGTTTGCGCGCCCCATCTGTAGCTCCACTTCCCAAGATCTTCCGCCGGACCAGTGTAGCATTCCGCTGGCAGAGCTTCAACACTCGCAGCGTGACATTTCACTCCCAATGGAAGCGCAAGACGCTCGCAGGCAATGCTTCTTCGTGATTTTAGAGCGTCTCGCCCTAGGACTATTAGGGGGGGGTAGTCCGAATGGACTGTTATGAAATCTCCCAAGGCCCGTTGTTACTGATGGCAAAATAATCGAAGGCGCATGAGCGCCACGCAGGCTCATATCGTTGCTCAGGTTTGTGAGTAGCGCGCAGCCCGGAACGGATGGGTGGCCAGCGTATCATGGTACGCGCCAGTGCCATTGTTCAGGGTCGTTCTAAGTGGCAGTGACGAGGTGGCTGGCGGGGACACATTGTTCCATGCGCAGCCTTTGGAAGTGGAGTCATCGTAACATGGATCAGAACAACGGCAATCCTGAAGAGACCAATCAATGGTCTCCCCCGTCTCCGCCGGAGCGAACCGTTCCAAATAACGATCCGGCGACTAATCCGTGGCTGAATCCGCCACAAGCCGCCGAACCGGAGACGCATACCGCGTTAGGGAGCGTGTCGGATCCGACGAGCCGGCGGCGCTTTCTGCGCACAGCGGTGGTAGCGGGCGGCGCGGTCGCGGCGGTGAGTGCGATGGGTGGCGTGGTCATGGCCCGGAACCATCCCCGGCTGGCGAACTCCATCCTGCCAGGTAGCGTGACACCTAGCGGCCACTGCATCGAGATCGTCGAAGGGGTGAAAGGCTCGCCACAAAACCCGAACCAGCACATTCAGGTCAGCTACAACGATTTCATCACGTACATCGGCACCTATGACATCGGTACCAATACGTTCACCATCGTGCATTCGCACGCGATTCTGGTGGATAAGAATCATCATAACCCCGATCTGATCACCACCATCATCAGCGCCGACTTCGAGCAAGGGAATACGGCCGTGGTCTCGCTCCTCGTCAACCCCGGCGTCACCACGACGAATGAGTATCCGGCCAAGTCGTGCCTGTATGTCAGCCAGACGCTGAGCGCAACTCGCCCCTAGCTAAGCGGACGGGCGAATGTCAGGGGCAGTGCATCACTGCCCCTGATTGGCATATGCTCGAAAACATCCGCCCGATGCACATAACTCCAGGCCTATCCGGCATCCTTTGCGTACTGTATCCTCCTTGCCTTCCTTGCTCCGTAGAATGTTTCCCCCATGCTGATTCCCATTGGTTCGCTATAACGAGTAGCCATTATGTAGTGGTGGATTGTCTGGGCGACTGTTATTAGATATGCTTTGGTCCGTTAGCAGTAGTGGCAGGCTACCATTATTCGCATGCGCTTGTGTGGCATGCAATAGTAGTGCATGCGTAGCCTGATGAAGTGGAGTCATCATACCATGGATCAGAACAACGGCAATCCTGAAGAGACCAATCAATGGTCTCCCCCGTCTCCGCCGGAGCGGAATGCCCCCAATAGCGATCCGGCGACGAACCCATGGCTGAATCCGCCACCAGCGGATGGGCAGGCGCGCCAGGCTCGCGCAAGAGGTTTGGCCGACCCGACGAGCCGGCGGCGCTTCCTGCGCGCGGCGGTCGCGGCGGGCGGCGCGGTCGCGGCAGTGGGTGCGATGGGCGGCGTGGTGCTGGCGCGTGACAAGCCCCGGCTGGCGAACTCCATCGTCCCTGGCTGCCACTCGCCAAGCGGCCACTGCGTCGAGATCGTTGAAGGGGTGAAGGGCGCGCCGCACAACCCCAATCAGCACATCCAGGTCAGCTACAACGACTTCATCCACTATATCGGCACCCAGACTGGTGGCGTGTTCACCATCGTCCACGCGCATGCGATTCTGGTGGACAAGAATCACCATAACTCTGATCTGGTCACGACGATTGTCAGCGCCACGTACAACCAAGGTGACACGAATGTGGTCTCGCTGTTCGTCAATCCGGGCGTTACGACCACTAATGAGTATCCCGCCAAGTCGTGCCTGTATGTGAGCCAGACCAAGACGAAGTAGGCCACTTTCACTACACCATGGCTGAACGCAACGGGTGATGTGCGACACTGGGGACGGCGCTCTGCGCCGTCTCCTGTTTTGTCTGGCCCAGAAGGAGTCGCTATGCCGTATGCAGCCTACCCAACGCGCCGCCCCGATGTCGAAACGCACATCTTGCCCGACGGCACCAGCCTGCTCTTCGACCCGGTGACGAATATGGGACATGTGCTGAATACGGCGGGGTCGCTGGTCTGGGACTACTGCGATGGCACACTGACTGGCGAGCAGATTGCGGAAGAGATGGCAGCATTGCAGCCAGATGACCCCGACATGCGCGCCGTGACCCATGAACTCCTCGACACACTGGACCGCACTGGCCTGCTGCTGGCGCTGTCAGCGCCAAGCAACGCGCAGGGATAGCGAGAACATCTGTGACCAGTCCCACACGTGAAGCCAGCCGAAAACCAGGAACCCACCGCGAAAACGTCCTCACTGTGCGCGTAGCTGGCCAGCCGATCATCGTGGCGGGACTATCGCGCAGGCTCTTCGAGCATCTCAGCGCGATTCTGCGTCCCTTCCGTGAGCCATTGTCTCCCGTCGAGGATGTGCTATGTTTCTTCGTGCGGCGCGGTATGTCCCAGCGCGGCGAGCGGCAATGGACCATCACGCGCGATGATGGCACGTGGGTAGGCGCGTACTCCGACCCGCAGGTGCTGCTGACACAGTTGGAATGGCACGTAATCGCGGCGGGGCTGAGCGCCTCAACCCGGCATGCGGTCTTCCACGCCGCCGCGCTGGCGCGCGATGACGCCACGTTGATGCTGATCGGCGCGTCGGGCGCGGGCAAGAGCACGCTGACGCTGGGGCTGCTTCAGCGCGGGTGGCAGCCCTTTGGCGACGATGTGCTGCTGGTGGAGGCCGAGACGCTGGCGCTCGCGTCGTTTCCGCGCTGTTTTCGCGCTGAGGGCGCAGTGACCAGGCAGCTTGCGGCCTCGCCGCTGGTAGAAATACTCCGCGGCGTCACCACGTTCGCGCGCCCGCTGGCCTGGGCGCCGCGTGGCCTGCGCCCCACCGCGTTCGCGTGCGTCAGCCGCGACCCAGCGCAGCCCGCGCTCTTGTCGTCGCTCTCGCAGGCTGAAATGGCCGGAATGTTGCTCGAGGCCGCGATTGGCAACCAGATGCCCCGCTCCGGCGTGGCGCGTGTGGCCGCGCACATGGTGGCGGGCGCGCATGGCTGCCGCCGCCTCAACAACGGTGACTTAGAACAATCGCTGGATCTTCTCGAATCGCTGGCAAAGTAACTCACGTGCTAGCTGGTTTTCCACCTCTCTTATGGTGGTAGTACGTCTGCGCGGCCCGCACTTGAACCAGGTCCAACTCAGGATAACGCAGCGCGCTCAACGCTCCACCATAGACACAGCCTGTATCCAGGTCGAGGGTGCGGTTGACCCAGCGTGGCTCAGAGACAGGATTGTGACCGTAGACGATGTAGGGACGCTGCTCCGGCCCGTCGAGGTCGCGCTCAGCGCCCCAATCGCGCCGCATGGGGCGCCCATCGGGAGTCATGCCGATCACATCGCTGTAGAGGCCAAGACTCTTGACGCGCGGACTCCACACGCCGATCAGGTCATCGTAGATCGCGCCGTGCGTCACGACGAGGTTTCCACCATCCAGAATCAGATAGCCGGGCGTGGACTCGAACAGCGTCGTGACCTCCTCCCGCAGGCGCGCGGCATCTGGCTGGGCTGTAAGTTGCTGAATCGTCTGCTCCAGGCCATGGGCGATACGCACACTGTGGCCATCCAGCCAGCGCAGAAACTTGTCGTCGTGGTTGCCCATCACCGCCAGCGCGTCGCCCGTCGCACGCATCGCCAGCGCAGTACGCAATACCGCAGCGCTATCTGGTCCACGGTCCACCAGATCACCGACGAAGACCAGCCTCCGCCCATCGGGGTGGCGATAGCCCGCGCCATGTGGTTCGTAACCGAGCAGGTCGAGCAGCGCGCGCAGTTCGTCATTACAGCCATGCACGTCACCAACGATGTCGAACGGTGGCGCGTCATTGCCCGGCAGAATGCCGAGATCGCGCAACGCGGCTGCCTCCGCCTCGATCCGGTGCGCCTTGCCTGATCCAGCCACGTCGCGTTGCCGCATGCGATACCCCAACCTTTCGATCTTCCCCCCACAGCCGTCGCGCAGTGGTACCTTCGGAAACTGATTTTCCGCTTTTCGCGCGGGCAGCGTATCTACTTGAATATTCTATGCGTAGTCTATACCACCGGCGGCAAGAGAAATCTGATGACCGTGGCGATGAGCCAGCGAGCACAATGGTGCATGGTGCGTGAGCGCGAGGCTGAATACGCGGCGCGCTGGGCGTCGGGCGCGTGGCGTGGCGTGCTGCTGCGCGCCGCGACGGGCGCGAGCTATACGCTGGTCTACGAAGGGCGCGCGGGAGGTCCCGCTGGCCCCGACTTTCGCGACGCCGTGCTGCTCGGGGCCGACGGCACGCGGCTCTATGGCGATATCGAGCTGCACCTGCGCGCCAGTGGCTGGCGGCAGCACGGTCACGACCGCGACCCACGCTACAACAATGTCGTGCTGCATGTGCTGGTGCGCTCCGAACACCCGGCGCATGGAGGAGATTTCGCGTCGCCGACGCCGCTGGCGAGTGGCGGCATCGCGGCGACGGTCGCACTCGATGCCGCGTCCAGTGCGGGCCACGCTCCTCAGGCGTGGCCGTGCGCGCGGCTGGCGCAGCGCTGTGGCGGCAATGAAGTAAAGTCGCTGCTCATCCAGGCTGGTCTGCGACGCTTCACCGAGCGCGCGGCGGTCTACGCTCAGGCGCTAGAGCAGTGGTCGCGCGTAGGATATGAACCGGGCGAGTGGACAGCGGTAGATCGCGCGCTCTTCGTTGCCCTGGCCGAGGCGCTGGCCTATGGCCGCGACCGCGAGGCGTTACGCCAGGCTGGTGAGCAACTCGCGGCGGGCCAACCAGCCGATGCGCTGCTGGCCGAGGTCGAACGGCTGCCACGGGTGGAGCGCGCGCGACTGCTGGGACTGCTGCGACTGCATACGCGCTGGCGGCGCACGGGGCCGTGGTTGCCGCTGCGCTCGGCGCTGGCACGCGGTTCACCCCAGCAGGCGGGAATGGAACTAGTCGAGTTGCTGCGCGTACATGGTGGTGAGGTTTCGGCGGGGCGGGCGCGGATTGTGGCGGCGAATGTCTCGCTACCTTTCGCGGCTGCATATGCGAACACGCGCGAGGATGCCGCACTGGCAGCGCGGGCGCAGGCAGTGTATCTGGCGTTGCCCGGCTTGCCGTCGAATACGATCACCCGGCTGATGTCGCGGCAGATTGGGCTTGCGCGGCTCCCGGCGGGCGCGGCGGCGCAGCTTGGCCTGCACGACCTCTGGAGCCGCTGGTGCCGCGAGAAGCGCTGCGCTGAATGCCAATGCGCTCACCTCGCCCCCGCGTCGCGACGGTCATAGAAATCGCGGGCAAGATGCCGGAATCTGCTACACTATGCAGCGAAGAGGGTAGTGAGTGTTGGAGCCAATTTCATGACGCATCTGCTGAGCGGACTGGCGACGATTCCGCCGATACTGACCTATCTGTTCGTGTTTGTGTGGCTGGCGGTCGAAAGCACAGGTTTGCCACTGCCGAATGAACTCATATTACTGCTGGCTGGCTCACTGACGGCCCAGGCGGGGGCAAGCCTGTCGCCGGTGCTGCTGGTGCTGCTGGCGACACTGGGCAGTCTGGCGGGCGCGCTCACGGCATATCTCATCGGCCTGCGCGGCGGGCGCGCGGCGGTACTGCGCTTCGGACGCCGCTTCGGGCTGAACGAACAGCGGCTGGATGGCGTCGAGGCGTGGTTCGCGCGGTCAGGCATCGTGGCGATCTTTCTCTCGCGCATCACACCTTTCGTGCGGACGGTGGCCTCGTTCCCCGCGGGTATGCTGCGCTTCCCGCGCACGGCCTTCCTAACGGCGAGCTTCCTCGGTTCGCTGCTCTGGTGCGTGGTGATGGTGACACTGGGCCACATCTTCGGCAGAAATTACACCGTCGCGCTCCACTTCATCGAAGAGTACACTATTCCCGCTATCCTGATCCTGGTGGCGCTGGGCGCGGGCTACTTCTGGCTGCACGGCAGGCTCGCGCACGTCGGCCAGAAGCCACTGACCCAAGAGCAGATCACCGCGATGCGCGAGCGCGAGAAGCGCTAGCGCCGCTATGCTATACTGCGGGATATGTGCGCGGTGAGCAGCGTCGTCGCACGCCACACTCGCGTTTCCATTTCGGACCACTATTCCACAGGCGCATTCCCGAAAGATTTCCCATCATTTCCCATAAAGGAGCGGTTGACATCATGCCCGTCGTGCCTCGCCCGCTGGTGCTTATTGTGATGGATGGCTATGGTATCAACCCGCGCAGCGACGCGAACGCCATTGCCCTGGCGCGCAAGCCGCATCTGGACCGCATCGCGCGTGACTGGCCGCACACACAGCTTCAGACATCAGGGCCGGCGGTGGGGCTGCCAGAGGGGCAGATGGGCAACTCCGAGGTTGGACATCTCAACATCGGCGCGGGCAAGCGCGTGCTGCAAGAGTATACGCGGGTCACGGCGGCAATCCACGACGGCACATTCTTCGAGAATCCGGCGCTGCTGAAAGCCATCGAACACGTGAAGCGCAACGGCAGCAAGCTGCATTTCTGCGGCCTACTGGGGCCGGGCGGCGTCCATGCTCACCAGAGCCATCTGGAGGCGCTGCTGCGGCTGGCGGCGAACCATGAGATCGAACAGGTCTACATTCACGCCTTCACCGATGGCCGTGACACCTCGCCGACCGGCGCGAAGGAGTATATGACCGAACTGCTGGCACGTGCGGCGGAGATCAACCCGGACCATCCCGCGCGGGTGGCGACCATCTCCGGGCGCTACTACGCGATGGACCGCGACAACCGCTGGGAGCGCATCGCCAGGGTCTACTGGGCGATGACGCGCGGCGAAGGCGTGCGGGCAGAGAATCCAGTGAAAGCCATTGGCGACTCCTACGACCACAAGGTAACGGACGAGTTCATCGAGCCAGTGGTGCTAATGGACGGAGATCTGCCGGTGGCGACGGTGGAGGCGGGCGACAGCGTCATTTACTACAACTTCCGCTCCGACCGTGGTCGCGAGTTGACCAAGGCGTTCGCGCTGCCAGAGATGCCGCATCAGGCCGAAGGCAAGTTTGCGCGTGGTCCACGGCTGTATGATCTGGTCTTCGTCACGATGACCGAGTACGAGACGGGGCTGCCGGTGGATGTCGCGTTTCCGGCGGATAATGTGGATCGGCCCATCGCCAGGATTCTCGCCGACCACGGCATGAAGCAGTTCCATACCGCCGAAACCGAGAAGTACGCCCACGTGACCTTCTTCTTCAACGGCGGCCGCGAGGCGCCATTCGCTGGTGAGGATCGGCTGCTGGTGCCATCGCCGAAGGTGCCGACCTACGACCTGAAGCCAGAGATGAGTTCGGTAGAATTGACCGATGAGGCGGTGCGGCGCATCGAGAGCGGCATCTATGACGTGGTGGTCATGAACTACGCCAATGCCGATATGGTCGGGCATACCGGCGTGCTGGAAGCCGCGATCAAGGCCGTCGAGGCGGTGGACGCGGGCGTCGGGCGCGTGGTGGAGGCAGCGCTGGCCAGGGGCGGCGCGGCGCTGATCACCGCCGACCACGGCAACGCCGAGCAGATGATCGAGTACGATACCGGCAAACCGCTGACCGCGCATACGACGAATCCGGTGCCGTTCTACTTCGTCGTGCCGCAGTGGCAGAGCGCGGCGCTCCGGCACGACGGCATCCTGGCCGATGTCGCACCGACGATGCTGCAATTGCTCAACATCCCCCAGCCTGCGACGATGAGCGGCAAATCGCTGATCGTCAGCAAGGCATAGTACCCAGATAGAGCGATAGAGCGAACACATGGCGACGATCACATTTCGTGAGGCGACGGTAGCCGACACTGCGGCGCTGGCGCGGCTGCGCTGGGAGATGGAGCGCGAGCGCAAGGGCGGCGACCTGAGCCTGGAAGACTATACCCACGCCTATATCGCGGCCACCAAAGCAGAGATGGAACGCGGCGCGCACCAGGCGTGGATTGCGGAAGCTGGCGGCGAGGCGGTGGCCTGCGTGCTGCTGGTATGGTGGATGCTGCCGCCGAATTTCGAGAACCTTGCCCGGAAGCGCGGCTTCGTATCCAGTGTCTATACACAGCCCGCCTACCGGCGGCAGGGCATCGCGCGGCGGCTGATGGGGCTGCTGGTCGAACGGGCGCGGGCCGATGGCGTGCTGCGGCTGGTCCTCTGGGCCTCAGACATGGGGCGGCCACTCTACCTGGACATGGGATTCACGCCCAGCCGGGGCCTGGAACTGGACTTCTGACGGGAGCGGACGGCATGGCGGCGGTAACGACCGAGCGGCTGCTGAATTTGGCGCTGGAACTGGCGGGCATAACTGAAGTCCCACCGGATAGCGGCGTCTACTTCTCCGGCACGCGCATCAGCTCGATCCTGCTCGGCGTGGATGTCAGCGCCGCCGATCTCTTCATGGCGCGGCAGCTTGGCTTTCACGCCGTGGTGACGTATACGCCGCCTGGCTTACTTGGGCCAGCCTGGGATACCTATCGCGACTTGCACCTGCGCCAGTTGACCGAAGTGGGCGTGCCAGCCGATGACGCCGAGACGGCGGTGGACGGAGGCGCGGCGGCGCTGCGCCTCGAAGCACTTCGCGAGAATTACGATACCGCAGCATCCGTGGCGGCGCTGCTGGAAACGCCGCTGGTGGGCATCTGCTCGCCACTTGCCACCATCGGGCAGCGCATCATCCAGCAGACAGTGAACGGCCCGTCGGACGGCACAGTGGCCGGTGTACGCGCTGCGCTGCTGGCGCTGCCAGAGTTCGCTGCCGCGCGACCGCCGATGGCGCTGGTACACGGCGCGTGGGATGCGCCTCCCGGTCGCATCGTGGTTGTCACGGGCGGCCTGCGTCCACCCGACTACGCCATCGCGCGGGCCTATCTGACGCATGGCGTCGGCACGCTCTGCTGCGCCGACTTCGCATATGAGGATGCGCGACGGCTGGCAAGCGAGGGCGTGCCGGGCAATGTTCTGGTGCTGGGGCGCATCGCCTGCGCCAGCGTCGGCATTAATCCGTATGTGGCGCGGCTGCGCGGTGAAGGGCTGGAGGTGCGCACCTTCGCCGGCGTAGTGGGCGGGCCGGAGTGACGCGATCATGCGTCTTCTCCGGCCCGCACGGTGACGATGTCGTTGTGCGCGGCCCACAGCGCCAGGTCGCGGCGCTGGATGGCGGCGGCCATCAGGTCGGGGAACAGATCCGGCGTGCAGGAGAAGGTTGCGCAGCCCATGTTCGCCAGCTTGGCAGCATTGCCTGAATCGAAGCTCGGCGTGCCCTGGTCGTTCAGCGCCAGCAAGCAGACCATCTTCACCCCACCACCGATCAGGTCCGCCGCGCGCTTGAGCATCTCTTTCTCGTTGCCGCCTTCATAGAGATCAGTGATCAGCACCAGAATCGTCTGCGCCGGACGGGTGATAATCTGCTGGCAATAAGCCAGGGCGCGATTGATGTCGGTGCCGCCGCCAAGCTGCGTGCCGAAGAGCAGATCCACGGGATCGTGCAGGTCGTCCGTCAGGTCCACCACGGCGGTATCGAAGACCACCATGCGCGTCGCGATAGCGCGGATCGAGGCCAGCACCGCGCCGAAGATACCGGAATAGACCACCGAGGTCGCCATCGAGCCACTCTGGTCCACGCAGAGCACCACATCACGCAGCGAGGACCGCTTGTGGCCGTAGCCGACGAGCTTTTCGGCGATGATCGTTTGGCGGTCGGGCAGATAGTTCTTCAGGTTTGCGCGGATGGTGCGATCCCAGTCTATCTCGCCCGCACGGGGGCGGCTGGTGCGCGTGGCGCGGTTCAGGCTGCCGCGCACCGCCTGCAGCAGCGGATTAGCGAGCTTGCGCTCCAACTCTTCGACTACCTTGCGGACCACCTGCCGTGCCGTATCCTTGGTCTTATCGGGCATGACCTTGCTGAGCGAGAGCAGCGTGGCGACCAGATGCACATCGGCCTCGACGGTCTGCAAAAGCTCCGGCTCCATCAGCATCTGCGTCAGGTTCAGGCGTTCCAGCGCGTCTTTTTGCATTACCCGGACGGCCGACGTGGGAAAATACTGGCGGATGTCGCCTAGCCAGCGCGCCACACGTGGCGACGAGCCGCCCAGCCCGGCGGAGCGCTCTTCGTCGTAGAGCGCGGCCAGCGCGTCATCCATCGCCGCTTCCTCGGCGCTGAGACCGGGCATACCGTCGCTGCCGCCTCCGCCACGCCCCCCACCGCCGCTCATGCCCAATCCCTCGGCGGAAGCGCCACCCAGCACCAACCGCCAGCGCTTCAGTCGTTCGCTATCGTGTTTCGCCTCAGTTGCCGGGTTCATAGTTCACCCCCAAAATCTGCGCCAGCACGGGCAGCACGGTATTCGCACGCTCTTGTGCAATCGGCCCGTGTGTAGCACCGCCTTCGCCAGACGGTCGCACACCCAGCGTCCCTGCGGCTTCCTCTACGCTGAGAAGCTTGACCTTCTCGCCCATCTGGCGACGCTCCGGCGCGGAGAAGCCAGAGAACGCGCGGCGCAACAGTGGCAGCAGCGTGACGAAGATATCGGGCGCGAGGTTAGCGAGCCAGGCGTCGAGCGCGCGCCAGAGGTCATCCTGTTGCAACAGCTTCAGGCCGGGACCGCGCAGCACCCCTTCAATCCAATCGACGGCCTGCTCAGGCGGATTGACCGGCGAGAACGCCAGACCGGCGAGCCGCCGCAGTTCTTCGCTTGCCAGCGCACGCATCTCCAGCAGCAGGCGGCAGCAGCGTCCGCGCACCAGCCCATGCACCCCATCGCGGTCTACCAGCAGGCGCAGCGTGGCGAGCCAGGGCGCGCGCTGGTCATCGCGATTGAGCATGCTCACGGTCTCCTGCACGTTGTCTATGCTCGTGACCATCGCCGTCGCCGCGTCGTCGTCGAGCGAGAGGCACGCGCCGGGCAGCCCAACCAGCGCCCGCTCGAACAGCGCGTCTATCACCGGCGTAACGCGCTCGGCCTTGGTGCCGCGCACGTCGCCATAGCGGACGATACGCGCCAGCGGCGGCAGCGCGTCCATCAGGTGGCGCACATCGCTGGAGACGGCGGCGCGGTCGCGTACCCGTTCAAGCAAATCCTCCAAGGCATCGGGCAGATCGGCGGGCAGTGCGCGCTCCAGCAGCGCCGTGAGCGCGGGCAGATCGGGCGCGACGGTGGCAAGCTGGCGCGTGCGCGCGGCGGCTGCCGACGCGACGGTATTGCCCCAGATATTCGCCTCGATCAGCGCGACAGCGAATTCGGGCTGCCATTGAAGTCGCCACTTCTCGTGGAATGTGCCGAGCTTGCCGTAGGTGTGCTGTTCTTCTCCCCAACCAATGCCCAGCATTCCCAGCCGGTGCAGCAACTGGCTGCGTACGCGGTCGGTGTCTTTGCGGAGGTCCAGGTCGTAGTCCTTGATTTCGGCGGTGAGCTTCAGTGTGAGCCGCCGCGCCTGCGCGTCGAGGTCACGTTGCAGCGGCACGGCGGGTGCCTCTGGCGGTACTTCGCCCATCGCCTCGCCGATCTCCAGCTTATCGCGAATCAGTTGCATCGGTGCCGTTTCGCCGTGGCAGAGCACCGTCTGGATTGCCTCGCGCATCTCAGCCATGCCCGGCATCGGCAGCCCACGCATCGCCGCCAGCGCCTCGCTCAGCCGCACCGTCTCGATCACGCTGGCCGATGAGGCGTCCAGCCCTTCGCCGCGCAGCAGTTGCGCCGCCTGGGTCGCCCAGCGGATGGGCACACGGTCAGGCGCGGCCCACAGGTGGCCGTACCAGCCCGGCGAGGTGATGCCCGCGCCGTAGCCACTGCGATAGGCCAGGCGCGAGTTGGTCCAGGGAATCCAGGTCGTCTCGACTTTGACGCGCTTGAGCTTGGCGAACAGTGCCGTGTCGGCCTTCGCGTCGTCGCGCTGGGCCAGCGCCGGGGCATGCCACGCGCCACAGACGACGGCAATACGCGCGAATCCCTCGCCTTCGGCGGCGCGAATGCTGCTGCGCATGTGAGCCTCGCGCTGCGCCTCTTCGTCGTCGCGCGGGGTGAGGTCGGCGCGCAGGGCGCTCATCGCCTCGAAGATGCCCTCGAAGACGCCGGTGGAGTCGCGGCGCTGCTCGATCTGCTGCTCCCACCAGAGTTCGTGGTCGTCGTAGCCAGCGGCTTCGGCGAGCATCGCCAGTGGGTCCGGCGGCGGGGTAGCAGTGGCCGATATGGCCGGTTTCTCGTCCGTGGGCGCGCTGTGCGGGTGTCCGCTATCGGCGGCGGCGGGCAAATCATCGGCGGGCGGCGTAGCCTGCTCCTCCGCGACCGGCTCGCGCGCAAGCTGGATTGCCTGCGGTAGATCCATGAAGCGCGCGGGAATGCCCCGGCCCAGCGCATAGCCGAGCGCCTGCCATTCCGGTGAGAAGGTGGTGAACGGATAGAAGACGGCGCGGCTAGGCTGGTCAGGAACGTAGATCAGCAGCGCAACCGGCGGCTTCATCGCCTCGTGTGTCAGCAGCGGTAGCGCGCCCTCTGCGTCGGGCGGCCCTTCGACGAGAAGGATATCCGGCTGAAGCGCCTCAAGCGCTGCGCGCAGGGCGCGGGCGCAGCCGGGGCCGTGGTGCCGGACGCCGAAAATATGAACGCTCATTGCTACAGCACCTCATGGCACGCCCGGTAGAGGTCTTTCCAGCCGTCGCGCTCTTTGACCACGGTTTGCAGATATTCCAGCCACACAACGCGATCCTGCACCGGATCTTTGATGATCGCGCCGGTGAGACCGGCGGCGAGGTCGCCCGCGTGTAGCAGTCCATCGCCGTAGTACGCCGCCATCGTCAGGCCGTTGGTCATCACCGAGATGGCTTCCGCGGTGGAGAGCGTGCCGCTGGGCGACTTGACCTTGGTCTTGCCGTCCTCGGTGACGCCCGCGCGCAGTTCGCGGAAGACCGTGACGACGCGGCGGATCTCTTCGAGCGCGGGCTTCTCAGCGGGCAGTTCCAGCGCGCGGCCCAGGCTGGCGACGCGCCGCTCGACGATGTCTATCTCCTCGTCCATCGTCGCCGGTGTGGGCAGAACCACGGTATTGAAGCGGCGGGTGAGCGCGCTGGATAGTTCGTTCACGCCTTTGTCGCGGTTATTGGCTGTGGCGATGACGTTGAAGCCTTTGCGCGCCTGCACCTCCATGCCAAGCTCCGGCACGGGCAGCGTCTTTTCGGAGAGGATGGTGATCAGCGTGTCCTGCACCTCGGCGGGGATGCGGGTCAGTTCTTCGATGCGTGCGATATTGCCCGATTGCATGGCCTGCATCATCGGGCTGACGACCAGCGCGGCGGGCGACGGCCCCTCAACCAGCAGCCGCGCGTAGTTCCAGCCATAGCGGATCGCCGCTTCATCGGTGCCTGCCGTGCCCTGAATCATCAGCGTCGAGTCGCCGGTGATCGCGGCGGCGAGATGCTCGCTTGTCCACGATTTTGCGGTCCCCGGAACGCCGTAGAGCAGCAGGGCGCGGTCAGTGGCGAGGGTGGCAACGGCAATCTCGATCAGCCGCGCGTTGCCGATATACTTGGGGCTGACAGTGAAGCCATTGGGGAGCTTGCCGCCGAGCAGGTAGGCGCGCACGGCCCAGGGCGAGAGCTTCCAGTTGGGTGGGCGCTGGCGGTCGTCAATCTTCACCAGTTCTGCCAACTCTTCGGCGAACTGCTGCTCGGCATGCTGCCGCAGTACGCTTTCGAGGGCGGGCGCATCGGCGATGACGGTGGCGGGCGCTTTCTTCTGGTTGGTCATGGGTTGTCTGTCGCGACAGAACGTCGCGCTCCTTTCTGCTCTGACTAGCGAGTGTGGTCACTGGCCGATATGGCCGATATTTGCTGGGCGTATGGGGTGATGTGACTGTGAATAGCCGTATTTGTCCGTGGAATTTTCGCCGTTTTCGCCGCGATTACAACCTTCGGCAGTAGCCGAACATAGAATTGTCCGGTGAGCGAAGTGGCCGATATGGCCGTTTTTTGTGGGTGCATGGGGAGTAAATGACGGTAGATGGTCGGAGACGACGAGAAGTGGGGGGAGATTTTTCGCCGTTTTCGCCACAGTTTGGTGTTGCATGCATGAGGACAGTTGCCGATTCTGCCGATTTTTCGACTTGCGCCTGCGAGCAGTGGCCGGAGTGGCCGATTTTGCGCACCTCGTGTGCGGGAAGACGGAACTGTCTGCCCCACGAGTGGCCGGAGTGGCCGGAGTTGACGAAATACGTAAATGTTCATCATGTGCCAGCCTTTGGGATAGTCAAACTAAACAGGGCGAGCTGAGCGCGCTGAGTCTCCGTGAGCATCAACGTTATGTTGCGTTGGACCGGGTAAATCTCGGCTTGCTCCCATAGCGCGCTGGCGATGCCAGTAGCACCGTGTCGCTGGATTTTGACATTTCGACAGCGCAGATTCTCCAACAACTGCTGAGCGTCGAGGAGGAAGACATACTCGATGACCCACGGCGCAATGGCTCCGCGAGATGAGGCTGGCGGTGTTTTGGGCCCTTTAAACACGAGATAGTAATCGAGGCTCGTATCCTCGTTGATGTCCAGCAGACCATCGTGCTTAGTGAACCATTTAACATTGACGGTGCGTCCGGCGAGCGGGCCATCTACAAAACGCCCATCAATTGCCCTGGCTGTGGCGGATTCTTCCAGTTGGATATTGAAGATGGCGCAGGCAAGAAATTCGCCGACATGGCCGATATGCGCTGGGCGGCCAACGCGCCGCGCGATGAGTGTGTCTATGGCATTTCTTGCGCGGATTAGCTCGGCTAGCTCGGTGAGGTCATTCATTTTCACTCCCCTCTTCCCATCTTCTTTAGCGGACATCTGCGACTGGAATCTCGTCGTAGATGCGCTGGCGGACGCGGATGGTATCGGCAAACGCATCGAGCTGGCGGCGGAAGTTCTGGATCTGCCAGGTGGTGTTGTCTTCGGGCAGATCGAAGGACGCAAGCGCGGCGGCGAAGCACTCCGGCGGCAGCGCCAGCGCGGCAGATTCGAGCGTGTCATCCCACGGCTCAGCGCTCTTCGATTTCTTATTGAGGCCAGCGATGAACGCGCGTAGCGCGGCGAGATAGCCGTCGCCAAAGTCGCGGCTCCACTGGCTCGGAGACCACGCGAAGATGTCGCCATACAGTTCGCGCTGGTCATCGCTCGCCTCCGCCAGCATATGCAGCGCCCATGCTTCCCATTCGGCGTGCGGCACGTGCGGCGCGAGCAATAACGGTAGCTCGCCGAGCAGCTCAACCTGGCGCTCGGTGTCGGCCTTGCGCGGCGCGGACCAGTAGCGCCACAGTGGCAGCGCCCACTCCTGGTCGTCAAACAGCGCGGCGGCACGGGCCAGGCCTTCCAAGGCTTCTAGCGGCCAGAGGGAGTTCTCTACGGCAGCCACAAAGGCGGCGGGATCGAGGCTGAAGCGCTCCTGCCAGTGTACGGGTGGCACGTGGCCCAACAGATAGATCAGCAGGCCGACGCGGTGACCGGCATCATTCAGCGAATCGCCGGGGACGCCGTCGCGACTGGCGGCGGGATCGAGGCTGGACGGGATCTCCACGTCGAGCGCGCCATCGGCGTAGCTGAGCAGCGGATCAGCACGGGCGATCATCCGCGCGATGAAGGCTGAGGTAGGCAACCGCATCAGCAGATTGGCGGCGGTGTCGCGGACCGTGGTGGAACGGTCATCCAGCGCCGTTTCGAGGAATGCCTCGTCATCGGGGCCAAGGTTGATACTGAGCGCGGAGAGGAATTCGCGTCGCACATCGGCTTTCTCTTGCTTCCAGGCGGCTTGCAGCCAGTCGCGCGCTTTCGCGGGATCGGTGGCGCGCAGCAGCTTGAGCAGTTCGTGGCGCTGGCCAGGTGTGCCCTCCTGCCAGACGGTCTCAGCCGCAGCGGGCATATTCGCTTCGCCGGTGGTCAGCGCATCCCGCGCCCACGACCACGCCGGATTGAACTGGCTGAGCCAGCGGCCACGCTCGCCTAGCACGGGGATGAGTGCGCCGCGTGACGCTGGTTCGCGCACGTCCAGCGCCAGCGGCAGCAGGTCGGGCGGCAGGCGCAGCCCGGCATTTTGCAGACGCGCCAGCGCCTCTGGCAGCAGGACGCCTTGACGGTTGGCGAGTAGGTCGCGAAGTAGCACTGTCGTGCCAGGTGAGCATGCTGGCAGCGTCTCAGCCGAAGCGGGTTCGGGAGTCGCGGCCAGCATTTCGGGCACGTAGCCCGCGAGCGCATACATTGCAGCCGCGCCAGCGGTGAGCAGCAGCCTGCGCTCGGCGTCATCTGCTGGTAATTGTTCGGTTAGTGTATCAACTTCGGTATCAGTGGTTGGGCTGACGGCTCCCGCCTGGGCCGTGCCGACCAGAGCCGTCGTGAGCAGATCGTGCATGATTCAGGCTCCTTGCCCTAGCAGGTAATACTCGTTCGCGGCCAACGCACCCAGGGGAAGCAGCGTTTCGCCATCCCATTCGCCCGCGAAATCCACGGGCGCGCCGCCAGATATGGCGAGCAAGCGCCAGTGGCCGCCGGAGCGCAGCGGTAAGGCCGCGCCGGTTGAGTCGCGGATGTGCCAGCGGTCGCGCGTGATGTCGTAGATGGGGGTAACGTTGCGCAGGGAACACAAAAAGCGCTCGTGCCAGGGCTGGCGCGCCAGCAGGGCAGCGGCGCTGCCCAGAAACACCTCGATGCTCTCATGGCCGGGCAACGCGCTAATGGGAGCGGTATCAGCGGAGCGTGCGGAGAAGTGCGCGCGCAACGGCGCTGCCCCCGGCCAGAAGCTGAGATCGCCATGCTGCCGGATACCCGGCGCCAGCATCTCCTTGAGCGGCTGGTTCATGAACGAGAACTGGAGGATCAACGCCGGGCGAAGGCTCTGCACGCCGAGCAGCCAGGTGCGCTGCGCCTTGCCCCGCTCTTCGTCCTCAATGTGCTGGCCCAGCAGCAGCCAGTCATCGGTCACGGTCTCGCCGCGCGCCGTAACCTCGTCCTCTTTGAGCGTCCAGCCGGTCAGTTGGCGCACATCTTCGCGCAGCGCGGGGTCCAGCGCATCACCACGGCGGTAGCTGTGGCTGAGCAGCGCGAGGCGGCCAAGCTGGCCGAGCAGCTTCGCGGGCCAGTCCGGAACGGAGCCGGGAATTTCCGCCATGCTACGAATCCGGCCCGCGATACCTTGGGCCTGGCTATCCACCATCTGCGCGGCCTGCCGCTCCCAAAAAGTGACGGGCTGCCCTTCGAGTCCCGCAAGCCCATTGCGCATCAAATCGCTAAGCCAGAGGTCCAGCGCATCCAGGCCGTGCGCGACAAGATTTTCGCGCTTCTCGATCCGCTTGAGCTGCTCTTTGGTAGGCGCGTCGTCTGCCGCTTTCGCCGATTCCGCCACTTTTTCGCGTTTGGCGCTTTCGGTCGCGGCGCGCTTGGCCAGCCACGAGGCGACCCATTCGGGCGGCTCCGCTGCGGGCACAGTCTTGCCATCGGCGGCCAGCAGCAGCAGGCCGAGGCCGTGCTTGCAAGGGAACTTATGGCTGGGGCAGGTACATTTCACCGTGAAGGTCTCTAGCTCCACGCGCACCTGATACACCGCGCTGCCCTGGCACTCGCCCCAGGCGGCATGCTCGTTCTGGCCCAGGTTGCGCCAGACGCGCGGATTGGCCTGCTTCTTTCCAGCGGCGGCGGAACTGGCATCAGGAGCCAGCGCCAGCACCTGTTCGCTCGTTAACCGCACTGCTATCCTCCCACTCAGATCCTCCGACTATCGCCCGCGCATGAACGGGCTGATGGAGAGTTCTGTGCGAGTATGACAGAAGCGGTCGTTGATGTATACGGGAAAAGCGCCTATGGCTAGAGAGGGTTGGATTGCGTAGGCACTCTGCTGAACGCGCTCCCTGGCCGAGATAGCTCACTGGCCGAGATAGCTCACTGGCCGAGATAGCTCACTGGCCGAGATAGCTCACTGGCCAAGATAGATGAACATCGCCATCGCGTCCAGGCGCATCACGTCATCCTGCGAACCCTGCGTCTGAATCGCGCCCTGCATATAGTTTGAAGCCGGATTCTCATCACCCCAAAACACATTCGCCAGGTCTTCGCTGCTGCCACGAATGATGAGGTCAGCCTGCCCGATCAATCCGTCTTCGACGCCGATCAGCTCGCCACTCCTCACTGTAGACGTGAAGGCGGCCTCTGGTACATCGCTCGCCTGGATGTGCATAACGCAGTTCCAGCCTTTGAGGGTCCGGCGCACACGCTCGCTGGCCTGGGCGCGCTTCACGTAGTCGTCGAGCGCCTCACGGAGTTCTTGTTTGGTTGCCATATCACCGATGCTCCTCATGTGCGTTAGTTTTGCTGGCTGGTGGTTGATTCTGAGGTGGGTCGCTCACCAAACCGACAATACCACACCGGATAATCCTCCACCTTTTCAAAGCCGAGCTTCTGCGCAAGGCCACTTGAGGCGATATTCTTCGCCCAGCAGTGCCATCCAACCTCCGTAATGCCCTGGGATTGGGCATAACCAATAGTCGCCAGTGCCGTCGCGGTCGCCAGGCCCCGACGCTGAAATGCAGGATGTGTTTCGATACCTAGCTCGCAGCGGTCCGCGTGGTTATATTCGGAGAGGCACCAGCCCACCAGTTCCTGCCCATACTGGAGGCAATAGCCGAACTTACGCTCCAAAAAAGCGGCAACCGACGGCGCTTCCGATTGCATTTCCGCCACAAGATATTGATGATTGCCGAGCGTGGATTCTGCTACGAGCGCTGCATCAACCTTCCGCAATACAAAGCCCTCCGGCAGCGTGGGTGGCTGCACTGGCTCGCGAAGTCGCAGGCGGTAATATTGGCGTTCCGCGCGTTGCGAGGCAACATCCGCGAAAAGATGAGGCAACTGCTCTTCCCACGCGCTGGGCGTATAGGTGATGACGCAAGCAAAGGGTTCAGTCTCACTGGCGAGCGGAAGGTAGCGCTCACGCAGCAGAGCCGCGAATGCCTGCGAAAACGCCGCGCTAGTCGGCATGCCCGCCAAATAGATACGATGATTCCAGAGAATGAGGACACCTGCTTGCGGCGCGAGCGGATCATCTACAAAGAGTTCCGCTGGCGCCTCACCAGCCAGAGCAGCGGTAACTGCCAGGTGGCTGTCAGCGCCGAATACCGGACGGGCGAGATGAACGTTTGCTGGCGAAAGCTGATGGAGCATCGAAGAAGCCTTTCCTCACTTCTTGGCTATGTCAACCGAGCGACCCCATTCACTCTACAACACTATCAGCGTCTAACGCGCGCTGTTATGGCGTCGTCGGGCGCGCGCCCAGCGCCGCCAACGCTTCGGCGGCGGCGCGCTCGCCGGATTGCACCGCGCCGTCCATGTAGCCGTTCCAGATTGTCGCGGTCTCCGTGCCCGCCCAGTGGATGCGCCCGATTGGCTCGCGCAATGCTTCGCCATACGCCGTCCAGACGCCGGGAGGCATGTAGCCCGCATAGCATCCCCGCGAATATTCCTCCTCAGCCCACGAGTGTTCGACATATTCACGCGGCTGCCCGGCCCACTCGCCGAAGTAGCGCGCGAGACACGCCAGCGCGGCGTCGCGGCGCTCGTCGGCGCTGCGGCGGCCCCAATATCGCGCCTCGTCGCCCTCGATGAAGCCCAGCAGCACGCCTGGCGAGCCGCTTGCGGGCGAGTTATCGAATGTGATGCGAATCGCGCCGCTGTCGCTGGACACCTGGCCCGTCAGCCCTTCGTCGCGCCAGAACGGCGCGTCGTAGATGCACTGTACCTTATAGACGCTGCCCATTGGCATGCGCTGCGTCAGTTGATCGCGGTAGCCAGGGAGCGCGGGGCGGTAGCGCAGCCGTCCCGCCAGCGTCGGCGGGAGGGCGATGATTGCCCGCTCAGCGGTGACGGCAATCGTGTCGCCTGCGATGGTGATGCCGCGTTCATCCTGGGTGACGGTGTGGACCGGAGCGTTGAGGATGACGCGCTCACCCAGTTCTGCTGCGACCCGATTGGAGATGTGTTGCGCGCCGAGGGTGAAACGGCTCTCCTGCGCGCCGCTGGTGACGCCCAGCAAATCGCGCAGGCCGCCAGCGGAATGGCAGTAGAAAAGGAAGTGCAGCAGCGAGAGGTCGCGCGCCTCAGCCGAGAAAACCGCCTGCACGGCTAGCTCCAGCAGCGCCCGTGCGCCAGGCGTGGTGACATTGGCCCGAATCCACGTAGCGACGGTCTGCGCGTCCCATTCGGCGGCGGATTCAGCCCGCCAGGGCGCTTCGAGTGGTACATCGAGCGACATCATATTCAGCGTCAGCATTGCTTCGATGATCTCGCCTGTGACGCTGGCATCGGCGGTGGGAATCGCGCCGGAGTAGGTGACGCGCTGGCCGTCCTGAAACTGCACATTGCTGCCGCTGTCATAGGTCTTGAAGGTCGCCGCGCCCACGGCATCGGCGAGCGCCTTTATGCGCTGCTGCGTAGGACCAATCCACTGGCCGCCCAGGTCGAGCAGCGTGCCATCCGCTGCCGGGCGAGTGAAAGTGCGTCCGCCCACGCGGTCGCGCGCTTCGAGCACCAGCGCGTCCGCGCCCGCCGCCACCAACGCCCGCGCCGCGCTCAGCCCCGCGAGACCTGCGCCCACCACGACAACATCGGCCCGCCGCACATCAGACGCCATGCGGACTGCTTCAGGCGCAACCGACGTAGACAGCGGCGCGGCCTGGGGCGCAGCGCCCACCTGTGCGCCCGCATCACGATCCGTCCGCTGAGCGCCCCGATCCGAACCGCCAAAGAGTTTCGCGAACATGCTCATCTATTCGCTGCGAACGCGGCTCTGCAAGCATATCGCCGGAAAGCCGCGCCCACCCCTTTCTCTGCTGTGTCTCCCGCACACCGCTATGGCCGCTGTGTTCGTCGCACATCATAGCACGCTATAGGCCGTCATCCGTAGGGACATACGGTGGACGCCCATCGCACGACTCAAATCGCCCGCTCAACCTTCATTGGCAAACCAATGGGCGATTTGTTCGAGCATACCGATGACGGTCAGGCCAGCGGCAGCGACCAGGCCCACCTGAAGCAAGGCGTGGAGGCCGGACTGTGGATCTTCGGCAACGCGCGGATCATTGGCGAGCGCGGTCGCACCGCGAACACTGGCGCGCGGCGCGAAGCGGGTAACTGTGGCGCGGCCAGTTATCGGCGCGCGACTGGCGCTGGCGTGGCTGGCACGCCTGGAAGCGAGGGGCATGGGTGTGATCGTGGCGGGCGCATCGGCGATAGCGTAGCGGCGGAAGAGGTCGGCGGGCGTCACCTGCGCCGGATCATGCTCCCAGAGGAAGCCGCCACGCTCCAGCGCGCGAGCGACAAACTCACCTGAAGCAAAACACGATTCCTCGCGCAGCACCAGCGCGTGGCGGTTGAAATAGCTGAGCGCGCGGCGCAGCCAGCGATGACGCTCAGCCAGCGAGCGCGGCGCGACGTTGAGCAGCAGATGCAGCACGATGAGCAGCCGCCCGGTGAGTGAGACGGGGCCGCGCGCCTCCGCGAAGTGCCGCGCGAAGGCAACAACATCTTGCCGTGTGCCTTCTTTTAGCTCGACATACCCGATCCAGCACGGCTTGCCCGCGCGCAGATAGCGCTCGATGCTGGTCACGCGATAGGGGCGGGCATCGCGCGACAGATATGGATTGGCTTCGACGAGCGCGCCGGAAGCGTCCACGATGAGCGCGGCATGGTTGATGGCACTACCGGTCACGGCTCCCGCCACCCGCGCCAGGCCGCCATCGCTGACGGTGAGCAGAAAATCGCCGGGACGGAACATCCGGGTCGCGTCTTGCGGGGTCAATCGGCGCACAATCGCCCGGCCACACTGGGGCACACGCATCTGAATCCACTCCCAATTTCGGCTGCACTGCCGGTACTGTCGCTCATCGCCGCACGGATCAGCTACACTTGTGCAACGCAGCGGCCACAGCGGGGTAACGCCCCTGTGCAGGATGGGTGACTCCTCATCGAAACCGCAGTCCGCTCACGTGTGCGGTTGGCGTCGGCCAAAGTAGAAACTAGTCCAAGTTTCAGCTAACATGCGGAATTAGTTGAAGTGACCGTCTTACTTTGACGTGACTTATTCCAAGCGGATGTATTGACATTATAAGTGGATTCATATACACTTGGCTTCAATCTCATGATTGGGGGAGAGTGGGCCGTGTCGGAGTTGTTTTCTTGTGAGTGCGACGCCAGATCGTCGCAACGAAGGGCAGGTTTCCATGTCCATGTACCCACCGCCGAATGATCCGCAGCAAAATCCCTACGCGCTCCCCGAACAGCCGAGCTACCCACCGCCCGCGCCACCGGCCTATCCAACGTATCCAACTCCATCCTCACCACCTGCCTATTCGGGCTACCCACCGCCATCGCAGCCGCTCTATACCCCGCCTTCTGCACCACCAGGGGTCATGCCCCCGCCGCTTCCGCGCGCGGTCGGCCCCACAAACGCGACCGGGGCGGCGGTGGCGTCGGTGGGCGGTATCGTCGCGGTAATCGCCTACTTCGCACTACCATACGTCAACCTCGGTATTCTCGGCAGTCTCACTGGCGCGCAGACCGCGAACCTGATTGACTCCGCCTACTCCGCCGCTCAGCAATTCTCCTCGTATAGCTCCGCCTATTCCACCGGCACTACGCCTTCCTCCAGTGGTGGCGGGGTCAGCCCTGGCCTGATTCTATGGGCTGAGGTCATCTTGGCAGGAATAGCGGGCGGCATCGCGCTCACACAGTGGCTGAGAAGCCGCAATGGTGGCGCGCCACCGGCGCGCGGCGGCATGATCGCCGTCCTCATAACGGCGCTCGTGAGCCTGCTCATCTTGCTCTACCAGCTTGTCGGCCTGGAATCTTCGACGCTTGGCCAGATGCTCGCGTCGGCGCTCGGCTTTGGCTTCTGGCTGATGATCCTGGGCATGCTCGCCGCTGTCAGCGGCGCGATAGCGCAGATGCGTGCACGCTAGCCACCACCGCAAGCCGTCCCAACGATGTGCCGGGCCGGGTCCCCAGTGGATCCGGCCCGGCGTGTTGACTAAAGATGTCTCGTCGCTATCTCGCCCAGATTTGCACGCGGCGGTTCGGCTCTCTGCCGAGGCTGCGCGATTCCAGGTTATAGCGTCCGGCGATCTGGTGTTGTAGGCGGCGCACATAGGCGTTCTGCGGCGTCAGTTCCACTCGGTCGCGGTTGTCGTTGAGCATGTGGTGGATCGCGTCCTCCGTCTCTTGCATCGCCAGCGTAGTCGGATTACGCGGCCCGCCGTCGGCCAGCGACGCTTCGCTCTGGCGTAGCTCGAAGATCCGCGCCAGGCACTCCTGCATCTGCGCGACGGTGTTGGTTCGCAACACGTAGATCGGCTTGCGCTCCGTCGCCGCGTCGCGTAGCTGCCCACTCTGCCGCCGGTAAAACGTCTTGAGCGTCATCACCGCATCGGCATTGGTCTGGTCGCGGCTGATCTCCACCGGCACCTTAAGCTGGCGGGCAGACTGCTCCAGCCGTTCGCGGCTAATGCCGAACGGATAGATACGCACCGGACGCCGCTTGCCGCCAGCGGGGCGAGTCAGTGCGCCGGTGGTGCCCGTCGGCTCCTCGGCCTCAAAGTCCACCGCTTCGCTCTCCGCGCGCAACAGCGTAAGCTCATCATAGCCCGCTCGCCGTGGATCATGGAGCTTGCTGACCCGCCCCATACCCCGGCTCGCTGAGCGGCGGCCAAATGTGCCCGTATCGAAGCCAGCCTCGCCATCCGGCGCGAAGCCGCTGCGCGTCGCAAGCTGGCCCTCCGGCTTGACGGCCACGCTGCGCGACGTTACCTGGTCGTGCTCATCGCGTTCGCGCGCCTCAGCCAGCGGCGCCTGGCCGCGCAGCAAGCCATCCACCGCCGACGCCACATCGGCATGCAGTATGACGCGCTGCCAGCTTTCCTGTTCGACGAGGACATCGAAGGTGGGGGGACTCTTGCGTTCCAACACCGTCTTCTGCGTCCCCCGCCGCCGCGCCTCCTCATCGCCCAGCGTCACCGCCTGCACCCCTCCCACCAGGTCCGCCAGCGTCGGATTGACCAACAGGTTGTCCAGCGTCCGCCCATGCGCCGTCCCCACCAACTGCACCCCCCGCTCGGCAATCGTCCGCGCCGCCTGCGCCTCTAGCTCCGTGCCGATCTCATCAATCACGATGACCTCGGGCATGTGGTTCTCCACCGCCTCGATCATCACCTGATGCTGCTGCGTGGTCCGCGCCACCTGCATCCGCCGCGCCCGCCCGATGCCCGGATGCGGCACATCGCCGTCGCCGGCGATCTCGTTGGAGGTGTCGACCACCACCACCCGCTTGCCCAGCTCATCGGCCAGCACCCGTGCCGCCTCGCGCAAGAGCGTCGTCTTGCCGACCCCCGGCCGGCCCAGGATCAAGATCGATTTGCCCTGCTCCAAGACATCGCGAATCAAGGCGACGGTGCCGCGCACCGCGCGGCCGACGCGGCAGGTCAGCCCCACCACCTGGCCTCTCCGGTTGCGGATCGCGCTGATGCGGTGCAGCGTGCGCTCGATCCCCGCCCGGTTGTCATCGCCAAAGGCCCCAATCCGCTCCACTACATACGCTATATCTTCATCTGTAATCGGCGTGTCGCTCAAGGGAACTTCCCGCGTGGGGAAGCGGCCCTCTGGCAAACGACCGAGATCCAGCACAATTTCAAGCAGGTCCGCGCGATCCTCTAGGCGGGCTATCGCTTCGCAGACGCGAGGCGGCAGCACAGCCAGCAGTGCGCCAAGATCGTCAGTGATGGCGTGTCGCATAGTGTGTCGTTTCACCTTCACTCAGGCGCGAAGGAATCTGTCCTAGACCCTTCACACCGTAGACAACCCGAGGCTCCAGTACGGCAACCTCACGCTTCCGCAGCGCTTGCATCGTCAGATGGCGCACCAGCAGCGCGTGCGTATCGGCGTGCTCGAAGCCCGCCGCGCGCAGCGCGTCAATCGCCGCCCCTTCGTACTCACGAATCGCGCATACGACCGGACGGTCCGCTTCGCCTGCGAGCAGCCGCAGGCCAAAGCGCACCAGGGCCGGAGCGGATTCGGGGTCATCGGGATGCGCCATGAGGCAAAGCTGATGTGGCTGGGAACCGCGCCCGTGGCGCAGTCGTAGCCATCCGCCGAGCCGCACACCCTTGTCATACACATAAGCGTCACTAGGCGGCTCAAGCAGGGGCAGATGCCAGGTGCGTCCTCCACCGGCACGTGTATGTAACAGTTCGTCGTTGGTCAGGCTTTCGGCAATGCGCACGCGATGGGGCGTCAGCGCATCGTAGAGCTGCAGCAGCCCCCAGGCGTCGTGCCGGTTCCACGGCCGCACGTGTATCTCCACGCGACCATCCTCACGCTCGTTGGCAGACCGAGTCAGGCCGCACGCGGCATTGGGCAGCACGTAGGTCAGTTCGCGGGCATAGCGCTGGAAGCCGAGTTTGCTAAAGATTTCATTTTCGGGCCGGTCATCCTCAACGCGGACGAAAAAGCGATGCACGCCCCGCTGAATCGCAGTATTGAGCGCATACTGCGCCAGCGCGAAGAGAATATCCGCCGGGGTGGAATTCGCGGGCTGGTCTGGTGGTGGCGTCAGCGCTGCCAGGCACGCCAGATCCCAGGCCCGGCCCCCCGGACGCGGCACGGCCTGGGCGACGCCCAGCAGGCGCCAGCGGTCCTCGCAGATCCACGTGTACGCATGGGGAGTGATGATCCTGGTGGCATGTAAAAAGGCGGCGATGGGGCTGCGCGACTCCTGAGCCTCCGGCGCGACCATAAACGTCGCGAATTCGCCCCGGTGTGCTCGTGCGCGCCGGTCAAGCGCAAAGATAATGCCTGGTAGGTCAACGTAGGGTACTGGTCGGATCATTACGATGAAATGTACCCCCCAGTGCGACCCTTCGACTCGCGCACCACTGCGCGGGCAGAGCCGCCGGTACCATGGCGGTGACGTGTGCCGCGTGCGTTAGACGCGCGCCGGTTGCGCCATCGCCAGGAAATAGTCATGGAATCGCGGGTCGTTCGTCACCTCCGGATGAAACGCTGTGCCAAGTACGTTCCCCTCACGTACTGCTACGATGATTCCTGACTCAGGGTTGTCGCTGTCGTCCAGGCGAGCGAGCACTTCAACGCCCTCACCAACGCTCTCGACAGCAGGTCCGCGAATGAACACTGCATGATACGGCTGCTCGCCGAGCGCTGGAATTCGCAGGTCCGCCTCGAAGCTGGCGCGCTGCGGCCCGAAGGCGTTGCGCCGCGTGCGGATGTGCATCGTCGCCAGTAGCGGCTGCCCGGCCATCGCGTTGTCGGTCTCTTGCGAGAGCAAGATCAGCCCGGCGCAGGTGCCCCAGGTCGGCATGCCCGCCGCGATAAGCTCCCGCAAGGGCTGGTCCAGGCCATATTCCACCATCAGCTTGCCGATGACGGTGCTTTCGCCGCCAGGAATCACCAGCCCATCAATGCCACGCAGGTCTGCTGGCGTCCGCACCGGAAACGCCTCCGCGCCGCGCGAGTTGAGCGCGCGGATATGCTCGCGGAAATCGCCCTGCAAGGCGAGAACGCCGATACGCGCTTTGACAGCCATTGTCAACTTCGCTTTCGCAGCTTCGCCTGATTGTTCAGGCAAATTGGCGGGTATCCGGCTGGCCCGGTGGTCGCTCTGCATAGTGTACCACGAACGCCGCTGGATACCCATAAGGAATCTTACGGAAATTGGGTGCAAACTACCAGCCGCGGCCAGCCATCAACTCGGTCTCAGGGAGCTTGCTGACGTCGAGGCCGCGCATTGGCTCGCCCAGCCCACGTGATACCTCCGCGAGGATGTCGGCATCCTGGAAATGCGTGGTGGCCTTGACGATGGCCTTGGCGCGGCGCAGCGGCTCATCGGACTTGAAGATGCCAGAGCCGACGAACACGCCATCAGAGCCGAGCCGCATCACCAGCGCGGCATCGGCGGGGGTCGCGACGCCGCCCGCGCAGAAGAGCACCACTGGCAAGCGCTTCAGGTCGCGCACCTCTTTGACCAGTTCGTAGGGCGCGCCCAGGTTCTTGGCCTCGCTCATCAACTCTTCTTCGGGCAGGATCGTTAGGCGACGAATGCCGTCGGTGATCGTGCGCAGATGGCGCACCGCTTCGACGATGTTGCCGGTGCCCGCCTCGCCCTTGCTGCGGATCATCGCCGCGCCCTCGCCGATGCGGCGTAGCGCCTCACCCAGGTTACGCGCGCCGCAGACAAACGGGATGTCGAAGAGATGCTTGTTGACGTGGAACTCTTCGTCGGCGGGGGTGAGCACCTCGGACTCGTCAATACAGTCCACGCCCAGCGCCTGGATGATCTCGGCTTCGACGAAGTGGCCGATGCGACACTTGGCCATCACCGGAATCGTGACGGCAGCCTTGATGCCCAGGATCAACTCAGGGTCGCTCATCCGCGCGACGCCGCCCTGCGCGCGGATGTCGGCGGGCACGCGCTCAAGGGCCATGACGGCGGAGGCGCCAGCTTCTTCGGCGAGCTTGGCCTGCTCGGCGTTGACGACATCCATGATGACGCCGCCCTTGAGCATTTCGGGGAAGCTGCGCTTGACGGTGGTGGTGGCAGTCTGCTTGTCCACGTGTTTCGGTCTCCCTGGCCCGTCCGCACGCCATCGCGCGTCCGTTCCATTTTTCTAATTGGCCTGGTCCAATCGCCATATTTTTGCCATTTCACCAGGCCATATCTCTGAGCGGATTGTACCACATCCAGGCGAGAGTGTTGTAGCGCCGCCGTCCCGGCGGCAGCCAGTGGGAGTCACAGTTGCCGATTCTGCCGATTTGCGCGGTGGTATGGGGGTACATGACGGGGGATGACTGGAGATGGGGGGAGATTTTTCGCCGTTTTCGCCGCAATTTCGTGTGGCGCTCGCGGCCATCAATGGCCACCGCCCTCCCCTCGCCTCATAGGAGAGGGGCCGGGGGAGAGGTCCAGCCACCCCACATCACCTGTCGTCCCGACACCTATCTCCGCGTCGCCCTCAACGTCCAGCGTCAGATCATCCGTCTCCTCGGCCTCAACCGCTCCAACCGCCCGCGAATCCTGGGCATTCATACCTCACCGACCGTGCGCCGGCCATTGATGGCCGCGAGTGTACGCCCACACCCCAACACGAAACATCGGCCATTTCGGCCACTCCTATCACATCCTCCCCATCCCCCGCGCCCCGTCGCCAACCGCCGCTCACCCACCGTCAGAAACGACGCCTCCACACTTCCTCCGCCCCTGCGACACAGCGCCGTGAGTGAATGAGGGCGAGTGTCCACGCTTGCATTTGCGCCGCATCTCCGTCACAATACGCCCAGCATTTGATTGACCGTATCCCACGACTACGAGGACAACCCACTATGGCTGACGGCGCGGAGATCACTTCCCTCTACCAGCAACCGGCGGAACTGCTGCGGCGGCTGATCCGCTTCGATACCACCAACCCGCCCGGCAATGAGCTGGCCTGCGTGCAATTCATTCGTGAGACGCTGGCGGCGGCGGGCATCGAAAGTACGCTGCTGGCGCGCGACGCCAACCGCCCCAACCTCATCGCACGGCTCACGGGCCGAGGCGATGCGCCGCCGCTGTTGCTGCAAGGGCATGTGGATGTCGTTACCACCGAGCAGCAGCAATGGACGCATCCGCCCTTCGCCGCCGAGGTCGCGGACGGCTACATCTGGGGCCGTGGCGCGCTCGATATGAAGGGCGGCGTGGCGATGATGCTCGCCGCCGTGCTGCGCGCCAAAGCCGAAGGCGCGGATCTCCCCGGTGACGTGGTGCTCTGCATCGTCAGCGACGAAGAGGCGGGCGGCAACGATGGTGCGCGTTTCCTCACTGAGCAGCACAAAGAGCAGTTCGCGGGTATCCGCTACGCCCTGGGTGAGTTCGGCGGCTTCACGCTCTATTCCGGCGCGCGGCGGCTCTACCCCATCATGGTTGCGGAGAAGCAATCCTGTGCGGTGCGCGCCACCGTGCGCGGGCCAGGCGGACACGCGGCTCTGCCGATGCACGGCGGCGCGGCGGCCAAGCTGGCGCGCTTCCTCACGCGGCTGGATCACCGGCGGCTGCCGGTGCATATCACCCCCGTACCAAAGATGATGGTCGAGACGGTGGCGCAAACGCTCACCCCCGCGCGGGCACGCCTCTTCCGCCAGTTGCTCAATCCACCGCTCACCAATCGCGTGCTCAACCTGCTTGGCCCTTTCGGCGATACTTTCGATCCGCTGCTGCACAACACCGTGAACGCGACGATCATTCGCGGCGGCGAGAAGAACAACGTCATCCCCAGCGCGATCACCGTGGAACTGGATGGGCGGATGCTGCCCGGGTTCACGCCCGATGATATGCTGCGCGAGTTGCGCATGCTGGCGGGCAAGGATGTCGAATTCGAGGTGATCCATAGTGATACCAATCCCGCCGCCGCGCCGGATATGGGGCTGTTCCCCGTGCTGGCGGACGCGCTACGCAAAGGCGACCCCGAAGGCACTGCTATGCCGAATTTGCTGGCGGCGGTGACGGATGGGCGCTTCTTTACGCGGCTGGGCATCCAAACGTATGGCTTTCTGCCGATGAAGCTGCCGCAGGGCTGGAACTTTGCTTCCTTTGTCCACGCCGCCGACGAGCGCATCCCGGTGGAGGCCATGGACTTCGGCGCGGACGCTATCTACCGCGTGTTGCAGCACTTTGGGGAAGGGAAATGAATCGGCTATCGTCCCTTGATCAACTTCTCGTATTCCCTGTGCGGACCAATCCAAAACCAGGTAATCTCGTTGCCTTCGCGGTAGCCAAGAACGCGATAGCCTCGTGTTACACGAGCGGACCAGAGTTGGCGCTGTTTGTCTACTTCCTCGAAATTCAGGCCGGGATGGAAAGGATCACGAGCGAATTGCTGATAGGCTTGTTGTGCTTGCTTACGGATGTCAACGGACAGGGCACGAAACAAGTCCCAAAAGCGATCCGTCGTGTAGGAATTCACTCGGTATCCCCCATATCGGCAGGTGTTGGCCAGGGTCGCTTGGGAGAACGCTTCGCCTCGGCGAGCAGGTCATCGAGGACCGGACCGGAGCGCGGGTCCGCCAGCAGCGCATGCCACTGCGCGTTGTCGAGCAAATCCTCGATTTCGTCTATCAGGCGCTCTTGTTCATCGGGCGGCAGTTGCTCCGCAAGTTCCATGAAGGTCTTGAGCCGTTCGGTCATCATATGCTTTCTCATCCAAATCTACGATGTCCCGTCTACCACCTGCGGGTTTGATAGTCAGGTGGTTTCGTGTAATCGCATCGTATCATCTATTGGTTAGCGGCGCTACCTTGCGCTGGAGGTCCATCTATCCCAGCCCCACTTGCCATCGTGCTTTTCATCGTCGGCGTCGTGCTCGCCATCTGGTCCATCGAGCGGCTGCTCGAAGGGCTGGTGGGCGCGTTGGGATGGCGCGCGGAAGTGGTATGATAAGGATAGTGAAGCAAGCGAAACGAGGCGCACCTATGGCACGTGAAACCTTCGCCCCCTGGGCTGAGATCGTCCCCGGCGTCGGCCAGATGACCGTCAACGAAATGCTGGCGCTGCCAGAGGACGCGGGCTGGCAGTATGAGTTGGTTGAGGGAAGGCTGGTGCGTATGCCCGGCAGTGGCGGCGAGGCATCGGTAATTGCGGCGCGGCTTGTTATGGTGATCGGCGGATTCGTAGAAGCACATGATCTCGGCGTTGTGACTGGCGCGGACGGCACATACGATCTCACCCAGCCGGGCGACGCGGGCGAAACAGGACTCGTGCCCGATGTCGCTTTCGTGCGTGCGGATCGTGTACCGCCTCGCGCCTCGCCCGAATACGCGAAGGCGTGGCGTCTCGCCCCCGACCTGGTGGTCGAGGTGGTCTCGCCCAGCCAGTTCCGCCCGGAGATGGCGGCCAAAGCGCAACGCTACCTCGCCGCTGGCGTGCGCCTCGTGTGGATGGTCTGGCCGCGCTATCAGCAGGTGGACGTGTGGCGGCCCGGCGCTGAACAGCCCACTGCAACACTGAACTTGAGCGACGCGCTGGACGGCAGTGATGTGCTTCCTGGCTTCACCTATCCGCTGGCGAGCCTCTTCCGCTGAGGTCACGCCGCGCATGCATAGAGAGATGAGGATTATATGCGCTTGCTGATGCTGGGAGGCACCGCCTTTCTGGGACGCCATCTCGTCGAGGACGCGCTGGCTCGCGGCCATGAGGTCACGCTCTTCAATCGAGGCCAGCGCAACCCAGATCTGTTCCCAAAGGCCGAGCATCTGCGCGGCGACCGCGACGGCGGCCTGGACGCGCTCGCGGGGCGGCGCTGGGATGTGGCGATAGACACCAGCGGCTATTTCCCGCGTCTTGTTCGCGCTTCCGCCGAACTGCTCGCCAGTGCCGTGGAACACTACACCTTTGTCTCCAGTGTCTCCGTCTATGCTAACTTCAGCCGCATCGGCATCACCGAAGACGAACCCGTCGGCACACTTGCAGATGAGTCCGTTGAAGAAGTGACCGGAGAGACCTACGGCCCGCTCAAGGCGCTCTGCGAGCGCGCCGCCGAGGCCGCCATGCCCGGTCGTGTGTTGGTGGTGCGCCCGGGGCTGATCGTCGGTCCGCATGACCCCAGCGACCGCTTCACCTACTGGCCGCACCGCATCGCGCAGGGCGGCGAAGTCCTCGTGCCGGAGCCGCCCGACCGCTCAATGCAGATCATAGACGCACGCGACCTCGCCGCATGGATGCTGACGATGGCCGAGCAGCGGCAGACTGGCGTGTATCACGCCACTGGCCCCGCCGGAACGCTGACGATGCGTGAGATCTTCGCTACGTGCAAGACCGAAAGCGCCAGCGACGCCAGCTTCACCTGGGTTGCCGATGCGTTTCTGGAAGAGCAGAAGGTCGGCCCCTGGATCGAACTTCCGCTCTGGATACCCAGCAGCGATACGAACATGGCCGGCTTCAGGCGCATCAATTGCCAGAAAGCGCTCGCCTCCGGTCTCGCCTTCCGCCCGCTCGCCGAAACTGTGCGCGACATGCTCGCCTGGGACGCCACTCGCCCGGCGGATACCGAGCGCAAAGCCGGGTTGACCCGCGAGCGCGAATCCGAGCTACTCGCGGCATGGCACAGCCGAACGCGGGAATAGCCTGGCCTACATGCTGGTGATCTCCAGATCGTCAATCACATCCAGCACGCCCGGCACGCGCAGGGCGACATCCTCGGCGGCCTCCGCGTCTTCCAGGTCGTCAACGCGCCCCTGCAAGTGCGCGACGCCCTGTGCGACCTCAACATCCACATTCAGCGCCGTTGTCATGCTGTCCTCGCGCAACTCGCGGCGGATGGCATCGGCCAGCGCCTCATCGCCAGGGAGATTGTCTTCAGCCGAGCGCGCCACCACCTCGTCTGCGTCTGCGTCGGCATCCCAACCGCCGAGCACCTCTAGGTTGCCCTCCGCATCGGGGCCAACCGGGGGATCAACCGGCGCGAAGTACGCTGGATCGTCCTCGACGGATGGCTGGTCATCTACGATGCTGTCGTTCTCGACGTTGATGGCGCTTGTCTCTAACGGTTGCTCCAACACACTGGCGGGTGTCTCGTCTTCTGCACCCGCGTCCAGGGCGTCGTCGTCCGGATCATCGGGCCAGCGGCCCTCGTCGCTTTGCGCCAGCGATGAGGTTGTTGGCTCGACCAGCACCCCATTGTCAATCTGGTAGCCAGCCGCCATCTCAGCGGCGATCCGGCCCACATGGGCGCGTGCCTGCGGCGTATCCACACGCCCGCTCAGCAGCAGCACGCCGCGCCGCTCAGCCACCACGATTGTTCCATGTCCCTCGTCGCGCAGCCGTTGCTGGATGCGCCCGGCGAGTGTCTCTGCTTGCATGTGTGCGCCTCCATCTTATGGTCTCTCGCTCCGTCACACGCCCATCGCATGCCTATCGCATGACCACTCGCGCGCAACTCCCATGCCAGCGCTTCTCTCACCACCGTTCTGCGCACACGCATGTGCTACAATGGCTGAGCGGCTATGCTGGCCGCCAGTCTTGTGAGCGGGAGATCGAGCGCATGCGTGTGATTGCCACGATTTGGCATAAGGGATGCCTTGTACTATGCCTGCTCCTGCTGATTGGCCTCGTTGCCTGCGCCGCGAACTCCGCGACGACCAACAGCGCCACCGCGCCCACCGCCAATAGCGGTACACCGCACGCCCCAACCGCCACCGTCGCTGTGGCCGGTGGACTCACGCTCTCGCCCACGCCCGCGGCCACGTCAACCCACGGCGCGACGACCACGGCCCCTACCCTCACCTGTCAGGCGCATACCGAAGAAGGGGACGAAGACGACAGTGTGCGCATCACGCTCAGCTGCGCCGTGACGCATGCCGCCGCTGCCGACACCAGCTTCACGCTGCACTATGGCATCCTCGATCCTGTCGGCCACTATCAGGCGTTTCCCCAGACCTGTGACGGCCATCTGCACAACGGCTCAGGCTCGTGTAGCCAAACCTACACCGGAATCTTCCCTTACGCTTCCAAGCCTGGCCCCGTCACCGGCGAGTTCCTCCCCAGCCACCACAAGCTCGGCCCCATCACCCCATCCATCGTGTAAGGCGAGTGTAGGACAGGCATATTGCCCATCCAACGTAACAGTTGTCGCTTCCTTATGGTCTGTGAATTGGAGCGAGGCGGGGCATAAACTGGTCGGAATATCAGCCGTGATAATAACAAACGCACCTGGGGCGATTGAGCCGGAGGAGGTGTTGAAAACCACTCCGGTGGGTGTACTCGATCCGGTCCATTGAAATGGGCGATTAGATTCGGAGTGGTTGGTGAGAATGATGATGCAATGAACTTTTGCCAAACGTTCATACCTGGCGCATGACGTATTCATATCAACGTCAACGTGAGGGTACGACGAGTGTTCATTCCCTCGAACCAAGGCACTAACCAAGTCACTCATAGATGCGCCAATAGCTGCGCAAGACAGAAAAGCCAAGAAAATTGGAACAAAGCGAATGGTAGCTTTCCGCCACCATGCCTGTATATTCTCTGGATTATTGAGTTCCGACCCTTCGCGCGACTCCATCTCACCCCCTCATTCCCGAGAACTCAGGCGCCAACATGATGAAAGAGGGGCGGACGAACCGCCCCTCAGAATATGCGCTAACGATGACGGAAGGAAGCTTACATCATCCCGCGCATCAGCTTGTCCAGCGTCTCACGCGATGGGCGGAGTTGCTCTTGCGGAAGCGTGGCCAGCGGCGTGTCGGGCAGGCGCTCCAGCTCTGGCAGCGACGGGCGCTCCTCGTTAAGGTAGATCAGCCCGGTGATGAACTCCTGCTTCTCGCGCGCCTCGTCCAGCATGCGCAGCGCGCCCATCTTGTCGCGCGGATCGTAGTTGTTATCGAGCTTCTTTAGCACGATATGCGAGCCGTCGTGCATCTCCACTACGGTGCTCGTGCCCTCGGCGTAGTCCACCGTGATCTCGCTGCGCGCGGGAATGAAGTTGAAGTCGGAGATGACCTCTTCGTGCGCCTTGCCCCATGAGTAGCTCTTGGTAGATTCCTCGTGGTCGTTGAACGAGACGCACGGGCTGACGATGTCGAGGATCGCCGTGCCGCGATGGCTCATCGCCGCCTTCAGCAGCGCCTCCACCTGGCGCGGGTCGCCCGCGAACGAACGCGCCACGAAGCCGCACTCCGCGATAATCGCCTCCATGCAGAGGTCAATCGGCGGCAGTTCATTCAGGCCGGCGTACTTCAGCTTCTGGCCCTCGTCCGCAGTCGCTGAGAACTGGCCCTTGGTTAGGCCGTAGACGCCGTTATCCTCGACGATGTAGACAACAGGCACGTTGCGGCGCACCATGTGCTTGAACTGGCCCATGCCGATACTGCCGGTGTCGCCGTCACCGCTGATGCCGATGGCCAGCAGATCGCGGTTCGCCAGCGTCGCGCCCGTCGCCATCGAAGGCATGCGCCCGTGCAGACCGTTGAAGCCGTGGGATTGATTTAGGAAGTACGCGGGGGTCTTGCTGGAGCAGCCAATGCCGCTGAGCTTGATGACCCGCGACGGCTTCAGCGAGAGATCGTAGGCGACCGAGATGATGCGCGCCGAGATCGAGTCGTGGCCGCAACCCTTGCAGAGTGTGGAAGCGCGCCCCTTGTAGTCGCCGCGCGTGAGTCCGATCAGATTGACGCCCTGGGCGGGTGGTTCCTGGATAGCCATCGTTTATTGCTCCTGTTCGACAATGGACCGCGCGATCCAGCGGCCGGTTAGCGGCAAGCCATCGCACTTGGTAATGGCGATCATCTGGGCGGCGTGTTCGGGCATCTCGCTCTGCAGGATGCGGCACATCTGCCCATCGAAGTTGTTCTCTACGATATAGAGGCGTGGATACTTGGCCACGAATTCATTGACCCCGACACTGGTGGGCAGCGCGCGGATCCGCAGGTAGCTGGTCTTCACGCCGCGTGTGGCGAGCATGGCGCGCGCCTCGGCGATGCCGGGGTCGTTCGAGCCGTAGGAGATGATGCCAATCTCGGCGCCGTCCATCTCGTCTACCACTGGCTGCGGTACGAGGGTACGGGCATATTCGTGCTTGCGCGCCAGCCGCCGCAGGTTGTCTTCCCACTCATCGGCGCGCTCGGTGTACTGCGCCTCTTTATTGTGGCCGCTGCCGCGCGTGAAGTATGCCGCGTTGGGATGCTCAACGCCGGGAATCGTGCGGTAGCCGATGCCGTCGCCATCCACATCCTCGTAGCGGTTGAAGCTGCCGATGCGCTTGAGGTCTTCGGCGCTGAGCACCTTGCCACGGTCCATCGGTTGGTCGGGATACTCAAAGGGGTCGGTCATCCACAGATTCATGCCCAGGTCCAGGTCGCTCAATACGAGCACCGGCGTTTGCAGCCGCTCGGCAAGGTCGAATGAGCGCCAGCCAAACTCGAAGCATTCCCGCATGTTCGCTGGCAGCAGACAGATCTGGCGGGTGTCGCCGTGACCCAGGTAATACGCCATGATGACATCACCCTGCGAGACGCGCGTTGGCAGGCCAGTGCTTGGCCCCATACGCTGGATGTCCCAGACGACGGCAGGCACTTCGGCGAAGTAGGCGTAGCCCAGATATTCGGTCATCAGTGAGATGCCGGGGCCAGAGGTGGAGGTCATGGCGCGTGCGCCTGCCCACCCCGCGCCGACCACCATGCCAATTGCCGCAATCTCGTCTTCGGCCTGCACGATGGCGAAGGTGGCGCGTTTCGTTTCTGGGTCCACACGCAGCGACTTGGCGTAGTCGGTCAGCGCGTCAATCAGGCTGGTGGATGGCGTGATGGGATACCAGCTTGCGACGGAGAAGCCGCCGAAGCAGGAGCCGAGCGCGGCGGCGGAGTTACCATTGATCATCAGCTTATTGGCGTTGGCATTCATCCGCTGCACGTGGAATGGATCGCGCTTGGTGATGTTCTGGCGCACGTAGTCAATCGCGGCCTGTACTACGCCAAAGTTGAGGTTGATCGGGCCTTGTTTGCCCTTGAAGTGCTCACTGAGCGCGTTCTTGATTTCTTCGACATCAATGCCGAGCAACTCGACCAGCGCGCCAACATAGGCCATATTGGCGACGTATGGGCGCATGTCGGCGTTGGCGCCGGAATCCTTGGCCATCTGCTGCACCGGCAGCGAGTAGTAGGTGATGTCGGTGCGGTCTTCGGGCAGCTTCCATTCGATGGGGTAGATTACCACGCCGCCCGGCGCGACGCCTGCGATATCTTCGGCGGCGGTGTTGCGGTTCAACGCGACGACGATCTCAGCGGTCTCGCGGCGGGCGACGAAGCCGTCCTTGCTCACGCGAATGCTGAACCAGGTGGGCAAACCCTGAATGTTGGAGGGGAAGATGTTCTTGCCGACGACGGGGATGCCCATCTTGAAGAGCGCGCGAATCAGCGTGTTATTGGCGGTCTGGCTGCCGGAACCGTTGACAGTCGCGGCGACGATGGTGAAGTTATTGATGCCTGCGGGACTGTCTTCGATCTCAGTGGGCAGCAAAGCCCGTTTAAGCGTGGTACTCATCAGCGAGTGGACCTTTCCGCGCGCCATGTCCGGGCGAACCGGGCGACTCGACGCGCCAATGGATTTGAGAAGGACGGCAGCAACGCAACCGTCTTCTCGCATATTTTATCCAATACTACTAAGTATAATACGCCGAACTGGCCAATGGCTGGGCATCGCGTAGTGATGTGCGGGAAATGGGAGGCGCGGCAGGGTAGTGTGACTATTGCGCTTTGTCTGGTTCCGTCGCGCGCAATATCAGCACATACTCTGCGATTTCCGCACCGCGCGCATTGGCATATCCCCTATCCTCACCCACAATCGTAAATCCGCACTTTTGCAGCACGCGCACCGAGCCAATATTGTCTTTGGCGGCGCGCCCATGTATGGGGCGCGTCTGGATGCGCACGAGGAACTGGGCCAGCGCGGCGGTGGCGATGCCCTTGCCCCAATACTCCTTGCCAAGCCAGTAGGTGATCTCTGGCCCAAGCTCGCTCTCATAGATGCTGACTGAGCCAGCCACCTGCCCACCGTAGAGGATGGTCTGGGTGGTGATGCTGTCGTCGCCCATGATCTTGTTCCAGTGCGCCATGAAGGCATCCCTGTCCTCTGGATCCCGCGCTGTGAAGGCGGCCATGAAGGTGGCTTCGGGGTCGCGTTGCTGCTGGAAGAAGACTTCGAGATCGCCCGCTGCCACATCGCGCAGCGTCACTTCTCCTCTCGTCGTGGCCGATGTCTGCTGGTCCATGTCGTGTCACCTCCCAATTCGATTGACTACGCTAGCTCGTGACTGATATAGGCTCAGCCGCAAGCAACCACGCACGCGATGTATGCACGTGACCCGGCGGCCTGCGGCTGCGCTGGCGGTATAAGCGTGGCTTCTCTATGCCAGTGGGCTGTAGATTTCGATGAGGTGGCCGTCAGGGTCGGCCAGATGCGCCGTGCGCGCACCCCATTCGGGGCGGTCATGCGGCCCAGCGACCGATGTAGCGCCGCGCCCGACGAGATCCGCATACGTCGCGTCGAGGTCATCCACGCGCAGGTTGAGCAATGTCGCGTATCCCGTGGGCGCAGGCGCGGGGACCGCTTCGCCCAGCGTGGCGGCGAAATCGTCGCGCTTCAGCAACTCCAGGCCCACTTCGCCGAAGTCGAAATACGCATAATCAGGTGGAGTGCCGGGAATGTCGGGTCCGTACTTCACAGGTAACCGCATCACATCGCGCCAGAACACGAACGCCGCCGGAAAATCGCCGGTCAACAGACGCACACAGATGAGCTTCATATGCTGCTCCTTTCGCTTTGTCCTGATTATTGCATCAGGACCACTTGAAGTGTAGCACAAACGTTCTAGATGTGGCCCATGAGCAACAAATTTCCGTACAATGCGGTCATCACAAAGAAAAGTGTACAAGGCCCGTAGTGAGATGCCGCGCAGAGGTTATCGTCCTATGAAATGTCCTGACAGCAGTGTTCCGTCCAACGGAGGTCGCGCGTATGTGCCGCAGCATCAAGCCGCTTTTCAACTTTGAACCACCTGTGACTGAGGACGAGATTCATGCCGCCTCACTGCAATTTGTGCGCAAGATTAGCGGCTTCAATACGCCCTCAAAGGCCAACGAAGCGGCCTTCCTTGCCGCCGTTGATGCAATCGCCGTCACCTCGCGCCACTTGCTCAGCTCGCTGGAGACGAACACAGCGCCGAAGAATCGGACCGAAGAGGCGGCGAAGGCGCGCGCTCGCGCCGCTCAGCGATATTCCAGATAGAGGACTGTATGTTCATGACTACTGAGTCAGGCTATAGCTGAAAACGGCGGCAGCGGCATCCGCAACGTCAGGCTTGCCGCCCGATAAGGAGATACGCCATCCAGCCCAGGATGCTGCCGAAGAGGATGATGACCAGCCACATGGTCTTGTCATCGCCGTATACCCGTCGCTCGGGCTTATAGAGATCTTGGATGAAGTATAACGCGACCGCCAGATCGAGGATGAGGATGATGAGCGGGATGAGAATCCCAAGCGGGAGCGGGGTGCTGGGATCGCCGAGTACGAGCATACTGCTTCCTCCCACACGCTCACGGGCTATGCGCCGCGTAACCAACACTCGGGTCACATTATACCCTAGATACGATTCAGCCCATCGCAATGGACCAGCGCCCAAGACAAGAACCCGCGCCTTCGCGCTCCCCTCGCCTTGTAGGTGAGGGGCCAGGGGAGAGGTTCTCCGCATGGGCCAACCACGAGTTTGGGCATACGCGATATACTAGCCAGCAACATACCACGCCGCACCATCCGCGGCGGCAGGCATACATTGAGGGGAAGGCTAGCCATGACCACACTACGTATCACCGTTGGGCCGTACATCTATACGGCGCGCATGGAGGAGGCCGACGCGCCCCAAACCTGCGCCGAGTTCAAGAAGTTGCTGCCCTACCGGCAGAAGATCATCCACGCGCGGTGGAGCGGTGAGGCCTGCTGGATACCCCTCGGCGACTTCAAGCTCGACGTGGGCTACGAGAACCACACCAGCCATCCCGCCCCCGGCGAAGTCCTCTTCTACCCCGGTGGCTTTAGCGAAACTGAGATTCTCTTTCCCTACGGCGCGTGCTGCTTCTCCAGCAAGCTCGGCCAGCTCGCTGGCAATCACTTCCTAACTGTCACCAGCGGCAACGAGCATCTGAAAGAGATGGGGCGCACGGTGCTGTGGCAGGGCGCGCAGGATATTATCTTCGAGGTGGCCGAATGATTACCACATTCGCGCAGAGCGCCGAAGAACTGCGGGCGCTGCTGGCCGTGGCGCGCGGCGATACCCCCGCTGATCTGCTGCTGATCGGCGGCAGGCTTGTCAACGTGCTCTCCGGCGAAATCTATCCTGCCGAAGTCGCCATCTATCGCGACCGCATCGCCGCTGTCGCCACGACTCCTGGAACGTACCACGCCGCCCAGACGCTCGACCTCCAGGGTGAGTATCTAGCGCCGGGATTCATTGACGCGCATGTGCATGTCGAAAGCAGCCTGCTCACCCCGGCTGAATTCGCGGGCGCGATCCTGCCGCGTGGCACCACGGCTATCGTCAGCGACCCGCATGAAATCGCCAATGTGCATGGGCTGGATGGCATCCGCTATATGCTCGCGGCCAGCGAAGGGCTGGCGCTGCGCGTCTTCGTGATGCTCTCGTCCTGCGTGCCCGCGACGGATATGGAGACGGCGGGCGCGTCGCTCGACGCCGCCGCGCTGGCGACGCTGCTGGATGCGCCGCGCGTGCTGGGCATCGCCGAGATGATGAACTACCCCGGCGTGGCTGGTGGCGCGCCCGATATGCTGGCGAAGGCGCTGCTAGGCCACCATGCGCGGCTGCGGGTGGATGGGCACGCGCCGCTGCTCAGCGGGCCACAACTACAAGCGTATCTCGCGGCGGGAGTCGCCTCGGACCACGAATGCACCCGGCCCGATGAGGCGCTCGAAAAGCTGCGCTCCGGCATGCGCGTGCTGATTCGCGAAGGCTCGACCGCGAAGAACCTCGACGCGCTGCTGCCCATCGTCAATGAGCGGACCGCGCCATTCTGCTCCTTCGCCACCGACGACAAACAGCCCGACGACCTGCTGCGCGAGGGGCATCTCGACCACGTGCTGCGCCGCGCCATCGCCGCCGGTCTCGCTCCGATGCTCGCGTTGCGCATGGTGACGATCTATACCGCGCGGCACTACGGCTTGAACGATATGGGCGCTGTTGCCCCTGGCTATCTCGCCGATCTGGTGACATTCGCAGACTTGCATGAGCCGCGCGTCACGCGCACCTTTGCGGGCGGCCAGCTTGTCGCGGAGCAGGGGCGGCTGCTCGTGCCGCAGCGTAGCAGCGTCGCTCCGCCGGTCAATCATGTCACTTCCGCAGCGCTCACCGAAGCCGCATTCGCCCTGCCCGCGCGTGGCACGCGGATCCGCGCCATTGAGGTCGTGCCGGAGCAGATCGTCACCCGCGACGCTGTCGTCGCCGCGCCAATCCAGAACGGCTATGTCGTCGCCGCGCCGGAGCGCGACCTGCTCAAAATCGCCGTGGTCGAGCGCCACCACGGCACCGGCAATATCGGCGTTGGCGTGCTGAAAGGTTTCGGCCTGCAGTCAGGCGCGCTGGCCTCCACCTTCGCGCATGACTCGCACAATATCGTCGTCGTCGGCGCGTCGGATGCTGAGATGCTGCTAGCGGTGCGGACCGTGGTGGAGATGGGCGGCGGCATCTGCGCTGTGCGTGGCGCGGACGTGCTGGGGCGGCTGCCGCTGCCCATCGCTGGACTGATGTCTGACCAGCCGTTCGAGACGGTGCGCGTAGGCATCGCCCATTTGCTGGAGGTCGCGCGTGAGTTGGGTTGCCCGCTGTCGAATGCCTACATGGCGATGGGCTTCCTGGCGCTGCCGGTGATCCCCGACCTGAAGATTACCGATAAAGGGCTGGTGGATGTGCGCGCCTTCGCGCTCGCCTCGCCCTTCGTCGCCGCGCCGGAGTCTACGCCATGAGGTGGGGCGGACATTCTTGTCTGCCCACTCACTAACTCGGAGTCTGCCCCATGACTACGCTACTGCTCAAAAATGCGACATTGCTGGTGACGATGGACGACGCGGATAGCTGCTGGGAGAACGGCGGCCTCTATGTCGAAGACAACATCATACGGCAGGTGGGGCCAACCGATGCGCTGCCTCAATCGGCGGATGAGGTGATTGACGCGCGGAATATGGTGGTGCTCCCTGGTCTGGTCAACACGCACCACCACTTCTACCAGACCCTCACGCGCAATCTGCCGCAGGCGCAGAACGCCAATCTCTTCACCTGGCTGCGCGTCCACTACCCCATCTGGGCGCGGCTCACCCCGGAGGCGATTGCCGTGAGCACGCAGACCGCACTTGCGGAACTGATGCTTTCGGGCTGCACCACCACCAGCGACCACACCTATCTCTGGCCCAACGGCGCGCGCATAGACGACCAGATTGCGGCGGCGCAGGCGATGGGTTGCCGCTTTCATGCGGCGCGCGGCTCGATGTCAGTCGGCGAATCCAGGGGCGGGCTGCCACCCGATAGCGTGGTCGAGGATGAAGCGGCGATCCTGCGCGACTGCCAGCGGGTGATCGAGCAGTACCACGATGCCAGCCGCTACGCCATGCTGCGCATCGTGCTCGCGCCCTGCTCACCCTTCTCCGTCTCGCCAGAGCTGATGCGCCAGAGCGTGGAACTGGCGCGCGCCTACGGCGTGCACTCGCATACGCATCTCGCCGAGACGCGCGACGAAGCGGACTACTGCGCCGCCACCTTCGGACGCACACCCGTGGAGTTGGCCGAAGACCTGGGCTGGGTGGGCGAGGACGTCTGGCACGCGCATATGGTCCACCCTGCTGCCAGCGAGATTGCCCGCCTGGGCCAGTCGCGCACGGGGGTCGCGCATTGCCCGTCCTCGAATATGCGGCTGGCGTCGGGCATCGCGCCCATCGGGCCACTGCGGCAGGCGGGCGCGCGGGTGGGCTTGGGCGTGGATGGCTCGGCCTCGAATGACGGCTCGCACCTGCTGGCGGAGGCGCGGCAGGCGTTGCTCTTGCAGCGTGTCACTGGCGACCCCGCCGCGCTGACGGCCCATGAGGCGCTCTGGATGGCGACGCGCGGCGGCGCATCGGTGCTGGGCCGCGACGATATTGGCTCGCTTGCGCCGGGGATGGCCGCCGACTTCATCGCCTACCGGCTCGATACGCTGGGCTTGGCGGGCGGCGCGTGCCACGATCCGCTGGCGGCGCTGGTCTTCTGCCAGCCGCCACAGGTGGATCTGAGCGTCATCAACGGACGGGTGCGCGTGCGTGATGGTGTGCTGCTGGATGTAGACCTGCCCACGCTGATCGAGCGGCACAACGCCCTTGCCCGCGCGCTGGTGCGCGACGAGCTTCGCTGAGAGCGCACTCATGCCAGCGGCTTGACCTCGTACCAGTTGCGGCCGGTTTTCATCTCCACCTTCACTGGCACGCTCAGCGTCATCGCGCCAATCATTGCCTGCGCCACCATCTCGCCGACGGCGTCCACTTCGGGGTCGGGCACCTCTATGACCAGTTCGTCATGCACCTGCAAGATCATCCGCGCGCCTAGCTTCAGTTCACGCAACTGGGCGTCCAGCCGGGCCATGGCGATTTTAATCATGTCGGCGTTGGTGCCCTGAATCGGCATGTTGATCGCTTCGCGCTCCGCCGCCTGCCGCTGCACGACGGGCAGCGCCGCCAGATCTGCGAAGTAGCGGCGGCGGCCCAGCAGCGTCTGCACGTAGCCCTGGGTGCGCGCCTGATGCAGCGTGTTCTGCACATACTCGCGGACATGCGGGAAGGTCGTCTCGTAGTTGCGGATGAACTCGGCGGCTTCGCTGTTGGGCATGCCGGTGGTCTGCGCCAGCCCAAAGGCGGACTGCCCGTAGAGCACGGCGAAGTTGACCGTCTTGGCCAGGCGGCGCTGGTCCGGCGTCACCTCGGCCAGCGCGACCTTGAAGAGTTGCGCGGCGGTAGCAGCGTGAATGTCTTCGCCGTGCTCGAACGCGGCGACAAGCGCTGGTTCGTGGGTGATGTGCGCCAGGATGCGCAATTCGATCTGCGAGTAGTCGGCGGTGAGCAGATACGCGCCTGGGTCGGCCAAGAAGGCTCGCCGGATGCGCCGGCCCACTTCGGTGCGGATGGGGATGTTCTGCAGGTTGGGGTTCGACGAACTGAGCCGTCCTGTCGCGGCGATGGTCTGGTTGAAGGAGGTATGCACGCGCCCATCTTCAGTGTTGACCAGTTCCAACAGCCCATCTACATAGGTAGATTTGAGCTTGCTGAGCTGGCGATACTCCAGGATCAGGTCCACGACCTCGTGCTGGCCGCGCAGCCCGTCGAGCACGCCAGCTTCTACGGAATAGCCGGTCTTGGTCTTGCGCCCATGCGGCAGCTTCAATTCGCCAAAGAGCAGGTCGCCAAGCTGTTTGGGTGAGTTGATATTGAACTGATGTCCCACGGCGGCGTAGATGTTCTGCTCCAGCGCCTTGAGTTGCTCATCCAGGTCACGCGCCATGTGCCGCAGAAAGTCTTGATCTAGCAGGATGCCCGTGAGTTCCATGCGCGCGAGCACTGGCACCAGCGGCATCTCCACATCGCGAAACAGACCCTCAAGCTGGCGCTGCCGAAGCTGTGGCTCCAGGTGGCGCATCAGCCGCAGCGTCATGTCGGCGTCGGCGCCCGCGTACTCCGCTGCCGTGCGAATCGGCACCTGAGCCATCGAAATCTGCTTCTTGCCGGTGCCGATGAGATCGGTGATGGGCGTCATAATTACGCCGAGGTTTTCGAACGCCTGCTCTTTGAGGCCCAGGTTACGCCGTCCAGGGTTCAGCAGATAGGCGGCCACCATCGAATCGAAATAGGCGTTCTGGGTGAAGACACCATGTTGGGCCAGCACCATCATGTCGTATTTGATGTTGTGTCCAGCTTTGGCGATGGTGGGGCTGATCAGCGCGGGACGCAGCGCAGCCAGCACCGTGGCCAGTGGCAGTTGCGCGTCCAATTCACTGCCATCGGCGGGCTGCTCATGCCCAACGGGCACATAGAACGCCTCGCCATGTCCCAGCGAGAAGGAGAGGCCGACGATATTGGCGCGCATCTCGTCGGTCGAGTCAGTCTCCAGGTCCAGCGCGAATATCTCGGCGGTGGCCAGCGCACGCGCCAGCACATCGAGCTTGGCGGGCGTATCAATCACCAGCGTATTCGTGTTGCCGGTAGGGGTTGTCACTGGCCGTGGCGGCGTCCCGGTGGTGGGCAGCAGGTCGAAGCCTTCTTCGGTGAGCGACTGAAGCTCTGATTCGGCGAAGAGGCTGAGTTGCACATCTGCGGTGTCCGGCTGGGCAGCGGCGGACGCTTCGGCGGGAGCAGGGCGCAGTGTGGTGGGCGCGGCAGTGGCGGAGGCGGCATCAGTGCGGCGAGGCAGGCGGTCTACCAAGCTATGAAACTCCAGCTCGCGGAAAAGTTGGAGAACGCGGTCGGGGTCGTAGCGTAGGGCACGCGCGGCTTCAAGATCGAGCGTGACGGGCGCGTCGCGGACGATGGTCGCGAGATACTTGCACTGGCGGGCGAGGTCGGCATGCTCGGTCAGCGCGGCCTTCACCTTGGGCGCTAGCTCGTCGGTGTGCGCCAGAATCTCTTCGAGCGTGCCATACTGTTCGATCAGCTTGGTCGCCGTCTTCTGGCCGATGCCGGGCACACCGGGGATATTGTCAGAGGTATCGCCGACCAGCGCCTTGTAGTCTACCAGCCGGAGCGGCGCGAAGCCATAGCGCTGCTCAACTGCGGCCTCATCGAAGTACTCGAATTCGCCACGGCGTGGCGAGCGCGCGAAGGTGACGCGCACCCAGTCATCTATCAGTTGCAGCGTATCGAGGTCGCCAGTAGCGATGACGGTGGGAATGCGCTGCTGTTCAGCCTGGAGCGAGAGCGTGCCGAGCAGGTCGTCGGCCTCGTAGCCATCCAGTTCGTAGACGGGGATGTTGAAGGCGGAGATGACCTCGCGCACACGCGGGAATTGGGCGCGCAAAGCCTCAGGCAGCGGCGGGCGGTGCGCCTTATACGGCCCGAAGTTCTTATGGCGGAAGGTTGGCGTGGGACGGTCGAAGGTGACGATGAGATACGCGGGATGGATGATGCGCAGCACGTCGAGCAGCATGCGCGTGAAGCCGAAGACCGCGTTGGTTGGCTCGCCGCTGCTGCTGGCGATCTCTTCGGGGAAGGCATGGAAAGAGCGGTGATACAGGGCATGCCCATCAATCAAGACCAATGACGAATCGCTCTGTGTCTGCTCTGGTTGTGTTGCCGAACTCATGGGGATGTCTCCTGCCGTGACCGTGACCATTGCCGCCGCGACGCCGCGCACGTTCGGGCGTCTGCTCAGCCACCTTCTCTATTCTGGCCTATGGAGTCCATTCCGGCAATGGCATAGATACGAGCTGGCTTGAAATCGTTGTTGGATCCCCAGGGATTGTAGACTGGCCGCTGCTCGTCCAGTGGGTAGTGGCGTTTGGCGCGTTGAGGCGATCCAGGTCGACAGCAAAGAAGATCAGTTGCACCAATCCAAAAAACAGCTATGCCACAGACATGGTAACTCTTGGTTTGTAACAAAACCGCTAGCCTTATCCGGAAAATCACGTTATACTCCTTCCGGCTGAGTTGCTGGCGCCTGACCTGATGCGACCTTCCCCTGGCCCCGCTCGTTGGAGGACAGCGGGAATCACAGCGACGGTTAGGTCGAACGCCAACAATCGAAAGGGATGTGGTAGTACATGGCAAAGCTGTACTTTACTCACGGTACGATGGGTGCGCAAAAAACCACCCAGTTGTTGGCGGCCGCGCACAATTTTGAGGAGCACGGTGGCCGCGTACTCATTACCAAGCCAGCCGTGGACACGAAGGGCGACCGCCACCTAGTGTCTCGCATCGGCTTACGTCGCGAAGCAGACTTTCTCACCACGCCGGACATGGATGTAGAGGCGGAGGTGCTACAGAGAAGAGAAGCAATGGCGCGTATCAGTGCCGTGCTGGTGGATGAGGCGCAGTTTTTACAGCCAGCACAGGTGGACCAACTGTTAGCGCTAGCGGTCCGTCACGCGATCCCCGTGATGGCCTGGGGCTTACGCACCGACTTTAGAACGCGCAGTTTTCCTGGCAGCCTGAGGCTCTTGGAAATTGCCCACGAGCTTCGGGAATCTATTGCTATGTGCGGCCATGGTGGCGGGTGCGAGCACCGGGCGCAGTTTAATGCGCGCATGGTAAACGGGCGCTTTGTGGCGGAAGGTGACCAAGTTGCAATAGATGGGGAAGCGGCCGTTACCTACGCCTCGCTTTGCGCGGGTCATTACCTGGAAGATGTCGGACCGATTGCGGCAGACGCTCACTTGGTGGCAAGCAGGTTGCGCCGCTGATCAAGCCTGCTGAATTGATTTCGGCGCTTGTACGGCTACTGAGTGGGTCGAGACTCCGCTGATGTCTCCTGGCTGGGCGCTGGTTTGGACAGCGTGCCCAGATGCGCTGAGTGGTAGCATGCGCTCTGGGAACTCGGCTGACTGACCTGTCGGAGAGGGAGCGCATATGGCTGACTCAGTTGTGGTCCAGCAATGGCAGCCGTTCTTTACGGCGCTTGCGGGCGCCTCGGCGGCGCTTGCTGGCCTGGTGTTTGTCGCGATGTCGCTGCATCCGTGGCCAATCCTCAGCCATCCCATAATGCGGGCGCGCGCCTTCGCTGCCGCCTTTGGCTTTCTGCTGGGTGTCGCCTGGGCGCTCATCATGCTGATGCCCGCCAGCACTGCGCCTGTTGGCGGCTGGTTGCTCATCGCCGTGGGAGCCGGCGAGAGTGTATTCATCGGCTCGCGACAGATCCAGCTGCGTACCTCCGGCATGAATATCGCGCTCGTGGTCCTTGCCGATCTCCTCATCCCTGCGCCGCTGTTGGCAGGCATTGTCGGACTGCTCCGGCCCCAGTCAGCCTTCCCCTTCCTGCTGCTGGCCATCACGGCTGGCGTGGGACTGTTTCTCCTCTTCTTCCAGTCCTGGACGCTGGTGCTGCACAGCGCCCTCAGCGCCGATGAGGCGCAACCTCCCGCTCCACCGGGGGAGACGCAGGCTCACGACTCCGAAGACGACCCCCCACCGAGGAACGCAAGGACGGGGGCCGGATCGGCCTGAATCTCACGGGCCGCAGCGACGACTGACGCTGAAGAAATTAGTACAGCGCGCGAAGGAGATGGGCGCGTGTGCGATTTTTGGTTGGGTTGGGAGGCAGTAGAGGTGGAAGTGCGAATTCGGCAAGTCTGGCGACACCGGCAGATGGTAGCAAGTCCAACATGAAGGCAAGAAAAGACCCTCAGGAATCGTCCTGAGGGCTTCAATGGTAGCGCATACGGGATTCGAACCCGTGGTCTTCGCCTTGAGAGGGCGATGTCCTAGGCCGCTAGACGAATGCGCCATGCAGTCCGCAGAACGCGCTGAATTGCGCCCGCGAGGTGTATTTTACACGACAATGGCCGGGCGCGTCAAGCAGTGTGTTACCTCTCACCAGACCTCAAGATACCATCCTACGCCATCCTACGCCATCCTACGCCATCCTACGACGGAGTGTAGAATGCGTGTGTTTCTGCATAGGAACGGGTGGGTCGCTGCGGGGGCGCTCTAGCCGGCGCTGGCGAGATAGGCGCAGGCAACGGTGCGGCGCAACGTGCGCTGGCATCCGCAGTCCGTATGTCAGGAAAAGCTGGCGAGCGTCAATGCGGCGGCCCATCGGCTCAGAAGGTGGCACGGCGATTGCGCGGCTGAAATGCGGAAGGAGCGCGACCTTGCGGATGTCGCGGCTACAGCGAAAGCCTGGCTATGAAAAGGTATCACCCACCCACCCAGTCGCTACTCCGTCTGGGGCAGGTAGCGGAGGATAGGCCAATCTGGGGGCTGCCCGCGCTCACTGTCGCCAGTCTGGCTCTGCTCGCGGTGCTCGCTATTCTGGCCGATCACGCTGTCGCGGCGAACCTGCTCCCGCTGCCCACCTGGGCGCTTGACGGCACCGTAGATGATTTTCGCACGCTGCTCTCGACGATTGCCGCCGCTTCGATCAGTGTGATCGCGCTGGTCTTCTCCTCCAGTCTGGTGGTGCTGCAACTGGCTTCATCGCAGTTTGGACCATTTCTCCTGCGGCTGTTCATGCGCAGTCGCATCACCGGGCTAACCCTCGGCGTGTTCGTTGGTATCTTCCTCTATAGCCTCTTCGTGCTCGCCAGCCTGGTTGGCGCAACGTTCGTGCCGCGTATCGCCGCCACCATTTGCCTGGCGCTGGTAGTCATCAGCATGGCGCTCCTGTTGGCCTTCATCTATAACATCTCGGTCTCAGTGCAGTCGCCCCGTGTGGCGGCGGTGGTCGCGGGCGATTTGTGGCGAGCGATAGACGATGTACGGCGGCGTCACGAGGCCGACGGCTGGACCATGGGGGCGGACGACCCACAGGCGCCAGACATCAAACACGCTATCGCGCGGCTGACGACGGATGGCGCATCGGTTGCGGCGGAGCAGAGCGGCTTCATCGTGTATGTGGATCATCAGCAGTTGGTGCGCGCTACTGAGCGTGCTGATGCTACGTTGCGCCTGCTGCATCAGCGCGGCCGGTTTGTACTCGCTGGCGAGCCTATTGCCAACGTGTGGCCGTCGGAACGTGCGACGGGGGCGTTAATGGATGAGCTGGCGAAGGCAGTGGTAATTGGGCCGGAGCGCACCCTGCGCCAGGATCTCGAATTCGCGATAGACCGGCTGGTGCAGATCTCCTTGCTGGCCCTCTCGCCCGCGATCAACAACACCTTCAATGCCCTGATCTGCATTGACTGGCTGAGCGAGGGCGTGCGCGCGCTCGCCCAATACCCGTGCGATTGGATCATCTACCGCGATGGCGGTGGCGCCTTGCGTGTGCTGGACCAGCCGCATCCCATCACCGAGGTCATCGAGGCGGCCTTCAATAAGGTTCGCCAGGCGAGCGCGCGCAATACAGCAGTCACGACACACTTACTCACCACTCTTGGGCGCCTGTCCGTGTGGCTGACAGCGGAGGACCAGCAGGCCGCGCTGGTGGCACAGGCCGACGCCGTGGTGGAGGGTGCGCTTGTCGAGATCACCGTGGAGAAAGACCGCGCTGCTATTCGCGCGAGCGATGAGCGCTTCCGTGAGGCGATTGCACATGCGGCACGCCTTCCTCATTGACACGCTAATATAAAATGGGCGGCATGAAGAAGATGGCGAGCGCTGTGGCGCTGAGCAGCACGGCATACGTTCCGCGCAGCGGCGCTGGCAGCGCTTTGGCGGCGAGGATGATGGTGAGCGCGACGACGGGAGTGATAAGCCGGGCTGAGGAGAGGATGTCTTCCCACTCTAGCGGACCAGTGAGGGTAGCCAGTAGCGCGTAGAGCAAGACAATCAGTGGGATGGGGTCGGCGAGCAAGGCACGCGGGCCGCGCTGGCGCAGCCATCCGAAGGCGACGAGCAGCGCCAACAGCAATGTCACGAGTAGCGGGATGGCGACGAAGACGACGATGGGGCCGAAACGCGGGTCGGAGCGGTGTTCCCAGAGCGCGCGAAAGGGAAAGCGCAGCCCAGAGGTGGTGTTGAGGCTGGCGGTTAGTCCGATGCGATGATAGAGGAGATAGAGTGCGGTTTGCCAGATGATGAAGGGGACGAACGCGACGACGGCGACAAGCAGCGTGGCATTCCTGCGGCGCTGAACGAGCCAGGGCAGCAGGAACAGCGGCAGGACGATGGCGAGTTGCTCGCGGGTGAGCGCGGCGGCGGCCAGGGCGACGGCGCACCAGAGCGGCTGGTTCTTGCGCAGGAAGTAGACCGCCAGCACCAGCCACATGACGGCGAAGGGGTCGGCAAGGTCGCGAACGAGGCCCAGCAGCTCGCCGCAGAAGAGACCCACCGCCGCGGCGAGCCAGGGCGATGCGCCCGCCTGGATGCAGAGCAGCCCAACGATGAAGACGGTGATGAGGATGGCCAGCGCGTCGAGCAGAAAGAGCGTGGCGTGCAGCCAGTCGGGGTTGCCCAGCGCCAGGACACGGGCGGCCATTGGATAGAGGATGCGCTGCTCTCGCAGCGGCGATGCGTCTATGGGGCAATGTGTACGGCCCTGCGCGCAGACGGCGATGATGCTGGGGTCGCGCGCCATGTAGTAGTAGAACTGGCCATCATAGCCCGCCGGGGCGACAGCTTCGGCGGTATCGCCGATACGGGCGGACCAGCGATAGCCAATGTTGTTGAAGGCGAGGAAGGCAGGGACGGCGGTGGGCTGCTGGTGCTGGCCCCAGATCAGGTGGTCGAAGCCCCACCGCAGGTAGTACATATGCGCGAAGAATGCAAGGAGGATAGCGACGGTCGCTACCGGCGCAAGTGGTTTCAAGCCGGGCATAGCGACACGGAGACGCGACCGCAGCGCAGTGATACGTGCGGAAAGTATCACATGCCTGCCCTGCGTGTGTTCGCTGGATGCCACTGCGACCGTACTCCATCCTTGGTGAAGCGCATTCCTCGCCGTGCCACGTTGGCTGGCCAACACGTTGCGCGGCCACCCACATCTGCGGCGCACGCAGGAACGATGCCAGCTCGTGCGCACACGGAGCGACTAAGAACGGTAGGGCAAATTGTAGTCCCAGTCTTTTGCTCGTGCTCGCGCGAGTGCTCTATGAGGAGCCAGCGGGGACCAATTGCCTCTCACCAGACGAATGAATGCTATCCAGTCTACAGATGTGGATGGCAGCCTGAAGCCAACGCCGCGAGTTCCTTGATTTCTAGCGTGTCTTTCCGCAGCCAGATTCAGGTCTTGCAGACAGCGCCCCCCTGGCGTATCCTAAAGGGCACGTGGCGAAGGAGGGGGTAAGGTGGGAGAGGAGCGACGCTCATGAGCACATCCCCCGGCGTAACCGTCTTACTGATAGATGACAATGTCGAATTGCTCGACCTGATGACCCGTTCGCTTCACTATATCGGTCACTTTACTGTCGAGCGGGCGAGTGACGGTGTAGAGGGGTTGGAGAAGGCGATGGCGTTGCGGCCCGCATGCATCGTGGTGGACGTGATGATGCCGGGGCTGAATGGCTATCAGTTCGTGCGAGCGCTGCGTGGTGATCCGACCTCCGCAGGCATTCCCATTGTCATGTTGACCGCGCTCGCGCAAGATTTCAACCAGCTTGCCGGTTTTCTCGCCGGGGCCGACCACTATCTCATCAAGCCGGTGAAGATTCAGGAATTAATCGCTGCGATCCACGAGGCCATCACGCTCAGCCAGAGTGAGCGTGACCGCCGTCAGCGGACATTAGCGGAACAGGATGACGGCGAAGGCAACCATGATGGGGGGAGCGACGCATGAGCAGTAGCGCGGCATCGTCCGTCACCGAGGCCGAACGCGCCGAATATCTCTCGTTCGAGCGCCAGCGCCAGCACCGGTTGCTGGGTGTGATCGTGCCCGCTGGCGTTGGCCTTTCGGGTGTCGCATCCCTGGTAGCTGGCGTCGCGCTGCTGGTGAATCCACAGCAGGATGCGGCCGTCTGGATCAACGACGGCCTGACGTTTGCGCTGGCGCTATTCTTCGGCGTAGCATGGCTGGCGCTCCGGCGCGACCGGCTGGACGTGGCGACCGGCATCGTCGTCGGCGCTGGCGGCCTGGGCATTCTGGTCACGGTTATCGTGGCGTGCTTCTCGCAAGGACTGACACCACTGAGCTTCATCCAGCTTGCGTTTCTCAGCACATTGGTGGTGCTGGTGGGCATGTTGGGCGACCTGCGCACCATTCTCGGCGCGGCAGTCGCGGTGAATATCGCCTCGTTCTGCATTCTGCTCTTTGCGCCGCGCGCGCCTGCGCTCGATGCGCTGATCCGGCAGCAATTGCCGCTCTTGATATCGGTGATGCTGACCTATGAATGGGGCGTGGCGGCGCTGATGATCTCGATCTGGCTTTCATATCGCCAGACGCTGAAAAGCCTGGGCATCGCGTTTGCGCGGGCGCAGCAGCTCGATACCCTCAAGGCGCAATTTATTACGCATATCAATCATGAACTACGCACGCCGATCATGACATTGCAAGGCTACGTTGAGTATTTGCGATTGGGTCACGAAAGCCTGCCAGATGAGGAAATCGGCGATGCTTTGGACAAAGCCAGTCGTACAGCGGATACGCTGGTGACGCTGCTGACCAATATTCTAGACATCCGGCGTATCGAGAGCCATGAGAGTCTCGAGCCGGAGCCGGTGGAGGTGCGTGCGGCGTTGGACGGGGCGCTGGCGCTGATTGATCCGCGCGCCGGGGATGGCAGTGTGCGTGACCTGCGTCTGAGCCTGGAAGACAATCTCATCATCTGGGGCGATCCCTTCCGCTTTCAGCAGATTCTCACCAATCTGCTCTCCAATGCGCTCAAATACTCCCCGCCGGGCACGCCAATTGACGTGAGCGGCCGGCGCGTGCGAGTCGCGCCCGCGACGCTGCAACGTCTGCGCGCGGGCATAGCGCCGGAGCGTGAGATGGTGGAGATCATCGTGCGCGACTACGGTCAGGGTATTCCTCCCGATCAATTGCCACTGCTGTTCAACCGTTTTGTCCGTCTCCCGCGCGATCTCGCCTCGCAGGTGGTGGGCAGCGGCCTAGGCCTGTATCTCTGCCGGGTGTTTGCTGAAACCATGGGTGGCAGCATTCGCGCCGAGAGCGCGGGCGTCTCTGGCGAAGGCTCAGCCTTCGTACTGCGGCTGCCCATGCCGCCCGCGAACGCCATGGAGCCAGAGACTGCGCCTATCGCCGTGGCAAGCGAGAGAACGAGGTGAGCCATGCCGCAGTTCGACACGTTCTATCAGACTGTGGCGCAGTTGTGTTTCACGCTCCTCGGCCTCTGGTGGCTGGTGTTGCAGACCAAATACGCCGAATGGATTGGTAATCCTGGCCGCAGACGTATGGCTACCAACATCTCACTCTACTTTCTGCTGCCCGGCAGCATGAGCTTACTGGCGTTGCTCGCGTCGCAGGCGAGCGCGTTATGGCATGTCGCGTTTGTGGTGGCCAGTGCGATTGGTGTGGTCGAAACAGCATTCCTGTTGCGTGGCGGCGCGCCTCCACAGGGCAGGCCACGAATAGTTCTCGCGCTACGCTGGACGGGCATCATCTTCTATGCGCTGGTGCTGCTGGTGGCGGTGCTGCCCGCCTCGACCATCCTCACGACGCTGCATCTGGCGCCGTTGACCCTAGCGGGTATCCTGCTGACGCTGTTGATCGTGCTGGGAGTGAGCCTGGCGTGGCGGTTCTTTATCGAGCCGCAAGCCATATAGGGAACTCTCGCGCGTGTTGTGCCGTCTGGCCCCACATTCGACACAATTTTCGAGAAGGAATGGTCGCTATGGGAATCCGCCAAAAATCTAGAGGTGGGGTACTGGCTCTGGCCGCACTCTCGTTACTCATACTGATTGCCGTAGCTGGATGCGGCGCCCGCACGTCAAACGCGGGAACGCCGTCGCTGCGCTGCACTGTGCAATCGGAACCGAGCGGGGTGGATGTGCTCGCGACGAAGCTAACCTGTAACGTCTCCAGCGCTGCCAGCAATGAGGTATCGTTCACGCTGCGCTATACGCTCATCGCTGATGACGGCACACGCCGGGCCTTCGGCGCGACCTGCGACGGCGCGCTGCACGACGGCGCAGGCGATTGCACCCAAATATACAAAGTGATCGTGCCGCTCTCACCTGCCTCCGCATCTGTGGATGGCGAACTGCTACCAGACCATCGCGCGCTTGGCCCGGTTGCGCCCACTGCCGTGCCTTAGTACGCGCGGCTCTGCAAGCAGCGAGAAAGGGGGCGTCGCATGGTAAAAAGCAAGGAGCAGCAAGTCTACAGCATCCGTCGCTGGTTCGCGCGCTGGGGCTGGCGCCGCGTGGCGCTGGTGGCCGGGCTGCTCATGCTGTTCGCCTGGGCGCTCGCGCCTGCTGCACGCGGGGTTACGCTGGTCGCCAATCGCTCTGGGCGGGGTGCGCCGGATCCGCATAGCGTAGGCATGCCAGTGCGCGAAGTGCATTTCGCGGCCAGCGATGGCGTGCGGCTAGCGGGGTGGCTGGCAATGGCTTCACCCAATGCGCCCAGCGTGATTCTGGTACATGGCTTCAAGGGCAGACGGGCCGACATGCTACCCTGGGCGCGCTTCCTCTACGCCGCTGGCTACAACGTGCTGCTCTACGACAGTCGTGGCTGCGGCGAGAGCGACGGCTGGGGAATCGGGCTGGGCGCGACCGAGCCGGACGATGTGATCGGCGCGGTGAGGTACCTGGAAAGTCTGCCCGATCTGCGAGACAAGCGCTTCGGTGTGCTGGGCGTCTCGCTTGGCGCGGGCGACGCGCTGCTGGCGGCGGCGCGTGAGCCAGCCATAGCGGCGGTGGTAGCGGATAGCGCCTGGACCGATCAACAGCCGCAAATCTCGCGGATGACAACGCTGCCATTTGGGCCGGTCACCATGCCAGCGCTACCCTATGAGCCGGCATTGGTGGATGCGTTAATTGGCGCACGGCTGGAAGACGCCCGCCCACTCGCGGTCATTGGCCAGATCAGTCCGCGCGCTGTGTTGCTGATCGCTTCGGCGGACGACACAAACGCGCTGACACCGCTTGCCGGTGAGCAGAAACTCTTCGCGGCGGCGGGCAACCCAAAGGCGCAGTGGATCGCGCCGAGCGGCGGCCATGCGGGCGCGCTAGCCGCGCACTCTGCCGAATACGAGCAGCATGTGCTGGCGTTCTTTGCGCAGTATCTCAGGTGAGCGTCTGCCACCGGGTCAGACTGTACATGGTTATGGTATAGTGATGCAGCAGGTGAACGTGAGCGAAAGGGGATGAACATGGTAGAGGAATTGCGCCGCGCCCTCGATGCGCTCGACCACGCAGGACAGCTTTCTGAGGAAACACAGCGGCATATCGCCACGATCATCGAAGAGGAGCTTGAGCAACAAGAGTGGGACGCGCTCGTCGGATCACCTCGATCAAAGGAATATCTGAAGCGATTGATCGCTGAGGCCGAGGCTGAAGAAACTGAAGAGGGTGGGTGGTAGCTCCGGTGAAATCACGCCGCTCGAAGCGATTTCGTACTTTGCTTGATGCCTTGCCCCAGGCTGTCCAGGAGCAGGCCGAGGAAGCTTTTCACCTCTGGCAGCAAACCCCCAATCATCCGAGTCTGCATTACAAGCCAGTTGATCCTTCAGATCCGACAGTCTATTCCGCCCGCGTAGGCAGGCGCTACCGCGTAATTGGCAAGCGCCAGTCTGATGGTTCCATGCTATGGGTTTGGATTGGCTCGCACGAAGACTATAACAAACTGGTCTGATGTCGCGGTTGTCCATTCTTACCCTGACGTCCCCTGTTCATACGGCTTCAGCGCGGCGTAGATGGCGAAGTTGAGCGGCGTGGGGATGCCGTGCGCGCGGCCCAGCCGCACCACCGTGCCGTTGAGCGTCTCAAGTTCCATGCGCCGCCCGTTGAGCAGGTCGTGCGCCATCGAGCCGCGTTCACTTGCGCCCATGCCGCTGGAGAGCGCCAGAGTTCGCTCGATCACTTCGTCTGGCAGCGCCACGCCATGCGCCCGCGCTACGGCCTCGACCTCGCGCATTATTCCGGTATAGAGTTCGCGTGTCTCTGGGGTGCTGAGGATCGGCCCGATGGGCAGGCGTGTCAGGGCGGTCAGACCACTGAAAGCGCAAATCAAGACGAACTTGTTCCACAGCGCCCCCATGATGTTTGCCTCCGCGCTCGCTGGTATGCCCGCGCGTTGGAGCCTGGCCGCAATCTGTTCAACACGGGGACTAATCCCGCCCGCCAGCTCACCGAGCATGAGCATCCCTGGCCCGCCGGTCTGCGCGATCACGCCTGGGGCCGCGACCGCCGCCGTCACCAGCGCCACGCCGCCCAGCACGCGCTCGCTACCGAACGTGGCTCCGAGTCGCTCTGTCGCGTCTATGCCATTGAGCAGTGGCAGCACGGTGGTTTCCGCGCCCACCAGTGGGCGGCATTGCTCTGCCGCCGCTTCCAGGCCGTATGACTTGACCGTGAAGAGCGCAAGGTCTACGGGGCCAATCTCGCGCGCCTCATCCGTCACGCGCACCGGCAGCGTGAAGTCGCCCGACAGGCGCGATTGCACCGTCAACCCCGACGCGCGAATAGCCGCGAGTTGTGCGCCACGCGCCAAAAATGACACGTCCTCACCAGCGCGGGCCAGCAGCGCGCCGAAATAGCCGCCCAGTCCTCCGCTTCCCACTACGGCGATACGCATAAGATGCCACCCTTTCCCTCATCACGGCTCCGCATCACCACTAGCTTCAGCACAGCGGCCTCGCGCGGTTCAATGTCATTCACATGTTGATAGTACATCTCTCTAGTATGTTTCGGCGCGCGCTACAATCAGATGTGGCGCGCTACGCAAGATTGCGTATGTCGCGACCTGCGAAGGAGAAAATGATAACACTATGCTACGCACTATGCTAAACGGCAAGATTCACCGCGCCACCATCACTGGCGCCGATCTCGATTCTATCGGCTCAATCACTGTTGACGCGCTGCTGCTCGCCGCCGCCAACATCCGTCCCTATGAGCGCGTGCAGGTGGTAGATATTACCAACGGCGCGCGGCTGGAAACCTATGCTGTGCTGGGCGAGCGTGGCAGCGGCGAAGTGCGGCTCAATGGCGCGGCGGCGCATCTGGTCAACGCTGGCGACCGCGTCATCATCATGTCCTATGCCCAGGTCGAAGATCCCGTGCCGCCGAACTGGCAGCCGCGCATCGTCTTCGTGGATGAGCGCAACGCCATCACCGACATTCACGCTCTCGCGCGCACCGGCGAACCACGCACATTCTAACCCCATACTATCGCGCGTTCCCGCTCCTATGCCATCGCGAGCAGTGGGTGGCTTCATGCTGCGCGTGACGAAACAGTCTCAGTGCATGCCTGCGCGACGCTGTACTGTGTCCTTCTAACATATCTCTAGCACAACTCCTATGCGCCTCTAACATCACGTATACACACCTCTAATGCGCGGTGCGCGATACTACCCGACGGATTGTGATCCGACGCTGCCCACAGGCTGGGCGCGTATTCCACAACGCTGCTGGCGCGGGGCTTCCGTGGCCGGCGGATAGAAATGTAGACACGTGGCCAACAAATCAACCAAATCCACTGGCAACAGGAGGGAAGAGAACGTGGCAAGCAAGATTCGCCCCGTTGGTGATCGGGTGGTGGTCAAGCCCACGCAGAAAGAAGAAGTGACCAAGAGCGGCATCGTACTCCCCGATACCGCCAAGGAAAAGCCGCAGGAAGGCATCATCCTGGCGGTGGGCGCGGGCAAGGTCTCGGACAAGGGCGACCGCATCCCCATGGAAGTGAAGGAAGGCGACCGCGTGCTGTTCGCGAAGTACGGCGGCACCGAATACAAGCTCGACGGCGACGACATCCTCGTGCTGCGCGAGTCCGACATCCTAGCGATTCTCGATAAGTAACGATACGTAAAGGCGCTCGCGGCCACCTCTGGCCGGAGCACAGGCGCTAGGGGGCCGTCGGCCAGCTATCGCCGGTAGCAGAGTGTAGGAGCAGACAGACACATGGCTAAGCAGCTTGTCTTCGACGAACAAGCGCGCCGCTCCCTGAAGAAGGGCATTGACACACTGGCAGGCGCCGTGAAGACCACGCTCGGCCCCAAGGGCCGCAACGTCGCGCTCGATAAGAAGTTCGGCGCGCCAACCGTCACGCATGACGGCGTCACCGTTGCCAAGGAAATCAGCCTCGAAGACCCCTTCGAGAACATGGGCGCGCAGCTTCTGAAGGAAGCCGCGACCAAGACCAACGATGTCGCCGGTGATGGCACTACCACTGCAACGGTGTTGGCGCAGTCCATCGTCAACGAGGGGCTGAAGAATCTCGCCGCGGGCGCGAATCCGATGCAGTTGCGCTTTGGCATCGAGAAGGGTGTTTCGGCTGTTGTCGAGCACATCCGCAGCAACGCGACTCCGGTGCATGGCCGCAAGGAAATCGCGCAGATCGCGACGGTTTCCGCCGCCGACCAGCAGATTGGCGACCTGATCGCCGAGGTGATGGAGCGCGTGGGCCGCGATGGCGTGATCACCATCGAAGAGAGCAAGGGCACCCAGCTCGAAACCGAGTATGTCGAGGGCATGCAGCTTGATAAGGGCTACCTCTCCGCATATTTCGTCACGAACTCTGACCGCATGGAGTCGGTGATCGAGGACGCTTACCTGCTCATCACCGACAAGAAGATCACCGCTGTGGCGGACATCCTGCCGATCCTGGAGAAGCTGACGCAGATTGGCAACCGCAACATCGTGCTGATCGCTGAGGACGTGGACGGCGAGGCGCTGCCGACGCTGGTGGTCAACAAGCTGCGTGGCATCCTGAACGTGCTGGCTATCAAGGCGCCAGGCTTCGGCGACCGCCGCAAGGCCATGCTTCAGGATATCGCCACCCTGACCGGCGGACAGGTGATCTCAGAAGAGACGGGCCGCCGCCTGGAGAATGTCACCCTTCAGGATCTCGGTCAGGCGCGCCGCGTGATTGCGAAGAAAGACGAGACGACCATCGTCGAAGGCAAGGGCGAGGTCAAGGACATCCAGGCGCGCATCAAGCAGATCAAGGCCGAAATTGACAATACCACCAGCGACTACGACAAGGAAAAGCTCCAGGAGCGCCTTGCCAAGCTGGCCGGTGGCGTGGGCCTGATTAAGGTTGGCGCGGGCACCGAGACCGAGTTGAAGTTCCGCAAGACGCGCGTTGAGGATGCCGTTTCGGCGACTCGCGCCGCTGTCGAAGAGGGCTTCGTCGCGGGCGGCGGTGTGGCGCTGCTGAACGCGGTGGACGCGCTCGATAAGGTCAAGCTGACCGGCGACGCGGCGACCGGCATCCAGATTCTGCGCCGCGCGCTCGAAGAGCCGCTGCGGACCATCGCGGCGAACGCCGGCCAGGATGGCGCGGTGGTCGTCGAGGCGGTGCGCCGCGCGCAGAAGGAGCACAAGAACAAGAACATTGGCTTCAACGTCCTGGACGAGAAGACCGAGGACATGGTCGAGGCTGGTGTGATTGACGCGGCCAAGGTGACACGCTCCGCTCTGGAGAATGCCGCCTCCATCGCCGCGATGATCCTGACCACCGAGGCGCTGATCACGGACCTTCCTGAGAAGGAAAAGCCCGCTGCGCCCGCGATGCCGGAGTACTAAACCGGCACGCGCATTCGCTCGTAGCGGGCGTCCACCGGACGCCCCTACCGCGACGGCACAAACGCGAACACACAGAGGGCACGCTCAATGGCGAGCGTGCCCCCTTTTGTTTGCGGGAGCGTATTGTTGCTGTCCTTACCGCCGCTGCATCCGCAGCCGCAGCCGCCACCGCAGCCGCCACCGCAGCACGCTCGCGCCGAACGCCAGTATGCCCAGCAGCAGTATTGCGCTGATGGCGGCCAGCAGCGGCAACAGCCGTTCGATTGTCACTGGCTGAGATCGCGCGCCAGCCTGCGGCGGGGAAACTGGCACGGATGCCGGGGCGGGCTGTTGTGTTATCGGTGTGACGCTCGTGGCTGGCAGACCTTTCGCGCTGGCAAGCAATTGGCGCATCGCCGCGTCTTGTTGCGGTGTCGTTTGGAACCACTTCCCTACGTAGCTACTCAACCCAATAGCTGACACCATATGCTCGGAGTCGCCTGGCGCGGAGCCTTCATAGAAGAGCGCGCCCTCCTGTGTTGCCGTCCCAGGCAGATAGCGGAAGTGATCGAACCCCTGTGTCCAATAACTCGCCCAGGAATCCGTGCCCCCGCTTCCGAGGTTGTAGAAGCGTGTCACCTCATATCCGGAATTCGCTGTGGCGGGCGCGGTGATGCTCTTTGCGGACATCCCTGGAACGAAGAAGGTGCTGATTCCCAGATTGCTGAGCACACTCGCATCCGTCACCGCGACCGTACCGGCCAGCCCTGGTCCGCTGGCCGTTACTTTATCCGGCGCCATGCACACCGGGCAGAGTGGCCGTGCGGTGGCACTTGATGCCGTGAACGCGACTATAGCGAACACGGCGACAAGGCAGCAGCACGCCCGGAGACTGCAAGAGATCACGCGCCCTACCCAAGCGGGACGACCATAGCTGGCATGTGGTGTAGACATAGCGAGACGCTCCTCTCTCATGCGTGCTGGCACACCTGCCACCGCCACTGCTACATCACAGAGATGTCGGAGCACATACGCTGGTTGTAACACCCAAATCAGAGACGTCGCTTTGTTATCTGTAGCACACCTTGATATACCCCCCTGGGGTATGCTATACTCCAATTGGAGTAGTCGCCTGGGCAGATCCAGGCATAAGGAGCGACTGTATTATGGCAGAGTACAACGGCACTGGCGCAAGCCAGGAGATCTACGACATCATCATTATCGGTTCCGGCCCCGCTGGCTATACAGCCGCGATCTACGCGGCTCGCGCCAACCTGCGTACCCTCGTCGTGCAAGGCGATGAAATCGGCGGCCAGTTGATGATCACCAGTGATGTCGAAAACTACCCCGGCTTCGAAGAGGGCATCCTTGGCCCCGACATGATGGATAAGTTCGAAGCCCAGGCCAAACGCTTTGGCGCTGAGATGGTCGCCCGCAACGTGACGCGCGTGGACTTTTCCGCGCGCCCTTTCAAGGTCTTCACCGATGACGCGACGTATACCGGCAAAGCCGTGATTGTCGCCACCGGTGCCAGCGCCAAGTGGCTCGGCCTACCCAATGAGCAGCGCCTGCGCGGGCGGGGCGTCAGCGGCTGCGCCACCTGCGACGGCTTCTTCTTCAAGGGCAAAGAGATCGCCGTCATTGGCGGTGGCGATACCGCCATGGAAGAGGCGCTCTTCCTGACCAAATACGCCAGTCGCGTACACTTGCTTCACCGGCGCAACAGCTTCCGCGCCAGCAAGATCATGCAGCTTCGCGTCCGCAATCACGAGAAGATCACCGTTCATTACGATGTCACCGTCGAAGATGTGCTGGGCGAGAACGCCGTCGAGGGCCTGGTACTGCGCAACGTCCAGACTGGCGAGACCGAAACACTGCCGGTGCAGGGCTTCTTCGTCGCCATCGGCCACCAGCCCAATACTGACATCTTCAAGGGCGTCTTGCCGATGGATACTGTCGGCTACCTGCAAACCGCGCAGTTCACCATGACCAGAGTTGAGGGTGTTTTCGTTGCCGGAGACGTAGCCGATCACCGCTACCGCCAGGCCGTCACCGCCGCTGGCGATGGCTGCCGTGCGGCGATTGACGCCGAACGCTGGCTCGAAACTCAGGGCGAGGTGAGCGAAGCGACGACGCTACCCGCCGAAGAATGGGGCGTCGCAAGCGAAATCCTGCGCGCCAAGGCCGATTAGCGCCTTCTCATATACACCAATCCACATCCTGGCAGACGTGCGGCTAATTCGCTACGCACTCTGCCAGGATGTGCCATTTCCATATCCCGCCTATACCTCTTGCCCGTCAATGGTCCGGATCTTCAACCGCTAGCTCAGTTTGTTCTCTCTCTTCCGCCATGGGATCTTCCGCCACGGGCGCCACCTGAGCATGGATTACCAGATTGCCCCGTAGCCGTAGCTCGCGGGTAGTAGTGAAGACGCGGCGCAGGCGGTGCAACTGCTCCGGTGTGCGGCCCGTCACCATCAGGTTCGCCGTGAGCGTGCCCTGCGGCGCGAGCAGCGCCGCCACCTGCCGCAAGAACGGCGTTGCCAGCGCGCCCTGGGCCAACCGCCCCGCCTCGAAGAGATCCAGGCAGATCAGATCATAGCTGCCCGGCTCAGTGACAGCATGCTCCGCCACCCATGCGAAGGCATCGGCCTCGATGACACGCAGGCACGGCAGATCATCCAGCGCGAACTCCGCGCGTGCCAACGCGATCACCTCCGCCGACCGCTCCACACCGACCATCTCCACGTTAGGGCAACGCCGCGCCAGCAGCCACGCCACTGTACCCGCTCCCAACCCCAATAGCAATGCCCGACGCGGGCAATCCGGCGGCAACATCAGCCCCCAATAGCCTCCACCTGGCGCTGGCTTTGGCCCATCATCTTGTGCCACATCACCGCCACTCTCCGCTGGCACCGACACCGACTGCACCACGCCACCGACCTCCAGCGCGATGCCCCAGCCCTCGCGCGGTGCGATGCGCACGGGGAGTTGCCGCTGCTGCTTGCGCCGCCGCTTCTTCGTCATCCGTCCGCCTCTGCTTTCCAATGGCCGATGCCTTCCGTCAGTGTATCCCTTCTCACCAAATTGCGCCTAGCTCTGCGGGTAGAGCATGCGCTATGGCATCTATGGTGCAATGGTTCTGCGGTATATTCACCTGAAAGCGACTCATGGGCATGAGCGCCGGATAGACGCCAGAACGGAGACACAGATGGAAAACGACGACGCACCACCGACATGGCTGGACCTCTATGACTATCGCTCGCGTGTCGCGCGCATGTATCGCGAGCGCGACGCATCGCTGCGCGACAGCATGGACCCTGAAGAGGTGTTGTGGCATTTTCGTGCCGCGAAAGACCTGCTCTTCCGCGAGCATCCCCAGTCGGCGCTGCCACCTGATGAGCGCGCCACCTTCACGGGCCTGCGCTACTTCCCCTACAATCCCGCGCTGCGCGTCGCGGCCACCCTCACGCCGCTCAGCACCGATGCGACCACCGAAGCCCCCAGCAGTGGCCCGCATCCCATGCCGCTACGGCAAGCGGCGCGAATCGAGTTCGCCGTCGAAGGCACACCCGTGCAACTGACGGTCTTCTGGATTGACGTGTACGGCGGTGGACTATTCCTGCCGTTCCGCGATGCCACCTGCCCGGCGGAGAGCTACGGCGCGGGCCGCTATCTCTTCGATACCGTGAAGGGCAGCGACTTCGAGCGTCTGGATGATCCCAGCGCGGCGGTGGGCTACGCGGGCGGGCAGATCATGCTGGATTTCAACTATGCTTATAACCCATCCTGCTGCTACGACGTGCGCTGGGCCTGCCCGCTTGCGCCGCGCGAAAACTGGCTGACGGTAGCCATCCGCGCGGGCGAGCAGAACTATCATGAGTGACGCGGCCCATCACTGCGGACGGATGAATATCTGGCGCGCTAACCAGCCGAACCAGCCGAGCGCGGCAAAGAGCGCAAAGCCGATGAGCAGCGACGCCGCCTGATTGAAGTCGAGCCAGAACGACGCATCGAAGCGTCCACCTGGACCGGAGCCGCCCAAACCGATATACGGCGTTAGCAGTGGCATGGCATGCAGCAGCATGGCAATCCACCACGGCGCGACCGCCAGCACAATCGCCGCCTTCCATTCTCGGCACAGCGCCCCGATGACTGTCGGCAGCACGAACATCGCCACGCTGAGGACAAGGGCAAGCACCCCGATCACCACATGCAAGCTTGTCCCACAGAAAAACGTGCAGCCATAGATCAGATTACGTGCCCGCGTCACGCTGGCCGCCAACAACAACACCAGTTGCACCGCGCTCAAGATGACCGGCAGCCGCCCAACATGCTGAAGTGGCCGCCCCGGCGGAATAGCCTCCATAGTGTCCCCTTTCATTCACGGTCGCGCATCTGATGCTACCAGCCGGACGGCTACCTGTCAAGCGCCGAATACAGTTCGCGCCAGTCTGCCAGATGGGGCATCCGAGCAGGCTGGCGCGCAAATGGATGGCAGTATCAGTGATTCGTGTTTTCCAGCGTCCCCAAGATGTCGCCGGGGTGTGTTGGGTCGTCGCTAATCGTCATGCCCACGCGGCGCAGCAGATTCACCGAATGTGCATTGTCGCGGGCAGCCGTGGAGACGATGCGCTTGAGCTTGAGATCGGTGAAGGCGTAGAAGATCAGCGCGCGGGCTGCTTCGGTGGCGTAACCCTGACCCCAGTAGTCGCGCCCGAACTTATAGAAAAGCTCGACCTCAGGCATCGCTCCGTCCGTGCGCTCGCAGAGCCAGAATTGCAGCCCCACCTGCCCTATTAGCTCGCCAGTCTCGCGTAGCGCGACCGCCAGCGCGCCGATACCGCCATACTCCAATTCAGCGATTCGCCAGAGCAGCAATCGGCGGCGCTGTTCGAGCGAGCGCGGGTAGCGCCCATCGAAGCGCCACACATCGGGGTGGCGGTCGAAGAGCGCATGCGTACGTTCCAGGTCGTCCAGGGTGAACGGACGCAGCAGGAGCCGCTCCGTTTGAATCAGGCGCAAGCTTTCGCTCTTGATGATGCGTGGGTCCATGGTGATGGTTCCTTTCTATTGGCCAAGGCAAACCTACGCGCTCACCTCTTCGATGGGCGGCGCGTGGCGTACAGTGGGATTCAGCGTGACGATCAGCGCCAGCAGCGCCAGCAGCGCGCCGAACACCAACATTGTCTGCGCCGCGCCGATGCGTTCTATCAGCATGCCCGCGCAGGCAAGGCCGATAGGCTGCGCGATTGCGCTAAACAGCCGTGAAGCGCCCGTCACGCGCCCTTGTAGCTCATCTGGTATCAACGCGAGCCGATAGCTGGGCCATGTCACATCGTAGACCTGATCGTTGGCCAGGAAGAGCGCCTCGATAACGCCCATCAGCAGCGGTGTGGGCATGAAGACTTCCAGCGGCCAGAGCAGCGCGTAGCCCCAGTGCAGCAGCGGAATCAGCTTTCCAAAGCGAACACGCCGCTGCACCCACGGTCCCGCCAGCGCCCCCAAGACGCCGCCAATGCCTCCCATCGCGAAAATCACGCCGATGATGAGCGGGCTAGCCCCGCGTTGCTGCGCCAGCACGATCACACAGAGCGGCGCACAGGGAAATAGCAAGCCAAAACCGCCGTAGACCAGCGCCATGAAGCGCACCAGCCGGTGCCGCCAGAGCCACCGCAGCCCTTCGCCGATCTCATCGCGCAGCCGGCCCCGCGCCGTTGCCCGCTCTCCCTGGAATGACGTGCGAATCAGCCCCAGCGAGAGCAGCGAGGCGCTGTACGAGATGGCATCAGCGACGAATGGCAGCGCCCGCCCAACCGTGAAGAGCGCTCCACCTAGCGATGGTCCCAGCAGGGTGACGATGCCCTCGGTGGTCTCGCGGCGGCCAACGGCGGCGGGGATCTGTTCGCGCAGCACCACGCGCTGCAACGAGACGATATTCGCGAGCCGGAAGAATGTCGAGCACGCGCCGTCAACGAGCGCAAAGAGGCATAACTGCGCGAAGCTGAGTCGTCCGAAGGCCAGCGCCACCGGCAGCGCAGCCAGGTTGAGGGCGCGCACGATGTCGCAGACGATCATCAGCCGCTTGCGGTCTACGCGGTCTACCCATGCCCCCGCCACCAACCCCAGCGCGATGCTGGGCAGCGCGCCCAGCGCCGCCACCACGCCAGCCCGCGCCGGTGAATGGGTGAGCGCGAGGATCAGCAGCGGTAGCGCCAGTGACGAAACCTCCGTGCCAACGGAAGATAGCGCCTGCCCAAGCCAGAGCAGCAGAAAATCGCGGTTGCGCCAGAGCGAAGGTGGGCGGGGGCGATCGAGATGTTCAGTCAAAACCGATGTAGTGTCGCGCGTTGCCATGATATTCCCACTTCAAAGATACCGGGCGCGCTGATAGGCCGCGCCGTGATGACGGACAAGAGGAGGTGGGGAATCCAGCGGCATACGCGGGGAAATGACCGACAGGGGAATCATCGCAAATGGCGAGAAATGGGGCAGAAGAAGGGGCAGCCAAACATTACCACATGACACCTACTCATGGTGGTGTGCGGGTGGTAGAGCGAGAGGGCGCCTGACTCTGCCGCGTAAGCGTATGCGCCGGACTTACGCGGCTACCAGGCTCGTGTTGCGGTTCCGATTCCGGTGAATCATCCAGCCGTGCGCGCGTGCGTCGCGCTCCGGGCGGAATGTCGAGGGGATGCTCATACCACGCATGCTAGCACGCCGCGTGTGTGCGCGTCAAGCTGCGCCCTGCCGCTTTCGGGCCGTGGGCAAAGAATAGAGCAGGGAGAGTTGCGGTTGTGGAGATGACGCGCGAAGCGGGAAAACAGTACGCGCGTGTTTGCGGTCCGGCGCGAGCATCTGCTATGCTGTCGGGGCGCGAGAGGATGAGGTGACGCTCGCTATGGGTAAGGTACTCGCGTGTGTGCTGGCGCTGGGCGATTTGGGTCTGCTGGCGCTCTTATTGCTGCCGGGGCGGCATGATGTGCTGCGCGATGCGGGCATCGTCACGGGCTTCATTCTGGTGGCCGCGCTGGCGCAACTGGTGGCGCTGGCCTCGGCGGTGGCGCATGTGCTGCGCTATGGCACGGGTTGGCGTTGGGTGGTGGCGTTGCTGGCGCTGCTATGGCTGCCGGCATTTCCAGTGCTGGCATTCAGCGCGAGTGGGTTATTCGGGCATGGTGGAAGGCGTCAGGTGCGGGTGAAATGATTGATCGTGATGCCGCCGTAGTAAGTACACCATCCGCGCCAGCTCGCGGCTCAGGCTCTGGCGGCCTCGACCGCACGGCACGCCCGGTAGGCATCGCCGATCCGCTCTACGGTACGATGCGTGTGGCGGGATGGGCGGCGGCCCTGCTCGCTACTCCGCCATTTCGGCGGCTGGCGGGCGTCTCGCTTTCGGATGTCCCCGGCGAACTGCTCTTCGGGCGTCCGTTTCCCTCCCGGCTCGACCACTCGCTCGGCGTCTATCACCTTGCTCGCCTCGCCCGCCCGCGCGACCGCGCGCTGCATGCGGCGGCACTTGCCCACGATCTGGGTCACGGCCCGTTTTCGCACCTGACCGAACCGCTGATGCGCGAGCGCCTTGGCGAAGATCACGAAGCGCGTTCCGCGCGCCTGCTCGGCGAAGTGCGCGCTGCGCTCTCACCCACCGCGCGCCGTCAACTGGCCTGGCTGGATTGGGATGAGGTGGCGCAACTCGTCGTTGGTGAGGGACCAAATGGACGCGGGGCGTTGCTCAACGGCAGGCTTGACTATGACAATGCCGACAATATCGCGCGATTCCTGATCGCGTCTGGCCTGGGCACGCCGGACTATAACCCCCAAACGCTGGCATCCGCGCTGCGGCTGGCGCGCGGCGCGCACGAAGACACCACATCTGGCGAACGTGAGCGCGTCTACCTGTTGACCGAGGCTGCGCAGCAGGCGCTAGCCTGGCAGCGCGACCGGGCGCGGGTCTATACCTACCTCCATGAGGGCCACCACAATCTGGCACTGCACGCCATGCTTCGCAAAGCGGTGGACCTGGGCGCGGCCACCAATATCTTGCCCAGCACCTTCTTCGACATGACCGACCTACAGGCGCTGCGACTGCTGGGCGATGCGCTGGATCGCGGGCTAACCGTGTTGACGCGATGCGTGCAAACAGGAGCAATCTACCAGTGCGTATGGGAGGCCGAAGCGCCGCGGTCACCCGATGGCATCGCCCAGCTCTTCGGCTCGTGGCGCGCACGCGATGCGGTGGAATCGCGGCTGGCAGGCGAGGCGGGGTTGGCGCGGCACGAAGTCATCGTCGCGCCACTGGTATCGAGCGCCGCGCGTGCGCTGCCACCGCTCGGCGCGCCAACTGGACCGCTCACGTTGCCCCAGCCCGCCGAACTGCTCGCGCCGCCGATGGTGCTGCACCTCTTCGCGCCTGCGCCTACCGGGCAGGATTACCTGCGCCGCTTGAAAATGGCCGCCGAGCGCGTGTTCGGGCCGATGGGGGTCATCGTGCGCCCGTTAGACACGCACCCGTGAAGACCCCCATCCGTTAGCGCGTGCCACGCTGTGCCACGGGCCGCTAGAGCGTACCCAGACCCTGCACGCTGCCAGCCTTGGTGAGCGATCCCACACGGTCCGAGAAGTGGCACGCGGCGAGATGATTGCTGCCGGTCTTATCTTCCAGCGGCGGCTCCACCTGGCGGCAGATGTCCTGCGCGATGGGGCAGCGTGTATGGAAACGGCAGCCTGGCGGAATATGGATAGGGCTGGGCAGGTCGCCCTTGAGGATGATGCGCTTACGCTGCTTCTCAACACGAGGATTGGCGATAGGAACGGCGGAGAGCAACGCGCTCGAATAGGGGTGAAGCGGGTTGCTGTAGATCTCGTCGCGGTCCGACACCTCCATGATTTTGCCGAGATACATCACCGCGATGCGCGGCGCGACATGCCGCACCACACTCAAATCATGCGAAACAAAGAGGTACGTCAGCCCCATCTGATCTTGCAGCCGCTGCATCAAATTGAGGATCTGCGCGCGGATCGAAACATCCAGAGCGCTCACTGGTTCATCAGCAATGATGAACTCCGGCTCGATGGCAATCGCGCGGGCAATGGCCAGGCGCTGGCGCTGCCCACCACTGAACTCGTGGGGATAGCGGTCAATGAATCGCCGGTTCATGCCCACTCTATCGAGCAGTTGCTCCACGCGCTCGCGAATCTCCGCCTTACTGCCAGTTTTGTGTATCTGCATCGGTTCAGCAATCAGCCCGCCGACCGTGAAACGCGGATTCAGCGACGCATACGGATCCTGAAAGATCATCTGCACCCGGCGCCGCACTTCGCGCAACTGCGTGCCTTGTGCTACGGCAAGGTCATCGTTGTCCAGATAGATATGGCCGCTCGTGGGCTTATACAGCCGCACAATGCAGCGGCCAATCGTAGATTTGCCTGAGCCGCTCTCACCCACCAGCCCAAGCGTCTGACCGCGCTTCACCGAGAGCGAGACGCCATCCACCGCCTTGATTGCGCCAACCTGGCGCTGGACGAGGATTCCCTGAGTAATGGGAAAGTGCATCACCAAATCTTCGACCCGCATCAGCGCATCGGTGGCGTTCACTGTGGCGGTACCTGCCGGTTTCTCCATGTCACATGCCTCTCTACTTCCACGCGAACGCCTAGCTCTGGGCCAGATAACTCCGGCCAATCTCGGTCAGCGGGATGAAGCCGCGCTGCATGGCGCGCTTCTGTTCTTCAGGATCGGTCACGTCAACCCAGCAATACGCCACATGATTGCCAGCAATCTTGCGTGCGGGTGGATACTGCTTGCACTGTGGCAACACGAACGGGCAGCGCGGCTGGAAGGGGCAGCCCTCGATGGGATGAAGTTGATCTGGTGGTGAGCCTGGAATCGTTTGGAGTTCCGTGGGCCGTTCCTCGTCCAGCCGGGGTACCGCGCTGAGTAGTCCGAGCGTGTATGGATGGCGCGGATTGGCGAAGAGTTCATCGGTTGACGCCGTCTCAGCGATCTTGCCCGCATACATGACGATGATGCGGTCGGTCATCCCCGCGACCACGCCCAGGTCGTGGGTAATCAGCATCACCGACGTGCCGAGGTCGCGGCGCAGGCGGTTGATAAGTTCCAGAATCTGCGCCTGCACCGTCACGTCCAGTGCGGTCGTTGGCTCGTCGGCGATAAGCAACTTGGGATTAGCGGCGATGGCGATAGCGATCATCACGCGCTGCCGCATGCCGCCACTGAACTGGTGCGGATACGACCGCAAGCGCCGCTCGGCGTCGGGGATACCCACCGCTTCGAGCAACTCGCGCGCGCGATTATGCGCTTCACCTCTGCTGAGACCCAGGTGAAGCTGAAGCGGTTCGATGAGCTGGCGTTCGACGGTCAATACCGGATTCAGGCTTGTCATCGGATCCTGAAAGATCATCGCAATCTGGCGTCCGCGAATCTTGCGCATCTCCGACTCTTCCATGTCCACCAACTCTGCATCTTGGAATACAATCGAAGATCCGTCCATGATTTGGGCGGGTGGTATCTGTAGCAGTCGCATGATCGAGAGCGAAGTCACGCTCTTTCCAGAGCCGCTCTCACCCACAATGCCGAGCGATTCGCCTTCATCCACATGGAAGCTAACGCCATCCACGGCGTGGACGTTGCCCTCGCGCGTGCGGAAGTATACTTTGAGATCCTTGACCTCAAGCATTTTGGCCAATGGGGTTTCCCCTTACTTCTCTAACGGCCGCGCGGGCCGGAATTATCGTTCGGTCATGTACGGGTCGAGGGCATCACGCAGGCCGTCGCCCACCAGATTGATGCTCAGCACGGTGATGAGAATCGCTACCCCCGGAATCAGAACCAGCAACGGCTGCTCGGAGAAATAGTCTTGCGATGTGGCCAGCATCGTGCCCCAACTGGATTCAGGCGGTTGAACGCCGAAATTGAAGAAGCTGAGGGTAGATTCAGTGATGATGTTGAAACCGACGAGCAGTGTTGCGGCGACAATCACCGGGCCAGCCGCGTTGGGTAGGATGTGCCGCAGCATCAGCCGAAAGTCATTCGCGCCGAGCGTGCGCGCCGCCAGCAAGAACTCACGCTCTTTCAGCCCCAGGAACTCACCGCGTACAATACGGGCGGTTGCTGGCCACGAAAACGCCGCGATCAAGACGATGACGCCGATCACGCTCGCACTGCCGCTGCCAGTCGTGAAGGTGGCGGCCAGCACAAAGAGGATCAGGTACAGCGGAATCGCCAGGAACGCATCGGTGACCCGCATCATCAAGTTATCGAGCCAGCCGCCATAGTAGCCGGCCAGCGCGCCTACGCTCACCCCAATGAAGATCGAGGCCACCATAGAGGCGAGGCCCACGAGGAGCGAAACCCGCGCCCCAAAAAGCAGGCGCGCCACCTCATCTCGCCCTACGTAATCGGTGCCCAGTGGATGCCCTGGAATTGGCCCCGATGCGATGTGATACACATCGGTCGCGGTGTTCGGGTCAAAGGTCGCCGTTTGGTGGGTGATGACCGGCGCGAAGATCGCCGCCAGTGTGATGAGCGCCAACACCGCCAATCCAGCTACTGCCACCTTATTGCGGATGAAACGGTCGAAAATAATGCGGAGTTGGCCCCGACGCTTGCGCAGAAGTTCCGGCGTTAGCTCAACACCGATCCCCGCCTGTGGGGATTGCTCGCTCTGTATCGTTGACATAGCAGATTCTCCTTCGGGAAGCCAGAGCAGCGTGCCGACTATGAGTAACGGATACGTGGATCAATCACGGCGTACAGCACGTCCGCGAGCAAGTTGAACACGATGACCGATGCCGCGCCTAATAGCAGCATCGAAAGGAGAACTGGGTAGTCGCGCGCTTGGAGTGAGTTATAGAAGAGCTTGCCCAGCCCCGGCCATGCGAAGATGGTCTCGGTGATGACTGCGCCGCCGAAGACCGCGCCAACATCAATGGCGACCTGCGTCAGCAGCGGGATCAAGGCGTTGCGCAGCGCGTGGCCGAAGAACACCGAGCGCGACGCCAGCCCCTTGGCCTTGGCGGTGCGAATATAATCCTGCTTCACCACATCGAGCATGCTGGAACGCAGATAGCGACTCCAGCCAGCGATGAAGAGGAACGAGAGCACAACAGCGGGCATGATGAGGTGTATCACTGCGTCTTGAAAGTTCTCGAAGGCCGTGAAGCCCGTCGTGTCAGCCGACGTTCGGCAACAGGTGGGCAGCCAGCCGAGTTTGACGCCAAAGATCTCTTGCATGATGAGCGCGAAGAAGAAGACCGGCATCGCAATGCCAAAATACGAAAGCACCGTGACCGAGTAGTCGGTCAGCGAATACTGGCGCACAGCCGAGATGACGCCCAGCAGAATCGCCACGACCAGCGCGAACGAGAGCGACACCGCGAACAACTCCAGCGTTGCCGGAATGCGCGCGCCGATTTCAGCGGCAACTGGTTGCCCCGAGGCGAAAGAGAAGCCCAAGTTGCCCGTCAAGACACTTTTGAGCCAGGAGAGATATTGTTGGATGAGTGGTTGGTCCAGGCCATACTGGTGGCGCAAATTGGCGCGGGTTGCGGCGGTCATGCGCGGACTGAATAACACCGCATCGGGGCCGCCTGGCATGGCATGGATGAGCAGGAAGAGGCCGATAGACATGACAAAGAGCATCACTACTGCCTGAATCAGCCTGCGAATCACGTAGCGTCTCATGCGGGGCGTCTCCTCCCGGTCCTGTGGGCAGGTGAACGGCTCGTGCGCACCTGCTGATCAACAACGTACCAGCAATCGAAAGGCCAGGTCGTGTGTGAAAACTCGCATGTTCCGACTATGGCGAAGAGAGGCCGTGTTGGGGTCATTTTAGCTCATCACGGCGAATCAAGCAAGAAATTTCCTAACGTGCGGGCAAATCATCTACATCGAATACTCCTTGAGGATGGGGTAGACATCAGCACAGTTCAGGCAAGAACTGGGGAAACCCGTCTGAAAATAGGCCATGCACGACATCGCAGTGGGTGCGTTGTGGATAAAATCGGCGCCCGTTGCAAATGGACCCCTGCGGACCTCTTGGATAGATGACACGGCGGCTCCGAGGGGGAGCCGCCGCATCGAATGTGGAAGCAACATGTCACGTGAGCGTGAAACGCTGCCACCGGGATGGGCTTACTTGCTCAGATACCAATCCCATACGTTCCAGGTCTCAGACGGACCGGCAGGCGAGGGGGAGTAGTTCTGCAGCTTGGCGTTCGCGCAGGAAATATCCGGGGCGGAGTAGTAGTACATCACCGGGATATCCTGCAGGATCTGCGTGTGAATCGTGTGGAAGGCTGCCTTGCGGGCATTGATGTCCGGGTTGGTCAGCTCGGTGTTGATAGCGGCATCAACGGTCGGGTTGCAGTAGGCGCTGATGTTGAAGCCACCCGCCGTCGTGAACTGGTTGCAGGCCCACTGGGTGTGGTTGTCCGGGTCGTAGCCCAGCGAGTTAGCAAACTCGGCGATGTCATACGCGCTGTAGTCGTAAAGCTGTGTGCCGAAGTAGTAGTCGGCGGGGTGATTGACGATGTCAATCTTGATGCCGATCTGCTTCAGTTGATCTTGCACGATGGTCTCGGTCTGCTCACGATAGGCCTTGCCAGCCGTGGTGGAGTAGCGCAGTTCGAGCGTCTTGCCACCCTTGGTGTAGTAGCCATCGCTGCCCATCGTGAAACCGTCGCTCTCAAGCAACTGCTTGGCGCCGGCCGCGTTGAATGTGTAGCACGGGATCAGGCTCGGCTCATGGGCGAACGTACCGACGGAGTCATCGCAGGTTGGGACGGCGATGCCCTTCCAGATATTCTGGATGATCGGCTGGACGTTGATACCCATCGTGATCGCCTTGCGGACCTGCAAGTCGGCCAGGAAGGGGTTCTTCATGTTGAAGTAGATGGCTTCGAACGAGCCGGGCGCCTTGTCGAGCACAACCTTGTAGCCCTGGATCGCCTTGTACTGATCGAGCTTGTTGATATCCAGGAACCACGACGTGTCAATCGCATGGCTCTGCAACTGGGTCAGGATCGTGTTCTGGTCGGTGATGATCTGGAAGGTGATCTGATCCAGGTACGGCTTGCCAGCTTGATAGTAGTTCGGGTTGCGGACCACTGTGATGTGGTCAGCTTTCACACGCTCTTTGATGGTGAAGGGGCCACTGACCACCGTTGGCTGGAAGTTTTGGTCCGACTTGGCGATGCTGGCCGGATCCATCGAACCGTAGACGCTCTTGGGCAGTGGCGCGAAGCCGAGCGGGTCAGTCAACGCCAGCGCCAGGAACGCGACATCGGGTGTGCTCAACGTGATGACCACCGTCGAGGGGTCAGACGCCGTCACAGTGGCAATCTTGGCGAACTCAGAGGCAGTCGTCTTTGCGCCATACGCTGGATTCTTCATCAGATTCAGCGTGAACGCCACGTCATCAGAGGTCAACGGGGAGCCGTCCGACCACTTCAGGTTCGGGCGCAGATGAATGGTGTAGGTCTTGGCGTCCGCCGAGATCCCGCCATTCGTGGCAGATGGAACCTCTTTGGCCAGACCAGCCTGGATGATACCCGTGTTGTCGCCGTAGAACAGTGGCGCCCAGATGGTTGCATCTACCAGGTCGGCATACGTCTCAATAGATTGCTGAGGCAACAGGCTGTCAGGCTCTTCGAAAAGCCCGTCAGTAATGTGGCCACCCTTCGTGGGGCCGCTGGTGCTGGTCGTGGCGGTAGGACCGCACGCCGTCAGCATCATGCCCGCAACCAGGAGTAGGGCCGCCGCGAATGACCAAAGCTTGAACTTGCTTCGCATTCCAGGTGCTCCTCCGAAAACTAGACCGATTCGCTAAACTGTCACACGATGCGCTGCCACTGGCGCGACACAGCACGCCAGCCAAATACCTCATCGGCGCATAATAAGCCGACTTGCCTGGTACTACGTCATCAGCAACGCAAATCTCACACAAGAAGTTCGTGACACGTATCTCATCCGTATGATTACCCAGTACCTATCGCATACGCGCTGGTGTGGACAGCCCGTCGCGCGCTTGTGAACGAGGAGCAGCGCGAGCATGATCGAGCGCAAAGCACCGTCCGAGTGATGATAGTGGCAGTAACGAATGTCATCTAGCTACGCGCCCACTGGCTCCGTATGAATCACGACCGATTCGAGCGTGGGGTACGCCAGGCGCAGCGTGCGTTCGATTTCCTCAGCCCACACATGAACCTGTCCGATGGGCACTTCAGGCGGGAAGGTCAGGTGCAGCACCAGATCGAGCGGTTCCCGCTCGTCACGTTCCGGGGCGCTACCAGGGCGATAGAGCCGCACGTCATGGGCACTCCCTGCCCCCGCAATCTCATCGGCGAGCGCCCGAATCCGCTCTACTTGTGCTGGATGCGCATCTGTCACATCTTGCCGCCGCACAATCGCTTCCACCGGCGCCTCCAGGTGAGTTGTCACACGGGAAACACGCGCGTTGCCAGCCAGCACCGCTTCTTCCAGCCGTGTGGCGGCGGCGTGCGCCTCGCGCAAATTCATATCGGCGCGCACCTCGACATCGAAGTCCGTTTCGAGATGTCCCGCCACCTCCCGCACACGTATATCGTGGGCGTGCACACCCTGCTGTTGCGCGAGATAGTGAATTTGCTCGATCACCGTCTCATGTGGCGAAACGATTGGCTCGATATGCACCACCACGTCTACCTCATGCTGCGGGTAGCTCCGATGCACCGCATCGCAGGCTGCGGCTTCGATTTGCTCAGTCTGCGCGTGCGTCTGCTCAAACGTGTAGGTGCGCGGCGCTTCGACCACTACGTCAGCAAAGATCTTGTTGCCTGCCCGTCGTACGCGCACCCGCCGCACATCCAGCACACCCGCGACGGCAGCCACAGCGGCTTCGATCTGCTCAAGTGTCGTATCTGGCGCGCGGTCGAGCAGCGCGTCAATCGTTTCGCGCGCAAGCTGTATGCTCACCTTTATCACGATCAGCGACACGCCTAGCGCGGCAACCGCATCGGCCTGTTGGAGCCAGCTCGGCAGGTTGAAACGCTGCGCCAGAAACACCACCGCCAGGCCAAAGATCACCACGGCGGAACTCCAGATATCGGTGCTGAAGTGCAGCGCATCGGCTTCCAGCGCCTGGCTGCCAAGTTTGCGCGCCACACGCAGCAACGCCCGCGAGCGTGTCACATCCACGGCGATGGAAAAGAACATCACCGCGAACGCCCAGAACGTGACATCTATATGGCCCTCGTGAAACACAAGCCTGCGGATCGCCTCGTAGATAATCCAGACCGCAGTGATGAGCAGCAATCCCGACTCGAAGAATGCCGAAAGATTCTCCACTTTGTCGTGGCCGTAGGGGTGTGTGGCATCGGCGGGCCGGTCGGCCACCCGCACCGCGAAGAGCGTCATCAGCGCCGCGACCAGATCAAGGCCAGAATGGGCGGCCTCCGCGAGGATGCCCAGGCTCCCCGTCAAGATGCCCACCAGCAGCTTGAGCGCGGTAAGGCCGACTGCGGCCCCAACCGAAGCTAGCGCCACCATCACCTTCTCGCGATGCGGATTAGAAACCCTGGAGGATTGCACGATTGTTGCCTACTCCTCTTCGTCCCACGCCGGTATCGTGCAGGCGCAGTCATCTTGCTCAGCCAGCGCGAAATCCGCCAGCGGCGCGTCCAGTGGCGGCAGCCCATCGGCATCGGGCGCGTGCCATCCCGCCACACACAGACCATAGCGATCACCTGCATAGAGCGCAACCGCGCCGGAATCCTCCGCGCCGCGCACATAGGCTCGCGCCGCCATGCCATCGGAATCGGCGAGCAGCGTGAATGGCAGATCGAGCGCGACCTGGAGCGCCCGCAGTTCATCCAGCGCATCGGGAGCGATCACCAGCACCGCAGCCCGCGCCTCATCCAGCCGTGCGCGTTCGCGCGCCAATCGCGCCAGCCATGCGCGACACGCTGGGCATGTGCTCGTGTGGATGAACGCCAGCAACACTGGCTGCCGTTGCTTATAGTCCCACAGCCGCACCGTCTTGTCAGCCGTGCTGGGTAGCGCAAAGTGCGGCAACGGCTGCCCTGCTCGTGGCATCCGCGAGCGCGGCGCATCAGAGGTGGTCATAGCTTTTCCTTCGCTGCGTTGGCGAGCGCATCACCGCGCTTCATCGGGCGCAAACGCTCGCCACACTGGCAACACGCCGTTTATTTCGCTTCGGCTGGTGCGCTCGCCGTCTGGGCGGCATGCGCCCAGTACTCCATCAAATCGCTCTTGGAGACAACGCCCGCCACACCCTCAGCAGACATGATCGCCACCGCGCTCTGTCCGCCTACCAGCACCGTGTATGCTTCGCGCAGCGTCGCCGTTTCCGGCAGCGAGGCAAGAGGCGGTCCCTGCCAATCGCGCGCGCGCTGCCCATTCAGCCGCTCGCCCGCCGCAAAATGCTGCAAAAGCTGCGTTTCGGTTAGCGATCCGGTAATCTTGCCCTGCTCTAGCACCGGAAGCTGTGAGATGCCATAGCGGTGCAACTGCTCAATCGCCGAGGCCACCGGCTCATCACCCGCGACTCCCACCACCAGCGGCACTTCAGGCAGTGTTTGCCGCCGAAATGCCAGCAGATCGGCCAATGTGGGCTGCGATGGCGCCTCGTAAAAGCCATTCTCACGCATCCAGTTTTCATCGTAGAGCTTCGAGAGGTACCCGCGGCCACCATCCGGCAGCAGCACCACCACCACATCATCCGGCCCCAGCCGCTGCGCATATTCCAATCCAGCGGCAAGCGCCGTGCCAGCCGACCCCCCAACGAAGATGCCTTCTTCGCGTGTCAACCGCCGGGCAAGCGCGAACGATGTGCGGTCATCCACCCGAATTACCTCATCCACCACCGAAGGGTCCCAGTTGCCGGGCAGATGATCGGTACCGATGCCCTCCACCTTGTAGGGGCGCGGCGTATCGTGCGAAAAGATCGAGCCAGCCGGGTCCGCGCCAATCACCTTGATATTCGGATTCTGCTCTTTCAAGTACCGCGCGGTGCCGATGATCGTGCCCGTCGTACCCACGCCCGCGACAAACGCCGAGACTTTGCCCTCGGTGTCCTCCCAGATTTCGGGGCCGGTCGAGCGATAATGCGCCAGCGGATTGGCGGGATTCGCATATTGATCGGGGCCGAACGCGCCTGGAAGCTCACGCGCTAGCCGGGCCGCGACACTGTGGTAGTTATCAGGCGAGTCGAACGGCTCGCTATTCGGGCAGATCACCACCTCAGCGCCAAGCGCACGCAAGAGACTGCGCTTCTCCTCCGAAACCTTATCCGTCATCACGAAGATGCATTTGTAGCCCTTCACGGCGGCGGCCAGCGCCAGACCCGTGCCGGTGTTGCCGCTGGTCGGCTCCACAATCGTTGCGCCGGGTTTCAGCAGCCCCGCTTGCTCTGCGGCTTCGATCATCGAGATGCCGATGCGGTCTTTGACGCTGCCGCCGGGATTGAAGTATTCGACCTTCGCCAGCATCAGCGGCTGCACATCCTGGGCGACCTTGTTCAGCTTCACCAGTGGCGTGTGGCCGATGGTCTCGATGATGGAGTTGTAGTAGCGCATAATACCTCGTTCGAGGCGGATGTCGTCGCCTCGCTCCGCAGGTGGATCCCGCGCGGAAACGCGCCGGATCCGACAACACTGTCCAGGGGGACGCCAGCGCCATCGCCTCGTTCCCATCCTGCATGGTACACCGAAACGGCATGCCGCCGAAAGCCCTTGAGCAGCTTGGCCCACCCACTGTCTAGCGCGCATGCGGAACGTTATAATACGCAAGGATCGGTGGTGTGCCGTCAGCGTATGCCACAACTCAACAATCGTGCAAGCCATACAAGAGAAGTGAAAGACACACGTGATTTCGGCATTGAAGTGGGGTGCGCTCATCGGCCTGGGCGCCTATGCGTTCGTGAACATCGGCTTGACACTGCTGGCAGGCGCGCTCTTCGGCCAGGGTGTGCCCGACGTGAATAATCCGGGATTGTTCAGCGCGCTCTGCCTGGGCATCTTCGCGCTGCTGTTCTTGTTCTCCGCGGCAGGCTATTTTACTGGACGCGACACGTTGCGCGCGGGTCTGGGAGCCGTCGCCGGCATGGTGGCGCTCGTCGTCTATGCCGCGCTCAAGGCGCTCTATACCCCTGGATCCAGCGCCGGTGCAACGCCCGCACCCAAAACCACGGCTCCCGCGTTGCCTCTTGCCGCGCAGATCATGAGTGTCGTCGTCAGTGATGTGCTCTTGCTCGCCATCGCGGCACTGATGGGCTGGTTAGGTGGAAGGCCCGGCGAGCAGCGTGCGCGCAAGCGTCTGGCCGCCAGCGCCTCGCACACGGCATCCAGCGCCGCCGAACATCTGTAGCTAGATGTAGCGCTTAGCCAACATCACCAAATGCCGCCCGCTCGGTCGCGTCCGCCACATCGAATAGCGCGGGACACTCGATCTCCGACACCGTCCAGGTGCGCGCGGACTGGTCATCGTTCTGCTCGGCGTCGCCTGCCGCCGATGGGGTCACATCCGTACGCGCATCGAGCCGTATATCAGGATCGCCGTGCGTCATGTAAAGGCGTAGCGACCCGTGCAGATCACCACTAACGAGATTGCGCACCAGATACAGCCCCAGACCATCGGAGGTGGCGAGCGAGAAATTAGCTGGCAGCCCCTGACCATCATCCGCGACGCGCAGGATGAGACGCCCATCCCGTTCGACACCGCTAATGCGAATCTCACCCTGCTCACGCCCTTCGAAACCATGCTCTATCGCGTTGGCAATCAGTTCGTTCAGAATGATCGCCAATGTTGTCGCCTGCTCGGTCGGCAGATGGAACGGCGCGGAGCCAATTACGAAGCGAATACGCAAGCTCGGCGGCACGAAATGCCCGCTGACGATGCCCACGATCTTCCGCGCGATTTCATCTACCGGCGCCATGCCCAGCTTCGCGCGTGAGAGCAGATCATGTACCGCAGCGATGCCATGGATGCGTCCCACGATCTCGCCAAGGACCTGCTCCACTTCGGGATTGCGTGTGCGGCGCAAGTGCATATTGAGGATCGAGGCCACCTGTTGCAGGTTATTCTTCACGCGGTGGTGCATCTCATTCACCAGCGCTTCTTTCGCCTGCAATCCCTGCTGCGTCTCGGTGAACAGGCGCGCATTCTCTATGGCGATGGCCGCGACATTCGCAAACGTCACCACCAGTTGAAGCTGATGGGCGTCGAGCGTGTGGCGCTGACTACTGAACACACAGAGCGCGCCAAGCGTGCCGTGGACCGTATTCAGCGGCGCGCAGAGCACCGCATGCTGGTCGTCAATGGCCTCAGGCGCATGCCTGAGAAAACACCCTGCATCGGTCCGCATGCAATCTATCAGCATGCTCGGCTCGCCACTGCGCGCAACTCGCCCCACGCAGCATTCGCCCACTGGCACAGCGGCATGCGCGATCTCAAGGCGTTCGAATCCGTGGCTGGCGACCGCGCGCAACTGCCGTGTCGCGCCGTCCACGCCATCCGCCTCGAACAGCACAGAGCGATCCGCTCCGCTCAAGAGCACTGCCTGGGCCACGATGCTCCGCAGCACAGTATCCAGCACCAGCGTAGACGTGACGAGCGCCGAAACACGGTGCAGCGTGCTCAATTCATGCACCTTGCGCCGCAGTTCTTCGTCGGTCTGCTCATATAAGCGGCCATTTTCGATGTTCATGGCGAGCTGACCAGCGATGATTTCGAGAAAGTCTATTTCCTCGGCGCTAAACGTGCGCGGCTCACGAGTCTGCGCGGCGATCACGCCCTGCAACTTCACACCATTGAAGAAGATGATTGGCACCGCGAGCAATCCGCGAAAGCCGTCAGGATAGGCCAGCGCCTCGGCAGAGGAGCGCACATCCGCGACAGCATCGGCCAGCACCAGCGGATGGCCATCCTGCGCGACCCAGCCGCTATAGCCTTCGCCCAGCGCCAGCGTGTAGTGCAGGCCACCGCGCGGCAACGGTCCGTTGGTAGCATGCAAGCGCAACTCGCGGCTTATATCGTCGAACAGGAAGATCGCGCACAGGTCGGCGTTCATCTCTTCGGCCACCGCCTCTGCCGCTGTTGTCAGCGTCTGGTCCAGGTCCAGGGTCGAGTTCGCGGCAGAATTGATGCGCTGGAGCGCACGCATCCGTGCCGCCGCGCGCCGCGCCTGGTCGGTGGCTCGCGTGATACGCTGTGCTTGCGCCCCCTGATATCCCAGCGTCAGTGTTACCAGGATCTGCGCGGTACGCTCACCGAGGATCATATGGGCCTGATCGCGCAGCCGAGGGCGATCCGCCAGAATATCCGAGATTGCGGTGGAGAGCGCCTCCTGCCAGCCTTGTATGCTACGCAGCCGCACCGCCAGGTGGCCGTCTTGCTCGGCTAGCCGCTCACCCGATGCCGCAAAACGCGGCAGATACTCCTCCAGCGTCGAGCTACACAGTGCCTCAAGAAACAAATCGGCGTCACTGCCTTCTTCGGGGTCGGAGCCAGCGTGTTCCCACTCACACAGCCGCAGCCGCAATTCTGCTTTGTGCGCCCGTAGCGCATCCGCGAGGCGAGGAGCTACCATAGCGCACGCTCTCCTGTTCCGCTCACCATCGAGCATCGTGAAGGCAATCGCTTTGATTGTGGCACGGCTAACACCGCACGTCAAACATACCGAGCATGCGCATACACGGCGTGCATCGGCGCGAGACGGCGGCTACGCATCCTGGCATAGCGTTCAACCTCACCAGAACTCCACACGTATACATGCGGATGTCGGGCCGCTTGCGCATCGCATGTGCCCCCATCGGGTGGGGACATACTTGGGCGTTGAGCGGGCATGATACACTGAACCGGGGTGCTGGCGGGAGGCCGCTTTAGCCAGAGGCTAGAAGAGCGTGGCCTCACTGGAGAGGGAGGGAGCAGGCAATGACATTTGCCGCAATGCTCGATGCGACACAGGATCCACTAAGTTTGAGCGCCGTGGGCGCGCTGCTGGCGGCGCTCGGCCTGAGCACCACCGCCGGACTGCGCGCGTATTTGCCGCTGCTGGCGATAGCCATCGCCGATAAGGCCGATCCAGGAGTGTTGCCGCTGCAACCCGGCTTCACAGGATTTGATAACCCCATCGTCATCATCATTCTGGTTGCGCTGGTGATCTTCGAGTTCACGATTGACAAGGTGCCCGTACTCGACCACGTAAGCGATGCCGTGCATACGCTCATCCGTCCGCTCTCTGGCGCGCTCATCATGGCGGGCACGCAGAACTCGCTTAGCAACCTCAATCCCTGGGTCGCGGCGGGTGTTGGCGCGCTGCTTGCCCTCGCGCTGCACGGCGCGAAAGCCGCCACGCGCCCAGCCGTCACGGCGACAACAGTGGGCCACGGCAACCCAGTCGTCAGCGTTGGCGAAGATGTGCTCTCATTCGCCAGTGTGCTGCTACTGATCTTTGCTCCCGTGATCGGCTTCATCTTCCTGGTCATCATGCTGCTGCTCATCTGGCGCGGCATTCGTGCACTGCGCCGGAGGTTCATCGCGCGTAAGCCGCGTGTCGCCGCGTCGGTGGCCCCACCACCGCCCACGATGACGACCACCACCGCGACAACTGCCACCACATCAGGCGGCAACGGACGTGTTGGCGGCATTATCGGTCGCGCTGCGACTCGCAGGCAAGCGGCGCAAGCCATGACCTCGCCCGTACCAGTGCCCGCGCCTGCCATTCCAGCCACGCCCGCCATACCCGCCACACCCGCACAGGTCGCGCCGCCAATGTCCGCTCCCGTTCCGACTCCGGCCCCAACCAATGGCTATGGCAACGGCACCGGCAACACGACGACCGTCGCCGCCACCCAGCAGGCGCAGTATGCTCCCCCTGGCGCGAATGCTGGCTTCAATCCGATCCAGCCAGTGCCGCTCCCCATGCCCCAGGGACCAGATACGACGCAGACGATGCCGCGCCAGTGGCCCGAACCATCGCAGCCCGGCCTCTACCCTGGCGACGCGCCGACACTGCCGGGATCTGAAACGGACGACGCATGAGCATGTCCTCTTCTGGTGCAACGTCCGCAGAGCAACAGAGCCGCCCGCGACCAGTCTGGCCGTGGGCGGCTGGCTCGATCCTCGCCGTCGTCCTCGTGCTGGGTAGCGCGTTCGGCGTGCATCGCTTCATCGCCCCCCGCCTCAACGCCCTCCCACCCGTGCCGCCGCCCGCCGCGCCGTTGCTGAGTGTCGTCGCTGTCACCCCGCCCGGCGTCAGCTACGCCCAGATCGCGCTGGACCGCGCGAACGGCCATCTCGTCGCCCTGACTCGCGCCACCGTTTCGCCGCAATGTCCGCCCACTGGCGCCTGCCCGCTCCCCGCGCCGCTTCAGAGTTTCGCCGTGTTCGACGCCTCGACCGGGGCCACACTCGCGCAGACACCGCTCACCGGTGTCGGCGCTGCGGCAAGTGGCAGCATCGCGCTCCTCAGCGACTCCTCCCGTCACCGCGCCTACGCCGTCTCGCCCGATAGCGTTACAATCTTTTCAACGGATTCAGCCGCCGTCATCGGCGCATATGCGTTGCCGTCCGGCGTCTCGGCCACCGGCGCCACTCTCGCTCCCATCGGCTCCATGCTCTACATTGCAGCGAGTGGCCAACTGCTCGCCCTCGACGCCACCACCGGCCACCCGCTCATGCATGCTTCCCTTCCGTCCGGCGTGGAACGTATTGACGGCCCTCAACTCGATCCCATCCGCGAGCAACTCTATGCCTTGGTCCATATTGCGGGCAGCGCCGCTCCCACGCTCGCCGCCTACGACGCGCGGACGCTCACGCCCGAACCCCGCCTCCCGCTCAGCGGTCCCGCCACGCTTGGCCCGCTGGACGCCGCCACTCACTCCCTCTATTTCTTCGCACCCGATGGCACGGTGACGAGTCTCGCGCTTGCCACATCCTCAGTGCAGCCACCTGCGCCCGTCCCCAGCCTTCGCAATGCGACCGCGCTTGGCTGGGATACCAAAAACGATCTGGCCTTCCGCGCCACCTCCACCGCACTCGACGCCCTTAATACCAGCGGGCGCACCGTCGCAACCCTCCCGCTCCGCATCGTGCAGCCGCCAGACCAGCCCTTGCTCGTAGACTACCTGGGCGGGCTGCTCTATCTCACTACCGACCAGGGTGCGCTGGTGATCGCGCATATCTCCCCATCCGCGACACTCTCCCCTGCCACCGCGCTGATCCTCGCCCGCGCCGCCCTAGCCCATCTGCTGCCCGATACGAACCAGAATCCGCCCTTCGTCGCGCCTGAGACCTTCCCTCTGACCGGCGACGCGCATGGCGCAACCCAGAACGTGAACTACTGGATTCACTACTCAGACCTCGGCTGGAAAGGCCCGTACCCCGGCACGGCGCAATCCGCCATCGCCTTCGACTCTGCCCATCCCGGCGGCTATATCGCCACCTTCACCATCTCCTGGTATCAACTCTTCCAGCGTACCCACACCTGGATCTGCGTGGTGGCCCCAAACGGCTCCGTCTCGCTACAATCCGACAGCGGCGACGCCGTACCATAAGCCAAAAAGGGAGCGAGTATGCCAAGAAGTGACGGACGCGCCAGCGACGCGCTGCGCCCCGTGCGTGTGACCGTGGATTTCCAGAAGTATGCCGAAGGCTCAGCGCTGATCGAGTTCGGCAATACCCGCGTACTCTGCTCCGCCAGCATCGAAGACCGTGTGCCCGGCTTCCTCGAAGGGCGCGGCCAGGGCTGGGTGACGGCGGAATACGCGATGCTGCCCCGCGCGGGCACCACCCGCTCGCAACGCGAGTCCGTCGCCGGCAAGATCGGCGGACGCACCCACGAGATCCAGCGTCTCATCGGGCGCTCGCTGCGCGCCTGCCTCGATATGCGCGCCCTTGGCGAGCGCACCATCGTCCTCGACTGCGACGTGCTCCAGGCCGACGGTGGCACCCGCACCGCCGCCATCACCGGCGCGTGGATCGCCCTCAAGCGCGCCACCGCCACCCTCAAGCAGCGCGGCTCCCTCACGGTAGACCCCGTGCGGATGCAGGTCGCGGCGGTCAGCGTCGGCATCGTGAAAGGCGCGCCGCTGCTCGACCTCGACTACCCCGAAGACTCGCACGCCGAAGTGGATTCCAACGTCGTGATGACCAATACCGGCGAGTTCATCGAGGTCCAGGGCACCGCCGAGGGCAAGCCATTCTCCCGCGCCCGCCTGGACGAACTGCTCACCCTGGCCGAGAAGGGCATCCGCGAGCTATTCACTATCCAAAGCGAGCACGCGAAACTGTAGGGGCGTCCGGCGGACGCCCGCCGCTATGCGCGGTCTGTGCCCGCGGCTGCTCGCGCCTTATGCACGCTCCCCACGCCATCACCGCCACCAGAGCACGGATACGGCAAGTGCCAGCAACCACCCTTTGACACGCCCATCCTTGATCGCCTTCCTGGCCTCTGCTACGCCGCGTTGCGCCTCGGCATCATCCGGCTTGAGGGCGAGCGCATGCTCGAACATCGCCAGCGCATCAGTTGCCAGGTCGCAGCCAAGTAAAGCCGTGCCCTTCTTTATCCAGGCGAGCACATAGGTCGCATCGAGCGCGAGCACACGGTCAAACGCCTCAGCCGCCTCTGTGTAGCGCCTGAGCGCAAGCAGCACCAGTCCTTTGTTATACCAACTAAGCGCATCGTCTGGAGCCACCGCCAACTCATGCTCCGCTAGCGCCAGTGCCTCGTGAGCGCGTCCGAGCGCGATCAGCGCGGCGATCTTCGTATTCGCTGTGCCAGCCAGATGCGGATAGCGCGCTAGCGTCTGATCGCACAGTGCCAGCGCCAGTTGATATTCGCCCATGCCAAGTAGCGCGCGTGCCTTGCCATTCAATGCGGCACCATCCTCTGGATGCCGCTCAAGTATACGATCAAAGACGACCAGCGCCCTATACGGCTGCCCCTGCTCATTGAGCAGCAATCCCTCTTCAAGGTCGCTAGTGGTATCATCCATTGGCTATTGTGTCCATCGCTTGAAACATATCATCGTATCCCTCGCCGTCCACATGGCATACGCGCCACTCTTGCGGCTGGTTGCGTGCAGGCGCACGCAGCGTGCTAGAATGCCGGTATGATGTCTACTCCTGCTGTCCCGCCCCATACCTGCCTCGTCATCGCCGCGCACCCCGACGACATCGAAAGCTGGTGCGCTGGCTCCATCGCCGTGCTTGTCAAGCAGGGCTGGCGTGCTGTCTACGTCCTCTGCACCTCCGGCGAAAACGGCACCAGCGACCCCACTGAAGCCCCCGCGATAGTCTCCGCCCGGCGCGAAGCCGAACAGCGCGAAGCCTGCCGCTTCGTCGGCGCGGAGGAGCCAGTCTTCTTGCGGCTGCCTGATGGCGGGCTGGAAGACGACACGCTGCTGCGAGGGCTGCTCGTGTGCGAGATTCGCCGCCACCGTCCCGACCTGCTCATCACCCACGACCCTATCCACCCCTTCCCGCCCTATACCACCCACCGCGACCACCGCATCGCCGGGCGTGTCGCCCTCGACGCCGCCTACCCCTACGCCCGCGACCCACTCCATTTCCCCGAACACCTGCGCGATGACGGACTTCAGCCACACGCCGTGCCCGAAGTCTGGCTCTTCAGCAGCAACACGCCTGACCACTACGTAGACATCAGCGACGGGTTGGCAGCCAAAATTGCCGCGCGCCTGGCCCACGCCAGCCAGACCACCGACCCCGCCGCACTCGCTCACTCGTGGCGTCGCCGCGCCGAAGTCACAGGCCAGGAGGGTGGCCTGCCTCTTGCAGAAGCCTTCAAGCGGCTCACGCTAAATTAAAAGCAACTATAGACTAATACTGTACTTTCGTACAGTATGCGACACCAGCCTGAGCGCGCACAATAGATGCCGACCAGAAGAGCGACATCTCGCGCTGGCGCGCCGGGCGTCGCTCTCATTTTGCATGAGCGAGGTGAAGTGCGTATGCGCGGCAAGATCTGTGTCATCACCGGAGCCAATCGCGGGCTGGGCAAAGCCGCCGCGCTGGAACTCGCGCGGCAGGGCGCTACCGTCCTGCTCGTCTGCCGCGACCGCGCCCGTGGCGAAGCAGCCAGATCGGAGATACAGGAGGCGACCAAAAACGCCACCGTCGGCCTGCTGCTGGGCGACCTCTCTTCCCAGCAGTCCGTGCGCGATCTCGCCGCGGCCTTCTTGCGTCGCTACAACCGCCTCGACGTGCTCATCAACAGCGCCGCCGTCTACAAGAGCAAACGCATCGAAACCGCTGATGGCCTGGAAACCATGTTTGCCACCAATCACCTCGGCCCTTTCCTCTTCACCAACCTCCTACTTGACGCCCTAAAAGCCGCCGCTCCCTCGCGCGTCATCAACGTCACTGCCCCCTCCACCACCAAACTCAATTTCGATGACTTGCAGGGCAAGCGCCACTTCCGCGCCGCCCATGCCTTCGGCGCCTCCAAAGCCTGCAACCTGCTCTTCACCTATGACCTGGCCGACCGCCTCGCCCCCGCTGGTGTCACCGTCAACGCCTTCTTCCCCGGTCTCGTCAAATCTGGCCTGATGCGCGAAGCCGCTCCCCCGGTCCGTGCCCTCTTGAGCGCCTTCGCCTCCCCACCGGAAAAAGCCGCCCGCGCCCTGCTCTACCTCGCCTCCTCGCCCGAAATCGAGCGCGCCAGCGGACGCTTCTTCAAAGGCACAACCCAAAGCAAATCCAGCGACTACACTCGTACTCCCGCTATCCAGCAGCGCCTCTGGGAGGCCAGCGCCGCCCTCGCCCATCTCACGTGACACCCTCGCTCTACTTACCCCGCACCGCCGCCTCCAACTCCGGCGTCAGCGCGTGGATCGCCTCGTCCACGCTCATCGCCAGCGTGCAACCCGCCGCGTGCACATGTCCCCCGCCACCGAACCGACGTGCGATAGCCGCCACATCATACGGCGCCGCCGCTCGCAGGCTCACTTTCGTCGCGCTGCCCGCAGCCTGCTCTTTGAACACCGCCGCGATGCCCACGCCGTCTATATCCAGCAGATAGCTGGCCAGCCCGTCGTCCATATCCGCCGTCGCCCCGCTCTCCGCCAGATACGCCTGCCGCACCGCCGTCCACACCACGCGCCCGTCCGCCGTCACGCGCATCTCGCGGTCCAGCGCGGCTCCCCACAGCCGCGCCTTCGCCAGCGGTTTCATGCGATACACCGGCTTGATGCTTGCCTCTGGCACAGCCCCCTGCCCCACTAGATATGCCCCCGCCATCAGTGTCCGCGCCGTCGTGGCATCAAACTCGAACGCCCGCGTATCGGTGATGATTCCCGCCAGTAGACAATCCGCCGCCACCTTCGGAATCGCCACTCCCCGCGCCAGCAAGAACAACGTCAGCAGTTCCGCGGTCGCCGCCGATACGGGATCAATGATATTCACCTGCCCGCATCCCGACGACGTGATATGGTGGTCAATATTCAGGATCGTCGCCGTATCGAAAAACGCCTGATGTCGCGTATACAGCGCCCCATAGCGCGACAACTCACCCGCATCCAGCGCGATCACCAGATCGAACGCCTCATCCGGCAGCGCCGTCACGATGCTCTCTCGCCCAGGCAGAAATGTGTAGTTCTCCGGCGCGGGATCAGCGCACGCCACCACGCACTCCTTGCCTAGCGGCCTCAGCGCATGCGCCAGCCCCAGCGCCGAGCCGAGCGCGTCCGGGTCGGGATGCTCATGCGCTAGCAGCACGATGCGCCGCGCCGCCGCGATCAGCCGCCAGCCAGCCTCCGCCAGCCCCGCGTCAATGCCGCCCGCCAGAATTGCCGCCAGCGCCTCCATCTGTGTATCGTCCCGTTTCACTTCGCTCCCCATTGCCCCGATCTCCTCTACGTCGCTCATCATGCGCGCATATCTAAAGCAAAGGGACGGCAGGCACGATGACTCGCGCTCGCCGTCCCCGACAGCAACATTGGTCTATTTCGCTTTCTCGGCGGTAGCGGACTGCGCTTCCTCAGCCGCTGCCGGTGTCGAAGCGCCTGCCGCGCTGACCTGATTGATGAGGCCCAGCACATGCGTTCCGCGTTCAATAGATGTATCTAGCCGGAAGAGCAGATCTGGCGTATGGCGCACGGTCAGGCGTTGCGCCAGTTCGTGCCGCAGGAAACCGCTGGCGTGTTCGAGTGTGGCAAGCGTTTCGCGTTGCTCCTCCTCGCTGCCCATCACGCTGACGAAGACTTTCGCGTGCCGGATGTCCTGCGTGACCTCAACATCCGTGATGCTCGCGAAGCCCACTCGTGGATCCTTTAGGCGCGTGCGGATCAGATCACTCAACTCGTGGGCGATCACCTCGCCGAGTTGATCCTGGCGCCATCTCTTAGACATAGTCCACCTCCAGCGAATGCAGCCGGAACCAGGGGCGGCTCCGACCAGCGGAACACTTCTGTTCCGCCGCGCGATAAGCATACCTCAGGGACGCAAACGATAAACCACCGGCCCATGATTTTCCTGAGTTTCCGACTGGGCCAGATCATTAGTATAGTGGCACATTCCCGGCCAGCAGCGTCACGGCTCAGCTCCCCCGCGCATGCCCATACGCGCTAGCATGCGCGAGGTAGCCCGTTGGCGCGCCCGCGTACTACACGCGCACCATGCTGTAGGCTTCAACAATGTCGCCGGCCTGCAAATCGTTGTAATCTTCGAGCAAGATGCCGCACTCGAAGCCGCTGAGGACTTCGCGCACGTCGTCTTTGCCGCGTCGCAGCGACTCGATCAGCCCGTTGAAGACCTCCTTGCCGCCGCGCATCACTCGCACCCGCGATGAGCGCGTCAGCTTGCCACTGGTAATCTTGCAGCCGCCGATCATGCGTTTGCCCGCCTTGAAGGTCTGGATGACTTCGGCATGGCCATCCACCTGCTCCTTATAGACCGGTTCGAGCAGGCCTTGTAGCGCCGCTTCGATGTCATCCACCAGTTTATAGATGACCGTATACGTGCGAATGTCCACACCTTCATTTGCGGCCACACGCTGGGCCGGGCCATCCACCTTCACGTTGAACGCGATGATGATTGCCTTCGACGCCGACGCCAGATGCACATCTGTTTCCGTGACATTACCCACTGCGTCGTGAATCAGCCGCACCTTCAATGTCTCGGTGCCCGCGCGCGAGAGCGAGTGGCGTAGCGCCTCGATGGAGCCTTGCACGTCCGCTTTCACGAGCAGGTTCAGTTCCTTGACCTTGCCCTCTTGCATCTGCATATAGAGCGTGTCGAGCGAAATCGCGTTCTGCGCGGCGGCGGCAGCGTTGCGCCGCTGCTGCAAGAGCGCGCGTGCCGCTTTCTCATCTTCCACCTCGGTCAGGATATCGCCTGCCTCCGGCACTTCAGAGAGACCCAGAATGCCCACCGGCATGCTTGGCGTCGCCTTCTTGATGCGCTTGCCTGTGTCGTCGAACATCGCGCGCACCTTGCCAGACACAGTGCCCACCACGATGGTGTCGCCGACCTTGAGCGAACCTTCCTGAATCAGCGCCGTCGCTGTGACGCCAGTATTCTTGTCAAGCCGCGCCTCAATGATCACGCCCTGCGCCCTGGTATTCGGGTTCGCGCGCAGGTCTTCTATATCCGCCACCAACAAGAGCATCTCCAGCAGTTCGTTGATGCCGGTCCCTTTCTTCGCCGAGACGGGCGCGCAGATCACATCGCCGCCATACTCTTCGATGACCACCCCGACATCTGCCAATTGCTGCTTGACCTTATCCGGGTTCGCGCCGGGCTTGTCAATCTTATTCAGTGCCACCACAAGCGGCACTTTGGCGGCGCGGGCATGGTCAATCGCCTCCTGCGTCTGCGGCATCACGCCGTCATCCGCGGCCACCACGATCACGGCGATATCCGTCACCTGCGCGCCGCGCGCGCGCATCGCCGTGAACGCCTCGTGCCCCGGTGTATCGAGGAAGGTGATCTTACGCCCATTGACCTCTACCTGATAGGCGCCAATGTGCTGCGTAATGCCGCCCGCCTCACCAGCCGCCACCCGCGTATTGCGGATAGCATCGAGCAGCGAGGTTTTGCCGTGGTCTACGTGCCCCATCACCGTGACGACCGGCGGACGCACAATGCGCCCCTGCTCAGCGGTCTTCGCGCCAATGGTCGCCGCCTCCGGACGGATAGCCGCGCCAGTGGGCACAGCGACCAGCGCCTCTTCCGGCTCGTAGCCAATCTCCGTGGCCACCTTCGCCGCCGCCTCGTAGTTGACAACCTGATTGATGCTGGCGAATACACCAGCGGCGATCAGATTGCGAATCACCTCATTGACCGAGATTTTCAGCAGGTCCGCAAGATCCTTCACGACGATCTGCGCCGGGATAGCAATTGGCCCCGTCGGTTTCTCCATCACAGCCGAGCGCGGTCCCATCCCAGGCGCGCCGCGACCGCCAGGGCCGCCACGCGAACCTCCAGACCGCCCATTGCCGCCGGGGCGATGCCCACCACCGCCTGGACGTGCGCCGCCCCCCGGACGTGCGCCACCGCCGGGGCGAGGACCACCCCCCGGACGCGCGCCAGGTCCGCCCGGACGCGCGCCAGGTCCGCCCGGACGTGCGCCAGGTCCGCCAGCGGGGCGCGGTGCAGGGGGTCGCTGACCTGCATTACCGTTCGGCCCACCAGCAGAGCGAACAAGCGTGCCGCTAGGCCTCGGCGTTGTCGCGGGCTGTGTGCGTTGCGTCGCCGTGGTTGACGACGTGGAAGGTGACGTGGAACTGGACCCGGATGATCCGCCGTTTGGCAATCGAGATGTGGTATTCGGCATGAGACACTCCTTCGCGAATGACACCCCATATAAAGCGAGGCTGGCCCCTCTCCATGTGGGAGAGAGCCAGCCCAACGCGGCGCAGTGTCTTGTGTCTGAGCCAGAGGCGGCGGCTCGCGGTCTAGTCACGCGTGACGATCACGCACGAGCGCCCTGGTTAAGCACACATAGCATTGCTCTCTCACCCCGCGCTGGGGTCATGAAACTTGGTGCGAACGTTTGATAAAATCTTGATGGAGCCGATGTCTCGCAGCGATGCACGCAGGTTGTGTATGCGAAATCTGCTACCCGCCTACACCAGCCCAACCACATTAGCATGCCGCAAAAAGAGCGAACTGTCAACAAGCGGGCGCGAAGAGTACCAGGGCTTCTTGTTCCCTTATGTCTATGCTTTCCCGTTCCACCCTGACAGATTTTGCGGCGCTCCGCCATCCGTGAACAAGGCGCACGGCATATGCTCCACGGCAACGCCCCACCCGTGCTATAAGCCGCCCATCAAGCCACCCATCGCCGCGTTCCGGTTGAGGTTGGTTGGCGCATGCCATCGCCTGAGTGATAGACTCTCACAAGAGACATGGGACAGTGCTGTCCGGATGCCGGAGGGACGCACAGCGTACATCCCGCCAGCCATGCCGGACGTGAAAGGTATTCCAGCATGGGCAACCGCGACGACGCCAGCATGCGCAAACCGAATATTCTTGGCCAGCCGCGCTCACTCAGCAATGACGAAGCGCAAGACATCACCGACATGATTCGCGAAGCACAGGGATCGCACCGCCAGCTTACCATCCCCCAGGAAGACCTCGACGAGCAGGCCACCACCCACATGGCCCCACACGTCGAGCAGATCGTGGATGCGAGTCACGTCCGCGACATCCTCAACAAGTTCAACCGCGACTATCTCTACGGTCTCGGTCGCTTCGATGAATACAACGACGGCATGCTCCTCAAATGGGGCGACGGCTACTCTCGCAAGCACATCTGGATCACCGTCGAAGGCGACAATCTCGTCTTCGCCACCAATCACGAGCGCCCCTGCTCCCAGAGCTATTGTCGTGGCGGCCACCACGTCTATCCGCCAGAGCTATGGCGCAACGTCGGCGTCATCAACCACGAGCTAGCCGAGCAATTCAAGCGCCCTATCCACGAGCGCTCCGACGACTAAGAGGGCAGAGCCGTGTCGCACGACCAGACGACCACCGAACAGCATACCAATCGTGCGTTGCTGCTCGATACCGACCTCTTTTTCTCGGTCAAGATCACCGACACCCTCAAGCACGTGGGCTACACCACGCGCACCTGCCGCCGCACCGACGATTTCGCCGCCGCACTCACCGCCGAACAACCCGTCGTCGCGCTGGTCAACACCGCCGCCCGCAACCTCGATTGGCGCGCCGCCATCAGCGCCGCACGTGCCGCACACGTGCCCGTCATCGCCTTTGGCTCGCACGTAGACCTCGCCATCCAAGAGGCCGCTCGTCAGGCGGGCGCGACCAGCGTCATCGCCAACTCGCGGCTTGCCAGCGACCTGCCCGGCGTCCTGGCACGCACGCTGCGCCGTCAGACCGGCGAGCCATCTTCCACGGAAGCACCATCTGGCGCGCCCGACCGCGCACACAATACATCAAGCAATACGTAACGGAGGAGAACACCATGGCAACACCGCAACAATGGCACGAACTCGCCCAGCAACTCCGCGTAGATAGCATTCGCGCTACCACCAAAGCCGGGTCCGGTCACCCGACCTCATCCATGTCCGCGGCTGACCTCATGGCTGTTCTCCTCTATGAAGAGTTCCACTACGACGTGGGCAACCCCAAGAATCCCACCAACGACCACCTCATCTTCTCCAAGGGCCACGCCGCGCCCCTGCTCTATGCGATGTACAAGGCCATCGGCGCCATCTCCGATGACGAAATGATGACCCTGCGCCAGTTCGGCAGCCGCATCGAAGGCCACCCTGTGCCGCTGCTGCCCTATGTGGATGTCGCCACTGGCTCGCTAGGCCAGGGATTGCCCATCTCCGTCGGCGTCGCACTCGCGGGCAAATATCTCGACAAGCTCCCTTACCACATCTGGGTGCTCCTGGGCGATAGCGAGATGTCCGAAGGCTCAATCTACGAAGCCCTGGAGCTTGCCGCTCACTACAAACTCAACAACATCGTCGGCATTCTGGATATGAATCGCCTGGGCCAGCGCGGCGAAACCATGCTCGGCTGGAACGGCGACGCCTACGCCGCTCGCGCACGCTCCTTCGGCTGGCATCCCATCGAGATTGACGGCCACAACGTCGAACAGATCAGCGCCGCCTATCAGGAGGCCCGCCGCCAGACCGACCGGCCCACGCTCATCATCGCCCGCACCGTCAAAGGCAAAGGCTTCCCCGAAGTCGAGAACCAGAACGGCTGGCACGGCAAACCCTTCCCGGCGGACATGGCCCAGCGCGCCATCGCTGGCCTCGGCGGCGAGCGCCACATCCACATAGACCTCCACAAACCCGAACCTGCGCAGCCCGCGCCCCGGCCCGCGCCTCAGCCGCTCCAACTTCCCACCTACGATGCCAGCGCCTCCGTCGCCACCCGCCAGGCGTATGGCGACGCTCTCAAGGCGCTTGGCGCAGCCCGCCCTGATGTCGTCGCCGTAGATGGCGAGGTCAGCAACTCCACCTTCGCCGAAATCTTCGCCAAAGCCTTCCCCGACCGTTACTTCGAGCAATACATCGCCGAGCAGCAGTTGGTCAGTTCCGCTGTTGGTCTTGGCGTGCGCGGCTACGAAGCCTTCGCCTCCACCTTCGCCGCCTTCTTCTCCCGCGCCTATGACTTTATCCGCATGGCCGCCATCTCTCGCGCCAACATCAAACTCTGCGGCTCGCATGCCGGCGTCTCCATCGGCGAAGATGGCCCCTCGCAGATGGCCCTCGAAGACCTCGCCATGATGCGCGCCGTTTTTGGCAGCATCGTCCTCTACCCCTGCGACGCCAACCAAACGGCCCACCTCGTCGCCAGCATGGCCGACTACACGGGCATCTCCTATCTACGTACCACCCGCGAGAAGACGCCCATTCTCTACAATGCCGACAGCGCCTTCCCCGTCGGCGGCAGCAAAGTCCTTCGCCAATCCGCTAGCGACCGCGTCACCGTCGTCGCCGCAGGCATCACCGTCCACGAAGCGCTCAAAGCCTATGACCAGTTGCAGACCGAAGGCGTCGCCATCCGCGTGATAGACGCCTATTCTGTCAAGCCGATTGACGCTGCCACGCTCCAGCAGGCGGCCCAGGCCACCGGCGGCCGCATCATCACCGTCGAAGACCACTGGATCGAGGGTGGCCTCGGCGACGCCGTGCTTGAAGCGTTCTCCGGCGATGAGCAGCACCCACGCACCAGCGCGCTTCCCAGCATCACCAAGCTCGCCGTCCGCGACATGCCCGGCTCCGGCAAGCCCGATGAACTCCTTGATGCCGCTGGCATCAGCGCCCGTCACATCGTCGCCGCCGTCAAAGCCTTCGCGAGCTAACATCCCTGTTAGGCGCACATCCCTCGTGCAAATGTCTGGGCGACCTTCCTCAGTTGCCCAGACACCCGCCCCGTTGTCTCCATGCCCGTAGGGGCGTCCGCCGGACGCCCGTGGTCGCCCGTGCTATCCCTGCGCCGTGCGTGTCCCTCCACCCGTCATCAACAAGCCCAGCCGCTCTTCCGAAACCTCTGGCGACTCCATGCTCACGATCTGCCCCTCATACAGCACCGCAATACGATCTGACAACGACCGGATTTCCTCTAGCTCAGCCGAGACGAGCAGGATTGCTGCGCCTGTGTCGCGTTGCGCCACAAGTTGCCGGTGAATAAACTCAATCGCGCCGATGTCCACGCCGCGTGTCGGCTGCGACGCCAGCAGCACCCGTGGCTGGCTGCCCAGTTCCCGCGCCACGATCACCTTCTGCTGGTTGCCTCCAGAGAGCGCGCGTGCGGGCGTCTCGGCCGATGGCGTGCGCACGTCATACTGCGCGATGAGACGCTTCGCCCACGAAAAGATGCTGCTCAGCAACAGCACGAACCCACGCCACGAAAACGCCGTGTCGCGCTGTCGCCCAAAGATCATATTGTCGGCAATGGAATAGTTCAGCACCAACCCCGTGCCACGCCGGTCTTCGGGGATATGCCCCATGCCTGCCTTGCGCGTCTTGCGCGCGCCACTATTGGTGATCTCCTTATCACCTACCCAGATATGCCCGCTCGCCACCGGGCGTGTACCCGCCAGCGCCTCCACCAACTCGCTCTGGCCGTTACCCTCGACCCCTGCGATACCAAGAATCTCGCCCGACCGCAATTCCAACGAAAGATCGCGCACCGCGGGCAGGTCACGCTCATTCTTGACATTGAGATGCTCGACCCGCAACGCCACCTGTCCTGGTTTTGCAGGTTGCTTATCCACGCGCAGCAGCACATCACGTCCGACCATCATGCGCGCTAGTTGCTCCTCGCTCGTCTCCTTCGTTGGCACAGTTCCGATCACCTTGCCCCGCCGCAGCACCGTCACCCGATCCGAGATTTCCAATACCTCGCGCAGCTTATGGCTGATGAAGATGATTGTTTTACCTTGCTTCACCAATTCGCGCAACACCACAAAGAGATCTTGCGTTTCCTGTGGCGTCAGCACTCCTGTCGGCTCATCGAGAATCAGAATATCCGCGCCGCGATACAGCACCTTCAGGATTTCGACGCGTTGCTGCAACCCCACTGGCAGATCGCCCGTGCGCGTGTTCGGATCAATGCTCAGCCCGTAGCGGCTCGAAATATCGTGAATCCGTTGGCTCGCGCCCGACCGATCATAGAAGTCGCCATTGGTGACCGGCTCGCGCCCCAGCACGATATTCTCACCCACCGTCAGCACGGGAATCAGCATGAAATGCTGATGCACCATACCAATGCCCAGCGCAATGGCATCTCGTGGACCGCGAATCTGTGCGGGCTGGCCGTTGATGCTGATCGTGCCAGAGTCCGCGTGCAACAACCCATATAGGATATTCATCAGGGTGGATTTGCCCGCGCCGTTCTCACCGATGAGCGCGTGGATTTCGCCTTTGCGAACATCAAAGTGGACGCGGTCATCCGCGACGACGCCCGGCCAGGTCTTGGTGATCTCGCGCATCTCCACGGCAAGTGGTTGCTGCTCACTTGCCGGCCACGCACCCTTTTCGCGAATCTCTGTGCTCATCTGCGCTTCCCCTTATTCCACGCCTGGCTCATACGGCAAACCATCGGCGGCCGGCGCTGCGCTCTTGCCGACAAATGCCGCCAGCACCACAATTGTCAGAATGTACGGCAGCGTATTGAGCAAGTACTGCGAGATATGGATGGTCGAGTTGTTGGCGTAGATGGCCTCGCCGATGCCGAAGATCATGCAAGCCACGAATGCGCCAAACGGCTTCCACTTGCCGAAGATCATCGCCGCAAGGGCAATGTAGCCAGCGCCATCGGTCATGTTAGGGAGGAACACATTGTTGATGCCAATTGAGAGAAACGCGCCGCCCAAGCCTGAGAGCAGCCCGCTTGCGATGACCGCACCGTAGCGAAGCGTATAGACGTTGATGCCAGCGGTATCCGCCGCCTGTGGATGCTCGCCAACCGCCCGGATTCGCAGACCCAGGCGCGTGCGAAACAGCATGATGTTCATCCCCACCAGCAGCGCCAGCGCAACATACACCATGATATTCTGCTGGAAGAGCACCTGTCCCAGAAACGGAATATTCGATAACACGGGCACCGTGATCACCGGTAGCGTGTACGCCTGGGGGACATGCGCCGCTCCCTGAAAGTTGGTCATTTTGTCTATCAGGAACGTCGTCAATCCGAACGCGAAGATGTTGATAGCAAAACCGCTGATAATCTGGTCGGCCCGGAAGCGAATCGAGACGACCGCATGGATCAGCGCCATCAACCCACCTGATATGGCAGCGGCCAGCGTCGCCAGCAACGCATTGTGCCACACCAGGTCAGTCACCACCGCCGTAAACGCGCCAGTGAGCATCATGCCTTCCATGGCAATGTTGACCACACCGCTGCGCTCGGAAATGGTGCCCCCTAGCGCGGGCAGCAACAGCAGCGCCCCCAACTCAAGCGCAAGTTGCCAGAGGCCAGCGGTGAAAAACAGCCCCAAGATTTGCAGTACCGCGTTCATGGCATATTCCTCCAGCCGCTCAGGCTTTCACGTCCGTATCCAATTCGGCGGATGAGTCCATCTCAGTCTCTATCGCGGCCACACCCGGCGGCAGCGGAGCAGTCCCAACTGGCGCTTGGCGCAGAGCGGGCAAACGCAGCTTCATCGAGCGGAGGAAATTTGCCGCGATACTAAAGAGAATCAACCCCTGGAGCATCGCGACGAGACTTGCGGGAACGCCCGCATTGCTCTGCATCACAGAGCTACCGACATGGAGCGCAGCAAAGAGAATTGCCGAGAGGATCACGCCAATCGCAGAGTTCTGGCCGAGCAGCGCCACACCAATCGCATCGAAGCCCGTCGTATCATTCTGATAGCCGATGGGCAGATTATGATAGATGCCCGTCGTCTGGATCGCGCCCGCCAGCCCGGCAAAGGCTCCGGCGATCAACATCGTCTTGACAATCGTGCGCTGCGCGCTTACCCCTGCATAGCGGGCGGCACGCTGGCTCTGCCCCACCGCGCGGATCTCATAACCAAGCGTTGTGCGCATCAGCAAAAAGTAGAAAATACCCGCGCAGATGAGCGCAATGAAGATTCCGGTATGCACCCGATACACACTTCCGGGCAGGCCAAAAACCTGCGCTGCCTGAGGAAATAGTTTCGGTAGATTGGCGCCTACGCCAATCGGTGGCGAAACCTGCGTCTGCCCCGGTAGTTGCAGCGGTCCCCCTGTGACGAGATACTGGAGAAAAAAGATCGCCACATAGTTGAGCATGATGGTCGTCACCACCTCATGCGCGCCGGTATACGCTTTGAGCACACCGACGATACCACCCCATACCGCTCCGCCGAGAATACCGGCAAGCAATGTCGCTGGCAGCAACAGCCACCCTGGCCAGGTTGCGAAGTGAATTCCCACCACAGCGGAACTAATCGCACCCATGATGAGCTGCCCTTCGCCGCCAATATTGAAGAGGCCGGCACGAAAGGCGATAGCCACGGAAAATCCGGTAAGAATCAGCGGTGTGGTAAAGACCAGCGTTTCCGAAATTCGGTACGGAGCCGCGACGGAACCATAGGTGTCGCCAGTGCAGAACACCCCCAGCCCACCACAGAATAGGCCCTGGTAGGCCTCAATTGGATTGCCCCCAGAGAACAGGATAATAATCGCGCCGACCGCAAACGCAAAGAGAACTGACGCGAGAGGGGCGACCAGTGCTTTGCCCACACGCTGTATACGTTCAGGAATCTCCGGCGCGATAGGCGCTTGTGGCCGTCTCTGCGAAGTCGCTGGCGTGGTCATAAGCGTGCTCCCTCATGGTGGAATGCGTGGAAGGCTGACCAGTGATATGGAGAAGGCGGGCGCCGCAATGGCACCCGCCCAATGCTATTAGCAACAGTATGCAGGTATACGCCTGTTCGTCAACAAGCGGACTACGGGTTGGGAATGTCAGCGGGCGGCGTCAACTGGCCACTCTTGATCTCGCCGCTGATCTTCGTCAACTCCGCCATCACATCCGCTGGCAGGGTAATATTGCCGGGCGCATAGCCGACACCATCGTTCTGCAAGCTGAAGGTGGTGACGCCGCCCTGGAACTTGTTCTGCACAACCGCTTGAATGGCGTCGTAAGTCGCCACTTCCACCCGCTTCAGCGCGCTGGCGATAACCGTTGACGCAGCCGCCTTCTGGTCGGTATCCACACCGATACCATAGACTCCACGCGTGGCCGCCGCTGTCAGCGCACCGATACCACAGCCACCAGCCACCTGGAAGACGATATCCGCGCCCTGGTCAATCTGGCTGTTTGCCAGGTTGCGGCACGGCGTCGGGTCGTCGAACTTGTTGGAGTAGCCGATCAGCACCTTGATGTTCGGATCTTCCATCGTCGCGGCCCACTTGTAGCCCGCGATGTAGTGGTTCACCGGCGGAATGCTTACGCCGCCAACGGCGCTGATGATGCCCGATTTCTTCGGCGACGCGCCATCTTTCTCCAGCACCCCCGCGATAACGCCGACCAGAGCGCCAGCATCCTGCTCCCTGAAGAGCAGCGACTGGACATTTGACAGGTGCAGATCATTGCCATTGGCATCGGTGCCCGCGCCGTCAATGATGGCAAAGTGAATATTGGGGAAGCTCGTCGCAACGCTGCCCACCGCAGTCTGCATCAAGAAACCAACAGCGATCACCAAATCGTACCCACCGGTCGCATAGGTGGTCAGATTCGGCACATAGTCGGCATCGCTCTTCGACTCCACCACATCTGCCTGGATGCCGAAATCGGTCTTGGCCTTCTGCAAGCCAACGTACGCCAGGTGGTTAAAGCCCTGATCATTCAGGCCACCGGTATCGGTGACAAGACCCACTTTATATTTCTTGGTCACGGACGACGTGCCACCGCCACTTGTTGAGCCGCAGGCGGCTAGCGCTGGCACTAACATCAGGAGCAATGCGGCGCTTGCCCACCAGCGCATGCGCATACGAGACATGAATACTCCTCCTCTGCCCAATCGGCAGACTCGTGCGTCGGCACATCACAGATACAGGGGACGGAAGTTCCGGCGCAAGCGATACTCAGCAATCTTCTCTGCGAAGCTTGTGATGAGTGCGAGTATACCAGGGGGTCCGCACCTTGTGCAAGAGCTAGCATCGCCCACCGTTGCGCGCAACACATCCCATCTTCAATACGTCGCCGCATACCACATTCTCACCGCGTTTGCGGCTCCCAACCATCGCACGCCGTGACAATGCCGGATGCTGCCGCGCGCACCACGCACGTAGCCAGATCGGCGCTGCGCTTGTAGCTCGCGGTAGGATGTACTCGCAGAACGAGTGCCGTGGTTCGCTTCAGACCTTCGCGTCACAAGATTGCTTCGCGTATCGTACCTGAGTCATCCGCTGGGGAGGTGAGCAAAATGGCTGAGATGTGCGCGCTTGTATCACCTAGCGGTGACGTAGAGGCTGCGTTTTGGGTGCTGCTGCAGGCGCGCAGGCGCGCTTAATGCCCGCGAGATCGTCCGAGATCGTCCGAGACCGTCATGGTCGGTGCGCTGCCCAATACACGATTAGCCAGAGCAGCGGCCACGCGCAACTCAGGCATACCGACACCCATGCCAGCAGCCAAAACTCGCGTAGCCGTTGCTCGCGCGGTTGGTGCATCTGGCGGCGCAGACCAAAGGCCGCCAATGCCAGCGCAGGCACGACCCACAGCAGCATCCAGCCCCAGATGACCGCCAGCGCGCTCAACGAGAACGTTACCAGCGAGAGCATGATCGCCAGCGTTGTCTGCGCCTCTCCTGGCTGCGCTGCCGTGCGCGCATGCACCTCGCGCGAGACCGCTCCCACCCAATCTGCCAATCGTGCCACTGGTTGATGGCCAGGTGCTGGCGCTCCCTGGGGCGGTAGAATCGCCGGTGCAGGCATTGCCAGTGCCGTCGCCCCGTTCGCGTGGGTCGGCGTTACCGGAAAGGTGTTTGGGTTCCCTGGCCCAGCGATCACCGCCTGCCCTGCTGGGGCATCCAGCGCACCCCGCGCGGCAACTAACCCATCTTTGAGAATCAGCGCCCGCTGCTGACGCGCCCTGGGATCCAGCGCCATCGCTTCTAATACAACGGCCTCAGTTGCCACAGTAATCGCCGGATTCAACGTGCGGGGCGCGGGCAGCGCGTGCGCGCTTATGCGCGCTGGCGCCTCCACTGGCTGATACCCCGTGAGCAAGAAATACAGTGTCGCTCCCAACCCATAGACATCCGTTCGCTGGTCGGTCGCGCCCGATGCTTGATACTGCTCTGGTGGCGCATAGCCCGGCGTGAAAGCCAACGCCGCGCCAATCGTCCGTTGCCCCTGCGCATAAAGCTTCGCCAGCCCCAGATCAATCAATACCGGTGCGCCGCGATGGGTAATCTTGATGTTTGCTGGCTTGACATCCCGGTGAATGATCGGCGTCGGCTGCTGATGCAGTTCATGGAGCGCGTCACAGATGGGAATGATCCAGTCGAGCACCTGCGCTTCGCCGAGTGGTCGTCCCGTCTGCCGGATATGCTGAATCGCGATTTCCTCAACCGTCTGGCCATCCACGTAGTCCATCACCAGATAGAATCGCCCCGCATCGGCGAAAACGGCATAGCCGCGCACGAGATTCGCATGGCGGGCGTTCAGCAAAAACTCAGCCTCAAGCTGAAACTGCTGTTGTGTCTGCGCGTCGCGGTAAAACGCTTCCTTGATCGCGCGCCGATGCCCCAACACCGTATCCTGCGCGTCGTATATATGCGCGAATCCTCCCCCACCAATATGGCCATGGATCAGATACCGCCCTACCAGCAACGTCCCTGGCGCAAGCGCGGGTGGCTGCTGAGATACCGCTGGCGGAGCAGGCGCGGCGACCCGCTGCTGTGGCGACTGCATCTCCACGACGCTCCCTTCTTATGCTGGTCGCAGGCGCGCAATACGAGATGCGATAGATTGCCCGTCACCGCAGTATACGCATGAGCGTAACGCGGGGCAACACGAAGGGAGTTCTGGGGGGCACAAGCATGCAATGGCAAAGGGACTATTCGGCTCAATGGGGCAGCACACGCACCTGAATCTCCGACTCACTCGTCAGAATGACACTCGTGCCATGTGCGGAACGCTCGAACCGCAGGTGCAAGTCTTGACCGCCCAGCCACATATGCCCCAGCACCAGATTATCCATCCATTCAGGCAATTCGGGCGCACGCAGCGTCAATTGGTGTCGCTCGGCCTCTGGCTCGAACCCCAGCACCGCGCTCAGCAACAGGAACGGCGCGCCAGCGGCCCACGACTGCGGCGAACACGCCACCGGATAGCGCGTGGGGCCATACCCAAAGACACGTGAAAAGCCGCAGAACAACTCAGGCAGCCGTGACCCACCGTAGTAAAGGCTCACACCAAACAAATGCCCCAGCAATTCGCCCGCCTCATACTTTCGCCCATACCGGGCGAATCCCGCGCCGACCATCGCCGTATCATGTGGCCAGACCGATCCGTTATGATAACTCATCGGGTTATAGCGCGCCGCCAGCGTTGACAGGGTACGCACGCCCCATTCCGTGTAGATGTCAGGGCGCATCAAGCGCGCAATCACACCGCCCGCGACCTCTTCGGGCACGATGCCACTCCACAGGCATTGACCAGCATTTGAGCTGACCACCTGACACGGACGTTTCTCTCCGTCGAGCGCAAGATAGAAGCAGTCTTCTTCCGGCCACCAGAACGCTTTCATGAAACGCTCACGTAGCTCCTTCGCGGCGCGCGCCCACTGGTTCGCTTCGTCATGCTGCTGCATCCGCGCCGCCATATAGCTCATCGCGAGATTCGCCGCATACGCATAGCCCTGCACCTCGCAGAGCGCAACGGGCGGCCGCGCTAATTCGCCGTCCGCATGCGATATCGCGTCCCAGGAATCTTTCCAGCCCTGGCTCACCAGACCCGTTTCCGAGACCTTGGCATACTCCAGAAATCCATCGCCATCTGGATCGCCATACGTCTGCATCCATCGCGCCGCTGCCTTCGCATGTGGCCACAGCGTGCGCACAAAGTCGAGATCGCCGCTCCAGCGCAGATACTGTTCGAGTGCGATGATGAACAGCGGCGTAGCGTCAACCGTCCCATAGTATGGGATGAACGGGATCTCCCGGCAATTCGCCATCTCTCCCGTGCGGTATTCATGCAAGATACGACCAGGCTCCTCCTCGGTGAACGTATCCACTTTCGTCCCCTGATGCGCCGCGAGAAACGCCAGTGTGCCCCGCGCAACCTGCGGAAACCAGGGCATAAACTCCAGGCTGGTAATCAGCGCATCACGGCCAAACGGGCAAACATACCACGGAATGCCCCCATAGGGATATAACCCCTCAGGCGTCAGCGCACACATCATCTCCAGATCATGCATGCCGCGTGTGAGCATGCGGTTGAAGAAGACGTTATTGGAACTGACAATCGGGAAATCCTCACCTCGTGGCAAATGCACATAGCGTCCGATCCCAGACCGCTCAAGCTCCAGCGGCGCCTCACCTCGGCTCGACAGCGTGATGGTGATGCGCACCTCAACTGGTTGGTTGCGTTCGAGATGGAGATCCCAGAACAAGCCCTGCATCACCGCCTGCTCTGCTTCGGGAAAGAAGGTGATTGTGGTCTCGCGACTGATGCCATCCAGCCCTAGATAGCTGAGTGTCGCGCTGTCTCGCCCCATCTTCGTCGGCTGTACCTCACCACGCTGCTCTCGCTCGATCCCACGCACCTCGAAGAGGTCGCGGAAATCAGCCCCGAGTTTGAGACCCATCTTCACGTGCAGCGACTCTTCGTGAAAGTTCGTCAGGATCACTCGCTGGGTCAGTGTGCGTCCTTTCAAGGCCAACAAGCGCCGTACATGGATGGTGCCCTGATACACCACTTCCCGGCCGATGCGCAGAAAAGGATTCGTCAGGTCAATCTGACACGTTCCCTCTTCGTCGGAAATCGAATTTGAGAGAGGTATCAGCGGCTGGCCCGTCAGAAAGATGTCGCAGGTCCGCAGGAAGCGTGTACCATGCCAGAACAGCCCGGTCTCCTGCTCAGATTCTGGCAGGTCACCTCGCGCATCGGCGACCAGGAAGGCATCCCCATGCTTCAACGTGATTTTTTCGACGCTCGTACTCGCCGACCCTTGCAGCACATAAAGGTCGGCAATTTCGCCCGCGTGTGACTGAGACGGGTCCATTGGTGGCATTTGCGTCACGGCACTACCGCGCTCTCCATTGGTTCACCTGCAACGACATCAGCGGCAAGAACCGACAGCGATGTATCAGCCGTATCCGCTGTGACGGACGTTACTGCCGTATCCGTCAACGCGGCTCGTGTGCCCAGCGCGTACATTGCGCGCACCCGTCCGCGGATGGGCGACCGCACCGGCTGCACCTGGTCATATACTCGCATATAGTCCTTCGCCATGCGCAACTTGTCAAATCGCTGTTCGGCATACCGGCGGCAGGTATAGCGCGAAATGCGTTTCACTTTCTGTACCGCCTCCACCAGTTCATCCGCCGTATCCGCAACATAGCCCGTCACACCATCTTTCAGCAATTCAGGTACAGAGCCACAATTACGCGTAATCACAGGCGTCCCACAAGCGAGCGACTCGATGAATGCCATGCCGAACGGCTCAGGCCAATCAATCGGCATGAGCAATGCCAGCGCGTGGCTCAGCAAGTCTTTCTTCCCCTCCTCATCTACCTCACCCATCCACGTGATGAGCCGATGCTTGAGTAGCGGTTCAATCCGTTCCTCGAAGTAGGGTTGTTCCTTATGGTCCACCTTGGCGGCAATCTTCAGCGGAATGCCAGCCCGAATCGCCACCTCAATCGCCAGATCGGGCCGCTTTTCATGCGACATGCGCCCAACGAAAGCCAAATAGTCCCCGCGCTCAGCCACAAACGGGAAGCTCTGCACATCTATGCCGTGATACACCGTCTGCATCCAGTTCAGATCAGGCATATCGCGACGCTGATTATCGCTGATCGAAATATAATTGGCGTGCCGGTGATAGGCGAACACTTTCTGAAACTCCGGGCTGTCCAGACGCCCGTGCAGCGTCAGCACTGTTGGCACGCTCGTCAGGTCAATGAACCGCAGCGTCATGTAGTCCAGATGCGAGTGAATAACGTCGAATTCATTCGCCCAATCATTGTAAATCTCACTCAACATGCCCATATGCACTGCGGCAGCGTCTATCGTAGGATCAAAGAAGATATGCCGATCCCACATCGGTACAAGGCGTGCGCGTGTCTCCGAATCGCCAGTCGCAAAGAGTGTGACATCATGTCCTAACTCGATCAGCCCCGCAATCAGATTCGCCACCACTCGCTCCGTTCCACCATACTTTAGCGGCGGCACAGGGATGTGCAACGGCACGATCTGAGCAATTCGCATACCAGTTTCCTTTCGTCCGATAGCCGGTAGCGATGCGCGAAAATCAGCGACTGTCGCTCTTGAAGACCAGCCATCTTTTCCCAGATGACATCCAAGCAGTGAATGCACCTAAGGGATATACCGCAAATTCTAGGCCGCACTATCCGGCCCCTGCTTTGTTGACACGACATCATGCCGCCGACGACTCAGGCCGCGCCTCGCACGGCATACAGCGCTGCCAGTTGCGCTCTCGATGAAAATGCCGATACAGTGATAGGCAAGCCAGGAACACTGATCGCAATCGGGAGGGGCGTGCATGACAGACAACCAGAGCGCCGACGTGACTGGTAGCACAGGCGCAAAGAAGCGACGTCCATATCTCACACACACCGCCCCGCTCTTCTTTGCCCATCGCGGCGGCGCGCTGCTAGCGCCGGAAAACACGCTCACTGCTTTCGCGCGTGGAGTAGAACTCGGCGCGGACGCGCTCGAACTCGACATCCAGACAACCCGCGAAGGCGAGCTAGTCGTGATCCATGATACGACCGTAGATCGCACCACCAATGGCAGTGGCCCCGTCGCGGACTACACGCTCGATGACCTGCGCCGCCTCGATGCGGGCTATCGCTTCACCCCCGACGGCGGGCAAACCTACCCATTCCGCGGCCAGGGCATCGGCATTCCCACGCTGCGAGAAGTCTTCACGACCTTCCCCGTGCTGCGCATCAACATTGACCTGAAAGAGAGCACCCCACCGCGCGAGCAGCGCCTCTGGGCGCTCATCCAGGAACTTGACGCGCGTGAGCGTGTGCTGGTCGCCAGCGGCGAACTGCATGAGCCAATCGTGCGCTTTCGAAGGCTCTCCGGCGGCCAGGTGGCAACCTCGGCGAGCGCCACAGAAATCCGCAACTTCGTTGTAGCCACCTGGTTCGGCGCGGCTCGGTGGCTGCGCCCCGCCTATGATGCGCTTCAGGTGCCGGAGCTATGGCGCGGCAGGCGCATCGTCTCCCCACGGATGCTCGCCGCTGCCCACCGGCTCGGCCTGGATGTTCACGTCTGGACGGTGGATAATCGCGCAGACATGGATCGTCTGCTGCGCTGGGGCGTTGACGGCCTGATGAGCGACCGCCCCGACATCCTAGCCCAGGCGTTCAAAGCCGCGACTGCCGTGAAGTGATACTATCTTCACTCGTGAACCAAACCGCGAACAGAGAGGCGCTACAGTCCGCCATGACAGAATCCCACCCTACCCTCCATCTGCGCTCAGGGCGCGAATATACCATTCGTCGCGGGCATCCCTGGGTCTTCTCCGGCGCCTTTCGTGAACTCCCGCAGGACATCCCCCCTGGCGCAGTCGCGGATGTCGTGAGCAGCAGCGGTGAATGGATTGCCCGTGGCCATGTCAACGTCCGCAACAGCCTCGCCTTCCGCGTGCTCACACTCGACCCCGACGAGACCATTGACACCCCGTTTTACGCTCGCCGCATCGCGCGCGCCCTCGCTCTGCGCGCGCTTCTGCCCGCTTCGGTCAACGCCTATCGCCTCGTCAACGCCGAAGCGGACTATCTCCCCGGCCTGATCGTAGATCGCTATGACCGCTGGCTCAGCGTGCAATTCCATACCGCTGGCGCCGACCGCGACCGGCCTCACATCCTCGCCGCTCTTGAGCAGGTGGTGCGCCCCGACGGCATTCTCGCCCGCGACGACATCAAAGCGCGAGCGCGCGAAGGTCTGGCGCTTGGCGGCGCGTCCCTCGCCGCCGGAACCGTCCCCGAAACACTCACCATCATCGAGCATGATGTGCATTATCTCGTTGACCCCTGGCACGGCCAAAAGACCGGCTTTTTTCTGGACCAACGCGATAAGCGAGCGCTGATCGGCGATGCCGCGCTGCACGCGCATAGCCTGCTCAACACCTTCTCCTATTCCGGCGGATTCGCACTCGCCGCGCTTGCCCGCAATCCCGCCCTCCACACCGTGAACGTGGATTCCTCCGATGCCGCGCTAGACCTCGCCCGCCGCAACTATGCCCTGAACAGCCATGATCCCGCCGCGCACGAATTCACCGCCAGTGACGTCAATCGTTTCTTGCAGCAGTGCGCTCACGAAGGCCGTGCATTCGATGTCGTCATCGTAGACCCACCCGCGTTTGCCAAAAATCTGAGCATGAAAGATCGCGCGCTGCGTGGCTACGAAACGCTCAACGCCCATGCTGCGCGTACTGTCGCGCCAAATGGGCTGCTCCTCACCTGCTCGTGTTCCGGCGGCGTGAATGCGGCAGATTTCGAGAACGCCGTCCAGCTTGGAGTCTCCCGCGCGACACGCTCGGCCCAGTTGCTCGCCACCTTCGGGCCAAGCATTGACCACCCAACATTGCCCGGCTTCGCCGAAGATCGCTATCTCAAAGCCCTCCTCTTGCGGCTGAGCTAGCGTTTCGTGCGCCGGCCATTTGTGGCCGCGGGTGGCCCTGTATTGGGCCTTCGCGCCGATTGCACATCCAGCCTGCCAGCGCCAGTGCGTGGCCGCCAATCCACCCATGCGCTACAACTCCATCTCCCATCCTGCGTAAACTTCTGCGAGTGCAACGCCAGTACCACGGCATCTCGTCGCGCGTTCTTGCCAACACAACCCATATCAGCGCGGCCTGCAACACCATCACTCGTGAGGAGTCCTACTCAATGCGCTTGATTCTCTATCTCGGTAAAGGCGGCGTCGGCAAAACCACCCTTGCCGCCGCGACCGCCGCCCGCTCCGCCCAGCTTGGCAAACGAACGCTTGTGGTTAGCACCGACTTGGCCCACAGCCTGGCCGATGCCCTCGATACCACCCTTGGCAGCGAGCCAAAGCGCATCACCAGCAATCTCTGGGCGCAGGAGATCAACGCGCTGGATGAGATTCGTTCCCATTGGGCCAGCGTTCAGGATTACGTCACCGGCGTCCTCAAAAAGCAGGGCATCAACGATGTGGCCGCCGAAGAGATGGCGCTCATCCCTGGCATGGATGAGATCGTCGCGCTGCTCAACATTCACCGGCAGGCCCAGGATGGCGCATACGATGTCGTCGTGATTGACGCCGCGCCCACCGGCGAGACGGTTCGCCTCCTGAGCATGCCCGAAACGTTCCTCTGGTACGCCAACCAGGCCAAAGGCTGGCGCAATCTCGCCATGAGCGCCGCCAAGCCCCTGCTCAAAACCTTCCTGCCGGGCGTCAATGTGCTTGAATCGCTCCAGAAGCTCAACGAACAGGTCGCGGTTCTCCGTGGCGTGCTGACCGACCCCGACACCAGCTCCTACCGCCTGGTAGTCAACCCCGAAAAGATGGTCATCAAAGAAGGACTCCGCGCCGAAACCTATCTCGCGCTCTTCGGCTACCCCATTGATGGCGTGCTCTGCAACCGCGTGCTGCCGACTTCCGCCGACGGTGAATACCACGATGCCCTGCTCCGCGAAATGGTGGCGCAACAGCGAGTCTACTACGACCAGATTCACAGCACATTCGCCCCGCTGCCCGTCTGGGACGCTCCCTATCACTCCCGCGAGATTCTGGGCGCGGACGCGCTCGCCACACTGGCCAGTGAAATCTGGGACGGCGACGACCCCACCCGCGTGTACTTCCGTGGCTCACCGCAAGAGTTGGTGAAACGCGGCGATACCTACGTTTTGCGCCTGCCCCTGCCTCACGTCGAGATGGGCAAGGTCGGTATGGTCAAGAAGGGTGACGAGTTGATCGTCGAGATTGGCAACTTCAAGCGCGACATCGCTCTTCCCACCCTGCTCGCGCCAATGGAAGCGACCGTTGCCCGCATGGTAGATAGCGCCCTCGAAGTCACCTTCACGCCGGTTAGCGCCGAGCAGCCCGCGTAGTATCCATCAGCCATTCGCCTGCGCTCTGGCGCGCGCTGCTATACTATGCGAGGTGTACGCGACCGGCGCACCGAACGAACCGCAGCGTGAAATGTGGAGCGCATGAGCCAGGAATCCAGCACGACGAGCGACAACCCGCAACCCGCCAGCGCGCCAGCGCCCCACATCGCCGAGCGCGGCGTCGTCGTCAACGGGCTGCGCCTCGCCTCTGCAATGAACGACGCACCCCGCGCGTTCATGACGCGCGTGCCGCTCGTCGTGCTGCCTTCCGCTGGCTTCGTCTGGCGCGACTACGAGCCAATCCTGGCCCATTTCGCCACCGAGCGTCGCGCCTTCGCGCTTGATTGGCCGGGCTTCGGCGCATCGGCGAAACCATCACCAAGCGACTTCGCCTATGATGTCGGCAACTTGGGAGACATCTTCTCTGGTTGGCTCGACGGCATGGGCATCGCGCGCGCAGTGCTGCTTGGCAATGGTATCGGCGCCGCCATCGCGTTCGCTTACGCCCAACAACATCCCAAGCGTGTGCTCGGTCTGGCGCTTGTCTCCCCAGCAGGCTTCTCGCGCCCCGATCTGACGTCGCAGCTCGTCAGCCGTGCCGCCGCCTCGCCCGGACTCCTCCGCCGTCTGCACCCGCTCGCCACGTCGCTGCTGCTCGGCCCCACCAATGACGCCGTTGAGTCAGTCCTCGAACGCCACCGCGCGCTCCGCGCCGCCAGCGACGCCGCCGCCTCCACCGCTGCGCTGGCCGCGCTCTGGCGCAGCCTCCGCACATCCGCGCCCGATCTGCTCGCAACCGCTGGGGAAATGACCGCCGCCACTGTCGTCATCCGTGGCGCGCTCGACCCACTCGTCACCGCCGCCGATGCCCGCCGCACCGCCGAGGCCATCGGCAGCCATGGCGCGCTGGAAGTCACTCTGCCCAACGCCGGCCATCTCCCCTTCCTGCAAGAGCCGCAACGCTTCTATGCCGCCCTCGCCGGCCTTCTCGGCACCGCCGAATTGCGCGCCGCCGAGCTATCGTAAACTGCATCACTCCTCAAGCAGCGCCCGCAGCCTCCGCAGCCCCGCCAGCACCTCCTCGCGATGCTGCCCGCTCTTGATCCAGCGCGGCAAGCGGCTTGCCAGACTTCTGTTTCCGGCCTCCAGCGTTGTCTCTCGCAGTGTCGCGCCCACGTACTGCTCCAGAAATGCCAGATGTCGCTCATTGTACGCCCACAAGACCTGCCCACAACACGGCGTTTGCAGCCAGAGCGACAGGCCAAAGTACCAATCCTCTGGCTGCCTTCCAATGCCAAAGCCATTGCCAGCGCAGTCTTTAGAGAGGCTACAGTGCTTACATGTCAGCCTTCTTGGCCCGAAGAGCCAGCCGGGCGCCTTCTCATTGGCAGAGGACACCGCTGCTACACGAGCGCGCCACTGGCAGCGCGGACACTGGACCCAAAAGACATCGCCAAAGTCATAGATATTCTGACCGACATCTGCGAATCTGATAGGCATGGCGAATCTCCAACGATACTCTAAAGCCTCCGCATCTCTCCCCCAGCCGCGCGCCGCAGCCGGTCCCACAGCGCCAGCCCCATCCCCTCCATGCCAAATGTATGCGCAACGATCACATCGAGTCCTAGTTCATCCATCTCGCGCAACGCCGCATACAGCCGCCGCGAAATCTCCGTGAGACTCGTATGCGACCCCAGCCGCGCCACCGTCACCGGCAACCCCGCCAGCGCCTCCGCCTCTTCGTCGGCCAACAGCGCGCCCACGCGCTCGCCTCGCGCCAGCGCCGCCTCGGCCTCGGCCCGTATCGCCGCCAGCGCCTCCGCGCCCTGTGCATCGAAGACAATCAGGCGCGTCCGTGGCGCATAGTGGCGCTCCATCTGCCCCGGCGCACGCGCCACGTGTTCAGCGGCGACCGGCTCGCTTGTCACGCCCGGCTCCAGCCCCACCACATCCGGCGCTACAGTTCGCAGCGCCTCCAGCGTCACTCCGCCTGGCCGCAGCACCCGTGGCGGACTCACCGTTACATCCAGCACCGTGGACTCCACGCCAATCGCGCATGGCCCCGCATCCAGTACCGCGTCAATGCGCCCGTCCAGATCTGCCAGCACATGCGCCGCCGTCGTCGGGCTCGTGTGCATAAAGCGGTTGGCGCTTGGCGCTGCCACCGGCACGCCCGCCACACGCAGCAGCGCCAGCGCCACCGCATGCCCCGGCACACGCACGCCCACCGTGTCGCCTCCCGCCGCCACAATCGGCGGAATTTGCTCCGCACGTGGCAAAATCAGCGTCAGTGGTCCTGGCCAAAATTGGTTCGCCAGCCGCACTGCCAGCGGCGGAATGCTCGCGGCGACCGTTGGCAGCGCCTCTGCGCTCGCCAGATGCACAATCAGCGGATCACTGTGCGGTCGCCCTTTTGCCTGAAAGATGCCCGCCACCGCCTCAGCGTTCGTTGCGTCCGCCCCCAACCCATAGACCGTCTCGGTTGGAAACGCCACAAGACGGCCACCGCGCAGCAATTCCGCCACGCGCCGCACTGCCGGATCCCCCATATCGCCCTGTTGAGCGTGTAGCAGTTCCGTCTGAAGTCGCTTGGACGAACCTCCCACAACCAGCCTCCAAAGATAGGTGTATTGGTACGATACACAGAGGAACTGTCCATCCAGTCCATCTCGTTCGTTGATACGTAATGTAGGCACATTGTAGCAGGTGGCATACGCCAGTGACTGTGCGCCACACTACTTCTGACCCTGCTTTTTCGGGCTGCTCACGTTGCGTTTTTGAGGAAGCAGGTGTATGATAGGCTGCGTCTACAGCGGCCTGTGTGGGCTGAGCGCGCAAAGATCAGGCGGGGAGGATGGTGTTGGCAAAGAAGCTTCGCCTCGCGGCGGCAGGGCTGACCGATGTTGGCCAGCGGCGCGAGCGTAATCAAGATAATACAACACACTTGGTTCCGGCGGACGAAAAAGTATTGGCCGAGAAAGGTGCGCTGTTCGTCGTCTGTGACGGCATGGGCGGGCATGCCTCAGGCGAAGTGGCCGCCGAAATTGGCGTCAACACGGTTCGCGAGAAATATTACTCCAGCACCGGCGACAACATCATCAGCCGTATCGCTCATGCTATCAAGCGCGCCAACGAATCCATATTCACCTACTCCCACGAACATCCTGAATCTGCCGGCATGGGCACCACCTGCGTTGTCCTCGTCATCCAGGGTGGCCGCGCCTACTTCGTCAACATCGGTGATAGTCGTGCGTATCTCGTGCGCGATGGCAAGATGCGCCAGATCACCCAGGACCATTCCTGGGTGGCCGAGCAAGTCCGCGCTGGCGTGCTGACGGAAGAACAAGCCCGCACGCACGCTCACCGCAACGTCATCACCCGCAGTCTCGGCACGCAGCCCACCGTGAACGCCGATCTCTTCATCGAAACTCTCCGCGACGGCGACCGCATTCTCCTCTGTAGTGATGGCCTCCACGGCTATGTCGAGGAGAGCGAGATCGAGCGCGAGATGGTCGAGCATACCGATCCAGAAGCCGGTGTCGCCCATCTCATAGAAATGGCCAACGCCAACGGTGGACCCGATAACATCACCGCGCTCGTCGTGCAATTGCTCGAAGTGCCAGCCACCACCGGCGAAATCGTCATCCCCTCCGAAGACGACGAACCGACGATCACTCAACCCATGCCAGCAATCTCGGCCGCAGCGCTCGCCGCTGCGCGTAGTAAGCAGCAGTCAACGCATCTTACGCCCGTCGAAAAGCCTCCGGTATGGGCAGCGCCGAAACCCGCCGTGCGTAGGCGGAAGGGCGGTGCTGCTACAGCGATTCTCGCCCTGGTAGCCGTGCTTGTCCTCGCTGTGGGCGGCTGGGACTTCGGCTTTGGCCCGCTCGCGCAGACACGCGCGGCAACGGCCCAGCTACAGCAAGATGTGAATCAGGCAAAGCAGGCTGCACAAGCCGCGCCACAGCAGGATCCCGCTACTGCGCTCGCGGCGCTCTCCGATGCGCAACAGCGCCTATTCAATGATCTGAACAATCCCCTATTGGATTCGCAGTCCACACGCGATGCCCAGTCAGTGCTCGACAATCAGCTCACACCCGCCGTGCGTAGTGCCGTGCAGCGCTACAATGCCGCTGCCCTGATTAAGCCCATCAACGTTGCCGGCGTTCACACGTACAACATCAGTTGCACAGATACCGCCGCAGCCACATCGGCGTCTCCCGTTGCGCTCACCACCGCCACCGCGATGACCGCCCTGACGCCCCCTCCCGGCAAAGCAGGCTCGCCGCCTCCTGCATCTGTAACGCTGTACGCCGTAAATAGTGGCGCACTCTATCAGTTGGTAGCGCCGCTCTCCGCCGATGGCCAGCCAGCTAGCGGCGCTATCGCCTGCGACGCCGAGCACCTGCCGAACGTCTCCGCCGTCGTCACACTGGCAAGCGATGGCACGACGCTCTACGCCCTCACGCAGCAGAGCAACGGCGCCTATCAGGTGCTCACTATCGTACCCAATGGCGCTACTGCCGCTGGCACGCCACAAATCAAAGTAGCCAGCAGCTTCTCGCTCGACACCCGTAACGGCGAAACACCCACCGCGCTCGCTGCCGCTGGTGGCGCGATGTATGTCGCCTACAAACCGGGTTCCAGTGGCACGCCTGGCCTGTGGATGATCACCGGCAAAGCGCCAAAGTTCACCACCAAAGCCATCGCGATACCACAGCCAGCCACAGCGGTTGTCGCCACGAACGGCACGGTATATGGTTTGCTCGGCGATGGCACGCTTGGTCAGCTTGACGCCAAGCAAACCTGGCAGCCGCTCCCCGTGCAATTGCAGAACCCGCTTACCACCGATGATCCCACCGCATACGGCTCGGCAACGCCAGTGCCCACCGTGGTCAATGGCAGTTCCGCCGCGACCACCGCCAGCGACGCGACCTTCACCGGCGCTACCCTTGCGGCTGATCCTGCCCTGCGCACACACATCTTCGTTGGCGATAGCGCCGCCAATCGCATCGTGCGCTTCGTCGCCAGCTCCTCTGGCCCCGGCCTGGGGCTGGGAGCGCAGTACGTCTACAACGCCCCGCTGACACATCTTGCCCAGCCCGCCTACACTTCGAATGGCACACAACTCGCCGTCTTTGGTTGGGCAGGTAGCGTGTTGGTCGGCTTCGCGCTCGACGAACCAAGCGCCTAACACATTCAGTAGTCTCTAGTCACCCATCAAGCGCCAACCCGAAATGGTTGGCGCTTGTCGTACTCATGCGAAAGGACGCCAACCGTGGACGCCAGCGCCAATAATCCCATCCCACACTCCGTCGGCATCCTGATCTTCGATGATGTCGAAGTCCTGGACTTCTGCGGCCCCTTCGAGGTCTTTTCCGTCGCCGCGCGCCTAACCACCAGTGATCAGCACCCAGAGCAACCCGCGTTTCACGTCTTCACCGTTGCCGAACACGACTGCACTATCGTCGCTCGCGGCAATCTGCTCATCCAGCCGCATTTTACTATCGAGACCGCTCCGGTAATTGACCTGCTCATCGTCCCTGGCGGCTGGGGCACTCGCCGTGAAGTCACCAACGACGCGCTGATTGGCTGGATTGCCAGCGTCGCGCAACACACCGCCATCACCGCCTCAGTCTGCACCGGAGCGTTCCTGCTCGCCCAGGCCGGACTGTTGGCCGACAAAGCCGCCACCACCCACTGGGCCAGCCTGGACCGCTTTGCCAAAGACTTCCCCGCCGTGCGCGTCCAGCGCGAAACCCGCTGGGTAGACGAAGGCAAGATCATCACGTCAGCGGGCATCTCTGCTGGCATAGATATGAGCCTGCATATCGTCGCTTGTATACTTGGACGAGAACATGCCGTAGCCACCGCACGCCAAATGGAATACACCTGGGTTGACACGCCATAGGCCCATGTGCTGTATCTTCTGCGGCGTCAGCGGTACAATGTCGTCTGAGGCTTCTTCCCAAACTCGCCACCCTACACCCCTGGCACCGAGGCTTGCGTCACGCCTCGGTCAGCGCGCGTGCGGCGAGCTATCACTGCACATAGGAGATCATCTCGCGTGGCTTCACGTTCTACTAAACAATCGGGCGCATCCCGCTCCGCGCAGCGCGCCACAGCCCCCACATCGTCCCTCGCCACCACCCTGCGTAGCGTCACCTGTGGCGAGTTGACCGCCGCCAACGTCGGCCAGAATGTCATTCTCACCGGGTGGGTCGCGCACCGTCGCGACTATGGTAAGCTGCTCTTCATAGATTTGCGCGACCGCTACGGCCTCACTCAGGTCGTCTTCGACCCGGAACGCTCGCCCGAAGCCGCCGCTGCCCACGAAGTCGCCAACAGCGCTCGCCTTGAATACGTCTTGCGCATCGAAGGTGTGGTCGTTCACCGCCTCCCCGGTAAAGAGAATCCTGCGCTCAAGACCGGCGACATCGAAGTCGAAGCCCAGCGCGTCGAAATCCTCAACGCCGCCAAAGTGCCGCCTTTCCCCATCGCCGACCATGTCTCCGCCGATGAGGCGCTGCGCCTGCGCTACCGCTATCTGGACCTCCGCCGCGACACCATGCGCGCCAATCTCGAACTGCGCCATCGCGTCGTCAAGCATATCCGCGACTACATGGACGAGCGCGGTTTCCTTGAAGTTGAGACGCCGATCCTGACCAAGAGCACCCCCGAAGGCGCACGCGACTACCTCGTGCCCAGCCGCCTCTACCCCGGCGAATTCTACGCCTTGCCGCAGGCGCCGCAGCAATTCAAGCAGTTGCTCATGGTCGCCGGCATTGATCGCTATTTCCAGATCGCCCGCTGCTTCCGCGACGAAGACCTGCGCGCCGACCGCCAGCCCGAATTCACCCAACTCGATGTCGAAATGTCGTTCGTCGGCGAAGAAGACGTGATGGGCCTGATCGAAGGCATGCTCATCGAACTCATCACCAGCGCCACAGGCAAGCGCATTAAGCAAACGCCTTTCCCACGCATCGCATTCGATGACGCGATGGAGCGCTACGGCAACGACCGCCCCGATCTACGCTTCGATCTGCCGCTCGTCTCCCTTGGCGACACTGCCCGCATCGGTTCCTTCAAGGTCTTCCACGACGCACTGGATCGCGGTGACGTCGTCAAAGGGCTGCGTGTGCCTGGCCGTGCCACCGCCACCCGCAAAGAACTGGATGAATTGACCGAATTCGCCAAGAACCTCGGCGCAAAAGGTCTGGTCACGCTGGCGCTGCTGCCCGATGGCCCCAAGGGGCCGCTCACCAAGTTCACCACACCCGATGAGTTAGCTCAGATCACGGCGCGTATGAACGGCGAAACCGGCGACTTGCTGCTCTTTGTCGCCGACGAACCGAAAGTCGCCAACGATGTGCTCTCGCGCCTACGCAGCCGCATGGGCGAGCAGTTGGGCTTGATTGATCCCGATGAGGTGGCGCTCTGTTGGGTGGTAGACTTTCCCCTGCTGGAAGTCATCGAAGACAACGGTGTCCAGCGCTACCACGCCACCCACAATCCCTTCTCCGGCATGCGCCCCGGCGATGAGCCGCTCCTCGACACCGACCCGCTCGCCGTCACCGCCCGCCAGTACGACATCGTCTGCAACGGCTACGAGATTGGCGGCGGCAGCATCCGCATCAATATCGCCGATCTCCAGCGCAAAGTCTTCCAGTTGCTCGGCCTCTCGGAAGAGCAGATCGTTGAGCAATTCGGCCACATGCTCGAAGCCTTCGAGTTCGGCGCACCGCCGCATGGCGGCATCGCCCTCGGCATTGACCGCCTGGTCATGCTGCTGGCGGGCGGTGAGACCATCCGCGATGTGATCGTCTTCCCGAAGATGCAGAACGGGCAGGACGCGCTCATGCGCGCCCCCTCACCCGTCGCCGAAGAGCAACTTCGCGATCTGCATCTGCGCCTGCGCGAGCCAGAGCGCCCGCGCTAGCCCACGCGCTATCTCATCGCTCCGTGGCCTCGCCCTCGCTGGTGATGCCACGGAGCAGCGCCAGCGCCTGCGCCACGTCCGCCAGTTCGGTCTGTAGCACATCGCGTCCTCTGCTCAGCGAGGTAATCGCCGCGCTGATGCGCCCATTCAATTCCTGCTGCGCGCGGCTGAGTCGGTTCTCGATGTCGGCGACGATGCGGGCAATACGCGCGCTATCCAGGTCCATGCCCGCGCGCAAGTGTTGCTCATACACCATCAGAATGAACGGCCCAAGCAAGCTATACGGCACGATCAGCGCGCGATGCTCCTGAAATGCGCGTGGCAGTATCGCGCCACACAGCGTATACGCCGCATCGGGCAGCGCCATCACCGTAAACCCCGGCGTGCGCTCATCCACATACTGCCGCACCTCACCCGCGCGTTGCATCACTTCGGTGCGTATCGCCTTCTCTAGCGATTCGCGCTCACCCGCGTCTTCAGCCCCGCCCAGCGTCTCCAGCCTGCCCTGCGCCACCACCTTGCTATCCACCGGCAACACCAGGCCATCCGGCAAGCGTATCGCGAACTCCACTCGTTTGCCACCGACCGCGTGATTCGTGATGACCCACTGCGGCGGCAGCCCCGCCAGCGCCTCCTGCACCAACCGCTCGCCCGTCGCGCCGCTTGTCGCCGAGCCGAGCAGCGTCGCCGCCAGCCGTTGCAGCGACGTATAGGCATCATCCTCACGCCGGAACCGCTGCCGCGCCTCCGTCTGCAACTCCTTGATCGCCGCTAGATCGCGTAGCGCGCCCGTCACCTGCTCGCGCAACTCTTGCTGCGCGTAGGGCAACTGATCCAGCTTCGCCAGCGTATGCTCCACCCGCTGGATCGCCTCCCATGCCGCATCCTCCGGCCCGCGTCGCGCTTCATCCGCCGCCACCGCCGTTTGCAGCAGCCGCACCTTCTCGTGCAATTCGCCAAACTGCCCGCGCAACTCACCGCGTAGCTCGCCCAACGCGGGCGCCAGCGCCGCCAGCGACCCATCACCGCCCGACCCAATCCCCTGCACTGGCCCAGCTTTCTCTCCCGTGCGCCCCCTTCCCCGGCTGCCCACCAGATACCCCACCAGCAGCACGAGAATGCCCGCCAGCCCGGCGATCACCCCTTGTTCAACCGTCATATACCCCTCACAACACCAGATCCCCCGAAGGGGTATACCGCTCCGGGTCGAAGAACGGCGTCTCAGCCGACGAGAGGAACGTCTCGATATAGACGATGCGAAAGCCAGCGGCGAGCAGCGCCGCCAGCGCCGGATGCGCGCCGGGGATCCCCAGCCGCAGCACTTCGCCATGCGCACGCGCCCACGCCACCGTGGCGCAGACACACGCGGCGGCATCCTCCACGCGGCGCGCGCCAATCGGGCCAATCGTGAACGCATCGGGATACCACAGCGACGAACTCCCGCGCGTGCTCACCACGCCATAGCCCACCGTCTCGCCGCCGCGCCGAAACCACAGCGGCACAGCGCCACAAACATCGCGCCAGTACGCATGGTCCCCAAGGCGAGAGCGCCCGCTCATCTCCGTGTCCCACGCCAGCAGCGCCGGATCAGCGAAATCAGCCTCGACAGTCGTGAGATCGCTTGTGGGCAGATCACCGAGATCGTCCGCAACCCCATGCAGCCAGTAGTTCGGCCAGCGTGGTCGCATCCCATCGCGGATATAGAGCGCATGCGCGCGGAAGTCCACCGAGGCAAGCGTACAGCGAATCGGCGTATCATGCGGCAATACCGCAGCCAGCAACGCCTGACCCACGTGCCCCGATTGCTGTTCTTCGCGCACAAAGAGATCGGTCAGGTAGGCTACATCCCCGCGCACGACACGCCCCGCGAAACCAACCGTCTCGCCATCGCGTTCCGCCACCACCAGATTACCCGTCGCCAGCACATAGCGAAACCCCGCAAGGGGACGCGGTGGCGGCGGCGCAGCCTCGCCGCGCATCTCGTTCTGATAGTAGATGTCGTCTATCACCAGCAGATCAGCGGTGGTAGCGGGACGACAGGAAATAGCCATAGAACAGCGATCAACCTAGCGCCCAGTGGGCAGCAACCGCGCAACTGTCGCCGCCACTTTTGCGTTCGCGGCCTGCAGCGCGCGCCGCACCGGCTCCGGCAGCGTGAGTGTGCTCGCCGTTTGCATCGGTACTCCCTGTGGTTGCCCCTGCGTCTGCGGCTGGGCAGACTGCTGTTGCGCCCGGTGGATCCAGAAAGACCGCGCCAGCAACACCGCGCCCACCGCGAACCAGACGATTATCAAGACAACGCTCAAGAACATCACGAACCCCACAAAGCCCCTCCCTATCAAGCCACACGTCATCGCACCTCTGCACGAATGTACCAGAAAATTGTGACTCTACATACTATAGCGTCCGATGCCAATGCCAACCCACAACATCATGACAAACGGGCGCGCAGCATTTGGGCGGCATGGTCGTGCGCGTGGGCCGCGTAGATCTCCAGCCAGTCCTCCACGCTGTAGCTCCCGCTCTCACTGTGCGTACCCTCGCGCGTCCACTCCTCCGCTGTCAGCCAGTCGAGCAGCTCGGCCGACGACGCGCGCACCGCCCGCAACACATCCAGCGATGTCGCAATCGGGCGATCATAATGCAGCCTGCGCGCAAACTCCATCTCATCATAGCCCTGGATCGTCGGACGGTCTTCGGCCAGCACCCGTCGCAGCCGGATGTACGACGTCGTCTCACTATCGGCCAGATGATGCGCGATTTCGCGCGGCGTCCAGTCATCTGGCGTCGCTCGCCGGTCAAGCTCGGCCTCAGTGAGCATCTCCACCGCCTCACGCACCGCCCGGTAGCCGTCCTTATACTGCGCGATCAACTCGGCCCGTCGTTCGTTGTCCATGTGTCTCCGTCCCTCAATTTGGCAGCATCTTCACCAGCGAGCGATCAATCTCCGCCAGCCGCGGACGACCCGCCAGCGCCATTGCCAGTTCCAGCTCCGCGCGCAGCAACTCCAGCACGTGGCGCGCGCCCGCCTCGCCGTTCGCCCCCAGCCCCCAGAGGATCGGACGCCCCACCAGCACCGCCCGCGCGCCCAGCGCCAGCGCCTTCAGCACATCCGTGCCCCGCCGTATGCCGCCATCCAGATACACCTCACACCGCCCATTCACCGCCTCCACCACCTCCGGTAGCGCCTCAATGCTCGCCAGCGCGCCATCCAGTTGTCGCCCACCGTGGTTCGAGACCAGAATCCCCGCCGCGCCGTGCTGTATCGCCAGTTCGGCATCTTCTCCCGTCAGCACGCCCTTCACCAGCACTGGCAGCGTGGTAATGCTCCGCAGCCACGAGAGCGCCTCCCACGTCAGCGAGGTATCGAACAATGCCGCCACATGCGCCGCCAGCGCCGACTTTCCCGTCCCCTGGAAATGAACCATCGTCAAATCATCCTCGCTGGTAAAGTTCGCCATGCCCAGGTGCGGCGGCAGGCTGAAGGCGTTGCGAATGTCGCGTTCGCGCCTCCCCAGTCGCGGTGTATCCACCGTCAGCACCAGTGCCCGATAACCCGCCGCCTCCGCTCGCCGTACCAGCGATTCCGAAACAGCGCGGTCTCTGTAGACATACAGTTGGAACCACAGTGGCCCAGTGGCCGCTGCCGCAATTGCCTCAATGTTGCGCGTTGCCAGCGTACTCGCCACCATCAGCGTATCCGCCGCGCCCGCCGCTCGCGCTGTCGCGCACTCGCCATCTTCGCAGGCCAGGCAATGATACGCCGTCGGCGCGATCAGAATCGGCATGCTCACCGGCGTGCCCACCACCGTCGTCCGCGTATCACACGAGGTAACGTCAACCAGCATGCGCGGGCGCAGCCGGATGCGCGCGAAACCATCGCAGTTCGCCCGCACCGTCACCTCGTCCTCAGCCCCGCTGCGATAGTAATCCCAGGCGGCGGGATCCATACGCGCCTGCGCCAGCGCCTCGTACTCGCGCACATTCACCGGTTCCATAGTTGCCAGCCTTTCCCACAAGATTCAGAGACCTTGGAATGCCTTTTCATTGTACGCGCCCGCGCAAAAGCAGCGACACCCGCAACCACACCGCATCGCTCACGCGCGCTCATACCGCTCCCGGCACTCCGCGATCATATTCCACGCCCCATCCACATCCTGCCATTCGCGCACATCCGTCTGGATGCCCTGCAACTCCTTGTAAGTGCGAAAGAACGCCGATATTTCCTGCGGCCAGTGCTCTTGCAGGTCGCTCAACGTCCGTATCCCTGTGAAACGTGGATCCCCCACCGGCACTGCCAGAATCTTCTCGTCCTCGCCCTTTTCATCCACCATCGTCAGCGTCCCAACCGGCCGCACGCGCACATGGCATCCCGTGAAGGTCGGCTCCTCCACAATCACCAGCACATCCAGCGGATCACCGTCGCCAGAGAGCGTGCCCGGCACAAAACCGTAATCGGTCGGATAATGTACCGACGAATACAGCACGCGGTCCAGCCGGAAGACGCCGCGCTCATGGTCATATTCGTATTTATTCCGGCTGCCACGTGGTATCTCGATCACCACCTCGACCCAATCCTCATCGCGACTGCCCAGCATCGGCTCCTTATCCTGCCCTGCCATTGCTATCTTCTCCTTCACACCGCACGTGGACACTTGTTACCCATTAACCATCTATACTATCTTGTACCATATACGAAACCAGCGTCCGTTTGCCCAACGCTTCACATGAACATCGCCCGCTATCGCGACGGCAAACATGTGGTTGCCGTCCCTACTCACGGAGGTACACAACCCTATGAGCCAGAGCACGTCGCTCGCCGGGATTCCCCCACAGGTACATATCACTGCACGGGGCAACGACCTCATCCTCGCAAACCCCATCCCGCTCGCGCCCAATCCCGCCAACATTGGCATCTGGCTGCGTCGTAACGCCGCACAGTTTCCCAACAAGCCCTTCATCCTTCAGCGCAACGCCGAGGGAACATGGCACGGCCCAACCTACGCCGAGGCGCTGGCCCGCGTCAATCGTCTTAGTAACGGTTTGCTCGCGCAGGGATTAGGTGGCTCGCGTCCAGTGGCAACCCTCTCCGAGAACAGCGTTGACATGGCCCTCTTCCAGCTCGCCGCCATGCAGGTCGGCATTGCCGCCACGCCTATCAGCTATGCCTACTCAGCGCTATCACAGACCGGCGGCCATATCAAGCATATCCTCGATGTCACGCAAGCGCCGCTGCTCTTGATCTCTGATGCCGACCTCCATATGCCGAAATTGCGCCAATGGGATACCTCCGCGCTCACGCTCTTCGCCGTCGCCAATGCTGAGCGCCACCCCGGCGTACAGCCACTCGCCGCGCTTGAGGCTGCTGCAAACGTGCTCAGCCCCGAAGGCGAAGCGCGCTTCGCGGCGGTAACGCATGCTACCCTGGCCAAGATTCAGTTCACCTCCGGCTCAACCAATCTGCCCAAAGGCGTCGAAGTCACACATGGCATGATGACATCGAACCAGACCGGTATCGCGCAGATGTGGCCGTTCCTGGGGTCCGACGACGTAATTATTGACTTCCTCCCCTGGAACCACACCTTTGGAGGCAACTTCGTCTTCAACATGATCCTGATGCACGGCGGCACATTCTACATAGATCGTGGCAATCCCACTCCCCAGGGCTTCGAGACGATGGTGCGCAACATCGCCGATGTTCGGCCCACGATCTACTTCGGCGTGCCGCGTAGCTACACCGCGCTCTATGCGCGTATGCAGACGGACACCGACCTCTGCGATGCCTTCTTCAGCCGTCTCAAGTTCATGTTCACTGCCGCCGCCGCACTGGACCAGCGCACCTTCGAGGGCATGCAAACGATGAGCGCCAAGATGCGCGGCGAGCCGGTTCCATTCTTCGCCGCCTGGGGCATGACCGAGACCGCGCCCGACGCCACACTGGTCTACTGGCCAGCGCGCGATGCGCGCGTGATCGGCCTGCCAATCCCTGGCGTCACCATCAAGCTTGCGGCTGATCCGTCCGGCAAACGCGAAATACGTGTCAAGGGACCGTGCGTGACACGCGGCTACTATCGCGACGCCGAGGCGACGGCCAGCGCCTTCGATGAGCAGGGCTATCTGCGCTCCTCCGACGCCTGCGCCTTCCTGGACCCAGCGGACCCCACAGCGGGACTGGTCTTCGACGGGCGCATTGGCGAGGACTTCAAGCTCACCAGTGGCACATGGGTTCATAACGCCCGCCTGCGCGGCAGTATTAACCAGCTTGGCCAGCCGTATCTGCTAGAAGTCGTGGTAGCCGCGCCAAATCGCGACTACCTGGCGGCGCTCGTCTTCCCGAATCTGCCCGCGCTCCGTGCGCGCTTTGCTGACGCCAGCGCTCGCGCTGAGGACGACACAGCCTTCTTGCGGTGCGACGAGGTGCGCGTGTTCTTCAGCGAAGTGTTCGCACAGCATAACCGCGAGCACCACAGCAACAGCGAGCGCTTCATACGTTGCATGCTGTTGACCGTCCCACCGCGCCTCGACGCCAACGAAACCACCGACAAAGGTTACATCAACCAGATTGCGGTGCTGAACAACCGCGCCGAGATGGTCGAATTACTGTACCAAGATGAGCCAGGCGGCGATGTGATCGTGCTCATGTGATGCAGCCACTGGCACACGACGGCGCCAAAAGGCTGTTATACCCGCCACGTACAGCGCAAAACGTCGGCTTTCAGATGTCCGCTTGCATTCAAGCTAAAGAGCAGGGTACTTTCTTCCTAGCGGACTTTCAGGCTGGATACCCCGCGAAGCCCCTGAAATTATGGCTTCGCGCCGCCTCGCAAGCGCCATCTCGTTTTCGTAACGCTGCGGCGCGCACGTGCTACAATCCAGCCTTGAACCGGTCACGAAACCGCAGAATATCACGATTCTTTTCGCTCGTGAGAACGGAAGGACAAATACCTCCAATGGCCGCGCGCCAATGGTGGGAGTGGAGGCGACAGCATGGCAAAGGGCGAGCGCAAGGCGCGGAAGAGTATCGGTTCCCGAATCTTTGGGTTAATCAACCCGATACGCGACCCCAGTCTCCTGGTCGCCGCTATTCTCACCGTCATCTTCGAAGGTAGTTCCGGTGACAAACCGCTCTTCTGGGCGCTGAAATTCATTGGCCTGTGGATTGCCGTCAAAGCCATTCTCTGGCTGCTCGTCAATTTCGCCTTTTCCTTTGTCTATCTTGCCCGCAAGGGTGGATGGATGCTGCGCAATCCGCGCCTCGCCTGGCGTCTGATAGATGCCATGGGCACCGAAGAAATCATCATTGGTGGCCTCCGGCCCGACATGTTCACCAACGACGACGGCGCCCTGCACGAAGGCCAGTGGGGCATGGCTCCCGCGATGATGGGTGGCTATCCCGCCGCGCAGTATGGCGGCGCGCTCTCCGCTCCCATGGCTGGTGGTGGCTACGGGCAGGGCTACGATCAGTACGGCCAGTACAACGATTACCAGGGCGACCAGGGCTACCAGGGTGGCTATCAGGGCTACGACCGCCAGCCCCCGCAATCTGGCCGCTTCGACGAGCAATCCGAAGAGCTACGCGAACTGCTCTCCTCCTACTCCAAGATCATCGGCGACTGGATGGCCTTCACCGAAGAGAAATGGCGTGCCGTCAGCGACAGCCAGCTCGGCTGGAAACCCCTTCGCGGTCGCTGGAATGGCTGGGAAGAGATCTATCGGGACTCCTTTGGCGCACAAGACGACCCGCAATCCATGCAAGCCACTGACGTCACCGCGCGCCGCTACGAGAACGCCACCAGCAAAGGTTCAGCCGCCAGCGCAGTCGCCTGCTTCCTTCACGATATGGACCGCCTGCGCCAGGGTATGAGCGCTTTCGAAGGCGGCGCGGACACGGGTGCGCCGCGCATGGGTGGCATCGAATCACGCCCGCCCATCTCGCAGCGCACCAATAAATCGCCCATCATCCGCAATCCGATGATCGTAGACGCCGACCGTGGTTAGCGCGCCTCTGCGCTCCCCTTCCCTCGTAGGGAAGGGGCTGGGGGTTAGGTCTCTGCGCTCCCCCCAACGTTGCTATACAAGCTAGTATCAGTTCTCCGCCATCGGCGCCAGCACATTCAGCAACTGATGGACGGTGAACGGCTTCGGCAGCGTGCCGTCAGCATCCAGGTCGCGGGCCGCTTCGAGATTCGGCAGCGCTGACACCAGCACGATCTTGTGCTTGGCGCGCTCGCCTGGCGACGCCCGCAAAATATCCATCACCTCGCGCCCGCCAACCTCAGGCATCAGCAGATCCAGCAAGACAATGCGCGGCCCGCTACGTTCGAGCTGCTCCAGCGCCTCGCGCCCATTCGTCGCCGTCTCCGTGGGATAGCCCTCCAGCGACAGCACCTCCACCAGCATCTTGCGAATGGATGGATCATCATCAACGACAAGAACCGTCGGCGGTTGTGACATAACTCTTCCCCTCTTCCACAGTCGCGCCTGGCGACACTCTCAACAGCAATTTCGTCGCGCGTTCTCGCCGGTCATACACAGATATGATTGGGATAAGTGCTCGTTATCGTCTGGCTATGCCCCGACCGGCGGATCGGTATAGGGCAGGCTAAACTGGAAATATGCTCCCTGCCCTGGCTCGCTCTCGACCCAAATATCACCTCCCATGCCTTCCACATATTGCCGGCAAATCCACAGTCCCAGCCCCGTTCCCCGCACTGATGTGGTCAACGAACGCGACAAGCGCACAAACTTCTGGAAGAGCTTACCTTGGTCCTCAGCCGAGATACCATCCCCATGATCGCGCACCCCGACCACTACCCACCGCGCTGGCGCGGTCACGCTCCGCGCATGTGAGCGCCCCTCTCGCGCCAGATGCTCGCGCGTCTCCAGTCGCGCCGTGATCTCGCACGTACTCTGCGCCGGTGAATACTTTATCGCATTACTCAAGAGATTCGTAAAGACATGATCCAGCCGCTCGCTGTCTGCCTCCACCCACAAATCAGCCGCAAAATCAACCGTTACACGACCTTGCGCGCCAGACGTGAGCACCAGCGCCCGCTGCGCCGTCGCGCGCACATTCACCGGGCAGGTGGTAATTTGGAGTGGGTGTGATTCGTCTATCGTATTCGCGTCATTCATCATATTGATCATGCTCGTCAGTTGAGTCGTCGCCTGCTGGATCTCGCCCGCAAACTGGGCCAGCTTGACCTGATCGAGCTTCTCGCCATGCTTGCTAATCAACGAGACATACCCCTGAATCGCCGTCACCGGTGTCCGAAACTCATGCGAGATTGTCAAAATAAACTCGTCTTTCAGCCGGTCGAGTTCCTTCTGCTTTTCCAACTGTATCTGCAATTGCTGATACAATGTCGCATTGCTGATCGCCACCGATCCCTGGCTCGCCAGCCCCTGTAACAGGCCCATCTCCTGCGCCGTGAAGTGATAGCTCTGCCCTGGGGTATACACGATCAACGCGCCATGCGCCTTGTTATCCTGCGCCAGCGGAAACACCAGGCAGGAGCGTATCCGATATTCCGCCAGCACCCGCCCGATCTCCGTGCCATCGTTCCATTCCGCGTCCAGATTCGCCAGCGGCTGCAATTGCCCGCTTCGCAGCACCTTCCGCAGGTCTTGCCATGCCAGCGGCACGCGCACCTCGTTCAGCGGCGTATGTGTGCCTGCGATGTGAATATTCGCGCTCTGGCCTACCAGTTCCTGCTCTCGCTCATCCAGCAGGAACACCGCGCAGACTTCGGCCCGCGTGAGTAAACTGGCCTGCACCGCCAGCGCCCGTGCGGTTAAATCCAGGTCGAGCGAAGCGCTCAAAGTCAACAGCGCATTATTCAACACTGAGAGCCGCGCTTCCTTTTCGCGTGTCCGCACCAGCGCCACCTGGGTCTCTTGTTCCAGCAGCGTATGCTGCACGATAGCCGAAGACGAGTGTGCCAGCGCCGTGAAAAGGTGCGCCTGCTCCGGCGCATAGACATCCGAACGCGGGCTTGCCACCAGCAGCGCCCCTATCAGCCCGTCGCGCCCCGCCAGTGGTGCGGCCAGCAGCGATTGCACCGGCATATCGCTCCCCAGCCCGAACGTGCAATATTCTGGATGCTGTAGCCGGTCCTCCGGCGCCGACACATAGATCGTCTGCCCCTGGCGCACCGCCCGCCACCATGGCGGCAGGGTCGCGGCGGCCACACGCTCCGGCGCAATTGGCTCGTTATTCCGCTCGGCCAGTTCGATAGAAACCTCATCACGCTGGGCGTCATAGAGCAGAATCGCGAACGACGGCGCATCGAACATCCGCCGCAGAATATCGCGCAGCCGTGCAAACGCGCCACGCTCGCCCACATCGCTCAGATCATTCCCAAGCACATTCAACAACGACGCCTGGCTCTGATTCTGCCGTGCCAGGTCCGCCGCATACATCGCGCGTGCCACCCGGTCAGCGTGCAGCGCCAGAAGCTCGCCATCGCGCGGCGTAAATGACCAGAGCGGATCACGATTATAGACCGCAATCACCCCAATCACATCAGCCGTGGCGCGCGGCGTCGAAAGCTGCCCTGGCCGCAGTATCGGCACCGCCAGATGCCACGGCGCATTCGTATCCTTCGGCGCGCCGCCGCCCGGCAGGCTTCGCACCTCGTCGCCCCGCATCAATACCGGCTGGCCAAGCTGCCAGCAGTGGCCGATGAGCCGTTCGCCAGGGCGGTACGTGCGCTTGCGCAGCGTCGCGGGCAGCAGTTGCGTGGACTGTTCCTCCACATCATCCAGTTCGCCTGCTTCGTCATTGGCGTCCGCGAAGTAAGGCCCAGACATGCGCCCCATGTTGCTTGCGCTGTTTGCGGGCGGTTGCGTGGCTGGCCACCCCGCCTGTGGCGGCAACGGTTGCGATTGCCGCCCCTGTGCGCCGTATGCCCCCATCCCCAGTGTTGGGCCAACCCGTGGGCGCGTGCGGCGCGCCCGCAAAATCATCGCCTGCTGCGTGTCATCCACCACCGCGATAGCCCCGCCATCGGCATGCACCAGTCCCATTGCGCCATCCAGCGCGTCCGCGAAGAATCCCGCAAATGAAAACGCTCGCCCCGTATCCGATTCCGCCCCACTGTCGGCGCCCGGCTGCGACATCGGTCCGCGCGGCGCATACCCCGGCTGCGATGGCGGGCCACTCCTCGGCGGCTGAGAGCCTCGCGGTGGCATACCTGACGGCATTACTGATCCCTCGCTGTCTCTTTGGAAAAATGCTGACGCAACTCGCACGCTTGCGTCGCTCTGCACGCTCTGCGTACCCTCACCGCGTGACCCGACGATTGTTGCCGTCTGATCGGCGTTCTACGCGCCATCCTCGCGCGTGTATGCCACTCGCGAGCATTGCTCGCTGCCCAGTTCGCCGCATCCCATTGCCGCGCCAGAAGGACTACGCGCTATGGTGTACGCGCCGAAGCTGTGCGCCACAGCATATCACAGCCCACCGGCCCCGGCAACACACCCTGAGCATGCGCGCGGTCTTCTCAACCTTCAATGCTTCTTCCCAGCCCTCCATCGGTAGCTTGCGCCGTGCTCGATTATCGCGCCATTACACCGAAGTCAACGCGGCTGAAGCAGCCTGGCGCTCAGCAAGAGCAGCGATGATCGAATTGAAAATCAATCGCCCGTCTTCGCCGCCTAGCAACGCCTCGCCACAGCGCTCCGGGTGCGGCATCATCGCCGCGACATTCCGCCCCGGCGACACGATACCCGCGATATTGCGGCGCGATCCGTTCGGGTTGGCGTCTGCGGTAACCTCGCCGCCAGCGGTGCAGTAGCGCGCCAGCACGCTATTGCTCGTTTCGAGCGCGTCGAGCGTCTCCTCACTCGCGAAATAATTGCCGTCGCCATGCGAGATGGGAATGCGCAACACCTGGCCGGGGCGGCAAAGGCGGGTAAACGGTGTCTCCACATTTTCGATCCGCAGATTCACCCACTGGCAGCGAAACTCCAGACTCTCATTCCGCAGCAGCGCGCCTGGCAGCATCCCCGCTTCCAACAAGATCTGAAAGCCATTGCAGATGCCCAGCACCAGCCCGCCACGCTCCGCGAAATCTTTGATCGCGCCCACAACCGGCGCAAAACGTGCGATAGCCCCAGGGCGCAGATAGTCGCCATACGAAAAGCCACCGGGCAGCACAACACAATCGCAATTCTGGAGATCGGTGTCTTCATGCCAGATACTGACGGCTTCCTGACCCAGCACCGGCCCCAAAACATGCAAACAATCTTTATCGCTCCAGGTGCCAGGAAACACGACCACACCGAACTTCATAGCTTAGCCCTCGATCCATTCCTCGCCGTCCTCGGCGACTTCTTTCTTCCAGATAGGCACAGTTGTCTTCAGCGTATCTATCGCGTAGCGGCACGCCTCGAACGCCTCAGCGCGATGCGCGCATGCCACGATCACCACCACGCTGCACTCGCCAATCTCCATCCGCCCGATGCGGTGGACCAGCGCCATCCGTTCGGTCTGCCAGCGTTGCGTCACCTCGGCGGCGATTCGCGCCATCTCCTGCTCTGCCATCTCCGGGTAGGCGTCATATTCCAGGTAGCGCACGCGCTTGCCATGTGAAGTATCGCGCACGACACCCGCGAATGTCACCACTCCCCCCACACTGGGATCTTCGAGCGCATGCTGCAAATCGTTGATAGCAGCGGCATCCAGCGCATCGCGCGTGATCTTGATAATTGGCGGCACGGCGCTCAACCTCCTCCCACTGGGGGAATGAAAACCAGTTCATCGCCATCGTTCAGCGGTGCATCGCCGCTCACATACGCGCGATTCACCGCCACCGCGCAGCGCGGCATGATGCGCTCCATCGCCGGGTAGCGCGCCAGCAACACCGCGCGTGCGGCGGCCACGTCCGCCTCGGCAGCCAAGTCCAGTATATCGCTATCACGTCCCGCGATCTCACGCAGCGCGGCAAAGTAGCGTGTGCTGACGCGCATCGTCTCCCGTTCCCTTTCATTCCGCATACCACACCTGATTTTACCGCAGAGAATGCCACGCGCGCATCACTCTACCACCACCGCGCGGCGTCTTTCCATTCTGTCTCTGTTGGTAGGGCGGACATTCCTGTCTCTGTTGGTAGGGCGGACATTCCTGTCTGCCAGCCTCGCCTGTCGCGTGGCTTTACGCCAGCCTCACCCCTCACCAGCACAAAAATAGGGAAGAGCGCACCGTCAGGTAACACCCTTCCCTCTATGCGCCGAACTATGCGCTCAGCACCTAGCGCGCGCTTGTGCCATTCCGGTCGGCAAGCTGCATCGCCAGTTCCGCAAACGTCCGCACAGCGAAGCCCGTCGCTCCGGGGTCGCTTGCGGCATCGCGCTTCTCGCTATCGTTGACCCCCGCGATGTCCATATGTGCCCACGGCGTCTCCGCCACAAAGTTTTCCAGCACCTTCGCCGCCGTGATCGAGCCAGCCGGACGCCCGCCGGTCTGCTTCACATCCGCCACCTCGCTGGCAATCTGCGCTTCGTACTCCTCATCCATCGGCATCGGCCAGTACTTCTCGCCCGCCGTCTCCGAGGCGGCCATAATTGCCCGCTGCAGCGTCTCATCGTTGCTATACAGCCCCGCGCGCACATGCCCCAGCGCGATCACACACGCCCCTGTCAGCGTTGCCGCGTCCACGATAGGTGTATGCTGATGCTTCACCGCGTAAGACAGCGCATCGGCCAGGATCAAGCGCCCCTCCGCATCGGTATTCACGATTTCGATGGTCTTGCCGTTGGACGCGCGCAGAATATCGCCGGGCCGGTACGCATTCCCACCCGGCATGTTCTCGGTTGTTGGCACGATTCCCGTCACATTGATCGCCGGCTTGAGCAGCGCAATCGCGCGCATCGCGCCAATCACCGCCGCACCACCGCACATATCCATCTTCATCGCCTGCATGCCTTCGGCAGGCTTGATCGAAATGCCCCCAGTATCGAAGGTGATACCTTTGCCCACGAAGGCCGGCCCTGGCTCGCCCTTGCGCCCGCCGCGCCAGCGCAGAATGATGAAACGCGGCTCGCGCTCGCTCCCCTGCGCCACGCCCAACAGCGCGCCCATACCCTGCTTTTCCATCTCTTTCTGACCAAAGATCTCGCACTCCAGGCCCGTCTCTTCGGCCATGCGGCGCGCGCGGTTCGCCAACTCCTCCGGCGAGAGCACGTTGGGTGGCTCATTGCCCAGGTCGCGGGCAAAGTTCGTTGCTTCGGCAAGAATGCGTCCCCGCTCCACGGCGCTGCGCAGCGCAGGCTCGCGGCCCCGGCCCAGAATCGTCAGCGCTTCGATCTCTTTGCACGCGCCTTCGTTGCCGCCGTTGCCGCCGTTCTTCTTCGCCTTATACACATCGAACGCATAGAGGCCCAGCAATGCGCCCTCAGCGGCGGCACGCGCAGCCTGCGCCAGATTCACGCCCGACTCAGCCCACGCCAGCGCCAGCCCCACTCGCTTCGCCCCCGCCTTGCGAAGCGCGCGGCTCGCGATAGCCGCAGCCCTCCGCACGCGATCAGCCGTGAAACGTTTGCGCGGGCCAAGGCCAAGAATCGCCACCCGCTCCGGTTCGATCTTGCCTAGCGTGTGAATCAGCGTCACCTCACCAGCAGTGCCAGTGATTTCGCCGCTGGCGCGAAGCTGCGAAATCACGCCCGCCATCGCCTTGTCGAGGGTTGCCGCGGGTCCCTGCACCTCAGCGTCATCCGAAAAGACACCCACAGCCACCGCGTCGCCATCGAATTGCTGCACATCCCGCGTGCTTACGCCAACTTCCATTGTCGCCTGTGCTTTCTCTACTGACGTGGAATATCCCAACTTCCGCATGTATCGGGGAGGTAGGTATCACTCCACCGAATACACATCTGCGTTCATTGTAGCAGAGGTGGCGCAAGCGCGTAAGCAAGAGTAGGAGTTGGCGACGAAGTTCGTTCAGGCGTGCTCGCGTTGGAGCATCCGTTCGACGATGCGCAGCAGTTCTTGCTGGCGAAACGGCTTGGCGAGGTAATCCGTGCATCCAGAGTTGAGTGCCAGGTCGCGGTCCTCGCTCATCGCATGCGCCGTCACCGCCACCACCGGCAGGTCCGCGCAGTCGGGACGCTGGCGAATAAGCTCCGTCGTGCGGTATCCATCCAGCACCGGCATCGAAAGATCAATCAACACACAATCCACACGATGATGATTCAGCAAATCCAACACTTCGAGACCATTGCTAGCAGTAAGGCATTGATAGCCGTGCATGCGCAAAATCTGCTCCATCAGCAGCCGGTTGTTCGCTTCGTTCTCCGCGATCAGAATCGCCCCGCGCGCCAGTGGCGCGCCAAGCAGCGGCGAGTCATAGGGAACCGTATCGTGTACCATGTCCGAGCCGTCGGCACGTCCCGCATACTCATCGTCGTTCTGGAGAGAATCCATGCGCGGGCTGACCTCCGCTGATGTCTCCGATAACCAGATGGGTTTCAGCGCCAACTACATATGTAGGCGCGACCCACCTATGGGGACATCTCCGCGCTACGCCCTCCCCTCGTCCAGCTACCACCCCACTCCACAACGCTCTCGTGCCCCGCACCCCTGCATTGTATCAGCTTTTGGCTGAATCGCAAAGATAGACTGACAATTGCGTCAGGAATCACTTTGCCTACGTCGTGCGCGAAATGCGCGAAACCAACGGTCAGGCACGCACGTACATCAATCGTGGCGCTCACCCTGTTCCTGATGTCTCAACCTAATGGCTCTTGCCACAGCATGAAAAGTAGCGCATCATTCAGGCGTCATATACGCGAGAGAGCACTGTGCTCTCTCTGCTGTTCATCGTGGAGGATGTATGCCACAGCAAACATCGGGCAATCCAGCGGTCCGCTGGGGACTCATCTTCGGGGGCATTTTTGCTGCCCTCGGGATTATCAGTTCGCTGATCACACGCCTCGCCTTTGGTAGCCTGCTTTCCAGCGGTGATACCACCCGGATTGCTCAAGCGGCTGGCCCGATACTATTGCTCGCGTGTGGCGGATTTCTGATCGATCTCGCCATCCTGTTCATCTCGGGTATACCGCCAGCTCGGCAGAGCGGACGAGTTGTGCAGGGCACTTTCAGCGGCCTCATCGCGGGCGCTGGTGGCGCAATCGTGAATGGCATCGTCACCATTATCCTCAACGTGGTTGACCCGATTACTATGCCTTCCACATTTGGAGGGTCTACTGCTACCACTACAACCACGTTGATAAGTGCTATCATAGGCGCAGTTTTTGGCCTTGTGATCTGGGGCGGCTTCGGCGCTGGCCTCGGTGCGCTCGGCGGCCTGGTCGGCAAGGGCCAGTACAAGGGCCCCGTGCAGGCCTACCAGGAAGCGCTGTACCAGGGCATGCCACCTCAGCCCGGCATGTATCCGCCTCCACCACCCCCATATCCGGGCCAGCCCGGCGCATATCCACCTCCGCCACCCCCTCCGGGCGCGCAGCCGATGCCCGGCGACTATCCGCCGCGCACGATGATGCCAGGGCAGGCAGGCAACTTCCCACAGCCGCAGTACCCCCCGCAAAATCCACCACAGCAATAGCGCGCACATCGAGCGCACACAGCAGCGCCTGGAACACTTCATTCCAGGCGCATTCTCTTACTCGTGGCGGTTGCTGAGTCCCCTCGCATACCCCCACGAGTATCTGGCGCGACATCACCGATACAGGCTGGAGCCATGTGGAGGAGAGTGCGGCGCATGGACAGGAAGATGGTGACAGCGCGCAGCAGCGCACGACACACGACGGCGACCCATCCCGCGTTATTCAACGGTGTGCTCTTCGGCGTGCCGCTCGCGATAGCGCTCTGTGTGGCCGCAGTCGCGAAGATTCGCTATCACAACCCCTACGTCTCCATCGCCGCGATCATCCTGGCGGCGTTGGTCTTCTTGCTCGCGGGCTACCGCACCGCCAGGCGCGGCGGCAGCGTTGCCAGCGCGCTGCTGGCCGCCATCCTCGCCGCGCTCATCAGCCTGGGCATCGGCGCCGCAGTGGACCTGTGGCTGGTTCATGCCTACATCGGCGCCTATCTCACCTGGGCGCAACAAGCCGCCGCCCTCAGCGGCGACCTCACCATCTACACTCCCAACACTCTACTCAACCGAGAATCCCAGATGGTGCTGCAAAGCTGCGTGACCGGCCTGCTCGCCAGCGCCGCCTTCGGCGCCCTCGGCGGCATCCTCGGCAGAGAACCGCCTCTCTCCCGCGCCCACAACGAGGCTATAAAGCCCGATGACACCAACAGATTCTGAGCCGCTAGTGCATTCGCAGCACGCGCCACACCAAGAGTACCGCGCGGCAAATATGTCGCATATCACCATTGCGGGATTAGCCTCGGCATGCATGCCGAGAACTCGCCCCATCACCCACCTCGCCACCCACCGTTCCCTCGCGTAGCATGAGTCGCGACTTGTATGCCGCCGCTGCTGTGCTCCGGCCATCTATTGCCGGAGCACGATCCTAACCCGCGACGCCGGGTTTCCTGGCCGCAGGCCGTGTAGGGGCGTCGGGTGGACGCCCTCCTGGCACGGTGGACGCCCTCCTGGCACGGTGGACGCCCTCCTGGCACGGTGGACGCCCGCTCCTCCTACCCCTCCAGCAGCAGCGTCTCCGGGTCTTCGAGCAACTCCTTCACCCGCACCAGAAACCCGACCGCCTCCGCCCCATCCACAATGCGGTGGTCATACGAGACCGCCAGATACATCATCGGGTGGATCACCACCTGCCCCTTCAGCGCGATAGGCCGTTCCTCAATTTTGTGCATCCCCAGGATGCCCACCTGCGGCGCATTCAGAATCGGTGTGGAGAGCAGCGAACCGAACGTGCCGCCATTGGTGATCGTGAACGTCCCGCCCTGTAGCTCATCCAGCGTCAGCGTCCTCTCCCGCGCCTTGCGCGCCAGCCCCGCAATGCCCTGCTCGATCTCCGCGAAGCTCATGCGGTCCGCGTCACGCAGCACCGGCACCACCAACCCTTCCTCAGTGGAAACCGCGATGCCGATGTCATAGTAGTGCTTCAGCACCATCTCATCGCCCTGAATCTCCGCATTCAGGCGCGGATACGCCTTCAGCGCGCCGATCACCGCCCGCGTGAAGAACGACATGAAGCCCAGCCCAACGCCGTGCCGCTCCTTGAACGCTTCGCGCCTGCGCTGCCGCAACTCCATCACCGCCGACATATCCACCTCATTGAACGTCGTCAGCATCGCGGCGGTGCGCTGCGCCTCCACCAGCCGCCGCGCAATCGTCTGGCGGCGGCGCGACATCCGCACCCGCTCTTCCCGCCGTCCGGCTGCCGTAGCGGGCATCATCTCCGGCGGGAATTGGATTGCCGGTGCAGGCTGCAACACTGGCGCGGGCCGCGCTGCTGGCTGCGGCTGCATCGGCGCGACCGTCGGCACGGTCGCGATAGGCGCAGCAGCAGATGCCCCATTCTCGCGTCGCTTCATATACGCCGCCACGTCATCTTGCGTGATGCGCCCATCAGCGCCCGTGCCGCGCACCTGCCCCAGATCAATCCCCTGCTTCTCTGCCATGCGCTGTGCCAGCGGCGTCGCTCGTGCCCCCGCGACCGCAGCTACGGGCGCAACCGCCGCCGTCCACTCTGCGCTGGCGCTGCCTGCCGTCGCCACTGGCTGCGTCGCGCTCGCCTGCCCACCTTCCGCCAGCACCGCGATCACCTCGCCCACCGCCACCGTGTCGCCCTCATGCTTGGTGATAGTTTGTAGCACACCGGAGCCAGGCGAGGGAACCTCCATATTCACCTTCTCGGTCTCCAGCTCCACCAGCGACTCACCTTCGGTGACGCTATCGCCCTCATTCTTCATCCAACGGCCCACCGTCGCCTCGACGATAGACTCGCCTAGCTGCGGCACAATCACATCTGCGGACATCTGCGTTACCCCTGTATTTCGCTCGCGGCGACGCGCTCGTCCGCGACTGCCGCTTCCAATATGCGCGCCTGCTCGGCGGCATGCGCCTCTGCCAGCCCTTCGGCGGTGCTCGCCCGCTCAGGCCGTCCCACATAGCGCAGCGCCAGACCATCTGGTAGTATCTCGCGCAGGCGCGGCGCGATGTAGGTCCACGCGCCCATGTTGCGCGGCTCCTCCTGCATCCATACCACCTCGCGCAGCTTCGGATACCGTGCCATCACCTCGCGTAGCTCGCGTTCAGGGAACGGATACAGCAACTCGACCCGCGCCAGCGCCACATCGCCGCTCTGTTCCGTGTTGGCGCCTATGAAGTCTATCGCCACCTTCCCGCTGCACAGTATCAGCCGCTCCACGCGCCCGCGCCGCTTCGTCGCAATGGGATCATCCAGCACTGGCTGGAACCGGCCCGCAGCCAGGTCGCGCAGGCTCGATGCCGCACGCGGATGCCGCAGCAGGCTCTTCGGCGTCAGCAACACCAGCGGGCGCGGATCACTGGCCAGCGACGCCGCCTGCGCGCGCAGCAGGTGAAAATACTGCGCTGCCGTCGTGCAGTTCGCCACGCGCAAGTTATCTTCGGCGGCAAGCTGCAAGTACCGCTCGATTCGCCCGCTCGAATGTTCTGGCCCCTGCCCCTCATAGCCGTGCGGCAGCAGCAGCGCCAGCCCCGGAGTCTGACGCCACTTCGCGCGAGCGGCGGCGATGAACTGGTCAATCAACACCTGTCCCGCATTGGCGAAATCGCCGAACTGCGCCTCCCACAGCACCAGCGCGTCCGGCGCATGCACGCTATAGCCATATTCGAAGCCCAGCACCGCCGCCTCAGAAAGCGGACTGTTATACACCGCGAACGCCGCGCGCGCCTGTGGCAGATGCTGCAACGGCGTATATACCTCGCCCGTCCGCACATCATGCAGCACCAGATGCCGCTGGCTGAACGTGCCGCGCTCGGCATCCTGCCCCGTCAGGCGAATCGGCGTGCCCTGGGCCAGAATCGTCCCGAAAGCCAGCGCCTCCGCGTGCGCCCACTCGATGCCGTTCTCCTTCTCCAGCGCCTCGCGTCGCCGCCGCATTGTGCCTTCGAGCTTGCGATGCGCAGTGAAAGCCTCAGGCCGCGTTAGCAGCGCCTCGTTGATGCCGCGTAGCTCGTCTTCTGCCACGCTGGCGGAGAACGCCACCAGTGGCGGCGAGTCATGCAGCGGCGCTTGTTCCTCATGCAGCCCGTTGTGTTCCAGCGTCTTCCGTGCGGCCCGCAGCCGCTCGCGCACCTCTTCGCGCCACCCTTCGACTTCTTCCGCGCTCACCACACCATCACCCAGCAATCGCTCCGCATAGAGCTTCCGCACCCTTGCGTGCCCCTCGATAGCCGCATAGAGCAGCGGTTGGGTGTAGGCCGGTTCATCCCCCTCATTGTGACCCCAACGCCGGTAGCCCACCAGGTCAACCAGCACGTCACGCCCGAAGCGCTGGCGATATGCATGCGCCAGCCGGACCGCCGCGATACAGGCTTCGGGGTCGTCCGCATTCACATGAATAATCGGAATCTCGAACCCCTTGGCGAGGTCGCTGGCATACAGCGTGGACCGCCCATCCTGGGCGACGGTCGTGAAGCCAATCTGGTTGTTGGCGATGATATGCACTGTGCCGCCCGCCTGATAGCCCGGCAGCCGCGACAGATTCAGCGTCTCCGCCACCACACCCTCGCCAGGGAACGCCGCGTCGCCATGAATCGTCACCGCCAGCGCGATATCGGTCTGCTGGCGCGGCGCGCCGGGCGCATCCCGGCGTTCCTGAGCCGCGCGGGTATAGCCTTCGATCACTGGATTGACGAATTCGAGATGGCTGGGGTTATGGGCAAGTGTCAACTTCACCTGCGCGATATCACCCTCGTTCACCACCTTCTGCGCGCCCAGGTGATATTTCACGTCGCCAGTCCAGCCGTAGTTGATGCCCACCGACCCCTCGGACGGCGTGAGTTCTTTATTCGGCGCGCTATGAAATTCCGAGAAAATCTTGGCGAAGGGCTTCCGCAGCACATGCGCCAGCACACTCAGCCGCCCACGGTGCGCCATGCCAATCAGCACCTCGCGTGTGCCCGCCACAGCCGCATCATGAACCAACTCATCTAGCATCGGCACAAGCATATCCACGCCTTCAATGGAAAACCGCTTCTGCCCCCTGAAGGTCGTGTGCAAGAAGTCCTCGAACTCGTCAACCTCGATCAGCCGCCGCAGCAGGTTACGGCGCTCGCGTGTCGCCAGCGGCTGGCGAAATGTGCCCGCCTCCACATGCTCATACAGCCATGCGCGCTCGGTGAAATCCTGCACATGATCGAATTCATAGCCCGTCGAACCCATATACATCGCTCGCAGCCGTTGGATCGCATCGTAGCACGAGCCAGCATCAGGCCCGGCGTCCGGCCATACGATGCTCGCCGGCAGCGCCGCCAGATCCGCATCGGTCAGGTGATGCGTCGCGGGATCGAGCATCGGATCCCCTGGCCCAGCCTTGCCCAGTGGATCAATCGCGGCAGCCAGATGTCCATATTCACGGATGCTGCGCGCCACACGCGCCGCGCGCACGATCACCGTCACATCAAACGGCGCAGCTACGGCCACCGGCGCCTGAGACGGCGCGAACGACGGCGACGCGCTGCGCATCTGCGAACCAGGCGTCTCATCTGGGGGTGTCAGCCGCGCAAAGAGCGCCCGCGTAGCCGCATCAACCGCATTGGGGTCATGTTGATAGCGTTCGTACAGTTCCAGCGCATAACCAGCATTCGGCCCGTAAAAAACATCCCAAAAATTCATCAATTCGTGCCTGCCACATTCTTGATCGGCGGTGCCTGTGCGTGGTCAACCGCGACACGCCCAACACAGCGCCACCTTCTATTTTACCACACACCGGATAGCGGGCAGTGGTCCAAAAGATGCGAAATCGCGAACTCAGCGGGCGACAACAGAGCGCGTACAACGCGCGGCCAGCACTATCCGCCGCATCCCAGCGGCAGAGGAGCACGAGTCATGGCAGAGAGCTTCATGAGTTCAGCGCCGATCTCAGACCGCGACATCACCCGGCGCACCATCAAAGGTATCGGCGTTGGCTCCGCATCGGCGTATGGCGCTTTTCTCACCGGATTGCTCTGGTTGATCCAAGGCATCATCGCGCTCATCGTCACCCTATTTCGCACGGATGCTTTCGCCGGGTGGCAGCATGCCGTGCTCTTCGCTGGCGTGGGTCTGGGCGGACTGGTCATCGGCGTACTCATGGGCATCGTCGTCGGCGGCGTCACCGGCGCTGTTGCTGCCCTCGTCTACAATCTCGTCGCCCGCTACACCGGCGGCATCCAGATAGATCTGGAATAGCGCCTACCGCCCCTGCTTCTCGAAGAACTTGCGATATGTGAACTCCAGTGAGGCGAGCAGCCGCTGCGTCGGGGAAACCAGCTTGGCGAAGAGCAAGCCATACACAAGCGCCGCGCCGGTCAGGAACAACTGAAACGCGCCCTGCACTCCGGTCGTCGTGTCCGCGCGTAGCAACGCGGCCACATACCTTCCATAGGGCAAGCAGAGCGCAGCCCCTCTGAGTCCGTTCCGAAGAGGGGCGTCCGGCGGACGCCCGTCAGGCCGGAGCTAGGTCGTTCACCCCTTCCCTCGAAGGGAAGGGGCCGGGGGTTAGGTCAACCTCCCGAATACCATTTCATACCCTCATGCCCCTTCTTGGAATATCTCTTGCCACCAGCCCCTCCACATGGCACACTGGCGACGTGCCACCACGCAAGCAATCGCCGCCCATCGCATGCCGATGCGCTACCATTGCGCGCCACCATAGTGAGGACGAGTTCCGCATGAGTCGCTGGCTCTATATCCTGCTCATTGCCCTTCCCGCCGCCATCATCGCCGAAGCGCTGCATGCGCCGCCACTGGCCGTCTTCATCCTGGCGGGCCTGGCGCTCGTTCCGCTGGCCGGGCTGATCGGCGTCGCCACCGAAGTGCTGGCCGAGCGTATGGGCGAGCGCATCGGCGGTCTGCTCAATGCCACCTTCGGCAACGCCGCCGAAATCATCATCGGCATCGCCGCCATACGCGCGGGCCTGCCCGATGTCGTGCGCGCCTCCATCGCCGGCTCGATCATCGGCAATGCACTACTCGTCCTCGGCACCGCCATGCTCGTCGGCGGCTGGCGCTACGGACTACAACGCTTCGACGCCCGCACCGCTGGCCAGTACGCCGCCATGCTCGCGCTCGCCGTCGTCGGCCTTGGCATCCCCACCCTGCTCACCATCGTCGGCGAAGGGCCACAACCAGGCACCGACATCATCCAGGGCCAGAGCCTCCATACCCTCAGCTATCTGGTCGCCGTCATCTTGCTCGCCTGCTATGTCGCCTATATTGCCTTCTCCGTCTTTGGCCTCCGCGCCACCCCTACGGACGGCCACCGCCGCGCATCCTCAGCACCGGCGAAGGACTCAGCGCTCACCGAGCCGCCCCGCGAGAGACCCGCTTCCCCGTCCCCCCACCACCAATCACCCGCACCTGCGCCATCCGCGTCAGCGCCACTCACCGAGCGTTTCGCGTATCTCTGGCAGCACACCCTCTGGCTGCCCATCCTCGTGCTCGCCGCCGTCACCGCGCTCACCGCCGTTGCCAGTGAGATTCTCGTCGGCACCATCGAACCCGTCGCCACCGAAGTTGGCCTCAGCCCCTTCTTCGTCGGCCTCATCGTCCTGCCCATCGTCGGCAACGCGGCGGAACACTTCACCGCCATCACCATGGCGCTGCGCAACCAGATGGAAGTCTCCTTGGCCATTACCGCCGGATCTTCCATCCAGATTGCCCTGCTCGCCGCCCCCGTGCTGGTTCTTCTCAGTCCGCTGCTCGGCTCACCCCTCGACCTCAACTTCACCATCCTCGAAGTCGCCACCTTTGGCCTGGTCGCGGGCATCTTCGCGCTCATCAGCCTGGACGGCGAATCCACCTGGCTCGAAGGTCTGCTGCTCTGCGCGTTCTACCTCATCCTCGCCGTCGGCGTCTTCGTCACACCAGTCCCTATAGGCTGATGCGCCGCTCGCCTCCGCATATGCCCCCGCGCCGAACACGCGATACTTCATCTTCCGCGCGATCTTCCGCACCGCGCTCCGATTCCGGTACACCGTGATGATCTCGCCGTTGCCCGCCAGCAACGCCACCGTCCCCACCAATCGCGCCGCCCAGCTCTTCCGCAGATCTTCCGACGGCACATCGCGCTGGCACAGCACGCAGAATGTCACCCCTGTCCGCTGAATCGTGCGCCCGTACATCAGCACATAATCCAGCGCATCCGGTACGATATTGCGCCGCGCCGCGCGCCGTCGCGCATGCGCCGAAAACCGCAGCATCTTGGCCGTCGGCCCTGCCGCCCGCTCCTCATCTACAATCTCGTCATCGAAGGACGTGTCCCTGGAATACCATAATGCCGCTGCCATCGCCATAAGACCACCCTCCTGTTTCTCACAACTCTCAACACCCCACGCTGATCCGCGTGTCGAGTGTTCCGAACGTTACTCTTCCACTATCCCTACATACGCCTCGCAGGGCCAAAAGCGGAAAATACCCCCTCCATATTTCTGACATCAGCGTATGTTCCATCGCAGGCAGAGCCACCACCCCACTTCAGACCATGATGCGTCGTGGCATGCACGCAACTGAGCCAGCGCATGAAGCCGACTCATAGCGACCTGACATGATGGTGCTAGTGGGCGAATATGCTCGTGGTGAATATGCCTCTAGTAAGAATCAACGAATGTCCTGGCAAGAAGTTGGAATGTATAGCACTATGTAGTCCATCTGGACGCATTCAATCTGTGTCCACAACATGCAAAGAAATGCGCCCCACCCAAAGCGACTGGATGGGGCGCTCGTTACACTGATAGCCTGCTCAGTTCTGTGTATCCTCAAACATGCTCGCTAGCTTCTCCGCCTGATCCGACGTAATCAGCGCGTCAATCAGCGGATCCAACTCGCCATCCAGCACACGCGGCAGATTATGCACTGTCATGTTGATCCGGTGATCTGTAATCCGGTCCTGCGGATAGTTATATGTGCGGATCTTCTCGCTGCGATCCCCCGTCTGCACCTGCGAACGCCGCGCCGCGCCCAGTTCCGCCGCCCGCTTCTGCTGCTCCATATCCCACAGCCGCGAGCGCAGCACCCCCAGCGCCTTCGCCTTGTTCTTGATCTGCGACTTCTCATCCTGGCACGTCACCACCAGCCCCGTCGGCAAATGCGTGATCCGCACCGCCGAGTCCGTCGTATTTACGCTCTGTCCGCCGTGCCCCGTCGAGCGATACACATCCACCCGGATGTCCTCCGGGCGAATCTCCACCTCCACCTCTTCAGCCTCCGGCAACACGATTACCTTCGCCGTCGAAGTATGGATCCGCCCCTGCGACTCCGTCGTCGGCACCCGCTGCACGCGATGCGTCCCCCCCTCGAACTTCAGCCGCGCATACGCCCCGCGCCCATGCACCTCGAAGACCACTTCCTTGAAGCCACCGATTCCGCTCTCATTCTCGTCCAGCACCTCCACACTCCAGCGCTTCGTATCCGCGTAGCGCGTGTACATGCGGAACAAATCCGCCGCGAACAGCCCCGCTTCGTCGCCGCCCGCCCCCGCTTGAATCGTCACGATGGCATCGCGGTCGTCCATGATATCCTTCGGCAGCAGCGCCACCTTGATGTCCGCCAGCAATTGCTCCTCGCGCTCACGCAGTTGATCCAGTTCATCGCGCACCAACTCGCGCATCTCCGGTTCCAGCGCGTCATCCGCCATCTCCGTCGCGCCAGCAATCTGCTCGCGCACATCCTTCAGCGCCGCATACGTCTGCACCACATCCGTCAGGCTCGCGTGTTCGCGCCCATAGCGCTGCAACAGCGCCGGATCAGTCGCCGTCTCCGGCTGCGCCATCAGCGTATTCAATTCCTCGTACCGGCTGGCAATCGCTTCCAGCTTGCTCTCCAAATCACCGTTCTGCATATCAGCTAACGCTCCTCCGCGCGATCATCACGCTCAGGTCTTCTCCCCACGACAACTCAACTCACTGGGCACACGGACGCCCCACCCTCCCGCGCACACGCAGGCGGATGGGGCGCGATACTACCCCGTTAATGCCGGTCGCCGTCTCCCTCACGCTCCCCACGCAGCGACCGCTCGTACTGATACGCCTGCAACAGGCCTAGCAGCAACGAGCCGAGTAGCGTGCCAATCAGCACAATTTCCATCGTGCTCAGCCGGATACGTCCACGCCGGTCCATGGGCTTCTATCCTCCTGTGCGCCGCCTCGCTTCGGGCGTGCGCGACTTCATCACCATAGTATACCGCATCCACAGCGTATTCGCTCATCGCCCCGCTATCCCATCAGGGTCTTTCGGATCCTGCCTCGCTGCCCAACCCGCGCAAGGAGGTTTCGCGGTCACAGGTGGGGCGGACATTCTTGTCTGCCCGCTACGGGTGGGGCGGACATTCTTGTCTGCCCGCTACGGGTGGGGCGGACATTCTTGTCTGCTCGCCATGACATGCGTAGGGCAAGCGGAGCGCAGCCCCTCCGAGCGCGCAGCCCCTCCGAGCCGTTCCGACGAGGACGCCCGCCGCGCGGGTTCCACCGCCCGCTCCCAAACCACCCGCCCACCCTCGCTAATTCACCCATTCGGCCACCCGCTCCGTAATCTGCGCCATCGGCTCCTGATAATTCGTGCAGCGCGGCAATGTCCCCAGAATCACCGACCCATAATCGCGCGTCTGCAAGCGCTTATCGAAAAGCACCACCGCGTTGCGCCGCGTATGGCTCCATGCCAGCCCGCCCAGCGCATAGCGCAGCTTCAGTGCCGCGTGTGGCGTCACAAACTGGTTCTGCGGATCAGACCACCGCTCCGCCCGCGCCGCCAGCAGCGGATCGCTCAGCGCCGGGAACGGCACCCGCGTCACCACCACACACGTCGGTGGCGCCACCGTCTGCTCCGCGCCCTCCCAGAACGCGCCCGCGCCCAGCAGCACCACCCGCTGCTCCGAGCGGAACGTATGCCACAGTTGCCGCGCCGATCCATCCTGTCCCTGCGCCAGCACCAGAATATTCCGCCGTTCCAGCGCCTTGCGTATGCCCTGCGCGCTAGAGCGCAACGCCGCATGCGACGGAAAGATCGCCACCAACCGCCCTTCCAGCGTCGTCGCCAGCGCAATCAACGCCTCATCCAGCCGTCGTTGAAACTGTGGCGCATTCGGCTCCGGCACATCATCCGGCAAACACAGCAGCGTCTGCTCTCCCCGTTCCATCTCCGGCCCGAACGCCTGCGTCGTCTCCGGCAACCCCAACGTCCCGCGTGCATACGCGAAATCCCCGCCGACTGCCAGCGCGGGCGCAGCCAGCACCAACCCATGCCCTGGCCGCCACAGCGGCGCAAGCCGCTCCCCAACTCGCACCGGCGCGCTATACAGCACCGGCGCCTCCAGGGCCTCTGGCTCACCTACGCCATCAGAAGACGTGGCGTGCCCCTGCGCGGTATCATTCCGGCCCGCCCGATTCCGCCGGTTCCCCTCACCACGCCCACGCCCATTCCCCTCGCTGCGTCCCTGCCCATTCCCATCCATTCCATAGGGCACGCGCAGCCACGCCACTGTATTCGCGTCTGCTCCCCCACGCAACAACGCATCCCCCCGCATCCGCGCCGCATCGAAACGCCGCGCATACCCCAGCAGATCCGTTGCTACGCCATCGCTCGCCGCCGACGCCTTCGCGCCGCGCGCCTTCACCAGACTCTGCGCCACCTCGCGCGCCAGCTTGGAGACATTCGTTAACTGCCCCGCCAGCGCCTCCCACGCCCGCGTCACCTCGTCCCATGCCAGCAGCCGCTGCGCATCCGCATCCAGCCGCAGCGTTCTCTGCTCTGGCGACTCCCCCACGCCACTGCCTTCCGGATCACCCTTCGCCTCCACCAACAATCCATGCAGCCCCAGGAAGAACCGCTCTGCCGCTTGTTGTGCCCGCTCCACCTGCGCGCACCAGTTCCGTAGGTGCGCCGTCCCGCCGCGCTGCTCCAATCCGTGCGCCGCCAGATACAGCAATCCGCCGCGCTCGCCGTGTGCGCCCACCTCCGCCAGCGCCGCCAGATGCCCCAGCAACTCCCGCTGCGCCAGCGCCCCACTCTGCGCCTGGCGCAACTCTTCTTCCAACAGATGTGCATCCACCACCATCACCTGCCGCGCGTCTGGCAGCATCGTCGAATTCCCCGCCAGGTGCGCGGCCAGCGCCCGGTGCGTCGTCAGCACTAACCGCGCCTGCTTCCCCGCCTCTTCCGCCCGCGCCATGAAGCAATAACCCTCACGGCGATAGCTACACTTCGCGCTCGAATCCGCGAACTCCTCCCCCGCGCGCACTCGATCCCACCCGGCGATGTCCTGCCCGCCCAGCGCCACCTCACCAGCAGATCCGCTCTGCGTCTCCGGCAACCACACCGCCAGCCGCGCCAGCCCGCGCGACAACTCCCGCGACAACGTCCCATTCCACGACGCCCGCGCCGCGCCAAACCAGCGATGCAAACAGGCGTATGATTCCTGATCCTCCACCTGCGCCACCGCGATGCTCTCAGGCGCGATCCTCGTCACCTCGAATGCGCGCGGAAGCACCCTCCCCCTCAGCCGTTCGATTCCCTCGCCATTCGCCGCGCTCACCACCATCGTGCCATCCCCATCGCGCAGCCATTCCAGCGCGGCAACCAGGCAAGCGATCAATCCATCGTCTTCGTTCTGCGCCTCCACCAACGACACCCCACCGGCCGTCAGCCCCTCGCGTACATGCGCCGTAATGCTCTGTCGCAGCCGTGTGCCCGCCTCCCCCAACGCCACCTCTGGACCCTCCCCCGTGCCCACCGCCAGAGCCTGCGTCGCATCCGGCGTGTCCCCTGCATCACGCGCGACAGCCAGCGACAACACCACCGGATCAATGTCGAGCTTCGCTGCCAGCATATCGCCGATCGTTGCCCGCCCACCACCACCGCTCGCGTTCGGCAAGCTGATGTGCCGTTCGCGTAACGCCTGGTGTACGAAATACCCCGGCGTCCATTCCGGAGACACCGCCAGCCCGCCCAGCGCCATCAGTGTGCTCGCGTCCAGCCCATGCAAGCGCCGCAGCAGCGCCAGAAACACATCGCGTGAGAGCTGTGCATCCGCCAGCGCCCGGTGATAGGTCGGGCTGACCACCCCCAGCGCCGCCCCCACCCCCGCCAGCGTATAGCTGGGCAGTCCAGGCAGCAGCGCCGACGCCAGTTCATACGTATCCACCAGCCGGTTGCGCCGCGCCAATCCCGCGCGTCGCAGAAACGCCGCATCAAATGGCACACTATGCCCCACCAGCGGCAATTCGCCGAGGAAACTGCGTAGCCGTGGCAGCACCTCAGCCAGTGGCGGCGCGCCGCGCAACTTCTCCGCCGTAATACCGGTGAGTCGTTGCACACGATACGGAATCGCCACCCCAGGCGCTACCAGCGTCTCGAACGTATCGAGCACCTCATCGCCAGCAAACTTCAGCGCGCCAATCTCGATAATCGCGTCCGACTCCGGCTGCAACCCCGTCGTCTCCAGATCAATCGCCACGCGCACAGGCTGTGTGGACACTCCGTCTTCTCATTCTAATTTGGTAGGGGCGTCCGGTGGACGCCCATTGTCGTGTAGATGCGTAGGATGTACGCCTATTGCCTTGTAGGGGCGTCCGCAGACGCCCGTTGCCTAGTCGCGAGATATGCTGTATGCCCTTTGGTCGAGCATCCGCACGAGTGGCCCAAGCACAGCGGCAGCCGCCCGGCCCCGATGGCTAATCGCATGTTTCTCTTCAGATGGCATCTCCGCGACCGTTCGCCCTTGCTCAGGGACGTAAAAAATCGGATCGTAGCCGAAGCCGCCGGTTCCGCGCGCTTCACGTGCGATCCGTCCTTCCAGCGTCCCCGCCACCACCGCATAGAGGCCGCGCGGCGTCGGCTCCGCCAGCGCGATCACGCAGCGATAGCGCGCAGTGCGCTGCTCATCCGGCACATCGCTCAGCCGCTCATTCAGTATACGAAATCGCTCCGTATAGGGCGTTCCCTCGCCCGCCCATCGCGCCGAATACACCCCCGGCTCGCCATGCAGCGCGTCAATCTCCAGCCCCGAATCATCGGCCAGCGCAGGCAACCCCACCGTCTCCGCATACGCCAGCGCCTTCAGCACCGCATTCTCCGCGAACGTCGCCCCTGTCTCCTCCATGCGTACAGTCATCCCTAGCTCATCAGGGCTAACCAGCGCGCACGGCGCCGACGCCAGAATCTCACGGAACTCCTGAATCTTATGCGGATTGGTCGTAGCCAGCACGACCCGCTGGAGTTCGCCCATGTGTAGGCCTTCCTAGCGCCAAAAAACTGGCGAGGTATTGTTCCGTTCATCATAGCACGCCCGCGTACAGCCGTCGAGGTGTACGACCACTACCGCGCGCCCTTCACCTGCTTCACCAGCAGCGTCCCCAGCAGGAACAACACCACCGTCACCCCGAACAGCGCGTCATACCCGATATGGTTCGGCAGCTTCTGCAACGTGAAGGTCAGCGTGCCCCCCAGCACCACCCCCACCACCTGCGGAATAATCCCCGCCGCTGACCAGATCCCCATATTCTTGCCCGCCTCATCTGTCGGTGGCAACACATCCGTCGCCAGTGCCCAGTCCACGCTCGTGTACGCCCCGAACCCCAGCCCAAAGAACAACGCCGCCACCAGCGCCGCCGGAAAACTCTGGGCGAAAATGAAGATCAGCGCCACCGCCGTCATCATCGCCCCCGACAGATACACCAGCTTCTTGCGCCCTACCTTGTCCGACAACCACCCTGCGAAGTACACCGTCAGCGCCGCCGCCACCAGCACCACCGGCAAGAACACTGCCTGCGCCTGCTGCGGCGTCCCCACCGTAATGATCCCAAACGCGCTCGCCCCGTGTCCCTCGCCCGTAATCCCCAGCACATCCTGGAAGTAGTACAACAGGAAGAAGTTGATCGCCCAAATACCCGTCATAATCAGCAGCCGCGTCAACAAAACCCACGAGAAATCAGGATACTTGCGCGGCTCCAGATTGAAACGCGCCAGAAACACCTTCCACGAAAATGGCTTTGGCTCTGTCAGCGGATGCTCCTTCACACTCACCACCGTAATCGCCACGAACACCACCTGAATCACCGCCAGCACCACGAACACCAGTAGCAAGCTCTGGCGAAACGCCAGCGTATTCGGTGGCTGCTCGCCCGGATTCGCGTTCGTGTGGACCAGCGCCGCCGCCAGTTCCACCCCCACCGCCGTGCCCAGTAGCGTCATCAAGCCGTAGAATCCCGATGCCGAGCCGCGCTGCTTCTCCGGCACCAGATCCGCGATGATCGCCGACCACGGCGAGTTCGCGAAGTTATTCGCCGCCTGCAACAGCGCGAACAGCACCATGAAACCCACCAGCACCGTTGCCACACTCAGCGTGCCATCCGCCCGTAAGCTCAGCACACCCATCGCCAGCAGCATCACCACATTCAGCGCCGTGCCAATCAGCATGAACGGACGCCTACGCCCCATCTTGAACCGCGCGTAATCGCTCAATGCCCCCGTCAATGGATTGATCAGAAAGGCAACCACCGTCCCCGGCGCCAGCACCAGCGCCAGATTCAGCCCTTTATCTTCAAAAGGCAATTGCGTCGCCACCATTGTCGGGATAATCAGCGCCAGCAGCGCATTCCAGTGGATGTTGTTCGCAAACCAGAACAAATTGATAGCAATCTGCTGCCACAGCGAGACACGCGGCAACTCCGCCTCCGCACCGCTGATCTCCTGACCCGCCTGCCGTGCTGCGCTCATATTTGCCCTCGCGCTTTCTACGGATTGCTCACTGACCCGGCCCCATTGTATAGCGCCATCTGCCTGTACCGCTGGCGCCCCGCTGGCCTCTCGCTGGCCTCTGCCATTAGTTGGGTGGGGCGGACATTTCTGTCTGCCAGTGGGGCGGACATTTCTGTCTGCCCGCCCTATCGCGGAATGATCGGCAAAACCACCGCCGAAGGGTGCGCCGCATCATGCAAGATGCGTTGCTCCGCCACCACCATCTCGCTGGTTACGCCCAGCTCCGCTCCCGTATTCAGATTCCGGTCATACTTCGGAAACGCGCAGGATGCAATCTCCAGTCCAATACGATGCCCCGCCTTGAAAACCTGCGCCGTATTCCAGCAGTCTATCCCATATTTGTAGACCTGCCCAGGCTCAATCAGCTCTGGCCGCTCCATCCCCGCCCTGAACCGCGCCCGCACCATCCCGTCACACAGCCGCTGCACGAATCCATCTGGATGCACATCCACCAGCTTCGCCATGAAATCCGTATCCCGCGCCGACGACGCCGCGTACAGCTCTACCCGCACCGGCCCCGTCACCTCCACATCTTCTCTCAGTGGCTCCGTCATATACACCAGCACATCATCGCGCCGCTCAATCGCCGCATAATCATCCGGCCCGCCGATCTGCGACGATGTTGGCTCTGTCACGAACGGCACAGGCCGCGCCGGATCATAGCGATACCCATCGTGCGGCTCATCCTCCGTTGGCGCGCCAGTCGCCAGCGACCCATCGCCAAAGCGACTATTTGCCCTTCCCGCGCTATGCAAATAGAACGGCGTAAACTGTGTCCGCGCCAGCGGCCACTCCGCCTCATCCCGCCACGCATTCTCGCCCATCACGAAGATCGTCACCGCCGCCGCGCCGCCCGCATCCTCATCATCCTTCAGCCAGCGGTCGAACCACCGCGCCTGCTCTCCCTTCAGATCAATCAGCGATAGCGGCCCAAAATCCACCTCGCCCAAGTTCTGCGTAGTATTCAACGCATGGCCCCACGGACCCATCAGCAGCCGCTGCTTATCCCGCGCCTCCACAGCCCCTCGTGTCGTCATGCCGATATAATTCATGGGTGAGCCAATCTGCTCGTCATCATACCAGCCCGATATATGCAGCACCGGCACATTCACCTGCTCGAATCGGTTCTGGTAGCAAATTCGATCCCAATACTCATCCATCTGCGCGTGCGCGATCTGCTCACGCCAGTTCGCCATCACGCGCCCTGCCCGCTCATCCATCGTCAGCAGCGGCAAATGCTCATACACCTCGCTCCACTGCACCGCCTCCATCGGCTGTAATACTCGCCCGCTCACAAAGTGCTCCCAGCACAAATGCATCGGACTCGGCAACCCGGTCGGCGTCTCCACGAACGGATCCGACGGCGTCACCAGCACCACCATCGCCCCCAGGTGCGGCGGCTGTTCCAGCGCTGCCAGCCACTGGATGCGCCCCAGATACGAGCCGCCCAGCGTCCCCACCTTGCCATTAGACCAATCCTGAGCCGCAACCCATTCGATAGCGTCATAGCCATCGCGTCCATCATGCACATACGGCTTCCATACCCCATCCGAGTCGCCCCGCCCCCGCACATCCATCATCACATACACATACCCGCGCTCAGCAAAGTAGCGCGCATTCGCATACGTCACCGGATTCGCCTTGATGTACGGCGTCCGCAGCACAATCGCTGGATACCGCTTGCCATTCTCTGGCGCCCCCGCCGGAAACATCACATCAGCCGATAGCGTCACCCCATCGCGCATCGGCACACGCTGATCGAATACCAGCCGGGTCTGTGCAGGGAAAGACATGCTCATTTGATAGCCAGCCAATCTCACTATTCAAGACACAATTCAGGCGGATTTCCACCGCCATCCTATGCGCTCGCGCCAGTCCCGTCAATCCACCAACCAATTACCGAGCAATCTGCGTACAGCGGAATTTCTTGTCTGTCTGTCTGTCTGTCTGCCTGCCTGCCCATTGTACCGCAGGCGTCTCGCCGGCCTCTGCCACAGTAGGGCGGACATTCCTGTCTGCCCACGCTATCTATCAGGGCGGACATTCTTGTCTGCCCACGCTATCTATCAGGGCGGACATTCTTGTCCGCCTCTCCGCCACCAAGTGGAAAGTCCAGCGCCTGCCCCACCAGCCTCGCCACGATCTTGAACCGCTCCACCCGCGCCCCCGCAAAGCGATTCGCCCAGAAGCGATTCTGCAACTCCGCCCGCTCTTCTGGCTCAATCGCCATCATCGCCGTGTACCGCTCCGTGATACTGCGCAAGGTGCGATAAAACCGATCAATATCGAGCAGCTCCTTTGGCTCCCACGCGCTCAGCGCATCCGCCGGAAAGTGCTCCCACCGCGCGAAATCCCATTCTGGCAACGGCACGCCCAACCAACCCGCGCTCGCCATCGCTGTCAGGTGCTCCTCCGTACTCTCCCCGTTAGCATCCGTATCCAACCCATTGATCTCGCTCCAAAATGCCGCCAATGCCCCTCTATCGCTCGTAATCTCCACCATCAGCAAAGCCCGTGCGTTCTCCCGCGCCAGTCGCGCCCGCGCACTCTCCCGCCACAAATTCAGCCAATGCGTCACCAGCGCCACCGCTATCCCCGGAGCCGACGCCACCAGCACACCCACCAGCGTATTCTCCGTAATACTTGCCATTTCCGTACCCCCTTCCGCTCGCCACCGCTGCGCCCGTTCCCATCACAACCCGTCGCCTCGCACATATCGCGCTTGCCACCATACCGGCAAATCCCTCTCTGGTCAAGCGTCATCGCCAGCGCTCCATCTGCTCACCCCTCTGTGTCCACAACTGTCCTCACCTGCCCTTCTTTGACCCCATTCTCGGCCCTCGCCACGGCCCAGCTCCCATGCTACACTATCCAGATAGCCATCCCAATAACCAGAATCCGCGCCATGCCCACAACCCACGTATCCGGCCATATCGGCCACTGGTGGCCCACAAAATGAAAAATCGGCAGAATCGGCAACTCCGGCAAATGGAACCTGTGGCGTCAGCGTCCCGCTGGCAACTCCGGCAACCACCTGTCAGGCGCACCCTCGCAAAGCCGCGGCGAAAACGGCGAAAAATTGTAAATCGCATAATCGGCCATATCGGCCACTCCCATCTGTACCGCCAGCGTCCCGCTGGCCCTGTGTGGGGCGGGCATTCCCGTCTGCCAGTATCGGCCATATCGGCCACTACCCTCCCGCATGTTCGCGAAAATCGGCAGAATCGGCAACTGTCAGTGGGGCGGACATTCCTGTCTGCCCTCGCGGCCACTGCTCATCTCACGAAAATCGGCAGAATCGGCAACTACCCTTCGTGTGTACAACACCAAATTGCGGCGAAAACGGCGAAAATTGTCTCGCCACTTCTCGTCAATTCAAGTCACATCTCCCCATCATCACCGCGAAAATCGGCCAAATCGGCAACTCATATCCGCAGCCACATCGGCCACTCCGACTACCTGTGGCATTCATGCCTTGCCGCCCATGCTCCGGCCATGGATGGCCCAGAGGAGTAGCGCATGACACTCCACCAGCCTGACCCATACAACCCCACCGCATCCCACATCGCCTGCACCGACGAAACCCAATACAACGTCGGGCGCATTCGCGGCCTGGGCATGGTCAGCGCGCCTATAGAACACGCCCCTACTCTCAGCGCCGCTATACGAACGCTCCTCGACCTCTCCAGCGTCCGCGAATGCAAATGGGAGAAACTCCGCACCGCCAAACATCACTTCGCCGCCGCACGGCTCCTCACGTGGGCGCTCGATCAGGCGCGTGCTGGTACCCTGCGCATAGACACCCTCACTTGGGACACCACCGCCGCCCCCAGCGCGCCAGAACATACGCTCCCACATCTTCAGCGACTGCATCACATGTATGCCCATCTGCTCGGCCACATCCTGCCCCAGCGCTGGCCAGCCGGCGCCGCATTCCACATCTACCCCGACGAACAAGACGCCCTGCGCTGGCAACGCCTCCTCACCACACCACACATCACCGACATCACCCCCAGTCCTTCCACCACCCAGCCACTCATCCAGCTTGCCGACCTCTTCGCTGGCCTCGCCGTCTACTCCCGCGACGCCTACGCCACATATGAAACCTGGCTCGGCTATCCACGCCACGCCCTGCCCTCAGCGTTCAGCTCCTCAGACCAGTACCGCTGCCGCCTGCTCGACGACTTCTTCACCACCTGCAAATACGCCGCCGTTGGTGTCAGCCTGCGCACCAATCGCGGCCTCCGCACCTACGACCCCGCACGCCCCATCTGCTTCTGGTGGGCCGACACCACCACCCAGGCGTTACCAGAACGACCCGGGAAGAAAAGAAAACCCACCCAGAGCCAACCCGCCTTGCTTGACCCGCCCGGTCCCCCGATGCTATAGTTATATCCGAGTGGATTAGTCGGAATAGATGCAACGGCAGGCGCAAACCAGCGGCGAGGAGGCCGGTATGTTACGTGTGTCTACCCGTGGCGAGTACGGTGTGCGCCTGATGGTGGATCTGGCCCGGCATTACGACAACGGCACACGCTCGCTCACGGAGATTGGTCAGGCCGAGGGGTTGGAGCTAAAAGTTCAATACCTGGAACAACTGGTGAAGTGTCTCCGCGAGGCGCATCTGATCGAGTCCACCCGTGGCGCGCATGGTGGCTACCGGCTCAGCCGGCCGCCCAGCGAGATCCGCATGGGCGAGGTCTTGCGTGCGCTGGAAGGGCCGATTGCGCCCATGATCTGTGCCACCGAGGGCGAAATGGGCGTCATCTGCGACCGGCTCGATGGCTGCTCCACCAAATACCTCTGGGCGCGGGTCCGCAACGCCATCACCAGCACACTCGACTCGATGACCCTCGGCGATCTGGTCCAGGAATCCGACATCGCTCACCCGCCTCCCGCACGGCTCGTGACACTCGCGCCGCGCAAAGAGCGCAGCCGGAGCCGCCAGAGTGTCTGAGCGCCACATCAACACACCAACTAGCCCCGAAAGGGTACCAATTTCGGCATCTATTGAAGCCATCGTGGCTTCACCGAACCGCTTTCCGTTCCGTGCATCACACGGATAGCACGATTTCTAGCCAGCGTCAGCATGGCGCTGCGGGAGGACATCTAGCTCGCTATGGAGAACTCGAACGGCAATCCGAATGCGCCAGTGCAACTGATTATCAAAGATCTGCACGCCAGCGTCGAAGGTAAAGAGATTCTGCGCGGGGTAAATCTCACCATCACCCAGGGCGAAACCCATGCCCTGATGGGGCCAAATGGCTCCGGCAAGAGCACGCTCGCCAACGTCATCATGGGCCATCCCAAGTACGAGGTAACGCAAGGCGAAATCCTGTTCAAGGGTATCAACATCCTCGAACTTTCAGCGGATAAGCGCGCGCGTCTCGGCATCTTCCTCGCCTTCCAATATCCCTCATCAGTGCCCGGTGTCTCTGTGGGCAACTTCCTGCGCCGCGCCGTCGAAGCCAAGCGCGAGGGCTACGACCCCAACGCCCCCGCCGCGCCGAGCGGCGAGATGCCCAAGCGCAAAGGCATGCCGCCCGCAGAGTTCCGCAAGCTGCTCAACCAGAAGATGCAGCTCCTGAAAGTGGATAACACCTTCATCAGCCGCTATATCAACGAAGGCTTCTCCGGCGGCGAGAAGAAACGCGCCGAGATTCTCCAGATGGCGATGCTCCAGCCTGAGATGGCCATCCTCGACGAAACCGACTCCGGCCTCGATGTAGACGCGCTCCGCATCGTTTCCGAGGGCGTCAACGCCGTGCGCGGCCCCAACCTCGGCGTGCTGATTATCACCCACTATCAGCGCATCCTCGACTACATCACGCCTGATGTCGTCCACGTCATGTACAAGGGTCGCATTGTCAAGTCTGGTGGCCGCGAGTTTGCCCTCGAAGTGGACAAGCAAGGCTACGAGTTGCTGATTCAGGCCCTCGAAGAGGATGAAGCTGCCACAGTCTAAGCGCTTCCAGCGCATGCCAGTCTATGCGGGGTCGGGCATCATGCTCCCGGCCCCAAAGTTTCCGGGCGAGTCACCAACGCAAAGGAGCGAGGGGCATGGCGAACACGACGCACATTGACGTAGCGGCGCAGGCACACGGCGCGGGCGCGATCGGCTCACTCGCCCCCCGCGAGGATTTCCCCATTCTCACACGCGAGATCAACGGCAAGCCGCTGGTGTACCTCGACAGCGCCGCCTCGGCGCAGAAGCCACGCCAGGTGCTCGACGCCATGGACGCCTTCACCCGCACCTCCTACGCCAACATCCATCGTGGCGCCTACACCCTCAGCGAAGAAGCCACCAGCGCCTACGAAGGCGCGCGCAAGAAGGTCGCCCGCTTCATCAATGCTCGCAGTGTGCGCGAAGTCATCTGGACCCGCAACACCACCGAAGCCATCAACCTCGTCGCACGCACCTGGGCCGACGCCAATCTCAAGTCCGGCGACGCCATCCTGCTCACCGAGATGGAGCACCACAGCAACATCGTCCCCTGGCAGTTGGCCGCCGCCCGCACCGGCGCGCGCGTGGTCTACGTGCCCATCACCGATAGCGGCGAGCTGGATATGGCCGCCTTTGACCAGCTCCTCGCCGCCGAGCGTCCGAAGCTCGTCGCCGTCACCCACATGTCCAACGTGCTTGGCACGCTGCCGCCCGTGCAAGAGATCATCGCCAGAGCGCACGCGATAGGCGCGCTAGTCCTGCTGGACGCCGCCCAGAGCGTACCGCACCTGCCCGTAGATGTTCGCGTGCTCGACTGCGACTTCCTGGCGTTCAGCAGCCACAAGATGCTGGGGCCGTCCGGTATCGGCGTCCTCTGGGGGCGGCGCGAGCTACTCGAAGCCATGCCCCCCTTCCTTGGCGGTGGCGACATGATCCGCGAAGTGCATCTCGATGGTTCCACCTGGAACGACCTCCCCTGGAAGTTTGAAGCTGGCACCCCCGCCATCACCGAAGCCGTCGGCCTTGGCGCCGCTGTAGACTACCTCAGCGCCCTCGGTATGCAGCGCGTTCGCGAGCACGAGCATGCCCTGACCGCCTACGCCCTGGATCGGCTTGCCAGTATTCCTGGCCTCATCGTCTACGGCCCACCAGCAGAGCGACGCGGCGGCGTGATCTCCTTCACCCTTGGCGACATCCATCCCCACGACCTCGCCACCCTGCTCGACCGCGACGGCATCGCCGTCCGCGCCGGACACCACTGCGCCCAGCCGCTCATGGAACGCTACAAACTCCCCGCAACGGCGCGCGCCAGCTTCTATGTCTACACCACCTCAGCCGAGATAGATGCCCTCGCCGAGGCGCTCACCCATGCCAACGAGGTCTTCGCCTTCTAGCCCTCTTTGTATAGCGCCTGCATCCGGTGAAATATCCGAGGATGTGTCAACACGTCGGTGCTATCGGTGATCTGATCAATAGCCCCGATATAGCCCACTGTCTTCATAACATCCTTGACCTCGTCGCCTTCGATGGCGCGGGCCAGCGCTTCGACGAAGCGACCCGCTGCCAGCACACGATACGGCCGGTCATAGAAGAGACTAGGCGCAGTATCGAGTGGTGGCGTGATGCCAAGCGCGTTGTGCTGCTCGCCAACGATGGCGTATGCGCTGACCAAAGCATCTTCCTGCTCGTGGCCATTGTCTGCCGCAAGCGCACGGCGCAGCACTGGACCCAACACATCCGCGACAGGCAAGCCGGCAAATGCGCTGCCAAACCATTTGCTGTACGGCGCATAGTGTCGCGCCTGCTGAAAGCTTAACCGCATCAGATCGCGGACGAGAGCGGCAGTGATGAGCCGTGCGCCAAGGTCGTCTCCCGCCTCGGCAGTTCGCCCCACGAACGCCTCAGTCTGCGCGACGCGCATCCATTGCGCCGCCATCAGATAAAGCCAGACATCATGTGGATAATAGGCCAGCCGCTCGCGAAGTGCCGTCAACGTACCGAGACCATCATGAAACACGGCGCCGCTCGTCACCTGCAACAGCTTCTGTTCGGGGAGCGCCAGCCAGTCCCCTGCAAGCAATGCCTGATCCGGATCTACGCCCAACTCCATCAGGGTGAACGCGCCCAAGGTCCAGATATCCACATGATGCGTGATGTGGCCTGGCTCCCCTAGCACGCGCAGCCGCACACCCTGCGCGTCCTTTGGCCCGAAGCTGGTCGAGTAGCCCATAAATTCAACTGGCAAAGCTGCACGCAAAGCATCTTCTATGGCGTCGCCGAGACTAGGCGCAACTTCATCCGGCAGAAAGAGCAAGAGCCGCGGACCCCATTCATGGTCGGTAGAGCGTGGCGTATCATAGCCCAGTACATCTGAGCCGTAACCGATAAGTGCGGCGGCATACACCAGATCAGGGAACTGTGACGCGAGGATGGGCCGCACCGCTTCGGCATAGAATGCGCGACTGAGATCGAGTCCAGGGACGAAATCCGGCATGCTGGGCGCACTCCTGATTCAGACTCGCTGCGGCGTCCCCCATAGCGGTGACGTGCGAGGTTGCGCGGTAGCAGGGCGACGCTTGCCCCATACGCATCCTACAACCTGCACCAGCCCGCTGTGCATCAGATTTCCCCCTAATGAGCAGTGGATCTCTCTGCTGAGGTTGCCACGGAAAGCCGCTGCTGCCTCTCCAACCACTCCATAACCGTATCCGCCGCGTGGTTGATCGCCGCCATCGCCTCGTGTACGCCCCCCGCGTCGGGGTGATGCTGGCGGGCTAGCGTCCGGCGCGCCGCCGTCACCGCTTCCGCTGGCGCGCCGGGCGGTAAACCGAGCGCCGTGTACGCGGCGGCAACATCCGGCGGCACATAGGCGTTTCGTCTCATGCGCGGCCTGCTCGTGCCATATTCGCCCCAGTTCAACAGGTCTTCCAAAGTGATGGGCCGCGCATGCCACTGATACAGCGCCACCCCCACCGGCGGCAGATGCCGACCAAGGCGGCTGATCGCATCGTCGCTGATCCACCACGCATGTTCCGCCGCGATCCAGCGCCGCTGCCATGGGTCCAGCGCGAGAATCGCCCGTGTTGCCTGGCGCAGCGTCTTCCGGTCAGCGGTGAAGGCCAGGAGATACCCATCCCCCAGCGCCTCGAAATACGTGATCTTCAAGTTGGCACAGTCCATCAAACGACCTCCCGTGCGCTGTCCTCGTACCACACCTCCCACATGACACACGCCGCTGCATTATGGACGATTCCGCAGACCAAAACATCGGATGATTAGCCGATGCGGTTCATGGCGAACATGGGGTATACTGTAGGCGTCGCACACGCACCTCAGCCGGTAAACCTCAGCCATCCATTCTCGTGTGTGATATTCTCCACACCCACGTGTACCTGCTTCCGCACGCCAAACCAGCTAGCCCGCACCCCACTCCATTGCCGTGACTTGCGCCACACCAGTATCCTGGAAGCACTGTTTAGTGCGGCGACCTCCGTGCCACCGAACTGCGGTGCGCCGAGCAGAATAGGTCCAGGTGAAGGTGAGGAGTGTGTATGAGTCAGAATCAGCCTGCGGATAGCTCTATCAGCGCCAGTGGAGGCGACATACTGCCCGCAATTCTTGCCGCACAGAGTGATCCCCGCGCGCTCGAAGATCTCTACCGTTCGGCGCGTGAAGCGAAAACCACTCACGCCTATACCCTCGCCATCGAGACGGCCTATCGCGAAACGCCCGACAATCTGCTCTTCGCGGCATGGCACTATCGCCTGCAATCTGTTGCCACCGAAGAGCCATCCGCTCGCCATGCCAATTGGCGGCTGGCCATACCGCTGAGCGTGGCGCTGGCGCTCATCTTCTGGCTGCTCTCTGACCCTGGCTTGATCTTGGCGCGGCATGTTCCGTATCTGGCGGAAATTTGGGCGCCAATCACCGCACTCGCCCTGATCGCATTTCTGATATTCACCGCGCGGCAAGGCTACAATCGCGCGGGGCTGATAGGTATCGGTCTTATAGGTGTCACCGCCTATGCCCTGGTCATGGCCCTGCGTGCCGTATCCACCACGCAATCGCAATATCTCACCATGATCGGGCTTCACTTGCCGCTGTTGGCTGCGGTCGCGGTTGGTCTGGCCGTCTTAGGGTGGGGATCATCCGCGCGCAATCGCTTCGCCTTCTTGAACAAATCCATCGAGACCATCGGCACGGCAGGTGTGGCAGTCATCGCGGGCGGCATCTTCGTCGGGCTGACCTATGGTGTCTTTCAGGCCATCAGCGTCGAGATCCCCGATGTTTTCGTGCGGCTCCTCATCGCGGGTGGCGCTGGCCTGATTCCAGTGCTGGCCGTAGCGAGCGTCTATGACCCAACGCTAAACGCCAGCGAGCAAGATTTCCGGCGCGGCTTTGGGCGTATCTTGACGATACTCATGCGCGCGCTGTTGCCCTTAACCCTGCTCGTGCTGGTCATCTACATCTGCTTCATCCCGTTTAACTTCACCCAGCCCTTCAACAATCGCAACGTGCTGATTGTCTACAACGTGCTCTTGTTCGCGATCATAGGTCTGCTGATTGGCGTGACGCCGGTGAGCCGTGATGATGTGCCCTCTCGCTATGTCGCATGGCTGCGCGGTGGTATCATCGCTCTCGCCGCGCTGGTCACACTGGTGGGCCTCTATGCGCTCGCCGCCATCATCTACCGCACCACGCAAGACCACCTCACCATGAACCGGCTCGTGGTGCTTGGCTGGAACATCATCAACATCGCCATACTTGCGCTGCTGCTCTTCCGGCAACTGCGCGCCAACAAAACGGCCTGGGTAGATGCGCTCCAGTCTACTTTCCGCTTCGGCACGGCGCTCTATGCGGTCTGGGGTTTGCTTCTGGTGCTGGCGCTGCCCTGGCTCTACTGACGAAAGCACCCGAGGCTCGCACACAGAAACCCATTCGGCGGTAGTATACTGAAAGGACCTATGCCGGGGACGCATCAACTGAAGTGCGCCGACCCCGTCCACATCACGCATCTCAACCCTTGGAGGCCATCTGATGGACGACATCTACCGCCAATATATCCTCGACCACTACCGTGAGCCACATAATCACGGCACGCTTGAGCATCCCGATGTTCACGCTGCCGATACGAACCCGCTCTGCGGTGACCGCATCGCGATTGACCTGAACGTCACCGATGGTCGCGTCACTGACGTGCGTTTCAACGGGCGCGGCTGCGCTATCAGCCAGGCGTCGGCCTCGATGCTCACCGAGAAGATCGAAGGCGCGACTCTCGATGAGCTACGCGCGCTGAGGCCGAGCGATGTACTGGAGATGCTTGGCGTAGAGATCGGCCCCGCGCGGCAGCGTTGCGCGCTGCTCTCATTGCGTGTTCTGCACCAGGGCATTGACGGCCCCTACACCGGACATCTCGATGACAATCTGGACGACGACGAGGAGCAGGAGGACGCAGCTCAGGCGCGTGCCGACCAGGCCCGGACAGGACTCTAACCTACCCGCGAACCACATTCCCTATGCTGAACTCAGCCCGGTATTCGACTTGATTACTACTCGCTCGCCTTCTCATAGGGTTGCAGCGCATCAAGCGCGGCGTCATCCAGCGTGATATGCACGACGCCGTCTTGGATGTCCGCGACCTCGCTGATGGGCAATACCAGTGAGCGCCCAAATACTCCTTTGCGGCGCATCACCAGCGCCGATACGCGCTGTGTGTCCGAATCAAAGAGCACGCGCTCTACCTCGCCAATCTCGTCATGTGGCTCTTTCCGCCAGACAGCCGTGCCTTCGCCGATTTCAGCAGCGCCCGGCTTTTCACTGTACGAGACTGATTCGGGAGCTTGGACCGGCGCGCCGCCAGCGACGGAGGCAATGTAATTGATCAGATCGCCGAAGCGGAAGCGCCGATGTGGGCTGGAAGGGGTGATCTCGGTCTCAACAAAGTGCTCATGCTCAAAGAGTGACAGTGCGAGAAAGGCTGCCTCGTCGCAGGAAAGCTGCGCATGCTGGTCGTTGGCGCTGGTTATCAGCGATACGGGAACGAGGCGCTCGCGCGGCTTTTCCCATCCGCCGGGCGCAAGCGCATTGCCGGATTCGATGAGGCCCGGATCCACGACGACGTGCGTCACGCGGGTATCGCCGGTTGCGACTACGATACGCTTCAGTGTGCCCAGACGATGGCCATCTCCACCATCCACGGGAACGCCGATGTGTATATCCTCCAGCATGGGGCTATTCCCTTCATTGCGGTGATCTGTTACGGTGATCTGTTCGCTAACGCTTCGCTTCGCGGCGGCGACGCAGGCGCTGCTCGGCCCGCACGCGATCATACTCGTCGTCATGGCTGCCAGCGGGTTGCGCCATCTTTGTGGAAACAGGTGGTGGAGCGGATGACGCTTTTGCGGAAGACTTACCCCAGACTTTCTTCTTGCTGGTGGCGGCAGCGGCCTTTGCGGCAGCGGCGGCTTCGGCGGCACGGGTGGTCTCACGACGGGCGGCGCGAGTACGCGGTTGGAGGTTTACAGCGGTGGCGCTTGAAGCGCTTCTGGTCGCTGTGCCAGATGGGCGAGTCTCCCGTGCTGCCCGCGCATTCGCTTGCATGCGCGCTTTGCTGCCTAGGGGGTCACTCGGAATAATCTTGAGCCGCAGCAGCAAGATGTACAGGCCGAAGAGCAGCACGATATAGAGCACAGCAAGATAAGATAGATGCAGACCGCCAATGATAGGTGTGGAACTATCGCCAAAAGGCCGCTCCAGATTCAGGTGCATATTGACGTTGAGGAGGCTAATGCCAATCTGCATGACCTGGGCAAGCAACATCAAAATCAAAAATCCGAAAAGAAACCGTCCCATTCCACTCGATGCTTTAGCCGGACGCTGGCCGTTTGCGCTCGTTGCCGATGGGTTGCCGCGTAGAAAGTTGAGAAAGCCGAGCCGTGGGGTGCTCTTGGCCGTTTCAGTTGCGCCTGTCGCCGCCGGCGAACTGGCGGGCGCTGTGTTCTTTTGCTGGCGTTCCTGTGTTTGCGCCATTCGTGCTGCTCCTGCTGCTATTCGCGGCACGGTATGAATTACTGCGATCAATCATGTCATGCAATTGGATGCGCGCCCGGCCACGTTCTCATTGAGTATACTCTCCCCGCCGTTCCACCGCCAGTATTGCGCCGTCCGGGGGATCAGTTCTCTCCCTCCGTTACGGGCCGTTCCGTGTGTCTGGCGCCGACAGGAGAGCGCCGGAAGAGCGCATCGTGGCCATTCGTTGGGAGGATTACGGTAAGGGCGCGCGGCGCCACGCTGAAACTCATTGGCAGGGTGCCAATGACTTCACCATCCACCTGCACGGGCACCGGCCAATTCGCTTCGAGACGGACCATGCGCGCCTGCGCATAACGAATCTTCGGTGTGAATTTCACCCGCCGCAGCACCGCCCAGAGCAGCACACCGAGCCGCTGGAGAACGCTCGTACTCTCCACGACGACCAAGTCGAGCAGCCCGTCATCCGCAATGGCGTTCTTGGCGAAGGTCAGCGCGCCGCCATACAGGCGCGTGTTGCCAATGATAATCATCAACGCATTGACACTGCGTCGTTTGCCTCCATAGCGCATCCAGACACGGGTGGGGCGCTGTGTCACACTCAGCATGCCAGCGGTAGCGAGATAATCGAGCATCTTTAGCCCCAGCCGCTTCAGCGGCCCGCGATCCACGCGCCGCGCAACTTCAGCGTCGAAGCCAATGCCCGCCATCAGCAGAAAATAGCGGCTTCCTGCGCGCCCCAGATCTATCTGGCGGCGAACACCATGCGCCAGCGCCTCGCGTGCATGGTCAAGATTCCTGGGAATGCCGACTTCGCGCGCCCAGACATTGACTGTGCCCATCGGCAAGACGCCAAGCGCCGTTGAGGTGCCCGCAAGCGCCTGAATCACATCGTTCACCGTGCCATCGCCGCCCGCCGCAACGACAACTTCCAGTCCAGCACGCACCGCTTCGCGCGCCAATAGGGTCGCATGGCCGGGGCGCTCGGTGAGTTTCAATTCCGCGGGAATGCCGTGATCTTCCAGCCAGTCAACCGTATCTTGCAGTTCAGCGATACCGATGTTGCCGCGCATCGTGCCTGAGATGGGGTTCGCAATGATACGGACGCGAGGCGCGGTCTGGAGCCTGGAGCGCTGATCTTGGCGTGGGCGTACCTTGAGCAGCGCTGGCGGGAGAACGTAGTAGGCGAGTTTAAAGGATGTGCGCGTGCGCCTTATGGTTGTGCGCATCGTCATGAGCAGGCGCTCGCTGCGCTTCTGCCACTCCAACAGACGAAGCGCAAGCACGCCTGTGCGCGCGAGCCGCCGGGTACGCGCCTCGCTCAATATCGCACGCCAGCGCCCCAGCCACGCGGGGAGTTCCCGTGAAGGCTCTTGCGACTGTTCATCCATAGCTCGCCTCAGTTCGCGCCGCTCTCATCCGCTCTCGTCCAGCCGCTTCGTGCTACACTTTCATAGTACACGTCTATGATTCAGGCAATATCACAACAGCCTATTACACTGTAGTACGTCACACTATGCCCGCGCCGTCACATCCGCGCGTTAACTCACGCGCGGCACACGGGCCAGCAGCGCGCTCACCACTTCATAAGCGATGGTGTCAAGCCGCTGGGCGACGGCCTCCGCGCTGATTTCGTCGTCTCCCTGGCGGCCAATCAACACGACTTCGTCGCCCTGACGGACGCCTGGAATGTGTGTCACATCTACCATACACTGATCCATACACACGCGGCCAAGCAATGGCGCGCGTTGCCCACGGATGAGCACCTCGCCCCAATTGGCTGGCGCACGCCGGAAGCCATCGGCATAGCCGACCGGCAGCACCGCGATACATGTGGGTCGCTCGGTGACGTATGTGGCGCCATAGCTGATGCCCTCGCCAGCCGGAATCCACTTGACCTGGGCCACCTGTGTCTTGAAGGCGAGCGCCGGACGAAAACCTTCCGGCAACCGCACCTCATCCGACGGTGGAAGCCCATAAATCGCCACCCCAGGGCGCACCATGCCAAAGCGCGCTTCTGGCAGCGCCAGAGTCGCGGCGCTATTGGCCGCATGGACGAGTGGCGGCCGCAGCCCGCGCTCATCCAGTGCGGTCAGCACACGAGCAAAGCGGTCGAGCTGACGGTGGGCGTAGGTCTTATCGCTGCTATCGGCAGTGGCCAAATGCGTAAATAGCCCCTCGACCACCAGCCCCGGCAGCATGCGAAGCTCGTCACAGAATGCGACGATGCCGGAGACATCCTCCGCGCGCAGTCCCAGCCGCGCCATGCCGGAATCCACTTTGACATGGACACGCATCCCACGTCCCAGGTCTTGGGCCGCCTGCGAGAGCGCCCGCGCCGCATCGAGTGAGTAGACCGTCGCGCGCAGGTCTAATCGCACCGCCTCGCGTGCCTGCCAGGGCGCAATGTAGCCGAAGACCAGGATTGGCGCGGTGATACCAGCTTCGCGCAGTGGCGCCGCCTCGCTGACCGTCGCGACACCCAGCCACGATGCCCCGTTATGCAGCACGGTTCGTGCCACACGCAGTGCGCCATGCCCATATGCGTCGGCTTTGAGGCTCACGAGCACCTCTACATCCGGGCCGACCATTTCTTTGGCGAGTCGGGTGTTGCCGCCAATGGCGTTCAAGTCTACTTCCAGCCAGGTGGGTCGGTCGGGACGCATCACCACCACACGCTGCCACGCCTGGGTTTGCCGGTTCAATACATGCTCAGCCTGTTCGGGATGTGCGAGAAGCAATTCTGTCACCTGCTCCATGCGCATCTCTTCGGAGCCTTTGATGTAGGCCAGTGAGGGAGATTCGCCCGCATCAGCGGCTTCGACGGCGAACCCGCGAACGGCGCGTGCGGCGTCATCGGCGGTATGGGTGACGGCAACATGCTCGGCAGGCATGCCCGCCGCTATGGCAGCCTCGGCGATACGTGCGGCGCGTGTGCCGCGTGTGACGAGGTAATCCGCGTCCTGGGCGGCAAGCCGCCCCACCTCTCCATGCGCTTCCTGCTCGGCGTCACCCAGCCGGAGCATATCGCCAAGCACCGCAATGCGGACTGCTGAGCGCATGCGCCCTATGGAGTTCAGCGCGGCGAGACCAGCGGCGACACTGGCGGGCGCGGCGTTGTGCGAATCGTCCAGCAACGCCAGGTTGTCTGCGCCTTCCAGCCAATTGAGCCGCCCTGGCAGCGGGCAGAAATCGCGAAGCGCATTGATTGCGTCGGCTTCAGAGATGCCAAACACCGCGCCAACCGCCAGAGCGGCAAGGACTGTAGCGGCCCAATGCTCGCCATGCAGATACGGGAAGATGATCGGCTCAGCCTCCGGCCCATCACGATTCACCGGATGCACCGCACGCAAGGCGAGAGACGGCCTACCGTCCGCATTCGCCAGTGCTAGTCTGTAATTGCTATGCGTGTGCGGCGTGGGCTGATACGCTGTCGCAATCCCCTTGGCGGAAAAGTAGCGGATTTGTAGTGCATCGTGAGCGCCTCTGGCAATCTTGCGACATCCCGCGTCGCCGGCGTTCAAGACGGCGGTTCCCTGTTCTGGCAGTGAGGTGATGAGGTGCGCGAACTCTTCGCCGAGCGCATCTACGCTGGCGAAGTATTGCAGATGGACCGGGCTGATAGTGGTGATGACGCCAATCTGGGGCCGCACAAGGTCGCAGAGCGCGGCGATTTCACCGGGATGGTCGGCGCCAAGCTCGATGACCGCGTAGCGGTGCGTGGATTCGAGCCGCCCCAATGAGAGCGGGATGCCGAGCAGATCGTTGTAGTTCTGCCAGGATCGAAACGTTGGCGCTTGCACCGCAAGCACGTCGGCGATGGCTTCCTTGGTGGTGGTCTTGCCCACGCTGCCGGTGACGGCAATCACTTTTGGCTGCCACCGCGCCAGCACGTCCGCGGCGTAGCGGATGAGCGCTGCCCTCGTATCCTCAACGGCAAACACGGTGACATCCGCACGACGAGCATGCTCCAGAATACTGACGCCAGATGCCTCACTGTGTTCAAGCCATCCGCGTTCGACGAGCAGCGCTGCCGCGCCGCGTTCGATAGCGTCTTGCGCATAGTCGTGTCCATCGCCGTGCATGCCACGCACAGCGACAAAGCATTCGCCCGGCAGCACCGCGCGTGAATCGTGCGCGAAACCATCAAAGGTATCGCGCATGCCAAGAACAGGCGCTTCCGCGTGTGTTGCGGCGCGCAATTCGTCACGTGTAATCATGCTCAATAGTGTACCATCCGCGTTCATCGCGAGGATTCGTCAGGAATAGGATGCCAAGAGTGGGCTACTCAGGATGCCACACTCCCGCCCGTGTACCTGTGCCGATACCTTGGGCTAGATTTGCGGGTTTATACACGAGCTTAGTGGCGCGCGGTCATGGGAGCATCGCTGAGGCGGCCATCGGCGATGCGGACGACGCGGTCGCAGAGGTCCAGCATACGCTCATCGTGGGTGACCATGATGGCGGCTTTGTGGGATGTGCGCACCTGCGCCGCCAGCATCTGCACCGCCTCGCGTCCGCGCACGGAATCGAGGTTGGCGGTTGGCTCGTCGGCGAGCAGCACATCGGGGTCATTCATCAGCGCGCGGGCGATGGCGACGCGCTGGCGCTCACCACCGGAGAGGGCCTCGGGGTAGTGATGATGACGCTTGCTGAGTCCCAACGCATCGAGCAGGTGGGTGGCGCGGGCGTGCGCGGCTTTGTCGCGTTTGCCCGCCAATTCAGCCACCAGCAAGAGCTGGTCACGGGCGGTGAGGTATGGCACCAGATTCGAGGACTGCAACACAAAGCCGATATGCTCCAGCCGGAACTTTGCCAGCGCCGATGGGGCCAGCCGCTTGGTATCTTCGCCGTTCAGCGTGATCGTGCCGCTGGTGGGCAGCAGCAACGCGCCGGTCAGGGCGAGCAGCGTGGTCTTGCCTGAGCCGGATGGGCCGACGACGGCGACGAATTCGCCTTCGCGTACAGTGAGCGAGACGGCATCGAGCGCGGTGACGGCATTTTCGCCACTACCGTAGACCTTCGAGACATTTTCGAGTAGCAGTTTATCCATGGTTAGTCCACCCTTCCGATAGCAACGAGCGCATCAACCCTGGCGATCTGGAATAGCGAGAGCAGGGTTCCCGCCAGCGCGACCAGCAGCAGCACACCGCCGTAGACCACAACCAGACCAGTGCTGAGCGCGAAGGGAACGGCTGCGGGAATGATCGCGGCAACTGCGTAGGAGAGCAGCGCGCCCACGATGACGCCGACGATGGTCATCAGCAGCACCTGTCCCACGAGGTCACGCGCAAGGAAGCGAGTGCTCGCGCCGAGTGCCTTGAGCACACCAAACTGGTTGCTTTTCTGCAACGTGAGCACGTAGAAGAATGCAGCCATAATGAACGCGGCGATGATGAAGAGGAAGGCCTGAATCATGTTGACCGAGCCGGTCTCTTCTTTATAGCCGGGGAGATTCTGCAAGGTGCTGTCCTTGGTGGCGACTTCGACGCCAGGGACATCCGCCGCGACGCGAGCCGCTGCCGCGCTATCCATCTTGACGGCCACCGCGCTGATGGGGTCGGTGATGGCGCCCGCTGAACCAGGGGCAGCGAAGCGTAGCGACTGCCACAGAGGAATATCCATGTAGATTACAGGCAGGTGGCTGTAGGTCTGGCCTTCGGTGAAGCCCACCACGGTCATTTCCTGTCCGGCGGGCATGACCTTAAGCGTATCGCCCAGTTTGACACCATGGCGCTGGGCGGTGCGATCCAGCACGACGCCGTTCTGATTGGCGCTGTCCAGTCCGGTTCCGGTGATGATGGGAGGCGCCAGGAAGCTCGTTGGGTCAATCGCGAGCACCGTCGCGTCAATCTGCTCGCTGCTGCCCACACGCTGCACGGTGATGGTGAACTGGCCCAAAGGCGCAGCATCTTGCACGCCGGAAACCTGTTTCACCGCCTGCACCGTCTGCATGGGTAGGATCGAGCGGTGCAGCAGGGTACGCGCGCCGGATTGAAAGACGACATAATCGGCGTTGAGATGCTGGATCGCCGAGCCATTATCGGTGGCGAGACCGTTCGCCAGCCCGGAGAGCAGAAAGACGAGCCAGGCGACCAGCGCGAGAATCGCCCCGATCAGGCCATAGCGGAGTCGCGAGTGGCGCAGTTCACGTAGCGCGAGGAACATTGTTGGGAATCCTCTCTAGTCTGCACGTCAGTTAGTCACTCATGCATAGTCATGTTTGACTATGCGAGTAGATGATAATCCGGTGCATGCATATTAGTCAAGAGTGATTAAAATAGTGTTGACTATTGGCTGGGAAGGGCAAGCGTGGGAATCGTCGTGCAGACCTAGCTGGCTATACCGCCGACGAGCCTGCCCAGGCCGAAGGTGATCGCCGCTGCTGCTAGGCCCATCACCATCTGGCGCACACCGGCCTTGAGCAGCGGGGTGCCGGTGGTGAGGGTGATGCCCGCGCCGATCAAGAACAGGCCGCCAGCGCTGAGTAGCAGACTGATGAGAACCGCGCCGAAGCCACTGGCGAAGGCAAACGGGATGACTGGCACAATCGCGCCGACGGTGAAGAGCAGGAATGAGGCGATGGCGGCTTCCCAGGCAGAGCCGCCCAGTTCTTCGGGATCAATGCCCAATTCTTCACGGGCAAGCGTATCGAGAGCCGTTGCTTTATCGCTGAGGATGCGGTCCGCCAATGCGTTGGCGGCGCTCGCTTCGATACCCTTGGCTTGGTAGATCAGCGCCAACTCCTCACGTTCTTCATCGGGCACTTCTTCGAGTTCCTGCTGCTCGACGCTGATCTGGTGTCCGTACAGTTCGCGGGCGCTCTGCACCGAGAGCCACTCGCCAATGGCCATCGAAAGCGCGCCCGCGAGCATGCCCGCAAGGCCGGTGAGCAGAATCGCATGGCCAGGGAGGCTGGCGCCAGCGACGCCCATAACGAGGCTCAGATTGGAGGTCAGGCCATCGCTTGAGCCTAACACGGCAGCACGCAGCGCATTGCCACCACCGGTGTTGCGATGGCGGCCTTCGAGTTGGGCTAGCATCGAACCAGGGACGCCGCCTGGCGTGGTGCGCTGCAGATACTGGAATACGCGGGCATGCGAGCGTTCATCGGCAGGCATACCGGCGGCGCGCGCTTCGGGTTGGCCGTCGTAGTTGTGCGCCGCGTCGCGTTCCATCGAAGAGACGATAGGCAGCACCGCACCCGCGCCGAAACGTTGCGCCAGCCAGCCCAGTGTACGTATGCGCCAGTTCGGCGTATACGGCGTGACATGCTCACCCGCGGCGCGCAACCGCTCTTCCCAAACATGGGCGTGGCGCTGCTCGACCTCCGCCAGTTTGCGATAGATTTCCGCGAGTTGTGTATTCTTCTCAGCCTGCGCCAGCATGTGATAGAGCGCTGCCCCTTCCTGTTCCTCACGCAGATTGGTGCGATAGCGCTCAATGGACTGTGCGGAGTCAGTGTGGTCAGCGGTCATCGTGAAGTCCTCCCAAGCATGCGAAAACCCCCTTGTGACATGTTCTATGGAGATGCTGCTATGGCGCCTTCACCGTCATCATACGAGCATGCGGTGGCGACATCACCACTGTGTCACATCCGCGCGCCGGGATGACACGTTTGGCGCACGGCGTCGCGGTGGTAGCCTGGCGAGTCTACGTGCCTGGAAGGCCGCGATGGATGAGGCGCCTTCCGCTGTAACGATGTTCGTAACGTTTGGGAGACGTGAGATGAGTATACTGGCCCCAGTACATGAGCGTATGTGCATGGGTCACAGAGGCGGCCAGTAGACGACGCTCGCGGAGGATTGTTGATGAGTCAGCCAGATCAGGCGCACCATGCGCAGGTAGCGATCCCCACTGGCGTTATCGGGAATGAACCCCATGATACGCGCCTGCACGGCACGTGGCTGGTGGCCGTCCGCGCCATCGTGTTCGCGGCGATAGGCTCTACCATCGGGCTATATCTGCTCGCATTTCCTGGTCTCATGCCCCGTCTTGCCACTCCCTGCGCCGATCCATCCAATTCATGCATCATCTCTCCAGAGCAGGTTGCGCCGCTGGCGAAGCTGGGCATCACGCCAAATGCGCTGGCGCTGGCGGTGGCTGTGTTGTCGTATCTCACGATCCTGCTGGTTAGTGGGGTGGCGGCGGTGCTAATCTGGCGGCGCTCCGACGACTGGATGGCGCTGCTGGTGGCGCTGACGCTGGTGCTGATGCCGGTCAACTTTACGCCGGTAGGGATGGGACTGGGAAGTATAGCGCAGCCAATCGGACAGTTATATAGTATAGCTGGCTTTGTCACCATATATCTTCTGGTTGCTATCTTTCCAAGTGGACGCTTCGTGCCGCGCTGGCTGTGGCTGCCGACTGTCGTGCCGGTGCTGATCGCGAGCGGACTCCTCGGCAATCTGCTCCCTGATGCGATCACCTTGGCTACAATCCTAATCTCCTTTCTATGTCTTATCGTCGGTCAGATCTATCGCTACCGGCGTATCTCTACCCCGGTACAGCGTCAGCAAACCAAGTGGGCGGTCTACGGCCTGGTCCTCACGTTGGTGGTGAATCAGGCATATTGGCAGCCCGCCGCGTGGATCCCTGCGCTGCAGCGGCCCGACTCGCTCTTTCCACTTCTTGCTGGTCCAGATAGCTTCTTGATGATCGTCATTCTGGCGGTCTGCTTCGGGATCGCCATTTTGCGCTATCGCCTGTATGACATTGATGTCATCGTCAATCGGGCGTTGGTGTACGGCTCGCTCACCGTTGTTCTGGCGCTCGTCTATGTCGCGGGGGTTGTCGGCTTGCAGGCGATGGTCAACGGATTGACGCAATCCCACGGCAGCGAGAATTCACCGCTTGTGATCGTTATCACCACCCTGGCCATTGCCGCGCTGTTCCAGCCGTTGCGCCGCCGCATCCAGTCGGTGATTGACCGCCGCTTCTACCGCCGCAAGTACGACGCGCGGCAAACGTTGGAACGCTTCAGCGCCACCTTGCGCCAGGAGGTCGAGCTAGCGGCGCTCTCGGAGAGTCTGGTGCAGGTGGTGGAGGAGACGATGCAGCCAGAACACGCATCGCTCTGGTTGCAGCCGGTACGCCGCAACGACCTGGCACAGCCGCAGCCGTGAGCAGCAGCCTTGCGTGCGCTCGATTTTAGTACATGGGCAGGTAGCGGTGAAGCTCCCACAGATGCACCTGCTGGCGATACTCGCGCCACTCGCGCGATTTCGCCTCTACAAACCATGCGGCGATCTGCTCGCCGAGCGCGCTGAGCGCCACATCGTCGCTTTGCAGCGCGGTGAGCGCCTCGCCAAGTGTTGCGGGCAGCAGTCCGATATTCCAGCGCAAGCGGGCTAGTTCGTCCAGCGTGTACAGCCCTTCCTCCACCGGCTGAGCCAACGGCAACTCGTGGGTAATGCCATCCAGCCCGGCGCGCAGCATCACCGCGAAGGCAAGGTAGGGATTGCAGCTTGGGTCAGGGCTGCGTAGTTCAATCCGCACACCCTCACGAATGCCGGGCGCGGCACGTGGCACGCGCACCAGCGCCTCGCGGTTGACCCGCCCCCAACTAATCATCACCGGCGCCTCGAAGCCAGGCACGAGCCGCTTGTAGGAATTGACGAGCGGCGCGACGATGGCGCTCATCCCAGGCGCGTGGGCAAGCTGTCCGGCGATGAAGCGCCGCCCCACCTGCGACAGGCCATATTCGCTATCGCGCGGGTCGTCGAAGGCATCCGCGCCATCGCTGACGCGCAGCAGGCGCTGATGGGTGTGCATGCCAGAGCCGTTGATGCCAACGAGCGGTTTCGGCAGGAATGTGGCCCATAACCCGTGGCGCTGCGCGATAGCCTTGATGGCATAGCGCGCCGTAACGACGGCGTCGGCGATGCGCAGGGCGTCGGCGGCCACGAAATCTATCTCGTGCTGGCCAGCCGCCACCTCGTGATGGCTGGACTCGATACGAATGTCCATCTGCCCCAATTCCGAAGCGATTTCGCGGCGCACATCGGCAGCCTCGTCGGTGGAGAGATCGAAGTAGCCGCCCCGGTCGTGCGGCAGCGGGTCAGTCGCGGCGCCCTCGCGCTCGCGCAGGAGAAAGAACTCTAGCTCCGGCGAGACTTCGTAGCGGAAACCAAGCGCGTCGGCTTCGCCCAGCGCGGCGACGAGCACGGCGCGCGGGTCGCCCGCGAAACGCTCGCCCGCTGGCATGAGCACGTCGCAGATGATGCGCGCCACTCGTTCGGCCTGTGCGTCGCCCGACCCGGCTGGCATGGTTGTATGCCAGGGCACCTCAGCATAGGTGGTCAGGTCGGGGCGCAGATACATGTCGGTTTCCAGCACCCGCGCGAAGCCCTCGATAGCGGAGCCGTCGAACCACTTGCCATGCGCCAGGGTGTCGGCCAGTTGCTCAGCCGGGATGGTGACGCATTTGGCCATGCCAACCACGTCGGTGAATTCGAGATTGATGAAGCGCACGTTGCGTGTCTCGACCTGTTGAAGCACGCGCGCCGCTTCGCGCGGGTGGGGCACGCCAGTGGGGCTGCGCTGCTCATCGGCTGAGGAATTCATGCGGCCCTCCTCTATCGTGCCCGTCGTGCGCGGCGCGCTTCGGCGGCACGCCAGCGGGCGCGCTCTTCGTCGGTATGTGGCGTCAGCGGCTGCACGGGGGTGGGATGCCCATTCTCGTCCAGCGCGACGTAGACGAGATAGCTGGTGCCGACGTTGCGCTTATTGCCGGTGAGGAGATTTTCCGCCTCGATGTGCGCCTCGACCTCCATGGAGGTGTGTCCGGTGTAAGTGAGGCAGGCGGTGACGGTAAGCAGGTCGCCAATATACGCGGGCTGCTTGAACGTCATGGAATCCATGGCGACGGTGACACAGGGCCGCCGCGCATGGCGCACGGCGACGGCGCCACCCGCTTCGTCCACCAGCCGCATGATAGCGCCGCCATGCACGTTGCCCCAGACGTTGGCGTCGGGTGGCTGCATCGAGCGCGCCATGACCACACGCGATTCGTCCACGGTCTTGCTCGCCTGCTCCGCTTGCTCCACTTGTGTCTCTATTCGCTCGCTATCGCGTGTCGCGCTCATGATGCTCCGCCTTCCCATACGCTGCCGTCTCATGCGTATCGTATTCTATCGTATGGAATGGTTCAGTGGGTGAACAACAGTGAGGCCCATCTATGGCAGAGTGGCTGAGCATCCTCGACGCTCCAGAGTACATCTGGGAACTGCGCGCACCGCCAGCGACCGAGGCACAAATAGCCGAGTTTGAGGCATTTTGTGGCCGTCCGCTGCCAGATGACTATATTGCGTTTCTGCGCACGTCAAACGGTGGCGCGCTTTGGTACAAAGACATCTGGTTCATGCAATTCTGGCCGATACAAGATATACCAGCAATTTGCTCAGGCTACGGATTTATCCAAAGCGAGATTCCAGATGCTATCGCGTTTGGCGCAGATGCGGGAAGTGAAGGATTGGTCTTCGATATGCGCTCTGAGCATGCTGACGGCCAGTATCCCATCTTTGCGGTAAATTATGTCTCGATCTCCTGGCGCAAAGCGATTCCAGTTTCACCCGATTTTCGCAGTCTCTTGTTGTTGCGGCATGAACTTCTATGGTCACAGCAGTAAGACGGCCCCCTCCCCGCTGATTGGGAAGTGGGCCGTAGAATCGCAGTCTGTGCGCTGTTTATTGGTTGCCGCCGAACATGCCGCCAAGCTGATCGCCCGCGTTGCCCAGCATATCTTCTCCCTGCTGCTGGGCATTGCCAAGCGCGTCTTGCCCTTGCTGCTGGGCGTTGCCGAGCATATCCTGCCCTTGCTGCTGCACGTTCTCCATCCCGCCGGAGACCGCATCTTTTGCCTGCTGGGCGTACTGCTGGCCGCCGGGGATATTCCCCGCTGCCTGGTCAATTGCACTATCCGCGCCCTGCTGCGCTCGCTGCGACATGTCATCCATGCCTTGCTGCGCCTGCTGCGCCGCGTCGTCCATCATCCCCTGCCCCATCTGTCCGGCCTGGGAAGGGTCCATCTGGTTGGGGTCCATCTGGTTGGGGTCCATCTGGTTGGGGTCCATCTGGTTGGGGTCCATCTGGTTGGGGTCCATCTGGTTGGGGTCCATCATCGCGTCTTTGCCCTTTCTCGCGCCATCGCGCCCGTGCTCTACCATACCATGCTGCCCACAGTGCCAGGAGTGGCAACCGCAGGTGCTCGTCGCACAACATATGCCACTGGTTTGTTTGGGCTATTCGGCATAGCCGCGTGTGGCGCGAGCGGTGGCGCTACGATGCCCATGCGATACAATACATCCGCACGCCTTCGCCGACCTTCATCTGGGGAGAGCCGCGCATGCCCATACGCCAATTGCCGTCCGATGTCGCCGCGAAAATTGCCGCCGGTGAGGTGGTCGAGCGGCCCGCCTCGGTCGTCAAAGAGCTGCTCGAAAACGCCCTGGACGCGGGCGCGCGGTACATCCGCGTGGAACTGACCAACGGCGGCCTGACGCTGCTGCGCGTGAGCGATGATGGACGCGGCATCCCCGCCGATGAGCTGCCGCTGGCCTTTTTGCGCCACGCCACCAGCAAGATCAGCGCGCTCGGCGATTTGGAACGTATCGCCACGCTCGGCTTCCGGGGCGAGGCGCTCGCCAGCATCGGCGCGGTCGCTTCCGTCACGCTGCTCAGCCGCCCGCGCGATGCCAACATGGGTGCGCAACTTACGATCAACGAAGGCGCGGAAGGCCAGGTGACGCCCGCAGGCGCGCCAGCGGGTACGAGCGTTACCGTGCGCGATCTGTTCGCCTCCGTGCCCGCGCGGCTCAAGTTCTTAAAGACGCGCGCTACCGAGACCGGCCATGCGCTGCACCTCGTCGAGCAATATGCGCTGGCGTACCCTGAGGTGCGGTTCACCGCGCTGAGCGAGGGGCGGCAGGTGTTCACAACGCCCGGAGATGGCAGGCTCTTGAGCGTGCTGGTGGCGGTCTATGGCCTCAGCGTTGCGGAGCAGATGCTCGCGCTGCCCGAAACTGAGTCTCCGCCAGGGGGATTCCAACCAGACGATCCGCCGCGCGTGAGCGGCTATGTCAGTCGGCCCACGTGCTACAAGTCTACGCGGCAGTATCTGTCGTTCTTCGTCAATCGGCGCTGGGTGCAGAGCCGCACCCTCGGCTATGCTGCCGAAGAGGCGTACCACTCGTTGCTACTCACCGGACGCCATCCCATCGCCGTTATCAATGTGGAGCTTGACCCGTCGTTGCTGGATGTCAACATCCATCCGGCCAAAACGGAGATCAAGTTCCTGCGCGAGCGACAAGTGTATGCCGCCGTGCAGCGCGCGGTGCGCGCTACCATTCTTGCCAACACCGAAACGCCGGAGGTCTCCCCCAACGCCTTCACCGTGCCCGCGTGGGCAACCGCGACAACTTTCCCGCTGATGCCATCGCCATCTAGCGATACCCCGGATGAAGATGCTGCTGTACTCGGTCAAATGGATAGCGATGATAGGAGCTCATCCTGGCCCAAGCCGGGTCAGGCGCTGCTCTGGCCTGCTGGCGCGCCCACTGGCCCCGTTACTAACCCCACCACACACGCAGATGCGCCCTCACCATCGCCTATGCCGCTTCCCAGCGGATTCGCGCTCCCTGGCGCGGCTGGCGCGGATGCGATGGTTGGCGGCCAGAAACTGCCGGTGCTGCGCGTGCTGGGGCAGGTGTCGCAGAGCTACATCATCACCGAAGGCCCCGATGGGATGTATTTAGTGGACCAGCACGCCGCCCACGAGCGCATCCTGCTGGAGCGTATGATTGCCGCCTGGCGTTCCCGCGAGGTCGCGGCGCAACTGCTCTTGACGCCGCTGCCGCTGGAACTCAGCCCCGCCGAGCGTGAGGCGTTGGAAGACCACCTGGACCGGCTGCGCGGCATCGGCTTCGAGATCGAGCCGTTCGGCGGCGATGCGCTGCTGGTGCGGGCGCTGCCCGCGCCGCTCGCCGCCAAAGCGCGGGCGCAAGATCTGCGTGCGCTGCTGCTGGAACTGGCGGGCGCGGACGCCGAAGCCGCCAGCCACGGCGAGACGTGGGAGGAGCACGCGCTGGCCAACGTCGCCTGCAAAGCCGCGATCAAAGCAGGGCAGACGCTCTCGCCAGACGAGCAGCGCGAGCTGATCCGCCAGCTTGAACATGCCGACGCGTACCAGAGTTGCTGCCATGGTCGCCCAACCATCGTCCACATGAGCTTTTCCTCGCTGGAGCGCCAGTTTGATAGGCGCTAAGCGATTCTCACTTTGGTAGAGTTGGCGCTCTTTTCCTGGCCCGACTTCTGCGCTCACCACTTTGGCGCATGCACGCCCGCGCAGTCTATGTGCTACACTTCGGCATATCAGGTAGTTAGCGCCCACCCATTCGGCGCGTTGCTGTCCACTCTCGTAGCGCATCCCACCCACATCATCCGATAGAGAACTGTTCCTTAAGCCTCATTCGCGCATGTATTGAAACATGAGGGAGGCCCCACGTGGACATTTCTGGGAGCTACACCCTGTACGCCACGCGCGAGCGTGTATGGAGCGCGCTGCGCGATCCCGATCTGCTGCGGCGCATCGTTCCCGGCTGCGAAAGCCTGGAAATGATTGACGCCAACACCTATCACGGGCGCGTCAATATTGGTATCGCCGCTGTCAAAGGCGTCTATGAAGGGACGCTGCGGATGAGCGAGCAGCGGCCACCCGAAAGTTGCCGCATGGTGGTGGATGGCAAGGGCGCGCAAGGCGTGTTGCATGGCGAGGGGACGGTCGCGCTGGAAGAGCGCGAGCCAGGCGTAACTGTGGTGCGGTACGCAGGGCAGGCGCAGCTTGGCGGGGCTATCGCCAGCGTGGGCATGCGGGTCGCCAGTGGCGCGGCCAATATGCTCACCCGCGGCTTCTTCGCCAAGCTCGCGGATGTGTTCGCCGAAGAAAGCGCCGCGCCGGTCGCCGCCGCTGTCGCTATGCCTCCCGCCGACGTGCTTGACTCCGCTTCCACTGCGCCGCCACTGAGCGCGCTGCCCACCGGGACGGGGGCTACCCACACGACTGGGCGGACCGCATCCGCACCCGTTCTCACGCCTACCGAGACGACCGCTCGCTCCGCCCCTGCCTACACAGCGCCGACCACCGCGCGCAGTAGCGCCCCACCGCGCCGCAGCCCACTGATGCGCTTCGCGCGCCGTGCGGGACTGAGCGATGGTTCCATCGAGAGCGAGCGCCGCTGGGCCAACGTCCTGCTGGGCGGCATCGCCGCCGCTACGGTGCTGGTGGCGACGCTCGCCTTCGTCCTGCGCCGTGTCTCAAAACGCTGAGCGCGCCATCACAATCCGTGTCACCTCCCGCTCTCGGTGTATCCTGGCACCGTCATTTGGAGTATCGGAGTAGATGCCTTTGTAGCGCCACCTCGTAGTACGTATCCACACTACGTTGCCCCGGCACAGACGTGCGCGCCTGGCGATGCCGCTGGGCACATGCGCCGGTCCATCCTCTCCGGCGCGCAAGATGAAGGGATTACGTGTATATGCGGCAGAAGATTTCAGTGAACGTCAACGGCGTTCCCAGAGAGAACGAGGTAGAGCCGCGCCTGCTGCTGGTGCAGTATCTACGCGAAAGCCTCAACCTGACCGGCACGCACATTGGCTGCGACACGGGTCAGTGTGGCGCGTGTACAGTGCTGCTTGACGGACAGGCAGTGAAAAGCTGCATGGTGCTCGCCGTCCAGGCCAATGGCGCCCAGGTCCGCACCGTCGAGAGTCTTGCCAGTGGCGACGCCTATCACCCCGTGCAGCAGGCATTCTGGGATCTCCATGGTCTGCAATGCGGCTTCTGCACACCGGGCTTCCTGATGGCAACCGTCAGCCTGCTGCAGCGCAACCCCAATCCCACCGACGCCGAGATACGCGAGCAGCTCGAAGGCAATCTCTGCCGCTGTACTGGCTACCAGAATATCGTGGCCGCTGTGCGCTCAGCCGCCGAAAAGATGCGCGCCGCGCCTGCCGCGTCCCCCACGCCCATGCCCGCTGGCGCGGGCGGCGAGTAAGGTGAGCGTCGTAGAGAAGGAGCGTACCCCATGTCTGTGACCCGTCTCTTCGGCGCTTCTGTCAAGCGCCGCGAAGATCCGCGCCTCATCACCGGGCGCGGCGCCTATACCGACGATATTAAGCTCCCCGGCATGTTGCACATGGCCGTGCTGCGCAGCCCCTATGGCCACGCACGCATCAAGGCGATTGACACCGCGAAGGCCAAGGCGCACCCTGGTGTCCGCGCCGTCTACACCGGTGCCGATCTGCTGGGCCGGATGAACCCGATACCCTGCGCCTGGCTCATTCCCGATTCGGACCTCAAAGTTCCGGCGTATCACGCCCTGGCGAAGGACACCGTGCGTTTCACCGGCGACGGCGTGGCGATGGTGATCGCCGACGACCCCGCCACCGCCCGTGACGCGCTGGACCTGATTGATGTGGACTACGAGCCGCTGCCGGTCGTCACCTCGCAAGAGCAGGCCGCGGCGACGGGTGCGCCGCAATTGCACGACGATGCGCCAGGAAACCTTGCCTTCCACTGGAAATTCGCCCATGGCGATGTGGACGCTGCCTTCCGCGACGCCGAAGTCGTTGTCAAGCACCGCTTCGTGCAGCAGCGCCTGGTGCCCAACGCGATGGAACCGCGCAGCGCCGTCGCCTCGTGGAATCCCGGCGCGGAAGAGTTGTTGATTTACAACACGACGCAGAATCCGCATATCGCGCGCTTCCTCACCGCCGTCACCACCAGCATTCCCGAAAACAAGATCCGCTATATCGCACGGGATGTGGGCGGCGGATTCGGCAGCAAGATTCCGTTCTATCCTGGCGACGCGCTGGCCGTCTTCGCCAGCAAAGACCTGGGCCTGCCGGTGAAGTGGACTGAGGACCGCCGCGAAAACTACGTGGCGACGATCCACGGACGCGACCAGATTACCGAAGTGGAGATGGCGGCGAAACGCGACGGCACGATGACTGGTCTGCGTGTGAAGGCGCTCTCGAACATGGGCGCGTATCTCTCGACTGCGGCGCCGGGAGTGCCAACGTGGCTCTTCGCGCTGATCGTCCCCGGCTGCTACACGATCCAGAATTACGCTTGCGATGTGTTCGGCTACTTCACCAACACCACGCCGACAGACGCCTATCGCGGGGCGGGACGCCCCGAAGCGGCATTCCTCATCGAGCGCATGGCCGATCTGCTGGCTGCCGAAGTGAAGATGGATCCAGTGGAGATCCGCCGCAAGAATTTCATCCCCGCCGACGCCTTCCCCTATACCACCGCTGGCACGCTGAGCTACGACAGCGGCAACTATCAGGCCGCGCTAGATAAGGCGCTGGCGATGGTAGATTACGCCGGGCTGCGCCAGAAGCAGGCGGAACTGCGCCAGCAGGGGCGCTATCTGGGTATCGGCCTCTCCACCTATGTCGAGGTCTGCGGACTCGCACCCTCAGCGGCGGCGGGTGCGATGGGCTTTCAGGGAGGGCTATGGGAACCGGCGACAGTGCGCGTGCTGGCGACCGGCAAGGTGGTGGTGCTGACCGGCACCAATCCACATGGCCAGGGCGAGGAGACGACCTTCGCGCAGATGGTGGGCGACATGCTGGGCGTGCCTGTGGAGGATGTGGATGTGGTCCACGGCGACACCGGCGCGATCCCGATGGGCTGGGGCACGTATGGCAGCCGGACGACGGCGGTCGGCGGCACGGCAATCTACAAAGCAACGGTGAAGGTGATCGAGAAGGCCAAGAAGCTTGCCGCACACCTGCTGGAAGCCTCACCCGACGATTTGGAGTTCGAGCAGGGCAGTTTCAGGGTCAAGGGCAGCCCAGGCAAGGCCAAGACGATTCAGGAGATCGCACTGATGGCCAATGTCGCCTGGAATATGCCCGAAGGTATGGAACCTGGACTGGAGGAGAGCACGTTCCACGACCCGACCAACTTTACGTTCCCCTTCGGTACGCACATCTGTGTCGTGGAGGTGGACGCGGATACCGGCGAGGTCAAGATCGAGCGCTACATCGCGGTGGATGATGTGGGTGTGGTGATCAATCCGATGATCGTGGATGGTCAGGTGCATGGCGGCGTCGCCCAGGGTATCGGGCAGGCGCTGTATGAGCACGCGATCTATGACGAGGGCGGCAACCTCATCACCGGTAGTATGATGGACTATACGGTCCCCAACGCCACGCAGATTCCGACCATCGAGACGGCACGCACCGAGACACCGTGCCCGCACAATCTGACGGGCGTGAAGGGCGTCGGCGAGACCGGAACTATCGCCTCGACCCAGGCGGTGGTCAACGCGGTGGTGGATGCGCTTTCGCCACTGGGCATCAGCGACATCGAAATGCCGCTGACGCCGGAGCGCGTTTGGCGGGCGATGCGGGCGGCTCAGGCATCTGCCGCGCCAACGGGCCAGCCATAAGCTGAGGAGGGAACAAAGCGATGTTTGCGAAAGACTTTTCGTATGCTGCGCCGGCCTCCCTGGCCGAGGCGCTGGCGCTGTTGCAGAGCCAGCCAGAGGGCGAGGTCAAGCTGGTGGCTGGCGGACAAAGCTTGATTCCGCTGCTCAAGCTGCGGATGACCGAGATCGGCGCCCTGGTGGACGTGAGCAAGATTCCTGAACTGCACGGCATCACCGATGATGGCGATGGCGTGGTGATTGGCGCGGCGACGACCTACTTCCAGGCCGTTAACTCGCCGTTGGTGCAGAAACGCTGCCCGCTGGTGATCCAGGCGGTGAGCCAGGTCGGCGACCCTCAGGTGCGTGCGCGTGGGACGATTGGCGGCAGCCTGGCCCATGCCGACCCGGCAGGCGACCTACCCGCCGTGGCGCTGGCAGTGGATGCGGAGCTACGCGCCACTGGCCCCAGCGGCTCGCGCAGCATCCCTGCCACCGCGTTCTTCGTGGATCTGATGACCACCGCGCTCCAGCCAGCGGAAGTGCTGACCGCCGTGCGGTTCCACGCGACGGATGCACCGCATGCGGGCACAGCCTACGTGAAGCACCGGCATCCCGCCAGCGGCTATGCCATCGTCGGGGTGGCGGCGGCGGTCTGGCTTAATGATGACGGCACGTGTCGCGCGGCGCACGTGGGCATTACCGGCGCGGGCACGCATGCCACGCGCGCTGCAGGTGTGGAGCAGGCGCTCACCGGCAAGCGGCTCGACGACGCGACGCTCACCGCAGCCTGCGCCAACGCCGCCGATGGCCTCGACCTGATGAGCGATCCGTATGCCAGTGGCGAGTATCGCGCGCACCTGACGCGTGTGCTGGCCAAACGCGCGCTGGCCCAGGCCGCCGCCACCGCCGCGCAGAGGTAGCAGGTGCGCTCGCGTGAGCGAGCGAGGCGCTGGAAACTGGTCCCAGCTTCCAAGCGAGGTCGTCACGAGTGATGGCCTCGCTTTGCTCTGTGCGTTTGGGCGCCTCCTGACCCAATGAGTCATTTGTCCGGTTGCCAACATTGGCAGCTAATTCGCGGCGAGCTTGGCTACAAGGGTGTCGCGCACGAAGTCCTTGACGCCTACGCCGCCTCGTACGTCCAGCCACACGGCCTGATGTGGCGAGGGGAAGGTTAGTTCGAATGTGAAGAAAGGACAGCAGGCGCGCTCGGTGATGATGAAGTCGAGCAGAGCCTGCGCCTGACTGGTCTCGCCCGGAAACGCGAAACTATAGCCGTCTGGCAGCTCGCGCATATGTAGCACATGGTCGAAGAGCGACGCAATCTCGTCACCGCGCGCACGCAGTTCGCTGGCCGTGAGGTTGCATGCAATCGGGAGGTCGGGTGCTTCGGTCGTCACGGAAGTGACACTGGCAGCACCATCGGTATTCGCCATCGTTCGCTCCTTTCCCCGAACGGGATGTGCCCCGAACGGGATGAACTCACTTGGGGGAGTAGCTTTCTCCTTGTGCCGGAGCGTACACTCTTCAAGTGTACTTGAAGTCAAGAGGTGGAGAGAAATTTGACCGAAAGGCGATGATTATGGCGGCTGACATGGCGATTGGCGAGGTTGCGCGCCGGGCAGGCACGACAACCCCAACGATCCGCTACTACGAATCCATCGGCCTGTTGCCATCACCCACGCGGGCCAATGGGCGACGTCTCTACGATGCCAGCGCGTTACAGCGTCTGGCCGTGATCGAGCGCGCCCAGCAGGCAGGCTTCACGCTGGGCGAGATCCGAGAGCTATTCTTCGGCTTTGTGGTCGGCACGCCGCCAGCGGAGCGGTGGGGGGCGCTGGCCCAACGGAAGCTAGACGAGTTGGAGGCGCAACTCACACGTATACGAACTATGCAAGGTCTGCTACGCGAGGGGTTGCGCTGTGGCTGCCTCACCATGGAGCAATGCGCGCTCTGGATCAGTGGCGCGGCGCGGGCCGAATCAACCAACTCCTAGCATGTCATAACAGATGTGCAAGGTCCGCACAGACTGAGAAGTCTCGCTCTACCGCACTGCCTCTACCCACGATTATGCACTTTCACGTAGTCTTCCGGCACAACTATTGCTGTGCTTGCGGTTGACGTATGATACAAGCATATACTAATGCTTGGCAAATTCTATCCCTCGCGAGCGAACCCGGAGGCACATCTATGCAGGCAGCCATCATCCCCAATGTTCCGTCTCGTAGCCGTCCGTATGCCTGGGGCTGTATCGCCATTACCCCCGATCCCCCGCGCGTCGGCGAAACCGCCACCATTGGCTTCCCGCTGATGAACCCCGGGCCGGATGATCTCGTGGTCGAGCGTATCGCCGTGCGCGTCGCGCAGTTTGGCATCGGCGTCGGCTGGGAAGAGCTTCCTTCCATCGGCCCGATCACCCTCCCCGCAGCGCCCGACCACATCAAAACAGCCACGATACAGTGGACCCCCACTCAGGGCGGGCATCGCTGCGTGCGCGCCACCATCTCGGTGCGTGGGCAGACTGAGGCGCTGCACGTCGGGCGCAATCTGCATGTCATCGAAGCCGCCGCCAACGAAGATCTGTGGCCTGTGCCTTTCCGCTTGGGGAACCCTGAGCCGGAACGCGCGCCCATAGTCCTCAGCTTCGGCGGCACACAGCCCGGCGCGCTCGCCGCCGAAATTCTGGTACGCGGACGTCCGGTTGCCGCTGGGCAGCCCGTGTGGCTCGAAGCCGGTGAAGAAGTGGACGCCGAGCTACGCCTGCGCGCTACCCATCCCGACGGCATCAACGCCATTCGTGCGCTCGAAGCCACCGTGCATGGCCGCCTCATAGACGGCATCCACGTCACTATCCACCGCCCCGCCGCACTGCATACGCACGAGGACGATGGCGTAGACCAGCACGCCCATCATATGCACGTCCTCGAACCGGAGATCGCCTATGTGCGCTGACCGCTCACCATTGCATGAATAACACGCATGTTCTATAGTCTAGGCACGGTGAGCCTGAATCAAGGCGCCGCGCATCTCCCGTTCACGGAGGTCGCGGCGCCTTTCTCTATGCCTATCTGGAGACACCCATCATGTTCACACTCGCACCCGTTCCCACATTTCGGCAGAATCGGCAACTACCTCGATTCGCAATCCAAAATAACTGGCCACGTCGGCCACTGGTGGGGCAGACATTTCTGTCTGCCCTCACGCGAAAATCGGCAGAATCGGCCACTGGTGGGGCAGACATTTCTGTCTGCCCTCGCGCGAAAATCGGCAGAATCGGCAACTGCCTCGCCATGTTGCCACTCACAACCGCACGGGATTACCCGCGGCCTTCAGGCCGAGAGCTTCCTACACCACCCACTTCGCCCTCCGCTGCAACCGCACATTTCGGCAGAATCGGCAACTGCGGCGACTCAAATTCGCGGCGAAAACGGCGACAACTATCCCGTCACATCTGGTCAACATCATCGCCAAATCGGCAGAATCGGCAACTGCCCTCACGCGAAAATCGGCAGAATCGGCAACTCCGGCCACATCGGCCACTGTCCGTTTGTATGATATGCTGGTGAGACTTGCTCGAATCAGCTAGTAGGCTCCCAACAAGGGATGAAGGATACACCATCATGGCACGCATCGCTCCCGTCAACGCTCGTGGCACTCGTGATTTTCTCCCACGCGACCTCGTGCGCCGCAACCGCGTCTTCGCCCTGTTGCGCGCGACTTTCGAGCGCTACGGCTTCGAACCGCTAGAGACGCCCTCCATCGAAAACACCAGCGTCCTCGAAGGCAAATATGGCGAGGAGGGCGACCGGCTGCTCTTCCGTATCCTCAAGCGGGGCCGAGAGTTAGAATCCGGCGTCCGTGCGCTCGACGCTCTCTCTCTGGGTGAGCGCTCCACTGCCGCGATGTCGCGCGCACTCTCGGACGAAGCCCTGCGCTACGACCTCACCGTGCCGTTCGCGCGGGTGATCGCCGCGCACCAGAACGACATTGTGCTACCTTTCCGCCGCTACCAGATGCAACCCGTCTGGCGGGCCGACAAACCACAACGGGGCCGCTACCGCGAGTTCTACCAGTGCGACGTAGATTGCGTGGGGAGTCGCTCGATGACCGTAGACGCGGAGATGGTCGCCATTCACCAGGAAGTCTTTGCCGCGCTTGGTTTCAGCGGCGTCGTCACGCGCATCAATCATCGGGGGCTGCTGGCCGCGCTGATGGCCACCTGCGACGTGCCCGAAGAGCAGTACGTCGCCACCCTCACCACGATGGATAAGCTCGATAAGATTGGGCTGGATGGTGTGCGCACCGAACTGAGCAAAGCCAGCTTGAGCGACGCTGCCGTAGACCGGCTGACGCAGGCGATGGGCCTCACCGGCACACCTGAGACGATCATCGAATCGCTGCGCCCCATCGTCGGCAGCAACCCCATGGGCGCGCAGGCGCTGGACGAGCTAGCTCAGGTCTTTGGCTATCTCGCGGATATGGGGGTGCCCGCTGAGCGGCTGCGCTTCGACCTGTCCGTAGTGCGCGGCCTCGGCTACTACACCGGCACGATCTACGAAACGGTGCTCACCAACTCCACGCTCGGCAGCCTCGGCGGCGGTGGGCGCTACGACCAGCTCATCGGCATGTTCCTGGGTCGCGATCTGCCATGCGTCGGCATTTCCTTTGGCCTGGAACGTATCTTCGACGCGCTGGACGAGCAGGAGCTAGCGCGCGACGAGGTGACGACCACCACCCAGGCGCTGGTGACGCTCTTCGCTGCTGAGACGCTCGCGTCCTCGTTCGCGCTCGCCACCGAGCTACGCGCCGCTGGCATCCGCACCGAGGTCTACACCGAGCCGAAGGACCTGCGCCCGCAACTCACCTTTGCCAGCAAGAAAGGCATTCCGCTCGCGCTCATCCTCGGCCCTGACGAGCTTGCCAACGATACCGTTGCGTTGCGCGACCTGCGCGCCGGAGCGCAGCGCATCGTCCCGCGCTCCGAGACTGTCGCGGCGGTCCAGTCCCTGCTGACAGGTGAATCATAGGAGGATTACCATGAGATGTGTCATTTGCAAGCAAGGGGAAACAGCGCCAGGAACCACAACCATCACGCTTGAACGTGACGGAATGACCCTGGTTATCAAGAACGTGCCTGCACGAGTCTGCGACAATTGTGGCGAGGCATACATTGAGGAAGATACTGCCGCGCGACTCCTCGACCTCGTCAATGACTCTGCTCGCGCGGGGGTGCAAGTGGATATTCGCCAGTATGTCGCAGCCTAGTAAAGCCATCACGACAGATCGTGCGAAGCATTCAGCAGCCTTGTCTTTCCGCGCTGGGCTAGATCCGCTGCTGGCGTCGTGCCTGTGGGGTGGGATGTATGTCGTCAGCCGCGCCAGCTTCGGGGCGATTCCGCCGGTCACGCTTGGTGCGCTACGGGTCATTGTCGGCGGACTGACGCTGACCCTTGCCGTGCGGCTCGTCGCGCGCCGTGGCAGGCAGACAGCAATGTCCGCCCCATCAGCCGGGCAGACAGGAATGTCCGCCCCACCACTAGGAGGACAAACATTCGCACCACAGGTAGGACAGACATTCGTGTCTGTCAGCGCGGGCGAACCCTGGCAGCGGGCGGACCACCTGCGCGCCTTCGTCTGCGGGGTGCTCGTCGCGGGGTGCATCCTGGCGCAATTCCTGGGCACGAGCCTGGCCAGCGCGCATGACGGCGCGCTGCTCACCACGGTGACGCCTGTGTTCATCGTCCCGCTGGCCTGGCTGCTGCTCGGCGAGCGCCCCACCTGGCGTATTGCGCTGGGCATGCTGCTGGCGCTCGCTGGTGTCGCCATCGTCGTCGCCTCGCAAGATGTGGGCGCGCATGCCGATTCATCGCTGCTCGGTGACGGCCTGCTGCTGCTCTCCGCGCTGTTCTGGGCGCTCTTCACGGTCGTCGGCGCGCCACTGGTCCGGCGCTTCTCCGCGCTCGCCGCCTCCACCGCCGCAACGCTCTGGTGCATCCCGCTGCTCGTGCCGCTGGCCGCGGTGGAGCTGGCCTTGCGCCCCCAGAACGCGCCGCCGCTCGCGCTCACTCCCGGCTCGGTCGCCGCCGTGCTCTATCTCGGCTGGGGCGCGACCGCGCTAGCCTGGTGGCTCTGGTATCGCGGCGTCGCCAAGCTGGCGGCGGGCGTGGCTGCCGTGTTCTTCTTTGCGCAGCCGGTGGTCGGCGGCCTGCTGAGCGGGCTGCTACTGCATGAGCCGCTTCCGCCCGGTTTCTGGCTCGGCGGTGGCGTCCTGGCAGTGGGCATCCTGTTCGTCTCGTGGCAAAAAGGCGGCAGTTCCGCTCCCGCTGATTAGTCTTCGCCCAGCCGCAGGGCATTGCCCAGGCCGATGCGCGCGGCGGAGCGCGCCGCCAGCAGCAGCGTCACCAGGAACGCCAGCAGCAGCACCCCATAGAACATTGCCAGCGTGCGCGGGTCGAACGTTACCTGATACGATGGGACGCCAAGCGTCGCGGGGTCCATCGTCGCCGGGTCAACGGTAGAGTCGCTGAACTGCAAGAACGGCAGTGTGGCCGTCACTAGCGCCAGCCCCAGCAGCGTCCCGCCCACCAGGCCGAAGCCAAAGACCGTCGTCTGCTCGCTCAGCAATTGCCGCGACAACTGCCCGCGCGACATGCCCAGCGTCCGCAACACGGCGAACTGGCGCTCGCGCTGCCGCGTCGCGACAACGGACTGCGCCAGGCTGCCCAGCACCGCCAGCAGCGCCGCCGTCACCGCGCCGACCAGCAGCAGCCCACGCATGCCCACGCCGACTGGATTCGCCTGCGACTTTGCCTCTTGCTGGCGCAGCGTGAGCACTTCCTGGCTGTTCTGTGTGGGGGTTGGCAGGGCAGCCAGCAGCCGCTGCTCATCGGCGGCGTTGCCCGTGGTGCGCAGCCAAATCTCATTCGGGCCAGTGGACTGTCCGGCGTCGGAGCCTGCTGAGTTGGCCCGGATCGCCGCCAGATAATCGCGCAGGTCCGCCACCACGAAGCTCCCCGGCAGGCGATTGGGGTAGAGCGTCGGGAAGTCCTGAACAATAGCGCCTACGACACAGTTAACGCTGCTGAAGGCGCTCTCTGAGAGGCCTAGCGTGAACTTGTCGCCGACTTTCAGCGAGTTTTGCGCGGCGAAGACGCTGCTCACCATGGCCCAGATCGGCGCCTGGATGGTCCCGGCGTTCGTCCCGTGCTCATGGGCGCGCAGACCCGCCAGCAGGCTTGGCAGCGACGTGCTGCCCGCGTAGTTATCATTCCAAGAGACGCCGCTCGCGACCTGGCTGAATGTTGCCGGGTCAATGCCGAGCACGTCCACCTGCACATTGGCGGTGCCGCCCGCGATGGTCGCCTGCGTGCGGTACGCTGGGGAGAGCGCCACCACACCGGGCAGCTTCGCCACTTGCGGCTCGAAGGCTTGCTCATCGCGCTGCGTCAGGGAGAACTCTTCGCTCAGCCGCAGATCGCTTCCCACCGTATACGCCGCGCGATCATGCACGTTGCGATTGAGCGATGCGTCGAAGGTGAGCGCGAAGAGGCCGAGGCCAACCGCCAGCACCAGCAGCAGCGTCATGCGGCTGTAGCGGGCGGGATTGCGCTCCACCTGAGCGAAGGCCAGCAGCGAACTGGGGCCGCGCCCACGCGCGGCGATGCGCGACCCCACACGTGCCGCGATGGGCAGCACCCGCAGCACGATCAGTGCGCCCGCCACCAGTAGCAGCGCGGGCGTGAGTAGCAGCAGTGGACTGGCCCCACCGCCACTCGCGCTCTGGCGAGTCTGTGCGCCGCCGAACTGGCTCAGTTCCAGATAGCCGAGCAGACACAGCGCTGCCAAGCCCAGGTCCAGATAGTAGCGTCGCCAGAAGGCGACCTGTGTGCTGCGCCCCTGCTCGCGCCGGAAGGCCAGCACGTCCAGCCGCGCCGACTGCCACACGGCGAAGGCCAGCGCGCCGATGCCCAGCAACGCGCCGATCAACGCGGGCACAAGCACTGTGGTAGGGCTGGCGATCCCAGCGAGGTAAGAGGGCGAGACGCCACCCTGGCTCAGCGCGCCCGGCGGCGAGAACCAGCGCAACAACTGCAAGCTGAGCGCCACCGCCAGGAACGGACCGGCGACCATCGCGATCAGCGCCAGCAGCGCCCCTTGCAGCGTGAACGTGCCGACCAGTTGCATGCCGCTGCCGCCCCGGCTCTTGAGCGTGACGATTTCGTTGCGCTGGCTGTCTATCAGCAGCCCCGCCATCGCGGAGACGAAATAGAGCGCGAGGCCGACGAGTTGCGCGACGATGACATACAGCGGCAGTGCCAGCAGCGATTGCTGCGCCTGAAGGTCGGCCAACGTCGTATCCAGGCGGGTCAGCACGCCGACATCGAAGACATCGAGCCGCGTGCGAACGGAGCCGTTCAGGTGCGAGCGCAGTTCGCCGATACGCTCTGAGACCGTGCCCATATTGCTGGTGGTGATCGCCTGGGAGCGTGTGTAGTAGATCCAATTCTGTTGCATGTTCAGGCTGGCGAACGCCTGAAGCTGGGTATAGAAGGTATCGTAGGTGATGAGGACGGGATAGATCGCGGGCGCGGTATCGGAGCCGTTGGCGTGAAAGGTGAGGCCGTTCCAGTAGGGATCATTCTCCTGAACGGGTTGCCAGATGCCGACCACAGTGAAGGTGAGCGCGGGGTTCCGCTGGAGCAGTTGAGCGCCGGTAATCGTATCGCCAACCTTGAGGTGTTCGCCATCGGCCATCTCTTTGGTGATGATGACCTGCGGCGCTGTGCCACTGGCGGCATTCTGTGGTGGGCCACCCGCGAGGAAGCGCATATGCGGCGCGGTGGTGGCGTAGTCAAAGGCCTCGAAGGTGAGCTGCGGATGCGAGTTGCCGGGCGCATCGTAGTTCTGGCCGGTCGCGCCCAGCAGCGACATGCGGCTGGCGGTGACGTAAAACGTGGGCTGCGCGGAGGTGAAGGTCGTTACATAGCGCTGCCCCAGGCTGGTGACGAGAGGATTGATACTGCTGCGCTCGTCCGGTGAAATGCGCGCGTTGTGGGTCACGATCCAGATGTTGCGTGCCTGCGGATCGCCGCTGGAAAGCGCGTGCTGAAGTTGCAAGTTGATGGTGAGCGCGTTATACAGTGGCACGGTGCAGATCAGCACGACGGCGACCAGGATGCCCAGCCCGACGACCAACGCCACGCTGAGACTGCGTGTGAGCCGCAACGCCGCCATCCGCAGCGCCGAGAATGGACCCGCGCGTCCACCGCTCCAGAGCTTCGCCGCCTGACCTGGCTCCCTGCCGCCATGGGCAGGTTGCCCTGACGCGCGTGCGCCGCTCTGCCGCGCCACATCCACCCTCATGCCCTGCTCCTGACTGTTTCGAACTATGCTGTTCCCTACTGTAGAGACGCGCTAAGAACCCATGTATTTACCCAATGCGCATTATCGTATATGAGTCTATGGCATGGGCAAGCGGCAAGCAGCAATTGGGGTACTTTCTACGTTGCCGACATGACGGACGACACAGCCCCCGACATGCGAGCGACGCATACGGGGGCTGGCTTATCGCGGCGGCGGCTAGCGCTGACCGGCAATCTTCATCGCCTTGACGAAGTTCGCGGCCATCGTATCGAACTCTTCGCTGTAGTAGTCTTCGAGGCGTCCGCCATCGCAGAGCATCGAAATGTCGGGGTCTATCGGAATCTGCGCGAGCAGCGGCGCGCCGGTCATCGCCACGAGTTCGGGGCCGTTGCTCGGCCCGAAGATCTCTTTGCGCTCGCCATCGGGCATGGTCATATAGGCCATGTTCTCGACGACACCCAGCACCTTGCCTTTGAGGGTCTTGACCATTTTGATGCACTTCATCACGATCTCGGTGGCCAGCATCTGCGGCGAGGAGACGATGACCACGCCGTCGAGTGGCAGCGACTGCATCACTGTCATCGGCGCATCGGAGGTGCCAGGGGGCAGGTCCACCAGCAGGAAGTCGAGCTTGCCCCAATCCGCATCGCTGTAGAACTGTTTGATCGCACTGGAAACCATCGGGCCGCGCCAGACAACGGGGTCGGTGCTTTCGGGCAGGAACATATTCATGGACATGACTTTGACACCGCCCTGCGAGCGTAGCGGTTCGATGCCGCTCTCGGTCTTCTTGGGCGCGCCACGCACGCCAAACTCCTTGGCGATGCTTGGGCCGGTGATGTCGCCATCCAGGATGCCCACCTTCAGCCCCTGGCGCTGCAACGCGACCGCCAGCAGCCCCGTCACCAGCGACTTGCCGACGCCGCCCTTGCCGCTCATGATGGCGATGATGTGGCGGATCTTGCCATCCTGGCCGCCGGTGGCCATCGTCAGCGGAATGCCTCGGCCCACAGGCGCTTTCGTCGCGGGCTTGATGCCCTGGGCCTCCTGGCCGTTGGCGACCCGATTCAGGTCCGCCACCAGCATCTCCACATCCAGCCGGTGTGTCCGTGCGCCGCCAGCGACACTCTCACGCGCGCCCACCTGGCAGGCGGTGCAAGGCAAGCCGTGCCCCTGAAACACCTTTACGGTCTGCGGATATTGCGTCACCACATCATGGATGACCATCTCCGCCGTTATTTCAACAGCCATGCGATTCTCTCCCAACCGGTATCCGGGCGCTCCCGAGGCCGCCACCGCGACATAGTGTGACATGCTGTAGTCGAGCATGATGCCATCTAATTCCGACTAACCAACTCAGATTGTACCACGCAGCGGCAGACCTTCTGAGGCGACAAAAGTCGCTCTTGACAATCACATACCGACTTGTTAGTATGTTTATTGTAGGATGAATCATAAGCCCCGTGTGACGCGCGGACACCGCCCAACCAAAGCGCCACAGGAGGCCAACCCGCCCAGTCTTGCGACAACATGCATATTTGCGCGTGTTGTAACCATACTATCCAGTCGGTACGTAAATGGTGCAGTGATCCTGGCCATCCTGCAATGTAGAAAGGGAGAGTGACGACCGATGGCAATGATCGAGACACACGGCTTGACGAAGACCTTCCGCGCGCGGGGCAAAACCGTCGAGGCGGTGCGCGGCGTGGACCTGATGGTGCGCGATGGCGAGATATTCGGCTTTCTTGGCCCGAATGGCGCAGGCAAGACCACCACCATGCGCATGCTGGCGACGCTGCTGGAGCCAACTGGCGGCAAGGCCACCGTCTGCGGCTACGACCTGCGACGTGAGGCGGGCAAGGTGCGCACGCGCATCGGCTATGTCGGCCAGAATGGCGGCGCGGAGCCGCTCGAAACGGGACGCGAGAATTTGATCTTGCAGGGGCGCGTCTACGGCATGGGCAAAGCTGGCGCGGTGAAACGGGCGGCGGAACTGATTACCCGGCTGGATATGGAGCCGTTCGCCGACCGGCTTGTACGCACGTATTCGGGCGGGCAGCGGCGGCGCCTGGATGTGGCGCTGGGCATCATGCACCGCCCACACTTGCTCTTTCTGGACGAGCCGACTACCGGGCTCGACCCGCAGAGCCGGGTGCGCATCTGGGATGAGGTGCGCCGCCTCTGCGCCGATGGCATGACCATCTTCCTCACCACCCACTATATGGATGAGGCCGATGGCCTCTGCAATCGGCTGGCGATTATGGATAACGGCAAGATCGCCAGCGAAGACACTCCCAACGCGCTGAAGCAGCAGATTGCGGGCGACATCATCTCACTGGGTCTGGATACGCATAACGGCGCGGTCGCGCGTGCCAGCGATGCGTTACGCGAACAGCCGTACCTGCGCGAATTGCAGCCGACCGAGCACGGGGTGCAGCTCTACGTTGACCGTGGCGAAGAAGTGCTGCCGGAAATCCTGCGCCAGCTCGATCAGGCGGGCGCGCCGATCCGTACTGTCACGCTGGCGCGGCCCACGCTGGAAGATGTCTTTCTGCGGCTGACCGGCCGTTCGCTGCGCGAGTCGGCGGATATCGCGTGAGTCCGCGCCTGAACCGAATACCTCGTAGCCACCTGAACACAACGGAGAACTCCCTATGAACCGTTTTTTTCGCGATACCTGGCTGATGTTCGTTTCGCAGTTCCGCATCGCGCTGCGTAACCCGGTCTGGCTCTTTATCGGCCTGTTCCAGCCCATCTGCTACATGTTACTGTTCGCGCCGCTGCTGAAGAATCTGGCTGGCGCACCTGGCTTCCCATCTGGCGGCGCGTACAACGTTTTCACGCCGGGCCTGATGGTGATGATGGTGATCTTCGGCGCAGGCTTCGCCGGTTTCAATATCATCGCCCGCCTGCGCGATGGCGTGATCGAGCGCCTGCGCGTGACGCCGATCAACCGTCTGGCGCTGCTGCTGGGCATATTAGGTGTTGATTTGGTGAACCTGCTGGTGCAGACGGCGCTGCTCGTCGGCGTGGGGCTGCTGCTCGGCTTCCGGCCCGACATCGGTGGGCTGCTGCTACTGTTTGTGCTGCTGATCGTTGGTGGCATGATGATGGCATCGTTCTCGTATGCGCTGGCGCTGTTGGTGAAGGATCAGAGCGCGCTGGCCGCCTCTGTCAACCTCTTTGCGCTGCCGCTGCTGCTGCTTTCAGGCATCATGCTGCCGCTAACACTCGCCCCTGACATACTGAAGAACGTCGCGAAGGCCAATCCATTCTCTTACGCGGTGAACGCAGCCCGCGCGTTAGTTGCTGGGCACCTGACTGATACGGCCGTTGTACAGGCGTTTATCATTCTCGTCGCGCTGGCGGTTTTGACCATCTTCTGGGCCACGCGCTCGGTCCGCAAAGCGGCGATGTAGCGGGGCGGATAGTTGAAATAGCGCAGAGGGCGAGGCAGGCCTTGCGCCAACAATCTACAATCGCTGCAGAGCGATGTTCGCCTGCCGCGATACGCTGTTGCATCAACCTTGACGCGCATGACATTCCATGGGGGGTGCAGTGCTGGGCTGCGCGCGGCTTGTGCGCGAGCGGCTAAGCGGCGGTACAATTCAATTCAGGCGTGGCGGCGGGGGGACGCCCGGAGTTTCGCCAAGTGATGGGATGACGTATTCAGATGACGGATTCAATGGAAGGCAAAATCTGCCTCATCACCGGGGCAACCTCCGGTATCGGTCTGGTGACGGCGCACACGCTGGCGCAGCGCGGTGCGAGCGTGGTGCTGGTGGGACGCGATGCCGCGCGGGCGAAGGCGACGGCGGCGGATATTCAACGGCAGACGGTGAATGCAACCGTCGAGTATCTAGTCGCCGATCTCTCGTCACAGGCGCAGGTGCGACGGCTGGCGGAGGAGTTTTCGGGCAGGCACGAGAAACTGGACGTACTCATCAACAATGCGGGCGCGCTCTTCTTTAAGCGGCAGGAATCCGTGGATGGGCTGGAGATGACCTTCGCGGTGAATCATCTCGCGCCCTTCTTGCTGACCAAGCTGCTGTTGGAGCGGCTGCGAGCGAGCGCGCCCGCGCGCATCGTCACCGTCGCCTCTGGGGCGCATGTCGGCGCGGCGATTCCCTTCGACGACCTTCAGCAGACACATCAGCCCTATCGCGGGCTGCGTGTCTATGGTCAGTCGAAGCTAGCGAACATCCTCTTCACCTACGAACTGGCGCGCAGGCTGGAAGGCACAGGCGTGACGGCGAATACGCTGCACCCTGGTTTTGTCGCGTCGAACTTCGCGAGCAATAACGGCGCGCTGTACAAATACGGCTTCAAGGCACTGCGCCCCTTCATGGTCAGCACCGAAAAAGGCGCGCAAACCTCGATCTATCTCGCCACCTCGCCCGATGTCGCTATCGTGAGCGGGCAATATTTCGTGGATTGCAAGCCTGCTCAATCCTCGCCCGCCTCATACGACCAGGATGCGGCGCGGCGGCTGTGGGAGATCAGCGAGCAACTCACTGGATTGAGCGCCCGCTCGCAGGGTGCATAATCGCCCTGCCAGATACCAGGAACCTTCCACGCTAAACCAATATCGTTCTTCAGTGATGCGTACAATCTGGTGGCAACGGTACCTTCTTCGTCGCGAATCTCCTACTGGCAGTTTCGAAAGTTGATGCGGCTAGCGTCTGTCCTATACTCACGTGGGCAGCAGAGACCGTCGGCCCTAATTGTAGTGACGGAGAAAGGCTAGGAGAGGCAGCATGAAATTTCTGCTCACATCCGGTGGCATCACCAACACGAGCATCCACAACGCGCTGGAAGAGATCTTAGGCAAACCGATTTCCCAGTCCAGCGCCCTCATCATTCCCACCGCGATGTACGCCCTGCCCAATGGTCCAACCTTGGCCTGGAAGCAGATCAGCGGCGTGTCCCAAAGCTCCATGTGCGAATTGGAGTGGAAGTCCTTGGGCGTGCTGGAGCTCACCGCGCTCCCCAGTATCAACAAAGACGCTTGGGTCCCAACGCTCCAGGACACGGACGCGCTGCTGGTTGGCGGCGGCGACCCTCTGTATCTCTGCTACTGGATGCGACAGTCGGGACTGGCCGACCTCTTGCCTTCTCTGCGACGCGAGGCGGTCTATGTGGGGTTAAGCGCCGGGAGCATGGTGATGGCCCCCAGCATCGGTGAGGACTTCGTCCGCTGGAAGCCGCCCACCGGTGGCGATAGCACGCTGGGACTGGTGGATTTTGCGATGTTTCCGCACCTGGATAACCCCGCCCTGCCAGATAACACCCTGGCCACCGCAGAAAAATGGGCCGCCAACATGTCGGCGCCAGGGTACGCGATTGACGATCAGACCGCCATCAAAGTCGTTGACGGAGTTGTCGAAGTCATTTCCGAGGGGCACTGGAAGCTGTTTGCCAAGGAGTAGGTTGGTTCAGCCATGCGCACGAAGCGCTCCAGCCTGGTTGCAAGGCAGCGCCCATCACTTCGTGTCAGTTGCCGAAGTTGAGCGACATGCCGCTCTGCTGGCTGGGTGCTTCGCTGGGTATGTGCAGGTACATAGACTGGATGCCCACGCGCCCTGGGCCGGTGAAGCGGTTGAAGACGAGGTTGCCCGCGCCGCCGAAGATACCGGTACGCAGCCCATAGACCATTGGCTCCATGCGTACCGACTCGTCGCGGTAGATCCAGCCGCCCGGCTCGACATCTATCTGCTCCCCTGGCGCGAGCAGCTTCTCGAAGACATTACCGTAGCCATGCAGCCAGACGACGCCTTCGGTCTGAGTCGCGGCGAAGCGGTCCACGAAGAAGCCGGTGCCACCGAAGAGCACATTCGCCACGCCCTTCTGACGCGAGAAGCCGTAATCGAGATTGGCGGTCGCGGCGAGATATTGATGCTCGCGCACCTCAATCGCCATCCCTGGCGTCAGGTGAATCGGGAAGACATGTCCCGCGCCATCGCGCGAAAACGCCACTTCGCCTGGACCACGCGCCTCGGTCAGAAAGATCGGCATACCGGCGAGCGCCCGCTTGAACGCGCCGCGCATTGTGTGTAGCCCAATCTCAAGTGCGGGGTCTTTCCAGAGCACGACGTGATGCTCGAAGAACACTGGCACGCTGCCATCCAGCCAGAGGTGCAGCACCGGCACCAGCTCGCCCTGGATGCGATACCGCAGGCCCGGCGCCTGCCCATCGAGGATGTTGGTCGGCAGAAGCTGCGGTGGATTGGGTTGGTAGCTCATCTGATCCCCTCTTCGACAAGGTGGTTATACCCGCACTCCGGCGTAGGTATCCGCACGTACTTACGCCAGATAGGCCGCGCGGTTGCATCGAAGATTATGCGTGCCAAGAAATCATCAGCGGTGGCTATTGCATGTCAATTGGTTCGACTGTAATTTCGAGCGTGCCAGCTTCGTCTTCTTCGCTGTGTACTGTCGCTGGCGTGCTTGCGTCTGTCGTCGGTTGTCCTGCCTGTGGCAGCCGCCAGCGCAAAAGCATTGCCCAGCCGAGGGCCAGCATTCCTGCCATGAGCGCGACGGCAATCCATCCGTGGCGTGTGATGTCCGTGACCGATGCGTGTATCTCAGGCGGTGAGTCACGCGCGAACGCGGGCGCAAACGTTGCTGGATAGCGGTCCGCTTGAAAGCGAAGATAGCTGAGCCAATAGGAATAGGTATCGCGCGCGTGGAGCGCGGCGTTCCAGGTCCATACGAACGTGATAGCTGGCGTCAGCGTCAGCAGTTGTTGATACCAGGGGCGTTGCTTGTAGTGCGTGACGAAGAGCAGGATCGGCGCTTCCATCGCCATTAGCAGCGCATAGCCAAACATCAGTTGGCTCCACAGGTTCAACGGCGCCAGTTGTGCATTCATCGCGCTCACCCGGCCGGGCAGACCTCGCTTTCGCCCGCTTTCTGCTGAAAGTATACCGATCGTGCGCGCGAAATGGCAGGCCACTTCTCGCCACCAAATATTCAGCCCAGCGAGAAGCTGGCGGTAGGCGTACCTTAGTGAGCCGGAAGTAGCGCGCGCAGCCCAAAGCAACGCTGCCGCCAGGCAAGCCAGATCACACGGGCCGCCGCCTCACCCACCAGATTGCCACTGCCAGCACCGCCAGTGCCAGCGCGAGATAGATTGCCGACTCGATGCCTTGATATGCCCAAAACCGTGAATCGGGCTGCCACGTCACGGTGTACAACCAGCCGTGAGCATGCACACAAGCTGACGTGGGGTTGCCCGCAGTGGTGGGGTCGTTCGCTCCACAGATCCCGTTGATCAGGTCCTGACTCACTGGATCGCCGAAGTGGTCCACAAACCCCGACGAGGTCACCCAGTCGCGCATCTGCGGGCCAGTCGGCGGTACTGCGATTGACGAGTCATAGGTGATGGTGAGCGGTGGCATGAAGTAGGCGTACAGTTGGGTAGCCAGTTGGGTGATAAGAGAGCGGACGAGGAAGAAGCCCAGCAGTGTTATGAAGAGCGCTGGCACGCTTGAGCGCACGATCAGTCCCAGCGCGATTCCCAGCGCGAGCGCGAACAGCGCATACGCCAGCGGCACAAGCCCTTCCATCTCGAACCCGCCTGAGAAGTGCCCGACGATCTGGTCCAATGGCGCACTCCACCATGTGACGACCAGCGTGATTGCTCCAACCAGCGCGATGGTCGCCAGCGTCGCCGCGATGACGCTACCCCACAGCCACCTGCCGCGCGTTATGCCCTGCGCCCACACCAACCGGAAGGTGCCACGCTCCAACTCGCGAGCGATCAGCGGCCCGCCGAGCATCGCCCCCACCAGGGCCGGAACGAGCGCGATGAGGAAATGGAGCGTATTGCTCAACAACATGCTCAACAACGGATTTCCCCCGTCGCCCTGAAACTGGTTCAGGTAGGTCGTGAGGATGTTGTAGCACTCGCTGTTTGGCTGCGGCTGCGGGATCTGTCGCGCGCAGGCGGCGGCGCTGATTGGGCCGACATAGGGGACATCGAAGGCGGCGTAGTGCTGCAGCCCGGTACCGATGAGCCAGGCCGCCAGCGCCGCCAGCGCCACCGTCAGCGTGACCAGCTCGAAGCGGAAGCGCCGGAATGTGACCCAGGTCATGCCAGTACCCTCCGCACCAGCCAGAGCGTCAGCGCCACCAGCGCCACCGCCAGCGCGAGGAACAGTGCACACTCGATCCCCTGGAAAAGCCAGAAGCGATCCGCAGGCTGCCAGACAGTCTGATAGTGCCAGCCGTAATTGTGCGTGCAGAGCGTGTTCCAGCCGTTAAAATCGGTGCCGATATTCGCGTCCGGCTGCCCCATTGGCGTGCAGTAGTTCGGTCCCGGTCTGGGGCCACCCGCCCCGAATACTCTGGCGAAGAAGTCGCCTCGGCCAATCGGTTTCCCCGTCGAGTCCAGCCACCCACCGGAGACTACCCAATCCTGGCTGCCCGGCTGTATCCGCGGGTTCGGCGTGACATACGGATCCCAGGTGAGGGTGAGCGGCGGCAGATAGTGCGGGCGGGCGTAGAGAACGATAGGGATGCGGACCGCGAGATAGCCCACCAGTGTGAGCAGCATCGCCGGGACAACCCGCCGCACGAGCGCGCCCATCGCCAGCCCCAGCATCAGCGCGAAGGCGACGTAGGCCAGCGGCGCCATGCCCATCATGTCGAATGCGCCAAAGCCGTTGCCGTCCGGTGGGTAGGAGCCGAGCCAGTACCAGACGGCTACCTGGACTACACCCGCCAGCAGGAGCGCGACGATTGCCTCGGAGGCGATTAGCGTCAGCAGCCAGCGCCGACGGGTGACACCTTGTGTCCAGGCCAGGCGCTGCGTCCCGCTCTCAAGCTCGTCCGCCACTAACGGCGCGCCAAGGAACATGCCCAACACCGCAGGCGCAATCAATATCCCCAGCCACCCAAGCACGTCGCCCGGGTCATCATATGTGTCGCGCCACTGGGCTGTCAGTTGCGTGCAGAGCGTGCTCGTGCTCTGGCTGGCATAGCATGAGGCGGGGCTTTGACCGTTGGTCACCTGGTAATATGCGGCGCGCGCAGGCCAACTGCCGATGACGAGGTAGACCGCCAACGCCAGGGCCAGGAGTGTGAGCGCCAGTATGCCCAGCCGATGTCGTCGCCAGACGAGCCAGATCATCGCGTCACCTCGCTCTCATCACGCTCCTCATCATGTTTCTCGTCATCAAGCGGGGAGCGCCATGGCCCGCCCATCCCGCCGCCGCTGGCCTCCGACACACTGGCCCGCGCCTGGCCCATGTACGCCAGCACGATGTCTTCCAGCGTCACGTCGGCGATCTCCCAGGCCGGGTCGAAGATATGTCCGTTGACACGGACCAGCAGCGTCGTCTGGCGCGCGGTATGGCTCTCCTCGATGACGTTGTGGACGGCGGCGACAGCAGTGTGGTCAGTGCGCGGGCCGACCAGTCGCTTGTGCGTGCGCACGATCTCCTCGATATCGCCGATCAGCGCGACGCGCGAATGGGAGAGGACAACGAGGTAGTCACAGACGCGCTCCAGGTCGGTGATCAGATGCGAAGAAAGCACGACGGTCAGCCCATCGGCGACGGCCACATCCATCAGCGCGCGCAAGAAGTCGCGTCGTGCCAGTGGGTCGAGGCTGGCCAGCGGCTCATCCAGCAGCGCCAGCTCAGGGCGCTTGGCCATCCCCAGCGCCAGCGCCACCTGCGCCTGCTGCCCGCCGGAGAGCTTGCCCGCCGCGCGGGTGAGCGGAATTCCGAACTGATTGAGGCGACTCACCGCGTACGCTTCATCCCACCTTCGGTTCAGCTTGCGGCCGAGCGTGAGGTGGTCGTTGACGGTGAACTCTTTGTAGAGCGGGTGGTCCTGGGCGACGAAGCCGACGCGCGGCAGTACGGTCAGCGGCTCGCGCTGCGGCGAATGGCCGAACACGCTGACCGAGCCAGCCGTTGGCCGCAGCAGCCCGACCGCCAGGTGCAAGAAAGTCGTCTTGCCCGCGCCATTGGGCCCGACCAGCGCCACGATGCGCCCGGCGGGCAGCGCCAGCGTGCAATCTTGCAGCGCCCACACGCGGCCGTAGCGCCGGCCAAGCTGCGCGGTTTCTAGCGCATTGCTCATGCTGTTCCCTCGCTCTCTCGCGGCTGTGTACCATGAAAGGTGGTAGTGAAGAGCGCCAGGATGCTCTCTTCATCCAGCCCAGCCTCGCGTGCGCTCTGCAGCCAGCGCCCCAGCGACCGTCGCAGTGCCGCGTGGCTGGCAGGCGATGAGGTCTCCAGCGTCTTGAGGACGAAGGTACCCAACCCTGGTCGGCTGACCAGTAACCCCTCGCGCTCCAGCTCACGGTAGGCCTTGAGCACCGTGTTCGGATTGATAACCAACTGCGCGACAACTTCGCGTACTGTGGGCACTTGGTCTCCCTTTTCGAGCATGCCCAGGCGTAACGCTTGCTTCACCTGCTGGACGATCTGCAGATACGGCGGTGTTCCGGAGCCGGTATCCAAATAGAACTTGATCACACGCACCCTACTCTCTTCGTCGGTGATCCTCCGCGCATCATAGTGCTATTAAGTTAGTACTATAGCACTAGTCTACTGACGAGTGTCGAATCTGTCAAGAGGGCAGGAAGATGTGCGTTCCCTACCTGGGCGCCGGAGTACGTTGAGCCGCCAGCCATCTGCTGCCATCTGCTGGCGCCTGCGCCTGCTGAGCGATGAACTGCTGGCGGATTCTGGCGTGGCCCGTGTGTAGGCGCTGTGGTGGCCGCGCCCACACAACACATCCCCGGCGCTCCGTTATGAACGGAACACCGGGGATGTGTTGTGTTAGAGAGAGAGAAACGATGCGCGCTTACGCGAGGCTGCCCACCTCTTCGAGCGTGACGCGCTCGTCTTCGGTGTCTTCTTCCTCGGCAGTGTGGAGCACCCTTAGCGTCGTCTCCCTGAAGAGCAGGCGGTCTAGCTCGCCGCCATCAATCGTCTCGACCTGCATCAGATGCTCTGAAATCTCCACCAGCTTGTCGCGGTCGCGCTCCAGAATATCCTTGGCCGTCGCATACGCCTGATCCACCAGATACTGCACCTCAGTATCCACCTTGGCGGCAAGCTGCGGGCCGATGCTATCGTCTTCCATCAGCACGTTGCCCAGGGGACTCATACCGAACTCGCGCACCATACGCCGCGCGATGCTTGTCGCCTGCTTGATGTCTTGCGCAGCGCCGGTGGTGATGTCGCCAAAGATGATCTCTTCCGCGGCACGGCCACCCATTAGCCCGGCCAGCTTCGCCAGCAGTTCCGACTTGCGCAGCAGCGAGCGGTCCTCGGTAGGCGCCTGCACGGTGATGCCCAGCGCCATGCCGCGCGAGACCGTGGAAACCTTCTGCACCTGATCGCAGCCGGGCATGCGACGCATCACAATCGCGTGGCCCATCTCATGATAGGCGACAATCGCCTTTTCAGCTTCGGTGAGCACGTGACTCTTGCGCTCTGGGCCGGCCATCACTCGCAAGATGGATTCTTCGAGGTCATGCTGCTCGATTAGCTCGCGGTCGCGCCGCGCGGCGAGCAGCGCCGCTTCGTTGAGCACGTTGGCGAGGTCCGCGCCCGACATGCCGGTGGTCTGCCGTGCGAGCCGGTCCATGCTGACCGTGGGCGCGAGCGGCTTGCCTTCGGCATGCACATCCAGAATCTGGATGCGCCCGTTGAGGTCGGGCTTCTCCAGCATCACCTGCCGGTCGAAGCGGCCCGGCCGCAGCAACGCCTGATCCAGCACGTCGGGCCGGTTGGTGGCGCCGATGACTACAACGTTATCGTGCTTATCGAAGCCATCCATCTCGACGAGCAATTGGTTCAAGGTCTGCTCGCGTTCGTCGTTGCCGGTGGTCGGCATACCGCCGCGCTGGCGGCCAACGGCGTCAATCTCGTCAATGAAGATGATGCAGGGAGCATTCTCCTTGGCCATCTTGAAGAGATCGCGCACCCGGCTCGCGCCGACGCCGACGAACATCTCGACGAACTCTGAACCGCTGACACTATAGAACGCGACACCCGCTTCACCGGCCACCGCCCGCGAGATCAGCGTCTTACCCGTTCCCGGCGGCCCCACCAGCAGGACGCCCTTGGGAATGCGCGCGCCCATCTTGCGGAACTTCTCCGGGTACTTGAGGAAATGCACGATCTCTTGCAGTTCGTCCTTCGCCTCTTCGACACCCGCGACATCTTTGAACATCACCGTCGGGTGTGTCTCGTTGAAACGCACGGCCTTGCTGCGCCCGAAGGGTACCGCCTGGCCCGCGCCGCCGCTGGAGTTGCGGCGCATCAGCAAGAAGATCAGCACTCCCAGCACCCCGAAGAGCGCCAGTTCCATCGTCAGTTGCGCCCATCCCGGCGTCCCCGCACTCTGCGGGGGGACTTTGATATTGGCTACGCCATGGTCGCGCAGATATTGGGTAAGTTGCTGGCCATCTTCCTTGGTGGCGCTATATTGCGTGCCGTCGTTCGCAGTGACGGTAATCTGGTTGCCGTCGAGCACAGCGGAGCGCACTTTGTGCTGATCCACCAGGCTGAGCACTTGGCTTATATTGGTCTGGCGCACAGCCGCGCTCTGCGAGCGCCCGGCGAGATTGATGCTGGCGAGGACGATGGCGGCGACGAGAATCGCTGAGCCGACGGCTACCAATATGATCGCGCGGGGATTGCGCATCGGTGGCAGTTTCGGCGACTTCTTCGGCGAGCTCTGCGGCGCCGCAGGACGGTGCCCTGGTTCCATAGACGGTAGGTTCCTCTCTCTCGGTAACAGCCAAAGGGGCAGGATTTTCAGCACGGACGGCCTGCGCATATTGATACGCCAGAGACTTCCTCATCTCTGGCGCTACGCCGCATCCTGCTGGAAGCACTTCAATTATAAGTCGCGGATGACATATCGCGGGACCGATATGACTACCCCGCGCAAGATAAAGCGAAGGAGAAGTGAAAGGTGACTGTTGAATAGCTTCGCCTCTCGCTTCTCCCAATCTCCCTTGTGGCGCGATGTTATGTATAGCCCTAGCGGCAGGTTGCAGAGGTGAAACGAGATGTCTTCTAGGAGGTTCGTCCCACCGTTACAACGCGAGAATTCGCGCGCCAAAAGTACTAAAAGCTAGCTTGCGCCTGCTTCGGTCGTACTGCCGTCGGCGCTGGTGTGCGCGTCGGGCGGATTGTACTGCGGCAGGCGCATCTCCGCGCGCAGTCTGCGGATACCCTGATAAACGACGCGCGGATCGAGGCTCAGCGTCTCGGCGATCTGCTTATGCGCGCCTACATCAGGCACCGGAAGGAGGGGAAGGTATGCGGCGCGGATGCGTTCGAGGTCGCTCTCACCGCCGTCGTAGCTTTGCAACTCCCACCAGCTCGGCATCTGCATGCGCTGGCGTAGCTCCAGCACGGCTTTTTTGACCAGCGCCTTCGGGATGCTCAATTCTGTCGCAATCTGCGTGCGAATGCCATCGAACTCCACCGGCTGCGCCAGTTCCAGGTAGCGCTGCTCGATCTTCGCGCGCAGTTCATCGGTCAGTTGGATCACAGGAGTGGGCGGGGGCTTTGGCGCACGCGGCGCCTTCGGCTCGGTGGGCGTCTTCACGGCGTGTACTGGCTTGGCTCCCGCGCCCGGCTTCTCGTGGGCGGTGGCAGCATGCCCACTATGGCTCGTATGCCCCGTAGGCTGGTTAGTATGATGGCTGGCGTGGTGGTCATCATGCTCGCGCTGGTGGCCGCTCTGCGGGTGTGTCGCGCCGTGCGATGATGCGGGAGCATGGCTGCCCAGTTCCGTCGGCTGCGGCGCCATCCCCGGCACGAGGATGCCCGCGCCTGGCCCCACGATCTTCGGCTGCTGCGCGGGAGCAGCAGCGCTTGTGGGTTTTGCGACCGCGACTTTGGCTGCGGCGCGCGCCTGCCGCTCCTTGGCCTCACAGTCTGCGCACAGGACTTGTTTTGCGTTCGCTGGCTTGAATGCCTTGCCACAGCGTCCGCACCGTCTCTTTTCTTTGCCGCTCATGCCGAAACGCTCCTCTATATCGCTAAGCAACACACTGTCGCGGGTGTGCCCTCCAAGTATAGGTTGAGCATCGGCAAGCGTCAACGCGACACAGCGCGAGGTTATCCGCGATGAGGTACACAGGCAGAGGAGCAAAAAGAAATCGGACCGGCGTGATCAATTCGCGCCGGTCCGACCAAGATGAAACGCAACCGCGTTAGCGTACGCTGGCCGCTTTGCCGCGTGCGCGCTTCGCCTGCTTCGCCTTCGGCGGCGAGACATATTGCTGGCGCGTCAGATATTCGCGGTAGCCCGCCACATCGTCACGATACGAGCGGACGAAGTAGACCGCCCAGTAGATCACCAGCACCAGCCCCCACACCAGCCAGCCGTAGCGCCAGAAACGGTCGCCGAGCAGCGAACTGGTGGCGGCGTAGCGGAACGCGAGCACGATATAGCCGACCGCCGCGAAGATCGCAAGCTGATTCAGCATCTTATCGAGGATGCGCCGGTGAACGTAGTGGGTGGAGAAAAAGCGCCTGCGCCCTTCCACCTGATAGTAGAACCAGGCGGCAATCAAAGCGGTATTGAAGACCAGCCATTGAATATAGAAGTGAAACTTTTCAGGATGAACGGGATCGCCTGTCGCATCCGCTGGGCTGGTGAAGAGCCACTGGATGAGATTGAAATTATGCCCCATTGCTCGCGTTGCCCTCCCGGTTGCGCTGCGTGCTCGTGCGTTGCCCTCCCCGCGCGATGCCATGCGCGGCGGCGTTTCGTCTCATGATACCAGAGACCTGTAGCAGTGGTCAAACATCGTAGCCGCACTTGCGGGGCCTTTCGCTTCGCGGCTACACTCCTTAGACGAGGGCTGACTGCATATTGCGCGCCGTCGTTCAACACGTCGAGGTATCTTCACGTATGTTCCGTTTTCTCACCGCCGGTGAATCGCACGGCCCCAGCCTGACCGCCATCGTCGAGGGTCTGCCTGCCGGACTGCCGTTCAGCAAAGAGATAATTGACGAGCAGTTGCGGCGGCGGCAGGGCGGCTATGGGCGCGGCGGGCGCATGAAGATCGAACGCGACGAAGCGCAGGTGCTTTCCGGAGTGCGCCACGGTCATACGCTTGGCTCGCCGATCACGCTGCGCATCGAAAACCGCGACTGGCCCAACTGGCAGGAGCGCATGACCCCCGATCCCGTGGACGCTCCGCCAGAGCCGGTGACGCGGGTTCGCCCCGGCCACGCCGATCTCCCTGGCGCGCTGAAATACGGACAGAGCGATGTACGCGAGGTGATTGAGCGCGCCAGCTCGCGCGAGACCGCCGCGCGGGTCGCCGTGGGCGCGCTCTGCCGCCAACTGCTGGGAGCGTTCGGCGTCGCCATCCACAGCCATGTCGTCTCCGTCGCCGACGTGGGCTACCCCGCTAACGCGCTGCCCGATGTCAACACCGCCGATGCCGCGTTTTGGGAGAGGGTCGAAGCCTCGGAGATGCGCTGCGCCGACGCAGAGTTGACCGCGCGCATGATCGAGCGCATCCTCGCGGGCAAGCGCGACGGCGACACCTGCGGCGGCGTCTTCGAGGTCGTCGCCACGGGTGTGCCCATCGGCCTCGGCGGCTACGTCCAGTGGGACCAGCGACTCAGTGCGCGGCTCGGCCAGGCGATGCTCAGCATCCCATCGGCCAAGGGTGTGGAGATCGGCGGCGGCTTCGCGCTGGCGGCGCTGCCCGGCTCGCGGGTACACGACGTTGTCCGCTACGATGCGGAGCGCGGCTGGCATCATCTGAGCAATAACGCGGGCGGCGTCGAGGGGGGCATCAGCAACGGCGAAGCGATCACCGTGCGCGTCGCGGTGAAGCCCATCCCCACGCTGGCCCATCCGCTGCCCTCAGCGGATGTCGTCACCGGCGAGAATATCGAAGCCACCCGCTACGAGCGCAGCGATGTCTGCGTCGTGCCAGCGGCGGGCGTCGTCGGCGAAGCGATGCTTGCCATCGTGCTGGCTGCCGCGTGGCTGGAAAAGTTCGGCGGCGACAGCCTGGACGAGATGCGCCGCAACTATGACGGCTATCTGGCTACGCTCGCGCGCTGAGCCTCGCCGGTTGCGGTCACGATGCCCACGGCAGTGGTGGCGCGAGCGAGGGCAGCGGATAGATCGCGAAATTCGTGAAGCGCGCGGTGAGCGCGGCGTCGTTCGAGTAGACGCCGATGTAGCCGCTGTCCGACGCGCCATCCACCGTTTCAGTGGCCAGAAATGTGTCATTTGCGTAGAGGATGAACTGGCTACCATGTGCGATTACCAGCAACTGGTTGGTTGTGTTGGAACCGGTGTGAATGGCGGAACTGTGTCCCGAATCTACGAGGTCCCAATTATCATTGGCGTTATCGTCAACGTAGCGATAATTCCAAAGGAACCACATCCCTCCGGTAGTCACATAATAGGCGACCATTTTATCAGGATAGGCGCCTGTAACTGGTGGTTCTCTGACTCGTAACTCCAGGCCAGCGCCATCATTTTGGGGATCGCTACCCATCTCTTGAACGGTGACCTGTGTAGCAACATCGCCGTAGATCACACTGAGCGAAGAATCCACGAACTTAGATGATGGGCCACCGCCGAGTTGATACCCTGTGCCACTGAAGATCAGCTTGCGTGGATCGTCGGTTCGCGGTTGTGTTACCCACCAGGCGCCACTGTCTCGTGTCAGAGTATCCTGATACTTCGGCTGCTCCGCATGCACGCGCTGGACGAGTGCCGCGTAGTAGTGTGGCTCGTACTGCTGCGCGCCCCAGCCCAGCGGGAAGAGCAGCAGCGCGGGCAGCATCAGCAGCACTGAGCCAGCGCAACCGAGCGAGATCTTGGGACGATTCCGAGCGACGGGCGCATGTGGGATCGGCGGTTCAGGGAGCGGCGGCACCGTGGCTGGTACGGTGGGCAGCGGGAATTGTAGTGGCTCTGGGCGCGTGCTTCGTGAACCCTTGCGCGCCGCTACGGCTTCCTGTTCCAGTTTCTCGATGCTCTCCGTAAGGTCGCGCAGGCGCAGCGATGTGCGCGCCACGATCATAGTGCTGAGATAGCGGTGCGCCGCGCGTTCATCGTCGCTCGAAGTCTTAGTCAGTTGCCACGCCAGCACGGCACCGGGGGCGTCAAGTGCGTAAATGTCGTAGTGTAAGCCATCCTTGTTCCGCCGATAGTGAACGGTCGAGAATGCCTGAAGTTCTTGCCACGTGATACTCACACACCGTCGCCTCTGACGCCAGCACAGACCTACATCATCCGCGCGCACATGCATAGTGCGCGATTGGCGCCCGTGTGCCAGGAATACGAAACCCGGCACAAGGGCGAACATGGCTAGTCCACCAAAGATGGCAATGCTCAGCAATCCAATTGGATCTCGCCATGCGACAAGCGCGATGAGCATGGTAAAAAGCGCTAAAAGGCTCCCAATGATCAGGAAAAGGACCGCACCCAAACGCCTAGCCGCCTGTCTGCCACCACTAGGACCGCGGAAATAGAGCAGATCATCCTGGCTAACGAAAACATCCTGTGATACGGCAGGGTCAGGCTGCGCTGCCGGTGGCGCGAGAGCATCATCGCCCGCAATCGCCGCCCGGCGGACCTTCAGCACCGTGTCGCTTCCCTCCAACAATTGTTTGAGCGGGACGCCAAGGATAAGTGGCAGCAATGCCAACATTCGGACCACAAAAGATACAAGGCCGTTAAAGGAATCCCAGTCATTTGTTTGCCAGGCATCCAAGAACGAGTTGTATGCGATGATAAGGAAGCCGAGGTAGAGTAAGGTGAGGACTCCAAAGAGTGCCTTAGAAGGTCGCGAGACGGTTTTCAGTGGCTTATCGAGTTGCGCCACGGGCGTTTCCATGGCGGTGACGGTCGCCTGCCAGTTCGTCACGTCGCGCGCTCCTTCACCACACGCTCGCCCACTGCCCGCGCCAGCATAACGCCTGTGTTTCGCATTGTCAATGAGGAGCGCGCCCGCTAGCGCAGTTCCTTGAAGAGCAGCAGCAGTTCCTTGTGGCGGACTTCGTAGGCGTTGACCACCGCGACACGCCGCTCCTCGGCGACATTCGCGGGCCACAGACGCAGCGCCGCCGTGTGGGCGGTATCCAGGATGCCCAGCACGAGCGTTCCGGGGCGTGCGCCATTCAGCCGTCGCCGCTCGCGTGCTACGACCGGCGCGAGATGGGTGGCGATGTCGCGATAGAGGTCTACGAGCATCTCCGTCGCCTCGGCGTCGGCCTCGCCCGGCGAGACCGACGCGCGCAATTCGCGCCAGCATGCCGCCTGCGCGCGAGCCAGCGCATCGCCGATCTTCGCTGCACGGCGCGGATCGTCTACGGTCCATTTCGGGCGCGCCAGCCAGAACTCGACGAGATACGGCATGCCGTCCGTGCCACGGCAGATGGCATGGCGTAGCCCAGTGAAGAGCGGATTGAAGCGGTCAGGAACGGGGCGCACCGCGCGGAAAAGGCCGGAGTAGAAATCATGCTCCGGGTCATCCAGCGGGATGCCCAGCGCCACTGCCTGCAACAGGATGCCCGCCTGCACCATACCCAGGTGATAGGCGACCGCATTTGGCGCGGATGCGGCGTTCTGCGCGCAGCCACTGAGCAGATTCTTCAGTGCGCGGTAGCGGCCACGGTTGTACGTATTCTCCAGTTCGGCTTTGCTATCGCGCACCGCCGCGAGGAAACGGCCGAGCAGCCGCGAGATGGTGGCGACGGTGCCCAGGTCGCCACGCGCGCTGGCGGCGGCGACCGCCGTTTGCAGTGTCCAGTAGCCGTCCAGGTTCTCCCAGCGGGCGATGGGCTGCCCGCGCAGGCTGCGAATGGACCATGAGCCAGCGTACTCGCCCGACACGCGCCAGGGCAGTTCCCAGACGTAGCCGATCATCAGCAGCACCACCGCGCCGAACCAGACCAGCACCTGCCAGAACTGCGCCACATAGGTCGGCGGCTGCAGGAAATAGACCAGCGCGACGGCGGTGGTAAGGCTCCAGCAGAGGAAGAAGGGCGTCAGCGACCAGAGCAGCGCGCGCACCAGCGAGAGCGAATGCGTCTGCCCGGCAATTTGCAGCGTGGTGGCGTTGAAGCCGATAACTACGGCGATGATCACCGCCAGCGCGGTGATATCCGCGCCCAGAAAGCCACTGACATCCACATTGGCGCTGGCGAGGGGTGCGCGCAAGTCGGCCAGCAGCGCTACCGGCAGCCACGGCGCCTGCGCCGCGCGCACGAGTGGCGCGACCCACCCCAGCAGCGCCCCGATCACCAGCAGCGCCGCGCCCGCGCCCGTCAGCCCGCGCGCCATCCAGCGAATCTGCCGTGTCTGCCGCTTGCCCATAGCTCTCACGTCCCTCTCAACCAATCACCACGCACACCCGCCTAACTGCGTGAGTGTAGCATACCTCTGCCTATCGCGCCAAGAGACAATGTGCGGAATGAGAGAAATGGACGGCGGTGTGACGCGCGCCACTGCGCTTCTTGGCGGCGCGGTGTACAATAGCGCTGGGCTGGATGTAGCAGAGGAGTGGCACGATGAGTGCAGACAACCAAGGGGCGGATCAACTATCGCCATCGGATGAGCAGCGGAAACATGCGGACATGGGCGAGTCGGGGTCAGGCGAGTACGTCGCCAGTGACGAGCCGCCCACGCAAGAGTTGCCACCGGAACTGCGCCCCTCCGCGCTGCCACCGCCCGCGCCGCTGCCCAGTCCCGCCGGGCGCAAGCGGAATCCCGCCGTGGTGGCGCTGAGCCTGTTGCTCGTCGCGGCGGTGATTGCTGGCGGGCTGACCTTCGCGCTGCGGTCGCGTCCCTCCACGCCCAGCACCTCTACACGCCCCGGCTGCGAAACCGGCACGCCCTGCCAGGTCGCCGATGATTATCTGCTCGCCTATACCGGCGGCAAGTACGAGGCGATGTACGCGCTCACCTCGAACGCCAGCCACCAGCGGTTCAGCGATCCGGCGATTCTGCGCGGCGCATACAAAGACGCGCACGACTATATCGTCAACCGCACGCAATCCATTCTGGCGGAGGCGCGCATTGATAGCATGAGCGCCACCCCCGGCAGCGTGACGCAAAGTAGCGGCACGACGGCGTCTATGCCGGTGCGCGTCGTGATGAATAGCGCGCGTGTCGGCAGCTTCACCCAGGACATCACCATCACGCTGGTGCAGGAAAAGGGGCAGTGGCGCGTCAACTGGTCACCCGGCCTGATCTTCGCGCAGTTGGATGACCCAACCTATGACCCAACCTATGCGCGCGTCGTCCGCATGTTCCCACAGAACGCACTACGCGGCACGATCTACGACCGCGACGGCAACGTGCTCGCCAAAGACGAGACGGTGTATCAGATAGATGTCGTGCCGGGGCAGATCACAGACGAGAAGACGCTGCTGAACGTGCTGAGCAAGAATCTGGACATGACGACCGCCGAGATTCAGGCGAAGTATCAGGGGGCCAAGCCGACCGACAGCGTGCTGATTCGCACCATCACGCCGATGCTGTACCAGCAGGTGGGGCAGGCGCTCAATGCGGTTGCGGGCGTCAGCGCGCAGCAGGCTACCGGGCGTGTCTATCCCTATGGCTCAGTCACGGCGGCGGTCACGGGCTACATCTCGCAGATCTCGTCAAGCTGCCAGGCGGACAACTCGACCGACTATTACGAGGATGGCGACATCGTCGGCTGCGCGGGCGTGGAGCAGTGGGGCGAGCAATACCTGCGGCCACTCAAGGGCGGCAAGCTGGCGATTGCCGCGCTGAACGCCGACGGCTTCAGCTATTCTCCGGTCTATTCGATTGCTGAGCGCGCGGCGGTGAACGGCGCGGATGTGCATACCACCATCTCACTGAGCAATCAGCATGCGACGATGGCGGCGATGAAGACGCAGGTGGATTCCGGCAAGGGCAAGGGCAGCGGCGCGGTGGCGGTGAATCCGGCGACCGGCGAAGTGCAGGTGCTGGCGAGCTACCCCATCTACGACCCAAATGATTTCTCGCTCGGCTTCACGCAGAACGAGTTGGCGCGGCTCAACGCGATGGACCATCCCTATCTGAATCGCGCCATTGCCGCGCCTGAGCCGATTGGCTCGGTCTTCAAGCTAGTGACGATGGCGACGGGCCTGGAAAACGGCGTCACCACCTCGCAGCTTTTCACCTGCAATGGTAAATATCAGGTGCCGGGCGAGAGCATCATCCGCAACGACGACAACCCCAACGGCCACGGCACGCTCACGGTGGAGGGTGCATTGCCGCCCTCCTGCGACGTGATCTTCTGGCAGGTGGCGATTCTGGTGAATAGCAAGAATCCTAACGCCATCCCGGCGATGGCGAAGGCGATGGGCTTCGGCAGCGCGACGGGCATGATCGGCCTGCCCACTGGCGCGGAAGACCCCGGATTCGTGCCCGATCCGCAGTGGGTGCAGAGCCAGGGCAAGCAGTGGAACGCCTCCTATGCCGCAGACCTGGGCGTGGGGCAGGGCTACTTCCTGGCGACTCCGGCGCAGGTGGCGGTGATGACCGCCGCGCTCGGCAACAACGGCATCCGCATGCAGCCACGCCTGGTCAACACAGTGGTCAACGCCAACGGCTCGCCGCTGATTACGTTCCCCGCCAAGCAGGTGAGCACGCTGCCTATGTCAGCGGATACCCTCAGCGCCATCCAGGGTGCGATGGTCGCCGCGATCAACGACCCCGCAGGCACGTCGTACTATGTCTTCAAGAACTTTCCGATTCTCGTCGGCGGCAAAACCGGCTCAGCGGAATCCGGCAACGGCAACCTGCCGCACGCCTGGTTCACTGCCTACGCGCCCGCCTCGCCGCTCTCCGGTCCACCGGTAACGCCCACCATCGCCGTATGCATCGAGACGCAGTATGCGGGCTTCGGTGCCACCAACGCCGCGCCCATCGGCAGAACGCTGCTCGCGGCCTACTTCAATGTGCATTAGCCGGATGAGCGAGCTGCGCCGTGCGTCCCAGGCGCGTTGCGGCTGCGATACGGCGGTGTTACACTCGTGTTGGGCGCATCAGCGCAACAATGTGCGTCCGATGTGAGAGAGTCGTTGCCCACCGCGCCGGAGGAAACAGGTGCGAGACAAGCGAATGCGACGCGGGCGCCGCGTCCGCGTAGGGGCGTCTGGCGGACGCACGTCCAGCGCCGCTGCCGCGCTCACGCCACCAGTGTCACTCCCCACCACACAGACCGACGTGCCTGAGCAAATGTCATCTCGCGCCGCTGCCATCCGCTGGCAGCCTGGCGTGCTGCTAGGTGTGGCGCTTGGCGCACTGCGACGCTGGGCCGCACGGCAAGACTGGACGCTGTGGGCGCTGCTGGGAATTACGCTGCTGGCGCTGCTGCCACGGCTGTATGGTATCAACTGGGACGCCAACAATCATCTCCACCCCGACGAGCGGGAAATCGTCTTCAAGTCCATCTGCCTCTCCTTCCCCGGCACACCGCGCGCTGCCGGCTGCGATCCGGCTTATACTGGGCCAGGGTGGTTCTTCTCGCCGGCCTCGCCGCTGAACCCGCATTTCTTCGCCTACGGCACGCTGCCGCAATACCTGCTCGCCGCCGTGGCCCATGGGCTGGCCTGGCTGACCCATGCCACCGGCGGCCACTTCGCGCCATCAGATGGCGGCACGTGGGACGACTTCAACCATTTCACGCTGGTCGGGCGGTTTCTCTCCGCGCTCTTCGACGCTGGCTCGGTGCTGCTCAGTGGGCTGATCGCGCGGCGGCTCGCCGGACGCTGGGCCGGGCTGCTGGCGGCGGCGTTCGTCGCGACCACCGCGTTCGAGGTCCAGGTGTCGCACTTCTACGCCGTGGATACGCTGCTGCTCTTTTTCGTGCTGCTGACGCTGCTCGGCTGTGTACGGCTGGCGCAGGGGCCGCGTCCACGCCATACGACTGCTTCGGAGGACGGCGACGAGAACGAGCAGCCGCGCCGCGAGATCTGGCAGGCATGGCGCGCGGGCCTCTTCATCGGCGTGGGCGCAGGGCTGGCGCTGGCGGTGAAGGTGAGCGCGCTGCCGCTGCTCGCGCCGGTGCTGGTGGCGCTGGCGCTGCGCCTGCGACGGCGTGGCTTCGACGAGGCGCTGCTGGCGCTGCTGGGCATCGTCTCCGCCGCGATTCTGGCCTTCCTCATCACCAGCCCGTATGTGCTGATAGACTGGCAGACCTTCCGCGCGCAGGTGAACGAGCAAACGATGCTCTCGCGCGGGCAACTCGACTATCCCTACGTGCGCCAGTTCACCAATGAGACGCCCTTCGTCTATCAGATTCAGCAGATGCTGCTCTATGACATGGGCCTGCCGCTGGGCCTGCTTGGCCTGGCGGGCTTCACGTGGGCGGCGTCGCGGCTCTGGCGCACGCTGAATAACGACTGGACGATAGTTGTCGTCTGGCTGGTGGGCTACTTCGCCGTCATCGGCAGCGCCTACATGAAGTTCACGCGCTATATGCTGCCGGTCTTCGCGCCGCTCGCCATCTGCGGGGCCGCCGCGCTGGTGGCCTTCGCCGCGTGGGGCACGCGCCGTATTCGCGAGCGCACAACCGCGGACGCAACAGATGTGCCAGCCAGCCGTACCGCCGCCGTCCGTGCGTGGCTATGCGACCCTTTCGCCATCCCGCTGGTGGCGCGGCTCTCGCGACAGTGGGGCGCGGGCTGGTGGCGCACACTCAGCGTCGCGCTGGTGGCGCTGGTGCTGGCGTCATCGCTGGTCCTCACGCTGGCGCTGGTGAATGTGTATAGCGCACCAAATACCCGCGTCCAGGCATCCGAATGGATCTACGACCACATCCGCCCTGGTGCGACGCTGACCAGCGAAGTCTGGGACGATCCGTTGCCGATCTATGTGCCACCCGCACGCACTGATAAGCTAGGTATCGGCTATACCGCGTCCGGGCAGATGATTAACCCTGGCGAATACGGCAATATTGGCCTGAATCTCTATGACGACGATACCCCCGCCAAGGCGCAGCAGCTTGCCAGCCAGCTTGCCAGCGCCGATGTAGTAATTATCAGCAGCCAGCGGTTACTGCGCTCGATACCGAAGCTGCCCGACCGCTACCCGATGACGACGCGCTACTATCAGTTGCTTTTCGCGGGCAAGCTCGGCTTCACGCTGGCGGCGCAGTTCCAGACGTCGCCGCACTTCCTCGGCTTCACGCTCAATGATAGCGGCGCGGACGAGAGCTATTCGGTCTACGATCATCCGCCGGTGTGGATCTTTACCAAAACGGGCGCGGGGCTGAGCCAGGAGCAACTGCTGACGTTGCTCACCAGCGGCCTGAATCTTCCCCCGGCGTACAGCCGCTCCGGCGCGGAGAAGTCGCTCCTGCTCTCGCCGCAAGACATCGCCGCCGACGCGCAATCGCAACCGCTGGGCGTGCAGTTCCCCGCCAACAGCATCGCCAATCAGCTACCACTTATCTGGTGGCTGCTGGTCGTCGAACTGCTTGGCCTCATCAGCTTTCCATTCGCCTATTTCGTCTTCCCCGGCCTGCGCGACCGTGGCTGGGGATTGGCAAAGCTGCTGGGGCTGCTACTGCTGGCCTGGCTCGTCTGGCTGCCGTCCAGTCTGCACATCCTGCCGTTCGACCGCTGGGCGGTGATTGGCGTGTTCGCGCTGCTGGCGGTGGCGGGGGGCGCGCTCTCCTGGTGGCGGCGCGAGCAGATATGGGCCTTTGTACGCGAACGCTGGCGGCTGCTGGTGATCTGCGAGGGCGCGTTCCTGGTAGCCTTCCTGTTCTTCGCCTGGATTCGCGCGCTCGACCCGGACCTCTGGCATATTTGGCGCGGCGGCGAGAAGCCGATGGAGTTGGCCTATCTGAACGCGATTCTGCGCAGCCGCTATATGCCGCCGCTGGACCCGTGGTTCGCAGGCGGCTACATCAATTACTACTACTACGGTCAGTATCTCATCGCCGTGCTCATCAAGCTCACTGGCATCGTGCCCACCACGGCCTTCAATCTCGCTATCCCGCTGCTCTTCGCCGTCACCTTCACTGGCGCGTTCTCTGTCGTCGCGGGGCTTACGAAACGCTGGTGGGCCGGGCTGGCGGGTGGCCTCGGCTTGATGGTGGTGGGCAACCTCGACGGCCTGGGGCAGCTCATCGGCCAGTGGCGCGCGGTGCTGGCGCATTTTCCCGCGCCGCCCTTCGACTACTGGCAGAGCAGCCGCGTGATTCCCTTCACCATCAACGAGTTCCCGTACTGGAGCTTCCTCTACGCCGACCTGCACGCGCATCTGATTGATTTGCCCATTGTGGTGCTGCTGATCGCGTGCTGCGCCTCGCTGGTGGCGGGCGGCTCTCAGTCTCCACGCTCTCGGCCTTCAAGGGAGGGAACACAGGCGGTAGGGGCGGTGGACTGGCGTGGCATCACCCCGACACTGGCGGCGGTGGCGCTGGCGCTAGGCGCGGCGTGGTGTACGAACACGTGGGATGTGCCCACCTATGCGCTGCTCTTCGCCGTGGCGCTGGCGATCTGGCTGCTGCCCGTCGGCGCGAAGGGCACGTGGCGCGCGATTGGGGCGCGCATCTTCAACTGGCCCACGCTGCGCAACTATGGCATGGCGCTGGGGCTGACGCTGGCGGCGACCTACGCGCTGTATCTGCCGTTCCACAGCAATTTCCAGAACTTCGTCTCCGGCACTGGACCCGTCACCACGCCCACCGCGCCCATTCTCTTCTTCACCGTCTTCGGCCTCTGGCTCTTCCTGATCGTCAGCTTCTTCTTCCTGGAACTGCGCGACCGCCTTGGCGTCAGCCGCGACCCGAACGGCGAGGACGGCATGGAGGCGAACGTCTGGGATGCGCGCTCGTGGACGCTGCTGCTGATCTACGGCGCGGTGGTGTTCATCGCCTATCTGGCGAGCGTCAAGGCGCTGCTGCTGGTGTTGATCGCGCTGGGGCTGTACCTGGCGCTCAATCCGCGCCACGCGCCCGCGCGGCTCTTCACGTATATGCTACTGCTGCTGGGCCTGGGCATCGCGTTTGGCGTCGAGGTCATCTACGTTCGCGACTGGCTGGATAACTCCGACTGGGAGCGCATGAATACGGTCTTCAAGTTCTACTATCAGGTGTGGACTCTCTTCGCGCTGGGGGGCGCGCTGGCCTTCGCCTACATCGTGCGGCGGCTGCTGGCGGCGCGGGCGTACATGCGAGCGACGGCGCATACCTCACCCGACGAGGCATATGTGGGGTGGCGGCCCGTTGGCGGGGCGGTCAGGCTGGCGCGGGCGGCGTGGCTGGGGGCTTTGCTGCTGCTGATCTTCGGCTCATCGGTCTTTCTCGTCGAAGGGACACAGGCTCGACTTCAGGATCCGCTCATCTGGGCGGAGGTGCAGCCACCTCCCGGCGGACTCCAGCCGCAGGGCCTCTCGCTGGATGGCATGGCCTACATGCGCGGCTGGTATCCCGGCGACTACGCGGCCATCACCTGGATGAACGACCACATCGCGGGCGCGCCGGTGATCGTGGAGGCCAGTAGCGGCGTCTATAACTGGCAGGGGCGCGTCTCGGTTTATACTGGGCTGCCCGCCGTGCTGAGCGAAGGGCACGAGCTAGAGCAGCGCTACCAAAACGAGGTCTATGTGCGCCAGGCCGATGTGGAGTCGTTCTGGAGCACGCCGGACCCAGAGGCAGCGCGGAGCTTCCTGGCGCAGTACGGCGTAAAGTACGTGTATCTCGGCGATTTGGAACGCACCTGCTACGTAAAGGAGGGCGATACCTGTGTGCCGATGTCGCCCGACGCCATCGCCAAGTTCCAGACGCTCGAACAGCAGGGCATCCTGCGGACGGTGTATAACAACCAGGGCGTCACGATCTACGAAGTCACCGGCTGAACGTGCATTCCGCCAGCCTTGACAGAGCGACGTGCGCGCCCTATACTCTAAGTGCCATGAACAAACTCAACAGTCTGTTAGACAACCGCATACAGACCAGCCAGCCAGAGTATTGGTGGTATCGTTGCCCCCCGGCATGACGGTGGGCCGTTTGTTCTGGCAGAAGTGCGGAGCCACGGCAGGTCGGGGGGCAAGCAGAGGAAATGTATTCCTCTGCTTTTTTGTTGCCCACGGCCATCTCATGTGGTCCCGCCCAATTCGCCAGCGGTCGTGGGTTCAGCTCCCTCCCACGACGCCGTACCGCAACGCGGAGCTTCTGTTCTCCCGGCCATCAATGTCCGGGGCACGAGCCGCGATGGGTAGTGGTTGCTGGCGGGCGCGTACACCGTGATGCGCGCCGCGATTGGAAATGAGAGGGTCGGTATGGTCGTTTTGCTTCGCGAAGACGCCGCGCCTGAGCAACGCGCCGAGGTGGCGCATCTGCTCGCTGAATTGGGAGCGCATGATCCCATCAGCCTGCCGCAAGAGAGCGGCGCGTGGCTGCTCTATCTCCCCGGCCTGACCTATACCGACGCGATCATCGCCCGCATCACCGCGCTGCCCCAGGTGGCACGGCTCATCCCCATTACCACGCCTTACGCGCTGGCTAGTCGCGCCGTACATCCCGATGCTACGCGTGTACGGGTGGGGAGCGTGGTCATCGGAGGTGGCGAGCCGGTGATCATCGCTGGTCCCTGCTCTGTGGAGGGCGAAGACCAGATGCGCGAAGCCGCGCTGGCCGCACGCGACGCGGGCGCGCACCTGCTGCGCGGTGGCGCGTTCAAGCCGCGCACGTCGCCATATGCCTTCCAGGGATTGGGGTTGCGCGGGCTGGAGCTGCTGGCACAGGCGGGCGCAGCCGCTGGGCTGCCGGTCGTCACCGAGGTGATGGAGCCTTCCCTTGTCGCCGATGTGGCCGAATTCGCCGATGTGTTGCAGATCGGTAGCCGCAATATGCAGAATTTCCCGCTGCTGCGCGCCGCCGGACGCTCTGGCCGTCCTGTGCTGCTCAAGCGCGGGTTCGCCGCGACGATTGATGAGTGGCTGCTCGCCGCCGAATATCTGCTCGCCGAGGGCAATCCGCATATCATCCTCTGCGAACGCGGCATTCGTGGCTTCGATCCACAAACGCGCAACCTGCTGGACCTGGCCGCCGTGCCACTGCTGCGCACGCTGACGCATCTGCCGGTGCTGGTGGACCCCAGCCACGGCACGGGCCGCCGCGAGCTGATTCTGCCGATGAGCGCCGCCGCGATTGCCGCCGGGGCGGATGGCCTGCTGATCGAGATGAGTCCGCACCCGGACGCCGCGCTCTCCGACGCTGACCAGACGATAGACCCGTCGACCTTGCGCGCGATTGCTCAACTCACCCGTCGCCTGCGCGCCGCCATCACTGACCTACCCCCCGACCCCCTCCCTGGTAGGGATGGGGAAAAGAGAGAGTGTGGTACGTCGAGCGCCCCGCTGCCAGAAGCGATGCCGTCGCTACCCGAAGAACTGATTGGCAGCGGATATTGATCCCCTGGTTGTTCCATGTCGTGTGAGAAGACCTGGAAAGACAGTCCAAGAGGATCAAGGAGATTAAGAGGATCATCGCCAGCAGATGATCTCCTTCGTAGAAGATGACCCCCTTCGCTACGGATGAGCGCCCGCTCCTCCCTACGAAGTACCCTGAGCCTCTTGCTCTTTGCCATCCTCCTTGTGAGCAGCCCACAGCGTGTGGTACACTATCCGCTAGGGCGGGGTACGAGCGCGTGGAGTGCTGGCGATACCCCGCCTAACCCATTACAGCCAACAGGGGACCACAACGCATGGAACTGAGCTGGCTGGGGCATTCGTGCTTCCGCCTGCGTGGTAAAGAAGCCACGCTGATTACCGACCCTCCCGCGCCATCCACCGGGTACTCACTCGGTCGCATCTCCGCCGACATCGTCACCATCAGTCACCACCATCCCGGGCATGACTATGCCAAAGGCGTGGGCGGTGACCCCAAAGTGGTAGACGGCCCCGGTGAATATGAAATCGAGCAGGTGCTGATCACGGGCGTATGGAATTATCACGATAACGAGCACGGCAAGCAACATGGCCGCAACACGTCGTACCTCATCACGATGGATGACGTGCGTATCTGCCACCTTGGCGACCTTGGCGATCTTCTGGACGACCACGCGCAAGAAACGCTCAACGGCGCCGATGTGTTGTTGATTCCGGTCGGCGGCGGCAACGCGCTGGATGCAGGCAAAGCCGTCGAAGTGATCGCGCAGATTGAGCCGCGCATCATCGTGCCGATGCACTACGCGACGCCAGCCTATAAACCAACTGAAGCCGCGTTAGACCCGGTAGAAAAGTTCTGCCGGGAGATGGGCATAGAGGTGGCCGAACCGCTACCGAAAGCCGTCATCACCAAGGCAACGCTCCCAGCGGAGCCGCAGGTGATCGTACTCGCCTATCGCGGCTGACAACAAAGACAGGAGGGGCTAGATCCACACCAAGGATTCTAGCCCCTCCCCCTTTTGGGCGGCGAGCGCAGTCGCCAGCAATTGTATTGTGTTTCGTAGGGGGTGTGATGTGGGTGTAGCGGCATCCAGCGGGTGCCCGTAATGACGAGGCAGCAGTTCGTAGGCGTATGGATTTCCAAACAATGTACCAGAGGCATTGGCAGCGGGAGAAAGTAGCATGGCCAAACTAGTATTCGTGACGGGTGGTGTTGCGTCGTCGGTCGGCAAGGGCATTGCCGTAGCCTCCATCGGGCGACTATTGAAGAGCCGCGGCCTCGCGGTCGCTATCATGAAGCTTGACCCCTATATTAATGTGGATCCGGGAACGATGTCCCCCTATCAGCATGGAGAAGTCTTCGTCACCGACGACGGCGCGGAAACTGACCTCGATCTGGGCCACTACGAGCGCTTCACGGACGAATCCGCCACCCAGGCTAGCAACGTGACCACGGGCCAGGTCTACGCTGCTGTCATCGGCAAAGAGCGGCGCGGCGAATATCTCGGCGGCACAATCCAGGTCATCCCGCATATCACCAACGAGATTAAGTCGCGCATTCACGCGCTCGCCCGCTCTTCCAGCGCAGATGTGGTCATCTGTGAGGTCGGCGGGACCGTGGGCGACATCGAAGGGGAGCCATTTCTCGAAGCCATCCGCCAGATGCGCACCGAGGTTGGGCGCGACGACGTGCTCTACATCCATGTCACCCTCCTGCCCTACATCGGCGCCACCAAAGAACTCAAGACCAAACCCACACAGCACAGCGTCAAAGAGTTGCTGCGCGCGGGCATCCAACCCGACATCATCCTCTGCCGCTCAGACTTCCCCGTCAGCGACGAGATTCGCTCGAAGATTGCCCTGTTCTGCAACATCCAGCAGCGCGCGGTAATTCCTCTCGTCACCGCCAGCACAATCTATGAAGTGCCGCTGATGCTCGAATCCGCCGGTATGGGCGACTACCTCGTGGAGACATTGCGACTGGAAAAGGCGCAAGCGCCCGACCTCAGCGAGTGGCGCGAGCTTGTGGAGCGCATCGGGGCGGAAAAGCCGGTGGTACGCATTGGCCTGGTTGGCAAATACGTCGCCCTGCACGACGCCTATCTCTCCGTCGCCGAGGCGTTGCGCTCTGCTGGCTGGGCTAACGATGTGGACGTAGAGATCGAGTGGATCAATTCCGAATCCCTCGAAACCCACTGGGAAGAGTACGAGCCGCTGCTGGCCTCAGTAGACGGCATCATCGTGCCTGGCGGGTTTGGTCATCGCGGTATCGAGGGCAAGGTCAAAGCCGCGCAGCTTGCCCGCACCAAACAGATCCCCTACCTGGGCCTCTGCCTCGGCCTACAAGTCGCGGTCGTCGAATTCGCGCGGCACGTCCTCAATCTGGAGCATGCCAACAGTTCCGAGTTCGACCCTGAAGCGCCCGACAAGGTGATTGATCTGATGCTCAAGCAGCGCAACATCGCCGACAAGGGCGGCACAATGCGCCTGGGCCAGTGGGTCTGTTGCCTCACCCCCGGCAGCAAAGCCGAAGCCGCCTACGACAAGCCCATCGTCTTCGAGCGCCATCGCCACCGCTACGAGTTCAACAATGACTACCGCAAGGCGATGGAGGCAAAGGGCATGGCGCTCAGCGGCAAATCCGGCGATGGTCAGCTTGTCGAGATTATCGAACTGCGCGACCATCCCTGGTTCGTCGCCACGCAGTTCCACCCAGAGTTCAAGAGCCGCCCCAACCGCGCGCATCCGCTCTTCCGCGAGTTCGTCGCAGCCGCCACACGGCGCGCGGGGATTCATGCGCCACGCGCGAGCCAGGATGACGCAGCGGACGATTCCCGCGCCACGGCCCACAATGGCCACATCGAAAGCGCGACCGCCGACCGCAGTGGGCGCGCCCACTAAACGCACGCGCTGAAGAGAAATGGGCGTAACCACCACGGTTGCGCCCACTTCCTGCTGATTGTAGCCGTTCGTGGAACTGGCTTAACGTCCGCCGGTTTGGTCCAGATCACGTGCGCGCGAACGCTCGTGGTGTGTCAGCAGGCGCTTGCGCAGGCGAACATTCTGCGGCGTCACCTCCACGAGTTCATCATTGTTGATGAAGTCCAGCGACTGCTCCAGGCTCAGCTTGACGGCGGGCGTCAGCCGTACCGCGATATCCGAAGTGGATGAGCGAACGTTGGTCATCTTCTTCTCTTTGCAGACGTTGACCGCCAGATCATCTGGGCGCACATTCAGCCCTACGATCATCCCCTCGTAGACCGGCGTCCCTGGCTCGATGAATGTCGCGCCACGCTGCTGCGCGTTGTTCAACCCGTATGTAACCGCCATGCCTGCCTCAGAGGCGATCAGCGCGCCGTTACGTGACGTGCCGATGGGACCAAGCCACGGCTCGTAACCCACCAGCAGGCTCGCCATCGCGCCGTTGCCTTGCGTCAATGTCAGGAACGCATTGCGGAAGCCAATCAGCCCGCGGGTTGGGATTTCATATTCCAGACGCACATTGCCGCTGCCATCGTTGGTCATGTCAACCATACGTGCTTTACGCAGCGCGAGCGTCTCGCTGATCGCGCCGATATATTGTTCGCGCGTATCAATGACCAGCCGCTCAATCGGCTCCATCACCTTGCCATCGTCCGCATCGCGCGTGATGACCTCTGGCCGCGAGACTTGTAACTCATACCCCTCACGGCGCATCGTCTCGATCAACACCGCGAGATGCAGTTCGCCGCGCCCCGAAATCACGAACTCATCCGGCGTCTTGCCATCCTCCACGCGCAGGCTTACGTTCGTTTCTAGCTCGCGATACAGCCGCGCGCGCAGTTGCCGCGACGTGCTCCACTTGCCCTCGCGCCCAGCGAAGGGGCTTGTGTTCACGCCAAAGCTCATCTTGAGCGTCGGCGCATCAATCGCGATGCTCGGCAGCGCCTCCGGCGTCTCGACATCGGCCAGCGTGTCGCTGATATTCGCGTCGGCGATGCCCGTCAGCGCCACGATGTCGCCCGCCGCCGCCTCCGCGACTTCGAGCCGCCCCAGCCCCTGGTATGTGAAGACGAGACCAATCCGCCCGCGTGCGGTCTCGCCGTCGCGTGTGATGCGCGCCACCGAGAGACCCGGACGTACACGCCCACGGGTGATGCGGCCTATGGCATATTTGCCCTTGTAATCGTCGTAGTCCAGCGCCGTCACCAGCAATTGGAACGGGCCATCTTCATCCACCACCGGAGCGGGCACATGCTCCAGAATCGTCTCGAACAGCGGCTGAAGGTCCATATTCGTGTCATCAGGATGGAAGCGGGCGATACCCTCGCGGGCGATGGCGTACAGCACGGGGAACTCTAGCTGCTCGTCACGTGTAGCCAGTTCCAGGAAGAGATCCTGTGTCCACGAGAGCACCTGATCGGCTCGTGCGTCGCGCCGGTCAATCTTGTTGATGACCAGTATCGGCTTCAGCCCCAACTCGAATGCCTTCTTCAGCACGAAGCGCGTCTGCGGCATCGGCCCCTCGACCGCATCTACCAACAGCAGACATCCGTCCGCCATGTTCAGCACGCGCTCCACCTCGCCACCGAAGTCCGCGTGTCCCGGTGTATCAATGATGTTGATTTTGACGCCGCGATACGAGACCGCTGTGTTCTTGGCGAGAATGGTGATACCGCGCTCGCGCTCCAGGTCGTTGGAGTCCATGATAAGCTCGCCGACCTGCTGGTTCTCGCGGAAGACCTTCCCTTGCTTGAGCAGCCCATCTACCAATGTCGTTTTGCCGTGGTCCACATGCGCGATGATGGCAATGTTGCGAATATCAGTACGCACCCGCTTCCCCTGCCGCTCTTCAGTCCGTTCCAATGTCTGCATGACGATGTAATTTTCCCTCACGCTGTAGCGTCTTGTCTTTCAGAAATCTCCATATGCGAGACGCGCCGCTCATATGCTCGTGAACGCCAAAGACATGCCCGGCGTCACCCACGAACCGGCGCCGGGCACACTATATGGTAGTATATCACTTCCTGAGCTGGCGCTGTTGGGTATATGCCCTTTTCTTTCCTTATCTTCCTTGCTATGATAGAGTAGGGAAGCGGACACCCTATCCACGCACAACGATTTGTCTTGCTCATCGGTACGGGCGCGGATGGAAGGAGCAAATCCAGTGGATTCCGTGAAGCGAAGAGGGCTGGTGGATCATGAGTAGAGACAGCGCGGGGCCACGATGGTCGCCCACTGCCCAGCAGCAGACTCTGGCAGTGCTGTTCATTGATCCCGACCTGGATAGCGCTGAACGGCTCGCCAGAGCGTTGCCCAACCTCAGCGCAGTAGCGGTCGTCCCCACCCTCCAAGCCGCGCTCTCCGCGATGAATATCCGTGTTCCCGATCTTGTCGTCACAGAAATAGACCTGCCCGACGGCAACGGCCTGGAGTTCGTGTCCAGGCTGCTCGCCACGCCCAGCACACGCCGCGTGCTGACTATCGTGCTGACCCGCCGCACCTCATTCGTGGACAAAATCGCCGCGTTTCAGGCGGGCGCTGACGATTATCTCGTCAAGCCGGTTGACGCCGACAACCTCAGCACTCATATACGGCTCGTCAGTCGCTTCCGGCAGGTTATGCCCTGATCCAGAGTATGTCCCCGCCTGGCCACCACACCGCACCACCTCTTCATCTGCCGCACGCCTGTACTTATGGCCGTAGCAACGCCCATGTCGCGCGCGGTATCGTTTGACGTGCGTCATACACTATCTATCACGGTGGCTTCGATTTGTTTACTTCGCGGGAGACTACGTCATGGCCCAGGCCTCGCTCAGAAGACGCTTGGCGACACACCAGCGTTTGGGCGTTTATTTCAGCTTCAACCGAACGGTTTATATCCTGCTGCTCTTCACACTGGGCAAAGGTCTTCAGCTTACCATCGGCCAGGTCACGATCAATCTCTATGTCTACAGCCTTGGCTACGATGAGCAATATGTCGGAATCTTCGCCGCCATGTCCGCGATTGGCGCACTGGTAGCTAGCGTGCCCATTGGCTTTCTCGCCGACCGCATTGGACGTAAGCCCTTGCTCATGGTCAGTGGTGCGCTCACGCCACTGTCGCTCGTCGCCATCGCGTTCACTACGAATCCTACGCTACTCATTCTGGCAAGCCTTCTCAATGGCATTTCCGCATCACCGTATTGGGTGGTCAATCTGCCACTCCTGACCGAGAACACCACGCAAGATCAGCAGGTAGGCGCGCTGGCGATGAACAGCTTCTTGCTGCTTGGCGTTGGCTCATTCGGCGCGCTCATCGGCGGCCTCGTGCCAGAGTTTGTGAGCGGCATAATTGACCTGCCCGCCAACTCGACGATACCCCTGCGAACTGGTGTGCTTGTGGCAGCGTTCATCGTGCTGTTGACTGCGCTGCCGCTCCCGTGGCTCCGCGAAATACCGCGCAGCAAAGCGATTCATGCCACCACGCCAGAGGTTGCCCCGTCTGCCACTGTGGATGTACCGGAAGCCGCTGCCGCGATGCCCTCGACCAGCGCGCCAGCCGTAGGCGACGACACGCCAGAAGACCCGCGCACACGCTGGGGCGTCGTCATCCTCTTCACCAAATTGCTGACTCCGGATGTCCTGTTTACCATTGGCGAGGGCGCGGTCGTTGCGTTGCTACAACTCTATTTCACGCTGCAATTTGGCATCAACATTGGCGTCCTTGGCGTGATGATCACACTGGCGGGACTGGTTGGCGGCGCGACGGCGCTCGCCTCGCCCGGCTTTGTACGGCGCTTCGGCAGGCTGCGGCTGGCTACCTCCATGCAGTATCTCAGTGCGCCGGTGATGCTGGTGATCGGCTTTTCGCCGTTCTTTGCCTTGGCCGCGCTCGCGGAATTCGCGCGCCAGATGCTACGTGGAATCTTCGAGCCGGTCTACGCTTCCTTCGCAATGAGCCGTGTGTCCACACGCTACCGGGGCCGCCTCAGTGGCTTCTACAGCATGACGTGGAGTATCGGCTATAGCATTGGCGCAGTGGTGGAAGGCTGGCTGCAACAGCATGTCGGGCTTTCCGCATCGTTCCCCGTCGGCGCGCTTTTTCTTGTCACGTCGGCCACGCTGCTACGCCTGTTCTTCGGGCGTGACAAGCCCAAACCCGGCTCACTGCCCTGATTCGGCGCGCTTGTGCATGCTACAATAGGTGGCGGCAGCAACGAAAGCGCCTATGCGGAGGATACGGTGATGAGAGATGCGGCGGATGCTGAGCCAGTGGTTTTCATCCTCGACTGTGATAACACCTTGTTGGATAACGATGCCCTCAAAGCAGACCTCGATGCTCAAATTCACGCACTATTGGGCGACGCACGCGCCGAACAGTTCTGGCGCGTATACGAAGAAGTCCGCCTGGCAACCGGAACCGTGGACTTTCCGCTCACACTTGAACGGTTCCGTCCCATACTCGGCGATGATCCCCTGCTAGAGTGTGTCCACGCCATCATCTTTGACTACCCCTTCGCTTCACGGCTCTATCCCGACACGCTGGCTACACTGCGCCACCTGCAAACGATTGGCTCACCAGTCATCGTCTCGGATGGCGACATCGTCTATCAACCGCTAAAGATTGCGCGCAGCGGTCTCGCGGCGGCAGTTGACGAACAAGTGGCAATCTATATCCACAAAGAGGCGCATCTAGATGAAATAGTGGCCCGTTGGTCCGCGCCAATTTACGTCATGGTGGACGACAAAGCGCGCATCCTCTCGGCCACCAAAGCCCGTATGCCCCAGCGCTTCGTCACTGTCCATATCCGCCAGGGGCACTACGGCCTGGACCCGCATGCCTACACCCCCGCGCCCGATCTCTCGCTTGACGCCATCGGCGACCTACGCCATCTCTCCCGGGACGACCTGCGCCGGTATCTCGGCTGAGCAATTTGCTTAGCACTCCTGTAGCTACGTCATTGATGCCAGTGCCAAGCAGAGCAGTTGACCACTCCCATGCCCGAAGCCAGGGGATTCTTGGGCTGACGACTGCGCCCAGCGGAGAGCGAACGCTTGTTGCACGTCTTACACTGTCATGTCGTAGCCCAAAGCCACCTCCACAAGCGTAGATTTCCGTTGGCCCGACAATATGCAACCAGTGTAGCACTACTGAGAGGAAGCAGCCAAGAGTGCTCCTAGCGGCGCGCGGCGTTTCATTCCCATGCCTCAAGGATAGGGGTCTTCACGCCGCAATTTTCGATAACATAGAAGAGTGGGGTGGTGTCGCTGCCAGTCCCCACTACATTAGGGAGGATTAATCTATGGCGATAGGCGCTTTTGCTACCGCGATCAACTGTATTGATGGGCGGGCGCAAGCCCCAGTAGCGGACTGGATCAAGATTCACTGCAACGTGACATTCGTAGACACCGTTACGGTGCCCGGGCCTGATCGCTTCCTCGTTCGCGGCCCGGAAGACCGTCTCGCGCATATTCTCGAATATGTCAAAGTTTCGCTAACGGCACATAACTCTCATGTCATCGCTATCGCCGGGCATCACGGCTGCGCCGCGAATCCCGTCTCGCGTGAGGAGCATCTGACCGATATTCGTGAGGCCGCGCGCAAGATTGTCTCGTGGGGGCTGTCCGTTCGCGTCATTGGCCTCTGGGTCAACGAATGGTGGCAGGTCGAACTGGTCAGCGACTCGGCGTAAACGTTAGATCGCCGACCAGAACTTCAACCCTACGGCTTTATACCTGTACGCCCGCCAGCAACTCATCTTGCGTGCGCGGCCCGATGGCCGCGATCACTAGCGGCTGTGTCGTCGGGAAGCGCTTGAGCAATCCGAGGATCTGCTCACGAGTGACAGTGTCAATCGCCTCTTTGAGTTCGTGGATGGGAATCAGCCGTTGCTCAAACCACCACGACCGCGCCAGCGCCGACATTCGCGCCGCCGCGCTCTCGCCACGCATCACTAATTCGCTCTTGAGCTGCACCTTTGCCCGGCCCAACTCATCCTCGGTGACTCCCTCGCCGCCCAGAAGGCGCAGTTCTTCGATCATCACCTGCACCGTCTCATGCGATTTTTCTGGTGTCGTGCCAGCGTAGAGGAACTCCGCCCCGGAAGTGCCATTCGGCGCAAAGATGGAGGCGACCGAATAGACCAGACCGCGCTTCTCGCGTACCTCGCGGAACAGGCGCGAGGTCATGCCGCCGCCAAAAATCTCGCTGACAACCGTAGCCGCATAGTAATCGGAGTCGCCATACTTGGGGAACGGAAAGGCCATGCCGATGTGTTCTTGCTGCCCCTCCTGGATCTCGATATTGACTGCCGGGACTGGGTTTGGCATCTGCTCTGTGCGGGCGGGCGGCGTGCCGTCCCAATCGCCAAAAAGCTCACCTACCCGACTGACCACATGTTCCCAATTGAAGTTTCCAGCGATGGAAATCAGCGCTCCGCTTGGACGGTAGTAGGTCTGCCAGAAAGCGCGAAGATCGTCTGGGGTCAGTTGCTCCACTGTCTCGCGTAATCCCAGCGCGCGGCGTCCCAAGGTTGTTCCCACGTAGAAGCGCTCGCGGACCAGATCGAAGATGCGGCGCATTGGCTCGTCGTCGCGCCGGCGAATCTCCTGCAATTGCACGCTGCGCATCTGCTCGAATTCTTCCGCCGGAAAGACTGGATGCCGCACCACATCCGCCATCAGTTCCAATGCACGATCTAATCGGTTGCCGACGATTTGCGCAGAGTAACGGGCGAACTCATTGGCCGTCTCGCCCCCCTTGCGCGCGCCAATGGCTTCGAAATCCTCCGTAAGTTGGCGCACGTTGCGCGACTCAGTACCCTGAAAGACCATATCCGAGAGCAGATGGGTGAGGCCGAGCTTCTCTTCTGGTTCGTCTTTCAGGCCCGCCCCGAACTGAATGCCGAATGTCACGGAAGCAAGGCTGGGCATGAATTGCCCCACCATCTGAAGACCATTGGGGAAGGTGTGCAAGAAATAGTTCGGCGCGAGTACGCTGCTGGTTGACGATGCGCGTGGGGTGGTCATGGAATTCCAGTCCTTCCGGGATACAGACGCGAATGGATCGCGCCGGACATATGAGCGTTTAACATTAGCATGTAACAGCGGTTAGGTGCGTGGCCCGCGGGCTGAGGGTGTTCCACCCAGCCCGTCCGCGCTGAACTGGGCGCTTGTATCTTCCGTGGGAGGGGCTGTCGCGGCAGCGCTCGCAGGCAATGGCAGATAGATATGTTCCTCAGACAATGGCGAGACGAACAACCGCTCGAATTCTTGCCCTTCCAGGGTCTCGCTCTGGATAAGTTTTTCACTCATCAGCACCAGTCGCGCATGATGCTCAGTCAGCACGCGCTCAGCGGTTTCATATGCCCGATGAATAATAGCGCGCACCTCCTCATCAATCTCACGTGCGGTCTGCTCGCTATAGTTGCGTTCTTCGCCAATCTCACGCCCTAGAAAGACCATTTCGTCCTTCTTGCCGAGCGCGATGGGTCCGAGCCGATCACTCATACCATACTCCGTCACCATCTTGCGCGCCATCTCGGTGACACGGTCAATATCGTTGGACGCGCCCGTCGTCACATCGTTGAAGATCAGCCGCTCAGCGGCATGGCCACCCAACGCGAACGCCAGGAAATCCTCGAACTGCGCCTTGCTCCAGAGGTAGCGCTCCTCGCTCGGCAGCAGGCGTGTATAGCCGCCCATCGGCCCGCGTGCCACAATCGAGACCTTATGCACGGGATCGCAGTTGGGCAGCGCCCGCGCAACCAGGGCGTGCCCAATCTCGTGATATGCCGTCACCGCTTTCTCACGCTCACTGATGATCCGGCTCTTGCGCTCTGGTCCCGCAGCGACGCGATCAATCGCCTCTTCAAGCTCGCGCATCGTGATGCTAGCTTGCCCCGCGCGTGCCGCGAGAATCGCGCCCTCGTTCAGTAGATTTTGTAGGTCTGCGCCCGAAAAGCCTGCCGTTTGGCGGGCCAGCGTCTCTAAGCTGATGCTGGAGTCGAGCGGCTTACCACGCCCATGCACCTCCAGAATCGCCGCTCGCCCGCGTACATCTGGGCGATCCAGCGTCACCTGCCGATCAAAGCGCCCAGGCCGTAGCAGCGCCGGGTCCAAGACATCTGGGCGGTTGGTCGCCGCCATCACGATCACGCTGGTGTTGGGGTCAAAGCCATCCATTTCGACAAGCATTTGGTTCAACGTCTGCTCGCGTTCATCGTGCGAACCGCCCAGGCCCGCGCCGCGTTGCCGTCCCACCGCGTCAATTTCATCTACGAAGATGATGCAAGGCGAATGACGTTTCGCTTGCTCGAAGAGGTCGCGCACCCGACTCGCGCCCACGCCGACGAACATCTCCACGAATTCCGAGCCACTGATGCTGAAAAATGGCACGCCCGCCTCACCCGCAACCGCACGCGCTACCAGCGTCTTTCCGGTACCTGGAGGCCCCATCAGCAGCACACCCTTGGGAATGCGTGCCCCCAGCTTGGCGAACTTTTCAGGATATTTCAAGAACTCGACGATTTCCTGTAGTTCTTGCTTTGCCTCATCCACACCTGCCACGTCCGCAAACGTCACCACAGGCTTATTGCTCAGAAACATGCGTGCGCGGCTCTTGCCAAAAGAGATGGCTTGATTGTTCGCGCCCTGCGCCTGCCGCATGATGAACAGGAATGCGCCGATCACCAGCGCCACTGGCAGTAATGTTCCCAGCAAATTGCCCCAAAACACCTGAGCGCCCTGCGCGGCAATGCGATAGCGCAGGATGCTTGGATTCGCATAGTCAATATTGTAGTCGCGCTTGAGGTCGCTCACCTGAAAGGTGGAACTGACCGACGCCTGCTCAGTTGGCTCGCTCTGACGCTCCAGCACTAGTGTGTTGCCGCTGAGTGTCAGCGTGTCCAGGCGATGATGGGTGATATCGCCGCGCAGGTCGGCAAGGAGGGTAGAGAGGTCAACCTCACGTGGCTGGTTGTGCTGCTGTATGCCAAACACGACAAAAATGGCCGCCAATGTGACAACAAGCAGAAGCAGGAAGCCAGTACGCGAACGAAAAGGGTTGACCATGAACAACGGGCCTCCGGTAGATCTATACCATGGAGAAATAGGTGTTGCGCTTCCCCGAATGAGATGCCGCAGCGAAGAACACTCAAGCGAAAATTATAGCATAACATGCCCAAAACCTATGTCTCCACGTCGCCTATTGCACCTGCTTGCGATGGCGCGGGCACGGATTCAGCACGCGGCCAGTGAGGCAACACGATTCGTAAGCCGATTCCCTGGCCCACCAGTGTCACGAGCACCACCCCATAGACGATCAGCGTCAGTATGTCGCGTTGGGGTGTCGCTGTGGAAAGACTGAGCACCAACGCCAGTGAAAGCGCTCCGCGTAGCCCGGAGAGGAGAATCAGCGGACGCCACACACGTGGGACGGGCAGCGGGCTGAAGGCACGCGTGGGTTTGGTATCGGCGCGCTTGCCTGCCCAGCGTACTAGCAGATCGTGCGCTGGCAGTAGCGTATACACCATCAGCGCGCGCCCCGCAATAACGCCAAGTACCCCCCAGAGAATGGCTGGCAGGGCATCGAGAATGGAGTGAGAGGAGCCGATCTGTACTCCTACCAGTATGAACAGCAACGAGTTTGCCAGAAAAGCGACGAACATCCACACGTTGTCAGTCACGCGCAGCGCATCCCGCGAGATACCGATTCGGCGTCCGTATGAGCCGAGCACCAGCCCTGCGCCCACCACTGCGAGCAGCCCAGATGTGCCAAGCAGCGTTGCCAAAATATATGCGCCATAGGCGACGCTAAATGTCACTGTCGTCTCGATCAGCGGATCTGTCACTTGCCGCACGAGATACGTGACGATGAAGCCCAGGAGCACGCCCAAGATGAGGCCACCGCCGAGCAGCCATAGCGCGTCGAGCGTGATCAGTGGCGTTGAGAGACCCGACAGTGAACTGCTGAGGCCAAGCGAAAGCAACAGCAGGCTATACACCAACTCGAAAGCCGCCGCACCTACGCCATCGTTGAAGAGGCTTTCACCCTCGATGATCGCACAAAGCCGGTCGGGCATGCCGAGCTGGCGCAACAATGACAGCACAGCTATCGGATCCGTCGGCGAGACGATAGCGCCCAGGAGCAGCGCCACCAGCCAGGGCAGCCCCGCGCCGAAATGGGCAACGACCGCCACCACACCCAGCGAAAGCGCCAGGCCAGGCACCGCCAGCAGCAGAATGGCGAGCCAATCGGCCTTCAGCGCCTGTATATCAATATTCCATGCCCCCTCGAAGAGCAGCGCGGGCAAGAACACGAAGAGCACAACATTGGGATCGAGGTGCAAATTCGTCAATACTGGCAGCCAGCCGAGCACGAGGCCCGTCACAACCAGCGCGAGTGTATAAGGAAAATTAAGCCTGCGCGCCACAAGCCCCACAACCAGCGCCAGCACGACCAGCAGCACGAAAATCTCGATGTCGGCCATGGTTCCGCTGGATTCCATCGTCTATGCCTTTACTTGTCTGGCGCCGCTCGTGCTGATACCATGGGGACAGACTGTGCAGAATTTCAACATCTGTCGCGAGGTTCCGGTGCTTTGCCACCGTTTGCAGTGTACGTGCCCGCGCATCCTACATGCCAGGACCATCATCCGTCAGGTCCGGGCGCGCGACGGCCAGTCCCAGTATCGCGGCGGGCATCGCGGGTCGTAGCGCCGCTGCGGCGGCGTCGAGTGTGCTGCCAGTCGTGGTCACGTCGTCTATCAACACGATGTACTTGCCAGCGAGCAGTGCCCCTATGCCGGGACGCGCCAGCGCGAATGCGCCTTGCACATTCGTCTGACGGTCGGGCAGAGATAATCCTACCTGCGAGCGCGTCTCCCGACTGCGTGTGAGGATATCTGTTCGGCAAGGTATATTCAATCTTCCGGCACAACGGCGGGCCAGCAGCGCGGATTGATTGAAGCCACGCGCACGTTGCCGCGTCGGATGTAGTGGCACCGGCAAGATCAGATCGGCGCGCTCGTCCGTGGCGCGCAGTGTCTCCGCCAACAGGTCGCCTAGCGATACAGCCACCCGGCGCTGTCCCTCGTATTTGAGCGCATGGATCGCCTTTCGCGCTGGCCCCGCATAGATGGTGGCGATCCGCAGCGATGTGAGGGCGTGTGGTCCGCGTCCAGCAGCACAGGTTGGGCAGCGTGGTGGCTGGCCCGACACGACGGCGGCCATCACCGCAAGCGAACGCCCGCAATGTGCGCACAGCGGTGACGCGGGTGGGCGCATTGTGCTGAGGCAATCGGCGCAGAGCACCGCCCCACTCGCGCGGCACGAGACACATCTCGGCGGGAACAGCACGTCGAGTATCGCATGGCCGAAATCACCTAACGCCGCCATATAGCCCCCTGCCACGACATGTTAGAAAATGCTAGCCCCGACTTCGGCGGTTGAGCAGAACCGCGAACACAACGGCCGCTATGACTGCGAACGCGATGAAACCTATGATTGTTACGGGACCGTCGCCATCATGTAGACACGAATGAACACCATAGGCACAGCTAGCGAATACGGCTAACAGCGACATCACATCGCCCCTTATTAAGGACTCCCAGGTGACGGACTGAGTGGCGGACCAGTCCGCCGAAGCAGCACGACGGTACCCACCTGCCCGACGACTTGATAGTGCCCAGAGGCGAGCATTGTGTCATAGATCCGCTGGTCATCCGCCTGAGAGAATGAGACAGCATGCCGGATGTCGAACGCTACATACTCCGCCTGATAGGATTGCGGATCAGGTAGTAGATAGAGATCATAGCGGTCGCTGAGATGCGGGTTTAGCGTATCGGTGGCTGCGACTGATGCCTCTGCGGGCACACGCGCAAGTAGCGCGTCAATTTGCGCCTGGTGGCGGGCTGGCTGCGCGCCCGCGCTCCAGAATGCCTGCGTGAGCGGGAAGGTAGCCGCGAGATTCCAGGCGCTCATCATCAGCAGCCACCCCACCACGACCGGACCCACCCATCGCGCCGGCACGGGAATGTGTTCCAGCAACCCGTTCCATCGCGCACTGACTCGCTCCGCGAACCGTTGCATCAGTTGTCGCCATACCCGTCCGCTGTCCATTTCACGCGCTGGCCGAACATCCGCTGCCCGCCCGTCGGAACTGGGCGCCGACTGCCGCGCCGCCACACGCAATCGTGCCGTGTACAACGCGGTGATGCCATAGACAGCAGCAGCAGGGAGATATGCGCCGAGCATCGCATTGTACTGATAGAGGCCACTATACTGTTCCATGTGGCTGCTGAGTGTATTCACCGCGATTTCGGGCAGTGCGCAGATGAGCAGCCCTGGCGCAAGCAGCCCCAACCCGCCGCTCGTTCGCAGCAACACCGCGAGATAACCGCGCTTTGCCTCGTCGCCCAACACCGACGTCACCAGTTCCCAGGGATGCGTGAGCAGATGGACAACCGCGATCTTTGGCGTCGCGCCATACTCAGCATAGCGATACCAGTAAGCATTACCGCCGCTGGACCCACCGCTAAAGTGCGGCAGGATGACCCCGAAACACAGCCCCACCCACGCAATGGAAAGCAGCGCCACCGCAGCGCCCAGCCGGGGTTTGCCGCGCCAGAATATCAGGAAGACACCCAGCGGGATGAGCGACAGCGCCACATCTTCTTTAGTCATAGCTGCCAAAAACGCCGCCAGCGCAAAAACGGCATAGTGACGTGCGTCGAGCGCCCAGAGCGCTAGCAGCAGCAGTGGTGTCGCCAGCGCGACGGGATGGAAGTCCCAGAGCGCAGAACCGATCACCTCTGGCGAAATAACGTAAAGACAGGCGAGTGTAGCGGCAACGAGCGGCAGGCTCGGCAGGTGGCGCAGACCGAGGAGGAAGAGTGGAATCGCGCCTGCCGCGAGCGCCACCGTTTGAAGCACGAGCAGTGTCTCTGGACCCGAATGGATCAGGTAGAGCGGCGCAATGAGCAGCAGAATCGGCTCAACGTGGATGCTGAGTCGAGTCGGCGGCCCAAGCGTATCCAGGCCGCGATTCGTCATACGGAAGGGGTGGCCGTGGAGCGTATTCCAGACGGCCTGGTCCATATTCCCTAGATCAAACGCATCGGCGGAAAAGGAATGGTAGCGCATCAGCGCTCGCTGCCCAACGAAGACCACATCCAGCGTCACCGCCAGCGCCACCAGCGCCCAGGCGAGCGCCCATTGCCCTTCTGGCGAACGCAGGAACCCCCATAAAGTCCACACGTTGCGCTGTATGCCACGAAGGCGCTCGGCAGTGGCGGAATGACTGGCGGACGCCGACGTATTGCCAGAATCCAGCAAACTAGGCGGGTTTGACACGGATCAGGGCGTCGCCTTTCTGCACCAGTTGCCCATCTTTCGGAAGTATCGCGACTACGGTGCCGCTGATCTCGCACTTGATCTCATTGAAGACCTTCATCGCCTCGACAATACAGACCAACTGCCCTGCCTGCACCGTCTCGCCCACTTGCATGAATGCTGCGGAATTAGGCGAGGGCCTGGAATAAAAGACACCAGTCAGCGGTGCGACAATAGCGGCGGTGGGGTCTGGCGCTGGCGCAGACGCCGGTGCGCCGGCTACACTCCCCCTGGGCCGCACGTGCCGCGAGCGTGCGGGGCGGCTGGCGGGCCCCATACGCTCTGCTGGTTCCTGAACAATCGCAGACTCCAAACGCCTGCGTAATACGATGCGCGTTCCGCCTTCGCTCAGATCGAGTTCCGAGACCTCACTGCCCTCAAGCGCCTCGGCAAGCGCCTTCACGCGGGCCACGAGGTGTTGTCGTTCCGTCATAGTAGCGTTCCCCGCCCTCCACGTTGCGCCGCGCGCCTAGCCGTTATACCGCTTAAACACGATGACCGCATTGTGCCCGCCAAAGCCCATGGAATTCGAGAGCGCAACATTCACCTTCGCCTCGCGTGCCTCATTTGGCACATAGTCCAGGTCGCACTCCGGATCAGGGTGGGCATAGTTGATTGTTGGCGTGAGCACGTTGTGCAGCAAGGAGAGCACTGTCACACCTGCCTCGATGCCGCCAGCCGCGCCGAGCGTGTGGCCAATCATAGACTTCGTGGAGCTAATCGCGAGATGCTTCGCGTGGTCTCCGAAGATGTTCTTGATGGCTGCTGTCTCGTTGCGGTCATTGAATACCGTCGAAGTGCCGTGTGCGTTGATGTACTCCACCTGCTCTGGAGAGACCTCCGCTTTCGTCATCGCGCGCTTCATCGCGCGAGCCAGTCCCGCGCCTTCCGGCGCAGGCTCGGTCACGTGATAAGCATCCGCGGTCGAAGCATAGCCCGCCAGTTCAGCGTAGATGCGTGCGCCACGCTTCCGCGCGTACTCCTCCTCTTCGAGAATGAGGATACCCGCGCCCTCAGCAATGACGAAACCATCGCGCTCGGCATCGAATGGGCGGCTGGCATGCTCTGGGTCATCGTTGCGGCGTGAGAGCGCCCGCATGACAGCGAAAGATGCGACACCCATCGGCGTAATCCCGCACTCTGCGCCACCCGCGATCATTGCTATCGCATCGCCTCGCCGGATCATTTCCGCCGCCTCGCCGATGGCATTCGCGCTCGTCGCGCACGCCGAGACTGTGGCGAAATTCGGGCCACGTGCGCCAACCTGCATCGAAACATATCCGGCGGCAATGTCCGTGATGAACTGGGTGATGAAAAATGGACTGACGCGATCTGGCCCACGATCGAATAGCACTTTGAACTGCTCGTGGCAAGCTGTCAGGCCGCCAATGCCGGAACCAATGATGACGCCCACATCATCCTGATTCTCTTCGGTGATGCTCAACTCTGCGTCTGCCAGCGCCTGCTTCGTCGCGCCAAGCGCATAATGGACGAATGGATCGTTGCGCCGCACTTCCTTTCGATCCATGTACAGGAGCGGGTCGAAACCCTTAATCTCACCAGCAATGCGCACATCCTGGTCAGAGGCGTCGAATTTCGTGATCGTGCCGATGCCTGAACGTCCCTCGCAAAATGACTTCCAGGATGCTGAAGTATCGTTGCCAACAGGCGAGATCAAACCAATCCCGGTCACTACGACGCGCTTGCTCATATCGCACCTCTCGCTGTGTTCTCAAGACAGAGCTTCCGTACATACGGTTGACGCAGGCTCCCAGCCAATCCCACCAAGGACATCGCCGGGAACCCACACGGCCTTTATTTTACCGCGACTTGAGTGCAAACTCAGCGCTGTGCTCCGCCAGAAAGTTTGTATAGGCCTCGCCACGCTGGAATAGCGGGTTGTCCAGAAGCCGTAAATGGAACGGGATCGTGGTCGGCACGCCCTCGATGATGAATTCTTTGAGCGCCCGCCGCCCCCGTGCAATGGCTTCGTCTCGCGTGGGCGCCCAGACGATAAGCTTAGCCAGCAGCGAATCGTAGTGCGGCGGAATCTCGTAGCCGCGATAGAGATGCGAATCCACCCGTACACCCGGCCCACTTGGGGGGAAATACTCCTCGATCACGCCTGTCTGCGGGCGGAAATCCATCTCTGGGTCTTCCGCTGTGATGCGGAATTCGATGGCATGCCCATTCATGTGAACATCTTCCTGGCGAATGCTCAGCGGCTCGCCGGAAGCCACACGCAGTTGCGCATGGACGAGATCAAGGCCCGTGACCATCTCGGTCACTGGATGCTCGACCTGCAAGCGCGTGTTCATTTCCATGAAATAGTAGTTATTCTGCTCGTCCACCAGAAATTCGAGCGTGCCGACCCCGCGATAGCCGATGGCCAGCACCGCCTCAATTGCGCGCTGGCCCATCTCACGACGGACTTTCTCTGGGAGATTCGGGCTGGGAGACTCTTCCAGCAGCTTCTGATGGCGGCGCTGCACAGAACAATTACGCTCACCGAGATACACACCGTTGCCGAAGTTGTCGCAAAGTATCTGGACCTCGACATGCTTTGCCCGGCCCAGATACTTCTCGACATACACGCCGTCGTCGTGAAAGGCCTCGCGCGCCTCGCTCTGCGCGGTGGTGAAGACATGAGCGAACTCTTCGGGCTGAGTCGCCAGCCGGATGCCGCGTCCGCCACCACCTGCTGCTGCTTTCAGCATGATCGGGAAGCCAATCCGCGCGGCGGCGGCCTCGGCCTCGCTCAAGCTGCGTAGCACATCGGTGCCCGAAAGCATTGGCATGCCTGCCGCGCGCATCGCCTTGCGCGCCTCGACTTTATCGCCCATGATGCCCATGGCCTCTGGTGGCGGCCCGATGAAAATCAAGCCGACATCACGGCACATCTCCGCAAAACTCTCGTTTTCCGAGAGAAAGCCGTAGCCCGGATGGATCGCCTCGCAGCCAGTCAGCATCGCTGCGCTGACCACGTTGGGAATGCTGAGGTAACTCTTGCCACCGGGTGCGGGACCTATGCAAATGCGCTTATCTGCCATGCGAACGGGCAACGACTCACGGTCGGCGTCCGAATAGGCCACTACGGTCTCAACGCCCATCTCACGGCAGGCACGCAACACTCGTAGCGCAATTTCGCCACGGTTAGCGATCAGAATTTGCTTGAACATGCGAACAGCAGCCTCGCTCTAGAAACAAGCTCGCCCAGCCGCTGTTCCCCCAACTTGAAAACGTACAGTATCTTGACCTTCGTGGGGCAAACAGAGAGGCCGCGCGGACGGCACATAGTATATCACGAATCCGTGCGCCTGAATATCCTTTACATTACCGAAGACCGCGAACCCCGCCCCTACTCCAGACGCCCTTCGGCAGCCATCCGTTGCTGCTGGGCATAGAGATTCGTCCACGTCCAGGCGAGCCGCTCATAGCAGCCATCGTGGGTGCGGTTCTTGTTTCCCGTCTCCCAAGCCCAGAAACGGATTCGCTCGCCACAGACCTCGCACTTGAAGCGGAACAAACTGAGCTTCTGCTTGCGATTTTCATAAAAGCGCTGCATCGTGCGTGTGTAGGAGAGGAGAGGAGCGCCGTGCTGAGTAACGGTAGACGACACGTTGACGAGCGAGTGCTCAGGCGAGAGCACAAGACCCCGCTCGTCTTCGCCCTCAAAGTACCCGCCACCATAATCACCCTCGTAGCCGCCAGTATCGCCCGCATATTGCGCATCCTCATAATACGCGGACTGTCCGGTGTAGGCGTTGCCATATGCATCGTCGTACTGCGAATATTGGGCATCCTGATCGCCCCACTCGCTCCACTGAGCATTGCGATTACGCATGGGTGTAGTCTCCTCACCGCCACATCAAACCGGGGTAAAGACGGGCAACCGTCTTGAAAACCATTGTAGCATGGGCATTGGAACTCATACTATTTTCTAGGAAGAAATGTTATGGTGGCGCTTGCGGAGCTCGACGACATGACGCGCTAGAAGACTCCTATGTCGCTCAACTTCGCGTCTGAACACCACGAACATTAGAACACGTATCTGTGAGGCGCTGATTACATGAACGATACGAATGTACATCTGCAGGATTCTGCCAGCGAGACAGGGTTCCCTTCGGGTTTTCTCTGGGGCACGGCGACAGCCGCCTATCAGATCGAGGGCGCGGCGCGAGAAGGGGGTAAAGGTGAATCCATCTGGGACCGCTTCGTGCACGCCCCAGGCACAATTGCTGATGGCAGCACAGGTGATATCGCCTGCGACCACTATCATCGCTGGAGCGACGATCTTGATTTGATGGCCCGCCTCAGTCACAGCGCCTATCGCTTTTCAATTGCCTGGAGCCGTGTGCTGCCTGATGGCAAGGGACATATCAACGAAACCGGCATGGATTTCTACGAGCAGTTGGTTGATGGATTGCTCGCGCGGGGCATCGTGCCTTGCGTGACGCTCTACCACTGGGATCTGCCCCAGGCTCTGCAAGATCGTGGCGGATGGGAAAATCGTGATACCGCAAGCTACTTCGCCGATTTCGCGCAAGCCGTCGCTCGGCGGCTTGGTGACCGCGTCAGCGCATGGATCACGCACAACGAGCCACACATCATCGTCTACCATGGGTACGTAGATGGCACAAAGGCCCCTGGCCTACGCAATCCCGCGCTGGTTGGCCCCATATCACATCACCTGCTGCTCTCGCACGGGCTGGCGTGTCAAGCGCTCCGCGCCGAGACGCCGCACACAGACATCGGTATGGCGCTGAACTTCGCTGCTATCGAGCCAGCCACCGACCGCGAGGCCGATGCCGAAGCTGCGCGCACCCTCGATGGACTCTGGCATCGTTGGTTTACCGATCCGCTCTTTACAGGAGCCTATCCCGAAGACATCGTGCCGCTGATCGCGCAGCCACCAGACCTGATTCGCTCCGGCGACCTAGAAACTATTGCCGCGCCGCTCGACTTCCTTGGCGTAAACTACTACACCCGTGCGCTCGTCCGCGCTGGCAAGGGCGGTCCCACCGACCCTCGTATTGTGCCGCCATCGGGGCCACTGACCACGATGGGCTGGGAAATCTACCCCGAAGGGCTGCGCGCGACGCTTACGCGTCTGCATCGCGACTATCAGCCGAAGTATCTCTACATCACCGAAAACGGCGTGGCATTCCCGGACACCCTAACTGGCGACGGCGAGGTACACGACGCGGCCCGCACGCGCTATCTGCGCGAGCACTTCCTGGCGACACGCCAGGCAATCGCGGAGGGCATGCCAGTGCGCGGCTTCTTCGTCTGGTCTCTGCTCGATAACTTCGAGTGGTCCTATGGCTTTGGTCAGCGCTTCGGCATCGTCTATACCGACTATCCTACCCAGCGCCGCATCCCCAAAGACAGCGCCACATGGCTGGCCCGCGTCGCCGCAACCAACGGCGGCACGGTAGAAGAATGAGCTAACGGTCCTCTGCCAATATTTCCTCTTCACGCGAGCAGGCGCAATCGCTGCGTATCAAGCACTACTACTCGTCCCTGGCGCATCTCGATTGCACCAGCCGTTTCAAGTTCCTTCAGCGCGCGGCCCACCATTTCGCGCGCAGTGCCCGCCATCGCCGCCATCTCCTGCTGTGTCAGCCGGTGCGGCGGTTGACCATCCGCCGTCGCCTCCTCCTGGTCGAGCAGTATTTTGGCCACACGCGCTGTCACATGTCGGAATGAGAGATCCTCGACTAGCGTCACGAGGTGCCGCAGCGCGCTTGCCATGGTCCGCACCGCCGCCGCCGCCACCGCTGGGCGTTCCAGCATCAGTTTCTGTAGCTCCGCGCGTCCGACAGAATAGATCACGCTCGGCTCCATCGCCGCCGCACTCGCTGGATTCGGACCGCCATCCAGCGCGGGCACATCGTTGAATGTGTGCCCCGGCGCGATCAATCGCAGCACCTGTTCCTTGCCTTCTGGCGAGGTCTTGAAGACTTTTACCAACCCCGCGTGGGTGTATTGCAGCGCACCACCTGGAGTGCCCTCCAGCAAGATGATGTCACCACGGTCGTAGTGTCGCTCAACGGCCAGCGCCGCGACATGCGCCAGGTCGTCGGCATCCAAGCCAGAGAAGAGCGGTACGCGGCGCAGCGCCTCCTTATCCACAGGCATGATCTCATCCCTCCCGGAATCCTTTTGTATTCCGCGCTCTCTGCCGCTCTCTGCCACACCAAAATTGCGCGCTCCTGCGACTTAGGTCGCTGTCATCTGCGATTCCGGCGCGCTACGGTGTAGGTACGTGGGGCGCTGCGGCCCCTCATAGCCCACCGCATAAAAGGAGACACCATATATGGGACAGCAAAGATCAGCCTGGTGGCAAGAGGCAAAGACCGTTCTCGATGTGCGCCCCGACCTGGAACGTGGCGACGAACCATTTGTCCGTATCATGGAGGCGGCTGAGTCCGTCGCGTCCGGTGAATCACTGGTTATCATCGCTCCCTTCGAGCCGGTGCCACTCTATTCTGCCCTCGGCGCGCGTGGCTTCAGCCATGAAACCGAGAAAGTCAGCGCGGACGAGTGGATCGTTCGCTTCACCCGCGAACAGCCAGGGGCATGAGCGCGATGTCCACCGCTGATTCCGTCCCTCGCATATCACCCGCAAGCGCACCTGGCCCATCTGGTCCGACATCACTCACCGCGTCAAGCGGACTCGGCGGACTCGGCGGACTCGGCGGGCGCGGTGGTGTGCCCTTGAGTGTTCCGTTACCCTACCTGCTCACCGGCGTCACTGCTGCGGCATTGTTCGGCGTCATACTGCCCTGGCTCGTGGTAGAAGCCGCACACGCGCCACTCGACCCGCATGTCCTTGCGCTGGTTCACCTCGTCACGCTTGGCTGGCTCACGATGACGATTCTGGGCGCATCGCTCCAGCTTCTGCCCGTTATCCTCGTCTCGCCATTGCGCGCCGCACGTCTCGTTCGCTGGCAATACCCCGCCTATCTCTGTGGTGTCCTCGCGATGCTCACCGGCTTCTGGACCATGTATCCGCTGGTCATCGCGGCAGGTGGAATGTTGGTCGCACTCGCGGTCGGCCACTACGTCATTGTGATGGCAATCACCATTGCCCAGGCACAACAACGTCCCCTGACCGCGCGATTCCTTGCTGGTTCGCTGGTCTATCTCTGCCTCGTCGTCGCCTTCGGACTTACCGCTGCCTTAAATCTGCGCTTTGGTTTCCTCGGCGCGGGCGTGTTGCGCGTGCTGCCAGCGCACATTGCGCTCGGCATTGCGGGTTGGCTCACCTGCACGCTCATGGGTGTTTCCTACACATTGGTGCGTATGTTCGCCCTGGCCCACGGCCACGACGACCGCATCGGGCGGTACGTCTTCGTGCTGCTCAACGTCGGTATTGTTCTCTTGGCGCTTGGCTTTCTGCTGGCATCTGGTCTCGTGCTGGCGATAGGAGGAACAGCCTTCTGCGCCGCATCCTGGCTCTTCGCATACGATTACACCCGTATGCTGCGCGTACGCCGTCGCAAGCCGCTAGACGCAACTCAGCGCCATGGCATCGCTGCGGTTTCATACCTGTGTATACTTGCGCCGCTAACCATGCTCGGCGTGCTTGCCGGCTGGGGTGAGCCACAACTTTTTGTCGCGCTGGGGTTAGGTGCGTTTGTCGGCTGGCTGGGGCAGAGTACTATTGGCTATCTCTACAAAATTGTCCCGTTTCTCATCTGGCAAGATCGCTACGGCGAACTGGTTGGGCGGCAAAAGGTACCGTTGATGCGCGAGATGCTCCATAGCCGCTGGACCAAGGCAAGTTGGTGGCTGCTGAATCTCGGCCTTCCCGTGGCAATGCTGATGCTGCTTCTTGGCTTGGAATGGCTGCTCGTCATTGCTTGTGCCGTGCTTGGCGTGGGTCTGCTGCTTGCGGCGGCCAATATCTGGGCCTGCTATACCATGCACCGAGTGCATTAGGTTTGAGGCACGGCTTATAATACGAGCGGGCGCGGCTCATCTAGGCTTGGAGTCAGCAGCAGTCATATGTCGCGCTGAGCGCCCATTTGTAGAATGGGAGACGTGCCATGGATTTTGGTCTCGCTGGCCGTGTTGCGCTGGTAACGGCGGCCAGCCGAGGTTTGGGATTCGCCAGTGCGGAGGCGCTGGTCGGCGAGGGCATGTCACTGGTGTTATGCGCGCGTGAGGCGCAACGTCTAGAATTGGCGGCATCTGAACTGAAGAAGGCAGCGGCCTCTGGCGCACAGATCGAGACGCTTGCCTGCGATGTCTCGGATCCAAACGCCGCATCTCGCCTCATTACGCTGACGCGCGAACGCTTTGGCCGATTGGATGTGCTGGTCAATAATGCCGGCGGCCCACCACCCGGTGGTTTTGGCCGCGTCGGTGATGCTGATTGGGACCGCTCATTTCAGCTCACCCTCATGAGCGTCGTTCGCCTCGTGCGCGAAGCGCTGCCATTGTTGCGTGCCAGTGGGCAGGGGCGCATCGTCAGCATTATCGGCACCAGTGTGAAACAGCCGATTGATGATCTCGTCCTTTCTAATTCGCTGCGTTCGGCGGTGGTTGGGCTGACCAAGACGCTCTCTCGCGAGGTAGCGGGCGCGGGGATAACCGTTAACAATGTACTTCCCGGCATTATCCTGACTGACCGCCAGCGCGAACTGCGTGGCGCTGATGCGGCGCGCCGAGGTATCAGCTTCGAGCAGGCAATCGAGGAGGCGGGGCGCGGCATACCCGCTGGCAGAGTTGGCACACCTGCCGATGTTGGCGCACTGGTAGCATTCCTCGCCTCAGCAGGTGCGGGCTACATCACCGGCACCAATATTCAGGTAGATGGCGGGTTGGTGCTGGGCATGCTCTAAGCACGATACGATGGCGAGACGCTGTTGCGGAAGTCACAACCTCCGTAACAGCGTCTCTTGTCTATTCGCTAGCTCGCACGGCTGACTGTTGGCGCTGCACTTGCGCCTCATCAGAGTGCTGCAGCTACGACTCTGCCTGGGTTTCCTCGCCAGTGGGCGGCATAGGCACGGATGCGGGCGCTTCGGCACTGCCTGCGGCAGCCTCTTCGATGTAGGTGAGCTTCGACGGTTCGATCTTCACCACGGTTTCGGCGCTATCCGTGAGGATTTTCACCCGTGGCGGCGCTGCCACATCCCCGACACGCAGCGCGGACTTGAGGTCAGCCAGGCCGCTGACATCGAGGCCTAGCGCGGCAGGCAGATCGCCTGGCCGTGCTTCTACCTCTACCGTATCCAGCATATGCAGCAACACCGCATCGTGCAACTTGACCGCAGGCGCCTCGCCCTCGATGTGGATCGGTACACGGGCACGAACTGGCTTCGACATCTGCACCTGGAGGAAGTCCACATGCTGGATGGCTCCCGTGACCGGCTCATGCTGTACCCGTGCGACCATGACGTTTGTCTGTCGTGCGCCATCGCCCAGGTCAATCCGAAATACCGCTGTTGCTTCGTGTTTCTTCAGGAATTGCCCAAACGCATGCACATCAAATTGAACGGGGATGGATGGCCCATCACCATAGATATTGCCGGGCGCTATCCCTTCTCTACGTAAACGTTTCACTCCTTTGCCAAGCGTCGTGCGCCGCTCGGCCTTGAATGTCGCTTGTTCTGACACGGCAATTTCCTTTCTCACGGCCTCTGAGTCTGCGCGCTGCCGCTGCATGGATGACCAGCGGCATGCGGTCCGGAGTATTGGTGACATTGCATAGAGCGCAGACATGCGCCCCACATCGTCGTGTACGCAGCAGCGTGTGTGCCACAATGGAGCAAACCCACCAGGGATGTTGCTCCCCGCTGGCGATGCCTCGCGAGTGGTTGGCGTGGTAGCATGAGTGACGAGATACTGTGCCATCCTAGCGCCACGGCCTTGCCGCGAGCCAGAAAGCATTGGAGCGAGATGTATGGCAATCGAATCCATTAACCCGGCCACAGGCGAAATGATAGAGAAATTCCACACGTTTTCCGAGTCTGAGATCTCGAATGCGCTGGACCAGGCGCGTGGGGCATTCCGAAGCTGGCGCCAAACGAGTTTTGGTGAGCGCGGCGCGGCACTGCGCCGTGTCGCGGCATATCTGCGCGAACACAAAACGCAACTCGCGCGATTCGCCACACTTGAGATGGGCAAGACGATTCTCGAATCCGAGGCTGAAGTAGAAAAGTGCGCCTGGAACTGCGAATTTTACGCCGATAACGCTGAGGGTTTTCTCGCGGATGAACCCGTGGCAACCAATGCGGCGCAGAGCTACGTATCGTATCTGCCGCTTGGCGTAGTGCTGGCTGTAATGCCCTGGAATTTTCCGTACTGGCAGGTGTTTCGTTTCGCTGCCCCAGCATTGATGGCGGGCAACACCGCCGTACTGAAACACGCCTCCAATGTATCGCGGGCCGCGCTGGAAATCGAGCGAGTGTTCCGCGAGTGCGGTCTCCCAGAGGGGGCATTCCGTACCGTATTGGTGCCGGGCAGCCAGGTGGACAAGTTGATCGCGGACCATCGCATTGCGGCGGTGACACTCACCGGGAGCGACCCTGCGGGCGTGTCGGTCGCCTCTGCTGCTGGTCATGCCCTCAAGAGGAGTGTGCTGGAGCTGGGCGGCTCGGACGCATTCATCATCCTGGAAGACGCCGACCTGGATGCCGCCGCGCAGATGGCCGTTCGGTCACGCTTCCAGAACGCTGGCCAGAGTTGTATTGCCGCCAAGCGTTTCATCGTACTGGAGTCGGTAGCTGAAGAGTTCACCCAGAAGTTCGTTGCGGCAGCAGCGAAACTGCGCGTGGGCGATCCCCTCGACCGTGACATACAAATGGGGCCGATGGCGCGCGGTGACCTGCGTGACGACCTGGATCAGCAGGTGCGGCGGTCAGTCGCCGAAGGCGCGCGGGTCATGTTAGGTGGCAAAATGATAGATGGCCCAGGTTCCTTCTACGAGCCAACCATACTGGCAGGCGTGACGCCGCAGATGCCAGCGTTCCGCGAAGAGACATTCGGCCCAGTGGCGCCCGTAATTACAGCACGAGACGTGGACCATGCTATTGAATTGGCCAATGATTCACAGTTTGGGTTGGGTGGTAATCTCTGGACGCGCGACCTCGACCGTGGACGCGCTCTGGCGCGGCGCATCGAATCGGGCAACGTCTTCATCAACGGTATGACCGCTTCAGATCCACGGCTGCCATTCGGTGGAGTGAAACGCAGCGGCTATGGCCGTGAACTGTCTATCTTCGGCATCCGCGAGTTCGTGAACATCCAGACCGTTTGGATTGGTCCGGCGGAGAATGCTCCCGCACAGCAAACATCCACGGTGGCGGCTGAGTAGCCACTACCCACTACGGGCTGCTACAATGAGCGCATGCGCGTGGGGGAGGTGAGGCCGATGCGCCTGCTTTCTTCCGCGCTTGCGATTCGTTGGTGGCTTCGTTGGGAGTTGGGTGTCGGGTGGCGACGCCCTCGGACCCGTCGCGGCTTAGTGAAGCGACTACGCAAAGCAGTGGACCAGACCCAAACGCGACCCGCGCACAATGGCTCGCAGCCACAACAGCCCGCAAAGCCTGCGCGAGTTGTCATCCTTGTGCGCCATGGACAGACGACCTATAACGTCGAGGGAAAGTTGCCGGGGCAACTCCCTGGCATACCCTTGACGGATGAAGGACGGCGCCAGGCCCAAGCGGCAGCCGTGGCGCTCTCAGGAGTGCCACTCAGCGCGATCCTCGCCAGTCCTTTAGAGCGCGCAAAGGAGACAGCGGAAATCATCGCACGTGGCTGGGCGTTGCCGGTGCGCCTGGACTCACGGCTGATGGATACCAACATTGGCGTATGGGCAGGCAAGACGATCGCCGAACTGAACAAGGATGACCCGCGCTGGAAGGCATTTGTTGAACATCCCTCCGCGCCTCCTGAGGGCGTCGAAGGCTTCACCAGCGTACAAGAGCGGGTAGTTGCCGTGGTCGAAGATGCCTTGCGTAATCTGTCGCTCGGCAACTTTATTGTGGTCGTGGCGCACGCCGATGTGGTCAAGCTCATTCTGGCGCGTTATATGCGGATGCCGCCTGATTCAGCGCGGTTTCTCTCGATTAGCAACGCTTCCATCAGCGCGCTCGCATTTGGGGAAGATGAAACGCCGCACGTGCTTGCCATCAACTGGACATCGCTTCCCGGATGGCTCGTGCCGCCGCCCGCGCCAGTGCTCATTCCTGTGGAACCTCGCCAGTCACAGGCGCAGGGCGATGGTGTTCGGGCGCCTGCCCACGAAATGCAAACGGAGCAGTTGTCGGTTGAAAGTTCGCAATCAGGCCATGAAGATAGTGGCCAATAATGTAGTCGGTTCTTAGCCAGAGTCTACCAGCCAGCGAGGATGCCCATGTTTGACCCCCGCAGTCCCTATCACCGCCGCATGTGGCATTATGAATCTGACCGACCGCTTTCAGTCGCGCAACTGGTGTCGCTCGGTAGCCTGGACGCTCGCACTGCCGCGCTCCTTTGGCTGCTGATCCAACACCACCACTCGCTAATCGTCTCTGGCCCAACTGACCCCACGCCAGGCATCGGCAAAACGACGACGCTCAATGCGCTGTTGGGATTCTTACTTACTGGCTGTACTCTCGTCTACACCACAGGCATGTACGAAGATTTCGACTTTGTGAGCGAAGTGGACCCCGCCACGACGTGTGTGCTGGCGAACGAAGTCAGCGACCATTTGCCTATCTATATGTGGGGCCGAGTCGCTCGCCAACTGCTGAAGCTGCCGAAAGATGGCTATGCTATTGCGACATCGTGCCACGCGGACACCCTGGACGATGTGCTTGCGATGCTTGGGCGTGACTTGAAGTTGCCAGACGAGCATATCCGCCGCCTTGGCATCATCGTCAATATCGGTCTGGTAGGCAAGTTGTGGCCGCCCCGCCGGCGTTTTCTAACGGTCAATTTCATACGCCCCGCGGAGTACACTCCAACTGATGTCTCCTCCCAATCGTCCGGCATCACCATGCTGCCGCTCGCAACATGGGATGAAGACACTGATACATTCATCCCTGCTACTGAGGAAGTGCTTCAAGAATTGGCGACAGTGTTAGGGATGCCGATGCCAGAGTTTTGCGCGGCACTGGATCGTCGGGTGGCGCGTATTGAGCAACTCTCAGCGGGGCATGGCGCTGGGGTGCGCGCAATGCGTGAAGCGGTAGAAGATGTCATCACAGCGGAGACCCAACCTCAGGATGTGGATGGATAGTTACCAGTAACCTTGAGCGATGATAGTCGTATCCTTTTTCGGTACGGAAGTTGCTACTCGGCGTTGCGTGCATCTGCTATACTGGACAAAAGGAAGTGCCAGAATCTCATCAATGCTCCATTTGAGGGCATTTACGTGTATCGCGGGTCGCTAGCAAACGCGGAGAGGCTCATTACAAGGGAGACGAACCGATGACCGCTGATGAGCATAGAAAGAAACAACGGCTGACGCTTGCCGACCTCTGTCAGGCTATTGAGGAGGGGCAAATACAGTACACGCTCAACGATGGCCAGTACGAGGTTACTGGCTCGGATCTGCGTCGGTTGCGCGAGGATGCGAATCTGCCGCTCGAACTACTTGAACCGCTGGACGCGCCAGAATATGAGCCACCAGCCTGGTAATATCGTCAGGGGCAGTGAGGATCTGCATCGTGGGCGTGTGTTGAACAAGACACGCGCCCTCTTCTTTTGCATTGCCGTGCTTTCTCTGCCTCGTGTCCGCCAGCATTCCTGAGCCACTGCTGCGAGTCCTTTCCTCCACATCAAATGCGCGACGTAGGATACGCCTGGGTTCCCTTGCCAACGTCACACGGCTCGCAAGTGCAGGTGGCAGCGCATCCGGAGAATCTATAGCGTACAATTCATTTTGCCAGCGAGGCTGTGAACATGTCGAAGACGTTTGTAAGCGCTGAACGATGGCTTCGCCATATTCGCATGTGCTGAATGAAGAAGGAGGAGAGAGCATGCTGCTAGATCATAAGGTAGCCCTTGTAACCGGCGGCGACAGTGGCATTGGGCATGCGATTAGCATTGGGTTGGCAGCGGCTGGCGCCGCCGTCACCATCAACTATCACCGCGACCAGGCGGCCGCCACCGCAACCCTTCAGCAGATTCTACAAGCAGGTGGCAAGGCGCAGATCGCCCAGGCGGATGTGGCTCGCCCAGAGGAAATTCAACGTCTGGTCGAGCAGACTGTGCGGGCGTATGGCCGACTGGATGTGATGATAAACAATGCTGGCTTAGAGACACGCACGTCAGTGCTTGAGACGACCGAACAGCAATTTGATCTTGTTCTGGATGTTGATCTGAAGAGCGCCTTCTTCGGCACACAGCACGCCGCGAAACAGATGATCGCGCAGGGCGGTGGCGGGCGGATCATTAATATTTCCTCAGTGCATGAGGATTGGCCGATGCCTGGAAATACCGCCTACTGCTGCGCGAAAGGTGGCATGCGAATGCTAACCCGCACAGCGGGCGTGGAACTGGCCCCACATGGGATTACCGTGGTCGGTATAGGGCCGGGCGCGGTGGCAACGCCGATCAATGCCGCGACCCTCGCCAATCCCCAGGAAAAGGACCGGCTCGATGCGGCCATTCCACTTGGTCGTGTCGCGCAGCCAAAGGAAATTGCGGACCTCGTCATTTGGCTTGCTTCTGATCAGGCCAGCTACGTGACTTCGGCAACCTATTTCGTGGACGGTGGTCTGATGCAGGCAAGCGTAGGTCTGTGAGACGCCGATACGCTACGCCACCCCGCGTCGCTTGCGCTGCTCGTGAAAGAAGGCCAGCACATCATCCACGGGCATCGTATTCAGGACGTCTTTCGGAGTCAGCCAGCCTTTGCGGGCGATTCCGACGCCGTAGCGCATGTTCTCTAGTCCAGTGGGGCTATGCGCATCGGGGGTAATGGGTATGCGGACGCCGCGCTCAGTTGCATAGCGGTGCAGACGCCAGTCCAGGTCGAAGCGATGCGGGTCGCCGTTTAACTCAATAGCGACGCCGAGTTCGCCTGCGCGGTCAATCACCGCCTCCAGGTCAGGCCCGTAGCCCTCGCGCTCCAACAATATGCGTCCCGTCGGGTGGCCGAGAATCGAGCAGTAGGGATTTTCGATGGCGCGTATTAGGCGGTGCGTTTGTTCCTCTGGCGGAAGCTGGAACTGGCTGTGGATGGATGCGATCACAAAGTCAAATGTCGCCAGTGTATCCGCTTCATAATCCAGCGAGCCATCTTTGAGAATATCACATTCCGTACCCTTGAGAATACGCAGCCGTCCAGAAAACTCCTGGTTCAACTGGTCAATCTCGTCATGCTGACGGGCCACCGCTTCCGCGTTCAGCCCTCCGGCGTAAGCGGCATATTTGCTGTGGTCGCAGATGCCCAGATAGGACTTTCCAAGGGCAAGTGTTGCCTCAGCCATCTCGCGAATCGAAACCTTCCCGTCGCTCCATGTGCTGTGCACGTGCAAGATGCCTCGAATGTCCGCTTCTGTCACCAGGGTTGGCAACTCACCCGCTCGTGCCGCCTCAATCTCCCCACGTTCCTCGCGCAACTCTGGCTCGACGTATGCCATGCCCAAAGCCCGGTAAATCTCCACCTCATCTTTGCATGGAATCAGTTCATCCCCACGGAAAATGCCATACTCATTGATCTTGATGCCCTCAGCATGCGCCCGTCCCCGCAGAGCGACGTTATGCTCCTTCGAGCCGGTGAAGTGATGCAGAGCAAATGGATACTCCTCATCACTGACGACACGCAGGTCTAGAGCCATGCCACTACGCAAAATGACACTGGCCTTCGTCTCGCCCTTGCCTGTCACCGATGCCACCTCCGGCAATGAGACGAGTGTATCCATGATTGGCATACGATCCGCGTCGACGGCAACGCTCACCACCACATCCGCGTCTTTCACAATCTCTTTGTGCCGCCGGATACTCCCCGCAATGCTGATCCGCACCACTTGTGGCAGCGCCCGCAGCGCTTGCGCCACCGCCTCGGCGCTGCCCTCCGCTACATCAAAGCGAAATTTGCTGGAATGCTCGGCAACGAAAGCGATGCCGTTGAGAATTTTCTCCTGGCTCTTCGCGCCAAAGCCAGGTAGCGCCGCAATCTGCCCACTTTCGCAGGCAGCACGCAGATCGTCGAGCGTGGCGATATGCAGCGATTCGTAGATCTGTCGTATACGCTTCGGCCCCAACCCTGGGATGCGCAGCATCTCGCGCAGTCCAGCGGGTACCTCGGACAGCAGCTTCTCATGCAGCTCCATATGCCCTGTCGTGACCAATTCTGTCACCCGTGCGATCAGGGTTTTGCCCAGGCCTGGCACGGTGTCCAGCTTACCCGCATGTACCAGATCCTCGATGTCGCCTTCCAGCGCGCCCACTGCGCGCGCGCCGTTCTGGTACGCGCGCACCTCGAATGGATTGCCGCCCGTCAGTTCGAGCAAGTTCGCCACATCCTCCATGACGGAGGCAACGTATGCCTTATCCACAGTTCCGCCTTTCCGATTGCTTCACCTGGCTCATTTGTGCTACTGGTCAGTCGCTTTCTATCGGGACATCGGCACGAGACAGATCGTATACAGGAGGATCACGTGGATTCAGTTCAAAAGGGTGCATTCCTTTCAGTTTCTTTGGAAGCTGCTTCTTGCAATCGAAGTGGACGACCATCCAGGCAACTAGCTCTTTTTCGATGAATATCGCATCCCATGTGTCGGCATCAGGTAAGTCGTCGTCATCACGGATGAGCTTTCCGCAGTTCACACAGCGTATGTCACCCGCATGCACCGCCGCTTCGAACCAGCGATACATGAAGGTGTTGTATTCCTCCATGCTCATCTCGCGCATGGGCTTGCCTGGATAATCGGTGTGATCTGGATTCGGCGCAAGCACGAAGTCGTCATCGTGCGGACCAAGCGCTGTCAGCGGCATGCGCTCGTCTTCGACAACATCATTCGTTCCATCACCAAACGCGGAGTAGCGAAGCAATCCTTCTCGCTCAAACCATCCGCGTGCATCGCTCTCCACGGAACCACCTCCATTTGCCGCTATGGCGCTGTTTCCTTCCCACTACTCTATCACTCCCGTCGTAATAAGGTCAAACGTTCCAAACAGGTGTCGAGGCGTGTCTCTGGATGTGCTTCATCCTTGTTTGCCAACACTTTTGCCAGCGCACACTATGAGACGCTTGGCTGCAACCTACCGCGTAGGCCCAGCGACACGGTATACTGGCAAGTACAATCTCTGTGGCAACTAGCGGAAAGGCAGTGGGTCTCCCATGCAGCGAGAACGAGTCAGCACAACATCAGCGCCTGCGGCGATTGGTCCATACAGTCAGGCCATCATGACTGATAACATGGTCTTTGCTTCAGGCCAGATTGCACTGGATCCGGATACCGGGCAACTCGTCGGCGAGGATGTTCGCGAACAAACACGTCGCGCACTGCAAAATGTTGCCGCAGTGCTCGATGCGGCTGGCAGTTCACCGGCACAGGTGCTGAAGACCACTGTTTTCCTCACTACGATGGCCAATTTCACGGCGATGAACGAGGTCTACGCGGAGTTTTTCCCAGCGCCGCAGCCAGCGCGTTCCACTGTTGCCGTGGCCGAGCTTCCCAAGTCCGCGCTTGTGGAGATCGAAGTGATCGCGTTGCGTGCAGGCGTGTAGCCACAATATGGCACGGTATCTTGCGCGACGAGGTGCTGAGGCGCGTACCTGTGCGTGTCAACCCGCCGCCCAACCGCACTAGCCAGATAGACGGTCCGCTTGCGATGGCTCGCGCACGTCTGATAATATTCCTCTCACCGCCACGCGGGTTCGAGGATGGTAGTCGGCACTATTTTGGTAAGCAGGGCGAGAATTGTGAATACCGCACACGTCTGGCGCGCCGCGCAAGAGCGCCTTCGCCAGCAGATGACTCGTGCCCAATATGATACCTGGCTGCGAGGCACCTGGCTTACCCTTGATGCCAACGGCATCTCCAGTCTTTGTGTGCGTACAACGTTCGCTAAGGAGCTGCTCGAAACGCGCTTCCGCGACCGTATCGAAGCCGCGATCAATGAAGTCACGGGACAACGTTCCACTCTACGCATCGTTGTGGCCGCTGACGATGAGCGTGATGCCGAGAGAAATGCTGAGCGTGTTGATGCCGGTGATGTTGATATACCTGCCGCCGTGCATACGCGAATGGAGCGTGGCGCCGGTGCGCGCGGTCGCACCAGCGCTGCCGCCGCCGCATCTATTGAACCTACACCCACATTGTTCAGCATTGAGGCGGATGAGGCGACTGTTACCCGTGGCGACGCAGACGCCTCAGAAGGGCATCTGCATTCCGCGAGACGCAGCGCTGATGTCCAGAAGATGCGACGACCGATTCCCATTTCCGCACGCAGGCGGACGAATCTGCGTCGTCCCACCGAAGCGATATTTGCGGGTTCCGACGATTCTGACGACCGCGACGATAACTCCCCAGCGCATGAGACTGGCAACATATGGAATAATGTTCCCGCGCACGATGATGGCACGATGAAGGGAGCGACATCCATGAGCAGGCAGCGCCAGCACAAGGGCGACGAGCTACCGGCAATTGTACACGTGCCATTGCAACCGGATCGTACACCGTATGATGCTTCTTCCGCGAGCACACAAATCGCCCGGCCCAAATTGAATCCGCGCTACACCTTCTCGACATTCATCGTTGGCAGCGGTAACCAACTCGCACATGCCGCGTCGCAAGCAGTTGCCGAAGCGCCGGGGCAAGCGTACAATCCGCTTTTCCTCTACGGCGGCGTCGGACTTGGTAAAACGCATCTGCTGCATGCCATCGGCCACTCGACGATGGAGCGCGAGCTTGTGGTGCTCTATGTCTCGTCGGAGACCTTCACCAACGAGATCATCAACGCCATTCGCTATCGCACAACTGAAGAGTTCCGCGCGAAGTATCGTTCGGTGGATGTGCTGCTGGTGGATGACATCCAATTCATCGCCGGAAAAGAGTCTACCGAAGAAGAGTTTTTCCACACCTTCAATAGCCTGTACGAGACGAGCAAGCAGATTGTCATCTGTAGTGATCGTCCGCCCAAGGCTATCGTGAGCCTGGAGGAGCGCCTGCGTTCCCGTTTTGAGTGGGGCCTGATCGCCGACATTCAGCCACCAGACCTCGAAACCCGCGTGGCTATCTTGCGGGCCAAGTCTGAGATGATGGGCCGTCGTGTGCCGGACGATGTGATCTCATTCCTCGCCAGTCGCGTGCAGAGCAACATCCGCGAGCTGGAAGGCAGCCTGAATCGTCTTCTGGCGTTCGTCCAGCTTCAGGGTCTTCCGTTGACCGCCGAAACCGCCAAGGCTGCCCTCGCCAATCTTTCGAATGATGGACGCCAGCGACGTGTGACTATCGCTGAGATTCTAGATGCGGTCGCCGAATATTACCGCATCTCTCCCGAAGACCTTTGCGGAAAGCAACGCGACAAGCACATCGTCGTGCCCCGTCAGGTCGCAATGTACCTCATGCGTCAGGAGACCGAAGCGTCGTTACTCGAAATCGGCCAGGCGCTCGGCGGACGCGACCACAGCACGGTACTCCATGGCTGCGAAAAGATTGGCCGCGAGATCAACGACAATACTACCCTGCGCAAAGAAGTGCTCGCCATCCGCCAGCAACTTCTCGGATAGCATCACGAGCGCTGCCCACAAACCGCATAATGTGAGCGGAATCCCTCATTACTGCCGGGTATCCTACCGTCCAGTAATGAGGTGCTAATACTACGTAGACAAAGGCCTTTCACATCCATGCGAGATTTCCAATCCTATCTACTTGATCTCGATGGCGTCGTCTATCGGGGCGAGCAATTGCTCCCTGGCGCACGGGAGTTGGTCGAATGGCTGGACGCGACTGGACGCCAGGCGCTCTATCTCTCCAACAACTCCATTTCCACCCCTGATGAGGTTGCGGAAAAACTCTCCCGGCTTGGCATGCCACATCCCGAAGGACGCGTGCTGACTGCGGGATGGGCCGCGTGCCACGCTATCGCCAAACGGTTCCCCGGCGCGCGGGTGTTTGTGCTGGGGTTGCCATCAGTGGAGCACATGGCCGAGGCCGCTGGCTTACGCGTCGTTTGGCGCGACAATGCCGATGGTCCGATCCCCGATGTCGTGCTTTCCGCGCTCGACCGCACACTTACCTATGAGCGCCTTCGCCGTGCGCTACGCGCTATCATGGGCGGCGCGGCATTCTATGCCGTCAATCGTGACCCGCGCTTGCCAGTCGAAGATGGCTTTGAGCCAGGCACGGGCGCCATTGCCACCGCCCTGGAATATGCCAGCGGCCAACAAGCAGAAATCATTGGTAAACCCGCGCCTGGCATCGTCCTTGAAGCGATGCGCCAGCTTGGCGCTCTCCCCGAAGACACCCTGATGGTTGGCGATGGGTTGGACCTCGACATTGTGGCAGGCCATGCGGCAGGTATCACAACCGCACTCGTACTCACCGGTCTTACCTCCGCTGAGCAAGCGGAAGCCGCCACTGGCGAACGTCGCCCTGATCTCATCTTCCCCGATTGCGCCACAATACTGACGCAGGCAAAAGAGGCGAGCGGCGCGTCTGCGTAGGGGCGCATCGCTTTGTGAAGCGCCTCTATTCTGGCTTGCTACCAGCCTGCGCCACGAGCCAATGTCGAGCCATTGTCAAGAACTCTGTAAAGCTTTCGCGGAAGCATTGACACCTCATGCGGTCGCGTGATACTATCGCCCCACCCTCTACCAGACGGCGTAACGGCTTCCTGTGGGGAAGTTGCCACTGGAGTATCATCGCCCTCATAGAAGGGCAAAGGCGGATACATGGCAGGCGATAGCTCAACCTTCTCTACTGGCGATCTCCACGTCTACTTTCAATCAAAACGAGCCGACGTCAGTGGCGATCTTGTGGCCCAACTCGCCGAATTCATCGTGGCCACAGAACATACACTCGACTGCGCCATCTATGATTTGCGCCACCCTCGTATCCTCGAAGCGCTGGCTCATGTCGTATCCTCTGGCAAGCGGCTGCGTCTGGTCTACGATGGCGGCCACGAGCGCACTGGAGGCCTCAGCGGCGACCCGAAGCCATCTGGAACTCAGCAGGCCATCGAATCCGCGGGCCTTGGCCAGTACGCTACGCCGGTGCATGAGCATGGCCGTCATCTCATGCACGACAAATTCCTGATTCGCGATGGCCAAACGGTATGGACTGGCTCGGCCAACTTTACTGTTGGTGGGCTAGAGTTGCAAGATAACAACTGCCTTGTTATCGGTTCTCCGCAACTGGCCGCCGCCTATACGAATACATTCGAAGATCTGCTCCAGCACGACCACCGTCACGAAGCCAAATCTTCGCTCAGCATATCGGCTTTTGCTACCGGTGAGGCCGCTATCTCGCCTTCGTTCGCTCCAGCGGCGGGTGAGCAGATCGAAGATAGCATCGTCGCCGCGCTTCAGCGGGCCAAGCGTGTACGCATACTCGCCTTCCTTATCAGCGATCCTGGTATCCTCGTCGCTCTGGCGCGTTTCGCAGGTGATCCGAGCCTCGACATCCGTGGAGTATTTGACCCTCACGGCATGCAAGATGTGCTTCGCTATTCGCGTCTGGGGGAAGACCGCTTCTGGTTCGTGCATGATCCGCGTTTTGTCGCCGCTCCCAGCCATGCGTACCACCCTGCGGGCGAGCAGGATTTCATGCACAACAAAGTCTTCATCATAGATGACCGCCTGGTGTTCACTGGCAGCTACAATTTTTCCGAGAATGCGGAAGCGAACGACGAGAATTTTCTCTCTATCGAATCGCCCACGCTCGCGGCAGCCTATGTGCAGTATTTCGATACGTTGTATGCCGCATATCGCGGCAGCAATCACGCTGAGACGACTCAGCACCCAGGCTCTGAGCCAACACGGCCAGCAGAGCAGACAGAAAGGTTGGAGACGCATTTGGCAGAAGTAGGCAGAGGCCCAGAGGCGCATGTCTTTATTTTGCGCTCAGAGGGGCGGGTGCGAGGCAGAGACTTGCAACTCGCGTCAACCCGGCAGCAGTTCCGCGGCGAGACAGAGGTCGGTCGCACCGAGCACTTCATCGTCTACACAGACGGCAGCCCCAATGGCACCGCGTCAGCGCAGGCAGTGCTGGCAAAGGCTGAAGCCGACTATTCGGCAGTGCGGGCATGGTTCGGCGGCATAGATCTTCCAGCGGGGCACGAAGGCGATGATCAGGCGACGCCCCGTACAGCCACGCCAATGCAGGTACTCGTTGATCCACAGGCAGGCGGAGCCTATCACTTCGGTTGCGATGCTACTGACATCTACATTGATCCGCAACCACAAGAAGCTCCTGGCCTCATGGTAGCCGAAATGGTCGAGATCTTCGAGGCGGCGATCAACAATGGCTGGCAGTGCGGGCAGACCAATGGTGAAGGTCTCTCGCGCGTGCTCGCCATCGAATTGCACTCTGAGCTTGCCTCTATTACCTCTGATACGGCTCAGGGGTGGTGGGCCAACGGTCATGCAGACTATGTCAATCGCAACGACGCCGACGATCGCAACCAAGACGCCAACGCCTGTGGCAGCCTGTTCCTCTACTACCTGCATAGCCAGCTTGGCTATAGCTGGCAGCAGATCGTCGCAGCAGGCGGCGCAAACCTGGGGACATGCTACACGAAGCTTACCGGCAACTCTGGCGCCGACGGATTCAACGATTTCGTGCAGCGGCTTTCCAGTCTCGCGCAGGGCGGCCAGTTGGCGCTGCCAGCCAGTGGCAATCCCTTCCCCGTCGGGGGTGCTACCCCACCAGCGCCCAGCACTCCACCAGATGTACCAGTGCCAGCGACACCCTCCTCAGGTGATCCACAAGTGCCGGTCTCGGTGGATGGAAGCCATCCCGTGATGATGGGAGTGATCTTTGTTGTGCTGGCGTTGGTTATCGTCTTCGGAGCGCTCGTCGCGCTTGGAATAGTCCACATGTAGCGCAAAGTTCGCTCATATCCACTGACGGATACGAAATAGCGGGAGCAGATCAAGCGATCTGCTCCCGCTATTCTTTTGGGCGTCAATCACGCGAATGCGTTAGCACTCGCTATGTCCACAACTGACGCACTTCTTGCAGCCTTCCTCCATGTACAGCGTGTTATTGCCGCACTGAGGGCAGAGATTGCCGGTAACAGTATAGAGCGCCAGCGTGCCCGGTGTGAAGCCATGGCCCCCGTGACTATTGCCGTTCCCGTTTGTGATCGTACCGCTGCCACCAGCCGATCCAGTGGCAGTGGGTTCACTTGCTTCTGCTGTGGCGCCGCCGTTGCTAGCAATGTGCTGCTCCAGCGCACGGGCAACCGCATCTGGCAGCGAACGTACACGGTTCTGGCCAAAGCCAATCGAGGTGCTGCCGCCAATGGCGCCAAGCTGCCGGGCGACTTCTTGCGCGCGTTCGTTCTGCGAAAGCGGGCTGTCAATACGCAGATGCAATGAGATCAGCCGGCCCAGCGCCTCAGCCAGCGCCGCGACGTCCGACCCCGCCTTACCGACGTTGACGAAGACTTCGAGCAGGCCATCCTCATCGGAGTTCAACGTCACGTTGACCTTGCCCTCCGGTGCGCGCACCTGACGGGTATAGCCCGAAACCACTTCCGGGCGCACCTTCACACCCTGCTGATAGATGCCATGGCGCGCTGGATTTGGCTGCGCAGCAGGAACAGCCGCTGCCGCAGGTTGACTCTCTTTCACGCCAACATTGAGCACCTGTTCGCCCTTGCTGCCATCGCGGAAAACTGTGATGCCAAGGCAGCCGAGATTCCACGCCTGCATGTACGCATCGTACACATCATCCGTCGTAGCACCGTTCGGTAGATTAATGGTTTTGCTAATACTGTTGTCGACACCCTTCTGGAAGGCAGCCTGCATGCGAATGTGCCATGCCGGGGCGATCTCATGGGCGGTGACGTAGGGCGCTAGCGCCGGATGCTCTGACGCCGCGTGGCCGTGCAATGAGCCATGCGCCTTGACGTATTCCAAGACGCCGTCCTTGTCTTCAATGTCGCTGGCATCGAGCGCCCGCTTGAAGAAAGGATTGACGAAGTCGAGCACACGGTACGAACCATCTGGCTGCTTGACGCGATGCTGGAACGCCAGGGCGAAGATTGGCTCAATGCCTGACGAACAGTCCGCCAGGATGCTGATCGAGCCAGTCGGGGCAACCGTCGTGCGCGTCGAGTTCCGCAGCTTCGGCCCGCTCTTGTAGACGCTCCGCTCCCAGTTGGGGAACGCGCCGTGCTCGACGGCCATCTTCGCCGATTCATCGGTGGACCAGTCGCGGATGCGGCTCATCACCCGCTCGCCGAGGGCGATGGCTTCATCACTGTCGTAGCGCATCCCCAACTCGAAGAGCATCTCAGCCCACCCCATGACCCCCAGACCAATGCGGCGGTTGGCATGCACTTTGTCATGCACCTCTGGCAGTGGGAATGGGTTGATGTCAATTACATCGTCGAGCAGGCGTGTCGTCACCCGTGTCACGCGCTCCAACTCCGTCCAGTCAATCTCGCCATTCTTCACGAAGAGACCGAGATTGATCGAGCCGAGGTTGCAGGCGTCATACGGACCCAAATATTGCTCCCCGCATGGGTTGGTTGCTTCTAGCAATTCGATCTCCGGCGTCGGGTTCGCCGTGCTGGCGTTGGCGCGGTCAATGAAAACGAGGCCCGGATCGCCCGTGGCCCACGCGGCGGAAACGATGCGGTCCATCACATCACGGGCACGCAGACGTTTCGTCACCTGATGCGTATGCGGATCGATCAGGTCGTACTCGTCATCGGTTTCCAGCGCCTGCATGAACGCATCGGTGATGGCGACCGAGATGTTGAAGTTGGTCACGGAGCCGTCGCGCTTGCAGTCTATGAACTTGAGGACATCGGGGTGGTCAACCCGCAGGATGCCCATGTTGGCCCCGCGACGAGTATTATGGCTGACAAAGCCATTGGCAATGTAGGTGTGATTCTGCTCAACCGACAGATCCACCGTGATTGCTTCATCCTCTTCGATGGAGACAACTTGATCGTAGAACTGCTCGCTCGTCAGTATGGCAGCCAGTGAACTGTTGCGGACCTCCTCGTGTTTCTCGGCAAGGCTCTGCAAACGCAGCCTTGTCAGTTGACGTGGTGAAGCGACCCCGGGCAGATAGTGCTGAATATCGCGGTAGAATCCACGGTTCGCCCCGCGTGAACTACGTCCTGGACCACTTCCCCGGCCGGGGCCAGCATACAGTGACGCCAGCATATACTGCTGATTGGGGATCACATCGTTGGTTTCAAGCTCGTGCCCAAGTGTGGCATCCAGCCGCTCATTCTTGGCAACGGACATGAAGCCAATCCGCTCGGCAAACTCACGCAGCCCTGCATACGTAATTGGACGCAAACGGTAGACTGGATTCCTGCCAAAGGCATCTTCGCGATTGCTGTTGACCGAGATGGTACATGGGACGCCCAGGGCAAGCAAAAGCTGCTGAACATCCTCGACCAGCCCCTGCGAGATGCTGTAGAGTTGCGGATACCCATCTTTACTGATCGTGCCATCTGCCGTGAAGAGGCCACGCACAAAGCCGCGCGCGAATTCCGCACCAGCGCGGAACACTATTTCTGGCGCCTTGACATTCAGCGTAGATGGCTTCGTCACACCGATGTGCTCCAGCCAGGCCACAAGCTCTGTCGCATTGAAGAAGTAGTTCACACTGGCATCGTTTGGTTTGGTACGTTGCTGGGGCACAACTCCAAACAATTCCCTTGCGAGATGAAGTAGCCGCTCTGCGACATCAGCCTCTTTCTCGGCAACCGTCAGAATGAGCCTGCCGGTGGCCCCACCAGGGTTGTAGTAGTTGATACAACCATCACCAATCAAATAACCAATAAACTCTCCCAATTCTGCCGTTGGGCGTTCTGGAAACGTGATTGATGCTGCGTTGAAGTGGGCAACACGATCAGAAGGCTCGAAGCGATAATCGGTCGTCTCAGGGATCGTGTGCTTCTGCAGCACGACCCAATCGCCCGTGCGAACCTCTTTGAGGTGCCGCCAAACATATTGCCCATGCTCGTCTATCACGCGCACACGATGTTCAAGCGTGCCTGTAAAGCCGTACCCATGATTAGTACGAATGCGGCGAACGGCGGCTAGACCATTGTGATAGAACTCCTCAACCTGCCGACTGCCCTCATCTGTGGCAACGCTGAGGGGAGCATTGATCGCATGCCAACTCTTTGGCTCTGCCTCGGTCGGCCCTAATGTGCCAATCTGCACCAGACCCTTCGACGTGGCGACACGTGTTTCCGGCACAACGCAGCCGCCCTGTTTCACCGCTTCGGTTGCTCCATCAAAAATCTTCATGAAGCTGACGGGACCAGAAGCTACGCCATGCGTCGAGGCGACCATGCTCCCTTCGGGCCGTAGCCTGCTGAAACTAAAGCCGGTATTATGGATAGCGGTCAGGCCATTCGTTCCAGCTAGATAGGTGCTATGGTCCGCCACAGTAAAGTCGTAGAATGGAACGTGCTCTGTAGGCTGCTCGACAGACGCAACGGTCGTAGATCCGAGCGCTAGATGCTCCAACGCCACCAGCCGGGACTGGTATTGTTCGCCAGCCAGTGGTTGAAGCTGCCGCACTACCCGCAGCAACTTCTCTGCATTGACTCCAAGGCCCTCCTTCCAGCGGTGCAGCCAAATTTCCGTGCCATCAATCAGAACCGCCTGCCGATGGATTTCAGTCGTATCGGTTACAACGCCAACACTCTGCAGGATGTCTTCGATGGCTGAGAATGAAATAGGCAATCGGGCAGCAGTCGAGTGCTCGTGCTCGCCACGTGTCTCCGCTAGACGCTCAGACTTCAGGGAATCATTGACATATGCGCCGATCAACTCACGCAGATCAGCAATCTGAGGCTCCGCCGCAAGCTTCACCTCATACACCACTGACCGCCCCTTGCCTTGCGGCTCACGCGAGCGCATGCTTGGAGCGAGGCCGAGCAATGCACACAATGTGTGGACTTTTCGGGCCAGATACTGTGACTGCGTAGCAAACGTCACCCGATCTCGGCTCGCGTCTACATGCCCATCTGAATCCACTAACCCCGCGAGGAACCCTCCCACAACAGATAACGGCGACTTCGCCACCATCTCAGGGAAGGGCAGCTCATCCTTCGGACCTGGATGGACTTCGAGCAACTCGCGGAAGTGCTCGATGAAACCAGCGTTTGTCGTGGCCAGAGAATAAAGGCCGCGCGCATCGCGCTGCACAGAGATATGCACACCAAAGCGGCGCGCCAGGATGTCGCGCGCATGCTCCAGGGAAGCGGTACGGCCGTCAAAGAGCCGCCACCGCAGCTTTTCCTCCCTGGGATTGCTCTCTGGAACTTTCGCCCAGCCAAGTGAGCCATCGCCGAGGTAATAGCCTAACAACCAGGCAATCTCTTCATCCAGGCGCGTGCCAGCCACCACTTTGTATTCACTGTGTGGCCAGCGGTCGCGCACCGACACATTCGGTGTCGGCAGAATATCGCCAGGAAGCAATCCATCGGCCCTGCGCTCAACAAACTTGGTTCCATCGAAGACCATGAAGGGATGCCAGCGGCTGGTTGTGACTTCTAAGCCGTTGGTAGCGCGGACGCGAATCTGATCAGCTAGCGGTACATCGTAGCGCCACAGATGCGTGACCTGCGCTGGCTCATAACGGCCGTCATGTGGATTGAGCGCCATCGTTTGGATGTTGAGATCGCGCACATCCATCACCGCGTGGTCGCCCTCTAGCTCTTCGACCTTGCCCGTAGCCTGCACACGCTCGTAGAGCGTCGCTATCGCCTCGACTCCACAGAATGTCGTGAACACATGTGCATCGCCGGAGATGCAGCCGCCACCGGATTGATGGATTAGTGCCGCATGCTTCACTGCCTCGAAGATGCCGGGAAGGCTGTCCTCCACTGGCACTACATAGCAGGCCGAAAGCTGAAGATTGTTCCCTTTGCCCGCATTCATCAGTGTGGGGGAGTTCGGCAGGAACGTATGCTCCACCATCACGTTGTAGAACTGCTCAGCCAGTTTTTCCGGCGCGATACTCGATTTCGTAGACCGCTGCACCTCGGCGGCGGCCACCGCCGATGCCACACGCCAGCACATCTCGTCCGGCGTCTCCACCACATTGCCGTTTTCGTCGCGCAGCAAATAGCGCTCGCGCAACACGCGCACCGCCGCCTCAGACCATTGTCCCTGCTTGCGTTGCGCTGCCGAAGCTGCGGCGCCGGTTTGGCTCTTGCCGCTCTTCTTGTCGTTCACGGCTATCCCTTCCTCGTCGAACCCCTGGGTTTGGGCCACACGCCTGTCGTCAAAATCGCCCCTTGGGCAGGAGCACAATCAACTGTACACCACAACATCTTGTGTCTGCAATAGCAAAATCACAACATCTTGTAGGATAGGGCGAATTACGTAGCAGACCACGAGATGCTGTGCCAACTCGGCATAACAGCTATGACTCCTGTCTATTGCGATAGCCGTGACTGGCTCTTTTGTCGGCTGATATGTGGCGTACGCTCCCCATTTGGGCTAGACGCTGTGGAGTCACCAGATGCTACAATCCGCCTGACGGATGAGACCGATGCGCTAGCCGAAACGGGAGTATGCGATGCGGGCGGAGATTCTTTCGATTGGCACCGAGCTGTTGCTTGGCTACATTTCCGACACCAACGCCACCTATCTTGCTCAGCAGCTCAGCGCGCTGGGCATTGACCTCTATTTCGTCTCGCAAGTGGGCGACAATCTGGACCGGCTGCGCGAAACACTTCAGCGGGCGCATGATCGCTCCGATATCGTCGTGATGACCGGTGGCCTGGGGCCGACCGAGGATGACCTCTCCCGCGAGGCCATCGCGGCGGTCCTTGGCGAAACGCCACAAGTAGATCCACAGCTTGAAGCAGACCTGCGCGCATTCTTCGCTAGCAGAGACATCGTGATGCCTGAGCGCAACATCAAGCAGGCGTGGGTCATTCCATCTGTCACACCCCTGGCGAATCCCAACGGAACCGCGCCCGGCTGGTGGGCCGAGCGCGAAGGCAAAGTGATCGTCGCCATGCCGGGCGTGCCGCACGAAATGAAGGCCATGTGGGAGTCCGAGGTCGTGCCGCGCCTGCGCCCGCTCACCGGAGCGATACTTTTCACCAAGACGCTGCGCGTTGCGGGATTGGGCGAATCCAGCGTCGAAGAACGATTGCAGGCGCTGCTGCATAGCAACAACCCCACGCTCGCCACCTATGCCAAACGCGATGCAGTAGACGTGCGTATCACGGCCAAGGCCGCGACCGAAGCTGAGGCGCGGGCGCAGGTGGCAACGGTAGAAGCGCAGGCGCGCGAACTGCTTGGCGCGCATGTGTTCGGCGTAGACAGCGATACACCCCAGAGCGTCGCGCTGACGATGCTCATCGAGCGCGGGCTAACCCTCGCCACAATGGAATCCTGCACCGGCGGACTCGTGGCTAGCCTGCTCACCGATGTGCCCGGTAGCTCCAACGCCTTCGTCAGCGGATTCGTGGCCTACTCGGCGGAGATGAAGATGCAGTGGGGCGTGCCACGCGAGACGATTGACACCTTCGGCGTGATCAGTGTCGAGACCGCACGTGCGATGGCCGAAGCGAGCCGCGAACGCCTCGGTGCGAGCATAGGCATCGGCATCACCGGAATCGCTGGGCCAGACGCGCAGGAAGGCAAGCCTGTGGGCACAGTGCATATCGCCGTCGCCTCAGATGGGCGCGTCAGCGACACCAGTCAGCGATTCCGAGGCGCGCGCACCGAGATCAAGTGGCGCGCCGCTATCACCGCGCTCAACTTGCTCCGACTGCACCTGCACCGCGAAGGGTAAGCGCGCTAACCAGTTGGACCTGGCGCAATCAGCGTCAGGGCATACGTAGTGACAACGTTTGTGACCGTATCTCTGGCAACCAATGTCACCTGATAGGTGATCTGGCTAGGATCAGGGCAAGAGAACTTAATATTCAGTGTATCGGTAGCGCCAGGGGCCAGTGATGCGTCAAACGGCGGTCCCGTTATCCAGCTTCCAGAGATACCGTTAAGCTGCCAAGCAAAGTACTTGCCTGGCATGAATCCTGCTTGCCAAGACCAATATATCGGATGGTTGCTCTTGTTCGTGATGAACTGCGGGACTGGCGGTGAACTCTTGTAGGAATAACAATTGTTAGAGCCACTTCTATAGGTGATTTGCCACTGCATTGGCGTAATGGTCACATTCGGCGGCGGCAGTGGCGGCGTCGCGGTCGGCGGCGCTGTGGTAGCCGTCGGAGCGAGCGTGGCCGTAGCTGTAGGCGCCGCTGTGGCTGTCGGTGCTGTAGTAGCAGTATTGGTCGGCGCGGCTGTTGACGTCGCAATGATGAGGGGTTTACCGCTGCTATCGGAACCCAGCATATGCAGAATCGCGCCGCCACCGAGCAGCGCAGCTACCAGTGTGACCGCCGCGAGCGCCGCGACCAGCGCTCTTGCGCCCATCATTCGCTTGCTACGCCCTCGCTTGGCTGGGGCAGGCGACGCACCTACCGCGCCCGTACCCGACATCGTGACATAGGTCGTGGATCCACGTTTGCCAGTCGTCGAGCCAGCGCCCGTCAATGTCCCTCTGCCGCCCAACGGCATCGTGTAGCGCGGCATTGACGGATTGGTGAGCAGCAGCGCATTTTGCAGCGCGGAAGCGAACTCGCTCATGCTCGCATAGCGATCATCCGGCTCTTTGCCCAGCGCCGTCAGCACCACCTGCTCCATCGCAGGTGATACATCGGGGTTGCGCTGTGAAGGATTGGCCACCGGAGTCGTCAGCACCAGTGAAGCGACCTCATACGGTGAGCCAGCTTCGTGCGGTGCGACTCCCGTAAACAATTCGTAGAGCACCGCGCCCAGCCCGTAGATGTCAGCCCGCTGATCCACCGGGCCATCGCGCAACTGTTCCGGCGCCATGTACTCTGGCGTGCCAATCGGCAACCCCGTCGCCGAAAGCGTGCGCGCTGTGCCTGGCTGGCGCAAGAACGACAACTCGCGCGCAATGCCAAAGTCGGTCAGCAGCGCTTTCCGCTTGCCATCGAGCAAGATATTCTCCGGCTTGACATCGCGATGGACGATGCCATGCTTATGCGCGGTCTCCAGCGCCGTCGCAATCTGCACGATCAGCGTCACGCTCTCGTGAATCGGCATAATGCCGACACGATTGATATAGTCACGCAGGGACTCGCGTAGCAGTGGCATCACATGGTAGAGCTGGCCCTTGTTCTCGCCAAAGCTGTATATCGGCACCACATTGGGATGATTGAGCGCGGCGACCTTCCGCGCCTCATCGCGAAAGCGCGTCACATAATTGGGGTCGGTGGCGAGCCAGGCCGGCAGCACTTTGATGGCGACCTCGCGGCGCAGACGCAGGTCGCGTCCGCGATAGACCTCGGCCATACCACCCGCGCCGAGCAGCGCAACCAATTGGAACTCGTCCAGCGTGTGCCCAGTCAAGCTACCCACATTTGCCTGCGTCACGCGCATTCTCCCCAAGTACCGCGACAATCTTCTCTATGTCTAACGGACGAAACGCCAAAAGCTCTCACAACCAGGCAATTGTAGCGGCATCGCCAGAAACAGTCAACGCGCGAAAGTAGCGTTCCCCATGCTTAGCTATAGGTGTGGCCGCAGATGGGCGCAATGCGCGGGTGTATGAATAGTGCGTGGCAATTTGGGCAAGAAGACTATACACTGCACGCAATCACAGATAATCTGTATCCGGCAGAAGGAGCAAGAGCAAATGGACCCACAATCTGACTCCACAATACCGGCGCAGCCGAACCTCAGATACCCATCGCTGTCAACAGGCGGCGGTGGCCGTGTCGCACGTATTGCTGGCCTACTGTTGCTGCTCGGCAGCATGCTCGCGATTCTATCCCTCTTTCTGCCGTGGGCATACCCCTATCTACCCGCTGGTACATGTGACGGTTGTGCTGGCTATTCCCAAAGCGAACTTGGTCCCGCCCGTAGCCCGCTGGGCGCAGCATTCACATTGCCTGCCGGAATCAACGTGCGGCTCGTGCTGATCCTCGGACTACCGTTGCTATTTGCTCTTCTCGGGGCGATGCATTTGCGTCAGCGCGGCTCGCAGCGGTTCATATCCAGCACAGGTGCGGTGGCCATTGTTCTGGGAGGCCTCTTCGGTGCGATGTTCACCCTGGGGCTGGCGATACTGTTGGGAATCTCGTTGTCTGCAATACGCTACGCCTGGGACTACGGCATCGCCGTATCGCTTGCCGGTTATGCGTGTATTTGCGTTGGCGGGTTTTTGTTCGGTGTATATGGTCAGCCGCTCGCCTCCCAGACACAATCACGTCTCTGATGTGTTTTGGCCCGTATACGTGCGGGGTTGCGAAACCACAAATAGATTGCTCAGTGCGGTAATGGGTGACGGCGTGGCGTAGCAATGCCACCACCAGCGTGACCCATGCCAAACGGTGGTGGCATTCCTAACCTGGCAGAAGTGGCTTAATATTCAGCGGCGGTCGTGCCAGATCGTAGGCTCGCCAGACCCACAAGAAAGTTGACTACCAGAGCACCGGCAAAAATGCCCATAGAGCAGGCGAAGAACGTGCCAAGGAAATAGGATAATCCGTCGAGACCGATCTTGGCGTTGGTGACAACAAGATAGACTGCCACCGCCACAGCGACATCGCCGATAGTTCCGCCAAGCAATGAGAGCAGGCGCGCGCGCGGCTGACTCATCAGCACGGCGATGAAAAGACCAGGGGGCAGCGCGAGCACAGCGGCAATAATAGTGAGTGTCGTGGTCATCTTTGCTCCTACATAGCAATTCTTGCGGATCCCTGCGCTGTGGGGCACGGGTGATCCTGGTGTGGAGTAGGGATGGGTGTCCGATTCAGGCAGAGTCGGACCACCGGTTGTCCATCGTCTGACGGCATCTTCTTAATTGTACTCGCTCTCGCCCAGACGCGCTAGCACCCGCTCTGCATTCGCGCACCAAACGTTGTCCAATCACCCATATAAACCACGCTCAGTGTGGCGAGCCACCATAACAGCACGTCTTAGCAAGAAGTGAGTAGCGCGTTTGCCGTTCCTGGGATTCGCCAGTTATGATAGATTCGGATTAATCAGCCATCCTCCCAGCTTGATGCCGAGAGATTCAAGATATGTATGGCATGCGGGGCCGGATGGTTCGTTGGTGGTCCAGGAAATGCACGGACATACGGGCAGTAGACGAAGATGCTGGAGAACGATCAGTGCGGCATGTCTTACGTTTTGGCGCGAAATTAAAGGGCAGCGACGTTCCGTCTGTGCCAGCTAGATATCGCAGCATCGAGGGGCCTAGTGGTAGGCTTGTGAGCGTGCTGTTGCGGACCGAGACAGACGCAGCATGGCTGCGCCTCCGGCACGGGGTAATGAAGCGCGAACTGCGGGTGTATCCACTAGGCAGCAACCAGCCGCCGACACCAACACCTGATACCTTGGAGTTGCGTGGAGCCATGCGTGTCTATTGCCATGACGGATACATCGGTCAATTAGAAGGAGTGGCGGTAGATTCGGAAACCGGGCAGATTATTGACCTATTGGTGCAGGTGCGCGGGGATATCCTGAGCGACGTTGAGCGTATCACCAGCCCCCTCGCGCGGCTCATCAACGTGACCAATCAACAATTGCTGCTGCCACCTGCATGGGCAACAACCGTGAAGAGCGAAGAGCGCCAGGCCATTTTCGGCGGTGGTACTGCCCTGCACCTGGACGCAAGTGCTGAGCAAGTCGCTGTTAGCCCCATACTACGGTCAGACGCGCAGATTCTCGGAGACGTGCTGGCAATCCTCGAAATCAATCCAGCGGTAGGGCCATATGTAGCAGGTCTAGAGGTGACTGTGCGAGACGGCGACGTAACCATCTCTGGCAAGTTGCCCACGCCACGACATCGCGCTTCAGCCGAGCAAGACATCTGGCATGTTGCAGGGGTCTTCGCGGTCCATAACAATCTGATTGTTGCGGATGCCTAGAACCGGGTACCACACGTGCAGGTGCCCGGTCCCAGTCACACGCATGAGGCGGATGGTTTGGTGAAGTAGAAGTTCACGCTCCACCGAATCCATGTCTCGCGTTAGAGATGTTCTACCGGGCCATCTGCATCCTCAGAAGTGGCGCTACCACGTTGCTCCTGGCTGCGGTCCTGGCCAAGAAATGCGTCCAGGTCAGCGTGCGTTCGCGAGACGATGGCCCGTAACCGCGCCAATCGCTCTGGATCGCCGCCAGATGCTAAAACAGCAGCACGCATCAGCCTTGCTACCTCAATACTCTCATCACGTAATGCACGCAACTCAGGTCGTGCCTGGCGACCAAATGGCCCTCCATGTCCGTGATGGCGCTCACCCCAACCGTGAGGCCCGCCATGGCTCTCCGCGCGGCGTAGATGCTCACCGAGCGCTTCGCGCCCAGCATCAGTGATCGCGTAGACTTTCTTGCTCTCCATCACTTGAGTCGTCACCCAGCCACGATCTTCTAACAATTGTAGGGTCGGGTAAATGGCGCCCGCGCTTGGTGAATAAAAGCCGCCAGAACGATCTTCCAGCTCCTTCATCATCTCATAGCCGTGTTTAGGGCGTTCCTGAAGCAACTCGAGAAGCGCGTACTTGAGATCGCCGCGCCCAAACATCCGCGGGCCACCTGGCGGCATCCCAGGACCAAAGCCGAAACGGCGCATCATATGCCAGAGCATTGGCGGCGCAAATGGCGGGCCGAAACCTGGACCGTATCCCGGACCGCGCCCGAATCGTTCGCGCTTGCCGCGCACCCATGGCTGCCATTCGCCAGTGTCATCCATACCTTGTGGGCCACCGAACGCGAACGCGAATCCGCGTGGCCCACGATCAAAGCCTCGAAACATAGACAATCCTCCTTTGCGAGCAGATGCTCGCTTCACACATTCCGTACCAGAACTTGCATCACCCCCTTCTTTTGATAAAGATATATCTTGTTATATCGAAAACTGTAGCCGTTGTCAAGGGGCGCAAAAAATCTCTGCTTCCGCTAATACTCAGTGCAGTTGGGTTCTGACATCGCTCGCCGGACTCGAAATGGAGTGGCGTCACCGAGATATGCCCGTAATCCTTAAGCAAACTCACTCCAGAAGGGTATCTCAGAGCATCTCTCCAAGCCACAGGATGGCCTCCTTTGCCTGTTGCATGCCGTGAATCAGTCAAGGCCGCAGAGGCAGATGGCAACGGCTGCTGGTGCCTGGTACTACGTGTTCCTGTGCCAGCAGTATGTGAAGTAGCAATCCTATACCACCACCTGTAGATGGGCGTATCGGCTCTGCGTCAGCGAAGCTCGGCGAGGCGCTGGGCGACGGTATCCGCGTGCGGTAGACATGCCTCCGTGCCCTCGTGCATGAGCGCGAGCACTGCTGCCGCGAGGGCAGCGCGTAGCGCGCCAGGCTCGACCGCGCCAACATGGGTATCCACAAATCGCGCGAGGGTTTCAGTGGAAAGGCTATCGTAGCCGCGCGCCTGCACCGCGGGTAGTCCTTGGCGGAGGCAGGCAAGCGTGAGCGCGTGGTCGCGCACGGCGCCGACGCAATGCTCGGCCTGCCAGACACGCCTGCGCTCGATGCATGCGCGCGCGTGGAGCGCGTAGATGACACCCCACCCGAAGATATCGCCCGCGACCGGCGGTGTGGGAGCCTCGGACTTGCCCGCTGCTGTCTCGCCGAACAGCAGCCGGAATCGCGGCCCGGCTGGGCGAAACTGCGCCGCTGGCGTCATCGAGAGGTCGAACTGAAGCGCGTCCGGGAGCAGGAATACACGGTAGATGGTCGGACCGCGCTCCAGGTCGGTGAGATGCACCGCATCGAACTCGTCGGTGAGTGTGCGCTGCCAGTCATCGAGCATGTCAGCGACCGGAACCTGGTCAGCGATGCCGAAGGTGAGGTCCAGGTCGGAGAAGCGGTCGCCGCCGTCCACAGCAAGCGAACCCACGGCGGCTCCGGCAACAACGCGCTCATCCTCCTCCGCGAGCCGCAGCACACGGTTGCGGAGAGCATCCCGCTGCTCAATGGTGAACACGGTGTGCGATCCTCCCTCGGTAGCGTTGAGAACTGCTCCAGCCAGCCTCGGTCGAGGACATGGGGACTCTGCAACTAGCCAGGAGGTTGCCGCATAGCCTCACTGACTTCGTGCAAACGGTCAGCGACAATCCGAAAGGCGTCAACGATGCTCGAATCAACATTGAACCGCTCAGCGTATTGGCGGAGCATTTGCGCGTATTGCATCATCGGTGGGAGCGAGCCTGCGATCATCCGCAGCAAATCAATGGCCTGACCACGTATCGCTGCCAACCAGGCCGCATCATGAGTACCATGGTCGTCTTCCATGAGGACCGGGTATTGGTCAGTGCTCTCTGTGCGTGGGATTGTGCGCCCGAAGGATTCGGCAAGTACCGTCTCCAGCTCGCCGCGCGCCACCGCAAGAAGGCTGCTGACCTCGGAAAGCAGTCGTGCTTCTGGCAACTCTCGTCCAAGTAGCCACCATTCACGGGCGGCGAGTGTCTGTTCGATTTCGCGCACACGCTTGAACAACATTTCGGCCCGTTCACCAAGCTCTGTCGTGGGACCACCATCACCGCCTGGCCGAATACCTTGCTGCGATTGTTGCGCCATCGGTCTGTGCCCCCTTTTGACCATTCCCACCGTCTGGCGACAGGGGATTCTTGGGCTGACGACTGCACCCATCGGCTCGTGCATACTAGCCTTGCATGGGTTACGCCGTCATGTCGTGGCCCGAAGCCACCTCCACAAGCGTGAATTTCCGCAGGCCCTACGGTATGCAGGCAGTGTAGCACTAAGCCTATCAGCAGTCAAGAACGCCTGATGACATGCGGCACTGCATCTCGCCGGTCAATCCAGGAAGCTCCATGTCGCAGCATTGTGCGCGGAAAGATGCAGACAACAGTAACTCTACCGGCAAAGCCATGTCACGTCAAGTCTAACCATGGTGGCGCTGTCCCAGCCTTGCGGTTATGGATGATCCTCATGACAACCACCGTATGTGTTCCGAATGCGCTATGACGCAAGCGCCGCCGCCTCTGGAACGCTGGCAGCGATGGTAAACGTTCGTACCGCCAGTTTCGGCGCGGCAAATCGCGAGAGTTCCGCAACCAGCGTAGACCAATCGCGTACACGTCTGCTATACCGTGTGGACATCCGATTGTACGGAGCATCCAGCAGATACGAGTGAATGCCATCCGCACCCATGGCTTCAGCAGTCGTGTGGTTATCCTCAACGAACGCGATGCAGCCAAGCGTATGCGCCAGCGGCACCTTCGCTAGGCCACTTTCGACGCACGTGATGTGTTCGATGCAATCCCCAACGCCGTGCCGGTGCAGCCACCGCCAGGTCGCGCGGCGCACACATGCGGGGCGTGCGGTAATGACGTGAAATCGGAAGCCTCGGCGGCTCAGGTGGCGAATCGCTCTCGTCATATCCGGCATTGGAGCCAATCGCCCCATAAAGGATGGGTCGGCGCTGAGCGCCATGCAGTGCGCGGTTGTCGCATCCGTGGCGCGCGGCCACTCGAACGACGCGAGATCATCGTATCGTGCCGGAATATCCGCGGGGAATCGCTCCCGCAGTTGCTTCCAGAGCAGGCGGTCGGAGGCGAGTACGCCGTCGCAGTCCAGACCTATCAATAGGCCGGAATCACGCGATGATACGCGCGACTGTGCTCTTGCTACAGCGGCGAACGCTACTTCACCAGGTTTGAGTATGCTCATATCGTGTGCTTTTGGTGCATGGCAGTTCGTTATCGGAGACGGCATATCTCGCCGGAGTCCATCCGCGATGGCATGCGCTACCGCGCACCTATCCTTTCGTTCTTCCCTATATATTCCGGAGGTTAGTACGTTCGCCGAAGAACCAGAGTTGCAGACGCGCTAGAACATCAGATTGTCCTGCTTGCGACGCAAGACGAGCAGTGCGAACTGATACATGACAAATAGCTCAACGGCAAAGGGCAGATAACCCAGGTAGCCGGGCAGCGGCATCTCGAAGAGATGTAGCGCATCATCCACAAAGGGAACAGTGTAATACCATTTGGGCAGGGCGAAGTAGTTCCACATTTCCCAGAAAAAGCCGCAGAGCACCCCAGATAGCGGCAACGCAACGAGAAAGCGCCAGTCGCCTGCCAGCAGGTGCCCGAAAGCCGACTTGCGACGGGCAAGGTTGTTGATTGGGTCTAACAAAAAGATCAGGCAGAGCCAGAGCAGTCCAAAGGCATAGCGTGGGAAAAAGAACGGCAGCGTCAACATCAGGATGCCCACCGCTATCAGTATCAGCGCGGTACGTACACGCAATCTCGGCCCAGGATCATTCGCGGCCAGCCGGGGTCGCAGCCCTGGAAAACTTGTAACCAGTTCGGCCATCTCCATCACGGCGGGCAACACGGTACTGAAGTTGAGCGACGCGATGAGGAAGAATGCCAGCGGTGAATAGTAACGCTCTGTCACGTAGTGCCAGTTTTGGACGGGCACATTCAAGCCTTCAAAGACCCACCAGAACAGACTCGAAATGAGAAACAGCGCAACGAAGCGGGTACGGCTGCGTGTCAAATAGGACGTACCACTACGTGCGACATTTACACCGTCCAGCACGAGGATGAAGCCGAACCAGATTGCGAAGAACGTATAGCTCCACGGGCCAATACGTGTCCAACTCGATATCCAAGCCGCTGTGGTGAGCAGAGCGCCAGCATAGGCATAGACCGGCAAGCGGAAGAGAAATGGCCGCTTCCTGCGAGTGACTTTGTCGTAGGCGATATGCTGCGGTGTTTCAGTAAGCATCAGGCTGTCATCTTCTTCTTCAATTCATCTGTCGCTTGGTGTGCATCTCCAGAAAGATACCGGCCCGGAATTGACTGTGCCAGCTCCGGCTCGCCCACGAACGCTTGTCCTCCAAAGAAGAAGAGCGTCCGAAGTCCAACTTCGCGTTCAAGGACATGGCCAACCTCCGCAAGGGCGTCTATGTGCGAGTGGGTCGCCGCCGAGAGCACCAGACACGCGGGTTTGAGCGTGCGCATAGAGGTCAACAGACTGGCAATCTCGACGTTCTGGCCAAGGTACGCCACCCGTATCCCTGCGCGACGCAGAAATAGGGCCAACATGAGCGATCCTAGTTCATGCATCTCACCTGGGGCGCAACCCACCAGCACGAGTGGACCACTTTCCACGCCCGCTGCGCTCCGAAACAAACAATCAAGTTGCGCGCGGATAACCGCTGACGCAAAGTGCTCTACCGTGACACTTAGCTCGCCCGACGCCCATCGTTTGCCGATTTCGACCAGTGTCGGCGTAAAGAGTGAGATACACACATCTTCGACACTGTAGATAGCCAGTGCCTGCGAGATCGTTCGGCTGGCGCTGGGTTCATCCAAGGCGGTGAACTGGTGAAGCAAAGTAACGGAAAGATCTTCGACTGAAAACCGGCTGGGCGCGATAGCGTTAGGCTGTCCGGAAGTATCTTGAGATACGGTGATATGGGCGCGCGCGCGGCGGCCCTTGCCCTTACGAAGAGGTTCGAGCGAGCGCAGCAGAGCGATTGCCTGGCTGATGGTCATGCCACTCTCAACTCGTTCGCGCAACCATGACACCATAATCATGTCGCGCTCAGAGTAGAGCCGGTAGTCGTTTTCGCCACGGCGCGGCGCGAGTATACCATAGCGCCGTTCCCATGCGCGCAAGGTAGGAGCGGGTACGCCGGTATTATGCACCACGGCCTTCGTGTTAAACAGCGGCATATCCGAGTAGTTTTCCAGCGTTGGCGGCTGAACTCGTGGTTCCCTTCCGTCCATCCGCAGTCCTCCGAATCCCTGGCTTCTGGCGCCTGCCGCATCTACATCGCCCCCACGGATGCGCTTCCTATCCCTCAATAGTAGCGCGCGCAGTTCGCACTTGTCCACTATTTGTTCACTGTTTTTACCATGAAGCCACAGCAACGGTCAAGGTGTGAGCGATATTGGCAGTCGGAGATTCCCTCATCAATCATAGGCCCTGTCTGCTCCTGAATGCCCGTAGTCAGGATGAAGGGTTTGATCAAGTATCGCCCCGGCAGTCTCTCAAACCTGCCGCGCATGGTTGTTCAGTGTGGATCACCCGCCGCTGGATCACCTGAGTGAAAGTACGCGAGAACAGCATCACGAAGCTGCTGCTGGCGCCCAGTGAAGAAATGATCGGCTTCGGGTATGGTGATGAGTGCTTTGGGTTGCGCCAGCCGCTCAAACCAGGCGTGAAGTTCAGGTAGTGGACCGTATTCGTCGTGTTCACCCTGGATGATGAGCTTGGGTTTCGTACACCCGCTGAGCACATCCACACGCAACGCTGACACCGGAACGCCTACGCCGATGAGTTGCCGCACCCGCGCATCTGCGCAACCGACCGGCAGGCCAACTTTTGAGCCGAATGAGAAGCCCGCAAGGCAGAGTGGGATCTCTGGAAACCGACGCGCCATCTCATCGAGCGCCGCTCGCACATCTTCCGGCTCGCTCTTGCCATCATCGAACTCGCCGGTGCTGCGACCCACCCCCCGGAAATTGAAACGCAACACCGGCATGCCGAGTTCGCCGAGCGCCTGAGCGACGCGGAACACAACCTTGTTGTGCATCGTGCCGCCGCCAGTGGGCAGTGGATGACAGACGACGGCAGCCATGTGCGGCGACACCGTACCGAGGTCCGGGGAGCGAAGCAAACCTTCGAGCATGCCATGTCTGACCGGAATATCCACCGCCTGCAATTGCGCCATCTGCATGTCTCCTCACGAAATAGCTAGAGTCATACCTATCCAAATATTGTACTTCATTGGTTGCCTTGTGGGCAGGATATCCGTTGATTTGGATGGATACCATCGTTACATATCGAGCAAGTATGAGGAGCCGTCCCATGCGATTTGATAGATTTGCCGTTGGCGTGTTCGCGACTGTGCTAAATGATCAGGGGCGGGTATTGCTCTGCCACCGGACCGATTGCGATTACTGGAATCAACCGGGTGGCGGCTTGGAGAGCGGTGAAGCGCCGTGGGAGGGCGTCGTGCGTGAGGTCCGCGAGGAAACGGGGCTGGACGTAGAAGTCACGAGACTGGTGGGCGTGTATAGCTGGGCTGGCAAGAAGGATGAGATCATCTTCTCGTTTCTCTGTCGCGTGGTGAGCGGGACATTGGCGACGAGCGATGAGAGTGATGCGGTGCGCTGGTTCGCGCCAGATGCCTTCCCGTCAAACACCTTCCCGGAGCATGTGAACCGCATCCGTGACGCACTGCACGGCGCCGCGGACACGTTGCTGCGTATTCCCACCGGGCCGACCGCTGAAGAAGTGCGCATCCGAGATCAGATGATCCAGCCGCCGACGAGGTAAAAGCCCGCAAACAAGGCCATGAGCATCGTGCCGCCATAGCCAACCGCGTACTCTATCCACACCGAGCGATTGGACCACCGGCCCAACGCCAAGAAAATGGGAAAGCTAACGGCGAGATAGCGACCAACCGAGGCAAATGGGAACAGTCCACCTTCTGGCCCTTGCACTGGTGAGAGTGTGCTGATCGCGATGAGGCCAGCCATATACAGAATGTAGACCAGCGGCAAACGACGACTAAAGCCACCTGCCCCAAAACGTGGGAGGCAGCACAGCACAGTCAGGCCAAGAATGAGCAGCAAAGGCCCGGCATCTACCAGTAACCGTGCCTGATTGTAGGTGCCTGCGGGTATGCGCCAGAGAACGCCACCAAGAAGCCTCGCCACGCGCCAGGGTGCCTCAAATGACCGTCCCCAAAATGTCTCGACGCTCCCGAATTCGAGTGGGTTACCGAAGCGCAACGCGCAGTAGCCCGCATACACGGCAACAGCCGCAGGTACCGCAAGGAGGGTAGGGAGCGCGGCGAGCAGGCCATTCGGGCCAAGTAGCGGCGGAATTCGCCACGGGCGTCGCCACCAGCCACGCTGGGAGCCGAACTCAACAAGCAGCGGCAGAATGAGAACAATGCCAACGGGTCGCGTCAGTCCGGCGAGAAAAGCGGCAAATGGCGCGGCGCGCCACCAGCCACGCCGCGCGGCCAGCAGGGCCAGCACTGCCAAGAGCAGAAACACCGACTCTGTGTAGGGGGCAAAAAAGAAAAAGGCGAGCGGATAGGCGATAAGCGCGCGAATTGTGGCAGCGGAGGCACGCGGCTCATTGGGTTGCTCATGCACGGCCAGCAGCGCCAGCGCACAGAACGCGCCCAGCAGCGCAAGATTGCTCACAAGCAGCGCCGCAAGCGGCCAATTGAAGAATGTAAATGGGGAGCATAGCTTGATCAGAAGCGGATAGAGCGGGAAGAAGGCCGTCTGTTCGGGGCGGGTATAGCCGTATTGAGCAATGGCAAGATACCAATCCGCATCATGTCGTTTCCACGCGAGAACCATTTGCTGTGGGGTGACGGCAGCATAGGGATGTGCCAGATGGTGCAGGGTTAGTAATTGGGAAAAGTAGGTGAAGATGACCATGGCAATCTCCACAACCAGCCACATACCAACTGCCTGCCGCACTACACGTCGCCATGCTAAAGGTGGGGCTGCTTCCGAAGAGTCCCGAGGAAAAGCCGCTTGTTTCTGTTGGGTCGCTTGAAATGCGGCTTTCAAGCTCCCAAGAGCCATGGATGATCGCACACGGCGCATCATGTTCATTTCATCCCCTGTTCACCGCATCATGCCACCTGACTACGTATAAATACCTGCCGAGAAAGCGTACCATGAGACAGATATGTCACAAATGGCAGTGGGACTACTAGCTGAGGCACTGTATCATGGAGCGGCAGCAAGCGCGATTACTCGCTCAGCAGGAGGACAATCCATGTCACACGTGTTCTATCGGGATATGAACGTAACTTACCCCAAGATTTCACATGGGAAGGGAATCTATCTCTGGAGCACTGATGGCAAGCGATACATTGACGCCGCGTCTGGCGCACTGGTCGCGAATCTGGGGCATGGCCGCGAAGACCTTGCACGAACGCTTTATGAACAGGCACAGCGAGTGACGTTCGCCCACACGCTGCGCTTCACCACCGCGGCGCAAGAAGAATTCGCCACGCGCGTCAATGATGCGCTTGGCGCTCCCGGTTGGTATACCTATCCGGTGTCTGGTGGCTCGGAGGCGACGGAGACAGTGGTGAAACTCGCCCGTCAGATTCACCTGGAGCGCGGTGAGCCAGAGCGCTATCGCGTACTCTCGCGGCGTGCCAGCTACCACGGCAATACGCTTGGCGCGCTTGCCGCCTCAGGGCTGGCTGAGCGCCAGCGTCCATACTATCCATTGCTCTCAGAAGCATTCGTACAGGTAGATCCGCCGAAAGCCGCGTGCCCTGGCATCTCGGAACATGGCACCTGTGCCTGCCTCAGCCCGTTTGAGCAGGCGGTTCAGCAGTTCGGAGCCGAGACGGTTGCCGCGATCATGGTCGAGCCTGTGGGTGGCGCTTCGCGGAGTGGCTTTGTGCCTCATACTGGCTATCTGCCGGGGTTGCGACGCCTCTGCGATCAGCATGGCATCATCCTCATTCTCGATGAGGTCATGACCGGCTTCGGGCGCACCGGCAGGATGATGGGATATGAACACGATAGGGTGACGCCCGATCTCATCACTGTGGCAAAGGGTCTGTCTGGCGGGTATGCGCCTTTGGGCGCGGTCATCGCCTCGCAGCCGGTGTATGACATCATACGTACTGGCACTGGCCGATTTGCTCACGGCCTCACCTATAGCGGAAATCCCCTCAGCACGGCGGTCGGAGCCAAGGTGCTGGAGATCCTGACACAAGAGAACGTGGTGGCCAATGCGGCAACCCAGGGCGCACGTCTCGTCGCTGGACTCGAAACGCTATCCACCCAGTACTCCTGGGTCCGCGCGATTCGCGGGCATGGGTTAATGCGCGGTGTGCTGCTGGAGCCACGAGCGGGCCTGGCGCAGCAGCTCGTCAGTCGCGCGTGGGATGCAGGGATCATCCTCTATTTGGGGCATGGTGAGGCCGAGGGCGGAGATGGCGAACACTTTCTCATCGCCCCGCCGCTCATCATCGCACCTGACGAGGTTGACGACCTGCTCGCACGGCTGCACGACATCTTTGCCATCGTTGACCGTGAACTCTCGTAGGTCGAACGGCAGTCAACGGGCACGACGACCTGCTGGCTGATCCAGCTAACCGAGTAAGCGTAAAGCGGCGAGCGAGCCAAGTGCTTCAACACGTGCTGCTCGCTCGTGCTCAAGAAAGCGTTTGCCCTGGGGCGAGTTGCGCAACCTCCACGCGACTTTGCCCCAATTCAGCGAGTTGAACGCGCAACGCATCTGGCGTACCAGTGAGCGCGGGGAATGTCCCGTAGTGGGCCGGGATAATGCCGGAAACATACAGCATCTGGGCGGCGAATGCGGCTTCGCGTGGCCCCATGGTATAGAGGTCGCCGATGGGCAAGATGGCAATCTCCGGCTGGTAGAGCTGGCTAATAAGGCGCATATCGCCAAACACATTGGTGTCGCCCGCGGCATACAGGCGTAGCCCGCTCGCGAAAGCGAGAACAAAGCCTACGGCCTCGCCACCATACACAATCTCATCCCCATCCAGAATGCCGCAGCTATGGTCCGCATGCACCATCGTTACCTTGACCCAACCAAGATCAAGCGTACCGCCCTTGTTCATGCCAACGGTGTTCTCGACACCCTTGTTTTCGAGCCATGCTGCCAACTCGAAGACGGCTATGGTCTGATCGGGCTGAGCTTCCTTCGCCACTTGCAGCACATCGCCAATGTGATCGTAGTGGCCATGCGTTACCAGCATCAGATCGAGCTTTCCCACTCGCTTCTGATCTTCGGGACAAGCGGGGTTGCCCATCACCCACGGATCAATCAGCAGTGATTTGCCTTCCGCCGTGCGGAGCTTGAATGTCCCGTGGCCAAGCCACGTGATCTGAATGCCATAGAGATCCACCGCGTTCGTCCTCCTGGGCAGCACTGCCCAACTAGACCCCGAACCCCGACAATATTTGGCGCGATGCGCGCCATTCGCCTCTATCGTATCACGCCGTGACTTTGGCTATTTCGGCTTTTGCCCATGCGCAATATAGAACGGCAGAGTACATCGCATACGATCCAGATCAATCCGCACCTGGGCCAGCGCTGCATCATACGCTGGCGCTTCAGCGATGCCCTGTGCCACCACCAACTGCTTCACACCCGTCATCACGCCAAACACGTCCGCCGCTGCCATATTGCCCAAGCGACCACCATATGTACCCACCGGCAGCAAGACCTCGCGTTTGACTACATTCTTCAATCCAGCGTTCTCCAGGAATCCCGCAACATGGGGGCCGAGCAGCGGATCTACTCCACGGCGCGCACTCGCTTCAGTAATCCACTGCACGAGTGTATCCATGGCCGGGCCGCCGTCTCGTTGTGGTCCGGTTTCCACTGATTCCACCAGACCGCCCGGTCGCGTCACCCGCACCAACTCGCGGGCTACCGCTGGCCACGTCTCTTTCGCGATGGCAAAGAGCAGCAATCGCATATGCACGAAGTCGAAGGTTCCATCGGCGAACGGCAATCCCTCAAGAATATTCCCTTGCACAAAGGTGTAGTTGTCAGGGCGCTTGCCAATCCCGTTGCTCAGGTTGTCTGCCTTTGGCTCTACCAGATCCGTCCCGATTACATTCGTATTTGGAAACAATTGCGCCATTTCCATAGCCCAGCGACCTGTTCCACTTCCGATATCCAGAATGCTGGCTGGGCGGTTCAGTGGTGCGGCAAAGTTCCTGCGCAGCGCATAGCGCAACATATAGTGCTGGAAGTCAAGACGGTTGATTTCCTGATCGTCACTAGGCAGCACATACGGGGCATCTGCCACATGTCGGCGCTCGCCTAGCCAGAGGAATCGTCGGCCATCGCCTGCTGCTTCGATTTGTCCCACTTGATGACGTTTCCCCCGCCCCCATAACCATGCCATTGATGTCATGATCCTCCACTGTGCAATGCCGGGTGCGATATTGCTCTATCAGTAGGTGGGCACGTAGGCAGCTTCACCCGACACATGAATCAACCCTACCTCAGCCAGTTTCAGCGTATGCTACCCTGTCAAGACGTGCTCTTCCTTCATCATCCTGATGCCCTCGATTTGGCGCTATCATCTGCGGCTGCCGCGCGGCCCCGAGATCACGAGGGCAGCCCGCGCATCGGTTAACAGGTGTTTATGCCGTCACAAAATCCGCAACTGTCGCGCGGACCAGCCGTGTCACGTCGTCCACCATCGCGCCACCACGCTCCGGCATGTTCAGGAACGTCAGCAGGTTCACCAGATCCAATAGTCGCGTGATGTTCGACCACTCCATGGGCAGATAACCGCCGTTGCCACAGAAGCCTTCTACAACGCCCGCCTCAAACTCTGGTGATAAGGTCGCGCGATAGCGCAGCAAAATAGCCAGATCGTAGAGGATCGTCTCCGCCGTAGCGAACTCCCAATCCAGCGCCGCAGCCATCTCCCATGCCTCGCCAGTACGCCGCAACAGCAGATTCTGCGCCTTGTAGTCACCATGCACCAGCGAGACACGCCCCTCCGCTGAGTCGAGCAGCGCAGCATGTTTGCGAATCAGCCTTTGCAGCCGTAGGGCAAGCTCCTTGCCCAATCGTTCTTGCACCAGCGTTTCCGACAGCATCCCTTCCACATAGCCTTGCCAGGATGCGCGCACGCCATCGAATGGCACGGCGATGCGCAACTCTGGCCCGAAGAATCCTGCCTGTGGGAAGTGAAACGATGCAATCGCCGCTAGCGTCTCCCCTACCGCGTTGCCCACGCTTCGCGTTTCGATGCCGCTTCCATTCTCCAACAGCGCATCCAGTTTCACTCCATCTACCCAGCCGGTGACCATATACGGGCGCCCGCCAATTCTCCCCTCCACATCCGCATACAGTACCTCCGCCATACGCACGCGCTCATGGACGAGGTGATAGATGTCCAGTTCCTTCTGACACGCCTCTGGTTCACGAGTGTAGATACGCACGACCACTGGCTCATTGCGCCCGGCCAATGTGACCTTGTAGTTCGTATTCGCCAGCCCGCCGCTCAGCGCCTCCGCAGTAGCAATCGCCTTGCCCGGAAACACCGGCGCGAGCATTTCGACCAGCGTCGCGTTATCCAGCATCAACTGTGGATGCCGCCGTTCCCACCCCTGCTGCACGCCGTACCTCCTCCATCACCTCAGCGTCATCGAACGGCAGTCGTCCGAGCATCGTGCATGCTGCGTTTCTGGCAGCCTCCTCCGTGCTTCGTAATTCTGCCAGTGCATAAGTGTGATATGTGTTCAGAAAGTCGTTCTCAAAGGCGAGCGCTCGTTCGCAAATCGCGAGCAATTGTTCACGTTCGGCTCTCGCATCAGGGACGAGATAGAGCCAGTGCTGGCGGCAGTAAATATAGATGTCTTCGAGAAGATCTGCATGCTCGCCGCCAATATATCGCCGGTACAACTGGTGGCAATCGCGCTTGCGGGCAACATACTGCCGTGCTCGTAGCGCGATCAGCGCCGTTGCCGCCCATCCTGTCGTGCGGATCAGGTCGCGCGTCGAACGGGCCTCGCGGCCATCTGGCAATCGTACCATACGCTGGACATACCCGCGAAACTCATCCTCGGGATCGGGATACATCAACGGACGGCGCACCGGCGCTGGACGCCCCAGCACCACATTCATCAGCCAGTATGCAGCGTGCATGCGATTCCGTGTCCATGCCTCAATGGAAATCAGCGGTACGCGGTCGCGTATGTCCTCACCGTAGACGAGCACACTTGCCAGCTTGAAGAGCGGGTGCGCACCCCCAGCCAGGCCTGCCTCATCTACTACACTGACATCCAGTTCGACACAACTCAAGTCAGCGCAAGCACTACCAAGGCGATTTGCGGCCTCACACTCCACATCAGAGGCGAATCGCTCTTTGAAGACCAGTTCAAGATCCAGATCGCTCGTATCCAGACCCGTTCCATCGGCATGGCTACCTTCTACGTAGCAGCCGTGTATTCGCCCAGGAAACGCAACCTCATAGATACCGATTAGCCCGCGCAATGCGCTATCTGCGCGCTTGTTGCCAGTCGTTGCTTCCAGCGTAACCATCTAAAGAGCTAGCTCGCGCCGGTGAATCGTTTCGCCTCGCCCCGGTCCCGTCGAGATCAGCGCGAGTGGCGTCTCAAGCAATTCTTCGACTCGTTGCAGATAGCGCTGTGCCTTCGCGGGCAGATCCTCCCATCGGGTCACACCCACCGTCGAGGTCATCCAGCCCGGCCACTCCTCGTACACTGGCTCGCATGCCGCCAGTTCGCTGGTGTTGGCGGGCGGCGTCGTCAACTCGCGGTCACCCAGCTTGTAGGATGTGCAGATCTTCACCGTCGAGAAACCATCCAGCACATCCAGCTTCATGATCGCCACACTGTCGAACCCATTGAGCCGCGCCACAAAGCGCCCTACCACCGCATCAAACCAGCCACAGCGACGCGCGCGTCCAGTCGTGGTGCCATACTCGTGCCCCGCGTCGCGGAGCGCCTTACCCTCGCCCTCGAATAGTTCCGTCGGCATAGGTCCGCTGCCTACACGGGTGATATAGGCCTTGTAGACACCGAGCACATGCTGGATGCTGCGCGGTGGCAGTCCGGCACCAGTCGAAGCGTTACCCGCTACCGTCGAGGAGGAGGTGACGAATGGGTAGGTGCCAAAGTCCACATCAAGTAGCGCGCCCTGCGCCCCCTCCAGCAGGATCGAAGCGCCGCTCGTCATTGCCTTGTGCAGCCGCGCCTCCGTATCGGTGATATAGGGGCGCAGCCGTTGGGCATATCCCACATACTCGGTGTGGATCTCTTCAAGAGACAGCGGCTGCTGATTGTAGATCTGTGTAATCATGCGGTTCTTCTGCGCCAGCACCGTCGCCAGCTTCGCGCGGAACTGATCCACATCCAGCAGGTCAGCCATACGGATGCCTACACGCGAGTATTTGTCCACATATGCTGGCCCGATGCCACGCAGCACCGTTCCGATTTTCTCTACACCCCGGCTCTCTTCCTCCAGCCGGTCCAGCACCGCATGATACGGCATCACCACGTGCGCCCGCTCGCTGATATAGAGCTTGCTCATATCTACGCCAAGCTGGCCCAGGCTCTCCATCTCCGCCAGCAGCCCGCGTGGATCCACCACCACGCCATTGCCGATCACGCATGCGACGTTGGGATGCAAGATACCCGCTGGCACCAGGTGAAACGCGAACTCTGTGTCGCCATACACGACGCGGTGACCAGCATTGCCACCCCCCTGATAGCGCACAACATAGTCAGCTCGCGCGGACAACTCGTCAATCAGTTTCCCTTTGCCTTCGTCGCCCCATTGCGCGCCAACCACAGCCATCACGCTCATATCGTGCCTCTCCTTTTGTTCCTTAGCCACCCTGTTGGATATAGTTCAGCAAAAGCTGATCGGTGATCTGTTCGATAGGCGCGCGATCATCTGTGAAGACGATGCCGTCACGCTCAGGATGCCCCACCGCCGCCACGGGCAACACCTCGCCCGCCACAGTGCTCATCAATGAATCGGGCGGCGCTTGTTGCAGATTCGCCCGGAATGTGTCGAGCGAGGTGGGGCTATTCGTCGCCATTACCTCGGTATTGAACGTGTTCGGCACATTGAACGTGTAGACACTCGGAAACACCTGGCTCAGTGTATTCACAAACGCCTGCACTAGACGGTAATCGGTACGAGTGTGACCTGTATTCAGGCATACGACGCCATTTGGCGAGAGATGCGCGCGAATCTCTTCAAAGAACTCTTTAGTCGTCAGTTGGAAGGGTATATAGGGCTGTTGAAAAGCGTCTATCGCGACCACATCATACGTTTCATGCGTCACCCGCATGAATGTGCGCCCATCCGCGACATGCACCTTCAGATTTGGCTCCGTCATCGCGAAATATTTGCGTCCAGCGGCAACAATATCAGGATCAATCTCTACGCCGTCAATTGGTATTGGCCCGTACACATCCGTGAACTGCCGCGCGATGGTGCCCGCCGCCAGTCCGATGATTGCCACGCGATGTACCTGTCCTGCCGCCGGGCCAGCATTGAAATATGGCGCTGCCAAAAAGTAATCCCAATACCAGCCCGTCAAGATCTGCTGTGGGTTATAGACCGAGTGAATCGCGTGTCCTTCGTTCAGCACCAATTCTGTCGTGCCATCTTGCTCGCGCACCACCTGAATGTAATTGTAGAACGACTCTTGTTCAAAGATGAGACCTGGCTGTGGCTTCAGCGCCCCCAGAGGCGCGATCTGTGGCAGCAGCAACGGCAGCGCCAGCAGCGCCACTGGCACGCTTGCCGGTATGCGCAGACGCCACGGCATCCCCCATAGTGACACCAACAGCAGTGCCACCGCCGTCGCGATCAAGGTGCGCCGTACACCCAACCAGGGGATCAACACCAGCACCGGCAGGAACGCGCCCAGGATGCTGCCCGCCGTCGAGAGCGCATAGAGGCTACCCGCTTTGCGGCCCGCCGCGCCGACCCGCCGCACGCTCAGCCGCACCGCGAATGGTGAGACGAACCCCAGCAGTGTGACCGGAATCGCGAAGAGCAGAATTACCGCCACCATCGAGCTATAGAACACGCTCGCGTTATCGGTGTCCATCCCGCTCACCGACCACTCCAGCACTGGGCGGCTGATGAATGGGATTATCCCCGTCGCCAGCGCCGCGACAGCCGTCAGCGCGCTGAGCAGTTGTGGACTTGGATGCCGATCCGCGACGCGCCCGCCAAGGAAATAGCCGAGCGCCAGATACGCCAGAAAGAAGCCTATAATATTCGCCCAGACGAAGAGCGAGGTGCCGAAGTATGGACCCAGCAGGCGCGGCGCGCACATCTCCAGCGAGAGCGAGGACACACCCGCCACGAATACGAGTGTGAGCAGGCGTACCTGCGCGACATCCGCGAAGAGCGAGCTAGGGCGCTCTGCCAGTGCTTCCGTGTCAGCGCCCAATTCGGCGGTGCGCTCTTCAGGACGAAGTCGCATGCGTGCTCACTTTCTTCAGCAGGGTGTCAGGCGTTTGAGGGCAAGAACTGGAAACTCTGCAACATCGGCGTAAAGTAGATCGCCACCCCGGTTGCAAACTTCTCCTGAGTCGCCAGCAGATTAATGATGTAGGGCTTACCCTGGTACACCGTCGCGTAAATCTGCACGCGAACTGATGTGCCATTCACCGAGAGCAGCGCGACCCCGGTTTGCCATGTCGCGCCGCCGAAATATGCCGCTGGCGATGGCCCCGTCAGTTCCTGATAATTTCCCTGCCACTTACTCGCCAGCGTATTCAGCTCATACCGCACCCACACCGTCGCATCGTCGGGATCAGACGTTTGCCCGGCCGTTGTGGCGTCTCCTGGCAGCAACACTTGCACGATATAGCCAAGCGTATTGGGATTATCATCGAATTCGATGCCAGGACTGGCGGGAGAAGACGTCCATGTCTCAGGATACTGGATCACGAACTCCTCTGAGCGATCTATATACACCTGGAATCCTGGCATGGGCGTCGGGGTCGGCACTACCGTCGCGGTCGGCGTTGGCGCGAGTGTCGCGGTCGGCGTGCTCTCTGCCCTAGCTTGCCGCGTGGTAGTCGTTCGTCCGGAATCGGCGAGTGGCAACACCAATGCCAGCGCCAGGAGCAGCGCGCCCCCCACCACAGCAAGTGGGGTTCTCCGCCGCAGCCGACTGAGGCGCGCAAGGGTCGGCGCTCGCGGGGGAATCTCTATCCCATCGCCAGGTTTCGGCTCTTCGCCGGAGGGTAGATCGGAAGAACTCTTGTCGGGAGTACGTACAGACATCAGAACCGCTCCTCGCGTCTCCTCATGCTGCCCGGATTTCACTTGCATCCCCCACTTCCGACTGCTGGCGGCTGGCTTCGCGCCTGAACCGCATACCTCAGGCAGATGCTTGCTTCTTCCTAACGAACCTTCTTCCGAAGAACATGTGCCGCCGTATTATACAGTATTGTGCATAGTCCTGCCGCTCTATCTTCTCACTTGACATCTCCTCCTCACGTGCTTTATAAGTACTTTACTTACTAAATTAGATACTTATCGTTACCCGCCTCGACCCCACACGTTCGAGGATAGGAGATTGTCCCATGGATGAACCAGCCGACTTGCAATCCAACCCAACCGCACGGAAACTCTGGCAGGCATTCACCCAACTCAAGCGCGGCGCATGGCACGAGCAGTCCATCGCTGGCTGCACCCTCAGCGAGGTCCGTCTGCTCTTTCTTATTCGCAGAGGCAGGCGAGCGGGACGCCACATCATGAAGGTCTCTGATCTGAGCAAGCTGCTCCACGTGACCTCACCGGCCGTCACGCAACTCCTCAACAGCCTGGAGAGCCGCATGCTCGTCGAGCGACACATGGACCCGACTGACCGGAGAGCGATCAGTGTCACGCTGACTGATAGCGGCCTTGCAGTCGTTCAACAAGCCGCCGATGCCTTTGACGCCTCATTTCAAGGGCTGGTCGAATATCTCGGCGAAGAACAGAGCGACCAGCTCGCCGAACTGCTTACCAAGGTGCTGCGCTACTACAACGAGAAAGCGCCCCCAATGCACTCCACACACTTGAGCGGAGATCACGGAGACCACAACGCATGATCAGACTCTTCCGATTCCTCAGGCCCTATCGCTTCCCGATTGCGCTCGTGTTTGCCTTGGTCTTCTTGCAGTCCCTTTCGGACCTGTATCTGCCGACACTGCTGGCAAAGATCGTAGACACTGGCATCGTCAACGGCGATACTAGCTACATCCTGCATACCGGCGGCCTGATGTTGCTGGTGACGCTGGGTGGCACCGCCTGCGCGGTCGTGGCGACCTTCTTCTCCTCGCGTATCGCCGTCGGCTTCGGCAGAATCGTCCGTGGCAAGCTCTTCGCGCACGTCGAAAGCTTCTCACTTCACGAGTTCGATACCGTCAGTACCGCATCACTCATCACCCGTACCACCAATGATACTAATCAGGTGCAGCAGGTATTGGTCATCATCCTGCGGATGATGATTAGCGCGCCGCTGCTCACCATTGGCGGCATTATCATGGCCATCTCACAGGATGCCACACTGGCCTGGGTGCTGGTGGGCGTCATTCCGCTGTTGGTCATCGCCATTTTCTTTATCATGCGCAGCGCGATTCCGCTCTTCCAGATTATGCAGGTCAAGCTTGACCGGCTCAACCTTGTATTGGATGAAGGGCTGATCGGCGTGCGCGTCATTCGCGCCTTTACCCGCACCGATTACGAGAAGGCGCGCTTCGACGAAGCCAACCGCGACCTCACCGACACCGCGATCAAGGTCAACCGCATCGTCGCGCTCATGTGGCCGATCATGATGATCGTGCTCAACGTCGCCACCATTGCTATCCTCTGGTTTGGCAGCATCCGCATTGATCGGGGCGAGATGCAAGTGGGCGCGTTGATTGCCTTCCTCCAGTACGCCATGCAGATTCTCTTCGCCGTGCTGATGCTCTCGATGATGTTCGTGATGCTGCCGCGCGCCTCGGCCTCCGCGAAGCGTATCAACGAGGTGCTCGACATCGCCCCCGAGATCAACGATGCCGCGCAGGTGAAAGAAACCATCGTGCAACGCGGAGTGGTGGAGTTCGACGACGTTACGTTCAGCTATCCCGGCGCAGAAGAGCCTGCGCTCTCCAACATCGCATTCCGCACGCGCCCTGGCGAGATCACGGCAATCATCGGCGGCACCGGCGCGGGCAAATCCACGCTGGTCAGCCTGATTCCTCGCTTCTACGACATCCAGAGCGGCTCCGTTCGCGTGGACGGCGTGGACGTTCGTGAGATGTCGCAGGAACATCTGCGCTCCAAGATTGGGTTCGTGCCACAGCGCGCTGTGCTCTTCTCCGGCACGATTGCCGAAAATATCCGCTACGGCAAAGAAGACGCCACCGAAGCGGAGGTGCAACACGCGGCGGACATCGCCCAGGCGACCGAGTTCATAAGCGGGATGAGCGACGGCCTCGATTCGACCATCGCTCAGGGCGGCGCGAATGTGTCGGGCGGGCAGAAGCAGCGTCTTTCGATAGCTCGCGCGCTGGTGCGCAAACCTGAAATCTATGTCTTCGACGATAGCTTCTCAGCGCTCGATTTCAAGACCGACGCCCGGCTGCGCGCCGCGCTGAAGAATGAAGTCACCGATGCGACAGTGTTCATCGTCGCGCAACGGGTCAGCACCGTCATGGAGGCCGATCAGATCATTGTGTTGGATGAGGGGCGAGTTGCGGGCATTGGCACGCATCACGAATTGATGACCTCGTGCGAGGTCTATCGTGAGATCGTGTTGTCCCAGCTTGCGGCGGAGGAAATCGCATGAGTCAAGTGAGCCAAGAACGACCTCCCACACAACGGCCAGGCCAACAGGGCGGGTTCATGGGGCGGGGCGGTGGTCCATTCGGGGCCATTGGCATGCCAGTACAGAAGGCCAAAGATTTCAAGGGGACGCTGCTACGGCTGCTGCGCTACTTTGCGCCGTACAAAGTCAATCTGATCGCGGTGCTGGTCGCGGCGGTGATTGGCACGGTATTCAGCATCGTCAGCCCGAAGATTCTGGGCCTGGCAACGACCAAGCTCTTCGACGGCATGATCCTGAAGTTCCGCCATGTGCCAGGCGCGGCGATAGATTTCACTTATATCGCGCATATTCTTTTCATCCTGGCTGGCCTCTATGTCGTCAGCGCATCGTTCACCTATCTCCAGCAGTACATCATGGCGGGGGTCGCCCAGACCACGGTGTACACACTGCGCAGAGAGGTCGAAGATAAGCTGGCGCGGCTGCCGCTGAAGTTCTATGATGGCCGCTCCCATGGCGACATCCTCAGCCGCGCCGTCAACGACATGGATAACATCAGCAGCACGTTGCAGCAAAGCCTGACACAGGCGATCACCTCGGCGGTGATGTTGGTGGGCATTGTGGTGATGATGCTGACGATCAGTCCGTTGCTGACGTTGGTGGTGGTGATTACCTTCCCGCTCAGTATGCTCGTCACGGTGGTCATCGCCAAACGCTCGCAGACCTATTTCCGCGATCAGCAGCGGGCGCTGGGCATCCTCAATGGGCATGTGGAAGAGATGTACATCGGCCACCGCATCGTCAAAGCCTTCGGACGCGAACGGATCTCGGTCGCCACCTTCGATGGCCTGAACGACACGCTGTATGATGCCGGTTGGCGGGCGCAATTCATCTCCGGCATCATCATGCCGCTGATGAATTTCATCGGCAACATCGGCTATGTCTTCGTCAGCGTCATCGGCGGCATCATGGTCACGAAGCGCGCCATTGAAATCGGCGATGTGCAGGCGTTCATCCAGTACGCGCGCCAGTTCACCATGCCGATTACGCAACTTGCCAACATCACCAACATTATTCAGTCCACAATGGCCTCGGCTGAGCGCATCTTCGAGCTATTGGATGAGCCAGAGGAGGTGCCCGAAGCCGCCGACGCAACGGTACTCGCCGCGCCGCGCGGCGCGGTGGAGTTCCAGCACGTGTCGTTCAGATATGTGGAGGATGTGCCGCTCATCGAAGACATGAATATCAGCGCGAGTCCCGGCGAGACCGTTGCGATTGTCGGGCCGACCGGCGCGGGCAAGACCACGCTGGTCAATCTGCTGATGCGGTTCTATGAGATCAACGGCGGCAAGATTCTGGTGGATGGCGTGGACATCACCGACCTGCGCCGCGACGACTTGCGCCGCATGTTCGGCATGGTGCTACAGGATACCTGGCTCTTCAACGGCACGATACGCGAGAATATTGCCTATGGTCGCGAGGGCGCTTCGGAGCTAGAGATTATCCAGGCGGCGAAGGCGGCTCACGCGGATCACTTCATCCGCACGCTGCCGGAGAGCTATGATACCGTCTTGAACCAGGATGCGACCAATCTCTCGCAGGGGCAGAAGCAGTTGCTGACCATCGCCCGCGCGATTCTCGCCAATCCGGCGATCCTGATTCTTGACGAGGCGACCAGCAGCGTGGACACGCGCACTGAAGTGTTGATCCAGAAGGCGATGAGCGACCTGATGCGCGGACGCACCAGCTTTGTCATCGCGCACCGGCTCTCCACCATCCGCGACGCCAAGCTGATTCTGGTGATGAACCACGGCAGTATCGTCGAGCAGGGCACGCATGAAGAATTGCTGGCGCAGAACGGCTTCTATGCTGATCTCTATAACAGCCAGTTCGCTGGCGCGGCCCTCTCCGAAGAGGTCGCCGTGTAATAGCGTTCGGTGGGGCGGACAATGTTGTCTGTCCCACACCCGTGTTGCTAGATCTTCCCACTGGTAGGATAGACATTCTTAGGAGAGGCATTCTGGTCTGTCCTACCAGTCGGCAGCCAAGCTATCGGGCGCATCCGATGCGGTACGCTATACGGGAGAAAGAAACCCAACGTACCGAGAGGATACACGTGATGACACGACTCTATCTGATTCGCCACGGGCAGGCGTTCTGCAATGTGCCGCCGTATGGCCTGGTCGCGGGGATGAACGGCGACCTCGGGCTGACGCCGCATGGCGTGCTCCAGGCTGAGCGCCTGCGCGACCGGCTCGCCGCCACCGGCGAGATCGCGCCGGATGTATTGATCGCCAGCACACTGCCCCGCGCCCGGCAGACGGCGGAGATCATCGCTCCTGCGCTCGGCCTGCCGATCATCCCTGACGATGAGGTGCAGGAGATGCGCGTCGGCGACCTTGACGGCCAGCCCTGGAACGACGTGAAAGATTACTTTCCCGATTTCCGCAAGGAGCCGTATCGTCCCTTCGGCCCTGGCGGCGAGAACTATGGCCAGTTCGTGCTGCGAGTCGCGGGCGCGCTAGATCGCATCCTGGCCGAACACGACGGCAAAACTATTACCATCGTCTGCCATGGCGGCGTGATTGACGCTTCATTCGCCGTCTTCTTCGGCATGAACACCCTGACGCCTGGCGCGACTGGCCTCTATACCCGCAATACTTCGATTACGGTCTGGGAAAAGCGCGAAGTTGAGGGCTTTTCCGTGCGCTGGCGGCTCAGCCAGTATAATGACGATCTGCACGTGCGCGATATCGCGACGCCGGAGCGTATAGGCTGGACGCGCATCGCCCGCGAGGAGCCTCCGGAAGTCGAGAAGCCCGCCGTGCCGTTGCCGACTGAAGAAGAGATCGCATGAAAGACACCTATCTCTGGAAGGTCGTCATTCGGGGGTTGCTGCTGCGCTGCCCCCGCTGTGGCCGTGGCAAGCTCTACAAGGGCGTGTACAAGATGTACGACCGCTGCTCGCACTGCGGCTGGGTCTTCGAGCGCGAAGAAGGCTACTGGACCGGCGCGATAGGTGTCAACCTCGTCGTGACGGAGTTGATCGCCGCCGCTATCGTCATCCCGCTGGCCGCCAGGCAGACGCCGCCGCTGCTGCTCTACGGCTTCGGCCTACCATTGATGGTGTTGATCCCGCTGCTCTTCTACCGCCATGCGAAAAGCCTGTGGATGAGCATTGACTTCATTCTGCATCCGACGGAGTTGCGCTGACCTGCTCCTCTACTGGCTCTTCCATCTGTTCTGCCTGGTCCGTCTGCTGCTCGCTGGTTGGCGTCGCGTCAGCCTTTTTCGCCGCTTTGGCATGTTCGCGGCCGATCCTCGGCAAACGCCAGCGCAGCAGCCTGCCCGCGACCCGCGCCAGGCCGGAGAATGGCCCGCGCACGTTGGTGGCAATGGGGATCAGCACCGGTACATCCGCCAGCGTCAGCACGGCGATCTGCCCATCGGTGTGATACGAGTCGCCCATCGCGTTCTTGCTCTTGGTGCGCTTGCCGAAGCCTGGTTCCCAGCCCTGCGCGATCACCCAGCCGGTCTCAGTAAGGTCGTGCGCGACGGTCGCACGCTCGGTATCCACGTCGGGCGCGATCTTGTGCGTCGGCAGATAGCGGCCCCTGGGGATCTCGACACCGATGTCTTTGGTTGCGCCGCCGATCCAGATGGGCCGCCCACCCTCGGCCTTCTCGCCCGTATCCCAGAAGCGCACGTGGTCGCGTTCGCGTACTGAGCTGCCAGGGCGCTCGAAGGCGAAATCCTGGTGACGTCCGAACAGGTACAGATTGCTCACCGGCGCGGTGGCGTACCTGCGGCGCAGCAGGGTATCTACAGAAATGCGAATCGAAGTGATCAGTTCGATCTCATCGGCGCGATACCAGCCGGCAGCGGCGAAGGCGGTGGGCAATTGGGAGGCGGTGGCGATGACCTTGATGTTGAGGGGATCGCTCGGCGCGCCCGCCCGGCTGAAGTTGGTGAGCGGATGGGGGCCGCTCTCGGCGGCGGAGACCTGGCGCCCACGTCTCGCGGAGGTGTAGAGCAGGCGCAGGGTGCGCAGCACGCGCACCACAAACAGCACCGCGAAGAGCAGCAGCAGCAGCGCCAGCAGCGAGCCGATGGCGAAGGGGATGAGCAGGATACCCAGGTCGAGCGCCAGCCCGGCGAGCGGCGGACGCGAGAGCGCGGCCAATACCTCAAGCATGATACTGTTTCCTCTTCTTCACCACCCGAACGCCCTGAACACCCTGAACATATCACTCCCGCATGAGCGCCACATTACTGGCTGCCGTAGCACGGAATACGCCAAAGGTGTGCATCAGTATACCAGGAGGCGGCGCGCCGTGAAAGAGGGGAGATGCGCTATGGCTATCCAGCGCGCTGGTCCTGCGGGACGGTGAGGACGAGCAGTGTGCCGCGACCAGGGGCCGACTGGATGCGCAGTGTGCCGGCGGCGAGCCGTGCGCGTTCCTCCATGCCGAAGAGGCCGATACCGGGGCCACCGTCGTGTGGGTGGTCGGTCTGGGTGCGGTCGGTTTGGATACGGACGGCGGCGGGGTCGAAGCCGCGCCCGTCGTCGCTAATCTCCAAACGCAAGGTGTCACCTTCGATGACGAGGTCAATGCGCACATTGCGGGCGGTGGCGTGCTTGGCGATATTGGTGAGGCTCTCCTGGGCGATACGGTAGACGGCGATGGTACGCTCCAGCGAGAGGCGCACCGGCTCGCGCGGGAGGGTGAGCTTGAAGTTGATGCCGGTGCTGGCGGTGTAGGTGGTGGCCAGGGAGCGCAGGGAAGGCGCGAGGCCAAGCTGATCGAGCGAGGGCGGACGCAGATTCAGCGCCAGCCGCCGTACCTGGTCAATCGCTCCCGCCACCAGCCCGCGTAGCTCTTCGATGCGCGGCTGTAGCTCTGCCGCGCCCGGTTCGGCTTCGAGCAGCTTCAAGCGGATCAGCAGCAGCGTGAGCACCTGGCCGGTGTCGTCGTGTAGCTCGCGGGCGATGCGTGCTCGCTCGTCTTCCTGCGCGCGGATGACGCTGCCGGAGAGGGCGCGCATCTGGTCTTCGTAGCGGCGCACTTCGTCGAGAATCTGGTTCAGCGTGGCGGCAAGCTGTGCGATTTCGGCGTCCGCCAGGGGCGAGGTTTTCGCGCGGATGGCGAAGTCGCCCAGTTGCACGCGCCGCGCCACCTCTTGCAGCCGCGCCAGCGGACTGAGCGCCGCGCGCAGTATCAGCGCGTTGAGGCAGAAGGTCAGCGCCAGCCCGAATGCCGCAAAGATGACGATGAGCGCGCCATCGAGCGTGCCACGTGGGTTGGCGTCGGCGACGTGCAGGGTGATGGTGGTGCCCGCCAGCGCGCCGAGCAGCACGATGGCCGAGTTGGAGAGCAGCACTTTATAGAAGAGCGGGAGCGAGAGCAGGCGCGCGAAGACATGCGGACGTTTGGGGGTCGGCTGCGGGCCGCGCGGCGTGAAGGATGGTGGCGCTGGCCGCGTGGCGACCGTCGTCTCCGTCGTCTCCGTCGTCTCCGTCGTCTCCGTCGTCTCCGTCGTCTCCGTCGTCTCCGTCGTCTCCGTCGTCGTGTCGCTGGCGCGGGCGCTGTGGGCATCGTCGGTCATCGTCATCCCAGTTCCCATGCTCGTTCTCATGCTCGTTCCCATGCTGGTTGCCTCCTGCGGACACATTCCTTCGTCTCACAGCATTGTATGGCGCGCTACTCAGCCGTTGCCATGCGCGACCCCTGTGTTTCCTATGCGCTGCTGGCGTCCCGCGTCTTGGCACACGATACTCTGTATATCGAGTCGCCCGCTAGGTGGCGAATTGGGTAACGGCAACGCCCGTATTATGTGGGTTGGCGGGGACGTGCATAGTTGACGGGGTGCGACCGTCTTGGTAGACTAGATTCCACCATACGCTCTCTGATCAGGGTGAGCCGGGGCGCCGTCGTAATTCATGATGGCTCGCAGCGATATGGTGTATACAGCAAGAGGCGGTATGATCGAGCGCTACACGTGGGCGTTCTCACATGTGCTGCCGTATCCCACGCCAGAGCACTGGACGCGCCAGCGCCAACACGCGCCGCATAAGCCGCTGCTGCTACTGTGTGTCGCTTCGCTGGTGGCTGAGGGGCTGCTCGTGCGCAACTTCATCGCGGTGAACTCCGAGTTGCAGGCGCGATTCAATGCGTACTGGACTGCCGTGACGCGATTGAGCGCGCGGTCGTCTAATCTGGTGATCCCCTTTTTCCACCTCGCCGATGATGGTTTCTGGCACCTGCTGCCCGCGCCAGGTATGCGGCGGGAACTTGCCACCACGCAGACCGTCACGGCCCTCGGTCAACTGCATCATCTGATAACCGGCGCAAGGCTGGATGATGCGCTGTTCGCGTTGCTGGGGCAGGAGGATGCGCGACAAACGCTGCGGCGAACATTGATCGAAACCTACTTTTCGCAGGAGATGCGCGTGAGATTGTTGCGGTTTGAGGGCGAAGTCGAAAGAGAACAGTTCACAGCAGAGGCGCTGGCGCGGCGTGATGCGCAAGCCGTGCTGCAGAAGACATCGCCAGCTAGCCCAGTCGCGCGAGGGAGGCCGATGGCAGAGGATGACCAACGACGGAGGCGACGTGCGTTCAGCATGATGAGGCAACCGGACCACACAGCAAAGGGAGCGGCGATGCCGCTAATAGGCCAGGCTACTACGCTTGCGCCAGGTGGCGATGGGGTCTCGATTTCACTACTGCCAGACGCCTGTATCGGTCTGCTGGATGAGCTTGCGTCTGATTGGCGGCGCACAATACGCCTGCTCGACTCGCGCGCGATGGGAAGCCTGGAGGCGGCGACGCCGCTGGAATTGCTGGCGCTGGCCGCGACGGCTGAGCACAACACCAGCGATGCGCGCCCTACACCGGGCGCTTTCTGGGCCGAGGTTGTCACGATGGCGCGGGCGATGCTACGGCCCGCGCTGGCGGAAACGCTTGCGCCGCTGCTCGTGGGGTACCAGTCACCTGTCCTGTCCGGCGTGGCCCACGTTGGGTTGGGCGCCGATGGCCACCCGCAGGCGATTGGCAGCGCGCTTTTCTACGCGCTGGATGATGTGCTGGCCGCGCCCTGGGTTTATCACCGTCCGCTGCTCTCGCCGCGTTTCGTCGCGGCGCTGAGGGAGCTGAACTGTGCGCTGGATACTGTGCCATTGGAGGCGGCGCTGCTGCCCTCGTCATCGTCACAAGCGATGCGCACGTACAACGTGCTGTATGGCGCGGGCATGCGGACCGTGGGCGATGTGGCGCGGCTCAACCCAGATGACCTTTGCGGGTTGCGTAACTTCGGCCCTGGCAGCTTTCGCGAGCTATGTGAACGGCTGCTGACGTTTCTGCTACCGTGGATAGACGGACTACCTGACGATTTGCTCACACCGCCAGCAGAACAGGGGGACTATGCAGGGGATACCGTGGGAGATGTCGAGCAGCGGCCTACTGCCAATCTCGCGACGCAGGGGCGGATGGCGAAGGAGACGCATCCCCTGCTCATGCTCTTGAGGTCGCCGTTGCTGGGGCTGCTGGATCGCTATGGCGTTGCGTGGCGGGAGCTGCGGATTGCCGAAGTGGTGGACGCAGGCGATTCGGTTTCCGCGCTCGCGCCGTTGGCACATCTTACGCTCGGCGAACTTTGCGACACGGGCGGCTCGCACATCATGAACTCGAACGTTGCGCTGAGTCACGAAGAAGAGGACTGGTTGGTTGGTGAACTGTGCTGGCGGTTCGCGCAAGAACTTGCGGAGCGCGCGCTGGCGGGCGGGCCGGAGGATGAGGCACGGCTGTCGGTGCTGGATGCGGTAAGTGTGGAGGCGCTGCTGTATGGGCTGGTGGGCGGGATGCCACGCGGCAAGAGGATAGCGGAGCCAGCGGATGCGTTGCCAGCGGATCCGTTGCCACGCGAGTTTCGCGTGCTGTTCGCGCGCTGCGGCGTCTTCGATGGCCACCCGAAGACATTGAACGAGTTGGGCGCAGAGTTCTACGTGACCCGTGAGCGCGCACGGCAGCTTGAAGTGCGGGCCAACGAACGATTAGCCGCCCCCACCATCGAGTCGTATGTCCGTGGGCTGTGCGCGCTGGCGCTGTGGGCTGTGCGTGCTGAGGGCGGTATAGCAACCGCCACGCGCATGGCTGAGCGCATCGCAGTATGGCTGCCGTTTGGCGGAGTATATCCCGTGACGACGGTGGCGCTGCTGGCCTCGTGGTCGCCTGCGCTGGCCACTACGGACGCCGATGTCTATGTCGCCGCGTCGCAGACGCCAGAGTTGGTCGAACAGGTGGAGTCTACGGCGCTGCGGCTGCTGGAAGCGCGCCCTGGCGGCATCGAGCCAGAACGCTTGATCGCCGAGTCACTGGAGAGCGGGGGCGAAGAGGTGGCGCGGGCGGGTCGCGCGTTCGTCACTGCCGTGCTCACCCTCTCCACACGAATTCAGCGCCAGGGAGCGACTTATGTTTCCAGCAGTGGTAGTAAGCTGTTGCCGCGCCTGATCGCTGCGTTGCGTGACCTGGGCCACCCAGCGCACTTCAGCGAGATTGCCGCACGCTATCGCGCACTCTTTCCCGAAGATAGCGAGCGCAACGACCATACCGTCCACGCATTTATGGGCCGCTTTCCAGAGACATTCGTGCTGGTTGGGCATGGGATGTTCGCGCTGGCGGAGGATGACTACAATCCCGCGCTCTGCAATGTCGCCAGTGTGGTGGAGCATGTATTGGCCGCGGCAGAACGCCCGCTGCATCGCGATGAGGTGATCGCACGCGCAAGCGAACGCTATCGCTGGAAAGAGAACAGTTTGTCTGCCGCGCTGGCTACCGACTCGCGAATCAAGCCGTTTGGTAACGGCTACTTTGGCCTTGTGGACCGCGACTACAGCAACTTCGATTCAGCGGTCGCTTATACCGAAAAGTTTGGTGTTGAGCCACATGGGCGGGCAGCACGTGTAGTCGGGGCGTTCACCAATGAACATGGGCATCGTGTGGTGCAAATGCGGCTCACCGAGCCGATGTTGACCACCGGCATAGGGTTCTCGAACAAACCGACGCGCGAGCTGTTTCCTCGTCTGGGACACTTCGCGGCAGTGGGGGTCTCCGTTGATGGCAAGGAGACGCCAATGGCACTGAAGCGCGGGGCGTCGCAGATTTCAGGGTTGGGGGCGTGGTTCACCAGGGTTGGCGCGCAGCCTGGGGATATGCTCTTCGTCGAGATGATTCCCGATGAGGGTGCACCTGGAGGGCTGTGCTACCGGCTGGCGCATGCGCCGGTGTCGCGGGCGGCTGAGGTGGTGGGAGCGGGAGTATCAGCCGGGCATCTGGTATTGCGGGGCACTCGGCAGCCTGAAAAGCTGCGCGGCCTGATTTTGCATACGCTGGCGCGCCCCTGGGCTGAGGTGGCCGAGGCGACACAAGCGCTGGGGTATGTGCCTGGGCGACCACAAGGCAACGAGTATCTGCGGCTGGGTACAGTTGGCGGACTGCTCGCTACCGCGCCGCTCACTTGCGATGCGCCCGCTGCGCGCATGCGCCCGACGCCGCGCGGGCGCGCCTGGCTCGCCGCTGCCGCGCGCGATCCACAGGACGCGGCGCGGACGCTGGCGCTGAGCCTGCCCGCCTATCGCACACATCTGCGGGCTGAGCAGGGCAGCGCCACTGGCGATGCTGCCGCGCTGCTGGATCCCGCGCTGGCCAGGGCGTGGGACGCGCGGTTTGGTCTAGGTCAGCGGGTGCAACGCCGAGTAGCGCTGGATGGTTCTTCGGCGCTGATTGCGACGGCGGATTTGAGCGGACCGGCGCTGGCGGCGCTGTTGCTGCTGCTGGCGGCGCAGAGCCAAGGCCAGGGTTTCGCGTGTGCTGAAGCGACGGCGCAAGGCTTGCCCGACATCGAGCGCACCATCACGCAGTTGCGTCTGCTCGGTGTCGCCATCGCCAGTGACAGCGTTGGGTGTGTCGCGCTGGATGAGCGAGTAGACATCGCCGTACACGATTGTTCGGCGATGACGGAGAGCCTGGGGGCGCTGGATGGCGATTTTGCCACCGCACTGGGCGTGGCGTGGTTGCAGGCGCAGCAGTTCGCGTGGCCGCAGCGCGCGATTACGGCCTCGGACCTCTACGCCGAACTGCTGGGTACGAGCGCGACGGCGCTGACGGCACTGCTCGTGCCACCGCCACCACAGACCAGCGACGCGGCGCGCTTCGCCGATGGGCAGATGCTGCCGTGCGCATTTCCGGCGCTGATCGCTGATGTTGGCTGGGTTGAGCAGAGCGCCAGCGCCGTGCCGTTCGCCTTTCTCGCCCATGCTGACCGGCTAGCGCGCGGTGAGGCAGTCGCGCCGCTGGCGGTGTGCCTGAGCGCGGAATTACTGGCGCAGCCGTGGGATGCGCCGCGTACACTGGCCGCGAACGCGCATCTGGCGCTGCTGACGCTGATCGCATATGACTCCGGCGCACTGGCCGAGCAGGTGCGCCGTGCGGACGATGGCTGGCGGCTGGGAGGGCTGCCGCTGATCAGCGCGCTAGATGCAGCGCTGCGCGCGCTGGGCTATGAGACGTGGGACGAGGCGTACCGCGACGATCCGGCGCTGGTGGCCACACTTGGTGATGAATTGGTCCTGCTGGCGCTGCGGCTGGGCCTGGCGCGCGCGGTGGATGAGACGCTGGAAGCGGCTGGCACGCTCGCTAACCAGGTGTATTATGCGGCATACGATACATTGCTACGGCTGCGTGCGGTGTTCGATGATCTGCCTCCGAGCGGCGCGAGCGGTTGATGGCAGTGATTGGCGGGCTGGTCTATCAATTCTATCAATTGAGCGAAGACGACATAGCGGTGATGACGCAAAAACGACGCTCGCGCGAAAAGCGAAAATGGTGTACTATCGAACGGCGAGCAGAAACGTCGCGCCGCGATGGGCGACCGGATGTACGCTGGTGAGGTGGAGCAGGATATGCGAACGGTGAGCAAGGGTAGCGATCCTGGCAAGGCGCTGCGCTGCCTGGCGCAGGCGTTGCGCAATCCCTACAGCACCCTCGCCGAGATGAACCAGGCGATGAACTATGTGGACCACAGCGACGTCGGCCCACACTATCTGGGCACGGCAAGGCTGGCGGGCTTGTTGGATGAATCGCCCACGGGATGGCTGCGGCCAACGGCGGCGGGACGCGCGCTGCTGGCCGAGGGAGATGTCGCGACAGAAGGGCTGTGGCGCGCGCTGCTGGCGCTGCCCGCGTATCAGCGCTATTTGTGTCACAGTTTGCTGGAAACGCTCCTTACGGCGCGGGTGAAGCGATTGCCGGTGACGAACCAGATCGAGGCCAGCATTTACGAAATCTTTCCAGGTTTTCGCGCGCGTGCCGTATCACTGAGTGAGATACTCGCGCCGAATGGAGGCTTTGGTGATCGCGACTTGCTCAATCGTGTGCTGCAAACGAAGTTTCTGCCACTGGAGCCGCTCAGCACTGATGCGCTGCGCGACTGGTTTGGCCAGCGTCACCGCGCACGGTGGACCGACCTGACCCGTGCCGCGGAAATCGCCACGGATCTGGCGGAAGCCGCGCAGCTTCCAGTGCGGCTGGATGCGGAGTGGCTGGATGAGCCGCTGACACTGCATGCGCTGCTGCTGCTGATGGCGGCGCGGCAGCGGGGCCAGGGTGTGGTGGTGACGCGGGGCGGGCCGTCGGCGCTGTCGCTGGCGGTGGAGCAGTTGCGGCGCGGCGGCATGGACATCCGGCTGGAACGGCGTGGCGGCGTGACGGTGGCGGCGCTGGTTCCAGCGGTGGCGCTGACGGTGCGCGACCTGGCGCCGTTCGAGCGCATGGCGGTGGCGGCGCGGCGGTCGCCGCGCGCGGAGAGCGCCGAAGCGGCGCTGGCGCTGGCGCATGAGCGGGTGGCGATGGGTGTGGATGGCAACGCGCGGGGCGCCATCGAGATCGAAGATCTGGCCGAGCGGCTGGCCGCCGCCGCCACCGAGGCGGCTGGCGAGTTCGCCACCACGGCGATTGCCGATGAGATGCCGCTGACGGCGTCGTCGCTGGTGATCGGGCCGCCGCTGCCGCTGGCGAGCGATCTGCCGCTGCTGGGCCGCGCGTACCGCTTTCTGGATGAGGCGCTGCGGGTGAAGGCTCGCGCGGCAAGTCCGGGAGTGGCGACGCTGCTGGCGGCGTCGCTGACTGCAGAGCAGGGGCAGCCCGATGCGCTGCTGGCGGCGCATCCGCATCTGGCGCTGCTCTATCTGATCGCCACCGATGTTGGGTCGCAGGCCGAACTGCTGGCGCGGCGCGCGAACGGCTGGCTGCTGGATGGGCGTCCGCTGGCGCTGGCGCTGGATGATCGGCTGCTGGCGCTGGGCTACGAGGTGTGGGACGAAGGCTACGCCGGGAACGCGGACGAGACGCGCCGTCTGGGGGAGCGTCTGGTGGAGCAGGGGCTGCGTGTCGGGTTGCTGTGCGAGGGCGATGGCGGCGCCGCGTCACTGGGTACGCGCGACTCGCGCTGGTATTACGCCGCATATGATCTGCTGAGCATTATCCCCGCCGGGAGGAGCGCGCGATGACGACCACCGACAAATATACGCAGATGCAACTCGACGACGCGGTGACGCCCGCACATGACGTGCTGCGCCCGGACCCGCTGATCGTGCGGCTGAACAAGGTGTTCTCGTGGCAGCAGAGCGCCGCGCGCTGGCCGTACTACTTGCAACGTGCGGAATCGGGGCACAGGTATACGAAGAAAGAGATCGTCGAAGAGATTTTTGGCGAGAGCGACGGACACCGCAATGAACCAATGGGAAAGAGTTGGTTGACGTCTATCCTGAGCCTTCGGATAAATCGTGAGTACCAGGAAATAACCATCGAGGGAGTTGGCCTTTTCGAGGAGGTGGGCGATTCATCGGGCGCATATTGTATCACCGGCGACGGGCTGGCGCTGGCGCATGCGTATTCCACTGATCGCTCTAGCAACAACTGGAAGCGCGTCTTCGCGGTCATCCTGGCGCGCAACGACGTGCGCGTGCGCTGCGTGCTGCTGCACCTGGCGCGGTGGAACTGCTTACTGACCTTCGAGGGCGGTTCCTCAGAAGAGGCGTTCTTTCCCAAGGGGAAGACTACCGCGCTGCGCGGTAAGGAAGGCGAGGAAACTGACCTCTTCGGCTATAGCAAAGGCGGAACGCCTGCTTATAGCTTTACGCTGTTGCTCCAGTGCGAGCCATACGTAATTCTCGGGCCGTTCTTGCGCGAGCGCATCGAGCGTGCGGATGTTTGCGTACCAGAGAATGTATGCTTTGAGGGCGGAAGAGACGCCTTGAATGCGAAGAAAGAGCCATCGGGCAATGACCTAAAATTACACATGAAGCAGGCGCTGACGTTGTATCGCGACATCGGCGCGCTGATGTATCTGCCGCACCGGCAGGGCTGGACGCTGGACCGGGAACGCTGCGAAGAGATGTTTGATCCGTCGCTGGTGGCGGACCTGTTTGGGGGAGAAGCAGAGATGCGTTTCCTAAATTCGCTGCGCGCGACGTATGAGAAGTTGAGCGACCCTGAAGGGATGGTGCATATCGTGACGATCCGCGACTATGTCTGCGACGAACTGGATATCCCGCCAGGGGACCGCGTGGATTACTTCAACCGGCAGGTCGCCTACTATCTGCGGCCGGATGTGGGCAAGCTTGGTATTGGACTGACCTTCCATGCGCAGGCCGGGCCGTCCGATTGTCTCTTCGGCGATCTCACTATGGAGCGCGTCGAGTTTCGTTTCGCCACGTAGGGGTGTCCGCTGGACGCTGATAGCGCGGACACTTTTTGTCCGCAGGCAGACAGGAATGTCTGCCCCACTTAGGGGATGGCGGACAGGAATGCCTGCCCATCCATCTGGCACTGATAAGGTCGTATCTGAAGTTTCAGGAGGAAGCACCCACCGTGACCACTGCTACCACCGTTCAACTTGCGGGCGTCAAGTGCCCCTTCAAGGCCGTCGCCAAATACCCACCTACCTTACCCTATATCGGTCAAGACAGTTGTTATTATCGCCTGCGCGATTTCACAGGTAGCATACGCTATGAAGATGAGGCGCACTTCCTCGCTATCTCCGGCAACTGGGCTATCGGCAAATCGCGGCTGGCGCATGAATTGGTGGCGCAGGCGTGCGGTCAGAGCAGCGGCTGGATACTCAGCAATGGTGATCAGGCGGAGCCTCTATTGCAGTCCCCCAAGGACGGCAGTGTGATCATGCCACTGTTCGTCTCCCTGGTGGAAGTGCTCTATTTCATGGATGACTTCGGTGTGGACATCAGTACGATCATGGGCAAGATCGTCTGCGCCGCCACTGTCAATCTCGCCGATGCCGAGCGCGGTCGTAAGTCTTACCGCGATCTGCTTGAAGGGTTACGCGGCGCGCTCTGTGAATTAGACCCAAATTTCGACTTCGACCACCTCGCCTTCATCGCTAACGATAGCTCCTACAGCTATCCTGAACGCGCAGCGCGAATCAGCCAGGCATTCACTGAGATGACGAAGGGGCAAATTACCCGGCTGCTGGTGATAGTAGATGAGGTCGAAGCTGGTGGTGAGACGGACCCGTTTGCTGGCGAGCGAGACCGCGAACTCAGCAATCGCCCTATTTCAAAGCGCGCGGTGCGAGACCTCTACGAAGGCGTCAAAGAGGCTGCCAATACCAATGCCTATCCCCGGCTCAATTTTGTCTTTTTCAATTCTGAGGCGTCGCGTAACGAAGCCCATCTGGAAGCTCTCGAACGGCGTATGCTCAAGGCAGATCTCGACAAGGCCAGCGCCGATGACCTGGAGCAGATGATCGCCGCGCTGCAGCGCAATGGGTATCCCCTGGAAGGGACGCTGCTCGACCTGGCCTGGCGCGCCTTCTTTGCCGCCGACCGCAATTTCGGCTGGTTCAGCTTTATCATGAACAAGGCCCATTTCGCGCTGATAGATAATCCCCGGTTAGAGATCGGCCAGATCTTCGCCGAGGTGTGCAAGCTTACGGGCAAAGTCTTCCAACCGAGCACGTTTGAGGACCGCGATATCCAGCCACTTACGCTCAAAGACGCGATGCGCGAGGTGATCTACAACCAGATTCCGGCGACGCTCACCGATCTTGGCATCGCGCCGGAGTTGTGGAACGCGCTGCTGAACTATCAGGATCCCTTCCAAACGCGCTTTGCCGGCGAGGCAGTGTTAGTGGACGTTAGCGCAGACCAGCTTACCACAGGGTTGATGGCCACTGGTCTCTATGACAGCGAGCGGAAACCGCAGCTTACTGGCGAGGGCAGCCCCAATTTCGATCCTGCCGCGGTGCTCGCCAGCCTGCGTACCTTCGCCTGGACGCGCGATGGCGAACCAGCAGGCGCGGCGGCGCGGCTGTGGATCTATGCCGACCCGGCGGATTTCGAGGGGCAGGTCAGTTTCGCCTACCCAGGCTTCGGCGCGAATCTCTCCGCCGCCACGGTGCGCACGATGCACAAGCTGCTGCTCGAACGCCATCGGGTACCCCAGACCGCACGGCTGATCGCGCCGACGATGGCGCTGCTGCGACGCTTCAACGACCTGTGGGGCAAAGCCGCTGCCAATAACTGGCTGAAAGAAGACCTTTGGGAGCAGGTTATCACCACGATTGACCGCGACCCCGGCAAGAATGACGAACGGCTGTTGCGTGGCGTTGCCAACACCCTCTTTGAGAATCCCACGGTGGTCGTGAATCCACAACTTGCCGACGTGAAGGCGCCATACCTGACACTCAAACTGGAATCGCATGAACGTCTCAACGTCACCTCGCGCAATCAACTGGTGCTGCTGAAGGCACGGGAGACACCCCAGGCCGTCACCGACGACCTACGGGCGATCCGTGCGCGAGTGCCGGTGTTGCTACTCTTCACGCGTGCCCAGGATCGCGAGATCTGGCAAAATCATCTGAAGGACACCCACAGCGAACATCTCGCCATTTCCGTGATCTCGCATCTCGTCGAGCCGCAGACCCGCGAATGGGAGTTCTATATCCGCTATGCGCTGCGCGATCAGCCGGGCAGCTTCAAGTCAAACGAGGTGAGCCAGAAGGGGCGTGACCTGCAAGGCGAGTTCAAGCAAATCTTGCTGGATAGGTTCGAATCATGGCTGAGAGCGGCGGAAATCCAGGGCTACGTACTGCGCCCGTTCTTTCCCGCACGGTCTGCCAGCACGCCGACGTATCGCGAATTTGCGCAGGCGTATCGCAAGCTGGTCGTCGTGGGGGGAATGGCCGCGTTGGGCGTGGAGGCTGGCTCGGTGCGGAAGGCGCTCGAAGGCTACGAACAGGTGCAGAGCGACAGGACGATGGCGCTGATTGCGGGCGAAGGCGACCGGCGGCGCGCGCTGATTCCGCCGGTGATGCCGCGCATCCTCGATCTGCTGCGGGTGAAGGCGCGGAAGCCGCTCGATTTGGATAGCGAGCTATTCTATGCGCGCCCCGGCGGCGCGGAGACCTTCCCCGCAGGCAGCGCTGGCGTGCTGGAGCAGGTGATGGCGCTGATGGTGGAGCTAGGCGTCGTCGAGACGAACCAGGTCAGCGAGTATGTGGCGCGCACGGCCAGCGCCTTCGACGCGAAGTTTGATGACGCCTTCCAGCGGCTTGGCTCATTCGACACCGTCAAGAGCGGCTACGCGAAGCAGGTGGGCGAACTCAGCGCGCCCGTGCAGGCGCTGGCGGGGCAGTTGCGCGTGAATCACGACCAATTGATTCTGCTGAAGAACCACGAGTTAACTCCGCGCAAAGATAGTCTGCGTCAGTTGCCGCTTGCTGAGTTGTCGCAGTTCCCACCAGTCAACCAGGATGCGTTCGAGCAGGTCGCCCGTGCCATTGGCGAGATTGCCGCCGCGCTGGATCAGGTGCTGGGCAAGCCTGGCCAGAACGTGCAGCCGCCCGCGATTGACCCGCAGACCCTACAAGACAACATCAACCGCATCGCGGGCGACCAGAGCTATATTGAGTTCAGTATCGAATATCGCGTCAGCTTCCTGCGCGACCTCGAAGCGTATCTTGGCGAGGCGGAACACGACCTGCGCGAGCGCATCGCTACGCGCCGCGCGGAGGTCGTGGAGCGCTACGGCGCGAGCCAGGGCAGTGCGGAGCGTTTCCCCACACAACCGATGCTTGGCCTGCTGGCGGCGATGGAAGCCGACCTCGACGGCGCGCTCCCCGGCAACACGCTGCCCGTTGGCCTCAGCCAGCAGGCGAACGAGTCGCCGCTGAAAGTGCTCAAAGGCGCGAACAACCTCTCTGGTGTGCTGCTCAAACTGGCCTGGTATCGCCGCCAACTCGAGGATACGAACCCCGATGGCTGGTGGGTGCGGTACAACACGGCATATAGTGGGTGGTCGGAGGCCGCAACCGCGTACAATGGCGTGCGCGAGGCATGGGCAGACCTGGAGCGCTACTTTGCGGGCACGGCGGAAGAGGTGCGCAACAAGTTCACCGGTGCCACGTTGCCGCGCGATATGGCTGATCTCGAGGAGGTCGTGAAGGGCTTCATTGCCAACAACGACACACGCGATACCACCATTGAGGATCTGATAAAAGAGAGCGACGAGATACGCAAGCGTTGCGCCTCATCGCATGAGGTGATCGAAGCGGCCAGGCGCGATGCTCAGGCTGAAATTCTGGCGCAACTCGATCAGCCGCAAGATCAAGCGGTCGCGAAACTTGCAGCTCGCCTGAATAATCCGCAAAACGCGCCCAATAGTCAGCAGGTGACGACGGCGCGGACCTATGCGGCGGGGCGCGATGAACTGAAACGTTACGCCGAGGACATACTGGGGAAAGGCGCGGCGCTGTGCGGTAATGCTGAATTATTCCAGCGCTACATGCAGATATATTACGATCACCGGCAGGGTATGACCGATGAGCAGATCGTCACGCGATATGGCCGACAGGTCTTAGATGCATTGAGCGAGCGCAAGCTCATCACGCTGCGGACGGTGGTGGAGTTCTAGGCGGGAGTGGGGCGCAGTGGCGATGAGCGATGCAAGCGATGCGCAGCGACTACGCATCATCGAATGTGGACCTGCTGACCGGCGGCTAGCCGAGCGGCTAGCCGGCGCGGGCTTCGCCGCCGAACTGGCCACGCCAGACGAACTGCTGCGGGCGGCTCAGGGCACGCTCTACCTGCTGGGCGCCGACCGCGCCGCTTCGCTTGATCTCGCGGCTGCCATCGCAGCGGGCGCGCACCTGTGTCTCGTGCCGCCGTGGCCGGTGGGAATAATCGCGTTGCCAGGCACTGCTATCGCTGTTGTTCCGGCCCCACACCGCGATGCGGTGCGGCTCATGTCCCCGCTTGCCGCTGCGGTGGCATCGCAGGAGCCGCTGCGCATCCTGTATCGCGAGCAACTGGCAGGCGCGCATGGGCAACCACTAGTGGCCTCGGCCTCTGGTGAGCCACTGTTCGTGGCGCTGCCGCGCACAAGCAACCGGCAAGGCCATCTGCTGGCGACGACACTGATGCTCGGCACGGCCTCGGCGCAGACCGATCCGGCGAGTGTGGCGGCGCTACTGCGCGCGCTGACGGACTGGCTGACCGCCGTGCCAGTGGATCGCGCGCCACTCGCGGCGAACTCCGCGCAAGATGCTGTTGCGCTGGCGGCTGAAGGCGAGCAGCACGCGCGCATCGCGCTGCTGGCGCTGGCGCTGGCGGCGCCCGCGCTGCGCACAGTAAGCAGTTCCGATGCGAAAATGGCCGCTGCGCCAGAAGAGATGCTCACGGCGTTCGCACATGTGACGGGCGCGCTGGGCCTGGCCGCCGATGACACGGCGCTCGCCGCTGGCTGGGCGTGGCTGCGGGAGCATGGCGTAGTGCAGGGTGATCTGGCGGGGATAGACGGCGTGTCACAGGTGATCGTAGCACGAGCGCAGGAGTATATCGCGCGCTGGCAGCTTGCAGCGCGGATTCGACGGCTGAGCGGGCCGCATGTGGGCGTATCGTAGCGCAGAGCGAAGAGGAAAGCAATGGATGAAGAGCGCACGACCCTCGCGACGGAGATCGCCGCTGAGCTAGAACTCAGTGTGGTGGGTTCCGCGAAGACGCTGACTGGCAAACTGCGCCAATCGGAACGCTTACGCCAGGAATTGCGGGCGCGCGGCCTCGTCCGCCAGTTCACTTCGCACGAAGAGGATGCGCGGACACTCGATATCGCTGGCGTCGCAGTGGCCGCAAAGACCCTGCCCGCATTCGGTGGCCTGCTGTATGGCACGACTGCTCACGCGCACCACCTGCGCCTCGCGCAGCATGACATCCTCGGAGCGAGCGAGCAGGTCCAGGTGCATATCGGCGACCTGGACTATTACGAGACCACGCAGCGCATGCGCTGGAAACGCGCGCAACATGCGTTCGAGCTGCTCACCACGGTGCTAGAGGCGGACGCTCCGCCACGGGTCACGCTGCTGGATGTGCCGATCTTTGTTTCGCGCGGCGACGACCGCAATCGCGCGCAGATCGAAGATGTGGAAGAAGAGTGGCTGGAGATGCTGCACACCATCAACGGCTTCTGGCGTGCCCACTTCACACAGCTCTATCCCCTGCGCGCCGACGGCGTGACCGTCGCCAGTGTCCAGAATCAGAACGCCACGCCGCTTTTCACCGCGCTCAACAATAATCCGAAGACTAGCCCCGATGCCATACCAGCAAACCTCGCGCTCTTCATTCAGCGCGAGTGGCGGCGTCTGCGCCAGGCGGGGATGTCGCGGCTGGTGGAGATGCTGGTGACGCCAGGGTCACGCACGGTGGCCTATAGCTTCGAGGATATCAATCTGGCCACGAACTGGGAGCCAAACGCGCTGCATCATAGCGGCATTCTCGGCTTCTTCATGCGCGCGGGCGAACGCACGCCCATCTGGCAGATCCAGGTGGCGGGCCACCGTGAGCACTGGACAAGTGACATGCTGGACCGCCTCGCCGATGACATCGCGCGCGCCACCCTGGCCACGGGCGACCGCGCCGAACCGCTGCCGCTCTGGTATGCGCGGCGGCTGGCGGCGTTCCCGCAATCCATCCTGGCGCTCTTCCGCGATCTCGTGCATGAGCAGATGCAACCGGCAAGCGCGTCAGAACCACTCGATGCGCCCGCAACCTGACCGCTGTGGCAGACCCGAACAGAGAGATGGGACGTAAGACGATGCAAGAAGAGCGCTGGCTGGGAACGTTGGTTGGCGATACTGGTGGGCTGCGCGTCAATGTGGCGCTACGCGATAGCTTCAGCGCGCGCCGGGGCGAGTTTGTGCGCGTGCGCCATCGCGAGCGGCGCGACACGCACGAGACATGGGTGCTCGGTCGCATCACTGGCGTGAGCCGACAAAATATGCTGTTTACGCAGCAAATGGGCGAAGGTGTAGCTGAGGTATCGCTGCTCACCAGCCGTTCCACCGGCGAGACCAATTACGCAGGCATGGAACTGGTCGGCTACCGCGACCCCGACACCGGCGAGGTGCGCATCCCACGCCGCCCGCTGGAGCCAGGCGCGAAGGTCTACGGCGTGGACTTCGCCTTCCTGCGCGAGTTCTACGAATACTCGCCGGAAACCAACATCCAGTTGGGCAACCTCGTCGGCTATGAGCGCGGCGACAATATCGTGCCGGTCTACATAGACGTGAACCGCATCGTCACCGAGCACCTGGCCGTCCTCGCCATGACCGGCGCGGGCAAGAGCTACACCATCGGGCGCATCATCGAGCGGATGCTCACCGAATCCAACGCCAGCATCGTCGTGCTGGACCCCCACGGCGAATATGGGCGCGCCTTCCGGGGCGGCATGCTCAACTTCGCCCCCGATTCCACTTATGCCGCGCTGCCAGAGCAGGAAGCGGACGGGTTGCGCGCGCTCGGCGCAAAGCTGCGCGAGCTACAAGATCGCGGCGGTGGCATACACGTCTATGCGCCGCGCACGCGTGAGTTCTCGCTGCGCTATAACGACCAGCATCACCCCCTGGCGCTGCGGCTAGACGAGATGAGCGCCGACGAACTCGCCAGCGTCTTCCCCGAAAGCACCGAGCCGCAGCAGCGCTTCCTCCAGGTCGCGCTGCGCTATTGGGAGAAGAAGTTCCCTTCCCCGCGCGAGCCGCGTGATCTCCTGGATCTCTGTGGGCGGAATCTGGATGCGCTCACCACCTGGGACGAACTCCCCGACAATGAGCGCAAGACCATCAGCGCGCGCAGCGCCTCCATCGTCGCCCTGCGGCTGCGCAACCTCCTCACCGACGCCAACGCTTTCTATGAGCGTGGCCTGCACCCCTTCGACGTGCGGCAGATGATCGGGCGCGCCCGCAAGACCGCGCCCGCCGATAGCGTCGGGCGCATCAGCATCATTGATCTGCAAGGTCTGTCGCGTACCTCGATGCAGGTGGTGGTGGCGCTGCTCTGCGGCGAGATTTTGCGTGCGGCGCAAGATACCAGCGATCCCATCCGGCCTGTCTTCCTGATCATCGAAGAAGGGCATACCTTTGCCCCGGCGCGCGAAGCCAGCATCTCGCTACCGATCATCAAGAAGATCTTCGCCGAGGGTCGCAAGTTCGGCGTTGGCGCGGCTATCGTGAGTCAGCGGCCCAGCAAGCTGGATAGCGACGTGACCAGCCAGGCAAACACGATCATCGCCATGCGCATTAAAAACCCTGACGATCAGGCGTTCATTCGCAGCACATCGGACTACTTCTCCGAAGTGGACATCAAGGAACTGCCCTCGCTCTCCACCGGCGAAGCGCTGGTCAGCGGACGCGCGATTCTGGCGCCATTGCTCGTCAAGGTGGGCCAGAAGGTGCTGATCCACGGCGGCGAATCGCCGGATGTTGTGCGCAGTTGGAAGGAGTGAGGTCTGCGGTATGACACTCCCAGCGCATCAGCAGCCGGGCATGACGCTGGCGCGGTGGCTGCTCGAACAACTGCACGATCCAGCATTTCTTCCGGTGATGTATCCCGCGCTGTTTGCCCGTGGCATTGACGATGGCGCACTCCACGCCTACATGCTATCGGCGCTGGTGCTCGTCGGCCACCGGCTGGGATACTCGCCCGTCTGCGACTCGCCTATCTTTGATCGTCTGGATAAGCTGCTGATGGGCGAAGGCGCTAAGCGGCCCGATGCCGTCTGGTTCTCTCGTACGGATCAGACTCCGCGCTGTTTGGTGGAGTTCGAGCGGTATACGCCCAATGCCCTTGCGCCCAAAGCCCGCAACCTGCTCATCATGGGCAAGCAGATCAGCGCCACGCTTGACCTCATCGTGCTGGATTACTGGACGTACATACCTGTACCCGACGCGCAACTTGCGGCGCCGCTGGCCATCTTCAGCCACGGATTCACACATGCCACCGGTATGTCGTTCTCTGCGCTGCCCTGTCCCGCGCTGGTGCTGGAAACGCAGGTGGAGGCACGCGACGGCAAGACGGCGATTTCGCACGTTGCCCCACGGCTGGTCATCGCGGATGGCGAGCACAAGCCATATATGCTTCGAGAGCTTACTCTGCGGTAATATGTGCTCAGGCATCCTGGCTGTGGAGTGAGAAAAGAGAGCAAATTCGTGCGATTCGGACGTCATATGCCCACCAACGCGAAGCCCGCGCAGGCGATGCGTATCGCCCGCGAGATCGGCTGCGACGCCGCGCAGATCTTCGTCACCAATCCGCGTGGCTGGCGTGCGCCCGACCCCAATCCCGCGCAAGAAGCGGCGTTTCGCCAAGCCGCTGAGGAGAACGGCATCGCGCCCATCGTCGTGCATGCCACCTACCTCATCAACCTGGCTTCGCCACGCGACGATTTCTTCGCGAACTCCGTCTCGCTGCTGCATGCGACGCTTGACCGCGCCGAGCGCTACGGCGCGACGAGCGTAGTCTTCCACATCGGCAGCCATGGCGGCGCGGGCGAAGAGGCGGGCATTGCGCGGCTCGCCGACGGCCTGCGACGCACGCTGGAAGGCGCGCCCGACTCCGTGATGCTGCTGCTCGAAAACGATGTTGGTGGGGGCGGCAAGCTGGGCTATCGCTTCGAGAATCTCGCCGCCGCGCTGGACCTCGTGCCCGAATACGCAGACCGGCTTGGCGTGTGCCTGGATACCGCGCATCTCTGGGGCGCAGGGTTCGATATCGGCACGCCCGAAGGCGCAACGCGCACGCTCGACGAGGCGGATCGCATCCTGGGGCTGGCGCGCGTGCCGGTCTGGCATATCAACGATACACCGAAGGCGCTTGGCAGCCATCTGGATAACCACGCGCGCATCGGCGAGGGAATCATTCCGCTGGATGGCCTCGGCACGCTGCTGCGCGATTTCCGCCTCACGGATGCGACGCTGCTGCTTGAGACGCCCATCGCTGAGCTTGCCAACGGCAAACCCGACTGGCCGCATGACCGCGCGCATATGGAGCGTGCCCGCGCGCTGGCGGGCCTGCCGATGCCCACCGCATGACCTTGCGGACTACGCTACCCAGCTCATCGAACGGCTGCGTCAGCGCGGCTTTCTGCCGCGCACTGAACCGTGAATGCACAATGCGCCTTCACTCGTTGCTACCGCGCGATTGTCGCATGCGCCTGCTGGCGCGCGCATTCTCGATGACGAAGAGCAGCAGCGTGATCAGCACGAGTGGAGCGAGCAACGCCAACGACGCAAAGGCGAGGATGGCGGCTGGCGAGACACATACGAACGGCGCGGAGTGCATCGAAGGCGCACGAGAAGCAGGCGCGCAGGTGTAGGGAAACATCTGGTCGTAGGTGAGCAGCCCGACGAACGCCACAAGCAACAGGCCATCGAGCACTGCGAATGTGAGGATAACCGTCTTCATGGCGCGGCTCTCGATTGCTCAGCGGGCGCGGCGTGTGTGCAGCCAGTCCCATGCCACGCGCACGAGAAACGCAAGTCCCACTAGCACCAGCAGCGCATCTTCCAGCCGGGCGGCGGCGATAGAGCCGAGCAGCGAATGCGGGGAGAGCGTGCCGTTATGCAGCAGCGTATCGAGCACGATATGCGCGACGAGCGTCGCCCCGGCAAATCCGAGAAACACTACCCACCAGCCCAGATATGCGGTTCGGCGAGTCTGCATCGCGCGCTCCTTCCTCTCATCTCTGCCTTGCGCTCGCATCGGCCAGGCGTCGAAAATCAGTGTAGCATGCGCGTCAATTAGGTCACTACGGATAGACTGCGCTGTCGCTGTACACAATGTTGCCTGGCCCCACGCCGTCCGTGCCATCGCTCTCGCTGTTGGGGTGATATGCTTGGTGTGAGGGAGGGAGACGCCATGCGTATCGAACGGCTCGCACAGGAAAATAGCCGCACGCAGGGACCGCGCAGACGCGACTGGTATCGCCGCCACAGCCCGGAGCATCTGCGGGCGAGCGCGGCGCTGGTGGCTGCTGCGCTGGCCGCACGCGCGCCCGATGAGTCGCGCGCCGCGATTGTGCTGGGCGCGGGCGCCTGCACCGAAGTACCACTGGAGCAACTCGCTCGCGCGTCTGACGCGCTGACGCTGGTGGATGTGGATGCGACGGGAATGAGCCGTGCGCGAGATGAGCTGCCGCAGCAGTTGCGAGCGCGCATCCAGCTTGTGGCGGCTGATCTCACCGGCGGCGTGAGCGTGGCGCTCAGCGAAGTACTGCGCGCGCAGCCATGGCACGATCTCGCTCTGCTTAGCGGCGCAACTGGCGCAGCAGCGCTGGATGCCGCCGCCTCGTGCCTAGAGTGCTGCCCCATTCCCAATCCGCCGGAGTTGCCCAGCCTTTTGTCTGGCAGCCATGGCCTGGTCATCAGCAGCCTGACGCTGACACAACTCTTTAGTCTACCCCTGCTGGATGTGCTAGATACGCTGTTGCTCCATGCGCCTGCCGCCGCCGACCGGCGCGATGCCTCGCCACGCTATGTCGCTGCCGCGCAGGGGTTTCGCCGTCGTGTCGCGCTGGCACATCTCGCGCTGATCGAGTCGTTGCTCGCTCCAGGTGGCGCAGCCGTGCTGTTGACCGATGTTACGGGCTACCTGCTGCCGCCGCAAGCTGGCATGCATGCGAACGAGGACGCAGAAGCGTTGCCTATACTGCCACATGATGTGCTGGACGTGGAAACCGACCTGAGCGCGCGATTCGCGCTCGTGGGGAAACCGAAACGATGGCGCTGGCTGGTCGGTGTGCCCGACGCGACGATGCCTGGCCGCGCGTATGATGTGGTGGGCGTGGTGTTTCAACGCCGGTAGGCATGAAAATGCGCGGCGAGTTTCGAGCGTCAGGAAGTCCCGTTGGGCGGGCAGGCGCGGCGCTATCTGCTACAATGGGCGGCGAATGCGCTCCGATGCACGGCGCTATGCGCTAAGAGAATACAGACGGGATGGGCCAGAGTTCGATGCAGGTAGAGATCATCACCAACCGCGACCAGTGGAATCGCTTCGTGGAGGCGTCGCCAGCGGGCAATATCACGCAGACCTTCGAGTGGGGCGAACTGCGCGACGCGCTGGGCGGCGAAGTGCTGCGCCTCGGCGCCGTCGAGAACGGCGAACTGCATGGCGTGATGCTTTCGGTTGCCATCCAGGCGCCGGTTCTGCGCCGCCCGTATCTCTATGCGCCGCGCGGTCCCGTGGTCAACGATCCCGCCTCGCCAGCGCTGGCCGCGCTCTGCGCGCGCGCCGAACAGGAGGCGCATCGGCACGGCGCGTTCATGCTGAAGGTCGAGCCGAATGTGCCCGATGACGATGCGGCATGGCTGAGCGCGCTGGCCGCGCTCGGCTTCAAGCGCAACCGCTTCGCCAACCATCCCCGCCGCTCCTGGGTGCTCGACATCCGTCCCAGCGAAGATGATCTGCTGGCGGGCATGAAGGAGAAGTGGCGCTATAACATCCGGCTGGCGGGGCGCAAGGGAGTTCAGGTGCGCGAGGCGCTGACGCCGGACGATGTGGATACCTTCTACACGCTCTACCAGGAAACAGCGGCGCGCGACGGCTTCTTCATTCATCCCAAGCAGCACTATGCCGACATCCTGCGCCTCTACGGACAGCGCGACGCCGCCGTGCTGCTGCTCGCCGAATACGAGGGCACACCCATCGCGGGGCTGATTGCCGTGCGCTGCGGTCCCGTCGCCACGTATATGTTCGGCGCGTCATCCAACCGCGAACGCAACCGCATGCCGAACCATCTGCTGCAATGGACGGCAATTCGCTGGGCCAGGGCGCGCGGCTGCACGCTCTACGACTTTCGCGCCATCGCCGAGGTGCTGGATGCCAAGGAAGACCTCTACAGTCTGTACACATATAAGCAAGGTTACGGCGGCTACTCTGTCCTCACACTCGAAACCCACGACCGGCCATATAACCTTCCAGCCTATTGGGCCTACGAACGCCTGCTGGCCATTAAACGCGCCCGCGACCGTCGCCAGCATGAGCACGACCTTGCCGCCCGCGAAAAGCCCGCTACGGACGCGAAGACGCCATAGAGATTCCATCCCCTGCCAGTATGTCGTCGCTTCTATCTGCAGGTATGGGAAAAGTCAGCCTGCTCCGAGATAGCACGACTATGCTCCCAAGGTGATACATCTTCCGCTCGCATCCGTCTGAGTAGGAGAAAGAGAGGAGCATGCCATGCGAGGAACGCTATCCCCACGCCGAAAACGCACCCTGATCGTCACCTTGTGTGGACTGCTGACATTATTTGTCGCCGCAGTGCCCCTGGCTACCTGGGCGCATGGCGCGCGGACGACAACTCAAAGCAGCTCCGTTCGTCCCGCGCCACCATCGGCGAGCGCGCTGCGGCAGTGGGCAAGCGACGGCGCGTGGTTTCAGCGGCTGATCTACCTCTATGCCAGCGGCGATGCGTCTATTCAGGCACAGGCCACGCAGGCGGGGCGCGCCGCCGGGCTGACATCCGCGCAGGTCACGCGCGTCTCCGCCGCCGTCCGCGCCGCATGGCTGGAGATGATGCGCGCCGATCCTGCGAGCCTGGGCCGCGTGAATGCGCGCCCCAACATTGCCGCGCAGCAGCGCGAACTGGCACACCTGCGCGCTGGCTTGCACGGCATTGTGGGCAGCCAATATGCTGCTCTTCTCGCCACTACCGACCAGACGTATATGCGAATCTCGTCGCCCGCGTGGGTGCAGGCGAATATCCTGGGTGGTCCGACGATCCACCAGCCCAGCCCGTACTCGATACTGATGTACGCTACAGGCTTCACGCTTCAGGGCCAGCCGCAGAACGCTCAATACGTAGCCTTACCCGACGCCTACCTCAAATTCGCGAATAACGGCTGGAATACGCAGATTCCCGCGATCTATCAGCCCTTCTACCTGCCGACACCGCCCAATGGCCCCGCGCCGCCGTTCACCGTAGACATCAAACAGGCGTCGGGCACGGTGGCGGCGAGCCAGGTGATCGTGGCGGATGTGGGGCCGTGGAACGAAGACGACAACTGGTGGGATGCCTTCAATCCGAATGCAACGGTATCCGCAACCTGTCCGGTATCTAGCGCGCTGGTCAGTTCGTCTTCGCTGAGCAATGCCCAGGTGGATAGCATCTGCCCTGGCCCGCGCAACTGGCGACGCATCGCATACTATCTGCTCTACCAGCATTACGCGCTGCCATTCTTCCAGCCTGCGGGCTACCTGCCCAGCGGCAACTTCGCCGACGCCACCAACTGGCCGACGCGCCTGCCCGAATACTGTCCGGAGGCCAGTGCCGCCTCGATCAACAACGACGCCGTGTTCTGCGGCAGCACGCTGCTGTTGACCTACAACGGCAATGCCAGTGGCTGGCTGCGCGATGGCAGTTTCAATCATCCGGTGCTCAACCAGGCGGGAATTGACCTCAGCCCCTCGGTGCAACAGGCGCTCGGCTGGACGTATCCCTCCAGCGGCTTCATCCGTGTGAATGTCGCGCGGCTGCCATAATCATGGATGCCAATGTTTAACAGGTAGTGCGTTTCGCCTTCTTCCGTTGGGCCATATCTTGGCTACGTGAAGAAGGCGTCATGCATTGTCATTTGCCCAGTTGTCGGTGCGTCGAAGCACAAAATGGGTTGGTTCAGCGCCAGAGTGTGATACATAGCAAAAGGTGCCTTCATATCGGAAAGCCGCACCTGGGTGTTCAGACTTCGAGATGCGATAGAACAACAGCAATTCGAGGCCGAGATTTTCATGTTCGATGATTATTTGGTCTTTGCGCCCAGATGTTTGGCCATCCCAGTGAAGGAAATCGCCATCAAGTCGATCTGCATATTGTGTTCGGTCAGGAGTCTTCTTTTCTGTGACGAAGAGCCAAATTGAATCATGCCCAGATGGCTGAAATATGCCGGTGTTGATAGTCGCATCTGTAATATCAAACTTCTGGCGAAGATCTTCACGCGAGTAAAGCTCGCCCTTTCGCAACTCTCTTGATGTGTACATGCGCACCTCCTCGCTGAATTGTGCGTCCGGAATTATTCGGCACAGTGCCGTGATCGAGCTTACAGTGTACAACAGGTTGGTTGCGGATGAGAAGGCGATATGATACACTCATAGGGCGTTTTGCAGGATAGGCGGACCCTAGAAAGGAATGCTATCCTTCAAGAACGAAAGGGTTTGCATTCGGGCGTGGCCAAGCGGTAAGGCAGTGGACTTTGGATCCACGATCCCAGGTTCGAATCCTGGCGCCCGAGCCAGTTCTCTTCATGTTTTTTGCGGCAGTTATCAGGAGTGATACAGACCAGTATGGGCCGAGTCGGAGCCATCATCCTCGCGGCGGGCAAGAGCACGCGCATGAAGTCGCGCTTCCCCAAGGTGATACATCAGGTCGGCGGGCGCGCGATGCTCGATCATGTGTTGCGCGCAGCGTCTGAGGCGCTTGGCACAGAGGATGGCGCCGCGTCCGAGGCTGGCGATACGGAGGACCATAGTCCCCGGTTCGTTGTCATCGTCGGCCATGAGCGCGAAAAGGTTCGCGCAGCACTCGCCACATCTCCTCTCGTCGAGTCCGCCACGTTCATCGAGCAAGAGCCGCAGCTTGGCACCGGTGACGCTGTACGCCACGCCCGCGCTGCCTGGATGGATGCTGACGCGCAACCCGACACGATCCTCGTGCTGTATGGCGATACGCCGCTGGTCCGCGCGGAGACGTTGCGCGCGCTGTTGGTCAAACATCAGCGCACTGGCGCGACGCTCACCTTCCTCACTGGCATCGCCACCGACCCCACGGGCTATGGGCGTGTGTTGCGCGATGCGCGGGGCCGCGTGGCCGGCATCGTGGAACAGAAGCATGCCACACCCGAAGAATTGCGGATTGCCGAAGTCAACTCTGGGATATATTGTTTTCAAAGGGCATGGCTCTGGCCACATCTGGAACGGCTAGAGCTTCATCCCAACGGGGAGTATTATTTGACGGATCTGGTGGATGTGGCGGTGCGCGAAGGTCAGCCAGTCAGCACGGCGACAGCTTCGTTGGAGGAGACGATGGGCGTCAATGACCGCGTGCAACTCGCCGATGCCGAACGCATCCTCCGCGAGCGCATCGTGCGTGATGTGATGCACTCCGGTGTGACCGTGCAAGACCCCGCGACTACCTATATCGAGGCTGGCGTCCGCATCGGCCAGGATACCGTTGTGCGGCCCGGAACCCATCTGCGCGGCGCAACAGTCATCGGTGAACGCTGTGAGATCGGCCCGAACAGCGTAATCGCGGATAGTGTCATCGGCGATGAGTGCCTGGTACTGTCCTCCTGGCTGGACCACGCGGAGATGGAGTCAGGAGCTCGGGTCGGCCCGATGAGCAGGTTGCGGGCGGGGGCGCGGCTGAAGCGCGGCGCGTATGTGGGCAACTTTGGTGAAGTCAAGAATTCAACGATTGGCGAGAATGTGGACATGCATCACTTCAGCTACATCGGCGACACAAACATCGGTTCTGGCACGAATGTTGGTGCGGGCGTGATTACCATGAATTACGATGGCAAACAGAAGCATCATACCGAGATTGGCGAGCATGTATTTCTGGGGTGCGATACCCTGTTGCGCGCGCCGGTGACTATCGGCGATGGCGCCTCCACCGGCGGAGGAGCGGTCGTCACACGCGATGTGCCGCCCGGCAAGCTCGCCGTCGGCATGCCCGCGCGCACCGTCCGCAAAGTGAAGTCGGCGCATAGCCCGGACTCTGGCAAGCGCGATGAGAATGAACTCGATGAGAATGAGCGCGATGAGAATGAAACGAAGACAGCGCAAAAGCATGCTGAGTTCGGTCAAACAGACTGAGACGCAGCGTCCTCTCTGGCGGGAGGCGCACACGCGCCGCGAAATGGATGCTGGGGAGAGGGAGATTAGCACTGGATGGATAGTTCAAGTTGGCCGGGTATCGTAGCAGCGTCGTTTCTCGGATTGCGGCCGTGGACGGGTGAAGACACCTTTCTGCTGATCCTGTTGCTGTTGGCGCTAGGGTTGGCGGCGATGTCCGCGGCGGCTGAGACAGCGCTGACCTCGGTCAACCGAATTAAGTTGCGCAACCTCGAAGAAGAGGGCGACAAGAAGGCCGAGCAGATCCTGCACTTGATCGAACGGCCACAAAACTTCCTCTCAACCATCCTGGTGATGAGCAATGTCGCGGTGATCGTCGCCTCCACTGTCGCCACGATTCTGGCCCTGAGCCTGGTGCAAGATTACGCCGAAGTCATCTCGACTATCTTGCTCTCGCTGATTGTGCTGATCTTCTGCGAAATCACGCCGAAGACGGCGGCGGTGCAAGCGCCGGAGCGTTGGGCGCGTTTCCTCGTCACGCCGGTGGAAGCAGCCGTAACCGTGCTGCGCCCAGTGGTAGCCGCGCTGACCTGGATCACCAGCGGCATCGTGCGTTTCTTCGGCGGCAAGCCTATGCATCGCGGCCCCTTCCTCACTGAAGAAGAACTGCGGATGCTGGTGGACGTTGGTGAGAGCGACGAAGTCAACCTTGAAGAAGAGAAGCGCGAACTGATTCACAATGTCTTCGAGCTGGGCGATACCATTGTCCGCGAAGTGATGGTGCCGCGCATTGACATGATTACGATTGAATCTGACGCGGGCATCGAAGAAGCGATGAAGCTCATCATCCAGGGCGGCCAGTCGCGCGTGCCGATCTACAAAGACACCATTGATAACATCATCGGTCTGCTCTATGCGAAAGACCTGCTGCGTGTGGTCGCCACGCATGAGCAGGTGGCCTCGGTTGAGGCGCTGGCGCGGCCCGCCGTCTTCGTACCTGAAACTAAACGCCTGGACGACCTACTGCGCGAACTGCGCAGTCAGCGTGTACATATGGCGATTGTGGTGGATGAGTACGGCTCTGTGGCCGGCCTGGTGACCATCGAAGACCTTGTGGAAGAGATCGTTGGCGATATTCAAGATGAATATGACGTTGAAGAACAACTCTTCGAGCAGATAGGCGAAAACGAATACATCGTGGACGCCAAGCTCGGTCTCGATGACCTCAACGATGTGCTCGCCTCGAAGCTCACCAGCGAGGATTACGACACCCTTGGCGGCTTCGTCTACGCGCGCCTCGATAAGATTCCGACGGTTGGTGATGCCGTAAAGACCGAACAATTCACCTTTACTGTCATCGGCACGCGAGGCCGGCGGGTGACCAAAGTGAAAATTGTGCGCCATGGCAGCGCAGACGGCGAAGACGAGACCCATATCCCAGACATAGGCGAACGCCGTGACGACACGTCGGTGCGCGTCTCTGAGATTTCGCCAACGCTACCTATGTCATCGGACACGGCGCCACCCATGCTGCCTCCGCCAGCGGCGTCGGAGGATGCCACCGCAGAGGATGCACGCCTATCCGATACCAACGGTACACTTCCTGCAGCGCAGCCCACGAATACCAGCAATGGTGACGGTAATCACCGAGAAGATGACACTTCTTCTGCAACATCGTCTGATACAACGCCGCAGCGAGCCGTGCGCAGCGAACGGCGCCCCGCACGGCATCGCGTCCATGGCCACGGTTCAGCGCAGATGAAGCGGGGTTGACCTGTGGGATGAACTGGGGCTGGGGCAATGCCGGGTGGCGCATCATTTTGGACGCAAGCGCATATTGCGAGTTACTGGCAGGGGAGTATTATCGTATACAATACCAGATAGCGTGCATGTTCCCCCTACAGGCGGGTCTGATCAGGAAGCGGACTGTTCGCCGATTGTGCCGTACTCAGCCTGAACAGGTGACACGTTCTTGGGTAGAGATGGTAATGCCGGACTGCTACCGACATACTGTCTCTATCGAGGATCGCATTTGCATCGGAGCGCGTGATACACGGGAGGCAGGACTAAACCTTGCGGTATCGTCCCTCGTATATAGCAGTTGACTCTGTTGAATGGGCGACTGCTCACGCGCGGAACGAACCGCATGTCTCGATAGCGTGTATCAACTAGTAGTTGTACAGACGCATGGAACGGAGGATCACCGGCGATCCGGGCGAGAACACAGCGAAGTCATCTACGAATCCGCAAGGAATAGTACTTCGGTGCGGTACTCGCAAGCGGTATCTACGTTGTACAAGTGACGGCATATCTCGCATTGGTTGTTCGACGGGCGCGGCACGAGATGTGAGCCGAGGCCGGGTATATCCAGGCGGCGAGCGGTAGCTCCGCGCGAGGTAATTGGCCAGGTGAAGGCGGCGAGGGACCGCGGACGCCTGCGATGAGGGGGTATTGAGTATGTTAGTGTTACGTAGGAAGGCCGGTGAGGCCATCGTGCTGAATGGTGTGATCACCATTCATGTGCTGGCGGTCGAGGGCGAGCGAGTGAAGCTGGGCATCAGCGCCCCGCCCGAAGTTGTCATCGTCCGCTCAGAGTTGCTGGAAAATCAGGGCCATACGGGCGCGCCTGGTATGCACTCCGCCCCAACACCGCCCTTGCAGCGCGATAGCTTCCGTCCGTATCGTGCGCCAATGCGCGAGCCGGACCTGGGCAATCCTGGTGAGGATGGCAACCGCGATCAGCGTGACCACCGTGACTATCGTGATTACCAGAACGGGAACAGCCGCTACACCCAGCGCCCGCAATCTGCCGATGAGCGCCCTTCGCAGCCATCGGTCGGCCCAGGGCCATTTCGCTATCGCTGATCTGCTGATCTTGCTGATCGCGCGATTCGCAGGCGCGGCATTTGCCCGCTGACATGCGCTCGCACGCGCGGCTTTGCGTGCGGCTAGCGCAATCGCATGACGGTCGGAAGTGACGGCTTGTGGTTCAACAGCTCTGTTCATGCCTTGGAGCCAGTTCTTTGTCTTACACCTTGCACTTTTTCATTCTTTCAGGCTCCCGCATTGTGGAACAGTGAAATGTGGACACGCAACGATGCTTCCACCGTCTGCTCACCTCATCATTGCACTATTCTTGGGCTAGAGCGAGCAAAAGGACTTCATCCCCACTCGCGCGTCAACTATCATGATGAACCTAACATCGCGGCTCCTTCAGCCGCGCAACCGAACAACGCACTTCCTCGGCTGCCGATGGTACTATGCGCAGGTGTGTCTCGGCTGACGCTCGTCAGCCACCGTGCGTATGCAAGAGGGCATGAGCGTACAGGCAACTTGTCGAAAACCACGGCCACAAGGGATCTCGTGGCAAACGACCAGGCACGGCACAAGATATGCGGCTGACGCATGGGATGGGCAGCGGGCGTGCTTGCCAGGAACACTGAACTATGCTACACTCGTTGCATCATGCCTACCGGCATGTAAGCGTCTGCGACAACCTGCATGGCACGTGGGCGGCTATCCGCGTAGCACAGGATCCCCTGGTTAGCGCATCCGCACGTACGCCAGTCACCGAAACTGACTCCTCATCCCGCATCCGGGTTCTACCTTCTTCCCGATGGTGCGCGGCAATGCCAGGTCTTCCGGCGACTGGCCAACTGCGTGTTCGCGGCCCTGCCTCAACGCAGCGCAGCGTTATCTAGCATGGCCTAGGTATATAGGAGGGCAATGACAAGTCGTGAACACCTTGAGTATCATGTGGTGGCTGGCGGTGCCCATTGTGGCCAGCCTTCTCGCGATTGGATTCGCGTTCGGCCTCGCGCGCTGGGTTCTCTCGCGCGATACCGGCACCGCCGAGATGCGTAAGATTTCAGACGCGATCTTCACCGGTGCGCAGGCGTATCTGCGCCGACAATACCGCACGATTACACTTCTCGCCATCGGCGCGGCGATCATTATCGCCGCCCTGCTCGCATTCCTCAGTTCCAGTAGCACCGCGAACAGTGATTCGCCTCTCACCATCGCGCTCAAGACTGCTATCGCCTTCGCCATCGGCGCGTTCTGCTCTGGCGTTGCAGGCTACATCGGCATGCAGGTCGCAGTCCGCTCCAACATTCGCGTGGCCAGCGCCGCTCGGCGTGGCCTGGGTGAGGCGCTGATGGTGTCGCTTCGTGGCGGCGCGGTCTCTGGCTTCCTGGTAATCTCACTCAGCTTACTCGGCGTGACCGTTGTCTATATCCTCTTCGGCGGCCTCAGCAGCACAGCGGCGGCCATCACCACCCCTGTGACCATCGTGGGCTTTGGCTTCGGCGCCAGCTTTGTCGCACTGTTCGCGCAGCTTGGAGGCGGTATCTACACCAAAGCGGCGGACGTGGGCGCGGACCTCGTGGGTAAGGTCGAGGCGGGCATTCCCGAAGACGACCCCCGCAACCCCGCTGTGATCGCTGATCTTGTCGGCGACAATGTGGGAGACTGCGCGGGCCGTGGCGCCGACATCTTCGAATCCACTGCCGCTGAGAATATAGGCGCGATGATTCTGGGCGCATCGGTCGCTCTCGCGCTCGGCAGCACACAGCAAAGCCCTGGCTGGGTCATCTTCCCGCTCGTCGCGGTGGGCGTGGGCATTATTTGCTCGATGATCGGCGTGTTGGTGGTCCGCAAATCTGCTGTGCGCGAGCCAGCGCAGGCGGGTGGCAGGGATCCTGGCGAGATCGCCATGGGCCAGCTCAACGTCGGCTACTACACCACAGCGGTGCTTGCGGCCATCGGCATCTTCGCAACTTCGTATATCCTGCTGCGGCCTACACTGCCTGACCACTGGTGGGTTTTCGGCCTGGCGGGCATCGTCGGCATCTTGAATAGCATCGCGTTCGTGCTGATCACGCAGTACTATACATCGGGCACCTATCGCCCGGTGCGAGAGATTGCCGAGGCCTCCAAGACTGGTCCGGCGACGACCATCATCTCCGGTCTGGCGGTTGGCTTCGAGAACACTGCTCTACCGGTGATTTCTATCGGCATCGCCCTGGGCCTCTCGTACTTCCTGGGCACCCTCGCCAATCCTGACCTCGGCGCCACCGCAACCCACGGCCTGATCAGCGTCCCCGGCATCTACGCCACCGCTGTCGCGACGATGGGCATGTTGATGAGCGCGGGCTACATCCTGGCGATGGATACCTTCGGCCCGATTACCGATAACGCGGGCGGTATCGTCGAGATGAGCGGCGCACCTGAGTCGGTGCGCAACATCACCGACGCGCTGGACGGCGTGGGCAACACCACTAAGGCGCTCACTAAGGGATATGGCATCGGCTCGGCGGCGCTGGCCGCGTTCTTGCTCTTCAGCGCGTATCTCGACATCATCTACGAGCACGCCGTCGGTACGGCCAGAATCGGCGCGTACACCGTCAATCTCGCCAATCCGCCAGTCTTCATCGCGGGGATGATCGGTGCGATGCTGATCTTCCTCTTCAGCTCGCTCGCAATCCGCGCGGTCGGCAACGCCGCGCAGGGTATGATCCAGGAGGTTCGCCGTCAGTTCAAGGCGAACCCGAAGATCATGCAGGGCACAGCGGAGCCGGATTACGCGCGCTGCGTGGACATTAGCACTAGCGCCGCGCTGCGCCAGATGGTGATCCCAGGCATTCTCGTCGTTGGCACGCCGGTTCTTGTAGGCATGGTCCTCGGCCCGGAGGCTGCTGCTGGCTTCCTCATGGTGGGCACTATTGGTGGCATCATGATGGCGCTGGTGATGAACAACGGTGGCGGCGCATGGGACAACGCCAAGAAGTTCATCGAAGCGGGCTACTTGAAGGATGAATCTGGCAAGAAGCTCGGCAAAGGTTCCCCAGCGCATGCCGCGAGCGTCGTCGGCGACACGGTCGGGGATCCATTTAAGGACACCGCTGGCCCGTCGCTGCACGTGGTGATCAAGTTGCTCAGCACGATCACACTGGTGCTCGCGCCGCTTTTCATCGCGCTGCACAAGTAGCGCTCAGCGCCACATTCGCGACCCACACCGGCTGGCAGAGGACTTCACTCTCGTGCCAGCCGGTTTCTTGCGCTGCCACCAACCCGCCGCACTTGCCATTGCCCCAGGTTTCGCACTATCATGAAGTGTCTATCATGAAGTGTCTGTGGCCGGTGGCAGACTTCAACCGCCGCGTTCTTCCACTAGGAGGCTCCCGCGTGGGCGCTCCAGAGCGCATGCTCGCCCGACTAACCGCGCGCGTGCAAGGCGATGTGCAGGGCGTCGGCTACCGCTTTTTCGTGCGGCGGGTCGCGTCTTCGCTCGGCGTGCGAGGCTACGTTCGCAATCTGCCCGATGGCAACGTGGAGGTGGTCGCTGAGGCGGATCGCGCGACGCTCGATGAGTTGCTGCGCGCGCTGTGGCGCGGCCCCTCGGCGGCACAGGTAGACGTCATTGACGAGCGTTGGGCGGCTGGAGACGGCAGCTTTGTCGGCTTTCAGATTCGCCATTGAGCCACGACTCAGCAGTAATTCACAAGGATATGGAGCAGTGAGTACGTATGAGCATTGATAAGCGCACGGTGGATCATGTCGCCGCGCTGGCGCGCATCGCGCTCAGCGATGCGGAGCGCGAGCAATTGCGCGATCAGCTATCCGCAATTCTCGAACATATCAACGTCATCAACGAGGCCGATACCAGCCAGGTACCCGCTACTGCCCACATCCTACCTATTGACACGATCATGCGCCCCGACCAGTCGCGTCCTAGCATGCCTGCGCAGACGCTCATAGAGCGCGCGCCCGCCCACGAAGATAACTACATTCGCGTGCGCGCCGTGCTGGACAACGAGTAGCCGTACCGTTCCAGGATTGATGTGCCCGTGAGGAAAGACCAAGAAGAAACTGAGGAGTAACCGCTGTGCCTGAGCTGTGGCAACTGAGCATATACGAAGCGGCTGACCAACTGCGCCGCCGTGAACTATCGTCCGTGGAGCTAACGCGCGCCCACCTGGACCGTATCGCCCAGGTGGAAGGCCGCGTCAAAGCCTTTGTCACCACCACAGAGCAGCAGGCACTGCGCGAAGCGGAGCGCATAGATCAGCGTCGGGGTGAAGGCGCACAACTTGGCCCGCTTGCTGGTATTCCTTTCGCCATCAAAGATGTCATCTGCACCGAAGGCGTGACCACCACCTGTTCCTCGCGCATGCTGGAGCGCTTTGTCCCGCCGTATGACGCGACGGTGATGGTCAAACTGCGTCAGGCGGGCATCGTCATGCTCGGCAAGACCAACATGGACGAGTTCGCCATGGGATCGTCTACCGAAAACTCTGCTTTCTTTCCCACGCGCAACCCCTGGGATCTGGATCGCGTGCCGGGTGGCAGCAGCGGCGGCTCGGCGGCGGCGGTAGCGGCGGGCCAGGCGATGGCCGCGCTCGGCTCCGATACTGGCGGCTCGGTCCGTCAACCGGGCGCATTGACGAATACGCTGGGGATGAAGCCGACATATGGGCGTGTCTCGCGCTATGGCCTGATCGCCTTCGCCTCGTCGCTCGATCAGATTGGCCCGTTCGCGCGTTCCGCCCGCGACGCCGCGCTGGTGCTGCAAGCCGTCGCTGGCTACGATCCACTGGATTCCACCTCGGTGGATACGCCCGTTCCGGATTACACTGCCGCGCTTACCGGCGATATCAAGGGGCTGCGTGTCGGGGTGCCCGCCGAATACTTTGTCGAAGGCGTCGAGCCGGGTGTGCGCACGGCCATCGAGGAGGCGATTGAAACGCTCAAATCGCTCGGCGCGGAGGTCGGCGAGTGTTCGCTACCCCACACTCGCTATGGTGTCGCGGCGTATTATATCATCGCGCCCGCCGAATGCAGCGCCAACCTCGCCCGCTACGACGGCGTCAAGTACGGATACTCCACACGCAACCATGCGGAGAGCCTGATTGACTTTGTGATGCGCACCCGTGACGAGGGCTTCGGCAAAGAGGTGAAGCGTCGCATCATGCTCGGCACCTATGCGCTCTCATCGGGCTACTACGACGCCTACTACCTGACCGCTGAGAAGACACGCACGCTCATCAAACGGGACTTCGAGCAGGCATTCGAGCAATTCGATGTGCTGGTTGGGCCAACGTCGCCGACCGTCGCCTTCAAGATTGGCGAGAAGGTGAATGACCCCTACGCGATGTATCTCAACGATGTCTTCACCATCCCGGCGAACCTCTCTGGCATTCCGGGCGTCTCCATCCCATGCGGCTTCAGCGACGGGCTGCCTGTCGGACTGCAAATCCTCGGCCCGTCCTTCCGCGAAGATTTGTTGCTGCGCGTCGCCGACGCCTACCAGCGCGCCACCGACTTTCACATGCAATGGCCCGCGCTGCCTGACGCGAAGAAAGCCGCACGCAAGCGCGGTTAACCGCGGCATCCACGGCGTAGGGGCGTCCAGCGGACGCCCCTACGCGGCTACCTCTGTCCCATCGCACGTGAAACGAGGTTCCCCATCATGCGTCTGCTGATTGCGCGCCACGGCGCTACCGTAAACAACGCCGAGGCGCGCTTCACCGGACAGAGCGATGTGGGACTAAGCGCCCTGGGCGAGCGCCAGGCCGGTGCCCTCGCCGGGCGGTTGCGTGGTGCGCAACTGGACCACATCGTCGCCTCCGATCTGGTACGTGCCCGCCTCACCGCCGAGGCCGTTGCCCGCTGCCACGACCTACCTGTCGCGCTCGATTCTGACCTGCGCGAGATTTCGATGGGCGCGTGGGAGGGGATGACCTTCGCCGAGATTACGGCCCACGACCCGGAAGGTTGGGCGCAGTGGCGCGGAGACACGCTTGACTATGCGCCGCCCGATGGCGAGACGGCGCACCAGGCGCTCGCCCGTATGCTTGCGGCGTTCGACCGCTGGCACGTTGCCCATGCTAGCGCGACGGTGCTGTGGGTCACGCATGGCGGCGTCATCGGCCTGCTCGTATGTCACCTGCTCGGCATGGACCTGGCGCGCCGCTGGCAGTTGCGCCGCGACAACGCTTCGCTCACCGAGCTTGAGGTCAAGGGCGAGCGGATCACGGTGCATCGCCTCAACGATACCGCACACCTGGATGGTATGGCCCACGGCGATACTATCGCCGAAAAGGCGCAAGTGCTCTAGGTCACTTCTGGAAGCGGAAGGACTTCAGCATCGGCTGGAAGTAGGTGGAGTCAGCCTTGGCGAAGTTGTCGGGCGTGCTAATCATGACGATCACATAGCTGCGGCCACCGTGATGCGTGCTCAGAATGGCGACGTGATTCTTGACGCCGTTCGCCGTGCCATCGTATTCCTGCCGCAGCCACTGCGCGCCACCAACCGTGACTTTCTGCGTCGAATTCGCGGTGAGTGTGAACGTCTGGCCTTGCTGCTTCGCCGAATTGACCTCGGCATCAATCGCCTGCTGATCGGTCAATGTGGCAAACGCCTGCGCCTGCTCCACCGTGAAGACCACTACCGGACTGGCCTGCTGGAAGATGTCCACATAGTCGGACTGGCCGCCGCTCGTATTCGCATTGTTCTTTACTGACCACTGTTGCGGGTAGTTGACGCTGTATAGGGATGTGGTGCTGGCATACACCTTATACTGTGGGAGTGCTGTTGGTGTCGCTCCGGGCGTGTACGCGACGAAGGGATCGTCCGACACCGTCGCCACCTGGGAGGAACCGCCGCCGAGTAGCGATGGCAGCTTCAGTATCGCCACGCCGACCAGGCCAACGAGCACCACCGCCACCAGCAGCAACGTCACGAGTAATCGTTTGCGCCCGCCCTTTGGCTTATCCGAGGTGGCATCGCCATCCGCCCACGTCCCAATTCTTCCCTGCCCTGGTTCCCAGGATGCCATGCCCATGCTATCCGCCGCATCCCAAGAAGCGGCGGATCCGCGACCCATGCGCTCATCCTGACCTCGTCGCGCGCCACTACGTTCGCGCCGCGCATCAGCCGTCGAGCCGCCACGGCTGCCCGATCCCGCGCGCCCATATCCACCCTGATCTCTGGGGCCGCGCTCCCGGCCCGCATTCCAATCCCGTCCCTGTGCCGCAAACTCTTCGCTCAGCGACATATCGTCGTAACCATCCGCCGCGCCGGCTGGTGGGTAGCGCCCATCGCGCTGGCCAGATCCCCGGCCATCACGAGAATACCCACCATGCCGGTCCGCATCGGGATTGCCACGTCTGTTGCTACTGCTGCTACGGCCATCGCGCGATGCGTAAGGATCACCAGTGCGCCCGCGCTCAACCTGACTGCGTGGGCGCGACTGGCGCAACACCCCCGGCGCACGAGGATCGTCCAATGGGTCTGGCCCGCGCGGTTCGTCTTGCCGCGCTGCTCCCCGGCCACGAGGCTCATCATATTCGTCCTGTGCGACTTCTTCACCGGTCTCTTCCTCGCGCCACGCACTGCCACGGCGTCCGCGATCATAGCGGCTCCAGCCGTTGTCGCGCCCGTCGCGTGATCGCGCCCGTGGTCTGGGAACGTCCTGCTCCATACTGTCATCGCCCCAATCGTCATCCCTGCCGCGTCGTGCTGTCGGTGGATAGACTCGCCGGTCGCGCTGACCATGCCTGCTATCGTCCCGCCCACGGCCCGCAACGTCGTACACACTGCTTTCGCCTGTTTCAGGCTCGCGCTCATCCCGTTCGGTGAGATCGGCGCCACATGCGGAGCAGTGGGTTGCCCCGGACCGCACAGACCTGCCACACTGCCAGCACTGCATATCCTGAATCCCTATCTTCCCACGCCCGGCAGACCGGTAACGCGCAAACCTTCGGTATACATCTACACGCAGGCGGACTACATCCGCACGGGGCACGGATGCCCACACCGTACAAAAATCAGCCAGCGTGACGTAACACTCCAGGCCGGGGAGTCCCTCATCCATTCAAACCCAAGTGTACTCTACGCCGCGACACTGGGAACGTCAACATGCCCTCCCGAAAGTGGGAGACGGGCGCACGGCGTTTTTGTAACAGGCGACCCACCATTCGTGCCACTCGCGCCACAGGTGGGGGCGTGGCCTCACCGCCGCACGCGCTCCGGGTGGGTGTAAACGTTCGCATTCTCTCCACGCAAGAAGCCTACCAGCGTGATGCCACCTGCCATCGCCAGATCCACCGCCAGACTCGATGGCGCCGAAACCGCCGCTACCAACGGAATCCCCGCCGTCCACGCTTTCAGCACGATCTCGAACGAGAGCCGTCCGCTCACCAGCAACAGCCGGTCCGCCAGCGGCAGCGCGCCATCCAGCAGCGCCCGGCCCACCAGTTTATCCACTGCATTATGCCGCCCAATATCTTCACGCAGCCCCAGCAGGTGCCCTGCCGTATCGAATAGCCCCGCCGCGTGCAGGCCACCTGTCGCCGCGAACACCCGCTGCTGCGCGCGCAGTTGTTCCGGTAAGCTGTAGAGCGTCTCCGGCGCGACGACCACGGCATCTCCGTGGACCGGTGGCAGCACGGCACACGCAGCCTCGACCGTATTCTTGCCACAGATACCGCAACTCGCATTCACGGCAAATCTCCGGGTATATCCCGATTCCTGTATACGCTGGATCAGGTTGACGCCGCTCCCTGGCAGCACATCGAGCAGGTTGTCTGACGGCAATCCGTCGGCGTCCACCCCTGGCCGCAACTCCGCCAATTCATCGTGGCTCGCCAGCAGCCCTTCGCTATAGAGAAAGCCCGCCGCCAATTCCTGGTCGTGTCCTGGGGTGCGCAAAATGACCGCCAGCGTCTCGAGTGACGCAGCGCCTTGTGCCGATGTGCTGCGCGTGCGTAGCTCTAGCGGCTCCTCCACCGCCAGTTCATCGCGTGTCGCGCTGCGTTCGCCATTGTGCCAGCGCTCAACTGGCGCGCTCACCTGATGGAGCGGATCGAGTTGTGATCGCGTCGCGGACGTTTGGGGAAACATCACCTGGACCTCTCTCTTCGGCGCTCGCTATCCTTGCGGAAAGGTGCTGCGATAGACCATATCAGTGAGTGCGTCGGCGAGCCGCTCATCATCTATGCCGGTATCGGTCCTCAGGCTGATCGTATCCAGCAGCGTGAAAATGGCGAGCGCCGTCGCCGAAATATCCAGCTCCGGCCAGGTTTCACCGCGCGCCTCAGCCTTGCGGAGCGCATCCTCGATCCGCACCAGAACGTACTGCCGGAGCATCTGCTGATAGGGCTGCAATTCGGGTTCCTGCGCCATCACCTCCAGCCACGCGCGCCGCAATCCGCTGTTGCCGCGCTCCAGCATCGCGCCGATGGCCCGGCGAATCACCTCGCGTGGGTGCCCATCGGAAAAATCCATCTGTGCGAGCCGGATATTGCTAAAGATGCCATCCAGCCGCTCGATCACCAGCGTCAGCAGCGCCTGGCGCTTATTGCGAAAATAGTTGTAGAACGTGCCAACGCTTACGCCAGCTTCAGCAGCGATGGTGTCTGAGGTCGTCTGGGCATAGCCGTCGCGGACAAAGAGCCGTGCTGCCGCCTTGAGGATCTCGTCGCGCTTTTCGCGGCTGCGCGCCTGCCGGGGAATACGGGGCGGGGCTTCTTGCGCGGGAGAGAGCGTTTCTTCCAATGCGCGCAGGTGGCTCGCGAAATCGGCGATGCTCTCGTCAGCGTTCCGTTGCATGTCGCTCGTGCCGTAATCTCCCGCTGAACCGCTGTCCGCTGCCATCGTGTTGCCCTCTCCGTCCGCGCTACGTGCAAGCGCCTCCCGTATTCCCCAGTTATAGCACGTCTATCGCGCGCCCGTAGGAGCAATACGAAACGAGTCATTTTGGCGCGCAGAGCCGCGGCCTGCTTTGGCTTCAGCGCAGACGTGAGAGCGCATTATCGGACGCTAGATGCTTCCAGATTGGGACGGCTTCTCTGTCTTAGATGTGGCGGGCACAACAGCATCAGGGGGCGCGGCGTCTCGTGTGGATTCGTCTGTATTGGCTGGCGCGGGCAGCAGGCGCAACACTGGCACAGCCTTGTCCCTGCCCAGGAATCCAGTCATCCCGCCAAGCAGCCACAGCATCAGCGCCACATAGAGGATAGTTGCCGGTGCGCCCGCCAGCAGCGCCACCCCACCGAGCGACATGTGTTGCGTCGCCGCCAGCAGCAGAAACACTATCACCTCAATGCCGCAGGCAAGCGTGAAGATGCCGAAGATATGCGGCCACGTTACGTCTCGTGCCACATGCGATGGAGCGGAAGATGTGTGAGATACGCCCCCAGCCAGCAGAATGTCAGTGGCGTCGCCCGCGCCGCCCGCGCCGCCCGCGTGTTCGACTATATCCGCTTCTGGTCCCAGCAGCGCTGCATCTACCTCAGGTATCTCTGGCGGCGTTTGCTCTTCTGCAATGGCATCCGAATCCGATGTACCCATGTTGCGCTCCCCACGTTTCACCCTGCACAGCGAGTCACGCGGCGTGATGCGTCCGCGCCTTGGTGCGCTCATTCTAGCAGACGGATGACTACCGGACAACCCGGCCAGACCGCTCATCTTGTTTGACTCTGGCGCGGCGAAGCGATACAATAGACACGAGATCGTGCTAGGCGGGGAGCTTGGGCTACCCTGTACCCGAAACGCTCATAGCGGGGCTGAATCCCCGCCCGAGGTTTGAGCTAGCCGACTCCGAGGGGCGCGAAGGTTATGAGGATTCGGTCCCCGCGCGGCAGATGCCCGCGAACCCCGTCAGATCCGGAAGGAAGCAGCGGTAAGGGGGCCTCTCTGGGTGCCGCGGGATTGCCGGGTCTGAGCTGGAGCGTCATGAGGGGTTGACGGCGCGAATCGAAGGTGGGTGCACGATCATTTTTCTTGCCATTCCCCCATTCGTACCCCCGCAGCTTGCCCATTCGTCCCCCCATTCCTTTTGCCAAACATCTACTCACATCTCCTGTCTTTTCGGCGCTCATGCTATCTCTGCGCGCCCTTGGCCACGCCTCGCTCGTCTTTGTTTTGGGCTACAATACCTTCCAGCATAACCATCGTTCGAACATTCCGCGTATCCGAGGCAGCGCATGGCATCGCAATCGCTCTATCGTAAATGGCGCTCGCAATCCTTCTCCGAACTCATCGGCCAGGAGGCGGTGGTTCGCACGCTCCTCAATGCCGTGCGCGATGGGCGGCTCGCCCATGCTTACCTCTTCTGCGGCCCGCGCGGCACCGGCAAGACTAGCACCGCGCGTCTGCTCGCCAAAGCCGTGAACTGCGCCAACCCACATGACGGCGAGCCATGCAATGAATGCATCTCCTGCCGCGAGATCAGTGCCGGTCACTCGCCCGACGTGATCGAGATTGACGCCGCTTCTAACACGCAAGCGGAGGATGCGCGTAAGCTTGTTGGCACTGTCGGCTTGATGAGCACCAGCAGACGATATAAGGTCTATGTCATAGACGAAGTCCATATGCTGTCCACACATGCCTTCAATGCGCTGCTGAAGACGCTGGAAGAGCCACCACCACACGTTATCTTCGTGCTGGCCACCACAGAAGCGCATAAGGTGTTGCCGACCATCGTGTCTCGCTGCCAGCGCTTCGACTTCCGCCGCCACAGCGTGCGTAACATCGTTGGGCATTTGCGTCATGTTGCCGAGGGCGAGGGACTGGAACTAGAGCCAGCCGCCGCTGAACTCATCGCACGCGCCGCACAAGGCGGCATGCGCGACGCCCTCAGCCTGCTCGACCAGGCGGTCGCTTTCAATGGCACACACCTGGATCTCGATAGCATTCGCAGCATGCTGGGTCTCGCGGACCCCGGCACAGTCCGTGCGCTCATCGTGGATGTCGCAGAACAGCGTTCCGCCGATGGGCTACATCGCATCAACGAACTAGTGATCAACGGCGCTGACCTGCGCCAACTCAATACGCAGCTTTCGGAAGAATGGCGTGCGCTGGTGCTTGCCTGCGCTGGCGCTGACGTTGCTGAGCTAATGGATCGCACCGACGAGGATGCTCGCGAGATCAGTGCGCTCGCGAGCCGCTTCTCGCTCGAAGAGCTGACCGCCTGCGCTCGCGTCTTCGCGCGCAACGAGACGCCCGCGCGTGGTCTGCCCGTCCCACAACTTGCGCTTGAGTTGTCGTTCCTCGAATGCGTGGCGATTCGCGCCAACGGTGGACTACCCGTAGCCGCCGCGCAACCCACACCGCAGCATCAGCCAGCAGCAGGTAGCCGCCCACCCGCTCCATCACTTTCCGCCGCACTGCCAGCAATGCCCCCGGCTCGGCCTCATCAATCACAGGCGCAGACGGCAGCGCCGCGCTCGCCATCACCCGAACGGCCACCCATCGAAGAGCTTGACCTGCTCGCCATCGAACGTGAGGATGCCTCGCCCGCGCCCAACATCTGGGCTGGCGGGCCGGATGCTCCCGCGTCCCCGGCAACCCATGCGCCAGAACCTGCGCCAGTGCCCCTCGCTGATCCGCTCGACATTCCCACAGACGAGGAGTGGCCTGATGCGAGTGAGAGCGCCAGCGCCGCACCAGCGCCTGGCGACCTGCACGAGACGCTCTTCCGCGCGCAGAGCGAGTGGGCACTGGTCAAGCAGGTCTGCAAGCAGAAAAGCATGAGTGTCGCCGCATTGCTCAATTCGGCGCGGCCAGTGCTGGTCGAGCCAGGGGAACGGCCAGTGCTGGTGCTTCAGGCCGATCATAAGTTCCACCTAGAGAAATTGCGCGAGCCGAAGAGTAAAGCCGCCATCGAATGGGCGCTGGAACAGGTTGTCGGCGCTCCCGTCCTCATTCGCATCGTGCCCGCCTCCGGCAACAGCGGTGGACCGTCGAGCGGCGGCAATCCCGGCAATGCCCCTGGCGGACCCGCCTCCAATCGTGGCTCGCTGCCAGGCGGTGGCATGGATTCCAGTCGCGGAAGCTCATCTGGCGCGAGGGCGCGTCCCCCCACGCCGCTGAATGCCGCGCCTGCGTCCCCCTTCGCCGCCACCAACAACGTCAATGGGCGTAGCGCCCAACCGATGCCGCCAACCCAGGTGCGCGATGCTGGCGAGAGCTACGTCCCCAACAATGTGACACCGCTGCGCCCGCCTATCCGTCCGGACGTGCGCCCCAGCCATTCGCTAGAAGATGAAGTACGCGCCGATCCCGTCATCCAGGCGCTGATCCGTACCCACGGTATCGAATTGGCGGACGTGCGTCCGCTCAATGCCGATAAGGACGACGTCTTATGACTCCCTATGGGCTGCTCGCGGCGCTTCGCTCCAATGATGCCGATGCTGTCGCGAGTGCCCGTGCCACCCTCGCCCAAAACGCCTCCGCACCCACAAGCGAACACGCGCGTGCCGCTGAGATGCGTGCTGCGGTTGCGACGCTGCTGGCTGCCTCGCTTCGCCCATCCGACCGTGACCTTGCCCGCTGGCTCCTTGAACAAGAGATTGCTGCGCATGAAGCCGCTGGCTTCGGCGCATCTGGCGCACTCTATACCCTCGTTGCCGCCGTCGCGCGCTATGCCGATCCCGATGATGTGCTGCTGCTCTGGCGCGCACGCTCCACCACGCCAGAAACGCGAGAAGGTGTGGATGTGGAACAGGCGACACGCGCGGGAATCGAACGGGTGCGCCGCCGCCTCCGCACGCTGATCCATGCTGGCGGCGCGCGGGCCGCCGACGCTGAGTGCGCGCTCGCATGGCTCGAAGATGGGCTGGCGGCTGGCGCTGGCAGTGACCTCCCTGGCTACTTCGCCTGGGCTGATGAGCGCTTCGGCCTGCGCATTGCTGGCCCTACCTGACGCATTGCTGGCCCCACGCCGCGTGACGGCGCCTGCACCGAGGAGTAAGGATCTCGCGCATTGCAGTGCAGTGACGACCCATCAGAGGTCATCGCCCCACGTACAATACCGAGGTGGCCGTATTCCTGTGTGAAATCTGCTCAAACTTTGAAAATATCTCGGGACTTGGGACGTATACAAGAGAGTCAGCTATATTGCCGCGTGTGCCTCTCCTGGCGGCGCAGCTGAAACAATGACCTCAGATCATTCGCCCGACATGTTTGCGGGCGTGGAAGGGCCTTTCTTCTATGACCCCATCCCGTCTAGTCCTCCAATCGCATGCACGGCGGCGCTTCACACGCCGTCTCGCGAGCGCACTAGCGCTCGTCGCGCTCGTGTTGCTTGTCGCATGTGGCGCGCCCAATAGCCCGGCGTCAGACCAGGCTACATTCGCGGCGGAAGAGACCCCGCATGCGGCAACCAGAACGCCAGCGGGCACGCCAACACCGGATACCAACCCATTCCAAATCTCATTCATTGACGCCTACGCGCCGCATAACTGCCCGGTTGGCGAGGCAGAGGGATCATACTGCGCCACCGTCACTGCTTCTGGCACGGCGACTGGCTACGGAACGCTCAAACTCAGCCGCGATGCCAATCTCGCCTCTCCCGATTTCACGGATGGCTGCGTCCCAACCTCGTCTTACGGCACCATCACCGTTGCCAGTGGCGAGAACGTCAGCTTCCTAGCGGAGGGAACTCACTGCGGTAGTGATGGCTCCGCCACATATACGTATCAAATCAATGGCGGCACGGGGTCGCTCGCCGCTGCCTCTGGAAGCGGTACAATTACCGTGGCGCCAATCACGAACAATTCTGGCGCCGAGCGTTGGAGCGGCACACTCGTCCTGCCGCACTGAGATGTGCGTATCAAGAGAGGAACACGCATGACCGCATCATCCGAGCAATCGCAGACGGAGCCGCTGGCCATCACCATGGACGACATATATGCCGCTGCTGAGCGTATCGAGGGGCAAGCGCACCGCACGCCGGTCCATACATCCCGCGACTTCAACGCCGCTGCTGGGCAGGATGTCTGGTTCAAATGCGAGTCGTTTCAGCGTGGTGGCGCGTTCAAATTCCGGGGCGCATATAACAAAATCGCCAGTCTTCCGGCGGAGCAGCGTGCGCGCGGCGTCATCGCATTCTCCTCTGGCAACCATGCCCAGGCCGTCGCGCTCTGTGGCCGCATCTTCGGCGTCCCCGCCGTCATCTGCATGCCCACCGATGCGCCAATCGTGAAGGTGGAGGCGACACGCGGCTACGGCGCGGAGATTGTCTTTTACGACCGGATGACTGAAGACCGCGAGGCGCTGGCGCAACGGCTCTCCACTGAGCGTGGCCTCACGCTCGTCCCACCCTATAATGACCCGGCGATCATCGCTGGCCAGGGCACAGCCGCGCTCGAATTGCTCACTGATGTGCCCGACCTGGATGTCATCGCCGCGCCGGTTGGTGGCGGGGGCCTGATCTCCGGCACGAGCGTCGCCGCGCACGCCCTGCGCCCCGGCATCGCAGTTGTCGGCGTGGAGACCGAGGCTGGCAACCATGCGTATCTCGCCAAGCTCACGGGCGAGCGTGTCACCATTCCTCCGCCCGATACTATCGCCGACGGCATCCGCACCGCCGCTCTTGGCACGCTCACCTGGCCCATCGTCCACGAGACCGTGGATGAGGTGGTGCTGGTGAGCGAAGACGAGGTACGTGAAGCAATGCGCTTCCTGGCGCTGCGCCTCAAGCTGGTGGTCGAACCGACCGGCGCGGTTCCCGCCGCCGCCGCGCTCAGTGGCAAGCTGCGGCGCTACGGCCCACGCGCGGGCGTCATCCTCTCTGGCGGCAACGTCGCCCCCGAAACGCTGGCCGCTGTGCTGACCGGCGCATAGCACAATGTGCTGAGGCTGTTTCCGCTCTTTTGCACGACGTATGCGCATTGAACGTGACGCATCTATCACGGCGTACTACAATCTGTCGCGGATACTGAGCGACGACGCGCCGGGGTATCGGCAGTTTATGAGCCAGGTGTTCGCGATTGTGGGCAACACCGTGGGCTAGTGACATGGAAGGGGCATCGCAGATGACGACGAAACGGCCACTCAGCTTTGGTGTGAAGACCGCGCCGCAGTTCACGACGTATGACGCGATGTTGCGCGTGTGGCGCGAGACCGACGACACCCCAGATTTCGAGCATGCCTGGCTCTTCGACCATTTCTACACGCTCGGCCCTGACCCCAACGGTCCCGACCTGGAAGGCTGGACGCTGCTCGCCGCCTACGCCGCCCAGACACAGCGCATCCGCGTGGGCCTGATGGTCACGGGCAACACCTACCGCCATCCCGCCGTTCTCGCCAACATGGGCGCGACGGTGGACATCATCTCGAATGGACGCTTAGACTTCGGCATCGGCGCGGGCTGGAATGAACTGGAACACACTGCCTACGGCATTCCGCTCTATACCCCTGGCGAGCGCATCCGCCGCCTGGGCGAAGCCTGCGAGGTAGTGCGCCGCCTCTGGACGGATACCATCGCCAATTTTGAGGGCAAGTATTACCAGTTGCGCGAGGCCCGCTGCGAACCCAAGCCCATCCAGAAGCCCTACCCTCCCTTCGTCATCGGCGGCAGCGGCGAGCAACTCACCCTCCGCATCGTCGCGCAGTATGCCGATGTGTGGAACTTCGCTGGCGGCCCTGTCGAGACCTTTATCCACAAGAGCCAGGTGCTCGATGCCCACTGCGCCGCCGTTGGCCGCGATCCCGCCAGCATCCAGCGTTCGATCCAGATGCGCATGGATCCCGCCGACCTCGCTGCCTCGCGCGCTAGCCTGCGTCCATACATTGAGGCGGGCGCGACCCATCTCATCCTCAACCTCAGCTACCCGTATCCCGACGGCATCGTCGCCCAGCTTGCGCGCGAAATCGTTCGCCCGCTGCGCGACGAATATGGCGTGGAGGCGTGAATCTTCAGCTATATATGGCTGCGCGACGCCCGTCACCCTGTACGAACGTTCATTGCGGCGCGCTTTGCACGAGCGATATACTTCAGGAAAGTGAGCATTGGTTCCTACGAGCACATGCCCAAAAATCCTGAGTTCATCGAGAGCGAAAGCACAATGACTATTGATACGAGCGAGTTTCGCAAGGTGATGGGGCGGTTCGCCACGGGGGTCACGGTTGTTACGACGTGCAACGGCCAGCAACGGCAAGGAATTACGGTCAATGCCTTCTGTTCGGTCTCACTCGATCCCCCGCTGGTGCTGATCTGCATTGAAAAGACGAGCCTCGTGCGTGAGGCGCTGCGGCGAAGCGGCTTTTTCGCGGTGAACTTCTTGCACGCCGGTCAGGAAGACCTCTCTAACTGCTTCGCCGGCAATACCGATGAGCGCCATTTGCGCTTCTGCGATGCGCGCTCGCATACGGTGGCAACCGGCGCGCCCGTGCTGGAAGATACGTTAGGCTATGTGGACTGCCGAATTGTGGCGGAGTATCCCGGCGGCGATCATACGATTTTTCTGGGGCAGGTCGAGGCGCTGGAAGCGCGCGAAGGCGACCCGCTACTCTACTTCCGTAGCCAGTATCTTGAGGGGCAGCCCCAGCCGCAACCGTTGAAGAGCCTGCCATGACCGGCACGACTGGCAGCGTCGCCGCTGCGCGCGCGCCTCGCACCCGCCGAGTCGAGTCCGCGAACGAGCTGATTCCCCTGCCAACGCCGCTGCCGCCGGAAGAAAACGCCACTGAGCGCACGCGGCTGCTGGCTGAACTGCATGCGCGGATTCGGGCGTGCGAACGGTGTGTGGCTGCGGGCTATCTGGCGCGTAACACCAGCATCGCGGGGTATCGCGGGCACATCGGCAACCGATTCTTGCTGGTGGGCCAGGCGCCAGGGCGGCTCTCCGTGGAACGCGGCGAGCCATTCGCGGGGCCGGGCGGGCACGTGTTGGAAGCATGGCTCACGCGCGCAGGATTCCCACCCGGGGCGCTGCGCTCCGAGGTCTATCTGTCGGCGCTGACCAAGTGCGACCCCGGTAAGAATCCGCGCGGCACCGGGGACCGCAAACCTACACCTGCCGAACTGGCGTTATGCCGCCCGTTTCTGCTGGCCGAGCTTGAGCTAGTGCGCCCACAGGCGGTATTACTTGTAGGCGGGATGGCGATTGAAGCCTTCCTGGGTCCAGCCAGGCTACACGAGGTGATCGGCAGATCGTTCACGCGCAACGGCGTCCATCTGCTGCCGCTGCCGCATCCCTCTGGCGTCAGTCGGTGGCTCAATGCGCCCGCGCATCAAGCGCTGCTCGGCGACGCGCTGGCACTCCTCAACGAGTGGCGGCGCGTGTGGGTCAGCGAGTGATGATGTGTGAGTGAATGTGTATTTCACGTAAGGAGTGAAGCATGCCTGAAGCAGAGCAGACGGCGACGGCGCCAATACGCGTATTGATCGTCATGGCGCATCCCGACGACGGCGAATTCACCTGCGGCGCCACCGTAGCGAAGTGGGCCGCCGAAGGGCGCGACATATTCTACTGTCTGGTGACGGATGGGCAGGTCGGCGACGCGGGCGATATGGAAATCACCAGCGAGCAACTCGCGGCGAAGCGGCGTGTAGAGGCCCAGGCGGCGGCGCACGAGCTGGGCGTCAAGCATGATGTCATCTTCCTGGGATATATGGATTCGCGCGTCGAGCCAACGCTGGAACTTCGGCGCGACATCGCCCGCGTGATTCGCACGCTCAAGCCAGATGTTGTCATCTGCCAGGATCCTACCGTGCGCTGGAGCGGGCAGGGGTATATCAACCACCCCGACCACCGTGCGGCGGGCGAGGCAACGCTGGCCGCGATCATGCCGGTTGCCAGCACGCGGCTCGCCTTCCCGGAACTGGCTGCCGAAGGTCTGGCGACGCATAACGTCAAAGAAATCTACATTGGCGGCACACAGAGCGCGGACCGCTGGGTGAACGTCGAAGGCTACACCGACCGCAAGAAAGCGGCGTTGCGCGCCCACAAGAGCCAGTTCCCCAAGTGGGATCCGGGTGAAGAGGTGGATTCATGGGCCAAAGACACGGCGTCCGTCGCGCGCAAGCATGGCCACGACACGAAATACGCCGAAGGATTCAAGTACATCCGCCTCGTGGATGACGATGAATAAGCTGGCCATCTTCGACCACGACGGCCTGATGGTCAATAGCGAGGATATTGCGTACGCGGCGCTCAGCGAGATTTTCGCTGAGCATGGCTACCTTTTTCCGTGGGATTACTACGTCACCAGCGTTGGCCTGCCGGTGGCCGACGCGGTGACGATGTTCCTGCGCGATCTGCCGATCCCACTGAGCGCCGCCGAGCTACGCGACCAGCGCGATCAGCGTATGACGGCGCTGCGTGAGCGCGAGATGCGTCTCATGCCTGGTCTGGCCGAACTCCTCGACGACCTGAAGGCCAGCGATGTACCGATGGCTGTGGCTACTTCTGGCTCGCGCCCGTATATCACGTGGAGCCTGAGACACTTCGGCCTCGCGCACTACTTCGATGCGGTAACCTGTATTGACGACGTGCCGCGCGGCAAGCCACATCCCGACCTGATCTTGAAGGCGCTGGAACTGACGGCGACACCGCCGGAGCACGCCGTGATGCTCGAAGATTCACCGCACGGCGTCGAGGCGGCATATCGCGCGGCGGTGCGCTGCATCGCCGTGCCAACGCGCGGCATTGCGCTAAGCGGATTCACGCGTGCCAGCGCCGTCGTCGCTTCACTGGTCGAGTGCCGCCCACTGCTGACGCAGTGGCTCGCGCAATAACCACATCTGCCACTACTTTTGCTCGGCCAGCCGCTTCATATGCAACTCGTGAACGCCCTTCTTGAGCGTGCCCAGGGCGACGGTGGCGCAGGTGGGCCGCGCCATCACCACTTCGCGGCCCAGGTCGTCTATCAGCGATTCGAACGACAGATTTTCGATTTCTTCGAGGCTCATACCCTGGGTTAGTTCGGTGACATACGAGGCGGCGGCCATGCTGATGGTACAGCCCTCGCCCTCGAAGCTGACCTCGGTGACACGACCAGCAGAGTCCACACGCGCATACATCTCCACATGGTCAGCGCAGCCGGGATTTCCGCCCGAAAGATGGATGTCGGCGGGGTCCAGCGGGCCGCGATTGCGCGGATTCTGATAATGGTCCACGAGAAATTCGATTGCTTCTTGACGATCCATTGACATTGGCTCTATACCCTCGCTTTCGCAGAAGCGTCCTTTGTTCGATGATGCGTATGAAAAGAGGACAGATTTACCATCACTCTGTAAGTATACCGCAACCAACACGGTCACCTGGCGCCGTCCGACAAGCATGAACTGCCTTCACTCGCTTGTCATACACACGGACCGCATGGTATGCTGGGGCGCTTGGATCAGACATTGTGCTGTTCGTGAAAGGATGTTGGCATGCGGCGCATGATTTTCCTCCATACCAATGATATGCATGCGCGCGTTGACGGCATGGCCCGTGTCGCCACGCTGGTTGAGCAGGTGCGACGCGAGCATCCCGATACGCCGGTGCTCTATTTCGACCTTGGCGACAGCGAAGATACCGTCAACCGGCTGAGCAACCTGACCAAAGGCGTCGCCATGCACCGGCTGCTCAGTATCGCGGGGTGTGATGCGAGCGCCGTCGGCAACGCCGCGATACTGCGCTATGGCTACCAGGTGCTCGCCGAAGAAGCTCAAGCCGCGACCTACCCCCTGCTGCTTGCCAATCTGCGCCTGCCGGACGGCTCGCCGATTCCTGGCACGACACCCACCACGCTGCTGGATGTGGGCGGAGTTCGTCTCGGCCTCATCGGCGTTACCGCCAACATTGGCAATCAGTACGAGAAGTGGTTCGGCCTACAGGTGCTGCCCGTCGTACCGCTGATTCGCGAATTGTCGGCGGCGCTGCGCCAGCAGGGTGCGGACGCGGTGATCCTGCTCTCGCACCTGGGGCATGCGCTCAATCCAGAATTCCATGTGGATGAGGCCGACCGCGCTATAGCCGCAGAATTGCAGCAAGAACTCACGCTGATCCTGGGTGCGCACTCGCATCACCTCTTGCCCGAAGGCGAGTGGGTGGGCGATGTGCTGATCGCTCAGGCGGGCGAGTACGCGCAGCATCTTGGCCGCGTGGACCTGCTCTGGGATGGCGAGCACATGCGTGTGGAGCGCGCGACTGTGCTGCCGGTGGCCGACGTGCCGCAGTCGCCACGCATCCTGGCAGAGTCGGAAGTCATCGAAGGCGAGGTCGAGCGTTTCCTCCAGGTGGTCATCGGTGAGCTGGCGCAGCCGCTGGACTTCGCCGCCGACCGCGAATGCGGCGTTGGCAACCTGATGGCGGATATGCTGCGCGAGCGCATGCGCGCCGAAGTGGGTGTTGTGGCGGTGGGCCAGGCGTTCAGTGGGCCACTGACCGCCGGGCCGCTGCATCGTGTCACGCTGTGGGATGTGTGTAGCTCGCCGGCTAATCCCGGCGTGGCAACCATGACCGGCGCGCAACTCACGGCGATGGTCGTGCGTGGGCTGGATGCTGAGTTCGCCAAGGATTCGCCGCGTGCCATGCGCGGCCAGCCACGCGGGCTGTTCCACCTGAGCGGCGCTAGCGTGCGCGACGGGCGGCTCTTCGTTGGCGATGCGCCGGTTGAGCCAGAACGCCAGTACCGTGTTGCGGGCAGCGATTGGGAGTTGGATACCTATGGCGGGTATGCCGACGCCTCATGGAATCTGGAGATCAGCTATGATGTTCCCGTGATACTGCGCGAGGCGCTCGAAGACTATTTCGCCGCTCACCAGCCCGTGTACGTCACCAGCGGGCGCATCCAGGGCAGCCTGCGCGGACCGGAAGCAAAGTGAGGCCATTGCTTGCTGTGGCTGGGGAAGTAGTGATGCTGAGGGAGTGTATTGAAGGTATGGGGGCGATGATCGTTATGCGGGCTTGCGGCGTCTGATGCTCTCGACGGGGATGTTGGCCTGTCCCGCTTTCCTTGCCTCAGCGATCCGCCAGCATTCCGTTCGGCTCGCCAGACATTTCTCCTGCTCGTCCACCGTCTCTGGTGGCGTATTCATCAGGCAATACACCTGATAGATTGGCCCACCTTCCTTGTAATCGCCTTCCAGGAACCAGCGGACACGGTAATTCGGGCAGCCTGAGCGATAGCGCCGCCAGTTTATACTGTCTCGTGGATGTTCCCGCAAACTGCTAATCAAAGGAAATTGCCTCTCTTGCTGCCTATTCGGTCCAGCCAGCGGTCATGTGGCAACCCCATGACCGTTCGGACTGGACTATTATAGGCCCCAGCCCCGTGCAACCGCAAGCGAAAGGCAAGGCGGCGTATCACATCCCCCGCGGCAACATTTGGTGACGAAGGATGCGAAGTACGCGCGGAATCCTGTATCATAGGGGCGACGGCCCACCATAGACAACGCGGCGCGCATCTGCGCTTGCTCTCGACCTATCTGGAACCGCGAGGTGGCCGGAAACACACCAGAGTTGCTGCGGCATCGTCCGAGAGAGCAACCATAAAGGAAACGTGCGTATGTCCGATTCCACGCCACTGCCGCCACTGCCGCCCTCACCTGATGCCGCTCCATCGGGGGTATCATATCCAGTGTATCCCGCCCACACCAATTATCCTGTGCCCGACAGCGACGCACCCGCACCGCTGGATCCGCACTATGGGCGAGTCGGCGTGACGCCGTGGACCTTTCGCCAAACCCTCATCGGCACTGCGATCACCCTCGTGCCGTGGCTGCTCTTTGTCGCCATCGAATTGAGCGCCAGCCAGGGTGCCGCCACCACGCCGAAGGCTCGCCTCAATCCTCTGGTGGATCTGCTCACCGCCGTTATCTTTCTCGGCTTCACCGTCATTACCGAAGGCGCATTCCTGCTTGCGCCTTTCTGGTTCGCCGTGCGTCGGCGTCCCCAGGGTGTCTCCGTGCGCGATGGCTTGCGCGCGCTCGGTTTCAAAAAGATACACCCATCACCGATCATCTCCTGGCTCATCGCTATCGGCTGGGTGATCCTCGGACTGGTCATCGTCTTCACGGTGCTGCTTATCTACCAGGTGATCATTGACGTGTTCCACCTGTCCTTGCAAACCAATGGCGCAGGGCTAGAGCAGGAAGCGACGTATGCGCCGTTCACCGTGATCGCCGCGCTGATCGGCGCGGTGTTCGTTGCGCCATTCTGTGAGGAGATCTTCTTCCGGGGCTACATGTTCGCGGGCTTCTTGCGCGGTATGAACGTCTGGCTGGCGACCATCGTCTCGGCGCTGCTCTTCGCCCTGGTGCATGGCGACGTTGGCTCGTTCGCGCCGCTGCTGGTGATTGGCCTGGTGCTGGCGGTCATTCGCTGGCGCACTGGCTCGATCTGGCCGTGTATGGCGCTGCATGCCGCCAACAACGCCACCGCCGCTATCTTCATCCTGGGAACTGTCTTCCAGACGCTGGGCCATTGATTTGGGTCGGCACCATATGCACAACGCCCGTGGAGCATGCACGACGGCGTCCACGGGCCGTTGGTGTTGTCGTATCGTCGGCTGGCATACCGCCGCTCGCGCACACTGGAAGGAAGCGCAAACGCGGCATGTGCTCCGACTGAGTCATACGATGCGCTATGGGGTAATCCTCTACGCCACACCCATCATCCCAATCCACCCCAAGGCACTGGCTGCCACCGGGCAGGCGGCTTAATAGATGAAGCTGACGCCCCAGCCAGTGTGGGCCACGCGGTAGCTGACGCGACCGAAGCCGCCGCCGAAACCGTAGTAGTTCATCTCAGAGACCAGGAACGTGCCGTTCCCGTAGACGCGCTCGACATGCGCCACATGGCCCACCGAGTCGGCGCCCTGCACGCCGCCCGCGAAGACCACCGTGGCTCCGGCGACTGGTGTGCCACCAACGCGGAAGCCGCGCGCGCTTGCCCGACCAGTCCACTGATACGGCATTCCCATGCCATAGAGTCGCGTGTCGCGCGACCAGGCATACCAGGTGCATTGGCCCCACGGATAGGTGCTCGCGCCACGCGGATGGTAGCCGCTCGAATAGGAGCGCCCGCTGCTGCTGGACGAGTGGGAGTACGAGGTGGTTGCGCTGCCGCCGTTAGGAACCCAACCAGGGTTGTCAGAGACGAGGCGGTTGCCAGAGCGGTGCCAGTGTTGTGTGCAGTGGTAAGCGCCGTTGCTCCAGCCGTAGCAGAGCCAGCCGGACTGCACGGAATAGCCGCGCGAAAAGCGGAACGAGCTTGCATGCGCGGTGGGGATGCTGCCCGTGTTTGCTGCGAGCATCGAGAAACCAAACACCCCTGTCAAAATGGCGACCGTCTTCACCTTGCGCGAAGACTGCTTCGCCGAATCCACAAACCGGGTTAGTGATGCGAGACTCAAAACCAAAAACCTCCTGTCGGCCCTCCGCCCCTGTGGCGACGGCCACCGCGGCTGCGATACCGCGATTGTTTGCCCTCCTCGGCGCATGCGCTTCCAGCGCTGCCCCGCTGACGTGGGGTGACTTCCAATAAAGCCACCATGCGTGCTCCAGTGTTTCGTTGTCGTGCGCCAGAGTGCGGCCCCTTGCGAGTACATTCGCCTTGCGCCGCGAACACCTATAAACCGAGAGATGTTCTGGTCCTCTGGGGCGCCTACGTTTCAGAGCGGACATGCGAGCGTCTCGCCTGCCTTCCACCGATTGGGAAAGCAGTGAGCGTCACCACCCCTCTCGCAGGCACGAGGGGGAATGTACCGCATCCGGCGACATAAATGCATGAGGCGCCCTGATGAGGTAGTACTAGTGTCTTACAGATCAGTCCTATAGCCGGACTCATGCGTTAGCTGGCTAACATGTTTGCGCGCTGGACATGGATGGCAGGGTCGCGCTATAAAGCGGTGGAGAATATTCGCTGCGCGTAGAGCGGGCGGCAATCTTGGCTGCGGCCAGGGAGAGGATGTTCATGGCGCACAACTCAGCGGCAGCGCCGCACCCGCAGCGCGGGACCATTGCCGCCATTCTCTGCGCCGGACAAGGCACACGTATGGGCGCGGGACGCAACAAGGTTTTTCTGCCGCTGGCAGGCAAGCCGCTGCTCGTCCATACCATCGCCGCGTTCACACAGGCCCGCGTCGTGGATGACATCGTGTTGGTTGCGCATCCACTTGAGATGGACTACATTCGCGACGAGATCGTAGAAAGGTATAAGTTTCCACGTGTGACGGCGATCATTGCGGGAGGGGAGACACGGCATCAGTCCGAAGACAACGTGTTGACGCATCTACGCGAGCGCATCAATGCCGGCGAACTGGACGTCATCCTGATTCACGATGGCGCGCGGCCCCTCATCGCGCCAGCGGCGATAGATGCGGTGGTGGAGGCGGCCCGCACGCATGGGAGCGCGCTGCTTGCCTCGCCAGTGGGCGCGCGTGAATCTCTTGCGCGTGTCGCCGAGGATGGGATGATCCAGCAGGTGATAGAGCCAGCGGACCTGTGGCGCGCGCAGACACCCCAGGCCTTCGATGCGCGCATGCTGCTCGCCGTCTACGATCAGGCGCGCCACGCGGGCTTCGAGGGCACAGATACCGCAGCCTCGTTCGAGCGCGCGGGCCATGCCGTAGCCGTGGTGGCGGGCAGCGCGGCCAACATCAAAGTGACGACACCTGCCGATTTGCTCGCCGCCGAGTTACGCTTTTCGTAATCGCTGCCGTTTGCACTGTAACGCGCCGCGTACTATCACTTGGCGCTCCTATGGCGACGCTGGCACGGCAGCGCATGCGCGCGGAAACGAAGGATCGTGACCGCCTGCGTGCGCTGCCCGCATGCGCCACCAAGTCGCCCGCTTGCTCTGCCTGGCGCTGCCGGACGTGCGGACGTTACTCTACGCCGATGTCCCAGGCTTGCTCCAGGTCCTCGCGGGAGTACGCCTTGAAGGCCATCATCGTGTGGGTGCGGGTGATGCCCGCGATAGCCACCATGCGCTCCGTCACCACGTCGGCCAGGTCTTCGTATTTGGCCAGCCGCAGAACCGCCACCAGATCGTATTCGCCGGTGACCGAATAAACCTCAGCCACCCCCGGTATCTGGAGCAATTCCTGCGCGGTGGAGTTGATGGCGTCACGTTGAACGTTGAGCAGCACCAATGCTGAAATCATGCGCCACTCCCAACCATCTGCTCGGCTTGGTCGCGCAATTCGCGGCGCAGCACTTTGCCGGTGTTGTTCTTCGGCAGCGCATCCACGAAGGCGATCTTGCGCGGGCACTTGAAGACGGCGATCTGGCTGCGGCAGAAGTCAATGATGTCCTGCTCGCTGGCGCTCTCGCCCTGTTTCAGCACGACGAACGCCATCACCGATTCGCCCTGATAGGGGTCGGGATACTGCACAACGGCGGCCTCGGCCACGGCAGGATGGCGGAACAGCGTCTCTTCGACCTCGCGTGGATAGACGTTGTAGCCGGAGACGACGATCATATCTTTCTTGCGGTCAACAATGCTGAAATAGTTGTCGTCGTCCTGGGTGGCGAGGTCGCCAGTATGCAGCCAGCCATCTTTGAGCGTTTCGGCGGTGGCTTCGGGCTGGCGCCAGTAGCCCATCATGATGTTCGGGCCGCGCGCGATCAGTTCCCCCATCTGGCCGTGCGGCAGTTCGGCGCCCGCCTCATCTACAATCTTGATTTCCACACCAGGAATCGCTGGACCAACGGTTCCCGCCTTGGTGATGGGACCAGCGGCATTGGAGGTCAGCACGGGGGAAGATTCGGAGAGGCCATAGCCTTCGCTGATTGGGACACCGGAAAGTCCCTGGAACGCCTCCATGATCTTCACGGGCAGGGCGGCGGCGCCCGACGCTACATAGCGCAGGCTGGTCAGATCGTAGTCTTGGATGTTGGGAACTTGCGACCAAACGACGAACATCGGCGGCGCGCCATAGAGCACGGTACACTTGTGCTTCTGGATTGCGTCCAGGCTGGATGCTGGCTCGAAGCGTTCGATCAGCACCATCGTACCGCCGTTCAGCACCGACAGGTTCATTCCGACATTCATCGCGTAGATGTGGAAGAGCGGCAGTGCCAGCCAAACCACGTCGTCGGGCCGAACGGCAATGGCGGGCAGCATCATACACTGCTCGCAGTTCGAGAGCAGGTTGCGGTGGCTGAGCATGGCTCCTTTGGGCCGTCCAGTGGTGCCGGAGGTATAGGAAATGACAGCGACCTGCTCTGGGTGGATCTCCACATTTGGGGCATCGCTCGCCGCTCCGCCGACCGCCTCGGCCCAGGAGAGGGTGTTGGGCACAGGTTCGGGCGCGGCGACGATGACCGCACGCAGATCGGGGGCATTGACGGCGGCGGCCAGGGCGGACATGTAGTACGGGGCGGCCGGGGTAGCGAAGGTCAGCAGCGCCTTCGCGCCGCTATCCTTAAGGATGTACTCGACCTCGCCCGGCTTATACAGCACGTTCATCGGCACCACCGATGCGCCTGCCCTGACGATGCCATAGTAGGCTTCCATGAAGAGCGGGATATTGTGCATGAAGAGGGCAACCCGATCCCCCGGCTCGACCCCCTGCGCAATCAGCGCGTTCGCCACCTGATTCGCGCGCTGATCGAACTCACTGTAGTTCGTTTGGTGATCGCGAAAGATGATCGCCGTTTTGTCGGGAAAGCGTTCGGCGGTTTGTGCCAGCATCCGGCCCAGGTCCATCGTTCACCTCACTTCACTTGCAGGCGCTCACGGCTTCGCGTGCCGGAGCGTGAATCGAGGGGGCTAACCAATGTTGCCCCATCACAGCGTTCATACATTCAGAGAGCGCGGCTACAGAGATATTCATGGCGTGGATACGTGTGGATCACATGAGAATGCCCGCGGGTCCGCCCGCGACATAGATCACCTGACCGCTGACGTAGCTCGCGTCATCCGAGGCCAGGAAGGCGACGACGCTGGCCACTTCACTGGGCTGGCCGATGCGCCCCAGGGAAATGTATTGCGATGCGCCCGCCGCGAAGGCTTCGGGCGTGACGCCCATGCGCTGCGCGGTGGCGCGCGTCATGTCGGTATCTATGAAGCCAGGGGCGACGGCGTTGGCGGTGATGCCGAATTTGCCAAGTTCGATGGCGAGCGTGCGCGTGAGACCCTGGATGCCTGCCTTGGCAGCAGAGTAGTTGGCCTGGCCGCGATTGCCCAGCGCGGAGGTGGAGGAGACGCTGATGATGCGCCCATACTGGCGCTCGACCATCGGCTTCTGCGCGGCCCGCGCGCAGAGGAATGCGCCGCGCAGGTGAACGCCGATGACGCGGTCCCAGTCGTCGTCGGTCATCTTGAAGAGCAGGTTGTCGCGGATGATGCCAGCGTTGTTGACGAGGATATCGAGCTGGCCGAGGCCAGCGATGGTGGCGTCCACCATGTGCTGCACGGCGGAGGCGTCCGAGACGTCGCAGCCAATGGCAAGTGCGCGCCCGCCCGCCTGCGCCAGTTCGCCTGCCAGCGCTTCGCAGCCGGGAAGATCGAGATCGGCCAGCGCGACGGCTGCCCCATCGGCGGATAGCCTGCGGGCAATGGCGGCGCCAATGCCGCGTGCTGCGCCGGTGACGAGGGCGACCCGTCCATCTAGTTTGCCCATGCGATGCCTTTCCAAGAAACTGTTGCGACGATGCGTATGCGCCCTAGCAGGGGTGTGGCGGGCTTGAATCGCCCGGCGGTGTGCCGGGTGGTGCGCCAAGCATAAAATGCGGGGGGCGGTGTGTCAAGGGAGCGAACGGGGTGGTGGCTTGTCGTTCCTCAGTCGTCGAGGAGCGTCAGGTCGAACTGGCGCAGGCGTTCGGGGTCGGCGATCAGGGTGATGGCGACGATCTTGCCGCTGGTGATGGTGAAGTCGAATACGACACGTGGCGCTCCACCTGGCGCCCAGGCAAGACCCACAGCGCCATTGATCAGCGCGGGTTGCGCGACACGGGCACGTCCCGCGAACTGCTGGGCTACCGCCTGTGCGCCGCGCGCTTCGCTTGCCGCGCCCACAGCCACGGCTGCCTGGTCGGCGTGGAGCACGACGTTGGGGTCGAGCAGGGCGAGCAGCGCGTCGAAGTCGCCAGAGCGCGACGCCGCGAGGAAGGCGTCAACCACGGCACGCTGGCGAGCGAGATCGGCCTGGGGATTGGTCGTCGCTGCCTCGCCAACGCCCTGCACCCGGCGGCGTGCGCGGCTGGCGAGTTGCCGCGCCGCAGTGGGCGAGCGGCCCACGATGGGCGCAATTTCGTCGAAGGGTACGTCGAAGAGATCGTGTAGCACAAAGGCGAGGCGCTCGGCGGGATTCAGTGTGTTGAGCACCACGAGCAGCGCCAGCCCGACCGAATCGGCCAGAATCGCTTCGTCCTCGGGGTCGCCGCCATCCTCGCGGCGCATGATTGGCTCGTGTATGGACGCTTCCAAGGGTTCCTCGCGGCGCGACTGACGCGAGCGCAGCATGTCGAGACAGACCCGTGCGACCACAGTGGTCAGCCATCCGCCGAGATTCGCGACGTCGCTGGTGTCGGCGCGGCTGAGCCGGAGCCACGATTCCTGCACGGCGTCGTCTGCTTCGCTGAGCGAGCCGAGCATGCGATAGGCCACCGCCCGCAGGTGGGTGCGGTTTGCTTCGAATTGTTGAGCCAGAAATGCGTGTTCGTCCATCAGGCACATTCCTTCGTTGGGTTCCGTCATGGTAGTGACGTGCGAAACCCGCCCAATGTGACAGCGAGATTGGTTCTCGTGATGTCTCGTGATGTCTCGTGTGACGGCACAGCCCTGGGGCGCCGCTGCGGCTGGCTGGCGGACAGATTCGGTATCAACTGGCAAGTCACGATAGACAAGGCGTGACATTCCCCATGCAAAACTCCAAGGGGGTCAAGGGTATCATTCTCTGGATATGACCCCCTTGGAGTTTTGCATGGGGAGAAGGAAAGCCCGCCTCACACGCCGCTCTCCATGCGATACGCTACCTACTCTGAGCGCACGGCGCCACCGAAGTCGAGGAGCACGCAAGGTTCGTCGCCAACGACCCAACCGTCGTGGCCAGCAGGTATCGTAACGATATCACCCGGCCCGATGTCCATTTCAGTTCCATCAGCCATGACCACGTGTGTTTGGCCGGAGAGCACGTACATGAAGTGATTGATCTGGCAGAGGTCGGTGCCTGCTCCTGGCTTGATGTCATTGCTCCAGCGCCAGCCGGGGTGATAGGTGATCCGTGCCACCATCCGGTCGCCGAACTGCACGGTTTCCATCGTCGTGTTAGAGGGTGTGCGTCGCTCATCAGGCGCGTTGAAGCTCTTCTTCTCGAGGCGTGCCATGGGATTGCCTTTCACTCTACGGATATTCGCCGCACATTACGATCTCCCATGCCTTGGGGACGGTGACACTATATGATGAGTCCCTTTGCTTGTCAAATGACGTCTATAGATGATGGTGGGGGATAATCACGGCTCTTCATCCAATCTCATCATGCAATGAGACCAAGGGGGTCAAGGGGGTCATATCCAGGATGATACCCTTGGTCTTCTTGGACCTCTTGCCCCATTCGAGATGAGCAACTGGCCTTCTGGCCGGCGCGAATTTCCGCCCTCGCGCATTTCAAGATGCGTGCGTGTGGTAGATGTGTGGCGAACATGTTCGCTGGCGATGGTACAATAGAAGGATACGGAGTTGAGCGCCATTCGGAGCGCGTGGGGGGAGTCGTTTGGTTGTGGCAGCGTCGGCATATACGTTGAGCGAAGCCGCGCGGCGGCGGGGACTGGCCACGATTCTGGTGGATACGTTCCTCGTCTACGGCGGCTTCTTCATGGTGATTCCGCTGATCTCGGTGCATTATGTAGATGGACTGGGCTGGGCCGCCGCTTCGATTGGGCTAGTCTTGGCGCTGCGCCAACTCTTGCAGCAGGGCAGCACACCCGTCGCGGGCATCCTGGCGGACCGCTTCGGCGTGAAATGGCTGATCTGCGCGGGGGTGCTGCTGCGTGCGGTGGGCTTCCTCAGTCTCGCCTGGGCCACTACATTCCCGCTGCTCTTGCTCTCGGCGCTGCTGGCGGCGCTGGGCGGCAGCCTCTTCGAGGCGCCCAAATCCGCCGCTATCGCCGCGCTGACGGACGAGCAGAATCGCGCGCGCTTCTACTCGCTGACGGGCGTCGTGGGCGGGCTGGGCGTCGCCATCGGCACACAGGTGGGCGCGCTGCTGCTGGCGGCGAACTTCGCGCTGGTGGCGCTGGTGGCGGCAAGCTGCTTCTTTGTGGACTTCGCCATCACGCTGATCTTTCTGCCGCCGGTGCGCGTGGCGAGCGCCAGCGACGGCGGGACGCTGGTGCGCGGCATCGGCTTGGCGCTGCGCGACCGGCCCTTCATGACGTTCAATGTCTTGCTGATGGGCTACTGGTTTCTCTGGGTGCAGTTCACCATCTCGCTGCCGCTGGCGGCGAAGGCGATCAGCGGGACGGCGAGCGCGGTCGGCTGGATCTACGCCATCAATTCGGTGATGCTGATCGTGCTGAGCTATCCGTTGATCCGGCTGGCGGGGCGCTGGTTGCGGCCGCTGCCCATTCTGACGCTAGGCCTGCTGCTGATGGCGCTGGGGATTGGCGCGGTGGCGTTGGCGGGGAATATGCCGGTGCTGCTGGGGTGTGTCGTCTGCCTGTGCCTGGGCGTCGTGCTGGCCGCGCCGAGCCAGCAGACCGTAGCGGCCTCGCTGGCGAACCCCGCCGCGCTCGGCTCCTACTTCGGCGTGAACTCGCTGGCGCTGGCCTTCGGTGGTGGGTTGGGCAACTTCAGCGGTGGGCTGCTCTATGACCTGGGCGGGCGCTGGCATCTTCCGGCGCTGCCTTGGCTCGTGTTCGGTCTGGTGGGGCTGGCGACGACGATGGGGCTGTGGCGGATGGCGCGCGGGCAGCAGCGGCGGCATATGGCCGGCGAAACGCCCGCACAGCACGAGAAGGCGAGCGGAATTACGCCTGCTGGGGCACGGGGGCGCTAGGACAGCCACCTACCACCCAACAGCCGCGCCCTCAGCGCGAGGATCGCTGCCGCCGTGTAGCACGCCGTTCGTATGATCGATCACGATACCATTGGCATGCCCCATCTGGGAATCCCATGGCCCGACAATTTCGACATCATGCCCCAACGCGCGCAACGCCGTACTCGTTTCGCTGGGGAAGCGGCTTTCCAGCCAGAGGCGTTCGGGCGTGCCCAGCGCGGCGACGCCATCCAGCCAACGTGGTAGCTCGATGGCCGCCTGGATGTTCAGCCCAAACTTGGCCAGCGCGGTATAGACTTGCAGGTGCGTCTGCGGCTGACCGTCGCCGCCCATGCAGCCGAAGACGACGGCAGGCAAGCCGTCGCGCAGCGCCAGCGAGGGAATCAGCGTGTGCAGCGTGCGCTTGCCGGGGGCAAGGGCGTTGGCGGCGTCGGGGTCAAGCGAGAGGTACGCGCCGCGATTCTGCAGGACGATGCCCGTGCCATCCACTACCAGCCCGCTGCCGAAACCGCGATAGTTGCTCTGAATCAGTGAGACGGCGTTGCCCTCCTCATCGGCGGCGCAGAGATAGATCGTGTCGCCGTTGACACTCCCCGGCGCGACAGATGGCTGAGCGCAATCGGGGGTAATCAGTGCGCGGCGGCTGGCCAGGTAGTCGGGGGCGATCAGCGCCGCCGGATCCACGCGCATGTGCGCCGCGTCGGTGAGATATGCGTCGCGGTCGGCGAAGGCGAGCTTTTTCGCCTCGACGGCCAGATGCGCCGTCGCCACATCCAGTGGATCCGCGCCCAGCGGCAGGCCATCCATGATGCCGAGCATCTGGAGCGCCGTGACGCCCTGGGTATTCGGCGGCAACTCATATACGTCGAGGTCGCCAAAGCGCACGGAGAGCGGCGTGACCCATTCGCTGGTGTGCGCGGCAAGGTCGTCACCAGCGAGCAGCCCGCCCTCGCTCGCGAAGAATGTAGCAATTTGGTCGGCCAGTTCACCGCGATAGAACGCCTGCGGTCCGCGCTCGGCGATGAGCCGCAGCGTGCGCGCCAGATCGGGACGGCGGAAGACGCCCCCCGCCGGGGGAATCGCGCCGCCGGGCATGAAATGCTCGCGGAAGGAGCGATGTGTGTGGCCCAGCGAATCCATGCGGACCAGCGCGGCATGCAATCCAGGGCCAACGGGGAATCCGTCCGTGGCGTAGGCGATGGCGGGGGCGAGTGCGCGAGCCAGCCCCAGTCGCCCAAAGCGTTCGGCAAGCTGTCCCCAGCCGTCCGCGCAGCCAGGGACGGTGACCGTGTGGATGCCGAAGTCGGGCATCGTCGCGTGGCCGAGCGCGTGATAGCGTTCGATGGTGGCGGCGCGGGGAGCGCGTCCACTGGCATTGAGGCCATAGAGCTCGCGGCTGCGCGCGTCGTAGAGCAGCGCGAAGAGATCGCCGCCAAGCCCGCAGAGCTGCGGATAGACCACCTGCAACGTGGCGTTGGCGGCGATGGCGGCGTCAATCGCGTTGCCGCCAGCCTTCAGCAGATGAAGTCCGGCCTGTGCCGCAAGGTAGTGTGGCGCGGCGACGAGGCCGTGTGTAGCCAGGGTGACCGGCCGGTGCTGTGGGTACTCGGTCATGATATGCGCTCCCCCAATCTTATCCCAACGCATGCGCGAAGCCACCGGTTCTATTGTACACATCGGGCTGTGATGTGGCGCTGCCGGTGGCAACTACAGGCCATAGGCGGTCAGGTGGCCGCTTTCGTCGGCGCAATAGAGACGGCCACCGGCGACGATGGGACTCTGCCAGTGGATGCTGCCAATAGTGCCGCCCGCGCTGGCCTGATCGCTGGTCCAGAGCGTGTGCCCGGTGGCTGGGTCGAGCGCGACGATGGCGCCACTGGTCGCGGCGAAGAGCACGCCGCCCGCGAGTATCGGCGTGGTGGCGCGCAGGTCCGCCGCCCAGACTTGCCGCAGGCGCGAGACGCCGGAGGCATCCGTATCCAACCGGTAGGCGGTGAAGCCGCACTGCGCCGCGACGAAAACGAATACCGCGCCGCTAGCGGGGTCTTGCCAGACGACTGGCTGGGTGAAGAGGCCGCAGGTGGCAGTCGCCAGCGTCTGAAGTTCGCCACCGATATGCCCCAGGCCGCCCGCGCTGCTCAGGTCGCGGCGGTTGAGCAGCCGCAGAATGCCGTCCTTGCCGCCCTGCACGAGCATGTACGGAGTTCTGCTGTTCGGCACGGTGGGCAGGAGCGCGGGAGCAGTACTGCCGAGGTCGGCGTCGGTCTCGTCGAGTTGCCGGTAGGTCGCAGGCGTGTAGGAATCGAGCAGGCGGCTGCCGTCGGGGGATAGCTCCAACACGCTGTCGCCCCAATCGTTGCCGCCGGTGTTGCCGGTGTAGGGGCCGTTTCCGGTCACGACGAACAGATTGCCTGTGGTAGGGTCTACGATAGCGCCGCCGCGCGCCCAGATGCCCGATTGCTGGCTAGCGCAGTCGGTTGGGCCGAGCAGATAGGGCAGATTCGCGCACAGGCTATTGAAGATGTGCTCACTGCCATCGGCGAAGGCAATGCTGACGACATGCCCTTGATAGGGCGGGGCGTCGCCGAGATAGCCACTGGTGATGACGTAGATGCGTCCGTTGGCGAGGTTGGGCGCGGACGATTCCTTCTCGCTGCTGGTCATACGCGTGATGGATGCGGGCCAGCCGCCGCTCGTGACCTCGTCGCCAGTGGTCGCGGCGTATTTGTGCAGCGCGCCGTCCAGGCCGTAGGCGTAGACGTATTGCCGCGAGGGATCGGCCACAGGCGAGGAATGAGTGATCTTTGGCCCGGATGGATGGTGGCTCCAGAGAATTGCGCCGCTAGCGGCATCCAGCGCGAGGAACTGGCCGTCGCGCGTCAGCACATACAGCATGTCGCGCACGGAGCCGTCTGGCAGCGTGAGGCCGCTGAGCAGCACTGGCGGGGAGTCTTCGACGCCAGGTAGCGTTACCTGCCAGAGCCGGTGGAGTCCCGCGACGTTGTTGGGCGAGACGATGCGCTCGTTGGGGTTGACGCCACTGCGTGCGGCGTCGTAGCCGAAGGTGAGCCAGTCCTGGCTGGGGCCGGTGAGGTTGCGCGTGCCCGTTACGGTTGGCGGCGGAATCGGCCGCGTGGTGGAAGACGAGCAGCCCACGAAGAGCAGCAACGCGGCGAGGAGGAAGACCGCACTGCGCATGCCGCGATGGTAGTTAGGACGTTGGCGCATGGGCATCGCCTCCTTCTCTGGCGGCGCTATGAGCAGGCATCTCTTGAGAGAATACGCGCCAAAGGGGGAGGATATTACCGCTGCGGCACAGGGGCGTGCATAGTGCGCTCGAACTCTTGCAGGCGCCGTATCTGGCGGTGGTTGGGGGCGGCCTGCCAACGGTGACGCTGTATGAGGTTAAGGGCGTGATGGGCGCCCATGCCCTGCGCGACGAGCGCGGCGGCGGTCAACAGCACACTGCGCCCCACGCCGTGCTCGCAGTGAATCAGCACATGCTGGCCGTCGGCAATCTGCTGGTTGATCCAGTCCGCGCCCTCGCGCAACTGCGCCACGGTGAGCGGGAAAGTATCTCTGGTGGGCAGATACAGCAACTCGATACCCGCTTTCGCCAGCGCCGCCTCGTCGTCTTGATGCTCCGAGCGGGTGTCTACCACGCGGGTGACTCCCTTGGCGGCCAGGCGCGCGATGTCGCCGGGGTGGATGCGACCGCCGACGGCAAGTTGAGGCGTCACCCAGCTCATATTGAGCCGGTCCGGCAGAGGGATGCCGATGCGATTGGCGAAGGCGGCACGGCGCGAACCTTCGGGAAAAGCGCGGACGGCGATGCGGGTCCAGATGCGATAGCAGTAGCGAATGCCTCCCATGATGACCCAGCGGAGCAGCCCTTTCCGCAGGAACGACTTGCCGCTGAGGATCGGTGGGGCTGAGGGCGTTTCGGCTTCTTCGCGACCAAGCTCAGCGGCGGCGGGCGGGGAGGGAATTTCTTCGGGGCTGATATCCTGCTCTTCTGCGTGTTCGGCCTGGGTGGTCATGGGGCATTCCTCGTTAAATGATCTATGCGACGGAAGGTGCGGCAGCCTATGCGACACGGTTGAGCGCGGCGACGCCGTCGGTACGCAGCACGCGCTCCAGCGCGACGATGGCGCACTCCATCTGGGATGCGTCTGGCTCGCGGGTGGTCAATCCTTGCAGGGCGAGGCTCGGAGCCATCAACCAGCGGACGACGCGGAAGCGATAGTTGGCCGCGCCCAGCCGCATCAGTTCATAGGCGATGGCGGCGATCACCGGCACCAGCAAGATGCGCGAGAGCACCAGCAGTGGCAGCGGTGGATGGCCGACCAGCGCGAAGACGAAAATCGAAAGCACGACGACAATCAGCAGAAAGCCGGTGCCGCAGCGCGTATGCACCTTCGATGCCCGGCGCACATGGTCCACGTCGAGCGGATTGCCGGCTTCGTAGGCGTTGATGGCTTTGTGCTCCGCGCCATGATATTCGAAGACGCGTTTGATGCTGGGTAGCTGCCCGATGGCGGCGAGGTAGGCGATGAGGATCGCCAGCCGGATCAACCCTTCCAGCACGAGACTCTGCCAGCCCACGCCGATCCAGCGATGCGCCGCGCCGACGGCGGCCAGTGGCAGCAGGAAGAAGAGGCCGATAGCGAAGGCCAGCGAGAAGAAGAGCGCGAAACCGATGCTCACGCCGCCCAGCGCGGATGCGCCCGCCGGATTCGCCTCGACGACTGTGCCAGGGATAGCGGTCTCCGGCGCGAGTGTGGGCGCGGCGCTCTCTGTGTTCTTGTCGCCCTTGGGGTCGGCATCTTCGGCAGCTTGCATTGCGCCTTCGACGGAGACATTGGCGGCGAACATCATCATGCGTGTACCGAGAACCAGCATATCCCACAGCAGCAGCAGTCCACGTACAAACGGCCACTGCGAGATACGGCTGGTATAGAAACGCGCCTTGAGTGGCTCCTCATGCACCAGAATGCCGCCTGCGGGTGCGCGCAATGCCACTGCCGCGCTGCGCCGCCCACGCATCATCACCCCTTCGATGACCGCCTGCCCACCATAGTTATATCGTGCCACTCGCGTGTCTCCCTCTCTTCATGCGGCATTCATAGCGGCGCGGCGCGTCGGTGATGATTGGAGATGCCTTCTACCGCGCAGATGTAGTGTACCGCTGTAGCATACCATGGAATGCGCAGACGGTGGACCTGACTACGCCAGACGCGCTGGCGCGTGGCTACATACGGCATGAATTGATTGCCACACAAGAGCATCTATGGTACAGTCAAGTGCGCACCATGCGCCCGATGTGGGTGAAGGTGATAAGCTGCGATAAACGAGCAGACACCCTTACGACTACAGCCAGGAATGTGGCGAAAGGCGCTGGACATGCGCGTGATGATTTTCTCCGACACCTATCCGCCGCAGGTGAACGGCGTGGCGACCTGTGTGGAAACGTTGGCGCGGAGTCTGGCCAGGGATGGACATACGGTCATGGTCTGCACGGCTGGCGGCCACCGCTCCCGCGCGGGAGGTGACGAACCGTTCGCGGTAGTACGCCTTCGGGCGGTGCCGCTGCCACTTTATTCAGACTTCACCCTTGCGTCGCCGGTGGGCATCACCCTCATGCGCCTAGTGGCCCGCTTTCGTCCCGATGTCATCCACTGCCACACTCCCTTCAGCATCGGTTGGCAGGGAGCGCGCGCCGCGAAGTTGCACGGCATCCCGCTCATTGGCACCCATCACACGCTCTTTGGCGAATATGTAGACGCCTATTCGCGCTTTGGGCATCAGGTAAATCAGCGAATCTCCGCGCTCATCCGCCGCTATGTCGCCACGTTCTATAATCAGTGCGACCTGATTTCCTGCGCCTCGCACTACCTGGTGCGCGATGTGATCGCGGGAGGGCTGCACCGCCCGGCGATCATCGTGCCGAACCCGGTTGATACGGGGCGCTTCCATCCCATCGCGCGCTCGAAGAATCGCTCCAAACGTTCGGCGGTGAAGATGCTCTATTTTGGCCGCCTAGCCGCTGAAAAGAATCTGCCGCATTTGCTCGACCTGACCGAACCCGTGTTGCGGCGGAATCCAAATGCAGTGTTCAACATCGCGGGCGACGGTCCGATGATGGGGCATCTGAAGGCGCAGGCGCAGGGAATGGGCCTGGATGGACGGATACGCTTTCTCGGCTGGATGCGCGGCGACGCCCTGGCGAAGCAGGTGGCGGGCAGCGACATATGCGTTTCGGCGAGCCTGACCGAGAATCAGCCGATGGCGCTACTAGAAAGCCTGGCATGCGGAGTGCCAGTGGTGGCGCTGGCGGCGGCGGGTGTGCCAGAGATCATTGAGGATGGCTACAACGGCTTCCTCGCATCCCCCGATGATACGACTGGCGTGTTCGCCCGATCTCTGGAACGGCTTGTCCGCGAGCCGAAACTGCGCTTGGAGATGAGCGCCAGCGCCTACGAATCAGCGCAGGCATATTCCCATGAGGCCTGCCTGCGGGCGACGCTATGCTCCTATGAGCAAACAATGGAACTCGCCGGTGAGGCACGCTCCCAGCGGCGCGGCTTGCGGCTTCCAAATCCGCGCGTGCTGGCCCGGCACATCCCACGCCTGCGCTGGTAAGGCAGGTCTGCTGCTGCCTGCTATGTCTTGATTGAAGGGTGATACACGCATGTCCTCTCTGGCGGGCGCGCCGTTTGTTTTGAATGGCAAGCCAGCGTATCTACGCTGCGGTGAGTTGCAATATTTCCGCGTGCGTCGCGCGCTTTGGCGGCCCGCGTTACGCCAGCTTCGCGCGGCGAACTTTAATGCAGTCGCGACCTACGTACCCTGGATTTTGCACGAGCCGGAAGAGGGCCAGTTCGATTTCGACGGACGGGCAGGGGATTACACGAACCTGAGCGATTTCCTCGAAGCCTGCCGCGAGGTGGAACTACCGGTGATGATCCGCCCAGGGCCGCAGATCTATGCCGAATTCGACGGTTTCGGCATACCGCGCTGGCTGGGACGCGATTACCCGGAGTGCGTGATGCGCGGGCCACGTGGCGCATTGGTCAAGGGATCGTTCTATTACTACTACTCGCTGCTGCATCCCACCTATCTTGGCAAGGTCGAAGCGTGGTACCGGCAGATAGTGGCGTTCTTGTGGCCACGTTTTGGCGACATGGCGCTGAGCTTTCAACTTGACAACGAGACGGGCATGCCGCTGGGCAATACGCTTGGCAACTTCGATTTCAATCCCGATACGGTGCGGCGCTGGCGTGACTTCCTGCGCGAACGCTATGCGGGCGACATCATGAAACTACGCGCGACCTGGGCGAATGGCGCTGTCACCTTCGAGCATGCGCTGCCGCCGAAGCGCCCCACGCCGCTGCCCCAGGCTACTGACTGGTACAGCTTTCTGGAGGGCTACGTCGCGACCTATCTGACGAGCCTGCACGACATGGCTACGCGCCTTGGCGTATCGGTGCCACTAGTGATCAATGACCTGGACATCTATCTCAGCCCGGTCGCGCCCGGCCAGAAGCGCGGCATTGCGCCGGTACAGGGGTATGACATCTACACCAAGGGTTCCGGCCACCCATCCACGGCGGATTTCCCGTTCGCACCCGCGCACGACCCGGAACGCTTCCACGCCCTGATCGGCCCTGACGCGACATTCATCTCGGTGGAGATGGGTAGCGGTTGGTTTGATCCACGGGCGCGGGTGAAGCCAGAGGCGACCGTGCAGGCGACGCTTGGTGGGGTCGCTCATGGCACCCAAGGGCACAGCTATTACATCGCGCATGACGGTCGCGACCCCAAAGGCTCACCCTATACGTTTCACTCGTTCTTCGGCGAGCAGGGCACGCCCACTGCGCGCCTGAAAGCGGTGGCGAGCATCCACGACTTCCTTGCCGCGCACGAGACCTCGCTGCTGGAGTCAGCGCCATGCTACAGTGACGCGCTGTATCTGACGTATCAACCCTATGCGCGTTTGATGCCCGGCGACTACCTTCCCGGTCAATTCTTGCCCGATCCGCTGCTCTACCTCGAGTCGTTAGGGCTTATGGGTTGCTATGATCTGCTGCTCACGGCAGGCTATCTGCCGCGCTTCACCGATCTGCAACGAGTGACGGACGACGAACTGGCCGCCGCACGGGTGGTATGCTTCCCCACGCGCGGCTGGGTGGATGCGGTCTCGCTGGTGAAACTCACCCGCTATGTCGAACATGGCGGGCAACTAATCACCTTCCCTACCGTGGTCAGTCGTGACGAATATGGGCGCACACTCGACGCCGCACGCGCGCTGTATCCACAGGCCGCAGCCTCGCGGCGGCATATTGGCTATGGGACGGTGGCGCGACGCCTCGCGACCGACCTACTTGGCAAATATCTACTGTGGGAACGCTGGCGACTACGGCGGCGCGAGCCGACGGCGATGCAGAATACCGATTCATTCGAGGGGCTGAAGGTGCTGCTGAATCAGAAGCTGCCAGCAGCGCGGCTTACCAGCGCCGAGGGAATGCCGGTACGTGGGGATTATACGCTGACAACCTTCGAGCCGGAAAAGAAAGAACAGGGCGCGCAGATGGATCCGTTGCGGGCGGGATCGCGCCGCGCGAGCTATTCCACACACCACGGCGCGGGCACAAGCACTGTGCTGGGCACGGTGTTGGGCGGCGCATACACCACGGGTGTCTACTATCAACTGGCGGCAGACGAGCGTGCGGAGCTGCGGCGCTATGCCATTGGATTGATGGAGGCGCACGGAGTCAAGCCAGCGTGGGTCAGCGATCTCGACATCGAATGTGTGGCGCGCCGTCACCCTTCCGGTTCGCTGCTGCTCTTCGTCTTCAACCGCTTGGGCGAACAGCGGGGTACCCTGGCACTCACCTCACTGTGTGGTCAGTACACTGCCATGCGCACACTCTGGACATATAGTGGTTCGTCCGCTATACTCCATGACAACACTACCCTGTCTTTGACACTGAAGCCGGATGATGTGCTGGTACTGCAATTGGACGGCGCCAGCGCGACCCTCTCGTGAGGCGCATGCCTCGCGTTGCGGCGACGATACGGGAGGCACCCAGTGACACACGATTCGCATGCGGATGGCGCGCGCCCGGTAGGTCTACCTATGGTCAGTGTCGTTGCGCACGATCCGCTGGCACGGCTGATATTGCGCCTGTTTCGCGGTAGATCGTGGCTGTTGTACGGGGTTGTGGCGCTTGGAGGGGTCGTGTGTGTCTACGGGATTCCTGCGCTGAATGGAACGCTGCTGCTGCGTCCTGGTTTCGATTCAGCGCTCTCCGATGTCAATTCAGCGATTATCTGGATTGTGCTTGTGCCGATTGCCGCGCGTGCGTATCTGCGACAGCTCACCGAGATTCCATCGGTCTTCGATGCGCTTCGTGCCAATGGTGTCACAGGATTGACCGAGGATGAGTACCGTCGGTTCATCGTGGGGGCGCAGCGTGCCTACAATCGCTGGTGGTGGTGGCAAGCGCTCATCCTGATCTTTCTCGCACCGTTCTGGGCCACATTTTTGATGGCGACCGCTCAGTCGCCTTTCACATGGTATTACCCATCTGTGCTGTGGCCGTGGTTTCTCTATGTTTTCATCCAGATGGTGGAGATTTATGCCGCAGTTTCCTACCTGATTCGGTATATCATCACCTGCCGCCAGCTTCGCCTGCTGCTCAAGGATGGCTCATTTCGCCACAAGGCGCTGCTTGAACCGCAATTCTTGCACCCCGACGGCTTGGGCGGCTTTGGCATAATTATGCGCTTGGTGCAAAACACGCTGGTGATTGGTGGTGGCGTGCTGATTGTCTTCGCCCTGGAAAGTGTGAATACCGCACGCACAGTATCTGGTTTTTCGCAGGGCAATGGGCTGGCAGGGTTCATCTTGGTCGCGCTGATTTTTGCTACCGCCATCCCCTATCTGGTGCTCTATCCTTTGCGCTTGACACTCGCGGGGCTACGCGATGCCAAGCATCGACTGGCTGGGGCGTTGAGCCAGCATGAGAGCCTCCGCATCTGGAGCCACATGCGCGAGGTCGAAGGATCGCCCCCAGCGACCGAAGACGAACATGTGGAAGGGCTGGTGCGGAGCCTGCATCCGCTGGGGCAGATCAGCCTCGCGCTACAAACGGTGCCGGAAACGCTCTTTGAGCTAGGGCAGCGTTCATCGCAGATCATCGTGCTCTCGACGGTGTTGCCGCCGGTGGTTGCCATTGCCTATCGGGTCGCGGCGGATCTGTGGGGCTGGGACTGGGACGCGCTGCTGCGCACTATCTTCCACGGGCTGCGCTGAATGATGACCAGTAGATTCGTAACCCGCTACGGCTCACACGTGATAGGTGCGGCCACGCCAGGTCACGCCGCGTCCGGTGCGCGAGCGCCAGAATGAGCGCGCCAGGATGCCGGTGAAGATCGCGCCCGCCAGCGGCTGGGTCCACACGTAGCGTGGGGGCACGGCCAGTTTCCGATCCAGCCACGCGCGATAGGCCAGCGCGGCGGACGCGGCGAGACCGCCCGCCAGAGCGGCGTCTTTGCGGCGCGTGAGCAGCCCGCCGAGGCCCAGGAAGAACGGCACAATCGTGCAGAGCGGCAGGCCGACCAGCATCAACACGTAAAAGGGCAGCCCGCCGCGACTCCCCGCGTAGGCATTCTTGCCCCAACCATCCCAGTGTTCGGCGAGCGTGTGATACATGCGCGTGCGCAGGAGTTTGCGGCCATCAATAAGCTGGATACGCCCGCCAGCATGCTTGATCTCGCGCGCCAGGTCGCGATCATCCAGCACAGTGCCGCGCAGCCGCGCGGAGGCGTAGCCGCCTATAGCGCGATAGGCGCTGGCGCGTACAAGCATATATTGCCCGTTGGCTATCGCAATCGGAGAGCGCGGATTGTTTACCTGCGCTTCGGGATATTGCATTGAGATGCCGAGGTAGGCCATCGGCATCAGCACACGCCCCCAAAAATCGGGCAGGTCTTGGGTCGCGCCGAGCGAGAGCAGATCAACGTCGCCCGCGCTGGCCCGCTCCACGGCGAACCGCAACGCACCTGGCGCATGGCGCGTATCGGCATCGGTGAAGAGCAGCCACGCGCCATCAGCTTGCGCTGCTCCAGTGTGCATAGCGTGGGGCTTTCCCGCCCATCCCGCTGGCAGATGGTCCACATGCGACACGCGCAAGAACCTGCCTTGGGGGTTCTTGCGCTGTATCTCCCGCAGAATTTGGGCTGTGCCATCACTTGAGCCGTCATCCACCACCGTCACATCGAAGTTGGGATAGTCTTGCGCCAGCAGTGACTCTACGCAGGTCCGAATATTTCGCTCCTCATCGCGCGCAGGCACGATGATGCTCACCTTCGGCCACATGGCAGAGGTATCGGCGGGTGGAGGCAGGGACACGGCGGGAGAAGCCGGCGCGGGCCTGCTACGCAGATATGCGATGCCGTAGAATCCCGCGACGCCCACCGCATAGCCCCACAGTGCCAATTTGACGGCCATATCTATACTCCGGCTCACAATGTGTCCCTTCGGTATCACGTAAGGCATGTCGTCGTCATCATGCTTCAACTACAGAGCGTAGCGTGCGCTCGCAACTTGCAGCCGCGCACCTCATCCACTCCGATGCGGCGCATGTGGTAGGCTGATGTAGGATGGCGAGCGTGTGATGGCTGGTGTAGATTACGGAATCGGCAGTTAGAGGGGATTGGGGAATCGAATGAAGGCGTCGGTTGTGCGCGTGGTGGAGGCACTCAATGCACTTGGCGTAGAGGCCGAGATTATCGAGTTTTCGCAGAGCACCCGCACGGCGGAAGAGGCCGCCGCCGCTGTGGGCGCGCAGGTAGGCCAGATCGTCAAGTCGCTGGTGTTCCTGGCGGGCGATCAGCCAGTTCTTGCTCTGGTCTCCGGCGCGAACCAGGCCAGCACAGCAAAGCTCGCCCAGGTCTGCGGCGCGCCGATTCGCCGGGCCGACGCCGATACCGTGCGCAGCGCGACCGGCTTCTCCATAGGGGGCGTGCCGCCGGTCGGCCACGCGCAGTCGCTGCCGACGTACCTTGACCGCGACCTGCTGCGATTCGCCACCATCTGGGCGGCGGCTGGTACCCCCAATGCCGTCTTCAGCATCGCCCCGCACGACCTGGCGCGCATCGCGAACGCCGAGGTAATTGACCTGGCGGTCGAGCAATCCGCATGACGTTGGCGGCAAAGTATATGCCAACAGCTAGGCGTCCACCGAACGCCGCTACGCCGATTGCGGTGAGTCGAATTGTGTGCTGCCATCGCTGAGCGCCAGCACGGAGGCCGCTGTGCGGAATAGCAAGCCGTCGCGTTCACTGCGATCTACCACTACGCAATCACCTGGCCTCACCAGGCCACGCAGCACGCCCTCCGCCAGCCGGTCTTCGAGCATAGTCTGCATCACGCGACGGAGCGGACGCGCGCCGTATTCGCGATCATAGCCAGCCGTGGCGAGATACTCTTTGGCAGCCTCGGTGACACGCAGCCCCATGAGCTTCTCGGCGAGCCGCGCCGCCGTTTGCGCCAGCATCAACTCCAGAATGGCGCGCATTTGCGCGCGTGTGAGCGCCTCGAAGAACACGATGTCATCTACGCGATTCAAGAACTCTGGCCGGAATAGCTCGCGCAACGCAGGGATGAGCGTTTCACGCATGCGCCGCGATTCGCTCGCCTGCTCACTCGCCTCATCTTTGCCGGGCAAGAAGCCGAAGTCGCCACGTCTGCTCAGCGCTTCAGCGCCAACGTTGGAGGTCATAATGACGACGGTGTTCTTGAAGTCTACTTCGTGCCCTTTCGCGTCGGCGATACGGCCTTCTTCCAACACTTGCAGCAATAAGTCGAAGACTTTGGGATGCGCCTTCTCAACTTCATCGAAGAGCACGACGCTGTATGGCCGCCGCTTGACGGCTTCGGTGAGCTGGCCCGCCTGATCGTAGCCCACGTAGCCCGGAGGCGCGCCAACCAGCCGCGCCGCCTGATGATGCTCCATAAACTCGGACATATCAATCTTGATGAGCGCGTCCTCGCTGCCAAACAGCGACGCGGTGAGCGCACGTGCCAGTTCGGTCTTACCCACGCCTGTCGGCCCGACGAAGATGAACGAGCCAATCGGGCGGCGGCGATCTCGCAGATCTGCGCGCGATCGCCGGATGGCGCTGGCGACGATCCGCACGGCCTCATCCTGGCCAATGACGCGCTGGTGCAGATCGGCTTCCAGGTTGAGCAGCCGCTGCGACTCTTCGGAAGTGACCTGTACCGCTGGAATGCCAGTCCACATCACCACCACTTCGGCAATGTCGTGCTCGGTGAGGGTGGGCGCACCCTCGTCACGTTGTCGCGTCCATTCGGTCTCCAGGCGGATGATTTCCTGCCATAGCGCAAACTCGCGGTCGCGAAGCTCTGAGGCACGGTCAAAGCTGCGCTCACCAATGGCGGCATCCTTCTGGTCACGCACGTCCGCTAGCCGTTCGCGCAGGGTACGCACTTCGGTGGGGATCACCGCCCGCCCGACTTTACGCCGTGCCGACGCTTCGTCAATCAAGTCTATGGCTTTATCTGGCAGAAAGCGCGACTGGATGTAGCGCTTGGCGAGGTGCGCGGCAGCGAGGATGGCCTCGTCGGTGATGCGCACATGGTGAAAACTCTCGTAGCGTGGCCGCAGCACACGCAGGATTTCGACCGTCTCTTCTACCGTGCTCTCACGCACCTTCACCGGCTGAAAGCGTCGCTCAAGCGCGGGGTCTTTCTCGATGCTCTTGCGATAGTCATCCAGAGTGGTCGCGCCGATGCACTGGAACTCGCCGCGCGCCAGCATCGGTTTGAGCAGATTACCCGCGTCAACCGAGCCTTCGGCTACCCCAGCGCCGACGAGCGCCTGTAATTCATCTACGAAGAGGATGACGTTTCTGGCGTTGACGATTTCGTCGAGAACTTTCTTAAGGCGTTCTTCAAAGTCACCGCGATATTTGGTGCCCACGGTGAGCAAGCCGACATCCAGGGAAACGATGCGCTTGTCACGCAGCGCATCAGGCACACGGCCTTCGACGATGCGCTGGGCCAGACCCTCGGCGATGGCGGTTTTGCCGACGCCAGCATCGCCGACCAGCACGGGATTGTTCTTGCTGCGGCGTGCCAGAACCTGCATGGTGCGCTCGATTTCTTCTTCGCGCCCAACAACTGGATCGAGTTGATCGGCAAGCGCCGCTGAGGTGAGGTCACGGCTGACCATATTCAGTGTTGGCGTTGCGTTGTAGCGTGCCTGATGCTCAGAACCAAACATGGCGCCATCCCTTCCGCGTCGTTTGAGGACATGCATCTGGGCACGGACATGAGCCAGTGTCACGCCAAAACTGTCGAGTACCCCCGAAGCGATCCCTTCGCCCTCGCGCAGCAGTCCGATCAAGATATGTTCGGGGCCAACGTCGGCGCCATCCACGTTTTGCGCTTCTTGCTCGGCCAGATCGAGCGCGCGGCGGGCGGCGGCGCTCAGCGTTGGCTCGCCAAGCAGCGGTCTACTATTCTTGCCGATTACGAAATCCAGCGCCTGTTGTACTTTGCTGGCGCTAATGCCCAAGCCGCTGAAAATCATGGCGATAACGCCTTCGCGCTCATCAATCAAGCCATATAACAAATGCTCTGTGCAGATCATCTTATGATTGAGCCGTAGTGCGCTTTCGCGTGCCTGGGTCAGCGCTTTGCGGGCATCGGCGTTGTAGCGGTCAAAGCGATTCATGCTCGCCTCACTCTCGATGTGACAGGGTAATTGCGGAATCAAGGGCAGTTCCTCATGCCAGAAACACAAGAGCAATGTACATGCCACGCTAGCGGATGAGTTTTAGAGCGGTTGAGCGAGCATACTAAAAAACAAAAATCCCCGCCACAGTATGGCGGGGAGAAGCGATGATGTGGAACTCTGGCGTGCCCGAGAGGACTCGAACCTCCGATCTCTGGCTCCGCAGGCCAGCGCTCTATCCACTGAGCTACGGGCACATCGGCCACACTGCGGAATCAAAAGTGTGCAGCCACGCGGGTAATTGTATCGCCTCGCGGGGCCGGATGTCAAGCGCGCTGTCGTATATGGCGCATGCGCCGCGGAAAATTGACGGCGGGGGTTTCCTATGCTAATCTGGCGTGTGAGCAAACCAGCTTATTACGGCGTCGCGGCGTATATCTTCCAGGCGTTCATATTGGCGCTGGCGATCTGTACGAAATGATGACGCCTGCGGGATTGAGCCAATTAGAAGGGAGTTGTCAGACGTATGAGCGTGGATATTACCCGCCTCGCCGCCCATCTCACTCCCCAGCAACAAGAAGCGGTCAAGAAAGCGTATTCGGCGCATGCCGAAAATGAGACGGCGGTATTTCTTTTCTGCTTTTTCCTGGGTATTTTTGGGGCGCATCGCTTTTATCTACATCAGTGGCGCAGCGGCTTTTTGCACCTGGTGCTGCCTGCCGCGATTGCCGTAATCGTGGTTGGGGGACTGCTGGCCAACATCAACATTGCCATCGTGGCGATCATCGCGCTGCCATTCCTGCTGATTGCGCTGATCTGGTGGCTGCTCGACCTGTTCCGCATTGATAGCGAGGTCGGTAGCCACAACTTGACGCTTGCCGAGCAGATCATCTCGAAGGAGTTGCTGGCCGACAAGACCGTGGAGACGCAGGCGCGTGCGAAGCTGGCAGAACTGGAGCACGACACGGCAGCGCCAGCGGCAGGCGCGGCCACATATGAAGCGACGACGGTAACGCGGATTAGCGATGAGCCAGCGCAGGATCACAGCGCGGCAGAACAGCATTCCGATCAGCCGCGGCACTGGAGCGCCACCGAGGAAATACCCGCAGCGGCTGCCGCACTGGCAGGTGGGGCGGCCATGCGTGACATCGTGACACGCACGCATGATGAGACGGCCTACAGTGTGACCGATAGCCTTGAGACACATCATATGACCGCGCCAGAAGAGACAGCGGGCGCGGCGACAGATGCGGCCAGTGAGGCGGCGCCCACCGAGCCACCAGTCTGGCCGATGCCCGATGAGACGACTTCGCCACTGGTGACGGAGGCGCCTACCGCGCCAGAGACACCACCCACGGCGACCGAAGCCGAGGCGTCCACCTGGCCAGATCGTCCGCCGGTTCACTTTGCTGAGGACGCGCTGGCAGCGAGCGCTGTCGCGGCGTCCGTGGCTCCGCGAGAGGCGGAAGATCCGTTCGCGGTGAGCGGTGTGCGCGATACTACGGACTTGGGACTTGCAACCAGCGTGCTGCCAGTGGCTGATATCGCGCTGGTGGATGCAACGCCGCAGTATGTAGCGCTGCCAGAGACCAGCAGCACGTCGCAGTCCGAGCCAGCGCCACAGCCTGCCACCGATGATGCGTTGCTGTTCATGGTTCCTGAAGTGGCGAGCAGCGCTGCTGCGGGCGCACCCGCTCCAATGTTCGCCGAAGCCGCGCAGGAACATGGAGGCGAGCCAGTCGCTGCTACGTCCTATGTGCCGCCGACGATCTCATTGGCGGATATTCCACCAACTCCCAGCGAGACGCCAGTCGTTGCGCCAGTCGCTGCATACAGCACGCCCGCCCCGCAACCTGAGCCGTCGCAGGCGCCGCTCGCCGGAGCGCTGGCGCTGGGTGGCGTCGCCGCCGCTGAGGCGCTCGTACATCATGAGACGCCGATGGAATCGGCGACCTCTGGTGCGCCTGCGCCAGCGTCCGTCGGGGAGTCCGCGTCTCCGCATCGGCTGAAGCGGCGCATTCGCGAGACAATTCAAGTGGTGGAAGATGGTAAAGTGGTGGACGAGGCTACCGCCGAAGCGCTGATTGATCCCAATGAGGATCCGGAGCCAGTCCGGCAACGCTTGCGTGAGCAACTGCATCGCGAGTCTCAAGCGCGGCGGCAGAGCCAGAAACCTGGCGAGTAGCTGCGATTCCTGAAGCCCGAAACATCGCTTCTAGAAACATCGTTCAACTAGAACAGAAGAGGGCCACGCACGTGGCCCTCTTCGTACGTGGATGGATGGCCACCTATGACTGCGCCTCAAGTGCGCGCGGATCCTGGAAGCCCAGTCCGGCGAGCCGCGATAGCAGCGGATGACTGGCCACACGTGCCTCGACGAATGCGGTCATCTGGCGCGCGAAGCGTTCTTCACTGAACTCTTCGGCATGGCGGCGGATCGTCTGTGGGTCGAAGTCCTCGTCGCGGAACGCGCGCACTGCATCGGCTAGCGCCTGGGGTGTTTGCGTGTCGAAGAAGAGACCAGTAACGCCCGGCACGATGGTTGCCCGCGCGCCGCCCGCGCCGTAGGCGATCACTGGGCGCCCACTGGCCTGTGCTTCCAGCGGCGTGATGCCGAAATCCTCCTCTCCGGGGAAGAGGAACGCACGGCAGCCCGCCATCTGCTGGCGTACGTCTGCGTCGCTCAGCCGTCCCATGAAGCGCACATTCTTGCCTGCCAGCTTGCGGAGCCGCGCCTCGTCGCGCCCAGCGCCGATGATGCGCAGCGGCAGCCCCAACTGTGTGAACGCCTGCACCGCTAGATCAATGCGCTTGTAGGGCACGAGCCGCGAGACGATCAGGAAGTAGTCTTCGTGGGATGCTGCCACATTGAACCGCGAGGCATCCACTGGTGGCGGAATGTAGGCCGACTCGCGGCGGTAATACTTGGCGATGCGCGCCTGCACCACCGGCGAGTTGGCGATGAAGTAGTCTACCCGTGCGGCGGTGGCATAATCCCACTGGCGCAGCCAGGTGATGAACGGCGGCAACATGGTCCTCGCGAGTCTGCCCAATCGTTCGCGCTCCACGTAGTCCTGGTAGTTCCAGGCCCAGCGCATTGGCGTATGGCAGTAGCAGATGTGGAGCGCATCGGGTCGCGTGATGATGCCTTTGGCAAAGGCGCTGCTGTCGCTGATCACCAGATCGTATTCGCGCAGGTCAAAGCTTTCGATAGCCAGCGGAAAGAGTGGCAGGAAGGGCTGGTGGTGGCGCTTCACGAGGGGCATCCGCTGCAAGAAGCTGGTGCGAAGATCCATCGTGCGGAAACGCTTATCCACGCGCGATTGTTCATAGATCGAGGTATAAATCGGCGCTTGGGGATAGAGATTGTGGAGGGAGAGCAGCACTTTCTCCGCTCCGCCCATCTGATTGAGGTAGTCATGAACCAGGGCAACACGCACGTGATGGCTCCTACGCGAGAGACGAAATGAGAATCGAACGAGCGGTTAATATGCGCCACGCCGGCTGAGTACGGCTGGTACTGTCTGGAGCAGCAGTTGGAAGTCCAGACGGAGGCTCCAGTTTTCGATGTAGTAGAGGTCCATCAGCACCATCTCATTGAAGTCAATATCGCTGCGGCCACGCACCTGCCACACTCCTGTGATGCCAGGTGGCATCTCCAGCCGCGCTTTCTCCCAGTCTTCATAGCGTTCGTATTCGGTGGGCAGCGGCGGACGTGGGCCAACCAGGCTCATCTGCCCCTTCAGCACGTTGAGAAACTGGGGCAACTCGTCCAGGCTGGCGCCGCGAATCACGCGGCCTACACGCGTCCGGCGCGGGTCATGGCGCAGCTTGAACTTGCCGCGCTCGTCGCCGGGCGTTGCCACGCGCATATTCTCTACCATACGGTCGGCGTTGACGTGCATCGAGCGGAACTTGTAGCAGCCAAATGGCTCACCGCGATAGCCCAGCCGTGTCTGTTTGTACAGCACGGGACCAGGGGAATCGAGCTTGATGGCGAGCGCGATCAGCCCCCACAGCGGCGCGGAGACAGCCAATATGGAGGTAGCGCCGAGAACGTCTATCACGCGCTTAACGCGGTAGTGCCACGTGCCTGTCAGGCTGCGCTTGAGGCCAATCAGCGGCATGCCTTCGATTGCGCCAACATCTATGCGCGAGAGGCTCAACTCGTAGAGATCAGGCACCAGCTTGAAATCGGCGCCCGCGCGCTCGCAAATGCGCACGGTGCGCAGTATCTGCTGATGCTGGTGCGAGGGCAGCGCGATGATCACATCCGAGACCTTATTCTGGCGGATATAGCCGTCCAGTTGGTTGATTGGCCCCAGCGCCTTGAAGCGCCCGAAGTCCGCATCCTCGCCGTCAAGGTCATAGACGAAGCCGACCACATGGTAGCCCAGGTGCGGGCTGGCCGCAATCTGCTGCATCATCAGCTTGCCCAGGCGGCCTGACCCTACCACCAGCACATTCGAGAGGCCGATGCCGCGCTTGTAGAGGAACGTGAGCACGCCGGAGATGACCAGGCGCGAGAGGCTCACCAGCACGATTATCGTTACCCAGGTGAAAGCGACGAGTGCGCGGGTCTGCGTGACGAAGAGATCAGTCTCGCGGAAGATGAAGGTGTAGGCCGAGAAAGCAGCGTAGGCGATGGTAGTGGCCGAGGCGATGGTCCAGAATTGCCGGAACCAGTTGCCGGTCGAACGCAGACGATACAGTCCTTTGACCCAGAACGTGAACAGTACTCCTATCGCCACCGCAATCTGGAAAATCTCGAAATCGCTCAGTGGCTGGTTGACGAAGCGTGTAGTGAATTGCACATTCTGGAAGATGACATAGCGCAGGTAGTAGGCTGCAAGGAATGCCGCATTTACCATCACCACATCTATCAGGAAGAGCGCGATACGCCCGGCGCTATGCCTCAGATTGCGCCGTCGCAGCCGGTCTTCCACGCTGTAGACGGGCATCACGGGGCGTGCCTGCGCCACTGGCCACATCGGATTGGCGTTCGGATTCGGATGCGTTATCGCGGGGGTGTCCGCCGCCGCGTGTATCTGTTGCTGATTGATATCCACCGCGCTACCTTCCCCGCTTCCCCTGGCCCCCACCAGCCGCCGCTGCTTCACGATAGATGGCCTCATATGCCTGCGCCATCCGCGCGACCGAGAATTGGCCTGCCCAGCGGGTTCCCTCGCGTTGCGTGCGCTCGCGAAGTTGCGGGTCTGCGAGTGCATCACGCATGGCATGTGCCAGTGCGTCCGCATCATCTGGCGCAACCTGAATCGCCAGCGTTCCGCCCGCCTCCGGCATGCTGGAAACATTCGAGGTGATCACCGGCGTACCACACGCGAGCGCTTCGACAACGGGCAAGCCAAATCCTTCATACACTGAAGGGTAAACGAAAAGTTCAGCGCAAGCGTACCACAACCGCTGTGCTTCGCGTGCGACATAGCCCGCAAAGGTGATGTGCCGCTCCATGTTCAGTGCCCGTATGCGGTCGAAAATCGTCTGATAATACCAGCCCTTGCCCCCCGCCAGCACCAGCGGCGGTGTGTTCTCGTCCAGCGACCGCAACCGCGCGTAAGCCTCCACCAGCAGCGGCAGGTTCTTGCGTGGCTCCAGCGTGCCCAAAAACAGCACATAGCGTTCTGGTAGCCCGTGCTGCGCGCGAAACGCAGCACGCTCCGCATTGTCGGTCACAGGCGCGAAGTCTGCGCCAATTGCTGGGTAGATCACCCGCACGCGCTCTTCCGGCGCGCCAAACCGCTCGATGAGATCGCGTTTCGTATGCTCCGATACGGCGACGATACGGGTCGCGTGCTGTGCGCTACGCCGCGTGAACGTGCGCTGATAGATGCGTCGTGCCGGACGAAAGTATTGCGGATAATGCACGAAGGCCAGGTCATGGACCGTCACCACCGACGCGCACGGCAGCCGCGCGGGTAGCACATTCACGGGGGAGTGGAAGACCTGCGCGCCGATGCGGCGTAGCTCGCCCGGCAGCGCGAACTGCTCCCACAAAATGCGCCGCCCTGGATTGCCAGTACGCCACGATCCCGCAACCAGTTGCAACGCACCCGACACGCCGAGCGGACTGCTGGCGGCGGCTCGCGCCTCGGCCTCGTTCACGAACGCGGTGTAGTGCTGGTCGCCTGGCTCTGCGCTCAATCCTTCCAGCAGCGTATAGGTGTAGCGGCTCACGCCCGCGTTGCGGTAACTCTCTGCGAACGAGACCAATTGCGCGTTAATCGCCACATGCAACACGGCATAATCCTCGCGTTTCACATCCTATGGTGATATATGAGCGTCATGCCCCTTCTGTAACTGCTGACGCGCACGTAGTTGGGCCAGTAACGCCACTGGGACGCCTTGCCGCCTTCTTACCGGTGGGGCGGACATTTCTGTCTGCCTACCCAGTTGGGCGGACTACTCGCCGTCACCGCTGCGGCGCGCGATACGGCGTGCCAGCGGCAGTCCACGTGTCCATCCTGCGTAGAGCATCGGGTGATAGACCGCGTCGAATGGGCCGATCCAGTCGGTGTCCTGCGGGCCATAGCCTTCTTTGAACTGCTTGATACCCTCGTGGACGCGCCCGTTGAGATCATACAACTCGTAGCCCGCCGCCTTCATCTCACGAATGGCGTGCCACTTGAGCAGATAGTTGCTCTTCCACTCCTGTCCCGCGTTGGCCACGCCGCCATAGAACTCCACTGCCTGCCGGCCAGCGCAGACCATCCAGAGGAACGAGAGCGGCGTGCCTTCGCGCCGCGCGACGTAGAGGTACTGCCTATCAGTCGGAAACAGCCGGAACAAGTCTTCGTAGTACGAGCGCGGGTGCAGTCCGAACTGCGCGCGCTTCGCCGTCTCTTCGTAGATGCCATAGCATGCGGCGACATACTCGCCAGTCGTGTCGCGGACAATATCGGTGCCCTCACGCTCCGCCTTGCGAATATATTGTCGAGTCTTCGAGCGCATGTTGGCCAGGATCGCCTCCTCTGGCTGGCGCAGGTCAATGGTGTAGGTATCCACCACCTGCACACCTTCGGCGGCGGACTGGAATCCCACCTCGCGCAATGCATGTGGTGTGCCTACCGACCACGCCGGGTCCACCTTGCAGAAGATGGCGTGCTGCGTTGCCGCGTGCTTGCGCAGCCCTTCTGCCAGTGTACGTAATGTCTCTTCATCGTCTGGCTGGGCAACCGGACCACGCGGCGCGTAGGTCATCGCCAGCGGCACGCCAGGGAATGGGCGCGTCAGCACCTGCGCCCCCGCGCGAAATGTCTCACCCGCGAAGACGGCGAACCGGTACGCGCGCCATCCTGAGTGTCGCTTGACCTCGCCCCAACCCCAGCACTGCAACGGATGCCCATATGGATGCCCCGCCACCAGCGCATCCCATGCCGCCTCATTGGTTATCTCGCGCAACTCCATCCAGCCGGTCCTCCAACTCTCAAAATGCCCGATTCGTTGACGCTCTCGAACGCCTGTGCTATGCTCCATCCCACCGCGACCCGATTCTCCCGGCAGTGTCGCGGGAAGGACAGGCTTCAGATGTCCAGCCAGACACGCGGCCCGCGCCCCACAGGCGACGCGGATGCGCTCGATGACGAGTTCGACGAACGCCCAGCGGCGGACATCGCTTCGCCCTATAATACCGCACCGGCGCAGGGAGGGGAACTGCTCTCGCGCGCCCGCGACCTGCTTTTGGCGCAGAATACCCCCCTGGCTAGTGCCGAACTCGCACGCCATGTCTTCGGTGGTGTGGCGCTGCCAGCGGGCCTGGCCTCGCCCTGGGAGCGCATGCTTGAGCAACTGCTTCGTCCGTCGCCGCTCTTCACCCAAACGGATGACGGCTTCTGGGCGCTGACCGCCTGGGACGCCACCGCGCTCAGCCTGGATGATGTCGAATTCGCCGTGCTGGACGTGGAAACGACAGGACTTGCGCCGGGTCGTCACCGGGTAATCGAGGCTGGAGTGGTGCTGGTGCGCGGCGGCGAGCTGGGTGTCACCTACTCGCGGTTGCTCAATCCCGAACGCCACATCCCCCAATTTATCACGAAGTTCACTGGCATCAGCGAAGCCATGGTACGCCGGTCACGCACCGCTGCCAGGGTGCTGCCAGAGCTACGCGACTTCATCGGCCAGCGGCCCATCGTCGGCCACAACATCGGTTTCGACCTCAGTTTTCTCAACTTCGAGGCCGACCGCTGTGGCATTTCCCCTGCCTTCGCGCTGGAAGGTGTGGATACCATTGCCCTCGCCCGCCGCTATCTGACGGGCATGCGCCGCGCCAGCCTCGACCGCGTCGCCGCCGCGCTGCATATCCCCACGCGCGACCGTCACCGTGCCCTGCCTGATGCGCGCGTCACCGCCAGAGTTTTCGTTCTGCTGCTGGCCCGCGCCCGTGAGGAGGGCTGCGAGACGCTCGCCGATCTCTACCGTGTGCTGGATGGTGTCGCTCCCGACCGCCGTGAAAGTCTGCCTGCGCCACGCCCAACCGGCAGAATGTATCTCAATCCCGCGTGGCGCCAGTCGTTTCCCACGCAGCCCGGCGTCTATTTGATGAAAGACGAATCAGGCGAGGTGATCTACGTTGGCAAGGCCAAATGCCTGCGCGACCGGCTCGCCTCGTATTACAGCCAGCCGCTAGGGTACACGCGCAAGATGGACGGCCTGTTGCAGAATGTCCGCGCCATCGAGACCCGTACCCTCGGCTCGGAACTTGAAGCGCTGCTGGTGGAATCGCAGCTCATCAAGCAGCTTCAACCACGCTACAACGTTCAGCTTCGCAACTACGAGCATTATCCATTCATCAAAGTGGATGTGCAGCATCCCTATCCGCGATTCTACGCCACCCGCGACGTGAGCGCCGACGGCGCACGCTACTTTGGCCCGTTCCGTAGCGGGCGCATCGTGGACGCGACTATCGAACTGATCCAGAAAGTCTTCCCCATTCGCACCTGCACGCGCAGCCTGCCGCCCAGCGCAGCGCCAAGCGAGCCATGCCTGCGCTACCACCTGAAGCGCTGCCCGGCTCCTTGCCGGGGCGAGCTTGATATGGAGCGGCAGGACGCCTACCGCGCGGCTGTGCTGGAAGCCTGTGCCTTCCTGGGCGGCGAGCGTGATGACCTGATTGACCGGCTGAAGCGCGAAATGTTCGAGGCCGCCGCCCGGCAAGACTTCGAACGCGCCGCCCGCCTGCGCGATGCCCTGCGCGACGCCGATCAGGTGTTGCTGGGCCAGCGGCTCGTGACCGGCGCGGTGGAGGCGAACAACCTGCTGATCGTCTATCCCTCCGCCGAGCCAGAGGCCAGTGAACTCTTCCTCATCCGTCATGGCCGCCTCGCCGCCCTGCGCCGTGTGGCGAACGCCCCCGATGCGGTGGAGCGTGAGCTACGCATGCTTCTGACCACCGCTGCCACGCTGGGCACGCCGCCGGGCAAAGTCGGGCGCGAAGAGGTGGACCAGATCAATATCATCGCCCGCTGGATTCATCATCACAGCGATGACACCGACCGCGCTTTCTTCCGCCTGCCCCGCGACCTGACCGCCGAGGATGACATTGCCGCCTTTGTCGGGCGCGTCACCGAAGTGCTGCTTGCCGCGTGGCAACCTGTGGAAGACGACGATAGCGAGTCCCTGGACGGAGATGAGGATGAGGGTGTGGATACATCCCTGGCCGGCGATGTGGACGATGCAGCAGATGATCTGTGAGAGAGCGCACGCTCACCCTTTCCGCGCGAGCACCAGCACTGCCAGCAGAATCAGCGCGCCGCCGACCAGTTGCACCGGCGCGAGCGCCTCGCCCAGCACCAGCGCGGCCAGCGCCACCGTCACCACTGGCTCAAACGTGGAGAGCGTCGCCGCGTTCGTCGGCCCCACCCGTTGCAGGCCAGCGAAGAAGCTCACCGTGCCCACCACGGTCGAGAACAGCGCCATCACGACGATTGCCGCCCACCCCAGCGCCGTACTGGGCCACGTCGCCCCATGCACCGCGACGAGGCCACCATAGCTCAGCGCTGTTGCCGCGACGATTACCGTAGATGCCACAAACGCGCCCGCATAACGGGTGATGTGGCTGCTGACGATGATGTATACCGCGTATACCGCCGCTGTCAGCAGGCCCAGGACGATGCCAAGCGGACGCCCACCCGCCTCTGGCCCAACGGCGAGCGCCGTCCCCGCCAGCGCCACCAGCACCGCGCCCGCCTTAATCGCTGTCAACTTTTCGCGGAGAAAGATCACCGCCAGCAGCGTGACCAGCGCCGGGTACAAATACAGCAGCAGCGCCACTAGTCCGGCTGGCGCAAGCGTCAGCGCGGTGAAATACGCGACCCCCTGGCCCGCACGCCCGATCATTCCCAGAGCGATCAAGCCGATGAGGATGCGCCCGCTTGGCAAGGGCATGCGCTTAACGAGCATAATCGTCATCAACACCGCCGTCGCCAGCGCAAAGCGCACAAACAGCACCGTGAGCGTATCCGACCCCGCCGCGAAGGCCAGCCGCGCTAAGATCGATGTCGAGCCGAAGGCCGCCGCCGAGAGCAAGATCAGTCCCAACCCAAGCCAGCGTTCACCTGTGCCGTATTTCGCTTGTTTCATATCGCCGTTCATGTCGCCCCACTTCGCGCGTAGCCAGCCGGTGGCAGTATCACCTGTATGCACATTCTACCTGCACCATGCTGAACGTAGAACCCATGGGCATGTGGGCCTACGTAGGGTATTCGTGTCACGTCTCCAGATAGAGACTGGCTAGATGTGTCGTCACCTCGGTTGCCAGTCGCTGGAACCGCGCGAACTTCCGCTGATAGCGTTCCTGCTCAGGTGACGGCTGCGCCAGCCACGTCTGCTGTGCCTCATACTGTCGCCGGCGCGACACATCTTCCCAGCGTTCCTGCCCGGTGGCGATATTCGCGATTGCCACCGCCCCCAGCGCCGAAGCGTCCACCGCGCCAGGGAACTCGACGGGCAGTCCGAAGACATCCGCCACCAACTGCCGCACCCATGGCTGTTCCAGCACCTTGCCAGTCGCGACGATGCGCGCGGGCACGCCGAGCCGCGCGAAGACACCCGACGCGATCCAGCGCGCATTGAACACGATGCCCTCGATAGCCGCGCGCATCAGCCGGGGAGCGTCGTCTTCCAGCGTCAGCCCCCAGAAGACACCCTTCGCCTCAGCCCTCCAGAGGGGCGCACGCTCTCCCGTGATGTAGGGCAGACACAGCAGCACGTCAGTACGTGCCGCGCCCGCCGCCTGAATCAGGGCGGCGAGTCCGCCATCGTTCGGTGTGGCCGGCCTGTTACCGAGCAGCGTCCCACACAGCCATTCGAGGACGATGCCACCACTATTGCTCGGTCCGCCCACGATATAGTGATCTTCCGCCAACACATAGCAGAACATCTGCGTGGCCGCATCGGTGATAGGCGCATGTGTGCCAGCACGCACCGCCAGGCTGGTTCCGATGGTCAATACCAGCGCAGACTCATCAATCGCCCCGACGCCGAGATTGGCGAGTTGACCATCACCCCCACCCACGACAAACACGGTATCCGGCGTAATGCCCGCCACCCGCAAACGTCCATCGCGTATGTCGCGCTGGCTATAGGTGGCTGGCACAATTGGCGAGAGCTGTTCGCGCGCAATGCCCGCCAGCGCCATCGCTCCGGCGTCCCATGCACGCTCGCGCAGGTTATACAGCCCGGTCGCGCTGGCAAGGGATTCATCGGCCACCCATTCGCCGAACCACTGATACCAGAGCCACTCCTTCAGCGAGACGAACTTGTAGGCCGCATGCAGCACATGTGGCTGGCTCGCGCGCAGCCAGAGCAGCTTGGCCAGCGGCGTCATCGGATGAATCGGCGTGCCAGTGCGCACGTAGAGTTCCTTCCCCATGCTTGTCGCCGCCAGCGCCTCTGCCTCATTTCTGGCGCGCGTGTCCATCCAGATGAGCGCGGGCATCAGCGGTGTGCCATCCGCCGCTACAGGGATCATGCTGTGCAGCGCCGCACTTACGCCCACACATCTCACGGTGTAGCCGAACTGATATGCGGTCTGGGCTACGTGTACCAGTGTGCTGGTCACCATCTCATAGACTACGCGAGGATCTTGCTCTGCCGCGCCGGTGGCAGCGTGTTCCAGAGGCACATGTTCCGTTGCCCGCGCGATCTCGCGTCCACTTGAATCAAGCGCGATCACCTTGACATTCGTCGTGCCCATGTCTACACCGATGGTGCAACTTTGCTGGCTACTCATAAATATTCCCCGCCCTTCCCGCCATGCTGGTTACGCATGTCCGGCGTTTGGTCGCATAATGTACGCCAATGTGGTGGACAGTTATGCCCTCCGGTCAAACTTCTGGTGGTCACATGCTGTGTGACCATCGGTGGTATAGTTTCGCTAGAACATATGACCGTATCAGTCTGTTAGATGTGGCCTTTCCGGTTTTCGGGCCACATGCCGGAAACAGTGAGTATTGCACTATCTCCTTTATCCGACGCGAAAGGGAGCGCAAGGCGCCGTGCGAATCACCAAAATCCAGCTTGAAAACATCAAGAGCTATCGCCATGTAAGCATTCCATTGCAATCTGGCACTATCGCCATCCGTGGCCACAATGGCGCGGGTAAGTCCACCCTCGTCGAAGCCATTGGCTTTGCGCTGTTCGATGCGCTGCCCTACGACCATGCGCAGTTCGTGCGCGAGGGCGAGCGCGCTGGCACGGTCACGATTTCCTTTCTCTCCGCGCTCGACGAACGAGAATATCAGGTCGTGCGGCGCTGTGGCGCGAATCCCCAATGGTATGTCTTTGATCCCGATCTGCGCTCACGCTCGGCAGAGCAGAAGGCCGATGTGATGGATTTCCTCCGCAAGCACTTGCGACTGGAGAGCGAGATCACACTGAAGGAACTCTTTTTCGATGCGTTGGGCGTGCCACAAGGCACCTTTACCGCTGATTTTCTCCTCACACCGACCAATCGCAAGAAGAAATTCGACGCCCTTCTCCAGGTGGAGGAGTACCGCAAAGCGGCAGACAATCTAGCCGATGCGCGCACCTATTTGCGCGATGAGCAGCATGCGGCGGAAAAACGCATTGGCAATTTGGAGCGCGAGACGAATCAGCTTGATGGCTGGCGAACGGAACTGGCGCAGCAGCAGCGGCGCGAGCGCGAGCTAGCTGCGGAACTTGACCACCGCCAGCAGCGTGAGAAAGAAATCGTGGCACGGCGCACGGAACTGACGGCCCAGCGCGAAGCGGTGGAACATCTCAAGAGCGCAGCGCAGCTTGCCGCCGAAAAGGCCGACATCGCGGGAGAACGCCAGCGTGACGCGACCCAGCGCCATGAGGAGGCCCACGAGGCCGCTGCCGCCTGCGCCGAAGCGCAGCCAGGCCACGTGGCGCACATGGCGGCGCAGACGCAGGTGGCATCCGCGCAAGAACGGGCGCGCGAGCGGGACCGCATCGCACAGCAGCGCTCCGATACCGCGCAGCGCCTGGAAGGCGAGAGCCGCGATCTCGATCATCTGCGCGCCCGGCTGGCTGAGGCCCGCCGCGCTGAGCAGCGCATTGTTGAACTGTTCCCTGCGGTTACCCGCCAGGGCGAGGCGGAGCGCGCAGGCGAAGAAGCGCGCCAGCAGGTACGCCAGCTAGAAGAGACGCGCCGGGGTATCGAAAAGGCCGACCGTGAGCGCGAGCGCGTGGCCGCCGACATCGCCGCGAACGAGCGCGAGATCGCGACATTGGAGCAATCACGGCCAATTGCGGCGCTGCTGGAAGCGCGACGCGAGCGGGTGACGATGTTGCAGGCGATTCGCGCGCAAACGAGCGAACGCAAGTCCCGACTCGCGCAGGTCATCGCCGAGCAGGCCAAGCTCACGCCAGCGCGTGAGAAAGCTGCTGCGGATGTGGCCAAAGCGGCGGAGAATCTCCGCAAGACCCACGAGCTTCAAGCGGAAGCAGAGCAAGTTCCCGCACTTGAAGCGGAATGGAGCCGCCTTCAAGCCGAAGTCCACAAACTTGAGGTGCAGCGGGATCAACATCGCGCCTCACGTGAGCAAACTGGCTCCGGCACATGTCCGTTTCTCGGCGAAGCCTGCCTGAACATCCAGCAGCGCGGCGAAAATAGCCTCGTGACCTTCTTTGACCGGCGCATCACCGAGGATGAACGCGCGCTCGCGCCAGTCCGTGCGCAATTGGAAGCTAGCGCCAAACAACTCGACAAGGCGCGCAATAAGCGCCGCTATTACGATCAATTGCCACAGCGCGAAGAGTATCATCGTCAATGCAGCGAGCAGCTCGACGACCTCGACGACCGCTTGAAGCGCCTGGCTGATGAGCGAGCGGAGTTTGAGCAGTGGATTGCCAGCAGCCCGAACGCCAGCGACCTCGCGGCGGCGCAGCAGGAGTTCAAGCAAAGCGACGACGCCGATAAGCAGTTGCGCGAGATTGGCCCGCTTCAGGCCGAGATCAGCCGCCTGCGCGAGCGCGCCACGACAATCGCCGGTGAGCTTGCCGCGTACCATGAGCAGGCGCGCGCACTGGACGGCGCGCCTGCGGCGCACAGCGCCATCCAGCAAGAGCTTGCCGCGCTAGGCGATCCGCGCAACGAGTCCACTGGTCTGGAGCCAACCGCGCGTCTCCGCCCGCAGATGGAAGCGAACGTGGTGGGCGCGGAACAGCGCGTAGACAAGCGGCGGCAAGAGCTTACCACCTTAGAAACCGCGCTGGCTCCTTTCGCCGGATTGGACGACGAACTACGCTCGCTCCAGGACGAGATTGCGCGCACGCGCGATGACCACACACGCTATCTGCGTTACGAGCAGGCGGCGGCGCAATTAGCAGCGCGCGCGGCGCATCTGGCGCAGATGGCGGCCGAAGCGCAGAGCGCACGCGCCGCAGCCGATGCTGCGACGGCAGCGTATGAGCATGGGTGCGCCAGCTTCGACGCCGATGAACTGGCGCGCGTGACCGCCGAGGCGAGTCAGATCAGTATGGACCGCGAGCGCATCACCAGTGACCTGCGCTACTCCCAGAAGCTGAGCGCCGACCTCGCTGGCCAGATTTCCAGGGCAGAAGCGATGCTTGATGAGCTAGACGTCGCACGGCGAGATCTGGAATCGTTGAAAGATCTGGAAAAGATGCTGCAGCAGTTCCGCGAAACCATCAAGGAAGCGGGGCCAAACGTCACCAAAGCGCGCTTGCGCCAGATCTCTGCCGTGGCCAATCGCATCTTCGGCGAGATCATGGGCGACCGCTCTGCAGAACTGGCCTGGACCAACGACTATGAGGTCATCCTGCGCCGCGATGGCAAAGAGCGTACCTTTGCCCAACTCAGCGGCGGCGAGCAGATGAGCGCCGCGCTCGCCGTGCGGCTGGCGCTCTTGCGCCACCTCACGCGGCTGGACATCGCCTTCTTCGACGAGCCAACCCAGAATATGGATGGCGAACGACGTGGCAATCTGGCCGAACAAATTCGCCGCGTGCGCGGCTTCGACCAGTTGTTCGTTATCAGCCACGACGATACGTTCGAGCAAGGGCTGGATAGCGTCGTCTGCCTTGAGAAGCGCAATGGCGAGACCCACGTGGTCGAAGACGCTCTCGTATTGGCGTAGCTTTAGCGTAACTCCTGGCAAATATTCTGCAATGTCAGCGCAAAACGTGGATGTGTGAGCAGCATCACACCTATCCTGGCGTCTGAGGGATACCATAGCGCATTCGCTCGTCATATATTCTGGAAGGCGCGGCTTTCGCGCGCCCGCTGGCCTGCTTACGCTGGCGCGGACCACCCTTGGGATGGCGAGCGGGCGTATAGTGGCTAAGATATTCGCGCACATACTGACGATGATACATGTTGCCGGGGAGGATGACCACGTAATGGACGATGCGCAGCTTGATTCGCAACTGACGCAGCCCGCTTCGACTGAACGTATCGCACCAGATGTCTCGCACGGCCACGATGAGGCGCGGCAAAGCCAGGCGAGCGCGACGATACTCGCCTCAACATCACCCGAAACGAGCGATGATACGCGCGCGGCGACAACCCTTCCCATTGGGGACATCACACTGCCGAGCACGTTTGACGCACATGCCGACTACACTGCGCCAACCTACGTGCTGAGCCGTCCCGCGCCTGCCCAGCACCCATCTGGCCAACATACTGGCTTCGTCGGCTTGCTCGCCCGTCCTTTCCCGTTCTGGATGTCGGCGTTTCTGGTGGTTGGTGTTTTCACGCTTCTCTCGCTCGTCTATTCGGCCACTGAGGTGCTGGCTGGCGCGGACTGGGCTGATGGCGCGGTGGTGGTGGGCCGGCTGGCGCTCATATTTGCGGGCGTGACGCTGCTCGTGACACTGCTGCGCATCGCGGTAGGACGTCGTGCCCTTTCGATGATTGGCCTCGCCGCGCTCTTTTGTCTACTGCTGACGGGCACGGGCATCGGCGGGCTGAACTTTTCGACCGCTCTGCATCGTATGCAGGCGGGCGTGCTCGAAGGGCGCGGCATCTACGAAGCAGCCATCCACGAGTATACGCTTGCCGGTGAATCCGCGCCAAACGCGCCCGACATCGCTCGCGTCTACGATGAGTGGGGTGAGAGTCTGCTCAAAGCGCACGACTATGCCCGGTCGGTCGCAGCCTTTTCCGTCGTGGCCACCAACTATGCCGAGAGCGGTGACGAGGTCATGCGCGCCTACGCAGGAATGTTCAAGGGCTTTACCGCCTGGGTGACCGCCAACGCCAAGGACGTCCCCTATCTGACCGCGCTCTCGTACTTCGATACCTACGCCAGCTCTGCCGCCTGCGACACCGCATGCAAGAGTGAGGTGCAAGGGACCGAGGCACTCGCCGCCTATCAGTATGGCCTCCAACTATTCAACGGTGGGCAGTTCGCCGAATCTGTCAAGCAGTTGGAAGCGGTGCAAGCGCAGAAACCGGCCAGCGCTTACGCGCCACAGGCCCATGCCGCCGCCGCGACAGCCTATCTTGCATTGGGCAAGCAGCAAATCAGCGGTCAATTCTGCCAGAGCGCCATCTCCACCTATCAAACATTGACGAAACGCTACGCCGATACCCCCGAAGGGAAACAGGCGCAGACTGCGCTCCAAGCGCCCGTCAATGTCACCGGGCATCTCGATAAGTCGCCGCAGAATCCAGCGTTGACGATTGCGCTCTCGAAGGATGCGAATCCTATTGGCTATTACTTTTCCAACGACTACCGCGCCACTGTAGACGCGAACGGCAACTTCACCTTCACGAATGTTATCCTTGGCAGCTACAGCATCTCTGCCTCGCGCAATCAATCGGGTGGACAGAAGACCATTTACTGGTCGTCCAACGGCAACCTATATTTCGTCAAGGTGCAGCCGCTCTGCGCCATGCAGCTAGGCACGTTGCATTACCCGGGGTAGGTTGAGGTGAAAGGGGTGTCGGCGTCATGCTCTATACCCAAAAGGTGGCTGCGGAACTGAAACAGAAACGCGCAGCGTTGTCGGGCTACCAAGACCGCTATCGCCGGCACCTGGACACGTATCGCGAAGCCCTAGCGGCCCTTGGCGCACACTATGCGTCGGCGAATGCGCTCAAGGCTGTGCAGGAGGCGCGGCGCATGCACGCCGAAAGCGCGCCTTCCGTGGGCGCACATGCAACTGTCGAGTACGATACATGGCGCCAGCTCAGCAGCCACGACATGCCCGTGCTGCCGTTCGGCCAGTCGTTCACGCATCACGGCGAGGCGCGCGCCTGGGCCGAGCGCATCCGCAACGTCACCACCTTCGCCGTGGATGGTAGCCAGCTTCCGCCCTGGCGTGACGCTTCGATTCCCGTCGCGCTGGTGCAGGTTTCCCTCTACGAGAACCCGCATCAGCCGCCTGCGCCCTACATCAAAGACGCCATCATCGAACTGCTCACGCCAGACGACCTGCTCGTCTCCGAGCGCGAGGCATCCGATGCCCGTGCGGGCGCGGCACTCACCTACTCCACACAGGTCGTGCATCTGCGCCGCTTCGAGCTTGAGGTTCGCACGCTGGTGGAGCGGATGGAGCATCATGCGCGCCAGCGCCGTGAAGACGCCGCTCCCGGCTCCGTTGTCGCCTTCTACGATGGCAGCCTGATTGTCTCGTTCGCGCTCGCGCTCTCGCCACCGTATCGCACGCGCTATGTGGAGGCGGCGCGCCGGTTGTTGCGCGCTTCCACAGAGTTCCGTATCCCGCTGGTAGCCTATATTGACACGAGCTATGCGCGCGACATCGTGACGATGCTGCGCGGGCTGGATGAGCCGGATGCGCTGCCGGAGGCGCGTGGTGTACATGACGCTTTGCTCTGGCGCGGTGCGTTGCGCTGGGGCGACCGTACACCCGCGTTTCTCTCTGCTCGCGATGATATGCACAGTATGAACTATGGCGAACAGGCCGATCAGATCGCCTTCGTCTACTTTCAGGCGGCGCAGGACCGACCACCGGCTCGGCTGGAATTCCCACGCTGGATCCTCGATGCCGGTTTGCTGGATGCAGTGATGGACGCCGTTCGTGCCGAGACCATCGCGGGCACTGGCTATCCCTACCCCATTGAGGCCGCCGATGCCGCCGCCGTCATCTCCACGTACGAGCGCGAGCAGTTCTACCGCCTGTTTCAGGATTTCGCCGAGCAGGAAGGTCTCGCGTTTTCCTTCTCGCGCAAAGCGCTCAGCAAGAGCCGCCGCCGCGTGTGACGCAATGGCTTAGTAGCTGCCCGCGCGTTCGGCAAGGTGCAGCCCCGCCTTGATACACTCCATGCGGATGCGTCCGATATTGGCCTGATAGTTCGAGCGCACAACGATCAGCAGTTCGCCAGCATCGGCGATATGAATCGCGCCCGCTGGCAACTCGTAGAGCGAGTGACGCACCTCGCCCATGCCAAGCTGGTCTATGTAGCGTCCGGTCGCGTCATAGCAAGCGGCAGCCATGGCGGCGAGGAACTCTTCGTCTTCGCCTTCCAGCGTGCTGGCCACCACCAGCCCATCCTTGCCTACAAGGAGCGCGCCTGTCACGCCGTCAATCTCTAAGAGCCGCTGTAATATCGTGTCCATGTGTCGTCCTCCTGGTTCCAGTCCAGTCACCCGCCCTCCGCTCGCGCAGCATCTGCACGCGGCGAAGATTAGCCCTCCCCGGACTGCGAGAGCGCCACTGCCCGATTATACGATTCTATCGCGCTCAGGTAATCGCCCTGCCGCAAGCGTGCATCACCTAGCAGGCGGTGAATTTCGGATTGCTCTGGCGCTTGTTCCAGGCTCGCTTCCAACTCACTGACGACCTCCGCGAGCAACTCCGGCGCGTTCTTCAATATCAAGCGATATTCGGTCAACGCATCGGGTAGCTTGCCTTCATCGCGCCGCTGCCGCGCCAGGTCCAGTCGCGCCGGATAATCTGGAGGCGCCTGGATGTCCGGTTCGGCGGGCGTCTCCGGTTCCAACGCGACCGCAGCAGCGTCGGCGGCTGCTCCATCGCTGGTGAGCGGCTGGCTCTCAGGGGAGGTCTCCGCGTCGGCTTCAGGTTGGATAGCGAAAGTCGCCAGCTCACCAGGACGCATCTCAAACGCCTGGAATCCAGAACGCAAGAATCCCTGCTCCAATGCTTCCAGCGTCGTCACCGACGGCTGCCGCGCCTCATCCGCCTCGTCGCGGGCTGCTGGTGTGGCGTTGCTCGCTACGACGCGGTTCACTGACGTTTCTGGACCGAGCGTTGCGAACATTGCCCGTAGCGCTTCCGTGGTGGTCGTGGCGGGTGGCAATGGGCCGGTAGGCCGTATGGGCATCGTTTGGCGTGGCGCGATAGCGCCGCCCCCCTGTGGCGCTGGGCCAGCGGTGGCGCCGTGCGGCCGTGCGCCTTGGGCTTGTAGCCATTGGATCCAGTTAATTGCCGCGCGAGCTTCCGTTTCGTCCAACCCCGTCGCTTGTTCGCGCAGTGCGGGCGGCACAATGACCCCAGAGCGCGCGAACATATCCGCTGGCTCTGGCGTAGATTGCGCTGGTGCTGGTGGAACAACAGGCTCAGGCGCGGCAGCAGGCTGTGCGGCGACTGGCGGCACAGGGCGTCGCGCCGATTCGTCGTCATCTCGACCCCACAGCATGTACTCCGTCTCGGCAAAGATGTTGTGGAATCCGTCGGGCAGCGCGCTCGGACGCGACGTGGAGCCAGGGAGCGGCGCGCTGGTCGTTCTGGACCCTGATCTCCCACTGGCAGGTTGCGACACCACACCTGGCATACGTTGCGTCGCTTCATCCGCCAGCGGTCGCGAGCCATTTTCGCGCGGGTGGGTTAGCGTGGCGGGTGGGCGTGTCAGCCTGCTGGACGCCTCCTCGCCGAGCAAGAGCGTTTGCAGTGCGGCATCGCCTGCCGCAATGCGGTCGTCGAACAGCGCGCGACCGATACGCGCTTCGGGGTCCAGTTCAGCCGCCCGGCGTATCTGGCGCTGGGCCTCCTCGCCATTGCCCGCGTCAAGCTCGACAGCCGCCAAAACCAGCAGCGCTTTCACGCACGACGGCGCATTCGCCAGGATACGACGGCTCCACTCGTGTGCCGCTGGTATGTATCCCGCCCGCCACAGCGTCTCGAGCAGCCCGATGAGCACCAGTTCGTCAGTTTGTTCGCGTACCAGTTGCTCCCATTCGCGTAGCGCCTGCGGATAGGCTGCGCCGCGCAGATACAGGCGTGCCAGCCCCATGCGCGTCGGCTCATACGCAGGCTGGCCCAGGCTCGCCGCTAACTCACGGTAAGCCGAGCGCAGTACTGCGTCATCAGGGGTAATATCACATGCCCGCCGGTACCATCCCAGCGAGGAGAGCGGATCGCCCTGCAACTGCTGCACAATGGCCCGCGCGCAACATGCACGTGCGTCTTCGGGGTTGCCCGCCAGGGCACGGCCCAGCGCGCCAAGCGCCTCGCGCGGCTTGCGCAGGGCAAGATACGCTTCGCCAAGGACACGCTGCACGGCCAGAGCGCGCGGATAGCGCGCTTGCACTTCCTGCGCGAGCGTCAACGCTTCTTCGGCTTGCCCCGCCGCAATCTTGGCCTCGATCGCGCGCAGGCTGTCGCTCAGCGCCGTTTGCCCCATCCCAACGACTCCTGGCTTCCCTTGATTCCTGTTCCCCACCACAAGCCGCATCGATCACATGTGTTTCCCAGCGGCGACGGGGAAACGCGACCCGATGCGCGCGGCGCCCCACCTCGGCATTATGGAACTGGCGGCGCGCGGCGTCAAGCCAATAGCCTGGGCTGGCCCGCGCCAGGTCACTGCCAGGTCACTGCCAGGTCACTGCCAGGTCAGCGCCAGGTCAGCGCATGTCTTCTGTTGCTGGCAGACCCATGACATGCAATAGTATACTTAGGGAAGTGTGCGGATGCGTCGCGCGTCGCTGGGATGCGCCGATGCTGGAAGCAAATGAGGTAGTAGTATGCCAGAAGTGTGTTATCGCGGTCAGATAGGTCTGATCGCCAGAGAGGAACCGGCACTGGCCAGCGAAGGCCGGTGGCCGCGCATCTGCGAGAGTCTATGGGCAGACGCCGCGCGGATGGCGAGGTTGGCCCATGTGTTTTAGGATTGCCATGCTGAGCCTGCACACCTCGCCTCTCGCGCCGCTGGGGCGCACACGTGACGCCGGTGGGATGAACGTGTACGTCCGCGAGTTGGCCCGCGAGCTGGGGCGTGGCAGCATGTATGTAGACATCTTCACCCGGCGCTCCGATCCCACCGCCCCCCCGATGCAATGCCTCAACGACCATGTGCGTCTCATCTCCATTCCCGCTGGACCGGCGCTGCCCCTGCCGCCAAGCGAACTGTTCCCCTACGTCGAAGACTTCAGCCGTCGTGTGGCGCGCTTCGCGGAACGTGGCGAGCACGGCTATGATCTCGTCCACAGTCACTATTGGCTTTCAGCCGTTGCCGGAATGACTCTTGCTCGCGAGTGGGACGTGCCGCACGTGACGATGTTCCACACCGTAGAGCGGCTCAAGAGCCAGCAATATGGTGCGCCAGCAGGGCCGGCCTCGCCCGCGAGCGCCCTGCGTATCGAGCATGAAGGGCGTATTGCGGCCAGCGCGGATACGATCATAGTCTCGACCGAGCATGAACGCGAGCAGTTGCGGCGGCTCTATGGTCTGCCCGCCAGCAGACTCCAGATCATTCCCTGCGGTGTGGACCTGCGTGCCTTCACGCCTGGCTCCCCGCAAGATCGCCGCGCCGCGCGCCAGCGACTCGCACCCACGCACGCCCCTACCAATGCCCCCACACTGCTCTCCGTTGGTCGGCTCGACCCCATCAAAGGGCTGGACCTGCTGTTGGAGAGCGTAGCGCAGATGAAGATACCGGCGCGTCTAATCGTCATTGGCGGCGACCCGGCTGGTGACGCTGAAGTAGAGCGGCTGCGTGCGCTAGCGGAAACGCTGGGTATCGGCGACCGAGTAGAGTTTCCGGGCGCGGTGGCGCAGCCAGAACTGGTCAACTACTACCGCGCCGCCGACGCGCTGGTCATCACCTCGCGCTACGAAAGCTTCGGGCTGGTCGCGGTGGAAGCATTGGCCGCTGGCACGCCGGTGGTAGCGGCGCAGGTGGGCGGGCTGCCCAGCATCGTGCGCGACGGCAAGAATGGGTTGCTGGTGCGCTGGCGCTGTGCCCAGGCATTCGCCGAACGGCTGGATACCCTGCTGGGTGATGATGCGCTGCGCGCCCGGCTTGCGGCGGCGGCTCGGCCCTCCGTGGAGCATTTCGACTGGCGGCGGATTGGCGACACCGTGCGCGCGATGTATCAGGAGTTAACCGCTGCCCGGCGCGAGGCGGTGGCCTGCTGCTGCTTCTGATCGGCGCATACCCGATACACCGGTAGGACAGACATTCTTGTCTCTCAGCGGGCAGCAGCAGGCGGACATTCCTGTCCTACCCAGCGCGGTGGAATGGGCGTCAAAGCCCGCCGATGGCGCGGCCCGGATTGAGCAGACCGGCGGGGTCGAAGCTCTGCTTGATGGTGCGCATCAGGCTGAAGGCCGGCGATTCCGCGCCCCAGATGGGCAGCAAACGCTTGAGAGCGGGCGGGCAATCCTGCACTTGCACATGCTTCCAATGACGCAGCAGCGCCTGAAGCACGCGGTCAAGCGCGAGACCGAATGCGGCGTTGTCGCTGGTATTGCCGGTAGTGCCGTGGAGCCGCAGCCATGTGGCCCCCGCCGCCGTATCCGCCAGCCAGGTGAGCGCGCAGCCCGCCGTGTCCGCCGCCGTGCGCGCCAGCGCAATGACACGCTCGCACTCCGCTGGCAGCGCCGTCACGCGCAGCAAGGTTTCGTTGGGGGTGCGGGTCGCCGCCTGCGCGAAGCGTTCGAGCGCGCTCCAAAACGTCGCGTGCCCGTCAGTATCGAGTGTGAGCAACGTGCGCGCACCGCTGGCGCTCAGCGCGCCTTCCGCCTCGCGCGCCGCACGCCGCACCGCCGCCGCTGGCCCAGCGAGCCGCGCCGCGAGCAGCACATAGTCGCGATGCGCAGGGGCGAGTTCTACCAGTTCGGGCACAGCCCCCACCTGAACCGCGACCAGCGCGGCGGGTTGCAGCGCCAGCGCGTTCAGCGCATCCAGGCTGGCGAATGCCTGCTCCGGTTCGGGAAATATCGCCAGTTGGGTGGTTTCCGTTTCGGGCGCAGGCAGCAGCTTGAGGTTCGCTTCGACGATGACGCCGAGCGTGCCGAGCGAGCCGAGATAGAGCTTGCCCATGTCGTAGCCCGTGACGTTCTTGACGACGCGCCCGCCGGTTTTGGTAATGGTTCCGTGCGCGTCCACCACCCGCAGCCCCAGCACGAAGTCGCGCGGGGCGCCATAGCGAGCGCGCCGCAGCCCCGTCGTAGCGGTGGCCAGCGTGCCGCCCAGGGTCGCGCGTTCGGGCAGCGACACATCCAGTGGCAGCATCTGCCCCTCTTCAGCCAGCCGCCCGGCCAGCCGCGCATGGGTGATGCCCGCCTGCACCGAGATGGTCAGGTCGGCGGGGTCATAGGCTAGCGCCTGTTGCAGCCGCGTGAGGCTCAGCGCCAGGTCGTAGCGCCGTGGCGGATAGCCGAGCGCCTGCCGCGAACCACTACCCCACGGCACAACCGCTGCCCCCAGCTCCGCCGCGACGGCCAGCGCGGCGCTGACGCCATCCACATCCGTCGGCATGGCCACGACCTGGGGTGTCACGCCCTGCGCGGTATACGCCTGGCACGCCTCGCCTATCAACACGACCTCGTCACGCAGCGCCCGCCGCAGCCGCTCGGCCAGTTCACGTGGATCGTAAGCAGACGGCGCAACCTGCTCTGGTTCGGATGGCGGCATGCTGTCTTTCCTCCTCGCGCCTCGATGGCCGTCCAGGGTTGCGGTTGATATAGTTGTAGCACACCTTCTATTCAGTAGTCAGATGGAGCAGTCTGTCATGTCCGACCAGCCTGATTTTGCTGCGCTAGCCCACCACTTCGATGGCACAGGCATCCGCGCCATCGTGCTCATGGGGAGCTATGCGCGAGGCGCTCCTGGACAATACAGCGACGTAGACCTTGTGCGTTTTGTGGAGGGCGATCTAGCGTCATCCGCACTAGCCAGCGGCAGCTTTCTGATTGATGACCGACTGGTGGTGGTGAGCGACACGTCATCCGCAGCGGTCGAGACGTGGTTTAGCAACCCTGATGCAGCGGTCAAAGTCATCGCTGGTCTGCGAGTGGGCCGCGCGCTCGTGGATCGCGATGACTACTTCGCGGCCATTCAAGAGCGTGCGCGTGCGTTTGCCTGGGACGCGGCGATGCAGGCGCGCGCTGACGTGTGGGCGAGTCAGCAAATGGTCGGCTGGATTGAAGAGGTCCACAAAGGGCTGGCGGGGATACGCACAGATGACATTGGGCGTATGCTCAACGCGCGCTTCGGCCTTTCGTGGGGGCTTTCACGTGTGATGCAGACAAAGCGAGGGGTGTTGCTCTCAAGCGACAACGCATTCTACGGTGAGCTAATCACAGTGATGGGATCGGACTCTGAGTGGGTGCGCCTGAGACGCGACGCTTTCGGCATCGAGGACGCGCATGGCCATGCGCCATCCCTGCGCGAGCAGGTGATCGCGGGCTTGCATCTGTACGTCGTGACGGCTGGGTTGCTCACCGCAGCGCTCCAGCCCGCTGATGCCCCACTCATCGCGGCAACTGTTCGCCGTATTCACGAATCGCTTGATGGTGGCGCATAGCTTGAGATTCTGAGGCGCAGACCGAAGCGAATGCGCTCATGCGGGCAGCGCAGCCACCAGCGCGCCGAGGAACAGCTCCACATCGGTGACGAGGCCCACCGCCTGCGCTGTGCCACGGTCGGCAATCTTCGTCACCACCGCCGGATTGATGTCCACCACCACTGTCCGCACCGTCGCGGGCAGCAGATTCCCCGTCGCAATGGCGTGCAGCATTGAAGCTGCCATCACCGCCACCGTCACCCCCCGCGTCGCCGCGCGCATGCGCCCCTGCGCCGCCACTGCATCGGTAATCACCCCCGGCATCGGCCCGTCGTCGCGGATGGACCCCGCCAGTACCAGGTCTACTCCATGTTCCAGCGCCGCCGCGATGATCCCCGCGCCTAGCATGCCGCGCTGGTGCGCCTCCTCCAGCGAGCCAGCCCCCCGCACCGCGTTGATCGCGCGCAGATGATTGCGATGCCCATGCTCCACCGCCTCGCCCGTCTTCAGGTCAATTCCCAGCGACGTGCCGAACATCGCCGCCTCCACATCATGCGCCACCACCGCATTCCCGCCGAAAATCACCTGGATGTACCCACGCCGGATCAACTCGGCCACCGCATCGCGCGCCGCCGTATGCACCACCGCTGGCCCCAGCACAAACAGCACCCGCCCGCTCTGCGCCCGCGCCTCACGCATCGCCTGCGCCACCTCGGCGATAGCCAGCGCCTTCGCCCGCTCCGATGACACCTGGCTCTGCATGAAGCCGAACGTCTCGTGCTGGCGTGCCCGCTCCAATGGCTGCACGCGCACCCCCGCATACCCCACCACCACCGCCTCGCCCACCCGCGCCTCGTGCATCGGGCAAGTGTAGGCGCGCCCAGCCGCCGCGTCCACCACAATCGCTACATCCATCTCGATGTTCTCAACGTCAAGCCATCGTCCCGCCACCCGCACCTGCGTCGGCAGATTGGTCGTGGAGTAGAAGTCGTCCGGCAGCACGCCCGGCTGCGTCACCAACGCGGTGCGCGCATCCTGCTCGGTGGCCAGCGTCGCGCCCAGCCGTTGCAGTTCGCCCAGCAATTCGCCTAGCTGCTCATCATCCCCAGCAATCACCTCGATCCGCGCAAAGCTTGGCTCCATCTCGCTCTGGCCTACGTGCATCTCACGCACCCTGAACCGCGCGCCCGCGTCCTCGATAGCGCCCCACACACGCGGCAGAGTGTACGAATCTATGATATGTCCGCGTAACTCAATCTCCGTGCTGGCCATGCCGCGCTCCTCTGCTCTGCTCATGCCCTCATGTCGCCGCCCACTGAGGCCACCTGCGGCGTACACCTAAGCTCGCACGCAGTGTAGCACGCGCACCTCATCTGGTGTGTTGGGGCGGAATATCTCTGTTGGGGCGGACATTCCTGTCTGCCCGCCCGCTATGCCTTTACATCGCGCCCCAAGGGTGGTATGCTGCTGGGAGAAGAACTGAAGGCGACGAGCGGGACGAGTAGCGCGCGCATCCCAACAGCGCGGGATTGCAATAGCTGAGAGCCATCCCTGGGAGCAGCGCCCGCGAATACCACCCGCCAGCCCAGCGCCGAACGGAGCCACGTTTCGTGGCTTCCAGTAGGTGTCTGCGGAGAAGGCCACCGTTACCGGCCACTAATGAAGTACACGCGCCCCGGTGGGCCTCCGCTCGCCGTTTCGCGCGTGTAGAATGTGGGTGGAACCACGGAAGGCATGTCGCCGTACAGCCCTTTCGTCCCAGGCGGACGGAGGGGCTTTTTGTATGCCCTGCTGGTTATCATAGGGGCGTCCGGTGGACACCCAAAGGCCGATTGTTATGCGACATGCCCATCGTTCCAATCTATTCGGAGATCTAATCCGCCGGCTCACCCCCGGCGGCGCCACCACGTGCTCGCATGTATCTCAATACACACCGCGCACGTGACAATATTCGCCTGATTTGGCATCTCCGAAAGGTAGCTCATACGATGAATGCACACCCTATCTTGCTCGCCCACCAGCCGCGCCCAGTCAGCGCGCTCGAACAGCGCCAGCTAGCGGACGACCTGCGACGCGCCTCCGCCCTGCTCGACGCACATCCCGATGCCGCCGCGCTGCTCCTCGATGGCGTCCTACGGCGCATCAGCATCGCCGCGCTGGCGCGCGAGCGGCTCGTCTGCTGGCGCGAAGAAGACCTGTTTGATGCGCTGGCCGTGCGCAATCAGCGGCTCGCCTATCTGCTGCGGCTCGCCCTGCGCGCACCTAATCTCGACGCGCGGCTTGCCCACTGCCAGCAACTCTACGCCGCACTCTATGGCCACGACCTTGCCGTCGTTCGTGCTCCGGCCATTGATGGCCGAGAGCAGCACGTCAGGTAAGTCGCCCATTCCCACCATGCCGCCCCTGCGCGGCAAGAAAGGACACCGTGACATGTCCGTCGAACAAGAACTCAACGCATCGGTCGCCTACACGCCGCTGCAACGCATGCGGCATAGCGCCGCGCATGTGATGGCCGAGGCCGTACAGGACCTCTTCCCTAGCGCACGCTTTGCCATCGGCCCGGCCATCGAAGACGGCTTCTACTATGACATGGAACTGCCCCGTGCGCTCACGCCCGACGACTTCCCGGCCATCGAAGAGCGCATGCGCCAGAGTATCGCCGCGCGGCACCCATTCCTTCATGCGATGTGGCCGCGCGAGCAGGCGCTGGCATATTTCCGCGAGCGCGACCAACCCTACAAAATCGAGATCATCGAGAATCTGCCCGACGCCGAGGTCGGCATCTACCAGCAGGGGCCATTCCTGGACCTCTGTCGGGGGCCGCATGTCGAAAATACGGGCCAGATCGGCCCCGTCAAGCTGATGCGCGTGGCCGGAGCTTACTGGCGTGGCGACGAGAAGCGCCAGATGCTCCAGCGGCTCTACGGCACGGCGTGGTTCACGCAGGAAGACCTCGACCACTACCTCTGGCAACTCGAAGAAGCGAAGAAACGCGACCATCGCAAGATTGGCCGCGAGCTAAACCTCTTCACGTTCAGCGAAGACGTTGGCCCTGGCATCCCGCTCTTCCTGCCCAAAGGCGAGATCATTCGCCACGAGATGGAACAATACGTCCGCGAGACCCAGGAAAAACATGGCTACCAGCACGTCTGGACGGCCAACATCGCCCGTGTGCGCCTCTACAAGAAGTCGAAGCACTGGTACCATTACCGCGACTCCATGTTCCCCAAGATGCAGGAAGAGCGCGATGCCCACGAAGGCGAGTCAGTCGAAGAATTGGAGAACAACAGCTTTGAGCTGAAGCCGATGAACTGCCCATCGCACTTCCTGCTCTATAAGTCACAGATCCATAGTTATCGCGAACTGCCGATTCGCTATGCTGAGTTCGCCACGCTCTATCGCTACGAGAAACAGGGCGAACTCTCCGGGTTGACGCGCGTTCGCTCGCTCACGCAGGACGACTCGCACATCTTCGTGCGCCACGACCAGGTGCTCTCCGAATTCAGCAACCTGGTCAAGCTGGTGCGTGAGATTCTTGGCACGTATGGTCTGACGGACTACAGCATGCGCCTCTCGCTGCCAGATCTCTCGGACCACGAGAAGTATCATGGTGACGCCGCCATCTGGGAGCAGGCGGTGAAAGATCTGCGCTCCGCCCTCGATAGCGAAGGTCTCGACTACGAGGCGGCAGAGGGCGAAGCAGCGTTCTACGGCCCGAAGATGGACCTCATGGCGCGCGACGCGCTGGGCCGCGAATGGCAGCTCTCCACGATCCAGTTGGATTTCTTCCATCCAGAGAACTTCGACCTGGAGTACATCGGCGAGGACGGCCAGCCGCACCGCCCAGCGATCATCCACCGCGCGATAATGGGTTCGACGGAACGCTTCCTGGGTGTGCTCATCGAGCACTACGCGGGCAACTTCCCCGTGTGGCTCGCGCCGGTGCAGGCCGTCGTGATTCCCATCTCCGATGAGAAACACGGCGAATACGCGCAACAGGTGCTTGCCGCGCTTCAAGCGGCGGGCCTGCGCGCCGAGGTGGATATGCGCAAAGAGCGTATGAACGCCAAAGTGCGCGACGCCCAGTTGCAGAAAGTTCCATATATGCTGGTCGTGGGAGATAAGGAGGCCGAGTCCGGCGCAGTCTCGCTGCGCCTGCGCACAAATGAGAACATCGGTGCTGTGCCGCTCGCCGAGTTCATCGCCCTCGCCAGCGCCTATCGTCGCGAGCGCAGCCAGGAACTCTGGCCCGCTCAGGTCTCCGTCTCGTAGGGCGTCCGGCGGACGCCCGTTCATATCCGCTGGCTGGTGGGGCGGACATTCCTGTCTATTAGTTCGGTAGGGTGAACATTCCTGTCCACCTACCGGCAGGAATGCCGCTCCCACCTGTTCATTTGGCTCGCCAGCGCTTCGTAAGGGCATCAAACGGACGCCCGTTCCTTCTCCCCTTCCCTACCAGGGAAGGGGTTGGGGGTTAGGTAAGGTTCATCCCAAGGAGGAGCGCGTATGCCCCATGACGTCACCCACGACACCCTCGCGGCGGCAGCCACCTGGGGCGACGCGCTTCACCAGGCGACCGCATGGCTCCGCGACACAGCGGCAAGCGACTCGCCCAGCCTAGATGCCCAGGTGCTTCTGGCGCACGTCACCGGCGCCAGCCGCCCCGTGCTGCTCGCCTACCCAGAGCGCCAGCTCACGCCCGAACAGGCGGCACTGTACGCCGATCTCGTCTCTCGGCGGGCCAACCGCGAGCCAGTCGCCTACCTCACTGGCCACCGCGAGTTCCTTGGGCTAGATTTCCTCACCGACCCGCGCGCACTCATCCCCCGCCCCGAAACCGAACTGCTCGTCGAAGCCGCGCTGACCGAGCTACGTGCCCGCTTCGAGCACGCACCGACCGCCGTGCTCATCGCCGCCGACATTGGCACTGGCTCAGGCGCGGTTGCTGCCTCGCTAGCCAGTCACGAGCCGCGTTTGGCGCGCGTCTACGCCACCGACATCTCACCCGCCGCCCTTGCCCTCGCCACTGAAAACACGCAGCGGCTGGGTGTGAGCGACCGCATTACCTTCCTGCAAGGCGACCTGCTCACCCCGTTGCCAGAGCCAGTGGATCTGCTGCTCGCCAACCTACCCTATGTCGCCGAGCGCGACGCCGCGACCCTCCCGCCTGATGTCACGCGCTTCGAGCCGCATCTGGCGCTCTACAGCGCGGACGATGGCTTGGCCCACCTGCGCCGCTTCTTCGCCGACGCGCCCGCGCATCTGCGCCCCGGCGCGACGCTCTTCCTTGAGTTCGGCTACGACCAGCGCGACGCCGTCACCGCCCTGGCCCACCAGTCTTTCCCCACCGGTGCGGTACGCATTGGAACCGATTATGCGGGCTGGGACCGATACGCGATTGTACATACATCTTCTGCCCATTCCTGAACGTATAGTGCAGTGGTGGTCTATCAGCCCACCTGCTCTATGTATCCGTCTCAGCGGCATGCGCAGTCAAGAGGAAGAGATTTGTGACCCAGGCCCTATCCACGCCCGCACCAAAGTCGCCACAGGAACCGACGCTGTCCCCATCTCAATCCAGGCTGCGCGCGTTTCTCTCGCGTGCGCCGGTGGTCTTCTGGCTGATGTTTGCCATCAACGCCGTCAACTATCTCGACCGCATGCTCGCCGTGGCGTTCGGCCCCACCCTCAAAGCTGAGTTTCAGTTGCACGACCGCGAGATCGGGCTGCTCAGCAGCGCCTTTCTGCTCGTCTACACGCTCTCCACCGTGCCGCTGGGCCTCCTAGCTGACCGTGTACGCCGTGCGCGCGTGGTCGCGGTGGGCGTCGCCGTCTGGAGCATCGCCAGCGGCGCCAGCGCCTTCGTCCGCACCTTCCCCGAACTCTTCGCCACACGCGCCGCCGTTGGCATCGGCGAGGCCAGCTACTATCCCGCTGGCACCGCACTCCTCAGCCGCTACTTTCCCCTGCGCGAGCGGGCGCGTGTCATGGGCCGCTGGGGCGCGGGCCAGTTGGTCGGCATTGCGTTGGCCTTCGGCTTGGCTGCCCTGATGACCATCTGGCTGGCACCCAGCGCCGCATGGCGTGTGGCGTTCTTCTGCGCCGCCATCCCTGGCCTGGCGCTGGCAATACTCATCTGGCATGTCAACGATGCGCCCGCTGGCAAAGTCGAGGAAACCTCTATTTATGCGAATGCCGCGCCGCCGACCGACGCCCACCAGGGCGCGCTTTCCGACGCCTGGGCGCGTATCCGCACAGTGCTGAGCATCCGCACCATCTGGCTCATCATCGCCTTACAGGCAATGATGTTCATTGCCTCCACGCCTGCCATCACCTTCTTGCCGATCTACGTCCGCTCGAAACACGGCCCCTTCCACCTCCACGAAGGCGCGACTGCGCTGATCGTCGGCCTGATTATCATCGTCGGCGGCTTCTCCGGCCAGGTGCTCGGCGGCAATCTCGCCGACTGGCTGAGCCTGCGTGTGCGTGGTGGTCGTGTGCTGGTCGCAAGCATTGGCTATGGCCTCGCGCTACCCTTCTTCATCCTCATGCTGCTCACCCACTCGCTGCCCCTCTTTCTGATCGCTGGCGCTATCGCGGTCTTCGCCATCACGCTCCCCGCCGGTCCGCTCACCGCCGCCGCGCAGGACGCCACCCCCGATACCCTCCGCGCCACTGCCGTCGCCGTGATGCTGCTGCTCTCACATCTGCTCGGCGATGTCTGGGCGCCGAGTGCCGTCGGTTCCATCGCCACCGCACTGCACGAACGTGAAGGTATGGCGTTGCTCACCGTTGGCGTGCCCACACTCGCGATAGCGGCGGTGCTCGGCTACGTCGGCTCCCGCATCTATGCCCGCGAAGTCCAGGCTGCGTCAGCCCCCACCAAACCAGATGCGCACGCATAACCCGTCTCGTCTTGGCGTCACGCTCCGTCGTTTGCGCCCAGCCACTGCCAGTGTTACACTCCTATGCGATGCCTCTGCGCGGCGCAACCGCCCTGGGCACACGTGACGACTGCCAGCGGAAAAGGACAGGACGATGGCCGGTGAACCTCATGACTTCGGGCGTGCTGATGTGCTCGATGTAGAAGCGATTGGTCTGTCTGGGCATCGCCGGTTCCGCATCTTCGCGCGCAAAGGCGACCGGACCGCCGCGCTCTGGGTCGAACGCGAACATTTAGAGCAGTTGTCACTCGCCATAGATAATCTGCTCGCGCAAACCTCCGGTGGCGGCATCTTGCGCTATGAAGCCGTCGCCGAGGCTATCACGCCGCCTGGCCCGCCCCCTGGCTTCCCCGAACATCCCGACATCGAATTCCAGGTAGCGTCGCTCCATTTCGGCTATGATGAAGACCGCAAGCTCGTCCTTCTGCGCGGCGCGCCCATCGTGCTGATCGAAGAAGACGATGGCGAGATGCTGGTGCAAGAGGATCCCGACCCCCTGTTCTCCGCCTTCATCACCCTGCCGCAACTTGGCCAGCTTAGCAAGCACCTCTTCGCCATCCTCTCTGGCGGCAGACCCCGCTGCCCCTTCTGCGGCAAGCCCATCGCCGACAAACCACAACAACACCTCTGCGAGAAGCAGAACGGCTATCACCCCGTCGTGGTCAATTGACCTTCCCCACGCATAAACGCCGATGCGCTGGCGCGCCGCTCGGAACAAAATAGGTGTGTACTACGTCGTAGTAGATGAGGTTGCTCATCTCGCACGTCTTTTTCGCGCACTGCGGTGTGGTTTCGCGGGCGGCGTCGCGTCTCGCGATGTGGAGGATGAGTTGCGCGATCCTCACGGGTCGGCGGCGGAGGTGGGAGAATGGAGCGCACGCTCTACCGGATTTATCTCTACTTTATCCTTGATGTATTAGTGCTGTTCGCGACTATCGCCACCGCCATTTTTCTTGGCGAGTTATTCCGGGCGACGCCGCTCAACGGCACAGCGCAGCAAGTCGTATCGCCAGATCAGATTCGCCAGCCCGCCGCACTCGCTGGGGTCGCCTGGGTGACCGCGCTCACCATCGGTGGTCTGCACTACTGGCTGATCCGCCGCAATATACAAACTGAGCCGGGCGCTGCGCGTGGCTGGGTGCGCTCGTTCTTTCTCAACGGCATCGAGCTTCTGGCGGTGCTGGTAGCCGCTGTATCTGGCTCTGTCGCGCTCTCTTCGCTGGCCGGACCCCAAAGTGGCGGCGCAGCGTCCGGATTCGGCATCGCGCTTGCCTTCGGCTTGCTGGCGCTGCTGGCGGAGTTCGAACGACGCCGCTCCGTGCCAGAGCCAGGCGCTGCGATGATCTTCCAGCGCCTTCACTACTACGGTGCGCAAATCATCCTGCTCGCCTTCTTGCTCTCCAGCACCTGGACGAATGCGATTCGGCAGAGTGTCGTCTCTATCTTGGTAAACTCCGGGCAGCTTACGACGCAGTGCGACAATTACGGCTACTACGGCCCGTATGGATCAGGACCATCCACATACTGCTATGTCGAGAGGACAGGCTCCTCATATCCGATGCAACTCGGCCTGCTCTGGGCCGCCGTCGTCTGGGTAACGGCGATCTGGCTACTCTACGGTCTGCTCACCCGCGACGATACACGGTCATCGCTCCGGCTGGTATTTCATCTGCTCTCCTATGTGTTCAGCCTGGTCTATCTGCTCATCGGCATCGGCCTGGGCATTGACCTGGCCCTGCGCGCGGCGCTCAGCCTGAATCCCCAGGCAGGTGATTTGGTCAGTGGCAACGACTTCCTTTCGCCTGGCATGTTCGGCTTGCTCTTCGTGTCGGCCTACCTGTACTTGCTGCTCTTCAGCGCAAATCACGGCGGCATGGGGCTGCGCCAGATGAAGCCGTTGCTCCAGGCAATCACCGCTGGCATTCTAGCTGTGCCCTTCTACGTTGGCTGTGTGCTGCTGCTGACCAACCTCGTGGAGAGCGTCGTGCCAGGCGGCGCTACCATCACGCCGGAGTCGTGGGCGGCGGCTGGCGCGATCACCATCACGGGCATTGCCTACATTCCCATCGCGCTCTGGTTGCGCGCGCAAACAGCCGTATCCGAAGTGCAAGCGCCACGCCGTGGCTACGTGTTGATACTGCTCGCCATCGGAACCCTCGCCGGCGCTGTCGCGGTCGTCTTGCTCCTCTACACGCTGATTACCAATCTTCTCGGCGCCCCGCTACCCAACTGGCAACAAACGGCGCGGCAGGGCGCTGTTGACCTGGTGGTCTCGCTAGTGATCGTGGGCATTTACCTCCAGGCGGCAGCCTCAGCAGGCTACATGCGGCGTGGTCGCCCCACGCCCAGCGAGACCGCCGCACCCACAACACCAGCCGTAGCACCCACAACACCAGCCGTAGCACCCCCACCCGCGCCACCGGCGTCCGCGCCACCAGCATCCGCGGCATCAGGCGACACGCTCGAAGCCGTGCTCGACGCCCTGGTGGCGGGGACCATCACCCGCGAACAGGCCGTGGCGCGCATCCGCGCCCTCTTTCCCGCCTAGCGACACCACATCCTCGCACTAGGGAATCTGGGCAGGGCCGAGAACGGCATACGGCTGGTGGATGCGCTGCCGTCGTGGCCTTGGTGCGGGCGAATCACGCATGATATACTACCCGCGACCCTCAATGGCGAGGGTTGCGACGCTTTGACGTTTCCGGTCGCCGCGTGTATGCCGCAACAGGTCTGCCGCCGCACCGTGAACCAAGCATGAGCGCATTGGCATACGATACGCCGCGCGTAGGTGGCTAGCCCACCCGCGCCACCAAGCTACCACCAACAGGAGACCCCACATGGCAATGACGCGTGTGAAGCGCCCCGTCTTGGCTGATCTGGATCTCAGTATCGGCAAACGCACCCGGCTGCACCGGCTGCTCTACACCTTTGGCCCAGCCAACGGCACCCTCTTGCTGCTGCCGATTGACCAGGGATTGGAGCACGGCCCGCGTGACTTCTTCCCCAATCCCCCGTCGAAAGACCCAGGATTCCAGCTTCGCCTGGCCAAAGAAGGCAATTTCTCTGGCATTGTCTATCAAATTGGCATCGCCGAGAAGTATATGAACAAGTACGCGGGTGCAGTGCCCCTCGTGCTCAAGTTGAACGGCAAAACCGAGATTCCACCGGATAAAGCGCCAATCTCGCCCTGCATCGCTACCGTGGAAGATGCCGTGCGACTGGGCGCCGATGCTGTCGGCTACACCCTCTATGTCGGTTCCACGCTCCAGGCCGAAGACTTCGTGCAGTTCCGCAAAGTGCGCGAGGATGCCGACCGCTATGGCATGCCGATCATCGTCTGGGCGTATCCGCGCGGCGAGGCGATTGAAGCCAAGGGCGGACGTGATAGCCTGTACGCCGTAGACTATGCCGCGCGTGTCGCCTGCGAGTTGGGCGCTGACATCGTCAAAGTCAATGTGCCCAAGGCGTTTTCCGAGAAAGACGCCGCCGCCCCCAAGCCCTACAACACCTTGCAGCCCTCTCGCGAAGAGGCAGTGCGAATGGTGGTAGAGTCCGCTGGGCGCACGTTGCTGCTCTTCAGCGGCGGCGAGATGCAGGGCGAGGGCGACGTCATCGGCAAGGCGCGCGTCGCCATGGAGAATGGCGCGACCGGCCTGATCTTCGGGCGCAACATCTGGCAGCGCCCATTCGATGAGGCGCTAAAGTTGTCGCAAGAAATCAGCGACATGATGAAGGAGTACGGCGCGTAGACCATCCGCCAGCGGAATATGGTCGCGGCCATCGCATTCGAGGGCGCCCCTCACATCACACGGGCGCCCTTGCGCTGCCGCGAAATTGTAGGCCGGTTAGGGCAATATCCGCACGATTCATCGCCAAACATCATATACTTTTGCGTATTCTGTTATCAGCATCAGCGCGTGTCATGCCGCCTGTGAGAGAGATACGAGGAATCGAATGCTTCAGCAGAACGGTACAGGGAGCAGAACGATGGACAATATTCGCGTCATGGTCATTGATGAGCACCCGTTGTTTCGTCAGGGATGCCGCTGGGCGCTTGAAAATTCCGGCGATTGCGTAGTGGTCGCGGAGGCGTCCGATAGCCGCGAGGGGTTGGATCTCGCCAAGCAACATGTGCCGGATGTGGTGCTGATTGACGCGCTGCTCTCCACCAACGACGCGCTTGAGCTAGCGCGGCAGCTACGCCACGCGATGCCACGAGTCGCCATCATCATGCTCACCGCCTTCGAGGACGAAGAACAGCTCTTCCAATCCATGAAGCTCGGCGCGGCGGCGTATCTCCTGAAAGGTATCTCCGCCGAAGACCTCATAGACGCGGTGCGCAAGGTGAGTCGCGGTGTCTATATCATCAACGACAACGTCCTCTCTCGCCCCACCGTCGCCAGTCGGGTGTTGCGCTCCTTCCGCGAGATGACCGCCGAAGAGCCGCCCGAAGTGCAGCCGCTCTACTCGCCGCTCTCCGCCCGTGAGATCGAAATCCTCGATTACATCGCCCGGGGCAACAGCAACAAAGAAATCGCCAAGTCTCTGAAAATCAGCGACCAGACGGTGAAAAACCACATCACTTCCATACTAAAGAAGCTCTCGGTGAATGATCGTACCGCCGCCGTCGTGCATGCGCTCAAGCACGGCTGGATCAAAATGGATACCGAGAGCTAACGACACCAGCAGTGAGGGGGTGCGCGATGTCTCAGCGTCGGCCACGCCGCGACCAGGACGCGGGCCTCATCGAATACGCGCTGATTGTCGCGCTGATCATCGTGATCGTCGCCGGTGTGGTCATTTTCTTCGAGCCGCAGATCGCCGCCTTTCTCCAGCAACTCGGCGCCCAACTCTAATCAGCTAGCTTGGTTGCCTTCGTGGCCACGCTGGTGTGTCTTGCCGTCTTGCTCTGTTCCGTCGTGCGCCGTCCCGTCTCCATGGTCGGCCTTGTGGCGCTTGCCTTTGTCATGCTCGTGTGGCTGGCTCTTGCCATGATCTGCGGTTAGGCCGCCACCTTCGGCATCGGCGGTAATCGCCACGGCGATATGTGGTGTCGCTGGCGTGGTGGACGGAGAAGTGGCTGGCGGAGTGACGGTGACGCTGGTGTTCAGCAAGGTCAGGCCAGACGTATCGTGTGTGGCAACGCGAGACGCAGGCGCATCGCCCGCCTTCGTATCGTGATGGCCAAGCCATTGCCCGGAGGCAAACGCGGCCAGGCTGATGGCCATCAACACATAGACGCTCACCGGCAGGCGCGGCATCCTATGATAGCGTGGCGGCAGCATACAGCGAGTCCTTTCCCCACGCCGCCATGCGCTGACGGCTCTCGGAAAGGACTCGCAAAGTGTGTGCCGGTACGTGCCCAATTGGGCGCGCAATTTATGCTGGTATCCGTTCGATGATCGTCGCGATGCCCTGGCCCACGCCGATGCACATCGTCGCCAGCCCATAGCGCCCGCCGCGCCGCTCTAGCTCGTGCAGCAGCGTCACCATCAGCCGCGCGCCCGAACACCCCAGCGGATGCCCCAGCGCAATCGCCCCGCCATTGACATTGACGCGCTCCCCATCCAGACCCAGCTCGCGCATGCATGGCAGCGCCTGCGCAGCGAATGCCTCGTTCAGCTCGACCAGATCCAGATCGGCAGCAGACAGCCCCGCACGTTGCAGCGCCTTGCGCGTGGCGAAGATCGGCCCCAGCCCCATATACGCCGGGTCAACCCCCGCGACCGCGCTGGCGATGATGCGTGCCCGTTGCCGCCAGCCACCGCGCTCCGCGCGTTCGCGCGAGCAGAGCACCAGCGCCGCCGCACCATCGTTGATGCCAGAGCTATTGCCCGCCGTCACGCTCCCACCCTTGCGGAACACCGCTTTGAGCGACGCCAGCTTTTCCATCGTCGTATCGCGGCGCGGCTGCTCATCGGTCTCCACACGCACCGTGCCCGCCTTGCCAGCGGGCGCATCCACCGGCACGATCTCCTCGCGGAAGCGGCCCGCGTCTATCGCGGCGATGGCGCGGCGGTGGCTCTCGCAGGCGAAGGCGTCCTGCTCCTCGCGCGAGACGTTGTAACGTTCCGCGACATTCTCAGCAGTCTCGCCCATACTATAGGGGTGGTGCATCTCTGCCAGCCGCGGATTGACGAAGCGCCAGCCGAGCGTCGTATCTTGCAGTTTCATCTCACCGCGCGCAAATGCGCTTTCCGGCTTGCCCAGTACATATGGCGCGCGGGTCATGCTCTCCACACCGCCCGCCACATACATCTCGCCCTCGCCCGCGCGAATCGCGTTTGCCGCGCTATTGATCGCCTGCAAGCCGGAGCCGCAGAGCCGGTTCACCGTCTGGCCTCCAGCCTCGACTGGCAGCCCCGCCAGCAGCAGCGCCATCCGCGCAACATTGCGGTTATCCTCGCCCGCCTGGTTGGCGCAACCCAGCACCACATCCTCGATCTCCTCACGCGGCACCCCCGCCCGCCGCACCGCTTCGGCAATCGCCAGCGCGGCCAGGTCGTCGGGGCGCACCTCTTTCAGCGCGCCCGCGTAGCGCCCGATGGGCGTGCGAACGGCGGAGAGCAGCACGATTTCATCCATTGTTGCGCTTCCTTTGGGCTAGCGGCCCTTGAACGCCGGTTTTTCCTTGGCCAGGAAGGCGCGCATGCCCTCTTTCTGGTCTTCGCTGGCAAAGAGCAAAGCGAAAAGCCGCTTTTCGTACTGCAGCCCCTCTTCCAGCGGCATCTCGAAGGCTTTCAGGATCGCTTCTTTGGTGAACCGCGCCGCGAGCGGCGCCTGCTTCGCCACCTCGTGCGCCAGCTTCTTGGCCTCTTCGAGGTGCTGCCCTTCCGGAACCACCCGGTTGACCAGTCCCCACGCGCTCGCCTCCTGTGCGCTCACCTGCTTGCCCGTGAGGCATAGCTCCATCGCACGATACTTGCCGATGGTGCGCGTCAGCCGCTGCGTGCCGCCCGCGCCGCACATGATGCCCAGCAAAATCTCTGGCTGGCCGAACTTCGCATTCTCGCTCGCCACGATCATATCCGCGTGCATTGCCAGCTCGCTGCCACCACCGAGCGCGTAGCCGCCCACCGCCGCGATCAGCGGTGTCTTGATGCGCCGAATACGGTCCCAGCTCTCGAAGCCGCCGGTCGCCATCGTCACGGCGCTCTTGTCCGCCATCTCCGCGATATCCGCGCCAGCCGCGAACGCCTTGTTGCCCGCGCCCGTCAGCACGATACAGCTAATCGCCTCGTCGCGGTCCAGCGCATCAAGCGCATCCGCCAGTTCCGCGACCAGCGCCCAATTCAACGCATTCAGCTTGTCTGGGCGATTGATAGTCACCACCGCAATAGGGTCTTCACGTTCGACGAGTATATACATATCTGGCGCCTTTGCCTCCATCTCGGCATCTCCACGACGATTCTCGCGCACATGATTCAGGCGCATCGCCCGACCTTGCGCTGCCGCCACTCAGTATAGCATCTGCATCGCATGCTGAGATGGTCTCGTCGGTCGCATCTCGTAGCGGCTTGCCGCCTCCTGGCATGGCGTCGCCTCTGGCCAGAAGTCCACTCATGAAAGCTATAAAGCGGCGCCTATGATATAATGGGCGGTGATGATTGGCAATGCGCGATGGCATGAGATGGCATGAGGAGGAGACGAGCGTGCAAGACACCCGCATACTGCCAGCGGGCCGAACCGGGCGCACCGAGGGCGGGATTCCGGCGAAGCGTCCGCGCATGGCGCGCGAGATCATCGAGACGGTGGTCCTCACGCTGCTGATCTTCTTCGCGGTGCATTTTTCCGTTCAGCCGTTCGATGTCGAAGGCCCCAGCATGCAGCCGGGTCTGCACACCGGCGAAAAGGTCGTAGTGAATCTGCTGGCCTATGATTTCGGCTCCCCCCATCGCGGCGATGTCATCGTCTTCCATCCCCCCACGTCGAGTGACCCGAATCTGTACTATGTGAAGCGGGTCATTGCGATTCCCGGTGATACGATTAACGTTACACCCGATGGCGTCTATGTGAACGGCGACCGCCTGACCGAGCCATACATTTCCCAAACCAATGCCTTCGGGCCAGTCGCGGAGGGCACCCCAGTGGTGGTGCCGCCACAGAAACTTGGCCCTAACGAGTACTGGGTGATGGGCGATAACCGCGACAACAGCGTAGATTCACGCTATTTCGGCCCAATCTCGCGAAGCAGCATCATCGGCAAGGCCGAGGCGGTAATCTGGCCAGTGAATACAATAGAGTGGTTGCATGATTATTCGCCTGTGTTCGCCGGCATCGGCAAGCCCTAGCCAGCGCGTACAGCGCTGCCTCATAGGCGCGGCTCTGCTGGACCGCTATGAATATGCCGTGTGTTGTGCAACCTGTTGAGGAGTACGCTGTGCTGCGGAAGCCGAAAGTGGGTATGAGCCGGACGGCGGCGGAAAAGCGCGCACATCTGATGCGCGAGATCGTCGAAACGCTGCTGTTCGTAGGCATCGTATTCTTCATTGTTCAGTTTGCCATTCGACCATACCGCGCCTCTGATACGATGATGCCACAACTCCAGCCTGACCAGTTGGTGCTTGTGAACCGCGCGGCATATCTCTTCGGTGGCCCCGGACGTGGCGATGTCGTGGTCTATGCCGATCCGACCGACACCAGCGTACAGCGTATCGGGCGGGTGATCGCCATCCCCGGTGATACGATTACCGTCTCGCCAACGCAAGTGATCGTCAACAATGTGACATTGAACGAGCCGTATATCAGCGTGCCAAATGGTGTGCCGCCGAACACCAATATCGTCAGCGCGCTGAAACTTGGCCCGAACGACTATTTCGTGATGAACGACAGTCGGTTGAAGTCGCCCGATTCCCGCTCTTTCGGCACGATTTCGCGCGGCAATGTCGTTGGCAAAGCAGAGATTGTCTTCTGGCCTTTGCACGATGTGCAGGGCATTTCAACCTACCCCAATGTCTTTTCCGGCGTCTCGAAATAGCCCACGCAGTCGCGGACAATCCCGCAAGAGAGCAGTGATGTTATGACGGCCTTATACGTGCTGCTCGTCGTGCTTGGGTTACTGCTGTTGGCGCTGGTCGTCCTGCTCGCCTTCAGCTACTCGCGTGCCCGCACACTGCTCACACCTGTTCGCAAGCCACTTGCGCATCAGCCTCGGGATTTTGGCCTGACAATGGAAGACGTGCGCATTCCTGGACCGCGAGGCGCGCTGGCGGGGTGGTATCTGCCCGCGCGAAACGGCTGCACACTCATTTGCTGCCACGGCATCAACGACAATCGTGGCCAGTGGCTCGATCAGATTGCCCGTCTCCACCAGCGCGGCGGCTATGGCGCGCTGCTCTTCGACTTCGCCGGTCACGGCGATAGCGAAGGCAATCTGGTGACGTTCGGTGTCCGCGAATCGGAAGATATAGCGGCGGTGGTGGCCTATCTGCGCTCGCGCGGCGATGTAGATATAGCGCGCATCGGCATTCTCGGCTATTCGCTCGGTGCGATCTCTGCCGTGCTGGCAGCGGCGCGCGAGCCAGCACTGCGCTGCGTGATGGTGGAAAGCTGCTTCGCCGATGTGCAGCGCGACCTGGGCATGCTCTTCCATCGCTATACCGGTTTGCCGAGCTTCTCGTTCGCGAATCTGATCGTCTTCTGGGGGCAGCGCATCGGCAAAGTAAAGCTGGCAGAGATCCGACCGGTGCGCGTCATCCATCAGCTCGCGCCGCGTGCCGTCTTCATCATCTCCGATCTCCGCGACGAGCTTGCCGTTGAGCCATACGACGGCGAGCACCTCTACGCCAGCGCCGACGAGCCAAAGCAACTCTGGCAGGTGCCAGACGCTGGCCATGTTCATGCCTTCGATTTGTCGCCAGAGGAATGGATTCAGCGGGTCGGCGACTTCTTCGACACCTACCTTGCTGGTGGCAAGGCAGTATCAGACAAGAGCGCGCCGCAGACAGAGCAGTAGCGTGCCCACTTCTTACCCACCCGCATACGCGGGTTACGCCAACCGTAGGGGCGTCCGGTGGACGCCCGCCCTCCGGTGGGGCGGACATTCCTGTCTGCCCGCCGGATGCCCGCTCGCGCCGTGTTCGCCGTCCATGGGAAATGGACGTTGTACATGAAGGAATGCACCCATGCCAGAATTGCCCGAAGTGGAATATGTCGCCCGGCAGCTTGCGACCACGCTGGTCGGCAGGCGCATCGTCGGCGTCGAAGTCTGCTGGGCGCGCAGTGTGCAAGGCATGCTGCCCGAAGAGTTCGCCGCGCGGCTGGCCAGTCGTAGTGTCGTCGGCATTGGCAGGCGCGGCAAGTACCTGCTGATCGCCCTTGACGGCGAGGAAACGTTGATCGTCCACCGCCGCATGTCAGGCAACCTGATTTTTGCCGCGCGTATAGACGAAGACCCCTACGTCCGCGTCGCGCTGAAGCTGGATGACGGGCGCTATCTGCTCTATTCCGACCCGCGCAAGTTTGGGCGGCTCGCGCTGGCAGCCTCAGATGCCATAGAGCAGGCGCTCCCTGGCCTGGGACCGGAGCCGCTTGCTGCCAGCTTCACGCCCGATGTGCTCGCCGTGCGGCTGGCCGCGACACGTAGGCCACTCAAAGCGGCCCTGCTGGATCAATCGGTAATCGCCGGGCTGGGCAACATCTATGCCGACGAGGCGCTCTTCCGCGCGGGTATTCATCCGCTATGCACGGGCGCGTCACTCAGCCGCGACGAGCTACAGCGCCTGCACGCGGGCATCCAGGGCGCGCTCCGCACCGGCATTGAGCATGGCGGCACCACCTTCGGACGCCACCGCGACGTGCATAACGAGACTGGCGCCAACCTCGAACACGTCGAGGTCTATCGCCGCACCGGCCAGCCGTGTCTGCGCTGCGGCACGCCCATCGCGCGCATCACCGTCCTCCAGCGCGGCACGCACTATTGTCCACACTGCCAGCCCTTGAAATAACGACGGCACAGCGGACGGCGGCACGTAGCCGCGAAAATGCCCCACCCCCGAAGTATGGGAATGGGGCTTCCTCGTCTACTAAACTGACTAGCCGCCGGAGGTTGGGCTTGGTTGCGGCGTGCCACTGCCCGGTGTGCCAGATGGTGATGGCGAAGGCGACGCGGCTGCGGGCGACGGCGTGAAGAACGTCTGCGCGACATACGTCTTGCCATCCGGTCCAGTTGCCGTCACCGTCACCTGCACGGGCTGACCACTGCTGGTATCGGTCATCTGAAACGTCCATGCGGCGATGCCGTCTGCGCCAGTCGTCACCACTTTGGTGTTATTGAAGGGCGGATCTATCGAGATAGTGACCCCTACACCTACGGCAGGCTTGGGAGCGCTCTGCATCGAGGCATCCTGATTGCGGCAGATGACGTAGATGGTCAGGTTGTCGCCGGAGTTAGGAGAATAGTTCGAAGGCCATGTGCCAATGGTGAACGGCGGAAATGCTGGTGTCGGCGTTTGCAGCGCTGGATTCGGTGTATGAAAGACGTTGACGCCACCATTATTCGAGTTATTTTGCGTTGGCGCCGTAGGTGTCTGGCAGGCCACCAACGCCACTGCGATGATGCTCAACGCCACCATCAGCAGCGCAAAGCGTTTTGCCTGGAGCGACATCGCGACTTCCTACCTCCGATGTATACGAAACCAACGATCTCCGCGCCTGAAGCGTGATGCCATCGCCAACGCGAACCCAGACGCCTTCACAGTGTAGCAGCCTCGGCGTATGCTGGCAAGCCGCCTACCCAATTGGCCCAGGGTATCGCTCTCTGCTCATCCCACAAAGGCGGATTTCGCGGCCAGATGCCATTGTAGGGGCGTCCGGCGGGCGAGCGGAGCGAAGTCCCTCCGAGCGCGCAGCCCCTCTGAGCCGTTCCGAAGAGGGGTTCTGAGGAGGGCGCCCGCCGCGCTTATAACTGCCCGCCTACCCTTTCGGCCTATACGCCGTCGTTCACACGCGGCTCTCAGCAACCTGAACGAATTTCACGAGCAATGCGCCTAGACCGTCGTTTGCTCTTGATTTGACCGTTCGTGTGCTATTATGATATTATCGTAAAGCACCGGATCCCCTGGTCGGTGGACGAAAAACCGCTGGGGTGGTGCGAGCGCAGTTCCTTCCCGACCGGCAGACGTGATGACGCACGAAGCGCATCTACACTGCGGCGGGCGGCAGACCAGAGACATATCGAGGGTATCTGTGAAGCACGAGCCAGAACAGGAATCGCCCGTGTTCGAGATTATCAGCCTGGAGGGTTCGTCGGGCGCAGTGGAGGCGCGCCTGGATATCAACCGAGAGGCGCGCAGGGGCATTCCCGAGTTCATCTATGCGGGGGTAAAGTCCGATGAGCAAGTCATTGCCATCGTTCGCGCCTTCGTGGAACGCACCGGGCACGCGCTGGTGACACGGCTGCGCGAGCGCACACTCGAACGTTTACCGCGTGAGTTCGGCGACTACACCCTCGTGCTTCGGCGGAGCGCTCGCGCGGCTGCGATTCATGCGCCGGGCTACGCGCCGCAACGAACCGGCGGCCGCATTGCCGTGCTGACGGCGGGTACGAGCGATGTGGCCGTGGCTGAAGAAGCTCGGTTGGTCGCAGAGGAGATGGGTTGCGAGGTCATGACGCTCTACGACGTTGGTGTGGCGGCGTTGCACCGGCTGCTCAGCTCCCTCGATGCCTTGCGCGCGCGCGACATAGACGCGGTTGTCGTCTGCGCGGGCATGGATGGTGCATTGCCGTCGGTGGTTGCCGGATTGGTTCCGGTGCCAGTGATCGGTGTTCCGACTTCATCGGGCTATGGCGCGGGGGCCAAGGGCCAAGCTGCATTGCTGGCCATGTTGAATTCCTGTGCCCCAGGCTTGACTGTCGTGAATATAAACAATGGCGTCGGCGCTGGCGCCACGGCTGCCCTCATAGCCAATCGGGCGGCGAAAGCCAGCGGACGAATTTCGTAATGTGGACCCTAGACAGCGACCTACTGGCATACGTCTTGCACATAGGCCAGCAGGTTTGCCTGATTGAGCGGTATGCAATTGCTGCCGTCACAGACCAAGCGCGAGGCGTTTGAGAGCAGTCACATCAGGTGACAGAGAGGTGTATCGAATGGCAACGAGCAAGCGTGGACCCGAACCCGGATCCCCGAAAGCGAAACATGGCGGTCAGGCTGTGCGCGAAAAGTACGGCCCCGAGTTCTACTCCCGCATCGGCAAGAAAGGCGGGGAAGCGGTAAAAGAGAAGCTCGGTCCGGCTTTCTATGCGGAAATTGGCAAGAAGGGCGGCGAGTCAACCAAGCGGCAACAAGGCCCGGAGTTCTACTCCCGCATCGGCAAGAAGGGTGGCGAGCGCGGACGCGGCACGCCGAAGCAGCCCCGCCAGCCACGCACCACGCCCAAGCCGTAACATCGCCTCCCCGGTTGTGAGGCCGGATGCGCTGTTGACGGTCAGTAGCGGTAGCGACAGGGTATACATCCTGCGCTACCGCTCTGTGCTTTTTTTCGGACATGTTGTAAGGGACGATAACCATGGCGACTGAGGACATGCTCGCCCAGATAGCGGCGGAGATCGCGACCTGCCAGCGCTGCGATTTGCACATCGGCGCAAGGACTGGCGTGCCGGGAACGGGCAGCCCGCATGCCGAGGTAATGCTCATTGGCGAAGCGCCCAGTGCCTACGACGACCGCAGCGGTAACCCCTTCTCCGGACCTTCTGGCGCGTTCCTCGACGAATTGCTGGCGCTCGCGGGGCTGGATCGTGCTCGCGTCTATCTCACCAACATCGTCAAGCATCGGTCGCCCGATAGCCGTGCCCTGCATCCCAATGAGGTCAGTGCGTGTGCGAGCTACCTCACCCGGCAAATCGCGGCGGTCAATCCGCTGGTGATTGTCACCCTCGGCGGACCAGCCCTCGCGCGCTTTCTCCCTGGCGCGAAGATCAGTCGCATCCACGGACAAGCGCAACTGCGGCATGGGCGCATCGTCGTCGCAATGTACAATCCAGCGGCGGCGCTGCACCGCGAGGAACTGCGCGACACCGTCATTTCCGATTTTACCCATGCCCTGCCAGCCGCGCTCGCCGAAGCGCGCCGCCTCGCCGCCGAGGGAAAGCTTGGCCAGCCCACCGAACCTGACGACGATGGCGACACCCCTCAGCAAATGTCGCTCTTCTAAGCGCGATCGTAGCGCCACTACTACCCTCGCCTGACCTCACAAATGCCATCACACATCCCCAATTTTTGCGCCAACCGCGAGAAATGAGGCATCGTGTGACGAATTTCACAGTTGTCGGAGAATAAGCATGCGTCTATACTAGCGTGGCCATGAGACAACCAGAGCGCATCGGTAGGTACAGTCCGGTCCGCGCTCGCCGCACGTTGGAAAGGCGCTCGCTAGAATGGACGCACACCACCCCGCCCGGCGCTGGCAACTCATCTGCTATTACGCCTGCTTCTTTCTGTTCGCATGCCTCGCTTACTCTGCCTGCGCTTCAACCCACGGTGGCGCCGTAACACACACGAATCCTATCTCCACGCCTACGTTTCCTCCCACTGCTATCCCATTACCGACCGCGACACCCGGACTTCTGCCATCTGCCCCACTGAAGTGGCAGCCAAAGGCTCAGCCGATAATGTCATCCGCTTACTTTCCACCTGCTTCCACGCCCACACTCGCGAACGGTAATGTAATCTACGCTTGTGCCTTGCCCCGCGATAGCAGCCACATGCTGCCACCAGCCGTGTGGGTTACGCAGGATGGCGGCTCGCACTGGAAGCTTGGAGCGCTTCCGGCGGCTAACGGCGCTCAAGATTGCACGATCGTTACCGATGACACGGATGCATCGGTTGCCGTAGTCATGATTGATACGCTTTCAAGTGGCAGCAAGCCGATATTTGGCCCATGGGCCGTTACCTTCGACGCTGGCTCAACATGGCAACCAACCTCCGGAAACATTCTTCAGCAGATGGTGTCTCGGAATGGTCTGCTATACGCCATTCGCGATGAAATCACTGGCAGTGTGGCGCATCTTGGCCTCTGGGCGACCAGCGATGGGATGCGAACATGGCGGCGAGTAGATCACAATCTACCCGATGACATCATGCATTTCTGGCTGCGTCCAGCTTCCAAAGAGATTCTTGCCGAGATTGGAACCGGATCTGCCAAGCCCAAGCTCTGGCAATCAGAAGACGACGGCGCTACCTGGAGTGCAATATCATCGCCAACTGTTGACGGGTTCGTGGTTCAGCCTTCAATTGCCGCGCAACCCTGGCATATTTGTGGGTCGGCATTTGATGACTCTAGCTCCTCAAATTTAGCTCCTAATAGCCTCCTATGCTCGACGGATGGCGGCCGTACTTGGCAGACGTGCAATGCGCTAAATCATCTTCTAGCGCCCGGACAGGTAGGCTCAACCACGGTTCTTGCTATCGCATATGACGGTGCTGTACTCGCGCGTGCGGCGGATACAGTAGATGCCAGCGGCGCGATCACCGAATATACGCTGTATCGCTTGCCTCTTGGCGGTATCCAGTGGCAACCAATGGGAAAGTTACCCCAGTTCGCTGTGTATTCCTGTAACGCTCCAGGCGCGGGCTTTCTCTGGGCAACCGCCGCACCAGAAATGCTGCTCGATCCGCAAAATCGCATCTTCTCCGTGAGCTATCCCGGTTAATTCTTATCTCACCGATCTAGCGGAAAGGGCCGCGCATGTATCAGGGAAAGCTTGACTCGCGCCAGGGAACAGACATGACAAGCAATAGATCTACAATTCGTCGTGAAGCGTTGTTTGTCCTGCTCATCGTTTCGATATTCGCCTTGTCGGCCTGCGGGCAATCGGCGCAAGCCCCATCACATCCGCCCGCTCCCACCCCAACACTCACACCCCCACATGCGCTCGCTTGGCGGCATGTCACCTTTCCGCAAGCCTTTGCCCTCCCTGGCTCGTGGGCAACTGTTGGGATGACACCGAGCGATGGGAATTTAGCATTTACGTGCATTCCCTCGCCACCGATTGAAATCACTCCGGTGACACAGCAGATATTGAAGTCATCTGACCAGGGCGAGCATTGGAGTCAAGTAGGCGACTTGCCAACAAAACAAGGAGGCTATTGCTCCATCATCGTAGATGCGACACAGCCCCAAACTCTTCTCGCAACCGTCTCCTGGTATAACCCTGGCGCTAGCCCCCTCGATCAAAACGCGCTCAACTTTGCCAGCGCCGACGGCGGTCGCTCGTGGCGCTCTATCGGCAGCGGCGAGGAGTACACACAGGTGATAACCTATGGCGGCGCAATCTATGCCTTGCGGGCAGGTAGTGGCGGCGTAGACGCCCCAGCGCACCTGGTGGTCAGTCACGATACCATGCGCTCCTGGGAGGATATAGACGCGGCGATATCCACGCCCAACCAGGGCCTCCGCGCGTTCTGGCTCAATCCCAACACCGGCAGCATTCTCGTTCATACCACCACTGGCTCCGGGCGCGGCCTCTGGCAGACCAGCGATGGTGGTGCGCACTGGTCGGCGCTGGCTGATCCTGGCATCAATCCTGTGCAAATCGTCGTCCAGCCATCCAACGGCGATGTGCCCTGGCATCTCTGTGTCGCCATGCAAGATCTTGCTGCCCCCATCAGTTCGTTCAATCATCTCACCTGCACCAGCGATGGCGGCAAAACCTGGCAGAAACGTCCTGCGATGGACATCACACTCACCTGCAACTGTCTCAAAGGGCGGCCCTTCACATCGGTATCAGCGATGAACCTCGCGGCATTTCTGCCCGATAGTTCGGTGCTCATCACGGTCAATGATCGCCCAGAGCAAAGCTCCGCTGACACAAACCTCTTCGGACTCTATCGCCTACCGCCAGGGGGCGATCAATGGCAGCCGATGGGCCGAGATCCCGACAATATCAGTTGCTTCTATCAAATGAGTGGCAACCTCATCTGGGCAGTGTATGGCAGCGGTGGAAACCAAACAGATGGCGCCAGCTATACCGGCGAGGCCGAGGGCGCATATATCGCCACATACCCCTAGCCAGTTAACGCCAGAAAGCGATCTGTGAGATAGCTAACATCGCCCGTATAGAACAAACTTCTGCAATGTCAGCAGTCTTCACACCGCCATCCAGCCATTCTCCTTGTCCGCGTTTGGCCCCTCCTGTCCGGCATCACGCGCTTGTCCACTCCACGCCGCGTGCTACACTTCATACTGGTCCATTCGCACCGTCTCGTTTCGTCGCCAGCAGTCCGCACGCTAAAAAGGTCATACATGTCGCTCGCCCCGCACACCCGCCAACCTATCATTCGCCCGCATCCCGTTCGACATGGTCGGGGCTACCAGGCTCAGCGCGCTCGCGCCCAGCCACTTCGGAAGCATATTTCCGCATCCGGTAGCCGGCCCCCCCGCGCTCTCAATTTCCGGTCACATCGGCCACTACCAGTACAGCCAAAACGAAATTTCGGCAAAATCGGCAACTACCATTTCAGCCACATCGGCCACGAACCACGCAAATCGGCAGAATCGGCAACTCCTGGCAACCCGCAGGTACAGGATTATCTGTGGTCTTCAGGCCAAGAATTCGGTTTACCACCCAACGTGACCTCCGTGTTCGACCAAGAAATCGGCCATTTCGGCCACTCGAATCTGCGGCGAAAGATCTCCCTCATCTCCGCTCAAGTCCTATCATTCGCCCCAACGTACTCACTACCTCGGCCATTTCGGCCACTGCCTATGTGCGAAAATCGGCAGAATCGGCAACTGTCCCACCGCGAAATCGGCCATTTCGGCCACCGGACTCGTGCGTGCAACCCGAAATTGCGGCGAAAACGGCGAAAAATTCCCCGTCACCTCTCGCCACATCCTGTCACATACGGTCACAACCGCCGCTGCATCGGCCATTTCGGCCACTGCGTCCAGTCAGGCATTCATACCCATTCGTCTCTGCCTCGGCCATAAATGGCCGAGGCGGACACCTGTGCTCCGGCCATTCATCGCCGCGAGCGGCTTCAGAACCATAAAGGAGAATCACCAGTATGGCAGTGATAGAGAGTCGCGTTGATCGCTCCAGCGCGCAGTATCAAGAAAACCGCTCCTACTTCGAGGGGCTGGTAGCCGAACTGCGCCAGCGCATCGAACAGATCGGACAGGGCGGCGGAGACGCAGCCATCGCCAAACATCGCGGGCGCGGCAAGTTGCTCGCGCGTGAGCGTATCGCGAAGCTCTGCGATCCCGATACGCCGTTCCTCGAATTCAATCCGCTCGCCGCGTGGGATATGTATGACGGCGAGGCTCCTTCTGCGGGCATCGTCACTGGCATCGGCGTCGTCGAGGGGCAGGAGTGCGTCATCGTCGCCAACGATGCCACCGTCAAGGGCGGCACATACTTCCCAATCACTGTCAAGAAGCACCTGCGCGCCCAGGAGATCGCTGAGCAGAATCACCTGCCGTGCATCTATCTTGTGGATTCAGGCGGGGCGTTCCTCCCGCTTCAGGCCGATGTCTTCCCCGACCGCGACCACTTTGGCCGTATCTTCTATAACCAGGCGCAGATGTCCTCGAAGCGCATCCCGCAGATAGCCGCTGTCATGGGATCATGCACGGCGGGTGGAGCGTACATCCCCGCGATGAGCGACGAAACCGTCATCGTGCGTGGCAATGGCACCATCTTTCTCGCGGGACCACCGCTTGTCAAAGCCGCGACCGGCGAGGAAGTCACAGCGGAAGAGCTGGGTGGGGCCGACGTCCACACCCGCACCTCTGGCGTCTCGGACCATTACGCGCTCAACGACCTGCACGCGCTTGCCATCGTTCGCTCGATTGCCAGCAATCTCAATCGCCGCAAAGACTACCCGTGGGAGGTCTTGCCTCCAGAGCCGCCCAAGTATGATTCGCGCGACCTCTATGGCATCATCCCGCATGATTCGCGCAAGAGCTTCGATGTCCGTGAGATCATCGCGCGGCTCGTGGATGGCAGCCACTTTCATGAGTTCAAGGCGCTCTACGGGACGACGTTGGTCTGCGGCTTCGCGCGGCTGATGGGTTATCCGGTGGGCATTATCGCCAACAATGGCATTCTCTTTTCGGAGAGCGCGCTCAAAGCGACGCACTTCATCGAACTCTGCTGCCAGCGCAAGACACCGCTGATTTTCTTGCAAAACATCACCGGCTTCATGGTTGGTAAACAATACGAGAATGGCGGCATCGCCAAAGACGGCGCGAAAATGGTAATGGCTGTGGCCAACGCCGCTGTGCCTAAGTTCACCGTCATCATCGGCGGATCGTTCGGCGCGGGCAACTACGGCATGTGTGGCCGCGCGTACAGCCCTCGGCAGCTCTGGATGTGGCCGAACGCGCGCATCTCGGTGATGGGTGGCGAGCAAGCGGCAAATACATTGCTCACCGTCCGCATGGAGGGGTTATCAGCGCGCGGAAAGGTCATGGCAGGCGACGAGCAAGAGACGTTCAAAGCGCCGATTCTGGCGAAGTACGAGGAAGAGGGCAACCCGTATTACAGCACTGCCCGACTCTGGGACGACGGCATCCTCGACCCGCTGGATACCCGCATAACTCTCGGCCTCGGCATCGCTGCCGCGCTGAATGCGCCGATTCCTGATACCCGTTTCGGTGTCTTCAGGATGTGATCGCGATGTGCAAGCGCACCACCTGACACTGCGATTTGCCACTTGACGTAGGAGTATGCAGTCGTGTATGATACGTATACCGACTGGATAGTATAGAAATGTATTGAGGGCAGTCATGCCAAGGCCAAAGCAAGCGGATCCACTCGCCAGACGCCAGATTCTTGCGGCGGCGCTCGAAGTATTTAGCCGGAAGGGCTATGCGGGCACCACGCTCGACGACATCACCGCCGAAGCGAATCTGAGCAAAGGCGCCATCTACTGGTACTTCGACAGCAAAGCCGAGCTTTTCACCGCGATCCTGGGAGAGCGGGCAACGATCTTCTCAGAGTTGCTGGAGGATGCGGCACGGCAGGCATCGTCGCCCCTGGCGGCGCTCGAAGCGATGTGGATGCGCTGGATGGAGGCGTTGGAGACAGACCATGGCTATCAGTCGTATGCGCGGCTGGCGCACCTGCGCATTGAACTGGGGGTTGAGCCACGCGAGAGTATGGACGCACGGCGGGCTGAAGAACGGCGTACACAGGCTTTGGTAACGGAACGGCTGCTGGCTGCGGTGGCGGCTGGCCAGCTTCCCCCGCAGACCGACATCGAGGCGGCGGCGCTGAGTTTTGTCAGCGCCGGGAATGGGCTGGTGCGGGCGTGGCTGCTCGTTCCTGAGACCTTCTTTCCGCGCACCATTGCGCCACGCATCTGGCAGGTGCTCGTGGCCGGATGGCGACACGCGAGCTAATAGGGATGGGGGGTAATAGGCGGTGGCAGCATCTCAGTAGTATTGCGGCATCGAAGAAAGGCGGGCACGCACATGGCACGAGAGTTGACGAGGCATTCTCTACGGGAGGCCAGCATGGATCAAGAAACAGCAGTGGAAGAGTTGCGCGAACGGTATGCGCGCGGCGGATTGCCGCTCGAAGAGTTTCGCCAGATCATGGGCAAGCTCATGGTGACGACCGACCCGGTAGAGTGTCAGGCGATTCTCGATGCGCTGCCACCAGAGCCAGCGCGTGCGCGCTCTGCGCCGCTGGGTAGCACGCAGACAACACGATCCCTCCCGTCAGGGCGCGGACATCGCGTCTCAGCCTTCTTCGGCCAGGTAGATCGCATGGGAGCGCTCTGGGATCTGGGACCGGAAACCAACGTGAGCGCGACCTTTGGCCAGGCCAATCTAGATGTACGTATGGCGCGGCTTGCTGAGGGCGAGAATATCCTGCGGCTGAACGCGCTCTTTGGCGAAATAAAAGTCATTGTGCCAGAGGGGCTGCGCATCTATGTGGATAGTTCGGCGCGTTTCGGTGAGGTCAAAGTGCCGGGGCACTCTATCGGCGGCATTACAATGCAGGACTCTTTCACTTTGGGAAGCGTGGAATCAGGGAGCTTTCTGCGCATCGAGGCCACCGCGACCTTTGGTGAGGTCAAGATCGTCACGCGCTAGATCGCGTGTGATTGGTACTCTCTGCCGTATGTGACCAGCTAAACACCCCACACAAGCCCTCCACCGCGTATAATAGGGTAGCTTAGGGTAGCAATTCGGCGGGCTGTAGGGAGTGCTCGCTGGCTGGCGGCGGAGGCGCGATGAACGATCTCGTGGGCCAGAACCTGGGGCAGTACCAGGTGCAACAGCTTATTGGTCAAGGTGGCATGGCTCGTGTTTACAAGGGATATCAGCGATCACTTGACCGCTATGTCGCGATTAAAGCGATTCCCACACAACAGGGAAACGCGCGTGACAGTGAGTTCGCCCGTAGATTCACGACCGAAGCGCGACTTGTCGCGCGGCTGAGCCATCCCAACATCGTGCCGGTGCATGATTACGGTGAGGAGAACGGCTGGGCTTTCATCGTCATGGAGTATATCGCGGGCGGCACCGTGCGTGATCGCCTGGCGCAGGCCGAAGCGCAACGGCGGCGCATGGATCTCGCCGTCACGCTGGATCTGATAGCGCAGGCTGCGGCGGCGCTGGAATGCGCCCATCAGCATGGCATCATCCACCGCGATGTGAAGCCAGCGAACATGCTGCTGCGGACCGAAGAGCATCTGCTGCTCTCCGATTTTGGTATCGCGGCGATGCTTGAGGCGAATCGTGCATGGGTCCAGGGCGGCGGCAACGTTGGCACCCCCCAGTACATGGCGCCCGAGCAGGGCATGCCGAATGGGGTGGTGGACGCCCGCACCGACATTTACGCGCTCGGGGTAGTACTCTTCCAGTGCGTCACTGGCCGGCTGCCTTTCGATGCGGAATCGCCGATGGGCATCGTCGCCAAGCACGCCAGCGAGAGGGTTCCGCAGCCGTCGGCGCTGGCCCCAGGGCTGCCCCCTCGTGTGGAGATGATCATCCTTCGCGCATTGGAGAAGCATCCGGCGCAGCGATTCCAACGCGCGCATGACATGGCGGAGCAACTCAAAGAAGCTGCTATCGAAGTGCGCGTGATGGCCCGTTCACAGCCAACTCAGCGCCAGGCTATGGTGAATGGCGGAACAGCAGTGGTGCCACTGCCGCCACGAGGAATACCAGGACAACCGGGAACGTGCTTCCGCTGCGGAGCCGCGAACCCGCCAACTGCCACTCAGTGTACCGCGTGCCACTACGATCTGACAGGCAAGCGTGCATCAGTGGACAAATACCTGCTGCAAAACGGGCGCCCATTGCGCTGCCGCATTACGGTACGGAACGGTCCAATGGCTGGGCACTGGTTTGTGCTCCACCAAGATACGACGATGATAGGGCGCACCCTGGAAAACGACGTGGTGATTCCCGATGGCACGGTATCGCGCCAGCACGCCCGGCTCGTGTTTGCGAATGGCCACTGGGTGATTGAGGATTTGCGGAGCAGAAACGGGACATTTGTGAACAAACGGCAGGTGTTGAAGGAGCCTGTGGTACTCCAGCATGGCGATGAGGTGCGCCTGGGCGATGACTTCTTGACATTCGAGTTACTAGGGTGAGCAGATGATGCAGCCAGAGGCATAGAGCAACTTGCCTCTGGCTGTGTCTTACGGTACTGGAACAGGAAGACTGCGAGCGAGGAACTGCCCAGTATAGGAGTGCGGCATTTGCGCCACCTGCTCCGGCATGCCTTCGGCGACGATCTGGCCGCCAAGGTCGCCACCCTCAGGGCCGAGGTCAATCAGCCAGTCGGCAGATTTGATGACATCGAGATTGTGTTCGATAACGACGACGGTATTGCCAGCGTCAACAAGTCGCTGAAGGACGTGGAGCAGGCGCTCGACATCGGCAAAGTGGAGGCCGGTAGTGGGTTCATCGAGGATGTACAGGGTGCGGCCAGTGGCGCGGCGAGACAACTCTGATGCAAGCTTGATCCGCTGGGCTTCGCCGCCAGAGAGGGTGGTAGCGGGCTGCCCAAGGCGGATGTAGCCCAGGCCGACGGCGTTGAGCGTGCTGAGCTTATTCGCGATGCTTGGCACCGCCTCGAAGAAGGTGAGCGCCTCCTCAACGGTCATATCCAGTACTTCGGAGATGGTCTTGCCTTTGTAGTGGATCTCCAGGGCTTCGCGATTGTAGCGCTTGCCTTTGCAGGCCTCGCACGGCACATACACATCTGGCAGGAAGTTCATCTCGATGGTGAGCATGCCTTCGCCTTTGCACACCTCGCAGCGGCCGCCTTTGACATTGAATGAGAAGCGGCCAGGAGTATATCCGCGGAGGCGCGCTTCAGGCACTTGCGCGAATAGCTCGCGGATGGGTGTGAAGGCGCCGGTATAGGTAGCGGGATTGGAGCGCGGTGTGCGTCCAATGGGAGATTGGTCAATGTCAATGACTTTGTCGAGCGCGTCTATGCCTTCGATTTCATCGTGGTCACCGGGGCGCGTATGAGCACGGTTCAGCTTCTGGGCAAGCGACTTGTGGAGAATCTCATTGATGAGCGTGCTCTTGCCGGAGCCAGAGACTCCGGTGACGGTGACAAACTCGCCCAGCGGGATGGTTACATCCAGATTCTTCAGGTTGTTTTCGCGTGCGCCTCGAATCGTGAGAACACTGCCATTGCCCGCGCGACGCCGCTTCGGCGCCGGGATATGACGCGCGCCGGAGAGAAACTGGCCGGTAAGCGAGGTGGGATTGGCGACGATTTCAGCGGGCGTGCCCTCAGCGACGACATAACCGCCATGTTCGCCAGCGCCGGGGCCGATGTCTATAATCCAGTCGGCGGCGTGCATGGTGTCTTCATCGTGTTCGACGACGATCAAAGTGTTGCCGAGGTCGCGCAGGCGAATCAGCGTGCGGATGAGGCGGGCATTATCGCGCTGATGCAGGCCGATGCTTGGCTCGTCGAGGATGTAGAGCACCCCCATGAGACTGGACCCGATCTGAGTGGCGAGCCGGATGCGCTGCGCTTCACCACCGGAAAGCGTGGTGGCGGAGCGGTTCAGCGAGAGGTAGTCGAGGCCAACATCCACGAGAAAGCCAAGTCGCGAGCGAATCTCCTTGAGGATCTGACGGGCGATGATATGTTCGCGCTCGGTAAGGGTAACGACGCCCGTGAAGATGTTGGCATTGCCGGTGGGCAGGGCACGGAGACGCGCACGGCCATTGCCATTCTTGCCGTTCGCGCCAGCATGGTGATTTTGGACGGCAGGGGAGTTGCCGTTTTTGCCGTTTTCGGCATGTGCAACCGGCGATTCTTCTGTGAGCTTGTCGAAGAAACTCAGGGCATTGATGATGGAAAGGTTGCCAATTTCGACGATGTTGCGGTTGCCAACGGTGACGGCAAGTGTCTCTTTCTTGAGACGCGCGCCTTTGCAGGCAGGGCACGGCACAGCGGACATATATTGCTCAATCTCTTGCCGACCGTGCTCAGATGCCTCCTTGTAGCGCCGCTCAAGGTTAGGAATGACCCCCTCGAAGGTGGTTTCATGCTGGCGGCGTGTGCCCTGCCTATTGCGATAGTAGAAGCTGACTTCGCCAGATGCGCCGTAGAGGACGGTGCGACGGGCCTCATCACTGAGATCGCGCCAGGGAGTGTCGAGGTTGAACCCCGATTGCTTGGCGACGGCGCTCAGCAGAGTTGTGTACCACTGGCTTACACTGGCGAAGCGGCTCCACGGCAGGATGGCGCCTTCGTTGATGGTCAGGTCAGGGTTGGTGACGATCAGATCCGCGTCAATCTCCAGCTTGGTGCCGAGACCAGTGCATTCCGGGCAGGCGCCCTTAGGGCTGTTGAAGCTAAAGCTCCGCGGCTCAAGCTCTTCAAGGCTGATGCCGCAATAGACGCAGGCAAAATGCTCGGAGTAGAGCCGCTCTTCGCCGCCGATGATGGACACCAGGATGATACCATTGCCGAGCTTGAGCGTCGTTTCAACGGAGTCAGCCACACGGGAGCGCTGGCCCGCTTCTGGGTCGGCGGCTGGCGCGCTGGCGCTCTCCGCAACGTATGCAGCGGGACGTTCGGCGACCAGACGCAGGCCGGGCGCATTGGTGGCGCTCTCCTGAGTCTCGGCGGCAGTGGAATGGCGAATGACGAGCCGGTCTACGACGACCTCGATGGTGTGCTGCTTATACTTGTCCAATTCGATATCTTCGCCAAGGTCGCGGACTTCGCCGTCCACTCGAATGCGGACATAGCCCGCACGGCGCATCTCATCGAACAGGCTCTTATACTCACCTTTGCGGGCACGGACGAGGGGCGCGAGAAGCATAAGCCGCGTGCTATCAGGCAACGTGGTCACAGCGTCTACGATCTGCTCGACAGACTGTTGGCTCACCTCACGGCCACATTGTGGGCAGTGCGGGTGGCCGACACGCGCGTAGAGCAGGCGCATGTAGTCCCATATCTCAGTGACCGTGCCGACGGTGGAACGCGGATTATGCGATGTGCTCTTTTGGTCAATGGAGATAGCGGGCGAGAGACCATCAATGTGGTCTACGTCTGGCTTATCCATCTGGCCAAGGAACTGACGAGCATACGAAGAGAGTGACTCAACGTAGCGGCGCTGGCCCTCGGCGAAGATGGTATCGAATGCGAGACTGCTCTTGCCAGAGCCGGATAGCCCAGTGATGACGACGAGCTTATCACGTGGGATGACGACATCTATGTTTTTGAGGTTGTGCTCGCGCGCGCCGCGCACAACGATTCGATCTTGCGGCATAGGACTCACTTCATGTTTATGAATGGGAACATAACGGAGAGTATATGCGGATCATGCCCTGTCATTCTTGACAGGTGTTGACAGGAATACGAAAAGTACCAGAAATAAGAATGATGCGTGTGACTCCTGTGAGCCTGAACGCATCTCACTCGAACAGTATAGAACGCTTGTACGAGGATGGTCAAGCTGAGCGGGACTGCTGGTTTTGGGGCCAGTCGCGTTGACACCTCATCCGCGCCGGGCTATGCTGACAACGCGCGAAGGAGTGGCATATCCGCGCCGCGAGCAATGGGAGATGCCTTAGAGCGGGCAGCGCGACGGATGCGGAGAGGGAGGTAGTCTTCGTGACCAGAGATGAAATAGACGGTGGACGCTACGAGATTGAAGGCGGAGTGCCGTTGCGGGGCGAGGTGCGCGTGAGCGGCGCGAAGAACGCCGTCACCAAGTTGATGGCGGCCACATTGCTTACCGAAGACCCGTGTACCGTCCACAATGTGCCCCGCAATCTCGGTGATGTCAGTATCAATGAGCAGGTGATGCACTCGCTTGGCACGGAAATCACCTGGACTGAAGACAATGTCGTGTCGCTGCGAACCGCCGAGATCACCAATACTGTCGTGCCGCTAGAGTTGGGCGCCAAGAACCGTCTCGCCGTCCTCACCGCTGGGCCATTATTGCATCGGGTTGGGCGCGCGGTGATTCCTGCGCCTGGCGGCGACCGCATTGGCCCACGTCCAATTGACTACCATATCGCGGGACTCCAACGCATGGGCGCGATAGTCGAGGATCACGATGGTCTCTATTACTTCCATACAGCGGGCCTCAAAGGCGCGACCATTGATCTGCCGTTCCCCAGTGTTATGGCCACTGAAACGCTCATCATTGCGGCATCGCTGGCACGTGGCGTCACGGTCATTCGCAATGCCGCGATTGAGCCGGAGATCATGGATCTCATTAAGTTTTTGCAGAAGATGGGCGCGATCATCGAGCAGCGCGTAGACCGCAAGATTGTCATCGAAGGTGTCCAGCGACTTCATGGCGCTGAGCATCGTGCCCTCTCGGATCGCAATGAAGCGGTGTCGCTGGCGGTCGCGGCTTATCTCACGCGCGGGGATGTGCGCCTGATAGGCGCCGACCAGAGCACATTACTCACATTCTTGAACACACTCTATCGAGTGGGCCTTGATTTCAACGTTGAGGATGACGCTATCCGCTTTTTTGGCTCCGATCAACCTCCACGCTCCATCGCGCTTGAGACGGACGTACATCCTGGTTTCATGACGGATTGGCAGCAACCTTTCGCGGTCTTGTTGACCCAGGCGCGGGGGATGTCGGTCATACACGAGACAATCTTCAACGACCGGTTCGGTTATACGTATGAACTGAATCGCATGGGGGCCGATACCGGCCTCTACGCGAAGTGCCTGGGCGAACTGGGATGCCGCTTCCGCGAGCAGGATTTTCCGCACAGTTGTATCATCCGCGGTCCCACGCCGTTGCACGCCGCCGATTTGGTTATGCCTGACATTCGCGGCGGCGCATCCTACTTGCTCGCTGCTCTCTGTGCCGAGGGAACCTCGCGCGTGTGGGGCATCGAACACATTGAACGCGGTTATGACAATCTCTATGTCAAACTTCAACGACTCGGCGCACATATTGAACGTGCTGAGGACGACGCGCCGCAACTGTAAGGGGGGCGCTGCATGGCAAACCAAGATTCGCCTACTGCACAACTCGTGGATCTGGCTGCGATGGCCACCGATGCTCGTGGGCCCGCGCGTGTAGGCGCCCTCTGGTCACTCAGCGCACCGGACTTGAACCTCAATTTGGTCCGTTTTCCAGCAGGCGATGGAGTACCAGCGCACGTTAACAACGAAGTGGATGTTGTGGTCGTCGTGGTCAGTGGTGAGGGAGTCGCAGAGATTGATGGGCGTGAAGAGCAGTTGCATTCCGGGGTACTGCTCTTCGTTCCGAAGGGGGTCACGCGGGCTTTTCACGCGACTTCGGGCGATCTCGCTTACCTGACGTGCCACCGTCGTCGGGCGCGTCTCATGCCACAGCGCGTCCAGCGCGAGTCCGCTGCGCTGTCACCAGGCGAATCAGACTCATGAAAAGCTCCCCCTGTTCATTCTGGCCGTTCGCATGTATCATATGGGGGACCAACTCTGAACTTATGAGCTAGCGCTTGCCTACCTGCTCTCAACTTGCAGGGCTGTGACATTCCAACATGGGCAGCCATGTGCTGACGAGAGACATGCTGGTGGAATCGCGCCTATGGCGTGGTGGCGTGAAAGGTGGCGGAGATAGTGGTGTGCCATAGATGCCCGCGCACGTGGAGTGGAGGAGACGTTCATGCTTAAGAGAGTGGCAGGCCAGCGACCGCCCAAGGCGCGCCATGCCATCACGGACTTATATGATGAGGAACGCCGCGCTTTCCAGGTACGCTTTCCGGCCTGGCTGATTATTCTGCTTGGCCTAGCGGGTGTCGCGGCATTCGCCCTGGTTGGCTTTTTCGGCTACCCAGAGGGCCACCTCGCACTCGATGGAGCTATTCGGCAGCCATGGCCGCTCTTCTTGTGGTTCTCTGCGCTGATGGTGACGCTGATCGTTTTGATCTTCCGTGACCCATCGCTTCGTCGGCGACTGATCGCCATGCTGGTGTTTGCTGCGCTGGCCATCCTGCTGGTCGGACTCATCTACTTTAGCAAGTCGCTGCCCGACATCATCCAGCAGATACTTGGCAAGCATATCCTGCTTAAGTTGCTTGCTGGCAATGCCTGGACGTACACCATAGTGAATTTTGGACTGATTGGCGTGTTCTGGGCAGACACCATCCGCCGCTGGGTTCGCCGCTCGCGGGGACTGGCGCCGAATCCACACGTGAATATCGGCGAGGGTTTCAGCGCAGACGCTGAAGATATGCCATCGCTGCAGGAGTTGATCTCCGGTGATTTGATTGCGGGCGCGGTGCTGGCCGTGTTGTTGGGGCTGATCTTCCGCGCGGAGTTGCTCGCTCCTGTGCTCCAGAGCAGCGGAATCACGCTCAATTCCTGCACGGTCTCCCTGCCGTTTAGCGCGTGTCACGGGTTCGGGGGTGGCCCATTTGACCCGCCGACACTCACCTTCGTGGACTTGATCCAGGCGCTGATCTATCTACCCCTTGGTCTCATGATACTAGCGTTCGCGGCAACGGTAAGTGGACTGGGTGCTGTAGGTGGTGTTGATGAAAAGGCTGTAGCTGCGTTTGGTCTGCCTGGCATGCCTACAAGCACACAGGCCCAGGGGAAATCGAGCACTGCCATCGCGACCGATGTCGCAACGACTGTCCTTGATACCATCCAAGCGGCGCTTGACCGCCGGGCGCGCCTCCTGGCGCGCAATCTCGTGCTGTCGCTGCGCATGATTGGTTGGCCGGCGTTGCTCATTGGCGCGAGTTGGGGTCTCGCCGAACTCTCGACTGGTATCCAACTCTATCTGCACAGTGGTAAAGGTGTAGGCGATGTCGCTGCTGACATCTTGCCCGCCGCGATCTGGGCCGTCATCACGGTGCTGAGTATTGTCTTCTCTGCTGCGCTAATGCTTTTCCGCTGGCGTGTCGCCGAGAATACACTGCGATTCCTGGGGCTGATCGGCTTTGTCGTGCTGCTGACGTTCTGGATCTTCTCGCTTGCGCTCTGGGGCTTCAACCAGTTGCTGCTACAGACCAACGCCACCAATCGCACGCCATTTACTCTGGGTGGTGCGACAGCGCTATCGCTAGGGGCGCTGATACTCTTCGGTGGATACATCGTTGTTAGTGGCATGGGTAAGCCGAAGAAGGCGCAACCAGCCATTGCTCCGATGCAAGAGGAACTGGACGGCGCTCATTCGGGCGTGCCTGCCAATAATGTAGCGCCTAGTGAATCTATCATAACGTCTCCCGCTGCTTCCGTTGCGCCCCAGCAGGGGCAGTCGCAGAGCTAGCCGTACACGGAATATGTGTCGCTGGTGAAGCATGTGAATTCGCCAGGTGTCCCGCACACATCAGGAGCTAACCCAATGCCAGCATCACCTAACGACAGCCTTATACGTAGGATTCACGCCTACACCGACCTGTATGACGAGCAGAAGAACACCTTCCTAGTGCAGTATCCTGTCTGGCTCGTGATCGGGCTGGGCCTTGCTGGTGTCATCGTCTTCATGCTCACCGGATTTCTCGGCTACCGTGATCCATTAGAAGGTGACTTCACCAGTAAGGTTTTCCACGAGCCGTGGGCGCTGTACCTCTGGTTCTGTGCGCTGATTATCACGCTGCAATGCTCAATCTTGCGACACCCGCGCCTGCGGCGCTACCTCGTGATGACGCTGACGGTTACGCTCTTTTGTATCGTTTTCGTCGGCATCATTTACTACTACAATCAGCAACTCATTCCGGCGCTCCAGGATTTGCTGGAGAAGCTGTTCCAGATCCAGCTTCCAGAGATCGGCAAGAGTAAGTGGACCTATGCAATCATCAACTTCGGGGTGATCGCGGTCTTCTGGTTCGCCACCATTCGCCGTTGGATTCGCCGCGCATCTGGGAAGCCGCTGCACGCGAGCGAAGATATTGGCCTGGGCGATGAGGACGACAGCAGGCAAGAGTATCCTGACATGCGGCAGCTGGTCTCCGGTGACTTGATTTCTGGCGCGGTGTTGGTACTGGCGTTGTCGTTGATTTTTCGAATGGAAGTAGTGAACTTCTTTTCGGATCTGATCCAGAGCAACGTCCATGTGAATACGTGTGCGGTGTCGTGGCCGTTTGGCGCATGCGCAGCTGGTGGTTCGGGCATTGCCAACCCTCCGACGCTGAGCTTTATTGATCTCATTCAGGCATTGATTTATTTGCCACTGGGTTTGCTGATTCTTGCCCTGGCTGCCGTGATCAACGGCTTGGGCAAGGAGGTAGATGCGGATAGCGCCGTGTCTATCGGCCAGCGCGTCGTCGAGGAGTTGATCAACACGATTAAGGCGGCGCTCAACCGCCGTGGTGGCATTGCCTTCAATCTCTCGCTAGCGCTACGCAGTGTCGCTTGGCCCATCCTGATCTTCATCGGCGTTCTGTCAGTAGCTGCGGCGTCACGTGCCATTCAGATGTACCTGCACCTACTCAGCGACAAAAACACCTGTAGCACGGTAGCAAAGTGTGGCGGGCAGCAAACCTTCGACTTCGTCAAGACAGCTCTCGCGAGTCATCAGGAGTATGCTTCCGCTGCACTCGCGCTGTTGCTCGGTGTTGTTGCGGTATTGAGCATCGTCTTCTCTGTTGCGCTATTGCTGTTCCGCTGGCGCGTCGCGGAGAACTCGCTGCGCTTCCTGGGGTTGGTCGGATTTACTGTTCTGCTGACCTTCTGGATCTTCTCTCTTGCGCTCTCCGGCTTCAACGGCCTATTCTCGCTCACTAACCTCTCGAACCGCGTGCCATTTCCGCAGCCTGGACCGACGACTATCATCTCCGCAGCCTCGCTTCTCATCTTCGGCGCGTATCTGATGGTTCAGCGGGTACGCGGCGGCTCCTCTGCGAAGCAACCCGCATCAGTCGCGGCGCCCACCGAGTCACCGCAACAACGGCAACAACAATAAGCCGTTTTGCTTTACGTTCCTCCAGCGAAATGAAGGAGCCTGTACTTGGAGGGGATGATCCAGGTACAGGCTTCGGCACGTCGTTCGCCATGCAGCGGCTCATTTTGGCCACGACACGGCATGTGCTGTCCACGGAGGCGGGTGCTGAATATGGCAGTGCATTCTTGGGGTCAGTCTGCAGGTGTGCCGGTGAGGCCGAGAACATCTGCTTCCGCCGACATAGCGGCGATAACGAAGGTGATGTGTTCGTCGAGGCCCACACCCAACTCTGCCGCGCCACTGATGATGTCTTCCCGGTTGACGCCACGTGCGAAGGCTTTGTCTTTCATCTTCTTGCGGACTGATGCGGATTCAAGGCCGATGATACTCTTGTTGGGACGTACTAGCGCCGCGGCGGTGATGAGTCCGGTTAGCTCGTCACAGGCAAAAAGGGCACGCGATAGCAGGTCGTCACGCTGTACGCCGTGATAGTCATTGTGCGCTTCGACCGCATGGGTCACATCGTCGGGATAGCCAAGATCGCGCAGCCAGCCCGCGCCGACCCTGGCATGCTCTTCGATGGTGGGATGTTTCTCGTAATCCACATCGTGCAGCAGGCCCGTGATACGCCATTTGTTCTCGTCTTCTCCGAATTTGCGGGCATAGGCGGACATAGCGGCAGCGACGGCGATACCATGCTTCACCAGACTCTCGTTGGTATTGTGTTCTCGCAGGAGCGCAAGGGCGTCGTCATAGTTGAGATCCATCAGGGAGCCTTTCTAGCTGGCGGGATTGGACTTTTCTGGAGCATTCTGACGCGGGCGGACACCAAGGCCAGGAGCATCGGGAAGGCTCATCTTGCCGCCATCGAAACGGACACCTTCATAAGGGTCATGCGCGAGCAGCAGCGCGCCGTCAAGATCAGCATAATCTACGAGAGGCGATAGATGGGCAGCGGCGGTGATAGAGATGGAACTGCTAATCATGCAGCCGAGCATGACCTTCAGGTGAAGCGCACGAGCTGCGGCGATCATTTTCAAGGCGTTACTGATGCCGCCACACTTGGCAAGTTTGATGTTGATGCCATCTGCGCATTCCGCCACACGGGCCACGTCTTCCAGCGTGACACAGCTTTCATCGGCGATGATAGGTAAAGGGCTGCGCTCCCGGACGAAACGCAGCCCGGCGAGGTCGAAGGCGGCTACTGGCTGCTCTACGAATTCAATACCGAAGTCGGCGAACGCTTCGATGCGATTCAGCGCATCTTTTGGTGTCCATGCGGCGTTGGCGTCCACGCGAATCGTGGCGTCTGTGACATCACGGATGGCGTGAATCATCTCCACATCGTCGGGTGTGCCAACTTTGATTTTCAGTATGGGGTACTCATGCGCTTCCTGTGCGCGCTGTGCCATGGCGGCCGGCGTATCTATCGCGATGGTAAAGGATGTGGCGGGTGTGCGCTGTGGATTGAGACCAAGCAACTGATAGAGTGGGATGCCAAGGCCTTTGCCCGCCAGATCGTACAAAGCCATGTCAATGGCAGCTTTCGCGGCGCCGTTGCCATGGTGAAGCGCCTTGTCTAGTAGTTGCATGATATCTTCGTGGAGCATAGGATCGTCGCCGAGGCTTTCGGCAAGGTAGGGCAGCGCGGCGAGCATCGTTTCGCGCTTCTCGCCGTAGTATCCGCCCCCATCGGGCGCGGCCTCGCCGATACCGATCAGATCGCCGCACGTGATCTCCACTAGAAGCGCACGGGCATAGTCTTGCACGCCGCGTGAAATGCGAAATGGGTGTAGAAGCTTGAGATCGAGCGGCTCCGCGCGTAGACGCATGCGTAGCTCCTTCTACTTCATGATACGGTGTGTTTGGTGGCCTCGACCAGCGCCCGTATGAGGCGTCCTGCACCGAAACGTACGGGATCGTCGGTGGGAAGACCTGTTTCGGCTTCAGCAGCGGCAATTGCTGCCAGCGCCTCGGCTTCGGGGAGGGTGTAGGTGTTGAGCGCTATAGCAACGACTGGTGCGGGTTTTAGCCACCCTGCGGCCTGTTCGTAGATCTCCTTCATGCGAGAAAGCGACGGAATGGGGACGCTATACTGACGAATGTGGGTGCGGCCAGCGAGATGGCACAGCACCATAAGATCAGGCGCCGCGCCATGGATGAGGCCAAGAGTAACGGCGGAATAGGCCGGGTGGATAAGAGACCCCTGGCCTTCTACGAATGTCCAGTCGTAGTCTTCGGTGCGAGGCAAGACGAGCGCTTCGACGCCGCCGGGAAGAAAATCACTGATAATGCGGTCAGCAGGAATGCCGCTACCCTCAATCATGATGCCAGTCTGGCCGGTGGCAGCAAGTGTGGACGAGAGGCCGAGACGCCTGGCTTCGCGGTCGAATTCAATGGCGGCGGTCATCTTGCCAACGTTGCAGTCGGTGCCACAGAAGTAGACGACATGGCTACTCGCACGATGGGGTAGATCTTCACGGATGCGCATGGCGATGTCGTCAGCAGGGCGGCGCACATCCCAGATCTGGATACCGCACTCGCGTGCAGCCGCGGCTATTTCCGGATCATCCGCGAGGAAGAAATGCAATCCACTGACGATATTGAGGCCGCCGTGAATTGCGTGCAGCACCTCGGCTCGCCACGGTTCGGGGAGGCGTCCACCAATAGGCGCGATGCCAATCATGAGGGTGTCAGGAGCATAGTCGAGGGCGGCGGCGACACTCTCAACGACTGGCACACCCTTGCCTGGACCGTCAGGGTTGCCAAGTGCGACAGCGGCATCTTGTCCGCTGGTGGTGCTGTCTACGACGGCGACGACGGTATCGGAGCTATACCGCAGGACACCGACAGCGGTTTTCGCGTCTTGCCAGTTTAACTTACCTTCAGCGAGGATGGCGATACGCCGCATGTGGCCCGCTCCTGTTCGTATGGATCAGCTAGGTCGTTTACGTTGTCGTCTGCACCGGTGCGCCTGTGGATATGCTAGCCGAAGTTGTCACATTGCCAGGAGGCGCGAGATCAATCAGAGGAATGCACACGAGACAAATGTATGCGGCGAAATGACATGTGATTCGCGCACCCGGCAGGCGCAGACATTATAGCATGGCACGTGGTGGGGCAGGGGCGCCTTTCATATAGTCGTGGGCTATGGGTGTGAGTAATGGGTACCAATGTGATTCGTTCGCGGTGCGGGTGCGTATACTCTATGGAGACCTTGATCCAGCGGAATTGCTGCTCGGCATGCTTCGGCTGGGAGGTTTATGTTAGCCATTATGGGCCGCTGTGATTGGTAGTGTCTTGTGGTAAAATGCTAGTTGGTGATGGGTCAATGTGCTGTTGACATTACCCTTCGCGCGAGTTCATCTCGTTCGAGGGAAAGGGAACCATGTCTTTCGTTTATCGTAATGAGCAGACGGGCGCCGAGGCGCGCATGGGGCGCACCGGTTCGGGCTACTATGTCGAAGCCTGTCATCCAGACTTTTCGCTCCCGCTTCGGAAGACCTACGAGTGGTACCAGCATGATCTGGCCACTCGCGATTTCGAGATCCTGCGTGCAGTCGTCGGTGCTACTGTCGAGCAGCGCGAAGCGGCGATTGCTGGTTAAGCAGGTTCAGGCCCGGCGTACAATGGCGTACACCGTCCCATACGTGCGCAGTGTATGGGGGTATCATACACGTTCGTCTTTATTGGGTTGGTCTTATTTTGAAGCCCACTAGCATATTGGCTAGCGGGCTTCATGTTTGCTAATAGATGTCGGCGTCAGGTTCCCAGGATTCGATGCGACGCTTCACGGCGCTCATGAATTGAGCGGCTGAGAGACCATCCAGGATGCGATGATCGAAGGAGAGGGACATATACATCATCTGGCGGATGGCAATGGCATCGTCCACTATAACGGGACGCTTCACGACACTATCCATAGTGAGGATCGCGGCGTTGGGCTGATTGATAATCGCCATTGAAATGAGCGTACCAAACACCCCAGGATTATTCACAGTGAACGTTGCGCCCTGGAGATCGGTGGGCATGAGCTTATTGCTTCGGGCACGGCTGACAAGATCAGCGACTGCGCGGGCGATGCCCGCGACACTGAGCGTATCGGCGTTGCGGATCACTGGGACCACCAGATTGTTTTCGAGGGCGATGGAGACGCCGATGTTGATTTGCTTGCGAAGCAAAATCTTACCATCTTCCGTCCACGATGAATTGAGATACTGATGCTCTTTCAGCGCCTCAACGGCGGCCTTGATGGCAAAGGTTTGATAGCCAATGCCGACACCCTCGCGACGCTTGAACTCGTCCTTGTTCCGGTCCAGCCAGCGTGACAGATTTGTCATATCCACCTCGAACACCGTAATGGCGTGCGGGGAAGTATGCTTGCTGCGGACCATATGTTCGGCGATGGCGCGGCGTGCGGGCGTAGGTGTGATCAGTTGGTCGCCAGCGACCGCCGCGATTGGCGGAGCAGGTGATATGGGCGGTGTCGCCAGTGGTGGCGCCGTGACGGTGGAGTGCGGCATGGTCTGGCGCTGGGCGACATACGCAAGGATGTCTTCTTTGCGAACGCGGCCATTTTCACCTGTGCCGACAATCTCGTTCAGGTCAACGTTGTGCTCCTGGGCGAGACGCCGTGCCAACGGAGAGACTTTCTCTTGAACAGCGGTAGCGCGCGCAGCGCTGGCGCCGTTGCTCTGTGGGGCATTACTGGTGACTGCTGTCGCTGTCATCGCCGAGGTACCGGAAACGGAGGCAGCAGACGTACCGGCAGAAGATGTGGAAGACGCTGAGGATATGGGCGTGCCACCGGAACTGGCTTGCTCTTCGATCTCGGCAATATCAGCGCCAACTTTCACCGTCTCATCTTCTTTGACCAGGATCTTCGCGAGGCGTCCTGAGACGGGTGAGGGTAATTCAGCGGTCACTTTGTCCGTGATGATTTCGACGAGTGACTCATCTTTCTTGACCGTGTCGCCTTCGTTTTTCAGCCACCGTCCAATCGTGCCTTCACTGACCGACTCGCCCAGTTGGGGCATAGTGATCTTGGTCGCCATACATGCGCTCCTCTTGTTGCACTGCGTTGTGCTGGCGCGGTAGGCCAGCGCTCTGGCGGCCACACACGTCATTGTGTGTTGGGTAACGCCACGGCAGAGAAAGGTTGACATCTGGTTATGTAGATGCAATCGCGCAGTGAGAACTGATCTCACGTAAGATGAGACAACATGACCTCGACGATGTTCTTCTGATACTGCGCGCACCTTACTATGCTAGCATTCCTGCCCGCTGCTGTCAATCATACGAGCTGGCGGCGAAAACCACACGAATGAGAGGAGATGCCTTAGTAACTTCTTTTTCCTAGTTTGCGGAGGATGATGTCGCCTAGCTCTTCGGGCGTCTTCTTGCGCAGGTCAATGTAGGCAATGGAAGGCGATAATCCCGGGATCGCTGTATCGTCGAATCGCGCAGGGAGTAAATACTCTTCCTTTGCGCTTACCGCCTTCGCAAGCGCGCTACGCCTTTCATGGGTTGGCCAAACTTTTGCAGCGTAATTCTGCGAAATGAACATGACGCAGAATTTGGCATCACCGCGATAGATTTGATCCAAATACTCAGTCAAGTCCTTTCCCCATATTTCGTGCTCCTTATTGGGTGCGAAGAACACACGAATACCCCGGACCTGTAGAAATTGAGCTACTCGAGTTACGTATTCTTCTTCTTCGCCTGCATACGAGAGAACTACATCATATGGTCCATCACTCGCCGTTTCTTGAGCGTTATCAGGAATTAGGAAGCATTTGTAGACAGGCTTCCCGGAGATGAGTTGTTGTACTCCCAAACGGTATCCGTCTGCCGCGAGCATATCATTGAGTGCCGCCACAACGCTGGCACTCTGCGCCTCATCGGGACGCACAATTGGATGCACGCACTCTTCAAGAAACTTCAGAAATGTGACAGTATCGCAGCGCAGTACTTCCATGTACTTGTAGAGGAGATAGGCCTCATCCCAATCCTGGTTGTTCACCATGTGTTGCCATATGTCCCCCTCCGCGTTGTGAAAACGTCCATCTGTAGATGGCATGGCAGAAAGGTCCCAGATTCGCGAGAGAAACTGGGTAATTTCGAGTCGGCCATGAAATGGCGAAGGCAGCAGAATCAAATAGTCGATAATATCTCGTCTGATCATCTCCGTTATTTCGGGGGTTAGATCTGCTGCTACTTCTACGGTATGCCCTTGGAAGAGATTCCGCAGCTTTGATAAAGGGTTCTCGTTACTGGGAACGCTCCATACTCTCTGTTCTGGAAGCCAAATTCTTCCCGGCAATGTCTTGACCTTGGATACTAGTACTGCGTCATATGGGAATTCAATGAGAATGCTGTCGCCTATACCACGTCGGAGTACGACCTTTGTCATCGCATCTTCTCCAGTTGAGCACTGTATTACTCGGCTGTAGAGCTAGTATATGCACCTGAGGCCTTATCAAATCAAGATGCTCTAAGGCCCTATTCCGCTCGAAAGGAGATTCGGGGGTCTCTTTTCCTCATTTCGTTGGAAACTCAGTAAATTAGTTTGTATCAGATATCAGCTTGATCGGACGAGACTACAGTATGATCATAGAACCTAGGTTCTATATTTCGTCCGGTTCTAGCTGTTTCGGAAAGAAAGGTCTTGCGACGATTAGAATGTTGTCACTGTCCAGTCACCTATTGGAGGTAGTAGATGAATGGTTTGGACATGAAGATGGAAATATTGAACAGAGACGAATGGAACAACATTTCCCAACGTCTCCAAGAGCCATTCGATCCAACCGAAGTGGATTTTCGTGTACAGGGCAGGGCGAACGAACAGACAGGCAGGGCACAAGTTGTTGCCTACATTGATGCCCGTGCTGTACAGGATCGATTGGACGAGGTTGTAGGTGCGGGAAACTGGTCTTTTGACTGGATACCGCTAGTGATTGATAAAGGCGAGGTGATGGTCGCGAAGGGTACCCTCACCATAATGGGTGTGTCGAAGTCTGATGCTGGATCGGCAAGCAACTTCGAGCAGACCCTAGGAGCCGTATCACATTGCTTCAAGCGTGCGGCGGTGCATTGGGGCATTGGTCGGTATCTGTATAATCTACCGATGAATTGGGTATCAGTTGAAAAGAACGGGCGGATTCCGGATGCGGTCCTGCGTGAACTGAGGGCAAAGTTACCCAAACCCACTGGTACCGGAGTGATCAAGCCAAATACAGGCCTCGATCGCGAAATGCAGGCGCGAGTGCTGCGCGAGACCCCAGCCACCGAGTTGGTTGGCGAGGAGCCACGCGCGACGGAAAAGCAGGTGACAAGCATCCACAAGCTCTGCGAAGCGCTCGGTAAACCGGAGCCAGTGGGCGATCTGAGCTATGCGCAGGCACGCGAACTGCTTACCCAACTGAGCGGCGAATATCAGCGGGCACGGCGCGCGAGCTAGCATTGCATAGCCGATTGCTGTGACATCTGCTACCGCCAGCGTCATCATTCTTCACTTCGCGAAGATTTTGGTGCTGGCGGCGTAGAATGCCAACTACCAGTAACGCTCTTCGTTCCATGGGTCTGCGCTGTTGCTATAGCCACGAATCTCCCAGAAGCCAGGGCGATCGTTCTCCATGAATTCCAGACCATTGAGCCACTTAGCGCTCTTGTAGGCGTAGAGCTTCGGGACGAGCAGCCGCACGGGACCACCATGGTCTGGTTCCAGATCCTGGCCATCATGCCTGAAGACGATCATGACGTCGTCATCGTCGAGGGCAGTAAGGGGCATGTTGGTGGTGTACCCCGTGAAAGAGTGTGCTGTGACGAAATGCGCCTCACTGGTAGGCTTGACGCGGCCCAGAATCTCGCGGATATGGACACCTTCCCACTCATTGTCATAGCGGCTCCATGTGGTAACGCAATGGAAATCGGTAGTGAGCGTGGTGCGCGGCAGCGCAAGGAGTTCGTCCCAGGTCAACTGGATTGGATTTTCGACTGCGCCCCAGACTTTGAACTGATACGAAGTCGGGTCAAAGCGAGGCGTCTTCTCATAGCTCAGAATTGGCCACTTTTTCGTGTGGTATTGTCCTGGCGGCAAGCGGTCGCGCCCATCTGGACGCTTCTCAGTTGGCGCACTAGTTTGTTTTTGTCCGAAAAGCCTTGAAAGATCCACCTGGTCGCTCCTTACGCGCGGATAGCGTTTGCGCCGGTTGCGGTTGAGATGTGACAATATGCTATTGCGTACATTATAGTGAGGCTGAACACTGGTGCAAGGGCATAGTTGCGTTTTGCTCTAGTTCTCACGATCCACCTTTTTCCTTGCAATAGCGCACGCTGGGAACGTGATAGACTGGATTCGGAAGATTTAGAGACGCAGGAGCTTCTACATGGATTTAGGACTTCGGGGAAAGACCGCGATTGTCACGGGGGCGAGTCAGGGGATCGGAGCGGCGATTGCACGCGCGCTGCACACAGAAGGCGTGTCAATGGTGCTGGTCGCGCGATCGTTGGAGCGCCTCGATCCAATGACACGGACCCTGGGAGCGCAGGTTGGCCAGACGCCACGACCAGCAGTATATCCAATCGTCGCGGATTTGGGGATACGGGCCGAGGTGGAGCGTGTGGTTGCCCAAGCTATCGAACGTTTGGGCCACGTAGATATTCTAGTCAACAATGCTGGTCGCGCACATACGGGCAGCTTTTTTGATATGTCCGAGGAACATCTTCAAGACATCTGGCAGGTAAAAGCCTTTGGCTATGTGCGGATGGTGCGCGCGATAGCGCCCCACATGATGGAGCGCAAGAGCGGCAGCATCATCAATATCATCGGCACAGCAGCCCGCACGCCAACCGAGGATTTTATCGTCGGGAGTATGGTGAATGCCGCACTTTTGAATTTCACGCGAGGCATCTCGCGTTCATTGGGGCGCAACAACGTGCGTATAAACTCGATAAGCCCCGGATGGACGCTGACCGAATGGCTCCAGCGCAAATTCGAGTTGCAGGCGGCGGCGGAGGGCGTGAGTGTAGAAGAGATTGAGCGAAGAGAAGCGCGCGCCATTCCACTACGACGCCTCGTGACGATGGATGAGATAGCCTCTCTGGCTGTGCTTCTCGCGTCCGATAGGCTGCCAGCTATGACTGGTGAAGATGTTATCCTGGATGGCGGTGCGACGCCCTCGATTTGAGCTAGCTCAGATCCCGCGACGCAACGATGGCACAATATGGGGGTTGCGTAGTGGCTGGGCTATCGGTATAATGTCGCGGAATCGCCGCCTTCGGCGTGCGAAGTCGTAGGCGCAAGGTCCGCCTGAAGTTTGGAGTGGGTGGGCGCGCATAGAAGACCAGTTTGAGGAAGGGAACGACTTTCATGGAACTCAGTGGGTCCCATCGGTTTGCTTCGGCTGCGCCGCAGGCAGTCTGGGCCGCATTGCACAATGACACGATTCTGAAGAACTCCTTGCCGAACGTGGATAGTGTGGCATGGCAGGGTGATAGCGCTATTACCTTCTCGGGTGGCATTGGCCCAATCAAGGGGTCGGGCACGGCGCAGGTCGTAGAGCAGTCTGCTCCCAACCGTATGAAGATTGCTATCAGCCGGGGTGGCGTGAATGCCGCATTGACGGTTGAGCTTGCCGCAGATGGCGCTGGGACAGTATTGACCTATGGCGCTACCGCCGATGCTCCGGGACCTATCGGCTTGACGCTGAATATGGTGAAGGGGATGATTGACGGCCAAGTTGGCGGATTCTTCTCCAAACTTGAGAGCCAAATTGGGTGATTTGGCGCTACTCTATCAGGTGCTTCCAAGGAGACGGCTCATTACGAGCCGTCTCCTTCGCTATTCTGGTATCCTTCATAATGCGGGTATGGCCCATGTAAGTGGTGGCCCTTTAAGACGTGCTAGCGCCCTTGCTGTAGGAGGTTCCTATGCAGCCAGGTATTCAGAATGGTGTGCGCGTTACCTATAATGTTCCGTCAATCATGCGTGATGGCACGGTGTTGCACGCCAATGTGTACCAGCCCGACGATGGCGGCACAGGCTCATATCCTGTGTTGCTAACACGCATGCCCTACGGGAAGGATTTGCCCGCCGGAGTGAGCGCGCTGCTACCAGAGCAGGCGGCGCGACGCGGCTATATCGTGGTTGTGCAGGATGTGCGCGGAACAGGCGCCTCGGAAGGAGATTGGTCGCCGCTCTTGCATGAAGCCCAGGACGGTTTTGATACGGTTGCATGGGCGGCGCAGCTTCCCGGTGCGGATGGTCGTGTGGGAATGTATGGCGTCTCATATTTTGGGTTCACGCAGTGGGCAGCGGCAAGCCAGCACCCGCCAGCACTACGAGCGATAGCGCCGATGCAGACCTGGAATGATCTCGATGCGCCTGACGCGGGGGTACTGTGGCGCAATGGTGTCCTCGAACTGGGCGCGAGCGTGGGATGGGCACTTGAGATGGGATTCGATCAGATGGTTCGCCGGTATCGAGGCAATGCCGAAGCAATGGGGCGAGCTATCTATGGGTTGGCGCGAGAAGTAGATGCGCTACCTACGTCTGGGTATGGAGAGTTGCCGCTAGCCAGCTTTGGGCCGCTGGCACGCACCGGGTTAGATGCGCCGAATCGGATATTCATCGCAGCGCGGGATGAAGCAGATGTGGTTGCTGCTGGCCGGATCGCACGGGCTTATGAGCTTGAGTTGCCTGTGCTGCATATTGGTGGCTGGTATGACTTGTTCCTCGGAGGCACGCTTCGCAATTTCCAGGAAATGCGCAACCGAGGGCACCAGCGACAGTGGTTGGTGATTGGGCCATGGACACACGGCAATGTCAATCGTGTCCAGGGGGACTTGGATTTTGGCTTCGCATCTTCTGGCGCTTTGATGGACTTGCGGATTGATTTGATGAGCCTGCAAATTCAGTTCTTCGATTACGCGCTGAAGGGACTAGCCACCACATTCGCCGAGATGCCTGTCGTGAAGTATTTTGTTATGGGCGCCAACGTTTGGAAAACGAGCAAGTCCTGGCCACCAGAAGGCGCAACCGTAGCACACTGGTATCTCCATAGCGCAGGCCATGCGAATACGGCATCTGGAGATGGGCAGTTGAGCAATGAGCAGCCTGCGGACGAGGTGACGGATAGCTTTACCTATGATCCTGCCAATCCAGTGCCGACAGTTGGCGGCGCGACGCTGTTGCCATCAGTGCTGCGGCCAGGACCACGCGATCAGCGTGTGGTGGAGCAGCGGCATGATGTGTTGGTGTACACCTCAGCGCCATTGGAGCAGCCGCTTGAAGTGACGGGAGCGGTGAGCGCGGCGTTGTATGTGGCAAGCGATGCGCCGGATACGGATTTCGTGGCGCGGCTGGTAGATGTTTACCCAGATGGCATGGCCATTACGGTGACGGATGGCATTGTGCGTATGCGGCATCGAAATGGCATGGAAGCGCGCGAAGAACCACTCGAAGCCGGAACCTTCTATCGGATTGAGGTAGATTTGTGGGCAACTAGCTTGGTGTTTTTGCCAGGCCATCGGATTCGGCTTGACGTGACCAGCAGCAGTTTTCCGAGATGGGAGCGAAATCTGAACACGGGAATGGACAGTGCGGCGGCGACGGAGATGCGGACCGCGCGGCAGTCTCTCGCGCACGATGCCGAGCACCCATCGTACTTGGCGCTGCCCATTATGGCGTGAATCTGTTTCCTCCAGCACCACGCCGTTGGATGATGCTCAGGCTGGCTGGCATATGAGGCAATCTCTGACGCTGTCGTTTGTTCGTGCTTCCTGATGGCAAACTGCCAATGGTCCTTCCTTAGGCAGTACCAACAGCGCGCTGCTTTGACAAGTGACTCCTCGCTGGCTACTATGGCAAGCGTTCGCGATGAACGTAATTGGCCGTGTGATAAGTCTGGATTGGCCTCAGTGCCAGGAGGAGACGAACCGTTATGGCGAAGACATCCAAGAGTAGCGGCGCTGGGCATGAACTGAAACACGCAGCGGCAGAGGAGCACAAGGCGGCGCGTGCCGCGCACAAGGTGGATAGCACAATCTATGCTGCCGAGGTGCTTGCGAGCGGCAATTCCAGACGCATCAGGCGCTACTTCTTCCGCAAATTCGCCTATAAGCTCTTCGGGAAGTTTATGGGCAAGACGATCAACAAGATTTAGCGCAGCCTGGCATCTATCCGTACCTCGGCTCCCCGCACGCGTGCGGGGAGCCTTGATTGGAATTTACGATGGCCAGCGTGGGTCATCAGGGGTAAGGGAGAAGACCAGCGTATCGCGCACTGTGCCATCGTTGGCGAGTGCATCGTTTCGCAGCAGCGCCTCGCGCACGAAGCCGAGCCGCTGAGCGACCGCCGCGCTGCGCGTGTTGCGCGCGTCACAGCGAATGTACACACGGTTCGCGTGCAGATCAGCAAAAGCATAGTCGGTGAGGAGTTTCACGGTTTCGGACATGTAGCCATGCCCTTCGGCTGAACTGCGCAGCCAGTAGCCGATCTCGAAGATACGCGCGTCCCAGTTGCGCGGGTGCAGGCCGCTTCCGCCAAGGAACCGCCCATTTTCCACGTCGAAGATGCCCACCGACAAATCTTCTCGCACGATCCAGCGTGCCCGGCACCGTGCGATGTAGTCACGTGAATCCTCGATGGAGTGGTAGTAGTCGGGCCAGGGCAGCCAGGGACGGCAATGCTCGCGCGACTCGTCTATTGCGGCGTAGTGATCCACTGCATCCACTTCGCGGTAAGGGCGAACGATGATATGCTCGCCACGAAGTTCCTCGAAGAGTGGGATCTGCGAGAGATATGTCACGTCCGCCATAGTTGCGCTCCTGCTCTCTATCATCCGGTGTTATCGCACGGGATAGCATGGTATCACATTTTGGGAAGGGTGGTTGGTATGTTGGTCGTGAGCCTTCTCATTCCGCACATTTGTGATGTGCGCGCCAAGCTATTCTGCATGTTGAGGTAGACCGGTGCTACACTCTCTATGAGGCTCAGAAGTCACTTGCGAGCGCGCTACGAGCGCGAGAATATGGCGGCGAGGAGGCTCGACGATGGCGGAGGCGCCGATGACACGCGATGATGTGGCAGCGATGGGTGCAAAAGTCTATGCGCTGGTGCGTGCCTGCCCGCCTGGCAAGGTGACGACATATGGCTGGCTGGCTGCGGCCATAGGACAACCGAAAGCCGCGCGGGTGGTCGGCTGGATCATGAACAAATCGCCCCATGCGGGGCAGATTCCAGCACAGCGCGTGGTGAACAGCAAAGGCGAACTGACCGGAAGCTGGGCGTTTGGGCAGCGGGGGCGCATGCGCGCCCTACTGGAGCACGAGGGTATCACGTTCAACGAGGCCGGGCGGATTGATATGAAGCGCTTTGGCTGGAACCCCACCACAGACCTGACCGAAGAGGGGCGCGACAGCATCTTCTCAGGCGCAAATATGAGCGATCTGGAACCTGATGACGAACTGATGCGCCTGATTCTTGACGATCCTGCGTCGCCATTTCGCATTAAGCCCGAAGAATAGCTATCTCCAGGTCCTTGCGAATACCATGTGTAATCGGGAGGAACACATCATGTCTTCTTCCCTACAAATCTTGCGTCTCTGGCGCGCGGACGACGAGCGGTGTGAGCTTCTCGAATACCTCGTGTTCTAGCGTGTGATGTGCAGGGCTAGGTGTCATCGTGACGAGTACGACGGCGTTGGTGTGCGCAAGGATGCTATGTGGCACGCGCGCCTCCAATTCGATGAGTACGCCTGTCCTCGCGCGGACGCTCTTCTCATGCGCAGTGAACGTGATGGAGCCGCGTAGCGTCTGCACGAGAATCTGACTGGAGGTAGTATGCTCTTTCAGCGTTTGCCTAGCCTTAAACGTGAAAAGTACGACGCGCGATGCGCCAGTGTCTGAGAGAATGCGCACACCTGGGCCGCTGTCCTTATATTCGGCGAGTTCACGCAGATCGAGCACGACGATGTCGCCGTCTTGCAATTGTTCGTTCTCTGCCCTAGTTTTCGCTGTCTGTGCCATTGATATTCTCCTTGCCAGACTGAACGGCAACCCGATGCGAAACCGTCCAGCCTGACCGTATTGCTACACGCAAGTTATTGTGCCGCCCCTAACCGCGTGATACGAATGATCCATTCGTCTGGTCCCTCTTGTTCGGGCGCCCAGTCGAAGAGACCCTCTCGCTCGGCCATGAGTTGGTAGCGCAGAGGCTTGGGGTCGTGGTCATTGACCAGCAGCACTGCCTCGCCAGGCTTGAGGGCATCGAGCTTCGAGAAGATGAGAGGATGCCGGTCGCGTGGAACCATTGCCCGTACATCCAGGGTCGTCGCGTCAGATTGTGTTGCCATATTGAGAAAGATCCTCCAACTTTCCTGCGATTGCTCTGGCGGTTCAGGCCAATCCCGAACTGCCGTAATGCACTATGCCGCAGAGATTATTACTCATGCCGCGACTTTTGTCGCAGCCATGTATCAGATGGCGGCGCTATGCTTCTCGCAGGTGAGTGACACAGAGGAGCGCGCATATGACACAAGATGAAGAGATGACGGAGATGACCCGCACCCTGATTCTCGAGGCACTGAAAAATGTGTATGACCCAGAATTGGGCGTCAATATTGTGGATTTGGGACTGATTTACGGGATCGACCCTGAGCCGGACGGCAAGGTGCTGGTAACAATGACATTGACGACACCTGGCTGTCCGATGCATGAGTCCATTGGCATGGGAGTCTCGGCTGCGCTGGATACGGTGCCAGGCGTCAATGGCGGTGAGATTCGCATCGTCTGGAATCCTCCGTGGGATCCTTCGATGATGACGGAAGACGGCAAACGGGAGCTAGGTTGGGGGTGGTGACAGGTGCGAACTTATTCTTGTGTCGGCATTTCTGGACCAATGTCACCCGTAGCGTGTGTGGCAACTGGCGGGACTGAATGCGCAGCGCTGTAGTTGTGCTGACGCATCATGACGCCAGACTGCCGTAGGAGTGATTGATAGGCGTCTTCGAGATCAGCGTGATACTCGAACGACTGGTCGTACACAATCTCTCGGATACCAGCTTGTACGGCTTCTTTCAAGCAGCCGAAACATGGGCGCAGCGTGACAAAGAGATACGCTCCATCCGTTGCGGTTCCTTGGCGTGCCGCCAGCGCAATGGCATTCTGTTCGGCATGCACGCACAGGCACCAGTCATACCCAGCCTGCGCTGGCACATCTGAGGCGCACCGTGGGCAGCCACCTTCATCACAGTTCAGCACCCCAAATGGTGTCCCGTTGTAGCCTGTGCTGACAATGCGTTTATCCATCACGATCAGTGCGCCGACCGCCCGGCGCAAGCAATTCGCCCGACTTGCAACCACCCAGGCGATATTTATGAAGTAGTCATCCCACGAAGGGCGCGGACGCGCAGGCATATATAACTCCTCTCCATAGGCTAGTCGCCAGGTACTACTCTGCCGCATGGTATCATACCGGCGGGTATGCTGTGCGCGCTAGGCGCTGTTGTCGCTCAACACATCAATTGGAGTTCACCTATGCGTATTCTCAGTGAGCCAGAGATCTACATCGTTGGCCGCCAAAGCATCAATGACGCTGAAGTTCAGCGCTTCCTCACCGATCACGAGACATCTTGGCAGACTGATTCCGAAATCGGCTCTGAACTGGTCGTTGAGCTGGCTGGTAGAGTGTGTTATCTTTCGTTCGGCGATAAGCAGTTTCGCAAAACTAACAAAGACTATGTCGGAAACCTCATCAATCAGGGCCACGGCTCGGTACTTGAGCACGCCGTCTGGGATCTGCTGATTACAGGTGTATCACGCAGCCTGACACATGAGCTCGTGCGGCACAGAGCTGGCACTGGCATCTCTCAGTTGAGCCAGCGCTATGTAGATGAGTCCACAGCAGACTTCATCGAACCTGCAGTTATTGCGGGGGATCCAGAGACGCATACAATCTGGCTACACGCTGTCGAAGCCTCTCACCAGGCATATATAAGCCTTGTCGAGAAACTTGCCAGTCGTGTTCAGCAGCAATTTCCTGACCTGCCGCGCACCCAAAGAATGAAGATGGCGCGCGAAGCCGCGCGAAGTGTGCTGCCAAACGCGACCGAGACCAAGCTACTTTTCTCCGCCAATGCACGTGCGTTGCGCTGGATTATCACTCTGCGCGGCACTGACGGAGCAGAACCCGAGATTCGCAAACTTGCGGTCAAGCTTTGCCGCCTGATGCAACGGGAAGCGCCTCACCTGTTCGATGACTTTGAGATCGTGCGTCTCAACGATGGCACCGAAGGGGTACACGCGACACATTATAAGGTGTAGCACCAGGATAACCCACATGTTCATTACCTTGGAAGGCGGCGAAGGCGCTGGCAAGACAACACAGTCCATCCTCCTGGCTGAGCGATTTCGTGTGGCGCGCTACATAGTGCGCCAGACTCGCGAGCCTGGTGGCACACCACTAGCTGGCGCTATCCGCGCAGTGCTGCTTCATCCCGATGCAAGTCTGACGGCTCTCCGTGGCGTGGGGCTGGCTTCGGGTGATGAGCCAATTGAGCCAATGTTGCCGACCACCGAAGTGCTATTGCTCTCCGCCGCCCGCGCGCAACATGTGGCGCGCATTCGCAAGTGGTTGGCAACAGGCGAAGTTGTCATCTGTGACCGCTATACTGACGCAACCCGTGTATATCAAGGTGCGGGGCGTGGTTTCGCATTGAACGACATTACCGTGGCGGAACGCTTGGCAACCGGAGGACTTATGCCTGATCTCACCCTGCTATTCGATCTTCCAGTCGAAGAAGGGCAGCGCCGCAGGCAACATGCGCGCAGTGCGGGCGGCGAGTGGAATCGAATAGATGCCGAGTCCATCGCCTTCCACGAGCGTGTGCGCGCGGCATATCTTGCTCTTGCTGCAACAGAACCAGCACGCTGGCTTGTCTTCGACGCAACCCTGCCACCTGCCAGCTTAGCTGAGCAGGTATGGGAAGCCGTACAAGCGCGCTTACCCGAAACTGGTGAAGCGCATCTCCCCTGAACTTGCCTCAGCCTTCCATGCGACATACCATCTGGATTGGCCGTCATCTCGTGAGCGAGGCTCGCACGCGAGACAAGTGCCTTACTTGTTAGGAAACCACTAAATTTGGACAATGAGATTGACGCGCTGGCAAGTTATGTATATAATTGGAACATTAGTTCAGAACAAGTGATTCTCAGCGGAGATTTTCGCACTAAGGATTATATCTATGAACCAGAGATCAGCCCTACGGCAAGAAGCGATACTCCACTTCATCGAAGAGTGCGCACGTCGCGATGGCAGATTACCCACCATTCGCGAGATTGGCTTGGCGGCGCGGCTCAAATCTCCAAGCAATGTCGTCTACTATCTCGATAAGCTCGTTGAGCAGGGCCTCATTGAACGAGATCCGAACAGGGCTCGTGGCATTCGACTTCTTCGCCAACCTGGAATCCCAATACTTGGTGAAATTGCCGCAGGCGAACCACTGGCGTTGTTTGAGCCGGGCGAGCAGATGTGTTTGGATGTCGCCGTTCACCTGCGCGACCCCAATGAGCAGTTCGCTTTGCGTGTCCACGGCGATTCGATGATTGATGAGCGCATTTTTGATGGCGATTATGTTCTGGTCAGGCCTGTTAAAGCAGACATCCGTAATGGTGACATCGTTGTTGCTGTCCAGCTTACAGGCAATGGCGATCTCGGTGCCGCCACTATCAAGCGATTTTATTCTGAATCCGAGCGGAAGCGTGTGCGTTTGCAACCAGCGAATCCTACAATGGATCCCATCTACATTCGACGGCGTGATTGGACCCGCGAATGGCAAGTCCATGGCATCGTCACTGCTGTGTATCGCTCGCTTGGGCAAGCAACGGAAGGGCTGCGATAGGCGAGATATACATTTCTCCTAGTACCATCTCTCCCCAGGTGGTTCGGCATACTCTATGCTACCAAGCGTTTCATCGTGGTGCGGGCACGTACCGACCGCTACTGACACTATGCAGGCACTATGCAGGGAATGCCCTTGGGGAGGATATATCAGAGATGAGCCAGAGCGACACCGTACCCAATGACGAGCAAACGCCCAAGGAAGTTCATGGTGCCAGGCATAGCTGGCAGGATTCTGATGCTGACCGTCGCGATGGGCTTCAAGCGGGTCAAGGTATCCAGACAAAGGCGGAAACCGTTGCATTCCAATTCGAAACGTTATTCATGGCGATGACGGATGCGGTTTGTGTCTATAGCACCACCGGCCAGATTATCAATGCCAATCCCGCTGCGTATGAACTGCTTGCGCTTGAGCTTGACCCTGATTTTTCAGCACGCGCTCCTGAGGAACGACTACGCATGCTCCATGTGCGCGACCTGGAAGATCGCCCGGTACAGAGCCAAGACTGGCGAATCTCCCGTATACTTGCGGGCGAAGTCTTCCTTGAGTCTGATGAGGTGCGCATGACCGCGTTAGATGGGCGCATACTCGACCTGCATATATCAAGTGAACTCATGCGCGATGGCCAGGGTAACGTTATTGGTGCAATCGCCGTGCTGCGAAATATCACAGATCGACTACAGTTGGAAAAGCGCACGCGCAAAACGCTTACCAGCGTGATGTCGGTGGCCCAATTATTGATTCAGGCAACTGAACCTCTATCACCGGCGTCGGAGCAGGCTACGACTGATCGCCATACCATGCCACAACAACTTGCCGAGTTGATTCTTGGCATTACCGGTTGCCAGCGTGTCGTCATCACCAGTGTTGATTGCCAGACACATCAGATTCTTCCCGTGGCCACTGCGGGATTCACGCCGGAAGGTGAGCAGTGGTTGCGGAGTGCAATGCCCAACTATCGCTATACTGATTTCATAACTCCTGAGCAGGCCGAACAACTGCGCGCGGGTGAGATTGTAATCCTGAGCCTCACGCCAAATGACTGGCCAGATAAGATGGCCAATCATGCGTTGGTAGCTCCTTTGCGCCTTGGCAGCGAACTCATTGGTTTGATCTCCTATGATTACGGTGGCGCAAAGCACGCTTTCAGGTCCGAAGAACTGGAGCTGGCAGATGCGCTTACTACATTTGTTACGCTTGCTCTAGATCGGGAACGCCTTGCACAAGAACGCGAAGAAACGCGCGCTCGCGCCTTAGCCTTGCTTGAGGCCAACCGGCGGATGGACAACTTCCTTAGCATTGCTAGTCATGAAATGCGCACCCCTATCACCAGCGCGAAAACCAGTGTGCAGTTTGCCCTGAAACAACTCGATAGGTTGCTCAATGAGCAGGCTGATCCCCTTGTGATGCCCCACATTGAACGGGTGCGCGATCTGTTAGGATACACTGAGCGGCAGTTTCAGCGGCAAGAGCGACTGATCAACGATCTGCTCAACGTCTCACTCTTACAGTCCGGCAAGTTCCATCTGCGACGTGCAGTGATTGATCTGGTCAGCACTATTCGTGAGAGCGTAGAAGAGCAGCGGCTGGGCTTGCCCGAGCGCGTTATTGAATTGAGTGCGCCTGTTGGGATAGTACCAGTATTTGCCGATCCCGACCGTCTGGGGCAAGTCATCACAAACTATCTGGCGAATGCCCTGAAATACTCCGATGAGGCAAAGCCAGTGCGCGTTGCAATCCATGCCCATGAGCACACTGCGCGCGTCAGTGTGCGAGACGAAGGGCCGGGATTGCCAATCGAGGAGCAAACGCGCATCTGGGAACGCTTCTACCGTGCCGAAGACATCGCGCCTCGCAGTGGCTCATCCGTCGGTTTCGGCCTTGGATTGCATATCAGTTACGCCATTATTGAGCGACATGGAGGCCGGTGCGGCGTCGAGAGCCACCCCGGCCAAGGCTCAATCTTCTGGTTCGAGATTCCGCTTCTCTCTGATGAGGCCACCACTCACAACGACTGAGCAGAGTCACGGTCGATTTTATTGCGTCTGCTCATCTGGCAATGCTTCCTGAAGGAGGCGCAACCAGTTGCCACCGAGAACACCCTGAATATCGGCCTCTGTGTAGCCACTGTGTTTGAGCGCATCACCGATTTTTGACAAATCCGCAACGGAATCCAACTCCTCTGGAGTAGACGCTACTCCGAAGCCGCCGTCGAAATCACTGCCAATAGCGCAGTGGCGTGAAGTACCAGTAAGCTGGCAGATATGATCTATATGCTGTACAACGGCATCGAGACGAGGCAGCGGCTGGCTGTGTTCCCACCCGCCAACCAGAAATTGGTTGGCGAGCACGGTGCCAATGACGCCATCGCGCTCGGTAATCGCGCGAATCATATCATCGCTGAGGTGGCGATCAGTCGGCACATAGATCCGGCAATTTGAGTGGCTGGCGATCACCGGTCCATTGAATTGAGCCAGCGCTTCCCAAAAGCTCTCTTCCGCCATATGGCTGATGTCGAGAATCATGTTCAGACGAGTCATCTCGGCAAGCAACGCTCGACCGAGATCGGTCAACGGGCCGGGTTCGCGGGTGCCACCGGCATAGCGGGTGCCACGCCAACTCGTGCCAAGCATACGAAGACCCTGGCCGTACCAATGTTCTAGCGCTGATGGATTAGGTAGTGGATCGGCACCCTCCATCAGCAGCGCCATGCCAACCGGACGTGCGTCGGGAGTGGACGCGGCCTGCCAATCGTGGCGGAGCCGTGCCAACTCGTCGCGGCTGGTGACCAGCCGTACACCGATATTTTCAGCGGCGAGGTTGTGGTAGTACTGAAGCTGCGAGAAGCCATCTGAGGTCATTGCCGCTGGTTCTCCCGGCGGAACGAAAATGGTCGCGAAGATAAGGCCAACGCCGCCCTGCCGATGCTCAGGCAGCCCGACCATTGCCAACTCCGAGGCACCGGAAAGTACGCCGTCTTCTGGTGGTGGGACAGTTGCTTCGCGAGTTCGTGTCTCTGCCACAGAGGAACGCACATCGCGGTTGTGATGGAGTGCATTGTATGCGATGTCTTCATGGGCATCTACGATAAACATGCCCAGCCTCCTGGCATTTGTAGTCGGTAAGGTGATTTGGAGGAAAGCGGCCCCGCTGGGAATCGAACCCAGATGCCCCGCTTAGAAGGCGGGTGCTTTGTCCATTAAGCTACGGAGCCAGGAAATAGGCGGCATGCGATCACTGTAGGCATTGTTAGCACAAAGGTGAAGTGGCGTCAACTGGGCCGCTACGGCCAACGCTCTATCTAATAACAAAATGTCGGTGTATTATCCCCAGACGGGCCAAAAAACGGCAATCCGCTCACCAGACGGTGAGCGGATAGTGCGGATAATCACTGCTCCGGAGGCGACGGGCGGATTCGAACCGCCGCATAAGGGTTTTGCAGACCCTCGCCTTACCACTTGGCCACGTCGCCGGATGGAGCGGGAGACGGGATTCGAACCCGCGACCTTCTCCTTGGCAAGGAGATGCTCTACCCCTGAGCCACTCCCGCATGTCCGTGCCGGTCGTTTCCGTCCGGCTCTCCATTTATACCGCATAGCTCCGCTGTCTGTCAAGCATTGGCAAGGCCACCTCAACAATTCGCTGAAAACGTAGATTACGTCGAGTGTGGACTTGATGTATATGGCCGCGTTCTTGCTTATGTAGGCGGTGGTGAAGGCTTTACTCGACGAATCCAACGACTAGTTCTCCTGGACTTGTATGGGAGACGGCTATGCCGCGACATGTGCGCCCCCATCCGGTAGAAGATTGTGTCCCAGAAGACGACGATACACAGGTTCACCGGCGCCTGGCACGTGAATGGGCGATGGCATCACTTGCATCGCTCTGGGATGCTCTGCGATGGTATTGGGTGCTTGCTACTTTGGGGCTGTTGGCGATAGGGGGATACTCTGCATATGCCCGTGGCGGCACGTCTATTCTCCTCAATCCACGGACATGGCCCATATGGCAAGCGGTGCGTACCTATCCGTTTCCACCAGCAACCGTGGTCGCGGTGGCGATCGCGGTTACATGGTATGTCGTGATCGCCGCGATCTACTGGCAACTCCAAAGGCGCAGAAGGCTTGCGACGCAATATGGGTTGCTAAGAGTCAGGCGTGTCCGTCCAGAGGAACTCGTACCCTTCTATGTCCCCACCGTCTTTCTCGCGAGAGTCGAGCGCGCGAGCCAAAAGGATGCCCGCGTAGTCGCGGAACAAGCTTTGCGCATCGCGGCCAGTCGCGGCAAACAATCTCTGAAGTCTCCCCTGGGGATATGTGTCTACGGACGTGCAGCGCAAGGAAAGACGCGGCTTGCGTGGGAGGCGCTTCGTGTGGCGCTGCCAGGGTGGACATTGCTGAAGTGGCCACAGGAGCCACGGCTGCCGCTCGATCTCTCAATGCTGCGCGGGCGGCATGTGGTGCTATGGCTGGATGATGCCCATGAATATGCCACACCAACTGTTGCCGCCACATTATGTGACCTGCCACAGCGATTCGCGGCAGTGGGGATTCCGCTGGTGATCGTGGCGACGTGCCGAAACGCTCAGAGTGTAGCATGTGCGCGCCTCGCTGGTCTTCTCGAACGTTTGACATCCATTCACCTCACGAATATCTCAGCCGAGCAAGCGGCACAGCTTGTTGCGGCGCTTGGCAAAGCTGGTGTTGACTCGCTCCTTGAGGAGTTTGACGGTACGCCCGGGTCGCTGCTGCTTCGCATCCTTCAGATGCGCCGGACACAGTATCCAAGGCTGACCGAAGACGCGCAGCGGATACTCCACGCGCTCAGATTGCTGCGATCCGCGCACATCTATTCTTACCCGGTATGGCGCGTGCGACCGCTGGCCATGCGGCTCTTCGCTCTAGCGCCAACACAGTGGGAGAAGGCATGTGCAACGCTCATCGAAGCTGGTTTCGTAAGAATAGAACCGCTGCCCGGAGACTTAAATAACCGCACACTAAAACCGGTATACACCGCTTATCTGGACCAATCGATACCTGACTACCTTTCACCAAATGCGGAGTCAAGTGACGATTGGCCCGCACTCTTCGAGGTGCTAGAGCGGCAAAAAGATCATTATGCGCTCGTTGCGTTGGGCAATGCGTTTACCGATCTCGTGAAGGGGGTTGGGCCATTTCTGTCCTACAATCCACGCATTGACAAAGAAATGGCGGTACTCAGCCTTCGCACTGCTCTGGAAGTTTGCTCGCAGGAGACCATGCCGATTGCATGGGCAATGACCCAGCTTGACCTTGGCCGCACACTTGCCAACCGCGCGAACGTAACGGAGGGGATCTTGCGCGCCGATTTTCGGCGCCAAGCACTCGCGGCATATCGCGTGGCCACGACGATTCTGACTGAGCGTGTCGCGCCAGCGCATTGGGCGCTTGCGCAACATCAGATGGCCCTCATTTCCCAGCAGCGCGGCGCCGACGCCTTTTATATGGGCGATGTCGAAACCGCATCCATGCACTTTCTCGATTCGCGTTCCGCCGTGCTTGCTGCGCTCACCTTTTACACAGTAGAGAATGATCCAGCACGCCACCGCGAGGCGACAAGACTGCGAAACGACATCGAGCGAGCCTTGGGTGATCTCAGACTTGCGATTACCTGATAGCGGTTGTCCTGGATGTTATCCGGGAGGCCAGCCAAGCGGGCGTCCGGCTAACAAGTGCATATGTAGATGAAAAACAGTCTGCCCGGCATCCGGCCCGACGTTCCAGACAAGACGATAGCCGCTCTCCGCAACACCTTGTTCGCGTGCTATTTGGTTTGCGGCATGCACCAGTGCCACCAGCAGCGCCCCATTTTCAGCGCCCGCTGCATTGATGCCAGCAATATGCGCGCGGGGAATGACGAGCACATGCAATGGCGCCTGCGGATTCGCGTCTCGGAAGGCTACTACTGCATCATCGCTGTAGACCTGAGTACTGGGTATTGTGCCGTCAGCGATGCGGCAAAATATGCAATTCGCGCGCTCGTCTTCGCTCATGTTCCCTCTGCTTTCCGCTCAGGCAGATTGTACAGCAGCACACCGAAGAGTTGGAATCGCCTACGTTTCAGCGTACCATACTGAGAAATTCTTGTGGCTCCGCGCCGAAACGTTCGCGCAGAAAGGTACGGCCAACAGGCGTAAAGTGGATGCGCGCACCCAATGCCAAACTTCGTCGCGCACTGTCGAGCACACGGGCTTCGCCCCAGAGATGGTAGCGTCGCTCGCGCAGAATGCCAAAGAGGCGCACCAGGGTAATGACCAGGACTGGCGTGGCGACAAGCGCCAACCGTTCGACGGGCGAGGTGGAAAGCCCGGTAATGGGCGGTGGCGTGATGACAAACAGATTGGCGTAGCAGAGCAGGCCCAGCACAGTACCCGCAACGGCGATCTGGGCAAATATCCGCCGAGTAGGCGGTTGGCGCAGCGACACAACTGACACGCCAAACGGGCCTACGCTCCAGAAGACCAGCGCAGGATCGCGGGCAATGGCGACCAGCCCAAAGGTGACATGGTAGGTGATAACCCACAGGGCGATCACTGAGAGCAGGTACAGCGGGTGAATATCAATGCCCACAGGCGCCTCCTCGTGTCGCTCGGTGGAAAGTGCTGACTCAATGTTCGCCCATCAGTATATACGCGAACTCCATGCCAGGGTTTCTGTCTGCCACCTACCTGACAATAGGTGCGTAGGCAACGATGTTCGTAACGCCGTGAAATATCTGAAACAGGGGCAATCTGGGTATTCGTATACCATCTATGATTCCAGCTTTCGCAAGAATTGGGCAAGGTCATCAGGAAGTGGAGCATCAAGAGTAAGCCACTCTCTGGTGATGGGGTGGGCGAATTCAAGATGCGTGGCGTGTAGAAACTGCCGGGGTGGCTGGGGCGGCTGTGAACGGCCATACGTAGGGTCGCCCACGATGGGATGGTGAATCGCCGCCATATGCACGCGAATCTGGTGGGTTCGCCCCGTCTCGAGCTGAACTTCCAGGAGTGTGCGCCCCTGAACATGGCGCAGCACGCGGAATCGTGTGCGCGCGTTGCGGCCCCCCGCGCGCTCAGTGATGAGCGTCATCCGCTGGCGATAACGCGGATCGCGACCAATCGGCGCTTCTACAATGCCCTGCGACAACGTTACCAGCCCCTCGACCAGCGCCAGATAGCGCTTGACCATGCTGTGGGCTTTCATCTGCTCGGTTAGCGCGGCGTGGGAGGGGGTGTCTTTCGCGACAATGAGCAGGCCGGACGTATCTTTGTCCAGCCGGTGAACGATACCGGGTCGCAAGGGATCACCGCCTGAGTTGAGATGTGGCACATGCGCTCGCAGCGCATCCACCAGAGTGCCATGTTCGTGGCCAGGCGCGGGATGGACAACGATTCCAGCGGGTTTATTCACGACGAGGATATGGTCATCTTCATAGATAATGTCGAGTGGCCCAAGCTCCGAGGCATGGTCAGGCGTGAGCGTCTCTGCTGTGGGTGAGGATGGTGCGAGGGTCAGGCGCATACCTTCTTCGAGTACGAGACTCGCTTTCGCGGGATGGCCGTCTACGGTCACACGCCCCGCTTCGATGGCTGCCTGGGCGCGCGTGCGTGAAAGGCCGTCAATAGCGAGTGCGAGCGCGCGGTCGAGTCGCTGTCCGATAAGATCGCCTGTCACCAACAACGAGAGTGGCATAGCTGACGGCTCAGGCAGAGCGATTTGCTTCATGTTGTCTGTGTGCGCAAGATTTGACACAGCCTCATCTCTCCGCCAATATGCTATCCGCTCCCATTGTTAGCGCCCACTCACGATCTTATTGCGGATGTGTGATGCGCTTCCCGGCTCTTGAGGTGATTCGGCCCTCGCTGCGCTCGTCGTGGATTCGTCAGCCTGTAACGCAGCGATGTTTGCGCTCCCTCGCCAGAGCAGCAAAGCCAATATGATAACGCCGATGGAGATACCGCTGTCGGCAACGTTGAAGACGGCGAAGTTGAAGAAGCCATCAATGTGGAAGTGAACAAAGTCCACAACATAGCCGCGTGTTACACGATCAATGAGATTGCCGAGTGCGCCACCCAGGATCAGACCGAATGTGAGCTTGAGCATGAGCGAGCCGGTGTCGCGCGTGCGCCAGTAGAGCACGCCGACGACGACAATGGCCACCGCAATGAAGAGGAAGAGCACGGCTTGCCCTTGGAGCAGGCTGAATGCGACACCGGTATTTTGCACGTACTCCAGGTCAAGCACACTGCCTAGAAGAGGAATAGAGGCTTTCGGCGCACCGGTCGTGAAGTAGGCCACGACCCAGCGTTTGGTTAGCTGATCGAGGATGACGAGCACAATTGCCGTGGCGACCATCAGCAAGTCATTTCGGCGGGCGGTTGACATATCTGTCCTTTCTATATGAGGAAATGGAAATATCGGATTGTCTTCAGCGCTCTGCCGCTGCCTGGCAGTCAATACACAGGGTCGCGTAGGGCAGCGCTTCGAGCCTACGTGGCGCGATGTCTTTGCCGCAATTGACACAGATGCCGTAGATGCCTGCGTCGAGTCGGGTCAGCGCTTCGTTGACTTGAACCAGCAACGCTTGTGAGTTGCGGACAATGGCCTGGTTGCGCTCGGCGTCGGAGACGGCGTCGGCGTCGTCGGCCTGATCGCTCGCCATACCATGACTATCACTGGCGGGATCTACTGGCAGCACCGCGCCACTACCTTGAGTGAGGTCATAAATGTCATTCTGCAGGCGATCACGTTCGGCGAAAAGACGTTCACGAACCATCGCGGAATCGAATTGCGCCATTGTCTCCACCTCACTTCGCAGTGCCGCCAGCCCTTCCTTATACGGCATGATCCCACGGCACACTCCCGCATTCGCAACAGAATGCCGTGCCCGGATTTTAGCTTAGGGCTATGGCATGTCGCAAGGGCGATGCCGCGTTCGCGGCAACCAGGGTGGGTTCTTCGTGTGGCGCGTGCCTGCTCTTACCTAGCTCGCGTTCAAGCCAGCGCAGAGTAAACCAGTGATAGGGATCAGGCCACGAACTAGGATGCCGTTCACGAACGCGCGCCAATGCTTGTTCGGCAGTCAGCCCTTCGAGCAACATCAGGCTTGCGCAGCAGACGGTGCTCGACCGATTGATTCCCGCATAGCAGTGAACCAGGACGCGCTTGCCCTCGCGCAGGCGTTCGGCTACCCATTCCGCTTCGAGCAGCAGGTTCGTGGCGTCCATTCCAGCGCCCATTTCTCCTTTCCAGGCATAGCGGTCATTCTCGTTCCGGCCAGTGCGAACACACCAGTCATTTTCTATACCGCAAAGGTTGAGCACATGGTCTAGCGCTGGGCGCTCGTAGTGCTGGTGATGGAGGCCGCCGATGAACAGGCGGTTGCCGAGCATGCGATTGCCCAGGAAGATACGGATGGGATCACCACCATAGCGCCAGTAGAGCATCGGGCGATGTGGCACTGGCCCGACAGGAGATGGAGGGGTGAATGCCCAGTTGCGCGTGATACTCACTCGGCGGGATGCGCCCGTGCCCTCTTCGATGGCGCAGCCACGGGCGCGCAGCATCAGTTCGCCTGGCTCGGATGCGCCCATGGTAATCCAGTAGAATTCGCCAATTTGCGGCTGACGTGTGTGGAGGATGCCGAAGATGCGACGGGCATCAATGCCATGCGGCAGCGCTGCGAGTTGAGAGAAGATGCCAGTGCGCCGCAACCAGAGGCCATCACGAAAGCGTAGGCGCATGGGAGTGTATTCTCCCTCCGCGATTTCGAGCGGCTTGCCGTCGCGAATAACCAGTTCTGGGGTGGAGGTCAATGTGAGGCGTTGAAAATCGAAGACGATGTCTGCGCCGCGTTTGGAGGATTCCTGGGCGATGTCATCGAGATGGGCATCGAAGAGGGCGTCCTGATGGGGAAAGCCGAAGATGCGAGCGCGTTTCGGAACGGTGGGCATGCGACGATATGCTTTCTCTAGGTGGCGGAAACCGAACAGTAATGACTATGTTGCGAACTACGGAATGGCCCGTGTGGACGGCTATGGTTCACGCGGGAAGAGACAGGCCGCCATGCTGGCTGACTCTGGCAGGCGTCTAGCCATCACGTAGTATAGCACCTTCCTAGAAGCAATGGGGCGGTTGCCGCCACCAAGCGCCCAAAGGTACGGAGCCGAATGGTAGCGATGCATCCCACTTCGGCTCCGATTGTCACGCGCATCAGATGACGAGATTGGCGAGGTGACGGTCGGCGACGTAGATGAACTTTTTCAGAGGGCTGCCTTCGATGGCTGCCTGGACTTTCGGACTGGCCAGGACAAGCGTGCGCACAGTGTCAGCGTCCATAGCCGCGGCGACTTCGAGCTTGTCGCGGACCTTGCCGTTGACCTGGACGATGAGCGTGACGATCTCATCCATCGTAAGTGTGCGGTCGTAGTCCGGCCAGGACTGGAGATGAATGCTCTCGTTGTGGCCGCACTGATGCCACAATTCTTCGGTGATGTGTGGGGCCAGAGGCGCGAGCAGGATGAGCAGCGTCTCGATGGCTGCGCTGAAGCGCGGATCATGGAGCAGGTCAGGCGACTGGACGCGGGCATCGTTGAGTCCGTTGACGTATTCCATGAGGCCGGCAAGAGCGGTATTGAAGCGCAGGTTGGCGTAGTCCTCAGTGAGGCGCGCAATGGTCTTGTGGCGCAAGCGTTCGATGGCGTCGCCGCCTTCGCGTTCGCGGTTGCCGTTTTTGCCGTTATTCGCTGCGTTGTAGTCGGCGACGAGCGACCAGACACGGTGCAGATAGCGCCGGACACCTTCGATGCTCTGGCTGTTCCAGGGGCCGCCCTGGTCAAATGGCCCCATGAACATGAGGTAGCAGCGCACGGCGTCCGCGCCATATTCGCCGACGACCGCATCAGGCGCGATGACATTGCCGCGCGATTTGGACATCTTGACGCCGTCGGGGCCAAGGACTGTGCCCTGATGGTAGAGTCGTGTGAACGGCTCGCTCATGGCGAGCAGCCCCATGTCGCGCAGCGCTTTGACGAAGTAGCGCGCGTAGAGCAGGTGCATGGTGGCATGCTCCGCGCCACCGATGTACATATCTACTGGCAGCCAGTGAGCGATCTTCTTCGCATCCCAGGCGGCATGAGCGTTCTGCGGATCGGCGTAGCGCAGGAAATACCAGGATGAGCAGATGAACGTGTCCATCGTGTCGGTCTCGCGCGTGGCAGGGCCGCCGCAGATTGGGCAGGTGGTGTGCAGGAATTCGGGCACGTAGCGCAGTGGCGACTCGCCTGTCGGCTTGAACTGTACCTCGTCGGGCAGCATGACGGGAAGCTGGTCCTCGGGGACCGGGACCGCGCCGTGTTCCGGACAGTAGACGATGGGGATTGGCGCACCCCAGTAGCGTTGGCGGCTGATGAGCCAGTCGCGCAGGCGATAGGTGACGGCGCGCTTGCCAACGCCGTGTTTCTCGCACCAGGCAATGACCGTGTCTGATGCGGATGCGGCTGGTGTGCCGTCGAAGGCGCCACTGTTGACCATGATGCCCTTCGCCGTTTTCGCCGCATCCCATGTGCTGGCGTCGCTGGCGGGTTCATCTTCTGGGCGGATGACCTCGATGATCGGGAGGCCGAACGTGCGGGCAAACTCGAAGTCGCGCTGGTCGTGCGCGGGAACACCCATGACCGCACCAGAGCCATAGCTCATGAGCACATAATCGGCGATCCAGACGGGCACGGGTGTGCCGGTGACGGGATTGATGACGGTTGTACCCAGCGGGACGCCGGTTTTCTTGCGGTCTTTCTCGGTGCTGAGGCGTTCGATTTCGGTCTCGCGCCGGGTCTGTTCGATGTATGCCTGCACGGCCTCACGTTGCTCAGGTGCGGTGAGGCGCTCGACCAGTGGATGCTCTGGGGCAAGGACAAAGAAAGTGACGCCATAGATGGTGTCAGGCCGGGTAGTGAAGACGGGTATCTCGACTTGTTCGTATGCAGTTGCCGATTCTGCCGATTTTACGGGAAGTGCAGTTGCGGAAGTTGCCGATTCTGCCGATTTCGCCATTTTCACCGCAGATACGGATGTGGCAGTTGCCGATTCTGCCGATTTTACGGCAGGTGATGTGGCCGATGTGGCCGCAAATGCAGTTGCCGATTCTGCCGATTTCTCAGAAGTTGCAGTTGCCGGAGTTGCCGATTCTGCCGATTTTCGTTTTTTACGTGCGGAGTTGCCAGCTATGGGAATGCGTGCTCTGAAGCGGATCTCGGCGCCCTCGCTGCGGCCAATCCAGTTGGTCTGCATCAGTCTGGTTTTTTCGGGCCAGTCGAGGCCATCGAAGCGCAACAGTTCGTCGGCGTAGTCGGTGATGCGCATCAGCCACTGATCCATCTCGCGGCGCTCGACGGTGGTTCCGCACCGCTCGCACACGCCGTTGACGACCTGCTCGTTGGCGAGGGTGGTGTTGCAGTTGGGGCACCAGTTGGCTGGGGCTTTAGTGCGATAGGCCTGGCCAGGCTTATAGAACTGGAGAAAGATCCACTGGGTCCAGGTGTAGTAGTCGGGCAGGCAGCTAACAACCTCGCGCGACCAGTCCCAGGCAGCGCCCATGCGGGCAAGCTGGCCACGCATATTGGCGATGTTGTCGAGGGTCCACGAGCGCGGTTGAATATTGCGCTTGATGGCGGCGTTTTCGGCGGGGAGGCCAAAGGCGTCGAAGCCGATAGGTTGCATGACGTTGTAGCCGCGCATACGCGTGAAGCGCCCGTAGGCGTCGGCGCCAGTGTAGTTATACCAATGGCCGATGTGCAGATCGCCGGAGGGATAGGGCAGCATGACGAGGTTGTAATATTTCGGACGCGGGTCGGTGTCGTGGGCAGAGGCGAGGTCGTCCTCGGTCCAGCGGGATTGCCACTTAGGTTCGATTTCGGCGGGCTGATATTTCGTCTGTGTCATGCTAGTGTCCGCTCCCTGATGTAGATGATTGCCGATTTCCGCTCGCGCGGCTTTTGATGGGCTGGAAGTCCGATATGGGATGATACATGAAAAAGCCTTTCGCCCGCAGGGGGAGAAAGGCTTCGGGATGGTGGATGCGATTGTGCTGGTGGACCTGAGGGGATTCGAACCCCTGACCTTCTGCATGCCATGCAGACGCGCTCCCAGCTGCGCCACAGGCCCAAACGCCCGCCGCACCAGTTCCCCGATGCACCGGCTTCACCATGATAGCACATGCGCAGACTTGGGCGCAAGGGGGGAATATGAACCAAGCTAGCAGCTTTTTGTAATTGATTTGTGCGGCATCTCAGTGCGCCGGAAGCATTGCTCGCCCACCTTGCTGGATGATTGGAACCGCGCGCACAGCATTAGGTAAACAGGTAACCGTATTCCTTCGCAACACTGGCCGCTGATGTGATATAACCCTGCTGGCGGATCTACGAATGGTGTTGGCTAGAGCGCAAGAGGAGCCGCTTGTGAGGCGCTCGTAATGCTCCTAATCCAAAGGCGCCGAACAGAATACAGGTACACAACGAGGACTACAGGTGATGGGTAGCTATTGAGTGGGAAATCGCCGTTCTTGGCGGGCAGTCACTCGTGTTTGCCGACGATGTTGCCGGATCTAGACGCGGGAAGAGTGTAGGAACGGACGAGTGGTTTACTCCCGATGAGGAGGAGGGATAATTCTCATGAGCAACAAGTCGTCAGACAAGAGCGGAGGTCTGTTCGGACGCTTCAGGCGCGATAAGATAGCCGACGCAACCAGGCAAAATGTGATGAAACCGGGCTTGACGCTGCTGGCGGTAGCAGCGGCAGCAAGCGCAGAACTGCTTCGTGGGGGGCATACGGCCCGTAGTTATACGGATGTGCAGATACAGAACATTGCACGCGGTCTTCACGACAACCTCGCAACCATCATCGCGGAAAGCGCACGGCAAGATAAGCTGCTGACCGATAAGAAATCGCGCCAGCCTTTCCCGTTAGCAATGGCGCTGGCCACCGTCAGTAACTTTGCTACGCTGCTTGACCAGGCGCTCGATCGGTATGCCGATATGCTTCTCCATACGAATCCGCAACTTGTGGCAATCAGGGCTGATCTCAGTCAGTCTAAAATGAACGCGCTTCCTGAACCAGGGGCTGACCATGGCGAACGTGTTGTGGATGCTGATCAAGTGTCGGGGAGCGCAGCCACAATGAATTCCACAGTACCATCAGCATCGGTATCGAATGGTAACGCCGCTCCGAGTGTGGTGCATATGTCCGAGCGGGAGCGAGCGGGGTTGGCGAACGACCTGCGGGGGCTATTCCAGGAGATCATTGGCGGTGGGCAGTATGTGCAGGCCTCTATAGGTGAGATTACCAACACCAATCAGATCAAGTTAGACACGGCCATCTCGCAAGCGCGCGCACTTGTCGTGGGCCTGCGTGAGAAGGAGCAGCAGGTCAAAGAGCGATATAACATCGCATGATGGCTATGATTTCTTCTGGCCGGCTCGCCCGATATTTTCGCAGGAAGCCAACATAGCCAAGGGATGCGCATTATCGCATCAGCGTGATGGTACGCTGGCTTCATGCAAACAGGACGACAATCCACATGGATATGTCGCCCTGTTTGTGTTGTTGTTGATTTACTTATCGCGCTCGGTCTTGGCCAGCGCGGCCTGGGCGGCGGCGAGGCGTGCGACGGGGACGCGGAACGGCGAGCAACTCACGTAGTCCAGCCCTACTTCATTGCAGAAGGCGATGCTGTCGGGGTCGCCACCATGCTCGCCGCAGATGCCGACTTCCAACTTGGCGTTGGCCGCGCGGCCTTCTTTGACGGCGATCTGAATCAGACGGCCCACACCGTCGCGGTCCAGCGTCTGGAAGGGGTTGGTCTTGAGGATCTTGACCGGCTGCTCCAGCCCTGGTTCTTCCAGTCCTTCGACGTATTTGAGCAGGAACTTGGCCTCGGCGTCGTCGCGGCTCATGCCAAACGTGGTCTGGGTGAGATCGTTAGTGCCGAAGCTGAAGAAATCGGCGACTTCGGCGATCTGTCCGGCGGTGAGGGCGGCGCGCGGAAGCTCAATCATCGTGCCGAACTTGTAATCCACCTGGCCGCCAAGCTCGGCGGTGATCTCCCTGGCGACGGCCTCAAGCTGGCGGCGCACCTCACGTAGCTCGTTCACGTGGCCGACCAGCGGGATCATGATCTTCGGCTGAAGCTTGATACCGTCTTTGGCCACATTTGCCGCCGCTTCGAGAATCGCCCGCGTCTGCATGACGTTGATCTCGGGGAAAAGCAGCCCCAGACGGCAGCCGCGCAGGCCAAGCATTGGGTTCATCTCGCGCATGCCTGCGACGGCCTGTAACAGCGCACGCTTCTTCTCAAGCTCCTTCGGGTTGTCGCCCTTGTCTTCCAGCCGGGTGACCTCGACCAGCAGTTCTTCGTAGCTCGGCAGGAATTCGTGGAGCGGTGGGTCAATCAGGCGGATGACGACAGGGTAGCCCACGCCCGTCTTGGGATCGCGCATGGAGCGGAAGATGCCTTCGAAATCCGCGCGCTGGAAGGGCAGCAGCTTATCGAGCGCCTTCTGGCGTTCCGCGACGGTGGGCGCGAGAATCATCTCCTGCACGATGGGCAGGCGCTCCTGCTCCATAAACATGTGCTCAGTGCGGCAGAGGCCGATGCCCTCGCCGCCGAAGATGACGGCGCGCTCCGCGTCGCGCGGGTAGTCGGCATTCGCCCAGACGCCCAGCTTGCGGAAGGTGTCGGCCCAGCCGAGCAACGTCCGCAGGTCGTGCTCTTCCTCGAAGTTCGGCTCGACGGTCTTGATCGCGCCATTGTAGATGGTGCCGGTGGTGCCGTCAATCGAGACTTCGTCGCCCTCATGGATGATCTCGCCGGAGGCGCGAACCTCGAAGGTGCGCTGCTCGTAGTCTACGCGGATGCCCTCGCAGCCGACGACGGCGGGCAGCCCCAGACCACGCGCGACGACCGCCGCATGGCTGCCCGTGCCGCCACGGCTCGTCAGGATGCCCTTCGCGGCAAGCATGCCATGTACGTCGTCGGGGCTGGTCTCCTGGCGGACGAGGATCACACGCTCACCAACTTTGCCAGCGGCCTCGGCGCGGTCGGCGTCGAAGATCACTTTGCCGACGGCGGCGCCTGGCGAGGCATTGACGCCTTTTGCCAGTTCCAGTCCTGCGCCCTTGGCGCGCTTGATGTCGTTGTCGTCGAAGCGCGGCAGCAGCAACTGCACCACCTGCCCCGGCTCGACGCGCTGGACGGCCTCTTGCTCGGTGATGAGCTTCTCGCGCACCATGTCTACGGCGGTCTTGACGGCGGCGGCGGCGGTGCGCTTGGCGGACCGCGTCTGAAGCATGTAGAGACGGCCTTTCTCGACGGTGAATTCGAGATCCTGCACGTCGCGGTAATGCTTCTCAAGGCGCTGGGCGATCTGCTGGAACTGTTCGGCGACGCCGGGCATCTCATCGGAGAGCTTCTCAATCGGAGAGGTGTTACGAATGCCTGCCACCACGTCTTCGCCCTGGGCGTTCACGAGATAGTCTCCGTAGAGGCGCTTCTCGCCGGTGGATGGGTTGCGGGTGAAGGCGACGCCAGTGGCGCTGCCATTGCCCATGTTGCCAAAGACCATTGTCTGGACGTTGACGGCAGTGCCGAGGTCGTGCGGAATCTTGTTGAAGTTGCGGTAGTCAATCGCACGCTTGTTGTTCCACGAAGCGAAGACGGCCTCGATAGCGTGGCGCAACTGATCGTAGGGGTCTTCGGGGAAAGGCTTGCCAGAGGATGCGCGGGCGATTTGTTTGAAGTCCTCGACCATCTGCTTCAGGGCGTCGGCAGGGATGTCAGCATCGGTCTTCGCGCCGGTCTTTTCCTTGTACTCCTCGATGACCTTCTCGAACGCCTCGGCCTTCGCGTCGAGCACGATCTTGGAGAACATCTGCACGAAACGACGATAGGCGTCGTAGGCAAAGCGCTCGTCGCCGCTGCCGGCGATGATACCCTTAACTGTCTCGTCGTTGAGGCCCAGGTTAAGGACGGTATCCATCATGCCGGGCATGGAGAATTTCGCGCCGGAGCGAACCGATACGAGGAGCGGATTGGCTGGATCGCCGAGCTTCTTGCCCGTCTGCTCTTCGACGACACGGAGCGCGGCGAGCGCCTGATCCCACATGCCAGTGGGGAACTGTTTGCCGCTGTCGTAATAGGCGTTGCAGGCTTCGGTGGTGATGGTGAAGCCGGGCGGGACGGGTAGCTCCGCGTTGGTCATCTCGGCGACGCCCGCGCCTTTGCCGCCGAGCAGGTCGCGCATCTTAGCGTTGCCTTCAGAGAAAAGGTAGACCCACTTGCGCGGCGACTTCTTGACCGCTTCGTCCAGGGTCATGGCTTTGGTTTGTGCCACGAATTCGTTCCTCCTCGAGTGATGTCACTCGCTGTTCATGAAGCGGTGAGCATACGGCGTCAAATGCGCTGCCGCATGCGCGCTCCCCCACTGTTGCGCACATCCTCGTGCGCTCCCCGGCGACTGGCGCACGGCTCCGTCGTCGCCGTCAATCGCCAACCATTATAGCAGGAACCGCGAGAAATATTTAGCGTGATTTATAGTTAGCATAACGCGCGCTTTAGTTATCGAGGTTCGGTTCCGGCGAACTGCTGAAGCGACCTGCCGCGACAGATTCTAGCGCGTCAATGACGCGCACGATGTCGGCGAGGGTCTCGGTGAGCAGGTGTGGCAGCCAGTCTTCGGGGTGTGGCTCGTCGCCCTCGTCCTCTTCGTCATCGTGGCGGTGGAGACGGCCAAGCGATAGGTGGCCGGAGCGCCGTTCGCCACTGGGCCGGAAGCCGCTGACGCCTTCGGGATCCCAGAGCGGCAGTTCCACGCGCTGTTGAAGGGTCAACCCATCCAGTTCAAGACCGCTCTCGCCAAATGAGAGGGCGATGCTGGGGCGTGTCTCAACGGCGCGGCTGCTGTGTTCGGAGGCACGCAGCTTGAGCGTGCGGGCGAGCGTCTGCAAGTCGGCAAGCTGGTAGCGCACATCGGTGAGTGGCAGCGCGTAGGTGAGGTCGAGCGCGAGCGGCGGCACGTCTTCGGTGTGCAGGTGCGGGCATGACTCATCAGGCTCGTGAAAGAACTCGCAGATGCCCGCCGCGCCTTCCATCGAGAGGACAGTATCGAGCGGTCCCCAGGCGACGGCGACGGTGCAGGTGGCGTGGTGGTCGGCTTCTTCACAGGGGCCAGGGTGCAGTGTACAGGCAAATTCGCGTTCGAGGGTCTGGCTGTTCATCCAGATTTCGGGGTGAATCGAAAGGCCGGTGGCCTCCGCCGCTTCGAGAAACATGTCGGTGACATCTTCGAACGTAACCATGGGCGGCTCCTATCAGGCGGCGGTTGCCTGCTGGCTGCCTGCTCTCTGTTCACGGCAAGGAAGGGCAGCGGTGGATCGCAGGTACCTCTCACGCATCATACAAAGCTGGCCCCACCGTGTCAATTTTGCGCTGGCAGGAATGCGTGCGCGGAAACTTGTTGCCACGACATCTAGCGGACTTCAAAATCCTAGCCCGCGCTCCTTCAGGCTGACCCAGCGATGCTGACCAACGATGATATGATCCAGCAGTTCGATGTCGAGTAGTTCGCCGGCCTTGCGAAGCTGTTCGGTGGTGCGTATGTCTTCTGGCGAAGGTGTGGGGTCGCCGGATGGATGATTGTGAATGACGACGATGGCTGGGCAGGTGCGGGTGATGGCGGGCTTATAGACTTCGGCAACGCGCACGACGCTGCTATTCACTGTGCCCTGATAGACGACCTGCTGCGCTACGACGAAGTTCTTAGTGTCCAGGCAGATCACGCGTAGTTGTTCCTGCTTCAGATAGCCCATCTCGATCTGCACCAGATTCACGGCGTCGTCGGGCCGCGTAATCTTGGGCCGCTCCTCCGGCACGAGCACGCTCAGCCGCCGTCCGAGTTCCAGAGCCGCTTTGAGCTGTGTTGCTTTCGCTAGTCCCACGCCATGCTCGCCGCACAATTCGGGGAGTTCCGCCGCCAGCAGCCCGCCCAGGCCGCCGTACTGCCGCAAAAGACGGGATGCAAGCTCGATCACGTTCTCTTGCGTGGTGCCCACACGAAGGATAATTGCCAGTAATTCCGCGTTGGCCAGCGTGGACGCGCCGTAGCGTTCCAGCCGTTCGCGCGGGCGTTCATCGCTTGGCATCTCGCGCACCGTCGTGTGGTAGGCTACGCGCGTCGCGGTGGCCATCGTTCCCAGCCCTCTCTCCCAGCAGCACAATGGGCGGCGAAGACCGCTTGATGCCTATGCTAGCAGAGGCGTGCGCTTCTGGCAAGCGCCGTGTAGCTTGTGGGTTATAGATGAAACGCGAACGCCGCCCCTACATGCGCGGGAGCGGCGATTTCACGCTATTGGTTTCCGACCGTTATGCTAGCGCACACTGGCGGCCTCGGCTGGGCGAGTCGGTTGCTTCGGCTCCATCTCATCATACTTGTTCAGCCGGTAGATTAACGTGGAGATGCCCCACGATGCCACCAGGATGCCGATGATACCGAAACCAACGATACCGAAGTCGAGGTTGTTGACGAAATTCCAGATGCCGCCGGAGAGGTTGAGTTTCTCACTCAGGATTTGCAGCACCTCTATTGTGCCGACGAGCAGCGCGACCAGCACGGAGATGAGCGTGATGCTCATATTATAGAAGAGCTTGCGGATCGGTTTGACGAATGCCCAGCCGTATGCGCCAAGCATCATCACACCGTCGGTGGTATCGGCCAAACTCATGCCCGCCGTAAAAAGCAGCGGGAGCAGCATGATGACATAGAAGGGCACGTGCTGCGCGGCGAATGCCCCAGAGATCGCTAGCAGACCGACCTCGGTGGCGGTGTCGAACCCCAGCCCGAAGAGGAAGCCAACTGGATACATCTTCCAGCTTTTGTCAATCGTCTTGAAGAGTCCACGGAAGATGCGCGCGAAGAAGCCGCGCTGGTTGAGGTAGGCGTCAATCTCGGCCTCGTCGTATACCCCGCCGCGTGTAACTCTGCGGAAGGCGCGCACGATTTCCACCAGGATGACGATATTCATAATGGCGATGAGGAAGAGGAAGAGCGCAGAAACACTGGTGCCGATCAGGCCGCCGATCTGCTTGAGCTGTGAGTTGTCGTTGTTCAGGCCGGTGGCGATGAAGGCTGAGCCAGCGGCAACGGCTGCGGCCAGGACAAAGACGACCGTCGAGTGCCCAAGCGAGAAGAAGAAGCCGACGCCGACTGGCTTTTTCTTTTCCTGCATCAGTTTGCGCGTGACATTATCAATGGCTGAGATATGGTCGGCGTCCACCGCATGGCGCAGGCCGAAGCCATAGGCTGTGATCGCGAGGGGGAGCAGGGCGGGAAACTGAACCGACGCGATGAAGGTTAGCACCCAGATGATGATGTTGGCAGAAATGAGCAAGGTGTAGATGCCGATGACCTTGGGCCGGAGGCCGGGTGTGGTGTCGTTGAACACTCGTGAGATGTTTGCGATCACGATACGCCTCTCCTGCAACTGAACCTGGATACTCTGAACATGGTCGCGCTACAGAACCCCACGAGACCATACCAGCTTGCGGTACGCTTTTGCAACTATTCGCATCTGCTAAAATTAGCAACAGAAGTGGTGGTTGATGGCGAGAACTCGCATAGGTGTTCTCTGCCAGATACGCCAAAGTGGAATACACAGCGCCAGGCGATTTGGATGCGTGGTGGGTCGCGGTCAGCGTTGGGTGGCGGAAGCGATGGTGTGGTGGCTGGCATCGAGGCAGCCCTTGCAGGTGCCGAAGATGGCCATGTGGCCAGGATCTGCGCGGAAGCCGTAGTCGCGTAGCAGTCGCTCGCGCACCAGCGTAAGCGCGGCGTCGTCCACTTCCATAACGGCGCCGCATTGCTGGCAGACCAGGTGGTGATGCAGGGTATCGCCGACCAGTTCATAGGACGACGCGCCGCTGCCCAGGTCTGTCTGAGTGACGAGCCCCATAGAGGTAAGTAAATCCAAGGTGCGGTAGATGGTGGCGAGATTGATCGCGGGATAGCGAGCGGAGGTCCATTGCATGATCTCTTCGGCGGTCATGTGGCCGCCATGTGCGCTCAGCGCTTCCATGACGAGCAGCCGAGCTGGTGTGACGCGCAAGCCGAGATGGCGGAAACGTCCCACAAATTCGCTGTGCTTCGGTTGGATGTTGGATTGCCGCGCCATGCGCCGCCCTGCCGCCTCTCGCTAGATTTCGCTGGATGTCGCTGGCACATAGTGATGGATTGCGCCCAGCCTTTGTAGCTAGCATAGCACACCGCGCGACGATGCTCACCTTTGTTGTGCTGATGCCGTAGGCCACTGGTGGTGAACTCACCTGCCGGTCGCCAGCGATCACCCTCGGATGATGCAACGGGAGAAATCGAAAATAGTGGGCTTGCATTTCCGGAATGTTATGGTTGCGTAAGAATTAGGTGCAAGCATGGGTACACACGGTATCTTTGTGCTTTGTGCCGCTTGCTTGACTTTTGTTGACGAGCGCACGTAATGTCTGACAGCGGTCGCGCGTCATAGTAGGGCATCTCGCTGGTTCGGCTTCTGCGGGCAATGAGCAAAGTGGGATGGTGAGCAGGGAATGTTGTGCGCGTTGCTGGAGCGAACGTAAAAACGGCTCTGGCAGTGCCTTGCCGAGAGGAGGCGCCATGCGATGGCGACCATCGAATTCGTAGATGTCACTAAGGAATACCCAAACGCCAAAACTCCTGCCGTAGATAACGTCAGTTTCACGGTACACGAGGGCGCTATCTGCATGCTCCTTGGCACTTCTGGCTCCGGCAAGACGACATTGTTACGCATGGTCAATCGCCTGATTGACCCGACCTCAGGTGAGATTCGCATAGACGGCGTGCCGACGACACAACAAGACCCGATTGCGCTGCGGCGCAGCATCGGATATGTCATCCAACAAGTCGGGTTATTTCCACATCTCAGCATCGAAGACAACGTGCGCGTCGTGCCATCTATTCTCGGCAAGTCGGCGGCAGAGACCCGCGATCGTGTGGATGAACTGCTGCACCTTGTCGGCCTTGAGCCTGCCGAATACCGAAAAAGATATCCGCGCCAGCTTTCTGGCGGTCAGCAGCAGCGCGTTGGCCTGGCTCGCGCGCTCGCCGCTGATCCTGCCGTGCTGCTGATGGATGAACCGTTCGGCGCGCTCGACGCCATCACCCGCGCACGTTTGCAGGATGAACTGCTGAACGTGCAACGTGGCGTACGGAAGACGATTCTCTTTGTCACCCACGATGTCGAAGAGGCGTTCAAACTGGGCGATCAGATTGTGGTGATGTCAGAGGGGAAGCTGGTGCAGGAAGGTTCACCCATCGAATTGCTAGCACAACCCGCCAGCGATTTCGTGCGCCAGCTCGTTGGGGCGGATAACATCCTGCGGCAGTTCGAATACCAACCAGTGACGGCGGCCCTCGAACCCGCCACGGATGCCGCCCAGGAGCGCATCGCCGCCGATGAGCGACTTCTGCCCGCGCTGCTGCGGCTGATTCAGATGCGGAATGGGGCGCTGGCCGTCGTGCGAGACGGCGAAACGCTCGGCCAAGTGTCGCTGGCAAGTGTATTCGCAAGTGTGCAGTCAATCCATCGAAATGCCAGTGCGGCGAGCGGTGAGCACAATCGCAGCGCAGACAGCGCGCCGGTCATCAGGTAGTGCGGGACGCGATTGAGCGGGCGGAGGAGGAACGCGGATGAGCTACATTCTCGACGGGTACAACTGGGATCTCACTGATCCCGGCAGCATTCCGAATTTGCTCATAGCCCACATCTCGATCACTTTCGTCAGCGTGTTGATCGGGCTGGCGATTGCGTTTCCGCTGGCCTTCCTGGTCGCGCGCTTCAAGCATCTGTATCTGCCGACTGTTACAACCGCAGGTATCCTCTACACTATTCCGAGTCTGGCGCTCTTCGCCTTGCTCATTCCGTTCACCGCGTTCTCACAGGCGACGGTGCTCATTCCGCTGGTGATCTACACGCAGGTAGTGCTGATCCGCAATATCGTCGCGGGAATCCGGGCGGTGGACCCGCAGCTTGTGGAAGTGGGCCGAGCGATGGGTATGAACTCGTGGCAGCTTCAGTGGCGCGTGGTGCTGCCGCTGGCCATGCCCGTGATCATCGCTGGTATCCGCGTCGTCACTGTGACCACCATCGGCATCGCCACGCTCGCGCCGTGGGTTGGTACCGAGGACCTGGGGACACTGATGTATCAGGGTTTCAATTTCGCGCGGTCCGACATGGAGGCCGCGGGGACGATTCTCGTGATCGCGCTTGCCGTTGCTGCCGATCTGCTTCTGCTTGGTGTGCAGGCCGCACTGAGCCGGGGACAGCGTGTGAATGCACTTTCTGAAGCATAGGGCAGCGCGCGAACTGGCGGCGAGTTTGATAAGAGTGGTAAAGGAAATCGAGTGGACTATGATAGCAAAAATGCTCCAATTCATTGGTGACCCAACGAACACGTTTTGGCAGCATACCATTGATACACTCAAGCTTAGCATCGTACCAATCATCTTGGCATTGCTGATTGGTCTATCGCTCGGTGTGCTGGTTGCCCGCCGGCCAGTCGCGGCTTTTATCTCTGCCAACCTTACCGGCTTGATGCGCGCAGTGCCAACTCTTGCGGTGCTGTTTATTATGATCCTCTATTTCAATCAAATCGGCTTCCTGCCGTCAGTTGTGGCGCTAACAGTGCTAGGCATCCCACCGATCCTGCTCAATACCATTGCAGGTTTACGCGGCGTAGACCCCTCGGCTATTGAGGCGGGCCAGGGCATGGGCATGACTCAGCAGCAGGTTCTGTTCCGCGTACAGATTCCGCTGGTGCTTCCCGTCATCGCAGCTGGTGTGCGCACCGCATCGGTGCAGATTATTGCCACGGTACCAATCGCTGGCCTCATTGGTGGTGGCGGCTACGGTGACTACATCCTCGCGGGCATTAATCTACTCAATATCCCGCAGTTACTCGTCGGCGCGGTCGGCATAGCGCTGCTCGCGTTGCTGGCTGAGTTCGCTCTTGCGGCGTTGCAGCGCGCCGTCACGCCTGCTGGCCTTCGCGCGACCGAACCTGCTGCCATCGCGCCATCCGCCCGCCGTTCCCCTGTCGGCTCACTCGCCGACGTGTGATACGTGCAACTATCGTCCCCGTAGTGTTGTTTCGAGTAGTGTGAAGCCCATGCTTTCCCGTATTCTCTGCCTGCTCGTTGTCAGGCATCTTTGCATTCGGGAAGTCAAGATGACTCATGTTGTGCGGGTGGCAATGGCTGCCTGTGTGAAGAAGACGAAAGGTCGAGGACTCTCATGACGCGCTCTCTACGTTTCCCGCATTTCGCGAAACTGCTTGGCGTCGTTGCGATGCTCGCCGTGCTGGCGCTCGCTGGCTGCGGTGGTGGTGGTAGCGGTACTGGCCCAGGCAATGGCATGAAGCTCACTATCGGTAGTAAGAATGACCCTGATGGCCAACTCCTCGCGGAAATGTATTCTCTGCTGTTGACCAAGGCTGGCTACAACGTCACCACCAAACTGGCCCTCGGCCAAACGCCAGTGCTAGATTCCGCGATCAAGAGCGGAGCCGTAGACATTTACCCGGAATTCACGGGCACAGGTATTGGCGTATACAAGCTCACTTCGACGCAAGATCCTCAGCAGGCGTACAATGAGGTGAAGCAGTATTACGAGCAGAACTTCAAGATCACCTGGCTGAATCCCGCCTACGACCTCAACGACAGCTACGGCCTGTGCACGTCTCAGTCGGTTGCGTCGAAATATAATCTGAAGACCTTGGACGATCTGGTCGCCGTCGCGCCGCAGCTCACGTTGAGCGGACAGCAAGACTTCACCGACGCGACGCAAGGGGTATTCCCTCCGGTGGCGACCGCCTATGGGCTTAAGTTCAAGAACACAGTTGCCCTTAGCGAGCAACTCGGCTTCGCGGCAGTGACCAGCGGCCAGGTTGACATCAATGAGTGCTACACGACCGATCCAGCAATTGTGACCAATAACTTCGTGCTGCTCACAGACACGAAGAACGCTTTCCCGGCGTATAATCCAGCTCCCATTATTCGCGACTCAACGCTGTCGAAGTCGCAGGCGATTGCTACGACGCTGAACCCGCTCGCGGCCAAGCTGACCACGGCGTCGCAGACCGCGCTGATTAAGCAAGTTACGATAGATAAGAAGACGGTGAAGGAGGTTGCCGAAACCTGGCTGAAGTCGCAGGGTCTGCTCTAGCCACGCTCCCCTGCGGATGGGTTGTAGGAGCGGAGGCATGTCGTCTTCGCTCCCACAACTTTGCCGTTCCGTTAACCACATTGCGTGTGCCTTGACGAGAGGCTGGAACATCGCATAAAATACGGACATGAGTGATATGACAAACCGCATCGAAGCCCTGCGCCGCCGTGTTGATGAAATGGCGGTGCATCTTTGACCTGGCTGACAAGAAACACCAGATAGCGATCCTCGAAGAGGAATCGCTGGCCCCTGATTTTTACTCCGACCGCGTACATGCACAGCGCCAGATGCAACTGCTCAGCCGACTGCGCGATGACGTGACCACATGGGAAACGCTTCAGCAGCGTCTCGCCGAGCTTGCCGAGTTGGCGGAAATGGTTGCCGAAACCCCCGATGCCGACCTTGAGGCCGAGATTGCGTCTGCCCAGGAGCAGGCTGAGGCTGAGGTCGAGCGGCAGCGTTTCAAGCTGCTGCTGAATGGCGAGCACGACGAGAAATCGGCGCTGGTCTCGATCCATGCGGGCAACGGCGGCACCGACGCGCAGGATTGGGTGCAGATGCTTCAACGCGCCTACATGCGTTGGGCCGATGCGCACGGCTATAAGGTCGAAATCCTAGATGAGATGCCCGGTGAGGAAGCGGGCATCAAAAGTACCACGTTCAGCGTGTCGGGACCATATGCCTATGGTTATCTGCGCGGCGAAGCAGGCGCGCACCGACTGATTCGCCTTTCGCCGTTCGATGCCGCGCATCGGCGGCAGACCTCATTTGCCAAGGTCGAGGTGATGCCCGATATCGGTGATGATCCAATCGAGATCGTGATCCGTCCAGAAGACATCGAGGTGGATACCTTCCGTTCGACAGGCAAGGGCGGCCAGCATCTCAACAAGACCGATTCCGCCGTGCGTATGCGTCACAAACCGACTGGCATCGTCGTCACATGCCAGAACGAGCGCTCGCAGATTCAGAATCGCGAACTGGCGCTGCGCGTGCTCAAGTCGCGCATCTACGAGCTTCAACTCGAAGAGCGTGAGCGCGAGCAGGCGCGGCTGAAGGGCGCGCATGTGGCCGCCGATTTCGGCAGCCAGATTCGCACCGTGACGGTACACCCGTACACTCTCGTTAAAGATCATCGCACCGGCGCTGAGACGGGGGATACCACGGGCTATCTGAACGGCGACCTGGATCACTTCATCCAGGCGAACCTGACCGCCCGCGCGGGCGACCTGGCCCGCGTATAACTAAGGGTAAGTATTGCACCTGCCCTTACCTTTGCTATCCTCTCGCGAGTGCCCTCCGCAGCCGATCTGTTATCTGCCGGAGTCGCTTGCGCTCTGGCTCGCCCGGCTCACGCTCGCCATAGCGCGTCGTGGTGTAGGCGTCACTCAATGCGCGCACATCATCTGTGGTTGCCGTCGCGGTCGGCTTCACTGTAACCAGGCGCTCCGCGTACTCATCAGGCGTTTCGGCAGGTTTGCGCCTCAACCCCTGAGCTGCCGCTGCTTGCAGCAATTCACGGTAGAGATAGCGTACCGAGCCGGGCGTGAGGGGATCCATCGCGGGCGCGGGGCGTCGCCGCTGGAACTGGTCGAAGAATGCGCGCACTTGCTGCCGGAAGAGCGACTTGCCGTCGAGCGACTCGCGATCTTCTTCCATCGCGTCGTACTCTGGCCGGTGCAGGCGCAGCCCGAACAATACCCCCCGCAAGACAAAGAGCAGGACGCCCAGAAACGCTGCAAGGATAATGACCTGGCTGACAATTGTTGCCACGTGCAGCCACAATTTGATCTGCGACGTATCGTGCACCGTTGAACATGGATTTTGTATTGTCGGAATACAGTGAGGATTAGTGGGCGGTTGGAGCCTGGGCGGCGTGGTGGTTTTCCCGGATAGAGCATTGACGAGACCGCCGAAGAGGAAGTTGAGTACTTGGGCGAGCAGCTCGATCAGCCAGTGTGCAGCGTCATTCAGAAAGGCGCCGAGGATGCCGAGGTGCCCAAGGAGCGCACCGATGCTCTGATAATTCACCACTAGGCTGAGCGCCATTGCCAGCCCGACGATCAGCCCCGCCAGCGTGAGCGAGAGGCCAAGCCACGGGCGCTCTGCGGCTGTGTCCGTTGCCCCCGCCACGCGCCGCGTCTGCTCCTCTGCCATTCGCGCCAAGCCGTTTGCCACCAGCCCACAGAACACTTGAACGGGAAGCAGAATGGCAAGCGCGCCAAGTACGGCATCGCGTTCGGCGCCCTCAAGGGTGGCTGTCGCGGCGATGGCGATCAGCATAGCGCCTAGCCCCAGTTTGAAGCGTGTCATCACGGCGCTTGTGCCCGGCGTTTCGCGCCCTGTACTGTAGCCACGCCACCAGATATAGACCACCAGGGGAACTAACAGCAGGGCAGTGAGTATCCGAGGCGATGCCGTGCCCCAATCGCTAGCGAATGCAGCCAGTCGGCTGCCTGTGATGGCACCGTAGGCGCTTGGCGAGGTCCACAGCACGAAGATCAGTGAGAGGAAGAAACACGTCCCGCCGACTATTACTATCGCTTTGTGGGTCGCCTGCCGGAGAAACCAGCCTACCGCCCATGAAAGCGCGAAAAGTCCTACCAATGTGCCGAGAGAGAGTGGCGCGTCTTCCAGGCGCGTGCCAGTCGCGCTCCCCGCCACCAGTAGCCACGTCTCCACTGGCAGCAGGTCGAGCAACAGTGCTGTGGCGATGAGAATGATCGCCTGGGAGCGTCTATTCGACCACCAGCGCCCGCGTCTCTTTGAAGGATCTATCGGTTGATTTTGCGCCGTTGTTGCCGTCATCACGTTGTCCATCTATGCGTTCAGAAACAGCGGATACCGGGTCACTATCTCTCTGGTTGGTGGTTTCCGTGGATGTGTCACCCGTGTCCGCGCGCACCGGATCGGTCGCGCGGCGATTCGTGTAGCTGCCGAGCGCGTCGGAAACCAGGCCGCGCCAGATCTCTCTGCCGCCGATCATGTGGGTATCCAGGCCAGTAAGATGCAGCGACCCTACTGTGTCATCCTGGACCTTCTCAGATCCCTGTGTCAGCAGCAGGGAGACGCTGTGTCCGTGTGAGCGGCACCGGCGCAATGCTACAATCAGCGGCACGTCTACGAGTGCCTCCGCGCCAATGTAGACCACCGATGCGCCCATGGGCAGGCGCGGACGTTCGCCTTCCAGCACAGCAAACATCGGCGTTCCATGATATGGTAGCAGCCGCGCCAATCCATCCAGCGTGCGGATCATCTGCTCTGGGCGCGAGGCTGGTGGGATGCGCAGCCGCAATGCGCCGGAATAGCGCGCGATTTCGATAGCGAGCCGCTGAGCATCGTCTTGCGCGTCTGGCATTGCGCGCGCCAGTGTGCCAGGTGCGTTCGTGCTGGCGTCTTCATCCATGCCTGCCGCGTGGACCGCGCCGTTGGAAAAGATGCCGACCGCAAATCCCCGATCCAATGCCCACCGCGTGACCGAAGCCGCGGCACTGATTGCTAGTTCGGCAATCTCCGGGTCATAGCCCATATGCAAATGTGTATACGTGCGCGTATCGAGAAAGATTGCCAGCGTATGTCGCGTGGACGACTCGTAAACTTTGCTCTGCAGTGCGCCAGTACGCGCGGTGGCTTTCCAGTGGATTCGCCGTGGCTCGTCTCCCGGCGCATAGGTGCGGATTCCCGCCACCCGTAGTGGATCTTCCAGAAGCCGCTGGCGTGATTTGCGTTCGCCGAACGGGGCGTTGGGGTTGAGATTGAAGCGTTCTAGTGGCGCGACCAGTGGATGTACCAGCAAGGTGGCCCTCACATCGAGATCTACCTCGCGAGTCAGAATGCCGAATGGGTCGCTGATGCGCAGCCGTGCTGGCCCGAATACATGAGCGCCGCGTACTGACGCGAGCAATGAGTAGCGTCTGCGCACGCGCTGATACGCCCACAGCGCAAGCGTGTTGTTGAGTATTGCGCGCTCAGATTTCGCGGAGACCGTAAGCCGTTTGCCTTGCACAGGCAGCGCTTCGGGAAACTCATCTGCGATCTCAATCCACGGCAAAGGGAGTGGCTTCCGGTTTTCCGCCAGCAACCGCACCTCGAACTTCTCGCCGAACTCCGCGCGTTTTGTTACTGGCGAGCGTTCGATTACCAACTCGCGCAAGCAGTAGCGATACCACATTTCCGGCACGAAGGTAATCATGAACACCAATAGACCGCCGACGAAGAGCAGTGGCTGGCGTAAGAAGAAACTGGAGAGCGCGATGATTCCAGACATCACATAGAGCGGGCGGCGCGCCAGAAGTGTCAAGTCAGGCGGCTCGCGCGAGACATCATTCGTGCGGCGTTTGATCTTCCAGCCGAGAATGTAGAGGTTGCGTCCCAGATACTGAAGCGTATCTGGCGACTTTCCCGCCATATTCTCGTGCTGACCCTGGCCATTGGTCATCGTCGTTTACCGATCGTCGTCGCCGAGCTTTTCGACGGGCACCGGTGTCCGGTCGAGGATGCTCTGAATCACCTGCTCTGCGCCCTGCCCGCGCAGGCGGGTCTGCGCAGAGACCACCAGACGGTGCGCCAGCACGGGCGCCGCTAGCGCCTTGAGGTCATCTGGCTTGACAAAGGTGCGCCCCCGCATTGCCGCATGCGCCTGCGCCGCCCGAAAGAGTGCCAGCGCCGCGCGCGGACTAGCGCCCAATTCGATGGCCGGATGCTCGCGCGTCTCACGCACGATTTTCAGCAGGTAGTCGCTCACCGGCTCAGCCACCCGCACGGCCCGCACCACCGGCAGCAGCTGCAGCAACTCGTCGCCACTCACCACGGGCTGAAGCGTCTCAAGTGGTTGCGCCTCTTTGAAGCGATAGAGCATTGCCCGTTCGTCATCGAAGGTGGGATAGGCGACGCGCAGGCGTGTGAGGAAGCGGTCTAGCTGGGCCTCTGGCAAGGGAAAGGTGCCTTCCAGTTCGATGGGATTCTGCGTGGCGACGAGCAGAAACGGGAGCGGCAGCGGCATGGTGCGCCCGTCCACCGTCGCCTGGCGTTCTTGCATCGCTTCAAGCAAGGCTGACTGAGTACGTGGGGTGGCGCGGTTGATCTCGTCGGCCAGCACGATGCTGGCGAAGATGGGACCAGGGCGGAACTCGAACTCGCTCGCCTTCTGGCTGAAGTAGCTGACGCCGGTTACATCGCTGGGCAGCAAATCGGCGGTACCCTGGATGCGCGCGAAGGGGACGCCGAGCGAGCGGGCGAGTGCTTTAGCCATCACGGTTTTGCCAAGGCCGGGCACATCTTCGATCAGCGCATGCCCCTCGCTCAACAGCGTGACCAGCAGCAGATCTATCGCGCTCGCTTTGCCCACCATCACCTGGCTGACATTGGCCCGGATGGCATCCGCTGCCGCACGCACCGCTGCAGCCCCGGAGGCAATGTGTGCTTCCGCTGTCGCATCAGCCAAGCCGCCATCGGCTCCCATCAGCATATCTTCTCAATCCTCTCCTGATACACGTCCTCTGAGGCCGCATGTGCCACGCATGCGCAACCCTTTCTCACCTGAGACGTTGCGCGCCGCTGCTATTTTACCGCGAACAGCGTATGGCAGTGCTCTGGTAGGTATACGCTGGTTGGCTAGACCTGCTCACATTGAGCAGGGCGCTCATTCTTCGTCGAAGTGGTCGTGGCGCATCCAGACGGGATGGGGTGCTGGGCGCGGTGGTAGTGGCGAGATTCTAGACGGAATCAGGAAGTTAGGATGGGTGTCGAGCAATCGCACAAAGGCCGCGACAATTGCAGGATCAAAGTGTGTGCCGGTTGCGGCCACAATGCGGTCGCGGGCGGTGATGCTCTCCATGGCCCGCTTATATGGACGCTCAGCAGTTATCGCATCGAATACGTCGGCAACAGTCAACAGGCGTGCGCCCAGTGGTATCTCCTCACCGGCCAGATGGTCGGGATAGCCCAGGCCATCGTAGCGTTCGTGGTGATGCAGCACGGCCTGAACCAGCGTCTTCGGCGCGCCATACGTATGCAGGATGTTCGCCGCGATGCTGGGGTGGCGCTCCATTTCCGCGCGCTCATCATTTGAAAGCGCCGATTCCTTGAAGAGAATATCGTTGTGCATCCAGTTCTTGCCCAGGTCGTGGACCAATCCGGCCAGAGCCAGATCGTGGGCGGCACGGCGCGACCACCCATATTCGCGTGCCAGCCTGCTGGCGTAGACCGCCACGCGGCGGCAGTGTTCGTAGGTGATGATGTCGCGCTCGCGGATGATATGAGCAAGCTCGAAGACGATATGGCGGGTGTACCGGCGAGTGCCGGGGTCAAGCTGGCGTACCGTTGCCAATGACTTCGCCTCTTCCACATAGTTGCCAGGATTCGCGGTTTCGCGGTGTGGCCCACGCTAGACACCCGATACAACGCTAGGCCGGGTTCCGGGGTAACACGAGCGGGACTAGCCTTTCCGTCTGTGACGTGACATGGCTTTATAAAAGGTATACGACTCGCGTCGCGTCCAGTTCCATCCCTCGCATGGGCTATGCCCGTGATGATTCGGCGCGATGTTGTGGTGTACATGCTGGTGTAGGGCTTGCGCGAGTGCGATAATGTGACGAATACATCGGCTCGCCATGAATGGCGCGAGCGATCAGATGGCAAGAAGTGAGCATACCCGATATGAATCCTATCGAGCAGGTCATCCAGCAGGTGACACTTGGTGGCGCTGTCCGCGAAAACCACGCCCTTGAACACGCGACCATTGTCTTGCTGAGCAAACGTTTTCCTGAGGCGCGTCTTTCGGGCGTTTCCTTCGCTACTGGCTTCTTTGTCTTTGGCGATGTCCCTACAGAGTCCGTTCGTCCCGCCGCTGAGATGGCACTTACCCGATTACGCGGCGACGCCCCCGAACTTGCCATCCACGAGCGTTGCGGTACGAATCTCGCTGTTGCAGGCATGCTTACTGGCCTCTCCGCTATGACCGTCGCGAAGCTGCGCAAGCCATATAACTCGTTCAACAACGTCATCCTTGCTTCGACAGCGGCACTGCTCATTGCGCGCCCATTGGGGTTGCTCGTGCAGCGATACGTGACGACTCGCACGCCCGGCGTCACGATGCGAGTAATCGGCGTCAAGCGGCTTACAGTTCTGGGCGCACCCGCTCACTTCGTCAGCACCGAAAACCCTGGCGCTCAGTTGCTTGCTGCGGCATCTTAGCGTTGTCTCTGCGCGCGGTGTTTACGGGCAGTTGGCAATAGATACAAAAATGTGGTGGGGTAGTCTCCTCATGGAGCTGCCCCACCGTTCTTGGCCACGTATTTAGCGGGCGCGCTTACTTGTTGTCGCCTTGAGCCGATGCGCGCTCTTTTTGGCGGGCGCGTAGACCGCCCATACGCCCGATGCGCTCGTAGTGATCTATGCCCAGTGTGTCGCGTGTGCGCTGACCACCCATGCGGCCGATTGAGGCATAGAAATCGGGGCCACGGCGCTCGCGCACTGTGCGCCCGCCTTTGGAGCCTATCTTCGCGAAGAACTCCGGACCATACTTCTCACGCACCGCCATGCCGCCACGCCGCGCATTTTCAGAACCTGCGCGCGGCCCCCGGCGTTTCTTCACTGGCTCCGTTGATTCTTGAAGCGCGACCGCTGGTTCAGACGCCTTACGCTGCCGTGTTGCCATGAGAAATCCCCCTTCCGCTTGCCTGAGCACTCGGCAAACGCATCCTCATGTGGAATCAGCATCCCGTTAGCTGCACTTCCGCATTCGCGTATCCGGCCATGCTCACTTGCTGGTACCAGCATACCAGCAAGGAACGGGCAAGTAAATAGGCAATTATGCGGTATTCGCTCCTCGTTCGGACGACGCGACGGCGAGCGCCTGTCGCGGAAAGCTTCACACAAGCGCCACAGAAGTAGTAGTCCATTTGCGCTGCATAATGCCGGATGGTACACTGCCCCACGACCCCTGCCGCGTGCGTGGGTATGCGAAGCGCTTTTCCACGAGCGTGAGTTCGAGCGGCAGTCAGCAATGTAGAGCGCCGAGCAGACGGTTCGCCTGATGGTCCGAAAGGGAGTACGCCCGTGATACCGTGTCCTCGTTGTGGGCAAAATAACCGCCAGGGAACCCCCGTCTGTCCGATGTGCGGCACGCCGCTGATCCAGCCAGGTGGTATGCCAATGGGCGCTGGCTTTCCACAGCAGAGGCCGCCCTATCAGCAGCCGGGGCAAGGCGCTTACGGCGGGCCTCCCGATGATTCAGGGCTGCCAGAGTGGCTCCGTGCTGGCATGCAAAATGGCGCTGCCCCGCAGCAACAGCAGCCGGGCTGGTATGCGCCTGATCCAGGCGATCCGCGCGACCCAGCGCCCCCGCCACTGTCTCCCGCCTTCGGGCAGGGCGCGCAAGCGCAGGTTCCTCCGGGCCGTGCGGGACTTGTTCCCGGTGTATCCGCACAGAATCTCTTCGACGAGTCCGCCCTGCCGGAATGGCTTTGGCAGCAAGGGGGCACGCAAAACGATCTGCCCGTCCAGCCCACAGCCCGGCAGCCCGCGCCTCCATATGGAGCGCCGCCACCAGGGTACGTGCCTGCACAGCCACCTGTGCCGTATCAACCATATCAACAACCCGCGCCAGCGCAAGCGCCTTACCCCCCATCGTCTCAGGCGTCGGCGTTCCCTGGCATCGAGAGCGCTGGAGCTTTTGGCGCTGCGTCAGCGTCGAGTGACGCGATGAGCGCGCGCTCACTGCTCGACGCTTCGGCCATGCCATCATGGCTCGGCGGCTCAAACGCGGCTCCGCCGCAATCCATGGAAGGTGGGCGCACTGGCGGGGGCATGCAGGCGCAATCGCTGGTTGATGAGAATGCGCTGCCGTCGTGGCTACGCGCACAGCCGAACCCGCAACCCCAGCCTCCCGCGGCGGCATATTCTGGCCAGCCGCAGCCAGAGCAGTGGGCTGGTTCGCAATCCATGAGTGTGCCGCTACCGACCTGGATGCGCCAAGTCTATGCTGAAGCTAGCGCGCAACAGCAGGTCATGCAGCCGCAACCACCGCAAGGCCCGCAACCCTGGGGTACACCAGCCGCGCCTGGGATGCCTGGCGCTGGCGCGAGCATCAGTGCGAGTGAGTTTCTCGATCAATCCGCACTGCCAGAGTGGATGCGTGGGCAAGCTGCCGCAGAGTATCCATCCGCAGCGAACGGGGTACCGGGGCCAGCCAACGCGCCCGCGAACAGAAGCGGCGACGCTGCTGGTATGCGCTTCTCGGCCTCAGATCTGATTGACCCTGGTGTGCTGCCCAACTGGGTGGGCGGCAACAACGCGCCGCCTCCGCCGTCCAGCCCTGTGGACCTGCCATCCACGACACGCCAGCCCGCGATGGATGCCAGAGATACGGGTCGCCAACCCATTGCTGATGCGTCGGCAGCAGCCTACGGTCAACCTCAACGTCCACCAGATGGCTCCGGGCGCCTGCGGCCAGGTGGCACGCGAGCCGCCGATGGCCCACAAAACCAGGGCGCGCCTATCCCACGCGACGAGTTGCCACCGTGGCTGCAAAATGGCGGTGGGCCGCATCCCCAACCGCAAGGTGCGCCGCATCGCCCGCCCGCGCAGAGAAATCGAGGTATGGATTGGGCGGGTGAGGATATGCCACAACAATGGCAGGATGCCCCAGACTTTCCCGGAGGGGAGTATGATGGTTACGACTATGATGATGGGTATGCGAACGGTGGCCCCTCGCAACGCTATCCAGTAGGGTACGGCGGCTATGATGGCTACGATAGACAAAATGCTATGCCCACGCGCCGTGGTGGCGACGATGAGCTACAAGGCAAGAAACGTGGTGGCTGGCGACGCATCTTTGGACGATAGAAATGGCCTTTAGGTGCTGGTGAGGGAGCAATACGAGGTGGGGGCAGCGATACCTCAGGAACGTGTAACGGATTCCACTGAGCAGGGGTCTACACAGGCAATTCGTTCATTGCTGATTGTGGATTGTGGTTCTGTCTTTACGAAAGTCGCGCTGCTTGGTCGGGTGGATGGGCGCTTTCGTATGCTTGCGCGAGCGCAGTCACTGACCACCAACATGCCGCCCATAACCGATGTGTTGGTTGGCGTCCGGCATGCTCTGAGCGAGATCGAGCGCACGACGGGATGTACATTACAGCGCGACCAGCACATCATCCTGCCCATGCGTGAAGACGGCACAGGAGTGGATGGTGTCGCGCTCGTGATGAGCGCCGGCGGCCCGCTGCACTTGCTGACCACTGGCCCCGGGCGCGACCATCTCGCGGCGCTGGTGCTGCGTTCGCTCGGTGGCTTGTTCATCTCGGTGGAGGCCCTACCGGTGCTTTCGGCTCGTCCTCAGCCGCCCTCTATGGATACCGCCTTCTCGCAGGCGCGGCTGCGCCAGCCACATGCTCTCCTGGTTGTTGGGCAGCCGTTTGGCGAGGTTCGTCCAAGTGTCACGCTGGAGGAAGCTACCACCGCGATTTCCGATTGGATTGCACGGCTCAATGATACGGGCCTGGCCGCTGGGCAGCGTACACCGGTTGTTTTTACAGGCAGCGCCCGCGAGGCCGAGCGCCTGGCGCCACCACTGCGTGATCGTGTGGCAATGCAGGTGGTGGAAGGACTGTCACCGTCCACCCTCACGCCGCTTAACCGCGCCGTCAGCGCACTGTATGAGCCAGTGGTACTGAGTACTCTGCCGGGATTCGCCGCCTTGCGGCAGGTGGCCAGCGCGCCGCCTATCGCCACCATCACTGCGCTGGCGGGCATGGTGCGTTTTCTGGCGCAACGCTTCGAGACGAATGTGGTGGGCGTGGATGTTGGCGCGTCTTCAACGGCTCTCGCTGGCTCGACTGCCCAGGGAGAATTCTTGCCTGCCCTTCATCCGTCGGCTGGCGTCGGGCCAGGGATTGGTACGTTGCTGCGGGCACGCGGAGCCGCTGGCGCGATGCAATGGCTGGCAATCTTGGCAACGGAAGACGAACTGCGGGAATATGCGCTGATGCGCATGCTACGGCCCACAATGCTGCCCCTCACCACACGCGAGTTGGAGTTCGAATATGCCTTTGCTCGCGAGGCGATCCAACTGGCGCTGCGAGCGCCTGGCGCACGGCTGGCAGGCATGCACCCAATGGATGTGGTGCTGGGCACCGGGGGGGTGCTGGCCAACGTTCCGCATCCAGCGCACGCGGCGCTCTTGTTGCTTGATGCATTGCAGCCACGTGGCATCACCGCGCTGATGCTAGATACCGCCCAACTCGCCAGTATGATTGGCAGCGGTGCGGCGCTAGACGCCGTAAGGATTGGGGAAGCGGCGATCAGCGACGCCATTGGCACACAACTGGCGACCGTCATTTCACCGGTCGGTGAGGTTGCGCAAGGCGAACCCGTTGTGCGGGTGACTCTCGAATTCGCCAGTGGTCATCAACACGAGGAAGAAGTGCATGCGGGCGCTATCGCGCGGCTGCCTCTGCCAGTGGGCGAGCAAGCGATTCTAGGGCTATATCCGGCTCCTGGTGTTGACATTGGGCTGGGGCCAGGGCAGCATGCGCATGGAAGTGAGCCAGTGGAAGGTGGTCCACTTGGATTGGTGGTGGATGCGCGTGGCCGGCCGCTACGCTTCCCGCAAGATCGCGAGGCGCGCGCCATGCGGCTGCTCGAATGGCGACGTACTCTGGGGTTGGAAGGATGAGAAGCGAGCTATGAATAGGCTGAGTCTGAGCTACCCAAATGGCCGCCCATTCGCGCCTTCAGCACTTGTGCGGCGACAACGCCCATTGCCGCCAAATGCAAGTGTGTTACTTGTTTCCGTTGGTGAGCAGGTACGCCCAGATCAGCCGATTGCTGAATCGCCAGGGGCGGAGGGCAAGCGCCGTGCAGTGTTGGCAGGGATGACCGGTAAGGTCGTGGATGTCGCGCCGGGGAGATGGGTGACGATAGAAGGCGCGGCCACGCTCGTGCATGGGGTTTTGGGGCTAGGTGGTCCAGTAGCCGGTCCATTTGCTCGTCTGCCACGTGGGGATTCTCCACTCGTGGCGCCGATTATTCCAGGCAGTATCCTCATCATTCCCGGTCAGCTCCGTCTGACAGTAATGCAGCGGGCGGCGGCTGGTGGCGCTGTTGGCATCATCGCGGGCAGCGCGCAGGCTCGTGAGCTTGAAGCGTTTGCTCGCGCTGATTTGAGCGTCCTGTTAGATGATTTGGTTCCGAGCGCGGCCTCTCTTCCCTTGACGGTCATGCTCACCGAAGGGCTGGGAAGCGCATCAATGAATGCGACTGCCCAACAATTGCTGGCCCAGCGTGGAAACGACATCGTCTTGCTCAGCGGGTATACCGAGCCGCACCGCAATCTCCGGCCAGAAGTAGCCATGCCTTTGCCGCTTGGCTCGCCCACCCACCCCTTGCCACTGGATGGCGTCATCAGCGCGGGTGCGCGCGTCTATGTCATTGCGGGCGAACGCGCGGGTGGACATGGCGTCGTCACGCATGTCTTCGCTCGGCGGCAGTTCATCGCAAACGGTTTGCTCGTACCGTGCGCGATGCTCCGCTTCGACGATGGCACAACCGCGATGGAGCCGCTTCACACTCTCCAGCGTATTGGCTAGGGCGCTCGCTCTCCCGAACGGTGTTCGCCGCTACCATACAGGAAGAACTCACCTGTCGTTTGCACGGCTGTATTCCACCCCAAGGTCCGCAATCGGCTCTCCAGCTCTGCCGGCTCGTAAAAGACTTTGACAACCTGAAACTCGCGCCCATCATTGAGCCGCCTCGTCATGGTGGTGGCGTCTGGCTCAGTGAGCACGTGGTCGCGCGCGGTGGATGTCTGCGTATACAGGGAGTCAATGAAGAAGATCCGGCCTCCCGGAGCCAGGCTTGCTGCCACTGATTGGAAGAATGGCTCGAATCGGTCGGGCGGAACATGAGACAGCCAGAAACTGAAGAAGACAACGTCATAGCGCTTTTCTGGCCGCCACGCAAAAAGATCAGCCACCTCATAGCGAATATGCGTAGCGCCTGCGAGCCGTCGCTTGTTCACTTCCAGCGTTTCAGGCGAGCTATCCAGCGCGGTCAATGTCGTCGCATAGCGCGCCAGGCGTTGCGTCCATAGCCCCGTGCCGCAGGCCAATTCCAGCACATCACCCGTCGGCGCGAAGTCGTCAAGCACAGTGGCGACCGTCCGTACCTCGGCAAACCACCTCGCGTTTGCTTCCTCCCCGCGATCATAACGCCCTTGCCGGAGAAACCACTCATCATATTCACCAGCGCGCGCCCGGTAATAGGCGATCTGTTCTTGCAGCAAAGAATCTTGAGATGTCATGCGCGTTGCCTTCCTCCGTCGCAGAGTCTTTACCCGTCTTGCTCACGTTCGTGATCACGTATGTATGCCAACCGACAACTATAGCGCACGGCATGTCAGGCGCGCTTCTCTGCGCAAAGTATCAGGTAGTCTCCCGTCCAGCTTTCCAGTTTGCCATCGCGCTCCGTCACCTCAAAATGGGCGCGCGCTGCCTCTGGGGCAGCCAACATGTCCGCTTCCAGCGCGCTGCGGTCGGCGGAAGACATCTGTGCGCGCTCTGCCCACGTGGCATAGGTGTGCGTCTTGCGTCCATATGCGCGATGCGAAACCGTCAGGCCAGCCGCCGCAATAAACCCACGCCACTCTGTAGCAGTATACGCGCGCACGTGGCTGGGATCGCGTCGCTGTTCCCATGCATTTACCAACGTATCCAATGCGGGGTCTTCCGGAGCGATATTGTCTATCACCACGAGTCGCCCGCCGTCCGTGAGCACCCGCGCCATTTCACGCACTGCACGGGCTACGTCAACGTAGTGGTGTGGAGCGATGCGGACAGTCACGAGATCGAAACTGGCGTCCAGAAAGGGCAGCCGCTCGGCATCAGCAACTACGTAGTCTACGTTCGTCGCGCCGCGTGAGGTGATGAACCTCCGCGCTGTGGCAAGCATATGTGGTGTCAGGTCGCTCGCGGTAACCCGCGCCACATGTGGCGCAAGCGCCAGCGCAGTGTGGCCACCGCCAGTCGAAACATCCAGCGCCAGATCAGTTGCATGTGGGGCGGCAAGCTCTAGCAACTGCGCGAGATCAGCGCCCGCGGCATGCGTTGGACTTGCGACATATGCTTCAGCCGTGCGCGAGAACATCGCTCGCACGCGCTCATGGATGACTTCACTCGCCGGAATGAGCGATATGTTCTCTGGTGACGAATTTGGCAGCAGTTGCAGAAACTCCAGGCGGTTTCCGAATGGATCGCGTGTCTCGAAGCGCTCGCGCCCAGGTAGTGGCACATCCAGTGAAATTGGCACGCCAGCCGCCTCTAGCCGTGCGCGCACGGCTGTGAGATCACGCACACGAAATGCGGGGTGCCCTTTCTGCTGCGGTTGGAAATCGTCTGTCAATCCGATGTGTAATTCCTGGCTACCGCAGCGATACCATGCCCCGCCACGACCTGCCAGCACATCGGGTTTCGCGATTTCCTCCAGTTCCAGCATTCCGGCGTAGAACGCTTTCGCTTGTGCTTCGCCATCGCGTGGCGCTGCCACCTGTACGTGGTCAAACCCAAGGATCTCTGTTGCCTGCTCTGCCATTGCGCCACCTCCTCGTAGGATGTACGGTCATCGCATAACCGTAGCGTAGCCGATGTCGCGCTATACTTCCAGACAGTAGTGCATCTATGTGTTATCGGATTTTCCGATAGAAGATGGTCTGGCAGAAATGACCCTAGATCAGCTCGAGACATTCATTCAAGTGGCGCGCACCCGCAACTTTTCGCGTGCGGCGGTGCTGCTTGACCTGGCGCAGTCAACACTGAGCGGACGTATTGCTGCATTGGAAGGCGAGCTTGGCACGTCGCTCTTCATCCGGCATGGTCATACCTTGGAACTGACAGACGAGGGTCGTGCGTTGCTGCCGTATGCGGAGCGCATGCTTGCGCTCCGCCAGGAGAGTCTCCACGAAGTACGGCGTATCGCCACCGGTGGCCTCGGCCAGCTCATCCTGGGCGCGAACCCGACGGCAAGCCAGTATCTCGTACCGCGCATGATCGAAGCGTTCTGGCGTTCGCATCCTTCGGTGACGATTCGTGTCCGGACGGCACTCAGCCCGGCACTGATGGAGGGGTTGATGGATGGCACGATGCAGCTTGCCGTATGTTCACGTGCGCAGATGCACCCACGCGCCGAAGTGCTCTGGACCTATAGTGATCCTCTCGTTCTGGTCGCCGCGAAGCAGCACCCGCTCGCCCGCAGGCGTGAATGTGAGCGCGCGGATCTCGCCGGACATACCATCCTTTCATCGCAGGCCGGTCCAACGCATGTGGGCTTACGCTATGTGCTGCCACCTGGCGCGCAGGTCAGTCTGGAAGCAACGGCAGGCGAGGTGATGACCCAACTCTTGCTGCAAGGTGTGGGTGTCACGGTGCTGCCCGCACTTGCGATTTGGGAAGAGCTGCAGCGTGGTGACCTCGTGCGCATCGCGATACGGGATGTGGAGTTGCCGCCCTACGAGGTGGCGCTGGCCCACTGGCCGGGACGCCGTCTGCCGCCGGCTGCTGAGGCCTTTGCCCACATGGCGGGGACAGTGCAGGTGGATGCGTTGCTCTCGCCGCGAGGGTGAACCCATGGGTGGTAGGTTGAATGTCCTATAGCTGGCATGGGACTAATGAGAAAATTGCCGTTCTTCACCCAGACGGTGTACAATGCTGCCAAAATCAGCGTTGGCGCAGATTGTAGACGCGCCATGGCCATGTGGCAGGGAATGCGCGCCGGTAGGTGCGGGCGGCTGGCTGGGCACGTGGCAAATAGCGCTTCTGGTCTTCGAAAAGGATGGGATACTGCCGTGGCAAAGAAGATTCTCGTTGCGGAAGATGATGCGCCGATTGCCGAGGTGCTGGCGATAGCGCTGACGGATGAGGGGTACCAAGTAGAGAAGGCGTTGCAGAGTCTGCGATTTTACGACCTTGTACGTGAATACAAACCCGACTTGATATTGCTCGATTTGATGATGCCATACCTGGATGGCCAGGACGAACTGCGGCTGATGCAACTTAGCCCAGACACCTCCGGCATTCCCGTCATTGTTGTGACCGCCAAGGCGGATGCGGAACTGGCGCGCGAAGAGCCAATACTCAAGAGTCTGGGCGTGCGGCACATCGTGAAGAAACCGTTCGATGTCAACAATGTGGCGCAACTCGTCAAGCAAACGATTGGGTAATTCCAGGAAGTGCATTGGCGATATAGTTGAGAGTGATCTGAGGGGGAGCGTATGGCCGAGGCAGTGGAACAGCCAGAGCGGCAGGGCGGCGCGACCGCACGCATGCGCATCGCTCTCGACGCGATGGGCGGCGATTATGCCCCCGAAGAAGTCGTGTTGGGAGCAGTGCAGGCCGCGCGTGAGCAGCACGTCGGCGTACTATTGGTTGGGCCAGAGGATGCTATTCGCCCCCAACTGGCGAAATACGACATTGCAGGGCTAGACCTGGAGGTGGTCCATGCCGACGAGGTAATCGGTATGGACGAGCACCCTGCTGAAGCGGTGCGCGCCAAGAAGCGCAATAGCATTACCCTCGCCCACGAGTTGGTGCGTGACGGTCGCGCCGTCGCCGCGGTCTCGGCGGGCAACAGCGGCGCCGTGCTGGCAGCGGCGATCTTCACGTTGCGCCGCATTCGTGGTATCGAGCGTCCGGCATTCGGCGGTGTGGTTCCTGCTGCGGGTGGGCGGCAAACCTTGATTATCGACATGGGAGCGAACACCGACTGTAAGCCTTCATATCTGCTCCAATTCGCGTATATGGGGCATGCCTATATGCGAAGCGTCTTTGGCGTGGAGCGCCCGCGCGTGGGTCTGCTCTCGAACGGCGAGGAAGAATCCAAAGGCGATCAGCTTACTCAGCAGGCGCACCAACTCATCAAAGACGCCGCACCCGGCCTGGACCTCAACTTCATCGGTAATGTGGAGGGCCGCAATCTGAATGACGGCTCGGTGGATGTGGTAGTCTGCGATGGCTTTGTGGGCAATGTGGCGCTAAAGCTCAGCGAGGGGTTGGCAAAGATGTTGCTCGCGACCATCAAAGAGGAGTTGATGTCGCAGACCGTCACCAAAGTTGGCGCGCTGCTGGCCAAGCCAGCGTTCGATCGCGTACGAACCAAGCTCGACTATGAGGAGTATGGTGGTGTTCCCGTGCTCGGCGTCAATGGCATCTCGATCATCTCGCATGGGCGCTCGAAAGCGAAGGCCATCAAAAATGCAATTCGTGTGGCGCGCCAGGCCGCTGAGGCGCGGCTGCCAGAGGTCATCGCGCAGGGCGTAAAAGGATTGGAAGCCAAAGCGGCGCTTCCCACTACGAGCGGCGAGTAATCCACAGCATCCTGATTACTGCTCGGTTGGTGACTTTTTGTTGCGCTTGGCCGTGCCGCCGAGCTTGCCGATGCGGCTGTAAAAGTCGCTCGGTTGACGCTGTTTCGTCGTCGTGCCGCCTTTTTTTCCCATTTCCGCGAAGTGGTCGGGTCCGTACTTCTCGACATTCGCGCGTCCGCCCTTCTTGGCGATGTCGCGATAATAGTCGCTGCCACGCTTTTGCTTCAATGCGTTGCCGCCAAGTGTGCCAATGCGCCGGTAATAATCCTCGCCGTACTTTTCGCGGACCGCCGCGCCACCGCGACGCCCGGCTGCGGCAGCCGTCATCGGTTCTGGCGCCGCGTGGTCATCCACCTGAGCTTTGGTTCGCGCTTTCACCTGCGTGCCTGTTTTGCCCGCCATCGCTCTCCACTCCCCTCTTGCGCATCTTCACTGCCGTCCGCTCGTTAGCGAGAGTGTAGCATGCTGGCGTACACATCGTCAAGCGGCGCGCGTTCTTCGCAACATGGCCAGACATCTTGTGCAAGTCGGAGACTCAGATGTACCCTGGAAGGACAATGCGCGCCAATGGATAAATGAAGGGAGCCTGCTGTGGATGTGATGCGCTTTACTGTTGTGGATGAGCGCGGAACCGTGAGCTTCGTGGCTCACACCTCTGCGGCGCTGGCTCTCACCGCGGCTTGTGCTGAGAATCCGACGACATTGCACGATATGCTGGCGGCTGCGACGACGTATGATCGTGGATTACGCGCGCTCGTGCTCAACGGCCTCGCGGTCTTTGATGAACACAATCTGCCTGGCGCTACACAACGCATTCACGAGCAACTTGCGACGCTGCCCAAGCGTGAAATGCCCGTCTTTCGTGTGCTTGATGCGCTCACCCGTGAAGTCAGCTTGCAGCCAGTGCGCGCAGGCGTAATCCTGTTCAACCTGCGCGCAAAACGCATCGTGCAGATCGCGAACACCGATGAGATGCTCGCGCGCGCTGGCACGGTCAACTACCACAATGGCCGATTTCTGAGCAGGCGCGAATTCACCTATGAACTGCCGCCTGACTGGTCAATCGTTCCTTGAGCCATGGCATCTAGTGTGTTAGATCAGCGCGGGGTCTATGTTGCTTTCGTCACGCGTGCGAATCGCCACCATAGTGGGCGCCACTGCGCGCGGACGCATCACCGCTACCTTGTGGCTTGCTTCGTTCAGCGCGCGATGTTGCGCCTCTGCCAGCGCCTCGCGCTTCTCCGCCATACGTCGCGCCGCGAGCGTGCGTCGTGCGCGCACGACTTTGATGCCAGCTTCTGCCAGCACGCTCACGAGTTGCTCGTGTTGCTCGCGCGCCTTGGTTTCGTTCTCGCTGCGAACCTCGAAGAGCGGCTGACGCATCATCACCAGATAGCCACGAATGATGGGGTATGCTCCGGTGAGGTAAGGTTGCTGTTCACGCCGCTCGAAAGTGGTAGCCACGACATAATCGTAGCCGTCTGACGTAATTACGCGGTGCCGCGCCAGCTCATCTCGGTACGTAGTACAGGTGCGCACGCTGCCGCAGGGTGGCTGGTCTCCCTGCGGGGTGCGCCGGTGTTGCGCCATCACGTTGCCTCGCTTCTGGTTCTCGATAAGTGCGTCGGTCGTCGTTGGGGATATGTGCCGTCGGGGGAAGATGAATAGATGCCTCGCATGTTAAAGCGAATCGCTCCGCGACCTGTCCCACACACAGGACCAAGGTAATAGCGGCAGTGCGCTATGCCTCATGTTGCGCGCTGAGAATTGCCTGAGAGAACGGCGGCATGAGTCCCTCTTTTCTTGTTCGCATATCAGATGCCGCATATAATGCGCGCGACAGCGCCGTGGATAGCGTGCGTGTCAGTGTGGAGGGCGCACCAGCGTGGACCAACATGGAACGCCATCTAGCTCGCGAGACCGATCAGCGTCACCTGAGGACAGTCGGCCGCGATTGCTCGTGGTAGATGACGAGCAGAACATTGTGGACTTTATTCGCCTTGGCATGCGCTACGAGGGCTATCGGGTGGACGATGCGGGCGACGGTATCTCTGGCATAGATATGGCGCAGCGACTGCGGCCCAGCCTCATCATTCTGGATGTGATGCTGCCCGGACTGGATGGCATTGAAGTATGCCGCCGCCTGCGCGAGAATGAGGCCACCACTGACATTCCTATCCTGATGCTCACGGCGAAAGACGAAGTACGTGACCGCGTCACGGGCCTGGAAAGCGGCGCCGATGACTACCTGACCAAACCCTTCAGTTTCGAGGAGCTACTGGCGCGTGTGCGGGCGCTGCTGCGCCGCCAGCAGCGTGTGGTCGCGGCAGGCGGCCCCGGTGGACGTGTGTTGCGTGTTGCGGATGTGACATTGGATGAAGCGGCGCGCGAGGTGCAACGCGGCGACCGCATCATCGAGTTGACCGCGACCGAATACAATCTGCTCCATCTCTTCATGACACATCCACGCCAGGTGCTCGACCGCCAGACGATCCTGAACCGCGTCTGGGGCTACGACTTTATGGGCGAAACCAACATTATCGAGGTCTACGTGCGCTATTTGCGTGAAAAGCTAGAAGATGAGCCGAGTAATCCCAAACTCATCCAGACTGTGCGTAGCGTTGGCTATGTCATGAAGGGCTGATGACTCCAATGTCGCGACGCCCTTCAGCATCAGACACAGCCAACGTTTCCGACCTGCCAACGCAGCCCGCCAGCGGTGACCTTCGCGCCTCTGATAACCATGCCCTTGCGGCTGTGCCTTCGCGATTACCCGGCTCCGCGCCGCGCGCATCTGATGGGCAAGGGCGTGATGGTCGTGATGGTCGTGATGGGCGTGATGGGCGTATGCGCTGGATACGCACGCTCCGCTGGCGTGTGACGTTGACCTATGTTGGTATGCTTGCGATTTTGTTGTTGGCGCTGGGCATTGTGCTGGATGTCGCGATTGGTCGGGTGCTGTACAGCGCTGAGCAGGCGCGACTCACCAACGAGGCCAAGGCTGCGGTCACTCTAGGGCAAAGCGCCTACCAGCGTATCGTCAATGGACGTACCGCGAATTGCACCGATGCGCTGAGCTATCAGCAGGCTTTCGAACAAGCTATCGCAAACCAACTTACTGTTGGCCACCCTGCGTTTCAGGCAGCCTATCTGCTGGATCTCAATGGCGCTGTCATTGCTCCTGAAGATGGCGCGACACCGGTAGGCGACAATGCCCCCTATCTGGACCGCAAGCATTTGAGCCAGACGCTCGCCGCTGTCGCGAAATCGCGCCAGGGCAGCGCCTTTGGCCCGATCAACGGCGCGACGGTCAGCTACGACGCTTCCGGGTCAGATGGCCAGCGCCTGGGCATCATTCTGATTCCTGTGCGCTACAACACTGTCTCACGCTGCGTCAATGCCAACAACAATGCGCTCGGCATCGTAGAAGTCGTCACCACCTACCGGACGACCCGCGTAGCGCTGGCCGATCTGAATATTTTGCTCCTGCTGGCAATGCTGTTGATTCTCGTCGTGGGCGTGGTGGTGGGTGGCCCGCTCACCGCTAGCGCGCTGCGCCCGCTCACGCGCATGACCGCGACGGTGCGCCGTATCGCCTCGGGTGATCTCTCGCAACGTGTTCGTCTGCCACACGGTGGCGATGAAATTGGCCAGCTAGCCGATTCGTTCGATGAGATGATCGCCCGCATCGAGCGCGCGTTCGCTGCGCAGCAGCACTCGGAGGAGCGCATGCGCCAGTTCATCGCCGATGCTTCACATGAATTGCGTACTCCGCTTACCTCCATTCGCGGATACATGGATGTGTTGCTGCGCGGTGCGGTGCGCGATGACCCGGAAACTGCCCAGCATGTCTTGCTGGCGGTACGTGGCGAGGCTGAGCGCATGTCGCGCCTCGTGAATGATTTGCTCACGCTCGCCCGGCTGGATGTAGGGCGCCCGCTGGAGGTTCGCCGCCTCGACCTCACGGCCCTCGTTGGCGAAGCGGTGGATCAGGCGCGTATTCTCGCTGGCGAGCGTGAGGTGGCGATGCGTGGCGATGGCGCAGGGCGGCTTGAGGTGCTCGCCGATGCCGACCGGCTCAAGCAAGTACTGCTCATCCTGCTCGATAATGCGCTGAAATATGGGCGACAAGATGCCTCCGGATGGGTGCGCGTGTGGGTACACCGCACCGAACGCAACGCGATTGTCAGCGTCTCTGACAACGGTGAGGGTATTGCGCCCGACGATCTGCCACATATCTTCGACCGCTTCTATCGTGCTGCGCGGACGGGCCGACGACACGCACAGAGCCAGAATCGCCCGACGCCGACCATTCCGCCGCTCGCGGACGAAGAGCACGGGAATCGCGCGCATGTTGGATCAGAAGGCTCTGGGCTGGGGTTGCCGATAGCAAACGCTATCGCCAGGGCGCTCGGCGGCTCACTGAGTGTTCAGAGCCAGGCCGGTTCTGGCACGGTTTTCACCTTGGAGTTGCCGCTCGCGCCGCCACTCACACGCTTACCATAATCCTCTCACATCCAACGCTATAGCGGTTGATGTTCATCTAACATCTTTGTTACGATCTATGTTACCTTGTTCATGTGTGCACGTTACACTCTACAAGGCTTCACTCCCATTGTCCTTGTCGTGTTGATGACGCTCTTCGCGTTTTGTATGTGTGATATTCATCTAACACGGCGTTCCATAGCAGGTTGTTTGTATGCGTCTGCATCGTGTCAGTCTCCCGTTACGCGCGACCACGTCCCCCACTGGTTCCTCGTCCCGCACAAAGAAGCTACATCTAGGCGCCTCCGCGCCCCGTCACCGGGCTACCTGGCGCATAGCCGCGCTGCATCAGCGTATGCGCTGGCGGCGCTTGCTCGGCCGCATCGGGCCTGCTGCAACCGCTACGAGCACTGGCAGCGCAAGCAGTGTAACTGATCGCGAGTTGCGTTCACGTGTCTGGTCGTTGGCGCTGCCAGCCATCGGCGAGCAACTACTGGCGCTCGGCGTAGGCACATCCGACACCTTTCTCTCCGGCCATCTCACGGCGCACGCAATCGCCTTCCTTGGGTACAGCCAGGCAACGGCTGTCGCCTGTGTAGGCGTGGCTTCGACGGCGGCCTGGGTGGTGATGACATCCTTTTTCGCCATCAATATCGGCGTCACGGCGCTGGTGGCGCGTGCTACCGGCGCGAACGACCGCGGACTTGCGTCACGTGCTGCCGGACAAGGTATCTTGCTGGGCATCACCGCGGGTCTCTTGTTGGTGCTGGCTGCCGTGCCAATGGCAGAGGTCATCACCCGCGCGCTTGGCGTCACCGGCCAGGAAGCGTCCCTCGTCGCCAGCTTCATCCGCCTCTACTCGCTCGGCTTTCCGGCAACGGGTATCGCGTCCGCTTGTACGGCTTCGATGCGTGGCGCGGGGGACGCGCGTCGCCCGCTCTGTGTCATGCTCTTCGTCAACGGCATCAATATTCTTGCATCCTGGACGCTGATGAATGGCGTGCCTTCGCTAGGCATTGCCCCCATTGGAGTCCTTGGTTCAGCTATCGGGGCGGCTACTGGCTGGACTCTCGGTGCGATAGTGGCGCTGTTTCTGCTCACGCGCGAGCACAAGCGCGCGCCACGTCTGGTCCGTTCGTCGTTGCGGCCCGATGTGGCGTTGGCGCGCCGTGTATTGCGGGTTGGCCTGCCCTCCGCGGCGGAACTGACCGTGTTTCAGATTGGCATTCTCAGCTTTCTGCGTGTCGTGGTTCCGCTGGGCGCCGACGCCTACGCGGCCAACACTGCCATCAATACAGTCGAGAGTATCGGCACTTTGCCTGGCTTCGGGTTCTCCGTCGCTACGACAACGCTCGTCGGCCAGGCGCTTGGCGCCGCTGACCCCGATCTGGCGACGCGGGCTGTTTGGGCAGCTATGCGTCCATGCCTGTTGATGGTTGGTTCGGTCGGCCTGCTCGCTGGTCTCTTTCCACGCATTCTGCTGGGTCTCTTCATTGCCGATCCCGCCGTGTTGCATGCGGGCGACCTCGCCACCCGCTTCTCGCTCATCACACTGCCCGCCTGCGGCATCGCCTTCGTATTCATCGGCGCGCTTCGCGGGGCGGGTGACACCAAGTTCCCGGTGCTGGTCCGCGCCGCTGGCACGTGGGGCATTCGTGTGCCGGTTGCGCTACTCTTCATTCCGCTGCTGGCACTCCCTGGCGCACGGCTCGCGATGGTGGTAGATTACTGCACGCAAGCCAGTATCACCTACTGGCGCTTCCGCAGCGGCAAATGGCGTAGCGCCAAAGTCTAGCCGTGTGGCTCTCCCACATGTCCATGCCCTGTTTCGGATGGTGATACAATCGGATTCGGAGCCGATTGGCATCCTCCACCACGAAAGAAGAGGGCAGTACGTGCAGCAGCGGACCAGTTCCTCGGCCAGCGCAGGCGCGCGGACACGGGCAAAGACCAGCTCTACTACCGGCTCAACGAAGCGCGCCGCATCGCCAAAGACATCGTCGCGGCCTGGGCGCGAGCCACATCGCGACCTGCTGAAGTACCGGGAAGAGTTCCCGATTCTCCAGCACAAGACGTATCTCAATAGCTGTTCGCTTGGGCCGCTATCACTCCGCTCGATGGCTGGTATGGCGCGCTTTCAGGAGTATTGGAACGAGCATGGCGCTCAGGCATGGTACAGCATCTGGCTTGGCGAGATTGCCGCCGTCCGCGAGAAGGTCGCGCGGCTGATTGGCGCGCAGCCGCACGAAATCGCAATCGCCCCTAACGTCTCGATTGCGCTCAGCGAGATCACCAGCGGCCTCGACCTTGGCGACCGCAATAAGGTCGTTCTTGCTGAGATGGACTTTCCCACGCTCGCCTACCAGTGGCTTGTCAGAAAAGAGAGCGGCGTTGACATTGAGTTTGTGCGCAGCGAAGATGGCATCACCCTCCCCGCCGAGCGCTTTGCCGCGCATATAGATGACCGCACCGGCCTCGTCGCCACCTCGCGCGTGTTCTTCTTGAGCGGCTATATTCAGGATATCAAAACGCTCGCGGAGACGGCGCACCGCAATGGCTCATTGCTGCTGGTAGACGACTACCAGGGCACCGGCCAGATACCCATTGATGTCAAGGCGCTAGGTATAGATTTCCTCGTCACCGGCACGCTTAAATGGCTGATGGGCGGCCCAGGGCTGGCGTTTATCTATGTGCGCGAAGACCTCATCCCGAAGTTGCGGCCAACCGTGGCGGGCTGGTTCTCCGCTCGTGACCAGTTTCAGTTTCGCACCACCGATTTTGAGTACAAGGACACCGCTTCGCGGCTCGAAGCAGGCACCCCAGCTATCGCGCCGATCTATACCGCGTCGGCCTCGCTGGATATGATCCTCGAAATCGGCGTTGAGCGCATTCGCGAGCGCACCATGTTCTTGGCTGACGATCTGGTGCGGCGCGTCCAGGCAAAGGGCTGGCCGGTACGGAGTCCGCTGGATGGCACGCAGCGAAGCTCTATCGTCATGCTTGGACTCGACCGGCCCGATGAATTGGTCAAGGCGCTGAGTGAGCGTGGTATCGTGGTAGATTACCGCCCTGGTCTGCTCCGCATCTCGCCGCATTTCTACAACACCGTAGAAGAAAACCAGATCATCGTAGATGCGCTGGACGAATTGCTTCGCCAGAGGGGAAGCTGACCATGTACGTAACGGTTGTCGCCTTCGGCGAACCGCGTCGCTATCTTCTTGGTGGGCAGCCTGAGCGCACCGTGGACCTGCCAGATGGCGCGACACTTGCCGACCTGGCTCACGCCCTCAGTGCTGATCCTGACGAACTGCCGTTAGTGCGCCGGGACAACAGGGTGCTGCGCGAAGGTATTCCACTGCGCGAAGGCGACCGCCTTGAGCTTTTTGCGCCTGTGGGCGGCGGATAGCGTCCACGCCCATGCAAGGGAGGTTCAGCCATGGCGCTGGTGCTGCGCGAGGATGACGTGCGCGCTGTGCTTTCGATGCCCGACACACTCGACGTGCTGGACGCGGCGTTCCGCCATCAGGCGACGGGCAATGCGCGCAACACACCGCGCTCGCGCATCGTGCTGCCCGAAGCGCGCGGCGTGTTGCATCTTCTCTCGGCCTACGTGCCCGGCCAGCCGGGCCATCCCGAACAGGACGGCCCTGGCCTCCTGGGCTTCAAGGCGTATACCGCGTTTGCCAGTGGTGTGCGCTTCGTCGTCCTCCTCTATTCCGGCGCGGACGGGCGGCTGCTCGCGCTGATCGAAGCTGATCTGCTTGGCCAGATGCGTACCGGCGCGGCCTCAGGTCTCGCGACACGCTATATGGCGCGTGCGGATGCGCGCATCGCAAGCGTGATTGGCACCGGCGGCCAGGCGCGTACACAAGCGCTCGCGCTGTGTGCTGCGCGCCCAATCGCGCGTATGTATGTGTATGGACGTGACGAGGCCCGGCGCGAGAGCTTCTGCGCGGAGTTGACAGCGCTGACCGGCGTCGAGATGGCGCCAGTGGCAAGCGCCGAAGAGGCGGTGCGTGAGGCGGATATCGTCACCACTGCCACGACGGCCCGCGATGCGGTGCTGCTTGGCGACTGGCTGAAGACAGGCACGCACGTGAATGCGATGGGGTCAAACTGGGCCACCCGGCGCGAAGTGGATGCCGTCACCCTCGAACGCAGTTCCGTCGTTGCCGTTGATTCGCTGGAACAGGCGAAGATCGAGGCGGGCGATCTGCTCATTCCCGCGGCGCGGCGCGAGTTCGATTTCGAGCGCGCAGTGGAGCTAGGGCAGATCGTCGCGGGGGAGATTCCGGGGCGCACCAGCGCGGAGCAGATCACCTTCTTCAAGTCGCTGGGAATCGCACTGGAAGATGTCGCGACAGCGGGGCGCGTGTATGAGTTGGCGCGCGAGCGCGGCCTCGGCCAGGAGCTAGACATTCTGCCGTAAGGACGGCATCAGAGAGGTCAAATGGGGGCGCATGTGCGGAAACGAAAAAGTCGAAAGGCTTCGGCGCTGGGATTGCTTGCGTTGCTGGCGTTCGCGTTGTTGGCGGCAGGCTGTAGCGCGACAAACGCTGGCGCGTGGGAGCAGATGACCGATGCAGACACGCAGAATGTGCTGGCGCTGGCGCGCGATACCAGCAATACGCGGCTGGTGTATGCGGGCGGCCAAAGCGGCATTGTGTATCGCGTGCTCTCCGACCACACACGTGTGCCTTTGACGAGCGCGGGAATACCGAGCAATGTCGTCATCCTGGCGCTCGTTCCCGACCCCCAACAGGGCGGCGCCGTCTATGCCGGAACCAGCGATGGACTCTATGTGAGCACGGATTTCGGCGAATCCTGGCGCGCACGCGGGCAAGGTTTCCCATCGGATGACAGCATGGACGCGCTGCTCTACGTCGCCGATCAGCATGCGCTCTTCGCGGGAACCACGCAGAACGGCGTGTATATGAGCGCCGACCGTGGCCAGACATGGCAGCCCGCAGGCAATGACCTGCCTGCGCATGCCAACATCAACACCCTCTTCTGGCAAGCTGCCACCCACACACTCTATGCGGCGGTGGATGGCGTAGGCCTCTTTGCGTCAACCGACGGTGGCGCGTCATGGGCGGCGCGCGGCACAGGTCTTCCGCCACAGGAGTTCGCGCTGATCGAACTGCCCGACCACGGCTTGAATGCCACTGGTCCGACGCTCTACACGGGTACGAACAAGGGTCTCTTCGCCAGCACCGACAGCGGCCAAACCTGGACTGCGGTGGGTACCGGCATTCCCGCTGGGCGTGTGCTCTCGCTCGCGGCGGACCCGCAGGCGCCTGGTTCGCTCTATGCTGGCACTGACGCAACTATCTACCACTCGCTAGATGGCGGACGTACGTGGAAATTACTTGCCGAGGGACTGCATCATCAGATCACAGCAATTCTCGTAATGCCCGGCACATCACAACAGCCCGTCATCTTCGCGGGCGCGGGCGGCCTCGTGCGCTATCCCCCAATCGCCAGTGCGCCCACCAGCCCCTGGACGGTGCTGGTGAACATTCTCATCGTGGGCGCGTTGGGCATCGCGCTGCTCTACATCTTCATGCGCACGCGCCGCCAGATACGCGACATTGATCGGGATATCCGCTCGCGAACACAAGAGATCGTCAGCTCCAAGCAACAGCCAACGACCACCTATCCTGGCGAGCGTATTCCACCGCCGCCCCCGCCGAGGTCCAATCGCCGCTCGACGACGTTACGCGGCAGAAGTGGGCGCGGCTTCCCTGCCGGCAACTCACGCGGAAGTGACGGGAGCAAGAATGGCGAGTGAAATGGTGGATGATGCAATCTCACTGGACGACAGCGAGGCTATCTTGCGCGCTGTCGCTCAGGATAGGAGCAACGCTGCCAAGAGATTCCGTGTTGTCACGAACCAAATGAACAGCGCGCTCGTGCTTGGCCGGATTGTGACCGCTATGACAGGTGTAGTGATCTGGATCGTGTTAACACACGCCAATCACGATGATGCCTACTTCTTGAATGGCGATTTGATCATGCTGGGACTTGCTCTCCTATTGCTTCCGGGTGCTGCCAGTGTTAAGAGCGGCAGTCATTACCAAAAATTCATCGTGGCATCGTGGGCGTTGCGCGAGACTGCTGCATCAGGTGATGACACGCTCATCCCGCTTGCTGATGAGCAACCAGTATCGTTGCTGCCAGAGGAGTTAGCTGCTGAACCACCGGCGTTCCCTCGTCCTCGTTGGATTGATGACACACACATGCTTGCCTATCAAACCGTGTTTCCTCTCGTCGTGATACCATTTGCCTTTTTGCCCTTGTATGCTGAGCCACTTGCTTACACTTTCTATGGGCGCTCAGCAATGACTAGCGTCATGATCGGCCCTGTACCTCTGCTCTACTGTATTCTTCTGATACCGCTGGGTATGGCGCTCACCTCCGTTGCCATTGCGGCGGCTTCCCTTACGTTCCCGTCACTTCTGGTTGATGAAGATGGGCTGAGTTGGCAATACGGGCGATTCCGCAAGAAAACCGAGCGTGTCAGGTGGGATGACGTTCGCTCATTCATTCGCATTGATCGCCGAGATCCAACACTCTACAAACCACAGCCAGCGTACATACTCGAAGGCGGGCATGCTACCCTGGCTTGGGGATACGTCGTTGGTTATCGCAGTCCGCATGAGGATCGAGATACCACCTATCTTGAGCGGCTGATTGTGACGCGAACCGGATTGCCCTTGCGAGACGCGACACTCTTCGCGGTGCGGTTGGGGAGGGCAGCAGGTGGTTTTATTGGTGATGCGTGGGCAGATCGCCTCTTCGTGAGAAAGGGGTCGCGGCTTCCTGAGTTGCCAACTGGTCTAGCGCAGGCTCTGGCTATATCTCCGGCGCAGCGTCGCCGCGCGCGCCTTATGCTGCTGCTCTCGTTCGCTCCGCTTCTCGTCTATGCTGGCGGACTCTTGGGCGCGCACCTGTTTGGACTGCTGTAGTCGCGCGTGGAAACATTCTACGGACGTTCCAGGCGGCGCATCGTCATGTTGATGGAGACGCGCAGGCTCTCGATCACACCGCGCCCGCGAACCGCTATCGCCTCAAAGCTGGGCGCACGATACGGATTGAGATACTGCTCCAGCACGGGAACCGGCAAGGTATCGGGCAGGTCGCGCTTGTTCCACTGCATCACCAGCGGGAAATCGCCAGGATTCTTGCCCATGTTTCGCAACTGCGCATTGAGTTCGTTGAAGCTCTCGATATTCTCTTGCAGTTTGCTCGCCTGCGAATCGCCGACGAAGACCACCGCGTCGGCTCCGCGCAGTACCGAGATGCGCGTCTGCTGATAGAGCACCTGGCCGGGAACGGTGTAGAGTTGAAAGCGGATGCGGAATCCGTGGAACGTGCCCAAGTCAAGGGGAAGCAGGTCGAAATAGAGTGTGCGCTCGGTCTCCGTATCAATCGAAACCATATCGCCGACATCACGTGGGTTCACGGTATTGTGAATGAAGTGGAGATTTGTCGTTTTGCCACTGAGACCAATCCCGTAATACACAATCTTACAGTTGATCTCACGCTTCGCCATATTGATCAATGACATATCGGCTCCTGCCTCACTCGCGCACCCATGCCCTGCTCGTCCGGCTTCGCTATGCACCCCCCGGCAACGTCTCAGGCAGTCGTATTGTATCGCATAGCACAAGACGCCAGATGGTAAGCGCGGTGCAAACTACTTATCGCCGTACAATCGGGCCAGGAAGCGGTCTAGCAGCACGCGCGCCCGTTCATGCGTGCCCTCGCCAATGAGTTGGCGACTGTCGCGCGCCGTCACATGGAAGACGAGCCGCCGCCCATCAACTTCCACCAGTTCCGCCGTCGCGATAACCGTATCGCCCACCGGAGTAGCAGCCAGATGCCGCACATTGACGAGTGTGCCGACCGTCGTCTCGCCTTCGGCTAATTCCGGCTGCACCATTCGCCATGCCGCGTTCTCCATCAGCCCGATCATCACCGGAGTTCCAAACACGCGCACTCCGCCCGCGCCGAACGCCATCGCCGTTTGTTCTTCTCCAACCACGAGCGACACTTCGCCCCTCATACCGACCTCAAGGCCCATGGTGCCGCCCCTCCACTCGCTTGTATGTGACCCGCGCGCGATACCGTTCCGGCGTCATCGTTCGTCATTGTAGCACGCGGCTAGCAGTACCAGCCGCGTTGACTGCCCTGGCGTGCGGTATGATAATAGCGAGGCTAAAAGGGAAATTGACCCTCTGTACCCTTGTGCCGTCGCGGAGTAGCAACAGATGCAGCAGATAGAACATGCCGAGCCAACTATGCCACAAACAGCGCCGCAAGGAGTAGGCCGACAAACACACGTCGCGATTTCGGTTGTCGTGCCAGTCTACAACGAAGAAGAGAGCGTCCAGCCGCTCTACGACGCGGTGACGACTCATCTCCGCCAACTCGGCTATACCTACGAAATCGTCTTCGTTGACGATGGCAGTCGCGATGGCTCATTCACGGTGATTACCGCCCTACACGACCGCGACCCGCATGTGAAAGCGATCCGCTTCCGGCGCAATTTTGGCAAGACACCCGCCCTGCTCGCCGGATTCAAGCAGGCGCAGGGCGATGTCGTCTTCACAATGGACGCTGACCTGCAGGATGACCCCGCTGAGATGTCGAAATTCCTGGATAAACTGGCTGAGGGCTATGACCTCGTCTCCGGTTGGAAATATCCACGGCATGACCCTATCACCAAAACGCTGCCTTCATTCTTCTTCAACGGCATGGTTTCGCGCACTACCGGCGTCAAACTGCATGACATTAATTGCGGCTTCAAGGCATACCGTAAAGAGGTGCTCGATGACATCAAGCTCTATGGTGAATTACACCGCTTCGTTCCAGTGCTGGCCCATCAGCGCGGCTTCCGTGTCACTGAGATCAAGGTGAAGCATCATAAGCGCAAGTTTGGCAAGTCGAAGTTCGGCGCGCGGCGTTTCATGCGGGGTTTCCTCGATCTGCTCATGGTGCTTTTCCTGATGAGCTATCTGCGGACGCCCCTGCGCCTTTTCGGTACGATCGGCTTCCTTGCCACGCTGGCGGGCCTCGCCGTAGATCTCTATGTCGTCCTCGACCGCTTCCTGCCGTTTGGCTCTCATCAGGAAATCCACAATCGCCCACTGCTTTTTGTTGGTATCGTGCTGCTGATCTTCGGTGTGAGTTTCATCCTCACCGGCTTGCAGAGCGAGATGATCCGCCATTTCGCCTATCGCCCCGAAGAAGAATATAGCGTCAGGCAGGTATTGGAGTGAGCGTGCCAGCAGATACGCGCCAGCGGACCGGACTCATCGGTTCCGCAATGGGCTTTTTTAAGCGTCACAAGCGTGTGGTTCAGGCGGTTGTGCTTGTCTTGATCGTGGGTTTTGTCGCCACTGCTGTCTGGAAGAGTTGGTCTAGCCTGCGGAATTATCAATGGCATGTGCAATGGGGACTGTTAGTCGCCGCATTCGCCTTGCTGGTGGTACAGGAGTTTTCGTTTGCCGTCATCTGGCGGGCGATTCTCCGGCGCATGGGCAGCAATCTGGACATGATCTCCGCACAGCGCATCTATCTGGGCGCAGAGTTCGTGCGCTACATTCCGGGAAATGTCTGGCATGTGATTACGCGTGTACTCTGGGCGGAGCAGCGGGGCGTGCCCAAGTCGGCTGGTTTCGCCAGTATGGTGGTGGAGCTTGCGACTAAGCTGGCTTCTGGTGCGCTGGTGTTCGCGCTGACGCTCTTCTTCTGGTCCGACGCCGGAGCGGCAGCCAAAGCGCTACCGCCAGATTCGCTGGCCATCGCTGGCGTATTGCTTGTGGCGCTGCTGCTCTTTGGTCTGCATCCGCGCGTACTGAAGGGCGCCCTCAACTTTGGACTGAAAAAACTGGGCCGCGAACCGGTACGTTTCTCGCTCAGCTACTTCGACATATTGATCGTCACGCTCTTCTGGCTCGTCAGTTGGGTCATCGCGGGCGCAGGCTTTTATCTGTTGGTGCGCTCACTCGTCTCCACACCGCTGCCTGCCACTGCGCTCATCCTCGCCATTGGCATCTATGCCATTGGCTGGGACATCGGCTTTCTGGCATTCGTCACGCCCAGCGGCGTCGGTTTCCGCGAACTTGCGATTGGCGGGCTGGTGATCGCCGCCGGACTTGCTCCGGCTGCCGCAGGCGTTGCCGCCGTTATCGCTATCCTTGCCCGACTTCTCTCTACTGGCGCAGAGTTGCTGAGCATCTCCGTTGCCCATGCCATTCGTGGTCCGGCGTTACCAGACATCAGCGCGCAAGAGCAGGCGCAGGCGCAAGCTAGCGCACGCTGAAGTGAGAAGGGATCTGCTGGTGGACGCGAGCGGCACGTATGTTGGCAATTCTGGCGATGAGGCGACGCGCTCACCAGTGGAGGCGCGCCCCGATTCGACTACGCCACCAGTAGGCGCTCGTGTTTCCTGGTGGCCTGTGCTCAAAGCACGTGTGAACCGCCTGCTGGACCGCTATCCCTATCCAGAATTACCGCCCGCACGCCAGGGCATCGCCGCCCGAATCGCGCTCGCGGTGGTCGCGTTGCTTGCGGTGGCATTCTTCCTTTTCTTCGCCTTCTATATGTTCGCCAAGCATGACGCCTATCTCACCTATGGTGAGGATATGGGCATTATGGATCAGGCCCTATGGAACCTGGCGCACGGCTATGGGATGCACCAAACCATCTGCAATCCCATTGGCGATACCAATTGCCTGGGTGATGTTTCGCGGCTCGCGATCCACTTCGAGCCGATCATGTTTGTCTTCGGCCTGCTCTACGCCATCATTCCCTCGCCCAAGCTCCTGCTCTGCCTTCAGGCGCTCATTGTTGCCAGTGGGGCATTCCCTGCATTCTGGCTCGCCAGCCGGTGGCTCCGCAGCTTGGTGGCGGGCGTCGCTTTTGCCGCACTCTTCTTGCTCTATCCAGCGCTTCAAGCCGCTGTGACGTATGATTTCCACGCGGTGACGCTCTCAGCGGCATTCTTGATGTTCGCGCTCTACTTCATGATGTCGCGCAACAACGTGGGGCTGGTGATCGCCTGTGTGCTGGCGCTCTCAACGAAAGAGAATATCCCCGCTGATGTCCTGCTCATTGGCCTGAGCATCCTCTTTTTCCAGCGGCGCTGGCGCATCGGCCTTGGCCTCTGCGTGCTGGCACTGCTCTGGTTGGCCATCGAACTCCCCATTATGCGTGCGCTCAGCCCGCTTGGCGCCTCGCCCACCGCCAGCCGCTATGCCTACCTGGGCCACTCACCCGTGCAAGCGGGCATCTACCTGCTCACGCACCCGCTCCAGGTCGTGAAAGACCATGTCTTGGATGCTGGTGGCGTCTATTATCTCCGCACATTGCTCTCGCCTGTGGCCTACTTGCCGCTACTCAGCCCCTTCGCGCTCGTCATTGCTGCCCCTGCTATCGCCATCAACATCCTGAGCACGAATCCCTCGATGCGCTCCGGCCTCTATCACTATAATGCTGAAATCGTGCCGATGCTCATCTTTGCCAGCATCGCCAGCGTCTGGATGCTCGCCGGTGTCGCCCGCTGGCTGGCAGCACGCGCCACGCCGGTGCTAAACCGCGCGACGCTCGCCATCCCAGGCAGCCGCTTCGCATCACCTGTGCGAGTGCCCGCGCCGGCCGTTCGCGTGTTCCCTTCTTACGCTCGCCGTGTCGCCGTCTATGCGCTAGTGGGACTCATGTTGCTTTTCAGCCTGCACGAGCAGCAAGGCCACGGCTATTTGCCCATTACTCACGATTTCACTTGGCCGCAAACCACCGCCCACACCCGTATCGCCGATGAGATGCTGCCGCTGATTCCAGCGAACGCCAGCGTGTCGGCGCAGGCCGCGCTGATTCCGCACATCAGCCAGCGTCGCTATATCTACCAGTTCCCTTACAAGGCGAACAATGTAGACTATGTCTTCCTCGACATCACTGGCGAGACATATCCATTCGTCTCCGCCGACCAGTACTTCGCCACCGTCCGCGCGCTGCTCTTGAGTCAGGAATATCATGTCGTTGCCGCACGCGATGGCTATCTGCTGCTTGCGCGTGGCCGCGGCCCTACGCTGAATCCCAACGACCCTTATGGCCTGCCGGAGACGTTCTACAGTTTCTCCGATCTCACCGCGACTACACTGCCATCGCATACAGTCATCGCGCGCTTTGGCTCCAATCTGGAGCTGACGGGCTACGATATATCCCCGACCACGCCGCCCGATGTGAATACGTTCGTCACCATCACCACCTACTGGCGCATATCAGCTCCACTCAGTGGGCAGTATGCCCCGCAGCTTATCCTCACCCGCAGTGATGGCTCGCAGCTTGGCATCGTGGATTTTCCCGCGCTTGCCTTGCGTCCAATGAGCTATTGGCAACCGAGCACAGTCTACGCTTTGCGCGCACGCATGTACGTCACCTCCCGTGAGCAGGGCCTTGAGCCAGTTGGCGTAAGCGTTGCCGCTGGTCCGGTCGGCCAGGACCTCAAGCCCCTGCCTGTGACGCTTGAAAGCGTGCCCGGTGTCCAGGGTCGCGCGCCTTGGGTCACGCCCGACCACGCGCAGGTGGTCTTCCTTGATCTGCGTGTGGGATGAGTCTAATTTGATATCAGCCTACTGTTTGACACAGCGTTCTCACTGCGCTCACAATACAGGTCCGCGACCCGCGTCCTGTTGCCAGGAGGTACATCCGTGGATCTGTTCACTTGCTCGCTTGCAAAGTTGGTATCGAACACGGTGTTTCCAGGGGTAGAAACACCTATTGGTAATATTCGTTTCGATGCGTGGCTAGGCAACAAGCACATCACTGAAGAGCCCGCGCAAAGCACCTATTGCCTGCCAAATGATTCCTGGGTACTCCACTGGCGCTCTACAGCATACACGGCGGAACTTTTGTTAAGCCCTATTCTCTATTGGCAGCGGTTTTCACGTCAAAGAGATCGAACGGATACGGTGCCTTGGTGGATATTGGACGATGTCAGGGCGGGGTTATGGCGTGTACAGGCGTCCATGCCAATGAGGTCAAGCGAATTCGTCTCCCGATGGGAGGCAGGATATAGGTGGCAAACGGGAGGTATTAACAGCGGGCAAGGACTTGCGGCGCAACAGTGGGATGATATCCGCACGCTCGTTGCCTTGGGCACCCAGGATGATCAATGGCTTGCATTAGCCGCGACCGAAAAAAGCCTGTTGCCTACTCGTTGGCTGACCACTCCCAATAGCCTGGGCACGGTCGAATACTTGGATGATGGTCTACGCGTACAATTGCCAAATTTACAGGCAGGGGAGCATTGCCAACTTCAATTCGCAGTCGCTTGGGGACCATACGGTATGGATAACGATGGTCCCTGGTTTGCTGTAGACTCTACGCCTGAGATGATACTTATGAGTGCGGAGTGTGTGTGAACCGTCGTCACGCCTAGTACTTGGACTCATCGCCTTGCAAAGGATTAAAGACCCATGCCCGAATACTGGTTAGAGTTGAGTGTCACCGCCGACCCTGAAGCCGTCGAGGCGATCAGCGAAGTGATGAGCCGCTATGCCTCTGGCGGCGTGGCCATCGAAGAACCATACGAGTTGGTGGATGATGGGCAGGTCGCGCTACCGATGCCTGGTGCGCCTGTTGTCGTGCGCGTCTACGTTCCCTCTGACCCCGCTGGCGAAGAGGCGCATGCGCGCATTGCCGAAGGGATGTGGCATCTGCGCCAGATCGGCGCGGGTAATATCAGCGACATCAGTGTGCGGCGGCTCGCCGAAGAGGATTGGGCCAATGCCTGGAAGGAACACTATCACGTTACCCACCTGGGCAAACGCACAGTCATCAAGCCTTCCTGGCGCGAGTATGCGCCACAGCCAGGCGAGGCTGTCGTGGAGCTTGATCCTGGCATGGCCTTTGGCACGGGACTCCACCCTACCACGCGCAACTGCATCCTGGCGCTCGAAGATGTTATCAAGCCTGGCGACCGCGTGATTGATGTTGGCTGCGGCTCCGGCATCCTCTCACTTGCCGCGCTCAAGCTTGGCGCTGCGAGCGTCCTGGCGCTCGACGTCAGTGCTGTCGCCGTTGAGGCCACGCGCGCCAACGCCGACGCCAATGGCGTTGCAGATCGCATAGATGTGCAGCTTGCCACCCTGGCGGGCGCGGCTGGCGAGCCGTTCACCCCACTTCCACACGACATCTCGATCCTCGGCCCGGAAATCAGCGCATTCGATATCGTGCTGGCAAATATCATCGCGCGTGTCATCGCCCAACTCGCTCCCGCGCTCCTCCGCGCCTCGCGCCCTGGTGGCGTGGTGATCGCCAGCGGCATCATCGCCGACCGCCGCCATGAAGCGGAAGAGCCATTGCGCGCTGCTGGTATGGTCAATATCCGCGAGTTTCTCGAAGGCGATTGGGTGACACTTGCTGGCACACGAGGAGACGCCTGATGCCTGCTGGTCGCTTTGTCGTTGAGGGGTTGGCCCTTCTCCCTGGCACTGAGATCGAACTGCCGCCCGAAATCGCGCATCAAGCGCGTGATGTGCTGCGTCTGGCAACCGGCACCATGCTCCATCTGCTGGACGGAGTCGGGGGCGAGTATCCCGCACAATTGGTGCTGGTCGAGCGTAAGCGCGTAATTGCGCGCATCGGTGCGCGCCAGGCAGGCCACGCTGAATCTGCGATGCGCGTCGTTTTGTGTCAGGGCATGCTGAAAGCGGCGAAGTATGAGACTGTTCTGCAGAAATGCACCGAACTTGGAGTCGCGGCTTTCGTGCCGCTCCTCTGCGAGCGTTCAGTCGCTGCTGAGGAAGCTAGCGAATCCAAGCGCCGCCGCTGGGCGAAGATCGTCGCCGAAGCCATCGAACAGTGCGGTGGGACATGTCTACCAGAGCTAGGTACACCGCGCCCATTGACGCACGCCCTGACTGAAGTGCCCGCTGGCGGTATCGCCCTCATACCCTGGGAAGAGACACGCGAGATGCCCCTGCGCGCAACTCTAGCAGGTGCTATCGCGGACCGTGGCGGAATCGCAAGCATCTCTGAAGTGCGGATCTTCATTGGTCCTGAAGGGGGGTTCTCTGCCAGAGAAATTGAGCTGGCGCGACTCGCTGGCGCTCTCCCCGTCACACTTGGGCCGCGTATCCTCCGCGCCGAAACCGCCGCTATCGTCTCTGCTACGCTCGCGCTTGATACGTTTGGAGCGCTGGGATAACCACCTATACGCACCCCGGAAGTAGCTGCTGTGCCGCCACAATCACCATAATAAAGTGGCCTATCCGCTTCCACTGAAACGGATAGGCCACTCGCAGACACGTGGGGTGTCCCTTACCTGTGATTACGCTCTGACCCAATGCTTAATGCTGCTGGACGTAGACATTCGGCCACTCCGTCGTCGCCTGCTGCCCTTGAGCATTCTCCTGGAAGCCCTTGATGTACGTCCGCACGCGATAGTAGTTCTGACCCTGCGTCAATGGGCAGATCGCCACGTTGTTGACCAGCAACTGCTCCGCCTGGTTGTAGAGCTGCATGCGCTGATCTTGCTTGGCTGGATCCGAGATCGCATCCGCCTGCGCCATCAACTGGTCCGCCTGCGGCACACTCGCGTTCTGCTCGTTGTAGCTTGAGGTCGTCGAGTAGAGCAGCGTCAGGAAGTCCTGAGGATCGGGATAGTCGGCGATCCAGCCGAAGCGGTACGACTGCACCTTCTTCTGCTGCTCCAGCTTCAGAATCGTCGTCCAGTCGCGGCTGTCCGAGGTGACATTGGCTTTCGGCAGATTCTGGTTCCACGCCGAGATCAACGCCTCAGCATAGAGCTTGGCCGCCGAACTGGACGTGTTGTACGAGTAGACAATCGGCGGGGGGGTGCCGCCCACCGTCGCCAGGTAGGCGTTCCAGTGCGCCTGCGCCTTAGCGATGTCGCCCGTGGTGGCCGTCAGGCCGTCGGGGCCGGTCAGGCTGGTGTTGTAGCCCGGCATACCCTTGGGCACCAGATGCCAGCTCGGAATGTTCGCGCCCTTCGAGACGGTGGTATTCAGCAGGTCGCGGTTGATGACCTCACAGAACGCCAGCCGTGCGTCGAGGTTGTCGAACGGCTTGATGTTCCAGTTCAACGCCACCGTGTTGACTTCCAGGTATGGCGCACTGTAGTAATCGGGCTGGCTCTTGGCCGACGCGAGTTGCGCCGCCGGGATGAAGTCAGTCATGTCGTAGGTAGTGCTGGAGTTGTAGGTGTTGTACTGGGTATCGCCATCGGCAAAGATCTTGTAGTTGACCTGCGTCAGCTTGGGCTTCTTGCCCGCCGAGACGCCCCACCAGTTGGGGTTGGCCTTCAAAATCAGGTTGCCCTGGTGGTCCCATGTTTGCACATAGAACATGCCGCTGCCACCTTGCCCGGTGGCCTTGCCGGAGGTGTCAGCCGCGAGGGTGTTGGTCCACTTGTCGTCCTGGCCCAGGTTAGGGCCTGTTACCACGCTCTTTTCCAGGGCATACGACGTGGAATAGGTCATCGCATCCAGGAAGTAGCCAGCAGGTTGCGCCAGCGTGATGGTCAGCGTGCCCGCGCCATCATCGGCCACCACCGAGTCACCGATCAGCGTCTGAACGCTGCCAGTGATGACGCCATTGGTGCAGGTCTCGCCCGCGTAGGTCGCCGCGTCCTTAATGGACCAGAGATAGTAGTTCACCGGAGATTGCAGGCAGGGATTATCCGAGCGGTCAATGGCGTAGGCGTAGTCCGAGGCATGCACTGGTGTGCCGTCGGAGAACTTCTGGCCGGGGCGCACATGGAAGGTGTAGGTCAGGCCGTCAGCGCTCGTCGTCACCTTGTCCGCGCCCCAGTTGGCGACCTTCAGGTTCTTATCCAGCACCACCAGCCCGTCATAGAGCATGTTGACAATCGGAATCGAGCCACTGTCAGAGGCCTGGCCGGGGTCGAGCGTGGCAATGTCGGTGCTGCCGCCGCCGGCCCACGCGATGTTGAAGGTTTGATTTGCCGCGAGGTTGCCACTGCTCGTGTTGGTGCTGCCGCAGGCGGATACCAGCAGTGCAAACGTGCCCAACAGGACGAGCAGTCCTGGGAACGAGAGTTTGCGAAGTCCCAATCGCATGCGAGAGTCTCCTCTTGATGTCAAATTGCCATGTTTCGACGTGCCATTTGCTGTGGCTTCCCGTACTCGGCCCTTTCAGGTCGCCCATCTCAAGCGACGTTGCGGAGTTTGTACGAGAGCCGAATACGCGATAGAGATGGTGAGGTCTGTATGGCACTTACGTAACCCCATCATCTGCGTACACGCTGTTCAGCGCGCCCAGTAGTTGCTCTGCTCACCTCCTCGATATCTTTGCTGATCTCAAGCCCTTACCCCACGTTCCAAAGAGCCATAAGCAGGCATATATGCAGGGAGCGGGCCTGGCGGGCTGTGTGAAGGAGCTTATGTACGGTCCTCTAGCTCGCGATTCGAAAGATACATGTGGCTCACGATGATCGGAGTCCCTACTCGTCTTAGCGTGAGCATAGCCTAGTCGCTGCTGTGTCCACGCACAAAAATTGCGGAGAAACGCACAGACGTCGCATAGAACTCGCAGAATCATCGGAAATAGTGTTGGTGAACGACGGAGGAATCTGGGGAGAGAAATTTCGCTCCGATGCTGTTAGAAGCGATGCCTATCCAGCGTATATGTTTCTAGGCGCAAGGCACCGCGGGAGGACCCCAGAGGGCTGTTAGCCAGCATAGCAGCGAGTAGCAACCTCCAAAGATCGCAGGACAACCTACCTCGCGAGGTGTCAGGTGTCACCAAGGAGCGCAATCTATGGATGCGGTGCGGTTTGGTCGTTGGTTGAGCGAACGCCGCCGTGAATGTGGCTGGCCAAGTCAAAGGGCATTGGTACACGCGGCGACATATGACATCCATACAGGCAATCAGGGCATCTCTGCGGCATTCATGGCGCGCCTTGAGGCAGGTTTGTTGGCGCATCCGTTTCGCGGTGGTGTGCGTCAGCGTGTTCTCGCGCTGGCATGGCTGCTGTGCAAAACACCACAGCAGGTTCGTAGCTACCTTCGCCTCTCTGAACTGACTGACCTCACTTCCGAAGAGGCTGACCAGGTAAATCAATTGCAGCGCGCTCTTGCTGCACCGCACCGGCCAGCGCCATTTCTGCTGCCGCTGCGTCCCCCACAACTGGTGGGGAGAAACGAGATACTGGACAATCTCGTCCATATGTTGACCACTGTCGAATCAGGCTGCTATGTGCTCACGGGAATGCCCGGCGCTGGCAAAAGCGCTCTGGCCGCTGAAGCGATGCACGTAGTGCTCGCTCGCCACCGAGAGCAACACGCGCACCTGTTTCCTGATGGCATCGTCACCTTCACCTGTGTGGGCCGCATTGGAGAAGATGGCCTCCTCTCGCTGTTACAAGACATCATCACAATGTTCGATTCTTCACAGGACGCCACCACCCGAGGAAAATCCCTTCTGCACCGTGGTGGCACGCAGACGCTTGATGCGACGCTAACAACAGTCGCATGGTTGCGGACTTCCGATGGCGCGTTCGACGGGCGAACGCTCGCATCACATGATCTTGCCCATACGATAGACCACGTTCGCGCCGTCTTAATGGACAAGCGCATGCTTCTTCTGCTTGACGGTCTTGAGCCGCGGTTCCCCTTATCCCAGGCGCTTGAGGCATTGACCATTGGTGGGGCACATGTTGTGACTGGAGTCGAGAGTCATGCCAAACATGTTGTTTTAGCCACAAGTCGGTATATCCCGCGTGCGCCTATCTCAACCCACTGCATCCACGTTCCTCCGCTTGAAACGCCAGATGCCGTAGCGTTGTTCACTTCGCTAGTAGGGCAGGAGCTAAGCGAAGATGCGCAAATCCTTGCCACTCAGCTCTGTGCCGCGCTCGGCGGGCTGCCCCTCGCCGTCGAGGCGGCAGCCAGCGCCATCCGTACTCGCGGTGTATCGCTCTCGCTCTTGACCAGACAAGTGAACCATCATCCATTCGATGCGTTGTTAGACGACGATGGCGCACTTCACGCTACACTTGTTCAGGCGCTTGAGCCTCTGGACCCCGAATCAAGACGGCGATTTGCCTTACTCTCCTTGATAGGTGATCACTCATTTGAGGTCGAGGTCGCTGCTGCGCTCCATGACACGCCTCCAGCGTTACCGCAACTGCCCCTTGGTGGAAATGCTTCCGCGGGAGTATCGCGAGGGGCAGCTGAGCCGCTCGCCATCCTCGATATGCCGGGGACTGCACCTCTCTGGGAGATCGGCGAAGAGCCGGAGACATTGACGGCGCAGACCTCCGCAATACTTGGTCAGTTACTACGTCACTCTTTGCTCGAGGTTATACCCGGTGACAATCGCAGCGTTGGCCAATCGAGCGAATTGGCACCCGGCCAGCCTCCTGGGACACATTTTCGCCTCCATCCGCTGCTACGAGCCTATGCTGCTGAATGCGCACAGCATTTGGAACCCGCAACCCTCTACATGGCTCAGCAAGGTTTATGTTCGTATGCTCTGGCGTATCTCGAACGCTACAATGACAATATCCCTGCTCTTGCCGCTAAATCAGCGCTCCTGCGCCTTGCACTCTGGCACGTATGGCACGCTGGGCAGCATGCCCTGGTTGTGCGCCTGGTGGCCACGCTCTCATCGTTTGGTATGCCGTCACTGGGCTATGTTGAAGATGAGCGCACCCTGCTGTGTGGTGTGCATGCTTCCACTACACTGGGTGACCATTTCCATCTCATCGAGTTTCTCAACCGGCTGGGGACTGTTCGCTACTATCAGGACGACCTGCTAGGCGCACGCAGCGCATGGGAGGAAGGGCTGGACATAGTTGAGCAATCTGAATATCAATCGTCGTATCCAACTCCACTCTATAATCTCATTGAGCTTGCGCAGCACGAAGGCGACTACGACGCAGCGTGGCGCTTCGCGGAGCGCGCCGTAGAGGAAAGTCGTGCGCGTGGCGACGATGTCCGCGATATGGCGCAGGCGCTCCTCAAGCGCGGCGCATGTGCCCGCCTGCGCGGCGACAACGCCACCGCCTTTAAAGATCTCACCAGATGCGTGCGATTGTTGACAGACAAAGCCAACAACAAGTCTGCTCACCGCAACGATACGCTGTGGCTTGAAGCACAAATCCAGTTGGCTCGTGTCCAGGGCGACTTCTCCCTCTCACAATCCTATGTCGAACAAATGGCCGAGACAGTTCGCAATTCCACCTGCCAGTTTACAAGTGCTGAGATACTCCTAGAGCAGGCCGAATATGCCTATGAAATAGGCTTGTGCGATGTCGCGTGCGCCCTGGCGGAGCGTGCGCTCGACACCGTGCGAGAGTGTGATGCGCGTTCTCTTAGACGGCGCGGTATATTCCTGCTGAAACGCATGCGCGAACTCCCGCACCCGCTCAAGCGCCACGCGTGAGCGCAGGGTGCGCGCATAGATCACGTTGCGTACTTAGAAATCACCAAACTCACCAAAAAACGCGCCCATGCGCGTTGATGGTGAGTGAACCCAACTTCATGTCAGGAGCAACTCACAAACCAAATGCATGGGCACGTTCGGAGGAGAGAAACCGCAGGCGACTGGGTTTGCGAACCACGGCTTCGGCTACTAGCATAGCGCTTTCACCGGCACAATTGGCGCAGACATAGGCATCTCGTGCGCTGAACCAGCGCAGAAAACGGGTGGAAGCGCGGCGAACTCCCGGATTATGCCTCGCGCATGCTATACTGGCGCGGAGTGAGAAAGTCGGCAGAAAGCGACGATCATTGAACCGCCAGGGCGCTTTATATACGATCGTCGCAGGTATGCCGCCCGTCGCCGAAGTGTATATGTCAACTCTTATCAACCGCAACAAGGGAGCCACCATATGCGCGTCGGCGCCATCTTCCCGCAGACCGAAATCGGCGTAGATCCGTCCCAAATTCGCCGCTACGCGCAGGCGGTCGAAGACCTCGGCTATGACCAAATTCTTGCATACGATCATGTGCTCGGGGCGAACACCGCCAGCCGCCCTAATTGGCAAGGTTCCTACACCCAGGCGAGCCAGTTTCACGAGCCATTTGTGCTCTTTGGCTACCTCGCTGCCGTGACCCAACGCCTAGAACTCGTCACTGGCATTCTCATCCTTCCTCAGCGCCAGACCGCACTCGTCGCGAAACAGGCAGCAGCGGTAGACGTATTGAGTGGCGGGCGCATGCGCCTGGGAATCGGCGTGGGCTGGAATCCGGTTGAATATCAGGGCCTCAACGAGAACTTTCACACACGCGGCGCGCGGATGGACGAGCAGATCGCTGCACTGCGCGCGCTCTGGTCCGATACGGCCATCACCTTTAACGGACGCTGGCACACCATCGAAGATGCAGGCATCAATCCATTGCCCGTGCGGCGCACTATTCCGATCTGGATGGGTGGCCATTCTGATGCGGCCATCAAGCGCACGGCGCGTCTGGGCGACGGCTGGCTCCCGCAGCGACGGCCTGACGACGAATCACGTGCGCAAGTCGAACGGCTGCGCGCGTATACACGCGCAGCCGGGCGTCCAGAGAGCGCTGTTGCTATCGAAGCCCGACTTTCGCTAAGTCTCGTGCCAGAGGACGACTGGCACACCTACGTGGATGCATGGCAAGCCATCGGCGCAACCCACCTCACTGTCAACACAATGGGGTTACGACTCCCTACCGTGGAAGCGCATATCGAACGATTGCGTCAGGTCAAGGCTGTCCTCGACTCATGAGCGCGCACCACGCGCGAGTCTTACGCTGTGCGAAGACTGGCCCAGCGCAACATCTTGCGCTACAGGCTGAATCCACTGCGACGTGTAGGTGCATCGTTCAGGTGTGCGCGCTCGTTGATTTCCTCATCCACCACCGAGCGCGGTCGCCCATACGTCTTGCGAGTGTATGCGCGAATAGCCTCTGCACGTGCTTTGCTCCACCGGCTGGTGATCGGCTCAGTCTCCAATGTGAATACGGGGGTATGCTGGCCAGCAATGAGCAAGCGTCCGTATGCGGTGAAGTTTGGCAGACCGATGAGGTGCTCCGTGCTTACCGGAGACGGTGAAAAGATGCGTTCCATTGCCGCAGCATCACTCGCTCCCACACGAAACGACAGCAAATTTCCAGCATTTCCCACAACGGCGTCACGGACTTCCTGTGTGAGTTGACCCACATGCTGGTTTGCCAGCATCAGCGCAAGTTTATACTTACGCGCCTCTGCCAGCATCAGCGCCAGGCTATCCGTCGCATAATTCTGGAACTCATCCACATACAGCGACACGTCGCGCCGCTGGGTGAGCGGGAGATCCGCCCGTGAAAGCGCCGCGTGCAACACCATCGGCAGTAAGATCAATCCCAGGAAATTTGCGTTGTCGCTGCCGAGCAGACCCTTCGCAAGACTCAAGAGCACGATTTTGCCACTATCCATCGCCTCGCGGAATGAGAAGCTGCTCTTTGTCTGGCCCAAAATGCGCCGCAAGGTGGGATCGGTGACAAAATGGCCAAACTTCGACACGATCCAATCCAGCACCTCACTACGATGGAAATCGCTTGTTCGTGCGATTTGATCCGTCCAGTAGCGTTTCACCAGTGGATCGGTGACCTGGGGCAACAGTTTCGCAACGAACGAGTCATCTTGAAAGACACGCACCACCTCGATCAAGGTGCCACCGTTCGCCATCACGGTCAGCAAGCCATTGCGGGCGGCATGCTCGAAGCGTGGCCCGACAATCCCCTGATGATACGGATCATACAGCTTGGTCAGCAGCCCAATGAACGAGCTGACCACCAATGCTTGCGCGTCTTCGCCTTGCGCGGCCAGCGGATTGATGCCAACTGGATATGCGGTATCCGCTGGGTCGAACAGGATTACGTCGCGTGTACGTGCGGCGGGTATACGCCCTAGTACTTGCCGGATCAGATCGCCATGCGGATCAATCACGATCACGCCGCGTCCGGCGTGAATGTCCTGCTCGATCAGCGATTCAAGTAGCGTTGACTTTCCCGTGCCAGTCTGCCCAACCATCCAGAGATGATGAATCCGCGACTCATGGGACACGAGCACCTCGCGTTCGGTATCGCGCACACGGCTCACGCCAAGCCGTAACCCATCGTGTACCCCTCCGCGGAATGGCAATGCCAGTGCGGCATGCTGCGCCGGCAACCATGTCGCCGCTGTGGGCAGTGCAAAAAGCCGCGTCGCCTCGCCTAGATCGGCTAAGAACGAGAGGCCAGCCACGCTGGCCGCCGTCATAGCCTCTCCCCATGGCTGGAACCCCAAAGTGCGCCAGTTTCCTACCGCAGTGGCAAACTCACTTTGGCTCTTGCCACGCAACCTCGCTGATCGTGGACGCACCCATTCGGCCCCGCCCGCGAGCGGCAGCGTGGGATCTTGCCATGCCGCATCCGCAGTGAGCCGCCCTGGCCCTCCGACCTCGCCGACCAAGGTCGCAACAAGGGCATCACTAATCTCACCCGCGCTCGCAATCTGAATGCGCAGCCGGAATGCTCGCTGCCGCAGCGCCGCCAAGTGTTGCGCCTGCCACCGCAGCATCGAGCGATCCTCATGAACACGTGTTAGTGCCTGTACACTCAACTGCTCACCAAACAGCGCCTGCCTGGCAACCGCACCGACAATCGCCTCTGGCTCGCGCGATGCTCCTTCTTCTTGCGTCACGAGCGGCAGATCGGCGTCCACTGGTAGCGGCTCAAAGCAGAACGAGACCGCCGACGGTTCCGGTTGGTGCAGCATCAGATCAACAATCGTGTCAACATCGGGAACGCCGAGCAGTGGTAGGGGCAGCATGTCTACTATCGGAGCGCTCCCGGCGGCGGTAGGCGCAGAGAGCCGGTGTCGTACCTCTATGGTATCTACGGATGTAAAAGGCTGGAGCGCCCCACGCAACTCACTGACCGACGCCAGAGCCTCGAAGCGGTAATGTGGCAGTGTGTTGCCCAGCAGATGTCGCAGATCCGTGCAAAATGTCTCAACCTGACCGCGCAATGTCACTCGCGCCTCGTGCCAGCACGAGACGCGCGCTAGCAGATAGCATTCTACCTGATCGCGCCACACACTCTCCACCGTCCCTGGCCGGACGATGTACCGCAATTCAATGGCCCGGTTCGCTGTTGGCAGCCCTCGTGTCGCGCGGGAAAGGCGCGTCAGCAGTTGCGCCTGATGTGCGAGCCGCGTCTGTTGACCACCCGGCGCCACCGCCAGCAGGCGAAATCCGCAGAACCCGAAACAGGTTCGCGCGACGCCTTGCGGCGTGGCTGGCTCTTGCTGCGTGTTGCTTGTTATAATTGCGAGCCGCGTTCGTTGCTCACGAGCCGTGCCGCCCATTCCCGCCACCTCGCAATCGAGGACACGATAAGAGAACACCTCTCACCTATAGTACGACATTCTGAAGAAGGGAGAGACAAAGGCATGCCAAACTGCCTCTGCTTGGGAAACAACCAGACACGATGTTAATGGAATTGTCACTGAACTGCATACGATCATACAATACAATAAGTTGAGTGAGAATGCTATTGTTCGACGAAATGGGGCGTTTTGCATCGGAGCAGAGAACGTGGAGCGTCTTCGAGCCAGCGATGCCCGCACCTCACATATTGATCCTTCAAACGCAGAAACCGCCATCCTTGGCAGAGCACGCCAATCCTTGGCGATCCGTGGGTTCCCCCACATCGGCCCATAACGCAAGATATGTACCTCTCCTGCTGTGCTGCTCGTTCCTCATAGTAGCTGAGAACTGACCAACTCTTTGCTGAGATCCGCAAACCCACTCTTGTGAGGAGCAGTGTGTGAAACAATCGAAATGGCAAACTCGAACCGTAGGGTTGGTGGCGATCTTTCTCGTGTTGACCTGCGCTACTGCGGCGTATATCTCCTCGTCCTCTCGCAACACGCCCCGGACCGCATTTCCCGCACCCACCACCATTCCACTCCATGTAGGTATTCAAAAGCTTGCGATTGTTGCCAATGGTGCGCTGTCGCCTTCTCCCAACGGCACCATGGTTGCCGATCTTACGTCTAAGGCCCTAAAACTCTTCAGCTTGAACGGCCAGTCTCTTGCCACCTACACCTCGTCTACTGGACCCTATCTTAATGCGGTATGGCTTCCCGACTCATCGGGCTTATTCGTCTGGAGGTCTCCCTCCAATGTCAAAGACGCGGGCGCAATCGCCATAATGGACACGCATGGTCATCTGTCACCCACTGGTTTAGTGGGCATTGATCCCGCATCTTCGTCCGATGGCAAGTGGCTTGCTGCCACCGAGCCAGGCGCCGCCGCTGCGGCGAACTCCGTCGCTGTTGTACCCCGCACTGGTGGCCAGCCGCGCATCATAGCCTCCGCCGCTACTTTTCTCGGCTGGCAGGCGGGCCGCATCATCTATTACTCTCCGGTTGATTCAAGCCTCTATACGGCAAACCCAGCCGATGGCACATCGGTGTTTCTCACGCATGCCGATGTCGGTGAACTGCGCCCGCCCTCCGAGGGGCCAGCCACATCACCCGATGGAAAGGTACTCGTCGTCCACGCCGACTCTGGAGACCGCACCATGCTGCTAACAGGGGCGAGTCTGCTGCCCTATCCAGCGGCGGCGATTGCGGCTGATCCGCTGCTCTGGGTGGGGCCACATGCCATACTGGGCGCCACCTCCGATGACGATATGCTGATCGTGGACGTCATCACAGGCCAGGTGACGCGCGATACTCGCATCGTGATAGATGGTAACATCGAGGTCATCTCCACCAATTGGGTCGCATGGACCGACATCGCCACTGACCCAGAAACACTTCACTTGACGAACCTGCTGACTGGCAAAGATGTAAATCTAGGCGAGTTGCCTGTGCCTGGTCCGCTGCTCATCTGCGGATCGGGCAGGTTTCTGCTCTATGGGGCCGAAGCGTCCTATCTGATTGATTCTGCGCTACTCACCAGCTAATATGACAGCAGTGCATACAAAGGGCTGGTGTTATGGCAACTTCCGCGCCGCTCACTCTACGTTGCAAGCAAGGTCGCCTCATCATCACCGATGATGAGGTGCGCCTCGCCGCTACGTCCCCCATACGCTCAGTACGTCTGGCCAGGACGGAAATATCCGCAGTGGCGATTCTGTCGCTATACGGCGGATTGCTGCGCGCCATCGTGCTCTCCGACAACGCTGGTGCGCGCCTTCGCGCGGACTGGGTGAGCGCAGCCACTGCGACGAAAGTTGCCAACATGCTCGGCTTCCCTGCTGCGGTTAGTAAGTCGCCCAGAGCGCATGACGCAGCGAGCCTGCCAGTTGCCACTCCAGATACCGCGGCACCTGCTACCGCCGCAGAACAGACCCCCACGCCCGCTGTTCCGTCCTCAGACTGGCTGGGGCCAGAATTGCCACCCTGGGTGATACAGCGCGCTGACAAATCTGGGCAATTGACGCACCCGATCCAGCGCCCGCCGATTCCACGTGTCGAGCGACCGCCCAGTGCGCCGCTGCAACGCCCTCCGATGCCATCGGTTACACGCCCGATTCTTCCGGCGATTCAGGCCACATCCGCCGCTGGGCCACTGCGCCTGCCAGGATTGCTGCTGGAACGTTTCCGTCGCGCGCCGCGCTCCGCACGGCTGGGCATCGGCTCCGGTGTCGGGTGCGGCGCACTGGTGATCATCCTTGCTCTCTGCGCGCTCCTTGGCTCGCAATTCCTTGGCGGCATGGTCGGCAACACCGGCATCAGTGGGGCAGCGCCTGTTGCCGGGCAGATCGGCCAAACAGGTCTTTCAGCGACGGCGACATCGCTTCCTACCGCCACCAACACCACTGTGCCCACCAGCACACCACAGCCGACCGCGATCCCAACCTCAGCGCCTACCGCCACCCCACGCCCTCAGCCGACTGCCACGCCCGTCCCTCCCACCCCTACACCATGCCCTGCCGTCAACTGCAACCCCTGGGGTTACAATTTCACCTGCTGCAAGCAGATATTTTCCCCGCCAGCCAACTTCTGCAATGGCGTGTACTTCACCTGTGTGCCCAGGTTCGCGACCCAAACAGGCTATGTAGTTGAATGCAAGGACGGCATGTACAGTAAATCGGGTGGCATCGTCGGCGTTTGCAGCAAACATAACGGCTACTGGCAAACGCTCTTCGCCCCCTGATAGCTGGCCTCGATGTCGCGGCTTACCATGCCGCTGATGGCCGCTGGCATATTCGCCTTGCAAGCCAGGATATGACGTGTGCGGAATGGGTAGCAAAGTTCCCAGCCTGGTAGCTATATCTGCTTCCCGCTCCGCGCCAACGCAGGTTAGCTGTCTTTCTTTGGACGCATGTGTACCGCCATCCAGGCAGCGCCGACGATACCTCCATCGTCGCCCAGACCAGTGCGCACGATCTCCAGCGCGCGCCCCGGCACGGGCAGCGCCACTTCGCGTGCGCGCAGGCTGGCGCGCTCGAAGAGGAACGTTGTCCCCTCGATCAGTCCGCCACCTATGATGATCCGCGACGGATTCAGAAAGCTTGCCAGCGACCCTAATCCCGCGCCGAGATAGTCCGCTGCCTCGCTGAGCGTCTCCAGCATCAGCGGATCTTTCTCCTCCTCACACCGGGCGATGGTCTTCGAGCGAATCGCCGTTTCATCAGGTTTCAGGTAGTCCTGCAATTTCGACGTGCGCCCCCGCGCAAGTTCCGCGAACAGCACCTTGGTGATCGCTGAGCGCGACGCATACGCTTCCAAATGGCCACGTCCACCACAGCCACACATCCTTCCGCCATACTGCACGACGGTATGCCCAATCTCGCCCGCTGTTCCCGTTGCGCCACGCCGCAACACGCCCTTGTGCACAATGGCCGACCCGATACCCGTGCCCACATAGATGCAAATGAAATCGTCGCATTCGCGGCCTGCCCCATAGTGTTGCTCACCGTAGGTCGCCACCTCTGCATCATTGCCCAGAATCACCGGGAGATCGAATGCTTTTTCCAGCAAGTCGCGCAACGGAAGATCCTCCACGCCTCGCGCCAGATTCGGCGCGCCGCGCAGCAGCCCGCGCTCTCGGTCTACCTGCCCAGCCAGGCCCACGCCGATAGCCGCGACCTGCGCCGTGCTGGGCAGATGCACCGATTCCAGAGCATCTGCGGCGACCTCTTGCAGGCGCTTGGTGAAGAAATCTGCCCCGCGCTCTGGATGCGTGCGCTTGCGTGCCGACCCCACCACCTCCCCCGTCTCCAGGGCGATGACTCCAGCGTAAATCTTCGTACCGCCGACATCAATCCCCAACGCATAGCGGGTATCCTTCATCGCCATCCTCCTCTCGCAGGCAACTTGACGCCATGGAACAGCCGAACCCTCTCAAGCGGTCTGCATCTCAGTGGGTGGCTCGACCGAATGCAACGCAAGCGGCGTCTCTATGTCGCGCTGCTGCTGCTGCTGCCCCTCCTGCGCGAACCATATCTGCTCATCAAACGGAGGCTCACCTTTCGCTGGCTTGAGGCGCTCATACACACCGTCAGTAAGCAAGAGTTGAGCATTCGCCGTGTCCTTAAGATATGCTGGCAGGACCACCTGTGTAATATACCCACGTAAGCCGCGATCCTCGATGGGGAATACCACCTCGACCCGGTGGTCGAGATTGCGCGGCATCAAGTCCGCACTGCCTGTCAGCACCTCATCATCACCTATCCCGCCATTCGCGAAATAGTAGATGCGACTATGTTCCAGAAATCTGCCGACAAGGCTCACCACGCGAATATTCTCACTCACCTCCGGCACGCCTGGACGCAAGCAGCAGATCCCGCGCACAATCAGATCAATTCGTACTCCCGCCTGAGACGCGCGATACAGCCACTGAATAATGCCGGCATCCACCAGATTGTTCGTCTTGAGAATCATATGCCCCTGACCGCCCGCCTTATGTCGCTCGATCTCGCGCTCGATGCGCCGCACCAGCCCCTGCCGTAGCGACCCCGGCGCCACCAGCAATTTAGAATAGATAAGCCCGCGTGCGAATCCCGTGAGCGCGTTGAAGAGTTGTGTAGCATCCTCGCCAATATCTGGCCGACAGGTCAGCAATGCGAAGTCCTCATACACTCGTGCCGTCGAGGCGTTATAATTGCCTGTGCCCAGATGCACATAACGTTGCAGTCCGTTTGCCTCGCGCCGCACAACCAGGGCCACCTTCGCATGTGTCTTCAGATCTACCTGCCCGTAGATGACATGCACCCCAGCTTTCTCCAAAGCACGTGCCCATTCAATATTGTTCTCTTCATCGAAGCGCGCCTTCAACTCCACCAACACTGCCACTTGCTTGCCGCGCTCATTGGCTTCCATCAACGCATCAACAATCCTCGACTTGCTCCCAACACGATAGAGCGTTTGCTTGATCGCCAGCACTTGTGGGTCACGCGCGGCAGCCTCAATGAATTCAGATACGGAGCTAAAGGCATCATAGGGATGATGCAGCAGCAAATCGCCTTTGCGGATCACGGCGAACGGATCTTGCCCATACCGCAGTTCCACGGGCACTCGTGCGCTAATCGGCGCATCTTTCAGATCAGGCCGATTCAATTCCAGTAGTTGCATCAGGTCGCCCAGGCCAAGCGGCCCTTCCATCTCGTACATCTCATCCGCACCGATTTCGAGATGCTCCTTCAGGAGTTCACGCACTTTCGCCGGCATCTCCGACTGCACCACCAAACTGACGACCGAGCCAAAGCGTCGCTGACGTAGCCCCTCCTCCACTGTCACCAACAAATCGTCAGCCTCATCGTTCTGAATCTCCAGATCAGCATCGCGCAAGACACGGAACGGATACGAAGCAATCACCTTGATACCAGGAAAAAGCAAGCCAAGGTGCGCGGCAATGAGTTGCTCTAGCCAGACGAAGACGTACCGGTTCTGCGTGCGCGACTTACCATTCCCGTTGCGCTCATGGCCATTCATCAGCACAGGCACCAACCGTGGCAACGTCGCTGGGACCTTCACTCTCGCAAACAGCTCGCCAGCATCCGCATCACGCAATGTAACTGCTAAATTGAGACTTCGGCTGGAAATATGGGGAAACGGGTGCGCTAAATCCAATCCAAGCGGTGTCAGCACTGGCAACACATCGCGCTTGAAGTAGGTTGTCAACGATTCCCTCTGCCCGCGTGTCAGATGCGCATGATCTACGATCTCAATCCCCGCATTCAACAGATTCGGCAAGAGTGTGTGCTTAAAATATGCCGATTGGTCGCGCGCTAAGCTCTCGATGAGCGGGCGAAGCTTCGGCAGCAACTGCTCGGCTGTCATGCCGTCAGGCCCAGAGTCTCGCACCTGAGCTTCCAACTGATCGTACAGACCAGCGACCCGAATACTCACGAATTCATCGAGTTGCAAGCTCACGAATGCCAGAAACTTGATCCGCTCCAGCAGCGGATGGCGTTCGGATTGCGCCTCTTCCAACACGCGCCGAATAAACGCGAGTTGCGAGATCTCGCGGTTGATATAGAGGTCTGGGGCATTCAGCCGGTGTCGTGTGCTTGTGTGCCCTTTGTGAGGGGACTTGTCTGCGTGGGGAGCCTTATCGGGCATGGCTAACTTCCCGTTCTTCATCTGCAAGTGTCGCGTGGTAAGCCGAAGCGCACTCCATACTGAAAATGTGGAGCAGCACTTACCTGTGATGACTCGCCGGTAGCGAAGGATATGGGATCACCCAGACTCCGTGTGCTAGCGATGTCTGGTCCAGGTATATCATAATTCAGATGGAGATAACCTGCGTGTTGGCGCGCCTGCATCTCGTTGTGGAACAACGGATGCAAGTCCGACATGTAGCATGAGATGTGCCATATTCACCTCACCACCTGATCGCTATCGTCCGCAAGCCAGGAATATTCTTTCAGTCTGGTTGCGTTCTTGCTACATGGACATCCTAGTGCCAGTGCCAGCATGGGCAGAAATCGAGGATGGAGATGGAAATCGAGGCAAAGTTCGCGGTTACCAGTCCCATAGATCCTTCAATCTTCAACTCACTGGATCTATCGGCCTACACACTTCACGCCACCGGTGAGGAACGCCACTTTGATGTCATCCTCGACACACCAGTCCGTGCCATCACCTCCTCACATCATGCGTTGCGCATTCGCCACACCAATGGACACATTCTCGCCACTTGGAAGGGTCCGAACACTAGCGCACAGGGCGTGCATGAGCGCGAAGAAATTGAGGCGGAGCTTTCCGTTGATCCAGGCGATGATGTACGCCACCTCCCGACTGAGATTGCAATCCACGTGCTGCCCATCGCTGGCGAAGAACGCCTTGAACCACTTGTGGAAGTGGTAGTCCTTCGCCGCACCTGGGCCGTGCGACGCGCGGGCGCAACCGTCGCAGAGCTGGCGCTTGACCAGGGCACCATCAGTGCCGGTGTCCACGAGACAGCAGTTCACGAGCTTGAAGTTGAGCTAAAGGGTAACGGCACGCGCAAAGACCTCAACGCCGTCACCAAACGCTTGCAAGCGACCCTGCCACTCCAGCCTGAGCGACAGAGCAAACTTGAGCGCGGGCTTGCCCTGGTGAGCGATGGTGAGGGCCACATCCTTGGCGGCCATACCCCACTTGCCGCGCTCGCCCGCCAAAAAACCCGTCGGCAAATGCACAAAATCCGCCAAAATGCTCCGATTGCGCGCGAGGGAACGGATCCAGAGGGCGTCCACGACATGCGAGTTGCCACCCGCCGCCTGCGTACTGTCTTCGAGATTCTTGCCGACGCCCCAGGCTTCGACGCGAAAGTACTTGGCAAGCTGCGGCGCCGCCTGCGTGGGCTGGCGCGCGACCTTGGTAGCGTGCGCGACCTTGATGTGCTCCTCGAACATGAGCGAGCCTATGCCCAGGAGCAACCTGATCTTGCCGACGACCTCGATCTCTACGAGCAGGCGCTCGAAGCGCGCCGCGGTGATGCCCGTGCCAGGCTCACTCACTTCCTCGACGGCCCCAAACTTGCACGCGCGCTCAGCCACCTTGAAGACTTTACCCGCCACTGCGAAGATGCCCCCTCAGATGAACCACTCACGCTCGTGCGCCACTTTGCCGGGAGCGCACTCTGGGAAGCCTATGAGGCGGTACTCCGCTACGAAACCCTGTTGCCCGATGCCACCGCACAACAACTACACCAGATCCGCATCACGTGCAAGAAGCTGCGCTACACGCTTGAACTCTTCGAAGATCAGCTCGGCGAAGGCGTTAAGCCTTTGCTCAAGCTGCTAGTGAAAACGCAAGATATCCTTGGCGCATACCATGATGCCGTGGTCATGCGCGATCAGGTCATGGAGGTGAGCGACGCGCACCCAGACCATCAGGGCCTTGCCATTTATGCCGCCGCGCTCGCCTCTGAACGTGACCAATTGCGTGCCGCGTTTCCCGACATCTGGCGTCAACTCAGCGGCAAGCAATTTCGTAGGCAACTCGCGACGATCATCATCAATCTCTAGTCTCTGGAAGGAGCGGATTGCATGAAACTCTATCTCGTGCGTCATGGCAAGGCTGGCGATAGCGAGACCTGGACCAGCAACGACGAACTTCGCCCGCTGACTGAGGATGGTCGCGCCGAAATGCTTGCTGCGGCGCGCGGCCTCGCCTCATTCCAGCTTGGGCTTGCAACCATCTTGAGCAGCCCGCTGGCACGCGCCGCGCAAACCGCCGACATCATTGCGAATGCGCTCGGCGTGCCTGTCACAACCGTCTCTTCCCTAGCGCCCGGTTGCCTGCTGGCTGATATTGGCCCGGTGCTCGCATCGTATGCCACAAGTCAGAGCGTCATGCTTGTTGGCCACGAGCCAGATTTCAGTGAGATAATCGGTGAATTGATCGCCGGGCCTTCAGGCGCCCATGTCAAAATGAAGAAAGGCGCCTGCTGTCGGATAGACATCGCCGATAAAGCCATCGCATCCGCCGCTCATGACAACAGCAAACTGTTGGCTAGCGGCGCACTGGTATGGTTGCTATCTGCGTCACAACTCGCCAGTATCGGCATGCAGACAGTGGTTGCGCCTGGCGACGAGATTGGTAATCCAACCACGACACATTGACGTACATGTGGTGAGAGCCTCGTAGTCTAGTTTCCCCAGCATGGTATACTCTGGCCACACGCATCTTACGCGAACCTGTCTGGGCGCAGCCCGGACGCTACGAAAGCGAGACATCCAATGCCTCTAGGTCTACACTGGTACGAATTGCTGATCATATTGGGGGTCGTCGTCCTCGTCTTCGGGGCAAAGCGGCTTCCCGAGCTTGGCTCATCCGTCGGCAAGACCATCAAAGAGTTCAAGAAATCACTCAGCGAAGACAGCAATTCGCCAGCCGCGCAACTTCCGCCACCAGCCACCACGGCTGAACGCTCATCCTCCGACCAGTAAGCACGAGGGTCTAGCCATACATGCGCGCGCGTCGTTACGGAGCGTTGTTTCGTGACGTATCTCTTGATGTACCCACATAGTGGTAAGGAACCTGCGCTATGGGAACACCTGGCAATTCGGCGCCCTTTCCTGAGTTGGAGACAGCAGCGATTGCCAGTCTTCAGGCGGCAATGACCGACGGACAGTTATCCGCACGCGCACTTGTTGAGATGTACTTGGCCCGCATTGAAGCGCTCGACACCAACGGTCCCACTATCCGCGCGATCATCGAAACGAACCCCGACGCCCTGAGCATCGCCGATGCGCTTGATACCGAACGCGCATTCACGGGATCCCGCGGCCCGCTTCACGGCATCCCCATTCTGCTCAAGGACAACATTGATACCGCGGATCGCATGAACACCACAGCGGGTTCCCTGGCGTTGCTAGGTGCGCGTCCCCAACGTGACGCCTTTGTCGCGGCGCGCCTTCGCGCTGCGGGTGCGATCCTGCTCGGTAAGGCTAATATGAGCGAGTGGGCGAACTTCCGCTCTTCTCACTCATCCAGCGGATGGAGCGCTCGTGGTGGTCAGGCGCTGAATCCCTACGCCTTGGACCGCACTCCGTGTGGCTCCAGTTCAGGCTCCGCTTCGGCGGTAGCCGCCAGTCTCGCTGCAGCCTCATTGGGTACGGAGACCGATGGCTCGATCCTCTGCCCTGGCGCCGCGAATGGTGTGGTTGGCATCAAGCCAACCGTCGGTCTTACCAGCCGCGCTGGCGTCATTCCAATCGCCCATAGCCAGGATACCGTCGGACCGTTCGGGCGTACCGTCGCTGATGCCGCCGCTCTGCTCAATGTCATTGCCGGCCCAGACCCACGTGACCCCGCCACCGCTGCCAGCGCAACACGATCTATCACCGACTATACACAATTCTTGAGCAAAGACGCGCTGCGTGGCGTGCGCATCGGCATCCCGCGTGAAGTCTATTTCGGCTACAGCGAAAAGACTGATGCCATCATAGAGGCTGCCTTGGAAACACTCACAGCGCTTGGCGCGGTCCTTGTAGATCCCGCGAACATTCCCACCGCCAAACGCATGAACGAATCGCAATCCGAACTTGAGGTGCTGTATTACGAATTCAAGGCAAACCTCAATGCCTATCTGAGTGATTTGCCTGGCGCTTCTGTCCGTTCGCTGGAAGAACTGATCGCCTTTAACACCGCTCACGTAGAGCAGGAGATGCCCTACTTTGGGCAGGAATTGCTGGTTGCTTCCCAGGCGAAAGGGCCGCTCACCGACCTCTCCTATCTCAACGCGCTCGAAGAAAACCAGCGCCTCTCGCGTCAAGAAGGAATTGACGCCGTCATGGAGCAACACCAGTTGGATGCGCTCGTTATGCCGACGGGTGCGCCCGCCTGGAAGATTGACCTCATTGACGGCGATCACGGTCTGGGTGGCAGTTCACAGCCAGCAGCCCTGGCGGGCTACCCCGCCATCAGCGTTCCGGCTGGCTATACTTTTGGCCTGCCGGTGGGCATTACCTTCATGGGGCGCGCCTTCAGCGAACCGAAATTGATCGCCCTCGCCTATGCGTTCGAGCAGGCGACGCAGGTCCGCAAGCCGCCGCGATTCGTGCCATCTGTGCCCTGAGCGCGTCACCGCACAACGACGCTCACCGCATCATATCCCGATGCGCCATCCGGCAGTGTCGAAGCATAGGCAGGCGTCTGCACGTTCCCATCCAGATCTATTGCACGCGCGACGATGGCATAGGAACCGCTTGCTGGCGTCCAGGCCATCTCCCACAGCACCCAGGTCAGTTCACCCAGTGGCCGCTTCAAGTTCGCCTGCTGCCATGTCTGCCCGCCATCCGTGCTCACATCAACCCGCGCGATACCCTTGTCCCCGCTGTACGCAACGCCCGCGATATACATTGGCTTCGCCAGCAATAAATCGCCATCGTGTGGCAGGTCAATGCGCGACGTCATCTTCACCAGCGCCTCTGGCGTCCAGCCACGCTGCTCCCAATAGCCCGCATAGCTGCCTGGCCCCACGTCGAGCGAGGTAAGCCACTTGCCGTTCTTCATGCCATACAATCCGGGGATCAGCAACCGAGCCGGGAAACCATGCGCGTGTGGTAATGGCGCGCCATTGATCTGATACACGATGAGCGAACGCTCATCTAGCGCCTGACTCAAGTGCAGCGCGTCGCTATACCCATCGGCGGCGCGAAAAATGACCTCGCTCGCTCCCTGCTGGATGCCCGCGCGATTCAGCACATCCGCGAGCGACACACCAGTCCAGAGCGCATTGCTCATCAGATCACCGCCCACTTCGTTGCTGATGCACTCCAGGGTGTGATACTGCTGAATTTGCGGCAACTGCCGCAGCTCATCATAGCTCAGCGAGTATGGCGTCTTCACCTGCCCAGTAATCGCCAATTGCCAGTTGGCTGCGTCAATCTGTGGATCGCCTACCAGATTCTTCGAGACATAGTAAAAATCCCCGGCGAACGTCACTTCTGGTGTTTGTCCTGGCACCGCCTGCCATGGCCCATATTCAGGTGTGGGCGGTGGCACAATCCGGCTGGGTGTATCTTTCAACTGTAGTTGTGTCTGGCGTGCCCCCGGTACGCCCAGCATACTACCCAAACCAGATGAGAGCGCTTCCCACAGCACTGCGCCTCCTGTCAGCACCGCCGCCGCAAACAGCCCTTGCTTCAGCAGTGTGCGCCGTGCCAATTGCTTCTCAGTCAATTCCGTTGCGGGCTGCGCCACCCGCTCGCGCCGCAACATCCAGACGAATACCAGCGCGAAGACGATATTTGCTGGCAGTTCGCTCACAAACACGGTGCTCGCGCCCCCCGTCAGGTCGGCGCCAAACCATCCGCCACCGATGAGCGCTGCCAATACTCCAGCGGAAAGCAGCCACAATCCCAGCACCAGCGCCAGCACATCGAGTACCCCAGGTCGCTGCCTGCCCGTTACGTTCCGCGAACTGGCTGCACGGTTCATCAGCCGCACGCGCCCTAACCAGTAGAGTGTGCCTGCGACTGCCGTCAGCAGGCACTGTCCGATGAGCACCCCGCCAAAATAGAAATGCTTGGCATTGCTGCCGAAGATCCTGAGCAACGTCTCAAAGAGCGGGAGCGGCACAAGCGCGGTGAGCCGGTCGCCGAATAGCTCTGCGGATGTCGGGATGCCAACGAAATAGCGCGCCACCAGCGCTGCCACCGCGCCACACGCCGCCCCGACTAACGCGCTAGCGAACACCGTCGGGAACATCCTGGTCGGCTGCGGCGCCTGCGTTACTGATGCTCCCGAACCAACACCATGATCCTGCTGTTCGTGGCTGCTCTCGTTCATAACCATGCCTCAAACGAATGTATCGCGCGCATTTCGTAGCGCCCTCTTCTAGAACGGCCTTTTCTTGCCACTAGCGTACACGGCAAACCTTACGCAAGCCTTACCATGTCCTCTGAATCGTAGGCCCTGTTCGCTCCCACTGGCCATAGCCTCCCATACCCCATTCGCCATCGGCTACAATGAAATCTCAACTGTCAAAGCGATGCGATAGCGATGAAGAGGAATCACCCGATGCTACTTGCTGGCGATATCGGCGGCACCAAGACCACCCTGGCAATTTTCTCGCGCGAGTCCGGACTAGCCGCGCCTCTCGCCGAAGCAACGCTTCCTAGCGCCGATTATCCCAGTCTTGAAGCGCTCGCCCAGAATTTCCTCTCCAAGGTCGCGCTGCCTATCGAACGAGCCAGCTTTGGCGTGGCAGGGCCAGTCGTCGCGGGCCGTGCCACCATCACCAATCTTCCCTGGATTCTGACTGAGGAGCATCTCAGCCATGCGCTGCGTATCCCCACTGTTCATCTGCTGAACGACCTGGTTGCCATCGGCCATGGCATTCCTGCGCTTCAGCCCGCTGACATTTCTACCCTCAACGCGGGCGTCCCTGCGGAAGGCGCGCCCATCGCGGTAATCGCGCCCGGCACCGGCTTAGGCGAAACCTACATCACATACGACGGACCTGCGCTTCGCGTCCATCCCTCCGAAGGTGGCCACAGCGATTTTGCGCCGACCGATGACGTTCAAATCGGCTTGCTGCGCTATCTTCAGTCCCGCGAAGGGCATGTCAGTTACGAGCGTGCCTGTTCGGGCATCGGCATCTCAAACATCTACGCCTATCTAAAAGATAGCGGCGCAGCGCCCGAACCCGCATGGCTGGCTGAACAACTTGCCGCGACCCATGACCACACACCAGTAATCATCACCGCCGCATTCGATACGGCGCGCCCATGCGAGATCTGCATCCGCACCATACGTATGTTCGTCTCCATTCTCGGTGCGGAGGCCGGCAACCTCGCCCTCAAGGTGCTGGCGACTGGCGGCGTCTACATCGGTGGCGGCATTCCCCCGCGTATCCTGCCATTCCTGCGTGAGCCGCAATTGCTGCGCGCCTTCACCCAGAAAGGGCGCTTTGCCGACCTGCTCCAAGACATCCCCATACACGTCATCCTCAACCCCAAAGTCGCCCTCCTCGGTGCGGCAAAATATGGCATGGAGATATAGCGCACTGGAAATGCGCTTGCTTTCCCCCGTGGATTCCACGCGCACAATACTTTAACGCAGCCTTCTCGGCTATTTAACGAGCGTATGGCACGGTTTCCTCTGGAAAGAGGGAACCTCCATGCGCATCGCAATCGTAACCGAAAACTTTCTACCCAAGCTCGACGGCGTCACACGCACACTGGCAACGATGCTTGAGCATTTCCAACGATGTGGGCACAAGGCTATTGTTCTTGGGCCAGAAGGCGCACCTCATCGGTATGCTGGGGCGCGTGTTTACGCGGCGCGCGGAGTGCCGCTACCCATGTACCCAGAAATTCGTGCGCTTTTCCCCTCACGCCGCCTAGAACACCGCTTGGCGCACTTCCGCCCCGATGTAGTGCATGTAGTGGACCCAATACTCCTTGGTTCCGCTGGCATCTTCTGGGCACGGCGTTTGCATGCGCCGATTGTAGCCTCATATCACACTAATCTCGCCGCCTACTGTGACTATTTTCGACTCGGATGGCTCACCGCTCCTGCATGGGCCTACCGCCGCTGGCTGCACAATCACTGTGCCGTGACACTCGCCCCTTCTTTCTCGACGATAATACAACTCGAGCAACAAGGTTTTCAGCACCTGCGTGTCTGGCGGCGCGGTGTAGATAGCGCGCTCTTCTCTCCTGAGCGGCGCTCCCGTGTCTGGCGTTCCCTTATCTCAGGCGACCCCGATACGCCTATTGCACTGTATGTGGGTCGGCTCTCATGGGAGAAGAATCTGGGCGCGCTCGTCTCGGCCTTCATTGCTCGGCGCTACCGGAACGCGCGCCTCGTGCTGGTAGGCGATGGGCCAGCACGCCCGGAATTAGAAACGATGCTAGCTCAGCAACCTGTGACCTTCACTGGCTATCTCACAGGTGTAGAACTTGCTGAGGCATATGCCTCTTCCGATCTATTTGTATTTCCCTCGACCACAGAGACCTTCGGTCAGGTAGTGTTGGAAGCTATGGCGAGCGGCTTGCCGGTGGCCGCGTATGATGCCGAGGGTGTGCGTGACAATGTGATACATGGCACGACGGGCATGCTCAGCGCACCTACGTCCACAACAGGTTTGCATGAGGCTATAGATGCGCTACTTGCACATCCCTATGAGCGTGCGCGTATGGGCAGGAACGCGCGCGAGTATGCACGCCAGTACACCTGGGATACCGTCATGCAAATGCTGGAAGACACGTATGAGGAGATAATAGACGGCCATCGTGCCGTACACAGAACGGACAGTGTTTCGACTGCTACGTTTACGAAGTCGTCGCATCATACGCGGAGGGCCTGAAAACGCATCGAACAATCGCTCATAGTGCAGTCTCCGCTGCTCGCCCCACAGCAGCAAATAGTTGCGATTCTGCCACTGTGACGGCATCCGCTTGCCCCTGTCGCGCTTTGAGATGCCACAAAGCTCTTCAGCCACCCCTGTTCGGCCATTTCCCCTGGCGGCACAACATAGAAAGCTTAGCTAAGCAACAAGAGCGCATTGGCACAACAACATCTTTACACCCTCTGATTTTCCCCTCTAGCGCGAATCAGCCAGAGATGCTAGGATAGCAGCACATGCGTACTGTGAATGCTAGCCGGGGCAAACTCCGGTAGGGAGTGGATTGTGGAGCAACTCGTCACGAATCTCATTCATCTGCTCGATACGGTGCCCGGTGTGCTGGTCTACCTGATCGCCGCCATCTGGCTCGGCCTGGAGAGCGCGGGCATCGGCGTGCCCATCGAAATCATGCTGCTTTTCGTTGGCTCGCTCGCGGAGCAAGGGCGGGTCAACTTACCACTTGGCCTGCTCACCACCACGCTTGGTTGCCTGATATTCTCCTCCCTTGCCTATCTGATAGGTATGCGCGGCGGCACGCCCGCGATTACCCGCATTGGGCGCTTCGTCGGCCTCAATCAGCAGCGTGCCGATCACATCGAGCTATGGTTGCGTCATCGCGGCGCGGCTGGCGTGATCATCGCCCGCGAGACGCCCATGGTGCGCACCTACAGCTCCTTCATCATGGGCGCGGCGGATATTCCCTTCCCCACCTTCGCCATCGGCACATTCATTGGCTCACTGCTCTATTGTGGCGTCTTTATGGTGCTAGGTTTTGCGCTTGGCAAGAACTATGTCGCTCCCCTCAATTGGCTCAACTCGCTTGGCTTTACCGGCATTGCCATCGCCATAGGCGCCCTTGTCCTTATCCTGGTGCTGCACCACTTCTGGGGCCGGCTAGGCCTTCACCGCATCACCGCGCACTTCCGTCGCCATCAGAAGGCAACGCAAGCCGCGCGAACCGCGCCAATCTTTCCATCGCCACCCGCAACAAGCAGTAACGGTTGAGCCATACCAGGCAGACATCTGAGTGGGGCGCATCGCCTCACTCTTGCGTGAGGTCATTCACGTGCAGGTCAGCACGCACCGCCTGCACCTGCGGCATTTGCCTGAGCTTGCTGAGCAGGACCATCGAATCCGCGCGTTTTTTCGCCGTGTAGCGTAGTTCGATCAGGTCGCCGCGTGTACTTCTGTGAAGTTCAAGTCCGCGCAGTGTCACACCGGACTCATGGCACACAGCGTAGATGTCTTCGAGAATATCGCCGCTCGCGCCGGGTTTGAGGCGCATCCGCACCCGCGAATGCGCGCGGTCAGAAAAGAGCCAGCGTTCGATAGGACGAAACGCCGCGAGCACCAGCAAACCCAGCACTGTCGCCGCGATCGCCTGAAGTAGCAGCCCTAGCCCACAAGCCATGCCAATCGCGGCAATCACCCAGACCGAAGCTGCGGTAGTTAGCCCGCGTACTCCCTTATTCCTCAGCAGAATCGCTCCCGCGCCAAGGAAACCAATGCCCGTCACCACCTGCGCGGCAATGCGCGACGGATCCAGCTTGGCGTAGTCATTGCCGCTGAACTCCACAAAGCCATAGGCCGAGATCATCGTGAAGAGCGCCGATCCCATCGAAACCAGCGTCAGCGTGCGCATCCCTGCTGCGCGCCACACCCGCCGCCGCTCGCGCTCGATGCCCACCAGCAGGCCGAGCGCCATCGCCACCGCGAGCCGCACCAAAAAATGACCAAGTGGCAGTGAAATCACAGCACCCTCCCCGGCGCCCTGCTCCTGACGCGCCCTTGAGGAGATTATCTGTTATGTCGCGCCCTGGCAACAAGACTTACGCCACATCTGCGACCGCATCCTCCTCCGTCACGCCTCCTGGATGCGCCGACCCACGCATCGCCGATGCCACCGCCGCCAGCAACGAAATTGCCGCCATCAGCCAGAAGGAGATATGCAGCCCGTTCATAAACGAGGTCAGTGCACTTGCTGGCACGCCCGCCGTCACTCCTGCGAAAATCTGGAACATCACCGACGCCGGTAATGTGCTAGCCACAATCGCCAGGGCGAAGGCGATACTAAAGACACCGCCCGTGTTCATCAGCATCGTGCGCGTACCCGCCGCGATGCCACGCTGCCCCGGACGCACACTCGCCATAATCGCGCTCGTATTCGGCGAATTGAAGAGGCCTGATCCCGCGCCCATCACGAACATCACGGTAGCGGTGTACCAATACGGCGTATCTATCTGGATCAGCGCCATCCCCGCCAGCCCCACCGCCGCGATTACCAGCCCCAGCGACGCCAGCAGCCGCGAGCCGTGGCGATCGGCCAGATAGCCGGAGATCGGCGAGGTAATCAGCATGCCGAGGGCAATAGGCGTGAGCAATATACCCGCTGTCAGCGCGTCTTTCTGTAGCGGCCCCTGAAAATAGAAGACGAACAGAAATGTCACCGCCAGCCGTGCCAGCGAATTCAAGAACGCGCTCAGATTGCCCATCGCGAACAGGCGGTCGCGAAAGAGGCTCAGATCCAGCAGTGGCTGCCGCGCATGCAACTCGCGCACGATGAATATCGGCAGAAAGATGATTGCCGCGATGAACCCGCCGATCACCAATGGCGTTGTCCAACCCTCGATGCCGCCGATGGTCAGTGCCAGAAGCAGCCCGGTAATCGAGATGAGGTAGGTGATCGTGCCGGGAATATCGAAGCGCTGATGGCGGTCAATCTGCCCCTGTTCGCGCAAATTGAGCCATGCCCAGATCGTGCCAATGACCGAGAACGGCACATTGAACCAGAAGACCCATTGCCAGCCGAATAGCGTCAGCCAGCCGCCGAGAATCGTGCCCAGGATGCTGCCCACCGCCGCGACAATCATGTTCGTGCCGAGCGCCACGCCGAGCTGTCGCTTGGGAAAGGCGTCCGTGACGATAGCCGAACTCGTCGCCATCATCAACGCCCCCGCCGCGCCTTGCAGCACGCGCACCGCCACCAACTCGCCTCCCGTCGAGACGAATCCCGCGATCAGCGACGCCACTCCAAAGGCCGCTGAGCCGAGTACGAACAGATGCTTGCGCCCGACCATATCCGAGAGTCGCCCCGCCGTCAACACCAGCACCGTCTGCACCAGCATATACGAAAGCAGCACCCACACCAGCGTAATCAGGTCCGTATGGAGTTCACGCAACAGCACCGGTAGCGCGATAATCAGTGTTCCGCTGTTGAGTGTGGCGAGCAGCGTGCCCAGGCTTGTGCAGGAGAGCGCCATCCACTTATAAGCGCCTGCTGTCTCACCTCTGGCTACTTCCCCCCGTCTCGCCTTCATCCCAATTGCTGTGTTGCGTGCCATCACCAAATATCCTCACTCATCCCCATATCGTCATCGGCGCGGCTTATCCACCAGGCGCGAACGAACGAACTATAGCTGACTTGAGCCGGTATAAACATTCACGTAAGCGTTAATGTTGCCGACGTATCGTACCGCGTATAGTGATGTGGGGTCAAGTTGCTGATGCACTTGCGCCATGCTGGTACGCTTCTAGCCATGTATGGTGCCGAGTCCTGCCTCAATGTCGAGGGATGGGATCATGAACAAACCGGTTGCGAACTGGCATCCCGACTGGTATTCCGATGCCGCTGAGGGCGACGCCGGCGACGATGACGACCTAGTATGGGACACCGGCATCCCCTCATGGGAGCGCCGGCTCACTCCACGCGGCAAACTGCGTCGTGGAGCGTTTGCCGTTGCGAGTCTTATTGCCCTGGCGGTCGTGCTCCTTGGCGGTCCAGCCACCGTCGCTCGTCTGCTCACCCAGTCGGCTCCGGCGGTTTCACGGCTCAGCGCCGCGCCTCCTGGCAACCTTGGCTGGCAGCATTTCGATGCTCCTGCCAGTGCCGCCGCCAATCCGCAGATCCGCATTGCCCCAGCGAATGGCCCCTCCGCCTTGGCCTATGCTTGCTGGATCAACCTCCCACGTAGGGCGCTTGGCGTGCAGGTCGGGCCGCTTCAACTCGCGCTGTACAATCCCGCGACCTCAGTCGCGAACCCCTGGAGCGATCTGCGCGGACCCGCGCCCAACGCCTTTGGCTGTGACATACGATCCGACACGGTCATCGAGGATTCCGCAATTCTTGTCGTCAAGAATATCTCTATCAACAGCGACACATGTCCGCCTCCCGCCCTCTATGCCACCACGGATCGCGGCGCGAACTGGCGCCCCATACTGTGGCCGTCGAGCGTGCTGAGCACCTGTGACCTCGGATTCGCTCTGGTAGCGAAACGCCTCTACATCTATGCTAATACGCCATTGCTCGCCGCTAGCCAGTTGCCAGCGGGCGCTGCGGGACGCATCCTCACCACGAGCGACTTTGGAGCAACATGGCGCGCGGCAGATATCGGCATAGACAGCGCAAGCGATTTGACGGTCCTCGGTTTCCGCCCTGATGGCGGCATCCTGGCCCAGACCGCGCGCAGCGGAGTGCTCAATGAGAACCTGCTCTGGCAGAGTTGGGATAGCGGCCTGACCTGGCAAGTGCTTGCCAGCCTTCCCGGAACCAGCCCGCGAGTGCTCTTGTCCAGCGCTCCGAGAGACGTTGCCACGCTCGGCTGGGGGCGCATCTATCTGCTCACCAGCGTCGTCACTGGCTCTGGCGCTACGAAACTGACCACCACCGCCATCGCGACGGCCACATTGCCTCCAAGTTGGATGGTTCACCCCTTTGGCGCGCCCGCGCTGCGCTGGACACCCGTTCCACCTGCGCCAGCCGGAAACATCTTCACCGGTGGCAGGCCGTGGGGCACATCGCTCGCCGACGCGAGTGAAGGACCTGGTGGCTCTCTGCTCTATTTGCGTTCGGCCACTGCCAGTACCCCCAATATCATCTTGCCCGAATTTCATATCTGGTACTGGGATACCGCAGGGCACACCTGGGCGCAACTCCCCTACACTATCCCCCCCAACGCCACGATTCAGGGCGCAGCCTGGAACAGCGGTCATCTTAGCATTTGGGTGACGCTCTTCGGCGGCGGCCTTACCGCGCGAGTCCGCGTCCAGACCAACATCATTAGCCTCGCGCCAGCGCGCTAGAGCAACTTGCGAGAAGCAATGGCAGGCATGGGTTATGCGGAGCTCCCAGGTATGCGTGCCTATTCGACCGACCTGAAAGAACGCCTGGTGCGCGCGGTGGCAGCGGGTCAGCCCATGCGAGAAGCCGCGCGCCGCTTTGGAGTGGCCGTGAATACGGTGAAACGCGCCGTGGTGCAACAGCGCGAGACGGGTTCCCTGGAGCGCAAACCGATTCCCGGCTGCCCGCGCCGCATTGGCCCGGAGCAGGAAGCCAGTTTGCGCGCGCGGCTGGAAGCCGCCTCCGCCACCTCCGCCGCCTCCGCTGGCATGGGCGCCAGAGACACCAGGGCTTGATGGGCTTGATGCGCTTGATGCGCTTGATGCTTGCGGGTGAAGTGGCTAGCGAGCACCTGTGCGCATTCGCGCTGGAAGACCACCACATCGGCGCGTGCCTCTGGCTTCACGCGGTGCTCATCAATCGTGAAGAGGTAGCCAGGCAACACATCCAAGGTCAGCGCGGGCATCGTCTGCGGGCCGCCAGCCGTTGCCACTTCCGCATCAATAAGGATCCATGAGGCCGTCGCGCAGCGCCGACTTGCGTTCGATACGTTGCATCTGGCCAGCGCGGTCCAGATGCAGGCTTTCAAAGAGCCACCGGAGGACCGCCGCGATCCGGCCATCGGCCAAGCGTACGGCCACCAGATCATGCCCGTAGAAGGGAATCGTCTCCTGCTCAATCGGCTTAAACAGCGCACGCACGGTATCATCGCCCATGATTTCAGCCTTTCTTCAAGGGGGAGGTATCATGCCTCTCCCTGTGTGGAACACGCGCAACGTCCCATGATTTCTCGCTTTCCTCCTCTTCCTCCTCATCACCCTCGCGCGCACGTACGGAGCGCCAAACGTGATGCATTCTGACGTACGCTCGCTTTCCAATCACACCCCGACCCCGCGCATCTCCTCAGCCCCCTGCGCGAGCCATGCTCACCCGCCGCTTCACACCCCTGCTTCATGCCCCCTTCAACGTCTCGATGAACTCGTCCACCGCACACTCGGCTGCGTCCTCCTCCTCTGCTCCTGCCTTCCCCCCCTTTCCTGCCTTCCCCCACGCCCGCTCTGCCTTCTGCGCCAGCAGCGCCAGCACCGCCCGCCGCTGATACAGCCGGTCCAGTTGCCGGTTCGCCAGCACGATGCGCGCATGCGCCCGCCGGATCGCCGCCGCCACCGCCGCTGCCTCCGACGTGAAGAAGCTATCCTGCTGCCCATCCAGCCGCGAACTGAACGCCAGCGACGGCGCATACCACCACCCCGCACCGTCCGCCGCAGACACCGCCTCAGATTCCTCGCTCGCCTCCCCGACCTCCTCGGCCAGACAGCTATGCACCGTCACCTGCCGCACCTGGCATGCCGCATCAACCGCCCACACCGTGCGCCACTCACGCCACATCTTCGCCTTCACCATTGCTTTTCTGTTCGCTCGCATATCCCTCACGCTCCCCTTCTCCTCTCGGCACGCAACCGATAATCATCACCAGTCATCTCCACCACCCGGCACAACCGCCGGTCTTGCAGCCGCGACGCCACCCGCGCCGGAAAGTCATCGGGATGCAGGTTGCTCGCCAGCACCGTCGGCAACGCATTCCGGTAGCGATACTCCAAGAGCGCATAGAACCGCTCCACCGACCACTCCGTCTCCCGCTCCGCCGCCAAATCATCCAGCAGCAGCACCTCGCACGTCCGCGCCTGCTCCATCCGCCGCTCCATCGTCTCGAACCCATCATCGGCGTCTCTCCCGGATTCTTCGCCGTTTTGCCTGCTCCGCATGGCCGCTTTGAGATAATCCAGAAAGTCCACCGCGACGACATACACCGGCGCATGCCCCGCCGCCAGCAGCGCATTCGCCGCCGCCGCCAGCAAGTGCGTCTTGCCCAACCCGCTCGCCCCGTTCAGCACCACCCACCCCGTCACCTGCTCGGTAAACCGGAGCATCACCGTGTACGCCTGCTGAATGCTCACCGACCGCCCGGCATCGAACCCGTCAAAGGCCAGCCGCCGCATCTCCGGCGACAGATTGCTCATCCGCTGCGACCGCTCCCACACCCGCCGCTGATCCGCCTCCCGCTGGCAGCCACACCGCACCACATCAGCCTTCCAGCCAGTGTCGGAACCGAACGCTCCCGCCCGCACCCAACCCGTGTCGTGGCACGCATCGCAGGCGAAGCGCACCACCGAGCTACCAGAGTTAGGCTGAGCCAGCGGCAGCGGCGGCTTCCTGTCGTTCCTGTCGCTCGCGCTCCTCCCGGATTTGCCTGCGCAGCGCCCAATATTCCCGCGACCCTGGCTCGACCCGTCCCCCGAATGATCCTGGCCCGCTGTACCGGCCTCGTCCATTGCCGGGGAATCCTGCTGGGAATCCTGCTGGGAATCCTGCTGGGAATCCTGCTGGGAATCCTGGGAGAGCGCCTGGGAGAGCGCCTGAGACAGATGGTGATACCCCGCCAGGTCCCGAAACCGCCGACGCGGAACCGATAGCGATTGATTGTTGCCCGCTTGTTGATGATTGATTGGTTGCGTGTCCATGTTGCCCACCGGCGTACCCCTCCTCGGACTTCTTGAACCAGTTGCGCAAGAACGCCACATTCATCCGCCGCTGCTTCTCCTTCAACTTCTTATTCCGCTCGCCCGCAATCCAGTCGGCGGCGGCGCACGCCTCATCCAGCAGCCACGCCCGCCCATGCTGCTCGTAGCGGCTGACCAGCGTTTCCAGCGCCGCCGCATCATAGGCCGCAAGTTTTGCCGCTCGCGCCACCGCTCCGGTGAGGTCTCGAAGCTCGGAGCGCTCCATCCTGGCTTGCTGCGTCAGCTTGGGGTCCCCCTTCTTTGGCTCACCATTTTCTGCTGATGGAGATCGAGCACTGGCGGCAGCGGCGGCGGGGAGCGCAGCGACAGCGGGGACAGCAGGACGAACGGGATGTTCCTCGCGCGAGCGTGTGCGCGCGTTCTCTCCGCCTCCGCCGCCTATATCACCATCATCATCTTTCGTAACCACTGCTGGAGAGGAGAGATCTGCATCTGCATCTGCATCTGCATCTGTATCTCCTTCTCCTTCTCCTTCTCCTTCTCCTTCTCCTTCTCCTTCTCCTCTCTTCGTTACACCATGTTTCAACGCGTTACCAGGCGTTACCGAGGCGTTACATGGCGTTACATCCGAGTTACCATCATCATGAGTCCGCGCTCGATGGGCCGCGACACGTACACGCACACGCTCCGGCGCATCAGACGGCTTATCATACTGCCGCTTCTCAAAGGCGCAGAAGGTAACGACACCCGTCTCATCCTCTGAGAGAATGCGCAGCTTCTTCAGGTGATCTATCGTGGATCGCAGCAGTGCCGCATCGCCATTGCAGACCTCGACCGCAAGCAACTCATCATCATAGCCCGCGATGGAGCCGCGCTCGTCGCCCTCCTGCTCGGCAGCAAGACACAGCAAATGACATCACACCCGATGCTCGGCATCGCTAAGCGCACGCAATTTGGCATCCATGCGCGCCTCCGAGTAGAGACGCAGCCACGGGATACGCGACATACCACTACCGCCTCACCGTTCGCGGATGTGACCACTAAATTGACCACTTAGCCGCTCAACATGGTTAGACGCGGTTAGACAGAAAGGAGCTAAAAATGGGGTGTGAAACTGATGCGATGAACACATCTGGACCGCATTGGATAACGCGCCCAGGTCTCCAAAACCGCAGGTTGCAGGTTCGATTCCTGTCCCACCTGCCCCTTGTATGTTCAAAGTCGTGTATGCTTACTGGTAATCGTCGTATGGTGGCGCGATAGGCCGTTGCCCCTGAGGTCGTCGGAGGCCGGAGGAAAGCGCAGATCGTCGCGCCCGGCATCGCAGGGAATCCGAACGGTTGCCAGGGCGCTCACGCAGCCCGTATCTTGCAAGGTCGGATCACGTGATGCCTGTCGTCGCGGGCGCGGTCTGGGTGTACGAGCAGAAAGAAGAGAACGCGGATGACTACCACACGGCCCCCGGCAGAGAGGCCTGAACCACCCCGGTACGTGGGCATTGATGTGGCCAAGGCATGGCTTGATATTGCGGTGCGGCCCAGTGGGGCACAGTGGCGTGTGGCCAACACCGAAGCCGACCTGCCTGCACTGGTTGAACAGCTGGGCGCGCTGGAGCCGACGATGATCGTGCTGGAAGCGACGGGCGGCTATGAGCGGCTGGTGGTGGCCTGGCTGAGTGCGCGACAGGTGCCCGTGGCGGTGGTCAATCCGCGTCAGGTGCGCGATTTTGCCAAAGCGACGGGGCGATTGGCCAAGACCGACCAACTCGACGCCCAGGTGCTGGCCCATTTCGCGGAGGCGGTCCAGCCCGAGCCGCGCCCTTTGCCCGATGCGGCGACGCAGCACGTGGCGGCGCTGCTCGAACGGCGTAGCCAACTGGTGGCGATGCTGACCGCCGAGAAGAATCGGCGCGCGCAGGCGGTGAGCAGCGTGCGCCCGCTTATTGAGGAGCATATTGCCTTGCTTGAACACGCCGTGGAACAGCTCAACCACGACTTGGATCAGGCGTTGCAGGCCAGCCCGCTCTGGCGCGCCCGCGAGGAACTGCTCCGCAGTGTGCCCGGTGTCGGGCCGATCCTCTCCCTGACGCTGCTGGCCGAGCTGCCCGAACTCGGCACGCTGACGCACAAACAACTGGCAGCTTTGGTCGGGGTCGCCCCGCTCAATCGGGACAGTGGCTTCGCTCGTGGTCAGCGCATCATCTGGGGTGGGCGCGCTCGTGTACGCTCCGCCTTGTACATGAGTACGCTCTCGGCCGTGCGCTACAATCCCGTGCTCCGTGCCTTCTGGACCCGTCTGCGTGGGCGAGGCAAACCCAAGAAGGTTGCCTTGGTGGCCTGCATGCATAAGTTGCTCACCCTCCGCAATGCCATGCTCAAACATCAGACACCCTGGCAACCCGCCCTTGCGGCTTGACGGGCAACACAGTTGCTCTCCTCATCAGCACAACTCCTCATCAGCACAACTCCTCAGCTGCGCCGCCACCCCCGCAATCTGTGGGTTCACACTGGGCGGCACGCAGAGCTGCTGATAGTCGGCCAGCCCCAACGCGTGATCCACCGTTACCAGACTCTGCACCGCCACCACGTCTGGCATCTCGGTGATCGGCTCCACATAGCGTTGCAGCGCGGCCAGGTTCTCGGGCGAGAGCGCACTACCTTTCCACGTCCACAGCCGCAGCCCCAGCAGCGCCCGATACCACCACACCCATCAAACTACCCACACCCCGCGCTTGGCAAGCGCCACCGTCGCCAGCTTCTTATCAATGCACGCATTGAGTAGAGACGCAGCCACGGTATTCGTGCCAAAACGTGCCTATGAACACCCGAATTTGGCCCAAGACTCCACACTAGTGACCGCGGCGCATCAGCAAGCCAGAAGGCGTAGTACTCATCACTCGATCACGCACCACATGATCAAGTGTTACCCCTGCCATGTTGAGCGCCTGGAGCAAGACACCAATCACCGGCTCAGCCGGACTGCGCACCGGACGCACATGAGGTGCGCCAGCACGCACGCTGGCGACAATGGCCTCCTCAAGCGCGGCTGCGGAGTGGCGGAATACACCGCCTGCCAGCACAAGCGGAAACGCTGCATTTTCGAGTCCAACTTTGTAGGCAGCTGCCCGCGCAATCTTTCCCAATCCTGCCCCATGCTCCCGCACTACTCGTAACGCCACCGTATCGCCCGCATCAGCCTCATCCAGCAAGATCGGCGTCAGACGGTCAACCTGCCCTGGCGTGCTCGTATGCTGCCGATTATGGAAGCGATGCAACACATTCTCTATTGAAGGCGCATCAAGGTGGGCCAGGATACGCTCCGTCAGTGTCGTCGGCGGCTCCAGCCCCAGCGCGGAACGATACACTGCAAATAGTGCCTTCTGGCCCAGATGCACGCTCCCATGCCACTCATCTTGCCAGTAACTGCTGTGCCAGGTGCGGCCATCGGCAGCGCGTGCGCCGGTAGCTGCTCCCGTTCCACAAACGATAGAGACTCCCACAGCGTCTGGTCCGCCTAAATAGAGCACACCCAGCGCGTCATTTTGAGCGCTTACCTGTTGGCCAACACCTCGTTCAACCATCGCCTCGCGCCAGAACGCAATATCCTCAGGCCAATCGGCTCCAGCCATGTTCAATACAGTTGTCACGATGTCCTCGCGCGACATGTGGGCCGCGTCGAGCGCAGCCGTTATCGCACGCCCCACATTCTCCAGCGCAGCCGCCGTGGGATCAGGCGAAGTCTCGCTCGGCGTCGCGTTATAGATGTCACCGCACCCACCACGCTCCACACTCATGATGCTGCCATCAAGTGCGGCGACCAGGACTAGCGTTTTCGAGTTGCCGCCGTCAACGGCCAGCACACACTGCATGCTATATATCTCCACATTCCACAATCGCAGACGCCCAACCCCCATCAATTGGCTCTGGCCATGCGGCTGCGTCAGCAAGGATCGTCACCTGCTCACTCGCGCACACGTAGGATGCTGGCACATCTGGCGTCACCGGTCCAACTACTGCGCGCCGCAGAATCGCGCATTTGCCTGCTCCCGCAACGAGCAGCAACGTCTGACGCGCCGCCAGCAGATGCGCCATTCCGCAGGTCATCGCGTGCGTCGGCACGGGTGTCCGCTCCCCCCAGTACAGCGCATTCGCGGCGCGTGTCTCGGCGCTGAGGCGAACGACGCGGCTGGGTGAGTCAGGATCGGCGGGCGGCTCGTTGAAGCCAATGTGACCATTGGCCCCCAGTCCCAGCACAGCGATATCGAAACCACCAGCTGCCGTTACCGTCTCATCGTACTCCTGACAAGCGGCATGCGGATCGTTCGCTTCGCCATCAAGTAGCACGACATGCGCGGGCGGAATGCCAAGTGGCTCAAGGAACGTGCGGGCGATCCACCCAGAGAAGGCTCGTGGATCATCGCGCGCGACGCCCCCATATTCGTCGAGTTGAAATACGCGCAAGCGCGAGGCATCGAAGATACCCTGCCGATGCAATGTCGTCAGTTCACGGTAGAATCCGATAGGTGTTGCTCCAACTGGCACGACGATATTCGCGAACGGACGCTTGGCAATTGCTTCGGCGACCAGAAGCGCAGCGCAGCGGCTCATTTCCGCATAATCTTTGGCAACAATGAGGCGCATAGGGTGAAGTGTCCTCTCACGTGAGCAGACGCTCTGGCAGAAGGCGCTGATGAGCGGCGGCGAGTTCGTTGTAGATATCTTCTGCCTTCGCCAGCGAGAAGACGAGTGGATGACTTGCAAGTGCGCGAATGGCATCGGTCCGCGTGCCGCTCCATGCCGCTTCGGCAGTCAATGCTTGATATTCACCGAGCATCTTGACTAGCCCCACCACGTGACGCGGCAAATGCCCCATTGCCAGCGGTCTGACACCATTGCGATCAACAAAGCCCACTGTCTCCACAACCATGTCATCCGGGAAGTCCAGAAGTGAACCACGATTCGGCACATTGACATACCAGACCTCCTTCCGGTCATTGAAGATCGCGTCCATCACATCAATGCCCAATTCCAGTTCATGGATGCCCCCACGTGAACGAGCGGGATCAAGCTCCGGCTCGTCGCGGTCGGCCTGTTCGCGATAGTGCGCCCAATAGTCCGGCACGCTGGCCATGATGTCTTGCGCGCGCGTGCTGGACTTGTGTTGCAGCTCCGCCAATATCTCGTCCTTGAAGTAATAATACTGGAAGTAGGAACTGGGCAGCGAATCCATGCGGCAGGCAAGATCCAGCAGCCGCATATCCTCACTGGCCACGCTTGTGCTCTTCTCCTGGCGCAGTCGCGCATATCCAGCGCGCAGCAGCGGCATCACATCCTGCCCGTCGTACAGATGGCGCACGGTCCACGAGCCGTGATTCAGCCCCACTGAGACCGCGTCCAATGCATCGGGATCCAAGCCAACGAGCGATACATACTCGCGATTTGAGACAATCGGCCCTTCGCAGAGCGACACCGTCGCAATAGCGGTGTGATGTGTGACCGCTTCAGAGACAATATTGACCGGATTCGTATAGTTGAACAGACGTGCGTTCGGGCAGACCGCCTCCATATCTTCGACGATGCTTTTCATCACGTGGATTGATCGCAGCGCCATGAAAAATCCGCCCGGTCCCTGCGTTTCCTGTCCAATGACGCCATGTTTGAGCGGAATGCTCTCATCGAGATAGCGCGCCTCGAATCCGCCTGGCCGGAAGCTGGTAAGCACAGCATCGCAGTCGTGCAACCCTTCGCGTCGGTTCGTGGTGGCTCTGATCGTCAGGTCAAGCCCGCGCGCGCGCGCCATCTTGCGTGCAATAGTTTCTACAGTGATCAGTCGCTCTTTGTCGAGGTCAATCAACACGACCTCGGAGCCATTGAATTGCGCGCCCTGCCAGATGAAGGACGCCATGGTGCCTGCGGCGCGTGTGCTTCCGCCGCCGATATAAGCCAGTTTGATGCGTGCCATTACAGGAAACTCCAGTCTCAGGAATGCTGCGCAGCAGTGGGTGCGATGGATGCTTGCGTAGATGTGGTGTCGTTGCCCTCTCCATAGAGGAAGCAGTGGGTCCATTGGCCGTTGCCCAGGTCTGTGCGGTCAGGGAATCGCTCTCGACAGACTGGCATGGCATGCGGGCAACGCGGGTGGAAGCGGCAGCCAGTCGGCGGAGTAATCAGGCTGGGAATCTCGCCACGCGCTTGGAACTGAACATCTGTCGGGCGGTCAGGATCGGGCGCCGCGGAAATCAACAATTGCGTATAGGGGTGCTTCGGCTGCTGGATGATGGCATCGCTTGGCCCGCCTTCCATGACCTGCCCCGCATACATAATCATGGTGTCTTCCGCGAAGTACCGCGCACTGGCGATATCGTGTGTGATGAACAGATAGGCGAGTTGCTCTTCGTCTTTCAGGGCCAGCATCAGATTGAGAATGTCCAGCCGGATTGAAACGTCTAGCATCGAGACAGGTTCATCGGCCAGGATGACCTTTGGGCGGACCGCCAGCGCCTGGGCAATCGCCACCCGCTGACGCTGCCCGCCGCTCAACTGATGCGGATATTTCTGGATGAATTGTTCTGCTGGACTCAGACTGACGCGGTCGAGCAGCGCCAGTATCTGCTCTGTTTCCTGCCGCTTGGTTCTGGCATGGTCGTAGAGCCGAAGTGGCCGGCTTAAATGGTAACGCACACTATGCACCGGATTGAGCGAGGCGAACGGATCCTGGAAGATCATCTGTACCTGTCGCCGGTACGCCCGCAAAGCTGAGCGCGTACTGCCCATCGCGCCTAGAACTGGCTGTCCCTCAAACGCAATGCCGCCCGAGGTTGGCGCATACAGACGTGCAAACATACGCGCAAGGGTGCTTTTGCCGCTACCACTCTCACCCACCAGAGCAAGCGCACGTCCTGGATAGAGGGCGAGGCTGGCATTCTCGACCGCATGGACAACCTGTTGACCACCCGCAATCCTGAATTGCCGCAACGCGAATTGTTTGTGTAGATGCGTGCCTTCTAGCACTGGCGCCCCTCTCGGGGGCATGTAGGTGGTCGCGGCCCCCACCCCGGCGGGCAGTGGATTAGCAATTGGGCGCGTTTCAGCGGCTCTGGCGGCTTCGGTTGGACTATTCATGGTCGTATCTTCCGCATTCATCGAACTTCCTCCACCGGCGCGCGCTTGTACGTGCCCTTTGGCTTTACGCCGACCTGCGCGTAGACTTCCTCGTAGCGTGCTCCCAAATCGGCATTCGTCGGCAGTGGTCCGCTCGTATGCGCTGGATCGTAGAGATGGCACGCGACCAGTTGTTTGGGAGTCTCGGCGCTGGAAGCGCGCACCGCTGGCAGAGCCGTGGCGCATGGAGCGAATGCCATAGGGCAGCGCGGATGAAACGCACAGCCAGTAGGTATCTCACGCAGATCAGGCGGTGAGCCGGGAATGCCCGTCATTCTGCGCCGTGGGCCATGAAGCGTGGGAAACGAATGGAGCATGCCATAGCTATAGGGATGTCGTGGCTGCCGCTTGAGTTCGTCGCAGGTGGCCGTTTCGATGATGCGGCCGGCGTACATGATGGCAATCTTGTCGGCAAGCTCAAGCAGCAGCGAGAGGTCATGGGTGATGAAGATTACCGAGAAGTTGAAGCGCTCCCGCAGCCGCGCGATTTCCATGAGAATCTCGCGCTGCACCACCACATCTAGCGCCGTGGTTGGCTCATCCATGATGATGATTTCTGGCGACAGCGCCAGGGCTATGGCGATGATAGCGCGCTGTCGCATGCCGCCGCTCAGTTCGTGCGGATAGCTCTTGATGCGGTCAGGCGATATGCCAACGAGCCGCAAGAGTTCGTTGGCGCGCTCCCGCCGTTCCTGCACGGTCATCACTGGCCGGTGCGCCTTGATGACATCGTCTATCTGGCTGCTGAGCCGCAGTACCGGGTTGAGCGCGTTCATCGCGCTCTGAAAGACAATGGCCAGCGTGCTCCACCGCACAACCCGCAGTTGTTTGGCAGTCAATCGCAGGACGTCAACTGGCTGGTCGGCGCCTGTGGTCTTCTCTGCCCTGACATGCTGAGATTCCTGGGCGGGATAGTAGAATACCTGCCCACCGGTAATAGCGGCGGGGGGATGGAGCAGGCGCGCTATCGCGTGTCCAAGCGTTGTCTTGCCACTCCCACTTTCGCCCGCGAGTCCCAAAATCTGACCTCGTTGCAGAGCAATGCTGACGTCATTGAGGGCGCGAACTGTCCCGCTGGCCGACGCATATTCGACGCTCAGATGCTTGATCTCCAGGATATTGGCAGAGTCGGAGGGTAGTGATCCAGGTGGCAAAGTCATGCCAAATCCTCCTGTAGTTGTGCTGAGGTCTGGGACGTGCCGAGCGCCCGGTTGAGCAGCGATGGCTTGCGTGCGCGCTCAGTGCGCAGACGAGGGTTGGCAATTTCATCAATGCCGAAGTTGACGAGCGCAAGCGCGGCTCCCAACACCGCGATACAGATGCCAGGGGGCAGGAACCACCACCACGCGCCCAGCAGCAGCGCGTCGCTATTCTGCGCGAAGAAGAACATCGTTCCCCAACTGACGCTGCTTGGATTTCCTAGCCCAATGAACTCAAGTCCCGCTTGAGCCAGGATACAGTAGATCACCGTGCCCAGCAGTTCTGCCGCCACCAGCCCAGTTTCGTTGGGCAAGATCTCAAAGAAGATGATGCGAAATGGGCTTTCGCCCCGCGCCTGGGCTGCCTCAACGAAGTCGCGGCCCCGCATCGAGAGCGTTTGCGAGCGCATGACCCGCGCGCCCCACGACCACCCAGTGACGCCAATGACAATGCCCAGAGTCAGTGGGCCCTTGTAAGGCAAGAACGCTGCCAGCAGGATAGCCAGTGGCAGTGTTGGCAGCACCAGAAAGACATTGGTGACAAGTGAAAATAGCTCATCAATCACGCCGCCGAAGTAGCCGGATACCACCCCAACCACCACCGATACAGCCGTGGTCAGGATGCCCACGATGAAGCCAAGAGCGAGCGAAACCCGTGAACCATACACTACCTGGGCAAAGACATCCTGCCCATTCTGGGTAGTGCCGAGCCAGTGCGCCGCTGACGGCGGCAGAAGAAGGTCTTCGGTAAATGCCGTTGGATCCTGATGGACCAGCACCGGCCCAAAGATGGCCATCAGTACGAAGAATGCGACGACAGCGATACCGACGCTGACTTTCCGGTTCTGCGCGGTAAATCGCCATGCGGCAGAGAGTTTATCCGTGAAGAGGGTCAATGGTTGATTCATGCGCGTCCCCTCTCATGACGCACGCGCGGGTCGAGCACGACATAGGCAATATCAGCGAGAAAGTTTGCGGCCAGCACGGCGATGACGATCAGCAGAAATATGCCCTCAATCAAGGAGTAGTCGTGGTTCTCGACAGCTTGCAGCAGCGCGTAGCCAATGCCGGGATACGAGAACACGATCTCGGTGAGCAATGCGCCGCTGACGACGAAGCCGAGCGAGAGGGCGAAGCTCGTGATGTTGGGCAGAATTGCGTTACGTGCCGCATAGGTCAGCATGATGCGCCGCTCTGACAGCCCTTTCGCCTCCGCCATGAGGACGTAATCTTCCGAGAGTGTGGAAATCATTGTGTTCCGCATGCCGAGGATCCAGCCCGCAATGGAGCCGATGACGATGGTAATCGCCGGCAGAATCGCGTGCTGCAATGCGCTGACGAGAAAGTCAATGTTCATTCCTGGAGTAGTTGAGTCGGCATCATACCCGCCGTAGATGGGAAACCAACCGAGTGTAAATCCAAAGATATAGAGGAAGATCAACGCCAACCAGAAATAGGGAATAGCCGACAGAAACGTGAACACCGGTGGGAGTATGGAGTCCAGCATGGAGCCGTGGCGCCAGGCGACCACAGCGCCGAGCAGTGTGCCAATGACGAAACTAATGATCAGCGTTACGCCGACGAGGATGAGTGTCCAGAGCAGGTCTCGCATTATCACCTGCGTGACGGGCGCTGGCAAATAGGTGATGGAGACCCCTAGATCGCCGTGCAACAGGTTATTCAGGTACTGAAGATATTGTGTCCAGAGCGAGTCGTGCGTATTGACTCCGAACAAGATTTCGAGGGCATGAATCGCCTGCGGCGACGCTTTCCCGTGCAGGCGACTCAGCATCGCCTGAGCAGGGTTGCCGGGCGAGAGGCGCGGCACGAGAAAATTGAGTGTTACGGCAGCCCATAGCGCAACCACATAAAAGGCCGCGCGTCGTAACAAGTGACGCATCAGGCTTCTCCTCGTCGCGGTGTATCCCCGCGTGGTCCTCATAGGAGAGTAGTTGCCAGGGCCGCTCCCCTATGAAGTTGCGGGTGTCGAGTCGGGGCAACCTAGCTGGCTGGTTGCAGATGCAGCAGCACGACCTCGTTATCTGGATATGAATACGGCGATGGCTCAGCGTACAGGTGCTTGGCATCCGGCCAGCCGACATAACTGGTCGTGTTGTATTCGTACCAGTATGGCTCGTTCAGTAGCGGGATGCTCGGCAATTGCTCAACCATAACTTGCTCAATACCGGCCATCGCTTGCTGTTGGGTCGCCAGGTCGTTCGACTGGGCAAATTGATTGAGCATCGTGTCAACTGCGGGGTCACTCCAGCGCTCGTAATTCGAGTTGGCCGTCTGGCCCAACGGCGCCGAATTGGTGCTGCGCAGCAGGGCATCAAAGATGAAGTACGGTGATGGGCCTGGGTTGGTCCAGCACAGCGAGATGTCGAAGCTCCCCGTGGCCAGATTATTTGACCACGCATCCTGCGAGATCGTATTGACGTTGACCTCGATACCGAGCGCCGTGAGGTTGCTCGCAATGATCTGCGCGCCAGTGATCCAATCCGTGAAACCAGAGACGACATCAAGTGTCATCGAGAGTTTCTTGCCATTCTTGTCCACGTAGATGCCACCAGCGCCCTTGGTAAATCCGGCGCTCTCAAGTTGCTGCTGCGCGGCATTGGCATCGGTCGTGAACTGAAGGTTCTGATACTGTGGCGCAAGGAATTTCTGGTCGTATGGCAACACCAGGCCGGTTGGGCTGGCGAGCGGTTCATATCCGCTTTCAGCAATCTTGGAGAGCTTGGGGCGATCAATCGCAAAGCTGAGCGCTTTGCGCACAGGCAAGAGGTTGAACGGGTACTTCGCGGTATTGACGAACAGCATCAGGATGTCGCTTGGCGGGAACCAATAGTGGTTGTGCGCCGGATCGCGGTTGACATAGGTCTTCTGGATGTCGGCGGTGTAGATGCCTGCCCAGTCTACGGTGCCTTGATCCATTGCGAGTTCTGCACTGGTGTTCGAATCGAAGGCAGGATAGTGTAGTTCCTGGACGAGCGGTTTGCCCGGTTGCCAGAACTTCGGATTCTTCGACAGCACAACGAGTTGCGGTGTGAACGACTTCAGCACGTATGGCCCAGTGCCCACTGGATTGGGATCTGTATACTGGCTGCCGTCGCCAACCGTCGCCCAGATGTGCTTGGGCAGTATCCATGTCTGGCCGCCCAGATACCACAGGAGTGGGGTGAATGGCGCATTCAACTTCACGACGACGGTTGTGGGATCAGGCGCGGTGACGCTGGTGATCGTGTTCCACAGGCCATTGAGATCCATGGCTGGATATTTCTTGAGCAGATTGAGCGTGAACGCCACATCATCGCTGGTGAACGGCTGATTGTCTGACCACATCACTCCTGAGCGCATCGTAAACGTAATCTGGGTCAGGTCGCTCGAATACTGATAATTCGAGGCCAGCCATGGCGTGACGCTCTCATCACCGCGGTTAAAGAAGAGCAGCGTCTCGTAGATCACTCCCTGCGATGTCGTCAGATTTGACGTGTTGTACGGGTTGAAGTTCTGCGTGTAATCGCCAGATGCATTTGCCACGATGGTCACGTAGTTGCGATGCGCCACGTGCTTTGTGGCGCTGGCACAAGCGGAAAGCAGTAACGACATCACGAGCAAGGACGCGAAAAGGAACAATCCAAGTCTGGGCCTACGCCGGGCGAAATGAGGACCTGCCACAACACACCTCCAGTGTCAGATGGGGAACGAACGGTGTTCCCCGGGGCGACGGACAACGAGGCTGCGCAATGTTGCCTGCCTCCGCAGGCTCAGGCTCATATGCCTTCATGTCACATGATTGAAGGCTGCTGGATTGGAACAGGAGAAACAGGATCGGGTGCGCCCGACGAGGCACGCACGATAAGCGACGTTGGCAGGACAATCTGCAGTGGTCTGTGTTCGCCCTTGTCGTAGGCAGATACGGCGCTATCACGCCCGGAGGCTTGCCCTTCCGCCTGGGCGACCAAATCGAGCAGCAGTTTGATGGCCTCCTGTCCCATTTCAAAGGATGGTTGGCGAACTGTCGTCAATGGTGGCAGCACATGGGCTGAAGGGGCGTCGTCGTCGAAACCGACCAGCGCGATATCTTTCGCTATCGTAATGTTGCGTTCCTCGGCTGCGCGCAGTACGCCGTACGCCATCTGGTCCGCAGCGGCAAAGATGGCGGTAGGCCGTGTTTCGGGCGGCATATCAAAGAGCCGATTGGCGCCCTCGTAGCCAGATTGCGGCAGGAAGTCCCCTTCGAGGATGAGCGCGGGATCCGGCACTATGCCTGTCTCCTCGAGAGCACGGAGATAGCCTTGGTGGCGGTCGTGCGAGGCAAGATATTCAGCCGGCCCCTGGATGTGGGCGATCCGGCGATGCCCGAGCACGGTCAGATGATGTACCACCTCATAGGCTCCGGTAACGTTGTCCGCGCGTACCCATGGCGTGGTCTGTGCTTGCTGGTCGTCAATGATGACCACTGGCACGCCGTGGTCATACAGTTCTGTCAATTGCGCGGACAATGCGCCCGGAAACACTCCAAGCAGTCCCGCAGTCAGGTTGGTCGCGAGCAAACGGTTGATAACGTCACGCCGGTCGCGATGCAAGTCTTCATCATTGAAGGTGTAGAGGACCAGTTCATAGGGAGTCTGCTTCAAGATTTCGCTGATGCCACGGATAAGATCGGGAATGATCGGCCAGGTGAAGACTGGCAACAGCATGCCCAGCAGCCGATTGCGTCCTCCTGCCAACCCCGCAGCCGTCAGACTCGGCACATAGCCCTGCTCTTCGATGACCTGCAAAACACGTTCACGTGTGGCACGATCCACATCAGGACGGTGATTCAAGACGCGTGAAATCGTGGTGCGCGAGACCCCCGCCAACCGTGCAATATCTTCGATCGTTGGTCTCTTTGCCATGCTGCCCCCTTCACTCTCGCGGCGCATCCCTCAATTCGAAATGCCTCGGAATCGCTCCCGGAATCGCTCACGACAAGAATGCCTTGAACGCATTGCTTTGTCAAGGGGCAGATTGCGCCAAGAATAACACGACGTGAATTCTGGATAAGCGAAATGCCTACGGCAGGGATATGATGCGGTCTATCCCGACCCATCAGTCCCTACCCGGAGGCATTAGCATGAGTATACTCGACCTGTACTGTTCGGTGGATACGTTCTGGCAGCAGTTTGCGCCGCTCTGGGAACGCGAACTGGTCGCCGCAGGGAAGCGGCGGCGCAAGCGTGTGACCCGACTGCGTCCGAGTGAGATCATGACCATCTTGATTCTCTTTCAGCAGTCGGGCTACCGGACGTTCACCGGACGTTCAAGGGCTTTTCTACGCAACAGGTTCAGGTCCAGTTGCGCGCCGAGTTTCCGCAGTTGGTCAGCTCCACCCGCTTTGTCGCGCTCCTGCCGCGCGTGGTGCTGCCGCTGGCGGTCTACCTGCATACCCCCAACTGGGGTCATGTACCAACCTGAGTTTTGTGGACTCCACCGCGTTGCACGTCTGCCACAATGCGCACATCTCGCAGCACCGCGTCTTTCGGGCCGATGCGCGACGCGGCAAGACCTCGGTCGGCGGGTTCTACAGCTTCAAGTTGCATCTGGTGGTCAATGGCCGCGGCGAACTGCTGGCCGTCTGCCTCACCCCCGGCAACGTGGATGACCGCCGCCCCGTGCCTCCGTCCTGTGCCTCGCCTGGTGCGCCGCCTCTTCGGTAAACTCTTTGGCGACCGGGGCTATATCTCGCAGCCGCTGGCCGAGCACCTCTTGATCGAGCCTGGCATCCAGCTCGTTACCACGTTGCGCAAGAACATGCGCGAGCGACTGCTGGCGGTTACCGACACGCTGCTGCTGCGCAAGCGCGCCATCATCGAGAGCATTAACGACCAGCGCAAGAACGTCTGCCAGATCGACATACCCGCCATCACAGCCCGCTCAACTTCCTCGTTCACCTGCTGGCTGGTCTCATTGCCTACTGCCACCAGCCCAAGAAACCGTCGCTGCATCTCGACCGCCACCTCCTGGCCGGGCCAGGGGCCGAGCTTATCCAGGATTCATGTTAATTATCACTCTGGCCGCTACGGTTGGGTGTTCTCTGAGGTCCGGCTACTTGAGCCAATTCCGCTACGTGGTCAGCAAGGGTTGTTCGACTGGACACCGCCGGGTGAGTTGCGCTATCTGGGGCCACGCAATGTGGCAAAGGAGGCACGGCGATGATGAACACGATGAAGGCGCACCAGATCGCAGAGACCATCGCAGAGACCATCGCAGAGACCATCGCAGAGACCATCGCAGAGACCATCGCAGAGACCATCGCAGAGACCATCGCAGAGACCATTGAAGTAGAGTCGTTGTGGGGTGAGCCGGTGACGGTGGAGGTGAACTAGAGGGCGGCTCGGAAGCTGGCGATGTGGGACGCTCGTGTGTCAGATGCCGAACGCGCAGAACGTATCAGGCAGGAGCAAGAACGCGCACGGAGTCGTGCGCGACTTCGGGATATACGGCGGCGTCAGGCGGGTAATCCGCTGGTGGCGGTGTATGGCGCGGGACCAGCGGGACTGACCTGTAAGACGTGCGTGCAGTTGGTGCGGGTCAGCTACCAGGACAAGGCCTACTATAAATGTACGCTGCGGGGGTATTCGCACGGGAGCGGGACGGACCAGCGGGTAGGGTGGACTGCCAGTGGGCGGTACGAGGCGCGCGAAGGTGAGATAGAGCGGGTGGAGGTGTGGTGATGGCGATGAGAGTTCAGCGAACACCTGCGGCAGTGAATGCGGCGTTGGCGATGAGAGTTCAGCGAACACCTGCGGCAGTGAATGCGGCGTTGGCGACGTCGAAGGCACAGGTGAAGCGATCATCCAAGCAGTATGCTTCTGCCGTCGTGCCGAAGCTGTTGCTGACGCCATCGGAAGCGGCACTGGCGTTGGGCATCTGTCGCGCGAAGTTGTATCCGAAGCTGATGCGGGGAGAGATCTTCTCGATCAAAGATGGCGGACGACGGCTGGTGCCGGTGGCGACGTTGGAAGCGTATATCGCCGCGTTGGGGCAGGGTGGGCCAAGCAGGCCAGGCGATGGCTCGGCAGCGATACCCTATCCCACGCGACCCTTCATATAGCCATGTGCTACAAAAGAAATGGAACTGGGCACAGCATGCCACGACGCGGACATGGTGAAGGGACGATCTTCAAGCGTGCGGATGGTCGGTGGGTATCGCAACTGACGCTTGAGGATGGGCGGCGCAAGAGTTTCACAGGCAAGACGCGGCAGGAGGTCCAGCGGCGCTTGAGCGAGGCCAGACGTGCGCTGGATGCCGGGCTGCCGGTGGCGCCGACGCTGCGGCACTCGACGTGGAAGCGGCACAGCGAGTATGTGCGGCTCCACATCGTACCGGTGTTGGGCCGGGTAAGGCGCTCTCGGCGGTGCTGCGTTTGGGATTGGTGGATGTGCCGCGCATGCGTGAGCGGGAGATGCGGTTTTTCACGCGGGAGGAGGCGCAACGGTTCCTGGCGGCTGCGGTGGGTGAGCGGCTCGAAGCGTTGCATGTTGTGCCGGTGACCACTGGCATGCGGCAGGGTGAACTTTTGGCGCTGCGCTGGCAGGAGGTGGACCTGGGGGATCTATCTGGTGTTGGCAACCTGCTGGTGTTGCGGGTGCGTGCGACGTTGCAGCGGGACCAGTCGGGGGCGCTGATGTTGAGTGAGACGAAGACGAAACGCTCGCGCAGGCAGATCGCGCAGGCAGCGCTCGCGGTGGAGGCGCTGCGGCGGCATAGGGTGGCGCAGCATCATGAGCGGTTGCTGCTGGGTGCGGCGTGGCACGAGCAGGGAATTGGACAGGATCTGGTGTTTTGTGGCGCGACGGGTGGGCCGCTGGATGCGAGCGGTGTGTACCATGCGTTCTGCGGTTGGTGGAGCGTGCGGGTCTGTCGCGCATCCGGTTCCACGATCTGCGGCATACAGCGGCGACGTTGCTGCTGGGGTCGCGGGTGAACCCGAAGGTGGTCTCCGAGATGCTGGGGCACGCGTCGGTGAGTATCACGCTGGACATCTATTCGCATGTGATACCGGATGTGCAGCAGGATGCCGCTGTGGTGATGATGTCGTTACTTGCCCGTGACACCGCACAAGCGCGTGCCGGTTTGGAGGTTTTGCTGTCCGTTTTGCTGTCCGTTTTGCTGTCAACAGGGGGATGATGTGTCGAGACGAGGGTGCGATGAATGGCCGGCTGTGTGGTGCACAGTGGGATATATTCAGGGATCATACAGGGCTGAGTTGGGCAGGTGGGACAGGAATCGAACCTGCAACCTGCGGTTTTGGAGACCGCTGCTCTGCCTAATTGAGCTACCCACCTAGGACACCCCCAGCATACCCCACTGCCTGAGCAACGTCAAGATGCTGTACTGCCACTCCGGTTCCATCCAGGTCACTGTGTAGTTGGATAGGTTGCACACCACTTCAGAAATTTTGTATACTGTATACAATATTCTGTTTGGCATTTGAGGTGAATAGTGAGGGAGGGAGTGGAAATTGCCTATTCCCGACACATCCAGTGCAGTGATTTCCCGAGTCTGCCTGCGTGACGTGGCTTATGAACGCCTGCGCGACTGGATTCTAGATGGCACACTGACGCCAGGCGAGGCACTTCGAGACGAGGCATTAGCTGAGGCGCTTGGCATGAGTCGTACACCAGTGCGTGAGGCAGTGCAGCGGCTGAGCGAAGATGGGTTGGTTATTACATCCGCAACACGCCGTAGCTTTGTCAGTCCGGTCACGCTGACCCAGGCGCGCGAAATTTACCCAATAGTGGCAACTCTTGAGGCACTGTCGCTCAGGCTCGCCATGCCTCAGGTTACGCCAGACATGCTCGACGCAATGCGAAGCGCAAACGAGCGCCTGTCTACGGCGCTCGAGGTCTGCGACGCGGACGCGGCGACGGAGGCCGATCTGGCGCTACACGCGGCATTTACCGAGCGCAGCGGTAATAGCGAATTGATAAGTACGCTTGGCACTCTGAAGTCGAAGGTGCGTCGCATCGAGCGCGCCTTCTGGGGTAGTGCGGACCGTACACCTTCGGTACATGACCATAGCGAGTTGATTATGGCGCTTGCCGAGCGCAACCAGGAACTGGGGCAGCATGTGCTCGCGCGGAACTGGGAGCGTGGGTTGGAATGGCTTCACATCGAACACGTGTGAATGGGGAGGCAATCTACGATGCGCGCGCGTGAATATGGGGTACTTTTTGCGCTGGCCCTCATCTGGGGTATCTCCTTTCTTTTCATCAAGATTGCGGTGGAAGACGTCTCCCCTGCTACACTAGTTTTCGGACGTTTGACACTTTCAGTGCTGACACTCGCGCTTATCGCCGCATGCCGACCCGCGCTGGCTGCTGGTTGGCGTCGCTACCTTGGCTACGGTCTACTCATCGGCACAATCAATAACGCCATACCATTTCTACTCATTTCTTGGGGTGAAACCCGTATCGCCAGCGGCGTCGCTTCTATCTTAAACGCGAGTACACCACTGTTCACGGTCGTGCTCGCGCAGTTCTGGATTGGGTCAGCTCACGAATCGCTCACACTTCGCCGCAGCACGGGCGTGCTGATCGGCTTCCTTGGTGTGGCTGTGTTGATTGGCCCGGCAGCGTTCAATCTGGGCGGGGGAAGCATGGCGCAGACTCTGGGCGAGCTCGCCGTATTGATCGCAGCTGCCGCTTATGCAGTGGGAGCTTTGATGAGCAAACGCTACGCTGGCTCCGCGCCCTTGGCCGCGCCGCTCACCATGCAGGCCGGAGCACTGCTGGTAGTGACACCTGTTGCGTTGCTCTGGGATCCGCCAACCCATCTGCCATCGCTTGCCACGTTTGCCTGCATTGTTGAGCTAGGAGTGATGGGTACAGCACTGGCCTATCTGCTCTACTTCTGGCTGATTCACCACGTTGGCCCGACACGCACAGCACTGGTCACCTATTTGCTGCCTTGTACCGCACTGCTCTGGGGGATGATCTTCCTGGGTGAGCGTGTGTCTTGGAATTCCTTTGCTGGGCTGCTGTTGGTATTGCTGGGCACCATGATCACCAATGGCACGCTGAACACACAATTCGCGCGGGTGCGACAGTTGGTTCGGGTTACTCCGCAACCAGTCGCCGTATCAGTTGTCGCACTTCATGATGATAGTGAGACTGACAGGCTGCCAGAACACAGCCGTATCACGAAGTAGCCTTGAATTGGGAGACACGCGAGATGAAACTGGCATTGCTCGTGATTGACATGCAGAACGAGTGTTTCGCGCCTCATAGCAAGTGAGTGCTGCCGGAAGGCGAGAAGGCAGTAGCGTGATAGTACGACCCTTGGTTCATTAGTCGGCTTCTCGTTGATGACCATTGAAAAGCGTTCGAAAGCCTACATGGCCGTAACGTGGGTAAGAAGTTGAGGATAAGTATATGGCGGATGTTGGAGTGAGTATGCCGGTGGTTGATGCTGTTGCGCCACGGCCCGAGACGGTTCCAGTGAGCCGCCTGCGTATCTACATGTTGCTGGCGCTGGGCATCGGCTGCATCGGACTTTCGGCAATCTTCACACGGCTGGCTGATGTTCCTGGCACGGTCTCTGCCTTCTATCGTGTTGCCATCTGCGAAATTGCATTACTACCCCTCTTCTTGCGGTCCTTCCGGCATGGCGAAATAACACGTGACCGTCGGCTCTGGCTGCTCGCGCTGGGTACCGGCGTCTTTTTCGCACTCGACCTGGGACTGTGGAACACCTCTCTGTTCATCACGACAGCAGCGAATGCAACCCTACTCGCCAATGACGCGCCGATCATCGTCGGACTGATCGCACTTCTTGTCTTCCGCGAACGGCTGAAACCCTCCTATTGGATGGGGCTGGCAATGGCGCTCGCGGGGATGGGTATTATCGTCGGACAAGATGCATTGCACGGAGCAGGGCACATCGGTTTCGGCGATGCGCTCGCTTTATCGGCGGGAGTCGCGTACGCGCTCTACCTCGTGCTGACACAACGTTTACGTGTGCACTTGAACACGCTTGCCTCACTTTGGATCCCAGGATTGTCTGGCACAGTATTGTTGCTCATCTTCAACCTTCTGCTTCGGCACGAACTCTGGGGATTCTCCGCAGGCACATGGCTTGCGCTACTTGGCCTAGGGCTGATTTCTCAGGTGGTGGGCTGGCTGGCCATCAACTACGTACTCGGTCATCTGCCTGCCTCCATTACCTCTGTTACGTTACTTTGCCAGCCCGTGCTCACTGCGCTCTTCGCTGTGCCGCTTCTTGGTGAGGCGCTCGCGCCACATCAAATTGTTGGTGGACTGGTGACGCTTACAGGCATCTATTTAGTAAATCGCGGATTTAACCGCTAACGTGAGAAGTCTCGGATCGAGCAATGCCGCCTTCTCTACACCAGAGAAGACGGCATTGTGCTCAGCAAAGCGGCAGCCTTAGCCTTCGGAGGCCTCATACTGTTCTTTGATCTGGGCGACGATGGAGGGGTCGAGCAGCGTGGTGGTGTCGCCCAAGACCCGCCCCTCGGCGATGTCGCGCAAGAGCCGCCGCATGATCTTGGCCGAGCGCGTCTTGGGCAGCTCGCTGGTGTAGTAGATGCGCTGCGGCCGGGCGAGCGCGCCGATGCTGCGCACCACCTGCTCCTTGAGTTCGGCGGTCAGCGCGTCGTTGGGCTGCTGCCCGGCGCGCGGCGTGACGAAGGCGACGATGGCCTGCCCGGTCAGCGCATCGCTGGCGCCGATCACCGCCGCCTCCGCCACCGCCGGATGCGCCACCAGCGCGCTCTCCACCTCCATCGTGCCCAGCCGATGCCCCGAGACATTGACCACATCATCCACCCGCCCCAGCAACCAGTAGTAGCCGTCGGCGTCTTGCCGCGCCCCGTCCCCGGTCAGATACTGCCCCGGATACGTCGCCCAATACGTCGCCTGGTAGCGGGCCGGGTCGCCCCAGATGCCGCGCGACATCGCCGGCCAGGGCCGGGTCAGCACCAGGTTGCCGCCCGCGCCGCTGCCCGCGGGGACGGGCGCCCCGGCGGCGTCGAGGATCGCCGGGAAGACGCCGGGGAAGGCGCGGGTGGCGGAGCCGGGCTTGGTCGGCACCAGCCCCGGCAGCGGTGAGATCAGGATCATGCCGGTCTCGGTCTGCCACCAGGTATCCACAATCGGACACGGCGGGCGGCCCGTCTGGGCGGCGGCCGTAGCCTGCGCGCCGCCGCCGATGTGCTGCTGGTACCAGATCCACGCCTCGGGGTTGATCGGTTCGCCGACCGTGCCCAAGAGGCGGAGCGAGGTGAGGTCGTGGGCGGCGGGGTACTGCTCGCCCCAGCGCATGAAGGTGCGGATCGAGGTCGGCGCGGTGTAGAGGATACTGACCCGGTACTGCTCGACCAGCGCCCAGAAGCGGTCTTTGTCGGGGTAGTCCGGCGCGCCCTCGTACATCACCACACTCGCGCCGTTCGCCAGCGGGCCGTAGACGATGTAGGAGTGGCCCGTCACCCAGCCGATGTCGGCGGTACACCAGTAGACATCCTCCTCTTTGAGGTCGAAGATCCACTGGTGGGTCAGCGCCACCCCGGTCAGGTAGCCGCCGGTGGTGTGCAGCTGCCCCTTGGGCTTGCCGGTGGTGCCCGAGGTGTACATGATGTAGAGCGGATGCTCGCTCGCCACCGGCACCGGGGCGACCACCGGCACGTGCCGCCCACCCTGCGTCACCTGCGCCACGGCGTCGTGGTACCACACGTCGCGGCCCTCGTGCATCGCCACCGCGCGCGCCGCGGGGCCGACGCGCTGCACGACGAGGACGTGGCGCACGCTGGGGGTGTCGGTGAGCGCGGCGTCGGTGGTGTCTTTCAAGGGGACGACGTTGCCGCGCCGCCAGCCGCCGTCGGCGGTGACCACGACGCTGGCCGCGGAGTCCTGGATGCGGTCGCGCAGCGCCTCGGCGCTGAAGCCGCCGAAGATCACGGTGTGTGGCGCGCCCAGCCGCGCGCAGGCCAGCAGGCCGATGGCCAGTTCGGGAAGCATCGGCATGTAGAAGGCGACGCGGTCGCCGGCCTGCACGCCCAATTGTTGCAGGACGGCGGCGAAGGTGTTGACCTCGCGGTATAAGTCCTGGTAGGTCAGCACCCGCCGGTCGCCTGGCTCCCCCTCCCAGATGAGGGCCGCTTTGTTCTTGCGGAACGTCTTGAGATGGCGATCCACGCAGTTGTAGGCGGCGTTGAGGGTGCCGTCGGCGAACCAGCGGGCGGTGGGGGGGGTGGCGGTCGGATCCCAGTCGAGCACCGAGGTGAAGGGGGTGAACCAGTCGAGGCGGCGGGCGGCCTCGGCCCAGAAGGCGTCGGGGTCGGCGGCGGCGCGCTCGTAGACGGTGGGGTCGGCGATGGTCGCCTGGGCGACGAAGGCCGCCGACGGCGCAAACACCCGCTCCTCCTGCAACAGCGCGTCAATGGTCGTGGATGTCCCGACGGAATCCTGCGGATTAGACATGATTGCCTCCATTTGACCTGACGAACAATCGCTGACACCGGGCACGTGTAACTGAGCACCCGTTGCAGGTATGATAACAAATTTCGCAACGCGATGCTTAGGGTATTCCATTTCGCTTCGTTTTATGATACATTCGCCCTAGCAGAACTTGGATAACAGCGCTTTGGCCAGCGCAGAGTACGTATAAGCACGTGATGGTTACGTAATTTAACCATAGCAAGATGCCAGATCACCAATGGCTAGACAACTGGCATATCGCTGAAAGCGCGTAAGAGACAGGCGGGCGCGTTAGCCCCTGAGCATCCCCACTTTCCGGGGATACGCACCAGCGAGATGACCTACGAATACACCGAGTGAAAGGAGGAGATACGGCGACCCTGGATGTACGCCGCGACCGGTGGATTCACCAACTATGGAATACTCGCGCGGCGGATGTTCAGCGTCAATGCACTTCTTTCTCGTAACAGGGAGTTTTCCCCGGGGCAATTCGGCATGTATGGGAGGAGACAGAGGTGTTTCCCTCCCCGAGAGGAGTTCTTCGTGAACGAAGTCAAGATTGCCAACCCTGGTCCCCTTGGTCTCTGCGGATTCGCATTGACCACCTTCGTCCTCAGTGCTGTCAATGCCGGACTTCTCAAGGGCGGCGGCGACATTCTCGTCGTTATCGGTCTTGCGGTATTCTATGGCGGCATCGCGCAATTATGCGCGGGTATGTGGGAATTCCGCACTGGCAACACATTCGGAGCGACGGCGTTCGCTTCTTTTGGCGCGTTCTGGCTCTCTTTTGCGGCCTTGCTCATCCCTGGTTTCGGCATTGGCTTTGGAACCAAGACCGGGCCATCGGGCAATGCTTTAGGTTACTACTTGATTGGCTGGACGATCTTTACAGGCATTATGATGCTTGGTTCGTTCCGTACCAATGGCTCAACCGCAGCCGTCTTCGTTCTCCTGTTTATTACTTTCTTGCTGCTGGCCATTGGCGCCTTCAATGGCGATGCGGCTGGAAAGGGGCTGACGCAGCTTGGCGGTTGGTTCGGCATTGCTACAGCCATCGTGGCGTGGTACACAGCGATGGCTGGCGTACTGGCTGGTGTCTCTGGCGGCAAGTGGGCGCTTCCCGTCTTCCCGCTTAGCTAACTGCTGATTTGTTTCGCTAGTTCGGACCGGTGGGCGTAATGTTTGCGCCCGCCGGTTTTTTACATGCGCTCTGTGCCAGTATTAGCGCGAGCGCCAGAACAGCGATGAGTGGCGATAGGACGAAATAGCGCTCTGGGCTGCGCCATGCGAAGAGCAACGGAATGAGCGGGAGGATTAGCCCGGCATAGGGATAGCGAGGCTGTGCGCGTGAATACCAGAAAAGCGCAATGACCAGCGCAGCCACTTCCAACGCCGCAAACACGATAGATGGCGCAAGTGGCAGCAACCCAGTGAGCGATAGACCAATGATGCCACTCCCATCAGGAAGTAGTGGCAAGCTCACTGGTAAGAAGATGCTCGATAGCCATTCGTGCGGCGATGCGATGATCCAAGGTGCATTGATGACAAGGAGGGTCACGGCGGCCAGAGCTGCACGGCGCGCGGCTTCAGCAGCGCCTTTCTCGCGCCAGACCCAGATGAGATAGAATGGCGCCGCAAGCCAGGCAGTCTGCTTAATCGCGCACGCGACGCCCAGCAACAGAGCAGAAGACCAGCGGCGTTCCCGCACGATCCAGGCAAGAGCCACAAATGCCAGCGGCCAAATCTCGAAGTCGGAGCCGGCGGCTTGCCGTGCGCCATCCGCCGCACTCAGCGCTAGCAACGCGACAGGCAACCGCCAGGGTGCAGGTGTGATACGAAGTATCGCAGCAAAGAGGAGCAAGAAGAGCAAGATTTGTGGAAAAGCGATGCTGGGGATGCCTGCCGCAACGAAAGGCAGCACGACGAGAAACGCACCCGCTGGATAACTGTGCGTGGTGCGCGGATCCACTTCGGATGGCAGGCTTTCGGGATGTGCTAGATACGCGCGCAATACCTGATCCATCTCGGCCTGAGTCGGATAGTGGTGCGGATCGGCAAAACGCCCGCGCGCAATGGGGGTAAAGGCAAACTCCCCGAAGTAAGCGGCTTCGTCCACCAGTCGCTGGCCAGTATAAGGGTTCTCTCCGTGCAGCACAAGTACGGCATTATAGTGGTTGTAATAGAGATCATCGCTGCCATAGCGCACATGAGAGACGGTGAGCGAGCGCACCAGACCAGTGCCGAGAATCGTCACAGTCTGGATGCCTGTAAAGAGCGCCCAAATCAGGATTGGGTACAGCAACAGGTTGAAACGCCGTCGGTGCGGCTGAAGTCGGGGAATGGGCACGAGGCGAGTGGCAGCGAGATAGCAGACGAATGTGAGCGCCAGCGCCACCAAGAGCGCGAGCGTAATCGGCGCCCCACCAGAGCGCGGGGCGTTGAAGGTATTGGCAAGATCGCTGGAGAGAGCCAGCGCGACACAGCCCAGGCCAGCCAAGGTCAGTGCGATGGGCGCATCGAGGAGGGTTTTGTTGATGGTAGCGAAGAAGCGTGGAATCTCTCGTGCTTGCCAGATCTTGGTGCTCATGTGGCGTTGTGTTTCCTCGAGATCCTTCGCGTGGATGCGTCATCGTCGCGAGCAGTATAGCACAGCCGGTTTGCACGGATAGGATTGCGGTTAGTATTACAGTTGCAGTTACGTAGAGATGAGCGCCAGGCGGCGCTTGTAGTGGCAGCGTCTGGCTGTTGCTTGGTGTCGCCGCCGCCAGTGTGACCAGGCAAGGACGGCGGTCGCCAGCGGATCGGCAGCCGCAGCGAGGCCGTACAGCAGTCGGCGGATTTCGGGCACCGTCAACGGCAAGAGGTCAACACTCAGGTCCATGTGCCCCCTTTCCATCGGGGGCCTGTGCCCGCAGGACCGCTAGGTACGCCAGGGCGAACATCGCCAGCGTCATGTGCCGATACCAGCCGTCCCAACGGCGCACCTCGTAGTGGTCCAGGCCCACCTCGCCCTTGGCCAGCTCGAAGCTCTGCTCGATGCGCCAGCGTTGCCCAGCCACCTGCACCAGCTCGCGCAGGGTGGTGCCGCGCGGCGCGAAGACTACATAGTACGCCAACTCGGTCGGATCGCTCACGCTGCGACGCACCAGCAACCAGTGCTCCCAGCGGCGCTCTTCCGCGCTCAGCTGCAGCCGCGCCAGCGGCACGCGCGCCCAGTCGTAGAGTCGCGGTCCTTTCGCACCGTCGCCAGCCGAGAGGCGTCGCCATGCTCCCGCCGGCACGTGGGTGGCGATCTCATCCGCCCGCAGCTGGCCCCAGCGGCCATCCACCACTGCCCACAGCGGCTCCTGGCGCGTCACGCCCAGCACGAAGGGCTGCCCCTGCTGCTCCAGCCAGATCCGCAGTCGGCGGTCGCCGCCGTAGATGCTGTCGCCGGTCACCCATGCCGCTGGGACACCCGCTGCGAGGGTCCATTCCAGCATCTGCCGGGCCAACTCGGGCTTGGTGGCGAAGGCCGCCTCCTCGGGCACGCCCGCTGCCCAGCGCCGCTCTCGATCCTGGGCCCATTCCTGGGGCAGATACAGTGCGCGGTCTAGTAGCACATGCCCGGCCGGGCTGGCGTAGGTCAGGAAGACGCCGATTTGGCAGTTCTCGTTTGGCAGTTCTCGATGCGGCCCGCAGTGCCGCTGTACTGGCGCTTGACCCCGACCGAGTGCGTGCCTTGTTTGAGAAAGCCCGTCTCATCGATGACCAGGATGGCTTTCGGATCGCCCAACTGCTCCACGACGTAGGCTCGCAGGTCGTCGCGGACGGCATCCGCATCCCATTTCGCCCCGGCTAAGAGCCGCTGCATGCCGTACGGCGTCATCTCTCCAGCATGCTCGGCTAATTGCCAGCCATTCTTCCGCTCGACCGGACTCAGCAGCCCTTCCAAATATGCCCGGACCCGCTGGCGCTGTTCTGCTCGCGCGAACCGCGGGCCGATCCGCTGCTGCACCTCGTCCAAGCCCGCTGCCCAGCTTGCCACCTCCGCCTGCGTCACCGCGCTGCTGCCGTGTTCGCCCATGTCCTGACTCCTTTCGGCTCCAGGACAGTCTCGTCACATCGCCGGACTAACTGCAACTGTAATATTAGAGGCCGTTTTGAAAGTGGTAGACTGGAGACATGGACAGACAGATCGGAGAGCGCAAAGGGTATCCCAGCGACTTGAGCGATACCGAGTGGCAGCTGCTTGAGCCGTTGGTGCCAGCGGTCAAGCGGGGTGGACGCCCGGCGCGCTGGAGTCGGCGCGAAATCGTGAACGGGGTGTTGTATATCGTGCGGACCAGCAGCCAATGGCGCGCGCTGCCGCATGATCTGCCGCCGATCTGCCGCCGATCTGCCGCCGTGGCAAACCGTCTACTATTACTTTCGACAGTGGCGCAACGCTGGGCTGTGGGAGCAGATCCATACGGCGCTACGCGAACAGACCCGGCGCCAGTTGGGCCGTGAGCCAACGCCCAGCGCCGCGATTCTGGACAGCCAGTCGGTCAAGACCAGCCAAAACGGGGGCCGCGCGGCTACGACGCGCACAAACAGGTGATGGGGCGCAAATGGCATCTGCTGGTGGATACGCAAGGCTTTGTCCTCAAAGTGGTCGTCTCAGCGGCCAACGTGAGCGATCCCGCAGGCGGACGCTTGGTGCTGGCGGCGTTGGACCTGTTCGGCCCGGAGCTGCCGCGCCTGACCCATCTGTGGGCCGATGCCGCCTATAGCGGCACCTTTGCCGATGAGCTGCGCGCGCAGCAGGGCTGGACCGTCGAGATCGTCAAGCGCTTGCAAGAGCAGCCACCGCAGGTCTTCCAGGTGCAGCCACACCGCTGGATTGTCGAGCGCACCTTCGGCGGGTGGGGCGGGTTCCGGCGGCTGGCCAAGGACTTCGAGTATCACCTCGAATCCAGCGAAGCGCTCATTTATGCCAGCATGAGCCACCTCCTGCTGCGGCGGCTCAGCCGCATCGCTCATGCATCTTCCAGCCCGGCTGGATAACTTTCAAAACAGTCTCTTAGGATGACGCAGCATCCCTCGACAGTGGACCTTCGGTTTCCTTTTCTTCAATTTAAACGACATGAATACGACCTTGGCGTGATCCAGATTCACAGTATAGAAACCACTTGCATGTTGCCTCTACCTCTGGCATAATACGCCAACAACAGCAATTACCCGTCTTGCCCGAAGTCGAAAGGTCTTGTCATGGATCGGCCTGCATCTCACAATCCGAAGCCAATTCACATGACCTACACCCCCAAATTCGAGAAAGTCCCGCTGCTACCTGACTCGCGCAATGGCCTGTATCCGCGCACAGGCATACTGAAAGTCTTGCGGGCCATCTTACGCCTCTCGCTCATTTTTATCCAACTCTACCTCGCTGCATTGTTTACCAGTCTGATTCTCATTGCTGCCGCATCTGCCATCAACGTGTTCCCTCAGATCGTCTCTGATACTGATCGTGTGCTCAGCCTTGACGCACGCACAAAGCAAATTCTTCTGCTCGCCCCGCTCGCAATCGCTTTCGAGCACTACCCTTGGACCCTTGCCTTACTCGTGCTCTTCGCTATCATCCTCTGGCGCTTGAATACGTGGGCGCGTCTGGATCGGGCACGCGAGCAGAATAGGCTTTCGGAGAAGAAGCAACTGCGAACATCCCTGCCTAGTCTCAGTGGCGACGCTCCATTTACCGAGACCGCGAAGGACATCAAGGACAAGAGATTCGACCCACTTGGTTACCATGACTTTGTTGATGTGCTCGCCCGACTGATCCTTACCTCGGCGGACAATTCACCCCTGGCCTTGTCTATTGAGGCCAAATGGGGCATGGGCAAAACTACTGCCATGCGCATGATTGCCCAGCGTTTGTGCAATCCCCAAAATCAGCGCGCCCATCTTCCCAAACAACGGGGTGAGCCGTGGGCGTGCTTTACTGTCTATTTCAACGCCTGGAAATACAAAGGAAACGATGTTCGCAACGGGTTGCTCAGTGCAGTCTTTGATGCGATGCCTCGCCGGGCCATCCGATGGTATCTCCATCAACTCCGCGGCAACATACCAGGGCTACTGTTCGAACTCGCAGCCATGGTGTCCCCTTCTGGTAACCCAGGTGGGCGCGTCGTGGACCTCATGGACCGACGTGCACACTATCGCAATGAATTCGAGCACGACTTCACCAGAACCCTCCACTATTGGAGCTCCCTTAAGAACCGGCGGCCACTGTTGGTGATATTCGTGGATGACCTCGACCGTTGCCTGCCAGACGATATCCTCCAAACATTGGAAACTATTAAGCTCTTCTTCGACGTTCCTGGATGCATCTTTGTCTTGGGCTTTGATCCAGGGCAGGTAGCAAACGCTCTCCAGAGAGAGTTTCCACTAACTGTGCCCGACGGCACTGCATACCTCAAGAAACTCGTGCAACTCAATTTTCACCTCCCCACGCCTACTGACGCTGAGTTTCAAAAATTTGTCACCAAGTCTCTCGACGATGCTGGTTTGACGTCCTTCTTCGACGCACGCGCTTTCCAGCGTATTCCAAACGGCTACATGGGACTCATTCGCCAGGGTACGAGAAGCAACCCACGCGAAGTGAAGCGCTTCTTAAATTCTGTCGTAGTAGCCACTGAATCCATAGATGCGCCGCTCGAAACTGACATCGACCGCATCGCGCTGAGTCTGCTCATGCTGCTGCAAGTTCGCTGGCCTCGCTTCTACCTCCATATCGTTGATCGCTTCGAGCGCGCCATGGACACAGCAGATCCAAACGAACGCGCCACCGCCCTTGCTGCCGTGCTTATCCAGATATATGGCACCCTCGGCATCGACACAAATGATCAGCCACCATCGTCTCAGACTACGATCGAGGAGAATGACACACCGTGACTCCACCTGCCAACTCGAACCACGGACCTTCCTTCCCAACTGAGGATCAGTGGCAACGCGATCCCGATCTCCACGCATTTCTCAAAGCGTACGATCTGCGTCACTTTGCCGATGCAATGCAACAACTCATTGTGCAGGGACTGATTAGTGTCGCGACTCCCACCATTACTCCCATACCTGACCCCATCGCGCCCGCACTCGCGCCTGTCTCCCCTCAGTCCACCGGCCTCACTCACCGCATCTTCCTCTGTTCCACCTATGTAGACCTCATCGAACACCGCCGGGTCGTCCACGACCGCCTCGAACGCATCGAGCAGCACGCGGTGGATATGTCCCAGTTCAGCGCGGGCGGTGACGCCGCCACCGTTTCGACCAACGAGGTCGCCACCGCCGATTACGTCGTGCTTATCGTCGCCTGGCGCTACGGCTCCATCCCAACCGTTCCCCCAGGCGAGACCCGCTCCATCACCCACCAGGAATACGAAGAAGCCCGGCGGCTGGGCAAACCCATCTTCGTCTTCCTCGCCGATCCCGCCACCGAACTCAATGAGCGTTTGTTTCCTTCTGCCACGCGCGACCGCGAACACACCGCACAACTCCATGCCTTTCGCGCCCTCCTCGCCAATCCCAACTTCCACACCCCCGACTACTTCACCACACCCGAAGACCTCGGCGGTAAGGTCAGCACCCGCATCGCCGGCTACCTGCTCAATCTCCAGCCCGCCGTCCCCAGCATCATCGCCGCACGCTCCGGCCTGCCCCGCGCCGCCGGACTCGTGGGCCGCGACCACGAGCTAGACACCCTTGCCGCCGCGCTCACCGCCGCCAATGCCCCCGTCGGCGTCTTCGCCATCGAGGGTATCGCCGGTGTCGGCAAGACCGCCCTCGCCGCCGAAGCCGTCGCCCGTCTCGCCGAACACCATGCCGCTGACTTCCCCGGCGGCTTCGCCTGGATCTCCTGCGAAGACCTCGCCGGACCCGATGGCCTCGCTGAACTCTGGCGGCGCGTCGCCGAAGAACTACAACTGCGCCAGATCGCCGAAGAGGCCGACCCCGAAGAGCGCCGCGTCGCCCTCACCGCCGCGCTCGCCGCTCGCCCGCGGACCCTCATCGCCCTCGATAACGTCGAGCCTGCGCTCCCCGCCGACGCCCTGCTCGATGCCCTTGCCGTCCCTGACCACGTCGCCCTGCTGCTCACCGCCCGCGACGCCATCCCCGATACCCGCCTCACGCCACTCTTCCTCACGCCGCTGGCCGAGACCCCCGCCGCCAAGTTGTTCGCCCGCATCCTCGCCCAGAACAGCCAGAACACCCGCCCCACCGCCGAGGAGCGTCCAGAGATAGACGCCATCGTCGAAGAGTTGGGCGGCCTGCCGCTCGCCATCGAGCTGACCGCCGCCTATGCCGGGGTGCAAGGCTTCTCGCTACACGACATCCGCGCGCAGCATCGCCGTGACGGCTTCAACGCCGCCGCCTTCCGAGGCAACCCCCGCAAGGCCATCGTCGCGCGCTTCGACCGCTCCTGGGACGTGCTCACCCCTGCCCAGCAGCGCCTCTTCGCCGGTCTCGCGCTCATCAGCGGCCCCAGTTTCCCCCGCGCCGCTGCCAACGCCCTCGCCCAGGCCGCCCTTGATGTATCAGATCAGCCCGACCAGCCCAACCAGCCACCCACCTCATCTGCTGATGCTAACCCCGAAGCCGCCGTCGCCGCCCTCGTCACCCTGCGCCTGGTCGAGCCGCTCGCCAGCGCCACCGGCCCGCGCCTGCGTCTGCATCCGCTGCTGCGCGAATACGCCGCCGCCCGCCTGGGCCAGCTCCCCGCCCCCACCACCGACCGCCTTGGCGACACCATCGTCGCCTACTGGCTGGAGTACGCCGAAGACCACCCAGGCTACGACGGCATGAACGCGCTCGAAGCCGAGAACTTCGGCCTGATGGGCGCGCTCGCCTGGGCGCACGACCACGCCCGCCACCGCAACGTGCTGGCGCTTGCGCATGCGCTAGGCACAGCGTGGGATGTGCGAGGCCACCGTTCGGAAGAAGTCCAGATGTACACTTGGGCAGACGAGGCAGCGCACCAAGCCAATGACCTAAAAGAGCAGCAATGGGCAATCCATCAGCTTTCAGTGACGTATAGCCAATTAGGCCGCATTGCCGAAGCGCGCGACGGCTTCGTGCGGGCGCTGGCGCTGGCCCAGCAACTGGGCGACCCGTCCGCAGAGCGCGCCGAGGTGCATAGCCTCGCCGTGCTGGACGCGCAAGCAGGTCTGGTAGCCGAAGCCCGTGCAGGCTACGAGCAATCGTTAACCATTGTTCGGCGCCTCGGAGATTCAGCCGCCGAACAACAAGAACCCCACAACCTTGCGGCCCTTGATGCCCGCACTGGCAAAGTAGAACAGGCGCGCGCAGGCTTCGAACAGGCGCTGGCGCTCGCCCAGCAACTGGGCGACCCCGCTGCCGAAATGGCCGAGATCTATAGCCTCGCCGTATTAGATAGCGATGCCAGGCGGCTGCCCGAGGCGCGTGCTGGCTTCTATCGTGCCCAGGTGCTGGCCCGCCAACTCGGCGACCCCAGGGCCGAACAAGCCGCAGTGCATGAGATAGCGTTACTCGACGCACAGGTCGGTCGGCTATCGGACGCACACGCAGGCTTCGAACGGGCGCTGACACTGGCCCGGCAGTTGGGCGATCCTTCCGCCGAGGCGAGCGAGCTACTTAACCTTGGAATCTTCACGGCTCAGCAAGGTGAGGTTTCCAGCGGACGCGCAATGATTGAGCAAAGTCTGGCGATTGCACAAAGACTGGGTGATGTCTATCAGATAGCCTTGTGCCATCAATCCCTTGCACGGCTCTACACTGACATTGGCGAGCGCCCTAACGCGCTTGCCCACTATCGCGAGGCTCTGCGCACCTTCGAGCAGGTCGGATCACCCGAGGCCGAGAGCGTGCGAGATTCTCTTCGTCGTCTCGGCAGTGAGCCCTAATTCGCCACGCGAGTCCTTCAAGATATGAACATACGAGCACCGTCACACCTCTATCCCACCGTGTAGCCACCTGCCAGCATGGTTGCATCTGTATCACACTTCGTCAAGAACAGGTCTCTCAACAAACACTTCTGCCGTCAAGTAATACCTGACGGCAGAAGTGTTGCGTTTGTTCAGTCCAGGAGAACTGCTCACATCAGATTCCCTCACTGAGCAGCCACTTGTACGGCGGCTCAGGAAACTGCCAGTCATCGTAATAGAGTCGTCGCTCGATGACATGCCAAGGAAGGTGGAGATCGTGCGCGACATTAGCTGCGGCACCATGACACGCGGTCTCGTCATCATTGCCATCTGCCCGCAGCACATTGAGATGCTGCTGAAATACCTCGGGATGAACCAGTGCGTATGCGGCCCATACATCGGCCTCTACTTCTTCCCGATGCCCCATGTCACCTGTCTCCGCGCTATCTTGCCCTCCTTCTTGGTCTGTAGCCTCATTCTCGGTCGCGCCCAATGTCGTGCCTGTGGCTTGCAGTTCTACGTTCACACCCAAGCGGGGATCCCACCGTCTCGTCCGCTGATATTGCGTATGCCCAAGTGCCAGATGCCCCAATTCATGAGCAATCACCGCTACTTTGCAGGGATCCGCCAGCGACTTACGAACCTTAATGGTCACTGCCGAACCACACTGCACCACGATGCCGTTGAGTGTCGAGAATGCGTCCGTTTCTTGATACACAATGCCTTTCCGCTTACACACCTCGATCAAAGCCTTGACTGTCCATGGTTGTACCAGATGCTGTGTCTCGGCTACCAGGATATCAGGCCGAGTCGCCTCTGCCATATCCCCATGAAATGTCAATTGTTCCCACGGTTCCTGTTCCTGAGCGTGCCGCGATGGTCGCCGGGAAGACCGTGATTCGGACGAAGGGGTTGTCGTCGAACGCATTTGAAGTCTGCTCCCTTGTAGTGTATCGGTGGATCAATGTCGGAAAAGGGTGCTCAAGCCCACACTCCCTTGTGTAGTCACATGCTATCTGACGCACTCGGCGAGCGCATCCCACTGACGTGTGTGTGTGTGCGCACATTTCCTGTAGTGCGCTACTCAGCTTACCAGATGCGTCTCGGTATTATGGGCTACGCTCTTGCTCCATCGCTTCAAGAGCGAGCTGCAATTGCTTGATCGCCTCCCTCAGGTAGGTCGTTGCTTTTGTATCCCACACCTCCAATTGTTCCGTCAGATCTTTCACGGTAATCGGTTGACGACCGGACACTAGGTTCTCCACGCACTCGCGGACTACTGCGGGATTCCCTGCACGAGAGATAAGCCACCATCCAGTGCCATTATGCCCACCAGCGTCGAGTAACATTGCGGTTCCCTTCCCATCCACACCTAATGCCTCAGAAAGGCAGAGAATGAGATCAAGACTGACCTTCTTCACCTTTCCCGCTTCAAGATCACCAATGTATTCACTCGGCACAAGCAGCTGCACGCCAAACCTGCCCTCCGCTGCGATGGCAAGACTGTGCGCAGTCTCCTCCTGGGTATATCCCTTCAGATCACGGAACGCCCGCAACATCCGCCCAAGCTCCTTGCGCTTCCTCTCAATCAGAGGCGCTTCGAGCTCGTTCCAATGCATATATCTGCGCTCCAGTGACTCACGGCTGTTTCTGGTGTCGTCTGTTGGTGCCATAGTTGTTCTCTCTTGTCCCCATGCTCACCGTGCCACCTGCGCTATCCAACACCGAACCGCGCTTGAGTGCTCGCCATCTCGCATTGCATCCCTCTGACCTCACGCGGGCCCCAGTGAAATCTTCATCGCTCTGCGATGTCGAGCTACCTGCGCTCGCCCATTGTGCCGACGCGCAATAGATTGGTATCGCTATACCCAGGGCCGACGACGAAACTCTTTGCCCTACCTCGGTCACCCAAGCACGTGCCAGCCCTGATATCCGCCAGGACATGCCAATGCGCCCGTCATCTACCCAAGACCATCATGGTAGACCAACTGTGCGCCCAGAACTGCTGCCTCCCACTCCCTCACTACGCTCACGCTACGCACTACTCACGTCTACCTGCCAATCATCACGACAACGATTGCCAGCACATGGTAAGAGAGGAACAGTATTCATACTACGCTGCCTCGTTCCGGCCCAACACGAGGCTACCAGAAACTTGAGCAAGGTATAGCACCAAGAAGTGCCCATGTACAGGCAAAAATTTCCGCTCCATTCTTTCCGACTACGTACAGCGACCCCACCAACTACGATTTCAAATTGCGCAGCGCGAACTCTTCCTCGGAGATCTTTCCGGGTGCCATTCTCCTCCCGCGTTCTGCCAGGGATTTATCTGACTTCAGTAGTCACGACAGCCAATCTATCATTGACTCATGGAGACGACTCGGGCATTCGCCGTGTTGGCGATTGTGCTGCCTGGAAGCGACTCAGTTGATCTACTGTACTGGAGGTCCGTACCATGAGCGTCTTCTCGCACATCAAATCGTGGGCGCATCGTGTGTGTACCCCACGGCGCTCGGTAGGCACTCTCATTGTGGCGCCCATGGCCACGACCATTGGCGCATTCCTTGCCGCCGTCGGCGTTGTATTCTGCCAAAGTATTCGTCCTGATAGCACGACCAATATGCTGGTACGCCTCACGGTCTACGCAGTGCTCGTTGTATTCCTAATTGCCACCCCAGCGTGCGCGGTTTTGACCGTGGTATTGCTTGGCTTCCTGCTGGTTGAGCTTATCGGCGTGGTTGGCCATCGCATCAAGACAGGTGAGCGACGAACACGCCGCCCTACACGCGCGAAGTCGCATCCCCTGGTCGCTGAGACGGCGGAGGTGTTGGTCGAAGGCTCCTCTCACAGCGCCAGCACAGCGGCGGACGAAAAGGTCATCCCCATACAGCGCAAGGCGGTATGAGATTGAGAACGATAGCCAGCGCGGTGTACTACGGCAACACGTCACGCCAGTAGTGTTGTCTGTCTTACCTAGCCAGAACCGCAGCGCCCCCGCCAGCCACCTTCCGGCCCGCAGGGGCGCGCGCCGATTCGCTTCTCTTTCACGCTCACTACTTCCCACTCGTGCCACTACTTGCCGCTCAGCGCCGCCAACGCCTTGATCGCCGCCACCACCGCCGCATCCTGCCCCCCATCATGGACGAGAGATGGACGAGATGGACTATACTTGTGGGTGCTGGCGCTTACGCGTGTCTCCCGCGTGTCTCCCCAGCATGGTCCGCCACTTCGGTGCGCGTTCGGTGCGTAAGGTCAGGTGATGAACCGTACCAAGGCGCTGGTGCTCGTCCTTTTCGCCGTCTACTGGGTCGCCGTGGTCGTCATCCTGGCGGCGGCCCGCACGGTCTACGACGCACAACTCCCGCACGCGCTGGTGCGGCTCACAGGCCATCCGCGCTTGGCAGAGGTCGGCGCGCTCCTGGCCCTCACGGCACTCTTCGCGCTGCTGTCTACCGGCGTCATCCGTAGCTGGCGCTGGACCTTCTGGCTGATCCTCGTCGTCTTCCTGGCCGGCATCGTCCGCGTGCCCAGCGCCGCGCTTCAGCTCACTGGCGCTGTGCCGCGTCAAGGTCCCACCTGGGATGTCGTGTTCCAGGGGGTCGTTGGCCTCAGCCAATTTGGCATCGCGCTGGCGATGCTGGCGGGCTACCGCAAGGCCGGTGTCTGGGGCGCATGGTGAGGTTGGAGGACGCTGGAGCGTGTTCGCGCACCTCACGTGCGCCAGCGCTGCCCCCAACACTGCCCCCAGCGCCCGAATCGCCGCCACCGCCGCCACATCTTTGGTGGGTGGCGGCATCCCAGCAGCGCACGCTCAATACCCACTGCTACTCTGCGTGGACACGCTGCCAGGACCGCTCGGCGCTGCGGAACTGCCACACGCGGCGACACTGAGCGCGACGACCACTGCCAGCGTCAGGACGCAAAGCCAACGGGTCACCTTGATGCGAGCAGACATCGTTCCCTCCTCCTGATCGGGTCGGTTGGTCATGTCCAACCAGTCGAAAGAGCATACGTGCTGTGGTTACAGCAGCCGCAAATCCACCTATGCCAGCCATCATCGCACCGTTGCCAGCGGCAGCATCCCGACCCCACCTCATGCCCGCATGGTATACTGCGCAGCGTCCAGACACGGTCCACACGGAGCATCGCTTTCCGCCTCGTCGGCAGCGGCGAGCTCGCCATACGAAGGGGGAGGCGATGACCAGCCATCAGCAGTTCACAGTCGAGTCCACGCTCACCTATTCCATGCCGCAGCTCGCGGAGTCGCATAATCTCAGCTTCGCCGACTATTTCGTGCCTTTTGACATGACCGCCGAGCAGATGGCCGACTTCTGGCGGCTCTACCACCTGGATCTGCGCCGCAGCCTCGTGCTTCGCACTGAGGGCGGTGCCTTCGTCGGCCATGCGCGCCTGGCGTTCCATGGAACCCGGGCGTGGTGCGGCGGGTTTGGCATCGCTGCCGCCTTTCGCGGGCAGGGGCTGGCCCACCGCCTAGCCAGCCACATGGTGGCCACTGCGCGCACAGCAGGCGCCACCCTCCTGCAACTCGAGGTGCTAGCTCAGAACGACCCAGCCCGCACCGTCTATGAGCGGGCAGGCTTTGTGACGCACCGCCTGCTGACTGGCTATGTGCTGACCCCGGAGCAACTCGCCGCGCGAGCCACTGACTCCCAGCGCACGCCTCACCCTCATCCTCACCCTCATCCTCACCCTCATCCTGAGCCGGAGCCGGTACCGCTAGATCTCGTGCTGGGCGACTTGCTCGCCAGCCAGGCGGTGGGCCAGACCGCGCCGCCACCGTGGCAGCGCGAGCCTGCTTCCTTGCTCATGCTCGAATTGGAGGGGAGCCGCCTCCCGCATCCCGATGGCAGCGTCTCCAGTCTGGCCTTCCAGCGCACCGGGTCACTGCTCACCGTGCAGGCCGCCATCCTCAGCGACGCGCCCACCCCAGCTGACCTGGCGGGCTGGCTCACGCGCCTTCTGAACGGCGCAGAGCGTGTCCGGGTCGTCAATGAGCCTGTGGGCACACGCCTGCACGGCCTCTGCCAGGAGCTCGGCGCCGCGGTGCTCTTTACGCAGCACGAGATGCACTTGCGGCTGTGACCGCACCACGCCGCAGGTCGTGCGCCGTGACGATAGCCTGATTCGCGTGACGACCACAGCCGCCAATACCAAACCGAGCGCTACTTCCCCGCTCCCGCAATCTCCGCCAATGCCGCCGCTAGCGCCCGCACCGCAGCCAGTGACACATCCGCCGCATCATTCCCAGGCGGAAGAGGAGGATTACCACCCTGCCCAGGATCAGCCTGCTGCAGTTTCACCAGCGCCAGATACAGCCCACTGACCACCGCGCCCGCATCCCCGCCGACATGGCTCACCACATTCGACGCCTTGCCGTAGATCAACGCTGTCCCATCTTCCAGCGCCGTGACGCTGAAATCGCCGCCGAAGGGGTACGCCTGCGCCGCCACGCCCTCGATAGCATTCGCCGTGCTCTTGTTCGCCAGCACATACGCCGCCTGCCCGAAGCGCAATTCATTCCCATGCTGGTCCTTCGCGCCAGCCCCGCTGGCATCGCTCACATCCGTCCAGTTGTCCACCTGACTACCCTCCACCTTCTCTAGCACCCACACTGTTTTGTACGAGCAGCACCCAAGCCGCTCGGCCCACCAGGCCAGCGTATACGTCTCATACGCCGCCGTCCACGGATTCATGCAGGTCAGTTCGCCGCCGTCGCTGGACACATCGCAGCCCGCGACCATATGCGCGTACTGACTGTGCGGCGGCTCATCCAGCCAATCGCTCGGAATCGAAAGCAGCACCGGATGCCCCGCGCGAATATCAGCGACCACTCGCGCCAGCATCTCTTGTGGCGTCCCCGGCCATACCGTCGTCATCCGCACACCCAGCCGACCGGCGTAGTCCACGTACCGCGCCGGGTCTTGCATCCCCACGTAGCCCTGCCCATACACCGCATCATGCCAGGCGTCCGCATTTTGCGTACAACTCGTCAGCGCCTGAACCATCGCCGAGAGCGACGCGGGCACGCAGTCCATATTGCCATCTTCCGGCGGCCGGCCATCTGCGCCCTGCTGCGTCCGCTGATTCACCACCGGCACATTGACCATCATTGCCTCACCACCTCCTCACTCATATTTCGCCGCAGTGGCTGAGCCATCGCCGCCAAGTACGCCTCCGTCTTCGCCGCACCCGCCAACTCCCCATGCAGCGCATACCGGCTCGCATCGAGCGCATGGTCGCTCTGCTTCAGCGGCTCCTCCGACGCATCCCGTTTCGCCCGATCTACCGTGGCATACGCATACGTGCCATACTCCGCAATCGTGTTCACGCACCGCCCATCCACGTACAATCCCCGTGTGTATCCTCCCTTGCCATCTCCCCGCTTCGAGAGCAATCCCGTCACCGTCTGGATCCCTGCCCGCACACTGCCAGCCCCCTTCACCGCCGCCCGCGCCCGTGTCTGCAACCCCTCCTTCGCCAGCGCCGCGTTGAGCCGGTCTATCGCCTCCGGGTCTTCGCTGTCCGCATACCACCGCGCCACCCCATGCCGCCGTGTGAGCGCCACAATCGCCGGTAGCACCGTCTCTTCCAGCCCCGCCCGCCGCTGATAGAACTCGTCCACCTGCCACGCTCGCCCGTCCCCATCCAGCCCGAACACCACCGCCGCCGCTGGATTCGTGTAGCCCCAATCTATGCCACCCACCACGCTGCGGAAGTCTGCGCTGGTGGCCGGCCACGTCCTGATATTGCCATCCGTGGCATCGGCATCGAAGCTATACACCAGCCCTTCGAACGCGACGAACTGACCCTCGATCTCCTGCGCGGCGAACTGACCCGTATACCCCAAGTCCTCGATGAACCCTGGCGGCAGGTTGCGCGCATTCTCCCTGGTCGAAGCCCGATACAGCGCATGCCCCTCCCGCGGCTCCAACTCGAAGTCACGCGCGTAGCCATCTCGACCATGCGGCGTCCCCGTCGCCCACACGCTCGTGGCAAACCCTGGTTGCCGCAATCTGCCTTTGAGCAGTTGCCAGGCGTAGTGTCCGCAGAGCGGCGCTTCATCCAGCCAGGCCCACGCCAGATTCAGCCCACGCACCCGATCGGGCGCGTCCATGCTCCTGAACAGTATCTCGCTCCCATTGGTGAACACCAGATGTTGCTCGGTCTTGTTCCACGAGCGCACCAGCGCGTCGGGGCAGAGCGCGAAGAACGTCCGCTGTGTGGCATCTCGCAGCATCGGATAGGTGGGGGCGCCCACCAGCCCCAGCGACCCGGGCATCTGCTGCGCCGCAAACAGCGCCCGCAGCGCCCCCGCATACGTCTTGCCCGCGCCGATACCCCCCACATAGAAGCTGAACCGCGCCTCACTAAACACGAAATCGTACTGCTTCGGATTGAGCAACAGTTCCCGCTTCCGGCTCATAGCCTCGTGAGCAGCCCGCTGACGCCGCACACCCGCACGTTTACTCACCATCGTCGGATTCCCCGCCGCCATCTGCGCCATCACCTGAGCTACCCGCGCCCCGTTTGCCCCTGAGCAGCCCCACGCTGGCCGTCAGACGGCTCCCATGGATTCCCCCATCATCCCGAAGTACCACGAACGACACCGCCGCGCCCTCATCCCCTGTCGCCTCGTACAGCCCCTCTAGCCGCGCAATCTCCTTCTCGGCGTCCAGCACCACCCGCAGGTATTGCGCTCGCTGCGATTGCAAGCGTATCCCCTGAACACCGCCGCCGCCTCTCTCATCGTTCCCCTCTGACGTTGCCGCCACACTGAGCGCCGCAGAGCGGCCCCTCTGAGCCGTTCCGAAGAGGGCCGCATCAAGCACCGCCTGCTCGCGCGCATCGTCGGCATCGTGGTCATCCCACGCCTGCTCCTGCACCCGTCGCATCCGCGCCACCGCCGCCACCAACAGCCGCTTCTGCCGCGCTTTGCGGTCCGCCTCCAGTTCCGCATATCCCGCCGCCAACCAGCGCCCTACCGTCTGCCGGTGAACCCCCACCACCTCCGCAATCCGCCGTTTCGTCGCCCCGCGCAAATGCAGCTCCCACACCCGCGCACGCAGATCCTCCGTGGCCGCATGCTGCTGCACGCTTCCTTCTTCTGTGGGCTGTAGCTGCTTCGCCTTGTCTGTCATGTTTGCCATGTCGGTGCCGCCGTCCTTGCTTGCCCTACTGGTCGTTGCCTGTCGCCACGTCTTCCTCATCAGTGATGGGCATGCCCGCCGCAGCATTCCCCGCAGCCGCCGACCACTGGCACACCTGGCGAGATCGGCTGCCGGTACGTCCCCGTGCCCGGCTCGCCGCGTCATACGCCAGCTTCAGCCGCGCCAGTTCCGCCCCCACCGCATCCGCGTAATTGTCCAGGTGCAACACCAAGCGCACGTCACCCGCCGCCGTCTCCTTGTACACCGTCTCGACGATGTAAAACTGATTGGTGCCCGCCACCGGCCCGCTCGATAATTGCTGTCCGCGTACCGCCAACTCCGGCACATACAGGTTGCCGTCCGCCCGCACCTGATGGAGCGGCAGCGCCCGCCCATTCGCATCCCGCACCGACCGCAGTTCCACCTCCACCTTATTCGTGATATTGCTATACGCCGCCAGCCACGCATTGGCTATCGCCGTCGCCTGTGCGCCCGTCAGTGGACTCTTGCCCAAACTTCTGCGCAGCTTTCTTCGCTGGAATGGCGCGCTGCCCTGCCCCCCACCGACTGCTAACCGCGCATCCGACACCGTCACCCCGACACCGTCACCGTCGCTGGCCCACCGCTCACGTCCACATACGCCACCTGCACCACGTTGTAGGCCCGCTGCTGCGACGGCTGCACGCGCCACGAAAGGATATCGCTACCGAGCGCCATGTACGTCGTCGCCTGTGTATCTCGTGGGTGCATGCGGAGTTGCCATGTGGGATAGCCCGCGCTGTCTCTATTCTTGGGATGCTCATAGACCACCCACATGTAATCGCCCAGGTCGAAGGCGAGGTCATGGCAGATCTCTTCCAGGGTGTAGCCATCGTAGATGGGCGAAAAGGTCGAGGCAGGCGCCGTGGGCAGCACCGCCGACTGGTCCGCGTCCAGCGCGAGATTCGCCGCGCGTTTCGAGAACTCTGCGCCGATGATCGCCTGCGCGGTCTGTGTCGTATACGCGCTATCATCCGGGTCATCCCGCAAGGCCACGCCACCGCCGAGCGCCGAGAGCAGCACGTAATCGCCCAATCCGCCATGCGTCCCGTCCAGCACCAGCGCCGGGTCCGACCACTCCCCGCTAAAGCAGGTGAACAGCCCATCCCGCAGCGCCACGCGCGAGAATAAGCCAAGCTCCGGCCTTGGCAAACGCGCATCCCGCAGTTTGAGCATACAGGCCAGATCACCGAAGCCCCCTGGCGCGACCGTCGTAAACTCCAGGGCCTCGATGGCCTCGCCGTACTCATGTGCCAGCGGCGGATACGCGCTGCCCGTGGGCGACGTGTAGGCATAGAGTGCCAGCGTTGACCGCAGCGCCATCTCATAGCCCTCCCATCCGTTGCAATCCACCCGGACGCCGCCACGCACGATTGGCTACCCGGTCCTGCTCGCGCTGCCACGCCGCGAGACCTGCACTCAACTGCACCGCACCATCCCCCACCAGGTTCAGCATCACCGAGGAGAGACCGCCGCCAGCGCCAGATGAGGCAAGCAGGTCGAGGGCAACCAACCCGCCCGCCGCCGAAAGGCCAGCAGACTCCACTGGTTGTGCCTTGCCCGCGCTACCCGCCCCTGGCTGCTCATGCCACTTTGCCGGTTTCTTCGGCTTCTTCGGCTTCACCGCTCGAACATGCCGTACCCGCTTCCGCCTTGCCATACACTCCCCCCATATCGCCACCTCACCACCTCGGTATAACCCTAGCTCGCCCTACGCAGCAGCGCCTCCGCCATCCGCTGATACGTCCGCTGCACCCGCGTCAGCGCCGCCTTCGCCGCCTTCTCGCGCTCCCGTGCCGCCCGCAGATCAGCATGCGCCGCAGCCCCTTCCAGCAGCCAGTGCGCCACCTGCGCCTCCACATCCTTCGCCGCGCGCCATACCCCCCGCGCCAGCATCAGCTCGCAGTACGCCCGCTGCAGTGGCTCCATGCGCTCGCCGTCCCTTCCCCGACACTTGTCTCCCTACACCCCAGACCCCGCCACGCCATCTCCTTCACGCATCGTACAATCGTACACGTAAAGTGTCAACAAATGGGCAAACACCGGACTGCCTCTGCTTAGTACCTTCCTGACGTCCGCACCACCGGCTCGCCCACGCGCAGACTTCCCGCGACCTACCACACGTGATAGGCGGTGAGCTACGGATGCTTGGCTGTGGTGTGGACGAGCTTGTCGTGGGTGGCCCGACGATCAGGAAGAGCGCGAGACAGATGACGCGTATGCCCAGGGTGAGGCGAACGATGCGTTCTATCTGTCGCAGCCATGCAGGCCCCAATGAGATTGGCACATCGAGCCGGCGGAAATGTGGCACTGTGGATAAGATCAGTGAGACAGCCACGATGAGGCCGATGACGAGTACGGCATGTTCGGTAGTTGCCAAGAGTTGAGATCTCTGTTGTCACCTGGAACCCATGTCCACGCGCGGATATCTAGGCGCTAAGATTGCTTTGCTAACTCTGGCTAGATGATGGGCATGCTCCCTCTCATACGGGTGATCCGTTGCGTCCTCCGCCATCAGCACTCCGAATGACTGCAAAGGACAAGGATTTGTCGTACAGACGAGCACTGACGAACACTCAGGTGTCAGATGTGAAATCTAGGGTCTGTCTGACGAATACCCCGTGATATGCTACCCTCGTTACGTCCATGTGCGAGACGAGGGGAAGCTAGATGGTAGGACGAGGCAAGTTGACGGATAGGGCGTGGTCGAGCATTGAGCCACTCCTGCCGAGAAGTGGACGACGTGGCGGGCAATGGCGGGATCACCGCACGGTCATCAATGGGATCTTCGGGATCTTCCCGAGCGCTACGGCGCTTGCACACGTGTGCTGATTGGCTCTATCGCTGACGACGGGACAGCACATGGGATCGCATGCTGACGCAGGTGCAGACCAAATCGGATGCCGTAGGCCAGGTGGTCTGGGAAGTGCGCATCGATAGCTCAACGGTGCGCGCCAATCAGCACGCCAGCGGGGCGCGGCGTCGACGCAGTCACGCCTATAAAATTGCCCCATTGAATCACTAGCGATAGTTTTGATACTCCGCCGGGGCTAGAGCCTCCACGGATTCTCGCTTCATCGCCGCAGCCTACGCCACGGCTCCACGAAGGCTTTGCCCAAGCCTGAGAATATTCCTCGCCGCGTTCTCGTCGCGGTCCAGTATCAGCCCACAGCGCGGACAAATGTGGGTGCGCACCGAGAGGCTTTTCTGGATCCGTTCAGCGCAGGGGGTCTTGCCACCCTGCCCATCGTCCAGCATCCCACTACAGTCCTGGCTGGTGTACTTGGGGTCCAGCGCAACCACTCGCTTACCGGCGCATGCTGCCTTGTACTCAAGTGTGGTACGAAACGCTGCCCAGCCCGCATCCGAGATGCTTTTGGCCAGATGGTGATTGCGTACCAGGTTGCGGACCCGCAAATCTTCGAGATAGATCGTGTCGTACTGGCGCACCAAAGAAAACACCGTTTTGTGGTGAAAATCGTGCCGTTGCCGCCGCACCTGCTGGTGTCGCTTGGCGAGGAGCCGTACCGCTTTCTTCCGGCGCTTGCTCCCCTTCTTGCGCCGCGAAACACGCCGTTGGGCTTTCTTCAATTGTCGTTCGGCTTTGCGATAGTGACGGGGGTTCTCCACGAACGTCCCATCCGCCGTCACCAGAAACTCTTTCAGCCCCACATCTATGCCGGTGTCCTGGCCGGTCCGCGGCAACGGTTCTATCGGCACGTCGGCACATGAGAAACAGACATACCAACCGCCTGCTTCTCTGGAAATCGTCACCGTCTTGGGTGTACCCACCAGCGGACGGGACCAGCGCACGGCGATGCGCCCGATCTTGGAGAGGACCAGAAAGCCGTTATCTAGGTGTGCGCCGTTGCCATACTCTTTATAAGTGAAGGAGTGGTACCGCTGTGCGCCTTGGAAGCGCGGATACCCCGGCTGCTCACCCGCTTGCACCTGGCGAAAGAAGGCTTGATAGGTCCTGTCCAAACGCGCCAGTACGTCTTGCAACACATGTGAATGCATGGCGGCGTACTCAGCAAACGCGGCGCGGAGGTCTTTGAGTTCGGCTTCCTGCTCGTAGCGGCTCACGCTCTTGCCTTGGCCGCGCCCCCACCACGTCTTGCGTTGTTCCAGCGCCGTATTCTAGAGCGTGCAACAATGCCAGACGACCATCTCAAGCTGGCGCGCTTGCTCCGGCGTCGGCTTGAGTTTGTATTTCAGCGTCTTGCGGACCGTCTCAGGCATGGCTATTGCTCATCTTTGTGGCGCTCAGTATACGCGCGCAACGCGCGTACAATCTCGCCATTGAGCGAACGATCATGCTGCTTGGCGAGTTGGCGAAGCATCTCAGCAATTGCTGCCGGAATACGAATCGTGATGCTGGTTGGTGGTTGTTTCTCGTCCATGCAGCCATTATACACTATTCTGGTTACATGTGTACGGGCGAAAGCCGGAACACGCCTCACCGCGCGGGTTAAAACCCGGCGGCTTGCGGCGGGCTAAAGCCCTTTACTGTCACCCGCTACGCTAAGAGGTGGCAGGGTATAAGTCACGCTGATCACCTTCCTCTGCCATAACGCGACGGCCAATCATGAGATTGAGTACCCGCACACAATGACCAGATCGACAATCGTCTTTGGCAGGGCAAGGATGTTGTTATTCTGCTTGTGCAGCATCAACTGCCATGCCCCTTGTCCGCCAATGCCGTTGGTATCAGTTTGCCCACCGCTCAAAAACGGTAGCGGTTCTAGCACGCCACTTGCTTCGATGGTGTGCACCTGTTTGAGCGGCACAGCAACGAGGTTGCCGTTGTACGGCGTAACATTTAGCTGTACAGGGAGGGTAGGAACATCGGTCTGGTAGCTGGAGTTTTCGCCGAGAACCAAATGGATCGCGATCGATGTGATGGTCACGTTCTTGCCACGAAGCTGATACGGGAAGCGCTCCGGCGACAGATCGAGCTGCAGTGGCGTGATCGTTTGGTCTGCTGCATTCATGAACTGGATCCAGGAAGCAGCGAACTCGTGCTTGGCGCTGAAGAGGCGTGCCCCACTAGTGGCGACGGGATCGCTTTGCAGGCTCGCGCGGGCGGCGTCCGCCAGTGTCTTGCCACCATCGCGCGCCGTGTACTGCAGCCGTAAGATGACATCGGTGATGGTGTTGAAGTCGAAGGCGTTGTTCTCCCTCGGCAGCTCAATGCGCCAGCGCGAGATCACCCCTGCGCCCTCAAACGGCAGGTAGCGCTCGTCGCGGAAGTTGAGCTCGAACAGTCCCGTGTCGTTCTGCGCGTGGCTCGTCACGATGGACTGGGTGGCGGCGAAGTTGTCCACAAAGCGGTCGTCGTCGCTCTCCGTGCTGCGGGCATAGGCGCTATCGGGTCCCGCCGCGTCGGCGTTGATGCGTGTGCTGTTCGCGTTCAGCGTCAGGGTGCAGTTGATGCTGGTGTAGGGACCAACCACAGACGGGATGGTGAGCGCGACATTCTTGACACGCCGCATGTAGTGGCTGGGATAGTCCGCATCGAAAAGTTCTTCCGGCAGCGAAACGTCGCAGGAGCCAGTCTCCTTGAGCTGGATCAGCGCCAGGGGATCGAGCAGCGCCAGCGAGATACTCTTGGTGATCTCATAGTCACGGCTGTTCTGGTTGAGGTAGGCTTGATCCAGTTGCTGAAGCGCCAGGTGGAGCTTTTCGCCAGCCAGCAGTCCGTCGTGCTGGCTGTTCCACGTGCCATATTGGACGAAATTCGACTCCACAAGTCCACGCTCGAAGCGATAGGCGCGCTCCGCCTTCTTGGCCATGTCAAAGGCGAGCGAGTATGCCTGGTAGTAGACGGTGGAAAGCTGATCGTGCATCCACTGGTAGAGTTGCTGGCTGGTGTACTTGGTGCGCAGGAAGCCTTCGACGAACGCGGCATTATCAGTCTGCTTCTCGTGGTTCTCCAACTCCCAATTAGCGATCTGCCAACGGAGAGTGGCGCCATCAATCTGCTTCTGGATCTGATCGAGTTCCTTCGCCGCCAGGTCGCGCTGCAGCTCCCAGTCTTGCTCGCGCCGGTCATAGCCCGCCATCGTCGCCGCTGACGCAGCTTGGCTGCGGAAGGATGCAGCCTGACTCGCGAGTGCGCGCGCCGTTGCTTGCCCCACCGCAGCGAACATCTTCCCACCGATACTGAATGTTGCCACAGGGCTTGACATGCCCGATGCTCCAGTAGTAATGTCACCAATCGCTGCGATGTACCCTGCAGCAAGCTCCGTCATCTGCGACTGATGCTCTGATTGCGCGGCTTGATCTGAAAGGGCAAGATGCTCCTGTTCCCGTTGACTGAGCCCCTGCGTGATCAAGTTGTCGTAGTGATCGTGGCGGAACTGGGTGGTCACCTGCGTTTTGGTCAGCGCATCAAGGGTGGCTTGCGCGTCGGCAATCTGTTGCTGCTTGATGCGGTGCATATAGTCACGCAACATCTCCGTTTCCTGCGAGGCACGCGTGAGCGCCAGTTGCTCCGCATCGGCCTTTTCCTGCGCGGCAAGCAGCGCCGCGCCGAGCGACTGCACCTGAGCACACAGTTCCAGCGCCTTGGGCAGCAGATACGCGAAGCGATAGTACGGCATCGGGGCGCTCAGATCGCCCAGCACCGAACTCAGGCTGAGTCCCTGCGCTGTCGCCTGCACCAGCAGCATCGGGTCAATGGGCGGATCGAACAGCGGCAGTTGCTGCGCGACGCCCTGAATGTTCAGGCAGTTGCGAATCTTGAAGAGGCGGTCGGCGACTGTGTCCCAATAGCCAAGCAGTTGCGAGTTGGGCGGGATACAGAAGTAGAGCGTCTTGCCCAGGCCGAGCAGGGCGCTCTCATCCGGCTGGTTGGGGGCCTTGCCTTGCGGCTGCTGGCTCGGCGTGGGCGCAAGGCTGAACGGAAAGTCGTTCTCCATAGCAACGATAGCGTTGGCGAACGCATCCAGACCCCCGCGCAGTGAGGCGTAGGTCTGTGGTACATCCTGGGTGTGTCGTGGTATCTTTTGCGGGCGCGGCCCAAGGAGTCGCGCCGCCAAGATGTAGAGCTGGGTCGCCTCGTTGATGGTCTCGAGCGTATCCTGCTGGAACAGTTGGTCACCCCAGGCAATCAGGTTGTCTAGGTACTTCATGACCACATTCTTCTGGTACGCCGTGATGCGCAGACGCGCCAGCGCGTGTGGCTCGAAGGGGTCTAGCGTCCACTTGGCGATCTGGTCAATGACCGCCTGTTTCTCCTGCTGGAGCGAGGAATCGGGAGAGGCTAGCACGTCGAGCAGGTACTGAATGTTCTGGTCTACCGCACTCGTGTTGTTCTGGAATGGCAGGAATCGCCAATACTGCAAGGCGGTATCGGTGGGATCGAAGATGTAGTGGAACCAGGTGCGCGCCTCATCAAATTGCTGATTCTGGCTGAGACGCTCGGCCAGGAGCAGCGGCGCATGGAAGAACAGTTCCCAGTTATAGAGTGAGTACGTGCCGTATTCCTCGATCGGCGGACCGCTGTAGTCGGGCGTTGCGCCGACGCCCAGCCGGTAGCCGAAATCCACGCTCTCCCAGGTACGCGACACATCCACGTTGGCCAGCACCGGGTTGTACTCCGGGTCAAATCCCTTCGACGGAGACACATACGGGCCTTGCATATCGGGTGTGAGCAGAACCTTTACGCCAGAGCGATTGAGCGCCTTGATGAACGCCGCGACGTACGGGTGGTAATGTGAGATAAATGCGAGCTGTGAGTTCACTGGTTCCGGTATTTGAATGCGCATGTTGGCGCTGAGCGCTCCAGAGATGTCGGGGCGCTGTGTGCCTGGGGCCAGCGCGCTGTCACCTCCACCAGCAGCGCCACCAACCGGCGCTCCCTGCGCCGGCGCTGGCGACGCGTCAAGCGATCGAGCGAAGAAGATGTCGATGCGATCGCGTTGTGCAAGAAGATCGATGATGCTCGTGTCCGGGGAAGGCAGCACGCAATAGGAGCGCTGCTGGTCCTGGTAGAAGAACGGCGCTTGCAGTGCGAACTGCAGGTACTGGTGGGGGTAGAGCAGTTTGTAGCTGGGCGCCTGTAAGAGGAACCAGACCTGCTTATCGAAATCATTGACTGTAGATTCCCCGCCGAAGGCGCCAACATTGAGGACCAGTTTACCTTCACTGGAATTAGCGATGGTCTGACCGTTGCTGGTACCCAAATAATAGATATCCATCCCACTACCAGGTTGGGCAAACTTCATATGGTCGATGGATGTGTAGACCTCTACCTGCAGTTCACAGGTGGGAGAGCCTTGCGTCTGCACTTCACTGCCAGATCCGGTGAACGTGAAGTCGTGAATGGCTTGGGGGTGGGTGAGATTGCTCGCAGCGGAGTGCAGGTTGTACGTGCTTTTCTTCGGGTTTACCGGGATAGGTTCCGTCTCAACTTGCACGTCTGGCGCCGATTGATACACACGGATCGTCAACGCCCCATTCGCGGCGACGAGCGCCTTGAAGGTATAACTCTGCTGCGACCAGAGTTCGTTCAAGATATCGTACTGCTGATCGACGTAATCCTTGCCGGCGTCAGCACTCGACGGGTTTTTCGGCCGGACTGGCAGCACTACGTCTGGGTACCCTGGCGTCGGCGCATCAGAGCCAAGGCCAGGATTGGGATGGCTGAGTGTGGCGGCAGAGACGTGCTTGGGTTGCCATTTCCCCTGCGAGTACTCACTCCATGCTAGCTTGATATTCCAGTACACATTGGCCTGCGGGTGGTTGTCCCCGGTGTCTGGGGTATTGTCTGTTTTCGTGTTCTGTGTGAAGATTGGCCAGAAGAGGTACAGGCGGCGGTTCCAGATGACGGGAATCAGGTGATCGCCCTCGATATCTACCTGCAGCTTTTCCCAGGGTGTCCATGTGTTGTATCCCACCCACTGGCGGTAGTAGTAGACGTGCGGCAGGTCATTCGTTCGGCCAAAGACATGCAGGATGTTGACCGAATCGCCGGTGTCTGGATCGGTGTCTTGCCAGTACATGCCGCAGATATCGAGCTGTTTGACTTCGTCGAGTTGCGTGAGGTAGTTCAGGAAGGCCGCCTCGACATTGTCTTTGCTGACCTCGCCCTGCAAGAGCTGCGACTCGAGGTCCTCGAAGAACGGCGACGTATCGTCGCGCAGCTCCGGCACGAGATAGTTTTCCGGCCAGAGGAAGACCTCGCGTGCTGCCTGCCACACTGCATTGCGCGACTTCCACGCCCACACATCACGATCGATTGCCTTCGGACTGACGTTTGGTTGTTCCAGATTCAGCAGACAGCGCTGCACAAACGTCTGCACCGATGCTATCGCCTGCTTGATGCGTGACGTCAGCATGCAGGGTTCCATCTCGACGTCAATCAGAAAGTAGTCAAAGAGGTCGTCGGCTGTCTTTGCGCCGATCCCGGCAGGCGCTGGTTGAGCGAGGATGGCCAGGCAATAGGCGACCAGCGCATCGCGTTGGCGCTGGCGTAGCGGGTCGTTCAGCGACTCGGCGACGGTCAGCCACGTCTCGTCGTCGTACCCGGTCTTGGCAGCCTTCTTGATGTCATCCGCATCGGTCATGTTCAAGCCGCCGCTTTTCACACTCGCTTGCACTGCCGTCTTCGACCAGGCAAAGAGCTGGGTGGGCGATGCGCCGGTACGCTGAATCACCTGCATGCAGGCCTGAATCCGCATTGGCCAGACTTCGGTTTGGAGGGCGTTCGCCGTGAGGCCGAACGTCGTCACGAGCGTGGCAAGAACATTCGGATCCCAGCCAGTGAGCGCGACAAATGCGGCCTGGGCGTCACTCAGCGCAGTGGTCGCCATGCTGGCCGACGCAGCAAAGACATCGAGCAAGCGTGTCGAGCCGCCGGTCGGCAGGCTGTCACGCAACATCGCGTAGGCGTGCAAGCGCAGCCACGATGAGAAGAGAACCGACGCATTGCTATCCACCGCTGGGTTTGAACGGTCGAGCGGCAGTACGTTGGGATCGAACCCTTCGAAGTCGGTGCCGTGCGTCCAGAGATACGTCAACTCCTCGGACGTCAAATGAAAGCCGGTCACCAGGAGAGCCGCCTTCGAGGATCGCAGATAGGTTGGTGTGAACTGCGCCAGGACATCCGTTGTGTATAGCGACGCGCTTGGGACTGTTGCCTTTGCGACATTCATACCCGACCAGCGCAACTCGACAATCGAGAGCGAGCCGCCAGACGGCGCCTGGACGGTGAGCTGGATGTAGCAGGGCTGTGCGGCCGACAACGTGCTAGGCTGCGCGGATTTGACCTCCCCTGGCTGGTTGCCGGTGATTTGCCTATTGATGGCGGCTGGGGTGGTGCTGGTGATAGGCTGGGTATCCACATACAATTGCACTGTGACCCCAGGCGTGGCACGAACGAAGAAGGTGTACTCGTCGTCGGTGGACGGCAGAATGACCCCGGACCAGGTCGCGGTGCTCGTCGTCGCGGGCAGCGCAACCACGGTTCCATCAAACGCGACCACCGGATCAATGGTCGTCACTGATTCGTTCTGGCCAGTCGAGGTCGTATCAGTCGAGACGCGTTTCAGGCCAGGGGTCGCCAGTGCCACCGCATCGTACATCGCGGGCGTGTTGACCATCACCGAGCTGTTGAGGACCGTCTGGAGCAGGGCATCCGTCGTGGCGAGATCGAGCTTGAGTGCCGTGCTGAGTGCCTGATCCACTGCCGCGAACCGCTTGAGCGCGGTGCGGTAGCGGTCGAGCACGAACTCGAACTTCTCTTCGGGCGAGTGCGGCTGATTGATGATGAAGTCTATCGCGCCCTGCACGCTACCTGGCTGGCCTGTGTTGAAGAGTGGGAGGAACTGCGACTGTCCGAGGAAGGCGCGTGGCGCCTGATAGGGACCCTGTGTGACTTGCAGCGCGGGCACGACGGCCGACGCATAGGTAGGATCGCTCGCGGTGAAGCTCGTCGCGGCCAGGAGGTCGCCCTCCGAGAGTGCGCCGTGGATGTAGAGCGAGGCACCCGTCGTTTGGGGCACGTAGCCGACGCGCGGGAACGCCAGCGCGGGCGGGAGCGTCATCGTCAGACTGTAGACGGTGAGTCCTTGACCAGACGTCGTCTTCGTCGCGGGGTCATAGGCAAGGGTGGTAGCGAGCGGGATCAGATATTCGTCGGAGCCGCCCAGGATCTGCAGCAGTTGGCTGATCTGATCGCTGGTAAAGTTAGACTGCATCTGCGTGCGCAGCACTGCGCCAGAGGGATCAGTTGCCGTTTCGGCTGGGATTTGCAGGAGTGCGTTGCGCAGCGCTTGTGCCGTCGTACCGATGGCGCTGGGATCAGGCGCGAAGGTCGTGCGCGGCGTGGTGATCTGGCGATAGAGGTAGTCTAGCTCAGGGACGCTGAAGCCGGATCTGCTGATAGTGCTGGCGGATTCAACGAACTTCAGCGTGCTGGCCGGATTCTGCTGATTGGCTTCGCCAAATACCGCCGTCTCACCGCCACACAGCGTGACGAGCGAGAGCAGGTCGGGAATGCGGAGCTTCAGACCGCGCCCCAGCACGACGTACCGATAGAGATTCGAGAGCGTCGGCAGGTCGAGCGTGTCGGTCTCACTCTTGTTCATGAACGTGACCAGCGCCTGGATGTCGTCTTCCGTCACGCGGAAAGCCGCGCGCATCGCGGGCAGGTGGTCACTGATCGTGGGGAATTGGGAGGATTGAGCGGGATCTGGGATCTGGTTGTCCCACGTTGGTGGGAAGAACAGATCCATCCGCTGGACTGCCTTATTGAGGAAGAGCTTGGTGTAGAGAGGCGAGATACCGTCCGTACCGCTGGTGAACGGTACCCAGAGCGCCAGGGCATCGGCGATGCTCAACTTGAGGCGGGCACTCAGTTGCGCCACCACCGAGAGCTGCGGCAGGGCTGTTGCCAGCGTCGCGCCGGTTGCGGTGCTGCGGTCGGGGACCAGCCAGCTCGCGAGCGCCGTATCGAGGTCGGCCATCGCCCAGCCGAGCTTGCGCCACAGCCGGATGAAATAGTAGAGCCATTGCCATTCCCAGGTGGCCAGCGCGGTGCCATCCTGGTGCTCCAGGTACATGTTGGCGGGGTCGCAGGCGTCACCGGCGATGACGATGCCACTTCGCAGCGCCGCCAACTGCTTCCATCCCGTCAATTCAGGTGGTGCGCTGTTCTGCACCCAGTTGACCACGTCGCTCCAGTCGTTCTTGTCAACGCCTGAGGGCGCTGTCGTGCCATTGATGAGGCAATTTTCGACGAGCGACAGGTTGGGAGCCTTGACGCCCGGCTTCTGCGCCAGCAACTGCGTTAAGCGTATCTGGAGCACCTGTTGCGACGGGGCCAGCGGATTGACCGTGCGCATCCCCAGCAACTGAATGAGCTCGGCCATCGAGAGGCCGGTATGCTCCAGAAACGTGGATACGACGCCATCGGGCGAATAGCCATAGTAATCGGAGAGGCTGTAGGACGTAGCGAGGGACGTGCCGACGAAATCCTGGCCGGTTAGGAGCCAGTACTCTTCAGGCGTGATCTTCAGGTATTCGGCGCATTCGGCCTGGGTGCGTAGCGCCTGCTCAGCGCTCGACGCATCAGGCGGCTGGAAGGCGCTCATGATGCTAAACAGGCTGCTGCCCATGAGCTCGAGGTAGACGCGCGCGGTCTCGACCGGCAGATCGAATGGCAGCGTGAGCGGATAGATGGTGCTGGCCAGTTGCCCTCGGGGGCTGGCCTGCGGATCTGTGTCGTAGACCGTATTGAGGACGTACTGCGGACTGGCGCGCAACTCTGCTGCAGTCGTCTCGCCAGTGTCGTTGTTTCCGGCAGCGCTGAGGTCGTGGTTGGAGGTGGCGATCCAGGTTTCGAGGATTTCATTCACCAGGTCAATGTAGGGCAGTGGGGTATTGGTGTTTTCGCACGTCAGCGGGATGTGCTGCAGGTCTGGCCGACGACCAAACAACACGTCTATGGGCTTAGGTTTGTTCGGAATCGAGATATCGAGCATCTCGAGCAGGTCCACCAGGTAGGCGGCGGGACTCAGAACAGACCGACACTCCTCGCAGTCGCAGTAATCCAGCGATCCAAAGAGTTCCTGGAGCGACGGGAATTTGGAAAGATCGAGCGACGGGGTGTTGGGTGACGGATTCGGCTGCGCGCCGCCACTGCCACCAGAAGATGCGACACCCCCGCCGAGCGCAGGCGGGAGCAGGCTATGCAGACGTTCGTACACCGTCATCACGGTGTGCAGCATGGTCGCATGGACGACCCGCGACTTGTCGTAGACCTGCTCGGCGATGTCGGCCCCACCCAGTGACTGCTGCATCTGCTGCACGAAGACGCTCCGCGGGGTGCTGGCGATGCTGTGGGCCGAGTCATACCCTTGCGCAAGCAGCACGGCCATTGCGTCGGTGGAGGGGCTGACGTTGTAGACCCGCTGCAGCCGCTTCACCTGCTCCATGACCGGCGTCCGGCCAGATGCCTCGATACCCTGGAAGACGCCTGTCCCTTTTTGCTGGACGTATGCATCCACCCGCATGCTCGACAGATCGAAGTCAGGCACATTGGCGAAGAACTGCAAGACATTCTTGCGGACGCCCGCGTCTATTCCACTCGTTGGCGCCTGAGCCACTGTCACCGCCACGGCATCGGTTGGGAACGTGAGCTGGAGCGTGCGCACGATGCTCTCGATGTAGTTCGTCGCCTGCTCTTGAGGTGATGCGCCTGGGATACCGTCTGGAATGCCTACCGCCTGGCCATTGACCTGCTTGTTGAGCAGTTCCGCCCACTGGGCGCGTGGCAGGCGCACCAGGTCGCGCAGGGAGGTGATGCTGTACGTCTGGCGGAGCGCCTGGACGAGCGGCAGGTGGCCCAACGTCACTACATTCAGCTTGAGGGTCAGTTGGAGGTCGTCCACGAGGCCAGCCGCCTGGAAGTCGGGGTGTTTGCGGACGTCGGCCCAGAACCCTTCGATCGTGTCCTGCGTGCCCTGATGGGAGCCATAGAGACCCAGCAATGTGGCCTGCTGGTCAGCCGTGAGTGAGGACAGACTGAGCAGAGCAGCGAGCGGGCGCTGCCCATCTGGGGCGCTCTCGAGCGCCGCCTGGACGACGAGCCGCTGAATCGCGACCATGAGCGGCTCAATGTTCCCAGCCAGTGATCGGGGAATGATATTGTCGGTGATAGCCCGCATGAGCGCTGCCCGGATGGCCGTTGCCCCGCGTTTGAGCATCGCTGCGGGATCGGTGCCAAGCCCTTCGCGCGCCAGGCCATAGAACGCTGGCGCCAACCCCGTAGTATGGGCGGCTGACACGCCTGGAAGGCGTGCAGCGCGGAACTGCAGGGCAGCTGCGGCGACCAGGAACTCCAGCCGCTCGCGGGCGATGCCGGTCTCACCGGTCAGGAAGTCGAGATCTTCTGCGGTGAGCGCGGCGAGCCGGTCCACGGTGGTCGGCCGGTCTACACCATGCACGGCAACATCCATCAGCAACGGAGCGAGCGTGTTGAGGTAGCGCTCGTATTCGGAGAGAACCCCCTCGGCGTCGGTCGCGACGACCAGGTCAACCGTCGCGATGCGTGGCGCGTTGAAGATGATTGGCGAGGCGGCGAGCAGTTTTCCCTCGGCGGTGAAGCCACGGACAATCAGGTCGGCGGTGTCGTACTCCGCCCGGCTAAACTGTGCGGCGGTGTATCTGATGCTGTAGCCGCCGCCCGCATCAGTCACCGTGCGCCCCAACCGTTGCTCGGTGCGCAGGTCTTTGTCAACGGCCTGAACCGTCACGCCCGCCAGCGGCGAGCCATCCGCCAGACGCACATGCCCCTGCACCACAAACGCGCCGTTGTCGCCACTGGGCGGAGCAGGAGGACTACTCGCGGCCGGAGGGACGCCGGCGCTCTCTCCAGACAGTGGGCTGCCGGCTCCTGGCGGAGTGGAGGCCGGGCTACCATCTCCCGATCCAGAGACAGACGAGCTGCCGCCGGGTTCCGGTTGGCCCGTGACGCTCGGACCGACGGCGACTGAGCCAGCGGGCAGTGGCTGCGTCGGGCCGGCAGGATCTGGCACAGCGATACCCTCAGCGGCCTGACCAGTCATCGGTGCTGCTGAGGCCTGCGGCGTGACCGAGGGGGCAGGCCGAGCCGCTTGCGCCGCAACAGCCACAGTAAGCGCGGCAGCCGTTACCGAGTCTACTATACCGTTCTCGGGTAGTCCGTGCGCCCGCTGGAAGGCCAGCACGGCCTCGCGCGTGCTGGGGCCAAACGAGGACTGGCGCAACTCGTCGTCGGGGATTGGTTGGCCAAGACGCCGCAGTTCGCTGTGGAGTTGCATTACATCGTCGCCTGTGAGGTCGATGGCTAGGTTGCGTCCCGTCAGGTTCATAGTTGCCCCCATTGGTAAGTACATTTCCAAATGTCGCCACTAGCTCCGATGCATTCGGAGCTGAGAGTTCACCTGTGAAGCCTCCTGTGTAAGTTGGTCGAGGGTTAGTGGGTATCGGGTCGAAGCGTGCGTGGCGTAGGTAATGGCACTGAAAGCCAAACTGTCCCGCTGCATTGATGCACTTCCATCAATGCAGTCCCAGGATCTGTTTGAAAGGCAGGAGGGCCCACATGTATACGTCAACATCAGGCCTGTTGAAGAGTTCATATGCCTTATCGCCCAACCAGTTCCCAACTCTGGCAGCGGCTGAGTTAGAACCACCTTTGGCGGCTGCCCTGAGCCATGCCGCCCCTCCGCCGCCACCGAACAAATCTATAAGAAGGCCGGGCGCCAGCACCAAGCCTTGGAGAGGAGCACTAGCTTGACCCTGTTCGATTGACTTCACGTCTTGGTTAAGCTTCTCGGTCCCTCTAAAGGCGTCCACCGCTAAAGTTGGAACAGTCATGCCTAGTTGGCCTATAAAACTCGTGGGAGTCGCGGAGGACACAATTGACGCAAAATCGGATGCTGCGTGTAAGCCAGGCGATTTACTACCATCTGCGCCCAATGTTAGCCCGGCGCTTACTAGCCGTATCGCTAAGTCCCACTTCCCCGTTGTCTTCCCCGCTGTTGTCATAGCCTTGAGCCCCTTGCTCGCAAACTCCCTTCCCCCAAATTCGCCTACTGTACCTACCAGAGCGTCTGGAAAGTCCTGACCCGAACCGAGATTTCCGTCAAGACGTACATCCGTGCGCAAGACTTTGATGGCCATCTTGAGTAGCTCTCCACCCCTACCGTTGGATGTCAGCCGTGCATTCAAGATTGTCAGTATTGCCAAATATTGGCTTGTATCTTCGTTGGTGGGGAATTTCGCATTTGCGTTTTCCGGATGCATTGGCGCTACGGTTGTGGACGCACCTGTATGGGCTGAGGCTGGATTTGGGACTGGATTCCCAATGGATCGATCGTCCGGAGGTTTAAAGGCGCTGAACGGGGCACCGTTTTCCATAGATCCAGTCTGCTGACCGGCAAGTTCATCAGGATGTGCCTCATCCCATTGTTCTCGGAGCGATTCAGGCGACCACGGCCCAGTTGCATTCGCTGCAAACTCCTCAAAAGTTGCATAGCTTAAAGGATCGTCCCTATCCATGCTTGCTGCAACACGAGGCTGCTCTTGATAACCACTGGGATCAACACGTGCGATCGGCTCATCACGAACGTACGTGTAGAGATTCGTGCCGTCCACCATCCCTGCTGGGTCCGCACTTGTCCATCGCCCAAGCCAGGGCGCATAGTAGCGCGCACCGTGATAGTACAGCCCGCTCTCCTCGTCGCGCTCCTTGCCCGTGTACCGGTAGCGCTTGAGGCTGGTCTCGGCGGCGCTCGCGCCCGCCTGGTACGACGTGCTTCCGTGGGGGTAGTATTCCTCATACGAGATGATGGCGGCGTTCTCATCCAGTTCCAACACCGCCGACCCGAGGTGGTTGCCCAGTTGGTAGCGGATGGTCGTCGCGGGCAGCTCCGACGCGGGCAGGCTCGTGTCCACCGTCGTCGTCTCGACGAGGCAGATGCGCTGCGCGCCATCCATGATGTGCAGCGAATACCGTTGGGTCTGTAGCGCGCCGCTGCCACTCCACCTGCGGTAGCGCTCGTAGCCGCCGAGGTAAATGCGCTCTTCAATGACGCCATGCGCCCACACTTTGCGCACGCGCTGCCCCGCCGCATCGTACACGTAGGTGGCCGAGCCGCCCGTCCCTGGGAGCGTCACCTGCTGCAACTCGTTCTTGAACGTCCATGCCATCACCGGCAGGTGCGGCATCTGCGTCATGTTGCCGTGGGCGTCGTAACTGTATGTCCCCACTCCCCCCGGCAGCAGCGGCACGGTCGTGCTCAGCAGCCGATTGCTCTGCGCCGCGTAGGTGTAGGCGCGCGTCCAGCCGCCGTTGCCCGCGGCGTGCTGCATGTGCAGGATGTTGCCAACGGCGTCGTAGGTATAGCTCTCAGTGTAGGTCTGCATCGCCTGCAAGTCGCTGGGGTTCGTCAGGTTGCAGCGCTGCGCATCGGAGGGATCATACTCATTGCAGGGGATCGGGTTGGTGGTGGAGGCGCTGTACTGCGCCTGGTGCTCACGGCCAGTCGCCTGGATCAGCCGATAGAGCGGGTCGTATGCGCAGGTGGCGTTCGGCTTGACCGCCTGGTTATTGATATAGACCGTCTCCTGAGAGCTATCGGTGATGCTGGCGATGTTTCCCACTGGATCGTAGGTGTAGGAGAGATCCTGCAGCGGGTTGCTGCCGCTGGGGCGCATCGTCATCAGCCGCGTCAGGCGGAAGGTGGCGGGGTCATACGTGTAGTCGGTGCGCGCGCCGTTGCCATAGGCGATGCGGGTGCGCTGGCCCTTGGCGTCGTAGTCAATGGTGGTGACGTAGGGCGTCGCGGCGATTGCCCCCGCTAGCTGCACCTTCACCGTCTCCAGCAGACGCGCCTCGTTGTAGGCAGAGAAGACCACACTGCCATCTGGCGCCGTGCTAGTCGTTGGCCGATTCAGCGCATCGTAGGCGGTGCTGGCGGCGAAGGCCTCGCCGAGCGTCTGCGCCTGGCTCCAGTCCACGGGATTCGGCAGATCTCGCAGCAGTTGGCGGCTGCCTTGTAGCAAATTTCCCTTGAAGTCAAACGAGATGTTGGTGACGATGCCCGCCGCATCAAAGTGCTGGTACACGCGGCCCATCAGGTTGCTCGCCAACGCATTGGCGCTCGATGGCGCCTGCTCGCCGTAGATCGTCTGCTCAGCCAGCCAGGTGGTGGCGCCCAGGGTCACGGTGAGGCCGGTTGGTCGTCGCAGCGCATCATAGGTCGTCTGCTGCGCAACGCCGCGACTGTCCCAGCCGCGCATCGGCGCGCCCGCCACATCGGCCAGCATCCAGCGCTCACCCGCGTCGGGACTCGTCGTATGCAGAGCGCGGCCCAGTTGATCGTAGTCGGTCGCCTGCGCAGTGTTTCCGCGCGCATCTATCACGGCGAGTTGCTTACCCTCGATGTCGAGCTTCACCCGCGTCGCATACTGCCCAGCGGCCCCATTGTCCGCGATCGTCAGCACGGCACGGCCCAGTGTGTCCAGGTGGGTGACGGCCGGGGTATTGGCGTGCGCGGACAGCCAAGCGGGGACGGTGTGCTGCGTCGACCACTGACTCTCGTTGACGGTGTCGTTCGGGTCCCAGGCGCGCTGCTGCCACGGATCGAACGCGACCTTGGAGAAAGAGCCATCGGGCAGGTCGGTACGTATGAGGCGACTCAGCGCATCGTAGCGCAGCACCGGTGTCACACCGACCTGGACGAGCTGCGCCTCCGTCTCGTAGCCAGCATCGGCGCTGAAGAAGGGCTCGTACTGCTTGACCGGGTTGCCCTTGTTGTCGAAGATCGTGCGTCCGGTTCCAACCCAGCGTGGGTTTGGCGTCGTATCCACCATCTGCCCGGCCTGCAAAACCCCCTGCCCGTCGCGCGCGGGCGCCAGACCTGGCTCGGCCTCCACCTTGGCCTGGATGGTACGCCCAAAGCCGTCGGAGTAACTGAAGGTTTCCAGCCAGCGTGTGCTGGCGTCGTAGGTCTCGCGCTCCCGCGTATGAACGTAGTTCGGCTGACCGTTCGTCGCCCAGTTGAAGAGGTCGTAGTCCAGCGTCCTGCTGGGGTCGCTCTCGGTGCTGCCTTCCCCATTCTTGCCGGTCTCCCACGACGCCACGACCATCCCAAGCACGTCACTCTGCGCACCACCCATGTTCCCGTTGGGATCGGTGACTTGCCATGGCCGCAGCAACCGGTAGTCATGTGTTGCCTGCACCACGTTCTTGAGCGGGTCAGTGACCTGCGTGACGAGCAGCGTGTGGGCATCATAGGTGATCGCGGACGTATTGCCGAACGAGTCAATTGCCGACGTCGGCAGGTAGAACTGTGCCGGATCGACAATCTGCCGACCGGAGCGTGTCCACCACAGCGTGCCATCATCCGAGGCCGGGAAGAGGCCAGCCGTCACCAGGTCGCTGCCCTGCATGTATGCGCCCTCGGTACGAAGCATCGGGTCTGCCACTCGCGAGCCAAAGACGGTCTGGCGCAGCGTCGGCGAGAAGGCCAGTTGATACTGGGTATGGGGCAGCGCCCGCGACTCGACCTGGCCGAGCGCGAGTGCGCCTGAGAGGTCATCGGCGTAGTAGAGGCTCCGCGCCTGCTTGAGCAGCCGCTTCTGCGCCCCGCTCGCGGGTGTCGGGGTAACCTCGTAGGCGATGACCGGCGCACTGGCGATACCGACGCGCAGCTCATCCCAGGTAAAACGCACGCCGTTGGCTGGTGTCAGGCCGGTGACCTCGTAGCTGCGACTCTCGGCCGGAACCCCAAGGCGGTAGTAATTCGCCTCGTCTGGCTTGTTGATGAGGTCAGACTCGCTGTAGGCAATGAAGAGTTGCCCTTGCTCGCTCAGATTAGGAGGAGCCGGTGGCACGGCACGTCGGGGGTAGCCTACAGCGACGGATTTGGTCACCTGGCCGAACGCATCGACCGCGAGCGTCATCTGGTGCCCGATCCGCGGATCCTGGGGATTGCGCTCGTAGTGATAGTCAATGGATTCCAGTGCGTGGGCGAGGACAACAGCATGGCGGTTGTCGCTGACAGGTTGGATGCGGCGCACTGCATAGCGGTGCTCGGAGACGGTGAAAGGGTCACCGGCGTTGCTCGTACCGTCGTCGGCATAGATCTCCTGTCGCAGCACCATGCCTTTGAGCGCGCGGCAGCACTCGCGCTCCTCCTGTGGCGAAAGCCCCTCCGGCGCCTGGGTATCGGGCAGCAGCGCAGCCAGCGGGTCTCCCCGGTAATACTCCTGCTGCAGCAACTGCACGATCGTGTCGCGGTCGCGAATCGCGCCGGTGTGGTGCCACGTCTTCGTGTGTACTGGCGGCAGATGCAGATCGGCCTCGACGCCCGCCGGCGCTTTATCGAAGAGGCCCGCGCCGACGTAGTCCGCGTACGATTGTGTGTCCCACTGTTCGACCATGCCGAAGCCGCGAAACTCACGCTCGTCAGCGTCATAGTACCCATGATGGTAGGCGTAGCGCGTGACAAGCTTGCTGTCGCTCACCGCGTCGCGGCTCTCGATCTGCGTCACCACCTGCACGGGGAACGGGATACGGGTGATCCAGGGGGTCCCCTGAGCGCGATCCTGCACGTAGAATTGGGTGGAGGGGGCATACTGGATGCGCGTTTCGGCACCGAGATTGTTCGTCACGGAGCTGAGGAGATAGGGCTTGTAGCCATGCACAACGGCGCCGCTCCAGTCCGTGCCGCACATCAAGTCAATGTAATGCATCGGCTGTCGTGCGTCGCCTGGCCGCGGCGACGACCACACAATGCAACTGGTGCCCGTTCCGAGAAGGTCCACCACCATCACTGTTAAGAGGTCGTCGGTCGCCGGGAACTGCTGCAGCGACTGCGGCTGGCCCCACCCGTTGCCGGACTGATTCAACCAGTAGCGAATCTCGTCGCGGCCGAGGTAGACGAGGTCTGTCGTGCCCGAGCCATCAATGTCGGCCAGTCGCACACGCCGCTGATCGAACTGATCCTCGTAGTCGAAGACTGGCGGAGCGTCCATCACGACGCGCGGACCAAAGCGCCCGTACCCCAGATTCGGCCAATAGCTGACCTCGCCGTTGCGTATGCGCACGAGGTCGGTGAGGCCGTCGCCCGACATATCGGTGAGGAAGATGGACTGCGTGCCGTCGGCAAAGACCAGCGCCGGCCCCTTCGCGTCGTCGAAGGGCTTACGCACCCACTCCGCCTGGCCAAAGCCATCCTCAGCGAGCGAGGGATACCAGATGAACAGCTCGTCCTCGGTGATCAGCACGTCGGCACGCCCGTCGCCGTCCAGATCAATCATGCGAAGGTTAGGATCCTGCCAGTTGATGTTGGGGCACGCCGAGAAGGGGATGAAGACGTCCCACCGCGCGTTTGGCACGCCCGCGGGCTGCGTGCGCCCATAGTAGCCAGAGACGGGACGGCTGAGCTCGACCAGACTCTTGTGTCCGTTGCTCGCCAGGTCCAGGAGCTGCTGCCGACCGCCGCTTAGGTTGGCAAGAGACGGCAGAGTCGCCACCACCTCGAGGGGAGCCAGCGCGCCCTGCCCCAGGTTGCGTTTGTAGAACCACGTGCCCGCCTGCTCCGTCAGCACGCCGGAGAGGCCCTCGCTATCGAGGTCCACCCACTCGTAGCGTGTACCATCGAGTCCACTGGGCAGGTTTTCCATGCTTGTGGCATCGCTGATGTAGACATTGGGATCAAGCGTTGCCTCGGTGTAGGTGAAGTCAAGTGAAGGCAGCGAGGCCCTTTGGTAGGCGCCAGTCTGAGTATCTTTGAGGTAGCCAGTACTTGTCACCGACACGAGTTGTGTCAGAACCGGGCTGGGCGTATAGGTAAAATTAGTCGAATGTATCAAATAGGGCTGCGCGTCGAGTTCCTGGATCGTGTGGAACATCAGCACACGCTGGCAGAGGCGGTAGGTTCGCAACTCGAAGCCAGCGCGGTAGTTCGAGAATGGGTCCCGGCGCACCAACCACGGCTGGACCTCGGTCATGGCTGGGTTGCTCGGGTCGTGCTCGCCGTAATCAAAGATGACGTGGAAGAGCCAGCCAGGATCAACTTGCAAGGCCTGCGCTGGCGTGATCGCCAGGTTCGGGTCGGGGACGTATGCGCGTGTGTTGCCATAGTGGATCTGCTTGAGATAGCGATTGGCGATGCGTGCGGCGCCGTTGCGCCGGTGCGCCTCGGACGCGGCACTTTGGTCGATGCCGGCGAGGTCCTCAGACTTGTACTCATAGAGGACAGCGTTGCCCTTGTCATCGTAGGTCGCTTCCAGGAGCCACGAGAAGACCCGTGTGGGATCGGCGGGGTCGGTGATGCGTCGGTCGGGACTCTGCCCGTAGATGCTGGTGATGTTGTCCTTGGTCGTGGCGCGCCAGAAAACGTCTCCTGTCACCATATGCTCCAGGCGCTCGATACGCGCGAAGAGTCCTTCGACCCGTGGTCGGTAGCGCCGCACCGCGAACTGACCAATCGTCGTGGTATCTGCTACCCAGAGGCTTGTGGTATCCAGACGCAGCGCCGCGACGAGATCCTCTGCCTGAGACAGCAGGAAGGTATCCGAGCCGTCGGGGTCATCGTACCGCGGCAAGCCCTTCTCGGTCTTGCGGGTGATCGCCGGCACGCTGAGCGCCCATTCGAGCCCAAACGGTCCATTCCCTGCTCCGGGCTGGTAGCTAACGGCAAGCTGGGGGCCGAACCCTGAACGACCTGGAGACGTGTAGATGGGTACGGTGAGCGACGGCACGCCAGTGAGAGGGTTGGCAGCGAATTTCTCTCCCAGCCCCTGAATCGCTCCTCCCGCCCTGGGCAGCGCCAGCGACGGCACGAGTGGATTGGGCTGTCGGTGCTCCGCCTCGCTCTGCGGCGCGCCTGTTTGGGAGCGACTCGCGGTCGGTTGAACAGGCCCGGCGATGCCTGCCGTCGCCGCCGGGTCCCGCTGCGGTCGCGCTTCGCCGGGGTGGACGACCGTTTGACGCTCGCGCTGTGGGCCAAAAACCATACTCCTCACCCCCAGCCAACTGCTCAGAGCATGAAAGTAACTGGCACAATGCGTAGACAAGCAAGCATACGTATGCACCTCCCAGTCAGTGAGTTGAACCCCGTTGAGGGCTTGTGTTCTTCTGGCTGCGAAGGACACGCCAGCCGATGGCATGTGGCGGGCGCTCGCCTCACCCACAAGTCTGCCAGGCACTCGCTCCTAGTTCCAGGCACAATGCGCACAACCATGCGCACAACCATGCGCACAACCATGCGCACAATCTCGCAGACATTCCCATTGCAGATATACAGACTATGTACGATAATGATCTCAGTGGAAATACCTCGGAAATACCTCAGCTTGAGTCCTCATTTGTGCGTACTCAACGCCATCCAGGCCTGAACATCGCGAATTGATCTGGCTTCAATGTGGCGAGGAAGTGGAGCGAGGAGATCATGGCCGGCAGCCAGCCACGATCATTTGGTGATCTCCTCAGGCGTTATCGTGTCGCCGCCGGGCTGACGCAGGAGGAACTGGCGGAGCGCGCCGGGCTGAGCCGCCGGGCGATTGGCGCCCTCGAAACCGGCGAGCGCCTCTCGCCGCACCGCGAGACCATCACCCTCCTGGCCAACGCCCTCAGCTTGAACGCTGCAGCGCGCGCACTGCTAGAGATCTCCGCACGTCCCTGGCTTCCAGATACGACACATCAGACCGCCCCAGTCAGCGCACTACCCATGCCGAGACCAGGATTTCGGCAACCCAGCACACCACTGACAGGACGCCGCCAGGAGTTGCGCGCGCTGGAACAGCGCCTCGAGACGAGCGATGGGGCACCCCTGTTGGTGCTGGCTGGTGAGCCAGGAATCGGTAAGTCGCGGCTGCTACGCGAAGCGGCCACCAATGCGCGAACGGTGGGATGGACAGTGCTGGAAGGCGGGTGCCAACGGCGCGGCAGCCAGACACCGTTTGCGCCATTGCTGGATGCCCTCGCACTTGATCTCGCCAGCCGCTCTGGGGCGCAGGTGCGAGCCGCTCTGCAGGGCGCATCCTGGCTGGTGCGCCTGCTGCCCGAGCTTGCCGACTTGGCGGCCGTCCCCGCACCGCGCTGGACGCTGCCGCCAGAGCAGGAGCGCCGACTGATGTTTGCCGCTGTCGCCCGCTATCTCGCCAACATCGCCGGACCTGCAGGTACGCTTCTTGTGCTGGATGATCTCCAGTGGGCCGGTGCGGACACATTCGATCTGCTCGGCTCGCTCGTTGCTGCCTCCCGCGCTGCGTCTGGACGTCCGCTGTTGTTGCTTGCTGCCTATCGCTCGACCGAAGTACGTGCCGATCACCCACTCTCCGATCTGCTCGCTGACCTCGCACGCGACGGCCTGGCGGACAATCTGCCGATTGGGCCCCTGGCGCCAGCAGAGGCGCGCGCGCTGTTAGAGAGTCTGTTGGGCGATGTGGATACTGTGGGGCGTGCGGTGCTGATCGATCGGCTGCTGGAGCGCGCAGGCGGCATCCCCTTCTACCTTGCGAGTTGCGCTCGTGCTGCAGAGGCGGATCTCACTGCCGGGCGAGATACGGTGCCCTGGGATGCGGCCCAGAGCATCCACCAGCGGATTGCGCTCTTGCCCGCTGGCGCACGCGAGCTTTTGGGGGCCGCAGCGATCGCGGGACGGCGTATTGAACCATCGGTGCTGGAGGCACTGATCGCCTGGCTGAGTTTTGACCGCAACGCGGCCACTCGGATCGTAACAGCGGCGGTTCAGGCGCGCCTGCTGCTGGAGGCGGGCGACGACGCCTACCGTTTCGCACACGACCTGATTCGCGAGGTGGCAGAGGCTGATCTCGGCGCCTGGCGCCGACGCGCGGCCCATCGTGTGATCGCTGAGACGCTCGAGGCCAGTCTTGCGGAGACAGCGCGCGATCGGCGCGCTGCGGAGCTGGCTCAGCACTTCGCGCGGGGCGGCGAGACGTTGCGCGCCCTGCCGTATCTCGAGCGCGCCGGAGAGCTGGCGCAGGCGCGCTACGCCAATGTCGAGGCAGAGCACATCTACCGCGAACTGCTGCAGCACTATGAGGAGCTGGGGCACCCACTGGACACCGCCCGTGCCGCCGAACGGCTCGGCACGGTTCTCGTGACCGTAGCGCGCGACGACGAGGCGATTGCGCTGCTGAGCCGAGCGGCCGGCGCCTATCGCGACGCAGGCGATATGGACAGCTACGCGCGCGCGATGGCGCTGGCCGGGCGTGCTTATGGAAGGAGTGGGGGCATTGACGCAGGCATTCTTAGCCTAGAATCCGTGGCGCAGGCAGTGGATCCGGACCCACCGTCACCCAGCGCGCTAGCCATACACACCGGACTGACGATGCTCTATTGGTCTGCCGCCAGGTATCGCGAGCAGGCCAGCGTAGCGCAGCGAGCCCTGGAGGTAGCACGTACGCTGGCCAACGACCGCGAAGCAGTGGCCTGGGCGGAGTCCCTGTACCATGCCGCCCTGCTCATGCTGGGCCACCTCAGCCAGAGCATTCCCCCCGTGGAGTCCGCGCTTCCGACCATTGAAGCAGGGGGAGATGGCGATACCCTTGGCTGGATGCTGGTCCATCTTGGCGAGTCCTATGCCTGCCTCGGACGTTTTGATCGGTTTCTCGTCCACATCGTGCATGCGGGCGAGGTGGCTGAACTCACGGGCAATCCCCTCAACATCGCGTACGTATGCTACTGGACTGGTCTGCATGCCTTCTACACGGGGGACTGGCAGCGCGCACACGCGTACTTCGAACACGGTCGTGTCGTGGCCCAGCCGGTAGCGACCGCGGAGGTGAGTGGGAGTGCGGCCGGCCACGCGCTCCTTGGGTTGGGACAGCTCTCGTGTGCGCGGGGCGAGGACGAGCGTGGGGGCCGCTACCTCGAACTGGCGCTCGCCCTGGCGCGGCGCGGCCTGCCACCGCGACTGCTGCGGCCAGTGCAGGGATGTCTCGCTGAGCGAGATCTACTCGCCGGGCATCCTGACGATGCGCTCGGTCGGCTTGATCCCCTCCTTGGAGCACCAGCGGGCCAGGGCCGGGAGGGCATTGACGCCACGCCCCTGCTGCCGCTGCTCGCCTGGGCGCACCTGGCGGCAGGCGATCTCCGTCGGGCGGAAGCGGTGACGACCGAGGCTTTGGACCGGTGCCGCCGCGAGCAGCATCAGTTGGCGCTGCTCGACGCCCTGCGCGTACAGGCGCTGCTCGATGTGCGTTGTGGGCGGTGGGACGAGGCGGCAGCCGCGCTCGATGAAGCGCTCGCCCTGGCGCGCCCGATGCCCTACCCCTACGCGGAGGCCAAGGTGCTCTCCGTCTACGGCCAACTCCATGCCGTGAAGGGCGAGAAGGAGCTGGCACAAGAGAATTACCAAGCGGCGTTGGTCATCCTCCACCGACTGGGCGAACGGCTCTACGCTACAAAGATCGAACAGGCATTGCAGGCATTGGAGTCTCTTCCCCAGTGATCGGGTGATCCCCTTAAGTGCTGGTCGTTCAACCGGCACATGCGCATGGGAATCCAACATGCGCTTTTTTGAACGAAAGAATCTAGGCGACATGAGGCGATGCTACTCAGGGAGCGTTACATCGGGCCTGAGGGGAGTGTCGAGGATTTGGATCACTCTAGTATCACTGCCTTATGTTGGATTGACGAGAACATCCCGCAAATGTTGGAAGGACAACTACTCCAGAAGTGCGGCCAGCATCAACACTGACCAATAGCGATCGGCATAATGTCCATTCGGACTTGAAGAATCCAGAAACGGGAAAAAGACAGCGTCGGCTGCACCGCCTTCAGATGAAGGCGGGCTTTTCCGCGATCCCTTCCGCACGGAAATCGATCATTTGGGCGCCCATGAACTCATCTTTGGGGTCACGAAAGGATCAACTCTCGACTTCATCATCTGCGGCTGATAATTGGTTACAAGCACGAGCACCTGCTGCAATGGACGCACATTGAGGGCCGAGAGAATTAACGTCGCTTCTCGAACTCTGGAACTGCTAAGCGGATTGGCACAAGTTGTGGACCAAGTTGTGCTGATGGGCGGAAGGCGCTTGTGCCGTCATCCGCTCCGTCATCCCCCCGTCATCCGCTCCGTCATCCGCTTAGCACCCTGACGCTGACCCAGCGCGCGGAGCCGACGACATCATGGACGGCCACTTGATCTCCACTTCGAGATCCGCCGCGCCGTCTTTGAACTCGACCTCGAATTCGAGCAGCACATCCTCCGATATGTCGAGCTCACGCTCAATCTTCTCCCCGCCGCGTTCCAGGTCGAACTTCGCGCTGTTCCTGAGCGCCTCCGCGAGTTGCGTTAGTCGGTCGGCTGCCTCGCTCCGCGTCACGCGCTCCTGTCTCTTGAACTTCATCTTGGTCATCTGAACTTCATCTTGGTCATCGCAACCCTCCTCACGATTCCTCGACGGATACGCGACGGTTACGCACATCCCATGCCCGATACCTGTGGCTCAGATACTCCACACGTCATCCTTCCACAGCCCATCTCATACATGCCTAGTGCGAGATCAGGCTACCTTGTCGGGAATCGTGAGGTGCGGTTCATGGGAGCAACCCACGTAGGCACAGACGCGGTCGGCCACCTCCTGAGCGCTAAGCAGGCGGGTGGGTTCGACGATACTCCGCTTGCCGTGCACCCATGTGGGTTCGATGGGATTGAGCCACGGACTCTTGACGGGCAGGTAGCACAACAGGATACGCACGCCCTGCCCACGCTGCTTGACCTGCCGGTTGTGGGCGCGAATCCAGGCCCGCACCCGTTTACTGACATGCCAGGAGGCGTTGTCCCAGATCAGCGCCCAGACGCGGATGCCCGCTGCGTGCAGCTGGGTGCAGCACCACGCCAAGAACTGCTCGGTGATGGCGCTCACCGGTCGCCCCGTCACGAAGCGCAGCCAGACCCGTTCCCGCTGCCCAACCTGCCGCAGCAGTACGCCATAGCAGGCCAACGCCTTCGGGTCAGGATCGGCTGTGGGAATCTCCTGCTCAATCAGGCGGAGCGGCCCGTCGGTGGCCGCAGTCCAACTGTGCATCTGCGGACGGGCCAGCCGACTCCACCAGGTCTCGTCGGCGAATCCGAGTACCCAATCGGGATGCTGCTGGGCACGAGCGATCAGGCGGTCACGCTGCCCTTTTTTCGGGTATATGCCAGGTCGGGGCTGGTAATCCAGTGTTTGGCCCGCTCCCACCTGACGCCGCGCCGCAGCAGCGTCTGCCGGATGGTCTCCCCACTCACCCGCGTGGCGATCAGGCCCTCGGCAACACTGACTTCGGCTACCAAATCCAGCGTCCAGACACTGGTCGGTTTGCCAAAGTCGCGGGGACTGCGGTGCACGAGGCCGCGCAGCCGCTCGGCCTGCTCTGGGCCAATGGCCAAGCGCGTGCGTTTGGGCCGTGAGGAGCCTTTGACGAGCGCCTGGAGCCCGGTCGCGTTGAAGGCATGCAGGGCATCGAGTACCGTCTGGTCGTCGATACCCAAATACCCGGCGATGCGGGGGGCACGCTCCCCGCGGGCGCTGGCCAAGAGGATCTGGCAGCGCCGCAAGACAAAGGCGTCTGTCGAGTGCAGCCCCTTCTCGAGCGCCGTCCGCTCCTCCTCGCTCAGCGGCCGAACAAAGATCGGTGGTCTCATGCTCACCAGCGTACCACATTCTCGTTCACCTATCTTGGACACGCACTAGCTCTCACGCGCCGAGTCTGCTCTTGATACGGCATAGAATGTGCGGATAGCTTCCTGCTTTGGCGTGGTGGCAATGCCGCACGCACGAGCGCAGATGATAAACCAACACACCATTCCACAGGAGGAATAAGCACATGGGCTACCCGGGACGAGGAAGCAGTGGTGAAACGGACACGAACGATACGACATACGGCGATGGCATGCGGCTTGGCTGGGATGGCACTCCTGAGCGCGAAGAGATGCCTGCCGAGGCGATGGCCGGCGAGATGGGGGAACCCTTGGGAGTAGTCGAGATTGTGACGGTCGAGACCACTGAAGTGATACCAACAGGCGAAACCTACCAAGGTATGGCCGCGCGTGAGCCAGGTCCACGCTTCCGTTGGTGGTATATCCCCGCCGTCGTGGCGCCGGTGGCCGCTGGTGTGGCTGGTGGTGTGCTGCTTTGGCAGCGCCGCCAGCCCGTCAGCACGACCACCCGGCTCAGTCGGCAGGCGCAGCGCTGGACACGCCAGGGTCAGCGCTGGATGCGGCAGACGCGGCGCGCTGGCGCCAGAAGGAATGCCGCGAAAAACTGGCAGAGCGGCATGCGCTCGGTACGCGCGACAACGCAAACACTACCTACCCAAGCCGCCGCACTGCGCGACAGGTCGGCAGCCATGCTCACTGCCGTAGATTTGGCTGCGCTGCGCTCGCAGGCTACCAACACAATCAACACCGCGCGTGGCCAGATGCGCGGCTATTGGAAGGCGAGCGCCGCGACACGCGCTCAAATGGCCAGGGCCGCGCAGAACCAGTCACGCGCCGCCACTCGGATGACGCAGGAACAGGCACGGCGTCTGGCCTTCGCCACCGGCGCGGCCATGGGCGCGCTCACTGGCTGGCGCGCAGGCCAACGTGCGGGCGCGACCACCACCAAAGCTACTATCTCTGCTAAACAAGCGCGACGGCAGACCGCCAAAACGGCCAGAGCCGTCCGCAAGACCGCTCGCAAGTCGCGCAATAGTGTGCGCGGCGCATGGCTCAGCGCGAGCGCCTTCACGCTCGGTGCGCTCGTCGCTGCGATAGTTACCTATGTGCGGATCTGGGGTAAGCGCATGACCGAGAGCGAAACGAGCGAGACGGCGAGTGGACTGGCCTCCGACACGACGCCGACTTATCTGACCCCACAGATTTAGCGTCATGTCACGTATGGCCGGTCTCTGGAGAGACCGGCCATTTCATGCGTACATTCCAAGCGACTCAGCCTACAGCGCCAGCTCAGCCATCACCCGCAACGCCTCCGGCTGGATCGTTCCGCAGATCAGCGTCGTCGCTCGCGACTGCTTCCATATTTCCAGACGCTCGGCGATACGCTCTTTCGGGCCACACAGCGCCACCGCATCCACTAGCTCATCGGGAACCGCTGCCGCTGCCCCCTTCTTCTTGCCATCCAGATAGAGATCTTGTATCTCTTTCGCTGCCGCCTCGTAGCCGTAGCGACAGGCGAGATCATTGTAGAAATTCTTCCCACGTGCGCCCATCCCGCCGATATACAGCGCCAGCATCGGCTTCACCATCTCGCGGCACATCTGCACATCGTCACCCAGCACCACCGTCACCGTTGGCGCAATATCGAACGGCTCCTCGGCGGTTCGTTTCGCCAGCCCCACATCCAGCGGACCTAGAAACAGCTTCTCGCGTTCAGGCGCGTAGAAGATTGGTAGCCAGCCGTCCGCAATTTCGCCCGCCATCTCCACATTCTTCGGCCCAATCGCTGCCAGATAGATTGGGATGCGCGAACGTAACGGATGCAGCGTGATCTTCAGCGGCTTGCCCAGGCCGGTACCGCCCTGGTAGGGAATCTGATATTCTTCACCGTCATAGGTTAACGCATCCTTTCGCTCCCAGATGCGCCGCAATATCTCGACATACTCGCGCGTGCGCACCAGCGGCTTGCCATACGGACGGCCATGCCAGCCTTCCACCACCTGCGGCCCCGACACTCCCAGCCCCAGCAGCACGCGACCGTTGCTCAGCAGATCCAGCGTGGCGGCGGTCATCGCGGTCATGGCGGGCGTGCGCGCCGGAATCTGCAAGATGTCGGTGCCGAGCTTGATCCGGCTGGTCAGCGCGCCAAGCCATGCCAGCGGCGTCACGCCATCGGAGCCATACGCCTCCGATGTCCAGATCGAATCGAAGCCAAGCTGTTCCGCCTCCTGCACCAGCGGCAGCGCATCCGCCGGTCGTGCCCCCCAATACCCAAGACTGAGTCCCAGTCGCATATCGTCTCCTCTCCGCCGACTCAGAGCACATCAGCATCAGGATGCCACGTATACGAGCTGAGTGTCGAGTACTGCTCGAAGCCGATCCGCCGGTAGACCCGTGCGCCCATCTCCGTCGCGCCCAGCACCGCGAACTGATAGCCCAGCGCTCGCGCATCGCGCATCGCTGCCAGCGTCACCGCCGCGCCAATGCCGCGCCGCCGTGCGTGGGGCGCGGTAGCCACACAATAAATACCCGCGACGCCCGCGCCAAGCTGCAACTGCGAGGTCGCCACTGGCTCACCATGCAGGCATGCCGTATACAAGCGAAATGGCTCGTCGTCTCCATAGCTTGCGGGCGCATATTGCCGTAGCTGCGCCGCCTCTGGATTGGGTGGCACACTGTTTGCCGCGCGGAACGCTAGCCGCCATTGATACACCTCGTCGTCAGACCGCGCTCGCTCGATAGTCACACCCTCAGGCGCGGGAATGCTCTCGGCCATCCGCGTGAGATCAGCGGCCATGGCGGGATCGTCACCCTCGAATGCCAGTCCCGCCGCGCAGAGACGCTGCCCCAGATCGGCAGGCATGCGCGACGGACTGCTCCACCAGGTGAACGGCAGTCCCTGCGTGGCGAAGTGCGCGATTGTTCCCGCGATGCGCTCCTCCACGTGTTCTTTGCTCAGGTGTGTGCGCAACACGCCGTTGACCGACGCAGAACCTCCGCCACTCTGATACCACGTGATTTCCGCGTCCTCATGCACCTGCCAGCCCGCGATGCGCGCCCGGTAGAGCCAGTAGGCTACCTCGTTCTCCTCAATTGCCGCGATAACCGCCTCGCGCGTTGCATCCCGCAAAATCCCGTCCATGTTCGCCTCGCCACTTGCCCTATCGCGATGTAGTCACGTTTCGTCAAACACACGGCGTATCATCACGTGGGCCTGTATATCCTATCACGTCAGGTTCACCATCCTTATCCAATTGTTACCGTCCTATAATCTGACACAGAAGCTGTATACGAGGAGGCGGCGTGGAACCACTCGAAACTCTCATTCGCGACGAGATCGCAACCACTGGCCCGATCACGTGCGCGCGCTTCATGGCGCTCGCGCTCTATCATCCACTCTATGGCTACTATGCGGGCGGCGGCCAGGGACGCGAGCCGCTCGGCTGGAGCGGCGACTATATCACCAGCGGCGACCTTCATCCGCTCTGGGGATGGACCATCGCCCGCCAGCTTCACCAGATGTGGCAACTGCTGAACAGCCCGCGGCATTTCGACGTGATTGAAGCGGGCGCCGGGCGCGGCCTGCTGGCGCGCGAGATCTGGCGCTACGCGATTGAGTGTGCGCCGGAATGGGCCGCTGCACTGCGCTACACGCTGCTGGATCGCGCACCTGAGCAATCCCCACTTCGTGCTGCCCGCGAACAACGCCTTGCGGGCGAGCTAACCGGGCTTGGCGCCCCTTCCAGCGCGGTCACCTGGGCTGCCGATGTCGCGCACATTGCGCCGCGCTCGCTCACCGGCTGCATCGTCTCGAATGAGCTGGTGGATGCCCTCCCCGTCCATCTGCTCGAAAAGCATGGTGACACCCTCAGCGAGCGCTACGTCGCGCTGGGCCGCGCTACCGGCCAGTTCATCGAGCAAATAGGTGCGCCGTCGTCGCAAGAGGTGGCGGCATATCTCGATGCGTACAAGGTTCCCTGGCGTGCTTTCCCTGACGGCTGGCGCTGCGAAGTCTGCCCGGCAGCCGCGTTGTGGCTGCGCGACATCTCCGTCGTCCTGGCCCGTGGCTTCGTCCTGACGATTGACTACGGCGACATCGCGCGCCATCTCTACACCCCCAACCGGCGACGTGGCACGCTGGCCGTCTATATGCGCCACACCCTCGGTGAGGATCCCCTTGCCCATCCAGGCCAGCAAGACTTGACCGCGCACGTCAACTTCACCGCACTCATCGCCGCTGGACGCGCGGTAGGATTGCGGCTGGCAGGCCTCACCACTCAGGCGGACTTCCTGCGTCGCCTGGGCATCCGCGCGGAAGCCGAAGCGGTGGCTGCGCGCCTCTATCCCGCCGCCGACACCGAGCGCCATACCGACCGTGGCCAGGCCGACTATCTCCGCAAGCGCATGCTGCTTGGCGCGGTCGCTCCGCTCCTCGATCCTCACGGGCTGGGTGGTTTCCGCGTGCTTATCCAGCAGCGCGGCGTGTCTGGCGCGGGCCGCCGCCTCCTTGGCCTCCAAGCCGAAGTGTAGCCAGCTACGTGGCGGTGGTGTGGTGGATGTGCTATCGTTCCACGCGGATAGTTCGTCTCAAGCGCCGTGGAACCGACGAGTAGCAAGAGGAGACACACGCATGGCTAGCCCGTCCATGGATAGCATCGCCGGCTCGTTTGCCGCCCTACAAAGCTCGTTCCTGCCCGAAAAAGCGGCAGGCGTAAACCGCACCATCCAGTTCGACTTCACTGGCCGCGAAGCCGGAAGCTGGTCACTGACCGTCAACAACGGCACGCTTGCCTATCAGCAGGGTGCGGCAGCCAGCCCCAACGCCACCGTCACCGTAGACTCCGATGACTGGCTCAAGGTCTTGCGTGGCGAGCAGAACCCGGTTACGCTCTTCATGAGCGGCAAGATCAAAGTCGCCCCTGCCTCCGCCGCCATGGACTTGATGCAATTCCAGAATTGGTTTGCTCGCTAACGATACAACCCCGCAGCATGCCGCGTATTCTTGCTCAGTGGATGGATGCGCGGCACTTATTTATGCTTCCGCTCCCGCGCCTACAACGATATCGGCTTCATCCTCATCTCGCCATGGCGCCACCGCCAGCCACACCCACGCGAACGACAGCTCCACATCGCGCATCGCCACTGCCCGGTGATAGCCGTCGCAAAGCAGCACCGCATGCGTCGGCTCGTGACCTTCGCCGCCCAGCCCCACCAGTGGCGGAAATCCGCCATCTTTGCGCAGCACCGTGCGGTAGCGGCGCAACTTCGTCTGCGACAGATCCACTGTGCGCAGCAGGCAAAGCTGGTCCAGCGCCACCAGGTGTAGCTCCCACCGATAACTCAGCGCCTCAAAAGCGTGCGCCTCGCGTGCGGACATCACCGTATGCAAGTACGTGTCTACATGCTCGCGCGCCTGCTCGGCCGATAGCGCCCGCAGCGTCTCCAACTCCGCGCAGTGCGCCACCGCTGGCCGGTCAGGTTGCCGCGTGATCGCTGCCCTCCCGCGCGTCCCTCCCACACTCTCCGTGCGGCGCTTCGTTGCGCGCTGCCCATCTGACATGACCAGCGCGGACGCCTCTGCCACCGGATGCGCAACACCGGCGACAACAGGAGCAGCGGCGGATTCGTGCCCACGATGCGCAGGCGCAGACATCGGCGTTCTTGCCGCCTGCGCTTTCCGCACCGTGTGCGAATGTGCCGCCTGTTTCCGCGCCGCCATCGTTCATAACTCCTCGTCTAAATCTTATCCCTCATGCCGTACTTCAGCCGCTCGCTCATGGGCACGCTGCTGAGCTTACCCTGTTTCAGGGAAATCCGTCAAGTCTGGTATGCAGCGAAGCGCACGGCATGCCAAACCGTAGGTGTGACGCCGTCTCATGAGGCAGTATCCCGGCGTATCGGCAATCCCCCGTAGTCCGCTCGTGTCGCCATCACTCTAGACGAAACGCCAGCATTCACTACCCGCTGGTGGGACCATCGTATACTCCTCAATCTGGCATGTGGACGCGCTACAATAGGCGTGAAGTACGCCATTGACAGAGGACATTGAGCGATGACACTGCCAGTATCCCGTGTCGGACTAATCGGCCACCCAATCGGCCATTCGCGCTCACCCGCCATGCAACAAGCCGCGTTCGATGCGCTTGGTATTTCCGCGCGTTACGAGCTATGGGACACGCCCGCCGACCAGCTTGCGCAGCGTGTCGCCAGCCTTCGCGCTCCCGATATACTCGGCGCCAATGTCACCATCCCATACAAGACCGCCATCCTTCCCCTGCTCGATGACCTCGCCCCCGATGCTGCCCATCGCACCGGCGCAGTCAACACAATCGTCTGCGAGCAACTTCCCACAGGCATCCGGCTCATCGGCTACAACACCGACACCGTCGGCCTGCGTATCGCCCTTCATGCCTGCGGCGCAGCGCTGCGTGGGCGGCGCATGCTTATCCTTGGCGCGGGTGGCGCGGCACGCGCCGCGCTTGCCGTCGCTCGCCTCGAAGAGGCCGAAATCTACGTGGCTGCGCGCCGCATCACCGCCGCTCAGGCGCTGCTTGCCGTATCCAATGCCGATCCTTCTCGCTTGGATACCGTCACGTCTCATGCGCTCGCCCTCGACGATACACCACAACTCGCCAGCGCGCTGGCCTATACCGCCGTGCTCATCAACGCCACTCCCATCGGCACTGGCGACCCGAATGCCCTGCCGTTACCTGCGTCACTGCTCGCGCACCTGCCGCCAGATGCTATCGTCTTCGACATGGTCTACAATCCACCCGAAACCGCCCTGGTGTGCGCTGCCCGCGCTCGCGGCTTACGTGCTGCTGGTGGCCACTCCATGCTGCTCTATCAGGGCGCAGCGGCCTTCACCCTCTGGACCGGTCAATCCGCGCCCCTCGCCACCATGCGCGCCGCACTTGGACTGACTTTCTGATATGACGAGCAATCATAGCAAATCATGCATTATCCTGTGCTATAATTGGGCGAGTTTGACGCGGCACGGCGTGGGTAGCCGCATAACCGCAGCACATATCAGGCAAAGTGGCACATCGGACTATGGATCACATCATGAGGATCGCAACGATGGACGCACAGGAAATTCTGGCGCGCGCGCGCTCCCCCCAAGAGTTGCCCAATTACTGGCATGTGTGGCCGCTGCGCCGTGATTACATCGTTCGCTCGATTCTCAAATGGCTTGCCGCCTCACTCCTGGGCTTCGTGCTGTTCATTCCCGCCGTGTTCAGCACCGTCCCTGGCAACTTCGAGCGCGGACAACTCGCCATTCTCGTGACCAGCATCTTATTGCTGCTGCTTGGCGCGGTGGCCTTCGGTGCGCTTGCCATCGCCATCTACGATAGCTGGCGTCTCCTGCATGCCGACGACTATTTGCTTGTGATGACGCCAGATGATTACGTCAAATCTGAACCGCGCGGCAAAGTCACCCATGTGCCGATGGAGAACGTTGGCTACATCACCTTGCGCGGGCCGAAGTCTGCGCTCACCCAGACCAACTCCGTTTACGGTGGCGCGCTCTCCAATCCGCAGGGCGGCGTAGATCGCCTGATGCACAGCATCGCCGCCGCCAATGAGCGGCGACAGAAAAAGCAAACGCCAACACTCGCGTTCGTGGATCTACGCACCGACCGCGAGGTCGTCGTCGCCTCTGATAATTCGTTCGACGAGTTGGCCGCGCTCGAATACGTTCTTTCTCTACAATTGGACGAGAATGCGAAACAGCGTCGCGGTGGTGGATAGCCCACCGTCTCACGCCGAGCAGAGTGTGTGCCGCAATGCAGCAGAGCGGTGTCCGGTGGGCCAGATAGTCTAGTCGGCCCCGGACACCGCTTTCACATGCCAAGGCCGACAAAACTATGCGTGTAGAATCTCTAGCGAGGAGTCAACAGTAATGCTTCGAGACACAATCTTTGACATTGTGGCGCGGTCCGTAGCCGCCCTGCGCGAGAATGGCGATCTGCCCGATGTAGCGCTGCCTGCCTTCGAGATCGAGCGCCCACAGATCGCATCACATGGCGACTACGCCACCAATGTCGCTATGAAACTGGCCTCCGCCGCCAAGGCAGCGGGAGAGAAATCCAACCCGCGCGCCATCGCCGAAATCATCGCCACGCGCATCCGCGAGACCGTCGCCGTCGTCCCTGCCTACGATCTCGTTGAAACCGTCGAGGTCGCTGGCCCAGGCTTCATCAATCTACGGCTGCGCCCCGCGTGGTTGCTTGCCCAGACTGGGCGCGTCATTGACGAGGGCAACAGTTTCGGCTCTGTACATGTCGGGCGTGGCAAAAAGATCAACCTCGAGTTCGTGAGCGCCAACCCCACCGGACCTGTCACCGTTGGCAACGGGCGTGGCGCCTTCATCGGCGATACCCTTGCGGCGGTGATGCGCGCGGCGGGCTACGATGTCACCAAGGAATATTACTTCAACGACGCGGGTGGCCAGATAGACAAACTGGGTCGCTCGATGGAGTATTACCTGCGACTGGCGCTCGGTGAAGCCGACCCCTCAAAGCCCGACGAAGGCTACTTCGGCCCCTATTACGAGACCGTGGCCGAGCGAATGATTGCTAGCGGCGCCAAGAAGCTGCTCAAGCTGCCGGAGCAGAAACGCGCCTCCGCCATCGGCGAAGCTACCGCCGCCGCCATCATGGATGATATCCGCCAGACGATGGCCAAGATGCGCGTCGAGTTCGACGTCTTCTTCAATCAGGCGTCGCTCGGCCCTTCGGGCGAACTCCAAGCGAGCATTGATGAACTACGCGCGGCGGGCTACATCGAGGAATACGAAGGGGCGCAGTGGGCGAAAACCAACCTCTTCGGCGACGACAAGGATCGCGAGGGCAACGAGCGCGGGCGCGTGATTGTGCGCTCAAACGGCGAGCCAACCTACTTCGCCTCTGATGTCGCCTACATGCGGAACAAATTTCTGCGCGGCTTCGACCGGCTCATCATGATCCTCGGCCCAGATCATCACGGCTACATTGGGCGGCTCAAAGCTGTTGCTCAGATGCTCGGCCACGCTGCCGACGATATGCACATCCTCATCTATCAGAACGTCACTATCAAGGGCCAGCGCATGGGCAAGCGCCTCGGCAATATCATCACGCTGGACGAGATCTACGAGGAGGTTGGTCCCGATGTGACCCGCTTCTTCTATCTCATGCGCTCTAGCGATACCCACCTGGATTTCGACCTTGACCTTGCGCGCAAGCAGACCGACGAGAATCCCGGTCTCTCCGTGCAGTACGCCCATGCCCGCGCCTCCGGCGTCTTCCGCAAAGCGCACGAGCAGGGCATCACCGAGAGCGACTATGCCACAGCCGACGTGACCGCGCTGGCCGGCGACCCGCCAGAGCAGCTTGACCGCGAGTTAGCCATGATTCGCCAGTTGCTCCGCCTCGAAGAAGTTGTCGAGCGTGCCGCACTGCTGTTGGAACCGCACCATCTGACGCGCTATGGCATGGATCTCGCCGATGCCTTCCACCAGTTCTATGACCACTGCCCAATCTTGAAGCAAGGCGCGGACATACCGCTCGATGTGCGCAACGCGCGGCTGCGGCTGCTGCGCGCCGCCCAGGCCGGCCTTGCCCGCACGCTCACCCTGCTCGGCATGACTGCGCCCGACCGCATGGAGCGCGCGGAGACTGTGGAAAGGGTCGAAGCATAGCTCTACTTCCATTGCCCCTTCCTTGCGATTTGCGGGAAGGGGCAATCCTTCTTGCTCCACATTGTGTGCAGCCAGCAAGTTTCATGCGAGCATATGCTGGACGCCGTCACGAGTGGCAACATGCTCACACAACCACCATACACGCTGGCCGAAGGTTATGGGCAACCATAGCGTATAGACGACATACGGCGCTTCTGCTACACTTATGGGAACAAACAGGCGACATCGCCTGTGCCGCACAATGACAGGAGCGCCGCTATGTCGAACGCATTGCTAGCACGCTTGCCCCGGCGGTTATCCCGCGCGCTCGTCGTCTTCTTGGGTATCCTCATCGCCTTCGCGCCACTGCTCATCATTTGCCCCTGGAGTAGCTCCGCCGCCGCACAGGCCATCACTACGCAGCATGCCACCCTCCGCTTCAGCCAGCAGCACCGCCTTGGCTTCCAGTCCGGCGACGACTGGGAACCATCCATCGCCACCGACCGCTTTGGCCATGTCTATGTCATGTACAAGCATTACGATGTCACCGGCGGCCAGACCTGCGCTGGTTGCGATCTGCACATGCTCTTCCAGCGCTCCGACGATGGCGGCAAGACATGGAGCGCGCCGCGCATGGTTGCGCCCGTTCGCGTCTACCACTCCGGGCAAGATGACCCTCAGATTGCGGTTGACCCAGGTGACGGCCGCACACTCTACGCCTCATTTATTCAGAACTACCCACATGCCTTCGTCGCCGTCGTCAAGTCCACCGACTTCGGCCTCACCTGGAGCCGCGAAGTCAGTGTCTCCGATCAGCCCCACACACTCGATAAGGATACGCTCATCGTGCGCGGCCAGCGCGTCGCCGTCGCCTACGACGACGGCGCGAACACCTTCGCCTCGACCTCCTTCGACGGCGGACTCCACTGGGTCACACACGAGATTTTCGCGGCAGATGCCCAGTTCGCCACCTCGCTCTCGGCGGGCGGTGGCTTCGATTCGCATGGCAATATCTTCTTCAGTTGGAACAGTTTCGACGCTGCCCACGCCAAGAAAGGCAATGGCCCTGTCACCCTCTGGATCTCGAAGTCCAGCGACCTCGGACTGCACTGGACGCGCACTATCATCGGCGAGAGCGGCGCGCCGCCGCCCTGCCATCCCTGCGGCTTCGCCTACCTCAGCGCGCAAGACGCCATGGCCATCGGCCCCGACGATGCCATTTACGTTCTCTGGAACGGCACAACCGACCTAACCAATTTTGCCCCTGAACGTATCTTCCTTGTCCGCTCCACCGACGGTGGCCGCACCTATTCAGACCGCACTGATGTTTCCGATGCGCCGGTAGGAGCAGAACATTGCTTCCCTGCCGTAACCGTCGGCACACGCCCCGGCGATGTGCGTATCGGCTGGATGGACGAGCGCACCGGCGCATGGAACGTCTTCTATCGCGCCAGCAGTAACGGTGGCCGCACCTTCACCCCAACCGTCCGCATCTCCAGCTTCATCCCTGGCTACAGCTACCTCAGCAGCGCGGGCTTCACCCTGCCCTACGGTGACTACTTCCAGATGGCCGTAGATGAGGACAACCAGACCCAGGCCACCTTTGGCGAAGGCCCAAGCTATGCCGGACCCGGCAATATCTGGATCTCCCACGCCGTATGAGTGCAAGCGAGCGGTTGATTACCTCAGCCGCTCGGCAACGTATGCCACGATGTTATCCACCGAATCGAAATGTTCGGGCGTCAAATCCTGCTCTTCGATGGTGAGGCCGTAGGTCTCCTCAACGAAGAGCACCAGCTCCAGCACGCCCGTTCCGTCCACTACACCCTGCTCGATCAACGACGCGCTATCATCCAGGTTGCCCACATCCGCGCCGAAGAGAAAGTTCTGCCGCAGGTAGTCGCGCACCTGCTCGCGGATCAGCCCGACATCTATCATCTGCATATCTACTCGCCTCTTCACCTGTATGCCGACCAGCGATGGCTGCGGCGGTTAGCCAGTGTGTGCCCATGATACACGATGGCCCCCGAATCGCACAGTCGCGATGAACCAAAATCCTTATCCCCTAGCGCACTCCATCATGGACGTGTATCCCACAGCGGCTCATCCAACTGCGCCGCGAGCCAGGCGTTCGCATCTGCCAGCATTGCGGCGGTGATCTGATGTCCCGCGTCATACTCATGGTATGTCAGCGCGACTCTCTGGCGCTCTAGAATTGCGCGTGCGTCGTGCGCGCGTTCCACCGCAATCACTGCGTCCTGCCGCCCATGCAACACCAGCATTGGCAATCCCGCCGTCTCCTCCGCTGGCCTCGCCAAGGGCGTCACCTCCGGCGGGATGCGCCCCGAATTGGCGACGACGCCCGCCAGTTGACGCGGCTGCGTCAGCGCCAGCGTCACCGCCACAATCGCCCCCTGGCTGAAGCCCAGCAAATACACCCGCTCGTCATCGCAATTATACGCCTCCACTGCTTCGCCCAAAAACGCGCTCAACCGGTTTCGGCTTGCGGCAAGCTCCTCAGCGGCGATCACCGTGCCCCCTGGCAGCGGCTGAAAGCTGAACCAGGCGAAGCTCTCCGGCCCGCGTACCAGCGGCCCGCGCGGACTCACGATCCGCCAGCGCGCATCCAACTCTGGCGCGAGACGGAACAGATCACGCTCATTGCTCCCGACACCGTGCAGCAGCGCCAGCAGCGGCGGCATCGCACCGTCCGCCGTTTCCGTCAGGGGCGCGCGTGTCAGGTGCGCCAGCGCAAGATCAGCGTGTAGTTCAGCCATATTTCCGTCTCCTCGTAACTTCTACCCCTATGGTACTTTCGACCAGTCCCAAGCATCTCTTCCCTGGTAGGGACCGCACGCCACGTTCGTAGGAGCGCACGGCGTGTGCCCGACGCACTCCCCTTCCCTACCGGAGAACGGGCCGGGGTAGCTCCGGCGAACGCCGAATCCACCACAGAACACCGAGCGTGCTCGTGCCGAAATAACCACCGTCGGCTGCCCCCTCCGCTGAGCGCTTAGGCGCAGCAGAACCCGTAGGTCAGGTACAATCGCCTTGAAGCAGCCTGCCGCCAGCCAGCAACGCTATTGTTGGTAGACGAGTTCTCAGCGCAGAAAGCCGTGCGACAGCAGGCGCCAGGCAATGCCGCCGCGCACCAGAGAGCGCAGGGCATTGAATCCCTCGCGCAAACTGTGGCGGCGTTAACTAGCATCATCGGGCACCAACACCAAGGTCAGGTCTGCAAAGACGAAGGCCCATTCGTCGTCGCTCACATCCGTGGGATAGAGTATGTGTGTGTTTGACATACGCGCATCCTACCACCCATCAACATCGAGTTCCTAACACCCTCTTGTTGAGCGCATCGGCGCTATCTCAAAGACAAACTGGCCTGTCACGCTGGTGGAATGATCTCGCCCGCCTGCAACAGGCCACTGAAACACTGTTAGCTGGCTTCGAAGTCCACTTTCATGCGACTGACGGGCCATCTTTCGCTTGGTCCACAACCGTTGCCAATCTGCTTGGCCAAATAAGGTGTCCCCGATCCATACATCGCATATGGCATTCGTCGCTTGCTGAGCGCACCGCTGTTGGTCCGCGAAGTAGTGCCAAGTGTTGCGCAATATCCAGGTTCCTGCCTCCTCCTGTGGCACATATTCTGCTCCGCCTTCAGGAATCCCGACTTGTGCTTGCGGCAGATGTCGACCGCATGGCCACACCTTGCCACAGGCGGTGGCCCGACCAGCGGAAGGATAGATCTGTGGCCCAGATAGCAGCGAAACCTCCAAGGTCCTCGGCGCTTGCCCATCTTAACGACCTGCTACCGGACCTAGAAGCGCTCTATAAAGACGTCCATGCGCATCCTGAATTGTCTATGCATGAGACCCGGACGGCGAGCCTCGCCGCAAAGCGGCTGCGCGCCGCAGGCTTTGAGGTAACCACCGGTGTCGGCAACACGGGCGTCGTCGGTCTTCTGCGTAACGGCGACGGACCAACCGTCATGCTGCGCGCCGACATGGACGCACTGCCCATCAATGAGGCGACTGGCCTGCCCTACGCCAGCACCGTCACCACCACCGACAGCGAAGGCAAGACTGTGCCCGTGGCGCATGCCTGTGGCCACGACATGCATGTCGCCTGCCTTGTGGGGGCGACTACCCTCCTCGCCCAGGCCCGCGACACCTGGCAGGGCACGCTACTGGCGCTCTTCCAGCCAGCGGAAGAGACGGCGCAAGGCGCTCAGGCGATGATTGACGATGGACTTTTCAAGCGCTTCCCCAAACCTGCGGTCGTGCTTGGCCAGCACGTCATGGTTGGGCCTGCTGGCGACCTTGGCTGGCGTACAGGCACTATCACCTCCGCCGCCGATAGCATGCAGATTCAGTTGTTCGGCCGTGGCGCCCATGGCTCGATGCCACAGGCCAGCATTGATCCCGTCGTGATGGCCGCAGCGACGGTGCTGCGCCTACAAACTATCGTCTCGCGGGAGGTCGCCCCGTCCGAGGCCGCCGTGGTCACCATTGGCGCGTTGCAAGCTGGCACCAAAGAGAACGTTATCCCCGACGATGCGATCATCAAACTGAACATCCGCACCTTCGATGCGGGGGTACGCAAGCGCGTGCTCGCCGCGATCAAGCGCATTGTCAACGCCGAAGCGGAGGCATCCGGGGCACCGAAGTCGCCAGAGTTCACGTCGTTGGACCACTATACGCTCGTCACGAACGACGCCAAGGCGACCAAGCGCGTCGTGGGCGCCTTTCGTCAGCAATTCTCGGACATGCGTGTGGTAGAAACGGAGCCAGCGTCGGCGAGTGAGGACTTCGGATTGTACGGAGCCGAATGGCATACACCATCGGTCTTCTGGTTTGTTGGCTGTACCGACCCCGATCGGTACGCGAAGGCGAAAGCGGCTGACAAGCTCAACGAGATCCCGACCAATCATAACCCTGGCTTCGCGCCCGTCATCCACCCAACGTTGGAGACCGGCGTGGAGGCGTTGGTCGTCGCCGCGCTGGCCTGGCTGGCGTCTTGAGGCAACGTCCCGCGCGGGACCACGATTCGGCCGCTCGCCATTGACGTGGCAGTCTTGGCGCGCGTATGCTCTGCCTGAACGCTGAGCTTGCTACACGGCGTTAGGTAGGTTGATCAGCATGCAGCCGGCCGTCTTCAACGCGGGCTTGGAAGAAGCCCTCAACCTGATCGGCACCTTCGTCTTTGCGATGTCTGGCGCCTTGCTGGCGGTTCATAAACGCTACGACATCGTCGGCATGATTGTGCTTGCCGAGATCACCGCGATCGGCGGCGGTGTGCTGCGCGATCTGATTCTCGGTGCGGTGCCTCCGGCCGCCTTCACCGATCACGTCACCCTCCTGATACCGCTAGGTGCCGTGGCGATCACCTTCGTGGTGTATCGGTTTATTATGCATCGCCACGACCAGGACTACGAGCATGAGCAGGATCAGACCACCCGCATGCAGCACTTTCGGACCCGTCTCCCGGCCGCCCTCGTTCGGCGATACCGGACCCAGATCCAGGTCGCGGTGTTCGTGTTCGACGCCGCAGGGTTGGCGGTATTCTGTGTGGCTGGCGCGGCGAAGGCGCTCGCTTACGGGCTGGGTCCGGTCGAGGCCGTCGCGCTCGGCACAATCACAGGCGTGGGCGGGGGCATCATGCGCGATGTGCTTGCCAACGAGCAACCGGACGTGCTGCGGGCGGAGAGTGAGCTGTACGCGGTTCCCGCGATGCTGGGCGCCGCGATCATCGTGGTGCTGCAGCACATGCACCTCTACGATTCGCTGACGGCCGGACTGGCCGCGCTCTTCGTCTTCGTCCTGCGGCTCGCCGCGCTCCGATACGGCTGGCGAGCGCCCCAGCCCAAGCGCCGTGGTGGCGGCGAGCACGACGACGCAGGCAACGACACACACGGCAACGCATAGGAGGCGATGGCTTCGCATCGAACATCCAGTCTAGGACGCGCGGCACCGCGCCTCGCCGGCCATCTCGCAGACTGATGCACCGATGAGCTGAGCGTAAGCCTCTCAACTCGCTGGCATCAAACGCCATAGCACCAACAGCCAGCAACCACTCTGCACGTGAGCGCCTGCGCTGGTCTCGATCCTGCGGGCCGCGGTGCGTGGGAGGGGAAGTGGTTGTCCGACTGAATGCTCCCCCTAGTGGGAATGGCAGAGCAGGTGGTGATATTGGTACGCGGGGATATGCGGGCACACTTTCTGCCGACGGGCGTATGCTCCATCGGCGGCAGGTAGGCGCGAGCATGGCGCACTGAGTTTCCGTGCCGCTCACAGAGCAGACACGAACACCTGGAGGCTGCCGCGGGTGCGGGCAGAGGCGAGACATGTAGGACGCAAGGGCACGAGGGGAGGCACAATCATGGCCGGACAGGGAACACCAGAACCGTTTGATGTGGTGGTCATCGGCGGCGGCAAGGGTGGCAAGACGCTTGCCATTGACCTGGCAAAGCAGGGGTACAAAGCAGCGCTCATCGAGCGTGATCCCGACAGGATTGGCGGTACCTGTATTAACGTCGCATGTATTCCGACCAAGACGTTGGTTCAGAGCGCGAAGATCGCTGACTGGGTGCGCCGCGCCAGGGAATACGGTATCGAGGCCGAGATCACGGGCATTGCGATGCCATCCATCCGCGAACGCAAGCGCCAGGTCGTTGCCTTCATGCGTGGGGGGAACTATAAGCAGTTTACGAGCACCGCCGGACTTGAGTTCATGCTTGGGCAAGCTCGCTTCGTCGGCCACAAGGTTGTGGAGGTCCGTTTGAGAGAAGGAGGCGCCCGGATCCTGCTCGGAAAACACGTGGTGATCAACACGGGTACACGCCCGAAGGTTCCGGCGCTCCAAGGGCTGCGCGACGTGTCTCCGTTGACCAGTGAGACGATCCTCGAACTGGACGTCCTGCCGGAGCATCTCATCATTATCGGAGGCGGGTTTGAAGGGGTGGAGTTTGCGCAGATGTTCCATCGCTTTGGCAGCCGGGTCACGTTGATCCATCGCGGCGCGCAGTTGCTGCCAGCGGAGGACCCTGACGTGGCGGAGGCCGTGCGGCAGACTTTCGAGCGCGAGGGAATCCACGTGCTCCTTGGCACCTCTGCCGAGCGCGCGGAGGCAGTCGCTGGGGGGGTGCGCGTCTACATTCAACCCGCTGCTGCCGCAGTAGTAGAAGCGGTAGAAGGCAGCCACGTGCTGACGGTGACGGGCAGAGAGCCGGTGACCGCCGAGCTCGAAGTGGCGGCAACCGGGCTCGCCCTCAACGAAAGTGGCTTCCTTCCAGTGAATGAGCATCTGGCAACGGTAGTCCCCGGCATTTGGGCGGTGGGCGATGTCACGGGAGGGCCCGAGTTTACCCACGTCTCGCTCGACGATTACCGCATCCTCAAAGCTCAGATCAGTGGCATTGGGGACTACACCTCGACCACCGGCCGCATCCTCACGTATGCGGTGTTCACCGATCCGGAACTCGGCCGCGTTGGGCTGACCGAGAAGGAGGCGCGCCGCCAGGGCTACCGCGTGCGGGTGGCGCGGCTGGCCGCCAATACGATTGCCATGCCCCGCGCCCAGACGACCGGCCAGACGACGGGGTTCCTCAAAGCGGTCGTAGATGCGGCAAACGACCGGATTCTTGGCACGGCATTCTACGTCGCGGAGGCGAGCGAGATGAATGCCGTCATCCACCTGGCGATGCGCCTCGGTGTGCCGTATACGATGCTGCGCGACGAAATGTACACCCACCCCACCTTCATGGAGGGACTCAACGGGTTGTTCACGTCTTGGGTTGTTTGAGACCCGGCGATACCCGGCGCGTCGTGGGCTTGATGGCGAAGGAGAGCGTTAAATGACACAGCACAAAGGCGACACGAGCAGTGAGCGCCTCCTGCAGCTTGGCTTCCTGGGTACGGGCGCGATGGGGAGCCGCCTGGCCGCGCGGCTCCTGAAGGCTGGCTATCCCGTGGTGGTCTATGATCGCACGCGCGAGAAGACGCAGCCGCTCATGCGTCTGGGCGCACAAGTTGCCGACACACCCCAAGCGCTGGCCGCGCAGTGCTCTGTCGTGTTCTCGTCCCTCAGCGACGATCATGCCGTTGAGGATGTGTTACAAGGCCACGATGGAAAGGGAGCGCTCGCGGGGGCGCGGTCCGGCACGACCTTCGTAGAGATGAGCACGATTCTGCCCCAGACCTCGCGGACCCTGGCTGCGGCAGCCCGCGCGCGTGGGCTTGATCTGCTAGACGCGGCCATCTCGGGCAGCACACCCCAGGTAGAGGCCGGGACAATCACTCTGCTAGTAGGTGGCGACTCTGCGGCGTATGAGCGCACGTTGCCCATCCTCTCGGCATTGACTCCACACTGCTTCTACATGGGGCCGAGTGGAATGGGCACGACGATGAAGTTGGTCGTGAACACGCTTCTGGGCGTGAGCATCCAGGTGCTGGCCGAAGCACTCGCGCTCGGCGAGAAGGCGGGACTTGAGAAAGCGCGGCTCCTCGACGTATTGGCCCAGACGGCGGTTATCTCGCCACGACAGAAGCTGGCCCTGGACAATGTCCGGCGCGAGGATTATCCAGTGACCTTCGCACTGCAGTTGATGCACAAGGATTTCGGGCTGATTATGCGTGAGGCGGAGTCGCTGCAGGTTCCCATGCCCGTCACGGCCGCGGCTGAGCAACTGTCCTCCGTAGAGCTGGCAAGCGAAGGGAATGGGGACATCACGGCGACGATCCATTGGATGGAGGAGCTGGCTGGGATAGAGCCGCCGCAAGAAGCGCCTTCGTGTTGATGGTGAGACGTGAAGGCGTGCGTCGCCGATACGATTCCCGGCATCCTTCACGTCACCTACGTCACTGCCAGTACCGCCGATCCCCAGAGGAACCTCGACCTCTCCGCTGGAGTGCTCGGCCCCCGTCCGGCAGCCTACCCACACACCAACCTGCGAGTTGGTGGCATCAGCCAGCCGCTCTCGCTTGTTGTCGCAGGCTACATTGTCGCCAACGTTGGGCTGGGCGTCGCCTTCCTGGCCGGAGCCTGCGTGTTTCTGATAACGATGTTCATCGGCGCATCGTCCCGCGAATTAAGCACCATGTAGCGATCTCGATGTAGCCGCCCTTCCAGTGTCAATTTTTCCGCAACTCTGAACGTCAATCAGAACGGAAGAACAACATCACTGTTGGCGGTCAAACCACCTTGCTGAGCCAAATTGCCAGCGAAAACATCCACGGCGCGTCCAGTCACGCCATATTCCTGCGTCAAGGAGTTCCTATGTCCACTGTTTTCTCTAAAGACGGCACCACCATCGCGTTTGACCAGTCAGGCCACGGGCCAGCGCTTATCCTGGTTGGTGGCGCACTGAGCGACCGCTCAGCAGGTGCGCTACTGGCTGCCCTGCTCGCGCCACATTTCAGGGTTTTCGCCTATGATCGCCGGGGACGCGGCGATAGTGGCGACACGCCGCCCTATGCGGTCGAGCGCGAGATCGAAGACATCGCAGCCCTTATCACCGAAGCTGATGGCTCCGCATTCGTCTACGGTATGTCCTCTGGCGCGGTTCTCGCGCTGGAAGCCGCGAATCACCGTCTCGCCATCACCAAGCTGGCGCTCTACGAGCCACCATTCATCCTCGACAATACGCGTCCGCAAGTACCCAGCGATTATGTCAGCCATCTCACTGAGTTGGTGGCGGCTGGCAGTCGGGGCGACGCTGTCGAATATTTCATGACCGAGGCGGTGAGCGTACCCGCCGACATGGTTGCCCAGATGCGCCAGACGCCGATGTGGCCTGCCATGGAGGCAGTGGCGCATACCTTACCCTATGACGGCGCAATCATGGGTGATACCATGTCCGGCAAGCCACTGCCGGACAACCGCTGGCCCTCCGTCACCCTCCCCACGCTTATCATGGACGGCGGCGACAGTCCAGCTTGGATGCACCATGCCGCCCAGTCGCTAGCGAACATCCTCCCTGCTGCCCAGCGCCGCACCCTGCCAGGCCAGACGCATGCCGTCGCTCCGAATGTACTCGCTCCCATATTGACCGAGTTCTTTCTCGGCTGAGCAAACAATCTGGCCGAGATATTGCGACCGATCAGGCGCGCTATGTGACATGTCGCGGGATAGGCCATCCCCGCCAATCCCCGCTGTACACGCTGGCCGCGCCGAACAACCGGCCCTTTGTGGTATGCTCCATGCGAGAACTCGTGGAGCGGTTCTACAGTTTTTCGCCGGACCCATCTCCACGCGGGGCAGCGCCTCCCACCCGGCCAACCCGCCTCTGCGGATCAGCGCCGCGCATGATTGCACTGCCTCGCCAATCCGGCGTAACGGAAAGGTTCCTTCGCCGTCTATGAGTACGGCCACGCACGCAAAATCTCCGTTTCTCTCCACATTCCCAGGACGTTACTACTACGACCCCGCCATCTTCGCCCGCGAGCAAGAGCGCATCTTCTCCCGGATGTGGGTCTACGGCGGCGTCGCCAACAGCCTCGCTAAACCTGGCGACTATCGCACCCTCAAAATCGCCAATGAAAGCGTTATTGTCGTCCGCACCAAGCAGGGCGATTTGCGCGCCTTCCTCAACGTCTGCCGCCATCGCGGCTCACGACTCTGCCCCGAAACCTCCGGCCACCTCAATGGCTCAATCCAGTGCCGCTATCACGCCTGGACCTATGGCCTGGATGGCAAACTCATCGGCGCGCCTGGTGTCCTGAATCACGAAGGATTCGAGCGCGACCTCTACGGCCTGCACCCTGTCGCTTTGGAAGTCTGGCACGGCCTTATCTGGCTTAACCTATCCGACAATCCTCCGTCGCTCGCCGCACAGCTTGATGATCCCGCCGTGCGCGATTTCGGCAGCAACGGCCCCATTGAGCGCTATGGTATCGCCGATCTCAAAGTCGCCAAGACCATCACCTACGACGTCCAGGCCAACTGGAAACTGGTGATGGAAAATACGCTCGAGTGCTATCACTGCGGCCCTATGCACCCCGAACTCTGCGCGCTGCTGCCGCAATATCGCACCGGCGTCATTGACGGCAACGAAGGCACCGACTTCGCCGAAGGTGTTGAAGCGTTCACTATCACCGGCAAGGCCAGCCGCCCGCCCCTGCCTGGGCTGCTCCCCGACGATACCCATCGCTATGCCGGTTTCTTCGGTCTGCCCAGCATCTTTGTCAACCTGCTCAGCGACCATGTCGCCATTGACTGGCTCGAACCGCTCGGACCAACCCAGACTCGCGTCACCTCCGAATGGCTCTTCGACCCCGACGCCATGGCCCGCCTCGACTTCGATCCAATGGACGCCGTCGAAATCCTCGACCTCGTCAACCGCCAGGATTGGGTCGTCTGCGAGTTGGCGCAACAGGGCATGGACTCCAAAGCCTATGCAGAGGGCGGCAATTACGCCCCCCTCGAGCACCACATTCGCGACTTCGTAGACTACGTCCTTGCCCGGCTTGGCGACGACGTAGAATAATCTATTCACCCGCGTAGGAGATCGTCCATGGATCAGCCCGCCCGCGAAGATCGCCACCACGACGTGCTCGTCATCGGCGGCGGGTTCGCGGGTGTCGCGGCGGCTCGTGCGCTGAGCGAGCAAGGGCGCTCCGTCGCGCTCCTCGAAGCGCGTGACCGCCTTGGCGGGCGCACATGGTATCGCCCGTTCGCGGGCACACAGCACAGCGTCGAGATCGGCGGCCAGTGGATCGCTCCACGCTGGCAGCCGCACATCGCCGCAGAGATCGCCCGCTACAGACTGCCCATCTCGCACATCGTAGACCCCACCGCCTACGTCTCCCTTGTCGGCGGGCAACGGCTCACCAGCGCCCTTCCCGTCCCGCCCGACGAAGTCTTTGATCTTGAGCGCGTGATGCACGCTGCCATCACCGCCGCCAAACGCCTCGATGCTGACGCCCCGCTCGTCAATCCGCCCGCCGACCTGGATACCCCCTTCACCGATTTCATCGCGCCGCTTTCCCTGCCCCCCGCCACCCACGACTATATCACCGCCTTTGTCGCCAATATGTTCGGCTGTGCCGCTGCCGAGGTCTCGACCCTCAGCGTGCTCTCCTGGGTCGCCGCCTATAACTACAGCGCCATCGCCGTCTACCTTGGCGAAAGCGAGATGTTTGCCCAGGGCACAAGCAGCGCCATCGCCGCCATGCTGCGCGACTCTACCGCCGCGCTCTACACCTCCACACCCGTTCGCGCCGTCACCCAGGACGCCCAGGGCGTCACCGCCACCACCCACGACGGCGAAACCTTCACCGCGTCCGCCGCCGTCATCGCCGTCCCGCTCAACTGCCTCGCCAATATCGAATTCTCCCCACCGCTGAGCGACGCCAAGCGTACCGCCGCCGCCGAACGCCACGCCGGCCACATGGCCAAAGTCTGGGCGCTGGTCCACGGCGTGCCCGAAACCTTCTACGGCGCGGGACACGGCCCCGGCATGATCTGGCTCGCTACTCATGCCGTGCTGCCAGAGGGCAATCTGATGGTCGGCTTCGGCCACGATCCCGACGCCCTGGACACCACCTCGCTTCCCGCCGTCCAGCGCGCCATTTCCGCCTTCGCCCCCACCGCCGAAGTCCTCGCCATTGACGCTCACGACTGGTGTACCGACCCCTACGCGCTCGGCACCTGGGTCGCCTACCGCCCCGGACAGCTCACCCGCTTCGGCTCCGCGCTGCGCGCCCCCGAGGGCCGCCTCGCCTTCGCCACCTCAGACATCGCCACCCGCTGGGCCGGCTGGATGGAAGGCGCCCTCATCAGCGGCAAAGTCGCCGCCGACCACGCCTCCTCCTTCCTCAGCGCCTGATACGAGCAATCACTGTACCTTGCGCCGCCTGCCACATGCTATACTGGTAGGGACTGGAACATCTGTGCGGGAGGCGACGGGTATGGCAGAGAGCGTGGCTATCGGCAAAATCGTGCGCTCTGAATCGCACGTGCGCTACACGTGCCAGGTCTACAGCGCGGGCGAGATCGCGGCTCCCCCAGAGCCAGCGGACTACGCCTTCGGCAGTTTCGTGCGTATGCCGTTGCGCATCTCGCCGGGCCGCGCCGATGTCGCGCTGCTCGACTCGCCCACAAGCGACACCCTCCCTGCGCCGCCTGCGCCACGCGGGCGTGCCAACACAACGCACCAGGACTGCTGGGCCATCGGACTGATTTACGACACTATTCTCGTCAATCCCGCCTTTGGCTCCCTCGGCCCACGGCTTTCCAACGACGAGCAGAACGAGCTATTCGCCCCCGACTACATCTCCGAACGCGCTGTGCTCGTCTCGATTCTGCTGCTCGGCACGCTTACGCCCCGCACTGGCGGTTCGCCGCACGTCGCGCATGGCGTGCCGCCGCTCGCCCTCGACCTTGGCGCTGAGGTCTGCGCGTTGCCCGACGAAGTCGTGCGCGCCTTCCACCACTTTGCCGACAACGCCGCCCCCGGAGGTGTGCGCCCATACCTGCACATGGGCTACCTGCCCCACGCCATCGCTCTCGATAATCCGCTCCTGCCCATGGCCATGCTGCGCACCATTGAGCGGCTCGAACGGCTCTTCCCCGAAAATCGCGCGCTGCTCTCCATCGTCAAACGCAACTTCGCCTGGAAGCTCAAAGTCCAGACGGCAGGGTGATGTTTCATTGTCGCGGTGCCTATATGTTTGATATACCGGAGGCAATGCCGCATGAGAGGGTATTGTGATTAATAGCTGTCGGAAGAAAATGTGAGTATCATATGCAATTTCTGACGCTAGTGCTGGTTTCCAGCGACACCGAAGACATCACGGCAGAGGTCGAGCGTCTCATGAAGCCATATGACATCATGACCGAAGTGGAACCATACAAAGAGTATCTCGATGCAGTTGTCATTGAGTATCTCGCCCGGCAATGGTCGTTAGCCACCAGCGACTTGGAGAACATAGGTCGCCAGATACAAGTACGGCGACACATCGAGTGCGGAGTAGATGAGGGCGGACTATACTGGATCATGACCGCCAACCCCGTTGGGCATTGGGATGATTGGGATTTCTTGGATTCGCAGACAAATGTCTGGTCTGTCCCAGAACTTCCTATGGACCTCGACCCATCGGCAATCGTTACGGCCGATGGCATTTGGCATTGGCAAGACTACAAAAGGAGCATAGCGGAAGATGAGAATCAAGATTTGAGAGAGAAGGATGATTTGAGAGAGAAGGCCTATTCGTTGATTCGCCAATATCCATCATGTCTGGCGGTGTCTGTTTGGTGCCACAGGTAGCCATGCTGGAAACCAAAAGTGTGAGGGGCAAGCATGCGAGAAGAACGTATCCAAAAGCCAGTCGGCATCACCAAAGGGCCGGGCGAGACCATCCACGAATACACCTTCATCTCCCGCGATGAGCTGCGCCTGCTGAAAAATGGCGAGTACGTCTACTACGAGCTAGAATCAGCAGACGGCCATGCGCCCAGCGGCAACGGCGCAAAATCTTCACCCGCCACGCCACGCCGCGTCCTGGGGCGTATCCTCAACCGCGTGCCCGTGCAGCTCTATCCCGACACTTTCCTCTCCGAGCCAGAGGTACCGCCCGCCCAGGTCGCCGAACTCGTCGGCTACGACTCCCGTGCCAGCGATCTCTTCGAGTTGCATGTCGCCATCCTCGGCTACTATGACGCTCCCCTTGGCACCTTCGTCAACCCGTGGATTCCGCCTAGCTCCGGCACGCCTATCTTCCTTGCCGATGATGCCCTGCTCGCCTCTGTCCTCTCGCGCAAACGCAGCGGCGGAGTTGGCAGCGCCACCGTTGGCTCGCTGCTCACCCGCGCCGAGGGCGCCGTGCCCGTCGTGCTGGACGTGAAAGATGTCGTCAGCACCCACCTCGCCATCATCGCCAGCACCGGCTCCGGCAAGAGTTACCTGGCCAGCGTCTTCCTCGAAGAACTGATGAAGCCCTACAATCGCGCCGCCGTGCTGATTGTGGACCCCCACGGCGAGTACGGCACGCTCCAGGAACTGCCTAACCATAACGTATTCGCTGGGCCAGAGGCCAACGGCTCGCGCCGCCGCAGCCGCTACCGCGCGCAAGCCAAGGTCTTCCTTCACGATCAGGTGAAAGTCCGTCTCAACACGCTCACCATCGGCGATCTGCGTTACCTGCTTCCCGGCCTCACCGAAAAACAGCATCACTTCCTGGGCCGCGCCTATGACGCCGTGATGAAGGCCAAGAAAGGCCAACCCTGGACCGCCGCCGACCTTAAGAACGCCGTCATCAAAGTCGGGGACGAACAGAACGAACAGAGCGGCGACGATAGCGGCAACAGCACCAAAGCCGCCCTCAGTTGGAAGATTGACGAGCGCCTCGGCGAGAACAACTTCGTCTTCGATCCCTTCCAGCATCTCGACCTACGCGAAATCTTCCAGCCCGGCCAGTGTACCGTCCTGCAACTCAACGAAATTGACGAGCGCGACCAGCAAGTTATCGTCGCCACTCTGCTGCGGCGTCTCTACAACGCCCGGCTGGACACCGAAAAGGGCAAGGTGCATGAGGGCGACGAAAAATACCTGCCCTATCCCGTTTTCGTCTTGCTCGAAGAAGCCCACCACTTCGCCCCCCACGGTGGCGAGGTCGTCACCACCAATATTCTCAAGCAAGTGCTTGCAGAGGGACGCAAGTTCGGCATCGGCATGGGCCTCATCAGCCAGCGTCCTGGCAAGCTTGACCCCGACGTGCTCAGCCAGTGCCTGACGCAGTGCATCATGCGAATCGTCAACGAGGTGGACCAGAAGAGCGTGGCGACGGCGGTAGAAGGGGTAGGCCGCGACCTGCTCGGCAACCTGCCCTCGCTCTCCAAGGGCCAGGCCATCATCGCGGGCAGCGCCGTCAATACTCCCGTCATCTGCCGCGTCCGCACGCGCATCACGCCCCACGGCGGCGAGAGCAAAGACGCCCCGGACGAGTGGCAGCGCTACTTCGGCGAAGACGCGGCGGAAGCCCGCGAGCGCGACACCTCCATCCTCGCCCGCAACAATGACGGATTCTCAATCTTCAAGACGTAAAGGAGTACCCAGCATGCCCGAACTGAGCGATCTCGGCAAGATGCTGTTGACCTTCGGCGGCATCATCATTGCCCTGGGGCTGCTCTTCCTCGTCGCCAGCCGTATCCCGTTCCTGGGGCGGCTCCCCGGCGACATCCTCATCCGCCGTGGCAACACCTCGATCTTCATCCCCATCGTCACCTGCATCGTCCTGAGCCTCGTTCTCACCGTGGCCGTCAATCTGCTGCTCATCTTGTTGCGTCGCCGCTGAGCCACATAGCCGTAACTGGCGCATCATGGTGATATACCGTATCCCATTCGTCTCATTCTTGGAACAGGCTAAACCCCAGTGTGGATCGGTAAGTTTGAGCGTCGTGTAGTCGCCCCACACCAGGGCAAACAGCGTCGCTTGCCTATTCAGCAGGCACACCGAAGCAGGATGAGCCGCGGCATGCATGCTGCGAGCGCAATAGCAGCACAATTTCGCCACAATCATGACAGCCAGACATCAGTGAGAGAAGGCGGGGAGCGTGGGATGATGCATAGAATCCGGCAATTGAGGCTGCGGGGCGTAGTGTTGCTCGCCTTGTTCTGCTTGTTGCTTTCCGCCTGTGCGCGCGGCACGTCATCCAGTGGCCATGCGCTGGTGGTGACGGGCAATACCCCTGGCGCAACACCCAGCGGTGGCGGCGCATCGTCGTCGCACAGCGCCGTAGAGAGCCGTGCCCGCGCCGAACAGCGTCTCAGCACATCGGCCAACTGGTATCTCAGCCGCATGTCGTTGGATGAGAAGCTCGGCCAGATGTTTCTCATTGAGACTGGCTGGCAGAACTATAACGGCGACACCGACAACATGGTCGCGGGCATGCATGCTGGCGCGATGATTATTTACCAGCAGAACATGGCCACCTACGGCCAGCTTCAGAGCTACATCGCCGCCATCCAGGCGCACGCCAAGATCCCATTGCTCATGAGCATGGATGAAGAGGGCGGCGTCGTAGATCGGCTGGGCTACCTAGGTTTCGAACCTCCACTGCCCGCCGCTCAAGACCTTGCCGCCAGCGGCAACCCCAACAACGCCACGCGGGCGGGCGCTGCCGCCGCCAAAGAAATGATCGCCCTTGGCATCAATACCGACCTCGCCCCCGTCGCCGACGTGCGTACAAATCCCTACGCCGTCGAATACACCCGCATCTTCGGCGACGACCCCCAGACCGTCACCACCTATGCGGGCGCGTTTCTGCAAGGGCTTCAGTCGAACGGCGTGATCGGTTGTGTCAAGCACTGGCCCGGCTTAGGCGATGTCGCTCTTGACCCTCACGAAACGCTGCCCACCAACGACCGCACCCTCGCGCAGTTGCAATCGGTGGATTTCGCGCCGTTCAAGGCGCTGCTACCCCTGAATCCCGGCATGATTATGGTGACGCACATCATCGTCTCCGCAATTGACCCCACCATGCCCGCGACGCTCTCGCCCAAGCTCGTGGATGGCGTGCTGCGTGGGCAACTGGGCTATCAGGGCGTCGTCATGACCGACAGCCTCTACATGAAAGGCATCAGCGACCGCTACTCACTGCCAGAGGCGGGCGTGCTGGCGGTCATCGCAGGCGATGACCTGCTCGAAGGCGCATACGATACCACTTCGATGAGCGCCATGATCGCCGCCCTGAAGCAGGCCATCTCCTCCGGTCGCATCACCATAGACCGCATCAACCAATCGGTCCGCCGCATCCTGATGCTCAAAATCCGCTACGGAATGCTGCCACTGCGCCAGGTTCCCGGTTCTCCGCAGCTCGCCTCAATCCCAGGCGCAGCGAGCGCTCCCAGTGCAATTGCCGATGCCGACGTGCCAAAATGGGTGGCATAGTAATGTGGCGCAGAGCCTATTCCGTTTGACTCGTCATTCCGGCTATCCTGCCCTGCCTTGCATCTTAGCGTTCGCAATATACAGTGACACGTTGCACGTCCATCCGTAGGGGCGTCGGCGGACGCCTGTGGCGCGGCTGCGGTTGTCGCCTGTTTGGGAGGTGCGCACATGGAGCAGTCCCAGCGCATTGAGACACTTATCATCGGCGGTGGTCAGGGGGGCCTCGCCACCAGCTATTGCCTGGCGCAGCGCGGCCACGAGCATCTCGTACTTGAGCAGGCAGACCGTCCCGCGCACATCTGGCATACAGGCCGCTGGGAGTCCTTCACCCTCGTCACGCCCAACTGGTCCATCCGTATGCCCGGCGCGGCCTATGCTGGCGACGATCCCGATGGCTATCTTCCACGCGAGCAACTCACCGCGTATTTCGACCGCTACGTCGCCGAGCATCATCTGCCCATCCGCTATGGTGTGCGTGTCACCGAAGTTGCGCCTGAATCAAACCGTGGCGACCGGCCAACATATCGCGTGTACGCCCAGACGCGCGACGGCGAGCCACTCATCTTCCTCGCCGCGCATGTCGTCGTCGCCACTGGCCTCTTCCAACGCCCCAAGATACCCGCGTTCAGCGCCGATTTGCCTGCCAACATCCTCCAACTCCATGCCGGCGCCTACCGCAACCCCGCCGCGCTTCCCGATGGCGCGGTGTTGGTGCTCGGTTCGGCCCAATCAGGCTGCCAAATCGCCGAAGAGCTATATCAGAGCGGGCGCAAAGTCTACCTCGCCACTGGCAGCGCGGGCCGCCTCCCCCGGCGCTATCGTGGCAAGGACATGTACACCTGGCTGCACGAGACCGGCTTCCTGGCTCGTCCCGCAGATCAATTGCCGCCCTCCCGCCCCAAATTCGCGGGCAATCCCCAGCTTTCGGGGAAGGCTGGCGGCCACTCGCTCAACTTGCACCAGTTCGCCCGCGACGGCGTGACACTACTAGGGCGTGTGCGTGGCGCGGACGAAAGTAGCATGACGTTCGCGCCTGATCTACACGAGAATCTCGCCAAAGCCGATAATTTTGGTACCGACCTTCTCAAGATGGTAGACGACTACGTGGCGCGCACTGGACTGGATGCTCCTGCCGATGCCAGGGACGACCTATCATCACAGTTGCGCGACGGCTTTGCGGCTGAGCAACGCACCTCCCTGGATCTGCGCGCCGCTGGCATCCATACCATCATCTGGGCCATCGGCTACACCTTCGATTTCAGCCTCATCAAGCTGCCCGTGCTCGATGGCGACGGCTTCCCTATCCAGTCGCGCGGCGTTACAGCACATCCTGGCCTCTACTTCGTCGGCATGCCCTGGCTGCCCTCGCAGCAAACCGGCCTGCTCCTCGGCGTCGGCGAACCTGCGGAACACATCGCATCGGCGATCACGCAGGATACAATCCAATGCTGAAGAGCCGTTCCTCCCCCGTTTGCAGTGGCACAGCAAATTCTGCACTGTTGATAAATCGAGGCTGGCCAGGAGTATAGAACGCAGTTGCGTTCTCGTTAGAAGGGAGCCAGCCGGCCGGAACATCTATGACAATTCGCTGTTCTTTCAAGGTGCGTTTCCCCAGATCGAAGACGGCGACGAAACCAGCCTCACGTCGCCCGCCTTCTGACGGCATCCCCAGGCGATCCCCACCATCAGTCCACCATTGAATCTCCCAACCGGTACCAGTCAGCACGAGATAGCGCCCATCAGGGCTGAACGCCAATTCATAGATCAACTCGTATTGGCGCTGGCATGTCGCCGCTGGCAACTGTTCGTCTCCATCAGAGCTGAGGCGCACAAGCTCGAAGCCCGTGCCATCCTGGTCACACCACGTGAAGGCCGCAAGGTCGCCGTCAGGTGAAACGGCAATGGTTTCCATCCAACCCGTTGGTGGCTGAATTGTACATACGGCAACCTGCTCTAAATCTGGCCAACTCCAACGTTCCAAATAATGGGTGTATTCGCTCTGGAGTGGCGATCCAATGATGTGATGCAATTCCGGTTGATAATGATACTGATCGCGCAACAGGATGACCTGCCTGCCATCAGCCGACCAGCAGAGCGCGGGCACAGTGCTACCGGACGTATAGATGGGTAGTGCTGTTTCGCCTGCTCCAAGCAATTTGCCCGCCTCGTAATCCCAGATACCTGCGGCGTTGTCCGACCCACCACCATATTGCAGTGCAATTGCGCGGCCACTACGGTGGCGATCCAGCACACGGAAAGGTTTCTGTCCATTCACTGGCTCGAAGCGTGAGAGGTCGAAGCGTACATCCATTGAGCTTTGTCCTTTCGTAGCTCGAAAATGAATAGTCTGTCCACTCATCAAGATGCCGACATTGGCACTTCGAGCGCTGACTTCGGGAACGAATTGGCTCTTCCGTTATTCAACCATGTGAACTTCGTGTCATGCTACCCTTCGGCCCTCATCCGCTCCTCATCCGCTCCTCATTCGGGCACGTCTCCACGGGCCGTCATCCCATAGGTAGACGCTAATCTATGCGGCCACCACCCCACGTGCATCCTCATGTCCATACCCGACTGCACTTGACCCCATCTGACCGTCTGCCGCCGCCTCCTCACATGCTACACTACCCGATAGGATAGCCCACACCGCGCCAGGAGTACCGCACAGCTATGAAACGTCGGCCACATGAGCAACTACCATCTGTGGCGCAAATCCCCAGATCGGCAGAATCGGCAACTACGACCATCTGTACCGCCAGCGTCCCGCTGGCCTCTGGTGGGGCGGACACTCTTGTCTGCCGCTGTGCTGGTGGGGCGGACATTCCTGTCTGCCCGCCCTGTGAAATCGGCCATTTCGACCACAGGCATAATCGTCCCGCCATTCTGGCTACGGTGGGGCAGACATGCCTATCTGTCAAAATCGGCAGAATCGGCAACTGGCATTCGTGTGTACATACGCAATTTCGGCGAAAACGGCGAAAATCCCCCCCATTTCCCGTCATATCCGGTCAAATCCCCTCAACATCACCGCGCAAATCGGCAGAATCGGCAACTGTGGCAACTGCCCCGCCCCATTGCGAAATCGGCCGCTGCAGCCACTGCCGCGATGCGAAATTGCGGCGAAAACGGCGAAAAATCTCCGGCCATTTCCGGCCACAAGACGTCATCTGCCCCCTACCACCGCAAGAATCGGCAGAATCGGCAACTCCGGCAATTGCGACCACAGAGCAAAGAGGAATTCGGCCACATCGGCCACTCAGGCCACTCTCGACCTCGCGCCCAGTCCATACGCGATTGCCTGCACCCTTCGCCATCAAAAAATCAGGAATACAGCAATTTCAAAGGCTGGACGTTCATGGTACACTGAGTAAGATAGCCGTCTAACGCCCGCGTCGCCGCGCATGCCCGCACTGCGACACCCGCCCGAAGGAGCACTGTTCATGCACTACTGTGGCAACCGTGAGCTTGCGCAACTGCTCGCCAACCTCGGCTGCTCTGCTGAGTTTCAGGCCGACAGCGCGCCCGCGTTCTCACTCCCTGGTGACCAGCCGCGCTATGCCCCCGACCGTCCCGCCGACGTGCGTCACGTAGATATTGCCGTCACGCTGGATTTCGAGCACAAGAGCCTGCATGGCATCGTCACTACTGACTTCACCACCCTCTTCGAGCGCATCAGCGAGATCACTTTCGACGCGGGCGAACTAGACATCGCTTCCGTTTCCCTGGTCAGCAGCGACGCTGCATTGGATTTCTGGACCCAGGGCGAAAAGCTGCATATCCGCCTGGACCGCGAATATACCCATGGCGAGGACTTCACAGTGCGTGTGAATTATAGCGCTACCCCGCGCATCGGCCTCACCTTCGTCTCGTCAACGGATGGCGATCCCGACCTGCCCCTACAGGCCTGGAGTCAGGGCGAGACCGAGTACCACCACTTCTGGTTCCCCTGCCATGATTTCCCCAACGATCGCGCCACAACCGCGTTGCACGCCACCGTACCTGGCGCTTTCTTCGTGCTCTCCAACGGCCAACTCGAAGAGATCAAGAAGCATCGCAACGGCACAAAGACCTATCATTGGCGCATGGACGTAGCGTATCCAGCCTACCTGGTGACACTGGTCGCGGGTGAATTCATCGAGATACAGGACAACTGGCGCGACATTCCGGTAAACTACTACGTGCGTCCGGGGCGCGAAGACGACGGCCTGCGCATGCTTGGCAAGACGCCGCGCATGATCGAATACTTCAGCACCCATTTCGGCGTGGACTATCCCTATGTGAAATACGGGCAGATCGTGCCCGAACTTTTCCTCGGCGCGATGGAGAACGCCAGCGCCACCACGCACAGCTACCGCCTGCTGGGCGACCAGCGCGCCGCTCTGGACTTCAGCTCCGAAGACGTTGTCGCGCACGAACTAGTGCATCAATGGCATGGCGACCTGCTGGCCGTGCGCGACTGGTCGCACACCTGGCTGAAGGAAGGCTTTGCCACGTATTTCGAGGCCACGTGGACCGAAGAAGACTTGGGTGTAGATGAGCGGCAGGTCATGATGCGTGACTACTTGCACGCCTATCTCGGCGCCGATAAGCAGGGCCGCCGCCCCATCGTTTACAACGTCTACCGCAAGAATGCCGACGAACTCTTCGACAGGCACGTCTATCAGAAGGCCGCCCACGCGCTGCACACCATGCGCTATGTGCTGGGCGACGAGCCATTCTGGCGCGGAATACAACTCTACACACGGCGCAACGCCGGGCGCGAGGTCATCACCGCCGACCTGGAACGCGCAATGGAAGAGGCGACCGGTCGCAGCATGGCGCGCTTCTTCGAGCAGTGGTACTACAAGTCTGGGCACCCTGAGTTCAAGGTTAGTTATTCCTGGGATGACGAGCATAAGACCGCGCGTGTCTCCATCGCGCAAACCCAGGAAATTGACGACGAAACGCCCCTCTTCGTGACTCCCGTAGACATCGCCTTTCTCGTTCCCGATGCGGATGGCGCGCAGGCGAGCGACCACGATGTCGCGTTCACTATGCGCACGGTCCGAGTCACGCTTGAGGAGGAGAGCCAGACATTCTACTTCCCACTTCCGCGCCGTCCCTTCTCGGTGCGCTTCGATCAGGGTGGCTGGCTACTCAAAACCCTGGACTTCGAGCGCCCAGCCGACATGCTGCGTTTCCAGTTGCGGCATGATCCCGATGTGCTGGGACGCATCGAAGCAGCGGAGGCACTGGGCAAGCTGGCCGACCGGAGAAGCTTCACCACGTTGGCACAGGCGCTGCTCGATGAGCCGTTCTGGGCGGTGCGCGGCGCTATCGCTGGCGCGCTGGCCAGCCAGAAGTCCGAGCGAGCGCTCGATGCGCTCCTGCGCGGACTGGATCATATCGCCGAGCCGAAAGCGCGCCGTGCCATAGTCGAGGCGCTTGGCGCATTCCGCGCGCCCGAGCAGTTCGACCTTGCCGAGCGTGCGGCGCAGACGCTGACGCGCATCGTCACTGCGGGCGATCCGAGCTACTTCGTGGAAGCTGCGGCGGCGACTGCACTTGGCCGGACGCGCACCGCTGGCGCCTATGAGACCCTGCTGGCGAAGGTGGACACGCCCTCATGGCGCGAGACCATTCGCGCCGGAGTCTTCGCGGGCCTGGGCGAACTGGGTGATCCTCGTGTCGTAGAGGTGCTGGCCCGCTGGACCACCGACCGCACCAAGCCGATGGATGCTCGTGCCGCCGCCGCCGCTGGTCTGCGCGAGCTAGCAATGACCAGGCGCATTGATCCGGGCGAAGCGCAGACTCGTGCCGTCGAAGCCCTGATCGCCGCCCTGGATGACCCGTGGGAAATGGCGGTGTATGCGGCAGCCAGTGCGCTGGCTGCTTGGGGCGATCAGCGAGCGATCCCCGCGCTGGAGCGCATGGCGGCGAGCGCATTGGATCAGCGTGGTGTCCGCATAGCGCGCGAAGCCGCCCGGCGCTTGCGAAAGGGCCGTAGCGCGGGCGAAGAGTCCCGCAAACTGCGTCACGGCCTCGAAGAGGTCCGCGACGAGAACCGCAAACTGCGCGAACGTCTGGAAGTTCTCGAATCACGACTAGCGCCCGAAACCAACGGCAAGGGTATGGCAGCTACACGTGCCCGACGCAACGTCCGCGCGAAAGTTCCCGCAACCAGTGAGGCTATGGCTAGGCAGTAGCGTGTTGCCCCGCTGCTGCCCCCGTGAGGCCGTACGCACTTCAGGGGCCAGCGTGGGCCAATTTTGCTAGGGGAGGATGTAGCGCGAAACTGAAAGATTGGGACCAGCCGCGATGCTCCACAGCGCCTCAGGTCCATCGGGGCCAGCAGGCGAGACCAATAATAGATTGGTGGCCACAGCGGGTGACGCGAATTGAGTCCAGGCTGCGTCTCCAGGTTTCCAACGATAGTAGCTTACATTGGTCGGCCCTTGCGGCGTGAAGCCAGGCGACTGGACTAGCAGACTGCCATCGCTCAGTACGCCTGCTATGCCAACTGCTGTGCCAGGGTCATCCTGCGGTGGCAATCCAGCCTGTGGAGCCTGCTTCCATGTAGCCCCACCATCGGTACTCGCCATTGCGATAGGCGGGGTGTTCTGAGCATCTTGCGGCGTAATGGGGCAGTCCAGGTAGAGTACATACTGACCCGAAGAGCCGATTGGTGCGAGCAGGAGGTCGTTGCGTTCGAATTCGGGCAGTGTCCGGATCATGTGCCAGGATGCTCCTCCATCGTCACTTCGCCAAAGATTGAGAGGTGTCCTGGGAGGCGCGTCCTGAAGCACGGTAATCGCAAAGAGCGTCGAGCCAGAAGGCGTAGGCATATATTCAAAGACCTCTTGCCGCTGACGGATGAACATATCGTCAATCGTGCGCCACGTAGCTCCCTGGTCATCACTTACAATCAGGCGATCAGGGTTCGTGTCGGAGTACCAATCCACGCCGTCGAGTGCAAAGAGGCGATTGTCCTGCGCATGCAGGGTATGCGTATTCCAGCGCGTCTGGGAGCTACCCATTGGGATGCGAAACGCCCCGCCGCGTGGCAGCGCAATCTCGGTCCAGTGCTCGCCGCTGTCGGCGCTGCGATACATCCAGGTGCAGGCGACATAGCCCGCGTAGAGATGCCCGGCAGGCGATGACGGGCGGTCGGCGAAAGGAGTGCCATCTGCTGGCCACGTAGGGCAGGATTTTGGATACGATTTGGCGATAGCAAGAAACACGATAGCAGGATTCACCGGATCAACATACGTGATCACGCCACCGTAATCAGCCAGTGTGCCGCCCTGCGGGAGCGGGATCGTAAGCGTGTGCCACGTCTTGCCGTCGTCATCGGTGCGGCGTAGCGATGCCTGCGACACATCATAGGCTGGATGGAGGCCGAACACCTCATACACTACACGGGGATCACTCGGCGCAATGCTCACCGATGATCCGCCAGTGAGGCCATCCAGCTTGATCCACTGACCGCGAGGGCCAGCAAATGTGTAGGTGGAATGTTGTTGAGCGCCAGAACTCACACAGCCCGCCAGCGCAGCGAGCAGCGGCGCCATGAGTGCGATATAGACAACCCGCGCCCAAAGACGCCGCATGATCCGTTTGCCCATCCGATTTCATCCCTCCAAATCAGAACTACTCATCTGTATGGAAAGACGCGCCAGGCGGGCAAACGGCTGTGAACAAGCTCACAGTGCGATCTGGCTCAGGATAGCGGACAACTTTCCACGCCGCTGTCTTTGGTTCCAGAGTTGAAGAGTGTAAACAAGGTGGTCTTGCCTGAACTGCTGTCCCGGACTGCCCACATGGATGCGACGGATTGGAGATGCACCGGTGGGGCCACCTCGCGCCAGGAACCACTGGGCGCCCAGCCGAAGAAGCGCGTGTCGTTGCCATCGCGGAAGGTCGCAAGCAGCGAGCCATCGTTCAGCACGAGAGGCAGCGTATTACCTTGCGGGTCTAGAGGATCAATCCCAGTAAGCGGAACGGGATTCCAGGTGTACCCCCCGTCTATGCTGAAGGTGAGTTGCGGGCTTGGCTGGTTAGGCGACGCCGATTGCTGGAAATAGAGGATGGATTGGGAACCGCCACTTGCCAGCAGGATGCCCGGCACATTGGGCGGCGCACCGCCTACATGCGACCAGTGTACACCAGCATCATCGCTGCGCCAGAGCTGATAGGTTGGATCGTGCTGTGGGTCGGGCTTCGCAGGCTCAGTAACCGCATACACCGTCGGCCCACTTGTCGAGGCTGCGCTGCTACTGATGCCCAGGCCAGCGGTAGCGAGGTCGCTGTCTGCGGCTCTCCACCGCATGCCGCCGTCGTCGCTCACCATCAGTCCGTTGGCGGGCGAAGCGCCGCTGCTGTAGGTAGGTGTGTACACAGTTCCGTACAGAAGATGACCATCGTCGCCCACTTGTAGACTCCAAAGATCACCCAACGTAGGCATGTATGGCGATACCCATGGCCCGCTGCCACTATCTTGGCTCATATATTGGCCGGAACAGACGCCATATTGGGCAAACGTGGAGCATCCAGGGGTAAACCAATCCACAGAGAGAAAGAGATATGATGCGTTGAGTGGGCTGATCAGAAGATGCACACCCGCCACATTGCCATCTACCGAAAGAGCAGTTGGTAGCGCGATCTTACTCCATGATGCGCCGCCGTTGTCGGTGCGCTGGATCGAGATACTTGCGCTTTTCGAACCACTCCGGGCAAACGTCACTTGGTACGCGATAAGTGGGTTGCTGGGCGCGACCACCAGCGACGGATTCTTGTCGTCGGGCTGTGGGGCAGGAATGCCAGAGAACCGCGAAAGGACCTTCCATTTGCCAGCGAACGACGGTGTGGCTGTGGTAATCGGTGTGCGTGTGTTGATAGTGGACGTAGATGCACCCACATGCGGACGGACAAATGACTTCAGCACCATGGCAAGCAATACTACCACGACCAGCATCGCCGCGACTGCAATGAAGCCTCGCCCAGCCCCGGAACGCGGGTTTCGCGAGGGGGGGCGAGACTGCTGCGTTTCAGGAAGAGTGGGGCGCGAATCGCGATTATGCGGTGATGTGGATGTAGCCTCCATCTGCGGCGGTGGAGCGATACGCGCAATGACGTGCTGGGCGAGCACGAAGTCATCTGGCAGGGCATTGCGCCAGTTGGCTCCATCGTGGTCCAGACGGCGGGCAAAGGGGCGCAACTCAGGCGGTAGAGCGAACAGATCACCGGTAGGATTTGGAGCATTTTCGCCATCGTAATAGTCGGACATTACCTGCCGCCTTCCTGGGTGTAGGCCGATGGCCAGTGGCCCGACCGGCTGAGCCGCTCGCGGAGCAGCGCAAGCGCACGACGCAGTCGCGTGCGGACGGTACCAGGCGGGATACCAAGCGCCGCACCTATCTCGTTCGAGTCCATGCCCACGTAGTGGCGGAGCAAGACGACCATACGCAACTCTGGATGCAACTCGTTGATGGCGGCGCGCAGGTCCATAGAGGCGGCAGCGTCACTGGCGCCGGGGTCGGCGTCCAGAAGTGCGGGTTCGATGTTGCTTGCATCGTCGCGCAAGGGTAGGTCGAGCCGTTTATGGGTGCCATAACGCCCTCGCTGCCAGTCTTTGCAAACATTGACCGCGATGCGCAGCAGCCAGCCGCGTGCCGCCGCGGGATTGCGCATTGCTGGCCATGCTTGCCAGCCGCGCAACATGGCTTCCTGCGCGGCATCTTCGGCGTCAGCCGGGCCAATCAGCGCCGCCGCGACTCGCAATACCGCACCCATGTGCATTGGCACTAACGCGACAAACTGCGCATAATCCGCTGGCTCAGCATGCTGCGAGGCTGTCGCACCGCCTCCCCAGGAAGCGCCAGTGTTCACGTTCCCGTTCCGCTCCATCGCTCCACCTCTCTCGCGGGATGCGGCCCCGCTGTTGCTCTTCTGTATCTTTCAGACGGAGCGAGGCTCTACTGCTGTTTGCATAGGTGACGGGCATGTACGTAAGCTGGGGATCCACGGCATGGCACACCCTTGAAGCAATCCGGCCGTGCTCAGCAGTGATAGGCGGGCCGAACACTTCGCATTGGAGCTTTGCACCCGATCATGGCAGCATTCATGCTGATGGAGTGTGGAAGCGGTGTGGTTAGCGAGCGATGGGCAAGAGAAAGAGCAAGCATTGTGGCGCGGACACTTGAGGGGCGTGACCCTGAGCGGGAGCGCCAGACATTGCGGCAGATGGTCGAGAAGCGAGTGGTGACGATTGGCGGCGGTACAGGTCCGTTCGCGGTACTATCCAGCCTGAAGCGCTATCCATGTGCGATCACCGCGATTGTGACGATGTCTGATAGCGGCGGCAGTTCGCGGAGGCTGATGGATGAGTTCGGCACGCTGCCGTATGGTGACCTGAGGCAGGCGCTGGTGGCGCTCTCGCGCAAAGGGGTGCTCTGGCGCGAAATCTTCGGCTTTCGCTTTCGCCAGGGGCAGGGGACGCGCCCCGATGCATTGATCGCTGGTGACCCGAACGACTCGAAGGCGCAGATGTTGGGGCGTGAAGCCGGTGTGGCGGGGCATAGTCTGGGCAATCTGATCCTCTCGGCGCTGCAAGAACTGAACGATGGGAACCTCTTGCTGGCAATTGAAGATGCGCAGGAAGTGCTGGATACCGCTGGCAAGGTGCTGCCTGTCACACTGGAGCATGCGACACTCTGCGCCGAACTGGCCGGCGGCGGTGTCATCTGCGGTGAGACAGAGATTGATACACGGGGCTTGCACGACGCCGGGTCACTGTCGCCGATCCAACGTATCTTCCTGCGTGAGGAGACGCCAGCCTGCGCCGAGGCGTTGCGCGCGATCCGCCGGGCCGATGTGATCGTGCTTGGGCCGGGAGATCTGTATACGAGCATCCTGCCGAATTTGCTGGTGCGTGACATCGCGGAGGCTATTCGCGGATCTGAAGCGCGTAAGGTGTACATCTGCAATCTGATGACCAAGCATGGCGAGACAGACGCTTTCCGCGCGTCCGACTTTGTGCGCGAACTGCACACCTACCTTGGCGGGAGAGTGGACCGGGTGATTCTGCATGATGGCTCGCTCCCGGAAGAGTTGGTAGAACGCTACGAGGCGCAGCAGCAATATCCCGTCGAGCCTGATGTGGAGGCAGTGAGCCAACTCGTGCCGGATGTGATCGTAGATGCGCTACTGGCGGTGCATCAGGGACATCTGGTGCGCCATGACGCTGACCGGCTTGTGCGGGCGATCTTTGCGCCACCAGAGCTGACGTTGTAGCGTTGGATTGCCCATACCAGTTCCGTCTTCCACATCAACATAGATCCCAGAGAGGAAGACAATGCTGCTGCATTGCTGGTTCCCATCTGAATGATATAGTGTTCGATGCTTTTCTACAGCGTGACACTGGTGAAGCTGAAGATGTCCTGGGTGTTGCGAATCTGCTCAATGGCGCGGTCGGGGACGGGGTTATCGAGTGAGAGGATCATCAGTGCTTCGCCGCCTGGTGTGCGCTGGCCATGGTTTACGGTGGTATCAGGTGGGACACTGGCGATGGGGCCGACATCCATGTGGCCGATGTTGACGCCAGCGTCGCCCAGGATGGTGCCGATGCGCCCAATCATGCCGGGGCGGTCGAGGTTGCGGCAGATGAGGATGTGGCCTTTGGGTACGAAGTCGGTTGCATATTGATCTACCCGTACGATGCGCTCTTCACCCCAGGCGATGGTCGCCGCCAGCATAAAGGGCAGCACTCCGCCGCCATCGCCGCTTACCCGTACTGTCACCAGATTGGCATATTGCTCTGGCTCGGTTGATCGGCTCTCGGTGATCTCCAGGCCCCAGTCGCGCGCCAACACTTGCGCGTTCACCAAATTTACTTGCGCTTCGGAGACGGATTCCAGTAACCCTTTGACAAGCGCGGCGCTGAGCGGGCGGGTGTCCAGTCCAGCGATCTCACCGCTGACGGTTAGCTCGGCGCGATGTAGAGGACCGGGATGGAGTTGTGTATAGAGCCGCCCTAGCTTCTCCACCAGATCCATCCAGGGTTGAAGCTCGCGCAGGGTTTCCGGTAGAATGAGCGGCGCGTTGACCGCCGCACGCGCGGTGCCGCCACGCAGCACTTCAGCCACCTGCTCGGCCACCTCCAGCGCGACATTTACCTGAGCTTCCTCGGTCGAGGCGCCAAGATGTGGGGTGGCGATCACCTTCGCGTGTGCCACGAGTGCACCAGATGGCGTGTTGAGAGCGGGCGGCTCTTTGGCGAAGACATCGAGGGCAGCGCCACCGATATGCCCAGAATTGAGGGCTTCTAGCAGGGCAGGCTCATCAATTACTCCGCCACGCGCACAGTTGAGGATGCGTGCGCCCGGTTTCATAAGCTCCAGTTCCGCCGGACCTAGCAGCCCGCGCGTGGCGTTGGTCAATGCGGTGTGTAGTGTCACGAAATCAGCCTGGGGAAGCATCTCGTCAAGTGAAACGAGTTCTACTTGCAGCTTGCGTGCGGTCTCCGGCGAGGCGTAGGGATCAGCGGCGAGCAAGCGCATGCCGAGACCACCTTCGCCAGCGCGGCGCGCGACTTCAGCACCGATTTTGCCCAACCCGACAATGCCGAGCGTCTTCCCGCGCAATTCGGTGCCGACAAAGGCTGCGCGCTCCCAGCGGCCGTCGCGCAGAGCAGCATTGGCCTCTGGGATGTGGCGAGCCAGTGCCAGAAGCAGCGCCAGGGTATGCTCGGCGGCGGCGGTAGTGTTTCCGGTGGGCGAATTGACCACGATGACGCCCTGCCGGGTTGCCTCGTCAAGGTCAATGTTGTCGGTGCCAACGCCCGCGCGGGCGATGATACGCAGCCGCGTTCCGGCCCTGATAACGTCGGCGGTGACGCGCGTCTCGCTGCGCACCAGCAGGGCATCAAAATTACCGATGCTCGCGATAAGTTCCGCCTGACCCAGGCCGTGCCGCTCCTCTACATGTGCCACTCCGCGCAGGAATGCTATACCCTCCGCCGCGATGGGGTCCGCCACCAACACACGCGGTTGTTGTAACTTGGTGATATCGCCGTCCTGCTGTTGCGCCACCAGTTCCTCCCTGCACATTTGTAGAAGTGTTCTCTATCTTAGTATGACATATTAAAGCGCGCTACGGCACCAGGGAGAAGCTGCGGCGATTTCGGATGCTGCTCCTCCGTGCTCATCATCACTGCTCGTAGGCGGGTTCTTGTGCTCGGTAGCCAAGGGCGGCGAGCTGGCGTTCGAGGGCGTCCATACATGCGCTGATGTCAGTATCGTGGACGTAGCCGAGATGACCGATACGGAGCAGCTTGCCTTCTAACCGCTCCTGGCCGCCCGCGATGACTACTCTCTCCTGTTCGCGCAAAGCCTTTGTCAGTGCTTTGCCATCAATGCCGTCTGGGACGATGATCGCCGTGACGGTATTGGAGGCATATGCGGGGTCGGCGAAGAGGGCGAGGCCGAGGGCGCGGGCGCGGGTGCGGGTGAGGTCGGCGACGCGCTGGTGGCGGGCGAAGATGGCGTCGCGGCCCTCGGTGCGCATCATTTCAAGCGAGACATCAAGCCCAAAGAAGATGTTGACCGGCGGCGTGTAGGGGGTTTGTCCCTTGTCAAGCGATTTCTTTGCCATGCGGAAGTCCCAGTAGAAGCGTGGCAAAGTTGCGCGGTCCGCAGCCGCCCAGGCGCGGGGGCTAACTGCGACCATCGCCAGCCCTGGTGGCACCATCCAACCTTTTTGCGAGCCAGTGAAGACGACATCGAGATCCCATGCGTCCATTTGAAGGTCAACACATCCGAGCGAGCTAACCGCGTCTACGAGGATCAACGCATCAGGCTGGCGTTGGCGAATGATGCGGGCAAGCGCGGCGATGTCGTTGGTGACGCCAGTGGAGGTTTCGTTGTGAGTGAGTAGCACGCCACGGAGATCACGTTGGTCCGCGAGAGCGACAGTGAGTTGATCGAGGTCTGCCGCGTGGCCCCAGGGAGTTTCCAGGCGTGTGACGCGCAGGCCGAACGTTTCGGCGATCTTTGCGAAGCGATTGCCGAATACGCCGATAGTGACGGCGAGTACGTGGTCGCCGGGGGAGAAGCAATTGACGATGGCGGCTTCCATTGCTCCGCTACCCGCTGAGGGGAAAAAGAGGATTGGGTGTGTGGTCTGGAAGAAGTGCTGTAGCTGTGTCTCGACGCGCTCCAAGATGGCGGCGAACTCTGGTCCGCGATGGTTGATCATCGGGCGGCTGAGCGCATGCAAGACTTCTGGCGGAATCGGGGTTGGGCCGGGAATACGCAGGTTTTGTTCCATTGCGGTGCTTGCCTCCTCAACACGGTTGCCGCACGCGGTCATTGCGTGCGATGCCGCTGGGGCGGGGCACCGTCGCGCCGCCGTACTGTGGCCGGATTTCTCCTGTAGTATAGGGAGTGCGCCGCGCCGCTGTCAATGTGCCTGATATGTTGCTCAAGGTTGCCGATTTTGCTGCAAGCTTGGCAACTGTGACCGTCTCGGCCATACATGGCGGAAGCACAAACGCCACGGTCTCGGCCTTCATTGGTGGAGCACAGTAGCAAGGGCATAAATGCCGGAGAGGGGCCGATGTGACCGCGATGGCGAGAAGATGTGACCAGACATGGCGCAAAATTTTCGCCGTTTTCGCCGCAATTTTGGATTGTGCGTGAAGACCAGTGGCCGATGTGGCCGATGTATGGCGGTAGCGAAGCGGTTGCAGGCGCATATGAGACGAGGTGCTCCTGGTGTTTCTGGTGATGGAGCGGGATGTCCTGTCGGGAAGTGTAGCATGTGGGAGGAGTGGGGATAGGTGGTCAGGCGGGGACAAGTGCGGTCGGATGCGGACACGAGATGCGGATGAGTAAGGGCGATGAGACTTAAGACAATGTGGTCGCGTTGATAGCAGGCGGCAAGATGTCAGCTTGGCCTGGTGGTGAGCCAGTGTTCGAGTTTGGCCTGCCAGCGGGGATTGAGAGCGTTGCCATCGAGGAATGCTTGGATGGCGGCAGGTTCGAGCCGTGCTTGCCGTGCGACGTCTTCGGCGTTGAGATGATCCACCTGCATCGCGGCGCGTAGTTCCGCGCGCAAGGTGAGCGCTTGCGCTTCGGCGACACGCTTCATTTCGCCCATGGCTGGCGGGCGTTTGAGGTTGTGCGGGTCCATGGTCATCCTCCTGATATGCTCTGCACAGAGACTACCACGCGCCCTGGCGGCCTGTGTAGCCAGATAGTCCCGCTGACGGGAAATGTGACCATCTGGGGAGCGCGCTGCGTTGTATCACTAGAGAGTTGCGACAGCGATCTACGTGATCTGGTCAACAGGCGTTCGCTGATGGACTCTGGTATGTTTTCTGCTACAGTCCGCGGCAGAGTTGCCTGGCGTTCTCAATGGCAAGCGGATGGCGTTGTCTGGCGATTTTCTGAGATGCACTGGCCGCGCGTTTCGCGGGTTAGCTCGGATAGATTGCACGTGGCAATAGGCTATTCGTTAGGTCGTTCGCTGCACACAAGAAGGAACAACGGTGAGCAAGCACATCCTTTTGATTGACGATCAGCCTGACCTGTTGCGACTGATGCGGATGCTGTTGGAAGACGAGCATTATCAGGTGTCGGTGTTGGAGCGCGGCAGCGAGGCTGTCGAACGGGTACGCGAGAATCCACCGGACTTGATCGTGCTGGATCTGCGGTTGCCCGATGCCTCGGGTGTGGATATTCTGGAAGGCTTGCGCTCGCAGGAGAGCACAGCGGAGATTCCGATCATCGTGTACACGGCGGCGCCGCTGGCCGCGGAATCGGTGGCGAACTTGATCGAGGGCAATCCGGGGCGTTATGGCAATACGTCGGTGTTGCAGAAACCATTTGAGCTGGAGGCGCTCTTGGGGCGTGTGCAGCAGGTGCTCGGGGTCGCGCCAACGCTATAGCCATGGCAGCGAAGTGATATGGCTTGGCGCATACCCCCGGAAAAGGTAGGTGTGGACGTGGCTAAGAATGGCAAGCGGAAATCGGGTGGCGGGTTTTTCTGGGGTTTCGTCTTTGGCTTGGCTGTGGGCGCGGCGGTGGCTGTGCTTTTCGCGCCGCAGAGTGGCGAGGAGACGCGCCAGCAGCTTAGCGAGCAGACGACACAAGCGCGTAAGCGTGGGCAGTTCAATTATGAGCAGTTCTCGTCACAGTTGCGTGAGCGCGCAAGCGATGCGATGGCACTGGGCCGCGACGCCTACGCGCGCACCAAGGACGAAGTGCTGACCTATTACAACAAGGCGAAGAATGTCGAATAGGTTGTGTCACTCCGGTGGCCAGAAGCGTTCTGGTGGGTGTGTTGGATTGCGGGGGCGCGGATTGTCGCCACTACCAGGGACATTGTTTGGGTAGTTCGGCGGTAGAGGCTGTGAGGTTGGGGCTGGTCCGCGTGAGGGAAACGAACGTGGCTGGTTGTTCGGAGTCCAGTTATCGCCGTAGAAGCCGGGTTCCATGCTGGTAGGCTCAGGAGCGGCGCCACGCAAGGTGGCGATGACTGGATCGAGCGGCGTACCGATGGGCGCTGGCCAAATAGGCGCGCGGCCATGCAGCCATTCGGTGATGGCTGCGGCAAGCCGTACTGCTTCGTCTTGCGTGTGGCGGAGTACGACTTCGGCCTGAGTGAATTGCTCTAGCCGGCCAATGAAGGTGTTGAGCGCATGGCCGACGCGCCAGAGGAGCGAATCGCGCATTTCTGGCACGCGCGCCTGAGTGTTGCCGTTGGCCCAGAGCACGAGCACCTGGAGCAACTGCTCTACGCCTTCTTCCAGTTCGCGCTTCTGCTCGGCCTCGCGCTGGCGCATGTACGCCACTTCCTCTGCGCGGTCTGCCCGGCGGATAGCTTGATCGGTGCCGCGTATCCACAGGTACGAGATGACCGCGATAATCAGTTCCAAGGCGATGGGGCGCACGAGCAGTGAAACCGCTTGCATGGTAGCGCTGGAATAGAGTTTGGCGTCAATGGTGATGTTGGCGTTGTGCGGCTCTAGAAGATAATCCGCGACGATCAACGCGGTGTTGGCGAACGCAACCAGAAAAATGGCCGGGCGAGGGAGCAGTGTCGCGGCGACGAGGACTGATACGGCCAGGGCATCGTAGTTGGGCAGAAGGCCCATTGTGAGGCCGATGGGACTTGCTATGGTCGGGCCGAGGATGGCGAACACGATGAGGACCACAAGCAACGTTCCTGCTGCTGAGATGTAGCCCCGGCGATTCAGCACGGCGGCGGCAACCAGGCCGATAGCGAAGATTGAGAAGGCGAAGCGCGCACTCACATTGCTACTTGCCAGAGGCAACAGTATCATCAGCGATGCCGCCAGACCGAGGATGAGCCATGACGCCAGCCTGCTGCGCCGTGTCATCTCACGGGCCTCGATTGTCGGGTGTGGCGTTGGCCAACGGAAACTGGTCATTCGCAGCCACCAACGCGCACCGCGCACGTACCATTTCTCTTCGTTGCGCCCAGTATTTGTACTCAGCAATTCCGGACCTATGTTTCGCATGCGCGACACCCCTTCACATCACCGTCACGGGCCACGGTATTATCGCGACGCGAGATACATGCAGCGCAGTCACGACCATGGTTGTGACTCACGTCGCGGTGCTTCGCCCATCATATGGGCGCGCGATACGCTAAAAATCAGGCATGATGTTTCCACGTACCTGAAGAATGTGATCCGCTATAGAGATCAGCCACCTTGTTAATCGCGCTGGTGACATGTTAGCGTACAGGCGTCATCATACAACCAAATAGCACAAGGAACAATGCTCTCTATTACTTATTGATAGTGCTACTCGATTTCGTTGGGCGTGCACGCTGCCATTTCATAGACCGGTGTGCCTGGTGCGCCGCGTCGGGGGCGTGGGGGGTGCAGCTTTGCCGCGATTCCTTCCACAGGGCGCTGGACGCTCTGCCCAGCAAAGCGGTACAATGCGCGTATTATGCCAACTTCTGATACTGCTGGTCCATCTGATGTTACGGGCCATCGCGCCACCAAGGCACCGAAATCGAGTGGCCGCGCCAGGCGAGAGGCGAGCGAACTGGATGCCGTTGCGTCGCGCCCCTCACTCTGGGATGCTGCTCTGGCCGGCGAGCCAGTGCTGGCCGAGCGTGCGCTGGTGAGCACGATTCGCGATAGTCTCTACGACCTGATACCACTCAGCGCGCTTGAGGTGGAGTTGATTGCAACGCCGGAGTTTGTACGCTTGCAGGGTGTCAAGCAACTTGGCTTTGTGTATCGTGTGTGGCCAGGGGCGACACATACGCGGTTTGAGCACAGCCTTGGCGTCTATTACTTGATGTTGCGTGCGCTCCATGCGTTGCGTTCCCAGGCGCCCGATCTGCTCAGCGGGGATGACACCACGCCGCAGACACTGCTGGCGGCGGCGTTGCTACATGACGTGGGGCACTATCCATTTTCGCATGCCATCGAAGAATTGGGTTACCCGGTGCTGCCGCACGAGAAGGTTGGCCGCCTGCTGATTGAAGCTCCTGCGATCTCGGCTGTGTTGTCGCGGCACGGACTCCAGCCAGGGCGCGTCGCTGATCTGGTGGACCCGCCACGCGACCGGCCCCTGCTAGCGGAGGATTCGCTGCTGATACGGCTGCTAAGCGGGGCGCTGGATGTGGACAAATTGGACTACCTGCCACGCGATGCGCGGGCCTGTAATGTGCCTTACGGTGGTGTGGATGTGACGCGGCTGCTCGGCTCGTTGCGCGTGTTGGAAACGACTGATGGGGCGCGACTGGGCGTGAGCGACAAGGGCATTAGTCCGCTGAATTCGTTGCTGCACGCGCGGCAGGAGATGTTCGATAACGTCTACTGGCATCATACGAATCGTGCGATGATGGCGATGCTGCTGCGCGCGGTGCAAGAGGCGCTTGAGGCGCATGCGATTATGCCTACGGACCTGTATGGGCATGACGATAGCTCGCTGCTGGCGTTGCTTGGGGGCGAGGGAATGCCGGAGGGAGCGCGGGCGCTGGTGAGCGGACTGCGGATGCGACAGCCCTATAAAGTGCTGCTCGAAGTCAGCGCTCGCGCTGGGAAGCTTTTCAGCCAGCTTGATGCACTGTTCTGGGATCAGGCGAAGCGGAGGCGTGTGGAGATTGAGCTGGCGGCGGCGCTGGCCGAGGGGTTGGGGGCATCAGTGGCGCCGTATGAGACGCTGGTGGATGTGCCGAAGCCTGAGAAGTGGGAAATGGATGTGCAGGTACGCTTTGCACAGCCGCCAATCGGCATGGTGTCGTTGATGACGTGGGCCGAAGCGACAGGGCAGCGTCCGAGCGATTTGGGGGTTTATGAGCAGCATCAGCGCCGAATCCGTGTGGTGGCGAGCGAGCGTGTGCGTGCCCTTGCTGGTGGATCAGCCGAGGCATTGCTGCTGCCGGTGCTCGAACGCATTCCTATGTTGTGAATTGATGTGAGTGCCGTGGATGTCAGGCGAACATTATTCTGGCCCATAACTTGCAGTGGGCGCACTGAACCGGTTCGGCCGGTTGTGGCTCGTGCGTCTACGCAGGAAAGGATCAGATAGACATGGCAACACACCAGACCGATGGCACAGCGGGAAGCGGGCAGGGCAATGGTAAGCGGCTCTCGCCGATTGAGCTGCAAAAGCACCTGAAAGGGGTGAATTATCCCGCCTCGAAGGTTGACCTGGTGCAGCAGGCGCAACACAACCACGCTTCAGATGAGGTAGTGCAGACAATCCGGCGGCTTCCCGCCGATTCCTTCAATGGACCAAAAGATGTGATGAAGGCGCTGGGTCAGGCTCACTAGCCTGCCAGCAAGGCGAACACGAGCTGTAGACGCGCCGGTAGCTACACATTGGTGTGGTGCTGGCGCGTTACTTTCAACTGTCTGATGCGTATTGCGCGGGGCGGGCAGGACGGCTGAGCGTTCTTGGTGCTATGGTGAAATACATCTGATCCACGTCCATCCGTATCTGAGAGGAATTCTGACTCTATGATGTCTGTGTCAACATCTCACAGTTATCTGCGTGTTGCCGAGCAGGTGCGTGCCGCGCTGGTGGAGGGCCGCGCCGTTGTGGCACTGGAATCCACGGTCATCGCGCATGGGCTGCCGCGTCCGGCGAATCTGGAGGTAGCGCGGGCGATGGAAGATGCAGTGCGGGCGGAGGGCGCTGTGCCCGCGACAGTTGCGCTGCTGGATGGGCAGATCGTCGTGGGGTTGAACGACGCCGAGATCGAACGGCTGGGGAGCGAAGAACAGGTGCTGAAGGCCAGCCGCCGTGACCTGGCGCCAGCGCTCGCCCGGAGGGCAACCGCTGCGACGACTGTGGCGGGTACGCTGGCATGCGCCGCGCTCGCAGGAATTCGTGTGTTCGCGACTGGCGGAATAGGCGGTGTGCATCGCGGCGCGGTGAGTAGCTTTGATGTCTCGGCCGACCTGATCGAACTGTCGCGCGCGCCTGTGCTCACGGTCTGCGCAGGAGCGAAGGCTATCCTCGACCTGCCGCTGACGCTTGAGTATCTGGAGACGCATGGTGTGCCGGTGGTGGGGTTCCAGACGGATGAGTTGCCCGCGTTCTACAGCAGGGCAAGCGGGCTGCGGACGCCGCATCGCGCGGATACGGCGCAGGAGGTGGCTGCGACCGCATATGCGCAGTGGGCCAGTGGCGTAGGTGGTGGCTTGCTCGTCACATGTCCGATTCCCGAAGCATTTGCGCTGCCATCTGATGCAATCGAGAAGGCGATCACGACGGCGCTGCGCGAGGCTGTGGAACAGGGGGTGCATGGACCAGCGACCACGCCGTTCCTGCTGGCGCGAGTGGCGGAGTTAACCGGTGGCGAGAGTGTGGCGGCAAACCGTGCGTTGTTGCTGAATAACGCGATGTGGGCTGGGCGATTTGCGAGCGAGCTGAGTAAAATACGCACTATTACTGAGTGAGTATTCGGCGCATTAGCGCGTCTCATCAGTGAGCAAGTGTCGTATCATCGCCACCTGAAGTGCGACACTCGCACGCTCGCTCACGTATCCGCTGGCAGCCGCTAAAGTGTGAAGTGGTTCACAGTACAGTGCGCGGCGGCATGCTATGCTGGGGTCAGCGGCAAGTGCTAGCTGGTCGGTTTGCATGGGGAACGCGGGGAGTGGGAAATGTTGTGTGGAGGGTGGGCATGTGACTCCAGTGGCGAAGGAGCGGGTAGATGGCAGAGGTGTCGGCTTCCGTGAATAGCGCAGATTCAGACGACCAAGGGCAGAGGAGCAGTGCGCGCAGCAATGAGCGTGGACAGCAAGCGGGAGGATCATATGCTCCACTGCCGCCGTCTGTTCCACTGGAAGGGTCGGGAGAGAGGGTCTTCTCGCTGCGTGAGCGCGATCCCGCAGCCACCAAGCCGCTCTTCGCACCGGATCAATGGGTGCAGGAAGAAGACTTTTGGGATACGCAGGCTTTTGTGGCCATCAACGGGCGGCAGGTGGTGCCGCGCCCGAAGGTGCAATCTATCGCGCCGCCAAAACGTTTCAAGCCGCGCTCCCGGCTGCGGAGTTTTATCGTTCTCGGCGTAGTGCTGGTGGTTATCGCGCTGGCTTGTGCAGGGATCCTCGAATTCTCGCGGCTTGGCATGAATCTCGTGAAGCCGATCCATCCCGCGCCGGTGGCCACACAGACGGTGGCACCGACGCATACGCCAGTGGCGACGGCCACACCTAAGAAGAAGAAATAAGCAGGCTGATTCAGGGCAGCGATGTGAAGGGATGCGCGTGGGCACGGACACACGCTTCGAGGTCGTTGAGCGCGCGGCGGGCGGCGGCTTTGGTGATGTCGTCGAGCAGCGTATCTGCCGCGAATTCGTCTTCGTCCAGCACGAGCAGAGAGCCGTCGGGCGCGACCCAGAGGTCGAGCAACAGATCACGGGAGCAGATGATGGTCTCGCTGATGGTCGCTGGCTCGGCGATGTTGCAGTACCATCCTTTGAGCGTGCCGTCAGTTCCGGCGTGAATCTCGAAGATGTTGTACCAGCGGTCAGTGTAGAACTCTTCGATGAAGTGGTCGCCGGTCATAAAGGTTGTGTAGCCCAGGTGGAGTGGGGGGCGTGTCCAGTAGGCATCGAGCCGCGCACCGTTGGACAGCCGTTCGCGCAGGGTGGCCGGATAGGTGAGCGTAACCTCGCCGCGTGTGTTGAGTTTCTGGACGTGGACTGCTGGCTGCGCCATGGGAGCTCCGTTTACGTCGGGACGATACGTGCGGGATCGAAGAGGTCGGCATCGGCGTTGGGCGCGCCCTTGGCAAGGTCGCTGATGAGGCGCGCGGCTAGCAGCGCGTAGGCGTTGCCGTGGCCAGTATAGCCGCCAGAAACGTAGACGTCGGGCACGCCGGGAAGCGCGCCAACGAATGGCAGCCCGTCTGCTGAGAAGGCCATGATGCCAGCCCAGCGCTGCTCTACGCGCAAATCCGGCAGGCGCAGGATGTCGCGCAGAAAACGCTCGACATTGTCTTGCACAGGATTGCCGGGCGTTTCGTCGGCGGTATTCTCGGAGTCGAACGAGGTGTTGCGCCAACCGCCGATGACGAGCCGGCCATCGGCAAGCTGGCGGAAGTATTCGTAGCCCTCGTTGGCGTAGCAGGGGCAGGTGAAGATGCGTTCGGCGACCGGCTCTGTGGCGAGCATCTGCCCACGTGTGGGGGTGATGGCGCGGGCAAGCCAGTCGGCCCCTACCTGCTGGGCCAGGTCGGGCAGCCAGGCGTTGGCGGCGAGCAGCACTTGTCGCGCACGCAGGCTGCCGTGCTCTGTTTCGATCAAGATGCCATTGGTGTCAACGCTTAGGCGCGTCACCGGGCTTTTCTCATAGAAGGCTGCTCCTTCCTGGGTGGCGAGGCGCGCGATGCCTGCGACGAAACGTGCGGGCTGAATCTCGGCGTCAAGCGGGTAGTAAATGCCGCCCAGGTAGGCGTGGCGGAGGCGCTGTGGCAACTGGTCGCGCGTGGTGGTTTCGGCTTGCCAGCCGTCTTCGTGCAGCAGGGTGATGCTGGCGGCCAGTTCATCTAGCTCGGCCTCGGCGCTGGCGATGCGCAGGCTGCCGACGCGCTGGTAGCCGCACTCCCAGCCTGCTTCGGCCAATTCTCCGACAAGCTGTGCGGCTATCGTCTGGTTGCGAACGGTGAAATCCCAGATGCGATAGGCACACTCATGCCCATAGCGGGCGATGGCGGTGGCGTAGGATTCGGAGGTACCACTGAGCAGAAAGCCGCCGTTGCGCCCGCTGGCGCCTGCTGCTATCCGCCGCCCTTCGATTACCGCGACCCGCATCCCCGCGCGGGCCAGCCAGAGCGCCGCTGCCGTGCCGGTGATGCCCGCGCCGATAATCGCAATCTCTGCCTCGTGTGCGCCTTCGAGTTGCGGAGCGCTCTGTGGCGCATCAAATATCTCGGTCTCTGCTTGCCAGAATGAAACGCTGCCCATATCGTGTGCCCTTCCTCGCCAAACCGCCGCGATGCTTCGCTTTCAGCGTAGCACCTACATGCAAGAGGCGAGCGAGAAGCATGAGATTGTCTGGATGGCGCATAATGGTGCAGAATACAGGTGCATCTGCGATGCGGGTATGGGTATAGGTCGCAGGTGGGATGAGCGCGCCGTAAAGGGCGTATAGTCGAGAGAAACGGGGGAAACATGAATAGTGGAGAGCAAGGCGTGCCTGAGGTCGGCGTGCGTGAGGTGTGGCAGCGCATGGCAGAGGCGGGTGTGGACGGCATCAAACCGGCGCTGATTGATGTGCGTGAGGTGTGGGAATACGCCGCAGGGCATGCGGCAGAGGCGGTGAACATTCCATTGAGTGAGTTGCAGATGCGCGTGGGCGAGACACCAAAAGATCGAGACGTGTTCTTCATCTGCCATGTGGGTGAGCGTAGCATGATGGCGGCGAGGTTTGCCCAGCGGCAAGGCGTCACGCAGGTGTTCAATGTGGAGGGCGGGACGGATGCCTGGGAGGCGGCGGGGCTGCCGATGGAGCGCGCAAGCAGCCCCGCCTGAGCTTATTGATGTGGGAGTGCAATACGAACGGCGTAGTAGGTGACACCGTCGCGAGCTTCACGAGCCATCCAGACGGACTGGTTTGGCTCAATGGCAACGGCTATTGCTGCGGTATTGGGCAGTACGACAAGCTGCTTGGAGATGGTCGCCACGGTCTGGAATGCGCCTTGAGGCGTTACGCGCACTACCGAAATGGATGCGCCGGGGGTCGCGGTCCCGTTGGCAGGTACCATGCCGCCGTCGTCCTGGAGGAACCAGAAGTTGCTCTGGGCATCCACGGCGAAGCCAGAGGCTTCGTAGCCGTATTTTGGAAACGGATATAGTGCGATATTGCCGTCGGGCGTGACGTGGACGATTTGCATTTCCAATGTGTAGGCGGTTCCGGTCGAATTTTGCGCGGCCAGCTTTGGATTGGTGCCCGCGACAAACCAGATGCTGCCATCTGGCGCTGGCATGAGGCCCCCATCGAGCCTGAGGTCTAATGGGTCTTCGTGGGTGATGTGAGATAGCTCGAAGCGTTGCACGGCGTTGGTTGCGGGGTTGAAACGGACGATCCAGTTTTGTGGGGTGGCCTCGACGCCAAACCAGAGGACTCCATCTGGTGTAACAGCGAGTTCCTCAATGTGGGCGTGGACATCGCCGGGCGTAGGGACGCGCGGAGTCACCTGCTCCGGGATGGGAATGCGCGTTACGTTGCCGGTAGTGGGGTCAAGACGTCCGCAGGTGTTGGCGAAGTCATCGTAGAACCATACGGAATTATCTAGCCCTGTTGCCGCAAGAGCGAGATGTTCGGCACCGCCAAGCTGAAACTGCTTAATGGCGTTCGTCTTGGGGTCAATGCGCCAGAGAGTGTTGGTCTGCGTGTTTGCGGCCCAAATCCCACCATCGCCAGATTTGCCGACGAGAGACGCACTGGAAAGCGGGAGATTGCTCACCACCCCATGCGTATTGACGTGGATCACATTGGTGTTACCGTGCTGGTCTACATGCTGATACCAGAGATCGCCATTGATAGCGACCATTGATAGGGCGACGCGACCCGGCACAGCAAAAATGGCAGTGGTTGGGGCGGGCGGAGTTGTGCGCGTGGCGTGAGGGGCAACGGCGGAACGGAAGAGCAGCCCCCGGCTGGCGAAGAGCGCGCCGGTGAGGATGGCGATGAGCAACACGGCGGCGACGGGCGCGAGCGTGCTCGCGCGGCGGAATCGGCGAGAATTACGCGCAGTGGAAGGGGCGGATGGTGGGTCTGTGTGAGCAGAGTTGGGGTCCGCAGGCAGAGAAGGAGTGTTCTGAGCGGCGCTCATGATGGCCTCCAGAGTAAAGGTAGTTGGCGCGAGATCATCAGCGCCAAGGCTGGCGCGAAGCGCCGATCCGACTGTTTCGTACTCGCGTGTACAGCGCTGGCACCACTGGCACTGCTGAAGATGCGCTTGCGTTGCCGCTGCTTCTTCGCCTTCCAGTTCGTTCCATACGAGCAGCGGCAGCCAGGATTCGAAGGCGGAGCAGAGCGGTGTGGGTGCGACTGGGGGTATATGGTTGGTCGTCATGAGCGTATCCGCCCTTCTGGGGATTCTGGTAATACCCCGGCTTGGCACTGCTGGATCTCACGCGCGAGGTAGATGGTGCGTAGTCTGCGCATCGCTCGTGAGAAGCGCTGACGAGCAGCGGCGGGCGAGAGGTCGAGAATGCGGGCAATCTCCGCCAGGGTGAAGCCCTGAAGCACTTTCAAGACGATACATGCGACTTCGTCCACGTTTAGGCGAGCAAGCGCCTCGCGAAGCGCGTCGCCTTCGACCAGTCGCTGATCGAAGGGCAACGACGGCACCGATTGTGATGGTTCAGGTGGATCAGCGAAATCGAGGGACTCCCAGGCAAGGATGCTGCGGTGGCGGCGAAGCGAGATGGCGCGCTGATAGGTGACGTGGAAGAGCCAGCGGCGTATATCCGTCTCGCTGCTTTGCGCGGTGAAGGGCGGCTGCTGGCGGAGAGCCGCGCGCCAGGCATCCGCGAAGACCTCCTGTACGATGTCGTGTGCCTCCTCGGCGTCGCCTATCAGGTTGCGCGCGAAGGTGTAGAGAGCGGTCTGATTGTGTTCCAATGCGGCGACGAATGCCGCTTGTGCGGGAACGGCGGGCGGCACACGGTTGCGCGGAGGCTCGCGAAAGCGCACAGGCAGCTCCCCTCGATGGGATGGGATGACGGATAGATACGTTCGGTCTCGCCTACAACACCGCACGAGCGGGCGAAAGTGTGACAGGGAGTTCAGGCGCTGGCGTTATCTGGGGCCTTCAGCGCGGCGACGATGCTATCCATGCCGGTGCCTAGCGAGCCTTTAACGAGCAGGAGATCGCCCGCGCGCAGATGTTCGCGCACATAGGTAGCGGCGGCGGTACGCGCTGCGGCTAGCGCAGGGAGGTCGGTGAGGCGGGCTGCGAAGTAGTGGATGCGCGCGGACGGCATACCCGCATGCAGGGCGGCATCGCGCGCCGCGGAAACATCGGCGCCGACGAGCACGAGTTCATCTATGCCGCCCTCAGCGATGGCAGCGCCCACAGCAGCGTGCTCGTCCGGCGAGTAGATGCCCAGTTCCAGCATGTCGCCGAAGATGAACCATTTTCGGCTGCCGTCGGGCGCGTGGGCACCGCGCAATAGCTCAACCGCCGCGATGGCCGACTGGCGGTTGGCATTGTAGCTGTCGTCTACGAGGGTCGTGCCGCCGATACCGCGATGGATTTCGCCACGGCGCTTGGCTGGCCGAAGCTCGGCCAGACCGGCGGCGATCTCGGCCAGGGATAGGCCGCAATGCAGCGCGACGGCTGCCGCCGCGAGGGCTGTGGTGACAGCGTGGCTACCGGGGATGCGCAGCCGTACCCGGACATTCTCTTCGCCTGCGGCCAGGGTGAAGCTCAGCCCGGTGAGTGGGTCGCCGGAGGTACGCAGGGCGCGTACATCTGTGCCGGGGCGGTGTCCATAGGTTAGGACGCGCGCGGCGGTGCGCTTAGCCATGGCGCGGACGGCGGGGTCGTCGTCATTGAGGATGGCGATACCCTCTGGTGTGAGGGCGCGCACGGCTTCGCTCTCGCCCTCGGCGACATTGGCGAGGCTGCCGAAATATTCGAGGTGTTCGGGTCCGACGACGGTGACGACGGCGATCTCTGGTGGGGCGATGCGGCACAACTCGGTGATCTCGCCTACCCACTGTGCGCCCATCTCCAACACGGCGAATTGATGCTCTGGCTGCAAGCGCAAGAGGGTAAGTGGTAGACCAGTCTCGGTGTTGAGGTTGCCCAATGTCTTGAGGGTGGGCGCGAGGCGCTGAAGCAGCGTTCCGGTAGCTTCTTTGACGCTGGTCTTGCCGTTGCTGCCGGTGATGGCTATAACGCGGATGTGGGGTTGACGGCGCAGATGTGTGGCAGCAAGGCGTTGCAACACATGGAGCGGGTGCGAGACGACGAGTTGCGGTACGCCAAGGGCTAGCGTCTCTTGATCGGGTCGGGCGCAGAGGATGGCACCGGCGCCTGCGCGCGCGGCGGCGGCGATGAAGCGATGTCCGTCGGTCTGTTCGCCGGGCAGGGCGATGAATAGCTCGCCTGGGTGGAGCGCGCGGCTATCCACTGCGCCGCCGGGGAAAGACTCTGGCAGCGCGCCGCCGAGGGGCTGTACGCCGGCGGCTTCGATCAGTTCGTCTCGCGTGAACACAGCACTCTCTTCCTTCCGCGTTATTGATGCCAGATGTATCGCAATGCCGCGTTGAGCAGGATGACGATGGCGAATGCTACGGCTAGGACTGCGGCTCCGGCGGCGGCGAGAAGCCCATCGGTGAGTAACAAAAGCGCTACGCCAAGGATGAAAGACAATGGCCCAGGCAAGCGTAGCACAGACTTCGGAGCGATGGCTATAGCCCAGATAATGGCGAACACGACTGGCGCGCCAACGGCCAGGATAAACTTTCCGATACCCATTCCAGTATGGAATCCCCAATAGCCCAGCGCCGCAAGGGCACAAAGTTCTAAAAGGAAGGCCAACATAAGATTGGCAGCCTTCATTCGTGGCACTGTTCGAGACTCCTTATGCAAGCATTGAGGTGGGTTCGATTATCAATAGCTCGCCTGATGCGTCAACGCCGGTCACCTGCGGCACGACCTGGGTGACGTTGGTGGCGGCGCACCAATCGAGGTCGCCGCTGAGACCAATGCGCGCAATGGCGCGTGCGGCTTCGGAGCGGGCGAGCGCATTGCGATAGCCCCAGAGCGCCTCAGCGCCCGCAGCGGCGTCGAAGGCCAGCGGGGCATTTTCGCGCAGGATGATGTCTCTACCCATTGCGTGGGCAGCTTCGGTGAGCTTGCGGACGAGATAGCCTGCGCAGAGAGTATCGTCATAGGTTGGCTTGTCGTCGCGTCCGGCGCAGACGACAACAATGTCGGGTTGTGGGTCTTCTGGCTCGCCGATGGGGGCGCGAGCATTCTCCTCCGATAGGGTGGCGAGCGCGGTGGTGGCGACGGCTGCGGCATTGCGGAAGGAACCCGCGAATATGGCGTGCCCGCCTGTGCAGGCATGGAGCGCGCGGGTGCCGTTGGTGGTGGCGAAGAGGACGTCGCGCCCAGCGAGCGCAGCGCCCGCGATTTCGGCGGGCGAATTGCCAAGGTCGAAATCATCGGGCCGTGCGCCTCCAACCTCGCCCGCGAGCACCCAGCGTGGTCCCAGGCGCGTGCGGGCAGCGCGAGCGGCGGCAACACTCGGGGCAACGAGCACTTGATTACAACCGTACTCAAAGAAGATGCAGAGCGATGTGGTGGCGCGAATGACGTCCACGACGATGTAGGTGACGTTGGTGTGTCGTTCCGATCGCTCTCGTGCGGTTGGGGCAAGAGCGACATCAACTGTGATAGGTGGGTGTGGCGCGGGAGTTGCGGGCGTCAAGAGATTATTCCTCCGGATGGCAATGATAGCGTATTTTCCTTGATGAGGATAGCGGTTTTGGGGGAACATGCGCGAATTGGCGGGGAATCTGCTCAACGTGGTAGCATGCCTTGTACAGCGGCGCGCGGGGTAACGCAACAGGAAGTACAACTGGACGTATATCTGTGTGACGAACAGCAGTAGCGCGTTGGCGGAGACTGGATGTTTTTGGCACTGTTGAGAGGGAGCGCAACAAGCTAACTAGCAAAGGCCCGTGCATATGCGCATGGTGAGCGCGAAAGCGCCGGAGCGCACGGTACGGGAACGGCGTTATGCCGAAGGTGGCACTATGTCGCACCGCAGAAACGGACGCGCACCCTGGCTTCGGGGCGCGACCAATGAGCGCCGGATACGCACCAGCATTTTCTTGCCACGGCTGACCGTGGCGGATGGAGAGTGGCTGGCGCAGACTCTGCCCGCTCTACAACGGAAGGCACGGCCAGAGCCGCGCGCCATTTGTGTGGAGGATATCACGCTCCGTTACCGGTCGGGGCGGTTGGGGGTCGCGGATGCGCTCGATGCGGCCTCGACGCTGCTGGAGCCGTTCGCGGCGGCGGGGGCGTCGGTGGAAGGGCGCAACGAATGGTATATCACCGACGACGATGAGGATGATGAGGAGTTGTTCTCGGAGGAGCGCCCGGCGACTCTGCGCGATGAGCCGGAGCAAGATCTGCTGGTGAGTGCGCGCGTCGCGATTGATGCGGCGGCAGAGGACGCGGGCGCGTCGGCGCTGTATTGGGCAGTGATCGCGCTGACCATGGCGTAGATTGTGGTGGATATGTGGCTTAGGCCCCACATGGAGTGATGTCTCGGTGTATGCTGTGCATATCTGAACGTCCAAACGATGAGTACGGCAAGGGAGAAGTATACGGTGCGTGTGGTCATCTGGGTGGATATGGAAGGCATGGCCGGCATCGAGACCTGGGATCAGGTGAACGGTGGCAAACCGCAGTATGAAGAGGGTCGCCGCCTGATGACGGGCGAGGTAAACGCGGCGGTGCGCGGAGCGAAGGCTGCGGGCGCTGATGACATCATCGTAATTGATTGTCACGGCGCGGGCGGCAGTTATAGCTTCAAGAGTCTGATACCTGAGAAACTGGAGCCAGGGGCAAGTTATGTGCTTGGCCATGCCTGGTGCCGCTATGTGGACCCGTTGCGCGAGGGCTGCGACGCGGCGCTGCTGGTGGGCGCGCACGCGATGGCGGGGACACCAGATGGGGTGATGTGCCACACAGTGAGCAGCGAGGCCTGGTATAACGCCTGGATCAATGACCAGCTTGTCGGCGAGAGCGGTATCGAAGCGGCGATCTGCGGCACATTCAATGTGCCCATTGTCTTCGCGGCGGGCGATACGGCGACCTGCAAAGAGGTGACGGATTTGCTGGGGCCGAAGGTGGTGACAGCGCCAGTGAAGGTGGGGCTGGGGCGCTATTCGGCGAAGTCGCTGAGCCACGGCGATGCCTGTGCGCTGATCGAGAGCAAGGTGCGCGAGGCGCTGAGCACGCGCGATTGGCCCGAACCGTACCGTCCCGCCACGCCGATGACGTTCACAGTGGAACTGGCGGCACCAGATCACACGCTGGCATTTGCAGGGCGGCCGGGTGTGGAGATCGTTAACCCGCGCAAGGTGGAGGCACGGGGCGATACGTTCTGGGAGCTATGGGATCGCTTCTGGTATCGGAACTAGCGGCAGGAGAGCGGGCGGTTGAAACCGCGCCTGAATGGCCTACGTCCGCAAAACCAGCCTGCGCGGGTTAGGAAGCGAGTGGGTGTCGGTGGCGATTGGCGATAGCCATTTTGCCGCAGTTAATCCTGGCGTGGCATGAGAGGTGGATACGCTAACGGCGCACCAGACGCGGGTATGATACGGCTTACTCGTTGCCTGATCCCCTTTCCCAACGCGGGAAGGGGATCTTTCTATGCGCTGGGGTCGAAGCCGAGCAGGTCAGGTGTGCGCAGGTGGGCGATGTCGTTAAGGGAGAAGAGCATTGAGCGCGCGCCTTTGAGGCGGACGACTGAGACGGAGGTGTTGGCAGCGGGGAAGAAATAGTCATGGTCGAGGCGAAGCAGTGCGGCGAGGTAGGCATTAATGGAGCCGGCATGACTGACGGCGGCAATGCGCTGGCCGGGATGGGCGATAGCGAGGCGCTGGACAGCGGCAAGCATGCGCGCGCGCAGGGAGACGGACGGCTCGGAGCCAGGGATGCTCTCCCAGCGGCCAGTGGTGACAGCGATGGTAGCGATTTCGTGCAGGCGAGCTTTCAGCATTTTCGCGACTTCTTCCGGTGGGAGGCCATCGTGCGTAGCGGGGCCGATTACGCCAAGCGCGACTTCGCGTAGGTCTGGCTCGATCTGCACCTCCAAATCGTGGAGAGTGGCGACCGCTTCGGCGGTCTGGCGGGCGCGTCCGATGGGGCTGCTGTAGACGGCGGCGAGCGGAATATCGCGCAGACGTGCGCCGAGCGCCTGAGATTGGCGGCGGCCAAGCTCGCTGAGCGCCTGGGCATCGTAGTCGCCGCCAACGACTTCTTCTGCTTCGGGAAGGGCATTGGCGTGGCGGATGAGGTAGATTTCGGTCGCGCCAGACTTCAGGGTGAGAAATGGGTCATCAGTAGGCAATTGTGTATCAACGGTATCAGATGACATGCTGAAATGGCCTCTCTTACGTGAATGCTAGCTCGCCAGAGCAGACGGCGAACGCACGGCGGGCAAGCGCAGGCACGCCTTCACCCAGGCTGGCGAAGAATGGGTCGTCGGTGGCGCCAGCGAGGTGGCGCGCGTAGCTACCTTCGAGAAGTATGGCGAGCTTCCAGATGGCGAGCGCGACGTAGAATGGGACGTGCGTCATCTGGCGCCCGGTGTGGGCGGCGTAGTGCGATACCAGTTCGGCGCGGGTGGGAAAGCCGGGCTGCGCGGTGAGCCTCCACGCGGCATCGAGCAGGGGTGAGGGTGGGTCGGTGGCCTCGGACCAGAAGGAGAGTAGGTAGCCCAGATCCGCCAGTGGATCGCCAAGGGTTGCCATCTCCCAATCGAAGATGCCGACGATGCGCGCGGGCGACTCTGGTGCGTACATGGCGTTGTCGAGGCGGTAGTCGCCGTGGACGATGGTGGTGGAGCCTGATTCAGGGAGGTTGTCGTGCAGCCAGGTAGTAACGGCATCGAGGTCGGGAAGGGGACGGTTGCGTGAGGCGTCAAGCTGGCCGGTCCAGCGGCGCAACTGGCGCTCAAGATAGCCTGTCGGTTTGCCCAGGTCGCCCAGGCCGACGGTGGCGTACTCTACGGCGTGGAGGTCGGCCAGCCGATCAACAAGTTCGATGCCTATACTGTGCCGCGCTGATTCGTCCGCCGCGAAAGCTGGAGGTAGCTCGGTGCGGATGACGTAGCCGTGTATGCGTTGCATCAGGTAGAAGGGTGCGCCGATGACGCTGATGTCCTCGCAGAGCAGTAGTGGGCGTGGCACGGGCACGGCGGTCTGCGTCAACCCTTGCAGCACGCGGTACTCACGGGCGACATCGTGCGCGGTGGGCAGCAACGGGCCGCGTGGCGGGCGGCGCAGCACCCACTCGTTCGCGCCGCTGGTGATATAGAAGGTCTCGTTGGAGTGGCCGCCACGAATACGCTCGACTGTCAGCGGCGTGCTGGCATCGGGTCCGGGAAGCTGCCCGGCGAGGTAGCGGCCCAGAGATTCGGGATCTACCAAAGGGGGGTGGGTTCCGCTCATGCCAATCCTCCACACGCGCTCTTGGTGTCGCCCTCAAGGGCGCTGGCTTTGAGGAGATTGCGAGCGATGACCATGCGATGCACCTCGGAGGGTCCGTCGTAGATGCGGGCGGCACGGGCATCGCGATAGAAGCGCTCGATGGGCAGATCGCCAGAGTAGCCAAGCGAGCCGCAGATTTGGAGCGCGCGGTCTACGATGCGACCCAAGGCTTCGGCGACGTAGACCTTGGCCATGGCGACCTCCTGGCGGTAGGGTTTTTCGTGTTCGATAAGCCAGGCGGAATGCAACACCATCAGGCGCGAGGCGTAGAGATCCATCGCGGAATCGGCGAGCATCCATTGGACAGCCTGGCGCTCGGCGAGGGGCGCGCCAAAGGTTTCGCGGGTGCGGGCGCGGGCGGTGGCGATGTCGAGTGAGCGCTGCGCGACGCCGATCCATCGCATGCAGTGGGCGAGGCGCGCGGGGCCAAGCCGAAGTTGGGCGAGCGCGAACCCCTGGCCCTCTTGGCCGAGAATCTGGCTGTGGGGCACGCGAACGCTGTTCAGACGGACTTCGCAGTGGCCGCCGGGGCCATGCGTGCCCATGACAGGAATCTCGCGCACGACCTCCCAACCGGGGGTGTCGGCGTCTACGAGGAACAGCGTCATGCCTTGCTGCGGCGGGACATTGGGATTGCTGACGGCGACGACGATGGCAAACGCTGCGCCATTCGCGCCGGTGATGAACCATTTCTCGCCGGTGAGCACCCACTCATCGCCTTCGCGCACGGCCTGTGTCTTGAGTCCGGCGGCGTCCGCGCCCGAAGCCTGTTCGGTCATGGCGAAGCACGAGCGGACTTCGGCGGCGGCGAGCGGACGCAGGTAACGCTGCTTCTGTTCGTGGGTGGCGGCTTTTTCGAGCAGGTGCATGTTACCTTCGTCGGGGGCGGAGCAATTGAGCACAAGCGGCGCGATGGCGCTGACCCCGAGTTCCTGGCTGATGAGCGCCATACCAAGGGGACCGACGCCGATGCCGCCCCATTCCGGCGGGAGGTGCGGTGTCCAGAGGGCGAGGTCGCGGGCACGCTGACGCAGGGTGGCCAGCACGTGTTCGTCGAGGCGCCCTTCAGGCATGCGCTTTTCAGCGGGCAATATGTCCTCGCGAACGAAATTGGCGACGCAGGTACGCAGGTCGTCGAGGGCTGGTGGGATGGTGAAGTCTATCATCGGCAATGGCTCCTACTGCTGGCTGTGGAGAACAGGGAGACAGGGATGGCGCATTGCCAGTATACGCGATAGACCTCACTTCTGGTCTCTGCACTGACGTCTCAGTCGCGGCTGGCGGCTCCCACGAGGGCGGGTGGGGAATCAGCATCGCCTGCTACCGCACCCGTTGTACGAAGGAGGGCGGCGCTGAGCGTGGCAGCCGAGGCGGCGAAGAGCGCGCCGACGATGAAGGCGGCGTGATAGCCGCCATTGAGAGCGGCGCGTATGGTGTCGCCGGAGGCCAGCAGGCTATTGGTGCGCGAGGCGGCGAGGCTGGCAAGAATCGCGAGGCCCAAAGCTCCACCCATCATGAACGCGGTGTTGACGACGCCAGAGGCGATACCTGATTCGGTCGGCGCAACATCACTCATGGCGGCAAGCAGCATGGGGTTGAAGGCGATGCCCGCGCCGAATCCGAGCAGGATCATGCTGGGAAGCACATCGAGGGCGAAGTTCCCGCCGACCGGAGCACGCGCGAAGAGCACAAGGCCGATTGCGGCGAGAAATAAGCCCACTGCCAACGGGCGCTTGATGCCGAAACGCATGACGAGTTTGGCGGAGAGGCCGAGCGAGAACGCTCCCATGATGAGGTTGGCTGGAAGGAAGGCTAGGCCGACCTGGAGCGGAGTGTACCCCAGCACGAGTTGCAGGTAGAGGGCGGAGATGAAGAACCAGGCGAACATGGCAGCGGCCCAGAGGACACCAACAACGTTGGCGGTCGCGACGTTGCGCAACTGGAAGAGGTCAAGTGGCACAAGTGGTGAGCGGACACGGGACTCGATGGCGAGGAAAACCGCGAGCAGCAGCGCCGCGCCAACAAGCAGGCTAATCGTCTGGATGGACAGCCAGCCCACACCATTACCGTTCACAATCGCGTAGACAGCGAGCATCAGCGAAAGGGTCACGGTGACGGCGCCTGCGACATCGAGGTGGCCAGCGCCAATTGAGCCGCGCGTAGCTGGCAGCAGCAGCAATGAGAGGGCACAGACTACAATGCCAAGCGGGAGGTTGACGAAAAAGATCCAGTGCCAATTGAGCGCGCCGGTCAAGACCCCGCCGAGAAGGACGCCGATGCTTCCGCCCCCTGCTGCGACGAAGCCAAAGACGCCCATAGCCTTTGCCCGCTCTGCTGGCTCAGTGAACAAGTTCATGACCAGTGAAAGCCCAACCGCCGATACCACGGCGCCACCCAGACCCTGCACTGCTCGTGCTCCAATAAGGAACTGCTCTGAGCGCGAGAGGCCGCAACAGAGCGAGGCCAGGGTAAAGAGCGCGATACCGATCAGGAAGAGTCGCCGGTGGCCGAAGAGGTCGCCCAGCCGCCCGCCGAGCAGGAGGAAACCGCCGAAGGTCAGCAGGTAGGCATTCACGACCCAGGCAAGCGTGGTCTGGGAGAATCCGAGATCCTTTTGGATGGACGGCAGCGCGACGTTGACAATCGTGGTGTCGAGGACGATCATCAGGGATCCCAGGCAAAGGACAATCAGCGCTAGCCAGCGTCGCTGGTCGCGGGAGTTCATTGTCGTTTCCTCATTGGTTCGGCGTAGAAGAACTGCGCTCATGCAACCTCCAAGTGGTTCTCTCATTCAACTTGTCCATTTCGTGCAGGTCTATTCTGTTTATGCCGATCCGAGGCGGTAATCCAAGGTGAACGGTTCCAGAGTGCGCGCTGTTGCCGGTGGATGACCACGGTTGCTGTGGCGATGGTGCGGTAATATATGCCAGGGCAAGATGGGGCGTAGGGTATACGTGGGAGTAGGAAAGGGGCAGGATGTGGAGATTCGGCGGGCATTTCAGCATTGCGCGGAAGAGGCATGGGGTGTGGTAGTGGTTATTGATGTGATTCGCGCGTTCAGCGTGGCGGCGTATACGTTCGGTGAGGGTGCGCGAGAGTTGTGGCTGGTGCGCGAGGTGGAGGATGCGCGGGCGCTGCGCGAACGCGAGCCAGAGGCGCTGCTGGCCGGCGAAATGCGGGGAGGACTGATTCCTGGCTTCGATTTCAATAATTCGCCGTCGCAAATGGCTCTGGCGGATGTGCGCGGGCGGATGCTGATCCAGCGGACGGGCGCGGGCACACGCGGGGCGGTGGGCGCGGCGAATGCGACGCATGTGCTGCCGTGTGCGCTGGTGAATGCGCGGGCGACGGCGGATTATGCGCGGAAGCTGGCGCTGGCGGGGGATGGCAATGTCACGCTGTTTCCCACTTGTTCGCAAGATGATCCCGGCTGGCCGGATGAGCCAACCGAGGACGATGTGTGCGCGGACTACGTGGAGGCGCTGCTGCTGGGGCGGTCCGATGCAATGGGGATGCTGGAACGCGGATTGACGAGGCTGCGCGCGCGGGGGCGGTTTGGTATCTTCGCGGGAGATGCGGATTTCCCGGCGGAGGATGAGCCTGCGGTGCTGGCGGTGGACCGCTTCGCGTTTGCGATGGAGGGGCGGCGCGAGCAGGCAGGTGGTGTGGAGTATGTGCGGGTACGGCGGGTAGATGTAGGGGAGTACATGCATGAAGATTCCTGAGCGATTTGGTGAAGCATTTCTGGACTGGTTTCGGATTCGAACAGAAGAGGCGTGGTCGAGCTATCAGCCGCGATCTTTCGAAGACTTTGTGGCTAGCCGTGTTGGTGGCCTGGATTGGCAGCAAGGTACACGCTGGTTGAGTGGGCTTTCCGAAGATGAGGTAGATCAGGTGGAACGTCAGTGGGCACTACGTTTTCCGGCTGATTACCGGCTGTTTCTCCGCCACTTGCATGCGGTTGACCGCCCTATGCGTGGTGCGAGATATTCGGAGTATGTGGAAGGGGGAGAGGAGTCGCATCTGGTTCCATGGGAATGCCCGTCATTCTACAACTGGCTGACCGATACTGAAGAATTGCGAGCAAAGTTCGAGTGGTTGGTGGAGGGGCTAGAATTTGATGTGGAACATGATGCGCGCTGGCCAGCGAGTTGGGGAGCCAAGCCAGAGACGCCTGACGCGCAGAAAGGCCGTGTGCGTGAACTTGTGGCCGCCGCGCCGCGCTTGATACCAGTCTTTGCCCATCGCTATCTGCTGGCTGAGCCGTGTCAGGCGGGTAATCCTGTCTTGTCGGTCTGGCAATCGGACATCATCGTGTATGGCGCCGATCTGCGGAGCTACCTGCTCTTTGAGTTCGCGGACTTGCTCGGCCTGGACAGAGAAGCCCTGATGCAGGAGCGTGCCGCGACGGCGCCTGGGAACACTACCAATTATGCCGAAATCCCATTTTGGGGCGAGTTTCTCTGCGGCTTTGCTTCAGAGTATACTCAGACCGCTACCGGATCGCCATGCCCTCTGAAATGCGATGGTCCGCCACAGATGAATCTGCGACGGGCCGGGGAGTAGACTAGCGGGCAGTGCGGCGGATGTAGGTCCAGACGGCGAGTGGCACGAAGACGGCCAGGATCGCGAGGCACCAGACGATGGCCTGCCAGACATCCGAGGCGACGTTCTGGCCGAGGGTGAGGCCGCGCACGGCGTTGATAATCACCGAGACGGGCTGATGCTCAGCGAAGCCTTGCAGCCAGATTGGCATGGTGCTGACGAGCACGAAGGCGCTGCTGGCGAAGGTTAGCGGGAAGAGCCAGATGAAGCCCGCTGACTGCGCCGCCTCGACGCTGCGGACCGAAAGGGCGATAGTCGCTCCGATCCACGAGAAGGCGAAGGTGAAGAGCAGCAGGATGCCCAGGGCAAGGAGCCAGCCGAGCGGGCCACCTTCGGGTCGGAATCCAACCAGCAGGCCAACGATCAGCATGACGATCACTACAAAGGTGTTGCGCACGAGGTCGGCGAGGGTGCGGCCGATGAGCACGGCGGATTTCGACATGGGCAGTGAGCGGAAGCGGTCAATCAACCCCTTCTGGAGGTCGTTGGCGAGGCCGATGCCGGTGCTGACCGAGCCAAAGGCGACGGTCTGCACGAAGATGCCCGCCATCAGGTAGTTGACGTAGGTGACGCCATGGGTGTTGATAGCGCCGCCGAAGACGTAGCGGAAGAGCAGCACGAACATGATCGGCTGGATTGTCGCGAACACCAGCTCTTCGGGGATGCGCTGAAACTGGATGAGTTGGCGCTTCGCCAGCGTGAGCGCGTCGGTGATGGTCCAGTAGAGCCGCCCATGTTGGGTGGGGCGCAGGTCTGCGATTGAGGTTTTCATGTTGACGGCGGAATTCATGCGGTGACCTTTTCGTTTTCACGTGCGGGCTGTCGTGAGTTACGTCCGGTGGATGGTTCATCGGGTGTGGGTTTTTCTTCAGCGGCGTGGCCGGTGAGCGTGAGGAAGACGTCATCGAGGGTAGGGCGGCGCAAGGCGAGGTCGTCGAGGCGAATGCCTGCGCTATCGAGGTCGCGCACGACGGCGGGAAGTTGCTGCGCGCCGTTGACGACGGGCACGACGATGTGGCGATGCTCGGCTTCGATCTGCGGTTCGCCCGCGCTATAGGGGCGCAGCGCAGCAAGAGCGGTGTTCAGGTTGCCGCCGCGCGCGAGGGTGATTTCGAGACGCTCGCCGCCGACCTGGGTCTTGAGTTCGTCGGATGTGCCCTGGGCAATGACGTGCCCGTGATCAATGACGACGATATTATTGGCAAGCTGGTCGGCTTCTTCGAGGTATTGCGTGGTGAGCAGCACGGTGGTGCCGTCGGCGACGAGGCCGCCGATCACGTCCCACATTTCGAGACGTCCGCGTGGGTCGAGGCCGGTGGTTGGTTCATCGAGGAAGAGCACTGGCGGCGCAATGACGAGGCTGGCGGAGAGATCGAGACGGCGACGCATGCCGCCGGAGTAGGTTTTGACGGGGCGGCTGGCGGCTTCGGTAAGGTCGAAGCGTTCGAGCAGTTCATCGGCGCGGCGGCGCGCGACGGAGCCTGGCAGGTGATAGAGCTTGCCAAACATGACGAGATTTTCGCGGCCGGTGAGGTATTCATCCACAGCGGCGTATTGCCCAGCGAGGCCGATGCGCGCACGTAATTCGTCGCCCTGGCGCACGACATCGAGGCCCGCGACTTCGGCGTGGCCAGCATCGGGCTTGATGAGGGTGGTAAGGATGCGGACGGCGGTGGTTTTACCAGCGCCGTTGGGGCCGAGCACACCTAGCACGGTTCCTTCCTCGGCGGCGAGGTCAAGTCCGCGTAGCGCGCGTGTTTCGCCGTAGCGTTTCTCCAGGCCTTGGGCGCGAATCGCGAAGTCATTGCGTGCCATGTGGTATCCTTTCAGTAGTGAAGTTGTTCACCAACACGGTGTTCATGTTGTATACATACATTGTGTATATATACAAGGAATTTTCGCCTCATGTCAAGAGTATCCACCCATGCGCATAGTCAGCAGGTCCAACCAGCTACCGAACCAAATCAACGTCAGGATCAGCGGACGCCAACATCGGTTGAGTTGGCGGAGATGCTGATGAAGACGATGCTAGCGTTCAAACGCAGAGGCAATATGTGCTTTGCGCAGCAGCATAACGAGTTGTCTATGGCGCGGGTGCGACTGCTCGCGGCGATGGGCGACGCGCCACGGGCACGGATGGGCGATCTCTCGGCGGCGCTGGGAGTCACGCCGCGCAATATCACGACCATCGTAGATGGGTTGGAAGGTGAAGGGCTGATTGCCCGGCGGCCCGACCCAACTGACCGGCGGGCCACACTAGTAGAGTTGACCGCGAAGGGTCGGGAACATCTGGAGCAAATCCATGTGATGCACCGCGAACTCAGTGACCAATTCTTCGCGGTGCTCGACGAATCGGAAAGGCGCTATCTCTTCACGTTGCTGACCAGACTGCAAGAGGGTTTGCTGGACACGTGATCGAGTGGGCAGAGGCTAGATCTGGCGGTCGCGAAGGACAGCGATGACGACACGCATGATAAGTGCGACACTGGCGCAGAGTCCTAAATACCCCATGATCTGAAAAAGGGTGATGACGCCAGCGAAGACAGGTCCGCCGGAGGTGCCGAGAAGCAGCACGGAGATCACTCCGACCGCCGCGCCAAGAAAGGCCAAGATCGCGCGGCTTGACAGGCTGGTAATCACGGCCTCGTCGTGTGTGTCGGCAAACAGCCGCACTTTCACGGTGAGTGAGCCGCGTTCAGCTATTTCAGTGATGCGATCCAGGCGACGTGGCAGACGGCGCAGGATGGGGAGCAATGCCTGGATTTCGTCGCCGACGGATTTGGCAAGCGAGGACGGCACGAGCGATTCGCGCACCCAGCGTGTTGCGAGCGTGCGCGCCTCATCCATGATGGCGAAGTTGGGCGCGAGCACACGCAACGTGCCTTCGAGTGTGACCGCCGCGCGGAAGACCGCGCCGATCTCTGGTGGAAACGCGAGGCCGAAGGTTTGAAGCAACCGCAAGAGATTGGGAAACATCTCCATCTGGAGCGGCGCGCCAGGCGCGAGGTATTGCGCCAAGATGCGACCAAGGGCGCGTTCGAGTTGTTCGTTATTCATCTCGTCAGTTGGTTCGGCGAGCGCCAGCAGCGCGATACGCATCTCGACGACATCGCGCCGCTGCATGGCGAAGAGGATGTCGCGCAACGCGGCCTGCTCAAGTGGGTCTATCCGCCCGACTGAGCCGAAATCGAGCAGTCCCAACTGACCGGAGCGCAACACGAACACGTTGCCGGGATGCGGGTCGGCATGAAAGGTGCCCGATAGCATGATCTGCCGTGCCAGGGCGTCGAGAAGTTCGCGGGCAAGGGCGATCCGCTGTGCGCCAATCTCTTCGAGTAATGGTCCGGCTTTGCGGATACTTTGTCCGTCAAACCACTCTGTCACGAGCACACGGCTCGTCGAGAGTTCGGGATATACCACGGGGATGCGCACAGTGTCGGAGACTCCGAGGGCGATGGCTGCAGTGTGGAGATTGCGTGCCTCTACCCGGAAATCCAGTTCCTCGCGCAGCGCGGCGGCGAAGCCGTTCGCCAGATCCATTATATGGTATGTTCGTCCCCATGAGGTGCCTGACTCAAGCATCCGCGCTAGCTTCAGCAAAATGTCAAGATCGCGCTCGATCAGTTTGGCGATATTGGGCCGCTGGACTTTTACGGCGACTTGCTCGCCTGATGGCAACTGGGCGCGATAGACCTGGGCAATGGAGGCGGCGGCCACAGGTTCTGTCTCGAACCGGGCAAAGACGGTGGCTGGCGGTGCGTCAAGCTCGGTTGTGAGCAGCGATTCAATTTCCTTCTGGGGAGCAGGCGGTACATCCTCCTGGAGTGTTGCCAGTTCACTGGTCACGTCTTTGGGGAGCAGGTCAGTACGCGTTGAAAGCACCTGCCCCAATTTGACGAAAACCCCACCTGCTTCCGCCAGCGCGTCGCGCAGGCTGTGGGCTAGCGCGGAGGTTGTGGCGGGCTGTTCGATGGTCTGGGTGTTCCGCCCGCGCTCAAGCGCGGCGGCCAGGCCGTGCCGCGCGGCTATCCACGTAATTTGTGAATAGCGACGCTCGCGTCCTGCCCAATTGCGGATGGCCCGAATGGGATGTGGTGGTTGGGCGAACTGGCTCTCGACGCGCACCAGCGGACCAGGCCGCGCGAGTAGTTCCAGGAGGGCAGAAACGCCCATCGCTGTCAGCAGTGACGGGAGCAGGATAATCAATAGAAAGAACACTGGATAGGGCAGAGGATTCTGCGGCGCGATGGCAAATGCGAGGACGGCGCCAGCACTCAGTCCGATCACCGATGCCACCAGGGCGCGTAGCCACGACTGGCGAATGCCAAGTAGTCGCCCGGCAAACCATCCCAGTAGCGTGATGATGACGACAGAAACGAGCACTCGCACAAGCGGATCGAAGTCCATATGGCCTCCCAAAGTCTGTCCGGCGAGCTATTGCCGCAAGTGCGTGCTGTGATACGCATGTTCAGTCCATTATAATAGGTCCACATGGGAGGCGAGAACTCAATTGCCTGCGGGCATTGACCCGGATGGGAGCGTGTAATGAGCAAGCGAGGGATGGTGGAAACAGGCGAGACAGTGGCGTTTCAACCACTGACACCCGAACGCTGGAATGATCTGGAAGCGCTCTTCGGGCCACGTGGGGCATGCGCGGGATGCTGGTGTATGTGGTGGAGGGGGCAGCGTAGCGAGTGGGAGCGGCTGAAGGGGGCAGGGAATAAGGAGGCGTTTCATGCGCTGGTGATGCGGGGGACGGAGCCTGGCATGCTGGCATATATGGATGGGCGGGCAGTGGGGTGGTGCGCAATTGAGCCGCGTGAGGCATATCCGGCGCTGGAGCGTTCGCGGGTGTTGAAGCGCATTGACGATGAGGTGGTGTGGTCGGTGACGTGCTTTTACGTCGCGCGAGGCTACCGGCGGCGCGGGCTGACCGTGCGACTGCTGGACGCGGCGGTGGAGTTCGCGGGCGAGCGCGGCGCGCGGATTGTGGAGGGCTATCCCGTCGAACCGAAGTCTGAGAAGATGGCGGACGCATGGGCATTCACAGGAACGGCTTCGGCGTTCCGGCGGGCAGGCTTTACCGAGGTCGCTCGGCGCTCGGAGACGCGACCGATCATGCGGCGTGTAGTGGCGGTGACGGCTACTGATGGGTGATATGGTACGGCGAGAAGGCTAAGGTCGCAGGATGAGGCAGGTGGTGGTGGCGTGGGCGAGGAGTTTGCCGTCTATGTTACGTAGCGTGGCCTCGGCGGTTGCGGTTTTGCCACCAAGATGGAGTACCATGCCTTCGCAGCGAACGACGCCCGTGGAAGTGGTGAGCGGACGAATATAGTTGACTTTGATTTCGAGGGTGGTGTAGGTGACGCCAGCGGGCAGCAGCGAATTTACGGCGCAGCCCATGGCTGAATCGAGCAGAGTAGCCGCGATGCCGCCATGCACGGAGCCGATGGGGTTGTAGTGGTATTCGGCTGGCAGCATGGTGAAGACGGCGCGGCCTTCGCTGATTTCGGTGAGCGCCATGCCCATCAAGGCGAAGATCGGCGGCTGGGGCAATTCACCGGAGACGAGCGCTTGAAGCATTTGCAGGCCAGACATGCCGCGTGCGGCGGCGGCGCTCATCGTGGGGTCATGCCAGGTGATGGTGCGGGTGCGGTTGGAGTTCGAGTCGCTGGACATGGATATGGGTTTCCTTTCAGGGCGTTTCCGGGTCAGGGGTGTGCTGGCGGCGGCGGCGGGCGAGCCACGCCTGAATGGAGGCTTCGTTGCCCTGCGCGCCGGGATGGTAGTAGGCGCGCTCGCGCAATTGTTCAGGCAGGTAGTCTTGCGGGCGCTCAGGTGGCGGGCGCGATGGGTCGGCGGGGTCGGGCTGGCCTGCGTAGTCGTCGTGGGCGTATTTGTAGCCCTTGCCGTAGTCCAGGTCTTTCATCAGGCGGGTAGGGGCGTTGCGCAGTTGTAGCGGAACGGGGTCGTTGCGCGTGGCGCGGACATCTTCAACGACGGCGGCATAGGCGGTATAGAGCGCGTTGCTCTTTGGCGCGGTGGCGAGATGAACGACGGCCTGGGCGAGTGCGAGCGCGCCTTCGGGCATGCCGATGAAGTGGACCGCTTGCTGCGCGGCTACGCAGACGAGCAACGCCTGCGGATCGGCCATGCCGATATCTTCACTGGCGAAGCGAATCAGGCGGCGCACGACATAGAGCGGATCTTCTCCGGATTCGAGCATGCGTGCGAGCCAGTAGAGCGCGGCGTCGGGGTCAGAGCCGCGCAGCGATTTGTGGAGAGCAGAGATGATGTTGTAGTGCTCTTCGCCGCCCTTGTCGTAGAGCAGAGCGCGGCGCTGCACGGCGTCTTCAACGGCGGCGAGATCGAACGCGCGGACGCCGGTAGCGTCAGCAGGAGCGACGGAGGCGGCCAGTTCGAGCGCGTTGAGCGCGGCGCGGGCGTCGCCATTGGCGAAACCGGCGAGGTAGGCGAGGGCGTCGTCGGTGACAGTGAGGTGTTCGGCACCCAGACCGCGCTCGTTATCGGTTAGGGCGCGACGCAGCAGGTCGAGAATATCGACATCGGTGAGGGCATGGAGGGTGTAGACACGGCTGCGCGAAAGCAGGGCGGCGTTGACTTCGAAAGAGGGGTTTTCGGTGGTCGCGCCAATGAGGGTGACGGCTCCACGCTCGACATGCGGCAGGATGGCATCCTGCTGTGCTTTGTTGAAGCGGTGGATCTCGTCAATGAAGAGGATGGTGCGGCGCTCGGTGGCGCGGAGGAGCTTGGCGGCGTCCTCGACGACACGGCGCAGGTCGGCGACACCAGCGGTGACAGCGCTGAGCGGGACGAACCGCGCCTGTGTGCTGAGGGCGATGACGGAGGCAAGGGTAGTCTTGCCACTGCCAGGCGGTCCCCAGAGGATCATCGAGGGCACATGGTCGCTTTCGATGCTCCGGCGCAGCGCCTTGCCGTGCGCCAGCAGATGCGCCTGTCCGACGATTTCGTCGAGGGTGCGCGGGCGCATGCGGTCGGCGAGGGGGCGGGCGCTGATGGGAATATCGGCGCTCGCCGCGCTGCCTTGCATGTGGCTGCTTGCCTTCGGGCGTGCGTGTGTGGGGTGGCTGGCAGGCGCAAATTCTTCGAGGTCGCCGAAGAGCGAGGACTGATGTTCGTCGTTGGTCATGGTTGGTCGCTCCGCTCGCTGGTGGATGCCACCTGGGCAGTATAGCATGCGCGGGGCAAGGTGACGGAGTGGCGAAGATGGCGGGCTATGCGTATGGTCATGGTTTATCCCAACCGATACGCCACGAGCGGAGAGGGATCGTGAGTTGTGCCCTCGAAGCGGAATAAGCGATCACTCGCTCCTCGCTTGACCAATGTTTGCACGACTTGGTCTAGGCAGGCAAAGCCAATATCGGCTGAGCGTCCAGCCATGGTGCGTCATCCGCGCCCCTGGCATACTGGATGCCAGTAGAAGTGGCAAGTGGTACAGGCTCGAAGTATTCCTGACCCAGCAACTGCCACATCTGCGCGACGGGGAGCATCTCAGGCTCGATTGCGAACTGTGTACGATGCGCCGCCAGCGCCGCCACCTTGTGGTCGAGGTAGGGTGAGATATCCATGCGGATCAGCTCGCCTTGCACTCCACCGTCGCCTACGGCAATACCGATGGCGCCGCCGCCCAGGTGCGCATCTTCGCCGCGGCCAGCGAACGCGGTGGGAGCCTGGTTCGAGAGTACCAAGCACGTGACTGTGTCAAGGGCGACCACTGAGGCATCCTGCCGAGAGCGACGGGCCAGCGCCTCTGCTCCGAAGAACTCGCCCGGCCCCAATTGCTGGCGTGTATGGCGAGTGCCGCGCGCATCCTCGTGAATGACCGTGGCGTGGCCGGAGATGATCAGGTACAGACTGTTTCCCCGCTCGCCCTGCTCGATCATCGAGAAACCAGCAGGAAACCACTGCACGTCCACTGTGTCGTCGGTGTGGCCCATGAGCGTGGCTTCATCGGCTAGCAAGGCCAGCGCCCGCACGAACCCAGCCGAGCCGCGAAACGGCGTGCCGCTTGTCGTAAGCCAGTGCGCCAGTCGGTGGCACAGCAATCCATGCTGCCGTGGGAACGCGCTGTAATAGAGTTGCGGCGCCCAACCGTCCTCGCGCGCGACGAGCTGGCAGGCCTGTGTAGTAGCCATGCTGATCGCGATGTGATCGGGATGCCCGTAGCCACCGTCAGGGCCAAACGTCACCACGACGTCGGGCTGGAAGTCCCGGATATATGTGGCTACATGGCTAGCGAGCGTCGCTCCGTCCACTTCAGCGAGTGTGCCATCGCCATAGTCCAGGCATTCGACATGCCGCACTCCAAGCCGCGCACAGGCGGCCCGTAGTTCCTGTTCGCGCACGGACCCCAGGGTGCCGCGGCTGGCGGCGCGGGCGTCCTGAATCTGACCTGCCTCGCCCCGTGTCGCGGAGAGGATCATCGTCTCGCAGCCAGCATCAGCCCACTGTGCCAGCGTTCCCCCCGCACAGAAGACCTCGTCATCTGGATGGGCGAACACGCCCAGGAGGCGCATAGGTTGGTCGTTCGCTACTGTCTGCCAATGCATGACTTGCGCTCCTCTCGCCTGCGACCCCAACGCGGGGTGTCATCCTATTGGTTCGAGTGATTCGAATGTGCCGTGAGCCGATGGTCGTTGCTCGGAGATGGCACGTCCGAAAACACTTGTGCCTGATTTTCACCTACAGATTCATTCTTTTCCGCGCTTGCCCAACTGGTCAGGATGGCTAGGTCCACCTAATTTCGGGCATCACACTAGCCCATCGCGGGCAACGCCCCGATCTGCTGCAGCATACCCAATTGATTCCAGTCGCCATCATGCCGCACGATCTTGCCGCCGACGATCTGATCAATGTGCGTCTCAGAGACCGTGACCCGCTTGCCGGTGGCGGGAATGCCCATCAACTCGCCTGTGTGCGTGCCGGTCCAGGTCAGGCGATACGCCACCTGGTCCCCTTCCGCGAGCAACGCTCCGACCGTCACCTGCAGATCCGGAAACGCGCTGCGGAACATCGGGAGCACGTGCTGCAAGCCCTCACGATGCGCTGGCATGCCGGGCATGTCGAAGGCGGCGTCGGGATGCACGGTCTCCAGCAAGGCATTGAGATTCCCAGTGTGGAAATACTCCATCAGACCGTCCTGGAAGCGGTGGACGATGGCTTTGTTGTCTTCGGTGGACATGGCTGGTTCCCCTTTTGTGTCCTATGGTGCTATGTCGCGTACTCGTGGGCAAGTCGCTCTTGCCCTTTCTGTGTCGAGTGTAGACAAGTTGGGGAGCAACAGCATCGGACGTTCGCCCTATTTTGCCGCGTTCATTCTGCTAACTCAGGGGAGCACTGGGCCACAGCGTTTCCGAACGTGGAACGGGATTGCGGTGCTATCCCATAGCGACGAGGAGGTCATGCTGCAGGGCAAAGAGGGTAGCCCCGGCGCGAGTGGAGACACCAATCTTGGTGTAGATGTGTTGCGTGTGGTGGCTGACGGTCTTCTCAGTGATGAAGAGCAACTCGGCTATCTGTTTTTTCGACTGTCCACGGGCGAGTAGACGCAGCACCTCGACCTCGCGCTCGGATAGCCCTGCCACCAATGCGCGACGGGTCGAGCGGGTTCGGTGGCCCGCTGCCGCGAGGACCGCGTTCGCGGCCTCACTGTCAAACCGCCCTGCCCGCACTTCGCTTCGCAACTCTTCCGCAGCAGCCTCCGGCGCCAGGGCGGAACGGTGCGGGCGTGGCTCAGTCATCGCGTGGTAGGCATCGGCTGCTGCGAGGATCTTGACCGTGGGTGGGAGGGGTGGTGCGCTCACTCCTCGGTGATAGCCTGAGCCGTCAAGTCGCTCGTGGTGGGACGCCGCCAGCGCACCCAACTGCGCCAGCGCACTCGGTCGCGCCAGAACCCGTTCGGTATAGTAGGAGTGCAGGCGCACGCGCTCCCACTCGCTGCCCGAGAGCGCCCCAGGCTTCCCCCAGATGCCAGCGGAGACACCCGTGCGCCCGACATCATGGAGCATCCCTGCTCGCCAGACGGCGACAATATCGTCCTCCGGCAGACCGCACCGGCGTGCCGCCTCGGCCGCCAGCTCGGCAACCCCACTGGAGTGGCCGAGCAGATAGGGCGACTTGAGGTCGGTAAAGTCGGCGATGGCTCGACAGGCGTTGTCGAACTGCTCTTCTGAGAGGAAGGTCTGCTCACCAGGCTCGAGAGAGAGCACCGCTTCCCAGGATGACCCAGCTTCCAGCCCCGCCAGCAAGTGTGGTGCGAGCTGACAGAAACGCTCCACGATTTTTGGCTCGTGCGCTCCTCCGGCTCGTTCCTTTACGACAGCGACTGCCATCTCGACACCACCCATGCGGTGAAAGAGCACAGCGTCGTGCGCCAGCGACACGATGCGCGCGGAAGCGGCAATGGCCTCTCCCTTCACCCCACCAGGCACTCCCTGCCCATCCCAGCGCTCGTATGCCTGACCGATGGCTTGATGCATGGACTCGCCGAATCCGAAGCGCGAAGCCAAACGCTGCCCCACTTCACAGTGTCCAGCGGCTGATTCCAGCATCACGTTTTGAAAGGACAAGAGGATCTGAGCAATAACCCGATCAACATCCGGTGACGAGAGACCCATATGCATCGTGCGCAGGTGATTCACCAGAGCATTCATGATCTGGGACGGCTCCCCGCCATACGCGGGCATTGTGGCAGTCCGCATGGCCAGTTCATCCCCCACCAGCGCCGCCTGCTCATGCGTTCCGGCGTTGCACCCGAGATAGCGCAGCATCGCCAGGTAATAAACCTCGCGTAGCTCGCTTTCGGAGAGGCCAAGCGTTTCTCCTAGGCGAACAGAGAGCACGCAGGAGCGCAGGATATATTCCATGGGTTGGCCCATACCCAGATCGGTGGCGATTGAGAGCGCCGCCACCAACTCTGCCAGCCGTATCCCTGCCGTGCGCGATGGACGCTGCCGCATGTTCCTCTCCCCAGGCGTCACCAATGTATGCGCTATCCTACTTTATGCCTCTATGCGCGGCTCTTTGGCAAGGGGGATGCCATCAGTGCGCCTATTTGTCTCGATCTACCTGGATCTCCGGTCCGTCTCTTATTGCTTGCTACATGTTAGCGCCTCGTCGCGCATCCCATGGGTTTATGGAGCATATGCATAGCGCAGGAGATGCGTCAGATAATCCAGCCGCCGATGAGGAAGTATGCGGCAAGCACGGCCTGGAGGTACAGACCCCCACCGATGATCAGCCATGTGAGCCAGGGTCGGCGTTCCGCCCAGGTGGCGAGCAGCAGGAACACCGGGATGGCGGCGGTGAGGAATCGCCCAGAAGAGACGAATGGGTCAATAAGATTTGGTGTTGGCGAGGCGATTATCAGCACAATCAGCCCGGCCATGTAGAGCACGAACGACACGGGCATGGCGCGGCGCACCGCGCCCACGATGACGAGCACGATAAAGACAATCACCAGGCCAGCATCGGTGAGGTTGTGCGCCTGGGCAAACGATCCCATTTCTACGGGGTAAAACGCGCCAAAGAGGAGTCGCACAATTTCCCAGGGCGCGAGGGTTACGCGGTCGAATTTGCTGTGGATGCTGATGAATGCCTTCGGATCACCCTGCATTGCTTGCATGGAGATAACTGCCATCACCACATATGCCGCCGGAACCGCGCCCAGAAGCAGCGCGCCATCGCGCCAGGTACGCCACTCGCGCCAGATACGCCAGTGTTGCCATGGGCGCTCTGTGCGTGCCCACTCCCAGGCGACTGGCAGAATAAGGATCAGACCGGTAGGGCGCGAAACTGCGGCGATGAAGGTGAACAGCGCCGCCCAGCCCCAGGCGTGGCGACGAAGAAAGAGCAGGGCAAATGCGGCTGCGGCGAGAAAAAGCGACTCGGTATAGGCTGCGCCGAAGAAGAAGGCCAGGGGATACGCCAGGGTGATTGCCAGGGCGAGCCGGGATGTTGAAATTCGGGGACCTAGCTCCTGCCAGGCCAGCGCCAGCATGCCAAGAAAGGCGGGGTAGCAGGCGAGGCGGGCAACGAGAATCGCAGCAAGGGGAGCATTGCCAAAGCAGAGTAGGGTTGCGAGCCGTATGAGCGCGGGATACAGGGGAAAGAAGGCCAGTGTTTGTGGTGGAGTGTAGCCATGTGCGGCGATTTGCAGATACCAGGCGCTATCGTGGCGTACCCAGGATGTGACCAGGGTGTCAAGTGTGACAACCGAGGTGTGCGGGTGCCCAAGGGTTGATGGAGTAAAGGTGAGCGCAGCGTAGGTCAACATCACGAGCAATATTTGCCAAACGAGCCATATCCAAGCTGCCTCACGACATAGGCGCCGCCACGGCAGTGGTTGCTTTTGCGCGGCATCTACAGTTGGTGGGTAGGTAACAGCCCAGCCCTGTGTCACGGTTCCTCCCACTTATCCCTCTGCAATTCTCGTGTCTTCAAGTACGGCATAAGCGCCCTGTGGCGCAGGTGCGTCACGCCTCCTTGGATGTCGGAGAGGCCGCAACCCTGATGCATGGCCGCAGGTCTGAGGGTTGTTTCCACGCCGGGTGAGATTGCAATCGAGTCCAGCGCATCGCCACCGAGCTATTAGCCGGGTCAATAGCTCGGATGATACCAGTTCCGTCTGCAAATTTAATGCGCACTATTCTGGGCATTCGCTACGCATTTTGTACTATAACCTTGCAGGCGAATTATGGCGAATGCGTAGTGTTCGTCGGGAAGTAATTATACGATAGTCCGCCATAGTGGTGAAAGCGCAGGTAGGCAGAGAGATAATGGGGATAGGCGCATTGCGTTGGACTAGGGAAATGGAGAGGTGTGCGGGTGGATGGGATGGCGCGAACGGCTGGGGATGGGGCGGCGAAAGGCGTCGAGAATGTGAAGGACGGTTGTTTTCTCTGCGCGCACGTGGGCATGCCGTGCCAGGAGCCGCGTGTGGAAGGTAGGCTGCTGGCGTTTGTATTGCCAGAGGGGACGCATGCGCGAGGGGTGGCGCGGCTCGAAACGGCTGGTGGCGCGCAGGTGACGGTACGGCTGCCGGAGCGGACGCGGACGCTCGCACGGGCGCTGGCGGCACTGCCAGATGAAACGATGCGCGGGTTACGACTGCGCGTGTTCCATCTGTTGCGCACACCAGGGGATGAACGCGGCGATAGGCTGGACACGACGCCCGCAAGCGCTATCGTGCTGGAACCCGACCTGCTCTTCAATATCACCGACATCAACAATGCTGAGTACTGCGTGCGCCACTATCCGCTGCGTCGCATGCTGCCATCGCCACCGAGCGCCGCCTCGCTGCGCGGCACAATTATTCACGCTGCCTTCAAGGAACTGCTCAAGGGCGGCGGCGAAGAAACATCGGCCTACCTACGACGGGCGCTGCACAATCAGCTTGCCGACCTGGCGCTGCGGCAGATTCCCTATGACGAGATGGCCGCCGAGGCCGAGCCGCACCTGCGCGCGCTGGTCGCATGGCATACGAATGGACGCAATAACCTCTGGTCGCATGCGCTGCATGTGCGCGCGGAGACGTTTCTGCTGGCGCCGGAGATTGGGCTGCGGGGACGGCTCGACTTCCTCCTGAGCGACGAGATCGGCGGGCGGCTGCTGGAACTGAAGACTGGCGCGGCACATGCGGCGCTGCCGAAGCGCGAGCACCGCTGGCAGGTTTATGGGTATCAGGCGCTGCTGACGGCGCTGCGCCCGAACGACCGCGACCGGCCACAAGCGACGCTACTCTATAGTGGGACACCAGGGCAGGCTGAAGGACATGGCATTCCCTTTACTATGCGCGATCTGCTGCGCGTGCTGGACCTGCGCAATGATCTAGCGCTGGCGCACGCGACCGGCGTTGTACCCGCGCCGCCCGGCGCGAAGACCTGCGCGCGCTGCCGACTGCGCGCCGAATGTCTGACTGTCTCGTCGTTGCTTGGCTGGGAGCCGCCGGAAAGCGATGAGCACCCCGAAGCGATTCAAGATGCGGATGGGAGAGCATTCGCGGCGGCGTATGAATTGCTGCGGCTGGAGGGGCGGGCCGCCGAAGGTGCATCCGCCGCACTATGGCGGATGAGCGTGGCGGAACGCTGCGCGGCGGGCATCGCGCTGGGCGGGCTGACGCTGGATGGTGAGCCACGGCAAACAGAGAGTGGTGAATGGGAGTATCGTTTTCGATGCCGCAACACCTCGGAGCTACGCGAGAATGATGCGGTGCTGCTGAGCGATGGCGATCCGATCTATGGCGAGGTCGTTACGGGCACGATACTGAACCTCACCGATACCGGCGTTACCGTCTGGACACCGGAACGGATTAGCAATCCCGCGCTCCTCGACCGCTATTCCAGCGACATCACGCATGATCGCACAGTGCGGAATCTGTGGCGCTGGCTGCATGCGGAGCCGCGTCTGCGTGCGCTAGTGGCGGGCATGTGCGCGCCTGATTTCGGCGATGCGCCGCACCTAGATGACCTGCCTGCCAGTTTCAATGAGGAGCAGCGGGCGGCGGTGGCGCGGGCGCTGGCAGCGAAAGATTTCATGCTGATCCAGGGGCCGCCAGGGACGGGCAAGACGCAGGTGGTGGCAGAAATCGCGCGGCGAGCAATGGAGCGGGGTGAGCGCGTACTGCTGGCTGCATTCACCAACCAGGCGGTAGATAACGCGCTGCTGCGGTTGGTAACGTCGGGCATAGATGATGCGGTGCGGCTGGGGCACGAGTTGAGTATTGCGCCCGAGCTACACCGTTACCGCTTGAAAGAACGCGCCAGTGCGGTGGCCGGCGGACAAGGAGAACTTGACCCACAGGGGATGCGCGACGTATTGCTCCGTGCGCGGGTGGTGGCGGCGACGACGGCGACGTGGTCTTCGGAGCACTATGATGCGGTGGGGGATCCGCTGCGATTCGATCTGGCGATCATAGACGAGGCGAGCCAGTTGACTACGCCCGCGCTGCTGGGGGCGCTGCGATTCGCGCGGCGCTTCGTGCTGGTGGGCGACGAGCGCCAGTTGCCACCGCTGGTGCAGAGCGAGGCGGCGGCGGAAGGCGGGCTGCGGCGGTCGCTCTTCGCGGATCTGCTGGCGCGCTGGGGAGAGAGTGCGAGTGTGGCGCTGACGCAGCAGTATCGCATGCATCCTGTGATCTGCCAGTTTCCCGGCGATGAGTTTTACGCCGGCCAACTTGTCGCGGATGGTCTCGCTCGCACGGCGCTGCTGGATGTGGCGCTGCCGCCAACGCATCCCTACAGCACGCTGCTGGCGCCGGAACAGCCGCTGGTGTTCGTAGATGTGTCGGCGGGTGCAGAGCCGCCAGGAAAGGTGAGCCGCGTGCAGGCAGAGGTGGTCTGGCGGCTGGTGCTGGCACTGCGTGAGGGCGGTGTGCCTGCTGAGGAGATTGGGGTGATTGCGCCGTATCGCGCGCAGGTGGCGGCGATTCGGCAGGCGCTGGCGGCGCAGAGTGAACGCGCTGTGACGGTGGATACGGTAGATCGCTTCCAGGGGGCGGAGCGGCGGGTGATCGTCTTTTCGTTCGGTGGGCGCACGACGGGTATGAACATTGTCCACGGGAGCGATTTTCTGGCGGAGCCGAATCGCCTGAACGTGGCGCTGACTCGCGCGCAGCGCAAGCTGCTGCTCGTGGGGGATCGCGTGTGGCTCGAAGGGACGCCGTTGCTGAAGCGGCTCATTGGTTACTGCGCGAGTCTGTACGATGGACGCGGTGGTGTGGTCCGTGCGCGGGTTACTGCTCCCGCGCGACCGGATGTAGCCGAGGAGTTTGGGGCGGCGGGGACGGTGAGCGAGCGCACGCGCATATCTGAGGCGTAGGGATATGGGGCGTGCTGCGCGGCACCTGAAGCATAGTTCGTGATTGAACGAGGTGGCATATAGCGAGATGGGCGATAAAGGGAGTTCTCGGCATGAATGCTGCGGCTTATCCCGGTTGGCAAGTGTGATGAAAGCGACAATGCCCCAAGACTTGGTAGCATACGATTCCGACCCCAGGGATTAGCCATGGAGTAGTTGGCCAAGTATATCGCTTCCATGCGCAACGTTCATGCTTGTTCGCGCCCACCACTATTGCGGTAGGGAGCCTGTCGGCTGGGCGCGCCGCAAGGCACGGAAGGTCAGGAGGCTCGCGGCGGAGAGGATGAGGATTGGAACCAAACTATAGAAGACCAAGCCCAGGACATAGCCAAAGCGAATGTGGTCGAAAAGGAAGGTTACTATCAAAAGTGACGCCAAAATGGCACCCACTATAACGCCTATATCACGCTGCAATGTGTTTGGCAGGCGCCATGTGCGTACATCATGCCACCGCGCAAACATCGCGGCAAATCCTGCGCCTATCAGGCCAATGATTACGCCATAGATCATTGTGGATAGAGAACTCTCATATAAGAGAGATCCCACTCGAGAGTCAAATGAAAGCGAGAGTACAAATATGGCAATGACACCACTTGCTATTGTTGCGAGTATTCCCGCACCCGCAGCGGGCAGCCAGGACACACGATGCAATAGAATGAGAGTTACCCAATACGCTGCGGCAAGCATAACTCCTGGGTAAATGAATCCCAACACCCAATCCAAACCAAGGAATAAATAAGGACGGAATGAAATAAAAGAAACTAAGATCGACACCGCGGCTAGCCCCACTGTCGTCCACACCGCGCGGGAAGTGGTCACCGCTGGCCCTTGCGGGAATGCGCGGATCGCGCCGTAGCCAGTGGTCGCGCTGGGGAATACGCCCGCCAACTGGGCGTTGTAGCGCCGTACATAGCCAGAGGCCAGCACGCAGCGCACGATGAGCCAGGTGATGCTCAGTAGGGAGACCACAACGAGCACTGCGTAGAATGCGGAATAGTCGTGTGTGTAATAGTAGCCATAATTCGGATCGTAGTTGATTTGGGAGGCATGCTGCAGCGTGGCCACCATGACGATACTTGCGATCACGTTTGCGATAATCGTGCCCACGAGCCAGGCTACGCCAGTGCCGACTTGTTCGGCATACATTGCCCCTGTGCCAGCAAACAAAAATTCGAGGAGTACGGCGATGCCTGGCGATTTTGGGCTGCGTGCCATAACTACGGGGATGCCCGGCTGAAGCTGCGCGTAACCGGCATACACTGGCGTTTGCCAGCCTGCTGGAGGAGCAGGTGGTGGAGGCGGCAATGGGGTGGACTGTGGTGGCTGTGTGACCGGCAATCCCTCCAATGCACTCGCGCTGCTCCCGGTGGGGTATGCCTTGCCACAAGTGGCGCAAAATTGCGCTCCTGCGACCACGACCGGTGCTCCACAGAACGGACAGAACTGCATCGCCATACTATGCCACCCTTCGCCTACGAGGATTGTTACCCACACGCACACTCTTGCGTGGTTTCAGCAACCGCTGCGAGTATACACCTGACAGGAGGAATAGGCAAGCGAAAAGAGGTAGAGGCTTTCAAGAGAGGAGGTTGAGGGAGCGGATGAACTAGAATGGGTGTTGTCTTGCGCGCACGTCAGCGAGTGGCGCAAAGAGGAATTAGGAGATTGGAGCGGGAGACGGGACTCGAACCCGCGACGCCCTGCTTGGAAGGCAGGTACTCTACCAACTGAGCTACTCCCGCGAACGGAACGTAGCTATCATACCACATCCGCGCCAAGGGTGTGTATGTGATTCTCGCCCATCAATGGCCGCCGCGCGGAGAGGGGGGCATGAATGCCTACGTGGTGTGCCGACGGGGCAGCGCAATTTGCTGGCGAGACGTTGGTATATCGCGGAGTGGGCCGCGCCTAGCCCATCGCGGTGATGTGAGCAGGGTTGCGGTCAATGCGCCGAGGACGTATGGTATGCTATTCGCGGCGCGAAGGCTGTGAATGTGATTGCTTTTAGGTGAGTGGAGGGGCGGGTGTATCTCAAGCGGATCGAGCTACACGGATTCAAGAGTTTTGCCCCTCGTACCGTGTTGGAATTCAGCCCAGGCATTACCGCGATTGTAGGGCCGAACGGGTCGGGAAAGAGCAATATTGCCGACTCCATTCGCTGGGTGCTGGGTGAGCAGAGTATGCGGACCCTGCGCGGCAAAAAGAGCGACGACGTTATCTTTGCAGGCGGCCAGAGCAAAACGGCGATGCAGATGGCGGAGGTCGGGCTGGTTCTGGATAATAGCGCCTCGTGGTTGCCGTCGGATTTCACGGAAGTGACGGTTGCGCGGCGGAGCTTTCGGTCTGGTGACAGCGAATACCTGACGAATGGGCAGCGTGTCCGGCTGAAAGATGTGTTGCTGTTGCTGGCGCAGGCGCGGATTGGTCATGATTCGTACACGGTTATCGGGCAGGGGATGGTAGATCAGGCACTGAGCCAGCGACCTGAGGAGCGGCGAGCGCTTTTTGAGGATGCGGCAGGCATCCGCCAGTTTCAGGCGCAACGCACGGATGCTGAGCAGAAACTTGGCCTAACGCAGTCGAATCTGGCGCGTCTGCGCGATATTGTGGGCGAGATCGAGCCGAGGCTCGCGCCGCTGGCAGAGCAGGCGCGCCGGGCGGTGGAGTTCGCGGGGACACGTGAAGAACTGACGCGGCTGCTGCGGATCTGGTACCGGCGACAGTGGTCTGAGATGGTGGTCGCGCGTGAGCGCGCAGAGGCCGCTGAAGGCGAGTTCGCGCTGCGTATCCAGAAGTTGCACGATGCGCTGGCGGTCGAGGATGGGCTATTGCAGGAGCTTGCGCAGCGACGAGAAGAGATCAGCGCGGAGGTCGTAGAGCTGCGTCGGAGCCGTGGCGAGGCAACGAATCGGTTACAAACCACTGAGCGCGAACTGGCGGTCGCTCGCGAGCGGCTGGCAAGCTCGAATCGGCAAGAGGCTGAGCTTGAGGCGGAGCAGCAGCAGCAGGGCGAGGCGGTAGAGGTGGCGCAGGCGCATGTTGGGGCGCTCGAAGCGCAGATTGCTCGCGCAGAGGAGCAGAATCGAGAGACGGCGGCACGACTAGAAGAGATTGAGCATCTGACGCATGCAGCACGTCAAGAGCAGGAGCGCGAGGACGCGCGGTTGCGAGCGGCGCAGCGCGATGTGATTCAGGCGCAGGCGCGGCTTGGGGCGGCGCAGAGTGAGATGGGACGCTTGCAGAAGCAATTGGGTGAGCGAAACCGGACACTGGCAGCCCGGCGCGATGCCGCTGGTCAGGCGGCGCATAAACTGGAAGCCGCGCAGGCGCAGGTAGATGAGCGACATCAGGCATTCGAGGCAGCGCGAACCGCGGTGGAAGCGCTGGTGGCGCAGCGCGATGATCTGGCGCGTGAGATTGCTGACGGTCAAGCGGAAATCGAGCGGCTGCGCGCGGAAGTTGCGGATAGCCAGCGTGAGAGCCGCGCGTTGGCAGACCGCCTAGCGCTGCTTGAGGAGTGGCGGCGTAGTCTAGAAGGCTTTGACTCTGGCGTGCGGGCGTTGCTGCGGGAGGATATGGAGACGCGCCCACCCCTTATTGGCGTGCTTTCGCAGCTTATCACTGTAGCGACGGGACTCGAAGTGGCGGTAGAGGCGGCGCTTGGCGTCTTTTTGCATTCCATTGTCGTTGAGTCGGCGGCGGACGCGCTGCACGCTGCTGATTGGTTGCGTGAGCATGGCAGTGGGCACGCGCTGTTTATCTGGCCGGGGACCGATGTTGCACGTGCAGAGCGGGCCATGCAGTTGCCGGAGCCTGATGGCACTGATCTGTTGGGGCGGGCGGAAGAACATGTCTCGTGTGATGCGTACTTACAGCCACTGGTGAAGTATCTGCTGGGCGATACCTATGTGGTACGCGACATTGCTACTGCTCAGCGTATGTGGGGTAGAGCGCTGCCACCTGTTCCCAGCGTGACACGAGGTGGCGAGATGCTATACCCCGACGGCTGGCTGCGCGGTGGTGGTGTGGCGGGCGTCGCTGGTGACGAGGGCAGCAGCGCCCTGGCGCGGGAGCGCGAACTACGTGCGCTGCCGGCTGAGATCGAACGGCTTGCCGGCAGCATCACCGAGCTTCAAGCGCAATATGATGATGCGCGGCGCGCACAGGAGCAGCGGAAAGTACAGTCCGAGGCATTGCGAAAACAGACTCAGGGCAGCGAGGCGAGTGCTCAGGAACTCGCTCGGCACCTTACGGGGCTTCAGCGTGAACATGAGCGCGCCCAGCGTGACGCGGCCTTGAGCCAGGCGGTGGTGGAGCAACTAGCGGCTGAGGTGAGTGGGATCGAGCAAGAGGTGGTGGCGACGGCTGAGCGGGTTGTGGAACAGGAGACGATGCAGCGCGAGGCCGCTGAGCGGGTGGAAGACATTCAGTTGGAGGTTGATGAACTTCTGGCACAGGGGCGTAGCAAGCAGGATGAACTGGCACAGATGCGTACAGCGGCGGCGGTGCAGCGGCAGGAAGCTAAGGCATTAGCGCAACGTGCGGATCAGGTGCGTGCGCAACTGAAAGAGCTAGAGACACAAATGAGCCGGCGTGACAGCAGGCTTGCGTCGCTTCGCGTGCAGCGCGATCAGATTGCTGAAAATTCTGAGGCACAGGAGGCGGCATTAAGCGAATTGCGTACACAGACGCAGGAGCTTGGTGAGCGGTTGCGTGCGCGTGATGTGGAGCAGGCTGACATCGAGCGCCAGATACACGAACTTGAACGCGGGCAAGGCACCGAGCGGGAGGAACTCGCGCGCCTGGAAGTGGAGTATCAGCGGGGGATTATTGAGTCTCAGCGGGCGCGAGATGCACTCGAATTGCTGGCGCGGCAGATTCGTGAAGAGTTGGGCACTGAAGATGAGGACGACCCAGTAGCTAGTATTCTGGGACAAGGTGGTGAGGATGGCGAAGTACACGATGCAGCTATGCTGGAACTCGCGCCCGAGGAGGCGACGAAGATGCGCCGCCAGATTGACCAGCTTCGCAACCGTATTAAGCATCTTGGCGGCTATGATCCCGATGCGCCGCAGATGTACGAGGAATTGAAGACGCGGTATGACTTTCTCACGAGCCAGATCCGCGATATGGAACAGGCGTCAGCGAATCTGCGCACAGTGATTGCTGAGCTAGATGCTACGATGCGCCGTCAATTCGAGGAGACGTTTCATGCGGTCAATGAGAAATTTCAACACCATTTCGTCACGCTCTTTTCGGGTGGCGCCGCGCGCCTTGAATTGACAGCGCCGCGACGGGCACAGAATGAAGATGACGACGAAGGGGACATAGACTCGCGCACGCCAGCCAAGCCCAGTATGGGAGGTGTTGAGGTCTATGTGCAGATTCCGGGGAAGCGGGTGCAGGATCTTTCGCTGCTCTCTGGTGGCGAGCGCGCGATGGTTTCGGTGGCGCTGCTGTTCTCGCTGCTTGAAATCAACCCTCCGCCATTCTGCCTATTGGATGAGGTAGACGCCGCGCTGGATGAGGCGAATGTGGTGCGGTTCTGCGAGATTCTCAAGGTGCTTGCGGAGCGGACGCAATTCGTGGTGATAACGCATAACCGTGTTACGATGACGTATGCCAGCGCCATCTATGGCGTGTCCATGGGTGAGAATAGTGTCTCGCGGGTGATCTCGATGCAGTTGGCCGAAGTGCCGGTAAGCCGCTAGTAATACGCTGGCGGGCCTGTGTTCCAGATACGCAGCCAGCGCGGCGAGCGGTCAAAGCAGTGCGCTAGACGAGGGAGCGACCAGGGTGCTACCAAATAGACGGGCAGCAAGGCGAGCGGGGTGCCTGGCCGTGGAGGGCGCACTAATTCTGTGTGTCTGTGTGGCGCTGGTGTGCGGTGATGTCTCACGCGCCGCCGCTGTGGCTAGGCTGTCCACTGCGCCCACACTGCTGTATGTGCAGCAGCCCTGCACGCCGGTCTATGCTAAGCCGACAGCGCAATCCGCGCAACTGACGGCGCTACTCGGCGGCACTGACGTTTCGGCGCTGGAGCAGGTGAAGTCCGGTAGCTCAACCTGGCAACATGTACGCTTCTGGAGCGGCATAGATGGCTATGTGACGGCGGATGCGCTCAAGGCCACTCCTCCGCAGCATGCTGAAGAGGGGGCGTGCGAGTTTCCAGGGGTTCCCGATCCGTCCACGAATATATTGCCCGCAAGCCATGGGCTATGGCCACTGACGGTTTCCGGCGCGGTCAGCGCGCCGACGACCCTATATACGCGACCAGATGATACGTCGCTGCCAATGGCCGGCCTTGCCATTGGTTCTGTGGTGACGACCTTGGCCTGGGCCAGCGATGCGCAGGGGCATCCCTGGTATCAGGTGCGGACATCCGCTGCAAGCGGTTGGGTGTGGAGTGGCGCTGTTCGTGTGAACGCGGCGGACCCTGCGACACATGAGGTGAGTGGTAAACCCATATGGACGCCAGTGGCCGGGAAGGGCATGTGGTTCACAAACTACCTCACGCATCATGCGGATATAGCGACGCTGATGCATGCGGCCAAGCTGGCGGGGATTACGCATATCTATGCCGAGGTTGCCATCAGCACGTATGGCTTCTATGCGCCCAATTCGCTTGACCGGCTGTTGCCAGCCGCACATGCCGCTGGGATCGCGGTCATTGCCTGGGTTTACCCATATCTCAAAGACATAAGCGCGGATGTGCGGATGACGCAGCAGGTTGCCAACTATGTGACGCCGACGGGAGATCATCCTGATGGCATTGCGACAGATGTGGAAGAGGTTGACGACAGCGCCAGCGTCTATACCTATGGTCAGTTGCTGCGAGCGCTGCTTGGCTCTGATACGTTGCTTGTCTCGGCGGTCTATCATCCGTTCGCGCAGTCGTACTATCCGTATGCGGCGATAGCGGCAAGCTGGAATGTGATTGCGCCGATGGATTACTGGCACAGCCGCGCAGGACGGCAGTACAGCGCGCAGGATGTTGAGCGTTTCGTGAGCCGCTCCATTACGACGATACGCGCCGCGCTTGGCAGTCTGGGCACAAATGCCATGCTGCCCATCGAGGAGCTTGGCCAGACTTACGACATGTTCACGGATGATGGGATTGGCGGCCAGAACTCACCAACTGGTGCGGAGATTACCGCTGATATGCAGAGCGCGCATGAGCTTGGCTGTATTGGCGTTTCGTTCTTCGAGTGGCAAACGGCGACACAAGACGAATGGGCAGCGGTGAGCGCTTTTCAGTGGTGATGCTGTCCGTGCGGTCGTTGCGGGCGATGCTGGGCATCATTTATGCGGTTTGGCACTGCCAGCAGCAGGTGATACAATACGCTGGCGCGCTGCATTTTTAGCGCCTGTGGCAGCTTGCCCACGCTTTGACGGCCCTTGCGGCGCTGAAGAAGACGCACATCAAGGAACGGCTTATGCTGGGCATTTCGGTATGAGCGATACCGCGATTCGCCAGCCGACGGCGTAGCTGGCGGAAACACGATAGAAGGGGGCGATGGAGCGATGTCTGGTCACTCTAAATGGCATCAGATTCGGCGGCAGAAGGGCGTTAACGACGCGAAGCGTGGCCAACTGTTCACTCGTCTTGGTCGTGAACTTGTCGTTGCGGTGCGCGAGGGCGGTGGCGGTGATCCCGATGCCAATTTCCGGCTACGCATGGCGATTCAGCGCGCCCGCGAGGCAAACATGCCGATGGACAACATTGAGCGCACCATCAAGCGTGCGCAGGGCAGCGGCGAAGGCATTTCGCTAGATGAAATCAATTACGAGGGCTATGCGCCGGGTGGCGCCGCGATCATGGTGCAGGTGATGACTGACAATCGCAACCGCGCCGCCGCTGAGATTCGCAATGTCTTCAACAAGAATGCTGGCAACCTGGGTGAGATGGGTTGCGTGGACTGGATTTTTGAGCCGCGTGGGGTGATCGCGGTGGCGCTCAATGGGCGCGACCCCGACGAACTCACGCTGGAGGTGATTGATAGCGGGGCCGAGGATGTTGACGAATATAGTGACGGCGACGACGAGCTGACAGTATACACTGAGCCAACGCAACTCGAAGGCGTGCGCAAAGCGCTGGAGGCAAAGAAGCTGGATGTTGTGCGGGCCGAAAGCACACTGGTGCCGAAAACGAGGGTGGAACTCTCCGAAAAGGAAGCGTTACAAACGTTACGCTTGATTGATCGGCTTGAGGACCTCGACGATGTGCAGAATGTGTATACGAATGCTGAAATAGCAAACGAATTTGCGGAGAAATACGAAGGGTAGCACTCAGGTTGGTGTCGCGTGGACGCTAAAACAACAGAGCCACAGCATCGGCGGGCGCTTGGGGTAGATCCAGGGTCTGCGCGTTTGGGCTATGCGATCATCGAAGAGGTGCGCGGCAAGCTTTCGCTGGTGGTATGTGGCGTGATCGAGACGTCGAAGAGTCAAGCGATGCCAGAGCGATTGCTACGCCTGTATCACGATCTCGCGGAGATCGTGCGTGAGCATGGGCCGTCGGAGATGGCGGTGGAAGAATTGTTCTTTGCCAAGAACACCACCACCATTATTAGCGTTGGCCAGGCGCGCGGCGTTGCTCTGCTCGTGGCTGCCGAAGCGAGGTTGCGAGTCTGTGAGTATAAACCTATGCATGTCAAGCAAGCCGTACATGGGTATGGACTCGCAACCAAGGAGCAGGTCGGGGAGATGGTGCGAGTGCTGCTCCGTCTACCAAGCGTGCCGAAACCCGATGACGCTGCGGATGCCGCCGCCATCGCTATTTGCCATTTGCATACGACACATTTTGCAGGATAGAGCGTGAAGAGTCCGTGATGAGGTTTGGCCCATGATTGCTGCTGTACGTGGAACGGTGGAAGGAAAGACGCTCGATAGCCTTTTCGTGGCGGTAGGTGGTGTCACCCTACGAATTTTCGTGCCACTGACGACGCTGGGCAAGCACAATCCTGGCGAACAGGCGCACTTACACACCTATCTGCTGGTACGAGAGGATGCGCTCACGCTGTATGGTTTCTCAACAGCGGATGACCGTGACACGTTCGAAGTGTTGCTTTCAGTAAGTGGGGTCGGTCCACGGATTGGTATCGCATTGTTATCCGGGATGTCTGGACCGACTTTGCGTGACGCTGTGCTGTCGGAAGATCTAGCGCGATTGACACTTGCGCCAGGTGTTGGCAGAAAGCTAGCCGCACGGCTGGTGCTTGAGTTGCGCCCGCGCTTTGAGAAAATGGGCGGCGAATTGCTACCTGCAGGTGCTGGTGGTAGTTCGGGGAATGTGCGTGCGCAGGTGATCGAAGCCCTTACTGGCCTGGGATACTCGGCTCCGCAAGCCGCTGCTGCGGTGCGAACATTGCCTGAGGATGCAAGTGGCAGCATCGAGGAGTTGATTATGCGGGCGTTACGAAATCTTGGCCCTGAGTGATGTACGCTTGAATGGCACGTTCATTCAGTCGTCTGGATGACTGAGGTCCGAATGGTCGTGCGTGGCCGTGGCTGCTGCTGCCTCGCCAACTGTCGTGAGTAGCGCGTCCATGTCATAGGGCTTAGGTAGAGTGGTGACGACGATTGATGCACGTATCGCGCGGACGACTGGCAATGATTCGGTATCGCCGCTGAAGATGATGTAGGAATGACGAGTGGCGAGAGTCGCATCGTCATCTATTTGCTGTAGCAACTCGAAGCCGTTGATGTGTGGCATGCGAAGGTCAACGAGGACGACAAGTGGATCTGCGGCGGTACGAAGCTGAATAAGCGCTTCGCTTCCGCTGGATGCTTCAATGACTTCATATCCTTCATCTTCTAGTATGCTACGGACGACCATGCGAATGTCTGCTTCGTCATCTACGATCAGGACTCGTGCCATTGTTTTCCTCACGTGAGCTCGCCAATGGTTGCGCGGGCAGTAGATATGTGTGCTCATCAGCATATCTTGGGCCAGCCTACAGAACACTGGATAGGAGCGCATGCGCGCTATTGCTATTTGCTGCCTATGCCAGTATACTGCCGTGGCAATGGAGGTTCGGACATGTCGCGTTTGACTCTCTACGCATTGGGTACGCCCCGAATCGAAATCACTGGCGATTCTGTGCTGCTTGATACACGAAAGGCTGTCGCACTTCTTATCTATCTTGCCGTCACACAGCAGCGTCATAGCCGGGATGCCCTGGCAGCCTTGCTCTGGCCCGACTATGATGAAGCCCACGCACGCGCTACCTTACGGCGTACATTGTCGTCGCTGAACAAAGCGCTGGCAGGAGACTGGCTTGCGATAGAACGCGATACACTTGGTCTTGCGGTGCATGCTGACTTATGGTGCGATGTGAGCGCATTTCTGAGTGGTATTGCTCAATGCAGAACACATGGGCATAGTGATGGCGATGTATGCACAGATTGCCTTCCGCTCCTGGCCGACGCTGTAGCACTGTATCGAGATGACTTTCTGGCGGGGTTCAGTCTGCGTGATAGCACGACATTCGAGGATTGGCAATTTGCTCAGCGGCAATGGTTGAGGCAAGAATTGGCCAAAGTGCTGGATCGTCTCTCGCTTGGCTACAGCCGTCTGGGGGAGTATGAACTTGCACTGAACTATGCCCAGCGATGGCTTGTGCTTGACCGCTTGCACGAACCCGCTCATTGTCGCTTGATGCAGATCTATGCCTGGTCTGGGCAGCGTGGAGCGGCCTTGCGTCAATATCAAGAATGCGCCCACATACTGGAAAACGAGCTAGGGGTGGCGCCGTTGGAGGCAACACGACGGCTTTGCCAGCAGATTCGCGAAGATGAACTGGCGCCACCTGGCGAGATCTCTGTGCCATTCTCCTCCATGCCGGTGAGACGTGGTTCCGATACACCGATAGAAGCGATGCCAGATGCAGTTTCAACTAGCTCATCTGTAGGTCTGAACCGCCGAGCAGGTATTTCGTACCCGTTTGTCGGAAGAGTTCATGAATGGGCCACGCTGACTGACCTCTACAATAGCATCAGGGGCGATGGTTGCGTCGTGCTCCTGGAAGGCGAGGCGGGCATCGGCAAGACACGCCTGGCGGAGGAATTTCTCGCATACGCACATGAGCGGGGCGCAACGACAGTGGCAGCGCGCTGCTTTGAAGGCGAGGCGCACCTCGCGTACATGCCGATCTCATCTGTGCTGCGTGCGGCGCTGGCACAACCGCAGTGCGCGCACCGACTCGAACAGGTGGCTGAACCCTGGTTGGCGGAGGCCAGCAGACTTGTGCCAGAGTTCGCGCTTGCGCATGCTGGGCTGACCGCACCACAGGCACACAGTGGCCCGGGAGCGCAAACACGTTTTTACGAGGGATTGCGCCTGACGCTGATGGCAGCATGTGGCGACACTGGAAATGCAAGGCCCGCAGTGCTCTTCATTGATGATGTGCAGTGGGCCGATAGCGCAACCTGCTCATTCCTCACGTATATGGTGCGCAGGCTGCGCGGGGCAAGAATATGCCTCCTACTTGCTCATCGGCGGAATGAAATGGTTGATGATCGCGGTATCCAGCAATTAGTTTCGGAAGCACGGCGACAGGGAAATATCAATATAATCACGCTTGCGCGCCTTGGCCCAGACGACGTCACTGAATTGATGCAGGTGGCTATGCCAGCGCCGCACGAACGCACGTCTGATTTGGGGAAGCGGCTCTATCGGGAGACCGAAGGGCTGCCCTTGTTTCTTGAAGCCTACCTCACGGCGTTGCAGGAGGGAATGCTTGCGCCAGAGGAATCAACCTGGTCGTTACCGGGCGGTGTGCGTGATCTGCTCTGGTCGAGATTGCATGATACGAGTGAGACCGGGAGCCAGATACTCGCAACTGCTGCCGTTATCGGCCGCTCCTTTGACTTCGATATTGTGCATGAGGTGAGTGGGCGGGGCGAAGAAGAGGTGGTGCTGGCGCTAGAAGAACTGGCCGCACTTGGCCTGGTTGTCGAACTACGTGGGGAGACCAGTAAGCGGCAGCTACTGTACGACTTTGGCCATGAGAAACTGAGAACGCTCGTCTACGAGAGCACCAGCCTCGCACGTCGGCGTCTATTGCATAGACGCACCGCAGAGGCGCTGCTGAGAACGATACAATCAGGCGATAAAGGCGCGCTGGCGGGCCAGATCGCACGTCACCATCTTATGGCTGGCAATGACGCGGTCGCGGCAGAGTACTTTGTGATGGCAGGGATGTATGCGCGCGCACTGTACGCAAACGCGGAGGCTCTGGCGCATTTTGAGATGGCGCGTGGATTGGGTCATGCTGATGTAGGCAAACTTCACGAGGCTATCGGTGATTTGCAGACGCTCTTGGGCGCATATATGGCAGCGCTGAAGAGTTATGAGCTGGCCATTGAACTGGCAGACTCGTGTGAGCGTGCGCGCGTGGAACACAAAGTGGGCAATGTGTATGCGCGCCGTGGCGAACTGGATCTTGCAGGAAGCCATTTAGAGGCGGCGCTTCAGTCTCTTGATGTAGCCGAGGCTGGAGGCGAGCGCGCACGTATCTTTGCGGATTGGAGCCTGATTGCCCATCGTCAGAATGCAGTTGACCGGGCGCAGATATACGCACAGCAAGCAATGGAACTCGCCACGAAGGACGATGAGGTGCAGGCGCTCGCTCAAGCCCACAATATTTTGGGAATCCTGGCCAGCGGGAGAGGAAATCTGGACGACGCCGTTTATCATTTTGAGCAAAGTTTGACTCTGGCGGGGCGATTGAACGATATGGGAGTGCGTGCTTCCGCGCTCAATAATCTGGCGCTGGTATTGGGCGCTCGTGGTGAGGTAGGGAATGCGCTCGACGCAGCGGCGGAGGCGCTGGCGCTGTGTGTGGCGCAAGGAGATCGCCATCATGAGGCTGCACTGCACAACAACATGGCAGATCTGCTGCATGGCGCAGGGCAGCCGGAAGCCGCTTTCGCTCATCTAAAACAGTCCGTGGCGATCTATGCTGAAATCGGTGTTGAGGCGGGCAGTGTCCAACCAGAGATTTGGAAGTTGGCGGAGTGGTGAGCAGACGAACATCAGGGTTGGCTGTCGTGCTATGCCAACGACTTCAGTTTGCATGCGGTACCCGCACTGGCTGGACAAACATGCGCTGCCTCTGTGCTTTATCACGCAAAATCATGGCGTAGCGCTGACTGCGCGGCAAAGTAGCCGCACATGCCATGCACGCCGCCGCCCGGTGGTGTGGAGGATGAACAGATGTATAGGCCCTTCACCGGGGTCGAATACGGATCAGGACGGACTGTTGGCCGGGTGAAGTGCTGCCACATATCTTGCACGCCGCCATTGATGTCGCCGCCAACGTAATTCGCGTTGTAGCGCTCCATTTGGCAAGCGTTGTAGCTGTGTCGGGCAATGATACGGTCGCGAAATCCTGGAGCGAAGCGTTCGATTTGCGCCTCAATGCGTTCCGTCATGTCTACTTCATGCCCATTGGGCACGTGGCAGTAGGCCCAGACGGTGTGTTTCCCTGCGGGCGCTCGCGTGGGATCGAAGAGGCTTTGCTGGGCGATCAACACGAACGGCTGTTCACTGGGTAGGTTGCGCCATACACTGCGTTCGCTGGATGCGATGTCTTCCAGTACGCCGCCGACATGGATTGTTCCCGCCTTGGCGCATTCCGGAGCCGTCCACGGGATCGGGCCATCCAGTGCGAGGTCGAGCTTGAAGACGCCTGGCCCATAGCGGTAGCGCTGAAGCGCGGCAGCATAGCTCTCTGGAAGCTTGCCCTTCGCGATGTTTAGCAATTGTCGTGGCGTTACGTCACAGAAAACCGCGTGCGCGGATGGCAATTCGTCCAGGTACTTGATCTCGGCTCCGGTTACAATCTCACCACCAAGTGAGCGTAGGTACGCGGCGAGCGCATCTACAATGGTCTGCGAGCCGCCTCTGGGTATGGGCCAGCCGACGGCATGCGCGAGTGAGCCGAGCACTAATCCCGCAGCAGCGCTGAGAGGCTGTTCGAGGGGAAGCATGGAGTGCGCGGCCATACCCGCGAAGACGGCGCGCGCACGCGCACCTTGAAATCTGCGTTCGGCAAGTCCCTTTGCTGACTGGATCGCCGAGAGGCCGAAGCGCGCCATATCTAGCGATGTAAAAGGATGGCGTGCCTGGTACAGGGGTCGAAAAGGAGCAAGGATGCCTTCGGCTATGGCGTCCCAATGGCTGCAGATTGGGCCAAATAGGCGTTGCCACGCCTCCGCGTCGTCTCCAAGGTTCTCGCCCGTCGCTGCGATGGAACGCTCAAGGACGACGGCACTGCCGTTAGGCAATGGGTGGGCAAGTGGTGCAGGCGGGTGAATCCACTCAACACCGTATTGCTCCAACGGGAGTGTACGGAAGAATGGTGAGCCGATGCCAAGGGGATGAATTGCGGAGCAGACATCGTGCAGGAATCCGGGCAAGGTGAGTTCACTCGTGCGTGAGCCGCCGCCGATTTTGTCGGCAGCCTCATACACGATGACAGAGTGGCCTGCCTGCGCCATGGTAATCGCGGCGGCAAGGCCGTTAGGCCCGGCGCCTACGACGACTGCATCGTAGGTAATATGTGTAGGTAATGTCATACGTGGATGAGTTTCTATTGCTTCCGCCCGCGATGGAACCAGCGTGAGGGGGCGGAGAGGACGGTACGCATAGCGGCGTTGTGACGAATGTTTTTCGCATGCGCCCACTTGCGCTTCGGATCTACACAGACGGCCTGAATTTGTACGGGAGCCAGAACGCCAAATCGAGCCGCGAGCGACTTGAGCGTATGTTCCCAGAATTTGTCTTCCTGTTTGTGACCACCCATGGTGAGTCCCATCTCATAAATTGGGTCGTTGGCGCGCATGAGCACCTGTGCTTGGGCGACGGTGGCGCCGTCGTCCACGTAGGCGCTAAAGGTGATCCAGCCAGCAAACATGTGGCCTTGTGGTGTCATCAAAGTAAACGATTCGTCGTCAGCGTACAGCACAAGCACGCCGGTTGAAAGTGGCATACCGCCAGTTTTGAGGTTGAGCAGTGCGACTTCTCCCGGCGTGATGCCGGTGAGTGGTGCGTAGAAGCGATTGCCCTTTGGCCAGAATGACTGGAAATTCTCTTTCCAGGTTGCGATGACTTCCGTTGGCTGCACCAATGCGTCAACCAGGCGTACCCGATAGGTCTTCTGCCACATTTTGCCGAAGCCTTGTAGTGGGCCAACGACGCTGCGACCTTCCACATTGAGGTTGATTGCACCTGCTGGTACGTCGGAGAGCTTGAGATTTGTCCCCTGCTGTGCCCAATATGTAGCGTCGCGTGGCTGCATGTCGCCGGAGGGGGTAGACGGGGTTGTCATGATGACGATCCTCTCTTCGCTATGTGCGATGGCGTCGCGACTATGTCAATCGTGCCGCGGCTGCCACTGCGCCGACCTCGGTGTCGTACACGCCAATGACTTCGTTCAGGCGCGTCAGCTCGAATATGTGTTTGTAGTGCTCGCTCAGCCCATAGGCGAGCAAATGCTGTTTCTGGCGATTCATGCGGATGAGAAGTGTGACGAGCAAACCAATGCCGCCGCTATTCATGAATTCCAGTCCGCCAAAATTGAGGATGATTGCGCGGACGGAAGGCATGTTTGCCTGACTTATTGCTTCCATGAGCGCATTTTCGGCTAATGCTGTGATGTCGCCCTGAATGTCAATAATGCTGATCTTCGCATCAACATGGCGAACGCTCATCACGACGTTGGGTTGCGACATGTCCGGTCCTCCATTCTAGTGTGTGGTGTCTTTGGCAGCATCAGCTAATGCGCTGGTTTCATCGGGATAGACGCTCATGAAGTCGGCGAGCCTCGTGATGTTGAAAATCTCCACGTAGTGCTCGCTTAACCCGCAGGAGAGGAGCTGACGATGCGACTTGCGCGCACGGGCGAGCAGGCTCACGATAAGCGCGATGCCAGTGCTGTTGATGTAGTCCACATCGCTGAAATTGAGCAGAATGACTTCGGGATTCTGACCCTCGGCCTCGCCGTACGCTGTGTTGAGTGTCTCTTCGGCGAAGGCATTGACTTCGCCGTGTAGCTCGATGACCGTGACGCGAGGCTGGTGGTGGCGAATGTGCGCCTCAAGCGTTCTGGCTGGCATGTGAATCTCCTTCGCGCGAGATGATGAGTTCAACAATGTGGTGGTTCTGGTCGGTGGTGACGCGCATGTCGTCAACTAGATTCTTGATGAGGAATAATCCCCAGCCGCGTGGCGTCTGAAGCTCGGAGAGCTTTGCCTCTAGATTGGGTGTCTGGGGATCGGGGATGTCTGCGTTTTGCCCTCGGTCAGAGATGCGGACGGCAACGCAGGTTTCTGAGGCCAGCACGCGAATTTGTACTGGCAAGTCGGTTTGATAATGGTTGCCATGCTCCATGGCGTTCATCGTGGCCTCGGCGACGGCTGTTTTGAGTTGCTCGATGCGCTTTGGGGAGAGATCGAGATGCTGGAGCGCATCGCCGACTTTCCGCATAGCCTGGCGTTCGTTGCCCGGTTCACTGGGCAGATCGAAGGATTCGAGTGTATGCCAGCCATCGTTGGAAGTATTATCACTTGCTTCAGGCAGCTTGCTGGGTGTTGCCTTGTTCTCTGGCGCAACCTTACGCTGTAAGGCTACGAGCGTTACGTCGTCCTCTTGTTCCCAGTCCGATCCGGTGAAGCTTGCCAGCTCATTCAGCATACGCTCGATCAATGGTACGCTATCGGCAGAGTCGCTCATCAGTGTCATCAAACGCGGAAAGCCAAACATGTCGCGCGCGGGATTATGCGCTTCGATCAGTCCATCGCTGTAGAAAAGCACGCTGTCCCCCTCTTTCAGGTAGGTTTCTTTCTCTTCGTAGCGCATGCCGGGCATGAGGCCGAGCGGCATGCCTGTCGCCCGGAGTACGCTCGCTCCTTCGCTGTGCCGTTGGTACGGCAAGTCATGACCTGCGTTGGCGTAGTGGATTCGTCCGGTACGCGGATCGAGAATGGCGTAGAGGCAGGTGACGAACATTTTGGGCGGGATGTCGGGGCAGAGCAGATTATTGGCTTGCTCTAGCACGATACCAGGGGTATCTCCGGCCTGCGCCGCAGTGCGCAAGATACTTCTGGTGGTCGCCATCACAAGCGCGGCTGGCACACCTTTGTCGGTGACGTCGCCGATCACGATGCCGAGGCGTCCGTCATCGAAGTAAAGGAAGTCGTAGAAGTCACCGCCAACCGCACGGGCAGGTTGATAATATGCGGCGAACTGCCAACCCTGTACAGATGGAAGCTCCTTTGGCAGCAGCGTTTGTTGGATGAGGCGGGCAATTCGCAGTTCTTGCTCGATTCGCTCGCGCTCACGTGCCTCGACGCGCTGCTGGCGCACCATCTGGGCCACGCGAACGGCAGGAGCTGCCTGGGTGGCCAGTGTATTGAGCAGTCGCCGGTCGTCGGTTGAATACTCTTGCTGGCTGAGGCGTGGTCCGAGATTGAGCAGGCCGACCAACTCGCCCTGGCTCACCAAGGGGATCGTTATCGTAACGCCCGCGGACTTCAGGTCGCGCAGGGCTGGCGAATCCAGATGGAGCTTCGCGATTTCTATGGCTCCAGGCATGCTGAGAAAATACGCCACAATCGGGTCATCAGGTGCGATGGTGATCGGCGATGGTGTGGCATTCCAGTCTTCTTTGCGCACAGTATTGCGAGATGCTTCAGGCTTTCGGCTGCGCGGCCCGATACGGCGCAGTCGTTGGATGCTACTTAGAAATGCGGTCATATGCGTTCTGCCTCTCACCGCGATGACGATATGATGGTCTTTCCTTTGTTAATGTACAGGTAGAGCGTCTCGCAGACGTTACGAAAAGCGTTACAGAGTGCGCGATCATCCGTGATGCCATGACTTTCACTATATTCGCAGGTTTCAGAAGAATGTGCCTAGATGAATATCGTCTGTGTGCCGGATGATAACCTGGTAACTGCGATGAGCAACGACAATGGTCGAGCCGGTGGCCGAATGCCATGTGTGAATGAGTGTCAGTCGCGAAACGCAGCGGCGCAGTTACGGAAGAATCGTGGAAGTGACAGGCTATAGCACATTGAGTGGTCTGTATTGACAAACTAGGTGAGCATCTTCACACTGCATGTTAATTTGGAGATTCTGTTTAGAGGGTGATGGTGCTCTATGTTACCGCCGCCGCAACGTCCGCCGATTCCCCGCGATAGGTTGCTGTTGCTACTGCTGAATGTTGTGGTCGCAGTGGCGACGATCATCGTTGTGGCCACAGGTTCCTCCCAGACGAGACGAAGCAGCACTCCGCCGCCTGTGCCGACCAGCACATTCGCAGCCACTGTTCCAATGCCTCCCACTGGAACCGCGACAAAATCTAAACCCGCTCCTACTGCTACAGGTGGCTATGGTGGCCATGGTGGCGGTGGTGTGGCGCCAACCGACACGCCAAAGCCGACACCGACCCACCCCGCGCCTACCCCTACGCCAATACAGACCGCAACACCGGTGCCCACATTTATTGACCCATAAGCTCGGACACATCGAGGCTGGTGATGGGCTGTAGGTGAGGCGACAATTGATTCACAAGATGACGAAGCGATCAGGAGCTATCTAGCGGAGGAGATTTGACGCAACTGAAAGCAAAGTCACGATGGCTGGGGCGAGTGCGAGAGCGGGAATGAGGTTGGCGACACGCAGATCACGTATTTTTAGAAGCTTCAGGCCGATGGCTACCAAGATTAGCCCGCCTGTTGCCGTGAGTTCTGTGATTGTCGCTGGGTTGCTGTGAAGTATGGGCGCGAGTATTCCTGCGCATAGGCTGATGGTACCTTGATATGCTAGGATGACGAAGACTGAGAGCAAAACTCCCCAGCCGAGGGCTGCGCTGAATGCAAGCGCCGCGAAGCCATCGAGCACCGCCTTGATGGCGAGTTTGGTGATGTCGCCGCTCAGTCCGTTATCTAAGGCGCCCAAGATTGACAGTGGCCCTATACAAAAGACGAGCGTTGACGTTACGAATGCCTCACTCACGGTAGAGCCAGGTCGTGCGAGCTTGCGCTGTATGGTGTCACCAAAGCGGTTGAGTTGGTCTTCCAGGTTGAGCCACTCACCAATCAACGTGCCGAGCAGAAGTGAGCCAAGCAGCACGAGCGGACTTTTCGTTGTGAATGCATCGAGCAATCCGATCAGGATGGTGAAGAGGCCGAGCACGCCAAATAGGCTGTCGTGGATGCGCTTTGGCAGCCTTTCACCGAGAAACACCCCCATCAAGCCGCCAATGAGTACGGTGAGGGCATTGAGTAAGGTTCCGGAGAGAGATTCGAGTACCCACATGTTCCAAATGCTCCAGATATATTGCTGTGTTGGATATGCTCTCGTGAGCCGATGCTCCTCTATTGTGACAGATGATACCCTCATTTCTTTGTTATTCAGGGAACTATGAGAAGAAGTGCTGCCAATGAAGCTTTTCGGACGTTTCATCAGTATAATGAGTTGGCTGCGCAATGGCGCCTCAGTTACTGTCCAGAATCCGTGCGTCGAGATTTCTAGAGGCTCCAGGAGAAGGCTGTGCATGGTTGGAAATACGGTGTTTGTCGCGGCGTATGCCAAAGTCAATTTGACGCTTGATGTGCTAGGCAAGCGCGGGGATGGCTATCACCGTCTTACTTCTGTGCTTCAGACGATTGCGCTCCATGATGCTCTCAATCTCCGCTTACGCGATGATGCCCAGATCACATTTACCTGCGATGTGGCTGAACTTTCCACGGCGGATAATCTCGTGGTAAGGGCCGCGCATCTTTTGCGGAAGGCGGCAGAGCAGGAAGATCTGGGTGTCGAGATCGAACTAAATAAGCACATACCAGTCCAGGCAGGGCTTGGTGGTGGCAGTAGTGATGGCGCATCCGCACTCACCGCGCTGAATACGTTGTGGAACCTTCGTCTGCCACATGTGCGTCTGATGGCGCTCGCGGCTGAACTCGGCTCGGATGTGCCATTCTTTCTCACTGGCGGGACGGCATTGATTGAGGGCCGTGGCGAAATAGTTACGCCGCTGCCTGATGCAGAGCCACTATGGTTTGTGCTCGTTAAACCGGCCATCGCCGTGCCAACCGTTGAGGTGTTCAGGCGGCTCCTGCCTGAGGACTATACCGATGGGACGAATTCGACGGCGCTAGTCGCAGCGATTCAGGCGCGCGCCGAGCTGTCGCTTGATCGGTTGACAAATACATTGGAGCCAGCAGTATTGCGGCAGTATGCGGAAGTGAGAGCTGTGAAGGATGTGTTGAACGCCGCAGGCGCTCTACATGTGCTTGTGAGTGGCAGTGGCTCCACGCTTTACGCGCCGTTTCGTCATCTTGCCGAGGCTTCCACTGTGTATCATGCGATGCGCGATTCAGGGCATGAAACATGGCTGACCTATAGTGTCGCTGCCTCCGCATGACCTTCTTGGATATTGTTGTGGATACCGTATTTGAGAGGCGCCAACGATGTTGACAGAGCAGGCGGGCTAACGTAGAGTGTTACCTGGCGTTTCTAGAGAGAGCGGATCCAACCTTGCCTATACATGACCCCGAAGCCGCACTCGTCACACGTTCAATTCAACGTGATGCAGAGGCGTTTGGTCAGTTGTACAGCTTGTACTTCGACCGGGTCTATCGCTATGTGCGTTTCCGGGTGGGGAATGCGACCGATGCGGAAGATTTGACAGGCTCCATCTTTTTGAGCGCCTGGCGCAGTATTGACCGTTTTTCGCCTAAGCATGATGCGTCGTTTGCTGGCTGGCTCTTTAAACTCGCTCATAATGCCATTGTAGATCGCTATCGGCGGCAGCGTGAATCTGTATCGCTCGATGATATTGGTGCTAGCGTAGCGTGCGAAGACGAATCGCCCGGCACCGAGCATATGGTTGAATGGCGGTTGACTGTTGCCGAGTTGCATCAGGCATTACAGGCGTTGACGGCCGAGCAGCGTGAAGTCGTGCTGCTCCGATTTGTCGAGGGACTGTCGGCGCGTGAGGTAGGTGACATCATGGGAAAACAAGAGGGAACTGTGCGAGGGATGCAATTCCGCGCAATTGAGGCACTGCGTCGAACCCTTTCGATTGGCAGAGAGGAGCGCGCACGTGACCGGTAAAGAGCACCTTCTCGAACAATATCTTCATGCTTTAGATGAAGGCCAGGCGACATACATAGAAGAGCTACTAGACAGCAGAGAGGATGAGCGTTCGGATGTGACGTGTGATGTGTGTCTTGTTGGCGCGATCAGGCAGATACACCTCTCTGAACATGAGATAGAAGGCGCCAGAGAGCGCGTACGCGACCGTCTTACGCATGCGATGCTTGGCGATATTGTGATTGGACGTCAAAGTGACGCACCACGTTCGTGGCTGAAATGGTGGGTGCAAGGCACCCGCAATTGGACACGCGCTCCGCTCGGCCGCCGCGCACGCCGATTGTCGCGTCCGGCGCTGGCCATTGCGGCACTATTTATACTTGCCACTGCTGGTTGGGGCGCTTCGCTGGCTGCGGCTTCTGCGCTACCAGGCTCACCGCTCTATGGTCTGAAACGAGGTGAAGAGTGGATTCAGCTCACCACCGCATTTTCGGACAGCCAACGTGGTGAGGTTCTTGGGTCTTTAGCCCGGCGGAGACTTGCTGAGGCAGAGGCGGCGGCGGCAGTTGGCGATTCTGCCGAGGTACAAGTGCTGACGTCAGAGTTAGATGCGACAATGCACGATCTCATCCACCTTACAGTGGTTATGAAGACGAAGCACGAGGACATATCTGGTGTCAGTGGCGTGCTGTCGCAGACACTACGAGCTGAAAACGACGCGCTTGGCGCTGCTCAGCGTCGTGGTGAAGTAGTGCTTGCTCAGTCTTTGATATCGGTCGCGCATAGTCAGCAGCAAGCAATCCAGGCGAATGCACTTTCGCTCCCCACCTCTAGTGTATTGCCTGCTGCACCTGTCATGCCCACTGCTGCGGCTACTCCTACAGGCATCGGTACGCCATCGGTCGGCGTGGGCAGTTCCACCCAACTTGGGTCGGGCGCGTCAAGTGGTTCGACTGGAACTGGCGCCAGCAGTTCGGGCACTAGTGGTACAACGGCCACGGGTGCTACCGGATCGTCTGGCAGTGGGACTGGTTCGCACCAGCGTGGCGAACAAACTGGCTCGTGTAGTGAGGACAATGGAAGCACCGCTGGTACTGGTGTAGGAATGCCAGGGCGCGTTTGTGCTCCCAGTTGAGTCTACGAGCGCATATTACTATCCTTGTGAGCCATATCATGCGCATTGTTGTAGCGCACTCTCGCCTGAGTACATTTGGAGGCGGCGAGCGAGCGACATTGGAATTGCTGCGCCGCCTGGAGTGCAGGCACGAGGTTGCGCTTTGGGCTGGCCATTACGCAGCCGAAAAAACGTTCGCTGGCTTACGCGCCTTTAACCGCAAAGAGTTGGGAAGTGTTGAGTGGCTTGTACGCTCCCCAGACGCAGATGTGGTCATCTCGCAGACATTCGGTTCCAACTTGCTTGCACTCCACCATCCTCGGACGATCTGTTATCTTCATTCCATGCGCGCGCCCTACTTGAGTGATTCGCGGCGTCCAGACCTCATCGTTCGGCGCATATTTGACCGCGCTGCCGTATCCAAGGCGGCGGCATTCCTTACCAACAGTCAGTTTACCGCAGCGGCTGCAGCACAGGTCTACGGCAGGGCGCCGGAGGTTGTTCCGCCGGGTGTGGCCACTCGGTATTTTTCGCATCCCGTCTCGTCTGGGACGTACATGTTGTATGTAGGCCGGTTGGCGCCTGAAAAAGGGATCGAACGGATGTTGGCGTGGTCTGCTGATGTTCCCATGGATTTGGTGCTCGTTGGCGATGGAGAAGCGCAGTATACGCAGCACCTGCGACAAGTTGCTGGGCCACGGGTGCGGTTTGCGGGACCATTGGAGGGCGAGGCGCTGGCGACGATGTATGTTGGGTGCCGTTGTCTCGTCTTTCTACCTTATGCTGAGGAGTTCGGCCTGGCGGCTTTGGAGGCGATGGCTGCGGCGAAACCGGTGCTTGCATCTGCTGAAGGTGGATTGCAGGAGCTGGTACACGACGGAGAGACAGGCTTCCTTGTAAGGAACCAAGAGCAGTTTCTTGCTCGTTTCTACGAACTGCTTGACAGTGATGCGCTCTGCGCGCAACTAGGACAACGTGGGCGCGAGGTCGCGCAAGCATACACGTGGGATGGGTTTGCGCAGCGGATCGAGGATATATGTGTATCACTTTGTCCATGAACATGCCGCAGGAAGTAGTGTGGCGGGCGCGCTCATGCGTACGTTGCAGTATAAAGTAGCCTTCCGTCTCGTGCGTGTTATACTCGACTGGATGTCCTTTGCTAGAAGGGGTATCTGGGCAATCAACGGTTATGAAGCGGTGACGATGTGAATCTCTCTGACAAGGTGAGGGCTGTAAGCTCGCCTCATTTGAACGTTCCACGCGATGACGTGCTGGCGTATGATGTGAGGCCCTCGTTTGAAGCGCGGCAGCGGAAGAATGTGGAGACGCGGATCAAGCGTGTTGTTCAGCGATGTTTGCGTGTCGTGATTGGGGTGGTCGGCTTTGTTACGCGCACTCCGCGCCTGGGGCCAGAACTTCGTGCTGGTTCAACTGAGATGCAGCGGATATTGGTTGTGCGGGTGGATTTGCTTGGTGATGTCGTATTGTCGCTGCCCGCTGTCCGTGCGCTGCGGCGAGCTTATCCAAGTGCGCGCATTGACATGCTTGTACTCGGTTCGTCGGCTGGCATTCTCTCCGGAGAAACGGATCTCGATCATGTCCTCACCTTCGATCCATATCTTTGGCGCAGCCCGCTGGCTCTTGCCAGTCCAAAGACTTGGCGTAGCATCCGTACATTCTTGAGCACGCTGCGCGCCGCCAGGTATGATCTCGCGATTAGTGTATCTGGCGATATTGGCAGTATTCTCACGCGTTTGAGCGGCGCACGACGGCGTGTCGGATATGGCGGCGAGGCGTACAGATTCATGCTCACCGATGCACTGCCCGGAGGGCGCTATCGGAAGCGTCAGCATGAAACCCAGTATGTGCTGGACTTGGCGCGAGCGGCGGGTGGTATCGTGGTCCCAGGGGATGAGCATCTGCACCTGAATGTGGTGCCCTTGGCGTCGGCGCATGTGGCGGAATTGTTGCGGGCGGGGCGCTCCCGGCTGAGCGTGGAGGGGCCAATCATAGCGATCCACGCTGGCGCGCGGAATGGACAAGCAAAGCGCTGGCCACACACCTATTTCTCGGAGTTAATTGATTCGCTGGTGGGCGATCTGGATGCGCTGGTCGTGCTTACTGGGGCACCGGGAGAATTGCCGCTGGCGAATGCGGTCGAGTATGGCGCGCGGGAGCATGTGCTCAATCTCGTGGGGAAGACGAATTTGCTGGAACTGGCAGCATTGTTGGCCGCGAGCGATTTGCTGATCACCGGCGATAGCGGCCCAATGCATATTGCGTGCGCTGTCAAAACGCCCGTGGTTGCGCTGCACGGGCCAACTGATCCTGCTCTGAGTGGCCCGACTGCGCCTGATGCGATTGTGCTGCGCCGCGACCTCTGGTGTTCGCCCTGCTATGATGCGAGTGCGACGGCAGAATGCCGCTTTGGGAATCCCGTTTGCATGAAAGGAATCGCGCCTGCCATGGTCTTCGCGGCGGCGCGACGACAACTCCGCCGAAATGGGTGGGAGTTGCCAGCACAGGCGAGGGACGATGTTCATGCCATCTCAGCGCCGCATTCCTGATGCGCCAGCGCCGGTCTCGTTGGGTACGGCGCCGCGTATCCTCGTAATCAAGCTCGCCTCGTTGGGTGATGTGTTGCTGGCTATGCCTGCGCTCCGCACACTGCGGAGGCGTTATCCTGAGGGGCGGATTGATCTGCTGACGGTTCCCTCCTCAGCGGTATTGGTTGGTGAGTCGCCACTGGTTGACCACACGTATGTCTTTGATCGCGATGCGTTTGCAACCGATGGATGGGGGCCGCAGCAAATCGAAGCCGCTTCTAAGGTGTTGGCAATGGTGGGCAGGTTGCGGACAACGCGTTATGATGCCGTGCTGCTGATGCACCATCTGACCCTGAGCGCTGCGCCGCTGAAATATGCGGGATTAGTGCGAGCAATTGCGCCGCGCTTCAGTGTTGGGCTGGACAACGGGCGAGGCGGCTTTCTAAGCCTCCGTGTCCCTGATTTTGGATTCGGCGCACGCCATGAAGCTGAGTATATGCTTGACATCGCCCATGCGGTTGATGCGTCGTTCCATGACGATGGTGGCGACCTGCGACTAACAGATCTCGGCTGGCCGCAGACAGAAGAGCGGACGATTGTCGAAAACCAGCCGATAACTATCGCTTTGCATCCGGGCAGCGGGACATACAGCGTGGCAAGACGCTGGCCTGCGCGGTGGTATGCCGAGCTGGCGAAGATGGTGCATGAGGAATACGAGGCACAGGTACTCGTACTTGCTGGTGGCGATGACCATGATTCAGCGGAAGATGTGCTGTCGTGTGCGGGACGGCCCGACTGGATGCGACTGGTGACGCCGTCTATTCCGCGAGAGCTGGCTGGCGTGCTTGCGGCGTGCGATCTGTTTGTGGGGAACGATTCTTTTCCCATGCATCTCGCGGTGGCAGCCCGCGTGCCAATGGTGGCTATCTTCGGGCCATCGAATGCAAGGGCCTGGGGACCATATACGCCGACAACGCCAGGCTCAGCGGTGGTGGTCAGACGTGACGAGTTGGCATGCAGTCCGTGCTTTTATGTCGGACACAGCCTTGGAACACCGCAAGGATGTCCACCGCGCTCATGCCTGACTGAGTTGACGGTAGAGCGGGTATTCATCGCGGCGCAGCGTCTGCTTGGGCGTGCGCCGATGCGCGCTGGACCGGGCGACTGAAGTTGCCGATGGCTACTTCGGGAACCTCGCGGCGAAGCGTGTCAATGAGCATGCGTATGCCAAGTGGCTTGCCGTGGGGTTTGGGTATGCGAGGGAGCAATACCTCTGGATCTATGTTGAGATTGCGCAACTGGACGAGGCGCACACCCGTTTCGCGAAGGAAGGCGACCAATGCCTCAATCTCGTCTTCGCAATCTATTAACCCTGGGAAACAGAGGAGATTGATGGAACTATAGACGCCAGCTTCGCGGGCCACGATGAGTGATTGCTTCACGTCGTCGAAGGTGTAGCCAATAGGGCGATAGTAGGCGTCGTAGGTTTCTCGCCGCGCGGAAATGGTGCTGGCGCGTAGGCTATCAAGGCCGGCATCGTAGATCCGTTTGAGTGAGCGGGGATTGCTGGCGTTGGTGTTGATATTAAGTGTTCCTGATGCGGTGCGTTCGCGTATTTGGAGGATTGCCTGTTCGATAAGCCTTGCCTGTAGGAGTGGTTCTCCTTCGCAACCCTGGCCGAAGCTGAGAATTGCGTCGGGGGCATGTTCAAGATGGGTGACGGCGACATCTACAACTTCCTGCATGGTGGGCACAAAACGAAGGCGATCTTGTGGTGAGACAAGGTTGTCTTCATCTTGCTTGGAGATGCAGCCGACGCAACGTGCGTTGCAGCCAGGGGAGACGGCGATAGCGCCTTCCCAGCGGCGAAGGAATATGTTGCTGGCGGTAGGGCAGTGGTAGTCCAACGCGCAGTGGGCGTGCTGTTGGAGGATGCGGTTCTCTGGCTCGGCGGTGAGGCGTTCGCGCACCAGCCGCTCCAGGCGATGATGGTCGTAGGCGGAAGGAAGCCAGTGGGTTGGGGAGTCGGTGCGGATGGCGGCGGCGTAGAGGCGTCCGTGCCAGCCTGCGATGGCAGTGTAGCCGAAGAACGGCAGCGGGGCGGTTTCGGGCGTCTTTTCATAGCTGGGGAGGTGGGTTCGCGTGTAGCCGATGGGCAGCAATCCAGCCAACGCCCAGCCACGTGTTGAACTGACAGCAGTGCGCTGGTCCGCCACGTTGAGTCCGACGGCCAGCCGCTGAGGCAACATGGAGAGTGTCGTGCCTTCGGGCAGGGGGATGAGATCGGCAGGCGAGAGTGGCACCCCAGTGAAGTCTATGGCGCGTAGATGCCGATGCTCGCCGATCTCTCCGGTTTGGGTGCTATAGATGACGTAGGGGGCGGATTGGTCGTTGCTCATTTAGTACGGAAGCTCCACCTGTGGCAGTGGCACATGGACGCGGCCAGATGGATCGAGGTCGGCGTGTTCAAGGGTGCGCTCGAAGACTTCGGGAACCTCTGCTTCCGCGGTGGCGACTGCTGTTGCATGCTCGGGCCGTTTCGCGTAGACGAACGTTATCACGAGATGCTGATCAAAGGTTGATTGCGCCATGTAGTGAATGTGGGGGTGCTCGTTTTCAAGCCATTCATTTATCATGCGCTCTAGCTGACCGAGATCGTCTTGACAGATCGCGCTCGTGAACGCCTTGAAGTGCTGCATAGGGCGTCTCCTCAACGACACACAACACAGGCCCCGCGTCGGCGGCACAACGGCTGTCATTTTAGCATATTCAAGGAGAGTGGCGGTGACTTAGGATTTGGTGCGAGTGATGTAGGCGAATGTGCTGCGCCAGAGGCCGAGGAAGAGCGCGTTGGCAAGCAAGATGACGATGGCGAATGACAGGGGCATCTTATGGTCAGCGGAAAGCCAAAAGCGAAGAACAAGGGCGACCGGCCAGGCGCAGACCCAGGCGATTTCAGTACGGAAGAGCATCTTGCCGACGGTGCCCGTATGTTTGCGTGCGAATGCGCCCAGCCACGGGGAGACAATGAACCAGCCGAGGGCGAATGGGAAGGCGGTCCAGATGGTCCGACCCAGTGCTGTGATGCCGGCAGCTTCGCTATGGGTATCTCTGCCGACGGTGGCAAAGACCAAGAATGAAAGCGCATCACCGACCACGAGAAGCGCTATGCGCGTGATGGTGGAACGGCGTTGCTGGTTGGCGGGGGTTGAATCCTGGATGACTGTTGCGCTGTTTGGCGCGGTTTCGCGCATAGATGCCTCGGTGTATGATTATTTGATCAAGCCGGCGATGGCGACGATGATGGCCAAATGGACGAGCATGGTGAGCGGGAAGAGCCAGATGAGCAGCTTTGCCCAGCCATCGTCGGTAAGCTGACCAAAATGTTCGCGGCGCGCTTTGGGTGTGCGGTCGGAGGCGACGACGCCGATAGCGATTCGTAGGCGCAGTGGCGACCGAACCTGAGCGCGCTCCATCTGTTCGTGGACGGCATCGTTGCAGGCGGCACAGAGCACCCAGGAGCCACGTGGCTCCGGAACATCACCGGTCTCCTCGACGAAGAATAGCGCATTGCCAAGCCGACGTTCGCAGATGGCGCAACGCAACCTGCTGTCTATGGAATCCGGACGCTCCAGAGTGAGTGGACCGGCAGAAGAGTCGTCTTGTCTGAACTCGTCTTCCATGCGCGGCCAACTTTCCTCGATCCGTAGCCGCAGCAAGCGAGACGAAATATCCCGCTTGCGGATGCGGACGTGGGATTAGTATACCTTATCCTAGTGCGCGAGGGCCAGCGGAAGGAAGTATACCAGGGATACGATGAAGACCCAGACGAAGTCTACGAAGTGCCAGTACATCTCGGCGGCTTGAACCGCGAAGTGGTGATCTTTGGAGAAGTCGCCGCGCAGCGAGCGCACGAAACAGACGGTGAGGAAGAGCAGACCGACGGTGACGTGTGCGCCGTGGAAGCCGGTGAGCGTGTAGAAGACGGAGCCGAAAACGCCGGTGCTTGGGCCAAAGGCGTTGTTCACATATTCATAGAGCTGGATGCTGATGAAGGTGGCGCCCAGAATGATCGTGAGGATCAGGCCGATGGTGAGGCCACGCTTATTGCCGCGAGCGATGGAGCGCCCAGCGTAGTGCATGGGGATGCTGCTGGAGAGCAGGATAATCGTGTTGACGACGGCGAGCGGGATGTCAAGCTCAGCGCTCGCTGGTGTACCTTTGGGTGGCCACTGTCCTGCGCGGACAAGCAGATAGAGATAGACTGCGATGAGGTTGGCGAAGAATACGGCCTCAGATGAGATGAAGAAGACCATGCCATACCAGCCGATGCTACGGCTCTGCGGTTTGTTTTCTTCGTGCGTCTGGGCGGGAGCGACGACGGTGCTCATGATGGATAATTCCTCTTCCGTGGTAGTGCTATTACAACGGATTGGGCGGAGCCAATCAGTATTGTTCGAGACCCCAGCCGATCATGCAGATGAAGGTCAGCACCATGCCGATGGCGATGACGGTGATGGAAAGTGTCTGGAATGTCAACCATCCACCAAGCGCAATGGTGACGGAGGCTCCCAGGAGTATTGGCCAGTAGCTTGGGCCGGGTAGGTGCAAACCGTGATGTTCTTCGACGGGCGCGGCGACTGCAACTGGCTCGGGGACAGCGACCGGCTGAGGTTTGGTAATTTCGCGGACGGTTTCGCTGAAGCCGATGGCGCGCATCAAGCGATTCGCTTCGGCGAGGTCGCCTACGTCATTGCGTACCAACAAGGACTTCACATTCTTGAAGACCCAGAATTGCTCTGAGTCGAGCGCTTTGGCGAGGGCGTCAAGCTCGCCATCGTGGCGGATGAATGTAGCGGTGGCCCCAGTCGGATGGGTGTACACCACCTCATAGTTCTCGGGCATGTGGTCTCTCCTCGATCTAGGGTTTTCCGCTCACGGTAGGGTGAGCGCGTACTCTGCTTTGAAGCATCTACCATTGTATCAAAGACTGGCGGCCAGGACTAGATGCTTCTTCATTCCTGGCCACTTTTTGCTCTTGCTGCTGCCGGTAACGGCGATTAACGTGAGCCGTGCGGGACCTCGTTCACTCGTGGTGCGGCGTACTGGCGTTCGGCTGATCTCGCTGCTCGACCAGTTCGCGAACAGCCTGGAGGTCTGCCTGTACGCCACGCATGCGAAGCGTAACCCAGCCTAGATAGCCGAGTAATCCCAGCCATACGATGAGATAGGCGGCGATGAGAAATCCGTTGTCGTTCATGTGTGGCAACTCCTATTCCATCTCTGCGCGTACTCGCAGCACCTGGGCCGCGCGCTGGATTTTGTTAAGCCGATAGACCTGCACAGTTAGGAAGGCGTAGAGCAGGGTGAAAGCCAGAAGTCCCAGCATGAGCGCCAGGACGACAGAGGCGGGGGCCTGTGCTTCGCTGCCAAGCGGCACCTGATAACTGGGGTGCAATGTGCGCCACCATGTTACTGAGAGGTAGTTGATTGGCACGTCAATGAAGCCGATGATGCCCAAAACCGCGGCGGCGCGTGCTCCCCCCTCGGATAGGCCGGTGTAGGAGCGAAGCAGCAGATACCCTACATAGATGAACCAAAGAATGAGCGTGGTGGTCATCCGGGCATCCCACTGCCACCAGGTGCCCCAGACGGTGCGCCCCCAGAGCGACCCAGTGATAAGAACGAGGGTCGTGAAGACAGTGCCAACTTCGGCGCTGGCGCGGGCTAGCACATCCCAGCGGGCGTTTTTGCGCCAGAGATAGAGAATACTGGCAACAAAGACGACGAAAAAGGCCAGATAGGCCACCCACGCCATCGGGACATGGAAATATTCGATGCGCTGTACATTCCCTTGCAGGGCGTCGGTGGGGGCGTATACGAACGCGGCCCAGATGGTGGCGAGGATGCTCAGGGCGGCGGCGGCGCCGAGAACATATTCGCCATAACGGCGGACTGGCATAAGCCATGGCGGCAGGGGTGTTGGTGTCGCCGTGCCCGGTTGGGCCGGGCGCGAACTTGCAATTTGCACGGTTTCACTCCTCAATCACGTATTGGAACGTGACGGCTGAGATACTGAGGAAGATGACATCGAAGGCAGCGATAAGTCCAATCCAGGGCGCATCACCACTGACAGGGTTGACCAGAGCCTGGGTTGCCTTGACGGCGGCTATAACGACAGGAACAAGCAAGGGAAACAGGAGCAGGGGGAGCAATACCTCCCGCGCCTGGGTGTTCGCCGCAATAGCGGAGAAGATGGTGCCGAGCGCGGCAATGCCAATCGTGCCGAGGACGACGATGGGGATGATGCCGCCGGTGAAGACTGGCAGATCGTAAAGCACGGCGAAGATGGGGACGGCAATGACCTCCACCACGCCAATGAAGACAAGGTTGCCGAGTAACTTCGCGAAGTAGATGGCCTTGCGGTCTACCGGGCAGAGCAGCAGACGGTCCATCAAGCCTTTCTCTTGTTCGGCAGTGATGGTGCGTCCAAGGCCGAGCGTGCTGGCAAAGACGAAGGCGATCCATAGCGCGCCAGGCGCGACGGCGGCTTTATTGTCTACGCGCAGGTCAAAGGCGAAATTGAAGACTATCAGCACGAGCAGGGCGAACATGGCCATGCTGATCCAGACCTGGCGGGTGCGGAGTTCGCAGCGCAGGTCTTTCCAGAGGATGGCGAGCATCTGGTTCCAGAAGAGGCGGAATGTCATGGCGTCCTCCTCTTGCTGGTTGCGTAGAGGGCGCGCACCTCGGCGGGCGTCAGATCTGCTGCCGGACCAGCGTAGACGAGGCGGCCATTGACAAGGACGACGCTTTGTGTGCTGAGCGATAAGGCGCGATCTAGCTGGTGGGTGGTGAAGAGTGTGGTCTGGCCGCGCTGCTGGCGCTCGTTGATAATGGTTTGCAGCAGGGCCGCAGCGTCTTCGTCGAGACCAGTATCGGGTTCGTCGAGTAGCAACACAGCAGGATCGTGCAGGATACCTCGGGCCAGGGCGAGGCGTTGCACTTGGCCGCGCGAGAGCGTGCGGACGCGGTCGCTGGTCTTGAGGCGCAGGCCGACCCGTTCGAGTAGCTCAGTGGTGCGGCGGGGGCCGTCGGGTAGGCCGTACATGCGGGCGAAGAAGAGCAGATTTTCAGAGGCGGTTAGTTCATCGTAGAGGTGTGGCTGATGGCCGACATACCCGATGATGTGGCGGATCTGCGCAGCGTCTGCGCGGAGGTCTAGGCCAAGGATGCTGGCGGTTCCAGTGGTGAAGGTGGTCAGGGTGGCGAGGGCACGGAGCAGGGTGGTCTTGCCCGCGCCATTAGGACCGAGCAGCGCAAGTGAGACGCCGGTGGGAACTGAGAAGCTGATGCCGCGCAGCACAGGGCGGACGCCGTAGACCTTGCCGACGTTGGCGACTTCGACGGCGCTCTGATGGCCTACAGGCGGGAGTGAGAGGGAGGGGTCTGGGATATTTGCCATGCGGAGGCTCATCTTGCTCCTCCTCGCGGCGATTTGGATCGCCTGTTCTTGCTGGTGGCGGTGGCCGGAATGGCCGATGTGGTCGCGCTGACAGTTGCCGATTCTGCCGATTTTTCATTTACGGAGACAGCAACGCCAGTTGCCGATTCTGCCGATGTTGCGGTGTGGTTGGGGGGAAATGGCGGGTTATGACGGGAATTGGCCGGAGAATTTTCGCCGTTTTCGCCCCGATTTTGGATTGTGGCAGTTGCCGGAGTTGCCGATTCTGCCGATTTTTCATTCATGAGTGTCTGGGCGTGAGTTGCCGATTCTGCCGATTTGGCGAGAGAGTCAGTTGCCGATGGCGTGGTCGGGCGGTCAGGAGCGCGGCTGGGAGCGTGCGCTTTGGTATTCTCGCCAAGGTTGGGTGAATCGGTATCAGCGGCGAGGGGGGCGCGGAGGGAAGCGCGGAGTTCGGATTGGCGGGCGCGGTATTTGTTCTCGCTCACTGCGCCAGATGTGCGAGCGGTGTCGAGGTCGAGCAGGGCTTGGAGGAGTTGCTTGCGCTCGGCTGTGCGGGTTTGGTCGCTGGTAGGGAGATACGCGCGAGTACGCGAGGTGCGCGGAGCCGGACGCAAGGCTACAACCAGCGCGCCACGACGGACGTAGAGGCCAAGTAGGATGAGTAGCAGCAGGGTGAGGATTGCGCCGACGATGAGCAGCAGGCGGAAATCAAAATCTGGGTCTTCGCCAGCAAGCGGTAAATGATTCAGTGCAAAGGTGACGGTGTTGCCGGACGGCTGTGTGCCGCCGGAGAGCACGGCAAAGCTCTGGCCACTGGCACTGATGGGCGGTTGAGGGGCAAGGTTGGTGGAGGTCGCGTTCATGCCCGGCGACGAGAGGACGAGCACCTTGTCGGTGGGATATTCGGCTTTGTAGGTGAAGGTGTAGGAGGTTCCAGTGTAGGGGACATCGAAGGCGAAGGCGAAGTTCGAGGCGCCAGGTGGGACGGTGGCATTGGCGCCAAAGCCGGTATCAACCTGAACGGCCTGCGTCTGGGCGAAACCAGCGCCAAGGGTGAGGTTGGTTGCGTCGGGTGGAAGCGAGAAGCGCAGCAGATTCATTGGCTTGCCATTGGCAGGTGTCAGGTTGCCGACATAAGCGGTGTTGCCGGTGTTGGCGAAGGTTAGGAACTCTCCGACGGAGATCAGGCCCTTGGTTTTATTTACCTGGTTGATAAGGATGTTGGCGCTGGTGATGCGCAGCGCCGCGTCGCTGGTGGTAGCATCAGCCACAGTGAGAGTGGTTTGCTGCGTTGCGCTGGTATCGAAGCTGATGGCAGAGCCAAAGAAGAGGCCGCCCTGGAAGCGGGTGTAGATGGCGTAGGTGGTGTTGCCGCTGGCATCGAGGCCAGTGAAAGTCGCGCGGCCAGCGTTATTGGTGGTTACGGTGGCGGCATCCTGCGTTGTGCCGCCCTGGAGCGCCTGAAGCGTGATAGTCTGGCTGTCTACGGGCGCATTGTCATGGGTGATGTTCTCTACGGCGACGGTGAGGGCACCGGTGGTATCAAGGCGCGCGGCTGCCTGGACATGAGATGCAGGCAGCAAGACGAGGCAAAGCGCCACGGCAAGCAGAGATAGGGCAAGGATGGGAGTGAGTCGCCGCATGCTATACTCCCCTCCGCCGCCGCGCGCGGATGCCTTGCGCTGAAGATGAATCACTAGCAGTCTTGGCTGATCGCCGCGTGGTTGTAGAAGGAGATAGTGAGCGGCGATGGGATTTCGTCGAGATGTGGGGGTCGCGCTGCGCATTTTGTTGGGCGCGAAGGTGCGCTAGCTGCTGATCTATGAGCGCATCGAGTTCATGCTCGTGGTCGTAGCGCGCTTTCATCGCGGAGAGCGCACGTCGCTCATAGCGCTCGCGCAGGTCGGCGTAGTCGGTGGCTTCGAGATTGCCGAGGCGGTAGTCGAAGTCCACGTCAAGCAGGGCCTGTTTGGCAGTGCGCTCATGTTCGGCTGCGTCGGCGATGGGGGCCGGAGTGGCTTCTTCGACGTGAGAAGTATTCAGACCCAGCAAAGGATAGATGACGATGACGACGGCAGTGAGACCAAGGAGGATGGCGAAAAGAATCGGCATCATGCGCTTACCTCCTTCGTCGCGGGTAGATTCTGGATGGTTTCAAGGTCAAGCTCGTGTTGTAGCTGCCTAAGGTAACGCTGGCGCTCGTCGGCGGTAAGCTCCAGGACGGTGTCTGCACCCGTATCTGGGTCACCGGCAAGTTTCGGACGTGCGTTCCATTCACGCGCGACGCTCCATAGGAGGACGAGGCCCGCGAGGAGCATGATGATCGGCGCGAGCCAGATGAGCGATGTGAAGCCTTGTTTTGGCGGGCTTTCGAGGATGCTATCGCCGTAGTGCTGGTGGAAGTAGCTGAGGATTTGCTGGTCCGACTTGCCCTCGATGATCTGTTCGCGGATGACCGAGCGAATTTCCTGGGCGACAGGTGATGGCGAGTCGGCGACGGATTCTCCATTGCAGACGGGGCATTGTAGCTGGTTGGCGATGGAATAGACGTGCTGATCGAGTGTCAGAGGCTGAGCGGCGCGAACGGCGGTGATGCCCCAGACTAGCCCGATGATGATGAGCACAGCAAGGGCGATGAGGAATGCTGGGCGGCGGATTAGGGATGTCCAGTTCATGCCATCACCTCCACTGGCTTCGCGGATGTGGGAGGCGTGCGCTCGGTGATGCGTTTTGCTAGCGGACGAGGCGGCCACCAGCAGACGATGCCACCGAAGAGCATCAGCAGGCCACCAAGCCAGACAAGCGGAACGAGTGGGTTGATGAAGACTTTGATGGAGGCGAGGTCTGTGCCTTCATACCCGGACAGGAAGACGTAGAGGTCCGACAGGTTATGGGTGGTAATCGAGACAATGCTGGTAGGCTGACTCTCGAAGCCGGGGAAGATGCGTTCGCCGGGAGCGATGTCTTGCATGTGCTGGCCGTTGTAGGAGACGCCGAAGCGCGTCTGGATGACCTGGACATCGCCGTCCATGTGGCCACTGATGCCCTGATAGGTGATGGCGTACCCGTTGATGTGCGCTGTGTCGCCTTTGTGGAGGATGAATTCGTTCTTCGCCTGGAAGAACTGCGAGCCGATGACGCCAATCGCCAGGGTGATGAGACCGAGATGGACGAGGTAGCCGCCGTAGCGCTGGCGGTGACGGCTGATAAGCGTGACGAGGGCGCGGTGATATGCCTCGCCGTGGGCGTGGCGAACACGAACGCCGCGCCACAGTTCGTAGATGATCGTGCCAGCGGCGAAGGCGCAGACAGCGAAGCCAATGTTGGCGAGGATGTTGGTGACGCCGAGCACTGGCAGGATGATGGCGCAGAGCGCGGCGGCAAGAGCTGGCCAACGACAGTTACGCCAAATGCTGGTGAGTGAGGCGCGTCGCCAGGCAAGAAGCGGGCCGATGCCCATGGTGAAGATCAGCAGGAGGAACAGTGGTCCTGTGGCTTGCTGATAGAAGGCGGTGCCGACGGTCATGGTCTGGCCACGAACGGTCTCGGAGATGATGGGGAAGATGGTGCCCCAGAAGACGACAAAGGCAATGCCAGTGAGCAGGAAGTTGTTGAGCAGGAAGCTGCCTTCACGAGAGACGAAGGAGTCGAATTCGTGTTCGGGATGCAGGCGTGGGAGGCGGTAGATGAAGATCGCGAGCGAGCCGAGTACCGCGAAGGCAAGGAAACCCAGGAAGTACGGGCCAATCGCGGAATAGGCGAAGGAATGGACAGAGGTAATGATACCGCTGCGGACCTCGAAGGTGCCGAAGAGCGAGAGGCCAAAGGTAGCCAGGATGAGGCCAAGATTCCAGACTTTGAGGGAGCCACGACGCTCCTGGACCATGATGGAGTGGAGGAATGCGGTCGCGGTGAGCCAGGGTAGCAGTGCCGCGTTCTCTACGGGATCCCAGCCCCAGTAGCCGCCCCAGCCAAGGACATGATAAGCCCACCACGCGCCGAGCAGCAGGCCAGTGGTTTGGATGCTCCAGGCGACGAGGGTCCAGCGGCGGATGGCGCGGAGCCAGGCGCCATCGAGTCTGCCGCTGATCATGGCGGCCATGGCGAAGGCGAAGGGTATGGACCAGCTCATGTAGCCCATGAGCAGCATCGGTGGATGGACGAGCATGCCAGGGTCTTGCAGGATAGGATTGAGGCCCTGGCCGTCGGTGGGGGCGATGCGGAGACGGCCGAAGGGCGTGGTGACGAAATTGAGGACGAAGAGGAAGAAGCCATCAATCGTCATGAGCACCGCGACGACATAGGGCATGAGGCCAGCGGGGGCGCGGCGGTGCAGCAGGACCGCGACTGAGGAGAAGATGGCAAGCATAGTGGTCCAGTAGAGGAGTGAACCTTCTTGGCCGCCGTAGAACGCGGCGAGGGTATAGTACCAGGGCATCGCAGTGCTGGAATGCTCGGCAACATAGCGCAGGCCGAAGTCGCGCTGAAGGAAGGAGACGATGAGGGCGATAGCGGCAATCAGGAGGAAGCCCGCGACCATGAGCACGGCGCGCCGCCCACTGGCAAGCAGGGCCGATTGTTGCCGGATGCCGCCAAGGAGAGAGGCAAGAAGCGCATATACGGCGAAAATGAACGCCAGAAGCTGCGCGATCGCGCCAAGGTCGGAGAAATGCACGGATGGCTCCTAATTGCTGTATGCGGGTGGTGTGGCGGACTGGAACTTGGATGGACATTTGGCGAGCAGGGTCTGCGCCTGAAAGACGCCATGGCTATCAAGTTTGCCCTCGACGACGACTTGGACGCCCGCGCGGAAGATGTCGGGTACGGTGCCAGAGTAGACGACGGGAAGCGCGCCACCAGCATCGGAGATGCTGAAGTGAATGATTTGCGTTTGGTCGCTCTTGACAACGGAGTTGGGAACGACGGTGCCAGCGACGCGAACGTCCCGCGCGGAGCAGGTGGTGCAGGCGCGCAACTCTTTGATCGTCATGTAGTACTCGGCGGAGGCGCTGGTGTTGGCGAAGACGAGGTACAGCACGGCTCCCGCGATGGCGATGCCAGCGATGAGAAAGCCCCATGGCAATTTGCGACGCCGCGCCCGTGTGGGTGTGGGGATGCTGGATGGTTGCGCGATCTGTTCTATTTGCATGGAGCCGACTCCATCTCTCCTCTTCATGAGCGTTGCTACCGTAAGAGTGCGGTGTCGAACAGTCCTACCAGGGTCGCACCCAGGAAGAATGTCAACAGGCCGAGGCCCAGAATCCAGCGCGGCACCTGACGCCAGAAGCGTCCGCGATACTTGGCTGGACGCCGTGCTTCCTGCGCCTGGTAGAGCGCCAATGCGATCATCGCCAGCGCCGCCGCGATTTTGACGACCAGAACCGCGATATAGGCTGTGCCGACACTGACGGTGCTCAAGCGGTCAAAAATCAGATAGACGCCGGTTAGAAGCTCGACGCCGATACAGATGTTGACTACTCGACGGAAGAGCGCGGCTATCGCCGCACTGGTTTGCGAGCTGGCGGAGCCCAACCGCAGGCCCGGAATGATAACAGCTAAATATATCACGCTACCCCCGACCCAAACGGCTCCGGCTATGAGGTGCGCCGTGCGCATCAGGATCGAAAGCGCGAGCAACATGTGTCCCTTCTTTGCCAGCAAACAGACTCGCTAGCGCAGGCTGAACGAGGGTAGCTGCTGTGCCCAGGTGGCGAACAGCGATGCCTCGCCCGCGAGATAGAGGATGCCAAGCGTGATGAGCGTGACACCTGTGACGGTCGTGACGATCTGGCCGTGCTTGCGGAACCAAGTGAGCGCGCGCAGGCCAACAGACCAACTCAGGCCAACCGCCAGAAATGGCAGGGCGAAACCGAGCGAGTAAAATGCCAGAAGCAGGGTACCTGTGCCTCGGTCGCCGGAAGCGCCCGCGAAGGCGTAGATGGCGGCGAGCACTGGTCCGATGCAGGGCGTCCACCCGGCGGCGAAGACGATGCCGAGCAGCACAGGGGCTGCTCCGCGCAGGATGCCGCCACTGAGACGCGAATTGCCCAGATGGATGCGCCGCTCGCGCATCAGCAGGCGGGTAACGCCCTGAGGCAGCAGGTTAAGCAGGAACGCGCCCATAGCGAGCATGACAATGCCTGCCAGGGTTTCAAGCACCGGACGATAGGCGACGATGAGACCGCCAAAGCTGGCGGAGATCAAGCCGAGAGTAATGAACGCGAGCGAGAATCCGCTGATGAACAGTGTGCAGGGTACAAGGGCGGGGTTGAGCCACTTGCGATGCACAGTGACCGCCACGGCTGATCCACCGCTCGAAGTGGGGGCTGACGTGCCAGAGAGGTAGCCGATGTAAGCTGGCACGAGCGGCGCGACACACGGGGAAAAGAAGGAAACGAGGCCGGCGCCGAAGGCGACGAGCGCTGCTCCCCATCCCAAATGTGTCAACGTTTCCACAGTAGTATCTCCCGCTTGCGTGATGCGCTACTCGACTACTTCAACAGTTGCTGAATCTCGCGTTCCAGGGATGCTTGGTCCATCGGGCCGAGGACTTTGTCTTTGACGATGCCATCGCGCCCGATAAAAACGGTCTCCGGCGCGCCGGTTACGGAATAGTCAACCGGCGTGGTGTTGGCCTGCGGCGGACCAGCAGGATAGGTGACGGCATACTGCTTGAGATAGGCTGAGCCGGTATCCTGCTTGTCGTTGTAGGCAATACCGATGAACTGGACGCCCTGATTCTGATATTGCTGCCAGACGGTCTGGAATATCGCCTGCTCTTCCTGACATTCGGCGCACCACGATCCCCAGAAGTTGACAACAACTGGATGGCCTTTAAAGCTATCTAACCTGATGGTTTGGCTGGTCGGCATGTTCCAGGGGGTGATGACAAAGTCGGGAGCGGCCCGATTGATGAGCGGCGATGTATTGACGTTGCTCGCGGCATTGCCAGCTTGGATGAGCCGTACCCACATCAGCGCCAGCAGGCTCGCCGTAATCACGGTGGTGACGGCGAAAATGACGATGCTGCGTGTCGTTGGCCGTGGCGCTGTCTTGGTCCACATAGATGCTGCGTTGCTCCGGTGCTGGCGCATGGGGCAAGAAGCGACCCTGCCCCTATGCGCTTGATTGCGATGTGGAAGGCGGACAGCAATACTTGCCAAGCCCTCCACATCACTCATGCTAGTGCGCCGCTGTGCGCCAGTCCGCTTTGTCGGGGTGTTTTTGATCCCAGAGTGGGCGGCGGCTGCGGACGACGGGGATCGTCTCGAAGTTTTCGGTCGGCGGCGGTGAACTGGTGGCCCATTCGAGGGTGAATGCGTCCCAGGGGTCGGCAGGCTGATCGGCCGGCTTGCGAATGGTGTTCACAAAGTTGAAGAGGAACACTAGGAAGGCCGCGATCAGGAAGAGGACGCCGATGCTGGAGAGCAGGTTCAGGCCATCCCAACCGAGGTTTGGCGGATAGGTGTACTGACGGCGTGGCATGCCGATCAGGCCGAGAATGTGCATCGGGAAGAACGCGATATTCATGCCGATGAGCATCAGCCAGAACTGGATCTTGCCAAGCGACTCGTTGAGCCTGCGGCCAGACATCTTCGGGAACCAGTAGAAGATTCCGCCGAAGATCGCCATCGCAGCACCACCAAAGAGTACGTAGTGGATGTGGGCGACGACGAAGTAAGTATCGGTGATTTGGTAGTCGAAGGGGACCACACCGAGCGCCGCACCATTCAATCCGCCGATGAGGAACATGGCGATGAAGCCGGTGGCGAAGAGCATTGGCGTGTGAAATCTCAGCCTACCGTGCCAGGTGGTGGCGACCCAGTTGAAGATCTTGACGGCGGTCGGGATGGCAATCAGGGTCGTCGAGCTAGCAAAGAACGCCTGGGCGACGGTCGGCAGGCCCACGGCGAACATATGGTGCGCCCAGACGGTGAAACTGAGGAAGCCAATGGCGACGCCAGACCACGCGACAAAGGTGTAGCCGAAGATCGGCTTGCCGGAGAAGACGGGCAGAATCTCCGAAATCATGCCGAATGCGGGTAAGATAAGGATATACACCTCCGGGTGGCCGAACGACCAGAAGAGGTGTTGCCAGAGCAGTGGGTCACCGCCAAAGCCCGCTTGATAGAAGTGTGTGCCGAGATGGCGGTCAAAGAGGAGCAGAGCGCTGGCGACGGTGAGGCTGGGCAGCGCGAAGACGAGGAGGAAGGATGTCACCATGGTCATCCAGACGAACAGCGGCATGCGGTTGATGGTCATGCCGGGGGCGCGGAGGCGCAGGATGGTGACGATGAAGTTGAGCGCGCCAAGGAGCGAGGCGATGCCGAGCAGGTTAATGCCGATAATCCAGAAGTCGGCGTTTTGACCGGGGGCGAAGCAGCCCTGGCCGCCTTGTGCCGCTGCCTGTGCCGCTGCTGCTGCCTGTTGCTGGAAGGTGAGCGAGCCAAGGCCCTGGGAAAGCGCCGCAGGGGTGCATTCGGTTAGTGGGGCATAGCTAAACCAGCCAGCATTCGGGGCGGAACCCGAAATGAAGCTACTATAGAGGAAGATTCCGCCGAAGAACAGCAACCAGTATCCAAGGGCGTTCAGGCGAGGGAAGGCCATGTCGCGGGCACCGATCATCAGCGGTACCAAATAGTTGCCGAATCCGGCCATGGTGGGCATCACGAAGAGGAAGATCATGGTCGTTCCGTGCATCGTGAAGATCTGGTCATAGACATCGGGCCGGAGCAACTTGCCATCGGGAGTTGAGAGTTGCCAGCGGATCAATGCCGCCTCGATGCCCCCAAGGAAGAAGAAGATGATCCCGGTGTAAATGTAGAGAATGCCAATTTTCTTATGGTCTGTCGTGGTGATCCAGGAGCCGAGTGGTGTCTGACTCCAGCGTTTTCTCGCGGCCCGACCTCGGGTCGCAATGGTACCGACCGCCATTGGGTCCTCCTCTGTAGATTGGGGTCATACAGGATGGCAGAGGCCATCCCATACGTTAGGGCAAGCGCCTGACCCCAAGCGCCCACCTGGAACGATGCGACTCGCTATTTCAGGCTCTCAAGATAGGCCACCAGTTCGGTGATCTGTGTTGGTGAGAGTGCTGGATTGGGAGGCATGGTGCCGTCGAAGCTCGGCATGTCCACGTCGGGCTTGACGTCTTGCGCGTGCAGAATCCAGTCCGCCAGGTTCGCGGGAGTATTGCTCAGCACTTCGCCAGCGATCCATTGGCGGCTGCCGAAGTGGGTGAGGTTCGGGCCGATCTTGTTGCCAGGGGCGGTGGTGCCATTAATGTTGTGGCAGCCGACGCAGCCGGAGGTCAGGAAGACTTGCTGGCCCTGGTAGTTGGGGTCGCCCTCCACAAGTTTGGTGCTTTGAGCTTGCTGGCCCGTCACCCAGGTGTTGAAGGCGTCGCTGGACACGGCGACAACGGCGAAGTCCATATGGGCGTGCTGGTTGCCGCAATACTCGGTGCATTCGCCGCGATACTGGCCAGCCTTATCTGCCAGCATCCACATTTGGTTCTGGTGCCCAGGGATGACGTCAACTTTGCCGGCGATGGCAGGTACCCAGAAGCTGTGGATGACATTGTCGGAGAGGAGCGTCACTTCAACAGCCTGGCCGGTGGGAATATACATTTCGTCGGCGGTGACGATCTTTTGGTCGGGATAGACAAATTCCCACCACCACTGATGCCCAATGGCGGTGACGTGCAGGGTGATGGGCACTTGCTGGCCCTGGCTGTTGTGCGGGGTATCGAGCTTGAACATGGTGCTGATGGTGAAACCGAGCACGATGAACAGCAAGATGGCGGGCGCAATGGTCCAGGCAAGCTCGACCTTGTTGTTACCGGGTGTCTGGTGCGCTTCAGGTGCGCCGGGGCGGTCGCGGAAGCGGACAATCGAGATCAAGAGCCAAGTCGTCACGATGACGAATACGACTGTGGAGACGCCCAGAACGAGCCACCAGAAGATGCCGGATTCCGTGTCGGCAATCGGACCAGCCGGTTGTAGGAAGTTGGCGCCGTTGTCGGCGCAGGCGCTCAATCCGACTGTCGCGATTAATGCGAGGAGGCCGAAGCCGGCCCACCGTCTGGTCTTTGAACCTAACCGCATGCTACAAATCCTCGACTCCAGTAGGGCGACGCATGAGTAGCGCCGCCATCGGCGTGTTTTGAAAAACAACAAAACCTATGATACCGCTGATTGGCGAGCTTGCCTAGCCGTAAGGGCCAGTGTAGCGCATTTGCCTTACGCTGACCCTTGCAGTTTGCCCTCCAATCCTGACAATTGCCTAAACGTGCGTCACGAGGTGGTGAGCGCACGGAGATCGGAAGCGAGCGTCGAGGGGGCAAATTCGGCATCGAGAAAGATGCGTTCGCGCCCCTGGGCATCGAGAATGTAGACACCAACGCTATGCGAGATCCCACTGACCTGAGCCTGGCCATCGTCGCTGTTTGGTGAGACGGCGATGTGATAGGCGTCCCAAATGGGTTGAAGCTGTGCCTGGGTTCCCAGCAGATAGTGTGCCTCGCCATCCAGATGATGGGCCGCAAGAAACTGACTGGCGGCTGTTGGGGTGTCACCGACAGGGTCAATGCTAATTATCACCCAAGAGACCTTGCTAGCCTTCGGACCAAGCGATTGAGCGGCCGCGTGAAGTTTCTCCGCGGTGAGCGGGCAGGCGTCTGGGCAATGGGTGTAGAGGAATGTCACCACAACCGGATGCCCTTGGAGCTGGTCAAGCGAGATGGTTGCGCCAGATTGATCCACTAGTGAAAATGCAGGGGCGGGCGCCGAGCCGAGGTCAATGCCATCGAGCTTTGGCGCAGGTTTGCTGGCCGAGGTGGTTGCGCTATGGATGATCATGATGGCGGCGACAATCACCACAAGGCTAATCACCGTGATGCGTGACAATAAGCGCAACCGCATCGCTGAGTTTCCCACGGGCGAGCCTTTACCGAAGAACACGATCTACGACCATCGCCGCGAAGATCAAGGCGAGGTAGTAGTTCGAGAACCAAAAGAGTGTCCGCGCGCTCTTGAGGGTTTTCTGGTAGGCCGTCCTGATTGCCAGCACCAGCAGCCCAGAGCCAAGGAGAACGGCGGACGCAAGATAGAGGAAGCCCATCGCATGGGTAGCGAAGAGCACGAGTGTTGCGGCGAGGAGCAGGAGCGTGTAGAGGATGATTTGTTTGTGGGTTTCACGCTCGCCCATGACGACTGGCATCATCGGCACTTCGGCGCGTGCGTAGTCTTGTTTAAGGAGCAGCGAGAGCGCCCAGAAGTGTGGTGGGGTCCACAGGAAAATAACAAGGAACATCCAGATTGCCGTCAGGTTGATGGAGCCAGTGACGGCGGCCCACCCAACCAGGACCGGCACCGCGCCCGCAGCCCCGCCGATGACGATGTTTTGCGGGGTGGTGCGCTTGAGCCACATGGTATAGATGAGCACATAGAAGAGGATGGCGGAGACTGCGAGCAGTGCGCTCAGGAGATTGACGAAACCAGCGAGAACAGTAAAAGAACCGACGGCGAGGATGATGCCGAAGATGAGCGCGCGGGTGGGTGGGACACGTCCGGCTGGCAAAGCACGTGTTTTGGTGCGACTCATGATCTGGTCTATGTCGCGATCCCAGTAGCAGTTAATGGCGTTCGCGCTACCAGCCGCCATGGCGCCGCCGAGGAGAGTGGCGAGGATGATGCCAGCAGCAGGAAAACCGCCAGCGGCGACGACCATTGCTGCGAGAGTTGTGCCCAAAAGCAACACGGTGACGTGTGGCTTCATGAGATTAATATAGGCTGCGAACGCAGTGCGTATGCTGGGCGCGCTCGCAACCGTAGCGGGTTGCATTACTCTAGAGGTCCCTTCCGTGGTGTGGTGGATGGATGGGCGTGCATGCTCGATTGTAACGCAGACGCCTGAACATGCGCCTTGCAGACGCCCCAAATATCCTAACAATCACCTGAACGAAATCTGGCCGCAGGTGGATGGTGTTGGCTTATTGTTAGGGGCTTCCTACCGCGCTATAGTATCATGTAATACTAGAGTCTCCACCCCATGTTCAGGATTTCGTAAGGCGCATCATCCTCGTGAAACAACCACATCCAGGTGCTGCCGCTGAACTAAGCAGCACGACAACGCAGACACGCCAGAGCCAGTCCGCAACATCCGTACGAAAGGGGAGCGCTCTGCGGAGGAGTCAGGGATCTGACTGGCCTGCTGAACATACATCGCTTCAGGAGATGGCCGAAAAATTGGGCCTGGCGTTGGTGCTGGCAGATGGGACCGATAGGGTAGGATTTCTCTCGCGCGCTGCCGTGCGCCTGCTGGATATGGGGGCTGTGGCGGACTCGACACATAAATCCGTGCAGGATGTTGTGCGGTCGCTTGCTTTTTTGGCGCAGGATGGCGACGAAGCTGCGGAGTCCTTAATGCGAATGGTGGGGACGGGGAAAGCGCAGGGGTGCGCTGAGGCGCAACTGGTGGCTGCGCAGGGCGTTGGGTCTGCGCTGCGCGTGTGGGTTTTCACGCTAGGCGATAGGCGCGAGGAAGCAGACGAAAGGATGCAGTATGCGCTGCTGATTGAGCAGAGCGAAGCGCAGCGCGATGCAGATGAGACAGATCACGCATTTGTGAGGTCTGGGAGCGGACATCTTCAACGGCAGGCAGAATTGATCGAGGCGTCGGTGAAGGATCTGTTGGGTCGGTGGCGGAAGCTGGACAGCGGGAAGCAGGGGACCGCACTACGTGCGATTGCTGGAGCTGTCCATGATCTGCGAACGGCCATCGCGGTTGTGGCAGAGCTGGATGCATTGCGAAGGGATGGCGCTGCATTACACATCGAACCGGTGGAGCCAGGGGATTTGCTCATGGCGCTGCTTGCGGATTGGAAGACGCGCGCGGCTGAGCATTCGTTTGAGCTGGCACTGCCGGGCGAGGTGCCGTCAATTATGGCGGATATGAAACGTGTGCAGCAATGTCTGAATTTGTTGCTTGAGGCGGCGGTATGGCTGTCACCCGAAGGAGGTACCGTGCGGGTGGATGTCCGTCCGCGCAGTGATGATGTAGTGGTCAGTGTGCGGCAGTTTGGGCGTGCGGCGCAAGCAAGTGACTTGGACGCGATTTTTGAACTGTTCTACACGCCGCAAACCGGAGGTGGTGGGTCTGTGGGTGGTCTGGGGCTGGCACTAGCCAGGGAAATCGTTGATCGTCATGGTGGACGTGTCTGGGCGGAAATACCGCCAAGTGGGCCAGGTATGGTGCTCTTCGCCGCGTGGCCGCTCGTGCCAAACGTTGTGTCGGTTGGGGCGGTGATGCCGGACTCGACTTCGACGATGAAAGGCGATGGGGCGGTGATACCAGCGCGACCAGTCTCCGTGCGCGAGCGACCAGTCGCGCTGGTGCTGGATAGTGATCCACGTATGGTTCGCTATCTGAGAGCCAATCTCGACGCACACCAATATCGTCCGTTTGTGGCGGGGGACCCGGATGAGGCTTTCCATCTGATTGATGTGGAGGAGCCTGATGTGGTGCTGCTCGATGCTGGGTCGTTTGGGATGAGTAGCGCTGAATTGGTAGGCAGGTTTCGGGCATATACCGAGTCCCCGATTGTTGTGCTGACACGTCACTATGATGCCGAGGAGTGTGTGTCTTTGCTTGATTCAGGTGCGGCGGACTATATCGCCAAACCGTTTCATCTGGATGAGTTGCTCGCGCGCGTGCGCGCGGCTGTGCGTACTCAAGCGTCGCATCAACATACGGTGATAGAGCCGGTGTTCCAAAGCGGCGATCTAGTGATTGATTTTGCGCAACGCACTGTTGCTGTGCATGGGGGAAGCGTGTCGCTCAGCAAAACTGAGTTCAAAGTGCTTCGGGAACTCGCGCGTCATGCGGGGATGGTGCTTTCGCACGAGACGCTGCTCGAACGGGTGTGGGGTCCAGCTTATCGTGAGGAGATCGAGTTTGTTTGGGTGTATATACGGCGCCTGCGGCGAAAGATCGAGCCTGATCCAAGTGCTCCACGATATATTTTGACGGCGCCGGGTGTAGGGTACCGGCTCGTACGCCTCTAACAATCGCATCACACTTCGGCAGGGTGCGGGTGAGCCGGCAAGAAGGGCAGAGCAGGCACCGGATATGAGTTCAGGCGAATACCTGAGGCAAGGGTAAGGTATATACCGCTTGCGGGGATGTGCTGGCTTTTGATACAGTCAGATGCGGCGCATCGCGATACACATACGTGGCGGTCGCTTACGCCACGCGCATTTTTCGCAGTGTTTGGCGCGTCGGATTTTGCGGCGCGAAGCAACTCACAACATCGAAAGGACCTTCCTCATTTATGAAGAAGATGGCACTCTTGACCGTTCCTCTGGCATTGGTCTTCGCTCTGGCCGTGATGGGCTGCGGCAAGACACCGGGAACCTCGACGACCAGTGGTCCCAGCGCACCCGCGAACACCATTCAGATGGATGCCACCAATTTTACGGCGAAGACGATCACAGTGACGGCGAATACGCCGGTTCACTTCGATGACACGGTTGCTGGTGGTGGATACCATATCGTGTGCGTTGCCGATGGCACTGCCTATAGCGCGACGTGCCTGACTTCGGGGGACGCGCCTGCGGAATTGTTGGGCCAGGGCACGACGTTCCAGGGTGGTGAGACGAAAGATATCACGTTTACCAAGCCGGGAACATACAATGTGGTCTGCACAGTTCACCCAGGGATGCAGATCATTGTGACGGTGCAATAGTCTCCTATCGAGCAAGCAGGGACTCCCACCTCAGGGGGTCCCTGCTTCGTTATGGTTGGACGAATCGGATAAGGCGAGGTGCGGGGTTATGAGATGGCCACGTGTGGGCATCCTGTCGCTAAAACCGAAACGTAAGCGGCTGGTAGCACTGGCGGCGCTTGCGCTTTTCGTCATTTGGGGTGGGGCTGGTTGTAGTGGATCACATGCGAGCACGGCGACCGACGGCGTTACAATGCGGCTGTTGGGGGATAATTTTGCTCGGTCGCAGATTGTGGTACAGGCAGGTGCGACACTGCGTCTGGACGATACGACCGGCGGGTATCATCATCTTTGTCTGGGCCGCGACATGGCTTGTAACCTACACGCGGCTGGACCAGAGGATTTCCAAGGGAATGGCCTTACTATCTCCAATGGTGATGTTCGCAGTGTCGTGTTTTCGACGTCTGGCACGTATGAGATTACCTGTACCATTCACCCAGAGATGAATCTGACTGTGATCGTGAAGTAGGTATGAGTGTGCGCTGGGCCTGATACCAAATTCGTGTAAATGCTTGTCATTCACTCATCGGCTATAGCTATACTTGAGTTGGGTGGCACATTGAGAAATGGTCCCGGAAAGGCGACAGAGCAGCAACTCTCAAGCGATGGGAGGAAGACGTGTCAAGCCTGCCCGACGTGGTGAAGCGCTATGGTCGTATCCAACTCATGGCATCGCCGAGTTCGTCAGACTCATACGAGGTGGTGTTAGTTGATGCCGCGCACCCCAACACGCACATGCTGGTCGGTTCAATTTCTAGAGAGGCAAGCACCCTACCAGACATCATACGACTCCTTCGAAGCGCGGTGGGTTCCTCCCGCACCAGCCATGCAGAATTGACACGTCGGATAGAGGCCGCCTCTGATGCCAATGAGCGCGAGCATCTCGAGTATCACCTGCGTTATGATGAGTGGTGTAGCTCGCAGGTCGCGGCAGCGCTTCAGGAAAGTGAAACACGTCATGCGGTGAACGGAGACGACGAGTACTAGTTTCACAAGCGATGTGCCGTGAGAAGCAGAACAATGTCCATCGTGGAGGTAAGCTATGTACACGGTGTGTTCTGCAACAACCTAGGCGCATAGCATATGACTTGTGCTCTTGACGCGCGAGCTAGCCGCAACCTATACTCCGACTGACAACCGAATCGCTGATGCCGTGAGGTGGCTATTCCGTCGTTAGGATAGCTTGGGAAATCGGTGAAATGCCGATGCGGACGCGCCACTGTAATCGGGAATGAAGCTGCTCTTGCCACAGTTGATGCTGTGGGACCACTGCCGTTGTGTGATGCGGTGGGAAGGTTGAAGAGGAGCCTGTCGGGCATGATTGTCTGGCACCCGAAAGCCAGGAGACCGACCTTACGGTACCGCTCAGTTCCTTCGCGCCAAGGGGAGAAGAGCAGCGCCGTAGTGCGCCTTCTTCCATATAGCTGTGGAAGAAGGCGCTTTTTCTTTGGAGGCGGGCCGAGCGAGCACGTTGTCTGGAATGTTGGGTTAGATGACGCTCGATGCGGCCGTGGCGCCGTCCGTTTCCGCGCGTCCGCGGAGGCAGTGTGTTGTGATGTTTGCTCGTAATCGTTCTGGATTCGTGGCGCTGATGCTTGTGTTCAGCGCGCTGGTGATGGTCCCACTATTTGCTGGCTGTGGCACGTCCACGCAGGCTAAAAGTGAGCAGCCATTGTTGGCGAAAGACGCTAATGGTACGACAATCACGATTCCCGCGAAGGCGCCACAGCGTATCGTGTCACTTGGGGCGACCGACAGCGAGATATTGGGCGCGCTGGGAGTTGGGGCGCGGGTGATAGGTGTAGATGCGTACACAAATTATCCGGCGGACCTGGCAGCGAAACCGAAGATAAGTGGTGCTGACGGCTATCCCAATGTCGAGGCGATTGTGGCGCTGCGGCCAGATTTGATTCTGGGTTATGGCGGTGAGACGGCGAAGCAGGATGCGCAACTGATGCAGGCGGGGATAACGGTGGTTGACCTGCCTGCACTGGACCTGGAGGGGTCGCTGAAAGAAATGCGTTTGGTCGGCCAACTCGTGCATGCGGAGTCGGCGGCAAATGCCCTCGTGGCTTCGCTCCAAAAGCGCATTGACGCTATCAAGGCGAAGGTTGCGAGCGCGCCAAAAGTCAGTGTGTATATGGAGGCGGACGATTATACACCAGGCAAGCCATATGTCTTTGGCAAAGGGTCGTTTGGCGATGAACTGATTGCTGACGCGGGCGGGGTGAACGTCTTTGGCAACGACGCATCGAACGCGGGCTATCCGCAGGTCAGTGATGAGAGCATCATCGCGGCTAATCCACAGGTGATTGTGCTGACGGACGACCCGAAATATGGTGGCGACGCGCATGCCGTGCCGGAACGTCCCGGATGGTCGGCCATTGCTGCTGTGCAGAGCGGCAAGGTGTACGCAATTGATCCCGATTTGATGCAGCGTGCGGGGCCACGTATCGTTGACGGCCTCGAACAACTGGCAAAGCTGCTGCACCCAGAGCTATTTTCCTAGGAGGCGTGGAGGCGGTGATTACCGCCTCTGTTTCTTTGGGGATGGCAGCATGACAGGAGTTGTGGCATGGATAAGATGGTGGAGCGAGTAGAAGGTATAGATTCTCCGCTTGCACAGCCACAGGTTGGTGCTGCCCCCCGCCCGGATGGGAGCGCTATCGGTCGCCAGCGCGGGTTGCTCATCAGAAATTGGCGAGTGGGTATTTTACCACTGATGTGTGTGGGATTGTTTGTCGCGATTGTGCTGGCGGCGGCGGTTGGTGCTGTGCCGATTTCGCCACTGCATACGGCTGCTATTCTGCTGAATCAGTTGCCGATCTTTCATTTTGCGCGACACTGGCCAGAGAGCGAAGAGACCATCTTGCTGGTGTTACGGCTGCCGCGTGTGATGGGCGCGGCACTGGTAGGCGCGGCATTGGGCGTTGCCGGGGCGCTGTTTCAAGGACTGTTGCGTAATCCGCTGGCCGATCCATTTTTACTGGGCACGTCGTCAGGGGCGGCGCTTGGAGCGAGCATCGCCTTTGCGGCGCCTGCGCTGTATACGGCCGCTTGGCTGGGATTCGGGATGGTTGCGGTACTGGCATTCGTTGGAGCATTGCTGGCTGTGGCGCTGGTGTACCGATTTGCCATGCGCGGCGGCCAAGCGCCGGTGGTGACGTTGCTGCTGGCAGGCGTGGCGGTGAGCGCAATTTTGACGGCATTCCAAACGCTAATCATCAGCCTGAATGACCGGCTGGGATTGCATGTGGTGGGCTTATATCTCTGGCTATCGGGTGGTATCACCGTTGAGAATTGGACACAGGTTGGTGTCGTTTTGGTGATTGTGGTGGTAGGTCTGGTGGTGGCGCTGATGCTCGCGCCTGCGCTGGATGTCTTTGCGCTCGGCGAGGATATGGCGGGGTATTTGGGGCTGCGAGTGGAGCGTGTGAAGCTGCTGATTGTGGCGTGCGCCGCGCTGCTGGTGGCGGCGGCAGTGGCGATTAGTGGGCTAGTGGGGTTTGTCGGTTTGGTGGCGCCGCATTTGTGCCGGATTCTACTTGGGCCGCGTCACCGGCTCTTGATACCGGCGACGGCGCTGGCTGGCGCGATATTTGTGGTGGTTGCTGATCTCTTTGCGCGAACACTGGCGGCTCCCACCGAATTACCGCTTGGTGTGCTGACGGCTTTGGTTGGCGGCCCATTTTTTCTGGGATTGCTGCGTTACGCTGGCCAGCGATACCGATGGTGATGGAGGCCGCCGATGGCAACGAATCGCAAAACGAGTGATGTAGTCGCGCTGGCACTGGAGAAGGTCGGTTTTGCGTATCGAACAGGCGCGCGCCCGGTGGTGCGCGACATTACGCTACGGGTGAATGCGGGAGAGATGGTGGGCCTACTTGGCCCGAATGGGGCGGGGAAATCCACTGTGCTCAAGTTGGCTGCTGGCGCGCTAAGGCCCGCGACGGGCCGTGTATTGCTCCAGGGGAGCGATGTAGCGAAACTTGGGCCGGGAGAAACGGCGCGACGAGTGGCGATGGCGCCGCAGGATTTTTCGGTGCGGTTTGCCTATACGGTCCGGCAGATTGTGGAGCTAGGCCGAACGCCGCATACAGGGATATGGGGGAGCATTGGACGCGCGGACCAGAACGCGGTACAAACCGCGCTCGAAGAAACAGCGACCATAGGGCTAGCTGATTTCGTGTTCAATGAACTGAGCGGTGGTGAGCGGCAGCGGGTGCTGCTGGCACTGACGCTGGCGCAGGAGGCGGGGATTGTGTTACTCGATGAGCCGACAGCACACCTGGATATCAGGCATCAGATTGAGGTGCTAAGGTTGTTGAGACGGCTCAATCGTGAACGTGGACTCACAGTGATCGCCGCGATGCATGACTTGAATTTGGCTGCGCGCTTCTTCCCGCGGTTGGTGCTGTTCACAGGCGAGATCGTGGCAGATGGAGCGCCGGGAGAAGTGCTCAATAGCAACCTGCTCGCAAACGTGTATGAGACACCCGTGCGGGTCGGGATTCTTCGCGGAGAGACGCATTTGAGCGTGCTGCCACCGGGCCATGTGGATAGCGATGGACGCTGTGATGGCGATGAGAAAAGACGCTGTGCCGAAGCGAAAGTGCATGTGATCGCGGGATGTGGGTCGGGCGAGTTGCTGATGCGGTCGCTTGCGGATTCAGGCATACGGTTTAGTGTCGGGCCGCTTAACATTGGTGACAGCGACTACATACTTGCAGAGCAACTTGCGACACTGTGCCTTACAGAGCCGCCATATGCTGGTGTTTCCGAAACAGGCCTGGATGCGGTTCGTGACTGTATGCGCCGCGCGAAATTGATTGTCGTTTGCCCTGTACCACTTGGGCCAGGAAATATCGCTCTGCTGGAAGCCGCATTTGAAGGGCAACAATCGGGACGAGAGGTAGTGCTATTGGAACCGCAATCAGGTGAAGGCGCTGAAGGGGATCGAGAGGCGCGATTGATAGAGAGCGTCTCTCGTCGCGATTATTCGGGACGAGGTGCGGAAGTGTACCGTGCGCTGTTGGCGGCAGGAGCGCGAATTCTAGGAGGGGCGATGGAGGTGGTGGAAGTAGTGGCGGGGAAGGCATGAATGTAACGGGGCGCGTCTTTCATATAGCCATAGACTACAAAAGGATGTCGCATTGTCACATCGGGGTATTGGACCGGTGCGGTAGCCTTTGAACATTTAGCCTTTGAATCGGTAGCCGACGCCTCGGACGGTCAGAAGCCACTCAGGATGGGCGGGGTCGTTTTCCATTTTTTCACGTAGCCAGCGCATATGGACGTCAACGGTGCGGGTGTCTCCGGCGAAATCGTAGCCCCATACGTGTTGCAACAAGCGGTCCCTAGTCAGTACGATCCCACGATTACGTACCATGTAGACGAGCAGGTCGAAGAGGCGGGCGGGCAGATCTATCTCGCGGTCATCACGCCACACCTGGCGACGGCCAACGTCAATTCGCAGCTCGTTGACAATCAGAATGCGATCTTCGGCGGTGGCACCAGGCGCTGCATGGGGTATATCGGCTGCTGCGGGCTGTTCACCGCGTCGAAGGAGGGCACGAATCCGCGCACGGAGTTCTTTCCAACTGAATGGTTTGGTGACGTAGTCATCCGCGCCGAGTTCTAATCCGACGACTTTGTCCGTCTCTTCGCCACGCGCGGTCAGCATCAAGATGGGTATATGGGCTGTCTCGGGCTTATTGCGGAGTTGCCGACAGACATCCAGCCCATCGAGACGAGGCAGCATGAGGTCGAGCAGAATGAGCGATACAGGATTCTGCCATGCTATCTCTAGCGCGGTAATACCATCGTTGGCGGTTAGCACGCCGTATCCTTCGCCTCGGAGGTTGTAGGCGATGGTGTCACGCAGTGTGGCATCATCCTCGACAACAAGAATTGTGCGGTCCATCTCGGTGGTTTCCACGGTTGTTGACCCTCAGTTGAGTTCTTCGATCTCGCCGGTGACCATGTAAATTACATCTTCGCAGATGTTGGTCACACGGTCACCGATTCGTTCCAGGTCATGGGCCACGAAGATCAGACCGGCACCAACAGGGATATAGGCGGTGTTTTTGGCCATACGATCAAGCAGATCGGCGAAGATGGCGCCATATTGATGGTCAATTTCATCATCCTTTGCGCAAATGTCGCGCGCAGCCTGAACGTTGACATCAATGAATGCCTGAATCCCCGCACGTACCTGCTCTCGCACCAGCTTAGCCAGTTCGCTCAAATCGCCGATCGTCGGTGGCAATTCAACACCCTGCAATCGAACGGATTGCTTGGCGATGCCTACCGCATGGTCGCCCATGCGCTCCAATTCGTTAATGACCAGTTGGACGGTCGAAAGTTCACGCAGGTCGCGGGCAACAGGCGCCTGGCGTGCCATGACACTGATGCAGCGGTTGCGGATGCTGCGTTGCAACTCGTTGATGGCGCCATCACTGGTGATGACTTCGTCCGCAAGGAGCGTATCACGCCGGGTGAGCGCTTGCATAGCGCGTGCGATGGCAGCTTCTACGAGCGAGGCCATCTGGATTACGGCTTCTTCGATCTCACGTAGTTCCTGATGAAATGCGTCACGGGTTGTCATGTGTGTGCCTCTTTCTGCGCTGCGCATAATGGCTGCGGCTGGTAGACTTATGATCAGCCGAAGCGCCCGGTGATGAAGTCTTCGGTGCGTTTGTCTTGTGGGCGCGAGAATATCTGGGTGGTTGGGGCAAACTCGATGAGGTTGCCTGTCAGGAAGAAGCCGGTGTATTGCGAAATACGCCCAGCTTGTTGAAGATTGTGAGTGACGATGGCGATGGTGTAGCGCTGCTTGAGCATGTCAATTAGCTGCTCTATCTTGAGGGTGGCGATGGGGTCTAGCGCGGAGCATGGCTCATCCATGAGGATGACTTCGGGTTCGACGGCAAGCGCACGCGCAATGCAGAGGCGTTGCTGTTGGCCGCCAGAGAGGCTGAGCGCGCTCGCATGCAGACGGTCTTTCACCTCGTCCCAAAGGGCTGCGCCGCGCAGACTACGCTCGACTGTCTCCTTCATCTGCTGAGCGCTATGGCCACCCTGCACTTTCAACCCGTAGGCGACATTCTCGAAGATGGATTTCGGGAAAGGGTTAGGACGCTGGAATACCATACCCACTCGCTGACGCAGGCGGACGATGTCCATGTCTGGGGCATAAATATCTTGGCCATCTAGTTTGACGATGCCTGTGACGCGCGCCGAGGGTGTCAGGTCGTGCATGCGGTTAAGGGCGCGTAGGAATGTGGATTTGCCGCAGCCTGATGGACCCATGAGCGCTGTGACCTGGCGTTCGGGAATTTCGATGCTGACGTTGTTGATGGCATGGTTATCATCATAGTAGATGTTCAGGTTCAGTGCCTGCATTTTAATCGGCGCAAGCACAACTGCAATATGAGAATTCACCGATTCGTCCGCCATGTGTTCCGTACTTTCAGTTACATGACTCGTTGGGGTTTGGACCATTTATCTTTGCTCACTTTCGCGTTTAGCCGAAGCGCCCGGTGATGTAATCTTCTGTTTCTTTCTTTGCTGGTTGCGAGAAGATACGAATTGTCTCGTCCTCCTCGATCAAGCGTCCAAGAAGGAAGAACGCTGTTCTATCTGAAATCCTCCCTGCCTGTTGCATGTTGTGCGTCACGATGACAATGGTGTAGGCACGCTTAAGCTCGTCTATAAGCTGCTCGATCTGTAGCGTGGCGATGGGATCTAACGCGGAACACGGTTCATCCATGAGCAAGATTTTTGGCTGGATCGCGAGTGCGCGGGCGATGCAGAGGCGCTGCTGTTGGCCGCCAGATAGCAGAAAAGCGGGCATTTTCAGCCGATCTTTCACCTCATCCCAAATAGCCGCCCGCTGCAAACTTTGCTCAACTAGCGCTTCGAGCTTTTTTCCATGTGCGAGGCCATTGAGACGTGCGCCAATAGCCACATTGTCGAAGATGCTCCGCGTTGGCAGAACATTTGGTTGTTGGAAGACCATGCCAATGTGGCGCCGGACATACATCGGGCGAATGCCACGGTTATAGACGTTGGCGCCCTCCACTGCGACGATGCCGCTGACCCTGGCGCCGTCAACCTCTTCGTGCATGCGATTGAGGCAACGGACAAAGGTGGATTTGCCACAGCCTGACGGTCCGATCAGAGCGGTGACATTGTTTGGGGGGACAGCGAGGCTGATATCATAGAGCGCCTGCGTTTGCCCGTACCAGGCGTTCAGATGCTGAGCCGTAATGACAGCCGCTGATGTAGCTGCTGCATCGGGCATGTGTATTTGACTGTTGGTTGCCTGAGACATCGGGTGTTATCTTCCTCTAGGCTTGAAGCCACCAGTAGCCCAGCGTACAGACAGCGACGTGACGATAACGAGCAGTATGAGTACGAATGAGCCGGCGTAAGCATGCTGGATGTCAATGTCGTAGGGACTCAATGTAGAGTTGAAGATGCGTAGAGGTAGCGCATCCATGGGACGAAATATGTTCGTGCTAAAAAATGGAGTACCAAACGCAGTCATCAGAAGTGGCGCTGTTTCGCCTGCCACACGGGCCACAGCGAGCATAATTCCGGTGATGATGCCAGCGCGTGCAGCAGGAACTACGACGCGCAGGATAGTCCGAGACTCTGTGGCGCCCAGCGCAATTGATGCTTCGCGCAGTTCTTTGGGCACCAGACGGAGCACCTCTTCAGTTGCGCGTGCGACAGTGGGGATCATGATGATGCTGAGCGCAGCGCCGCCAGCAAAGCCAGAGAACGAGTGCGCTGGCACGACGATGAGCACCCAAATGAAGAGACCAAAGATAATGGTTGGGATGCCAGTCAAGGTATCCACCAGAAACCGCACCGTCGAAGCAAGGAATCCGCGACCGTACTCGGCCAGATAGATACCTGTGGCCATGCCTAGCGGAATGCCAATGAGCGCGGCTAGCCCTACCATAATCAGCGAACCTTCGATGGCAGGCCCAACGCCGCCGCCTAACTCACCTGCGGCTTTGGGCGCTTGGGTGAAGAAGGCCACATTAAGGAATCGAAGGCCTTGCCGTGCTATGTACAGCACTAGATAGAGCAGGAAGGTAGCAGCAGCGACGGCAAAGAGTGTGGTCAGAAATATACACACACCATTGGCAAGCTGCCGTCTCACATGAAGTAGGCCATGGTCGGGTTGAAAGGGATTGGCGGGCTTGGATGCCGACGCTAGCGACGTTCGAATGTTCATATGACAACCTTTCTGACGCGACCATGCCCTAGTCTGGCAACAAGAAGACGTGCAAAGATGTTGGTGATGAGCGTAAGAATGAGCAGAATCAGTCCAGCCTCCATGACAGCAGAGATGAATAGTCCTGGGGTGGCTTCACCAAACTGGTTGGCGATTACGCTGGCAAGCGTATAGCCGGTGTTGAAGAGGCTCGCGCTCGGCGGTGCTGCCTGGTTGCCGATGACAAGTGTCACAGCGATGGTTTCGCCAAGGGCGCGGCCAAGCCCAAGGATAGCGGCTCCGGCAATGCCAACACGCGCGAATGGGAGTACCGCATAGCGAATCACCTCCCAGCGGGTAGCGCCGAGTGCCAGCATAGCTTCACGCTGTGATACAGGCACCACCAACATGACTTCTCGCGTAATAGCGGTGATGATGGGCAGAATCATGAAGGTGAGGATGAGTCCGGCCGCAAGCAGACCAACACCCTGGGGCTGGCCCTGGAAGAAAGGCAAAAAGCCGAAATGCTGTTGCAGCCAGGGTTCCCCTGTGTGCTGAAGCCAGGGCGCGAATACTAGAAATCCCCAGAGGCCGATGACAACACTTGGGATCGCGGCGAGGGCATCCACCAGGAAGGCGATTGGAGCCCGGAGCCGGCGTGGGCAGAAATCTACCAGGAAGATCGCCGTGCCGATGCCGATAGGGAGTGCAAGGATGAGCGCTATAGCTGAAGTAACAAGCGTTCCAAAAATCGCGGGGCTCACGCCGTAGAGATTATGCACCGGATCAAACGCATTGTATCTGAGGAAATTCAGTCCGAAGGTGCGAATCGTAGGTAAAGAACTGCTTAGTAATACCCAGGCGACACCCACAACCACACCAATGACAGTGACGACGAAGAGAATGATGAGGCTGCGGAACAATAGATCACCAGGGCGTCGTGCCTGGATGCGTAACTGTGTCAGCCATGCACGGCTGCGTTGCTGTGTGGCCGTGAGCGCACCAGCCAGCGGAAATTGCATAGACGTCAGCCTCCTCTCAAATTGCGCTGTTTGGCAGTGCGTTGACTGTCTGGGCCACAATGGCTTTGAAGTCAACGCGCTGCCTGGTAGTGTCTACATGCCTACGACAACTTACCCTTTGTAGCAGGCGCTGCTGCCGCAGGTAAGTGATTTGACTTGCGCCTCGCCCTTCGTCACAATGGTGCTGGGCAGCGGGACGTAACTCAATGGTGTGGAGTATTGCTGCCCATCATGGATCATCCACCAGACCAGGTTCGCGATGGCCTGGCCTTTGTCAGCGTCTTTCTGGTTTTTGTAGACAATGACCCAGGAGAAACCGCTGATGGGGTACGAGTCTGTACCTGGCGCGTTGACGATATAGAAGCGCAGGTCATCGGGGATTTGGGTGACGTTGGCGGCTGCGGCTTTCGCGCTATCCAGCGATGGCGCGACGTAGTTGCCAGCGGCATTTTGGACGACTCCGTACTGAATGGAGTTGGTGAGCACATAGGCCAATTCGTTGTAGCCAATGGAGCCCGCAGTACTCTTCACCTGCGCTGCCACGCCCGCATTGCCTTTGGCGCCTACGCCCACTGGCCAGTTGACGGTGTTGGCGGCGCCGACCTGGGATTGCCAAGTCGGGCTAATTGCGGAGAGATAGTGGGTAAAGATGCCAGTGGTGCCGCTGCCATCGGACCGGTGGACGACTGCGATGGCTTCATGGGGGAGAGTGACTCCAGGGTTGAGCTGGGTGATAGCAGGATCGTCCCAGAACTTGACGGTGCCGAGATAGATGTCCGCGATCAACGGGCCGGTGAATTTGAGCTGAGTGGAAGCGGGCACTTGCGACAAGTTATAGGTGATGGCCACAGCACCCAGTGTGACTGGGATGTGGACAATTGGGCCGTTGGTGCTCTGGCTAAGCTGTGTGTCAGACATTGGCGCGTCGGTGGCGCCGAAATCCACTGTTCCGGCTAGCAATTGACTGATGCCAGTTCCGCTTCCTACTGGCGAATAACTAACCTGTGCACCGCATTTCACGTTAGGGTACTGCTCGAACATCTTCGAGAACAGCGGCTGGTCGAAAGTTGAGCCGGCACCGGTCAAGGTGTTTGTAGAGGGGCAGGTATTGCCCCCGTTGCCAGCGGACGATGTGCCGCTGCAGGCGGCGATGGCGACAGTAGACGCCAGCACCGCGCCGAGCAGCGCTTTGCTTGTGAGAGAGCGGATCGCGAAGGTGCGACCGAACATATTGCCTCCTCAACATCCTCAACAAGAGAAACTGGACACTGAATGATTCACGAGTTCGCAGCAATCTCATCTGTGCGAACCAAAGCTCTCTGCGTGTCCCGTGTTGAATGTATCTGCGGCACGTTAATGGCTCCCTAAGCGAGTGTTAAAGCTCTGTTAAAGGCTTGAACTGCGGTGCGCGTCGGGAAAATTGGGGGGTTGAGTGATGTTATAATCGTGAGGAGTAAGGTCCGCTAATCCGTCAAAGGCACAGATAGACTAGCGTGCAAGGAGACAGGATGGAAACGATGACAAGTCTCGATGTCATCGTCGCGTTTCTCACCGGCGCAGTGGTCGCGGCAATGGTGCTGTGGCCGAATGATCGCCTGGCACTGTGGTGGCGTGCGCGTCGGGATGCTGGTATCGAGGATGTGGCATATACTGGGGTCTCGCACGAAAATGACGATTTGCGTGAACTCTTTGACGCGACGCTGGAGGCCTACCCTCATCCGGTGTTTGTAACGGATCGCAGCCGGGTGATTCTCTTTGCGAACGCTGCGGCGCTGTCACTAGTCGCGTTGCCGCGCGCTCAGGTGGTGCGGCGAATGCTCGCCACGGTAATTCAGGATTATGATACTACGCGCCTGTTGATGAAAGCGACGCACACGCAAGAGGTTGTCGAGCGGACATTTCAGCGGGCTGCTACTGGGCAGACATGGCGTGTGCGGGTGACGCCGTTGAAGCTTTCGTTTTCCTCTGTGTCGCAGCCCGCTATCTCGGCGAAGGAAGGGATGACGACGCATCTTGTTCTGGCAATCGAAGATCTCACCGAGTTGCGACGGCTGGAGACCGTGCGAAGTGATTTCGTGTCGCATGTGTCACATGAGTTACGTACACCGCTGGCGGCGTTGAAGTTGTTGAACGAGACGTTGATTCCCGCGATAGGGACGGCGCCCACTGCGGCACAAGATTTCGCTGTGCGCGCTGGGGTGGAAATTGACCATCTCTCGCAGCTCGTGACTGAATTGCTCGAACTTTCGCGCATCGAATCGGGCAAGATACGCTTGAAACGCGAGCCAACGGAGCTGGAGGGGCTGATCGAGGTCACGTTGGATCGCATGCGTCCACTGGCGGAGGAGCGCGGCATCGCACTTCAGGCAATGCCGCCTGCCGAAAGGCTCCCTGACGCGCTGATTGATGGCATGCGCATCGGGGAGGTGCTTGTTAACCTCATCCACAATGCGATCAAATACACACCTGATGGTGGGACCGTCACGGTGTCTGCGGTGACCATGCCAGAATCGGCAGTGGCAAAGGAGTCTAGGCCGCAGATGGGTGAGAAAGCGCACGAGGCTGATGCGCAGCCCGACAGCACGCCAGAAGTTCTCGTGGTACGGGTGGCGGACACCGGCATCGGCATAGATGAGGAAGATTTGCCGCGTGTGTTCGAGCGGTTTTTCAAGGCTGACCGCGCTCGCACGCGCGTTACCGGGCGGCAAGTATTAGAGTCAGGCGCTGAGGCTGGTACAGGGCTTGGGCTGGCAATCGCCAAGCATCTGGTCGAATTACATGGCGGACGTATCTGGGCGGAGAGCCGTTTAGGATACGGCAGTGTGTTTTCATTCAGTGTGCCGATGGCGTTGGGAGAAGGAGTGGAAGATACGTCAAGCTTGTCTAGGACTGGTGTGGTGTCATAATCTCGTGAGCCATGCAATCGAAGGCCGTGAGTGTGCGATGTGCCGCGCGTTGCGTTTCAGCAGCTTGGTGTGCGGGTACACGGAAGTGGATTGTGGGAAAGATAGCATCAGATGACGGTTGCTCGCATATAGCCGCATGCGGGAAGCGAACGAGAAGTGATGTGAGATCTGGTGATGGAGACACGCTGTTTGGGGACCATGAAGGCAGGAAGGTGATGGTGATGTCGCTCTCCGTGTTGTTGGTGGCAGGATGCGCTGCTATGACCCAGCGTGAGGGTCGGATACCACATGGCTCTGGTATGATGTCGGTTCCTGGCATGTCTGGAAGATGGCTACTGCGGAGATAGAGTGGGATGCGTCCACGTACCAACGGCTCGGTGGCGCTGTGGTGCAGCACCTTTGCGCCACGGGAGGCGATTGCGGCGGCTTCGGCGTAGGTTAGCCGGTGAATGAGCGTCGCTTCTGGCACGATGTTGGGGTCGGAAGTGTAGATACCGGAGACATCACTGTAGATGACGAGCGAATCGGCGCCGAGCGCGGCGGCTATGACGGCGGCAGAATAATCCGATCCGTTGCGCCCAAGGGTGGTGAGTGCGCCTGTGGCGTCGCCAGCGATATAGCCAGGAATTACTGGCACGCAACCTCGCGCCACCATGGGAGCCAGACGTGGAGCGAGATAGGCACGAGTGGCAAGGATGGAGGGGATTGGAAGCGAGTCGTCCACACTAGCGAGCAGCACCGGAGCAGTAAGAAGTCCGCGCGTAGGTGTGCCGAGATGCGTAAGCGCCCAGACAAAAGGATCTATGATGAGCCGCTCGCCCCACCCAGAGAAGCGCGCCACTGCCGCCGCCTTTGTCGTCGGCTCCGTGTTCTGGGGCAGCGCCGAAAGGTGTTCAGCGTCGGAGAGCAGGGCGTCCCACTGCCGCACAAAGGTTTCTGTAGGGGTATCGGCTAACGCAGTATAGATAGCGCGATGTCGGGCTTCGAGCATATCGGAGATGTCGTGCCAGGCTGTATTGCGGGCGAGCGCGTGCTCAGCAAGTGAGATCAGCGTATCGGTCACGCCTGCCATGGCTGAAAGCACGACGGTCACAGGCGCTGTGCGCGAGGCGGTCGCGACGATTTGCGCGGAAGCCAGGATGCGCTCAGCATTTGCAAGGGAACTGCCGCCGAACTTGATGACGCGCATAGTGTATCTCCTTGAAGAAAAATGTGGAAGCTACGCGCTACGGGGTCTAGCGACTGAAGAATCGAGATGCCGGACTGTCCCGTAGCGCGTAGACGCTGACTATGCCTGTGTTGCCTTGCGGAGGGCTTGATCCAGGTCGCGCAGGATGTCATCAATGTGCTCAATACCTACGGAGAGACGGATGAAATCAGGCGTTACGCCTGTCGCATGCTGCTCTTCGCTGGTGAGCTGTGAGTGCGTGGTGCTGGCAGGATGGATAATCAGCGACTTGGCATCGCCGATGTTCGCCAGCAGCGAAAAGAGGTTCACCTCGTTGATGAGCCGTTTGCCAGCTTGCAGGCCACCCTTGATGCCGAAGCCTACGAGCGCGCCAAAGCCATGCCGGAAGTAGCGTTGCGCTATGCTGTGCGCTGGGTGGCTGGGGAGTCCGGGATAGAGGACCCAGGAAACGGCGGGATGCCCGTCGAGAAATTGAGCGACGCGCAGGGCGTTCTCGCTGTGGCGCTCCATCCGCAAGGGTAATGTCTCCAGTCCTTGCAAGAACAGCCAGCTATTGAGCGGGCTGATGGCTGGTCCCAGGTCGCGCAAGAGCTGTACACGTGCTTTGATGATATAGGCTGCTGGGCCGAACGCTTCAACGTAGCGCACGCCGTGGTACGAGGGGTCTGGCTCGGTGAGCGACGGGAACTTTCTACTGCCAACCCAATCGAAGGTGCCGCCATCCACGATGACACCGCCGATGGAGGTGCCATGGCCGCCGATGAATTTCGTTGCCGAGTGGACGACGATGTCTGCGCCATGGCGAAGTGGATTGAGAAGATAGGGACTGGGCACGGTGTTATCTACGATGAGCGGGATGCCCGCCTCATGTGCGATGTTGGCGACTGCCTGGATGTCGAGCGTATCCAGCCTTGGGTTGCCAACGACTTCGGCGTAGAGCGCGCGAGTACGAGGTGTGATCGCGCGCCGAAAGTTCTCCGGGTTGCTGCTATCCACGAAATGTGTGGCGATGCCGAGCCGTGGAAGTGTCTGGGAGAAGAGGTTATAGGTACCGCCGTAGAGGCTGGTACCGCTTACAATTTCGTCGCCCGCATGCGCGATATTGAGGATGGCAAGGAACTCTGCCGCTTGCCCGGAAGCAGTCGCGAGCGCTCCCACGCCGCCTTCAAGTGCGGCGATACGCTTCTCGAAGACATCCTGCGTGGGGTTCATGATGCGCGTATAGATGTTGCCGAACTTGCGTAGGGCAAAGAGATCGGCGGCATCCTGGTCGTCCTCGAAGACATACGAGGTGGTCTGATAAATCGGCACTGCACGCGCACGTGTTGCGGGATCGGGGCTTTCTTGTCCAGCGTGCAATGCGAGTGTTTCAAAGCCGTAACGCACGGATGTGTCGGTTGGTGTTTCGGTAGTTGCGGTCTCGGTTGGAATGGTTGCCTCAAGGTTTGTCACAATTGTGCTCCTGTGTGTTGGGTGTATTGAACGTGGTTGATGTCGTTGGGGGAGATGCGTCTTTGTAGGGTGGCGCGCGCCCGTTCGGTGTCGGGGGCAGAGGCGCGTCGGAAGTGGGGATGTTCAAGAATTGACGCAAGTGCTCATCAAGCTGTGTCCATTCCTTCAGAAATGCGTCGTGGCCGTGAGGCGAGGTGATCTCGGCGTAGGTCGCACGGCCACCTGCCATTGTGATGGCTGCCGCGAGCGCGCGGACATGCGATGGTGGATAAAGCCAATCGCTGCTGATGCCTATCGCCAGAACGTTGGCCCGAAGGCGCGCATAGGCTACTGCGTCAGGGCCGTAGCTGCGAGTAACGTCGTACTGGTCCATGGCGCTGGTGAGATAGAGGTAGGAGTTGGCATCGAAGCGGTGCGCGAACTTGTCGCCTTGATGGAGTAGATAGGTTTCTACGTTGTAGCGCAGTCCGAAACGTGGCCATGCGCTCTCGCGGCTGGCAGGTGCGCGGCCAAAGTGCGCTTCCAGCCCCATTGCGCTGGTGTAGGTAAGCATCGCCAGCATGCGAGCGTGCGCCAGTCCGAGTTTGGGTCCGGCATTTGGGGCGTAAGCGCCACCCTGCCAGGCCGGATCCGAGAGAATCATCTGGCGGGCGATGGTGTCAATTGCCAAGCCTTGAGCTGGCAGGCGTGCGGCGGAGGCGATGATGATGGCTCGCTGGACGACATCGGGATAGCGCAGCGCCCACTCCAACGCCTGTATGCCACCGAGCGAGCCACCCGCCACAACGGCCAGGCGGTGGATGCCTAGCTGTGTAAGCAGCGCGCGTTGCGCGCGAACCATGTCAGCTATGGTAACGTGCGGGAAGCGCAACTGGTAGGGGGTGCCGTCGCTAGGATGAGGGCTGGTTGGTCCGGTGCTGCCGTAGCAGCCGCCGAGCACATTTGAGCAGACGACGAAATACTGGTTAGTGTCGAAGACGCGACCTGGACCGACTAATGCATTCCACCAACCGGCACGCGGGTCGTCGGGATATGCTATGTCGCAGGCATGTGCGTCACCGGTCAGGGCATGGCAGAGCAGCACAACATTGTCGCGCGCTGGCGAGAGTGCGCCCCAGGTTTCGTAGGCCAGCGTGACTGGAGCAAGTGTGTCTCCGCAATCCAAGCGTATTTGTGGAAGTGTGACGCTGCGTTTTTCGCTCCACGGGACAGGCGATGAGGCAGCACGGTCGTACGTTTGACATTCCGAAGGCCATTGCTGCACTGTTGCTTTTTCTGGGATGCTCATGGTGTACCGCCCTGTTTTTGGAAACAAAAGACCTCCCGCCTGTGCAGGGGCGAGAGGTCAATCGCGGTACCACCCTGGTTCGCCTGCGCGCGAGGGCGCACGGCCTTGTTGGCGTCGTCCGCAGGGAACGCGGAGAACGTCAGGGCGATCTAACGGCGCCCACCCGTCTATGCCTACTGCTACGGGCAACAACCCGGAGTTTCGGCTAGCGGCTCGAAGGTCATTTTCGCCAGAGAAGATGGCGCCGACTTCTCATCAACTACGGCTCTCTGTCGCCACATTCGTTCTGGGTACTCGTCCTCGTCTGTGCTTTGTTACGGATATGAGGCGTGCGCCGTGATGGTGCGCTGCACCTTTTTGTTCGGAGAGTCAATCAACCAAATAAAACGCCCCCAACCAGCGAATGGTGGGGGCGGAAGGCAAGAGACACATTGCGTGTCGCTGCTATCCCCCTCATCTCGCGGATTGCTCCGCCGGAGTTTGCACCCTGCCCGCGCAGTTGCGGGTGGGTTGCCAGGCTTCATCGGGCCGTTTCCCTCTGCCAGTCTGGATGAGAGTGGACATCGTGTATTCGGTTGTTGCCAAGAGGATACCGTACAGTGCGGTATGAAGTCAAGGGGGGACTGTGTTTTGGTCAGTTGGAGGCGAATTTGCCGCGCATCACAACCAATACCGCCAGGCCGAGCGCCATCCAGATACCGACGACCAGTGGTGTGAAGCTGAGCGGCGCGGGACCGGGCGAGATGGCGGCTGCCGTGAAAATGCCCGCGCTGATGAGCAGGCCTAGGAGCGGAAGCAGGCCGTGGCGTACCCAATTGAATTGTGCGCGACGCTTGCGCCGGAAGAAGCGGAAGCAGGCGATGTTGACCAGCACATAGATGAGCAGAATGAAGAGCGCGTCGAGCGTGCCCAGAAATGCGAAGGCGCTTATCGGCGAAAGCAGGATTCCGAGGCCAATGCCGACGACGATACCAACAGTGCAAAGCGCCGTGATTGCACCTGCTGGGGTTAGCCGCGTGGGATGCGTCCAGGCCATCCATCGCGGCAGCAGTCCGTCGCGACCGATGCTGTAGAGGATGCGCGCGCCGCCGTTGACGATGGCAAGCGCAGCACTGAAGAAGGAGAAGATACCGACGAGATCAATCAATGCCGCCAGCGCGCCGCCGCTGAATTTGCGGCTGATGGTGTCGAATGGGGCGGGGTCGTTGGCGTAGCCGGTCGCCATATGGCCAGGGCCATACCCGGTGGTGGCGACATAGGCCATCAGAATATAGAAGAGGCCTACGACGATCATAGATCCGAAGACTGCGCGGGGGATATTGCGATGGGGATTGCGTGTTTCTTCGCCGAGTGTTGCGGCGGTCTCGAAGCCGATAAAGCTGAGTACGGCCAGCACGATGCCAATGGTGAGATCACCACCTGGGGGCACTGAGGCGGGATTGAACGGCGCAGCACTCAGCCCACCTTGCCCGCCAACATGAAATAGAACGAGGGCGGCCAACAACAGACATACGCCTATCTCGAAGGCCAGGAAGCCAAGGTCAATGGTTAGCGACTGGCGAATGCCGAGGTAGCAGAGCGCGAAGACGATGCCGATTGCCGCGACGAAATACACGCTCCAATGCAAAGAAATCCCAAACCAGCGATACATGAGCGTTTGGAGATTGGCGCTCATCAGAATGAATGAGTACGGCGCACCGAGGGCCACGGCGATGAGTCCGATCCAACCGGTGAGAAAGCCCCAGCGCGGGCCAAGTCCTTCGGTGACGAAGGTGTAAGCTGAGCCACTGGATGGTAATTCGCGTGATAGCTCGCTGTATTGGTTGGCGACCAGCAGCGCCACAATGAAGCCGATCACGTAGCAGAGCGGAATCGCCGCGCCTGCCAGCCCTGCTTGTGGGATGGTATTGAAGAAGATCGAAGCGGCGGGAGACATCACCGCAACGGAGATAACGATAGCATGGCGTAGGCCAAGGGTGTTGGAGCGCAACATTCCTGAGGCGGACACAGCGGGCGATTCAGCTACGGCGGTGGGTGGCGAGACATCGGTCATAAGTGCAGTCCTCACTAAACGAAACAACAGGCTGCCATAATTTACGAGGCGTTGTGTGGCGATGGGAATGCGGCGCTGTGCTGCGCGTGCGGTGCGTCAACCGCAAAGAGATGCCGCAGGTAGTCGTTGAGGAAGATGCCTTGCGGGTCGAGCGTGGCCCGAACTTGGCAGAAGTCATCCCAGCGGGGATAGAGCGCGGCTAATTCGTCAGCAGTGCGCGTATGCATCTTGCCCCAATGCGGCCGACCCTGATACCGTCGGAAGATCGCCTCGATGGCGGCAAAGTAGTCTTCGTATGCCATGCCGCGATACATATGCACGGCAATGTAGGAGGATGGGCGTTGGTACGCCGGACTCAGCCAGATGTCGTCGGCGTGGGCGAAACGGCACTCTATGGGGAAGTGGACCTTGAACTGGCGCTGCTGGATGCATTCCCGTATTTCCGCTAGCACGGTGGTAAAGTGTTCAGCAGGAATGTTGTACTCCATCTCCCGGAAGCGCACCATGCGCGGTGTGGCATAGAGCCGGTGGCTATAGTCTGTCTCGGTAGATGAACTGATCGCTTGTGCTGAGATCTTGCTAACGGTTTGAGTGAGAGGTGGAGCCAGACGGCAGGCTTCGGAGAGCACCCAATAGACGCCGTTTTCCAGCACAATTTTGTTGAATGTGCCCCAGAGGTTGCCGTCTTTTGCTGGCGCATCGGTTTCGTTGAGGAATTTCGCTTGCGCCCACGGCGTATACGGCAGCCAGAAGAACTCGAAGTGATCGTTTTCTTGTTTGTAGCGTTCCAGGTTGGCGAGGCAGCTATCTACCCGCTCGCGACGTACCTGGAAGCGAAGCCGCTTGGCCGGTACCGTGCGAAGCGTGACCGAGGCGATCACACCGAGCGCGCCAAGCGACACCTGGGCAGCTTTGAAGAGATCGGGATGCTGATCAGAGGAACATTCGGCGATGTCGCCTGTTGCGGTCACGAGAGTTAGTCCAACAACCTGCGTGGCGATGTTGCCGAACCGCACGCCGGTGCCATGCGTGCCGGTGCTAATCGCTCCGGCGATGCTCTGCACGTCAATGTCGCCAAGGTTTTCCTGCGCGCGCCCAAGCGCCAGCAGGTCGTTGCCGAGCCGCTTGAGCCGTGTGCCACCCCAGACCTTGACTGTTCCGCGCTGCCCGTTAACCTCCTGGATACCTTGCAGGCCGTCGAGCGACAGGAGCACGTCGTTGGTCTGCACCAGCGGCGTGAACGAGTGGCCCCCGCCAACGACTCGTACACGGCGGCTGTCGCGCCCATATGCGCCGATTCGCTGCGCTAGCTCGTCAAGGCTTCGAGGTGTGACGATCTCGCGTGGCGTACTCTGGACCGAGCCGGACCAGTTCTGCCAGTTGCGGGCGAACCGCCGTGAGGGTTTGGCGCACATAGATGCCTCGCTTCTACAGAAAACACTGACCGTCACCGCGATAGGTCGGGACTTCTTCGATGATAGCGCCGTTCGAGACCAGCACGAGATGAGTAAAGCGTTCACATAGCTCACCAGCCTTGCTGTGGCGCAGGAAGATGGGGTCGCCGGGTTTAAGTGGAATCGGCCCGGTATAGTGAATTGGCGTCTGAACTTCGCCTGCCGCTTCGAGTGGATCGAACCTGGCGCCATGCGGAAGATAGACCTTTGGCAGCTTATCTACGCCAGCGGCGCCCGACGCAATGTAGCCGCCACCCAGGCAGGTAAAGATGTCCGCTCGTGGCTGCCGCACAATCTCGATGGCGAATCCCGCGGCGGGCTGGTAGCGGAATCGGGAATAGTTGTCGAATAGCGCGGGACCGTAGAATGCTGAGCCAACGGTAATCTCGGTGACAGCGGACTCCATGCGGGTTGTGGTGATGCTGCCGGTGCCGCCACCGTTGACGAAGCGCAGCGGCTGGCTGTATTCTTCCGCGATCATCGCGACTACGTCGGCGCGGAGGGCCGCTACCTCACGCGCTGAGCGCCGCTGGAGCCAACGTACCACCGCGTTTTTGAGTATCCGACCAGGGTAGTTGTCGCCCACACCAGCAATCTGGGCTTCATAGCCCATAATCCCATCCAGCCAGACGTGTTGCGAAGAGGCGATGCGCTTGACTATTGGGCGTATCTGGTTCGGTGTTGTGAGTGGTGAGCGCCATACGCCAAAGTGCAGGCCGGGAATAGGCAGTGACATATCAATATCCAGGCAGAGCGGCAGGCGCACTCCATGCTGTTGCGCAAGTGACTCGATGCGCTCCACATGTGCAAGGCTATCTACCATCAGGGTGATGTGCGCGCCAGTGGTGGTCGCCCGCGCAACAACGGCGATATCGTCTTCGTGCCAGGTGGGATAGCCAATCAGCAGGTCATCGAGTCCCTGGTCGGCGAGGAATGCGGCTTCACGCGCGGTGAAGCACATGATGCCCTGAAATGTGGGGTCGGATGCGAGGATGCGCTTGAGAGTCGCAACACAGCGTAGTGACTTGGAGGCGACGCGCACGCGCTTGCCACCCGCACGCGCTACCACCTGGCGAATGTTCTGGTCGAGCAGGTCGAGATCGAGAAAGGCGAAAGGTAGCGCTTTGCCATGGAAGACGCGCTGGTAGTAAGCATAATCTCGCGAGGTGGCTGCCGTGTTGGCGTTCGTCTGGCTAGATGACTGCGCCTGCTGCTCTTCCCGTGCTGACTGCACCATATACGCAACTCCTGTCCCTCGATGGTGATTGCTATGAATCATTAGATGTAGAGGCGACACTGATGATAGGAAGTGTGGCTATGCCTTCCGCAAGCGCGAGCACAGCGGCGATAAGTTGTTCGAGGTCATGCCGTGCCCGCTTTGAATTGCGGTCGCTGACGAATTGCAGGATGAGGCCGTCGAGTCCGCCGACGACAAAGCGAGCTAGGGCGTCGAATGATGCTGCGCTAGATTGGTTGGCTTCTGTGTATGCTTCGCGAAACAAGGTTTCAACGACGTTGCAGTAACCCTCGTATTGTTGCTTTGCCAGCCATGCGGCGTCTGGATTTCTAAGCGCGTAGAGCGTGAGTTCGTATTGCATGATCTGCAATTCGGGCGCGGATTCGACGTGTTGCCAGAAGGCGTTGATGCTGGAGGTGATCGTGTCACGTAGACTTGCGCCAGGGTGCCGAGACTCAAGCGCGATCTCCTCAGTCATGCGCATCATCTCGTGCAGCACGGCGAAGAGCAGTTCGTCTTTGCTCTCGAAATAGTAGAGCAGGGTCGCCTGGTTTACACGTGCCTCTGCCGCGATTTTGCGGGTGGTTGTTTCGCTCAGACCATGACGCGCGAGCACCCGGATTGCCGCAGCCAGGAGCTCTATGCGGCGGGCATCGGCTTTCACAGGCCTGGACATGTAGTCTCCCTTGGGTGAGCGTCGTTATGAGATTTATTTGTTCAAACGGTTGAATGAAATAGTGCCATTGGGGTGCGGGGCTGTCAAGAGGTTCATGATGATTTGCTAATGAGGGGTTTCGCTTGAAGGGTTTCGCGCATACAAAGTAAACCGCCTGGGGCGCTGAACCGAGTAGGTTAGCATCCTCAGGCGGTGTGTTTCAAGCGTGGAGCCGTTATTCCACGGTAACAGACTTGGCCAGGTTACGTGGCTGATCAATGTTGCAGCCGCGCGCTAGCGCGACGTGATAAGCGACGAGTTGCATTGGCACAAGCGCCAGAAGCGGTGCGAAGAGTTCCGGCGCCTCTGGTACGTAGAGCGTCGCATCAGCATGGCGCGCGATCTGCGCATCGCCTTGCGTCGCCACGGCGAGCACTTTCGCCTCGCGTGCGCGGACCTCCTCAACATTGCTGATTACTTTGTCGTAGGTGCGGCTGGCCAGCGTCATGGCCACCAGCGGCACCTCGGGATCAAGTAGGGCGATAGGACCATGCTTCAACTCACCCGCAGGGTAGGCCTCGGCATGGATATACGAGATTTCCTTTAGCTTGAGCGCTGCCTCAAGCGCAAGGGGAAAGCCGGGTCCGCGCCCGATGAACATGCAACTCGTGCGGTCGGCGAGCAGCGCCGCGGCGGCATCAAGCGCGGTGCGGTCGGCGGCGATGTCGTCGAGCATTTGTTGCATTTGGGCGGGCAGTTGCTGAAGGGTGCGCAGGGCGAGGTCTAGCTCAGCATCGTTTAGTGCCCCAGAACGCTGGCCGAGCCAGAGTGCGAGCAAGTAGAGGACGGTCGTCGTCGCGGCGAAGGTTTTCGTCGAGGTGACGCTAATCTCGGGTCCGGCCTGGAGGTAAAGAACAGCGTCTCCAACGCGCGTCAGTGCGCTGCCGACGATGTTGGTGACGGCGATCACTGGCGCGCCAAGTTCACGAGCGAGCCGGGTGGCAGCTAGCGTGTCAGCGGTCTCGCCAGATTGGCTGATGCTGACGACGAGCGTATCTGGGCCGACGATGGGGTCGGCATAGCGATACTCGGAGGCGATACTCACCTCAACTGGGATTCGCGCCCAGCGCTCGATAGCGTACTTGCCGAGCAGACCAGCATGCACCGAGGAGCCACACCCCAATATTGTAATGCGGCGAATCGTAGCCAACGCGCCGCTTGCCGCAAGTTTCTCCAACTCGGCGAGCCGTAGCACTGGCTTGGCATCATGTTCTACGACGCGCGTCAAGAGGGCACGTGCCAGCGCATGGGGCTGCTCGTGGATTTCTTTCACGAAGTAGTGCGGGAACCCACCTTTCTCCGCTGCTTCGAGATCCCAATCCACATGCATTGGCTCATGTGAAACGGAATTGCCGGTGAGGTCAGTCAGCGTGACGCTCGTCGCGGTGACGTCAGCGACCTCGCCCTCTTCCAGCACGATGATCTCACGTGTATGGGGCAAGATGGCGGGAATATCTGAGGCGAGGAAGTTCTCGCCCTTGCCTAAGCCAACGATGAGCGGGCCGCTCAGGCGGGCGGCAACCAGATGGTCTGGATGTTCGCGGCTGACGACGACGATGGCATACGAACCGGTCACACGTGCCAGAGCGGCACGCACGGCGCCCGCTAGTGTCTCGCCTCTGGTGAGCGCGTCCTCGATGAGATGCGCCAGCACTTCGGTATCGGTTTCTGAGCGGAAGCTGTGGCCGCCTGCGATCAACTCGTCGCGCAATTCGGCATAATTTTCGATGATGCCGTTATGCACCACGGTGACATTGCCGCCGCAGTCGGAATGCGGATGCGCGTTGATGTCGGTGGGACGGCCGTGCGTTGCCCAGCGTGTATGTCCCATGCCGGTCTGGCCGGCTGGTTCCGCCACTGCCAGGGCTGTGCGAAGGTTCTGGAGCTTGCCTGCTGCTTTACGTACCTCCAACTGGCCGGTACCTGAAATCACGGCGATACCCGCGGAATCATAGCCGCGATATTCGAGCCGTGAGAGTCCTTCAATGAGAATCGGTGTTGCGTTTTGCGGGCCAACATACCCCACGATGCCACACATTGGGCGCAAAAATCCCTTCCCTGTGTCGCCAATAGTCGCGTCTTGTCCCGGCAGTCGCCTGCCGGCTTTGCCCGCGACCTTGAAAGGGCGGTGGCGTTGCCCGCCCTGGAGGCTCCCCGCTGACGAATCCGAACGGCCTCCACCTCGTCAACTGGAGCTCCTCCCTGCTCCAGCCCATGCGCTATTCTTTCGCGACAATCATCGGGAACGGCCAGCCGCTTCGGATGGCTTGCTGACCAGGAAATCCAGACGCACATTGGCGCGAGCGAGCTGTTATTGCTGCTCACTGCATGGCTGTGCGTACTTGTCCATAGTAGCTACCCATGGCGTCGTTTGTCAACTGGTCATAATTCACACTTCAATTGAGAGGTATGCGGGATGTTCGATTGTACGGCACGAACCGGCCCTGGACTGATTTGCCTGCTGCGCAGTGCTATACTGCGACGCATATTTCATGCATCTTTGCGAGCGTTACGACGCAATTTGAGGGCAGGAGCGACCGTGATATGAAGACTATTCTCTGCTTTGGCGACTCGAACACGTGGGGCCAGGACCCAGAGACGGGGCAGCGCTATTCCAGGACGGTGCGCTGGCCTGGTGTACTGCGCGAGAAACTAGGCGAGGGCTATGTGGTAATTGAAGAAGGGCTGCCGGGGCGTACAACTGTATTTCGCGATCCGCTGGAAGAATACAAGTGCGGCAAAGATTACTTCGCGCCCTGCCTGCAATCGCATGCTCCGGTGGATGTGGTCATTATCTTACTCGGCACAAACGATATTCAAGCGCGCTACGCCGCCTCGGCGCTGGATATTGCGCTCGGGGCTGGTGCGCTGGTTGCCATTGCCCAGCAGAGCGCGACTGGCCCCGATGGTATGTCACCGGACGTAGTGCTTGTAGCGCCACCGCCTATCAAGGCGGTTCCCGAACCGTGGGATGAGACATTTGCCGGTGGTGAAGAAAAGTCGCGCCGCTTTGCCGAGCACTACCAGCGGATTGCGGATTTGGAATATTGTGCGTTCTTCGATGCGGGGCAGTGGATCACTTCGAGCGACACTGATGGGATTCACTGGGATGCCAGCGAGCATGAGAAGTTGGGCAACGTGCTTGCAGTGGAGATACGCCGCCTGGTAGGGTGATCTTGCAGTTATGGCGTATGTAGCGTGAAAGATGCCCCGGGTGCTTGATGAGTGGCAAGTACGTAGCGCGGTTCATTAGGCGAGTGATATGCTGCATGCAGGTCTCATCAATGCTGTAGTGGGAGCGGCTGCGTGAGAGGGCTGCTGAGAGCCTGGGCAGATTGATGCGCAACTGGAGGAGGCGAGAAATGACTATGCGGTCGGTCTTTCGTGACGGCCTCTTCGATGGCAACACGCTGATAGTAAGTGGCGGTGGTACGGGTATTGGCCTGGCTATTGCCCGTGAATTGGCATTTCTCGGGGCAACGGTGGTGCTGTGCGCGCGCAATCTCGAACGTCTGGAGCGGGCGCGCGATGGGATTCTGGCGGCGGGCGGGCGCGCGGAAGCGCTGATGTGCAACATTCGTGAGCCGGAATCTGTGGAGGCGCTCTTCGCAACCGTGAAGGAACGTCACGGGCGGATAGGCGGACTGGTAAATAATGCGGGTGGGCAATTTCTCAGCCCTGCTGCTGCGATCACGCCCAAGGGTTGGCATGCTGTTGTCGAGACGAATCTCAGTGGCGCTTTCTCCATGTCGCGGGCGGCGCTGAACGCCAGTATGCGCGAGCATGGAGGCGCAATTGTGAATATTGTGGCGGAGATGTGGCGTGGGTTTCCGGGGATGGCGCATAGTGGAGCGGCCCGCGCTGGTGTGGTAAATCTCACCCAAACGCTGGCGCTTGAGTGGGCGCAATACGGTGTACGCGTGAATGCCGTGGCGCCGGGGATCATCAATTCGAGCGGCCTGCAAACCTACCCACCGGAAGTGCAGGAGCGGTTCGCGGAGATTGCCAAAGATGTGCCTGCTGGACGCATGGGGAGTGAGAGCGAAGTAGCCTCAGCGGTTACCTACTTGCTTTCGCCAGCAGCGTCATTCATCTCAGGCGCGACGCTGAAAGTAGACGGTGCTGGCTCATTATATCGCTTGCAAGGCTATGTGATTCCAGAGCATGCGCCGTGGCCATCTTTCAGCGAAACTCCGGATGAACAGCCGGAGTAATGAGCTAGGGAGTATGCTTCACGTAAAGATACAATCTGATTGTCTCAAGCTCACCACCGTTGTCGGCTTCCAATTGATAGCGCGGTCTTCTCTTGCAGGTGAAAGAGTCGGCTTCTATGCGAATACGCCCGCCCCAACCCACTTCGCTGGACGGAGATTCGGCTGAAGCCACGCGGGGATCTCCTGACGAGGTTGCTGTCGCTAGAGATGTGCCACGCGTTCCGCTGCTGGTGCTGGTGTTCGTTGCGGGAATGGTCTCGCTGGGGATCGAGATGTGCGGCCCACGCCTGATGGCGCCCTATTTCGGGACATCACTTTTTATCTGGGCGAATCAAATTGGCTTCACATTGATTTATCTATCGCTCGGCTACTTTATCGGCGGTCGTGTAGCCGACCGCTATCCGCAGGCTAGGGTGTTGTGTGGCATAACAGCGATTGCAGCCATCGCGACGGGGATCATTCCGTTTGTCAGCCGCCCAGTGCTGGATTGGTCGGTTGGCGGGCTGGACAATGCGAATGCGAGTGTGTTCCTCAGTTCGATGATTGCCGTGATCTTGCTCTTCTCCGTGCCGACAATTCTGCTCGGCATGGTTTCACCTTTCGCCGTGCGGCTGACGATGGTGCGTGTCGGCGAGGCAGGCCGAAGTGCGGGTACACTCTATGCGCTCTCGACGGCGGGAAGTATCCTTGGCGCATTTCTGCCAGTGTTGGTGCTGATTCCGTGGCTGGGTGTGCGGATGACGTTCTATGTAGCATGTGTTACTTTGCTGATCGCGTCGCTGTGGGGGCTGTTGCCACGCACCCGGCGGCTAGGTGGGGTCATCGGGATTCTGCTGCTCATTCCGACACTATTGCAGGGGCCACTGAAGAATGTGCCGGGCATGGTTTTCGAGCAAGAGTCTTTGTACAACTACATTCAGGTGGTCCGTGAGCAGGACGGCACGTATGACCTCATCCTGAACGAAGGCGCGCATGCTGTCCACTCGAAATATCACCCCGACCATGTACTGCTCGGCCCGAACTGGTATGCCGATTACCTGCTCGCAGCGCCGTATTTCAATCAAGGGTTTGCTCCTCAACAGGTGCAGCGGTTGGCGATAATTGGTCTCGCTGGTGGCACCATTGCGCGGCAATATACAGCGGTCTATGGGCCGATTCTGATTGATGGCGTGGAGATTGATCCTGCGATTATCGCGGTTGGCCAGCGGTACTTCGGGATGACAGAGCCGAACCTGCGTGTGTGGGCAAGCGACGGGCGAGCATTCCTGCGCGCGACACGCGAGACCTATGATGTGATCGCGGTAGACGCCTTTCAGCAACCGTACATGCCATTCCAGTTCACTACGAAAGAGTTTTTCGAAGCGGTGCGGGGACGTCTTTCTCCTACCGGCGTCATGACAATTACAACGGGGCATACCTGCCGCGATTATCGTCTGGTACAGGCATTCGTGAATACGTTGAGCCGTGTGTTTCCAAGCGTGTATGCGATTGATATTCCAAACTCGCTGAACACGGAGATCATCGCGACGATGCAGCCCACACGTATCGAAACGTTGCAGGAAAATCTGTACGCAGTTCAGCCAAATACGCTGATGGCGCAGGTGGCAACGCAAATATTGCCGCTGGTTCGCGCGGTCTATCCTGAGCCGAACGGAATAGTCTTTAGTGATGATCGTGCGCCGGTGGAGCAGTATACCGATCAATTGATCTTGAGCTATATCCGCTGCCTGTGATGCAGTGGACAAGTATTCCAGGTGCTGCATGGGGAAGAGGAGACTACTATGGAGGAGCTGCATAGTTCGGTGCAGGGCAGACTGAAGAGCCCAGAGGCGCCAGAGTTGGCACAGAATGAGCCGGGCGAGCGCGAGATGCCGTGCCCGATCTGTGGTCATCCGATGCCAGATCTGAAGGGTGGGAAGGCGACTATTTGCGCGGTTTGTGGCTTCAAAGATAGCTGCTGCTATTGAATGGCGGGAGATTCCTGTGTCAGTCATTCAGAGCGAGATTGATCCGAAGAGCGCCGAGTTCCTTGAGAATGTCGAGGCGTCTTGCACGTTGCTCGATGAGTTCCATGCGCGGCAAGAGAAGGTGCGCCAGGGCGGTGGCGAAAAGGGGCAGCGCAAGTTTCGAGAGCGCGGCAAATTGCTGCCGCGAGAACGAGTCGAGTTGCTGCTGGACCCTGATACGCCGTTTCTGGAATTGAGTACGCTTGCTGGTTGGGGAACGTATAACGATGAGTCGCCAGGGGGATCGAGCATCAATGGCATTGGGGTGGTGAACGGGGTCGAGGTGATGGTGAACGCCAATGACGCCACGGCAAAAGGAGGCGCAAGCTATCCTATCTCGGTGAAGAAGGCGTTGCGGGCACAGGAGATCGCAGCGCGCAACCGACTGCCGAGCATCTATCTCGTGGAGTCGGCGGGGGCGAATCTGCTGTATCAGGCGGAGTTCTTCGCTGATTTAGGGGGACGAACGTTCGCGAACCAATCGCGCATGTCGGCGGCAGGCATCCCGCAGATCGCGCTGGTATTCGGTAACTCAACGGCGGGCGGCGCATATGTGCCAGGCCTCTCGGACTATACGGTGATGGTCAAGCGGCAGGCGAAGGTGTTTCTGGGTGGTCCACCGCTGGTGAAGATGGCTATCGGCGAAGAGGTGGATGATGAGGCACTTGGCGGAGCTGAACTCCATGCACGCATCTCTGGTTTGGGTGACTTCCTGGCGGAGGATGATGCTGACGCGATTCGCATTGGGCGTGATATCGTGGCGCGGCTGAACTGCCGCAAAGAGGTGCGTGTTGCGCTGGCGAGTCCAGAAGAGCCGCTCTACGATCCAGAAGAGTTGCTAGGGATCATTCCGAGTGACCCACGCCATCCCTTTGAGATGCGCGAGGTGATCGCGCGGCTCGTGGATGGCTCGCGCTTTGACGAATTCAAGCGTGAGTACGGTTCGACGCTTGTCACTGGCTGGGCGCACATCAACGGCTTCCCGGTAGGCATTCTCGGCAATAATGGTGTACTCTTTTCGGAGTCGGCGCAGAAGGGAGCACAGTTCATCCAACTGTGCAACCAGTCGCGCACGCCACTGATCTATCTTCAGAACATCACAGGCTTTATGGTCGGGAAGCGTTACGAAGAAGGCGGCATCATCAAACATGGCGCGCTGATGATACATGCTGTCGCCAATTCGACGGTGCCGCAGTTTACGGTTATCGTTGGTGGCAGTTTCGGCGCGGGCAACTATGCCATGTGCGGGCGCACCTTCGATCCGACATTGCTCTTCACTTGGCCGAATAGTCGCATTGCGGTGATGGGCGCGGAACAGGCAGCAGGTGTGCTGGCGATTTTGCAGGAGGATGCCGCACGCGCACGTGGCGATGAGCCGGACCGCGAGCGTATCGAAGTGATGCGGACGATGGCCCAAAAGAAGGTCGAGGAAGAAGCGTCGCCGTACTATGCCACCGCCCGTCTGTGGGATGATGGCATGCTTGATCCGCGCGATACGCGGATGGCGCTTTCTGTCGGCCTTTCGATGTGCTACAACCGCGACTGGGTCGGCGAGGGTTCGCCGCGCTATGGCGTATTCCGCATGTGAAGAGAGGACCATGGGCATGAAATTTACCGCAGAACACAACATGTTTCGCCAGAGCGTGCGTCGGTTCGTCCAGGAGGAGATCAATCCGCATGTGGACGAATGGGAGGAGGCGGGGATCTTCCCGGCGCATGAACTCTTTAAGAAGATGGGCGACCTTGGTTTTCTGGGGCTGACCTATCCCGAAGAGTATGGCGGCCTGGGGCTAGATTTCTGGTACACCGTCGTCTTTTGCGAAGAGTTGGGTCGAGCCGACTGCTCTGGCGTGCCGATGGGGATCACGGTTCATACTGACATGTGTACGCCTGCGCTGGCGCAATTTGGTTCGGAAGAATTGAAGCGGAAGTATCTGGAGCCGAGCATTCGCGGTGAATATGTGGGGTGCATCGGTGTGACTGAGCCGGACGCCGGTTCCGATGTGGCGGCGATTCGTACCCGCGCTGTAGCGGATAGAGATGATTGGGTTATTACCGGGCGTAAGCTCTACATCACGAACGGGACACAGGCAGACTGGGCGTGCCTGCTGGCGCGCACCAGCGATGAGGGCGGATTTCGTGGGATGTCGCTGATCATTGTGCCGACCAATACGCCTGGTTTCAGTGTGAGCCGCAAGCTGCGGAAACTCGGCAATCTGTCGAGCGATACGGCTGAATTGATTCTGGACAATGTGCGTGTGCCCAAGACCAACACCATCGGCCCGGAAGGAATGGGCTTCATGCTCCAGATGCAGCAGTTTCAGCGCGAGCGGCTCGTGGGCGCGATTACGTCGTATGCGGGGATGGAGAAGACGGTGCGCGATGCGATTGCGTATACCCAGCAGCGATCTACGTTTGGCCAGCCGCTGATTAACAATCAGGTGATCCACTTCCGCTTCTGCGAGCTGCTGACAGAGATCGAGGCGCTAAAGGCGCTGTGTTATACAGCGGTGGAGCAGATGGTGGACGGCGACGACATCACGCGGCTGGCGTCTATGGCGAAGCTGAAGGCGGGCCGGCTTGGGCGCGAGGTGGCTGATAGCTGTCTGCAATACTACGGCGGCATGGGGTATATGGAGGAGACGCGCATTTCGCGCGTGTTCCGCGACTCGCGGCTGCTCTCCATTGGCGGGGGCGCTGATGAGGTGATGCTGGGCATTATCGCGAAGAGTGAGGGCATTCTGCCTGGTAAGAAGAAATCGTAACTCGGCATACAGGCGTCTATGGCGTGCGCCAGTGGTACCAGGAGTACAGAATGCTACGTATTGGTTCAGCCGAAGGCTTTTACGGAGATGATGTCACGCGCGCGCTGCCGATGATTGAGGGCGGCTACGTGGATGTGGTGTGCTTCGAAGCGCTTTCTGAACTGACGCTGGCAATTTTGCGGCGCGACCAGATGCGCGACCCCACACGCGGCTACACGCGCGATATCGAGATCATCGCCGAGCGCATTCTACCGCTGGCGTCTGCGCGAAAAGTCCCGCTGATAACAAATGGCGGAGGGCTGAATCCGGTTGGCGCTGCCGAGATGGTGCGAGCCGTGGCCCAGCGCAACGGCTTGCATGATCTAAAGATCGCCACCGTTACAGGTGACGATGTGCTGCCACGGCTGGCTGAACTGATGGCGGTGGGCGAGCGGTTCGAGCATATGGAGACGGGCGAGCCGCTGAAGCTCGTTGGTCCGCCTATCGTCACGGCCAATGCGTATTTGGGGGCGGAACCAATTGTTGAGGCGCTCGCCCAGGGCGCAGATATTGTTATCACGGGGCGGGTGGCTGACCCTAGCCTGTACCTCGCGCCGTTGCGACATCGGTATGGCTGGGCGGCGGAGGACTGGGATCGGCTCGCGAGCGGTATCATCTGCGGGCACTTGCTCGAATGTACCGGCCAGATCGTCGGCGGCAACAGTCTGGCAAGTATAGACACGATTACCGTAGATGCGCTTGCGCATCCAAGCTATCCCATCGCTGAGGTCGCCGACGATGGCAGCTTTGTTGTCACAAAAGTGCCCGATTTGCGCGGGCACGTGTCTCAGGAGACGGTGAAAGAGCAGCTACTCTATGAAATGCACGATCCACGCGCGTACATTACGCCGGATGTGGTCGCGGATGTGACGAGGCTACATCTGGACGATGATGGCCCTGACCGGGTGCGTGTCATGGGTGTCAGAGGGCTGCCGCGCACCGAGACGCTGAAGGTGAATATCGCGCGGCTAGAAGGCTATAGCCGCGAATTGATGTTCACACTTGGCTGGCCGCAGGTATGGGGAAAGGAGGCGCAGCTACGTGGCATGCTCGCTGCTGCATGGGAAGGCTTGCCGATTACGCGGATCGAATATTCGCATCCTGGGATAGATAGCCTGTATGGTCCGCTTGTTCCACGGCCAGATGATCCGATTGAGCTTATGGTGCGGGTGGTGTTTACTGCTGATACGGCCGAGGTCCTCAAGGCTGCAGTTCGCCGCGCAATGGCGCTAGGTCTTTCTGGTCCGGCGGGTATGTCCATCTCGCCAGGCACTGTCGGCGCGGAGCCACGTCCACTGCTGGGCCTCTGGCCCACGCTCATCTCGCGCGCAGCGGTCGAGCCACTAGTGACGATGATGGAGGTGTAGGTATGACACCGCCAATGCCCGTGCGCCGCATATATGACCTCGCGTATGGGCGTGCAGGGGATAAGGGGAATATTGCGAATGTCAGCGTGATCGCGCGGTCCGCTGCGGCTTATGACGAGCTGAAAGAGAAGCTGACGGCTGAGCGCGTCAAGGCGCATCTGGGACGGCAGGTCTCTGGTAGTGTCGTGCGCTATGAACTGGACAATATCAATGCGCTCAATTTCGTGCTGTACGGCGCGCTGGATGGCGGCGCAACTCGTTCCTTGCGCATAGACCCCCTTGGTAAATCGCTTGCTGGATCTGTGCTTTTTATGCCTGTTGATGAAGAAGTGAGGTGAGGGCGGTGTGGATCTAGAGACCTATCGGCAAGATGTTATGCGAACTGTGCGAGCTGATCTGACTACCCGTGAGCGATTGCTGTTGGGGGCGCTGGGCCTTGCTGGTGAGGCTGGCGAGGTAGCAGATTCGCTCAAGAAGATACTCTTTCACGGACATCCGCTTGACGAGCAAGCTGTGCGTGATGAGTTAGGCGATGTCATGTGGTACGTTATGTTCCTCTGCGAGACGATGGGGTTTACACTCGAAGATGTCCTGGTTGGGAATGTAGAGAAGCGCCGGAAGCGCTATCCGGATGGGTTCAGTACGGAGCGAAGCCTCAACCGGAATGGATAGCGCACCGGGAAGTGGGTATTGCTATGGAGACTTTTGAGACGATCACCTGCGTGGTACAGGGGCCGGTTGCGACTGTCACGTTGAATCGCCCGGAGGTCCGTAACGCTCTGAGCAATCAGATGGTTACGGACCTCTTACGCTGTTTCACGACGCTGGCCAGCGAGGAGTATGAAGGTGTGCGGGCTGTGGTGCTACGCGCCGCTGGGAGCGTCTTCTGCGCTGGTGGCGATGTGCGCGACCTGAGCGATTTCCTTTCAACCGAAGAAAATCGTGCGGCCATCGCTCAACTTGATGCGTTATTACGTGCGGTGAACCAAGCACCACAGGTGGTGATTGCACGTGCGCAAGGGGCGGCGCTTGGCGGGGGTCTCGGTCTCATCTGTGTCTGCGATGTTGCGGTTGCGGGCGAAAGCGCGAGTTTTGGGTTGCCTGAGGTGCGCTTGGGACTCGTTCCTGCCGTGATCTCTCCATACGTTGTGGAACGAGTTGGCTTGACCCGTGCGCGCCAACTGATGCTGACTGGCGCACGCTTCGATGTGGCACACGCGCTCACCTATGGCCTCATCCACGAAGCGTGCGCCGATGAGGAACTCGATACTCATGTCGCAGCCGTGGTGGGAGAAGTGCTCAGGTGCGGGCCGCAGGCGTTGCGCGAGTGCAAACGATTGCTGTTTCGGGTAGCGAGGGATGCGGATACGCTGGACTATCGTGTTGAGCTGTTGGACCGGCTGCGTGCGAGCGAAGAAGCGCAACAAGGAATGCTCGCCTTTATCGCAAAACAGCCAGCTCCCTGGGCAGTGCAATCATGAAAGATGTGACACGGCACACGGGCACCGAAACAACCACAGGCGCTTGCCAGCCCATCGCATCTGGCGTGCGGCTGATACGCAAGGTGCTAGTTGCGAATCGTGGGGAAGTAGCGTGCCGCGTCATGTGCACCTGCCGCGCGATGGGCATTGCGACGGTCGCGGTGTTCTCCGATGCCGACGCGAACGCCCGCCACGTGCGCGAGGCTGACGAGGCGGTGCGGATCGGCCCGGCGATGGCTAGTGCCTCATATCTGAATATCGGCGCATTGGTCGAGGCGGCGCAGCGAGTGGGCGCGGATGCGGTGCATCCTGGCTATGGTTTTCTTTCAGAGAATGCGGATTTCGCTACGGCATGCCAGGCGGCTGGTCTCGTGTTCATTGGTCCATCGCCTGAAGTCATCGCGCGGATGGGAAGTAAGCGCGAGGCGAAGGTGTTGATGGCGACGGCGGGCGTGCCTGTGGTGCCTGGCTATGAGGGCGAGGACCAGACTGATGCCGCATTTGTGGCGGCGGGACAGCATATTGGCTATCCAGTGCTGGTGAAAGCGTCGGCGGGGGGTGGCGGCAAAGGGATGCGTGTCGTGAGGCGCGAAGAGGATCTTGCCGACGCGTTGGCAGCCGCGCGACGTGAAGCGATCGTGGCGTTTGGAGACAAAACACTGTTGCTGGAGAAGTTGCTCAGTGAGCCGCGCCACGTCGAGTTCCAGTTTTTTGGTGATAGCCATGGCAATGTGATCCAGCTAGGTGAGAGAGAATGTTCGATTCAACGACGCTATCAGAAGGTGATCGAAGAGACGCCGTCACCTGCGCTTACCCCGGAGTTGCGGGAGCGGATGGGTAACGCCGCCGTCATCGCTGGGCGGCAGCTTGGCTATACTAACGCTGGCACGGTGGAATTCATGCTGGACCAGGAGGGCAATTTCTATTTCCTTGAGGTGAATACGCGGCTTCAGGTTGAGCATCCAGTGACGGAAATGGTGACCGGGTTGGACCTGGTGCGCTGGCAGATTCTGGTAGCCGAGGGTTATCCGTTGCCGCTTATGCAGGATGATGTGCAATTCAAGGGTCATGCTATCGAAGCGCGGGTCTATGCTGAAGATCCAGCAAACAGCTTCTTACCGATGACCGGCACTATTGCGTTGTGGCGCGCGCCGGAAATGGAGGGGGTACGTGTGGATGGCGGCATTGCAACCGGTGACATAGTTACACACTACTATGATCCAATGCTCGCGAAAATTAGCGCATATGGCGACGACCGTGCCCAAGCTTTACGGCGGTTGGGGAGCGCGCTTGCCAATACGACACTCTTCGGCGTGCGCAACAATCTCGATTTCCTGCGCCAAGTTGTGTCGCATCCCGCACACGTCAGTGGCGCACTCAGCACGGCTTTCATCGAGCGTTATGCCGATGATCTGCTTACTCCTTCCATAGGTGGCACTGACACTGATGTGCAGATTGCCGCACTGGTGGCCGCGCTCCACCAGCATTTTGCCGGGGCTGGCTTACGCGGCTGGCGTAACAATCGCAATCGGGCATTGATCGAATCATACGAGCTGGAGACATGCACTGAACCATCTCACAAAGTTGTCATTGAGGTGCGTTTGACCTTGCTGAGCCGTAACTCATTCAGCGCGCTGCTCGTATCAAATGGCAAGAGCAGGAATGTGCAAGGTGCCGTTGCGGAGCAGTCTGGAGTGAACCTCGCGATAGACGTGAATGGGCATCTGATTCGCTCCGTCGGTGTTGAAGCTGCGGACGGAATCGTATGGGTCAAGGTAGGTTTCGATACATACAGGTTACGCAGGCGCAACCCGTTGCCGCAGCGTCTGATCTCCTCATCGTTGACGCAAGGCGGGTATGCAATTGATCGGAGAGAGCCGAACGAAGCACATCCTGATGGAGCAGTTGTTGCTCCTATGCCAGGAACCGTCATTGCAGTGATTGTTACCGAAGGACAGTTGGTACATTCCGGTGATCCGCTGATTATTTTGGGAGCGATGAAGATGGAGCATACGCTTCATGCGCCACGTGACGGCGTGGTGGCTATGATTCGGTATGGCATCGGAGAGCAGGTGAGAGGATCTGCGGTCGTTATGGAGGTACATGCGCTGGTGTCATAGTAGTTTGTCAGCTCGCGGTTGGTTTTTGTGGTCGAAGATCCTGTAGGGGCGCAGCACATGCGTTCGTCACGAGGTTTCAAGCGCAAGCAATCCTAGCGCGCAGGAGATGTCGGCAATGGAGACGGAAATCAATCTCGCCCAGCTTTTTCGCAATCGGGCAGCAATCTATGGTGATAGGGTTCGTTGGCGGCAGGCAGTGGGCGGCCAGCAGACGAGTGTGACCTGGCGTGAGAACCAGCGGCTGGTCAACCGGCTTATCGCCGGGTTAGATGCTCTAGGTGCGCGGCCAGGCGATGTCATCGGCATACTCGGCTCGACGCGCTGGGAGTGGCTCGCCACGGATTGGGCTATCACTGGGTTGGGCGCTGCTTGCGTCACGCTGTATCCTTCGAATACTGCCGATACCTGCGCTTTTATTCTCAATGATTCCGGAGCATGCTATGTTTTCGCTGAGGACGCTGAGCAGTATGCGAAGCTGCGTGGCATTCGCGAGACACTCCCGAACATTCGCAAGGTGATTCTCTTCGGTGATGCTGAGCACTATTCTGAGGATGATTGGGTCTTGAGTTTTGATGCACTTCAGAAACTGAGCAAGCGGTCGCCTGAAGACTCCGATGCATTTGCTGCTGAGCGGGCCGCTGCCATTCAGCCGGGTGACCTTTTCACGCTAGTCTATACTTCTGGCACCACAGGACAGCCGAAAGGTGTTCCACATACGCACGGTGGGTTCATGGCTCAGCTTGGGTGCGTTAAGCAGACACTCACCGCCATCAAGCCCGGAATGGTAGATTTGCTGTTCTTGCCACTCTCGCATGTCTTTGGGCGAGAGCAACACCTCGCGGCCTATGACCTGGGCCTCGAAACTGTAATCTGCACATCCTTAGACACGCTTGCCGCTGACATTCGCGAGGCGCATCCTGACCTGCTCTTCAGTGTACCGCGGGTCTATGAAAAGGCGTATGCCGCGATACAGGGGCGAGTTGAGAAAGGCTCTGGGGCGCAGCGGCGCATCTTCGCGTGGGCCTGCGGTGTGGGTTTGCGTGTCGCGAAATTGCGGGAGCAACGGAAAGCGATTCCTGCTGCCTTGGCATTGCGCTATCGCCTGGCTGATCGGCTGGTATTCCACAAAGTGCGGGAGGCTCTGGGGGGCAATCTCAAATTCGCGATTAGTTCCGCCGCGCCGCTGGATCTGAAGATTCTGGAGTTCTTCAGCGGGGCGGGTGTGTTGCTGCTGGAAGGCTGGGGCATGACGGAGACCAGTGGCGGCTTTTGCCTGAACACTCCGGAATGTTATCGGATGGGAACGGTGGGCAAAGTCTATCCTGGCCATGAAATGCGATTCGCGGAAGACGGAGAGATATTGGTACGGGGGCCATGCGTTTTCACTGGGTATCGCAACAATCCAGAGACCAATGCCAACGCATTCGATGCGGACGGTTGGTTCCGTACCGGCGATATTGGCAGGGTAGATGAGGATGGGTTCGTGCGTATTGTGGACCGCAAGAAGGATCTGATCATTACGGCAGGTGGCAAGAATATCGCGCCGCAGTTGGTGGAGAATACGCTAAAGCAGATGGCGCTGGTTTCACAGGTGTGCGTCTATGGCGACCGCAAGCCTTACCTGGTTGCGCTCATTACACTGGATCCGGCACACCTGAGGCAGTGGGCAACGGATGCGGGCATCGCGTATGACGAGAGCGCCGATGGCGCGGGCGCGTTTCGCGAGGATCCGAAGCTGCGGGCCTTCTTGGATGAGCAGCTTGCCAAGGCGAACAGTAAGCTCGCCAGCTATGAGACGGTGAAATATTACGCGCTCTTGCCTGAGGATTTCACTGTCGAGAATGGTCTGCTCACGCCGACGCTTAAGATTCGCCGCCGCCAGATCTATCAACGCTATGACGATCTCTTCAACTCGCTTTATCGTCCCATGCGGGCCGAGGCGGGCATACAAGCGGGGTGAAGGGTTAGTATCTGGGGAGCGCCTAGAACGTCCGTGCTATAATATGCTCCACGAACTGGGTGGGTAGCACGAAGATGGGGAAGGCGCGTGTGAACATGGCGAGCGAGGGTGGCGCAATTAGACTGACACGGACGGAGGCGCGTCGTGTGATGCTGGCAGCGCAGGGGTTGCTTGACAGGCCATTGGTAGTCCCCTCGCTGGATGAGGTTCGCGGAGTGATAGACCAGCTCGGCGTCGTGCAGATAGACACGATTAACGTTATCGAGCGGTCGCAGTATCTTGTGCTGTGGAGCCGGCTTGGTGCCTACGATGCCACACTTCTCGATACGTTGCTCCACCCCAAGCGCGGTGTCTTCGAGTACTGGAGTCATGCCGCTTCTATTGTCCCGATGGCTGACTATCCGTACTATCGTGCTGATATGGCGCACGCGGATGAATTGCATATGTGGGATGGCATCCACTTGTGGATGGAACAGAACCCTGAGACGGTGAGCCGGACTATCGAGGCGATTCGCATGCGCGGCCCGCTTGCGTCGGCAGATTTTGAGCGTGCGCCTACTGATGAGCGCACTGGTCCGTGGGATTGGTATGGCCCGAAGGATAGCCGGAAAGCACTGGATGTGTTGTGGACAATGGGCGAGTTAATGGTCCATAGCAGGCGTGGTGGCCAGAAGATCTATGACCTGCGCGAGCGTGTGCTCGCTGAGGCGTTTGCTGAAGCCGCGCTGCCATCAGACGATATGTTGCCTACGGTCGAGGAGCGGCTGGCGTACTTTTCCCGACGGACGGTAAGCGCGCTCGGCGTGGTGACGCCTTCGTGGCTTTGGGATTACTTCCGTCTGCGCCGGTATCTGCGACTGCAAAACGCGAATGGAAAGAGCGGAAAGAATGGTGGCGCACGTGCCGCAGCACAAACAATGCTCGATACGCTGGTGGAGGAGGGGATAGTTGTTCCGGCGCGGATAGAAGGGGTGGATGAGCCTGCCTATCTGGCGGTGGAGCGGATAGGTAATCTGGAGCGCTGGCGCGCTGGCGCGGACTTGCCCACGCGGACCACGCTGCTCTCTCCGTTCGATAGCCTCATTTGGGACCGCGACCGCGCTCGCGCCCTCTTTGACTATGAAGTGTGCTTCGAGGCGTATGTGGTGCCTGAGAAGCGCCGCTATGGCTATTACTGTCTGGCAATTTTGCATCAAGGCCAGATTGTTGGGCGTGTGGATGCGAAGGCAGTACGAAGCGATGGTGTTCTGGTGGCGCGGGCTGTCTATCTGGAGCCAGGCGTCGTGCCAGATGATTCGCTGCTCAGCGGTCTTTCGGGCGCCCTGGGCGACTTGGCGCGCTTCCTGAGGCTGGACAAGGTGCAGGTGGAGCGATCTGATCCACGTTCATTGGCAGCCACGCTGCGCAAGCGGATCGGCACAAAGGCGGGGTTGACTGGAGGGCGCACTCGCAAAGGTGGTTAATGGCTGCGCTTCTCAGTCAGCAGCAAAGATACCTGGGAGTCGTCACACTGATCGTTCCCCTGCTTGAGGAGTTTGCGACAGCGATCACAGATTGGTAGGAGATGCCACAAGCCGGGGTATTGGGGGTCTGGCTCGATGGTTGCCAATTGCGCTGGTCGCCTGCATTCGGCTAGTCCACAGGGTAAGGCGGGTTCCACACGAATGAGTGTCTCGTGATCTCGCCAAGGGTCAGTCATGCTCCAGTTGCCACCTTGTCTTCCGCATGACACATTTTTGTCATGTTCGTATGGGAAGTACGGTGGCGGGTTACAGTGTAGCGGGCGCAATGTGCGACGAAGCTACCGCAGAACTATTCGACATGTGATGCACAGCCTCAGCCTCTTAACTGCTCGATTACCTCGTACACCAATTGCGGCAGCATGCCGAATGACCGAGACATCATCAGTCGCTCGCCGCGCTGATGCGCACCACGCCCGTATGGTCCGATGTCCACAACGGGCATATCAAGCTCGCTGATTGCCTCAAGCGGGAGGCTGTAGGATCCTGGTCGTGCTGGCGCATCGGGGGAGCGCCAGACGGGCATATTCGCCGCGAGGGCTGGCGTATCGGCGGCAGCATCGAGGCGTAGGTAACTCATATCGGACAAAAAGGGGAAATATTCGCGCAGGGCAAGGTGCTCTCTTGGGTGTGCGGCAATCACTTTGGTTACTGCCTCGTGCAGAGCGCATGGTGTCGCGGCGATGCTCGGGTAATAGGGCGGCGAGTAGTAGACGATAACCGCAGGGCCGCGCTTGCCACTCAGTTGCCAGAGCCGATGCGTCAGATGCAGACTGCGTTCACGTTTATCTAACGCCGCTGGCCAGCGCTCCCATTCATCATCGAGCGCTGCCGTTACCTGTTGCTTGCCAAGGACATGTACCGCGCGCTCGTACAATTCTTCATAACTCAATACGATGCCCGTGCGAGGCTCCACGCGCTTCGCTCGCTCGTCTTCATGCGCCATGGCCAGCCAGTGCCGCTCGCTCTCGTCTATCTTTGCCAACACACGCTCCAATGCCGCCTCGACTCGTACACGGAGCCTTGCCAGGAGATCGGCTGGTCCGCTGGTGAAGGTGAGCACATTGAGGTAGAAATATGCGGCGAATGGTAGCTGGACGTTATATGTGTCTTTCAGGTCCGTCGCATGCAATGTCACAGGGGGCGGAGCCACCTGACCGCGTACTGTGTCGCACAGGTCTGGCGACATACTCAGATCAGTGATAAGCTCTGCTGCCAACAGGTTCGCGTCTACACCGTCGAACGGATCCCCGACATGGGACTCGCGGCCAATCACGAGGAAGCTTGGCAGGAGCTTGCCAATCGTGCCGGTGTAGACATACCAATTGGGATCGCCAGGGTAGAGGGATGTGATGTAGTCGGTATTAATCGCTCCCATGAATTCCAGGCCATATTCAGCGCGTAATCGCAGGAGGAAGCGTACTGCTTGCAGAACGCCCGCTGACTCGTTTTCTTCGTCCGGCGTGGCGAGAAAGACGAGAGATAGCGGTGGTGGTGTGCCTGCACGGGCGCGCTTGGCATAGTGGCGCATCACCGCGATATTTGCTGCGACACCGCTTTTCATATCTACGACGCCGCGCCCGAACATCCAGTCTCCGGGGTGATCGCTCAGGTCTGCGCGAAGCTCAGGGGCCAGCGTCGCTAACGCATCAATGCGCTCGGCCAAGGCTTCGGGTTCTGAGGCCCAGGGTTCCAAGATGCCATAGTCCTGCATGCCGACGGTATCAATGTGGCCAAGCAACACAATCGTTCGGGCACTCTGCCCACGCAGGAATGCATAGGCGTTCTGCCGATCTAGGGCGTCGTGTTCAATGAGGTCTAGCCCGCTCGCCGTATAGGTGTCTTCGAGTTCGCTATCATGCAGCAGGCGCAAAACCTCGTGCGCGACCGCGATTTCTCCTTCGCCCGGACTAACGCTGCGTATCCGCACGAGGGCCAGCGTTAGCCGACGCACTTCTTCAAACCAGTTGGGTTGTGTGGATCCTGTTTGCCCCATCAGTAAACTGTTTCTTTCTAAATTGGCGGCGCTTCGCCACGCGCGAAGAGTTCACTCAATGATAGGCCTGCGTGCAATCTGCGAATGGCGTTCGCTAGCAGTCCTGCCACTGAGACGACCCGCAACGTGGGAAGCGCCTGGCGCACTTCCACGCGAATAGGAACGGTGTCAGTCACCACGATCTCGCGAATCGCCGGATGATGTAGCAGGACAGGAGCTTCACCAGCAAGCACAGCGTGTGTTGCGACGATACGCACTGCGGGGTGCGCTCCCGCGCGTACCAGGGTTTCTACCGCTTCTCGGATTGTGCCGCCCGTTGCAATGATGTCGTCAACGATGATGGGATTCTTGCCGCGAATATCGCCGATGACTGCCGCCATTTCGACAGTGCGTGCGCTTGCCCGTCGTTTGTGCAGAATTGCGATTGGCAAATCGAGAACGCGCGCGAAGATATCTGCGCGTTTGACTCCTCCGGTGTCGGGCGAGACAATGATGCTGTCAGGCAGCGAATGCTCTTTGAGATACTCTGATAGCAGAGGGATGGCTGTCAGATGATCCATGCCGATGTCAAAGAATCCTTGAATTGCCGGGCTATGCAGGTCAATTGCGACGATGCGGTCCGCACCCGCCGCAGTGATCAGATTTGCGACGAGCTTTGCCGTGATTGGCTCGCGGCCGATGAACTTTCGATCCTGCCGCGCATAGCCGTAATAGGGAACCAGGACGGTGACTCGCCCGGCTGATGCGCGGTGAAGCGTGTCAATGAGCAGTAAGAGTTCGATGAGATTGTCATTTACGGGCGCACTCGTTGGTTGGACGATATAGGCATCACGTCCTCGGACGCTCCCCCCCAATCGCACGTACATTTCGCCATCGGGAAAGACCTCAAAGCGCCGCTCCAGCAGTTCAAGGCCTAGTTCTCCCGCAATGGCTGTCGCTAGCTCTTCATTTGCCGTGCCTGAGATGAGACAGGGTGGCGCAACACTTTCACCCATGTCTATGATAGTCTTCGTTGCTACAATCCATGTGTCAGACGGTGCTTCTCGTCCGGGATCTGAGGTCAGCGTCATGTGTCCTCCGCCTTCTGACCTACGGTGCTGATATAACCTCGGCATTGCTAAGCTTTGAATGCACGACCTCAGTGTGCGATACCTCCGCAAAGTCTCTGCCAGGACCTACGGTGAAGAATATATCGCTGTGACGTCTCGCTGCCGCTTTTCATCTTCGGGCGCGAATGGGTAGGTCGCGGGTTGGCCACGGTAGGCGCTCGTTAGTGGCAGACGACGGTCGCGTCCGAATGCGCGCCCCGTCACTTTGATGCCTGGTGGCGCCTGACGACGCTTGTACTCGCTCATGTCTACTAGATTCATTACCCGTTGTATCGTTTCCGGCGCGAAACCCAGCGTTACCATCTCCTCGAAGGTGCGATCTTCTTCAACATATGCGCGCAGAATCGGGTCGAGTATGTCATACGGTGGGAGGCTGTCGGTATCTTGCTGGCCAGGCCGCAGTTCTGCCGAGGGTGGTTTTGTGATGGTGCTCTCAGGAATGAGCGGCATTCCCGCATGAGCATTGCGCCAGCGTGCCAATTCGTAAACGAATGTCTTGAAGACGTCCTTTAATACGGCGAAACCACCGGCCATGTCGCCGTAAAGAGTGGCATAGCCTACTGCCATCTCGGACTTGTTGCCGGTGGTCAGGAGAATAGAGCCAAAGCGATTGGAGAGTGCCATGAGTAGGTTGCCCCGTATGCGCGCCTGGATATTCTCCTCAGGCAGCGTCGAGGTGGCTGGCTCTCCACTGTCGAAGGCTGGCTCCAGCACTTTCAAATAGGCCGCGAATGGCTCTTCAATGGGGAGTGTGAGGTAGCGAATATCCAAATTTTCCGCGAGATCGCGCGCGTCATCTTTGCTGCCCTCGGAAGAATAGCGCGATGGCATCGAGATCCCCCAAACATGCTCTTTGCCGAGCGCGTCTACGGCAATGGTGGCTGTTAGCGCTGAATCAATGCCGCCGGATAGCCCGATCACAGCATCGCGAAAACCGTTCTTTCGCACGTAGTCGCGGGTGCCGAGCACCAGCGCACGATACCCCTCCTCAGCTCGTCCTGGTAGGGGTTCGATGCGGCTGGTGCGGCCAAGACGCGGCTGAAGGGCATCAAGGGTGGATACATCTGGATGCAATTCTGGTTGTGTGCTGATGCCAGAGATGAATAATGGCTGCGCGGTTCGGTCGTGTGCGGCCAGGCGCTCTTTACGCCGTCGGGGGCCATGGAGACGGGTGCGGAAGACATCAGCGATGTCCAGGTCTACTATGAGCAAGTCTTCCTCGAAGGCTTTGGCGCGGGCGATCAGTTCGCCTTCTTCGTCAAAGACGACGCTTGAGCCGTCGAAAATGAGTTCATCCTGCCCACCAACGAGGTTGAGATATGCCACTATCGAGCCGGTGTCTGCCGCACGTGTAGAGAGCATACGCTCACGTGCGGCTTGCTTGCCGATAAAAAACGGTGATGCGCTGATGTTGATCAGCAACTCTGCGCCTGCGTATGCCTGCTCAGTTGCCGGACCGGTTGGATACCAGATGTCCTCGCAGATATTTATGCCGACGGTGACCCCACCGATAATGTAGCAAGGCGAATGGACGCCTGCCGCGAAGTAGCGATCCTCATCGAAGACACCATAGTTAGGCAGATAGTGTTTATGGTAGATACCACGAGCCTCACCTTCGAACAGGATTGCGGCCGCGTTGTACAGATCGTTCGTGCGGTCGGCAAAGCCCACCACAACGGCCAGCCCAGGAAATTCGCGAGTGGCATGTGTGAGGTGCTCTAGCGCGCGCAGGTTGTCGGCAACAAAGCCAGGCTTGAGCAGCAGATCTTCTGGTGGATACCCCGGAAGGGCTAATTCGGGAAACGCCACGAGGTTCGACCCCGACTCCGCAGCCTGGCGCATAGCGTGAATCATTCGCTCGACGTTGCCCATGAGATCACCGACTGTGACATTGATCTGTGCTAGCGCGAGTCTGAGCGGACGGGCGCCACCAACTGACGCCTGTGTTTCTGCTATCATGCTATCCCCTCTTCCGCTGCTCGCAGGAGTCTGAGCAAGCCCCATTATCCCGCTGCGACGGGTACTTAGGAGGTGTGTTCGTCAAAATTGTAGCACGCCAGAGTATTCTTCCGTTGCGAATTGGATCAGAAACACCCGCTTGATATTTGTCGCAAAAGCTCACAGGAACAAGACATTGCCATACCAGTAAGAAGCAGAGTAATGGTGTAGATCATGTGAAAACAGTACGCCATAAAGGCGCATCAAATTTAGTACTAATTGGCTACGATTCATGGTACTTCTGTCGTTGTTTGCGCGGTGTGGGTTGACCTCGTTCCCGACCTTCCGGGTATAGTCCACCCTCGGACCGCCGCGTTTGCTCACGAATGGACACATGAGCCGCGTCCGTGCGGCGGTTTGCAGGTACCACCTGGCATCAAACTCGCCGACCCCATGAGGTTATGGGACGGCTCAGCGTGGAGGCGCATCAGGATGAGGCGCTTTCAAGGAGGTAAGACACGCGCGGCATTGCACCCGCGCAGCGCTCAGCGAGAGCGCGAAACCTAAAGGAGGTTTGCTTTGCAGAGTTTCCCACGTTTGATGACTCAGCTCCCGTATCTGTGTTCTCGCCTGGTTAATGTTCGGCGGGCGCTTCTGCTCGCTGGTGTGCTGGGGCTTGCATCTATGGCGATGCAGCTAAGTGTTACACCATCTGCGCACGCGGCCACCTGGCTGCGGTATCAACGTGGCTATTACCTGGACCATGGTTGGATGTGCTATGGCTGGAGTACGGGGATGTACCGCTGTACGCAGCACTGGCATGTGAGTCAGGGACACCTGGTTTCAGATAATACCGCCTGGGTGCCAAATTACCTCGCTGCCTCTGGTGGGGCCGCGCATACTGGTACGACACCCCGACCTTCCTCTGGCGCTGCCGGTGGTTCGCGCTCAGGGTCTGGGTCGTCATCGGGCGGCTATAGCGGCTCGGTACAAAGCGAAATCCGCGCTGTATTTGGCGGATATGCAGGTGCGGCTCTGCGAGTCGCGGCGTGTGAATCTGGTTTCTCTGCCACCGCTTATAACAGGTGGAGTGGCGCATCTGGGGTGTTCCAGTTCCTGCGGAGCACGTGGAACACGACCGCATATGCAGGCTACTCACCGTTCAATGCATGGGCCAACATTCATGCGGCATATCAGGTCTTTGCACGCGACGGCTTTAGCTGGCGCGAATGGACTTGCAAACCGTAGCACCGGCTCATCTATTGATGCCGGGTGGCCTCTGGGCATCGAATATGAGCGTATGATAATCCCAGTGCAGAGCTTAGAACAAGCATGATCTGCACTGGGATTTTGCAAGGTGGGCAGCGCCATTTCCTATAGCCTATAACTACAAAGCAACGCGTCTATCGCCCAAAGAGATGTGCCAAGTCTGCCAGTTCTTCAGCACACTTAGAAGCCAGTTGATCGTCGGTGCAGCGCCATTGCCAGTTGCCGTCTGCATGTGAGGGGAAGTTCATCCGCGCTTCACTCTCCAGTTCTAGTACATCTTGTAATGGCAAGATCACGAGGTTGGCTACTGAACTGAGTGCGGCACGGATCATCGCCTGGACGACCGTATTTGGCGTGCTTTTCAGATATCTCAGGATGTGGCCTTGCGTCTCTGAAGGCTGTGTCTCGAACCAGCCACGGGTGGTGTTGTTGTCATGTGTTCCTGTGTAGACGACACTGTCACGACTATAGTTGTGCGGCAGATCGGGGTTATTGGCGTCCGATCCGAAAGCAAACTGTAAGATATGCATGCCAGGAAACCCCAGCGCATGTTGCAAATCGCGGACCTCAGGGGTAATGACGCCCAAGTCTTCGGCAATGAATGGCACTTCGCCCAAAGCCTTATGGATCGCATGGAAGAGAGAAATACCAGGTCCTTTCACCCAATGCCCCGTGACGGCCGTTTTGGCTGTACCAGGAATCTGCCAGCATGCTTCGAAGCCGCGGAAGTGGTCAAGGCGAATGATATCCATCATCTTTAGCGCTTGCCGCACGCGGGCAATCCACCATGCGTAGCCAGTCTCAGCCAGTCTATCCCATCGATATATTGGATTGCCCCATCGCTGCCCAGTGACACTAAAATAGTCGGGCGGAACCCCAGCCACCACCACCGGCAGGCCCGCGTCGTCAAGATGGAAGTAGTCTGGATGTGCCCAGACGTCCGCGCTATCATGAGCGACGAAGATCGCAAGGTCGCCAACAATTGAGATACCTCGCTCGTGAGCGGCTTGACGCACGACCTCCCACTGGGCGAAGAAGAGAAACTGGCAGTACTGATGGAATACGACTTCCCTGGCCAAGGTTGTTCGGGCCTCGGCGAGCGCCTCTGGATCACGTTGACGGTACTTAGTGGGCCACTTTGTCCACGCGACTTGATTGTGCGCTGCTTTGAGCGCCATAAAGAGCGCATAATCATCAAGCCACTCGTGCTGCTCTGCCAGGAACGCATCGAAGCGCTTCCGCATGGACTGGCAACTACTGGCCTCGAAGTATGCGAAGCTGGTGCGCAATAAGGCGAGCTTTGCAGGAATGACCGAGGCAAAGTCCACATGATCGGTTGGGAAGGTCGGCAGCGAAACAAGGTCATCCGCTGTAAGCAGGCCAGCCTCGATCAGGTGTTCGGGTGAAATGAGCAGTGGATTGCCAGCAAACGCAGAAAGTAGCGCATAGGGCGAGTCGCCATAGCCAGTTGGGCCAAGCGGTAAGATCTGCCAGAGCTTCTGCCGGGCAGCGGAGAGAAAATCGAAAACGCGCACGGCCCCTAATCCCAAATCTCCAATGCCAAATTGGCCAGGAAACGACGTTGGATGGACCAAAATGCCGCTGGCGCGTGGCCATTCCATTAATCTAACTTACCCCCTACCTCAGCGGCTACACAGTCGCAGCACTAAGGTCTATTGGTCGGCTGGCGAGTATCCACACGAGGGTAACCCATGATGCTCTAGCCACCTAAGCACAACGGAAAGCTCATCCGGCGTATCACGCGTCTTACTTGTGACACATCGCTCCTGCCACAGCTCCTCTAGTGGGAGAAAGCATGGACAGCAACTTTACTGGTTATGAGCAGTGTATCCACGGTAAGACCGCAGATGGTCGAATGTCCTCCGCTTAGCATTGCTAAGTCTTGATGCATACGTCGAGATCCTGTCGGCGCAATCCTTTGTCGGGCCTACCAGAAATGAGTTCCGCACTTTCGGCGTCCCTCGGGATCGCCGAGATGCAACGATCGCTCAAATCGGTGAGCACACTGGCACAAGACGGATCACCCCCAGTATACATCAACCTCATGCACGTTCACGAGTAACTCGACGCCTGCGCCCCAGGAAAGGTAGCGAGCGAGTTGAGCAGACCGTTTGGCACATCGCCCTGGATACCCCGTATAGGCGCTAGACGAAGCGTTGCTGAGTGGTAGCGTCGAAGACGTGGAGCCGCATAATGTCGGCAGCCAACGCGATGCGATCTCCGGGCCGCACGACTGCATCGAGGCCAATGCGCACCGTAGAACCTTGTGTCTCTGTGACTTCAGGCGCTATGGCTCCTGGCGGACTCACATAGAGGATTTGCTCGTGCCCCAAGTGCTCGACGACATCCACTGTGCCGACCAGAGTATCGGGATCATCTGGTGTTGCCAGTCTGAAGTTCTCGGGGCGTATGCCAAGGATGACCTGATGTCCGTCAGCAACCGCCTGACCGACCAGTTGCCCGGCAAGGCTTTCACCCAAGTGGAGAGTACGCGTATCCGCACCGGAGCCTACATGCAAGAGCGCGGTATCATTGACCCGAACTAGCCGCGCATTGAAGAAATCCATCGAAGGGCTACCAATAAAACCCGCTACAAATACGTTGGCTGGCGTTTCATAGAGGTCTTGCGGTGCGCCGAGTTGCTGAATGACACCGGCATCTGGAGTTGGATCTCGCACGTGACCCAACACGTCAGGTCCCCACGTGGTTGAAGACGCAGCGTGCAATTGATCTTCTCACTGGTTCTGCGTATCCGCTTGATGGCACCCGGCTTCGCTTGCAAGTACCTGCCAACAATGCGTTGTTTCTTGTACCCGAATTATAGGCTAGTTTGCCGTTTCCTGGCGTCCAGGGCGTAAGCGCCACATGCTATCTGCGGTTAAGGAACTTCGCAGGCGGAATCCATCGGCAGGCATCTCGCATCCTTGCGTTGGCATACAACGTGAGAGTACGTGAGAGTACGTGATGTACGCATAACACAGAACCACAGAACCAATGAGTTCGATGATGCAGACACGAGCGACTTGGGGGATGAAATGGTAGCCGTTGACGTCGTAGTGCTTGGCGCTGGCGCAGCGGGCATCGCGGCAGCCCGAGTTCTGTCAGAGCAAGGAGTGTCACTGGCGTTGGTGGAGGCGCGCGACCGCCTTGGCGGGCGCATTTGGACCATGCGACCAGATGCGGGAGCCACGGGGATGTGGCCCATGGAGTTGGGAGCGGAGTTTGTGCATGGGCGGCCACCTGATATCTTGGGCATTGCGCAGGCAGCCAGCCTGACGCTGGCGGAACTCGCCGGTACAAACTGGATTTCTACTGGTGGGCAGCTTTCCAGAGGAGCCACAGGGGACGACGTTGAGGCAGAGGAGGCAGGGGAGTCAGAGGAGAACGACACAACCTGGGAGACGGTAATGGGATGGCAGGGGGAAGATGCCACGCTGCAAGAGGTATTTGCCACTCAATTCGCTGATGTACGATGGGCAGCAGCACGCGAGCAAATCGCGAGGTATGTCCAGGGGTACGATGCGGCAGACCCGGCGAAGGTGAGTGTACGCTGGCTTGCACAGACAGAAGCGGCAGCGGCGGCAATTGACGGTTCGCGGCAGTATCGTGTGGTGGACGGGTATGACCGAGTGCTCACCTGGTTGTACGCTGGAGTGGCGCCAGAGCGGACTGTGCTTGCGCTCAATACCTTAGCGCATACGCTACGCTGGACGCCAGGTGCGGTCACGGTGGAAGTGCGATCACGCGACGGGAAAGAGTTGGAGCCGTTCACGGCGCGGGCAGTGGTGGTCACGGCGCCACTTGGTGTGCTGACGGCTCCCGCCGATCAACTCGGCGCGTTGCGATTTCTACCGGAACTTCCGCAGGGGCACCTGGCAGCATGTGCGAAGTTGGCGATGGGGCAGACAGTCAAGGTGATCTTGCGCTTTCGTGAGCCGTTCTGGGATCCCTGGCAACCCGCGCAGCTCGGGGGATCTGCGCCGGAGACGCCGATATTGCCACGTCTATCGTTTCTCTTATCGGACGATGCAGTGCTGCCGACGTGGTGGACGAGCGATCCGCTGCTCACGCCAACGCTGACCGGATGGGCTGGTGGACCGCCGACTGAGCATCTCGTCAGGCAGGCAGATGCAGACATTGCAGATCAGGCGATGGAAGCGTTGGCACGAGTGCTCGACGTTCGTCGAGCAGACCTGGACCGACGATTGGAACAGTGGCATCTGCATAACTGGTCAACTGATCCATTTGCGCGTGGCGCATATAGTTATGTCCGCGCTGGCGGGATGGACGCACCCCAGCAATTGGGCACAGCGGTGGCAGGGACAGTCTTCTTCGCGGGCGAAGCCACAAACGCCGACGGCCACACTGGCACGGTGCATGGCGCGCTGGCGACAGGGCGGCGAGCAGCGGACGAGGTGCTTGCCGCGATAGGTTGAGTTCTGCGGGCAGCACAACAGATGGAAACAACAGATGGGACGGTATGGACAGGATTTCAGTGCATAGATCGGCGAGTGGCTTTGTGTCGCGGTGATGAGCCACCCGCAATTCGCCATCGAATGCTTTCCATGAGGTGGCGACCCAAGGCATTCGCTTCATCGTGGTGCTTCTTGACGGCCGAAATGGCGAGATTGACGAGTTCACGCACATCTTGCGCCACTTGAGGCTTGCCAAGCAACTCTAGTCCGCAAACTGGACTTTGGCGACTACGACCATAATATTACCTCGCGAAACGATATTATCTTCAGGCTGTCATGCGTGTTTCATATATGAAACCATCGCTGACGGGCTTGGGTAGAAGATGTAACTATGTATTGTGTCCGCAAACATCAATTTGCTGACTAAATATCAACATGTCATAACAATATAATTGTACGCTCCAAAGGTTCGATGAAGAGGTATGAGGCTCTGCTATATAATTGGTTCGTGCAAGACGCCACCTGTGAGTCGCACGGCAGGTGAAAAGCTGCGGGGCATTTCATGGCACGTAAGAATACACGCCGCACCCAAGGACAACATGTTGAATCTGCTTCTGTGTCCGCTGCACGCGCTCTTCCTTCGGTAGACGAACTAGCGCGCGACGCAGACCTCCTCGCTTCGGCGGCTACACTCGGCGATTTCCCTCGACAGGTGCTCATTCAAGCGATTCGCGAGACGCTCGCTGCCGCGCGTGCACAGGCAGTCTCCGGCATGCCCATTCCCGACCGCATTCATCTTATCGAGCAGATCACGGCAGCAGTCGCAAACCAGAGCCAGCCGTCATTGCGCCGCGTTGTGAACGCGACCGGCGTCATTCTCAATACCAATTTGGGCCGCGCTCCTCTTGCTGATGCCGCTATTCAGGCCATTACCAGCGTTGCACGTGGCTACTCGAATCTTGAATATGACCTTGCAGATGGAATGCGCGCGTCCCGGATGGCGCATATTCGGCATTGGTTGCGCATGCTGACTGGCGCTGAAGACGCGCTCGTGGTCAACAATAACGCTGCTGCTATCCTTCTTACACTCGCTGCCTTGGCCTCTGGGCGTGATGTGATCATCTCACGCGGTGAGCTTGTGGAGATCGGCGGGGGATTCCGCATACCTGATGTGTTGCGCCAGAGTGGCGCGCACCTGATCGAGGTAGGTACCACTAACCGCACCTATCTTCGGGATTACGCCGAGGCCATAACACATGAGACGGCGGCGATTCTCCTCGTCCACCCCAGCAATTTCAGGCTTGTCGGGTTCACCACGTCTCCGGCGCTGTCAGAACTAGTGGCGCTCGCCCACAGCCACGATGTGCCGCTGATCCATGATCTTGGCAGTGGCGCAGTCATGCCAACCGAACGCTGGGGGCTTGCTCACGAGCCAACTGTGCAGGAAAGCATCGCCGCAGGCGCCGATCTTGTCTGTTTTTCAGGCGATAAGCTTATGGGTGGACCCCAAGCAGGTATCATCGCGGGCGCGGCATCGGCGTTGGCGATGATCGAGCACCATCCACTGGTGCGCGCCGTTCGCATTGATAAGCTCACCCTTGTTGCGCTCGAAGCCACATTGCGACTTCAGGCGCAAGGTTCGGCAGTGCATGACATCCCTGTTTGGAGCATGATTTCGATGTCCATTGCGGAAATTGAAGTACGTGCCAAAAAATGGGCCGAGGAGTGGGATGCTGTGCTGCGCCCTCGTGGCTTGGAGGCCACTATACTTCCGGGCGAGTCCACGGTCGGGGGTGGATCACTGCCGGGCGAGACGCTTCCTACTGTCCTATGTGGGGTTCGACCACATACCGCCGCTTTGCGTCTGTCCCCATCACAAGTCACATCTGTCACTACGCTGGCCGCTGATCTACGCCGAGGTCAACCTGCGATTGTCGCACGTCTCTCCCGCGATCTCCTGCTTTTTGATCCACGCACAGTTTCGCGTGATGAGGATGGCCTGCTGCTTAGCGCGATTCGGCAGGCTCTTGCGAGAGCATAGCGCTTACATCTTACGGGTTGCAGAGAGTGCGGTGGGATCTGAATTGGGATCTGAATCTGGCATTGTCTTGGTACGCTGTACATCAGTCGCGCTTATCGGCGGGCGCGCTCGCGCCGCCCCGCGCCGTGCAATGAGCATTCCACCCAACACGAGCGCACCCGCCGCGATCTGCATCGGCAGCAGCGCCTCACCGAGTGCCAGAAACGCGACGATTCCACCGAGAACGGGCACCGCGTAGCTATAGAGGGTTACATAGCCAACACCTTGCCGGCCAATTGCCCAGTTCCATATCGAGTACGTCGCATAAATTGGAAAGATAACCGAATACGGAATAATCACCCAGCTATGCCAGCTCACCTGAGACCAATTTTGACTCAAGATGGCTGGTATACCGAAAGGGGCGAGCGCTACGGTTCCTACGATTAGAGTGTAGCACATGAGTTCAGGCGGGGAATAGCGCGGAGCGAGCCGTTTATTCACGATTCCATAGAGCGCAAACAATGCTGCAGCCACCAATGTCAGCCCATTTCCCAGAAGTAGATCACTTGTACTAAGAGCGTGATCTAGAGGTAACTCGGATTGATGGGCATTGCCAATCGTCAAGAACCACCCAACGCCCGCTAGGCTTACCAGAATGCCTACCCATTGCAATGGGTGAAAGCGCTCTGCCTTCAGCAAGACAGCAAAAGCTGCTGTCCAAAGGGGCACCGTTGCCGCCAGCAGCGCAGACGCAAAGACTGTCGTATGGCGTAACCCCACCATATAGAACAGTTGATACACGCCATAGCCAGATAGCCCTGACACGATGAGCAGGACAACATCTCGCTGTTCAATCTGCCACGCTCGCTTTCCGTGCGCTCCGCGCCAGGCGAGCACTCCAACAGACACGACACACAACAACAGGAATCGTACAAATACGAACGCCAGTGGCTGCATCTCTTGAAGCACTATTTTGAAAAGGGTTGGCGAGAATCCCCACACGAGCACTACAAAGAGAAGCCCCAAGTCTGTCGTGTGGTCAGACAGCGAAAAACCGCGGCGCACAATGACCTCCCACCAGTTGTGAATCCGTTATCTGCACAATGTGAAGTGACGTATATAAGAAGAACGGCATGGTTAGATAGACATCGTACAGCAGCCTTCATAGTAGCGACACTGCGTTGCTCTGGAGACTATCCAACCCTTATTGCGTCATTGCGTCAGATCCTCGTAGCGGAGTCAACCTGAGCACGATTCGACAGAAGCGCAAAACCGCAGCCTCCGAGGCAAACTGCCATTCTTTTCCAGGCTCGGATCGTCCGCGTTCACGGCCCTGGACACGTGGTACCTTCGGATAGGGGCGCGTCAGTGCGCGCAGCACGAAGACTACATCGTCACGCAGCGCGCGATCCATTTGCCCCGCCTTCGCAAGCGCAATCACATGCCCTACCGTTGCCGCGATCTCACTTTGCACAACGCTGACCTCATCGAACTCGGCGGGTATATGATCCATCGGCGTGGATGCCTTGGTGAGGTGCGCGCTCGAGCCGTCATTAGCGGCCGTACCAGGCCATGCGGTATGCTGGTCATTTCGTACATCGTCAGATGGATTCGCGGAGTCCAGTGAGACATGGAGTTGGAGGAGCAACGCTTCGAGTTCCCGCTGCCAGTCAGGCATAGTTCCCACCCCCGTCCCTCACACGCATCTGTGGGCATGAACATCCTAGTCGCTGTCTATTACAAACGCGGGGGCATTGTAGCATAGCAGTTCTAAACTGTCGAGATAGGACATGTGTTCGGTAAACTCATGCCTCATCCGTCCATGAACCTTGACACCTTTGGTGTTTGCCTGTGATACTGACCTCGCTCGAAGCAGCATGATAGATACGTTTCGGAAACAGGCAGGATGCGACGCATGCGTCATGTTTACGGTGTGGCGACCCGCAAAGGTGGCCAGGGCAAATCCACCACGGTCTCAACGCTTGGTAGGCTGTGTGCCTTATATGGTGTACGAGTGCTGGTGATAGATCTGGCACAGCCTGGCACAAGTAGCGCTTCGCTTCGTAATCTATGGCCTGAAGCAGAGCATGGTGACCTCGCTACGGCGATGATGACATTTCAGTTGGTGCCACCGAACATGCTCGCCCCCGCCGACGCCGCTCGAGAAGTTCTGAGCGCACTGGGATTGCCAATCATTCTCGCCTCACAGCCGAGTTGGTCCGGTGGCTATATCGGCGTCCTTCCGTGGGATGAATTACAGGGAGATGCGGCTGCGCATCTGCACTCAGGACGTGTGCTAGAGAGTCTTATCGTCGCCTTGAATAGTCAATTTGACATAGTCCTGATAGACTTTCCCGCCGAGGGCGGCCCTCTGCTCACCAACGCGCTCGCCGCTACACACACTGTCATCTTGCCAATTGCACCGGAAATTGCCGCGCTTGAAGGGCTGGAAGCTATGCTGCGGCTCATGGGGCAGGTTCGTGAATCTGGCCATGACCTCACTCTCGGTGGTATCCTTCTGACCCGCTGTGATCCAAAGACTCGGCGCACGCTTGATTCGGCGCGCACCATTGTCCAGACAATTTTACAGGCGGGTGAGGTCGAAGGTGAGCCTGTGGGACGCAAGCTCTTTCCATTCGCCATACGCGGCAATGAGTACTTCGAGCAGGCATTTCGGTATGGCGAGGCCATTTGGGAGCGCACATCCAATCCAGCTCACTGGGCAGGGTATGTGCTGCTCACCGAGTGGCTATTGTGCGATGCAGACCTCGCTCACCTGGTGAGCAACCGGCGTGGCCCAGCTATGCTCCTGCCTGATACGCGCGTCATAGACATCTCAGCACTCATGCTGAGTGAACCAGAAGTTGCACTCGGCGACTTCGAGAAAGCTCACGCGCCTTCGTCGAATTAGTGAACAGCATGGTGGTAAAGTAACGTGAGGTCTCAGCACTCAGCGCCCCGCTTTGCGCAAAGTCTGCTGTTGGCGATAGTCTTAGCGGCATGCTCGATGAGCGGTCTTGCGGCAGGGGCTGCCACCCGACTTATCAATGGCAATCCATCGGGGCATACATCGCCACCTGTGGCAACCGCAACTGTCGCGGCTACCACTAAGACACCGACCGAGTTCCCCAAGCCCGCATCTACTTTCACACCTACCACACCTGCCACGGCCGCCACTACGCCAACTGTGCTACCACCCGCGGGTTTTTCGCTTCGCGCAGTGGTGACGCCCAATATTCTCAAATCTGGCGCGGCATTCTCTGTCATGACCACTGTAGTTGGGCCAGACGGCGTTACTCCGCTTGCGGGGATACAATGCGTTATGCGGTCGCCGACCGATGGCGCTTTGCCACTCTTTCAGCAATGGCCGACACCACAGACTACCGACAGCACAGGCAAAGCAATATGGCGTCTCACCGCGCCATCGGTCGCACCTGGCAAGTACGAGATCGAGATCTTCGCGGCGGGTGAGAAAGGCTGGAAATCGGTGTGGCGGTTAACCGTCACCATCGTAGCGTCGTAGCTAGTGAAGTCGTTCCAGCACACCCGTGATGATCTCGCTTAGCGCTGTTCCCGCGCGTTCCGCGGCTTCCACTACCTCCTCATGGTTCGGCTCGACGGGAGTATCATCGGCACGTAACGCTACATTTGTCACGCATGAGATTGCCAGCACACGCATGCCCATGTGTCGAGCCGCGATGACCTCCGGCACAGTAGACATCCCCACTGCGTCGGCCCCGATCAGCCGCAGAAATCGCAACTCGGCTGGCGTCTCATATGTTGGTCCGCTAAGCATGATATAGACACCTTCGCGAAGCGCGATACCGAGCTGATTTGCTGTCATCCGCGCCCATGTCCGCAGTTCAGCATCGTATGTGTCCGTCATGGCCGGGAAGCGCGGCCCCAGTGATGTGTCGTTTGGACCAATCAAAGGATTGATACCTGACATCATCGCCAGACCAATATGGTCGCGGATCAACATCAAATCGCCAGCCTTGTATGTCGCGTCGAGTCCGCCTGCTGCATTGGTCACGATGAGGGTATCTGCGCCAAGGCTGTGCAATGTGCGTAGCGGCAGAACGACCTGTTGCGGGGTGTAGCCCTCGTAAAGGTGAAATCGCCCTTGCATGGCCGCTACTGGCACACCACCCAACTGGCCCAGTACGAGTTGACCCGCATGCCCCGCAACAGTCGCAAGCGGGAAGTGCGGCACATCCGCATAGGGAATGACTACACGCTCCGTAATCCGCTCGGCAAGCCCGCCGAGTCCCGTCCCCAGTACAAGGGCAACGCGCGGAACAAGAGGTGACAGGTTCTGGATATATTGCGCGGCTACACTTATCGCGGTCTCGCCATGCGGTACGGGATCGGTACCATCCATCGTTAACCTCCACATACTATTGCGACGAGGCCTGATATTTTGAGACCGAACGACTTATGGCACGGTGACTGCCACGGCCTGCCGCCGCCGCATTTGCTTGTAGACATGCGTTGTCGAGATATTGGCGTGGCCAAGCAACTCTTGTACCGAGCGAAGTTCCATGCCTTGCTCAAGCATATCTAGCGCGAATGAGTGCCGCAAGGTATGAGGTGTGATGTTCGGCAGCCCAGCCGCTTTTGCGTAACCTTTAATGATGAGCCAAAAGCCCTGGCGGGTGAGGCGTTCTCCATGGTGATTCAAGAAGAGCGCAGGTTCGTCGAGTGAGCGCAGAAGTGAACGGCGATGTCCTTCGATGTACACTCCTAGCGTGCTCTGTGCCGCGAGCGAGAGTGGCAGCAGACGCTCTTTTCGGTTCTGGCTAACACAGCGTACATGCCCACGAGCCAAGTCAATGTGGCCGACGTTGAGCGAGACTAACTCTGTCACGCGCATGCCAGTAGAATAGATCGTATGCAGCATGGCCAGGTCGCGCTGCCCTACTCCCGATGCAGCCTGGACAACGTTGAAAAGCTGCCCGATTTCTTCTGGCGCTAATGCGCGGGGGAGATCTTTCTCTACGCGCGGCGTCTGCAATGCCTGTGCTGGATCCGCTACGATCACGCCGGTATGCTGAAGATAGTGAAAGAATGATTTCAGCGCTGCGACCTTACGCGCGATAGAGGTCGTTGCATACCCGCGCTCCCGCAAATGCAGCACGAAGTCTGTTACAAGCGCGGGGGTTACTTCCACCCAAGTGGAAATGTCGCGATGCGTCAGGAAGTCCGAAATCTGCCGCAAGTCGGTTCGATACGCACCCATCGTATTGTGACTTGACTTCCGCTCTGAGGCCAACGCGCTCACAAAATCTTCGATAGCCTCATCCATTGTGCGCTTCATTCGCTTCGCTTCTCCATAGCTACCGCCTCCATAGCTACCGCCCAGCTAACAGGTAGTATATGTGGCATCCAACTACCTTACACCGCTTCAAGCGGTCCCCATAACACAACAATACCGACCGTATTATACCTATGCCTGGCGGACGATACAACTTGACCATGGCCATGATGGCCTATTCCAACTGGCGATGCATCTTGTATGACGTGTTTGTTTGTCGTGTCGGGTGTGCAATCAAGCCACATAGTTCCACAGAAGTCCGGGGCATTTGACCTCACCTGCGTCCTAACCGTAGTATGCGCGCAAGCAAGGCCGCGAGCACCAGCGGCCTCATATCAATCTTGCCGCCAGTCACGTATCCGGCAGAGCCAGCGAGAAAGTGAGCGCCAGCATGTGGGATGATCCGAACCAGCCGCCTGCGCGAGGCTATTCTGAACAGCCATGGCCAAACCATGGGAATCAAGGCGGCACAAATGACCCAAACAACGCGCCGACGCAACGCTTTCCTGGATCTGGTGGGTATGGCGACAACGGATATTACCAGCCGCCATCGTATCAACCCGCGCCGCCGCCGTATCCTGGTGGACGTCCTCCACAGTGGCCGGAGCCAGATTATCAACGATCAGCCCGTCCAATGCCTGAGCGCCCGCCGTATAGGCAAGTTGCGGATCCGCGCGCCTACGCTCCTCAGCCCTCTATTTATGCGCCACCTGTTGCAGCCGAGCGCAGGCAGAAAGCGCACCGATCTCCATCTGGTGTTTCGCTGCCACATTTACCAGTCGCACATATCTTCCTCGTCGCGGGCCTCATCGCTATGTTTGTCGCTATCAGCCAGCGATGGGGCGTTGACGCGAGCGGTGCACCGGTCTTTGTTCGAGACTTCACCAGTACACGCATCCAGAGCGCGACAGGGGTAGACACTGGCGCGGCTGCCATCAACCTTGCGCGCGGTATTGTCGGCATCGCCGCCATTCTCTCTGCGTCACTGATCCTCTTCAATGTTGTAGTTAGCACCCTCAACAAGATACTGGGCGTCGTCGGCCTATCTGGCTGCGCATCCATACTCTTCTTCCCAGTGCTGTGGGGTGCGGCTACATTGCTTACGCTCGTGCTGCTCGGTGCGGCAGGTTTTGCTGGGCTGGGTTTCCTAAGTGGCCTGCCCTTCGTCCAAGATCACGGCATCTCAGCGATTACCGTTTCACATTATTCGACTGGGTTCTATCTCTGGTGCGGAGGCGTCATTGTAGTCTTCGTTGGTATGCTCGGCCAACTCGTGATGCGACGCCGCTAAGCAGCAACTCGTGTGCTGTATCGTCGCCATCCCTGCTACAATGTGGTTAGTCCGATGGCAGGCGACATACACGTTCCAAGAGACAAAGCATGAGCGCGCGTAACGACGACATCTGCGATGTACCAGGCATTTCCGTGGGGCATGATACGTTGCTCGACGCAGGCACTGGCTGCACGGTCATTCTGCCAGAGGGGTCAGCGCTTGGCGCGGTGGATGTGCGTGGCGGTGCGCCGGCGACGCGAGAAACCGATTTGCTCTCGCCACTGTGCTTCATGCGCGAGGTCCATGCGGTGCTGCTTGCAGGCGGGAGCGCTTTCGGTTTAGATGCGGCAACCGGTGTGATGCGCGAACTGGAACGGCGCGGTGTTGGCTATGACGCTGGACCAGCGCGTGTGCCCATAGTTCCTACAGCGGCGCTCTTCGATTTGGGTGTCGGCAGCTCTGCGGTTCGCCCCGACGCTGAATCCGGTGCGCGCGCTGTGTTGGCTGCTACACATGGCCCCGTACAACAAGGCTCTGTAGGCGCAGGAACTGGCGCAACAGTTGGCAAGCAGGGCGGACCATCGCTGGCCGTGAAAGGCGGAATCGGTAGCGCCAGTACGGTACTCCCAGATGGCCATATCCTTGGCGTTCTTGTCGCCGTTAATGCGCTCGGCGACATCTATGATGAGACAACGGGGCATATCGTTGCTGGCGCACGTAGCCCCAATGGCCATGGCTGGCTCGCCGAAGATCTCGCTGGAACCAGATTCGATGCTGGGTCTGTATCGCTGTCTGGAACAAACACGACTCTCGCCGTGATTGCCACCGACGCGCCCTGGAGTAAATCCGATCTCGCAAAACTCGCTCAGATGGCGAACACTGGCCTCGCGCGCGCGATTCGCCCAGTACATACGCCGATGGATGGCGATATCGTATTTGCGCTCTCCACAGCCCATGATACGGTCCATGAGGAAGCTCAAGGCGGCTGGCCATTCGCGCTGACTATCGCGGGCGCACTCGCTGCGCAAACGCTGGCCCGCGCAGTGGTGAAAGCCGTCTACGCGGCTACAAGTCTGTACAACGTTCCTGCCTTGCACGACCTATCTGCCAATAACAAGTGAAAATCGCCTGTCATCCCTGCAAACTCGACATTACTTCTGACTCGATCCCCCAGAGGTCGGCTGTATCAGCCGTCCGACTGGTGCGGAGACAATCGCACCTTCCAGAAACACTGTGATGCCACGTACCATCGTTCGCACAACCCGCCCGCGCAACATCTGCCCCACAAAGGGGCTATGCTGATGACGATAGAGCAAATCCGAGGCGCGAAGGGTGTCACTGCTGTTTAGGTCTACCAAAGCGAGGTCGGCGTCCGCCCCAATGACCAGCCGCCCCTTATCGGGGAAACCGAAGCGCCGCGCAACGTTTACGCTCGTCAGGCGCACAATTTGCTGCAATGACAGATCGCGCCGCTCCCAGCCTTCAGTAAGCACTATACCCAGCAATGTCTGGCAACCGGAGATGCCACCCCACACGGCGAAAAAGTCACTGTCGGTCTTCATTTCTGGTGGCGCAGGCGAATGATCTGAAGCAATGAACGCGACATTGCCCGTAAGCAACTGTTGCCATAGCGCTTCCCGCTCAGCCTCGGACCGTAACGGCGGCGCGCACTTGGCGACCGCGCCCAGCCGTTCCACATCCTCATCGGTCAATGCCAAATAGTGTGGGCATGTCTCACAAGTGACATCTACACCGTGCTGCGCTGCCTCCGCCACCAGCGCCACTCCACGCCCGGTGCTGACATGCACGATGTGTAAGGGGCAGCAGGTTTCCTCGGCAAACAAAATGGCGCGACTAATCGCCTCAATTTCAGCAATAGCGGGCCGTGAAGTGAGGTAGTCGCGTATTCGGGTGCGACCTTCGCGCCGCGCGTTGCTAGCCAGTTCGCGCGTGATGGCGTCATTCTCAGCATGAACCGCGACGATGCGCCCCAGGCGGGCGGCCACCGCCATCCCCTCATATAGTGTCAGATCATCCACTGCTGAAAAATCTTCGATGCCACTGCTGGACATAAAGGCTTTGAAGCCAACGATGCCGCGTGCATCCAGTTCCTCCATCTGGTCCAAACTGCCAGGTGTTAGCCCGCCCCAGAGTGCGAAGTCTACCAGCGCGGATGCCCGCGCGGCAGCGACCTTCAGATCGAAAGCAGCGGGATCAATCGTCGGCGGGTGCGCGTTCAGTGGCATTTCGATAGCAGTGGTGGTCCCGCCCGCCGCGAGCGCACGTGTACCGCTGGCGAATCCTTCCCACTCCGTCCGCCCCGGCTCATTGAAATGCACGTGCGCATCAATCACTCCGGGGAATACATGCAGTCCTGTCGCCAGAATCTCATTCTTCGCGCTTCCGCCCAGATCCGCGCCAATGGCGACGATACGTCCGTCACTGATTGCCACATCAGCCACCCGCGTCTCTGCCTCGGTGCAAAGTGCGCCGTCACGTATCAACACATCATACGTGCTCATGGGGTGCCTCGCTTCGCCGCCCACTCGTCGGCCATCAGCGCCACGAAGCGTTGCAGTGTAGCCAGCGCCAATGCGACATCTTCCCTGGTAACCGACTCGGCGGGAGAATGGCTGATACCGCCCGCGCAACGTACAAAGAGCATTGTGACATCGGTGAGCAACGACATCGGCACCGCATCATGACCCGCGCCACTCGGCAGCGAATATGATTCGACATTCTGGTCGGCGATTGCCTGGGCAAGGAGCGCGCGCAGGTGTGTTGAGCACGGGACTGAGTGGTGGGCGCCAAGCAAGTGCCACTCCATGGTGACACCGCGTGATTGAGCGATTTCCCGCCCGCGCGATTCAAGCCGCTCACATGTCTGCTCGCGCATTGCATCATCCTGATGCCGCACGTCCAGGCTCAGCGTCACCTGACCTGGAATCACATTGCTCGCGCCGGGATAGGCGTCGAGCTGGCCAACGGTTGCAACCAGCCCCTCGGTGGCGCGCCCCAGTCGCTCGACCTCAAGCAGAAATTCACTCGCGGCGCAGAGCGCATCGTGGCGCATCGCCATGGGTACAGTGCCTGCATGGCCTGCCATCCCCATGAACCCCACCGTGATACGCGATTGCCCCTGAATCGCTGAGACAACTCCTACCGGCAGATTGTGCGCCTCTAGCACTGGCCCTTGTTCGATATGCACCTCGCAGTAGCCGAGCAGATCATCGCGCCTCCGGGCGCACGTAGCGAGGGCGTCAGGATCGCCGCCGAACGTGCGAATTGCCTCGACGAGTGCGATGCTATTTGCATCAGACACATTCAAATCGTTGAGATTAAGGTCGCCAGCTACCGCACGGCTGCCGAGATAGCCCGTGTGGTAGCGCAAGCCCTCCTCATCGCAGAAGCCATACAGTTCAAGTGCAAAAGGCAGGCGCGCGCCACTTGCGTGAAGTGTTTCCACCAACGCGAGCGCGACTAATACGCCCAGCGGGCCGTCATACTTACCGGCATCGCGCACCGTATCGAGGTGCGAGCCAAGTAGCAATGTGGGAGGATCGGACACATCCGCCTCGTAGCGTGCGATAAGATTGCCGATTGCGTCGCGATGTACGTTCATACCTGCCGCGCGCATCCAGTTCATGACGCGCTCGTTCACCGCACGCATGGCTGGAGTGCCGTAGCGCCGGGTGAGGCAGTCCTGCTCTTCACTCATCGCGCCTAACGCATCACAGCGCTCCAGGATCATCGCGGCGCGGGTGTCAATTTCGGTACGCTCGGTACTCATCATGTCTAGCTCCCGCGATAGGTCGAGTATGCCCAGGGCGAGACCAGCAATGGCACGTGATAGTGCGCCTCGGGGTCTGCAATGCCAAAGCGCACTGGCACCCGCCCCAGAAAAGGCGGACTGCTCGCCTGTAATCCAATGGCAGTGAAGTATCCTCCCACATCGAACACCAACTCATAGACGCCAACAGCCATGTTCTCACTATCAAGCAGTGACATCTCGATGCGTCCATCATCATTGGTACGAGTCGTGGTAAGCAACGTTCGCTCTGCCTCGGATGCGCCTAATTGCCATAACTCTATACCCATCGCCGCAGCAGGGATACCATGCGCTGTATCCAGCACATGAGTTGTCAGTTTTCCCGCCATGTGTATCTGTTTCCTTTGGTCGAATGCATTGAGTGAAGACGTCCGACGAGTAGATTATTCGCCTGCACCTAGCTCTGTCGTCGCATCGTTAGCTTAATCTCACCATATGCCGAGAACGGGTCGGTGTAGACTTTGACCTTCGGATCGGTGTCAGATGCAGCCACAGGATCGCGTGTACGGTTCTGCGCGTCGAATGAGATCTCGGCAAGCTGCGGAAAACGCGCTAGGATGCGGGTACCTATCTCATGCACGAGATGTTGAATGGACTCGCTGACGAATTCATGGAAGACGGTTTGAATGAGATCGCGCACCTGCTCGCCAGCCACGTAGCCTTCTCCACTAGGCGCCAGCATATGGGCGATAGGGTCCAGGTAGGTCCACCGGGCATCGAAATAGATAAAGAGCGGGCGGTCGCCACGCTCTGGCAGCGTGGTGTAGTCATCGCGAACAAATGAAGTAAAGGCACTACCGGTGATCTTCATCAATTGGAGATTCACGCGACCGCAACGATGTGCAGTCAAAGTTGGACTGCCATCAGGCGCACGGCTAAAGTCCAGCGTCGCAACCCCGTAATCGTCGTGCGCGCGGCTGAAAAGCACATCGCTTGCGCCGAAAGCAGTGGAAGCTTCATCGGTATGTTGGGGTACAAACGCAGGCGCAAACGGCAGTTCTCTGGCGGTAAGCCGCAATGCCTCCATCTGCTCGTAGGTCGCCAGGAATCGCCGCCCCAACCAATCAACAAGGCCTTCCACAGTTGCGCCGTCGTAGGCTAGCGCCTGCCGCAGCACAAAGTTCTTCATACTATCGGTAGCAACGACCTGCGTATTATCGCCCACAGTGTAGGCGGGCAAGAAGTTCTTGCCAAAGACCTCGACATCCACCTCGACCGCAAAAAGGTTGTTCTTCCTTCCTGTGAACGCTGATTCTGGAATCGCCTCAAGCCCCGCCAGTGGTCGCGCGTAGACGCGATAAACTGGCACGCGCAGCTTGCCATAGCTGATGGTGTAATCGTAGCTGCCAGCCATTCTACTCCTCACCCTCTTGTCGAACCAGATCGCGCAACCGCAACGCGCATATCTTCGCAACCTCAGCTAGCGCCGTCTCCATCTCCTGCTCGCGAGTATGCGGCAAACGCTCGGCAAACGCGGTGAGGATGCTGCTTTTGGTATGTTCGCGGGCACAGATGATGAATGGAAAGCCGAACGTAGCGCGATATGCGGCGTTCTCGCGCGTGAATAGTGCGATGTCATCGGGTGTCAGCCGATCCAGTCCCGCAGCGGACTGCTCTCCAGTAGATGCCCCGCTCAGCGTGCCCGCCAGTGCCGCGCGGCCCACCAGGTCAGGGTGTGCGCGCAACAAGGCGAGTTGCTCATCAAGCGAGGCTGCGTACATGATCGTACAAACTGCTTGATAGAGGACTTCACGTGTGTCAAAGGGGCGTTCCAGCCAGGCACGCTCTACGATCCATGGTGGCCCCTCGAAGAGCGGCTCCAGTACACGGGTGAAATCTGCCTGATCCAGTGTATTGAGTTCAAACAGGGGTATTGGATACTCAGCCATGTCCCCTCCAAACTTCCAAATTGCGTGTCTCGTGCCGAAAGTATACCGCACCTTGGCAGGCATCGCGTTGGTACAGTGAGGGCACATATCATCGGGAACATGCCACATTGTTACCGCTGGCGGAACGTGATACTCGGGCGGTGCGACCTTGCGTCTCGCGGTTCAAGACTCTACAATGGCGAAGCGATGAATACAACACAGCTACGAACAACCAGGTTCCCGCGAACTAGAACGCGACTGGCGACGCTGTACGCCTTCTGCTGTCTAGTGGCAGCGTCAATGGCACTGCTTTCGCTCGCAGGCTGTGGTGTTCACACGGGCGGCGACATGCTCGCGTTCGTGCGCAATGGCCAGCTTTGGGTGATCCAGGAAGACGGCACACAGGCGCGGGAACTCGTGACCGGCGGAGTTGCAGGTTATGCGTGGTCTCCTGATCACCATCAACTTGTCTTTCGGGGCGTGGCGCAGGTATCTGTGTCCTTGCCCGGTGGGTCTGCCAGTGTGTCAGATCAGCCGGGAAGCCTTGGAGTTGTGAGCATCAATGGCGGTTTTCCATTGCAAATCACGCCAGGTAACGATACCGTTGCGCGGAGCGATGGCTGGTGGAATGCAGACGGCAACCGCCTGCTCTATCGTGAGACCTACGGGCAACCTGGCGAAATTGGCGCGGTCGCAGCGTATATTGTCTCGCAGGCGGACCAGCCTGCGGGCATAGCACGCAAAACAGTGCTGGGCGCTGCGAGCCTGCCAGTGCTCTCGCCGGATGGCAAACAGATCGCCGTGATTGATTCGGCAGGCTCATTGCTACTCGGTCCGCCTGGTAGTACCGGCTCCCCTCTGGCGCATAACGCGCTGCTCACGCTCCCCCAGACAAATCGCCCAGCGCACCTGCTTTGGCGGCCAAATACGGATGAGCTTGTCTACCCCACCCAAACAGCGAATGGCGTAACCTTGATGGATGTACATCCAGGGCAAGCGCCACGGCCTCTGCTCACCGTTCCTGCGCTGCTCGATGCCGCGTTTTCTCCGAACGGTGCGAGTCTGCTGGTACGCACGCCTCAAGTCTTTATGCTGATGAGGCTAGGGACCACACAGAACGTGTCATACTCCTGGGCGGAGAGCGACCCAAACGCGTTGCCCTGGTGGTCGCCCGACGGGCAACACGTGCTGATTCATGACGTGGGTGGTTGGCAATTGGTAGACCCAGCACATCAGCGCGTGCAACCTCTGCTCATGTACGACGCAGGCGCAACGGTTCTACCTGCGCCTGTAACGCCCGCTGCGCCCGTTACTTGGCGCCCAGCGACGGGTAGCCCGTGGAGCAACGACGGCGCGCATGTTGTGTTCTCAGCAGGCAGTGGCACAGCTTGGCAGGGCGCACCACTCCGAAAGCCACACGGCGCAGACTATGGTCTCTACGTGGCTTCGTTTGCCAATGGGGGGTTCAAATCACCCGTGCTGATAGACAGCGGCGCGGATTCAGCCGCGAGCTGGAGCTATCTCGACCCTTCGACCACTTTTCTGGTGGGAACATGATACGCTAAATGGTGAAGGCGCTAGCAATGTAGGAGGTGCTGCAAATGAACGATGACGATGAGAAGCCAAGCGAGGACTTCGACCCTCGCGAGTACGACATCATGCTCCAGCTTGAGCGACTGGAAAGTATCGAAGAGGAAATGACGGAACTAGAAGTCTCTACTCTCGACGAAGTGCGCCAGCGCATTGCGGAATTGCACCGCGCACTGGACGACGACTAACCTATCTGGCATGGAAAATATGAACCTCATTCTCTCACTGCTCTTTGGCTTTGGACAATTGATCATCGGCGGCATCCTGGCGCTACGGATGCGCCGCTGGCACACGTTCCGCATTTTTGTGTTATTCATTGTCAGTCTGTGGTTTGTGGGAAGCGGGACGACGGAAATCATTGTCTCCGGAATGGAGACATGCCAGCGTCTGATCGGCACACCGGACGCCTCAACGTTCACACTCTGGCGTGGCCGTGCAGACGCTGCGCTTCTTGCCTTCACAGTGGCACTAAGTATATTTCTCTGTACCCATCCAATCCGTTCCCGATTATTTTCAGCCAGGACGGGCGGAAAACGAGAGCAATGAACGCTGTATGCGCTCAGCGGTAGGTAAGAGGATTAGGATGATGAGAGGGTGGTATGAGTAGATTTCGCCTTGTGGCAGCAGACCTGGATGGAACATTGCTCGATCCCGGTGGGCAAGTCACAGAGAAGACTAGAGCAGTCGCTCGTGCTCTCGCTACCGCAGGAATTACGCTTGTGCTCGCTACATCTCGACGTTTCACGGGTGCTGCTCCCATAGCCAAAGCATTAGACTTGTCGGGTCCATTGATTCTCTGCGACGGAGCACAATTGCGCGAGTACCCAGGTGGTACTATTCTGGCGAGCAATGCGCTGGACATGCTCGTAGCCCGATCAGTTGTTGAAATCATCTACGCTCATGGATTGCGGCCCATCGCACAAACCAGCGAGCAGCATAGAGAGCGATTGCTCGTAGCGCCTGCTCCCTGCGTGGTATGGGATGCCAATTATCTGACATTGTTTGCTGATCAAATCGTCGAGGTACCTATTGAAGCGCTCTGCGATGGCGGAGTGAATCCCTTGCGCGTGGTTGCGTTCGGCGACCCTAAACGGCTGCGCGCTGCCGCGGACGAAATTGGGACGCTGCAATGCGGCTGGCAAATCCTTGATATGGGAAACTACGGAACCGCGGAGCTGACGGTATTTTCACCTACTGCTTCAAAGGGGAATACGCTGGAGATACTGGCCAAGCGCATGGGGATTCCGTTGAGCGAGACATTTGCTATAGGTGATGGTATCAATGATGTATCGTTGCTCTCTACCGCAGGTTTCTCTGTAGCAATGGGCAACGCCGTGGAAGAAGTGCGGGCTGTCGCACAGGCCCTCGCCAGGCCCAATTGGGAGGGCGGTGCGGCAGATTCTATCTTGCGCTACGTGCTCGAAGCGGAATGAGCGGGTCGTGGTGAGGTTCTGTACCCATATGCCAGATATGCGTGGGAATGTGCTGTAGAATGAAACATCTACCACCACTCAAACGTCATATGTCGGTAAGGGACACTTTGTGCCCGCAAGCTCAATTTCGTGGATCAGCGTTCCAGCGTTATACCGTGTTCCGAACCCGGTCTAGCACGCGGATACGATGGCGGTTCAATTACTAATCCCCTGATGGTGTCGGAACAGATATGGACTCGTTCGCGCGAAGGGGGCGGGCATGTGCGCAGAGTGGATACGGGGCGGCCAAAACAGTTTCAACAGGAAGAGTGGTCGCGAGCGCTATACGGCGGTTGCCTCATGTGTGGCAGTGATGTTGCTCTTGCTGGCTGGATCATTTACGGTGGCAAGTCCCGCATTCGCACAAATCTCGCATCTCCTGTCCCCTGATGCAGCATGCTCGGTACTTGCGCGTCAGGATCCTACGGTCACGAATGGGGCAAGCTGGGGGCGGACTATTTTGAGCGGGCATGGTGCGCGAAACGGATGGTTTGGCGTAGATGTCTGCGGTAATGGTAATAATGGCGTGGCGCCGAACTCCGCGAACGTAAGTTGCGACCGCGTTCCGAGCAACTGGCCGGAGACGGGATGCGCTCCTGGGAATGCGACAAGCGATGGCTATGGGTTGACGTTTCAGTGTGTCGAATTGGTCACTCGATTTTCAGCATGGGCTTTTGGCGACGCTCCCAACCAGTGGGGACGCTCAGGGTGGGGAAATGCGCCTGACCTCTGGTTACCCGCGAATCATCCTACCGATTTTGTGATGTATCCGAACGGTTCAAGCCATGCGCCGGTCCCTGGCGACATTCTCGTGTGGGGATCCGTGAACAGCAATGGTGCGCCCTGGCCAACTGGCCCTGATGGCACGCACGGTGGCCATGTGGCAGTCGTGGCAGCGGTGCGGGGTGGCGACATTATCACTGCGGAAGAGAACGTAAAATGGGGCAGTGATGACCACCCATCAGATCACCTGGCGCTTACCGATGTTCATTCACATTGGATCGTCAGTGGCTCGACCCACCACGACACCTCATTGCCAACCTATCGCTGGAATGGCACAATGGGGACCTCGCGCGCGACATACGGCTGGCTGCACAATATCAACAATAAGGGTACGTTCCCCGCAAAGCACCAAGCAGCCTCAACCGGTGGGACCAGTTCGTCCTCCTCGGCAACTACGGCCACGCCGAAGCAGTCTCCAGGCGGACTTCCGTCACTTGCAGGCGCCACTGTCGTGACCAGTGGGGGTACACTTGCCGATCTGGTCTGGTCTTCGTCAGCCTTTCTGCCAGATGCAAACACGACTGTCGCAACTCATGCCACGGCACGCAGCCTTGGAGCGCCGCCCGGTGTACGCTTAATTATCAATCAACAGCCAGCAACGGTGCTGTTGCCTGACGGCACGCGGTTTAGCTACGTCGTTGGGATGGATGGGCACCTGTACGCCGCGCGAACATCGCCACGAACGCTGGGCGTGTTCTGGCTTGACTATGATATGCCGACAAACGTCATACTTCAGCCCGGTGTCTCCGCGACTGCATTTGCTGGCGGCATTGCTGTGACGGCACGAGGCGCTGATGGCAACCTTTGGTGGCGCGCTGGCCCGGTAGGCCAGTTTGGCGGCTGGATGTCCCTGGGGCATCCGGGCACAAGTGAGCTGGCGAGCAGTTTCACCATAGCGGGGTCTCCTGGCGCTGGAACGCCTTTAGTGGTCGCTCTCGGCCAGGATGGCGTGCTGTACGAGCGCGTATGGCAAGCTGCGTTGCTCAGCTCGGATGGATCAGCGCAGGCTCCTGCCGGGTGGAGCGATTGGATGGCAATTCATGGGCAGCCCGCGAACACCCATTTTATGGGGCGCCTGCTAGTTGTCGCTGAGAATAGCAGTCCGCAGTACTGGATTGGCGGGTGGCCAGATACACCACTCGACGTGCTAGCGCTTGACACCAGCGGCCAGATTTGGTGGCTCCGAACAAATGCCATCCAAAAAGGGTGGAAGATCTCGGCGCTGCCGTCGTCCATACGGTTTACGGCTCTCATCGCAGGAACAGATGTCTCACCTGCTGCTTCGACGAGCAGCACATCCACGAGTTCGACCACAACCTCATCACTCATACATATCTACGCGCTCGGAACGCGCAACGCATATCAAGGCGCGATAACAGCGCCTAGCGCAGCGCAAGGACCCACTCCCGTGTGGACTACCTTGCCAGAGATACCATCCAGTGTATCCCGATCAGCGGGTGCTCTCGCGGTGGCGGTTGGACCAGGGAATAGTGTGCTCGCCACAGTGGCTGGTAATCAGGTGCTTGCAGGCGGCGCGCGCGCCAGTGTCGCGACGTTGGCCCCAGCGATGGGCAGGCAATCTAGTGCCAGTGACTGGGTGTCTCTCGGCGAGGTGGCCAATGGCGGGACATTCGATGACACACTGAGCGGTGGATCCGTGGATGCGCGCTGGTATCTCGTCGGGTCTGGGGCAAAGGCAATCTCGTCACATGCTGGTGTGCGGCTGATGAGCACCCAGGATGAAGCCGCGCTACTGCAATCTGCGCCGGCAGGCGATGCTACGGTTTCAACGACGATCACCATGACGCCTGATGCCGCAGCGAGTACGCAGGCAGGATTGGTGCTCTACCTGGACGATGGAGACTGGATAACATTGCTCACAAACCGCAAAGGCACCGTGTCATTCTGTGCCGAGCTAGCCTATCAGACATCTCCGTGCTTCACGCAAGCTGCCTCAAATGGGACGTCGCCCCATTCTATCACCGTGCGCATCTCCCGTACTTCGGCCAATTTTACTGGGTCGTTTAGCGTGGACGGCGCGGCATGGCAGACCGTTGGCACCTGGGTGCCAATAGCGCCGAGCAATCCTGCAGCAGCAGGGTCCACGACAGGTGTACCTTCACTGACACCCACTGCCACTGCGACGAGTGGAACGTCCCAGACGCTTCTGATTGCGCCTATCTCGTTTTCCTCGTGTGGCGTGCTGTCAGTGGGAAGTGCTTCATTGAGTGAGGCGCTCCTGCTGAGTGATTTTCAGGTAGTGGCAGCTCCCTCTTCATAGGCGCATTCGCGTTGGAGCATTTCGAAGTGCGACGCCCTTGGCGTATTGCAAACCCTTACTCACTTGCCTGATACTCTCTCAGGACAGGGTGGATGCCCTAGGCGATAGACTTTGAGCAGCTCACGCCGCAGGTTGTTGTATAGGTAAGGGTAATTTTATGGGTATCGGGAACTCCGCCGAAGGAGACAATGCGCTCCCCGGTGACAATCCTGATGAAGTATTTGATCTGATCAATAACAACGATCAGGTCATTGGGCAGGTCCGTCGTGGCGACGCCCATCAGAACCCCGTGCTACTTCACCGCAGCGTGCAGGTATTAGTGTTCGATGATAAGGGGCAGGTGCTGCTGCAGCGGCGCTCACAAACCAAGGATCTATTTCCCGGATACTACTGTGCGTCAGCGTCTGGCCATGTGATGAGCGGTGAAACATATGATGTGACGGCAGCGCGCGAAATGGAAGAAGAACTCGGTCTAAGTCTGCCCCTTACGTATAGGGCAAAACTGTTGATTCGATCCGCCTATGAAACAGAAATGACCGCCATATATCTCGCGTGGTCGAACGGTCCGTTCGACTTCAATCCACATGAGACTGATGGAGGCCAGTTTTTTACACTTGCGGACATTGAAGCTGGGCGCCGCACTGGTGACTTACCGATGACACCAGCATTACTTGCCGCACTGGACACACTCTAGCACCTCAAAAATGGGCCACATCCACCAAAATTGTCACTAGCTCGCTTTGACCCCTGTGGGTCGCAAGGGGTATAGTGGACATATATCAGAGGCAGGAATGGCGTGCCGTAGAGGCACTGCCTGGCCTTCAGTTCTTATGCACGCCGCAGATCATAGGAGTCGTTCATGGCCGAAGAGACACAGACGCAAATCGAAGTAATAGGTGCGACGGAGATAAGCACTGATGAAGTGCTGATCGCTCTACGGGAGTGCTACGACCCGGAAATCCCGGTCAACATTGTGGACCTCGGCCTTGTCTACACCTTGAAGGTGGAAGGGACGGTAGTAGATGTGACCATGACGCTCACCTCGATCGGCTGCCCGGTTGGTCCAGAGGTAATGGCGGAGGTGGAAGGGCGTGTCAAGGATGTACCTGGCGTCGAGGCCTGCAATGTGACGTTAACCTACGATCCACCGTGGACACCAGAACGTATGAGCGAAGATGCCCGGTGGGAACTTGGCATTAACTAATCCATGTCGCGAATTCGCGTTGATCGTGGCGTGGTCCAGTGCAAGGTGGTTACCACGAAATGTATTTGGATCAGGCGCAACTCCCTACAACGCAACAAGCGTTCAATATTTCTCCAAAGCTCATTGCATCTATCAAGATTCTTCAGTGTTCCGCTGAGGAGTTGGAACAGACGATTGCGCGGGAATTGAGCGAAAATCCCGCGCTAGAAGCCGAGGAGTTGACCCAATGCCTCACGTGTGGCGCTCCCCTGCGGATGGGACTATGCGCTACATGTGATCGCGCGGCGGTGGAGAGTTCAGACAACCCATCAAGGGGTGAAATATTCTGGGAAGAACCTGCCGCACGTGGCATAGATCTGAGCGCCCAGGAAGACAACGAGTACGATCCGCTCGATTATGTGCGCAACATTGGAACACTACAAGATTACTTGCTACGACAGCTCGGGGCGATTATCCCGAATGAAGATGCGCCAATCGCGGAATACTTAGTTGGCAACCTAAACTCACACGGCTATATCACGACTTCGGTCAACGACGCTGCGGCGACTCTGCGTGTCGCCGCATGTCGTGTGGAACGAACACTCGCCGTATTGCAGTCGCTTGATCCGCCAGGAATCGGGGCACGTGATCTGCGCGAGTGTCTACTGATACAGTTGCATTCCTTCGCAGACGACGATGTTCCTGAATTGGCCAGGATACTCATCGAACATCACCTGCACGCTCTTGGGGAGCACCATTTCGCCGAAATTGCCCGTGAGGCTGGCGTGACCGTGACACAGGTGAAACACGCCTGGCGCTTCATTCGCGTGAACTTGAACCCGTACCCCGCGCATGCGTTCGAAGCAGCCGATGTGCCCGATATAGGCCTCTCGCTGGCATCGGATCGCAGCGCCGTCATTCGACCGGATGTTGTTATCCGCAAGACCGATGAGGGGTTTGAGGCCGAAGTCATGGAGGAACGCCGCTTCCGCTTCAATGTAAGCCCATTGTATTCTGCCCTGTATCACCAGTCGCGAGTAGCTGGTCGTGCGCACGCGGCGCTCAATGATCAGGATCGGTTGCACATACGCGAATACTCCACACGCGCAAAGTTCTTTGTAGACTGTGTGCATCAGCGCTGGGAAACTTTACGCTGCATCGCAAACGCGCTTATTGACTATCAGCGCGAGTATCTTGAGCATGGTGTGCGCTCTCTACGTCCATTGACACGAGGGGAGCTTGCAGGATACGTGAGTTTGCACGAATCTACTGTAAGCAGAGCGACAGCAAACAAGTATGTACTTCTGCCCACTGGTGCTACAGTTCCCTTTGATGACTTTTTTGATGGCTCGCTCGCGGCGAAGGATATTCTTCGTGAACTGATTGCCAGTGAAGATCCCGCGAAGCCGTACAGCGATGAGGAACTAGCGGTCTTGCTTACCGAACAGGGGATGCCGCTTGCGCGACGCACTGTGGCAAAATATCGCGAAGCAATCGCTATTCTGCCTTCGCGGTTCCGCATCTAGCCTCCAGTTCCCGAGGTCTGGCCGCCATATCCCCCCGTTGGCAGATTCCATGACCCCCCCGTCCCATTGGTGTCATCACGTGCTGGCACCACGTATACCCACACCTGATCACCGTCTACCCGTGCCTGGATGTGTGGGAGCGGACGGTAAGTAATGTGCGATGATGGCGCGGACGTGCCATTTGCGCTGAAACGCCCACCATGGCAGGGACAGTCAAACGTTTGATCGAGCGCATTCCAGTTCAGGAAGCACCCCATGTGGGTGCAGACTCCAGAGAGTGCGACGAACCCTGTTGGGGTATGGCGCAGGAATCCAACGACATAAGGCGTTGTGAATCGTTTGACCGCGCCAACAGGGACATCCGCAACAGCAGCCACTGCAACCCACTCACCTTCACCAGCTTGCACCAGTGGAACATTGCTATCGGGGGCAACACCCGTGCTGGCACGCTCGATAGCCGCGCCTGCGGCCACACCAGCGACGGCAGCGGCAGCGGCAGTTAGGCCCGCACCGAGAAGTGAACGGCGTGTCAGTGGACGCCTCGATTGAGCCACGGCCTGTGCGGGTATGGGAGCAGGTGACGGCTGCTGGTCCTCTCCAGCGAATTGCCCGCGAATCTGGACACGCATCTTCGCGAGGAACAGCGGATCGGGATCATCGGCCCCTGGCGCGGCGGAGCGCAATGCAGCAGCCATTTGATACATGTGCGCTTCTTCAGCCGTGATGTCATTGGGCGGCGGAGGAGCTTTGTCTGCGCGCAAATGCTCGATGTGTTCATGGAGATGCGTAAAGTGCTCGACCCGCTCCGTAGACGGAAGAACGCCGTCTATCAGTTCGCCCGATAGGTTCTGGTCGCCAGTTCCAGCGGATTCAGGTTGTTGGTTGTTGTCATGTGAGCTCATGAGAACTCCAAAATGAGCACGTCAGCCATCTGTTGACGTTTGCGATGAGCGGATACCAATCTCAGCGGCTTTCTGCAGAGCACGATACTGGAGGACCTTTACATTAGCTTCGGTTAGCCCGAGCTTTTCCGCGGTTTCACGGATGGAGTAGTTCATCAGGAAGCGATAGGTCAGCACCTCACGATATCGCGCTGGCAGTTGATAGAGAATGCGCTGGGCACGGTCAGCAGATGATGCAGACGGAACATCCTCGTCTGCCGCACGCGCTTCCCACCCTGCCTCGATCAACACCTCCAATGAGTCGGTACGCAAACGATAAAACTCGCGCCAATGGTCAGCTATTGTGGTACGCGCTACCTGGAAAAGCCATCCTTGTATACTCTCGGCGTCACGTGCGCTGTCAAGGCTGCGCAGCGCCTTCGTAAACACCTGAGATGTCAGATCCTCTGCTTCCTCTCGGTTGCCAACCTTCGAGTAAATGAAGCGGTATATCGCAGTGAGGTGTCGCTCGTAGAGATTTTCGAGGCTCTGTGTCGGGGTGATCTGGTCAGACGCAAAGCGGCTGTCTTGATGCACCTGCGACCTCCGTATCATCACGTACTCGCCTCCCGCTTTGTGCGCTGCATCTTGCAGCGGCCACGTCGCGCCACACTGTGCGTGTTGCCGCTCGTGTAACTAAGAGGAAATACGTACTCTGGTTACAGACACCCCATGGGCACGTTGAGCAGGCATCCGGAAACGTGACGCCCACGATACGTGACGCAACGCCTGTGCGTCATAGCAGAGCATCGCACCCGGTAGGGATGCATCCTGGTGGGCTGTCGCCCAGACACAGGAAGAGCGATGAATGTGAAAACAGACGATATAAAAGAGTATAGGTGAGGCAATGCTGAAAGACAAGAATGTGATTTCATCTGCGCCTGTCAGAGTAATATGCGAATGGGCAGCATCGTAGAGCAACACGCAACCCGATGCTTGCCTCAGAGTTGATAGTTGCCAGTCAATACGCATATTCTGTGCTCTGCGGCAGACCATGTGATTGAATGCAATGCAGGCGACATCAGGGTAATGGGGGAGGCAACATAGATATATGTATCCACACGAGCCAGAAACCACACCAATCAGCCCTGGTGAGGATTCCGCGCGCAATCGGCTCGATAGAGGTACTGGAATCGGGTACCTTGGCCTTTTGTGTGTACTTTTCGCTCTCGGGCTTTTCTTCTTGCCACTAGAGCAATGGGATATCCCACTTTGGGTGCAACAGCTCGTGCCCGTCTGCGCCGTAGGTCTCCTTCTGGTGGGAGCGGCCTTACTCATGCGTGTGCCCTCCTCGATGCCAGAGCGTTCATTTGATCCGCTTCGTCCACTGACAGGCAGAGGATATGTCCCGATACAGGAACGTCCCGCGACCTGGGCCAATCGGCTTGGTGTGGCAGTCATTTTCGTGCTCATACTGTGCTGTATCTGGGGTTATTTGCTGGTAAGCTTTGGTAAGGGCATAGGAACCACACTTATCGGAACCATACTCACCAGCGCGGCTGGGTGCCTGATACTGGTATATGGCGTGCTGGCAGGCGGGCGCTGGTTACCACAGCCAGCAATGCGCTGGGTCAGAAGACCGATTGCTGGGACGGCGCTGATCGAGGTGTTTCCTATACTTGCTTGCGGTATCATCGCCATTGCCTGGGCGCTGTTCGAAGCAGCAAGTGAGGGCTATATCTGGGCGCCGCTGGGAGTGGGCCTTCTCATTCTTGGCAGTGCGCTGGTTGGGCCAATAGTGAGGCGCCTACCAGCGCGCGGTGGACGAGGCTTTCACATGCACGACAGGTGACACTTTGGTGGTCAGCCCACCGTCAGCTTTGAATTGCTGTCAAGCGGTGGTACTTGCCCGCATACCAACGAATCGCCGAGACATATTCCGCATGACTCCAGGTGAGCGGTGATACGGAAAGCGGCGCATCGCTATACGGGTCTATCTGCTCTGCCAGCACACCACTTGGTAGCGCTCGTGCTCGTACCCATTCTAGCAACGGCAAGGCGGCGTGTAGCTCGTTTACGGTCGTAGCCTTGGCAATGTGATACTCGGCGATCCAGCATGAGCAAATAAACCAGGGGTTCCCAGGAACGCTGGCGATGTCATGGCTCACTTGATGATAGTAGTCGTTTTCGTAGCGCGCCACGCCACCTACTGCCGTCTTGATGGTAAGGCGTTGCTCGACAGCCTCCATTGTCTGACGGATCTCCTGGCTGGTAGGCGAGAACATGCCAAATGCGTAGAGAGCATTGACGCTGGCGTCAATAGTCATGTCTGGCACGATTGTGCCATCTGGCTGAACCGTGATGCGACGCAAGAATCGTCCGGCTGAATCACTCCAGAGATATTGTCGTGTCGCGTCTTTGATCTCCTCTGCCGCGCGGGCATATTTCTCTTCAAGATCTGTGTCACCGAAGACACGCGCGAAATTGGCGGCGGCAGTGAGGCCAGCATAAACCGCGGCAACCGAATATGCATGGACACCTCGCCGCTCCTCCCAGAGATCCCATGATGCGGCTGGAAGTTTTGTGATGGTGTCGCGAAAGGAGACCATGAATTCGGCGGCAGCCTTGACAAGCGGACGATACAGTGGCCGAACGAATTCTACTTCATGGAAGAGGGTGTAGTGTTGCCAGAGCGCATAGACCACGAGCGCAGTCTCATCCTCTTGAATCGGCAGCGTGAACTGTCCGTGCTCGTCTGTCCAGGGCTGCCAACTACTACCCACAGCGCCTTCGGGGGTGTATTTATGCAGCAAATAGCCATCTTCGGTCATGACACGCGCGCAGAAATGGAAGAACGCGCTCGTGATGTCGGAATAGCCTGAGTGACTTAGTGCGTTAGCCACCAGCGCGCCATCGCGAGGCCACATATAGGCATAGGTATCGCGGGAGAACGCCCACACGTCGCCGTCGGTAGCCGCGATCACCGCGCCATCGTTATCTACCTGCGTGCGAATAATGAGCAGACTACGCTTGTAGAGGTCAACCAATGGCTGCGGCAAGTCACCGAATTCCAGCGGCTTATTCGTAACCCAAAGATGCCAATAATTATGCGTCCGGTTAATAAAGCTATCTGGACCTCGCTTCATTACCATCAAATGCAGTTTCCGCGCGTTAAAGAACGAATCCGCAATAGCGAGCCAGTGATAGCAGGTCCGCGAGCCACCAAAAGCAACCTGGCCAAGGGAGAAGCTGCAACAGCTATCTACTGACCCCTGCGCGATAGGATTGCCACCGAGGACACCATCTTCAGCATCCACCCAAGTGCCTTGCTGCCCATTCACTTCTTTGTATCCGGTCGCCCAGGAATGAATACCCTCGTCTGCATGTCGTGATTCCTGCGGTGCGCCTGCTGCGCTGTCGCCAACTAATCCGCCCAGCATGATCGTACAGCGATCCTTGTACGCAATCAGTGTCTTGAGGTCGGGACGATAGCAGACCGTGTTCGCGCCTTCGCTCTCGCCAATGTGCCAGTCATAATGAAAGAAGAGGCGCACCTCGCGTGGGTGGTCAGCGTCATTTGTCACGTGCAGGCAGCGGATGAGGATATCGCGGTCGAAATCCACCACATCAGTACACGTGATTGTGAGTTGGAGGCCATCGTGTGAGAGCACCACCTCTGTTGTAAGCGAATCGTCGTGATAGTGCAGATCACGCTGCCAACCATCGTCGCCGATCCAGGCGAACTTGCCGTCCACCCATATCCCCGTGCGGTTCATGTGGCCCTGGGTATGGTTGCGCGAGCCAATATGCGGCCAGTAGATGTCGCGCAGATTGTAGCGGGTATCGAAGTTGATAAGCAGATGTCCATTGGCGAGTGGCAAGTCACGGGGCATGGGCCGAATCCTCCTGGCGAGGTACTGCTGAGATAGCTACAGAACGCTATTCTCGCGGTGTTGTACCACAACATTATGCCCCTGCCAAGAGGTTGACGAGCATGCCTACTGCTCCGCCGCCGAGCAAAAGCCATGCAGAGTTCGGCTTATAGCGCACCAAAATGGCGAATGAGATAACCGCCAACGCTACCGTAAGCGGATCTACGAGAGCGTAGCGGCCAAGCTGCAGTGTCACGCCTGCCATCAGCGCGAGTGCTGAGATGTTGACGCCATCGAGAATCGCGCGCGTCCAGGGGGTACGCCGCAACGGACCAGCGAGTTGGTGTATGATGGCAACGAAAACAAACGAAGGTAGGAAGATCGCTATGGTCGCCAACAGCGCGCCCAGCCAGCCTCCGACGACGTAGCCAATGAAGGTAGCGGTGGTGAACACCGGACCAGGGGTGAATTGTCCCACGGAGATCGCATCGAGCAGTTGTTTTTCGGTCAGCCAGCCAAGTTGGCGCACGAGGTCGTTTTGCAGAAAAGCCAGGAGTACGTAGCCGCTGCCATACAATACCGCACCGATTTTGAGGAAGGTGAGGAATAGCGCCACCTGGCTGAATGGAACCGCCGCGCTTGCCGCACTCGCCGCTACCGTCGTGGCGAAGGGCGCCGCGAGAAGCCCCCCGCCAGTGGCGTGTGAGCGCTGATGGGCTGCGAGCATCTTTACGATGCCGAACACTGCGCCCAGACCGAAGAGCACGAGTAATGGCGGGACTCCCAGCAGGTAGAGCACGACCGCAACTGCTGCGACGACAACGGCAAATGGTCCACGTAGGACTGTCTTGCCCAGGCCAAACAATGCCTGTGCGATGATCGCGATGACGACCGGTTGAATCCCATACAGTAGCCAGTTCACCTGCGGAGTAGAGCCGAAGCGCACATAGGCCCAGGCGAAGGCGAGCACGATCAGCATCGCTGGGCCGATGAAGCAGATGCCGCCCACGATGAGGCCTGGCCAGCCCGCGCGCAGATACCCCAGATAGATAGCTAGCTCGGTCGAGGTTGGCCCTGGTATCAAGTTAGCCATGCCCATGAGGTCTACGAACCGCTGGTCGCTGATCCACTTGCGCCGCACGACTACTTCCTGGCGCATCATGGCGATGTGCGCCGCTGGCCCGCCAAGTGAGGTGAAGCCGAGCCGGAGAAATAGCTTGGTCACCTCTGGCAGATGCCCAACATCAGGGGTTATCTCCGTAATTTGGGATGCAGCGCCAGAATCAGGCATACGGTGCCCTTTCGTGAATTTTCATGCACATGATCTTTCTATCGCGCCGCTCTATCAAAACCTGCTTCATCTATATCACGACAAACGCGATTTCTCACTATCGGGCGACGGCAGTGTGGTTGTATCGCGGCCGAGTGTTCGGCAATCACAATATATTGATCCTTGATGTCGCGTGGCGTCACAATTTTGCGTGCCTGGCGACAAGGCGCGGGGCGTGGCACATTGCCAGGACAAGGCCAGCAATGGTAGACTCGAAAGCGAAACTACTGCTGGTCGGAGGTATAGCCGAATGCGAATGGAACATGCGAGGATACGCTTACGCGGAGGATATGCAATAGCGGCAGGAGCCATTCTGTTGCTTGGTGTGCCGTTGGTCGAGAGTGTGACGCTCGCATCAGCAGGGTATCTCACCACAGTACAGCAAACAGCACAGCATGGTGACTTTCGCCCGCTCGTCGCATGGCTAGCCGCACATTCCGGCATTGATGGGGCATTTCGCCTGTTCGAGGCACTACCGTTTCTCCTCGCTGTTACCTTGCCTGGTACGCTGCGCCGCATCTTGGGATCAGAGTCCTCGATCAATGGGCGAGTGATGGCGATTGCTGGGCAATTTGGTTTTGCCTTGTATCTGCTGGCGATCATTATGGGCATTATCAGCAGTAAGTCTGCTGCATCTAGTTTTGCCAGCGCCACAACGGCGGCTCAGCAGCAGGCAGCGGCTGATAGCTTTGCCAGCGCCTTTGGCGCGCAGAACGTCGTTTCCCATGTCGGGGGCGGGATGCTGCTCGTGCTCTTCCTGGCGCTTTTCTGCATCAGGAATCTGCGGACCAACCAATTGCCTCTGTTACTCACTTTCTTGGGCATGGTAACGGGAGTGCTGCTACTCCTCACTGCGGTACAGTTTTTGGCTCAACCGGCGCAGATCGAGGCGTCCACTTCAGCGCTCAGCTTCGCATCGTTGGCGCTCTGGTTGCTGCTTGCTGGCATTGTGTTGGTTCGCTTGCCCGCAACAGGGCGCATTCTGGCCACAGCGCCTACCGCACCTCCTACAACCACGACACCCCCCACATCAACAGATAACATAGACGCAGCACATGCCAGCGCGCCTAGCTCACAAGAGTAAAAGCATAGCACCGCGCGGCAGGCAGCGCCCTGTTTCCTATTGTTGGCGCTGCCTGCGGCTTGGACTACTAATCAATCGTCCAAGGGCGGCAAGAATGAACGCGCCAATAAAGGCCACCAGCAATGTTCCCCAGAAGCCAAGTATGCCATTCTGAAACTGCCCGACAAGAGAGGCCGGTAGGAAGCTGATGATCAGCAGTCCCACAAATGCGCCGACGAGGCCAAGCAGTATGTCTCCTACACAGCCGTAGCCGCGTCCGCGCACGATCAGACCGGCAAGCCAGCCCGCCAGTAGCCCAGCGAACGCCCATGAGAAGCAGCCACCCGGTTCAAGCGCTAATTGTCCTACATGCATCGCACTCCCTCTCTTTGCATGTGCCAGCCTCATACCGCTGAGATGGCATCACCTGGCTATACGGCACACACTGTGACAGGGTTGCGTGCGCCAAACCCTGCACTACATGCTCGTTCGTGCGATGAAGTCTAGTACTACGGCCGCCAGCTCCTGCCCTTTATCCTCTTGTAAGAAGTGACCTGCATTGGTGATGGTTGTATGCGGCTGACCCTGTGCGCCAGGGATTTCTTGCTGAAGTACTCGATCTGCGCCACGGGTGATGAGATCCTTGTCACTGAAAGCCGTGAGGAACGGCTTTTGCCAGCGGCGCAGCACGTCCCACGCGCGCCGATTCGGCTCAGCAGCGGGGTCATCGGGAGTCGTTGGCACAAGCAGTGGGAACTGTCGCGCTCCTACAAGGTAGGTGTCATGGGGGAACGGCGCAGTGTAGGCGGCAACGATCTCAGACTTCAATTCGCTTTCGCAACCGCCTGTAATGATCTTGCCTACATCAAAAATCGGCGTGTCCTGCGAAAAGCGCTGCCAGCGGCGAAACGCCGCACCCAGTGGCGCATCGCCTGTTGGCAAAAAGGTATTGGCCGCTACAATGCGATCAAAACGATCCTCGTGCTCGGCGGCTAGCCGCAAGCCGATTAGCCCGCCCCAGTCCTGGCATACTAGCGTGATATGCCGCAAATCTAATCCAATTATCAGTCCTCGTATCCAGTCAACATGGCGTTGATAGGTGTAGTCTTCACGGGCTGTAGGTTTATCAGAGCGGCCGAAACCCACTAAATCAGGAGCAATCACCCGCTGTCCACGACCAGCAAGTATCGGAATCATCTTGCGGTAAAGAAATGACCAAGAAGGCTCGCCATGGAGCAGCAATACAGGCGATGCGGCACCCGGTCCTTCGGCTACGTAATGCAGCCGTACTCCATCTACGTCGAGGTAGTGCGGAGCAAAGGGATAATCAGGCAAATTCGCGAATCGTTCGTCGGGTGTGCGCAGTAGCTCCATTGATACATCTCCTTGGCAGCCATATGCGACTCACCCCCGCCACTGGCGCTTTTGCTAGCCGGAGAGCGGGGGTGTATACGAAGAGGTGAAGGCAAGTTCCTACTTGCCAGTTTTTGCGCGCTGGAAGCGGCTTGCCACCTCATCCCAGTTCACGACATTCCACCAGGCATTCAGATAATCGGGGCGGCGATTCTGGTATTTCAGGTAGTAGGCATGTTCCCAGACATCATTGCCCATAATCGGGAACATCCCATCCATGAAAGGGCTGTCCTGATTGGCAGTGGAAGCCACTTGCAGCTTGCCACTCGCATCCATTACCAACCAGGCCCAACCAGAGCCAAACCGTTTGGCGCCGGCATCGTTGAATTGCGTCTTGAATGCGTCGAACGAGCCAAACGCCGCAGTAATAGCATCTGCGAGTTCGCCTGCCGGCTGACCGCCACCATTCGGCTTCATAATCTGCCAAAACATCGTATGGTTGACATGGCCGCCACCATTGTTGCGCACCGCCGTGCGAATGTTCTCTGGCACATCATTGATGCGCCGCACCAACTGCTCTACGTCCATATTCTCGAACTGCGTTCCCTGGACCGCCGCGTTGAGATTGTTCACATACGCCTGGTGATGCTTGTCGTGATGCAGATGCATCGTCTCTTCGTCAATGTACGGCTCCAGTGCGTTGTAGTCGTACGGCAGGGCTGGAAGCTCGAACGCCATTGTCACTTTCCTCCTGACCATCCAAGACAACCTATCCGCCTGCACGCGATGGCAAACGCGAGGCGGCACCGCGCCGACCTTCGGGCGGCTAGGAAACCATTCTGGGGAACGGTCAGCATAACCCAGGCCATATGTGTTTGACTGCGGGCGCTTCCCATTCTCGGCGGCTTCCCTGAAAACAACCACGCAAGGTCACCCCCATCCAGCGGCGCGTCTCACGGTCATTCTCAGGGCAGTCTGCTAACCACGATAGTCCTAATCACCCCGCCTCTGTCAAGGCATGTGCTGTCACTGGCAATCCCGTTTGCTTGTCACATCACGTCATGTGACGATATAATGTGTAGAATCGGCTTCTGCTCGTTGCTTGAGTTTTCGCGCCCGCGCGGTTCATAACACGCGGCAGGTGTAGCGACTTGATAGAATGGCTCTCTATGCAGCGTCACCAAACCCACGATCCAGACGAACCGCATCATTTCGCGCGGCTAAGATATTTGTTGAGGCTGCTAAGCAATGTGATGCGCCGGTTCGTGGATGGTCTCCCTTTGGCAAGTAACTTACGGCGAAGTGGCGACACGTCGTTTAGCGAGACGCAAACCTCTCTCAATGCCTTTAGCCGCTACACACGCGCATACTTCCAGCGCTGGCTGCTTATTGGCGCGCTCATTGGTGTTGTCGCGGGTATTGGCGCGATTGTGTTCGCGTCCGCCATCTCTTTCTGTACGCATTTGTTGCTGGGCGGCATCGCCGGATTCTTCCCACCACAACCTGCTGGTGAGGCCGGAACTGGCGTCACCTTGCCCATTGCTCGTCGCTGGCTGATTCCTGTTATTACGACACTCGGCGGTTTGATTACCGGAGTCATCGTCTTTAGATTTGCGCCCGAAGCTGAAGGACACGGCACAGATGCGGCAATTGAGTCATTTCATGAGAAGGGTGGCTACATTCGCGGGCGTATTCCACTTGTGAAGATAGTTGCGTCTGCCATCACCATTGGCTCAGGAGGCAGTGCAGGCCGCGAGGGGCCAACCGCTCAAATATCTGCTGGTTTCGGCTCCTGGCTTGGCGATCTGCTGCATCTCGATGACCACGACCGGCGCATTGCAGTCGCAGCAGGCATTGGTTCAGGTATTGGCGCCATATTCAAAGCCCCATTCGGAGGTGCGCTATTAAGCGCCGAAATCCTATACAAGCGCGATTTCGAGGCAGATGCTCTCTTTCCATCATTCGTCGCCTCGGTTGTTGGCTTCACCGTTTACGGAATCTGGGCTGGCTGGACGCCGATTTTTGGTACAGGTGGCCAATTTCATTTCACACAACCCAGCAGCTTAGGTGGATATCTCATCTTGGGCGTTAGTGCGGGACTGGTTGGACTGCTCTACCCCAAATCACTCTATGGCATTCGCGATCTATTCAAGCGCATTCGTGTGCCGAACTATATCAAGCCCGCCATTGGCGGACTACTTGTGGGCTTGATTGGTCTGTTCATCCCAGAAGCACTCGGTATGGGGTATGGCTATGTCCAGTTCGGTATCAATGGCGACTATCTTCATCTCGCGGCATGGTTCATGGCTGTTCTGGTCTTCGTCAAAATTCTCACCACTTCATTAACAATTGGCAGCGGTGGCAGCGGTGGCGTCTTTGGCCCCGGTATGGTTATTGGTGGGTTTCTCGGCGGCGCGCTCTGGGCGGCGCTGCATATGATTGCGCCCGAACTTGTCGCAGGCACCAATCCGGGCGCGTTCGTCGTGGTTGGCATGGGGGCGTTCTTCGGAGGCATTGCCAAAGCGCCGCTGGCGGTCATCTTAATGGTTGTTGAGATGACCGGAGAATTCTCCCTATTACCGCCGGCAATGCTCGCTACTATGGTCGCGTATCTGGTTACTGGCGAAACGAGTATTTACGAGAACCAGGTACCTACACGCCTGGATTCTCCAGCGCATCGGGATGACTATATCTTGCCACTGCTGCAACGGCTTGTAGTACGTGATGCCACTGAGCCGTGGCGCTCGACCTCGCAAATTGCCGCTGCTCCTGAGACGCCGCTTGACCAAGTACGGCAGATCCTTAGCGACCATCACCTTGCTGCTATCCCGCTTATCAACAGCCAGGGACACCTCACAGGTATCGTAACGGCATCTGCGTTAGCACACGTCACGCCAAAAGAGATGCCAACCACCAACGCTCGCCAGATCATGTCGCGCCGTGTGCCCCGCGCCTTTGATGACGAGCCACTGTACGCGGCATGGTCGCGTATGTCCCGCAAACATGTGCGCCAGCTTATCGTCGTCTCGCGTCAATCGCCATCACGCTTCACAGGCATTCTCACCCTCGATGCAGTCTCTCGCTTGATCAGTCAGCACTCAGATACGCTGAACTCCACTGGGGGACAAATCGCTCCCGATGGAATGGGGGGCAGTGACGGGAAAGAAATCGAATCCGCGCGTGTGGCAGACGTTATGCTCACGACACCTCGCACGGTCCGGGAGAGCGATTCATTGGCCCATGCGCGTGCTTTACTAGACGAACGAGGCGCGGCGCTCCTCGTCGTAGACGCGCATGGGCTGCTCACAGGCATCATCACGCGGGCAGATCTGCGTGGGCAATCCATAGATGAAGAGTTAACTGTTGGCAAGATAGCCATACGTAATCTCATCACTATTGCGCCCAGTGACACCCTTGCCGCTGCAGCGCGCAAACTGAGTCGGTATGGGCTGCGCCAATTACCCGTTGTTGCTGCGAAACCACCCACACCACCGATTGGATTGCTGCGGCGAAGCGACGTACTTTCAATTTACAAAGATGAGCACATGTCATCCAGTGTGGCACAAAGAACTGAAGTCCCCGCAGAAGCGGTTGTGGAGGATTAAGCCTGCGCTTCTCTTTCCGCTGTGTCCATCTCTACTCGGTCGGCCCGCGCCTCCGCTGGGTCTTCATCCTCAGCCATTGCGATAGCGGGCAATACATCCAGATTCGGCGTCGCCATCGAGGGAATCGCGCGACTCTGTGCCACGCTGCCGCGTAGCATCCCACGCCAGGCGGTATCGAAGACTGGACGTAATCGCATCAAGCGCCGCCGAACTTCGTCCAGGTAGCGTCCGTAACGTGTTTCCTTGCCTGCATCCACCCAGAGGTCACGCGCATCTAATGTCTGTCCCACTGCGGACTGAAGTTGCTGCAGAAGATCAATCGTCTGGTTCAGCGCAACCAGCAGATCGCCCTCGGCCAGATCAATGCGCCGGAGCAGTCCGCCCAGCGAAAATCCACGATGCCAGTTGAGCGCCACGCCATGGAAGTCATCCACAATCATTGGCGTCAACGCCAAACCTTCCTCATATTCGACCTCCAACACACGTCTGAATGCAGCATAGATTTCGCGTCGGACTTCGAGCATGCGCTGTGACTCGGCTTCGCGGTTCCGCAGAGGACGATCATCATCAAAGGTAAACCAGCTTATCACTTCAGCTAGTTCCGCTGGATTCAGATTCTCCAAGGCGCCATGTGCCAGGAGATCGGCGAGCACGATCCCTGCTGGGTGGAAAATGGAACGCAACAGCCTCCCCTTTACGGTCAACTCGTCGTTACGGCCAATGAAGGCTAACCGCCGCAATGTCGTGATTGTTCCGTTCAATTCTGCTTGTGCAGCGCGACTCAATCGGTATCCTTTGGCCGGCTGACGCTCGCGCTCTTGTTTGCTGCTACGTACCCGCGCGATGTCATATGTGACCTCGCTACGGCGTTGCCCCGATCCGCCACGGCGCTGAAACTCCTTCAGACTCGCCGCAACTGCGAGCTGCAGCCGATCCAAATCACCTGGGCGCCAGAGATTGAGGATGCTGTTGTAGCGGATCGTGAAGGCGCTGGACACTGGTAGCAATGTCCCTGTTAACATCGCAAACGCTGGCTCGAAGGCATCCCACGGTGAATATAGCAGCACTGCCGCGCCCTTTGCGTCCATGCCCCGGCGGCCTGCGCGTCCCGTGAGTTGCTGGTACTCGTTCGGTGTCAGCAGACGCATCTGTACGCCATCGAACTTACTGAGGCTCCCCAATACCACCGATCTCGCGGGCATATTGATGCCGAGCGCTAGCGTATCTGTCGCAAAGACCGCCTTGAGTTTGCCGCGCTGGAATAGCGTCTCAACCATAATCTTCAGCACGGGCAGTAGCCCTGCATGGTGATACGCCAGCCCGCGTGGAAGCAATGCTGCCAACCGCTGCACTTGCTCCAACTTCTGGTCTTCGGGTGGTAGTTTCCGTACCCACTCCTGCACCTCCGCGTGCAGCCGCACTCGATCTTCGGGATCTACCAGGAGATGGCCCTTCGCACTTTCGGCTGCTGTCTCTACCGCACGCCTGCCTGGCAAGAAGTAGAGACACGGCAGGAGACCTGCCGCGCGCAGTGCTGTGAGCACTTCACCCGGCTCTGGCGCCTCGCGCATTTGTGGTTCTTCAGCTTGCGGTGGCTGGCCATCGTTCGCATTCTTTCCGCCTGTTTCCTCTCGTGTGCCATTTTCACCAGTCGTGTAGGCAAGTCGTGGCCGCCGGTCAGTTGGCATACTCTCGTCCGCGTAGCGACGTGCGCGCCCCCGCATGCGCGCAAGCTTTGCCTCGCCGCCAATATTGGGGAACCGTGCGACGCGCGCGCCAGCCGCATTGCGGACAAGATGAAGTTTTGTATCTAGGAAGAAGTAGTGCTCCAGCGGCACCGAACGTTCCGTATGAAAAACTAGCGCCATCGGCCCGTGAACATGCGCAATCCACCGCCGCAGTTCATCGGCATTACTGACTGTGGCTGAAAGCCCAATGAAGGTGACATGGGATGGGGAGTGAATGATCGCCTCCTCCCAAACTGGCCCTCGTTGCGGATCGCTCAGATAGTGCAATTCATCAAAGATCACACAGCCAACCGTAGAAAGCTCGTCGTCAAGTGCTGCCTGCCGTGCCAATTCCGCTACATCATCTGCTGCTACGACATCAGCATCTATTACGTGCTGCGCTGGGGACTCTCGTTGTGGCTGAGCAGCCGTGTCTTCAGCGGGCATCGCTGATGCCGTGCGACAACCTTCCAAAAGCATATTGCGATAGATCTCGGTTGTCATGACGACGATGGGCGCGCGTGGATGCTCGACCACGTCGCCCGTAAGCAGCCCAACCTCTCCCTCACCATAGCGCGCCCGCAGATCGCGGAACTTCTGATTCGAGAGCGCTTTGAGTGGAGCCGTATAAATGGCGCGCTGTCCAGCTCGACGCGCCTGCCAGATGCCAAACTCCGCCACGACGGTTTTGCCAGTTCCCGTTGGCGCGGCCACAAGCACCGAGCGCCCCTCAGCTAAATGCTGTGCTGCTTCGATCTGAAAAGGATCAAGTGCAAAGGGTTGAGATAGTGCGAATGCCTCGACGAGCGCAATAGCCTGTGGCGTAAACACATGAGGAGTCTCGGAAGGCGCTTCGTTTACAACCTGCCCCTGCCTGTGCCGCATCGTAGTGGGAGAATTGTTGCGTTTAGCCTGCATTGGTTTCCGGTGTAGTGGGCGTTTCCGCTCGTTTACGCTCTTCTGTTGGTCGTTCGTCATTGTGTCGTGTTGTCCCTGCCCGCGGATGTCGCAGCGAGGGCATCGTGAGCGCTGGCGGGTAGCAGGATCTTAAGCGGAGTCTCCGCAACCCGCAGCAGCACCGGGGTATGTCCGCGTACTTCTCCATCCAGAGTCACATCGAATTGCTCATCGGTATCAATCATGGCCTCGCGTGCTTGATAGCGTATCACACCTGGCCAGGTTGTGAGGTCCTGCTCAACAGTAGGTTCTGGCTCTTCGGTCCGTGCCCGCCCAGGAATGAGTTCGCCCAGACGCTCTAGCGCGCCCAGCCAGCGCTCAGCCGACGCACGCAAATTCGGTGGTTCAGCCGCCGGGATCACTACAAAGTCAAGCAGGCGGTCGTGCAATTCTACATCGGGCAGGCGGAGATTCCGCTTCCCTCCGAAAACGGGGAGATTGATGGCTGCGATCTGCACTACGGAGTGCTCTATCGTGAGAGTGCCATCGTCGTCAGGAACCTCAGCCCGCGAACCACCAATGCGACGCACGCCTTCCAGCCGCATCGTCAGCCGCACCGGCCGAAACTTCGTCACCGATTCGAGCGCGGAGACCGCATAGTTGAATGCGCCGTAGCGCTGCCGGTGCGCCACATCCGTCGCGAGCCGCGCAAACTCCACATTCAGCCCTAACGTGAGCGCATGCAAAAAGTATGCGCCGCGTTTGGCGCGCGTTGCATAATCAGCGGCATCGTCTTTCTCTTGCACTTGCTTCAGCGGTTCAGTGGTGGCCGGTATTGCCTGAGCAACATCAATGCTGGTTGAAATGCCAGTAGCTATCCCTCGCGCCGCCGCCGCCAGGTCGAGTGGAACCTGAACCGCACGAGCAACGTCGTTCGACGTACCCATCGGCAGAATTCCAAGTGGCAGACCAGTTTCCACAATTTGGCTCGCCACTGCGCCAATCGTCCCGTCGCCTCCAGCCGCCACCGCCACCGTGAAGCCTTGCTCACGCCATCTTGGTCCCAGTGGCTCTGTGCGATCAAGTTCACTGATCTCTAGCACCTCGCCGACCTTTAGACCCGCCGCTTTCAGTAGTTTGGCTGGATCCTCGTGGTTTGCGCGCCCCGCGTGAGGACTAACCACCAGCACCACTGGCCCGCGATTGCGCCTTCCCGCACGCTGCCTGCTCATGTATTTCCTCCAAGCGATTGCCGGCGTTTCTACTTTCGGTAGTGGCAAGCGTATCCTTCGTTTGCTCGCGCATTGCGCCATTGTAGCACACGACACGGGCCACGAAACGTCTCAGTGCGCTTTTGTTGTTCCCGTAGCGCCCAAAGTCTGCTACAATATCGGCGCGAGTGACCCCGAATGGTTCTCCGAGCCACATTGGCACAAGGGCGGGAGAGCATGAAGCGCAAAGCCGACAACACAGCAGGCTTACGCGACGAACACCCGTCACTACAACGCCGGGTGCGCCGTCTCCAGCGTCTACAGGTTTGGTGGCGTGCGCCATTGCTGCTGGTTATATTCTGTCTAGTGGGTATCGTGCCCCTGGCCCTCACACATCAGATGCTGCCCACCTGGCACGCAGATCTCCCGCCGATACCTGCTCTTGTGCTATCACAGTCACCTACCGCCACGCCAGATCGTTCGCTCCCTCACGCTGCCTGGACCGTTGCCACCACGCGCGTGCAAGCGCATCCCGGAGTAGGACAAGCCAGTATCGCCAGTTTTGAGGCGGGATTCCCCGTGACGGTTCTTGACCATCGGCTAAGCGGTGCCATTGATTGGGCGCACATCCGCTGGTATGGCCCTACTGCTAGCAGCGGCGGGAGTGGGTGGGTTGTGGACAACGCACTTGTCGCGTTCGAATCGGATGCTCGGCCCATAGGTGATCTTGGTGCGCTCTCGCCCGCGCTAGGTCAGGTAATGGCGCACTATAAAGATTCGCTGTCTGCCGCCTTCTACTTCCCGGACTCAGGCCAGATGTATCGTGTGAATCAGGATACTCCGTTTGCCCTGAGTGACGGATTCCGCTCGGTCGTATTACTAACCTGGCTCGCCAAGAGCGAGTCGTTGTCCAATCCACCTGTTGCGATTCCGCTTAAAGCTCAGGTCATCGCAGCGGGCGATCAGCAAGTGTTGCCACAGGTATATAGTCAAGTCGGCGGCGCCTCTGGCATTTCGACATACCTGGCAGACATCGGTGTATCAGCCATCCAACCGGGCGCGGACTGGCTGTCAGCGCAAGCGACAGCGACAGCCATGGTGCAATTCTATCTGGCTCTCGAAACAAATCCTGGCCTGAGCAGTTCCAACCGCACGCTCGCTCTTACCCAGCTTGCCAGTGCGCCTACAAGTCCCTCTACTGCCGACATTGGCGTGGCTGTCAATGTCAATGCCACCAGTGTTCTCGTGAGTGGCGCGATCCACACAGCTTACGGCTGGACGCTCAACGCCGCTGGCATCGTGACACCCCACAATGGGCCACAGTATATCGTTGCCATCGCCATACGCGACCAGCCATCCCAGGATGCTGCCGCTAAAGCGCTCGTTGTGTTCTTCCAGCATATCGCCACGTTGGTAGCTGCGTCATCCTAAGAGACTGTTTTGAAAGTTATCCAGCCGGGCTGGAAGATGCATGAGCGATGCGGCTGAGCCGCCGCAGCAGGAGGTGGCTCATGCTGGCATAAATGAGCGCTTCGCTGGATTCGAGGTGATACTCGAAGTCCTTGGCCAGCCGCCGGAACCCGCCCCACCCGCCGAAGGTGCGCTCGACAATCCAGCGGTGTGGCTGCACCTGGAAGACCTGCGGTGGCTGCTCTTGCAAGCGCTTGACGATCTCGACGGTCCAGCCCTGCTGCGCGCGCAGCTCATCGGCAAAGGTGCCGCTATAGGCGGCATCGGCCCACAGATGGGTCAGGCGCGGCAGCTCCGGGCCGAACAGGTCCAACGCCGCCAGCACCAAGCGTCCGCCTGCGGGATCGCTCACGTTGGCCGCTGAGACGACCACTTTGAGGACAAAGCCTTGCGTATCCACCAGCAGATGCCATTTGCGCCCCATCACCTGTTTGTGCGCGTCGTAGCCGCGCGGCCCCCGTTTTGGCTGGTCTTGACCGACTGGCTGTCCAGAATCGCGGCGCTGGGCGTTGGCTCACGGCCCAACTGGCGCCGGGTCTGTTCGCGTAGCGCCGTATGGATCTGCTCCCACAGCCCAGCGTTGCGCCACTGTCGAAAGTAATAGTAGACGGTTTGCCACGGCGGCAGATCGGCGGCAGATCATGCGGCAGCGCGCGCCATTGGCTGCTGGTCCGCACGATATACAACACCCCGTTCACGATTTCGCGCCGACTCCAGCGCGCCGGGCGTCCACCCCGCTTGACCGCTGGCACCAACGGCTCAAGCAGCTGCCACTCGGTATCGCTCAAGTCGCTGGGATACCCTTTGCGCTCTCCGATCTGTCTGTTCATGTCTCCAGTCTACCACTTTCAAAACGGCCTCTCAGGGGCTTGGCTCCTTCCGCCTAGCCTGGTTGCCGCTCTGCTGGCGCTGTCTTTGAGGATGGAGTGGTGCGACGACGACGGTGGAGGAGGCAGGGGAACGTTTGCTGCACATTCTGTCTAACAAGGAGAAGGAGAGCATGCGCGCGATGGCAGAAGACGATCTCATTGTGTTGTGTTGCGTTGTGTTGCATTTTGGCATGGGCATGAGCATACGCGACGAGTTTGGGCTGTGGGGTGGCAATGAGGCGCTGCTGGAGACGTGTGCAGAGGTGTCTGGATGTCCGAGTGAGATTATGACCATCTTGAATCTCTTTCAAGCGTCGGGCTACCGGACGTTCCAGGGCTTTTCTACGCAACAGGTTCAGGTCCAGTTGCGCGCCGAGTTTCCGCAGTTGGTCAGCTCCACCCGCTTTGTCGCGCTCCTGCCGCGCATGCTGCTGCCGCTGACGGTCTACCTGCATACCCCCAACTGGGCACGTGTACCAGCATCAGCTTTGTCGACTCCACCGCGCTGGGCGTCTGCCACAATGCGCGTATCTCGCAACATCACGTCTTTCGGGCCGATGCGCGGCGTGGCAAGACCTCGGTCGGCGGGTTCTACTGCTTCAAGTTGCATCTGGTGGTCAATGACCGGGGCGAACTGCTGGCCGTCTGCCTCACCCCCGGCAACGTGGATGACCGCCGCCCCGTGCCTCCGTCCTGTGCCTCGCCTGGTGCGCCGCCTCTTCGGCAAACTCTTTGGCGACCGGGGCTATATCTCGCAGCCGCTGGCCGAGCACCTCTTGGTCGAGCCTGGCATCCAGCTCGTTACCACGTTGCGCAAGAACATGCGCGAGCGACTGCTGGCCGCTACTGACACGCTGCTGCTGCGCAAGCGCGCCATCATCGAGAGCATTAACGACCAGCGCAAGAACGTCTGCCAGATCGACATACCCGCCATCACAGCCCGCTCAACTTCCTCGTTCACCTGCTGGCTGGTCTCATTGCCTACTGCCACCAGCCCAAGAAACCGTCGCTGCATCTCGACCGCCACCTCCTGGCCGGGCCAGGGGCCGAGCTTATCCAGGATTTATGTTAACACGACGCCTACCAATGGCACAATATGTGGCCCCCTCGCATAGCCGTCGCATAGCCGTCGCATAGCCGTCGCACACTGATCGAAACGTCTTGGTGCCTGCAGGCAAACACCAGGCAAACACCAGCTAATGGACCCGCTGGCGCAGAGCCAACCACGCATGGCCATTCATAATCTCTGCCTGGCTAGACAAGCATGCTAACACGAATGGTCTGGTTGCGCAGCCGAAGGCTTGACAAAAAGGCTTGACAAAAAGGCATCGTGCAAGTGTGTTTGTTGTGAGCGATTCCGGTATCCATTCCGGGAGCGATTCCAAGAAAGCCCGCGGAGTTTTGACACGCGACCATTCCGTGCTCGATGCTGCTGGCAAAAACCTTGATGGCGGATGCATTTCACACGCGGCTGGCGTTGGGCGTTGAGTGTCGCCTATGGACCACCTCATCGAGGAGGAGCGCCATGAATCCGCGCATCCCCTTCCTTTCAAGGCGCCGTATTGTTCCTTTTCTAACTGGCATCCTGATCACCTGTGTGGTCACCTCAGGCGTCTGGACGATGTCGCTTGGTTCGGCGCGCGTCAACGCCAGCGGCACAGCCTACATCCGCATCAATCAGCTTGGCTACGCGACCACCGCCACGAAGCGGGGCTATCTTATGGTCTCTGGCTCTGAGGCTGGCGCAACCTTCAGTGTCAAGAACACGGGCGGCGCGATAGTCGCCTCCGGGACAATTGGCGCAAGCCTCGGCTCGTGGAGTTCCAGCTATCCCGATGTGTACGGCCTGGATTTCGACACCGTCACATCAGCGGGCACGTACACCATCGCCGTGAGCGGAGCCATTCCTGCAACCTCTCCTGGCTTCCAGATCGACACCGCCGCGAATCTGTATGCCATCGCCCTCAGCAATGCCCTGTCGTTCTACCAAACTGAGCGCGACGGCCCCAACTACATCCCCTCAGCATTGCGCACTGCCCCCAGACATCTCAACGATGCCTCCGCGATGACCTATCTCACGCCCAGTATGAACAATAATGGGCGCTTCTCTGGTGACCTCTCTCCACTGGGCATTCGCATTGACGCATCGGGTGGCTGGTGGGATGCTGGCGACTATCTAAAGTTCGTCGAGACGACCAGCTATACCGTCGCCATGCTCCAACTCGGCGTGCGCGATTTCCCCACCCAGCTTGGCGCTGGATCAGCCAGCGCAAACTTCACCGCCGAAGCGAAGTTCGGCCTCACCTTCCTTCAACACATGTGGGACGACGCCACCCAGACCCTGTACTATCAGGTTGGCATCGGCAATGGGAACTCCAATACTATTAGCGATCACGACATCTGGCGCTTGCCTCAGGCTGATGATACATTTGGCGGCGCCAACTCACTCTACCGCTATATTCGCAACCGCCCGGTGTTCCGTGCCGCTACCCCCGGCTCGCTGATTAGCCCGAACCTGGCCGGTCGGCTGGCCGCCGACTTTGCTCTCGGTTTCCAACTCTACAAAACCAGCGATCCTACCTTCGCGAACACCTGTTTGCTCTACGCCGAGCACATCTTTGGTCTGGCCAATACCAGTCCCAGCGGCAACCTACTCACCACCGCGCCGTTCAGCTTCTATCCGGAAACGGAGTGGCGCGACGACCTGGAGCTTGGGGCTACCGAACTGTATTTCGCGCTGACCAACGGCGGGTTACCCGGGGGCTTGCCTCAAACTGGTCCCGCCTTCTACTTGCAATCCGCAGCGCATTGGGCGCATGCCTACATCACCGGCCCCATTCATGCCGCCGACTCCCTGAATCTGTACGACGTGAGCGGCAGTGCACACTATGAACTCTATCGCGCGATTGCCCAGGCTGGTAATCCCACTGGTCTGGAAGCAAGCCAGGCCGATCTGCTGGGCGATCTGAAGAAACAGCTCGACAAAGCCGTCACGCAATCGGGCGCCGACCCCTTTGGCTTCACCTGGGCCGCAGTTGATACGACTACGTACGGCACAGGGCAGGTGGTCATGGAAGGCGAATATGACCACCTGACCGGCACGACCGCCTATGCCAGCTATGGTGTGCGCCGGCTCGCCAACATCCTGGGTGCCAATTCTTGGGGTATATCGCTTATTGTCGGTGATGGCGCGGTATTCCCGCACTGCATGCAGCATCAGGTAGCCAACCTCGCTTGACCTCACCGCCACCTCGCCGCTGGCATTCGCCTGGCAGATATAGCCATAAAGGAGCATGAGATGAACCCACGTGTCATCCAGATTACATAGTCTCACGACTATATGAAGAAACGGCTGTGTGAAGGATTCACTGGACCAGACTAATGCCTCCGAGACGGCAGTAACTTTCTCGAGCGCAATATACCTCAGCATGGTCAGGTTGTTGGTGTGCGGCGGCGCACCATTCCCACTCCAATGAGCACTAGGCCGATCACACCAACAATTGGACCGATTACGACGAAGATGGCCTGCCCGCTCATCGTGCTCCCGCCGAGGATGTTCAGGCCCTGCAATGTCCACACGATGCCGATCAGAGCGGCGAGGACACCCAGAATAAACCACACAATACGCATAACTCCTCCTCATCGTCCGTTTTGCCACCTGTCGCCGTGTGCCATATCACTCGGGATCACGTCCAACCAGTGGCTCGCTCATCGGTCGCAGTCGCACCTCGACGATCCGCGATCCCGCAGCCTGCGTCGCCATCAACAACACCGCACGCGCCACACCGTCCGCCTCCGACATTTCAGAAGCCGCAACGTCCTCTGCAGTGCCTCCCGTGCCCAGGGCAAACGCTGTTTTGGCCCCACCCGCACAGACCACTAGCGGTCATACGGCCTTCAACTCTCAACACCCGCGCTGCCCCTGACGTAGTCTTGCACACTTGTGCTACCATGCATTGTATGCCAATCCTGATGGACCTGCTCACCCTGAAACGGAGTATATCCGGTGCGCGCTGCCGTGGTTCGTCTCCCTGGAGGCCCTGAGGTTATCCAGTTTGAGGAGCTTCCGCTGCCAGAGCTTCCTTCTGGGTGGGTGCGCATCCGCATCAAGGCCATTGGCCTGAGCCGCTCCGAAATCTACGCGCGCCGCGGTGAGTACCCTGAGGTCGCATTCCCGCGTGTGCTCGGCACCGAGTGCGTTGGTGTCATTGAGGAACACGCCGACCAGCCATCCGACGATCCTGCTACACTCACCCTGTCGCAGGGAACTTCCGTTGTCGCCCTGATGGGTGGCCTGGGGCGGCTCTATGACGGCTGCTATGCGGAGTATGTTGTCGCTCCCGCTACCCAGGTGCTTCCCCTCACTACCACTTTGCCTTGGGACATCCTCGCCGCAGTGCCCAAAAGCTATCTCACCGCACTTCAAGCTCTCGAGACACTTGACCTACGTCCAGGACACACTCTGCTCATTCGTGGCGGTGCCTCATCGGTCGGCCTCTGTGCGATCACTCTCGCCAAGGAACGCGGCGCATATATCTTTGCCACCACCCGCACGCCAGACAAAGTAGGCGCGTTGCACGCTGCGGGCGCAGACCAGGTCATCCTAGACACCGGCAGCATTGAGGCGCAGGTTTTACACACCGCTCCAGATGGCGTCTCCGCCGTTCTCGAGTTGGTTGGCGCGACAACCTTGCGCGACTCGCTCCTCACCGTCGCACCCAGTGGCATCCTCTGCTACATGGGCAACCTGGGCGATCATAGCGTGCTGGAGCGATTCCAGCCTCTGGCCGACATCCCGTCTGGGGTGCGGCTTACCACGTACGCCAGCCGCGCGACCATTGATGCGGCGCACTGTACCCAATTGCTTCAGCGAATCGTCGATGGCGTGGCGACAGGGCGTTATCCCACGCACCTGGATCGTGTCTTCTCTTTCGAGCAACTCGTCGAAGCTCATCGCTACATGGAGGACAATCGCGCTACCGGGAAAGTGGTCGTCAGCGCCACTTGATTCCGGCCGGTCCGACCTGCGCAGACAAAAGCTCACACTCCCCGTCCGCCCCACCTCTATCCAGATGAAGCTATAGGCTCGGGTCAGCAGGGCACGTATCCAGTCTATCGTTGGCAAAGTCTTCAGCAATGCCGTCGTCGTCGCCACGGATGGCTTACTCCATGGCATTGAAAGCTCAAACGTGCGCATTGTGTTAAGCGGCGAGTTCTCGATTAGCAGCCGGCCAACCGAAAGATCATTCCTACTCCATCGTACTTATTGTTGGCACCACCTTCGCGAAGTATTGAGAGCATCTGTAAGCGCGTGCTATGATGGGCCAGGATGGTGTGTACGTAGTGCATGATCCTAGAACGGTCCCTCAAACCCCCACCACATGAGATCTGCAAGCATTCATAAGCGCGCCCAGATCGGAACGTTATCAAAGTCCGAATTCACACCGACGATCTGGTACATCCGTGATAGTGGGAACATTAAGAGACATCCTGCGCCTGCGTGACAGGGGAGCTGCGTTCTGGTCCCGGCTTTTTTCAGGGGTGCCCACCAGTTCTCTATCAGAGGGGTAGCAATAGAACAGGGGCTGCACACCGATGCGCAAACCAGTTCTTCTCGCGGTGGACGACGACCAAGAGGTGCTGAAGGCAATCGAGCGCGATCTACGTCGCGAATATGGCCCTCGCTACCGTGTGGTTGTGGCAAGCTCAGGTCCTCGAGCCCTGGCTGCGCTTCGCACACTTCAGTTGCGTAATGATCCTGTTGCCTTGCTGCTTGTTGACCAGCGCATGCCAGAGATGACAGGCATCGAGTTCCTTGCGGAGGCTCTCAAGCTGTATCCAGACGCAAAACGCGCACTGCTCACCGCCTATGCGGATACTGATGTCGCGATCAATGCTATCAACCAGCTCAAGCTAGACTATTATCTCGTCAAGCCTTGGGACCCGCCTGAATCCCAACTCTATCCCGTCCTCAACGATCTGCTCGAACAGTGGCGGGCGTTCTTCCGTCCTCCGTTCGAAGGAGTCCGCGTCGTAGGGCATCGCTGGTCACCCTTGTCCTACCAGGTCAAAGACTTTCTCGCTCGCAACCAGATCCCGTATCAGTGGATGGACGTTGAGGACGATGATGAGGCGCGCAAGCTCGTCGAATTGGCCGGGGCGCCGTCGCCCTCTCTTCCCCTGCTGCTTTTTGGGGATGGCACACAACTATCCGCGCCAACCAGCGTGCAGGTCGCTGAGAAGATCGGTTTGCGTACGAAGGCAACACTGCCATTCTACGATCTCATCATCATCGGTGGAGGTCCGGCAGCGCTCGCGTCTGCCGTATATGGCGCCTCTGAGGGCCTGAAGACGCTCATGCTGGAACGTCAGGCGCCTGGCGGGCAAGCGGGATCAAGCTCGCGTATCGAGAACTATCTTGGTTTCCCCGTGGGTTTAAGCGGGGCGGATCTTACCAGACGCTCCGTAGCCCAGGCCAAACGCTTTGGAGTCGAGATCTTGACTCCACAGGAGGCGACAGGGTTGCACCTTGTAGAGCCGTATCGCGTGATAACACTCATTGATGGCGCGGAGATTAGCTGCCATGCGCTGATTGTCGCAACTGGCGTGGCATATCGTCAGCTCGACGCGCCTGGTGTCAACGAGCTGATCGGCGCAGGTGTGTATTATGGCGCAGCGGCCTCGGAGGCACCTGACTATCGTGGTCAGGACGTCTTCGTGGTGGGTGGGGCAAATTCAGCGGGCCAGGCCGCGATGTACTTCTCCAAGTACTGCCGCTCCGTCACCGTGCTCGTCCGTGCTCGGTCGCTCGCGGAGACAATGTCACAATACCTGCAAGACCAAATCGCCGCGACCGACAACATCCACGTGCGGACGCAGACAAGCGTTATCGGCGCGCGCGGCACAACCAGTCTCGAAACCATTACCATCCACGATGCAGCATCTGGATCCGACGAGACCGCACCCGCCTCAGCCGTTTTCATCTTTATTGGCGCCGCGCCGCATACCGAGTGGGTCTCCGGCGTCCTGATGCGTGACTCGCAGGGATTCATACTCACCGGGACGGATCTACCGCGCGCCAAAGTGGGTGCTCGCCCTGACGGCTGGCCGCTCGATAGAGAGCCTTTCTTGCTTGAGGCCAGTATGCCCGGTGTGTTCGTAGCTGGTGATGTACGGCACGGATCCGTCAAGCGGGTAGCATCGGCGGTGGGCGAGGGCGCAATGGCCGTCCAACTAGTACATCAGTTCCGCAAAACCACTCGGCTCTAGTCTAACGCACGCTCCTCGGTCGCAAGCTTGAGCGGGAGTCTGACCTCGAACCGCGTCTTGCCTGGTTGCGAGGTAAGAGCGATAGTGCCGCCATGCTTCTGAACGATGATGTTGTGACTAATATTCAATCCCAGACCCGATCCCTCCCCTGGTGGCTTCGTCGTAAAGAAGGGATCGAAGACCTGTGCCTGCACCAGTTCAGGAATGCCGGGTCCGTTGTCTTCGACATCAACGACCACGCACTCGCCCTCCTGGCGCGTCCGAACGATAATTTCACCCTTACCCTCTACCGCGTCGGTGGCGTTGTCGATCAGGTTTGTCCACACCTGATTGAGCTCGCTGGCATACGCCTCGATGCGCGGGAGATTTGGGGTGTACTCACGCCGAACGGTGATCCGGTCTTTGAGCTTGCTGCGCAGCATCACGAGCGTACTATCCAACCCTTCGTGGACATCCACCGACTGAATGGGCGCTCGATCCAGGTAAGTGTATGTCTTCAGAGCCTTTACTAACTCCGTCATGCGGCCCGTCTCTTGTGCGATCTCCTCCAAGAGGCTGTAAACGGTGTACGTCTGGCTGAGCCACACAATCACAATCGGAAGGTGCTGGGTAAAGAAAATCTGCTGTAGGGCCACGAGGTCACCGATCTCATATCCCATATCTGCGAATGTTGGCGCATGCTCCCAGGCCTCTGCAACTCCTTGCTCCTCAAGCCAGCGTTCTAACTTATCCGCGCGATCGCTCTGCGTGATGGAGCCGATGTCTGCTGGGTGCGCAGCTCGCTGCTGGGCTGTACGGTCGAGCTGAGTGAGCGTCTCATGTTGCGCGCCAGAGAGACCCAACGCACCCAGGCGCAACTGCGTCTCCTGAAGCTGCGCTACGGTCGTCCGGAGTTGGTCGGCGCTCCGCTCGGCTGCGGCCGCTGGATTATTGAGTTCGTGGGCCAGCCCCGCGCTCAGTTTACCAAGGGTCGCCAACTTCTCGTTCTGCCGCAGCATGACCTCCTGACGCAAGTAGGCTACTTCTAGGTCGCGCAGCCTCTTCTTCTGTAGACTTGCTCGCAGCCGTGCCCGCAACAGCACAGGATCGAAGGGCTTGGGCAGATAGTCTTCCGCTCCCATCTCAATGCAGCGCACGGCGCTTTCGATGTCATCCAACGCCGAGATGACGATCACCGGAATGTCGCGCAAGTCCTGGTCCGCTTTCATGCGTGTGAGCACCTCAAACCCATCTATCTCTGGCATGAGGATGTCGAGCAGGACGACATCGAATGACATGGCGCGGACCATATCAAGCGCCTGCTGGCCATTCTCTGCTAGTGACACCGAATGGCCTTGCTGTTCCAGGCTCCGCGCGAGTGTCAGTCGGTTGACCAAGTTGTCATCCACCACAAGCACGTGGCCAAGCTGCTCATTCGCCATGTGTGCTCTCCGGATTGACCCTATCGCTACACCACCTGTGTACGCGCGGCGACAAGCCCCGCGTGGACACGCTCATACTCGGTCTCAGCTTGCTTCAGCAGACGATCAGCCTCTTCCAACATGCCTGCTTTGCCAGCCGCCTCCAACTGTTTACAGACCTCTGCGAACGCCTTCGCCCCAAACTCGGCGCCGTTGGCCTTCAGGCTATGCGCCGCTAGGCGCACCCCAGCCGTGTCGCCCTGCTCTACCGATCGCCGAAGATCGGCCAGCAAGCGCGGCGCATCTGTGAGAAAGCTGTCGATTAGCTCACCCAAGACTTCTGGATCATTACCGACTGTACGTCGTAGTCGCTCAAGCCAGCCTGGATCGAGGCCCGTCGCTGCCTGCTCTGGCACTGAAGATTCCGGGCGCTCCGGCTGAGTCGCTGATGTCTCTTCGGCACTTTGTTTATCTACGCTCACCCCGTCATGCTTACTGATTTTCTCAGTGCCTGTGGACGGCGCTCGTTCTTGAGAAATGCCAGAATTGTCCAGAGCCGTAACCAACTTGTCCACTCGAATCGGTTTGGTGAGATAATCATCCATTCCGGCTGCTAGCGCTGCCTCGCGGTCTTGCGCCGCTGCGTTGGCTGTTAGAGCGACGATGTACGGTTGTCCATCGGTCGGCCACTCGCGGCGTATCGCCCGTGCTGCGTCCAGTCCATCCATCTCTGGCATCTGCACGTCCATGAGCACCACATCATACGGCTGACGTTTGAGCGCACTTAGCACCTCAATACCGTTGGCAGCCACATCAGCACGGTAACCCAAGCGTGCTAACAATCGTAAAGCTACCTTCTGGTTGGTCGCATTATCCTCCGCCAGCAAGATGCGACGGGGCAACCGCTCAGCCATATGGGTGTCAAACGAAGGTTGCGGCGCCTGCCCTTGACTTCGCACACGCACTGGCTGGCTAGCGAAGATCTGCATCAGTACATCTAGGAGCTGGGATGGTTTGATCGGTTTTGTCAGAAAGGCCGCAAACTTGACCGCCTGTGCGCCAGCGCCCCGCGCAACCTCCCGGCTTCCTCCCACTGATGTGAGCATGACAAGCGGTAGGATGCTTGGATCTCGCAAGGACTGGATCTCGGCCGCCAGCGCCACGCCGTCCATCTCTGGCATGTGCATATCCAAGATGGCGACATCGAAATACTCGCCCTGGCGCAACCACGCCAGCGCTTCACGCGGCGAACTGGTATCACGCGTAAGCATCTCCCAGGAAGCAGCCTGTGCAACGAGGATACGCCGATTAGTAGCGTTGTCGTCCACGACGAGTAATCGCTTGTCAGCAAGGTGCGGCTGCGTGTCCACAAGATGGGCATGTTGTGGGGTCGCGGCTGCAGATGCCTGGATCACTACATGGAATGTCGTACCTTGGCCTGGCACTCCATTGCTCTCAACCCACATCGTGCCACCCATAAGCTCGCTCAACCGTTTGCTGATGACGAGCCCCAGACCAGTGCCGCCATAACGGCGCGTCGTGGATGTGTCCACCTGGCTAAATGATTGAAAGAGACGGTCCATCCGCTCGGGCGGAATGCCGATTCCGGTATCCTTGACCATAAAGTGAAGTTCGCACATCCCATGTGCGCGATCAGTTTCGCGATCCAAAGTACCGCGCGATGCCACGTCTTGCTCGATCGTCCGGCTTGTCACCGAGACGACCACCTCACCGCTATCAGTAAACTTGATTGCATTGCTGAGCAAATTCACCAGGATTTGACGCAGCCGTGTGACATCGCCCACGATAGCATCGGGCGTTTGGTCGCTGAACTGGTATGCAAGGTCAAGCCCCTTCTCCTGGGCTCGCGGCGCAATGAGGTCAAGGGCACCCTCCACACATTCCCGTAGATCGAAAGGTTCGCTTTCCAAGTCCATTTTTGCTGCTTCGATCTTCGAGAAGTCGAGGATATCATTGATCAACGAGAGCAGCGCTTCGCTGCTTTCACGAATAGTATGCACGAAATCCGTCTGCTCTGCGTCCAGTGGGGTGTCCATAAGCAAACTGCTCATGCCGATCACTGCGTTCATAGGTGTGCGAATCTCATGGCTCATGTTGGCAAGGAAGGCACTCTTGGCTTCATTGGCTGCGTCGGCAGCGTGGCGGGCCTCTTGTGCCTCTGAATATAGGGCTATCTCTCGTGCGTCAGCCTTCTCCTTCTGCCGAAGGAAATAGGATAACTCTACAAAGATTGCTATGCAGACGCCGCCAATGTTCAAGACATAGAAGGAGCTTGCCAGTGTCGGCGGAACTGGAGCGAGCGGCACAAGGGTTCGTAAAAGGAAACCGCTTACGGCCAGAAGGCCCATATAGGCAGCAAACCATGCCAGCGCCTGGCCGCGTCTGGTAAGCAGCAATGCTTCCACTGAAGGAATCAGCGCCCAAAGGATGACAGCACTGGAATTGCGAATACCTCCCAGCGCCAGCAGCATGAGAAATGGCAAAATGAGGTTGAGCAAGAAGTGGAACAAACGGAAGAGTTGGTAGTGGCGGAACCACCAGAAGACAATGATGTTAACCAGGATGAGTGCCGTATACGCAAAGGCAATGAACGCTGCTGTATGTACACCCACGTACAAATAGGCCAGGCCCCAGGTGATGGTTATGGGACATAGAAGGACACTAAATGCTACCGCGAGCGTCTTCTCAAAATGAAGCTCGTATTTATCACCAGGATCTGCCGCGATGTGCTCGATGCTCTGCACAAACGCCTGAGATATCCGATACCCCCACAGTCGAACCAACTGGATCATAACCCACTTGCCCCAGTTCACGGGTGGCGTCCGAGTATCGCCCGGCATATAGTCTTATGGTCGGCATACTTTTGGCCGACATGTTACCATGTGGCGCGTACTCGTCGGCCAGTGTCTGACCGATAGCAGCGACGACAAATGCGCCTTGTAGTAGCGACCTCCGTGAGCGCCGCCGTAGGCTGCGGCGGCGCTCATCCCGTAGACATCTCCCGAAGCGCAGCCATCGCCGCGTTGCGCCCATTGATCGCGATTACACTGCCGCCCGGATGCGTGGCGGCGCCGCACAGGTACACCCCGGGCATCGGCGTGCGATAAGCCAGTCGCCGATCCCACATATACGGCGGCAAACATTCCCCCTGGAAGATGTGCCCGCCGGTCAAGCCAACTTCCCGCTCGATGTCGGGCGGTCCCAATACCTCCACGTCTACGATGGCCTCGGGGAAATTGCTCACATAGCGCCCGATGGAGGCAATGCCCACCTGTTTGACGTTTTCCCGTTCCGTGCTCCAATCCCCCTCCGCAAAGGTATATGGCACATACTGCGCGAAAACGCTCATTGTATGCAGACCCGTCGGGGCCACATCAGGGTCGTGAACCGTCTGAAAGTACAGCTCCGTCCAGAGCTGCTGCGGCAATTCCCCCCGTTGCGCCGCCGCGAAACACTCACGCCATGCCTCCTTCGAGAGCGGCGTGTTGATCTGGCCCGCATGATGCGGCTCGTTCGTGCCGGGTCGAGCCATAAAATTCGGCAACTCGCGCAGCAGCATGTTTAGCTTGACCGTGCAACCAACAATCAGCACAGATTCGACCTGCGCCCGCCACGCATCGTCCGCCCGCTCTCCGACCAGACGCAACGTTACCCTTGGATCCGCGTTGCTCACCACCACAGGCGCATGCAGCAGCGTGCCATCGTCAAGTTGCACCCCCTCACCTGGTAGAATCGCCCCTACTGGCACACCCGCCGCGACCACCGCGCCCTGCTCGCGTGCGATGTCGCACAACAGGAACGAGACGGTGCCCATTCCGCCCTGGACGTAGCCCCACACCCCTGTATAGCCGTCCAAACGACCGGAGGAATGGTGGAAATGAATAAAGGCGGTGCCCGCATCAAATGGTGACGCATTCGTGCCGATGATTCCTTGCCCCAGGTACGCCAATTGCAGGCGCTCATCTTCCAAATAGCGTTCAACAAACTCGACCATGCTCCACTCGAACAGCAGCCCGCGGAGTGCGACGTCGCCGCCAATGCGGGCCTCCAACAGCTCGCGCGTCGGCGGATCGCCAATCCATAGGTCGCGCTCGCCTGCAGGGCGCAGTGCGTCGCGCAGGCGCGTCATTACGTCCTGCATGGCACGCCAGCCCGCTACATCGCGGGGCGCGAAGCGCCGAATCTCTTCCTCACAATGTGCCTCGTCTTCCCAGAGCTGGACGCTGCTGCCATCATCGAACGGGACGAAGAGACCGTTGGTAGCAGGTGTCCACGCAAATCCGTGCTCCCGCATCTTCAACTCATCCACCACCAGCGGATGCAGCAGCCCCACCAAGTAAGCACACGGCGACATCTTCACGCCGCCCCAGAGCTCCTCCATGGTGCAGGCGCCGCCGATGCGCTGGCGTGCCTCGAGCACCAGCACACGCTTGTTAGCACGCGCCAGGTAGGCGGCACAGGTCAGTCCGTTGTGTCCTGCCCCCACCACAATCGCATCCCAGCGCTGTGCCGCCAACTCGCGCACCGGCATCGGCAACCCAATCTTCCCCAGGACAGCGGCCGCAGACACCGGCACAGCATCAGAGGTGGCCATGGGAGACCTCCATCGCTCTTCAGTGTCGAACCCTTCACACGACTTCCAGATCACAGATGGATGAAGGAATCGCCGCTGAGACGCTGATGCGCCCCCAGCGTGTGCAGTCATTATAGAGCGTTACGGAACCCTCCGTCTATGTCGGTTTCTGCCCCTATTATCGCCGCACCTCGCGAGATAACCAGCCATACACAATGATGGGCGCGGACCATCGGAACGGTCCCAGTTGGGTTTCGGAACTGCCCGAAAAGCTCCGGCTGGTCTACACACTACACCGCACGTCCTCGCGCGCTCGATGCTGCTAGCATGTATCGGTTTAGCATGCATGTGGTGCGCATCATAGATCGCCACAGCATTGTCACCTCTCGCCGCAATAATACTCGCCCGCCAGGGGCACATTTGCTGCCCCCAAGAGCACGCGAGTCTCGTATCCTACGCGGCGCGAGCGCGGTCGGATACCGGTGGAGGTCGAGGAGTACCCGCGACCTCCACCGGTCATCCACGGCTTCGTTCTTTGTCGTCCCGCGCCTGTATGTGGGTCAGCCGCTAGTGCGCCTGCGCACTATGCCGTGAGCGGTGGCCCAAACCATGTGGTGAGCGCATCACGAAGCCCCAGTTGGGTGCGATCTCCCACCCAGGCAACATATCCGTCAGGACGCATCACCACAGCCGTGGGAGCAGTGACCGCACCAAGTACCGGAAGTTCCCATCGTCCAGCATATGTCGCCTCTATCACCTTAACCCGATCCGCCCATGGAGCGACGTCGAAGCCGCCAGTCTCACCGAAGTTAAGCAGCACTGGCCGGGCCTTGTGCAGCAGGGTGAAGACTCCCATCGGACCGTTGGAGGTGACCAGATCAAGATCAGGCATGCGGCGTCCGAGCAGCGGGTGTCCCTCACCGAGGTCATACTTGATGTCCAGACCAGACATCATCGCGGCAAACCGCTTGCGCGGCTCATCCATGCTGAGGAGTTCGGACATGGTATCGCGCAGGGCGTCGGTGCGGTCATCTGTGCGGAGCAGTGCGACTTGCGCCATCGTATTGCGCAGCACGCGCGCTGCGACCGGGTGGCGCTCGGCGTGATAAGTATCCAGCAGGCTGTCTGGCGAGGTCCGCTTGACCACCTGAGCCAGCTTCCAGCCCAGATTCACCGCATCCTGCACTCCGATGTTGAGGCCCTGTCCACCGACGGGGTAATGCACGTGCGCGGCGTCGCCAGCCAGCAGCACCCGTCCCTTGCGGTAGACCGCCGCCTGCCGTGTCATGTCGGTGAACCGGGAGATCCAGGTTGGATTTTGCACCCCGTAATCGGTCCCATAAATCGCGATAAGCGCCTCGCTGAGATCGCGCAGGGTGGGCTCGCCTCCGGAGCCGAGGTGCTGTTCGGTCACCATGACCCGAACCCGCTTTCCGTCCTCCAGCCTGCTCAGGCCATGAATGCCCTTGTCATCGCGGCGGGTGCCCCACTCCGGCTCCTCTGCCAGCTCGACCTCTGCGATCAGTTGGCTCGTTGTCGGGTTCCAGCCGGGGAACTCGATGCCTGCCGCCTTGCGGATCAGACTGCGTCCTCCGTCGCACCCGACAAGATACTCCGCCCGCAGCGACTGGCCCTCGGACAGTTCGATCTCGACGCCGGTGTCGTCCTGCACGAAACCCATCACCTCACGTCCACGATAGATCGGCACCGCCAGTTCGCCGACCCAGTCGGCCAGAATGCGTTCGATGTGGTTCTGCCAGAGCGCGAGCCCGTAGGGGCGCCGGGTGGGAAAGTCGCTGATGTCCAAACGGATCCAGGCAAACCCTGCGACCTGCGCCTCCTGCCCCTGCGACAGAAACCGATCAGCAATGCCACGCGGGTCGAGCACCTCTATGGTGCGCGCATGCAGACCGCCTGCGCGCGGCCGATGAGGTCCTGGCTGGCGCGCCGCTCGACAATGGCAACGTCCACGCCGGCCAACGCCAACTCGCCCGCTAGCATCAGCCCGGTCGGACCTCCACCGGAGATCACCACCGCGTGCTCGATCATTGCCAACTCCTCCCGTCAGATACATCGAAAACTCCACATGCATTGCGCTGCTCCCATGTCTGGAGGTTCTGGTTGCTGGCCACATCTACAATGGTTCGGCTTGTTGACTACATATTTTACAGATGCGCCCAACGTCGCTCCAATGACTCCGAGAGTACATCATAATTCACGAAAATGCAGATGAGATCAGCCATAGTGGCGATGTCAAATCACGCGGAGAACGTGTACAATACAGAGTAGGGATGATAGCATTTCTGATAATAGCGGTCGGTTCCTTGCTGCGCGCTGCTGATAGAGCGCAACTTACTCGACTTGTGTCTCCAGTACCCACGAATCTTACGCCATCAACTTCGCCGCCTGTGTCACCTCCTCGGCGAGTCGTCAAGCTTCGGCCTGCGTCTTCCTCTGTGCCGTCTGCATAACCCCTTTGCTTTCTCCCGATTGAGATGGAGCACTGGCGGCTGCGCGGAGCCGCTCCAAGTCGTTCCAAGGAGAGGATCCGAAGAGTGGAGCGAAGGTGGAGCCGAAGGGACAGGGTGTTCTTCCTGATGTATATCAGTAGGACTTCAGTAAGACTTCGGCGCCAAATTGAAGAGGCCTTCGACGAGAACATGGTGTGTCGTTCATGGCGCCGTGTTCGCCGCTATCGGATATCCCAACGTTTTAGTGGTGGTGCGGTGTCATGGCGTTGCAAAGAGGGGCAACAGTTGCGCACGAATCTTCGCATAGGTGTCTGCGAGCAATTCTGGCATGACTTTGACGTTTGCAAGTACCGGCATAAAATTCGTGTCGCCATTCCAGCGGGGAACAATGTGGAAGTGTACGTGGTCCGCGATACCGGCTCCAGCAACCATTCCTTGATTGATGCCCATATTGTAGCCATTGGGATGCATTGCCTCGCGGATTGCGGCGAGGCACTTTTGCGCACTGGCCATCATCTCAGCCAATGTCTCCGTATCGAGGTCTTCGATGCTGGGTACATGGTTGTACGGCGCGATCATCAGGTGTCCATTGTTATACGGGAACAAATTCATGATGACGAAGCATTGCCGCCCACGGTAGAGAATCAAGTTCTCGTCATCTCGCTGCTCTGCCGCCTTTGAGCAAAAAATGCACCCTTTATCGGTTGTGCCACCATTCTCGATGTACGCCATTCTCCAGGGCGCCCATAGGTGATCCATCGCGGAACTATCTCCTTTGCCAAATTCTGCTCATCGGGACTACTTCCAGCCTAATAGCGGTGGCAGCATAAACCCAAGCAAAAAGAACAGCATAAAGAGCGCCAGTCCGATGAGCAGAAGAGCGGGAAGGCTACTTCTTCGCTTGTTAGCAACCGTGATCGCCTCTTGCTCCAACCCATGATAGTGCTCAATAGGTGCAGATGGGCGCGGCATGCGAACGGAAGGGGCGCCTATGACATGTTCTGGGGTGAGGGGGCGCGAAGGCAAACGCAGACGCAGGTTGCCCGATGGTTCGGGTGGCAGAGTCGGACGTGGTAATGGTGGGCGCGGCAACGGAACCCGCGCGACTACGTCTATGCTTGGCGGAAGCGTTGGACGGGGCAATGGCACACGCACTGGTCTAGGCGCTGTCGGCTCCATCGAGATATCCATACTATGCGGATCTGTCGTATCGCCCCAAGTAATCGGCGCCTGTGTCTCTTCTGCGGACCACGCTGCCGAGCGCATTACATTTGTCCGCACTGCTCGGAGTGTAGGCGGGGTTTCTTCCGTAGCGACAGACCGCCCTACGGTCAGTGCGTGCCCCAACTTTTCCAGCGCGTGTGCCAGCGTTTCCGCGTCATTGATGCGCGTTGACGTGTCAGCCGCTATGCATTGCCACACGAGCGTGTGTACTGTCTCAGGGACATCCGCACGAAGGTTGCGGGGTTGCCCATCCGCTGCGGTGCTGAGCAATTGCCACAGCAATAATCCTACGGCGCGTATATCACCGGCAGGTGTTGCCAATTCATCAAGAGTTGCCAATGAAAAGTCATGACTAATCATCTCGCACACGGTAGCAAAATAGCGATTATCGGCAGGCAAGGCAAAGTTGTTCACACGCACCACCGCACGCCGGTCTACTAGCACCGCCGCTGCCGTTAGATCACCATGGACCGCACGATGTTCATGCGCGTAGGCAAGGGTACGCGCGATCTGAGCTGCAAGATTTACTGCGCGCTCGGCAGGCATGCCTGATGTGAGATAGTCGCTGAGAGGATGCGCATCTACCCATTCTTGTACGAGGAATAGCCACCCATCATACTTCACCGTATCGTAGGTGGCGACAATGCTGGGATAGGTTAGCGTGGTGGTGGCGGCAAGCGCACGCTGGTAGGCGTCCACATGTGGCGCGGGCACAGCCTTGATTGCTATCGGGCGGCGTAGTGCGATGTCTCTTCCACGATATACTGTGGCCAGAGCACCTTGCGCAAGTGTTTCATCCAGCACGTAGCGTTGATCAAGTTCTAGCCCGTTGTGACGTTCATTCTCTCTCACATGCCGCTCCAGATCGCTCTTTTTGATCCCTCTTGACGTAGCTAAAAGCCCTAGGGGCAGTGGCAATGGCTACGCGACAGCTATTATGCCACGTTTATCAGTCCACTGCTACTCTATTAGCCCAATGACGTGGTGATAGCCTCTGCCAGCAGGTATGCGCCAATCATCGCCGCGCGTGGTTCTAAAGCAGCTCCTACCAACTCCGGCACGCGAGTAACTGGCTGGCAAAGCTTCTGTACACGTGCCCGCAATGGCATGAGGAATGGTTCGCCAATCAAAGCGAATGGACCACCGATCACAATTGTGTCGGGCGCCAGGAGTGTGACCGCATGTGCCAGAGCCAGACTGAGCGCATCAAGAGCATCGTTCACGATGGCCTGCGCCACTGGCTCTCCACTTTCAGACAATTCAACGATCTGCGCTACAGTTATCGCCTCCGCTCTTCCACCCGTCTTCTGGAGCATAGTTGTGTGGCTGGATTCGTGGTCTACGGCTTGGCCGATCATTCGCCGCACCACGGATTGTGCCGAGGCGATTGGCTCGAGGTGCCCGTGTGCGCCGCAGGAGCAGCGTGGTCCATCCACACGAACCAGCAGATGGCCTAGTGCGCCAGCGGTGCCTTGCGCACCGTGGAGCAACTGGCTATGCTCGATGTATGCAGACGTAATGCCACGTCCTAGATGGATGTATAGCATATGTGCGGCTGCTCTAGCTGCCCCTAGATGGTATTCGGCAAGACCCGCGGCGTTGGTCGCAGAGTCCATCTGGACGGGCACGCTAAGATGCTCTGTAAGGTGCCTGACTAGTGGAAAGTCGGTCCAGGACACCGCTTGTGGCAGAGCAAGGACAATGCCTTGCTCTGCATCCACCTGCCCTCCCACCGCGATTCCAACAGCAGCGACGTTTGACTCTATTTCAGAGTGCGTCGCCACAATTTCATGTGTCACACGGGCGATCAGCGAGGCAATTTCCGCGGTAGCGATTTCGGGACTTGGTGGGGCCGCAAGTCGTGTCTGCCATCGCAACCCTGAGACATTCGGCTCCGTGGTCGCGGTCAAGCGTGTGGCGCTCTCTGCAATCTCTACGCCCACACGCAACTGCTTGGCGTGCTTGCTGGCCATGCGGCGCCTCTTTCACTCTGCTACACTTAAGCGGGCTAAACTCATTGGAAGTATATTGCAAAACCCACTTCAGGAGTACGAGATGAGCGACAATGAAGGCGTATCACAACACATGCCGCTTCCCGATCAGCTAGTACGCCAACTCACCGAACGAGGAGTCGTCGCAACCGATGAGGCCGCACTTCGGCGGGCACTTGAAGCGCGTGTGCCAGGGTACAACCTCTTCAAACTCACGCTTGCCGCTACCCGTCGATGGAAGTGTCGCTACCGCATTTTGCTGGACGCAGGGTACTACGACGGCCAGACGGTCGAGGAAGCCTACGCCCACGCACTGCTAGCAGTTATGGCGTAGTGAATCTTTTTGTGACTATTCGGTAGCGAGTATCTCGAGCAAATATGTTGCTTCAGTCGCCAGTCGTGTGCGCTTCGCGTCCGATAAAACGCCAGTTTCGGCAATTATAGCAGTGATCAGTTCAGGTGGTGTGCGGTCAAAGTATGGATTTCGAGGCGTAATGCCAGCTATTGGCTGCGGGAGAAGCTCTTCTGGCGGCATCTCCTCATATACAAGCGGAAAATCTGGTGCGGCGATCTTCACTGTTTCGCAGAGCACATAGATAGGAACGTGTGCTTGGTGCGCCATCAGCGCCAGGGGATATGTGCCGACCTTATTTATCACACTTCCATCAGCGCGCACACTATCCGCACCGATGATGACAGTCTGTGTATCGCTCAGAAACAATCCACAAGCGGCATCCGCGACCAATGTTACCTGCCAGCCCGCTGTTGCCAGAGCGCGCGCAGTGGCAAGCCCCTCACCACCTGGTTGTGACTCGCTGACGACGATATGACGCCGACCATCTATGGTATACTGGTCGGCAGCTACATGAGTGAGGACATATTCCACCGTTCCCGACCGACTATGTGTATACAGTGTGCCTGCCAGGTACGGTCGCGCATGGTGATAGATTGCTTCGCTGGCAGCGTCCCAGGCTTCATACGAACGCTGTGCTTCCGATCTTAGCGCGTTGAGCCGCGCATACGCAGACCATTCGCTGTGCGCGGTAGCCGCCCAGATCCGTGCTACCGTATTGGCCAGAGCCGCCATGCTTGGGCGGATATCTACGAATGCGCGCGCAACAGCATGAAGTTGCTCCAACTGTTGTTCAGCAGTGACATTACTGCCACTCTTTGCACCTTCTAGCATAGAGCGCGCCGCCTCGCGGCTTAGCCAACTCGCTCCATGTTCTCGGTCATCGCGGATGCGATAGATGCTATCCTGCAGCGCTGACGGCAATGTTGCTCCGTTGTCATTCGGCAATCTCTTAGGGGTAGACATGCGCTAGTGCCTCCGCGAGCATTGGCACGGTTTGGCGCTGACTGACAAGCGCTGGCAATACCCATTCGTATTCGGTAGCTTCCCAATCCGTGCGAATTGTTGCGTTCTCGGCAAGTCTGAAGAGGAATGGGTGAACCACCCACGTCAACCCTACTGTCGTGTCATGAAATGTTAGAGGCATGCCTTCACGAACTAGCAGGACATCGCTACGCTGAAGTCTCGTCTCTTCGCGAATCTCCGTATACGCCTGCTCGACTGGAGTTACGCCTGGCTCTAGATACCCGCTGACTCCGGCCCATGCTCCTTTGTACGTACGTACCTGCTGGCTCCGCCTTACCAACAGCACCTCTGCCCCATTGTGAGACTGTCGTAGCAGGAAGCACGTCACAACATGCGTCGTGTCAGGTTGCGCATGTGCCGTCATGATGTCACTTCTTCCACATTGGCGCCTCGATTCCCTGTGATGTTACCTTCATGAAGCAGTCTGGATGCTAGTAACAAGAAGTAGAGATAGCCTTTGTATGGCCCCAGATGTTCGATGGTCTCTCGCAAGGTGCGTTCCGCAACATCAGGCGTGCTGCCAAATAGCACGCGAGCGTTGCGAAGTGCGCCAGAATCGCCCGCCGGAAAGAAGTTGAGCCGTCGAAAGCCGCGCAATAATACCAGATGCGCGCTCCACGGGCCGATGCCTGGTAACTCCATCAGCCGCATTGCCGCATGTGTGTCATCTAGCCTGGCAATATCTGCATCCGTAATATCTCCATCGCGCACGCACTCGGCCAGGGTGATCAGCGTTCGCGCTTTCGCCTGACTGAGTCCACATGCGCGCAGTTGGGTGCTTCCGCCGGTGAGCACATTTTGGGGGTCAGGGTAGCTGTAGTACGTGTATCCTTCGTACTCGCATCTACTGCCTAGGGTTGCGATTAACCGATTGAGCACCGCCATTCCAGCTGCCAGACTCACTTGCTGGAATGGCACCACGCTGAGCAATGTCACCCAGAGTGACTCGAAGCGTGGCGGCTTCATGCCACGAACTGCTTGTGCCAACGCAGAGAGCGTGTGATTGAATGCCAGCGCATCGTACAGGGGCGTCAGGTCGAATGACAGTCCAAGCGTCACGTCGAGAAGCTGTGCTGCAGCACTCTGCTCCAACTGGGCCATTGGGCCGTCTATCACACGTAAGCTTATACAGTTTGGTGCAATCTGGCGTACTCCGATAAGGTGTCGTGTGCCACCAAACATGAGCATGCGGCGATATTCACCCTCGATGAACGCTTCGGCAAGATGATTGGGGCGCCGGCGAAGTGCGGCTACGGTGCGCTCAAGGTCAAACGGAGGGACAACCATCAATTCGGCAGCTAATTCTTGTGACATGGTTAAGGTTAAACCTTCCTTGCTATATATTACTCGACGCCGCCGCTAGCGTCGAAGGGCCTATCTTTGCGCTGCCTCGGCATAGACATGCAGGTGAGCGCGAGCTGCTGCCTCCCAATTGTACCGTGCCGCCTGCTCAAGCCCGCGTGCGATCAGGCGCTCACGCACCACGCCATCTTGTACAATACGCACCAGCGCCTCTGCCAACCCATTGATGTCTTCCGGCGCGATCTGGATTGCTGCGTCCCCTACCACTTCGGGCAGCGCTCCCGTAGCAGCGCATACTACCGGTGTGCCACTGGCCATAGCCTCGACTGCTGGTATGCCGAAGCCTTCATAGAGCGATGGCATTGCCAGCGCATCAGCCGCCTGATATAGAGTTGGTAAGTCCGCATCGGGTACGAAATCGAGGAATCTTACGGCGTCTGAGACATGAAAACGCTCGACTGCTGAGAAGACGCCCTCGTAGAGCCAGCCTTTCCGCCCAGCGATCACGAGCATCTGTGGTCCGCGCATCACATGTCGTGCCTGCGCAAATGCGGCAATCAGCCGCTCGTAGTTTTTACGTGGCTCTATGGTTCCTACCGCAAGTATTGTTGGCCGTTTGAAGCCGTATGTACTTCGTATGCGTTCAATGGCAGCCTCGTCACGTATCGAAGTGAAGCGCGGGTCTAAGCCTAAATGGATTACCGTGATTTTCTCGCGTGGCGTGTGATACCGCTCCACGATATCATCAGCAGTACGCTGTGAGACCGCGATAACCCGATCTGCTGCTTGTATAGCGCGAGGCGTTACCACAGAGAGGTATGCCGCAAGGCTGGGCAGAGCGCACTCTGGATGTGTCAGGAAAGCCAAATCGTGAATCGTGACGACGCGCCGAGCACGAAACACCGGTGGCAATATGAAATCAGGCCCGTGCAAGACATCAGCTCGTCCAATTAGTAGTTCCGCAGGCAATGGCACACGTAGCCGCTGCCAGAGGATAGTCATGGCACGATTCCCGACTCCGAACACTCGTGGCCGCATATTCGCTGCGGTGGGAAACCCACGTCCCTTCACGGGCTGCTCAGACGAGAATAGGGTGAAGGAATCATCACTCTTCAGATGCGCGAGCGCCTCCACCAGACTACGGGTGTAGCGCCCGATGCCTGCGGTTTGCGCGATAGCAGGGGTATAGTCAATCGCGACACGCATTCACTTCTGCCCTCTTCTCACATGTGCTTGTATTGTAGCAGAGCTACCATCTTGACCCGAGACCCTAATGGCGAGTATAGCATGTCGCAAGGCTTGTGACTGTGCAGATACGTATTCTGTCCTGCCTGATTTTGAGTCCTATGCGCGTGCGTGGTAGACTTGGCGCGTGGTCGCAAGGGCAGTGAGCGGTTCACATTTGGGCGAGACCGTCCGACGAGTCGAGGAGCACGTGCCAGATGGGGGTTTGTGTTGGCGATCTGGATTCACGCCAGATGGAGCGGCTACGCACAGAATTAGCCACTCATCTCGCCCTCCACTGCGCCTATCCCGCATTCTACGATTATCAATCTAACGCTGTTCGTGTACGTCCGCTCGCACGTGCTACCGGAGAGGAAATAGAGCGGTTTCTGCTTTCAGTTAACTTCACGCAATTGCAGCGTGTTGATGTCACGTCTCCTGAGTTACGCAGATTTATCGAGCGCCTGTTTCTACGATATCTTGAGATCAATACGGTGTTGCGACATCCGCGTATGCAACGCCGCATGCCTGGATTACGCACGCGCATCCCTCGTATCGCCAGCGAGTTTCAGCGCCATTTTATCGCTTTCGTCAATGGGCGCGCATCTGATTTCGGAATGCGCCAACAATCCGCTTCGTGGACCAATGCTCAGGGTAGTCACGAGCGCGGATCACACTATGACCCAGAAGATGAACGTCATCAGACGCGCGTACTCGAGGCTGCACTATTGAGGAGCGCGAATGCACGTGATGGATTCGACCATGGGCCACGGGCTGCGACTGCGGGAGGGGGCAATGACGCCTCGATACGTGGTAGACCGTCGCATATGTTAGATGGAATCGCCGATCCCACCGTTCCTGTCACTGCGCACCAAGCGCTTCCAGCAGCTGGCCTACCCATGGGGACTGGACAGCACACAGGAGGGCGTTCATCCGCCTCTGGCTCTGTTCATCCTCTCACTGACCTACCTACCGGTCCGCTACCCATTATACGTGGCGACTCCAACCGATATGCTGGCCCTCCTGCCTCCTCGCGCCAATCGGCTCATGATCTCCCGGAAGAGTTGTATCATCTGTATGGCGATGTACTTCGCGATATGCATCCAGATGAAAACGACTTTGCACCGCTTCCTTTCGGAAGTGAAAATGCCGCTAGCTATCAGCCGGTTCGCTTTGGGCCGCCTCCTGGCGCCAGATCACAGCCGTCCGCACTGACGCCTGACATACCATCACAAGTTGTAGCGCAGCGTGCAGCATCATCGCCAGCCGAGCAACGGACCGACGGCCACATCTTTTGGCAATTGCGATATCAGCTTGAAGCATATGTGCGACGTGCTGCTCGCAGCTATGGTGTGCCAGTTGAAGGTGACGATCCGTATGCCGTACTTGATGCGCTCCGCCGCTCTGGATTTGTGGATGAGGCCGATCTACGGCTGGCTGAGGGTATTCTCGCACTTACAGACCGCGTAAACGCATCGCATGACGCTACGATGGAAGACTATCGCCAGGCACTAATGCTGTATTTACTGTATCATCGCAGCCACCTGAATTTCTAATGTGTTGATGTTCCGTATGAGGCGTATGACTGTTTCGCTCCTTCCAACTCCTTCAGTGGCAAAGTACAAGCTAGCTTCGGGTGGTTCGGACTGGATATTGTGATAACATGCCGCTACATCAGCGCCCTTTGTAGAAGGCAGTTCAACTCGTGCGGGCAGTTATCGGTGGGGTCTGACGTGAATCAGATTGATCGCATGGAGGTGGGGTCGCGTGCGCGGAGGCTTGCCTATATCAACCTGGCAGTCATGCTTTTTGGATTCGCAGGCGTATTAGGCAAACTGAGTGGTTTGCCTGCCCCCCTTATTGTCTTGGGCCGTGTCGTGATTGCCTCACTTGCCATTATGATTGTGGTTCGCTGGCTACATCTCTACACTCGCCCGCATGCCACTCGTGAGGCTGCGGTGCTGCTCTCTCAGGGCGTATTGCTAGCTATACACTGGACTACCTTTTTCCAGGCCATCAATGTTTCAAATGTCGCGGTTGGTTTGCTCGCGTTTTCGAGTTTTCCGCTATTTACCGTTGTCTTCGAGCCAATCTTGCTACGACAACGGCCAAATTTGACTCAGATGCTTGCGGCGCTGGCAATCATTCCAGGTATTTATCTGCTGGTACCAGTATTTGATGTGACGGATTCGACCACCGTTGGCGTGCTATGGGGACTTGTATCGGGCATGACCTTTGCGCTGCTCTCGGTGCTGAATCGCTGGTTGGCGCGCAACTATTCAAGCCTCGTCATCAGCCTTTACCAAGAGACTGTCGCCGCTGTTGTCCTGTTACCCGCGCTGATTTGGTTTCCTGCGGTCCAATTACTCCGTCCCCAAGCACTAGTTGCGCTGATATGCCTTGGCTTGTTCTGCACAGCGTTCGCGCATACCCTTTTTATCGAAGGACTCAAAAGTATTACAGCGCAACTCGCGAGTCTGGTCGCTAGCCTAGAGCCTGTATGGGGAATCATCTTCGCGTTTGCGTTTCTCCATGAAATACCCACTGCGCATACACTGTTGGGTGGGTGCATCATTGTATTCGCAACGATTGCGCCAGCGCTCGTCGGGATACGCAAGCGCAATGTGGGGGTGTGACAGGAGCGGCTTATGCGGTTCCGGCGTCGCTACTGTCGTTCGTGCCGGGCTGAGAACCGGGGTCGTTTGGGACGGATTCGGCATTCTGCGGCTGAATTGGCGGCAAGATCGTGAATGGACGGCGGTGTTGGCGTGACTCCAGATGTGCTAGATAACCCTGCGTCGTGCGAATGTCGAAATGTCCCAGCCATCCGCGTACATGCTCTACTGAGGCAGGCGGGCGTCCACCAGCAGCGTTGCCTTCGAGCAGTGCAATTGCTGCACTATGACGAAGCGCGTGTGGAGAGATCGCGCGCGTCTCTCCTGTTGCCATACGATAGCTTCCTGCATTGCCCCCAAGATCTGGGCGAGTCGCCAGCCATTGTGATTCGATGCGGTCAACGATCCTGGCTATCTGGCGTGTAGAGAGGCGGCGATATGTCGAGAAGCTGCTGCTGCTTGTGCGCAACTCGGCACTCTCAGCAGAGGAAGACGTAGCGCGAAGCGTAGATCTTGACAGAAAGAGCGGAGTGGCATGGTCTCCAGGCTGCTCCCACCGGCGGCCAGTCGCCCGAACATAGGCGAATAGCGTGTGTATGAGGTCGGGGGCAAGTGGCAACGTGCGGCCACCATGTTGTCCTTTCGTCTTTAGATCGGGCAGTACAAGCCACCACTCCTCCTGACCATTATGCCACTCGCGGACAAGATCACCTACATCTAACAACGCCAATTCGATAGCGCGAAGGCCGGTGGCAAGCGCGAGCGCAATCAATGCGTAGTCGCGCTGAGCGGTGTGCTCACCAGTCAAACCAGCACGCGATTTCGGTATTCGAGTGTGGACCTCATCTGTGTCATTTAAACCTGATGGCGCTTCCCGTCGTCTAGTACGCGGAGTGCCCCATGGGCTGCGTTGGTGAGGAAGCGCCGCAAGTTCTGGCGAATCGGGCAAAGCGTTCCGCACTCCTGAATTGTCAGACGACGGTAATGATATCGGAAGAATTGCTGCTGCTAAGAAGTCCTTCCATTCGGATTCGGCAAGTATCTGATAGGGCCTGCGGCGGTCGTTGTGCAAGCGCTTCAATGCAGTATGAATCTGGTCAACAGATAGCTGGGGTAAAGTACTCACCTGAACACAATGGATGAGGAACCGCGATAAGGCGGTAAGCCGAATATTTACTGTAGCGGGCGAGAGCGGTCCCACGCGCCCGGAAGAAGCCTCGTGTGTGTTGTGGTCCGCAGGGGCCGATTGCGACGCACCATCCACTCGCGCGTGTTGAGGAGCCTGAATTGCCGTGCGGAGTGGATCTACGGAAGCTACGGTGCGTGCCGCCCCACGCTCACGTGGAATCGCCCGGATGGCAAGCGAGCCACGATAGGCGAGCAAGAGGTCGAAGGAGAGCGCGAGCAATTCTTGTGGAACGCCGACTGTCAAGAAAAAGTAGCCGACGGCCTTCTCGTACTCATGTTGGGTACGTCCAGGATTGAGTGTGGCAAGCCATCGGGGCAGTTCGTCGCGCCAAGTGCGGGGCTGAGCGGACGTATTGGCCCACGTACTATCGTTATTCCATCCATAGTCATCGGCGTCGCCACGGGAGAGCAGAGAATTGTTAGCATCTTGCGATTTGCGGGATGTGGATGGATTGTCCGTCATATGGAGACGCTTTCTTGGCAGCGCATATCACGACATCTGTAGCGCGTCGGTAGGAATTACCGCACCGTATTGACGGTAGTGATGAGATCTTGCCGCGAGAAGGGCTTGGCCAGATGGCTAACGGCCCCGGGAACGTCGGGTGCGGCCAAACGACTAGTAGATGACATGAGGACGATATGGTGCCCAGCGTTTCGCAGTAGTGGGTCAGATTTGATGATGTTGCACAGCGCGATGCCGTCCATGAGCGGCATGACCACGTCTAAGAGGATGATATGTGGCTCGGTGGCGGCATGCAATTTCCGCAACGCTTCCTGACCATTAGAGGCAGTAATGACCTGATAGCCATGCGGTTCGAGAACCAGAGCTATCATTTCACGTATGGAGGCGCTATCATCCACTGCCAGGATCGGTACGAGAGAAGCCATGGATCCTCACTCCTCCCAGTGCATGCACTGGCGATTGTCTTGCTTGTATTGTACTCTGATTGTCAACCAGCGTGCGTTGTGTATGGGATAGGTTTGGACAGTTATGGAATGATCAGCCGGAGCGGCTGCGCTATACTTACTCTTGGACCTGCGGTTTGGGAGGTCAATTCTGACCTTAGCAATCACAGCTGAGAAGAGGTATATCATGGCGAAAGTCACCACTGGCACGGGTGATGCTGGCTTTACAAGTCTGCTTGGCGAACAGCGCGTGCCGAAGTATGATGAACGACCTGACACATTTGGCACGGTGGATGAGGCAACGTCGGCACTCGGTCTGGCACGCGCAACTACCTCCGACAGTAAAGCGCGCGAAGTGATTCTGCATATGCAACGTGACTTATATGTTCTGATGGCAGAACTCGCGACACCGTCGGAACACCTGGACGCGGTGGGGATGCGAGTCACCGAAGCGCACGTGGCGTGGTTGGAGCAAATCGAGGAAGATCTCAAGGCTGAAGTCGAGATTCCGAACAAGTTCATAATTCCTGGCGACTCGGTGGATGGGGCGGCTCTGGATTTAGCACGCACCATTATTCGGCGCGCGGAACGGATGACGGCACGGCTATTGCACGAGCATGTCACCTCCAATACAGATCTCGTGCGTTATCTCAATAGGTTGTCGGACGTGGTGTTTATTCTTGCGCGGTATCTCGAAGCGAAGTATGGCAGTAGTAGCACAGAGGCGCGAATATGAGGCTCGTGCCAGAATCCTTAACGCTAGAGGATACCTATCACGCAGCCACGCGTGTGCGCAGTTATGAGGCAGGAAGTAATGGCCGCATAAGTCTAGGCACATTGCTGCGTTATCTGGAATATTTGGCTACCGATGCCTCGGCTGAGCGTGGCTATGATCACGAGTGGTATAAGCGCCAAGGAACTGCGTGGGTCGTCCGAGAGATGTCTATCCTGCTCGGCGCCTTGCCAGGAATTGACAAGCAATTAGCAATGGCGACCTGGCTGTCGGAGTGGCGGCGAGTGCAAGCCCATCGTGAGTATATTGTCTGGAATCCTCAGAATGGACAAGTGGTGGCGCGCGCGCGAGGGCGGTGGGCTTATATTGATCGGCATCAGGGAGCACCGCAGCGTGTCCCGGAGGAAATGCTGACACGCTTCGATACAATGGGCAATTCGATGCAAGTTCGCAAGCTCGACATTGTTGCGCCTGGAGACGGTCCACTGGTTCACAACAAGCTGTACCTCACAGCACGAAAATATGAGGCGGATACCAATCAACATATTAATAACTGTGTTTACGGCGACTGGCTGGCGGAGGCGCTAGATGAGACAGTGACAGCGACATCCATATTTTCGACGCGCACCGTCATGCCTCGGTACTATGCAATCGAATATTTGCAGCCGGTATTGCCAGGGGATGAGCTTCGGATAGAGACGGCGATTGCACACGCGGGATCGCGTAGGCTTATCGTGGAACAGCATATTCTGCACAACAGGAGCGACACGCAGATTGTGCGGGCGCGTTCACATCACCTACTTCTGCCTCAAACCTAACAAGTTATCGGCGCACATACTGACTACGGGGCATTTTGTTCAGGACTTCGCATCAGGCATGTTCCTGCTCAGGCGCGTCGGTGTTGCATGTTGAGAGCGCGTGCGTGGTGCTTAAGGTGCGCAATGGCGAAGTTCGCAGTGGTACGTCATCTTGAAAATAGCTCGTGTCGTCATCGTCTGGATCATGAGGACCAGATGGTGGAGTAAGATATGTCAATATCTCTGCAGAGTGGACACGCACACGTACATCAACATGCTTCAGGCCCCGCCGCAACATAGGCTCGGCCTTGTCGCCGACTATGGCTAACGCTTGGCCTATTGCTTGGCGAATAACAACGTCAGGGTCGCGCATTAGTTCCATAAGTGATCCAAGAGCAGCGCGTGAACCGATGAGACCAAGCAACATAATGAGTTGACCACGAGCGAGTCGGCTTATCTGAGAGCGACACACGAGAAAATCTATACCCGCGAGAAGACTGACGCCGGAGGCGCGTTCGACAATGTGAAGGTTGGCAACCATCCGCTCAGCGTGTTCCTGATCGGAAATGTAGCGTTGCATTTGGTCAAGAGTGCCGCGTAGCTGCTGTTCAGCAATGTCAGCGCCACGTTGAAATGCTGGATCTGCTGCAGATCGCGCGGCGAAATTTGTCATACGCTCTATCCCGGTCATGAGCGAGACCGAGAGCAGTGTGGGATATACATCCGCTTGTGAGGGCAAGTCAGCATACAATGCAGCAGTAAGCGGGTCATTAGCCAATTCGAGCACAAGGCTCGCGATATTTGCTGGCGCTGACGGCAGAGCACTCCACAGAGCGAATGGCATGTGCCAACGAGCATGCATATAATTGGGGTCAATAGATTTCGCGTGCTCAAAATTGGTAGCGAGCCAGTGTGCAGCAAAACTAGCCTGAATCACGCTGTTCGCGAAACCAACTTGGAGACCACTCGCGCTCAAACAGAATACCCCAACAGCGTATGCACGCTGGACTAGAGTTTCAGCCGCCGACATATCTAAATCCGCGCATGCATCCTCTTGGGATGATGGACCGTGATCGCGTAGCCACATCCAGATGGCTACACCTGGCGACGTATAGTGGAGAAGTGGAATGCCATCTGCACCCGTTTCGATTAGTGTAATCGCAAAGTCAGCAAGAACGTGACGTATTCGCTCAGCAGGCATTGTGTCGGTAGCCATCTCGTGTGAGACTGCTTCGACAAAAATTTGACTGAGTTCATTTCGGCCGTATGGCAATGCCTGCTCTGCTAGTCGAAGCCGACGCACCTGATCGAGGTATGCGGGAACCGAAATCACCGCGTCGAGCGCATGGCCAACCAGCTGCTCATCGAAGGCACTTGCTCCGCCTTTACCTCGCACCCCACCAGTCTTGGGTGAACACATAACAGAATCCACAGCGCGAAGTGGCATGCCGCCAATCATCACACGTTCAAAGGAATGTAATGCTCGGCAGCTTGTTGGATTCTCCAAGTAGCTCTGAAGATGACAAGTCGTTACCACTCGTTGCTTACCGGGTTGTGCAGCTATTGATGCGAGTTCCTTACAAAACGAGTGGCGCATTTGCACAGGGATTTTGTCCAGCCCATCACAGAGGATGGCGATATGGCTTCGGCGCAGTACGTTCGGCATTTCAGAAACAAGCCCAGATGTGCCAAATACTGCTATCTGCTCCATTAGCAGCCTTGTCAGGAGCGACGGCCCGGATTGTTCAGAAAAGTCGCCATTGCTCAGTGAAAGCAGCAGCGGCAGTGGAGATCGTCCCCAGATCAGCGAAGCTATGGAACGGCGACGAGTCAAATGGTGCGCATAGATCAAGAGCGAGAGAGATTTGCCTGTTCCCGAATCGCCAATCAATTGAACATAGGGCAAGGCCTTGAGTATGTCGCTAAGTGCCTTCGACGATGCATCCTGACCACGAATTTGAGCCTGCCCTGATGCGCTAAATGTAGTACCGTAAGGCTCAACGCCCAGACGCCAGAGAGGAGCATAGACTCGCAGGTACTGGTCGAGGTACCGATGTAAGCGATGAGCATACAGAAGCACACGAAGAGCATGGACAGCCAGTGGCGTCACTACCAAGACTATGGTACATGAAACCAGAGGAATGAGCAGAAACATCGATAGGAACACGAGATTGCCAGAGAATATCGGGCTGGCATTGCGACGTAACGCATGGAGCGCCGAAGCTAGAGGATCAGATGCTAGGCTAAACATGAGAAGAAAAACAAGCAGGAATGTAAGCAACGCAAAAATGACCTGGCTCCCACGATACGAGGTAGTTTGGGATTTTGAAGACAGACGTGCCACGGTAACGTCTCCGGTGGATGAGAAATGTGTATGTCAGATCCCGTGAATCACGAGATGTCGGCGCCTATGTTCCGCTTCCTATTTTCACCGAACGTATTACCCGCAAACAAGTAACCTAAAGCAACACTTTGTGGAAAATGAGAAGCGCGGTGATTCCAAGAAATAGCCTGGAAACGCCGCGCACGCGAGAGTGACAGATGAGGGGTAAGAGATGTTGCCGCTTTGGGAGATCTGAGCGGGGTTAGCGCACCGTGATGCCTGGGGCCAGACGCTGAGATTCGCGCAGAGCAACCGCCTGAGCCTGGAGCGTTACGTCATGGTTGCCCATGTTCAGGCCGACGAACCGCTTGTGGATAGAGTCAATGTACTCCGCGACAGCGACATCACTCACAAAAAAGTCAGGGTCAACATCAAATGCCTGAGCCAGCAGCACGTAGATGACCGGGTCTACCGGTATGCGGGCATCTTGCGCGAGCAACTGTTGCAGTTGATCAGGCGACACGCGGTTGTGTGTGCGGGCAGCTACGTCGTTAAGCGAGAGTGTAGCGCCTTCTTCGTCGAGGCACGTGCGTAGTAAAAGACCGAACCGGCGATAGAATGTCCACCGGGTGGCCGCTGGCTGCGAGGTGGGTGTGTCGGATGCCTGAATCACGGCGAGACTGTCCTCCTGTACGCCCAATTGTGGGCAAAAGCTCTTCTCATAGCACACGACATCACGTAGCTATGATACTGACACAACCGGATGAGCATACCATACGAAACACATGAGACGCAAAATGAGTAGCCGGAATGCTCGCACCGTGGAAAGCGCACCTTCACCGCACATGGTATCGTGTATTGAAGAGAAGGTCGTGCCCATGTGTGAGCGCCAAGTCTCAAGAAGGCCAAATACCCTCATGAACACCAATGCACGAGACGGAATGCCAATCCAAATCGAAGATGATCTCTGGTTGCTTGACACACTGCATCAGGGTGAGCCAGGGGTGATCGCTAGCTATCTCATTACAGGCAAGGCGGGTTTGGGCTTAGTTGACGTTGGGCCTACGGCAACGATGAGTCAGCTACTGACAAGCATCAAAGTGGCTGGCTATGATCCGCTGGACATTGAGCACCTTGTCCTGACACATATTCATCTCGATCATGCGGGCGCAGCGGGGGCGCTAGCGAACGTTCTCCCGCATGCTCGGGTCTATGTACATCGTATAGGTGCTCCTCATTTGCTGGATCCGGCAAAGCTGCTTGCTAGTGCTAAGCGGATCTATGGCGCCGACATGCAAATGCTGTGGGGGACAATAGAGCCGGTGCCTGAAGAGCGGTTGGTCGTGGTGGAAGAAGGATCTGAATTACGCGTTGGCGAGCGAACGCTGCGAGCGCTATACACACCCGGTCACGCGGTACACCACGTCGCCTACTTTGATCCAGAGCGAAATACCGTATTTGCGGGAGATGTTGCAGGAGTCCGGTTGGATAAGGGAAATACTGTCCGGCCACCAACACCACCACCTGATCTGAGCCTGGAGGATTGGTCGGCCAGTATTGACCGGCTGTTGGATATGGATCTAGTGGCGCTTTACCTGGCGCACTTTGGCAAATTTGCCGATGTCGCGGAACATCTGAGCTTATTGCGAGAACGGCTGGATGTTTGGGGGCAAGTGATGTTAGCGGGGATGCGCAAGGGAGAATCCACCGAGCAACTTGCTGGACGCCTTGCCGCAGGTATGCAGCGTGAAGTAGATGAGATGGCAGATGTCAATCGCACACAGATGCTCCGGCAATATGAACTGGCGTCAAACAATATGATGAGTGCGCTGGGATATGTGAGATACTTTACCAAGTATCATCCTGAACTGCTGGCCATCGAAGACAATGGAGCAGAGTAATATCGGGGTGTGCGATGCTGAGGTAACGACGTGTCGCGTGAGGTCCAAAGAATGCGAAAGCAGTCGCACATGACCGGTCGGATGGCAGTCACCGATACTTTGGATTGGAACACAAAGACTGCCATCGCCCAGGGAAACTACAAGACACCGTTTGATGTACTCGGATCCCATACAGGAATAGTGCAGGGTCAGTCGGTGTGGATTGTGCGCGCGTTTCTTCCAGGAGCATTGAGCGCTTCGGTTGTGCTCGAAGCACGCACCAGGTCGCATGGTCGCATCAATACGGATGTCCTGCCGATGCAAATGATACACCCCGCTGGGTTGTTTAGTATGATTGTGCTCTCTGCTGAGCCGTATCCATATGTTCTCGACGTTCAACGTCAGGTCGGCGAGATCGAACGGGTAGCCGATCCCTACTCTTTCCCGCCAATATTGAGCGATTATGATTTGCATCTGATCGGGGAAGGTACGCACCTCGAACTGTACAAGCGGCTGGGCGCTCATCCGTGCGAAGTGCGTGGAGTTCGGGGCATATCGTTCGCAGTGTGGGCGCCCAATGCGAGGCGAGTGAGCGTTGTTGGCGATTTCAACAACTGGGATGAACGTGCGTATCCGATGCGGTTACATCCGAATGGCGTTTGGGAAATCTTTCTGCCAAATTTGCCCCTTGGCACATTGTACAAGTTTGCCATACTGTCAGCGGCTGGCGACTATCGTGTGCTCAAGTCCGACCCATTCGCTTTCGCTGCGGAGTTACGGCCCGGAACTGCTTCAAAGGTTTGGGATTTGGAGGGGTACCAGTGGGGGGATGCAGAGTGGGAAGAGAAACGAACTGAGCACAATGCTGAGACAGCGGCCATTAGCGTGTATGAGTTGCATGTCGGATCGTGGAAGCACCCGTCTGCGTCGGACACCACCCAGGTAACGTATCGTGACCTTGCGCATCAACTAGTGCCCTATATCAAGGATCTCGGGTATACCCATGTTGAGTTGCTGCCGGTGGCTGAACACCCATTCGATGGCTCATGGGGCTACCAAGTGACGGGGTATTACACCCCAACAAGCCGCTATGGAACGCCGCAAGATTTTATGTATTTTGTGGACCAGTGCCATCAGCATGGTATTGGTGTGCTGCTCGATTGGGTGCCAGCGCACTTTCCTAAAGATGAGCATGGCCTACGCTATTTTGATGGCAGCCATCTGTATGAGCATGCGGACCCACGGCGAGGTGAACATCCTGAGTGGGGAACTCAGGTCTTCAATTTTGGACGCAATGAGGTTCGCAATTTCCTTACAGCGAACGCACTGTTTTGGTTCGACGCATACCATATTGATGGACTACGAGTGGATGCGGTGGCGTCCATGTTGTATCTGGATTACTCGCGAACGGATGGCGAGTGGCTGCCCAATCGTTATGGGGGGCGGGAAAATCTGGAAGCGATAGCGTTCTTACGCGAATGCAATGAGAACGTCCGAGCGCGCTATCCACACGTACTCATGATTGCAGAGGAGTCTACAGCTTGGCCAAAGGTGACGGCGCCAGTTGCTGAGGGTGGGCTTGGCTTCTCGCTCAAGTGGAACATGGGTTGGATGCACGACATATTGGAGTACATGCGCTATGACCCTGTGCATCGCAGCCACCATCACAACGAGTTGACCTTCTCGTTCGCATACGCACATTCTGAGAAGTTTATTCTCGCCCTCTCGCACGATGAGGTTGTCCATATTAAGGGCTCTATGCTCAACAAAATGCCAGGCGACTTGTGGCAGAAGTTTGCCAATTTGCGGGTGTTATACGCATTCATGTATGCCCACCCTGGCAAAAAACTCCTATTCATGGGTGGCGAAATGGGGCAGTGGTCGGAGTGGAACTTCGCCGGTTTTTTGGATTGGTTTGTGCTAGAAGAAGAGACTCAGAATGGCATGTACCATCGGAAGTTGCGTGATTTCGTGCGCGACCTGAATACCTTGTTGCGCACGGAGGTTGCCTTGCATGAGTGCGATTTTTTGCCAGAGGGCTTTGAGTGGATTGATGGGTCCGATACGCAAAATAGCGTCATTGCGTTTGTACGCTATGGCTATGAGAAAGCAGATCCACTCCTCTTTGTCTGCAACTTTACACCTGTTCCACGGCCAAACTATCGCATTGGCGCACCTGTGGCGGGACGATATATGGAGGTGCTGAACTCCGATGGGGAACGCTACGGCGGTAGTAATGTTATCAATGCAAGCCTCAAAACAGAGCGAGTGGCACAGCATGGGCAAAAACAATCCCTCGTGCTTACATTGCCACCGCTGGGTGTGCTTGCGCTGAAACCGGCGAAACCTGTGAAATCTGCAACACGCGCGAACAAGCACGTAAGCAAGAAGAATTCGGTGGTCGTAATGCCAGATGACGCAGTAGATGAGAAGTGAGGATCAGCATGACGACGGTGCAACATGACAAGACACCTTTCATTGCGAGTGACAGTCCGCCTGAACCTCACCATGGAGCCATGCCAGATACTCGCGGGATCAACTATTATTTGGCCGACGCGCATTTGCGTTTTCTTTTGCGCCGTAGGCTCACCAATGAAGAGCGAGTGCAGGCAGAACCATTGCTTATGGCTCTAGGTGCACGAGTCGGCGATGAGATCGAAGACCTAGCTGCGGAAGCGGACCGACACACACCAACATTACAACAGCGCGACAAACGTGGCGAGCGCGTAGATGAAGTGCACCCATCGCGTGCCTACCGTGCGCTTGAGCGCATCCTCTATGGTGAGTATGGCCTGCATGCCATGAGTTTGCGGCCTGGCGTAGTGGATGAAACGAAAACAAGCTCGTTAGTTCTGAATGATGCGCTTATCTATCTGGCTGCACAGAGTGAATCAGGACTTTTCTGTCCACTCAGCATGACACGCGCAATGGCGCGCACGCTCTTGAAATTCGCACCTGCTGACATAGTTGCTGACTACGTGCCTCGTCTCATCGCCACAGATCTGAATAGATTGTGGACTGGTGCGATGTTTATGACGGAGAAACAAGGCGGATCAGACTTGGGCATGATAGAAACCACAGCGCGGCTATCTTCTGCCCATGCAGGGTGGTGGGAGCTCAATGGCGAGAAGTGGTTCTGTAGCAATGCAGGCGCGGATCTTATTCTGACACTTGCACGCCCAGAGAATGCTGGCCCAGGTACACGAGGGTTGGGTCTCTATCTCGTGCCACGGACCCTACCAGATGGAACGCGCAACGCCTTTCAGATTGAACGGTTGAAGGAGAAAATGGGTATGCGCTCGTTTGCCAGCGGCGAAGTGACCTTCTCTGGAACGCTGGCACGTGAAATCAGCGGTCCAGGATCAGGCTGGCTCCACATGACGGAGATGCTCAATATTACGCGCCTGGGTTGTGCAAACGCGGCAGTTGCTTTGGCACGACGGTCATTCTTGGAAGCGTTGGTTCATGCGCGAGGGCGAGAGGCTTTTGGGGCTATATTGGCTGATCTTCCGCTCATGCGTGAGCAACTACTTGACATGCAGATGGACGTGGAAGCGCTCACAGCATTGTTCTTTGAAGGATCAGCGCAACTCGACGCGGCAGATCACGGTTCCGCTCAGGCACGGCTGCTTGCCCGTATACTGACGCCACTCGCGAAATTCTTTATTTCAGAGGAGGCGCGAAGAGTAGTTGCGGAAGGAATGGAGGTACGTGGGGGAAACGCTTACATTGAAGACTGGCCAAATGCGCGGCTTCTGCGCGATGTGCAGGTGCAGGCACTTTGGGAAGGCACCGGGAACATCTCGGCTCTGGATGTGGGACGTGCCATCTTACGAGAAGATGCGGGAGTTGCCCTCATAGCAGACTTGCGCGCACGGCTTCAGGCTGTTCGCGATGCTGCGGTTAGCCTGGCTGCCGAGATCGGCATGGCCGCCCTCGCTGACTTAGAGCGCGCGATTGGACTCCTCAAGGCCAGTCAGCGCCAAGAAGCAGAACTCATGACGAAGCGATTGACGCGGCAGATGGCACGAGTCGTTTGCGCAGTGTTGCTGATTGAAGATGCTGAGATACAGGCACGTGAGGATGGCAATTATCGCTGCCTTGTGCAGGTGGCACGCTATCTGAGACGCTACATTACGCCTCCTGCCACCGGGATGGCATTAGAACTGGATCGGCTGCCTCTAGACGTATTTGATGGGCTGATAGATTGGACACCTAGCCTCTCAAAGGAGACTGCTATACCTCTATTACGCTCTATTGCTGGTGACCGGTGAATTAGTCTACGTTTAGAGAGGCCATGTCGCTCATCTAGAAAGGATATGAATAGAGAGCTATGGATCGAAATACCACGCGGCCCGAACCTACACGTCGGGGTGGCGACGACATGCAATTCGACTTTCTCGATATCGCAAGCCATGAATTGCGTGCGCCAGTCAGCGCGCTGAGTGGTCAGGTGCAACTTATGCAGTGGCGGTTTCGGAAAGACACGGCATATGCCGTAGATATCTCGGACATTAATAAGATCGCCTATCAAGTCGAGCGCATGAACAATATGATTGATGTGTATCTCTCGGTGACACATCTTGCCCAGGGTCGCTTTCTTGTTCAGCCAACTCGCTGCGACGTTGTGGCTGTGGCTCGTCGTATCGTTGGCATATATGCCGATGGGTTGCGAAGCCAGATAATTCATCTAGAATGTGAAGAGGACGAGATTATCGGCATGTGGGATCGCAAGCGATTAGGAGAACTGCTTTCTACCTTACTCGCAAACGCGATCAAATATGGTCAGGATGGGGACGTAAAGGTGTCGCTTGCAACATCTGGCGGCATACTCCACACCACAATAAGCGACCGCGGAATTGGGGTGATCGCGAATGAGCGAAATCGAATCTTTGAGGCGTACACGACGGGAAGTAATGCAAATGACGCAGTAGGCGCTGGCAATGGACTTTACGTCGCTCGTGAAATTGTTAGATTACATCACGGCCAGATCGGGGTGCGTGCACGACGTGGTAGCGGCAGCATTTTCTGGTTCGACCTGCCGCTATTTCCGAACGATAGTGGCGCAGTGCGATGAACTGCGAACTGCGCCCAAATCAGGGGGCATATCCTTGAACGCTAGAGTGCATCTATTGCTTCGGCTGGCGTGCGAAGTCGTGCCAAGAAGATTGGGGTGTCTAACTGTGTGTAACGGCGTACTTCGACCTTACGTAGAGACTCCATCATTCGACACAACTCGCTAGGGTCATCCGACTCATTGGCCAGGATAAATTCGTAGTCGCCTAGGCCAAATGCGTCCACAGTATTAGAGAGCACACCACCGCCTTCCGCGACCTCTTTGCTGCTAGCTGCGAGAGTGGTCGCGTTATTGCCATATGTATGTGTCACGCTATCCTCTCCGCCTGTCAGTTGATCGCGAGGTACCGCGTATCGGCGACCCACCTGCCCGTGTTCTGCCATTAGCTCACGGCGCTTCTCAAATGGCAACAAATACCAATCGGATGTCTTCACAAACGGATATACACTTATGTAACTCTTGGGTGCAGCGCCAGACATGAACGCGGGCTGGTGACCTGGATCATAACGTGCGGGTGCTACGACTCCTACATACGTCTCAACGGGCCGTAGGTAAGCGCCCAAGCCGGTCTGGCGAAGTGATATTGCCAGATTTTGGATATCGTCCAGATTTGGCGCGTATATCCAGAGCATGAGATCTGCGTCAGATCGCAGTCCAGCAAGAGAATAGGTGCCTCGAAGTGTGATTGATTGCGGGCGCGTATCTAATTTGGAAAGGAACTCTTCTTTACCCTGATTCTGCACGCTAGCTGAGAGACGGTGGAATGCAGGGTCAAGGCTAAAGAGCCAGTATGCTACAAAGATATTAGGCTGGGATGGAACAGCCGTCATGTTACGCCTCCTGACGGGCCGCTAGCAAACAAACGTCCTGAAAGATAGGGCCATGCGCCACGCAGCAAGGTTCTCGCCATGACGTATGGAGCATATCTGACGAGATTGTACCATGGCGCATGACGGGCACACTACTCGATGGGCACAAATAACGGACGGAAACCGCAACGATCATGATTGGTGAGAGGTGTCGTATGTCGGATCCGTGCTCGTCAGCGAAGAGACAATTGCTCCGTCACGCATACGAATGACGCGATTAGTGCGTGCAGCGATGTCTGTGGCGTGAGTGACAATGACCAGAGTTTGGCCGAGAGTACGATTGAGCGTTGTGAGCAGATCCATGACTTCATCTGCTGCTTCGCTGTCAAGATTGCCAGTCGGTTCGTCACCCCACACAATCGCTGGATTATTGATAAGCGCTCGCGCAATTGCCACGCGCTGGCGTTGCCCGCCAGACAACTCTGATGGGCGGTGCTTCTCGCGATCACGCAAACCAACCGCAACCAACAACTCTCGCGCACGTTTTCGCGCCACTCCAGCGCGTTTACCAAGCACCAACAGAGGCAACTCGACATTTTCCACGGCGGTCAGAACTGGAATCAGATTGAAGCTTTGGAAAATGAATCCCATGGTCTGGGCACGAAAATCTGTGCGTTTGGCATCGCTCATTTTTGCAATGTCGACACCTGCAATCTCTACAGTGCCGTGATCCACCGTGTCGAGGCCAGCCAGGCAATTCAATAATGTGGTCTTTCCGCACCCACTTGGCCCCATTACCGAAACCATTTCACCGTGTCGAATTTCTAGGCTGATATCTGTGAGGGCCGGTATTTCAATGTGATGTGATTTGTAGACCTTGGCTATATGAAGGGCCTTGACGATTGGACTCTCCGCCTGAATGTTTTCTTGGTTAGCTTGCCCCGCATCTTGATCTCGTGCGTCAGTAATTCTCATCGCACTACTTCCCTCCATAGTTTCCTATCACCGTCGGCAAACGAATGTTTACGAGCGAGTGTAGGCTTCATTCATAGCGTAGCGCCTCGGCAGGTGCGACATGACTCGCCTTGCGTGCAGGAGCTAACGCAGCGCCGACGGCCACGACGACGGCAGTGCCTATAATGGCAGCTAGTGCTGCCCAGGGTATAACTAAAGTCAATCCTGATTGAATGCGAACAAAGAAGTTCACGGCAAAGACGTTGCGTGCCAGGGCAAGGCCAAGTATCAGACCAAGACTTGCGCCCACAATGGCGATCAGTATGGCTTCCAGGACAAAGATTGTGCCAACCGCAGTCCTGCGAAAGCCCAATGCGCGTAGCATCCCGATCTGCTGCCGTCGCTCTACTACCGCCCGCAAGCCAATGATGGCCAACGCAACCATGCCTATCAGCAGCGTCAAGCCGACGAGTCCGATCAATACTCGGCTGGCGAAGACCTGCGGTCCATTCAAGTCTTCGAGGGCATCTTCGATGACAGTAGTCTGAAATCCATAGTTCAGCAGTGCTGAGCCGATAGAAATAGCATCCGCATGGACATTAGCACCCGCGTACAACTTGAAGAAGTAGTAGGCGCTGGTGATCAGCGGTTGTCCTTGCTCAACAGAAGCAAAGGTCTGCGGGGATCCGAGAAGACCATAGCTTTGCCCATGAGCATTGTCAACGATACCGATGATCGTTACTTTCGCTGGTACGCCACCGCGTGGATCAGCAATCCACATCGTTGTGGGGACAATACTCCCCTGACCGAGCGCAATATTCTGAAGATGGAGGGTGTAGAGATCGAGTGTGCTCTGGTCTTCAATGAGATGACGAATGTCTGGTGGCACACCGCGCTGAAGGTTTAGCACCGATGATTGCCCGAGCAGTGATTCCAGGCTCGCAAGTCCAAGTAGACTCGACGCGATGGGGGGCGCTACGAAGTCCTTTATCCCAACGCCAGGCGCTGCGCTAATTCCAAGAATGCCTGCATCGTCATCGCTCAGCGCACCAACATCTATCACGACATTTCCTGGCTGCGTTCGCACAGATTGCCAGACAGCAGCATCAGAAGCAAACTGTGGGGCGCGTGCTACTAATGGTAGTCCCTGCCCATACAAGAATGCCCCCTGTATTTCCGAAGCGGGGTAGACCGCCCAACGTGCCGTAGTTGCGTCCGGCTGAAACATTATCAGTGGTAATGGTGTAGCGCTACTTATGGCGCTAACATCATTGCTGGTCGCAGGTGCGCTACGGTCGAGCAACTGCGCGACCTGATCAGCAGAACCTATCGGCCTAAACAGCGGTTGCCCAATGATATTATATCCGCCAGCCTGAACTCCAAGGTTGCCATATCGCTGCACTGTAGACGCCGCGACACAGGCCATCACCACCATCGTAAATGTCACGAGCGAAAACATGGAAATGGTCAGTCCGCTGCGTACACGCTGATGCGAAGGGTACACGAAAGCAACATAGGACACATGCCTAAGCTGGCCAGTTCGCTTCGACATCCATCGCAATGGAGCAAGCAGAATATCGAGATTCGGCGCGATTCCCAATACCGCACCTGCGATCATCATCACACCAGCAATGAAAAGCAACTCAATACCGCCGGGTACGCGAGGCAACCCAAGCTGACGAAGTGTGGCGAATGGCAACCACCAGTAGAGCACCAAAGTGCTACCAATGAGTAATGCACTGAGGCGATTGGCAATACTTTGAATCATATCAAGTGTATGTGTGGCGGAACGGCGCATCAAGCGGAACATCAGCACGAGCGTCAGCCAACGGATAATGAGTACCATCCCCGCAAGTGCTCCGGGAATACCGAGCGCGAGTGCAACCACGTTGCGGGCCTCCACGGCGTACCGAACCAATACCCATCCCAGCAGCAAGGGTATGATACCGCGTCTCGCTAATCCCCAGACTAGGTATATGATTGAGGTAAACGCTGAGTGACCTGATTGTTTGGCGAAGACGGCGTGTACAAGACTTCGAAGCGACTTTGGCGCCATCGGAGGGTCTGGTAATCCCCGCATCGCTGCGGAAATGTTCATACCGCTGACAACCGAGACGACTGCCACCGTGGCCACAAGGGTGAACAAAAGGCCGAGTGAGAACGCAAGGAGAATGCTTTCGGGGCGGATGCTCACGGTGAGTGGCAGCCCGAACTGCGCAATTGTTGGCGTGACAATACGAACTATGACTGTGCCCAGTCCAATTCCGGCAAGCACGCCAGGGATACTGGCCGCCGTAGCGTAAAAAGCACCTTCAAAAAGCAGAACTTCGACAACCTGGAAGCGATGCATACCTAACGCCCGCTCGATTCCGATCTCAACGCGCCGTTCCGCCGCCAGGAGTGCAAAAATGATGAAAATCAAAAGCAAGCTAATTGCAAGCGCAAACAAAGTGTAGAGCACCAGGATGCGTCCGAACACCTCTTGTGCTTGAAGTGCATAATTCACACCTTCTTGTTTTACCTTACGCACAGATAGTCCACTGGGAAGAACTTTATTGATGCGTGTGGCTATGGCGTCACTAAAGCCGACGCCAGAAAGCCCATCTCCAGCGTTCGCGATGTAGATACGATTGATGCGGCCATCAGCGTCAAAGAATGCCTGAAGGGTTGAAAGCGAGGTCACAAGTGATGGCAGGCGTGCGAGTGCGCCACCACTCACGATGGCGCGGACTCGCACATGATATTGGCTACCTGGAGTAAGTGACGAGTAGATGAGCAGTGAATCACCAGGATGAGCACTCAAGAGTCGGGCGGCGTTGGAGTTCAAATAGACTTCATCTGGAGCCAGGTCGTCTACAGGTGCCATCTGCCGGCTATCCACCGAAGTGAAATTCGTCAGTGGCCCGCCATCAGGCGCAATCCCGATGCCCAAGACGTTGCCACGTACCTGCCGTGACGCTTCATCTACAATCAAGAGATCTGGCACGGCAAGGGCTGGTGTCACGTCCACTACCTGCGCATCTCCAGCGGCAGCAGTGCGCACAACGTCTGTTGTGGCAGTGGGGTAGAAGCCAAGAATCCCCGACCCGCTTACAACTTCCTCGTCTACTCGCCCCAAGCTATAGACTGCTACTTGCTGAACCGCAAGGACAATGGTGTCATTCAGGATGAGCGCTCCGGCAATGAACGTTGTGGCAAGCATCAAACCAAACACAATTAGGGCATTGCGGCCGGGACGACGACGCACCTGACGAAATGCGATTCGTACCGCATAGCGAGAGCGCACTCCAGCAATGGTCATTCCAGCAAGAGCGGCAATTAAGGCCATTGCTAGCAACAGGACAGTCAAATTATTCGAAGTGCTTCCTACAGAAGTGAACATTGCGCGACCATTTCTAGGTAGTCTGACTGGCATTGATGACGTCGGCGAAGACCGCCGCAACTCTCATAGCGCCCAAGGTTGAGGGGTGCAGTCCGTCGCTGGCGATGTACTCGGGGTGTTGGGCAAGCTCGGCTCGATCTGAGTACAGGTCTACCAGTATCGCGCCTTGCTCACGAGCCACTTGAGCTATTGTTGAGTTCCATTGCAAGATCTCCTGTAAGAGCGCTAAGGAGTCGCGCGAAGCAAAATGTGGAAACAGCGTCAAGTCAGGGAGGTTGGCAACAAACACACGAGCGGGTGTTTCGCTTTCCAGAACGGCCAAAATAGATGCCAATTGGGTGCGAAATGCACTGAGCGAGATACCGTCATCTATATCATTCACCCCGAGCAACACGGTAATGATCTTCGGCTGTGCCGCCACCGCGATGGGTACCTCATCACGCTGAGCCAACTCAGCGGTCGCACCAGGAATGCCCAGATCGAGCAGATGCACCGACTTTCCCAACCCACGCGCAAGGACTGCCGGCCAGCTATCATGAGCGGGGTCGGTGGTGCCAGTGCCAAATGAGTCTGACGCACCGATAGCAGCGTAGGTAATGTCGGCGAGAGGTGTAGGGGTTGGGAGCAGAGCGGTTGGCGTCGCCGTTGGCCGAGATGTGTGTGTTGAGTTTGATGTCCCCGAACATGAACTAAGTATCCCACAAAATACTATCCCAAGCACGGCAATACGGAGCATATTGGCGAAGGTGGGAACTTGTGTTGGATGTAGGATACGCTGCCGCACGGAACTCTCCACTTGTGTCTTTGCCTGCGTTCCCGAATACAAATGGATCAGCATGTGACATGCCAATTGACGCTCGTAACATGCAGAGCGCTCACTATAGACAGTGGAACAGTCACTCGTAACGCAGAGCGTCGGCGGGAGCGATACGCCCGGCTTGCCAAGCAGGCAGCAGCGCGGCCACACTGGACGCAAATATGGCGGCGGCGCAAATTGCCGCAAGTTCCAAGCTGGGCACAATCAACGTCAACCCCGATCTATATTGTGCGAAGAAGTTCACGGCAAAGAGATTACGACACAGTGCCAGACCCAATATCAATCCGAGAATTGTTCCGGCCATACCCACCAGCAACGACTCGATAAGAAAAATCGCCTGCACATGCGCTCGCCGAAAACCTAACGCGCGCATCATCCCGATCTGCTGCCGACGCTCTACCACTGCACGTGATCCGGTAACGGCGAGCGCCGCAGTACCCACAAGAAGTGTCAGACCCACCAATCCCACGAGCACTCGGCTGATGAAGACTTGCGGACCGTTCACATCCAGCAGAACGTCCTGTAGCACGGTCGTCTCAAAGCCATGGTCGAGTAGAGCTGATCCGAGTGTAAGAGCCTCAGCGTGGACATCTACGCCAGGTTTGGTTTTGAAAAAGAAATATTCGTTGCCGAAAGCGGATAGCCCTTGCTCGACTGGCGCAAAAGTGGCAGCGGAGCCGAACATTCCTTGCCGCTCGCCATGCACATTTTCTACAATGCCAATGAGTGTCAACTTGATTGCCTTCCCTCCTCTCAAATCGCTGACCCATAGCGGAGTTGGCGCAATAACACCAGAACTCAGCGCTACATTTCGCAAACGCAGTGTTACTTCGCGCAGAAAATCAGGATCAGAGATGGCCGCGCCTGCTTCGGGCAACGCTTGTTGAATGTCAGAAGCATTGGCCGTTTGGTTGGAGATTGCTTCAAGGCTCGAAAGCCCCGGCAGGCCAGACGCAATGGGCGAGCCAAGAAATGTGCTCGCGTTGAGCGACGGGGGCAATGTCAAACTTAGCCTAGCAGCATCTATACCGCTGAGCGCGCCTGTGTCTATGACAACATCGCCGGGGTGCGTGCGCAATGCCTGCCAGACATCCGCATCACTCGTGTATCCCAGCGCACGCGCGACGAGAGGCAAGCCCACTCCATCAAGGAAACCGCCATCAACTTGCGAGACTGGATATAATGACCAACGCGCATTTGGTGCTCCGGGCTGCAAAATTCCGAGGGGCAAGGGCGTCGCGCTGCTTATGGTCGCCAAATTATTCAGTGCATTGGATCGCCCCAGAACGGCGCGCACGTGGCTACTATCACCGACTGGTGTAAAGAGCGGCTGTCCAGCAACATCGTAGCCCGAAGCTTGTGCCGGAACGGTATCATATGTATGTGTGGTCGAAGCGGCAATACATGCCATCACAACCATCGTGAAGCAAACTAACGAGAATAGGGCAAGGCCAATACCCGTTCTGAAGCGCTGTTGCGAGGGATAGACCAGCGCTATTCGTGTAACATGGCTGTGCCGCAGCACAGCGAAGAGCCAGCGGACCGGAATGAGCAGGAGATCAAGATTGGGTGCAATTGCCCAGACCGCGCCGAACACCATCATCACACCTGCAACAAAGAAGGTCGCAATACCACCTGTGAAGCGCTCGGCGCCGAATTGCCCGAAAACGTCAAACGGAAGTGACCAATACAACGCAATCCCACCACCAATGAGGAGAGCGGCGAACCTATCCGCCACAACATGTGCGCGGTACATTACGCGGGTGGCGGAGGCGGCCGTCGGTACACGCATCCAGATCAATACGAGAAAGAGACCTAGCCAGCGAAGCAACAGCACGCCTCCAACTACCACACATGACACGCCGAGCGATAGCAGCAAGATGTCGTGCCGTTCCTCTGCTAGACGCAGTAGTACCCAGCCAAGTGTTAGCGGTACGATACCTCGTACCGTGATTCCCCAAACGAGCTGCCCTAGTGCGTCGAGGGAGACAAATGGCCACCGCGAGATGTCTCGGAGCGCAAGCATCAGCGCACGGAGAAGGTGCGCCAGCCCTAAGTCTGGTCTCGGAGGGTCTTCCAGATCACGTAGCGCTGCTGCGACGGTCATGCGACTCACAGACCACGCAGCAAGCCAAATGGTAACCATGGTGAAAAGCGCGCCCAGGCAGAAAGAGACGAGCATACTTTCTGGATCTATGGCTATTTTGAGCGGGAAGCCGATCTGTGTCAGCGTTGGGCTGACGATCATTACAATGAGTACCCCCAACCCCAAGCCAGAGAGCATACCGATTGCAGCAGCAGCGGTGTCATACGCAGCGCCTTCGAAGAGTAACATCCCTACAATATGGTTACGCCGCATGCCCAGTGCCCGCACCATGCCAAGTTCAGATCGCCGCTCAGCCGCGAGTAATACAAAAATGAGGAAGATAAGCATAAGGCCAAGCGCGAGAGCGAAAAGCGTGTAGAGTGTTAAGATCCGGCCGAAGATATCCTGGGCGCGCAGTGCGAATTTGACGCCATCTGCCTTGACTTCTCGTACATAGAGATATGCGGGAAGGCTCGCGTTCACTTGATTTGCAATGTCGTCGCTGTAGCTCACGCCAGTCAATCCATCACCCGTGTTGGCAATGTAGATATGGTTAATATGATTCGGCGCGCCGAGCAGATTTTGCAGCGTCGTCAAAGGGAGGACAATTGCTGGACTGTCACCGAGCGGGCCGCCAGTGACGATTGCCCGTAATGTGAATTGGTAACGATGCCCCGGCCATTTAGTTGAGTAGAGATAGAGTACATCACCAGGCTGTGCATTGAGCAGTGCGCCAGTGGTCGCGTTCAGATAAGCATCCTCTGATCCAAGCGCGTTTACAGATGCTAGACGACCGTGAACATCTTCCAACGCTCCAAGTGTGCCTGCCTGGGAGCCATCCATCGCAACGGCTGTCACCCCACCACGTACCTGACGCGCCGTTTCGTCGGCTACCAACAGATTCGAGATCACAAGCGATGGTGCGACACCTGCGACATGCGGATTGCCGTCGAGTGCGCTCGCAGCCAACTGGCCATAATGCGCGGGATAGAGGCGAAGACTTCCACTACCGACGACATCTTCGTCAATGCGGCCCAGGCTAAAGACAGCAATAGACTTGACCGCTGTTGTGATGGTGTTGTCCACAGCAAACGCTGAAGCAACAAATGTGGTCGAGAGCATTAGGCCAAGGATAATCAGAACCGTGCGCGCACGGCGCCTCCCTACACTCCGTAGTCCGATACGCACTAGATGTGGCGAGCGTTGCGCCAGCCATGCTAGCAGCACCAACACGATGAGTGTCCCTATTAACAGAGGTCGGAGCAGATTTGAAGAAGAGATGCCGGTGATATTGTCCACAGCTCCCGCCTCTAGGTTCTTGCTGATTGATCGAGGGCGACAGCAAAGATGTCGGCGAGCCGTTCCGCACCAATCGCCGACGGGTGAAATCCATCTGAACTAATGTATTCCGGGTGGGTAGACAGTTCTTCCCAACCAGAGTAGATGTCAACCAGGGTTACACCCGTCGCTGCGCAAACAGAGGCAATGACCGCATTCCAACGTTGGACCTGGCTGCGTAGACTCGTCGGATCACTCTGAGAGAAACGCGGAAGCAATGTTAGGTTCGGCAAATTGCCGACGACGATGCGCGCATGTGTTCCCTCGTGCAATGCGCTTAGCAGCGACTGCAATTGACCCGCATATGCATCAAGCGCGACACCATCCACGAAGTCGTTGACGCCGAGCCAGACGGTGATCATGTCAGGATCGGAATCCAACGCAATTGGCAATTCACTCTGTACCGCGCGCGCTACGGTCTCTTCAGGAACTCCGAGGTTGATCAGATGCGTATTGGGTCCGAGTTCGTCTGCTACAATGGTTGGCCAGCTTTGTCGGTCCGGGTCCTGTGTACCAATACCGAAGCTATCTGATGCGCCAATCGCAACGTATGTAAGGCGCCAAGATGGATGCGCTGGGCCGACGCTGGAACTGGAATGGGTTGTGTTGGCAGAAGTGCAAGCGGCGAGAATGGCGGCAATGGCCACCATATAGACATAACAGATTTGAAGGTAGTGTCCGCGTTGGAACACGCGGTGGCGAGTGAACCGAGTCGGCATGATATCCATCGGACAGCGAAGATAGCCGAAGAACCATTTCTACATCATCGGAAGTACGTCCTGGCGATACACCGGAATCCGCTGCCGCATTGTATCACGCTTCAAGTCGCGGGCTTTTACATGTTGCGAACCAACTTTTGCCAGCCGTGCTCGGCAAAAATCGCAAGGGTTCGCTGGTCACCTGGCATATAGGTGACAATGGAGTAGTCAGAGACACCACTGAAGACGGTGGCGCTCGTCCGCAATGTCAAAGATCCGAGATGTGAATGGCGCATTTGAAATACAAAGCTGGGCGCCATCATCACGCCAGTCTCAGCCGATTCAGCGATACGCCGAAAATCGGGCATAGCGCGCAGAGTTCGCCATAATTCTCGATATTCTGGTAGATAAGCCAGACTACGAGTAGCATGCTTAAAATCGGCCAGGAGACGGCGTGCCAACCCTTCCCAGGGCCGAAATCGGGTGCGATATGCAAGATCAAACACAAAAACAAGGAGATTGCTACGATGGATGTTGAGCGCATCCGTCGTTACTTCGAATAGTTGCATCGAAGGCGTGTTCCAGGAAACAATGTTCCAGAGGCGATCCAGGCTATGAGCGGGAAAGGCCGTGCTATCCACCAAGAGCGCCGCCAATTCACGCTGATCGAGAAGGTCGGGCGCTTCTGGCTCTTCCTCAACTTGCTGGCCGGTGAGTCGTGCGAAGGCATCAGCAAATTGTCTTCGGTCGTTGCCATGTAGTTCCAGCGCACGAGCCAGGGTTCGAGCGACACGCGCCGATGGCGCAAGGCGCTGAGCAGTCTCGAGATGATAGACATAGGTTCGCGAGAGCCTCGCCGCCCGCGCCAATTGGCCTTGTGAGAGGCCGCAACGTTGGCGGAAGAATGCTACAAGCTGGCCAAAATTCGAGCCTGCATCTTGGGGTGGTTCAGATCCCGCGATCCTTTCTGAGCGTGTTGGCACTGTCGTTGCTACCCTTCCCTCTGACTTCAGGATGCTGTATGCTTCTGTTAGCTGGCATCAAGTATATCGCAGGAATTTGTTAGCTGGCTATACAGCAGAGGCTAAAAGTACCACGTATAATGCTGCCAATGTGGCAATGATCCGTCGCGCTCGATGAGGAGTGTGCTCACATGGCCGACCTCTCGCAGAACTCGCCGATGCCCGATCCAATGACGCGTCCGTCCACCTTCACTTCGATGGAAAGGCCCTGGCTCGCGCATTATTCTTCAGGTGTGCCTGCTAGTATAGACGTTCCCAATCACGATCTTACCTGGCTACTCGATGAGGCGTGCCGCCGATATGGGGCTAACGTCGCTATCGAATACTTTGGAAGGCGCATCACCTATTTGCAACTTGCATCACTTGTGGATCGGTTTGCGCATGCACTTTTGCGCCTTGGTCTACAGCGAGGCGACCGTGTCTCACTCTGCTTACCAAATGTGCCCCAGTTTCCCATCGCGTTCTACGGCATTTTGAAGGCCGGTGGTGTTGTAGTGCCAACCAATCCGCTCTATACGCAGCCGGAAATGGAGCACCAACTTCGTGACGCAGGTGTGCGCATGGTGGTTATCCTTGACCAGTTCTACTCCACATTAGCCGCGATCCGCGCAAATACCGGCGTAAAGCAGGTTATTCTGACTAGCCCCGCCGATTATCTGCCCCCAGCACTCGGCACACTCTTCCGACTGAAAGAAGCTACCGAATCGCGTGGCAAGCCAAGAGTGGTGAACAAAACTCAGCGCACCGATTCAACGTTACACCGGTTTAAGGAGTTGCTTGGACACGCCCACAGTCGTCAAGGATTTGAGTTACTCCCTATGCCTGAGCGTACTTCAGCGAACGATCTTGCGGTGCTTCAGTATACAGGCGGCACAACTGGCCTCGCTAAAGGGGCAATGCTGACACATAGTAACCTGCTAGCGAATGCGATGCAGGCATGGGCATGGAATGAGCAACCAGACGGTTCGCGTCACACGACACTCTGTGTCGCGCCATTCTTCCATGTATATGGTCTGACGGTTGGCATGAACATGACCATGCTCAATGGCTCGACTATGCTGCTGCTGCCGCGCTTTACAGTAAAGGATACGCTGAAGGCAATTGAGAAGCATCAGCCAGATTTATTTCCTGGTGTGCCGACCATGTACCTTGCACTGGCGCGTGAGGCTGAGAAACGACGCCGTGATCTCAGCTCTATTAAAGTCTGCATTAGTGGGTCGGCGCCGCTGCCATTGGAGGTGCAGAAGCGCTTCGAACAAGTATCTGGCGCGCGAGTAGTTGAAGGCTATGGGCTGACTGAAGCCTCACCCGTCACGCACTGTAACCCAGTCTATGGCGAGCGGCGTATCGGTACGATTGGCCTGCCAATGTCCAGCACAGATGCGGCGATCATCAATCCAGAAACCTGGGAGTTCCTAGCGCCAGGTGAACACGGCGAGATCGTCATCCGCGGCCCGCAAGTGATGCGAGGCTATTGGCAACGGCCTGACGAGTCGGTGAATGTATTGCGCGATGGCTGGCTACGAACAGGTGACCTCGGCTATATGAGCGACGATGGATATTTCACCATCGAGGATCGCGCCAAGGATCTCATCATCGCAGGAGGTCTCAAGATCTTCCCGCGCGAAGTTGATGAGGTACTGTACCAGCATCCGAAAGTGCTCGAAGCGGCCGCAGTTGGTGTACCTGATGAGTACCGAGGCGAGACGGTACGCGCATTCGTCGTGGTGAAGCCGGGTGAGAAGCTGGCAGCAGATGAGCTACGAGCATTCCTCGCCGAGCGGCTCGCTCCATACAAGGTACCGAAGCAATTCGAGTTCCGCGATTCACTTCCAAAAACACTCGTCGGCAAGGTATTGCGCCGCACGCTTCGCGATGAGTACCTTGCGCGGCAAAGGATGCAGAATCCAGGCGCTACGAACGACGAAGCATAATATCCTCACTCAACGTTTGGTACGGTTTCATACCCATAGGAGGTAGACAACATGGCAACTGATGCGAAGGTTGAAACTGGCGCGGCGTTTCTGACAACTCCTGTCACTGAGGAGCATTTTCTGACCCCCGAGAAGTTTGACGATGAGCAACGACAGATTCAAGAGTCGGCGATAACCTTCATCCAGCGTGAAGTGCTGCCGAAGGCAGAAGAGATCCGCCATCAGGAGCCAGGGCTGATGCCATCACTACTAAAGAAGGCCGGTGAGCAAGGACTGCTAATGATTGACGTGCCGGAAGAGTACGGCGGCGCGGATTTAGGTTTGGTTGTCAGTGCGCTCGTTGCTCATTCGATGCGCGACGCTTCATTCGCAGTGGCTCATGGCGCACACACCACGATTGGCACGCTGCCAATCGTGTTCTATGGCACTGATGAGCAAAAGCAGGCCTACCTGCCAAAACTCGCGACGGGCGAACTTATCGGCGCCTACGCGCTGACCGAGCCGGGTGTTGGCTCTGATGCGATGGCGATTCGCACACGCGCAACGCTCTCGGAAGACGGACAACACTACATTCTCAGCGGCGCGAAGCAATGGATATCGAATGCGGGCTTCGCGGATGTCTTCATAGTCTTCGCGAAGGTGGACGATACGAAACATACGGGCTTTATCGTCGAGGGATCGTGGCCAGGTATATCCACCGGCGCGGAAGAACGAAAGGTGGGTATTAAGGGTTCGTCCACCCGCACCGTCTACTTTGATAACGTGAAGGTGCCAGTGAATAACGTGTTGGGCGAGATTGGCAAAGGATACAAGATTGCTTTTAACATTCTGAACATTGGGCGGCTCAAGTTGGGCGCTGGTACTACAGGTGGAGCGCACGCCGCGCTTGATATGGCAGCGCAGTACGCGAATGAGCGCAAGGCATTCGGGCGGCCATTACAAGGATTCGGCATGATCAAGAAGAAGCTCGCATATATGGCGTCCGATGTCTATGCCGCCGAATCGCTGGTCTTCCGCACCATTGGCGCAGTTGAGGAAGCACGGCGGGCGGCGGGCGAGGACCGACAGGCGCAACTCGCGGCCATAGAGGAGTATGCAATCGAATGCTCCATTGCGAAGGTCTTTGGTTCGGAGGCGCTTGCGCGTTGCGTGGACGAAGGCGTGCAAATATTCGGCGGCTACGGCTTCATGGAGGAGTATCCTATTTCATGGGCCTGGCGCGACGCGCGCATCAATCGCATTTTCGAGGGCACCAACGAAGTAAACAGGCTCGTGACTGCGGGTACGCTCTTCCAGCGCGCGATGGATAACAAGCTTGATATATTCACGATCTTCCCAGGGGTGGAAGCGCAGGTAACCAGCGGAAGCGCGCCAGAGTATGCATCAGCGGAGACACCCACTGCCTTGCGTGAGAGCGTGAACCTTGTTGAGCGCGCCAAACGCGCAGCAATCTACTCCATCATGAAGGGCGCGATGAAGTTCATGACCAACATCCGCGAAGAGCAGGAGTTTCTGGAGTACGCCGCCAACCAAATTATCAATATCTTCGCCATAGATAGCGCAATTGCTCGCGCGCTTGACGCAGTGGGCACGGGAGGTGTTGATGCCCACACGCATGAGCTGTTGGCGCAAATAGCCACCTTGCGACTGCTGCCAGAGACACGTATGGCGATGGAAGGCGTTTTAACCATGGCCTTCGAGGGCGATGAGCGGCGAGAAGAAATCGCCAAAGTGCGGCGATACCTGGGCGATGCCGACACAGACATCGTGCCACTGCAGCGCGAGCTTGCGGGTATCGTTTCTGAGCGCAACGGCTATCCATTGAAGTAGCGAAAGGCCCTTGGAATGGATGTCGAGAGCATCAACCGCCTGCTAGACGAAGCAGTTCCGTTCAGCCGTATGGTCGGGGCGCGGGTTACATCGGTGGGATCAGAGCAGGCAGAGGCGCTGCTTCCAGCAGCGCCTGAGCGGCTCAATCATGTTGGTACGGTCCACGCGGTAGCGCAGTTCGGGCTGGGCGAAGTGGCGGCGGGAGCACTCATTCTTGCTGCATTCGCCGAGTATCAGGCGCAGGGATATGTGCCTGTGCTAGCAGATGCGGCGATTCACTATCGTAAGCCCAGCAGCGGCGATCTGCGAGCCATCGCGAGGCTTCCTGCCGAGGAACAAGATCACATCCGCATAGAACTGCACCAGACTGCACGCGCACGTTTCACGCTGCCGGTACAACTGGTGAACAGTGAGGGGGCCGTCACAACCGAGCTGGAAGTAACCTGGGTTATGCTGCAACCCGGAGTCTAAGCGAGAACGAGAGGAAGTAATACCATGCCTGATGCAGTAATCGTGAGCGCCGTCCGAACGCCAATCGGACGGGCAAATAAAGGTGCGCTTCGTGTCGTGCGCGGAGATGACCTGGCGGCAGTCGCAGTGCGTGGTGCGGCAGAGCGCGTGCCCAATCTCGACGTATCCCTACTTGAGGATGTGATCATCGGCTGCGCGTTTCCTGAAGGCGAGCAGGGCATGAACCTTGCCCGCATCGTGACGGCGCTGGCAGGTCTGCCAGTGGACGCAGGTGGCACAACCGTCAATCGCTTCTGCGCAAGCAGCCTACAAGCGTTCAACATGGCGGCGCAGGCGTTGATGCTTGGCCAGGGTGACGTGTTAATCGCGGGCGGCGTCGAGAGTATGTCGCGAGTGCCAATGGGCGGATTTAATCCGAGTTTCAATCCAAAGCTGATCAACAATGCCGAGGGCATTGAGATCTGTGGTTTGCCTGGAAAACGTTCAACAGAGTTTGGGCAATCGTACATCCCGATGGGGATGACAGCAGAAAACCTGGCGCGCCAATATGGCATCACGCGTGAGGAGCAGGATAAGTTCGCATTGCGCAGCCACCAGCGTGCTATCGCCGCGATTGATAGCGGCGTAATGGCGAAGGAAATTGTGCCTGTGCTGTTGCCCGACGGCACAGCCTTCACCACCGACGAGGGGCCGCGTCGCGATACCTCGCTTGAACGACTTGCAACGCTAGAGCCGGCATTCCTTGCGGGTGGCACAGTAACGGCTGGTAACAGCAGCCCATTGAACGATGGCGCTTCGGCGACTGTCCTGATGTCTGCAGAGAAGGCACGCGAGTTGGGTATTCCAGCAATAGCGCGTGTACTCTCGATGGCGGTGACGGGTGTTGCGCCAGAGATTATGGGCATAGGACCTGTGAAGGCAGTGCATAAAGCGCTGAAGCGCGCAAACCTACAACTCTCGGATATTGACATCATCGAGCTGAACGAGGCATTTGCCGCGCAGTCGTTGGCGGTTATCCGCGAGTTGGGTATTGATGAGGAAAAGCTGAACCCACATGGCGGCGCCATCGCACTCGGCCATCCACTCGGCTGTTCTGGAGCGCGGCTGATCGCCACACTGCTCAACGATTTGGAAACGATTGGCGGGCGCCTGGGCATGGCAACGCTCTGTGTTGGTGGCGGTCAGGGCGTCGCGACGATCGTCGAGCGGCTCTAGGGAGGTCCGCGATGAGCTACAGCATACAACGCGCGGCGGTGATCGGTGCGGGCATCATGGGTGCTGGAATCGCGGCGCTGCTCGCGAACGTTGGAGTCCCAGTGATGCTACTCGATATTGTGCCACCAGATGCGAAAGACAGCACGGACCGCACTGCTCGCAACAAAGTGGCGCAAACTGGTCTGGAGCGGGCAGTGAAAGCAAAGCCGGCTTCGGCATTCTTCACGCCAAAAGCGGCTAGGCTGGTAAGCATTGGCAACATAGAGGACGATCTGGCTTTTCTCGGCGAGGCTGATTGGATCTGTGAAGCGGTCTTCGAGCGTCTGGAAGTGAAACAAGATCTGTACGCCCGCATAGAGCGAGTGCGCCGACCTGGCAGCATTATCACATCTAACACTTCTGGTTTGCCCGCAACCATGCTGCTTGAGGGACGTAATGATGACTTCAGGCGTCACTTTCTGGTGACGCACTTCTTCAACCCAGTCCGGTTCTTGAAGCTACTGGAGCTAGTCGCCGGACCTGAGACCGACCCGGAACTGATGCGCTACATGGGTGAGTTCGGCGCAAATCGGCTCGGCAAGGGCGTGGTCTATTGCAAGGACCGGCCGAACTTCATTGGCAATCGGATCGGCACCTTTGGCTTTATGACAACAATCCACCGGATGCTGAATGAAGGCTACAAGATCGAGGAGGTGGATGCCGTTCTTGGCCCAGCTATGGGCCGTCCCAAATCTGCAGCATTCCGTACTGCTGACATCGCTGGCATTGATACTCTGACACATGTCGCCGACAACTTGTACGAGAATCTGCCGAATGACCCTCAACGCGAGTTATTCCGCATGCCGCAGTTCGTAAGCGAGATGGTGAAACGTGGCTGGGTAGGCGATAAGATGGGTCAGGGATTCTACAAGAAGACGAAGGACGATGCTGGCAGAAGCGAGATACTGGTGCTCGACCCGGCGACGCTAGAGTACCGCGCACAGGATTCAGTGCATTTCTCCTCGCTGGATTCGGTAAAGGGTAATCCTGATGTAGCAGAGCGCGTGCGCACCGTAATTGACGCGACTGACCGGGCGGGCACTCTCGCCTGGGAGCTGACCGCAGATATGCTGCTTTACTCCGCCACTGTCGCCGAAGAGATTGCCGACGACATTGTGAATATTGACCGGGCGATGCGCTGGGGCTTCAACTGGGATGCTGGCCCCTTCGAGACCTGGGATGCGCTAGGTGTGGAGGCGCTGGCAAAGCGCATGACTGCGGAGGGTCGAAGACTGCCGCCGTTGGTAGCTCGCGTGCTGGGCAACGGCACGGGCCGCTTCTATATGGAGACGCCCGAACGCCAATATTTCAACTTCCTGAGCGGTACATACCAACCAGTTCCTATGACAGGTCCACACCTCAGCCTTTCGCCACTGAAGAAGGCGGGGAAAGTAGTCAAGAGCAACCGCAGCGCATCACTGATTGACCTGGGTGATGGCGTGCTTGGCCTCGAATTTCATTCAAAGATGAACACGATTGACGACGATCTAACGGCGATGCTGAAGACCGGCGTCGAGGAGGCTCAGCAGAACTGGCGTGCGCTAGTTATCGGGAATGAGGCACCGGACTTCTCTGCGGGCGCGAATGTCGCGCAAGTGCTGATGGCTGCGAAGATGCGCCAGTGGCCATTGATTGACAGAGCGCTCAGCACTCTCCAGCAGGCGCATCAGGCGCTTAAATACAGCACGGTGCCAACAGTGGTTGCACCTGCGGGCCGGGCGCTGGGCGGCGGATGCGAAATCGCTCTGCACGGGCAACGTGTTCGCGCGGCAGCAGAGACCTATCTTGGTCTGGTCGAAGTAGGAGTCGGGCTGATTCCGGCAGGTGGGGGATGCAAAGAGATGCTCGTTCGCTGGCAGTCTATGGCACGCGAGGGTGGCCCGTTCGCGGCATCACGCCATGCCTTCGAGATCATTGCGGTAGCGACAGTGGCCACGAGCGCCTTTGACGCCCAACAGTATGGTTTCCTTCGCACATCAGACAATGTTACGCTGGATCGCGAGCGACTGCTAGCCGACGCGAAGGACGATGCGCTCGCGCTGGCGGATGCGAGGGATCGGGGAGAATGGCGGCCGGTTACCCCATCAACATTCCATCTGCCTGGCGCAGGCGGGCGGCTGGTACTCGAACAGGTGGCGGACAACCTTCGGTTACAGGGCAAGGCGAGCGAGCACGATGCCGTAATCGCGGGCAAATTGGCCTATGTGCTGACCGGCGGTGATTGCTCTCCGCTGGATGAGCTTACTGAGCAACGCATTCTCGATTTGGAGCGCGAGGCTTTCCTAAGCCTGTGCGGCATGCCAAAGACACAGGAACGTATAGAAGCAATCCTTAAGACGGGCAAACCGCTACGCAATTGAGGGCTTGTAGCATCTCACAAAACGAAGCATACCCCGACAACCAGGGTATGCTTCGTTTTGCGGCCTCGCCTGTATTTAATAGGCGAATAGATTGCAAGCCGCTGCTTATACGTCCAAGTTCTTCACATACTTTGCATGGGATTCGATGAAACGTTTACGTGGCATCACCTCATCGCCCATTAACATGGAGAAGGTCTCATCGGCCTTGACCGCATCATCAATCGTCACTTGAAGGATGGTACGAGTCGCGGGATTCATGGTTGTTTCCCACAACTCCTCAGGATCCATCTCGCCCAACCCCTTATAACGGCTAACGGAGACGCTCTTGTCGCCAAGTCGCGCCAGAAGTTCGTCTCTCTCCTGATCACTATAGACGTAGTGACGCTGTTTACCCACTTGAACACGATACAATGGCGGCTGCGCGATGTAGAGTTGGCCCTTGAGGATCAGGTCTTCCATATGCCGGAAAAAGAACGTGAGCAGCAGTGTACGGATATGGCTACCATCTACGTCTGCGTCACTCATCAGGATAATCCGCCCATACCGCAGCTTATCAGGGGTCATCGTATCGCCAATGCCCATGCCAAGGGCAGTAATGATATCCTTGATGGTTTCGCTCGCCAGCATGCGATCTAGACGTGCGCGTTCCACATTCAAGATCTTGCCCCTGAGCGGCAAGATGGCCTGAAAATGCCGGTCACGCCCTTGCTTGGCGCTACCACCTGCGGAATCACCCTCGACAAGGTATAACTCACAGCGATCAGCGCGACGCTCTGAACAATCAGCGAGCTTGCCTGGCAGTGTCGAGTCTAGTGCATCTTTGCGGCGAACCAGTTCACGCGCCTTCCGGGCCGCATCACGCGCGCGAGCAGAATTAATGCACTTCTCGACAATTCGCTTCGCTTCGGATGGCGTTTCCTCCAGGTATTTTGCCAAAGCCTCAGAAACCACGTTCTCTACCTGAGTACGCACTTCCGCATTATTCAACTTGCCCTTTGTCTGGCCTTCAAACTGAGCATTCGGCAGTTTGACACTTATCGCCGCTGTTAGGCCCTCACGCACATCATCGCCGCTAAGGTTGGAATCCGCCTCTTTGAGTATGCCAACTTTGCGGCCATACTCATTGAGTGTGCGAGTCAACGCTGTCCGGAACCCCGTCACGTGGGAACCACCATCTACAGTATTGACGCCATTAGCGAAGGAGAACACAGTTTCGCTGTATCCGTCATTGTACTGGATCGCTACCTCAATCAGCGTCTTCTCCATCTGCCGCTCGATATGGACAGGCTTCGCCATCACCACGTTGCGATTGCGATTTAGATGTCGGACGAATGACTTCAGACCACCATCAAAGTAGAATGTGCATTCCTGTTCTCGGCCCTCACGCTCATCCACCAGTTTGATAGTGATGCCACGGTTCAGATAGGCCATCTCGCGAAAACGCTGCTCTAAAGTATCGAACTGGAAATCGCCCGTTTCCATAATAGTAAGGTCGGGCTTAAAGATGGTCTTGGTGCCAGTGCCCTCCGCTTTTCCAACAGCACGTGTTGGGGCCTCTGGCACTCCCCTGCGATATTCCTGCATATGGAGTTTGCCATTGCGCTTCACCTCAACCCTACAGTATTCGGAAAGCGCATTCACAGCTGAAACGCCCACACCATGCAGACCACTCGACCCCTGTTTGTATCCATCGCCACCGAACTTACCGCCAGCGTGCAGTGTCGTCATGACCACTTCGAGCGTGGACTGTTCCGGACGTTGGGGATGCGGCTCGACTGGAATCCCACGGCCATTATCCTCTACTGAGACAGAACCGTCTGCATGGATCGTTACTATGATACGATTGCAAACATTCGCCATGGCTTCGTCAATGCTGTTATCAACCACCTCATATACCAGGTGATGCAAACCACGTATGTCCGTGCTGCCAATATACATGCCAGGGCGCAATCGAACCGGGTCAAGACCTTCCAAAATAGCAATGTCTTTGGCCGTATAACTATCAGCTCGCACCGCCGGATCTCCACGTTGCGCTATTGCCATAGTATCTGCTATGCCTCCTCGAAAACACATCTCCAAAGATGAGATGTCCAACTGTGTCGGTAATCAATGTCTCAGTAACAGAACTTCACGGGTTGGTTGAGGTCAACTTGTCATCTAAGCGGGCTAGACGCATCTTCCTAAGGCGCCGTGCTCGAATGGGTGGCGAAACAGGCGGATGTACAGAAGCACAAAAGGGAAGCGGGTGAAGATGTCTCGAACGAAGGAGAGCAACTCGCAAAAACCGGTTCAAATCCCTGCTCCTGATGTGGTCGCTATTGCGTATACAAACCGCTGATATGGTGGTGCACTATTGCTCAAATGCACCTCTCCATTTTACCACATTTTGGCCCAAACCGCCGGTTCTCTAGGACCGTTAGTTCCGCTGTTCAAGCGGATTTCCGCCGACACAACCGGCTGGTTCTTTCCCCAATGCCGCTGACTGCCTTGCCATTCTCGTTCTCATGGCAGAAGGTGGAAGAAACAACTCGTAGCATGGGGAGGAATCGGTGGATCAATACCACGTTAGTTTGCCGACGATGTCTTTCGCCATGCCTGGTTAGTGGTTGACCAGGAAGCAATCCTTATGATAATTCTGATTGGGCCAGCAACGCTTCAAAATCCGTCGGCGAAGTGACAGGTAAGCGGCATACAAAGTCTTTGCAAACGTAAGCTGTGCCGATTCCATTTACAGCAGGTCGCCCATCCAACAACGGCACGAGCTTGCTCTCGCCGCTGCCACTCGCTAGGACTGCTCGTGGAAGATATCGCCCTGACAACACACGTTGCAACTCCTCAATGTCATCTCCAACCAGAGCAACCTCATAGAATGGACCGACCAGATCATCCAAAGCGCACAGAAAATGCCCATATCCCAATGGCTGCTCGGCCATCCTTGCTGCCAGTGGCACAAGCACTCGAGCCGCATACTCGCGATAGTGTGGCTCGCCAGTGAAAGCCGCGAGTCGCAGGAGGGATTCGGCTGCCAGGCTCATGCCAGATGGCGTTGCGCCGTCCACTAGCTCGCGCGGGCGCCCTACCAGTGCTTCATGCTTCTTCGCCGAATCAAAGAATGAACCGGCCGCTTCATCCCAGAAACGTGCAAGCATATCATCTGCCAACATACGCGCTTCTCCGAAGAAACGCTCCTCTCCTGTCGCTTCGTAGGTCGAGAGCAGACCATTGACCAAGCTGGCATAGTCTTCCAGATACGCGTCAATCCTGGCTTGGCCCGCGCGCCATGATCGCAGCAGGCGTCCATCGTTGGTGACCATCTGCTCGGTGATGAACGTTGCATTAGCAACCGCAGCACGGAGGTATTCAGGATGGTCTAGAATGCGTCCGGCCTCCGCCATGGTGCGAAGCATCAGGCCATTCCAGGCTGTCAGCACTTTATCGTCATGCCCTGGCCAGACCCGTTGTGCGCGCACATTGTAGAGAATTTCACGTATGTGCGCCAACTGTTCTCGTAAAGCCTGCTCGGTCATATTAAGCGCTATCGCGATATCATGTTCGTTATTCGCCACATGGAGAATATTCTTGCCCTCGAAATTACCGCGATCCGATATTCCCCAGCATTGTTCAGCGACCTCAATATCCTCTCTTCCCAGCGCAGCGCCCAGTTCTTCTGATGTCCAGACGTAGAACTTCCCCTCTTCGCCGTCACTATCCGCGTCCTGGGTCGAGTAAAAGCCGCCGTGCTCATTGGTCATCTCGCGCAGTACATAGTCAAGCGTCTCGGTGCAGATACGCCGATAGCGTTCGTCTCCCGTCACCTGCCATGCGTGCAGATAGGCTGACGCCAGCAGCGCATTATCGTATAGCATCTTCTCGAAGTGCGGCACTAGCCAGCGCGCATCGGTGGAATAGCGGTGAAATCCCCCGCCAATCTGGTCATAGATGCCGCCGCCAGCCATCTTATCGAGCGTTAAACGTACCAGTGCTAGGAGCTGTGTACTCGCCTCTTCCTGCGCTTTCGCGCGCAACCGCGACTCCATTCTCAACAGAAATTCGAGATGCATCGGATGCGGGAACTTCGGCGCACGACCAATGCCCCCTTGTACAGGATCCATCTGCGCAAGGAGCCGCTCCATAGCCGCGAATAGCACATCTGATGCTGAAGACTGAGCCGAAAGCAACATATCACGCGGAAGCTTTAAGCTTAGCTTATCTTGGCGCTGATAGTATTGTCGGAATTCATCTGCCTGCCGTTCCACATCTTCACGACGTGTGGCATACAGGTTCGCTACCGCACGCAGCACCTTTGGAAACGCAGGCGCACCATATCGGTCAACCGGCGGGAAGTATGTGCCACCTAGAAAAGGTAATCCTTGGGGTGTCAGGAACACTGTCATGGGCCAGCCACCACTACCGGTCATCTGCTGTACCGCATCCATGTAGATGGCATCTATATCAGGGCGTTCTTCACGATCCACTTTGATGTTTACGAAAAACGAATTCATCATTTCTGCTATCTCGGAATTCTCAAACGACTCTCGCTCCATCACATGGCACCAATGGCAGGCGGAATACCCCACGCTCAGCAGAATCGGCTTATCTTCGTCACGCGCCTTTGCGAGCGCTTCGTCTCCCCAGGGATACCAGTCGACAGGATTGTTGGCATGTTGAAGTAGATAAGGGCTGATCTCATGAATAAGCCGGTTTACATGTTTTGGCGCATCATCAGCGCGATGTAAATCACTCATGGCTGTCCCTCCATATCCATCGGGTACAAGACATCCTTACTTTCATACCACAAGCGAATACGTCGTGTTCCGAAGCTGAGCGACATCAAACGAAGCCAATAGTTCATGGATCGTCGCCGGCATTCCAACGGACCAGAACCCCGCACTTGCAGCAAGTGCTCCCAGCACATGCTCTGATGATATGCCTGAATTTCGCACCTGTTCCAGACCTTCCGAAGCATCTCGTTTCGCCAGACGTTCGCCTGACATGTCATACAGGAGCGGCACATGTGCATATTCTCGCGGTCGCGGGTATCCCATCGCATCATATAGCGCCAATTGGCGCGCAGTCGAGCCAAGAAGGTCCGCACCGCGTACAACCTGCGAAATCCCCATCAACGCATCATCCACCACTACTGCAAGCTGATATGCAATGATACCATCACTTCGCTGCACAACGAAATCGCCAACAACATCAGCAACTGGCTCGAACTGCTCTCCGGAAATGGTGTCTATAAACCGAATCGGTGTCTCTGGCGCCCGAAAACGTAATGAAGCACGCTCTCCAGCGCTTTCGCGCTTTCGCCGCTCTTCAGATGTCAAATTGCGACAGGTTCCGGGGTAATGGGGCGCATCTTCTCCCAACTGAGGTGCGCTCGCCAGTCGGTGCAATTTCGCCCTTGAGCAATAGCATGGATAGATGAGATTTTGCTCGCGCAGATGGGCGAGTGCAGCTTCGTACATGGCATGCCGAGCACTCTGAAAATATGACCCGAATGGGCCGCCGATGCCAGGTCCTTCGTCCCAATCCAGTCCTAACCAGACGAGATCATCGAGCATCTTTGACGTGGCGTGCGGGCGTACACGCGGGATATCTAGATCTTCCACGCGCAATACGAATGAGCCACCGGCCTTCCGGGCAAATAGCCACGCAAGCAATGCAGTCCGAAGATTACCAAGGTGTAAGGCTCCCGTGGGTGAGGGCGCAAAACGTCCCCGTACGGCCTGGGCGTTCATGGCCTCACCTCCGAAGATTGAACATCTTGTCTGTGGGGAAAGGCGGTCTACATGCATCCGACCAGGGACACTGTACAGAGGGAGTGCCACGCTGTGGCAGCACTCCCACCCCACCAAGGAGTGCCGCTACGAGACACACGGGTAGCCCGATAACGCCTAGATGGCAGCCTACAATACTCTCCACTGGCGAGAATGCCGGATGCTGGATGGAATATGCGCCGGCTTTGTCTAATGGATCTCCGGTCGCAACATATGTGGCGATTTCTTCGTCCGTATAGTCGCGCATGAGCACGCGAGTCGCTGACGTTGCCGACAAGATCTGCTCAAGATGTGGACCAGCCAGTGCCACCCCGGTAGCCACCACATGCTCGCCTCCACGTAGCTGTCGAAGCATGCTCTCTGCATCGGCGAGATCACGCGGCTTCGCAAGTGACTCATCATTCAGCAAAACTGTTGTATCAGATGCAAGAATCAGCCCCTGTTGACCACACGCATCTAATGCCTTGCGTGCAGCATCAGCTTTGCATCGCGCCAGATATTCGCCCAATCGCTCTAGCGGTCCATGATATTGTGCGGTTAAGCACTCCTCATCAATGGGCACAATAATTTGCTCAAACTTAATGCCTGCCTCGGTTAAGAGTTGACGACGGCGTGGTGAGGCAGAGGCTAAATAGAGAGGCGATACGGACATTACAATGCCTCCAAGATTGCCACGCTTTCGACATGCGCCGTCTGTGGGAACATATCTAACAGATGGACGGATCGCAATACATAACCAACATTCTGCAGACACAGGTATGCCAGGTCGCGAGCCAAGGTGTCAGGATTGCAGGATACGTACACAACAGAGGGCACATGCCGGGCAAGCAATGCGTCCAGGACTGGTCGCTGGCAGCCCGCACGTGGTGGGTCAATCACCAGCCCATCCAGTCGCCCAGACATCTCAGGCAACATCTCCTCGACTTTCCCCTGTATGATCTCCACGTTCCCGACTTCCCGCAGATTCCACCGTGCATCCCGTATTGCGCTCGCAGACTCCTCGATAGCGATGACACGCCCAACGCGATCCGCCATCAAGCGCGCAAAAGTGCCGACCCCGCAATAAGCGTCCACAAGCGTGATTTTCTCCCCCTGTGGCAATCCCGCCAGCACCAATTCCGCCATACGATTTGCCTGACGTGTGTTCGTTTGGAAGAAAGAACTAGGCCGAATGCGGAACGGAGTATCGAGCAGACGTTCTTCCATCTCGGTTTCACGTACCGTAATCTCGTGCGCCTGAAGGCGAGATTGTAGTTCAGGAGTGGGCGCTGGTTGTACCAGCGTGTGTCCTGTCAGGTCACTACAGCGAACCACCATTTGTGGCCGAGGCAATGGCACGTCCGCTACAAGCGTTAATACCGCGTTGATGTGCGGAGACGCAATCGGGCAGGAGCGCAAAGGCAGAACACGGTGGCTGTTTCGCGCTGTTAAACCAGCTCGCCCTTCTCGGTTGATCGAAAAGCGCATGTGGTTCCGATATTCCCATGGCGGCTCGCATCCGATAGCAGTTTCGATTGGCAGATTCGTGAATCCAGCCGCATGAAGTACGTCGCGTACTCGCTCCGCTTTCCAGACGAGTTGCGCTGCGTAGCTCAGATGCTGAAACTGACAGCCACCACACGCTCCGAATACCACACAGTGGGGTGTGACTCGCAGATACGATGACTCAATCACATCTTTCACGCGCACTTCTGGTGGCGGAATGCGCCTCGAACGCTTGCGTCCTGGCACGGGGAGACGCCACGAGACTTCCACATCTACAACCTCACCAGGTATACCGCCAACAAAGCTCACTTCGTCCAGCCTACCAGGCTGTTCGTGCGCAGTCCCGTATACTTCGGCCATCTCTTCGAAGGCCGGTTCGGATAGCACACTAAGCACACGGCCGCGCGCCTCGCCATTTACTAGAAGCGCTTCAACCGCTACACGGTATGTTGCTCGTACAAAACGTTGAACGGCATACGCGGCGTGGCGTTGTTCGTTCTGCTTTTCGTCACTCATCTATTCGCACTGGTCTCCAAAGACGCTCACCATCCACCGCAAGCGCCATCACTAACGGGCCGAGTATAGCACACAACGCTGGCAATACAAATTACCTTCGTGTTACGCTGCTGAGCAGACGCGCATGGTACAGCGTCCGGCTCATCGCAAAATGGAGGACAAAATGGGCGAAGCATACCTTTCGGCGGCAACCCGGCGGCAATCGCTTGCCCAAATGGTAGCTAAGCCACTTGATATTTTGGTAATTGGTGCTGGCATCACTGGCGCAGGTATCGCACTAGACGCTGCTGCTCGCGGTTATCGCGTTGGTCTAATTGAGCGCAATGACTTTGCGAGCGGCACCAGTAGCCGCTCCACTAAGCTCGTTCATGGCGGGATCCGTTATCTGCCGGAGCTAGATATTCCGCTGGTACGCGAGGCGCTTGTGGAACGTGGCAGATTACTCAGCAATGCCCCACACCTTGTTCACCCTCTCTCCTTCATACTCCCTCTTTACAAGGATTCGCGCCATCCTGTCGGATTGCCCATCGCGCCTCTCGGCGGTATCGGCCTGAGCATCATCCTGGACATGGGACTGTTGCTGTATGATGTTCTCGCGGGCAGTAAGAATGTTGGACGACATCGCCGTCTCAGCCGCAGCGACACGCTAAAACGTGCTGGTTGCCTGCACGCCCACGGCTTAAAGACTGGTTTTGTGTATTTTGATGCCCAGACAGATGATACACGACTCGTATTGGCAGTCCTCCGTTCGGCTGCCGAACGTGGCGCGCTTCTCGCAAACTATGCAGAGGTATCAGGCTTCGTGACAGATGCGGCACGCATAACAGGAGTGTCCGTCATCAATCACCTCACTCAAAACGCCGACTCTGAGCGTGACGTTGTTATCCAGGCGAAGCATATTGTGAACGCCACTGGTGTCTGGGCCGAAGATGTCGAACGCTTAGCGGGCGAGCACCCCCAACTTGAAATTGCTCCCAGCAAGGGAACACATCTTGTATTCGCGCGCGAGACATTGAACCTTGGTGATGAAGCAGTCATACTCCCAGAGACCAAAGATGGGCGAATTATCTTCATCGTCCCCTGGCATTCTCGCGCACTCGTTGGCACAACAGACGAGGGCGTCCAGCGCATCGAAGATCCCATCGCCACTGCACACGAGATTGACTATCTCATCGCCCACCTGAACCGATATCTTCACCATTCCGTTAGTCGCGCTGACATCCTTACAACCTACGCTGGCTATCGTCCTTTGCTCCGGCTACGTACTCGCCGCACGCCATCGCGTCTCTCTCGTACCCATGCTATCGTCGAGGCGAGGGATGGGCTTCTCACTATCTCTGGAGGCAAGTTGACGACTTATCGCAAGATGGCGCAAGATGTCTTGGATCGCATAGATTGGCGCGAACAGCGTAGTATCAAGCATGCAACTGAGCAACTCAAACTGTTGGGTTCATCCAATCTGGCTTACAATCGACAGTCTGTCGCTCAGCGAGGGCGCATGCTTGAGCTTACCGTGGACACTATCGAGCACCTGCTCTCCGCATATGGATCGGAGGCAGCCAGTGTGCTCGATCTGGTTGACAATGAACCAGACCTTGGTCGCATTCTCATTCAAGATCTCCCCTATATCGCCGCCGAAGTCATCTTCGCTTGTCGCTGCGAACTCGCCATCACTCTCGAAGATGTGCTGGCGCGCAGAACTCGTATTGCCATTGTAGACCGCACACGGGGACTTGCTTCCATCGAATGTGTCGCGACGCTCATGCAGCGCGAACTCGGCTGGTCGGAAACAGAGCGGAACAACCAAGTTGCGCTCTATAAACGTTATGCCCATGAACAAGCTGGTCCACTTGCGTCTGCACCGGCCATCACCGCTGATGTCGCCATCGAACTTACGGATGGCAGATGACACACTCAGGTTCAGTTTAGAGCACACCCAACCGCCACACCTACCACTCAAATACCTTGGCCAACATGCCTTTGCTGTAGCGCAGGAGCAGCGGGCTTCCATGTGGACACAGTGCGGGTACATTAACAGTGCAAAAATCAACCAGCAAAGCACGTTGCTCCGCAGATGAAAGAGGCTGCCCTCTCCGAATTGCTGTCCGGCATGCTAGCGCAACACAAACGCCATCTAGCCAGTGCTCGCTTTCCTCAGTCGCTTCGTGTGTTACTGCCTTTATCAAGCCTGCTGGATCCCGCATACTTGTGAGCGCTGCAGGAAGCGACCGCACCAGAAATGAGCTTCCCCCAAATGGCTGATACTCAACGCCACATGATGCAAGCTCGTCTAGGCGGGGCAACAACAGTTCAGCCTGTCGCGGCGTCAACTCAATAAGCAGTGGCGACAACAACAATTGTCCTTGTGCTGGTGCTTTCTTTGCTAAAACCGCGTCTCGCTGTCGCAGAAGCTGCTCGTAAATTACACGCTCGTGTGCCCGATGCTGATCCACCAGATACAGGTCTCCGTCGGGTGTATAGGCGAGAAGTAGTGTATCCTCAAATTGACCCAGACTGACCAGTGTAAGCGGACGCTCTAGCGTAACGGTATCTGCTTCAAGCTGAGCTTGCTGCGGAGTGCCGCTGCCCCCCTGCTTGCGTAGAAGCAATCCCCGCCGGGTGCGCGGAGCAGGGAGCGCTAGCTGCATCGGACGAGCGAAGCGCCTGCCTTCGCCCCAGTGTGTGTGCGGAACAGCCGATGTAGGTGCATGGCCGATTGCTTCGGCAACAGCCTTACGCAGTGCTCTGGCCAGTGCATTCTCATCCTGTAGAAGCACCTCGATCTTTGCAGGGTGAACATTTGCGTCCACTCGCTCTGGCGAGACTTCCCATGACGCTATGAGCAGTGGATGCCTCCCCTTCCGCATCAATGGACGATATCCAGTCTCTAATGCAGTTTGAAGTGCGTGATTCACCACTACTCGTCCATTGATCGCAATGATCACGTGCTCACGTGTCGCAAAGTGGATACTTCTTGAGGTTCCTGCCCCAGACAAGCGTGCCTCTGATGTATCTGTCGCTACCAGCGGAACCATTGCGCGGGCGACATCAGTTCCATAGATTGCAATTATTGCCTCTTCAAGAGTTGTTCCTTGCGTTTGCAGAAGAAGATGTCCATCGCTTACCAACGTAAACCGTATGCCTGGATGTATCAGCGCGTATGCTCGAATGACATTGAAGACACGTAAAGCCTCGCCTTGTGCGCCACGAAGTAGCGCTCGCCGTGCTGGCACAGCCGCGAATATGTTGCGTACCGTTACAGTTGTGCCACGGCTCCGCGCCTGCGCCTTATTTGTGAGCCGCCTCCCCATATTGACAGTTACGCTATGAGCCATGCCCAGATCGTCCGTGGCGCTGGCAAACTCAACCTCAGCAACCGCAGCAATACTAGCTAGCGCTTCACCGCGAAATCCGAGGGTCGTAATAGTATCGAGATCTGCCAATGATCGCACTTTGCTTGTCGCATGAGGCTGACAAACCAATTCAAGATCATCTCGCAAGATGCCACAACCATCGTCAGCCACGCGAATCAGTAGCAATCCGCCATCACGCATCTCTACACGAATTGTCTTAGCTCCTGCATCCAGCGCATTCTCCACCAGTTCACGCGCCACCGATGCTGGGCGCTCGATAACTTCGCCCGCCGCAATTCGCTCTATAACGTCCGCAGGCAGTCTGGCGATACTATTCACTGGTAAATGCTCTTCCTCACCACTGTTCGATGCCAACATGCTATTACCCTTTCATGCGCAGCAAAGTCAGCGCAAGCTGTTGCAGCGAAAACAACATGTTGATGGCTTCAATTGGCGTCATTGCGGCGATATTGAGGGCAACGACGGCTTGAGTCAGTTCTTGAACATCTGTATCATTGGCTATTTCTCGCGAAACCTGCATCGGCGTATAGTTCTCTCGCCGCTCTGCAACCTTCATCATTGTGGGTGCTTCATTCGCCAGCAAGGTCCTCGCACGACGAATCACTGGTTCGGGCAATCCTGCCATTCGGGCTACTTGCACACCATAGCTGGTGTCAGCCACACCTGGTACTACCTTGTGCAAGAACACTACCTCGCCATCTACTTCCATCACGGCCATGCGGAACACACTCAAACGTTCAAGCTGCTCGCCAAGCGCCGCCAACTCGTAGTAGTGTGTCGCAAACAGTGTTCGCGCGTGGTTAACATCGTGCAAGTATTCAAGTACAGCGTGCGCAATTGCCATCCCGTCATGAGTACTCGTTCCACGCCCTACCTCGTCAAGAATGATCAGACTCTTGGGCGTCGCGAATCGCAAAATATATGCTGTCTCCACCATCTCCAGCATAAACGTGCTAAGGCCGCGCGCTAGATCATCCTGTGCGCCAACACGCGCAAAGATACGGTCTACCAAACCTATGCGCGCATATTTTGCTGGCACAAATGAGCCAATCTGCGCCATCAGTACGATCAGCGCCACTTGCCGCAAATAGGTGGACTTTCCTGCCATATTGGGGCCAGTAAGCAGCACGATCCTTGCTTCGTAATTACTGGCGTTGAGAGGAGCCATGCGCGTATCATTCGCAATAAACTCCGTCCCATCCATTGCAGCCTCGACAACAGGGTGACGTCCGCCTACGATCTCCAGGTTAGTTGCGTCGGTCAACTCTGGTCGAACATAGTCTCGTATAAGCGCGACATTTGCCAACGACAGCCAAACATCAGCCTGTGCCATACCGGCGGCTGTTCGCCGAAGTCGCTCCTGATATGATGAAAGGGCTTTGAGCAGATTCGTATAAAGTGCCCGCTCAGCATGCTCAATCTGGTCTTCTGCATGTAGTACCAACGCCTCGTGCTCTTTCAGATCTGGGGTAATGAATCGCTCGCCACTGGTGAGCGTCTGTCTCCGCTGATAATCACCTGGCACCCGACTGAGGTTTGGTCTTGATACTTCGATATAGTAGCCAAATACTTTATTGAATCCTACCTTAAGCGACTTTATACCTGTCCGCTCGCGTTCTTTCGCTTCCAGCGACACAATCCATTGGCGTGCATCCGTTACTGATGCGATCATTCGATCGAGGTCCTCGTCATATCCTGGTCGAATCGTGCGTCCGGTCTTCTCCCGTGGGTCTACCACCGCACGCGCAATAAGTTCGCAGACCTCAGCGCAATCGTCCAGGGTCGCGTGAAGTGTTTTCCAGCTAGAAGTTTCGACCTTTCGCAGAACTGTTCGGAGGCGAGGCACACGCCGCAAGCAGTCCGCCAAGCCAAGCAACTCACGTGGTACAGCGACCCCGTGCGTGATGCGTGCGCTAAGCCGTTCGATGTCGCTCAGTCCATCTAGCGCAGACCCGATACCCTCGCGTAATACAGGTTTGTCGTGTAACTCCTCAATGGCATCAAGACGTTCTTCCAGTGCTATTCGGTCCCGCAGCGGTTGCAGTAAAATACGCCGCAACAACCGTGCCCCCATCGCTGTCTGTGTCGCGTCCAACGTCGCCAGCAATGTACTGCCCTTTTTACCTATGCCCGCTTGCGCGCCTATAGCGGTTGTCGGCTCCAGTAATTCGAGCGCGCGTAATGTCCGGCCATCTATTTCTACAAAATCCTCCGTGCAGTAGTAACGTAGCCCTGTAAGTAACCGCACAAGCGCAGGGTTCATCCGTTCGACATATGCCAGGATCGCTCCTGCCGCCGATGTAGCCAGCGTCTTGTCCGCACAGCCGAACGCAGCCAACGTCGTCACACCAAACTGACGACATAGGCGCGATCTTGCATTCTCTGGATCAAAATAATGCTCTGGACATTCTGTGACTAGCGCATCGGCAAGGTGCTCTACCGTATCACTGCCGCTATGCGCATCGCCCCGCGGCCATGACGAAAAACCTACGCCTACCAGAATCTCAGGTGGGGATAATCGCCCGATCTCAGCCTGCATGGCACTTCTTGCTGCGTCGCCATGCCACTCTGTACATGCAAAGGCGCCAGTACTTGCGTCAACATAGGCTAATCCTGAATTTCCCGTTGGGCGAGAGACAATCGCCACGAGATAGTTATCACGTGCTACTGGCACGATTCCCGGGTCAATGACTGTACCTGGAGTCAGGATACGAGTTACCTCGCGATGTACCAATCCGCGGCCTGGCGGCGTGATTTGCTCACAGATGGCTACCTTGTAGCCTCGTGCGACAAGCCGCCCGGCGTAGACCTCAAGCGCATGCACAGGCACCCCTGCTAGCGGTACATGCTCATCTGGTCCAAAAGAGCGCCCCGTCAACACGATTTGAAGTTCGCGCGCCATAATCCGCGCATCTTCGTCGAATGTCTCGAAAAAATCACCAATCTGATACAGAAGAATAGCATCAAGATGTTGCGCTTTGATGTCGAGGTATTGACGGCGTGCCGGAGTTGTCATAGTAGTTCCAGTCGGGAATCTGATGCTGTCTGCGGAATGACCTGTGCGCTCAGGTTGTTCAGCCATTGTAGCATCATACTCCCTCCTTTCATTCCAGCCTCGGCAAGGGGCTGTAGTATGTTGCTATACTTTCTGTAGCTACCTCACCAAAAGAAGGAGAATCTTATCGTGCTCATACTTAATACCAATAGCCAAATGCACAATGCGCTTATCCGCCACCGCCGCATTGCTGTCGTGGGCTTCTCCGACAAACCAACCCGCCCTAGTCATGAAATCGCCATCTACCTCATCGAGCAAGGATATGATGTGTACCTGGTGAATCCCATCCTCGCAGGTCAGCGTATTCTTGACCATACAGTCTACTCGTCACTTCGTGCTCTGCCACAGCCACCCGAAGTAGTTGACGTATTTCGACGCTCGGAATATGTATCGGAAATTATGGACGAGGCAATCAGCATCGGCGCGAAAGTCGTCTGGATGCAACTTGGTGTCAAAAACGATGAGGCCGCGGAACGTGGGCACGCCGCAGGCCTCATCGTGATCCAAAATCGTTGCATTTTGGTCGAACATGCACGGCTCAATATTGGCAATACCAACTGATCGCGCTACTGTTTCTATGGCGCTACCGCGACGGCTCGACGGGTACGAGATCGAGCAACTCTGGAGATCGCCGCAGGCAAGGCTTCAGGAAGAGTCGCGGTAGGCTGCGCGATACGACGCGCTCCACTGCCAGAACTTGAAATTGGCGCCATGTGTGCCGCTTCTATAGGTATCGGTGCCAGAGCTACGCGCAATACATCGTCCATGTGCCCAACCGGTACAAATGTCAGTCGCTCACGAACCTCAGATGCAATATCATCCAAATCTTTCACATTGCGTTGCGGCAGGACTACCGTCGTGACTCCGGCAGTATATGCCGCTAACACCTTTTCCTTGATGCCACCCACCGGCAGCACACGCCCGCGCAGCGTGATTTCACCCGTCATCGCCACATCTCGCCGCACAGGCCGATTGGCACAGGCAGAAACCATTGCTACAGCCATCGTGATTCCTGCGGAAGGGCCATCTTTCGGAATCGCGCCTGCCGGTAGATGCACGTGTATATCATGCTGCTCATGAAATGCATCGGTAAGCCCCAGAGACGCCGCACGCGAACGCAGAAATGTCAGTGCTGCTTGGGCAGACTCACGCATCACATCACCCAACTGCCCTGTCAACGTAAGTATCCCATGCCCTGGAACCATCATAGTTTCGACGGTCGTGAGATCTCCACCAGCCGCGGTCCACGCGAGACCCGTCGCCACTCCTACCTCGTCGCGGTCTTCTGCCTCGGTCGGATAATACTTTTGCGGCCCAAGGTACGACGGCACACGTTGCGCTGTAACCAATGCCTTGTGTCGTCTGCCCTCAGCTACGTGACGCGCTACACGACGCAAAATTGTCCCCAATTCGCGATCTAAGTTGCGCACTCCGGCCTCAAAAGTGTACTCGCGAATAATCCGCCGCAGTGCATCATCATTCACTTCTATCCGTGATGGCCCGACTCCCGTCTCACGCACCTGACGCGGAAGCAAGAAATCGCGCGCGATGTGTACCTTTTCCTCTTCAGTGTAGCCAGAGATCTCGATAATCTCCATTCGATCACGCAGTGGCGCCGGAATCGTGTGAAGAACATTCGCTGTTGCGATGAAAAACACTTGAGATAGGTCGTAGGGTACTTCCAGGTAATGATCGGAGAATGTCGCATTCTGCTCTGGGTCCAGCACTTCGAGCAACGCAGCAGCGGGATCGCCACGATAATCTGCCGCTAACTTATCTATCTCGTCGAGCAGCAACACAGGATTCGTGGAGCCGACGCTCTTCATTGCCTGAATGATTCTCCCCGGCAGCGCACCAACATACGTGCGCCGGTGGCCGCGAATCTCAGCCTCGTCGCGTACACCTCCCAGAGAAATACGAGCAAACTTGCGCCCAAGTGCTTCGGCGATTGAACGCCCGAGGGTCGTCTTGCCCACTCCCGGCGGTCCAGCGAGACAAAGGATAGGCGAATGTCCCTCTGGCGCAAGCTTCCGCACCGCAATAAACTCCAGAATCCGATCTTTCACTCGCTCAAGGCCAAAATGGCGCGTCTCCAAGACACTCGTGACCACGCTCAAATCTAGTTGGTCAGTCGTCTGCTCGCGCCACGGCACTGCTACCAACCAATCTAAATAATTTGTAAGCACACTCTGCTCTGGCGACATCGGCGGCAACGAATGAAGTCGTGCAAGTTCCTTGAGCGCTCGAGCCTGAATCTCATTTGGCATGCTACAGTTCTTGATTCGCTCGCCGATTTCTTCGATTTCTTGCTGAGCAGGATCTTGCTCGCCTAATTCGCGCTGAATAGCCTTGAGCTGGCCACGTAGGTAAAACTCGCGCTGGCTCTGATCTACCTCGCGTTGCACTTCGTCTTGGATTCTCTGCTCAAGCTGTAGAACAGTAAGCTCGCTCCGCAGCACCTGACACACCTTCCGCAGGCGCGCAGAGGCATCAAATGTCTCAAGTACACTTTGCCGTACCGCAATCGGCGGCTCAATCTGCGCCACAATGTAGTCTGCGAGCGCACCAGGTCGCGCAATATTCAGTGCATGTACGTAGCTATCTTCAGCAAGATGCGGATTCAGCTTAGCGCAGGTCGCGAAATAGCCGCGTGCGGTACGCATGAGCGCTTCTAGTTCCGCGCCACACTCATCACGATCATCAAACGATGTACCACTTACACGCCCGAATGGTGTGTACTGGAGCCACTTGTCGGCGCGCAACCGTCGCATTCCCTGCACCTGGATACTACTAGCCCCATCAGGCATACGCAACATCCGTGTAACCAGGCACTCCGTGCCCACGCAATAGACATCGTGATGAGTGGGATTCTCTGTCTCCTCCGAGCGCTGCGCTACGATGTAAAGCATGCGGTCCCCAGTCATCGCCGCCTCGACTGCCTGAAGCGCTGCGTCATGATCTACATAAAGTGATACCACCATATTCGGCAGTACCACCGTATTCCGCACAGGTAGCACCGGCAAGGCACTCATGCCTTCAGCACCAACCACCTCACTCGCAACTTGTATGTGCTGTGGCAGTGGCAGTACGCTCTGGGTCTGGTCAGCCCTGGTAGTACGGGATCGCCGAGGTGCCCGTGTGCGGTTATCCATAAACTCCTCCTGAGATGTGGCAGATAGCATTCTTCCGAAGCGGGGCAAAACAGCGGTGAATTTACTCGCATATTCCGCCAACTGCTCGGATGCCAGCCTGCTCATGCTCAGTATAACGCACCTGACGGCGTAATACAATCACTCGCCACAATTTGGCCGTTGCGAAACTATCCCCCGATTCAGGTGTACTAACGATTGAGGCGCTGGTGAAGGCACAGCAGTTATCATTTTCTGTCGTTCCGTGTTAGCCCTATCTCCTATGCTCAGTCTTTGCCCACCGTGCAATCGCCTATGTCTCTGTTCCTGGTCCGAAACTTGCGATCCCAAATTCAGTGTGACCCTATAACAGACACGGGCGCATGATCCCTGAAGTATGCTATGGTTGTGATATAGTGAAACCGCACTCACCGCGCTCTGCGGACGAGCGGACGACGTGGTGGAGGCTCTGCCTTGCTAGCGGAATTAGGGCGCACCTGAGTCCTTGATGTGTCTGTGGGTGCCGGCAATAGGTAGAGCTGAAGGAAGGGGCGATGGGCGTGGAGTATGTATTTCCGCGATGCAGAAAGTGTGGTGCGGGCGATCTCGTGCCACTGTCTGACTTTGGCAGCCAGGGAGCTTCGATCCAGTACAAAGCCTGGGTCTGCACCAATCCGAACTGCCTCTACAATGTAAAAATTCGAAACGGGGACATCATCATCAACGAACCTGTGAGCGACGGATCCATCCATTCCTATCGCAGCGCACGTTAACACCCTCCGTTGCGATTGATTTTGATAGATCTTGAAGCGCGCAGGTACGTGAGCTTTAACACGGGCTACTATTGATGAGGTCGCAGGGCGTGCCGTTGACAAGTGATACACTTATGTCAGCGCGCGCCCATTTTGTCGTGTCTTGCTTACTCAGTTGGAATGAGCAGCTTGAGATGTTCTACCCACTCGAGCATGAGCCTTAGACAATGTGTCGAGGAGTTTTTTACGTGTTCAAACGGTTGCGCGAAGGAATCTTCAAGCGAACAGAAGATACAATAGTTGATGCATCAGCGCCGCCTCAAAGTTCCGACGCAGCGGATGTGGTTGAGGAAGCCGATGCTCAACTTGGCGATACGGCGCCCACAATTCATGCCACAGAACCTGCATTTCCACCACTTCCCGAAGCGCACACCGAGGTAGTGGGTGCAGGCGACCCTCTTGTCATGCAGGTCACGAGCGCGAGCAGCGCACCAGTACAAGACGCTGTCGTCACGACGGACGACGACCTGCAGGCAGACACTGCAGCCGACGAAGACGAGTTGGAAACTACTTCCGGGCAAAGCGCATCCAAGCGTGGGTTCTTTCGCAATCCATTCGGCCTGAGTCTGGGACGTACCCGCCAACTTTTCGGCCGGGTCAGCACAGCATTTGAAACTGACGAAGAGATCACTGAAAGCATTTGGGATGAATTGGAAGAAACACTGATTACTTCAGATGTTGGCGTCCAAACTACTGAACATCTCATGAGTACGTTGCGTGAGCGTGTTGCTGCGGAGCATCTTACCCACGGAAAACAACTTCGTTCTGCTCTGAAGGAAGAATTGGCCGTGTTGCTTGGTGATCCAGAGCCGCTGGTAGTCTCCGACACATCGCGTATCTCGGTCTATCTTGTTGTAGGAGTCAATGGCGTTGGTAAGACGACTAGCATTGCCAAACTTGCCAATCTCCTTAAGCGCCAAAAACATCGGGTTATGCTTGTGGCGGGCGATACCTTTCGCGCCGCCGCGATTGAACAACTTCGCACATGGGGAGATCGTATCGGCTTGCCCGTTATCAGTCATCAGCATGGCGCTGATCCCGGCGCAGTCGTGTACGATGCCATGCAAGCGTCGCAAGCTCGTGGTAGTGACGTACTCATTGTAGACACAGCTGGTCGTCTCCACACAAAGTTCAACCTCATGGAAGAGTTGAAGAAGATCATGCGTGTGCTCCAAAAATACGACCCAGAAGCCCCACACGAGGTGTTGCTGGTCATGGATGCCACTACTGGTCAAAACGGATTTCTCCAGGCAAAACAGTTCGTACAAGATGCGGGAGTCAGCGGTGTCATCCTTACCAAGCTTGACGGAACCGCACGAGGTGGCATCGCTTTCGCTGTCGCCTCGGAGCTTGGCCTACCGATCAAATTCATTGGCACTGGCGAACAGGTGAACGACATCGCGCCGTTCGATCCCGATCAATTTGTTGACGCGCTTTTTGAGGAGGATTGAGACTTTCAGTGCTATTGACGCGCCTTATAAGATAGATGTGGTACGAATCACACTACGGTGACATCCGGTGGTGGGAGCGGATGTCAGCGGTAAATGCCATACCACCAGCAGCTCACCAAATTTCGACGAAAGGGCATCAGCGGTGAGGGACGAATCAAAACCGGCACTACCGGTAGTGGGTCATAACGGCGCACATCCAGACGCCGTACATACTTTGCCCACAAACCTGGCGGTCAAGTGTCCCAATTGCCGTGAGTTGCTTGTCGGCAAGGACTTGGAGCGAAACCAGAAGGTCTGCCCGCGCTGTGGATACCATTTCCGCATGGACGCGCATGAGCGCATAGATATGCTGCTCGACCGTGATTCCTTCGAGGAATTTGCCAATGACCTCCTATCCGCTGATCCTCTCGGATTCGTCAGCGACGCAAAAGGCCCATACATCGCTGAGCTTGAATCGAAGCGCCGGGCAACAGGCCTGAACGAATCGGTTGTTGTTGGCAAGGGTGAAATCGAGCGGATGCCGCTCATCATCGTGGTCATGGACTTCCGTTTCATAGGAGGCAGCATGGGTTCGGTTGCGGGAGAGAAGATCACACTTGGTATTGAACGTGCTACCAAAGATCGCCTGCCGCTGCTCATTATCTCGGCGTCTGGCGGAGCACGCATGCAAGAAGGTTTGTTCGCCCTCATGCAGATGGCAAAGACCTCGGCAGCATTAAGGCGCCTTGCGGATGCTGGGGTGCCATTTATCTCGCTTCTCACCGACCCAACTACCGGCGGAGTATTCGCTAGTTTCTCGATGCTTGGCGACGTAATCCTTGCCGAACCTGGCGCTGTCATTGGCTTCACTGGTCCGCGTGTCATTGAGCAAGCCATGCACCAAAAGCTGCCCAAAGACACCAATACATCTGAGTTTGTGCTCCAGCGGGGCATGATAGACACCATCGTTCACCGACGCGATTTACGCCCTACGATTGGGCGCATCTTGCGTCTCTACGGAGCAGCTAGTAAACGATTCGTGTGACTGTTCTTGCCTCTGCGCCTGAAACACCACCACGCGGAAGGAGCGCCAAATGCCATATGATCTTGAATTTGAACGCCCTCTTGCCGACCTTGACAAGCGTATTCAAGCGCTTCAGCGTCGTGGCGACCGTCTGCGTCCCGATGAGCGGACGCAGCTTGATGGACTGAGAATACAGTTGGATCAACGTGCCCGTGAGATTTATCGCAACCTCACACCTACCCAGCGGGTTCAAGTCGCACGACATAAGAATCGCCCATATACCGCTGACTATATCAACCTTGTCAGCGACGATTTCTTTGAACTGCACGGAGATCGCCGTTATGCTGATGACCATGCCATCATGGGCGGGCTTGCCAGCATTGACGGCAAGACTATTATGCTGATCGGTAACCAGAAAGGGCGCGATACAAAGGATCGCTTGGAGCGTAATTTTGGCATGGCCCATGCCGAAGGATATCGCAAAGCGCAGCGACTGATGCGTCAAGCCGAGCAATTTCAAATGCCGGTCGTCACGCTGATAGACATCTCTGGCGCCTCGCTTGATCTAGAAGCTGAACAGCGTGGTATTGCCCAGGCTATTGCCGAAAGTCTCTTTGTTATGGCCGGACTTCGCACACCTATCGTGAGCATTGTCATCGGTGAGGGGGGAAGTGGCGGAGCGTTGTCCACAAGTGTTGCCGACCGCATATTGATGCTAGAGAACACTATCTACACCGTTGCCAGCCCTGAAGCTGCCGCCTCGATTCTCTGGCGCGACAGCTCCCATGCTCACAAGGCTGCGGCGGCAATGAAAATCACAGCACAAGAACTGCTCAAACTTAAGTTGATCGAAGAGATAATTCCCGAGCCAGCAGGCGGCGCGCACCAAGACTACGCCGCCGCTGCTGCTGCCGTGAAGTCAGCCATTATCAGGCATATTAGCGAGCTTGAGCAACTGGCTACAGAACAACTCCTCGAACAACGCTACCAGCGATTCCGCGCTATTGGAGTGTATAAGCGTGAGACAGTTGGAGCATCCTCACCTACCACATAGCCTTATTAGCGACGGCTTGCTGGAAGGTGAAGGTCATGTATTAGCTATCATGCTCGCCACATTTTGCTCTCTTTAGCACGCTATCATGTGCTAGATGTGGGCACCTTCCCACAAATCGCGAGGTGACACGATGAGATCTGGATCTCGCGGGTCAGGCACACTTGGACGGACACCCTCAGATTCCATCGAGCCAGAAGACAGAGCAACACTCCATACAGAGGATGTCAGCATTGTCGGCCAAGCGAAAGCTGCATTTGCTGCCATGCGGCCTGCTCAATGGACGAAGAATACGCTGGTATTTCTTGCTCTCATCTTTGCTCAGCGCCTAACCGATCATGCAGATGTCGAGCGCGTCGCTGTTGCATTCCTCGCTTTCTGCTTTGCCGCAAGCGCCGTGTACATCATGAATGACATAGCGGACCGCGATAGTGATAGGATGCACCCTCGTAAACGCTACCGTCCAATCGCCTCAGGCCGTCTTTCGCGCCGCGCTGCCACGCTTGTCGGCGTCGCATGCGTCGTTATTTCCCTGGGCCTAAGTGTCTGGCTCGCGTTCGTCCTTCTTCGCGGGCAGCCTGATCCTTTCGCCGAATGGGGGGGGGCGGCGACATTATTCATTCTCACTATTGTCAGTTACTTGGGCATAAATATACTCTACTCGCTTCGGCTCAAACATGAAGTACTTTGGGATGTCTTCATCATCGCCATTGGTTTTGTCCTCCGCGCCATAGCAGGTGCGCTGGCCATTCCCGTACCGATCTCCCCGTGGTTCTATCTCTGTACGACTTTCTTGGCACTCCTGTTAGCTTTGGGCAAACGACGTGCCGAGCTAGTCAACTTGAACACGGGTGCTGTGAGTCATCGCGCTAACCTGCGCCATTACACGCTGCAACTCCTCGATCAACTCATGGGTGTAGTTGTCACCTGCACACTCATCACGTACAGCCTCTATACAATCCAAGGTCTGGGCGCTGGTCACGCTTTGATGCTGACAATTCCGTTTGTCCTCTTCGGTGTCTTTCGCTATCTTTACCTCATCTATGTCAAAGGCGAGGGAGATCGGCCCGATGAGCTACTTTGGCGAGACAAACAAGTTCTCGGAAGTGTCATACTTTGTATGCTTACCATCATTCTGTTGCTCTATTGGCCACTTCTTCATCGCTAACGCGCAAACGAATGACTTTCCGCGCATGTTGGCAAATCGAAATTCAGTGCTAACATATAGGAAAGTCGGCCATATACGGTTGCCGCATGGCTGGCAAGATGAACAATTTGCGGTACAATTGGAGCCGTGAACTAGCACGTCACTTTGCCCGACGAGAGGGACTCTGAACGAATGGAATACAGACAGCTTGGCCGCTCAGGACTACGGGTCTCCGTAATTGGATTGGGCGGCAACACATTCGGGCGCTATGCGGATGAATCACGGACGGCGGAGATTGTGCGCGAGGCACTGGAGCAGGGAATCAATTTTTTCGATACCGCGAATATCTACAATCTGGGCATTTCGGAAACGTATCTGGGCAAAGCACTGAGAGGATTCAGGGATTCAGCGGTGATCGCTACGAAGGTCGGAATGCGTATGGGCGAAGGGCCGAATGAGTATGGCTCGTCGCGCAAGCACGTGACGGAGAGTTGCCACGCAAGCCTGCGTCGCCTGGACATCGAGACGATTGACCTGTTCCAAATTCACGAGTTCGACGCGCTGACACCACTGCAAGAGACGCTCAGCGCGCTGGATGATCTAGTGCGCGCAGGCAAGGTGCGCTACATCGGCTGCTCAAACTATGCTGCATGGCAACTGACGGAGGCGCTTTGGATCAGCGACCGTGAGCAACTAGCAAAATTCGTTTCAGCGCAGCCGGAATACAATCTGCTAGAGCGTGAGATCGAGCGGGAGCTTGTGCCATGTTGTCTGCATTTCGGAATTGGCATTATTCCTTACTTTCCACTGGGCGCGGGTGTACTCACCGGGAAGTACAGACCAGGCGAGCCGCCGCCAGAGGGGACCCGTGGGCATAATAATCCAAGGTTCGAGCCACGACTCCGCGCAGAGACATTGGAGGCCGTTCAGCGACTGGATACCTGGGCGCGAGAACGCGGGCGCACGGTAGGGGAGTTGGCGCTGGCGTGGCTGGCGGCTCAGCCTGCTGTGAGCACCATCATCGCCGGTACGACCCGCCCAGAGCAGGTGGCTGGTAACGCACGAGCAGCAGAGTGGAAATTGACTCCAGAGGAGTTACGCGAAATAGCAGACGTGCTTGTTGGCTAGTGGACAAACTATGGCACTTACGTTCCTGGCACGCGCGAGTGCAGCGATGCGATATATCTCTTTCTCATCGGCCCGTTGCTAATCAAGTCTACGAGAGAGATTGCAATCACGAACACGCACGGGGCTGGCTATTTCTTAATGATCCGCAGAAGCAATACGGATAACTCGAAGAGGAAAGTCAAGGAGACGCCGATAATTATCGGGCTATACGGGTCGGCGCCAGGTGTGATGAAACAGGAAAGCACCCAGAGGCCGAAGAGGATGTACATGCGCTTTTGGCGTAGCATCCGACTATTGATGATGCCAACAATGCCCATAAATGTAAGCACTAATGGCAGTTCAAAGACGATGCCGAAGGCTAGTAGAAAATAGGCGACGAATGTGAGATAGCTGTTGGCATCAGGAAGCAAGATGAATTGGTCGCTGCCAAAGTGAAAGAGCCATTGCACTGGATAGCGAAGTACGACATAGCCTAGCGCCAGCCCGGTGATGAATAGTCCGACCCCTAGCACAGTGAATGGTAGGGCGTATTTGCGCTCTTTACGTGTAAGCGCTGGCGAGATGAAGGCCCAAACCTGATATAGAATGATTGGAGAGCCAACGACAATGCCGACTGCTACGGCCACCTTCAGCGCTACGAGAAATGGACCACCAAGATCGGTCGAAATGAGCTTTTGATGCCCTGAATCAGAAAGTTTCGCGGCAATATCTGGAAGTGGAGATGCGAGGAACTCAAGGATCTTATCCCAGAACACGAAACCCAGAATCGAGAAGATAGCGATGGCTAGCACAGAGAAGAAAAGGCGCTTCCGCAATTCTTCGAGGTGCTCGACAAGCGTCATCGTCGCGCCTTCGCCCTCGCCCTCATCGCCCGGTGTAGGAGGGATGTTTGCCAGATTGCCTTGTTGGCCCAGTTGTACACCATCGTAAACATCGTTTCTTGCCATGAGCCGTCTCCTCATCGTGAGCGCATCATGCATCGCACAGCTACCACACCCGACCCATCCCAAGCCAAAAATCGCGATATCGCGTCATCCTTCACAGGGTGAGACGTATAACGAAGCGCTCAAGGCGCACACAAATCTTCTCGGCACGTGATATACACATGTACGATCTGCTTCACGGCCAATCAATGTTTCAACTTTTACTCCGGCGTCCCAAGTCAGTGCCGCTATTCAGCAGTGGTCCCAGTTGACGTCTGCGCTGCTAATGATGACGTGACGTCTGGAGTACTCTCAGTGGCGTTGGGTGCGGCTGTCTCCTGGCCGGATACCGCAGCAACGTTAGTAGCTGGCGGCAATGCGGGCGTGGCAGGAGTGGAAGGTTGCTCTGGCTGCGTCACCTCCCGCATTGATTTTTGGAACTCGCGAATGGTCTTCCCGATGGACGACCCCATCTCAGGAAGTCGCTTCGGGCCAAAGACCAAAAGCGCAATGGCCACAATGATGATCAACTCAGGCCAATGGAAACCACCCATAAGAATCGCTCCGTTTCTCCGCTCTGCGCGCACGCAGGTACGCGCACATTACTCTCATTATAGTCTAGAGCCGCGCCTCGCGCTATGCTTCGCACTCTGTCATGTACTATTGGCGTCCCATGGCGCCTGCCTTCTTGACATCTGACCGCCATCCACATTGGTGTCTTCGATGTGCGCATATTTCACTATACACGGCAATCCTTAAGCTAAGATGAAGGCAAGCCACTCGTATGGCACTTCTGAACCAGGGGTTACGTTGGGAACGCTCAAGCGGGCGTGGTCAACGTGGCAGCGCCATGCTGTCTGTGCTACCATCCACATCGGAAGACCGTGAACTAGGAATAACTTCAGCGTAGCGCAAAGGAGCGCCTCATGCCGCATAAATTTGATGTCCGGGAAAAGCAACTCTTGCTCTCCGAAGAGCGGGAGGCAATACTGCGACCCGAAAAGTTGCTCACCGCACTGGGCCTGAAACCCGGCCATACGATAGCGGACATTGGTTGCGGGCCAGGATTCTTCGCATTGCCGGCGGCGCGAATCGTAGGCGAGTATGGGCGTGTATTAGCAGGTGACATCCAAGGTGAGATGCTCACTGCCGTCCGTAGTCGCGCCACCGAAGCTGGATTGGACAACGTGCGTGTTGTAAAGACCGGCGAGGTCGAAATTCCCATTGTTCCCGAAAGCTGCGACTTTGTGCTGTTGGCGTTCGTATTAAACGAGATTGAGCATCGTGCGACATTTCTCCACCGCGCTGCGCGCCTACTCAAGCCGTCGGGGCGACTTGCAGTTCTCGAATGGCAGATTCGCGACGAGGTATCAGGACCGCCACTGAGCGAAAGGATTCCTCCCGAAGAACTCGAAGAAGATGCGCGCACTGCTGGGCTGCGTATGCGCGAGCAAGGAGACTTAGGGGAGGGCCAGTACTATTGCGTGTTCGTACTTGCATAGTGCCAGACATATCATGATTCGGCGCCGCTTTAATTCGCCATTCATGCGACATCAATATATTTTGATCTCAGTATGGCGCCAGCCCGTTGAGTGACGATATGTCTCCTCATGCCGTATAATCTATTGGATTGGGTGGGGCGAGTTGAGTGTTATTCATACACCACTCACATCCGGTGCGAAACATATGGTCGGGGCGCTCTGGGAGTGTGTGGTCGCGTGAAGGGAGCCAGAAGTGAATGCATACGAGCAGCTAGAATTTATTCGTGACCGATTGGAGCAAAACGGCGCGAATGAGGACAGCATTGCACTCGTTGAGAAGTTTCTGAAGCGGGCTGAGCCAGAACGCAACAGCCAAACTGCCGTGCCGCAAGCCATGATGATTAAACACTTGTTACGCCAGCGCGAGACGCTGGATAACTATGCCATCTACAATGACTTGCAAGAAATCATCAGCGAGCATGATGACCGGCGTGTAGATGAAGATTCTGTGCGTCCGGCATACGAAGACAACGAACATCATCCGCGTCCACATAGCTATTATCGGGCATTGAAAGCCAAAGAGCAGGATCGAAAGCAATCGGAGTGACATGCTTCAGGCAAGGCCGCTGGACGAGTGTTCCGGTGGCCTTTCTCGTTTTCTTGAGAGCCGCGAGGATTCTTACGACATTTTCATGATTGTGACGTATGAATAGAGAGACGCTGGGAAAAGCGTTGCCCTTCCTGGCATTGCGCATGCAAATGCTGTTGGAGAGGGGAATCAGAGTATGCAAGAGTGAGGCGTTTCATGACACTTCGAGGACGACCGCGATGGTACAAGCCTGACGTAGGGCTGTCCGTACGCATGGTCATGACAATATTCCTACTGGGCGCTGTCTATCTGATCTTCGCGGGGGTGCTGACACGGCTTGGCTATGGCATCATCGCGATTCCTGTTGCGTTGGTTATCGCTGTCGTGCAGTTCTTTTTCGCCGATAAGATTGCGCTCGCCTCAATGGGTGCGAAAGAGGTTACTGAGGCGGAGGCGCCACAATTGCATGACATGATTGGGCGGCTTGCCATGCAAGCGAACCTACCCAAGCCAAAGGTCGCCATTGTAAACTCCAGTCTACCCAACGCGTTCGCCACTGGCCGCAACAAGGATAACGCCGTGGTGGCTGTCACGACCGGCATTCTGGACACGCTCAGCGAACCAGAGCTTGAGGCGGTGCTGGCTCACGAGTTAACACACATCATCAACCGCGACATGCTCGTGATGACCATCGCGACCTTCTTCTCAATGGTCATCGGCTTGATTCTGCAAAACTTCTTCTACTTCGGCATGTTTGGC